>NZ_FNVT01000049.1 GCF_900108335.1 Nonomuraea solani
ACTCGGAGGCGGCGTTCAAGACCCTCAAGTACTGCCCGGTCTTCCCCGGCCGGTTCGCCTCTCTGGCTGACGCCCGAGCCTTCTGCCAGCGGTTTTTCGGCTACTACAACCACGAGCACTATCACGCGGGAGTCGGGCTGCACACCCCGTTCACCGTGCACATGGGCATCGCCCACGCCATCCAGGACAAGCGGGCCGAAACCATCGAACGCTTCCGCTCGGCCAACCCCCACCGGTTCACCCGCACGCCCCGGCTCCCCAAGATCCCGCAGGTCGCCTATATCAACCAGCCGGAAGAAGCCGCCTAGCGATCAGACCAGCCCACTCCCTGTCGCATTTGACTTGACACCTTCCGGAACGAGAATCACGACCGGAAGAACCCGCTGGCGTCAGGTACGACGATCTCTATCCATCAGCATGGCGATGGGGACGCCCAGGTCGCTTTCAATGGTGGCGGCGGTAGCCGTAGCTCCGCGCTTGCGCAGTGCCTCGACTGCCCGGTCGAGGAGCTTGCCGAGCCGTACAACTTCGTTGCGCAAGGCGATGAGCTCATCGAACCGCTCAACAGCCTCCTGTCCGCACCACTGCCGCACCAGGGTGTGCACAGGCTCGCGCTCGCGCAGCCGTACCTTGCGTTCCTCGCGGGTATCCTCCCAGGATTGCCGGTGAGAGTACCCGTATAGGACCTCCGAATGCAGTTCCGTTTCTTCTCGGTGGATCGCTTCTATGATCTCTTCGGAGAATGTCGTAGCGATCGTCGGCATCAGCCGCCGTGCCGCTCGCCAAGGACTGATCAGCGCCCCATGACGATCACGGAAGGCGAGTGGGTCGTCGGTTAGTTCTTCGGGGGTGAGTCCCAGACGATCGGCTACCCCGGCAGGTTTGTCGATCCGAAGGACTCCAGTCTCGGTCTTGCTTCGTCCGAGGATCACCCGTCGGCCCAGCCCGCAGTTCTTCACGACGAGCAACGCGGCCTCGTACTCCACCGTGGTGCCGGCTGCAGACGATACTTCTCTGACGGCCAACAGCCGACGTTCGTCGTTGAGCCGCGGTTCGATGTCGGTCCAGCGGTCGAGCAGAGAGGTGTAGGAAACCCATTCCTGCAGCCCGGCGCCGTCGCCGTCCAGTCGGCGGATCCTGATCGAGTCGTCGCTATCTCGTATCTTCACGATCTTGACGCGGTGCACGGGATCGCCCAGTGCCCTCGACCGCTCCCGATAGGCCCACTCTTCCCCAAGCTCCATGACTGACATTAACCCTGATTGTGTGACCGTGTGGATACTTCAAGTTATATTGGCTGCTTCGCCTGCCGGGCTGCGATCCTCCTTGGGTATCTAGTTCATGGTCTCGGATCAACCGTGCGTAGCAGACTGAGTAGTCCTTCGATGGTCCGATACTGATCACGAGAGAGTGGATCCGGGGTGAAGTGCATCAGATCGTTGCGGATCTCTCGGACTTCGTCCAGGTGCGCAAGGAAAAGCTGGTGATCGAGCTGCCACCCTAGAAGCGACCAACGTTGTGGATGCTTCAGCAGGAAGATGTAGTCACCGAAGGTGAGATCGGCGGCTCGGTGCACCTTCGATTTGCGGTGTGGTTGTACGGCGTCCCGGAGGTCGTCCACGGTGAATACTTCGTCGGTGACGCGCCGGAGCCTGTTCTCGGCTTCTTCGATGAGGACGAAGGGACGGGCGAGGCTCCCGAACTGGCCGGTGAGATCGGCGGCGGTAAGGATGCCGGTAACGTGCACGCGATCGGCGTCGCGCACGAAGATGAAGCCGTCGGCGTAGATGGCCTCGATCTGATCGAGCAGAAGCGCGTCATGATCCACGACCCGAGCCGACGCAATGGCGCCTTGGAGGGAGGGTTGATTCGCGGCGATGTGAGCGCGCCCGATGGACTCCCAGCTGATCGCTCCGCGGTAGGTGCCGTCAGTGTCGATCACAGCGATCTGAGAGAACCGGCGTTGCACCATCAAAGTCTTGGCGTAGGTCAGGGTGACCGTGCTGGGTACGGAGATCAGCGGCGTGGGCAAGCTGCCCAGGCGCAGGCTCATGTGCTCGGGTTCTGAGACGTCCTCGGTGTTGGCGGTGTCGTCGACGGTGGTGGCGCCGGAGCCGGGTTCGGTGCCGAGGGGGATGAGGGCGATCTCGTCGCTGACCGAGCCTTCGGTGAAGGGCGGCCGGGTGGTCAGTCCTTTGTTGGCAAGGTCGGCTTTGATGGTGGCGATGACGGGGCCGGTACGCCGTCGTTGACCCCAGTGCTCCAGCAGACCGCGGATGGTCACCTGGCGTGGACTGGCGGGGTCGCGAGAGGCCGCGTCTTCGAGGAGTTCGTCTGCGCTGGTGACTTCTTCCTCGCCTGCCAAGCCGGGATCGACGCCGGTGTCGACGATGTCGGCGATACGGTCAGCGGCGTTGTTGCGCGTCAGCCCGCAGACGGTGAGCAACGAGCTCAGGCTGGCGCGCAGATCGGGTCGGATGGCTGTTAAGGGCACGTCCCAGCGGAGCCAGTCGACCGTACGCACTTGTTGGAAGTCTTCCGACTCGTACGCCCGGTACTCATAGGGGCCGGTGACTTTGCCGATGGCGATGTGGCCGCCGGGCGATTTCAGGGGCATGACCACCAGGTCTCCGGCACGGATCTCGGTGGTGAATCGCCAGAGCTGCCCAGTCCAGTTGGGAATGACGTTCGGAGCCGCCGTGGGGAATGCCAGGCGTAGAGCCTCGGCCAGCTGTTCACGAGACGGGTAGCGGCTGAGGTCTCCGGCCTCATGCCAGCCAACGATGGCCAGCCCCTCGTGCAGCGCCCGCGATTCGCGTTGCCCTTCCCGGCCACCGCGAATCATCCACGCTCGTGGCTCGGAGACCGGCCGGACGTCTTCGTACATACATCGCCCTTTCTAGACCTGAACGTTTGGAACCTGCCAGACGTATGACGATGAAACAAGGGGAAAGTCGGATCGTCCTGAATTGTTAGCTTCGGTTGCTCAACGGGCGAGCAGCCGCTTGGGAGTTTGGTACGGGAATCGCAAGTCGAGCCGGCAGTATCGGTAGTAGCGCTGCCTGGAAGCCCGTTTGCCATCGATAATTAGCCTCGAACCGGAGATCTCGTCGCCACGCTTATCGCAGCCGCTTCCCGATGCCCCATCCTGAGCGATTCTCAATCGCTCACTTGTTCCTCTTCTTCGGGGCCGAAGGCTACGAGTCGCCAGGTGGCCAGTCGCTTGGGGGAGTCATCCCACGCCATGCCGCTCTGGCGAGGGAACCCAAGGTGCGATTCTCCGCGGTCACCAGCTTCGCACGCTCATGGAGCGGTCCGGCAATGCACCCGAACGACTCTCGCACCGCTTGATCAGGCCATCGGACAGTTTGCTGCTCAAAGATCCCCCTGCTGAGCTCACGCGCCTGCCTGCCCTGGGCCGTCAGCACGAGCTCAGAAGCTCTGGCCCGCAGATCGTGCAGGAGCCACATGCGATCAGACTCGTGGAACGGACTGACGGCGAGCATGCCGCGGCTGGGAATCACGGGAACAAGGGTCTCGACAGTCTGTACTCCGCCGGGTGTCGAGGCGACCAAGAGGGATCCCGGCTGAACGATGTGCTCCGATGACGCAGCGATCACACGAGCGACCTGGTCCAGGTGGGGGAAGGCGCTCTGCAGGACCTCGGCCGATGTGACCCATCCCACTGCTGGTGATCGGTCATCTCGTGTCGGGCGCGCCAAGCCGGTGCTCACTTTCGCCACGTCGGCAAGGGTCGCTCGGTCTCGGCTGAGCTCCGTAGCAGGTATGTCGGCGAAGTAGGCGCCGGCCAGCTTCACCGCGCACTCCGCGATCAGCTCGTTGACGGCCTTCTTCTCGTCGATGACACGCAGCAGGTCATGAATCTGGGTGCGGTCGGCCGTCGGCGGCATGGGTACGGGGAGATCTCTGAGCGCTGTCACGCTGAGCGAAGCCCGAGCCGTACCCGCGGAATGTTCGAGGCACCAGGCCCGTGCGGCAGGACTCCTCAACCAATAGGACACCCAAGAGCCGATGCCATCGCGGCGTCCCTGTTCGGTGCAGGTGACGACGCCGACAGAGCGAGCCGCGTTCCAGTCGTGTTCTCCCGGTGTGACGACGGCGGCATCACCGACCCGGCCGACCAGGACGATCACGACGTCCCCGGCATGGAGCCACGACCGGGTGCACGCCGCGTGTTCCTCCTGGCTGATGGAGGCAGGCTGGTGAACACGGATGCTCCCGTCGCTGATGTGCCCCGCCTGCAACAGCGGAACTCCGCCCTGCAGGTTCGACCCGGCACGGTCGACGCCGTAGGTGATCGAGGCGACACCCGGCAGAGCGCCGAGTCGATACCAGACGCATCCCTGCTCGTCCACGACCCTTCTGTCCATGTTGGCGTCCGTTCAGCCCTTCTCCAGAAGTTCGCGTAGCCGCCGTTCGAGCTGGGTGGCCTGGTCGAAATGCCCGTACAATTCACGCGTGAGCGTCTCGATCTCCTTGGACTTGGGCTTGGACTGGGGCGCGATGGTCTTGACGTAGCGGGTCGGCAGCAGGTCATAGCTGCGGCTGGCTATCTCTTCCAGTGTGACGGAACGACACCAGCCCTCCTGGTCCTCATAGGCCTCGGCACCGATCCCACGCCAGGCCGACACCGTACGATGGATCCGATCCGCTCCGGCCCGGGACAGCACGTGCTGCCTGCTGGCGACGCGTTCGGCCGTACGACTGGCATCGATGAACAAGACGTGTTCCTGGCGAGGATGACGCCCCCAATGTGGGCTCGCGCTCTTGTCCTTGCTCAGCAGCCAGACACACGCGGCTGTCTTGGTGTGTCGGAAGATCTTGCCGGGCAGCGCCACGATCGCGGCCACCACGTCGTCCTCCAGCAACCGCTGACGGATCAGCCGTTCACCGACACGTGAGCCGGTCGCCGCGCCGGCGGCGAGCAACACGCCTGCTCGTCCCGTGGCGTTGAGTGTCTCCAGGATGCGCTGCAGCCAGGCGAAGTTGGCGTTCCCCTTGGGCGGGGGGCCATAGGCCCACCGGTGGTTACGGAGCTTGTCGTTGTAGTCCCAGTTGGCCATGTTGAACGGCGGATTGGCGAGCACTACGTCGAACGAGGAGGGCGTGAGGCCGTTATGCAAGGTGTCCACGGGGCCGACGCCGATCTCCGCATCGAGACCTTGCAGGACCAAACGCATCGTGGCAATGTGGCGGGCTTCGTTATTGACGTCCAGGCCATACAGCGCAGGCTGGTGTCCTGCGATGGGCCCTGCCGTTACATGCTGCGCCGCTGCGACGAGGAATCCTCCCGATCCACAGACCGGATCGAGAATCCGATCCGTTGCCAGCGGCGCGAGCATACTTGCCATGAGCTCGGTGATCGCGCGGGCTGTGTAGTACTCGCCGCGTACTCCATGCCGAGTGGAGAACCGCTCCAAACAGTCCTCGAACAGGTCATGAGACTCGTCCACCGGATCCAGCGCCAAAACGAGCGCCTCCAACTGCCGGTCTGCCGCGGGGGACGGGCTGAGCGAGACGATGTCCTCCGTCGAGCGGGAACGTCCCTGCAGATTCTCTTCCGGTAGCCGTACCTCCGAAAGCAGGTGAGCCAGCGGCTGTCTCGCACCTTGGTCATCTGCACGGGCGACCAGACTCTCCCACGTCGGCCAGGACGGAGCCGGGTCCGCCTCCTGCAGCTTCCTCAAGCCGTGCAGGAAGAACACACGCAGCGCCAGATGGTACGCGACCAACGGGGAGACGAGCCCGGTCAGCCCGTCGACCGCGTCCCACACCTTGGTCAGCCGGTGGCCCTCGGCCACAGCGGCCCGCGTGCCGCTCACACGACCCCCAGCGCGTTTGCCACGATCAGCCCCAGCGTCATCGTGGTGACGAACGCTACGGCTCCGCCCTGGATCGCCGCGGGAACCCGGTCACCACCGATGCTCCGCAGGATACCGGCGGCCAGCGCCAGGATGATCGAGAACAGCCCGATCACGATCACAACCCAGAACTTGTCGTCCACCCGAACCCGTCTCCTTTGAACGATGCCGAGGGCTATGAAGCTAGAGACGTAGCCGTGGAGTGTGCAACAGCACGCCGTTTGGGAATTCTGGCCTAGCTGGTGAAGGTCGTGCATATCAGGTTGTACGTGCCACAGGTGCATGGACGGCTACGGACGCCGATGACCTCAGGTCGTGACCGCCGAGTGGTTCTACAAGTCAGTTTTGCGCCAAGTCCGAACGAGTTCCGGTGTCCGTTGGCGCCCCTTGGCGCGAGCCCAGGAGCCATCTGGATGGGACATGCGGACGGTAGGCCGTCCGCCGGCGTGCTCTTCGTACTCGTGCCGGATCCCCGGCGCCGCGAGCTCCAGCATGACACCCACATCGCTGAACGGTCGGACGCGCACCACGGGATAGCGGCTCAGGCTCTCTTCCCCGCCGCTATCGTCGGCGACGGCCGGTACAGGCTCGCGCCGGTCCTGGTCGGGTGTGTCGGCCGTGGTGAAGATCCCACGATCCCAGGCGATCTGGCCGTACGCCTGCCCATCGGCGTTCTTGACCGCGCAGACAATGATCATCACGCGCGCAAGTATTGACGCCCGATAGGAGTCAGCAAGACAGAGTAGCACTTGTTAAGGAAAGCATTCCCAGCCATTCGTCATAGCACCTTAGTAATCACTGGGGAGAGACATTATTTCCTCGCGCAAGGTCGCCCATATGGAGTGAAGCGCGTTGCGGGCAGAGAGTAGTGATTCGATGTTCTGCGCATCGGTGTCCAAGGAGCGCAACGCGTGACGGATTGCAATAGCGGCCTGCCAGCGCAACCATTCAGGGTCGGCATCGGAAGGGTCGTCGAACCACTCGTCATGCGCGAGGTACATCGTCGCGATGGCGAGGTCGTACCATTCGCGTGGAGTAGGATGATTACCGCTGCGGATTTGGTCGAGGATGGCTGTTACTTCCGGAATATGCAGGTCAAAGCTTCCAGCGAGTCGTTCGGTCAGGCGGACGAGAAATGATCGCCGAACAATGGGGCTCGCGCCTCGAAGATGTGCCGCAAGTTCCGGCTCAATTGATGCGAAGGCGCTTGGTGGAGTGGCGCCAGGCGGTATTGGCTGATCGACGGCGACTATTGTTTGTGGAGAATCCAACCATTCCAGACTTAGCCGGAATCCGCCATGCATTTCCATGATTGCCAGTGCGGCAGCTTTCCTTTCTGTGAGGCTGGATTGACGCATCACGTCTAGTTCGGGTTGTGTTGTGGCGACGCGAGTACCGAAAGGGTTGTCTGTATCGAGATATTCGCCTATTCCAAATAGTATTTCTCCATCTTCCGCGCATATAAGCCTTTCTCCTCCGTTAATGTGCCAGGATACAGACCAGGCTCGACATCCTGTACTTACCCATTGCAAGAATTCACGGTCATTGGTATGTATCGCTCCCGGTTCGATAATATTGATGCGGTGCCCCGACTTCACGGGGATGATGAGATTTATGTTGCGGAGGTGGTCGCAGGCCATTCGCGGAGTCTCGTCCCACATCTCGGGAGGGGCGCCTCCTGACAATTCTGTTGCGATCTCACGAAAGTGGATTTCCCGATCGTTAGAGATTATTACGGTCCAAGCGAACCTTTCTCTCATCCATGTCCGGTCAAGCAGGTTTCGATAGTGCTCAATCGTTGCGTCAATGTGCATCTGTCAATTCCTCTTTAGGTCTCCACCGGCAGTAGGTAGAGGTGGGCGCAGCGGCCAGGTGTCGCCGCACCCACCTCAAATTTCTGCGAAAGGTCTACCGCTTGCTAGTTGTGCCCAAGAATAGGGCTCTTGCATACCTCCGGTCCGTCTAGTTCCGTCGCGAACTGAACGAAGAAGGGATCGCCGACGAGGAGTCGTTCCCTGGCGTAAAAATTGGTCATGAGAGTCCCCGCTTTCTGGTTCTCAGCTGCAGGTATCGGACATAACGAGTAACCGGCTCTGGTGAGATTGGCTCCAGGGTAGGGATTATTCCACCTCTCCCACGTTGAGGCGAAAGGAAATTCATCGCAATCGTTGCCGCTAGACCCGCCGACAGAACTTCCCCAGAGCCATCGACATTGAGGGCGGGTTATGCTGTCCCGATTGTTGTCACCTTCAGGGCCGTCGATTCGGTGTAGGTAGTTACTCTTCATCACCTTGCTCGAGTCAAGGCAGCCTGGTATGGACTTCTCCTTGACTGCCGGAAACTTGGCGAGCTTTAGAAGGATGGGATACGTGGCGTTTGGCGCATAGCACGCGGTCCAGAAGTGCTTGTACGCGGCATCATAGTACTGTCCGAGCTTGTGCTGTACTGAGGAGACTACGTCGCCGAATACGCAGCCACCTGTCCCGGCATAGATATAACTGGCGGAGTCGCATTGAATAAATGTCGTCGCTTCATTGTTGCCGACGTTCGTTGTGAACTTTGAGCCATTTGGTAGAACTAGTGGAAGGTCGGGATATTCGCCATATGCCTTGAACCTACCAAGGGTGGCCTTTTCGGTGTTGTCCACGGTTACCAGGTATTCGTCTTCCTGGTCCCAGATTATTGTACGTTTGGCGTCCGCGTTTGCCTCGGGGCATCGTAGGAGGAATCGGTATGAATCTCCCGTTGTCCACTGCCCCAGCGGCTTGGCGAGATTATTGTGATGCGTATTGCCGTCCCATTGGCGAACGTGGTCGCATTCGGTGTCTGCTGGCATTACGCCCATTTTGAGCGTGTATGGAGAAACCACTGGTAAGGGGGCGGTGGTGATTTTGACATGGAGGTCGAGGAAAACGTCGCGAGTGGTGGCGCTAGGTATGCTCCGGATGCTTCCGGTGCCATTAAAAGTATATCCGATGAGCATCATTTCCGACGCGAAATAGGTTTTTATGACGGCAGTCGAGCCTGCGCCACGGATCTCTTTGAGGTTAAACTTCCCTATGGTGCACCACGAATAGCGGTTCATCGTCCAACCGACTGTTCGCCTTGCTAGGGCGCGATTCTGCTCGCACTTCTCCGGAGTCATACGAGCCCACTCGTTAATCGCCGGAGGAGGGGTTGGCGCGGCGGCCGCAGCAGATTTCTGTATTGGCGTAGAATTCGCGCTGGCATCGTCGGTGGGCTCTAGCGGCGTTATCGACGGCAACGTATCGTTTGGCTCGGGAGTTGGCGTCATCGCGGGTGTCGGGTTGGCGACAGCACTGTCAGTGTATGTCACCTGCAGTACAGGGAAATGACTGTTTGGCTCTTCACGATTCTCTGTTGCAGTGAAGCCTCGATCGTATACTGGCCCAGAAGCAGACTCGTCAGCGCCTCGCAGCACAAGACCGTGATTGCTTTGGCCTGATGCCCAAGACTTCACGATGTCAGTGGTAGACCATGTCCAGCCGACATTGCTGGGTGGGTTGCTATTATCAGTGCATCCGCCAGGGTCTTTGGCGAGGGTCTCCCCGATTTCTGTGCTTGACGGCTGGCTAGACCATTTCAGTGTCGCAGTGTTCCAGGCGGCGGTAACGCGTTGGACCTTTATTCCCGATTGGCTGTTACCGCACCCAGTCGATTTATTAGTGGTATTCCACATCTCCAGTTTGGCATCCACAATGGTTTTGCCGACGAGAGGTGCGGTGTCATAGGCCAGGTAGGTTCGGTCATGGATCTTAGTTCGGCCAGCGTTGTAGGCGCCGATGCGCAGTACGGGATCGGCAGAGCCGCTCGCTCCTTGGGTGTCGATCCAGGTATCGGTTTGTGCAGGCAGTGAGACTGTTCGTACAACGGTGGTGAACTGCCATTTGTACGGAGCCGCCATTGCGTTTCCTGCGGCGTCCTTAGCGCCACTGACCTGAGCCATGTAATACGTTCCGCTCAAAGGTTGAGCAAGAGCGAAGGTCAGTACCTTGTTGTCAGCAGACATCGCTATGGTGCCGGCAGCCTGTCCCTCGGTGAGAAGATCCGTCAGTAAGAATTGAGCGTCAGTGACCGGCTCACTGAACGTAACCGTCACTTGCGGGTTGACCGGTACGTCGACCGCCGGAGGGGATGGAGTGACACTTACCACCGCTGGTGGTGTCGTATCCTTGTTCGGATCAGGCGTCGGCGGCGGAGGCTCTTCAGGCTGCGGTCCATTTAGGAGATCGTCTGCGCCTGTAGTTAATGTATCAGTCGAGCTGACTTTTTGGTTATACGCTTTTTCCCAACTGATAGGAGGTTCAGTGGTGAGCGAGGGGAAGGCACGTACTCGGGCAGGGTCGTTGAATGCCGCTAGAGCTTCTTCGTAAGTGTCTATCTCCTCTTCGTCCGAGTAAGTCCAAGAAGCAATGAAAAAACTCTGAACGGGTTCGTAGCCGATGATGAGTTTTGGCCCGTGGGAGTCGTCGCTGGAGACCCATTCCTTTGAGCGGTACGCGCGCCAGTTGGTGTGGTCGTTTTCGTTGCCTGACGTGAGTTGGAACCCGTAATTGGGCTCACCGTTAGCCCATTCTTGCGCGATCGGGTTGACGAAGTGGATCAGGTACCACTCGTAGTTCATGTAGCCGCGGTCGCAGCTCGGCTTGTACGCTCCGTACTCTGTATCGGCGCCCGTGCTGGTAACCGTCGGCTGGTTGTTCCATGTGAGCGTGGTCACGTCCCATTGCTGAGTAATTCTGCGGGCGGTGATGCCGGAGCCGACGGATTCGCCGCAGTCATTGGAGTCGATGTTCCATAGGCGGAGGTCGGCGTTGGTCACCTTGGCGCCACGCAAAGGGGAATCTGCGGGAATGTCGTCGAAGCGAATGTATGTGCGCCAGCGCACGGTGCCTGAGCCGGTCTTACCGGCCTGAAGGTGGTAGTTGCCGCTGTTGGCGAAGCCGTTCTGGTAGGCGGAGTCATTGATGAACGTGTCATTGCCGACCGGTAGTTGTGTCCAGTCGACGGCGGCCCCGACGAGGGTGACCGGGTAGGTGACGTCCGGATCAGCGAGAAAGCGGGCGTCGGGTTTGTACACGAGTATCTGGCCTGCCGCGGTCTTCTCCACGGCGGTCGCCACCTCGCCGACGTGTCCCTCTTCGCCCATACTGAGGTTTGCACTGGCGTCGGTCAGCATCGGGGCGGGAATCTCAGTCGTCGAGCGCTTGGTCTTGGCGACGGTATCATTCAGAGCGAGCTTGCCCGAAGAAGTTTCCTCGAAGGAGAGGCCGTCAGGCAACTGGATAGGGATCGGGAGTTTTAGTGCATCGATCGGCCGTCGTCTGATGACCACTTCTTGCCGGAATCCAGTCGGCGTCGCGACGACCACGAGGTCGATGCCTGAGCCGTAGGCGTTGGCGTACTCGGCTCTGTTGGCTGACAGCTTCGGAGCGGGCAGCTTTTGAGGGGCAGAGACCTTGAGCTCGGACCCGTCGCGGCCGCTCTTTACGGTGAGCAGGTCGGTATCGCCGCCGGGTGAGAGTGTGAGCCCTGCTTTGGTGGCGCGCGGTTTGATAGTCCCGTTGTCGGCCACCAACGTGGTGTCGACCGGCTGCCATGCTCCGTGCTGTTTGAAGCGAACGGGGTCGAGAGAGAACTCGGTGGTGAGAGTCTTGCCGTCGGGGTTGGCAAAGTAAGTCGCGGTCTCCGAGTGCAACGACTCGATCTCGACGCGCTTGTTCTCCTTCTTCGCCTGTGCCAGAGCGGCTCCTGTCTCACCGACGTTGGCCATCGGAGGTTTGGGAGTGGAAGAGGTTGACGTGGACCCTGTGGCGATCGCCGGCGCCGCCATCAGAGCTAGTGGCAGCGCCAGCACGGCAATCATGGCAGCACGCCGACGCGGCCGGGGCGATGAGCCAGCCGCTGATTGTTGTGTGTTCACTCCAGCCTTTCGGACAGTGAGGACAAAACGGAGCGATCATCACATAAGTTGCGAATAAAAGTAAAGATCGTTTGTGTAACGGGAAGGATGTCCTCCGTTAGGGCCAGTCTTCAACCCGCATTTATCGACCTCGTCAATCCCCTGGAACCAGAGCTTGATCATGGTCCTCGATCTGCTCAACGGTGCAGCTGAACGGCCTTGTCTGGCGGGCCCATCGTGGATGCCACGGACCTACAGGCTGTCCAAGCCCTGAATGAGGACCTCACGGAGTTCACGTGGCGGATCTGATCGATCGTCGGACCTCGTAACGCTTCCGGGGGCGGGCTCTGATCACGCCCAGGAGTCTGCGCCGCGAACGTCAGAAGATTACGCTGCGTCGATCCATCCCTGTCCCGCAGTCCCGTCCGGCTATCCGCCTCAGGCGGTAGTTATGCCTCGGGAGCGGGGCGGCTGAGCTTGCCCTCCGAAACACGCAGCGTAATCACTTGAGTAGATCGTGACAGGGTTCCGGTAGATGGCATGGACGACAAGGCGGCGGCGCTGACAGTGGCCGGGGTGTTCAACCAGAGGGCCGGCGCGAGTAACGGCGTCCAGTGAGCACAAGACGAAGAGGATGCTCCGCAGAAAAGTAAAAACGAACGATCACGAGCGGATCCGTTCCACAGAGGAGATCAGAACGGCAACCACCCCGGAGGCATGGTGAACTCGGCCGAAGGCGGCTTTACCAGTGCTTGGACGGGTCTGCAAGCAAGCCGAGCGTGTTCCACCGATCAACCCTTCCGCCATGCCCTTCTGTTGGGTGTCGTCCGCGGGGGAGCGAGCAAATGGGCACCGGAACGAACTGCGGGACGGGAACGCGGCCGTGGTAGTTACCGATCGCATACACCTACCGTAGCGTCCTGCGCCTTCTTCCGGGAACCAGAGTTCCCCAGAGATCAGGTGTCCACCAAACCGGGCCAACTCCACCTGGTTGCCAGGACCGGGAGAAAGGGCCACTTGGTCGTGTAGTTGATCATAGTGACTTTCCTTCGTTGGTTGCCGTCAACGCTCCGGTGGTCGGGTTGTGGTCGGGGTGGATGGTGGGTCGTTGCCGGTTTCGGTAGCTTTGAAGACTGATCCGACACGTCACCGTCCGCACCCACCTCACCCGACCTGTGATTGCTACTTATAACTTCATCACAATGCGAGGCTCAGGCTCTGGATGATCCGACGAGGCCCATTTGTCCGGTTCGGCGATGTACTGCTCGAGGTGCAGGACGTGTTGCTGTAGCTTGTCCGCCATCTCTAGTCGCCGCTCATGAGACCAGTGGTCCAAGACGTCATCCGGTTCCTGGCGAGAGAGCCAATGCAACCACCGAGCAAGCCAGAGTACAAACTCCTTCTGGTTACGGTCGATACGGTAGTGAAGGATACCGGTTTGATCGCTCAGTAGCCTGGCTGCTTCTGCCATGCCCTCCCTCAGCTTGTCGACGTTCCTGCGCCGAAGAGCTTCGACAAGGCGGCTTATAGCGGCCCTGTAGCGCTCGACAGCAGCTCTGAAGATCTCCTCACGTCGCATTCGTCGGTCACGCTGGACAACATAGATTGCCGCAGTCATGGCACCGGTGACTCCAATTACTGCACCAACCAAAGCGCCGCCGAAGTCGCCGAAGAAGATGTCGTGCCAGAAGTCAAAGGAATCGGATGGGGCCTGAACGTTTACGATAGGAGCGGGCGGTGTGACGATCACTGTCTCGGTCACAGTAATCGTGGGGGCTGGCGATGGCGTGAGCTGGGTGATCATGGCTACATCATCAGGCTTTGCCATGCATGAAGCTCGGGTTGTTATCAAATCGTGTGGAGGTAAGGTCGGCCGCTCCGCAGAGCCGTAGCGACGCCGGTGAACTCGCTCATGCTCGCCCTACAGATGGCCTACGGCCATTTCGCAGGCCTCCTCGCTCCCGCCGTACACACCGAACCTGGGATTATTTCACGAGTGAGTTCTGTGCCAAGTTTGAATGAGTTCCGGTGCCAGTTGGGTATCGCAGGTTCGTGGATCACCAGCGAGTGCCGGTACCGCCGAGGGTCCTCGCGGGTTTCAAGCGGAACGGCAAAGAACAGAGGGTGGTATCAGATCTCGCTGAAGATGGAGCCGCGCCAGGGCAGCGGTACCGATACTCGTTCGAAGGCTGCACCAAATCTGGTTCGTAGGGCCAGGCTGCGGACGATCGCCTGTGGTTGGCGGCGCTCTTGTCTCTGATGCCCCGACGCCGCTGGGCGAAGATCTTCTCGATCTCCCCGGGTACTCTGCTGACCTGGCATCGCAAGCTGGTAGCGAACAAGTGGGACTACAGCTGGCGGCGCCGTCCCGGGAGGCCGCCCACCGCGGCTGCGGTCAAGGCCCTGGTGCTGCGCATGGCCGCCGACAACCCCACTTGGGGCCACAGGCGGATCCACGGCGAACTGACCCGCCTCGGTCACAAGATCGCCGCTTCTCCTGTGTGGAACATCCTGAACCAGGCCGGGATCGACCCCGCCCCGCGCCGCAGCGGGCCAACGTGGAAGCAGTTCCTGGCCGCCCAGGCCGAGCACAACGTCGCCGTCGACTTCCTCCACGTCGACACCATCAACCTCAAACGCATATACGCCCTGGTCTTGCTCGAACACCGCAGCCGCCGCGCCTACCTGCTCGGTGTCACCGCCAGCCCCACGGGCGAATGGACCACCCAGGCCGCCCGCAACTTCCTCATGGGCACCGACACGAGAGGCGGTCCAGATAGCTGGCAGGCCGGTTGAGCTGTGATATGGCTCCCACTTGATCACGGTGTTTCGTCTCGACGGTTAGCGCCGCCCACGACCGGATACGGATTCACCGCCAAGGGACGGCCCAACGGTGTGCTCCTTCCTTATGCTGAGACGGTCGGTCAGGTGAAACGAAGGTCACAGCCGTGCCTGTCGTCGAGGCCATCACCGGGGCGCCGGGCGGTGGACATCCGGACGCCGACCAGGGGCGTCGGCCGTGTCGCGCTGGGCGGGGATGTGCGGTGTTTGAGGTGTTGTGGCCAGGACGTGGCGGATGCGTTCGGCGGCCGTGGTGAGCTGGGCGACGTCGGTGATCGGTGCGTTCCACGACCACGAGAACAGCCAGTGGCCGTCCCTCGGGGCGACGGAGATGGTCTCTGTCAGGGTGGTGGCTTCGGGGTTGATCACCCGTAGGCGTGGTAGCCGGTCGTCCTGGGTGAGCAGGCGGGCGTGCAGGCCGAAGCTCTGCAACGCCTCCTGCAGGTGGCCGAGGTGGGTGGCGGCTTCGGCGGCCACCGCGGCGGTCACTGCGGGGGTGATGGGGTCGGGCATGGCTGTCTCCGAACGTGGGTGGATGGCTGCGGGGCGGGCGTGCTGTTCATGGGGTTGGCGGCTGGGGGCGTTCGGGGCAGGGCTGGGTACGGCGGGCGGCGCGCCGTGCGAGGTAGACCGCTCGCAGGCTGGCCACGAGGCAGGCGATCAGCAAGCCCACCACCACAGCCGCAGAGATGGGCTTGGTCACGCTGGCCGGGGCCAGCAGGACGAAGGCGATGTAGCCGGTGGTCAGCAGCAGCGCCAATACGCTGATCATCTTGTGGCGGGACACGACGAGGACTCCATTAATGAAGTGGTTTTCGGGGTGAAGCTGCTGCTGTGGTGTGAGATCAGGGGGGCGGACAGCGAGCATGAGCAGCTCGGCGCTGTGGCGGCTTCGGCGGTCGATGAGTTCGATGAGTTCGTGGTGCATGAGTCGGTGGCGCGGCGGTGGGCTCGGTCGGAGGAGGGCCGCCGCGCGCTGTCCGGTGCTCAGGTGCTGTTCAGCACCCGTTCTGGCGTGTCGAGCCAGATCGATTGGAGGCCGGGCGTGACGGTGATGTCGTAGCGGCGCCAGTGCGGCTGGCCCCAGCTCGCCCACTGTGCGTACGCCTGCAGCGCCTCCTCCCACACCGGCCGGTTGCCCACCTGCGACCAAGTGATCACTTTCGGTGGCGCGGCGGCGGAAGGCCATACGGGGTGTCTGGGCCGCATCGCCGCCGCGCCGGTCGGGCCCCCGGGGCAGATCTCCAGCACGCCCCGGGCACGTCTTCATAGGCCGGCGTTACAGGACCGAGCCGAGCTTGCGCCAGTCATTGGTCGGGCTGCGGATCTCGCCCGGGTACTCCTGGTCACGGAGGCTGACGGCGTCGTGGTCGTTGATCGGGGCGTAGCTCAGGCCCGTTCCCTCGACCGCCTCGTACCGGTCGTCGTCGACGTCGATGTCGTGGAGACCCTCGGCCGACTGCTCGAGGTCGGGTCCCCGGCCGAGCAGCGCGCCCAGCTTGCGGAAGTCGTCACCGGGCCGACGGATCTCGACCTGCGGCCGGTTCTTGTCGCGAACGGCGTAGTCGTCACCGTCCCCGATCACCGCGTACTCGATGCCCGTGCCGTCAAGCAGCGCGAACTTCGCCTCGTCCACGGCTACCGCCCACAGGTCGGGCTGAAGCGATCTGGCTGTCATGGGAGTTCTCCCTTGCGTCGATTCTGCGATGGCTCCGGACACGAGGCCCGGCCTGGTGCCCGGCCCGCCGCCTGCCCGGCACGGCGGGCCGGGAGTTTTACGGGCAGGGACAGGTCAGGTGCTGGATGATCGCCACCTGATCGGTCAGATCCGCCATGAGGTCGATGGGATTGCGGCACGCCACGTTCCGCCGCATCCCGGCGGTCACCTCCGCCAGCGTGAGCCGCCACGATGGCTCGGCCCTCCAGACCGGCCCCGTGCGGGTGAGGCCGGAGGTGATCCGCCGCGGGTGGAAGGTGTTGCGCAGCACGGCGAGTGGACGGTCCCGCACGTCGAGCCGTGCCCAGGTCCTGGCTCCGGCGTCATGGACGGCGGGCTCGACGGGAGCGCACAGCAACTCGAACATTTCAGGACCTCCATCCCATATGCATGGCACGGCGTATTCGTTCCGAGAATGCGCGAGCATGGTCCGCGGGACGTTTACGCCGTTCAGCAGTAGCGTGGCCAGCGCGGGGAGCCGCAGTCCATATTTCGCGTTGGACACACGTTCCCCGCCGTTCCCTGGGATGCGGGGAAAAGCAGGGAAAAAGATCTCGGGCGCACGGAGGCGACGGTGGGCGAAGAGACGTTCGGGCGGGCCCTGCGCCACCTGCGCGGCAACCGCACTCTGGAAGCGGTGGCGAATGCGGCGGGCATCTCCACCAGCTACGTCTACAAGCTGGAAAACGGGCAGAGGAAGCCAACCCGTACAGTGGTCGAAGCGCTGGAAGCCGCCACGAATGCGCAAGGCGCGCTTATCGAGGCATCTGAGAAAATCGGGAAGAAATCCGTCCCGGATGCGGAGATAATCCCTCCTACCGCCACAATGAGTCCAGTGCGTACTCTGGATATAAACGACCATTACGGGGAGACTGGGGAGGACGCCACGGAACGCCGACGGCTGTTCGGACTAGCCGCCAGTGCTGGAATCGTCGGCTTCGACGAGATCGTTCGACAGGAACTCGATCACACGACTGATCGACCTCGCAGTGCCGAGGACTGGGATATCGCACGGGCCGATCACCTGCACGCCCTGCGCACACGCCCACCCGCCCAGGTCATCAAGGACCTGTCGATCGACCTCTACGCCCTTCGACAGCAGATGCACACCACGTCCGGCGACGCGCTGACAGAGCTGTACCGAGTGGCGGCCCTGCTGGCCGTCATCCAGGCCAACGCACTGACCCGGATCAGCGACCACGGGGCAGCCATCCGCTGGTGGAGCACCGCTCGTAAGACCGCTGACGCCTCCACAGACCTTGAGCTCCGTCTTCTGGTTCGCAGCGAAGAGGCCATTCACGGTCTGTACGGGCAGCGGGAGCCGGAGACCGTCCTCCGGCTGATCGAGAACGCTCGCCAGATCAGTCGTCGTCCATGGCCTCGGCTCATGACCGCCAGGGCCAAGGCACTGGCGCTGCTGAACCGCTCAAAAGAAGCGGCCGGTACCCTGCGAACTCTCCATGACCACATGAACAAGGGGATCACCGGCGATCGCTGGGACTTCTTCAAGCCAGATCAGATCCCGTTCGCCGAAAGCTGGGTAGCCGCCTACTCACACAACGAGGCAGCGGCAGACGCCGCCCGCGACCAGGTTCTTCAGATCATTCCCGAGCGGTCCTACCAGTACCGCATGAACGCCAAACTCCATGAGGCGATCAGCACGGCTGCGCTGGGCGGAGCAAACGAGGGCGCCAGACTCGCAGCCGAGCTGATCGACTCGCTGCCCGCCGGCTTCCAGACCAACCACATCCTGGAGACGGCGCGCATGGTCCTGCGCGCGGTACCACTAGAACAGCGGGAACGGCCGGCAGTAGCGGAGTTGCGCTCGCTGCTGGCCCTCAACGCCTGACCGGCGGGGGCGTCCCGAAAGACGACGCCTCGCCACATCCCTGCGCACGAACTGCGCGAGGACCAACGTAGCGCACCGCTCGCCTATCTGATGTGGGCCATCGGATCAGGTATCGCCACGGACCGCGTGACAACTGGACGGCGCCGTCGGCCTCGACAACAGCTTGAGCCCCATAGGCCGGCATGCTTCCTCCCAGGAGCCAGTCGTGACGTACCTCCTCCCATAGGTCCCACAAGCGGCGCGGGCCGCCCTGAACGACCGGCGAGGGCTCATCACCGCAGGCGGTGGCGCGAGCCCAGGAGCCATCTGGATGGGACATGCGGACGGTACGGCGTCCGCCGGCGTGCTCTTCGTACTCGTGCCGGATTCCCGGCACGGCGAACTCCAGCATGACACCGACATCGCTGAACGGCCGGATGCGCACCACGGGATAGCGGCTCAGGCTCTCTTCCCCGCCGCTATCGTCGGCGACGGCCGGTACAGGCTCGCGCCGGTCCTGGTCGGGTGTGTCGGCCGTGGTGAAGATCCCACGATCCCAGGCGATCTGGCCGTACGCCCGCCCGTCGGCGTTCTTGACCGCGCAGACAATGAGCGGCGTCGCGGCGATCGTGGTCACCAGCCGGGCGCCGGGCCGCAAGGCCGCCAGCCTTGAGGCGGGAATCGGACGGACCCCCGTCATGGACACGATCCGATCGTAGGGGCCCGGCAGCGGCCCGGTCCCGTCCCCGGTCAGCAGTGTCGGCCGCAGCCCGATGGTGGCCAGGCGTCCGGCCGCAGCGTCGGTCAGGTATGGACTGATGTCGATCGAGGTGACCTGCTCGGCGCCGAACCGGCGGGCGGCAAGGGCGGCCGGATAGCCCGACCCCGTGCCCACGATCAGGACGCGCGCCCCATCATGTATTTGGGCGTGGCGCAGCAGCCGCAGAACCAGGCCCGGCATCGCCGAGGTCGACGTCGGCGAACCGGTCAGGACAGTGCCATCAGCACCGAGGTCGGCATGCACGCGCTCCACCTCGGTCACCAAGGAAACGTTCTGGTAGACGGCCCTCGCCCATTCGTCGCGGTTGGCTGCGCCGTCGCGCACCTGCCAGACACCCCACGGCTCGCCCTCAGGGGTGATCCACCATCGGGGCACAAGCAGATGTCTCGGAACCGCCGCGAGGACCGGCCGCCACCGGGACCCCTCCGCGGTGACCTCCGCAGCAAGCCGCTCACTGCGCCTCCGCCACCGCAAGTGACCTCCCCAACAGGCAATCCCACGTTGCCTTCCGTGACCGCATGGAGCGGCTTGCCCAGTGTCGCAACCCACCAAGCTCAAAGGGCCGAAACGCGAAGAGACGAGGAGCGCCACGGCCGAGCGGTGAGGGCCCCACAGGCCCCTGCCGAACCGGTGGGGCCACCTGTTCGGCGGAGGAGTCGGGTACATCCTGAAGCCGCATCGCATCTCGGCCGCGTCACGCTCCAAGAAACACCTTCACGGGTTGCTCATGGACGGCATCGGCTGGTCTGGCGTTGTTCGGCCGCGGACCAAGATCTTATCCCATGTAGCCGTTGCGTGAGACCCAGACGGAGGGGCGGCAGGTGCCGAACGTGCGCCCCTGGCACAGCTTGAAGACGGTGATGCGGCTGAGGAAGGTGGTGTCGGTTCCGCAGCCCCAGCGGGAGCCGTTGGTGTCCACGATCGTCCACTGCTGGAGGTAGTTGGTGGCGTACTCGACCCGTACGGCCTGCCCGTCGTCGTACAGGTCGCACACCTTGATGTGCTGGCGGTCGGCCGAGACGGTGACGGATCCCCAGCCGGCATCGTCCTGCCAGCCAGCTGCAGGGTGGGCGAAGGCGGGAGAAGGGGCGGCGATGACGGTGAGGGCGGCGGCCACCAGGGCGGCGCGAATGTGCATGGGCGATCCGTTCCGGTGAGTGATCGACAGCGAACGGTGCCACTGTGAACTCGGCACATGCCGAGACCGCGCAGGTCAGCGTCTATGTTGTCATGCCTTGATCAACACTTGGCTGTCACCCTGTAGCCCTGCCCATGGCCGCAGCCAAGGGGAGGAGAGCAGCCTGCCCCGCACCTGGTGGCTAGCCAAACGGATCGGGATAGAGCGCCGTTGCCAACGCTCGAGTGAGGTCTTCACGGAGACAGTCCTTCAAGGAGCCGGGGTCAGCGGTCTGCTCGTGCGCAATGCGGATCGTTTGAACATCCAGCGGTCCAATGCCGATCGTGATCTTCGTCGTCGGCCTTGCGGATACGGCGGTAATGGCGCGGGGCTGTCGACTCGATGACGTCGGCGCGATCGTTGCCGAGGGCCGTGAAGTCGAGGCTGCGCACTCCCGCGTCGTGGAGTTTGGCGAGGGGACGTGGCAGGAGGAAGGCGAGGGATGCGCCTAGAATCCGGTACGTTGCGATCCGTGTCCGTTTGATAGCAAAAATCGCTCTTGCTGCTTGATCTTACGAAAGTTACGCTTTGCCCGTTTGATGACATGCTCCGAGCTGCCGGAGTCGAGGTGCCTGTTACGGCCTCGGGCGGGGGTGGAGTGACGTTCGGCGCCGCCTTGGGCCGCCCCTCGTTGGTTCGGAGCGTGATGGCGCGTGCGCCGGTTTTTGTCATGGGCTCGTACACCTCGTTCGATGACCGGCATGACCGCGGTGCTGCTGACGGTATTGACGCCAGGCTTGCTGCAGATGGCACCACAGCCGGTTGCCGTTGCGTTCGCGGCTGCGACGCCTGTGGACGTCACCGCCGTGGCGCAAGGCAGCGGCGAGGTTCCTCGTCAGACTTTGGGGTCCTTCAAGGGATTGGCGTCACTTGTGCCGGCCTCGGTCACGACGGCCACGCCGTCGTCGGGCACAGCCTCAGATATGGAAGTGCCGAAGGGTTCGGCAGCCGCCGACAACGCCGTCCGGGATCAGGATCCTCGGAGTGCGCCGAGCCCGAGTGGTGACGATGGCGAGGCGCTCGCCTCGGGTGTCGCCCGTGCCGAGGCACTGGATGCCGCCGCGTCGCCGGTGGTGGCGGATATGTGGCCGTTGAACGGTGCGCAGGCGGGGTCGCTGACGCCGACGCTGGTGGCCCACGCGACGGATGGGACGGCGCCGTACACGTATCTGTTCAGTCTGTGCGCCAGTCCGGAGGGGGAGGAGAGCGCCTCCGATCCGAGTACCTGGTGTGGCGGGACTCGGCCGATCACGTCCGGCACGCTGCCGGCCGGGGTGAACGCGTGGAAGGTCCCGGCTGGCAGCCTGAAGTGGGGCACCACGTATGCGTGGCAGGTGCAGGTCACTGCGGCGGCCGGCGGCTCGGTCACGTCGGGGTATCGGGTGCTGGTCACGGCCGCACGCCAGCCCACCGTCGGTGCGCAGTTGGCCGCAGGGAGCCAGAACGGCCAGGATTTCGGCCCGTCGTCGGGTAACTACACCAGCACGGCGGTGGATGCTTCGGTGGCCACGGTGGGGCCGGATCTGTCGGTGGTGCGTTCCTACAACAGCCTGGACGCCCGCCGAGACGGGTTGTTCGGCGTGGGCTGGTCGACCCGGTACGACATGAAGGTCGTTGCCGAGCCGGGCGGGTCGTTGCTGGTGACCTATCCGGATGGGAAGCGGTTGCGCTTTGCGCCGAAGGGCGATGGCACGTTCCAGGCGCCTTCGGGCATGTACGCGGCGCTGGCCGAGGTGTCAGGTGGCGGCTGGAAGCTGAGGGATAAGACCTCGACGGTCTATCACTTCTCCGCCCAGGGCAGACTGGCGAAGATCACCGACAACCGGGGCCGCGCCCAGGACCTCACCTACGGCACCGACGGCAAGCTGGACAAGATCACCGGAGTCGGCGGCCGCTCACTCACCTTCACCTGGACCGGCGCGCACGTGACCGGCGTGGCCACCGACCCGGTCAACGGCAGGTCATTGACGTGGACCTACGGCTACGACGGCGACAAGCTGATCAGTGTCTGCCAGGCCGAGGCGGCGCCGAACTGCACCCGCTACGACTACGGCACGGGCTCGCCGTATCGGGGCGTGGTCGAGGACGACGAGCCGGTGGGGTACTGGCGGCTGGACGAACCGGCCGTCAAGCCCACCCCCACTCCCACGCCTGACCCCACGGCGCAGCCGACAACGTGCCCGCGCGATTGTGAGCCGGAGCCGACCACCAAGGCGGAAAGCTGGGGCTGGGGCGCCGGCGAGGCCACCTATAAGGAGGTGAGTCTGGAGCAGCCGGGTGCGCTGGTCGGCACCGCCAACACCGCTGCCTCCTTCTCTGGAACCTCCCGGGTGCGGCTGCCCGACCACGCTCTGGCGCGCCTGGCCGATCAGCTGTCGCTGGAGCTGTGGTTCAAGACCAGCACCTCGGGCATGCTCGCCTACGCCGCTCCCAAAGAGCCCGTCATGACGGAGCGGGACGACGGCGGCAGCCCACTGCTGTACGTCGGCACCGACGGCAAACTGCGCGGCCAGTTCCGGATCCTTGATGCAGGCGGCGCGCCGCGCATCGATCCGATCACCTCGGCCGCCTCGGTCACCAACGGCCAGTGGCATCACGTCGTGCTGGCCGGCTCCGGCAACACACAGACGCTGTACCTGGATGGTGTCGCGGTTGGGACGCTGACCGGCACCATCGACCACAACTGGCTGGGCTATGCCAGCATCGGCGACGGCATCACCAAGACCGGCTGGCCGGCCGCCAAGCCGCCGAACTCTGGTGCCGGGCTCACCGCCTGGGGGTTCGCCGGCCAGATCGACGAGGTCGCCGTCTACGACCAGGCGCTGAGCGCCGGGCAGAGCACAGCGCACTACGCCGCCCGCGCCGCTGCACCTCACGCGCTCGCGAAGATCACGCTGCCGTCCGGCCGGGTATGGGCGGACAACACCTACGACCCGGCCAAAGACCGCCTGCTGACCCACACCGACCAGCACGGCGGCACCTGGAAACTCACCACGCCGAGCCCCATCGACCCCAAGACCGGCATCGCGACGATCTCCTACAGCGACCCTCAAGGCGGGACGCTGAGCTATCAATACGACGCCTGGCGCGGAAACCGCCTCAAGTCCTGGACCGACCAGAAAGCGCAGAAGACCAGCGTGCTGTATGACAGCGCGGGCTATCTGCAGGAAGTGACCGCTCCCAACGGTGACGTCACGAACACCAGTCACGACGGGCGCGGAAACATGCTGGCCACGGCCACCTGTACGCCGCTGCCTGCAGCGCAATCGGCCGCCGAGGACTACGACAACCCCTACACCTGTTTCCGGCAGGGCGACTCGGTCGCGACCCGATCCTGGGGCGCCTACCACGTCAACAAGGACGACGACTTCGACCCGCGCAACGACCTGCTGCACACCGTCCGGGACGGCCGCTCCTCTTCGCCCACCGACAACACCTACGCCACCACGGCCGAGTACAACCAATACGGCGAGGAGATCAAGCAGACCACCCCGGCCACGCTCGATTTCCCCAACGGACGCTCCAACAGCGTGGCCTATACCGACGGCAGCGAGCCGGCCGTCGGCGGCGGAACCACCCCGGCAGGCCTGGTCAAGACGCGCACCGACGCCAAAAACAACGTGACGACGTTCGGCTACAACGCCGCCGGAGACCTGGCCGAACAGAGCGACCCGGCCGGGCTGGCCACCACATACGAGCACGACACGCTGGGCCGGGTCACGACGCAGACCCAGATCTCGGACGCGGAGCCCGGCGGGGTGAAGACCACCTTCACCTACGACAACCTCAACAGGCTCGCCACCCAGACTTCTGCAGGGGTGAAGAACGAGATCACCAGTGTCACCCACACCGCGAAGGCCGGTTACACCTACGACCCGGACGGCAACACACTCACCGCAACCGTCACCGACCTGACCGGCGGCGACCCGGCGCGGACCACCACCTACACCTATGACGCCTACGGGCATCAGGAGAGCGCCACCGATCCCGAGGGCGGCGTGGTCCGCACCACCTGGAACCGGCTCGGCCTGCAAGCGACGGTCACCAACCAACTGGGCTCGGTCTTCGGCTACGCCTACACCGAACGCTGGGAACACGCGGCGACGACGCTGAAGAACTGGACCGGCAGCCCGGTCAGCCCGCAACCGGCCAAGGACATCGTCCTGGAGTCGTTCTCCTACGACCCGGCCGGTCGCCTCGCGGCCTCCCTGGATTCGATGGGCCGCAAGACGTCCTTCACCTACTACGCCGATGGTCGGCTGTCGAAGGTGATCGGTGAGGGCGTCAAACTGAACGACTCGGCCACTCCCAAGAACGTCACCCTCCAGGCCAGCACCTACGACCGGGCGGGCAATCTCACCAAGCGAGTGTCCGGCGAAGGGTTCACCGCGACCGACTATGTCTACGACGCCGCCAGCAGGCTCACCTCGGCCACGTTGGATCCCGGCAATCTCAAGCGCAAGACCGTCTTCGCCTATGACGCCAACGACCAGGTCACCAAAGAGACGCGTACCGGCGCGGCGGGCGGCACGCGTGAAGAGAGCGTCACCTACGCCTACAACGCCGTCGGTATCTTGACCCGCCAGACGGTGGAAAACGGCGATGACGACCTCACCACCACCTGGACGGTCGACGACCGGGGCCTGACCACCGCCGTCACCGATCCGCGCGGCACCGCCGACGGGGCCAGCGCCGCCGACTACACCACCACCAGCCGCTACGACGCGTTCGGCCGCCTCATCGAGATCAAGGTGCCCAGCGTCACGATCGAAAAGGCCGGGGCCGCCGGACAAGGCCGTCCCACGACCCGGATCGGCTACAACAGTGCAGGCTGGGAAACCCACGTCGTCGATCCGGAAGGTCGCCTGTCCACCACCGGCTTCGACCGGATGGGCCGCCGTACCTCGCTGACCGCCATGCCGTACACGCCGCCCGGCGGCACCCAGGTCACTCCCAAGATGGCCTACGCCTACGACGCGGCGGGACGCCCGACCAAGCTCACCGACGCGCGCGGACAGATCACCACGGGCGAATATGACGCACTTGGCAACCTGGTCCGAGTGACCGACCCGCCCGCAGCGCCGGGGCAGCCTGCCGGGCAATGGATTGCGGAGCACGACCTGGCCGGCGAGACGCTGGCGACCATCGATCCGACCGGCGCCCGCGCCCAGGCCACCTACGACGACCTGGGCCGGCAGATCACCCAAACCGTGCTCGAACGTAAGCCTGCCAACGCGGCCTACACCACCAAGCTGTACTACAACGACGCCGGCTACCTGACCAAGGAAGTGCTGCCGGGCGACAAGATCACCGACTATGAGCTCAACGCCGCTGGACAGGTCGAGACCGTCACCGACCCGGCGCGTGACATCACCACCTACACCTACGACCTGGCCGGCCGGCCCGCCAAGACCACGAACGTCGCGATCGGCAACGCCACCATCGGCGAATACGACCTGGCCGGCCGCCTTACCGGTGTGAAGAGCCTGGACGACACCGGCGCCACCGTACGCACCGTCGGCCTGGGCTACGACGCGGCCGGCAATCCCACCCGCTCCACCTCCGGCGAAGGCCACATCACCCGCCGCAGTTACGACGCCACCAACCTGCTGACCGAACTCATCGAGCCCGTCTCCGCCAGTGAATCGATCACCACCAGGTTCGGCTATGACGCCACCGGCGCCCAAACCCGCCTCACCGACGGCCGCGGCAACGCCACCTGGACCGGCTACAACACCCTCGGCCTGATCGAAACGCTCACCGAGCCGGCCACCAGCGCGCACCCCAACCCGGCCGACCGCACCTGGACGCACGTCTACGACGCGGCCGGTAACGAGACCGCGCTCCTGCAGCCCGGCGGCGTCCGCCACGACAAGCAGTACGACAACCTCAACCGCCTCACCAAGATCAGCGGCTCCGGGGCCGGCATCGTCGCCGGCGACAAGACCTACGGCTACGACCTGGCCGACCGCCCCACCACCGTGAGCGACCAGCAACTGGAGTACAACGACCGCAGCCTGCTGACCAAGCTCACCCCGCCGACCGGGACCGGCACCGCGTTCGCCTACGACGCGCTCGGCAACCCCACCCAGCGCATCGACGTCACCGGCACCACCACCTACACCTGGGACGCCGACAGCCGGCTCAAGACCGTCACCGACCCGGTCAGCGGCCGCACCAACACCTACGCCTACGACGGCGCCGACCGGCTCAAAACCATCACCTCGGCCAACCCGGCCAACACCCAGACCTACACCTACGACGCCCTCGACCGGGCCAAAACCCATACGCTGACCGGCAGCAGCGGCGGCCAACTCGCCAAGATCACCTACGGCTGGGACAAAGACGACAACCTCACCTCCAAGGCCACCGAAGGGCTCGCCGGCGCCGGCACCAACACCTACGGCTACGACCACGCCGGCCGCCTCACCTCCTGGACCGGACCCGACGGCACCACCACCGCCTACGCGTGGGACGCCGCCGGCAACCGCACCAAAGCCGGCGACAAGACCTACACCTACGACGAACGCAACCGCCTCACCGCAGGCGACGGCAGCACCTACACCTACACCCCCCGCGGCACCCTGGCCGGCCAGACCAAGAACGGCAACACCCGCAACCTCACCTTCGACGCCTTCGACCGGCTCATCAACGACGGCGACGCCACCTACACCTACGACGCCTTCGACCGCATGCTCACCCGCCAAAAAGCCGGCAACCAGGAGCGGTTCGTCTACGCCGGCCTCGGCAACGACATCATCGCCATCACCAACGCCGGCGGTGCCGTGCAATCCAGTTACGGCCGCGACCCCGTCGGTGGCCTGGTCAGCGTCAAGGAAGGCGGCAACCCCGCCACCGGCGCCCTGACCGACCTCCACCACGACCTGGTCGGCACCTTCACCGGTACCGCCCTATCCAGCACCACCAGCTACAACCCCTTCGGCGAAGTCACCGCCCAGAGCGGCACCAAACCAGCGCTCGGCTACCAGAGCGAATACACCGACCCCGACACCGGCAACGTCAACATGCACGCCCGCTGGTACCAGCCCGGCACCGGCACCTTCACCTCCCGCGACACCTGGACGCTGTCACCCACGCCGTCCATCCAAGCCAACCGATACACCTACGTAAACGGCAACCCGCTCGTCGCCACCGACCCCACCGGCCACGTCCTGATGATGGAAGCCGGCAATGGCACAGCCGTGATGGTGGCGCCCAACGAGACACACCCAAAGGGATATTCTCCGCCCAAACCGTACGTGGCGCCGCCCAAGCCCAAGACGAACCCCACGCCCAAGACCAACCCCACGCCGCCGACCCCCAAACAAGAGCCCGCAAAAACACCGGGGCCAGGAAAAATCTGGAAAACAGCCGGCAATGCTTTCGTGAAGACCAATCTACTCATCTTTGCGATCGCGCTTGTGCAACAAACCTCGCCGAAAAAGGTATACCTCGATCCCCCGCTGGAGAGGATCGAAACTACGTTGCCCCACCCATCGAATCCGAAACCGCATGAGCCGCCCCCACCAAAGGACTGCAAGCCCGCGAGTAGGTGCAAGACGCCGCCGCCGAAGGGCTGCAATCCTGCGAGTAGGTGCAAGACGCCGCCGCCGAAGGGCTGCAATCCTGCGAGTAGGTGCAAGACGCCGCCGCCGAAGGGCTGCAATCCTGCGAGCAAGTGCAAGGAACCAGCAAAGGACTGCAAGCCTGCGAGCAAATGTAAGACGGATGGAAAGGGTGCTTTTGAAGCACTGGCCAAGGCCATAGCAGATCTTTTGAAGAAGCACTCATCTATCGACGGATGTACTGTTCCTTGGCAGCCGTGTGCCAACCCAGATGCCATCCCGGTGGACGACGCCTCCCTCGCGACGCCCGAGGGTGTGGGCGACCCTAGCGCCGATAACATCATCAACTGCGATGAATCCTTGCAGTTTACCGGGCTATGCAAAGATGGCGCCTTTGCGGTCGATCCCGACGAAGCGACCGATTTGTACGGAGACCCGGGGTCTCCGACCTCCAGCTCGTGTGACGAGGGCAACAGCTTCGTTCCCGGCACCAAAGTGCTGATGGCCGACGGCAGCACCAAGGCCATCGAAGACATCAAGATCGGCGATCGCGTAGTCGCAAGCGACCCCACGACAGGCCGCACGGCAGTCAGGTCCGTAACGGCTTTGATCACAGGACAGGGCAAGAAAGACCTCGTCGAAATCACTGTGGACACCGATGGTAGCCAAGGAACCGCCACCAGCACGGTCACCGCTACAGACAACCACCCCTTCTGGGTACCTGCCCTCCGAGAGTGGGTGGATGCCGGGCAACTGAGGTCCGGGACATGGCTGCGAACGTCTGCGGGCGCCTACGTCCAGATCACCGCAGTCAAGGCATGGACGACGGTCCAACGGGTGCACAACCTGACGGTCGATGACCTCCACACGTACTACGTCCTGGCCGGAGCAACTTCGGTACTCGTCCATAATTCGAACAGAATTTGTGGCAAGTCAGCGCTGGATAATGGGGACTGGCAGCATATTCTGGACCGCCATCGACCCGGTGGTGCACTGGTCGACGACGAGGCGAGTATCCTCACTGGTAAAGAGAACAAGGTCCGTCAGAGGATTATTGACACCATCAATCGCGGCACTCCCAAGCCGAACACGCCAGATCCGGTCACTGGCGACCCGCGACCTGGGAAGATCTACGAATGGGATTTCGGTGCTACGGTCGGCAAAGCTGGTCCGGAAAATGGGAGCGGAAATTTGAATAAAATCCGCGTGATCGTGAATGAGGGCAAAGTTGTGACCGCCTTCCCGTTCTAAGCCTGAATCCACGGCGTGATTTCGTCTGATCGTTTTCTGGTCCAATTCCTCCACGAGGACCGGTTCCGCAGGTGAAGGGGCTGTTTTCGGGCGTGGAAGGGTCGCCGTGCTCGGGTCGCGGCTTGTCCGGGTGCGTTCGGGGGCTCGGGGTGCGCCTGGGCGCGGGTGACCGTGGAGGTAGTCGACGTTATGTGACCTGGATTTTCGGCTGGTCAGGCCGCGGCGAAGGCGGGTGGATCGTGGGTGGCGGTGAAGGCGCCGGTCCAGGCGGGCTGCCAGCGCCATCGCTGGGGTAGGTGCAGGGTGAGGTGGCCGCGCCCGTCGGCCGGGCCGTGCCGGGCCAGGCGGGCGGACACGACGATGAAGTGGCGGCGCAGGGTCGCGCCGCGTGCTTTGGCATGGAAGGCCGAGGCCAGAGAGCCCAAGCCGCGCAGCAGGTTGTGGGTGATGGCCGTCAGCGTGAGCCACGCGGCGTTCGTGGTGAACGCGCCCGAGGGCATGTGCGCGAGCGGCCCGTTGATCAAGTCGGCGTTGACCTGCTCCTGCACCGCGTGGTCACGATGGTGCGCCTCGGCCTGGATGAGGGTATAGGGGCTGTCGGTGAAGATCGGGTAGTAGCGCCAGGCCGGGAACAGTTCGTCTTGACCACACCCCGCCTGCTCGTTGCGCATTTTGACGCGGCGCACGATCAGCCGGGCGCCGGCGGCCTTGCCCTTCTTCGTGGTGAAGGCGGTGTAGCCGATCTCGGCGACCTGCGCATCGGAGACCCAGCTACCGGCCTGCTCATCGAAGATCGCCCGCGGGTACTTGATGGGGGTCCAGGCGTCCTCATCGATGGCGGCGATCGCGGCTTTGACCCTGGGGTCGAGTTTGGCGGTGACCGAGAAGCGGGTGTCGTTGTCACGGCAGGCAGCGATGACGCCGGCGTTGTAGAACGCGCTGTCACCGCGCAGGATGAGGGTGCCGGTGCAGCCCGCTTGACGGGCGGTGCCGATGGACTCGCGGACCGCCGAGGCGGCACCGCGGGGCCGACCCGGCCGTGCCACCACGCAACCGGCTGGCGGCCACCACCGGAGCCGACAGCGGCGTGGACAAGGTGACGGTCAACGCGTTCAGCCCCCTGACCAGGACACTCTTTCCCTGGATCTTGGTATGTCCGAAGCCGGAGCCCTGCTTGGCATACCCGTAGGTGCGCCGCTGCATCGAGTCGATATCCAAGAACGCCAGCACGTCCTTGCCGGGCAGCAGCGGGGTGCAGGCGGCCAGCGCCGCCAGCATCTGGCGCGCGACCTTGTCGAGCTGGCGCACGTTGCCCCACGTGAATACGCGCACAAACGATCCCAGGGTGGACGGGGCACGGATCCCGGTGAACATCTTGTCCATCCCGCCGTGCCGCAGCAGGTCCAGGTCGTCAATGCTGTCAGCACCGCAGGCCATCCCGGCCACGATCGAGACCACCTTCGCCGGCGCGTTGACCCCCTCGGCCGCGCCCAGCGCCACGTGCTCGCCGACCAGCCGCTCCAGCCCGCACCGCTCGGCCAGTCGCAGCGCCGGAGCCAGCCCCGCGTAGGAGATCACATGCTCGTCATCGAAGATCGCCTGGGTACGGCTGGCGGCATGGGAGAATCTCAACTTATGAGGTGTCCTTTGCAGCGGGGCGATGGAGCGTAGAGAACTCCCATCCTCCCAGCTCGGAGGGCACCTCACTTCATTTCGCGGCTCTCGCCTCGAGTTTCACGCCGTGGATCCAGGCTAAGTGCGAGAGCCTTCTGCAAGGAGGAACATGATTCATCTTTCCTTCTCTCTTCCGGAGTCGGACTCGCCCTGGCTGAGGACCTGGGAAAGGGCTAAACAGGGCGATCCTGTGGATCTTCCGGAGATTGACCTTCGCTACAAGTACTTCGGCGTTAATGTCGAGATGGTCATAGACGGCGTGGAGGTCATCTCGAAGAGAAGATTTGTGACACTCGTTGATCTGGCCCTTTCGCTTTCTCACGCGAAGAGGCGTCTCTTGTCAGGAGAAGATGTGGCGTTTGGCTTCACGGAGAGCGAAGAGGTTATCCGTCTGCGTTGCGATGGCGATCTCATTGCCGTGACCTCTTCAAAACATCCCTGGCGGGTTGCTGTCGAGCGTGAGGAGCTCGCGAGTGCTTTCTCTGACTTTCTCCGCGAGGTGCATTATTATCTGACTTCAGAGATTCCCGGATTGGCGGCTAATTCGGTGATTCGGAAAATCTTGCCGGAATAGCTCTGACCATCCTCGAAATAAGTAAAGTGTTATGCGCGGAGGCTCCGCCGAAGTGATTTCCGGCGGGGCTTCTGGCTTTTGACGGCAACGTCAGGGGATGACGCTGTAGCGGGTAGAGGGTGTGCCGTTCGAATATTGAGTTACGTGGTCTGAGCTGCGGTTACGCGGCGTGGCGGTATTCGTTTATCGTGCCTGCAACGACGGGTTTTCGGCGGATGGATCGCAGGTCGTTGAGGTCGGTCACGTCGTGGGCGGGCTGCGTGGCGATGTCCGGGGGACGTTGCTGCCGGGAATGATCAAAAGGCAGATGTACGGGCGAGCCGGCTTCGCGCTCCTCCATCGCATCCTGCTCGGTTAACCACTGTCCGTCACCACCGAAAGTGCGCCAGAGCCGAAAACCGTACAGCCCCGCGCAAGCTCATTGAGCGCCTCAAGTACCTACGGCTGGCGAGGAGCGGCCTGCAGCCGCCTAAAGATCTTGATCCATGGGTATTGACGTCGCTCGTGAAAGCATGTGATCTGACCGAAGACGGCTTGACCAGTGCTTGGACGGGTCTGCGATCAAGTCGGGCGTGTCCCGCCCGCGAACGCTCCTATCCGGCCCTTCTCTTGGGCGTCGTGCGGGTCTGGCTTTACAGTCCGGTCTGTGGCGGCCGATACTCGGCATCGGAAACCACCACAATTCGCCCTCGCCATCGGCCTGCCGATGTGCCGGACGCGTGCCGAAGAGCATGTGACGAGCATGAACTCGGCCATCTGCGCCTCGCAGACGACCGTCGAGAAGCGAGAAAGTGCAGGTCGGATGGGGTATGGAGTGGTAGGGCGCCCGGGGCTCGAACCCGGAACCTACGGATTAAAAGACCGAAGCTTTTATGCCGGACCCTGCCTCAACGTATTCCATTGTATCGTTCTGCCCAGTTCTGCCGCTTTCAAAATGCCCGAAAATGCCGACCGGTGTTCAGGCGTGCCCATGGCCGAAGAGCAACCACCGAGCAACCGCCGGTCAATAGCCCACCCTTGACCATTCAATTTTGTGTTGGTCTGTCGCATTTGTCTTGCGCGAAAGATCCTTCTGGTCGGGTGGCTCGAGCGATAGAACTGAGATTACGATTCTTTTCCTCGAGGTGATCGCGGGTCTTTGCGAACGATGCTTGGCCGAGATTGGCGGCGGCTGAGTTACCGGGGCGACCCGTAGGCCCCTTCCGAGGTGTCGCAGCCGCACCGGTGCACGTCATCCGATCTGTTGGCCGTGCTGATGCTCACTAAGCGTGGCCGGCGTCTCAACTTCAGGCCCGGGTAGATTGCGAAGGGTTGCTCTACGGCCTTGCCAGGTTGTCACGCTCCGAAATTTTGTCGGTTCGCATAGTTACGGTGGTGCTCATGGAAGACCTTTCCAAGCCCGCCGCGACGGTCAGGAAGTTCGCGGAGCAGGCAGCGATGACGCTGGTGCCAGCCATCCCCGACACTGACCTCGGACACGAGGTCCGCCTCGGTCCAGACACGCTTGACCTGGCGACCTTCCTAGACACCGCCCGCCAGCACGGAGGCGGCTTGCTCTACCTGCAAGCCTCTCCGTTCGCCCCCGCTGACGATGAGAACCGGGTAGCAGACGCACCCGCCCACTTGGCCAAGCACACGGGGCAGATCGGTCAGATGGATGTTGCGTTCGCCGCGAACGGCATCGTGCACGTTTGGCAGGACCGTACGCCCTGGTACGCCGAGTGGCGGGAACTCGCGGCAGCGGAGGCCATGCGCGCGACCTACGCTCGCGAAACCTACGAAAATGAGGACGATGATGAGCTCCGCGAACAGGAGCAGGCGCAGCGTGCCGAGCTGGTCGAGGCGCTGCTGGCCAACCCCAGCTTCCGGGCTGCCAAGGGAGTGGCCGCTCGGCGGCCGATAGCCGAGGCCATTATCCAGGCGGCCGACGTGGACTGGCCCGCGTGGAGAGCGATCCGCACCGCGTGCGAGCGGGCTGAGGAACTGGGCAGAGAGAAATACACCCACTTGAACGCGCAGCTCGACGACCTGGTCCCCGAGCTCGCGGCCGACCTGGAGTTCCAGCGCTGCCGCACAGTTCCGGCCCGGAACCAGGTTACCGAGCGGTTTCTTGTCAGCCGCGCGGACGGGTTCAGCGGACCGGTGTATCTGCGCGACGAACTACGCGCGCGGGCCCAGCGGTCGGGTAAGGCTGGAAACGGTGAAGCGGCCACTGGATTGTTCTAATCGCCGTGATCACCCCGGGTATCCGCTCCGAAATTCTGCCTAACGGCACCTTGCGTGACAGCGCGAGGGGAAGCGGAAAACCTCGGACAGGTCGGCGGTGTTGACCCCGCCGTAGGCTCGGGCGGACTGGGACATAGCAACGCGGTGGGGCTGTCGCGCTCGCTGATTGGGGGCGTCGAGCAGTTCAGGAGGCACGCGGCGCTCGGGCAGGTGGTACACCGCGCTGGAGGACATCAGGGGAGAAGCTTTGGATGTGACAGGGAACGGTTGCTTCCCTGTCACATCGGCGATGGGTGTAGCTCCTTTGTAGTGACTGGCTGAGCTGGGCGTTCGCTGTCCTGGCTGTTTGATCGTGAAACCGCCTTCTACTGTGGGTGCAGGCGGTGGTGGCGATGGGGTCGTTACTGGAGGAACTGGCACGGCGGCAAGCCGAAGCCCGCCAGCGGATTGAGGAGCTTGGCCGGCACCTTGCCGAGGTGCAGGCGCGGCTCGAGGCCGAGGAAGAGGGGCTGTCTCGGCTGCTGATCGCCTCCGAGGTGGTGGAGGAGATCTTGAGCGGGCAGGGCCGTGGCGCCGCCGATCCCGTTGTGGGAAGCGAGGATGCCGGCTCCGCCGATGCTGGGCAGAACGGTCTGGGCAGCGAGGCCGGGGTGGTGCGGCGGGGTGTGGTGACGGTGCCGCCTTGGCGTGCCGACCTTGAGCCGTCGGTGTTGCCGCGGGCGTATCGGGATGTGCTGGAGGTGCTGGCCGATACCGGGCGGGCGATGCGGGCGGGGAAGATCTCGGCGGCGTTGGGGCGGGGTGAGTCGGCCGCGGCGGTGGAGGGTCTGCGGGGCAAGCTGCGGCGGTTGGTGGAGCGGGGCTGGCTGAGACAGGACGAGCCCGGGCTGTTCGCCCTAACCGAACCGGTTGCTCGGCAGATCACCCGATAGCGGGCAACGGGGCGGGGGCGGTGCCGGCTCGTCACCGTGATGTGCCGGTGGTGGTGGTTGGCGAGGGGCTCTTACTTGCCGGAGGTTCGAAGGTGCGACCCAAGTCGAATCGACCGGCAAGGAAGAGCCGATGACACCGTACGACACTGCGCTCAGAGCTGACTGCTTTGCAACCTCGAGGAAATTATTCGATCTTCTGCTCGCCGAACTGGCCGATCCGGTCACCGGCGGGCTGCCCCACGCCGAGCTGGAGATCTGGTGTGAGCAGCGGGGCCGCCGGCCGGTGCGGCAGCTGCTGCAGGATCATCTGGACCTGCGCGCGGACCGGGAGGAGGCCCGCCTGACGGCCGCACATCCGCCCGGGCGGCTGGAGAAGGGACACCACCGGCTGCTGGCCACCGTGGTGGGCACGGTGATGGTGCGCCGCTGCGCGCTGCGAGCGCCGGGCCGGCGCAACCAATACCCCGCCGACGAGGCGCTGGCGCTGCCCGTGGGCCGGCACAGCCATGGGCTGGCGCGGCTG
>NZ_FNVT01000010.1 GCF_900108335.1 Nonomuraea solani
TGCCACAGCTCGCCCGGCTGGTACATCAGCGGCAGCTCGCCCAGCCGGCGGATCCACTCATCGGGCCCGAAGTCCGGTGAGGTGGTGTCCAGGCCGAGCTCGTGGATCGCGGTCTGGATCGGGTAGGTGTCCGGCGCCGCCAGCACCGCCCCGAAGCCGAAGGTGAAGGTCAGCAGGTCGCGGACGGTGATCGAGCGGTGGGCCGGCACGGTCTCCTCCAGCGGGGCGTCGATGCTCTTGAGCACCCGCCGGTCGGCCAGCTCGGGCAGCCAGGTCTCGACCGGGTCGTCCAGCCGCACCCGGCACTCCTCGACCAGGATCATCACCCCGGCGGCCGTGACCGGCTTGGTCAGCGACGCCATCCGGAAGATCGTGTCCCGCCGCATCGGCTCGGCGCCGCCCGCGTGCAAGGTGCCGATCGCCTCGACATGGACCTCACCGCCCCGGCCGACCAGCGCGACCAGCCCGGGGACCGCGCCGGAGGCGACATGGCCGTTCAGCACCTCACGCATCCGCCGCAGGCCCGCCTCGGAGAACCCGGCGCGCCGGTCCTCCTCCCAGCGACCCTGCGTCTCCCAGGCACCCTTGCTGTCCCAAGTGCCCTTCATGTCCCAGCTAGTGGTTTTAGGCATGGCTCAATAACCCTTTCGCATATGTTGTCGTGCACTCAGAGGCCCGCGGGCGCGGTCCATTCGACGAGCCGGATGACGATGCCGTTGGGGTCGGTCATCTCGAAGAGACGCTCCGCCCACGGCTCGTCGCGCAGCGGCACGCTGATGGTGACGCCCTCCCGTACGAGCCGGTCGTACTCGCCGGTGACATCGGTGACGGTGAACGTCACCACGACCCCGGTCGCGGGCCGCTCCCCGGCTCCGCGCAACTGCAGCACGATGTCGCCGGTGGCGTCCGGACGGACGAGACAGGCGTAGGTCCCACTCGCCACCGACTCGTGAAAGCCCAGGTGAGTGGTGAAGAAGGTGCTGGACGCCGCCACGTCGTCGACGTACAGCGTCACCGCGGAAGCGACGATGTTCACGTGATCAGCGTGGCGCCAGGAGGCCTGAGTCGACAACGCCTGATCCAGTATCGTGCCTTAACCTCTCGCTAAACGACGGACGGGACCGCGTGGAACTTCGCGACATCGAGATCTTCCTGACCCTTGCGGAAGAGCTGCATTTCGGCCGTACGGCGGAGCGGCTGCACGTGACGACGGCCCGGGTGAGTCAGGCGATCAAGAAGCAGGAACGCCGCATCGGCGCCGCCCTGTTCGAACGCGACAACCGCCGCGTCTCGCTGACCCCCATCGGGCTGCAGCTCTTCGGCGACCTCAAGCCGATGTACGACGGGCTGCGCGACGGCATCGAACGCGCCGCCCTGGCCGCCCGCGGCAAGACCGGCACGCTGGTCTTGGGCATGGTCAACGAGAATCCCCAGGACCTGCGCCCGCTCTTCGACGCCTTCAGGAGCCGCCGCCCCGAATGCGACCTCCAGCTCCGCTACGCCGGCTTCGCCGACCCCTTCAGGCTGCTGCGCTCCGGAGACATCGACCTGCTGATCGCCTGGCTGCCGGTCCGGGAGCCCGACCTCACCGTCGGCCCCGTCGTCAGCGTCGAGGACGTCGTGCTCGTGGTCGGCCCTGACCATCGTCTGGCCGGGTGGGAGTCGGTGTCGTACGAAGACCTCGGGGACGAGATCGTCTTCGGCGGAGCCCGGCCGGACTACTGGCGCAACTGGCTCGTACCCACCCATACGCCCAGCGGACGCCTGATCCGCATCGGCCCCATCGTCACCACGTCCGCGGAGATGACCCCTCTGATCGCGAACAGCGAGGCCGTCTCGCCGTGTTTCGCGCACTCCATCCGCTACTACGCCCGGCCCGACCACATCTACCTGCCCATCCGCGACGCCCCCGTGGCCCAGTGGGCGCTCATCTGGCGCACCGCCACCGAGTCCGCCCTGATCCGGGACTTCGCCGCGACCGCCCGGGAACTCGGCCCCCTCGCACTCTGAGTAATCCGGTGGTTCACATCTGATATGCGCTACCGCGATTGGTGGAGAAAAAGTCCAATCTGGGGTTGACGACAGTCAAGCGGCTGATGGATATGTTCGCCGTTGGCCTCGGTGACGATATTGAGGATGCCGGGGAAATCGTGCGGAAAAGGGGGGAATATGAAATTCGCCGACATCTCCGGAGCCGAGCTGCTCATCGAGGTGTTACGAGCGGAAGGAACCGACACCGTCTTCGGAAACGGGGGAGCCACCGAAATCCCCATGATGCTGGAGTTCAACCGGGCAGACGACCTGCGCTATGTTCTCGGGCTGCAGGAAGGCACGGTCGTCGGCATGGCCGAGGGATACTCACGGGCCACGGGAAAGCCCGCGTTCGTGAGCCTGCACGGCGCGGTGGGCGTCGGCAACGCCGAGGTCGCCCTCTACAACGCCCTCACCACCCGGGTGCCCATGGTGGTGACGGCCGGCCAGACCGACCTGCGTCACATGCTGACCGAGCCGCTCCTGTCCGGCGACGTCGCCGGGATGGCCCGGCCGGTGGTCAAATGGGTGTACGAGGTGACGCACCTGACCGAGCTGGCGCCGGCTCTGCACCGGGCCTACCGCGAGGCCATGACCCCGCCCATGGGGCCCGTCCTCGTCAGCATTCCGCTCAACGTCCAGAACGAGCGCGGCCCGGCCGAGACCGGCAGGCCGGGACCGTGGCCGCGGCCGGTGGCCGGAGACGTCACCGAGCTGGTGTCGGTCCTGAAGGCCGCCGGGCCGGGTGAGCTGGCCGTGGTGCTGGCCTCCGACATCCACCTGGCCGGCGCCGGGCGGGCCGCCGTCGCGCTGGCCGAGTCGCTGCGCGCGCCGGTGTGGGGGACCCCGTTCGCCGGGGTGAACCCGTTCCCGACGGTTCATCCGCTCTGGCGCGGATACCTGCCGCCGACGCAGGCCGCCCACATCCGTGAGGTGCTCGGCGGCTTCGCCAAGGTGCTGCACATCGGGCCCCGGCCCTTCCCCGTCGTGCACTATGACCCCGAGCCGATGCTGCCGGACACCGAGCTGCTGCAGGTCGTGGCCACGGCCGGGCAACTCGGAAGCCACCGCCCCGTACGCGCCGGCGCGGCCGGGGACCTGGACCTGACGTTGCGCGCCCTCGTACGTGAACTGGGGCGCGACGCCGCACCCGCACCGCTCACACCGGCCCTGCGGCGGGCGGGCTTCACCCTGGAACGCCCGATGCCGCCCTCGGCCGCGGTGGACGTGCTGACCAGTACGCTGCCGGCCGACACCCTGCTGGTCGACGAGGCGTGGTGCATCTCGCCCCGGCTGCGCCGCGAATACCGGACGACCGAGTCCGGCCGCTACTTCTGGGGCGAGGGCACCGGGCTCGGCTGGGCCATGCCGGCCGCGATCGGCCTGTCGCTGGGCCACCGCGAACGGGTGGTGTGCGTCGTCGGCGACGGATCGGCCATGTTCTGCCCGCAGGCGTTGTGGAGCGCGGCCGAGCAGGAGGCCCCGGTGACGTTCGTCGTGGTCGACAACGGTTCCTACCTCGTCGTCGAATCCCAGATCAGCGCCCGCATTCCCGGCAAGGAGAAATATCGCGGCACCGACTTACGCCATCCGGCCATCGACTTCGCCGCGCTGGCCACCTCGATGGGCGTCGACGGCCACACCGCCGGCGGCGCCGCCGAGTTCGCCCGGCTCCTGAGCAAATCGCTGGAGTCCGGGCGTCCTTCCCTCATTCACGTGCGCGTCGCCAAGGAGGAGCGGAAATGACCGAGGACAGCCTTTTCGGCGGGTCGAAAAAGGTACGGGTCCAGCATCTCCGCCAGGCCAAGGAACGCGGCGAGAAATGGCCGATGCTCACGTCGTACGACCAATACAGCGCGGAGATATTCGACGAGGCCGGGGTGCCGGTGCTGCTCATCGGCGACTCGGCGGCCAACAACGTCCTGGGCTACGACTCCACGCTGCCCATCGGTGTGGAGGAGCTGCTGCCGCTCACCCGAGGCGTGGCGGCCCACGCGCGGCGGGCCCTGGTCATCGCCGACCTGCCGTTCGGGAGCTTCGAGGCGTCTCCCGAGCACGCCTTCCACACCGCCGTACGCTTCATGAAGGCCGGCGCGCAGGCGGTCAAGCTGGAGGGCGGCCGCGCCGTCGTCTCGCAGGTCAAGGCACTCGCACGGGCGGGCATACCGGTGATGTCGCACATCGGCTTCACCCCGCAGCACCTGCACGGCCTCGGCGGCTACCGGGTCCAGGGGCGCGGCCAGGACGCCGGCTACCTGCTCGACGACGCCCTGCGCCTGGAGGAGGCCGGGGCCTTCGCGATCGGGCTGGAGCTGGTGCCCGCGGAGACGGCGCGGGAGATCACGGAGAACCTGTCCATTCCCACGGTCGGCATCGGCGCGGGCCCGTACACCGACGCTCAGGTCATGATCTGGCAGGATCTCGCCGGCCTGCGGTCGGGCCCGCCGCCGCGCTACGTGAAGCAGTACGCGGACATGCGCACGACGCTCAAGGGAGCGGTGGAACTGTTCGCCAAGGAGGTGCGCGAAGGCATCTTCCCCGGCCCTGACAACACCTTCCAGCAGTGATCTCCGTGGTTTCGCAGCCGGTGAAGGTGTCGTCACGCGCCCTGTCCGAACGCGGCTTCTCCCAGGACCTCACCGCAGGAGGCCACTGATGTGGGACGACGCCGCCGACAGCCCCGGCCCCTCGGTCGCCGAACACGTCCTGGTCGCGTCAGGTTCGGTCGTGACCCCCACGCACCCCGCCTGGTACCTCAACGTGGTGGCCGTACCGGAGGTCGGCGAGCGGTTCACTGCCGAAGGGCCGGAATGGGAGCGGCTCTGGCGTCTGATGACCGGGCTCGCGCCGGTGGACCTACGAGGCCGGAAGCCGCAGGCGGATCCCCGTGGTCGTCCTGGAACGCGCCGGCCGGTGGTCAGCCGGCGCCCAAGGAACGGATGCTGGCGAAGCGGTCGAGGGCCTGTTCGAAGGCGGTGGGCGAGATCGTCACACCGCCGCTGAACGGGAAGTCGAGCTGGTAGACCAGGAACAGCACCATGCCCACCAGCCCTCCGACCACGGCCGCCATGGTGATGTGCACCTTGCGTACCGGGCCGCCGCACATGATCGCCGGCAGCACGGCGATGAGCCCGCAGCCGGCCAGGGCGATCCACAGCAGCGGCGGCACACCGGTGTCGGCCATCTGCGCCCTGGCCCTGCGGGCGTCGAGCACGGCCTGCATGCGGGTCATGGCCTGCCCGTAGCGGGTGGAGGCGGCGCTGGTGCTCGGCTCGATCGTCTGGAAGTAGGCGCGCAGCTGCTCGACCGAGTGCCAGGCCGCCGGTGACAGCGTCCGCTGCTCGGCCATGAGCGGCCATTCCTGGCGGATCACCGTGGTGGCGTACTCGTCGGCCAGGCGCCGTATCGTCTCGCGCTGGGGCTCGGGCAGGCTGCGGGAGTACCAGTAGACGTCGACCAGGTTGCTGGCCTCGGTGGAGGTGGTCTGGGTGGCCGAGTTGACCTGGTTCCAGGCGGCGACGACCACGAGGCCGACGCTGATGGCGAACAGCGTGCCGACGATGCCGCTCACCAGGCCGCTGCCCTCGCGGAAGTCCTGCCGGACCTGCTGGGAGATGGCCCGGCCGGCGACGTGGGCGGCCAGGCCGGCGACGAGCGCCGCGCCCAGCGCCACGACGATGCCCATCAAGGCTACGAACACGAGATCTCTCTTTCTGTAATCGAATACGTGCATAGAGTAGCCACCGCGCTGGTCTGGTGGCGAGGGGCGGATTCGGTCGGTGTCGTCCAGTACGCTGCCGGGCGTGCGGCGAATGATCATCTCTCGGAGGTTGTGGCTCGCGGTCGCGGCGGCCCTGGCGGCGGCGGCGATCGTGGTGGTCGTGCGGTCCCGGCGGCGCCCGGTCCCCGTCCCGCAGGAGGCGCCCGCGCCCGCCGTCTGGCCTGCCGCTCCGATTCTCGGCACGCCCACCGCGGACGATCTCGCCCGTTATGCTCCCCGGCCGTCCGTGTTCGACCGGCCCGCGTTCGCCAGGCTCGCGGGAGGCGGTGCGCCAAGGAGGCCGTTCTCGCCGGTCGTCCGGCGCCGCCTCTACCGCTGGGGCGCGGCCGGTCTCGTGCTCGTTCTGCTGGCCGCCGGCACGCAGGCGCTGGAGTCCGCGGTCTTCTCCGGCGGGCTCGCCGGCGATTCGTCCGCGTCGATCGGCCCCTGTGATGAGTCCCAGGTCGCGTGTGCGGTGTTCGACGTCGAGCCGGGTCTGGAGGTTTCTGCGTACAACCTGCCCAACCCGTACGATCCGGCTCAGGAGCCGGCCGAGCCGGCGCCCCATGACGCGGACTGCCGGCCGCGCCCGACAGGCGAGGCGACGATGCGCCGGCCAGGCGCGAAGACGACCCGGGCGGTGAACCGGCAGTGGCGGCGCATCGAGACCTGGCTGAAGGCCAACGCCCCGGCCGGCCATCGTGAGCTCGGCGGGCCCGCGCGGCCCGCGGCCATCGCGGCGGCGGAGCAGGAGATGGGCCTGCGCTTCCCCGACGACCTCAAGGCCTCACTGCTGCGGCACGACGGGTCCGTCCGGACCTCCTGGGGCTTCGGCCCGCTGGGCTACGGGAACCTGTCGGTCAAGGGGATCCGCGAAACGTGGCTGATGCTGTGCGACATCGACGATGAAGACGGGGAGGACCCCCGGTCGGAGTGGTGGGACGGGCGAATGATCCCCTTCGGCTCCAACGGGATGGGTGACCACCTCGTGATCGATTCCGTACGGCGAGACGTCGGTCAGACCGATCACGAGGGTTCGATGAGCTTCACGCCGGGAGAAACCCGGATCCGCTCGTATCACGCCTTACTGAAGGCCACCGCCGACGCCCTGGAGAACGGCGGGCCCATCGGCCGCTGGAAGCCCAAGGCGGAGAACGGCGATGTGATCTGGGACCTCGTCGGCTAGGTCCCGCGCACCTCCACCTCGTCGATGAACGACCAGGCGGTGCTGGCCGGCTCGACCGTGATCCGGACGTAGCGGGCGGTGGTGTTCAGACCGAGGACGCGGTACGTACGGGCCTGGTCGCCGTCACCCACCGCCGGGGCGGACACGGAGCCGGCCGTCGTGTACGCCGACCCGGTGGCCGACACCTCGTAGGTCACCTTCTTCGGCAGGAAGATGTACACCCCCTTGACCTGCAGCCAGTCGCTGCGCAGCTCCTTGATGGCCTGCTGCGCGCCCAGGTCCACGGTGATCGAGTAGGGGGAGCCGGTGTTGCGGCCCTGCCAGGCGGCATCGCCGTACGACGCCGTCCCGTACGCCCCGTTGGTCAGCTCGCCGCCGCCGTCGGGGTAGGACGAGGAGGCGGCCAGCGACACCGTGTACGGCCGGCCCGCCGCCAGGTTGACCGGGTTGACCGGCGCGGCCGGGGTCGTGGCCGAGGCGGGGGCGCCGGCGGCCGACTCGTTGCCGGCCGCGTCGAAGGCCCGCAGCGTGTACGTGTAGGCGGTGGACGGGTCGAGACCCGCGTCGGTGAAGGTGGTGGCCGTCCCGTACAGCGTCTTGACCGGCGTCCCGTTCCTGGTGATCCGGTATCCGGCGACACCCACGGCGTCGGTCGCGGCGGTCCAGTTGAGCTGGACGGTCAGCGGGTTCGTGGCGGTCGCGGTCAGGCCGGAGGGCGCGGTGGGAGCGGTCGACTCCACGGATCCGGTGGCCAGGTAGTCGCGGTAGGTCCGGTCGTGGATGGCGGGGACCTGCAGCGGGCTCTGGTAGTGGTCGTAGGAGAAACTCCAGTACGAGGTCACGTACGGCTGCACCGCCCGCATGTCGTCGACCACGCCCTTGATCGCCATCGGCTGGAAGTCGAGGTTGAACGTCTCGGTGTCGGCCCAGAGCTTCGTGGCGGGGCGGGCGGCGGTGATCGCGTTCTTGGTGGCGGCGAACCAGGCGGCGAGCTGGCCCACGGAGGCGTGCCCGGCGCCGACGCCATCCTGCAGCGCGATCACGTCGATCGGGCTCGCGGTCAGGATCGAGGTCCACATGCTCTGCCATTGCGCGGTGGTGAGCCCGCCGGCGGTGTTGAAGAACGGGGAGATCACGACGGGCTTGCCGGGGCTGAGGGCGTGCAGGTGGTCGGCGACCTCCTGGTAGAAGGCGGCCATCGCGTTCTGGCTCGCCGTCGTGGTGAAGTTCCAGTTGTCGACCTCGAACGACAGGTACCAGCCGGCGAGCGAGGCATGGGTCCGATATTTCTCCCACAGGTCGTCGGCCAGGTTCTTGGCGACGGCCGCCTGGCCGGCGAGCCAGGCGGGGTCGTTGGCGTAGGTGTTCCACCAGTCGTCGTTGACCTGGAGGCCCAGGTAGACGGTCATGCCCGCGCGGTCGGCGGCCGAGAGGGCGGCCCCGACCACGTCGGTCGCCGTCGACTGGCCGTAGAGCGCGGACGGGTAGACGGCCGTCCCGGCCTTGCTGTCGGCCGTCCACTGCAGGACGAGTTCGCTCATGCAGGCCCGGGTGAGATACCCGAGCTCCTGGTCCCAGGTGGCGGGGCTCCAGGTGTCGCCGAGGCCGGGCTGCAGGAACGACCCGGCGAAGCGCGGGGTGGCGGCGCACGTCGCCGCACCGGCGGGCGGGGCGATGGCCAGCAGGCCGGCCACCAGGGATAAGACTGCTAGGACACGGCGCATGACGATCCGTTCTCGAGGTGGGACAGAGCTTCCAGGCCCGCGCCGACCAGCCCCGCGTCCGCGCCCAGGCGGGCCGGGAGCAGCGGTACGGCGGACGGGCCCGGCAGGGTCTCGGCGCGGAAGGCGGCCTCCATCGGCCGGAGTAGCGCCGGGCCCAGCATGGACACCCCGCCCGCGATGACGATCGCGCCGGGGTCGATCAGGTTGGCGGCCCCGGCCAGCACCCGGCCCATGAGCACCGCCGCCTCGGCGATCACGCGAGCTGCGGTCTCGTGGGAGGTGGCCGCGATAGAGGCCGTCGCCTGGGACGCGAGCCGGCCGATCTCGGTCAGGGTGAGTGCTCGGCCGGTCGTGTGCAGGTAGGCGCGTTCGATCGCCGGGCCGGACGCGTGTGCCTCGATGTGGTCGAGCGCGCCGCACGAGCAGCGCACGCCCGCGTCCGTCGGCGCGGGCAGGTGGCCGATGGCGCCCGCGGTCCCGGAGGCCCCGGTGAGCACGCGGCCCTCGACGCACACCGCCCCGCCGATGCCCGTCCCGATGGCGACGACCAGCGCCGTGCGCGCGTCGCGGGCCGCCCCGACCCGCGCCTCGGCGGCCCCGGCGGCGTGGCAGTCGTTCAGGACGGCAGTCGGGAGCCCGAGCGCGGATTCGGCCGCGCCCTTCACGTCGGTGCCCGCCCAGCCGGTGAGCAGGTCGGTCGCCGAGGCGATGCGCCCCAGGGGGCCGACGGTCCCGGCGGTGCCGATTCCGCAGGCCATGGCCCGCCCCACGAGCGGTCTCGCCAGCTCGAAGACGGCCGGGAGGATCGACGGCCCGGCGGGGGTGACGGTCCTGCGCCGCTCGTGGAGCGTCCCGTCCGCAGCCACCAGCCCGACCGCGATCTTGGTCCCGCCGATGTCCACGGCCAGCGCGAGCGGCGTGTCCTCGGAGCGGCGGTCAGGTGCCGTCATGGCGGTGTCGTGGGAAGGCGCGGTCATCGCGGTGCGGCGGCCGGGCGATGGCATCCCGGTGTCGCGGGAGTGCGCCGTCATCGCGGGGAGGCCGGGGTGGCGGCGGCCAGGCGACGGGTGATGGCGATCGGGTCGGTGATCGCGCCGCCGACCACCACGGCCCACGCGCCCGCCGCGAACGCCTGCCGTACCTGGTGCTCGGTGCGGTAACGGCCCTCGGCGATCACCCGCACCCCGCGCGAGGCGAGCGCCCCGACCAGGTGCAGGTCGGGATCGTGCGGCGTGGGCAACTGGCGCGCGGTGTAGCCGGACAGCGTGGTGCCGACGACGTCCGCCCCCGCCTCCCAGGCGTCCAGCCCCTCGTCGAGAGACGACACATCGCCCATGACGGGCAGGCCCAGCGTGTGGATCTGCTCGATCAGCTTGAGCCCGGGCCCGGGGGTCTCCGGCGTGAGGTCCACGGCGATCATGTTCGCGCCGGCCTCCGCGAGCCCGGCCGCCAAATCGAGCGTCGGCGTGATCACGTCGCGGTGCCCGTGCCTGACCTTGTGCAGGCCGATCACCGGCACGCTCGTACGGCGGCGCACCGCGATCACGTCCTCGGCCGAGTTGACCCGCAGCCCGGCCGCCCCGCCGAGCACGGCGCTCTCGGCCAGCCGGGCGATCACCTCGGAGTCGCGCAGGGGATGCCCGGCCGGCGCCTGGCAGGAGACGATCAGCCCGCCGCGCAGCTCGTTCACTTGATCGCCCCCGCCGAGACGCCACCCACGAAGTAGCGCTGACCGATGATGAAGATCAGCAGGGCGGGGATCGTGAACAGGACGCAGGCGGCCATCAGCGGGCCCCAGGCGACGTCGTGCTCGGCGAAGAAGGCGTACAGACCGATGGACAAGGTGTACTTCTCGCTGTCGTTGAGGTAGATGAGCGGGTTGAGGAAGTCCGTCCACGTCCACACGAACTGGAAGACCGCCGACGTCACCAGCGCGGGACGGGCCAGCGGCAGCACGATCGACCAGTAGATGCGCAGCTCGTGAGCGCCGTCGAGCCGGGCGGCGGCGATCAGATCGTCCGGGACGCTCATGAGGAACTGGCGGATCATGAAGATGAGGAACGGCGTGCCGAAGAAGGCCGGGGCGATCAGCGGCCAGTAGGTGCCGCTCGCGTCCAGCCCGTTCCACAGCAGGTAGACGGGGATCATCGTGACCTGCGGCGGCAGCATCATCGTGGCGAGCACCACGGCCAGCAGCGCGCTGCGCCCCCGCCAGCGCACCTTCGACAGGGAGTAGGCGACCAGCGGGCAGGCGAGCAGCGTGCCGGCCACGTTGGCGGCCGACAGGAACAGCGTGTTGCCCAGATAGCGCCAGATCGGGATCTGCTCGAAGGCGGCGGCGAAGTTGTCCCACGTCCACTCGGCCGGCAGCAGCCGGGGCGGCGCGTGGAAGATGTCGCCGGGCAGCTTGAACGCCGTGCTCAGCATCGCCAGGAACGGGAAGACGAACAGCAGCACCAGCCCGCCGACCACCAGCCGCCGCCCGTTAGCGCGAACCATAGTGCACCCACCTGCGCGAACTCAGCAGCAGCAGAGCCGTGATCACCAGCGTGACGAGGAAGAGCACCCACGCCATCGCCGAGGCGTAGCCCATCTTGAGGAAGACGAACGCGTTCTGGAACAGGTACATGGAGTAGGTCAGCATGGTGTCCCCCGGGCCGCCACTACTGGTGTTGAGCCGCTCCTGGGTGAGCAGGTACGGCTGCGCGAAGATCTGCAGAAACCCGATGAACGTCACGATCACCTGAAAAAGCGTGATCGGTGAGAGCATGGGCCAGGTGACGTGCCGGAACCGGCGCCACATCCCGGCCCCGTCGATGGCCGCCGCCTCGTACAGCTCGCCGGGCACGTCCTTGAGCGCCGCCAGATAGATGACCATGGTGCCGCCGACCGTCCACAGGGACATCAGCACGATCGCGGGCCGCGACCAGTCGGGGCTCTCCAGCCACAGTGGCGCGGGCAGCCCGGCGAGGCCGAGCCCCCAGTTGACGAAGCCGTACTGGGCGTTGAGCAGCCACCGCCACAGGTAGCCGCCGACCACGACCGGCACGATCGTCGGCAGGTAGACCAGTGCCCGGAACAGCGGCTGACCGCGTACCGGCAGGTTGAGCACGTGCGCCCCGGCCAGCGCGATCACGATGGTGAGCGGGACGCCGAGCGCGGTGATGTAGAGCGTGTTGCCCAGGCTCTGCCACAGCCGCTCGTCGCCCAGCATCCGGGTGTAGTTGTCCAGGCCGACGCCCTCGGGGTCCTGGAACAGGTTGAAGTCGGTGAAGCTGTAGCGGAGGGAGGCCAGGATCGGGTACGCGATGAACACCGCGAACCCGACCAGGAAGGGCGAGGCGAACGCCACCCCCTTGAGCAGGCCCCTCCCGTCAGCCCTTCGCATAACCGGCGGCCCGGCCGGCGACCTTGGCCATCGCCTCCTCCGGCGTCGCCGTGGCGCGGACGACGGAGTCGAAGGCGCTGGCCAGGTCGGCGGCGTATTCGGCCGCGTACGGCGCGCTGGACAGCGAGCGCACCTTGGGCGACTTCATCGCCTTCAGCCAGGAGCCGAAGTTCGGGATCTTCGCGTACGCGGGATCGTCGGCCAGGCCCGTGCGGGCGGGCAGGTTGCCCAGGGCGAGGCTCAGCTCGCGGGCCGCGCTCTCCGAGACGAGATACTTCATGAACGCGGCGGCCTCCTGGCGGTGCTTGGAGTTGGCCGGGATGAACAGCGTGCTGGCGGTGAGCTGGGTGGTGCCGTCGAGGTCGGGCCGGGCGACGGGGATCGGGCTGACGCCCCACTCCAGGCCGGGCGCGTTCTTCGGGATCGACACCGCCTGCCACTCGCCGTCGATGACCATGGCGACCCTGCCGGTGTAGAACGGATCCTGGGCCGACATGTACTGGCCCCACCCGGCCTTGAACGCGCTCACCTTGTCGGCGCCGTACTTGTTGGTGATGTTGTCCTGCCAGAACTTCAGCGCCGCCAGGTTGCCCGGATCGCCCGGGGTCGGGCCGGTGCCGTCCCAGGCGCCGCCGAAGGCGTACCCGAGGGTGGTCAGTGAGGTCGGCAGGTCGGCGTTGCCCAGGCCGAGCCGGGTGATGGCGCCCTTGCCGTCGGTCTCGGTGAGCTTGGGGATGGCCGCGGCCAGCTCGTCCATGGTCGTGGGCGGCTCGACCCCGGCCGCGTCGAGCAGCTTCTTGTTGTAGACGAGCTGGAACGTGTGCACGGCGATCGGCAGCGCGTACGTCCGCCCCTTGTGCCGCATCTGGTCCATGGCGGCGGGCGCGAACGCGGCCGTGTCGACCCCCTGCTGTTCGAGCAGGTCATCCAGCGGGGCCAGGATGCCCTTGGCCGCCCACGAGCCGACCGTGTTACCGAAATGGTCGGAGATGTCGAAGGTGCCGTTGGCGCTCGACATCGAGGCGAGCTGCTTCTGGGTGTCCGGGCTCGACACGCCCTTCACCACGATCTTGTCCTGGGAGCCGTTGAAGCCGGCGATGAGCTTCTCGATCGCCTCGCCCTCCGGCCCGGACCAGAGGTAGGAGAACGTGATCGTCGTCTTGCCGTCGGATTCGGCGGCGTCGCCGGAGCAGGCCGTCAGCGCGGCCATGAGCACTAAGGGCATGCCCAGTTGGGCGATCTTCATCTCTTGCTCCTCGGAAAACGCCGGAATGGCTGTGATTGGTATAAGCCAGTTCGGGGAGCAAGGTCAAGCTATTGGAGTACACCAATTTTGGGTTAGACTCCTGGGCCATGAAGACGGCCATGAAGACGGAACGCCCTCCGGCCAAGTCCGACCAACTCCGTCAGCGCCTGGTCGACCTGCTGGCCGGCGACCTGGCTCCGCACGAGCGGCTGCCCACCGAGCGCAGCCTGGCCGAGGAGTTCGCGGTCAGCCGGCTCACCGTGCGGCGCGTGCTGGACCAGTTCGAGCGGGAGGGGCGGGTCTACCGGGTCCAGGGGTCGGGCACGTTCGCGAGCGAGCCGCGCATCCACAAGTCCGTCGAGCTGACCTCCTTCAGCGAGGACATGCGCTCGCGCGGCCTGCGTCCCGGGTCACTGGAGGTGAGCTGCGAGCGGATCCCGGCGGGCGCCGACATCGGCTACGCGCTGCGGATCAGCCCGTCGTCGCAGGTCCTGCACATCCGCCGGGTCCGCACCGCCGACGACGAGCCGATGTGTCTGGAGCACTGCTACCTGCCCGGCGACCTCGTTCCCGACGATCTCGGGCCGGAGCTGCACGGCTCGCTGTACGAGGTGCTCTCGGCCCGCTACGGTCTCACCCCGCACCGGGCGGAGCAGACGATCAAGGCGACCGTGCTCGACCCGGACGACGCCCGGGCCCTGGGCGCGCCGCCGTTCTCCCCGGCCTTCCTGGTGCAGCGCACCGGATTCGACGCCCGCGGCCGGGCCATCGAGCGCGCCGACTCGCTCTACCGGGGCGATCGCTACTCCTACCAGCTCACCATCTACCGCGACCCCCAATAGGAAAGCCATGCGCATCGCCCTGCTGCCCCTCGACGAGCGGCCGGTCAACGTCCGCCTGCCCGCCGACGTCGCCGCCATCGCCGGCGCGCGGCTCAGCCTGCCCGACGCCGGGCTGCTGCCGTCCATGCGGACTCCCGGCAAGGCCGGGCCGCTCGGCGACTGGCTGCTGGACCAGGACGTGGACGCGGCCGTGGTCTGCGTGGAAATGCTGGTGCACGGCGGCCTCATCCCGTCCAGGACCAGCGCCGACGACACGCCGACCGTCCTCGAACGGCTCGGCGTGCTGCGCAGGCTCCGCCGGGCCAGGCCCGGCCTGCCCATCGCGGCGGTCTCGCTGGTCACCAGGGCCAGCGACAGCTACCACGGCGACGAGGAGCCGTCGTACTGGCCGCGCTACGGCCGCGAACTGCACGCCCTCGGCGGCCGGCTCCATCGCGCGCACCTGGCGGACCTGACGGGGGAGCCGGCACCCGCCGAGGAGATCGACGTCCCCGCCGAGATCCGCGCCGACTTCGAGCTGCGCCGCCTGCGCAACCACGTCGTCAACCTGGAGGCGCTCCGGCTCCTCGCGGAAGGCGTCGTCGACCCGCTGCTCATCACCGCCGACGACACGGCCGTGCACTCGGCGGGCTCGGTCGAGCAGCACTGGCTGCGGCACTGGGCGCGGGCCCTCGAACCGGCGGGCACGCTGCTGATGTACCCGGGGGCGGACGAGGTCGGCGCGGTGCTGGTCGCCCGTGCGCTCGCGGCCCGGCACGGCCGGCCCGTCCGCGTCAGCGTGGTCGCCGGTGACCCGGCCGGGCTGGACATCGTGGCCGCCTTCGAGAACCTGCCCACCGGCGCGGGCGCCCGCCGGCAGATCCTGGCCGCCGGCGCCCAGGTGGCCGCCGCGGGGGAGGAGGCCGACGTCGCCCTGGTCCTGCACACGCCGGATCCGGGGCGTACCGACTGGTTCGGCGATCCGCCGAGCCCGGACCCCGACGCGGTCGCCGCGACCGTCCGGGCGGTCCGCGACTCCCGCGTCCCGGTGGCGCTCGCGGACGTCCGCCACACCAACGGCGGCGACCCGGACCTGGTCGCGGCGCTGCGGGCGGAGGGCCTGGTGGACGGCCTGGTGGCGTACGGCGGCTGGAACACCGCGGGCAACACCATCGGCTCGGTGGTCGCCGCCGCCGTGGCGACCGTCGTCGGCACCAGGGAGAAGACCCTGGACCGCACGGCCGCCCGGCGGCTGCTGCTGCACCGCCTCACCGAGGACCACGGCTACCAGGCGATCGTCCGCGCCACCGGACCGGACGCCCGCGAGGCCCGCGAGCGGCTCCAGCCGATCCTGCGCGGCTTCGACCCGGACTGGACGATCGAAGACGTCAGATTCCCCTGGAACCGCTCTTTCGAGATCGACTTCACCTTGGTCCACCAACAGGACCGTTAGGCGTTCACCCGCTGGCGCGGTGCACGGCGATCTCGGTCATCGTCGGCGTGTACACCTCGGTCGCGATCTTGCCGGTGAGCGCCACCCGGAGCCGGGACGTGGTCACGTCGCCGAAACCGGTGACGGACCGGTCGTGGCCGATGCCGTCGGCGCCGCTCGCGAACGTGACCCAGGCGCCGGTCGCGGCGTCCCAGCGCCGCAGGTCGAACGTCCGGACCCGCGGGTTGGTGCCCGAGTCGGTGTACTCGTCCAGGTAGATCTCGTCGAACGTGGTGTTCGCGCCGAAGTCGATGTCCAGCGTGATCGGATAGGTGGCGTCGTCGGCCGCCGCCCAGCGGGTCGCCGGATTCCCGTCGGTCAGGTTCTTCGCGATGAGCGTGCCGTTCGCCCCGGGATGGGTCGAGCTGGCGGTGACCGGCTTGCCGAGGGCCAGGTTGACGCGGCCCTGCTCGTTCTCGATGGGGTCGGTGTCCACCGGGTCGGGCACCTGGGCGCCGATCCGGCTCTCCGCGATGCCGACCTCCGGCGCGGCACCGTAGTAGATGTGCGTGCCGAGGAAGTCCTCGGTGCCGAGGTGCGGGTTGTAGCGGCCGGCGTCGATGAGCGGGGAGTCGTCGCGGAGCTTGAAGTGCGCGGCCGCCGTGCGGATGTTCTTCACCCCCGCCCCGGTGACGTAGTCGGCCGGGTTTCCGGCGAACTTGGGGTCGGTACGCAGTTTGTTGCGGTCGGGCGGCTCCTGGGCCGAATGGGTGCCGCCGGCCTCGTAGAAGTCGTTGTTGGAGAACACCGCCTGACGCAGCGCGCCGGTACGGCGATACCAGGGCGTCGCCCGCGCCGCGGAGGTGTTGTAGAAGATGTTGTTCAGGAAATAGACCTTGCTCAGGAACGTTTCGTCGTGCATGTAGTCGAGGTCCGCGCCGTCGTACACGAACGTGTTGTTCGCGAAATAGGTCGGTGAATAGTTCGTCGACAACATGTTCTTCACCAGCACGCCGTTGTCGTTGACGCTCAGGTTGTAGCGGGCGACCGAGTTCGAGCTGTTGCCCATGTACGCCATCCAGCCCGCCGCGTTGTCGTGCGAGTAGTTGAACTGGTAAGTGACGTTGAAGTTCGTGTACTCCAGATCCCACGGCGTGCCGTCGAACTCGTTGTCCGGGCCGCCGTAGACCTCGTTGAACTGCATGACCGAGTCGGCGCCCGCCCACAGGTAGAGCCCGCAGGACACCGCGTCATACCGCTCCAGGAACCCGTTGACCTCGTTGTACTCGGCCGTCATGTTCTTGGCGTTGGCGAACTGGAAAGCGCCCTGACCGATGCTCTCGGCGTAGTTGTGGCCGATGTAGACGTCCCGGCTGTACAGGTCACGGGTGCGCACCCAGAGCTGCTCCCAGCCCTCGTGGAACTTCCCGCTCTCGTCGTATTGACCGGCGTCCACCCCGTCGGCGGCGAACCAGTTGAACGCGAACTGCACGGCGTGCAACTCGACCTTCTCGAAGGTGTTGTTCTCGATCCGGACGTCCTTGAAATGGTGGCCGCCGGTGCCGTAGTCCTTGTAGCTCCGGCCGCCGAACACCTGGAAGTTCACGCCGCCGTAGTGGATCTTCTGCCAGGTGCTCGGGCCGTCGAGGTCGTGGACGTACACCTTCGAGATGCGGAAGTGGTCCATGACGCTGTCCGTGCCGGCCGGCAGGAGGTCGGCGTTGATGGAGACCGCGATGCCGTCACGGACGTAGGACCCGGTGGTGATGTCGCCGGCGAAGTTGTCGTCGTTGGACAGCTCGACGTTGTTGATCTCGAAGTACTGCTGGTTGCGCAGCACGATGGCGCCGGTCAGGCCGACCGTGTCGGGGTTCTTGGTGCCGTTCGCGCGGAAGGGGCTCGGCACCCTGCCGTTCGTCGCGATGTACGGCAGGCGGGCGTTCTTGTCGCCGTACGCCGTAATGGTGATCGGCCGGTTCGCGGCGCCCGAGCCCTTCGGCCAGAGCTGCTGGTCGTTCCACTGCTCACCGGCCTTGAGCAGGACCCGGTCGCCGGGCCTGAACGTCGTCGCGTTCGCCTTGGCGAGGCTGCGCCACGCGCGCTTCGGCGAGGTGCCGGGAGCGGCGTCGCTACCGGCCCTGGCGTCGATGTAGTAGTCCGTGCCGCCGGTCCGGTTCGGCGTGTTACCGGGCAGTTCCTCCGGTTCGGCGGCGGGAGCGGCCGGAGTGGGGCGATCCGCGGCGGCTGCGGCCGGCGCGAGCGAGCCCGCGACGAGCACGGCGAGCAGGGCGGTGAGGCCCACCCGGAGCGCCCGCGCGGCGGGGGGTGCGGTACCGACAGGTTTCACTGCTGCACATCCTCTGCGTTGATGGCGTCCACCGCCGCCTGGTCGACCTCGAAACCGCTGCCGGCCACGCGGCGCTGGAGTAACTGGGCGAACTTCTCCTCGATGAGCGACTGCCTGATCCGCGGCGAGTACGTGGTGAACGCCGCTTCCTCGTCGACGGTCTTGCCGGTGAGCTCGTAGTAGGTGATCTGGCCGGTGCCGGGGACCGGGGCGGAGATCTGGCCCGGTTCGAGCTCGCCGAGCACCGCCATGAGGTCCCGGTCGTGGACGGCCGAGCCGCCGCCCTCGTGGGTGGCGGTCGTGAGCCGGGCGCCGGGCTCCTTGAGGTCCGTCAGCCGGTCGGCGCCGGCCACCCGCCGCTGGAGAGCTTCCGCGTGGCCGTCCGGCACCGGCACCACGAGCTGCGTGTACGTGTACGTGGTGGCGTTCGCTCTCCAGGCGTCCCGGTCGGCGTCGAACGCCCGCCGCACCTCGGCGTCGGTGACCCGGAGCTCGCCGAGCCGCTGCTTCAGCGCCGTCGTCAGCCCGGTGAGCCGGTGCGAGTAGTACTGCTCGGGCGTGAACCTGGCCAGGCCGTACACGACCTCGCGCCGGGCGAGGGCGGCGGCGCGCCGCTCGTTCTCGGCGGCCAGGTCGGCGAGGAAGGCCGCGTGGCCGGGGGAGGCGATCAGCCCCTGCTCCGTCGCCAGGATGAGCGCCGTCTTGTCGCGCCGGATCTCGTCGAGCGCCCGCGCCGCGAGCCGGCCACCGGCCTTACCATCCCGGTCCTGTACGCGGGGCGCCAGCCGCCGCATGTGGAAGAGCAGTTCGTCGCGGGTGACGGCATGCCCGGCGACGGTGGCGACCTCGTCGCTCCGCTGCGCCAGGGCCACACCGGTGACCAGCAGGGCGGCGAGGGCGGTGAACACCCCGGCGACCAGCACCTTCTTCATGAGCCCGCTCCGATCACGGCCACCCGGGCGACGACCGGCGTGCCCCGGGACCGGGCGATCTCGACCAGCACGGCATCCACCTCGACCGGCGGGAACGTCAGGATGCGCTGGTAGCCCACCGCGTTCGCCTCCGCGAGCGTCGTCCACCGCCCGTCCCGGCGCCCCCGCACCACGACGTGCTCGACGCGCTGCCCCTGAGTGATGTCCTCGCCCACGACGACCGCCTCGACCGCACGCGGCCGGGCAAAGGTGAGCGTTACCCCGGGCAGCGGGTCGGCGTCGTCCGGCCGCCACGGCGTCCGCCCCAGGCCGGGCCACGCGGTCCCGACGTCGCCGGGCCACGCGGTCCCGACGTCGCCGGGAATCCCGGACGACACCGTCGCGACGGCCTTGACGCGCCGCGCCCGGAAGTCCGCGACCCGCCGCCCGAGCCCCTCCAGCACCGCCACGTCCGCCTCGCGCAGCCGCCCGTCACGGGCCGGCGGCACGTTGAGCAGGAACGAGGAGTTGCCGCCCACGGCCCGCAGATAGATGCCGAACAGCTCGTCCACGCCGCGGACCGCGCCGTCCTCGGCCGGATGATGGAACCAGCCGGGCCGGATCGAGGTGTTCACCTCGGCCGGATACCAGACCAGGTCGTCCTCGTGCCCCGCCAGGGCGGCGCGGCTGCCCAGGTCGCGGTCGTCGCTGCGGACGAGCCGGGCGAACGCGCCGTCGTCGGCCCGCTGCGAGCGGTCCGCGATCCGCTCGGCGTCCTGGAGGGCGCGCGGCACCACGCTCCACTCGTCGGGCCGCGTCTCGCCGGCCTCGTTGCCGCACCAGCGCACGTCGGGCCCGCACACGCTGATGACCGCGTCCGGCTGCAGCTCGCGGACCACCGCGTAGTAGCGGTCCCAGTCGTAGACCTGCCGCTTGCCGTTCGGGCCCTCGCCGTTCGCGCCGTCCAGCCACACCGTGAACACCGGCCCGTACCGGGTGAGCAGCTCGGTGAGCTGGGCGACGTAGAAGTCGTCGTACGCGGTCCCCGAACCGTACGAGCCCTCGGTACGGTCCCACGGCGACAGATAGATCCCGAACCGCAGCCCGTGCCGCCGCGCCGCGTCCGCCACCTCCGCGACCACGTCGCCCCGGCCACCACGCCAGGGCGACGCGGCGACCGAGTACGCCGTCACGTCGCTCGGCCACAGGCAGAAGCCGTCATGGTGCTTGGCGGTCAGGATCACGCCCGTCATCCCGGCGGCCTTGAGCGCTCCGACCCACTGGCCGGCGTCGAGCCCGGCCGGGTCGAACAGGGCCGGGTCGTCGTGCCCCTCGCCCCACTCCCGGTCCGTCATCGTGTTCATGCCGAAATGCACGAACCCGTAGAACTCCATGGCCTGCCACGCGAGCTGCCGCCCGCTCGGCCGCACGTCCGTGAGCGCCGTCACCGGAACCGCCGGTTGTAGGAGGCCAGCACGGCCAGCAGCCCGGCCAGCGCGGCGAGCATGATCGCCAGACTGCCCCACCCGGCCGTCGTACGGGCGGCGACGACGACCGCCACGCAGCCGGTCGCGACGAGCGTCCGGGCGGTGACGAGCAGCACGCCCCGAGTCGAATCCTTCATGATGTCAGCCCTTCACGCCGCCGGACGCCATGCCCTCGATGAGCCGGCGCTGGATGAGCGCGTAGAAGATGAGGACGGGAACGATGACGATGACCATGCCGGCGTACAACCGGCCGTAGTCGGCCGCGGCCTTCTGCGCGGTCATCAGGTTGAGCAGCCCCACCTGCAGCGTCTTGCCGTCGCCCGGGAGCAGGGTGAGGGCGATGATGAAGTCGTTCCAGTAGGCCAGGAAGTTGAACAGCAGCACGGTGGTGAGCGCCGGTCGCGCCATCGGCAGCATGACCCGGGTCATGACCTGGAAGCGGGAGGCCCCGTCCAGGGCGGCGGCCTCCTCGTAGGAGACCGGGATCGACCGGAAATACGCGGTGAGCAGGTAGATGCTGAACGGGATCGAGGTGGCCGCGTACACGAGCGACAGGACGCCCGGGTTGTCGATGAAGAAGCCGTCGGGGAAGACGTCCACCAGCGCGCGGTCCCAGCCGACGAGCATGAGGAAGATCGGCACGACGATGTAGTTGACGTTGACGAACAGCCCGGCCAGCATCGCCGTCTCCACGAGCCCGCGGCCGCGGAACTCGTAGCGGGCGATCACGTAGGCGGCCGGGACGGACACCGCCACCACGAACACCAGCCCGAGCAGCGTGACCAGCACCGAGGTGAAGAAATAGCGTCCCATGGACGCGGTGACGAACGCGTCGACGTAGTTCCGCAGGTGCAGGCCCTCGGGCAGGGTCCACGGGCTGCCGTAGAACTCGCCCTTGCGCTTGAGCGAGGCGAGCAGCACCCAGCCGACCGGCACCGCGATGGCGAGGGCGATCGCGGTGACCAGGACGTACGCCGGCACCTTCTTGATCGTGGTCATGGTGGGAGATCCTCAGAACTGGAGGGGCTCGCGCCGCGTCGCGCGGCTCACCAGCAGCGACACGAAGAACGAGAACGCGAAGATGACGACGCCGATGGCCATGCCGTAGCCGTACGACGAGTTCGTGTACGCCTGCTTGTACATGTAGCTCAGCAGGACCTCCGACGAGCCGTCGGGCCCGCCGCCGGTCATCGCGCGGACGAGGACGAAGCTGAGGTTGACCGCGCTCATGACGAAGAACGTCAGCGTCGTGCGCAGGTTCTGCCAGATGAGCGGCAGCGTGATGGCGAAGAACTGCCGCCCGGGGGAGGCGCCGTCGATCGCGGACGCCTCGTACACCTCCTCCGGGATGCTCGCCATGCCGGACATGTACAGGACCATGTAGTAGCCGAGCGACTGCCAGACCATCGCGATCGCGACGGACCAGAGCACGAGATCCTGGTCGCCGAGCCAGACCTGCCGCAGGCCGTCGAGCGACAGCAGCCGCAGCGTGCCGTTGAGCAGGCCGTTCTCCTGGTCGAAGACGGCGGAGAAGATCGCCGCGATCACGACCACGGACAGCACGCTCGGAACGTAGAGCACGAACCGGAAGAGCGGCCGCCCGCGCAGCCGCTGCCTGGTCATGATCGCCGCCAGGAACAGGGCCAGGCCCATCGTCACGACGGTCACGACGACCAGCAGCGCCACGGTGTTCTGGAACGCGCGCACGAACTGCGTGTCATCGAGCAGCCGGGTGAAGTTGCCGAGCCCCACGAACCGCATGTCCGGGGAGAAACCGCTCCAGGTGTAGAACGACATCCGGAACACGTTCACGGTCGGGACGACCATGAACACCGCGAAGAGCACGAGCGCGGGCAGGAGACAGGCGAGCACGAAGCCGCCGTTCCCCCGCCTGCGCGACGCGGGCTGTGACCCCGGCTGTGACCCCTGCTGGGACCCCGACTGTGACACCGACTGGGACCCCGACTGTGACACCGGCTGTGACACCCGTGGTGCCACTTCAGCCACCGGCCTGGCGCAGCTTCTCGCTGGCGTCGTCGAGCGCGCTCTGCCACTGCTCCTGGGTCTTGTCGCCGCTGATGACGCTGTTGGCGGTGTCGAAGAGCGCGGCCTTGATGTCGACGCCCTCGACCGGCGCGGTGCTGGCGAACCCGCCGACGAGCGCGGCGACCGACGGGTCCTCGTAGACCTTGTAGAACTCGGCGTTCTCCGCCGACAGGCTGCTCGCGATGCCCTCGATGGGCTGGATCGCGTCCGACTTGGCGAAGATCTTCGCCGCCTCGTCCGAGTACAGGTAGGCGACGAACTCCTTGGCCGCGTCCTTGTTCTTGGCGGCGGCGGGGACCCAGGCCGACTCGACCGAGGTCGTGATGTAGCGCTTGCCGCCCGTGGTGACCGCCGGCAGCGGCGTCAGGCCCCAGGCGAAGCCGTCGGCGCGCGGCGCGTCGGCCATCTCGCCGACGATCCAGGTGCCGTTCGGCATGAACAGCGCCTTGTTGTCCAGCACGGACTGCTGGTTCTTGGTGAAGTCCTGCTCGTTGGCGTAGCCGACGGTGGTCGGGGCGGCGTACTTCAGCAGCCGGGTGGTCAGGTCGAGCACCTGCTTGGCCTGCGGCGTCTTCCACACGCCCTGCTTGTACGTCATCACGTCGGTGTAGAACTGCTCCCCGCCGACATCGGCCAGCAGCGCGAAGAAGAACGAGTCGAGATACCCGGCGGTCGGGTACGTGAACAGCGCGATCCCGTCCTTCTTGGCCGTCTCACCGAGCGCGAACATCTCGTCCCAGGTCGCCGGGACCTTCCAGTCCTTCTTGGCGAACAGCCCCTTGTTGTAGAACAGGCCGGTCGGCGCGTAGTACATCGGCATCGTGTACGTCTTGCCGTCGCCGTAGGGGTTGGTGTTGAGGTTGCCGACGATGCCCTCGATGAGCTTGTCCCCGACGGTCTTGGCCTCGCCCGGCACCTTCGCCCCCAGCACGGGCGTCAGGTCCTCAAGCGCCTTGTCCTTGATGAGCGTCTCGGTGAGCGCGGCCTTGCGGCCCTGGCCGAGCACCACGACGTCCGGGAACCGCCCGGCCTTCATGTTCGGCGTGATCTCGTCCTCGATGCTCTTCGAGATCTGGAGCTGCACGTCGACGGCGGGGTGCGCGGCCTCGTACGCCTGGATGACCTGGTTGTACATGTCCCGCCCGTAGCCGCCTTCGAGGGCGGCGACGCTCAGGGTCGTCCTGCCCGACTCCGAGCCGCCGTTCCCGCCGTTCCCTCCGGCCGACGAGCAGCCGGTGAGCAGCCCGAGCGCCGTGAGGGCGGCGCTCGTGAGGACCAGTGATCTCCTCATGGTTGTGTGATCCTTCCGCGGACATCTGCCCACCTGACGGGGCGCGTTGTTACAGTGGCATCGATAACATGAAGGCGCAAGAGGCACTTCACAGACGGCCGTCCGAGAGGCTCAGGCCGGCGGCGCCGTCGACTCCCTGACGGAGAGCGAGGCGGTGACGAGCGACTCGCCCGCGGCGCCCTCGTGCAGGAGCAGCGCGACCGCCGCCGCGCCGGAGCGATAGAAGTCCTGCCGCACGGTGGTCAGCGGCGGGCTGCAGTAGGCGGCCAGGGCGATGTCGTCGACGCTCACGATGGACACGTCGCCCGGCACGGAACGGCCGCGCTCGCGCAGGGCGCGGATCACGCCGAAGGCCATCTCGTCGCTGGCGGCGAAGACGGCCGTCACGTCGGGGATCATGGCGAGGACCTGCCCCTGCCGGTATCCCGAGTCGGGCGACCAGTCGCCCTCCAGCGGCGGTGGCGCCTCGATCCCGGCCGCGGCCAGGCACTCCTGCCAGCCCTGCCGCCGCTGCCGGGCCTCGATCCACTCGTCGGGGCCCGCGACGTGCCACACCTGGCGGTGCCCGAGGTCGAGCAGGTGCTGGGTGGCCAGGCGGCCCGCCTCCTTCTGGTCGATCCCGAGCACCTGGGCGCTCGCGGTGCGGGAGCCGTCGAGCGTGACCGTCGGGATGTCGCGGGTGATGTCCTCCATCTTCTGCGTCACGGAGATGAGCGGCACGGCGATGACGATGCCGTCGACGCCCTGGTCGGCGAGCTTGGACAGGGACCGCTCCATCAGGCCGGTGTCGAGCCTGGCGATGGTCGCGATGCTCACCGCGTAGCCGGCCTCGCCCGCGGCCGCCTCGACGCCGGCCGTCACCGCCGAGCGGGAGTAGTAGCCGCCCGACTGCAGCAGCACGAGCCCGATGGTGTGGCTGCGCCCCGAGGAGAGCACCCTGGCGGCGTTGTTGAAGCGGTAGCCCAGGCGCTCGACGGCGGCGAGCACGCGCTTCCTGGTCTCGGGGTTGACGTTCGGCGAGTCGCGGAGCGCGCGCGAGACGGTCTGCGCCGACACCCCGGCGGTCTTGGCCACGTCGGCCATGCTGGGCTGCCTCGTCGGCCGCTCGGCTGCTTTGCTCACGGCGCTCCTCTCTCGCGACGTCGTTTGGAGGGATCCTAGCGCGCTTGTTACATATGGCATCGATAACATATGCTCTCGCACCGTGATCGAGCTGCCCGACGTTTCCGCGACCACGACCGACGCGCCGGGCGGTGCGAGCGCCCTCACCTGGCGCGGGCGCCGCCTCTACCGCGACGGCGTTCCCCACCGCGTCCTGTCCGGGGGGCTGCACTACTTCCGCGTCCATCCAGACCTGTGGCGGGACCGGCTCCGCCGCCTCGCCGACCTCGGGCTCAACACGGTCGACACCTACATCGCGTGGAACTTCCACCAGCCCCGCGAGGACGCCGCGCCGAGCTTCGACGGCTGGCGCGACGTCGAGCGGTTCATCCGCACGGCGGGGGAGGAGGGCCTCGACGTCGTCGTCCGGCCGGGCCCCTACATCTGCGCCGAGTGGTCGAACGGCGGCCTGCCGAGCTGGCTCACCGCCCGCGACGTCGCGATCCGCAGCTCCGACCCCGCCTTCACGGCCCCGGTCGGCCGCTGGTTCGACGAGCTGATCCCGCGCCTGGCCGCGCTCCAGGCCGCCGAGGGCGGGCCGATCGTGGCGGTGCAGGTCGAGAACGAGTTCGGGAGCTTCGGCGACGACGAGGGCTATCTGCGCTGGAACCGCGAGGCCCTGCTCGCGCGCGGCATCAGGGAGCTGCTGTTCACCGCCGACGGCCCCACCGAGCTGATGCTCGACGGCGGCACCCTGCCCGGCACCCTGGCCGCCATCACGCTGGGTTCCAAGCCCGGCGCCGCGCGGCGGTTGCACGCGGCGCGGCGGCCGGACGAGCCGTTCGTGGTCGCCGAGTTCTGGAACGGCTGGTTCGACCACTGGGGCGAGCGGCACCACGTCCGCGGCGTGGACAGCGCCGTGGGCGCCCTCAAGGGCATCATCGCCGACTGCGGCAGCGTCAGCATCTACATGGCCCACGGCGGCACCAACTTCGGGCTGTGGGCAGGCGCCAACGAGCACGAGGGCCGCCTGCAGCCCACCGTGACCAGCTACGACTCCGACGCGCCGATCGCCGAGGACGGCACGCTCACCGCCAAGTTCTTCGCCATGCGGGAGGCGCTCGGGGCGCGCGGGCCCGTACGGACGTCCGCGCGGACCCCGGTGCTGCCGCCGGCGCGGGTCCCGCTCGCGCACCGCGCCGGCCTGCTCCCGGGGCTCATGGCGGTGCCCGCGCCCACCTCGACCGGCCCGCGCCCGGCCTCGTTCGAGCGGCTGGGGCTCGACGCGGGCATGGTCCTGCACACGGCGCGTCCGCGCGTCCCTGCCGGCGAGCACCGTCTCGTCCTCACCGACGTACGCGACCGGGCCCTGGTCTTCTGCGACGGCGTATTCGCCGGCGTCGCCGACGCCGGCCACCCGGAACTGGCGATACGCGGTACGGGCGCCGTCGTCCGCCTGGACGTCCTGGTCGAGAACCTCGGCCGGGTGAACTACGGGCCGGGCATCGGCCGGCACAAGGGCCTGCTCGGCCCGGTCCTCATCGACCGGCGCATGGTGCAGGGCTGGGACAGCACCCCGCTCGCCCTCCAGGACTGGACCTCGACCGACCTCACCCGCGCGGTTCACGGCGGACCGGCGACCGCGTCGTCCGGGTTCGCGGTCGCGACCGTGCGCGTCGCCACCCCCGCCGACACCTTCCTCGCGCTGCCGGGATCGTGCCGTGGCATGGTCTGGGTCAACGGGTTCCTGCTCGGCCGCTACCGGGAGATCGGACCGCAGGTCACGCTGTACTGCCCGGCGCCCCTGCTGCACCCGGGCGAGAACGTCGTGACGGTCCTCGAACTGGAACGCCTCGGCGCGACCCTCGACCTCCGGGACCGCCCCGAGCTGGGGCCGCCGGAGGAGTACGTCGAGGAGTTCGACTGATCGTCAGTCGCGCAGCGTGCCCCCGCCGTCGATGGCCCACGTCTGCCCGTTGACCCACTCGGCGTCGTCCGACAGCAGGAACGCCACGATGGCGGCCAGGTCGGCGGGCCTGCCCAGGCGGGGACTGCGGGTCATCTGCAGCGCCAGCTCCTGGAAGTCCTCGCTCAACCTGGACAGCGCCGTCCGGCTGAGCACCAGCCCGGGCGCCACCCCGTTGCACCGGATGCCCTTCTTACCCCAGCGGGTGGCGATGTGGCGGGTCAGCGTGTTGACGCCCGCCTTCGACGCGGCGTAGGCGGCGCGCACCGGCTCGGCCGCGTTCGCCGCTCCCGACGAGGTGTTCACGATGGCGCCGCCGCCCTGCTCCAGCAGCAGCGGGATGGCCGTGCGGCAGGTCAGGGCGTAACCGATCAGGTTCACCTCCAGCGTACGCCGCCAGATCGCCGGATCCATCGCCACGACGTCGCTGTCGGCGTCGAGGGTCTCCACCGACAGGTCCGCGCCCACGTTGTAGAGGCCGTCGACGCCGCCGAACTCGGCCATCGCCCGCTCGAACAGGGCCCGCACGGACGGCTCGTCGGCCAGGTCGAACGGCACGGCCACGGCGGTGCCGCCGGACGCGGTGATCTGCTTGACGGTCTCCTCGGCGCCGGCCTCGTCGATGTCGCCCACCACGACCTTGGCGCCCTCTTCGACGAGCCGTTCGGCGGTGGCGGCACCGATGCCGGACGCGCCTCCGCAGACGACGATTCGCTTTCCCGCTAAGCCGCGCATCGCGCACTCCTGCCGTGGGGGACCACTCCTTCATAACGACCATGGTCGTTACGGTCAACAGGTGTCCACATCCGGACACATTCTGGGGTGGACGTGCGAGGGGGTGGCGCTGATGCTGGTGATCGGTAACGTCGTGATCATCGGCCCATTGGGAGAGCCGCATGAAGATTCGTACCTGGACGCGTCGCGCCATCGTCTCGGCCGTCGGATTGGCCGCCGTGCTGGCACTGGGCCCGGGCCCCGCAGTCGTGGGCCCGGCCACGGCCACCAACGTGATTCGCAAGCCGCAGGTGGTGACGGTGCTGGCCGACACCGTGATCCGCAAGCCACAGGTCATGGTGCTGGCCGACACGGTGATCCGCAAGCCGCAGGTCATGGCGCCGGCCGACGGCGAATCCGGGACCAAGCGCCCGGTGTGACCAACGGCGCGCCGCCCCGGGGCGGCGCGCCGTTCCGTCAGAACGTGCCGGTCGTCGTGCCGGAGGCGCCGGTGGCCGGGGTGGTGAAGACCGTGTTGGCGCCCGGTTGCCACTGGTCGGCCGTGTCGGGGAAGTTCGCCTCCTGCCGTTTGACGCACTTCCATTCGACCTGGGTGCCGGGCGGCAGCTTGCCGATGGTGCCGGTCCAGGTCGGGTAGGCGGACGGGGTGAGCTTGACCGCGCTCGCCACCGACCACGCGCCGAGCTGCGGCACGTTGCCGACGGCGTAGACCGACTGGCCGGGGGTCGTGGTGCCGTTGTCGCAGCGGAACGTGGCCGACACCGGGGCCTGGCCGAGGGTGAACGCGAACGTCTTGGCCGTCGTGACGGCCGTGGCCGCCGACTTGGCGACGACGAGGTTGCCGCCCGCGTTGTACCAGCCGCTGGCGGCCGCGTCGAAGGCGGACTTGGTGGCGTGCTGGGTCAGCGGGGTGCCGTTCAGGGTGACGGCCGAGGACTGGGTGGGCGCGACCAGCTCGACGACGTTCGACCGGGTGGCCGGAGCGCCGGGGTAGGTGCCGCTGGAGGCGGCCACAGTGACGGTCGCGGTGCCGCCGGTCAGGTGCTGGTCGATCTGCGTGGTGCGGACGGCTCCCGACTGGTAGCCGGTCGAGGCGCCGTCGTCCTCGTAGAGGGTGAAGTTCGTGGCGGTCGTGGCGGGGTGGACGCGGGCGACCAGTTCGTTCCTGGTGGTGGCGTCGGTGCGCTTGCCCAGGACGTTCATGGTCTTGTCGTCCACGTGCATCTTGGGCAGGATCGCGCCCGCCCTGGCGAAGGCCGGCAGGCGGAAGGCGCCGTTCACCCACAGCGGGCGGTCGGGGAACCACTGACCGGTGCTGGTGAGCTGCTCGCCCGTGGCGTAGTCGTACCAGGTGCCGGCCGGGAGGTAGATGTCCCGCTCGCGCTCGCCCGCGCCCGCCACGACGCCGACCAGCAGGTCGCGGCCGATGAGCTTCTCGTTGCCGGACTCGCGGACGTTCGGGTCGTTCTGGTAGTGGTACGCCAGCGGCGGCACGACCGGCTCACCGAACCGGTAGGCCCGGTGGGCCAGCGAGTAGTAGTAGGGCGTCAGCTCGTAGCGCTGGCGGAGGTTGGCGAGGTTGCTGGCGGTGTGCCCGATCTTGTCCGGGGAGGTCTGTGCGCAGTTGCACAGGTTCTCGGTGTGCGGGCGCACCGGCACCTCGAACCACGCGCCGTTGGCGAACCACTGCGTGTACAGCTCGTTCAGGTCCGAGTCGAGCATCTCCCTGCGGAAGCCGCCGATGTCGGAGCCGTAGTAGTCGATGCCGGACATCGACATGTGGAGCTGCGCGTTCTGCTGCTGGGCCAGCGCGGTCAGCTTGGAGCCGATGTCGGCCGACCACATGGCCACGCCGTGCCGCTGCATGCCCGCCGCGCCGGAGCGGGCCAGCATGAACGGCCGCTTGGTGCCGGAGGCGTAGCCGCGGGCGATGCTCTCGGCCCACTTGAGGTTGTAGATGTTGTGGTAGTCGGCGTGGGCGTGCTTGCCGGGCAGGACGCCCGAGGTCCAGTCGCCGGCGTCGTACATCTCCGGCTCGCCCAGGTCCAGCCAGTGGCCCTGGATCCCGGCGTCGATCAGCGGCTGCCGTTTGGTCGTGTGCCAGTGGTCGCCGGCGGCGTCCCGCGTCCAGTCGATCATGCCGCCGCGGCCCCACCAGTCGTTGGTGGTGAGATACGTGGGCGCGCACGTCGCGCAGCCCGCCCTGACGAGATGGCCGCGGGTGGACAGGTCGGCGTGTTCGGGCAGGTTCCTGCCGACGTACGACTCCTCGATCGTCATCAGGCCGATGCCCTGGTTCGCCTGATAGTTCGCGATGGTGGCCGACGGGCTGGGGAAGGCGGCCGTGTCCCAGGTGAGGCTTCCCATGCGCGTGTTGTCGGAGCCCGCCGTCACGCCGCCGAACCACGGCAGGTCCAGCACGAAGCCGTCCACCGGGAACTTCGCCGTGCGCAGCCCGGAGAGCCGGTTGTCGATCTCGGCCCAGCCGTCGTAGCCGAACTCCGACACCCACATGCCGAACGCCTTCTTCGGCGGCACCGGCGGGCGGCCGGTCAGCTCCATGTAGTCCTTGCGCAGGTCGGGCAGGTCGGGCCCGGCCATCGTGTACCACCTGAGCTGGTCGCCCCACGTGTCCACCGTCCACGGGTCGCCGGTCAGGTTCCACTCCTGCTTGTAGACCTGGTCGAGCAGCAGGCCGTAGTTGAGGTTGGCGGCGCCGACCGCGAACAGGACCGGGATCTGGGCGTTGCCGACCGGGCCGTTGTCGGTGTCGTACGCCATCGCGTTGCCGTACGGGCCGCCCGGCGTGCGCGTCCGGCCCACCCAGTCGCCGTCCGCGCTGCCGCCCATGAGGAACTGCTCGCCCAGCCCGTACGCGTTCTGGATCGAGCCCTTGGTGATCGACAGGCCCTTCCACGCCTGGGCCAGGTTGCGCGGGCACGCCTCGTACAGCAGCCGCGCCGGGTCGTAGACCTTCACGCACAGCGTGCCGGCCGTGACCTCGACCTTCATCGCGCCCGTCGTGATCGTGTTGGCCGCCTGGGTGAAGCTCGCCGGGCCGGTGTAGTCGGTCTTGGCCACCTGCGGCGTGGTGAAGAGCGGCGCGCCGGCCCCCGGTGACGTGCCGTTGGCCAGCTCGAAGTGCACCAGGTCGTCGTCCAGGAACTCGGCGATCAGGTAGGCCGAGCCGCTGGTGAACTGGACCCGCTGGACGGCCGCCTGCGCGGGCAGGGCCACCAGCAGCGGTAAGAGCAGGGTCGTCAGGAAGATGAGCGCTCGTTTCATGGCCGGGCCACCACCAGGTTGTCGAGGTTGATCCCACCGCTGTCGTACGTGATCTTGATGGTGTGGGCGCCCGCGGTGAGCGGGGTGGTCAGCGTCGCGGTGCCCCAGGTGTCCCAGTCGGCGAGCGCGGGCAGCGAGAGCGTGCCGGCGGCGACGCCGTCCACAGTGATGGTCCTGGTCGAGGCCACGGTGGTCGCGTAGCGGAACTTGAGCTGGTGGCTGCCCGCCGCGTCGGCCTTGACCTGGAACGTCACCGCGTCACCCGCGCTCGCGAAGCCGTCCACGAACCCCGTCCCGGTGTATCCGGCGTGGTCGGTGTTCGTGGACGTGCCGGTGCCGGTCGCGAACTCGGCCTCGTAGGCCGCCTTGTCCACGCCGTTGAGGGTGATCGTCCGGTTCGCCGCGGCGCTCGCCAGCTTGACATGGGTGAGTTGCCGCACCGGGTCCCACCACCAGCCCTCGGCCGCGGCCTTGAGCGCGGCGAGGCTCGCCCGCGCCGTCGCGCCGGTCACCGAGGCCGGTTTCGTGCTCGCGACCTGCAGCGTGCCGGTCGTGGTGAGCGCGGGCACCGTGACGGTCACCGTGTGGGCGGCCCAGTTCTCGGCCGAGGTGATCGTGCGGGTGGCGTTCGCGGAGTCCTCGAAGTAGGCGTACGACGTCGATCCCGATGGATAGATCCGGAAGGTCAGGTTCGTGTACGCGTCCACGCTGTTGCCGATCTCCCCGCCGAGCTGGTAGTCGGCGTTGAGGTTGAGGGGGATGATCGCCCCGGGCTTGGCGTAGACGGGGATCGTGTCCAGGCCCGCGCTGTAGGTCTTGGTGCCGGGCCCGGTGAAGCGGCCGCCGTTCCACAGGTCGTACCACTCGCCCGCGGGCAGGTAGACGTTCTTCGAGGTGGCGCCCTGCGTGGTGATCGGCGCGACGAGGAGCTGCGAGCCGAACAGGTACTGCTGGTCCTGCGCCGCCGCCGTCGCGTCGCCGGGGAAGGCGAAGCTCATGGCCCGCATCATCGGCACGCCCGTCGTGGCGCTCGCCTTGGCCTCGGTGTACAGGTACGGGATCAGGTTCATCCGCACGTTGGCGAACTTGCGGAAACTGGGCACCACGCTCGTGTCACCGGTGCGCGCCTGCACGTTCCACGGCGTGCGCGCCTCCGAGGTGCCGGGATTCGCCTTCTCCGAGTGGTACTGCATGATGGGCGAGAACGTGGCCTGCGCCGCCGAGCGCAGATACAGCTCGGCACTGGGGAAGTCGCCGGTGAAGCCCGCCAGGTCCCACGCCGTGTACGGCACGCCCGACTGCCCGGCGCTGAGCTGCGCCCTGACCGCCTCCTGGAAGGCTCCGAAGCTGGAGTTCTGGTCGCCCGCCCAGAAGATCGACCTGCTCTGCGCGCCCGTCGTGCCCGCCCGGCTGAAGATCGTGCCGTCCGGCCTCTTGCCCTTGACGTAGGCGTTGTAGGCGCCGGTGTAGCTGTTGGGGTAGGCGTTGTGCATCTCGTCGCCCTTGCGGCCGTCGGCGAACTGCACGCTCCTGCCGAACACCGCCTCGCTGCCGTCGGTCTTGAAGCCGTCGACGCCGACCTCGTCGATCAGGTAGTCGCGCTTGCTCATCCACCAGTTCGCCGCCGCCGTGCTGGTGAAGTCGGGCACCATGCTGTCGCCGAACCACTGGCCGGTCGGAATGCGGTAGGGGCCGTTGGTGGCGTTCTTCGCGACGTATCCCTGCGCCTGCGCGTACGCCTTGTCGTTGAGGTGCTGCTGCGGCGCGGTCGGCGGGTTCGTGTCGAAGTTCTCCTTGAGCACCGGGATCTGCCAGAGGATCATCTTGATGCCCTTGGCGTGCGCGCCGGTGACCATGGCCCTCGGGTCCTGCCACGCGCTGCCCGCCGGGAACGTCAGATCCGCGTACGCCGGCTTACCGCTGCCCGGTTTGGGGGTGTACGTGGCCCCGTGCCACAGGTAGAACGTGGCCTCGTCGCTCCACTGCTCCAGCACCATCGCGGTGTGCGGGATCTGGTATGTGTCCACGTTCGCCAGCTCGGCGTTCACCTCGGCCTGCGTGTTCCACTCGTTGGCCGACATCCACACCCCGAACGCCCACTTCGGCGGCAGTTGCGGCCGCCCGGTGACCGCCGTGTAGTCGTCCACGATCTCGGCCGGCGTACCGGCGAAGACGTGGTAGTCGAGCGTCGAGTCCAGGCCGCCGCCGGTGTCCACGGTGAAGCCGGCCAGGTCGCTCAGGTGCGTGCCCAGGTTGAAGATCGCGTAGCGGGTGCCGGCGACGTGCACGCCGTACCCGGCCGAGTTCAGGAAGAACGGCACGCTCAGGTAGGTGCGCCGGGTGGCGCCCTGGTCCCGGTACTGGTTGTAGACGTAGTTGTGCACGTCGGTGCCGCGCTGGTCGAGCCGGTCGTAGCGCTCGCCGAAGCCCTCGAAGCGCTCGCCGGCCGGCGACATGAAGTGGTCCTCGATCTTGGTGATCGTGGTGGCGCCGTCGCTGGCCCAGCCGATGTTGCGGAAGGTGGCGGGGTCGTACTGGCGGGTGATCAGCGTCGTGCCGTCGCCCTTGTAGACCGACAGCCGGTACGGCGCCTTCTGGATCTTCAGGACGAGTGACGCGGTGGAGAGGGTCAACGTGCTGGCCGAGTTCGTCACCGTAAATCCGGATAAACCGGAAATGTTGAGACCTGAGCCGCTCGGGGCGATCTGCGTTCGGAACCGGTCGAGCGCCGGGAAGGCGAACCGGATCTTCGGCGTGAAGCTCCCCGCGCTGTCACCGGTCGTGACATCCACCGACGTGCCGTTGTTCACGTACCCCGTCACGTTCGTCACCGTGCTCCACGAGGTGACCGTGAACGCGAACGGGCCGGTGCTCTTCTGCCCGCCGCCGTTCACGTCGGCGTTGACCGTGTACGAGATCCGGTCACCCCGGGCGAACGTGCCGAGGTCGATCCGCCAGTAGCTGTTGTTGCCGCTGTTGTGGTCCCAGGCGGCGCCCACCGGGGTCTGGTTCACGCCGTTCTTCGTCCAGGTCACCCAGACCGTCTGGCCGGACTCGATCGGCCACGTCGTGGCGTTGATCCGGACCGCCTCACCGGCCATCGGGTCGCGGGGGAGGCGTTCGGTCGGCTCACTGGAGTAGAGGTCGTCGATTCCGGTCGGATTGTGGTGGATGCCGTCCAGCGCGTACGCGGGAATGGTGACGAGGGAGGCGAGCAGGACGAGCGCCACGACGATGGCGGCCGACCGTAACCGGCTCATGGGGGTGCCCTTCTTCAGAAGATGGCGGACAGACGGGACCAGTGCTCCGCCGCGCACAGGACGGGCGGGCGGTCGAGGGGCGCGGGCAGGATCACCGTCCGCCCGCCGGTCAGGTCGCGCCCGGTCCAGACGTCGGCCCAGCCACCTTCAGGGAGATAGACGGAAATTTCCGTAACGCCGGGCTCGGTCACGGGCGCCACCAGCAGCGCGTCACCGAGCTTGTACTGCAGCGGATGCCGCCACACCTCCGGATCCGCCGGATGGTCGAAGAACAGCCCGCGCATCAGCGGCGCGCCACCGGCGACCGCCGCCCGTGCCTGCTCCGCCAGATACGGCACCAGCCGCTCCCGCAGCTCCGCCAGCCCGCGGAACACCGGGATCACCCGCTCGTCCCCGGTCTGGGCGGCGACGTTCCACGGCGTGCGGTCCCTGATGGGCGTGCGATGGTGGTTGAACTCCGAGTGGTACTGCATGATCGGCATGAACGCCGACGCCCCCGCCGCGCGCAGATAGAGCTCGGCGTCCGGCACCGGCCCTGAGAACCCGGCCAGGTCCCAGCCCCAATAGACGATCCCGCAGGCCGAGGCCGTGATCCCGGCCCTGATCGAGGAACGGAACGCCTCCCACGTCGAGTCCTCGTCCCCGGCCCAGAAGACCCCGTGCGGCTGCGACCCCGCGAACCCGGCCCGGCTGAACGTCACCGGCGCCTTGCCGCACGCGCGCAGCAGGTCGCCGAACGCGCGGGCGTAGTGCACGGGGAACAGCCCGTTGCCCGCCGCGCCGTCGCGCCCGTCGGCGTAGCGCAGGTCGTGACCCCAGGCGTGCTCGCCGCCGTCGGTCTTGAACCCGTCGATCCCCACCTCGTCGACCAGGTAGCGCCGCTTGGCCGTCCACCAGTCGCGCACCTCCCGCGCGGACAGGTCGGGCATGAGCGCGAGCGGGAACCACCAGCCCCGGTTGCGGTAGGGGCGGCCGCCGGCCTCGCGCACCCCGTACCCGCGCTCGACGAGCTGCTTCGCGTCCACGGCGGCCTGGTGGCGGGGGTGCGGGCGCGTCTTCTGCAGCGGGATCTGCCAGAGCAGCACCTTGACGCCCCTGCGGTGCAGCTCGTCCACCATGGCCTTGGGGTCCGGCCACGGGCCGTCCTCGGGGAAGGTGTAGTCGGCCAGCCGGTGGGGCTCGCCGGACGGCTCGTACTCCGCGCCGCGGAACGCCGTGAACGTCGTCTCGTCGCTCCACGCCTCGATGACCAGCGCGCCCACCGGGATGCCGTGCTCGCGGTGCCGGTCCATCTCGGCCAGCACGCGCTGCTGGGTGTTCCACTCGTTGCCGCTGGCCCACAGCCGGAACACCCACTCCGGCAGCTCGGCCGGGCGTCCGGCGTCGCCGAGGAAGGCGTCCAGCACGTCCGCGGGGCGCTCGCCGCCGTAGAAGCGCACGCCCAGCTCGCCGTCCCGGCCGGTCTCGGCCTCGACGACGATCCGGCCCGGCCGCGCGGCGCCGACGTCGTACCAGGTCCTGCGGGAGGTCTGGACGTGCCAGCCCCAGCTCGCCGGGCCGCCCATGACCATCGCGTACGGCATCGGCAGGTACGTGCGCCCGTGCCGGCCCTGCGCCTTGTACTGCTCGAACACCACCGCGTCCAGGGCCCGGCCGACCTGGTCCACGGCGTCGAACCGCTCGCCGAAGCCGACCACGTGCTCCTCCGGCGTGAGCTCCAGCTCGAACCGCACCCGCAGCGGGCCGTCGCCGTCGGCGAGCCAGCGCACGCTGCCCGGCACGATCCGGTCGGCGCCGGTGACCTCCAGCTTGCCGCCGGCGTCCGACCAGCTCGCCGCCGTCACCTCGAACCAGCGGCTCGTACGGGCCGCGCCGTCACCGGTCGTGGCCCGGAAGCGGTAGGCGTAGCGGGTTCCGGCGCGCAGGGCGGGGGTGCGCACACTCCAGGAACCGGCGACGGCCCGCGCCGCCCGCGCCTGAGCGGCGGCCAGATGACCGCCGTCGCCCGTCGTGCCGCCCGTTTCGGTCGCGTTTACCCTGGTCAGCGGTAGCTCGACGGGTGCGGCGCCGTCCGCGGTCCACTCGCACACGACGGAGGTCACCCGCGCGGACGCCCGCACCCGCAGCTCCGCCGTTTCTCCGTCCAGCGGCCTGGCCGGGACACGCTGGTCCTCGGTCTCCGCGTACGGATGCCCCGAGCCGTACGGCCGGTGCCGGATCATGCCGTCACCCCCAGCTCGTCCGCGAGCACCAGGTACATGCCGTGCGACCACAGCAGCGGCGTGGCCACCGGCCCCCAGCGATCCAGCCACTCCTGCCGCCGATCCGGCGCCAGCAGCAGGCCGGGCACCTGCTCGGGCAGGTCGCCCGCAGGGTTCGCCTGCGCGGCCATCCACTCCAGATAGCGTGCCGCCTCGGCCCGCCGCCCGGCGCGGGCGTGGTTCCAGCCGAGGAACCCGGCGAGCAGCACCCACCGCCCGCCGCCGTAGAAGGTGTCGTCGAGGTAGCGGTAGACGCCGCCGTCGCGGGCGAGCTGCCGTTCGACCTCCGCGACCGTCGCCTCGCCGGCCGGATGCCCGGCCGGATACAGCCCGAACGGCTCCACACAGGCCAGCAGGCTCGCGTCCACCGCGTCACTGCCGAGCCACTTGCGCAGATGTCCCTCCTGAGTGACGCCCTCCTGCGCCACGAGCCCGGCGATGCCCTCGACGGCCTCGGCCGCCGCGGCCGACTCCGGGCCGCTCAGGACGCCGAGCGCGATCGCCGCGCGCAGCCCCGCGTGGATCGAGCCGAGCGTCGCCACGTGACGGTGCTCGACGTGCTCCTCCCACCAGTCGTAACAGGGCACGTGCCAGAACGCGGTCAGATAGCGGGCCGCCGTCCTGACGCCCTTCTCCACGCCGGGCACCACGTGGCCGTGCCGGACGCCGTGCTCCCGCAGCGCCCACAGCCACGTGCCGTACCCGTCGAGCTGGAAGTCCCACCAGTCGTCGTCGCCGTCGACACCGTCCAGCGTGAACCGGGTCGGCAGCATCTCGGCGGCCGGAACCGCCTCGCCGCGCCCCGCGCGGGACACCAGCGCGTCCACCTGGCCCGCGCGGTCGCCGACCACCCGCGCGCACCAGGCGTGGAAGGCGTCCGCGCCGGCCACGTCACCGTGCCTGCTCACCCCCTCGGCGATGAACGCGCCGTCGCGCAGCCAGGAGTAGCCGCGGTAGGCGGAGAAGGTGGGCGAGGCCGGATAGGCCCCGGAAGGCGCCTGCAAGCGCTTGATCACGTCGAGGCTGTGCGCGACGAGGGACAACGAATCTCTCCTGTAGTGCGTAGGAACGAGAAGGTCTAGCCGAGCAGGGCGTCGACTTCGGCGGCGGCCGCCTTGAGCGCGTCCTCGACGGACTTGCGGCCGGCCGCGGCCTCGCCGAGCTCCTTGGTCACCGCGTCCTGCATCTCCTGCTGGCGCTTGATCACCGGCGGCAGCGCGATGGACTTGAGCGAGTCGAAGACCGCCTGCCGATTGGCCGGCTTGGGATCCTTGAGATAGCCGGACAGCACCTGCTGGTCGGAGACCGGCGGCAGCTCCCACGACGACTGGACTCGGGTGTTCGCGGCGGTGTCCGAGGCGGACAGGAAGCGGGCCCAGGCCCACGCCTCCTTGCCGTGCTTGGTGGTCGAGGAGGCGGCGACCGCGTTGTGGAAGACCGCGCTGGCCTTGGCCGCGTCACCCGGCTCGACGACCACGTCCCAATCGAACGGCACGTCCTTCAGGCCCGCGAACTGCCAGATGCCGTTGTGCCACATGGCGAGCTTGCCGGACTTGAACAGGTTCGTGTCGTAGTCGGCGGTGCCGCCGATCTCGGCCTCGGTCGGCATCGTCTTGCCCACCTTCGACACCAGCCAGGTGGCCGCCTTGACGCCCTGCGGGCCGTTGAACGCCGACTTCCTGCCGTCCGCCGACAGGAACTCGCCGCCCGCCTGCTTGAGCGTCTTGTAGAACTCGAAGAACTGCACCGGCTGGAAGTCGCCGTACACGCCCTTCTTCTTGTCGGTCAGCTTCGCCGCGGCGGCCTGCTCGTCGGCCCACGTCCAGTCGGCGGTCGGCGGGGCCACGCCGGCCTTGTCGAACAGGTCCTTGTTGTAGAAGAGCACGACCGTGGAGAAGGAGGCGGGCAGCGCGTACTGCTTGCCGTCGCGCTTGAAGGCGTTGAGCGACTCCTGGGCGTACACCGCGGTGCCGCCGTCGCCCGCGACCGTGGCGAGGTCGAGCAGGGAGCCGGCGCTGGCGTAGGTGACGAAGTTCTCGTAGTTGAGCTCGAACGTGTCCGGCGCCGTGCCGCCCGCGATGCTGGTCTGGAGCTTGGTGAAGTACTGGTCGAAGGGGGCGGTCTCGACGACCACGTCCACGTTCGGGTTCTCCTTCTCGAAGGCCTTCTCGATGGTGTCGAGGTCCTTCACGTGGTCGGGCGCGGCGGAGAAGGTGAAGTACCGCAGCGTCACCTTGCCGGTCGCGGAGTCGGTGCCCTTGGTGGCCGAGCCTTGCGAGCAGGCGGTGGCGAGCAGCGCGGCCGCCGCGACGGCGGTGACGATCTTGATGTGTCGTGACATGGGGGGTTTCCTTTACTTGAGCCCGCTCTGCGCGACGCTGGCTATGACGTGCTTCTGCGCGAAGACGTACAAGATGAGGATCGGGACGACGCTGACGACCGAACCGGCCATCACCACGTCCCACTGCGTGGTGAACTGGCCGTGCAGGGTCGCCAGACCCAGGGGCAGCGTCATGAACTCGGGCGACTTGATGATGATCAGCGGCCACAGGTAGCTGTTCCAGCTCGCCATGAAGCCGAAGATGGCGAACGTGGCGAGGGCCGGGCGGATGAGCGGCAGCACCACGTACGCAAAGATCCGGAAATGTCCGGCACCGTCCAGCACGGCCGCCTCGTCGAACTCCCTCGGCACCTGGTTGATCGCCTGCCGCAGCAGGAACACGCCGAACGCGGAGGCGATCGTCGGCGCGAGCAGCGCGAAGTAGGTGTCGACCAGGTTGAACGTGCGCATCTCGATGAACAGCGGCACGACCAGCACCGGCAGCGGCATCATCAGCGTCGCGAGGTAGACCGCGAACAGCGCGCCTCTGCCGGGGAAGGGCAGGCGGGCGAACGCGTACGCCGCCATCGCGCTCGTGACGAGCTGCAACGCGGTGGAGGCGGCGCCGATCCAGGCGCTGTTGAGCACGATCCGCCAGAACGGCAGCGTCTCCAGCAGCCTGCCGTACGCGTCCAGGCTCGCGCCCTCGGGGGTGAAGTCGGGCGGCACGGCCAGGACGGCGTCGCTCGGCGTGATCGAGGTGATCACCGCCCAGCCGAACGGGAACAACATGACCAGCGCGCCTATCCCCACCAGGAGATAGCGGATCGCCTTCCTACCCATAGGTCACCCACCGCCTCTGGCCCCGGATCTGCACGATGGTCACCAGCAGCACGAGCGCGAACAGCAGCCACGAGAGTGCCGAGGCGGCGCCGGCGCGGCCATACCGGAAGGTGAGGTCATAGATCTGCGACACCACCACCTGCGTCGCGCCGCCCGGCCCGCCGCCCGTCATGATCTGGACCTGGTCGAACACCTGGAAGCCGTTGATCAGCGAGATCACCACCACGAAGAACGTCGAGGGCGACAGCAGCGGCAGCGTGATGTGCCGGAACCTGCGCCAGGCCGTGGCGCCGTCCACCATGGCGGCCTCCTGGAACTCGCGGGGGATCGCCTGCAACCCGGCCAGCAGGATGATCATCACGAAGCCCAGGTCCTTCCAGGCCGAGGCGAGGATGATCGACGGCATCGCCCAGTCGGGGTCGGTCCACCAGCCCGGCCCGCTCACGCCGACCAGGCCGAGCGCCCAGTTGACGATGCCGCTGGCCGGGTTGAGCAGCCACTTCCACATCAGCGCGACGACCACCCAGCTCGTGATCACCGGCAGGAAGTAGACGCCGCGCAGCAGGCCGCGCGCGGGCATCGCCCGGTTGAGCAGCACCGCCAGGCCCAGGCCGCCGAGGTAGACGAGGGGGAGGTAGCCGGCGATGAAGTACAGGGTGTGCAGGAACGCGGCGCGGGTGTCGGGGTCGCCGATGAGCTCCAGATAGTTGCCCAGACCGACCCAGCGCATGTCGGTGATGAGGTCCCATTCGTGCAGGCTGATCCAGAGCGAGCCGATCATCGGGATCAGGGTGTAGAGGACCAGCGGCACGAGGCTCGGCAACAGGAACACCGCGACGGTGCCGGCATAACGCCACTTACCTCGCCGCTTCGGCCGCACGTGGGCCACCTTCGGCGGGGTTTCGGGAAGAGCCTGCCGGACGCTCACGGGGCGGCTCCGATCAGACGGGCGCGTACGAGGCGGCCCTGCTCGCCCGCCGCTCCGGCGGCGTCGAACGGGGTGGCCAGCACCAGCGCCGCCGCCCCCTGGGCCCAGCTCGTGTCGTCCCAGCTCTCGACCTCGACGGAGATGTCACGGCGGCCCGGATACAGCTGGGCCCGCAGCGCCGGCTCGAACCCGATCCGCCACAGCGGCCAGTCGGCCGTACCCTCACCGAGCACCACCACGAACTCGGGGTCCACCACGTTGATCAGCCCCGCCGTGGCCCGGCCCAGAATCGCCCCGGCCTCGGCGAACACCTCCCGCGCGCCTCCGTCCCCGCCCGCGGCGGCCCTCCCGAGCGCGGCCAGGCCCTCGGCCGTCGTCTTGGTGCGGGCGGCGGCCAGGAGGCCCGCCGAGCCGACGAACGCCTCCAGGCAGCCCCGGGCGCCGCAGCCGCAGGGCGGGCCTTCGGGATCCACCGGCAGGTGACCGAATTCGCCCGCGCCGCCCCGGGCGCCCCGGTACACGCGGCCGTCGGCGACGATCGCCGCTCCGACGCCGCGCCCGATCGTCACCACGAGGAAGTCGCGGTGCGTACGCCCCCGGCCATAAAGGCGCTCGGCCGCGGCCAGGGCGTTCACGTCGTTCTCGACCAGGACGGGAAGATTGAGCCGGCGCCGCAGCCGTTCGCCCACGGGCATGGCCTGCCAGCCGAGCGTCGGCGCGTTGACCGTGCCGACCGCCTGGTCGTCCACGCTGCCCGGCACCCCGACCCCGACCCCGAGCAGCGGCGGCACCCCGGAGATCTCCTGGACCACCGATTCCACCGCGTCCGCCAGGTGGTCGAGCGCGCCGGGCGCCGCCGGATCGTGCGGCAGCTCCCAGGACCCGAGCACCTCACCATCGAGCCGTACGTCCACCAGCACCAGATGATCGGCCGTCACCTTCACGCCGAGCGCCCGTCCGGCACTCCCCACCAGCCCGAGCCGCTGAGCCGGCCGGCCGCCGCGCGATGGCTTCAGGTCCAGCTCCTCCAGCATCCCGTGCCCGATGAGCTCCTTGGTGAGCTGTGTGACGGTGGCCGGGCTGAGATCCAACTCGCGGGCCATCTCGCTCCGGCTCAACGGGCCGACCGTGCCCAGAAGGGCGAGAATCGCCGTCCTGGTCAGGTCGCCGCGGTCCGTGCCTGCCATGTAGAGGACTTTCTTTAGGAATAAAGTTAGTGGTGAAGATAGTGCGGCGCGGCCACTCTCCTGTCAAGAGCGAAGAAGACCCTCACCGATCTCGGTGAGCCGGGCCGGACGATCACGAGGACCGTTACGACCCCATGGGCTGAATCGACAATTTCCAACGGGTTTCCGCCAGCCACGCCTGTCAGTGGTCGCGCCCGGCGTCTGTGTGCTGACCAGGCGATTCGCGAATGGCGGGTTCTCGCCTACCGTGGCCCCATGCACACGGTGGCGGTCCTGGCTCTGGATCATGTGGTGGCGGCCGACATGGCGACCCCGATCGAGGCGTTCGGGCGGGCGCGCCTGGCGGACGGGCGGCGGCCGTACCGGGTGCTGGTGTGTGCGGCGACGCCGCAGGTGGTCACCGACACGTTCACGCTCGCCGCCCCGCACGGCCTGGAGGCGCTGCGCGAAGCGGACACGATCGTGGTGCCGGGTTGTTCAGAGGTGGCCGCCCCGCCGGGCCGGGAGGTGCTCGACGCGCTGCGGGCGGCGGCGGCCGCGGGCACCCGGATCGCCTCTATTTGCGCGGGCGCGTTCACCCTCGCCGCGGCCGGGCTGCTCGACGGGTTGAGCGCGACCACGCACTGGATCGCCGCCCACCGGCTGGCCGAACGGTTTCCGCGCGTCGACGTACGGCCGGACGTGCTCTACGTCGACAACGGCCAGATCCTGACCTCGGCCGGCGCCGCGGCCGGGCTGGACCTGTGCCTTTACCTCGTCCGCCGCGACTTCGGCTCGGCGGTCGCCGCCGACCTGGCCCGGCTGTCGGTGACGCCCCTGGAACGCGAGGGCGGGCAGGCCCAGTTCATCGTGCACGCCCAGCCGCCGGTGCCCCAGGGCTCGCTGCTGGAGCCCGTGCTGTCCTGGATCGAGGACAACCTGGCCCACGAGATGACCCTCGGTGAGATGGCCGGCCGCAGCGGCCTCAGCGAGCGGACCTTCAGCCGCCGCTTCCGGGAGCAGACCGGCACCACCCCGCTGCAGTGGCTGCTGCGAGCCCGTGTCCGCCGCGCCCAATTTCTGCTGGAGACCACCGACCACGGCGTCGAGCGCATCGCCACGCAGGCCGGCTTCGGCTCACCCACCGCTTTCCGGGAACGCTTCAAGAAGGTCGTCGGCGTCACCCCGCAGTCCTACCGCTCCTCCTTCCGAACCAACGCCCCATAGCGTTTGTGCGAGGTCGTTCAGGTCGAACGGTGTTCTCTCCAGCACCTCGAAATCGTGCAGAAAGGTATAGGCGAGCATTTCCATCGGGAAGTCCGGGGCGACATTCAGGCCAGGTCGCCGAACAAAGGAGAGGACGGGTGAAGGACTTCGGAGCCGGTGAGCGGCACCTCTCTCAGCCGTGCCGGGAGCGTGCCCACCTGCCCGGCCGGCGCCAGTTCGGTCGCGCGGTCGGTTCCCGCCACGGCAGCCCCCTGACCTCGGAGAGCGAGGAACGGCCACCTTCAGCCAAGGGGAATCCGGCAGCAGTCGCGCCGGGCGGCGTAGGACTCGTCCGAGTGAATTTCTCGCAGGTCAGGGAACATGTCCGTCACTCTGGGGGCGCCGCCTTCCCTTGACAGGTGATCATCAGCCGTTCATACTCCTCTCGAAGCGCTGCGATCAGCCTTCGAGCCTCTCCTTGAATAACCGGGCCCGCGATTTTTCCAGGCCCTTTTCCGTGCTTCCCGCACGACACCCCCTCGGCACGCAAGGAGTGTCATCTCGAAATGCATTCGAGAGTATTGATACGTCACGCACGACGCGGATTCCTGGCGGCCGTCGTCGTCATGCTGGTGGTGGTGACGGGTGGTTCCCCGGCAGCCGCGCACTGGAACGGCACCGGCCAGGACATCGCCCGGATCCACATGTACCCGTACAGCTACAACAGCACCTGGCAGGCGCCGATGAACAAGGCTCTGGCCAATTGGAACGCCACGTCGAGCCCCGCCCATTTCTACAAGAGCACGAATTCGGGCTCGACCATCACGGTGAAGTCGTACAGCAACACCTGGTACGGCACCTACCAGCGGTGCGGCGGCATGTGCATGTACGTCAAGTTGAACACGCGCACCATCAACAGGGACGCGTCCAACTTCTCGAACTTCGTCACGAGCACGCTGGTCCACGAGTTCGGGCACGCGCTGAACCTCGCGCACAACTCGACCACGTCGATCATGAACACGAGCCGCAACCGTAACTCGATGACCAAGCCGCAGTCGCACGATGTCGCCGACGTCAACGCCTACTACTAAAGGGGGCCGCCGCGTGCTACGGCGACTTGGAGCGCTCGTCTTCGTCGCGGTGTTCATGACCGCGTGCTCGAGCCATGAAGAGCCCATTCTCTACCGAGCCGACTATCCCCAGTACGAGAGCGCCGACGCGCTCTACGACAAGGCGAATCTGGTCGTCGAGGCCCGCATCGTCGGAGAGCCGCGCTACCTCCAGGAGAAGGAGGCGGCGCCCGATCCCGCCGAGACGGACCCGCAGCTCAACCCGCAGGCCGGAGCCCCCGCCGCGGTGGCCGCCCAGCCCGAGGCGCCGCCGATGGTCATCACCGTCTACACCGCCCAGATCGTGAAGGTGTTCAAGGGTGAGGCCAAGGAGGGGCAGTCGATCGAGGTCAAGGAACTCGGCGGCACCTTCGACGGCGTGACCTACCAGGAGGAGCACACCACCGCGCTCAACCAGGACAGCGGTTACGTCCTGTTCCTGGAAACGTATCCGGACTCGCCGGCCGCGCTGCTGAACCCCGTCCAGGCGAAATATCCGCTGGACGCCGCCGGTAATCCCGCGTCACTGCCGGAGAATTCCATCAAGCTGGCGCGTACCGAACTGGAATCGATGTCCTGATCGAAAAAGGCCTTTTCATTTCGAAGGCTCGTCGATCGCCGACCGCAGCACCCCGATCACCACGGCGAGCTCGGCCAGCAGGCCCGACACGGTCGTCCGGTCGCCGCCGTTGATCGACACCATGCGCAGCTCCTCCGGCTGGGGGAGCTTCGCCATGATCTCGGGGAGCAGGCCGATCAGCTTGGCCTGCAGGCTGGCCGGCGTCTGCCGGTTGTCGATGTCGGCCCGCAGCCGCGTCCGCTCCACGTCGAGCAGCGCCCGCTCGTGGTCGGCCAGCACCTGGGAGCGGGCCAGCTCCAGCTCGCCGTCGAGCTCCAGGCGCTTCAGCTCCCGCTCCCGTTCGATCCGGAGCCGGCCGGTCTCGGCCTCCTCGGCGTGCCGCTCGCGCTCCATCCGCAGCGCGTGCCGGGTCGTCTCGGTCTCCAGCTCCGCCACCGCCCTGGAGTCGTCGTGCTCGCGCTGCGTACGCCGCAGCCGCTCGGCCACCTCGGTGTCGAACTGCCACGCCTCGTTGCGGGCCCGCAGCTCGGCGAGCTCCCGCTCGTACTCCAGGCGCTGCGTCTCCTTGAGCCGCTCGGCCGCCATCTCGCGCTGCGCGACCGCCTCCTCCGACTCCAGCTCGGCCAGCCGGGCGAGCTGCCCCTGCTCGGCCCGGTAGGGCTTCTGCAGGTTCTCCCAGAGCCGCGACGAGCTGACGACGGCCTCCTTGATCTGTACGGTGACGATGCGCAGCCCGAGCCCCTGGTCGGTGTTGTCCTCGCCCTCGGCCACCGCGCGCAGCCGGGCCGTCAGCTCCTCGATGATGGGCTGCTTGTCGCTGAGCACGTCGCGCACGCCCATGGTCGCGACCTTGTCCTTGATGGCCGCCTCCGCCTGCTCCCGCAGCTGCAGGTTGACGAGCCGCATCGGGTCGGCCTGGTCGCCGAAGTCCAGTTTCCGGTACGCGATGGAAAAGGACTGGATGCCCCACTGCACGTACCCCTGCACCAGGACGCCCTGCAACTCGCGGCAGATGCAGTACGCGTTGATGAGGATCGTCTGCGTGGCCCCCGGCACCACCAGGAACGAGTCGGTGGCCGGGTTGAACCGGAACGACACGCCCAGGCCGATGTGCAGCGGGTTCTCGCGGCCGCGCCGGGTGTGCACCACGAAGGCGTTGGGCGGGACGAGCACGTTCTTCCAGCGCCAGAAGCCGGTGATCCGCACGTCCACCGGGCCGGGCGTCGCCTTCTCGGGAGGGCCGCCGCCCAGGGCCCGCTCGCGCTTGAGCAGCGGGCCCGCCGCGCCGGGTGACGGCTCGCCGGGGCCGCCGCGGCGCGCCCGCAGATCGTCCTCGAGCACCGCCTGCTGCGCGACGACCTGATCCAGATAGGCATTGCCCTTGCCCGTGGTGGTGCTCATCGTTCCTCCGGCCCGCCTCACGACTGCCGCCGAGTCTCGCCTAAGCCGCCGAATCGCCGCAACCACAATCCAATCGCCGCAAGCGCCGTCCGATGGGGCATGCGGGCCGCGCCTGCGGGTAATGAGCGCCCCACCGAGTGGAGGATGGGTGGCATGCGATTGTGGATGAGGCTGAAGAGCCGGTTCGGACGGCAGGGACGGCGGTTACGGGCCACGGCTCGGCGGAGCTTCGGCTGGCCGCGGCTGCGACCGGGCCAGCAGGAGGCGATGGAACACCTGCTCAAGGGCCGTGACGTCCTGCTGATCATGCCGACCGGCGGCGGCAAGTCGGCGGTCTACCAGGTGCCGGCGCTGCTGCTCGACGGCCCCGCCATCGTCGTCTCGCCGCTCATCGCGCTCCAGCGCGACCAGGTGACCGGCCTGCTCAAGGCCGACGCGGGCGGCGCCGTGGCGGTGAACTCGACCTCCTCCGTCGAGGCGGGGCTGGAGAAGGTGACGGCGGGCGACGCGGCGTTCGTGTTCCTGTCCCCGGAACAGCTCGCCAAGCCCGACGTCGTCGAACGGCTCGCGCGGGCCAGGCCGTCGCTGATCGCGATCGACGAGGCCCACTGCGTCTCGTCCTGGGGCCACGACTTCCGCCCCGACTACCTGCGGCTCGGGAAGGTCATCGAGCGTCTGGGGCATCCGCCGGTGGTCGCGATGACCGCCACCGCCGCGCCGAACGTCCGCGAGGAGATCGTCCGCTCGCTCGGGCTGGCCCGCCCGGTGGAGATCGTCAGGGGGTTCGACCGGCCGAACATCGCGCTGGAGGTGCGGCGCTTCGTCCGCGCGCAGGACAAGAGCGAGGCGCTGATCGAGGACGCCGCCTCCCGCGAGGGCCTCGGCCTGGTGTACGTCGCCACCCGCCGGGAGACCGAGGAGTACGCCGCCGCGCTGGCCGGCAAGGGGCGCCGGGCCGAGCCGTACCACGGGGGCATGCGCGCCACCGAGCGCACCCGCGTACACGAGCTGTTCACCGCCGGTGACGTGGACACGATCGTCGCGACGTCGGCGTTCGGGATGGGCATCGACCGGCCGGACGTGCGCTACGTGCTGCACGCCGCCCCGCCCGAGTCGCCCGACGCCTACTACCAGGAGATCGGCCGCGCGGGCCGGGACGGCGTGCCCGCCACGGCGGTGCTGTTCTACCGGCAGGAGGACCTGGGCCTGCGCCGGTTCTTCACCGGCGGCCGGGCCGACGCCGACGCGCTGCTGCGGGTGGCGACGCTGGCCCGCGAGCACGCCGGTACGGTGCCCGCGGGCGAGCTGGCCAAGCTGCTCAAAGTGAGCACGTCCCACCTCACCCGGCTCGTCAATCTGCTGGAACGGGCGGGCGCGCTCTCCGTGACCGACACCGGCGACCTGCGCTACACCTCCGCCACCCTCACCCCGGAGCAGGCGGCCGCGCGCGCCGTCGAACTGGACGAGGCCCGGCACCGCGTCGACGACTCGCGCATCGACATGATGCGCGGCTACGCCGAGACGCGGGGCTGCCGGCGCCGCTTCCTGCTCGAATACTTCGGCGAGCCGTACGCCGGTCCGTGCGGCTCGTGCGACACCTGCCGGAACGGCGAGACGACTCCCGAGCCGGTGCCCGACGAGGGCGGGTTCCCCGTCCAGGCGAAGGTGACCCACACGATGTGGGGCCCGGGGACGGTCATGAGCCGCGAGCACGACCGGATCACCGTGCTGTTCGACTCGGTCGGCTACAAGACCCTGTCGCTGGCCGTGGTGGACGACGTCCTGCGCCACTCGTAGCCGTTGGGGCTACCACCTCCACATTGAAAAAGAGGGCCATTGACAGGACCGGCGGTCTCCGGAAAAGATGCGGTCGTCCGTACAACTTTGAGCCAGAGGCCAACGGATGAGCGAAATCGACTGGGCGCGACGACTGTCCCTGGAACCCGGTGCCGCCGTGCCGCTCTACTACCAGCTGCGCGAGCGCCTGCGCATGGTGATCGGCGAGTGCGAGCCCAACACCCCCATCCCGGCGGAGAAGGACCTGATGGTGTTCGCCGGGGTGAGCAGGGCGACCGCGCGCCGGGCGATCGGCGACCTGGTGCAGGAGGGCCTGCTGGTGGCCCGGCAGGGCAGCGGCACGTACACGGCGCCGCTCGGGGTCGCCTCCGAGCTGGGCTCCAGACCGGCGGGCTTCACCGAGACGATGGCCAGGCTGGGGCGAAGACCGACCACGCAGGTGCTCGAAGCGCACACACAGCCGTGCGGCCCCGACGTCGCCCTCGCGCTCGGCGTCGAGACCGGCGCCGAGATCGTCTTCCTGGAACGCCTCCGGCTGCTCGACGGCGAGCCCTGCATGATCGAGAGCGCCCATCTCCCCTCCGAACGGGTGCCCGGCATCCTCCAGGAGGACCTGACCGGTTCCCTCTACGGCCTGCTGCGACTGAAATACGGCCTGACCCCGGCCTCGGGCAGGGAGACCATCGGCGCCGTCAACGCCGACTACCGCCTGGCGGGCCTGCTGCACGTGCCCATGGCCGCCGCGCTCCTGGCCACCGCCCGATCCACGGTCACCGAGGGCGGCCTGCCCCTGGAGTACACGATCCGGCACGCCAGAGGCGACCTCGCCGTCTTCTCCGTCGAGCTCAACGACGCCAAGAACGCCCTGATGAGCCAGGAGACGCGATGAACCGCCTGTCCAGACGCCGATTACTGGCCGCCGCCGCCCTCTCACCCCTGCTGGCCGCGTGTGGCGGCGGGCAGGAGCCCGAGGTGCCCGCCGACGGTGTCCCGCGCGGCAAGCTGTCGGTCTGGCTGCACCAGACCCGCGCGTACGACGCGGTCTTCACCCCGCTGCTCCACCAGTACGTCAAGGAGTTCGGCGGCGTCGACATCACCCCGCTCTACGTCCCCGTCAACCAGCTCGACACCAAGCTGCTCACCGCGTTCGCCGGCGGCGCCGCGCCCGACCTGTTCAGGATCGGCGGCTGGACGATCCCCGGCCACGCCCGCAAGGGCCGGCTGGCGCCCACCGAGAAGACCGTGACGGGCGCGTACGACCAGGCGGCGCTCGACTCGATGACCCACGACGGCAAGGTCTACGGCGCGCCGACCGACTACACCCTCTGCTACCTCTACTACCGCCGTGACCGCTTCGCCGAGGCCGGGCTCGACCCCGACAAACCGCCCACCACCTGGGAAGAGGTCGCCGAATACAGCAAGAAGCTGACCTCGGCCGACGGCAGGAAGGTCGGCCTGCAGTGGATCCTCGGCAACCCGCAGTGGACCGTCATGCAGCTCCTCGCCCTGGTCAAGGGCAAGGGCGGCACCATACTCAGCCCCGACGGGCGCAAGGCCACGCTGGCCACCGACGCGGGCGTGGCGGCGCTGCGCTACTACGGCGGACTCGGCAACGCCAGGCTGTCGAACCCGATGTCCGGGTTCGGGCTGTTCGCCACCGGTGAGGCGGCGATGCTCGTCTCCGGCCTGTTCGCGATGGACCTGTTCCCGACGCTCGACAAACGGCTGGAGTTCGGCAAGGTCTTCGACATCGCGCCGCTGCCGCGCTTCGACGCCGGTCAGCCGGTGGTGCCCGCCTACACGTGGGGCTGGGCGGTGTCGGCCAAGACGAAGATCCCGTACACGGCCTGGCATTTCATCGACTACCTGCAGCGGCCCGACGTGGCGGCCACGCAGCTATGGGAGGCGGGCTCGCTCACGCCGGTCAAAGGCTGGGAGAAGCTCACCGGGGCCGACCAGAAGGCCATCGACATCATGGTCGCCTCCGCCCCGCACGCCGACTTCGGCCCGCGCACGCCGGTGTGGAACGAGATGGCCAAGGCCCTCACCGACGCGGGCGACGCCGTGGCCCACGGCAAGAAGACCCCCGAGCAGGCCGCGCTGGACTTCGACCAGGCGATGCGGCTCGCACTGTGACAGCCGTCCACACACTGTCGGGCAGGGGGCAGCGGCGGGCCGAGGCGCGGACCGGCGGGCTGCTGGCCCTGCCCGCGATGGTCTACTTCGGGGTGTTCTGGCTGCTGCCGTTCCTGTCGGCCGCCTACCTGAGCTTCACCCGCTACGACCTGGCGGGCACCCCGGAATGGGTCGGCCTGGAGAACTACCGGCGCATGCTGGAGGACCCCGGGTTCTGGAACTCGGCCCAGGTCACCGCCCTCTACACGGCGGGCTCGGTGCTCCCGGCGATCGTGCTGGCGCTGGCGATCGCCGTCCCGCTGGCCAGGCCGGGCCGGCGCAACGGCGTGCTGCGCGGCCTGATCATGATCCCGGCGGTGATGCCGCTGGTGGCCACCTCGGTGGTGTGGCGGATCATCTACGCCGACGGCGGCCCGGCGAACACGGTGCTCGGCCTGGCCGGGCTGGGGCCGGTGTCCTGGCTGACCGACGAGCGGCTGGCGATCTGGTCGCTGGTCGTCATGGTCACCTGGAAGCACCTCGGGCTCTTCGTCATCATCCTGACGGCCGGGCTGCAGGCGCTGCCCCGCGGCGTGTACGAGGCGGCGGCCCTCGACGGCGCCGGACCCGTCCGCGCCTTCTTCTCGATCACCCTTCCGCTGCTGCGCAGAACCCTGCTGTTCGTCCTGATCATCGCCGTGGTGGGGTCGACGCAGGCGTTCGTCCCCGCGTTCCTGCTGACCGGCGGCGGCCCGGCCGGCGCCACCGAGGTGCTGCCCTACTACATGTGGTCGAACGCCTTCGGCTTCGAGCGCATGGGCTACGCCTCGGCCATGGCGATGGTGCTGCTCGTCATGCTGGTCGTGCTGTCGCTGGCCCAGTTCCGTTTCCTGCGCGGCGGTGACGATGAGTAGGGTCGTGCTCCCGCTGGTGGTGGCGGCCATGCTGCTGCCGATCGGCGTCATGGTCGTCGTGGCCTCGGCGCCGGCGGGCGGCGGCGCCGGGTTCGGCCTGTTCGCCAACCTCGCCGAGATGTTCGCCGGCGGCGACTTCCCCGTCTACTTCCGCAACAGCCTCATCCTCTCCTTCGGCATCGGCCTTCTCGACGTGATCTTCGCCGGCGCGGCCGGCTACGCGCTGGCCCGGCTGCGCTTCTTCGGCGGCAGGGTGCTGTTCGCGCTGGTCGTCGGCACGCTGTCGCTCTCGCCGACCGTCGTGATGGTGCCCGTCTACGTCATCGTGCACGGGCTCGGCTGGATCGACTCCTTCCAGGGCATGATCGTGCCGAGCATGATGAGCGCGTTCGGCGTGTTCCTCGTCCGGCAGTTCGCGCTCGGCCTGCCCGAGGAGCTGCTGCTCGCGGCGCGCGTGGACGGGGCCGGCGAGTTCCGGATCTTCGCCACGATCGCGGTCCCGCTGCTCCGGCCCGCGCTGATCACGCTGTTCCTGCTGCAGTTCCTGGCCCAGTGGGACAACCTGCTCTGGCCGCTGCTCGTCGCCAACGACCCGGCGCTATGGCCGCTGCCGGTCGGGATCTCCCAGCTCCAGACCGAGATCGGCTACGACATCCGGCTGATGACCACCGCCGCGCTGGTCACCGCGGTGCCGCCGATCGTGCTCATGTTCCTGCTCCAGCGCTACTACGTCGCCGGACTGACCCTCGGGGGTGTCAAGAGGTGAACGCCTTCGGCGAGTGGACCCGCGTCCACGGCCTGCCCGCGTTCTCGTACACGATGGACCAGGACGGCGACCCCCGGGCGCTCTGGGACCCGATCCTCGATCCGCCGACCCGGCGGCACGTCGTCCACCTCGGGAACCGGCGGATCACGCTGGTCGCCGGCAACGACGGCCGCTGCGACCTGTTCGACGAGCACACCGGGCTGCGCTGGCTGACCCGCGACACCGGCGTCGCCGCCGCCGGTGCCCTGCGCACGGAGGGCTCCACGGCGGAGCGCCTGTTCGGGCCGTCGTTCCTGCGCGTGCGGGTGGCGGACGAGCGGCTGTCGCTGGAGCGCACCGTGCTCTGCCCGGAGGGGGAGCAGCCCTGGGTCCTGATCCGGCTGCGGGTCCGCAACCTGACGGCCGATCCGGTACGGCTGCCGCTGACCGAGGAGTGGGAGTCCCGCCCGGCCGACGTCGCCCTGATCACCGGGCCGGCCCCGGCGCCGGACCCCGGCCTCGAACTGGAACTGCTCGGCGGCGAACGGACCCGCTCCGGACGCGTCGTCGTCCCCCTCGACCTGGAACCGGGCGCCGAGCAGACCATCGACCTGCGGTACGGCCTGCTGGACGGCCCGGCGGACCCCGGTCTCTTCGAGAGCAGCCTCGCAGGCCTGGCCGCGCGGCTGCCCGCGGCGCACGCCGCGGCGGCGCCGGAGGCCGAGCGCGAGATCCCCTGGCACGCGGCGCTGCTGACGGGCGGCGCCTGCGCCGACGGGGTGCTCGGCGGGCACACCCTCGACCAGGGATCGTGCTACTCCTTCAGGCACGGCTTCAACGGGGCCGCGCGCGACCCGCTCCAGCACGCGCTGCCCCTCGTGTACACCGAGCCCGGCCTGGCCCTCTCCGTGTTGCGCAACACGTGCGCCTGGGGCGGCCCCGACGGAGACCTGCCGTACGCCCTCCGCCCGGACAAATCCCCCTGGACCGACCTGTTCCGCCCGTCCGACCAGAACCTGTGGGCGCTGTGGCTGGCCGCCGAATACCTGGCCGCGACCGGCGACGTCGAGGCGTTCGGCGCGGCCGTGCCCTACCACCCGGTGCACGACGCGCCCGAGGTGCCGCTCGGAGAGCACCTGCGGCGCCAGTTCCGCTTCCTCACCGACGTCGTCGGCCGTGGCGACCACGGGCACGTGCGCATCCTCAACGCCGACTGGAACGACCTGGCGATCTCCCGGAGCGGCGTCCCGGCGGCGGACATGATCGAGCGCGGCGAGTCGGTGCTCAACTCGGCGATGGCCGCCTGGGTGCTGCCCCGGTACGCGGCCGTGGCCGAGCGGCTCGGCGATCCCACGACGGCGGCCGAGGCGCGCAAGCTCGGCGAGTCGCTGCGCGACCTGGTGGCCGGCGAGTGGAACGGCCGCTGGTTCCGCCGCGCGTACGGCCCCGGGGCGCTGGTCGGGGAGGACGACCTGTGGCTGGAGGTCCAGCCGTGGGCGATCCTGTGCGGCGCCGCCTCGCCCGCCCAGGCCCGCGAACTGCTGACCAGGATCGAGGCCACCGCCGCCGCGGGCTCACCCCTGGGCGCCCGCGTACGCTGGCCGATCCTGCCGGGCAGCGGCGCCGGCGACAGCGCCATCTGGTACGCGATCAACATGACGCTCATTTGGGCCGCCGCCGAGCACGCCCCCGACCTGGGGTGGGCCTGGTGGCGCCGGATGTCGCTGGCCTCCCACGCGGCCGCCTACCCCGACGTCTGGGAGGGCACGCTGTCCGGCCCCGACGCCTACCTGCCGCCCGAGTCGGCGCGTCCGGGGCGCACCTGGGACCTGGCGGAGGTCGGGGTCGCCATGCAGGCGTACCCGGTGGCCAACCTGCACGCGCACGCCCAGCCGCTGCTGGCGTACCTGCGCCTGCTGGGCGTCGGGCCCGACGCCGGCGGCCGGCTCCGCGTCGGTGGCGGGGCCTCGTTCCGAAGTCAGGTGCTCACCGTCGCGCCGGACGGCGGCGGGCGGCTGTCGGCGCCCGGCCCGGTCGAGGTGGTCACCCCGTCCGGCGTCGTCTCCGGCGCGGGCACCCTCACGTGGTGACGCGGCTCGGCGTCGACGTCGGGGGCACCGCCGTGAAATGGGCGCTCCTCGGCGAAGGCGAAGGCGAGGGCGAAGGCGAAGGCGAGGGGGAGGCCGCGGAGGTGCTCGGCACCGGGACCGTCCCCACGCCGTCAGGCCCGGCCGAGGTGGTGGAGCTGGTCGCCGGGCTGGTGCCGGAGGGTGCGGTCAGCATCGGGATCGGGCTGCCGGGCCACGTGGACCGGGCCGCCGGGATCGCCCTGTTCGTCCCCAACCCGCCGGGCGAGTGGACCGGGTTCCCCGTCGGGCCCGAGCTGAGCGGGCGTACCGGGCTGCCGGTGGCCGTGGTCAACGACGCCCGCGCGTTCGCGCTGGCCGAGCTCCGTACGGGCGCCGCCCGGGGCAGGTCCGACGTGCTCTTCGCCGTGCTCGGCACCGGGATCGGTGGAGCGGTCGCCCTCGCCGGTGAGATCCTCACCGGCCCCCGGGACAACCTGGGCGAGGTCGGCCACATCACCGTCGACCCCGCCGGGCCGCCCTGCTGCTGCGGCAACCGCGGTTGTGCCGAGACCTATGCCGCGGCCCCGGGCATCGTACGGGGACTCGACGGCCTCACCACCGCCGCGGCCGTCGCGGCGGCGGCACGGGCCGGGGACCGGGCGGCCACGGCGGCGCTGGGCCGGGCCGGCTGGGCGTTGGGGGTGGCGCTCGGAGACGCGGTGGCGCTGCTCGGGATCGGGACGGTCGTCGTCGGAGGCGGGGTGGCGGGGGCGCTCGACCTCATGCTGGCCGCCATGCGGGACGAGTTCGAGCGGAGGCGTCCGCTCATCGGTGACGTCGCGGTGCTGCCTGCCGCCCTCGGCCCGTGGGCCGGGGCGATCGGCGCCGCGCTCTATGGAGGGATGCCGTAAATGAAGTGGATCAAGCGGGCGATGGAGCTGCTCGGGGAGATCGAGCGCACCCAGGAGGAGGCGATCGCGAGCGCGGCCGCGATCACGGCACGGGTGATCGGCGGCGGGGGAGTGGTGCACACGTTCGGCACCGGGCACTCGCGCATGGGCGTGGAGGAGCTGTTCCCCCGGTACGGCTCCTACCCGGGCTTCCACCCCATCGTGGAACTGGCGACGACGTTCTACACGCAGGTCGCGGGCCCGAACGGGATGCGGCAGGCGATGTTCATCGAACGCGTCGAAGGGCTGGCCGACCAGATCCTGGCCAACTACGAGCTGCGGCCCTCGGACGCGGCGATCGTGTTCAGCGTCAGCGGGCTCAACGCGGTCCCCATCGAGATGGCCATGGGGCTGCGCAAGGCGGGCGTGCCGGTCGTCGCGGTGACGTCGATGCGGGAGACGATGGCGGCCGAGCCCGGCCATCCGAGCGGGACGCGGCTCTGCGACCACGCCGACGTGGTGATCGACCTCCGTACGCCGGTCGGCGACGCGTTGTGCCAGATCGAGGGGCTGACGGAGCCGGTCGGCCCGGGCAGCACGGTGGCGGCCGTCGCGGTGGTCAACGAGATCAAGGTCCGTACGGCGGAGCTGCTCGCCCGCGACGGCCTCGTCCCGCCGGTCATCTCCAGCGCCAAACTCGTCGGCCGGCCGCGCTCGGAGGAGCTGTTCGAGGCCGCCTACCTGGAGCACGCCCGCCGGGCCGCCCAGGTCCTGCGAAAGCCCGGCGCATGACCGTCGTGGTGGCCGGCTCGGACGGTGGCATCGGCCGGGCCTGCGTGGCGGCGGTGGAGGCGGCCGGCGGCACGGCGTTCGGCGTCGATCTCGCCGGTGGCATCGACATCACCGCGCCCGGCGGCGCCGAGCAGGCCATCGCCCGGGCGTCGGCCGCGCACGGCACGATCAGCGGGGTCGTCCACGCGGTCGGCATGTCCGGCAGGTCGCTCGGCGACGGCGGCATCACCGCATGCGGTGACGAGGCCTGGAACGAGGTGCACCGGGTCAACCACGCGTCGGTGTTCCGGCTGCTGCGCGCGGCCATCCCGGCGATGGCGGAGGGCGGGTCGATCGTGGTGATCGGCTCGGCGCTGGGGACCTCGCTCGACGACGACTTCCGCACGGTGGCCTACGCCTCCTCCAAGGGCGCCCTGATCCCGCTGATCAGGGCGGCGGCCCGCGAGGTGGCGCCGCGCGGCGTGCGGGTCAACCTGATCTCGGCCGGGCTGGTGGCCACCCCCATGAGCCGCCGCGCCCAGACCGACCTCGCCATCCAGGCCAGGCTGCCCGAGCTCATGCCCCTCGGAGCCGACCTGTGCGCCCCAGAGGACATCGCCGCCGCCGTCCTCTGGCTGCTCTCCCCGGCCGCCCGCCGCACCACGGGAGCGGTCATTCCCGTCGACGGCGGTTGGCACCTGCGTTGAAAGGAGCGTCCCGCGTGGATGTGCTGTGGGAAGGCGACGTGATCGTCGCGGGTGGCGGCAGCGCGGGCTGCGCGGCCGCCGTGGCGGCGGCCCGCTCGGGCGCCCGCTGCCTGCTGGTGGAGAGCGCCGGGTTCCTCGGCGGTACGGGTGCCGCGGTGCTCGACACCTTCTACGGCTTCTACGCGCCGGGGCCTGAGTCGCCGCGCGTGGTCGGCGGGATCGGATGGGAGGTGTGCGAGCGGCTGTTCGCCACCGGGTCGGCGTTCGAGCGGCCCAACACCTATGGCGCGGGCACGGGCGTCACGTACGAGCCGGAGGCGCTCAAGGTCGTCTGGGACGAGCTGACCGCCGGCGTCACCGTGCTGCTGCACGCCAAGGTGTGCGCGGCGGGCGACGTGGTGGAGACCGTCGCCGGGCGGTTCGCGGTCAGGGCGCCGGTGGTCGTCGACGCCACCGGCGACGCGGAGGTCGCGTGGCGGGCCGGGGCCGCGCTGGAGCGGCCCGGCATGCGGCTGCAGCCGATGACCACGACGTTCCGGCTCGGTGGCGTGGACCTGTCGGCCACCTCGACCGCCGGGCTGCACGCCCTGATGAAGGCGGCGGGTGACGCCTACGACCTGCCCCGGCGCGAGGGGTCGGTGCACAGGACCGTGCACGACGGGATCGTGCACACCAACCTGACCCGGGTGAGCGGCCTGGATCCGACCGATCCGCTGGAGCTGTCGCGGGCCGAGCGTGAGGGGCGGCGGCAGGTGGGGGAGTACGTGCGCTTCCTGCGGGAGAAGGTCCCAGGGTACGGCTCCGCCGTGCTGCTGGGCACGTCCACCCGGATCGGGGTACGGGAGTCCCGCCGCCTCAAAGGAGGATATGTCCTGACTTCTGAGGATGTGCTGGCCGGCCGGGACCACCCCGACACGATCGCCCGCTGCGGCGCGCCCATCGAGGACCACGACTCCGGCTCGGGAACCCGCTGGGAGTACGTCCGCGACTACGGCACCTACGGCATCCCGTACCGATGCCTGCTGCCTGCCGATGCCCCCGGCCTGATCGTCGCGGGCCGCTGCCTGTCGGCGACCCACGACGCGCACGCCTCCGCCCGGTCGATGGCGCAGTGCATGGCGATGGGCCAGGCGGCCGGCACGGCCGCCGCCCTCGCGGTGGAGACCTCCCGGGACCCCGCGGAGATCGACGTGGACGTCCTGCGCACCCGGCTGCGCGAGAACGGAGCCCTGCTGTGACCGTCAGAACCGTGCTGGGCGACGTCGAGGAGCTCGGTGTCACCTACGCCCACGAGCACCTGTTCATGACCGGCGACTGGGCCGTCCGCAACGAGCCCGACTACCGGCTCGACTCGCTGGAGGCCGCCGTCGACGAGGTCTCGGCGGCGCGCCGGCTCGGCCTGTCCGCCGTCGTGGAGATGACCCCGCTGGGCTTCGGCCGCAGCCCACGGCTGATGCGGGCGCTCTCGGAGCGGACCGGGCTGCACGTGGTGGCCGTGACCGGCTTCCACAAGAGCACCTACTACAGCGACGCCCACTGGCTGCACCACTACGACGTGGACGAGATCGCCGGCCTGCTGGTCGCCGAGATCGAGGAGGGCATGGACGAACTCGGCCTCGTCGGGCCGATCGTCCGGCGCTCACCCGCGCGGGCCGGCGCCATCAAGCTCGCCGCCGGCTACCACCGCCTGCCCGGCGCCCGGCTGATCAGCGCGGTCGCGCAGGCCGCCCGGCGGACCGGCGCGCCGGTCGTCACCCACTGCGACAAGGGCACGATGGGACACGAACTCCTGGACGCGCTCGGCACGGACCGGGTGGTCCTCGGGCACATCGACCACAACCCCGACCCCGGATATCTCGCCTCGCTGGCGGAGCGCGGCGCGTACCTGGCCTTCGACCGGCCAGGACGGATCAAGTACGGGCCCGACAGCGACATCGTGGCCCTCGTCGAGGCGCTGGCGGCACGCGGGCTGGGCCACCGGCTGCTGTTCGGCATGGACCTCGCCCGCAGGTCCTACTGGCCGAGCCTCGGAGGCGGCCCCGGGCTGTCGTATCTGCTGGACCGGTTCGTCCCGCGGCTGGCGGCCGCCGGGCTGGGCGAGGTCGCGACGGCGGCACTCACGGAGAACCCCGCCGTAGCCTTCGCGTTTGAAGGTTCTCCGACGTCTACCGCCTGAAATCGCGGAAAAGTTTAAGCCGAAGGTTCAACGATACCGTTGAAGGCATGGATACCGACATCAAGGCCACCACCCATGCCGTCGATGCCGCCGCCGTCATGAGCCTGTTCGCGGGCCGGCCGCGGCTCCTCGCCCTGGGCGAGCCCACCCACGCCGCGGACGTCCTGCTCGCCACGCGCAACGAGCTCTTCAGGCAACTCGTCGAACAGGAGGGCTACCGGACGATCGCGATCGAGAGCGACTGCCTGATGGGCCAGATCGTGGACGACTACGTCACCACGGGCACGGGCACCTTCGACGAGGTCATGGAGCGCGGGTTCAGCCACGAGTGGGGCGCGTTCCCGGGCAACCGCGAGCTCGTGCGCTGGATGCGCGCGTACAACGAGGGCCGCCCCGCCTCCGAGCGGCTGCGCTTCGCCGGTGTCGACGGCCCGATGGAGATCACCGGCGCCTCCAGCCCCCGCCAGGCCCTCACCGAACTGCACGGCTACCTCGCCGCCCGGCTGGACGCCGACCTGCTCCCCTGCGACGCGGACACGCTCGACCGCCTGCTCGGCGCCGACGACCGGTGGACCAACCCCGACGCGATGATGGACCCGTCGCGGTCCATCGGGCGGTCGGCGGAGGCCACCGAGCTGCGGCTGCTCGCCGACGAGCTGGTGGCGGCGCTCGACGCGCAGACGCCGCACCTGATCGCGACGTCCTGGCGCGACGACTTCGACCGGGCCCACCTGTGCGGGCGCGCCGCCGTCGGCCTGCTGCGCTACCACTACGCGATGGCCGACACCTCACCGAGCCGCATGCGGCGGCTGCTGAGTCAGCGGGACGCGATCATCGCCGCCAACCTCCTCGCCGTCGCCGAACGCGGCCCGGCGCTGGTCAGCTCCCACAACCTGCATCTCAAGCGGGAGAAGAGCACGATGGCGATGACCGGCCTGCCGCCGCAGGTGTGGTGGTGCGCCGGCGCGATCGTGAGCGCCCACCTGGGCGAGGAGTACGCCTTCGTGGCCTCGGCGCTCGGCACGATCCGGAACAAGGACGTGGACACCCCGCCGCCGGACACCGTCGAAGGGCTCCTGTACGCGCTCCCGGAGGACGGTTACGTCGTCGACGCCCGCCGGCTGGCCGCCGTCTTCGGCGACGAGCCGCCCGCCCCCCGCGAGTCCTCCTGGTTCGGCTACTTCCCGCTGGACCCGGCCGGCCTGACCGGGTGCGACGGGATCGTGTTCGTCAAGGACGTCACCATCGTGGAGAGATAGCGGCCCTGAACCTCCCCTGACCGGTCAGGGGAGGTTCTTCTGGGCGGCGTTCTCCCAGGAGGCGTTGGTGCCGATCTCCGGTGTGGCGCCGGCGAAGGCCCCACGGGCGTAGGAGTCGCCCTGCAGCGTGTACATCAGCCACGCGGTCAGGTAACCGAGGAAGCCACCGCCCGTCCCCTGGATCGTGTTGTGCCCGGCACCCTTCAGCATGGCCTTGGCGGCGGCACCGGGGACGGCGTTGTAGTAGCCCAGGACGGCGGAGTGCGGCGAGATCAGGCCGTCGTTGGTGCCGCTGAGGAACAGGACGGGACACGTCAACTGGTCTACGAAGAACTTGTCCCCCGAACCCACCCAGATCGGGGCGGGCAGCGCGATCGGCACCACCGACTTGATCAGGCCGCCCGACTTGGTGGCCGTGTTGACGGAGCCGCCGGCGCCCTGCGAATGCCCGACGGCGCCCACCTTGGTCACGTCGAGCTTGCCGTAGAAGACGCTCGCCGTGTCCGCGTTCCTGTCCACCAGGTATGTCGCCGCCGCGATCATCTCCGACCCGGTGCCCGTCGTCATGTCGGTCGACGCGATCACCGCGAACCCCCACGACGCGAGCCGGCCGAGCACCCCCGGATACTGCGTCGGCACGGCGTTCGTGCCGTTGCCCCAGGTGACGATTGGATGCTTGAACCCACCGGCGCCGAGGTCGGCCGGGTAGTAGAGCTTGTACGCGGTGCCCACGTCGGCCGTCGCGACCGCCCACGGCCCGGCCACCCCGTAGTGGGACTCGATCGTGTCGGCGGCCCGGGCGGGGGAGACCATGATCCCCAGCGATAAGACCCCGGCGACCAGCAGCTTCATACGGCCTCCACATTTGTACGGATGACCGCATCTTTCGCTTCACCGGCCGCGCTGTCAATGGTTAGATCCAGGACATGGAACATGTGCCCACGGCGGCCGAGATGCTCGCCTGGATCGAGACGATCACCGCGCGCGGGATCCGGCGGCCCGGCTACCCGGCGGACGCGTGGACCGAGCGCTGGCTCGCCGCCCGCTTCGCCGAGTTCGGGCTGAAGGTCGAACTGGAGCCGGTCGAGCTGCCCCGCTGGCAGCCCGGCACGGCACTGCTCCGGCTGGACTCCGGCGAGGAGTTCACCGGCTTCCCGCTGCCGTTCACCGCCCCGGCCACCGGCTTACGCGCCAGGATCGCCCCGCTGGCCGACGCCCGGCCGGGCGACATCGCGGTGGACGAGCTGACCTTCACCGAGCTGCCGCAGTCGTACGTCAAGACGATCGCCACCTCCTCCTACGACCCCGAGGGCGTCTTCGACTCGCTCGTCCAGACCATCCCGTTCGGGCCGCGGATGATGGCGGTCGTCGAGCCCGCGCTGGAGGCGGGCGCCGCCGGCTACGTCGGGGCGCTGACCGGCGTGCCCTGGGACACGCACGACTACTACGTGCCCTACGACGCGGTCCGGCGGCCCATCCCCGGCCTGTGGCTGTCGGGGCCGGACTCGCGGCGGCTGATCGAGCGGCTCCCGTGCACCGGCGAACTGGTCGCCGAGTCCGTCATCGACGACGTGACCACGCACAACGTCGTCGCGACCCTGCCCGGCAACTCGCCGCACTGGGTGATCGTGGCCTCCCACCACGACGGGCCGTGGGCCTCGGCCGTCGAGGACGCCTCCGGCATCGCGCTCGTCCTCGCCGCCGCCCGGCACTGGTCGCGGGTGCCGCGGGAGGAACGCCCGCACAACCTGCTCTTCCTGCTCACCTCCGGCCACATGGCGCACGCGGCGGGCACCAGGGCGTTCATCGAACGGCACCGCGCCCTGCTCGCCGGCGTCGTGCTCCAGGTGCACCTCGAACACGCGGCGCTGCGCTGCGAACCCGTCGGCGGCGCCCTCGTGCCGACCGGTGACCCGGAGGTCCGCTGGTGGTTCACCAGCCGCCTGCCCGAACTGGAGGCCCTGGTCGCCGGGACGCTGGCGGCGGAGGGGCTGCGCCGATCGTTCGTGCTGCCGCCGGACGCGTTCTCCCCGATGCCGCCCACCGACGGCGCGTTCTTCCACCCGGAGGGCGTGCCCCTGGTGCACTTCCTGTCGGCGCCGATGTACCTGTTCGACTCGGCGGACACGATCGACAAGGTCGACGTGGCGAGCCTCGTACCGTTGGCCCGCGCCGCCGTCCGCCTCGTGGCCGGCACGGCCCACTGGACCCCTCGGCGCTGATGGTGCTTGTCCCGCGACGGTAGCGCGCGTAGCGTACGTAAAGTACGTACTTGACGATGATGCCGGAGTGGACGAGATGAATCCCCAGGAGAGCGAGTTCATCGACCGGATGGGCCTGGTCATGGAGCGGTTCGGCGGGACGCGGACCATGGGCCGCCTCTACGCGTGGCTGATGATCTGCGACCCGCCGTACCAGTCGCTCACCGAGCTGGCCGCGCAGCTCGGCGTGAGCAAGACCGCGATCAGTACGATCGCCAGGCAACTGGAGACGGGCGGGATGATCGAGCACGTGCCGGCGCAGGACCGCCAGCACCGCTATCGGATCGTCCCGGGTGGCTGGACGCAGGTGCTGCGGGCCCAGTTCGCCGCCGTACGGCCGGTTCGGGAGACGCTCGACTTCGCGCTGGAGTTCGTCGGCGAGGAGCCGCGCGGGCCACGGGAGCGCCTTGAGGAGCAGCGGGACTTCTTCGTCTTCCTCGAACGCGACGCCGACGAGATGCTCGAACGCTGGCGGCAGTACCGCGACAAGCAGCACAACGACGATCGGAGCGACGCATGAACACGGAGAAGGTCGACTTCAGGAGCATCACCGACGAGGGGGTGACCTGGACCATGCTGGGCACCCTCTACTTACGGGCCTGGGAGAGCCGTCAGGCGCGGCCCATTCTCGGCGACCGCCACGCGGCGGAGGCCATCGATCGGATCGACTACGACTTCGCCGCGCTGAAACGGCGCCTCCGGCCGGAGAGCAACCAGTTCCTGGTGGCGCTGCGGGCCCGGCAGCTCGACGACTGGAGCACCGCCTTCCTGGCGCGGCACCCCGACGCCGCGGTGCTGCATCTGGGCTGCGGCCTCGACAGCCGGATGCTCCGGCTCGACCCGGACGCCGGGTTGCGCTGGTACGACCTGGACATCCCGCAGGTCATCGACCTGCGCCGCAAGCTCTACGAGGAGCAGGGCGGCTACCAGATGATCGGCGCGTCGGTGGCGGACGAAGGCTGGCTGGAGGCCATCCCCGCCGACCGCCCCGCCCTGATCATCGCCGAAGGGCTGTTCCCGTACCTGGCCCCGACCGAGGTACGCCGCCTGCTGCAGCGTCTCACCGACCACTTCCCGTCAGGCGAGGTGATCTTCGACGCGTCGTCGCCCTGGCTGGGCCGGCTGGTCAAGCTCTGCCGCTGGGCCCCGCGCGACGGCCGGGAGGTCGAACGCTGGAACCCCCGGCTGAAGTGCGCCGAACAGGTCCCCTTCACCACCCACTACCACCGCATTCCGGTACGGCGCTACCGCGTCCTCTACCGGCTCATGCACGCCGTGCCGGCACTCCGGCACATGATGCGCGAATACCGGTTCACGTTCTGACGTATTCACACCAGGGAGAGGAAATGACCGACATCGTCGAGCGGTACGACATCCCCGTACAGCACTTCTGGTTGCACGGTCCCCGGTCGGACCGGCCGGTCGAGTACGACGCCGCCGCCGGAATCTGGGGCGTGCACGGTTATCCGGAGGCCCACGAGATCCTCGGTGACCCCGAGACCTTCTCCTCCGACACCTTCCGCGTCATCCCGAAACCCCTGATGCCGGACGCCGAGGAGTTCTCGCTCGCCGGCTTCATCACCCAGATCGACCCGCCCGAGCACGGCAAGCTGCGCAAACTGGTCAGCAGCGCCTTCACCCGCAAGGTCGTCGCGGACCTCGAACCCAGGATCGCCGCCGTCACCCACGAGCTGCTGGACGCGGCCCGGGATCGCGGCCGGCTGGAGCTCGTGGCCGACCTGGCCTATCCGCTGCCGGTCATCGTCATCGCCGAACTGCTGGGCGTGCCCGGCGGCGATCGCGCCCTGTTCAAACAGTGGGCCGACGCGCTGTTCCAGCGCGACGCGAAGATCTCGCTCACCGAGCCGGCCGAGCAGCGGGAAGAGGACATCGACGCCATGAAGTCGTGGCGGGACATGTCGGCCTACCTCGCCGACCACGCCGCGGAACGCCGGCGGAACCCGCGCGCCGACCTGCTCACCCGCCTGGTCGAGGCCGAACTGGACGGCGAACGCCTGCCCGCCGGACAGGTGGTCAACTTCGCGATCCTCCTGCTCCTCGCCGGGCACGTCACCACGACGATGCTGCTCGGCAACACCGTGCTCTGCCTGGACGCCTTCCCCGAACAGCAGGATCGGGTACGCGCCCACCGCGCCGCCGTCCCGGCCCTCATCGAGGAGTCGCTGCGCTACCTCACCCCGTTCGCCGCCATCAGCCGCACCACCACCCGCGCGGCCGAACTCGGCGGCGAGACGATCCCGGCCGATCAGCTGCTCATGGTGTGGCTCGGCGCCGCCAACAGGGACCCCCGGCAGTTCCCCGAGCCCGCCCTGTTCGACCCCGGCCGCGACCCGAACCCGCATCTCGCCTTCGGCCGCGGCATCCACTTCTGCCTGGGCGCCCCGCTGGCCCGGCTGGAGGGGCGGATCGCGCTGAACATCCTGCTCGACCGCTTCGACCGGCTGCGCACCGATCCTGATGATCCGGTGGCCTTCATCCCCACCCCCACCATGACCGGCGTGCGCCGACTGCCGCTCCGATGAATGTCCGGTAAAGAAGCCGGTCAAGAGAAGTGACTTGACGTGTGGCCGCCCGGGTGGTCCCATGAATCTCCGAAGCTGGATAGGAAAGTTTCCTAATTCGGAGGATCGATGCGATTACTCCTCATGGGCACCACGGCGGCCGGGCTGCTCCTGGTGGCGGCTCTTCCCGCCGCGGCCGATCCCGTCGAACCGGGGCCGTGGACCTCGTACGAGCCGACGTTCAACGTGCAGGAGCGCGGCTGCGGCGACGTCGGCGACCTGACGTTCACGCTGACCTGCTCCACGGGCAGCGGCGACCAGCGGGCCGAGCGGCGCTACGCCACCTACTCAGGCGGCACCCGGCAGTTCGAGGGCCACTTCAAGATCACCAGCCTGCCGGGCACCCGGATCAGCCTGAAGCAGACGTTCAAGACGACCGGCCCGTTCTTCATGCTCGCCGTCGAGCGCGGCGGCCGGCTGTACGCGGTGCACGGCGGCACCACCATCGCCACCGGCGCGACGGTCGGGACCACGGTCCGCGTCAACACCGTGCACGTGGTGGGCAGCACCCATCGGACCTACATCAACGGGTCGCTGAAGCACACCGTGGCCAGTGAGAGCGGGAGCTTCTACGACAAGTTCGGCGCCTACCGGACCAACAGCGGGCAGGGGCCCGCGACGGTCCAGTGGAGCGGCATCCGGTTCTGGCGCAAGTGATGCGGGCCCTGGCGGCGCTGGTGGTGCTGCTGGTCGCGGGCTGCTCCGCGGCCACTGCCCCTCGCCCTGCGGTGCTGAGGGCCGAGCTGGTGTCGCCGACCGACGTCGTGCTGCGCTGGGCCGGCCGTGATCCCGGCGCGGCCGGGCACGTGCTGGAGTTCGCCACCGAGCCGCGGGGCCCGTACACGATCCTGGCCTTTCTCCCGGCGGAGGAGAGCGGCTACACCCATCCCGACCTCATCCCGGAGACGACCTTCCACTACCGCCTGCGCCCCTATTACGGCCGGGCGTCGGCGGAGGTGGACGTGACCGTGGACGGCGGCGAACAGGCGTCATCGGGGGACCTGCGGGCCACCGTCACGGGACCCGACAGCGTGGCCTTCACGTGGACCGGCCGCGGGGCCGACGGGTCCCTCCTGGAGAACCGCCCGGCGGGCCGGACCGGGTTCCGGGTGGTGGCCCTGGTCGACCCCGGCGTCGGCACCTTCGACCTGGTCACCCTCCCCGAGGAGCGGCAGGCCACCTACCGGGTGCGCGCGTTCCGCTACGGACCCCCGTCGAACGTCGTCCGGCTGACCACAGGAGGACAATAAGACATCCTACCTTTACTCGCAGTGCCGACATCTCAGTGATCGGATGTATAGAGCCGATCCGGAGGACTCGGGTAACTTGATCCGCATGCTCGCCTACCCCGACAAGCCCGGGCCGGGTGCGAAGGTGGCGATCCTGTCGCCCGGCGCCGGACTGCCCGAGATCTTCCCCGCGCCGTACGAGCTGGGCCTGACCCGCCTCCGCGAGGACTTCGATCTGGTGCCGGTCGAGTATCCGACCACCCGCCGCCTCGGCTCGTCGCCGGCCGCCCGGGCCGGGGACGTCAACGCCGCGTTCGCCGACCCGTCGATCGGCGCCGTCCTCACCTCCATCGGCGGCGACGACCAGATCAAGGTGCTGCGCCACCTGGACCCCGACGTCCTCCGCGCCCACCCGAAGCCGTTCTTCGGGATCAGCGACAACACCAACCTGTGCAACTACCTGTGGAACCTCGGCATCGTGTCCTACTACGGCGGCACGATCATGACGCTCTTCGGGCGTGGTGGCGCGATGAACGCGCAGGCCGCCGAGGCCGTCCGGGCCGCGCTGTTCACCCACGACACCTACGAGCTGCGCCCCGCGCAGGCGTACAGCGACGTCGACCGCGACTGGAACGACCCGGCGTCGACGGCGGGCGAGCCGGAGCTGTTCACCGGCGAGGGCTGGCGATGGCACGGCCCGCGCCGCACGGTGACCGGCCCGTCGTGGGGCGGCTGCCTGGAGGTCCTCGACTGGAACCTGCGCGTCGGCACCCACATCCAGGAGGCCGCCGCGTACGACGGCTGCGTGCTGTTCCTGGAGACCTCGGAGGAGCTTCCCGACGCGAACTACGTCTACCGCGTGCTGATGTGCATGGGCGAGCGCGGCCTGCTCCAGCGGTTCGGCGCCGCGATCATGGGCCGGCCCAAGGCGTGGTCGCTGGACGACCAGCGCCCGCCGGACCGGAAGGCCGCGTATGTCGCCGCCCAGCAGGAGGCCGTGCTCAAGGCCTTCGCCGAGTACAACCCGGACATCCCACTCGTCCTCAACGTCGACATCGGGCACACCGACCCGCAACTGGTGGTCCCGTACGGCGGCACCGTCACCGTCGACGCCACCACCGGCCGCATCACCGTGCGGTACTAACACACTTGTGCTGGAAGGGAACTCATGGACCAGGACCGGCAGAGCGGCGTCGACACCGGCGTGCCGCACCCCGCCCGGGTGTGGAACCACTGGCTGGGCGGCAAGGACAACTACGCCGTCGATCGCGAGGTGGGCGACCGGATCCTGGCCGTGGCGCCCGACCTGGCCGTCATCGCCCGCGCCGAACGCGAGTTCCTGGGCCGGGTCGTCGCCACGGTCATCGGTGCGAACACCCGCCAGTTCCTGGACGTCGGCACCGGCATCCCGACCGCGGACAACACCCACGAGGTGGCCCAGCGCGCCGTCCCCGAAGCCTCGATCGTGTACGTCGACAACGATCCGATCGTCCTCGCCCACGCCCGCGCTCTGCTGCGCGGCACCCCGGAGGGCAGGATCGCCTACCTGGACGCCGACCTGCGCGAACCCGAGACCATCCTGGCCGGCGCGAGCCGGACGCTGACCTTCGACGAGCCCATCTGCCTGCTGCTGCTCGGCATCCTGGAGTTCCTCCCCGACCTGGACCGCGCCTACGAGATCGTGCGCACCCTCACCGCCGCCCTGCCCTCCGGCAGTTTCCTGGCGATCGCCGGCAGCGTGCGAAGCCCCTCCATGGAGCAGGCGGCGGCCCTGTGGAACGAGGGCGGCGGCACGCCCATCACCCTGCGCGACCCGAAGGAACTGCTGGGCTTCTTCGACGGGATGGACGTGCTGGAGCCGGGCGTGGTCTCCCTGCCGCAGTGGCGGCCCGGTCTCGACACGCGGTACGTCGACCGGGAGGTCTCCCAGTACGGGGGAGTGGCCCGCAAACCCTGAGGCTCAGCCGGTGAGCACCCGGTTGAGGGTCTCCTCGACGGCGGCCCGGACCGTGGCGGGGTCGTCGAGGTCGAAGCCGACGACAAGGCCGTCCCTGAGCAGGAGCAGGATGTCGGCGGTCAGCTCCGCGCCGGGGTGGCCGTCGGCGGCCAGGAGGTCGCGGTAGAGGTCGCGGTTCCAGCGGCGGTGCTCGGCGATCGCCAGCCGTACGGGATGGGCCGGGTCGGGATATTCGGCCGCCGTGTTGACGAAGGGGCAGCCCCGGTAGGTGGGGCCCGCGCCGAACTCGCACATGAAGGCGAAGATCGCCATCAACCGCTCGCGCGGTGAGCCGTCGCGTATCGAGTCCACCGCCGTGCGCACCACCGCGCCCTGCTCCGTCACGTACGCCCGGACCAGGTCGTCCTTGCTCGGGAAATGATGGTAGAAGGTCGCCTTGGCGACCCCGGCCTCGGCGATGATCCGGTCGATGCCGACCGCGTGCACGCCCTCGCCGTAGAACAGGCGGGCCGCGGTCCGGAGCACCCGGTCGCGGGCCGGGCTCGGGCGGGCAAGCGTCTCTGCGTTCACCACTTGACGATACCAGACAGACCTGTCTACCCTCTTGGCATGAAGGCAGACAGACAGGTCTGTCTGATCTGAGGGAGAACGAAGCCATGAGTCTCTACACCGCCATCGCCACCTCCGCCGGCCGCGACGCCCGCGCCGTTTCCTCCGACGGCCGGCTGGACGTCAAGCTGGCCCTGCAGAAGGAGCTCGGCGGCGACGGCGCGGGCACCAACCCCGAGCAGCTCTTCGCCGCGGGCTACGCCGCCTGCTTCGCCTCGGCGATGCAGCTCGTGGCGGGCCAGAAGAAGATCGATGTCTCCGACGCGTCGGTCACGGCCGAGATCGGGCTCGCGCCCAACGGCAAGGGCGGGTTCCAGCTCGACGCCACGCTGCGGGTCGAACTGCCCGACACGCTCGCGCCGGAGACGGCCCGCGAGCTCGTCGACGCCACCCACCAGGTGTGCCCCTACTCCAACGCCACCCGCGGCAACGTCGCGGTCAACCTGGTCATCGAGTAAGCCCGCAGCTCACCCGTACGTCATGCTTGTCAGATGACCCGTTCGAACGGCGAGTCGCCGATCGCCGCCGCGCACAGTGACCTGCTCGACGCGACCCCCGGCCTGTGGGTGGACGATCGGGACGACGACGACCCGGTGCTGCTCAGGTCCGACGGCCGGCCGGTCGACACCTGGCGCCAGCACTACCCGTACGACGAGCGCCTGCCCCGCGGCGAGTACGAGCACGACAAGCGGCTGCTGCAGATCGAGCTGCTCAAGCTGCAGTACTGGATCAAGCAGACCGGCGGCCGGCTGGTCGTGCTGTTCGAAGGGCGCGACGCGGCCGGCAAGGGCGGCACCATCAAGCGCTTCATGGAGCACCTCAACCCGCGCGGCGCGACCGTCGTCGCGCTGGAGAAGCCGAGCGAGCGCGAGCAGGGCCAGTGGTATTTCCAGCGCTACATCGCCCACCTGCCGGCCAAGGGCGAGATCGTGCTGTTCGACCGCTCCTGGTACAACCGGGCGGGCGTGGAGCGGGTCATGGGCTTCTGCACGGAGGAGGAGTACCTGGAGTTCATGGAGCAGGTGCCGCGCCTGGAGAACCTGCTCGTGGAGTCGGGCCTGCACCTGGTCAAACTGTGGTTCTCGGTGTCGCGGGCCGAGCAGCGCACCCGGTTCATCATCCGCCAGGTGGACCCGGTCCGGCAGTGGAAGCTGTCGCCGATGGACCTGGCCTCACTGCACCGATGGGACGACTACACCGGCGCCAAGGAGTACATGTTCCTGCACACCGACACCGAGTCGGCGCCGTGGACGGTCATCAAGAGCAACGACAAGAAGCGCGCCCGGCTGGAGGCCATGCGGCACGTGCTGAGCCTGTTCGACTACGAGGGCAAAGACCACGACGTCGTCGGCGTACCGGATCCGCGCATCGTGACCTCCGCCGCCGACATCTTCGACGAGGACCACACTCTGCCCGATCCCGCCTGATACGGGACAATGCCGGATGTGATTGTCGACAAAGCGATCTACTGCGACGGCGTCCGTGAGACCATCACCGGCGACATCAGCGATGCCTTCTCCGCTGCCCGGCCCAGAGGCGACTGTTTCTTGTGGATCGGTTTGCACGAGCCTTCCCAGGAGGAGTTCGATCTGATCACCAACGAGGTGAGCCTGCATCCCCTGGCGGTCGAGGACGCCATCCACGCCCACCAGCGGCCCAAGCTCGAACGCTATGACGACACCCTGTTCGTGGTGCTCAAGCCGCTGCTGTACGTCGATGAGAGCTCCGACATCGAGGTCGGCGAGATCAACCTGTTCCTGGGCCGCGACTTCGTCATCAGCGTCCGCCACGGCAAGGCCAACCCCTTGGGCGGGGTACGCCGCCGCATCGAGTCCGACCGGGACCTGCTGGCCGCCGGGCCCGCCGCAGTCCTGTACGCGATCTGCGACGAGGTCGTCGACACCTACTCCCGCATCTCCCACGAGATCGAGGTCGACCTCATCGCCCTGGAGCACCGGGTCTTCAGCGGTGAGCACCACGACGCCACCGCCGACATCTACTCGCTCAAGCGGGAGGTGCTGGAGTTCCGTACCGCCCAGGACCCGCTGATCCCGGTGCTGGAGGAGATCGTCAAGGGCCGGGTGGAGCTGTGCTCCAGCACCCGCGAACAGTTCCGCGACGTCCTGGACCACCTGCTCCGCGTGGACGCCCAGGTCGACGAGCACAACGAACTGCTCACCAGCGCCCTGAGCGCGCACCTGGCCCTGGTGAGCAGCGAGCAGAACCAGGTGGCCATGCAGCAGAACGCCGACATGCGCAAGATCTCCTCCTGGGCGGCCCTCATCGCCGTACCCACGATGATCGCCGGCATCTATGGCATGAACTTCGATTACATGCCGGAGTTGCACTGGTTGCTCGGTTATCCGCTCAGCCTGACCGCCATGGTCGTCGCCGTGATCATCGTCTACCGGCTGCTGCGGAAGAGTGGGTGGCTGTGAAGCGGCCTGTCTCGGCGAACAGGGTCCTGCTGGCCGTGGTCGTCGCCTGGATCATGTTCCTGACCGTCCTCATCCTGCTCGACCCGCGCGCCGCCGGCGCCTGAGGGTCATCGATCCCCGAGTCCTCGGTCCTCGGCCCAGCCGAGCAGGCGGCTCAGGTGCGGGTCGGGGGCGTCCGTGAGCGTGGGGACGTCGCCGGCGACGACCTCGCCGCTCGTTCCGTCGATCGTGACGATCGCGCCTTCCGGCAGGGTACGCCCTCCGGCGCGGACATGACCGGCCACGGCGTCGACCGTGAGGCCGGAGGCGCCGACGACGGCCGGCTTGCCCATGGCGCGGGCGACGACGGCGGCGTGACTGGCGGGCCCGCCCCGGGCCGTGACGACACCCGCGGCGGCGGCCAGGCCGTGCAGGTCGAGCGGGCTCGTCTCGGGCCGGGCCAGGATGACCGGGCCACCGGCCGCCATGCGGGCCGCGGCGTCGGCGGTGACCGCCAGCCGCCCGGTCGCGACCCCCGGACAGGCGCCCAGGCCCCGGATGAGCAGGTCGATGGGGGCGGTCGTGTCGATCCGGGGCGTGCGCGAAGGCTTGAGCCGCCGCGGGTCGACCCGGCGTAGTGCCTCGCGGCGGTCGATGACGTTCTCGTCCACCAGGTCGACCGCGACGCGGACGGCGGCGCGGCCGGTCAGCGTGGCGGGGCGGGCCTGCAGCAGCCACAGCTCGCCGGCCTCGAAGGTGAACTCGACGTAGCAGGGGGCGCGGTGGTGCGCCTCGATCCGCCCGAGTGCCGCGAGGAGACCGGCCCATGCGGCCGGCTCGTGCCCGGCCAGGTCGGACAGCGGCCTGGTCGTCGCTCTGCCGGAGACGACGTCGTCGCCCTGGTGGCCGAACAGCACGTCTCCGAACGGGATGTTCTCGCCGGTGTTGGGGTCTCGGCTGAACGCGACGCCGCTGCCGCTGCGGGCGTCGCGATTGCCGTACACCATGGCCTGCACGGTGACGGCGGTGCCGTGGTCGTGCGGGATGCCGTTCAGCACACGATAGGTACGAGCGCGCGGCGCCTCCCACGACGCGAAAACGGCCCCAACGGCGGCTTCAAGCTGCCGCATCGGATCCTCCGGCACAAGCCGCGTCAGGTCGTCCGGGGCGAGCCGAGTCAGGTCGTCCGGGGGGAGCCGCGTCAGGTCGTTGGGGGCGAGCCGCGCCGGATTACCCGGGGCGCCCTGTCCGGATCGTGGGGGGCGGCCGTGGACGACCGAGGTGAAGCCGGACAGGAAACGCTGCCGGGCGTCGAGCGCGAACCGGGGGTCGCCGCTCTCGGCCGCCAGACCCTCCGCAGCCTCGGGGGTGAGGCCCAGGTTCAGGATGGTGTCCATCATGCCGGGCATCGACACGGCGCCGCCCGAGCGGACCGACACCGTCAGCGGCCGTTCAGGCCCGCCGAGGCGTCGCCCGGTGGCGGCCTCCAGTTCGGTGACGGCCGCCGCCAGTTCGGCATGGAGGCCGTCGGGGAACCGCCCGTCACGGAGAAAGGCCCGGCAGGCGGCGGTGCCGATGACGAACCCCGGCGGCACGGGCAGTCCCAGCCGGCGCAGCACCATGAGGCCGTGTCCTTTGCCGCCCAGCACGTCCACCGGCTGCCGGGTGTGCGCGGAGATCGGATGGATCCAGGTCATGACTGTATGATCTTCACGTGCCCGATTCGCCCCATGCGACCAGCGTGGACCTGCTCGTCCTGCACACCCTGCGGTGCATCGGCTTCGCCGGTGTCGCCCGGGTGGCCGAGGCGACGGGCCTGTCCGAGCCCGACGCCGAGTCCGAACTGATCGACCTGGCCGTGGCCGGGCTGGTCACCCACAACGCGGGAGACTTCGGCGGCTGGGGCCTGACCGACGCCGGCCGGGCCGCCGACGCCGAGCGCATCACCGGCGAACTGGACGCGTCCGGCCGCCGGGCCGTGGTCGCCCAAGCCTTCGAGACCTTCCTCGTGCTCAACCCCGAACTGCTCGATCTGTGCACGGCCTGGCAGACCCGTACCGTCGATGGCGTCATGACGGTCAACGAGCACACCGACCCCGACTACGACGCCCGAGTGCTGGGGCTCTTGATGGACTTCGACGGGCGCGCGGAGGTCGTCTGCGCCGAACTGTCCAGGGCACTGCGGCGCTTCCAGCGGTACCGCCTCCGATTCGCGAACGCGCTCAAGCGGGCGAGGGCGGGTGAGCTGGAGTACGTGTCGGACAACCTCGCGTCGTATCACACCATCTGGTTCCAACTCCACGAAGACCTCCTGGTCACCCTGGGCATCCCACGCTTCTGACCAGCTCATCGCCCACCACCGCGCCGATCAGCAGCGGGCCGACCGGTGGGTTGGTCGGTTGTGGCGGGCCGATCGGTGGCGGGCCGATCGGCGGTGAACTGGCCGGTGTTTGCGGGCTGGTCGGTGGTGGGCTGACCGGCAACAGCAGGTCGGGCGGCTGTGGCCACGGCGTGGGCGGCGCCTCGGCCGGTTGCGCGGGCGGTGATCGTGCCCGCCTGGACGCGTACGGCGGCTTCGGTGGCGTCACCGTTCCCGCCGACCCCGGTGGCTGCGGCGATGGTGCCGTCGTCGAGGACGAGGCTCAGGCTCGGCCAGACGTCCGGCCCGAACACCCGCCGCAGGCATCCCATCAGGTCGCCCGCACGCAGCCGTACGAGACGTCCGATCTCGGCGGGATCGTCCGTCACCACGACCAGCGTGACCTGCTCACCTGGGCCGGCGGCGCGCACGGCCTCCTCGGCCGCCTCCAGCCGGCTCGTCCCGAGCACCGCGATCACACCGTCGGCATCGAACACGGCCGGGCGGCCGCTGATCAGATCCGGCAGTCCCGCTGGCGGCGTCCAGTCCTCCTGGAGGCGGGGGGCGGCCGGTACGAAGGCCAGGTACGGCGGGTCCCAGGTGTCGGCGAGATCGAGGCCCGCCAGATGCGCGCAGGCGCTCGCCACATCGAAGGGGTCACCGAACCCGGGAGCCGTCTCGGCCAGGTGACCGGCTCCGTGCAGGAGGGTAAGGACCAGTTCGGCCGTCCGAACCCGGCGTGGATGGTGGGGGAGGCGGGGCTCCAGGGCGAGCGCGAGCAGCAGCGCCTCAAGCCGGCCGATCTGGGCCAGCGTGCTGCGGCCCGGCTCGTCGTCGAACACCCCGGCGAGCGAACGCGCCTGCAGCTTCCCACCGGCCGGCGTGTCACCGACGAGGGGCAGCCGTTCCAGCCACACCCGGGCGAACGCACCGAGCGCCTCACCCAGCCCGGCCGGCGACAGCACGTCGATGCCGCCGCCGTGGCTGCCCCCGATGCCGCCGCCGTAGGTGTCGCCGGTGGTGCTGAGGGCACCGTCGGTGGTGCCTACATGGGCGCCGGCGTGGGTGCTGCCGCTGGCGCCGGCGGGGGTGTCGAGCAGAACCGCCAGGTACAGAGCGCGCTTGCTCGGGAAGTTCGAGTACACCGCTCCCCGGGTCAGCTCCGCCCGCTCTGCGATGCGGTCGATTTTGGCGTCCGTGTAGCCGCGTTCGGCGAACTCCGCGCGGGCCGCCGCCAGCACGGCCGCTCGCGTGCGTTCCTGCTGTTGTGCCCTGGTCAGCCTGGCCATGGCGGCCCCTTTCGCCGTGCTCGATCGCCCGGATGACCTTATCATCTGGATTTTGAGGGCATCTTGTAGCCGCACGGGCGGCCCGCGTGACAGGCGGATCTGTGGGCAGGGCTCGGGGTGAGCGAAACGGGGGAACGCTGTGATGACACACACGCCTGATCCGCAACGGCCGACCGCGGAGAACGAGATCGAGCGCGTCAGGGAACCGGCGAAACTGCTGCGGGTGAGCGCCATGACCCGCTCGCTGCTGGAGGAGGCGCGCGGGCTGCCCCTCGACGAACACGCGCGCGAACAGCTCGGACGCATCCACGCACGCGCGGTCGAGGAGATCGCCGACTCCGTGGCGCCCGAACTCCGCGACGAGCTCGAACGCCTGCTGCCCACCCCCAACGGCCCGCTCACCCAGACCGAGATCCGGATCGTGCACGGCCAGCTCGTCGGCTGGCTGGACGGCGTGTTCCAGGGCATCAGGACCGGGCTGACCCTCCAGCAGGCCGCCGGTCAGAGCCTGGAGCTGCCGGGATCGGCGACGCCTCGCGGCGCGGCCGGCGGGGACACCGGCCAGTACCTTTGAGGCGCTCCTCCGAAGGCCGGAGGCCCGGAAACCGGAGGTCCGGAGGCCGGGAGGCCCCCGGAGGAGCGCCGTCGATCAGCCTCGGCCGGTGACTCGGGCGCTGAACGGTGCGAGCGTGATCTTGTCGATCACCGGGGCGAACTGCGACCGGAGCAGCACGCCGGGGAACGTCTCCGACGCGTAGGTCTCGCCGTCGAAGTTCGGCAGCTCCTCGGAGGAGAACCGCACCGTGTTGCCGCCCTTCTTCAACGTCACCGGCACGGTCAGCTCCCAGAAGTTGTTCTCGTGGAAGCTGTGCGGGAAGAACACCCGCTCCCCGGCACCGCCGTTCACCGAAAGGTCGGCGTGCCGGGCCAGCGGGTCCGGGTTGTAGTGCGTGGCGGGGGACTGCTCCGGGTTGGAGTAGCGGACGCGCATCGCGTACAGGCCCGGCTCGTCGGCCTTGACCGTGAACGTGAGCGTGTTCGCGTTTCCCGGCGCGCCGCCGACCCCGGTCACCGCGGACCCGCCGCCGGCCAGGGTGAACGGGGACGCCTTGGCCGTGCCTTCGAGCCGCGCCGACTCGGCCTCGTACGCGCTGACCGGCAGCGCCGCGGGCCGTACCTCCAGGCGGTCGATGAGCGCGGTGCCGGACGTCCCGGTGACCGTGACCTTGTTGACCCCGCCCGACAGCGACACCACCACGGCGTCCTCGTCGGTGCGCACCTCCCTGCCGTTGACGGCCATGGACGCCCTGCCGGAGCCGAGCAGCCTGAGGTCGAGCCGGGCGGCGGCGTCCTTGGCGGAGTACACCCAGAAGGTGGCCGACTGGCCGCGCCCGGCCGTGACGACGCCGGAGCCCGAAACGCCCTTCTCGTACGACGTCCGCGCCCCCTTCAGATCGGCCAGTTCCGCCTCGTAGATCGAGGTGGCCGCCGCCGGGTTCGGCAGCGAGAGCCGTACGCGGTCCACGATCGCGTCGCCCTTCGTCACCCTGGCGCCGTCGAGGCTCCGCGCCGCCAGCGAGATGACGTGCCTGCCCGCCGTGAGCTGGACGGTCGTGTCCGCGTGGTCCCACACCACCCACTTGTAGCCCAGCGGCAGGAACAACTCCTGCTCCGCGCCGCCGTCCACGCGCAGGAAGACGTTGGTCGGCCCCTGCTCGCGTACCCGGTCGAAGGTGTTGAGGGAGTTGGCGAAGACGCCGAGGTCGTAGCGGCCGGTCTTCGGCACCTCGACGGTGAAGTCGAGCACCCCGTCCGAACCGGTACGCAGCCCGCCCACGTTGTAGCGGCCGGAGGTGTAGAACTTCGACACGTCCGCCGGTGAGCCCTCGGGGCCGTTGCGGCTGTAGCCGGTGCCGGTGTACTTCGCGTCCTCGGCCTCGTACGACTGCTCCCACAGCTTGGGGGACGGCGAGGTCGCGGTGCCGGACCCGGCCGGGGTGAGGACGATCTCGTACGCCGACGACTCCTTCAGCCTGGGCAGCCCGCCGCTGCCGAAGTCGAAGACCACGGTGCCGTTCTTGACCCGGACGTCGTACTCGGCGACGACCTCCGGCTGCGCCGAGTCGCCGATCTGGCCCGTCCATGGGATCTCCCGCACCCACGCGTGCACGGTGGAGCTCAGGACGCCGGCGGGGACGTTCTCGAACCGGATGTGCCCCGCGCTGCCGGCCCCGCCGATGATCGCGCGCGCCTGCCGCTTCCTGTCGTCGAGCGTCGCGACGCCCTGCAGCGTGTAGTTCTGGCCCGGGTACGGCGGCGACACCTGGACGGTGTGGCCGCTCATGGAGCCGTAGGCGTTGAACAGCCACCACTGGCCGTTGCCCCGGTTGGCCTGCACGGCGGAGTCGGACAGGTTGCCGTCGATGTTCCAGTACGCGATGTCGGCGTCCACCTTCGACTCCTCGATGGCCGAGATCCACTGGATCATCTGGCCGGGCACCGAGGTGTGATAGTTGAAGGCGTACTCGTTGACGTTGATCGGCAGCTTCTTACCGGCGTACGCGGTGCCGGCGAAGACCTCGGCCTCCATCTCGCGATACCGCTTGACGCTCGCGCGCACCTGCTCGGGGTGGCTGAGCTCGTGCCAGGTCATCACCTCGGGTACGGTGCCCGCCGCGACGACGTGTTCGAGATAGCCCTTGACCTGGGCGTACAGCACGCTGGTGTTGGGGCCCGCGATGCGCGCGGCGGGCATCCTGCCCTTGATGATCGCGTGGATGTCGTCCCACGCCTTGAAGTAGTCGCGCGGGTCGCTGAGCCAGCTAATGCGGTTGTAGCTCCACTCGCCGGTGCCGAACATGTTGCCCTCGGGCTCGTTGAACGGCACGAAGACGATGTTGTCCTGATATTTCGGGTCAAGCTGCAGGACCTGATCCACCTGCTTGGCGATCTTCTGCTTGAACAGGTCCAGCTTCTCCTGCGGCGTGCTCCCCGGCCACTGGTACGGGAAGCCGCGGTGGATGTCGGTCATGTAGATGTACACGTCGCCGCCGGTGCTGTCGGCCAGCGGCTTGACCACTTCGAGCGCGTCGGCGCCCGGGTGCTGCGGGCCGTCCTGCGCCTTGGTCGACACCGTGCGCAGCCGCATGCCCTCGATCAGGTTGTTCGTCGGCACCCCCGGCCCGTACAGGCCGTAGAGCGTCCCCGACGCGCCGCCGTGGAAGGCGCCGGTGTCCTTGCCGAGGTCGATCGTCAGCTGCCCCTCGCGGATCACCGTCACCCGGGCGGTGACGGGCCGGCCGCCGGCGGTGCCGGTCACCGTGAACGTCCCCAGTTCGGCGTAGTCCCCGGGATCCACGGGCGGCCAGGTGACGGGCAGGTCGCGGTCGTAATCGTCGGAGAAGGTGGCGCGGACCGTGGCCGGCAGGGGCGGCGCGGTGCCGACGATCGTACGGACGTCGAAGGAGCTCTGCGCCAGGCCCGTCGGGGTGGGCGGCTCCGTGCCCACGCTCGCCGCGACCTCCTCGGCGGACAGCGCGGCGGCGTACACGCGGAAGTCGTCGATGGCGCCGTCGAACAGCGGATCCTGGTAGAACGAACGGCCGATGAACCCGGCGGAGGTCGTGGCGGCGTCGATGAGCTGCCCGGCGGTCACGCTGGTCGCCGCCGAGGCGACGGCGGCCCCGTCGAGGTAGGTGGTGAGACGCCCGCCGCCGAGGGTGACCGTCAGCGTCTTCCACGCGTCGGCGGGCAGCCGCGCGTAGCCCGTGACCTGCGCCTCACCCCCGCCGCCCGACGTCGTGACCGCCGTGCGCAGCCGCCCGTCACCGTTGTACGGCGTGCTGAACAGGTAGCGGTTCGTGTCCTTGCCGAGCGCGTAGATCCACTGCCAGGGGGCGGTCGTGCCGTCCCAGCGCACGCGCGCCGACACGGTCAGGTCGGTCCTGCCCTGGAGCAGGGCCGCCGGCAGGCGTACGTAGGCGCCGTCGGAGGTGGGGGCACCGCCGGGCAGGCTCAGGGCGTGACCGCCGCCCGCCCCGTCGACCAGGGCCGCGGTGGAGCCGTTGACCAGCGTCCCGTCCAGGCCGTTGCCGGAGGAGTCGGTGATGGTGCCGGTGGTGACGTCGTCGGCGTCGAACTCGTAGACGAGCACGGGGGCGGGCACCGCCGGCGCGGCGGCGGCCGGGACCGTGCATAAGGCGAGAGTGAGAACGGCGGGGAGGATGGCTCGGGTGATCATTCCTAGTCCTTTACGGCCCCGGCGGTGATGCCGGCGGCGACGTAGCGCTGGGCGATGACGAGCAGGACGGTGGCCGGGATGGAGGCGATGACGGCGGTGGCCGTTGCTTCCTCTCGAAATCAGGTGAGCTGGAGGTAGTCCAGCTCGGCGTATCCGGTGCCGCCCGCGAAGTGCGGTGAGCCCTTGGCCAGGCGGATCACGTTGTATCCCGCGCGCAGGGTGACGCTCGTGCTGACCGTGGCCCCGAACTGGCCCCAGCCGGCGGTCGGCGGGTAGCTGACCGTGGCCCAGGCGCCGCCGTTGTACGCCAGGCCCTGCGTCGCGGTCGCGCCCGTGCCGTTGGCGTAGCCGATGGTCATCGTGTACGCGCGCGCCGTCGGCACGTTGACCACGAAGTCGACATAGCTGTCGGTACGCGGCGTGCCCGCGTTGTCGATGCGCCCGACGTACCCGCCACCGGAGGCGCTCGTGGCGCTCAGCCGCTGCGCCCGGAACACCGACGCGTTCTCGGCCTCGTACCGCTGCTGGTAGGCGGGCACCCCGCTGACCGGTTCGACGACGAGCTGGTAGGCGCTGGTGGCCACCATGCCGGGCACCGAGACGCTGAGCCGCCCGTCGGTGACCGTCCTCGTGGTGGTGGAGACCGTGGTCGGCGCGTTCACGGCGGTGAAGCGGCCGCTGGACGGCGTGGACAGCAGCGTCACCCGCACGCTGGAGCCGAGCGCGCCGAGACCGGTCAGGTTGACGGTGTTGGTGCCCGCCTCGTTGCCGAACACCACGTTCACGATCCTGCGGGTGCCGTCGTAGGAGGCGAAGCCGTCCAGGCCGCTCTGCGAGGTGGGCGAGGTCGCGACCATGCTGCCGGCCATGTCGCCGTACCACTTGTACAGCCACCACGTGCCCGTCGGCTGGCTGTTGCCGGTGACCAGGCCGTTCATGGTGCCGTACTCGTACCAGAAGGCGCGGTGGGCCGACTCCACGTTGCCGCGTTCGAGTTTGCCCACGTAACTGGCGATCCGGCCGGGCACGTCCACCTCGGCGGGGGCGGCGTACTCGTTGATGGAGATCCGGCGCGGGCTGATGCCCAGCGACGCCTCCAGGTTGCGGTAGTCGGCGAGGTCGGAGGCGATCCGGCCGGCGTCCGTCAGCTCGTGCCAGCAGATGATGTCGGGCAGCGTGCCGGTGTCCCGGGCGCGGGTCAGGAACGCCTGCATCCACGAGCGGTTGTAGACGGCGGTGCTCGGGCCGACGATCGGGGTCAGCGAGTCGAGGGCGCGGACGGCGCGGAACGTACGGACCCAGCCGTCGTTGAAGTTGCCCGCGGCGGCGGTGTTCCAGGTGTAGTCGGGTTCGTTCCAGAGCTCCCAGCCGAGCACGTTCGTGACCGTGGTCGCCGACAGGCGGGCGTTGACCATGGTGGTGACCTTGGCCAGCCAGTCGTCCCAGCTCACCCACCGGTACGGGAAATCAGGGTAGATGTCCGGCATCCGGATGAACTGGCCGGCCCCGACCCGCGTGGCCTGCGGCGCCACCAGCAGCGCGTCGCCGCCCGGCGGCTGGCCGTTGGGCCGCTGGCCGACGCCCGGCGCGGGTTGCGTCAGTGAGTTGACCTTGATCGGCAGCAGGGTGGAGTCGGCGGGCCGGTTGTTCTCCGCCAGGCCGTACAGACCGCCCGAGGCGGCGTGGGTGACCGGCCGGAACGGCTGCGCGACGTTGACGGTCAGGGTCGCGCCCGCCGCCTCGGCCGGTGCCGCGAGCCCTCCGGTGAGGAGGACGGCGGCCAGACCGGTGGCGATGGCACGTTTGATCTGGGGGGTGATCACGTACTTACCTCGCTCTGTGTAGGTGGGTGGCGGGCCGTCGTGCGGGACGGCCCGCCGGGTCATCCCGCGTCGGCCACCGGAATCCAGACCCGCATCGGGCCCTCGCTCCGGTTGCCCCACAGGAAGTACGGCACCGCCGTGAGCTCCAGCGGGCTCGTCCGTGGCCCGCCGCGTTCGCGCCGGTCGTCGTAGAGCGGTGTGGTGCCCGTGTCCAGCACCGAGCCGGACGCGGTGATCACGATCGGGGCGGCGTCGCCCTCGGCGGCCTGGAACGGGCCGTCCCTGTGCAGCCGTACGTCCTCCAGGACCGTGCCTTCGGGCAGGTCGTGCTGTTCCAGGCAGTACGCGAGCGGGCCGCGCGCCAGCGTGACGCAGCCGCGGACCGCGTCCACGCGGGGGTGCGGGCGGATCTGCCTGACGGGCATGGTCAGATCGAGAACGACGCTCGTCGAGGAGCCCCACACCCTGGTCAGGCGCAGGTAGCCGTCGTCCACCGCGGCTCGCGCGGGCTCGCCGTCCACCAGCACGCTGTACGCCGCGCACCAGGACGGGACGCGCAGCGCCAACGTCCACGGTTCGCTGCTGTCCGAGGTCACCGCCAGCTCGACCCGGCCCTGCCACGGGTACGCGGTGCGCATCTCGACCCTGGCCGGGCCGGCTTCGAGGGTCGCGGTGGCGTACAGGTGGATCTGCAGGCCGTCGGCGTCGCCGGTGGCCAGATAGCCGGGCAGCGAGGCCATCAGGCGGGCGATGTTGGGCGGGCAGCAGGCGCACGAGTACCAGGGCAGGCGGTGACCGGCCGCCTCCTCGCCCGCGTTGGCGTGGCCGGTGCGCAACTGCAACGGGTTGGAGTAGAAGAAGTGCCTGCCGTCCTGTGAGACGGCCGGGGCGACGGCGTTGTAGAGAACGCGTTCCAGCTCGTCGGCGTAGCGGGCCTGGCCGGTGGCCAGCAGCAGCCGCCAGCTCACGTGGAAGCTCGCGATCGAGGCGCACGTCTCGGCGTACGCGCGGTCGGGCGGCAGCTCGTACGGGTCCCCGTACGCCTCGTCGCGGTGCCGCGACCCGTGCGCTCCGGTGACATACGTCCTGGTACGGAAGGCGTCGTCCCACAGCCGCCCGGCCGCGTCGAGCAGCGCGCGGTCGCCGGTCTCCACCGCGACGTCCACCATGCCGGCCAGCAGGTAGAGCTGGCGCACGGAGTGCCCGGCCACCTCCCGCGCCTCGCGCGGCGGCACGTGGTCCTGGTGGTAGCGGGGCCCGAAGCGGCCGTGCGGCAGCAGGCCGTGCCCGCGCAGATCGAGGAACCGCCGGGCCAGATCGAGGTAGGGGCGGTGGCCGGTGAGGCGGTAGAGCTCGGCCAGCGCGGTCTCGATCTCCGGGTGCCCGCACACCTCCTCCACCTCGGAGAACCGCTCGACCAGCAGGTCGGCGAAGCGGCGGGCGACCTCGACCAGCTTGTCACCGGCGCCGGTACGGCCCGCGGCGACGGCGGCCTGGATGAGGTGCCCGGCGCAGTAGAGCTCGTGGCTCCAGACCGGCTTCACCCAGCGCTGGTCCGGCTCCGCGAGCGTGAAGTAGGAGTTGAGGTAGCCGTCGGCCTGCTGAGCCCGCGCCAGCAGCCCGATCGTGTCCTCGGCGAACCCGCGCAGGCTTGAGTCGTCGGTGGCGGCCAGTTCCCAGAGCACGGCCTCCAAGGTCTTGTACACATCGGAGTCGGCGAACCACATCCCGGCGAACTCGCGCCCGGTCCCGTCGGCGGCGGCCCGCAGATTGCCCAGGTTGCCGCTGCTCTCCAGCCGCTCCAGGCAGTGCGGCAGCGTCTCCTCGGCGTTGCGCCGCCGCCACCGGCCGAGCAGCCCGCCGTCGTCGAGGCGCACCTGGTCCAGCCGCAAGGGGTGCAGGGCGGCGATCGCGCCGGGGGCGGGAGCGGCCGGTCCGGCGAACGAGGGAGGGGTGGCCGACGGGTTGACTGCGGGTTTCAGAGAAGTCATCGGCTCTCTTCAGGAAAGTTAGGAAATCGTTTGCCTCAACCTAGCGCCGCTCTGACGGCCTAGTCAACGGCTGTACAGTAGAGCAGGCAAGGGGTTCGGAAAGCGGAGGAAAGTATGGGGAAATTGGAGCGTCACGTCACGATCGCCGACGTCGCGACGCTGGCCGGGGTGTCGGTGGGCACGGCCTCCAAAGCCCTCAACGACCGCGGATCGCTGCGCGAGGAGACCCGCACCCGGGTCAAGGACGCCGCCAGGCAGCTCAACTTCGAGATCAACGCCGGTGCCCGCAACCTGCACACCGGTCGCACGTACACCGTCGGCATGATCACCACGGACACCATCGGCCGGTTCAGCATCCCCGTCCTCATGGGCGCGGAAGAGGCGCTCGGGGCCGGGCAGATGTCGGTCTTCCTGTGCGATGGCCGCGATGACCCGATCCGTGAGCAGTACCACGTCAAGACCCTGCTCAGCCGCCGCGTCGACGGCATCATCGTCACCGGCCGACGCACCCAGCCCCGCACCCCCATCGCGCCCGGGCTGCCCGTTCCCGTCGTCTACGCCTTCACCAGCTCCACCGACCCCGACGACTGCTCGGTCATGCCCGACGAGGCCGCCGGCGCCCGCAAGGCCGCCGACCACCTGCTGGCCATCGGACGTACCCGGATCGCGCACATCACCGGACCCGAACACCACCACTCCGCTCAGGTCCGCGCCACCGCAACCACCGACCACCTCGCCCAGGCCGGCCACCCGCTCACCGCACCGCCCCTGTTCGGCGCCTGGAGCGAGGTCTGGGGCCGCCAGGCCGTCGGCATCCTGCTGGCCGGCGGCACCCCGTTCGACGCCGTCTTCTGCGGCAGCGACCAGATCGCGCGCGGTGTCGCCGACGCCCTGCGCGCCGTCGGCCGCCGCGTCCCCGACGACGTCGCCCTGGTCGGCTTCGACAACTGGGACGTCATGACGGACGCCTGCCAGCCGCCGCTCACCAGCATCGACATGAACCTCGAGGGCCTCGGCCGAACCGCCGCCCACCTGCTCCTGTCCGCCATCAACGGCGCCCCCGAACCAGGCCGCCACCTACGCCCCTGCCACCTGGTGGTCCGCGAGTCCACCACCCTCCCTCTCACGCCTCCCTGACGGCACGGCCTCTCGCGGGAGACGGGAGCGCCGCGGTCGGATCCGGGAGACGCAGCAGCGCGCCCCAGCAGGCTTTCCGGACGCGCCGCGTCGCGGGACGGTCGGCGCGCACCTCGGGCTCAGTGGGGGCGGTGGAGGAGGAGCATCGCGGCGTCGTCGAGCAGGGGGCCGCCCGTGTGCTCGACCAGGTCCGCGCGCAGCGCGTCGAGCGCCGCCTGGGGGTCGTCGCGGGTCAGGAACCCGGCCCGTTCGGTGAGCGGATAGAAGTCGCCCTCCGGGCTGCGGGCCTCGATGACGCCGTCGGTGAAGAACAGGATGCGGTCGCCGCGCCCGAACGGGGTCCGGTGCGCCTTGGCGGCCGACGGGTCGAACGCGGCCAGCCCGAGAGGCAGCCCCTGCTCGGGCGGCTCGACGGTACGCAGCTCGCCGTCGGGCTGGATGAGCAGCGGCGCCGGATGGCCGAAGTTCACCAGCGTCATCTCGTCGTCGCCCAGTTCGGCCACGATCGCGGTGACGAACTGCTCGCGGCCCAGATGCCTGGCCAGGCTGGCCTCCAGGCGGTCGCCGATGTCGGCGAGGTCGGCCTCGTCGTACGCGGCCTCGCGGAAGGCGCCCAGCACCCACGCCGCCGTCTCGACCGCCGCCAGGCCCTTGCCCTGGACGTCGCCGATCAGCAGCCGGACGCCGTGCGGGGTGGTGACGACCTCGTACAGGTCGCCGCCGATTTGGGCCTCGGCCGCGGCCGAGGTGTAGGAGAGCGCCACCCGCAGATCACCGGCCCGGCGCGGCACCGGCCGCAGGAGCACGCGCTGGGCCGCCTCGGCGACCTGCCGCACACTGGCCAGCTCGCGTTCGCGCTGCAGGCGCAGTCGGCTGGCGAGCATGCTCGCCCCGGTCACCCCGAGGATGCTGACGACCGTCAGGTTGTTCTCCCAGGTGAACAGCAGCCCGTTGTAGATCGCCATGGGTACGAGGATGGCCAGCGCCACCGCCCCCACCAGGGCGGTACGCCGTACGCCGCCCGACACCGACGCGAAGGCCGGGCCCAGCGTGAGGAGCGGCAGGAACACCAGGTTCCGGCCGCCGAGCAGATCCAGCAGGGCCACGCCGAACATGACGACGAAGGGCAGCCAGCGCAGGACCTGCAAAGACCTCATCCCACTCCCCGATTCCCGTAGTGACGTACCAGCATCGCGCAGGGCGCGCGTTCTTCTCAAGCGCGGCACTCCGGGGGAATTGCGACCGGAGAGCCACGTAGCGTGACCGCAAGAATTCTCGCGATTGTTACAGGGGGGTTTATGAATATCTTATATCGCGGTGTTTTCCCAGTTCAATGGCTGTGGGGCTGAATTCGACGTGTGCGGTCCCGTGCGGAACGTGAGAATATCCGGGCTGATTCATTCCGCCGGGTGTCGATAGATTTGTGCCGACAGAAAGGAGTTCTGAGGTGGCTTTGGCTAATGACGGCGTACGGCGATTACTGGTGGACTCGGGGGAGTCACGGGGATGGGTGTCCCCCAGAGCGGACCTCGTGCTGGCGGTGCTGGGCATCTGGTTCGGTGTCGGGCTGATGATCGACGCCTGGGCGCACAGCACCAAGAGCGAACTGGAGACGTTCTTCACCCCTTGGCACGCGGCGTTCTACTCGGGTTTCGCCGCGGTCTCCGGGTGGATCATCTGGCAGGTATGGCGCAACGTCCGCGCCGGGCGGCAGGGGCTGGCGGCCGTACCGCAGGGTTATCTGGCGGGGCTGCTGGCCATTCCCGGGTTCGCCGCCTTCGGGTTCGTGGACATGATGTGGCACACCCTGCTCGGCATCGAGACCAGCATCGACATTCTTTTCAGCCCTTCCCATCTAGGGCTTATCGTGACGATGCTCATCATGCTCACCACACCCGTGCGTTCCGCTTGGAACGCCCCTGACATCGGTGACCGGCCGTCGCTGGGGCGCCTCCTTCCCGCGCTGATCGGGCTGGCGTTCGCGACCACGCTGGTGTCGCTCTTCCTCTCGTACGGCGACGCCCTGCAGTGGCAGGCCGTCCGCATCGTCGAGGCGTTCTCCTCGATCGACGACCCGGGAGCCCACCGGCTCGCCACCGCGATGGTCGTCACCAACGTCGTCACGCTCGCCCCCGTGCTGCTCCTGCTGCGCCGCTGGAGCCTGCCGGCCGGGTCGATGACGATCATGTACACGCTGGCCGTTCTCATGCCGGGCGCCCAGACGGGCTTCGAGAACGTGCCGGTCCTGGTGTCCCTGGTGGCCGCGGGTGTCGCCGGTGACCTGCTGATCTACTGGCTGCGCCCGACGGGTGCGCGGCGGGCGGCGTACTGGGCCTTCGCCGGGCTGTCCGGGCTGGCCACCTGGTCGCTGTACCTGGGGTTCGCGTCGGTCGCGAGCGGCGGACTGCCCAGCGTGCCCGAGTTGTGGACCGGCGCGCCGATCGTGGCCGGGCTGCTCGGACTGGCGCTCGGGGTCCTGTTCCTCCCCAACGCCGTAGCCCCGGCCCCTGCCGCAGTCGACGCCGAGCAGGCATGATTCGCGTTCTCTGCCTCGTCGCCGTCCTCGTGCTGGCGACCGCCGCTCCCGCCGCGGCGCACAACGTCATGGCGGGGGCGGACCTGCGCATCGCCCAGACGATCGCCGGCACGGAGCTCACGGTGGTGATCAAGGGGACGTCCCGGGTGCCCGGGCCGTTGCGGATCGGCGTCATCGCGTACGAGCCGGTCGCCGCGCCGCGGATCGGCGTCGAGGTCCGCTCGGTCGAGGACGGCCGGACGGTCAAGGGCGTGGCCACGGCGGCGGCCCGGGACCCGCGGTACACGGAGCTGAAGGTCGGGCGCACCGGGCCGCACGAGCTGACGCTGCGCGCCGGGAACGAGGTCGCCGTGGTGCCGTTCCGCGTCCTGGTGGAGCGCGGTTCCGCGGGCGACTTCCTGATCTACGGTGGGTTCTTCGTGGCCGGGATGCTGCTGGTGGGCGGCCTGCTCACCGGCGCGCTGACCCGGCGCGGCCCCGGCCTGCTGCTGGCCGGCGGCGCGGCGGCCGGGCTGACGGTGGCCGTCATGGTCATCGTGTTCGAACCGCGACTGCCTCCCGCCCCGGCCGATGGCGCCGCGCCCACGGTCGAGACGGCGCAGGCGGGCGGGCGGCCGTTCGTGCAGGGAAAGGTGGCGGCGCTGCCCGCCCGCCCGGAGGCGGGGGAGGAGTTCACCCTGCGGTTCGATCTCGTCGACGGCTCCACCGGGCGGCCCGTGGACGATCTCACCCTCCACCATGAGGCGCTCGTCCACATGGTCGTGACCAGCGAGGACGGGAAGTACTTCCGCCACGTCCACCCGCTGCGCACCGCCCCGGGCCGGCTGGAGGTCCGGCTGCGGGCCGACCGGCCGGGCCGCTACCTGGCGCACGCCGAGCTGGAACGGGAGGACTCCGGCGGGCAACTCCTGTCCGGCGACTTCACGATCGGTGGCAAGGCCACGCCACAGGCCAAAGCCGACCAGCCCGCGACGGCCGATCCTTCCGCGTCGGCCGGCCGGCCCGTTGTGAGCCCGCGGCTGCGGCCGGCCGTTCCCGTGGCCGGGCGGCCCGCCACGATCGAGCTCGACGCCCCCGCCGGCGTGCGGCCCTGGCTCGGCATGGCCGGCCACCTGCTCGTACGCAGCCAGGACGGCTCCTTCCTCGGCCACGTCCACGAGATGGGCACCACCGCCGGCCGGCTGCGCTTCACCTTCAGCTTCCCCGAGCCCGGCCGCTACCTGGCCTGGGCCCAGTACGCCACCGGCGACCGCATCGTGACGGCGCCCTTCACGGTGGACGTCACGGCCTCGGAGACGCTCCGATGAAGCGCGTCGCGGCCCTCGCCGTGCTCGTGGTGGCCGCCGTGGCGCTGTTCGTCGTGGGCAGGGGAGTGTCGGCCGGTCCGATCACCGTGACCACCACGGGCACCCGCTACGCCGCCACCGTCGTACTGGACCGCCCGACCACCGGACGCGTGCCCGTCGAGGTGACCGTGACCTCGGGCGACGCCGACTCCGTGGCACTGTCGGCGGTCATGCCCGAGATGGGCCACGCCACACCGGAGCTCACCGCCCGCGAGCCCGAGCCGGGCCGCTTCCTCGCCGAGGGCGAGTTGTTCGCGATGAGCGGCGTCTGGGAGCTGTCGATCCGGCTGAACGGGCCCGCCGGCGAAGAGCAACTGGCCGTGAAGGCCCTGATCACCGAGTGACCCGGGGCCGCCGCGCACGGCGGCCCCGGACTGGTCCGCATCCAGGGGTTGACAGGAGGCCGCGCACCCTAAATTATTATTCCTACTTGTATAGTAGGAATGGTAGGAAAGGGGAGAACGTGCGAGCGCTCATCCTCCTCGGGCTGGTCGGCTTCGCGGCCCAGCTCGTCGACGGCAGCCTGGGCATGGCCTATGGCGTCACTTCAACCACGCTGCTGCTCGCCATCGGCACCAACGCCGCGGCCGCGTCCGCGACCGTGCACCTGGCCGAGATCGGCACCACGCTCGCCTCGGGCATCTCCCACTGGCGCTTCGGCAACATCGACTGGAAGGTCGTCGCCAAGATCGGCGTGCCGGGAGCCATCGGAGCCTTCGCCGGGGCGACGTTCCTGTCGAACCTGTCCACCGAGATCGCCGCGCCGGTCATGTCGATCATCCTGCTGTCGCTGGGTGTCTACATCCTCATCCGCTTCACCGCCTTCGGGCTGCCGCGCGGCAACCTGGGCAAGCCGCTGCGCAGGCGGTTCCTGGCCCCGCTCGGCCTGCTCGCCGGCTTCGTCGACGCCACCGGCGGTGGCGGCTGGGGCCCGGTCGGCACCCCCGCCATCCTGGCCAGCGGCCGCCTGGCCCCGCGCAAGGTGATCGGTTCCATCGACGCCAGCGAGTTCCTGGTCGCCATCGCCGCCAGCGTCGGCTTCTTCGTCGGCATCGGCTCGGAGAACATCAACTTCGCCTGGGTGGGCGTGCTGCTGCTCGGCGGCGTCATCGCCGCGCCCATCGCGGCCTGGCTGGTACGCCACATCCCGCCGCGCATCCTCGGCTCGGCGGTGGGCGGCGTCATCGTGCTGACCAACGTACGGACTCTGCTGCGCAGCGACTGGATCGACGCCTCCGGCGGCGTCCAGACGGTCGCCTACATCGTCATCGCCGCCATCTGGGCGGCCGCCATCGCCTACTCGGTACGCGAGTACCGCCGCGACAAGGCCAACGAGTCGGTCGAGGCGGTGGACGGAGAGCTTCGCAGCCGGACCGCGGAGGAGGAAACGGCCTCGGCCTGAGGCCCCGCCGCCCATGAGAATTTCCGCCCGCACCCAGTACGCCCTCGGCGCCATGCTCGCCCTCGCCGAGGCCGGCCACCCGGTACACGCTGAACGGATCGCCGTCACGCAGGAGATTCCCCGCCGCTTCTGCGACAACATCCTGCTCCAGCTCCGCCGGGCCGGTCTCATCGAGAGCCAGCGCGGCCCCGAGGGCGGCTACTGGCTCGCCCGCCCGCCCGGGGAGATCGCGCTGGCCGACGTCATCCGCGTCACGGAAGGGGCCGAGCCCGCCGCCCGGCCCTTCCCCCGGGCGGCCGCGCCACTGACCGAGATCTGGGCCCGGCTGCGCAGCCACGAGGACGCCCTGCTGAGCGAGATCACCCTGGCCGACGTCATCACCTCCAACGGAGCGGTGAGACCCTAGAGACCATGGGTTTCGGGGTACGCGAGTTCGAGCTGACGCTGATGCACCGGATGCGCGACCTCAACGCCGCCAAGGTCGAAGAGGCCCTCGACGGCATGGGCGCCACCCGGGCCGAGCTGCGCGCCGCCCACGCCCACTGGACCCGGCTGGCCCACGCCCCGAGGGGCCCGAAAGGGGCGGCCGCGCTGCGGATGGCGCTCGGGCCGCCCGCCTGCCGGGAGCGCCGGCCGGTCGGCAGCCTGACCTGCGACGTGCTGCGCTGGGTGCTGCCGTCCTGGCCGGAGCTGGAGTTCGAGGCCCTGGTCGGCCCCGGCCGCGAGCTGTGGAACCAGTGGTTCGTCCGGCCCGCGGGCGGCGGCCCGCTGACCCTGCCGGAGCTGCTGCCGTGGACGTGCGTGGTGGCCGACGTCGGCATCAGCTTCCCCGGGGCCGTGCAACTGGAGGGCCCGGCGCCGCACCACTGGGCGGTCGACTTCGACCACGACGGGGTGGCATACCGGGCCCGCTTCGTCTACGGCCTGCACCAGCGCCTCGATCGCCGCTGACCCCGAAGGAGGGGAGGCTAGCGCGGGCTCCGCACCGCCAGCAGTGCCTGGTACGCCGGCTTGGGCGCCAGGTTCTCGTCGAACAGGCACGCCGAGCCCTGCCCGGGGAACCAGCCCGGCACCCACGAGTGCCGGTCGGTGAAGCCCCAGACCGTGAGCTCGCGGCAGGCCCGCACGCTGAGGCAGTCGGTGAGCGCCCGGCTGTAGTAGCCGGCCTGCTCGGCCAGCTTCTCGGCGGTCACGGGCAGCTCCATGCGCACGTCGAGCTCGGTGACCGCGACCTCCAGGCCCAGGTCGGCGAAGCGGCGCATGACGTTGGCCCAGTCGCCCGGATAGTCGTACTGGATCCCCAGATGCCCCTGGAAGCCGGCGCCGTGGATCGGCACGCCCTGTGCCTGGAGGCCCTTGACCAGGGCCAGGGTGGTCTCGATCTTGGGGGCGTTCCACTCCAGGTTGTAGTCGTTGATGTAGAGCTTGGCGCGCGGGTCGGCGCGGTGCGCCCAGCGGAAGGCGTCGGCGATGTAGCCGGGGCCGAGGTGGGTCAGCCAGATGCTCGGCCGCATCGTGCCGTCGTCCTGGACGACCTCGTTGACCACGTCCCACGCCCTGATCTTGCCCTTGTAGCGGCGGACCTGGGTGGTGATGTGGTCACGCAGGATCGACCGCAGCTCGCCGGCGTCGATGGAGCCGTCGGCGACCCCGGCGGTCAGCCAGGCGGGGAGCTGGTTGTGCCAGACGAGGGTGTGGCCGCGTACCTGCTGGCGGTTGCGGCGGGCGCTGTCGACGAGGGCGTCGGCGTCGGCCCAGGTGAACACGCCCCGTTCCGGCTCCACCGACTCCCACTTCATCGCGTTCTCGGCGGTGACGTGGCTGAACTCGCGGTTGAGCGTCTTGTGGTAGTCGGCCTCGGCACGCAGGGCGGCGATGTCCACCGCGGAGCCGATCTTGATGCCGTGCTGCTGCGCGAGCTGGCGCAGGTCGCGCGGCGGGCGAGGATGGGCGTACGCGGGGGCGGGGGCGGCGAGGACGAGCGCGAGGGCGATGAGGAGTGGCTTCACCGATGGCCTCCGAAGCAGGTTCCGAAAGTTTCGGATATATGTCGATAATTTCACCGGTCGCCGGAACGGTAAGCGCTCCGAAGCCTTCCGTCAACCCGCGTGAACCCGGCGGCCCTCTCGTCCGACTGTGCTGGGTGACGGGAGGCCGAGATGATCGATGAACTGCTGGTGGTGCGGGCTCAATTGGGTGAGCGCGCGGCATTGGCCGAGCTGGTGCACCGTTGGCGGGTGCCGGTGTGGACGTACGCCCGGCGCATGCTGGACGCCGAGCGGGCCGACGACGTGGCCCAGGAGATCTGGCTGGCCGTGATCCGCGGCCTGCCCCGGCTGCGCGAGCCAGGCCGGTTCAGGCCCTGGCTGTTCACCATCGCCCGAAGGTCGGTCGCCGAGCGCCTGCGCGGCGAGTACGCCGAGGCCGAGGCGCACGCCGGGGCGGAGCCGCCGGTCGCCGAGGACCTGGCGGGCGCGGTGGTGGAACGGGCCGACCTCATGGCCGTGCTGGCCGGCCTGCCGGTGCTGGAACGGGAGATCGTCGTCCTGTTCTACCTGGAGGACCTCACGGTGCAGGACTGCGCCCAGGTCTGCGGGATCCCGGTGGGCACGGTCAAATCCCGGCTCAGCCGGGCCCGTCGCCTGCTACGCGAGCTACTGACGGAGAAGGGACACAGATCATGATGAACGAGGAGCCGCGCCTGTCGGCGCGGGAGCTGATGGAGCGCCTGGACCCCTCGCTGTCGCGGCGGACCCGCGTCAGGGCGGTGGCCGCGCTGGTGGCCGGGCTGGCCGGGACGGTCTTCATCGCGGCGCTGTGGGGGAGCGAGCCCGGCCCGCTGCCCGGCCGCACACAGGTGGCGTTCGGGCTCTTCACCGCCTTCTGCCTGGCCTGGACCTGCTACGGCGGCTGGCTGCTCAAGCACAGGGTGCCGCTGTTCGCCACCGAGCGGGTGATCGCCGCCTGGGTCGCCGTGGCGGCCTCGACCACCACGACCGCGCTCGTGGCGACGATCGCGGCGCAGCGCGGCACAGGTCTGGCGCTCCCGCTCGTGGTGGGGCTGGTGTTCGTCGCCGCCGCGCTGACGCTGGCCGTCCGCGCGCACGCCCACCGCGGCGCCCTGCTGCGCCGCATGCGGGAACTGACCGGTGAGAAGGAGTGAGGCTAGCGGTCGGGTGACGACAGCAGTTCGCTGGCGGCAGCGACCGACTCGCACGTGCGGAACCGCTTGTGCAACCCCGTCATCCGCAGCAGCCGGGTCAGTCGCGGCTGGGTGCCGCTCAGCACGAGGTGGCCGTGCGCCGCCTCGACCGTGTTGGCCGCCCAGATCAAGGTGTTCAGGCCGGAGGAGTCGCAGAAGTCGACCGCCGCCAGGTCGACGATGACGAGCGGCGGGGTGGGATTGGCCATGGCCTGCCCCAGACCGCGGCGGAACTCGATGACCGAGGCCAGGTCCAGCTCTCCCATCACACTCATCACGGCGGCGTCGTCGCTCTGCGTGACGACCCAGGAGAAGCCTGTCCGGTCAACGCTTCCCATTCCACTCCTCCGCCTGGCATGGACCTGCGCACATCACCTCTCATCATTGCACGGTGCAATTAAGCGGGGAAGCTTGCTTCGGGTGAGAGTGCCGATCGGGGCGGGGCGGACGTGTACAACAGTGGCTATGGCTGACGATGAGGGTCCGGCGCAGGGGGAGGATCAATCCGCCGTCGTCTCGGCGGTCCTGGCCGGGTCGAGGCTGCTGGTCGCGGTGGCCGCGCGGTCGCTGGCGGCGGTCGAGGACAAGGTCACGCTGGCGCAGTTCCGGATGCTGGTGGTGCTCGCCGGGCACGGTGAGACGAAGCTGGTCACCATGGCTGAGCTGCTCGGCGTCAACTCCTCCACGGCCATGCGCATGGCCGACCGTCTGGCCGGCACCGGGCTGATGGTGCGGGAGGTCAACCCGCACAACCGGCGGGAGAGCCTGATGCGGCTGACGGAGGAGGGGAGGCGCATCGTCGATCAGGTGATGGCGCACCGCCGGGAGGAGATCGGCGCGATCGTGTCACGGATGACCGAGGCGCAGCGGCACGCGCTGATCTCGGCCATGCAGGCGTTCAACGAGGCGGGCGGCGAGGGGCCGACGCACCCGCAGCACCCGCTCGGCTGGGCCGACGCGAGCGTCTAGGCCGACGGCGTGGGGAAGCTCTCCGGGGTGGTCAGCCCGGTGCTCTCCAGGAGACGCTGGTGGTTCAGCACCGCGGCGTTGGCCTGCTCGGAGAAGCGGCGTACGAGGGTGTTCTGGGTGCTGCCGCGGACGGTGCCGATCAGCACGAAGATCTGGCCGTGGGCCAGGCGCAGCCATTTGACGTACGTGGCGTCGTAGGCCGAGCCCGACTTGGCGGAAATGTCGGTCATCCAGGAGGCCTGCTGCGTGGTCGGCTTCACCGGCAGCTTGACCTTGAGCTGGGTGGCGAGCTTGCGGACCTGCTGGTCGAGCGTGTGATGCTGGCTCGCGATCTCCGCGCTGACCTTGCGGACGCGGTCGGTGCTGGCCCGCTGGATGGCCTCCTGGGCGATCACCATCTCCCAGAGGGTCGCGAGACGGACCTTCTTGATGAGATCCCGGTCGGCTTCGGACAGCGGCCCCCACTTGGTCTGCCACGTGCCGCCCTTCTCACCGGGCGCCGCCGACGCCGAGGGCGCCGCCGAAGCGCCGGGCGTGCTCGTGCCGCCCACCTCGACCGCACCATCGGTGGGTGTGTTCCCGCCGCCGACTTCGACCGCGCCGTCGGTGGGTGTGTCCGTGCCGCCGACCTCGACCGCGCCGTCGGTGGGAGTGCCGGTGTCCTCCGGCTCCGTCGGGCCGGTCGTGTCCTCCACCTCGACGGCCGCCGGCGCGGTTTCGAGCGGAGGCAGGTTCGCGGGTGGCGATGGGGCGTAGGTGGCACAGGCGGTCAGTGACAAGAGGGCGGCAACGCCGCTAACGGTGTGGAGGCCCCAAGGCAAGCGCATGTGCCGTCATCCCCTTCTGGATTGGGTTCATGAAGGGGTACGCGGCATGGTACGGAAGTGTTCATTGCACTGGGCAAGAATCGAGCGGCATCAGTGATGCAGGGTCGGTCCCAGCAGGTTCTCGTACAGCTCGTAGCCCACGAACAGGACTACGGGCACGCCGACCGCGATCAGCAGGCGCCGGGGCGGCGCCGCCCGTTCGAGGGGCACGCTGATCTCCTTGACCGGCTGGACGGGGACGTCGGCCAGCGCCACGGGCTCGGGCGGCGCCATCAGCTCGGGATGGCGCGTCAGGTAACCCGCGGGGAACGACGTCGTGTGGTACGCGCCGCAGGCCGGGCAGTCCGTACCCGACCAGGGTGGCTGCACGGTCACCCCCGAGCTCAGCCAGATCTCCACCTCGTTGCCGTGATCGTCGGTCAGATGACGGACGACGTAGTCCGCCTCCCAGACGAACAGGCACCGCAGGCACTCGAAAGGCCAGGATTCGCGGGTTTCGAATCCGTCGCGCACGAGGAACCACCCCCGGCTGGGCGAGGAACTACCGCTTCGAGTGTCCGTCTCGTTCTCTACGCCCTGCAAGGAGGGGTTATGACACAGACAGCCATAGAATGTTCACCTCGTGTCATGTTAGGTGGTGGCCGCGGCGACGGCCTGGTCGACCGTCTCGTGCGTGGCCATGTGCGTTCCGACGCCGGTGATCTCCACCAGCCGGGCGGGCAGCGGCTGCAGACAGGCCAGTCGCAGCTCACCGCCCGCCTCCAGGCTGGAACGGCGGCACAGCAGCAGGGCGCGCAGGCCACTGCTGTCCAGGAAGGTCAGCTTCGCCAGATCGAACACCACCTGATCGGCGGGATCGCCGAGGCACCGGCCGAGATAGGCGGGCAGGTGCTCGTAGTTGGTGGTGTCCAGCTCTCCCGCCAGGGCGATCACCGTCACGCCCGGCAGATGCCGGTGGGTCAGCCTCAGCGCGGCTGCCATCACGTCTCCCGATCAGTTGGGACCATCGGGTACGCCCTGCGAAGGGCGCTCCCAGGCTAACGTCCCAGGAGGACTACCGGAATGGTGCCGGAGCGGCGGATCTCAGGTGGCCGAGGGCTCCAGCGGGGCCCGCTCCTGGGGGTTGAGCGCCAGGAAGGCCATCCCCGCCAGCGCGCGCCCGCCAGGTCGGCCAGCAGCCAGACCCAGATCATCGACCAGTCGAACAGGCCCATCGTGGCCGCCCCGATGGCCGCGGCGGGGTTGAAGGCGCCGCCGGAGATGCCGCCCACCGCGAACGCCCCGGCCGCGACCGATGAACTCCGTGACGTAGCTGCGCACGACGAACCTCCCCATGTGTTGACCCCCGGCACGGCCATGCTGAAGAGGCGGCATCCGCATCGTGCCACCGGCCCGCCGAGCCGGGAACGTTATGGTTCCTTACGGACCGGCGGCGCCGGGGATTGAGACTGGGCCGCCCGGACACCGGCCTGGAAGCGGGTCCGCGCGCCGAGCCGGGCCATCAGCTCGGCGATCCGCCGTTCGGCGGTCCGGTGGCCGACGCCGAGATGGCGGGCGATGGTCTCGTCGGTGAGCCCCGACAGCAGCAGCGCCACCAGCCGGGCGTCGCCGGTGGGCGGGCCGGGGGCGGACGGGTCCAGGCCCAGGGGCAGCGCCCGCTGCCACAGCCCGTCGAAGAGCCCGATGAGCGCTTCGAGCAGGCCCGACGGATGGATGACGAGCGCCGCGACCGCGCCGGCCGGCTCGTGCCTGAGCGGGAGCAGCGCCAGCCGGTCGTCCGCCAGGTACAGCTTCATGGGCAGGCCGGGCAGCACCCGTGCCTGCTGGCCCGACTCGACCATCGTCTCGATCTGCCGCAGCGCCCCGGCGCGGGCCACGAAGTCCCGCTCGTAGACGATCTGGCTGGTGAGGCCGCGGTCGAGCAGCTCGTGCTGGGCGGCCACGCTGCCCACGGGGTCGAGGTAGGGCGGCTTGGACAGGCAGCGGAAGAGTCGCCGGGCGGCGCGGTGGAGCTGGGCGTGCCGCTGCTCGACCGCGTGCCGGCCGGTGATCACCTCGATGACGGCGGACGGTGTGCGCTGCCTGGCCCGCTCCTGGAACGCCTCCTCCAGCTCGCGGGCCCGGTCGCGGGCCAGCAGCAGGTCGCGTTCGGCGGCGAGGACGAGACCGTCGAGCGCGACCTCCGGGGCGACGGCGGCGTGGCGGGCGGGCGGCCCCGGTGAGGTGCGCACGAGCCCCTTGGCGGCCAGCGACGCGAGCGTCCCGGCCGGATCGGAGCCGGGCCAGGCGCCGGGCCAGGCGGCGGTCAGGTCGTCGAGGGTGGCCGGTGAGTGGTCCAGGAGGACCTCGTACAGCGTCTCCTCCTCCGGGGTGAGCCCGAGGGGGCCGAGCGCGGTCACAGCCAGCCCCGCGCGGCCGCCTGGTAGCCGGCCTGGAACCGGGTCCTGGCGTCGAGCTGGATCAGCAGGGCGTGGACGTGGCGGCGTACCGTGCGGTCGCTCCAGCCGAGATGGGCGGCGATGGCCGCGTCGGTCAGCCCGGCCGCCAGCAGCGGCAGCAGGTCGCGCCGCGCGTCGGCGGCCTCAGTCGCCTCGGCCAGGCGCCCCTGACGGACCTGGAGCGGCACGGCCCGCTCCCAGCACATCTCGAACAGCGCCGCCAGCGCGTCGAGCAGCGTCGAGTCGTGCACCACCAGCGCCGACTCCACCACGTGCCGGTCGTGGCGGAGCGGCATGACCGCCATCGGCTCGTCGTTGAGCGCCAGCTTCACCGGCACGTCCCCGACCCGGGCGTGCTCCCCGGCCGCCAGGTAGCGGGCGATCAGCGAGAGCGTGCCCGGCACCTCCATGGCCCGCCTGTCGTACAGCGCCCGCACCTCCACCCCCCGCCCCAGTAGCTCGAACTCCACCGCGTTGCCGCCCATCGGGGTCGCGTACGGCGGCGCGTCGAAGACCCGCACCTGCCGCCGCGCGCCCCGCTGGAGCCGCAGGAACGCCCCGCTGACGGCCTCCCTGCCGACCACCACCTCGACCAGCCCGGCGGCGTCCTCGTCGGGGACCGAGCGGTGGAAGCGGGCCGAGAGCTGCGCGACGCGGTGCCGGGCCGCGGTGAGCTCCTGGGAGCGGGCCCTGATCAGCGCGTCCAGCCCTCTGCCTGGGGAGACGGCCACGTAGCGCGGCGGGTCGCCGGGCAGCGGGGTGACCAGGCCGAGCTCTGCCAGCTCCGCCAGCTCGCCGGGGGTGGCGGGGGTCAGGTCGGCGAGGGTGGCCGGTGAGCGTTCGACGAGCCGCTCGTACAGGGCCTGCGCTTCGGGGGAGAGCCCGATGATCTCCAGCACCACCCCATGTTGTCCTATTTCCGCCTATGGCGGGAAGAGGACTCACTTCCGTCTTTCGCGTCTTTACTGCGATCTGTCATGGTTCCCGGGGACTCGATGATCTCTGAGGAGCACCATGATTCGTCGGTCATTCGCCGCCTTGGGCCTGTTGCTATCCACCGCGATGGCCGCCCCCGCCGCCCCGCCGCCCGCGGCCCCCTTACCCGGCGTCGCCGAGCCGCCGGACGCGCGCCGCATCACGTTGATCACCGGTGACGTGGTGACGTACGCCGCAGGGCCGGACGGCAGTCCGCAGGCCGAGGTCGTCCCGGCCCCGCGCCCGGACGGCAGGCAGGTCTTCTTCATGTCCGTACGCGAGCGCGACGCCTACTACGTCTACCCCACCGACGCGCTGGACCGGGTGTCGTCCGGCCGCCTGGACCGGGGCCTGTTCGACGTCGCCTACCTGGCCGCCAACGGCTACACCGACGCGGAGAGCGCCACCCTGCCCCTGATCGTCCAGCGGGGCCAGGGGATCGCCGGCGCGAAGGCCCTGCCCAGCATCGGCGGCGCGGCCGTGAAGGTGAACAAGAAGGACGCCGCCCGCTTCTGGTCCACGACCGGCACGGCGAAGGCGGCCCCGGGCAAGATCTGGCTCGACCGCAAGATCCAGGTGAAGCTCGACCGCAGCGTCCGGCAGATCGGCGCCCCGCAGGCGTGGGCGGCCGGGTTCAAGGGCCAGGGCGTCAGGGTGGCCGTCCTCGACACCGGCGTCGACGAGACGCACCCCGACCTGGCCGGTCGGGTCGCGGAGACGGCGAACTTCACCGCCGAGACGAGCGCGCGCGACGGGAACGGGCACGGCACCCACGTCGCCTCCACCATCGCGGGCAACGGCGGCAAGTACACCGGCGTGGCCCCCGAGTCCTCGCTGCTGATCGGCAAGGTGCTCAACAACGCCGGCGGCGGCAACGTCTCCGACGCGATCGCCGGCATGGAGTGGGCGGTCGCCCAGAAGGCGCGCGTGGTCAGCATGAGCTTCGGCGTCTGCTGCCCCGGCGCCGGCAACCCGCTCGACGAGGCCGTGGACCGGCTCTCGGCACAGTCGGGGGCGCTCTTCGTGGTCGCGGCGGGCAACGACTCCGACAGCCGCACCATCGGCTCGCCCGGCACCGCCGCGTCCGCGCTGACCGTGGCCGCGGTGGACCGCTCTGACCAGGTGGCGTCGTTCTCCAGCAAGGGGCCCACCGCCTTCGACTACACGCTCAAGCCGGACATCTCCGCGCCCGGCGTGGACATCGTGGCCGCCCGCGCGCAGGGCACCTCCATGGGCGTGCCCGTGGATGCCACGCACACGGCCGCCTCCGGCACCTCGATGGCCACCCCGCACGTCGCGGGCGCGGCCGCGCTGCTGGCCGGGCAGCACCCCGACTGGACCGGCCCCCGGCTCAAGGCCGCCCTGACCAGCGCCGCTCACGGTGACGGGGGCGACGCGTACGAGCAGGGCGCCGGCCGCGTGGACGTGGCCAGGGCCGTCGCCCAGCGGGTGACCGGCTCCGGCGCCGTCGACTTCGGCTTCCTGGCCTCGCCGCAGAACGGCCCGGTCAGCAAGACGATCACGTACACCAACGACGGCGACCAGCCCGTCACCTTCGCGCTCAAGACGGGCGTCACCGCCCACCGGGGCGGCGCCGTGCCCGCGCGCACGCTCACCGTCGACCGCGACTCGGTCACCGTTCCCGCGCGCGGCACCGCCTCCGTCGCGGTCACGTTCGACCCCTCGGGCCCGGACACCTGGTACGAGGGCTTCGTCCGCGCCACGGCCGGCGACGTCCAGGTCACCACCGCCGTCGGCGCGTTCGTCGAGCCGCGCAAGGTCACCGTGCGGACGAAGATGGTGCTGCCCGACGGCGCGACCAGCCCGACCGCGATCCCGTGGATGCTCATGCGGACCGACGACCGGGACGACCTCCAGTACGCCTACTACCCGGCCTCGGGTGCGGAGAGCGAGGCCGAGGTCTACCCCGGCACCTACAGCGTGCTCTCCGCGCTGGCCTGGCGCGACAAGAACGGCGACTGGGTGCAGTCGCTGCCCATCGAGCCGCAGACCGAGATCACCGGGGACACGACGATCACCCTCGACCTGCGCAAGGCCGAGCGGGTGTCGGTGAAGACCCCGCGCGCGTCGGAGGTCTACGCCTCCCAGTACGCCTTCCGCCGCGCCGCCGCCAACGGCGTCGCCTCCGTGGACGTCCAGTCCCTGTTCCCGCAGTACGGCCTGCACGAGTACGTCATGCTGCCCACCGAGCGCGTCACCCAGGGCACCTTCACCCTCGGCGGCCGCTACCAGCTCGGCGCCCCCGCGATCACCATGAAGGTCGCGGGCGGCCCCGAGCTCACCCCCCGCTACCTCAACCTGTCCAAGGTGACCGTGATGCTCGACGGCAAGAGCGAGCTCACGCTGGCCAACGGCGGCAAGGGCACCGACTTCACCGGCCTGGACGTGCGTGGCAAGCTCGTCCTGCTCGACCTGAGCGACCTCTGCCCCGCCCTGACCTGCACGGGCAACGCCCTCGACCGGGTCAAGGCGGCCCAGGCGGCGGGCGCGGCGGGCGTCCTCGGCTACGGGGGGCAGGGCCGGACCTTCCTGAACCCGGCCGGAAGCTGGCCGCTCTACCCCATCCCGACCATGAGCCTGACCGCCGACCAGGGCAAGGCGCTGGCCGCCAGGACCGGGGGCAGGCCGGTGACCATCACCGCCGAGGGCGTCAAGAGCACCCCGTACCTGTACTCGCTGATGTTCCCCGAGAGCGGCCGCGTCCCCGCCGACCTCGGCTACGACGTCAAGACCAGTGACGTGCAGAGCATCCAGGACCGCTTCCACGCCGACCGGCCCGGCACGATCAAGATGGACACGGCGGTGACGATCGTGACCAGGCCGGGCAGGTTCGCCGGCACCGCGTCGATCGAGCACGACCGGCGCTCGCAGTCCATCATGGACGAGTACGTCGGCCCGGTGTCGCCCGACCTCGTCTGGACCCGCGCGGTCACGACGACCTACGACGGCGGCACCGACTTCTACTCCGGCCGCGGGGGACAGGCGACCGCCGTGGAGGTCTTCGACACCGCGGGCTCCCGAACCGAGGCGTGGGGGATCCAGCCCCGGGTGCCGGGCAACATCATGGTCTCCAAGGCGGTGTACGAGATCGGCGCCGCGATGTGCTTCGCCTGCCGGACCGACGACACCTTCCTGGCCTCCGTACCGATCATGGGCCCGGTCCCGACCCACCAGGAGGCGTTCACCTACAACGCCAACTTCCAGAGCGACAAGCACGGCGGCAAGGACGAGCTGCGCCTGTACCGCGACGGGCGGGAGATCCCGCTCGCCGAGGTCAAGGCCATCATCGGCATCTTCGCGGTGACCATGCCCACCTTCCCGCTGGAGCCCGCCCGGGCCGAATACCGGATGACCGACCGCTACCACACGCTCAACCCGGGCCAGCTGTACGCCAGGGACGTCGAGTCCGCCTGGACGTTCGGCTCGCAGCGGCCCACCGGCGGCATCGGCACGACGGACGAGGGCATCTGCATGTACTGGTTCGTCACGTTCACGGTGCGGCGCTGCGAGCCGGTCAGGCGGCTCAACGTGCGCTACGACGTGCCGCTCGACCTGGACAACCGGATCAAGGCCGGAATGCCGCACCGGATCTCGGTCACCGGCTACAACGGCTCACTCGGCCAGGCCGACGCCAAGGTCACCGACCTCAAGATGTGGGCCACCTTCGACGACGGCGCTCACTGGACCCCGCTCGACCCGTCCGCCTCCGGCCGCGCCTCGGTGTCGCCGCCGCCGCTGGCCATGACGAAGGGAGCCGTGGGCCTCAAGGTCCAGGCGACCGACGCCGAAGGCAACACGGTCGAACAGATCGTGCACCGGGCGTACGGGCTGAAGTGACGCGATAGGTCAGGGCGTCACCCGGGTGAGCACCAGATCGGCCTCGATGCGCGCGGCGGTCCGCCGGAGAGCGGGCAGGATGTCGCGCAGCAGGCCGGCGGTGCTCACCCGGCTGGCGTGGGTGGCCACGTTGACGGCGGCGACCACCCGGCCGGTACGGTCGCGCACGGGGACGGCGATCGACCGCACCCCCTCCTCCAGCTCCTGGTCCACCACGGCGTAACCGTCCCTGGCCACCTGCCGCACGGCCGCCGCCAGCTCGGCGGCGGAGGTGATGGTGCGCTTGGTCAGCGGCCGGAACTCCAGGGCCGCGAACTCCTCCTCGGGCCGGTCGGCGAGCAGCACCCGGCCCATGGAGGTGGCGTAGGCGGGGAACCGGGTGCCGACCGTGATGGTGACGCTCATGATGCTCTTCGTGGGCACCCGCGCCACGTAGACGACGTCGTCGCCGGCCAGCACGGCGGCCGACGCCGACTCGCCGACGGCGGCCACCAGGTCGGCCAGGTGCGGCTGGACCACCTCGGTGAAGGTGAAGCCGGACAGGTGGGCGTACCCGAGGTCGAGCACCCGGGGCAGCAGCACCCAGCGGCCGTCCCCGGCGGCGTACCCCAGCTCGCCGAGTGTCATGAGCGCCCGCCGCACGGTGGCCCTGGGCAGCCCGGTCACCTTGGCCGCGTCGGCCAGGGACAGCCCGCCGGCGGCCGAGCCGAGCGACACCAGCACGGCCAGCCCGCGCGCCAGCGACTGCAGGTAGGCGGCCCCCAGCTCCTCCTTGAGCCCCCGCGACGGATCCACCCGGGGCGCGGACCCGGTCGCGGCGGGCGCGGTGAGCGCGGTCTCCATCTTGGCCACCGTCTCGCGCAGCACGGGCAGGGCGTGGTCGCGCAGCCCCGTCGCGGTGTGGCGGCTGGTGTGGCTGACGACGCTCACCGCGCAGACCCTGCGCCCGGCCGGATCCCGTACGGGCACCGCCACCGCGACCAGGCCCGGCTCGATGAGCTGGTCGTCCTCGGCCCAGCCGGCGGGCTCGCGGAGCGCCAGGCCCGCCGCGCACCGGTCGGCCGGCAGCCGGTCGCCGACCTCGAACGCGACCGACATCGTGCGCCGCCGGGTGAACTGCCCGACGAAACGCACGCCGTCGCCGTCCGGCACGGCCAGCGAGACCGACTCGTCGAGCTGCTCGGCCAGGGCCTCGGCGAACGGCGACAGCAGGTCGCGCAGCCCGCCACAGGCCAGGTACGCCTCCCCGAGCTCCATCAGCCGCGGCGCCAGCACCACCTCCCGCTCCCGCATCCGCACGTAACCGAGGTGCGCCAGCGTGGCCAGCACCCGGTCCACCGTGGACCTGGCCAGACCGGTGGCCCGAACCAGATCCGTCGCCCGCGTGCGCCGCGCCGGCTCGGCCGCCAGCGCCCGCAGCACGGCCACGCCGCGTTCCAACGTGCCAGCCGGCTCCATCGGCCCTCCTCAGACGCCCCTGAACCGAACTTTGACAGGAGCGCGCCCGTTACGGATACTCGATCGCATAATAATGAACTAATGTTCACTCTGCGAACACTTCGGTCGAACGGAGCTCTCGTGCCAAGGGACAAAGTGGTGGCCACCGCCGGGGAGGCGCTGGCGGGAGTGCATGACGGCGCATCGTTCGCGGTCGGCGGGTTCGGCCTCAGCGGCATCCCCAACGTCCTGATCCGAGCCCTGTACGACACGGGGGTCCGCGACATCGGCGTGGTGTCCAACAACTGCGGCGTGGACGGGGGCGGCCTGGGCGTGCTGCTGGCCGCCGGGCGCATCGCCCGCGTGACCGCCTCCTACATCGGCGACAACAAGGAGTTCGCCCGCCAGTATCTGGGCGGCGAGCTGGAGGTCGAGCTGACCCCGCAGGGCAGCCTGGCCGAGCGGCTGCGCGCCGGCGGCGCCGGCATCCCCGCCTTCTACACCCCGGCGGGCGTCGGCACCCCGGTCGCCGAGGGCGGCCTGCCGCTGCGCCACCACCCCGACGGCTCCATCGCGGTCGCCTCGCCGCCGAAGGAGGTACGCGAGTTCGACGGCCGCCCCTATGTGCTCGAACACGGCATTCGTACAGACTTCGCGCTCGTCCGGGCCGCCAAGGGCGACCGGCACGGCAACCTCGTCTTCCACAAGGCCGCCAGGAACTTCAACCCCCTGGCCGCCATGGCGGGCCGGATCACGATCGCCGAGATCGAGGAGCTGACCGAACTGGACCCCGACGAGGTGCACCTGCCCGGCGTCTTCGTGCACCGCGTCCTCGTGCTCACCCCCGAGCAGGCCGCCGACAAGGCCATCGAACGCCGCACGGTCTCCACCCCCGCCGAGCAAGGGACGGTCGCCCGATGAGCTGGACCCGTGACGAGATGGTCGCCAGGGCGGCGGCCGAGCTGCGCGACGGCGACTACGTCAACCTCGGCATCGGCCTGCCCACCCGCATCCCCTCCTTCCTGCCGCCCGGCGTCGACGTGGTCCTGCACTCGGAGAACGGCATCCTCGGCGTCGGCCCCTACCCCGCGCCCGACGCCCTCGACCCCGACCTGATCAACGCGGGCAAGGAGACGGTGACCGTCCTGCCCGGCGCGTCGTTCTTCGACTCCTCGCTGTCGTTCGGCATGATCCGCGGTGGGCACATCGACGTGGCGGTGCTCGGCGCCATGCAGGTCTCGGCCCGCGGCGACCTGGCCAACTGGATGGTGCCGGGCAGGCTGGTCAAGGGCATGGGCGGGGCGATGGACCTGGTGCACGGCGCCCGCAAGGTGATCGTGATCACCGACCACACCGCCAAGGACGGCACCCCGAAGATCGTCAAGGAGTGTTCGCTGCCGCTGACGGGGCAGGCGTGCGTGCACCGGATCATCACCGACCTCGGCGTGCTCGACGTCACCGCGGACGGCCTGGCGCTGGTGGAGACCGCGCCCGGGGTCGAGGTGGCGGAGCTGCGCGCCCGTACCGGAGCGGAGGTGCTCGTATGAAGGCCGTCTATGTCGTCGACGCGGTGCGCACGCCCTTCGGCCGCTACGGCGGCGCGCTGGCCGGGATCCGCCCGGACGACCTGGCCGCGCACGTCGTCAGGGCCATCGCCGAGCGCAACGACCAGCGGCGTGCGGACGAGGTGATCCTCGGCAACGCCAACGGCGCCGGCGAGGAGAACCGCAACGTCGCCCGGATGGCCGCGCTGCTCGCCGGCCTGCCCGTGACCACGCCGGGCGCCACCGTCAACCGGCTGTGCGGGTCCGGCATGGAGGCCGTCGTCCAGGCGTACCGGGCGATCGCGCTCGGCGACGCCTCCGAGGTGATCGCGGGCGGCGTGGAGTCGATGACCCGCGCCCCCTGGGTGCTGCCCAAGCCCGAGAAGGCGTTCCCGGCCGGCGGTCAGGAGCTGGTCTCGACCACGCTCGGCTGGCGGCTGGTCAACCCGGCCATGCCCGCCGAGCACACCGTCGCGCTCGGCGAGGGCGCCGAACTGATCGCCGACAAATATGGCGTCACCCGGGCGGAACAGGACGCGTACGCGCTGGCCAGCCACCAGAAGGCGGCCAAGGCGTCGTTCGAGCGCGAGATCGTCCCCATCGACGGGGTGACGAGAGACGAGGGCATCCGCCCCGACACCTCCCTGGAGGCGCTGGCCAAGCTCAAGCCGGTCTTCCGCAAGGACGGCACCGTCACCGCGGGCAACGCCTCGCCGCTCAACGACGGCGCCGCCGCGCTGCTGCTCACCGACGAGGCGGGACTGCGCGGCCGCGAGCCCCTCGCCCGGATCGTGGCGAGCGGCGTCAGCGCCCTCGAACCCCGCTACTTCGGCCTCGGCCCGGTCGAGGCCGCGAAGAAGGCGCTGGCCAAGGCCGGCCGGACGTTCGGCGACCTGGCCACGGCCGAGCTCAACGAGGCGTTCGCCGCCCAGGTGCTCGGCTGCCTGGCCGAACTGCCCGACCTCGACCCCGCGCTCGTCAACCCCGGCGGCGGCGCCATCGCGCTCGGCCACCCCCTCGGCGCCTCCGGAGCCCGCGTCACCGGCGCCGTCGCCCACCGGCTCGCCCAGGCAGGCTCCGGCACCGGGCTGGCGACCCTGTGCATCGGCGTCGGCCAAGGACTGGCCATCGTCCTCGAAAGGTAGGTCTCATGCCCCAGCCCCTGACCCAGTCCGACATCGACGGCGAGATGGCGGAGCTGCGCGCCGCCGGCGCCGGTGCGGAGGCGAACCATCCCTCCCGGGACTACGCCCCCTACCGCAGCAGCACCCTGCGCCACCCCAAGCAGCCGCTGGTCGCCCTGAAGGACCCGGAGGCGGCCGAGCTGGCCGGGCCGGTGTTCGGCGTCACCGACGTCACCGCCCACGACGCCGACCTGACCAGGCAGCACCCGGGCGAGCCCCTGGGGGAGCGGATCACCGTCACCGGCCGCGTCCTGGACCGCGGGGGGCGGCCGGTGCGCGGCCAGCTCGTCGAGATCTGGCAGGCCAACGCCTCCGGCCGCTACCCGCACCAGCGCGACGACCACCCGGCCCCGCTCGACCCCAACTTCACCGGCGTCGGCCGCTGCCTCACCGGCGACGACGGCGGTTACACCTTCACCACGATCAAGCCCGGCGCCTACCCGTGGCGCAACCACGTCAACGCCTGGCGGCCCGCGCACATCCACTTCTCGGTGTTCGGCACGGCCTTCACCCAGCGCCTGGTCACCCAGATGTACTTCCCCGGCGACCCGCTCTTCGCCTACGACCCTGTGCTGCAGTCGGTGACCGACGACCGGGCCAGGCAGCGGCTCGTCTCGGCGTACGACCACGAGCTGTCGGTCCCCGAATGGTCGCTCGGCTACCGCTGGGACATCGTCCTCGACGGCCCCGCCGGCACCTGGATGGAGGAGGGCCGATGAACCCCACCCCCTCGCAGACCGTCGGCCCCTTCTACGGCTACGCGCTGCCCTTCCCCGGCGGCGGCGACCTGGCCACCGGCGGCATCACCGTCCACGGGCACGTCTACGACGGCGCCGGCGACCCGGTGCCCGACGCGCTGCTGGAGTTCTGGCAGGCCGATCCCTCCGGCGACCTCACCGGCGCGCCCGGCACGCTGCGCCGCGACCCGGTCGACGGCGCGATCATCGGCCGGCACGGCGTGGACTTCACCGGCTTCGGCCGCGTGCCCACCGACGCCGACGGCCGCTGGGTGCTGCGCACGCTCGAACCCGGCAACGGCTACATCAGCGTCTGCGTGTTCGCCCGCGGCCTGCTGCACCACCTCTACACCCGCGTCTACCTCGCCCCCCACGCCTTCCTCGACTCCCTGCCGCCCGAGCGCGCCCACACGGTGCTGGCGGCCAAGGAGCGGGAGAATGTCTACCGCTTCGACATCCACCTGCAGGGCGAGAAGGAGACGGTCTTCTTTGACTTCGGCTGAACCGGGCGGTGACCTGGGCCTGCTGTCCCCGATGCGGGCCGCCGCCGAGACCGCCGGCGACACCGGCGACGCGGCCGTGCTGCGGGCCATGCTCGACGCCGAGGCCGCCCTGACCCGCGCCCAGGCCGGGCTGGGCCTGGTCCCGCCCGAAGCCGCCGTCGCGGTGACGGCCGCCGCGCGGGACGGGGCGTTCGACCTGCGTGGCCTGGTCGTTCGCGCCCGTTCCGGCGGTAACCCGGTCATCCCGCTCGTGGCGGACCTCCGTACGGCCGCGCGGCCGTACGGGGAGCACGTCCACCTGGGCGCCACCAGCCAGGACATCGTCGACACCGCCCTCATGCTCGTCACCCGCCGCGCCCGCGGCCCGATCCTGGCCGAGCTCGACCAGGTGATCGCCCGGCTCACCGCCCTGGCCGGCGCGCACCGCGACACCGTCATGGCCGCCAGGACGCTCACCCAGCAGGCCGTGCCCACCACGTTCGGGCTCAAGGCGGCGGGCTGGCGCAAACTGGCGCTCGACGCCCGCGACCGCCTGGCCGCCGTCACGCTGCCGGTACAGCTCGGCGGCCCCGCCGGGACACTGGAGCAGGGCGTCGCGCTGCCGGGCCGGTTCGCCGCCGAGCTGGGGCTGGCCGAGCCCGTCCTGCCCTGGCACGTGCTGCGCACCCCCATCGCCGACCTGGCCGGGGCGCTGGCGTTCGCGGCGGGGGCGCTGGGCAAGCTCGCCGCCGACGTGCTGGTGCTGTCCCGTACGGAGATCGGCGAGGTGTCGGAGGGCGTCGGCGGCGGCTCGTCGTCCATGCCGCACAAGCACAACCCGGTCAGAGCCACCATGATCGCCGCCGCCGCCCGGCAGGTGCCCGCGCTGGCCGCCATCCTGTACGGCTCCCTCGCCGCCGAGGACGAGCGCCCCGCCGGAGCCTGGCACGCCGAATGGCAACCGCTGCGCGAGGCGCTCCGCCTGGTGGCCGGAGCCGTCCACGACGCCGCCGAACTGCTCGCGGACCTGCGCGTGCACCCCGACCGCATGCGGGCCAACCTGACCCTGGACGGAACGACCGGCTCGGCGGCCGAACTCGTCGCGCGAGCCCTGGAGGAGAAGTGACGGTCCCGCACTACCAGGTGGACGGCCCCGAGAGCGGGCCGCCGCTCGTCCTGGGCCCGTCGCTCGGCACCTCGACCCGGGTGTGGGCGCCGCAGCTCGGCGCGCTCGCGGGCACGTTCAGGGTGCTCAGGTTCGACCTGCCGGGGCACGGCGGCTCACCGGTGACGGGCGCGCGGACCATGGACGACCTGGCCGCCCTCGTGCTCGCGGCCGCCAGGGAGCAGGGCTGGGAGAGCTTCCACTACGCGGGCGTCTCGATCGGCGGCGCCATCGGCGCCACCCTCGCCGTCCGCCACCCGGAGCGGCTCCGGTCGCTGGCGCTGCTCTGCTCCTCCGCCCGGTTCGGCGAGCCGGACGCCTGGCACGAACGGGCGGCGCTCGTCCGCGCGGAGGGCACCGCGCCCCTGCTCGGGCCCACCGCGGGCCGCTGGTTCGCCGGGCCGCCCGACCCCGCGCTCCTCGACGACCTGGCCGCCACCGACCCCGCCGGGTACGCCGACTGCTGCGACGCCCTCGCCGGCTACGACCTGCGCGGCGAGCTGGCCGCCATCACCGCTCCGACGCTGGTCGTGGCCGGGCGCGAGGACCCGGCGACACCGCCCGCGCACGCCCGCCTGCTCGCCGACGGCATCCCCGGCGCCACGCTCGTCGAGGTCGCGGGCGCCGCCCACCTGGCCAACGCCGACCGCCCGGAACCGGTCACCGCCGCGCTGCTGGCGCACCTGCCGTCCCGCTCCGGCATGCGGGTACGCCGCGACGTGCTCGGCGACGCCCACGTGGACCGGGCGATCGCGCGTACGACCGGCTTCACCAGGGACTTCCAGGACCTGATCACCCGGTACGCGTGGGGCGAGATCTGGACCCGCCCCGGCCTCGACCGGCGCACGCGCAGCTGTATCACGCTCACCGCCCTCGTCGCGCGCGGCCACCTCGACGAGCTGGCCATGCACGTACGGGCGGCCCTGCGCAACGGCCTCACCCCCGACGAGATCGGCGAGGTGCTGCTGCAGAGCGCGATCTACTGCGGCGTGCCGGCCGCCAACAGCGCGTTCGCCGTCGCGCAACGCGTTCTGACGGAGATCGCCGACGAGGCGTCATGAAGCCCGGTACGGTCGATCACCATGATCAGTACCTTGTTAGCCCGGATCGCCACAGCTCTGCTGCCGGTCGCCGCGCTCGTGGCCACCCCAGTCCAGGCAGCGGCCGTCTGGGTGCCGCCGGTGGACAGCCGCTGGCAGTACCAGCTCGAAGGTAACCCGGACTTCCCGGAGACCGGCGGCGTCAACGTCGGCATCTGCGAGGTCCCGCAGAGCGGCGGCGCGTGCGTGCGGCCGACCGTGTTCGACATCGACCTGTACGCCGCCGAAGAGGTCGCCGGCGACAACGCGACGCTCAACACGGCCGCCGTCCAGGCCATCCACGCCCGGGGCGCCAAGGCGATCTGCTATGTGGACGCGGGCTCGATCGAGGAGTTCCGGCCCGACTACCAGCAGTTCGTCGACTGGCACAACGAGCACGACGGGTCGCTGCTCGGCAAGCCGTTCAGCCCGGAGTTCCCGAACGAGCGCTGGGCCAACATCAACAACGACAAGGGCCAGCGGGACTTCCTGCTGGAGATGATGGCGGCCCGGGTCGACAAGTGCGTACAGGCCGGGTTCGACGGGGTCGAGTTCGACGTCGTGCACGCCCACGAGGCCGGCGAGGAGACGACCGGCTGGGCGATCAGTCCCGCCACCCAGCTCGTCTACAATCGGGCCCTGGCTGGCATGGCGCACCGCAAGGGCCTGTCCGTCGCTCTCAAGAACGACCTCAGCCAGGCCGCCGAGCTGGTGTCGAGCTTCGACTACGCGGTCAACGAAGAGTGCTTCGAGCACGACGAGTGCTCGGAGCTGAGCCCGTTCACCGAGGCGGGCAAGGCGGTGTTCCACGTCGAGTACAAGACCTCGCCGGACGACTTCTGCGCCGCCACGACCGGCTTCAACTCCCTGAAGAAGCCCGAGGACTATTCGTTGTACGACCAGCCGTTCGCCCCCTGCCGATGAACGGCTACTTCGAGGCCCCCGACTACTACGAGCCCGCGCCCGGTGACCCGCCGGCCGTCTTCCTGGCCGGGGGCATCACCGGGGTCGAGGACTGGCAGCGGCGGGCGGCGGCGGCGCTCGGCGGCGCGATCGTGCTGAACCCGCGCCGCCGCCACTTCCCGATGGACGACCCGGCGCAGGCGCCGGCCCAGATCGCATGGGAGCACCACCACCTGCACCTGCCGGAGGTGCTGACCATGTTCTGGTTCCCGGCGGGGGACAGCATGCAGCCGATCGCGCTGCTGGAGCTGGGCGCCGCGCTGGACAACCCGGCCCGCCGGATCGTGATCGGGGCGGACCCGGGCTATCCACGGGCGGAGGACGTACGTGTGCAGACCCGGCTCGCCCGCCCCGGCGAGCTCGTCCACCCGACCCTGCCCGCCACCCTGACGGCCGTCCACGAACGCCTCACCGCCGGCTGACCTCGGGTGCGGCCGGCTCGCGGCCGCACCCCGGTCAGCCTTCGATGCCGGCTTCCTTGGCGGCCCGCTCGATGGTCGCCAGCTCCTCGTCGGTGAAGTCGAGGTGGTCGACGGCGGCCACGTTCGCCTCAAGCTGCTCCGGGCTGGACGCGCCCACCAGCACCGACGTGATCCGCGGATCCCGCAGCGCCCAGGCCAGCGCGAGCTGGGCCACCGACTGGCCGCGCGCGCCGGCCAGCTCGGACAGCGACCGTACGAACGCCAGCACCTCCGGCGTCACCCGGTCCGCCGTCAGGAACCGGCCCTCCGCAGCCCGCGAGTCGGCCGGAATGCCGTTCAGGTAGCGGTCGGTCAGCAGGCCCTGCGCCAGCGGCGAGTAGACCACGCAGCCGATGCCCTCCTGCTCCAGCACCCCCAGCAGCGACTTCTCGATGCGGCGGTTCAGCAGCGAGTACGGCGGCTGGTGCACCAGGAGCGGGGTGCCGAGCTCACGCAGGAGGCGGGCGGCCTCCGCCGTGTTCTCGGGCGAGAAGTTGGAGACGCCGACGTAGAGCGCGCGGCCGGTGCGGACCATGTGGTCGAGCGCGGCGACCTGCTCCTCCAGCGGCGTGTCCGCGTCCTCGCGGTGCAGGTAGAAGATGTCCACGTAGTCGAGCCCGAGCCGGGCCAGCGACCGGTCGAGGGTGGCCAGCAGGTGCTTGCGCGAGTTGCCCTTGCCGTACGGGCCGTCCCACATGGGGTTGCTGCCCTTGGTGGTGACCACGGCCTCGTCGCGCAGCGACCGCGGGAAGATCCGCCCGAAGGCGGCCTCCGCGGCGCCGATCGGCGGGCCGTACCTGTCGGCGATGTCGAAATGGGTGATGCCGAGATCGAGCGCCTTGTGCAGGATCGCGCGCTGGCTCTCAAGTGACTTGCCCTCGCCGAAGTTGTGCCACAGGCCGAGCGACACGGCGGGGAGGAGGAGGCCGCTACGGCCACAACGTCTGTACGGCTGGCGTTCGTAGTCCAAGAGGGACCTTCCAGAAAAGTGAAACGTTTTACGAACTCCGATAAAGTACCATACGGTCGTATTATAATACGGTGGTATGAGATAGGAGGGCTCATGCCGAAAAAGGTGGATCATGTGGAGCGGCGCCGCCACATCGCCGAGGCCGTGCTGCGCATCGCGGGACGCGACGGGCTCGACGGGGCCAGGCTGCGCGACGTCGCCGAGGAGGCGGGCATCTCGCTCGGCTCCGTGCAGCACTACTTCGGCACCAAGGACGAGATGCTCCGCTACGTCGTCGGCCACCTCGGCGGGCGGGTCACCGAGCGGATCATGGCCGGGATCCGCGAAGGCGTGGAGGCGCCCTCCGCCGGGTCGTTCCTGATGGCGATGGCGGCCGAGATGCTGCCGCTGGACGAGCGCCGCCGCGCCGAGCGCCGCGCCGGGCAGGCGTTCACCGCCCGCGCCGTCGGCGTACCCGAGCTGGTCGAGGTGCTGCGCGAGAGCGACCGGTGGCTGCACGGCCGGGTGGCCGACCTGATCACCCAGGGCCAGCTGGCCGGCGAGTTCCGGGCGGGGCTGGATCCCGGCCACGAGTCCGTCGCGCTGCTCGCCATGATCGACGGGCTCGGCTCCGACCTGCTCCTGGGCGTACGCGAACCCGCCCAGGCCCTCGCCACCGTCCGCTACCACCTGGACCGCCTGGCCGCCCGCTGATCGGCCCCGGCACTTCGGGCGTACGGTGGAATCGCGGACACCGACGTTCGACGGCTGAGGACACAAGAGCGATCCAAGTGACGCACAAGTCGTCTCAAGGATCATGGTCCCCTTCGCACGGACAGAAAGGGACCCCTGATGAGAAGGACAGCGCTGCCGCTGGGCGTCACACTGCTCAGCGCGCTGCTGGCCACCCCGCCCGCCCTCGCCGCGCCCGCCATGGAGGTGGCCGTGACCCGGGTCGAGGCCCAACCCGCAGGACCGGCCGGTGACTGCCCCACGACGGTCGGCTTCTCGGCCGTGGTGACGGCCACGGGCAGAGGCACGGTCGGCTACCGATGGGTACGCGGCGACGGTGGCACGAGCGCCGTCAAGAGCCTGCGCGTGAACGGCACCCGCAAGACGGTCGTGACCGACCGCCAGACCTACGACCGCGCCACCTCCGGCTGGCAGGCGATCGAGATCCTCGGCGAGGACGGCCTGTCGGCCAAGGCCCGCTTCGACGTCACCTGCTCCGGCACCGCCGCGCGCTACGACGCAGCCCACCCGCTGCCCGCCCGTCCCGGCGGGCCGCTCGCCGTCGTGGCGAGCGTCCAGGTCAGCCCGCCCGTGCACCGGGGGCCGTGTCCCGCGAGCCTGACGTTCACCGGCACCGTCCAGGTGTCCCGCACACCGGCCAAGGTCGACTACCGGTGGATCGACAGTGCCACGGGGGAGGGGCGGCTGGAGTCGCTGTTCTTTCCCGCCGGCGGGCCGCGCGGCCGTCAGGTGGTCCTTCCGCTGAGCGCGGGCGGCTCGGCGAGCGGGTGGAAGGCCATCCGGCTGCTCACGCCGGGGCAGGATTCGGGGCGGGCGGCGTACGAGGTGACCTGCACGCCCGGCCGGGCCACCCGATCGCCCTCCCCGTCACCCACAACGGGCTCGCCCCGGCCGACCACACCCCGGCCGAGCCCGCCGCCGCAGATGTCCCCGAGGCCGACCCCGACCGGCACCCCGACCCCGACCGGCACCCCGACCCCGACCGGGACCGCGACTCCGACCGCGACCCAGACCCCCACGACCGCGCCACCCGCGACCCCGGAGGCGCGGATCGTCGCGGTCACCCCCGGCGACTACGCGGGCGACTGCCTCGAACCCGTCGGCTACCAGGCCACCGGCCGCATCTCCCTGCCCGCGGGCCCGGCCACGAAGGTCACGTACGGCTGGATCCTCGACGGGGCCGCCTGGCAGCGGCAGGTGCTCGACTTCCCCGCCGCCGATCAGCCGCGCACCCAGGACGTCTCGGCCGCCTGGAACATCGATCGGGACGGGGCCGGCACCCACACGCTCGGCCTGATGACCGAGGGCGAGCCCGTGACCCGGCAGTTCACCTTCGCCTGCACCGACGACCCCGGCGACGCCCGGCTCACCTTCCACTACCTGCTCACCCCGGTCTTCCAGGGCGTGTGCCACGGCTCCATCGGCCTGCGCGGCGACGGCCTCGTCACGACGGACCGTGAGGCCGAGGTCAAATACCGGCTCGTCGTGGACGGCAAGCCCGGCGTGATCAGGACCGAGGTGCTCAAACCCGGCGTCAAGAGCAAGATCGGCGACTTCTGGTACAGCGCGCGGCGGACCAGCGGCACCGGCGTCGTCCGCCTGGAGGTTCTCAACCACAACAGGCCCGCCATGCAACAGCCGTACAGCCTGACCTGCGAGACGGCGAGTCCGGGCACCGTGGAGATCGACGAGCTGTGGTCGCTCGCCTACTACGGCGACTGCGTGGACGCCCCCTACGTGAGCGCGCACGGCCGGTTCCGCGCGGCCCCCGGCACGGAGATCACCTTCCGCTGGGTGACGGATGGGAACCCGGTCGCGCCCGTGACGCGTACCGTTGGGCAGAGCGGCTTGCTGGAGGTGCAGGCGGCCTCCTGGGACCGGCCCGAGCGCAAGGACGGCACGGTCGCCCTTGAGGCGCTCGACCACAACAAGCCGGTCAGGCAGGCGGGCTATCCGGTGACCTGCGAGCCCTGAGGGTGAGGACGGCGCATGACCGAGGCGGAGATGGTGTCCTTCTACCAGGAGCACGGCTACCTGCTGGTCAAGGGGCTGATCAGCGCGGAGGAGGCGCGGGCGTACCGTGACGAGTGCCACGCGGTGCTGGCGCGGCTGCGACCGTCCGATCCGACCTGGGGGAGCGCCAGGCGGATCGCCGGCGGCGCCACCGAGCTGCGGCACTGCCACGACGCGCAGTTCTACTCGGCCGCGTTCGCCAGGCTCATGCTCGATCCGCGCTTCACCGACGTGGCGGCGGCCCTGATGGGCTCGGAGAACGTCCAGCTCCACCACACCAAGATCTTCGTCAAACCGGCGGAGAAGGGCTCGCCGTTCCCCATGCACCAGGACGCCGCCCACTTCCCGCACACCCGGCACACGGTCGGCGCGGCCATCTTCCACTTCGACGACGCGCCCGAGGAGAAGGGCTGTGTACGGGTCGTGCCGGGCAGCCACCGCGACGGCCCGCTGCCGCACGTCGAGGAGGGCGGCTGGCACCTGCCGCCGTCGCGGTGGCCGCTGGCGGAGGCCGTGCCGATCGAGGCGCGGGCCGGAGACGTGCTGTTCCTCGGCTACCTGACCGTGCACGGGTCGGGCGTGAACCGGTCCGGCGAGGCGCGTACGACGCTGCTCGTCCAGTATCGCGACCCCGAGGATCGGCCCGCCGGCGACGTGCACCGGTCCAGGGGGCAGGGCATGATGCTGCGCGGCATCGACCCGACGGCCGCCTGATCACTTCCCGGTGTTGGAGGTGACCTGGCACGAGCCCGCGCACGGGTCGGCGGCGCCACCGGTCACCACACCGTTCGCGACAGTGCTCAGCCCCGTGCCGACGGTGTAGTTCTGGCCGCCGTTGTTGTCCCATGTGCCGGAGCCGTTGTTGAACGTCACCGCGAACGACGTGGCCTGGCCGAGCGCCACCGTCTTCCTGAACCAGCCGGCGCACGCGCTCTCCATGGCCACACCCGGAGGCGTGGTCCAGGTGCCGTTCACGCCGTAGTGGATGCTGGGCGCGGACCAGGAGGTCCGGTAGTAGACGGTGGCCTCGTTGTTCCCCGGCGCGGCCGTGCTCGTGATCGCGACCGCGCCCTTGGCAGGCACGGTCACGGTGGCCTGGCCGGCGGCGTTCACGGTGACCGTGCCGGTGCCGGTCAGGTTGGCGTACGTGCCCGCGGGCAGGCCCGTCGTGAACGTGCCCGCGTACGCGCCGCCGCCGTTGTTGAGCGCGATCCAGCCTTTGGCGCCACGGCTGAAGGCGATCACGCCGGAGTTCGGGGCGGCCCAGTTGCCGACGCCGGTGCCCTTGACCGCGTTGTGGAAGCCGACCATGCCGGTGATCGCCGGGTCGCGGTGCAGGCACTCCCAGCCGCTCCCGCACACGGTGTCGGTCACGAACCCGTTCGCATGCGGCGGGCCGGCCTCCCTGTCGCTCCAGGTGAAGCCGTCGTACACCTGCGGCGTGCCGTAGTTCCAGGCGAGCTGGAAGATGTTGGCCAGCCGGTACGTGGCCCCGTCCTTGTAGCTGAGCGCGCTGGTGCCGCGTTCGGTGTCGTGGTTGGCGACGAAGGTGACCGACTTGGCGCTCGGCTGCATGCCGCCCCACGACTCGCCGAACGTCCGCAGGTCGGAGATGCTGCCGTTGAACTTCTCGCGCAGGTAGCGGCCGTACTGGAACTCCAGCACGTCGCCGATCCCGGTGTACTGGCCCGGCTGCACGGCCTCGTTCGCGCCGTAGATGACCTCCTGGTAGATGTACGGCGAGCCGGTCAGCCTGCCGTAGATGTTCCCCAGGTCGCCGGGGCTGGTGTGCTTGGCCGCGTCGACCCGGAAGCCGTCCACGCCGAGGCCGATGAGCTTGTTCAGGTAACCGGCGATGGCGCCACGGACGTACTCCTCCTCGGTCTCCAGGTCGGACAGGCCCACCAGCTCACAGTTCTGGACGTTGCGCGCGCTGCCGGCGTAGTCGCCGTCGTGGACGAGGTTGTCGGAGTTGCCGCAGTCCTCGGCGTAGTAGTGGAAGTCGGCGGCCGAGTACAGGCCCGGGTAGCTGTACTTGCCGAAGCTCGCGCCGCCGTAGCTGGTGCTGCCCTGGCCGGTCATGTGGTTGATCACCGCGTCCGCGTAGACCTTGACGCCGGCGTCGTGGCAGGCCCTGACCATGGCCGCGAACTGGCTCTCGGTGCCGAACTTGCTGGTCAGCGTGTAGCGGGCGGGCTGGTAGACGTCCCACCAGACCGCGCCGCCCCGGGTGAGGGAGTCCTGGGGCGGCGCGACCTGCACGCCGCCGTACCCGGCGGGGCCGAGGTGGCCGGTGCACTCCCTGGCCACGGAGTTCCAGTTCCAGCTCCAGAGGTTGGCGATCACGTCCTTGTCGCCCGGGGGCGCGGCGTGCAGGAACGTGGCCAGAACTACGGATAACAGGGCGAAGGATTTCATAAGGCTTCTCCCTTTGGGGGGTGTTGCCCGGAAGCTACCTACGCGGCCCGGACAGTGCAATACATTTCTGCAAATTTCAGAAAATCTGCAAGACGAGGATCGTGGCCTTTCCGTTACCAAGCCTCTCGTATCGCCACCCGAGATCCGCTCTCGTACGGCACAGAGGGCAGAACGGAGACGGTGCAAATGACCATCGACTACATCCCCGAGCCACCCGGCGCGACCGAAGGCGAGAGATTCGGCCCGCCCTGGCAGGGCGTCACCCTTCCCCGCGAGATCCTGGACCGGCACGGCGCGAAGATCCTCGACCCGTGGGCCGTCGGCCTGGACCCCGGCGAGACCCGCCCCGACAGCACGGTCTACCGCGCGGACGTGCTCCTCGTCCCCGGTACGGTGCTGCGCTCCGACGAGGCCGTGACCTGGATCGACGCGACGCTCGCGGACATCGGGCTGAAGCTGTCCGAGGAGAGCGTCGTACGCGCCCGCGAGCGGGACTACGGCCCCGGCACCACCTGGGTGCCCGCCGTACTCGAGATCAACGAGGAGAGCCGCGACGTCAGAGCCGACGCCTGGCCCGCGCTCCGGGCCCTGCGCAGGGCGCTGGACGGCGAGCCGGCCGAGCGGGCGCTGCGGTCGGAGCTCGCGGACATCTCCCTCGACCACCTGTTCGTCGGGTCGGCCACGAGCGGGATCGGCTCGCTCAACCTCGGCGGCGAGCCCGCCACCAGCGGCCACGCCGTGATCGACGAGCCCGGTGTGACCGCCCGCCCCGGCTACGGCCGCGTCCCCGTCACCGTGGTCGCGGGACCGCCGCGCCGCAGGACGGTCGAGCAGCTCGGCGGGCCCAGGATCACCGTGGTCATGCTCGACACCGGCGTCGCCGGCCACCCCTGGTTCAAGCCGGTGGACGCCGCCGACGCGTTCCTGACCGTCGACCCGCCCGGGCAGCAGCTGATCGAGGACACCCACCCCGCCTACGCCGGCCGGGACATCGCCAGGCTCGTCGGCTACGAGGACCTCGGCCACCTGCCCAACCCGCTCGTCGGCACGCTCAACTCGCACACCGGTCACGGCCTCATGCTGGCCGGGCTCGTCGCCCAGATCGCGCCCGACGCCCGCGTCGTGATGTATAAGGTCATGCACAGCGACGGCGTCGTCCCCGAGGAGGCCGTGCACGCGGCGCTCGACCGCCTGCTGGCCCGGATGGACGACGGCGAGCCCGTGGACGTCCTGTGCTGCTCCTTCGGCGGCTTCGCCGAGACCGGCGACCCGGCCATGAACGCGCTGTTCAACAAGGTCAACCAGCTTCGGGCGCGCGGGGTCATCGTGGTCAACGCCGCCGGCAACTACGCCACCACCAGGCCGTTCTACCTCGCCGCCCTCTCAGAGACGGCCGTGCAGGGGCCGCCGCTCGCGCCCATGCTGGGCGTCGCGGCCAAGAACCCGGACGGCACGATCGCGATCTTCAGCAACGAACATCCCGCCGTACGGTGGCTCGCGCCCGGCGCGATGGTCGTCAGCACCTTCCCACCCCAGTTCCGGGGCGCCCAGAACGCCACGCTCAGCACGGGCGAGCGCGCGTCGCTGGACTGCGACGCGGTGGGTCCGTTCTGCGGCTGGAGCGGTACGTCGTTCGCCGCGCCGGTCGTCGCGGGCACCATCGCCGCCGAACTGACCAAGACCATCGGCCAGGTCGTCGTCGATCCCGTCGAACGGGCCAGAACGGTCATCGACACGATGATCAACGACAAGGTGGTGCGCCCGGAAGTCGTACCGATCTGATGACCGGAGACCCCGCACTCGAACGCCCACGCACCGCCGGCGCCGAGCGCCGCGAACGCCCGGCCACCGCCGGCGCCCAGCCTCGCGAACGCCCGCCCACCGCCGGCGCTCAGCGCCGCGAACGCCTGGCCGGACTGCTCATCGAGGCGCGCCAGGGCAAGAACGGCGCGCTGGACGCGATCGTCGCCGAGCTCACGCCCGTGCTCTGGCACACGGCCAGGAACCAGGGGCTGAGCCCGCAGGCGGCCGAGGACGTGATCCAGACGACCTGGCTGATCCTGCTGCGCCACCTGGACACCATCTCCGCGCCCGGCGCCCTCATCGAATGGCTCGTCACCACCACCCGCCGCGAGGCGTGGCGGGTCAGCGCCGCCTCCCGCAAGGACGACCTGCCCGGAGACGACGCCTTCGAGGAACTGCCCGACGACGGGGTCCTCACCCCCGACGAGGTCCTCGTGGACGACGAGCGGCGGCGCGCACTCTGGCACGCGGTCGAGAGCCTGCCAAAGCGCTGCGCCGAACTGCTCAGGATCATCGCCTTCGTACCCCGCCCGCACTACGACGCGGTGGCCGCCGCACTGGACATGCCGCTGGGCAGCATCGGGCCCACGCGCGGCCGGTGCTTCGCGAAGCTGCGCCTCGTGCTCGCGAAGGATCCGGATTGGAGCGCCTGATGAACACGGCCGAGGGGAGCAACCCTCCCCACCTCACCCCCGAGGACCAGCTCCTCGCCGAGGAGATCGCGGACGTCTACCGCATCGTCGACCCCGTACCGGCGACGCTGGTCGAACGCCTGCAGTTCGCGCTGGCCCTGGAGGCTTGGGAATCACCCGAATTCGAGATCCTGCGCATGCAGGAGGAGGCCGTGCTGCCGGCGGGCGTCCGGGGCGGCGAGGACAGCCGGACGATCACCTTCGACAGCGAGATTCTCACCATCATGATCAGCGTGAGCGCCCGGGACGAGTACGCGGTGCGCGTCGACGGCTGGCTGGCCCCGCCCGGCGACCACCTGGTCGAACTGCGCACCGGCGAGGGCGCGCACACCGTCAGGGCCGACGACCAGGGCCGGTTCGTCCTCGACGTCGTGCCACGGGGCCTGTCGCAACTCGTGGTGCGGCAGGGACTTGATGATCCGGCGCAGGCGACGATACTGGCGGTGACGCCCTCACTCATCCTCTGACCACCGCGAGGCGGGATTGCGCGACAGCGGGCTGACGGCGCTCCGGGAGCGCGTTGAGCACCTGCACAAGCTCAGCGTCGAGGCGACCGACAACGGCCGCCCGGCACTGGCCGCCCGCAGACTCCGCCACGCCCTCCACCTCCTCGGCTGGCCCACCCCTGGTCCCACGATCGTTCCCACGACCGTTCCCACGACCGTTCCCACGACCGTTCCCACCACCGGTCCCACCACCGGTCCCACCACCGACCCTGCCCCTGCTCCCGGCCCTGCCCCCACCTGCACCCCCACGCCTGGTCCCACCACCGGTCCCACGACCGGACCCCTCACGGGTCCAACGCCTGGTCCTACGATGGGCCCCACCACGGGTCCCACGACCGATCCTGCCTCTGCTCCCCACCCCGACCCCGGCCCTACCCCTGCCCTCGTCCCCGCCCCTGGCCCTGGTTCCGCTTCTGCCCTCGATCCTGGTGAATCGGCTGCCGCCGCCACCGCCACCACCGGTCACGACGATCTGCTCGCTCGGTTGCTGACCAGCCTTGCCCACGCCGAAGCCGAGCAAGGGGACACCGCGCTCGGGATGGAACTGCTGGACGCGGCCCAGCACCACGCGCCCCCGGCCCAGCTGGCCATCGTGCACGCCCAGCGCGGTCTCCTGCACCTCCGCATGGGCGCCAACACCCAGGCCCTCCACGAACTGGACATCGCCGCCCCGCTGCTCGTCGACGGCGATCGCGTCGAACTGGCCAGGGTCCTGCTCAACCGCTCGGTCATCCACCTCATGACCGGTCGCGTCCGCCTGGCCAGGGACGACGCCCGCAGGAGTGCCCAGCTCGCCCACGCCCACGGCCATCCGGTGCTCGCCGCCAAGGCCCTGCACAACGACGGCTATTGCGACCTGCTGCTCGGGGACGTACCGGCGGCACTGCGGGTGTTCGCCGAGGTGGAGTCCCTCTACGAGGACGTCAACCCCGGCTTCCTGCCCGTACTCGCCCTCGACCGCGCCAGAGCCCTGCTCACCGTGGGCCTGACCGACGAGGCCGGCCGCACACTCGACCGGGCCATCGACGGCTTCCGCAGGCAACGGCTGATGCAGGACTACGCGGAGGCGGAGCTGGCCCGCGCCCAGTGCGCCCTCGACGCGGGCCGCCACGACGAGGCCCGCCACTGGGCCAAACAAGCCGAAACCCACTTCAAACGCCGAGGCAGCACCCCCTGGGCCCTCCGCGCCGCCCTCATGCGCCTCCGCTGTGACCTGGCCCAGTCTCGGTCACCAGCCACAACACCAGGTACGGCCCCAGGCACGCCCCCAGGGACGGCCCCAGGCAAGGGACCAGGCAAGGGACCAGGCATGGCACCAGGGACGGCGCCAGGCACGGTCCCAAGCACGGCACCAGGTGAGGCGCCGGACACGACCCCGGGTGAGGTTTCTGGCAAGGCACCGACCCCGCCACCGACCCCGCCACCGACCCCGCCACCGGTCCCGGTATCGGCCCCGGCGCCACGGGCCAGCGCGCCGGGGAGGGCACCGGCCTCCGTGGCCAGGCGCGCTGCCGAGCTGGCGGCCCGCTTCGCTGCCCTGGACATGCGCGACGACGGTGAGATGGCCAGGCTGATCTCGATCAGAGCCCTGATTGCGGCAGGCCGCCTCCCAGAGGCGACCCCCGGCACCCCCACCGACGAGCCGCACAGGCCACCCGATGGCGAGCCGCGCGGGGCGTTTGGCGGTGAGGTGTCCGATGGTGAGTCGGGCAGGGTGCCTGGTGGTGAGCCGCGCGGGAGGTCTGGCGGTCAGGTGCATGGGGCGCCTGGTGACGGGCGGCGAGTGGCGCCCGGTGGTGAGCCGCACGGGGGGCCCGATGGTGACCCGGGGGAGGACCGGGCGGAGCCCAGCGGTCGGGAGGGCCAGGCCGCGTCCGGCGGCCTGGCGGCGTCCGGCGGTCCGGCGGAGCGCAGCGGTCGGGAGGGCCAGGCGGCGTCCGGCGATTCGGCAGAGTTCAGCGGTCGGGAGGGCCAGGTGGCGTCCGGCGATTCGGCAGAGTCCGGCGGTCGGGTGGAGTCCGGCGGTTGGGAGGGTTCAGGGGAGGGCCAGGTGGCGTCCGGGGGGCGGGGCGAATTCGGTGGTCGGGAGGGTTCAGGGGTGGGTCGGGGGGAGGTCAGGGGGCGGGAGGTGCTGGTCGTGGCGCAGGATGTGAGGGCCCGGGCGGTGCGGGGTGGGTCGTTGGATGTGCGGTTGATGCGGCATCTGGCCGAAGCCGAGCTGGCCGGAGCGCAAGGGGAGCGGGGACTGGCGCTGCGCAAGGTCAGGGACGGGCTGGCGCTCATCCATTCCCATCGCGGCCGTCTGGGCAGCCTCGACATGCTCACCGGCGTGGCCGCCCTGGGTGCCGATCTGGCCGCGCACGGGCTCGGGACAGCGCTGGCCGGGGGGTCGCCGAGGCACGTGTTCGCCTGGTCCGAGCGGTGCCGGGCGCAGGCGTTCCGGTTCAGGCCGCCGCAGGCCCCCGAAGACCCCCAGACCGCCGAGGCCCTGGCCGAGTTGCGGCAGCTCGCCCAGCGTATGCACGCCGACGAGGCCGCCGGTCAGCGCAGCCCCGCCCTGCGCCGCCGGTGCCTGGAGCTCGAACAGGTCATCAGGGAACGCGGCTGGCAGCTCCCCGGCGCCGGTCCGCGTCTGGCCCCGGCGTCGGCGGCGGCCGTGGAGGAGGCGCTGGCCGCGGACGACTACGCGATGGTCAGCCTGCTCAACGTGGGCGGCGGCCTGCTGGCGCTCGTGCTGGCGCGCGGCCGGTGCCACCTGCACCGGCTGAGTGCGTACGAACCGGTGGCCGAGGCCGCGCGGCGGCTGGCGGGGGACCTGAACGCGCAGGCCGGCCGCAACCTGCGCCCCGCCATGAAGGCGGTCATCGAGGCGTCCGTGCAGCGGCAGCTCGGCGTGATCACCGACGCGCTGCTCGCACCTCTGAGGCAGGCCCTGTCCGCTGCCCGGGGCATCGTGCTCATCCCGACCATGGGCCTGTCGGCCGTCCCCTGGGGCCTGCTGCCCGACCTGCGCGGCCGGCCGCTGGTGGTGGCGCCGTCCGCGTTGGTCTGGCTGGCGGCCCGGCGCGCCAGTGGGTCCTACGCCAGTGGGTCCTACGCCGGTGGGTCGTACGCCGGTGGGTCCTGCGCCGGTGGGTCGTACGCCGGTGGGTCGTACGCCGGTGGGTCCTGCGCCGGTGGGTCGTACGCCGGTGGGTCCTGCGCCGGTGGGTCGTACGCCGGTGGGTCCTGCGCCGGTGGGTCGTACGCCGGTGAAACCTACGCCGGTGAAACCTACGCCGGTGAACCCTGCGCCGGTAAGCCGTACGCCGGTGGCCGTGCCCCGGTTCTGGTGGCCGGGCCCGACCTGGAGCACGCCGAGCGCGAAATCGAGCAGCTCGGAGCCGTACACCCCAAGGCGCACCGGCTCACGGGCGAGCTGGCCACCGTGTCGGCCACGCTCGCGGCGCTGGACGGCGCGCCCTTCGCGCACTTCGCCGCGCACGGCCACCACGAACGCGAGAACGTGCTCTTCTCCCGCCTCGACCTGGCCGACGGCCCCCTCATGGCCTACGACCTGCAGCGGCTCGGCAAGGCGCCGGGCCAGGTCGTCCTGTCGGCGTGCGACGTGGGCCAGGCGGTGGTCAGGGCGGGCGACGAACTGCTGGGCTTCACGGCCGCGCTGCTCTATCTCGGTACGTCCACCGTCATCTCCAGCCTCACCCGCGTGCCGGACCCCGTGGCCGAGCAGGTCATGATGGCCTACCACCGGAACGTGGCCGACGGCGCGCGCCCCGCTGACGCCCTCGCCACGGCCTCGGCGGACGAGCCGGCCTCCACGTTCGTCTGCTTCGGCACCGGCTGAACCGCTCAGCGCTCACGAGCCGTTCAGCCACCCGCGGCCGATGTCGTCGCAGTGGTGCAGGGATGTTCATCGTCATGGTCTCGGCCTCGCCGCCACCGCCCTTCCGGATGAACCTCACGATGGCGTGGAAACGCCGCGGCAGGTTGTCCGGGCCCACCCAGAGTTTCCAGGTGATCGGCCCTCCCCACGAGCCGTACTTCTCCTCGGTCTCGAAGGACATCCCGGCCTGCCTCTCACTCAGTACGGGAACCTTCACCGTGCCGCTGTGGAGGGTCGTCTTCACTCCCTCGAAAGTCCCGCCGTCGGCGCTGGTCGCGCCGTGCGAGGCGCCCAGCTTGAGGAAGCCCGGGTTGACCCCGTTGATCAGGTCCTCTCCCCAGATGACCCCGGCGAAATTCTCCCCGTAGGACCATTTCCCCAGCGTTGACGGCGACTTCCAGATGTACTTGCCGTTCTTGGCACGCACGTAGGCCTGTGAGTAGAACGTCCGGCCGATGCTGATTCCCCGGTCCCGGCCCGTCCCATCCGGCTGCTGGGTGATCTCCGTGGTGTCGGCGGCGTACACGCCTGAAGCGTTGAAGCGGTACGCGCCGGACGCCTTCATGTCCCAGGTGGCCGGGGGCCCGCCGGCCCGCTTGACGGTGAAGCGCACGCTGCTCTTCTTCGCGAACTGCTTCCTGATCGCTTTGACGACGGAGTCGAGAGACCTCGATTCGGGAGCCGCGTGCACGGCGCCGCCGGGAATCGTGACGCTCAGCAGGCCGGCCACCACCAGCGTCACGCTCAGACGCTTCATGCGCCGATCACCGCCGCCGATGATCTCCGTCTCGTCACGGCGCCGTCAGTGGTGATACTGGTGAATGACCGCGTGCCCCTTCCCGCGCGAGATCAGCCACTTGTTCAACGGCGTGGTCAGGACGAACGCCACGAGCAGCGACCCGGCCAGCGCCCCCCAGAACAGCCAGCTCGTCAGCCCGGCCTCCATCGCCCCCGGCACGGTGAGCATCACGGCGTTGTCCAGGATCTCCATCACCGCGATCGACACGGTGTCGGCCGCCAGCGCCACCTTCAGCGCCGCCTTGAAGCCCACCCCGGCCCGCAGCACGCCGCGCATGGTGAGCGCGTAGCCGAACACGAACGCCAGCGCGATCGCCAGCACGACCGTGGCCGCGTTGGACATCCCGGCCGCGGTGCCGATCACCATGCCCAGCACCTCGCCGATGGCGCAGCCGGTCAGGCAGTGGGCGGTCGCCTGGGCCGCCATGCCCCACGTGGCCTGCGGCGGCTGGTGCGTTCCGTGGTCTTCCATAGGTGCCACCTTCCTCGAAAATACCTATAGAGGGTATACGGGAAAGCCGGCGGGATGTCTACTACCCTCGATAGTGGATCAGTCGGCCAGCAGCCGGCGCTGCTCCTCCTCGACGACCTGCCGCGCCAGCGACGCCTCGGAGATGTCCACCGCGTCGGCCGCGGACTCGGCCAGATCGCTGCGCCGGGCGTAGGCGTCGAACAGCTTCGACTTGCGCCGCAGGATGTCCAGCATGCGCTGGTCCACCGCGTCGACCGTGAGCAGCCGGTGCACCTGCACCTTGCGTATCTGCCCCATCCGGTGTGCCCGCGCCACCGCCTGCGTCTCCATGCTCGGCTTGACCTGCGGCTCGCACATGATCACCACCGAGGCCGCCTGCAGGTTGAGCCCCACCCCGCCCGCCTGCACCTGGCTGAGCAGCACCGCGTGCCCGGCCGCGGCCGAGAACTCGTCCACCACCCGCTGCCGCCCCGCCGCGCTCACGTCACCGGACAGCGGCCCGTGCGCCCGCCCGTCGAGCGCGGTCCGCACGGTGGCGAGCACCGCCCGGAAGTACGAGAACACCACCACCTTCAGCCCGTTGGCCGCGGCGTCCTCGACGAGTTCGAGCAGGCGCTTCAGCTTGGCCGAGGTCGCGGGCTCGGCGTAGGCGGCCCGGCGCATGGCCATGAAGTTGCCCGCCGCCACGGCCTCCCGGTAGGCGGCGAAGTCGGCCCCGCTGAACTCCACCCACTCCTCGGCCTCCACCCGGTCGGGCAGCTCCGTGAGCACGTCCTGCTGGTTGCGCCGCAGGTAGACGGGCGCGACCGCCTTCCTGAACGCCCGCGCCCCCGCCACCACGTCACTGCCGCGCAGACTCACCGCCAGATCAGGGCGCAGGTACGAGATGAGCGCCCGGAACTCCTCGACCCGGTTCTCCATCGGCGTGCCCGTCAGGAAGAGCACCCGCCGCGTCCGCCCGCACCACGCCGCCACCGCCTTGGACCGCTTGGTCTCCGGATTCTTGACGTAGTGGGCCTCGTCCACGACCAGCAGCCCGATCTCCGCCGGAGCCAGGCGGTGCAGGCTGTCGAGCGTCGCCACCGCGACCCCGCCCTCCCGTATCCACTCCTGCTGCGCCGCGAGCCGCTCGGGCCCGTGCAGCGGGTGGGCCCGCAGCGTGCTGCGCGACTCGATCTCCCGCGTCCAGTTGATCAGCACGCTGGTCGGGCAGGCCACCATGAAGTGCGTCTCGCCCCGCGCCCGCAGGTGCGCCAGCGCGGCGATGGCCTCGACCGACTTGCCCAGCCCCATCTCGTCACCGAGGATCACCCGTTCCTGCGCGAGGGCGAACCGCGCCCCGAACGCCTGGTAGCCGCGCAGGGACACCCGCCGGTGAGTGTCGTCGAGCGGCTGCGCCGCCACCTTCGCGGCCAGGTCGTCGGGCAGGAACCCCTGACCGGTGCCGACGGGCTCGCCGGCCAGCTCCGCCAGCAGCGCGAAATACTCGGGGGAGCGGGACTCGAAGTCCGCCCACGCCTCGAAGTCCCGCGCCGGCGGGCGCAGCAGGTCGGCGGTCACCTGGGCGAGCAGCAGCCGCGTCTCCGCGACCCCGTCCAGCAGCCCCTCAAGCTCCGCCACCGCCTCGCGGGCCCGCCGGCGCCGCCCCGGCAGCGTGAACATCAGCCGCAGCCGCCCGCGCGCCGGACCCGCCTCCGCCAGCAGCGGCGCCAGCCGCCCGGCCAGGTCGCGGGCGGCCTCCAGGGCGCGCGGCAGCTCGGGACCCACCGCCACCAGGCGGTGCAGGGCGATCACCAGCTCCGTGGTGTGCCGGTCGGGCCGCTCGACGTCGATGCGGATGCTCGCGGCCTCGGCGGCGGCCTGCTCGATCTGGCGGGCGGCCGCGTGAATCTGCCCCGCCGTCCGCGCGCCGATGCCCGGCAGCAACTGCAACCGGTACGGCGTCGACTCCAGCACCTGCAGCACCGTGGCGTAGCCGGCCTTCTCCAGCGTGCCGATGCGCAGCCGCCCATCGGTCACGTCCTTCAGCCGGGAGACCGGGATGGACCCGAGCCCAGCCCTGGCCACCTCGGCGCGCAGCGCGCCCAGGGCCTGGCGCACCCGCCGGTCCACGGTGGCGTGCTCGTCGAGCAGGGCGCGTGCGTCGGCGAGCAGCCGGTCGGCGTCACGGAAGTCCACCGGACCAAGGATGCCCCAGCGGTGCGACAGTTCACACAGGGGACGGAAATCAACTCAGGTGCACGCCGATGAGGCAGGTGTCGTCGTCGGTGTCGGAGTTGCAGTGGGTGAGCAGGTCGTCGAGGCGGTGGTCGAGCGTGTTCGAGGAGCGTTTGGCGATGTCCAGCAGCCGGTCCTGGGCGTGGCGCAGGTTGTGGTCGCGCCGCTCGATCAGCCCGTCGGTGTACATCAGCAGGGTGTCCTCGGCCTGCAACTGCAGTCGCCCCTCCTCGTACTGGGCGTCGGTGAAGGCCCCCAGCAGCGGCCCCTTGACCATGGGCAGCTCCGAGCCGTCCGCCCCGCGCAGCAGGATGGGCGGCAGGTGCCCGGCCCTGGCCCAGCGCAGGACGCGGGTGGGCGGGTCGTACAGGCCGCAGACGGCGGTCGCGGTCATGCGGTCGGCCAGATGGTGGGCGACCAGGTTGAGCCACTCCATGAGCTGGGCCGGCCCCGCGCCGGTGGTGGCCAGGCCGCGCAGCGCGTTGCGCAGGATGACCATGCCGGTGGCGGCCTCCACGCCGTGCCCGGCCACGTCGCCCACCGACAGCAGCACCTGGTGGGAGGGGAGTGCGACGGCGTCGTACCAGTCGCCGCCGACCAGGTGTTCCTTCTGCGCGGGCCGGTAGCGGACGGCGATGCGCAGGCCCAGGGAGTCCATCCGGCCGTGCGAAGGCGGCATGATCGCCTGCTGTAGCTGCAGGGCCAGCCGGTTGCGCTCGGCGGACTGCTGCTCGGTGTGGGCGAGCTGGTCGCGTGTGACCGACAGCGCGACCTCCGTCCAGTGCTGGGAGGAGATGTCCTGGTACGCCCCCCGCACCGCCATCAGCCGCCCGTCCGGCCCGAGGACCGGCTCGGCCACCACGCGCATGTGCCGGGCGACCCCGTCGGGACGTTCGAGCCGGAACGCCGTGGCCGCGAAGCGCCGGTGGTGCAGCACCGTGCGCAGGAAGCGGCCGATGGCGATCGCGTCGTCGGGGTGGGCGTGGTCGCGCAGCCGCTCCAGCGGGATCGGCTGGTCGCCGGGCACCAGGCCGTACAGGGAGTAGAGCTGGGCGTTCCAGGTGAGCTCGCCGGTGACCGCGTTCTCCTCGAAGCCGCCGATGCGGCCGAGCCGCTGGGCGTGCTCCAGCAGGCCGGCCAGCCGCGCGTCCGCGTCGACGTCGCGCCACACGAGCAGCACGCTGTCGCCGTGCCGGGTGGCGCTGACGTTGGCCACGCCGGTCGTGCTCAGGCCCAGCGGCATCCGTTCGGTGCGGAACGGCTCGCCCGTGGCGTGCACCTGCTCGATCCGCGCGAACATTCCGCCCGCCGCCCGCGGGTACGCCTCCAGCAGCAGCCCGCCGGAGATCAGCGGATACGCCTCCAGCAGCAGCCCGTCCCCGCCCCTGAGCCGCTCGTTGACGTGCTGGATGCGGAAGTCGGCCAGGTCGCCGTAGACGTCCAGCTCCGCCCGCAGCACGAGCGCCGGGTCGGGCAGCGCGTCGGCCAGGTTCACGATCTCCGACAAGGCGGGCACGGCGGGCACGATCGGCGCGAACGGCGAGTCCAGCGTGTGCCCGCACAGCTCGGCCAGCGCCTGGATCTGCCGCTCGATCCTGGGCGGTCGCGGCGGCAGCGCGTGCGGCCAGCAGATCTCCAGCACCCCGAGCACCCGCCCGCCCGTGGTGATGGGCACGGTCACCCGGCCGCCCGCGGCCGTCTGGCGGCCGATGGCGGGCAGGCCCACGTCGGCGTGCCAGATCAGGCGGCGCTCCGTCAGCGCGCGCCCGGCCGGGGTGATCACGCCGGGCGGGACGTGCCGCCACCGCCCGGCCTCCTCCTCGCCGAACCCGGCGTACGCGGCCAGGGCCAGCGAGGAGCCCGGCGTCGCCGCCCAGACCGCCACCGCCGTCGCGCCCAGCGGGGTCAGCGCGTGTTCCAGGATCGAGTGGACCACGGACTGGATGTCGCCGGTGGCCAGGGCGGCGCTCTCGGCGGCGCGCAGGCGTACCGCGACCTCCGGTTCGTCCCGGCCCGCCTCGCCGATGCGGTCGTCGGCGATCTCGCTCACGACGTCGGCGGCCAGTTCGAGCTGCGACACGCCGGCCTTGGCGGCGAGCAGGGTGAGCTGCTCGGCCGCCTGCGCGGGGCGGCAGCGCAGCCGTTCGACGAGGACGCCCTTGGCCAGCTCGATCAGGGCGCGGTCGTCGGCGGCGCGGCGGACCCGCGCGACCTCGCGCCGCAGCCGCTCGACGGTCTCCGCCAGCCTGTCCAGATCACGCTCATCGGGCCGCTCAAGGGCCGGGTCGTCCATCGTGCCGGCCGGGTCGTCGGCGGGAGTGTGCACGTCGCCGCTCCTCACGAGGTCGTCAAGCCGGATCCATCCAGTGCTGGATGCGTTCGATGAGATGGTCGGCGTCCACCGGCTTGGTCACGTAGTCGCTGGCCCCGGCGGCCAGGCTCTTCTCCTGGTCGCCGGGCATCGCCTTGGCCGTGACCGCGATGATCGGCAGGTCGGCGTACTGTGGCATGGCCCGGATCGTCTCCGTCGCCGTGTAGCCGTCCATCTCCGGCATCATCACGTCCATCAGGATCAGGTCGGTCTCGGTGTGGGCGGTGAGCGTGTCGATGCCCTTGCGGCCGTTCTCGGCGTGCAGCACGGTGATGCCGTGGATCTCCAGCATGCTGGTGAGCGCGTACAGGTTGCGGGCGTCGTCGTCCACCACCAGCACCGTACGCCCGGCCAGCGTGTTGTCGATCTCCCGCGCCGCCGCCGCGCCCACCGCCTCGGCCCTGACCAGCGGCAGCACGTCGCCGGGCTGGTTGGCGGTCAGGTGCAGCGCGATGCGCTCGCGCAGCTCGTCGAGGCTGGTCAGCAGCTCCAGCGGCTGGTGCGCCAGGCGCACTTCCTGCTGCGGGTGGGAACGCCAGTTGTTGTACGCCAGCACCGGCACCCCGTGCAGCCGCGCGTCGAGCTCCATCGCCTCCAGCAGCCGATAAGCCGACATGTCAGGCATGTCGAGGTCGAGGACGATGCAGTGGCACGGCTCGCCCGTCAGCATGCCGGTCGCCTGCTCCGCGCCCGCCGCCGTGGCGACCACGATGGACCCGCCGAGGTCGCGGGCGTTCGTCAGATCGCCCACGACGCTCTCGGAGACCAGCGACAGCAGCCCGTGCGGCCGCTCCTCGATCACCAGCAGCCGCCGCGCGGCCACCGGCGCCCGCTCCGCGACCTGCGCCGGCTCCCCACCTTCGGTGGCCGGCACCACGTCGAACCCGGGCCGCGCCACCGGCAGGAAGAGCGTGAACACGCTGCCCTGCCCCGGCGTGCTCTGCACGGTGATGGCGCCGCCCAGCAGGTAGGCGATCTCGCGGCAGATCGACAGGCCCAGCCCGGTGCCGCCGTACTTGCGGCTGGTCGTGCCGTCCGCCTGCTGGAACGCTCCGAAGATCACTTCGAGCTGCTGCTCCGCGATGCCCACGCCGGTGTCGACCACGCGCAGCGCGATGGCCGGCCCGTGCGGGCGTACGGAGGGCGGCGGCTCGCCCGGCGCGGCCGGTTCGATGCGCAGCTCCACGCTGCCGGACTCGGTGAACTTGACCGCGTTCGACAGCAGGTTGCGCAGCACCTGGCGCAGCCGCGAGTCGTCGGTCAGCAGCTCGGCGGGCACGCCGGGCGCGGTGGTGACGCGGAAGTCGAGGCTCTTCTGGCCGGTCATCGGCCGGAACGTGGCCTCGACGTAGTCGAGCAGCCGCCGCAGTTGCACCCACTCGGGGTTGATGTCCATCTTGCCCGCCTCGACCTTCGACAGGTCGAGGATGTCGTTGATCAGCTGCAGCAGGTCGGAGCCCGCCGAGTGGATGATCCCGGCGTACTCGACCTGCTTCGGCGTCAGGTTGCGCGTGTGGTTCTGGGCCAGGAGCTGGGCCAGGATGAGCAGCGAGTTGAGCGGGGTGCGCAGCTCGTGGCTCATGTTGGCGAGAAACTCGCTCTTGTACGTGGACGCCAGCGACAACTGGTGCGCCCGGTCCTCCAGCTCCTGCCTGGCCTGCTCGATCTCCAGGTTCTTGGTCTCGATGTCCTGGTTCTGGCGGGCCAGCAGCGTGGCCTTCTCCTCCAGCTCGGCATTGGAGCGTTGCAGCTCCTCCTGCTGCTGCTGGAGCTCCTCCGAGCGGGTCTGCAGCTCCACGGCCAGCCGCTGCGACTCCTTGAGCAGCTCGTCGGTGCGCGCGTTGGCCACGATCGTGTTGAGGTTGACGCCGATCGTCTCCATGAGCTGGTCGAGGAAGGCCCGGTGCACCGGCGTGAACGCCTGCACCGAGGCCAGCTCGATCACCCCGAGCACCTGCTCCTCGACCACGATGGGCAGCACGATCACCGACGAGGGATCGGTCCGGCCGAGCCCGGAGGAGATCGTGATGTAGCCGGTCGGCAGGTCGGTCATGGCGATCGTCTTGCGGCTGCGCGCGGCCTGCCCCACCAGCGCCTCGCCCAGCCGGAACCGGGTCGGCCGCTCCGGGTCCACCGGGTAGCCGTACGCGCTGATGAGCTGCAGCTCGCTCTCCACGGCCAGGAAGAACGCGCCGTACTGGGCCGAGACCAGCGGTGCCAGCTCGCTCATGACCAGCTCGGCCACCGCGGCCAGGTCGCGGTGCCCCTGCATGAGCCCGGACATGCGGGCCAAATTGGACTTGAGCCAGTCCTGCTGCTCGTTGGCGCTGGTCGTCTCGCGCAGCGACTTCACCATCGAGTTGATGTTGTCCTTCAGGTCCGCCAGCTCGCCCTCGGCGTCGACGGTGATGGATCTGGTCAGGTCGCCGGAGGTGACGGCGCTGGTGACCTCGGCGATGGCGCGGACCTGGCGGGTGAGGTTGCCGGCCAGCTCGTTGACGTTCTCGGTCAGCCGCTTCCAGGTGCCGGACACACCCTCGACCTCGGCCTGGCCGCCCAGCCTGCCCTCGCTGCCGACCTCGCGGGCCACCCGGGTGACCTCGGCGGCGAACGACGAGAGCTGGTCGACCATCGTGTTGATCGTGGTCTTCAGCTCCAGGATCTCGCCGCGGGCGTCCACGTCGATCTTGCGGGTCAGGTCGCCGCGGGCCACGGCGGTGGTGACCTGGGCGATGCTGCGTACCTGGTTGGTCAGGTTGTCGGCCATGGAGTTGACGTTGTCGGTGAGGTTCTTCCAGGTGCCGGCCACGTTCGGGACGCGGGCCTGGCCGCCGAGCTGGCCCTCCGTGCCGACCTCGCGGGCCACGCGCGTCACCTCGTCGGCGAACGCGCCGAGCGTGTCGACCATCGTGTTGATCGTCTGCGCCAGGGCCGCGACCTCGCCCTTGGCCTCGACGGTGATCTTCTGGGACAGGTCGCCGCGAGCCACGGCGGTGGCGACCTGGGCGATGCTGCGTACCTGGTTGGTCAGGTTGGAGGCCATGACGTTGACGTTCTCCGTCAGGTCCTTCCAGGTGCCCGACACGCCGCGAACGGTGGCCTGGCCGCCCAGGTTGCCCTCCGTGCCGACCTCGCGGGCCACCCTGGTCACCTCGTCGGCGAACGACGAGAGCTGGTCGACCATGGTGTTCAGGGTGTTCTTCAGTTCGAGGATCTCGCCCCGGGCGGAGACCGTGATCCGCTGTGACAGGTCGCCCTTGGCCACCGCGGTGGCGACCTGGGAGATGTTGCGCACCTGGTCGGTGAGGTTGCCGGCCATGAAGTTCACCGAGTCGGTCAGCGCCCGCCAGGTGCCGGCCACGCCCTTGACGTCGGCCTGGCCGCCGAGCTGGCCCTCCGTGCCGACCTCGCGGGCGACGCGGGTGACCTCGTCGGCGAACGACGAGAGCTGGTCGACCATGGTGTTGACGGTGTTCTTCAGTTCGAGGATCTCGCCGCGCGCGTGCACGGTGATCTTCTGTGACAGGTCGCCCTTGGCCACGGCCGTGGTGACCTGGGCGATGCTGCGCACCTGGTCGGTGAGGTTGCCCGCCATGGCGTTGACGGACTCGGTCAGGTCCTTCCAGGTGCCCGACACCGCCGGCACGTCGGCCTGGCCGCCCAGCCGCCCGTCCGTGCCGACCTCCCGGGCCACGCGCGTGACCTCGGAGGTGAACAGGGACAACTGGTCCACCATGCCGTTGAAGACCGAGGCGATCTCCCCGAGCAGCCCGTCGGCGTCGTCGGGGAGCCTGGTGCGGAAGTCGCCGTCCCTGACCGCGGTCAGACCGGCCAGGAGCCGGCGCAGCTCCGGCTCCTCACCGGCCTCACCGGGGCCTCGGGCGCGCTTGCCGCGCGCGGCCGAACGGGACGTGCCGACGGTGGAGTCGCTCATGACCGGTCCTCCGTACTCGCCCGGGCTTCCTCAGGTAGCGGAGAGAGTAGCCGGATGCGCAAGCCGCGCGCGATAGCGGCAAGTTGTCATCTATCTATCACAGGACGTATCCGGTCGATGATCTCTCTCGAAATGACGGTACTGCGCACGGCCGGATCGATCGAGAGCGCGCTTATTGCGACTATCTTGCAATAACTTCGCCTTCGCTTTAAGGTCGCCGGTATGAGGCGAAGATTGGCCCTGTTCGGGGGAATCGTCCTGGTGCTGGGCGGGTGCTCGGCTCCGTCGGGGGCGCCGGCCGGGCAGGACACGGTCGTGCTGGGGGTGGGCTCGGAGCCCGATTCGCTCAACCCGGTGCTCGGGTACGCGGTGGACGGCGGCTCGCTGATGTTCGACGGGCTGGTCCGGCGTACCCCGGATCTGAAGCTGGAGCCCGCGCTGGCCGAGTCGCTGCCCGAGGTGGACGGCAAGGTGGTCACCTTCACGCTGCGGCAGGGTGTCACGTTCCACGACGGCCGGGCGCTGACCGCCGCCGACGTGGCCTACACCTACGGGCAGGTGCTGAAGTCCGCCAACAACTCGCCGGTCAGGGGCGACTTCGCGGCCATCGAGAAAGTCGAGGCCGCGGGTACGCGCGAGGTCGTCTTCCGCCTGAAGTACGCGTACGCGCCGATTCTGCAGCGGACGACGCTGGGCATCATTCCCGACAAATCCGATATATCCGGTACGCCCATCGGCACCGGCCCGTACGCCTTCGTCTCCTGGACCAAGGGCGACAAGGTCACCCTCAAGGCCAACGACCGCTACTGGGGCGAGGCGCCCGCGATCAAGAACCTCGTGATGGCGTACACCGCCGACGACAACGCCCGCGCCACCAGGATGGCGGCCGGCGAGTTCACCGCCACCGTGCTGCCGCCCAAGGCAGTGGCCCGGTTCAGAAACCAGCAGGGCATGACCGTCCACGAGGCGCGCAGCGCCGACTACCGCGGCGTCATGTTCCCGCTCGACCGGCCCGTCACCGGCGACCTGGCCATCCGCAGGGCGCTGAGCCTGGCCGTGGACCGCGCCGCGATGGTCTCGGCGATCCTGGCCGGTTCCGGCGAGCCCGCGTTCGGGCCGATCGCGCCCGGCACCGACTGGCACAACCCCGCCGTGACCGGCTCCGCCACCGCCGACCGCGCCAAGGCCGCCGCCACGCTCGACGAGGCCGGCTGGAAGGCGGGCGCCGACGGGATCAGGTCCAAGGACGGCACGGCGGCCACGTTCACGCTCATGTACCCGGCGGGGGACTCGCTGCGCAAGGAGCTGGCGCTGGCCGTGGCCTCGGACGCCAAACGGGTCGGCATCGACGTGAAACTGGCCGGGCTCGACTGGGACGCCATCGACCAGCGCATGGACAAGGACGCGCTGATCATGGGCTGGGGCAGCCCGTACGACCCCGACTACACCAACTACGAGCTGTTCCACTCCTCGTTCGCCGGCCAGGGCTACTTCAACCCCGGCCGCTACCGGAACGCCGACGTGGACCGGCTGCTCGACGAGGGCAGGGAGACCTCCGGCACCGCCGCCCGCAAGAAGGTCTACGACGAGGTGCAGCGGCGGATCAGCGACGACGCCGTCTGGCTGTACCTGGTCTACCTGAAGCACACCTACGTCGTACGCGGTGACTGGAGCGGCGTGACGCCCGGCGTCGAGGCGCACGAGCACGCGACCGGCGGCCTGCTCGGCACGGTCGTGAACTGGAAGCCCGCCTCGTGATCTGGGTCAGGATCGTGCTGTGGCGGCTGGCGTTCGCCGTGCCGCTGCTGCTGGCCGTGACGTTCGGGATGTTCGCGCTGGCCAAGGCGTCCCCGTTCGACCCCGTACGGCAGTATCTGGGGGAGCGGGCCATGGTCACCAGCCCGGAGATCATGGCCGAGATCAGGGCGAACTGGGGGCTGGACCGGCCGCTCCTGGAGCAGTACGCGACCTGGCTCGGCAACCTGCTCACCGGCGACCTGGGCGAGTCCAGGTCGCTGCGGCTGCCGGTCGCCCAGGTGATCGGCGAGCGGCTCGGCTGGACGCTGCTCGTCGTCGGGTGCGCGCTGGTGGTCATGCTGGTGGCCGGACTGGCCGTCGGCACGCTGGCCGCCTGGAAGCGCGACTCGTGGGTGGACCGGCTGATCACCGGCACGGCGTTCACCAACGAGGCCGCGCCGGTGTTCTGGGTGGGGCTGCTGGCGATCTGGGTGTTCTCCGTGACGCTGGGCTGGCTGCCCGCCGGCGGGCTCACCGACGCGGCCGCCACCACGGTCACACTGCCCGACCTGGCGCGGCACCTGGTGCTGCCGGTGGCGGTGCTGGCCTTCTCACAGTCGTCGTGGCTGCTGCTGTTCGTGCGGGAGTCGGTCATCGGCGTGCTGCGGGAGGACTTCGTGACCGGGGCGCGGGCCCGGGGGCTGCGCGGGCGCACGGTGCTGCTGCGGCACGCGCTGCGCTCGGCGCTGCTGCCGTTCATCACGATCATGGGGGCCCGGGTGCCGGAGCTGGTGACGGGGGCGATCCTGGTCGAGGCGGTGTTCTCCTGGCCCGGGGTGGCCGGGACGACGATCAAGGCGGCGCTGGCGGTGGACTTCCCGCTGCTGGCGGCGCTGACCCTGCTGGCCACGCTCGCGGTCGTGGCCGGCAACCTGGTGGCCGACCTGGCGTACACGGTGGCCGATCCGCGCGTGCGCGTGCTCGGGGTGAGCTGATGGCCGGCCCCTGGACGTGGCGGCGGGGGAGGGCCGGCCGGGAAGGGCTGCGGCCCGCCCGCCGCCACCGCCTCGCCTTCGGCACGCTGGCCGTGCTGGTCCTGGCCGTCGTGCTGGTGCCGCTCCTGGCGCGGCTCGACCAGCAGCTCGTGGACCTGGGCGCGGCCGGGCTGGCGCCCTCCCTCGCGCACCCGTTCGGCACCGACGAGGTCGGCCGGGACGTGCTGCTCCGCTCGATCTACGGGCTGCGCGTCTCGCTCATGGTCGGCCTGGTGGCGGCGGTGACCAGCGTGACCATCGGCGGGCTGGCCGGGCTCGTGGCGGGCGCCGCGGGCGGGTTCGCCGACCGGCTGCTGATGCGGGTCGTGGACGGCTTCAACTCGCTGCCGCACCTGCTGTTCGGGATCTTCATCGTGGCGCTGTTCGCGCCCAGCGCCACGGCCGTGGTGGTGTCCGTGGCCGTCACCCACTGGACGACCGCCGCCCGGATCGTCCGGTCCGAGGTGCTGTCCCTGCGCGGGCGGCCGTTCGTGGACGCGGCGATCTCCGGCGGGTCGGGCCGCCTGCGGATCGTCGTCCGGCACTTCCTGCCCAACCTGGCGCCACAGTTGCTGCTGGCGACCGTGCTGATGATCCCGCACGCGATCTGGCACGAGACCGCGCTCAGCTTCCTCGGCCTGGGGCTGCCCGCGCACCTGGCCTCGCTGGGCAACATGATCAACGACGGGCAGCGGTCGCTGCTGGCGGGGGACTGGTGGTCCAGCCTCTTCCCGGGGCTGCTCATCCTGGTGCCGACGCTGGCGGTGTCGGCGCTGGCGCAGTACGTACGTGATCGCGCGAACCCGCGCTGGAGATCGGAGCTGGTTCTGTGAGGCTGCGCGTTGACGGGCTCTCGGTACGCTTCCACCTGCCCGGCGCGGACGTGCACGCGGTCACCGACGCCCGCTTCGAACTGGCGGCGGGCCGCTGCCTGGCACTGGTCGGCGAGTCCGGGTGCGGCAAGTCCGTGATGGCCCACGCCCTGCTCGGCCTCCTGCCGGGCAACGCCACCGTCACCGGCCACGCCTGGCTCGACCGGTCCGGCGGGCTTAACCGATCCGATGGCCCGCTTGATCTGGTGGCGGCGTCGGAGAAGGTGCTGGCCAGGCAGGTGCGCGGGCGTCTCATCGGGCTCGTGCCGCAGAGCCCGGCCGCCCACCTCACCCCCGTGCGCACGGCCCGCGCCCAGCTCGCCGAGACGCTGCGCGAGCTCGGCCGCCCCGAGAGCCCCGACGAGCTCGCGGAACGCGCCGGGCTGCGCCCCCAGGACCTGGACCGCTACCCGCACCAGCTCTCCGGCGGCATGGCCCAGCGGGTGGCCAACGCCCTGGCCCTGGCCGGCGACCCGCCGCTGATCCTGGCCGACGAGCCCACCACCGGCCTCGACCGGCCGCTGGTGGAGGCCACCATGGCCGAGCTGCGCCGCCTGTGCGACGAGGGGCGGGCGGTGCTGGTCATCACGCACGACCTGCGGGCGGCCGAGCGGGTGGCCGACGACATCGCGGTCATGTACGCCAGCCGCGTCGTCGAACTGGCCCCGGCGCGCTCGTTCTTCGACGGGCCACGGCACCCGTACGCGCGGGGCCTGCTGGACGCGCTGCCGTCACGGGCCTTCGTCCCGATTCCCGGCCGGCCGCCCGAGCTCACCCGCCTGCCGGACGGCTGCGCCTTCCGGCCCCGCTGCTCCCTGGCGACCCCCGAGTGCGCCGAACAGCCGGTCCTGAACGGAAACAAGGTGGCGTGTCACCATGCTTGAAGCCCACGGCATCACGGTCACGTTCGGCCGCCACAAGGTGCTCGACCGGACCTCGCTGGCCGTACGCCCCGGGAAGGTGCTCGGCCTGGCCGGTCCCAGCGGCTGCGGCAAGTCCACGCTGGCCCGCGTCCTGGCCCTGCTGCTGCGCCCCGCCGCGGGCACGGTCACGGTGGACGGGCAGGCGGTGACGGGATGGCGGCACCGGGCGCCGCGGCGTACCTCGATCGGCCTGATCTTCCAGCAGCCCCGGCTGGCCGTCGATCCCCGCTTCACCCTCCTGGACGTGATCACCGAACCCCTCAAGGCCGCCCGCCGCCCCCTGGACCGGGCCCATCTGCTGGCGGAGGAACTGGGGCTGACGGCCGAACTGTTCGGGCGCCGGCCGCACGAGGTGTCGGACGGGCAGCTCCAGCGGGCGTGCGTGGCGCGGGCGCTCGCCCTCGAACCCCGCTACCTGATCTGCGATGAGATGACCACGATGCTGGACGCCTCGACCCAGGCACACCTGGTGGCCAGGATCGAGGCGTACCGGGAACGTACCGGGGCGGGGGTGCTGGCGATCAGCCACGACACCGAACTCCTGGACCGCTGGTCGGACGGCGGCGTCCACGAATGGCACGCCACCGCCGCCCCGGCCCGCTAGATGGAGCGTTCCGAGGGCTTCAGGGCCGCCGCGATGGCGTCCTCGACGGTGTCGTGCACCGGCACGTGCGCCAGGACGCCCGTGATCTCGAAGAGCCGGGCGGGCAGGGGCTGCACGGCGGCGAGGTGGACGGCGCCCCCGTGCCTGAGACAGTCGGTCGTACACGACAGCAGAACGTGCAGGCCGGAGCTGTCCATGAACGGCACCCGCGACAGGTCGAACACCAGCCGTTTCGATGGATCCCCCCGGTTCTCCCGGAGATAGGTCTCGAGCTGGGCTCGGTTGGTGGCGTCCATCTCGCCATGGACGGCGAGCACGGTCACCCCGGGCAGGTGCTGGTGCGCCAGCGTTAATGGCGGCATCTACGGCTTCACCGCTCTCGCCAGCGGAACATGACCATCAATGAAGGGTAGTCCGCTGGAGTCGTCGGCGATATCCCACATTTCCGTGCGCCCCGCCGAGCCCCATCCGACACATGCCCGTGCCGGATTCAGTGCCCGTGGCCGTGCCCGACGAAGGCCGCCGCCGGCTTGCCCGGGGGCACCAGCCCGAGCGCGACGACGGCCGCGACCCCCGCCACCACCGCGCACAGGGTGAGCCCGGAGACGAACCCCCCGATGCCCGCCCCCGTCCCGGGTGTGAGGCTGGCGGCGGCGACCGTGGACACCACGGCCACGCCGATCGAGCCGCCCAGCTCGTGGAAGGTGCTGATCACCCCGGAGGCGACCCCGTTCTCACCGGGAGGGATGTTGGCCATGGTCGTCGTGGTGGCCGTCACGAACGCCGGTCCGATGCCCAGCGCGGCCAGCGCGAACCCGGGCAGCAGCGTGGTGTAGGCGCTGGCGTCGGGCGAGATGCGCGTCATCAGCGCCGCCCCCGCCGCCGTCACCACGAACGCCCCCACCGCCACGGCCCGCCCGCCGAGGCGGCCGATGAGATGCCCGCCGGCCTGCGCGCCCGCCGTGATCGCGACGGCCACGGGCAGGAAGAGCAGCCCGGTCTCCAGGGCGCTGAAGCGGAGCACGTGCTGCAGGTAGAGCGAGCTGAGGAAGAACAGGCCCAGCATCAGCCCGGTGGCCACCAGCATGACGAACGTCCCCGAGATCACCGGCCGTCTGGCGAGGGTCGCGGCCCGCATGAGCGGCGACCGTACCGACTTCTGGATCACCACGAACAGCACGTACAGCAGCACGGCCCCGATCAACGGCAGCACCGTGCCCGCCGCCGTCCAGCCGGAGTCGCCCGCCGTCACCAGCCCGTAGATCAGCAGCGCCGTCGCCATCGTGACGACCAGCGCGCCGGGCACGTCGACCCGCTCCCTCCGCCCGGCCGCCCGCGGCACGACGGCGGGTACGGCGGCCAGCACCAGCAGCCCGATCGGCACGTTGACGAAGAACACCCAGGCCCACCCCGGTCCGGCGGTCAGCACGCCGCCGACGAGCACGCCGAGGGCCGCCCCCGTCCCGCCGATGGCCGCCCACACGCCGAGCGCCCGCCCGCGCCGCTCACCGTGGAAGGTGCCGGTGATGACCGCCAGGGCCGCGGGCGACAGCAGCGCCGCACCGACCCCCTGCAGGGCCCGCCCCGCGATGAGCACACCACCGCTCCCGGCCAGCCCGCACACCAGCGAGGCCGCCGTGAACAGCCCGAGCCCCGCGAGCAGCGTCCTGCGGGCGCCGAGCACGTCCGCGAGCCGCCCGCCGAGCACCATCAGGCCGCCGAAGCAGAGCGTGTACGTGGTCACCACCCAGGTGAGCGCCTCCCGGCCGAGCACCAGCTCCGCACCGATGGTCGGCAGCGCCACCTGCACCACGGTGATGTCGACGATCAGCATGAACTGCGCCAGGCAGAGCAGCACCAGCACGGCCCACCCGCCACTCCGCGCCTTGGCCGGAGCCATATCGAGACTCATCCCAACTCCTTAACTTGAACATCAGTGTTCAAGTTAACCCATACCGGGGCAGGGTGTCGAGGTCGCGCTGCGCTGTGAATCGATGACATTCAGTAACGGAAGAAGGGCGCGATGGACCCAGAAGCCCAGGAGGCCCGCTCTACCGCTGCGGGGCGAGGAGGGACAGCATCGTCCTGGTCAGGACCTGTTCCGCCTCGTCGGGCGCGAGCCGTCCCGTCTCCCGCTCCTGGGCGGCGCTGTGAATGATCGAGAAGAACGTCGTCACCAGCCACGTCAGCGGCAGGTCGGTCCGGAAGTCCCCATCTCCCTGCCCCCGCGCGATCAGCCGCTCCACCCGCCGCAGCGGCCCCTCGTGATGCTCCCTGATCCGCTCCGTGGCCAGCGCCCGGTCGGCGGCCATGAACAGGCGCCGGTGCCGGTCGAGGAGCTCCCACGACGAACGCAGCAGCCGGGCCATGGCCTCGGGGGCGGGCAGGGTGTCGAGCGACTCGTCGGCCAGCACCGCGTCCGCCACGCCCACCGCGTGGTCCATCACGGCGTCGACCAGCGCCTCCCGCGACGGGAAATGACCATAGAGGGTCACCCGGCCCACCCCGGCGGCCTTGGCGATCTCGGCCACGCTGGCCGTGTGGTCGGCGCTGAGCAGCCGGGTCCCCGCTTCGAGGATCGCGGCGATGTTGCGCTCGGCGTCCGCACGCCTGGCGGGTACGGGCTGTCGGGCCGCGGCCTTGATCATAGGACCAAGCCTACGACAGGGGCATATCAGTCACCGCTCACGTCGCGCGCGCCGAACGCGAGCACTCCGGCCACCGCCAGCGCCGCCGCGACACCCGTCAGCCAGAGCAGCGGCCCGGCCGTCACCGTGCCGCCGGGCAATTGGGGCAGATGGGTGAAGGGGGACAGGCTCATGACGCGGTCGTCCAGCCGGAGCAGCTCGCCGAGCTGGGCGATCAGCGCGAACGCCACCAGCGCCGCCCACGCCAGCGCCACCAGCCTGGGCAGCGCCCCGAACAGCAGCATCGCCAGCCCCGCCAGCGTCCATCCGGCGGGAGCCTGGAGCACCGCGGCCGCCACCAGGCGCGGCACCTCGGCGGCCGGACCGCCCGCGCGGATCCCGTGCGTGAGACCCGCCGCCAGCCCGCCGGCGGCCAGGATCACCACCGTTCCGGCCAGCGCCGCGCCGAGGTGACCCGCCGTCCACGACGCGCGCCGTACGGCCGTGGCCAGGACCGGTTCGGCCCGGAGCGCCGACTCCTCGGTACGCAGCCGCAGCGTCGCCTGCACCGCGTACCCGCCCGCGACCAGGCCGAGCAGCCCCAGCACGGTCGCCAGGAACGTGTCGACCAGCGCGCCTTCGCCGCCCATCAGGGCCAGCATGGCGGCCAGTCGCGGGTTGTCCTGGATGATCGTGCCCACGCTCTGCGCCAGGGACCCGAACATGCCCCCTGCCACGGCGAACGCCGCCGACCATCCGAGCAGGCTCCCGCGCTGCAGCCGCCACGCCAGCGCCGGCGTGCTCGCCAGCCGGGCTCCCGCGTCCCGTGGGCCGTGCCGGGGCGCGACCAGCCCGGCGCCCAGGTCACGCTGCCCGGCCAGTACGGCGGCCACCGCGACCAGCGCCAGCCCCGTACCGGCGAGCAGGGCGACCGCCCACCACCGCTCCCCGGCGAACGGACGTACCCGCTGGGCCCACCCCAGCGGCGACAGCCACGACACCGCCTCGTCGCCGGTCGCGTCGCCCGAGGCGCGCAGGACGAACGCCAGCCCCAGCGCCGCGACCGCGAGCCCGCGCCCCGTGCGCGCGTGCTCGGTGAGCTGGGCGGCCACCACCGCCACCCCCGCGAACACCCACCCCGCGCCGCCGGCCGCCAGCCCGAACGCGAGCGAGCCCGCCACCGACAACCCCTGAGCGGCCAGGACGAGCGCGGTGACCAGGGCGAGGACCAGGTTCGCGGCGCCCGCGAGCAGGACCGTGGCGGCGACGATCGCGTGCCGGCCGACCACGCAGGCCCCGACCAGCTCGGCCCGGCCGCTCTCCTCGTCGGCCCGGGTGTGCCTGATCACCGTGGTGATGCTCATCAAAGCCGCCAGAACCGTGACGAACGTGACGGCCCGCCAGGCGGTCAGCCCGCCGATCGAGGTGTCGTAGACGGGACCGGTCAGCGCCCGCAGCGCGGGAGCGGAGGTGACGGTCGCGCCGAGCGCGGCACGCCGGCCGGCCTGCGGATACAGGTCGGCGAGCGCCGACCCGATGGCGGCCACGACCACGGCGGGCACGGCGATCCAGACCGGCAGCACCACCCGGTCCCTGCGCAGCGCCAGCCGCAGGAGGGCGAGCGCGCCCTTCGACGCGATCATGGGCCGGTCCGGTAGTGCCGCAGGAACAACTCTTCCAAGGTGGGCGGCCGGCAGGTCAGGCCGCGTACGCCGGCGCCGGTGAGCAGGCGCAGCGCGTCATCGAGGCGCTCGGAGTCGATCTGGAAGCGCACCCGCGTCCCGTTGACGGCCAGGTCGTGCACCCCTTTGAGGCCGGCCAGGCCCTCCGGCACACGGTCGAGCTCGGCGCTGATCGACGTACGGGTGAGGTGCCGCAACTGGGCCAGCGTGCCGGTCTCGACCGCGCGGCCGGCCCGGATGATCGTGACCCGGTCGCACAGGGCCTCGACCTCGGACAGGATGTGACTGGACAGCAGCACCGTACGGCCGCCGTCGCGCTCCTGGTCGATCGCCTCGCGGAAGGCCGCCTCCATGAGCGGGTCCAGCCCGGACGTCGGCTCGTCGAGCAGCAGCAGCTCCACGTCGGAGGCCAGCGCGGCGATGAGGGCCACCTTCTGGCGGTTGCCCTTGGAGTAGGCGCGGCCCTTCCGCGTCGGGTCGAGGTCGAAGCGGTCGAGCAGGGCCGCCTTGCGGCGCGGGTCGAGGCCGCCGCGCAACCGGCCGAGCAGGTCGATGGCCTCACCGCCGGACAGCGTGGGCCACAGCACCACGTCGCCCGGCACGTACGCCAGCCGCCGGTGCAGGGCGACCGCGTCGCGCCAGGGGTCGCCGCCGAGCAGCTCGGCGTGCCCGGCGTCGGCGCGCAGCAGGCCGAGCAGGATGCGCAGGGTGGTGGTCTTGCCCGAGCCGTTGGGCCCGAGGAAGCCGTGCACCTCGCCGGTGCGTACGGTGAGGTCGAGCCCGTCCAGCGCGCGGACCTTGCCGTATCGCTTGAACAGGCCGGTGACGAGGACGGCAGGCATGGGCGCCTCCCTGAAACCCTTCAGGCCCCCGGGACCCTCACCCTACGCCGCCCGACGGGCTCACGGCAGCTCGGCGAAAGGCACGGTCACGGCAGCTCGGCGAAACGCTCCACCTGCTCGGTCCGGCCGGAGACGAGGATGACGTCGCCGTAGGTCAGCTCGGTGTCCGCGGTGGCGTAGGTGAACTCCTCGCCGGGTGGCTTCACCGCCACGATGGTGACGCCGTATTTGCGCCGCAGGTTGGACCGGCCCAGCGGGATGCCGACGTATTCCTTCGGCGGCGTGGTCTTGGCCAGCGCGAAGTTCTCGTCCACCTGCATGTAGTCGAGCATGCGCCCGCTGACCAGGTGGGCCACCCGCTCGCCCATGTCGTGCTCGGGGAAGACGACGTGGTGGGCGCCGATGCGGCTCAGGATGCGGCCGTGCTGGGTGCTGACCGCCTTGGCCCAGATGTCGTTGATCTCCAGCTCGGCCAGCAGCGACGTGGCCAGGATGCTGGCCTCGATGTCGCTGCCGACGGCGATCACCGCCTGGTAGAAGTCGGGCACGCCGAGCTGGCGCAGGGCCTCCATGTCGGTGGCGTCCGCGGTGGCGATCTGGGTGATCCGCCCGGCCAGGCTCTGGGTGATCTTCGGCCGGTGGTCGATGGCCAGGACCTCGGTGCCGCGCCGGGTGAGCTCCAGCGCCAGTGACGTGCCGAACCGGCCCAGGCCGATGACGACGACCGGGTCGCTCTTGTGATCAGCCAACGATGACTCGCTCCTCGGGTAGCTCGTAATGGCGGGCGCGGGTGTTGAGGGCCAGGGCGGACCCCAGCGTGAGCGGGCCGAGCCGGCCGATGAACATCAGGAAGACCAGCAGCAGGTGGCCGGCCACGCCCACGTGGGCGGTGATGCCGGTGGACAGCCCCGCCGTGCCGAACGCCGCGACCACCTCGAACAGCACCTGGTCGAGGGTGTGCGGGGTGAGGGCGAGCAGCACGTAGGTGGACACGGCGACGAGCGCCACCCCCAGCGTGGTGATCGTGACCGCCTGCCGCTGCGTGGCCTCCGGCAGCCGGCGGTGGCCGATGTTCACCCGGGTCTCGCCCCGCAGCTCGGCCCACACGACGAACACCAGCAGCCCGAGCGTGGTCACCTTGAGCCCGCCCGCGGTGCCCGCGCTGCCGCCGCCGATGAACATCAGCAGCTCGGTGGCCAGCCAGCTCGACGGGTACATCTGGGAGATGTCGAGGGAGTTGAACCCGGCCGAGCGCGGCATGACGGCGGTGAAGAACGCCGCCAGCAGCTTGCCGGGATCGTCGAGCGCCCCCAGCGTCCTCGGGTTGCGCCACTCGGTCATCAGGAAGACGAGCGTGCCGAGCACCAGCAGGACGACGGTCATGCCCACGGTGATCCTGGTGAGCACCGTCCACTTGCGCGGGTGCCGCCAGGAGCGGGCCAGCTCGAACACCACGGGAAAGCCCAGCCCGCCGACGATGGTCGCGATCGCGATGGTCAGGCAGATCCACGGGTCGGTGACGAACCGGATGAGACTGTCGGGCCAGAGCGCGAACCCGGCGTTGTTGAACGCCGTGACCGAGTGGAAGGCGCCCAGGTAGAGGGCGCGGCCGAACGACTCGCCGTAGCCGATCATGAAGCGGCCGGTGAGCACGACGGCCGCGATGACCTCGCACACCAGGCTGAACAGCACCACCTTGCGCACCACGCGGCGCACGTCGCTCGTGCTCAGCGTCTTGGTCTCGGCCTGCGCCGCGATCTTGGCCCGCAGACCCAGGCGGCCGGAGATGAGCAGGGTGAACAGGGTGGCCATGGTCATGATCCCGAGGCCGCCCACCTGGACCAGCCCGGCGATCACCACCTCGCCGAACACCGACCAGTGCGCCTCGGTGTCGACCACGGCCAGCCCGGTCACGCAGACGGCCGAGGTCGAGGTGAACAGCGCGGAAACCCAGTCGGCCGGCTCACCGGCGGTGGTGGCCATGGGAAGGGAGAGCAGGACCGTGCCGATGGCCACGGCCACGACGAAGGCGGCCACCACGACCTGTGCCGGGTGCCGGAACCTGGCCGAGAACGAGGGCCCGCGCATCATCGGTCACCGATCTCGATACAGCCACAAGGGCCACGCATCGCGAATGCCTCCCCCGAGAGACTCCAGCCGCCAGTCCATGCCGACCAGACTTCCCGGCGCGCCGCGCACTACCGTAACAGCCCCCAGGACCACCAGCGCACTTACGTCTCCTTGACGACTTCACCACGCGTTCTTGACGCCCTGGCGCACCGGCGTTCCCTCTCCACGCGCCCCTGGAGCCGGTCTCGCCCGGCATGTGGGACGGTAGGCGACATGTCCGATGAACTGCCCCTGACCGTCGACGAGGCGATCGCCGCCACGAGGACCGGCCGGCGTCTCAAGTACCTGTACTTCTGGGGCCACCAGCCCGCCCGCGGCGGCGGGGCCGGCCCCGGCTGCCTGAGCCAGTGGTGGCCGTCCCCCTTCACCGAGGACGGGCACCGGTTCGCCACCGCCGAGCACTACATGATGGCGCACAAGGCGTGGCTGTTCGGGGACGAGGAGAGCGCCGCCGAGATCCTCGGGAGCGGGCATCCGGCCAAGGCCAAGGCGATCGGCCGCACCGTACGGGGCTTCGACGAGGACACCTGGAACGCGCACCGCTCCGCCATCGTGGCGCGCGGCGGCGTGGCCAAGTTCGGGCAGAACGCCGAGCTGGGGGACTACCTGCTCGGGACCGCGAACCGGGTCCTGGTCGAGGCCAGCCCGGTGGACCGGGTGTGGGGCATCGGCCTGACGGCCGACGACCGGCGCGCCGCCGCACCGGAGACCTGGCGCGGCCTCAACCTGCTCGGCTTCGCCCTGATGTCCGCCCGCGCGACCCTTCAGGAGGGCAGGCGCGGGTAGGCGCCTTTCAGGACGGCAGCCGCAGGTAGCCGGGCGGGACGTGGTCCGCCAGCCAGACCCCGTTGGCGCTGCGCCGGAACGGGTGCCCGTCGGCGTGCATGACCCCGGCGGCCACCACCAGCACCACGGGCGCACCCCGCCGGGACCCCACCCGCACGGCCGTCTCCCGGTCGGGCGACAGGTGCACGTGCTGCCGGTTCATCGGCCGCAGCCCCTCTTTCCTGATCGCCACCAGGAACCGCCCCACGGTGCCGTGGTAGAGCACCTCGGGCGGCTCGACGACGGGCAGGCCGAGATCCACCGGGATCGTGTGCCCCTGGCTGGCCCGGATCCGGCCGTCCTCGATCGCGTACCGGCGCTTGTCGTTGACGGCCACGACCTCCCGCAGCTCGTCGGGCGTGATCGTGAACCCGTGCTCGCGGGCCGCCCGCAGAAGGGTCTCCACCTCCACCCAGCCGGCCGGGTCGAGGGTGAGGCCGATGCGCTGCGGGTCGTGCCGCAGATGCCGGGCCAGATATTTTGAAATGCGCACCATGCGCCGCTCTTCCATCCCCGCCATGCTCCCGCGCCCCGCCTCTCCGGGCCAACCGAATTATGAAGGTCCGGCGCACGTTCGGGGCTACGACCGTGCGTTCCCCGGCGAGGGCCGGTAGGCGGGCACGCCCGCCCATTCCGGGGGCGGCTCGCACATTCGGATCCACTCCGGCGGCGGGCTCGTCACGGCGCCGACGATGCCGCCCACGATCGCGCACGTCGTGTCGACGTCCCCGCCCGCCGACGCCGTCGTCCAGAAGGCCGCGGCGAAGTCGTCCAGGTGGCGGGCGGCGGCCCAGAGCGTGAACGGCACCGTGTCCTGTGCCGAGACGGCCCGGCCGTTGCCGAGTTCGCGGGCCGCCAGCACCGGGTCGCCGATCGTCAGCAGGTGCCGTGCTCGTACGATCCCGTCGCGTACCAGACCGGGCGGCGTGTGCTCCAGCACCACGTCGAAGAGCCGCCCGGGCGCCGGACGGGAGCCGGTCGCGGCGGTGGCCGTCGCGACGGCCACCGCGATCGCGCCCGCCACCGCCTCCGGATGCGTGTGCGTGACCTCGGCGGACAGCCGCGCCTGCGCCGCCGCCTCCGGTACGTCCCCGGCGAACCACGCCCCCACCGGCGCCACCCGCATGGCGGCGCCGTTGCCCCACGAGCCCTTCCCGTCGAACAGCTCGGCCGCCAGCGCCCGCCAATCGCCGCCCTCGCGCACCAGGCGCAGCATCCGGCCGGTCGACGGCCCGTAGCCGCGGTCGAAGTCGTGGCGGGCGGCGAAGCTCGCGGCCAGCAGGTCCTGGTCGATGCCGCCGTGCCCGGCCAGGACGCGGTGCACCGAGCAGGCCATCTCGGTGTCGTCGGTCCACTGCCACGGCCCCGGCGGCAGCGCCCGATCGGTCAGGGCCCGCCGGTTGGCCGGGACGTAGAACTGGGAGCCGAGGGCGTCTCCCACGAGGAGTCCGTACAGGGAGGAGGTGGCACGCGCCAGGGATTCGGCTGACATTTGCCCTCATTCTGGCACGCCCGCGCGGCGATGATCGGCCCCCGGGTGTCGCAGCCCGTCCGGAGAGGTCCCCGAAGTTACCTTTGACCAGGGAAAACGCCTTGCCGGGGGAAGGACGCACATGACTCAGACCGACGACTTCGTGGTGGACGTCACCAGGATCCGTGAGCAGGTCCGGCAGAAGATGGAGGACGGGCCGATCACGCAGACCTTCGGCCGCGACCCGCAGAAGATCATCGAGGTGCTCAACGACGTGATCGCGACCGAGGTGGTGTGCTGGCTCAGGTACACCAGGCACGCCATCTCGGCCAAGGGCATCGACCGCGCGCAGGTGGCCGAGGAGTTCACCGAGCACGCCAAGGAGGAGCTCGACCACGCGCTGCGCGCCGCCGAACGGGTCAGCCAGCTCGGCGGGGAGCCGGACTTCGACCCGGGCAGCCTTGTCCAGCGCTCCCACACCGACTACCAGGTCCCGGCCGACACCGACCTGCGCGCCCTGCTGGAGGCCAACCTCTGGGCCGAGCGCATCGTCATCTCCACCTACCAGGAGATCATCCGCTGGCTGGGCGACGGCGACCCGACGACCCGGCGGCTCATGGAGTCGATCCTGGAAGAGGAGGAGGAGCACGCCGACGACCTGACCGACCTGCTCGGAGTCTAGGTTCCGCCTTGGCGTGCCGTTGAGGTGCCCGTGAGGCGGTCGGGGTACGGGCCGGGACATGGACAGCCTGGACAGCCTGCTCGGGACACCCGTCGCCCGGAAGCCGCGCGAGATCGACGTCGAGACGCTGCGCCGGCGTCTGGAGGAGGCGGTGGACGGCGAGGTCCGCTTCGACACGGGCAGCCGCGCCGCCTACGCCAGGGACGCCTCCAACTACCGGCAGGTCCCGATCGGCGTGGTCGTGCCGCGCAGCCTGGAGGCCGGGGCGGCGGCCGTGGCGGTCTGCCGGGCCAGGGACGTGCCGGTGCTGTCGCGGGGCGGCGGCACCAGCCTGAACGGGCAGTGCTGCAACGTCGCCGTGGTGATCGACTGGTCCAAGCACTGCGGCCGGATCGAGTCCGTGGACCCGGTACGCCGGCGGGTCGTCGTCGAGGCCGGGGCCGTGCTGGACGCGGTGGACCGGGCGCTGGCCGCCTACGGGCTGATGATGGGGCCCAGGCCGTCCAGCCATCCGACCTGCACGATCGGCGGCATGATCGGCAACGACTCCTGCGGCGCGTCCGCGCAGGCGTACGGGAAGATGGCGGACTCGGTCCTGCGGCTGGAGATCCTCACCTACGACGGCGTGCGCGCGTGGGTGGGGCCGACCGGCGAGGAGGAGTACGCCCGCGTCCAGGCCGAGGGCGGTCGCCTGGCCGAGATCCACCGGCAGATCCGCGACCTGCGCGACGACACCCTGGAGCTGATCCGCACCCGCTTCCCCCGGCTGGAGCGGCGCGTGTCCGGCTACAACCTCGACCAGCTCCTGCCCGAGAACGGCGGCAACCTGGCCCGCGCCCTGGTCGGCAGCGAGGGCACGCTCGTCACCGTGCTGCGCGCGGAGCTGGCCGTGGTGCCGAGGCCCGCCGCCCGGTCGCTGGCCGTGCTCGGGTTCGACGACATCTTCACCGCCGCCGACGCCGTCCCGGCCGTGGCCGCGCACCGGCCGCTCGCGCTGGAGGCCATGGACGAGACCATGTACCGGCTGGCCCGCGCCGAGCACCCGAACGATCCCGCGCTGCGCGACCTGCCGCCGGGGGCGGGGTGGCTGCTGGTGCAGTTCGGCGGGGACACGCCCGATCAGGCGCGCGAGCGGGCCGAGGCGATGATGCGCGACGTGGGGCGGCGTGAGCGGGGGCTGGCGCCGAACCACCTGTTCCTGGGCGATCCGGTCAGGGAGGACCGGATGTGGCGGCTGCGCGAGTCGGGGCTGGGCGTGGAGGCGTACCCGCCGACGGGGCGGCAGACGTACGAGGGCTGGTCGGACGCGGCGGTGCCGCCCGCGCGGCTGGGGGAGTATCTCCGCGAGTACGACCGGCTGCTGCGCCGCTACGGCTACGCCGACTCGGCCCTGTACGGCCACTTCGGCCAGGGCTGCGTGCACGGCAGGCTCCCGCTCGACCTGCACACCGACGACGGGATCGCCACCTACCGGGCGTTCGCGATGGAGGCCGCCGACCTGGTCGCCGACTACGGCGGCTCGCTGTCGGGGGAGCACGGCGACGGGCAGGCGCTGGCCGAGCTGCTGCCCCGCATGTACGGCGACGGCGTGGTCGAGGCGTTCGGCCGCTTCAAGGCCATCTTCGACCCGCGCGACCGGATGAACCCCGGCAAGGTCGTCCACCCCCGCCGCCTGGACCAGGACCTCGCGCAGCGGCACTTCTACCCGTTGGAGCCCCGGCACACGTTCTTCGGCTACCCGGACGACCACGGGCGTTTCGGCCACGCCGCCACCCGCTGCGTCGGGATCGGCAAGTGCCGGCAGGGCACGTCCGAGGGCGGCGTGATGTGCCCCAGCTTCCGGGTGACGCGGGAGGAGGAGCACTCCACGCGCGGCCGGGCCCGGCTGCTGGCCGAGATGGTACGCGGCGACGTGATCACCGACGGCTGGCGGTCGGAGGCCGTGCGCGACGCGCTCGACCTGTGCCTGTCCTGCAAGGGCTGCCGGTCGGAGTGCCCGGTGAACGTGGACATGGCCACGTACAAGGCGGAGTTCCTCGCCCACCACTACCGGCGCAGGATCCGCCCGATCAGCCACTACTCGATGGGCTGGCTGCCGGTGTGGGCGGCGCTCGCCTCGTCCGCGCCCAGGACGGTGAACGCCCTCACCCACATGCCCGGCCTGTCGCGGCTGGTCAAGGCCGTCGCCGGGGTCGCGGGACGCCGGGAGCTGCCCAGGTTCGCGGACGAGCGGTTCACCGACTGGTTCAGGCGGCGGGACCGGCCGGGGCCGGGCACGCGGGGGCGAGTGGTGCTCTGGGCGGACACGTTCACCGACCACTTCGACCCGCACGTGGGGAAGGCGGCGGTGGCGGTGCTGGAGGCGGCCGGGTTCGAGGTGCACGTGCCGCCGGCGGCGCTGTGCTGCGGGCTCACCTGGATCTCGACGGGTCAGCTCGCGACGGCCAGGCGGGTGCTGGGGCGCAGCGTGCGGGCGCTGCTCCCGTGGGCCGAGGCCGGGGTCCCGGTGGTGGGGCTGGAGCCGAGCTGCACGGCCGTGTTCCGCTCCGACGGGCCGGAGCTGCTCAACACCCCGCAGACCCGGCTGCTCTCCGAGCGCACCCTGACGCTGGCCGAGCTGCTCGAACGGCACGCGCCCGACTGGCGCCCCTCCTCGACCGGCGGCGCGGCCCTCGCCCAGGTGCACTGCCACCAGAGCGCCATCATGGGGTACGACGCCGACCAGGCCGTCCTCGACCGGTTCGGCATCCGGACGGAGGTGCTCGACTCCGGCTGCTGCGGACAGGCCGGAAATTTCGGGTTCGAGCGGCGGCACTACGACGTCTCCGTGGCCTGCGCAGAAGAGGGCCTCTGGCCCGCGCTCCGGTCGGCGGGGCCGGACCAGGAGATCCTGGCCGACGGCTTCTCCTGCCGCACCCAGGTGGGCCACTCAGGAACCGGCCGCAGGGCCCGCCACCTGGCCGAACTCCTGGCGGCGGCCATCGTCCGCCCCTGATCGCCTTGCCGGGCGCCCCAGAGGCGATCTATCATGTCGATGATTCGCGAAATGTCGTCATGAATGGACATGAGATGGCGGACCCCGAGGATCTCGCGTTCGAAGCGCTGGCGGACGGCACCCGCCGCCGGATCCTGCGCCTGCTGGCCGACCACGGCGAGATCTCCGCCTCCGAGATCTCCGAGGCCATCACCAACGTCGGCCGCACCACGGTGTCGAGCCACCTGCGCGTGCTGCGCATGGCCAACCTCGTGGACGAACGCCGTGACGGCCGCTTCCGCTACTACTCGCTCGCCAGAAAACCGGCCGAGGACATGGTGGAGTTTCTGCGCGGGCTGTATCAGGGCTCGCTCGCCGCGCTCAGAGACAGGACGGAGCAACCAGCTCCGGCCGAGCAGAGCGAGGCGACGAAGTGGGCGGAATCTTCGTAAATGAGGAGACCCGCGTCAGCGCTCCCCCCGGGGAGGTGTTCGCCCTGTTCGGGCAGGGCACGGGCGCCGGGTGGCTGTTCGACGCGGCCTTCGACAGTCTGAGACCGGGCGCCGTCGTGCGCTTCCGCATCCCGTGGCCGGCCGCGCTCGGCGGCGACGGCACGCTGGAGGCCACCGGCCGGATCGTCTCCGTACGGCCGGGCCGCCGTCTGGTGCTGGCCCACGAGACGCCGTGGCGCGGCCGGGTGACCTGCACGCTCACCCCCGACGGCACGGGCACCAAGGTCAGGATCGTCGCCGAGATCGACGAGAGCGGGATCGCCTGGCTGCTGGCCAGGAGCGGCTACGACGTGCCGGGCCCGGCCGCCGAGCCGGGCACGCACCCGGTCGGCCTGCTGGTCAGCCTGTCGGGGCCGGCCAGCGTGTTCGCCGCCGCCAGTGAGAACCTCGCCCGCATGGCCGTGGCCGAGGCCAACGCCGACGGCGGCGTGCGCGGCAGCCCGCTGCGGCTGGTCGTGGCCGACGACGCCACCGACGCGCACGTGGGCGCGGCGCGGATGCGCTGGCTCGTGCGGGCGGGCTGCCGGGCCGTGTTCACGAACGTCACCTCGGCGACGTTCGCCGCGATCGAGCCCATCGCGCGCGAGACCGGCGTGCTGCTGATCTACACGCCGGTCAACGAGGGCGGGCGCACCGGCCACGGGCTGCTGCGGCTGGGGGAGCGGCCGGCGGGGCAGCTCTCGCTGGCGGTGCCGTACCTGATGCGGGAGTCCGGCGGGCGGCGCTGGTTCCTGGCGGGCAACGACTACGTGTGGCCGCGGGCGAGCAACCGGCAGGCGCGGCGCATCATCGCCGCGGCCGGTGGCGAGGTCGCGGGGGAGCGGTACGCCAAGATCGGCACCAGCCGCTTCGACCCGCTGCTGGAGGACATCGAGCGGTCGCGCGCCGACCTGGTCGTGTCCACGTTCGTCGGCGCCGACGAGGCGCTGTTCGAGCGGGCCTGCCACGCGGCGGGCCTGCGCGCCCGGGTGCGGACGCTCTCGCTCGCCCTGGACGAGGCCACCCGCGAGCACGTCGGCGACGCGGCCGGAACGGGCCTCTACACCGCCTTCGGCTACTACCAGCAGCTCCCCACCGCGGACAACCGCGCCTTTCTCGCCCGCTATCGCCGGAGTTACGGTTCCGTGGCCCCGCCGGTGTCGAGCATCAGCGAGTCGGTCTACGGGGCCGTTCACCTGTACGCGGCGGCGGCGCGCGGCACGCGTTGCGGTGAGCCCGCCGAGATCGGCCGCGCGCTGCCGGGCAGCACGCTCCAGGGGCCGAGGGGCCGAATCCGGGTGGCCAGGCCCGATCTTCTGGAGCAGGACATGCACCTGGTACGCGCGGTTCCGGGCGGATTCGTGCACGAGGCAACGGCCGAACCCAAATCCCAGGTCCCAAAAGTCTATATGTCGTGACTCATTGACATATTGGGAGCGCTCCACATAGCGTCCCCGGCAGTCGAACCGACCGCCTGGAGGACAGCATGCCTGCCCGGCCCCCACCCCCGCGGAACTCTCCGCGATCTCCGACCACTACGGCTTCGGCCTCACCGCCGACGACGTGGCCGCCTACCACGAGCTGATCACCGAGACGCTGGAGTCGTACGCCGTCGTCGAACGCCAGGCGGCGGCGCTGCCACGGGTCGCACCGCACCGAGAGCCCGGCCACCTGCCGGAAGGCGACCGCCTGGGCGCCTGGTACCGGCGGACGTCGATCAGGGGCGCGGCGTCGGGGCCGCTGGCCGGCCGCACGGTGGCAGTGAAGGACAACCTCTGCGTGGCGGGCGTGCCGATGTCGGGCGGTTCGGCCGCGCTGGAGGGCTTCGTCCCCGAGCGGGACGCCACGGTGGTCACCCGGCTGCTCGACGCCGGTGCGGAGATCATCGGCAAGTCGGTCTGCGAGGACCTGTGCCTGTCCGGCGGCAGCCACACCGCCGTCACGGGCCCCGTACGCAATCCCTGGGACCTCACCCGCAGCGCCGGCGGCTCCTCCTCCGGCAGCGCCGCCCTCCTCGCCGCCGGCGAGGTGGACCTCGCGATCGGCGGCGACCAGGGCGGATCCGTGCGCATCCCCGCCGCCTGGTGCGGCGTCGTGGGGCTCAAGCCGACGTTCGGGCTGGTGCCCTGCACCGGGTCGGTGCCGATCGAGCCCAGCGTCGACCACGTCGGGCCCATGGCGCGCACCGTGGCGGACGTGGCGGCCCTGCTCGCCGTCATCGCGGGACCCGACGGCCGGGACCCGCGCCAGGACCCGCGCACCACGGTGCCCGACTACCGCCCCGCGCTGGCGGGTGACGTGGCGGGGCTGCGCGTCGGGCTGCTCGCCGAGGGGTTCGGCCGGCCGGGGCGCGGCGACCCGGCCGTGGACGACGCCACGCGGGACTTCGCCCGGCTGCTCGCCAAGGCGGGCGCGAACGTGAGCGAGGTCAGCGTCCCCGAGCACCGCGACGCGGCCCACGTCTGGACCGTCGTCTTCGTCGGAGGCGCCACCACCCAGCTCGTCGACCTGGCCGGCGGCGTCGCGGGCTGCGACCCGGCCCTCGCCGCCGCCCTGCACCGGGGCCGCCGCGAGCACGCCGCCCGGCTGTCCGCCACCGTCAAAATGGTCGCGCTGCTCGGCGCCCACCTGATCCGCACCTCCGGCGGCGCCCACTACGCCACGGCCCGCGCCCTCACCGGCCCGCTCACCGCCGCCTACGACGCCGCGCTCGGCCAGGTGGACATGCTCGCCATGCCCACGCTGCCGATGACGGCCACGCCGCTCCCGCCGCCCGGGGCGCCGCCGCGCGAGCAGGTCGCCCGCGCGCTGGAGATGATCCCCAACACCTGCCCCTTCGACGTGACCGGGCATCCGGCCATCAGCATCCCGGCCGGGCTCGTTGACGGGCTGCCGGTGGGCCTGATGCTGGTCGCCCGCCACGGTGGCGAGGCCACCCTGATCCGCGCCGCGGCCGCGTACGAGCGGCTGGCCGGCGGCTTTCCGATGTCACCACTCACAGGAGGTCATTCATGATTCCGTCCCGACCGCGCTCGATCCGGACCACGCAGGCCGTGGACCGGCTGCCGGACTTCCCGTTCGACTACGGCGACTACCTCGCCCCCGACCCGAGCGGGCGGCGCAAGTTCATCGGCACCCTGCCCCAGGGCGCCCTGGGCAGGCCCGTGGCCGTCATCGGCGCCGGCGCCGCGGGCCTGTGCGCCGCGTACGAGCTCATGCGCATCGGCCTGCGGCCGGTCGTCTTCGAGGCCGAGACCGACGCCACCGGCCGCCCCCGGATCGGCGGCCGCATGCACACGCTCACCCTCGATCCGAACGACCCGGCCAAGGCCGAGATGGGCTGCATGCGCTTCCCCTCCTCGGCCGTCACCCAGCACCAGTACGCCGAGCAGTTCGGCCTGACCTACAAGCTCTTCCCCGACCCCTTCGTCGAGGAGGCCGTCGGGATGACCACGGTCGACATCGACGGCAAGCAGTATTCGGCCGCCAACATCGACGACTTCCAGCGCCGCTACCCCATGTTCGCCCAGATCAGCCAGGCCTGGAACGAAGCGCTGGAGCAGGTGGGCTTCACCGAGCTGGCCAAGGCCATCGAGAGCGGCGACACCGAGGCCGTCAAACGGCTCTGGAACCCGCTCGTCCGCCGCTACGACAGCACCAGCTTCTACGAGTTCCTCGTGGAGAGCGGGGCCATGACGCGCGAGCAGATCCGCGTCTTCGGGCTGGTCGGCTTCGGCACCGGCGGCTGGGACTCCTTCTACGACATCTCCTGGCTGGAGATGCTGCGGATGCTCGTGACCGGCATGGACGCCGACCAGATGCTGCTGGTGGAGGGTTCGAGCGCGTTCGCCGAGGGGTTCTGGACGCACGCGCCCGACGACATCCGCCATTGGGCGAAGGGCACCAGCCTGGCCGCCCTGCACGGCGGCGGCCCGCCGCGCGGCCGGGTGATCGCCATGGAGGGCAGCCGCGTACAGCCCGGCTGGATCGACCTCACGCTGGACGGCGGCGTCACCGAGACGTTCCAGGCCGTGCTGCTCACGCCGCAGTTGCACGCCATCGAGACGCAGATCGCGCTGCCGCGCAACTTCCCGCCGAGCTCGGGCCAGATCCCGCTGTTCGGCGACAAGCTGTGGAGCTCCATCCACAAGACCAGCTACTGGCAGTCGGCCAAGACCTTCTCCCTGATGCCCGCCCCCTTCTGGAAGGACGGCGCGGGCCGCTACCGGATGGGCGTGACGCTCTCCGACAGCCTGCCGCGCGCCACCTACGTCTTCGACTACGGCCAGTACGGCCCCGTGCCGCCCGGCCGCAACGGCGCCGCGGTCGCGCTCAGCTACACCTGGGCCGAGGACGCGATGAAGGTGAGCGCCTCCACGCTGCGCGAGCGGGTGACCCTCTTCGACCGCGAGCTGTCCAGGGTCCACCCCCAGCTCTCCCAGGCCATCTGGTCGAATTGCCGCCCGGACAACTCGGTGACCATCTCCTGGGAGAACGAGCCCAACTTCCGCGGCCTGTGCAAGTTCAACCGGCCCGGCCAGTACGACCTGCAGTGGAACCTGTTCTCCCACTTCATGAAGAACAAGGTCACCGGCGAGCCGTCCAACAACCTGTTCCTGGCGGGCGACGACATCTCCTGGTCGGCCGGCTGGGTCAACCACGCCCTGCAGTCGGGCCTGAACGCCGCCTGGGGCATCGCCAAGCTCGCCTTCGGCGCCGACACCAGGGCCAACCCGGGCCCGGGCGACCTGTGGGACACGTTCGCCCCGCTCCAGCCCGCCGAACTTCCCCGGCGGCCACGCAATCACGATTCCACGAGAAAGGGCTGAACCATGCGCATTCACCACGACCGCATCGACTACGAGATCACGGGCCTTCCCGCCGTGGCGCTGCCGGCCGTCCTCAACGCCGACGTGGCCGCCAAAAAGGTCGCCGGAACTCAGCTCAACGGCAGGAAGAGCGAGATCTGGGGGCCGGACAACCTCTCGAAGGACGAGAACAACGCCCTGTTGTGGCTCCTCGCGCACTATTGCGTGCCGGATCGGGCCGGCAAGACCTATCGCGCGATCCTGCCCCTCCCCGGCAGCCCGACCGGCGGGCAGGTCATCCTGACGTACGACAAGGCCCTCAACGGCAAGGCCACCCTCGTCGGGCGCGGCCTGCCCACCGGCGGCCAGGACCCGGGCATGCAGTTCAACCAACTGGCGGACGACATCAAGACCAGGTACGACCTCGCGGGCATCACCGGCAACTGGGCCATGGAGGAGATGGTCAAGCTCCACCACGCGCTCGCCCTCGTCCCCGTGGTGGACCGGCCGGCCTTGCGGGGGGTCCTGGTGCGGCGTGTCCCGAGCCTGGACGGCGACAGGCACGGTGCCCACACCCAGGGAAGGTTCGAGCACGGGGCGGGGGAGACCTCGGGCGACTGGGGCACGATCACCCTGACGGACGCGGCGTTCACCGGCGACGACAAGGGCTTCTACGGGGGCAGCGACGACTCGCCCGCCCGCCCGCCGAGCATTCAGGTCATTCTGCACGAGGTCGGCCACGCGGTCGACAGCGTCGTCCGCAGGACCGAATCACGGGCGAACGCCGATTTCGCCATCCAGAGCATCGCCGGGCCGCACTATCCGCCCAACCGTTCGTTGCCGGCGAACGCGCCGATCACGGACGCCATCCAGCTCCGGTTCCAGGACCTCAAGGACCTGAACGGGGCGGAAACGCTCGCCCGCGACACCTACAACCTCGTGGCGGCCAGGAAACCGGCGGACCCGAAGATCGCCGACTGCGAGAGACTGGGCGGGAAGATGGCGGTATTCGCCCAGGCCCTGCGGGATATGAAGGCGGACAAGGGCTTCGAGCCGGCCAAGGCGCTGCTCGAAGAGCTCCAGCAGGAACACAGGGACCTGAATAGCTGGTACGTGTACGCCAAGGACATCCTCACCAGGATCAACGGAGGAGAGAAGTTCGACGCCGACCAGTTCACCAAGATCCAGGAGGACCTGGCGGGGAAGACGAACCACCAGCCCTGGCTGACCTACCACGACGAGCTCAACCGCTGGGCCGAGGTGCACGCGCGCAAGTCGGCGTGGCGCAAGAAGTACAGCCGGGCCGAGGGATACGTGACCGGCCGTGAACAGGGTCTCGTCGGCTTCGTCAACGACAACAACGTCGGCGTCGCCCTGACGGCCTACACGAAGAAGTACTTCGAGGAGGACAAGTCCGGGTCGGAACTGTACGCGGAGGGGTACGGCCTCTGGCTCGTGCACCCCGAGGCCCTGGGCTCGCACAGCCCGGCCCTGCTCGCGTACTTCAGGAACGGCGCCTACCTCAAGGGGGACTGAGCCTCCGGTAGCGGCGCGGGTCCTGTGGCGGACCCGCGCCACCGCCGGCGCACGCCCTCCGGGCGCCACGGACGCCACGGCCCGTTCCGGCGCCGCCCGGTGCTCAGCCGTCCAGGCTCAGGGCCAGCCGCCGGGCCAGGCCGGTGTTCCTGCGGTGGCCCAGCCGGTGCACCGCCAGCTCCAGCGCCTCCCGCTGGCCCACCAGCACCACCCACGCCTTCGCCCTGGTCACCAGCGTGTAGAGCAGCTTGCGCCGCAGCATGATGCCGCCGGACTCGGCCACGATGGGCGCCACCACGAACGGGTATTCGCTGCCCTGCGACCGGTGCACGCTGATCGCGTAGGCGTGTGTCAGGTCGTCGAGCTCATCGAACCCGTAGCGCACGCTCTCGCCGTCGTCGGTGCGGATGTCGATCACCCGCTCCTCCCGCACCACCGCCGTCACCGTGCCGGTCTCGCCGTTGAAGACGCCCTTGTCGTAGTTGTTGCGGATCGGCATCACCCGGTCGCCGACCCGGAACACCGTCGCCCCCGACCAGTGCTCGGCCTTGTCGTCGGCCGCCGGGTTGAGCCGGTCTTGGATCAGCCGGCCGAGCGCCGTGGCGCCCGTCTCGCCCTTGCGCATCGGGCACAGCACCTGCACCTGGCCCGGCTCGACGCCCTGTTTGCGCGGGATCGCCACCATCGCCAGGTGCGCCACCCGCTCGGCCACCTTGGCGGGGTCGTCGAGCTCCTCGAACCAGAACCCGCCGCCGCCCGGCGTGCCCGGCAGCCGGCCCGCGCGGATGCGGTGCGCGGCGTCGATGATGCCGCTGCCGCCCGCCTGCCGGAACACGTGGGTGAGCTGGACCCGCGGGATCGTCGTCACGCGCAGCAGGTCGGCCAGCACGTCGCCGGCGCCGATGCTCGGGAGCTGGTCGCTGTCGCCGATGAGGAGCAGGTGGCTGCCGGGCCGCACCGCCGCGGTGAGCCGGGTGGCGAGGTGCAGGTCGAGCATGGACGCCTCGTCCACCACGATCAGGTCGGCCTGCGAGGGCCGCTCGTCGAACAGCGTCTCGGGGTCGGGGTCGGGCTGCTGGGCGAGCATCCGGTGCACGGTCATCGCGGGCAGCCCGGTCAGCTCCGAGAGCCGCTTGGCGGCCTTGCCGGTGGGCGCCGTGAGCGTCACCGTGCCGCCCCCGGCCCGCACGGTGGTCGCGATGGCCTTGACCGTGTGGCTCTTGCCGCACCCGGGGCCGCCGGTGATGATCGAGACGGTGCTGGTCAGCGCCATCGTGACGGCCGCGCGCTGGTCTTCGTGCAGCCCAGGGTCCTCCTGGAAGGAGCGCAGCGGCAGCGTCGAGCGGGCCTCCATGAGCGCGGTGAGCTGTCCGGTGAGGGCCAGCTCGCGGGCGTGCACGTGCTTGGAGTAGGCCACCACCTGCCCCGGCTGGTCGGGCGACGACTCCACGACCACCCGCCGGTCGGCCGCCAGCGCGTCGACCATCGGCCGCACCAGCTCCTGGTCTTGCTCGATGAGCTCGGCCGTCTCCCTGACCAGCGCGGCCACGGGCACGAAGCAGTGCCCGTCGCGGCTGCCGGCCGACTCGAGCCGGTCGAGCAGCGCCGCCTTGACCCGCTGCGGGCTGCGCTCGGGCACCCCGGACTGCAGCGCGATCTTGTCGGCGATGCGGAACGCGATGCCCCTGACCCGCCCGATGAGCCGGTAGGGGTCGGTGGTCAGGACCTCGTCGGCGTCCTGGCCGAAGACCTGGTAGATCTTGGCCGCCAGCAGCGGGCTGACCCCGAGCCCCTGCAGCGTCACCATCAGCGCGGCGATCGACTTCTGCTCCTGCCACGCCTGGACGATCTGCCCCTGCCGCAGCGGCCCGATGTTGATGACCTCGGTGAGCCGCTCGGGCTCGCCGTCGATCACCTTGAGCGTGGCCTCGCCGAAATGGTCGACGATCGCGTACGCCAGTCGCGGCCCGATCCCCCTGATCAGCCCCGAGCCCAGGTAGATGCGGATCGCCCGCACCGACGACGGCGTCACCCGCTCGCACCCGCCGACCGCGAACCGCCGCCCGTAACGGGCGTGCCGCCCCCACTCGCCGGCCAGCCGCAGCGTCTCGCCCGGCTGCACCCCGGCCAGCGCCCGCCCGGTGGCCACGAAGTCGGGCTCGCCGTCGGCGCTCATGCGCGCGACGGTGTATTCGTCCTCCCGGACGTAGACGAGCTGCTCGACCGACGCCTCCACAGCACCTGATCAAACCACCCGCCACCGACAATCGCTCACACGGCCGCCGGATACGTCTCCGGCTCGGTGTCCCACCACGGCTCGCCGTGCAGCGGATGCACGGCCTTGGTCTCCGCCAGCCAGAGGAAGGCGTCGTAACGGCGGCCCAGCGCCGTGGGCACGTAGTTGCCCACATGCTCCCGCCCGGGGTCGTAGACGACGCCGATGGCCCGGTGCCCCATCGGCTCGTCGTACCAGGACGGCCGCTCCTCCCGCGGCACCACGAACAGCGCCCGGGACAGGCCCGCCTCGTGCAGCAGCGCCTCCAGGGACGGCGTGCGCGCCGGCGGCACCGCCATGACGTGGTGCTGCTCGCCCCACCGGTGCGCGGCCACCACCGACCCCCGATGACTGCCGAACCCCACCAGCACCGCCGCGTCCCCGTGCCGCTCGCGGGCGATCTGGCCCAGGTTCGTCATCCCGGCGGCCGTCATGTCGGTGGCGCGGGCGTCGCCGACGTGCGTGTTGTGCGCCCAGACGACACCCTTGCGGCCGTCCTCGCCGGACAGCCGGTCCAGGGTGTCGGCCATGTGCACGTCCCTGACGTTCCAGGACTCGGGGCCGCCACGGACCATGGCCCGGTAATAGCGCTCGGCCCCGGCCACGACCTCGGCGTTCTGGCGCACCCCGAGGTCGTCGGGGGCGGCCCTTTCGACCGCGGACAGCAGGCCGACGACCTCGTCCTCGCAGGTGTCCGGCACCAGCCGGGTGGCCAGGGCGTACTGCCGTGGATCGTGGCCGTAGGACTCGAAGCAGCGCAGGGCCTCCATCACCGCGTCCATCCGCTCGGGCAGGTGCACGGCGGCGTAGCGGCGGACGGCGCGCAGCGAGTCCCACAGGCTGTAGACGTCCAGGCCGTGGAAGCCGCAGCGCCGCTCCGGCGGCCGCCCGGCGTTCCAGCGCCGCAGCCAGCGGCAGAAGTGCACGACCTCCTCGTTGGCCCACATGAACGTGGGCCAGCGCCGGAAGGTGTACAGCGCCTCGAACGGGTCCGTGTCGCCGGTGACGGCCTGGTGGACCCGCTCGCAGTCCGGCCAGTCGCCCTCGACGCCGACGAAGCCGAACCCCTTCTCCTCGATCAGGCGGCGGGTCAGCCGGTCGCGCCACAGGTAGAAGTCGTGCGTGCCGTGACTGGCCTCGCCGATCAGCACGAAACGGGCGTCGCCGACGCGTTCGATGAGCGGGCCGAGGTCGTCGGCGGTGTTCAGTGGCAGCGCGGAGCGCCGTACCTCGTCGGTGCTCGTCATTCGTCCTCCTCCGCGAGGATGCGCAGGCATTCGCGGGCGAGCTGGAGCTCCTCGCGTACCTGCACCACCAGGACGGGGACGGCCGCGTCGTACGCGCTCACCGGCCCGTCGTCATGCCGGTTGCCCTGGACGGGGGGCTGGACGCCGAGCAGGCCCAGGCGGCGGCACACGGCCTCGCGCACCTCGGCCTGGTCCCAGCCGATCTCACCCGTGAACACCAGCGCGTCCACGCGCTCCAGCGAGGTCGCCGCCGCCGCGATCTCCCTGGCCGCCCGGTGCGCGAAGACCTCCAGCGCCAGCGCGGCCCTCTCGTCGCCCTCGCCCGCCGCCGCCACCAGGTCCCGGGTGTCGCCGGAGCGCCCGCCCGACAGGCCCAGCAGCCCGGAGCGGCGTTCCAGCCCTTCGGCCAGCTCCTTGACCGGCATTTGGCCCTCGGACAGCAGCCACACGAGCAGGCCAGGGTCAATGCTGCCCGAGCGCTTGCTCATGGGCACGCCCTCCAGCGGTGTGAAGCCCATCGAGGTGTCCAGGCTGCGCCCGCCCGACACCGCGCACACCGAGCAGCCGCCGCCCAGATGCGTGATCAGCAGGTCGAGCTCGGCGAGGGGCCGGCCGAGCAGTTCGGCCACCCGGTCGGCGGCGTGGGCGTACGACAGGCCGTGGAAGCCGTAGCGGCGCAGGCCCCAGCGTTCGCGCCACTCCTGCGGCAGGGCGTAGACGGCGGCGGACTCGGGCAGGTCGGCGTGGAAGGCCGTGTCCGGGCAGAGCACGTGCGGCACGGCGGGAAGCTGTTCGCGGGCGGCCTCCAGCAGGGCCAGCGCCGGTGGCAGGTGCAGCGGTGCCAGGCTCGTCAGGCCGCGCAGCCCCGCGACCGTCTCGTCGTCGGCCACCGTGGGCGCGCGGACGAGGTCACCGCCGTGCACCAGGCGGTGGGCCACCGCCCTGATGTCGCGGTCGAAGTGCCCGCCGAGGAACCCCGACAGCTCCTCCGTGGCCGACCCGGGATCGACGGGGCGCTCGGCGTACGCGCTGTCCAGCACGCTGCCGCCCTGCACGAGGTCGAGGCGCAGGCTCGACGAGCCGGCGTTGACGGTCAGCACCGCCGCCGATTCGGTCATCTGCTCGTCCCAAGCCCGGCCCATGTCCGCCGGGCTACCCGCCACTCTGCCCACAAAACGGACGCACGGGGATGAACGGCTTTACCGGGCTCAGAGGTTGTCTCTTCTGGAGGTCGGGTAGTCGGTCGCCATGGAGATCACCCTGCAGGTGAACGGCGTGTCGCGCGCGGTGGACGTGGATCCGCGGATGTCGCTGCTCGACCTGCTCCGCGAAAGACTGGGACTCATCGGCGCGAAGAAGGGCTGCGACCACGGGCAGTGCGGGGCCTGCACGGTCCTGATCGACGGCCGGCGGGCCAACTCCTGCCTGGCGCTGGCGGTGGCCGTCGACGGGCTGGAGATCACCACCGTCGAGGGGCTGGCCGAAGGGGACGACCTGCACCCGCTGCAGGCCGCGTTCATCGAGCACGACGCGTTCCAGTGCGGCTACTGCACGCCGGGGCAGCTCTGCTCGGCCGTCGGCATGCTCGGTGAGCCCGGCCCGAGCGCCGTCACCGGCGACATCACCCTCGACCCGGACCTCACGCCCGAGGAGATCCGCGAGCGCATGAGCGGCAACCTGTGCCGCTGCGGCGCGTACGTCAACATCGTGAGCGCGATCGCCGAGGTGGCCCCGTGAAACCCTTCGAGTACGCCCGCGCCACCGGCCCGGCCGAGGCCGTGCGCGCCTACGCCCCCGGCACCATGTACCTGGGCGGCGGCACCAACCTGGTCGACCTCATGCGGCTGGGCGTGGCCGAGCCCGAACGGCTGCTGGACGTCAGCCGCCTGCCCCTCGACACGATCGAGGCCGTCCGCGACCGCGTCCGCGTCGGCGCCACCGTGCGCAACACCGACCTCGCCGTCGATCCCCTGATCAGGGCCCGCTACCCCATGTTGGCGCGCGCGGTGCTGAGCGGCGCGTCGGGGCAGGTGCGCAACCTCGCGACGGTCGCCGGCAACCTGCTGCAGCGCACCCGCTGCGCGTACTTCCAGGACGTGACCAGGCCGTGCAACAAGCGCCGCCCCGGCTCCGGCTGCCCGGCGATCGAGGGCGACCACGCCGGCCTGGCCGTGCTCGGCGCCTCGGACGCCTGCGTGGCCACCCACCCGTCCGACATGGCGGTCGCGCTGGCCGCGCTGGAGGCCGAGGTGCACGTCACGGGGCCGGGCGGCGACCGCATCGTGCCCATGCCCGGCCTGCACCGCCTGCCCGGCGAGGAGCCGGAGAAGGACACCGTGCTCGGGCCCGGCGACCTGATCACGGCCGTCGAGCTGCCCGCGCCGCCGCCCGGCGCCTCCACCTACCGCAAGGTGCGCGAGCGGGCGTCGTTCGCGTTCGCGCTCGTCTCCATCGCCGCCGTGCTCGACGTCGGGGCCGACGGCACGGTCGCGGGCTGCCGGATCGCGCTCGGCGGCGTCGCCCACGTCCCCTGGCGGGCCGAACGCGCCGAGCGGGCCCTGATCGGCGGCCCCGCGACCGGCGCGGCGTTCCTGGCGGCCGCCGAGGCCGAGCTGGAGCAGGCCCGGCCGCTGCCACGCAACGCCTACAAGGTGCCGCTGGCCCGCAACCTGATCGTCTCCACGCTGGAGGAGCTGGCATCGTGAACCGCATCGAGGGCCGCGTCAAGGTCACGGGGCTGGCGACGTACGCGGCCGAATATCCGGTCGAGGGCGTCACCTACTGCTACCCCGTGCAGTCGCACATCGCCAAGGGCCGCGTCAAGCGCGTGGACGGCGGCCCGGCGCTGGAGCTGCCCGGCGTGCTGGCCGTGCTGTCCTGCGATGATCCGCCGCCCCTGGGCGAGGGCGCCGAAGGGGAGCTGGCCCTGTTCCAGAGCCGCGACGTCGCCTACCGGGGCCAGCTCGTCGCCGCAGTCGTGGCCGACACCTACGAGAACGCCCGTGCCGCCGCCGCGGCCGTCCGCGTCGAGTACGACCCCGACGACCACGACGTGCGCCTGAGCGCCGACCACCCCGGCCTCTACAAGCCGGAGGTCGTCAACCCCGGCTTTCCCACCGACACCGGGCACGGCGACGTCGAGGCCGGGCTGGCGCGGGCCGCCGCGACCGTGGACGTCACGTACACGACGCCCGTCCTGCACAACAACCCGATGGAGCCGCACGCGTCCCTGGCCGTCTGGGACGAGGAGGGCGGGCTGCTGGTGTACGACGGCTCACAGGGCACCTCCTCCGGCCGCGACGCCATCGCCAGGACGCTCGGCCTGGACCCCGGCTCGGTCCGCGTGGTGTCCCGGCACGTGGGCGGCGGGTTCGGCTCGAAGGGCACCACCCGGCCGCAGGCCGTGCTCGCCGCCCTGGCCGCCCGGGCCGTGGGCCGCCCGGTAAAGATCGCGCTGACCCGGCAGCAGATGTTCGACGTCACCGGCTACCGCACGCCCACCATCCAGCGGCTGCGGCTCGGCGCCGACGCGGCGGGGCGGCTCACGGCGCTGGAGCACGTGGCGTACGAGCAGAGCTCCACGCTGGTGGAGTTCGCCGAGCAGACCGCCGTCCCGGCGCGTGCCATGTACGCCACCCCGGCGCTGCGCACCGCCCACCGGCTCGTCCGGCTGAACGTGGCCACCCCGTCGTGGATGCGCGCACCGGGCGAGTGCCCCGGCATGTACGCCCTGGAGTCCGCCATGGACGAGCTGGCCTACGCCGCCGGCATCGACCCCGTGGAGCTGCGGATCGTCAACGACCCCGGCACCGAGCCCGGGACCGGCCTGCCGTTCAGCTCCCGCCACCTGGTGGCCTGCCTGCGCGAGGGCGCCCGCCGCTTCGGCTGGGACGAGCGCGACCCCGAGCCCGGCGTCAGGCGTGAGGGGGAGTGGCTGATCGGCTCGGGGGTGGCCTCCTCCACCTACCCGGCCAGGCGCAGCCCGTGCAAGGCCGTGGCCTCGCTGCGGGGCGACGGCGACGTCCGCGTCGAGGTGGCCGCCACCGACATCGGCACCGGTGCCCGTACCGTCCTGACCAGGATCGCGGCGGACACCCTGGGCGTGCCGCCCGAGCGGGTGCACCTTGAGCTCGGCGACAGCGCCCTGCCCGACGCGCCCGTCGCCGGCGGCTCCATGGGCACGGCGTCGTGGGGCTCGGCGGTCGTACGCGCCTGCGAGGAGCTGCGGCGCGACGGCCGGACAGGCCGCGCCGACACCACCGAGGAGGTCAAGGCCGACGCGAAGCTGGCCAGGCACGCGTTCGGCGCCCAGTTCGCCGAGGTCCGCGTCAGCGCGGTCACCGGCGAGGTCCGGGTGCCGCGCCTGCTCGGCGTGTTCGCCGCCGGGCACATCGTGGACGCCAAGCTCGCGCGGTCGCAGTTCCTGGGCGGCATGACCATGGGGCTCGGGATGGCGCTGATGGAGGAGACGGTCACCGACGAGGAGTTCGGCGGCTTCCTCCACCGCGACCTGGCCCAGTACCACGTGCCCGCCTGCGCCGACGCGGGCGGCGTGGAGGCGTACTGGCTGGAGGAGCGGGACGGCGAGCTCAACCCGATGGGCAGCAAGGGCATCGGCGAGATCGGTATCGTCGGCACGGCCGCCGCGATCGGCAACGCCGTCTACCACGCCACCGGCCACCGCGTCCGCGATCTCCCGCTCACTCCGGCCAAGATCCTCACGTCGAGGTTTTAGCCGCCCGTCATGCGGAAGAGGAAGCTTTTCGTCGACCAGCGGGAGGCGGCGTGAAAAACGAGTCGCACGAGGAGCGCGCGGACCGGAACTTCGTGGAGCTCCTGCAGGGCGCGCGCGTGGCGGTGACCGGGGTGCAGGTGCTGTTCGCATTCCTGCTCACCGTGCCTTTTTCCTCATCGTTCGCGCGGCTGGACCAGACGGACCGGTGGTTGTACTACGCGGCGCTGGTCAGCGCCGCGCTGGCCTCGATCTGCTACATCGCCCCGACGGCGCAGCACCGGGTGCTGTTCCGCCAGGGCCACAAGGAGACCCTGGTACGCCGTTCGAACATCTACGGCATCTTAGGCGCGCTCTCCCTGGTGGTGTCGATGACCACGTCCACCATGTTCGTGATCGACTACCTGTTCGACGCGACCCTGGCCTGGATCACCGCCGGTGTCCTGGCGGTGCTGGCGCTGTGGACGTGGTTCGGGCAGCCGTCCCTCGACCGGTCCGACGATCAGTCGTCGGAGGGCAGCTCGGTGTCGTCGTCCGAGGACTGACGCGTGTACGCGGCCCGCGCGATCATGTAGGCCGCCACCGACACGGTGATCACCTGTGAGATCCCGGCCAGCAGCAGGGGCCCGGCGCTCGCCCAGCCGGGCCGGTGCAGCCACATGGCCAGCAGCACCAGCAGCACGCCCAGCACCTGCGGCTTCGTGCCCGCGTGCATGCGGTCCAGCGTCGAGCGGAAGCGCACGAGCCCGGCCCCGGCCGACAGCGCCAGCGCGGCACCGGTGAGCAGGCAGACCGCCGCGAGCACGTCCATCATCGCGACCTCCCCGAGAAGAACCTGGCCACCGACACCGACCCGACGAACCCCAGCAGCGACAGCACCAGCAGGATCGGCAGGTCCGAATAGTCGTCCCTGGCCACCGCGAACGCCCCGGCGCCGCACATCGACAACGAGGTCAGCACGTCGAGCGCCACCGCCCGGTCCAGCATCGAGGGCCCGCGCGCCACCCGGTAGAGCGCGGCCGCCGCCCCGCACCCGAGCAGCCCCACCGTCACCAGGTACACGATCGTCATCGCAGCTCCTCCCGGTCCCGGCGGGTGCCGAACGCCGCCACGATCCGCGACTCCAGCCCCGCCACGTCCGCCCGCACCGCGCCTTCGACACCGCCTTCGACGCCGCCTTCGATATCGCCTGGGATGCCCAGCACGTGCAGGACCAGGTCCTTCTCGTACGCCTCCAGCACCAGGCTGCCGGGGACGGTGGACAGCGCGATCATGATCAGCACCGTCATCGACTCGGACGACGTGCGCAGCCGCACCCGGACGATCATCGTCGGCGGCGGCCGGGGATGCGCCACCCAGAACACCACCCGCGCGGTCGAGGCCACCATGTCCCACCCGAAGCACACCAGGAACCGGACCAGCGCCACCGGACGCACCCTGATGCCCGGATCGAGGATCGGCAGCGGCAGCAGCCACGACACCACCAGCCCGGCCGCCAGCCCGCCCAGCACGTTCCCGGCCGACAGGTCGCCCCACAACAGCACCCACACCAGTGCCAGCCAGGCCACGAGCGGCAGTGGCACCCGCCGGCCGAACAGCCTGGGCGCCAGCGGTTCCCGGTTCATCGCACCCCTCCCAGGACGGCGGTGATGTAGGGCTCGCGCGCCATCAGCTCCGTCGCCGCCCGCTCCGCCAGCGCCGACAGCGGCCCGGCCAGCACCGTGAACGACAGTCCGAGCGCGACCAGCGCCGCCACCGCGATCGGCAGCGCCACCGGCAGCGTGGCCGTGGTGACGGTGGGGTCCTCGCCGGTGTACTCCTCGCTCTCCAGGACCCGGCCCACCCGGTCGCTTCGCGGGCCGCGCCAGAACGCCTTGCCCCATGCCTTGGCGACGGCGTACAGGGTGAGCAGGCTCGTGACCAGTCCCGCGGCCACCAGCGTGACCGCCGGCCGGCCGCCGTCGGCCAGGCCCGCCTGCACCAGCATCAGCTTGCCCAGGAAGCCCGACATCGGCGGAATGCCCGACAGGTTCATGGCCGGCACGAAGAACAGCACCGCGATCACCGGCGTGGCCGTCATCAGGCCGCCCAGCCGGGTCACCGACGTGGTGCCGGTACGCCGCTCGATCAGCCCGGTCACCAGGAACAGGCTCGTCTGCACGGTGATGTGGTGCACCACGTAGAAGATCGCGCCCGCCAGCCCCGCCACGGTGGACAGGGCCACCCCGAACACCATGTAGCCGATGTGGCTGACCAGCGTGAACGACAACATCCGCTTCAGGTCCGTCTGCGCCACCGCGCCCAGCACACCGGCCAGCATCGTGGCCAGCGCCACCCACATCAGCAGCGTCGAGACCGGCCCGCCGGGGAACAGCAGCGCCTCCAGCCGGATGATCGAATAGACGCCCACCTTGGTGAGCAGCCCCGCGAACACCGCCGTGGCCGGGGCCGGCGCGGTCGGGTAGGAGTCGGGCAGCCACGCCGACAGGGGGAAGATCGCCGCCTTGATCGCGAACACCAGCAGCAGCGTCAGCTCCACCAGCAGCTTGACCTGCTCGGGCAGCGTGGCGAAGCGCACCGCGAGCTGCGCCAGGGACAGCGTCCCGGTGGCGGCGTAGGTGATGGCCAGCGCGATCAGGAACAACATCGACGAGGCCAGCGCCATCAGCGTGTACGTGGCGCCCGCCCGGATCCTGGACTCGGTGCCGCCGAAGGTGAGCAGCACGTACGAGCCGCTCAGCAGCAGCTCGAACGCCACGAACAGGTTGAACAGGTCACCCGACAGGAACGCGTCCGCCACCCCCGCCACCATCACCAGGAACGCCGGATGGAAGATCGCCATCGGGGCGTCGTGCTCCTGCTCGTCATAGGCGTTGACCACCGAGTACGCCATCACGCACAGCGTCACCGCCGACGACACGACCAGCACCAGCGTCGACAGCCGGTCGGCCACCAGGCAGATGCCGATCGGCGAGGCCCACCCGCCCAGCTCGGTCACCTGCGGGCCGTGCTCGTCGGCCGCGACCAGCAGCACCACCGACACGGCCAGCGAGATGCCGAGCGTGACGAGGCTGATGAGCGACTGCAGCCGCCGCAGCCGGGCGCCGATCGCCAGCTTCACCCCGGCGGCCAGCAGCGGCAGCAGCACCGGCAGGCAGATCAGGCTCATTCGCCCTCCAGCTCGGGATCCAGCGCGAGGGCCTGCCGCTCGCGCTCCTCCCTGATGGCCGCCCGCATCTGCTTGAGCGCCTCCCGCTGGCGCCTTCTCAGCTTCTTGCGCAGCGCCTTCTCCCTGGCCGCCTGCTCCTCCCGCCCCCGCCGGTGCTCCTCCCGCAGTTGCTCGATGCGCTGCAGGTTGCCCATGGCGGCCGCGTCCGCGCGCAGCCCGGCCTCCTCGAAGCGGTCCTCAAGCTCCTCCTGCGAGACTCCCTCCTGCCTGAGCCGGCCCATCCACTGCCCCAGCTCGTCGTGCACCCGGGCGATGCGCCGCTCCAGGTCGGCCTCCTCCAGCCGCTCGCGCTCGGCCTGCTCGGCCTCCAGATTCGCCAGCTCGGCCCGCTGCTCGACGACCAGCCGGCGGTAGGCGTCCCGCCGGGCGCGTACGGCGTCGCCCAGCTCGCCGCGCCGGGCGCGCAGCCGCACGCGGCGGTCCTCGGTGTCGTCCTGGACCTCGTCGCTGCCGGTGAGCTGCCACGATCGGTGGACCAGGGCCAGCAGGAACGCCGTCACGCCCAGGGTGATCACGATGGCCGTGAGCACCATGGCCTGCGGCAGCGGATCGGCCATCCCCGTCGTGCCGGTGAAGGGCGGGCCGCCCGAGCCGCCGCCCGAGGTGACGATCAGCAGGTTCACGCCGTTGCCGAGCACGATGACGCCGGCCAGGATCCGGACCAGGCTCCGCTCCAGCAGCAGCGTCGCCCCCGTCGTGATCAGCACGCAGCAGGCCAGGAACGGCAGCAGGGAGACGGTCACGCGCCCTCCGTGTCGATCTGGCGGTCCAGCTCTGCCCCGAGGCCGCGCAGCACGTCCTGGACCATGCCGATGACGGAGACGTACACGCCGAGGTCGAACAGCAGCCCCGTGGACAGGTGCACGTGCCCCACCAGCGGCACGCTCACGTCCGTGGCCAGCATGTCCAGCGCCGCCCGCCCGAACAGCAGCCCGAGCAGCGCCGTGCCCGCCGACAGCGTCAGGCCCGCGCCCATCAGCACGCCCGCGTGCACCGGCACGGCCACCGCCAGCTCGTTGCGCCCGCCCGCCAGGAACCGCACGGTGATCGCCAGCCCCGCCACGATGCCGCCCGCGAACCCGCCGCCGACCCCGCTGTGCCCGATGAACAGCAGGAACACCGACAGCAGCAGCACGGTGTGGAACGTCAGCCGGGCCGCCACCTCGAACGCCAGCGCCCGCTGCCCGTGCGGCAGCGTGGCCGCCAGCCAGTGCGCTCTCGGGCGGTGCCCGCCCTCGGCCCGCTCGATGCTGTACGACCTGCGCCGCAGGAACACCAGGCTCGTCACGCCCAGCGTCAGCACGATGAGCACCGTGCTCTCGCCCATGGTGTCCCAGGCGCGGATGTCGAGGATCAGCGCGCTGACCACGTTGCGGGCGCCCGCCTCCACGGCCGCCGGCCCCAGCAGCGCGCCCACCGGCTCGGCGTTCCGCGCGCCCATCGCCAGCATGCCCGCGCCGGTGGCCACCACGCCCACCGCGAGCCCGAGCCCCATCCGGAACGCGAACGGCAGCCGCCCCTTGACCGGGTCGACCGGCAGGCGGCGCAGCACCAGCGCGAACACCACCAGGCTCAGCGTCTCGGCCAGGAACTGGGTCAGCGCCAGGTCGGGCGAGCCGTGGGCGAGGAACAGCAGCGCCGTGCCGTAACCGGTGAGGCCGATGGCCAGGGCCAGCAGGATGTACGCGCGGGCGAACAGCACCAGCGCGGCCGCCGCCACCAGGAGCACGGTGACGACGGGCTGCTCGGGGCGCTGCCAGGCGACGATGGGCGGGTCGAGGCGGGGCGGGCCGCCGTACAGGAGGGAGAACAGGCCGACGCCGACGGTGGCCAGCAGGGTGAGCATCAGGTAGTCGGGGAGGGAGCCGCGCTGGATGAAGCCGGTGACCTGGATGGCGAAGTGGTCGAGCCGTCGTACGGCGGCCCAGAAGATCCGGCCGGAGTCGACCACGTGCAGGGCCGAGCCCACCCTGGCGACAGGCTCCCTGGCCAGGAACAGCACCACCCCGGCCGCCAGCGTCCCGGCCGACAGGAGCAGCGGCAGGGAGACCCCGCTCCAGATGGCGAGGTGGGTCTCATGCCCGCGCTCGCGATAGGTCCCGATATATCCGGACATCGACGCCGCGTACGCGGGCGCCATCGGCGCCAGCACCAACCCCAGCCCGGCCAGCAGCGCGGCCGGCCCGAACATCGCCGCCGGTGTCTTCTTCGTTGGCCGCGGCTCGGTGCCCGGTTTGTCGGCGAACGCCCCCCACAGGAACCGCAGCGTGTACGCCGCCGTCAGCGCCGACCCCGCCACCACCGCCGCCAGCGTGAACGGCGAGTCCAGCAGCGCCTCCAGCGCCGCCTCCTTGGCCGCGAACCCCGCCAGCGGCGGCAGCCCCGCCATCGACGCCCCCGCCAGCACCGCCGCCCCGCACACCCACGGCATCGCCCGTCCCACGCCGCTCAGCTCGCCCAGCTCCCGGGTGCCCGCCGCGTGATCGACGATCCCCACCACCAGGAACAACGCCGCCTTGAACAGCGCGTGCGCCGGCAACAGGGCCGCCCCGGCCAGCGCCGCGCCCTGGTTCCCCGAGCCGAACAGCACCACCAGGAACCCCAGCTGACCAACCGTGCCGTAGGCCAGCAGCCGCTTCAGATCCGTCTCCCGCAGCGCCCGCCACCCGCCCAGCAGCATCGTCACCGCGCCGAGCGGCACCGCCACCGCCCCCCACGGCGCCAGGTCGCCGACCGCGGGGCCGAGCCTGGCCAGCAGGTACACGCCCGCCTTCACCATGGCCGCCGCGTGCAGATACGCCGACACGGGCGTCGGCGCGGCCATCGCGGCGGGCAGCCACGTGCTGAACGGGAAGATCGCCGACTTCGACAGCGCCCCCGCCAGGATCAGCACCAGGGCGACCGGGCCGATGTCCGGGGGACGGGCGACGATCTCCGAGATCTGGTACGTGCCCGCCGCCTGGCCGAGCAGCACGAACCCGGCCAGCATCGCCAGGCCGCCGAACGTGGTGACCGACAGGGCCTTCATCGCGGCCCGCCGGCTCGGCTTGCTCAGCGGGTCGTACCCGATGAGCAGGTAGGAGAAGACGGTGGTCAGCTCCCAGAACACGTACAGCAGGAGCAGGTCGTCGGCCGTCACCAGCCCCAGCATCGACCCGGCGAAGGCCACCATCACGCCGCCGTAGCGGCCGTCGCCCCGCGCGAAGTAGCGGGCGCTGTAGACGAGGACGAGCGCGCCGACGCCGGTGACCAGGCACATCATCACCACGGCGAGCGGGTCGGCGCGGAAGGACAGCTCCATGCCCATCACGGGGGCCCACGGGGTGCTCTCGCGCACGGGCAGCCCGCGCGCCGCCAGCCAGAGCGTGTAACAGAAACCGGCCGCGGGCGGCACGGCCAGCAGGTAGAGGGAGGCGCGTCCCATGCGGGCGGCCAGCCAGGGAGCGCAGATCGCCGCCACCGCATGCAGGATCAGCAGCGACTCCATGGGCTCCCCGGGACTCTACTTTCGGACTACCGGCCGCAATTTCCGGCTACGTCCTGTCCCGCCCAATCTCTCCCGATCCCCCGGCCGCCACCCCGCAGGCGCGACCGGGGTTGACTCGAACCTTTCAAGCCTTGGTGCAGGCTTTCGGCTGCGGCGCCCGCGTCGTGATCAGGTATCGGTCGATCTGCCGCTCCAGGCACGACTCGCCGCCGGAATAGGCGGTGTGGCCGTCGGCGTCGTTGGTCAGCAGCACGCCGTTGCGCAACTGCCCCGCCAGCGATCGGGCCAGCTTGTACGGGGTCGCCGGATCACGGGTCGTACCGACCACCACGATCGGTGGCGAACCGGCGGCCCGGACCTTCTTCGGGTATCTCTTGCCCTTGACCGGCCAGTACGCGCACGGGCTCTCGGGATGGTCGACGCAGTTGATGGCCATGAGGGCCGCGAAATCGTTGTCGTAGGTGCCGTCGGCGCGCCGCCCGTTGCTCTCGTCGGCCAGCAGCAACAGCCTGGCGCCCTCGCCCTTGGAGGCGTCCGTCAGCGCCTGGCGCAGCCTCGGCCAGAGGGCGGTCGAGTACATCGAGTACTCCACCGCCGTCCGTACCACGGCCTCGTTGACCTGCCGGCTGTCGTACGCGTTGCGCAGCGGGGCGATGTCGGCCCGCAGGTAGAGCTGGTCGAGCTTCTTCAGCGCCGCCTTGACCGTGTGCTTCTTGAACGGGCAGCCCTTGGTCCTGAAACAGTCGCGCAGGAACGACGCGGTCGCCACCTGGAACCCGCGATCCTGGTCCCGCCCGAACTCCGCCCCCGTCTGAGACGGATCCTCGGCACCGTCGAGCACCATCGCCCGAATCCGCCTCGGGTAAAGGTCGGCGTAGATCGACCCGAGATACGTCCCGTACGAGAAACCCAGGTACGTGAGCCGCTCATCGCCCAGGGCGGCCCGCATCACGTCCATGTCCCGCGCCGCGTTCACCGTGTTGACCTGCGCCAGCAGCTTCTTGGTGGAGTTCTTCGCACAGAACTTGGCGAACAGCCGATCCCACCGCTGGGCCAGCTTGGCCTCGGCGCGCGTGTCGGGAGTCGGATCCACCGCGAAGTAGGCGTCCAGATCGAGTGGCCCGAAACACTTCACCGGCGACGAGGCACCGACACCGCGCGGATCGAATCCCACGATGTCGAACCGTTCCCGAACGGCCGCCGAAACAGCGGCCTTGTTCCCTTTCACAAAAGCCACACCAGACGCACCGGGCCCACCCGGATTCACCAGCAACGAGCCGGCCTTTTTACCCGTGGCCGGAAGCCGGATCATGCTGATCTTAATCCGCTTGCCATCCGGCTTCGAATAGTCGAGCGGAACCTGAACAGCGGAACACTGAAACCCCCCGCCACAGGGGGTCCAGGAGATCCGCTGCCCGTAAAAGGAGTCGAGCCGGGTGGGGGCGGCAGCCTGAGCAGCCGTACCGGTCAGTCCGGTAAGGGCGATCAAGCCTGCGAGGACAGGCACAAGGATTTTGGTCAGATGTCGCATGTACAAAACGTGCTGGAGGAAACTTGCGGCTTTCTTTAATACCGCCTGAACAGATCGATTGCAAGCGCCCTACGACCCGTTGACCTGCCCTTTCACCGAAACGCCACCCAGAACCACTTCAGGCTCCTCGACGCACGGTCCTCGCACACTCGGGCCCTGCCTCCCAGGGGCTCCGCCACGAGCCCAGGGGCGAAAGGGCTTCCAGCCCTCTCACGCTCTCCCGGGGGGTGGGCCGGCGGCTCATGGGCAACTCGGCTTACAAGCGAGGGGTCACTGGTTCGAACCCGGCACCGCCCGACAGGTCAAGTGCATGCTTTGGGCAAGAGGCAGGTCGAAGGCAAAACGGGAGACAGGCCTTCCTGGAGGATTTGCTGATCTGTGCCTGCCGATCAGCGCTTACCTGACCTGAGCGGAGGTGTCCACTCGCCGCGAACAGATCTTCCAACATGGGTTGAGCGCGATCGGGAACGGGTTCGTCGGGGAAGATCTCCGTGCACAGCCTGAGGACTTCATCGGCCGACGTGAGCCCCAACCTTTCGACAAGAGCCCGGGTGTCGCCCGTGCGTTCGCCACAGACTCCTCCCCTCCCCTGGCGGGTAGGCGACGTCATGGGCTCTTACCAGCAGCGGGTGTCCATGAAGGTGCTCCCCGGGAACAGAGCGCTCACCTCGATGACCAGCGATCCGTGGACCACCGGTTTGTCCGTGGCGGCCGAGGGCTTGCCGGAGTCGTCGTACCACACCCATGCGGAGAAATCGATCTCGGAGAAATTGTCGTCCCCCTTCGTGAAGTCCGCCTTTCGGTAATGGGCCAGGATCTCGTCCGTCGGCCTTTTCATGTCCAGTGAGAAACGCAGGTCGACCCAGCAGTCGGTGGAATCGCCGCTCACCACGGCCTGCGTGCCGAAATCGCCGAAGCCGGTCTCCGGAGGTAGCGGGTGGTCCAGGATGCGGTCCATGAGGCGGGACACGCGGTAGTCGTCGAGCCAGTGCGGTGTCATGGCGACCACGTAGAGGAGGAGCAGCGGAATCAAGGGTAAGGCGGCCCACCGCAACCATCGCGATTTTCTGGGTTTCGGTGCGGGGGCGGTTGCGGGTGCCTCAGGGGTGGTGATCGTCATGGGCGGCATCTTCTCGTACGAGAGTCCCGGGTGCGCGTCCGATTCCTGTCGTTCTCCAGGGTTCAGTGGAATATGAGCCCCTCTTGCGTTTTCCTCCAAGAGGACGGATCATTTCGATCATCGGTTGGGCCGACCATGAAGTCGCGGGACCCTGTGCTGGTTCGTTCTCGGGAAGGACCCTGATGATCCGTCGCGCCCTCATAGCCGTAGCCCTGACCGCGACCACTCTCGTCGTTCTACCGGCCGGCCCGGCGCAGGCCAGGCCCTGCGGGCTCGACTACTCCTGCACCACCACGTACTACTCCGACTCCGCCCACACCAACGCCGTCGGCGGTAAGCAGGAGGACTGCGACGGAACCACCCGTACCTGGGGTGTGCGCGGTCCCTATCTGACCTTCTCCGAGCGTCCCTGCTTCTGACCGGGCGGCCGGCTCCGATGGGGCGGCACCCAGGTCATCCGTGTACGAGAAACAACAAGAGAGGACGTTTCATGATCCGTCGTGTGCTGGCCGTCGCGGCCTTGACCACCCTCGCGCTCGCCACCGTACCGGCCGTCGCGCAGGCCGCCCCTCGCTGCCTGGCCGGCTACATGTGCAACTCCCAGTACTTTTCCGACTCCGCGCGCACCAACCTGGTCGGGGTCAAGACGGAGCACTGCAATGGTGAGGTGTCGATGTGGGGCAGGGTCACCGGCTACCTCAACTGGGCCGCCTACCCCTGCACCTGAAGCTTCGCCAGGGCGGCGGCCTCCGGGGTGCCGTCCTCGGCGCTGAACACGTGCACGACCAGGCCGGTCTCGCCCGGTGCCGACGGCACGTGGAGGGTCTCGAAGTCCAGGATGAGCAGGCCGGTCGCCGGGTGCCACAGCCGCTTGCGGCCCGCGGCGCACATGACGACCTCGCCCGTGGCCCAGACGCGCCGGAAGTCCTCGCTGCCCGCGGACAGCTCGGTGATGAGGGCGGCGAGGTCTCCGTCGGCGGGGTAATTGGCGGCGGCGACCCGTAGCTGGCCCACGGCCTCCGCCGCCCGGTCCGCCCAGTCGGGGTGCACCTCGCGGGCGGCGGGGTCGAGGAACAGGAACCTGGCGTTGTTCCGGTCGCGGCGGGCCGGGTCGGCCAGGCCGCCGATCAGTTCGGCGCCCAGGGTGTTCCAGGCCACGACGTCGAGGCGGTGGTTCGTGGCGAACGCGGGGAAACGGGTGAGGTCGTCGAGGAGGCGGCGCAGCAGCGGGCTGACCCGGGCGTCGGGAGCCGGGTCGTCACGCCTGGCGCCGGCCAGGGTGGCCAGGTGGCGGCGCTCGGCGACGTCCAGGTCGAGGGCTCTGGCCAGGGCGTCGAGCACCTCGGGAGAGGGCTGGGTGGCGCGGCCCTGCTCAAGACGTACGTAATAATCGACGCTGATCCCGGCGAGCTGGGCGAGCTCCTCACGGCGCAGGCCGCGCACCCGGCGGCGGCGCCCGCCGTTCAACCCGCCGTTGATCCCGGCGTGTTCGGGCGTGACGCGTCCCCGGCGGGCGCGCAGGAAGCCGCCGAGCGCCCGCTCGGCATCGGCGTGGTTCGCGGTGGCCATGATTCAAGGGTATGTCCACCAATACCAGGATCGCCGTTCCGCCGGTTCGACAGGGTTCTGGCTACCCCCTTTCACCTGCGCGAACGTGGTCTCATGAGCAATGCCAAGAAGATTCTCATCGTCAGCGCCCACCCCGAGCCCCGCTCGCTCAACGCCGCCCTGACCGGGTTCGCGGCCGAGGAGCTGCGGGCGGCCGGGCACGAGGTGCGCGAGTCGGATCTGTACGCGATGAAGTGGAAGGCCGGGGTGGACGCCGACGACTTCCCCGACCACGCCGGCGACCGTCGGCTGGACGTGCTGGCGGTGTCCGGGGAGGCCACCCTGGCGGGGCGGCTGTCGGCGGACATCGCGGCCGAGCAGGAGAAGGTGCGCTGGGCCGACGCGGTCATCCTGCAGTTCCCGATGTGGTGGTTCTCGGTGCCGGCGGTGCTGAAGGGGTGGATCGACCGGGTGTTCACCTTCGAGTTCGCCCACGGGCCCTCCGTGCCGCCGCCGTACACCGAAGGCGCCCTGGGCGGGCGGCGGGCGCTCCTGTCGGTGACGGTCGGGGCCCGGGAGTCGGCCTTCTCGGAGCGGGGCATCCACGGGCGGCTGGCGGACGTGCTGTTTCCGCTGCAGCACGGCCTGTTCTGGTTCACGGGGATGACGCCGCTGGAGCCGTTCGCGATGTACGACTCGGTCGACGTGACGGAGGAGCGGTTCGAGGCGGCCAAGCGTAAGTACGGGCGGCGGCTCGGCGGGCTCTTCACCGACGAGCCGGTGCCGTACAGGTCTCTGGCGGGCGGTGACTACGGCCGGGACATGCGGCTGCTGCCCGAGGTGGAGGGGCCGGGGGTGGGCGGGCTGGATGTCCACGTACGGCCGCTCGCCGTGCCCTCCACCGACTCGGAGTAGAGCCGGGCCACGTCAGCCGCCGGGGTGCCGTCCGCCGGGTCCATGCCGAGGCCGGTCAGGGTCTCGCTCACCCAGCCGGGGCTGACCGCGTTCAGGCGCAGGCCGCGGGGCAGTTCCGTGGCGGCCGCCCGGACGAACGCCTCCAGGCCCGCGTTCACCAGGAAGCCGAGCGAGCTGCCCGGCACCGGTTCGGCGAAGCGGCCGCTGGTGATGGTGATCGAGCCGCCGTCGCGCACGTGGGGGAGCGCCTGGCGTACCAGGTTCACCTGCCCGAGCAGCTTGCCGTCCAGGCCGGTCCAGAAGGCCGGGCCGGTCAGCGCGGACATGGCGCCGCTCGCGGCGCAGCACACCACCGCGTCCACCGTGCCGACCTCGGTGAACATGGCGTCGATGGAGGCCGGGTCCGTCAAATCCACCTGGTACGGGCCGCGACGCGAGGCCCGTACCAGGTCGTGACGTTCGCCCAGCAGGTCGCCGACCGCCCGGCCGATGGTTCCCGTCGCGCCGATCAGCAGGATTCGCATGGTGGTCCCTTCGTTCGTCAGGAGACCAGCGTGCGGGAGGTGGGAAGGGGCAACCATCCCTCTGTGGTGCCTATATCCGGCAGGTGCAGGCTAGGCGGTGGCGAGCTGTTCGGCGGTGGCCAGGAAGGGGCGGGCCAGGTGGTCGGCGCCGAAGCTCAGCAGGTAGAGGCCGGTGGAGACGCGTTCGAGGTAGCCCCATTCCCAGATGGCGGTCTCGTCGTGGCCGGAGGCGGCGGCTCGCCGGTCGGCGTACCGGAGGGCCCGGGCGGCGATCTTGTCCGGGCCCGGCCGGCCGAGCCTGTCCCAGAGCGAGTGGACCATCCGGCCGAGCTGGTCGGCTTTCGCCGTGACCGCGATTTCGGCGGGCCGGGGGATGGTCCACGCCTGCCGGAGCGTTCGGCAGAGCGTGGTGATGGTCTGCTCGGGCGGGAGGCCGAGGCGGCCCATCGACGGGCCGGGGGCCTCCTGCAGCATGGCGTGCCGATCGGGGTCCTGGGCATCAGCCATCGTGAGCCTGTCTCTCCGAGGTGGGCGAGCTTCTGCTGAACCTCTGCCGGCAAATCGATCATGGTCCCCATCTTCGCCCGGAATGGTCTCCCGTTCATATCGAACCACCCGGCGTTGGCCTCACGAGCCGACGCCCGTCGGCTCGGAACCTCGCTCCGAGCCGTTCCGCGGGAAGGACCTCATCGGAACCGGGGGTGACCGGGGTGTGGTGTGTCCCCGGTCACCCCCTCCGCGTAGGTCCGGCGGTCATGATGTGATCATGCTGCTGTTACGCCCGCTGCTCGTCACCCCCTGCGCGAACGCCTTCGGAGGCGTGGTCTTCCCGTTCATCGTGTTCTTCGCGTTCGATACGGTCTTCGCCTTCGACGAGCACGTCGCCGAAATCCTCCTGGTCCCGGCCGCCGCGGCGTCGTTGATCTTCGTGGTACGCGGCTTCCTCATGAGCGTCGTGTGCGCGCCCGACGCCATCACGGTGCGCGGCTACCCGCGGAGCAGGACCATCCCGATCGCGGACGTGCTGGAACTCGATGACGGCCTGCTGTTCCTCCTCCGGTGGCAGGACCGGCGCGGGCGGAGGCGCGGAACTCCGGTGATCGCCTTCACGGCGCCTCCCAGCACGCTCGCCTTCGTCGTCCGGCACAACGACGACTGTGCGGCCCGGCTGCGGGAGTGGATCGGCCGTCATCGGGGAGCGGCGTAGGCGAAGCGGGATCAGCTCGGGAGCGCGACGCCCGCGCAGCCGCTGCCGATCCGGCCCGTATCGAAGTAGCGCACCACGTCGGCGGCGCACTCGGGCACCCGGGTGGCCGACACGTGCACGTCGTCGGCGATCGTGTAGACGGTGCCGCCGACGGCGCGCCGCGTCTGCAGCGTCCAGTCGTAGACGGACATGAACTCGTGCAGGTGCCCCGCCAGCACCAGCGACCCGCCGCCCCGCCGCAACGTGGTCTCCTGTACCGGCAGTGGCCAGCCGGCGCACCTGACCCCCAGCCCCCAGCCCCGGCCGGTCGCCGGATGGCGGGTCACGAGCCGCTGGTGGGCGCGCCAGGCGGTGTCGAAGCCGGTCCGGCCGGCATCCTCGTTGCACGCGACGGCCAGGTTCATGGTCATGTTGAGCGTTTCGGGCGCGCCGGGCACGGGTGTCCCCATCATCGGAGCGCCGAGCAGCTCCTTGACGGTGGGCGGGGCGGTGGTGCCGGTCGTGGTCCGCAGTTCGGCCAGCGCCTTGCCCGCGCGTACCCACTCGGTCGAGTTGAGTTTGGCCAGGTCGGCGACGGCCGAGCCGTCGATGGGCCGCTGCAGGCCGGCGAAGGTCTTGGGGCTCTTGTCGTACGCGCCGACGAGCCGCGCCACCTCCTCGCGCACCTGCCGGGCGGTGGCGCCGAGACCGTAGAGCTCGTCGCGGCGGGCCAGCCAGGTGGCCATCCGCCCGAAGTTCCGCTCGGCCGCCGCCGCGGCGTCTTTCGTGTGCCGGTCGAGCCGGGTCCACGGCGGCGCCACGCTGTCCAGGAAGGCCCGTCCGGTGTGCTCCGGGAACTCGCTCCGGTACACCATGCCCAGATAGGTGCCCCAGGAGAAGCCGAGCAGGTTGAGCGTGCGCTCACCCAGCGCGGCCCGTACCAGGTCGAGGTCCTTGGCCACGTTGGCGGTGGTGAGCTGCCCGAGGAAGGCGGGGTCGGAGCGTCCGCACTTCTGGTTGGTGGCGACCTGGGAGTCGTAGATCTTCCTGGCCGTCTCCTTGGTCATCGTGCCCGGCTCCTGCGGGCCCATCGGCGACAGGGGGCAGGCGGCCTTGGTGCTGTAGCCCACCCCTCGCGGGTCGAAGCCGATGATGTCGTACCGCTCGTTGAGCCCGGCCATCTCCTTGTTCCTGAGCGCGGAGCGCAGGATCGGGTCCAGATATCCGCTGTTGCCCGGTCCTCCCGGCAGGACGGCGATGGCGCCGAGCCGGCGGGACCCGTCCGTGGCGGCCAGCCGGGTCACCGCGATGTCGATCTTCCGCCCGCCGGGGTCGCGATGGTTCAGCGGGACGCTGACCGTCCCGCACTCCAGGCGCTTCATCAGGGTGCGGAAGGCCGGAACCTGCTCCTCCGTCACGCGCAGGCTTCGGATCACCTCATCGGAGTAGGCGGGACAGGACTTCCACTGAACGGATGAAAGGGCGACGGCCGGGGAAGGGTGCGCGACCAGTCCCGCCAGCGTGAGCGCCAGTGCCGTCAGTGATGTTCGGTACGTCATGCGGATCAGTCGTAGAGCAGCGGCTGTTTCCGCACTGTTTCCGTACTCAGGAGAGATCGATCTCGTTGTGCAGCCATTCGAGGTAGGCCTCGCTGCCCGTGGTGACGGGGAAGGTGAGGATCGGCGGCACGACGGCGTCGCCGTGCGCCCGCTCGATGCGCTGCCGCAGCGCGGGCAGCCGGGTGTCGACCGTGAGCGCGGCGACCTTCCAGGCGCCGGTCTCCTCGACCCCCGTCTCCCAGCGCACCAGCCTCGTCACCGGCGAGAGGTCGATGGAGGCGGCGAGCCCCGCGCGCAGGATGTCGTGCGCCAGGTCGGCCGCCTTCTCCTGCCCCTCGACCGTCGTGTGGACCTCGATCAGTTCCGCCATGGCGGGCCTTCCTACGGGGGGTTTCAGGGGCCGTCGGTACGGAGGCCGACCTCTTCGGCCAGCCGGTCGAGGGAGCGGCCGAGCAGCTCGCGCACCTCGTTCGCCCGATCCCCGGAGTCCGGCTCGTCGAGCAGGCTGATGTGCAGGGTCACCTCGCTGGCGCCGGCCGCCGTGTCGGCCACCTGCAGCCATCCCGCGTAGTCCGGATGGTCGCGTCCGCCCCACTCCACCCGGAGTTGCTCCTCCGAGGCCCGGAACAGTCCTTCGTGTTTGCCGGAGCCGGGCACCAGCGGGCCGTCGGCCTCGATCGTGCCGGGGCCGCTGCCGTGGACCGACAGCCCGTGGGGGAGCCAGCGGTCCATGAGGTCCACGTCGGACGCGATGCCGAACACGATCACGCTGTTCGCCGACATGCCGCGTGACGCCTCGAACTCCGCCATACCGTCCCCCCGGGTTCCAATGCCGACGCAGTACCCCCGTGATCTGCGCGCAAACCGCAGCCGTCCTGTCGGCCTCTCCCGCTACGGTTGCGTGCGTGGGGAGTCGCGGGGACTCCCAAGGACTCGCGGGGACTCGCAGGGCGAGGGGAGTGAGGCCATGGCGGAGCTGCCACGGGTGCCGCCGGAGATGTTCCGGTTCACCACCACGGAGCGGGCAGACCTGCACACAGCGGTCCTTTACGCCTTCGGTGAGGCGAATGAGCGGCTCGAGACGGCGCTGACGGTCGAGGAGGTGCACGAGCGGCTGCGCACGGTGGGGTGGTACGCGCCGGTCGCCGAGCAGGATCTGGGCGCGACGCTCAAGCAGCTCGTCGGATGGGGGCTGCTCGACGTGATCTTCAATCACGCGGGCAGCTTCGCCACCGCCGAGGAATACGAGCGCAAGAACCTGCAATATTCGCTGACCAGGCGCGGCGAGGCCGCGTTCGCCGGGGTGCAGCACGCCGTGGCGATGCTGGCGTCGGCGGGCGCGCTGCAGACCGCCGTGCTCGACGCCATCGCCGACCGGCTGGGAGAGCTGGACGACCTGCTGCGCGACCCCGACCCGGGCCGCAACCGGCGGATCTTCACCAGCCTGCAGGAGCTGGAGGGCCATCTCGACGGGCTGCGCGGCAACACCAAGCAGTTCAACGGCGAGCTGCAGCGGCTGCTGCGCGTCGAGGGCACGGATCTGGCGACGTTCCACGAGGTCAAGGCCGCCACGGTGGCTTATCTGCAGGAGTTCGTGACCAATCTGGAGCAGCGGGGCGACACCATCGCGGCCGGGCTGGGCGCGGTGGCCGCGCACGGCGTGAGCGTGCTGCACGCCCGCGCGCTCGACGGCGCCGACCTGCCGAGGGTGCCCGGCACCGATCCCGTGACGCCATGGCTGGCGGTGCGGGCGGCCCGGTGGGAGGGGCTGCGGTCGTGGTTCGCGCCTGAAGACGGCGGCGTGCCGCGGGTGCGGCAACTGCACGACGTGGCGCGGCGGGCGATCGTGTCGCTGCTGCAGGTGCTCGACCGGATCACCGACTCGCGCCGCCGGTCCTCCAGCGCCGCGGCCGACTTCCGTACGCTGGCCCGCCGGTTCGCCACCGCGGCCGGCGAGGACGACGCGCACCGGTTGTGGGACGCGGCCTTCGGGCTCGGCTCGGCCCGGCACGCCCATCTCGGGCACACCGACGCCGAGCTGATCCCGGCCGGGGTGCCGTGGGCGGAGGCGGAGCCCGTCCAGGTGTCGGCGCTGCTGCGGTCGCGGGGCCGCACCGAGCGGATGGGCCGCACGGGGAAGGTGCGCGACGTGGCCGCGCTGCGCGCCGAGCGCCGGGCGCGGGCCGAGAAGGAGCGGGCCGAGCTGGAGGCGGCGTGGTCGGCGCTGGCGACGACGGGGGCGATGCGGTTGTCGCGGTTCGGGGAGCTCGAGCACGAGGCGTTCGGCAGGCTGCTCGACCTGCTCGGGCGGGCGCTGGCCGAGCGGCCCGACTCGACCGGGTTCCGGCGGGCGGTGACGTCCGACGGGCGGGTGGAGATCGTGCTGCGGGCGCCGGACGACGGGGCGGTGGCGGTGCTGCGCACGTCGGAGGGCTGGTTCCGGGGGCCCGACTACCTCATCGACGTACGCCCGCTGGGCGACTCCGTCGAGACGGCCCCGGAAGAGCCGCAAGAGTGGGTGGCGGGCGCATGAGCAGTCTGGCCAACCAGCTCGTCAGGGCCGAGAAGGAGGAGATCGCGCGGGCGATCCGCACCCTGCTCGGCCGGCCGCTCGTGTCCCTGCACGACGACCCGGCCGCCTTCGACCTGATCAGGAAGCGGCGGCAGCCGCTGATCCAATGGTTCGACTACTTCTGCGGCTGGCGGCTGGTCGTCGAGCCCCGCCAGGGCTACGCCCGCCTGGTCAAGGTCAGGTCCGCGCCCAGCGCCACCCGGCCCGCCCGGCGCCGCCGCACGACCAGGGCGCCCTTCGACCGCCGCCGCTATACGCTGCTGTGCCTGTGCGCGGCCGAGCTGCTCGGCTCGCCGGTCACCACGATCGGCATGCTGGCCCAGCGGCTGGTCCAGGCGGCGGCCGTGGAGGCGGACGTGCCGCCGTTCGACCCGGTCAGGAGCGACGAGCGGGCCGCGTTCGTGGACGCGCTCAAGCTGCTGGAGCACTACGGCGCCGTCACCGCCATGGACGGAGCCACCGACTCCTACCTGGCCGACGAGGACGCCAAGGTGCTCTACCGGGTCGACACCACCCGCGTGATCAGGCTGCTCGCCGCCCCGGTGCCACCGTCGCGGGTCGCCCCCTCCGAAGGGCTGGAGGCCCTCACCGTGGAGGCGCGCTACGGCGGCGACGAGCCGACCGAGACCCAGCGCAACCTGTGGGCCCGGCACTCGCTCATCCGCCGCCTCCTCGACGAGCCCGTCGTCTACCGCGACGAGCTGACCCCGGCCCAGCTCGCCTACGCCGCCTCCCTGACCGGCCGCCAGATCCTGCGGCGCGCCGCCGAGGAGGCCGGGTTCGTGCTCGAAGACCGCGCCGAGGGGTTCCTGCTCGTCGATCCCGACGCCACGGCCACCGACACGAAGTTCCCCGACGACGGCAGCCACGCCAAGGTGGGCGCCCTGCTCATGCTCGACCTGCTCGTCACCTCGGGCCCCGTCACCATCGACCGGCTCGACACCGAGGCCACCGGGCTGCTGGGCCGGTTCCCGCAGTGGGCCAAGGCATACCAGTCCGACGGCGGCGGGCCGCGGCTGGCCGCCGACGCGCTGGAGGTGCTCGAATGGTTCGGGCTGGCCCGCCGTACGGGTGACCAGGTCACCGCCCTGCCCGCCGCGGCCCGTTACCGGGTCGACCGCGGCGCGGCCGTCCAGGAGGATCTATGACAGTCACCGAGCTCACCCCGGCGCGCGCCGCGCACGGCGTGGACGCCCGCTGGACTCCGGTACGCGCCGGGATCCTCAACGTGTGGCGCTACTACGACGAGGTGTTCGAGTTCCACCGGGGCAGGCTGCTGCTGCGCGGGCCCAACGGCAGCGGCAAGTCCAAGGTGCTCGAACTGCTGCTCCCGTACGTGCTGGACGCCAGCCTCAAGCCGAGCAGGCTGTCCACGTTCGGCGGCACCGAGCGCACCATGCACTGGAACCTGATGGGCGACGGCGCCGGCGGCGCCACCCGGGTCGGCTACGTGTGGCTGGAGTTCCGGCACGCCGACGACCGCTGGTTCACCTGCGGCGCCCGGCTGCAGGCCACCATCCACACCAAGAACGTCACCGCCACCTACTTCACGGCCGACGCCCGCGTCGACACCCCGGACGGCTTCCGCCTCACCGGCGACGGCGGCCAGCCGCTGACCAAGGCGCAGCTCGCCGATGAGCTGGGCTCGTCGGGCAAGGTGCACGAGTCGGCGGAGTCCTACCGCACGGTCGTGCGCCAGACGCTCTACCGGGCGCTCAACGAGCAGCGCTACGACTCGCTCCTGACCGCGCTGCGCCAGCTCCGCACCCCCAAACTGTCCGAGCGTCTCGACCCCGGGCTGCTGTCCGACCTGCTGTCCAGCGCGCTGCCGCCGCTCGGCGAGGGCGAGATCCACGAGATCGCCGAGGGTTTCGAGCGGCTCGACCGGCAGCGCGAGGAGCTGCGGCTGCTCGATCGCGACGTGGAGGAGGCCGACCGGCTCGCCACCCGGCAGCGGGGCTACGCCCAGCGCGTCCTGCGGGCCGCCGCCGCGGCCGTGACCTCGGCCGGCTACACCATGGACGCGGCGGCCGCCGAGGCGAAGGCCAAGCGGGAGGCGCTCAAGGAGGCCGAGGGCGACCTGCGCGCCGCCACCGCCCGGCTGGGGGAGGAGGAGGCGCAGGAGCTGGCCCTGGCCGCGCAGATCGACGGGCTGAAGGAGAGCGAGGCCTACCAGGCGGGCGGCGACCTGCACCGGCTCCGCACGGAGGCGCAGGCGGCGCACGAGGCGGCGGCCCGGCTGCGCGACCAGGCGGGGGCGGCGGCCCGCTCGGTCACCGCCAAGCAGGAGCTGTCGGCGGAGGCCGAGGGCGGGGCCCGCACGGCGGCCCGGCTCGCCGACCGCGCCCGCACCGAGGCCCGCCACGCGGCCGAACGCGCCGGCCTGCTCACCGTCCACGAGGAGACCGAACGCGCGGAATCCACCGAACCCTCGGCCGAGGCCGAAGACGGTGACGCCGGCGTGCGCCGGGCCAGGGAGTTGCTGCGGGCCGCCGTCACCAGCAGGGCCGCCCAGATCAGGGAGGTCCGGGCCGGAGCCCTCCACCACGACGAGGCCATCAACCGCCGCACCACCGCCGAACACGACCGCGACCAGGCCCGCGACGACCTCACCACCGCCCAGGCCACCCACGACAAGGCCGAACGCCTGCGCGACGAGCGCGCCCGCGACCTGTCCGCCGCCCTGGGCGAGTGGGCGGCCGGCTGCACCCAGCTCCAGATCGACCCGGGCACGCTGGCCGGCTGGGCCGAGGACTTCGAACGGGCCGACGACCTGGTCGGCACCGCCCGCACCATGGCCGCCGTCGAGCTGGCCGCCCGCGAGCAGCACCTGAGGGGCGTGCGCGACGGGCTGCTGGCCGAACGGGCCGAGCTGGTGCAGGAGCGCGAGCGGCTCAACGACCAGACCGCGCTGGAGCCGCCCGTCCCGCACACCCGCACCGCCGCCGACCGGCTGGGCCGCCCCGGCACACCGCTGTGGCGGGCCGTCGCGTTCAGGTCCGGGCTCGACCCGGTCGCCCAGGCGGGCGTGGAGGCGGCGCTGGAGGCCGCGGGCCTGCTCGACCTGTGGCTGCGGCCCGACGGCGGGTTCGACCCCGGCGAGCACGACGCCTTCGCGGTGGCCGCGCTGTCCAAGGAGGCGCCCGGCTACAGCCTGGCCCACGTGCTGCTCACCGAGGCGGACTCCCCGGTCCAGGCCGACACCGTACTGTCCGGGATCGCCTTCGCGCCCACCGCGATCGGCGTCGACCACCCGGCCGTCGTCGGCGCCGACGGCACCTGGCGGCTCGGTCCCGCGGCCGGGCGCTGGGTCAAGCCCGAGCCCTCCTACATCGGCGCCACCGCCCGCGAACGCGCCCGCCGCCGCCGCATCGCCGAGCTGGACGACCGGCTGGGCGAGGTCGCGGGCCGGCTGGCCGAGTGCGACCATCTGCTGGCCGTGATCGAGGGCGAGCGCGAGACGCTGGCCGCCGAGGTGCGGCGTCGGCCCGACCGCAGGCCGTACGCCGAGGCGGTGCAGGAGCTCGACGGCGCGGTGAAGCGGGTGGCGCTGCTGGAAGACCAGCTCAGGGCATATGAGCAGCGGTTGCACGAGCGCGAGCGGGAGGTCGGCCTGTCGCTGCGGCGGCTCACCGAGCTGGCCGCCCGCCACGCGCTGCCCACCGCGCTGCCCGCGCTCGACAACCTGGAGGCGGCCCTGCGCACCGCCGAGACGACCGGCACCGTCTGGCACGACCGGCGCGCCGACGCCCGCGCCGCCAGGCAACGCGCCCGGCTGGCCGTCGAGACCGCCGGCGAGTACGAGCAGCTCGCCGTCGAGGCCGTCGAACGCGCCGAGGAGGCCGCGGCCGGCGCCGTCGTGCTGGCGGAGCGGCTGGCCGCGATCGAGTCCACGGTCGGCGTCGAGCACCACCGCGTCCTGGAGCAGCTCCAGGAGACCCAGACCGCCTACCAGGCGTGCCGCCGCCTGATCAAGTCGGGCAACGACGACCTGGCCCGGCTCAACGCCCGGCTCGGCCTGCTCAAGGGCGAGCTCGGCACCACCGAGGACCGGCACGCCGAGGCCGGGCGGGCACGCGACGAGGTGTCCGAACGGTTCCGCCGGCTGGCGGCCGGGCACCTGCCGGCCGACGCGCGGGTGCCGGTCGAGCTGGCTCCGGACGCCGGAGTGCGGGCCGTCCTGGAGGCGGCCAGAGCCCTGGCCGAGGAGCTGGCCACGGTGCCCTACGAGCACAAGAACGTCAGGGAGGCCGAGGCGCGGCTGCAGGACGCCTTCCACCACGCCAGGGAGATCCTCGCCGACCGGGCGGATCTGGAGCTGGCGCCCGACGAGGACGTACAGGTGCTGACCGCCACCGTCAGCGGCGTCCGGGCCGGGGCCGCGGCGCTCAGCAAGGCGCTGCGCAAGGAGCGCGACGAGCGGCGTTCCGACATCACGGAGGCCGAGCGAGACCTGTTCGACCGCACGCTGGCCGGGGACACGCGGCGGCACCTGGCCGACCGCATCAGGCAGGCGACCGCGCTGGTCGAGGGCATGAACCAGCGTCTCGAACGGGTCCGCACCGCCTCCCGGGTGGCCGTGCGCCTGGTGTGGCAGGTGGACCCCGCCCAGTCCGCCGGCACCCGGGCCGCCCGCGACCTGCTGCTGCGCGATCCGGCCGGGCTGACCGAGGCCGACAAGGAGGCCCTGTACGTCTTCTTCAGGGACCGGGTCGAGGAGGCGCGGGCCGACGACTCGTCGGCGAGCTGGGAGGACCAGCTCATGAAGGTGCTCGACTACACGGCCTGGCACCGGTTCGTGGTCAAGCTGGACCGCGGCGACGGGCAGGGCTGGCAGGACCTGACGCGGAAGCTGCACGGGGCGCTGTCGGGCGGGGAGAAGGCGATCGCGCTGCACCTGCCGCTGTTCGCCGCCGTGGCCGCGCACTACCAGACCGACGCGGGGTGCCCGAGGTTCATCCTGCTGGACGAGGTGTTCGTGGGGGTGGACAAGACGAACCGGGGGCAGGTGTTCGACCTGCTGGTGGATCTGGGGCTGGATCTGGTGCTGACGTCGGATCATGAGTGGTGCGAATACCGCGAGCTTGACGGGATCGCCATCCATCAACTGATCACGGGCGACGGGGACGACGCGGTCACGACGGCCCGTTTCGTGTGGAACGGGTATCGGACGGTGCCGTCGGAATGACGTACCAGGATGAGCGGGTGCCTGAGCGGCTGCGGGCGGCGGGGCTGCGGCCCGTCTGGGCGGCTCTGCACGAGCGGCTCTCCTCGGGCCACCAGGTCAGCCGGGTCCGGGTGACCGGCCTGGACCCCGCCCAGCAGGCCGCCGTCGCCGACCTCCTGGGCCTCGACCGCTACCCGGGGGCCGCGATCACGATCGACGTGGCCCGGCTGGAGGGCGTGGCGGGGTGCGACGTGCGCACCGTCGCGGAGGCGATGATCGGGCCTCTCGACGACCGCCGTCGCAGGCGGGCGGAGCGCCACCACGAACGCGAGGCCCTGCTCGGCTGGTTCGCCACCCACCCGGCGGTCGTGGCCGAGCCCGCCCTGTTGGCGCTGTCCGCCGTACGCGCGGGCCGTGACCTGCTCGAACGTGCCCTGGCCGTCCTCGAAGCGCTCCCCGCCTCCGGCCGCCCGCTGCCGGCGGTGGCCGCCGACGTGACCGGCGACCCGCACGCCCTCGACGAGGGCACCCGCCTGTCGTCCCTGGTCCTGAAGGCCCTGTCCCTCCTCTACGACGTCCGGCCCCCCGAGGGCGCCGAAGCCCGCCGGGCCCTGTGGGAACGCGCGGGCGTGGCCTGCGACGCGCTCTCCACCACGGTCTTGGTCGCCGGATTACGCCCGGACGGCGACTCGGCCCTGGCCAGGGTGCTGCGGATCTGGGACGGCCAGGCCAGCGTGATCACCCTCGCCCAGCTCACGCACAGCCTGCGGCTGGGCGAACGCGACGTGTGGGTGGTGGAGAACCCGACCGTCCTGGCCCTCGCCCAGCAGCGCTTCGGCGCCGCCTGCCCGCCGATGGTCTGCACGTCGGGCTGGCCCAACAGCGCCGCCATCCGCCTGCTCCGCTCCCTGCCCGGCACCCGCCTGCACTACCACGGCGACTTCGACGGTGAAGGGCTGCGCATCGCCGCGTACACCATGGCCAAGACCGGCGCCGAGCCGTGGCGCATGTCCACCACCGACTACCTCGAAGCGCTCGGCCCCGCCGCCACCCTCACCCCGGGCCGCGTCACCGACGCCCCCTGGGACCCCGGCCTCGCTCCGGCCCTCCGCTCCCACGACCGCGCCATCCCGGAGGAACTGGTCGCCCAGCGCCTGCTCGACGACCTGTCGTCATGAGAGCTGGTGTGCCCAGGGTGGGTTGGCGCCGGCGACCGAGCAGGTGTGGGCCGACACCCGTACCGCGAACTCCGCCGCCGCCACCGCCGCCCCCAGGTCGAGCCCGTCGAGACGGCCCCCGAGCAGGCCCTTCGTGTCGAGGGCGTGCAGGAGGCCCGCCGTGAACGAGTCGCCCGCCCCGACCGTGTCCACCACCCGCACCTTCGGGGCCGGGACGTGGGCGCGGGCGCCGTTCAGGGACACCAGGGCCCCCGCCGCGCCTCGCGTGATGACGATCAGGGGGGCGCCGGCCTCGTGCCAGGTGTCGCAGGCACGTTCCAGCGGCGTGCCCGGCAGCAGGAAGTCCAGGTCGTCGTCGCTGAGCTTGAGGATGTCGGCGAACTCGCACCAGCGGGCCACCTGGTAGTCGTCCTTGGCGGCGAGGGTGGGGCGGACGTTGGGGTCGATGGAGATCGTGGCCCGGCGGGCGGCCGAGCGGGCGAACTCCTCGACGGCCGAGCGGCCCGGCGCCTTGACGAGGGCGAGGGAGCCGGTGTGCAGGCAGGTGAGGGCGCCCAGACGGCCGAGGTCCAGCTCGTACGGGCTCCACTGCCAGTCGGCGGTCCCGTCGGCGTAGAAGGTGTATTCGGCCTGCCCGTCCGCGTCGAGGGCGGCCACCGCCAGCGTGCTGGGCTCGGCGGCGTCGGGGGCGGCCGAGAGGTCCACGCCCGAGGAGGTCAGGTGGTCGCGGAACAGGGCGCCGAACGCGTCCTGCGACAGCCGGCCCAGGAACCTGGTGGGCGTGCCGAGGCGCGACAGGGCCACCGCCGTGTTGGCCGGGCCGCCTCCCGGGAGCACCCGCAACGCCAGCTCGCCGGTGGCGGCGGGCCGGGTGGTGAAGGCGTCGGCGACGCACTCGCCCAGGACAGCGATCATCGGGCCTGCCTTTCATAGGCATGTTGCTTATTCGTTACGGCAGGGGGGCATTGACGTTTTACGAAACGGAGTCCATCATCGCAGCACGGCGAATGTCAACGTTGACATATGTCAACGATGACATCGACTCCTCCCTGATAGGAACCGCCCATGAATGCAAAACTTTCGGCTGGACTTCTCGCCACCGCGCTGCTGCTCACCGGCTGCGGGGGCGGCGGAGACGGGCAGAGCACCTCTACCACCACCGCCAAGGTCGGACTCATCACCAAGACCGAGACGAACCCCTTCTTCGTCAAGATGAAGGAGGGCGCCCAGAAGGCCGCCCAGGCCAACGGCCTGGAGTTGATGACCGCCGCGGGCAAGTTCGACGGTGACAACGCCGCGCAGATCACCGCCATCGAGAACATGGTCGGCGCCGGGGTGAAGGGCATCCTCATCACCCCGAGCGACACCAAGGCCATCGTCCCGGCCATCAAGAAGGCGCGGGACGCGGGCGTACTGGTGATCGCGCTCGACACCCCGACCGAACCGCAGGACGCCACGGACGCGCTGTTCGCGACCGACAACTTCAAGGCGGGCGAGCTGATCGGCCAGTACGCCAAAGCCGCCATGGCCGGCAAGCCCGCCAAGATCGCCACGCTGGACCTGGCGCCCGGCATCTCGGTCGGCCAGCTCAGGCACGACGGCTTCCTCAAGGGGTACGGCGTCGCGGCGGGCGACCCGTCCATCGTCTGCTCCCAGGACACCCGCGGCGACCAGGCCAAGGGCCAGACCGCCATGGAGAACTGCCTGCAGAAGGCCCCCGACATCAACCTCGTGTACACCATCAACGAGCCGGCCGCCCTGGGCGCGTACACGGCGCTGAAGGCCAAGGGCCGCGAGAAAGAGGTGCTGATCGTCTCCGTGGACGGCGGCTGCACCGGCACCAAGGCGGTGCAGTCGGGACAGATCGCCGCCACGAGCCAGCAGTACCCGATCAAGATGGCCGAGGACGGCGTCAAGGCCGTGGCCACGTTCGCGAAGGGCGGCCAGAAGGCGTCCGGCTACACCGACACCGGCGTCACCCTGATCACCGACAAGGCCGTCTCCGGCGTCGAGGGCAAGGACACCGCCTTCGGCCTGGCCAACTGCTGGGGCTGACATGGCCGTCATGGAAGCGACGCTGCCGCGCCGCCTGCTCAGCACCCCGACCGCCGGACCGCTGGCCGCACTGGTGCTGGCCTGCGTGTTCTTCGGCATCAACTCCGGCCAGTTCTTCACCGGACCCAACTTCTCGCTCATCATCCAGCAGGTCATGGTGGTCGGCACCCTGGCCATCGGGCAGACCCTGATCATCCTCACCGCGGGCATCGACCTGGCCTGTGGCGCGATCATGGCGTTCGGCGGGATCGTGATGACCAAGCTGGCCGTGGACAGCGGCCTGCCGCCGCTGCTCGCCGTCGCCGCCGGGATCGCCGTCTGCGCCGGGTTCGGGCTGGTCAACGGGTTGCTGGTGACGAGGATCTCGCTGCCGCCGTTCATCGTGACGCTCGGCATGCTGAACGTGGTCTTCGCCCTGACCCACATCTACTCCAACGAGCAGACGATCACGGAGCTGCCGTCGGTGCTGACGTTCCTGGGGCAGACGTTCCAGGTCGGCCAGACGAACGTCACGTACGGGTCGCTGCTGACGATCCTGCTGTTCCTGCTGTTCGCGTACCTGCTCGGCTCCACCGCGTGGGGCCGCCACGTGTACGCACTCGGCAACAACCCCGAGGTCGCCCGCCTGACCGGCATCAGGACGCAGCGCCTGACCATCGGCGTCTACACCCTGGCCGGCCTCGTGTACGGCATCGCCGCCCTGCTCCTCGTCTCCCGTACCGGCGTGGGCGACCCGCAGGCCGGCCAGACCGACAACCTGGACAGCATCACGGCCGTCGTCCTCGGCGGCACCAGCCTGTTCGGCGGCCGCGGCCTGGTCCTGGGGACGCTCGTCGGAGCGCTCATCGTGGGGGTGTTCCGCAACGGCCTGCAGCTGATGGGCGTACCGTCGATCTACCAGACGCTCATCACCGGCATCCTGGTGATCCTCGCGGTCGCCGTCGACCAGCTCTCCCGCAGGAGGACCCGATGACCACCCCGGTGCTCCAGGCCCGCGGCCTGGTCAAACGGTACGGCCACGTGACCGCCCTCGACGGCGCCGACTTCGACCTGATGCCCGGTGAGGTGCTCGCCGTCATCGGCGACAACGGCGCCGGCAAGACCAGCCTGATCAAGGCGCTGACCGGCGCGGTCGTGCCCGACGCCGGCGAGATCCGGCTCGACGGCGAGCCGGTGCGCTTCCGCGACCCCCTCGACGCCCGCCGGCACGGCATCGAGACCGTCTACCAGGACCTCGCGGTCGCGGCCTCGCTCGACATCGCCACGAACATGTTCCTCGGCCGCGAACTTCGCAAGCCGGGCATCCTCGGCACGGTCTTCCGGATGCTGGACAAGAAGCGCATGCGCGAGAAGTCGGCCGAGCACATGGCCGAGCTGAAGATCGGGCTGCGCTCGCTCACCCAGCCGGTCGAGTCGCTGTCCGGCGGGCAGCGGCAGGGCGTGGCCGTGGCCAGGGCGGTGGCCTGGGCCAGGCACGTCGTGGTCATGGACGAGCCCACGGCGGCGCTCGGCGTCAAGGAGTCCGGCCAGGTGCTCGACCTCATCAGGCAGGTCCGCGACCGGGGCACGCCGGTCGTCCTCATCAGCCACAACATGCCGCACGTGTTCGAGCTCGCCGACCGCATCCACGTCCAGCGCCTGGGCCGCAGGGTCGCCGAGCTCAAGCCGAGCGACCACAGCATGGCCGAGGTGGTGGCCATCATGACCGGCGCCCTCCAGGTGTCGGAAGGCAAGGCCGTGGTGGCGGACGAGGGCGCGGCCAAGGCCATCGGCCTGTCCTGACATGGGCCACTAGCATGGGCCAGATGCGGCGTCCGACGATGACAGATGTGGCTCGTGAGGTCGGGGTCACGGCGAAGACGGTCTCGCGGGTGCTCAACGACGACGGCCCCGTCGCGGTCGAGACCCGCGAGCGCGTCATGGCGGCCGTCCAGAAGCTGGGCTACCAGCCGAACCTGATGGCCCGCAACATGCGGGTCGGCGCGCGGGACGCCACGATCGGCCTGGTCATCCCCGAGATGGGTAACCCCTTCTTCGGTACGGTCGCGGGCGGCGTCGAGAGCGCCGTCCGCGCCCGGGGGCTCACGCTCATCGTCGGCTCCTCCGACGAGACGGCTGGCCTGGAGCAGTCGCTGATCAGCACGTTCCTGGCCCGCCGGGTCAGCGCCCTGCTGGTCGTGCCCGCGGCCGCCAGCGACCACCGCCACCTGCGCTCCGAGCGCGTGGCCGGGCTGCCGATCGTCTTCCTCGACCGCCCCGCGGTCGGGCTGACGGCCGACTGCGTGGTCAGCGCCAACCGCGAGGGCTCCCGGGCCGGGGTGGCGCACCTGGTCGCCCACGGCCACCGCCGGATCGGCTTCGTCGGCGACCTGCCCGCCACCCTCTTCACCCGCCGCGAACGTTTCCAGGGCTACCGCGACGCCCTGGAGAACGCGGGGCTGCCGTTCGACCGATCGCTGGTGGAGAACGGCCACGACATGGAGGCCGCGGCCGGGGCCACCCTGCGGCTGCTCGCGCTCGACGACCCGCCGACGGCCGTGTTCACCGGCAACAACTTCGCGTCGATGGGCGCGGTGGTGGCGCTGGCGCGGGCGGGGCGCAAGGACGTGGCGCTCGTGGGCTTCGACGACCTGCCGCTGGCCGAGGTGCTCGACCCGCCGCTGACCGTCGTGGCCCAGGATCCGGCCGCGGTGGGGGCGGCGGCGGCCGAGCTGGTGATGTCGCGGCTCGACGGCGACCGCTCCAAGGCCCGCCGGGCGACGGTGCCGACCCGGCTCGTCGTACGCGGCTCAGGCGAGTTACGCCCACCGACTCGCCGGTGAACCGCCCGGCAGGCGGCCCGAACCAGACCGTGCGGGCGCCCGCGCCCCGTCGCCCCGCCCCGTCGCCCCGCCCTGTCGCCCCGCCCTGTCGCTCGCCGCACGTGGCCGTGGCGCCCCCGCCCTGCCGTATGCCGCATGTGGCCGTGGTGCCCGCAGTCCGGCTTCGGCGGCACCGTACGTCGTTTTCCTGCGTAAACGGGAAACGGTGAATTCCGCATCGGCGGATTCTCATCTCTGAGCGCGTCCGTTTCGGCGAGATCTGCCATGCCGATGATCCTTTAGGGCCTGGCAAGCTCTCGACCGTCATGGCCCGCGACCCCGAACAGGACTCGATGATCTACGACGACACCACGGCCGCCGCCTACGATCGCGGCCGGTGGCTGCGGGCCGGCGACATCGACCGGTGGATGGCGGCGGCGCGCGTCTACCTGCCCGACGCCGGCGGCCGGGTGCTGGACCTGGGGGCGGGAACCGGCAGGTTCACCGCCGCGCTGGCGCGGGCCTGCGGGGCGACGGTCGTCGCGTGCGAGCCGTCGGAGGCCATGCGGGCCGCGTGCCGGGCCGCCAACCCCGGAACCCCGGTCGTCGCCGGTACGGCGCAGGCGGTGCCGTTCCAGGATGCCGCCTTCGACGCCTTATGGGCCTCCATGGTGCTGCACCACGTCCAGGACCTGCCGGCGTTCGCCACGAGCGCGCGCCGCGTCCTGCGGGCCGGCGGTCACCTCCTGGTGCGCGGCGGGTTCGGGCCGGTCGAGGAGCTGCCGCTGTACCGGTACTTTCCTGAGGCGTGGGCGGTGGAGCTGCTGCCTCTGGACCGGATCACCGAGGTCCTGGCCGCCGCGGGCATCGAGCGGGTCGATCACCTGAAGGTCGAGCAGGTGCTCGCCGAGAGCGCGGACGAGTTCGTCGAACGGGTGCGGACCCGGAGCCTGAGCAACCTCGCGAAACTCCCCGAGGACGTGTTCCAGCGTGGGTTGCGCGCACTGGAGCGGGGCGGCGTGCCCGGCCGCGTCGTCGAGGAACTCGACCTCGTCGTGTTCCGCCGCCAGGGGCCCGCACTCCGATAGCCGGGCTCCGCCGTCAGGGGTTCGCACCCCAATGGCCGCTCGCCGCCGTCAGAGGTTCGCGCACCGATGGCCGGGCTCCGGTGTCAGGGGCTTGTGCACTGGTAGGTGGAGGGGACCTGGGTGTTGCCGCTGGGGCGGGAGGCCTGGAAGCCGAACGTGGTGCTCTGGCCGGGGGAGAGAGTGCCGTTGTGGCCGGTGTTGCGGGCCGTGATGGTCTGGCCGGAGGGCGTCAGGGTGGCGTTCCAGGAGCCGGTGACGGTGTGGCCCGCGGGCAGCGTGAACGTCACCGTCCAGCCGGTGGCCGCCGAGGTGCCGGAGTTGGTCACCGTGACCGGCTGGATCACGTAGCCGTTGTTCCACTGCGTCTGGGTGGTCGCGGCCGCGGTGCAGCCGCCCGTGGTGCCGCCCGGGGTGGTGGTGACCGTGACCGTGTTCGAGACGGGGGAGAGGTTGCCCGCCGCGTCGCGGGCCCGGACCTGGAAGCGGTACGTGGTGTTCGCGGTCAGGCCGGTGCCGGCGAACGACGTGGTCGCCGACGTGCCCACCTGCGTGAAGGAGCCGCCGGAGGCGCCCGGCGCGCGTAAGACGTCGTAGCCGGTCACGCCGACGTTGTCGGTCGACGCGGTCCACGACAGGGTGGTGGCGGTGGCGGTCGTGCCCGCGGCGGCCAGGTTGCCCGGCGCGGTCGGCGGGCTGGTGTCGGTGCCGGTCGTGGCCGGTGGGACGCGGATGACGCGGTCGTCCTGGGCGACAGGGGTGCCGCGCCCGTCGCGGTTGCTGGTCGTCACCCAGAGCCAGCCGTCCGGCCCCACCGCGACCGCGCGCAGCCGCCCGTACGACTGAAGCTCGGCCACCGGTGAGCCGCCGCCGAGCGGTACGGCCCACAGTCGCTGGCCGCGCAGCGCGGCGGCGAAGAGCGTGTTGTTGGCGTAGGCCAGCCCGCTCGGCGACGACTGAGCGGTCGTCCACGTGACGATCGGGTCGCGGAAGGAGGCGTTGCCGCAGGTGCCCTCGCAGGTGGGCCAGCCGTAGTTGCCGCCCGCGACGATCTGGTTGACCTCGTCCCAGGTGTTCTGGCCGAACTCGGTGGCGTACATGCGGCCCTGCGAGTCCCAGGCCAGCCCCTGGACGTTGCGGTGGCCGTAGCTCCAGACGCGGGAACCGGAGAACGGGTTGCCGGACGGCACACCGCCGGTGGGCGTCATGCGCAGGATCTTGCCCGCGGGGGTGTTCAGGTTCTGGGCGTTGGCGGTGTTGCCGGCGTCGCCGGTGGCCACGTAGAGCATGCCGTCGGGGCCGAAGGCGATGCGGCCGCCGTCGTGGATGGTCGCGCTCGGGACGCCGGAGAAGAGCACCGTCTGCGTCTGCGGGGCGCTGAGCTGGAACCTGACCAGGCGGTTGTCGCCGCTGGAGCTGGTGAAGTAGGCGTACACCCAGCCGTCCTGGGCGTAGGAGGGCGAGACCGCGAGGCCGAGCAGGCCGCTCTCACCCGAGGCGCTCACCCCGTTCACGGTGGCGACCTGGACGGGCGTCTGCCCGGGCCGCACCCGCATGACGCGCGCCGTATTGCGCTCGGAGACGAGCGCGCTGCCGTCCGGCAGGAACGCCAGCGCCCACGGCACCTGCAGGCCCGTGACGGACACCTCCGCCCGGGTGAAGTCGAAGCCCCCCACGACCTGGGCACGCGCCTCGGGGGCGCTGATGACCAGTGCGATGAGGGCCAGGATCAGGGCCGGTACGGCACGGGCGCGCATGACGGACTCCTTGACCGGATCGCCGGAGGCGGATGTCAGCACCGTAGGCACGAAAGGGCCGGACCTCAATCCCCGCCACGGCCACGATCCGGCGATCTGCGGCGACGACCACGGCTCGGTGAAAGTTTCAACGAACCTGACTTCGATCGAACGCGCTCGCCTCTTGATCAACCGGCTTGCGCGGCCGACCATCGAGGCAAGGAACCCCCCACCGGAAGGACCGCCATGATCCGCCGCGCGTTACTGGCCACGCTCCTCGCCCTCGCCGCCGTCTCGGTCGCCGCCGCGCCCGCGCAGGCCCGCGCCTGCAAGCACGGCTACACCTGCGTCACCGTCTGGTACAGCGACTCCACCCGCACCGTCGTGGTCGGCGAGAAGTATGAGGACTGCGAGGGGAACGCGGAGATGTGGGGCACCCGCTCCGGTTATGTGACCTTCGACGAGAGCCCCTGCTACTGATCCCCTCGTAGCCCCGCGAACAGGTCGTCCTCGTGCTCGGGGGCGCCGTCGGCCACGTTGAGCACCCGCTCGAACGACTCGTGCGAGAACGCCTGCTGCTGCGCCTCGTCCGGCATCCGGAGGAGGAAGATGTTCTCCCCCTGGCTCTCGTGCGCCTTGAGCGCCTTCAGCTTGCGCTCGACGTAGGGCGTGACGTCGACGATGCTCGTCACGCGCTCGTCGGGGGTGCCGAAGTCGTCGGAGGGCTGGAAGTCGCCGAGGTCGACCCCGTGCTCGGCCATCAGCTCGAACATGCGCTTGATGGCGGCCCGGGGAATGGCCGTGTAGTAGAGCTTGTCGGGAATGCCGGTCGACTCGGTGGCCGCCACCGTGATCCGGTGGGTCTGGACGTGGTCGGGGTGGCCGTAACCGCCGCCGCCCGTCTCGTCGTAGGTCACCACGACCTGCGGCCGGTAGTGCTCCATCAGCGCGGCCAGCTTGGCGGCGGCCGTTTCGACGGGCACGTTGGCGAAGGCTTCGGCGTGCCCGTTGCCCTCCCAGCCCTCCATGCCGGAGTCACGGTAGCCCAGCAGCTCCAGGTGGTCGATGCCCAGGTGGGCGACCGACTCGCGCAGCTCGGCGAGCCGCCGCTCGGCCACCGCCGCGTCGTCGTGGCCGGCCTCGCCGGGCTTGCGGCCTTCCTGGTCGTCGCCCTGCTCGCCGTTGGTGCAGGTGACCAGAACGGTGCGAATGCCCTCTTCCGCGTAGCGGGCCAGAATGCCGCCCGTGCTCAGACATTCGTCGTCGGGGTGGGCGTGCACGACCATCAGTGTGAGTTGCCGATCCATAGGGAGAAACCCTACTCGGGGGGACCGACAATCGCGTTTTCAGGCGACCGCCCGCCGGCCAGCTCGCCGGCGCGCAGCCGGGCGGTGGCCGCGGCGGCGCGGTCGCCGAGCGCGTCGGCCAGGGCCGCCTGCTTGAGCCAGTTGTACGGGCTACAGGGCCGCACACCGATCCGCTCGCTCACCAGGACGCGCGCCACCTCCCGCCGTCCGCCCCGCAGCGCCGACTCCAGCAGCGTCCGCTGCACCACGTCGCGCTGCGCGTGGCTGCCGCCGAACTCGTTGACCCGATGCCTGATCGGATAGAGCAGATCCACCACACCGGCGTGGTCGCCGCGCCCGAAGGCCACCAGCGCCCGGCACACCGGCAGCCCGACCCGGAGCGTCATGTCGCGGTTGGTGACGCCGGGCCGCGGCTCCAGCACGTACGCCTCCCGCCCCGCGATCAGCTTCTCGGCGTCACCGATCCGTCCCGCCCCCACGTACGACATCACCGCGTGCACGTCGTTGAAGGCGTAGAACGGCTCCGCCACCCGCGGCGGCCACGCCTCGGCCAGCGCCCGCCAGCGTTCGTGCTGGTCGGAGCCCTCCAGGTGCAGCCGCCACAGCAGGGCGGCCGCGTCGAGCAGCTCCATGCAGGACCGCCCGCCGGCCAGCACCGCGTCGTAGACCGCCAGCGCCCTGGCCACGTCGCCGGACTCCAGCGCGTAGAGGCAGTAGTGCCACCAGTTGTGCACGTTGAAGAACGTCCCCGTCGACCAGTCGGGCGTCCGCGCGTCGAGGTAGCGCACCCCGTCGCCGAACCGCCCCTGCATCTCGTAGGTGTGCACGACCGCGTGGATGCCCCACACGTCGCGTGGGTTGAGCTCGACCGCCCGCAGCCCGACCTCCTCCGACCGGTCGTAGTGCCCGGCCTCCTCCAGGCCGAAGGCGTACATGCCGAGCACGTGCCCGAAATGCCGGTCGTCGTCGTGCCACGCGGTCAGCGCCCCGCCGATCCGGTCGCGCAGCATGCGCGCGTCGCCGGTGAAGAAGTCGACCTGGTGCCCGGCGGCCAGCGCCAGGGCGTCGCGCGGGTGCGCCACGGTGATGTCGGCGAGGCGCGCCCCGCAGGTCAGGAAGTCGCCGTCGAGGAGGGCCTGGACGGCGCTCACGTGCGCCCGCTCGCGGGGCAGCAGCGACGTCTCGTCGATCCGGCGCCGGAACGCCCCGAACCGCGCCCGCGCCGTCCGCGCGTCCTCGGCCTCGGTCGTCAGCAGCCCCAGGTACGCCGCCAGCACGTTGCCCATCGCGAAGTCCGGCGACTCGGCCAGCGCCGCGTTCGCCTCGGCGTCGACCTCCACTCTGAAGTGCAGCAACTCGTCGATCGCGCGGTCGTAGTGGCGGACCGCGGCGGCCCCTGCCCCCGTCATGGCCAGGCCGTGCTGATCGTGGGTCACCGGACCACTGTAACCAGCCCGGATGCCTAGAACGCCGATTCCCGGGCATGCGATCTGCTCGGACAGACCTCTTGGAGGTAACGGTGAGTACTGCGGAACAGGCAGGGCGCGAGGCGAAGGCCGCGACGCAGCGAGCGACGCGCAGCCGGCCGATGGCCATGCTGACCCGGGTGGGCCTGGCCTGCCGAGGGGTGCTGTACGCGCTGATCGGCGTGGTGGCCCTGCAGATAGGTCTCGGCCAGGGGTCGGGACAGGCCGACAAGGCGGGGGCCATGGGCACGCTGGCCGACCTGCCCTTCGGGTTCGTGCTCTTATGGATCATGACGGCGGGCTTCATCGCGCTGGCCCTGTGGCAGGCGTCGGAGGCGTTGTTCGGCGGTGGTAAGACCTTCGACCGGCTGGAGGCGGCCGGGCGGGTCGCCGTCTACATCCTGATCGTCTTCATGCTGGTGAGCGTCATCACGACCGGCAAGGCCACGTCCGAGGACGAGAAGTCGCAGGACGCGACGGCCAAGCTGATGGAGCTGCCGGGCGGGGCGCTGATCGTGGGCGCGATCGGGCTCGGCCTCATCGCGCTCGGCGCCTACTGGGTGCGCCAGGGCGTGCGGAAGGAGTTCAAGAAGGACCTCGACGTCGGGCGGATGTCCCCGCGAGCCCGATCGGTCATGGACCGGCTCGGGTTCGGCGGGTACATCGCCAGAGGTGCGATCGCCGCGATGGCCGGGATCTTCGTCATCTCGGCGGCGGTCAGCCACGATCCGGACAAGGCGGGCGGTTTCGACGCGACGCTGAAGCAGTTCGCCGACACCCCCGCCGGGCCCTGGCTGCTCGTGGTGGTGGCGTTCGGGGTGCTGCTGTTCGCCGGGTACTGCTTCGGCGAATCCCGCTGGCGCCGTACTTAGGCAGCCCGTACTCAGGTAGGCCGTACTCAGGTGGAACGGGTGACGACGGCGCGTCCCATGGCGGGATCGTCGCAGAACGCGCCGTCGATGCCCAGCTCGGCCAGCCTGGTCAGCCAGCCCATCACGTCACCCGTCGCCCGCGGGAAGGCGGGGCTGGCCGGGTTGCCCAGCCGGTAGTCGGCGGGCAACTGGGAGTTCTCATTGCGGATCGTCCAGACGTGCACGTCGAGCCGCCTGCGGTGGGCGTCGGCGACCAGCGTCGTGGGCTCCAGCGTCCGGCCCGAGGCGTCCACCGGCACGATGCGCCGGGTGTCCACGCCAATCCCGTTCGCGTAGCCGGCCACCTCGCGCAGCCCCTGCGGCGTCACCATGTCGTCGTAGGTGCGGGTGCTGCCGGCGGCGATCCAGTCGTAGGGCGCGCCGCCGGACGTGATGAGCTGGATCAGCGGCAGCCGGGTGCGGCCGCGCAGCTCGCGCAGGTTCGCGGTCTCGAACGACTGGATGTACGCCTTGCGCACGCGATACCGGTTGAGCACCTCCAACAGCGGCTCCTCCAGCGACAGGCCGATGGAGTCGAAGTAGGTGGGGTGTTTGGTCTCGGGGTAGACGCCGACGCCGTGCCGCCGCGCCAGCTGGACGACCTCCTCGAACGTCGGGATCTCGGCCAGCCCGTCGAACGCGGTGTTGTCGGGCCGCAGGTCGGGGACGCGTTCCTTGGCCCGGAGGGTCTTCAGCTCGGCCAGCGTGAAGTCCTCGGTGAACCAGCCGGTGATCGGCCGGCCGTCCACGGTCCTGGTGGTGCGCCGGTCGGCGAACTCGGGGCGCGCGGCCACGTCGGTGGTGCCCGAGATCTCGTTCTCGTGCCGGGCCACCAGCACGTGGTCCTTGGTGGAGACGAGGTCGGGCTCGATGTAGTCGGCGCCCATCGCGATGGCGGCCTCGTACGACAGGAGGGTGTGCTCGGGCCGGTGGGCGCTGGCGCCCCGGTGGCCGATCACGAGGGGAGCGCCGGCACGGCGCTCGGCCGTGGCGGGGGGAGTCTGGGTCAGCACGACGGCGACGGTACCGCCGGCGAGGACACCGGACAGCACGCTCGCGAGTAACCTGCGCATCGTCATGCGCGCACCGTAGACCTTTCAGGTGGACCGCGAGTTACCGGCGAGCGCACAGTGACGGTCAGAGATCTGTGGCGATGATGCGTTCGATGTTGCGCTCGGCCAGCGCCGTGATGGTGACGAACGGGTTGACCGTGGTGTTGCCGGGGATCAGCGCGCCGTCGATGACGTACAGGCCGGGATATCCGCTGAGCCGCCCGTAGTTGTCGGTCGCCTTGTTGAGGACGGCGCCGCCGAGCGGGTGGTAGGTGAGGTGGTCGCCCCAGATCTTGTAGACGCCGAAGAGGTCGGTCCGGTAGATCGTGCCCTCCTTGGCGTTGATCTTGTCGAAGATCGTCTTGGCCATGTCGATGGACGGCTGCTTCCACGCGGTCTGCCAGTTCAGGTCGACCTTGCCGGTGGCGGCGTTCCAGGAGAACCGGGCGCGGTTCGGGTTCCTGGTGATCGACAGGTAGAAGGAGGCGAACGTCTCGATGCCGGTGGGCAGCGGGGCGACCTCGGCGAACGCGCCGCCGGCGGCCCAGTTGTCGATGCCGCAGCACGGGATGGACGACTGCAGCGCGCCGGTCGGGTCCCACAGGTGGTTGGCGCGACCGCACATGACGTTGCCGTTGTCGCCCCAGCCCTTGCCGACCTCGCCGTTCAGGCCGGGCAGCGCGCCGGTGGCCTTCAGTTTGACCAGCAGCTTGCTGGTGCCGACGCTGCCCGCGGCGAAGAACACCCGGTCGGCGGTGACGGTCTTCGTGGCCGTGACGGCGCCGGTGGTGTCGAGCTGGTCGATGACGACCGTGTACGCGCCGCCGGACGCCGGCCGGACCGAGGTGACCTGGTGCAGCGGCGAGATGGAGACCCGGCCGGTCGCCCTGGCCCGCGCGAGATAGGTCTTCTGCAGCGACTTCTTGCCGTGGTTGTTGCCGTAGAGGATCTCGCCCGCGAGCGCCGACTTGGTGACGGTGCCGGCCGCCTCCTGCTCCATGTAGTCCCAGTCGTAGACGTCAGGGACGAAGACGAACGGGAAGGCGGAGCGCTGGGCGTGCTTGCGGCCCACCCGGGCGTACTGGTAGCAGGCCGTCGAGTCGAACCAGGCCGGGTCCACGGTGCCGACGCCGAGCCCGGCGTTGGCGCGGGGGTAGTAGGTGGCGTACATCTCGTCGGGGTTGACCGAGGGCAGGACGGCGCCGAAGTTCTCGCGTTTGGGGGTGACCGCCATGCCGCCGTTGACCAGCGAGCCGCCGCCGACGCCGCGGCCCTGGTAGACCGTGATGCCGCCGAACTCCTCCGCGTCCAGGATGCCGGTGTGGCGGGGGATGTCGCGGTCGATGGGGAAGCCGAGGAAGTAGTTGAGCGGGGCTTTCGTACGGGTGCGTAACCAGTAGGAGCGGTAGTCCGGCTCGCGGGTGTTGCAGAAGATCTTGCCGTCGGAGCCCGGCGTGTCCCAGGCCAGGCCCATCTCGATCATGTGGACGTCGACACCGGCCTGGGCCAGGCGAAGGGCGGCGACCGAGCCGCCGTAGCCGGTGCCGATCACCAGGGCGGCGACGTGGGCGCCGGAGGCGATCGGGGCGGCGGCGCGGGCGGGGGAGGCGTGCACACCCAGGGCGGCGGCGCCCAGGAGGGATCCGGATCCGGCGATGAAGCCACGGCGGGAGAGGGGGGTGGTGGTCTCGCTCATGGTAGGGGTCTCACTTCCGGCGAGGGGGGCTGGTCGCGGGTGAGGGGTCACTCTTGGTGGCACGCCCGGCGGCGCTTTCTGTGGCGCGCCCGGCGGTGGGCGTGGGGCCGCTGGGGAGGCGGCAGACGGTGTCCAGGCCCAGGACGTGGTTGAGGCGGCCGAAGGCGAGCCAGGAGCCGAGGCACATGCTCAGCTCCACGATCTGCAGCTCGCCGTAGTGCGCGGTCATCCTGGCCCAGAACTCCTCGTCGAGGCCGTGGTGGTCCAGGGCGTAGCGTTCGGCGTACTCGGCGGCCAGGCGGGTGCGGTCGTCGAAGGCGGTGGTGGTGCGCCAGTTCGTCACCGCGTCGGCGAAGTCGTCCTCGACCTTCTCGCCGTCGCGTTCCGTACGCCAGTCGAGGCAGAAGGCGCAGCCGTTGATCTGGGCGATCCGCAGCCGGGCGGCCTCGAACTCGCGCAGGCCCAGGGTGGTGTGGGCGTAGACCGCCATGGAGAAGCGGGCGGCGGCGGGGCCGATGCCGGGGACCATCTCGCCCCACACGTACTCGATCGCGTCCTTGCCGTCCGGGATGTCGATCTTCAAGGGCGTCTCCTTCCGAGCCTGCCCGCGGCCGGGCGCAGCGGGACGTCGAGGGCGTCGTACAGGCCCGGTTCGGCCTCCGCGAGCCAGTCGATGGCGCTCACCAGGCGGCCGACGGCGGTGGCGTTGCCGCCCGCGGAGCGGTTGCCGTCCTCGTCGGTGGCCTCGACCGTCACCTCGATGCGCGGGCTGCCCTCGATGATCACCCGGTGCGCTCCGGCTCCGTCGGGCGGGAGCGGCCAGTCGGGGGCGCAGGACGGGTGGACGCGGGTGACGTGCTCGACCACGATCAGGGGCTCGCCGCCCACGATGCCCTGCACCTCGAACCGGACCGCGCCCTGCGTCCCGGCCGCGAACTCGCCCATCGAGCGGGTGGTGACCGTCGTGTCGAGGGCGCGGCGGTCGAGGGTCTCGCGGATCTCGTCGAGCTCGACGCCGAGCGCCCGCGCCATCAGCCTGATCTGCCCGCCCCACACCATCGTGGGGACCGTCGGCGCGATCATCGGCGGCTCGTAGTCCATCGGCTGGCCCATGCCGACCAGGTAGCGGACCGCGTCGGGCTGGTCGTAGGTGGAGTAGTCGAAGATCTCCTGGCAGCGGATGACGTCCACGGTGGTGCCGAGCCCGCTGACCAGCAGCGGGAGCACGTCGTTGCCCCAGCCGGGGTCGATGCCGGAGACGAACAGGGAGCCGCCGCCCGCCGCGATGGCGGCCAGCACCGGCTCCCTCAGCTCGGGCGGGGCGTTGCGCTGGTCGTAGAGGGCGTACAGGGAGGGGGTGACGACCACGGCGCCCGCCCTGATCGCGCTGACGATGTCGGACAGGGCCTCGGTGGGGCGCATGTCCCCCGAGGCGGCGTAGACCACGGCGCGGGGGCCCGCCGCGAGCACCGCGGCGGGGTCGGTGGTCGCGGTGATCCCCAGCTCGCGGCCGAGGCCGGCGAGGTCGCCCGCGTCACGGCCGGCCTTGGCCGGGTCGTGAACGAGGACGGCGGTCAGTTCCAGTGCCGGATGGGCTTCGACGGCGCGGATGGCGGCGCGGCCGATGTTGCCGGTACCCCAGACGATCGTGGACACCATGGGCGGAGCGTAGCAAGCGCTTGGTTCGTTGCATAGGCCCCGCTCAGGCGCGTCAGCGCGACGGGCGGCGGCGGGTCCAGGAGCCGAGGATGTGGGCGCGCATCGCGGCGGCGGCGGCCTCCGGGTCGCCGGCGGCGATCGCGTCGCAGACGGCCTGGTGCTCGTCGAGCGTCTGGCGCATCACGGCCTCGTTGTACTCCCCGTGGTAGCGCATGCTCGTGCGGGCCTTGTCGTGGATGCTGTTGACCACGGCGCGGCCCAGCCGGTTGCGCGACGCCGCCATGATCATGTCGTGGAAGCGCACGTCGGCCGCGGCGAAGTCGGGCGGGGAGGCCAGGCCGGCGCGCATGGCGGCCAGCTCCGCGGCGATGCGCTCCTCGTCGCCGGGCGTGCGGGCGCGGGCCGCGGCGGCGGCCATGTCGGCCTCCAGCGCCGTGCGCACCTCGACCAGCTCGTCCAGGAACGTGGCGTTCTCGTCGTGGGCGATCACCGCCGTGAGCACGACGTCGTCGAGCAGGTTCCACTGCCGCGGGTCGGTGACCTGGGTGCCGCGGCCGTGCTCGATGCGCACCAGGCCCTTCTCTTGAATGATCTTGACGGACTCGCGGATCACCGTGCGGCTGACGCCGAACTCCTCGCACAGCTCCGGCTCGGGCGGGAGCGTGGAGCCCGGCCGTAGTGCGCCCTTGACGATGTCGTCGACGAGCTGCTCCACCACGGTCGTGCCCAGCTTGGCGGGCCGGACGCGGCGCGGCCGCCGTGCGGTCGGATCCGCGTGCTGAGACAAAGTGGCCTCCCGGGCTTCGATGATCACTTCAAGGATAAGGCATTGTGAATACGTCACACGTATGATGTCATACCCGGTACCCATCCGGTGCTCTTGAGCGAGGCCCCATGAGACGACGCAGTCCCGCCCTCCGTCTGGCGATCACCGCCACGGCGGCCCTCCTCGCCGTCGCGGCCTGCGGCCCCCCGAACCCCGCCGGGCCGGTCAAGACGCCGAGCTCGTCGTCCCCGTACGGCTTCGACGCCGCCGAGCAGAAGGACGGCAAGCTCGTGGTCTGGGTGGACTCCACCCGCCTCGACGCCGCCAAGGCGTACCAGAGCGCGCACCCCGGCACCCGGCTCGACATCGTCACCTACGACGGCAACGCCAACGGCTCCAACGCCCTCAAGACCAAGGTCCAGCTCTTCAACCGGGCGGGGGAGGGCTGGCCCGACGTCGTGTTCACCACCGACAACAACACCGCCTCCTGGGCCTCGCAGGGCGACGACGCCTTCGTGGCCCCGCTCGACAAGGGCCTGCTCGACGACGCCACGCTGAGCGGCTTCGCCAAGGGCGCGCTCGACGTGTGCACCATCGGCGGCACCGTCTACTGCCTGCGCAACGACCTGGCCCAGGTCGTGCTCTGGTACAACAAGAAACTGCTCGGCGAGTTCGGCTACGAGGTGCCCAAGACCTGGGAGGAATACCAGGCCCTGGGGGAGAAGGTGGCCACCGAGCACCCCGGATACATCGTCGGCACGGCCGGCGACGCGTGGGCGCCCGAGATCTACATGTGGGGCAGCGAGTGCCCGGCGGGCCAGGTCACCGGCGCCAAGGCCATCACCGTCAAGGCCACCGACGCCAAGTGCGTCAGGGCCGCCAAGCTCATGGACCGGCTCGTCGCGAACAAGACGATGTCCATGCTGCCGCTGTTCGGCCCCGACTTCGCCAAGAACCAGGGCGACAAGGTGCTCATGCTGCCCGGCCCCGCCTGGTACGGCGGCGCGGTCTTCCAGGGCGCGCTCAAGACCCCCAAGGGCGAGCTGGCCGTCGGCGACGCGCTGCACTGGGCGGACCAGAGCCCGCCGGTCACCGGCAACGTCGGCGGCGGCGCCTGGTGGCTGTCGCGCCACAGCACCAATCTGAAGGCGGCCAAGGACTTCATCACCTGGGTCGCCACCGCGGACGCGTACCAGGTCGAGCTCTCGCCCGGCTACCCCGCCCACGCGCCCGCCGCCGCCAAGTGGATCAAGAAGCAGCAGGACAGCGGCTACTACGCCGGCGACATCGCCGCCCCGATCACCACCGCCGCCGGCCAGGTCTGGTCCGGCTGGGGCTCGCCGGAGTTCAGCCAGGAGGCGGTGTGGGCCAAGACGGTCATCCCCGCCCAGACCGCGGGCAAGACCGTGGAGTCGCTGCTGCCCGCCTGGCAGACCGCCATCGAGCAGCAGGCCCAGGTGTCCGGCTACCAGGTCACCAAGTGAGCCGGACCCACTCCTGGCGGCCGGCGGCCGGGCACGTCTTCGTCTCCGGCTACGTGGTGCTCCTGGTCGCCTTCGGCGTCGTCCCCGCCCTGTACGCCCTCAACCTCGCCTTCACCGACGCCGACGGGCGCTTCGCCGGCCTGGCCAACTTCGCCCGCACCGTCCAGGACCACCGGTTCCTGACGGCCGTCGGGCACGTGGCGACGTACCTGCTGCTGTGGCTGGTCACGCTCACCGTGCTCGTCCTCGTGCTCGCGCTCCTGGTGCACCGGCTCACCTCCCGCTGGTACCGGGCCGCGCTGCGCTTCGTCTGCTACGTGCCGGGCGCGCTGGCCGGGGCGTCCAGCGTGCTGCTCTGGCTGTTCATGCTGGACCCGTCGGTGAGCCCGGTCGACGACCTCGTCCGCGGCCTGTGGGGAGAGACGTTCGTGCAGGTGGTCGCCCCCGCGCACCTGCCATGGATCTTCACCATCATCGCCTTCTGGACCGGCGCGGGCGGCTGGATCGTGGTCATGTACGGCGCCCTGAACAGCATCCCGCACGCCGTCATCGAGGCCGCCAAGGTGGACGGCGCCGGGCCGGTCCGCACCGCGCTGCGCGTCCAGTTGCCGATGCTGCGCAAGTGGATCGTCTACATGCTGATCCTCTCGCTCGCCGCCGGCACCCAGCTCTTCGTCGAGCCGCAGCTCATCTCCCAGGCGAGCTTCGGCGTGGTCGGTGCCGACTACTCCCTCAACCAGCTCGCCTACCTGTACGCCTTCGACCAGAACGACTTCAACGGCTCCGCCGCCATCGCCATCGACCTGCTCATCGTCGCGCTGTGCTGCGCCGGCCTGTTCGTCGCGCGGGGAGGGCTGTTCGATGCGGATTAGCCACCTCACCCGGCTCCTGACCCACGTGCTGCTGCCGGCCTTCGCGCTGTTCTTCGTCCTGCCGATGGTGTGGCTGGTGTTCGCCTCCACCAAGACCCCGGCCGGCCTGATCAGGGACAACCCGCTGGCCCCCGGCTCGATCGACGCGCTGCTCACCAACTGGGCGAACCTCATGTCCTTCCAGGACGGCGCCGTGCTCACCTGGATGACGAACTCGGTCGTCTACGCCGGGCTCGCGGTCACGCTGACCCTGCTGGTCAGCATCCCCGCCGGATACGCGATGGCGCTGATGGACTTCAAAGGCCGACGCCTGCTGCTCATCGTCACCCTCGTCGTGATGCTGATGCCGGCCACCGCCCTGGTGCTGCCGATCTTCCTCGAACTCAGCTATGTCGGCCTGGTCAACCAGGCGGCCTCGGTCGTGCTGCCGATGTCGTTCTTCCCCTTCGGCGTCTACCTGACCTACATCTATTTCTCCACCAGCGTCCCCCGCGAACTGCTCGACGCCGCCCGGCTCGACGGCTGCGACGAGTCGGCGACCTTCGCCCGGGTGGCGTTGCCGCTGGCCAAGCCGGTGGTGGCGCTGGTCGCGTTCTTCAGCTTCGTCCAGAACTGGAACAACTTCTTCCTGCCGTACGTGATGCTGCCGGACAGCGACAACTACCCCATGCAGGTCGGCCTCACCCAGATGCTGGCGGCCACCCCCACCTTCAACCCCGTCGTCGGCGCGAACGCCGAGGTGCAGCCGCCCGAACTCGTCCTGGCGACCCTGCTGTCGATCGCGCCCGTGCTGCTCGTGTTCCTGTTCTCCCAGCGTTTCCTGGTCGCCGGTCTGACCGCCGGCGCGACCAAGGGCTGACCTTCCCCGAGGAGTCCCCACCGCATGACCAAGCTCACGGCGAACGTCCCCGTCATCGAGCCGCCCGCCTGGGCCCTGTCCCAGCGCGCCCTGCTCGACCTGCTCGACGGCGGGTGGCGGCTGTTCTCCGACCGCTACACCAGGCCGGACGGCTCGCTGCGCTACTCGGGCCGGCTGTCCACCCGCGACGGCGCCGACGACTTCTTCGAACCGTTCTTCAACTGGCCGCAGCTCTACCTGCTGGGCGGCGCCGACGACCTGCTGCCCGCCTGCGCGCGGCACTGGCACGGCGTGGCCGGGCAGATGACCGCGCTGGGCATGTTCGCCGACGAGTTCGAGATCGGCTACGACTGGTTCCACCAGGGCGAGAGCCTGCTGTTCAGCTACTTCCTGACCGCCGCCGACCCGGCGGCCTGGACGGAGCGGGCGGCCCGCTTCGCCGACCTCTACCTCGACCCCGCCAAAGGCAACTACGACCCCGGGCACCGCATCATCAAGGCCCCGCACAACGGCAGCGGCGGCGCCAGGGAGGGGGTCTCGGACACGCCCTCCTACCCCTGGACCGAGGCGGAGGCCGCCCAGTACGGCCACCCGCTGGACTGGCTCGACCCTGACAGCGGGCCGCCGGGCGAGGACCCCCGCCTGGGCACCGAGATGCAGCGCCGCCTCGGCCGGGGCGACGCCGTCGGCAACCTCAGCGTGGCCGGCCTGGTCGGCAACGCCTACCTGGCCACGGGGGACGAGAAGTACGCCGCCTGGCTGCGCGAGTACGTCGGCGCCTGGCAACGCCGCGCCGAGGAGAACGGCGGCGTCGTGCCCGACAACGTCGGCCCCGACGGCGTGGTCGGCAGCCTGCTGGACGGCCGCTGGTACGGCGGCCACTACGGCTGGACCTGGCCGCACGGCCTCTACAGCCTCGGCCAGGCGAGCGCCGTCGGCGCGCTCAGCACGGCCCTGGTCACCGGCGACGACCACTACCTCGACCTGGTCAGGACCCTGCTGGACGAGGTCATCGCGCGCGGCGTCAAACTGCCCTTCAGCCAGAGCGACTCGGCCAACCAGGGCCGCTGGCGCGCCCACCTCGGGCCCGACGTGGACACCCCCACCCTGCTCGTGCCCTACCGGCACAGCGACAAGGGCTGGTTCGACTACAACCCCGTCCAGACCTCGGTCCCGCTCGCGCTCTGGCACCACACCGGCGCCCCCGAGGACCGGGCCCGCCTGGACGCGCTGCGCGCCGCGACCGGCTACGACTGGGCCACGGTGCGGCCGTTCCGCGACAAGGAGGAGGCCGGGCACGAGGAGCCCTGGTACGCGTACCTGTGCGGCGACAACCCCGCCTACCCCGAGCGCATCCTGGCCGCCGCGCACGCCCAGGCCCGCCGCCGCATCGCGCTGCTGCGCGCCAACGCCGGCCGCGACCTGCCGGAGGAGGCCATCCACCTGTGGCAGAACGTCAACCCGGTGGTGACCGAGGCCCTCACCCAGACCATGTGGGGCGGCCCGCAGGTCGTCTACAACGGCGGCCTGCAGCAGGCCAGGGTGCGCTACTTCGACGCCGAGCGCCGCCGCCCCGGCGTGCCTGACCAGGTCGCCGCCCTGGTGAGCGCCATCGAGCCGGAGGCCACGGTGGTCACGCTGGTCAACCTGTCGGCCACCGAGGACCGTACGCTGATCGTCCAGGCGGGGGCGTTCGGCGAGCACGAGATCCGCACCGCCGCCGCGGACCGGGCCGAGGAGGGCTGGACCGGCCACGACACCGAGTACATCCACCACGAGCCCGTGCTGTCGCGCCAGGAGATCGAGGTGGGCGGGCCGCACCTGACGGTGGAGCTGCCCGCGGGGACGTCGATCACACTGACCCTGCGGCTGCGCCTGCACGCCTACCGGCCGTCATATCGGGCGCCGTGGGAACGCTCCTCGTAGTCGGTTTCTCGCTTTTTCGTGGCGGATGGGCCCGGCAAGCCGCTGTTCACTCAGAGCGGCGGACCGAGCCGGACAGGTGAGGATCATGACATTGGGCAGGCGGCGGGCCGGGAATCAACCCGCCCTCGTGATCGCGGTCTCGAACAGCAGGTGCTCGTTTCCCGGGCGGCAGACGAGCTGAAGTCCCACCGGCAGGCCGTCGACCAGCCCGGCGGGCACGCTCAGCGCGGGCAGGCCGAGGACGTTCCAGGGGCTGGTGAGGGCGAACAGCGCGGTCAGCACGGAGATCTGGCGGCCGTTGAGGTCCATGGCGCGCTGGTCCAGCGGCGGCGCGGTGAACGGCACGGCCGGCAGGGCCAGCACGTCGTGCCGGTCGAACAGCGCCCGGACGGCCGCGGCGGGGCGTTCCCTGGCGGCCATGGCGCGGACGTACCGCCAGCCGGGCAGGGTGGCGGCGGCGCCCAGGCGTTCGCGCAGCTCCTGCCCGAACAGCTCGGGGGCCTTCGTCAGGCGTTCGGCGTGCACCTCCGCCGCCTCGCAGCTCACGACGACGGAGTAGATCTCGCGCAGCTCCTCCCCGGCGCCCACGGGCAGCCGCACCTCCTCCATCGGACCCGCCACCGCCCGCACCGCATCGGTCACCCGCGCGTCCCCGTCGAACAGCCCGGCGGGATCCAGCCACGCCACCCGCGCGGCCGAGGGGCGGGTGTCTGAGGGAGGCGCGGCCGAAGGGTGAGCGCCTGAGGGAGACGCGGTCGAGGAGTGAGTGGCCGAGAAGGGCGAGGTCAGGGCGGCGTAGGCGAGGCGGCAGCCGGCCGCGTCGGACGCCAGGACCCCGACGTGGTCGAACGTCCGTGACAGCGGGAACACCCCGTCCGGCGCGATCGCCCCGTAGGCGGGCTTGAAGGCGGCGATGCCGCACAGCGCGGCCGGGATGCGCACCGAGCCGCCCGTGTCCGTGCCGAGCGCGAGCGGGATCATGCCCGCCGCCACGGCGGCCGTGCTGCCGCCGCTGGAGCCGCCCGACATGCGCGAAGGGTCCCAGGGGTTGCGCGAGGGGCCGTTCGCCGAGCGGTCGCCGGTGGCGCCGTACGCGAACTCGTGCGTCGTGGTCTTGCCGGCGATGACCGCCCCGGCCCGGCGCAGCCGGGTCACGCAGGCGGCGTCGGTGTCGGGGACGTACCCGGCGAAATGCCGCGAGCCCATGGTGGCGGGCAGCCCGGCCACCCTGATGAGGTCCTTCACGCCCACCGGGATGCCGTGCAGCGGGCCCCGGTCCGTGCCGCCCGCCAGCTCCTCGTCCGCCCGTCGCGCCGCGTCGAGCGCGCCCTGGGCGTCCACGGTGACGAACGCGTTCAGCCCGGGATCGAGGGCGGCGATGGCGTCGAGCGCCAGCCCGGTCAGTTCGGCGGCGGTGGTGGAGCCGTCGCGCAGGTCGCGCGCGAGATCGATGAGGGTACGGCCGGTGAAAGGCCCGGGAGGCGTCGGCATATTTCCATATCTAACCTGACATCTCGCTAGCATCGGCGGGATGTCCTCGTCACGAGTGCCCCGGGTGCCGCGCCGGATCGCCGCCGCCCTGATCACCCTGTGCGCCGTGATCGGCGCGGTCCGGCTGGTCGTGCCCGCCACGGCCGGTCCCGTCGAGGAGCCGCCCGGCGTACGCGCCCAGCTCGCCTTCCTGCGCTCGGCCCTGGACGCGGGCGCCGGCGACGAGGCCCAGGCGCTCTTCCCCGAGGGCTACTTCTTCCTGCACGCCCTGTACGGCCTGGCCTGGGTGGAGCTCGGCCTGCGCGAGCCCCCGGCCGCGCGCGGACAGGCGCTCAAGGAGGCCCGCTGGGCGCTGACCCGGCTGGACTCGCCGTCCGGCAGGGCCCCGTTCAGCGCGGCCATGACCCCGCCCTACGGCGTCTTCTACCAGGGCTGGTGCAACTGGCTGCGCGGCGGCGCGCTGAGCCTGCAACCGGAAGGGGAGCGCGACCCGGCCGAGCTGCGCCGGTTCGCCGGCGACTCGGCCGCGCTCGGCAGGGCGTTCGACGCCGCGAGCACGCCCTACCTGACGGCCTACCCGGGTCAGGCGTGGCCGGTCGACTCGACCGTGGCGATGGCCTCGCTGCGGCTGCACGACACGCTGCTGCCGCCCCGGTACGCCGCCACCGCGACCCGCTGGCTGGACAGGACCCGCCGCCTGCTCGACCCGCGCACCGGCCTGCTCCCGCACCGCGCCGACCCGGACACCGGCGCGCCCGCCGAGGTGGCCAGGGGCAGCTCGCAGAGCATGATCCAGCGCTTCCTGGTGGACATCGACCCGGTCTTCGCCGCCGAGCAGTATCTTCGCTTCCGCGACCGCTACGTCGGCACCCCGCTCGGGCTCGGCCCCGCCGTGCGGGAGTACCCGGAGGGCATGGACGGCCCAGGCGACGTGGACTCGGGCCCGCTGCCGCTCGGCGTGAGCCTGTCGGCGACCGCGGTCACGCTGGGCGCGGCCCAGACGCAGGGCGACACCGCGCTCGCCGCGGCCCTGGCCAACTATGGTGAGCTGGCCGGTCTGCCGGTCGGCACGCCCTGGACCAAGCGCTACGCCTTCGGGCTGGTGCCGATCGGCGACGCGTTCCTGGCCTGGTCGAAGACGGCCCGGCCGTGGGTGGCGAAACCGTCCCCGCCGCCCCCGGGCATCTCGTGGTGGTGGCGGGTCCCGCTGCTGTCCCTGCTGGTCGTGCTGGGCGGCGCGCCGTGGCTGCCCGCGCTGCTACGCCACCGGCGCCGGCTTTCGCGCCGTCCTGATGGTCCCTGAGGCGGCCAGGCGGTGGGCCAGCCGGTCCAGGGCCAGGTTGATCACGATGAAGATGGCCGCGATGAGGATGGCCGCCGGGATGACGTTGGAGAAGTTGGCGGCGATCCCGTTCAGGCCCCGGTCCACCAGCTCGTCGTAGCCCACGATCAGCCCCAGCGCCGAGTCCTTGAGCAGCACGATGAACTGGCTCACCAGCGCCGGCAGCATGGCCTTCAGCGCCTGCGGCAGCAGGACGAGCCGCATGACCTGGTTCTTGCGCATGCCGACCGCGTAGGCGGCCTCCCGCTGCCCCTTGGGCAGGCTCAGCACCCCGGCCCGGAGGATCTCCGCGATCACCGAGCCGTTGTAGAGCGTGAGCCCGAACACCACCGCCGCGAAGGCCGAGATGTTCGTGCCGATGAGCACGTACGACCCGAAGAACGCGAAGAAGATCAGCAGCAGCAGCGGCACGGACCTGAAGAACTCCACCACCACGGCCGCCGGCACCCGGATCCACCGGTGCTCCGACAGCCGGGCGGCGGCGAACACGAGCCCGAACAGCCCGGCCAGCACCACGCCGGCCACGGCCGCGGACAGCGTGCCCACCAGGCCCGGCAGGATGAACGTGGCCCAGACGTCGCCGCGCAGCAGCGGCGTCCACTTGGCCGCCGCCCACTGGTCCTTCTCCTCGAAGCGGACGATGACGAACGCCGCCACCGCCAGCAGGACGGCCCCGACGGCCACCGTCAGCACCCGGTTGCGGCGCACGCCGCGCGGCCCGGGGTTCTCGTACAGGTTCGCGAAGCTCATCGGGCCACCGCCAGTCGTCGCTGGAGCCAGCCGAACAGCAGGCCCATGGGCAGGCACAGCAGCACGAACCCGGCGGCGAAGCCGAGGAAGACCTCGATGACCTGGTCCCCGTACGTCTCCACCATCTCGCGCATCCGTACCGACGCCTCGGCCACGCCGACCACGAGGGCGATCGTGGTGTTCTTGGTCAGGGCGATGAGGATGCTGCCCAGCGGCGCCACGACGGCGCGGAACGCCTGCGGCAGCGTGATCAGCGCCAGCGTCTTGACGAAGCCCAGCCCCAGCGAGCGGGCCGCCTCGGCCTGCCCGACGGGCACGGTGTTGAGCCCGGAGCGCAGGGCCTCGCAGACGAACGCCGAGGTGTAGGCGGTCAGCCCGATGACGGCGAGCCAGAAGTTGTTGGTCGCGATGTCGTCGGACAGCTCCAGGCCCAGGTTCGCGCCGACGCCCAGGCCGGTGAACAGCAGCACCAGCGTGAGCGGCGTGTTACGGGCCACGGTCACGTAGCAGGTCGCGGTGGCGCGCAGGGAGCCCAGCGGGGCCACCCGCATGGCGGTCAGCAGCGTGCCGAACACCAGGGAGCCGATCGCGCTGACCACCGCCAGCCGTATCGTCATCCAGAAGGCGGCGACGATGGTGCCGCCTTCGGTCAGCAGGGCGTCCACGGGCCTCAGTACCGCTCGAGCTGCGGGGCCTGCGGCATGGCGAAGCCGGAGGCTCCGACGCTGGCCTGCAGTGCCTTGGTCCAGCTACCGTCGGAGAACATCTTGTCCAGCGCGTCGTTGATCGCCTTGCGGCCGGTCGTGTCGTCCTTCTTCAGGCCGATGCCGTACTTCTCGGTGCTGAACGCCTTGCCGACGACCTTGAGCTTGCCGGTGTGCTGCGCGGCGTAGCCGGCCAGGATGACGTTGTCGGTGGTCAGGGCGTCGAGCTGGCCGCCGAGCACGCGGTCCACGCACGCCGAGTACGTCCGCTCCTCCTGGAGCTGCACCTCCTTGGCGTACTCCGTCTTGACCTTCTGCGCCGGGGTCGAGCCGGCGACCGAGCACAGCTTCTTGCCGTTGAGCGTCTCGGGCCCGGTCAGCGCCGCGTCGTCGGCCCTGACCAGCAGGTCCTGCCCGGCCACGAAGTACGGCCCGGCGAAGGACACCTTCTGCTTCCTGGCGTCGGTGATCGAGTACGTCGCCACGACCATGTCCACCTGGCCCTGCTCGATGAACGCCTCGCGGTTGGCCGACACGGTCTCCTTGAACGTGATGTCCTTCGCCTCGACGCCGAGCGCCTTGGCGACGTACTTGGCCACCTCGATGTCGAAACCGGAGAAACTGCCGTCAGGAGTGCGCAGGCCGAGACCGGGCTGGTCGGCCTTGACGCCGATCACCAGCTTCTTGTCGTTCTTGGCCTTGTCCACGATGGAGGCATACGTGTCCCCGCCGCTGCCACAGGCGGTGGCGGTGACGGCGACCACGGCGAACACGGCGTAAAGGGATCTGCCGAACATGACACTCCTTAGTGGGTGAGGATCTTGGCAAGAAAGGACTGGGCGCGGTCACTGCTGGGCGCGCCGAAGAAGGCGTCGGGGGTGTTCTGCTCGACGATCTCGCCGTCGGCCATGAACACGACCCGGTCGGCCGCCCGGCGGGCGAACCCCATCTCGTGCGTGACGACGACCATGGTCATGCCGTCGCGGGCGAGCTTGGTCATGACCTCGAGCACCTCGTTGACCATCTCCGGGTCCAGCGCCGAGGTGGGCTCGTCGAACAGGATCGCCTTCGGGTCCATGGCCAGCGCCCGCGCGATGGCCACGCGCTGCTGCTGCCCGCCGGAGAGCTGGGCGGGATACTTCGCCGCCTGGCCGCCGATGCCGACCCGGTCGAGCAGCTCACGGGCCTTGCGCTCGGCCTCCGCCTTCGGCCGCTTCAGCACGTGCACCTGCCCGAGGACGACGTTGTCCAGGACGGTCTTGTGCGCGAAGAGGTTGAACGACTGGAAGACCATGCCCACCTCGGCGCGGAGCCGGGCGAGCTCCTTGCCCTCGGCGGGCAGCGGCGTGCCGTCCAGGCTGATCGTGCCGGAGTCGATCGTCTCCAGCCGGTTGATCGCGCGGCACAGGGTGGACTTGCCCGCCCCGGACGGGCCGATGATCACGACCACCTCGCCCTGACGGACGGTCAGGTCGATGTCGCGCAGCACATGGTGCTCGCCGTAGCGCTTGTTGACCTGGTCCAGGACGATCAGATCCGCCTGGCTCATGCGTCACGCTCCTCTTCTCGGTCAGCGGCTCGGTCAGCGTTGGCGTAACCGTAAAAGCCGCTTGTTCCGGGAAAAGGCTTGTGATCGTTCTGCTCAGCGATTGGGCGGGCGGGACGAATCCGAGGTGGCGCCGGAGACTCCGATGGTGGCCGTGTACGCCCGATCCCACTCGCCGTCGCGCAGCCAGCGGGTGATCAGGGTGTTGAGGTGGTCGCGGAAGGCGGTGTCCTCTTTGCGGACGCCCATCCCGTACGGCTCGCGCCCGAACGGCTTGCCGACCAGTCGCAGCGAGTCGCGGTTCTGGGCCAGCAGGCCGAGCAGGATGGTGTCGTCGGTGCTGAGGGCGTCCACGCGCCCGGCCAGCAGCGCGGGCACGCAGATGCTGTAGGCGTCGACGATCTCCAGGCCGGCCTTGGGCACCATGTCGCGCAGGCGGTCGACGGAGGTGGAGCCGGTCGCCGTGCAGACGGTCTTGCCGGCCAGGTCCGTCACGCCGTTGATGGTCGAGTCGCCGGACCTGACCAGCATGTCCTGCCCGGCGTAGTAGTACGGATCGGTGAAGGAGACCCGCTGGGCGCGGGCCGGCGTGATCGAGTAGGTGGCGATGACCAGGTCGACCACGCCCTGGGCCAGGAAGTTCTCCCGCTCGCGTGAGACGGTCTCGACGAAGCGGATGTTGCGCTCGCTGCCGGTGAGGTCCTTGGCGATCAGCCGGGCCATCTCCGCGTCGAAGCCGGTGATCCGGCCGCTGGCCGGGTCCTTGTAGCCGAACATCGGCTGGTCGAACTTGATGCCCACGGTGAGCACGCCGCGGTCCCTGACGCGCGCCATCGTGGAGCCCTCAGGGAAGGGGTCCGCGTCGCCACAGCCCGAGGGCAGGAGGCAGACCAGCGCCACCGCGAACAGCGTCCTGAGCCTGCTCACCGTACGCGGTACCGGTGCTGCGGCCGCCCGGTCGGCCCGTACCGGGGGCGGCCCTCGACCAGGCCGCGCTCGGCCAGGTGCTCCAGATAGCGGCGGGCGGTGGCCCGGCTGACGCCGATGATCTCGGCCAGTTCGTGCGCCGAGGCGTCCTCCTCGACCTCCGACAGCGCGTCCAGGACCGTCTGCTCGGTCGCGGCCGAGATGCTCTTCGGGCGGGCGCCCTGGTCGAGGTGGAGCGAGCGGAAGATCCGGTCGATCTCCTGCTGCTCGGCGAAGCGGCCGCCCGACTCGAACTGCTCGGCCGTGGCGGCGTAGCGTAACAAGGTCTGCTCCAAGGTGCCCGCCCTGGTCGGTTTGACCAGGTAGTACAGGGCGCCGCGCTGCATGGCCGCGCGTACCGTGGCCGACTCCTTGCGTCCGGAGATCACGATGATGTCGGCGGGCGGCTGGTCGGGCCGCCGCAGCCGATGCGCGACCTCCAGGCCGGGCATGTCCGGAAGGTGCAGGTCGAGCAGGACGAGCCGGGGCGCGAACCGGCCGGCGGCGGCCAGCGCCGCCTGCCCGGTGTGCGCGATTCCCACCACTCTGAACCCGAGCACCCGGTTCACCTGCGCGTGCAGCGCGGCGGTCACGACCGGGTCGTCGTCCACGATGAGAACGGTGATGTCCCTTGTGTCAGGCATCGCCACGCTCCTCGTTCAACTGGCAGATCTCAGCAGCCTAGGTGGCTTTTATCACAAAAGATCGACTTTTGCGCGTTCTGCTCACCGGGAACCGGCGCGCGCGCTCGTTCGCTCCTAGTCTGTAGCCCGACGACTGTGGGGAGGAACGACGCCCGTGCGATGGCTGCTCGCGGTGACGGCCCTGTGGACGCTGCTCGGACTGCTGCCCCTGGCCCTGCTCACCTCCTCCAGCATCAGCCTGTCGGAGCAGACGGTGAGCGGCGAGGTCCGCGACCGCGTCAAGACCACCGCGTCGGTGAGCCGCGTCGTGGTCGAGCAGCAGATGGACTCGCTCAAACAACTCGTCACCGCCTTCGCGCAGCGCGGGCAGGTGCGCGACGCGGTCGGCGAGACCGAGCCCGGCACCCTGCGTGACTGGCTCGGCGAGCTGCAGCGGCTGCGCGACGGCGTCAGCGGGCTGATCCTGATCTCGCCCGAGGGCGGCATGCTGGGCGCCGAGCCACCGGCCGTGCTGCCCCAGGACATCACCAGCACCGACTGGTATCCCGCCGTGCGCGACCGGCGACAGGCGCACGTCTCGCAGGCGTACACGCCCACCATGGTCGGCGTCTCCAGGGCCGTCGCGGTGGCCGCGCCCATCCCGAGCGCCGACGGCGCGCGCATGCTCGGCATGCTCGCGGTCGTCTACAGCCTGGACGCCATCCAGGAGTTCGCCGAGGAGGCGGCCGACGCGCAGGGCATCCGGCTGCTGATCACCGACCGGGCCGGCGTCCTCGTCGCCGACTACAACAGGAAGCTGTACGCCCTCACCTCCCTGCGCGAGGACCCCCGCGTGGACGCCGCGCTCGCCGGCCGGGAGTGGAACGGCGAGTTCCGCGGCATCGACGGCACCGTGCTGTCGGCCTCGGAACCCATCCCCGGCATCGGCTGGACGGTCACCGCCGAGGTGCCCGCCGAAGCGGCGCTGGCCTCGGCCGCGCGGCTGCGCACGAACGTGCTCACCGTCGCCGCCCTGCTGGCCCTGCTCATCCTCATCGGCCTGGGCCTGCAGATCCACAGCACGCACGGCCGCCGCCGGGCGCAGGCCACGCTGGCCAGGTACGCCGCCGAACTGGCCACCGCCAGGGACGAGGCGGTCAGCGCCTCCAGCGCGAAGTCGGAGTTCGTGGCCAAGATCAGCCACGAGATCCGGACCCCGATCAACGGCGTTCTCGGCATGAACTCCCTGCTCATGGGCACCCGCCTCGATGACGAGCAGCGCCACTACGCCAGCACCGCCCACGAGTCGGCCCACAACGTGCTGCGGCTGCTCGACGACTTCCTCGATCTGTCCCGCATCGAGGCGGGCCATCTGCAGGTGGACGCGGTGCCGTACGACCTGCCGCGGCTGTGCGACGAGGTGGTGGCGCCGTTCGCCCCCTACGCCTACGGGCAGGGGCTCTGGCTCACGCTGCGGCTCGACGAGAACGTGCCCCGGCAGGTCGAGGGCGACCCGGCGCGGCTGCGCCAGGTGCTGACGAACCTGGTCGGCAACGCCATGAAGTTCACCGTCCAGGGCGGCGTGGACCTGCACGTCACCCTCGACGAGGGCGAGCCGGGCGAGGACCAGGTGGTGCTCAGGTTCGCCGTCGCCGACACCGGCATCGGGGTGGGCCCCGGCGACCGCGAACGGGTCTTCGGCGTCTTCCGCCAGGTCGACTCGCCCATCACGCGCAGGACCGGTGGCAGCGGGCTGGGCCTGGCCATCAGCCGCCAGCTCATCGAGCTCATGGGCGGCCAGATCGGGCTGGACAGCGTGGAAGGGGTCGGCAGCCGCTTCTGGGCGACGCTGCCGGTCGAGGTCGTGACGTGGTCCGAGCCCGGGGCCGGGGCGCTGGAGGGACGGCGCGCGCTCGTCGCCGACCCGCGCCCCGAGGACCGGGGGCTGGCGGGGCGGTTCCTGAAGCACGCGGGGCTCGTCGTGGAGGAGGCCGGGGACGAGGACTCCGCCCTGGCGCTGCTGCGCGCCGCCGCCTCGGAGGGGGAGCCGTACGAGCTGGCGGTCGTCGCCCTGGATCTCGGCACGACCGTCGACGAGCCCGAGGCGTCGCGTTCGCTGGCGCACGCGATCATCACCGACCCGCTGCTCCAGGCCACCAGCGTCATCGTCGTGGTCACCCCGGGCCGGGCCGGGTTCGCCTGGCCGGTGGCCGCGGGGGAGCGGGCCGTGCAGTCCATCACTCGGCCGCTCAGCCGCCGCCGTCTGCTCGCCGCCGTGGAGAACGCCCTGGTCGGCGAGAGCCCCGGTGAGCCGCGCGAGGGGACGCAGGCCGTCGGCAAGGCGGGCGGCGCGCGCATCCTGGTGGCCGAGGACGACGAGGTGAGCCGCCAGGTGGCGGTGATCATCCTGGGTCAGGCCGGGCACGAGGTCGAGGTGGTCGACAACGGCGAGCAGGCCGTACGCGCCGTGCTGGGCGGCGGCTACGACCTGGTCTTCATGGACTGCCAGCTCCCCGTCCTGGACGGCCTGGCCGCCACCGAGGAGATCAGGACCCGCGAAGAGGTGCACACCCCGATCATCGCGATGACCGCCGCGGCGATGCCGGACGACCGCATCCGGTGCCTGGAGTCCGGCATGGACGATCACCTGGCCAAGCCCGTGGACTGGCCGCGCGTGCTGGCCATGATCCCGGAGTGGACGGCCTCGGCCGGGCTCCCGCCCGAGCTGGCCGGGCTGTCGGCGGAGGCGCTGGCGCAGATCGGGCAGGCGTACCTGACCACGGCCGGGCCGGCGTTCGAGGAGCTCAGGCGCTCCGCGCGCAAGGGCGACCTGGCGACCACGGCCGGGGTCGCGCACCGGCTCAAGGGCGCCTGCGCGACGGTCGGCGCCACCCGCGAGGCCGCCCTGTGCCAGCGCGCCGAGGACCTGGCGCGGGCGGGGATCCTCGTGGACGACGCGCTGCTCGACGAGCTGGACGGGCTGCTCAAGGAGACCCCGGCCTGGATGAACGGCTCCGGCTGAGATCAGCCCGCGGGCGGGTAGATCGCGATGGCGGCGGTGAGGACGAAGGCCGTGATGTCCTCGACGTGGCGGCTGCTCCGGGCCGTCATCTCCGGCCGCGGCTCCTCCGGCGTGGCCAGGACGTGGGTGAGCAGCCCGCCCAGCAGGGTGTCGAGGATGAGCGCAGGGGACGCCTGCTCGCCCAGCTCGCCCCGGGCGATGGCGTGGCGCACGATGGCGCGGGCCTGCAGCGCCCTCGTGTGCCTGATGCCGCCCGCCAGTTCGGCGAACAGGCCGGGATGGGCGCGGGCCTCGACGTGCAGGCGCAGGCCGGCGAGCCCGTACGGGCCCAGGTAGTGGTCCATGGTGGAACGTGCCAGGGCGCGCAGGTCCTCGCGGAGGGTGCCGGTGTCGATGACGGCCTCGGGCGGCAGCAGAGCCGCCTTCATGGCGTCGGCGACCAGCCGGTCGCGGGCCGGCCAGCGCCGGTAGATGGCCGCCTTGCCGATCCCGGCCCGCCGCGCGACCGCGTCGAGTGTGAACTTGGCCCAGCCGAGCTCCGCGTAGAGCTCGATCGCGGCCTGGAGCGCCTTGCGGTCGACCTCGGCGTCACGGGGCCGACCAGGACCGGTCGCGGGTTTGGGCGCGGTCGCTGTCTTGGGCACGGCGTCACCTCCACGCTGAACAGTAGTGACATCGCCGCCCCGCCGCCGGGGTAGCGTCAGGCCGACAGCACGAACCCTTCGTAGCCGTTCGCCGTCACCTCATCGCATTTCATGCGATAGGCCCCCACGCCGCCCACGTACGGCATGAACACCCGCGGCTTGCCGGGCACGTTGGCCCCCAGATACCAAGAGTCGGCCCGGGGGTAGAGCGTGTGTCCCGCGACCTCGCTGACGTGCGCCGTCCAGGCGTCCTCGGCCAGCGGGTCGGCGTCGATGGTCGCCACCCCCCGGGCCCGCAGCCGGTCGAGGCACTCGGCGATCCAGTCCACGTGCTGCTCGATCGAGACGATCATGTTGCTCAGCACCGACGGGCTGCCGGGGCCGGTGATCGTGAACAGGTTGGGGAACCCCGCCGTCATCAGCCCCAGGTACGTCCGCGGCCCGGCCGCCCACTTGCGCCGCAGCGACAGCCCGCCCTTGCCCGTGATGTCGATCCCGAGCAGCGGCCCCGTCAGGGCGTCGTAGCCGGTGGCGTAGACGATCATGTCGGCAGGGTGCTCGGCGGCGGCCGTGCGCACGCCGGTGGGCGTGATCTCCAGGATCGGGTCGCGGCGCACGTCCACCAGCGTCACCGTCGGCCGGTTGTAGGTGGCGTAGTAGCCGGTGTCGAGGCAGATCCGCTTGCTGCCGATCGGATGGTTCCGGGGCGAGAGCAGCTCCGCCACCCCCGGATCGGCGACGATCTCGCGGATCTTGGCACGGACGAACTCGGCGGCGAGCTCGTTGGCGTCCGGGTTGATCGCGAGGTCGCCGAAGGTGCCGACGAAGGCCAGGCCGCCCCGCGCCCAGCGGGCCTCGAACGCGCGGGCGCGCTCCGCCTCGGTGGCCGCCAGCGCCGAATCGGGGTTGGGGTCGGCCAGGATGCCGGCGGCGGACTCGCGCATGGTCGCGCGCAGCTCGGCGTAGCGGGCCTTGACCCAGGTCTGGTGGTCGGGTTCCAGGGGCCGGTTGCGGGCGGGCAGGCTGTAGTTCGGGGTGCGCTGGAACACCGTCACCCGCTCGGCCTGCCCGGCGATGATCGGGATGGCCTGGATGCCGGACGAGCCCGTGCCGATGACGGCGACCCGCCGCCCGGTGAAGTCGACGCCCTCGTGCGGCCAGCGGCCGGTGTGGTGGGTCGGGCCCTGGAAGGAGGCGGCGCCGGGGAAGTCGGGGACGCGGGCCGCCGACAGGCAGCCGACCGCCGTGATGAGGTGGCGGGCCGCCACCCGGTCGCCGCGGTCGGTCTCCAGCCGCCACAGGTTCGCCGTCTCGTCGTAGGCCGCGCGGGTCACCCGGGTCTCGAACACGATGTCGCGCCGTAGGTCGAAGCGGTCGGCGACGTGCTCGGCGTACAGGAGGATCTCGGGCTGGGAGGCGTAGCGCTCGCTCCACTCCCATTCCTGCTGCAGGTCGTCGGAGAAGGAGTAGGAGTACTGCATGCTCTCCACGTCGCAGCGGGCGCCGGGGTAGCGGTTCCAGTACCAGGTGCCGCCCACGCCGGCGCCCGTCTCGTACGCGCGGGCGGACAGGCCCAGGCCGCGCAGGCGGTGCAGCATGTACATGCCGGCGAAACCCGCCCCGACGACCACGGCGTCGAGGGTCATCGCAGGCTCCTGCCGACGGCGGCGGTGATCAGGTCGATCGCGGCGGCGCTGCCCGGCAGCACGTTGACCATGGTGAAGAAGGCGTGCATCTGGCCCTCGAACCGCCGGAACTCCACCGGCACCCCGGCCGCGCGCAGCCGCTCGGCGTACGCCTCGCCCTCGTCGCGCAGGACGTCGTACTCGGCGGTCAGGACGACGGCGGGCGGCAGGCCCGACAGGTCCGCGGCCCGCAGGGGAGAGGCACCGGGGTCCGCGCGCTCGGCGGGGTCGGGGGCGTAGTGGTCCCAGAAATAGATCATCGAGTCCCGGCTGAGCATGAGCTGGTTGGCCGGGTCGGAGTAGGAGGCGTTGTCCAGGTCGCAGTCCGTCACCGGGTAGACGAGCACCTGCAGCGTGATGGCCGGGCCGCCCTCGTCCCTGGCGCGCCTGGTCACGACGGCCGACAGGTTGCCGCCCGCGCTGTCGCCGGCCACGATGATCGGCAGGCCCGGCATGGTGGCGGCGGTCCAGAGCAGCGCGGCGTAGGCGTCCTGGGCGGCGGCCGGGTAGCGGTGCTCGGGGGCCAGCCGATAGTCCACCAGGACGACCGCGCAGCCGGTGCGGTGCGCCAGCTCCCTGGCCAGGGTGTCGAACTCGTCGAGGGAGCCGATGACCCAGCCGCCGCCGTGGTAGTAGACGATCACGGCCCTGGGCTCGGGGGTGGGCAGCAGCACGCGGGCCGGGAACGAGCCGCCGTCCGCCGCCTCGATGCGGACGTCGTCGACCTGGGCCATGTCGGGGCCCTTGCCGAACAGGTCGCTCAGCGCGCGGGTCATCGCGCGCGCCTCCAGGGGCGTCATCTCGTGCAGCGGCTTGCCGCCCATCTCGCCGAGCTGCTGCAGGAACCGGGCTGTCGCTTCGTCAAGGGACATGCGCGTCACCTCATGGGCCGGGTCCCTCAACGTAAAATGCCTGGTGCATCCCGTCAACGGACGAAAGTTGTCCGGTTTTGATGGCGGTTTCCCGCCATCCAGGCAGGCGGTCCGCCCCCATGGTGTCCGGCCCGGCGGCTGCCTAGCGTGGTGCGACGTGATCAGTCTGAAGGGTTTGACCAAACGGTACGGCGACCGGCTCGCGGTCGACGACCTGTCACTGGAGCTGAGACCGGGCGCCGTGACCGGGTTCCTCGGGCCGAACGGGGCCGGCAAGTCGACCACGATGCGCCTGATCCTCGGCCTCGACCGGCCCACCTCGGGCAGCGCGCTCGTGGGCGGGGTGCCGTACCGGCGGATCAGGAACCCGCTGCGCACCGTCGGCGCGCTGCTCGACGCGCGGGCCCTGCACCCGGGCCGCAGCGGCCACGCCCACCTGGTGGCGCTGGCCCGGAGCAACGGCATCGCGCGGCGCCGGGTGAGCGAGGTGCTGGAGACGGTCGGGATGGCGGGCGCGGCCCGCAAACGCGCGGGCACCCTGTCCCTGGGCATGAGCCAGCGGCTCGGGATCGCGGCGGCGCTGCTGGGGGACCCCGAGGTGCTGATGTTCGACGAGCCGGTCAACGGGCTCGACCCCGACGGGGTGCGCTGGGTGCGCGGTCTCATGCGCTCGCTGGCCGCCGAGGGCCGCACCGTCTTCGTCTCCAGCCACCTCATGAGCGAGATGCAGCTCACCGCCGACCACCTCGTGGTGATCGGCAAGGGCCGGCTCATCATGGACGCGCCGCTCGGCGAGGTCATCGCGGGCAGCTCGCTGACGGCCGTGCTGGTCCGCAGCCCGCACGCCGGCGACCTGGCCGTACGGCTGCGGGCCGAGGGTCTCCGGGTGGACCGGCTCGGCGAGAACGAACTGGAGGCCACCGGCGCCGCCGTCGAACGGGTCGGTGACCTGGCGCACGAGGCCGGGATCAGGCTGCACGAACTGCGTACCAGGGAGGCCTCGCTGGAGCAGGCCTACCAGGAGCTGACCTCGGGCAGCGTCGAATACGGGGCGGGGAGATGAGCATGGTGTGGCAGGCCGTCGCGGCCGAGTGGGGCAAACTGTGGTCGGTCAGGTCCACGTGGTGGTGCCTGGCCTGCGCGCTGGCGCTGACGGTGCTGACCGCGGTCACGCTGGGCGGCTCCATGGCCACCTCTCTGGTGCGGGAGGGGATCACCGGGGTGACGGTGACGGCGAGCGAGCCCGTGGTCTCGGCCACCTCGTTCGTGCAGTTCGCGCTGGTCGCCCTGGCCATGCTGACGATCACCTCGGAATATGCCTCCGGCGGCATCCGGGTCACCCTGCAGGCCACGCCCGTGCGCGGGGTGGTGCTGGCGGCCAAGGCGCTCGTGGTGGCGCCGGTGATGTTCGCCGCGGGGGTGCTGTCCGGCGCGGTGGCGACGGCGGCCGTCTACGCGGTGCTGTCGGCGGAGGTGTTCGGCGGGCTCGTCGGCCTGCCGGTCGGCGAGGTGACGCTCGACCTGCTGGGCGTCGGCGTGTTCTTCGGGCTCGTGTCGGTGCTGACGGTGGGGGCGGGCGCCGCGATGCGCAGCGCGGCCGGCACGCTTACCGTGGTGTTCATGCTGCTCATGGGCCTGCCGCTGATGCTGCTGATGACCGGGAGCCAGGTGGCGGTGGACGCGTCGATGCGCATGCCGATGTTCGCCGGGCTGGCGTTCATGGGCAGCACGGACAACATGACCGGCGGGCCCATTCCGTACTCGGCGGGGGAGGGGCTGGCATGGCTGCTGGCCTGGACGGCGCTGGCCGTGGCGGCGGGCCACGCCGTACTGCGCCGCCGCGACGCCTAGACTCGGCGCCCGTGTCAGGCGGCAGAATCGCGCGGGTGCCGGCCGGGGTTCTCCTGGGCGTGGCTCTCGGTCTCGTCGAGCTGGTCTTCGTCTGCGTGGCGGGGCCCGCGGCGCTCGTTCCCGCGCTCCGGCCCGCCGTCGCGCGCGGGGTGGCCGCGCTGACGGCACTGGAACGGGCGCGGTTGTCGCGGTGGCTCGGCCACGAGACGACCCGTCAGGACGGCGGCCTCGCCTTCCTCGCCGCGCGCGCCGCGGTGGGCCTTCTGGGCGGGTACGTCTGCGCGGCGACCCTGTTCCTGGGCGGCCTGCTGCTGTTCGGTGGGTTCTGGGACCTGCTGTGGGGCGCGGGCGAGGCGGTGCCGGTGAACCTGCCCGGCGTCAGGATCGTCACCAGTGCCTGGGCGCTGGGCCTGTCCGGCGGGACGGTGCTGCTGGCCGTGGCCGTCCTCATGATCGTGGGCCAGGCCGCCCTGGAACGGCGGCTGGCCGACCACTTCCTCGGGCCGGGCAGCCAAGAGCTGATGCGCCGGCGCATCGCCGAGCTGACCGCGACCCGGTCGGGCATCGTCAAGGCGGTGGACGAGGAACGGCGCAGGATCGAACGCGACCTGCACGACGGGGTCCAGCAGCGCGGCGTGGCCCTCGCCATGCTCCTCGGCCGCGCCCGCCACACCGCCGACCAGGACCGGACCGATCGGGATGATGCCGGCCAGGATCGGACCGGCCACGACCGGACCGGCCAGGACGGTGCGCGCCGGGACAGGACCGCTGAGCTGATCGCGCAGGCCTATGCCGAGTCGCGCCAGCTCCTCGACGAGTTGCGCAGTGTGGCGTGGCGGATCTACCCGACCGCGCTGGACGAGCTGGGGCTGCGGGCCGCGCTCGCGGGTGTCGCCGAGCGGTCCAGCGTGCCGGTGACCGTACACGACGGGCTGACCGGCCGGCCCGTCTCCGAGATCGAGACCGCCCTGTACTTCGTCACCCGCGAGGCGATCACCAACGCGGTCAAGCACGCCGGCGCGCGTGACATCCTGGTCGTGCTGAGCGAGGACGAACGGACGGTGAGCGTGGCGATTTCAGACGACGGCGCAGGCGGCGCCGACCCCGCGGGCGGTGGCCTGTCCGGGCTGGCCCGCCGCATCCTGGCGCTCGACGGGACGTTCACCGTCGACAGCCCCGCCGGTGGCCCCACCAGGGTCGCCGCCACGCTGCCGAAGGCGCCACCGTGCGGCTGATCCTGGCCGACGACTCCGTGCTGCTGCGCGAGGGCCTGACCCGGCTGCTCGACGACGCCGGTCACGAGGTCGTCGCCGCCGTCGCGGACGCGCCCGCGCTGATCGACGCGGTCGAGCGGCACCGGCCCGACGTGGCCGTGATCGACGTACGCATGCCGCCCACGCACAAGGACGACGGGCTGCGGGCCGCACTGGAGATCCGCGAGCGTCTGCCGGGCGTCGGGGTGCTCGTTCTGTCGCAGTACGTCGAGCCGCACTACGCCGCCCGGCTCCTGGCCGGATCCACCGAAGGGCTCGGCTACCTGCTCAAGGACCGGGTGTCGGAGGTGGCCGAGTTCCTCGACGCGCTCGACCGGGTGCGCGCGGGCGGCACGGCGTTCGACCCGGAGGTCGTACGGCAACTCCTGGCCCGCACCACCCACGGCGACCCGCTGAGCAGGCTGAGCCCCCGCGAGGGTGAGGTGCTGCGCCACCTCGCCCAGGGGCTGATGAACACGGCCATCGCCGAGCGCCTGCACGTCTCGCTCAGCACGGTGGAGAAGCACGTGAACGCCATCATGGACAAACTCGACCTACCCAGCGACCCCGGCTACAGCCGCCGCGTACTCGCGATCCTGCACTACCTGAAAAACTGACCTGCCACGCCCACGGCGACCCGAGCCGCGCACGGCGACCCGAGCCGTCATGGGCGGAGCGAGCCGAGTCGGCCTCTCCATCTCCCGTCCTTCAAAAAGGACCCCGCCGAAGTGCGGCGGAGAGAGGAAGAGAGGACCTCCAGGGCGAGCCGGGTCGTTAGGTGCGCCTGGTGAACGGGCTGTCGATCTCGTCGCCCCTGATCAGCCGGTCCAGGTTCTCCCGCATCGTCTGGCCGTCGTTCAGATGCGGGAACGGCTCCCCTTCCGGTACGTCCACGCCCAGGAACCGGCAGAGCGGCTCCCACCCCTCCCGGACGTCGAACACCAGCAGCCGCTCCGGGGGCAGGCTCGCCCGCACGTTGGCGGAGTGCCGTTCGAACGCCGCCACCGCGCTCTCCTCGTCGGGCAGGCCCTCCCTGAACGGCCGGTCGGTGTCGAACATCGTCCGGGAGATGTGGTCGAGCACAGGGCTGAGCCGCTGCATGTTCTCCCAGACGCCCGCCACCTCGGCCGGCATGTCGTCGGGCAGGTCTCGCTGAGGGCCGGCGGCGAGGAGCGTCTGCATGCTGGCGTACCAGGCGTGCGGGTCGCGTACGGTGAGCACGACCTTGGCCTCCGGGTACGCCTCGGCCTGCTCCCGCCAGAAGGCGGAGGCCGGCCAGTCGGTCGCGGATCGGTAGCCCTCGAAGACGTGGTCCCAGTCGACCTTGACGCCCTCGGCCAGCGGCAGCCATCGGTCGACGAGCCCAGGGTTGGTCATGATGTCGAACATGTGGTGACAGGGGCCGAATCCGAGGCGCTCCAGCGCCGCCTTCATCGAGCTGGTGCCCGTACGCGGGAATCCCGCGCCTATGACGGATAACATATTGCACCTCCATGGATGATCTACCTCATAGAGGGCGAGCGCGCGGGTAAGTGTGACAGGGCGCGGCGGATCGGTCCCGATGGCGCCGCGGTAAGGAGACACTCACATGACCGTCATGCTGGCCGACGGGCGCCCGATGCCGCGTCTGGGGCTGGGCACCTGGCCCATGGACGACAACGAGGCCCGCCAGGCCGTGACCCATGCCGTCTCGCTCGGCTACCGGCTGATCGACACCGCGGCCGCGTACGGAAACGAGGCCGGTGTCGGCGCCGCCGTGGCGCAGGCGGGCGTGCCGCGCGAGGACCTGTTCGTCACCACGAAGCTGCGCGGCTCGCACCACGGATACGACGCGGCCATGCGCGGCTTTGAGGAGAGCCGCGTCCGGCTCGGCCTCGACTACGTGGACCTCTTCCTGATCCACTGGCCGCTGCCGGACCGCGACCTGTACGCCGACACCTGGCGCGCCTTCGTGCACCTGCGCGAGCAGGGCCTGGCCCGTTCGATCGGCGTCTCCAACTTCACGCCCGCGCAGATCGAGCGGCTGGCCGGGGAGACCGGCGAGTGGCCCGTCGTCAACCAGGTCGAGCTGCACCCCGGCTTCGCGCAGGACGACCTGCGGGCCTGGCACGCCGGGCACGGCATCGTGACCGAGTCGTGGAGCCCGCTCGGCGCCGGGTCCGACCTGCTCGGCGAGCCGGCCGTCGCCGACGTCGCCGTGGCCCACGGGCGTACTCCGGCGCAGGTGGTGCTCCGCTGGCACCTGCAGCTCGGCGCCGTGCCCATCCCCAAGTCGGGCGACCCGGATCGTATGCGGCAGAACTTCGAGGTGTTCGACTTCAGCCTGTCGGAGGAGGAGATGACCCGCCTCGGGGGCCTCAACGGCGGCCGTATCGGTGGTGACCCGGACACGCACGTCGAGCTCTAGGACAGGCGCTTCCGGCGGCGGGTCAGCAGGACGGCGAGGGCGGCCAGGAGCAGCCACGACGACGTCATGGCGATGAGCCAGGTCCAGCCCGCGTGGCCGTACACGATGCCGCCCGCCGTGCCGCCCACGCCGCTGCCCAGGTAGTAGCACAGGGTGTAGACCCCGGCGGCGCGGCCGCGGGCCTCCGGGGGCGCTTCGGCGGTGACCCAGGCGTTGGCGATGGCGTGGGCGGCGAAGAACCCGGCGGTCAGGACGGCGAAGCCGATCGCGATGACCGGCAGCGACGGGTGAGCGGTCAGCACGGAGCCCGCTACGGTGACGAGCAGCGCGGTGACGAGCGCCGGCGTACGCCCCATACGACCCGCCAGCCGTCCGGCGGCGGCCGAGGAGGCGGTGCCCATGGCGTACGAGAGGAAGACCAGGGAGGCGGCGGCCGGCGCGAGCGAGAGCGGCGGCTCGGCCAGCCGGAACCCGGCGGCGTTGTACAGCGCCACGAACGCCCCCATGGCCATCGCCCCCACAACGACCGGCCCGGCCAGCCCCATCCCCATCCGGCCACCCGCCGCGCGCCCGTCACGCGACCCGTGCCCCTCCTCGCGCGGCTGCCGGGGGTCGTCGCGCGGCAGCGTCACCACCGTGAATACCGCGCACACCAGCGACACCCCGGCGACCGCGGCCATGGAGCCCTGCCAGCCCAGTGGCCCGGCCGCGAATCCGGCGCCCAGCCTGCCCAGCATCCCGCCCACCGAGTTGCCCGCGATCATGGCCCCCACCGCGCCCGCGAGCCGCCCGGGGCCGACCTGATCGGCCAGGTACGCCGCCGCCACCCCCGCGAACCCGGCGATCGCCACCCCCTGCACGCCCCGCATCACGAGCAGCACCGGAAAGGACGGCGCCAGCGGCAGCAGCAGCCCGATCACCGCCGACACCACCACCGACCAGACGATCACCCGCCGCCGCCCGGCCAGCCCGGCCACCCAGGCCAGCGGCAGCACCGCCACCGCCAGCGACGCCGTCGCCACCCCGATGGCCAGCGAGGCGCTGCCAGGATCCAGCCGGTACGCGGCCGCGAGCTGCGGCAACACCGGCTGCGGCGCGTACAGCAGGGCGAACGACGACAGCCCGGCCGACGCCACGGCCGCACTGACCCGCGGCGTGCCGACCCGGGGAGCCTCGATTACCACCACGCCCACAACGCTAAGCAGTGCTAATAAATACGTCTAATACGGGAATGGGCGATAATTCATACCATGACGTATGAGTCCGACGACCAGCTCGCCGCCCGCCTCGCCCCTGCCCTGGCGCTGCTGGCCGCCGTCGGCGAGACCGGTCACGTGACCCGGGCGGCCGAACTCCTCGCCATCCCCCAGCCCACTGCCAGCCGCCGCCTCGCCGCCCTGTCGGACCTGGTGGGCGCCCCGCTGGTCCTGCCGTCGGGCCGTGGCATCCGCCTGACCAGGGCGGGACGCATGCTGGCCGCCGCCTCCACCCGCGCCCTCGGCGCCATGACGGCCGCCGCCAGGGAGGTCCGCGAGGAGATCGACCCGGGCAGCGGCCGCGTCGTCCTCGGGTTTCTGCACCTGCTCGGCCGTACGCTGGTGCCGTCCCTGATCGGCGGTTTTCGCGCGGGCAACCCGGCCATCCGCTTCAGCCTCGTGCAGGGCTCGCGCCAGGACATGCTCCGCGGCCTGCGGGAGGGCGAGATCGACCTGGTCTTCGCCGCCCCCATGCCCCTGGACGACCCCGACCTGGCCAGCAGCCCCCTCGCCGACCAGGAACTGGTCCTGTCGGTCCCGCCCTCCCACCGCTTCGCCGCCCGCAAACGGGTACGGGCCGCCGAGCTGGCCGGCGAGGAACTGGTGACCCTCGAACACGGTTACGGCCTGCGCCAGATCACCGACGACCTGTGCGCGGCGGCCGGGTTCGAGCCGCGCATCGCCTTCGAGGGCCAGGAGTCGGAGACCGTGCGCGGCCTGGTGGCGGCGGGCCTGGGCGTGGCCGTCCTGCCCCGCTCCGACCAGGCTCTCACCGGGGGAGTGGTGGAGATCCCGCTCTCGCCGGCCGTGTACAGGACGATTGGTATGAGCTGGCCCGCCCAGGAACGCCTCACCCCGGCGGTCCGCGCCTTCAGAGATCATGCCCTGTCCGGCCGCACACCCCTCGGCCCCGGCTTCCGCCCCAACCTCGCCCCATGACGAACGCCCGTGACCTCGGGCCATGGCGAACGGTCCTAACCTCGTCCCATGACGAATGACGGTGACGCGGGCGTTCCCGGCTCGCTGGCGAGGGTGCTGGCGGACGTGACGGCCGAGCGCGCGGCCCAGGACGCGATGTGGGGCATGCAGGTGCTGCCGGACGGGACCGGCTCCGCGGGCACGGTGACCGAGTCCGACCGGGCCAGGCTGGAGACGGAGACGGCCGCCAGGGACGGGGCGCTGACCTGGCGGCACATCCTGGCGGAGGAGGTCATGGAGGCGTTCGCGGAGTCCGACCCCGACCGCCTGCGCGCCGAGCTGATCCAGGTGGCCGCCGTGGCGGTCAAATGGACCCAGTCCCTCGACCGCCGCAGATCCTCTACACCAGATCGACGACCCTGACCACCACTGTTGAACATGCCGCCGGTCACGACCAGACGCGCCGCCGGGCCTGCCGCAGGAACTCCTCCAGCGGCAGGTCCTCCGCGTCCGTCTCCGGCCCCGGCTCGGGTCGTGGCCGGGCCAGCCGGGCGGTGATCGCCTGCCGGCCCTCCCAGGCGAGGTAGAAGCGCGCCGCCTCGTCCCCCAGGGGCCCGCTGGCGTTCTCACGGAAGACCGTCACCCCGTCCTGGCCACCGACGGCGAAGACGGCCCGGTGCGGGAACAGGCGCAGGCCGTTCGCGCCGTGGCCCTCGAGTCCCAGGCCGGTCAGCACCGCCGGCGTGCACCGCAACCACCAGCTACGGTCGGGGTTGAGCGCGCAGCCCAGGGACCAGGCGGCGATCTCCAGGACATCGGTCTCCGCGGCCCGGACCCGCACCTCCATGTCACGGTCGCTCCGGTCGTACAGCGAGCGCACCCCGAACAGCAGCCGCCGGCCCGTCCCGCCCGCCTGTCCGGCCAGGAGTTCCACGATGCGCCGCTCGCCGGAGCCGGCCCGCCGGACCTGCGGCCACACCTCGTCCAGGTCCACCGTGGCGCCGTCGTCGCGCAGTAATTCGTCCAGATCTTTCACGCGGTCTCCCGTCTGATGCACGGCGCCAAGAGTGCTACAAGTCATTGACGCGGCATTGATTCTGTGTAGAAGATTTCCCTACGAATGCGCCTGCGGGATGGGGACGGTCATGACGTCCGAGTCGTTCAACGCCAGTGTCCACCTTGTCGATCGCCAGGTCGAGGCGGGGCGAGGGGACCATATAGCGATCACCGGGCCCGCGGGCACGCTCACCTACGCCCAGCTCGCCGCCCACGTGGCGGAGCTGGCCACCGGCCTGCGCCTGCTCGGCATCAGGCCCGAGGAGCGGGTGCTGCTCGTCATGTCCGACCGCCCCGAGACCGCGATCACCATCCTGGCCGTGATGCGGATGGGCGCGGTCGCCGTACCGGTCTCGACCATGTACAACGGCGCCGAGCTGGGCACCCTGGTCCGGGACTCGCGGGCACGGGTCGTCGTCGCCACCCCGGAGTTCGAGCCGATCGTCCGCGAAGCCCTGCGCGACGCCCCCGACGTGGCGACGCTCATCCTCACGGACACACCGGACGACACCGACGCCCCCGCGCACCGCTGGGCCGACGTGCTCGCGAGCGGCCGGTCGGACCAGAGCGGCCGGTCGGACCGGACCGACCCCCCGTACGCCACCTGGCCCGACTCGCCCGCTCTCTGGCTCTACACCTCCGGCACCACCGGAGCCCCCAAGGCCGCCATGCACCGCCACGGCGCGATCAAGGACGTCTGTGACGGCTATGGCGACCAGGTGCTGGGCGTGCGCCCGGACGACCGCTGCCTGTCCGTGGCGCGCCTGTTCTTCGCGTACGGAATCGGCAACTCCCTGTTCTTCCCCCTGGCCGCCGGTGCCACCGCGATCCTCGACCCCGCCCGCCCCACCCCGGCCGGCGTGATCGCCAGGGTCATGGAGGAACGGCCCACCCTGTTCTTCGCCGGCCCCACCTTCTTCGCCGCCCTCCTCGCCTCCGACGCCCCTGACACCGCCTTCGCCTCGGTACGCCTGGCCGTCTCGGCGGGCGAGGCGCTCCCGGCCGAGATCTACCGCCGCTTCACCGCCCGCTTCGGCGTGGACATCATCGACGGCCTCGGCTCCACGGAGGCCCTGCACATCTTCGTCTCCAACCGCCCGGGCCAGGTACGCCCGGGCACGTCGGGCGTCCTGGTCCCCGGCTACGAGGCCAGGCTGCTCGACGACACCGGCGCCCCGGTCCCCGACGGCGAGCCCGGCCACCTGTACGTCCGCGGCGACTCGATCGCCACCGGCTACTGGTGCCGCACGGCCACCACCCGCCAGGTGTTCCAGGGCGAATGGCTGCGCACGGGGGACACCTACGTCCGCGAACCGGATGGTTTCTACCGCTGCCTCGGCCGCTCCAACGACATGATCAAGGCGGGCGGCATCTGGGTGTCCCCGATGGAGGTCGAGGCCCGGCTGCTGCAGCACGAGTCGGTCGGCGAGTGCGCCGTCGTCGCCTACATCGACGGCGAGGGCCTGGAGAAGCCGGTCGCCTGCGTGGTCTCCGCCCCGGGCCGCAGCGTCGACGCCGGCGAGCTCATCGGCTTCTGCAGGGAGGGCCTGGCCTCGTTCAAGCGCCCCCGTGAGGTGCTGGTCCTCGGCGAGCTGCCCAAGACGGCGACCGGCAAGATCCAGCGCGTGGTGGTCCGCCAGATCGCCGCCGACCTGCTGGGAAAGCGCCCTTAGTCAGGCAGGCGCGCCTGATCGGGAAAGCGACCGGCCCTCGTCTCGTAGATCGTGATGGCGAACGGCCGCGGCCCGGTCCGGTAGACCTGCTCGGTCACCCGTGACAGCGCCGCCTGCGCGTCCAGGTAGCCGTGCAGCCGCGTCGCCTCGGGCCACGGATGGACGGCAACGAGCACGCCGTCCGGCTCCAGCAGCGCGCTGAGCTGCGCGGAAGCCTGCCGCAACCGCTCGTGACGGCCCAGGTAGTAGAGGGTCTCGGAGCAGAACGCCAGGTCGAAGAGCCGTTCGGGCCGGTGGGTGAGGATGTCGGCCCGGATGAAGCGCACTCGCCCGTCGTCCGGCACCCGGGCGCGCGCCCGCATGAGCGCCCGCTCGGAGACGTCCACCCCGACGATCTCGGCCTCCGGGTACGCCGCCGCCAGCGCGTTCGTGAACACCCCCTCGCTGCAGCCCACCTCGATGATGCGCCGGTACGGCCTGGACGGCAGATGTTTGAGCGTGGACCGGTATTTCCGCTGCTCGTAGTCGTCGGTCGACAGCTTCCACGGGTCGGGGATCCGGTGCCGCCAGTCGAAGTAGCGGCGCAGGACCATCCCCTGCCCCCTGGGCGAGAGCAGGGACAACGACCGGAAGAACGTACGGTGCATGAGCTCGGGAAGGCTTGGCATGCGGCCTCTCTCGGTCGGGACGGAAGAGTCGTCCCGGGGCTTGAGGTGAAGTCGTCGCCGGAAGGGGATTCCCGCTATTGGCGGGGATAACGCCTGGTCATCCGCACATCGTGAACATCTTTAGGCCATGCTGTCACGCAGTTCCCGCTTGAGCACCTTCCCGGAGGCGTTCTTCGGCAGCGCGTCCACGAACACCACCCGTTTGGGCGTCTTGAAGGCCGCCAGCCGCTCCCGCAGGAACGCCACCAGCTCCTCGCCGGTCACCGCGGCGCCCTCGCGCAGCACCACCGCGGCGGGGAAGCGGGCGGCCGAGCGCCGCAGGAGGTCACCGATGGCGTGCTGACGGATCATGCGGGCACCCTTCGATCGCGCAGAACGATGTTCGGTGATCCTAACCCGCGAAAACCGCCGCCAGCCGCCGGTAGGAGTCCAGCCGCCGCTCCAGATCGAAGGTGTTCATCGTGACCAGCACCTCGTCGGCGCCGATCGTGTCGACGAGCGAGCCGAGCGCCACCGCGACCTCGTGCTCCGTCCCGTGGATCCGCCCCTTGAGCGACTCTTCCAGGTAGGCTCGCTCGCGGCCGCTCATCTCCAGCCCCGCGATCTCCCCGGCGGGCACGAGCGGCGCGAAGGCCCCGCTCGTCCGCGACCGGGCCGTGGACCACGCCTCGGGCAACTGCAGCAGCGCCGCCTCCGCGCTCGTCGCGCCCACCGCGACATTCACCGCCACCATCACGTACGGCTCCGCCGCCCACACCGACGCCCGGAACCCCGCCCGGTAGCGCGCCACGGCGTCCACCGCCCGCGACCCGGCCCCGATCACCATCGGCAGCCCGTGCGCCGCCGCGACGTCCGCCCCCGCCCCCATGGCCAGCACGAACACCTGCGGCCGCAGCCCCTCGGCGGGCAGCGCGTGCACGCCGGGATGCGCCGTCTGCGTGCCGGTGAAGTAGCCGAGCAACTCGCCGAGCTGGTCGCCGAACCCGTCCGCGGCGTCCTTCCCGTGCCCCAGCGCCCCGCGGATGCCGCCCGTGAAACCCACGGATCGCCCCAGGCCCATGTCCACGCGGCCCGGATGGAGCGCCTCCAGCACGCCGAACTGCTCGGCCACCACCAGCGGCCGGTGATTGGGCAGCATCACACCGCCGGTGCCCACCCGGATCCGCGACGTGGCCGCGGCCACGGCCGCCGCCAGCACCGTCGGCGCCGACCCCGCCACGCCGGGCACGCTGTGGTGCTCGGACACCCAGAACCGGTGGTATCCGAGCTCCTCGGCCTGCCGCGCGAACCGTACGGTCTCGCGCAGCGCCGCGGCCGGCGTCGAGCCCTGGCGGACGAGGGAACGGTCGAGAATCGAGTAGGCGGTCACGTACGGGTGCAACACACCCGGCCCCCGGATCAATCCAGCGGATCCCCGGGAACGCCGTCGTAGTACGCGAACAGCCGCGCGGCCAGCCCGTCGTCCAGGGGCAGCGGCACGCCGTCCACCCGGCCGACCGGCATCACGCCCCAGGAGTTGCAGAGGAACACCAGGTCGAACCCGGCCAGGTCGGCGACCCTCAGCGGCCGCCGCTCCTGGGGCACGTCCATGCGCTCCAGCAGCCGCATCGTGATGCCGTGCAGCATCGGCGCGTCCGGCCAGACCAGCCGGCCGTCCGCGAAGCCGCCCAGGTTCGTGATCGCGCCCTCGCTGATCAGGCCGTCGCCGGTGGTGAGGAGCGCCTCGTCGAAGCCCTCGCGGGTGACCGTACGCAGGATGTGGGCCTGCTGGAACCCCGACGCCTGCTTGATGTGCGCCAGGTAGCGCTGGTAGACGACGGGTTTCACGTTCAGCGGGCCTTTGAGCGGCTCGTGCGGGGCGGCCGCGGTGGCGATGACGCGCGGCCCGCCGGAGTCCATCACGTAGACCCGTACGCTCGCGTCCCGCAGGTCACCGAGCGCGGCCCTGATCGACTCCAGCACCTCCGCACGATCGGGCCCGGCGCCGAACAGCTCCCGGCCGGCCTCGTCGAGCCGCTCGAAGTGCAGCCCCAGGCCGCGTACCCGGCGGTCCCTGACCTGCATGGCGGTGAAGTGGCCGTAACGGGACTCCAGAAGACGGCGCGCGTCCTCGTCCATCAGCCTGCCCTCGATCGCGGCACGTTCGATCACGGCCACCTCCTCTCAGCCCCTGTATATCCCGATCGCGTACCTCACCGGCCGGTTGGTGTGCCCGCCATGGAGGCCGACCTGGACGGTGATGTCGACCTTCTTGCCCTTGGGGATCTTGTGCTCCGTCATCGCCATCGGGAACGGCCCGCTCTTCCAGACGCCGCAACCCGAGGTCGAGCCGGTCTCCTCGCCGTCGATCGTGTACGTGAACCACAACCGGCCGGCCAGGTCACCCGAGCAGATCTGGTCGATGCCGATCCTGCCGCTGGCGCTCTCCACCCTCATCTGGTAGAGGGAGTCCTTCGGCCACACGCTGTCCGTCGCGAAGGCCAGGCGCTTGCCGCCCAGCCGCTCCGGCATCTCCTTGAGCGGCTCGGGCGTGACCTGCCGTGCGGGCGGGGTCCACTCGTAGATCGCCAGGTCCCAGTCGGCGAGCCTCGGCCTGGGGGGCAGGCACGGCCCGCCCTTCGTCTCCTTGACGCACCCGGAGGTGGTCGTGTCGAACGTGACCGTGATCTCCTTGGCGCCGTCGGGCACGATCAGCGGCCGCAGGTCCATGCCCTTGGGGCACGGCGCGAAGCCGGCCACGCGGTGGTCCTCGCCGTCCACGAGGATCCGCGGGCCGTTGGTGCCGAAGGTGCCGTCGCACAGCCCGGCCGCGTCCAGCGGCAGGCCGGAGACCGGGACCGTGACCGAGACCTTCCTCGCGCCCTTCCTCGTGAGCCTCGCGGTGGTCAGGCGGCGGTATTCGGTGCCGTCCTGGGAGGTGAACCGCTCGGGCAGCTCGGAGACGGGCGGAGCGGCCACCACCGTCGTGTCCCGCTCCGGCGGCCCGGCCGCGCCGGGCAGCAGGGAGAAGACGACCGCCACGGCCGCGACCGCCGCGCCCCCCGCCAGCGCGCTCCGCCGCAGCCGGATCCGGCGGATACGGCCGCGAACCTGGTCATGGCGGTTCGGGTTGGCGGGCGAGGGGCCGTCGGCCCGCTCACGCAGGACATCACGCAGATCTTGTACGGTCATGGGCGCAACTCCCTCACGATCGCCTCGTCCACTCGCAGCTTGTCCAGGGCCTTCGCGCTCTGGCTCTTGACCGTGCCCTCGTGACAGCCCAGCAGCCGGGCCACCTCGCTCACCGGCAGGTCCTCGTAGAAGCGCAGCACGATCACCGCGCGCTGCCTGGCGGGCAGCCGGCCCACGGCCTGCCACAGCTCCTGGCGCGCGCCGTCCGTCTCGTCGTACGACGTGGCCTCGGGCAGGTCGTCGCTCGGCAGCTCCCTGCGCCATCGCCGCCGCCACCAGGACGTGTACGTGGTCACCAGCACCTTGCGCACGTACGCCTCGGGCTCGTCGATGCCGGCCCAGGCGAACCACGCCTTGGCCAGCGACTCCTGCAGCAGGTCCTCCGCGACGCCCCAGTCCCTGGTCAGCAGGTACGCGGTACGTAACAGCCGATCGGACCGGGAAACCACGAAGTCCTGAAATATCGTCCTATCCGCCAACGTGAAGTGCCTCCTGTGAGAGCCGGTCGACGGTAGTGACGCATCGAACGCCACCCCAGGTTGCCCCGGCCCCTATCAGGTGCTTTCTGCTCGCGTCACGGTGAACGGCGCCAGCTCGCCCAGCCCGCGCACCGACAGCCGGTTGACCTCGCGCAACCGGAACGCCCGATCGCCCTCCAGCTCCTCGGCGAGCTGCGGATCGGCCAGGATCGTCCCCGGCAGCGACAGCGCGGTGAGCCGGCTGGCCAGGTTGACCGTGGTGCCGAACACGTCGCCCATGCGCCACATCACCGGCCCCGCCGCCAGCCCCACCCGCAGCTCCGGCATGTCCTTGCCGCGCGCGTGCGTCTCCACCAGCCGCAGCGCGATCTCCGTCGTCACGTGCGCCTGTTCGGCCACGAACAGCACCGAGTCGCCCAGCGTCTTGACCACCCGCCCGCCGGAGGAGGTCACGATGTCGGCAGAACGCCCCTCGAACCGGTCGATCAGCCGCGCCAGCTCACCGCCGGTGATCTGCCGGCTCAGCCGGGTGAACGCGACCAGGTCGGCGAACCCGACCGCCAGCCGTACCGCGCTCATGTCCTGGTCGGCGATGCGCCCCGCGGCGGCGGCGAGCTGGCGCTGCCAGGCGTAGACCAGCAGCCGCGCCAGGTCGGGCACCACCCGCTCGGCCCGCCGGCGCCAGGCCCGCGGCCGCTCCGCGAGCGGCACGCCCGCCTGGTCGAGCGCCTCCGCGCCCAGCTCCGCCTGCGACTCGGCCAGCCGCGCCGTGGCCCGGCCGAGCGAGCGGGCCATCAGCAGCACGTGCTCCTCGTCGTAGACGCCGGAGGTGACCATGCCGACCAGCGTCTTGAGCGCCTCGACGTCGGAGTCGGTGAACTCCACGGCGTCGTCGGGCACGTTGGGCAGCCCCAGGGCACGCCAGAACCGCCGTGCGCGATAGACCGGCACACCCGCCATGTCGGCGACCTGGTGGCTGGTGTATCGGCGCGGCTCCCGCAGGAAGGCCTCCGCCAGCCCGTCCCCGTCCACGCGCGTCACGTGGGCAACATAACACCCTGTGGGCAGGTCACGGCACCGTCACGCTGCTGTCACGCTACTCGAGAAGCGCTCTGAGCGCGGCCCGCTCGTTCACCGGGACGTAGGCGGCGTAATAGTCGTACATCGCCTTCTTGGACAGGCGGGCCGCCAGGGGGCCGTCGCCGGCGCGTACGGCGGCGATGACCTCCTCGTGGTGCCGGACGCTCCGCCGCATGAGCGCCTCCCGGTCCGGCGCGCCGGCGATCTTGTCCGAGATCAGCCTGAGCACGATCGAGCGGACCACGTCGGTGCAGACCTGGATGAGCTTGTTGCCGCTCGCCCGCGCCACCGCGTCGTGAAAGGCAACGTCGGCGGCGCCGAAGCCGTCCGCGTCGTCCGCGGCGGCCGCCTTCATCGCCTCGACGGCCCGGCTCATCTCGGCGAGCTGCTCCTCGGTGCGCAGCCGGGCGGCCAGCAGGATGGCCGAGCCGTCCAGCACCATCCTGAACTGCACCAGCTCCGCCAGCGACAGCTCCGCCACCCGGGCCAGCGTGGTCATCGACTTGTGTAATGCGGCGGGCGTGAAGGGCAGCACCTCCGCCCCGTTGGGGTCGCCGGGCCGCGACCGCACCAGCCCGCGCGCCTGCAGCACCCGCAGCGCCTCGCGGACGGTGGACCGGCTGACCGAGAACTGCACCATCAGCTCGCGCTCACTGGGCAGCCGCCCGCCCGGTGCGAGAGCGCCGCTCTCGATGGCCTCCTCGACCTGCTCCACGACCCGCTCGTAAGCGCGTACGGTACGCACCGGCTCGAACCGCGGACCACCCATGCAAGCCCCCTTGACCCGAACCGCCACCGACTGGCAATGTCTGAGCCTACTGGTCCGACCAGTGCACTAGCCAGGAGGCTGTAAGACATGAGGCGAATCGGGATCTGGATCGCCGCGGGCGGTCTCCTGCTGGCCACGGCCGCCTGCGGCGGCGGAAGCGGCGGCGGCGCCGGCACCGGTGGCACCCCCAAGGCCCAGTCGCTGTCCGTCGGATTCGTGGCCGAGCCCGCGAACCTCGACTTCACCTCCACCGAGGGCGCCGCCATCCCCCAGGCCCTGCTCGTCAACGTCTACGAGGGCCTGGTCAAGCTCGGCCAGGACGGCAGGATCGTGCCGCTGCTGGCCGAGAAGTGGGACGTCTCGGAGGACCGCAAGACGTACACGTTCACGCTGCGCAAGAACGTCACGTTCAGCGGCGGCGCGCCGTTCACCGCCGACGACGTGGTGTTCTCGCTCGACCGCGTCAAGACGGACTGGAAGCTGAAGATCAAGTCGCAGTTCGACGTCATCGACAAGGTCGAGAAGAAGGACGACGGCACCGCCGTCGTCACGCTCAAGCGCCCCAGCAACGGCTTCCTGTACGCGATGGCCACCAGGCTCGGCGCCATGTTCAGCCGCACCGGGGTCGCCGACCTGGCCAACAAGCCCGTCGGCACCGGCCCCTACGTGCTGGGCTCCTGGCGGCGCGGCGACTCCATCCAGCTCAACGCCAACCCCTCCTACTGGGGCACGAAGCCGCCGCTGTCGGCGATCACGCTGAAATACTTCAAGGAGCCGGCGGCGATGAACAACGCGCTGCTGTCCGGCGGCATCGACGTGATCTCCAGCGTGCAGGCGCCCGAGTCGCTGCAGCAGTTCGCCGACCCCAACCGGTTCCAGACCGTCGAGGGCACCACGAACGGCGAGGTGGTGCTGTCGATGAACAACGGCCGGCCGCCGTTCGACGACAAGGCGGTCAGGCAGGCGGTCCGGCACGCGATCGACCACAAGGCGCTGCTCGACACCGCGTGGTCCGGGCGCGGCCAGCTCATCGGCTCGATGGTGCCGCCCACCGACCCCTGGTACGAGGACCGCACCGGCGACTACCCGTACGACCCGGCCAAGGCCAAGGCGCTGCTCGGCGGCAAGACGTACACCGTCAAGATGCGCATCCCCAACCTGCCGTACGCGGTCAACAGCGCCCAGGTCGTCAAGTCGCAGCTCGCCCAGGTGGGCATCACGGCCGACATCGAGCCGCTGGAGTTCCCGGCCCGCTGGCTGGACGTGGTGTTCAAGCAGGCCGACTACGACCTGTCGATCATCAACCACGTCGAACCCCGCGACATGGGCATTTTTGCCGATAAGTCGTACTACTTCCGTTACGACAACCCCGAGTTCGGCAAGCTCCTCGCCTCCGCCGACGAGGGCACCGAACAACAGCAGACCGACGACCTCAAGAAGGCCGCCAAGCTCCTGTCCGACGACGCCGCGGCCGACTTCCTCTTCCTCTTCCCGAACCTCATCGTGGCGAAGAAGGGCGTCACCGGGCTGCCGGAGAACGCCATCGCGGAGTCCTTCGACTTCACCGGACTCGCCAAGCAGTGACGCTCTACCTGCTCAAGCGGCTGGCCGTGCTGCTCGCGAGCACCGCCGTGGCCGGAGTGGTGGTGTTCGGGTTCATGGCGCTGCTGCCCGGCGACCCGGCCGAGATCGCGCTGGGCGTCAACGCCACCCCCGAGGCCGTGGCCGAGCTGCGCCGCCAGTTCGGCACCGACCGGCCGCCCGTCGCGCAGTTCCTCGACTGGTTCGGCGGCCTCGTCCAGGGCGACTTCGGCACCTCCTACGTCACCCAGGCGCCCATCGGCCCGCAGATCTCCGACCGGCTCGCCGTGACGGCCGTGCTCGTGCTCGGCGGTATGGTGCTGGCGCTGGTGATCGCGGTGCCGCTGGGCACGTTCGCCGCCGTGCACCACCGCGACCCCCTCGGCGCGGCGATCAGCGCGGCCAGCCAGCTCGGCATCGCCATCCCCGCGTTCCTGGCCGGCATCCTGCTCGTGTACGTGTTCGCGGTGCAGGCCCAGGCGCTGCCGTCCGGCGGATACGTACCGATCGCGGAGAACCCGGCGGAGTGGCTGAAGAGCCTGCTGCTGCCGTGGTTGTCGCTCGGCCTCGTGCAGGGCGCGGTGCTCACCCGCTATGTGCGCAGCGCCGTGCTCGACGTCATGCGCGAAGACTACCTGCGCACCGCCCGCGCCAAGGGCCGGGGCCGCACCGGCGCGCTGTGGCGGCACGGGCTGCGCAACGCCTCCATCCCCGTCGTCACCGTGCTCGGCCTGCAACTGGCCACGCTGCTGGTCGGCGCGGTCGTGGTGGAGCGGGTCTTCGTCCTGCCAGGGCTCGGTGACCTGCTGCTCAGCGGTGTCGCCGGGCGCGACCTGCTGCTCGTCCAAGGCGTGGTGATGGTGCTGGTGGCGGCCGTGCTACTGATCAACTTCGTGGTGGACGTGACCTACCACCTGCTCGACCCGAGGCTGCGATGAGAGGCCGGATGAACGCCGGGCTCCTGGCCGGCGGCGCGCTCGTCGGGCTCGTGACGCTCGCGGCGGTGGTGTCGTTCCTCTGGACGCCGCACGACCCGACGCTCGTGGACGCCGCCGGCCGGCTGCGCGAGCCCGGCGGCGGCCACCTCTTGGGCGCCGACATGTACGGCCGCGACACCCTCAGCCAGCTCATGGTCGGCGCCCGCACCACCCTCTACGTCGGCATCGTCGCGGTCGGCATCGCCGCCGTCATCGGCACCCCGCTCGGCGTGATCGCCGGGATGACGCCGCGCGGCTGGCTGTCCGAGCTCATCATGCGCGTCAACGACCTGGTGTTCGCGTTCCCCGCGCTGCTGCTGGCCGTCATGCTCGGCGCCGTGTACGAGCCCGGCACGCTCACCGCCATGATCGCCATCGGGGTGGCCACCGTGCCCGCGTTCGCCCGCGTGGCCCGCGCCGCCACGCTGCAGGTCATGGTCACCGACTACATCCTGGCCGCCAGGGCCGCCGGGCGCCGCCGCGCCGCCATCGCCGTACGGCACGTGCTGCCGAACATCGGCTCCATGCTCATCGTGCAGGCGTCGGTGTCGTTCGCGATCGCCATCCTGGCCGAGGCGGCGCTGTCGTTCCTCGGGTTCGGCACCCGGCCGCCCACCCCGTCGTGGGGCCGGATGCTGCAGGAGTCGTACGGGCTGCTCTTCTCCACCCCGCGCCTGGCCCTGTGGCCCGGGCTGGCGATCGCGCTCGCGGTGCTCGGGTTCAACCTGCTCGGCGACGGCCTGCGCGACTACCTCGACCCCAAGCTCAGGAGGATCCGTGCTGAGCGTTGACGGCCTGACCGTGCGCGCGGACGCCGTCGACCTCGTCCGCGACGTGTCGTTCGCCATCGGGCCCGGCGAACGGGTGGGGCTGATCGGCGAGTCGGGCTCGGGCAAGTCACTGACCGCGCTGTCGCTCATGGGCCTGCTGCCCGAGGGCGTGGCCGCCTCCGGGACGGCCAGGCTCGGCGAACGCGACCTGGTCGGCGTGCCGGAGAGCCGGATCAAGGACCTGCGCGGCCGCGACGTGTCCATGGTCTTCCAGGAGCCGATGACCGCGCTGAACCCGCTCATGCGCGTCGGCGCCCAGGTCGCCGAGGTCATGACGCTGCACGGGCGCTCCCGTGCCGAGGCCCGCGAGCGGGCGATCGAGCTGCTGGCACGTGTACGGCTGCCCGAGCCGGGACAGATCGCCCGCGCGTACCCGCACCAGCTCTCCGGCGGCCAGCGCCAGCGCGTCATGCTCGCCATCGCCCTGGCCAACGGGCCCGAGCTGCTCATCTGCGACGAGCCCACCACCGCGCTCGACGTCACCGTGCAGAAGCAGATGCTCGAACTGATCGCCGAGGTCGCGCCCGCGCTGCTGTTCATCACCCACGACCTCGCCGTCGTCGCCTCCGTCTGCGAACGCGTCCTGGTCATGTACGGCGGCCGCGTCGTCGAGTCCGGCCCCATCCGCGACGTCTTCACCCGGCCCCGCCACCGCTACACCGAGGGCCTGCTGGCCGCCTCCAGGCTCACCCCGCGCGGCACCCGCCTGCCCACCATCCAGGGCGGCGTCCCGTCGGCCGGGCACTTCCCCGGCGGCTGCGTGTTCAGGAACCGCTGCCCGCACGCCACCGCCACGTGCGAGACCGCGCCCGCGCTGACAGGAGACGGCCATGCCCACGCATGCTGGCACCCCGCTGATTGAGGCCGCGGGGCTGAACCGCGTCTACCACCGCCCCCGAACCTCGCTCACCAGGCCGGGCGCCACCGTCCACGCCCTGCGCGACGTGTCTCTCACCGTACGGCGCGGCGGACGCTACGGCATCGTCGGCGAATCCGGCTCGGGCAAGTCCACGCTGCTGCGCCTGCTCTGCGCCCTCGACCAGCCCACCAGCGGCTCCATCCGCTTCGACGGCCAGGAGATCACCGGCAGGCCGGAGAAGCGGCTGCGCTTCCTGCGCGAGAACCTGCAGATCGTCTTCCAGGACCCGATGAGCTCCCTCGACCCCCGCATGCGCGTGCGCGACCTCGTCGCCGAGCCGCTCATCGCCCTCGGCCTGCCGGTCGGGAACCGGATCTCCGAACTGCTCGACGAGGTCGGGCTCCCGGCCGAGGCCGCCGGCCGCTATCCGCACCAGTTCTCCGGCGGGCAGCGGCAGCGCATCGCCATCGCCCGCGCGCTCGCGCCCCGGCCGAAGGTGCTGGTCGCCGACGAACCCGTCAGCGCACTGGACGTCTCCGTACGCGGGCAGATACTCAACCTGCTGGCCGACCTCGTGGACGAGCTGGGGCTCACGCTCGTGTTCGTCTCGCACGACCTGTCCGTGGTGCGGCACGTGTGCGAGACGGTCGCCGTCATGAGCGCGGGCGAGATCGTCGAGAGCGGGCCGGTGGACGAGGTCTGGGCCGCGCCCTCGCATCCGTACACGCGGGCGCTGCTGGAGGCCGTACCGACTCTGGAGGGATTGCTGTGATCGACGTCGACGCCAGGGGAGTGGTGGAGTTCACGCAGGCGCTGGTGCGCATCCCCAGCACCAACGACCCGGCGCGCGGCCGCAACGAGCGGCCGGCCGCCGAGCTGGTCGAGGCCAAGATGCGCGAATGGGGCTGGGAACCGGTCGTGTCCGAGGCCGCGCCCGGCCGGCCGAACGTGGTCGCCGTCGTGGAGGGCGGCGGCGGGGATGGGCCGACGCTCATGTTCGAGGGGCACACGGACGTGGTGACCGAGGGCGACCTGTCCACCTGGACCGTCGACCCGTTCGGCGGCGAGATCCGCGACGGGCGGCTGTGGGGGCGGGGCAGCGCCGACATGAAGTCCGGCCTCGCCGCCACCCTCTACGCCACCCGCGCCCTGCAACTGGCCGGGCCGTTCCCCGGCCGGATCAAGGTGTGCGCGCTCGCCGATGAGGAAGGTCTCATGCTCGGCGCCCACCACTTCGTCTCGGAGGGCCTGACGGCCGGCGTGGACGGCGCCATCGTGGCCGAGCCGGAGGCGGGCGAGATCTGCGCCGTCGCCAAGGGCGCGCTGCGGCTGCGGGTGGACCTGACCGGCAAGATGGCCCACGGGGCGATGCCGCAACACGGCCGCAACCCCCTCGAAGCGGTCGGCTCCCTGCTGGTCGGTCTGCGTGCCCTGCAGCGCGACCTCCAGGCCCGGCACCCGGCGCACGAGCACCTCGGCGAGGTGTACGTCACCCCGACCGTCCTGCGGGCCGGCTCAGAGGAGCAGGTCAACGTCATCCCGGCGGTCGCCTCGGTCTTCATCGACGTGCGCACCATTCCCGGCGCCGAGCACAAGGAGATCGCCGACCGGGTGGCCGCCCTGGCCGCCTGCGGCGGCATCACCGCCGACGTGTCGATCCTGGTGGACCGGCCGCCCGTGGACGTCCCCGTGTCGGACCCCGTCGTGGCCGCCCTGGCCGCCGCCCACCGGTCGGTGACGGGGGAGGAGCCGGTGTACGGCGGGGTGCCCGGCTCGACGGACGGGACCGTGCTGACCCACTGGGGCGGGATCCCGTCGGTGGTGTACGGACCGGGGGGCAAGTGGATCGCCCACCAGGCGGACGAGTACGTCGAGGTCGAGGAGATCGTCCGCTGCACCCGGGTGTTCGCGGAGGCGGCCCGCCGGTTCCTGAACGGCGACCACTGATGCGCGCTGGGGCGACGAACTCCCTGATGGACGTGGCGGGCCTGCGGGTCGGCCACGCGCACCGGGCCGGGGGCGGTTTTCTGACGGGCACGACCGTCGTCCTGACGCCTTTCGAGGGGGCGGTGGCCGGGGTGGACGTCCGCGGCGCCGCACCCGGCACCCGCGAAACGGAACTCCTGGACCCCCGCAACCTGGTGGAACGGGTGCACGCGGTGGTGCTGTCGGGCGGAAGCGCCTTCGGCCTCAGCGCGGCCTGCGGCGTGATGTCCCGGCTGGCCGCGGCCGGGGTGGGGTACCCGGTGGCGGGCGGCACGGTGCCGATCGTCCCGGCGGCCGTCATCTTCGACCTCGGCCGCGGCGGCACCTTCCACGCCACCCCGGACGCCACCCTGGGCACAGCCGCCTACGACGCCGCGCTCCTGAGGGAGGACGCTCAAGGGCCCCCGGCTCCGGACGGCGGTCCGCGGTCCGTGGCCCCTTTGGGGGAAGGGGCTGGGGCGGCGGCCTTTCAAGGGACGGCGGCCCCGGCGGCGAGTGGGTCGGTCGGGGCCGGGACCGGGGCGATGGCCGGGGGGTTGGCGGGCGGGGTCGGGACCGCCAGCGCCGTGCTCCCCGACGGGACCACCGTGGCCGCCCTGGCCGTGGTGAATGCCGTGGGCTCCGTTCTCGACCCCCACGACGGCACCCTGGCCGGAGCCCGCTACGGACTCCCCGGCGAGTTCGGCCACCTCCAGGCCCCGGCAAAGGCGGAGACGGACGCGTGGCGGCCGAGCAACACGCCGGCGTTCAACACCACCATCGGCGTGGTGGCCACCGACCGTACCCTCACCAAGGCCCAGTGCGGCAAGCTGGCCGCCGTCGCCCACGACGGCCTGGCCAGGGCCATCAGACCGGCCCACACCATGACCGATGGCGACACGATCTTCGCCCTGGCCACCTGCGCCCAGAAGACTCCGGACCACGACGTCTTCCAGGACGTCCTGGCGGCCGGAGCCGACGTGTTCAGCCGGGCCGTGGCGCACGCCATCCTGGCCGCCACCGGCCGCGAGGGCGCGCCCGCGTACCTCGACGTGTTCCCGAGCGCCCTACGGAAAGAGCGATGACCATCGACACCCCATGGCCGGCCGGCCTGCCCATCGGCGACGGATGGGAGGAGACGGCGGGCACCACCGACGTGATCTTCCCCTACGACGGAACCCTGGTCGCCAAGGCCCCGCTCGGCACTCCGGAGCAGGCGAGGCGCGCCGTCGAGGAGGCGCTGGCCGCGGCCCCCGCGATGGCCGTCCTGCCGTCCCACGCCCGCCGCGCCGCCCTCACGCACGCCCACGACGCCCTCAAGGACAGGCGCGAGGAGTTCGAGCGCCTCCTCGTCCACGAGACCGGCAAACCCCTGATCGACTGCCGGGTCGAGGTGGCCAGGACGCTCGTCACCCTGGCCACCGCCGCCGAGGAGGTCGCCAGGCTGCACGGCGAGACCGTGCCGCTCGACCTGCTGCCCTCGGGCGAGGGCCTGGTCGGGTTCTGGACGCGCCGGCCCATCGGCGTGGTCGTCGGCATCACCGGCTTCAACTATCCGCTCCTCCTGGCCGCCCACAAGATCGCCCCCGCCATCGCGGCCGGCTGCCCGGTGATCGTCAAGCCCGCGCCCGCCACCCCGCTGGCCACGCTCTGGCTGGTCCACCTCCTCAGGTCCGCCGCCGCCCTGCCGCCCGCCGCCGTGCAGCTCGTCACCGGCGACGCCGACGTCGGCAGGACGCTGGTGGAGGACCGGCGGATCGGCGCGGTCTCGTTCACCGGCTCGGCCACCGCCGGCCACGCCATCGCGCGCGGCGCCGCCCCCACCAAGGTGCTGCTGGAGCTCGGCTCGAACGCGGCGCTCGTGGTCGCGGCGGACGCCGACCTGGAGGCCGCCGCCGACGCCGTGGTGCGCGGCGGCTACTACGCCTCCGGCCAGGCGTGCATCTCGGTGCAGCGGGTGCTGGTCGAGGAGTCCGTACGGGAGCCGTTCGTCTCCCTGCTGGCCGACCGCGTCAAGGGCGTCACGGTCGGCGACCCGCGCCTGCCCGGCACCCGCGTGGCGCCGCTCATCGACGAGGCCGCCACCGCCCGCGTCCTCGACTGGATCGCCGCCTCGGGAGCGACGGCGGTCATCGGCGGGAGCCGCGACGGCCGGGCCATCGCGCCCACCGTGCTCGACGGCGTCGCCGACGGCGCCGCCGCGTGGGACGAGGAGATCTTCGGGCCGGTGGTGTGCGTGCGCTCGGTGCCCGGCCTCGACGCCGCCTTCGCCACGGTCAACACCTCCCGGTACGGCCTGCACGCCGCCGTGTTCACCCGCTCCCTGGCCACGGCGTTCGCGGCGATCGAGCGAATCGAGGCGGGCGGAGTGGTGGTCAACGAGGTGCCGGGGTTCCGGGCCGACAACATGCCGTACGGCGGCGTCAAGGACTCCGGCATCGGCCGCGAGGGCCCCCGCTTCGCCATCGAGGAGTTCACCGTGACCCGGATGGCCATCATCAGGCCGTAGAAGAGCCCGCACCGGCTCCGGGCGGAGTCGGTGCGGGCACGGTCGAGCCGCTGACCGGCCTTCCGGTCAGGTGAGGGAATGAGTCACAGCTCCGCGCGGATGACGCGCAGATGGTGCCGCACCACCGGGGCGCTGTCGCGCGCCAGGTCCTTCACCCACGCCGAGTGGCCGCGGCGCAGCTCACGCTGCCCCAGCCAGAGCGCGTACTCGTGGGCGTCCTCCTGGTAGCGCAGCCAGGCCCGGTCGAACCGGCGACCGGGCCGGTCGGTGACCTCGCGCAGATCGTCGCGCTGCTCGGAGGTCGGCCACCTGGGGAGGCGGACGTCGAACCGGTCGGCGACCTCGCGCAGCCGCGCGTCGAACCGGCGGTGATCGCGGATCAGCCGCCAGGCGATGCCGCGGACGTTCTCGTCGCGCGACCTGCGCAGCGCGGCCTGCCCGGCCGCGATCTCGGCGAGGTTGCCCTGGTGGGCCGCCCTCAGGTACGCCTTGTCCCGCGCCGACAGGTGCAGCGCCGTGCTCGCCGGAGCCACGGCGGTGACCGGAGCGGCCTGGGATCGAGCCTGGGCGGGGGTGGCGATCGGGGCGATGGTCAGGGGCAGCACGGCCGCCATGCCGGCGGTTGCTAATTTCCGTGCTGTTCTCATGAGTCACTCCTTTCGATCAGGACTCATGTTCGCTGCCCCGTTCCGGCCGAGATATTCGGGCTAATTCGGCGGATCGAAACGCCCGTCCACGGCGGTCCAGCCGCCGTCCACGTAGAGCACGGAGCCGGTGACGAAGCTGGCGGCGTCGCTCGCCAGGTAGACCACCGCCCCGGCCATCTCCTCCGCCGCCGCCCACCGGCCGAGCGCGCTCTTGGCGGCGTACGCGGCGTACCAGCCGGGGTTCTCCTTGATCTGCCTGGTCAGCGGCGTCTCCACGACGCCGGGCGCGACGGCGTTCACCCGCACCCCGTGCGGCCCGAACTCCGCCGCGGCCGTCCGCAGCAGTTGCACCAGCCCCGCCTTGGTCGCCGAATAGACGCTCTGCCCAGGTTCGGTGACCGACGCCCTGATCGAGGCGAACCCGATGATCGAGCCGCGCCCCCGCTCCACCATGCCCGCCCCGAACGCCCGCACCACGTCGAACGAGGCCCGCAGGTTGAGGCTCACCACCCGGTCGAACTCCTCGCCCGTGTAGTCGAGCAGCCGCTTGCGCACGTTCGTGGCGGCCGTGAACACGAGCACGTCGGCCGGCTGCTCGTCGGCCAGCGCCCGCACCGCCGGCGCGTCGAGCACGTCCACCAGCCGCGCCGCGCCGCCGCAGCCGTCGGCGGTCTCCTGAGCGGCCGCGACGTCCCGGTCCGCGCACACCACGGAGGCCCCGTGGGCGGCCAGCGCCAGCGCCGCCTCCCTGCCGATCCCGCTCCCGGCCCCGATCACCACGGCTCGCCGGCCGTCCAGGCGGAACAGCGCGTCATATCCCATAGCAGGCACCCTAGCGACTGGTCCGACCAGTGCACCAGGTCTCGGGCCCACGGTTGCGTCAAGGCCGGTGTGTAGCGTTGACGTCGCCGTACGTAGCGGGACAGGCTCGACGCGATCATGACCCCTGTGAAAGGAGCAGCGGCATGCCCGCTCCCGTGAACGTTCTAGCGGCCGCTCTCGTCCTGACCGCGCCGCCGGCGATCGCGCCCGCTCCCGCGCACGCCGCCGCCACGATCTCCTGTCACACCTCGGGGGGCGCCGAGTTCAGCCCCGGTGTACGGACGGTCCGGCAGGACCACCGGGTGGACTACTTCGGCGACGAGCGCGAATGCGTGGACCACAGCGACCTGGGCATCGGCGCCGCCCGCTTCTACGCCGACCTGCGGGACGTCAAGCTGAGCTGCCTGGCCGGCGACGTGGGCCGGGGACACGGGCGCGCGATGATCAGGTGGGACGTGCGCGGCACCCCGCTGGTCAGCGAGCTCGACGTCACCGTCACGGAAGGCGCCGTCAACACCGCCACGGCGACGGGCATGGTCGTCAGCGGCCCCTTCGAGGGACAGCGCTTCACCGGGCACTTCGACACCCGCCTGCTCGGCCGCACCGGCGAGTGCTCGGCCCATCCCGGGAGCGACGGGGTGCGCCGCGCCCCCTTCAAGGGCGACTTCAGCGTCGGCTGAGGGCCTCCCAGTCGGAGCGCAGCAGCTCGTACTCGACGTCGCCCTGCTCGGAGCCCTCGATCCGCTCGGGCCAGTCCGTCCAGAACGTACGGACGTACCGCAGCCCGCACTTCTCCATGACCCGCCTCGACCCGAGGTTGACCGTCATCGTCTGGGCGAACACGCGCCGCGCGCCCAGCTCCGTGAACGCCTTGGCGATCAGCGCGAGCGAGCCCTCGGTGGCGTAGCCCTTGCCCCAGGCCGCCTTGTGCAGCCGGTAGCCCAGCTCGGGCTCGTCGGCGGGCCCGTTCTCGGCCGGCCGCAGGCAGAACCAGCCGAGGAACTCGCCCGTGGCCCTTTCGACGGCCGCGAAGTATGCGCCGTCGATCAGCTTGGGCAGCGTCTGGTCCACGATCACGGCGCGCGGCGTCGGCCTGCCGCCGTTGAGGTGGCGCATGACCTCGGGGTCGTTGTGCAGCGCGAACAGGGCGTCCGCGTCGGACTCGGTGAAGCGGCGCAGGACCAGCCGCTCGGTCTCCAGATAAACGGCCACCGCAGTACGTTAGCCGGTCAGCGACTCCGACAGCTTCCGCAGCCGGGCCCTGGCGCCGGGATCGTAGCCCTGCTCCAGGGCCTGCGCGGGCCGTGTGCCGTCGAAGAAGCGCCCCGACACCTCGTCCAGCTCCGGGTCGGTGACCAGCCGCGACGTGGCCTCCACCCCTTCCCGCAGCTCGCTCGCGGGCGCGGCGACGACCATCTTGGTCGGCATGTACGTCGCCGGATGCAGCGCGTTCGCCGTGACCCCCGTGCCCGCCAGCTCCTCGGCCAGGTCGACGGTGAACATCACCTGCGCGAGCTTGCTCTGGCAGTACGCGCGCACCCCGCTGTACTCCTTGACCAGCATCACGTCGTCGAAGTCGATCGGCGCCTGCCCCAGGCTGGAGACGTTGACGATCCTGGACGGCGCCGCCGCCCGCAGCACCGGCAGCAGAAGCCGGGTGAGCAGATATCCGGCCAAATAGTTGACCGCGAACCGGAGCTCGTGCCCGTCGGCGCTCTCCTGCCGCCCTTCGCCGCCCGGCACCGTCGCGCCGATCCCGGCGTTGTTGACCAGCGTGTCGAGGCCCGGGTGCTCGCCCGCGACGGCGGCGGCCAGCTCGCGCACCTCGCCGAGGGAGGCCAGATCTGCCCGGTACCAGTGCAGCCGCGCCCCGGGGACGCGGGCGCGGATCTCGTCCAGCGTGTCCTGGCCGCGCCCGTCGTCGCGGCCGTGCACGAGAACGGTCGCGCCCCGGCCGGCCAGGTCGGCGGCCAGCGCCCGGCCCAGGCCGTCGGTCGCGCCGGTGACGAGGATCGTGCGTTGCTCCATGGGACGCATGCCCACCTCCAGTCGGCTCCTCCGCTCGACGCTATCAGCGGGCCCGGGGCACGGCCGAGGCGGCCGCGAGCGCGGCGATCGAGACTGCCGCGAAATCGTAAGGCGCCTTGCAAAAGTTGGGTACGATCTCCGCATGATCGACTCGGAACGGCCCTCGTACGACGAACTCGAGGCGCGCTTCGGCCCCCCACTCGGCGTGGAGGAGGCGCGCGCCCGCTGGGGCACGCTCATCAGCGCCGCCCGGAGCGGCACCACCACGCTGATCACCCGCGAGCGCTGGGAGTGGGCCGCGCTGGTGCCGATGTCGGCGGTGCCCGGCATGCTGTCCGGCCTGCCGGTCCTGTCGCTGTCGACGGCCCGCGCCAAGCTCGGCGACATCGTCCGCCAGGCCGCTCAGCCGTACGACGAAGGCCCCCTGCTGCTGACCCGCCACCGCACCCCGGTCGCCGCCCTGGTCGCGGCCCGGCGGCTGCTCGACCGGCCCGCGCCCCAGCGCCGCCCGCCCCTGGAGGAGCTGCTGACCGAGGGCCGCACCATCACCCTGGCCCGGGGCCCGCAGGACGACATCGCCGCCATCGCCCGCGACCGGGACGGCACCGTGATGGCGGCCGGCTCCGGCGGCGACATCGCCGAAGCGCTGCGCTCGCTGCGCGACCAGCGCGACTAGGCCGGCTCGACCACCGCGTCGGGGCCTGGGTAGACGAGGTGCTCGTGCCCGTCCTCGTAGCGGACGAGGTAAGGCGGAGCGCCCTCGGGCCCCCGGACTTCGACGATCTCGCCCTTGCGGTCTCGCTGCCCGACGACATGACCGTGGACGATCAGGTGGTCACCGACGTTCGCCTGCATGGCGGCTTTCCTCTCCGCTGGGAGGTTCACTCCCACAGTGCACCAGCCGGGCCCTTACGGAAAGACGGCGTCAGCCGGTGAAGGCTCGTGAAACGTAGTCGAGGGCGAGCGGGGGTGGTGGCGGCAGCGGGGCGGCGTTCTCGGCCCTGAAGGACTGCAGCAGGTACGCCACCAGGCGCCGCGACGCCGCCGCCCCGTCCGGGACCGACTCCGCGATGCCGCAGTTGGCGATGAGCAGCAGCGTCAGGTCGGCGACCGCGAAGTCGGCGCGCAGCCGCCCGGTGGCCTTGGCCCTGCGGACGAGCTCCGCCAGGCCCGCCTCGGCCCGCGCGCGGGCGCGCTCGTAGTCGGCCGCGCCCGGGAACGCCGTCAGGAACGCCGCCGTGAACCCCCGGTCGGTGACCTGCATCGCGCACAGCTTCTCGATGCCCTTCTGGAACGCCCGCCACGGATCGGGGTCGGCCAGCGCCTCGTCCAGGACGGACACGCACTCCGTCAACTGGTCGGCGAACACCTCCGTCACCAGCGACTCCCTGGACGGGAAGCGCCGGTAGAGGGTGGCCACGCCGACGCCCGCGCGCCGCGCGATGGCCGCCATCGGCACGTCCAGCCCGCGCGCGGCGAACGCCTCACGCGCCGCCTCCAGAATGCGGTCGCGGTTCTGCCGGGCGTCGGCCCGCAGATCGGGCGCTATCCGAGAGGGATGAGCAGGCATGTTTCTCACATTAGCGTAAGTGGACGACCCCATCCGTTTAGCGGGCTAGCGTCCTTCCCGACCCACGGAAAGGACTTGAACGATGAACGAGATGCGCGCCGCCCTGTACGACCGCTACGGCCCCCCGGAGGTGCTGTACGAGGGCACGGTCCCCAAGCCGGTCCCCGGCCCCGGCGAGGTGCTGGTGCGCGTGCACGCCGCCAGCGTGAACGGCGGCGAGCTGTACGGCCGGGCGGGCCGGCTGCGGCCGGTGACCGGGCTGGCGAGCCGGGGTTTCCCGAAGCGCGTGGGCATCGACTTCGCCGGCGAGGTCGCCGCCCTCGGCCCGGGCCGTAACCGCCCAGGCCCCAAGGTGGGAGACCGGGTGTGGGGGCTGCTGCCCCGCACGTTCGGCAGCGCCGCCGAGTACGTGACCGTCCGGCCCCGGCACATCGCCCCCGTCCCGGCCGGGCTGGACCTGGCCGAGGCCGCGGCCCTGCCCGCCGTGGGCACGACGGCGATCACGGCCCTGCGCGACAAGGCCGGGCTGCGGCCGGGCGAACGGCTGCTCGTCCGCGGGGCGGCCGGCGGGGTGGGCAGCGTCGCCGTGCAGCTCGGCCACGCCCTCGGAGCCCACGTCACCGCCCTGGCCGGGGCCCGCACCCTCGACTTCGCCGGCGATCTCGGAGCCGACGAGGTGCACGACTACGCGACGACCGACGCGGCCGCGCTCGGGCCGTTCGACGTGGTGCTGGACACCGTCGGCACCTCCCACGCCACCTACCGGCGGCTGCTCGCGCCGGGCGGCCGCATGGTGGCGATCGCCTTCGACGTCGGCCGGCCGGCCGCCTCTCTCGGCTACGTCGCCGCCTCGGCCGTCTTCGGGCGGGGACGGGTGCGGATCTTCAGCGGCGGTGTCACCCACTGGCTCGCCGCCGGGCTGGGCCGTTATGTGGCGGAGGGAATGATCCGGCCGGTCGTGGACACGGTGTTCCCGCTGGCGGACATCGCCAAGGCCCACGCGGCCATGGAGGCGGGCGGCGTCCGCGGCAAGATCGTCGTCCGCGTCGTGTGAGCCCGTTGACGGCGGCGGGGGTGCCTCTTAAACTCATCACATAATGAATTAGGAGCAGGCCATGCGCAGAACCCCCGCCGCCCTCGCCAGCGCCGCCTTCTTCGCGGCCGCCCCCGGCACCGCCGCCGTGCTGGGCCCGTACTGGGTCGGCGGGTGGGAGCCGCGCGACCCCTTCCCGGGCCCGGTCATGATCCCGCTCCAGGTGGCCGGCGCGATCCTGGTGGTGGCGGGGCTGGTCGTGCTGGTCGGCGCGTTCGCCAGGTTCGTGGTGGAGGGGCTCGGCACGCCGATGCCGCTCGCCCCGCCCACGCGGCTGGTCGTCGGCGGCCTCTACCGGTATGTCCGCAACCCCATGTACGTCGCCGTCTTCGCCGCCGTGATCGGGCAGGCCATGATCTTCGGGGATCCCTGGCTGCTCGTGTACGTCGCCGTCATGGCCGTCCCGGTCTACGCCTTCGTGCACTGGTACGAGGAACCGCACCTGCGGGCCACGTTCGGCGCCGACTACGACACCTACCGGGCGCACGTTCCCGGCTGGTGGCCGCGCGTGCGCCCGTACCGGCCCTGAAAAAATTGGGGTCCCATGTCGGGGGTGGTTTGACTCTGAGTGAGGAACTATGGTCGTCTCGTGACCTATGTTTCTGATGGGATGAATTAGATAGGTCCGGGGGAAAGCTTCATGCCGCACGCTCTCCTGCGTGTGCTCGCTTCTACGTTCATGGCGGCCACAACCCTCGTGGCCCTGCCGTCCGCCGCCGGAGCGCAGGTGCCCTCCGCGGTGGCGCCGGTCTCAAGAGTCAAGCCCGTGCCCGCCGTCGAGGAGCCGCCGGCCTCCGTCGTGACCGTGCCGGCGGGGCCGTCGCTCGCCCTGCGGCCCGCCGCCGACGAAAAGGTGGGCCCCGACGCGCCCGAGGTCACCACGCCCGCCGGGCCGCGGCTCGTCAACGGCATCACCGCCGACGCCGCCGCCGTCCAGGAGGAGCAGGGTCTCGGCAAGGGGGCGCCCTCGGTGCGCGACGTGCTGCCGGACACCGCGCAGGCCGCGACGCTCACGCTGCTGAAGCCGCTGGCGTCGGTGCTCAAGACGTTCGACGGGCTGGGCAAGGCCGTGCCGGGGCTGTCGTACCGGCTGTGCGTCGAAAGCGAACAGGTCCCGGTCTCGTGCTCGATCAACCGGCCGGTCGGCGTGCCGGTGGCCGCCGACGTGACCGGCGACGCCACCCCCGACCTGGCCGCCGACCTGGTGCCCACCGCCAGTCCCACCGAGGGCGCGGTCGGGCTCGGGTTCGCCGTCAGGCGATTGTCGGGCCAGAGCGTCAAGGCACGGGTCTGGGCCGAGTACGACGGCAAGGTGTCGGTCGGGTTCGACGGGTTGCGGCGCGGGTCGTCGCTGTCGGCCTCCGACTGGGGCTCGTTCACCGTCGACCTGGCGGGCAAGCGCGTCAAGGCCAAGGTCGAGCGCAAGGAGCCGGGGGAGTCCGCCGCCGTGATCGCCGGGCTGGCCGGGCGTACGGCCGTGAGCCTGCGCCAGACCCCCGCGACCGAGGAGCTGACCGTCAACGCGGCGCTCGACTCGCCGATGCTGGACGTCACCGCCTCCGCGCCCGCGAAACTGGACGCGCTCGCCGTGACCGGCAGCCGGTTCGTCCAGGCCGTGCTGGACCGCATGCCCACCCGCGCCGAGGTGCGCCTGACGGGTGGCGAGATCCGCTTCAAGAGCCCGTCCTCGATCGGCCGCGCCCGGCTGCACAGCTTCGGCTACCGCGACGGCCGGCTGTCCAAGGTCACCGACGTCGAGCTCCAGCGCGTCCCGCCGGCCTTCACCGCCAGGTACGGCACGCAGGGCGGCAAGCACACCCTGACCGTCACCTCCGGCGCGGGACGCTCCGGCGCCGCCCGCCTGCTCTACTTCGACCGGGCCGCGGCCAAGACCGTCCTCAAGGCCGAGCTCAGCGCGCTGCCCGCCAAGGTGCGCTTGGTCGGCGACCTGACCGGGCACAGCGTCACCCAGGAGTCCAGCTCGCCCATCGGCAGGTTCGCGGTGGTGCTGCAGCGCAACGAGGGCGCCATCTCCAGCCCGCGCGGTGGCCACGTCACCATGATCAAGGACGGCGCCGCCGTCGGGGTGTCGGGGCTGCTGATGGGGTTGTCCGGATTCGACGTCACGTACGGGGCCGCGCCGCGCGCCCGCCTCCAGGTGAACTCCAGCGGCCGCTCGTTCGTGGGCGCCGCCAGCATCGACCGTACGCACGTGGCCCGGATGGAGATCTCCAACACGCCCGCCACCGTGGACGTCACGCTCGACCCGGCCGCCAGGAAGGCCGTCTACCAGGCCAGCGGCACGATCGACCAGCTCCGCGCCTCGTACGCGAACCTCAAGTCCGGCCCGACGATCGACGGCACCGTCCTCGGGGTGCACGACGACGTGAAGGCGTCGTGGGAGCTGGGCGAGCGTTCGACGGTGAAGGTGGACACGTCCTCCACGATCCAGCAAGTGCGGATTTATGCCAATAAAGCGCACGTCACCCACCCCACCGGCGAGGACCTGCGCGCCAGCGTCGAGGGCGTGCGCAAGCGCGCCGAGCTCGTCGCCGACACCAAGGCCAGAACCCTGACCTGGACCTCGGACGCGCCGGTCGCGAAGGTCTCCGCCCTGGCCAGGACCAAGCTGGACGGCCGCTACGTCAGGGCCGCCGCCGAGGTCACCCGCGTGCCCGCCCGCTTCGACGCCTCCTGGGACCCGGCCGCCTACCGCTTCCGCGGCCTGTCCGGGCCGGTGGGGTCGGCGGCGCTGGCGTTCACCAACCACGACGGCGCCAAGGCGCCCACCGGGCCGCACCTGGCCGCCCACTACAGTCAGGCCAGCGGCGACCTGGACGCCAGTGTGCTGGTCAAGGGGCTGTCGCGGGTGGAGTTCAGCCCGGCCGCGCAGGGGTTCACCGCCGATTTCCGCTCGGCCAGGCAGACCCTCGCCGTGGACACCGACGTCACCAGGGGCGACGACCGCTTCGGGCTGGTCGGCACCCTCGGACCCGTACCCGGGCGGCTGGCCGTCGCCTCCGACGGCGCCAAGCTCACCTACTCCGGCTCCCGCCTGGACGTGCGCGCCCGCGCCTGGCTCGGCAAGGCGGCCGCCCTCGACCGCATGCGCGCGGCCCCGGCCGTGCCCGGCGGCGTGTCGCTGGTGGACGGCGGCTGTGCCGCCGGGTCGCCGGGCTGCGCGCAGGGGCCCTTCTGCGTGGCGCAGCGCGGGTGCTTCGGGCTGCAGGGGTACCTGGACGTGACCGGGCTGCCCGACCAGGTGACGGTGGACCTGGCGGGCAAGACGTTCGCGTTCTCGGGGTTCAGCCCCAAGCGCCGGACGCTGGGCCTCTACCTGGCCAGCAGCGTGCTGTCACCCGTGCCGATCAAGGCCAGGGCCGACCTGACCGGGCTGCCCTCCAAGATCACGAGCATGACGCTGGGGCCGTTCGACGTGGCTCAGGGCAACGCCGTGCGGGCCGCGTACCGGATCGAGCCGGCCGCCACGCTCGGCGCGCTCTCCGTGCGCGCCGAGGCGGCCGGCCTGCGCGGGCACGTTGCCATCGACCCGGTGCCCGCCGCCGTGGCCGTCGAGGGCACTTACGGCGCCAAGACCCGCATCCGGGTACGGAACTCCGCCGCCGTCAAGAGCCTGACCGCGAAGGTCACCCTGGCCGGCAAGGGCACCGGGGAGCTGCGGTTCTCCGACGTGCCCGCCGTGTTCGGGGTGGACGCCGACGCCTCGGCGGCCGGGCTGAGCGTGCCGGCGGTCACGTACAAGGCCGAAGGCGGCGTCAGCACCCTCGACGGGCGGCTCGGCGTGGAGGGCGGGCTGGTGGATCCGTCGGGGCGGCTGGGGGACGTGTCGTTCGCGGTCCAGGACCTGGCCGCCGACACCACCATCCGGCTGAATCCGGATCAGTCGCTCGACCTGGTCTCGAAACCCGTGCCGACGGGGCGCATCGCGCTGCGGGCCGGGCTCAAGGTGGACGCCGTCGCGCCGCAGAACATCGCGGTGAGCAAGGAGGTCCCGTACACGACCGGCTTCCTGACCTACCACGTCGGCGGCCGGTTCGGGCTCGGGCAGAGCTCCGTCGAGGACGTCGGGCTGTCCGTGCGGCGCGTGTCGTGGCTGCGCGTCCGGCCGGGCAAGGTGCCGTTCGGCCTGAAGGCGCCACCCGCCCTCGGGTACGTCGCGCCGGGGTTCGAGGGCGACTACGGGACGCTCACGCTCGCCGCCAAGAAGGTGAACCTGCGGCCTGACGTCAACCTGAACGTCAAGCTGACCAGGGACATCGGCAGCGACGCCTTCAACGAGACGGTCCGCATCGGCCCCACCACCTCCCTGGCCCTGCGCCGCTACGACCAGCGAATGCGCCGCATCGGGGCAAAACAGGAGATCCGGGCGGCGGGGATCCGGATGGCGTGCGTGACGGTGGACACCAAACCGGGCTTCGCATCGGGCCCCGGCACCAACACGATCACGTTGCGCGGCGCGGACGGCCCCCAGATGGTTTCCCTGCTGGACCCGGGCGGCCAGGTGCCGGACTACGCGGTGGACCTGCTGACCCACTTCATGAGCCCGTTCCCTGGGGCGGAGTGGAAGGTCACGGGCACCAAGGTCGGCGGCTGCGCCCCAGATCGCCCCGCCACCCGCCCGGAGTCCCGCTAGCCCGAAGCCTTACCGCGCCCTCGGAGCCCCGCCTGCCAGGTGCCGGAAGCTCCGATGGCCGCATGCCGCCTGAGGCGCCGGTGGCCGCGCGTGCCGCTTCGTCGCGGGGCGACCGGCCCCCGCCATTCTCCGGCAAAGGGACCTCAGCCGAAGTGCGGGGTGGTCCGCGGCGGCCAGGGTCCCTTCTGAAGGGACCCGCGCCGAAGTGAGGCAGGTGGGGCCGGTCAGGCGGGGCCGCGGTAGCTCGCCGGTGGGGTGTCGCCGTCGTATGGGGTCACCGGGCGGTCGGTGAGGAAGGTTCGTAGTGCCGTGAGGTAGGCGGCAGAGTCGGTGACGTAGGTGAAGCGGGAGGTGGGCAGGGCGTGGCGGTAGGCCATGGCGGCCGACCAGCTCTGCTCGTCGCAGGCGCCCTTGACGACCAGCACGGGCGCCTTCACCCCGGCCAGATCGCTCCGGAGCGACGAGGGCGTGAGCCGCCCGGCCCAGCCGACGTACCCGCCGACGACGTCACCCTGGCTCTCTGAGCCGTCGAACGGGCCGGCGGCTTTTGAAGGGGCAGGGCTCTTCGACGCGGCGGGCGCGGTGGGGGCCGGGCATGGGTGGGAGGTCTGGTGGCGGATGAGGGTGAGGTGGGCGTCCAGTTCGTGGTCGCCCGCGAACGCGTGCGCGGCCTGGGGATCCACGCGTAGCAGCGTGCTGAGGGCGAGCGTGCGCGGGTCCGGGACCCCCGCCGGGCCGAGCATGCCCGCCGGCCCCAGCAGGGCCGTCGATCCCGGCCGGTCGGTGGAAGTGCGGCCGGTGGTCGTGCGGCCGGGGGAGAGGCCGGCGGGGGAGTACAGGACCGCTCTGGCCACCCGGTCGGGATGTTCCGCCAGGTACGCCGCCGCGAGCTGCGCCCCGTAACCCTGGGCGACCAGGTTCAGCCGGTCGGCGCCCACCGTCCGGCGGATCGCCTCCAGGTCGGCCACGTCGCGGGTCAGGCCGTACCCGCCCGGGTCCGTCAGCCGCGCCGAGCGCCCGGCGCCCAACTGGTCGTAGACGTAGACCTGGAAGCCGGCCGACGCCAGCCTGCCGTAGAAGGCCGCGTTCGCCGCCAGGTCGGCCACGCCGGGGCCTCCGTGCAGGAACACCACCGGCTCTGCCCGGGTGACCCGCTTGGGCGCGCGCCGCACGTACGCCAGCTCCGAGCCCGTCGTCAGCCGCCACTCCCGCTGCCCGGCCACCTTCGCGGGCGGGGGCTGCCCGGCGGCGGGATTCAGCGTGGCCGTGGAGACCTGCCAGACCACCGCGGCCTCCACCCCGAGGACGACCAGCGCGCGTAACCACCGGCCCCACGTCGCGCCCGGTCTGGGTACGCAGAGCAGCAGCCCGAGGAAGAACACCGACGCGAACACCGCCAGCCCGCACACCGCGAACACCTTCGGCTCCAGGCCCACCATCGCCGTCCCGGCCAGCGCGGCCAGCCCGAGCACCGGCGACAGCGCCAGCACCCCGGCACCGACCACCACCCGCCCGGCCAGCCTGGCGAAAGAAGCCACGAAAGGGACGGTAGTGCACATCGCCCCGGCAGGTCAGCGAATACGAAATGGGGCCGGAAGCACGTCGCCCAGGAGGCCGGGCACGCCCGCAGCTTGGGCGGTCAGGCAGGTGTGTCGTTGGGGTCGTCGGGGTTCGCGTGGCCCAGGGAAGGGCGTCGCCCGGATAGGCGCAGGGGAGGTCCAAGGACGTGCGTTGCCGAGGTGGTCAGGGGCGGGCGTCGTTCCGGTGGCCGGGCGACCGCGCCGCCTGAGTGGTCGGGAAAGTCAGGGGAGGGCGTCGCCCAGTCGTAGGCGGACGCGGTCGCCCTGACGGGTGGTTTCGGTCACCGTCCAAACACACTCGTCCACCACCGAGCCGTTGCCCGTCATATAGCCGCCCATCCTGAGCAGCGGCCGCCCGGTATGGTCGCTCAGCAACTGCGCCCGGGCCTCGGTTTCGTCGCCGAGCACCACGAGGAAGTCGTCGGTGTCGGCGGGGGCGTCCAGGACGAGGCCGGACGAGAGCCGCTCGTGGGAGACCTGGATGAGATATTCGATCATGGCTCGGTGACTACCCAGATCTGGTGGTTCCAGCGCGAGCCGGACCCGGGATACCGCTTTCCGCCTGGATGGGGTGAAATATCAGCATCGTTTCTACAGGCTGGAGAACCACCGTGCCCCTGTTCGACTTGCCGATCGACAAGCTCCGTAGCTACCTCCCCGACCGCGACGAGCCCGCCGACTTCGACGCGTTCTGGGCCGGCACCCTGGCGGAGGCCGCCGAGTTCGACCTGGCCGCCGAATACGTGCCCTACGACCTGCCCTTCAGCGGCGTGGACGTGTTCGACGTGTCGTTCGCCGGCTGGGGCGGCCACCGGATCAACGGCTGGTTCCTGCTGCCGCGTGGCGTGAACGGCCCGGTTCCGTGCGTGATGCACTACATCGGCTACAGCGGCGGACGCGGTTTCCCGAAGGACCACCTGATGTGGCCGGCCGCCGGATACGCGGTGTTCGTGATGGAGACGCGCGGCCACGGCGGCGCGAACGTCGGCCACCCCGGCACGACCGGCGACCCGCACGGCAGCGCGGGCCCGGAGGCGCCCGGCATGATGACGCGCGGCATCCTCGACCCGGCCGACTACTACTACCGGCGCGTGTTCACCGACGCGGTCCGGGCGGTGGACGCGGCGGCCGGGCATCCGGCCGTGGACGCGAACCGCATCGTGGTCTCCGGCGGCAGCCAGGGCGGCGGCATCGCCCAGGCGACGGCCGCGCTGCGGCCGGGCATCAAGGCGGCGCTGATCGACGTGCCGTTCCTGACCCACTTCCGGCGGGCCGTGGAGATCACCGGGCGCGACCCGTACCAGGAGCTGGTCCGGTTTCTCGCGACCCGGCGGGAGAGCGCCGAGCAGGTGTTCCGCACGCTGTCGTACTTCGACGGCATGAACTTCGCCGCCCGCGGGCAGGTGCCGGCGCTCTACTCGGTCGCGCTGATGGACGACGTGTGCCCGCCGTCGACGGTGTTCGCCGCCTACAACCACTGGCAGGGCCCCAAGGAGATCACCGTGTGGCCCTGGAACAACCACGAGGGCGGTGGCGGCTACCAGTCGGAGGAGCAGCTCCGCTACCTGCACAAGCTGCTGGCCGACGGCTGAGCGGAGGCCCCGCCGTGCCGGAGGACCGGCACGGCGGGAGCCGCGTCAGGCCGTCTGCTCGGTGACCAGGAACGACACGCTTCCCTGGTCATCGGCACCGGCGTCCAGCGACTTGTCCTCGAGTACGGTCGCCGCCACCGGGTCGAGGTAGACCCGGGCGCCCTCGGCCTCGACCACCTCGTCCGCCGGTTCGGGGGCGGTGGCCAGGGAAAGGGTCAGCGAACTCGCGCCCTCGCCCTGAGACGAGATGCGAATCCCGCTCTGGGAAGGCTCGGGCGCGGCCGCGGTCAGGTCACGGATCGCCTGGGCTGCGTTTGCAGTCAGGGTGAGCACTACGGCTCCTCCTCACGTTCGACGTTCAGGAGTTGCCTGCCCTGCCCGCTCTTTCACGTCTCAACCCTCCCTGAGGATTTCTTTACCAACGATCCCCGGAAGATCCCGGACCGCGTGGACAATGGCCGCATGGACTTCGCGATCCAGAGGGAAGCCATGGTGGCGCTGCTCCGGGAGCGCCAGGCCATCGCCGAACCCGTGGCCGCGGCCATGCTCGCGGTGCCGCGCCACGTCTTCGTGCCCGGTGTCGCGCCCGAGGACGCCTACCGCGACGAGCCCATCGTCACCAAACGCGACGACGAGGGCCGGCCGATCAGCTCGTCCTCACAGCCCGCGATCATGGCCATCATGCTCGGCCAGCTCGGCGTGGAGCCGGGGCACCGGGTGCTGGAGATCGGCGCGGGCACCGGCTACAACGCGGCGCTGCTGGCCCGGCTGGCGGGGCCCGGTGGCCGCGTGGTCAGCGTGGACATCGACGAGGACGTCGCCGGCCAGGCCAGACGGCACCTGGCCGCCGCCGGGCCGTTGCGGGCCGAGGTGGTCTGCGCCGACGGGGGCCTGGGATGGCCCGATCTGGCCCCGTACGACCGGCTGATCGCCACCGTGGGCGTGTGGGACCTGGCGCCGGCGTGGCTGGCGCAGCTCGGGGCGGGCGGGCGGCTGGTGGTGCCGCTCGACCTGCGCGGGGTGCAGGTGTCGGTGGCCATGGAGCGCGACGGCGACCATTGGGTCAGCCGGTCCGTGGCGCCGTGCGGGTTCATGCGGATGCGCGGGCCGTACGCCGGGACCGAGGTCACCATCATGCTGCGCCGGGATCCGGACCTGGTGCTCGGCCTGCCCTGGCCGCGCGAGGTCGGCGACGTGGCGGCCGTGCTCGACACCGCGCCCACCGACGTCGCCATCGGCGCGGAGCCGGCGTCGCCGTTCCTGGCCGGCATGGGGGTCTCGCTGTGGCTGGCGCTGCACGAGCCCCGCTGGTGCGCCCTGGCCGGCAAATCGGCCGCCACCGGGTACGCCGCCACCGCGGGGATCGTCGAGGGCGACAGCATCGCCGTCCTCGCCATGGAGGGCCCGCTGGCCGCCCGCGGCCACGGGCCCGACGGCGGCCGGCTGGCCGAGGAGCTGGCCGCGCACGTCAGAGCCTGGGATGAGGCCGGCCGCCCCGAGGCGACCGCCCTGCGCATCGAGGCCCACCCCAGCCCCGCCACCGGCTCCGGCGGCCGTTCCTTTGACGAGGCGGAGCTCGAGGGGGCCGTGGTCATCCGGAAGCGTCACACCACGCTGGTGGTCGCTCTCAGGTGACGGTCCACTCGCCGTCGCGGATCAGGTCGCGCCCGGCCAGCTCCTCCACCTCCCGCCACGCCTGCAACCGCCGCGGCGTGACCCGGAAGTAGTGGTAGGAGCCGCTCTCCTCGCGCGGATCGAAGCCCGTCTTGGCCGCGAACGCGTCGCCCACCTCCGCCGGGATGTCACCGGCGGGCGTCGCCTGCGCCGTCCCGTCGATGAGCACGACGTCGCGCACCAGCCCGACGCCGATCCGCGCCCGGCCGTTGGCCAGCAGGTTACGGGCGGTGACCGAGGCGCTGGCCGTGGCGATCAGCAGGACGGAGCCGTCCCAGAGGAACGACAGCGGCACCATGTAAGGCTCCCCGCCCTCGCCGGCGGTGGCCACCCAGACGTCGACGTCGTGCTCAAGACGCTCCAGGGTGTCCTGTCTGCGCTGCTCAGGGGTACGCGGGGCGGGTCGGGTCATGGGGTCCTGGCTCCTGTCCGAGGTGACGGATCGTCCCCGTCATTATTGGCGACGACGCCGAAGGCGAAATACCCGGGGAGCATCCAGGCGACGGTTACGCTCTGTATTTGATCTGTATCACGATGTCATAGGAAAACTCATGCGCCTTCGCCTGATCCCGCCTCTGTCCCTGCCCCTGTCCCTGGCCGCCGTGGCCCTCGCCGTCCTGCCCGGTTGCGGCGCCGACGTGCCGCAGGACGCCGCGGCCCTCGCGCCCAAGACCGACGCCCAGCCGTCCGAGCAGGACAAGACCTGGATGCGGGCCATCCACCAGGGCAACCTGGCCGAGGTCCAGGCCGGGCGGCTGGCCAAGCACAAGGGCGTCGGCCAGCAGGTCGAGGCGGTCGGCGAGATGCTCGTCAAGGACCACACCAAGCTCGACGCCGCGCTCACCCAGGCGGCCACGCGACTCGGCGTGCAACTGCCCACCTCGCCGAGCGCCGGGCAGCGGCAGGACCTTCTGCGCATGGAGGACGCCACGGGCGAGGACTTCGACCAGGACTTCCTGTCCAGCATGATCAAGGCGCACAAGGCGGCGCTGGCCGCCACCAAGACGGAGATCTCCAAGGGCTCCTCGCCGGCGGTGGTGGCGCTGGCCAAGACCGCGGCGCCGTCGCTGCAGGAGCACCTGTCGGCGCTGCGCAGGGCTCAAGGCGACTGACGGCGCAGCGTGACCGAACGAAAGCGCGCGGTCGCCATGCGAAAACGTGGCGCGAATCCTGGGTGGCTTTATGGCGATATGGGGTATTCATCCCATTTGAACCAGGACGACATCACATCGGGGGGATCGTCGTGGCCATGCAAACAGAGATCCGCCACCTGCTCGACTGTCACGTGGTGGGTTCGGACGGACAGTCGATCGGCAAGGTAGGCCAGGTCTACCTCAACGATCAGACCGGCGAGCCGGAGTGGGTGACGGTCCGCACGGGATTCTTCGGCATGAAGCAGACCTTCGTGCCGCTCTCCAACACCCGCCACTCGGGAGAGGAGATCCACGTCCCCTTCGACAAGGAGATGATCAAGGGGGCGCCCAACATCGACGCCGACGAACGCCTGTCGCTGCGGGAGGAGGCCGACCTCTACCGCTACTACGGCATGCGGCCGTCCACCATTCCGCAGCAGCGCACCAGCGGCGAACCGAGCATGGGAACACCCATCACCGGAGAAATGCGCGACGGCCTGATGGACGACGGTCTGATGGACGAGGGCGATATCGACATGACGATGTCGGAAGAGCGGCTGCACGTCGGAAAGGAGAGCAGGGAGACCGGCCGCGTCCGCCTGCACAAGTACGTCGAGACCGAGAACGTGCACGAGACCATCCCGCTCTCGCACGAGGAGGTCGTGATCGAGCGCGAGCCCATCCGCGACGGAGAGGCGCTCGGAACGGCCGAGATCGGCGAGGAGGACCGGCAGATGATCCTGCACGAGGAGCGCCCGGTCGTCGGCAAGGAGACCAGGCCGGTCGAGCGCGTCCACCTGCGCAAGCGGGACGTCGAGCACGAGGAGACCGTCGAGGGCCAGATCCGCAGGGAGCGGCTGGAGATCGACGAGGACGGCACCATCGGCGACGAAGCCATGGACGAACCCATGGACGGGCTGAGGGATGAACGCGGCATGCTCGGCCGCGACGACGACATCCCGCCGGAGCGGTGAGCATTGAGAAGATGAAGGCGCCACGTGGAGGGCGGCCCGGCCGCACCTTCGCGGGCGCCTATGACTTTGAATGACGATATTCGGCAACCGGCGGAAAACTTTGTCGTCCGAAATCCCGGGCGCTTATGAATAGAGCTCGACCTCGTTCAGAATCCCGCACTCCCGCCCTATTTCCGGGTCGCAACCGGACGTGGGCTCGACGACGATCTTGACATGCCGGGCCGCGCGGCCGATCTCGTCGTACCGCAGGGCGTGGTCGGTCCTGCCGGTGATCGTGACGACCGGTTCACCCCAGGAGCGGCCGTCGTCGGAGACGTAGACCCGCGCACCGGCCGGATGCCCCGGGCGCAGGCTGAGGCCGATGCGGCTGAGGTGGTGACGCCGGCCCAGGTGCAGGACGTAGCGGCCGCGGCCGGCGGCGACGGCGCTGGACCAGTAGCCGGTGCTGCCGTCGATGGCCCCGGAGGGCCGGGCCCTCGGACGGTACGGGCTCGACCAGCGCATGGTGGTCTCGATCCGCAGGCGGCCGCTGTGGCGGAGCGCGGCCAGGTCGAGCCGCCGGCCGCCGCCCGGGGTGGCCACGGTGAACAGCAGGCGCTTGACCGCGTACCAGCCGCCGTACTCGAACAGGCCGTGCGCCGGGCACGTCGTCTCGTTGAGCAGCCCGTCGGGGTTCACCCCGGGCAGTTTGCAGTTGTCGAACACCTGGATCAGCCGGTGCGCGCCGACGGCGGCCAGGCCGGTGTAGCCGGACGAGCCGTGCGTGTCCCAGATGCCGTCGCGGTTGTGGTAGGTCACCCGCGGCTCCAGCCACTCCTCGCCGAGCCCGTCGGGCGAGACCGCCATCCAGTTGTCGGGCCGCCCCGCGCTCAGCACGAGGACGCCGCCCGGCGTCAGCAGCAGCCGTGGCGCCACGCCGCGCACCACGCAGTCCTGGCCGGTGAAGCGCACCTCGCGCACCGGCGACCAGGTGCGGCCGCCGTCGGTGGAGCGGCTCTGGTGGAGTGTCGAGTACGGGCCGCCGTCGCGGCGCAGCACCGCCAGCAGGCTGCCGTCGAGTGTCTGCTCCAGGGCCGCCTCGTTGTAGACGAACTCCGCCGAGGGCTCGGCGATCACGCCGCGCCGGGCGAAGGTGCGGCCGCCGTCACCACTGGCGTACACCTCGGCCTGGTACGTCCCCGTATGGCCGTACCGGGCGTAGGCCGTGATCAGGATCGTGCCGTCGGCGAGCTGGACCGGCGCCCCGTGCGCCGCGCCGCCGTGCAGCAGGTCGCCGGGCGTGCTCAGCGTGGCCTCCGAACGCACCCAGCCCTCCTCGTCGTCCAGCGAGGACGAAGTGAGCACCCCCAGGCGCGCCGTGTGCGGATCGGTCCTGGCCAGGTAGTACTCGGTGGCGAAGTAGCGGCCGTCGTGCAGCTCGATCGGTGACTCGCGCAGCGGTGTCTGGCTCGACGGGCCGAAGGTCAGCCCGCCGTCCGCCGACACCGACGCGGCGTTGGTCAGGGTGACGACCTTGTCCACGTTCGTGGTGTAGGTCGTGATCACCTTCTGCGCCGGGGCGCCGTCGCGGCCGATCGTGTCGAGGGCGGAGACGTTCGGGAACCCGGCGAAGTCCAGTCGTTCCGACTCGGTCGGCTCGGGTGCCGCAGGGGGCGGATTGGGATGAATCCAGTCTAGTGAGGAAGCAGTATCGATCAGGTAAGCCCCGCTCGGCGCGGACTGCTGGGAGTGATCCGGTAGCACGCAGTAACCGGCCCCGGCCTGCGCCGGACCGGCCTGCGCGGGCAGTCCGGCGGCCACCGACATGGCCGCCACCACGGCTCTGTGCACCACCAACGGCTTGCTCCTCGACCGTCGTACCCGATCACCGCACCGTACGGACTCTAGATCATCGGGCTCCCGAAACACGGCATTCACCTGCGGGAAGTCGTGCGTTCACGCGTGGGCCGCCGTCGCGCCCCCAGGGAAGCCGGGCATCTCCGTAAAGTGACAGTTGACAGAAAACCCCGGTCTGACGACGATCGGGGCGGCACTATTAAGTGCCAATTTACGAGGGTCGAGAGGACCCGCGGGTCAGGAGGTGGCCCCAGATGAGCATCGAGCCGAGGGCGAAAGTGGCCCCAGAGCGAGTGCTACCGGGCCCCGTGCCCATGACGCCGGAGACGGCCGCGCAGCAGCGGGTCGTTCAGCGGATCTGCGCCAGGGTGGCGCCCGCCGGCCTGGACATCGGCGTCGGCGAGTTGCCCCCGGGCGGCCTGCAGGTGTGGATCGACACCGCGGCGCCGGTGGGGGCGCAGGAGTCATGGGTGCTCTACCACCGCATGGCGCGCGAAGTGGCGCTGGTCGGCTGGCACTGCGAGGCGGACGCCGACCGCCTGCTGGTGCTGGGCTGGAGCGCCGCGTGCCTGCACAACCGCGTACGCCTGCTGCAGAGCGGGCTGCGCCGGCTGAACGACTTCGAGCCGACCGCCCAGCGGGCCGTGCAGGTCGGCGGCCTGACCCCGGGCGACGCGCTCGACGGCCAGCCCCCTGCCCTGCTCGTGGCGAACGTGTGCGCCGCGATCGAGCGGCGGCTGCGCTGGCCCGAGCGGCTGGCCGAGCTCGACGGGTTCGAGCGCTCCTCGGGCCTGCCGCACCTGCAATTGCTCCTCGCCCAGGTCGTCGGCCTGGAGGCGAAGGTCGCGGGCGCCTGCGAAGAGCACCTCGTCATGGCACGGGTGCTGGCGCGGGCCGTCTGCGAGCACTACGCGCGGCACGCGGACCTGAGCCGCGCGCAGCGCGAGGTGCTGGCGGAGGCGCGCCGCTGGGTGCACGCCAGCTCCATGATCCGCGGCTCGGCCACCGCACGGCCGGGCTCCAACGGCGCCGGCCGTCCCCACATGGGGCTGGCGGAGCGCCGCATCGCCGCGAGCGTCATCAACCACGGCGTGCCACGGGCCACCCCCGCGGCCGTCACTCCACGATCCGGAAACGCCGGCATCAACGACGGCATCAACGACGGCATCAACACCGGCATCGAGGAGGACGCGCGCTGACCTCGAGCCGCTCAACGGCGAGCGGTCGTCCGGAAAACCCCATACGAATCCGGCAGGAGAGCTCCCGTCATGCGAACCCCCCCGCATCTCCCCGCCCGCTCCAGGCGGGACCACACCGACCACGTCCGGCGCCACCCGTACGGCCTGCACGAGGTCCCCGCGCAGGCGCCGCCGCGCGGCACGCTCGACCTCCCGCCCATCGACCCCGCCCCCGAACCCGGTGACCACGCCGAGCGGCGGCTGCTCGAAATCAGGGAGATGTCGAACCAGGCCATCGGCTCCATCGACGACCTGCTCCAGCACACCGTCTGAGCGGTGCGCCCCAGCGGCTCCCGGCCGGGAGCCGGAAGAGCGATAACTCACCTTTGTGAGGAGAGCCATGCAGGGATCACCGCGACTGGAGCTGAGGTCGCGTGACGTCGGCGGCCATCAGCCGCGGACCGTGGCGGGGGTGGACGCACCGCGCGGCCTCGACGAGGTACGCGCACTCGTACGGCAGGCCATGGCGGCCGGGCTCCGCCTGTACCCGATCAGCACCGGCAGGAACTGGGGCATGGGCTCGGCCATGCCGGTCACGGACGACAACCTGGTCGTCGACCTCAGTGGCATGAACCGGGTACGCAGCCTCGACCTCGACGACGGCTTCGCGGTCATCGAGCCGGGAGTGACCCAGCGGCAACTGGCCGCCGTCCTGCGCGACACGCCGTGGATGCTCAACGTCACGGCCTCGTGTGCCGACACCTCCGTGGTCGGCAACGCGCTCGACCGCGGCGACGGCTGCATCCGCTCCCGCGTCCACGACGTGGCCGGGATCGAGGCCGTGCTGGCCGACGGCAGCGTCGTCACCACCGGCGGGCTGGACCCGGCGGGGCGCTACCACGGCCGGGTCGCCGGGCCCGACCTGACGCCCGCCTTCATCCAGCACAACCTGGGCATCGTCACCGCCATGGCCGTGTCGCTGGTGCCGCGCCCGCAGACCATCGGGCTCGTTCACGGCCGCATGGGCCGCGACCAGGTCGGCGCCGCGGTCGGCGCGATCACCGGATTCCTGCGCCGCGGCAACCCGGCCGACGGGCTGCTCCGCGTACGCGAACTCTCGCTCACCCCCGCCGGCGGCGACTGGATGCTGCCCGCCGGCGTCGACCCCGGCCTGTTCACCGTCCTCGGGCCGCTCATGGGCAGTGACGCCACCGTCGAACTGGCCGAGGAGCTGCTGCGCAAGGCGCTCATCGAAGTCGAGGGCGCCGAGGCGCTGCGCGTCGTGGACGCGGCCGAGGTGAGCCCCGATGACCCGCTCTACCCCAGGGCGCTCATGGCGCAGGGCATCCCGACCTGCCGCGGCGTGCACAACGCGCTCGGCGTGACCTCGTGCGACCTGATCGACGAGGGCGAGATGGGCTTCCTGGCGCTGCTGCCGCTGCTCCCGATGCACGCGCGGAGGACCGAGCACCTCCTGGCCGCCCTGCGGACGGCCGTGGACGCGCACAGCACCGCCCTCATGGTCGAGTGGAACTTCGTCGGCAAGCACCTGGCCAACGGCGTCATCCAGATCTTCTTCGAACGTGGCGCGCCCGGCGCGCCGTACCGGGCGCACCAGCTCCGCAACGACGGCAACTGCCTGCTGCGCGGGCACGGCTGCGCCATCTACCGCTCGGACATCGACCACGCCGCCGCCGACGTGTGGTCGGAGACCAGTACCGCCAGCCTGGGCATGCTGCACAGGCTCAAGACCGCGCTCGACCCGGACGGCCTGCTCTCGCCCGGCCGGTACGGCGCCTGAACCACCCCGCCCGCACACGCCGGAGTGTGCGCGCGAGGCCGACATAACGGCTCTTCCGAGGAGGGGACCACGTGCGTTCGTCACCAGCGGCCGTCCGGGGGACGGGCACGGCCGGCGCGACCCGCCGTCACGCAGTGATGCTGCGACTGGTCGGCGCGGGCGTCATGTTGACGGTGATGGCCGACACCACGGCCACCACACTGGCGGTCGGAGTCCTGCGGTACACCCCCGCGGGCGCCGGCATGCCACTCGGTGACCTGGTCTGGCTGACCAGCGCGGCGTTCATCCCGATCGCGGCGCTGCTGGCCACCGCGGGCCGATGGGCCGACCTGTTCGGCCGCCGCCGGGTGCTGGCGGTCGGGCTCGTGATCTTCATCCTGGGCGGGATCGCCACCGTCACCGTCGAACCCTGGTCGTACGTGCTGGCCGCACGGGCCGTCCAGGGCGCCGGCGCCGCCGCGATGATCCCGGCCAGCCTCGGACTGCTGCTCGGGGAGTTGCCGGAGGCGCAGCGGCGCGGTGCGATCGCGCTGTGGAGCTCCGCCTCCGGGCTGGGCTGCCTGCTCATGCAGGCGGGCGGCGGCTGGCTGGCCGCCACCGTCGGCTGGCGGGCCCTGTTCGTGCCCGACGTCGTCATCGGCGTCGCCCTCCTGATCGCCTGCACCACGCTCCCGCCCGGCAAGCGGGTCAAGGCCAAGGGCATCCCCGACGTGCTCGGCGCCTGGCTGCTGGCGGCCGGCATCGCCGTCGTCGTGCTGGCCATCTCCAAGGCCATGGCCTGGGGCACGGACGTGCTGTGGCTCGGGCTCGCGGCCCTCGCGCTGCTCGGGCTCGCGCTCGCGCAGGCCAGGCACCACCGCCTGCCCGCCATCGACCTGGCCCTGTGGCGGCGGCCCCGGTTCGTCTGGGGCTGGCTGGCCACCTGGGGCTTCGGCGCGCTGTCGTACGGGCTGCTGACCGTACAGCCCCTCTACCTGCTCCACCTCGGCTACCCCATGCTCGAAGTGGCCATGTGGCTGACCCCCACCTCCGTGGCCGTCGTCGTCACGGCCTTCCTGGCCGGGCGCGTCGTCAAACGGATCGGCGCGTACGGGCTCATCTACGCGGGCTCGCTGCTCTGCGGCGGCGCGTGCGTGCTCGTGCTCACGCAGGCAGGTCCCACCGTGTGGGGCCTGGTCGCCAGCGTCGTCGTCGGCATCGGAGTGGGCGCGCTCGCGCCCGGCACCTCCGTCGCCACCACCCTGGCCGCCCGCCCCCACCAGTACGCCTCCGCCGTCGGCGCGGCCACCATGGCCCGCATGGTCGGCGGTGCCGTCGGCGTCGCCGTCGTGTCGGTCGTGATCGACCACCCGTTCATGACCGGGCCCTCCGCGGGCCTGGCCGGAGCGCTCGCGACGTGCGTCGCCATCTCGGTGCTCATCGGAGCACTGGCCCTCACGAAGATCACCCGGCTACGGCCGGACCCGGGTGACGTCATGATCAAGGTGCCGCGCCGGCTGCTCCTCGAGCTGCGCATGACCCTGGCCACCGTCGCGGCCGAGGCCGACGCGCTGCTGCCAGTCGAGACCCGCACACCCCCCATGGACCACATCCCGCGGCCGCGGACGGCCGAACCCGGTCCGCTCGCAGGCACCCGCGGGCATACGCACTAGTTCAACCATTCGAAAGGGCTCTCGTCATGGCAACCACATCGTGCGACGTAGCCATCGTCGGCGCCGGGCTCGGCGGCTGCTTCCTGGCCTTGCTGCTGGGCCGCCGCGGGCAGAACGTCGTGGTCATCGAGCAGGGACCGTCGGTCCCGAGCGCGGGCGCCGACTTCCTCAAGCCTCCTGGGCTGCGGGTGCTCGCCCGGCACGGACTGGCGGATCTCGTCGGACGCCATGGCCTCAGGCGCGACCTCATCCGGTATTACCACGATGGCGACCCCATCCAGGACTGCCGGTTCCCCGACGGCGGCTTCCTCATCCGCCCGTACCGGGAACTGGTCGAACTCATCTACACCTCCTGCGCGATGGAGGGCGTCGAGTTCTGGTTCGACGCGAGCATCGCCGACATCGCCGTGGTGGAGCGCCAGGTGGAGGAGCTGACGCTCAGCGACGGACGGAGGCTGCGGGCCGGCGTCGTGATCGGCGCCGACGGCACCAAGTCCGCCGTACGGCAGGCGCTCGGCATCGAACAGCGCACGATGCCGTACGAGCGGCTGCTGATGCGGGTGGCCACCGTCCCGCTGAGCGCCAGCGTCGCCCAGCTCAACCGGCTGTACTTCAGCTCGGAGGGCTGGCTCACCTACCTCTATCCGCTCAACAGGGACCAGGCCAGGGTGTTCGTGGGCTTACCCCCGGAGGACGACAAGGAGATCTTCCAGGACGGCATCCCCGCCCTGCTCGACGAGCTGAAGAAGTTCGTCACCGAGAGCTCCGACGCCTTCAACGCGCTGCAGCCCGCCACCTGGCAGCGGATCAAGGTCTCCGCGATGCGCGTGGACGCCTACCACCAGGGCAACGCGGCGCTGCTGGGCTCGGCCGCGTTCGCCTGCCACCCCATGACGGGGATGGGCATGAGCTACACGCTGCACGACGCCGAGATCCTGGCCGACGTCATCTGCGCGGCCGGGGACGACCGCGACCTGCTCGACCGGCTGCTCTCGGCCCGCTACGAGCCCCGCAGGGAGGTGCACCGGCAGCTCATCGACTACGGCGACGCCCTGGCCGCGAGCTTCAGGAACCGGACGGCCTACCTCGCGGCCTTCCGCCCCGAACTGCACGTGCACGGCGTGACCGCGGCCCCCGAGCCCATGCCGGCCCTCCAGCCGACCTGAGCTGGCGCCCCCGCCGCCTGCCGTTCCCCATCAGGTGAGGTCGTCCACTGCCACGCTGAGTGCGCTGGGCCGGTCCGATCCCCAGGCGGCGGGAGCGCCGTACGCGCTCCCCATGGTAGGGCCTGCACTACCGGAAAACCGGGTGACAGCGGGGGTCCGCCCGCACCCGTTCTCTCGCGATGCTGATGACTGATCACGTACGTCGCCTCGGCATCGGAGGGCACTTTGACGGTGATGGACACGCCTCGCACGGGGGCACGGGGGAGCGACTTCGCGAAACTGTCGCGCCGCATCGCCCAGGCGGGCCTGCTGGACAAGCGGCCCGGCTACTACGCGGTCAGGATCGGGCTGGTGGCCGGGCTGTTCGCGGGAAGCTGGGCGGTGTTCGCCGCGATCGGCGACTCCTGGTGGCAACTACCCATCGCGGCGCTGCTGGCGGTGGCGTTCGCGCAGGTCACCCTGCTGGCCCACGACCTGGCGCACGGGCAGATCTCCCGCTCGCGGCGGACCAGCAGAATCGCCGGGCTGGTGGCCGGCAACCTGGCCGTCGGCCTCAGCTACGGCTGGTGGATGGACAAGCACACGCGCCACCACGCCAACCCCAACCACGAGGACCACGACCCCGACGTCTCGCCCGACATCCTCGTCTGGTCGGAGAAGCAGGCCGGGCACAGCCGCGGCATCGCCCGGTTCATCGGCCGGCGGCAGGCGTTCCTGTTCTTCCCGCTGCTCACCCTTGAGGGGATCAACCTGAAGGTGTCGAGCTTCCGCGCGCTGCGCCGGCCGTCGCTCAAGGGCAGAGGGCTCGAAGGGGCGCTGCTGTCGGCGCACGTCCTGGCGTACCTGGGCGCGGTGTTCCTCGTGCTCCCGCTGCCCAAGGCCCTGCTGTTCCTCGTCGTCCACCAGGCGTGCTACGGCGTCTACCTCGGGTGCACGTTCGCGCCCAACCACAAGGGCATGCCGGTGCTCACCGCCGAGGACGAGCTGGACTACCTCCGCCGCCAGGTGCTCACCTCGCGGAACGTCCGCGGCGGGCGCCTGATCAACACCGCGCTCGGCGGCCTCAACTTCCAGATCGAGCACCACCTGTTCCCGAACATGCCGACCGCGAACCTGCGCAAGGCACAGCCCATCGTGCGCGAATACTGCGAGTCGCTCGGCGTCGCCTACGTCGAGTGCGGCCTGATCGAGTCATGGCGCCAGGCGCTGCGCCACCTGCACGAGGTGGGCAGGCCGCTGCGCGAGGTCAGGACGTGACGATCAGCTCCAGACCCCCGAAGTCCTCCCTGAACTGGTGACCTGCCTCGGCCAGGATGGTCCGCAGCGCGAGCTGCACCGCGGCCCGGATGGTGGCGTACTTGACCAGTTGCTCGGCCGAGGTGCCCCAGGTGACGACGACACCGCGCGTGGGGTCGTGCCAGACGCCGAGCCCTCCATCGGCCGACATCAGCGACGGCTCGATGGTGAAACCCGCGTCCGATAGCTCCTGGCGGACCTGACGTTCCAGGTCCGGGCCGGCGCTGAAGGCGGTCTCCATCGCCGTCCGCTGCCCGGGCGCTCCGGTCGTGAACCTCCGGGAACGAGCGAACCGTGTAAGGATGGCGGATGTGTCCTCCGCGCTACCCTCCGTGCCGCCTTCCGCGCCACCGTCCGCGCTGGTCGCCTCTGCGGTGCTGCGCCTGTCGCGGGCCGTCGTGTTCGCGACGGTCTGCGGAGTGGTGTCCGCGGGCGGGCACGCGCTGGCCGGCGGGGCCATGGTGCCGTTCGGGGTCTACCTGGCCGGAGTGCTGGCGGCGCTGGGGCTGGCGCACCTGATCGACGGGCGCGAGCGCGGCCTGCCCGCCGTGCTGGCGGCGACCGTGAGCACCCAGATGGTGCTGCACCAGCTCTTCGAACGGCTGGCACCGGGCGCCGGGCCCGACCCCGCGCACGGGCATCCCGCGCCCGGCATGGTGCTGGTCCACCTCACGGTGGCGGCGCTGACGGCGTGGTGGCTGCACCGGGGCGAGTGCGCGCTGTGGCTGCTGATCCGCCTGTACGGCGCGCCGCGCCCGATCATCAGGCCGCTCGCGGCCGTAACCGTCACCGACATCGCCGGGCCGCCGTCGTGGCGGCCCATGACGGACGACGTTCCCGCGCACGCGGGCAGGGTCGTCTCCCGCACGATCAGCAGGCGAGGTCCGCCCGCCGCGCCGCGTCACTGACGCTTCGCGCGCGTTCCTCTTTCCGCCTCTTTCGCCTCGCCCGCGTCCGGACACCGGCGCCACGGGCCCGGTCGTCCGGAAGATCATTCTGGAGACCCATCATGGCATTCCTGCCGCGACCCGTCCTCGGGGCGGCGCTCGCCTGCGCCGTTTTCCTGACTTTTCCTGCTTCGCCCGCTTATGCCCACGACACGCTCAAGCGCAGCTCACCCGCCAAGGACGCCCAGGTCTCCTCGCTGGAGGAGATCGAGCTCGAATACACCGCGAGCGTGAAGTTCCCGTTCGTCGTGCTGCACGACGCGGCCGGCAACGAGGTCGGGCTGAGCAGGCCGCGGCTCTCCGGGCCCACGGTGACCGCCGAGGTCACGGGGCCGATCGCGCCGGGCGCCTACACGATCGCCTGGCGGGTCGTCTCCTCCGACGGCCATCCCATCGAGGGCGAGATCCCGTTCCGCGTGAAAGGATCACGTTCTCCAGCGGCATCGGCATCGTCGGTGCCGTCCACTGAGCCGTCGGCCGTAGAGTTCACGGCGACCGCCGTCCCGCCCGCCGCGCCGGCGGGGGTGCCGGTCTGGATCTGGGGCGGGCTGGCGGGGCTTGTCGTGGTGGGCGCGGTCGTCGCGATCAGGACCTCGCGCCGTGCTCCGGATCGGGAGGACGCGGATGCGGATTGAGCAGGCCAGGCGGATCGCCCGGCAGTGGGTGCTGGAGGAGGGCGCCGCGCTGCCCGGGTTCGGCGGGGCGTTCCTGACCGGCTCGGCGCTGTGGGACGACCCGCGCGCCGAGCTGGCCCCGGCCTCCGACGTGGACGTCATGCTGGTCGCCGAACCGGCCGTGCGGCTCGGGAAGTTCGCCTACCGGGGGGTGATCCTGGAGGTCTCCTCGATCCCCGGGCTCGGATCCCCGCACGAGGTGCTGAGCGACTACCACCTGGCCGGCAGCCTCCACCTGCCCGGCGTGCTCGCCGACCCGTCCGGGCGGCTGGCCGAGCTGCAGCGCGTGGTGGCCCGCGACTTCGCCGAACGGCCGTGGGTCCTGGCACGCTGCACCAACGCCATGGACCGGGTACGCGGCTGGATCAACGGCATGGACGAATCCGCGCCGCTGCCCGACCAGGTCGCTGCCTGGCTGTTCGGCACCGGGGTGACCACGCACGTGCTGCTGGTCGCCGCGCTGCGCAACCCGACCGTCCGCCGCCGGTACGCGGCCGTCCGCGACCTGCTCGCCGAACACGGCCGCGCGTCCTACCACGAGAGCCTGCTCGACCTGCTCGGCTGCGCCGGCCTGGCCGCCGCTCGGGTGGAGCGGCACCTGGCGGCGCTGGAGCGGGTGTTCGACGCGGCGGCGCCGGTGCACGCCCCCTCCTACCCGTTCGCCTCGGACATCACCGAGCTGGCGCGGCCCATCGCCATCGACGGCACCCGGGAGCTCATCCGGCGGGGGCTGCATCGGGAGGCCGTGTTCTGGCTGGTGGCCACGTACGCGCGCTGCCTGGCCAAACGGGCGGCGGCGGGGGAGAGCGGGCACGAGGACGGGCTGCGCGAGCTGCTCGCGGACCTGGACGCCGAGAGCTTCGCCGACCGCCGGCACCGGGGCAACCTGGTGCTGGCGGCGCTGCCCGAGCTGTGGCAGACCGCCATGGCGCTGTGCTGACGTTGGATGTCAGCGGCCGCGCAGGCGGGGGAGGTCGTCGCCGTAGATGTCCGGGCTGCGGTCCACCTCGCCGATGAAGTCGCCGGGAAAGCCCAGCTCGAACGCCGTCGCCGACTCCAGCCGCGTCAGCGCCTCCTCGGGCAGCTCCACCTCCGACGCCCCCAGGTTGTCCTTGAGCTGCTCGGCGCTGCTCGCCCCGATGATCGGATGCACCCCGCGCCGCATCGCCCACGCGATCGCCACCTGTGCGGCCGTGACGCCCAGCTCGCCGGCGACGTCCAGCACGGCCCGCACCACCGTACGGTCCCGTTCACCGATCGTGCCGGGTGACACCCGGGAGGCCGCCGCGCCCGGCTCCGCGTACCGGCCGGACAGCACGCCACGCCCGAGCACCGCCCACGCCGCCACACTGAGCCCGTACGCCCGCGCCATCGGCAGCAGCTCCCGCTCCACGTCGCGCTGCAGCAGGCTGTAGGGCACCTGCAACCCCGCGAACGGCGTCCACCCGCGCCACTCGGCCAGCGTGTTGGCCCCGCTGACCACCCACGCGGGCGCGTCGGAGATGCCGGTGTAGAGCACCTTCCCCGCGCGGACCGCGTCGTCCATGGCCCGCATCGTCTCCTCGATCGGCGTGTTCCGGTCCCAGACGTGCACCCAGAACAGGTCGATGTAGTCGGTACGCAGCCGCCGCAGGCTCTGCTCCAGCGACAGGGTGAGGTTCTTGCGGTGGTTGCCGGCGGCGTTCAGGTCGGTGCGGTCGCGGGTGCCGGTGTACTTGGTGGCCAGGACGAAACGGTCACGGCGGCCCTGGAGGAGCTCGCCGACGACGCCCTCGCTGGGGCCGTACATGGAGGCGGTGTCCACGACGTTGCCGCCGGCGTCGGCGTACAGATCGAAGATGCGCCGCACCTCCGCCGACGGCTCGCCGTAGGTCATCGCGCCGAGGAACAAGTCGGAAACCCTGAGCCCGGTACGGCCCAGCAGGCGATATCTCATGATCCCCACCCTGCCGGGCCGCCCGGCCGGGAGGAAGGCCGAGCGTAGACTGGCCTTGGCAGGGACACGATAGAAAACGGACTTCCCCCTACAATCGGGGCCGTGAGCGACAACGAACTGGGCCTCTTCCTGCGCGCCCGCCGCGAGGCGATGAAGCCCGCCGAGCTCGGCCTGCCCGACGGCTCCCGGCGGCGCACGCCCGGGCTGCGCAGGTCCGAGCTGGCCACCGTGGCCGGGCTCAGCGTCGAATACCTGACCCGGCTGGAGCAGGGCCGCGACCGCAACCCGTCCGTCCAGGTGCTCGTGACACTCGCCGACACCCTGCGGATGACCCCGGTGGAGCGCATCCACCTGCGCAACCTGGCCAAGATGAGCAACGGCGCCATCGCGCTGTGCCCGGCCGGCGGGCACGCCCCCGCCAGCGCCGTGCGGCCCGCCGTGCGCGCGGTGCTCGACCGGCTGGAGCCCGCGCCCGCCGTGCTGCTCAACCGGCTCGGCGACGTGCTCGCCCACACCACCGGCTTCGAACGCCTCTACGGCCCCAGCGGGCTGCTGGAGGGCGACGCGCCCAACCTGGCCGCCTTCGTCTTCACCGACGCGCGGGCCAGGACCGCCTACCCCGACTGGGAGCAGGTCGCCGACGAGCACGCGGCGGCGCTCAAGCTGGAGGCGGGCGGCGACGACCCGTACGCGGAGGAGCTGATCGCCGAGCTGTCGTTCGCCGCCGGAGACGCCCTCACCGCCCGCCTGGCCCGGCCGCTCGAACCACCGCGGATGGCGCCCGTCGAGCGGCTCGCGCACCCGGAGGCCGGCGAGCTGCGGCTGAACCGCGAGCCCCTCGACCTCTCGGACGGCGAGCAGCGCATCCTCGTCTACCTCCCGGCCGACGCCGCCACCGCGGCCGCCATCGACCGCCTCAACGGCCGCCTGCCGGGCGCCCTGCGCGCGGTGGGCGGCTAGGCCCACGGGCGAGGGAAGGCGTCTCCGTCCAGCCGGTCGCCCGCGGCCAGTCCGAGGGGATCGGTCACGACGTGCCCGGCCCCGTTGTAGCGGGCCTCGGCGTCCATGTAGATGGTGACGTGCGCGAACCGGGCCTGGTCGGTGCGGTTGGGCAGCGCCATGTGACCGGTGTAGCCGCTGTGGAAGGTGCAGTCGCCGGCCCGGAGCGGCACGGTGACGCGGGGGATCCAGCGCAGCGACGGGTCCATCGTGAACAGGTCCTCCTCGTGGTGGAGGTCCTGCGGGAGCAGCCCGGTCCGGTCCTGGGTGCCGGGCAGGAACGTCATGCAGCCCCGCTCCGGCGGCACGTCGACCAGCGCGATCCACGCCGACAGCGGGAGCCGGTCGCCCGCGTGCGGCCAGTACGGGCGATCCTGGTGGAACTCCGTGGCGGCGTTGTTGTGCGGCTCCTTGACCAGCATCTGGTCGTGCCAGAGCCGCAGCGGGAACCCGGCGAGCCGCTCGGCGATCCGGCCGATCCGCTGGTCGAACGTGAGCTCCCGCAGTAGCGGGTCGCGCCGCCAGACGTTGACGAGCTGGCTGAAGACGCCCTGCTTCTCCAGGCTCTCCGCGCGATGCGCCGCCAGGAACGCCTCGGCGCCGGCCCGGAAGCGCTCGGCCTGGGCCGGTTCGAGGACACCTCGTACTCGGACGAAACCGTGCTCGCGGTAGGCCGACACCAGCTCGTCCGGCACCCGGCCGCCGGCGTCCACGTCCCGCTCGTGCGTGCTCGTTCCCATCACTGACCTCCAAGGTTGGGTACCGCAAGCGTCGTCGTGGCGGGCCGCCCGGGGCTAGGCCGATCCCGGCGAGTACTCGTACGATCCCGACATGCCTGACACGCTGCACGAGCACGCGCTGTTCGCCGGGGACCCGGTGCTGGCCGGGGTGCACCACCTGGAGGTCGGTGTCGAGCCGCACGCGCACGACTTCCTCGAGATCGCCGTGATCGGCGCCGGTCGCGGCCGGCACCTGACCAGCCGGGGCGCGCATCCGTTGTGGCGCGGGCAGGTCATCGTGCTCCGGCCCGGCGCCTGGCACGGGTTCCGCGACTGCGCCGGCCTGACGGTGGCCAACTGCTGCCTGTCCGCCCAGGCGCTACGGGGCGAACTGGCGGCGCTGTACGACATCCCGATGCTGCGCCGGCTGCTCTGGATCGACCCGGTGGCGTCCGGCACGCACGGTGTGGCGGTCACGACCGTCGATCCGGCCGCCGCCGACGAGGCCGTCGCGGAGATCGGCCTGCTCGGACGCGACCTCGGGGGCGATCGGCGCAGGCCCGGCCGGGTGCTGGGCCGGCTGGTCACCGTGCTCGGCGTCCTGGCCGACGGCCGCGAACCCGAACGGGAGACGCCCGAGCCGGCCGTCCACCCCGCGGTCGCCGCCACCGTCGCCCGGCTGGAGGCGGACCCCGCCCATCCGTGGCGGCTGGACGATCTGGCCCGGGCGGTCAGTGTCGATCCCGCCCATCTCGGCCGGCTGTTCAGGCGGCACGTCGGGCTGACGCCGCTGGGCTTCCTGGCCCGGGTGCGGGCCGAGCGGGCCGCCACGCTCCTGGCGCACTCGGCCCTGCCGACCGCCCGGGTGGGCGCCGCCGTCGGCTGGGACGACCCGACGTACTTCGCCCGCCGCTTCCGCGCGCTGGCCGGGCTGACGCCCACCGAATATCGGCGGCGCAGCCGTGCCGGCCGTTAGCCGCGGACGGTGAACCCCAGCGTCCCGGCCACGACCGTCGCCTGGAACGGGTCGATGATCGCGTCCTTGATCGTGACCGTGTGCGGGTCGAGCGTGCTCAGGTCGCTGCCGCGTAGGTCGCACCTGGTGAGGTCGGCCGAGTGCAGCCACGCCCCCGACAGGTCGGCCCGCCGCAGCTCGGCGCCCTCCAGCCGGGCCCCGGTCAGGTCGGCCTCGCGCAGCCGGACACCGGTGAAGGCGCTGCCGCGCAGGTCGGCGCCGGGCAGCGCGACGTAGGACCAGTCGCCGCCCTCGACCTTGAGCAGCCCGTAGGTGCAGCCGTCGAACACGCTGCCCGTCAGCTTGCACCCCCTGAACGTGGCGTCGAAGAACGAGCAGCGCGAGAACACGCAGTTGAGGAAGCGTGCGTCCTCGTGCACCGACACGTTGAACCGCACGTTCCTGAACTGGCACTCCTCGAACGAGGAGCCGTGGTCGACCAGCTCGGTCATGTCCACGTCCTGGAACAGCACCCGATGGTGGACCTCGCCGGAGATCTCCAGGCTGTCCCAGTCAGCGGGCCTGACCGTTTTCTCCGTGGGCGGCGCGTTCTTCCGGTCTGCCATGCGAACAAACTAGCGGATCGCCGTCAGGCCCGTTTGGCGATCGCGGTGATGAACGGCTGCACCAGCTTGGCCGCCAGGGGCCCGAACGCCGCCAGGATGAGCACGTACGCGGCCGCCAGCGGGCCCAGGTCGGGATGGACGAGATCGGCGCCCGCGCCCACCGCCAGGCCCGCGATGACGATGTTGAACTCGCCGCGCGGGATGAGCGCGATGCCCGCCCGCGCCTGGCCGGCCTTGGCGATGCCCGCCCGTTTGGCGGCGTACATGCCGGTCAGGAGTTTGGTGATCATGCTGACCAGGGCCAGGAGCGCCGCCAGGCCCGCCATCGGCAGGATCTTGGCCGGATCGGTCTGGAGGCCGAAGAAGACGAAGAACACCGCCGCGAACAGGTCGCGCAGCGGCGCGAGCAGCGCCTGCGCGTCCTCGGCCAGCTCCCCGGACAGCGCGATGCCGACGAGGAACGCGCCGACCGCCGCCGACACCTGCAGCTGCTGGGCCAGACCCGCCACCAGCAGCGCCAGCCCGACCACCTTGAGCAGCAGCACCTCGGAGTTGGGGCTGGACACGAACGCCTCGATGAAGCGCCCGAAGCGCAGCGCCACGATCAGCACCACGCTGACGGTGAGCAGCGCGATGCCCACCGAGATGGCCCCGCTCACCACGCCCAGCCCGGCCAGCAGCGTCGTCAGGACCGGCAGGTAGACCGCCATCGTGAGGTCCTCGAAGACCAGCAGCGACAGCACGGTCGGCGTCTCCCGGTTACCGAGCCACCCCAGGTCGGACAGCACCTTGGCGGTGATTCCCGACGAGGTGGCGTAGGTGACGCCGGCCATGGCCACGGCCGCCACGGGACCCCAGCCGAGGAGTAACGCGCAGATGGCGCCGGGCGCCGCGTTGAGCACCAGGTCGACGATGCCCGCGCGGGCGTTGCCGGTGAGGCTCGTGACCAGTTCGGAGGCGTTGTACTCGAGGCCGAGCGTGAGCAGCAGCAGGACCACGCCCAGTTCGGCGCCGATGGACAGGAACGCGTCGCTCGTCGCCAGCGGCAGCACGCCGCCGGTGCCGAACGCCAGTCCGGCGATCAGGTAGAGCGGGATGGGGGAGATTCCGGCGCGCAACGCCAGCGCGCCCAGGATCCCCAGGCCGAGCAGGACAGCACCGACTTCGAGAAAGACGACCGCGGTATGGTGCACCCGCGGCCCTACCCTTGAACCAGGATGTCGGCGACCTCGCCCGTGCTGTCCTCGCTGCCCACGACGACCACCACGTCACCGGCGCCGAACACGAAGTCGGGGCCGGGGCTGGCGAACACCTGCCCGCCGCGGACGACCGCGACGATGGAGGCGCTGGTACGCGTCCGCACCCGGGCGTCGCCCATGGGCCGGCCCGCGTACGGGGAGTCCGCCGGGATGGGGAGCTGCACGCTGACCAGGCCCTCGACCTGCTGGTGCAACTGGTTGAGCCGGGCCACGATACGGGGGGCGCCCAGGAGCTCGGCCAGGGCGTCGGCCTCCTCGTCGTTCAGCCTGACCGTGTGGCAGACCGCGTCGGGATCGTCCTTGTCGTAGATCACCAGATCGCGGCGCCCGGTGCGGTAGGACACGAGGCCGACCCGCTGACCTTTGCGGGTGGTGAAATCGTGCCGCAGTCCGATTCCCGGTAGTGCTGTTTGTTCGACCTCCACCAAACCCACCCGTTCAGATCCGCATATTTCCGGACAACCCTATCAATGGGATACCCCGTCGATCCTCGTGAGATCGCCCGCCGCCGACTTTCACGACGGGTCACCGCGGTTCTGTGCGCGCCGAGGGCCGGGCGTGCGAAACTGCTGGTGACGCGAGCCGTGCCGCGATGGCGATACCGAGGGACACACACCATGCCGACCGCTCCATCGATCCGGCTGGTCATCGTGGAGGATCACGCCATGGTCGCGGAGGCCATCGGCCTGGCGCTCGGCCGCGCTCCCGACATCGAGGTGGTGGCGCAGACCGACAGCGTCGCCGGGGCCCTGGCCGAGACCGGCAGGTGCCAGCCCGACGTCATCGTGCTCGACCGCCGCCTGCCCGACGGCGACGGCGTCGCGGCCATCGGCCGGCTCACCGCCCTCGCCCCCCGGGTCCGCGTGCTGGTGCTCACCGCCGAGGCGACCGCCTCCGTGGCGGCCCGGGTGGTGGCGGCCGGGGGCGCCGGGCTGGTGGTGAAGTCGTCCCGGCTGGGCGAGCTGGAGTCGGCGGTGCGCGAGGTGGCGGCCGGCGGGGTGGTGTTCGCGCCCGGCCTGCTTCCCGGCGTGCTCGACCGGCTGACCGGGCGGGCGGGGCACATGGGGGCGGCGCTGACCGTACGCGAGAGGGAGACGCTGCTGCTCCTGGCCGAGGGTGCCAGCACCCACGAGATCGGCGAGCGGCTCGGGGTGGCCCGCAACACGGCGCGTAACCACGTACAGCATGTTCTGGAGAAGCTGGGGGCGCGGTCCAAGCTGGAGGCGGTGGCCTTCGCGCGCAGGGACGGGTTGTTGGATTGACGCAAACGCACTAGTGAGCTTGCCGCATCTGTACCAGCCCGCCTGACGCGCTTGCGTCTCGTGACCTTCGAAGACCTCCTCGAAAGTAGATGCGTGGCGAGTAAGGAGGCGAAGCCGTACCTGGTGGACACGCGGTTGCCGGCGGAGATGGGCAGCATCACGGTGGCGCGCGGGCTGGCCCGCCGGGTGCTGGACGAATGCGACTACCGGGGGCGTCACGAAGACGTCCTGCTGGTCGTGTCCGAGCTGGTCACGAACGCGCTGGTGCACGGAGACGGCTCGCCCGCGCTGCGTCTTGAGGGCACCATGACGCACATCCGCATCGAGGTGAGCGACTCCGGCCCCGCGCTGCCCGAACCCCGCGAACCGGGCCCGGCCAGCGGCTGGGGGCTGCACGTCGTCCGGCTGCTCTCCACCGGCTGGGGCATCTCTCCAGGTGAGAGAGGTAAAGTGGTCTGGTGCGAGCTGGCCGCCCGCCTGGCTCCGCTGCAGGTGAGACCCTCAGAAGCCTGATCGGTTTGGTTCCGCCGACCGGCCGTGAAAGGCTGCGGTATGCCCGCGCGTGACCAGTCGCAGGAGGACATGAGGCTGCTCGTCCAGAGCATCCGCGACTACGCGATCTTCATGCTCGATCCCGGCGGCGTGATCGTGAGCTGGAACATCGGCGCCCAGCGTATCAAGGGCTATCTGGCCGAAGAGATCATCGGCACCCATTTCTCCGCCTTCTACCCGCCTGACGACGTGGCGTCGGGCAAACCCGCCATGGGCCTGCGCGCCGCCGCCACCGAGGGCCGATGGGAGGAGGAGGGCTGGCGCGTGCGCAAGGACGGCACCAGGTTCTGGGCCAGCGTGGTCATCACCCCCCTCTACGACGAGTCGGGCGGCCTGCGCGGGTTCGGCAAGGTGACGCGCGACCTGACCGAGCGGCGCAGCATGGCCAGGGCCTTCGACGAGCGCGGCATGCTCCTCGCCCGCCTGGTGCAGGCGCAGGAGCGCGAGCGCCGGCGCATCGCCTCCGACGTGCACGACGACACCATCCAGTTCATGGTCGCCGTCGGGATGCGGCTGCGGCTGCTGGGGGAGAACCTGCCCGAGTCGTACGCCTCCGCCGTCCACGGGCTCGACGACGCCGTCGACGACGCCGTGCAGCGGCTGCGCGACCTGACCTTCGGCCTGCGCCCGCCCGCCGACGGGCTCGTGGAGAGCCTGGCCGGCTACCTGGAGCAGACGATGACCGGGGTGGCGTTCGAGCTGGTCCACGACCTGGACGACGAGCCGCCGGCCGAGACCGTGGTCACCGTCTACCGCATCTGCCAGGAGTCGCTGACCAACGTGCGCAAGCACGCCATGGCCGGACGCGTCGTGGTGGAGCTGGCCTCGGTCCAGCGCGGCGTGCACGTCCGGGTCCGCGACGACGGCGTGGGCCTGGTCTCGGCCGACAAGGCGGCCGGGCATTTCGGGCTGGTGGAGATGCGTGAGCGCGCCGAGGCGGCGGGCGGCTGGTGGAACATCCGCGGTGAGGCGGGCACCGGCACGACGGTGGAGTTCTGGGTGCCCGCCGTGCCGCGCGTGCCCTCCGATCTTTGATCAGCCGAGCAGTTCGAGGGTCTGGCGGGCGATCTCCCACTCCTCGTCGGCCGGGATGACGAGGACGGCCACCTCGGCCTCCGGCGGCGACACCGCGCGCTCCTCCAGCGAGCCGGCCTCGTTGAGCGCCGGGTCCACGACGACGCCGAGCCGCTCCAGCCCGGCCAGCGACGCGGCCCGGGTGGCGGCATCGTGCTCGCCCACCCCGCCGGTCAGCACGATGGCGTCCACCCGGCCGAGCAGCGCGTAGTAGGCGCCGACGTACTTGCGGATCCGCCGGGTGTAGACGTCCAGGGCCAGCCGGGCGTCGGCGTCGGAGCGGGCGCGTACCTCGCGCATGTCGCCCGTCCCGGCCAGTGCGAGCAGGCCGCTCTCGTGGCCGAGCGCGTCCTCCACCCGACCGGCGTCCAGCCCGTCCACCCGCGCCAGGTAGCCCGCCAGCGCGGGGTCCACGTCGCCCGAACGCGTGCCCATGACCAGCCCCTCCAGCGGGGTCATGCCCATGGAGGTGTCCACGCTGCGGCCGCCGGAGATCGCGGTCGCGCTGGCGCCGTTGCCCAGGTGCAGCACGATCAGGTCCAGCTCGGCCAGGTCGCGGCCGAGCAGGGCGGCGGCGCGGCGGGAGACGTACGCGCAGGAGGTGCCGTGGAAGCCGAAGCGCCGCACGCCGAGCCGCTCGCGCCAGTCGCGCGGCACCGCGTACGTGTAAGCCTCCGGCGGCAGCGTGAGCTGGAACGCCGTGTCGAACACCGCCACCTGCGGCACCCCGGGAAACGACTGACGCGCCACCCGGATGCCGGCCAGGCCGACCGGGTTGTGCAGCGGCGCCAGCGGGGCCAGCTCCTCGATCGCGGCGATCACCTCGTCGTCGACGCGCACGGCCTCCGTGAACCGCGTGCCGCCGTGCACGACGCGGTGCCCGACCGCGACGGGGCGCAGCTCAGGCCCCGCCTTCCGGAACGCCTCCATGACCGCGGCCAGCCCGTCGCCGTGGGTGGCGAAACGGGCATGCCGCTCGTACGGGGGCGCGTCGCCCGCGTGATGGGTCAGCAGGCCCCGCTCCTCGCCGATGCGCTCCACCACCCCCCGGGCCGGGCGTTCGCGGCTGCCGACGTCCACCAGTTCGTACTTGATGGACGACGACCCCGTGTTCAGGACGAGGATCGGGCCGGCCATGTCCACGCCCTGATGTGCTCCGGGTCCTGCCCGTGGTCGCGCGTGTGGGCGCGGGCCCGCAGCCGCTCGTCGCTCATGCGCTGGCGCAGGTGCGCCTCCCGCTCGCCGAGCCCCGGGACCCGGTCCACGACGTCCATGACCAGGTGGTAGCGGTCGATGTCGTTGAGCATCGCCATGTCGAACGGCGTCGTCGTGGTGCCCTCCTCCTTGTAGCCGCGCACGTGGATGTTGTGGTGGCCGCGGCGGCGGTAGGTGAGCTGGTGGATGAGCGACGGATAGCCGTGGAAGTTGAAGATCACCGGCCGGTCGGTGGTGAACAGCGTGTCGAACTCGGCGTCCGGCATGCCGTGCGGGTGCTCCGACGGCGGCTGCAGCCGCATGAGGTCCACGACGTTGACGACCCGCACCTTGAGCGAGGGGACGTGCTCGCGCAGCAGCGCGGCGGCGGCCAGCGTCTCCAGGGTCGGCACGTCGCCCGCGCAGGCCAGCACCACGTCCGGCTCGCTGCCCTGGTCGGTGGAGGCCCAGGGCAGGATGCCCAGGCCGCGCGTGTTGTGCGCGATGGCCTCGTCCATGGTGAACAGGTCGAGCACCGGCTGCTTGCCCGCGACGATCACGTTGACGTAGTCGCGCGAGCGCAGGCAGTGGTCGCCGACCGAGAGCAGGGTGTTGGCGTCCGGCGGCAGATAGACGCGTACGACCTCGGCCTTCTTGTTGACGACCACGTCGAGGAAGCCGGGGTCCTGGTGGCTGAAGCCGTTGTGGTCCTGCCGCCACACGTGCGACGACAGCAGGTACGTCAGCGACGCCACCGGCGGCCGCCACGAGATCTTCCGCGACGACTCCAGCCACTTGGCGTGCTGGTTGAACATCGCGTCCACGATGTGGATGAACGCCTCGTAGCAGTTGAACAGCCCGTGCCGCCCGGTCAGCAGATAGCCCTCCAGCCACCCCTGGCACAGATGCTCGCTCAGCACCTCCATGACCCGCCCGCCGGGCGCCAGGTTCTCGTCGGTGGGCTCCAGCGAGGCGTTCCAGGCCCGATCGGTGACCTCGAACACCTCCGACAGCCGGTTCGAGTCGGTCTCGTCCGGGCCCATCAGCCGGAACGTGCGCGGATTGGCCGCGATCACGTCGCGCAGGAACCCGCCGAGCACCCGCGTGGGCTCGCTCGGCTGCGTGGCCGGCGACTTGACCTCGACCGCGAGCCGGCGGAAGTCCGGCAGCCGCAGCGGCCGCAGCAGCTCGCCGCCGTTGGCGTGCGGGTTCGCGCTCATCCTGCGCGGGCCGCGCGGCACCGTCTCCAGGATCCCGCCGACCGGCGCGCCGTCCGCGCCGAACAGCTCCTCGGGCCGGTACGAGCGCATCCACGCCTCCAGCATGGCCAGGTGCTCCGGGTTCTCCCGCACCTTGGACAGCGGCACCTGGTGCGCGCGCCACGTCCCCTCGACCGGCTTGCCGTCCACCTCCCGCGGTCCGGTCCAGCCCTTGGGCGTGCGCAGGACGATCATCGGGAGGCGGTCGGCGTCGCCCGCCTTGTACGCGGCCAGCTCCTCGAACGCGGTGTCCAGCGCGCCCGCCATCTCCCCGTGGTCGGGCCCGGCGATGTGGGGGCGGTAGCCGTACCCCTCCATGAGTTTGAGCAGCTCCGCCTCCGGGATCCTGGCCAGGACCGTCGGGTTGGCGATCTTGTAGCCGTTCAGGTGCAGGATCGGCAGCACCACGCCGTCGCCGCGGCGGTCGAGGAACTTGTTGGAGTGCCAGCTCGCGGCCAGCGGGCCCGTCTCGGCCTCGCCGTCGCCGATGACGCAGGCCACCACCAGGTCGGGGTTGTCGAAGGCGGCCCCGTACGCGTGGGCCAGCGCGTACCCCAGCTCGCCGCCCTCGTGGATCGAGCCCGGCGTCTCCGGCGCGACGTGGCTCGGGATGCCGCCGGGGAAGGAGAACTGGCGGAACAGCCGCCGCATGCCCTCCACGTCCCGCGACACGTCCGGGTACCGCTCGGAGTACGACCCCTCCAGCCACGCGTGGGCGACCGCCGCCGGGCCGCCGTGACCGGGACCGGCGATGTAGATCATGTCCTGGTCCCGTTCGCGGATCACCCGGTTGAGGTGCGCGAAGCAGAAGTTCAGGCCCGGCGTCGTACCCCAGTGACCGAGCAGGCGCGGCTTGACGTGCTCGGGCCGCAGCGGCTCGGTGAGCAGGGGGTTGTCCAGCAGGTAGATCTGCCCGACGGACAGGTAGTTCGCCGCCCGCCAGTACGCGTCCAATTGGTCCATGCCCCTGCTGATTCCTCCAGAGACCGCCCTGAACCCTTATAGGGTGATGGAATGGAGTTGAGGAGTTCGCGCTGGTATTCAGGAAATGACCGGAACTCCTATATCCATCGGGCATGGATGCGGCGCGGGCTGCCGCAGGAGGCGTTCGAAGGCCGCAAGCCGCACATCGCGATCGCGAACACCGCCTCCGACCTCACCCCCTGCAACTCCCACCTGAACGAGGTGGCCCAGAGCGTCAAGCACGGCGTGTGGGAGGCCGGCGGCGTGCCGCTCGACCTGCCCGTCGTGTCGCTGGGCGAGACGAACGTGCGCCCCACCGCGATGCTCTGGCGCAACCTGGTCGCCATGGCCACCGAGGAGATGCTGCGCGCCAACCCCATCGACGGCGTGGTGTTGCTCGGCGGCTGCGACAAGACGATCCCGTCGCTGCTGATGGCCGCCTCCTCCGTCGACCTGCCCGCCGTCGTCATGCCCGGCGGCCCCATGCTGACCGGCCACTTCCGCGGCGCGCCGCTCGGCTGCGGCACCGACGTCTGGCGGCTCAGCGAGGAGGTACGCGCGGGCACGCTCTCTCGCGAGGCGTTCCTGCGCTCCGAGTCGTCCATGATCCGCAGCCGCGGCCACTGCAACACGATGGGCACCGCCTCCACCATGGCCTGCATGGCCGAGGCGCTCGGCATGACGCTGCCCGGCACCGCCGGTACCCCCGCCCCCGACAGCCGCCTGCTCGAACGCTCCCACGAGACCGGCCGCCTCGCCGTCGAGCTCGCCCTGGAGGGCCGCCGCCCCAGCCAGGTGATGACCAGGGCCTCCTTCCTCAACGCCATCGTCACCCTGGCCGCCATCGGCGGCTCCACCAACGCCGTCGTCCACCTGCTGGCCATCGCCGGGCGGCTCGGCGTCTCGCTGGACCTCGACGACTTCGACCGCACCGGCGCCGGCGTGCCGCTCCTGGTCGACCTGCAGCCGGCCGGGCGGCACCTCATGGACGACCTGTTCAGGGCGGGCGGCCTGGCCGCCGTCCTCAAGGAGGTCGAGGACCTGCTCGACCCGGCCGCGATCACCGTCACCGGCCGGCCGCTCGTCGAACACCTGGCCGGCGCCGAGATCTGGGACGAGGATGTCATCAGGCGGCGCGCCGACCCGCTGCTGCCCGACGCGGGCATCGCCGTCCTGCGCGGCAACCTCGCGCCCGGCGGCGCGGTCATCAAGCCCGCCGCCGCCTCGCCCGAGCTGCTGCGCCACCGTGGCCGGGCCGTCGTCTTCGACAGCGTCGAGGACGTGTACGCCCGCCTCGACTCGCCGGACCTCGACGTGGACGAGACGTCGGTGCTGGTCCTGCGCGGCTGCGGGCCCAAGGGCTATCCCGGCATGCCCGAGGTGGGCAACCTGCCGCTGCCCGCCAAGCTCCTGGAGAAGGGGGTGCGCGACATGGTACGCATCAGCGACGCCCGCATGAGCGGCACCGCGTACGGCACCGTCGTCCTGCACACCGTGCCCGAGGCGGCGGCCGGCGGCCCGCTGGCGAAGGTGCGCACCGGCGACCCGATCGTGCTCGACGTGGCCGCCCGGCGGCTCGACGTGGACGTGCCCGGCGCCGAGCTGGCCGCCAGGCCGGCGGTCGCGAACGGGTACGCCAGGCCGGCGCGCGGCTGGGAACGCCTCTACGTCGACCACGTCACCCAGGCCGACCGCGGCGCCGACCTCGACTTCCTCATCGGGTCCAGCGGCGACCACGTGGGCCGCGAATCGCACTGAGCTCTTAAAACTCCGCTCCGCCATGCGCGGAATCGACCACCGTGGGTAGGCGGTTGCGGGACGATGGGACCGGCATGATCAGCTTGGCACCAGTCGGTTGGCGACGCGAGGAGGAAACGTGAACGGCGACATCACCCAGAGCCAGGAGTGGGCGGCCCTGGGCAAGCACCACGAAGAGCTGGCGGGCAGGCATCTGCGTGAGCTGTTCGCGCAGGATCCGGGCAGGGCCGGGCGCATGACGGTGACCGCCGGCGACCTCTACCTCGACTACGCCAAGCACCGCGCCACCCAGGAGACCCTCGACCTGCTCCTGGCCCTGGCCGAGCGGGCGGGGCTGAGCGAGCGCGTCGAGGCCATGTTCCGCGGCGAGCACATCAACGTCAGCGAGGACCGCGCCGTCCTGCACGTCGCGCTGCGCATGCCGCGCGAGGCCGAGCTCGTCGTCGACGGGCAGGACGTCGTGGCCGACGTGCACGCCGTGCTCGACAAGATGAGCGCCTTCGCCGACCGGGTGAGGTCCAAGGAGTGGAAGGGCGCCACGGGCAAGCCGATCGAGACCGTCGTCAACATCGGCATCGGCGGCTCCGACCTCGGCCCCGCCATGGCCTACGAGGCGCTGCGCGACTACGCCGACGCCGGCATCGCGGCCAGGTTCGTCTCCAACATCGACCCCGCCGACATCACCGGCAACCTGGCCGGGCTCGACCCCGCCACCACGCTCGTCGTGGTCAGCTCCAAGACCTTCACCACGCTCGAAACCCTCACCAACGCCAGGGTCGCGCGCCGGTGGCTGGTCGACGCGCTCGGCGAGGACGCCGTGTCCCGGCACTTCGTGGCCGTCTCCACCAACGCGGCCAAGGTCGCCGAGTTCGGCATCGACACCGACAACATGTTCGGCTTCTGGGACTGGGTGGGCGGCCGCTACTCCTACGACGGCGCCATCGGCCTGTCCCTGATGATCGCCGTCGGGCCCGAGCGGTTCCGCGAGATGCTCGCCGGCTTCCACGCCGTCGACCAGCACTTCCGCACCGCCCCCTTCGCCGCCAACATGCCCGTGCTGATGGCCCTGCTCGGCATCTGGTACTCCGAGTTCTTCGGCGCCGAGACCCGCGCCGTGCTGCCCTACAGCCAGCGGCTGCACCGCTTCCCGGCCTACCTGCAGCAGCTCACGATGGAGTCCAACGGCAAGTCCGTGCGCGCCGACGGCACCTCGGTGAGCGCCGGCACCGGCGAGATCTGGTGGGGCGAGCCGGGCACCAACGGCCAGCACGCCTTCTACCAGCTCCTGCACCAGGGCACCCGGCTCGTGCCGGCCGACTTCATCGGCTTCGCCGAGCCCCACGAAGACCGCGAGGGCATGCACGACCAGCTCTCCGCCAACCTCTTCGCCCAGACCACGGCGCTGGCGTTCGGCAAGACCGCCGAGGAGATCGCCGCCGAGGGCACGCCGCCGGAGATCGTGCCGCACAAGGTGATGCCGGGCAACCGCCCCACCTCCACGATCCTCGCGCCCAAGCTCACCCCGTCCACGCTGGGCCAGCTCGTCGCGCTCTACGAGCACATCGTGTTCGTCGAGGGCACCATCTTCGGCGTCGACTCCTTCGACCAGTGGGGCGTCGAGCTGGGCAAGAAGATGGCCCTCGACCTGGCGCCCGCGCTCACCTCCGACGAGCCGCCCGCCACGGCCCCCGACCCGTCCACCGAACAACTGATCCGCAGATACCGTGAGCTGCGCGGAAGGCGCGTCTGAGATGGGGCAGGCGGGCGCGCTGGTCCTGTTCGGCGTCACCGGAGACCTCGCGCGTAAGATGCTGCTGCCCGCGCTCTACCACCTGACCGCCGACGGCAGGCTCGACCTGCCGATCATCGGCGTGGCCAAGACCGACAAGGACCTCGACGGGCTGCGCGAGTTCGCCCGCGAGGCGTGCGGCGGCCCCGACGACGCGGCGTTCGAGAAGCTGGCCGGCAACCTGCGGCTGGTCGCCGGCGACTACCGCGACCCCGGCACCTTCGCCCGGCTGCGCGACGAGGCCGGGGGCAAGGGCTTCCTCGTCCACTACCTCGCGGTGCCGCCCGCGCTGTTCGCCGTGGTCGCCGAGGGCCTGGCCGGAGCCGGGCTCAACCGCGACGCCCGGCTCGTGGTGGAGAAGCCGTTCGGCGAGGACCAGCAGTCGTCCCGCGACCTCAACGCCGAACTGCTCAAATACTTCGACGAGGACCACCTGCGCAGGGTCGACCACTTCCTGGGCAAGGAGCCGGTCGAGGACCTCATGGTGTTCAGGTTCGCCAACACGCTGCTCGAACCCATCTGGAACCGCTCCCACATCCGCAGCGTGCAGATCACCATGGCCGAAGACTTCGACGTACGCGACCGGGGCGCCTTCTACGACGCCAACGGCACCATCCGCGACGTCGTCCAGAACCACCTCCTGCAGCTCCTGGCCATCCTCGCCATGGACCCGCCGCCCTCCACCGACGCGCGGGCCCAGCTCGACGAGAAGTGGCGGGTGCTGCGCGCGGTCCAGGCCATCCGGCCCGCCGACGTGGTGCGCGGCCAATACGCCGGCTACCTCGACACGCCCGGCGTGCGTCCCGGCTCCACCACCGAGACCTACGTCGCGCTGCGCGCCTACATCGACAACTGGCGCTGGGCGGGGGTGCCCTGGTGCATCCGCTCCGGCAAGGCCCTGCCCACCACCGACCTGGAGATCGTCGCCGAGCTGCGCAGGCCGCCGGTGACGATGTTCGGCGCCGACGGGGCGCCCGACACCCCCAACCTCATCAGGTTCCGGCTCCAGCCGGACGCCGGGGTGACGTTCGACCTGCTGGCCAAGGAGCCCGGCAAGATGCACGCCAGGCCCGTGCCGGTGAGCGTCGACTTCACCAAGGTGCTCGGGCCCATGGAGGCCGCCTACGAACGCATCCTGGCCGACGCCATCAGCGGTGACCCGCGTAGATTCGCCCGGTTCGACCTGGTGGAGGAGTCGTGGCGGATCGTGCAGCCGGTGCTCGACCTGCCGGACCAGCCCTTGCCGTACGAGAAGGGCTCCTGGGGCCCCGCACCGGCGTCCGACATCGCTCCGGACGGCTGGCACGAGATCTCAACCACATTCGATTAGAGGGTTCGACCAGAGGGTTCGACTAGGGCATTCGACGGGCGGCCTTCGCGGGGTGACGATGGGGCCATGAACATCATGGAGCTGCTGGAAGAGTCCAAGGACGCCGCGACCGTCAAACGCGTCTTCGGCGACCCGATCCAACACGGCGACATCACCGTCATCCCGGTCGCCCGCGTCACCCAAGGGGGCGGCGGGGGCCAGGGGCAGGGCAAGGGGGAGAAGGGCGATGAGGGAGGGGGCAGCGGCGGCGGCTTCGGCTTCGGCGCGACGCCCGCGGGCGTGTTCGTCCTCAAGAACGGCGACGCCCTGTGGCGCCCGGCCGTCGACGTCAACCGCATCGTCATCGGCGGCCAGTTCGTGGCCGTCGTCCTCCTCCTGACCCTCCGGACCATCTTCAAGCGCCGCCGCCGCAAGCGCTGACCCCCACGGCGCTGGCATCAGTGAGCGCCGGTGTCCCATGACGCTCGCGTCGGTGAGTGTCGGCACCTTCGAGGCCTCCCATGGGCGGCGCCGGGGGCGCTGTGCCGAGCCCGCACCATGCCGCCCCCAGCGCCAAGCGGCGCCGCAAGGAACCTGTGTGCCGGAAGTGGGTGCGCCTAAGGTGGACGCCATGAGTTCTATGGCGCAGATCGTGGCTTTTGGTGGGGTAGTGCTGCTGGGGGCGATGTCGCCCGGCCCCGACTTCGCGGTCGTGGTGCGTCGTTCGGCCGTCTCCGGGCGCGGGCACGGCATGGCGGCCGCGGCGGGGATCGCCGTGGGGGTGTTCGCATGGGTGGTGGCGGCCACCACCGGCATCGCGGCCCTGCTGGCGGCCTCGGCCCTGGCGTTCACCGTGGTCAAGGTGGTCGGCGCGGCCTATCTGCTCTACCTCGGCGTCAAGGCGCTCCGCTCGGCGTTGCGCGGCGGCGGAGAACTGCGGCTGGACGTCCCCGACCCGGGCGGTCGCGGCTCGTGGGCGGCGTTCGCCGAGGGTCTCCTGACGAACGCGCTCAACCCCAAGGCGGCCCTGTTCTTCGTGGCCCTGGTGCCTCAGTTCGTCGGCTCGCGGGCCTCCTGGAGTGACGCGCTGCTGCTCTCGGTGATCGCACTGGCCGGAACGGTCGCCTGGTTCCTCGTGGTGGCCAACATCGTCGGAACGCTGCGCAGGGTGTTCGCCAGGCCGGCCGTCCGCCGAACCGTGGACGGCCTCACCGGCGCCGCCCTCATCGGCCTCGGCGTCAAACTGGCCGCCACCAGCCGCCCATAGCCGCATTCGGCAGGCGATCCTGGAGGTTTCGAGGTCACGCGTGGTCCCCTGGTCACGCAAGCACGCCGCCGATCGCGATGGTGCCGATCCTCCAACTGTACGCCCGGGACGTGCCCGAGCCGCCGTTCCTGCCGGGCACCGACGTGTGCCAGGTGCTGTGGCGCCCCTCCGTCCACGAGTCCGACCACCGGCCGGTGGTGCGGGTGCTCTGGCGTGCCGCGAGCCTCGTCGCGGACCTCCTCGCCGACGTTCCCGAGCCCGTGGCCGGCGAGAAGGGGCAGCTTCCCCGGCGTGTACGCTCTCCCCGGAACAGGTCGAGGAGTATCCGACCTGGCACGCGTCGGCAGAGCCGTACGACAGTTTCTGGACGGCCCGGAAGAGTGGAGTCACCATCTGGCGGTCGCCCCGGGCGCGAAGGCCGGCGGATGGATCGACTGGGGTGCAGCCTCCCGAGGGCGTCACCCGCGGCCAGGGGCATGAGATGGCGCGTCTGCTGACGACCCCGGGTCCGCGGTGGGCACCGCTTGAGCGGCACCTTCTCGGCTCCGGCTTCGACCCCGAACGGCTGGGGCCCGGCGGCCCCATGATCGGCGAAGCGGGCTCGGCGTATCTGTTCGCCTGCGCGCAGTGCCCTGACCGACCCGTCGCGGGCGTCGCCCAGTGAGGGCGCGACCGTTCACCAGCACAGGAGCAGCCCGATCAGCGGAGCGCCCACGACCACGGCTCAACGACGTTCCCCCCGTACATCCGGGGTCAGGACACTGCCACGCCGAGGAGGTGGCCCAGGCCGAACGTGACGGTGGCCGCGCCCACACCCAGGGCGAGCTGGCGGAGGCCGCCCAGCCACCACGGCCGCGCGGTCATCGTCGCCACCGCCGCCCCGAAACCGAACAGCGCCAGTACGCTCAGCACCACGGCCACCGCCAGCCCCGATGCGCCGAACAGGAACGGCACCAGCGGCACCAGCGCCCCGGCGGCGAACGCGCAGAACGACGAGCCGGCGGCCACGTACGGTGACGGCAGGTCGTCGGGGTCGACACCGAGTTCTTCGCGGACGTGCACCCGCAGCGCCTGCTCCGGGTCGGCCGACAAGCGCTCGGCCACCCGCTCCGCCAGATCGGCGTCCAGCCCTCGCGACCGGTAGAGTGCCGCCAGCTCGGCCCGCTCGCCGGCCGGGTTGCGGGCCAGCTCGCGGCGTTCGACGGCGATCTCCGCCCGCATCAGCTCGTTCTGGGACTTCACCGACGTGTACTCGCCGGCCGCCATGGAACACGCTCCGGCCACCAGCCCGGCGAACCCGGCCAGCACCGCTCCCTGCCCGGCCCCCGCGGCGCCGACCACGCCGGCGATCAGCGCGAAGTTGGACACGAGCCCGTCCATCGCCCCGAACACCGCCGGGCGCAGCCAGCCGCCGGTGACGTCCCGGTGGCCGTGGTGCTGCTCGGGCGAGTAAGGCCGGTCGAGCTCGATGGTCATGCGCTTCCTCCAGTAATCGTCCTTCTGTTCGTAATGTGGCATATGTCCCCAAGATCCGCAACGAAGGGGAGGCTTCCCTGACCTGCGCAAACCCGGCATGATGGTCTCCCTTTTCGACAGCCGGGTAAGAAACGGAGACCCCCGTGCGCATAGCTCTCGCCGGTCTGGCCACCAGCCACCCCTACACCGACGCCCGCACCCTGATCCGCCACGCCGACCTCGTCGTCTGGGAGCAGGACCCCGAGCGCTTGCGGCGGTTCGCCGACGAGCATCCGCGGGTCAAGGTGGCGGCGAGCCTGGAGGAGGTGCTCCGGGGGCGGCTGGACGGAGTGGTGCTGACCGTGCCCAACCCCCAGGTGCCCCAGGCGCTGGCCCAGGTGCTGGAGACGGGAGCGGCGTGCTTCGTGAACAAGCCCGCCGCCGCCGGCCGGGCCCAGCTCGAACAGCTCGACCGGCTGCCGATCCACGACCGGGTGCTGTCCGGGTCCGTGCTGCGGTTCGCCCCGGCCTTCGCGTCGAGGGCGCGGGTGGCGCGGGAGGAGGTGCTGGCCGTGCGGGCGACCGTACGGCATGACGTGGGCATCTGGGCGACCGGCTACAACGCCTGGCAGGACACCCCGGGCGAGGGCGGCGGGACGATGGTCACCATGGGCATCCACGGCGTGGAGCTGCTGGTGGCGCTGCTGGGGCCCGTCGTCCGGCTGGCAGGGGCGGCGGGGGGCACGCGGCACTATCGCACGCTGCGCTCCGAGGACACCGGCGTGATGGCGCTGCGCTGGGACGACGGCATCACCGGGACGGTGGAGATCCTCGGCGTCTCCGAGTCCGAGTCGTACGAGGTCACGCTGCACAAACGCGACTCCACCGAGACGATCCTGATTGAGAGCGGGGACGACCCGATCAAGGGCCTCGGGTACGAGGGGACGATCGAGGCGTTCCTCGCCATGGCCGGCGGCGCGCCCAGCCCGGTGCCGTGGCGCGAGACGCGGGCCGTACTGGAGGTGATCGTTCGCGCACGTGAGACCTCCTGATCGCGGGACGGGCGTTGACAGCGGAAGCCTGGCGCAGTTACGGTCTGGACCGTAAATAACGGATGGAGGAAACCGCGTGCGCACGACAGCGGAGCTCGAGGAGCGGCTGGCACGGCCGAGCCCCGGTCTCGTCGACGATCTGGCCAGGCTCGACGGCGACATCATGATCCTGGGCGCCGGCGGCAAACTGGGCCCGAGCCTGGTACGGCTGGCGCTGAACGCCACCGGCCGCGACCGGCGCGTCATCGCGGTGTCCCGCTTCTCCGAACCGGGCCTGGCCGAATCCCTCCAGAGCGAGGGCGCCACCGTCATCTCCGCCGACGTCGCCGACAAGAAGGTCCTGGCCGAGCTGCCGGACGTACCCCATGTGGTGTTCCTGGTGGGCGCCAAGTTCGGCACCCAGGGCAGCGAGCACACCACCTGGTTCACCAACACGTTCGTGCCCGGTCAGGTGGCCGACCGGTTCAGGGGCGCCAGGATCGCCGCGCTGTCGACGGGCAACGTCTACCCCCTCGTCCCCGTCACCAGCGGCGGCAGCACCGAGGACTCACCCGTCGGCCCCGTGGGCGACTACGCGATGAGCTGCCTGGGCAGGGAGCGCGTCCTGACGCACTTCTCCGGGAGCACCGGCACCGCGATGTCGCTGATCCGCCTCAACTACGCGGTCGAGCTCCGGTACGGCGTCCTCGTGGACCTCGCCCAGAAGGTGCTGGCGGGCGAGCCCATCGACCTCACCACGGGGCAGGTGAACGTGGTCTGGCAGGGCTACGCCAACGAGGTGACGCTGCGGTCGCTGCTGCACGCGGACACGCCCCCGTTCGTGCTCAACGTCACCGGTCCCGAGCTCATCTCGGTACGCCAGGCGGCACAGGCCCTCGGCGCCGCGCTCGGCAAGGAGCCGGTGTTCACCGGCGAGGAGGCCCCGACGGCCCTGCTGTCGAACGCCTCCCGCTGCCACCGCCTGTTCGGCTACCCCGGGCTGACCCCCGCCGAGCTCATCGAGCACACGGCCCGCTGGGTCGCGGACGGCGGCCCGCTGCTCGGCAAGCCGACCAAGTTCGAACGCCGCGACGGCCGTTTCTGAAGACACGGAAGACGGCCGTTTCCGAAGACCTGAAGACGAAGGGGGACCTCACGTGCTCAGCACGGCTCCGGAGGCGCAGACGTCCGTGCGCGACCTGTTCAGGCGAGGGCTGGTCATCCCGGCCCATCCGCTGGCGCTGACCGAGGACAGGAAGCTGGACGAGCGCCGCCAGCGCGCCCTGACCCGCTACTACGTGGAGGCCGGCGCGGGCGGCCTGGCGGTGGGCGTGCACACCACGCAGTTCGCGATCCACGGCACCGGCCTGCTGCCGCCGGTGCTGGAGATGGCGGCCGGCGCGGCCAGGGAGTACAGCCGCGAGGTGGTGCTGGTGGCGGGCGCGACCGGGACCACCCGGCAGGCGGTCGCGGAGGCGGAGATGGCCAGGTCGCTCGGTTATCACATGGTGCTGCTCAGCCCGTGCCGCGAGCTGGACGAGGACGGGCTGATCGAGCGGGCGCGGGCCGTCGGCGAGGTGCTGCCGGTGATCGGCTTCTACCTGCAGCCCGCCGTGGGCGGCCGCTCGCTGTCGCGGGAGTTCTGGACGCGGCTGGCGGCGATCGAGTCCGTCGTCGGCGTCAAGGTCGCGCCGTTCGACCGGTATCGCACGCTCGACGTGCTGCACGGCGTCGTACGGGCGGGCCGGGCCGGTGAGCTGGCGCTCTACACGGGCAACGACGACCACATCCTGGCCGACCTCATCACCACGCACCGGGTGGTCGTGGACGGGCGCGAGGTGGAGGTCGAGTTCGCCGGCGGGCTGCTCGGCCAGTGGGCGGTCTGGGTACGGCGGGCGGTGGAACTGTTAGAGGAGGCCAAGCTGGCCCGTTCGGGCGACGACGCGGCGGTACGCCGGCTGCTCACCCTCGACGGCCACCTCACCGACGCCAACGCGGCCATCTTCGACTCGGCGAACGGCTTCCACGGGTGCATCCCCGGCATCCACGAGGTGCTGCGCCGCCAGGGCCTGCTGCGGGGCCGCTGGTGCCTCGACCCCGCCGAGGACCTCTCGCCGGGACAGCTCGCGGAGATCGACCGCGTGCAGGCCGCCTACCCGTGGCTGCGCGACGACGACTTCGTGGCCGAAGGACTCGACCGATGGCTGGCATAAGTGACAAACGGTTACAGCGTGAGGCGGTAGAGGGTCAGCGGGCGGCCGCTGGAGCCGCTGGTCAGGTTGCCCGTGCGTTCGGCCAGCCCGGCCAGCTCCAGCCGGTGCAGCATCCGCCGCGCCGTGCGCTGCTGGACGGCCAGCCGGTCGGCGATCTCGCGGGTGGTCAACGCCTCGCCGCCGGCCGCGTCGCGGGCCTCCAGCAGTTTCTCCAGCGTCGGCACCGACAGGCCCACCCGGCGCGCGAGCACCGGCAGGTTCTGCTCGCCGGACGGCGCGCTGGTCACCGACTCCAGCACGATGTCGGTGTCGGCGCGCAATGACAGCACGGCGGCCACGTTCCCGATCCGCCGGGCCCTGGCCAGCGCGCGGCGGGCCAGGCTCTCGGCCTCGGCCGCGCTGCGCCCCAGGCCGAATCCCACCCGCGCCACGCTCGTGTGGGCGGCCAGCCGGGCCAGCATGGGCAGCCCGGTGAAGCCGCCGGTGGCGTCGTAGAGGGGGCCGCGGGTGGTGACCAGCAGGTGGGTGCCGCCACGGAAGGCGGCCAGCGTGCCGCCCAGCGCGCCGGCCTCGCGCAGCAGGCCCTCCTCGCCGTCGACCTCCACCAGGCCGAGCGCGATCTGCGCGTCCTCCTGGGCCTGGCCCTCGGCGGTCAGCAGGAGCTGGCGCAGCGCGACGCGTACCGAGTGCACCGACGGCGCCAGCCGCAGCACGTGCATCTCGCCGCGCAGCGCCTCGTGGACCGAGCTGAGGCAGGTGATCACGGGGTGAGCGGGGCCGCGGCGGTGGAAGTCGATGACCTTCTTGGAGGTCGACTCGGGGCGGTAGCCGAGGGTGCGCAGCCGCTCGGTGGGCAGCCCGGCCTCGACGAAGGTGGCGGTGACGTCGGCCGGGGAGATGGTGTCGATGGACAGGCGGGTGAGGTCGTGGCCCTCGTGCTGGAGCCGGACCAGAGCGCTGAGCAGCGTCGCGCCCGAGTAGTCGACGAACGCGGCGGGGCGGGAGAGCACGTCGGCGTCGCGGGCCAGCATGTACGGGACGATGCCGGTGAACAGCCAGCCCTCCACCGAGGTGGCGTGGGCCTCGACGATGGCCGGAGCCTGCGACTCGTGGTCGTAGTCGAGCCGGAGCGTGCTCACCCCGGGCTGCTCCTCGCAGGTGGCCGCGACGTCGTCGACCAGATCGTGCGGGCCGACGACTCCGATGACGATACCCACCCGCGCCTCCTTCTCGTTCAATACGGTCTAGACCGAAAGGTTATCCGGTGACCCTGTACTTTCCCAACATGGCCGAACCCGCCGGCCGTACCCTCGGAGACGAGGAGACGGCCGCGCTGGAGCGGGTGATCCGCTCCGGCATGCTCAGCTCCGTGTGGGGGACCGAGGCGCGGGCGCTCGAACGCGAGGTCGGCGAGCTGTACGGCTCCCGCCACGCGATCGCGTGCAGCTCCGGCACCGCGGCCCTCCACCTGTCGGTCGTGGCGGCGGCGCCGGATCCCGGAGACGAGATCATCACGACGCCGATCACGGACTTCGGGACCGTGGCCCCCATCTTGGCGCAGAACGCCGTTCCTGTCTTCGCGGACGTGGACCCGTCCGACGGCAACCTCGACCCGGACGCCGTGGCCGCGCTCATCGGGCCGCGTACCAGGGCCATCATGGCGGTCCACCTGTTCGGCGCGCCGGCCAGGGCAGGGAAGCTGCGCGCCCTGGCGGACGAGCACGGCCTGATCCTCATCGAGGACTGCGCCCAGGCCTGGCTCACCGAACTGCCCACCGGCCGGTACGCCGGCACGGCCGGCCACGTCGGCACCCTCAGCCTGCAGCAGTGGAAGCACATCACCTGCGGCGACGGCGGCCTGACGATCACCGGCGACGACGAGCTGGCCAGGCGCATGCGGCTGTTCGCCGACAAGGGCTGGGACCGGGCCGCGGGCCGCTCGCACGAGAGCCTGGGCCTCAACTACCGCATGACCGAACTGCAGGCCGCCGTCGCCCGCGCCCAGCTCGCGAAGCTCCCCGGCGTGGTGGCCGCCCGGCGGCGGACCGCCGGAGAGCTCATCGAGGCCCTGCGCGGCCACGAGGGGATCGTCCCGCCCCGCCCGGACGGCCACGCCTGGTGGCTGTTCCCGCTCGTGCTGCCCGGCGGCGGCGCGCCCGAGCTGGCGGCGCACCTGAGCGCGGCCGGGATTCCGGCGCGGGCCGGTTACCTCAAGGAACCGCTGAACAAGGCCCCGCTCTGGGGCGGGCCGATCTACGGCACGTCGCACTACCCACTCGACGGCTACCGCCCCGCCGCCTGCCCCGAGGCCGAACGCCTGGTCGGCGACACGCTGCTGATCATCGACTGGAACGAGCACTACACCTCGGAGCACGTGGCGGCCATCGCCGAGGCGATCGGGAGCCATCCCCAGTCACGTTCACGCATCAGGCATTGACCCGTTCCGCCCTCGCTCACTAGGTTTCGGTCAGGACCGGTATTCAAGAAAGGAAGCCACCGATGAGGAAGGTAGCGGCAGCCGGAATCGTGGCCGCCCTGAGCGTCGTGATCGCCGGGTGCGGTTCGGGTGGCTCGGGCTCGGACAAGAGCACGGTGACCCTCTGGATGTATCCCGTCATCATGGACCAGGCCAAGCACAAGGCCTTCTGGGACAAGGCCGAGAAGGACTTCGAGGCCGCGAACCCCGCCATCGACGTCACGATCGACCAGCAGCCCTGGGACGGCCGCCAGGAGAAGGTCACCACCGCGCTGGCCTCCAGGAAGGGCTTCGACCTGGTCGTTCTCGGCCCCGACCAGATCCCGCAGTACGCCCAGCAGGGCACGCTCGAGCCCGTGGACGACGTGATCGCCGCCGACAAGGGTGCCTACCTGCCGGGCTCGCTCACCGCGCTCACCGTGGCCGGCAAGCTCTACGGCGTCCCGATCTACCAGACGATCACGGCGCCCATCTACAACAAGAGGCTCTTCGCCGACGCCGGCGTCACCAAGGTGCCCGAGACGCTGGCCGAGCTGAAGGAGGCCGCGCCCAAGCTGGCCGCCAAGAAGGTCGCCGTCCTCGACTACCCGGGCAAGCCCGAGGTCTCGCTCAACCAGAGCTTCTACCCGATCCTGTGGGCCAACGGCGGCTCGGTGTTCTCGCCCGACGGCAAGAGCGTCACCGTCAACGCGCAGCCGGGCATCGACAGCCTGCAACTCCTGCTCGACCTCAAGACGGCCGGCGGCCTGCCGGAGAACACCGCCAGCAAGGGCAACGACATCGAGGGCGGCGCGCTCGCCGGCGGCAAGACCGCGATGTACCACGCGGCCACGGCGCTCATGGCCGACCAGCTCGGCGCCGCCATCGGCGCGGAGAACGTCGGCATCGGCCTGCCCCTGGAGGGGACGAAGCGGGTCGCGTTCGGCATTCCGGGCGGCCTGGTGCTGGCCAAGCACTCCGAGAACAAGGACGCGGCCAAGAAGTTCGCCGCGTACGTGGCCTCGCCCGAGGTCGCGGCGCGGCTGGCCCAGGAATCCGGCTTCTTCTCCGCGCGTACCGACGTGACGATCCCCGGCCAGTCGGCGACGTCCAAGGAGTTCGCCAAGTCGCTGGAGTTCGCCTTCCCGGGTGACGCCCACCCCAAGGCCCGGCAGGTGATGGCGATGATCGCGGCGCACGTACAGGCGGCGCTGATCGGCAAGGAGGACGCGAGGACGGCCCTCGACGCCGCCGCGAAGGAGGGCAACGAGCTGCTGGCCAACGGCGGCTGACACGATCGGGGCCTCCCGCGCGGGAGGCCCCGTCTTCTGGAAAGGTGTGAACCCCGGTGCGTCATCGCCTGCGCGATCCGATCACGGGACTGCTGTTCGTCCTCCCCATGCTCGTGCTCTTCCTGATCTTCAAGATCTTCCCCACGCTCGGCGCTGCGGGCATGAGCCTGACGAACTGGAACATCGGCGGCGAATGGAGTTTTGTCGGCGCCGACAACTACACCCGGCTCGTCAACGACGCCAACTTCTGGTCCAGCCTGCGGGTCACCCTGGTGTACTCGGCCATCTACGTGCCGCTGGTCGTGCTGGTCGCGCTCGGCACGGCGCTGCTGCTCAACTCGATCGTCTTCCTGCGCGGGCTGTTCCGCGGCATCCTCTTCCTGCCGTACGTCACCAGCTTCGTCTTCGCCGGCCTCATCTGGCGCTGGATCTACGAGTTCGACGGCCTGGTCAACGGCCTGCTGGCCAAGCTCGACGTGGCGCCGGTCGCGTTCATGGAACGATCGGAGCTGGTGCTGCCCGCGCTGGCCCTCGTCTCCTGCTGGAAGGGCTTCGGCTACTCGATGCTGATCCTGCTGGCCGGGCTGAAGGCCATCCCCGGCTCCTACCTGGAGGCGGCCAGGGTCGACGGCGCCAGCGCCTGGCAGCGCTTCCGCTCGATCACGCTGCCCCTGCTCAAGCCCGCCCTCTTCTTCGTCCTGGTGATCGAGACGATCGCCTCGTTCCAGGTCTTCGACACGATCTACGTGATGACCGGCGGCGGCCCCGCCAAGGCCAGCTACACCCTCATCTACGGCATCTTCGAACGCGGCTTCCGGTTCTGGGAGTTCGGCTACGCGGCCACCTGGGGGATGGTGCTCTTCGCCGTCGTGCTGGCCGTCTCGCTGATCCAGCGCCGCTTCGCCGGCAAGGAGAACACGTGACGCTGACGGCCACGCGCCCCACCGCCGCCAGGACCGGCCGCCCCGCCGCCCCGCGCCGCCCCCGCGGCCGCCGATGGGCGCTGTACGCGCTGCTCTCGGTCATGTCGCTGCTGACCATGGGCCCGTTCCTCGCCATGATCATCGTGGCGCTCTCGCCCCGGGGCGAGCCGACCGTGCCCGTGCGCTGGCCCGAGTCGCTGACCTTCGACAACCTCGCGCGAGTGCTGAACGCCTCCGGGTTCGCCGAATGGACGCTCAACTCCTTCGTCTACTCGGCCGTCTCCGTGGTCGTCATCCTGCTGACCTCGTCGATGGCCGGGTACGCGTTCGCCAAGAAGCGCTTCCCCGGCCGCGACACCATGCTGTGGACGTTCCTCGCCACGATGATGGTGCCGTTCCAGGCCACGCTCATCCCGCTGTACGTGCTCGTCTCCGACTTCGGCGGCGCCGACACCTTCTGGGGGCTGATCGTTCCGACGCTGGCCAACTCGCAGGCGGTCTTCCTGATGCGCCAGTTCATCCTGGGCCTGCCGGACGAGCTGTTCGACGCCGCCAAGGTGGACGGCGCCTCGGAGCTGCGCGTCTACTGGACGATCGTGGTGCCGCTGACCAAGCCGATCCTGGCCACGCTGGGCGTGTTCGTGTTCCTGTGGCACTGGAACGACTTCCTGTGGCCGCTGGTGATCTCGCAGAGCGACGCCACCCGTACGCTGACCGTGGGCCTGACGGTGTTGAAGACGGAGGAGCTGCAGTGGGCGACGCTGATGTCCTCCGCCGCGATCTCGGCCGTGCCCTGCCTGGTGGTGTTCTTCCTGCTGCAGCGCTACCTGGTCAGCAGCATCGCCATGACCGGGCTGAAGTGATCCCCTACGCTTGTCGCCCGGACCAAACGGTGAGGGGAGCGACGATGAGCACGCCGATCGACGCGCGGGCCGCCCGCCTGCGCGATCGCCTGCGCGGTGCCCTGGTGGCGGCCGCGGCGACGCCGATGACCCGGTCGGGCGAGGTCGACCTCGACGTCGCGGAGGCGTACTACCGCCGCCTGACCGCCTCGGGCGCGGACGCGCTCGCGGTCCTGGCCCACACGGGCCGCGGCCCGTTCCTGCCGCCGGACGTCCGCGCCGGCCTGATCACCCGCGCCCGCCGCACGGGCGTCCCGGTCATCGCCGGCATCGGTCCCGCCGAACCCACTGTGAACGCGCGGGTGGCCGCCGAGCTGGGCGCCGACGGCGTGCTGGTGTTCCCGTCGCCGGGTGACCGGCTGGCCCTGCACGAGGAGGTCTGGGCGGCCGCCGGGCTGCCGATGATCGCGTTCGACCTGTACACCGACCCCTGCCCGCCCGCCGTGCTCCGCGACATCCTGCGCCACCCCGGCGTCGCCGGGCTGAAGACCGCCCTGCTGTCCGACGCGATGGGCTGCCAGGAGACGATCGCCCTCACCCGCGCGTCGGACCGCCTGGCCATCACCGGCGAGGACCGCATGTTCGGCCCCTCGCTGCTCTGGGGCGCGCAGGCGGCGCTGGTGGGCATCGCGGCCGCCTCGGTGGAGACGACGGCGGCGGTGCTGCGCGCGTTCGAGGACGACGACCTGCGCGGGTTCGAGAAGGCGTCCGCGCGCCTGGACCGGCTGGCCGCGGCCACCTTCACGGCCCCCATGGAGGGATACGTCCAGCGCATGGTGTGGCTGGCCGCCGCCGAGGGCCTGATCCCGGAGCCCCACGCCTTCGACCCGTACGGCCCCGCCCTGCCGGACGGCGAGCGCGCCAGGGTCCTCGCGGCCGCCCGCTGAAACTTTCACGCGGTACTGCAACTCCCGCCGCCTCCGAGCAGAGCCCCTGACCTGGCCGGACGCCGAACCAGCGGGCCGCGCCGCCGGGTGCGGCTTCTCGCCCTCCCGCCCCTGTGCTTCACTCGCACGCATTCGAGGAAAGCGCTTACCAGCACGAGGGGAGCTCGGCACTTGCTGACAACGACAGCGGCGGGAAGACGGCGGCGCTCAGGCATCAAGGTGGCCATCGCGCTGGCCGCCGGCCTCCTGGCGACCGGCGGGTTCGTGGCCGCGACCTCCATCCCTGCCTCGGCCGCCCCGTCCAACGGCGACTACGCGCTGGCCAACGACGGCAGCGGCCTGTGCGCCGCCGTACCGGGGCAGAGCACCGGCGACGGCGTGCAACTCGTCCAGACCTCCTGCGCCGGCGCGGCCGGGCAGGTCTACACGATCACCGCCTCCGGCGGCGGACACCAGATCAAGGCGCGGCACAGCGGCAAGTGTCTCGGCGTGCGCGACGCCTCCACCAGCGCCGGCAAGGCGGTCCAGCAGGAGACCTGCACCGGTGCCGCCTCCCAGACCTGGCAGCTCACCGCGTCGGGAGCGAGCTACCGGGTGGTGAACGGCAACGGCGGCAAGTGCCTCAACGTCAAGGACAACTCCACCGCCGCCAACGCCCCGCTCCAGCAGAACTCCTGCGACTCTGTGGCCACCAAGCAGTGGACGCTGCGCCCGGCGGGCGGAGGCACACCGGACCCGACCCCGACCCCGACGCCGACGCCTCCTCCGGGCGGTGGCGGTGACGGCAGCGGCGCATGGCCGCCGGACACCGGCAGCGTGCACCAGACGACGACCCGCGACGCCGGGACGTTCTTCGACGGCGGCATGAAGCGCTACTACGGCATCGGCGACGGCGGCCAGGGCGAGAGCCAGGACCCGATGTTCACCGTGGCCAACGGCGGCACGATCCAGAACGTGATCATCGACGCCCCGGCCGGTGACGGCATCCACTGCGAGGGGTCGTGCACGATCCGCAACGTGTGGTGGAACGACGTCGGTGAGGACGCCGCGACCTTCAAGAGCTCCAGCTCGTCGGCCACCTACCTGGTGGACGGCGGCGGCGCCAAGTCCGGCGCGGACAAGGTGTTCCAGCACAACGGCGCCGGCACGGTGACGATCAGGAACTTCCAGGTGCACAGCTCCGGCAAGCTCTACCGCGCCTGCGGCAACTGCTCCTCCTCCTACCAGCGCCACGTGGTCATGGACGGCGTCACCGCCCGCTCCACCAAGGTCCTGGCCGGGATCAACTCCAACTGGGGCGACACCGCCCGCTTCAGCCGGATCACGGTGTACGGCAGCGCCACCATCTGCGAACGGTACAAGGGCGTCCCGAAGGGCAGCGAGCCCGAGAAGATCGGCTCAGGCCCCGACGGCACCCACTGCCGCTATGCGGAGTCCGACATCACCTACCGGTAGGCGGGCTTCACGACCGGGCTCCCGTCCTCACGAAGGGCGGGGGCCCGGCCTTTCTCAGATGGCGATGCGGATGAGGCCGCGGCCCTTGAGGCCGTACAGGGCCCTGCGGGACGGGTCGATGGCGAGGCGGGAGCCGCCGCCGAACCAGTCGCTCGCCAGCCCGTCCACGAGCTTTCTCGCCGTGAACCGGACCAGGTCGATCGTGTAGACGGCGTCCTCGTCGCTCGTGTAGCCGTGGAGCCCGGACAGCAGCAGGTCCCCGCCACGGTCGCAGATCTTGACCGTGCGGGTGACCGTGCGCCTGAGCAGGTCGTACTCGAACAGGACGCCGTCGTTCGTGAGCCCGTACAGGGCCAGGGGCGTGTGCTTGAGGCTCATGACGGCGCTCGCGCCGGGCACCGGCTCGATCTCCCACGTGACCTTGCGCGTGCGCAGGTCGAAGGCCGCCAGCCGGGCCGCGGGCGTCACCGGCGGCGCGCCGAGTCCTTCCTGGGTGCTGGTGCCCAGGTAGACGGTGCCGAGCAGGGCGGTGAGCGAGAAGACGGTCTGGCGTTCGACGACCGGGCGGTAGGTGTCGAGCCTGCCGGATCTCGGGTCGTAGACGTCGAGGGCGCCGTTCCGGTGGCCGGGCTCCGGCTGGGTGGACATGACGATCAGGCCGGTCAGCCTGTCGTGGCACAGGTCCTTGGGCCGGTCCTGGTTGTGGCCGGTGCGCAGCAGCAGCTTCGCCTCGGGGTCGCCCGCGCGGTGGGAGTAGAGGGCGGCCTGGGTGTAGACGCCCAGGTACGTGGTGTCCTTGACGGTCATGATGGTCTTCGGCTCGCCGGGCACGGCCAGCCGGGTGACCTTGCCGGTGGCCAGGTCGTGCAGGTCGCAGCCGCCCTTGCCGCCGACGTAGACGATCTTCCCGTCGGAGTGCACCGACATGGGCTCCTCGGGGGCCGCGGTGAAGCCCTTCTGGACGTGGCTCACGTAGTCGATCGTGCCGGTGGCCGGGTCGTAGATGAAGATCCCGGGGTCCTGGAGGCCGTAGACGCGCCCCTCGTGCTCCAGGATGCGCACGGTGGCCGCCTCGGGGTAGGGCACGCCGAGCACCTCGTACGTGCCGTCCGCGACGCGGTAGCGGTAGAGCGTCCCGGTCGGGCGGCCGGCGAAGTAGACCCAGCCGTCGTGGATCAGCACCGAGACGATGTACTTCTCGCCGGGGGCGGTGGCCTTGACGACCTGGTACGCGGCCGGATTCGCCTTCTCCAGCACGATCAGCTCGGCCAGCGAGTTCATCCCGCCCGCCACGTGGGTGTCGCTGATCGACATGCTGGACACCCAGTCGCGGTCGGCCACCTCGGCGGGCAGCAGCTCCCGCTTCTCGCCGGTCTTCCTGTCGATCGCGACGAGGTGGGCGTTGGTGCCGACCCCGGCGTAGACGTGGGTGCCGTCGGCCTGGACGCTGCGGACGTACGCCTCGCCGGGGGCCGGTTGGCCCAGGTCGCGGCTGGTGCCGGTGGCGGGGTCGTACTCCACCACGCGGCCCGGCTGCGACATCCCCAGGTAGACCTTGCCGTCGGGCGAGGAGGCCATGGTCCAGATGTAGGGGTCGGGGTACTCCGCGACCTTCGTGGTCGTGCCCGTCAGGGTGTCGATCTTGTAGAGGTCCGAGCGGGAATGGGTGCCCGCGTAGACGTCGGTGCCCACCTTGCACATCGCCCAGATGCCCACCCCGGTGGGGATGTCGAAGTGGGCCGTGACCCTGTCCTGGCTCAGGTCCCAGGCGCCGACGACGTTGGGCGCCAGGCCCCGCGAGCCCATGTAGAGCACGTCGCCCACGAACTCGCCGTTGCCCAGCGGGCTGGCGACGCTCGCCGGTCCGAGGTCGGTGATCGTGCCCACGGGCTCGCGATCCAAGGCCAGGGCGGGAGTCGCGGGGAGGGTGGCCGCCGCGGCCGAGGCGGCGGCGGCTTGGAGGAAACGGCGGCGGGGGATCATGCGCGGGCTCTCCTCGGGAAGGTTGGCCGCACGCTATAACGGTCTAGGCCGTAATGTCCAGACCGAAGAGCCGGGCCGCGTTCCGCCACGCGACCAGCTCCGCCGTCTCGGCGTCCAGGTTCGCGGCCGCCACCGCGCCGAACGCCGACGCCGGGTCGATGAGGGTCGAGTCGGTGCCGAACAGCAGGCGCGTGCGGTCCACCCGGGCCGCCACCCGGGCGATGCGACCGGCCGGGGCGTGGGAGTAGCAGGGCTCCAGGTAGAGGCGGTCGCAGGCGTTCGCGGCCTCGATGGCGTGGGCATACCCTTCGGCGCCCATGTGGCCCGCGATGACCCGCAGGCCGGGCGTGTCGGCGCAGGTCTGGGCCAGGTCCAGCACCGTGGTGCCCCACGTGTGGACGAGTGCCGGCAGCCCGGCCTCCGCGACCATGGCCAGCGCCTCACGCGTCTGGGGCGAGGCGGCGGAGGAGCCGGTGTAGTCGGTGTGGATCTTGACGCCGGCGAACCGGCCGGTGGGAAGGTATTCCCGCAGGTCACGCTCGGCGTCGGCCAGTCTGCGGGGGTTGACGGTGACGTAGCCGAGGTGGCGGTCCTGCGTGGCCAGCCAGTCGGCCAGGGCCCGGTTGCCCGCCGGGGCGTCGTAGATCACCGCCTCGGTGGCCGACACGATCGACAGGTCGATGCCGAAGCGGTCCATGGTGGCCACGTTGGCCCCGGCGACGTCCATGGTGAAGAACCACGGGCCCCAGTGGGCGTGCACATCGATGATCATCCGAGCAGCCTCCGCGCGTTGCCGCCCGCCACGGCGGCGATCTCTTGGGGGGTCAGACCGCTGGTCGCCAGGCGCAGGAGCGGGACGACGGGCTCGTAGTGGGGGGTGCGCGAGCCGTACAGGAGCCGGTCCGCCGGTACGGTCTCCAGCGCGTCGGGGGAGTTGAGCAGCCGGGTCGAGGTGTGGAAGCCGGGCTCGTCGGCGGCGACGACCAGGAAGTCGCCGAGGTGGTAGAAGTGCGTGTCGAGGAAGACCACCGTGGCGTCCAGGCCCGAGAACGGCTGCCAGAACCGCCGCACGTCGCCGCCGGTCAGCACCACCAGCCCGAGCGTGGCCGCCCTCCTGGCGACGTGCCGGACCGAGGGGAAGCCCGCCTCGACGCCCTGCTCGCCGGGGAAGAGCCGGATCGCCCGGACGCCCAGCGGCGCCAGCCGGTCGATCTCCCGCACCGCGCCGATGGGATCGCGCAGATCCACGGTCCCGACCGGCACGACGGCGTCGCCCAGGGCCAGGACCTCGTCGTTTCCCGACCGCGTGTCGAACAGGGCGGCCCGCAGGGACGCCACCGCGCCGGCCCGGATCCGGTGTGAGGCCAAGGTCTTCAGGACGGTCTCCGGGGTGCCCGGTGGGCCGTCGCGGTCGGGGTACGCGCCGACCAGCACGTCCACGTCCAGGGTCACTTCGAGCTCGCCGACCAGTTCCCGCGCGTCGAACGCCGTCACACCCGTACCTCCATTGACTAATCGCGCTCAGCAGATTACGGTCTGGGCCAAAATTGGGCAACAAGGAGGTGCGGCCGTGCCGCGCAGGTCCCTCGCCGTTTTAGCCGCTCTCGCCGTGACCCTGTCGCTGACGGCGGTCCCCGCTGAGGCGACGCCCCGCACATGTGACCGGCCCCGCGTGGAGACGTTCGGTCCCGCGTCGGTCACCGGAGCCATCGTGGGAGCCGCCGTCCACGAGGGCAGGGCGTACGTGGTCGCGCGCGGCCAGAAACCGCCCGTGCTGGCCGAGATCGACCTGGCCACCCGGAAAGTCGTCAGGAGCGTCCGCCTGCCCGACGCCCCGGCGACCGGCGAACCCGAGGGCGGCTGGGCCACCGCCGTGTCCGGCGGCAAGGTGTACGTCGGCACCTACCCCGTACCCGACCTCTACAGCTTCGACCCGGCCACCGGCGAGGTCGCGCACCTGGCCACGCTGGGCAGGAACGGCGGCTTCGTCTGGAGCCTGGCCGCCGCGCCCGACGGCACCCTCTACGCGGGCACCTACCCCGACGGCCGCGTCAAGGAGTACGTCCCCGCCACCGGCGCGATCCGCGACTTCGGCGTGCTGGCCGCCGGGGAGCGCTACGTCAGGGCGGTCGCCGCCGACGCCGTGAACGTCTACGCCGGCCTGCTCGACAAGGGCAGGCTCGTCGCGATCGACCGCGCGACCGGCGCCGTCAAGGAGCTGGCCCAGGGCACGGCCGGCATCGGCGTCGTCGCCGACCACGGCGACCGCGTGCTCGCGGTGAGCGGGCCCACGCTGATCGACGTGCGCAAGGACGGCACCGACATCAGGCGCGTCGCCCTCGGCTCGGGCAGCCTCGACGCCCTCACCGTGGCCCCCGACGGCACCGTCTACGGCACCTCGCGCCCCGATGGCGCCGTCCACCGCTACCGCACCGGCGACGGCGCGATCACCAAGGTCGCCGACCCGCCGTCGCAGGACGACGAGACCCGGCGGCTCGCCCTCGTGGACGACCACACCCTGGTGGGCTTCTCCGGCAGCGGCGGCATGTGGTCGCTGGACCTGCGTACCGGTGTCCCGGACTTCACCGACCTGATCGAGGCCGGCCTGCCGAGCGGCCCCGAGCGCCCGCAGAGCATGCTGCTGGTGCCCGGCCGCGCCGTCTACGTCGGCGGCCACTTCTTCATGGACGTGCGTGACCTGCGCACCGGGAAGCAGCGCAGGTTCCGCGTCCCCGGCGAGCCCAAGGACCTGGTGCGGCGCGGCGACAAGATCTACGCCGCCATCTACCCCAGCGGGCAGATCATCTCCATCGACCTGCGCACCGACCGGGTGCGTGGCGTGGCCCACCTGGGTCACGACCAGCAGCGCCCGTGGGACATCGAGTACGACCCCGTCACCGACAAACTGCTGGTCGCCTCCGCCCCGCTCGGCGGCAGACTCGAAGGCGCCCTGTCCGTCATCGACCCCCGCACCGGCCGGGTCGACTCCTACCTCGGCGTCATCCCCGGCCAGAGCCTGATGAGCCTCTCGCTCGACTCCCGCAGGGGCGTCGTCTACCTGGGCGGCGACGTGCTCGGCGGCGGCGGTGTCACCCCGGTCAAGACCACGGCCTCCGTCGCCGCCTTCGACCTCAGGACCCGCAAGGTCCGGTGGCAGGCCGACCCGGTGCCGAACATGCGCACATTCCAGGACATCAAGGTCCACGACGGCCTGCTGTACGGCGTCTACAAGCGCGATTCCGGCGCCTGGATCGCCCTCGACCTGGCCACCAGGACCGTCAAGCACCAGGGCACCCTGTCCGGGTACGGCGAGCTGACCGTGCACCGCGGCAAGGTGTTCGCCAGTACGTTCTTCGGCGGCGGCAACGCCTACGAGCTGGGCGCCGAGACCCGGCACCTGGCCACCGGCCTGGGCGACGACTGGTACACCAACCCGCAGCTCCACTTCGAGCCCGGCTCCTGGCGCGCGTGGGCGCTGAGCGGCCGGCACCTGGCCAGGATCGACCTCGACCCGCGCTGCCCGCTCCTGACCATCACCCAGAGCTGATGCCGGACTTCGTGCTGGACGCCCACCGGCTCATCGGCCCCGTGCCCTTCGACGACCTGCCGCGCGACCCGCGGCCGGAGATGGACCGGCTGGGCGTCCACCAGGCTCTCGTGACCCACACCCTCAGCCTCTATTCCGACGTCCGCGCCGGGAACGAGGCCCTGTTCGACGTCGGCGACCCCCGGCTGCGGCCGGTGCCGGTGCTGCTGCCGGAGCCGTTCGAGCCGGTGCCGGACTGGGACGTGCCCATGGTGCGGCTCTGCCCGGCCCGGCACCGCTTCGACCTGACAGGGCCTACCTCCCTGCGCCGGCTGGCCGCCCTGGGCACCACCGTGGCCATCGAACTCGACGAGACCTCCCCGGCGGAGCTGATCGCCCTCGCCGGGCGGCTGCCCGGACTGCGCGTCCTGCTGCTCAACCCCGGCTACCGGCGGCTGCGCGCGATCGGTGAGCTCATGGCCGAGCTCCCCGATCTGTGGCTGGAGATCGGCACCGTCAACACCCAGCACGGCGTCGAGTGGCTGGCCGGGCACGTCGGGGCCGAGCGGCTGGTGTTCGGCACCGGCGCGCCCGTCCTGGACGACTGCGGCCCCCGGTTCCTGCTCGACCATCTCGACCTGCCGGAGGCCGACATCGACCTGATCGCGGCGGGTGGCAGCCTGTTCGCGGAAGGAGGCCCGCGATGATCCTGGACGCGCACGGTCACCTGGGTCCCTGGCCCGACTTCCTCATCCCCGACCCGTCGGCCGTCGGCCTGGTCGCCTCGATGGACCGGCTCGGGATCGACGCCATCGGGATCAGTCACCTGCTCGCCGTCGGGCCGTGCGCGGAGGAGGGCAACCGGCTGGCGTTCGCCGCGGCCGAGCGGCATCCGGGGCGGTTCGGGGTGTGGCAGGTGTACAACCCGCACCAGCGCAACCGGCTCACCCGGGACGGTGTCTGGGGGGTCAAGATCCATCCGGACGTGCACGAGTGCCGTCTCGACGACGCCCGTTACGACCCGGTGTGGGAGCTCGGCCTGCCGGTGCTCGCCCACGGCCAGACGGACTCGCCGTGGAGCGACCCGGCGCGGTTCGCCACCGTGGCCGGGCGGCACCCGGGCGTACCGCTGCTGCTCGGGCACGCCGGGCTCTGGCCGCACGGGTTCGCCAGGGCGGCCGAGCTGGTGAGCGGGCATCCGAACGTCTACCTGGAGATCTGCGGCTCCAGGATGACCGGCCGCTGGATCGCCCGGCTCGCCGCCCTGCTGGGGGCCGACCGCGTGGTGTACGGCTCCGACGCCTGCTTCCTCGACCTGCGTGTCGGCTTCGGCCGCGTCGCCCTCGCCCCGCTCGACCCCGCCGGCCGGGCCCTCATCCAGGGCGGCAACCTGGCCCGCCTCCTGAAGGGACGCCTCCCATGACCCTCGCCCTGCACGGCGGCACCCCCGTACGCACCGCCCCGTGGCCGTCGTGGCCGCCGCCGATCGACGAGGCCCAGTGGGAGCTCGTCACCGCCGTGCTGGAGAGCGGCCGGTGGGGCGCCACGCAGGGCGGGTCCGTGTGCGCGGAGCTGGCCGAGGCGTTCGCGCGCCGCTCCGGCGTCCCGTACGGCGTGGCCGTCGGCAACGCCACGCTCGGCCTGTTCGCCGCCCTGCGCGGCCTGGGCGTCGGGCCTGGGGACGAGGTGATCGTCCCGGCGTACACGTTCGTCGCCTCGGCCACGGCCGTCCTGCTCGCCGGCGCCGTCCCCGTGATCGCCGACGTCGACCCGGCCGACCTGCACCTGTCCGCGCGGACGACGGAGGCGGCGGTCACCGGACGGACCGCCGCGATCATGCCGGTGCACCTCGCCGGCAGCCCCGCCGACATGGACCCGCTGAACGCTTTCGCCGCCCGGCACGGCCTGGCCGTGATCGAGGACGCCGCCCAGGCCCACGGCGCCACCTACCGGAACCGGCCGATCGGCGGGCTCGGCGACGCCGGGGTGTACAGCTTCCAGGCCAGCAAGGCGATGACGGCGGGGGAGGGCGGCCTGATCGTCTGCCGGGACGAGATCGTGTACGAGGCCGTCTGGTCGGCCTGCAACGTCGGCCGCCTGCGCGGCGGCACCTGGTACGGCCACCCGGGCGTCGGCTGGAACCTGCGCCTGACGGAGATCCAGGCCGCGCTCCTGCTGCCCTGGCTGGACCACCGCCTCGACGCGGAGATCGACCGGCGGAACGCCTTCGCCACCGCACTCGAACGCGAACTCGGGCACCTGGGCGACGCGGTCACCGTGGTGCCGAGGCCGCCGGGCACCACGCGCGACTCGCGGCATTTGCTCATGCTCCGCCTGCGCACCCCCGTCGGCCGCTCGTTCCTGCTGCGGGCGATGGCGGCGGAAGGCGTACCGCTCGACGCCGGTTACCCGCCGCTCGGCACCCTGCCGGCGCTGACCGAGGCGGGCGCCCGCGCCGAGCCCTGCCCGGCGGCCGACGCGGCCGCCGGCGACGTGGTCTGGGTCCGCCAGCCCATGCTCATGGACGACCCCGCGAACGCCGCCGGCGTCGCCGAGGCCCTGGCGAAGGTCCTGACGGAAGGCCGTCAGGCGTGAACGGGAGCGGTGACCACGGGGGTCTCCGCGCCGTGGATCAGGGCGGAGCAGTCGTCGATCGACTCCTCCAGCAGCCGGCACAGCAGCGCGTCCGGGTCGTTGATGCACGCCTGCACGATGCCCACCACCGCGAGCTGCACCGCGTTAGGCGCGGCGTACCGGCGGAAGCCCTTCTCCGTGATCCGGGCCGCCCGGCTGAAGCGCCTGGCCTGCTCGGCCGCCTGCGGCACCTCTGCCATCGCCCGCCGGCTCGTCTCGCTCAGCCGGCCTGACGGAGCGCCGTCGAGGCGCGCCAGCATCTCCTCGGCGGCCAGCACCGACACCGCCAGCGCCAGTTGCCGCTCGGCCGCCGCCACCGGCAGGGCCATGGTGGCGCAGCGCAGCGCTATCCGCGCGTCCACCCGCAGGTCATCGCTGGCCAGGCCGATGATGGACGGGACCAGCCGGACGAGTTTGGCCCGGCTCTCGTCGCCGGTGTTGTCGTTGACCAGGCGGGCGAGCGCGGCCAGCAACGGATGCGTGCAGGCCGGATGATCGCTCCATCGTTCCCCGGCCAGATAGGAGGCCAGCTCCATGAAGCACGCACCGCGTTTGGGGTTGCGATGCCTGCCACGGGACAGGACCGGCATGTGATCAAGGTGATTGTCCACGGGTGCTCCACTGCTCCACGCGATCGCCGTCTATCCAGTTTGCGCCGTCGTGCCGCTCAACGCCAGTAAATACCCCGAAAGGTCACACTCAGACACTTAAGACCGCACGAATACCGCGACCGTGCGCGCCGGGACCGTCAGCGTGCCGGTGGCGGGGTCGAACGCCGACTCCCGTACGACGGGGTCGTCCGAGACCGCCTGGACGGGATGGAGCGCCACCGTCCCCGCCGATTCCGGCATCGCCTGGGCGCACGCCGACGGCGTCGCGTTGAACACCACCGTGACCGACGTCCAGCGCGGATCCAGGCCCGCCGTGTCCACGTGCAGGGCGATCACCCCCTCCGCCGACGCGGGGAACGACAGCCGCCGCCGGATCTCGGCCGCCGACCCCAGCGCGAACGCCGGCGACGACGCCCTGATCCGCAGCAGCTCGCCGAACCTGGCCCGGCAGGCGTTGATCGCCGCGCAGTCCGGCCGGAGCGCGGGGTCGGCGAGCAGCGGCCTGGCGTAGGGCCACCTGTCCTCGTTGCCCGCCTTCGGCGGCAGGCCCGCGCCGAAGCCGTTGCCGTCCGCGCAGTCCCACAGCAGCCGGTTGAACCAGTCGCCGGAGTCGTAGGAGTTGCGGTCGAGCGACTTCGAGCGCAGCCGCTCGGAGCCCGCGTGCACGAACGCCGCCCCCTGCGCCAGCACGGCCATGGCCAGCGACAGCGCCTGCATGCGCACCCGGTCCGCCATCGGGGTGTCGCGCGGCAGCTTGTACGCCAGCGCGTCGTACAGCGTCTCGTTGTCGTGCGCGTCCACGTACGTCACCACGTCGTCAGGGCCGGCCGCGTATCCGGCGGGCGAGCCGTTGTAGCTCACCTCCGAGCCCTTGCGGCCCGACGGCAGCACGTAGTCGCGCAGGCTGCCGGTCAGCCCGATCCTGATCAGGTCGCCGTAGCCGGCCAGCCGGTCCCGCCGCTGCTCGGGCGTGCCGTTGGCCGGGGAGCCGTTGGGCGCCCCCGCCAGCCCGGAGCCGAAGCCCTGCACGCGCGGGTCGGCGTCGAACGGCCCGCCGCCGCGCACCGCGTCGCGCAGCCGGTCATTGAACGTCCCGATGCCGGTCCCGGCCAGGCCGGCCTGCGTGGCCTGCTCGAACCTGGCGCCGCCGGCCACCTCGCCGAAGTCCCAGCCCTCGCCGTACAGGATGATCGACCTCCCGTCCACGCCGTCCTTGTCCGGGGTCAGCGCGTCGAGGGCGTGGCGGACGGCGAGCAGGTTCGCCTTCGGGTGGTGGCCCATGAGGTCGAAGCGGAAGCCGTCGATCTTGTAATGTCGCGCCCAGGTGACGATCGAGTCGACCACGAGCCGGCCCATCATCGTGTGCTCGGGCGCGGTGCCGGCGCAGCAGGTGGAGGTGGCCACCGTGCCGTCGTCCAGCAGCCGGTGGTAGTAGCCGGGGACGATCGGGTCGAGCACGCCGGTGGAGTGGGTGTGGTTGTAGACGACGTCCATCACCACGCGCAGCCCGGCCCGGTTGAGCCCGGCGACCATGCCCCGGAACTCCGCGATCCGCCGGTCCGGCTCGGTCGCGTAGGAGCCCTCGGGCACCGTGTAGTGCAGCGGGTCGTACCCCCAGTTGAAGGAGTCGGTGGCGGCCGTGCGCGCCACGGACTCCTGCTGCCGCTCGGAGTCCGGGGGCAGCGCGGCCAGGCCGCCCTCCGGCTCGGTCCTGTCGGCCCGGCGCTCGGGGACGGTGGCGAGGTCGAACACCGGCAGCAGGTGCACGTGCGTCAGCCCGTCGCGGGCCAGGGCGCGCAGCTCCCGCATCCCGGCGGAGTCGCAGCGGAAGGCCGTGTACGTGCCGCGCCGCGCCTCCGGAACGCTCGCGTCGGAGGCGGAGAAGTCGCGTACGTGCAGCTCGTAGATCGAGGCCCGGTGCAGCGGCACGGCCGCCGGTTTGACCAGCCGGTCCCAGCCGGGCGGCTTGAGCGCGGCCGCGTCGAGGGAGACCAGCCGGCTGCGCACCCCGTCGGCGGTGACCGCCAGGCTGTAGGGGTCGGTGACCTCGTTCGTCACGATCTCGCCCGCCGCGGGGGAGTAGACGGTGACCAGGTATGTGTACTCGCGGCCCATCCACGACGGCGACCCGCGCACCGACCAGACACCGGTCTCGTCGTCGCGCCGCATCCGGCGCACGGTCCGGCCCCGGCCGCCGTACAGCGCCAGCTCCACCTTCCGCGCGGTCGGCGCCCACAGCGCCAGCCTCGGGACCACCCGCCCCGACGGGCCCAGCGCGGCGGTCGCGGCCTTGGCGTAGAGGTCGTCGAGCACGCCGGGGATCTGCACGCCCGTCGCGGCCAGCGGCGTGCCCTCGGAGTCCCGCGCGACGGCCACGACCCGGCCGCGCAGCGCCTCACGGACGAGACCGGCGTCACGCGGATCCACCTTCAGCGCCTGGAACCCGGCCAGATGCGGCCATTTCCGCCGCTGCTCCTCGCTCAGCGAGCCCGGCGACAGCCGAATGACCCCCAGGTCGCCGTCGAGTCCGCCCAGCGCCAGGGAGTGCCGATGCTCCGGCTCGACCTGCCAGGCCACCGTGTCCCGATCGATCCAGTGGGCCCTGGCCTTGCTCAGATCCGCGTGGTTGATGGAATCGCCCCCTGCAGTCCCAGCCGTCGTCATTCCCGTCCCGGGCGGCGGTGATGCGGATGACGGCGCTTGCAATACTTACAAAAGATTTCTGAAACCCGCTAAACCGCATCATGGCGGGCGCGCCAGCAGACGCCGGGCGCCGGGAGGTTCACAATGAAGGGCGTTCCGGCTTGACCTGCGAGAACATCGGGGAACGCGAGGTTCCGAGTCTCGGTCGCCGCGCGTGTGGATCAATGTAACAACTTGCAGAAACCTTATGTCCCCATCTACCGGTGAGCGTCACGTCGGCGTAACCTCCGGCTTACTCCGACCTCCGATCGAGCTGTGAGGAGCAGGACATGCGACGACTTTTACCGTCCGCAGCGGTCGTTGCGGCATTCACCCTGACGGTTTCCGCCTGCGGCGGCGGTGGCGGGGAGCCCGCCGCGCCGGCCGCGTCGGTCTCCGATCCGTCGAAGATCAGTGGCGAGGTGACCTGGTGGGACACGACGCGCCCGGACAGTGAGGGGCCCACGTTCCAGGCGTTGATCAAGGAATTCGAGACGAAATATCCGCAGATCAAGGTCAAATATGTGAACGTGCCCTCCGACCAGGCACAGAACCAGTTCCAGACGGCGGCCCAGGCCGGTTCGGGGGCGCCCGACGTGATCCGATCCGAGGTGGCGTGGACCTCGCAGTTCGCGTCACTGGGCTATCTGCAGCCGCTGGACGGGTCGCGGGCGGTCGACAAGCCCGAGGACTTCCTGCCGGGGCCGTTGAGCAGCACGAAGTACAACGGCAAGACCTATGCGGTGCCCCAGGTGACCGACACCCTCGCGTTGATCTACAACAAGCGGCTGCTGAAGGAGGCCGGGCACGAGGAGCCGCCCAAGACGATCCCCGAGCTGAAGCAGGCCGCCCTCGACGTCAAGGCCAAGACGGGCGTCGCCGGGCTGGCGCTCAACGTCGACTCCTACTTCCTGCTGCCCTTCATGTACGGCGAGGGCGGCGACCTGCTCGACGTGGCCAACAAGAAGATCGTGGTCAACTCCCCGGCGAACGTGAAGGCCATCGAGACGGTCTCCGACCTGATCACCTCGGGCGCCGCGCCGAAGCCGGCCACGACCGAGAGCTACGCCAACGCCATGACCGCCCTCAAGGAGGGCAAGGCGGCCATGATCTACAACGGGCCGTGGGCGCTGTCGGAGATCTACCAGGGCAAGGAGTTCAAGGACAAGAAGAACCTGGGCATCGCGCCGGTGCCGGCGGGCTCGGTCAAGGCCGCGGCGCCCACGGGCGGCTGGAACCTGGCGATCTACGCCGGGTCGAAGAACATCCCGGCGGCGTACGAGTTCGTGCGCTTCATGACCACCCCGGAGGCCCAGGCGAAGATCGCCAAGGAGATCAGCCTGCTGCCCACCAGGACCTCCGCGTACGAGAACCCGGACGTCAAGGGCAACGCGGACGTGGCCGTCTTCCAGCCGATCATGGACACGGCGGTGCCGCGCCCGTGGATCCCCGAGGGCGGGCAGCTGTTCCAGCCGCTGCTGGAGGGCTACCAGTCGCTCGTCGGCGGTGAGTCGGCGCCCGCGGACGTGCTCAAGAAGGTCGATGAGCAGTATCGCGGGATCATGAAGGACTGGAGCTGACCGGTGGCGGTATCGACCGGACGGGTGACGGCCGCGGGCGACTCCGCCCGCGGCCATCGCCGTGAGAAGCCGGGCCGGTGGCGGCGCTCCCTGTCCACCCACTGGTACGCGTGGGCGATGGTCGCGCCGGTGCTGGTCGTGATGCTGGTGCTGATCGGCTGGCCGCTGGCGCGCGGCGTCTATCTGTCGCTGACGGACGCGACGGAGGCCAACATCGGCCGCACCATCGGCGTGAACGTCATCCCGGCGACCTACGAGTTCGTCGGCTTCGACAACTACGTGCGGATCCTGACCAGCGGCCTGTTCTGGGACAAGCTGCTCTGGACGGTGGTGTGGACGGTCGCCTGCGTCGCCGCGCACTACGGCATCGGCCTCGGCCTGGCGGTGATGCTCAACCGGCGGTTGCGGTTCCGGTCGGTGTACCGGGTGCTGCTGATCCTGCCGTGGGCGGTGCCCGCGTTCGTGGCCGCGTTCATCTGGCGCTACCTCTACAACAGCGACTACGGCGTGATCAACGGCTTCCTCAAGATGGCCGGGCTGAGCGGCGTGGGCTGGCTGGACGACCCGTTCACGGCGAAGGTCGCGGTGATCGCGGTGAACGTCTGGATCGGCGTGCCGTTCATGATGGTCGCGCTGCTCGGCGGCCTGCAGTCGATCCCGGCCGAGCTGTACGAGGCCGCCGAGGTGGACGGGGCGGGCCCCTGGCAGCGGTTCAGGGCGATCACGCTGCCCGGGCTGCGCCAGGTGTCGAGCACGGTGGTCCTGCTCGGCACGATCTGGACGTTCAACATGTTCCCGATCATCTTCCTGGTGACCAGGGGCGGGCCGGGCAGCGAGACGGAGATCCTGGTCACCTACGCCTTCCGCGAGGCGTTCACCGGGATCCGCGACTACTCGGGCTCGGCGGCCTGGGGCGTGATCATCCTGGCCATGCTGGTGGTGCTCGCGGTCGGCTACCGGCGTACGTTGCGCAGTCAAGGAGACCCGTGGTGAAGACGCGTCCTCGCGGCGAGCGGGGGCCGCTGGCCTCCATCGGGCTGCACGGCGGGCTGCTGCTGGCCGTGGCGATCTCGCTGTTCCCCGTGGTGTGGCTGGTGCTCACCTCGCTCAAGCCGCGCGACAGCTGGCTGTCGGCCGAGCTGCAACTGTTCAACGACTCCTCCCTGGACAACTACGCCCGCGTGCTGACCGGCACGCAGTTCCCGCAGTGGTTGCTCAACAGTGTGCTGACGGCAGGGCTGACGATGGTCCTGGGCGTCTTCCTGGCCGCCACCACCGGCTACGCGGTCAGCCGGTTCCGCTTTCCCGGGCACCGGAGCGTGATGTGGCTGCTGCTGCTCACGCAGATGTTCCCGGTGGCGATCCTCATCGTGCCGCTCTACAACCTGATGGCCGGGCTGGGGCTGCTCAACCAGATCCCGGGGCTGGTGATCGCGTACATGACGATCGCGGTGCCGTTCTGCGCGTGGATGATGAAGAGCTACTTCGACACCGTGCCGGTGGAGATCGACCAGGCCGGCATGGTCGACGGGCTGACCCCGTTCGGCGTGTTCTGGCGGGTGGTGCTGCCGCTGGCCCGGCCGGGGATCGCGGTGACCGCGTTCTACTGCTTCATGACCGCCTGGGGCGAGGTCGGCTACGCCACGGTGTTCATGTCGCAGGAGGACAAGCGCACCCTGGGGGTGGGCCTGCAGCAGTTCATCGGCCAGCACTGGTCCGACTGGGGGCTGATGACCGCCTCGGCGGTGCTCATCGCGATTCCGGCCGGCGCGGTGTTCCTGCTGGTCCAGCGCCACCTGATCACCGGCCTGACCGCCGGGGCCACCAAATCGTAGTCAATTAATCACTTTGCGTAATCATTGCTGGTACGGGATCCTGATGAGGTGGACGGATTCATCGACCAGACCACCGGCGGCGTGACCGAGCTCCGGGTGCACGGAGTGTCGGGCACGCCGCCGGCCGGCATCCTCGATCATCCGCATCCGAGGCTCGTCGCGGGCGACGGCACCACCGGGTTCTACCGGCGCTGGTGGGCCGGTGGGCGGCCGACGGGCGAGCATCCCGACGTGCCGGGCGTGCGGCGCCGGGAGGCGTACGCGTGGGGCAACCTCACCTCCGGCGGACGCACGATCGCCCTGTGGCTGCTCCTGCTGCCGTTCTCGCTGGCCAACCTGTCCTACTTCATGCTGCCCCGGCCGGCCGGCGGGGCCCGGCTGCGGCACGCCGTCGAGGCGGCGCAGCGGCTGTTCGGGCTGCTGCTCACCGGGACGCTCGTCGGTGCCGTCACGCTGGCCAGCGTCGATCTCATCGGCTGGCAGTGCACCGCCGCCGGGCGGGCCTGCACCTACGACACGGCTCCGGTGTGGGTGCACTGGCTGGGGGCGCTGTGGGGCGACGAGCCGTCGAAGCGGCTGGCGGTCACCGCCGTCCCGCCGCTGCTGGTGGTCGTGCTGCTGTGGTGGATCGCGCGGCGCACCTGGCTCAGGGACGAACGGGTCGTGCCGCCCGCGAGCGAATGGCGGGCCGGTCCCGAGGTCGGGCCGCTGCTCGCGCGCCCGCGCCTGTGGCACGGGGCGGCGCCCGTCTGGCGGTTGCGGGTCGTGCACGTCGCCTACGCGATCGCCTCCATCGGGCTGGCCGTGTCGGCGCCGTTCGCGGGCACCCCCGCCGGGCTCGCGCTGACCCTGGCCAACGCGGGCCTGCTACTCGCCGCCGTGGTGCTGGCGGCGCTGCCGTCGATCGCCCGGCGGCTCGACCCGCACTCGGGGCGGCGGACTCCACCGTGGCTCACGTTCGCCTGTCACGCGCTGCGGGTGGGCGCGCCGCTGGCGTTCCTGGCCACGGTCGGCGCGGCGCTGGCCGGGCTGCCGTACTCGGGCGCGGTGACGCGGCAACTGCCCGGCGTGGGCTTTGGAACGGTCCAATTTGTACTGACTGTCGGGATCGGGGTGTTCATCCTCGCCGGCACGTGTGCGCTGGCCCGGATGGAGCGGCCTTCCGGGCGGCGGGCGCTGGGCGGGGTGGCGGCCTGGTTCACCCTGATGCTGGCCGCGGGCAGCGCCAACGTGCTGGCGCTCGGTCTGCTGTTCTGGACCGCCACGTTCTTCGGCGTGCCCGGCACCTCCGCCCATCCCGCTCACCTCGCCGCCCATCCGGCGCCGCTCGGCAGGAAGCTCTTCCTCGACGACCCCGTCTGGTGGACGGCGGCCCTGGTGCCGCTGCTGGTGCTCGGGCTGGCCGCCGTGGCGGTCGTGCTCTATCTGCTGCGGCGGGCCGAGGCGGCGCGGCTGGCACCCGAGCTGAAGGCCTACTACGGGCAGCGCGACGACGCCGGCGTGGTCGCCGGGAAGTGGGCGCTGGCCTCGCTCACCGATCGGGCCGGGCTCCTGCTGGCGGTGGTCACCGGGATCGGGGTGGCGGGGTTCGCCGCGGTGACCGTGATCTACGCGCTGCGGCTGCTCACCCCGGACGGGGGGATCGCCGGGCTGCTCGCCTCGGCCGGGAGCTGGGCCATGACGGCGATCGTCATCGGGCTGGTGCTGCTCGGGCGCAGGACGTACAGCGACACCCGGCTGCGCAGGACGATCGGGATCCTGTGGGACATCGCCACCTTCTGGCCCCGGGCCATCCATCCGCTGTCGCCGCCCTGCTACACCGAGCGGGTCGTCCCCGAGCTCATGTCCAGGGTCGGCGCGCTCGCCAGGACCGGCGGCGACCAGGTCGTCCTGTCCGGGCACAGCCAGGGCAGCGTCATCGCCGCCGCCCTCGCGCTGCAGCTCAGGCCCGCGATACGCGGGCGCGTCCGGCTGCTCACCCACGGGTCGCCGCTGCGCCGCCTGTACGCGCCGTTCTTCCCCGCCTACTTCGGCGACGGCGGGCTGGCGGCCGTGCGTGACGCGGTGCCCTGGAGCAACCTCTACCGGCTGAGCGACCCCATCGGCGGGTCCGTGTTCCGGCGGGTCGATCCCTTCACCTGCGAGCCGGACGCGGGCGCGGTGGACCGGTTCTGCTGGGACCCGCTCCCGCCCGGGCCCGGCGAGCCGCTGCCCGAGGCGCGATGGCACTCCGGTTACTGGCTCGAATGCCCGTATCACGAGGAACTGTCGCGGTTGATCGCCGTGAAGCCCGCCGCCTGAGCGGCTCGCCCGGTAGGGTGGCCCGCGTTCCGAGTCGATCGCCACGTCCACAGGGGGCTGACGGTGAGGTTGCTGCTGCTGATGGTGGTGGCGTGGGCCATGTGCTGGCCCGCCACGCCCGCTCAGGCGGAGGAGAGCGCGGAGAGCGGGCGGGTCGCCTTCATCGGGGTGCCGGGGCTGCTCTGGGCTGACGTGGATCCGACGGACACGCCACGCCTGTGGGAGCTGGCCGGGCAGAGCGGGCTCGGGTCCGTGTCCGTCAAGGCCGTCGGCACCGTGACCTGCCCGTACGACGGGTGGCTGAGCGTGTCGGCGGGCGTGCGGTCGGCCGTGGGGCAGCGGTGCGGGCTCCCGCCCGAGCCGATCGTCCAGGGCCAGGGCGCGGTCGTGCCCCAGGTGACCGAGCTGCTCAAGACCAGTGACGGCGCCTACGCCGGGACGATCGGCGCCGCCGCGCACGCCGCCGGGCAGTGCACGGCCGCCGTCGGGCGGGGCGCGGCGCTGGCGCTGGCCGACCGGGAGGGCAAGGTCGACCTCTACGCCGCCGAGCCGGCCGGGCTGGCCGACTGGTCGAAGTGCCGGGTGATCGCCGTGGACGTGCCCGCGTTCGCGCAGGCGTACCTGGTGGACGGCAAGCTGCCATCAGAGCCTGAGATCCTCGCGCCCGAACGCCGCCGTGAGCTGGCCCGCCAGGCCGACGCCCAGGTCGGCGCCGCCCTGGACCGGCTGCCCGCCGGCACCGAGATCATCCTGGCCGGGGTCGGCGACCACGGCTCGGTCCCGCACCTGCGGGCGGCGATGTGGAAGCGCCCCGGAACCGAGCAGCCGGCCGGCATCTCCGGCCCGTCCGTGGGGGCGCACTCGACGCGGCGCGACGACCTCGTCGTGCTGCCCGACGTCACGCCCACCATCCTGGCCGCCGCCGGCCTCGAAAGGCCCGCGAGCATGATCGGGCTGGCGTGGCGGCTCGGCGACCCCATCACGCCGGACGACCTGCGCAGGGACGACATGGCGGGCGTCACCGTGCGCGGCATGACCGGCATCTTCTTCACCGGGTTCGCCATTCTCACGGTCGCCTTCTATTCGCTGTCCTACCTCTTCCTGTCCCGCCGCCGGCGGCTCGGCCTGGTCGCGAAGGCCGCGGTCGTGATGGCCTCCATCCCCGTCTCGACGTACGTGGTCAACCTGCTGCCCTGGGACCGCAGCCCGTACCCGGTGGTGACGATGCTCGCCGGGGTGCTGGCGAGCACCGCGCTCATCTCCGTCGTGGCCCTGCGCGGCCCGTGGCGGCGCGACCCGCTCGGGCCGCCCGCGGCCGTCGCCGCGGTCAACGCGGCCGTGCTCGTGGGCGACCTGCTGACCGGCACGACGCTGCAGTTCAACTCGCTGATGGGCTACACGGCCGTGGTCGGCGGGCGCTACTACGGGCTGGCCAACATCCCGTACGCGCTGCTGGCCACCTCCGTCCTCATGGGCACCGCCGTGGCCGCCGAGCACCTCGTGCGCGCCGGTCACCGGCGGGCGGCGGTGGCCGGGGTGGCCGTGCTCGGCGTGGTGGCGATGCTGCTGGCGGGCTGGCCGGGCATCGGCAGCGACTTCGGCGGCGTGATCGCGTTCGTGCCCGGCATCGCCGTCACCGCGCTGCTCGTGGCGGGACAGCGGGTGTCGGTGCTGAAGCTGGCCGGGTTCTGCGTGCTGGGCGGCGTGGCGGTGTCGGCCATCGCCGTGCTCGACTACCTGCGGCCCCCGGCCTCGCAGACGCACCTCGGCAGGTTCGTGGGGCAGGTGATCGACGGGACCTTCCTGCCCATGATCGCGCGCAAGCTCGGCGCCATGCTGCACACCATGCTCTCCCCGAACCTCATGCCGATCGTGCTGGCCGGGCTCGCCTTCCTGATCTTCGCGGTGCTGCGGCCCGGGCAGGTGAGCGCGGGCATGGTGCCCAGGGCGTTCGCGCGGGCGCCCATGTTGCGGGCCGGGCTCATCGGCGCGATGGTCAGCGGCGTGGTCGGCATGCTGGTCAACGACTCGGGCACCGCCGTGCTGTCCATGGTGGTGGCGCTGGCCGTGCCGCTCGTGCTGCACGCGGGCGTGCGCTCACCAGAGGAGGAAGAGCTCCTCGGGAGCCCGGTGGATGAGCGTGGCCGCCATGCGGACGTCCTGCCCGCCGAGACGTAGGCCGGGCAGGTCGCGGACGAGCAGTTCGAGGGTGACCCTGAGCTGCTCGCGGGCCAGCAGCGCGCCCGGGCAGCCGTGGACGCCGTGCCCGAACGACAGGTGACGGACCGGCTCCCGCGTCAGGTCGAACGTGTCGGGCCGGTCGAAGACGGCGCCGTCCCGCCCGGCCGAGCCGAACGACACGAACACCGTGTCGTCCTCGCCCAGCGCGGTGCCCGCCAGCTCCAGCGGCGGGTGACCCGGCGGCGGAAGCCCTGGACCGGCGCCTCGAACCTGGCCGCCTCCTCGATGGCCGCCGGGATCAGCTCGGGGCGGAGCGCGCCCTGGGAGGAGAAGTCGCCCGGCCTGCTCAGCACCTCGCGCACGTCGGCGTGCCGGGCCACCAGCCAGGCGTCCAGCTCGTCGACGAAGGTCAGCCCCGGTGCGGCGCGCGCCCGGGCGTAGACGGGATACGGGTCGCGGTACAGCGCCTCTCGATCCACTCGCCCATCCTGTAAGCAGCGGCGGGGACGGGCAAGTTGTGAAATTATCTTTTAGTTCACTCCGAAGACTTGAAAGTTATATCCACGAGCGATTGAGTTCGGTCGTGCAGACCCTCCGATTGCTGGCCGCCGCCGCGCTCCTGTTAGGCCCCATGGCCGTAAGCGCGCCCGCGCAGGCCGACCCCGCGCCCCCCGCAGAAGACGCCCTCGAAGCGTCGTCCTATCCGGCGCCCTCCACGCTCCTCGCCAAGGCCACCGCCGGGCAGCAGCGCCTGGAGACGGCCAAGAGGACCCGGCCGGTCGCGCCCGGGATCTCGCTGACCTCGTTCGACACCTACGACGCGCTGGGCTGGCTGCGCGCCGACGCCGTCACCGCCGACCTCGGCGGCGCCAAGGCCGACTACGTGTTCTCGGGCGAGGTGTCCAAGACCGAGCCGCTGTCCGGTCCCGCCAAGCGCTCGCGCGCCGTCGCGGCCGTCAACGGCGACTTCTTCGACATCAACAACTCGGGCGCCGCCCAGGGCATCGGCGTCCAGGACGGCACGCTGATCCAGTCGCCGGTCACCGGTCACGAGAACGCGGTCGCCGTCACCGGTGAGGGCGTCGGGCGCGTGCTCAAGATGTACTTCGAGGGCAGCGCCACCCCGCAGGGCGGGTCGCCGATCGCGCTCACCCAGTTCAACCAGATCGTGCGGAGCGGCGGCGTGGGCCTGTTCACGCCGCTGTGGGGCTCCTACAACCGGGCCCGCGCCGTCGAGGGCGCCACGTCCGTCGCCGAGGCCGTCCTGGTGAACGGGGTGGTCTCCGAGGTACGCACCACGCCCGGCACCGGCCCCATCCCCGCAGGCACCACGATCCTGCTCGGCAGGGACGCCGGCGCCGCCGCGCTGTCGGCGCTGAAGCCCGGCGACCGGATCGACGTGAAGTACCAGCCGAAGCCGTCGGACGGCAGCTCCGTGAAGGCCGCCGTCGGCGGCAACTGGGTGCTGATCAAGGACGGCGTGGTCCAGAACTCCACCGACGCCGCCGCGCACCCGCGTACCGCCGTCGGGTTCTCCGCCGACGGCCGCAAGATGTACCTGCTCACCGTGGACGGCCGCCAGGTCGACAGCCGCGGCGTCACGCTGAACGAGCTCGCCGCCATGATGGCCGACCTCGGCGCCGCCAACGCGCTCAACCTCGACGGCGGCGGCTCCTCCACCATGCTGGCCCGCGAGCCCGGCGCCGCCGAGGTCCAGGTGGAGAACAGCCCCTCCGACGGCGGTGAGCGCCACGTCCCCAACGGCCTGGCGCTCTACGCGCCCGAGGGCAGCGGCAAGCTGAAGGGCTTCTGGCTGGAGACCGCCAGCGACCCCGCCAAGGCGCCCGGCGTCGGGCCCGTCGCCGGTGGCCGTCCCGAGCGCGTCTTCCCCGGCCTCAGCAGGAAGCTGACCGCCGCCGGGTACGACGAGACGTACGGCCCCGCCGCCGGCACCCCGTCGTGGCGGGCCGAACCCGCCGCCCACGGCGTGCTCCGCAACGGCCACTTCTACGCCCTCGACCCCGGCCGGACCACCGTCACCGCCTGGAACGGCATGGCCAAGGGCACCCTGGACATGACCGTGCTCCAGCCCCTGCGGCGGCTCGGCGCCACGGCCGACCGGCTCGGGATGCCGGGCGCGGGCGGCGTGGCCACGTTCGGCGTGGTCGGCTACGACCGCAACGGCAACTCCGCGCCCATCGAGCCCGGTGACCTCAGCCTCGACTACGACAAGAACCTGTTCGAGGTGAGCGCCACCGAGCAGGGCTACTTCACCGTCAAGGCGAAGCAGGCCACCGGCTCCGGGCTGATCACCGCCAAGGTCGGCGAGATCACCACCGCCGTGCCCGTGACCGTCGGATTCGAGGACAAGCCGGTCGCCGACTTCGAGGACGCGGCCAAGTGGACCTTCGCCGCCGCCCGCGCCACCGGCTCGCTGTCGGCGGCGCCCGGGCAGAGCGGGGGCGGGCTCAAGCTCTCGTACGACTTCACCACCTCGACCGCCACCCGGGCCGCGTACGCCAGCCCGCCCCAGCAGATCGTGGTGCCGGGGCAGCCACAGGCGTTCGGGCTCTGGATCCACTCCACCGGCAAGGGAGAGTGGCCGAGCCTGGAGTTCTACGACGCGCTCGGGCAGTCGCAGATCCTGCGCGGGCCGTACATGACGTGGACCGGCTGGAAGCTCGTCGAGTTCGCCGTGCCGCCGGGCGTCAACTACCCGCTCAAGCTGCGGCGCTTCTACGTGGCCGAGACCAAGGCCGACGTGAAGTACACCAACGAGATCATGATCGACGGGCTGGTGGCCAAGGTGCCGCCGTCGGTGTCGGCCCCGGCCGCGCCCAAGGTGGCCGACCCGGTGGTCAAGGCCGAGGTGTCCCGGATGCCGTGGCGGTTCGCGGTCATGTCGGACGCGCAGTTCGTGGCCAGGGACCCCGACAGCGACATCGTGAAGAACGCCCGCAGGACGCTGCGCGAGATCAAGGCGGCTTCGCCCGACTTCCTGCTGATCAACGGTGACCTGGTGGACGAGGCGTCGCCGGAGGACTTCGCGCTGGCGAAGAAGATCCTCGACGAGGAGCTCGGTGGAACGGTGAAATATCACTACGTTCCGGGCAACCATGAGGTCATGGGCGGCAAGATCGACAACTTCCGGGCCGTCTTCGGGGACACGTACACGACCTTCGACCACAAGGGCACCCGCTTCGTCACCCTGGACACCTCCCGCCTGAACCTGCGGGGCGGCGGCTACGACCAGGTGGCCATGCTGCGGAGCGAGCTGGACAAGGCCGCGAAGGACGACGCCATCGGGTCGGTCACCGTGCTGTTCCACGTGCCGCCGCGCGACCCGACGCCCGGCAAGGGCAGTCAGCTCGGCGACCGGAAGGAGGCGGCGCTCGTGGAAGGGTGGCTGTCCGACTTCCAGCGCACCACCGGGAAGGGCGCGGCCTACATCGGGGCGCACGTGGGGACGTTCCACGCCGACCGGGTGGACGCGGTGCCGTACTTCATCAACGGCAACTCCGGCAAGAACCCCGCCACCGCGCCCGACGACGGCGGGTTCACCGGGTGGTCGCTGTGGGGCGTCGACCCGGTGACCGCCGCCGAGGCCGAGGAGGCGAAGCGCGACTGGTTCACCGGCGGGCCGCAGTGGATCGGCACGCAGGTACGGCCGCACCTCGACGAGCTCACCCTGACCGCGCCCGGCTCGGTCGCCGTGGGCGCGCCGGGCAAGGTGACGGCCGTGGTGCGGCAGGGGAACAGGACGGTGCCGGCCGCGTACCCGGTGTCGGTCACGTGGGCGGGCTCGGCGAACCTGCACATCGGGACGCCCGAGACGGCCAAGCCCTCGCACGCGGCCGCCTTCGACCCGGCGACGGGCACGCTGACGGCCCTGTTCCGGGGGCAGGTGACGATCTCCGTCACGGTCAGCGGCGTCACCCGGCAGGCTCAGGTGTCGGTGATGCCCAGGACCGCCGGCTGATCTTGACGGAAAGGGCCCCGCGGGACGTCCCGCGGGGCCCTTTCCTGTCGGGTCGTGTTCGGTTCGGCGGGTCGCGGGAAGGGGCCCGGGGTACGAGATCGTGGGGCGCCGCCCGACCGGGGTGGCCGATCGCCGTGGAGCCGACCGGGAGGGGCACCGATGTCCATCGAGCTCGATCTCGTGCCCGGCGGGGTCGCCCGCGCCCTCGACGCGCTGCCGCTGGTCGACCATCACGCGCACGGCGCGACCGCTCGCGACCTGTCGCGCAACGCGTTCGAGGAGCTGATCACCGAGTCCGACCAGCCGGTGCCCGAGTGGATGACCCAGTTCGACTCCCAGCTCGGCTTCGCGATCCTGCGCCACTGCGCGCCCGTGCTCGGGCTGGAGCCCTTCTGCACGCCGGAGGAATACCTGGCCCGGCGGGCGAGGCTCGGCGCCGAGGAGGTCAACCGGCTGCTGCTCGGCGCCGCCGGGATCGGGCACTTCCTGATCGAGACCGGCTACCGGGCCGAGGAGCTGCTGGGGCCGTCCGGGATGGCGGAGGCGAGCGGCGCGCCCGCCGACGAGGTGGTGCGCCTGGAGACCGTGGCCGAGCAGGTGGCCGCCGGCGGGTGCGAGGCGTCCGCCTTCGCGGACCGGTTCGCGCGGGCGCTGTGGGAGCGGACGCGGACGGCGCGCGGACTCAAGACCGTCGCCGCCTACCGGTACGGCCTCGACTTCGACCCCGCGCGCCCCGCCCGCGACGAGGTGACCGAGGCCGCCGGGCGCTGGCTGGCCGAGGGCGGGCGGCGGCTGTCGGACCCCGTGCTGCTGCGTCACCTGATCTGGACCGGGCTCGAACGGGGGCTGCCGCTGCAGTTCCACGTCGGTATCGGTGATCCCGATCTCGACCTGCGGCGCTCGGATCCGCTGCTGCTGCGCGGGCTGATCGAGCTGGCCGAGCCGACCGGGGTGCCGCTGCTGTTGCTGCACTGCTATCCGTACCAGCGGCAGGCGGGGTTTCTCGCGCAGGCGTACCCGAACGTCTACTTCGACGTGGGGCTGGGCGTCGGCTACACCGGGGCGCGCAGTGTGTCGCTGGTCGCCGAGAGCCTGGAGGTGGCGCCGTTCGCGAAGATCCTCTTCTCGTCGGACGCCTTCGGGCCGGCCGAGCTGCACCACCTCGGGGCGCTGCTCTGGCGGCGGGCGATGGCGCGGGTGCTGGGCGGGTTCGTGGCGGAGGAGGAGTGGTCCGTGGCGCAGGCGGTGCGGGTGGCGTCCATGGTGGGCGCCGAGAACGCGCGCCGCGTCTATGGCCTGGCGGCCGGAGGATGAGGAATGGCTCTTCGGGCCGTGGAATGAGGTCTGTGGCCTTCGGGCCGGGGGATGAGAAAGGGAGATCGCGGCAAGTGAGTGCGAACGGTCGTCGTCTGAGCATGGGGGCGGAGCTGAGAGGGGCGCTGCGGCGGGAGTTGCCCGCCGCCGTGGCGCTACGGCGGGAACTGCACACCACGCCGCACGTATCGGGGCAAGAGGGGCCGACGCTCGACCGGGTGCTCGACGCGCTGCCCGGCGGAACGGTCGAAACCGTGGCGGGCACCGGCGCGATCGTCAGGATTGGCGGGCCGGGGCCCGCGGTGGCCGTACGCGGCGAGCTGGACGCCCTGCCGATCATCGAACGCACCGGAGTGCCGTGGGCCTCCGTCAACGGCGCGATGCACGCCTGCGGTCACGACGTGCACCTCGCCGCCGTGATCGCCCTGACCCGCGCCCTGGCCGCCTGCGACGGCGGGGCGCCGCTCGTGGTCGTGCTGCAGCCGCGCGAGGAGACCTTCCCCTCCGGGGCGCTCGACGTCGTGCTCTCCGGGGCGCTGGAGCGGCACCACGTACGGGCCATGATCGGCGCGCACGTCCAGCCGGTGCTGAAGGAGGGGGTCGTGGCCTGCACGCCGGGCCCGGTGAACGCCTCCTCCGACGAGTTCCGGGTGACCGTCAGGGGGGCCGAGGGGCATGCCGCGTACCCGCATCTCACCCGCGACCCCGTCTACGCCATGGCGCAGGTCATCGTGGCCGCCCAGCAACTCGTCAGCCGGGCCGCCGACCCCATGGCGCCGACGGTGGTCACGTTCGGCACCGTCAACGCGGGCACCACGCCCAACGCCGTCCCGGGCGAGGCCGTCGCCAGGGGCACGCTGCGCACCCTGTCGGCGGGCTGGCGCGAGCGGCTGCACGCCCGGTTCACGCAGGTGATCGAGGACACCGCGAAGGCGTGCGGGTGCGTGGCCGAGGTGGAGATCCTGCCCGGGGAGCCGATCCTCACCAACGACCCGGCGCTGGCCGTACGGGCGGGGGAGCGGCTGCGGGAGCAGGGGTGGACGGTGAACGAGGAGCTGCGCTCGTGCGGGGCCGACGACTTCGCCCGGTACGTGGACGTGGCGCCGTCGCTGATGATGTTCGTGGGCGTGAACACGAAGGCCGGGCTGCACAGCCCCGAGTTCCTGCCCGACGACGCCAGCGTGGGGGCGGTCGCCGAGTCCCTGCTGGCCGGCTATCTCGCCGCGGCCCCGGACACCGCCGGCATGACGTCCACCGGCGCCTCCTCCCGGAACAGGTGAGCAGCCGTACCCCGGTCGTTATTGGACACCGGACTCATCGATGACGAAATCGCCTCGAACCTCTAGGCTCGGCGGTTGATGGATCTCGAAACTTTCACCGCCGGTTCGGGGCGACTCGAACCCAGGGCGGCACTTCGCTCCGACGCCCCCGCGCTCGACCTCAACGGGACGTGGCGCTTCCGACTCTCGCCCACCGCGAACGTCTCCGACGACTTCGCCGGGCCCGACTACGACGACGCGGGCTGGGACGACCTTCCCGTCCCGTCCCACTGGGTGCTGCACGGCCATGGCGCGCCCGCGTACACGAACGTCGCCTATCCCATCCCCATCGACCCGCCGCGCGTGCCCGGCGAGAACCCGACCGGCGACTACCGCCGCGCGTTCGACCTGCCCGAGGGCTGGACGGGCGGGCGGCTGCGGTTCGAGGGCGCCGAGTCCTTCGCCCGGGTCTGGCTCAACGGCCACGAACTGGGCTTCTCGACCGGCAGCAGGCTGCCTGTCGAGTACGACGCCGGGCCGCACCTGAGGCCGGGCCGCAACGTGCTCGCCGTACGGGTGCACCAGTGGTCGGCCGCCACGTACCTGGAGGACCAGGACATGTGGTGGATGCCCGGCATCTTCCGCGACGTCACGCTCACCCGCTCCACGGCCGACGTGTGGGTGCGCGCCTCCTATGAGGACGGGCGTGGCACGATCGGCTTCGAGGGCGCCGGCACGCTGAGCGTGCCTGAACTCGGCATCGACGGCCTCGAACCGGGGGCCGAGGTGACCGTGGACGTGGAGCCGTGGACGGCTGAGACGCCGCGCCTCTACGACGCCGTGGTGACCGGCCCGGAGGAGACCGTACGCCTGCGCGTCGGCTTCCGCACGATCTCCATCGTGGACGGCGTGCTCCTGGCCAACGGCCGGCCGCTGCTGTTCAAGGGCGTCAACCGGCACGAGTTCCACCCGGAGCACGGCCGTACGGTGCCGTACGAGACGATGCGCGAGGACGTGCTGCTCATGAAGCGGCACAACGTCAACGCGGTCAGGACCAGCCACTACCCGCCGCACCCCGACTTCCTGCACCTGTGCGACGAGCTGGGCCTGTGGGTGATCGACGAGTGCGACCTCGAAACCCACGGCTTCGGCGAGGTCGGCTGGCGCGGCAACCCCACCGACGACCCCCGCTACGCCGACGCGCTGCTCGACCGCATGCGCCGCATGGTCGAACGTGACAAGAACCACCCCAGCGTCATCATGTGGTCGCTCGGCAACGAGGCCGGCGTGGGCCGCAACCTCGCCGTCATGGCCGACTGGACGCGTGAGCGCGACCCGTCCAGGCCGCTGCACTACGAGGGCGACCGGTCGTGCGCGCACACCGACGTCTACTCGCGCATGTACGCCTCCCACGCCGAGGTCGAGGCCATCGGCCGGCGCGAAGAGGTCCCGCTCGACGACCCCGAACTGGACGCGCGGCGGCGGGCGATGCCGTTCATGCAGTGCGAGTACGCCCACGCCATGGGCAACGGGCCCGGCGGGCTGGCCGAGTACCAGGAGCTGTTCGAGCGTTATCCGCGGCTGGCGGGCGGGTTCATCTGGGAGTGGATCGACCACGGGCTGGCGCACCCCTCGTACGAGTACGCCTACGGTGGCGACTACGGCGAGCCCGTCCACGACTCCAACTTCGTGATCGACGGGCTCGTGTTCCCCGACCGGACGCCGTCGCCCGGGCTGCACGACCTGAAGAAGGTGTTCGAGCCGGTCAGGTTCGAGTTCGGCGACGGGGTCGTGCGGGTCGTCAACGGCTACGGCTTCACGGACCTGTCGCACCTGGAGTTCGTCGCCTCGGTGCAGGTGGAGGGCGAGCCGATCGCCGAACACCGCCTGGAGGTGCCGGCGGGTGGCGGCGAGTGCAAACTGCCCGACGTGACCGGCGGGGCGGGCGGTGAGCGGTGGCTGACCGTACGCGCCGTCCTGGCCGCCGACCAGCCGTGGGCCGAGGCCGGGCACGAGGTCGCCTGGGGCCAGGCGCTCCTGGCCCGGCCCGAGCCGCGGCCGCGGGACGTCGCGGCGGCGTTCGTCCGCGACGGCGCCGAACTGACGGTCGGCGGCTGCGCGTTCGACGCGGCGACCGGGCGGCTCGTGCGGCTGTTCGGGGCCGAGGTGGAGGGGCCGCGACTGGATCTGTGGCGCGCACCCACCGACAACGACCGGTATGGCGGGCTTGAGGGCAAATGGCGCGACTTGGGCCTGCACCGGCTCACCCACCGGGTGGACGACATCGCGTTCGGCGACTCGCGGGGCGTGCCGGTCAGCGCCTCACCCGAAGTCTCGTCTGGTGACTCGCTGACCATCAGGACCCGGGTCGCTCCGGCGGCCACGGACGTCGGGATGTGGGCGACGTACCGGTGGACGTTCGACGGAGGACTGCGGCTCGTCCTGGACCTGGAGCCGGACGGTGACTGGCGGATCCCGATCCCGCGGCTCGGCGTCACGATGTCGCTGCCGGGCGGCCTGGTCGACCAGGTCACCTGGTTCGGGCTGGGGCCGGGGGAGGTCTATCCGGACACCGGCATGGCCGCCCGGGTGGGCCGCTGGTCCTCCTCGGTCGAGGACCTGCAGACGCCGTACGTGTATCCCCAGGAGAACGGCCACCGCGCCGACGTGCGGTGGGCGGAGCTCGGGGGCTTCCGGGTGTCGGGAGATCCCACGTTCGGGCTGACGGCGCGAAGGTGGAGCACCGACGACCTGGCCGCCGCCCAGCACCGCCCGGACCTGGTGGCGGGTGACCGCCTGCACCTCCACCTGGACCTGGCCCACCAGGGCATCGGCACGGCCACGTGCGGACCGGGCACTTTGCCGGCGTACGAACTGCTGGCCCGCAGAGCCACCCTCCGCCTCCGCTTCGACCCGTCCTGACCGGCCTCCACGACCACGAACCCCGGCTCGGCCCTTGGACCGGCCACCCGGGTCTTCAGAGTCCGGCCACCCGTTCTTCGGGGGCCGGACTCCCGGTCCCCAGACCGGCCACGGGATCCCCGGCTCGGATTGAGCCGGTCACCCGATCCTGGGACCCGTCACCCGACCTTCGGGCCGGTAACCCGGTCTTGGGTCGGGTGCCGGATCGTTGGTCCGGTTGTTGGGTTCATGGGGCTGAACACCGGATCGTTGGTCCGGTCGCTCGGTTGTCGGTCGGGCGCCCAGCCCCCTGGCCGGGGATGGGCGCCCGTGGGTCAGGCCGGGACGGTGAGGATCGTGCCGGCGCCGACCGTCAGGCCGCCCTCGCGGATGGCGAAGCCGAGGCCGGGCTCGAGGGCGACGCCCTTGCCCAGCTCGACCGACACCTCGACCGTGTCACCCGGCCGCGCCACCTCCGAGCCGGGCAGCGTCAGCTCACCCGGCACGTCGGTCGTCCGCAGGTAGAACTGCGGCCGGTACCCCGACCCGATCGGACGGCGGCGTCCGCCCTCCTCCGGGGTGAGGAGGTAGATCCGGGCGGTGAACGACCGGTGGGCCCGCTGGCTGCCCGGCTCGGCCAGGACCATGCCACGCCGCACCTGCTCGCGGCGTACCCCGCGCAGCAGCACGGCCGCGTTGTCCCCGGCCTCGCCCCGCTCCATCGTCTTGCCGAACGTCTCCACGCCCGTCACGACGGCGGCGAACCCTTCACCGAACCCGGCGGCCTCGACCGAGTCGCCGACGCGCACCGTGCCGCGCTCGATGGCGCCCGTGACGACCGTGCCGCGGCCGGTGACCGTCAGCACGTTCTCGACCGGCATGAGGAACGGCGCGTCCACGTACCGCACGGGCACGGGGATGTGCTCGTCCACCGCCTGGAGCAGCGCCTCGACCGACGCCGTCCAGACCGGGTCGCCCTCCAGCGCCCGCAGCCCGGACACCCGGACCATCGGCACGTCACGGTAGCCGTGCTCGGCCAGCAGGTCCTGCAGCTCCAGCTCGACCAGGTCGATCAGCTCCGGGTCGGCGCCGTCGGCCTTGTTGACGGCCACGACCAGGTGCTCGACCCCGACCCGCTTGGCGAGCAGGACGTGCTCCCTGGTCTGCGGCATGATCCCGTCGTGCGCGGACACGACGAGGATCGCACCGTCGAGCTGCGCCGCCCCCGTGATCATGTTCTTCACGTAGTCGGCGTGGCCCGGCATGTCGACGTGGGCGTAGTGCCGGGTGGCGGTCTCGTACTCGACGTGCGAGATGTTGATCGTGATCCCCCTGGAGGCCTCCTCCGGGGTACGGTCGATCCGCTCGAACGGCGTGTACGTCGCCTGCCCCCGCTCGGCCAGCACCTTCGTGATGGCGGCGGTCAGCGTGGTCTTGCCGTGGTCGACGTGGCCCATCGTGCCGATGTTGAGATGGGGCTTGTTCCGTACGTAGGCCTGCTTGGCCATGGTTCCCTTCCCTAGAACCTGAAGCGTTCGTGACCCGTCAGGGTCGTCTACCTCCCCCCGCCGGGTCACTTCAGGACTTACGGGAAGAGGTCAGCGCTCCAGGCCGTCGCAGGCACGTCCGAGCGCGCCCGGCATGGCGGGCGTCGCGGGGTGGTGGACGTGCGGGAACATGAGGAACATAGTGCGGGCATCAGCGCCGCCTCGCAACGGATTATTCCGCGGCCACCTGCCAGACCGCCTCGCCACCAGGCCGCCTGACCGGTCTGGGCTGCCGCTCTGGGAGGTCGGCCTGGGTCTCGTTCAGTGGGTCCCGGCCGGGGTCAGGGGCGGCCGACGCTCATGTACGTGAAGCCCAGCGCCCGCATCTCCGCCGGATTCAGCAGGTTCCGCCCGTCGAAGAGCACCGGGCGCCGCATCGTCCCCGCCGCGCGAGCCCAGTCCACCTCCTTGAGCTGCGGCCACTCCGTGACCACGATCGCCGCGTCCGCCCCTTCGAGCGCCTCCTCCGGCCGCTCGTACCGGCTGGTCGACGTCCAGGGCTCGGTGTCGGCCGGGCGTGCCATCGGGTCCCAGCAGCTCACCTCGGCGCCCTCCGCCAGCAGCCGGGCCGCCAGCACCGTGCTCGGCGCCTCCCGCATGTCGTCGGTCCCGGGTTTGAACGTCAGCCCGAGCAGCGCCACCCGCATGCCCGTCAGCGTCCCGAGCTCGTCCTTGAGCTTCTGGATCGCCCGCCGCTTCTGCAGGTTGTTGACCTCGATCACGGCGGACAGGAGCTGCAGGTGGTAGCCGGTGTTGCTGGCCAGTTGCCGCAGCGCCTCGGAGTCCTTCGGGAAGCAGGAACCGCCCCACCCGATGCCGGGGCGCAGGAAGTGGGGGCCGAGCCGGTGGTCGAGGCCGACGGCGCGGGCGACCTCCTCGACGTCGGCACCGGTCTTCTCGCACAGCGTGGCGATCTCGTTGATGAAGCTGATCTTCGTGGCGAGCAGGGCGTTGGAGGCGAGCTTGACCATTTCGGCCGAGCGGACGTCCATGACGGCGACAGGGCCGTCCACGCCCTCGTGCAGCTCCGCGATCAGGGCGGCGGTGGCCTCGTCGGCCGAGCCGATGACGATGCGGTCGGGGTGCAGGAAGTCGTTGACCGCGCGCCCCTCGGCGGTGAACTCGGGGTTGGCGGCGTACCCGACATGGGCCAGGCCGGCCGCGTCCAGCGCCGACCGCACCCGGGCGCCGGTGCCGACGGGCACGGTGGACTTGACCACCACCGCCCGCAGGTGCGTGGCACCTTCCAGGGAGCGCACCACCGACCAGAGCCGGGACAGGTCCGCGTCGCCGGAGGCGGACGGCGGGGTGTCCACGCAGACGTACGCGATCTCGGCGCCGTCGAGCGTCTCCTGGAGGTCCAGGGTGAAGGTCAGGCGCTCCTTGTTCCTGGTGATCATGTCGCCGAGGCCGGGCTCGTAGATCGGTACGTCGCCGGACCGCAGCAGCTCGATCTTGTCCGGGTTGATGTCCCGGATCACCACCCGGTGCCCGAGCTCGGCGAGGCAGGCGCCGGTCACCAGACCGATGTACCCGGCCCCGAACACGGCGACCTGCCGTACCGGCGTGCCAACCATGGCTGACCATCCATTCTCGCGGGCCCACGCGAAGGGGACCCGCCGCTCGGGAAGTTCGTTGCCGAAACCTTAACGCGCCCCGCGCCCATCCCTTCAGCGAGCCCTTGGCCGGGCGCACAACGAACCCGGCGGTGTTCGTCCGGACGACCGAAGATGGGCGCCCCGCGGTGCCCTACGGTTCGGGTATGCCGCGACTCTCGCTGGACGACCTCTACCGCTTCGCCGTCCCCTCCGACCCCCGGCTGCGTCCCGACGGGGGCGCGGTCGCGTACACGCTCACCACCCCCGACCGCGACACCGACGAGAACCGCACCGAGATCTGGCTGGCCGCCCCCGGCTCGCCGCCGCGCCGCCTGGCCACGGGGAGCGCGGCCCGATGGTCGCCCGACGGCCGTACGCTGGCCTTCGTGCGGCCGGTCGACGGCAAGCCGCAGATCCACCTGCTGCCCATGGACGGCGGGGAGCCGTACGCGCTGACGTCGGCGGCGCTCGGCGCCGGGGCGCCACAATGGTCGCCCGACGGGACCCGCATCGCCTACAGCGGCCCCGCCGGTCCCGAGCCTGACCCGCACGCGCCCGTGGTGGCCGACCGGCTGGAGTACAAGGCCGACGGGAGCGGGTTGCTGCGCGGGCTCACGACGCAGTTGTTCGTGGTGGACGTGGCCGGAGGAGAGACGCGGCAGGTCACGGAGGGTGACTTTCACGCGGGTGAGCCGTCGTGGGCGCCGGACGGGACGCGGCTGGCGTTCGTGGCCGACATGGAGGGCGACCGTGACCTGGAGATCGGTGGCGCGGTCCATTCCATCGAGGTGGACGGTGGTGTGCCCGAGCGGCTGACCGATCCGGAGATCATCTGCTCCGGGGTCTGGTGGCTCGGCGAGCGGCTGGTCGTCGCCGGGCTGAAGGGCACGCCCGTCGGGCACGTGCGCCTGTTCACCCTGGGACCCGGTGGCGTGGCCGAGGTGGAGACGGGGCTCGACCGCAACGTGATGACCGGCCATCCGGGCTACCCCGGGGCCGCGCCCGCGCTGCTCGGCGACGATCTGCTGTTCTGCGCCCGCGACCGCGGCCGTACCCACCTCTACCGCGCCCCGGCCGACAGGCTCGTGCCAAAGAACCCTGAGGACGTCAGCGTGTCGGGGGTGAGCGTGGCGGCCGGGCGCGTCGCGTACGTGGCCGCGACCCCGTACAGCGCCGGAGACGTCCACCTCGACGGGGAGCGGCTCACCGACCACGGTCTCGGCGACATCGACCTGTACGTGCCCATCAGCCGCACCTTCACCGCCCCCGACGGCACCGAGGTCGAAGGCTTCCTGCTGCGCGACGAGACCGCCGAGACCCCCGGCCCGCTGCTCCTGGACGTCCACGGCGGCCCCCACAACGCCTGGGCCCCCGTGCTGGACGGCTTCCACCTCTACCACCAGGCGCTGGCCGCCCAAGGCTGGACCGTGCTCGCGCTCAACCCCCGCGCCAGCGACGGCTACGGCGAGGACTTCTACACCGCCGCCGTGGGCGCCTGGGGCCTCGCCGACACCCAGGACTTCCTGGCCGCCGTCGACGCCCTGGTCGCCGACGGCACCGCCGACCCCGAGCGGCTGGCCGTCACCGGCTACAGCTACGGCGGCTACATGACCTGCTGGCTCACCGCCGGAACCGGCCGGTTCAAGGCCGCGATCGCCGGCGGCTGCGTCAGCGACCTGACCAGCATGTCCGGCACCTCCGACATGGGCCACCTGCTCAAGACGCACGAGTGCGCGGGCGACCTGGCCGCCCAGTCCCCGATGACCCACGTCGCCGGGGTGACCACGCCCACGCTCCTCCTGCACGGCGAGAACGACGATCGGTGCCCGGTCGGGCAGGCCGAGCAGTGGTTCGCCGCGCTGCGCGAGCGGCGGGTGCCGGTCCGGCTGGTGCGCTACCCCGGCGCCGCCCACCTGTTCATCGTGAACGGCAGGCCCTCACATCGGTACGACTACAACGAAAGGATCATCGCGTGGCTGGAGCAATGGATCAGCGGCTCCCCGAGCTGATCGCCGAGTACGAGGTGCCCGGCGCGGCGGTGGCGTACCTGCACCAGGGAGAACTGCACGAATCAGCGGCCGGCACCCTCAACGCCGCCACCGGCGTCGAGTCCACCACGGACGCGCTCTACCAGATCGGCTCGGTCACCAAGGTGTGGACCGCGACCCTGCTCATGCTCCAGATCGAGCGCGGCCGGCTCACCCTCGACACCCCCGTGGCGGAGGTGCTGCCGGAGTTCAAGGTGGCCGACGCCGAGGTCACCAAGACCGTCACCGTCCGGCACCTCCTCTCCCACACCAGCGGCATCGACGGCGACCTGTTCATCGACACCGGGCGCGGCGACGACTGCGTGGAGAAGTACGTCGCCGCCTGCGCCGACCTGATCCAGAACCACCCGCTGGGCGCCACCCAGTCCTACTGCAACTCCGGGTTCGTCGTCGCGGGCCGCATCATCGAGCGGCTGGCCGGCAAGCGCTGGGACGACGTGCTGCGCGAGGAGATCGCCGGGCCCCTCGGCCTGGAGCACACCTGGACCCTGCCCGAGGACGTGCTGCGCTTCCGCTCCGCGATCGGCCACGTGGACGGCCGGCCCGCGCCGCAGTGGGGGCTCATGCGGTCCATGGGGCCGGCCGGGCTGATCTGCGCGAACCCCGCCGACGTGGTGGCCTTCGCCAGGGCGCACCTGGAGGGCGGGCTGCTCGCCGACCCGGGGGCGATGTGGGAGCCGCAGGTGGACATCCCGAACCCGTACACGCTGGGCGGGCAGTGGGGGCTCGGCTGGATCCTCGACGAATGGGACGGCCAGCGGGTCATCTCCCACGGCGGCAACACGATCGGCCAGCACGCCATGCTCTGGGCCGTGCCCGGCACCGGCACCATCGTGTGCGCCGCCGCCAACGGCGGCCACTCGGGCGCCTTCACCCGCGCCGTGGCCACGGAGCTGTTCACCGAGCTCGACGGCATCACCGTGCCGCCCACGCTCGGCCCGCCCGCCACGCCCGTCGAGGTGGACGCCGAGCGCTACGCGGGCGTCTACGAGCGGGCGGGCGCCCGGATCACGGTGTCGATGCGCGACGGGGAGCCCTGGCTGGGGTTCGAGCCCACGGGAGCCCTGGCGGCGCTGCAGGAGGCGCAGGAGGCGACCAAGCTGGTCGCGGTCGACGAGACCACGTTCGTCACGAAGGAGCCCGAGGCGCCCGAGTGGATGTCCGTGGTGTTCTACGAGCTGGCCGACGGCACCCCGTACGTGCACGCGGGCGCCCGCGCCACCCCGAAGACCGGCTGAGGTGGATCCCCGCACGCCGTGGACTATCGTGACGAGATGAGGAACCGCCCGCGCGCCAGTCTCGGGCGGATCCTCCACGATCTCGGCACGACCGTGCTCGACGTGGCGGCCTCCCCGGGCGACCTCGACGCCGAGGTGACCGGCGTCCACATCCACGACCCCCTCGACGAGCCGATCGTCCCCGCGGGCGCGATCCTGCTCGCGGTGGGCGTGCACGGCGCCGGCGACATCTGCGCGCTGCTGGAGCGGGCGCCGCACGCCGCGGGCGTCGTGGTGAAGCTGCCGGTCGACGTGGACGAGCGCGTACGCGCGGCGGTGCTGGAGACCGGCGTCGCCGTGCTCGGCCTCACCAGGGCGGCCTCCTGGGCGCAGGTGGCGGCGCTGCTGCGCTCCCTGCTGGCCGAGGGCGACCTGGACGAGCCGGGGGAGGGGCCGCACGGCGACCTGTTCTCCCTCGCCAACGCGGTCTGCGCGCTCCTGGACGCGCCCGTCACGATCGAGGACCGCTCCTCGCGGGTGCTCGCCTTCTCCGGGCGGCAGGACGAGGCCGACCAGGGCCGCGTCGAGACCGTGCTCGGCCGCCAGGTGCCCGGCCGCTACCTGCGCCAGCTCGACGAGCAGGGCGTGTTCAAGCGGCTCTACCAGGGCCACGAGCCCGTCTACATCCAGCTCGACGACGACACCCTCATCGACCGGGTGGCGGTCGCGGTGCGGGTCGGCGACGAGATCCTCGGGTCCATCTGGGCGGCCGTGCACGAGCCGCTCAGCCCGCAGCGCCAGCGCGCGCTCACCGACGCCGCCAAGATCGTGGCGCTGCAGCTCCTGCGCGAGCGGGCCGGGGCGGACACCCAGCGGCGGCTCCGCGCCGACCTGCTGTCCACCGTCCTCGCGGGCGGCGCCGACGCGGCCGAGGCCGCGGGCCGGCTCGGCATCGCGACCGCCCGCCTCTGCGTGCTCGCCGCCCAGCTCGCAGGCCCGGCCGGTACGGACCCGGCGCGCGGCGAGAGCGACCGCCAGCGTTTCTGCGACGCCTTCGCCCTGCACGTCGGCGCCATCCACCCCAAGGCCGCGGCAGCGCTCATCGGCTCCGTCGCCTACGCGGTGCTGCCCCTGGCGCCCGGCGGCGACGAGGAGGCGCGGGCCGTCCGCGTGGCCGAGAGCTTCCTGGCCAGGGTCGGGCCCCGGCACGCCGCCAACATCGGCGTCGGCCGCCTCGCGCTCAGCCTCGCCCAGGTCGCCAGGTCCCGCGCCGACGCCGACCGGGCCCTGCGCGTGCTGCGCACCCGCGCCACCACCGGCCAGGCCGCCGGATACGCGGACGTGCACTTCGAGGCGCTGCTGCTCCAGGTCGCCGACGTGGCCGCCACCGAGGACCAGACACCCACCGGCCCCTACCGGCGGCTGCTCGACCACGATGCCGAGCACGGCACCGAGCTGACCGCCACGCTGGGGGCCTACCTGGACGCGTTCGGCGACGTCAACACGGCCGCCGCCCGCGTGCACGTGCACGCCAACACCTTCCGCTACCGGCTCAAGCGCCTGGTCGAGATCAGCGGCCTCGACCTGGCGGACCCAGAAGCCCGGCTCACGGTGATGCTGCAGATGCGGATCTTCGGGCGATAGCACGACGCGGCCCGGCTTTTTCGTGACCGGCCACGAAGAACGAGTCCCGGCGAGCGGCGAAGGTGGAGCTCACCCCCACGCTCGTCTGGAGTCCCCATGAGAACACCACAAGCGGCGGCCCTCACCGCGCTCGCCCTGCTCGCGGCCGCCTGCGGGGGCGCGAGCGGCACCGGCCGGCCGGCCGGAGGCGGCGGGACGTTCACCTACGTGCTCCCGTCCGACCCCGGCGTGCTCGACCCCGCCGCGGCCGTGCTCAACGTCACCATCACCACGCTCTCCCTCGCCTACGACACCCTGGTCGGCGTCTCGAAGGACGGCAAGATCGTCCCGGCCCTGGCGGAGAAGTGGGAGGTCGCGCCCGACAAGGTCACCTTCACCCTGCGCAAGGGCGCCACCTGCGCCGACGGGACCCCGGTCAAGCCCTCCGACGTGGCGGAGAGCGTCGGCCACATCGCCGACCCCGCCACCAAGTCGCCCATCTACGGCGTGCTGGTCCCCAGCGGGATGAAGGCCGAGGCCGACGAGGCGGCGGGCACGGTGACGCTGTCCATGCCGAAGCCGTTCAGCTTCATCCTGGAGAGTGCCCGGATGATCTTCGTCGTGTGCGGCAAGGGGCTGAAGGACCGCTCGCTGCTGGCCCGCGCCACCTCCGGCAGCGGGCCCTACAAGCTCACCGAGGCGGTGCCGGGCGACCACTACACGTTCAAGGTCCGCAGGGAGTACACCTGGGGCCAGGCCGGCGCCACCGCCAAGGACGTGCCGGAGACCGTGGTGATGAAGGTCGTGCCGAACGAGCAGACCGCCGCCAACCTGCTCGTCGCCGGCTCCGTCAACGGCGCCACGATCTACGGCCCCGACCGCGCGCGCCTGGAGGCCGTGCCCGGCATGGGCAAGCGGATCGAGCCGGTGTCCAACGGCGAGTTCTTCTACCACCAGGGCGACGACCGGCCGGCGAGCGATCCCGCCGTGCGCAAGGCGCTCACGCAGGCCATCGACCTGAAGGAGCTGGCCGGCATCGCCTCCGGCGGCACCGGCAAGCCCGTCACGGGCCTCGTCCTGCACCCGCGCCCCTGCCAGGGCGACTCCGTCACCGGGCACGTCCCTGCCCACGACCCGGCGGCCGCCGCGGCGGCGCTCGACGCGGCCGGCTGGCGGGCCGGGCCCGACGGCGTGCGGGTCAAGGACGGCAAGCGGCTGACCCTGCGCTACCTGTACGCGACCACCCGGGGCGCCGGGACCCAGGCCGCCGCCGAATACCTGGCCGCCGCCTGGCGCAAGGCCGGGGCCGAGGTGAAGCTGAACGGCCAGATCGACACCAAGCTGTCGGAGTCGCTGAACACCACCCAGGACTGGGACGTCGTCTGGCTGCCCATCGGCGTCACCCTGCCCAGCCAGGTCACCGGCTTCCTGTCCGGCCCAGCCGCCCCCAAGGGCGCCAACTTCGCGCACCTGTCCAACGACCGGTACGAGTCGCTCGTCGCCGAGGCCGGCAAGGTCCCGGCCGCCGAGGGCTGCCCGCGGTGGCTGGAGGCCGAGTCGGCGCTGTTCGAGGCGGCGGACCTGGTGCCGGTGGTCGAGATCACGGTGCTGCAGGCGTCCAGGAACGCCACGTACGAGCAGAACGCCGGCCTCTTCGTGCCCACCTCGATCCGGCTCACCTCGTGAGGGGTGTACGGCGGCTCGTACGGTTCCTGGTGTCCCTGGCCGTGCTGATGGTGGTGTCGTTCGCGATGATCCACCTCATCCCCGGCGACCCCGTGCGGGCCGCTCTGGGCCCCGCCGCGCCCGTGGAGCTGGTCGAGGCCCGCCGGGCGGCGCTCGGCCTGGACCGGCCGCTGCCGGAGCAGCTCGCCACGTACGCCACCAACATCATGTCCGGAAATTTCGGGACTTCGTTTTTGACGGGGGAGCCCGTCGGCGAGGTCATCCTGACCCGGCTGCCCAACACCCTCACCCTGGCCCTGCTCGCCACCGCCGTGGCCCTCCTGATCGCCGTCCCGCTCGGCATGTGGGCCGCCGTCCGCACCGAGAACGGCCGCAACCGCGGCACCGAGCTCACCTTCGCCGCCACGACCGGCACCGCCGTGGCCGTGCCCGAGTTCCTGTACGCCATCGCGCTCGTGGCCGTCCTCGCCATCGGCCTCGGCTGGTTCCCGCCCGCGGGCATGGCGGGGCCGGCCACGTACGTGCTGCCCGTCCTGGCCCTCGCCACCGGCCCGGCCGCCATGATCGCCCGCATCTCCCGCGTCGAGACGCTGCGCGAGCTGGGCAAGGATTACGTGCGGCTGGCCCGCGCCAAACGGCTGCCCGCCGCCCGGCTGCACCTGCGGCACGTGCTGCCCAACACGCTCACGGCCACGCTCACCGTCGGCGGCCTGCTGCTGAGCTCGCTCATCGCCGGCGGGGTGCTGGTCGAGTACGTGTTCGCCTGGCCGGGGCTCGGCCTGAAGATCGTCGAGTCGATCACCCAGAAGGACTATCCGGTGGCCCAGGGCGTGATCCTCGTCTACGGGGCGCTCGTGCTGGTGGTGAACCTGGCCGTCGACCTCGTGCTGGGCGCGCTCGACCCGACGTCCGCGATCAAGGAGTCCTGATGACCCGATGGGTGCGGAACGGCCCGGGCCTGGCCGGAGCCGCGATCGTGGCGGCGATGGCGGTCCTGGCCGTCGTGGGCCCGCTCGTCTGGGGCGACGCCGCCGACCGCATCGACGCCGCCGCCATCCTCCAGGGCGCCTCCGCCGAGCACCCGCTCGGCACCGACAACCTGGGCCGCGACCTGCTGGCCAGGGTCCTGGTGGCCGGGCGCTACTCGCTCCTGCTGGCCCTCGCGGCCACCCTCATCGGCGCCGCCGCCGGCGTCGTGCTCGGCACGCTGCCCGCGGTGCTGCCCAGGCGCGCCGCCCGGCTCGTCACCGGCACGGTCAACGCCCTGGTGGCCTTCCCCGGGCTGCTGCTGGCCATGTTCACCGCGGTCGTCGCCGGGCTCGGCGCGCGCGGCGCGGTGCTCGGCATCGGGGCCGCCATCGCGCCCGGCTTCGCGCGGCTCACCCAGACGCTGGCCGCCACGGTCGCCGGGTCCGACTACGTCGCCGCCGCCCGCATGCTCGGCGTCTCCCGCCGCCGCGTCCTGACCAGGCACGTGCTGCCCAACATCGCCGAGCCGCTCATCCTCAACCTCACCCAGGCGCTCGGCGGCGCGCTGCTCGGCCTGGCCGGGATGTCGTTCCTGGGGCTCGGGGTGCAGCCGCCACAGTTCGACTGGGGACGGCTGCTGTTCGACGGGTTCCCGCGCATCTACGTCACGCCGGAGGTGGCGCTCGGCCCGGCCGCCGCCATCGCGCTCGCCGGGATCGGCTTCAACCTGCTGGGCGACGCCCTGGCCAGGGCCGCGGCGCGGACGTCCGTACCCGGAAAGAACTCCGGGACGCGGCCCGAGCCGGTCCCGGCGGGCGATCCCGACCCCGATGCGGTGCTGGAGGTGCGCGACCTGACCGTCACGTTCCCCGGCGGCGTCACCCCGGTGCGGGAGCTGTCGCTGACCGTGGCGCCCGGCGAGATCGTCGGCCTGGTGGGGGAGTCGGGCAGCGGCAAGAGCCTGACCGCCGCCGCCATCGGCGGGCTCGTGCCCTATCCGGGCACGGTCACGTACGGCGCGCTCCGGCTGGGCGGCGCGGACGTCGCCACGCTGTCGGACAAGGAGCTCGGCACCGCGCTCGCCATGGTGTTCCAGGACCCCCTCGCCGCCCTCAACCCGGCCCTCAAGGTCGGCGGGCAGCTCGCCGAGGTGGCCGTCGTGCACCAGGGCGCGACCCGCGCCGAGGCCCGCCGCCGCGCCGTGGACCGGCTCGGCCACGTCCACCTGCCCGACCCCGCCAGGCGGGCCGCGCAGCACCCGCACGAGCTGTCCGGCGGCATGCGGCAGCGCGCCGTCATCGCGATGGGCCTCATGGGCACGCCGCGCCTGATCGTCGCCGACGAGCCGACGACCGCGCTCGACGTGACCGTCCAGCGGCAGATCCTGCGGCTGCTGCGCGAGGTCGTGGAGGAGACGGGCGCGGCGACCCTGTTCATCTCGCACGACATCGCCGTCGTGGGGGAGCTGTGCGACCGGGTCGTCGTCATGTACGCCGGGCGCGTCGTCGAGGAGCTGCCCGCCGACCGGCTCGCCGGCGGGGCCGCGCACCCGTACACGAAGGCGCTGATCGCCTGCCTGCCCGACCTCGACACCGACCGCGCCCGGCCGCTGGCCGGCATCCCCGGGAGCCAGCCCGCCCCCGCGCGGGTCGGCCCCGGCTGCGCCTTCGCGCCCCGGTGCGCGCTGGCCACCGCCCGGTGCGCCGCCGAGCGCCCGCCACTCCTCGCCCACGGCCCCGGCCGCCGGGTCGCCTGCTGGGAGGTCACATGATCATCAAGAACCTGAGCGTGCGCTTCGGCGCCTTCACCGCCGTGGACGACGTCACGCTGGAGATCCCCGACGGTCACGTCGTCGGGCTCGTCGGCGAGTCGGGGTCGGGCAAGTCATCGCTGGCCAGGGCGGTGTGCGGGCTCGTCCCCCACACCGGGACCGTCGAGGGTGCCCGCCGCGTGCAGATGGTGTTCCAGGACCCCTACGCCTCGCTGAACCCCCGCATGACCGTCGCCCGGACCATCGCGGAGGGCGCGGGCCCCGGCGCGGTGGAACGGCTGCTCGGCCTCGTCCGGCTGCCCGCCGAGCTGGCCGGCCGCTACCCGCGCGAGCTGTCGGGCGGGCAGCGCCAGCGCGTCGCGATCGCCCGCGCCCTCGGCGGCGACCCCGCGCTGCTGGTCGCCGACGAGATCACCAGCTCCCTCGATGTGTCCGTGCAGGGCGCGGTGCTCAACCTGGTCCGCGGGCTGCGCGACGAGCTGGGCCTGACGATGCTGTTCATCTCGCACAACCTGGCCGTGGTCAGGTACGTCGCCGACATCGTGGCCGTCATGCACAAGGGCCGGATCGTCGAGGCGGGGCCCGCCGAGCAGGTCGTCGGCGAGCCCGCGCACGAGTACACCCGCGCGCTGCTGACGGCGGTGCCCCGGCTCGGAAGGGTCAGAGAGTGATCCACTCCATCGAGGTCGTCACCTCGTCCAGCACGGACGGGATCGGCTCCACCCCCAGCCCCGGCCCGACGGGCACCTCCAAGTGCCCGTCCACCAGCTCGAACGGCTCGGTGATGTCGGTCTCGTAGTAGCGGCGCGACCCGGAGGTGTCGCCGGGCAGCGTGAAGCCCGGCAGGGCGGCCAGCGCCACGTTGGCCGCCCTGCCGATGCCGGTCTCCAGCATGCCGCCGCACCACACCGCGATGCCGTTCGCCCGGCACAGGTCGTGGATGCGGCGCGCCTCCAGGTAGCCGCCGATCCGGCCCGGCTTGATGTTGACGATCGAGCACGAGCCCAGCGCGATCGCGGCGGCGGCGTGCTCGGCCGACTCGATCGACTCGTCCAGGCAGATCGGCGTCCGCAGCCGCTTCGCTAGCCGCGCGTGCTGGAGCAGGTCGTCGTTGGCCAGCGGCTGCTCGATCAGCAGCAGGTCGAACGCGTCCAGCCGGGCCAGCCGGGGCGCGTCGGAGAGGGAGTAGGCGGCGTTGGCGTCCACCTGGAGCAGCACGTCGTCGCCGAACCGCTCGCGCACGGCCGCCACCGGCTCGACGTCCCAGCCGGGCTCGATCTTCAGCTTGATGCGGACGTAGCCCTCGTCGAGATAGCCCGCCACGGCGTCCAGGAGCTCCGGCACCGAGTCCATGATCCCGACCGACACCCCGCACGGCACCCGATCCCTGGCCGCGCCCAGGAAACGCCCGAACGACTCGCCGGTCGCCCGCAGCCGCGCGTCCAGCACCGCCGTCTCCAGCGCCGCCTTGGCCATGCGGTGGCCCTTGATCGGCTCCAGCGCGCGGCCGACGTCGTGCACGCCGAGGTTCCTGGGCAGCGCGGGCAGCAGGAAACGGCGGATCACCTCGGCGGCGCCGTCGACGTACTCGGAGGAGTAGAGCGGCTCGGTCATCGCCACGCACTCGGCCCAGCCCTCGGCGTCCGGCGTCACGACCCTGACCAGCAGGACGTCGCGGGAGGTCTCGGTCCCGAACGAGGTACGGAACGGCGCCACCAGCGGCATCGCGATCCGCCGCAGCTCGACTCCAGTGATCTTCACGCTCTCTCCACCCTGTAGTAGGACTTCCCGCAGAACCCGGTGACCCTGCGGCCCCGCGCCATCAGACCGCCCAGCACATCGCGTACGGCGTGCCGCCACGCCTTGGCCGTGCCCGGGTCCGTGCGGCGCAACCCCTCGATGTCGGCGGGCACCGCGACCAGCACCGTGTCGGCGTCTACCGGACCGGCCACCGGCCGCCCGCCCACGTCGGCCAGCGCCACCGCCGCGCCTTCCGGCACCGGCGTGTCGTACGGCTCCCGGCGCGCCAGCGCGGCCACCCGCGGATCGGCCAGCGGCCATTCGGTCAGCAGGCGGTCGGACTCGTCGCCCTGGTTGACCGCGTCCTCCATGACGCCGTAGAAGCACGGCAGGTATTCCAGCGGCCTGGCGCCCAGCTTGGCCAGGTTGAAGTGGGCGTTGCGGCGTACGAGCGGGTCGTAGGTCCACGTGATTCGCTCCAGGCCGCGCTCCAGGGCCCAGCGGCGCTGGTGCAGTTTGAGCTCCAGCCCGATGCCGTGCCCTGCCGCCGCGCCGGTCACGTGGGAGTGCAGGGTGTTCGCGGCCGCCAGGAACCCGACCGAGGCGCCGGCCAGGCGGTCGCCGTCGAAGGCCCCGGCCACGTAGCCGCCCGCGTGCGACAGCGCCCGCATCAGCTCCATCGTGATGGGCGGGTCGCCGGAACCGAACCCCCAGATGCCGTCGAACAGGGCATGGACCCGCTCGAACTCCGCCATCTCGTGGAGCTCCCTGACCTCGATCAACGTGCCGCCCTTCCCCTGTTAGAACCCCAAGGGCGACGGTATGCCATCGGCTGGCCGCCCCGATTCGTCCGGGGACACCAAGAGGAGAGCGGTTTTTCGTCGGGGCGACTCAGCGGGCGCGCGCGTCCGGCCGAGGCGGCTCAGGGGGCGCGCGTGTTCGGGCCGGGGTGACTCAGCGGGACTCAGCGGGACTCAGTGGGCGTGGGCGCGCAGGACGATGCCGATCCTGCTGGGCGCCTCCTGGCTCAGGCGCACCGACTCCAGCGGCACCGTCACCTCCGGCGTGCGGTAGCGGCCGCCGGAGAAGCGGTCGGCCAGGCGGGCGCGTACCGACGCCGCCGTCACGTCCCCGTCGAGGGAGCTGCGGCCGTCGCGCCAGATCTCCACCGCGCACGGCCCCGGCTGCGCGGCCAGCGCGAGCCCCGCCACCGTCGCGCCCGCCAGCGCGCCGGTATCGCCGCGCGTCCAGCCGTAGTGCCAGATGCCGGCGGCCACCACGGGCGCGGCCGGGCAGCAGCCGGGCGCGGCGAACACCACGTCCAGCCCCTGGAACAGCAGCGCGGCGATCTCCTCCGCGCCCCGCCCGGCCAGGGCGCCCCCACGCAACCCCGGCAGCTCCGGCAGCGGGCCGCTCGTGCCGTAGATCAGCTTGACGCCCGTCTCCAGGTGTCCAGGACCGCCGTCGCGCCAGCCACAGGCGACGACATCGACCGACTCGGCAGACCTCCACGTGCCGATGCGCAGCATGTTCATTGACTACCCTTTGCCGCGAACCGTCACACACTGTCACAGGTTTAAGGTTTCCCGGGTGGAGGAAGAGATCACAGCTGTGCTCGGCGGCATTGACGTCGTCATGGAGCCGCTCACGCACAACCCGCTCAACGCGGTCACCGGCGGCATCTGGCGGGTGCGCAGGGGTTCGCGCTCGGCCGTGCTCAAGGTGCTGACCAGGCGCAAGGACGCGCCGGACGGGTGGCGGCACTCCGAGGACCCGCGCCACTGGAACTACTGGCGCAGGGAGGCCGACGTGTACGCCGACGGCCTGCCGCGACTCTGGGCCGGCTCCGGCCTGCGCGACAGCGTCTTCGACCTGTTCCTGCCCGCCGCCCTGCTGCCCGCCCTGGACGCGGCCGTCTACGGCGCCTATGTGCGGGGCCTGCGGGAGTCCGGCTGGGCCGACGAGGCCCGCCGGCTGGCCGACGCCGTGCTCTGAGCCGCCGATCGCTACCGGTCGAGGACGTGCAGGGTGTGCGGGTACGAGCCCAGCGGCACGGGCCCGTCCTCCGTGCAGGCGACCACGTCCGCCATCCGGGCCCCGAACAGGTCGGGCACGTAGATGGCCGGCTCCAGGCAGAACGTCATCCCGGCCGCCAGCACGGTGTCCTCACCCGGCCGCGGCCCCTCGTCGGGCCCCAGGCCGACCCCCCGGCCGACGTGGGCCGCGCCGAAACGCCCGTACCCGCTGCCGTCGATCACCTCGCCCACGGCCCTGGACACCTCCGACACCGGTACGGCGGGCCGCACCGCCGCCAGGCCCGCCCGGTGCGCGGCCAGCACCACCGAGTACATCGCCTCGAAGTCCTCCGGCGGCTCGGCCACCACGAAGGCCCTGGCCACCTCCGCGCAGTAGCCGTCCCACCGCCCGCACACCGACACCAGCAGCGCGTCACCGGGATTGATCACCCGATCGCCCGGCACGTGCGCGGGCCCCGCGGTGTGCTCGCCCGCCGCCACCCGCAGCGCCACGACCTCCTCGCACCCCGACTCCACCAGCAGCAGCCGCAGCCGGTGGGCCATGGCCCGCTCGGTGGCCCCGAACCAGGCCAGCTCCCGCGCCTGCCCCAGCACCCGCTCGGCGGCGGCGACCGCGCGCCCGATGGCCTGGATCTCGTGCGGCTCCTTGCGCAGCCGCAGCGGCGCCAGGACGGAGGAGGCGGGCACCAGCTCGGCCTCGATCGCCAGCCCGAACAGCTCCCGCACCCGCATCTCCGGATCCACCCCGACCCGCCGCGCCCCCTCGGGCACCAGCCCGGCCGGATCGGCGGTCTCGGCCAGCACGTCCCGCGTCACCACGAGGAACGCGCCCGGCTCCGCACCCGAGAAGCCCGAGCCTCCGCCCAGGAACCGGTGGTCCGGCGAGGGCCGCAGCACGAGCGCGTCCACCCCGGCTCCGGCCATCGCCTCCCGGACCGCCGCCACCCGCCAGGCCGTGTCCGGGCCCGGCACCTCCGGTTCCGGCGTCACTTCGGCTCGTGCAGCCAGCAGGCGACCGGCCCGAAGTCCGGCTCCTTCTCGCGGCACACGTCCATCACCAGCGGGCAGCGCGGGCTGAACCGGCACCCGCCGGGCGGGTTCGCCGGATCGGGGACGTCGCCCGGCAGCTCCGCCGGCAGCACCCCCAGCCCGTCGGGCGCCGGGATGGCCCCCAGCAGAGCCTTGGTGTACGGATGCCGCGGATCCGCCCACACCTCCGCCGTCCGCCCGACCTCGACGATCTTGCCCAGGTACATGACCGCGATCCGATCCGCGATCAGCCGCACCACCGACAGGTCGTGGCTGATGAACAGCAGCCCCGCCCCCGACTCCACGGCCAGGTCCCGCATCAGCCTGGCCACCTGCGACTGCGCCGAGGCGTCCAGCGCCGAGATCGGCTCGTCGCCGATGAGCAGCCGCGGCCGGGCCGCCAGCGCCCTGGCGATGGCGATGCGCTGCCGCTGCCCGCCGGAGAACTCGTGCGGATGCCGCCCCGCGAAGTCGCGCGGCAGCCCGACCCGTTCCAGCAGGTCGGCGGGCGAGGTGGCGGTGTCCCGGGCGGTGCGCAGGCCGTCGGCGATCTGGTCGCCCACCCGCCGCCGGGGGTTCAGCGACGCGTACGGGTCCTGGAACACCATCTGGATCCCGGTCAGCTTCCTGCGTCGCAGCCCGAGCGGCGTGACCGGCTCCCCGTCGAACGCGATGGCGCCCTCGGCGACCGGGTTCAGCCCGCAGACCGCGCGGGCCAGCGTCGACTTGCCGCACCCCGACTCGCCGACCAGCCCCACGACCTCGCCCGGATCGACCGCCAGGCTGGCCCCCGCCACCGCCCGCACCACGGGACGCCCGGGGGAGCGGTGCTCGACGACCAGGTCCTCAATGGTCAGCAGGCTCATCGGCCCCTCTTCTCGGTATCAGGCAGGGAGTCCAGAAGGGCGCGGGTGTACGGGTGCGCCGGTTCGCGCAGCACCTGCCCGCGCGCCCCCGACTCGACCACCAGCCCGTCCTTCATCACGCTCACCTCGTCCGCCACCGCCGACATCACCCCGAGATCGTGCGTGACCAGCAGCACGGCCAGCCCCAGCTCGTCGCAGAGCCCGCGCAGCAGCCGCAGCACGCCCGCCTGCACGGTCACGTCCAGCGCGGTCGTCGGCTCGTCCGCGATGAGCACCTTCGGCGAGCACGCCAGCGCGATGGCGATCGCGATCCGCTGCCGCATCCCGCCGGAGAACTGGTGCGGAAACCGCCCGTAAGCCTCCTCGGCGCCCGGAATGCGCACCTTGCCGAGCAGCTCCACCGCGCGCGCCTTCGCCTCGGCCTTGCCCAGCCGCAGATGGTGCCGCATGTGCTCGGTGAGCTGTTTGCCGATGGTCAGCATCGGGTGCAGGCTGGTCGCCGGGTCCTGGAAGACCATGGCGACCTCGCCGCCGCGTACCCGGTTCAGCTCCTTGGCGGGCAGCGTCAGCAGCTCGCGCTCGCCGAGCCGGATCGCGCCCGAGGCCCGCGCGCCGTGCGGCAGCAGCCCCAGCACGGCCAGCCCCGTCATCGTCTTGCCGGAGCCGCTCTCGCCGGCCAGCCCGTGCACCTTGCCCGCTTCGAGTCGCAGGTCGACCCCGCGCAGGATCTCCTTCTCGCCGATCGACACCTTCAGATCGGTGATGTCCAGCGTCACAGCGCACGCTCCTTGATCGCGCGAGCGGTACGGGGATCCAGGGCGTCGCGCAGCGTGTCACCGAGGAAGTTGAACGCCAGCACCACGGTCAGGATCGCCAGCCCCGGGAACGTCGCCACCCACCAGCTGTCGAAGACCTCGACGCCGGAGGCCACCATCGCCCCCCACTCGGGGGAGGGCGGCTTGGCGCCCAGGCCCAGGAACGACAGGCCGGACAGCAGCAGCAGCGCGGTGCCGATGTCCAGGGTGGCCAGCACCAGGACGGGGCCGGTGACGTTCGGGAGCACGTCCACCCGCAGCGAGCGCCACACCGAGAAGCCCAGCAGCCGCCCGCTCAGCACGAACTCGCGCTCCCGCACGCCCAGCACCAGCCCGCGCGTGACGCGGGCGTAGGCGGGCCAGGCCACGACCAGGACGGCCAGCACCGCGTTGCCCAGGCTGGCGCCCAGCGCGGCGGCCACCACCATGGCCAGGATGACGGTCGGGAACGCGAACACCAGGTCCGCCAGCCGCATGATCGTCTCGTCGGCCCACCGGCCGAAGTACCCGGCGATCGCGCCGAGCAGCCCGCCGATCAGCACCGACAGCGCGACCAGCAGCAGCGTGAGCGGGATGGACACCCGGGCGCCGTACATGACGCGGCTCAGGATGTCGCGGCCGAGCTGGTCGGTGCCGAACCAGTGCCCGGGCCCGGGCGGAGCCAGCCGGGGCAGCTCCTGGGCGAGCGGGTCGTGCGGCGCCAGCCAGGGCGCGGCCAGCGCGATGACGACCCAGGCCACGGCCAGCACGCCGCCGACGACGGCCAGCGGCTGCCGCCACGCCTCGGGCAGGCGCCGCAGAAGGCCCTTGCGGGCCAGGGGGTCGCGGCGTCTCATTGGAGCCTCACTCGGGGATCGATGACGCCGTACAGGACGTCCACGATCAGGTTGATGACGAGGTAGACCAGGCCCACGACCAGGCCGACGCCCATGACGGCGGGCAGGTCGAGGGACGTCGCGCTCTTGTAGGCGTACTGGCCGATGCCCGGCCAGGCGAAGATGGCCTCGACCAGCACGGTTCCGGACAGCAGGCTGCCGAAGGCGAGGCCCGCCACGGTGATGATGGGCACCAGGGCGGAGCGCAGGACGTACCGGAAGAGGATCGTCCGGCCCGGCAGGCCCTTGGCCCTGGCGGCGCGGACGTAGTCCTGCCCCAGCACCTCCAGCACGGCCGAGCGGGTGAAGCGGGTCAGCAGCCCGATCGTGTAGAGCGCCAGCACCAGGGCGGGCGTGATCAGGTGGCCGACGGCCGAGGTGAAGATGTCCCAGCGGCCGGCCAGCAGCGCGTCCACCGTCTGCAGCCCGGTCACGGGCGGCGCCAGGCCGAGCGCCGCGTCCACCCGGCCGCTGCCCGGCGTGATCTGCAGCCGGTAGAAGAACACGTAGAACGCGACCAGCGCCAGCCAGAACGTCGGGACCGAGATGCCGATCAGGCTCAGCACCCGCAGCGCGTGGTCGGACAGCCGGTCCCTGCGCAGGGCCGCCACGACGCCGAACGCCACGCCCAGCACCAGCGAGACCACGATCGCGGCCCCCGCCAGCTCCAGCGTGGCCGGGACGAACTCGGCCAGGTCCTGGCTGACCGGCCGGTGACTCTGCTGGCTGGTGCCCAGGTCGCCGCCCACCAGGCCCTGCAGGTGGATCAGGTACTGCTGCCAGAGCGGCTTGTCCAGGCCGTGCTCGGCCCGCCACTGCGCCACGATGGCCGGGTCGCCGAGCGCCCGCTGGCCCAGGTTGGCGGCCACGGGATCACCGGGTACGAGGTTCGTCAGCACGAACGTCACCAGCGTGATCCCCCAGGCCATCAGCACGGCCAGCAGGATCCGCCGGACGAGGAAGCGCACCAGCGGATGCGCCCCCCGCCTGGAGGTGATGGACACCTGCCGATCCCTACTTCGCGCCGAGGTCGGCGACGTCGACCGTCCACACCGGGTGGTACTCCAGCCCGGTCACCGACCCCGCCGTCACGATGTTCTGGCTCGGCTGGATCAGCGGGATGAACGGCCCCGAGGCGTTGAGCTTCGTCTGGACGTCCACGTAGGCCGCCTTGCGCGCGTCGTCGCCGATCGTCGTGGCCGCCTTCTCACCGGCCGCCTCGATCTCCTTGGCCGCGCCCGCCTTCCAGCCGGCCCGCAGGCCCACCGTCTTGCCGGGCAGGAAGGCCAGGTAGTCGCTCGGGTCCGGGTAGTCGGGGCCCCAGTACCACAGGCCCATCTCCTCCTTGCCGTTGCGGTAGTTGTCCAGCGCCGTGGTGACCGGCGCGGGCTGCAGGTCCACCGTGATGCCGACCTCCTTGAGGTTGGCCTGGACGCGCTCGGCCAGCGGCTGGAACGACAGGCCGTTCACGGTCAGCTCGCTCGGGTATTCGAGCTTGACGGTCGGGTTCGACAGGCCGCTGGCGGCCAGCGCCGCCTTGGCGCCCTCGACGTCCCGCTTGGCGCCCTGGTCGGCGGGCAGCGCGCCGAGGAGCTGCGACGGGATCACGCCCGGCGCCTGGGTCGAGCCCTCGCCGGCCAGCTCCAGCAGGCCCGCGTAGTCCACGCCCTTGCGCACGGCCTCGACGAACTTGGCGTTCGGGGTGGTCTTGCTGATCGCGGAGTCCTGGTTGGCCAGCAGGAAGATGACGTTCGCCGAGGCGGTCTTCTTGACCTGCAGGGTCGCGGGCATGCCGGTGACCTGGTCGCCCGACAGGTTCAGCGCCACCTGGCTGTCGCCGCGCTGGACGTTCAGCTTCTGGGTGGCCGCCTCGACGTTGCGGATGACGACCTTGTCGTAGGCGGGCTTGGTGCCGTAGTACTTCGGGTTCGCCTTGAGCGTGACCTGGCTGCTCACGTTGAACGACTCGATCTGGTACGGGCCCGAGCCGGCGGAGGAGGAGTTCAGGTACTGCTCGGCCTTGTCCTGGGCGTCCGTGGTCGCGCCGTTCTGCTTGGTGACCTTGCTGTTCAGGATGCCGAGCGCCGGGTTGGGCAGAATGTAGGGCAGCGCCGGGTTGGCCGACTTCGACGTCAGCGTGATCGTCGTGTCGTCGGTCTTGGCCACCTCGACACCGTCCAGCAGGAACGACGGCGTACCCTTCATGTCACGCACCCGCGTGAGCGAGAACACCACGTCGTCCGCCGTCACCGGCGAGCCGTCGGCGAACGTGGCGCCCTGCTTGAGCTTGAGCGTCAGCGTCTTGCCGTCCTCGGCCAGCTCGTACGACTCGGCGAGGGCCGGAACCGGCTTGGTCACGTCGGCGCCGTCGAACGTCAGCAGCGTCTCGTAGACGGCCTTGCCCACGATGAGCCCGGTCGGCTCGTACGTACGGCCGGGGTCGGCCGTCTTGAGGTCGAAGGACGTGTCGATGACGAGGGTCTTGCCCCCGGCGGCCCCGGAAGCTCCGGTGGCCTGGGGGCTACCGCCGCTTCCGCAGGCGGCGAGGGCGAGTGCACCGGCGAGCAGTACAGCCGCCGTCTGCGAGCGGGTCGCCATGTTGGTCCTCCAAAATTGGACGTTCGGCAGAAGGATGTCGAGGATTGTGCGGCAGAACGTCCAGGTCACGTGCGGTCGCTGAGACGTATATAAAGGTCGTTGAGGTAATGATGAGTGAAATTTCCAGAAATGGTGTCGGCGGCGGCGGTCAGCCTGGACGGATCGGAATCGGCCTGGAGCTCGACGACGTCCATATGAAGATCCTTGAGGTCCTGCGCGAGAACGGCAGGATCTCGGTCGCCGCGCTGGCCGAGCGGGTGGGCATCTCCCGGGCGAACGCCTACACCCGCTTCGAGGCGCTGCGCGCGGACGGCGCGATCAAACGGTTCACGGCCGAGATCGACCACGTCAGGGCGGGGCTCGGCATCACGGCGCTGATCTTCGTGACCGTGCGCCAACAGATGTGGAAACAGTTCAGGGCGGAGCTGGCCCGGATGCCGGAGGTGGAGTACTGCGCGATCACCACCGGCCAGCACGACGCGATGATCCAGGTACGCGTGTCCGACGTGGCCGCGGTGCACACCATGGTGACCGACCGGCTGGCCAACATCCCGGCGGTCAAGGCGACCGAGACGGTGTTCATCCTGGACGAGGTGCTCAGGCGGCCCTACGTGCTGCCGAGCGACCGCGATCAGGGCCGTCCGGCGCGCCGCCCGGCCCAGGAGGCGCAGGGCGGCGACGTGCCGCTCGGCAAGATGCGCTTCGTCGGCGCCGCCGAGGGAAGGGCCGCCCTGCGCAAGGACGACTGATCAGGCGCCCCCGGTGCGGACCCCGGTTTGGACTTCGGCGCACACGCTGACATGCGGCGTGTCGTCGCCGTCGAACGTGAACTCCTCCACCAGGCGCAGCAGCCCGTCGTCGCCGGTCTCGACGCGGCTGCTGCTCCGGCCGCCGGCCTTGCCCCCGGCCTTCAGGGCGTGCGCGTACGAGATCGACACCACGTCGTCGTCCCGCGTCCCGACGAAGCGGCCGAAGGTCACGGTGTCACCCGTGTAACTGCCCCACACCACCCCGTCCTCCTCCCAGTAGAGGAACTCGGTGGGACTGTCCCGGTTCACCGTGCTCGCGGTCGAGCTCACCATCACGAATTTGCGGCCGTTGAGATTCACGCCGCCCATGGTCCCCAGATTTCCGAAATATCAGCAAACCGGCTGGACATATGGTGAGGGCCTCTTGTCAACGGCCGGCAATCCGTCCAGCCGGCCCCGGGCGGCGGCCGCTCAGTCCATCAGTTTGGTCGTCAGGGCCACCCGCGAGCTCACCCCCAGCTTGGCGAAGGCGTTGCCCAGGTGGTACTCGATCGTCTTCACGCTCAGCACCAGCTCCCTGGCCACCTGCCGGTTCGTCATCCCGGTCGCCACCAGCCGCGCCACCGCCTGCTCCTGCGGCGTCAGCCGCAGCAGCGGCGAGGCCCCGGCCTCGGGCCGCGGCAGCCCGCACGCGCTCAGCTCCCGCTCGCACCGGTCCACGTACGGGGCCGCGCCCAGCCGGCCGAACAGCCCCAGCCCCAGTTCGAGCTGCGACTGTGCCTGGCGCCGCCGCCCCAGCCTGCGCAGGAACCTCCCGTACGCCAGCCGCAGCCGCGCCTCGTCGAACGGCAGCCCCGCCGCCCCCGCGTGCGCCAGCCCGGCGACGAACGCCGAGTCGGCCGGCTCGTGCTCGTGCCGCGCCGCGTGCAGGCCGCCCCGGCAGCGGGCCGCCGCGGCCTGCGCCGACCGCCTGCCGCGCCGCCCGGCCAGCCGTTCGAGCCCGGCGAGCTGGGTCTCGGCCCGCTCCAGGTCGCCCAGGGCCACCAGGGCGTCGATGAGCAGGTCGAGCCACTGCACGATGCCGGGCTCGTACACGATGTCGTGCACCTTGACCGCCAGCAGCGGCTCCAGCGCCTCGACCGTGCGGGGGTGATCGCCCCGGGCGGAGGCCAGGTGGGCGGCGGCGCTGCACACGTGCGCCAGCGAGGCCACCGCCCCGGAGCTCGCGGCCTTACTCGACAGGGCCGACTCCACGTGCGCGTCCGCCAGCGCCCAGTCGCCGCGGGCGGCCGGAACGAGCGCGGCCAGCGCGTGGCAGACGGGCGAGAGCCAGCGCTGGTCGGCGTCGTCGGCCACGGACGCCGCGGTCTCGGTGTGCAGGCAGGCGTCGTCCCAGCGGCCCGCCCGGTACTCCGCCTGCCCCAGCATGGCCATCGCGAGCATGCGGAAGGGCACGGAGCGCTCCCCACAGGCCGCGACCGTGGCCTGGAGGTCGGCCAGCCCGCCCGCCAGGTCGTCGCTGCAGGTCCGCAGGAGCCCGCGGCCGAGCAGCGCGTCCAGCTCCGCGATCGAGGCGCCCGACGGCGTGGGCAGATCGCCGGTCGCGGCCAGCGCGGCGTCGATCTCGCCCGAGATGCCCAGCCCGGTGATCTGCGTGTAGCGGTTGTAGTCGATGCTGTAGCGGTAGCCGGGGGAGTTCCTGGCGCGCTCCGCCCACCGGGCCGCCTGCCTGCCCTCCGCCCTGACCAGGCAGAGCATGGCGAGCTGCTGCGCCGCGCGGGCGGCGAGGCCCGCCTGATGCGGCCCCGCGCGCTCCCAGGCGGTGATCAGTTGCGCGCGGGCCTCCTCGACCTGGCCGCGCACCATGGCCAGGTGGCCGAGCGCGTAGCCGCGCACCGCCGGGTGTGCCTGCTCGGGCAGGTTCGCGGTCAGCCTGGCCGCCTCCTCGACCCGGCCGTCCAGCAGCAGCGCCTCCACCGCCTCCGCCGCCAGCGGGGCCGGGTCGCCCGACAGCTCCGCCGCCGCCTTGAGATGCTCGGCCGCGCTGCCGAACGCGCCCAGCCGGACCTGCGCCCGCCCCAGATCCGCCAGCTCGGCGGCCAGTTCGGGACTCGGCCCCGCCACCGCCTCGATGCGGTGCCGCAGCCGCGCCTGCTCGCCCTCCGCGACCAGGGCGGCCCGCGCGTGCAGCGCCGAACGGTGCGCCGGGCCGAGGTCGCGGTAGATCGCCGCGCGGATCAGCGGATGCGCGAACGCCGCCATCGGGCCGTGCGCGGAGGACCGCTCCAGCAGCACTCCCTCCCGTACGGCCTGCTCAAGCGCCTGCAACGGCTCCTCGACGCCGGCCACCCTGGCGGCCAGGTGCAGCGGGCACGCCAGGCCCAGCACGCTCACCGCGCTGACCAGCTCACGCACCGGCGGCGCGCACCTGGCCACCTTGGCCAGCACCAGCAGCGCGTACGAGCGCGGCGCCGGCAGCGGCTGCCCCAGATCGTCCAGCGCGCCCGGCGGCACCTCCTCCAGCAGCGCCCGCAGGTGCAGCGGCACGCCCTCGGTGTGCTCGACCAGCCGCGCCACGGCCCGCTGCGACACCGGGCCGCTCACCATCGCGGCCACGTCGGCGCCGCGCAATCCGGTCAGCCGCAGCCGCCGGGTGGCGTCGGCGGTGATGAGCCGCTGGAGCCCCTGGGGCCCCGGCAGGGTGGCCGCGTCACGCAGCAGCAGCACCGCCAGCACCCGGTCCACGCGCAGCCTGCGCAGGCAGAACGTCAGCGCCCGCAACGTCGGCACGTCGGCCCAGTGCACGTCGTCCACGACCAGGCAGAGCGGGTCGGTGAGCTGCCGCTCGGTCACCACGTCGAGCAGCGCCGCGCCGACCGCCAGCGGATCGGGCAACTCGGCCGGATCGGCCAGGCCGGGCGCGGCGAGCTCGGCCAGCCGCGGCGGCAGCCCGCCCGGCCCGCCGAACAACCTGGTCAGCGTCCCGTACGGCAGCAGCGCCTCACCCTCGTCGCCATCGGTGAACAGCACGTCGGCCGTGCCGCACGACTCCAGGAACCGATGGACCAGGGTCGTCTTCCCGATCCCGGCCGGCCCTTCGACGACCACCAGCCTGGGTAAACCGGCACGGGCACGCCCGAACTCCTCACGCAGGCACCCGAGCTCGAAGTCACGCCCGACGAACGATGTGATCGGCTCAGCCATGCCGGCCTCCCAACCCTGGGACATATAACGCTTTCGCGGTACGGCGGGCGACTCAAGTAAGACTTGCCTGTCTACATGTCCAGAGCCTGCCCGAAAATCAGGGGTTATCCCCAGGTGCCGCTCCGGGGCGCGCCTCCTACGATCACGGGTGACCCGGGAGGAGTGATGCGCTTCGTTCTCGATCTGGAGTATGGCGCGGACGGGGTTCGCGGGCAGGTCACGCGGCAGGGCTGCGACCGGCCCGAGCCCTTCCACGGCTGGCTCGACCTGTTGCGCGTGCTCGAGGAACCGTACATCAGGGGTAATCCCTGGGACGGTCCCTGACGCGCCGGGCCCGAGAAAGTCAGAACATGTGATGCGTCCCCCGTGGGAGGGGCGCAGGTGAAGACCTTCCGGCCGTTCGCGGAGGGACGGCCAGGGTCTTCGCCGCGCAGGGGGCGGTGCCCGCCGGCCCCCGTGGAGCAGCTGCCACGTCAGCGCGCCGGTCCTCGCCATGCCGGCGCCGGGTCCGGCGGACTTCCCGGGGCGGTCCCCGCAAGGTAGCCATGCGGCGGCCGCTCCGGCGCACCGCCCCTGTCCTCTCGGCCGAGCCGGCTTGCCCGGGGCTTTACCTTTCGAGGGCTGACGCCATCATTGCGCTGTGTGATAGTAATGTGACACTGCGTATCCGATGAGGTCCGGGAGATCTTTCATGGTGGCGTACACGCTCTCGATCTTGGCGGCGGTGGGCGCGGTGGCGCTCACCGCGCTGGTTTTCAGGCGGGTGAAGACGGCCGGGGAGGACCGCGACCCCAGCGGCCCGTCGGCCGGTCACGCGGGCTCGATGTTGTCGGCCATGTTCCTGCTGGTGTTCGCGATCGCGATCATCGTGCCGTGGACCACGGCCGACGCCGCCCGGCTCAACACCCACGCCGAGAGCCAGTCCGCGGTGGACGCCTACTGGGCGGCCTCCTCACTGCCGGACACCGCGGCCGAGGAGGTGCGCGCGGGGCTGCGCGACTACGTGGCGTTCGTGGTCAAGGACGAGTGGCCGCTCATGGCCGAAGGCAAGATGCACCCGGTCGGGGCGGCCCGGATGGACGAGTTGCGCGGGCAGGTCAACGAGCTCCAGTCGCGCGACAACGACGAAGACGACGCCAAGGCCTCCGTGCTGGAGCACCTCAGCGCCATGTCCACCGCCCGGGCCCAGCGCACCGCCGACGCCGCCGCGACGCCGCCCGCCGGGCTGCTGTTCCTGACCGCCCTCACCGGCGTGCTGGTCATCGTCTTCCCGTTCCTGGCCGGCGCCAGACCGCGCGGGCTGGCGATGCTGCCGCTGGTGGCGACCGCGGCGCTGCTCGGCTTCGGCATCTACCTGACCTGGGACATCTCCCGCGCCTTCGCCGGGCCGCTGGCCGTCGGGCCCGACGCGTTCCAGGGGACGTTGCAGGAGTTCGCCCGGATCGCCGGGGGGATGTGACCGTGAGTGTCAGGCGCGCGCCGCTGCTGCTGGCCGCCGCTCTGCTGGCGGCCATGGTGGCGGGCCCGGCGGCGGCCGACCCCGACCCGTGGCCGGTGCCCAAGATGTCGGTGCCCAAGCCGTCGGTACGCCCGCCCGCCCCGCCCGCCCCGCCCGCCCGGCCCGCCCGGCCCGCTCAGCCCGCTCGGCCCAAGGGCGTCACCGTCGGGCCCGAGGTGCGGGTGCCGAGGGTGACGGTGCGGCGCTCGCCCGCCCCCAGGGTGTCGATCGCGATGCCCAAGGGGAAGCGGCGGGCGACGACGCCCAAGGTCGTGGTGCCCCGGGTGACGGTCTACCCGGACGGGGTGTGCGCGGGCGGGGTCCGGTCGCGCGGGCGGGACGCGCAGGGGAGCCGGGTTCAGGTGCCCGGCGTTCCGGACGGCGGGACCCAGGGCCGCGGAGACCAGGGGCGCCGAGGCCGGGCGGGGGAGGTTCAGGTGGGAGACTGCCCGCGCCGGAAGGCGCCCGCGGCGGCGCCCAGGCCCGTGCCCCGGGTGATGCCCCGGGTGATGCCGCAGGTGGCGCCGGTCCTGGTGCCTCCGCCCGCTCCTGAGACCACGCCGCCCGATCCGACCCCCAAGGAGACGGCCCGGGCGCGCGTCGTGCGCGCCCAGCCGCCGCCCCGGCGGCGTAACCCGCTGAACACCGTGCTGATCACGACCGTCCTGGTGACGGCGATCGCGTCGACCACGGCCGTGGCGTTCAAGCGCCGCCGGTGACCGACTTCAGCGCCTCGGTGCGGGTCTTGAGAGTGGTGCGGAGGGTGGCCGCCTCCTCGGTGGTCTTGGCGGTGTCGGCGCCCTCATTACGGTTGTACGCCCGCACCGCCTGGTCCAGCAGGCCCGTGGCGGTGCCGCCGGCCAGCAGTTTGGTGTAGAGGGTGGCGTATTCGCGCTGGTAGAGCTTCTTGAAGCCGGCGTCCTTGAGGAACTTGTCCTTGAGCGCATGACCCATCCGAAGCCCGCCCGGCCCGTCTTGGCCGCCCGGCCGAGCCTGACCGCCTGGGTCGCCTTGACCGGCCGGCCCGCCCGGGTCGGCGCCGGTCGGGGGCCGGCGTCGCTGTCGCGCCCTTCACACAGGCGCAGGGCGTCCTCGTACGGCAGGCGCACCCGGCGCTTCTGCGTGACCCGGTTGACGCGCTGCTTGATCTCGACGTAGACCGGCGTGTCCGCGCCCACCGAGAACCGGTCGCCGTAGTGGCGGATCCGCAGCTTCCTGCGGAACTTCAGGCCCTCGATCTTCTCCCAGTAGAAGCGGAGCCGCCGGGTGTCGTAGTAGACGCTCCAGATGCCGTAACCGTTCTCGCCGCTGTGCCGGTCGCGGTCGAGGAGGCCGTCCATCTCCTTCCGCAACTCGCCCGCCACGGCCGCGTCGACGAGGTACTTGATCTCGTACCTGTTGAACGCGTGCAGCCTGCTGGGGGCGCGCAGCGCGTGGCCCGCCTCACCCGGGTTCGTGCTGGGAATCGGGGGCTGACCTGCGGGGACGGTTCGCCTGCGGAATCTGCGCAGCATGTCACTCCCTTCGTGTCAGCCATATGAGACAGTGACAACCTGGAATAACGTGTGAACGCGTGGTGAACGAGAGGTCAGGCGGGCAGGGGGAGGACGACGCGGAACGTCGTGCCGTGGCCGGGCCGGCTGCGCGCCTCGATGCGGCCGCCGTGCGCCTCGACCAGCGCCGCCGCGATCGCCAGCCCCAGCCCGGTGCCGCCGCTGTCCCGTGAGCGGGCCGCGTCGGCCCGGTAGAACCGGTCGAAGACGTGCGGCAGGTGCCCGGCCTCGATCCCCGGGCCCGAGTCGCGCACCTCCACGACCACCGCCCGCCCGGCGACCTCCACCCCCGCACAGGCCACCGCGACCTCTTCACCGTCCGCGACGTCCGGTTCCGGTCGTTCGTCCACCAGGACGCGGACGGCCGTGCCCGGGGGCGTGTGGGCGACGGCGTTGCCGACCAGGTTGGTGACGACCTGGTGGAGGCGGTGCTCGTCGCCCAGGACCCGTACCGGGCGATCGCCCAGCAGCAGCTCGATCGGCCGTCCGGGATCGCGGGCCCGCGCCCCGTGCACCACGTCGCCCACGATGACGTGCAGGTCCACCTCCGTCACCTCCTGCGCCCGCGCCTCGTCCAGCCGCGCCAGCAGCAGCAGGTCCTCCACCAGCACGCCCATCCGCTCCGCCTCGCCCTCGATGCGGCTCAGGATGCGTGCCACGACCGGATCGGGCTCGCTCCTGCCGTGCCGGTACAGCTCCGCGAACCCCCGGATGGACGTCAGCGGCGTGCGCAGCTCGTGCGAGGCGTCGGCGAGGAAGTGGCGCAGCCGCTGCTCCGAGCGTTCGCGCTGGCGCAGGGCCTCGCCGAGGCGGCCCAGCATGACGTTCAGGGCGTGGCCGAGACGGCCGGTCTCGGTACGCGGGTCGCTGTCGGACACCCGCCGCTCCAGCTCACCCGCCGCGATCGCGGCCGCCGTACGCTCCATGCGGGTCAGCGGGCGCAGCCCCAGCCGTACGACCGCCAGCGCCACCGCCCCCAGCAGGACCAGCACCAGCGCGCCCGCCGCCGCCTCGATGAGCAGCAGTTGCCGCACGGTGCCGCGGTCCGGCTCCAGGGAGAGCGACACCGCGGCCCGGTTCCCGTCCGGCAGGCCCACCACGAGCGTGCGCCACTCGCCGCCGCCCGTCCTGGCCGGCACCGTGAAAGGCTCCGGGGGCGGGGCGGCCACCGCGCTCGCGGGGATGGCCGGGCCGTCGCCGGAGTCGGGCAGGCGGCGGAGGACCGTCCCCGACGGCGTGAAGAAGGTGACCCGGAACTGCGTGGGCAGCTCCACGTCGCGCCGGCGCGGCGGCGGCATCGGCACGCCCGGCGGCGGCCCCTTCGTGAACGTGCCGGCGAACTCCGTGAGCTGCGTGTCCACCCGCGCCAGCAGCGACCGGTCCAGCAGGAGCACCCCCGCCGCCGCGAACACGGCCAGCGCCGCCGCCGACAGGCCGAGCAGGGCGGCCAGCAGGCGGTGACGCAGCGGCCAGGCCCGCCCCAGAGGTCTCATGGACAACGTCATCGGTTCCGGTCCAGCAGGCTCTGGTCGCGTAGCGAGTAGCCGACCCCGCGCAACGTGTGGATCAGCGGCGGTCCCTCGACGTCGATCTTGCGCCGCAGATAGCTGATGTACGACTCGACGATGCGGCTGTCGGAGCCGAACCCGTCGTTCCACACGCGGTCGAGGATCTGCGACTTGCTGACCACCCGCTCCGCGTTGATCATCAGGTAGCGCAGCAGGCCGAACTCGGTCGGCGACAGGTGGATGTGCCGCCCCGCCCGCCGTACGACGTGGGACTCCTCGTCCAGCTCCAGGTCGGCGTACCGGAGCAGCCCGTCGTCGCCCTCCTCCCGGCGCGGCCCGGTACGCCGCAGGATGGCGCGGATGCGCAGCACCACCTCCTCCAGGCTGAACGGCTTGGTGACGTAGTCGTCGCCGCCCGCCGTCAGCCCGGCGATCCGGTCGGCCACCGTGTCACGCGCGGTCAGGAACAGCACCGGCGGGCCGTCCCCGTCCGGCCGCAGCCGCTGCGCCACCGCGAACCCGTCCAGATCGGGCAGCATCACGTCCAGGAGGATGAGGTCGGGGCGCTCACGGCCCACGGACTTCAGCGCCTGGGTGCCCGAGGCGGCCGTGCGCACCTGGAAGCCGTTCAGCTCCAGGGCGTCGAGCAGCAGCTCACGGATGTTGGGTTCGTCGTCCACCACGAGCACCACGGGGCCTGTGTCCATGATGCCTGTTCTACCGGGTCTACCTGAGAAAACGACGTGCGTCCCGGCCGGCGGCCGTGCCACACTGACCCGGACGTGATCAAGGAGGGGCGTTGACCGGCGAAGAGGTGCTGACCGGCGGGGGCGTCAACCACGTGGTCAGGGCCGGCGACACCGTCCGCCGGCCGGTGGGTCCCTGGACGCCGGCCGTGCACGCGCTGCTGCGGCACCTGGAGGCGGCCGGCTTCACCGGCGCGCCCCGGTGCCACGGGATCGACGATCAGGGGCGGGAGGTGCTCGGCTTCGTGCCGGGGGAGAGCGCCGGCTACCCGCTGCCGGACTGGGCCGGCTCCGACGACGTCCTGGTGGCGGTCGCGCGGCTGCTGCGCGAATACCACGACGCCACCGCCGGTTTTCCGGTGCCGCCGGACGCGACCTGGTATTTCCCGCCGGTCGAGCCCGCCGAGGTGATCTGTCACGGGGACGTGGCGACGTACAACTGCGTGTTCAGGGAAGGGCGGCCGGTGGCGTTCATCGACTTCGACACCGCGCACCCGGGGCCGCGGCTCTGGGACATGGCCTATGCCGCCTACCGGTTCGTGCCGCTGAGCGATCCCGCGCACGCGGACGCGCGGCCGGTGGCGGAGCAGGCGCGGCGGCTGCGGCTGTTCGCCGATGCCTACGGCCTCCGGCCCGCCGCTCGGGCGGCGCTGCCGGAGACCGCGCACGCCCGGCTGGAGCACCTGGTCCGGCACATGCGCGAGCAGGCCGCCCTGGGTCACCCGGCCTTCGCCGCCCACCTCGCCCGGGGGGACGATCGGCACTACCGCACGGACATGGACCACCTCACCCGGCACGCCTCCGACCTCACATGACGGGGTTACTTGCCGAAGCCCGCGGTCAGGCCGCTGAGGAGCTGGCGGCGGCCGACGACGTACAGGATCAGGATCGGCAGCGTGGTCAGCACGACGGAGGCCAGGACGGCGGGCACGTTGATGCTGTACTGCCCCTGGAACGACCACAACGCCAGCGGCAGCGTGCGCTTGTCCGGGCTCTGGGTGAGGATCAGCGGCAGCAGGAACCCGTTCCAGATCTGCAGCGAGTTGTACACCGTCACCGTCACCACGGCCGGCCGCGTCAGGGGGAACGCCAGCCGCCACAACGTCACCTGCTCGCTGGCCCCGTCGATCCGCATCGAGTCGAACAGTTCCTTCGGCACGTCCCTGATGAAGTTGGCCAGGATCAGCACCGACAGGGGGATGGCGAAGGCGATCGACGGCAGGATCAGCGCCATGAGCGTGTCGTACAGGCCGAGCTTGATGATGATCAGATAGATCGGGATCACCGTGGCCTGCAGCGGGATGGCCAGGCCCATCAGGAACAGCGAGTTCGTCCAGCGCAGGAACCGGGCCCGGCTGCGCACGATCGCGTACGCCGCCATGAAGCTGAACAGCACCGCGGGCACCACCGCGCCGAGCGTGGCGATGACGCTGTTGATGAAGTAGCGCGGGAAGTCCGACTCGATGACGAGCCGGTAGTTCAGCAGCGTCGGCTCGCCGGGCGGCGCGAGCGGGTTCTCGGCGTAGTAGTTGCTCTGCGACTTGAAGCTGGTGATGACGATCCAGTAGATCGGCACGATCACGATCACCAGCCAGAGCACGCTGGTCAGCCCCGCCACCCAGTTGGGGCGCTCGCTCGGCCGGCGGGCCGACCGGCGGTGGCGGGCGTCGGGCGGGGGCGCGGCGGCGCGCTGAGGGGCCTTGGTGGGGACGGTCGTCATGCGTCAGGCCCCTTCGAGCTGGCTGTGGCTGGCGTCCCGGCCGCCGAGCCGGCGCAGCAGCAGCGCCAGGACGAGGCCCACGAGGACGAGGATGACCGCGATCACGCTGGCCGGGCCCATGAGGTTGGCCTGGAAGCCGCGCTTGTACATGTCCAGGGCGAGCACCCGGGTGGTGTCGCCCGGGCCGCCCGCGGTCAGCACGAAGATCAGGTCGAAGAAGGTCAGCGAGCCGACGACCATGAGCGTCGAGGACGTGATGATCGTGTACTTGAGCTGCGGCAGCGTGATGCTGAAGAACTTGCGGACGCGGCCCGCGCCGTCGAGCTCCGCGGCCTCGTACATGGAGCGGGGGATCTGCCGTACGCCGCCCTGGTAGATCAGCGAGTGGAACGGGATGAACTGCCAGGACACCACGAAGATCACGACGCCGAAGGCGAGGACGGGGTCGCCCAGCCAGTCCTGGACGAGCAGCCGGATCTGCAGCCCGGCGCCGAGCCCGAAGTTCGGGTCGAGCAGCGCCTTGTACGTGATCGCGAGCGCGGCCGAGCTGAGCAGCAGCGGGATGAAGTAGAACACCGACAGGACCGCCCGGTAGCGCTGCTGACCGGCCAGGAACACGCCCATCAGGATGCTCGCCGGCGTCTGCACCGCCCAGGACAGCGCCATGACCAGGAACGTCACCCACAACGCGTGCGGCAGTTGCGGGTCGGCCAGCACGGCGCCCCAGTTCGCGACCCCGGCGAAGCCGATCGTGGGGGAGAGCCCGTCCCACGAGGAGAAGCTGAGGAACAGCACCCCGAGCAGCGGGATGACGCCGAAGCCGATGAAGACCACCAGCGCGGGGACGGCCAGCCAGCCGAGGGAACCACCCCGGCCCGCGCGGGCGGCGGGCCGGGAGGTGGTGGTGACCGCGCTCACTTGCCGATGACCGCGTTCATGGCCGTGGCGAACTGCTGGGGCGAGATCGACATCTGGAACAGCTTGGAGATGTTGTCCAGCAGGACCTCGGCGGCGGTCGGGCTGAGCGCCTGGTCCCAGGACTGCGCGAACGACTTGGCGTTGCTGGCGATGCCGTACACGAAGTTCAGGAACGCCGCGTCTTTGGAGGCGGCGAACTGGCTGTCGGCGCCCTTGACGATCGGCACCGCGCCGGTCTCGACCCACTCCTTGACGGCCTGGTCGCCCATCAGCTCGGTCGAGAAGAACTTCTTGGCGATCTCCTTCTGCTCGGGGGTCGCCTTGGAGGAGATCGACATGTACTGGCCGGGGTTGCCGACGGTGTTGCCGGGGTCGCCCTTGCCGCCGTCGATCGGCGGGAAGTTCATGTAGCCGAGGTTGCCGCCGGAGACGAAGTCGCCGCCGTCGGTGGACATGCTGCCGTAGGTCCAGCCGCCGTGCAGCATCATCGCGGCCTTGCCCGTGTACAGCAGCGCCTGGTCGGCGTTGGAGTCGGCGGTGATCGAGGAGAAGCCCTTGATGAACCCGTTGGCCTTGATCAGCTCCTGCATCTTGCCCAGGGCGTCGATGGCGACCGGGTTGCTCCAGGCGTCCTTCTCACCGTCGAACACGGCCTGGAACACCTCGGGCCCGCCGAGGCGGTCGAAGAGGAACTCCAGCCACATCATGTTCGTCCAGCGCGACTGCCCGCCGAGCGAGAACGGCGCGATGTTCTTCGCGTTGAACTTGGGCACCAGGTCCATGATGTCGCCCCACGTCTGGGGCGGCTCCGCGCCGATCTTGTCGAAGGCCCGCTTGTCGTAGTAGAGGACGATCGGCTGCATCGTCTCGCACGGCATCGCGTAGATCTTGCCGTCGATGGTGGCGGCGCCGAAGGAGGAGGGGAACAGCCTGTCCTTGAGGGCGGCGTTCTGGTCGAACCAGGAGGTCAGGTCGTCGACCTGACCGGCCTGCACGTAGCTGCGCAGCGTGCCGCCGCCCCAGCCCCAGATGAGGGTCGGCGCCTGGCCGGCCCCGATCGCCGTCTTGATCTTCGTCTTGTACGCGTCGTTCTGGAAGGTGGTCCCCGTGATCTTGCCGTTGGGGTTGGCCTTGTTGAACCGCTCGACGGTCCTGGTACGCACGCCCTCCTGCGGCTGCGTCGACAGGTACCAGTAGGTGGCGCCGCCGCCACCACCGCCGCCACCCGTGGCGCCGGTGCCGCCACCCGCCCCGGTCTGGGTGGGCCCCGTGCCGCCGCAGGCGGCGAGCGCGGCTCCGAGGGGAACGCCCATGGAGAGGCTGAGGAAGGTGCGGCGAGAGGTTTTCCTGGACTCCACGCTGATCTCCGTACTCGAGTGCCGCGGGCTGGGGGCGCGGCTCGTTGATCACTGGATGCGGTGGCACGACGGCCGTGGCACGGTGCTCACCCATGCCACTCGTCCACTCCTCCTAATGTCAGCTCGTCGAAACATTTTCGACATGACCGGAGGCTCGCCAATCTAGATTTAGGCAATACACGTGTCAAGACCTGGTCGGCGCGGAAGCCTCTGGATTTCCTGGAGCCCCCGTGTAAAGTACTTTCGCGCGCTTCTAGCTGCTGATCTGTCAAAGAGAAGGTGCTGCGCAGAGGTTGTCCATGGGTGTCGAAATATTTCGAAAGAGTTACGACATAACCGCACCTCTTTAAGGAGAGCAGTAGATGACGGCTCTAGATCGGACCCCGACGGACAGCGCCCTGAGCCCGTGGCGGAACCCGGCCCTGCCCGAGGCCGACCGAGTCGAAGCCCTCCTTGCCGAGATGACCCTGGAAGAGAAGGTCGGCCAGCTCGGCAGCCGGTGGATCGGCAACGACATGCAGGCGGCCGAGCCGGAGCCCGGGGCCGAGCCGCTGAACGTGGCGCCGATGCAGGACGTGTTCGCGGCGTCCGGGACGGTCCCGCTGGAGGAGGCGGCCCGGCACGGGCTCGGCCACCTGACGCGCGTGCACGGCAGCGCCCCCGTGACCCCGTCGGAGGGCGCGGCGGAGGTCGTCCGGCTGCAGCGGGCCGTGGTCGAGCGGTCCCGGCTCGGCATCCCCGCGATCGTCCACGAGGAGTGCCTGACCGGTTTCACCACCTATGGCGCGACCGTCTACCCGGCGGCCATCGCGTGGGCGGCCACGTTCGACCCCGGGCTGGTGGAGCGGATGGCCGCGGCCATCGGGGCGGACATGCGGGCCGTGGGCGTGCACCAGGGCTTGTCTCCGGTGCTCGACGTGGTGCGCGACTACCGGTGGGGGCGGGTCGAGGAGACGATGGGCGAGGACCCGTACCTCGTCGCGATGGTCGGCTCCGCCTACGTGCGCGGGCTGGAGAGCGCCGGGATCATCGCCACGCTCAAGCACTTCGCCGGCTACTCCGCCTCGCGGGCCGCCCGCAACCACGGCCCCGTGCCGATGGGCCGCCGCGAGCTGATGGACATGATCCTGCCGCCGTTCGAGACGGCCATCGCGGCGGGCGGCGCCCGGTCGGTCATGAACTCCTACTCCGACGTGGACGGCGTCCCGGCCGCGGCCGACCCGTGGCTGCTGACCGAGGTGCTGCGCGAGGAGTGGGGCTTCACCGGGACCGTCGTCTCCGACTACTGGTCCGTCCCGTTCCTGGCGACGATGCACCAGGTCGCCGCCGACACCGCCGAGGCGGGCGTGCGGGCGCTCACCGCCGGGGTCGACATCGAGCTGCCCGACACCCTCGGGTTCGGGCAGCACCTGGCCGAACGGGTGCGGCGCGGCGAGCTGCCGGAGAGCCTCATCGACCGGGCGGTACGCCGCCTGCTCACCCAGAAGGTACGGCTCGGCCTGCTCGATCCCGGCTGGACCCCGGAGGGCTCGGTCGCCGGGGCCGGCGGCGTGGACCTCGACTCGCCCGCCAACCGTTCCCTGGCGCGCGAGCTGGCCGAGCGGTCCATCGTTCTGCTCGACGCGGGCGGCGTGTTGCCGCTGCTCGCCGAGGGGCGTGCCGGGCCGCGCCGGGTCGCCGTCGTCGGGCCCGCCGCGCACGACCCCCGTACGTTCATGGGCTGCTACGCCTTCCCCAACCACGTCCTGCCCCGCCATCCCGGCCTCGGGCTCGGCGTCGAGGCGCCCACCGTCCTCGACGCGCTCCGCGCCGAGCTGCCCGAGGCCGAGCTGCGCTACGAGCGCGGCTGCGACGTGCGCGGCGATGACCGCTCCGGCTTCCCCGCCGCCCTGGCCGCCGCCCGCGAGGCCGACGTGTGCGTGGCCGTGGTGGGCGACCTGGCCGGCCTGTTCGGGCAGGGCACATCCGGCGAGGGCTGCGACGCCGAGGACCTGCGGCTGCCCGGCGCGCAGGCCGACCTGCTGGCCGAACTGGCCGCCACCGGGACGCCGGTCGTCGTGGTGGTCGTCTCCGGCCGCCCCTACGCGCTGGGCGACGTGCGCGCCGCCGCTCTCGTCCAGGCGTTCATGCCCGGCGAGGAGGGCGGCGCCGCGATCGCCGGCGTGCTGTCCGGCCGGGTCCAGCCCGGCGGCAGGCTGCCGGTGCAGATCCCCCGGGGGGCGGGCGGGCAGCCGGGCACGTACCTGCAGCCGCCGCTCGGCGCCGACAGTCACGGCATCAGCAACCTGGATCCGACGCCGCTGTTCCCGTTCGGGTACGGCGCCTCCTACACCTCCTTCGAGCTCTCCGGCTTCCAGATCAGCGACCCCGAGGTGCCCACCGACGGCGAGTTCACCGTCTCCGTCACCGTCCGCAACACCGGCGGCCGGGCCGGCGACGAGGTCGTCCAGCTCTACCTGCACGACCTCGTCGCCCAGGTCACCCGCCCGGTACGGCAGCTCGTCGGCTTCGCCCGGGTCCCTCTCGAACCCGGAGAGAGCAAGGACGTGCGCTTCCTGGTGCACACCGACAGGACCGCCTTCACCGGCCGCGACCTGCGCCGGATCGTCGAGCCCGGCGACGTCGAGGTGCTCGTGGGCACGTCCGCGGCCGACCTGCCCTGCCGCGGCGTCGTACGATTGACCGGCCCGTCGCGGCACGCCGGTCACGACCGGCGGCTCGTCACACCCGTGCACGTCGCCGCCGCGCGGCAAGGGGGTGCAGATGCCGGCCAGCCCTAGGCGCGCCACTCTGGCCACGGTCGCGGCCTCGGCGGGGGTGTCGGTCGCGACCGTCTCCAAGGTGCTCAACGGCCGCAGCGACGTCTCGCCGGCCACCCGCTCGCTGGTGCAGTCGCTGCTGCGGCAGCACGAGTACGTCGCCCCCACGCCGCGCCGCGAGCCCGCCGGGCTGGCCACCGTCGAGGTGCAGTTCGACTCCTACCTGAACGCCTACTCCACGGAGATCATCCAGGGCGCGGTGGCGGCCGGGGCCGAGGCCGGGGTGGGGATCGTGGTCAGCATGCGGAGGGGCGCCGACCGTACCACGGCGTGGGCCCGCGAGCTGGTCGCCTCCGGGCGGCGCGCGCTGATCGCCGTCACCAGCGAGCTCACCTCCGGGCAGCCGGCCGCGCTGTCCAGGGCGGGCCTGCCGCTGGTCCTCATCGACCCGCTCAACCTGCCGCGCACTCGCGTCACCAGCATCGGCTCCACCAACTTCGCCGGCGGCCTGGCCGCCACCCACCACCTGCTCGCCCTCGGGCACCGGCGCGTCGCCTACGTCGGCGGGCCGGCGACCGCGGCCTGCAACCAGGCCCGGCTGCACGGCTACCGCGCCGCCATGGAGGCCGACGGGGCGGCGGTGCTGCCGGGCTACGTACGCTCCGGGCACTTCCGCTATCGCGACGGGGTCGTGGGGGGCGCGGCCGTGCTCGACCTGCCGCGGGCGCCGACGGCCATCTTCGCGGGCAGTGACGAGATGGCGATCGGGATCATGGAGGCGGCGCGGGCGCGCGGGCTGCGCATTCCCGAGGACCTCAGCATCGTGGGCTTCGACGACACCCAGATCGCCCAGGTCACCTCGCCGCCGCTGACGACGGTCCGGCAGCCGTTGCGGGAGATGGGCGGGGTCGCGCTGCGCACGGCGCTGCGGCTGGCGGCCGGGGAGAAGATCGACTCCCATCACGTCGAACTCGCCACGGAACTGGTGGTACGCGGCTCAACCGCCCCCGTCCCGGCCACCCGAGCCTGACCGCCGTCGTCCCGGCCACCCGAGCCTGACCGCCGTCGTTTCGGTCACCCGAGCCCGACCCCCCGCGCCTGACCGCTCAGCCACCTCCGGCCATTGTGGTCACCTTGCTTCCCCACCTCTGGAAGTGACCCAGCGCCTCGGCCTCCTTGGCCGCCGCTTCCGGGGAGGTGGTGGCGCCGGTTTCCAGGGCGGTGGCCAGCAAGTCGAGGGCCTGGTGCTGGGCGCGCAGGAAGGCGATCCACTCCTGGTGCGCCGCCCGGGTCTCGGCGCCCTCCGGCCGGTACGCTTGCGCGTCGGCGAGCATCGCCCGCGCCTGGCTCACCGCCTCCGTCCGCATTCGTACGGCCCGGTCCGCAGACGGGGGAGTGGCCAGGATCGCGTTCCGGGCTGAACGCATCTCCTGGAGGCGGTCCAGGTAGGCGGGGACCCGCTCGTAGACGTAGCGGGCGGCCTCGGCTTTGGCGTCGGCCGCGGGCTCGGGAGTGATCGGCGGCGTCGGGACGACGGTGGGAAGGGCGTACCCGCCGGCCAGAGGCTCCCGCGCGGCGATCACCACGCCGGTGGCGGCCAGCCCCAGCCCCAGCGCTGCGACCACCCGCCGGACCGAATTCTTCGAGACACGCGCACCTCGTCGGACCGGGCCGAAACCCACTCGTCCCACCGAAGCCGAAAGCCGCCCGGCGACTCCCCCTCGGACCGGAACCGGAATCCGTGCGACGGCTTCCCCTCGGACCGGAGCCGGGACCTGTACGACGGCCCCACGTCGAACCCCCGGCTCCCGACTCCGGAACGGCAGAGCGGTGAACACCATGCACACGAACCCGATGACCAGCGGCGGAGGCAGAACCGCCAGCACAAAGGCGACCGTCAACCGGCCCCCGAACAGGCCGTTCACCGCCAGATACCCCACGCCCCCCACAAGCCCCGCCAACGGCCCGGCGAGCAGCCGTGCCCGTCGCGGCGCCGCCAGCGCGGCGGCCACCACGGCCGCCGCCACGATCCACAAGTACGTGAAGAAGCGCTGGATCCGAGCGGCATCGGTGTCCACCGGCCCCATGACGAGCCCGAACACCAGACAGACCAGCGCACTCACCACCCCGGCCACCATCGCCACCCCGAGCACCCCGCCAACGGGCCGGACCGGCCATGGGCTCGGCTCACCGGTTTCCAGCAGCCAGCGAGGCATGAGCACACCTCGGCGCCGGGAGACGACCAGACCCCAGGCGCTGACCAAGGCGAGCGCACCGATCGCAGCCAGGGCCGGCCAGGTGCCCGGCATGCTGGTGAACCACATCCGGGCCACCTCCCAGCCACCCTGGTCGAGGACGAGCTCAAGCTGACCGGCCAGCCACAGCACCACCCCGAACAACACCCAGTTCACGGCCAGCGCGATCACCCAGGAGGCGCGCCGCGACAGGGCGGGCGCGGCGTCGGCCCACAACTCCCCGAGCCCGGCAGACAGGACAGTCGCCCCGAACCCGGCCCACCCCACCACCAGAATCGTCCAGGACGGTTCGAGCCCCGTCTGCGGAAGCCCCACAACCTGCCCAACAACCAGCCCCACCGCCACACCACCCGCCACGCCACCGGCCATGCCGGCCGCCGCACTGCCCGCCGCGCCATCGGTCGCTTTGCCCGCTCCGCCACCCGCCGTTTCACCTGTGGTTCCGCCCGTTACCGGGTCTGGGCGGGGGCCGGTCGTGGGGGTGCGGGTGAGGAGGGTGGCGCGCCACAGGCCGAGGCCCACCGAGGACCCCAGGAGCAGGCCGACCGTCACGGCGGGGACGACCAGGGCGAGGTCGGTGCGGCTCGCCTCGCTGAACACCCAGGTCAATGCGCTGACCAGCTGAGGGATGATCAGCGCCGCGAGGAACCCGGCGGCCAGGCCGTCCAGCGCGGTGACGGAGACGGCCAGTTCCGGCCGTGCGAGCACCGCCCGGCGGCGGGCCGGCGACGGGTGGTAGGCCAGCGGCCGCCGGTACCACGTCACCCCGGCGCCGCGCATGCGCCCGACGATGCCCGCGAACGTCTCCGGGCCGCCGCCCGCCCGTGCCGCGCGCAGGTCGGCGTCGTGCTCGCGGGATCGCAGGAGCGCACTGGAGACCAGCAGCGCCGTCAGGCCGAGGAGCCCGATCCGGAGGAGGTAACCGGGCAGCAGGGTGCGGTCGTCCGACAGGGCGATGATCACCGCTGGTACGAGCAGGAGGGGCGCCAGGACGTACCCGATCGAGCGGGCCAGCCAGGCCAGGGTGACGTCGCCGTACGCGATGTGGGCGAGCTCGTGTCGTACCAGAGGGTCGAACAGCGTGCTGTCGCGCCAGCGCACGGCCGCCGCCTGCGGCAGCACGAGCCGGTAGCGGCCCGGGCGGCCGTAACTGTAGCCGTCGCGCAGCGCGGCCGTGCCCAGGAGCGCGACGGGAGGCCGCCGCAGCCCCGCCTCGGCCGCCAGCGTGGCGATCCGGCTCGCGGCCTCGGGCAGGATCGGCACGAGCGGTCGTAGCCGCCGCCTGCGCTGGATCACGACCGGTGCCAGAACGAGCAGGGCCACTCCCGCCACGCCCGCGCCCACGGCACCTGCCAGCCCGTACACCGCCCTGCGCTGCTCCAGCGAGGCCCGGCAGCGGGCGGCGAGCACCTGCCGGGCCAGCACCAGCTCATACGCCGGGTTCACCGCGGGACCACCTGGCGCCAGCGCCCGGCGCTCCTCAGGCGTGAGCACAGCCGCCCGCCGATCAGCCTCACTCTCACAGCGCAGGATCAGCGCGGGCCAGCCGGGGTGCACCCGATCGTGCAGCCAGCCACCCGCGAACGCACCCGCACTGAGCAGCGCGGCCAGCAGCAGCACGAACCGCGAGGTCGTCGGCGACGGGTACGCCAACGCGTCCAGCCTGCGCGGCGGCTCAGGCGGCTCGGCCGGCTCAGGACGGCCGGGCGGGCCGGGCCAGCCGGGCGGCTTGGGTGGCTTGGGCGGCTGCTGGGATGGCTCGGGTGGCCGCTCGGGCGGCTCGGTTGACCCGGGTGGCCTATGCGGTTTGCACGGCTCGCCCGGCATGGGCGTCCTGGCTGACTTGAGTCGCTCGGCTGGGCTGGGCGGTCTATGCGGCCTGAACGGCTCGGATGGCCTACGCGGCTTGGGCGCATTTGCTCCTGTTTTGGGCGCCCCCATGGTTCACCTGACCAGTCCGCCCACCACGGCGTCGGCGAGCAGGTTGGCCTGATCGTCGTCGAGCTTCACGCCCTGGGCCGCCTGGTAAGCGACCTCGCGTACCCGCCGCAACTGCTCCTCGCTCAGCTTCTCGCTCCGGGGGGCCGCCTCGGGCTCCTGGCGCCGGAAGAGCCGCCGGATCCGGGCCACCACATGTGTGGCCGACTCTTCGGCGACCGCCTCGACCAGGGTCGTCGCAAGGTACTGGACCACCGGGACGGCCACCGCCAGCGCGTACGGTGTCACCGTCAGCAGGTCGAGCCCGAACCCCACCGGCTCGTCCCGCCGCCCGGACCGTAGTGCCGCGCCCGGGTCGTGGAAGTAGTCGGCGGCGTTCTCCTTGAAGAGCACCAGTTCCTCCGGCGCTGCCCGCCCTACCACGACCTCGGCCAGTTCGGCCGCCAGTGTGTCCCGCGCGGCCGGTGTCAGTTGTGCGGCGGTGACCTCGTCGTCCACGGGCTCCCCTTTGAGGTGGTGCCACCCCCCGACGGCATGTCCCATAGGAAACCACCTGAGGCATGCCTGAGGCCAGGGCCAGTCACCGTCGCCCGCCGCACCCGCCGAAGTAGCCGCTCGCCATGTCCCTTTTCGCCGCGTCTCCGCTCGCGCCGCTCGCCGTGTCCCCGCACGCGGCGTTCCCGTGCCGCTCGTGCGACAGGGCTGAAGTCAGGCCCGGGAAGAGTGCAGCGCCGGCGCTGGTTGCAGATCAGCGTGGAGGAGCGTGAGGTCGTGGTCATCGGCGCGGGGCAGGCGGGGCTGTCCAGTGCGTACTTCCTGCGGCGGTTCGGGTACGAGCCGCTCGTACTGGATGCGGGGGAGGGCGCGGGAGGGGCGTGGCGGCATCGGTCGCCGTCGCTGACCATGGACAAGGTGCACGGCGTCTTCGACCTGCCGGGCGTGCACCGCCCGCCGGGCTCGGACGGGGACCGGCCCGCCGCCGAGGTCGTCCCGGAGTACTACGAGCATTACGAGCGCTCGGTGGGGCTGGACGTCCTGCGGCCGGCCCGGGTCACGGCGGTGCGGCGCGGGGTGGACGGCCGGTTGGTGGTGGAGTCGGACGCGGGGGAGTGGTCGGCCGGGGCCGTCGTCAACGCCACCGGTACGTGGACGCGCCCCCACTGGCCGTACTACCCGGGCGCGGCGGACTTCACCGGCCGGCAACTTCACTATGCCGGCTACCGGGGGCCGGAGGAGTTCGCCGGGCGGCGGGTGGTCGTGGTGGGCGGGGGCGCGTCGGCCATGCACGTCCTGTCCGAACTGGCGGGCGTCGCGGCCACGACCACCTGGGTCACCCGCCGCCCGCCCGTCTTCCGCCCCGACGACTTCGGCGAGACGGCCCGCCGGGAGGCCGTGGCTCTGGTGGAGCAGCGCGTCCGCGCCGGCCTGCCACCGCAGAGCGTGGTCAGCGTGACGGGCCTCGGCTACAGCCTGGTCGTCCGCGAGGCATTGGCCAAGGGCGCCCTGGTGCGGCTGCCGATGTTCGACCGCATCACGGAGAACGAGGTCATGTGGAACGAGAACAGCGGCGAGCTGGACAGGGGCACGCGGGGTGGAGGTGCGCCGGATGGCAATGTGTCGGCCGGGAGCGGGCCGGCCGCAGGCGGGTCTGCCGGGGGCAGGGCTGACGGGGATGTGCCGGGCAGGGGCGCGTGGGATGGTGGGCGGCATCTGGAGGTTGACACGATCATCTGGGCCACCGGCTTCCGATCGGCCCTGGACCACCTGGCCCCGCTCCGCCTCAGGGAACCGGGTGGCGGCATCCGGGTGGACGGTACGCGGGTGCTCAAGGAGCCCCGCCTGCAACTCGTCGGCTATGGCCCCTCGGCCAGCACCATCGGCGCCAACCGCGCCGGCCGTACAGCCGCCATGAACGTCCGCGCCCACCTCACCTCCGCCTCCTCCCGCCCCGCCGCCTGACCTGCACCCGAGACGATCGCGCCGTCCGAGGTGCCGATGCCCAAGGTCGGGTCGAAGGCCGGAGCGAGCCGTTGACCTGCGGTTTTGCCCGGAGGTCGCGTGCCAGGCCGTCGGCGCATGAGGAGCTGGGAGTGACGCGAGCCTACTATAAGAAGTAGTAACCATATCGAATACGACATGGGTGCGGTTACTCCTGTGAAGGGACTCGACACGGGGTGTGACGCCGGGTTAGCGTCCTGACATAAGGATCTTTATGCCGTCAGGAGGTCCCACCATGGAAGTTCCCGGTTACACCGAGATCCGGGAACTCGGACACGGCGGCACAGGGCGGGTGATGCTCGCCGTACGGGACTCCGACGGGCTGGCGGTCGCGATCAAGCACCTGTCCGAGCCCGTGCGCGCGGACGCCGACTTCGTCACCAGGTTCAGGGCGGAGGCCCTGGTCATCGGCGAGATCGACAGCCCGCACACCGCCCGCCTGCTCGACTACCGCGAAGGCGAAGACGACGCCGTCATCGTGATGGAGCTGGTCGACGGCGTGACGCTCAGGCGGCTGCTGGAGCACGAGGGCGCGACCGGCGCCGAGGCGGCGCTGGTGGTGCTGAAGGGAGCGCTGCTCGGCCTGGCCGAGGCACACCGGCACGGAGTCGTGCACCGCGACTTCAAGCCCGAGAACGTCATGATCACCCAGGAGGGCGACAGCAAGCTCGTCGACTTCGGCGTGGCGGCGCGGTTCGGGGAGGCGGCCATGCCGGCGGGTACGCCCGCGTACATGGCGCCCGAGCAGTGGGACGACGCCCCCGCCGGCCCCGCGACCGACGTCTACGCCGCGGCCCTGGTCTTCTACGAGTGCCTGACCGGCCACCGCCCCTTCCCCGGCGAGAACATGGCCGCCCTCGCCTACCAGCACCAGCACCTACCGGCCCCGATGGAGGACATCGAGCCGCCGCTGCGCCCGCTCGTCGAGCTCGGCCTGGCCAAGGACCCGGCGGAGCGGCCAGAATCGGCGCAGGCGTTCCTGGACGAGCTGGAGGACGTCGCGCGCACCGCGTACGGAGACGACTGGGAGCTGCGCGCGCGGACCGGGCTCGGCCTCCTGACCCTGCCGCTCGCCGCCCTGCTGCCGAGCCCGCAGCCGGTCGCGAACGGCGGCAACGCCACCAGCCTGTTCCACAGCTCGTTGTCGCCCGGCGGCAAACTCGCGGTGACGGGCGCACTCGTGCTGGCGACCGCGGCCGCCGTCGCGGCGGCGTTCGTGATCTGGAACGACTCCAACGGCCAGAGCCCCGGGATGGCCCTGCCCCCGGCCCCGTCGCTCACCGAACCCCCCGCCCAGCCGACGGCCGCCCGGCCCTCGGCCACCCCGTCCTCCTTACCCACAGGGGGCACGGCAACCCCGCCCATCACGTACGCGGGCCACCCGGTCACGCCGCGACCAGAGGACAGAGCGGTACCGGCCACGCGCGGCCCGGCGGCCCGCGAGCCGGCCCAGGAGCCGACGCGGGAGCCGACGCGGGAGCCGGCGCGGTCGAGCAGGCCGCAGCCGTCCTCCGACCGGCCTTCCACCACCAGCCGGCCCAAGAGCGACCCGCCCACCAAGCCGCCCGCCACGAGCAGCGCCCCCGCCCCCGAGCCGCCGCCCGCCAAAGAGCCGGCCAAGGAGCCCGCCAAGGAGCCCGGCCCGCTCGTCTCCGTCTCGGTCAGCGTCTCGGTCGGCCTGCCGTTGCTCGGCGGTGACGGCGACGGGCTGGTGGACGCCGACCTCGGTCTCGGCCTGGGCTCCAGCCTTCTGGGAATGGTGCTCGTGCCGGGATCCGCGCTGCTCGGACGGCACCTCGTGGCCCGCAGAACACGAAGGGGCAGAGATGACGAAAAGGCGTGAGTTGCGTACTCATACGTAACATCCCCTACTATCGTGCGTCGGATAGAGGGCGTCGCCCCGGCCTGAATACTTCATGACCGGAACCTGCCCTGCGTCTTGGGGTTAGGAGAAGCGTGGCGGTAGCGTCCTCCGCCGGGGCGAGGCGGGGCCTGGCCGCCGTACTCACCGTGGTGCTCCTGTGCGCGGCGGCGACGCCGGCGCAGGCCGAGCCGAAGCCGGTCAAGCAGCTCAAGAAGGAGCTGGCCGCGCTGCAGAAGGACTCGGACAAGCTCATCACCGACTACTACGGCAGCCGCGTCGCCCAGCAGAAGGCGGAGAAGGCCGAGAAGGCCGCCCGCGAGAAGCTGGCCGCCGCCCAGGCGGTCTACGACGAGAACTCCGCCGAGCTGCGCGCCATGGCCATCGCCAAGTACATCGGCGCCGAGCCGGGCGAGCTGGCCATGTTCGGAGGCGGCGGCGAGGACCCGTCGGCGCTGCTCGGCCGGATGGCGCTGGCCCAGCACCTCATCGATCTGCAGGACGCCAGGCTGCGCGGCTACGCCGCCGTCAGGAACGCCCACAAGCAGGCCAAGGACGAGGCCGTGGCCCGCGCCGACGAGCTCGGGCGGACGGTGGACGACCTCGAGAAGCGCAAGAAGAAGGCCGAGCTGCAGATCGAGAAGATCAAGGACAAGATCGACCAGCTCCACAAGGCGCCGGGGGTGCGGCGTTCCGACGGCACGTGGGTGCCGCAGTTGCCCGAGGGCTCGGACAACATCACCTCCAGGATGCGGCTGGTCAAGAACCTCATCCAGGAGCGCTTCGAGGTGCCGATGGGCATCGGGTGCTTCCGCGCCGTCCAGGACGGCGGCGAGCACCCCCTCGGCCGGGCCTGCGACTTCATGCTGAGCAGGGGCGGCGCGATGCCGTCGGGCCCCGAGCTCGTACGCGGCGAGCAGATCGTCGCCTGGGCGACCAAGAACGCCAAACGGCTCGGGATCATGTACGTGATCTACCGGCAGCGCATCTGGCACGCCAGGACGGGCTCATGGCGCACCATGTCCGATCGTGGCGGCACGACGGCCAACCACTACGACCATCCGCACATCTCGGTCTATTAGTCCTTGGCGAGGGCGGCCAGCAGCCGGTCCTCGGTGACCTCGGGGCCGGTGAGCTGGTCGGTGATGGCGCCGTCCCTGAGCACGACCACGGTGTCGCAGTTCTCGACCAGCTCGGCCACGTCCGAGGAGATGAGCAGGATGGCCAGCCCGTCCACGGCCAGCTCGTCGAGCAGCGCCTGCATCTCGACCTTGGTCGCCACGTCCACGCCCCGGGTCGGCTCGTCCAGCAGCAGCACCTTCGGATGCGTGGCCAGCCACCGCGCCAGCAGCACCTTCTGCTGGTTGCCGCCCGACAGCTCCCCGGCCGGCTGGCGCGGCGAGACCGCCTTGATGCCCAGCCGCCGCATGAACGTCGCCACGATGGCGTCCACCTGCGCGTCCGACACGATGCCCGCCCGCGACAGCCGGGGCAGGGCGGCCAGCGCGATGTTGTCGCGTACCGACAGCGTGGGCACGATGCCCTCGGTCTTCCTGTTCTCCGGCACCAGGCCGATCCCGGCGCGCACGGCGCTCCTGATCGACCACTTGCGGGCCGCCGCCCCGGCGACCGTCACCTGCCCGGCGTCCACCGGCAGCACGCCCGCGATGGCCCTGGCCGTCTCGCTGCGCCCGGCGCCGAGCAGCCCGCCCAGCCCGACGACCTCACCGGCCCGCATCGCCAGCGACACGCCGTCCAGCACGTGGTGGCGGGTCAGCCCCTTGGCCTCCAGCACGGGCACGTCGGCGGGCTCGTCCGGCTCGCCCTCCTGCGGCGCGGGCGGCGCGGGGTGGAAGGGCCGGCCCAGCATGAGCGAGACGAGCCGCAGCCGGTCGAGCCCGGCCAGCGGCCCCGTGTGCACGACGCGGCCCTCACGCAGCACCGTGACGCGGTCGCAGATCCCGTACAGCTCCTCCAGCCGGTGCGTCACGTAGATGACCGAGCGGCCCTGCTCGCGCAGCCTGGTCACGGCGCCGAACAGGGTCTCCAGCTCGGCGTGCTCCAGCGCCGACGTGGGCTCGTCCATGATGACCAGCCGGGCGTCCGCCGAGGCGGCCCTGGCCAGCGCGACGAGCTGGCGCGCGCCCTCGCCGAGCGACCCGAGCGGGCGGCGCACGTCCACTTCGAGTCCGTACGCGGCCAGCACCTCCTCGGCGCGGGCGTGCACCGCCGCCGCGTCGATCAGCCCCAGCCGCCCCCGGGGCTCCCGGCCCAGCAGCAGGTTCCTGGCCACGCTCATCGTCGGTACGAGGTTCGTCTCCTGATGGATCGTGGCGATCCCCGCCCGCTTGGCGTCGGCCGGCCCCGCGAACCGTACCGGCTCACCGAGCAGGCGCAGCTCGCCCGCGTCGGGCTGGTGAACGCCGGACAGCACCTTCACGAGGGTCGACTTGCCGGCTCCGTTGCCGCCGATCAGCGCGTGCACCTCGCCGGGACGCACGGACAGGGTGACGTGGTCGAGGGCGGTGACACCCTGGAACGACTTGAGAACGCCAGCCACCTGTAGCACGGTTGCCTCCGCCTCGATCGTGGTCGAATAAGGAAACATTCCAGTAACGGCATTGTCACATTCGATCAGAACCGGGCGGTCAGAAACTAGGCGACGTGCAGGCGCACTCCGCGCGCGCTCAGCTCGTCGAGCACGTCGCGCGGCGCGGAGTCGTCGGTGACCAGGTGGTCGATGCGGTCGGGGGCGACGGTCTGCACCATCGTGTCCACACCGATCTTGGTGTGGTCGGCCAGCACCACGACCTCCTCGGCCGCCGCGGCCAGCGCCCGGTCCACGCCGGCCACCTGCATGTTGGGCGTCGAGAGCCCGCGCTCGGCGGTCAGGCCGTTGCCCGAGATGAACGCCCTGCGTACGCGCAGCCCGGCCAGCGAGTGCTCGGCCGCGCTGCCCACCAGGGCCAGGATCGAGCCGCGCAAAGTGCCGCCGGTCAGCATCACCTCGATCCGCGGTGAGGCGGACAGCACCTGGGCGACCAGCAGCGAGTTGGTCACCACGGCCAGCTCGGCGTGTCTGGTCAGGCGGCGCGCGAACTCCTGCGTCGTGGTGCCGGGACCGACCACGATCGCGTCGCCGTCCTCGACGAGGGCGGCGGCCAGGTCGGCGATGGCGGCCTTCTCGGCCGACTCCAGGGAGACCTTGTGCGAGTAGCCCGCCTCGCGCGACAGCTCGCCGGGCAGGGTCGCGCCGCCGTGGTGGCGGTTGAGCAGGCCCTCCGACTCCAGCGCGCGCAGGTCGCGGCGGACGGTCACCTCGGAGGAGTGCACGGCCTGGGCGAGCTCGCGCAGCGACACCGCGCCGTTGGCGCGCACCAGCTCGAGGATGCGCTGCCGGCGTTCAGCGGCGAACACGGGCCTGCGTCCGTCGCTCTGCGTGTCGCTCACGTCCCGATCATAGTAGACGCGTCCGCACGAGTTCACCTCTGATCGAACGCGAACGATTTTGATCGGAAATCTTGACCGGCTCGGTCCGTCAGTGCTTACTTTGGAGCGTGTCAGGGTCAAAAGCTGTCCGAACCTGATCGGCGCGTTTCGAAAGGACCCCCCGTGCGTAAGCGCCTTGCGTTGCTGCTGGCCGTACTCATGTCCGTGTTATGGCAGATGCCCACACCCGTGTCCGCCGCCCCCGCTGAGCGGAACGGGCTGCGCGGCGACTACTACCTCGCCTCGGCGGCGGGCCGGTTCGACTTCGCCGAGCTCAAGGCGAGCATCATCGACCCGAACCTGGAGATGGCCGACCTGAACCCCACGTTCAAACTGCTGACCGGCAGGGAGGACGACGTCACGGTCCGCTGGACCGGGCAGATCACGGCCGAATATTCCGAGACCTACACCTTCTCCATCATCGGCGACAACGGCTTCCGCCTCTGGGTGGACGGCAGGCCGATCATCGACCACTGGGTCGACGACTGGGACCGCGAGCAGACCGGCACCCCGATCGCCCTGCAGGCCGGCCGCAAGTATGACGTCAAGGTCGAGTATTTCGAGCACTTCGGCGGCGCCAACCTGCGCCTGCGCTGGCAGAGCCCCAGCCAGCCGAAGGCCATCGTGCCCATGAGCGCGTTCACCGTCCCGGCCGGCTACCAGCCGGACGGCCCGTACGACGCCCGCCTGAACACCGCCGGCGACGTCGCCACGCTCACCTACGCCAAGCCGCTGGCCGCGCTGCCCGCGAACGCGGCGCAGAAACTGGGCGTCACGGTCGGCGCCGCCACCTGGCCGGTGACCTCCGCGACGCTGAAGAGCCCGGACACCGTGGAGCTCAAGCTCAAGTACCCGGTCCCGTCGAAGGCCGGCAGCACCGTGCGCACCTCCTACGACGGCAGCGGCGGCATCACCTACGCCGACGGCGCCCCGCTGGCCGCCTACCCCTTCGCGTACGTGGTCAACGCCTCCGCCTACATCCTGCGGACCCCGTGGGCCGACGAGATGAACCCGGCGAACCCACTGCCCGAGTACCCCAGGCCGCAGCTCGTCAGGGACCGCTGGCAGAGCCTCAACGGCACCTGGCAGTTCGCCCCGGCCAAGGCGGGCGAGGCCGTGCCGACCGGCCGTGACCTGCCCGAGCGGATCGTGGTGCCGTACCCGGTGGAGTCGCAGTTGTCCGGCATCGGCCGGCACGAGCAGCGCATGTGGTACCGCCGCACGTTCGACGTGCCGCCGGACTGGCGCGGCGAGCGCCTGCTGCTGCACCTCGACGCGGTCGACTGGCAGGCCGCCGTCTACGTCAACGGCAAGGAGGTCACCACCCACAAGGGCGGCTACGGCCGGATCAGCGTGGACGTGACCGGCGCGCTCAAGCGCGGCGCCCGCCAGGAGCTGGTCGTCGGCGTGTACGACCCCACCGACAACGGCGCCCAGGCCATCGGCAAGCAGCGGCTCAACCCGGGCGGCATCTGGTACACCTCGGTCTCCGGCATCTGGCAGACCGTCTGGATCGAGCCGGTCGAGGCGGCCCGCATCGACCGCGTCGACACCACGCCCGACGTCAAGGGCGAGGCCCTGTACGTCACCGTCCAGGGCACGGGCGGCACCGCCACCGTGATCGCCAGGGACGGCGACACCGGCAGGGACGTGGTCGGCAAGGTCACCGGACCCGTCGGCCAGAAGCTGCGCCTGCCCGTGCCCGACCCCAGGCTGTGGTCCCCCGACGACCCCCACCTGTACGACCTGGAGGTCAAGGTCGGCAAGGACGAGGTGAAGTCGTACTTCGGGATGCGCTCCATCGAGGTCTCCGACAACCGGATGCTGCTCAACGGCAAGCCGGTCTTCCAGATCGGCCCGCTCGACCAGGGCTTCTGGCCCGACGGCATCTACACGCCGCCGACCGACGAGGCCCTGCGCTACGACCTGGAGCAGACCAAGGCCCTCGGCTTCAACGCCGTCCGCAAGCACGTCAAGGTCGAGTCCGACCGCTGGTACCACCACGCCGACAAGCTGGGCCTGCTGGTCTGGCAGGACATGCCGTCGGCCTTCCGCACCAGCGACAGGCCGCAGTTCGAGGCCGAGCTGCGCGAGCTGGTCGACCAGCACCGGAGCAGCCCGTCGATCGTCATGTGGGTGCCGTTCAACGAGGGCTGGGGCCAGTACGACCAGGCGCGCGTCGCCGACCTGGTCAAGAGCTGGGACCCCTCCCGCCTGGTGAACAACATGAGCGGCATCAACTGCTGCGGGGCCGTGGACGGCGGCAACGGCGACGTCAAGGACTTCCACATCTACCCGGGCCCGGGCAACCCCGGCAAGCCGGTCGGCACCAGGGCGAACGTGATCGGCGAGTACGGCGGCCTGGCCCTGCCGGTGGTCGGCCACACCTGGTCCGGCGGCGGCTGGGGCTACGCGGTCGAGCCCGACCCGGCGGCCCTCACCAACCGCTACGTGAACATGGTCAAGGAGCTGGAACGCCTGCACGCCTGTGAAGGGCTCAGCGCCGCGATCTACACCCAGACCACCGACGTCGAGACCGAGATCAACGGCCTCATGACGTACGACCGGGCGATCACCAAGCCGGACGTCAAGCGCGTCCACGACGCCCACAAGGCGCTGACGAGCGCGATCAACCCCACCTGCAGCTGATCACTCGGGCGCCCGGGCCCCGCGGCCCGGGCGCCGCGCCTGATAGGAAAGGAACCGCCATGACCCCCCATGTTCGAACTGCCGCCTTGGCGCTGGCCGTGCTGCTCACCGCGTCGGCCTGCGCGAAGGCCGAGGAGCCGCAGACCGCGCCCGCCGCCGCGAGCACGGCCGGGCGGCAGGTCGTCCAGAGCCCGTCCGGCACCGCCGGCCCGACCTGCACGCTGCAGCAGTTCGGCGGCACGAAGTTCGACCTCAAGACCGCCACGGTCGGCTTCTCCCAGTCGGAGAAGGAGGCCAACCCGTTCCGCATCGCCGAGACCAAGTCCATCAAGGACGAGGCCGCCAAGCTGGGCATCACGAACCTCAAGGTCACCAACGCCCAGTCGCAGTTCTCCAAGCAGATCACCGACGTCCAGCAGCTCATCGCGCAGGGCGTCCGGCTCCTGGTGATCGCGCCGCTCAACTCCGACGGCTGGGAGCCCGTGCTGCAGCAGGCCGCCGCCAAGAAGATCCCGATCATCACGGTGGACCGGAAGATCAACGCCAGGGCGTGCAGCGACTATCTGACGTTCATCGGCTCGGACTTCTACGAGCAGGGCAAGCGCGCCGCCGACCGCATGATCGACGCGGTCTCCGGCAAGGGCAAGGTCGCCATCCTGCTCGGCGCGCCCGGCAACAACGTCACCACCGAGCGCACCAACGGCTTCAAGGACCGCGTCAAGGAGAAGGCCCCCGGGATCACGATCTCCTTCGAGCAGACCGGTGAGTTCGCCCGCGAGAAGGGCCAGCAGGTCACCGAGCAGCTCATCCAGTCCAACCCCGACATCAACGGCATCTACGCCGAGAACGACGAGATGGCGCTGGGCGCGGTCACCGCGCTGAAGGGCGCCGGCAAGGAGCCCGGCACGATCAAGATCGTGTCGGTGGACGGCACCCGCAGCGCCGTCCAGGGCATCGCCGACGGCTGGCTGCACGCGGTCATCGAGTCGAACCCGCGCTTCGGCCCGCTCGCCTTCGAGACCGCCCAGAAGTTCCTGGACGGCCAGTCCATCCCGGACAAGGTGATCATCTCCGACCGCGACTACGACACGAGCAACGCCAAGAGCTCCCTCGGTGAGGCGTACTGAGTTGGAACCGGTTCTCGAGGCCAAGGGGATCAGCAAGCGCTTCCCCGGCGTGCTCGCACTCGACGGCGTGTCCCTCGCCCTCCGCCCGGGCGAGGTGCACGCGCTCGTCGGCGAGAACGGCGCGGGCAAGTCCACCCTGATCAAGGTCTTCACCGGCGTGTACCAGCCGGACGGCGGTGAGCTGCGCTACCAGGGCACCGCCGCCGCCTTCGGCACCCCCATGGAGGCCCAGCACGCCGGCATCTCCACCATCTACCAGGAGGTCAACCTCGTCCCGATGATGTCGGTGGCCCGCAACCTGCTGCTCGGCCGCGAGCCGCGCGGCCGGTTCGGGGTGATCGACGCGGCCGCCATGTACGGCGAGGCCGAACGCGTCCTCGGCGGGTACGGCGTCGCCACCGACGTCCGCCGCCCGCTGCGCACGCTCGGCGTCGGCGCCCAGCAGATGGTCGCCCTGGCCAGGGCGGTCTCCGTGGACGCCCGCGTGGTCATCATGGACGAGCCCACCTCGTCCCTGGAGCCGCGCGAGGTCGAGACCCTGTTCGGGGTGATCAGGCGGCTGCGCGACAGCGGCATCGCCGTCATGTACGTCAGCCACCGCCTCGACGAGCTCTACCGGGTGTGCGACCAGGTCACCGTGCTGCGCGACGGCCGCCTGGCCCACACCGGGCCGCTGGCCGAGCTGGAACGCCTCAAGCTCATCTCGCTCATGCTCGGCCGCGACCTGGGCGAGGTCCGCTCGCAGGGCCTGACCCGCTTCTCGCGGGATCGCCACGCCAACGGTGCGGCCCCGGTGATCGAGGCGAAGGGCCTGACCCGGCGGCACGTGCTCGACGGCGTGGACGTCTCCGTCAAACCGGGTGAGGTCGTCGGGCTCGGCGGGCTGCTGGGCGCGGGGCGTACCGAGACGGCCAAGGCCATCGTCGGCGCCCTGCCCCTGGACGGCGGGCAGGTGCTCGTGGCAGGGTCGCCGCTGCGCGCCGGCTCCACCGCGGCCGCCATCAGGGCGGGCGTCAGCCTGCTGCCCGAGGACCGCAAGGCCGAGGGCATCATCCCGACCCTGTCGGTGCGCGAGAACATCGCCCTGGCCGCGCTGCCCTCCCTCGGGAAGGCGGGCGTGGTGTCGGAGGCGAAGATCGACCGGGTGGTCGAGATCTTCATGCGGAGGCTGAGGATCAAGGCCGCCTCGCCGAACCAGCTCGTCTCCGAGCTGTCCGGCGGCAACCAGCAGAAGGTGCTGCTCGCCCGCTGGCTGGCGGTACGGCCCAAGGTGCTGCTGCTCGACGAGCCCACCCGGGGCATCGACGTCGGCGCCAAGGCCGAGGTGCAGGCGCTGATCGACGAGCTGGCCGAGGAGGGCTTGGGCGTGCTGCTGATCTCCTCCGACCTGGAGGAGCTGGTCGAGGGCGCCGACCGGATCCTCGTCCTGCGCGAGGGAACGGTCGTGGGCGAGCTGTCGGGCGACGAGGTGACCGAGGAGAGGATCATGGCGACGATCGCGGAGCAGTCGGATGGCTGAGCCGACCTCACGGCCGGCCGGCAGGGTGGCCGTGTTGAAGCCACAGGTGTTCGCCTGGGCGCAGGACTACGGCGTGTACGCGGCCGTGCTCGCGCTGCTGCTGTTCAACGTGCTGTTCACGCCGCACTTCCTGGACGCCTCGAACTTCCGCACCCAGCTCGTCCAGGTCACGCCCATCGTGATCGTCTCGCTGGGCATGGCCCTGGTGATCGGCACCCAGGGCATCGACCTGTCCGTCGGCTCGGTGATGGCGCTGGCCGCCGCGCTCGTCGTGCTCTACCTCGGGTACGGCTGGCTGCCCGCCCTCATCGTGGCCGTCGCCGGCGGCGCGATCGTGGGAGCCGCGGGCGGGGCGCTGGTGGCGTACGTCGGGGTGCAGCCGATCGTGGCGACACTGGCGCTGCTGGTCGGCGTGCGCGGACTGGCGAACGTCCTGGTGCCGCAGCTCGTCGAGTTCCGCAACCCCGACCTGATCGCGCTGGGCAGCAGCTCGGTGGCCGGCATCCCGGTCATCGTGCTCATCGCGGCCGCCTTGACCGTGATCGTGCTGTTCGTGGTGCGGCGGACCACGTTCGGGCGGCAGGTCGTCGCCATCGGCGGCAACCGGTCGGCCAGCGAGCTGTCCGGGCTGCCCGTCAAACGGGTGCTCCTGATCGTCTACGTGATCTCCGGCCTGCTCGCCGCCCTGGCCGGCGTGCTGGCCACGGCCCGGCTGCAGGCCAGCGACCCGACCTCGCTCGGCATGTTCATCGAGCTGTCGGCGATCACCGCCGTCGTGGTCGGCGGCACCCCGCTCACCGGCGGGCGGATCAGGGTGCTCAGCACGGTCATGGGCGCGCTGCTCATGCAGCTCCTGGCGGCCACGCTGATCAAGCACAACCTGCCGCAGTCGTGGACCCAGATGGTCCAGGCGGTCATCATCCTGGCCGCCGTCTACGCCACCAGGAAGCGGGGGACCCGATGAACCGCGAGCAGGTGAGCCGCACGCTCCAGCAGCACGGCGCCGTCATGGTGCTGGGCATCCTGGTGGTCGTGGGCAGCCTGGGCTTCGACTCCTTCGCCACGCCCGCGAACGCGGCCAGCGTGGTCGTCTCGTCGTCGTTCCTGGCGATCATCGCGATCGGCATGACGTTCGTCATCATCAGCGGCGGCATCGACCTGTCGGTCGGCTCGCTGTTCGTGCTGGGCGGGGTGCTGGCGGCGTACGGCTCGCAGTACGGGTTCCTCGTGGCCCTGCTGCTGCCGCTGGTGGTGTGCGGGGTGGTCGGCCTGCTGCAGGGCCTGGTGATCGCGCGGACCGGGATGGCGCCGTTCATCGTCACCCTGGCCGGGCTGCTCGGGGTGCGCGGCCTCATGCTGGCGATCTCGGACGAGGGCGCCACCACGTACCTCGTCAAGGACACCGCCTTCGCCACCCTCGGCCAGGGCGAGATCCTGGGCCTTTCCTACCCCGTGTACGTCACCATGGCCCTCGCTCTGACCGCCATGGTGCTGCTGCAGCGCACCGGCTTCGGCCAGAACGTCTACGCCATCGGCGGCAACGAGCAGGCGGCGGCCCTCATGGGCGTGCCGGTCGCCCGGACCAAGGTGTACGTGTACGTCATGTCGGGCCTGCTGGCCGGCCTGGCGGGCGCGCTCAACGCGGCCCGGCTCTCCTCCGGCGTGACCATCCTGGGCATCGGCCTGGAGCTGGACGCCATCGCCGCCGTGGTGATCGGCGGGACCCTGCTGACCGGCGGGGCCGGCGGCGTCACCGGGTCCGTGGCCGGGGTGCTGCTGCTGGGCGTCATCCAGAGCCTGATCAACCAGGTGGGCAGCCTGACGTCGGCGTTTCAGCAGGTGGTCAGCGGCGTGTTCCTGGCGCTGGTGGTGGTGGCGCAGCGGCTGCTGAGCAAGGCGCAGCGGCTGACCTAACGGACCCGGCCGCGCGGCTTCAGCCGGGTGCCGGGCAGGACGGGCGCGGGGAGCGGCGCCCCGTCGAAACCCTCGACGGAGCCGAACCCCTCGCCCTCCGTCCACTCCTTCCTGAACGCGACGATCTCGTCGTGGGAGCGGCCGACGAAGTTCCACCACATGACGATCTCCTCGCCGAACGGCTCACCGCCGATCAGCAGCACCCGGCCACGCCCCGACAGCCGCACCCCGGACCGGCCCGGCGGCAGGTAGATCAGCGGTCCCTGGCCGATCTCCGCCACCTCGCCGTCGAGCAGCAGCAGCCCGTGCTCGAACGCCGGATCGACCGGCACCTCGCACGCGCCGTCCACCGCCACCTCCGCGCCGACGAGCGGCGTGTGGGCGGTGGCGGGCGAGACCACGCCGCCCAGCGCGCCCATGATCACGGTCGCCGCGAAGCCAGGCCCGCGCAGCACGGGCAGCGACGGGTGGTGCTCGAAACCGGGCGCGACGTCGCGCCGCTCGCCGGGCAGCGCCACCCACAACTGCACCCCGTGCAGCACGGTCTCCGGCGACTCCTCCGAGTGCGAGATGCCGCGACCGGCCGTCATCAGGTTGAGCTGCCCCGGCCGGATCTCCTGCAGGGTGCCCAGGCTGTCGCGGTGCAGCACCTCGCCCGCCAGCAGCCAGCTCACCGTCTGCAGCCCGGTGTGCGGATGCGGCGGCACCCGCATGACGGCCCGCTCCGGCCCGTACGCGTCCACGAAGCACCACGCGCCGATCATGCGACGGCGCACGCCCGGCAGCGTCCTGCTCACCGCCATGGCGCGCGGCCCGCCCAGCGGCACCTCACGCCCGATCAGCACCTCACTGCCGGCGCCCGCTTCGGCCCCGCAGCGGATCTCCCGCGGGTCATGCTCCAGGTTGCTCACGGTAAAACTGTACGGCTCAGCCCATCGTCTCCCACCAGCCGTCCACGGCCGGTGCGGCGGAGGCGTCGACCGCCTCGCCGGGCCGCGGCACGACGATGCTCACGTCGCGGGCCTTGGCCTCGCGCCACAGCCGCTCCACCGGCTCCGCCCACGGGTGCAGCGCCAGCGTGAACGTCGCCCAGTGCACGGGCAGCAGCAGCTCGCCGCCCAGGTCGAGGTGGGCGTTGACGGCCTCCTCCGGGTTCATGTGGATGTCGGGCCAGGCCGGGCTGTAGGCGCCGATCGGCATCAGCGTCAGGTCGAACGGCCCATGCGCCGACCCGATGCCCCGATATCCCTGGAAATATCCGGAATCGCCCGCATAGAACACCCGCTTGCCCGCCCCGGCCACCACCCACGATCCCCACAGTGTGTCGTTCCGGTCGAACGTCCGGCCGGAGAAGTGCCGGGCCGCCGTGGCGACGAACCGCAGCCCCGCCACCTGGGCCTCCTCGTCCCAGTCGAGCTCGATGATCCGGTACGCGGGCACGCCCCACCGCTCCAGGTGCGCCCCGATGCCCAGCGGAACCAGGAACGGGGCCTTCTGAGTGCGGGTCAGCGCCATCACGGTCGCCCGGTCGAGGTGGTCGTAGTGGTCGTGCGAGATGGCGATCGCGTCGACGGGCGGCAGCTCGCCCAGCTCCACCGGCACCGGATGGTGCCGCTTCGGGCCGATGAGCTGCGAGGGGGAGATGCGCCTGCTCCACACCGGGTCGAACAGCACCCGCCGGCCCTCGATCTCGACCAGGGTGGAGGCGTGGCCGTACCAGACCACGCGCAGGCCGTCGGCGGGCGGCGGGTCCGCCGGCGGGACGCGCATCGGGATCAGGCCACCGGGCCGGCGCCGTTCCCTGTCCTTGGCCAGCTCGCCGAGCAGGCTCGGGGGCGGCGCGGTCATCATGTGGGTCGGCTCGGGCATCGAGTTGAAGAAGGCGTCGTCCCTGAACTGCGGTGAGCGCCGGATCCTGGACTCCCGGTCGGGCCCCGACGTCAGCGGCCGCACGCCCAGTTCGGCTGGTATGTCGCGCAACGCCCAGCCGGCCGCGGCGAGGGCCACGCCGCCCGCGAGGATCCGCCGCACCGTCCGCATTCGTGCCATCAGTCACACTCCCCTGAAGCTCTGTCCATCCCGCACAACCCAGCGGGATTCCCCGGTGTTCCCCTTTCTACGATATATCGCGATAGGTCAGACCGTCTTGATCGCCCCGCCGTCGATCACGTAGTCGGCGCCGTTGACGCTGCCCGCGTGCGGCGAGGCCAGCCAGGTCACGAGGGAGGCCACCTCCTCGGGCTCGATGAACCTGCCGGTCGTCATCCCGGAGCCCGCCGGCAGCCCCGCCAGGAACGGCTCCAGCTCCAGGCCGTGCGCGGCCGCGACCGCGGCGCCGTACCCCGTGGGGGACTCCCACAGCGCGGTACGCACCGCGCCGGGCGACACCGTGTTCACCCGCACCCCCTGGGGACCGAACTCCTCCGCCAGCGCCTTGCCGAACGCGGTCAGGGCCGCCTTGGCCGTCGTGTACGCGATCGGGCCCTGGTGCGGCAGCCGGGCGCCGATGGAGGAGATGTTCACGATGCCGCCGCCGCGCCGCAGCAGGCTGGGCAGGGCGGCGCGGGTGGCGCGGACGGCGCTGAGGAGGTTGAGGTCGTAGGTCCGGTCCCAGAGGTCCTCGGGGACGTCGAGGAACCCGCCGGTCATGCCGTCGCCGCCGCCCACGTTGTTGACCAGCAGGTCGATCTCGGTGATGTCGGTCAGCGCCCGCTCGATCGCCTCGGCGGGGCCGCCGGCGGTGGACAGGTCGGCCGTCACCACGGTGGCGCCGGTGTCCTTCAGCTCGGCGGAGACCGTCCGCGCCACGGCCACGACCCGCATTCCTTCGCCGGTCAGCGCCCGCACGATCGCCAGCCCCAGGCCCCTGCTCGCGCCGGTGACGACGGCGGTCTTACCGGTGAGTCGCATGTCCATGATCTCTCCTAAGTCGCGTCAGTGCTGATGCTCAAACCATAGAACTTGCAACACTGATGATGCAAGTTCTAGAGAAACGGTGACGGTGCCGTACCCTGTCGTATGTGAGTGAGACGACGCGGGCGCTGAGGTCCGATGCGGAGCGCACGGTGCGCACGATCCTGGAGGCCGCCGAACGCGTCCTCAGCCGGAACCCGGCGGCCAGCATGGAGCAGATCGCCGAGGCCGCGGGGGTGGCGCGCACCACCGTGCACCGGCGCTTCGCCTCGCGGGACGCGCTGGTGGCGGCGCTGGCGGCGTGGGCCACGCGGCAGTTCGCCGACGCCGTGGACGCCGCCAACCCCGACACCACACCGCCGCTCGTCGCGCTCTACCAGGTCACGGCCAACGTGCTGCGCGTCAAGATCGACTGGGGCTTCGCGATGGGCCTCGCACTGGCGGCCGACCCCGGCGCCGCCGCGGTGCACGCCGAGGTGGAGGCGCGCTGCGATCGGCTGTTCGCGCGGGCTCGGGAGGCCGGGGTGCTGCGGGCCGACGTGGACCCCGGCTGGGCCAGGCGGGTCTACTACGCGCTCATCCACGAGTCGGCGCAGGTCCGCGACGGGGAGCCCGACGCGCTGGCCGCACGGCTGGTGGACACGCTGCTGCGGGGGGTGGGGGGCGGACAGGGCCTCTAAGCGAAAATCGTTGGCCTCGGGGGAGGGGGCCGGGTTACGTTCCCGCCTATGGCGGACATCCACGGCACGTGCGATGAGCGGTTCGACGGGGTACGCGAGGCGCTGGCGTCGTCACTGACCGGCGACGACGGCCAGGACGGCGCCCGGGCTGGCGGCCAGGCCGGTTCGCGGGCCGATGCGCGGGACGGTTCGCGGGCTGACGTGCGGGACGGTTCGCGGGTTGGCGGTCAGGATGGCGCGGGGGCTCACGGACAGGTCGACGGGCGGGTCGTCGGGGGCGCGTCCGTGGCCGTGTTCGTGGACGGGGAGCCGGTGGTCGACCTCTGGGGCGGGTACGCCGACGCCGGCCGTACCGTCGCGTGGGAGCGCGACACCATCACCCACGTCTGGTCCACCACCAAGACCATGACCGCGCTGTGCGCGCTGATCCTCGCCGACCGCGGCGACCTCGACCTGGACGCGCCCGTCGCCGCGTACTGGCCGGAGTTCGCCGCCGCGGGCAAGGACGGCGTGCTGGTACGGCACCTGCTCTCGCACACCGCCGGCCTGCCCGTCTGGGACGAGCCCATGACGCTGGCGGACCTCTACGACTGGCGCACGGCCACGGAACGACTGGCCGCCCAGAAACCACGCTGGGAGCCGGGCACCGCCGCCGGATACCACGGCATCACCCAAGGTCACCTGGTCGGCGAGGTCGTACGCCGCGTCACCGGCCGCAGCCTGGGCACCTTCTTCGCCGAGGAGGTCGCCGGGCCGCTGGGCGCCGACTTCCACATCGGGCTGCCCGCCGAGCACGACCACCGCGTCGCCCCTCTCATCCCGCCCGCCACGCCCGCGAGCGAGCTGCCCAACCCGCCGCTCACGCCCGACGACGCCAACACCACCGCCTGGCGGCGCGCCGAGATCCCGGCCGTCAACGGGCACGGCAACGCCCGCTCGGTCGCCCTGATCCAGTCGGCGCTGGCCTGCGGGGGAGTGGTGCGCGGGGTGCGGCTGCTGTCGGCGGCGGGGTGCGAGCGGGCGCTGGAGGAGCAGTACCACGGCTTGGACTCGGTGTTCGGGGTCCCGATGCGGTACAGCATGGGGTACGGGTTGTTCGGGCAGCCCCGGACGTGTTCGTGGGGTGGGTGGGGCGGGTCGCTGGTCATGGTCGACTTCGAGGCGCGGATGGTGGTGGCGTACGTGACGAACCGGATGATGGGCGAGAGCACCTTCGGCGACGAACGCGCCTTCGGTGCCCTCGTGGCCGCGTACGAGGGCATCGCCGCCTGAAGCCGTCCCCGAAGACCGTCGCCCCGAGGACCCTCGCCCGGGTGGCGGGTCCCCTGCCCCGAGAAGCCTCGTCTCTGAAGCACCTCCCCCCTGACGGCCCCACCTCCGCAGGCGGACCCCGCCACCTCCGCAGATCCCGCCACGTCCGAAGGTGGACCGCCGCCATCTCAAGGCGGCGGCCCGCCTTCGGAGGGTGAGGTCCGCGGGGTCTCAGCCGATTGGCGGGAAGCCCGTTTTCGACCAGATGGCGCGGGAGGCCGCCTCTGGGTCGGCCACGTCGGCGGGGTGGACGTCGAAGACGTGGGTGAGGGCCGTTGCCGGGTCGTGGCGGGGCCAGCCGGGGTCGCCGGTGGTGGCGAAGCCGGTCCAGGCCGTACGGAACTGCTCCGACAGCCCCGGAAGGTCCGGTGAGCCGCCGGCCAGCATCGTCACCAGTTCGCCCTCGATCGTCCCGAACGCGAGCGGCACGTCCAGCCCGTGGCAGGCCCCCAGCGTCGGCGTGGGCGCCCAGGTCAGCTCGTAGGCGTAGGTGGTGCCGGTGTGCGCGTCGGCCAGCAGGGCGCTCGGCATCCGGAACATCCAGTCCGACATCAGCGTCACGTACAGCTCCTCGGCGGAGGCGCCGGGACGGGCCTCGCGGTAGGCGGCCTCCGCCCCGGCCGGAGCCAGGCACTCCATCGCCCGCGTCAGGTCATGGGCCCGGCCGCCGGCCATGACGAAGAACATCTGGAACTCGTCCCGGTTGAACCCCGTGATCAGCTCGATGTCGCGGCCCGCGCCCGCGGTCAGCGCGTTCCAGGGCGTGTCGGGCAGTACGTCGCCGTCGACCACCGGCGCGAACGCGAGCGGGGAGAACGAGACCGTCCCCCAAGTCTCGAAATTTCCGGCTATCTCCTCTGTGGCCACCCCCTCCGCCGCCGCCACGAGCGCCTCCGGCGCGCTGTCCCGCAGCGCCGTACCACTGAGCCTGCGCTCGACCGCCTCCGTGACGCGGGCGGCGTACGCGGGCGTGAAGGTCATCCCCGGTACGCTCTGCGCGATGGCCCGCCGGAACAGCCCCTCCGCGCGCGGCATCGTCAGCAGGCAGGCGATCGCGCCCGCCCCGGCCGACTCGCCGAACACCGTGACGTTGCCCGGGTCGCCGCCGAAGGCCGCGATGTTCTCCTGGACCCAGCGCAGCGCGGCCACCTGGTCGAGCAGGGCCCGGTTGCCGGGGGCGCCGCCGACGTGGCCGTACCCCTCGAAGCCGACCCGGTGGTTGAACGTGACCACCACCACGCCCTGCCCGGCCAGCGTCCCGCCGTAGTAGGCCGGCATGTCGGCGAACCCCGACCGGTACGCGCCGCCGTAGATCCACACCATCACCGGCAGGCCCGAGCCGCCGGGGTCGGGGGTCCACACGTTCGCGGTGAGGCAGTCGAGGCCCGCGGCCGGGTTCCACGCGGGCGCGCCGGGCATCATCGGCGCCTGCGGCGGGCGCGCGCCGAAACGGGTGGCTTCTCGTACGCCGTCCCAAGGGTCGGGCGGCATGGGCGCGGCGAACCTGAGCGGCCCGAACGGCTCCTTGGCGAACGGTATGCCCTTGAAGACCGCGATACCGCCTTCTTCCGAACCGCTGACCCTTCCCGTGCCGATTCTGATCATTCGATCTCCTCCGTCGGTCATGGCCTCCGATCGTCAGTCTCGTCTCTTTCGCGCGGCCCGCGATGGGGGAACGGCCACGGATTGGGACGGCAGCGGCCCAGCGACTTCGACTGCTGCGCCATGACCGGGGCCGGGCGGCCCGGGCCGGAGCAGGTCCTGTGGTGGTGGCCCAGGCCGTGGCCGACCTCGTGGCTGATCAGGTAGCGGCGGTAGGCGGCCAGGTCGCCGGCGTACTGCGGCACGCCCTCGGCCCAGCGCCGGGCGTTGATGATGGAACGGGTGCCGTTCCAGCAGGACAATTCGCCTCCGGTACGCAGCGGGCGGCACTGGCGGATGGTGAGGCGGGGGCTGGACAGGGCGACGCGCACCCGTACCGGGCCTCGGTCGACGCGCTGGAAGCGGGCCCAGCCGCGGGCGTCGTTGAGCGTGCGGTGCACCTCGGCGGCGAACTGCCGGGGATCGAACGGCAGGCCGCGCTCCACCTCGACCAGGTACCGCACCACGCTCCCCGGCCCTCGCCTGGCGGGGGCGCCGCCGCGGACGACGGCGTACCGTCCGGAGGCGGCGTACGGGACCTCCTTGGCGGGCGGGTGGTCGCGGTGGCGGGGCGCGAGGGGCTTGGGCGGCGGGGCGGACGGCGCGGGCTGCGGCGGCCCGGACGGGGGCGGGGCGGTGGGCGCGGTGCCACATCCGGCCGCGATGGGGAGCACGATCAGGAGCATCAGCAACACGAGCAGCGGCAACGCGGCCTCCCCACGAGATCATGGTGGGGAGGAATCCAACGATACGTGCCCGGTTGTCACGGTTAACGGGCAGGGGTCGCCGGGGCACCCGCCCGCCGCCCTCTCATCACGGCCCTGGACCGGCCGGGACGGCACCGCCGGTCACCCCGCTCGGGGGCGCCGCTCCCGCCAGGGGGAAGGCAACCCGCCCGGCTTCGGCCGGTGTCCTGCGGGGAAGCTGTGGCCGGGTCGGGTCCCGCCGGGTGGCCGTGGCCGGGGCGGGTGGCTATGACCGGGCTCGGGTGGGGCCGGTGGCCATCACGGGTCCGGGTCGTGTCGCTGGGGTTCGGGGTCGGCCCGGGTCGTGCCGCCCAGGGTGCGGGTGCGGGCCGATGCCCCTCGTTGTGCCCCGGGCCTCTTGCTAAGGGCGGCTGGGGGCGTACGGGGTGATGTCGATGGGTGGGGTTTCGCCGAGGGCGAGGGTGGCGGCGATGCGGCCGGTGAAGGGGCCCGCCGTCAGGCCGTACGCGCTCAGGCCCGTCGCCACCACCACGCGATCGGTCAGAGGGCCGATGAGGGCGGGGCCAGGGGCGTACACGGGGCGCAGGCCGACCCTGGTCTCCGCGACCGTCGCGTTGGCCAGCCCCGGCGCGACCCGCAGCCCTGCTTCGATCACCTCGTCCAGCCCGGCCATCGTGACGCGCGGCGCGAACCCGACGTCCTCGACGGTCGCGCCGACGACGACCCGGGAGTCCGGGAAGCCCAGCAGGTACGGGCCGACCCTGGGCAGCACGATCGGCCACCACGCGGTGTCGACGCCTTCGAGGGTGGCGTGCAGGATCTGCCCGCGCCGGGGAAAGACGGGCAGTTCGACGCCCAGCGGCCGGCACACCTCCCCGGTCCACGCACCGGCGGCGACGATCACCATGTCGGCCTCGACCCGGACACCCCCGTTGGTCTCCCCCCGGACACTCCCGTCGCGGTCCGGCCCTGAGCCGTTCGCCGCAGCTTCCGGGCGCGTGGGGGTGCCGAGGTCGCTCGTGAGTTCCGCCGGTGATGAGGCGGCGGCATCGGGAGGGCCGACGTCGTGAGGGGCGGCATCGGGAGCGCCGGCGTCGAGCGGGGCGGTGTCGGGAGCGCCGACGTCGAGTGGGGTGGCCTGGCGCCAGGACGTCGTTTCGCCGCTCACCGCAGCGCTCTCGGTCCCACGCCCGGAGGTCGCCAGGTTCTGAGCGGAGGAGGATGAGGCCGCGCGGCCCTGGGCGGAGGGAGGTGGGGTGGCGTGGACGAGGACGTCGCCGTCCGGGGTGAGGGTGGCGGTGCCCGTACGGACCTGGGCGCCCTTGGCGATGGCGGCGCGCAGGAGGGCGTCGCGGACCGAGCATCCGTCCACGCGGGCCGCCCCCGGCACCAGGATCGCGCTCAGCGTGTCGGACAGCGGCGGGAAGAGTTCCGACGGCGTGGGCACGTCGGTGATGTCGCCCATTTCCGGCGCGTCGGCATGGCGGCGCCGCAGCAGGCCGCGTACCGGCTCCAGGTCGGCCGGATCCTCGGCCACCAGCAGCGCGCCCACCTTGGCATACCCGATGTCCTCGCCCAGCTCCTCCACCAGCGCCGGGTAGTGGCGGGCGCCCTCGCTGGTCAGCCGATACCAGGCCGCGTCCTCCGGATGGTCCACCCACGGGCACACGATGCCCGCGCCCGCCTGCGTCGCCGCGCCCTGGTAGCCGCCGTCCACCACGGTCACCTCGGCGCCCCGGCCGCTCAGGTAGTAGGCCGCGCCGGCCCCGACGATGCCGCTTCCGATCACCACAACACGCATGGGTCAATGATCGCAGCAGGGGTGACCTGGGCCGATGACCGGCTGGTGGGTTTTGCCCGAGCTGTGCGAACGCCCGGCCAACATGCTCGCCCGCGAACGGGCTCGCGCTCAGGAGGTACGGCGTGGGCTCTGCCGGTGGTGGCGGGTTTATGGTCGGCGCATGCGCGACGCCGTCACCGAACTCGACCTGCCCTGTCCCGTCCACACGGCCGCCTCCGACGGGACCACCGTCTGGTGCGCCGGGCCCGGAGGTGTGCACGCCTACACGGCCTCCGGCGTGCCGTTGGAAACCGATGAGGAAGAGCCGCCGGAGTTACGGTCGCTGGCGGCGGTGCCCGGGACGGTGAGCGCGGCGGCCGGGGTGCCCGGCATGCTGGCGGAGACCGTGATGCTGCCCAGGTCGTTCGCGGGGACGTCAGAGTTATCGGACCCGCTCACGAAAGGGACGCTGGCGGGGGCCGGCCGGGGCCACGTGTACTGGCTCGACCCCACGGGCGTACCCCTGGCCGACGTGCCGTTCGAAGGACGGGTGGTGGCGGGCGGCGGCGAAATCTGGGCCGTCGGCGCGGGCCAGGCCCGCAGGCTGGCCGAGCCGGGAAACCTGCACGACCCGGTGGACCTGCCCGCGCTGGACCGGTGCGCGGCCGAGGGGGAGCGGCTGTGGTGGACGTCGAAGCGGGACACCATCCTGCGCGGCGGCCCGAAAGAGGTGGACCTCGGGCCGGGCGAGCGCGGCGGGATGGCCGTGTGCGCGGGCTCTCTGTGGGTCAGCGTGGCGGGCGGTCTGCTGCGCGTCTCGGCCTGGTCGGGGGAGCCGAGGCGGTTCGTGGGGGCGCCGGAGGGGCCGGTGCCGTTCCTGGTCTGCGCGAACGGGGTCCTGGCCGGCGGGGTGCGCGACCTGTTCGTGCTCGCCCCGGCCGCCGGTGCCGCCCTCCGCGTGATTCGGCTGGGGCTGAGCGCGCCGATCGCGCTGATGATCGCGGCGGGCAAGCACATCTGGGCCTTCCCGGCCGGCCGCTCCCAGGCGTTGATCGTCCGCGCGTGAGCTCTTATCTGGCTACAAAGCCATAAGAAGTGATGCACGATGGCGCGATCACGTAAGCAGGCGGTGGTCCTCCGGCGCGCACCTGGCCGGGCGGGGACCAGGTTCGCGCTGTTCTGGCCGGCCGGCGCGACGGCGCTGGTCGCCGGATCGCAGGGGCCGAACGCAACCGGATGCCGTTCATCGTGACGGCCGGTGCGGTGGATCTGTGGCTGCTCCGGCTCAACGCGCGGGACGGCATGCGCATGACCGGACGCCTGCCGCTCGATCAACTCCCTTACGCCGCTCAGTGTGCCGCCTCCACGCGACGGTCGTAGTGCCGCAGGAAGAGCTCCTCCAGCGACGGCGGCCGGCTGGCCAGGTCGCGTACACCGGCCGCGGCCAGCCGGCGCAGGGCCTGGTCGAGGGCGTCGTGGTCCACGGCGAAGCGGACCCGCTGGCCGTCGGCGCGCAGGTCGTGCACGCCGGGCAGCTCCGCCAGCCCGTCGGGGGTGCTGGCCAGCTCGGCCTCGATCGTGGTGCGGGTCAGGTGCCGCAGGTCGGCCAGGGTGCCCGTCTCGACGGTACGTCCGTCGCGGACGATCGTGAGCCGGTCGCACAGCGCCTCGACCTCGGACAGGATGTGGCTGGACAGCAGCACGGTACGGCCACGGCGCTTCTCGGCGGCGACGGCGTCGCGGAACACCGCCTCCATCAGCGGATCCAGCCCGGAGGTCGGCTCGTCCAGGATGAGCAGCTCGGCGTCGGAGGCCAGGGCGGCGACCAGCGCCACCTTCTGCCGGTTGCCCTTGGAGTAGGTGGCCGCCTTCTTACGGGGATCCAGGGCGAACCGCTCCATCAGCTCGGCCCGCCGCCGCCCGTCCAGCCCGCCGCGCAGCCGCCCGAGCAGGTCGATCACCTCGCCGCCGGTCAGGGACGGCCACAGGGTGACGTCACCGGGCACGTACGCCAGCCGCCGGTGCAGCTCGGCCGCCCCGGCCCACGGGTCACCGCCGAGCAGCCGGGCGGTGCCCGCGTCGGCCCGGATCAGGCCGAGCAGGATGCGCAGCGTGGTGCTCTTGCCCGCCCCGTTCGGGCCCAGGAAGCCGTGCACCTCGCCGGCGCGTACGTGGAGGTCGAGGCCGTCCAGTGCCTTCGTCCGGCCGAAGCTCTTGACCAGGCCGGTGATCGAGATGGCGTCGCTCATCTCCGTGCTCCTTGCGCTATACACATGAAAAGCAGACTATACGTAAGTATAGAGATAGATGATCCCCGGCCCCCGCGCCAGGGGCCGGGATCATCGGTTCAGCGGATCAGTGCAGCGGGCGTCCCGTCACCGACGGCGGCTGCGAGGGATGCTCGGAAGCGCAGTGCGTGCCGGCGGCGGCACCAGGCTCGTCAGATACGTCTCGATGTGCGTGCGGGCGCAGACGCTGTTGTGATACTGGCCGTGGCCCACGCCGGTGTACTCCAGGACCGTGGTCCTGGGCTGTTGCCCGGCGACCGCGTTGTTCCAGGCCACCGGGGTGCCGGAGACGTTCAGGCGGTGCTGCGGGTTTGAGGCGCCAGGACTCCGCGGGCGGCCCCCGTAGACGTACGCGACGATCGCCGGCCCGGCGGCCAGATGAATCGCGCGCCGCACGGTACGAACCTGCTGGCCTTCATGGCGTCCTCCTGTTAGATGGCTCGCCATCTAATTCGTCGGCGATCACGATGTTGCGCACTTCGATCGATCTGGCGTACAGTGTTCTCATCAAGAGAACGTTGTACGCGCTGAGGAGATCGCCATGACGAAGAGCTGGGACATGAAGGGCACTTGGGACAGCAAGGGTGCCTGGGAGACGCAGGGCCGCTGGGAGGAGGACCGGCGCGCCGGGTTCTCCGAGGCGGGCCTGCGGCGGATGCGTGAGGTGCTGAACGGCCATGTCGCCTCCGGCGCGGTCCCCGGGCTGGTCGCGCTGGTCGGCCGGGGCGACGACGTCCATGTCGAGGCGATCGGCACCTTGCACGCGGGCGGCGACGAGCCGATGCGGCGAGACACGATCTTCCGGATGGCGTCGCTGACCAAGCCGGTCACGGCCGCCGGGGTGATGATCCTGGTCGAGGAGTGCCGGGTGCGGCTGGACGACCCGGTCGAGACCTGGCTGCCCGAGCTGGCCGACCGGCGGGTGCTCAAGAGCATCGACGCCCCGCTGGAGGAGACCGTGCCGGCCCACCGCCCGATCACCGTCCGCGACCTGCTGACCTTCACCTTCGGCTTCGGGGCGGTGCTGGCGGCGCCGGACACCTACCCGATCCAGACCGCGATCCACGAGCTCGGCCTGGACACCACCTCACCGGACTTCGGGCCCGATGAGTGGATCCGCCGGCTGGGCGAGCTGCCGCTGATGTACCAGCCGGGCGAGCTGTGGCA
>NZ_FNVT01000001.1:0-550906 GCF_900108335.1 Nonomuraea solani
CATTCCGAACCCGGAAGTTAAGCTTCTCTGCGCCGATGGTACTGCACTCGGGAGGGTGTGGGAGAGTAGGTCACCGCCGGACAATCTTTTTGAAAGGGCTCCGACTTCGGTCGGGGCCTTTTCTATTTCCCGTGCAATGAGGGCTTTCTGCGCTTACCGGGCATGCTGGAGTTTCGGTGGCGGGCTCCAGAAGGCGCCGTCACTCTGGAGGAGTGACGGCTGCACCCCCTTCAGGATCTGAATCGGAGCAGGCACGGCGTAATCGCCGACGCCTGCGTCTGGTGACTTGGGCAGTAACGCCGGTTTCGCTCACCCTCATTACGGCAGGGTTGGCGGACTTTTTTGCCGACTCATTAGAAAAGCCCGGGACACTCCTGCACGTCCTCGATGAGCAGGACAGCCTGATCAGCATTTCGCTGGGAATCGCCGGCGTGTTGGCGGTGGGGGTGACGGCGATGGTGCGCCGTCGGGCCCTCCGAAGGAAGCAGTTCAAGGAACCCACACTCGCGCCAGGCGACGGGCCCGAACACCCGAACGACCCGGCCGCGACGGCGGACCCATCCGAGACAGCAATCCCGAGCGGAACGGTAACCCCAAGCGGGACGGGAGCCCCGAGCGGAAAGACGCCTCTCACCGGGCCAGCAGCTACCACCGGGCCAGCAGGCCCCACCGGGACGACAGCTGCCACAGGGACGACAGGTCCCACTGGGGTCGCCTCGGGTGAGACGGCAGCCCCGGACGGGGTCGGACTCCCGAGCGGGACGGCCGCTCCCAGTGAGCCGGCAGCCCCAAGCGGGACGGCGACTCCGAGCGGGGTCGTCGCCCCGAGTGGGACGGTGGATCCCGCCCGGACGGGAACCTCGAACGGGGCGGCCAACCCCGATAGGACGGGCGATCCGTTGGAGGCAGAGAACCCGGCGTGGCCAGACGCCCGGACTCGGGCAGGCGACCCGGTTCCGACAGCCGGTCCAGCCCAGGAGGCTGGTCCGGCTCAGGTCGCCGGTCAGGCTCAGGCGGCCGGTCCCGCTCCCATGGGTGGCCCGGATCCCATGAGGGATCCCGGCCCGACGGTCGGCCCTGCTCAGGCGGGTGGTCCCGCTCAGGCGGCCGGTTCGGTTCCCGCAGGTGACCCGGAACCCACAACGGATCCCGCCCCGACGGTCGGCCCCGCCCAGGGGGCCGACCGGGGTCCGGCGGGTGGTCCGGCTCAGGCGGTCGGTCCCGCTCCCACGAGCGGTTCGGCTCCTACGGGCGGTCCGGCTCCCACCGCCGGCCCGGCTCAGGCGGCCGGTTCGGTTCCTGCGGGTGGCCCGGATCCTATGGGCGATCCCGGCTCGACGGTCGGTCCTGCTCAGGCAGGCGGTCGGGCTCAGGCGGCCGGTCGGGCTCCGGCGGGTGGCCCGGATCCCACGGGCAGCCTGGCTCCCACGGGTGGTTCGGATCCTACGGGTGGGCGTATTCCTGCGGGTGATCCTGTTCGGGGGGAACGTTCCATTGGGGTGGGTGGGGATAACGCGGGGGTGGCGATGACTGGGGATGGGGCCACCTCGGTGATCGGTGGGCATGTGGGGGTCGTCGGGGATGTGCATGTGGCGCCCCGTCCGGCGGTTCCGACGCGGCCTGTGCAGCTTCCGCCCCGACCCCCGCAACTGCTTGGCCGGGACGAGGTGGTGGCCGAGGTGCGGGAGCGGTTGGTGGCCGGGGTCACTGAGCCTTGCGTGGTCGTCATCTACGGGCTGGGCGGGGTGGGGAAGACGAGTCTGGCGCTTGAGTATGCGCACCGCCACCAGCAGGAATACCAGCTCGTCTGGCAACTGCCGGCCGCCGATCCGGCGGTGTTGTCGGGGGCGTTCGCTCGGTTGGCCGCGTTGCTGGGGCTGCGGGAAGGGGCCGCTGTGGCCGATCCGGTGGATCAGGTGCATGCGGCGCTGGCCGCTCGTACCGATCCGTGGTTGCTGATCTTTGACAACGCACCAGAAGGCGGGGCGTTGCGCCCTTTTCTGCCGCCGGCGGGGCCCGGGCATGTGCTGGTCACCAGCCGTTCTGGAAACTGGCCGCGCGAGCAGAGCCTGGAGTTGCCCGTGCTGGAGCCGGGGCCGGCGGCGGCTCTGGTGCAGGCGCGGTCCGGGCAGGAGGACGCCGAGGCGGCGGCCGCCGTCGTGGCGGAGCTGGGGGCGTTGCCGTTGGCGCTGGAGCAGGCCGCCGCCTACATGGCGGAGACCGGCCTCACCCTGCCCGAGTATCTCGACCTGCTGGACCACCAGCGGGCGGCGTTGCTCGCGCAGGGACAGGCGTGGGGATACCCCGAGCGGGTCACGACCACCTGGCAGCTCGCCTTTCAGAATCTGGCTCGGACCAGCTCCCGGGCGATCGCGCTGCTGCGGGCGCTGTCCTGTTACTCGGACGACGCCATTCCGTACCATCTGCTGCTGTCGCAGCTCGAACGGTGTACGCCACGGGAGTTGTTCGGGGCTGATCTGCGGCGGCAGCGGGCGTATGGGCGGTTGCAGAGTGCCAGGGTTCGGTTGTTTCGTGACTTTCGTCCGTGGCTCAGTGCGCTCGCGGTGCTGCAGGAGTTGCCGCGTGACCCGCTCACGCTGAACGCCGCCATCAGCGCGCTGCGCGTCCACAGCCTCATCGGGCTGCCGATGGACGGCATGGTGTCGGTGCACCGCCTCGTCCAGGCCGTCACTCTCGACCGGCTCGCGCCCCACGAGCGGCAGCGCTGGCACGACGCCGCCGCCGTGCTCCTGGAGTCCGTGCTGCCCGACGACCCCACCCACGCGGGCGACTGGCCCCGCTATGCCCAGTTGCTGCCGCACATCCTCACCGTGCTCAGCCCGACCTCGGCCGGGATGGACAAGGCGGCGCAGTATCTGGGGGCGAGCGGCGACTACCGTACCGCCAGACGGCTCTATCGGAAGATTCGCGATGCCCTCAGTGCGCGGTTCGGCGCCGACCACCCTTCCACGCTGACCGCCCGGCAGGCGCTGGCGCGGTGGACGGGTGAGTTGGGGGACGCGGGGTCGGCGCGGCGGCAGTACGCGGCGCTGCTGCCCGTGCGGGAGCGCCAGCTCGGTGCCGAACACCCGGACACGCTGACGGTCCGGCACGAGCTGGCCCGGTGGACGGGCGAGCTGGGGGACGCCGCCTCGGCCCGTGACCAGTACGCGGCTCTGCTGCCGGTACGCGAGCGCGTCCAGGGCGCTGACCACCCCAACACGCTCACCATCCGGCATGAGCTGGCCCGCTGGACCGGCGAACTGGGTGACGCGGCCGCTGCCAGAGACCAGTACGCCGCCCTCATCCCCATCTGGGAACGCGTGCAGGGGATCGACCATCCGGACACGTTGACCGCCCGCGCCAACCTGGCCCAGTGGACCGGCGAGGCCGGCAACGCGGCCGCCGCCCGCGACCGGTATGCCGCCCTCCTCCCGATACGCGAGCACCTGCTCGGCCCCGATCACCCCGTCACCCTCACCCTGCGGGCGAACCTCGCCCAGTGGACCGGCGAGGCGGGCGACCCGGCGGCGGCCCGCGACCAGTACGCGGCCCTGCTCCCCGTCTCCGAACGCGTCCTCGGCCCCGAGCACCCCGGCACCCTGACCACCCGCCACAGCCTCGCCCAGTGGACGGGCCAGGCGGGTGACCCGGTCGCCGCCCGCGACCAGTACGCCGCGTTGCTCCCGGTACGAAGACGGGTGTCCGGCCCCGAGCACCCCGGCACGCTCACCACCCAGGCCAACCTCGCCCAGTGGACCGGCCGGGCGGGCGATCCGGCGGCGGCCCGCGACCAGTACGCCGCGCTGCTGCCCGTCCAGGAACGGGTCCAGGGGCCCGAGCATCCCTCCACCCTCACCAACCGGCACGAGCTGGCCCGGTGGACGGGCGAGCTGGGCGAGGCGGTGTCAGCCCATCAGCAGTACGCGGCCCTCGTCGCCGTACGCGAACGGATCTCGGGCCCCGACCATCCGGACACGCTGACGATCCGGCATGAGCTGGCCCGCTGGACCGGCGCGCTGGGCGACGCGGCCGCCGCCCGTGACCAGTACGCGGAACTGGTGCCGATCCGCGAGCGCGTCCAGGGGATCGACCATCCGGACACGCTGACCGCCCGCGCCAACCTGGCCCAGTGGACCGGCCAGGCGGGCGATCCGGCGGCCGCCCGCGACCAGTGCGCGGCGCTGCTGCCGGTCAGGGAACGTGTGCTCGGCCCCGACCACCCCTCGACCCTGATCACCCGGCACGAGCTGGCCCTGTGGACGGGCCAGTCGGGGGACGCCGCCTCGGCCCGTGACCAGTACGCGGCCCTGCTGCCCATCAAGGAACGCGTGCTCGGCCCCGACCACCCGGCGACCAGGAGCACCAGAGAACAACTCGTCTACTGGGCAGAGCGAGCGTGAGCACGATGCGGGTCAGGAGGGCGGAGCGTGCTGAGCATGGGTCACTGGGTGGGGGCCTGGGCGAGGGACAGGCTGTTGCCGTCCGGGTCGAGGATCTCCACGTGGCGTACCCCGTTCCCGTAGGTTTCCACGGGCTCGTGCTCGACACCGTGCGCCGCCAGCCGGGCCACGATCTCGTCGAGGTCGTTCACCCCGAACGTGATCATGGTGCCGCCCACCCGCGACGCCCGCACCTGCCGATCGTCGATGACGACCCAAGCGTTCTCACCGACCTGCCACAAGTACTCCTCGCCGATGATCTCGTCCGCCGGCCGCCCGAAGAACACCTCGAACCACTTCAGCGATACCGCCCGATCACGCACGCACACGACGCTGTACAGGTCCACCCGGACCACTCCTTCCAGTCGCTTCAGAAGGTCAGACCGCTCCCGCGATCAGAACTCATCGGCGGCGAAAAGGCTACTGGGTGCCGAGCGTGGCGGCCGCGACGACCAGGAGCATCGTGCCGGAGACGGCGGTGATGCGGCGGGCGGCCTTCGGGGTGCCGGTCAGGGCGCGGCCGGCCTGCGCCGTGGCGACGGCGATCAGCCCGTACAGCAGGGCGCAGTTCACGACGTGGAACAGGCCGAGCACGGTGAGCTGGACGCCCAGCGGGACGCCCGTCTCGGTCGAGATGAACTGCGGCATCAGCGACAGGTACAGCAGCACGCCCTTCGGGTTGAGCAGGGCCGTGAACATGCTCTGCCGCAGCACCTTGGTGGCCGGTTCAGTATCGGCGCCGAGCGCGGGGCCGGTGCGGTGGCGCAGCGACATCAGGGTCCTGACCGCGAGGAACACCAGGTACGCGGCCCCGGCGTACCGCATCACCGGCAGCGCGGCCGGGACGGCCTGGAGCGCGGCGGCCAGCCCGGCGGCGGCCAGGACGGTGTGCACCGCGTAACCGCCGCAGATGCCCGCCACCGCCGTCAGCCCGGTGCGCCGGCCCTGGCCGAGCGAGCGGGCCACCACGTAGAGCATGTCGGGGCCCGGCGTGCAGATCAGCAGCAGGTCCATGCCCAGAAAGAGCAGTACGAGCCGAGTGTCCATAGTGCGACGGTAGCCGGAAAGGGCTGGCACACGATGGTGGATTCATGCCGTCGAAACCCGGCATGTGGCACGATGTTGCGCCATGGACGCGATCGACCGCAGCATTCTGCGGGAGCTGCAACGGGACGGCCGGCTCAGCAACACCGACCTGGCCGACCGCGTGGGGCTCACGCCGTCGCCGTGCCTGCGCAGGGTGCGGCAGTTGGAGGAGAACGGGGTCATTCGCGGCTATCGGGCGCTGCTCGACGGCGACGCGGTGGGGCGGGGGTTCGGGGCGTTCGTCACGGTGGTGATGAGGTACGAGGATCACGACACGGTGGCGGAGTTCGAGCGGCGGGTGGCGGAGATGCCGGAGGTGGTGGAGGCGCATCGGCTGTTCGGCGACCCGGACTTCCTGCTGCGCGTCGCCGTGCGGGATCTGGCCGCCTATGAGCGGTTCTACTCCGAGACGCTGTCGGGGCTGCCGGGGGTCGCGCAGGTCACCTCGCACTTGGCGATGAAGGCCATCAAACCGGACACCGGCCTGCCCATAGAAAAGGGACCCGCCCATGGTGGCGCGGGTCCCGGGTGAAACTACTGGGGCAGCACCAACAGGGCGTCGCCGACGCCGCGCTCGGCGCCGTCCGACGGGCGGTTGACGAGCTTGTTGCCGACCACCATCGCGGTCGAGCCGCCGCCGTCCAGGTTGATCGCCTGGGTGGCGCCCAGCCAGCGCATGAACTGAGCCGCCTCGGGGAAGTTCGCCCCGATGGTCACCCCGGGCTGCCGGCCGTCGATGGTCGCCAGGATCAGGCTGCCGTTCTTCGTGACGCCCAGCAGGGTGCGGGGGTGCCGGCGCAGGATCATGTTCATCGAGTCGTGCCCGTCGAGCTTGGCGGTGATCTTCACCTTGCCGTTGCGGACCAGGCCGACGCCGCCCGCGATGACGTGCAGGTCGGGGGTGAGCTTGAGGGCCTTCTTCGTGCGCAGGTCGACGACCTTGGTGTCCACCTTGACCGTGTAGTCGGCCAGGGCGTGCTCGTTGAGCCAGTCGGAGGCCACGCCGTTGCCGTGCAGCACCCGGGTTCCGGCGGCCACCGCGGCGCCGGAGCCGCGGACGCCCACGACCTTGCCGTTGGCGTCGAGGACGACGTCGGTGCCGCCGGTGGGCGTCTTGGCTCCGTACTCCTCCGTGTACAGGACCAGTTCGTTCTCCACGGTCGCCCGGTTGACGCCGTTCACCTCGACGGCCTCGCCGTCCTGGGAGGTGGCGACCACGGAGGTCTTGAGCTCGGTGATCTTGGCGGTGCGGCCCTTGAGGACGACGGCCGAGCGGCCGGGTACGGCCTCGCTCAGCAGCTTGCCGCCGACCACCGACGCGCCGACGGGCTCGCCGCGCAGCGCCTTGGAGGTGTGGATGTTGAAGAAGCCGCCGTTCACGCCGAGCAGCGCCTTCTGCGCCTTGGCCATCGAGGAGACGGTTTCGCGCTTGGCCACGCTGGTGCCGAGCGAAGCGGCGTACGAGCCGCGGAACGTCCGGCTGTCGATCATGGCGACCTTGACATCCCAGGGGCCGGTGGTCTTGAGACCGTCGTCGCCGAGGTAGTCGACCTTGATCTTCAGGCCGGCGTCCTTGAGCGTCTTGGCCGTCTCCTCGGCCTTGGCCTTGTCCTTGAAGGCCCAGAGGCCGACGCGGACCATGTAGACGGTCTGGGAGGGGGCGTCGGCGACGCTCGGCCGGATCACCTTCTGCAGGCTGGCCACCTCGCCGGCGGCCTCCACCTCGGCGACCTTGGCCTCGGCGGTCGGGAGCGTCCCGTAGTCACGGCCGCTCGGCATGAGGACGGTGACCGTGTAGCCGTCGGTGGAACTGCCGGCCTTCACGTCGTACAGATCGATGCCCTGTGAGACGGCGGTCATCGTCTTGGTCGGCACGGGCCGGGTGCCCAGCGGGAACTTCGCCGACGGGAACCCGACCGACAGTTGCTCCGCTGTCGCGGGCAACGCGGTGAGGGTGAGCGCCGCGGCTATGGCCAGGCCGCCGGCGAGGGTGCGTCGAGACATGAACTCTCCAGAGGGCGTAAAAGGGACCGCACCATAGTGGCGAGATCAAGGTCTCGTGGGCAGGCGAACACGCCAAACGGGTAAAGAGGTTACGAGATTGACACCAGAAACGACTACCAGTCGTATATGAGTCGCATCCGCGCGTGGCGGAACCATTTAAAAAGCCATTCACATTAGGCGAGAAATGGCCAGTTCCATGGCGGCGGAACGCAGCGGCCGGCGATGCCGGGGCCGGCCGAACCCGGCCGCCCGCAGCAGGCCCGACACCTCGCCGAACTCGCGCACCCGGCCACCCGCCGCGACCAGGTAATTGAGGTCCAGCAGCCGCAGCAGGGCGCGGCTGGCCCGGCCCGGCATCAGGCTGTCGCCGAACTGGTCGCCGACGACGATCGTGCCACCGGGGCCGAGCGCCGCCGCCAGCCGGGCGAGGAGCGTGGCGGCCTCCCGGTCGTCGAGCCCGTGCAGGACGTTGAAGAGCAGGACGACGTCGTAGCCGGCACCGAGGTCGTCGTCGAGGAACGACCCGGGGCGGAGCGTCAGCCGCGGATGGTCGGCGGCGGCCTCCAGCGCCCGCGGCAGGTCGATGACGGTGGCTCGCAGCCCGGGATGCCGGCGCAGCAGCTCCATGCCGAACCAGCCGTGCCCGCCGCCCACGTCCAGCACCCGTGCGGCACCGCGCGGCACCGGGACGACGCGCGCCACGGCCGGGGCCTGCCGCCTGGCCAGCGCTCCCGTCCACGCCTGGAACGAGCGCGACAGCTCCGGGTCGCTTTCGAGCAGCGTGTAGAAGGGCGTGCCGGGCGCGCCGTCCCGCACCGCCTTCTCCACCCGGGGCCAGATCACGCAGGCGGTACGCTCCCAGAACTCCAGCCCCGCCACCAGCGACGTCGGCGAGTCCGTGGTGAACCACGACCGGGCCGTCCTGGTCAGCCGGTAACGCCCACCCCGGGAACGCAGGTAGCCGAGCCCGGCCAGCGACCGTAACAGCACGCCGGTCGCGTGCGGGTCGAGGTTGAGCGCGGCGGCCAGCTCACCGGCGGTGGACGGCCGCTCGCCGAGGGCGTCGAAGACGCCCATCCGGGCGGCGGCGACGAGCGCGTGCAGGCCCAGGGCGCCGAAATAGTCGAACATCGGCGGCACGATCGACAGCCGGTGGGCGCCGGCTTCCAGCGCGTTGTAGAAGAGGGGCACACCTGCGACGGTAAGCGGCTATTCCGTGCTCTGGCGGGTCTGGTACACCTTGCGCAGCGTCTCATGCACGATCCACGTGGTCTTGGCGCCCTCGGCGAACAGGCACACGTCACCCGGGCCGACCTCGATCGTGGTGCCGCCCTCGACGGCGATCGTGGCGCGGCCGGACAGCACGACGAAGATCTCGTCGGTCTCCACGTCCGTCACGACGCCGGGCGTGATCTCCCAGATGCCCCGCCCGTCTCCCAGCTCCAAGGAAGAGGTCGCGGGGTCGCCCGCGACGATCTGCTCGGGATCGAGCTCTTCCCTGGTCAGCCGCACGTCGTGGACGGGCACCGAAAAGGCGCCCGCGGTGGCGAGCATTCGGCCGAGATCGGTCGCATCAGGCATCAATACATCAGACATATCGCCCATTTCAGCACATCAACGGCTCTCTCTGCGGAACGACTCCAGTGCCAGGAGCGCCACATGCAGCGAAAGGCACGATTCGACGTCGTCGAGATCGGTGTCGAGAATGCGCTCAAGACGGCGCAGCCGGTCGTAGAAGGCGGGCCTCGAAAGGTGGGCCTTCTGCGCCGCGACCGCCTTGTTGCGGCCCGAGTCGAGGTAGATCCGCAGGATGCGGGCGAGGTCGCCGCCCCGCTGCGCGTCGTGGGCCAGCAGCGGGCCCAGCTCCCGCTCGGCGAACGTCTGCAGCCTCGCGTCGTCGCGCAGCAGGTGGAGCAGGCCGCGCAGGCGCAGGTCGGGCAGCCGGTAGAAGGCCCGGCCGTCCGGCTGGCGGACCGCCACGTCGGCCACCTGCTCGGCTTCGAGGAAGCTGCGGCGTACGTCTCTGATGGACTCCACCACCGAGCCCGCCGCCAGCACGAACGACGAGCCGGGCCGCCACAGCACGCGCAGCCGCTCGGCGAGCGAGGTCAGCGCGGGCTCGGCCTGCGCGCGCGGCGGCAGCGGCAGCAGGACACCGACCCGCTCCTGGTCGAGCGCGCCCACCAGGGCGGGCAGCCGGGCGTCGCGGCAGGCGGCGGCGGTGGCCTCGGCCAGCTCGCCGAGCTGCGCCTGGCCGTCGAGGGCCTGGTCGATGGGCTCGGTCGGCCTGATGACCACGCTGACCAGCTTGCGCCCGGTGAGCGGCACGCCCACCGCGCGGGCGCGGGCGGCGGCCTCGTCGGGGTCGGCGTAGGCGTGGGTCAGGATGCCGGTGATGATCGTGCCGTGCGCCTGCCGTTCGAGCGACTCCTGGTGGCGCTCCAGCAGGCGGCCCAGGGCGAGCGTGGTGGCGGCGCGCTCGGCCAGCACCATGTCGCGCGGCGACGGCTGCGCGTCGCACAGCAGGATCAGCCGTCCCCAGTCCTGCCCGCGCGCGCCGACCGTGGTGACCAGCCAGCCCGAGGCGCCGTCGTACGCGGTGCGCTCGGCCGGAGCCACCGCCCGCGACCTGGTCTCCCACCCGGCCAGCAGGGTGCCCGCGTCACGCCCGGCGGACTCGCAGGCCAGCACCTGGTGGGCCAGGTTCTCCAGCAGCACCGGCCGCCCCGACAGCCGCGCCACCTGGGCCAGCACCTCGGCCGGTGAGGCGCCTTCGACCGACAGCTCGGTGAAGACCTCGTGCAACTGCTCTGAGGCCCGCAGCTCCTCCAACTGGATGTCGATGATCCGCGCGTGCACCGACTCGGTGATCTGCACGAACGGCGTCTCGCGGGTCAGCACGATGACCGGCAGGCCGTGCTCCTCCGCGGACTTGATCACGGCCCGCGGCAGCTCGCGGACGAACCGGCGGCCCAGCTCCACGATCAGCCCCGACGCTCCCACGGACGAAAGCTCACCGATGTAGTCGGCGAGCTTCTCGGGGTCCTCGGGCAGGGCGACCCCCGTGGTGAGCACCAACTCCCCGCCGCGGAGCAGATGGGCGATGTCGGCGATCTCACCGACGTGCACCCACCGCACCTTGGTGTCGAGCCGATCGGCGCCCGCGACCACGCGCGGGCTGCCCCGGCGTACGGTCTCCAGGGCGAGGACATCGGCGATGGTGGGCAGCACGGGGCAGAGCCTAGCCGATCAGCCTGTAAGAAGGGCCATAGGCCGATTTACACTTTGTGACCCTTGTCATGGATTGAGGTCATCCTCGCGATATTCCTGGCGAGGTTCGCGTACGCGCAGCTCAACGCGGCGGATCTTGCCGGAGATCGTCTTCGGCAACTCGCCGAACTCCAGCCGCCGCACCCGCTTGTACGGCGCCAGCTCCCGCCGGCAGTGCTCGAAGATCGACCGGGCGGTCGCCTCGCCGGCTTCGAACCCCGGAGCGAGCGTCACGTACGCCTTCGGCACGGCCAGCCGCACCGGATCGGGGGCGGGCACCACGGCCGCCTCGGCCACCGCCTCGTGCTCCAAGAGCACGCTTTCCAGCTCGAACGGCGAGATCCGGTAGTCGGAGGCCTTGAAGACGTCGTCGGTCCTGCCGACGTAGGTGATGTAGCCGTCCTGGTCGCGGGTGGCGACGTCGCCCGTGTGGTAGAGCCCGTCCCGCATCGCATCCGTCAATCCACCGACATATCCGGACATGAGGCCTAGGGGGCGGCGGTCGTCCAGCGGCAGGCAGATCTCCCCATCCTCGCCCCGCTCACCCGACACCGGGTCGACCAGCACCACCTCGTAACCGGGCAGCGGCCGGCCCATCGACCCCGGCCGCACCACCTCGTCAGGCGCGTTGCCGATCTGCGCGGTCGTCTCCGTCTGGCCGTAGCCGTCCCTGATCGTCACGCCCCATGCCCTGGACACCTGCTCGATGATCTCGGGGTTCAGCGGCTCGCCCGCCGCCACGGCCGTCCGCAGCGGCAGCTTCCACGCGGCCAGGTCCTCCTGGATGAGCATCCGCCACACCGTCGGCGGCGCGCAGAACGTGGTGACCCGCTCGTCGCGCAGCACCTCCAGCAGCGCGGGCGCGGAGAAGCGCTGGTAGTCGTGGACCAGCACGGTCGCCCCCGCGTTCCACGGCGCGAACACGTTGCTCCACGCGTGCTTGGCCCACCCCGGCGAGGACACGTTGAGATGCACGTCGCCGGGCTTGATCCCGATCCAGAACATCGTCGACAGGTGCCCGGCCGGATAGGAGGCGTGCGTGTGCTCGACCAGCTTCGGCTGCGAGGTGGTGCCGGAGGTGAAATAGAGCAGCAGCGTGTCGCCCGCGCGTGTCGGCCCGTCGGGGGTGAAGCTCGCGCGCGCCTCGTACGCCTCGTGGTACGGCAGCCAGGTGTAGGCGTCGCCCACGGCGATCCTGGTGTATTCGCCCGCCCCGAACTTGCCCGCGTCGGCGGCGTTGGCGATCACGTGGGAGACGCCGCCGCGCTCGATCCGCTCGACGATGTCCTTGCCGGTCAGCAGCGTCGTGGCCGGGATGATGACCGCGCCCAGCTTCATCGCGGCCAGCAGCGCCTCCCACAGCTCGGCCTGGTTGCCCAGCATGAGCAGGATCCGGTCGCCCCGGCGCACCCCCTGCTCGCGCAGCCAGCCGGCCACCTGATTGGAGCGGGCGGACAGTTCGGCGAAGGTGTAGGAGGCGCTGCTCGCGCCCACGATCTTGAGAGCGACGGCGTCCGGGGTCTCGGCGGCCAGCACCCCGTCGAACCAGTCGAGCGCCCAGTTGAACGTGTCGAGCTCCGGCCAGCGGAAGTCGCGGCGGGCGGTGGCGGGGTCGGCGCCGAGCAGGAAGTCACGGGCGGCACGAAAATCGCTCATGCCCGGATCCTGCTACGTCGCCAGCCGCCGCTCAAGGCCGTCGAGCACCGACACGAGCCCGAAGTCGAAAGCTATCTCCCGCACCGCCTTCGGGTCGTCGTAGGTGGCCATGTCGACGCTCTCCAGCATCTCCGGGAAGGGCGCGGCGGCCTTGGCCACCGCCGCCCGCATCTCGTCGGCGTCGTAGACATGGCCGCCGGTCGACTTGTTCCAGGCGATCTCGGGGATCGTCATGCCGTAGACGTAGGCCGTCAGCGTGGCGATGGCGTAGTCGGTGTCGAGCCCGGTGAATCCGGCCGCCTTGAACATCTTGCGCAGCTCGTTGGCGACCCACAGCGCGTTGGGGCCGAGGGCGGGCAGCCGGCCGACGAACTCGGCCGCCCACGGGTGGCGCACGATGACCTGGCGCATGCTGTAGGCCAGCGCGGCGGCCGCGTCGCGCCAGCCCACCTCCTCGTGGTCGGGCACGGTCATCTCGCCCCAGATCTCGTCGTAGACCAGCTCAAGAAGCTCGTCCTTGTTGGCGACGTACCAGTAGAGGCTGGTGGCGCCCGCCCTCAGCTTCGCGCCGAGCTTGCGCATGCTCAGCCCGGCCAGGCCCTCCTCGTCCAGAAGTTCGAGGGCGGCTCTGACGATCTCCTCCCGGCTGCGCCCGGGGCTGGTGGCCTTGCGGGGCTCGCGGAGCCATACGGAAGGGAACGGCTTGCCTGTCATGAGCCCAGGATAAAACAACTCGCACACTGTGCGAGTTTTGTCGTACGGTGTGCGAGTGAACTCGAACACCGTACGAGATCCCCGTCGCTGGTGGATTCTCGCCGCTCTGTGCCTCGCGCTGCTGGTGCTGGTCATCGACAACACCGTGCTGAACCTGGCCATCCCCTCGCTCAACGAGGAGATGGGCGCGACGCCCTCCGACATCCAGTGGATCATCGACGCCTACGTGCTGGCCTTCGCCGGTCTGCTGCTCACCTCGGGCGCCCTGTCCGACAAGTACGGCCGCCGCCTCTTCCTGGTCATCGGCCTGGTGTTCTTCGGCGGCGCGTCGCTGCTCGCCGTGATCGTCACCGAGCCCTGGCAGCTCATCGCCGCCCGCGGCCTGATGGGCGTCGGCGGCGCCCTCGTCATGCCGTCCACGCTGTCGATCCTGATGACCGTGTTCGACGAGGAGGAGCGGCGCAAGGCGATGGCCGCCTGGAGCGCCGTGGCCCTGGTCGGCCTGGTGTCGGGCCCGACGCTGGGCGGCTTCATGCTGGAGCACTACTGGTGGGGCTCGGTCTTCCTGCTGAACATCCCGGTCGCGGCGATCGCCGTCGTGGCCGCCTTCGTCCTGATGCCCGAGAGCCGCAGCGAGGGCCGCAAGATCGACCCCGTGGGCGTGGTGCTGTCGATCGTCGGCCTGACCGCGGCCGTCTACGTGATCATCGAACGCGAGTGGAACATCCCCGTCATCGCCCTCGCGGTCGTCGCCCTGGCCGGCTTCGTGATCTGGGAGCGCCGGCGCGAGGAGCCGATGCTGCCGCTGCACCTGTTCGCCAACCGCAACTTCAGCGGCGCCTCGTTCTCGATCCTGCTGATGTCGTTCGGCGCGGGCGCCGTGATGCTGATGCTCACCCAGTACCTGCAGTTCGTGCTGGGCTACGGGGAGATGCAGGCCGGGCTGGCCATGCTGCCCTACGCCGTGGCCGCGGCGATCTTCAACGGGGTGGGTGCCGGGCTGGGGAAGAAGCTCAGCAACCGGGTGCTGGTCGGCGTCGGTCTGCTGGCGATGGCCGGGGGCTTCGTCGTCATGGCCATGACCACCGGCTACCTCCCGCTGCTCACCGGGCTGACGCTCATGGGCGTGGGCGGCGGGCTGGCCGGCCCCTCCGCCTACGCCTCGCTCATGGGGGCGATCCCGATCGAGCACGCAGGTGTCGGCTCGGCGCTCAACGACACCGTCCAGCAGGTCGGCATGGCGCTGAGCATCGCCGTCCTGGGCAGTGTGCTGGCCGGGAAGTACACCTCGGAGATGCCCGCCGACCTGCCCGCGGCCGCCAGGGAGTCGATCGGCGCCGCGCATCCGATGGGCCTGGCGGAGGTGGCCAACGAGGCGTTCACCTCCGCCATGCACCTCGGCTCGTGGGTGGGGGCCGCGTTCTGCGTGGCCGCCGCGGCGCTGGCCGTCACCGTGCTGCGCCCGGCCGAGCCCGCCGCGGCCCCCGACCCCGTACAGGTCTAGCGGACACGGGGCTCCCTCATGCTCTCGATGCTGTCGAGCTTGTGGGTCCGCTCGTCGTGGCCGATCTGCCGGAGCAGGTCGGCCACCGAGCGGTAGCGGCCGTACTCGGCGGCGTAGGTGCCGGGGTCGGGCACGAAGTCCAGCTCCGGGTTCTCGGCCACGAACGTCATGTACTCGTGCTCGGCGTGGTCCTCGAACTCGGCGTTGAGCCGGTAGCTCCAGTCGGGCCTGACCAGGAACAGCACCCAGGACACGTGATAGTAGAAGAACGCGATCAGCCAGGGCGCGGCCTTGTGCAGCAGCCACGACTGCCGCTGCCCGGTGCGTTGCACCAGGTCCTGCATGATCAGCAGGTGCCACTGCTCGTTGTCCTGGTCGGCGCGGGCCTCCACGATCCGCTCGAAGACCCGCCTGGCCAGCGCGGAGCGGCCCGCGTGCCGGTGCACGGCCCAGTAGCCCATGCGCTCCCACGCCTGGTACGGCACCCTGGCGATGATCTCCAGCATGGCGAACTTCGTGTACGAGCCCCGCTTGCCGTACATGAGGTCCACCGGCTTGAACATCATCTTCGCCAGCAGGCTGTAGTCCATGCGCGGCGTGTCCAGGGTGTCCTGCTGGGCCCGACGCAGTTCCTCGCGGTCGAGCTTCGGCGGGCCGGACGGCGCTTCGGGGCGGTGGTGGTCGACGATCACGGTCATCTCGGTGTCTCCTTTTGTTTTGCGAGTGACTAGATCGTCGTCGAGGGGGGCGGTCCCGGTCGTCGCCCGCCAGTGGTCATTCGCGGTGATTCCGGGGACGTAGAAGAGCGGAGATCGGTACACCTCCAGGCGGACGGGAGATCCCCTAGGGGATTTTCCACTCTGTAAGCCATCTCCTGGCGTCCCCGACAGGTTGGAGGTATGAGGGCGGGGAACGGAAAAGGGATACTCGGTAGCATGTCGGAGCTTCTCGCGCGCCACCGGGCGGTCATGCCCAACTGGCTGGCACTCAACTACACCGAGCCCATCGAGATCGTCAGTGGCAAGGGCAACCGCGTCATCGACGCGGACGGCAAGAGTTATCTCGACTTCTTCGCCGGGATCCTGACCAACATGATCGGCTACGACGTACCTGAAGTGCGTGAGGCCGTCGAGCGCCAGCTCGCCACCGGGGTGGTGCACACCAGCACCGTCTACCTGCTGCGCGGCCAGATCGAGCTGGCCGAGAAGATCGCGCGGCTCTCCGGCATCCCCGACGCCAAGGTCTTCTTCACCAACTCCGGCACCGAGGCCAACGAGACGGCGCTGCTGCTGGCCACGTACGCGCGGAAGAGCGACCAGGTGCTGGCCATGCGCCAGAGCTACCACGGCCGCAGCTTCGGCGCGGTCAGCGTCACCTCCAACCGGGCCTGGAAGAACAACTCGCTGTCCCCGCTCAACGTGCACTTCCTGCACGGCGCCGACCGGCATCTCACCCAGTTCAAGGGGCTGTCGGACGCCGACTACATCCAGGCGTGCGTGGACGACCTGCGGCACGTGCTGGCCACGAGCGTCTCCAACGACGTGGCGGCGCTGATCGCCGAGCCGATCCAGGGCGTGGGCGGGTTCACGATGGCCCCCGACGGGCTGTTCGCCGCGTACAAGGAGGTGCTCGACGAGCAGGGCATCCTGTTCATCTCCGACGAGGTGCAGACCGGGTGGGGCCGGACGGGCAGCGCGTTCTTCGGCATCCAGAACCACGACGTGACCCCCGACATGATCACGTTCGCCAAGGGGCTCGGGAACGGCTTCGCGGTCGGCGGCATCGTGGCGCGCGGCGACCTCATGGACGCGCCGCACGCGGTGGGCCTGTCCACGTTCGGCGGCAACCCGATCTCCATGGCCGCCGCCAACGCCACCCTCGACTACGTGCTCGACCGCGACCTGCAGGCCAACGCCGCGCGGACCGGCGACATCATCATCGGCGGACTCAAGGCGGCGGCCGGGCGGCTGTCCATCGTCAAGGACGTGCGCGGCAAGGGCCTGATGTTCGCCATCGAGCTCGAAACCCCCGCCCAGGCGGCCCGGTTCATGGAGGAGACCAAGCGGGCGGGCCTGCTGGCCGGCAAGGGCGGCCTGTACGGCACCGCCATCCGCATGGCGCCGCCCCTCACCCTGACGGTGGACGAGGCCACCGAGGGCCTCGGCATCATCGTCACGGCCCTGGAGACCATCGACGCGGAGGCTGCTGCGCAGTGAAGTTCGTCAAGCACTGGATCAACGGCGCGATCGCGGACGGCGACCCCGCGCGCACCGCGGAGCTGTACAACCCGGCCACGGGCGAGGTGAGCGGCCACGTCGCGCTGGCGGCCGCCGCCGACGTGGACGCGGCCGTGGCGGCCGCCGTCGCGGCGTTCCCCGCCTGGCGGGACGCCTCGCTGGTCAAGCGGGCACAGGTGCTGTTCCGCTTCCGCGAGCTCATGTACGCCCACCGCGACGAGCTGGCCGCGCTGATCTCCGCCGAGCACGGCAAGGTGCACTCAGACGCGCTCGGCGAGGTGGCCCGCGGCCTGGAGGTCGTGGAGTTCGCCTGCGGGATCCCGCACCTGCTCAAGGGCGGTTTCTCCGAGGGCGTCTCGACCAGGGTCGACTCCTACTCGCTCCGGCAGCCGCTGGGCGTCGTGGCCGGGATCACGCCGTTCAACTTCCCGGCCATGGTGCCGATGTGGATGTACCCGGTGGCGATCGCGTGCGGCAACGCCTTCGTGCTCAAGCCGTCGGAGAAGGACCCGTCGGCGTCGCTGCTGATGGCGCGGCTCTGGCAGGAGGCCGGGCTGCCCGACGGCGTGTTCAACGTCGTGCAGGGCGACAAGGTGAGCGTGGACCGGCTGCTGGAGCACCCCGACGTGCGCGCCGTCTCGTTCGTCGGCTCCACCCCCATCGCCCGCTACGTCTACGAGAGCGGCACCGCGCACGGCAAGCGCGTCCAGGCGCTCGGCGGCGCCAAGAACCACATGCTGGTCCTGCCGGACGCCGACCTCGACCTGGTGGCCGACTCGGCGGTCTCGGCCGGGTTCGGCTCGGCGGGGGAGCGGTGCATGGCGATCTCCGTCGTGCTGGCCGTGGACCCGATCGGCGACGAGCTCGTCCAGAAGATCGTCGAGCGGGTGGACCGGCTGGTGATCGGCCCAGGCGACGACCCCGAGTCGGAGATGGGCCCGCTCGTCACCGGGCCGCACCGCGACAAGGTCGCCTCCTACCTCGACCTCGGTGTCGAGGAGGGCGCCAAGCTGGTCGTCGACGGCCGCGAGACGGCCGTGCTGGGCGGGGGCAAGGCGTCGGAGACGCCCGGCTTCTGGCTCGGCCCGACCGTGCTCGACCAGGTGCCGGCCGGGTCGCGTACGCACACGGACGAGATCTTCGGCCCGGTGCTGTCGATCGTGCGCGTCTCCTCGTACGAGGAGGGCCTGGAGATCATCAACGGCGGCCTGTACGGCAACGGCACCGCGATCTTCACCAACGACGGCGGCGCGGCCCGGCGCTTCCAGAACGAGGTCGAGGTCGGCATGGTCGGCATCAACGTGCCCATCCCGGTGCCGATGGCCTTCTACAGCTTCGGCGGCTGGAAGTCGTCCCTGTTCGGCGACACGCACGTGCACGGCACCGAGGGCGTGCACTTCTACACGCGGGGCAAGGTCGTCACCTCCCGCTGGCTCGACCCGTCGCACGGCGGCGTGAACCTGGGCTTCCCCACGAACGGGTAGGCGCTCGCGCTTCGGCCGGGAGTGAACGTGGCGTTCCTCCCGGCCCCGTCCCCGGTAAGCTCCAGCGCAGGGACGGCGCGGGTGCAAGGGGGGACATCGTGAAACGACGTGCCATGGTGCTCGCCGTGACGGCTCTGGTCGCCGGCATGGGCGCGGGCCGTCCCAGCCCCACCCCTACTCCCACTCCTTCGCCGACCGTCACGCAGAGCGACGGCACGCTGCAGATTCTCACCTATCGCGGCTACGCCGAATACGGCGGCACGAGCCCCAAGGTCAACTGGGTGGGCTCGTTCGAGAAGGAGACCGGCTGCCGCATCGCCAGGCTCGACGTCGTGCAGAGCGCCGAGGAGATGGCCGACCGGGCCGACGACCGCCCCTACGACGTGATCAGCGCCGGGCCGGTGCTGGCGGGCGACCTCATCGAGCGCAAGCAGGCGCAGCCCATCGACCCGGCCAAGGTGACCGGCTTCGAGGACATCGACGAGCGCTTCCGCGACCTGATGACCGTGTCGGGCAAGGTCTACGGGGTGCCCTATCTGTGGGCGTACGACGAGTTCCTCTACGCCTCCGACCGGGTCAAGGGCGGCGGGCTGGAGCAGGTGTTCGCCTCGGACCGGACGGCGCTCAGGGACAGCGCGATGACGATCGCGGACGCGGCCATGGCCGGGGGCGCGAAGGAGCCCTACGAGCTGGATACGACCGACTTCGGCAAGGCGATGGCGCTGCTGGAGCGCACCAAGGACCGCACCTACTGGAGCAGCCCGATCGACCTGGTCACCGGGTTCGCCACGGGGAAGCTCGACTACGCGCAGGCCACCCCCTACTACCGGCTGCTGCTGCAGCGGGCCGGCAACCCGGTCAAGACGATCGCGACGGATCGCACGACCGGCTGGGTCGACTCCTGGATGCTCGGCGCCGGCGTCACCGACACCACCTGCGCCTATCGCTGGCTCAACTGGATGACCGCGTCCGGCGCGCAGCGCGACGCGGCCGCGTGGGCGGGGATGGCGCCCGCCAACGGCAAGGCGTGCAAGGGGCGGGCCAGGCTGATGTGCGAGCTCTACGGGGCGGGCGACGACAAACGGCTCGACCGCGTGCTGTTCGCCGTGCGGCCGCCTGACGGTTGCCGGGCCGAAGACGGGGAATGCACTGACTACCGCCTCGTCTGGACCGACCGGTGGGGCAAACTGACGACCAAGTGAGTGACGCGGTCGTGTCCTTCCCCCGCGGACGCGGCCTGCGGAGGCGCCCCGGGCCTTCCCCCCGTCCCGGGGCGTCTCGCTCACCGCCGCGCGGGCGGCGGCTCAGCTCGGCTCAGCGAGACGGGAAGGCGACCACGGTGGCCATCGGGGTGGGCATGAGCGCCTCCGCGCAGTCGCCGCAGGCGAGCACCGCGGAGTCGTCGGGCAGCCGGCCCACGCGCACGCGCGGTCGCGGCCAGCGCTTGTGGCAGACGACACACGCGTCACCCTCGCGCTGTGCCGAGGTCAAGCCCTCAGGGTCGAACGTCAACACACTCCGCGCCGTTCTGGTCGGACCCCAGTTCATCACGCTCCCAGCAGCCATAGCCCATCCCTATGTCGGAACCGTTATAACCCTGACCGAGGCCGGAGGCGTCTAGCTGAGCGTCAAGTCAGGGTGAATTCTCTACCCGAGTGCCGCCTGTTACACCACAAAACGGGCATCCAGCCGCAAGCTGGATGCCCGTTTCGTTGGGTTTCGTCTAGAGCTCGGCGATCGCCTTCTCCAGGATGCCGAGGCCCTCTTCGAGCAGGTGCTCGGGGATGACGAGCGGCGGCAGGAAGCGCAGGACGTTGCCGTACGTGCCCGCCGTCAGGACCAGCAGGCCCTCCGCGTGGCAGCGCTTCACGATCTCCGCCACGGCCGCCGGGTTCGGCTCCTTGGTGCCGGGCTCGACCAGCTCGATCGCGATCATCGCGCCGCGCCCGCGTACGTCGCCGATCACCTCGAACCGCTCCTTGAGCGCCTCCAGGCGGGGCAGCATGATCTCCCCGATGCGGCGGGCCCTGGCGACCAGGTCCTCCGCCTCGATGGTCTCCAGCACGCCGAGCGCGGCCTCGCAGGCGAGGGGGTTGCCGCCGTACGTGCCGCCGAGGCCGCCCGCGTGCACCTTGTCCATGATCTCCGCGCGCCCGGTGATCCCGGCCAGCGGCAGGCCGCCCGCGATGCCCTTGGCGGTGGTGATGATGTCCGGCACGACGCCCTCGTCCTCACAGGCGAACATCGTCCCGGTACGCGCGAAGCCCGTCTGCACCTCGTCGGCCACGAACACGATCCCGTTCGCCCGGCAGAACTCCGCGATGCGCGGCAGGAACCCCCTGGCCGGCACGATGAACCCGCCCTCGCCGGCGATCGGCTCGATCACCACGGCGGCCACGTTGTGCGCGCCGATCTGCTTGGTGATCACGTCGATGGCCTGCTCGACGGCCTCGTCCGCGCAGTTCTCCGGGCCGCTCGGCCACCGGTACGGGTAGGCCAGCGGCACCCGGTGCACCTCCGGCGCGAACGGGCCGAATCCCTCCTTGTACGGCATGTTCTTGGCCGTCAGCGTCATCGTGAGCAGCGTGCGGCCGTGGTAGCCGTGGTCGAACACCACGACGGCCGGCCGGCCCGTGGCGTGCCGGGCGATCTTGACCGCGTTCTCCACGGCCTCGGCGCCGGAGCTCACCAGGAAGGAGCGCTTCTCGTGGTCGCCCGGGGTCAGCTCGTTGAGCTTCTCGCAGACCCGCACGTACGACTCGTACGGCGTGACCATGAAACAGGTGTGGGTGAAGTCGGCCACCTGCTTCTGGACCCGCTCGACGACCTTGGGCGCGGCGTTGCCGACGTTCGTCACGGCGATGCCGGAGCCGAAGTCGATCAGCGAGTTCCCGTCGGCGTCCTGCACCACGCCGCCGCCGGCGCGGGTGACGAAGACCGGCAGGGCGGTGCCGATGCCGGGCGGGACGGCGGACTGCTTGCGGGCCAGCAACTCCTGGGACTTGGGGCCTGGGATCGCGGTCACGAGGCGCCGCTCCTGGGGAATGCTCATGGTTCTGACGCTACGGCGGGCTCCCACCTGGGCCGATACGTCGATATGTCACACTGAAGGTGCTCGTCTTTGCCGGAATGGATAAAACACGCATGCCGCCTACGCTGCAGACCGTCGTGCGCCGCATGAACTTCCGGCCGCTGGCCGGGACCTCGGGCGGCGGGGTGCTGGACGCCGCGGTGCGGTGGGTGGCGGTCAGCGAGCTCGCGGACCCCACACCGTACCTGGAGGGCGGCGAACTGCTGCTCACCACCGGCATGCGGATGGAAGGCGACCTGCGGCACTACGTCGGCCGCCTGGTGGCCAGGGGAGTGGCCGGGCTGGGGTTCGGCGTCGGGGTGTCGCACGAGGAGACGCCGCCCGCCCTCGTCGAGGCCGCCGAGGAGGCCGGGCTGCCGCTGTTCGAGGTGCCGCGCGAGACACCGTTCATCGCGGTCGGCAAGGCCGTCAGCGAGCTGCTGGCCGCCGAGCAGTACGAGGAGGTCACCCGGGCCTTCGCCGCCCAGGGACGGCTGACGCGGGCGGCGCTGCGGCCCGAGGGCATGCACGCGGTCATCGACCGGCTGGCCAAGGAGGTCGGCGGGTGGGCGGCGCTGCTGGAGGAGTCGGGCGAGGTCCGGCACGCCACGCGCGGCGCCAGGACGGAGGCGGTCGCCGCCGAACTCGCCCGCCGCCGCGGCCGCCCCGTCCCCGGCCGTACCGGGGGTGCCGAGCGGCCGCCGGACAGTCTCGCGCTGTCCGCGCCAGGGGAGCACACCGTCATCCAGCCGCTGGGCGGCGGCGGACGGCCGCGCGGGTTCTTCGCCGTGGGGGCCGGGCACGCCTTCTCGCCCGTCACCCACACGGTGATCAACGCGGCCGGCTCGCTGCTCACCCTCGCCATGGAACAGGGCAGGACCCAGCTCGCCGCCGAACGCCGCCTCAGGACCGCCGTACTGGAGCTGCTGCTGTCGGGGGAGGAGGACCGGGCCCGCACGGTGCTGGGCGCGCTCGGCGGACGGCTCCCGGACGGGCCCCTGATCGTGCTCGCGGCGCCTCCGGAGGCGTTGGAGGCCCTGGAGCCCGTGGCGTTCACCGCCGCGCCCGGCGGCCCTCACAGCGGCCCTCACAGCGGCTCCGGTGAGGAGCCGGTCGTCGCGCTGGTGGCCGAACCGGAGGCGGAGGAGGTCGCGGCGGCCGCCGAGGGGCCCGTGGGCCTCAGCCAGCCCTGCGGATACGACGGCCTTCGCAACGCCCTCGACCAGGCGAGCAGGGCGCTGGAGTCGGGCGGCGGCGGCGTGGTCCGGTTCGGGGAACTGGCCGGTCAGGGCCTGCTCGGGCTGCTCGACCAGGCCACCGTGCGGGCGTTCTCGGCCGCGCTGCTGGCCCCGCTCACCGGGTACGGCTCCCGGGCCGACCTCGTGCGGTCGCTCCGCGCGTACCTGGACAGCAACGGCCACTGGGACGCGGCGGCGCAGCGGCTGGGCGTGCACCGGCACACCCTGCGCTACCGCATGAGACGCGTCGCCGAACTGCTCGGCCGCGACCTCGACGACCCCGGCGTACGCGCGGAGCTGTGGCTCGCCCTGGAGGCGGCCCAACGGCCTAGTCCTGCTTCTCCACCAGATAGCAGCAGATAGTCGCCATCGTCACCGCCTCGTACGTCCGCCCGTCGCGTAGGTGCCCGGCCCGTTCGAGGCTGATCGCCCCCTGGGCCGCCGCCCACAGCGCGTCCGCGATCTTGCGCGGCTGGGTCGGGACCAGGTAGCCGGCCGAGATGCAGTCGGCGATCACCCGGTCGAGGATGTTCAGGGCGGCGCGGGCCAGCGTCCTGGCGCGCTCGCTGGGCTCGAAGCCGGGGATCGCGCGCTCGAACATCAGGCTGTAGTAGCCCGGCTCGGCCAGGCACGCCTGGCGGTAGGCGGGCCCGAGCGCGCTCAGGTGCTCGAACGGGTTGCGGCGCTGCGGCACGGACTCGAGAAAGCGGCGGAAGCGCTCGAACCCCTCCAGATAGAGCGCCTCCGCCAGACCCTCCCGGTTGCCGAACATGGTGTACATCACGGTCGTCGTGCAGCCCGCCTCCGCGGCGATCCTGCGCATGGTGAGGCTCTCCGGGCCGTCCGACTGGAGCAGGTTCACCGCCACGTCGAGCAGACGGGAACGGAGTTCGTCGTGACCGGCACGCTCACCCAGCAGGTAGGCGCCCTGCAGGCCCAGTGGCGCCGAGGTCATGAGAGTCCCCCTGTGGCCAAGGAACGAAGTGTCCTTGTGACCTCACGTTGTTCGGTCACGGGGCCCACGCCTTTCAGATCGGGGGCCCGCCGCGCTGGAGACCCGCACCGATGACTTAGCCATGGCGGAGATCGCTCAAACCACCCCGCATGGTAAACATCCCGAATTGGGTCTACTTCTGTTACATCATGGGTATACAACGGGGCTTGTACTTAACGGTGGGCCCTCGCGGGAGTCTTGTGCATCGTGGTGTAAATCCCCGGTGTGCGGCTTGGCATAACGTCGGGGGTATGGACGTGCGTACCTTCTGGCTGGCCGGCCGCGCCGCGACCGGGGACACCGAGCTCACCGTCACCAACCCGCATGACGGCCGCGAGGTCGGCAGGCACTCCGTGCCCACCGACGCCCAGGTCGAGGAGGCCGTCGCGGCCGCTCGCGCGGTGGCCGGGCAGGCCGCCGCGCTGCCCGTGCACGTACGGGCCGAGGCCCTGGCCCACGTCTCGCGCCGGCTGGCCGAGCGGGCCGAGGAGATCGCCCGGCTGATCACGGCCGAGAACGGCAAGCCCATCCTCTGGGCGCGCGGCGAGGTCGGCCGGGCCGTCGCCACCTTCCGCTTCGCCTCCGAGGAGGCCCGCCGCTGGTCGGGCGACGTGCAGCGGCTCGACACCGAGCCGGCGGCGGCCGGGCGGCTGGCGTACGTGTCGCGCGTCCCGTACGGACCCGTGCTGGCGATCACCCCGTTCAACTTCCCGCTCAACCTGGTCGCCCACAAGGTCGCGCCCGCCATCGCCGTCGGCGCGCCCGTCATCGTCAAGCCCGCCCCCGCCACGCCGCTGTCCTCGCTCGTGCTCGGCGAGATCCTGGCCGAGACCGACCTGCCCGCCGGCATGTTCTCGGTGCTGCCCATCGAGAACGACCGCGCCTCCGGCCTCGTCCAGGACCCCCGGCTCCCGGTGGTGTCGTTCACGGGCTCGGCGCCGGTCGGGTACGCCATCGCCGACCAGGTGCCGCGCAAGCACGTGACGCTGGAGCTGGGCGGCAACGCGGCCGCCGTCGTGCTGGCCGACGCCGACCTCGACTGGGCGGCCCAGCGCATCGCGCTCTACTCCAACTACCAGGCCGGCCAGAGCTGCATCGCGGTGCAGCGGGTGATCGTCGAGCGGCCGGTGTACGACGCCTTCGTCGAACGCCTGCTCCCGGCCGTCTCCGGCCTCGTCACCGGCGACCCCGCCGACGAGAAGACCCAGGTGGGCCCGCTGGTCTCGGAGGCCGCCGCCGAGCGGGTCGAGCAGTGGGTGCAGGAGGCCGTCGCCGCCGGGGCCAAGGTCCTGGCGGGCGGCACCAGGGAGGGCGCGACCTTCGCCCCGACGGTGCTGTCGGACGTCCCCCGGGAGGCCAAGGTCGCCTGCGAGGAGGTCTTCGGGCCCGTCATGATCCTCCAGCCGGTGGGGTCGATGGAGGAGGCGTACGCGGCGGTCAACGACTCCGCGTACGGGCTGCAGGCCGGGGTGTTCACGCGCTCGCTGGACGCCGCCTTCCGGGCCAACAGGGAGTTGGAGGTGGGCGGCGTGATCATCGGCGACGTGCCGTCGTACCGGGCGGACCAGATGCCCTACGGCGGGGTCAAGGACTCCGGGATCGGGCGCGAGGGGCTGCACTCGGCGATGACGGACCTGACGTACGAGAAGGTCATGGTGCTGACCGGGCTGTCGCTCTGACCTAGGCGTGCTCGGCCGTGTTGAACAGGGCCTTGGCGGCGTCGCCGAAGTAGGGGCCGTACATGGTGCGCTGGTCGTCGCTGTACTTGAAGCTGCTCAGCGACGTGATCGTGCCCTTGCCGGTCGTGGGGTCGAACCTCGTCATCCAGGGGCCGCCGCTGGAGCCCGCCGTCATGTCGCAGCCGAGGCCCTGGTCGCGGGTCTGGCCGTACGGGTCGTCCTTGAGGCGGCCCGCGCAGTAGACCAGGTGGTCGCCGTCGTAGGGCGGGTCGGCGGGGTAACCGAAGCCGAACGCCTGGCCGCCGCGCGAGGAGTTGAACCCGATCTCCTGCGTGCCCACCGCGTCGGCGACGTGCTTGCCGCCCGAGGTGGCCAGGGCGACCATGCCGACGTCGTGGTTGTCGTCGCCGCTGCGTGACCAGGGGCCGGCGACGAACATGCGGCGGGCGGTGTACTGGCCGTAGGGGTGCGCGCCGCCCGTGCGGTAACCGGGGACGAACGTCCAGTTCGCCGCCCACTCGCCCACGCCGTCCTTGACGCAGTGGCCGGCGGTGACCACGACGTCCTTGTTGGCGCTCCTGACCGTGCTGGCCGAGCAGACGAAGTCGGCCCCGGCGACCGTCAGGAACACCCGGCCCGTGGTCCTGGCCACCAGGCCGCCCGTGACCCAGCGGGCGCCGACCGTCCTGGCGTCGGGTCTGGCCGCCGCCAGGGGGCGTGCCGCGCCCATGAGCCTGCGCGCGGCCTGCTCGCTTGTGAGGTCGGACGTGGTGCGGGTGCTCGTACGGCCCGTCAGGTCGTCCACCAGCTTTCCGCCCTTCGTCACGACGTCGAGCAGGCCGATCGGGAGGGCTCTGGCCATGCGCTCCGTGGTCCAGTAGGCGAGCACGCGCTGCTGGTCGGCGGGGGTGCGCGCGGCCACGTGCTCGACGATGTCGCTGTGGGCGGCGGCCGTGCGGACGTGTGCGGCGGCAGGCGCGCCGGCCTGCTGCGGGCCCGGGACCGCGCCGAGGAGCGTGGGGCCGATCAGCCCTGCCAGGAGCGGAGCGGCCGCAAGCAGGGGGGTGCTCAGGGTCATGGATCACGAGTGTGCACCACGACGTGTGTCGTTGTCGTTACTTTCGGTAAATGGCCCAGGGTGTGTGGGTGTTTTGGGGTGCTTGATGAGCGGTCTGGGTGTTTGGAGGTCAGCCGCCTAAATATCCAGATTTATTGGGACTCGTACAAGCTGATATGGCGATATTCCAGCCGGAATTACGTGTGTTATCGCACGTCGCAAAAGGGAGGAAAATCGAGTTCGGGCAGGCCCGCGTGCCCGAGCGCACCGTCCAGCGGGGACAATGGAGGCGTGCATGCAGAGAACCTCCGCTCCGTCGTCGTGCTCGGCTCCACCGGTTCGATCGGCACGCAGGCCCTCGACGTCATCGCCGCCAACCCGGGCGGCTACCGGGTCGCCGGGCTGGCGGCAGGGGGTGGCAAGGTCGACCTGCTGGCCAGGCAGGCGGCGGAGTTCGGCGCCGAGGTGGTGGCGGTGGCCGACGCCTCGGCCGTACCGGCGCTGAAGGAGGCGCTGGCGGCGCACCACGCCCGGCCCGTCGTGCTCGCCGGGCCGGAAGGCGTCGCCGAGGTGGCCGGTTGGCAGTGCGACATGGTGCTCAACGGCATCACCGGCGCGCTCGGGCTGACCTCCACGCTGGTCGCGCTGGAGGCGGGCCGGCTGCTCGCGCTGGCCAACAAGGAGTCGCTGATCATCGGCGGGCCGCTGGTGAAGCGGCTGGCGAGCCCCGGCCAGATCCTCCCGGTCGACTCCGAGCACTCGGCGGTGCAGCAGTGCCTGTGGGCCGCCGGGCCCGGCGGTCACGACCCCTCGCGCGTCCGTCAGCTCGTGATCACCGCCAGCGGCGGGCCGTTCAGGGGCATGAAACGCGAGGAGATGACCGACGTCACGCCGGAGATGGCGCTGGCCCACCCCACCTGGTCCATGGGCCCGGTCATCACGATCAACTCCGCCACCCTGGTCAACAAGGGGCTGGAGGTGATCGAGGCACACCTGCTGTTCGACCTGCCCTTCGACCGGATCGAGGTCGTGGTGCACCCGCAGTCGATCATCCACTCCATGGTCGAATACATCGACGGCTCCACCATCGCCCAGGCCAGCCCGCCCGACATGCGGCTGCCGATCGCGCTGGCGCTCGGCCACCCCGAGCGCGTCCCCGGCGCGGCCCGGCCGATCGACTGGACCAAGGCGCACACGTGGACGTTCGAGCCGCTGGACGACGTGGCGTTCCCGTCCGTCGCGCTGGCCAGGCACGTCGGCAGTGAGGGCGGCACCGCGCCGGCCGTCTACAACGCCGCCAACGAGGCGTGCCTCGACGCGTTCATGCGGGGCCGGCTGCCCTTCCTGGCCATCGTCGACACCGTGGCCAAGGTCGTCGAGGAGCACCAGGTGACTCCCGCCGATTCCGTCGAAGAGGTGCTGGCGGCCGACGCCTGGGCGCGCGCCCGTGCGGCGGAACTCACAGCCGGGCAGTCCCGCTAGCTACCTAAACTGGAAAGCGTCGTCACACTAAGGGTTGAAATGTCTCCTGTAGCTCTCGGCATCCCGTCGGTCCGTCCCAAGCCCCTCGCCGAACGCCGCCACTCCCGCCAGATCATGGTCGGCAGCGTGCCCGTGGGCGGGGACGCGCCGGTCTCGGTGCAGTCGATGACGACGACGGTGACCGCCGACGTCAACGCCACCCTGCAGCAGATCGCCGAGCTCACGGCGTCGGGCTGCCAGATCGTCCGCGTGGCCGTACCGTCTCAGGACGATGCCGACGCGCTCCCGATCATCGCGAAGAAGTCGCAGATCCCGGTGATCGCCGACATCCACTTCCAGCCGAAGTACGTGTTCGCCGCCATCGAGGCCGGCTGCGCGGCCGTCCGGGTGAACCCCGGAAATATCAAGAAATTCGACGACAAGGTCGGCGAGATCGCTCGCGCGGCCGCCGACCACGGCGTCCCGATCCGCATCGGCGTCAACGCCGGCTCCCTCGACCCCAGGCTCCTGCAGAAGTACGGCAAGGCCACCCCCGAGGCGCTGGTCGAGTCCGCGCTGTGGGAGTGCTCCCTGTTCGAGGAGCACGGCTTCCGCGACATCAAGATCTCGGTCAAGCACAACGACCCCGTCGTCATGATCAACGCCTACCGCCTCCTGGCCGCCCGCTGCGACTACCCGCTGCACCTGGGCGTCACGGAGGCCGGCCCCGCCTTCCAGGGCACGATCAAGTCGGCCGTCGCCTTCGGCGCGCTGCTGGCGGAGGGCATCGGCGACACGATCCGCGTCTCCCTCTCGGCCCCGCCGGTCGAGGAGGTCAAGGTCGGCGCCCAGATCCTGGAGTCGCTGGGCCTGCGCGAACGCGGCCTCGAAATCGTCTCCTGCCCGTCGTGCGGCCGCGCCCAGGTCGACGTCTACACCCTCGCCGAGCAGGTCCAGGCGGGCCTGGAGGGCATGAAGGTCCCGCTGCGGGTGGCCGTCATGGGCTGCGTCGTCAACGGGCCCGGGGAGGCCAGGGAGGCGGACCTGGGGGTGGCCTCGGGCAACGGCAAGGGGCAGATCTTCGTCAAGGGCGAGGTCATCAAGACCGTACCGGAGTCGCAGATCGTCGAGACCCTGATCGAGGAGGCCCTGCGCCTGGCCGACGAGATGGGCGTCGAGGTCGACCTCGACGAGGACGCGAGCCCGACGGTCACGGTCGGCTGATCTTCTTCCGGGGTGTGGGCCTGAAAGTAGGCCCACACCCCGGCCGGCTCATCCGAACCATCGTCTGACCTCATCGGCGAACCTTGGTGTGCCGGTTCGCTCCAGGGCTGTCATCAGTCCCGGTACGGTTCTGGGATCGCGCTTGTAGCCGTCAGCTTGCTCGCGCAGCGTTCGAAGGACAATTCGGGGTGCCGCATCCAGCAGCCGAGGAGGAAGATGTCCGGAGTGAGCAGTTCGATGTCGTACGGCTCGCGGGAGTCTGCGGGAAAGTCTTTCGCATTGAAGGTCACCAGCGCGTTCGCGCCCACGCACACTCCGGCGGCCAGCACATGACGGTCCTTCTCGTCGCAGGTCACCGTGGGGATGAGAGGCTGGTAGCCGATCACTTCGGCGTCTTCGAAGGCGAGTCGCATCTCGGCCACCAGCCGGCGCACGACCTGGGCAGGGATGCCTGCCCTGATCAAGTTACGGTCCAGCTCATCCAGGATGTCCGCGGACCACAGCGGCCGGAACAGGCCGGCTTCCGCCAGGCGCAGCAGAGTGTCCCGTAGATAGGCGGGATACAGAACGCGCGTGTCAAGGACGACGCTATAGGTCATGCCGACCCCATCTGATCACCTGGTCGGGCGGAAGTCGGCGGTTGCCTCGTACAGATCGGCTTCTTCGGAGATCTCGACCATCCGGTCCAGAGAGGCTCGGCGTTGGTGACGACGGCGCTCCTGGTAGGCCAGCACCTCGCGGAGCAGGATCCGGCGGTGTCGTCCCGGCTGTTCGTAGGGGATCTCGCCGCGTTCCAGCAGTCGGACCACTGTCGGCCGGCTCACGCCCAGCAGGTCGGCGGCTTCCTGAGTGGTGAGCGTCTGGTGATGAGGCGCGATCGTGACCGCCTGTCCGGCGGCCATCGCCAGCACCACCAATTGGACGACCTCGAACACCTCGTCGGGCAGGACGATTCGTTCTCCGGACGCCCCGACCAGCTCCGCGTGTCCGCCGTGAGCGTGTCGCACCGCATCGGCCAGTTGATCCAGCGGCACCCCAGGCGGAAGAACCGTCCGTTCGACCAGTTCAGCCGTCATTTGAGCCTCCTCTCACCATCTCGACTGTAGCAAGAAATCGAACGAAACGAACATGCCCTTCTCCGAGACCGGCCGTGCTTGACTACGCCTTGCAATGGATCCATTACAAAATGGCAAGCCTTCCCCATACCCAGCGTCACGACCCGATCGCTCGCGGGAGCATCGCAGGGCCTATGACAGGGCCTATGACTGGGAAGGGGGCCGGGTGAAGCGGGTAGTTGGGGTTGTTGCCGGGCTGGTGGTGCTGGTCGCCGGGATCGTGACCGCGGACAGTGCGGTGGCCGACAGGGGGGCGCCGGCTGCGGCGGTGTGGGGGGCCTGTCCGAAGGTGGCGGGGAAGGCGGTGGCGGCCGATCTGGAGTGTGCCACCGTGCGGGTGCCGCTCGACTACCGCGCCCCCATGGGGCAGTCGATCAAGATCGCGCTCAACCGGATCAAGGCGAAGGTGTCCAGGGACGCGAACCATCTGGGCACGCTGCTCATCAACCCCGGGGGGCCGGGGTCGCCGGGGCGGGACCTGACGGAGTACGTCGCCACGCAGCTACCGGTCGACGTGTCCGAGCGGTACGACATCGTGGGGTTCGACCCCCGGGGCGTCGGCGGGAGTGAGCCGGCCGTGCGCTGCGTGGATCCGGCCGCCTACTACAAGGCGCCGCGGCCCGACGCGGTGCCGCACGGGAAGGCGCACGAGAAGGTGCTGCTCGCCCGGGCCGCCGAGTACGCCGGCCGCTGCGGCCACCTCTGGTCCTGGCTGCTGCCGCACCTCACCACCGAGAACACCGCCAGGGACATGGACCGCGTCCGCGCCGCCCTGGGCGAGGAGAAGATCAGCTACCTGGGCTACTCGTACGGCACCTACCTCGGTGCCGTCTACGCCACCCTCTTCCCGAACCGGGTCAAGCGGCTGATCATGGACAGCACCGTCGACCCCTCCGGCGTCTGGTATGAGTCCAACCTCAAGCAGGACCGCGCCTTCGAGCGCCGCCACCGCCAGTTCCTGGCCTGGACCGCCAAGCACAACTCCGTGTACAAGCTGGGCGCCGGCACCAAGCAGACGTCGTTCGCCTACTACGCGATGCGCGACCGCCTGCGGGCCCGTCCGGCGGGTGGCATCGTGGGGCCGAGTGAGCTCGACGACACCTTCACCGTGGCCGGCTACAGCGACAAGGTCTGGCCGCTGTTCGCCCAGGCGTGGTCCTCGTACGTGCGCCAGGGCGACACCAAGGGCCTCATCGAGATCTACGACAAGCACGGCAAGCAGGACGCCAAGGACGAGAACGGGTACGCCGTCTACCTCGGTGTCCAGTGCCGCGACGCGCGGTGGCCGCGCAACTGGGACCGGTGGCGTACGGACATGGACGCGATGCACCGCCGCGCGCCCTTCCTGACCTGGCCGAACGCCTGGTTCAACGCCCCCTGCGCCTTCTGGCCGGTCAAGGGCGGCAAGCCGGTCGAGGTCCAGGGCTCGAAGAAGCTGCCCCCGGTCCTCATCCTGCAGTCCCGCGACGACGCCGCGACGCCGTACAAGGGGGCGATGGAGATGGCCAAGCGCTTCCCGACCTCGCGCATGGTGGTCGAGAGCGGGGGCAACCACGGCATCTCGCTCGGCGGCAACGCGTGCGTGGACGGGCACCTGGCGGCGTACCTGAGGGACGGGTCGCTGCCCAAGCGGGGGGCCACGTGCGCCGCGCTCGCGGAGCCCCGTCCGGCCGCCCACATGACGTCGGGAGAGCCGAAGTCCGCCGAGCTGCTGGGGCTGCTCGGAGCGCTCGGAGGGCTCACCGGCGGAAGGTGACGTCAAGAAAGGGTTACCGTGGGCAGCGCCAGATGAGCTAATCGGTAACCCTTCGCGTAGTCTGACCTAGTGATGCTGCGTACATCGGCGTCGCGCGTGCTCGACGACAGCGACCGGGACGAGGTTCTCGCCCTGCTGGACAGCGATCCGGTCGCGAACGTCTTCGTCGCCTCCCGGGTGCGGGCCGTCGGACTCAATCCGGCCCGGCTCGGTGGGCAGATGTGGGGGTTCGGGCAGCGCGGTGGCCTTGTGTCACTCTGTTACGCCGGTGCCAACATGGTGCCGGTGAACGCCGGTCCGGAGGCCGTGCACGCCTTCGCCGACCGTGCCCGTAAGCAGGGGCGGCGCTGCTCGTCCATCGTGGGGCCGATCGACGCTGTCTCCCTGCTCTGGGAACGGCTGGAGCCGCACTGGGGCCGGGCGCGCGCGATCCGCTGGGCTCAGCCGGTCATGGCCACCTCGCGCAAGTCGCCGGTGCCCGCCGATCCGCTCGTACGCCGGGTGCGGCCGGACGAGTTCGACATCCTGCTGCCCGCGTGCGTGGCGATGTTCACCGAGGAGGTCGGGGTCTCGCCCAACCTCGGTGACGGCGGCGCCCTCTACCGGACCCGGGTGGCCGAGCTGATCCGGATCGGGCGCTCTTACGCGCGGATCGAGGACGGCCGGGTGGTGTTCAAGGCCGAGGTGGGGGCCGTCACGCCGCAGGCCTGCCAGATCCAGGGCGTCTGGGTGGCGCCCGACCTGCGCGGGAAGGGTCACGCGGCGGCGGGGATGGCCGCCGTGGTCGAAGCGGCCATGAGCTGTTTCGCCCCGATCGTCACCCTCTACGTCAACGACTTCAACCGGTCGGCACGGGCCGTCTACCGCAAGGTGGGCTTCCACGAGGTCGACACGTTCATGTCCGTACTTTTCTAGACATGTCCGGGCTTTTCTAGATTCGCACCAGCTTGTCGAAGAGCCTGGCCAGCTCCGTGACCGGATCGGCGGTGAGTCCGGCGTGCACCGGGCCCGTCTGGACGATCGTGCTGCGCGGCGCCGTCAGCCAGCGGAACCTGCCGCCCAGCGGCTCGCCCGCCAGCGGCCCAGGGTCGTCGCCGCAGGCCAGCTCGTACGCGCTGAGCGCCCGGTCGATCCCGTCGATGTCGGCGTGCGGATCGAGGGCGCGCAGCCGGGCCGGGTCCAGTTCGACCCGGGCGCACAGGTAACCGCGCGGCTGGCAGTAGAGCAGCACGCCCGCGTTGATCAGCTCGCCCCGCTCGACCTTGGGGATGACGCGGATCACCGCGTACTCGTAGACGTCCCTGGTCATCGGCTGCCGCCTCCCCGCCAGAACTCGCCGACCGAACCGGGGCCGGTCTTCGGCGACAGGTGCTCACTGCGTACGAGCCACTCGCCGTGAGCCCGTTCGAGCAGATGATCGACGTACGCCCGCCGCACGGCCGCCGGCGAGTCGAAGCCCGGCTCGCCCTCCAGCCATTCGTCCGGCACCAGTGCCGTCACCGTCTCCAGCAGCTCGGCGGTGATCCTGCGGGCGAGATCGGCGCCGGCGGCCGGCACGTCGCCCGCGTAAGGCGCCAGCACGTGGTCACTCGCGTCGAACGGCCGCTGCGGGTCGGCGGTGCGCCAGTTGTGGTGGAACCAGAGCGCCGCGCCGTGGTCGATCAGCCAGGTGTCGCGGTGCCAGACCAGCAGGTTGGGGTTGCGCCAGCTCCGGTCGATGTTGTGGATCAGGCCGTCGAACCACACCAGCCTGGCCGCGAACAGCGGATCGGCGACCCAGGCCAGCGGCTCGAACCCGAGCGCCCCGGGCAGGAAGTCGACCGCCAGGTTGAGGCCGGTGCTGGCCTTGAGCAGGTCTTGCACCTCCTCGTCCGGCTCCCTGATGCCGAGCTGCGGATCGAGGTCGATGAGCTTCAGATCGGGGGTCCTGAACCCGAGGCGGCGGGCCAGCTCTCCGGCGATGATCTCGGCGACGAGCACCCGCCGGCCCTGACCCGCCTCGCGGAATTTCACCACGTATGTGCCCAGGTCGTCGGCCTCGACCACGCCGGGCAGGGACCCGCCCTCCCGCAACGGGGTCACATAACGGGTGGCTGCGATCTTATCCAGCACGAGATGAGGCTATCGTCCCTTCGCACCGCCCCTGTCCAGGGGCAGCCCGGATCGCTGTCGTGACAGCCAGTAGCCTGGCCATATGACGGAACGACCTTTCGAGCTGACCCTGGGCGGAGGGGCGCTGCTCGTACAGGTGGGGCGGGAACTGAACACCGAGACCGAGCGGCGGCTGGCCCCGTTGGGGCTGACGGCCCAGCAGGCGGCGCTGCTGCTGCACGCGTCCGGCGGCGCCAGCACGCCGAGCCTGCTGAAGACCCGGCTCGGCACGGACACGGCCGGGATGACCCGCCTGTGCGACCGGCTGCAGGCCAAGGGCCTGCTCCGGCGCGCCCGGCATCCCGAGGACCGGCGCTCGATCGTCATCGAGCTGACCGACGAGGGCCGGGCGCTGGTGCCGCGCCTGCCGCCGATCTTCGGGCGGATCACCCACCAGGTCTTCGAGGGGTTCTCCCCGGAGGAGATCGCGCGGATGGCGGAGATGCTGCGGCGCATCATGACCAACCTGTCCGGGGCGTGACCGGGTGGGGCGGCTGAGCGCGGACGACTGGGCGCGGGCGGCACTGGCGGCGCTGGCCGAGGGCGGGCTGGCGGCCGTGGCCGTGGAGCCCGTCGCGGTGCGGCTCGGGGTGTCCAAGGGCAGTTTCTACTGGCACTTCGCCAACCGGCGGGCGCTCGTGGAGGCGGCGCTCGCGCGCTGGGAGGCGTGGACCGAGGAGGTCATCGCGGGGCTGGAAGGCGTACCGGATCCGGTGGTGCGCATGCGGACGCTGCTGGAGCAGGCGTTCGGCGACGCGCAGGACGCGGCGATCTCCTTCCGGCTGATCAGTGAGGCCGACGATCCCGTGGTCGGCGCGGTGGCGCGGCGGGTGAGCGAGCGGCGGCTGGCGTACATGCGCAGGACGCTGGAGGAGGCCGGCCAGCGGCCTGAGGAGGCGGCGCGGCGGGTGCTGGCCGGGTACGGGACCTACTTGGGGCTGGCGGCGCTGGTCCGGGTGGGCGCGGTGGCGGAGGTGCCGCCGGACCTGGTCGAGGTGGCCATGGTGGAGCTGGGGCTCACATCTTCGCGATGACCTCCTCGGCGAAGCGCTCCATGGTGGCGATCTTGAGGTCGAGGGTGCCTTCGCCGTACCGGGCCTTCTCCTCGGGGGTGGCCAGCCACCACGGGGCGGCCATCGTGCCCGTGACGCCCTTGGCGGCGAAGCGGCGGTAGGTGCCGGCGTCCGGCAGGACCGCCAGCGGCGCGATGATCTCGAACGGCTCGTCGGCCCTTCCATGTTCGGCGAGGTGGCCGCGCAGGGTGTCGAGGACGGTGTCGAACTGCTCCTCGGTGTAGATGCGGTTGCCGATCCAGCCGTCGCCCAGCTTGGCGGCGCGCCGCAGGGCCGCCTCGCTGTCGCCGCCCACGTAGACGGGAATGGGAGCGGCCGGGGTGGGGGAGATCGACAGGGGCGGCAGGCCGTCCACGGTCACGGTCTCGCCGGTCCACAGGGCGCGCAGCACGGGGAGCATGTCGTTCAGCCGCCGGCCGCGGGTGTGGAAGTCCTGGCCGGTGCCCTCGAACTCCTCCTTGCACCAGCCCACCCCGACGCCGAACGTCACGCGCTCGCCCGACAGCACCGCGGCCGTGGAGACCTGCTTGGCCACGGTGAACAGGTCACGGGCGGGCGCGATGTAGACGTTCGGGGAGAAGCGCAGCGTGCTGGTCACGGCCGCCATGGCGCCGATCGTCACCCAGACGTCCGGCCAGTGCGTGCTCGCGTCCCAGCGTGGCCGCCCCGACTTCGAGTACGGGTACGGCGAGGCGAAGTCCGCGTAGAAGAGATGATCGGACAGCGTCAGCGTGTCGAACCCGCACCGCTCGGCCGCCCGCGCGAGCTCCAGGAACTGGCCGGTGTCGACGAACGAGGCTCCCAGCCAGAATTTCATCGGAACTCCGGTGCGACCTTGGTGGCGAACAGTTCGAGGTTCCGCTTGACCGTGTCCAGGGGCAGCACACCCTGCTGGCCCTGCATGTACAGCCCGAACCACTCCAGGTCCGGCATCCGGTCCAGCATGCGCTGGATGCCGCGCTTGACGTCGTCGGGGGTGCCGAACAGGGCCATCTCGACGTCGTTCATGCGCTTGGCGTCGCCCTTCTCCGGGGAGATGGGCTTGTGCTTCTCGTCCTCCTTCTTGCGCAGCACCTCCAGGTAGCCGAACGGGCCGAAGAAGGCGGCGAAGTCCTTGGGGATGCTGCGGCCGAAGGTGTTGATGGCGTCCTCGGTGGTGTCGGAGATGCCGACGATCTTCAGGATGCCGGTGTGCTCGCCCAGCTTGTAGTCGCGGCCCTGCTTGGCCGACTCCTCCTGGTACAGCTTGGCCTTGGCCGCGTGGTCGTCCGGGTTGGGGGTGAACATCCACGGCAGGATGTTCTCCTGCGCGGCCCTGATCACCGACCGGTCCGAGATCGTGAACGGCTGCCACAGCTCGGGGTACGGGTTCTGGTACGGCCGCGGGCAGACCGACACCGCCTGCACCTTGTCGTCCTCCGACAGCTCCCCTGGCGCGCCGAAGGTCCTGGTCCACTCGATGGCCGGCCAGCCCTCGATGCCCTCGTACGGATAGGGCACCTGGTAGTCCAGCACGTCCGACTTGTACCGCAGGCTCTCCTCCGTCCACGCCAGCTTCATGATCTTCAGCACCTCACCGAAGACGTCGAAGTTGCGCGTGTCGGTGGCCGAGCCGTCGGAGCGGGCGGCGGCCGCGTGCCAGCGCTGGCCCAGGACGTTCATCCAGCGGTTCTGGTAGCCCCGCGCCACGCCCAGCCGCAGCCGTCCCTTGCAGAACTGGTCGAGCAGCGCCACGTCCTCGGCCGCCCTGATGGGGTCCCAGGCGGGCAGCACCATGCCGAGCGGCGCGAGCAGGATCCGCTCGGTCCTGGCGGCCAGATCGGTGAGGAACATCAGCGGGTTGACCGAGAACTCCATCCCTTCGGAGTGGAAGTGGTGCTCGGTCATCATCAGCGCGTCGAACCCGATCTGGTCGGCGTGGACGGCTATCTCCCGTACCTCGTGCAGCAGTTTCTGGTACGACTCCGTGTCGCGCCCGATCGGGCGTTTGGCCTTGGCATTCTCCTCGGCCGCATATCCAGAGCCTGGAATCTGGGGATTCAGGAAGATAGAGAACTTCACCGGGAACCTCTTTCCGCGGGATGGTCTTCTGCAAGGTACTCTGGAAATCTTAACCGAGCAATCGCTTGGTTCATAAGGAGGTCGGCGCATGAGGCTCGGGGTCACGATGTTCGCCACCGATCGGGCCATGCCGATCCAGGACCTGGCCAGGGCCGCCGAGGAGCGCGGCTTCGACTCGCTCTACGTGCCGGAGCACACCCACATCCCGGTCTCGCGCCGCACCCCGCCGGCGGCCGGCCAGGACGAGCTGCCCGAGGAGTACAAGCGCACCCTCGACCCCCTCGTCGGCCTCTCCTTCGCCGCCGCCGCGACCACCCGGCTGCGTGTCGGCACCGGCATCCTGCTCGCCGCCCAGCGCGACCCCATCGTCACCGCCAAGGCCATCGCCACCCTCGACCATCTGTCCGGCGGACGGGTGGTGGTCGGCGTCGGCTTCGGCTGGAACGTGGAGGAGATCGAGAACCACGGCGTCCCGTACGGGCGGCGGCGCGAGGTGGCCCGTCATAACGTGCTGGCCATGCGGGCGCTGTGGCGGGACGAGGTCGCCTCTTTCGACGGGTTCGAGCCCTCCTGGTCATGGCCCAAGCCCGTGAACGGGCCGCCCGTCTATGTCGGCGGGGCCGCGGGACCGAAACTCTTCGCCCACGTCGCCGAGTACGCCGAAGGCTGGATGCCGATCGGCGGCCACGGGATCAAGGCTTCGCTCCCCGCCCTGCGGGAGGCGTGCGAGAAGGCGGAGCGGCCGATGGCGAAGGTGATCCCGTTCGGCACCCGGCCCACCCGGGAGAAACTGGACTATTTCGCCGGGCTCGGCATCGAGGAGTCGGTGGCCACGCTGCCCAGCGCGCCGGCGGACGTGGTGCTGCCGATTCTGGACGCGTACGCCGCGCTGTAACGCGTGTTGCGCTTGCTGTAATAATGGCGCCCTATGTCCGAGCTCCACGCTGATGACCCCCGGCAACTGGGGGAGTACCAGCTCTCCCGCAGGCTCGGGCAGGGGGGCCAGGGCGTCGTCTTCCTCGCCCATTCGTCCGGCGGGGCACAGGTCGCCGTCAAACTGCTGCACGCCGGCCTGTCCGGCGATCCGGACGTGCGGCGCCGGTTCCTCGGCGAGGTCGAGGCCGCGCGGCGGGTGGCCGCCTTCTGCACCGCCCAGCTCCTCGACGCCGACCTCGACGGTGACCGGCCCTACCTGGTCAGCGAGTACGTCGAAGGCCCCTCGCTGGGCGAGCACGTGATCGACAAGGGGCCGCGGACGGGCGGCTCGCTCGAACGCCTGGCCATCGGCACCGCCACCGCTCTGGGCGCCATCCACCGGGCCGGGGTCGTGCATCGCGACTTCAAGCCGGGCAACGTGCTGCTCAGCCTCGACGGGCCGCGGGTGATCGACTTCGGGATCTCACGGATGATCGACACCGCGCTCACCACCAGCGGCGTCGCCATCGGCACCCCGGCCTACCTGTCGCCGGAGCGCATCCAGGCCGTGCCCGCCGGGCCGCCCGCCGATCTGTGGGCCTGGGGGCTGACCGTCGCGTACACGGCGACGGGCAGGCATGCGTACATGGCGGACACGTACCAGGAGATCCTGGCCAGAATCCTGTACGGCAAGCCGGATCTGAGGGGTCTGTCCGGGCGGCTGCGGGAGATCGTGGAGGCCTGCCTCGCCCACGATCCCGCCGAGCGGCCGGACGCGGAGGAGGTGCTGCGGTGGCTGCTGGGGCATGACGCGGAGACGGACGACGTGCTCAGGACCGGCGTCCGAGCGGCCACCGCCGCTCCCGACACCGCCCCTTCCGGCACCGCTCCTTCCGATACGACGGAACCGGGCCAGTCGCCGCCCGAGCCGCTCCCGACCGCCGACCTCAGGGGCATCCGCACCGGGAACGGCGAAACGGAACCGAAGGAAGGGTTACCGCCCGGACGCCGGTTACGGGCATGGCGGGGAGCGGTGGCGGTCGCCGGGCTGGCCGTGGCGGTGACCGGCTTCGTCCTGTGGACGCGCGGCGACCAGCAGGCCGGAGCGGGGCGCACGGGGACGGAATCGGAGCTGCCGGCGGTCGCGCGATCGGCGACCGTCGAGCCCACGACGGCCCCGGCCAAGCCCGTTCAGGAGCCGCGTCTGGCCGGCACGTGGAAGGGATCGGCCGAGCATCCCACGGCCAAACGGATCTTCCCCGTCGAGCTGGAGCTCGGCGACGACGGCGGGGTCATGCGGTGGGGATCCGACCTGCACTGCTCGGGACGGCTCAACCCGACCAAGAGCGCGCAGGCGTTCGCGCTCGACCACGTCAAGGGTGACGCGTGCCATCCCGGGACGCTGCGCATCGTCCCGACCGCCGACCCCAACCAGATCGTCATCACGGTGACGCGAGAGGGGAAACACGAGGTCACCTATTCGGGCACGGTCGCCCGCGGTTCCTGACCGGTTGCCGATCAGTACGCCTCGCCGTTATAAGAGCGGGCATAATGGCAGGATATGTCCGAGCTACGTGCCGATGATCCGCGCCAACTGGGGTCGTACCGGCTTACACGCAGACTCGGCCAGGGGGGCCAGGGGGTCGTCTATCTCGGCGAGTCGCCGCAGGGGGCGCACGTCGCGGTCAAGCTGCTGCACGCCAGCCTGTCGGGGGACCCGGACGTGCGGCGCAGGTTCCTGGGTGAGGTCGAGGCGGTGCGCAGGGTGGCCGCGTTCTGCACGGCGCAGCTTCTCGACGCCGACCTGGAGGGCGATCGGCCGTACCTGGTCAGCGAGTACGTGGACGGGCCCTCGCTGCGCGAACATGTGGTCGCCGAGGGGCCGCGGACCGGCGGCTCGCTCGAACGCCTGGCCATCGGCACCGCGACCGCCCTCGGAGCCATCCACCGGGCCGGGGTGGTTCACCGGGACTTCAAGCCGGGCAACGTGCTGCTCGGCATCGACGGGCCGCGAGTGATCGACTTCGGGGTGTCCAGGCTCGCCGACACCTCCGTCACGACCAGCCACATGCCCATCGGCACGCCCGCGTACATGGCGCCCGAGCGGATGAAGGCCGAGTCGGCGGGGCCGCCGGCCGACATGTGGGCCTGGGGGCTGACAGTGGCCTACACCGCCACGGGGCGGCACGCGTACCGGGCCGACACGCATCAGGAGGTGCTGGCCCGGGTCCTCTACGGCAAGCCGGACCTGGGCTCGCTGAGCGGGCGGCTGCGGGAGATCGTGGAGGCGTGCCTGGTCCCCGAGCCGAAGGAGCGGCCGGACGCAGAAGAGGTGCTGCGGCGGCTGCTCGGGCAGCACGCGGACGGCGCCGACGTGCTGTCCACCGGCGCGATGGCCGCCGTCGGCCCCTCAGGGCACATCACCAGAGGGCCCGCCACCACGCGTCCCGGCATGGTCGTCGGGATCGGCGTCTCGGAGGCCGCGCCCGGCGTGATCACCGACCCCAACCCGACCACGAGCTTCCCCGCCATCACCGCCGCGACGACCGAGGCGCCGGTGCCGAAGAAGGGCCGCGCCTGGCAGGTCGCCGTGGCGGCGGCCGGGGCACTGATGGCGCTGGCCGGGTTCTGGTACTGGCTGGGCGGGGCGCGGGCGCCGGGACTGACGGGAACCTGGACGGGCTCGGCCGAGCATTTCACGGCCGACCGGATCTTCCCCGTCGAGCTGGAGCTCGGCGACGACGGCGGGGTCATGCGGTGGGGCGCCGATCTGCACTGCACGGGGCGGCTCACCCGGGACGGGACGGTCTTCGCGCTCGATCAGGTCAAGGGCGACGAGTGCTATCCGGGCACGCTGCGCATGTTCCCGACGTCCGACTCCAACCAGATGGCCATCAAGGTCACGCGTGAAGGTAAGGACGAAGTGACGTATTCGGGCAAGGTCGCACGCACGTCTTGACCGGCTGTGTCACGGTCAGGCGGCGATTGCGTTGAGCACCGTTGACTGATCGCCGCCCGTTGCATTCAGTAGAAAGCAGCAAGGGTGGCGGCGAGGGGAGGCGCCCGTGCCAACGGCGCAGCCGCTCAGAACGGGGGACCCGCAGCGACTCGGGGAGTACGCACTTTCCGGACGCCTGGGTGAGGGTGGTCAAGGCGCCGTCTTCCTCGGTTCACGGGGTGGCGAGACATACGCGGTCAAGCTTCTGCACGGGCCCGTGGGCGACGAACGGGCGGCGTTCCTGCGGGAGGTCGAGCTGGCCAAGCACGTGGCCCGGTTCTGTACGGCCCAGGTGATCGACGCCGGGTTCGACGAGGGGCGTCCGTACATCGTGAGCGAATACGTCGACGGCCCTTCTTTGCAACGGGAGGTCGCGCTCACCGGGCCCCGGCGGGGTGGCGCGCTGGAGCGGCTGGCGGTCAGCACGGCGACCGCGCTGGCCGCGATCCACCGGGCCGGGATCGTCCACAGGGACTTCAAGCCGCAGAACGTGCTGCTCGGCTCCGACGGGCCGCGGGTGATCGACTTCGGGCTGGCCAGGGCGCTGGACGCGGCGGCCACGGTGAGCGGGCGCGGGGTGGGGACGCCGGCGTACATGGCGCCCGAGCAGATCACCGCGGCGGCGGTCACCGGAGCGGCGGACGTGTTCTCGTGGGGCGCGACGATGTGCTTCGCGGCCAACGCCTCGGCGCCGTTCGGGCAGGACTCGGTGGCGCCGGTGCTGCACCGGATCCTGACGGCGCCGCCGGAGCTGGGGCGGCTGGACGGGCGGCTGCGGACGCTGGTGGAAGCCTGCCTGGACAAGGACGCGCGCAACCGGCCGAGCAGCCGGGAGCTGCTGTTCGAGCTGCTGGGGGAGTCGTCGCAGGACGTGCCTGCGGAGGTGCTGCGCTCGCCCCCGCCACACATTCTGCGCGACACGCCCATACTCGTCCCCGAGCAGCGAGCGCCCGCCGGCGACTCAGGGGCCACTCCGCTGGCCGAGCCGGAGGCGACCGGCGCGCCCGGCGGCTATGTGATGCCGGACGTGCCCCGGCCGCGCCGGGGCTGGCCCAGGGCGGCCCTCGCGGTCTGCGTGGCGCTGCTGGTGACGGCGGCCGTACTGCTCACCATGATCGTCCCATCGCTGAACAAGAGCGACGCGGTGCCGGGCCCCCAGGCCGCCGGGCCGTCGAACCCGCCGCCGACGGAACCCGCGCCCACGGTGGCCAAGTCCGCCCCGGCCAAGACCAGGTCGGCGGGACCGCGCGAGTCCGCCGTCGATCCGCCGGTGGCCCGGCCGCCCACGGTCACGGTGCCGCTGCTGACGGGCCTGACCAGGGGCGCGGCGACCAGGGCGATCCAGGACGCCGGGCTCGTGCTGGGCTCGGTCACCCCGATCGACTCGGGGCGCAAGATCGGCCAGGTGCTGGCCAGTCAGCCGGCCTCCGGCACGTTCGTGAACCAGGGCGCCAAGGTGTCGTTGCAGGTGTCGGCCGGGCTGGCCGTACCCGCCGTGACGGGCATGCGGCGCAAGGCCGCCGAGTCGGCGCTGACCGGCACCGGGCTCACGGTCGGCGCCATCACCACCACCTGCTCCCAGTCGCCGGACGGCCGGGTGCTGTCCACACGGCCCAAGGCGGGCCGCCGCGTCCCGGGCGGCACCCCGGTGGCGCTCACGGTGGCGCGAAAGGGCGCCACCGTGCCATCGGTCGTCGGCCAGGCCCGTGAGGACGCGCGGGGGGCGCTGATCGCGGCGGGACTCACGGTGCAGACGAAGGACCAGGTCGTGGAGGACGAGTCGCGGGTCGGCACCGTACTCGCGCAGAGCGTCCCGCCCGGGGTGTGCGGCGCGCCGGGCGCCTCGATCGTGATCACCATCGGCATGGCCGCCCCGCCGAGCCCCGACCCCGGCGAGCCCACCGAGACCCCGACCGGGCCGATCCCCGGCGACTGACGCTTCCGTCTCAGGGCAGGTGGGGGGCATGAAGAAGTTCCTGAAAGTGCTGGTGGTACGCCGCCTGGCGGCCACCCCGATCGGGCTGGTCGCTCTGGGAGTCGGCTGGTACCTGGGCCGGCGGCACAAGAAGCGGCGGGACGAGCGCGCCAAGCACTGACTCAGCCGGTGGCCTCGTCGAGGAGTTCGAGCAGATGGTGGTACGGCCGGCCGGTGGCGCGGGTCAGGGCCAGCTCGCAGGTGCGGTTGACCGAGGCGTGACCGGCGCAGCCGGCCGTCACCACGGCGGCGGCCTCCGCGCGGGTGGCCGAGGCGGTCAGCTCCGGGTGCAGCAGGCCACGGTCACCGGCGAAGGCGCAGCACTGCCAGCCGTCGGGGATCACCACCTCGTCGGCGATGGCCTCGGCGATCGTGGCGATGGCGGCGTCCAGGCCGAGGTGGGTGGAGGAGCAGGTCGGATGGAGGGCCAGCGACGGCAGGCGGCGGGCGGCCGGTAGGCGGGGCAGGATGTGCTCGGCGGTGTAGGCGACCGCGTCGATCACCTCCAGGCCGAGCCGGCGGAAGCCCTCGGTACAGGAGGCGGCGTCGGTGACGATCGGCAGGCTGTCAGTGAGCGCGGCGTCGGTGCCCGCCGGCAGGTCGGCGAGCGGGTCGTCGGCGAGCGGGCCGCCGGCGAGCGGGCCGCCGGCGAGCGGGCCGCCGGCGAGCGGGCCGCCGGTGAGCGGGTCGCTTGTGAGCAGGCCGCTGGTCAGCGCGGCGCGGACCTGCTCGGCCATGGTCTCGTGACCGTCGGTGTAGCCCTTGGAGGACCAGGGGGTGCCGCAGCACAGGCTCGCGATCTTGCCGGGGACGCGCAGCCGCAGGCCCGCGCGTTCGGCCAGCCGCTGGAAGGCGGTCATGACGCCGGGGCCGCCGTCGGCGGGCGCGAACAGGGTGTTCAGGCAGGACGGCACATAGATCGCGTCAGCGTCGGCGGCCGGGCTCGGGCGGCGGCGGGTGCCGCCGCGCGGCAGGTCGCGGGTCCACTGGGGGACGGCGTCCGTGAGAGTACGGGCGGCGCGGCCGACGGCCTCGGTGAGCCGGGGCGGGGTGGCGGCGGCGGTGTCCAGGGCGAGGTTCATCGCGCGGGTGACGCCGTCCCAGTGCCTGGCGGCGCTCTTCCAGCCCTTCTGGGCGGCGCGGCCATGACGCTCGGCGCGCAGGCGCTTGGTCAGATCGCCGGTGTTGATCAGTACGGGGCAGGCGGTGGCGCACATGCCGTCCACGGCGCAGGTGTCGACGGCGTCGTAGGCGTACTCGGCTTCGAGCTCGCGGGCGAGGGCGTGGTCACCGGCCGCGTGGGCGGCGGCGAGCTCGCGGCGCAGCACGATCCGCTGCCGGGGCGTCGTGGTCAGGTCGCGGCTGGGGCAGACCGGCTCGCAGTAGCCGCACTCCACGCACCGGTCCACCTCGGGCTCGACCGGCAGGACGGTCTTCAGGTCGCGCAGATGCGCGCCGGGGTCGTCGGTGAGGACGACGCCGGGGTTGAGCGTGCCGGCGGGGTCGCACAGGCGCTTGACCTCGCGCATCACGTCATAGAGCGCGTCGCCGTACTGGCGGCGGACGAAGGGCGCCATGACGCGGCCGGTGCCGTGCTCGGCCTTCAGCGTGCCGCCCCGGTCCAGGACGGCGGCGACCATGTCCTCGGTGAAGTCGGCGTAGCGCCGCAGGTCGGTGCCGAAGCGCTCGTTGAGCATGAAGTGCAGGTTGCCGTCCTTGGCGTGGCCGAAGATGACGCTGCGCTCGTAGTGGTGCCGGGTGAACAGCTCGTCGAGGTCGTCGCAGAGGTCGGCCAGCGCGGGCACCGGGACGGCGACGTCTTCGAGCAGGGCGGTGGTGCCGCTGGGACGGGCGCCGGCGACGGAGGCGTACAGGCCCTTGCGGATGTGCCAGAGCGCGGCCCGGCCACCGGCGTCGCGGCTGAGCCGCGCGGGCGCGGACAGCTCCAGGCCGGCGAACACCCGCTCGGCCGCCCGCTCACGGCCGGTCAGCAACTCGGCGTCGGACTCCTGCCATTCGATCAGCAGGGCGGCGTGGCCGGCGACGGTGAGCGTACGCAGCACGTCGTCGGCCTTGGGGTCGGTCTGGGCGACGCGCAGGGACTCGGCGTCCAGCAGCTCGACGGCGGCGGGCTCGGCGGTGATCAGCTCGGGCATCGCGGCCATCGCCTGGCGCAGGGTGGGGAAGACGAGCAGGCCGGTCGCGGCCAGGCGGTGTGCCGGGACCGTGCGCAGGACCGCCTCGGCGACGAAGCCGAGCGTGCCCTCGCTGCCGATGACCAGGTGGGCGAGGATCTGCGCGGGGGAGTCGTGGTCGAGAAGGCTGTTGAGCCCGTAGCCCATCGTGTTCTTGAGCGCGAACTGGGCGGTGATCCGGCGTACCGACTCGGGGTCGGCGCGGACGCGGTCGCGCAGCCGTTCCAGACCCTCGGCGAGCTCGGGTTCGAGCGCGCGCAGCCGCTCGTCGGCGTCGCGGGCGCCGGTGTCGACGACGGTGCCGCTGGGCAGCACGAGCGTCATCGACTCCAGGGTCTGGTACGTGTTCGCGTGCGTCCCGCAGGTCATGCCGCTGGAGTTGTTGGCCACGACCCCGCCGATCGTGCACGCCGACTCGCTCGCCGGGTCCGGCCCGAGCTTGCGGCCGTAGGGCGCCAGCCGGGCGTTGACCTGCCGCAGCACCGCCCCAGGCTGCACGCGCACCCGGGCCCCGTCGTCGAGCACCTCGATCGCGCGGAAGTGCCGCCGGGTGTCGACCAGCAGATGCTCGCTCACCCCCTGCCCGCTCAGGCTGGTGCCGCCGGAGCGGAAGGTGAGCGTCAGACCGGTCCGCAGCAGCGCCGCCACCTGCTCGGCGCTCTCCGGCACCAGGACGGCCTGCGGGGTGAGCAGGTAGTGCGAGGCGTCGTGGGCCATGCCGAGCCGGTCCGTCACCCGCGAACGGGTGATCCCCGGGACGGCGTTCTCCACGGCGGCCAGGACGGCGGGGTCGGGCGTGCGCACTAGCGCGGGCCCTGGACGTGCTGGCGCTGACTGCCGAGGCCGTCGATGCCGAGCTCCATGACGTCGCCGGGCTGGAGCCAGATCTGCGGGTCGTGGCCCATGCCGACGCCGGGCGGGGTGCCGGTGTTGATCAGGTCGCCGGGCTCCAGCACCATGAACTGGCTCAGGTGGTGCACGATGACGTACGGGTCGAAGATCATCGTCGCGGTCGTCCCGGTCTGGCGGCGGACACCGTTGACGTCCAGCCATATGCCGAGGCTGGTGACGTCGGCGATCTCGTCGGGGGTGACCAGCCAGGGGCCGGCCGGGTTGAACGTCTCGGCCGACTTGCCCTTGCTCCACTGGCCGCCGCGCTCCATCTGGAAGGCGCGCTCGCTGACGTCGTTGACGACGCAGTAGCCGGCGATCGCGTCGCGAGCCTCCTCCACCGAGTCGAGGTAGGAGGTGCGCTTGCCGATGACGATGCCCAGCTCCACCTCCCAGTCGGTCTTGGTGGCGCCGCGCGGGATGCGCACGTCGTCGTACGGCCCGACGAGCGTGTTGGGCGACTTGGTGAACAGGATCGGCTCGGCGGGGACGGCCTGCCCGGTCTCGGCGGCGTGGTCGCTGTAGTTGAGGCCGATGCACAGGATCTGGTGCGGCCGGGCGATCGGCGCGCCGATCCGCTCACCGGCGAGCTCACGGATCTCGCCGTTGGCGACCCGGTCGGCGAGCAGCGCGACGCCGCCCTGAGCGAAGAAGCGCTCGTCGAAGTCGGGGGTCAGGTCGGAGACGTCGATGTAATGGGTGTCGTCGACGCGGACGGCGGGCTTTTCGGCGCCGGGCGCGCCGATGCGCATGAGGTACAAAGGATGTTCCTCCGTGAGATTCCTGTCCAGATTCCGAACCGTAGACTACCGTTCCGAGGAGCGGAAGCAGCGGGCGGGGGTTTGTTCCGCGATGCGCGCTAGCATTCCATGAAGCGGAACAGAGGATCGGAGAAAGCAGTGGCAGATTCCCCTGTGGGGAGCGTCGACCGCGCCCTGCTGATTCTGCAGGAGATCGGCAAGCACAGCAGGGGCGTTACGCTCGACGAGCTCGCGACCCGGCTCGGCCTGCCCAAGAGCTCGCTGCACCGCCTGCTGGGCGCGCTGCGGCATCGGGGGTTCGCCGCGCAGCCCGAGCCCGGCGGGCCCTACTTCCTCGGCACCGAGATGCTGGCCACCGCCTTCCGGTTCTACGAGTCGATGGACCTGCGCACTCTCGTGCGCCCGCTGCTGCTCCGGCTGAGCGAGGAGTTCGCCGAGACCGTGCACATGGCGATGCTGGACGGTTCGGAGGTCGTCTACCTCGACAAGGTCGAGGCGGTGCGGTCGATCACGATGACGTCGGTGGTCGGCGGCCGCAACGCGGCCCACTGCACGGGGGTCGGCAAGGCGCTGCTGGCCTGGACCTACCCGACGGACGAGGCGATCATCGCCTGGGGCGACCGGTTCGGCCCGCTGCCGGCCAGGACCCGCAGCACCATCACCAGCCCCGCCAAGCTGGCCACCCACCTCGACCAGGTCCGTCAGCGCGGCTACGCGCTCGACCTGGAGGAGAACGAGCCGGGCGTGCGCTGCGTGGCGGCCCCCGTCTTCATGGGCAAAACGGCGCCGGTCGCGGCGGTCAGCGTGACCGCGCTCAAGGACCGGATGTCGCCGGCGCGGATGGAGGAGATCGGGCACGTCCTGCGGCGATCGGTCGCCGAACAGACGTAACCACCCGGGGGCCACGGTCGTGTGGGCCCGGGCCTTGGGTTTGTGCGTTAGGCGGAATGTCGTTCCGTAAGGAGGAAAACGGTGAAGCTGGAGACGGTGCCGGTCCCGAGGGCGCGACTGGGCGAGGGGCCGCGCTGGGACGCGAGCACGGGAACGCTGCTGTGGGTGGACATCCCGGCGGGCCTGGTGCACCGGCTCGACGGTGACTCCCAGGAGACCATCGACGTGGGGCAGCCGGTCGGCGTGGCGGTGCCGCGCGAACAGGGCGGGCTGGCCCTGGCCGTACGCGACGGTTTCGCCGTGCTGGCGGACGGGCGGCTGACCGTGGTGGCGCCGGTGACCGCCGCCGAACGGCCCGGCAACCGGATGAACGACGGCGCGTGCGACCGGGCGGGCCGCTTCTTCGCCGGCACCAAGGCCGAGGACGACACCCCGGGGGCGGGCGCGCTCTACCGGCTGGACCCCGACCGCACCTCGCGGCGCGTGCTGGACGGGGTGACGATCTCGAACGGCGTCGGCTGGAGCCCGGACGAGCGGCTGCTCTACTACGTGGACACGCCGACAGGCCGGGTGGACGTGTTCGACTACGACCCGGCGACCGGCGAAATGGCGGATCGCCGGACGTTCGCCGAGCTCCCGCAGCCCGACGGGCTCACGGTGGACGCCACGGGGCACGTGTGGGTGGCGCTGTGGGGCGGCGGCGCCGTCGTACGCCTGCGGCCCGACGGCGGCCACGACCTGACCCTGGAGGTGCCCGCCACCAACGTGACGAGCTGCGCCTTCGGCGGGGCCGGCCTCGACGAGCTCTACGTCACCACGGCCTGGGACGGCCGGACCGGCGGCGAGCTGTGGCGCTGCCGCACCCCGTACACCGGCATTCCGGCCCATGGGTTCCGTGATTCGGAACGCTAGTGCGCGATACGGAACGGATGCTATGTTCGCACCATGTACCCCGAGCTCGACACTCCGGCGCTCGTCATCGACCTCGACGCCGTCCGGGCCAACATCGACGAGATGGCCGAGGCCGCGGCCAGGCACGGCGTCAGGCTGAGGCCGCACATCAAGACCCACAAGATGCCCGAGCTGGCCCGGATGCAGCTCGACGCCGGAGCAGGCGGCATCACCTGCGCCAAGCTGGGCGAGGCCGAGGTGATGGCGGACGCCGGGATCGACGACATCCTGCTGGCCTTTCCCCTCTGGGGCGAGCCCAAGCTGCGCAGATTCGCCGCGCTGCGTGAGCGCGCCCGGGTGCGGGTCAGCCTCGACTCTCCCGAGGTGGCCGCCGGGCTCGGCCGGCTGGGCGGGCCGCCGGTCGAGGTGCTGGTCGAGGTCGACACCGGCCAGCACCGGCTGGGCCGGCCGCCGGGGCGGCCCACCGCCGACCTGGTCGCCGAGATCGCCGCGATCCCCGGTGTCGAGGTCGTGGGGCTGCTCACGCTGGCCGGGCACGCCTACCACGCGCGTACCGCCACCGAGCTGGCCGAGACCGCCCGCCGCGAGGGCGAGGACCTCGTCGCCACGGCCGAACTGTGCGCCCGCGACGGCATCGAGCTGCGCGAGATCAGCGTCGGTTCCACCCCGACGGCTCGGCACGCGGCGGGTGTCGCCGGGGTGACCGAGATCCGGCCGGGCACGTACATCTTCAACGACACCGCGATGATGCGTCTCGGCGTGGCCACCGAGGAGACGGCGGCCGCCCGCGTGCTGACGACCGTGATCGGCAGGCCGATCCCCGAGCGGGCCGTCTTCGACGCGGGCACCAAGTGCCTGGCCTCCGACGGCACGGGCACGCCCGGCTGGATCAGAGCCGCCGGGCTCCCGTACGTGCACATGGACTTTCTCAACGAGGAGCACGGCGTCGCCCTGCTGGAGGCCGGGCACCACGACGACCTGCCGGTCGGCACGCGGGCCCAGCTCATCCCCAGCCACGCCTGCGCCGCCGTCAACAACTTCGACCTCGCCTACGGCGTCGAGGGCGGCCGGGTCACCACCGAACTTCGCGTCGCGGCCCGCGGCGCGGTGCGCTGAAGGGAAGGCGACGCCATGCGCGGACTCGCCGGCAAGCGGGTGCTCATCAGCGGCGGCAGCAGCGGCATCGGCGCCGCCACCGCCCGCAGGTTTCTGGAGGAGGGCGCCAGGGTCGTCCTCACCGGCCTCGACCAGGCCGAGGCGGACGCCACGGTGGCCGGGCTGTCGGCCCTGGGGGAGGTGCATGGGCTCGCGGGCGACGTCAGCCTCGAAGCCGACGTCGACCGGCTGGTCGGCGGCGCCGTCCAGGAGCTGGGCGGCCTCGACGTCCTGGTCAACAACGCCGGTACGGCCTGGCGCGAGCCGTTCCTGGAGATCACCCCCGCCCACTGGGATCGGATCATGGCGGTCAACCTGCGCGGCATGTTCCTGGTCGCCCAGGCCGTCGCCCGTCACCTGGTGGCGCAGGGCACCGGCGGGGTCATCCTCAACATGTCCTCCACCAACGGCCTGGGCGGCGAGGCCGACTACGCCCACTACAACGCCTCCAAGGGCGGCGTGCTGCTGCTCACCAGGACCATGGCCGTCGAGCTGGGCAAACACCGCATCCGCGTCAACGCGCTGTGCCCCGGCTACATCCAGACCCCGCTCAACGCCTCGATCTCGGCCGGGCTGGACGGCGACTTCGTCTCCGGCTACGAGCGCGACCACATCCCGCTCGGCCGGGCGGGGCTCGCCGAGGAGGTCGCGGCCGGGTACGCCTTCCTGGCCTCCGACGACGCCGCCTTCATCCACGGCACCGAGCTGGTGATCGACGGCGGGCAACTCGCGATCATGTGAGGGTCACGCCAGTCTGGGAACGAGGTCGAGCGCGTTGCCCGCGTACACGCGCTCCAGGACCTCCAGCGGCAGGTCGAGCCCGGAGATCGTCCAGCGGCCCATCAGCGGCGGGTCGTCCCGCGAGTGCGCGAACGCCTCGTCGTCGGTCTCCATGAACCGGAAGTGGGTCCGGTAGATCTCGCGGTCCGGCGGGATCTCGTCGGTGCCGAACAGCACCCGCCCGGGGTGACGCAGCATCAGCGCTCGGGTGGCGCGCGGCTGGCGGCCCAGCTCGGCGATCCGGGCGGCGATGTCGATGTGGAAGTTCGGGTACGTGTCCAGCAGCCGGCTCGCGAAGCCCAGGTTCTCCGGCCAGCAGCCGGCGTGCACGCCGATCACCGTGGTCGCCGGATGCCGGGCGATCATCGACTCCATGGCCTCCATCAGCCGCTCGAACGGCGGGAACCCGGGGCCGGAGAAGTTCCAGTCGGGGCGGGCGGCCAGCAGCTCGTAGCGTTCGTTGCGCTCGTCGGCCGGCTCGAAGAAGGCCACCGGGTCGGCCGTGTGCAGCGCGATCGGGATGCCCGCTTCGCCGACGGCGGCCCAGAGCGGGTCGAGCCTGGGGTCGTCGAGCATGAGCAACTCGCCGCGGTCGTCGCGGACCCGCAGGCCGACGTCCTTCCAGACCTTCAGCCCGGCCGCGCCCTCGGCCACGTTCCTTCTGAGCTGTCCGGCCAGCCGTTCACCGAAGCCCGGCTCGGCCGCCATCGACCAGTCGACGTGGCAGAACGTGGCGAACCTGCCTGGGTGGGCGGCGTCGTAGCGTTCGAGGTTCTCGGCCAGCTCCCTGCCCCAGCGGCCGTCGAGGTTGACCATGCCGCGCAGGTTGAGCTCGTCCATCAGGCCGGTCAGCGCCGGGACGTCCTTGACCATCCAGTCGCCGTCGTCGGTGAGCCAGCGGCCGAGGTGGATGTGGGCGTCCACGGCGGGCACCCGGGCGCGGTCGATCTCGTGGACCGCGACCCGTAACCGGGACACCGGCCGGTAGCGGGAGAGGGGCAGATCCGGGTCACACATCCCTGATTCCTTCCGGCAGCAGGTCTCCGTGGGCCGCGATCAGGTCGTCCACCAGCGCGCGGACCTTGCGGACCGGGAGGGTGGCGGCGGTGTTGGGGTCGAGCAGCGCGGCCTGGTAGACGTGGTCGCGCCGGCCTTCGAGCGCCGCCTTTACGGTCAGCTCGCTGACGTTGAGCAGGGTCCGGTTCAGCGCGGCCACCTGCGCGGGCAGCGGGCCCACCCGCACCGGCTGCACGCCGGCGCGGTCGACATGGCACGGCACCTCGACGGTGGCCTCGTGCGGCAGGTTGGAGATCAGGCCGGCGTTGCGCACGTTGCCGTGGATCATCCGGCGGGTGCCGGTCTCCATCGAGTGGATGGCCAGGGAGGCCAGCTCCTCGCCGCGCTCGATCGGCACGCCGCGGCCCGCTTCGAGCGAGCGCTTGTACGCCGCGTACTCCTCGAAGCCGTCGGCCAGCCACTCCAGGTAGACGCCGACCGGGATCCGGTAGTGCGCGACCTCGTCCTCGTGCGGCAGGAACCAGGGCAGATACTCCGAGCCGTGCTCGCTGGACTCGGTGGGAAAGTAGCCGAAGTTCCGGTAGACCTCGACGCGGACGCGGCGGGCCAGCTCGGGGTCCTTGGCGATCAGGGCGTCGAGGCGGTCGTACAGGTTCTCGCCGTCGCGCTCGAAGCGCAGGACGAACGCCTGGTGGTTGACGCCCGCGGTGAGGAAGGAGATCTCCTCCTCCGGTACGCCGACCATCCTGGCCAGGGTCTGCTGGGTGTCGCGGGCGGCGTGGCAGACGCCGATGACGTTCTGGAAGGGCGTGCCCGCGTAGACCGACCACGGGATCATCGACATCGGGTTGGTATAGGTGAACAGGGTCGCGTCCGGGGCCAGCTCGGCCAGGTCGTTGCCGATGCCGACCATCACCGGGATCGTGCGCAGGGCGCGGAAGATGCCGCCGATGCCGAGGGTGTCGGCGATGGTCTGCCGGACGCCGTAGGAGGCGGGGATGTCGAAGTCGCGCTTGACCGCGTCGAGGCCGCCGACGGCGATCTCGTTGATCACGTAGTCGGCGCCGGCGACGGCGGCCCGGCGGTCGGCGTGGGCCTCGATCGTGGCGCCGATGCCCAGCTCGGTGACCATCCAGCGGGCCATGGCCGCGGCGGTGGCGAGGCGGGCGGGGTCGATGTCGTGGAGGACGATGGTCGATTCCGACAGTTCCGGAAATGTCAGGATGTCGGAGAGGAGATTCTTCGCGAAGGTAATGCTGCCGGCTCCGACCAGGACGATTCTGGCCACGTCTACCTCGCTTCCGGGGACAGCAGGGCCTTGACCGGCAGGGACCGGCCGTTCATCAGGGTCGTGAACACGTCCGCGCCCTCGCTCAGGGGGAAGGTCCCGACCCAGCTCAGGTCCCATCCGGCGACCAGGTCGATCGCCTGGGCGAAGTCGGCGTCGTCGTAGGCGAACGAGCCGAGCACGCGCTTCTCACCGCGTACCAGGTCCTGGGCGTCGAAGCCGGCCATGGGGTCGGCCAGGCCGAGCCAGACGGCCGTGCCGCCGGGGCGCAGGCGGGCCAGCGACTGCGCGTGGGTGGCGGCGGCGCCGACCGCGTCGAAGATGACGTCGTACTCGCCGGTCAGCTCGGGGCCCGCCGTCCGTGCGCCGAGCCTCGCCGCGACCTCCAGCCGCTCGGGCGAGCGGTCGGCGACCTCCGCCGAGCCGGCGCCGCCGGAGAGCGCGGCCTGCAGGCAGGTCAGCCCGATCGCGCCGGCGCCGATCACGCCGACCCTGGCGCCGGCCGGCCGCCCGGCCAGCCGCCAGGCGTGCACGGCGTTGGCGGCGGGCTCGACCACGCCCGCGGCCGTCCAGCTCAGGTTTTCCGGCAGCGGTACGACGGCGCTCGCGGGCACCGCGACCCGCTCGGCGAACGCGCCCGGCCGGTGCACCCCGATGATCTGCCGGCTCCGGCACACGTTGCGCAGCCCGAGCGCGCAGACGTCGCAGGTGCCGCAGGACAGGATCGGGTTGACCGTCACGGCTCGCCCGTCGTCGGTGCGACCGGCGAACTCGTGCCCCATCACCAGCGGCGGCACCCGGAAGCCGGGGGCCTTGACGCCGTGCAGCTCGCTGCCGCAGATGCCGGACGTGACCACGTGCACCAGGACCTCGCCCTGGCCGACCTCGGGCTCGGGTACGTCGAGCGGCTCCACCACGCCCGTCGCGGTGAAGACGAGCGCCTTCATCGCTGCCCGCCGGCGTTGGAATGCGCGTGTTCCATGAAGTTCCTTCTTCAGATTCCGTATTACGGAACAACGTTCCGAACTAGCGCTAGCAGATCACTGACGCGAAGACGATGTCAAGAGGGTTCTATTCCGGATAATGGAATCACGCTCTGCTATTCAGAATGAACGACGTCCAGAGTTGGGAATCTCCTGACCCACGACGCGACGGGATGAAAGAGACCCAACGCACCCCCCTTGCTACTGTCAGTAATGACTTAATGACCTTGCGTTACATATGGGGGCTTGTGTGAAGGTCGCGTGCGTCGGCGGTGGACCCGCCAGCCTGTACTTCTCGATCCTGATGAAGCGGGTGGACCCGTCCCACGACATCACCGTCTATGAGCGCAACCCGGCCGGGTCGACGTACGGCTGGGGCGTGACCTACTGGTACGAGCTGTTCGAGAACCTCCGCCGCGCCGACCCGGAGTCCGCCCGCGACATCGCCGAGAGTTCCGTGCACTGGGACAGCTGGTACGCGCAGGTCCACGAGCACCCGCCGATGATGATCGACCACTGGGACGAGGGCTTCGGCATCGGCCGCCGCGAACTCCTCGACATCCTCACCCGGCGCGCCCGCTCGCTCGGCGTGCGGGTGGAGTTCGAGCACGAGATCGGCGACGACCTCCCGGAGGCCGACCTGATCGTCGCCGGCGACGGCGTCAACAGCGTCCTGCGCGACCGCCACCCCGAACACTTCGGCACCAAGGTCGAGGTCGGGCGCAACAAGTACATGTGGCTCGGCACCACGAAGGTCTTCGGCCCCTTCTCCTTCGCCTTCGTCGACACCCCGCACGGCTGGATCTGGTGCTACGGGTACGGCTTCAGCCGCACCCACAGCACGTGCGTCATCGAGTGCTCACCCGAGACCTGGCAGGGACTCGGGCTGCACCAGACGAACGAGGCCGACAGCCTGGCTCTGCTGGAGAAGCTGTTCGTCGAGGTCCTGGACGGCCACCCGCTGATCGGCCGCGAGCAGGCCGACGACAGCGCCCACTGGCTGAACTTCCGCACCGTCACCAACCGCACCTGGTACCGCGGCAACGTGGTCCTGCTCGGGGACGCCGCGCACACCACGCACTACTCGATCGGCGCCGGCACCGCCCTGGCGCTGGGCGACGCCGCCTACCTGGCCGACGCCCTGCGCCAGGACACCTCACTGGAGGCGGCGCTCGCCGCGTACCAGAAGGAACGCCGGTCGGCGATCCGCACCAGCCAGCGGGCGGCCCGCAACAGCGCCCGCTGGTACGAGAACCTGCCCCGCTACGCCGGCCTGCCACCACAGCACATGCTCACCCTGCTCGGCGAACGGCACTCGACCCTGCTCGCCTACATGCCACCGAAGCTCTACTTCCAGCTCGGCAAACTGACCTCACGAGCCATCCAGGCCGTACGCCGCTGACCGAGCCAGGCTGCTTGCGTCAGTCGGTGCCGGCCTCCATGGCGGCGTTGTCGAGCAGCTGCTCCTCGTCGTCCGGCACCTCGCCGCGCGACGCGATCGCCTCGGCGCCGCCCTCCGACAGCTCCCCGATCAGGTCGGGCGCGGGGGTCGGCGCGGCGACGACGAGCGTCGTGTGCTGGCTGCCGACCATGCCCAACGCCGCGTACTGCTCCAGCTTGGCGCGCGAGTCGGCGATGTCGAGGTTGCGCATGGTGAGCTGGCCGATGCGGTCGGTCGGGCCGAAGGCGGAGTCCTCCGTACGCTCCATCGACAGCTTGTCGGGGTGGTAGCTGAACGCCGGGCCCGAGGTGTGCAGGATGGAGTAGTCCTCACCGCGGCGCAGCCGCAGGGTGACCTCGCCGGTGATCGCCATCCCGACCCAGCGCTGCAACGACTCGCGCAGCATCAGGGACTGCGGGTCGAGCCAGCGGCCCTCGTACATCAGCCGGCCGAGCTTGCGGCCCTCCGTGTGGTAGCTGGCGACGGTGTCCTCGTTGTGGATGGCGTTGACCAGCCGCTCGTAGGCGGCGTGCAGCAGCGCCATGCCCGGCGCCTCGTAGATGCCGCGGCTCTTGGCCTCGATGACGCGGTTCTCGATCTGGTCGGACATGCCCATGCCGTGCCGGCCGCCGATGGCGTTGGCCTCCAGCACCAGGTCGACGGGGGAGGCGAACTCCTTGCCGTTGATCGCCACCGGGCGGCCCTGCTCGAAGGCGATCGTGACGTCCTCGGTGGGGATCTCGACCTCGGGGTCCCAGAAACGTACGCCCATGATGGGGTCGACGATCTCGATGCCCGCGTCGAGGTGCTCAAGCCTCTTGGCCTCGTGCGTGGCGCCCCAGATGTTGGCGTCGGTGGAGTAGGCCTTCTCGGTGCTGTCGCGGTAGGGGAGGTCGCGAGCGAGCAGCCACTCCGACATCTCCTTGCGGCCGCCGAGCTCGTGGACGAAGTCGGCGTCCAGCCACGGCTTGTAGATGCGCAGGGAGGGGTTGGCGAGCAGGCCGTACCGATAGAACCGCTCGATGTCGTTGCCCTTGAAGGTCGAGCCGTCGCCCCAGATCAGCACCTCGTCCTCGAGCATCGCGCGCACCAGCATGGTGCCGGTGACGGCGCGGCCGAGGGGGGTGGTGTTGAAGTAGGTGCGGCCGCCGGAGCGAATGTGGAACGCCCCGCACGCCAGCGCCGCGAGCCCTTCCTCCACGAGCGCCGCCCGGCAGTCGACCAGCCGTGCGATCTCCGCACCGTAGGCCGTGGCCCGGCCGGGCACGGAGGCGATATCGGGCTCGTCGTACTGGCCGATGTCGGCGGTGTAGGTGCAGGGGACGGCGCCCTTTTCGCGCATCCACGCGACCGCGACCGAGGTGTCGAGACCACCGGAGAAGGCGATCCCGACGCGTTCGCCGACGGGCAGGGAGGTGAGCATCTTAGACACGAGTAGAAGTATATACATACCTCTGCATGGCCATGCAAAGCCTGGCCCTGTGGCGTCCTTCACTTCTCCGCTGGCGTGGGTGCCGACACGGGGGTGCTTTTCTCCCCCGACAAGGCGGGCTAGTGCCAGCGCGCCGGACATTTCCCCCGGTCAGGGTGGATGAAGCCGGGGGAGAAAACCACACCCTGCCGCCTAACGGCACCCACGTCTGTGAGCTGCTTGCCATCATGTGCTTGTACGTCGATGAAGCCCAGGCCGACAGACAACCTGGCTTCTCTCCCGCAACCGAAAAGGCATGGTCGTTCGTGGACCTAGAGGCCGAGATCCTCGATCTGAAGCGTCGTATGCAAGCGTTCGAAGCAGACACGTACTCCAAGGACGACGCGCTGACACCGATCGGCGCCACCGAGGCGAAAACCCTGATCGCAGACGTCCAGACTGGGATAACCGACGATCTGGGGGCTCTCGGGGTGGAGATCGCGGGCCTTCGCTATCAGACCTCCGAGTACTTCAAAACCGCCCATATGCAGATGATGGAGCGACTCGACGCTCTCCGGAGCGACATGCTCCACCTGGAGCTGAGATTCGATCAACTGCTCAAGGATCGACAGTAGAACTCGTTAGGGCCCTCGATGCCAGGCTGGTCGAGGGCCCTACACGGGCGCTCCTTAACGTGCTCGCCCTTCAAGCAGATCCCTCCAGAGCTGGTTCGCCGCAGCGGCGCGAAGCCAGGGCTCTCGCTGACACGACCGCCTGCGGACGTCCGTACGGTCCGACGGATGTGGCTCAGACCCCAGCTCATAGACGGTGCGGTAGTCGCGGACTTGGACGGTGGGCGACCTTCCCGCCGCGTCTGACCAGACGATCGCGCGGTAGTCCTTTCGCATGGGCTCTGGGTGCGTGCTGTGGAATTCCTCCATGCTCATGCCGTCCTCCGACGCCGATAGCACTCTTGCGAATGGGGCATTGAGGGACTCGGTGGACTCGAGGCGAGCCTTAAAGCGGGCGGACATGGGTGACGTGGCGGCTAGGGAGTAGCTCACGCCCAGCGCGGTGGAGCCAGCGGCGAAGCAAAGAGTCCCTGGTTGTAGCCGGATTTCGAGCGAACGGCGTCTCGTTGAGGCTGCTGTCGAACGGATCCATCCCTCGCTCCTCCTTCGTCAGTGCTGTGACTGGGCGGCTGGCGTAGCTCGACCATAGCTCAACCTGTGAAGTCCTGTAACGTGATGTCAGTTGACGTTATGTGCATAGCGCTTCTATGTCATGTAGTCAATAGCCCTTTAGTGTTATCAGCGTGACCGATCAAGGCGGCTTCGAGTGGGACCACACGCTCTACAAATACGAGCAGATAGCCCAAGTCATTGCAGAACGGATCCGAACGGGTGCCTACCCGCCGCAGACCGTGCTGAGCGAAGTGCGCTTTGAGCAGGAGTTTGGAGTCTCCAGACCGACAGTGCGGCTTGCTTTCAAGATCCTCAGGGAGGAGAACTTGATCGTCACCAAGCCTGGTAGGGGCTCTGTCGTGCTACGTCGTGGCAGCGCTGAGGGGTCGTGACGGTCGGCCCTGCGTCGATTGAGTCCGACTTGTGTCGAATAAGTTCATCTAGATGGTTGGCGTGAAAAATCGGCGTATGTCACAGTAGATCACCTCTAAGGCGATCTACTGGAGACGCACATGACCGCGCAGTCCTCGTCGCAGCCTCCGACCTGGTCTCTCGTTCCTGGACGACCGATCAAGCGCACGATGCTGCACCAGAGTTTTGGTGGCTCCGGGCAAGGCGGTATCGGACCTTCTGCGCGCTCCAAGAATGTCTTCGTTTTCACCGATCCCACCGAAGGTGAGAAGCACGGCTACTTCGATGACTGGATGCCTGATGGCATGTTCCACTACACCGGCGAAGGTCAGCGCGGCGATCAGCGAATGAGAGCGGGAAACGCGGCAATTCTGAGGCATCGGCAAGACGGGCGTGCCTTGCGCGTGTTCGAGGGTAGTAAAGGAACTGTCGTCTATCTTGGCGAGTTTGAGATAGCGGACGAGAACCCGTGGTACGAGGCAGATGCGCCGGAGACTAACAATGGTCCGATACGCCGAGTAATCATTTTTCGGTTGCGCCCCATCGATACCCAAGCTCGGCCGCCACAGACTCGTTTAGGGCGGTTACGAGCTGCTTTGACAAGCCGTGTGCAGGCGGTGCCATTGGAGCAGCAATTTACCGAGAAAGTGTTCGTTGAGCCAGGTCGGGAACAGTATACCGCGGAGCGGAGAGAGGCCGGTTTAGTGCAGGCGCTTGCCGATTACCTATGCGGTCTGGGTCATGCTGTTACGCGCCATCAAGTACTGCCCGAAGGTGAGAGTCGGCCGCTCTTCACTGACTTGTTCGATGCGGACTCGAATCTGCTCGTCGAGGCAAAGGGAAGCGTCACGCGAGAGAATGTACGGATGGCAATTGGGCAACTCGCCGACTATGGCCGCTTCTGGCCGGAGGCCAAGAGGGCGATCCTTCTGCCGACTGAGCCGCGTAACGACTTGATGGAGCTTGCTCATAGTCAGAGCATCGTGATCATATGGCCGACGGACGTTGGCTATGGCAGTAGCCGGCCGGGTTTTACGTTAGCTTAAGCCGAATGGCGACTCCTTCATAAAGAGGTCGGCTGCCCTCGCTGGCTTATCCGACTACTGCCGCGCGGCGGAACAGGTCCACAGGCATTTCCTCGTCCAGACGCCAGGTGATTGCCATTGGACGTTCGCCTTCATGCTTCACATAGCGGGCTGTCCCATGAAACACAAACGGCTCGGGATGGCGGTTCTCGTTCTCTTTGCGCTCTCGGGTGAACAGGAGCACATGACTGCCTTCGTGTTCATGATTTTGGTAGCGCAGCCCGGTTGAAGAACGTTCTCTTGTGCGATGCTGGGACTCCCAATGAAACAGAGTTGGAGTCAGGGCATAGTCCCGATACATGGTTTGGGGAGAAAACTCCTTCTCGTTCTTCTGCAGAGTGACAAAGAGAGCGTCGCATTGGGTGGTGGGGCTCCATGCGACGCCCTCGCGCATGGTGGAGGGCACCGACTTGCCTAGGGTTGCCCAGCCTATTGCGGCCAGGGCCTCATCTGTAGAGTAGCGAGCATTAACGGCAAGGGGCAGTTCGTTGAGTGGCGCGGGTAGCCTTCTGGCGACGTGGCGCGGGCGCTCCAAGCCGTAGGAAAGCACCTGGTTGATCTCCTCACAGAGAGCGGGCTGGCTGCGTAGTTGGCGCAGGCCTTCGTCGTAGGAGGCGAACCCTGCACCATCGCGCCAGAATGAGAAGAACAACATGCGGGCGAATGCTTGTTGGGTGGCGGAAAGCTTGTCGTAGCGCACATCGTCAGAGCTGAGCAGGTGCGCATATGCTGCGGCTCTGCCAGCGTCGTCAACGTGAAGAAGAGCGCGGATGCGGCGTCCAAGCTCTATCTCTAGTGGTGAGCTCTCCTCGGGCAGAAGCTTGCTTTGACGCAAGAGCCCCGTCCAGAAGCGCTTGTTGCGATACAGGTCGTTGATGTCGCGGCCGCTGGATTCCAGATAGTTGATAAGGGATTGCTCCGCGTATGAGCGAATCTCTTGCGTAAGGGTCGTCACGGTGGCCGCGAGATGGGCTTTTAGCTCGGCGAGCACGCGGTCCTTGGTGACTCGATCGAGCACGATCTGGCTGCCCGTTGGCAGATGTGGGAAGTCGTTGTTGGCCTGCTCCTGCAGTCGGCCGCGGGTATGGCCTGTCAACGCCTGGAATCGGTTGGTGAAGCGGTACTCCTTGCGGTGCTGCCCGACAAAATCTAGGACAGTCAGAACTGCCTTTTCTGGAGTTCGTCGTAGGCCGCGGCCGAGTTGTTGCAAGAACACTGTGCCGCTCTCGGTAGGACGCAGTAGGAGCAGAGTGTTCACGTCTGGTACGTCTAGACCTTCATTGAAGAGGTCAACAGTGAAGAGGAATTTTACTTCTCCCATGCGCAAAGCGTTCAGCGCGCCTTTGCGAGATGCCTCGTCGGTGGAGCCATCTACTGCCAAGGAGGGTAGGCCGGCCTTGGTGAAGATTTTAGCCATGAAGTGGGCATGGCGGACCGATACGCAGAAGCCCAGGCCGCGTACTGCTGCAAGGTCAGAAACTTTGTCCCGTAATGAATTGAAGATCAGGCGGGCGCGAGCATCGTCGCCGGTGAATATGTTGTCCAAGTCCGTCGCGTCGTAAGAGCCACGTGACCAGCGCACCGCGGAAAGGTCGGTTTCGTCGTTGATCCCGAAATAGTGGAATGGGCACAGCAGATCGGCGTCGAGGGCATCCCAGAGGCGTAGTTCAGAGGCGATGCGGCCGTCAAAGAACTCGTCCTGAACCCACTTGCCGTCTGACCGTTCAGGTGTGGCGGTAAGTCCGAGCAGCTCAATCGGCTGTAGGTAGTCGATTATTTCTCGATAAGTGCGGGCGGTAGCGTGGTGGAACTCGTCGATGACGACCACATCGAAGTGATCGGATTTCAGCGTCTCGATACCGCGTGCCGTGAGCGATTGGATCGACGCAAATACGTGCCGCCAGTGACGCGATTTCTCGTGCCCCACATGCAGTTCGCCGAAGTCGGGTACGGCCAGCACCTGGCGGTAGGTGCGCAACGCTTGCGTGAGGATCTCGCGACGATGTGCGATGAACAGCAGAGATGGCTGCCGCCCAAGCCGTTGCTGCAGGTTGCGGTAGTCAAATGCGGCTACAACGGTTTTCCCTGTGCCGGTCGCCGCGACCAGGAGATTACGGTGCCGATCGTGCACGGTCCGCTCGACGTCCAGATCCTCTAGCATCTCTCGCTGATGCGCGAAGGGATGAGGAACCAGGGCCGGGATGTCGAAAAGCGGTTGTCCTGTCTTCGACCGGGACAGCGCCTCGTCCAGACGATCGCCATCTGTGTCTGGGTCGTAAAGCTCGAACTGTTCACGATCCCAGTAGGAGTCGAACGTGGCCTCGAACTTGTCTAGCAGTCGCGCCGTTGTCACCGACGATAGGCGAACGTTCCACTCAAGCCCGTCCAGAAGCGCAGCGCGGGAGAGGTTGGAACTGCCAACGTACGCTGTGTCGAATCCAGTGCGCCGCCGAAGCAGCCAAGCCTTTGCATGTAGGCGGGTGGTGTTCTGCTCGTAACTGATGCGTACCTCTGCGCCGAAGTCACGTACCAGTCGATCGAGAGCGCGACGCTCGGTAGCACCCATGTACGTGGTGGTGATCACCCGCAATGGCACGTTTCTGCGACGGAGATCGGCCAGCGGACGTTCGAGGATACGTAGCCCGGACCATTTCACAAACGCGCACAGCAGGTCCACGCGGTCAGCGCTCGCAAGTTCTGTGGCGAGTTCGTGGGACAGGCTCGGATCCTCCCGAGCGTTAGTGAGTAGCGCTGCTTCGGAGAGGGAGGTCAGAGGCCGGGGCGGTGAGGTCTTGCCAGGCGTCTGCTGGACGATGGAGAGCAGCTTGGCCGGGCCGTCCACGAGGGTGTCGGGATCGGCGAGTTGGCGCAGGAGCCGGTTGGCTAGCTCTACCTGCTCTTTCGGGCTCTTGAGGGCTGCGAGCGCGCGGGTCGAGGCCTCGCCGACGAATCGCCCCAGCAATTGGGCGACTTCCTCGTTGGCAACATCGGAGATTTGGACAAGGTGTCCCGAACTGGTCCAGGCGTCAGTTTGCTGTTGAAGACGCTGTGTGAGGAGCGAGTCGTACAGGCCTTCAATTGGCATGTTGTCCACAGGCAGCCGCCCCCCGGTTGAAAAGTGACCAGGAGGAACTCCCTTCCTGATGGATGATCATTTTGGCTGCTTGGCGGGGGCAGTGCAATACCAGTAGCTCAGCCGGTCTATCGAGTGGCAATACACGTTAACGAGGTGTACCAAGCAGCCCGAAGTTAAGAGCCGTTTCTCAGCGTTTGCGCTTCTTGCGGCGGCTCTTTGCGCCTGGGGGAGTTGTCGGGATCAGGCGGAGCGGGTGGCGGCTGGTGGCGCGGAGTGGCTCGGCGACCAGGACCCGTAGCTCCTGCAAGCCCACGACGTCATGGTGCCCCGATGCCAGCACCGCCTCCACGAACTCGTACGCATCCCCACCCGCCATACTCCTGAGCTGCTCGATCAGGGCGTCCGGCCCCCCGAGCTCCAGCATGGACAAGAAGTTCTCCGCCGCCAGGAGCAAATGCTCCCGCTGGCTCAACGACTCGGGATCAAGCTCCCCGCCGTCCACAAGGAAGGTCTGCCCCAAGCGAGTAGCCTGGGGCGGTGGATCAGCGTGGCCCTGACCAGTACACGTTGCGGGCAGCCGTGAAGGATGCCCGCAACGCAGAAGCTGAGTTCGACAACGCGTGCGCCTGGCTGGAGGCGGCGATGAATGGCCCGATGGCCCCGCTCGCGGCCGAGGTGTGGGTGTTCGACGAAACCCTCCGGCATGTGCTGCTGGTGAGGCATCGCTGGCGAGGTTGGGTGCCGCCGGGCGGACGCGTCGAACCTGGCGAGAGTCCACGGGAGGCGGCTCGTCGTGAGCTGCTTGAGGAGTCGGGTCTTTCTGCTGATCTGCTGGAAGTTCCGGCGGCGGTGACGGTGCGGTCCTACCGCCGGGATTGGAGTGTCACGCTTGGCTTGTCCTATGGAGCCGTCGTGCACCGGTCGCTCCGGCTGACCGAGGAGAGCGGCCAGCCTGTGGCATGGGTCCCTCTTTCACAGGACTGGGATGGGGTCTTTCCCGAAGATCGACCTCGGATACGTGAGTATGCGAAACAGCTATCTCGACGGGCCGGAGCTGTAGGGACGTGATCGGCCTCCCAGTCCCGCCGGCCGGCGATGCGGGGTGAAGGGGATCTCTTTGAGAAGTAGGACGGGCCCATGACGGAGGGCGCCGGAGCGCTTGTTGTTGTCAGGCTCGGGAAGTGACGACGAGCCAGCGCGTGGTGATCTCTCGTGTCCTGTCGGCCGCGTCGTAGGCCCTCTGCAGGATCTTCATGCGCTGGGCGTGGGTGAGTTGGCCGAGTGGTCGGGCGAAGAGCGGGATCGAGAGCCAGGCACGTTTCTCCTCCAGGGTGCCGGTGCGCGCGACAATGTCTGAGGCGACTGTGGTGAATCCGGCGGCCTTCAGTTGCGCTTGTACGAGGGCAGATGTCAGGGGTGGTCGGCATCTTTCCTTGGGTGGTACGTAGCCGTAGTCCGCTACCGCGATGGCGGTGATCAGGTCGTTGAGGGACGTCGTGGCGTGAGGGTCTCGGTTGGTGAGGCCGGCGAATCGGCCGCCGATGTTGAACACGAACCGTCCGCCTGGCCGCAGTACGCGTTTTGCCGCGGCGAAGACGGCGGTGGTGTCGGTCTTCCAGATCGCTGAGTTGCAGACCACGGCGTCGGCCGGTGTGGAGATGTGGTGGGCGACGTCTTCGGCCTTGGCGGTGATCCAGGTGATGCGGGGGTCGTCACGAGTACGTCGTCCTATCGCTTGCATGGCCGGAGCGCTGTCCAGAGAGATCACGCGGCCGTGGGGCGGAAGACTCTCCAGGAGGATGGCCGCGGTGACGCCTGACCCGCCGCACAGATCGATGACCAACTGCTTGTCGGTGAGGTCGGCGCGGGAGACCAGGTCTCGGCTGGCGTCGGCGTAGAAGGTGTGCTCGCGGGCGAAGCGGTCATAGAGTTCGGCGTTGTGCTCGTCGTCCCAGCCGGTGATCGCATCCAGGCGTTGCATGAACCTCCTGTCTTCGCAGGTCGCCGTGGGCTGCTGCTTGCCGGCGGCGCGAGCTGCGGTTGTTGTCAGAAGAGTGATCCTTGGACGGTTGTCCGTGGAGAGGTGTAGTTCCCGATCAGTACGCGGTGGCCTTTGAGCGTGTTGAGGTCGAGGACATAGGGGATGTCGTCGGCGCCGGACGACAGCCGTGCCATGACATGGGAGCCGGAGCAGGCTTCGATACTGAACCCGTGCTCGCCGGTGCGCAGGTCATGTGGGTAGATCGCGCGTTCTGGTGATCGTGGGAAGTTGCGGAGGGCATGGCTCTCGGGCGGAGGCGTCCATGCCTCGCGTTCAGGAGCTACTCCGGCTGCGGTCAGCGTGGCATGAGTTCGGTCGACGGCCTTGTCGTGTGCGGCATCAACGTGGTCGTGATCGAAGGCGATCAGGGCGGCGAGTTTTGCGGTGGAGCGGATCGTCTGGGCGAGGCCGAGTTCGCGGCTGAGAGTGTCTTCGAGGCGGCGAACGGCGTGGCCGTTGGGTGCTTGGGCGATGTAGGTGGCGCGTATCGGTCCTTGCTCGTCCAGCCGTGAGGTCCGTCGGGAGGCCGCCGCCGTTCCGACCTTGCTGACCGAGTTGGCAAAGGTGGCAATGTAAAGCCAGTGGGGTTGCGCCATGTAGGCCGCGAGTGCTGGGGGAACATGTCCGCTCTTGTGGACCTGGTGCGCGAAGCGGAAGTCGTCCCTTTCCAGGCAGGTGGCGCATTGGCCACCGCGTTCGGCGACGGCTTGCTGCGGGCATGCCCGTGGTTCCACACGGAAGGTGTCGGTGAAGCCGTAACGGCCGGTGCAGAACCGGGCCCGGTCGACCACTTTCAGCCCGAGCTGCAAGCTCATGACCTCAACCTGCCCGAGGGCGCCGGTCGTGGTGTCGGCCAGGAGGAGCGTAGGCACTCTTGCCGCCCAGGTGATGCTGTGCCATAGGTACTGCCGGCCGGTTTCGCGCTTCACGCAGCCTCCTCGTCAATCGTCGCCGGTACTTCAGGGGATTCGGATGTCGAGGCATTCGGACAGCAGGGCGAGCGTCTCGGTCAGGACGGCATCGGCGTCCTTACGTGTAACGTCCATGGACGCCCAGGTTGCGTCGGTTGCTTGTCGGCGTAGTTCCTCGGTCACGTGCGTTTGGTAGGAGATGAACGCCTCGCCCGTGGATCCGGTGCGGCCTGCCTCCAAAGCGCTGAAGTCGCCATTGCGCCGACGCAGGGCCTCATCGGCGGTGATATGGAGGAACAGGATGAGGTCGGGCGTGGTGAGGTGGGCAAAGAGTTGGCGGGCCAGATCGGTGGGGACGTCAGGGGAGACGGCGTAGCGGGCGAGGATCTTGTGGTGGGCGTTGTCGAGGATGACGTGGACGCCGGCCTGCAACGCGGGTTTGATGATCAGTTGGTCCTGGAGGGTGTACCAGGCGGCGAGCGCGAACAGCCAGTAGTGGTTTCCGCAGGCGGCGCCCACGCCCGGCTTACGCCGGTAGACGACTGCGTTGACGTCGTCGACGTATTGCGACAGGTCTGCACTCATCGGGACCTCGGTGGTGTGTTTGCCCACGAGGATGGTGTGCTCTGTGGAGTCCTTGAGCGCTGAGTGGAGGGATGCGGCCAGGGTCGATTTGCCGGCGCCGTCGATGCCGGCCACCGTGATGAGCTTGCCGGGCTTTCCCGCCATGATGTTCACGCGTTCGTTCCTTCGCTGGCCTGTGTCGCGGGGATGCTCCGCAACCGGAGCCGGATGATCTCGTGGATGCGGTCGAGAAGTTGGGCACGCCGTTCGACCACCGTGTGCAGTCGTTCGTTGGAGAGGTCTTCGGGGTAGTGGCGGGCCAGGTTGTTGGAGATGACGTGAAGGAACCCGAACTCGATGCCGGCGGTGTGGGCGGCGCGTCCCATGTGGCCGATCTCGGGGTCGACGAAGCGGTGTCCGTGCTGTCGGGCCAGCCAGTTCGTGTCTTCGAACAGGATCGATGGCGAGGTCACGTGGACACCGGAGCGGACGTCCGACTGGCCGGCGGCGAGGCCGCCGAAGAAGTCCGGCCAGGTCACTTGGCCGTCGGACAGAACGCTGCTGTTGCCAGTGGCCAGGCAGGTGTTCGGGGCGATGCGCGGGTCGAGAGAGCCGACCTTGCCGACGTAGATGACCCGGCGTGCGCCCAGCGTGGCCAGGCGTGCCACCACGCGGCCGGCCACGTCGCCCCAGATGCTGTGCAGGTAGCCCAGGTAGAGCACGCGCCGCCCGTCTATGTTGGTGCGTTGCCATGCGTGGCCGGGGCCGTGGACCCAGGTGGTGCCGTTGACGAACCGCTCGAGGCCCCAGCCGACGACGATGAGGTCGTCTGTGGAAGCGTCGATGTCCAGCCGGTCGACGGCTGACCGGCATGCGTGTTCAGAGGGGAGCCGGTAGTCGACCTGGCCGCGGTAGCGGCCGACCATGTTCAGGTACGTCGCGATGATGAGGGCGTAGTGGTGGACGTAGTCCACGCCAGGGAAGCACTTGACGATCAGGTGATTGCCCTGGACGTGCGCGGTGGGGCGCTGCCAGTTGAACAGCTTGTCGTTCTTCTCATGCGCCGAGACCATGCAGTGGCGGTCATAGCCGGCGGTGACCGAGATGCGGGCCCAGTCGTAGTCCTGGATCAGGTGATGGACCTTGATTTTCAGGTAGCGCAGCAGGTTCGAACTGCTCATCGTGTGGCGGTAGAAGTCGATGGGGGATGCCCCGAGGAGTCCTACTTCTGCTGCGGGCGCGTGGTCGGTGAGCGGAGGGCTCGTCATATCGGCGTCCGGATCTCGATGGGGCAGTTGGCGGCGTACCGGACGGCTTTGATGTTGTCCCTGATCAGCGCGAACCGGTCGGGTTCGATGTGCTGCACTGCCTCGACGCGTGGCGTCGGGGTTTTCTGGTAGGGCCCGTCGGGCAGCATCCGGAGGCCCATGGCGCCGAGCAGGACCGGCGCGGCGGCATCGACCGAGCTGATCCACTCGTGGTGACGTTGTTCGAAGAGTTCCAGATGGCCGGTGCGGCCGAGGCCCAGGAGCCGGTAGATCCGGTCGGCGTTGATCATCCCGTGGGCTTCGAGGTAGTCGGTTGCGGCGACGCGGTTCTTCGACAACTCACTGCTCGGCTCCTTGCCGCGGGAGGCGGGAAAGGCGATCGCGCCGACGTGGTCGCGGGTGGCGAAGTGGTCGTAGCAGTGGCGCCAGTCCTTATCGTCGGCGGCCTGTACGACCGCGCACAGCCGGAACTCGTCGCTCATGTCGAGGATCTGTGCGGCTGCGCTGTCGCTGGCCCGCATGGTGGCATGAGCGTCGCGGATGACATCGGACAAGATGATCTCTTCGGCTTTCACCGCCCGAGCTGCACGTACGAGCTCGCATGGGCTGAGCGAGCGGCCAAGGTCGAAGACGCCGTTGTCGAGGATGATCGTGGCGCCCCGTCGTTCCTCTTCGAGGAAGAACTCCCGGTAGACGGGATCGAGAAGGACGCGCTGGGCCGCCACATGGTGGATCGTGGCAGGTGTCTGGGCGACGAAGTCTCGCAGGTAGGCGGCGGGCGCGATGACGGAGAAGTTGATGCTCTGGGACGGGTGGAGGCTACTTGGCACGCTGGCCGCCCCAGATCAGCACGTGCTCACGGGTGGTCAGGTTCCAGCCGTGTGCCAGGGCAAAGCTTGCGGCCATGCGCATCCGCTCCAGGACGCGGGTGGGGGTGGTGCCCTCCGGGCTCAGCCAGATCTCGGTGAGCCCGAACTCCGCCTGAAGCTCGGCGATCTCGGTCAGGTCCTCCAGGGTGCTGACGACGAACTTCCACCTGGCCTGGCCGCTGGCCTCGATCGCTCTGATCGCGTCCGGTTTGATGCGCTTCTTGCGTGGCACCGCTGAGCTGGCCAGTTTGGGGCCGGCGTTGAAGGCCACGCCCGGGGAGAGCAGCTTGGGGTTCGGCTTGATGGTGGCGTTCGTCTCGATCTCGATGTGCCGGCCGGTCAGTGCGGCTTGGCGGGCGAGATGCAGGATGGCGTCCTGGTGGAGAAGCGGCTCCCCACCGGTGACGACGATCAGATCGACGGGGGCGATGGAAGGGGTGGCCGTGGCGGGATCGAGGTTGATGAGCTCGTCCCACACTCCTTGCGGCGTCAGGTGCCGTACACCGTCGGAGAGGTCGTGCTTGGCGCTGTTCCAGGTGTACTCGGTGTCGCACAGCATCGTGCCCTGTGCCGGGATGTCGCCGGTGGCGGGTGCCTGTCTGTAGCCGCAGGTCAGGTTGCAGCCCAGGAAGCGAACGAGGAGAGCGCGACGGCCGAGATTCACACCTTCGCCCTGGAAGGAATAGAACAACTCGGCGATCGGGACGGGCCGCTGTTCGGTCGGGTCGGCGATCGACAGCAGGTCGGCGGACATGGAGATTCCTCTCGAGGGAGACGGGCGCGGATCACACGCCCACATCAGGTCCTTCTGGACGTCAGTGGCAGGGGCGGTATTCGGCCCAGGTGGCTGACGTTTCGCTCACCCGGACCGCCTCGATGGCGGCGGTGGCGGGCAAGGGGACGTTCTTGGCGCACCATTCGAACAGGACTCGAGCGAGGTTCTCGCTGGTCGGTTCGATGTCGATGGCCTCGTTGAGCGGTTGGTGGTCGAAGTGCTCGGCCAGATGGCGCTTGATCGGATCGAGGTTGGCGAAGTCGATGACGAAGCCCGACTCCGACAACTCGGTCGCGGTCAGCACCACTTCGACCGTGTAGGAGTGGCCATGCAGACGGCCGCACTTGTGCCCTCCGGGTAGACCGCTCAACTGGTGAGCGGCTTCGAAGGTGAACCGCTTACCGATCCTGAAACTCATGCCGCCCTCCGCACCTGCGGGACGGCGAGCTGCAGAAACTCGGCACGGGCTGCGGGATCATCCCGGAGCGCGCCTCGGCAGGCGATCGTGACCGTGTCGGAGCCCAGGGCGCGCACCCCGCGGCGCGTCATGCACAGGTGCTCGGCCGTCAGGACGACACCGACCCCGCGGCATTCCAGCCGCTCTTCCAGGAAGGTCGCGATCTGCTGCCCGAGTTCTTCCTGAACCTGCATCCGAGCGGCGAACGTCTCGACGGTCCGCGCCAGCTTGGACAGGCCGGCGATCCGCTGGCCGGGAATCACCCCCACATGCGCGGTTCCCGAGAACGGAAGCAGATGGTGGGCGCACAAGGAGGTGAACGGCACGTCGCGGGCCAGCACCAGCTCGTGCTGCCCCTCCCGATTGGGGAAGGTGGTGAATTCCCACGCCGGGCAGCTGAGCAACTCCGCTAGGCCCGCCACCATCCGGGCGGGAGTACGGACGGCGGCTTCGCTCGTCTCGGCCACGCCGAGCGCCGTGAGAAGGGCGGCGGCCGCCCGTTCGGCGGCCTAGAAGTCGAAGCCTGGAGATCCCGGGAATAGGCGGTTGCTTTCGGGGTGTGCGATGAGCACGTCGTCTCCTCCGATCGAAGTCCCAGCAGGCACCGTTAAGCCAACCGCGCGGCAAAGCACCAGGCCACGGCGCCGGCGACGCATCAATGAGGCACCTTTGCGGCATCGCAGCCGCTGAGCGGGCCGGTCCCGTACGCTTCCCTTGGAAGAAGGACACAGGTGGAGGTGCGCCTTGGCGGGCAAACGAAGGCGCCTCGCCGACCGGAGAAAGGCGCTCGGCTACAGCCAGGAATTCTTCGCTGACGAGCTCGGCATCGACCGGACCACGGCAAGCCGGTGGGAGCGAGGAGAAACCGAGCCCTGCCCCTACATCCGGCCCAAGCTCTGCGCCGTCCTGCAGGTCACGCCGGATGAGCTGGACGACCTGCTGACCCTTCGCTGCGAATCCGCGGTCGCCGCCGTTTCCGCACCGATCATCATGGGCCGGGTCGTGCCTGAACCCGCGCTCACGGGTGAAGCTGACGATATGTACCGTCGCGAACTTCTCCGCTTGCTGAGCATCGCCGGCACGCTCATGGTGCTTCCCCAGCCGGCCTCCGCCCAGCCCCAGGACTGGCTCGGCCAAGGCGACGAGGCCGATGACATCGAACAGCACGCCCTGCTCAGCGGCCATCTCTGGCAGGTCTTCGCCCTGTCCAAGTCGAAGCGCCTTGTCTACCCACTGGTCCATGACCAGCTCAGACTCCTGGTCAAGCAGATGGACCAGGCCCACTCAGCCCGAGCACGGCGTCAACTCTGCCTACTGGCCTGCGATCTGTTCCAACTCGCCGGAGAGATCCTCTTCGACAGCAATCGCTATACCGACGCCGCCTACTGCTACACCATGGCCGTGAACGCCGGTCGTGAAGCTCGCTGCTACGACCGATGGGCTTGCGCCCTGACCCGCCAGGCGTTCATCAACATGTACGACCAGGAATACCCCGAGGCCTCTTCCGTCCTCTCCGCGGCCGCACGGATCGCTGAGCAAGGCGACAGCCGGCTGTCGACTCGGTATTGGGTCGCAGCCGTACAGGCCGAGGCCCATGCCGGGGACGGCGACCGAACAGCATGCGAACGGGCCCTCGCCATCGCAGACGAAGTTCTCAACCTCGCCCACCCCGTCAGCCCTGGAGGTTGGCTCCGCTTCGACGGCTCCCGCTTGGCAGAGGAAAGAGGTACCTGCTACCTCACTCTCGGCCAGACCGACCTGGCCGAGACGTCACTCAACGCCGCACTCAACCAGGCCACCTCGCTCCGGCGCCGGGGCAGTCTCCTCACTGACCTGGCAGCCCTCGGCATCCAACGCCGCAGCCTGGACCAGTTTCTGCACTACGCCGGCGACGCCGTGGACCTGGCCGAGCAGACCCAATCCGCGGGCTACGTCGGCCGGAAACTTCACAGCGTTCAAAAGCAGCTCCAACCCCTTCTGTCCGACAGCCGGGTGGTCCAGTTGAACGACCGCATCGCCCGCCTGTCGGCTCCCGTCCAACAGTGAGAGGAACACGATGCAGACTGAGGCGGACGAGCAGGGCCGTACCTTCCGGGAGGCATGGATCGCGGGGGTGAACAAGCACTATCCGGGCGAGCCTAAGTCCTCCTACGTCACACCGTGGGAGGAGACACCCGAATGGGAACGCCAGGCCGCCGCCGCCGTCTGCAGCCAAGTGCGTACCTTCGTCGAGATCAGCGCCGGCAACACGGCCAAGCTGACCCGCGAGCAAAAGGGCCGATTCGTTGCTCTGTGCTGGATCGTCCAGATCCATAAGCACATCGACAACCCAAAACCGTCATATGTCGCCGATTGGGGCGATCTCCCCGAGTGGCAGCGAGAGACCGACGCGGACATCTTCGAACACATCGAAAACGACGCCTAGCGAAGTCCCGCGACTGGGCCCTTACCCTCGGTTGCGCGTCGGGAACAAGACATAGCGGATAGCGGCAGGTCTTAAGAAGCCAGGTTGCCCCGATGTCAGGACCGCGTCCCACGAACTTGTACGCGTCATCCCAGCCAGCTCACCGATCTTCATACGGACCGACTGCTCGGTGAGGCCAGTTGTTTCTCAGCGTTTGCGCTTCTTGCGGCGGCCCTTTGCGCCTGGGGGAGTCGTGGGGATCAGGCGGAGCGGGTGGCGGCTGGTGGCGCGTAGCGGCTCGGCGACCAGGACCCGTAGCTCCTGCAGGCCCACAGCGTCATGATGCCCCGAAGCCAGCACCGCCTCCACGAACTCGTACGCGTCCCCACCCGCCATTCCCCTGAGCTGCTCGATAAGGACCTCCGGCCCTCCGACCTCCAACAGGGACAGGAAGTTCTCCGCCCCCAGCAGCAGATGCTCCCGCTCGCTCAACGACTCAGGATCAAGCTCCCCCTCATCCACCAGGAAGGTCAGGACGGCGGGGCCGAGGGTCGGGTCGTGGCGGAGGTCGGTGAGGAGGGTGCGGCCCTGGGGGAGGGCTTCGGTGAGGAGGTTGAGGAGGGCGGCCGTGCGCGAGCGGAACGGGCAGTCGCGGATGGCCTGGAGGAGGGTTTCGACGGTTTGGCCGGGGTGGGTCAGCCAGCCGTTGAGTTCTGTGGTGATGTCTTCTGGGGCGTAGTGCTGGGAGATCACGCCGAGGAGGCCGGACGGTGGGGTCGTGGCGAGGGCGCCGAGGAGAGGGGCGTCGCGGCCTTCGGAGAGGAGGTGGTCGCGGACGGCGCGGCGGCCGAGGGGGGTCAGGCGGATCTGGGGGAGGTCTGGGGCGGTGAGACCTTTGCGGAGTCTCTTGATCGCGTCCGGAGGGAGCTCCTGGTCCTCGTGGTCGAGGTCGCTGGAGTAAAGGGGGTCGGCGGGGCCGTGGAAGAGGTCGATGGCGCCGAGGTCGGACAGGACCTCAAGGGTGCGGGTCAGGTCTTCGGCGGTTTCGCGGCGCAGGACGTCCCGGATGTGTTCTTCCTTGTCGTCCAGAACGAAATACTCCTGGCAGGCCAGCCACACCGTCTCCTGCAACCGGATCACGGGCATGTCGTCCATGCCGTAGATCGTGTTGAGGACGTCGGGCAGGATCAGGTCGAAGGCGTCCGCGAGCAGGGAGCCGGGTTGCCCGGTGACCGCCCTGCCCAGGTAGGGGAGGGCTTCGAAGGCTTGCTGCCACAGGGTTTCCGGGTCGCGCAGGAGCGGAGCGGCCTTGGTGACCTGGAAGAGGCGGCCCTTGGCGGTGCGGGTCAGGCGGAGTTTCTTGGCCCAGGCTAGGAGGAGGGTCAGGCGGGGGAGTTCGGCGGCGCTGCGGGCTTGGAATTGCTCCTCGCCGGTGCCCAGAACGGTTGATAGTTCGCGGGCGGCCGCCAGGGGGAGGTTGCCGGTTTTAGTGAGGGGGCGGCCTTCCGTGCCTGCCCAGGTGGCCAGGGTGATGAGGTGCTGGACGGTCTGGCTCTGGGTCGCGGCTTCGGTCAGGTCGGCGGCCGGGGGGAGGGTGATGGGAGGCTGGGGGAAGGCGCGTTCCTCGTCGAGGCCCGTTCCGTGGAAGCGGGCCTCGACCAGTTGGTCGAGTACGGCCTGGTCGTAGTCGATGCGGCCGGCCTCGATGTCCTGCCTGAAGCGTTCGAAGGCGGCCGGGTCGGTGAAGTCCACGTCGTGGTCGAGGGCCTTCTGTGCCCAGAACTTGGCCAGGCCCTGGCGGGTGGGGTCGTCGAGGGCGGACGGGTATTCGGCTACCGCCTGGGCGAACGCCTCCGGGGTCGTGGTGCCGCGGGGGTCGCGGAGTCCGGTGGCGTCGAGGTAGTCGAGGAGGGTACGGAGGATGTCGGGGGCCGCGTCGAGGAGGTCGCGCGGGGCCACCACGTGGTGCGGCACATAGCGCAGCAGAAAGCGCCTGACCTGCTCGTCGTCCCAGTAGGCCAGGCGGCCGTCGCGGCTCTCGTGGCGGGCGTCGACGGCCGTGGCCAGCACCAGGCCGTCGGCGGGGCGGCCGTGCTCCTCGGCCCAGGTGAGACAGCGCCGGACCAGCAGGTCTTTGGCGGCCTCGAACTCCTCGGTCTCCTCCGGCTGGAACCAGGTACGCACAGCGTCACTCCCTGTCGTGGCGTGCGTACCAGTATCGCGCTATTTGAGAGCCACGGTCTCGCCTTCCAGGCGCGACCGTTCTGCGGCCCAGGCGATGAGGTGGCTGTGCAGGCTCTCGCCCGGTGAGGAGAGGACCGACGAGCGGTCGCGCGTCGCGACCGCGGTCAGGAACGCGTCCACCAGGCCCTCGTCGCCGCCCCCGTGGCCGCCCCTTGCCGTCGCGTCGCCTGTGGCGCTGGTGTCGATGGTTTCGGTCCGGCCGGTGACGAAGTCGGTGATGGTCAAGGTGTTGCCGTCGCCGTCGATCGAGCCGCGGGTGCAGAAGACGCGGGTCTGCCGGTGGAGGGCCGGGGTGAAGGCGGTCATGGTGAACGACGCCGTCGTGCCGCCCTCGAACTCCATGTTCACGACCTGGTGGTCGACGACGTCGTTGTCGCAGGCGTACACGCATCTGCCGTACGGGCCCGTCCGCAGGGCTTCGAGGACGCCCGCCTCGGAGACGTCGTCGGTGATGACCGACAAAGGCCATTCGTCCTTGCCGGCGCGCGGGAGGTAGATGCGCTTGGCGGAGTAGGGGCAGTCGGGTTCGACGGCGCAGTCGAGGCAGCGGTCGGCGGCGCCCGCCGGGCGGTTCTCGGGACGGAAGTGCTTGAGGTCGCCGAACGAGGAGACGCGCGTGACCTGCTTGCCGGTGAGGTGGACGAGCCAGTCGAGGTCGTGGCAGGACTTGGCGAGCAGCATGAACGTGGACTCGTCGGCCCGCCGCCAGTTGCCCCGTACATATGAGTGGGCCTGGTGCCACCAACCGACCGGCTCCAGGTGCTGGATGCTGACGATCTCGCCGATCCGGCCGGCGTCCAGCAAAGCCTTCAAAGCCCGTGTGTACGGGGTGTAGCGCAGCACGTGGCACACGGCGAACACCGCGTCCGAGCGTTCGGCGGCCGCCACGATCCTCCGGCAGTCGTCCTCCGAGACCGCCATCGGCTTCTCCAGCAGGATGTCGTAGCCCAGCTCGGCGAAGCGCACCGCGGGCTCGACGTGGTCACGGTCCTGGGTGGCGATGATCACCGCGTCCGCCTGGCGGGGCAGGGCGGCCAGCTCACGCCAGTCCGCGTACTGCGCGGCCTCGGGGAACCTGTCGCGGCGGACGTCCAGCGGGTCGGCCACCGCGACCACCCGCGCCTGACCGGTCTCGACGGCGTGGCGGGCGTACGAGGTGCCCCGCGAGCCCGCACCGACGACGGCGAGCGTGACCATGACGCCTCCACATATGTAACCAGTTAACGTATGTCGGCCGATGCTAGGATCCTGGCTGGTAGACGTCAATAGGGGAGTTACGGGAAAGGGTCTCATAAGTGACCGAGCTCCGACCCGGCGACGCGTCGCTCCTGCGCAAGGTGAACACCCAGGTCACCCTCCGCGCCCTGCGTCGCGAGGGCGTGGCCACCCTGACCCGGCTCGGGCGGATCACCGGCCTGTCCCGGCAGACCGTGGAAGCGGTGCTCGACGAGCTGGGCGAGCGCGGCTACATCAGGGAGATACCGCCCGACGAGGGCGTGATGGGGCGGCCCGCGCGACGGTACGGGTTCCGGGCGGACGCCGGTCACGTGGTGGGCCTGGAAGTGGGCGGCGACGGCGTCGTGGTGGCGCTGGCCGATCTCAACGGTGACGTGGTCGCCTGGGAGCGGGCGGAGCTGGGCGATGACATGGCGGCTCACGAGCGGATCGAGGCCGCCAGGGACACGGTGCTGAAGTGCGTGAACGGCGCGGGGGTCGCGCACAAGCGGATCTGGGCCGTGGCCGCCGGCACGCCGGGCATCGTGGACCGTACGGGGCGGGTGACGTTGTCGCTCACCCTCCCGGGCTGGACGGGGCTGGACCTGGCGGAGGTGGCGGGCCGGTGGTTCGGCTGCCGCGGGCTGGCCGCCAACGACGCCAACCTGGCCGCGCTCGCCGAGCACTGGCGCGGGAGCGCGCGGCACGCCTCCGACATCGTGTACGTCCTGATCGGGCACCGGGCGGGCGCGGGCATCCTGATCGGCGGGCGGCTGCACCGCGGGCGGAGCGGAGCCGCGGGTGAGATCGGTACGCTGCGCCAGGTCGGCTGGGAGGCCGCCGCCCGCGACCTGGTCAAGGACGCCTCGGCGGCGGAGGTGTTCGAGGCGGCCTCGAAGGGGGATCACGAGGCTCGGGAGCGGGTGGAGCGGTACGCCGAACACCTCGCCGTCGGCGCCTCGGCGCTCATCCTGACCGTCGACCCGGATCTGCTGGTGCTCGGGGGCGGAGGGTATTCGCAGGCGGGTGACGTACTGCTCGAACCGGTGCGGCGGCACCTCGCGGAGCTGTGCGTGAGCGCGCCCGAGGCGGTGGCGTCCACTCTCGGCGACGAGGGCGTGGCGCTCGGCGCGGTACGCCTCGCGCTCGACCACGTCGAACGCGAGGTACTCGGACTTCAGTAAGCCCGGGCTTTACGTCGCCAGGTCGGCGGGGTCGGTGTTGGCGCCGCAGAGCACCAAGGCGAGCCGCTCGTTCGCACCTGGCCGGTACGATCCGCTGACGAGGCCGGCGAATGCCGTGGCGGCTCCATATTCCACCGCGATGCGCCAGCCGTCCCAGAGCATCCGGCGGGCTTCACGGATCGCGTCTTCACTGACGAGGACCGATTGCACGTCCGCCTGGGCGGCGACGGCATAACCGATGTCGCCGATGCGGGTCGCGCCAAGAGAATCGGATGCCACGCCGGTGACGGAGACGTCGACCGGCCGCCCCGTCGCCAGCGCCGTGTTGAGGGTCGGCGCCGCTTCCGGCTCGACGGCGACGACACGTGCCTGTCCCGCGACGGCCGTGGTGACGCCCGCGAGCAGCCCTCCGCCTCCCACGGCGACAATGATCGTATCGAGCTCTTCGGTCTGTTCGAGCAGTTCCAGCGCCAACGTGCCCTGTCCCGCGCAGATCTCCGGCTGGTCGTACGCGTGGCAGAACAGTGCTCCGGTGTCACTCGCCTCCTTGACGGCCACGTGATAAGCGTCTTCATAAATCTGTCCCGCCTGGACGACCTCGGCATCGAGCTTGCGCAGCTTCTCCACCTTGACCCGGGGAGCACTGGTGGGCAGGACCACGCGAGCGGGGATGCCGAGCTGAGCGGCGGCATAGGCCACGCCCAGCCCCGCGTTGCCTCCGGAGGCGACGATGACCCCAGCGGGTGGCAGCCGGCCCTCCTCCATCGCTTTCAAGATGCGGTTGAAGGCGCCGCGAGGTTTGAAGGATCCGGTGTATTGCAACTGCTCAAGCTTCAGCCACGCCCGGCCGGGCGTTGAGGTGAGCGCGTCGAGATCTATTTCGATGATGGGCGTTCTGCGAACGTGGCTGCGTATACGTCCTGCCGCGGCTTGAACGTCTGCCAGGGAGATCGTCATTGTCGGGCCGATTCTTGATATCTGACAGGGACGAAAATCAGGTTCGGGGCACCGGCAAGACTACAACGTGTCCTCGTGAGCCGTGAGCGAAGCCGAACAACGGTCGAGGCTGGCCAGGTCATTTCGATATGCCGCCTGACTTGTCAGGATATAACATATTTCTGGCGGTCCGAGGAGACTCTGCGCAGTCGTGGGGCAGAATGTGAACGGAATTCAGCGCTCTCTGGTCATCGAGCCAGTGCCGGTTTAGTATCGATCCATCTCGATCGTGTGAGGGAGTCATGAGGACTGACGATCGAATGGCACAAATCGTTACCCTGGGCGGGCTTGATCCGGAGGCACTCACCACTCTTGCGCGCGATGGGGTCGGCGCCTTGCGAGTGCCTGGGTTTTTTGACGAAAAGTTCTGCGAACAACTGCTCGCGGTGGGACACGAGTTTCTCGAGCGCTACGACCGTGACCAATATCCGGTCGTGGCCTGCAAAATCGGCCCAGCGCTCAACGAGTACATGGTGAAGGACGGAATTTCTCCGCAGTATTGGTCCGAGGCGGACCGGGTCGTCCATCTCTGGTCGACCGAGCTGCGACACCTCGCCGTGCACGATGAGTGTCACAGGCTGCTCACCGAGTCCTGGAGCGGGCCGGTGCGGGCGGCGCGAGTCTCTGGCAGGCCACTGTTCTGGGGAATCGTCAGAGAGATCAGTGAGGGAACCCTCATCCACTGGGACGATGTGACGCAAGAGCTCCAAGGGTTGTCGATCGATCCTCGTCCGTGGGCCCAGCTAGCGCTCAACGTCTTCCTGTCAGTGCCGGAGCAGGGCGGCGAGGCGGTGGTCTGGCTACAGCGATGGGCGGTGGGCGACGAGTCGCACAGAATAAGTTTCGGGTATCGGCCAGATGTGATTCGGCCCTCCTCGCCGATCTGCACGATAGTGCCCCACGTCGGCGACGCGATACTTTTCAATGCGAGAAATTATCACACCGTCAATCCTGGCCATTCAGGACGAAGGGTGGCTTTTTCCGCATTTGTGGGATTGGGTGATGAGATGGCGCTATGGTCTTAAACGCCTATTTAAATGGTTATTGAAATGACGCCTGGCTGGCACTTGGAAAATGGTGTTAGCATCGGCGAGTGAGTGATTCACTTCAGTTCGTCCCTGCGCTGAGCAGGCCTGAGTTGCTTGCAGAGCCGGTGCGCGCCGTGCTCGAGCGATGGGCCGAAGCGCCATGGTCGGAAGATGTTCAAGTGGCGGAGATAGATCCGGCTTTCGCCGGCGGCTCTGAGCTTTGCGATCATTACGGCCTCGACCCGAAATTCGGCGGTAACTGCCTGGTGATCGAGGCAAGGAGAGGCGGCGTCTTCAAAAGGGCCGCATGTCTCATCCCTCCAGGCACCCGAGCCGACTTGAACGGCGTCGTGCGCAGGCACCTCCAGGTGCGCCAGGTGACGATGCTGGATCGCGATTCGGCCGTTTCGGACAGCAATATGGATTACGGCAGCATCACGGTAATCGGGCTGCCCTCCGATTGGCCGGTTCTCATCGATGCCTCATTGAGTGATTTGCCGAGACTGGTGATCGGCAGCGGACGTCTTCGAGCGAAACTCAGGCTTCCGGGAGAGGCTCTTGCCGATATGACCGGTGCGACCGTGCTCACGGGTCTGGTTCGCTCGTAGGCCCTGGACGGGAGTCGGCCGCATCCATGTCGGCCAGTATGCGACGAATGTCCACCGCCTCTGGCACGCCAAGACCCTGGAACAGAATGAGCGCCTGGCCAAGTGGCCCCCTTGCCTCGCCACGTCTCCCCGCGCACAGTCGCGCTCGTCCGAGCCCGTCGAGCGCCCGGGCCTCCTCATAGACGGACCCCGTTTGCCGGGCCAGAACCTGTCCTCGCAGCGAGTACTTCTGGGCGAGTTCGCACTCGCCCATCTTCACGTGCAGATAGCCCAAATTGTTGTAGACCGTGTTCTCGATCTGTCTGTCCCCCAGTCGCAGTGCGAGATCGAGTGCGCGCAGGAGATATTCCTTGGACTCGGCGAACTTGTTCATCCGCTCGAACGTGAAGCCGATGTTGTTCAGGGTGCGAGCTTGGCCGTGCAGATCCGAGATATCGATGCGCGTCCCCAGCGCGGAGACGAAACATCGCAACGCCTCTACGTACGTGCCCTTGCGCCAGTGGACGGCGCCCAGGCTGTTCAGCGTTTTCGCCTGGCCATGGAGGTCGCCGAGCCGGCTTCGAATATCAAAGGACTCCTGGAGGACTCGCAGCGCATCGGGATAGTCGCCGGTGCGCTCGTAGGTGAATCCGATCTTGTCGAGAACGCGTGCTTCGCTCTCCACATCCGCGAGATCCTTATAGAGGCCGAGCGCGACGTTGAAGCAGACGAGGGCCTCCTGGAAGCTGCCGAGCTCCCACTTCGCCGTGCCGCAGTTCTCATGACTCACCGCCCGCATCGCCGCGCCGCCCTCTTGCGAGGCGACTCCTACCGCGGCCGAATGCAGATCCACCGCCTCTCTGATATAGCCCCTCAGAAGGAGAAAACCCGCGGCCGCGGCGGCGAGATCGCACACCGCCGTCGGAACGACCTGTTGGGCCTGGCGCGCGACGCCGAACAGATTCAGACGTTCTTGCTCCATCCACCGCAGGGCTTCCACTCGGCCGGCGAAGCACATGCGCACGGACACGGTGTCATCGGGCACGATGACCGCGGGATGGAGCCGTGTGTTGATGTGCACACTGGCCGCTCTGGATCCGGCCAGATAGAACTGGATGATTCTCTCTGTGGCCGACCGGAGCTCTGCCGACTCATGGGAGGACGTCGCCATGTTGCGGGCGAAGTCCTTGAGCAGATCATGGAACTGGTAACGCCCCGCGGTCGCTTCCTCGAGCAGGCTGTGGTCCACGAGCGTCTCGATGATGTCCTCGACCGTTTCCCGGTCGGCATCGTAAAGGGCCGCTGCGGCCCCCACGCAGATGGTCGCTCCTTCGTGCAGGCTCAGTCTGCGGAACATGAGCTGCTGGCGCGCTTCAAGGCCGGCATAGGACAGCTTGAACGCGGCTTCCAACGCCATGTCCTCGGCCCGCAACATCAGGGACCGGGACTTGGCCGCCCGCAACCGCCGCGCGAATGAGGAGATATCCCATTCCGGACGATACTTCAGCCTGTTGCCGGCCAGCTGGAGGGCCAACGGCAGTCGGCCGCACAGTTCGGCCACCGTGCGAACCTGGCCTGGTTCCCGACCGGCCCGTTCCGCTCCGATGATGTTGGTGAGAAGCTGTACGGCGTCCCGGAGTTGCAGACATCGCAGGGACAGGGGCTGCGCATGTCCGAGCCCGGTGAGCTGACGTCTGCTGGTGATGATGACCCGGCAGGTGGCCGTACCGGGCAGCAGCGGCCGTACCTGCTCGTGATCGAGCGCGTTGTCCAGGACGAGCAGGGCCCGCTTGGAGGACATCGCGGAGCGCCAGAGCGCAGTCCGTTCATCCATATCCAGGGGGATCTGTCCGATGAGGGGCCGTGCCATGCGCAGCAGCATTCCCAAGGCCTCGCCGGCCTGAAGGGGTGGCTGGCCCGCTGTATATCCGTGCAGGTCGAGGAAGAAGCAGCCGTCCGGATAATCGTCGCGCATCTTGTGTGCGACGTGGACGGCCAAAGCCGTCTTCCCGATACCGGCCATGCCATTGACCGTGTCGATCACGAGAGTGCCGGGACGGTCCGGTTGACGAAGGATTCTTTGGATTTCCGTCTTTCGGCCGACCACCATGACGTCGCGTGGGAGGTTGTTCACTGATTCGGCGGTTGCAGTCGCCTTTTCGCTTGCGGAGATCGACTGCGTTGGCACTTGAGTGATGCGGCCGGTATCTCGTCGCAGTTCTCGCAATTCATCAACAATGGCCGCGGTGGCCTGCGCACTGGCTCTTTGCAAATAAAGGGAGTAGATGCCGTGGAGTTCCGGAAGATGCCAGACCTCCTCGGCCAGGCAGTTGAGAAAACAGACGAGCGCGTTGTGAGCTCGCTCCGCCCCGATCTCTTCTCCGAGATGATGACGGAAGTGCTCCTCGACGGTCCGGCGAGCGTCGTCAGCGGCCGTGCTCCCCGCCTGCCTGATGATGGCCTCCATGGAGGTCATCAGCGCCTGGCCGGTCCAGAATCGCCTGTCGAGTGCCAGCCTCTCGGCGACCTCTTGGTCTACATCGCGGTACGCTCGGTGAAACTTCACCAATGCCGCTTTCACTGCACCTGCGAACTCGGCCCGGAACTTGCCGTCGCTCTTGAGCCTGCGGATCCCTTTGGCGACCTTGTCGCCGTGCAGGTTTTCGGCCAGCCGCGCCATCGAGTCCAGCGCCGAGTCGAGAGCTCTCTCAAGAGCGTAAGACGGAAGCAGGGAAAATGGATCGATCATATCGGCCCCTTTGCTCGCTCAAGGAAGCCTGAACCTCATAGGTGAGATTTATTCGCAAAAATGCTGAAGCCGGGTCACGGCACTTACGTTACAGATCCTTTGCGGGGCCATTCGGCTTCTTCGGAAAAAGGCATATCAGTATGCCCTCGCGGCCTCGAGGAGAGCCGCCCGTACCTGGTCCTCCGGGAGGTCCATGGTCTTGACCGCGCCCCACTGCAGCGCGCCGAGCAGGGCCCAGCTCTTCAGCCGGGTCTCCGGCGTCGGGTCGTCGCCGACCAGCTTGGCGTAGATCTCGTCCCGGAACGTCCTGACCTTCTCGCGTTCCGAACCGGGCTCCCCCGAGGAGTCGTCCGCCGCCAGGTCCTCCATGAACAGGCGGATCACCGAGCGGTACCGCACCGCGAACCCGACCAGCGCCTCGACGAACTCCTGCCGGGTGGCGTACGTCGTCCCGAGGAGCGCGAGCATGTCGCCAGCCGACGGGGACAGCAGCTCGGCGGCCAGCCGGTCCTTCGGATGGAAGTGGTAGGCGACCGCGGTCTTGGTCAGGCCGACGACGGCGGCGATGTCGGCGAGGGATGTGGCCGCGTAGCCGCGCTCGGCGAACAGCTCTCTGGCGGCGGCCAGGATCCGGGTGCGGGTGTCGTCGGGTGTGGTCATCGTCTCATTTCCCTACGGGAGACGGTATTCCGGATATATCCCGTCTTATCGTATGTCCTGTACGACCGTACAGGACGGCCGTTGGGCGGGGGCACAGAGCGATGACGCGGTTACTGGGACGGTTGGGCGGCTGGTGCGCGCGGCACGGATGGATCGTGCTGGTGTCATGGGTGATCGCGGCCGCCGCGCTGATGGGCGGCAGCCTCGCCTTCCCGGGCCCGACCAGCAACGACGCCAGCATCCCCGGCACCGACGCGCAGCGCGCGCACGACCTGATGAAGACCGGCTTCGGCCCCGGGTACGCCACCGGTGGCACGATCCAGCTCCTCCTCTACTCCGCCGACGGCCCCCTGATCGACGACAAGCCCAAAAAGGCCGTGGAACGCACCATCGACGACCTGCGGACGATGCCGTACGTCACGAAGGTCGAGACGCCGTTCCGGAGGGGCGGCATCTCCTCCAACCTGCAGATCGGGCTCATCACCATCCGCCTGGAGGGTCACGACTCCAACAAGCTCGCCGAGACCACGCAGAAGCTGTCGAAGGCCGCGGATCCGGCGCGGGCCGCCGGGCTGGAGGTGGTGCCCGCCGACAGCTCCACGCCCGCCGACAAGGAGATCAAGACCGGGCCCAGCGAGATCATCGGCGTGATCTGCGCGCTGCTGGTGCTGGTGTTCGCGTTCGGGACGCTGGTCGCCGCGATGGTGCCGATCTTCGTCGCCCTCATCAGCGTCGCGTCGGGGCTGGGCGTGATCGGGCTGCTCGGGTGGGTCGTGGACATGCCCAAGCAGGCCGGCATCATGGCCACGATGATCGGGCTCGGCGTCGGCATCGACTACGCGCTGTTCCTGCTGTCCCGCCACCGGCGGCTGCTGGCCGAGGGCGTGCCGGTGGTGGAGTCGGTACGTCGTACGGTGGCGAGCTCCGGCGGGGCCGTCGTCTTCGCGGGCGGCACCGTGATCATCGCGCTGAGCGCGCTGCTGCTGGCCGGCTTCCCGCTGCTGGCCACGCTCGGCTGGGTGACCGGCATTTCGGTCGTGGCCGCCGTACTGACCTCGGTCACGCTGGTCCCGGCCCTGCTCGGGCTGCTCGGCCACCGCGTCAACGCCCTGAAGGTGCCCCTCCTGCGCGGCGGCGGCACGTCCGGCGAGGGCTGGGCGGGGCTCGGCTCGTGGGTCGCGCGCCGTCCGTGGCGGGTGCTGATCGCCAGCGCCCTCGTGCTCGGCGCCTTCGCCGCGCCCGCGATGGCGCTGAAGCTGGGACCGCTCGACGAGGGGTACGGCACCAAGGGCTCCGAGCCCCGCCGCGCCTACGAACTCATGGCGACCGGCTTCGGGCCAGGCTTCAACGGCCCGCTGATCGTGGTCGCCACCCTGCCCTCCCGCGTCACCGACGCCGAGGAACCGATCGTCGACAACCTCGTACGCGAGGTGAAGGACGTCGACGGCGTCGCCCACGTCGCCGACCCCAAGATCAACACCTCCGGCCGCTCGGTCCTCATCCAGGCCATCCCCGACTACGCCCCCAGCGACGACCGGGCCGCCGAGGTGGTCCGCGACGTCAGGGCCATCTCGGTCCCCGGCGTGCGGGTGCACGTCGGGGGCAAGGTGGCGGGGCTCACCGACGCCGGTGACCGGATGGCTGAGCGGACCCCGCTGGTCATCGGGGTCGTGGTGCTGCTGAGCGCGCTGCTGCTGTTGCTGGCCTTCCGCGCGCCCGTCGTCGCGATCAAGGCGGCGGTGATGAACCTGGTGTCCCTGGGGGCCGCGTTCGGGGCGCTGGCCATGGTGTTCTCGATCGGCGTCGGCAGCGGGCTGGTGGGCATGGATCCGCCGGTCAGCTCGTCGTACGTGACGGAGCTGTTCTTCTCGGTGCCCATCGAGAGTTATGTGCCGCTGATGCTGTTCGCGGTGCTGTTCGGGTTGTCGATGGACTACGAGGTGTTCCTGCTGACGGCGGTGCGGCAGTCGTACCTGCGGCATGGGGACAACTCGCGGGCGGTCGCCGAAGGGCTCGGTTCGACGGGACGGGTCATCACGTCGGCGGCGTTGATCATGGTGGCGGTGTTCGTGGCGTTCATCGCCTACCCAGACGCGATGGTGAAGACGTTCGGGGTGGGGCTGGCGGTGGCGATCGCGGTGGACGCGACGATCATCCGCGGGTTCCTGGTGCCGGCCACGATGGTGCTGCTCGGGCGGTGGAACTGGTGGTGCCCGCGGTGGCTGGACCGGATCCTGCCCAACCTGTCGGTGGAGGGCCACGAGGAGGACGAGCCCGCCACGCCGCGTCGGCGGGAACCGGTGGAGGCAGGGGTTTAGGGTACAGATCATGGGGTGGGAACTGGGCGGCGACCTGAGCGTCGCGCGAATCGGGTACGGCACGATGAAGCTGACCGGCTGGCCGATGGGCGACCCGCCCAGCCGGGAGACGGCGCTGGCCATCCTGCGCCGGGCCGTCGAACTCGGGGTGAACCACCTCGACACCTCCCACTACTACGCACGTGACGGGGTGGCGGCCAACGAGCTGATCCGGGAGGCGCTGCACCCGTACCCCGACGATCTGGTGATCGTGACCAAGGTCGGAGCGCTGGTCGAGGCCTCCGACCTCGCCCTGCCCGCGGCGGAGAAGACCGGCCTCACGCCGGACAACCTGCGCCGTGGCGTCGAGGCGAACCTGCGCACGCTCGGCGTGGACCGCCTCGACGTGGTGAACCTGCGCATGGGCGACCTCGGCCACGGCGCGACGTCACTGGCCGCGCCCCTGGAAGCGCTGCTCGCGCTGCGCGAGGAGGGCCTGATCCGGCATCTGGGCGTCTCCAACGTCAGCGCCGCCGAGTTCGACGAAGCCCGCAAGGTCGCGCCGATCGCCTGCGTCCAGAACCTCTACAACCTGACCCAGCGCGACGACGACCCGCTCGTCGACGCCTGCGCGGCGGCCGGCATCGCGTATGTGCCCTTCTTCCCGGTCGGCGGATTCCAGCCGATCACGGCCGAGCGCCTGGAGGCCGTCGCCGCCCGCCACGGGGCGAGCGTGCCGCAGGTGGCGCTGGCCTGGCTGCTGGCCCGATCGCCGAACATCCTGCTCATTCCCGGCACCGGTTCACTGGCCCACCTGGAGGAGAACATCGCCGCCGGCTCGCTGCGGCTGAGCGAGGAGGACCTCGCCGAGCTGGTCGCGTAATCAATCTTGTCACCGCCGCGCCCGTTGTGCTGTGCGCGGGGGCACCAGGCCGGCGGGTAGATGTGCGCGGACGGATCAGCGGCCAGAGGCGATGCTGACAGCCGGTGCATTCCTTCCGAAGGACCCCCATATGACGCTACGCACTCTGGTCACGGACCCGGCGGGCCTGTTCGCCGAGCTGGTTCGGCTGGACCTGCCCTACGGCGACTACGTCGTGTGCGGCTCGGCCACGCTCTACGTACGCAACCTGCGCACCTGCATGGGCGACCTCGATGTGCTGGCCCGCGGCGCCGCCTGGGCCATCGCCCTCACCCTCGGCGTCCCGCCCAGAACGGCCCCCTCCGGCCACGGACAGGTGATCAACCACCCGGCGTTCGCCATCGAGTTCGTCGACCGGTGGACCCCCGGCTGGCCGACGCACCACCTGATCGAGACCGCCGACCTGATCGACGGCATCCCGTTCATGCGGCTCGGCGACGTCCTGGAGTGGAAGGCGCGTGCCCGCCGGCCCAAGGACCTGCCGGACATCTCCGCCATCGACAACCTGCGCCGCCTGTGGAGCGCGCCCCTGGCCGGGTCAGTCTGACCGCGTGTGTACGTGGATGCGCTCGCCCGGCCGCCCGAAAATGCTCAGCACCTCCGCCGCCCCCTCCCCGGTGCTGCCGAACCAGTGTGGCACCTGGGTGTCGAACTCGGCCGCCTCGCCCACGCCGAACACGAAGTCCCGGTCACCGAGGATCAGGCGCATCCGGCCCGACAGGACGTACAGCCATTCGTAGCCGTCGTGCGTCCGCAGGCTCGGCGTCGACTGGCTCGGCGGAATGATCATTTTCCAGGCCTGGACGCCGTTCGGCTGCCGGGTGAGCGGAATGACCGTGCGGCCGTGCACCCGTCGCGGCTTGAGCCTGATCCGTGGATCGGCCACGTCGGGGGCGCCGACCAGGTCGTCCAGCGGTACGCGGTAGACCTGGGAGAGCGGCAGCAGCAGCTCGAGACTGGGACGGCGCTGGCCGTTCTCCAGCCGGGACAGCGTGCTCTTCGAGATGCCCGTGCGCTCGGCCAGATCGGTCAGGGTGACCCCGCTCTGAGCCCGGATCCGCTTCAGCCGCGGCCCCACCCGGTCGAGCGCGGCGATGATCGTCGATGTGTCGTCCACCCGCCCATTTTTCCCGGAAATGGCAACGAACGTTGTCGGCTCTACCCGTGAACGAGCACCCTGGCCGACATGAGCGAATACGACGTAGTGGTCATCGGCGGCGGCGCCGCCGGACTGTCGGCGGCCCTGGTCCTGGCCCGGGCCCGGCGCCGGGTCGCGGTGGTCGACGCGGGCGCGCCGCGCAACGCCCCGGCCGCCCACATGCACGGCTTCCTGTCCCGTGACGGCTTCGCGCCGCGCGACCTGCTCGCCGCCGGGCGCGAGGAGGTGGCGGGCTATGGCGGCCTGCTGATCGACGGCCTGGTCGCCGGCGTCGACCCGGGCTTCCAGGTCAGGCTGAAGGACGGCCGCTCGTTGAGCGCCCGCCGCGTCCTGGTCACCACCGGGCTCCAGGACGAGCTGCCCGACCTGCCGGGCGTGCGCGAACGCTGGGGCCGGGACCTGCTGCACTGCCCCTACTGCCACGGGTACGAGGTCCGCGACCAGCCGCTCGCGGTGCTGGGCGGGACTGCGGAGGCGGTGCAGCACGCCCAGCTCGTCAGGCAGTGGTCACCCGATGTCCTGATATTTCCGCATAATGGCATGCTCACGGCCGGCCAGCGCGAACAGCTCGCCGCCCGCGCGATCGGCGTCGTGGACGGCCCGGTGCGGCGGCTGGTCGTGGACGACGACCGGTTGAGCGGTGTCGAGCTGGAGGACGGTCGTTTCGTCGGCCGGGCCGCGGTGTTCGTCCGGCCGCGCTTCGTCCCCAACGACGACGTGCTCGTCTCCCTGGGCTGTGCAACCGACGAGCGCGGCTGGGCCGTCAGCGACGACACGGGCCGTACCAGCGTCGCGGGCGTCTGGGTGGCGGGCAACGCGGCCGATCCGCGAGCCCAGGTCATCACCGCCGCCGGCATGGGGTCGGCCGCCGCCATCGCGATCAACGCGGACCTGGTCGCCGACGACGTCCAGTCCTCCCTGACCCGAGCATAAGGAGCTCCCACCATGTCCCCCGACCGGACGATCCCACCGCCCTCGAAGCACCAACTGGCGTTCATGATCTGGCTGGCCGTCTTCCCGACGCTGGCCGTTCTCAACCTGGCGCTCGGCGGCCCGCTGGCCGGGCTGCCCGTCGTCGTGCGGACGTTCGTGCTCGCCACGATCGCGGTGCCGATCGTGATCTATGGCCTCATGCCGTGGCTTCACCGGCTCCGCGCCCGGCTCATGAGCCGGTGACCTCAGGGTCGGCGAGCACCTGGGCGAGGTGGTCGGTCAACGCCTTGGCCGCCGCCGCGTCGAGGCCCTTGACGCCCTTGGCGGTCAGCTCCACCGAGGACTCCTCCTGGCCGCGGCTGATCTTGATACTGACCTCGCCGCGCCGGGTGCCCAGCCACGCCACCAGCACCGTCGCCATCGTGGCCAGCGCGCCGCCCGCGCCCAGCAGGAGTTGCAGCACGTCAGGGGCCGCGCCGAGGGCGCCCGGCTCCGGCGGGGCCTCCACGATCTTGACGCGGCCGCGCAGCTCGGGCTCCTCCGACAGCCACGCGTACAGGTCTCGCAGCGCGTCCGCGGAACTGTCGGCCGACACCTGCAACTGAACGGTCACGGGCGCTCCCGGATGGGTGGGTATCCGGAGAATCTACCCCGGATACCCGGCCGGTGGTCAGCCGATCTGCACGCAGTCCTGGAGGGTGACCTCGTCGGGCAGCGCGGCCGTACCGCCGCTCACGCACTTGATCTTGAGGGGGACCTGCACGGCCACGCCGATCGCCTCGCCCGCGAAGGGGCCGTTGGTGACGGCGCCGGGCGAGGCGTGGCAGTTGCCGAACAGCACCGACACCCCGGGGTCGCCGCGGACCGTGTCGCAGGTGTAGGTGGGGATGTCCTGCAAAGGGGCCGGGAGGCCCAGGAGCAGGGCGACGGTGGCGGGGAGAAAACTGATCATCGCGGGACCTCCGTCAGTCCGGGTCGGCGAGGTTGCAGGCGGGGACCCAGCCGACGACGCCGGTGGTCGCGTTGCGGCCGTGGTGCCACAGGCTGCTCTTGAAGTTGTCGCACCGGTAGAGGCCGTGCTCCTCTTCCCGGTTCGACTCGAAGCCCTGGCCCGCGTAGCCCAGGCCGTTGCGGTTGGAGTCGGCCCTCGGCTCGCTCCAGATGACCACGCCCTCGGCGGCGAAGTCGTACAGGCGTCTGGCCTGGGCGTCCTGGGCCAGGCCGCCCATGGTCGCGGCCGTGAGCAGGCCCGCCATGGTGGCTCGTCTGATGTGCACCGTGCCTCCCTCTGTGAGAGTGTCGTTGCTCACAGTAAGGGAACGGTCGCTCAGCGTTCCAATGGTTTTTCGCCGCGCCGCCAGCCCAGGAAGCCGCCGTCCAGCGGGTGGGCGGTGTAGCCGTGCTCGCGCAGCAGGCGCACGGCCTCGGGGGAGACCACGCAGTACGGGCCGCCGCAGTACGCGACGATCTCCGACTCCTTCGGCAGCTCGCCGAGCTGGTCGAGCAGGTCTTCGAGGGGTACGGAGACCGCCCCGGGGACGTGGCCGGCCGCGTAGTCGGCGGCCGAGCGCACGTCCACCACGACCGTGCCGGGATCCGCCAGCCGGTCCGCGAGCTGGTCGGCGGTCACGCCCTCCAGGGTGCCGAGCCGGTCGCGTACGGCGTCGCGCAGGTCCGCCAGCCGGTCGTGCGCGAACCCCTGCAGCTCGCCGAGAAAACGCGACACCCGCTCGTCGGCCAGCCGGTAGTAGACGCGCGTGCCCTCCCGCCTGCTGGTCACCAGGTGCGCCGCGCGGAGCTGCTGGAGCTGGGCCGAGGTGTTCTTGAGCGGGATCTCCGCCGCCTGCGCCAGCTCCTCGACCGTGCGTTCGCGCTGGTCGAGGACGTCGAGCAGGCGCAGCCGCACCGGGCTGGCCAGGGCCTTGCCGACGCGGGCGAGCTGCTCGTAGATCGGCTCCTCAGGGAACTGCGGCATCAGACCATGTACTGGTCGTGCCGCAGGTAGAGCTCCGTCCATTCCTCGGGGGTGAGTTGCCGGCCGGTGCCGGCGATCTCGGCCAGCTCCTCGAAGTACGCCTCGCGCGGCGCGCCCGGCGTGAACAGGATCAGCATCGTCGCCGGCTCGCCCGACTCGTTGCGGAACGCGTGCACCCCGCCCTCCGGCAGGAAAAGGAAGTCGCCCGGCTTGCCGTCGGCCCACTTCTCGCCGTTGTAGAGGCGGATGGTGCCGGACAGCACGTAGAACGACTCGGTCATCGTCCGGTGGAAGTGCGGGCCGGGGCCGGATGGTTTCGGGCCCATTTCGTACCGGTAGAGGCCGTACGCGCCGTTCGTGGAGCCGCCCGTGGCCAGGTAGTGCACGTTGGTGCCGCCCTTGCCGATGGACAGGTCCGGCTCCCGGCCGGTCAGGTGGAACGTGCCGCTGTGCTCGCCGGTCTCGCCGAAGTAGCGGGGCTCGGGGTACGTCATGGCGTCTCTCCTATTATTCTAAGGAATTTTAGATTAGCGCGGAAGGGCGTCCGTGGCCAGCCTTTCGAGCTGTTCGGGTTCGTCGACCATGGGGTCCACGTTCGCGTCGCCGTACATGAGACGGAGTCGACTGTTTGGCGATCCTGAAGCTCGCCGGATCGCGCACTGAATCCCACCTCCTGGCGGCCGCTCTCCCTCTCCGACCCGGAACGCGTCACGACGCTGCTGACCGCCGCGGGCTTCCGCGACATCGCCGTCTCCTTCGTCGAGGCCGAGTCGAACTGGGGCGGCGACGCGGCGGACGCCGCCCGGTTCCTCATGGATTGGGGCCCGGCCCGGTTCAACCTCGGTCCGGCCGACCCCGAGCCGGCCCGGGCGGCGCTCGAAGCCGCGTTCGGCCGCTTCGAGCGCGCGGACGCCGTCAGGCTGCGCGCCACCGCCTGGCTCGTGACGGGGACCCGGTCGTGATGACTACGATCTGAATCGATATCACCGAGAAAGGCGGCGGTGCTCCGGGAGGGCGACCGGGGCCTGCGTGAGCATCTGGTCGCCACCACCGAGCGCATGATCTCCGAGCGGGGCACGGCGGGCCTCACCGTACGCGCCATCGCCCGCGAGGTCGGCGTCGCCGACGGCGTGCTCTACAACTACTTCGCGGACAAGGAAGAGCTGCTGGCCGAGGCGCTGCGCGCGCACGTCAGGTCCGTCGAACGGGGTCTCGGCGAGCTGCCGGAGCCCGGCGGCGGGACCATCGCCGGCAACCTGCGGGCTCACATCGAATACGGCCTGGCGATGCACCGGGCGATCCTCCCCGCCTTCGCCGGGCTCCTCGCCCAGCCCAAGGTCCTCGACCGGTTCGCCGAGCTGGGGAGCCCGGGCGAGGATTGGCGCGATCGGCTGCGCGACCATCTGCGGGCGGAGCGGGAGCTGGGCCGGCTGCGCGTCGACGCCCAGGTGGACGCCGCGGCGGCGATGATCGCCGGGGTGTGCCACGAGACCGCGCTGACCCTCCTGTTCCGGGACACGGCCCCGCCCATGACGGCTGCCGACATCGACGACCTGATCACGGTCGTCCTGGGCGGAATCCTTGGCTGACCGGTCTCAGTCGAGGACCGCGGTGGCCTCGACCTCGACCAGCAGATCGGGCTCTCCCAGCGCCGCGACGCCCAGCAGCGTGATCGGCTTGACCGGGTCGACCCCCAGCTTGGCCGCCGCCCGGGAGACCCCCTCGCCCAGCAGCGGCATCTTGTCGGGCGTCCAGTCGACGACATAGATCGTCAGCTTGGCCACGTCGTCGAAGGAGCCGCCGACCTCGGCCAGGGCGGTGCCGATGTTGAGGTAGGCCTGCTCCACCTGGGCGGCCAGGTCCCCTTCGCCGACTCGCCCGCCCTCGGCGTCGCGGGCCACCTGGCCCGCCAGGAACACCAGCCTCGATCCGGTGGCGATCGACAACTGACGGTAGACCTCGGGCTTCGGCAGCCCGTCGGGGTTGACCAGTGTCACGGTCATGCTCTGCTCCTTGCTCGACTTTCTCTAAACATAGCAAAGCTATGTATTGTGGTGCCATGGTGAGGACGAAGGACCCGGCGGTCCACTCCCTGCTGATCGACCGGGCCGCGCAGTTGCTCGCCGCCCGGAAGCCGGTCACGCTCCGCTCGCTGGTGGCCGGCACGGGCGTGTCGACCATGGCCGTCTACACCTACTTCGGGGGCATGGACGGGCTGTGGACGGCGATGCGGCAGGAGGGCTTCACCCGGCTGGCCGCCCGCCTGGCCGAGGTCGCGCCCTCGAAGGATCCGGTACGGGATCTGGCCGCGCTCGGCGCCGCATACCTGTCCAACGCCATGGCCGGTCCCGATCTCTATCGGGTGATGTTCGACGCCGGGTTCGAGCTCGAGGACGCGGCGGCGGCGGATGACACGCTGCACTGTCTCGTACGGACCGTCGAACGGGCCACGGCCGCCGGCCGCTTCCGTGACGGCACCGACCCGCTGGAGCTGGCCACGCAGAGCTGGATGATCGGCCACGGGCTGGCCTCACTGGTCGCCACCGGCCCACTGCCCCCGCAGGCGCTGGCCCACGGCGTACCGCTGCTGACCGCCCTGTTCACCAGCGCGGGCGACGACCCCGGCCGATGCCGCCGATCGGTCGAACACGGCTGGCATCCCGATGCTAGGGTCCGGCCATGATCCAACAGCGATCAACGGGACCGACCGGCTTCACGTAGCGCGCCAGGAAATACCTGGCGGTGCTACTGAGGGAGCCTCATGTCCCGCACTGCCCATCACCTCGGTCGTCCGGCTCTTCGGTGGGGAGCCGCATGGCGATCGGTGACGATCGTCGATCTTCGTTACAGCGCCGCCTGCCTGCGACGGGCGCGGCGGGACGGTCACCGGCCACGGCCGATGTCCGTCCGCCGCAAGGTGGCCGTCTCGCCGTCGAGGCCATCGACGATCTCGAAGTTCACCCCGCGCGACACCGTCGCAACGTGATCTGGCAGTACTGATCACGGACTACGCGGTCTACCGGGGGGACAATCTCAACCCCTCTTTCCGCCGGTCCGATCCCTACAGTGAATCGGGTGGACAGCAATCGAGAGCAGATCCGCGGCTTCCTCATCAGCCGGCGTGCCAAGATCACGCCGGAGCGGGCCGGGCTGCCCGCCGGTGGTCGGCGCCGGGTTCCGGGGCTCCGGCGTGAGGAGGTCGCCGTTCTCGCGGGCGTGAGCACCGAGTGGTACACACGGCTGGAGAAGGGCCACGTCAGCGGCGTGTCCGACGACGTTCTGGAGGCGGTCGCCCGGGCGCTGCAGCTGACCGAGGAAGAACGGATCCACCTGTTCGACCTGGCCCGAGCGGCACGGCCCGCTCGCCGCGCGCCTTCCCGCCGCAAGGAGGTGGAGGTCCCGCGTCCCGTCCACTGGTTGCTCGACTCCATGACGATGTCGGCCGCGTTCGTACGCAATGGCCGCCTTGACATCGTCGCCATCAACCCGCTGGGCCGAGCCCTCTTCGCGCCGATGTACGACAGCGACACCACGGACGAGCGCGGCCGCGCCAACTTCGCCCGCTACTACTTCCTCGACCCCGGCTCCCACCACTTCTTCGTCGACTGGGACGACGGCGCCGACGTCACCGCCGCGCTGCTGCGCGCCGAAGCCGGTCGCGAGCCACATGACCGCGCGTTGCGCGAGCTCGTCGGCGAGCTGTCCACGCTCAGCTCCGAGTTCCGCACCCGGTGGGCCGCGCATGACGTACGCATTCGCCACGAGGGCGTCAAGTCCCTGCAGCATCCCGAGGTCGGCCGCCTTGAGCTGACCTACCTGTCCCTGGACCTGCCCACGGCGCACCGGACCGTACGCAACCTGACCGCGTACACCGCCGAGCCGGGCACCGTCGCCGAAGACCGGCTCAAGCTGCTCGCCAGTTGGGCGGCCACCCTCGGCCGGCGCCAGGACGCGGAGGCACCGCACACCGAACAGGGCGGGAGGCCGGAATGAGCGAGGCGAGCCTGCGACCTCTGTCAGATGCACCACGTCGACCGGGCCATGGCCGGCGCCGGGGGAGGCGCCGCAGGTGCCGCCGTTCGTGAGAGGATCAGCGGCTGTGACGGACGCGCCGCATCGACTGCTGTGCCGGCTTGACGAATACTTCCACGTCAGCGTGGTCGCCTGCCCGAATGACTTGAGCGTGGTGCTGGCCGGGGCCGGTGCGACCGGTAACAACGACCTCGGTGAGGTGCTGTTGTTGCGGCCGGATCCCGACGCCGAAGAGCCGGACCAGATCGCCGTACTGGCGCGGCAGGCGACGGCCGTGGACGCGGTGTTCAGCCCTGACGGTACGCGGGTGACCATCGGGTACGCCGACGTCGGCGGTGGCGGCGACGGTCCGGGAACCTATGGGCTCGACGGAGTTCTCCGGCATGGTTTCGCCATCGGCGAGGAACTCGCGGCCGATGGCGGCTGGGATGGTGACATCGCCTTCGACCGGCTCGCCCAGTCCGGCGACGGGCGATGGCTCGCCGGTGGCAGCGCCGTGGTGGGTGCGGTGACCGTGGCCGACTCGGCGACCGGCCGTACCCTGCTGACCATGCCGGACGCGACGGGGCCTGTGGCGCTGGACCACACCGGCGGCCGCCTGGCGTACGCCAGGCCGGACGGCCGGATCTCGGTACGAGAGACGCATTCCGGTGCCGCCCTGTCCACCTGGGACACCGGCCTGCCGGCGGTCCACGCGTTGGCGTTCTCCCCGGACGGCTCCGGGCTCGTCGCAGCCGGTGGAGACCGTCCGACCGCTTGTCTGTTCACGGCGGACGGGGACCGAACGGACGTGATGGTGGCCGATCCCGCACTCACGATCGACGCCACGCTGCCCTGGACGGCCATATCGACGCGAGCCTGCTGGACCGGCCGCGGCCCGGCCGTGTTCACCGCCGACGACTACCAGGCCGTGCTGTTCGACGCCACCGACGGCCGCGTTCTTTGGACCGGCTCCGACCAGACCGTCGCCTCGTTCACTCCGGACGGCCGAGTCTTCATCGCCTCGGGCTCCGACGGCATCAGCGCCTGGCTCCTCGCCGCGCTCATGGGAGATCCCGCCACCCCATGAGCCCGCGCCGCACATGGCCCGCGAAGATCGTTACGAGAAACCCGCGATTCGGTGAGCGCGTAGCCCTCGCGGAATGACGATGCGGTCCGCCTTGCGCGTCTTACCGGTTCGTGGGTCGAACACCCAGCGGTCGTATCCCCGGTAGTTGCGCCATGGCCCCTTGTGGACGGCGAGCAGCATCGTCAGCGTGCCCGACCGGTTCCAGGTCAGGTGGACACCGCTCGTGAGCACCGAGACGCGGGGACGCACCTCGGTTCCCCTGCTCAAACTGGTGAACGTGATCCAGGTGCCGCCGTCCTCGATCCTCGTGGCGAGGGTGTCGCCGTCCGCGGCGAGGGCGTGGGCCGGTCCGGTTCGCCGCACCACGGTCGAGGTCGGCAGGTCGTACACCACCACCTCATCGCCATGACCGTCCGTGTGGAGAAGCGCGCGTGAGCCGTCGGGGGTGAAGGAGATGATGCTCCCCATCGGGGCGGCGAAAGCGGTTTTGTCTCCAGGGCGGCGGACGGTCGCCCGCGCGTCCTTGAGCTGGATGACCCGGTCGTCGCTCAACCAGGCCTTCCATGGTCCGCACGCCTGGCCGCCGCAGGTGCCCAGGCCCATGTAGCGGAGGGTCGGGCCTTTTGCCTGCGCGGCCGCCATGCTCTGACCGGGGGCGAGGAACCCGAAGGTGAGAACCAGCGAAACCAGTGCCCGTAAGCCAGTCGCCCAAGTCATCGCTGTCCGTCCGTGGACCGTGCTCTAGAAAGTGATGACAGTGCGGGCTACTGAGCCTTGGCGGACGTGAGCAACCGCTTCGTTGATGTGGTCCAAGGGGAGGCGTTCCGTGATCAGGCCGTTCAGGTCCAGGCGGCCTGCCAAATACTGTGCGGTGAGCATGGGGAGGTCGCGGTGGGGGGCCGAGTCGCCGCCTTGGGTGCCCATCAGGCGGCGGGAGGAGAAGAGGAGCGCCGTGTCCAACTCCATGGGGTGGCCAGAGGGCGGGCTGCCCACCATGACCGTGGTGCCACCTGGTTGGGTCGAGGCGAACGCCTGGGCCAGGACTCCTGGGACGCCTGTCGCGTCGAAGGCGTAGTCCGTGCCGCCCCTTGTCAGCTCCCCTACCTGCTTGGGGAGGTCGGTGGGCTGGAGGGTGTGGGTGGCGCCGAAGCGTTCGGCGAGTTTGAGTTTTGGTTCCGCCACGTCGGCGGCGATGATCGTGGTGGCGCCGGCCAGGACCGCGCCCTGGATGACGTTCAGGCCGACACCGCCGCAGCCCACGACGAGGACGGTCGCGCCGGGTGGGACTTTGGCGACGTTGAGGACGGCGCCGACGCCCGTGATGACACCGCAGGCCAGGAGGCACATGGCGTCGAAGGGGGCGGATTTGGGGATTTTTACGCACATGGGTTCGGCGACCACCGCGTACTCGGCGAAGGAGCCGATGCCGATGAAGCGTTTGAGCTCCGCGCCGTCCAGGGTGATGCGGGGGAGGCCGCCCATGATGGTGGGCAGGCGGGCCGGGCCCGAGCAGAGGTGGAAGCGGCCCGAGCCGCATTGATGGCAGCGGCCGCAGGGGCCGCTCATCGAGATGATGACGTGGTCGCCCGGCTTGACGGTCGTGACGCCCGTACCGGCGCTCTCGACGATTCCGGCGCTCTCGTGACCGAGGATGAACGGCGGGCGGCTCACCACGGGGCTCTTGCCGTCCATGGCCTTGAGGTCGGAGCCACAGACTCCTGACGCCTTGATCTGGACGCGGACCTCGCCTGGGCCCGGGTCGGCGATGTCCACCTCGCGAAGTTCCATGGGGGCGTTGAAGGCGGTCAGGACGGCTGCGCGCATCAGCATGGGGTTCACGCTAGTCCGGGGTACTGATTGCGAGCAAGCGGTTGCTCGGTACGGCCGTTGACGGTCTGGGCGGGTGAATTTACGCTCAGGACAATAACCAAGCGAGCGCTAGGCCAAATGGGCGAGGGAGGCCATCAGCATGGCTCGTGGGTACGGGGTGGCGGTCAGGGCGGGATCGGGCCTGATGGTGGTTGCCGCGCTGCTTGCCGGGTGCGCGGCTCAGCAGCGAGGTACGGCCGCGGGCGGCGACACCCCCGGCGTGACCGACACGACGATCAAGATCGGCGGTGTGCTGACCAAGACCAGCGCCAGCGGATACTCGACCAAGGACGCCGAGCTCGGCGCGAAGGCCAGGTTCGAGCGGGCCAACGCCGAAGGCGGCGTACACGGCAGGAAGATCGAGTTCCTCGGCGCCGAGGACGACGGCCAGGACGCGGCCAAGGGCGACGCCGCCGCGAAGAAGCTCGTACAGAAGGATCAGGTCTTCGCCCTCGTCCCCGTGCACGCCCCCAACTTCGGCGGCGCGGCCTTCCTCGAACAGCAGGGCGTCCCGTGGTTCGGGTGGGCGACGGGCCCCCAGTGGTGCGGTACGAAGACCGGTTTCGGCTACAACGGCTGCCTGGCGCCCAAGACGGGCGCGGGCTCCCAGACGTGGTGGGGCAGGCAACTGGCCGACCTGCTCGGCGGCGCCGCCGGCAAGAGCGTCTACGTACAGACCTCCGACTCCAGCGGCAGCAAGTACGGCGGCACCACCATCTCCCAGTCCTTCGTCGCCGCCGGCTTCAAGCTGGCGGGCGTGAACTCCGGCCTCCCGGCCGCCGCCCCGCCCCCCGACTGGCTCCCGTACGTCAACAAGATCATGACCTCGAACGACGGCAAGGCGCCCGACATCGTGGTCTCGGTGATCGCGGGCACCAAGTTCAACGTGGGCCTTTACGCGGCACTCAAGCGAGCCGGCTACAAGGGCGTGCTCACGGACGCGACCAGCTACGACGCCGCCATCCTGAAGGACCCCGCCAGCGCCCAGGCCCTGGAGGGCGTGATCGCGGCCCCCATGTTCGAGCCCTTCGAGTCCAACGCCCCCGAGGTCGCCCGGCTCAAGCAGGATGTCGAGAAGGTCGCCCCCGGCACCGTGCTCACCCAGCACCTGGCCATCGGCTACTGGGCCGCCGACATCTTCCTCGACATGGCGAACAAGACCGGCAAGGACCTGACCAGGGAGAAGTTCCTGGCCACGGGCAACGGCTCGTACGCCTACGAGAACGCCGGCTTCGGAAAGGTCCGGTATCCCAAGGACCACACCGAGCCGAACGGCTGCGGCGCTCTGGTCAAGCTGGAGGGCGGCGCTTTCCAGGTGGCCAAGAGCATGAAGTGCTTCGACAACGTGCCGCTCAAATGATCCTGGGCTACATCCTCAGCGGCCTGGTCACCGGCGCCATCTTCGCGATCATGGGATCGGGCCTGACGCTCTCGTACGCCGCCACCGGCGTCTTCAACTTCGCCCACGGCGCCATCGGCTTCCTGACCGCCCTGCTGTTCTACGAGCTCAACCAGGCCGGCCTGCCCGCCTGGCTCTCGGCCCTGCTGTCGGTGGCGCTGTTCGCGCCCGCGCTCGGCTACGGCCTGCACAAGGCCATGTTCCGCGGGCTCGCCCAGGCGGGGGAGACCGCCCAGATCGTCGCCACCATCGGACTCACGATCGCGCTGCCCGCGCTCGGCCTGCTCGTCGTCGACCTGGCCGGGCTGCCGCCCGCGGACGCGACCTCGCTGCCGCGCGGCATCGGGCCGCACCCCGCCCAGGCGTTCGAGGTGGGCGGGGGAGTGCACCTGGACACCGACCAGCTCATCACGTTCGCCTTCTCGGCGGTGGCGGCGGCCGGGTTGTGGGCGTTCATGCGGCACACCCCGTACGGCCTGCGCATGCGCGCCTCCGTGGACCGCCGCCGGCTGGCCACGCTCCGGGGCATCGACGCCGACGCCACCTCCGCCCTGGCCTGGATGCTCGGCTCCGGGCTCGCCGGGCTGGCCGGGGTTCTGGCGGTTTCGGTGCTCGGGCTGGACGCGACCGCGTACACGGTGCTGCTGTTCGCCTCGGCCACGGCGGCGGTGTTCGGGCGGCTGCGCTCGATCCCGTGGACGTTCGCGGCCGGGCTCGCGCTCGGCGTCGTGCAGAACCTGGTCGCCGGATACACCGACTTCCTCCAGGAGGTCACCGGGCTGCGTACGGCCGTGCCGGTGATCCTGCTGTTCGCCGGGCTCGTCCTGCTGAACAGGTCCCGCGACCGCGTCGCCGGCAGCGCGGCCGAGGACGCGCCGCCGCCCGACCACCTGGCCGGGTTGCCGCCCTGGCGGCGCCGCCTGCCGTGGGCGATCGGGCTGGCCGCGCTGGTGGTGTTCGCGTTCACGGGCTCCGAGTACTACGTCGGCGTCGCGGCGCAGGGGCTCGTGCTGGCGTTGATCTTCTGCTCGTTCGTGGTGGTGACCGGGATCGGCGGCATGGTGAACCTGGCCCAGGCCGCGTTCGCCTCGATGGCCGCGCTGACCTGCGGCTGGGCGTTCGCGTCCGGGCTGCCGTTCTTCGTGGCGATCGTGCTGGGCGTGCTCGCGGCGGCGGCCGTCGGGATGCTCGTGGCGCTGCCCGCGCTGCGCCTGGGCGGGCGGGTGCTGACGCTGGCCACGCTGGCCATGGCGCTGCTGGCCGACCAGGTGCTGTTCCAGGTGGACGCGTTCAGCAACGGGACGATCGGCTGGTCGCTGCCCGCGCTCGGGTTCGGCTTCGCCGACACCTCCGATCCGCGTGTGCGGGTGGTGGTGCTGCTCGCGCTGATCGGCTGCGTGGCGTTGCTGGTACGCAACCTCGAACGGTCCGCCTCCGGCCGGGCGATCCTGGCCGTGCGGTCGGCGCCGGCGGCGGCCACGACGTCGGGGCTGTCGGCGCCGCGTACCAAGATCGTCCTGTTCGCGCTGGCGTCGGCGATCGCGGGGCTGGGTGGCGTGCTGTTCGCCATCTCCAAGGGGTCGATCACGGCGACCGATCTGCCGGCCTTCGCCGGGTTCGTGTGGCTGGCCGTGGTCGTGCTGCAGGGCGTGCGCCGGATCGGCGGCGCCGTGCTCGGCGGGCTGATCGCGGTGGCCGTACCCGAGCTGCTGGCGACCTGGGACCTGTCCGCGCACGTCGGCGCCATCCTGTTCGGGCTGGGCGGCATGATCCTGGCCAAGCATCCCGACGGGGTGCTCACCCAGATGGCCGAGCTGCGCCACCGCCGCCGCCCGGCCGTCACGGAGGAGATCCCCGAGGCCCCGCACGAAGGGCGGGCGCTGTTCGCGCTGGAGGGCGTCGTCGCCGGGTACGAGGACTGCACCGTCCTGCGCGGCGTGCACCTGACCGTCAACCCCGGCGAGGTCGTCGCGCTGCTCGGCGCGAACGGCGCCGGCAAGTCCACCACCTGCGCGGCGGCGGCCGGAGACCTGCCGGTGAGCCAGGGCAGGATCCTGCTGGACGGCGAGGACGTCACCGCCTGGCCCGCCCACCGCAGGGCCCGGGCCGGGATCATGCTGGCCCCCGAGGGCAGAGGCATCTTCCCCGGCCTCACCGTGGAGGAGAACCTGCGGACCTGGCTCGCCGACCCCGAACCCGTCTACGAGCGGCTGCCCCAGCTCGCCGAGCGGCGCGGCGTGCTCGCGGGCGCCCTGTCCGGCGGCGAGCAGCAACTGCTCACACTCGCGCCCGCGCTCGTGCGCCCGCCCCGGGTGCTGATCGCCGACGAGCCGTCGCTCGGGCTGGCGCCGATGGTGGTACGCCAGATCTTCGAGGTCTTCGCCGAGCTGCGCGAACGCGGAGTGGCGCTGCTGCTCGTCGAGGAGAAGGCCACGGAGGCGCTGGCGATCGCGGACCGGGTGGCGTTCATGCGGCTGGGCCGCGTCACCTGGGCGGGCCCGCGGGCCGAGGTCGACAGCGAGCGGTTGACCGCCGCCTATCTGGGGGTGAGGTGACCATGCTGGCCGTGGAGGGCGTGTCGGTGGCGTTCGGCGGGGTCAGGGCGCTGGACGGGGTCTCGTTCGAGGTGGGTGAGGGGCTGGTCTGCGGCGTGATCGGGCCGAACGGGGCCGGCAAGACGACGCTGTTCGACGTGGTGTCCGGGCTGCGCCGGCCCGACGAGGGGCTCGTACGGATGGCGGGGCGCGACCTGACCGGCGTGTCACCGCTCCGGCGGGCCAGGGCCGGGCTGCGCCGCACGTTCCAGCGGACCCAGGTGTTCGGCCGGCTGACCGTGGCCGACAACGTGCTGGCCGCGCTCGACTGGCACGGCGGCGGTGGCGGGCTCGCCGCCGACCTGGCCGGGCTGCCGTCGCGGCGGCGGCTCGAACGTGAGCGCCGCGAGCGGGTGGCCGAGGTGCTGGAGCTGTGCGGGCTCACGCCACTGCGCGACGCGTACGCCGCCGCGCTCCCCGTCGGCCGGCGCCGGCTCGTCGAGCTGGCCAGGGCGCTGGCCGACCGGCCCCGGCTGCTGCTGCTCGACGAGCCCACCTCCGGGCTGGACGCCGGTCAGACGGATCGGCTGGGTGAGGTGATCAGGGCGCTGGACACGACCGTGCTGCTGGTCGAGCACGACATGGGCTTCGTCATGGGCACCTGCGACCGGATCGTCGTCCTGGACCTCGGCAAGGTGATCGCCACCGGGTCGCCGGCCGAGATCAGGGAGGATCCCGTCGTCAGGGCCGCCTACCTGGGTTAGGCGTGGCGTTCGGTGAAGGACAGGATGCGGCGCCAGGAGTCCTGGCAGGCGTCCGCCCACTCGGCGTAGGAGCGGTCGAAGAACGAGTGCGGCGCGCCCTCGTACACGTGGCTCTCGTGCTCGGTCCCCACCCGCGTGAGCGCGGCCTCGTACGCGGCGAAGTCCTCCGGCGTCGAGACCGTGTCGGCCCCCGCCCGCAGCAGGAGCAGCGGCGCCCCGGGCCCGGTGGCCGGCTCCTCGATGGCGCGCAGCGCGCCGTAGAAGCCGATGCCGCCCGCGAGCCCGTTGCCCTCGGCCGCCTGCCGCCACGAGTGGGCGCCGCCCATGCAGAAGCCCACCGAGAACACCGGCAGCCCGTCGGCCGCCAGCTCGTCGGTGGCGGCCTTGACGTCGGCGCGGATCCCGTCGGTGGTGACCTGCTTGACGTGCGTCATGAAGTCGAAGTCGTCGCCGCGATCCCCCAGGCCCGCCGTACGGCCGAAGTAGTCGACCGCGATCGTACGGAACCCGGCCTCGGCGAACCGTACGGCCAGGTCACGGTAGTACGGGTGCAGACCGCGCACGTCGGGCAGGATCACGATGCCGCGCCCGTTGGGCTCGGCCGGCTCGGCCCGGTAGGCGAGCAGGCGGTTGCCGTCGGCGGCGGTCAGCTCGGCCGGTTGGTGGGAGGCCACCTCGCCCTGGATCGGCGGAGCGGGCGGCCGGCTGTCAGTGGAATGGCACATGACGCCAGCATGCCGAGCCGAGCCTCCGTGATCCAGGTACGAAGAGGGCCACGCTGGGCGTGTCCTCGGTCGGCAGAATTGTGGCATGAACAGGGAGCTGGGCGCCTTCCTCCGGATGCGCAGGAGTGAGGTCGCGCCGGAGGACGTGGGAATGGCCGGCGGGCCGCGCAGACGGGTGCGCGGGCTGCGCCGCGAGGAGCTGGCCCAACTGGCCGGGATCAGCGTCGAATACCTGGTCCGCCTCGAACAGGGCCGCACCACTCAACCTTCGGCGTCCGTACTGGAGTCGTTGGCCACGGCGCTCGGCCTGACCGACGCCGAGCGGGCCCACCTGTTCGACCTGGCCGCCCCGCGCGCCCGCCCCCGGCCGTCCGGCGGGGTGCGGCCCGAGCTGGCCCGGCTGCTGGAGCGGGTGGCCGACGCCGACGTGCCCGCGCTGGTCACCGGCCACCGGCTGGACGTGCTCGCCTGGAACCGGCTGGCCGACGCGCTCTTCCCCGGGCTGTGCCGCCCCGGCGCGAACCTGGCCAGGTACAACTTCCTGCACGACCAGTCGGCCACGCTCTACTCGGAGCACGAAGAGGTCCTGCGCGCCACCGTCGGCCAGTTGCGCCTGGCCACCGGCCGCCACCCGGACGACCCCGCGCTGCTTTCCCTGATCGGCGAGCTGTCCGTACGCAGTGAGCGCTTCCGCGTCCTGTGGGCCGGCCGGGTGGTCAAGGAGCGCACCCATGGCGTCAAACGGTTCCGGCATCCCGTGGTCGGCGAGCTGACGCTGCGCTACGAGACGTTCGACGTGCCCGGCGGCCCCGGGCAGCGGCTCAGCCTGCTGCATCCGGAGCCGGACGGCGTGTCGGAGGAGTCGCTGCGGCTCCTGGCCTCCTGGGGCACGCCCTAGATCACCTGGCCTCCTCGGCCATGCGGCGAACCGGCGCCTCCTCGGTCATGCGGTCAAGCGGAGCCTCTTCCGCCGCGCGTTCGGCGAGCCGGGCGCGCAGCCGGGACAGGCGGTCGATCTCCGCGTCGAGGGCGGCGAGCCGGCGCTCCACCACCCCGGCGGTGGTGGAGCAACCGGGCCCGCCGCGTGGCGGCAGCGTGTCGCCCTCCAGCAGGTGCAGGCGATCGGCGCAACTGCGGACGTCCTCGACGGTCAGCCCCAGCGACAGCATGTCGCGGATCAGGCGCACCCTGGCCACCTCGCGCGGTCCGTATTCGCGCTGGCCGGTGGCCGTGCGCGGGGGCGGGGTCAGCAGCCCCCGCTGCTCGTAGAAGCGCAGTGCCCGGGGCGTGGTGCCCGCCGCGGCCGCGGCGTCGCCGATGCGCATCGATCCTCCAGGAAACCCTCTACAACTCGACGATGACGGTCCCGAAATGCCGTCCCGTGATCACCTCGTGCAACGCCCCCGGCGCCTGATCGATGCCCGCCACCCTGACATGCGGGAACGTGAGGTCGCCCGCGCGCAGCCGGTCGCCGAACCGTTCGAGCCAGTCGGATCGCTCCTGCTGACCCTGGTAGGCCCTGATCGAGATCCGCTTGAGGATGAGCTGGTACGGGTCGAGCTCGACCAGCCCGGTCTCACTGGTGGACAGTTGCCCGGACAACGCGCCGACCAGGACGAACCGGGCGCCCGGCCGGGCCGCGGCGACCGCCGCCTGGAGCTGGTCGCCGCCCACGTTGTCCAGGAGGACGTCGATGCCGTCGGGCGCGGCCTTGGCCAGTTGCTCTTCGATCGGCCCCGCGCCGCGGACCACCACCGCGTCGTACCCCAGCTCGCCGACCAGCCGGTCGGCCTTCTCCGGCGAGCCGGTGCTGCCGATCACCCGGCCGGCGCCCAGCAACCGGGCGATCTGCCCGGCCATCGACCCGACAGCGCCCGCGGCGCCCGAGACGAACACCGTGTCCCCGGGCCTGACCTCGGCGTCCCTGGTCAGCGCGGCGTAGGCGAGGTCACCCTTGCTCAGGTGCGCGACGGGGTCGGGCAGCGTGTCGCCCAGCGGCGTGACCTGGCCGATCGGCACGGCCGCGTACTCGCGCCAGCCCATCCAGTGGAAGACCAGGTCGCCGGGCCGCAGCTCGCCGGCGGCCGACACGACCTCGCCGATCGCGGGTCCTGGCAGGGTGTCGCCGGGGCGTAGCGGCGGGATGGGCGTGTTCTTCACCCTGCCGCCGACCAGCGTGCTCAGCGCGGCGAAGACGTGGAAGTAGCGGTTGCGGACCAGCACTTCACCGTCGCCAGGCACGGGTCGCGGGACCTCGGCGACGACGAAGTGCTCGGGCCGCGGCAGCCCGTCCGGGATGGTGGCGAGCCTGACTTCTCGTGACATGACACTCCTTAGGGCATGAGGGCGTCGCGACCCTAACCCTTGACCCGCGCGTCAAGGGCAAGCCCTTCTAGTACGGCGGCGCGGCCCGCAGCTCCTTGACGAGATGGGCGCGCACCCGGGCCACGGCCGGCCGGGCCTCGGCACCGGAGCGGACGGCCAGGTAGCCGGTGTTGATCGGCGGCTCCTCCGGGACCGCCAGCCTGACCAGGGTGCCGGCGGCCAGGTCGCCGCGGCACAGGTACGCGGGCAGCACCGACACCCCCATCCCCGCCCTGACCGCGCTCAGCACCCCGCGCAGATCGGGGATGACGACCTGGGCGGCCATCGACGGGCGGCGGCCGTACACGGTGCGCCAGTAGCGCCGCACGATCGGCAGATCCTCGGCGTAGGCGACCAGCGGCGCGGGCTCCTCGACGAACGGCGCGGCGACCAGGACGAACTCCTCGTCGTACACCGGGTCGGCCCGCACGCCGCGCAGCCGGGGCCGGATCGTGGACAGCACCAGGTCCAGCCGCCCGGCCGCGAGATCGGCCAGCAGGTCGTCGGACAGGCCCAGGGTGAAGCGCAGCCGCAGCCCGTCGCGTACGAGCGGGGCCAGCATCGGCATCACCACCTCGCACAGGAACTCGGCGGGCCCGCCCAGATGGACGGCCTCGTCCGAGGGCAGCTCCGACTCCACCACCCCGTCCAGCGCGTCGAGCGCGGGCGCCACCCGGCGGGCCAGCTCGTCGGCGGCCGGCGTGGGCGCGACGCCGCGCGGCAGCCGGTCGAACAGCGGCCGGTCCAGCGCCGACTCCAGCGACTTGACCTGCGCGGTCACCGCCGGCTGCGACAGGCCGAGTGTCTGCGCGGCGGCCGTGATGGAGCCGGTCCTGTGCACCGCGAGAAAGGTGCGCAGCAGATCGAGCGACAGTGGTGACACATCACTATTCTGATGGCTCGAGTCAGGTTCCGTTATTTGTGGCTGATGGCTCATAGGGACGATGCTCGGAGGCATGACCAAGCGCATCCTGATCACTTTGACCAGCCACGACGACCTCGGCGGCGTGGAGAAGACCGGATACTACGTGCCCGAGGCCGCCCACCCCTGGGAGATCTTCCGCAAGGCCGGGTTCGACGTGGACGTCGCCAGCGTGCGCGGCGGCGAGCCGCCGCAGGACGGCTACGACCCGGCCGACCCCGCGCAGGCCGCCTTCGTCGCCTCCCCCGAACAGCGCAACACCCTCCGCCTGGCCGACGTCGACGCCTCCCGCTACGACGCCGTGCTCTACGCCGGCGGCCACGGCACGATGTGGGACTTCCCCGACGACCCGGACGTGATCCGCGTCGGCCGAGAGGTGTACGAGCGGGGCGGCGTCGTCGCGGCCGTCTGCCACGGCCCGGCCGCGCTGGTGAACCTGACGCTGTCCGACGGCTCGTACCTGGTGGCGGGCAGGCGCGTGGCGGCGTTCACCAACACGGAGGAGGAGCTGCGCGGGGTGGCGCACGTGGTGCCGTTCCTGCTGGCCGACAAGCTGGCAGAGCGTGGCGCTCGGCACGAGCCCGGTGACACGTGGCAGGCTCAGGTGGTGGTGGACGGCCGCCTGGCCACCGGCCAGAACCCGGCCAGCGCCGCCCCGCTGGCCGAGAGTGTGGTGGGCCTGCTCGCCGAACGGCGGGGCTGAGGCGGGCAATCACCGCCGGATGGCGGTTGTGCGACCCGGCCACGGACTCTGACGATCGAGGAGTAGGCCTCGTAGCACCGTGGAAGGGAAACCTCATGGCATTCCACCCCAACCTGGACCCGGAAATCCGGGCCACGCTTGAGCGTGCGCCTCTTCCGGCGTTCGACATGGCGAACCTGACGCCCGAAGAGCTGCCGGGGCACCGCGCCCAGGTCAACGCGATGCTGGCCGCCGCGCCGCCGTCGGACACCACCGTGGTGATCGAGGACCGGCAGGTCCCGGGGCCCGACGGCGAGCCGGACATCCGGGTCCGGATCTACCGGCCCGGCGGGGACGTTCAGGGACGGCCGGGGCTCTTCTGGATCCACGGCGGTGGAATGATCATCGGGGTTCCCGAGATCGACGACGCGATGATGATCGATTACGTCGAACGGCTCGGCATCGTGGCGGTGTCCGTCGACTACCGGCTGGCCCCCGACCACCCGCATCCCGCGCCGGTCGAAGACTGCTACGCGGGCCTGGTGTGGACCGCCAAGACGGCGGACGAGCTGGGCATCGACCCGGCGCGGCTGGCCGTCGGCGGGGCCAGCGCGGGCGGCGGGCTCGCCGCCGCGACCGTGCTACTGGCCCGCGACAGGGGCGGGCCCGACGTGGCCTTCCAGCTCCTCGTCTGCCCGATGCTGGACGACCGCAACATCACGCCGTCCAGCCACGAGTTCACCGAGGCGGTGGTCTGGGACAGGAGCGCCAACATCTTCGGCTGGACCGCGCTGCTCGGCGACCGGGTCGGCACCGACGACGTGTCCCCGTACGCGGCTCCGGCCAGGGCGACCGACCTCGCCGGGCTGCCGCCCGCGTTCATCGACGTCGGTGAGCTGGAGGTGTTCAGGGACGAGGACATGGACTACGCCCTGCGGCTGACGCGGGCCGGGGTGTCCACCGAGTTCCACCTCTACCCGGGGGCCTTCCACGGGTTCGACGGCATGGTGCCCGACACCGCGCTGAGCAGGCGGGCCAGGGAGACCAGGGTGGTGGCGCTCAAGCGGGGGCTCGGCCTCTGACCGGCGGGTTCGCCTGAAGGCGGGTGAGGGCGAGGGCCAGGTGGGCGCGCGTGCGGCCGGCCGGATCGGCGAGCGAGAATCCGAGTACGGACTCCGCCCGCGCGATGCGCCCGGCCAGCGAGCTGTGGTGCAGGTGCAGGGCGACGGCCGCGCCGCGTACCGAGCCCGCCAGGCACAGGGCCCGCACCGCGAGCAGTGACTCCTCGCCCAGCCCGGCCATCGCCTGGACGTCGGCCAGGCCCGCGATCGCGGCCTCGGGCAGGTCGGCGAAGAGCGCCAGCGCGCCCAGGTCGGACCAGCGCATGACCCGGTCGTGGGGGCCGGTGAAGCGCAGCGCGGTGCGGGCGCCCGTCCACGACTCGGCCGCCCGCGCCCCGGGCAGCTCGGGGCCGATCCCGATCCTGGCCCCGTCGGGCAGCTCGGGCAGGGTGGTCGCCACCAGCACGGCCTGGGTGTCGCCGATCGTGGCGGCCCGCACATGGTGCCCCATCATGCGCAATCCGGCGGCCAGCCCCTGGTCGGGCAGCCCTCGGTCGGGCAGCCCCCGGTCGGGCAGTCCTCGGTTGGGCGGTTCGGTGTCGGGCAGGGCGATGGCCAGCGCCTGGAGCGGGGTGGCCGGGTCGAAGCCGAGCAGGCGCAGGGCGCGGGCGCGTTCGGCCTCGCCGGTCTCGGCCGACAGCACCAGCTCGACCAGCGCCGGGTCCCGCCCGGTCCGGGTCAGCGCGGCGGCGCGTTCCAGGGTGACCTCGGCCGCCACCGCGTACCGTTCGAGCACGATCTCGTCGAGCCCGTGCGCCGGCCCCTCGCGTTCCATCCAGACCGACCCGAGCCCCGAGCTCAGCTCCCGCACCGAGGCCGGCGCGGACGCGGGAGTGTCGAGCGCGCCGCCGGGCGAGGTGCGGGTGCGCCGCCCGGTGGCCGCGTCGAACAGGCCGACCGGGCACTGCGTCAGCCGGGCCGTGGCCTTGAGCAGCACGGGCACGCTCACGTGGCCGCGCACCAGCGAGTCGAAGTAGGCGATGACCCGCACCGCGCTCTCCGCGTCCGCGTCGAGCGTCGAGAGCCGCAGCAGCAGTCCCTGCACAGCCCCACACTAAGTCCGCATCAAGCGAGCTGGCGACAATACCAAGCGTGCGCTAGTTTGGTTGCTGTGGATCTCGACTTCTCCCCGGCCGAGCGGGACTTCCGCGCCGAGGTTCGCGCCTGGCTGAGCACGTACGCGCCGGGACCGCTCCCGTCCATGGACACCCCCGACGGCTTCGAGGCACACCGCGCCTGGGAGGCGAAACTCGCGGGCGCGCGGCTGTCCGTCGTCTCCTGGCCCGACGAGTACGGCGGCCGTGGCGCCTCCCTGATCGAATGGCTGATCTTCGAGGAGGAATACTGGGCCGCCGGCGCCCCCGCCCGCGTCACCCAGAACGGCATCTTCCTGCTGGCCCCGTCACTCATGCGGTTCGGCACCCCCGAGCAGCGGGCCCGCTGGCTGCCCCGGATGGCCTCCGGCGCCGACGTCTGGGCGCAGGCGTGGTCGGAGCCGGAGGCGGGCAGCGACCTGGCCGCGCTGACCTCACGCGCCGAGCCCGCGCCCGGCGGCTGGCGCCTGTACGGGCACAAGACGTGGAGCTCCCGCGCCGCCTACGCCACCCACGGGTTCGGCCTGTTCCGCACCTCGGGGGCCCGGCACAAAGGGCTGACGTACTTCCTGTTCCCCCTCGACGACGTGGCCGTGCGGCCGATCGCGCAGCTCGACGGGCTGCCGGGCTTCGCCGAACTGCACTTCGACGGGGTGTTCGTGCCCGAGTCGATGGTGCTGGGCGAGGCCGGGCAAGGGTGGCGGATCGCGATGGCCACCACGTCGTCGGAGCGCGGCCTGGCGCTGCGCAGCCCCGGGCGCTTCCTGGCCACCGCCGACCGGCTCGTCCGCCTGGCGCGCGGGGCCGATCCGGCGCTCGCCGACCGGGCCGCGCGGTGCTGGGCTGAGGCGGAGGCGTACCGGCTGCACACGTTCGGGACGGCGCGGCGGATCATGGCGGGCGAGGACCTCGGGTCGGCGGCCAGCCTGGGCAAGATCTTCTGGTCCGAGCTGGACCTGCGCATGCACGCCCTGGCCATGGAGCTGCTGGGCGAGCGGGCGGGGGAGACGGACTGGCTGGACGGGTTCCTGTTCGCGCTGGCCGGGCCGATCTACGCCGGGACGAACGAGATCCAGCGCACGATCGTCGCCGAACGAGTTCTGGGGCTGCCGCGATGAACTTCGGCTTCACGGAGGAGCAGCTCGCCCTGGCGGAGACCGTGTGCGACGTGCTGCGGGCGCACTGCCCGGCGGCCGCGCTGCGCGGCGAGCGGCGGCCCGCCTGGAAGGAGCTGGCCGGGCTGGGGTTCTTCGGGCTGCTGGCGCCCGCCGAGGCCGGCGGGCTGGGGCTCGGGCTGGCCGATGTCGTGCCCGCGCTGGAGGAGACCGGGCGGGCCTGCCTGCCGGGGCCGGTCGCGGAGACCGTCGTGGCGGCCGCGTACCTGCCGGGCGCGGCGTCCGGGGAGCTGTGCGTCGGCATAGTGCCGGCCGGGCAGGACCACGCCTCGGACGCCGACCTCGCCGACCTCATCGTGGTGGCGCGGGACGACGGGTTACGCGTGGTCGCCCGCGAGTCCGCGCGCCTGGTTCCCCGGCGTGGACCGGATTCGTCCCGCCCGCTGTTCGAGGTGTCCTTCGAGGCGTCCGAGCCGCTGAGCGGGTCCGTCGAGGCGATCTCGCGGCGGATCACGGTGGCGACCTCCGCGCAGCTCATCGGGGTCGCCAGGGAACTGCTCGCGGTCACCGTCGGGTACGCGCGGGTCCGCACCCAGTTCGGGGCCGCCATCGGGTCGTTCCAGGCGGTCAAGCACCAGCTCGCGGACGTGGCGGTGGCCGTCGAGTTCGCCGCGCCGCTGGTCTGGCGGGCGGCGCTGTCGGTGGACGGCGACGTGCCCACCGCCGATCGCGACGTGAGCGCCGCCAAGGCCGCCGCCGGGGAGGCCGCGACCCTGGCCGCGCGGGTGGCGCTGCAGGTGCACGGGGCGATCGGCTACACCGAGGAGCTGGACCTGCGGTTCTGGCTCGCGCGGGCCTGGTCCCTGTCCGCCGCGTACGGCACCACGGCCGCGCACCGCGAACGCCTCCGCCACACCCTGACCGGCGGCGATCTGGGGAGATACCCGTGAAGTTCGGTGTGCCGCTCGGCCTGCTGCACCCGGCCGCCTGGAAGGACGTGGCGATGGCCGCCGACGAGCTGGGCTTCGAGTCGGTCTGGCTGCCCGAGCACCTCGTCTTCGCCACCGACCTGTCCCTGGCCGTCTACCCGGGCACCTCGGACCCGGGGATCAAGCCGGCGACGCCGCTGTTCGACGCTCCCGCGTACCTGTGCTGGCTGGCCGCCCACACCTCCCGCGTCAAGCTCGGCACGGCCGTGCAACTGCTGGCCCTGCGCCACCCCTTCGTGTCCGCCCGGGCGTTCGCCACGCTGGACGTGGTCTCCTCGGGGCGGGCCATCTGCGGGGTCGGGGCGGGCTGGTATCGCGGGGAGTGGGACGCGGCCGGGGTGCCGTTCGAGACGCGGGGGGCGCGGCTGGACGAGGCGATCGAGGTGGTCCGGCGGCTCTGGAGCGACCCGGTGGTCGCCCACTCCGGGCGGTTCTACTCCTTCCCCGAGGTCGCCTTCGAGCCGAAACCGGTGCAGCGGCGGCTGCCCATCCTCGCGGGCGGCGAGTCGGCGGCCGCGCTGCGCAGGGCGGCCCGGCTGTGCGACGGGTGGATCAGCATGCCGCACACGACCGAGTCGATCAAGCCGCAACTCGACCGGCTCGGGGCGGGCGTGCCCGTGACGGCGCACGCTTATGAGCTGGCCTCCCCGGACGAGGTGGCCGTGTGGGCGGGGCTGGGGGTGGAGCGCCTGATCGTCCGGCCGTGGACGCGCAGCCGGGACGCGGTATCCCGGCTGACCGCCTTCGCCACCGACTACGGGGTCAGGAACACCGGCGGGTCGTGATCTTTCCTATTGAACGAGCCGGCATGAACGGGCATGTAGAACGAGCCGTTCGCGACTTTCGCACCCACTGCGGGAACTTGACTCGCGCCGGATTTCGCCTTCCCGCCGATGACCGGGACCTTCGGCGTGGTGGCGACGTACCACCAGGCGTAGCCCTTCACCTCGTCGTCGCAGAGCTGGTCCTCGACCCTGACCAGGGTGTTCTTCCTGACGCAGAGCTCGGCCTGATCGGGCGGCTCCGCTACCTCCGCCGGTTCCTCATCGTCGTCCGCCCATTCCTCCCACTCGGACGGGGGCTGGACGCGGAATTGGAGTTCCCGATTTGCTCAGGCGCGGTGACGACCCCTTCCGCCGCCCGCGCCGACCAGCCGCCCATCGTCGTCCGGCACCGCCCGGTGGCGGCGGCCGCGCAGCGGGGTCTCCTGCGGGAACGCCTGCCGGTGCCGGCGCCCGCGCGGCGGGGCGTCGGTCTGGAAGACCGCCCCCTCTTCGACGACGGGGCTGCGCCGCCGGCCCCGGTAGGTGGCGGAGATGTCGCGGCGCCTGGACGGGGCGAAGGCGTCCCACGGGCTGGTCGCGCCGGGGATCACGATGCGCTCGAACGGGCCCGTGTCGACGACGCGCCGCAGGGGTCCGGTGTCGAGGATGAGCTCCAGCGGTCCCGTGTCGTCCTGGATGGCCGCGATCGTCCCGGTGTCCTCGGTGAAGGCGAAGCTGCTCCGGTCGAAGTCGGCCTCGAAGGGGTCGGCGTCGAACGCGGGTGTGAACGGCTCGGTGTCGAGCGGTTTCGTACCGGCGGCGTGGCGGTGGGGCCTGGAAGCGGCCTGGGCCGGCGCGGCGTCCGTGGCGAGATCGAACGGCCTGGTCTCCAGCCGGCGATGCCTGGGCGTCTCCACAGAGCGCTTGGGAGCGTCCAGGACCTCCAGCGGGTCCCGGCGCGAGACGGTGGCCGTGACCGGCGCCGTGGTGGCCCTGCGCCGGCGGCGGCGGCCCGCCTTGGAGCGGGACGGGCGGGACGGGCGGGACGACGCCGCCGCGGCGGGCGCCGGAGCCAGGCGGAGGCGGCGGGTCTTGGCCACCGCGAGCAGCGCGATGGCGGCCACCAGGGCCGAGCCGATCAGCGTGGGGGAGTCGACGCTCGGCAGCGGGCTGCCGGCGGAGGCGTCCACGTGGGTCGGGAGGGGCTTGGCGGTCTCCGCCGTGGTGTCGGCCGTGGCCGGCTTGGCGTGCTTGCCCTTCTTGGGCGCGCCCGTGGGTGTGCCCGAGGGGGCGGCCTGCGGGGCCTTTTGAGGGGACGTCGCGGGCTGCCTGGCCGGCTCTTCCGCGCGGGTCTGGGTCTTGGTCTTGCCCTTGGCGGGCGACTCGTTCTGGAGCTGGATGCGGCCCTGGTCCTGCTTCTGGGCCGACTCGCCTGGGTGGGCGATCAGCGGGACGGGGTCTCCGTCCGGCCGGGGGATCATGGAGCTGAGCGCCTCGTCCCCGATCTCGATCGGGGCCTCCTTCTTCGCGGCCTCCTTGTCCAGCCGCTCCTTGACACGCTGCGGATAGCCGTACCCGACGACCTTGCTCGTGTCACGTTCCTTGCGTTTGGCGACGCCTCCGTCGATGTTGCCCTCGATCGTGTAGATCGTGTCGCCTTCGATCCTGGTCACGATGCCGACGTGGTCGATGCGGTCGATGCTGTTCGTGCCGCTCCAGTCGTAGAAGACGAACGCGCCGACCTTGGGCGTCTTCCCCCACGCGTCCTGCTCCTTGAACCACTTGGCGTGCGCGACCGTCCACGCGAACTGCCCGATCCACTCCTCGTAGCCGAGCTTGTGCGCGGCCCAGGAGAGATACATGTCACACCAGGGAGCGGAGGCGTAGTCGGCGTCGAACTCGATGTTCTTGCCGTACCAGTCACCGAACTTGGTGTAATCGCCTGACTTCTCCGAGTAGCCGAGCTGACTCTCGAGCAGGTCGATGTACTTCTGCATCTCTGGCGTCATGGAAGTGAGGGGCAACCTTCCGGGCAAGACCGGGTTTGCGCACGCGACACGGGGTAGAGGTGCAACCCGGGACGCGTGTGACAAAACCGGAGGCCTGTCGTCTTACGTGATGAGTGAGGTTACCAAGTCGTAACCCCAGGTCAAGCACGTTCCAAGAAAGACCCATGTCTTCCTCGGGATCGAATCCGCAGGTCAGCGATGCTGCCAGAAATGTCCAAACTAAGGTGGTTTAATGTAAAAAGATCTACCTTTGGGTGAGATTTCAGTACCCTGCGCCCGTCAGTAGACCCCCGTCGACCGTGAACTCGCTGCCCGTGCAGTAGCTGGACCGGTCCGACGCCAGGAACGCCACCACGTGCGACACCTCGACGGGCTTGGCGAACCGCTTGATGACCATGGACTTCGCGAAGGCGTCGGCGTCGACCTCGCGCATCATCTCCGGATCCATGACCATCGCGGTGTTGATCGCGCCGGGGTGCACCGAGTTCACCCGGATCTTGAACCTGGCCAGCTCCCGCGCCGCCGACTTGGTGACGCCGCGCACCCCGAACTTCGAGGCCGCGTACGCCGACAGCCCCTCGGCCCCGACGAAGCCCTCGATCGAGGAGATGTTCACGATCGCGCCGCGCCCGGCCGCCTTCATGGGCTCGATCACCGACTTGATCCCCAGCCAGGTGCCCTTGAGGTTGACGCCGATGATCCGGTCGAAGTCGTCGGGCGACATTTCGGCGATTCGCCGAAATTTCAGGATCCCGGCGTTGTTGACCAGGATGTCGAGCTTCCCGTACGTGTCCGTCGTCGTCTCCACGGCCCGGTCCCATTCCTCCGGGCTCGTCACGTCATGACGCACGTACGTCGCCCCGGTCTCTTCCGCCAGCGCCTTGCCCTCCTCGTCCAGCACGTCCCCGAACACCACCCGCGCGCCCTCCGCCAGGAACAGCCGCACGTGCGCCGCCCCCATGCCCCGCGCCCCGCCGGTGATCAGCGCGACCTTGCCGTCAAGCAGCCCCATAGCGTCCTCCAGCCGCGACGGCCACGGCGGCCGCCTCCATGGAGCGGTAGACGGGGATCCCCGCCGCCGCCGCGATCCGCCTCACTTCGTCCTCGGCGCCCGGGGGCGCGCACTCGCCGTTCCTGGTGACGAGGGTGATCCTGGTGGCCGGCCGCGCGGCCTGGGCTCCGGCCAAGGCCCGCGTGTACGCGTACAGGGGTTCGGCCGCGTCGCCGTAGGTGAAGAACGCCTGGACGTTCACGTGCGCCACCACGTCCCGGTACGGCACCCCGAGCGCGTCGACCACCTCGGCCACCAGCCCGGGCCGCCCCATGGGCCCCACGGGCACTTCGAGCGGGTTGCCCGTGGCCACCACCCCGAGCCCGCGCAGCGCGGCCAGGCGGTCGCCGGGCAGCGCGCCGAGCCGTACCCCGGCCAGGTCGAACGCGTCCGCCGCCAGCACGCTCGCACCCCCGCTCGGCCCCACCACCAGCACCTGGTCGCCGGAGGTGACGCGCGAGCCGTGCGCCTGGAAGTAGGCCAGCACCCCGATCAGGTCGTCCTGGCTCGACACCAGCGCGGCTCCCGCCTGCTCGGCAACCGCCTCCCAGATCCGCCGGTCGCTCACGAGGCCGCCGGTGTGCGAGGCCGCCGCCTCCTGGCCCTGCCCGCTGCGCCCGCCGACCAGCAGCACCACGGGCAGGTCGGCGGCCCGCAGCGCCGCGTACAGCTCCCGCCCGTCTCTCGGGTCCTCCAGATAGAGCCCCACGGCCTGCGTCTCGGGGTCGCGGGCGAGCCAGCGCAGCAGCTCGGCCGGGGTGACGTCGGCGGAGTTCCCGACGGTGACGACCCTGCTGAACGCCAGCCCGCGCCCCTCACCGACCTTGATCACCTCGCCCGCGAGGCCGCCGCTCTGCGAGATCAGCGCGACCGACCCCGGCGGCCCCAGGCCACCGCCGACGAACGTCTGGCGCCCGCGCGGGCAGTAGACGCCCATGCAGTTGGGCCCCAGCAGCCGCGTGCCCGCCGCCCGCGCCGCAGCGACCAGCTCGGCCTCCAGCTCGGGCCGCCCGGCCTCGCCGAACCCGCCGCTCATCACCTGCACGAACGGCACCCCGCGCGCCTGCCGCAGCACCTCGGCGCACCGCTCGGCGGGCACGGCCACGAGCGCGTAGTCGACCGCGTGGTCGACCGCTTGGTCGAGCTGGGCCCGCTCCAGCGACGGCACCGCGCGCACCCCGGCCACCTCGTCCGCCGACGGATGCACGGCCACCAGCGGGACGCCCGCCGCCCGGTAGAAGCCCAGGAACATGTTCCCGAAGTTCGGCCGGGACGTGGAGGCCCCGGCGACGGCCACCGCCCTGGGTTCGAACAGCGGCAGGAAGTCCGTCGTCCTGGTCACGGCGGCGGGCGGCGTCTCGCCCGGCAGATGGCGGGCGTCGACCGCGATCACCCCCGAGGGGCCGGCGATCACCGGGTTCAGCTCGAACTCGCCCAGCTCCAGCCGTTCCCACAGCCCGCCGGGGCCGCCCACGGTCATGAGCAGCTTGACCACGGCGTCCACGTCCACGGGCGGGCCGCCGCGCCAGCCGTCCAGCAGCGCGGCGCCGCGCAGGGAGGCCAGCATGCGGCGCGCGTCCTGCTCGGAGATCGGGCAGAGCCGCAGCGCGGTGTCGCGCAGCGCCTCCGTCCACACGCCGCCGAGCCCGGTGAGCAGCACGGGGCCGAACGCCGGGTCCCGCACCAGGCCGACGATCAGCTCGACCCCCGGCCCGGCCTGCTCCTCGACCAGGAACCCGGCGGGCTCCAGCCTGGCCCGCATCCCGGCCGCGACCGCTTCGAGCTCGCTGAAGCGCAGCCCCAGGGCCACCGCCTGGTTCTCGCTCTTATGGACGAGGCCGGCCCCGAACGCCTTCAGCACCAGCGGTTCGGCCAGGTCGCGGGCCGCGCCGAAGTCGGTCCCGCGCACCACGACGCCGCGTGGCACCGGCACTCCCGCCGCGCTGATCAGCGCCTTGACCTCGTGTTCGTAGATGGTCACGTGAGCAGCTCGCGGATCTTCCTGCGCAGCAGCTTGCCGGGTCCGCCGGAGGCGTCCTGCGAGTGCGGCAGTTCCTCGGCCACCACGATATGGTCGGGGCACTGGTGCGCGGGCAGCAGGTCGGCCAGGGCCAGCGCCAGCTTGGAGGCGTCCAGGCCGTGCCCGGCGCGCGGTACGACGGCCAGCAGCACCCGCTGCTCGGCGGCGCCCTCGGGCACCCCGACCGCGCCCGCCTCGGCCACTCCGTCCAGCGCCGAGGCCGCCTCCTCGATGACGGACGGCTGGGTCCAGACGCCGCCCTTGACGATCGCGTCCTCGCGCCGCCCGAGCACGCGCAGCACGCCGTCGGCGGAGATCGTGCCGAGGTCGCCGCCGACGTACCAGTCGCCGCGCAGCACCTCCGCCGTCTTGTCCGGCAGGCCGTCGTAGCCCGCCATCCGGTGCGGCCCGGCCAGGTTGATCTCACCGACCTCGTCGATCACCCGGTCGCCCTGTGTGTCGGTGATCAGCACCGCGTTGCCCGTGCGGGCCCGCCCCGACGACCCCAGCGGCGTGGAACCGTCGTCCACCCGCCCCATGCACGTGTACGGCGCCTCGGTCTGCCCGTAGTACGAGAACACGCCCGCCTCCGGCAGCCGCGCCTTGATCCGGTCGAGCATGGTCGCCGTCAGCGGCTCGCCACCCAGCATGATCACCCGGAGCGACGACAGGTCCACGCCCTCGTGGTCGGGCGAGGCCAGCAGCGCCGAGTAGAACGACGGGATCTGCGACACGTGCGTGACCCGCTCGCGGGGCACCACCCGCAGGAAGTTCGCCGGGCCCCAGTCCTGCTCCAGCACCAGCCGCATCCCCGCGTACAGGGCGGGCCCCACGATGGCCGGGAAGCCGATGCCCCAGATGATCGCGCCCGTCCCGAACACCGAGTCGGGCGCGCGCGGCACGTCCAGCCAGATCTGGGCCGTGGCCAGCGACGACGCGTGCGTGTGCACGACCGCCTTGGGCAGCCCGGTGGTCCCCGAGGTGTAGTAGAGCGCCAGCGGGTCGTCGTGGAACCCGCTCAGCGGCGGCTCGTCGTCGGGCGCGCCGGGCAGGTCCCGTACGTCGATCCAGGTGGTCACGCCGGGCAGCGAGTCGCGGATCCGGCCGACGACGTCCTCGACGGTGGCGTCGTACACGAAGGCCGTGCAGCCGGAGGCCGCCACCACGTCCCGCAGCGTCTCCACCGGCCAGTACGGGTTCAGCGCCGCCGTGACCGCCCCGATCTTGGCCTGCGCCAGGTAGACCTCGGCCACCCGCAGCGTCTCGTTGAGCAGCGCGGCCACCCGCTGCCCCGGCGCGACGCCGGCCGCGAGGAGGGCGTTGGCGATGCGGTTGACGTTCCGGTTGAGCCGGTCGTAGGTGAAGCTCTGCTCACCGCAGTACGTCAGCGCCACCCGATCGGGCGTGCGCAGCGCTCCGGCGGTCAGGATCGCGTGGCCGTAGTTGCCGTAAGGTGATCGCGCCATGGGGGGTGCCTCCAGGTCAGAGGGGCGAATAGAGCACGAAGACGTTTCCGGAGGGATCGCGCAGCACGGCCCGCGTCTCGTGCGGCCCGGCCTCGGGAGCCCGCACCACCTCGGCCCCGCGCCCGGCCATCTCCGCCACGGTCCGCGTGACGTCGTCCACCTTGTACGACGGCGCCGCCGACGCGGTGACGTGCTCGGCGGGACCGGCCAGCGCCACGGTGACCCCGCCCCCGTCGAGCGCGGCGAACCTGTCGCCGTCGCGGAACTTCACCGGCAGCCCGTAGAAGGCGATCGCCTCGTCCAGGTCGGTGACGGGGATCAGGACGTTGCCGAGCTTCACGCGGGCCTCCAATGGGGAAGGTCGTCGACGAACGTCACCCGTACCGGCAGGCCGATCCGCACGTCGTCCGGCGCGCACCCGATCACGTGCCCGAACGCCCTGACGCCTTCTGGCAGGTCCACCCAGGCCATGACGTACGGCTCCCGGCCCCGATAGGCGGGGGCGAAGGAGCGGTGCACGACGGTGAAGGTGTGCACGACGCCCTCGCCGGAGGCGGGCTCGAAGACAAGGCGCTCGCCGCCGCACCAGGGGCAGGACGCCTCGGGGAGGTGGATGGGGCGTTCGCAGGAGGTACAGCGCTGGATGACCAGCGCGGAGGTGTCACCGCTCATCGCTTGCCAAGCTAGCGCACGCTTGGTTGGCCGACAAGGGCCGAGTCGGTCGGGGCCGGAGCGGCGGTCGTGGGCGTCGCGCTGGGCGTCGGAGTGGGGGCGGGCTCGGGGGCCGGGCAGGCGGGGCCGTCCAGCGCCGCCTCGCGCACCTGCGGGCCGTTGAGCGCGGCCGGCTCGGTCATCACCAGGATCCCGGCGTAGGCCCGCTCGCCGCAGCGCACCCGGCCCGGGGCGTGCGTGACGCGGGCGGTGTAGGTCGTGCTCCCGCGCAGGGTGCGGGTCTCCCGCCGGACCGTCCTGGCCGCGCCCTCCTCGCCGTCCCGCCGCGTGTACGTGATCCGCAGTCGCACGGTCGCCGTGCCGTTCGCCGCGACGGTGATCGTGCCCGCCCGGCCGCTCCACCGCACGATTCCCACCGTTCGCACACCGGGACGCGGCCCGGAGGTGCCGCCCTGACGGACCGTGGGCAGCGGCGGCGGGCTGGTGCTCGGCGGGGGAGGGGGCGCGGTCGTGCGCTTCGGGGGTGTGGTGATCGGGCGCGGCGAGGGCGTGGGGGCGGGCTCGGTCTGGACCTGCGGCGGTGGCATCAGGATCGTCCCGGGCCCGGCGGGCATTCCGCCGCCCGACATCAGGATCGCGATCACCGTCGCCGCCACCGCCGCCCCCGCCACCCAGAGCTGCGGCGGCAGCCGGTTCGGCGCGCGAGCCGGTTCGGGGCCGGTGGCGGCCAGCGGGAAGCGGAGGGCGAGCACGGTGGCCTGCTCGGCCAGGTGGCGGCGGCCGCGCTTCTCCCAGTCGAGGCCGTACCCGGTGTTGGCGGCCTCCTCCAGCTCCGCCGCGAACTCCCTGGCGGAGGCGAACCTGGCCGCGGGATCCTTGGCCAGCCCGCGCCTGAGCAGGTCGCGCAGCGCGGGCGGCGCCACCTCCAGCGGCACGGGCTCCACCAGGTGCAGATCCCGCAGTGCCGGTACGTCCTGCGCCCGATAGGGAGGGTGACCCGCGACCGCCTCGAACAGCACGCAGGCCGCCGCGTACACGTCCGCCGGCGGCCCGGCCCTCTCCTGCGTCCACAGCTCGGGCGACATGTACGCGGGGGTGCCGGCGGGCACGCCCGGCTCCTCGGCGTGCACCACGACGCCGAAGTCGCCCAGCTTGCCGGTGCCGTCGGCCTGGACCAGGATGTTGCCCGGCTGGACGTCGCGGTGCGGCACGCCCTTCTCGTGGGCGGCGGCCAGGGCCAGCAGCGCGCTCTTGGTCACGGTCAGCGCCGCCTCAGGGCCGGTCCTGCCGTGCTCGGCCAGCAGCGTGCGCAAGGACACGCCGTCCACCAGCTCCGTGACCACGGCCGCCCTGGACGAGGTCTCGACGTACTCGTAGAGCCGCACGACGTGGGGGTCGTCGATCTCGACGAGCCGGTGGGTGTCGGACCGGAAGCGGTCCATGAACTCGGTGTCCCTGCGCAGGGTGGCGTTCAGATACTTGATCGCCACGTACGCGCCGGTCTCCTGGTAGGTGGCGAGGAACACGCGGCCGGTACGGCCCGCGCCGAGCTGGCGTGCTTCACGGTAACCAGGGACCAAGTCGAACCCCCAACGTGTTGGATTCGACGTTCTCACCCGGGGTGCGGGTTGTCACGGTTCGAACTGTTCCGTCCCCGGGTCCGGGGGGTATGCTGTGGCGGTCCCAAGCAAGCGCTCGGCTAAAAGCTGAGGAGGTCGCCGGTGGAGCGGGTGGCGGTGCTGGTGATGGAGATGCAGCGGGGCGTCGTCGGCGATCTCACGAAATTTCCGGAACTGGTGGACGCCTGCGCCCGCCACGACGTCGTACCCAACGCCGCGCGCCTGCTCCACGCCGCCCGGCACGCCAAGATCCCGGTGATCCACTGCACGGCCGCCTTCCGGCCCGACCGGGCGGGCTCCCACACCGACAACTGCCCGTTCATCGTCTCCCTGCTCAAGGACCCCGCCCACATGCTGGAGGGCAGCCCCGCCATCGAGGTGCTGCCCGAGCTGCTCGGCGCGGACGACCTGGAGAGCCGGCGCCACCACGGCTTCTCCCCGTTCACCGGCACCTCGCTCGACATGACGCTGCGCTCGCTGGGCGTCTCCACCGTGGTCGCGCTCGGCGTCTCGCTCAACCTGGGCATCCCCGGGCTGGCGCTGGAGGCGGTCAACCTGGGCTACCGGGTGACGGTGGTCAAGGACGCGGTGGCGGGCATTCCCGAGGACTACGCGCGTGCCGTACTGAAACACACCATCAGCCTGCTCGCCGGCCGCGCCACCGTGACGGAGCTGGTCGGGGCGTGGACCTGATGGACGGGCTGCGCCTGGACGGGCGCGTGGCCGTGGTGACCGGGGGAGCGGGCGCGATCGGCACGGCCATCGCGACCGACCTGGCCGCCCTCGGCGCCGACGTCGTGATCGCGGACCTGCCCGAGGCGGTGAAGGCCACGGACCTGCGGGCGCTGCCCGTGGACCTCGCCGCACCCGCCTCGGTGGAGGAGTTCGCGGACGCGGTCGGGCCGGTGGACATCCTGGTGCACAACGCCGGGGTGTCGGTCGTGGAGCCGTTCACGCGCAGCGACCCGGCGAACTGGGACCTGATGTGGCAGGTCAACCTGCGCGGGCCGATGCTGCTGACCAAGCTGCTGCTGCCGGGCATGATGGACCGGGCTTGGGGGCGGCTGGTGTTCGTCTCCTCCGACGGGGCGCGCGCCGGGTCGGGCGGCGAGGGCGCGTACGCGGCCACCAAGGCGGGGCTGTTCGGCCTGGCCAAGACGCTCGCCCGCGAGGCCGCCAAGGCCGGCGTCACCTCCAACGTGGTCTGCCCTGGGCCGACGGACACGCCCATGCTCCGCCGGGTGTCCGAGGCGGAGCCGGGGCTGGTGGACAAGATCGCACGGGGCATCCCGCTGCGCCGTCTCGGCACGCCGGCCGACGTGGCGGGGCTGGTCGCGTACCTGTGCACGGAGCGCGCCGCGTACATCACCGGACAGACGCTGTCGGTGAGCGGCGGCGTGACCATGCAGTGACGCCCCTACAGCGACTCGTAGACCGCCGTGACCAGCCGCGTCCCGCGCAGGTTGCCGGAGATCGCGTTGGCCATCTTGTTCATGACGTAGCCGATGGCCAGGCCGCGCTCCACGTCGCCCAGCCCGATCGAGCCGCCCATGCCCGAGTGGCCGAACGACGTCTGCGACGGCGTGAAGAACGTGAGCGACGGCCGCATGAAGCCGAGCGCGAACGCGGTGTCCAGGTAGAGGATGCGGTCGGGGCCGTTCACGCGCGGGCGCAGGGCCTCGGCCAGCGTGTCCGGGCGCAGCAGGTCACCGGCCACGAGGTGGCGGTAGAACCCGGCCAGCCCCCTGGCGGTGGTCACCATCCCGGCCGCCGGCCAGCCCGCGCGCAGGATGACCGGGTGGTTCGCGCCGCCCTTGAGCAGGTGCATGCCCGGGTTGCCGAGCGCCCTGTTCATCAGGCTCCGCGGGTCGAGCGCCGCCTTGGCCATGTCGGCCAGCACACCGGTCAGCTCGGTGGAGGAGGGGCCCGCGCCGCCGCGCTCGGCCGCCTTGAGCCGGGCCGTACGGGCGATCACGTCGTCCGGCGCGCCCACCCACAGCTCCAGCCCCAGCGGCCCGGCGATCTCGGCGGCCACCACCTCGCCCACCGACTTGCCCGTCACCCGCCTGATCACCTCGCCCACCAGGAACCCGTACGTCAGCGCGTGATAGCCGTGCGCCGACCCCGGCTCCCAGAGCGGCGCCTGACCCGCCAGCCGGGCCGCGATCGCCGCCTGGTCCTCGAACTCCTCCACCGGCACCGTCTCCTCCAGCACCGGCAGCCCGGCCTGGTGGCTGAGCAGGTGCTCGACGGTGATCGCCGCCTTGCCGTGCGCCGCGAACTCCGGCCACACGTCGGCGACCGGCGCGCGCACGTCCACCAGCCCGCGCTCCGCGAGCCGCAGCAGCACCGTGGCGGTGATCGCCTTGGTGCACGAGTAGGCGAAGGCGGGGGTGTCGCGCTCCCAGGGCCGGTCGGTGTGCCGGTCGGCGACGCCGCCCCACAGGTCCACCACCAGCTCGCCGTCCAGGTGGACGGCGAAGGCGGCGCCCAGCTCGTCGCCGTCGGCCAGGTGCCGCTCGAACACCTCGCGCACGCGGGAGAACCGAGGATCGCAGTGCATCAGACCTCCGCGGAGAAAGGGAGCGCTTACTTGGTTCACGAGCCTAACAACTGGGGACGATTCGGCCCAGACGATCAGCGCGGCACTCTCAACCTCCTCACCCCGGCCGTGGTCCTGGCGGCTCTGGGCAGTGCCACCACGGGTGAGGTGCTGAGCCTGGCCATGCCGATCAGGGGCGCCACCTCCTCACCCGCTCCCACGACGGTCCCGCACCTGCCGGGCCGTCCGCTGCCGCAGCACTTCATGTCCGTGGACGGCGGCGACTACGCGGCCGGCGCGCGGCCGATCGGCGAGGGGCTGCGCGTGGCCGACGACGCCCTCGTCGTCACCCACCACGGCACCACGACGCACATGGACGCGCTGTGTCACATGTGGTCGGGCGACGAGCTCTACAACGGGCATCCGGCCGCCAGGGTGCGTTCCTACGGCGCGACCCGGTGCGGGATCGAGCAGGTGGGCGGGGTGGTGGCGAAAGGCGTCCTGTTCGACGTGCCCCGTCATCTGGGCCTCGATCACCTGCCAGTGGACTTCAGGATCTCGGCCGAACTCTTGGCGGAGATCGCGACGCCGGGGCCGGGGGACGTGGCGGTGATCCGTACCGGGTGGCCGGTGGTGTGGGAACGCTCGCGTGAGGAGTACTGGTCGGGCCAGCCCGGGCTGTCCGCCGAGGCGGGGCGGTGGCTGGCGGCGCGCGACGTGGCCGTGGTGGCCTCGGACAACGCCGCCATCGGCGGGCTCAACGGGAGCGGGCTCGCCGACGAGTCACTGGCCGACGACCTGCACCTCGTCCTGCTGCACCGGCACGGCGTCCACCTGATCGAGATGTTGTGGCTGGAGGAGCTCGGGCGCTCCGGCCGTACGGAGTTCGTGTTCGTGGCGGCGCCGCTGCGGATCGAGGGCGGCACCGGCAGCCCGCTCACCCCGCTGGCGATTTTGTAGCGGTCAGTCCCAGGTCACCGGGAGGCGGGTCAGACCGTACACCGCGGCGTCGTGTTTCAGTGGCACGTCGGTGGTGGCCAGGCGCAGGGCCGGGAAGCGGTCGAACAGTGCCCGGTAGCCGATGCTCAGCTCGATCCTGGCCAGTTGCTGCCCGAGGCACTGGTGAACGCCGTGGCCGAAGGACAGGTGGCGGCGGGCGTCCGGGCGGTCCGGGCGGAGTGTGTCGGGGTCCTCGAATGCTTCCGGGTCGCGGTTGATCATGGGGAGAGAGAGGGCTACCGTTTCACCTTTTTTCACCATTTCTCCGGCTACCTCCACGTCCTCCAACGCTGCTCTGCTGGGGGCGCCGAGGTGGACTATGGCGAGCCAGCGCAGGAGCTCCTCGACCATGCCCTCCTCATATTTCTTCTTTGACGTCAGCAGGGCGTACGTGCCGAGCGACAACATGTTCGCGGTGGTCTCGTGGCCCGCGACCAGCAGGATCATCGCGGCGGTGGCCAGTTCCTCGTCGGTGAGGTCGCCGGTCAGGCCGCTGATCAGGTCGTCGCCGGGCTCGGCCCGCTTGCGGCGCACCAGGGTGTGCAGGTAGGCGCCCAGGTCGGCCATCGCCCCGTCGACGTCGCCGCCCGCCGTGACGATCTGGAGGCTGCGGTCCTGGAAGAACGCGTGGTCCTCGTACGGGACGCCGAGCAGTTCGCAGATGACCATCGAGGGGATCGGCAGCGCGTACGCGGTCACGAGGTCGGCCGGTGGGCCGGCCGCGGCCATGGCGTCGAGGTGGTCGGCGGCGATGCGCTCGATGCGCGGCTCCAGCAGGCGCATCCTGCGCACCGTGAACTGGCCGATGAGCAGGCGGCGGTAGCGGGTGTGCTCCGGCGGGTCGGTGGCGGCGAAGAAGCCGGGTGGCGCGGGGCGCCGGCCGCCGTCGGGCATCGTGGAGCGGACGGCGGAGTGCTTGAGCTCGGTGCGCGCGCTGAACCGGGGGTCGCCCAGAACGGTTCTGGCCGCCTCCAGCGTGGTGGCCAGCCAGCCCTGATGGCCGTCGGCGAACTCCAGGCGGCTCATCGGCGGCAGGCCCTGGAGGCCTTGCGGGGGATCGAAGGGGCACTTCGGGTCTCGGTCTATGGGGAGTCGCATGATTGTGAGAGTAGACTCTTATTTGAGAGTTGACTAGCGTTTTTGAAGTGGACGTGAGGTGGCAGCACGCCCGAGAATGCGGAGTCATGAGTCTGCGTGAGCGGAAGAAGGCCAAGACCAGGGCGCTGATCCAGAAGGAGGCGCTGCGGCTCTTCCGCGAGCAGGGATACACGGCGACGAAGGTCGAGCAGATCGCGGAGGCGGCGGAGGTGGCGCCCAGCACGGTCTTCCGCTACTTCCCGACAAAGGAGGATCTGGTGCTGGTCGACCAGTTTCCGCCCTTCGTCGAGGCGCTCAGGGCGGTGCCGCCCGAGCTCCACCCCCTGCGGGCGTTCCGCGTCGCCATGCGTCAGGTGCTGGCCGAGCAGACACCGCAGGAACGCGTGGACAGCATGGAGCGGGAGAAGCTCATGTTCACCGTGCCCGAGCTGTGGGCGGCGAGCCTGCGGAACATCAGCGGGGTCATGCGGACGTTGCGGGACGAACTGGCGGCGCGCGAAGGCCGCGATCCCGGAGATCCGGAGATCCGCAACGTCACCGGGGCGATCTCGGGGGTGATGGTCGCGCTCTGGTTCGAGTGGGCCGAGAATCCGGAGATGGACGTCGTGGAGGAGTTCGATCGGGGGCTCGCCCATCTGGAGGCGGGCCTGCGGATCCGGCGGGAGTGATCACGCTCCGGGGTAGTTGCCGCCGCCGTGCGCCTCGTCCAGGGCGTCGTAGTCGGGGGTGAAGCCGCGTTTGGGGATGCTGTCCACGAAGGTGATGTGGCGGGGTTTCTTGTACGCGGCCAGCAGGGTTCTGACGTGGTCGATGAGGTCGGCTTCCGAGGCTTTTTCGGCTGGTTTCAGGGCCACGATGGCTTTGACCGTCTGGTGCCAGGTTTCGTCGGGTACACCGATCACGGCGGCGTCGGCGACGGCGGGGTGAGACTTCAGGACGCGCTCGACCTCGGCCGGGTAGACGTTCTCGGCGCCGGATTTGATCATGCGAAGACGGGGGCCGATGAAGGTGATGGTGCCGTCGGGTTCGCGGCGGCCGAGGTCGCCGGTGTGGTGCCAGCCGTTCTTCGACTTTTCCGCATTTAAGTCGGGCCGGGCGAAATATCCGGAAAAAAGGGTTTTTCCTCGGGCGCAGATCTCGCCGGTCTCGCCCGCCGGGACCTCGGTGCCGTCGGGGGCCAGGATCCGTACCTGCACTAGCGGCGACGGCCGCCCCGCGAACCCGGCCCCGCCCTCCGCCAGCCCCAGGAAGGTGAGCATGCCGCCCACCTCGGTCTGCCCGTACCCGCCCATCTTGGACCGGCACCAGGGGGAGTCGTCCACGGTGATCATGCCGTCCCACGCGGCGGAGTGGGCGACGAAGCGGAGCGAGGAGAGGTCGTACTTACCGCTCTCGTTCGCCTTCGCCACCGCGTCGATCATCCCCCCGAACAGGAACGCCTGCGTCACCCGCTCGGCGTCGATCAGCCGGCAGACCTCCTCGGGGTCGAAGGCGGGGGTGAAGACGTTCGTGCCGCCGATCTGGAGGGTGGCCAGGCAGAACATCATGGTGCCGACGTGGAAGAGCGGGCCGTTGTTGAGGAAGGTGAAGACCGGCTCCATCTGGCGTACGACGAGCAGGGACGTGGCGTGCGCGACCAGCGCGGCGCTACTGAGCAGCGCGGCGTTGGGCCGCCCGTCGAACGCGGCGGTGTAGAGAGCGAGGACGGGCTCCGCGTCGTCGACCTGGGGAAACTCCTGCTCCTGGCCGGTTGCGACGAGAGATTCGTACTCTTCGCCCGCCTGCACCCACCCCTCCTGACGTAGGGCCTGGGTGACGTCCGACGGCTCGTACGCGACAGCGGCAGGGCTCAGATCATCGACCACGAAGCGCAGCTCGTCCGCCGACTGCCGCCAGTTGGCCGGGCAGAAGACGGCGCCCAGGCGCGAGCAGGCCAGCAGCAGCTCCAGTACGGCGTGCGCGTTCTGCCCCAGCCAGAGCACCCGGTCGCCCTTCGCGACGCCGCGTGCCCGCAGCGCGGCGGCCAGGCGGGTCACCCGGGCGTCGAGCTCGGGGTAGGTGAGCCGTACGGCACCGTCCACCACCGCCGTGACCTGCGGACGGCTGCGGGCGTGATCGGCGAGGACGTCCGACAGGGACAGGCTGTGGATCATGATCGGCCTCCCGGGCTCGTGGCGAAGGCGGGCATGACTTCGGCGGCGAAGAAGCGCATCACCCGCTTCATGTCCTCCAGCGGCATCGGCCGGGTGCTGCCGAAGTCGCACAGCAGGTTCGTGAACCCGGCGTCCCTGAGCACCGAGATCTGCTCGATCACCCGGGCCGGATCACCGATCACCTCCAACTGCTCCCACCGGAAGTCGGCCGACACCGAGCCGCCCTTGAGATAGCGGTTCTGGTAGTACTCGAACCCCTGCGCCGCCTGCCCCGTCTTCGGATCGATGGGCGCGCTGCGCTCGTTGAAGATCCGCGACCGGTCGAACGACGCCTCGAACCGGGCCTGGTCCTCGCGGGCCTGCTCCAGCGTGGGGGCCACGTACACGGTGCGAGCCACCACCAGCTCGGCCTCCGCCCCGTGGCCCGCCTGCGCCGCCGTCTCCCGCCACGTCTCGGCCGCCTTGACGACCTTCCGGAACGTGGCCGCCGGATCGGCGAGGATGGGCAGGCCGCGCTCGGCGTACATGGTCACGGTCTCGGGCGACACGGCCGCCACGTGCAGCGGCGGATGGGGGTCCTGCAGTGGCCTCGGCACCAGCGACACCTCGGCCCCGGTCTTGTAGAACTTCCCCTCGTGCTGGTACGCGTCCTGCGTCCAGAGCCCGACGATCACCTCCAGCGCCTCGTTGAACCGATCTCTGGCCTCCGCCAGCTCGATCCCGAACCCTTCGAACTCGAAACTCTGATACCCCCGCCCGATCCCCAGCTCCAGCCGCCCGCCGGACAGCACATCCACCTGCGCGGCCTCCTCGGCCACGTGAATGGGATTGTGCAGCGGCAACACCACGATCCCGGTGCCCAGGCGGAGGCGGGAGGTGCGGGCGGCGGCGTGGGCGAGCATGGTGAACAGATTGGGCACGACCCCGTAGTCCCGGAAATGGTGCTCGGCCAGCCGTACCCCGTCGAACCCCAGCTCTTCGGCCAGCTCGATGAGCTCCAGGTGGTAGTCGTACACGTCCTTGAAGCTCTGGCCGTCGAAACGGTGGAAGAGGTGGAAGGTCGAGAACTTCATGCGGCGGCCCCTCAACGGTAAACCAAGCGCTCGCTTGGGAGCGTACCACGATGGGGCCCCAAGAACACGAACCGCAAAAACCTCCGCCAGGACGGGGCGGCCGCACGGCCCCTCGATCATTCCTGGGTGCCAACTCCCGCTTTCGTCCTGGAACGTTCCTGCCGGGCCGTCCGCGCCGAGAGTCGCCGAACGCACGACGGTTCTGGCGCTCTCTTCCGGCGACCTCCACCGCCGAAGGCCGCGGTCAGTTCGGTGGCGGTGAACCCGGGCTGCCGGCGCGCAGATCGCTGTTGGACATCGTCTCTAGATCTGGTTCAGGCCGCCGTCGACGTACAGGCTCGAACCGGTGATGAAACTGCTCTGTTCGGAGGCGAGGAAGACCACGGCGGCGGCGACCTCCTCGGGGCGCCCGAGCCGGCCCAGCGGCACGCGCGCGGCCAGTTGCCGCTGGAACCGCTCCGGGTCGGGGGTGAGCGCCACCAGGGCGGGGGTGTCGGTCGGGCCGGGCGTGACGGTGTTGACCCGGATGCCGCGTCCCTTGAGCTCGTTGGCCCAGGTGCGGGAGAACGATCGGGTGGCGGCCTTGGTCGCCGCGTACACGCCGAGCGCCTCGTCGCCGACGTCCACGTTGGTGGAGCCGTTCAAGATGATCGAGGCGCCGTCGTTGAGCAGCGGCAGCGCCTTCTGAACGGTGAACAGCGTGCCGCGGACGTTGATGCCGAAGAGGGTGTCGAAGTGCTCCTCGGTGATCTGATCGAGCGGCCCGAGCAAGGCGATGGAGGCGTTCGCGAACAGGACGTCCAGGCCCCGTCCCCGGCCGCGGATCGTGTCGTAGAGCCGGTCCAGGTCGGCCAGGTTGGAGATGTCGCCGGTCACCGCGGTGGCCGAGCACGGCCACGAGGGCGACCTGCCGCCGGAGACCGATCCGGGGCTTCTGGCCCGCTACGTCACCACCCTGGCCTTCGGCATCGCCGTGCAGGCCGCGAGCGGTGTCTGCCGCGACGAACTCCAGCGAATGGCCGACGCCGGCCTGCGCAACTGGCCACCGCTCTTCTGAGAACAACCGGCAGGCTCCGGCATCGCGTCGCGCGAGCTCGCCGCAGGCCGCCGCATGGCGCGGCCGCGTTCCTGCCTCGGTGAGCGTCCACGTGCTGGTCGCGAACCAGGCCTCAGCTCAGCGCGAAGCCGGCTGCCGCCTCCGCGTGCAGCCGGGCGCTCGGCAGTACCGGGATGGCGGTGTCCTTCTCGCTGATCAGCAGCTCGATTTCGGTGCAGCCGAGGATGACGCCTTCGGCGCCCTGGTCGGCGAGGTCGGCGACTATCCGGGCGTAGGCGTCTCTGGAGGATTCTTGGATCACGCCGCGTACGAGTTCGTCGAAGATCACGTGGTGGACCAGTTCGCGTTGTTCGCGTGGTGGGACGATGACGTCGAAGCCGTGGGCGGTGAGCCGGTCGCGGTAGAAGGGCTGTTCCATGGTGAAGCGGGTGCCGAGCAGGCCGACCTTGCGCATGCCTCGGGTGCGGACTTCGGTGCCGACGGCGTCGGCGATGTGCAGCACGGGGACGTTCGCGGCCCGCGCGACGTCGTCGTTGACCCGGCTGAAGGTGTTGCTGCAGATGAGCAGCATGTCGGCGCCGCCATCTTCGAGTTTCCGGCCGGCGTCGGCCAGCAGTGTGCTGACGTCGTTCCAGCGGTCGGCGAAGATGAGGTTTTCGACGGTGGTGTAGTCGATGGACCAGATGAGGCTGTTGGCGGAGTGGCTGCCGCCGAGTCGTTCGCGGACCCGCTGGTTGATGATCTGGTAGTAGATCAGGGTCGATTCCCAGCTCAGCCCGCCGATGAGACCGATGGTGCGCATGGAGCTCCGTTTCAAGGGGTGGGGGTGGCCAGTGCGCGGGCGCAGGTGGCGAGGCCGATCTCGCTGGAGGCTTTGACGAACACCACGTCGCCTGGTTGGAGCAGGGTGGTGGCGAGGGTGATGGCCGCGGCCACGTCGGCGACGGTGTGCACGGTGACGCCCTGGCCGGACGATCGCGCGGCGTGCGCGATGGCGAGGGGGTCGCCGGTGCCGACGGTGATCAGCACGTCGTAGTGGAGGTCGGCGACGAGCCGGCCGATGTCGGTGTGCCGGGCGGGGGAGGCGTCGGCCTGCTGGCCCATCGCGCCGAGCACGGCGATGGTGCGGCGGGGGCCGGCCAGGGCTTTGGCGGCGCGCAGGCCGGCGCGCATCGATTCGGGGTTGGCGTTGTAGGCGTCGTTGACGATGGTGATGCCGTCGGGCCGTTCGGTGATCTCCAGGCGGCCGCCGGAGCGCCGCCGGGCGGCGGTCAGTCCGGCGGCGATGGCGGCGGGGTCCAGGCCGAGGGCGGTGGCGACGGCGGCGGCGCCCAGCGCGTTGGACACCTGGTGCTCGCCGATCAGGTCGAGTGCGACCGGGGCACGGCCGGTGGGGGTGACCAGCTCGAACTGGGCGCGAGCGCGCTGGTCCATGCGCACGTTCTCGGCGCGCACCTGCGCGTGCGGTGACCGGCCGTACAGCAGGATCTGGGCCTGGGTGCGGCCGGCCATGCCGATGACGTACGGGTCGTCGGCGTTGAGCAGCGCGAACCCGTCCGCCGGGAGCGCCTCGACGAGTTCGCCTTTGGCCTGGGCCACGTCGGCGGGGCCGCCTCCCATGCGTTCGATGTGGGCGGTGCCGACGTTGAGTACCAGTCCGATCCGGGGCGGTGCGAGTCCGGTCAGGTAGGTCAGGTCGCCCTTGCGGCCGGCGCCCATTTCCAGGACCAGGTAGCGGGTGGCGGCGTCGGCGCGCAGCACGGTGAGCGGCAGGCCGAGTTCGTTGTTGAAGGAGCGGTCGGTGGCGACCGTCGGGGCGTGCCGTTCGAGGATCTGGGCCAGCAGGTCTTTGGTGGTGGTCTTGCCGACGGAGCCGGTCAGGCCGATCACGGCCGGGCTGATGCGCGTCAGCAGATGCCGGGCCAGCAGGCCGAGCGCGACCTGCACGTCCTCGACCACCAGCGCCGGCACGCAGACCGGCCGGGCTGCCAGCACCGCGACGGCGCCGCCCGCGATGGCCACGGCCGCATAGTCGTGGCCGTCGACGTGGGCGCCGGCGGTGGCGGCGAACAGCCCGCCGGGCAGCACCGCGCGGGAGTCGACCGCTGAGGGCGCCGTCACCCGCGCCCCCGGATCGGGCACGTCGTGCAGGTGCGCGCCGACAACCCGCGCGATCTCGTGCAACGTCATGGCGATCACGAGCCGCTCCGGGCGAGCGCGAGGTCGATGAGCCGGCGCAGCAGCTCCGGATAGGCGATCCCACTCGCCGCCCAGGCCCGGGCGTAGACGGAGCGGGCGGTGAAGCCGGGCATGGTGTTGATCTCCAGCACGTACAGGCGGCCGGTGCCCTCCTCGTACAGGAAGTCGACCCGGGCCAGGCCGTAGCCGCCGATCGCCCGGAAGGCGCGCAGCGACAGCTCGCGCACCTCATCGGCCACCTGGTCCGGCAGCACGGCGGGGATGGTGGCGATCTCGGCCGGGCTGAGGTATTTGGCCTCGTAATCGAGCCAGTCGCCGGGCACGATCAGCTCGCCGGGCACCGACGCCTGCGGCGTGTCATGGCCGCCGAGCACACCGCAGATGAGCTCCCGCGCCACCACGCCCTGCTCGACGATCACCACCCGGTCATAGGACAGCGCCAGCTCCACGCCCGCCCGCAACTCCTCCAGGCAGGTGACCCGGGAGATGCCGATGGAGGAGCCCATGTTGGCCGGTTTGACGTACATCGGCCACTCCAGCGACTTCACCAGCGCCCCGGGGTCGGTGCCGGCGCGCCATTCGTGCCCGGTGAACCACACGGACGGAGTGAGGGGAATGTCCTCCGCGAGCAACGCCCGCCGCATCGCCACCTTGTCCATGCCGACGGCCGAGGCCAGCACGCCGCAGCCCACGTACGGGATGCCCAGTGCCTCCAGATATCCCTGCAGCACCCCGTCCTCACCGAACGGGCCGTGCAACACCGGGAACACCACGTCCGCCAGCCCGCGCCGCGGCTCAACCGACCACCGGCCCTGCCGATCGATGATGACGGCCACAGGCTCGTACAGATCCCTCGGCAGAGCGTCGAGGACGGCCTGCGCCGACTGCAGCGACACCTCATGCTCGGCGGACGGCCCACCCGCCAGCACGGCCACCCGTACACGTTCAGACACGATCCATCAGCCTTCCTCAGCGGCACGGAGACAGCCGGACCCACAGGCGCCGGTCGACCCCATCCACTGTCGGGCGATCGTGTCCCCGCCCCGTCAGCGCCGTGTCATGGTTGTGTCACGGCCCCGCCGGTCATCGCCTTCGGGGTGGCGAGCCGGCATGCCGGGTGAGGGGCGGAGGGCCGGGGCGAGCAGGGGCAGCAGCAGGAGTACGCCGGTGATCACCGCGAAGGCCGCCGGATATGACAGGCCGCCCGCCACCCACCCCGTCACCGCCGGGGCCACGAGGCCCGACAGGTACGTGAGCGTGGCCACGCCCGTCACCCCTTCCCCGGGTGTGGCCCCCTTGTTGCCCGCGGCCGCGATCGCCAGCGGGACGATCACCGCCACGCCCAGCCCGATCAGGGCGAAGCCGGCGATGGCGAGGGCGGGGGTGCGGGCCAGGACGACGATCAGGGCGCCCACCGCCGCCACCGCGCCGCCCGTCCGGACCGTCGCCACCGGTCCGAGGAAGCGGATGGCGCGGTCGCCGAGCAGCCGAGTGCCCGCCATGAACAGCATGAGGACCGTGTATCCCGCGGCGCCCACCCCGGGCCCGGCGTCGGTGACCTCGGTGATGTAGACGGCCGACCAGTTCGCGCTGGCGCCCTCGGCGAACGTGGCGCAGAAGCCCACCACGCCGATGAGGGCGATGCCGCGGCCGGGCAGGGCGAAGCGGCGGGGTGCGGGGGCGCCCGCGGGGGTGTCCTCGTGGAGGAGTCCGCGGCCGGCGAGGAGGCCCAGCAGGAGGAGGGCGGCCGAGATCGTGCCGAGGTGCAGGCGGGCGTCGATTCCGGCCTGCGCGGCCAGGGTGCCGAGGCCGGCCCCCACCAGGCTGCCCACCGCCCACATGCCGTGCAGGCCCGACATGATCGAGCGGCCGAGGTGGCCTTCGAGGACGACGGCGTGGGCGTTCATCGTGACATCGGACATGCCCGCGGCCGCCCCGAACAGCAGGAACGCGGCGAACAGCCACACCGGCGACGGCGCGAGCGCGGGCAGGGCCAGACCGGCGCACCACAGCGCGATCAGGACGCGGGTGACCCGGCGGCCGCCGAAGCGGTACGCCAGACGCCCGGCCATGGGCATGCCGATGAAGGCGCCGATCGGCGGGCACAGCAGCGCCAGGCCGAGGATCCGGGGGTCGAGGTGCAACTGGTCCTGGATCCAGGGGATGCGCGTGGACAGACTGCCCGCGACCGCCCCGTGGACGGCGAAGATGGCCGCGATGGCGCGATGATGGCTCATGTGCCGGAAACTATCAGGAAGGCTTCCTGATGAAAAGAGGTTTTAGGCAGGGTCCCTGACTAATATGGGGGGTGTGAAGACCGCGACCCCGTCCATGGCCCGTGCGATCAACGACCGGCTGGCGCTCGACCTGCTGCTGGAGCGGGGACCGCTGACCGCGCCCCAGCTCCGTACGCTGACGGGCTTGTCCAGGCCGACCGTCTCCGACCTGATCGAGCGGCTCATGGAGGGCGGGCTCGTCGAGGCGACGGGAGAGTCGGGGGAGGCTCGGCGGGGGCCCAACGCGCGTCTGTACGGGCTGGTGGCGGGCCGCGCCCACGTGGCGGGGGTGGACCTGCGGCTCGGGACGATCAGCGTGAACGTCGCCGACATCAGCGGGAAAGTCGTCGGTACGGCCGTCCGGGCGGTCAGCGGTGATCTGGTGGATCTCGTGGAAGGCGCCATAGCCGAGGCGGCGGGGGAGCGGGTGCTCGACACGGTCGTGATCGGCGCTCCGGGGCTGGTCCAGCCGAGGGACGGGGAGCTGGTGTCGTCCAACGACGTGCCGGGCTGGCGGGCTGGGCTGGTCGCCTCCTGGCGTCGGCGGCTCGGCGTGCCCGTGGTGCTGGAGAACGAGGTCAACCTGGCCGCCATCGCCGAACTCCGTACCGGGGCCGCGCAGGGGAGCGAGGACTTCGCCCTCATGTGGGTGGGCGACGGGGTGGGGGCGGCGGTCGTGCTGGGCGGACGGCTGCGGCGGGGAGCGTCCGGGGGTGCCGGCGAGATCGGGTTCCTGGAGGTGCGCGGGACCGCGTTCTGCAATCTGGTGTCCAGCGCGGTCGCGGGCGGCATCGAGAGTACGGAACTGGCCGCGCGCCTCGCCGACGGGGCCTTTGCCTTCGTCACACTCCTGGACCCCGGGCTCGTCGTGCTCGGCGGGGAGACCGGGCAGGAGGGCGGGGACGAGCTGGCGGCGATGGTGGCGGCCCGGCTGCGGGCGCTGGGGCCGGCGCCCACCGAGGTCAGGGCCAGTACGGTGACCGGCAACGCGGTCCTCCAGGGCGCCGTGCTGACGGCTCTCGACCTGGCCCGTGACAACGTTTTCGGCGCCTAACCACCGGCCAGGGCGGTAAGGAGGCCGATGGTCAGGGCCGTGCGGGCGGGGATATGGTCGATCAGGACGTGCTCGTGCCGCGCGTGCGCCCCGTCCCCCACCGCCCCCATCCCGTCCAGCACGGGCCGCCCCAGCGCCGACACGAAGTTCCCGTCGCTGGCCCCGCCCACGGCCGCCTCGTCCAGCAGCCAGCCGAACCCGGCCGCCACCTCCTGCGCCTCCTTGAACAGCCGCTGCGAACCGGGGTTCGGGGACATGGGCGGCCGGTTCCACTCGCCGGTGGCCGAGACGGACACGCGCGGGTCGGAGGCCCGCAGGTCGGCGAACACGTCGTCGATCCGTCCCATCTCGGCCGGGTCCGTCACGCGCACGTCGACGCCGCACGTGGCACGCCCCGCGGCCACGTTGCGGCCGGTGCCGCCGCCGATCAGGCCCACGTTCACGGTGGTGCCGCGCTCACGCGAGCCCGCTCCGGCCAGGGTGGTGACGATCTCGGCCAGGGCGTGGATGGCGCTCGCCCCCGCGTACGGATCCAGCCCCGCGTGCGCCTCGACCCCGGTCACGCTCACGTTGAACAGCCCCACCCCCTTGCGCGACGTCTTGACCGCCCCGTCCAGGGACGCCTCGAACACCAGCGTCGCCAGCGCGTCCTCGCCGGCCGCCTCGATGTGCGGCCGGGAGGCCGGGCTGCCGATCTCCTCGTCGCCGTTGAACAGGAACCGCACGCTCGGATGCGGCAGCCCCAGGTCCCTCAGGCCGCGCAGCGCCCAGACCGACTGCACGAGCCCCGTCTTCATGTCGAACACGCCCGGTCCCGTGGCCTTGCCCTCCACCACCGCGAACGGCCAGCCGGCCAGCGTCCCGGCCGGCCAGACGGTGTCGTAGTGGCTGAGCATGAGCACGGTTCCCGGCGCGGTGCCCTGGTAGGTGAGCTCCAGGATGTCGCCGTGCTGACCGCCCTCGTGCAGCACCTCGTCGTCCGGCGTGCCGAGCAGCGCGACGGCCCGGGCGCGGATCGCCCGCAGCCCCTTGACCAGCAGGGCCTTGTCGTAGCTGTGGGTCTCCAGCTCCACGATGGCCTTGAGGTCGTCGAGCATGGCCGGGAGGGCCTGCCGGGTCCAGTCGGTGATCAACACAAACGTCCTTTCTAGGGAACGGGCGCTCCGGGGCCGAGCGGGATGCCGAGCCCCCAGAACACGAAGAACAGCAGCGTCCAGACGACGAGCAGGGTGAACGCGAGCGGGATCGTCATCGAGGCCAGCGTGCCGATCCCGGCCGAGCGGCGGTAACGCTGCAGGAAACCAAGCGCCATCACGAAATATGGACTCATGGGGGTGATCGCGTTGGTGCAGGAGTCTGCGATGCGGTAGAGCGCCTGGGTGTACTCGGGCGGGATGTTCAGCAGCATCAGCATCGGCACGAAGACGGGCCCGACCAGCGCCCACTGGGCCGACCCGCTGGTCACCACCAGGTTGATGACGGTCACCACGAGCAGGATGCCCAGGAACACCACGGGCCCGCTCACCCCGGCCGACTTCAGCAGCCCGGCCCCGTCGATGGCGATGATCTCGCCGATGCCGGTCCACTTGAAGTAGGCCAGGAACTGCGAGATCGCGAAGAACAGCACGAGGATCGGCGCCATCTCGCGCAGCCCGTGGGCCATGAAGCCGGGGATGTCCGCGCTGCGCGTGACCGTGCCGGCGGCCCGGCCGTACGCCCAGCCGACGGCCAGGAAGGCCAGGGCGAGGAAGATCGCGATCGAGGTCAGCAGCGGCGACTGCACGATGCTGCCGCCCTCGCCGCGCAGCGGGGACCCCGGCGGCAGTACGGCGGCCACCATCGCGGCCAGGAACACCACGAGCGTGATGAGGGCGGCCCGCAGCCCACGGCGCTCCTCGGGGCTGAGCGTCAGCGAGCCGAGGTCGTCCTCGTCGGCGTCGGGGTCGACGGGGATCGCCTCGACCCGGCGGGCCAGCACCCGTTCGGTCACCAGGGTGATCGCACCGGCCAGCACCAGGGACGACGCCAGCGAGAAGTAGTAGTTGGCCAGCGGCGTGACCACGTACGCGGGGTCGATGGTGTGCGCGGCGGCCGTCGTCAGCCCGGACAGGATGGCGTCGACCGGCGTGATGAGGGGGCTGGCGTCGTAACCGGCGGAGATCGACACGAACGCCACCACGATGCCCAGGATCGGGCTGCGGCCCACCGCGCGGAAGGCCAGCGCGCCGAGCGGGATGAGCACCACGTACGCGGCGTCCGAGGCCACGTGCGCCACCATCCCGGTGAACGACAGCGCGAACGTCACCCACTTCGGCGACACCCTCGACACCCCGGAGCGCAGCACCGCGGCCAGCAGCCCGGAGCGCTCGGCGACCGCGACGCCGAGCATGACGACGAGGATCGTGCCGAGCGGCGGGAACGACGTGTAGTTCTTGATCGCGTCGCCGACCATCATGCGCACGCCGTCGGCCGACAGCAGGTTCTGGGCCACGACGGTCTTGCCCGTCGCCGGGTTGACCGCCGACACCCCGGCCGCCGCGAGTCCCCAGCTCACCAGGGCCAGCAGCGCGCTCAAGATGACGAACAACCAGAACGGGTGCGGCAGCTTGTTCCCGAGCCGCTCGATGCCGCTCAGCACTCTGAGCAGCGCGTTGAGCGCACGCGAACCCGTCACAGACGCCGACGTGCTCACCGGGGCCCGCCTCCCTCCCGCATTTCGGTCAACCATTACATGCGGTCAGGAAGGCTTCTGACAAGTCAGGCGGGCTCGCGGAGCGGCAACCGCACCTCGAACCAGGTCTCGCCCGGCACCGAGCGCACCTTGATCTCGCCACCGTGCCGGCCGGCCACGATGCGGTAAGAGATGTCGAGCCCGAGCCCGGTGCCCTCGCCGACGCTCTTCGTGGTGAAGAACGGCTCGAAGATGCGGTCCTTGATCGCGTCGGGCACGCCGGGGCCGGTGTCGCCGATCTCGATGATGGCCTCGTCCTCGTCGTGGGCGGTGCGGATCGTCAGCGTGCCCTCCTCGCCCATCGCGTCGAGCGCGTTGTGGATGAGGTTCGTCCAGACCTGGTTGAGCTCGCCCGCGTAGCAGGGGATGAGCGGCAGCGTACGGTCGTAGTCGGTGACCACGCTGATGCCCGGCGCGATCTTGCCGCGGAAGATCGCGACCGTGCTGTCCAGCAGATCGTGCACGTCCACCTGCTGGAACGGCGCCCGGTCCATCTGCGAATACTGCTTGGCCGAGCGGATCAGCGTGGTGATGCGCTCGGTCGCCTCGGTGACCTCGTTGAGCATCTGCGAGATCTCGATCGCCTCGGCCAGCCAGTGCAGCGCCGCGGGGGTGTGCTCCTGGCCCACCTTGGTACGGATCTTGTCCAGGTATTCCGCCGTGAACCCGGCGTTGACCAGCGCGGGAGCCAGATCCCACGCGTCCTCGACGCCCACCTGCTCCAGCGCGTCACCGAGCTCGTCCTCGGCGTCGGAGATCTCCAGCGGCGAGCGCTGCGGCTGGTTGCCCAGGTTGTTCGTGCACGCCTCCTGCGCCTCGATCAGCGTGCGCAGCTTCTCCGGCGGGATGCCGTCCTCGGCGAGCTGGGCGAGCTGGAAGCGCGAGGTCTTGATCAGCGAGCGCAGCTCGCTCACCGCGCGCACGGCCGCCGCGGCCGGGTTGTTCAGCTCGTGGGTGAGCCCGGCGGTGATCGTGCCGAGCGCGGTCAGCCGCTGCCGCCGGTCGATGATCTCCCGCTGCATGCGCCCGCCGGACAGCAGCCCGTCGAGCAGGTGCATCGCCATCGGGAACCACTCGGCCACGATGTAGGCGAACTTCCTGGCGGGCAGCATGAAGATCCGCGACGGCGCGGTGGCCCGGAGCGTGTGCTGGTAGGTCGACGGCGCGCGCTCGCCCAGGTAAGCGCTGGTGGCGCCGCCGTACACGCCGGGCTGGGAGCTGCGGGGCATGGCGACGGTGCCGGCGCTGACCGTCTGGTTGATCATCTGCACCTCGCCCTCGATCAGCACCGCGAAGCACTCGGCCGGCTCGCCCTGCCGGACGATGTCCTCGTCCTGGGCGTACGTCTGCACCCGGCCACTGCCCGCGAGCTTGGCGAGCTGCTCGTCGGTCAGCCGCTCGAAGAGGAAGAGTTTGCGCAGCTCGTCGATGTCGATGTTCACGGTGTCGGTCATTGCTTCTCCAGGTAACGATGCACGAGCGCGACGGCCATCGCGCCCTCGCCGACGGCGGAGGCCACCCTCTTGATCGATTCGGCGCGTACGTCTCCCGCGGCCAGCACTCCGGGCACGTTCGTCTCCAGGTAGTACGGCTCCCGCCGCAGCGGCCAGTTGCGTGGCCGCCGCCCGCCCTGCACCAGGTCGGGCCCGGTCAGCACGAACCCGCGCGAGTCCCGCTCGACGGTCTCGCCCAGCCAGGACGTGTAGGGCTCGGCGCCGATGAACACGAACAGCCACTGCGCGTCGACCGTGCGCTCCTCGCCCTTGGTCGACAGCGTCAGCCGCTCCAGGTGCCCTTCACCGCCGCCCCCGGCGACCTGCGTCTGCAGGTGCACCTCGATGGTGGGGATCGCGGCGATCTGCTCGATGAGGTAGTGAGACATGGACTTCTCCAAACCATCACTCCTCACCAACAAGTGGACCTTGCTCGCGAATCCCGACAGGTAAACGGCCGCCTGACCGGCCGAGTTGGCGGCGCCGACGATGTAGACCTCGGTGTTCTGGCACGCGGGCGCCTCGGTGAGCGCCGCTCCGTAGAAGACGCCCCGGCCGACGAGCTCGTCCAGCCCGGGCGCCTCCAGCCGGCGGTAGGTGACGCCGGTCGCCAGGATCACCGCGTGCGCCGCGATCTCCCCGCCGTCCTTGAACCCGACCACGCGCGCCTGCCCGCGCGGCTCCAGGCTGGTCACCACGCGCGCGGACAGCAGCTCGGCCCCGAACTTCAGCGCCTGCCTGCGCGCCCGGTCGGCCAACTGCTGCCCGGAGACGCCGTCGGGGAAGCCCAGATAGTTCTCGATGCGGGAGCTCTGGCCCGCCTGCCCGCCCGAGGAGTACTTCTCGACCAGCACGGTGTTCAGTCCCTCGGAGGCGCCGTAGACGGCCGCGCCGAGCCCGGCGGGACCGCCGCCGACGACGATGAGGTCGTAGAAGTCGGTGGCCGGGGTCGTCGACAGGCCCACCGCGGTGGCCAGCGCCGAATGGTCGGGCGACTCCAGCGTGGTGCCGTCGGCGGTCACCACCAGCGGCAGGTGACACCCCTCGCCGGCCGCCTTGACGAGCTGCGCGCCGTCGGGGTCCTCCGACAACATCCACTGGTACGGCACGTGGTTGCGGGCCAGGAAGTCGCGCACCCGGTACGACTGCGCCGACCACCGGTCGCCCACCACCCGCAGCTCGGCCCGCTCGACCCGGTCGGTGCGCAGCCAGGCGTCGAGCTGCCCGTCGATCACCGGGTAGAACTTCTCCTCCGGCGGATCCCACGGCTTGAGCAGATAATGGTCGAGATCGACCACGTTGATCGCCTGGATCGCGGCGTCGGTGTCGGCGTACGCGGTCAGCAGCACCCGCCGCGCGTACGGGTACATGTCCATGGCGGCCTCGAGGAACTGCACCCCGTTCATCTGCGGCATCCGGTAGTCGGCCAGGATCGCCGCCACCTCGTCACCCCGCAGCCGCATCTCCTTGACCGCCTCGATGCCGTCGGCGGCGGCCTCCGCGCGGACGATCCGGTATTCCTGGCCATAGCGGCGTCTGAGGTCACGGGCCACCGCCCGCGACACGCCTGGATCGTCGTCCACCGTCACGATGACCGGCTTGTCCATGCCTACGCCCTTTCAATGGTCCCTAAGGGAAGGATGTCATGCGCGGGATCCGAGGTGAGCAGGCGCTCATATCATGGGCGGATGGGCACACGCGATCGCATCATCGACGCCGCCGAGCAGGCGATTCATGACTTCGGCATCGCGGGCGCCACGACCAAGCGGATCGCCCAGCGGGCGGGCTGTTCCGAGGCGCTGCTGTACAAGCACTTCGCCGGCAAGGAGGCCCTGCTGCTCGCGGTCCTGCTCGAACGGCTGCCCGCGCTCGCGCCCGCGCTGACGGGGCTGCGGCGGCGCACGGGAGACCTCGACGCCGACCTCGCCGAGTTCGCGCTGGCCGCCCTGCGGTTCTACGGCAAGGCCGCGGCCATCGCCGGCGGCGTGCTGGGCGACCCGCCGCTCATGGCCGGGTTCAGGGAGATGCTGGCCAAGGCGAACTCCGGGCCGCACGTCCCGATCCAGATCCTGGGCGAGCTCCTGCGGGCCGAGCAGCACGACGGCCGGCTCGACCCCGACATCGACGCCGACGCCGCCGCCGCGCTGCTGATGGGCGCCTGCTTCCATCGCGCCAACCTGTCCTACTTCGTCGACCTGCCCGACGAGGACGAGACCTGGGCGACCATGATCGTGAAGACGCTCATCAGGCGATGACGCGGCCGCCGGTCTCGCCGGAGAGTCAGGCGATGACGCGGCTCTCCCCGCCGTCGACCAGCATCGAGACCCCGTTCACGAACGACGCCCGCTCGCTGGCGAGAAACGCCACCACGTCGCCGACCTCCTCCGGCCGCCCGATGCGGCCGACCGGCACGGCCTCGCCCCGCCGGGTCAGCGCCTCGTCGCCGCCGGCCAGCTCGCGCAGCCGCTCGGTCTCGATCGGCCCCGGCATGACGTTGTTGACCAGCACGCCGTCGCCGCCGACCTCGCGGGCCAGCGTGCGCACGACGCCGGCCACGGCCGAGCGGGTCGCGTTCGACAGGGCCAGCCCGTCGAGCGCCTCCCGCGCCGACCGGCTGGTGACCGTCACGATCCGGCCCCAGCCGCGCGAGCGCATCTCCGGCAGCACGGCGTGGATCAGCCGTACGGTGCCCAGCAGGTTGCGCTCGATGGCCACCTCCCACTCGGCCAGCCCGACCTCGTCGAACCGGCCGGCCGGCGGCCCGCCCGCGTTGGCGACCAGAATGTCCACCGGGCCGAGCACGTCACGCGTCTCCTCGACCACCCGCCGGGCGGCGGCCGGGTCCTCCACGTCGGCCAGGACGGCGTGCACGACCTTGCCGAACTCCTGCAGCTCCACCACCGCGTCCGCCAGTTTCTCCGGGTCACGGGCGCAGACGCAGACGTCGCAGCCCTCTCGCGCGAGGCTCTTGGCCGCGGCGAGCCCGATGCCCGCGCTGCCTCCGGTGACGAGGGCGACCTTGCCCGAGATGCCGAGTTCCATAGGGGCGACTATAGATCGTGCGCCGCGCCGGGCTCAGTCCGGACGCACCCGGGTCAGCTTGTCCGGGTTGAGTACGGCGTACATCTCCCTGATCTTGCCGTCCCGGATGTCGATCATGATGACCTTGGGATGCCCGTTGACCCGCGTCGAGATCGCCGGCAGGCCGTTGACCTCGATGAGGCTGGTGGTGGTGAAGTCGTAGCGGTTCAGCAGGCCGTTGATGAGCGACACCACGTTGTGCTGCCCGAGGATCGGCCGCAGCGCCGCGCGCACCTTGCCGCCGGCGTCGCTGTAGGCCACCGCGTCCTCGTGGAACAGCTCGGTGAGCGCTTCCAGGTCGCCGCCGGCCGCCGCGTCGATGAACCGGGTCAGCAGCCTGGCGTGATCCTCCGAGCTCGGCTGGAACCTGTCGCGCCCCTCGGCCAGCCGCACGGAGGCCCGGTGGTGCATCTGCCTGGCGTTGGCCACGGAGGAGCCGACGATCTCCGCGATCTGGTCGTACGGCAGCTCGAACGCCTCCCGCAGCACGAACACCGCCCGCTCCGGCGGCGAGAGCCGCTCCATCATGTGCAACGTCGCGTACGAGACCGTGTCGCGCAGCTCGGCCGTGTCCATCGGCCCCGCCTCGGTGGTGAGCACCGGCTCGGGCAGCCACGGCCCGGTGTACGCCTCCCGCTTGACCCGCGCGGAACGCAACTGGTCGAGCGCCAGCCGCGAGACCACCGTCACCAGGAACGCCCGCGGCTCCCTGATCTCGCTCTTGTCGATGCTCTCCCAGCGCAGCCACGCTTCCTGCACGACGTCTTCCGCGTCCCACATGCTGCCGAGCAGGCGGTAGGCCAGCCCGAGCAGCATCGACCGGTATTCCTCGAAGTCCACGGCTGGCATCATGCCAATTCCGTGCGGGACGAGCCATGCCGGGCCGCCGGTTGAGCCGGATGTCACGGCGGACGGGTGGAAATGCCGCGGTAACCATGATGAGCTTGGCAAGTGGCGAGAAATCTGATCCTGTCAGGAGGACTGTTCCACGACTTCGCCGCCACATCGGCCGCGCTCTCAGAAGTGCTCGCCGAGGTGGGGGTCGAGTCGGAGATCACCGAGGACATCGCGGGCGCGCTGAGCGAGCCGTCGGAGGTCCAGCTCATCACCGTCAACGCGTTGCGGTGGCAGATGGACCAGGACCGCTTCGCCGACCTGCGTGACGAGTGGCGCTTCGCCTTACCGGCGCAGGCCCGCACCACCCTGCTCGACCACCTCGACCGCGGCGGCGGGCTGCTGTGCATGCACACGGCCTCGATCTGCTTCGACGACTGGCAGGGCTGGCCCCGCGTCCTCGGCGGCTGCTGGACCTGGCCCAAGTCCCACCATCCGCCGCTGGGCTGGACGGGCGTGCGCGTGCACGGAAGGCATCCCGTGGTGGAGGGCCTGCGCGACTTCGACGTGGTGGACGAGGTCTACAGCGACCTTGACGTGCTGCCGGACGTCGAGCCGCTGGCGTCGTCGAACGGCCAGCCGCTCATCTGGGCGCGGCCGGTGCGGCGGGGCCGGGTGCTCTACGACGCGCTGGGGCACGACACGAGGTCCTACGAGAACGAGGTCCACCGGACGCTGCTCCAGCGGGCGGCGCTGTGGCTGCTCAAGCGGCCGGTCGGGATCAGGGACTAGCCGACCACCCCGACCACCTGGTCACCTCGACCATGATCACGGACCCGGCGGGGCGGTGCTCCTCGTACTGCGGATATTTGTCCGCCAGCGCGTCGAGCGCCGCCTCGCGATCCGGCCCGTCGTCCATGACGGCGGCCGGGCCGTCGGCGCGGATCCACCACAGCCGGGTCCAGTCGTCCTCGTAGTGGTCGGCCAGCAGGCTGACGGCGGGGTTGGCCCGGATGTCGCGCAGCCGCCCGAGGTCCGTGGTCGTCTTGGGCTTGTGGTCGACGGCCGTCACGACCCGATCGCCGAGTACGGCGAACGTGACGGGCACCACGCGCGGTGTCCCGCCGGCCCGCACCGTGGCCAGCCGGGCCACCCGCTGCGCGGCGAACCTGGCCCTGATCATCGGCGTTTCTCCCGTCGTGTCCGGAACCTACAAGACCAGACGGCGGCGGTCTGGGCACGATGAGGTCATGAACGTGAACCTTTCCGTGATCCCCGGCTTCATGGCCGGGCATGCGCGCGTCCTGGACCGCCGCCGCTACGACCTGCTCATGGGCGGGGGTGATGCGGCCGGCGTACTGACGGCCCTGGAGGGCTACCGCAACTCCGACGGCGGCTACGGGTGGGGCCTGGAGCCCGATTTGCGCTCGCCCGAGAGCCAGCCGGGTGCGGCGCTGCACGCGTTCGAGGCGCTGGAGGAGGTCGCCCCCGTGACCTCCCCGCAGGCCGCGACGCTGTGCGACTGGCTGGACTCGGTCACGCTGCCCGACGGCGGGCTGCCGTTCGCGCTGCCGGTCACCTTCCCCGACGCCACCGCGCCCTGGTGGGCGGGCGGCGACTCGACCACCTCGTCCCTGCAGATCACCGCCATCTCGGCGGCCGCCGCCCACCGCGTGGCCGCTCACGACCCGGCCGTGGCCGCGCATCCGTGGCTGGCCAAGGCCACCCGCTACTGCCTCGACACGATCGGGGCACTGGAGGAGATGCCGCACGCGTACGTGCTGATGTTCGCGGTGCGCTTCCTCGACTCCGTGTACGACACCCAGCCCCGCGCGGCCGACCTGCTCAAGCGGCTCGGCGCCCACATCCCCGCCGACGGGCGGGTCCCGGTCGAGGGCGGCACCGAGAACGAGTCGCTGCGGCCGCTCGACTTCGCGCCCGTCCCCGGGCGGCCGGTCCGCGACCTGTTCGAGCCCGACGTCATCGCGGCCGACCTGGTACGGCTGGCCGGCGAGCAGAAGGACGACGGCGGCTGGACGGTGGACTACGCGCGGATCTCGCCGGCCGGCGCCCTGGAGTGGCGCGGGGCCATCACCGTCGCGAACCTCCAGACCCTGCGGGCCAACGGCGTCGTCTAAGCCAGATGATGGGCCGACGCCGACTCCTGGGCCATGCGGCGCAGCGTGTCGAGCGCCTTGCCGTAGAGGACCGTCCCGAGCACCAAGGCTTCCACGGCCGCGTCGCGCGGGCCGTGGAACGGGATGGTCTTCATCTCGACCTCCGACACCAGCTTCCGCGCCACCTCCGCGTACGGAGCCAGGTCGACGGGCAGGCCCAGTTGACGCATCCGGATGAGGGTCTGGGCCAGCTCGTCCCGGGTGGGGGCGTCCGGGTGGATGTCCCAGCCCAGTTCGGTGACGAGGCCGTCCACCTGGTCGCGGGCGGCCTGCCACTCCTCGCCCGGCTCGGGCTCGACGGCCGGGCTCAGGGCGTAGTGGGCGGTGCCCAGCATCTGGTGCATGGGCAGGGACTCGTCCTCGACGGCGGCGATGACCTTCTTGATCGAGGCCACGGAGAGCCGGCCCACTTCGAGCAGGGCCCGGATCAGACGGAGCCTGCGCAGGTGGGACTCGTCGTACTCGGCTCGGGTCGCGGCCAACTGCTCGCCCTGGTGCAGCAGGCCCTCGCGCAGGTAGTACTTGATCGTCGGGAGAGCGACGCCGGACGTGGCACTGAGTTCCGAGATGCGCATCGTTGGATAATAGCGCTATCCAGATCGGGCCAGATGCCGGGCCGCGCTCACGAGTTCGTGCACGTCAGACTGGCGGTTCCAGAGGAAGACCACCTCCAGCGGCGGCACCTCCTCCTTTATGGGGATGAAGCATAAGGCGTCGGGAACCGTGGTGCCCTCGTGCACGCACAGGGCGTAGCCGGCGCCCTCCTCGACCAGGTTGATCACCAGGTCGTGGGTGGTCGCGGCGGGGCCGAGGCGGGGGTGCAGGCGATGGCGTACGAAGCCTTCGAGGAAGCGCCGGGCCCCGGCCACCGCGTCGGACTCCGGCATGACCAGCGGCTCACCCGCCAGGTCGGACAGCGACAGCGCCTCCGACGTGGCCAGGTGGTGATCCCGGTGCAGCAGCGCGCGGACCGGGAACCGGTGGACGAGCATGCGGGCCACGCCCCTGGGCAGCGAGCCGGGCGCGTAGCCGAGCCCGGCCTGCAGGGCGCCGTCCGCGATGGAGACGATCTGCTCGGCCGTGCCCATCGGGGCCACCCGCAGGCGCACGGAGTGGAGCTGGGCGAGCAGGCGGGCGGCCACGTCCGCCAGCCCGTCGGCCACCCCCAGGCGGGCGGTCTGCCCCGTGCTCCTGGCGGCCACCACGGCGCGCTCGAAGGCGTCGATCGCGACCGTGGCCTGGGCCAGGAACGCCTCTCCTGCCTCGGTGAGCTGCACGCCGCTCGACGAACGGCTGAACAGCTCGACACCGATCTCCTTCTCCAGCGCCCTGAGCTGCTCGGACAGCGTGGGCTGCGCGATATGCAGCGCGGCGGCGGCCCGGCGGAGACTGCCCGCGCGGGCGATTGCCATGGCGTACCGGACATAGCGTAAATCCATCGCTCACCTCGGCGTGATGATGATGGGCTATCGGTTGATCGCACCTCCGTATTACAAGAGCGGATAGCTTTCGTGAAGACACTCAGTCAAACTTCGCCATTATGGTCACCCGGAACGCACCCGAGCAAGCGCTTGCCTCGCCTGGTGGGCGCGGGTTAGCGTGGGGTCATGCAGCCGTTCGCGGGGCGCGCGGCCGTGGCCGGGATCGGGATGACGGCGCTCAGCAGAGAGTCCGGGCGCACCGAGCTGGAGCTGGCGGTCGAGGCGGGCCGGGCGGCGTGCGCGGACGCCGGGATCGGGCCGCGCGACGTGGACGCGGTGCTCAGCTACCACCTCAACGACTCCGCGCCCGTGGCGCAGGTCGCCAGGGCGCTCGGGATCGAGCGGCTGGGCTGGCACAACGACATCGCCGGAGGGGGTACGCAGGCGGCGTCGATCCTGGGTGACGCGGCGATGCTCATACACGCCGGTTTAGCGCGAAATATTTTGATATATCGGGCGTTGAACGGGCGCTCCGGGAAGCGCATGAACACCGTCTCCACCGGCCCCCAGGAGCGCCACACCTACGGGCTCGCGGGCCCGATCCCCATGTTCGCCCTGGCCGCCACCCGCTACCTGCACGACACCGGGCTCACGGCCGAGCACCTGCACGCCGTCGTCGCCCAGTCCAGGCAGAACGCCAAGGCCAACCCCCGGGCGCTGCGCCGCGAGCCGCTCGAACTCGGCGACTACCTGGCCAGGCCGTACGTCTGCACCCCGCTCCGCACGGTCGACTGCTGCCAGGAGACCGACGGCGCCTGCGCGCTGCTGGTCAGCGCCATGCTCGACGGGCCGCGTGTGCGAGCGGTGGTGCGCGGGGGCGGGCCGGGCTGCTCGTCGATGGACCGGGCGCCGGACGTCACGGCGATCTTCTCGGCGTATGTGGCTCCCATGCTCTGGGAGGCGTCCGGGATGCGGCCGTCGGATGTGGACGTGGCGCTGCCGTACGACGCCTATTCGTGGCTCGTGCCCCGGCAGCTTGAGGACTTCGGGCTGGCCGAGCGGGGGGAGCTGGGGGCGTACCTGCTGGAGCGTCGCCACGCCTGGGTGAACCCGCACGGCGGCCTGCTGTCGGAGGGCTACGTGCACGGGCTCAACAACGTGGCCCAGGCCGTGCGGGAGCTGCGGGCGGGGCGCGAGGTGGCGCTGGTGACGGGGTTCGGCGGGAGCTACGGGAGTGCGGCTCTGCTCACCTCATGAAAAATCGGGTGAAATGCTGATGGCGGCCTCGACATGTACGGGGTGTTCCGACCCCTAACCTGAGGAGGCCACCATGGGGACCGCCCGTGGATGACGACCGGAAGCACCGGTTCGAGGCCGTTTACCTGAAGACGTACGAGCACATCCTCGGCTACGCCACCCGCCGCTGCGACTCGCCGCACGACGCGGCCGACGTGGTGGCCGAGACGTTCGCCATCGCCTGGCGCCGCGTCGACGACCTGCCGGCGGACGGCGAGGCCAGGCTCTGGCTGTACGGCGTGGCAAGGAACGTGCTGGCCAACCACCGGCGCGGCGTGGCCAGGCACCGGCACCACAGCGTGGAGCTCGACACCGACCTCGCCGACCTGTACTCCTCCTCGCCCGAGGGCAGCGTTCTGCTGGGCGAGATCGGGCGGGCGTTCCGGCAACTGCCCGGCGACGACCGGGAGCTGATCTCGCTGGTCGCCTGGGAGGGGCTGGACCACGGGGAGATCGCCAAGGTTCTGGGGTGCTCTCGCAACGCCGTACGGATCCGGCTCTACCGCGCGCGCAAGCGCCTGTCCAAAGCGCTGGCCGGAGCCGGCGTCGCCACCCACCACCTCGTCATGGAGTCCGCGTGAACCGGCTGAACGACCTGGCAAGAGTACGAGACGAGGACCTGGCCGGGCGGGCGTCCGGCGCGGGGGCGCGGGCGCTGCTCGCCTCGATCACCGCCGAGGAACCCACCATCGTGGGGCACCGTACGCGGCGCCCGATCTGGGGCTCGCGCCGCTTCCTGGCGAGCGCGGTCGCCGTGGCCGGGCTCGCGGCTGTGGCCGTCATCGTCCCGGCCGCCCTGGGCCCCGCCACCTCCTACGCCAGCTCCGCCATCGACATCCAACTGCGCGGTGACCATTACGTGGCGGTCATCAAGGACCCGCTGGCCGAGTACGCCGAGTACACCAAGGGCTTCAAGGCGGTGGGCCTGGACGTGCGGCTGGAGCCGGTGCCCGCCTCACCTACCGCGGTGGGCGAGGTCACCGGCATGAGCGGCAGCTTCGCCGGCGTCGATCATCCGAACCAGGACCGCACGATCGGCAGCGACACCGAGCCGGCGGGGTGCGACCTCGGCAAGCCGGGCTGCGCGATGACGATCATGGTGAGCCGCGACTACGACGCGCATGCCGTGATCCGCCTCGGCCGGGTGGCCCAGCCGGGGGAGAAGTATCAGAACGCGCGCCCGGCCACGAGCAGGGGCGAGATGCTCGAAGGCTTCCGAGCCGACGAGAAGACGGTGGGCGAGGTGCTCACCGAGGCCCGCAAGCGCGGCCTGAAGGCGGTCTACGAGGTCATCACTCCGGAGCCGGACAACAACGGGTGGAGGGTGGAGCCGGACAAGCAGTCGGCCGAGGTCGGGGACGACTGGATCGTCTGGGAGGCGGAGTCGGAGCAGGCCGGCGTCCTGCGCCTGCTGGTCACCAAGGAGCGTCTGCCCAAGAACCCGATCTACGCCGGCCCGAAGCCGGCCGGGTTCATCGACTGAGGCCGTACGAAGCGGGCGTGACAGGACTCCGCTGAGTTCAGGAACGGGCGCGCCGCCAGCCAGGCCGCCGCGCCCGCCGCGTCACCCGCCACCGACGCACCCTCAAGAAGGCCCTGTACGGCGTCCCGTACGGGGCCTTCCGCCGTGAGCACACTCCCGGCCAGCACGGTCGGCAGGCCGGGTTCGCGCACCTTGCGCGCGGTGCGCGCGAGCCGCTCGGCGGCCTCCGCCACGATGGCCACGGCCACCGGATCGCCGTCCAGGGCCGCCCGGCTCACCAGCGGCGCCAGCTCGGCCAGCGCCAGCGGCGGCCGCGCCTGGACCACCGCCGCCAGCCGCGCGACCGGGTCATCACCCGTCCCCTCGGGCAGTAGCCGCCGGACCACCAGCCCGGCGAGCGCGCCGTCGGTCTTCGGGTCGCCGTCGGTATTCGTGTCGAGGGCGGTCTTCGGGTCGCCGTCGGTCTTCGTGTCGAGCGCGCGGATGGTGGCGCGGGCGGCGGCGCGGCCGAGCCAGAAGGCCGAGCCCTCGTCGCCGAGCTGCCAGCCGTAGCCGTCGGCGGTGGCGGTGACCTCGTGGCCGGTAATTTTTGCCGCGATGGCTCCCGTCCCCGAGATGAGCACGGTGCCGGACGGGGACGCCGTGCCCGCCGCGAACGCGGTCACGACGTCGCCCACCGTCCGCACCGGCAGGCTTCCGAAGACGCGGGCGGTCAGCTCGCCGCACAGCTCCGGGTTGCCCGCCAGCCCGACGACAATGGCCTTGACCTGTGGAAACGTGATGTCCGCGAGTGCGGCGCGCACGGCACTGCTCAGGTTGGCGGCCGCCCGGTCGAGGCCGAGCGCGCCGGGATTGGCGCCGCCCGCCTGCCCGCGTCGCAACGGCTCGCCGTCCATGGTGAACAGGGCGGCGCGCGACGACGTGCCGCCCGCGTCGATGCCCAGAACCACGTGCATGTCAAAAATTATTGCCCAAAGTGCTTGACGGCACCAGGTGCTGAGCATAATTATCGCCGCGTGGAACTACTGAGCCGCATCAAGGCCGAGCGGCACGACATGCCCGAGGCTCTGCGCAAGGTGGCCGACGCGATTCTCGGCAGCCCGGCCGAGGCCGCCCGGCTGACGATCGTGGACCTGGCCGAGCGGAGCGGGACGTCCACGGCCACCATCACGCGCTTCTGCCGCGCCCTCGGCTTCGCCGGGTACGCCGAGCTGCGCGTGGCCATCGCCACCGAGGGCGGCCGAGTGGCGCAGCAGACCTGGGAGACCGACATCGGGCAGGAGATCCTGCCCGATGACAGCCTCGACCGCGTGCTGGGTGTGGTGTCCGGCAACGACATCCGCCTGATCCAGGAGACCCGCGACCAGCTCGACCTGGCCGTGGTCGAGAAGGTGGCGCAGGCCGTGGCCAGGGCCGGGCGGGTGCTGCTGTTCGGGGTGTCGAGCAGCGCGGCCGTGGCCAGCGAGATGGAATACCGGCTGCAGCGCATGCGGGTGCCCACCTGGAGCAGGTCCGACGCCCACAGCGCGCTGACGGACGCGGCGCTGCTCGGCCAGGGCGACGTGGCGATCGGCATCTCGCACAGCGGCAGGACCCGTGAGGTCATCGAGGTGCTCGCCGAGGCGGGCAGCCACGGCGCGATCACCGTGGCCGTCACCTCGCAGCCGCGATCGCCGCTGGCCGAGGTGGCCGAGCTGGTGCTGACCACGGCCAGCCGGGCGACGAGCTTCCGGTCCGAGGGGTTCGCCGCGATCCACTCGCAACTGCTGGTGCTCGACGTCGTGTACGTGTCCGTCGCCCAGCGCACCTATGAGCGGACGAAGCAGGCGTTCGACGTCACCGTCCGCGCCGTCGCCGGACACCGCCTGCCCGATGAAGGGAATCCATGACCATAAGCCGAGAGAGGTACGCCGACCAGGTCGCGCGTCTCGTACAGGCCATTCCCGGCGATCCGGAGATCTCGCGAGCCGCCGACCTCTTCACCAAGTCACTCACCGCGGGCGGCGTCATCCAGGCGTTCGGCTCCGGCCACTCCGAGGCCGTCGCCATGGAGATCGCCGGCCGCGCCGGCGGTCTCGTCCCGACCAACCGCCTCGCGCTGCGGGACATCGTCCGGTACGGCGACGCCCCCCGCTCCGAGCTCGACCGCTACGACCTCGAACGCGACCCCGCGATCGCCCGCACCATCCTCGGCCTCGCCCCCGTCCAGCCGCACGACCTGTTCGTCATCATCTCCAACTCGGGCGTGAACGGCGTGGTCGTCGAGCTGGCCACCCTCGTCAAGGAGCGCGGTCACGACCTGATCGCGATCACCTCGCGCGCCCACGGCGACGCCGTCGCCGCCCGCCACCCCTCGGGCCGCAAGCTCACCGACCTGGCCGACGTCGTCCTGGACAACCTCGCGCCCTACGGCGACGCCGTCCTGCCCCTGCCCGACGGAGGCGCCGTGGGGGCCGTCTCCACCATCACCTCCGCGCTGCTGGCCCAGCTCGTCGTCACCCAGACGGTACGCAACCTGCTCGAAGCCGGTGAAGTGCCACCGGTCTATCTGTCGGCCAACGTCCCCGAGGGCGACGCGCACAACCTGCGCCTGGAGGCCCGGTACGCGGGCCGCATCCGCCGCGGCGCCTGACCGTCCCAGCACCATCAGCTCTCTTTGGCATGCACGAAATTCGGGGGCCGCACAACAGCAAGGAGACCAACCCCCATGTCCCGAAATTTCGGAAAAGTCCTTCTGGCCTTAGCCCTGACCGCCCTGCTCACCGCCGTCGCCCTGGTCGTGCCCGCCAGCGCCGGCCAGGCCGTCCGCCTCCAGTACCGGACCAGCGCCCCCGGCGCCACCACCGCCCAGGCCGAGCCCTGGCTCCGCCTCTTCAACGACGGCACCACCACGATCCCGCTCAACCAGGTCAAGATCCGCTATTACCTGACGGGCACCGAGACCTACCGCTTCGCCTGCTCCTGGGCGGTGGTCGGCTGTTCGACGGTCACCGGGCAGTTCACCGGCCAGTATCTGGAGGTGGGTTTCACGTCGGGCAGTCTGGCGCCCGGCCAGAACACCGGCGACCTGCAGCTCCGCTTCTACCGCGCGGACTGGCAGACCTTCTCGCAGAGCGACGACTACTCCTACGGCCCTCAGACCGGCTACGGCGACTGGGACAAGATCACCGTCTACGTCAACGGCGCCCTCGCCTGGGGCAAGCCGACGGGCAACGGGCCCGAACCGACGCCGACCGTCACCCCGACCGTCCCGCCGGGCACGGCGGTGCTGTTCGACGACTTCACCTACTCGGGATCGAGCGACCCGCGGCTCGCCCAGCGCGGCTGGACGGTCCGCTCCGCCTCGGGCGGCCCCGGCGTGCCCGGCGCCACCTGGTCGCCGTCGGGCATCACGTTCCCCGGCGGGCTGCTGACGCTCGACTCCTCGACGAACGGGACCGCCGCGGGGACCGTACAGACCGAGTTGTCCACCACGAGCCGCAAGTTCCACGAGGGCACCTACGCCGCCCGCGTGCGCTTCACCGACGCGCCGACCAGCGGTCCCGACGGCGAGCACGTGGTGCAGACGTTCTTCACCATCACCCCGCTGCGCTACAACCTGGACCCCGACTACGGCGAGCTCGACTTCGAGTACCTGCCCAACGGCGGCTGGGGCGAGCCGGCCAACATCCTGTACTCGACCAGCTGGGAGACCTACCAGGCCGACCCCTGGCAGGCCGTGAACACCCACACCGAGGAGCGCGCCAGTTTCGCGGGCTGGCACGACCTCGTCATCCAGGTCGCGGGCGGGCGGATGAAGTACTACGTGGACGGCCGCCTGTTCGCCGACCACGGGGACATCTACTATCCCGAGACGCCCATGTGGATCATGTTCAACCAGTGGTTCATCGATCTGCAGGCGGCGACCGGGACGCGGACGTACCGGCAGCAGGTCGACTACGTCTACTACAGCAAGGGCGAGAGCGTCCCGCCCGCCACCGTGCTGAGCCGCGTCGCCTCCCTGCGCGCCGCCGGCACCGCCTTCCAGGACACCGTCCCCAACCCGTGACCAGTCCCCGCGCCCGCCACGCGGCGGGCGCGGGCACCCCCCATCAGAAGGATCGCCATGAAGGACCGCATCCTCGCCCTGGCGGCCGTTCTCGCGCTCGGCGCCTGCGGCACGACCGCTCCCGAGCGGCCCCAGGCCGCAGCCCCGGCGAAGCTGACCGTCTGGATCATGGACGGCAGCGTCACCCAGGACCTGCTGAAGACGTTCGAGACCGAGTACGAAACCGCCCACAAGGGCATCGACCTCGACATCCAGATCCAGGCGTGGGACGGCATCGGCGAGCGCGTCACCGCCGCCCTTGCCAGCACCGACGCCCCCGACGTGATCGAGGTGGGCAACACGCAGGTCGCGCAGTACTCGGCCAGCGGCGGCGTGACCGACCTGAGCGCCAAGGTCGCCGACCTCAAGGGCGAGGACTGGCTGCCGGGCCTGGCCCAGCCCGGCAAGATCGACGGGAAGCAGTACGGCGTCCCCTGGTACGCCGCCAACCGCGTCGTCGTCTACAACAAGGACCTGTTCGCCAAGGCCGGCATCGAGGAGCCCCCAAAGACTCGGGACGAATGGCTAGAGATAACGGCGAAGCTCAATAAAGGCGGAAATCAGGGCATCTATCTGACCGGCCAGACCTGGTACGCCCTCGCCGGCTTCATCTGGGACGAGGGCGGCGACTTGGCCGTCCAGGAGGCCGGCAAGTGGAAGGGCGCCCTCGACACGCCCCAGGCCCTGGCCGGCATGGACTACTACAAGCGGCTGCAGGCCCTCGGCAAGGGGCCCAAGGACGCCGACGAGGCGAACCCGCCCCAGCACGAGGTGTTCGCCCAGGGCAAGGCCGCCCAGATCATCGCCGTGCCCGGCGTCGCCGCCCGCGTATTGGAGGTCGACGCCGCTCTGAAGGGCAAGATGGGCTTCTTCCCCATCCCGGGCAAGACGGCCGACAAGCCGGGCACCGTGTTCACCGGTGGCTCCGACCTCATTATCCCGGTCGCCTCGCAGCGGCAGGAGGAGGCTTACGAGCTGGTCAAAGCCCTGGCCGGCGAACGGTTCCAGACCGAGCTGGCCAAGGCCATGAGCTTCGTACCGAACCGTACGTCCCTGGCCGGAGTCCTGGCCGGCGACGAGGGCACCGCCGCCATGGCCACGGGCGCCGCCAACGGCCGGGCCACCCCGAACACCCCCAACTGGGCCGCCGTGGAGGCCACCTCGGTCATCAAGCAGTACATGACCGCCGTCCTCACCGGCGCCGACCCGGCGGCGGAGGCCAAGAAGGTGTCCGAGACGATCACCACGACCCTGAACAGCGGCTCCTGAATGTCGTCCAGGCCGTCCGCGCCACCCAGGCCGCCCAGGAGCCGCTCGGCCTGGCCCTACCTGCTCATCGCCCCCACGGTGGCGGGCGGGGCCTTCCTCCTGCTCTATCCGCTGCTCAAGGCGGCGGTGATCTCGTTCCAGCACTTCCGCATGGGGGAGCTGATCAAGGGCGGCGCCGCCTTCATCGGCCTGGAGAACTACGCGGAGCTGCTGACCGGCGCCGAGTTCTGGCAGGTGCTGCTGCGCACGCTCGCCTGGACGACGATCAACGTCGTGCTCATCGTGGTTCTGTCCACCGGCGTGGCGCTCATGCTCCCGCGCCTGCGCCGGAGCCTGCGCCTGGCCGTGATGAGCGCCCTCGCCCTGGCCTGGGCCACGCCGATCATCGCGGCCACCACGATCTTCCAGTGGTTGTTCCAGTCGGAGCTGGGCGTGGTCAACTGGCTGCTGGTCACGCTCGGCTTCGACTCCTTCCAGGGCTACACCTGGTTCGCGAACGGCACGGCCACGTTCGCCGTCCTGGTGATCCTCGTGGTGTGGCAGTCGGTCCCGTTCGCCGCGCTCACCCTCTATGCCGGGCTGACCACGATCCCGGCCGAGCTGTACGAATCCGCCAGGATCGACGGCGGCACCGGCTCGCAGGTGTTCTGGAAGATCACCTTTCCCATGCTGCGGCAGTTGTTCGCGCTGGTCGCCTCGCTGGAGGTGATCTGGGTGGCCAAGTGCTTCCCGCAGATCTGGGTGCTCAGCCAGGGTGGGCCCGACGGCGCCACGACCACCCTGCCCGTGTACGCGTTCAAGGTCGCCCGCGTCCTGCACCGCTACGACCTGGGCTCGGCGGTCGCCATGCTCACGGTCGTCATCCTCGCCGTCGCCCTGATCAGCAACCTGCGTCGGATGGTGCGCTCGTGAAGCGGTTCCTGCTCAACACGGCCGCGATCGCGGTGTTCGTGGTGACGATCTTCCCGGTCTACTGGATGTTCCTGACCGCGTTCAAGCCGACCAGGGACATCCAGTCGGAGACCCCCACGTTCTGGCCCGCCGACCCCACCCTCGACCATTTCGCCACCGCGATCGGCGCGCCGGGCTTCTGGACCTACTGGCGCAACAGCCTCCTGGTCACCGTGGCGGCGGTGCTGATCGCCCTGGTGGTGGCGCTGCTGGCGGCGTTCGCGGTGACCCGGATGCGCTGGCGCGGAGCGGGGCCGTTCGTCGTGGCGGTGTTCGCGGCGCAGATGGCGCCGTGGGAGGCCCTGCTGGTGCCGGTCTTCATCATCGCCCGCGACACCGATCTGCTGGACTCCCTGGCGATGCTGACCGGCGTGTACTTCATGATCACGCTCCCGTTCACCATTGTGACCCTGCGCGGCTTCCTCGCCGCGATCCCCCTGGAACTGGAGGAGGCGGCGCAGGTGGACGGCTGCAGCCGGCCGGTGGCCTTCCGGCGCGTGGTGTTCCCGCTGCTCGCGCCCGGGTTGATGGCGACCTCCCTGTTCGGGTTCATCACGGCCTGGAACGAGTTCGCGTTCGTCAACGTGCTGATCATCAAGGACCAGGACAAGCGCACGCTGCCGGCGTGGCTGTCGTCGTTCAGGGACGTCTTCGGCACGGACTGGGGCGCCACCATGGCCGCCGCCAGCCTGTTCGCCCTGCCCGCCCTGCTGCTGTTCCTCTTCCTGCAACGCCGGGTCGGCACCGGCATGACGGCCGGGGCGGTGAAGGGATAGTCAGGCGGGCCGGCCACCTGGAATGCCGCGTAGCACCGGCATGACAGCCGGGCCGGTCCTCCAGGCCGGATCAGGTGGGCCAGTTTTTCGGATCGGACACACAGACGCCCCGGTGGGGCACCGTGACCACCCACCCGTCGTCGCGCAGGCGTGCGATGGCCTGCCGCGCGGTGACCTTGGCGACCCCGTAACGTCTCATCAGCGCGCTCTCACTCGGTATCGCCCGGTTCGGCCGCAGCTCCCCGCGCCTGACCCGACCGGCGATGTCCTCGGCGATGGCCACGTAGAGAGCCCGGGTCGGCTTCAGCAACGGCACCCCGACCGGCCCGACAAAGGTCCCCTCACCCTGAACGGTGTGAACGAGCCGGCGCCGCCGCAGCTCCCTGGCCACGTTGCGAGCGGTGCTCCGCCCGATGCCGAACTCCGCCTCCATGGCCGCCTCGCTCGGCACGGGCTCGCCGGTCCGCAGCCTCCCATCGGTGATCCGCTCCTGGATCACCTCGGCGACCTGGACGTAGAGGGGGACAGGCCCATCACGGTCGAGCATGCTCATATCCTAGACGTCTAGATACAAGCGGTCAGGCGAAGTCACTCCTGGGGCCACGACTCCTTCGGCGAGACATAACTGCCCCGCTGGGCGACGGTATAAATCCACCCCTGCTCCCGCAGCAACGCCATGGCCCGCCGCACGGTCTCCCGAGCGACCCCGTGCTGCGTCACCAGAGCCATCTCACCCGGTATAGGACGCCGAGGCGGGATTTGCCCACCTTTGATCTGATCAATAATCTCTGTCGCGATCACCTGGTAAAGCGGCGTTTTCCGCTTCTTGCGAGGAGCCTCCGACGCAGGCCCGACAAAGGCGCCTTCACCCTGAACGGTGTAGACGAGCCCTTCCTCCCGCAACACGTGGATCGCCCGTCTCGCCGTGGTTCGCGCGACCCCGAACTCCTGCTGAATGTCAGCCTCACTCGGCACCGGCTGCCCGGACGACAGCCCGGCCACCCGCTCCCGCAGGATGTCGGCGATCTGAATGTAGATGTGGGTGTCCCCGTCGTAATCGAGCACGTAGGCAACATAGGCCAAGACGGGCAACAGCTCTCATATCGTGCTGTCTTTTTAGACAGAGTCCTCGTTACATATAGACAAGAGAAGACGACCAGTCTTACGGTTCCGTCATGCCCCAATCACGCTCAGTGCCACCGGACGACGGCCGCTACCACTCGCCCCACGTCCAGCCCCGCCCCGACTGCGAACGCCTCAGATGGGAGGCCCTCTGGCCCGGCGCCAAGTCGGCACGCGTCCGGAGTTACACGTGCTCCTGCCGGCCGACCTTCTACGAGCTGTGCCAGAGCGGCGGTACGGTCTTCATCCGCAGGACCCGGCGGATACGCGGCGAGGAGGTGATCGACGAGAGCTCACGCGGCCGACCCGCCAAAGTCGAGGCCGTGTGGCGAAAGCTGATGACGGGGGAGGTCGCATGAAACCTACTACGCTGCCCACCGCCCCGACGAAGTGTCTAGCCTGGTGCTGCTCAACCCCCAGCTCGACGACAAGAAGCGCACTATCGACAGCCACCCCTACCGGCACGACGACTACCTGGACGATGACGTCGCCCGCCGGCTCGCCGAGCAGGGATCCATCACCTTCACCCTCGCCTTGAAGCACGGCCGGCCACTCCTTAACGGCTCGCTGTCCGATCCAGGGCACCGGCTCCGACGTCTCAGGCAAATCCGATCTACGGGAAGGCGGTCACAGACCATGGGCAAGGTCATCGCGAGCGCGACGGTGTCGTTGGACGGTTTCATCGCCGACGAGTCGGACGGGGTGGGTCCGCTCTTCGACTGGTACCAGAACGGGGACGTCCCCTTCAACGGCGGCGACCCCGAGCGGGTCTTCCACGTTTCGGCCGCCAGCGCCGCGTATATGGAGGAGACCTGGTCGCAGGTCGGAACGGCGGTGATCGGCCGTCGCCTGTTCGACATCACCAACGGCTGGAACGGCCGCCCCGCAGCCGGCGACGCCGTCTTCGTGGTGACGCACCGACCGCCGACGGACTGGCCGTTCCCCGACGCGCCGTTCACGTTCGTCACAGATGGCCTGGCAAGCGCGATCGCGCGGGCCAAGGCCGCCGCCGGCGACAAGGACGTGTCGCTGACCGGCGGTGACCTGCTGGGCCAGGCCCTGGCCGCCGGCTTGGTGGACGAACTTCAGGTCGACCTGGTTCCGGTGGTGTTCGGCAAGGGCGTACGGTTTTTCGGCGCGTACGACGGTCCACCCGCACTCCTCGGCAACCCGAAGATCGTCCAAGGCGATCGAGTCACTCATCTGCGGTACGACGTCCGCCGATAGCGCTCGTCCACGCTGAACACGATGGCGCCTTGCGGGCGGGTGGCAGAGAACGTGAGGCTCTCCGTCTGCGCCCCGAGCAAGGAACATCACCCAGCGCCTTGACCCGGCCATGCAATGCCGGCTGCGCCACGGCTGTCGGCACCGACGTGTCCGTCAGTTCGGCCACCCTTCAGCGGCAAGCAGCACGATCAGCGGCCGACGGCTCGACAATCTTCGACAGCCGGTCAATGCCGCCGCAGATCCCCGGTTGAACACAGGTGGGCCGTCTACGAGAAGGTCCAGGGTAGGTGGGCCAAGGCGGCGTCGGCGTAATAGCCCGGGCCCGTGCTCAAACCGTACGCCAGGTCTTCGATCAGTGCGCAGCGGGCGTAGAAGCGCACCCTGCCCCGGTCGTCCTCGTCCAGGCCCGGTCCGTAGTGTGCCGCCGTCAGTTCGAAGACCTCCGGGCCCAGGTCGCGGTAGATCAGGGCGAAGTCGTGGGCCGGGTCGGTGATGGCGGCGTCGGTCCAGTCGATGATGCCGGTGATCGTCGCCTCCCCGTCCACGAGCACGTGCTCGGCGCCCAGGTCGTTGTGGCAGAAGCGCAGGGAGCGGGGCTCGTCGGGCGGTTTGGCCCGCAGGAATCGCTCCACCAGGGGGCGCTGGTCCTCCGGTACGTGCCGTTCGACGTCGCGGTAGTCGAGTTCGGCGTCCTGCAACTGCGTGGGCGCCGGGTAGAGGTCCAGGGGCGCGAGCGGCCGCATGCGGTCCGGTTCGGCGCCGTGGATCGCGGTGAGGAACCGGCCCAGCGGTTCCGCCAGCAGGGCGGGGTCGATGAGCGGGTTCCGCAGGAGCGGCTCTCCTCCGAGCTTCCGGTACGCGATCGCACCGGCCTCGTCGTCGGCGAAGACCACGTCGGGGACCGGCAAAGGGGATAACTCCCTGACGACCGCCAGGCGGCCGACCTCCTGCCGATGAGACAGGGGGTCGGCCGCCTGGCCGAGCCGTACCAGCAGTTCGTCGTTGACCTCGTACACCATGTTGTCGAGGCCGTGGCCGAGCCGGGTGACGGAGTGGACCCGGTAGCCGGGAAGGTGGCGGGACAGCAACGCGCGGATGTCGCCTGTCATCCCAGCAGTATGGGAGCTATTTCAGCGCCCCGGAAGTGAGACCGGACTGGATCTGGCGCTGGAAGACCGTGTAGACGATCAGCATGGGCAGGATGGCCAGGGTCAGGGCGGCGAACATGGCCGACCAGTCCTGGTCGTAGCCGGCGGCGGTGGAGATGTCGGCGATGCCCATGGTGAGCACCCACTTCTCCCGGTCCTGGAGCAGGATCAGGGGGAGCTGGTACTGGTTCCACTGGCCCAGGATGTTGAAGATCGTGATGCTGATGATGCCCGGCTTGGCCATGGGCAGCATGATCTGGAAGAACACCCTGGTGTGCGAGGCCCCGTCGACCATGGCCGCCTCACCGACCGCCGTGGGGAGCGTACGGAAGAAGGCCGACAGGAAGAAGATGGTGAACGGCATCGAGTACGCGATGTAGACCAGCACCAGGCCCGCGTGCGTGTTCAGGCCGATCAGCGGGCCGATCACCGGGATGTTGCCCATGTTCTGCACGACGAAGAACAGCGGGGTCAGGGCCAGGTAGACCGGGAACGCCAGCCCGGAGACGAACAGCAGGTAGATCGCGCGGTTGCCGCGGAAGGGGTAGCGGGCCAGCACGTACGCCGCCATCGAGCCGATGAGCATCGTCCCGAACGTACTGAACGTCACCACAATGACGCTGTTGAGCATGTACTGACCGATGTGCACCTGTTCCCAGGCCCGGACGAAGTTGTCCCAGCGCAGGCTGGCCGGCAGCGACCAGGCGTCGCTGAAGATCTCGTCCTCGCTCTTGACCGAGGCCAGGAACGTCCACAGGATCGGGATCATCACGAGCAGGGTCCAGATCAGCAGGGCCAGATGCGTCAGCACCCCGAGGGGGCCGAGCCGGCGTCTCCGCTCCTCGCGGGCGATCTTCCGCGAGTTCGCCGCCGTCCACGAGGTCATCGTTGTCATCAGTACTCGATTCGTTCACGCCGTGACAGCCGCAGCGAGAGGATCGCGAAGCCGACGGTGAAGAAGAACATGACCACGCCCAGGGCGGAGGCGTAGCCGAAGCGGAAGTGCCCGAAGGCGCTGCGGTAGATCTCGGCGGCCATCACCGTGGTCGCCCGGTCGGGGCCGCCCTGCTGGAGGGTCATCACCCAGACGATCGCGAAGACGTCCAGGGCCAGGATGCCCAGGTAGACCCAGGCCACCTGGACGGTGTCCCAGAGCAGCGGGAGCGTGATGCGGAAGAACAGGCTGATCCGGCTCGCCCCGTCGATCTGCGCGGCCTCGAACATGTCCCTCGGGATGCTGGCCAGGCCCGCCGAGAACAGCACGACGTAGAAGCCGACCGCCTGCCAGACCATGACGCCCAGCACCGACCAGAACGCCACATCCCGGTCGGACAGGAACCCGATCGCGTCGAACCCGAGCGCCATCAGCGGGCCGTTCAGCATGCCGCTGCCGTCCGGCCGGAACACCTGCTGGAACAGCACCGCGACCACGGCCACGGCCAGGACCTGCGGGAAGAAGAACACCACCCGGTAGAACTTCGACCCGCGGATCCCCGTGGTGCCCTGCGCCCCGCCCACGTTGAGCAGGAAGGCGAAGAACAGGGCGATGACGATCGTGAACAGCGGCAGCAGCACCAGCAGGGCGCCGTTGTGCGTGACGGCCAGCCAGAAGGCGCTGTCGCCGAAGAGGCGCTCGAAGTTCTCCAGCCCGATGAAGTTCGGCGTGGCGGTCACGCCGCGCCAGTCCGTCAGCGAGATGTAGAACGCCTGCAGGTACGGGGCTATCACGTAGACCACGTAGAGAATCACCGGGGCTGCCAGGAACGAGGCGATGAACAGCCCACGGCGATACCTGTTGAACATCATCAGCGCTTGTACTTCTTGATCGAGGAGTCGTTCTTGATCTCGTCGGCCTTCTTCTGGATGCGCTCAAGGTACTTGTCCGGGGTCAGACCGCCGGACATCAGCTCACCGGTGGCGGCGATGGCCTCGTCCTTGAGCTGGCCGTACCAGTTGAACCAGCGGTAGTAGACGGTGTTCGTGCCCGCGGCGGTGACCGCCTTGGAGGCGCTGGTGACGCCCGGGGAGATGTCGCGGCCCTCGGTGGCGCCCTTGACCACGGTCATCGTACGAACGAGCGCGCTGAAGTCGCCGGCCGCCTTCTTCGACAGCATGGCCCGCAGGTATTCCATGCCGCCCTGCGGGTTGGCGCTCCTGGCCGAGACGATGAAGTTCTCGCCCGGCTGGGTGTGCCGGGTCCCGTACGGCATCTTGTCCGAGCCGGTGAAGTCGGGGATCGGGAACATGCCGTACTCGAAGTCGGCCGGGGTGGTCGTCTTCTGCTCGTTCTCCAGCCAGGAGCCGGAGGGCAGCATGGCCACCTTGTACTTGTTCTGGGCGGTCTGGGTCTGGACGTGGTCGAGACCGGTGGTGCCCTCCATGAGGTATTTCGCCCCGACCTCGGCCCACGCCGTCGCGGCGGTCTTCATGGCCTCCGTGGTCCAGGCGCCGTCCTCGAGGTTGTCGATGTTGACCAGCACCTCGTTGCCGCCGATCTTGGCGGCCATGGTGAGCAGCGGCTCGTAGAGATACTGCGGGAACTTGCCGGCGTAGGTGAACGGCGCCATCTTGCCGGACTTCTTGATCGTCTCGCAGAGCTTGAGGAAGTCGTCCCAGGTCTTCGGGATCTCCCAGCCATTGTCCCTGAAGACCTTCTGCGAGTACCAGATGCCGTGGATGTAGTTGACGTACCCGAGGACGCTGAACTTGCCGTCGTAGGTGCCGATGTCGATGACGGACTGGTCGATGCTGTCGCGGACCTTGACGTTCGGGTCGTCCCAGGAGGGCGCGTCGAGCAGCGCCGTCAGGTCCTGCAACTGGCCGTCCTGGGAGAGCGCGCCGAAGTCGATGAAGTTGGCGCCCGAGTTGTCGATCACCTCGGGCGGGTTGCCGCCGGCGAAACGCGGCTGGAGGACCTTGGTGATCTCCTTGGTCGCGTTGTGCTTGATCTCGGCCTTGGGGTACTTGGTCTTGAACAGCGGCTGGTGGATGTTCTTGGCGTAGTCCTGGCCGAAGCCGCCGTCGAAGATCCAGACCTCCAGCGGCTTGTCGGCCGCCACGCCGAACGGGTTGGCCGCGCTGGTCGCGACCGGCGCCGCCGAGCCCGAGGACGCCGGTGGCGCGGCCGGCGTGGCGCACGCGGCCAGCGCTCCCGCCACGGGCACGAGGGCCGCGCCGCGGAGAAGTTCGCGCCGGCTGATGCGGGGGGTGTGAGGCATTATGGCTACTCCTGACTATTCATGTTCCGCGCCTGATGCGCCCGGCGTAGCGGGCTTCCAGGGCCTTGTTGTGCTCGTCGCCGCCGGTCACGTTCACCGACAGGTAGATGGGAGGCGTCTCGCCGAGTGCCACGAGCTCGTCCACCGCCTCGGTGACCACCATCTGCGCGAGCAACGCGGAGGTGATCGTCGAAACCGCACCGTAGCTGCCGCCACCGGGCAGGTCGAGGATGGCGTCGCCGTACGGCGCGCCGTTGTCGAGGACGACGTCGGCCAGTTCGAGCAGCTTGCCGCCCGACGGGTGCCTGGAGGTCATCCGGGTGCTGTGCGCGACCGACGTGATCGCGATCAGCGCGTGGCCACGGTCCTTGACGAGCCTGGCCAGCTCGACGACCGTGCCGTTGACGCCGGAGCTCGACACCAGGACGAACACGTCCTCGGGCGACACCGGGGCCAGGTCGTAGATCTGGTGCGCGATGGCCGGGTCCCGTTCCAGCTCCGGGGTGAGCACGCTGACCGGCTGCCCGCCGTACAGGACGAGGTCCCTCGGGGTGAGGCGGTTGCTGGGGACCAGGCCGCCGGCGCGGCCGGCGATCTCCATGGCGATGGCCTCGGAATGCCCGGAGCCGAACGCGTTGACCAGCCCGCCGGCCCTGATCGAGGTCACGAACAGCGCGGCGGCCTCCCGTACGGGACCCGCCTGGTTCTCCGCGACCTGACGTGCCAGATCGAGGACCTGGGATGCGTACGTCATCTAACCCCTCTCCACCCGGTGGCTCTCCACGGCGCTGATCGTGCGCTCGAATGCCTCGTTCGTCCGCTCATAAGTGCGCTGCGCGACCGCCACGTAGACGGCGTCCAGCACGAACAACTGTGAGTGCACGGCGGCCAGCCCGCCGAGCCGGAACGTGGTCTCCCTGCTGGCGGTGGTCAGCACCAGGTCGGCCAGCTCGGCCAGCGGGGAGCGGGCGAAGGAGGTGACGGCGACCGCCAGCGCGCCGTGGCTGCCCGCCTCGGCCAGCGACTCCATGACCTCGCGGGTACGGCCCCGGTGGCTGATGCCGATGGCCACGTCGCCCGCCTTGAGCAGGGCGGCCTCTGACAGGGCCACGTGCGCGTCGCCCGCGCTCCAGCCCGGAATGCCGATGCGGCGCAGCCGTCCCTCGAACATCGTGGCGACGTTTCCGCTGGTGGAGACGCCGACGAGGAGCACCCGAGGCGCGGCCACGACGGCGTCGGCCACCTTGGCCACGACGTCGAGGTCGAGCTGGGCGGCGGTGTCCTGGATCAGCCGGGCGTCGGCGGCGGCCATCATCTCGACGGCCGCGTCGAGCGGGTCGTCGGGGCCGATCTCGTGCCCGACGCCCGCGCCCCAGCCCGCCTGGGCCGCCCTGCCGGTCTCGGTGGCCAGGGCCACCCGCAGCTCGGCGTAGCCCGAGAAGCCGAAGGCGCGGCAGAACCTGGTCACGGTGGCAGGCGAGCTGCCCGCGCGTTCGGCCAGCGCGATAATGGTCGACCGGGCGGCCTCGGCCGGGTCTCCGAGAATTACCTCACCGACCCTGCGCAAAGCCTCCGGCAAACCGGGTAGTTCTGTTTCGACGCGCCCGAGCGCTCCTGAAGTCACGAATATTCCTTCCGAATACCCGGTCTTCTGGCGAAAATTATTCTTGCTTCTTGGTCACGTCAACCCCCACACTCGGACCGTGACTGAATCGCTGCTGGTCGGAGTCGATGCCGGTGCGACGTCCACGCGCGTCGCGGTCCACACGCTCGACGGCAGGCGAGTGGGCTACGCGCGGGCCGGGGCCGGCAACCCGACCGCCCATGGGCTGGCCAAGGCCGTGGCGTCGGTCGAGGCGGCCCTCGGCGAGGCGCTCGGCTCCCTGGACGGGGCGCGGGTCGTGGGGTCGATGGCGGGGGTCGCCGGGCACGTCGAGGAGATGGTGCCCGAGCTGACGAAGCTGTGGGCCGCCCACGGGATCACCACAGGCCCCCGCTACGTCGCCGACGTGACCATCGGCTACGCCGCCGGCACCTCCGAACCCGACGGGTCGCTGCTGCTGTCGGGCACGGGGGCGGTGGCGTGCCAGGTGGTGAACTACGAGCTGGGCGAGATCGCCGACGGGCTGGGCTGGCTGCTCGGCGACGCGGGCTCCGGCTTCTGGATCGGCCGCCAGGCGGTGAAGGCGGTGATCGAGGCCCTTGACCGGGGCATGCCCGTGGCGGCGCTCAGCGCCCCGGCACCATCGGGCACGCTCGCTCGACTCGTCGGCGAACACTTCCTCGGCGCGGAACGATTCGCCACCCCCCGCGCCGCCGCCGACCGCATCGTCCGCCGGTCCCAGGCCGACCCCATGCGCCTGGCCGCCGTGTCCTCACTGGTCAGCGAGGCCGCTGCGGCGGGCGACCCGCTGGCCGTCAAGATCGCGCAGGAGGCCGCCCACCATCTGGTGACGACCCTGCGCCGCATTCACGTGTCGGGCCCGGTGGTGCTCGCCGGCAGCGTCCTGACCAGCGACGGACCGGTGCGGAGCGCTGTGACGGAGCTGCTGGCGGACGAGACGGTCACCACGGCCGCCGACGCCGCGGGCGCCGCGGCCTGGCTCGCCGCCCGCCCCCTCCTCACTCCCGCCGACGCCACGTCACGGCACGCCACCTTCACCGGCGGCGCCTGATCGGCCGATCGTCTACTCGCCCTGCCCGCCACCGTCGCCCAGTTCGCCCCCGGCGGATCAAGGGTCGAGTACGCCACCGAGACCACGTGCCGGCTCACACTCGGCGCGGCAAAGGACTCGGTGACCTGGGGCATCAGATGCTGTATTGGTGACGGCCTCCACCTCGGGGGCACGACGCGGGCCCGCGCTACGCGACGTCGTGAGGGCCATAAAGGGTTCGCGGGAGCCCGGACGGATCTGCTTTGATCCCTCGCATGACATCCTCGATCTGGGTGGGCGACCGTGTTCGCCTGCGTGCCAGGGAGCCTGAGGACTGGGAGGCCTTTCACGCCTTCGACGAAGACTCCGACGCGGTGCGGAGCGGCTGGCGGCTCACCCCGCCCAACTCCGCCGCGCGGGCGAAGAAGGCGAACGCGGAGGGTGCCGAAGAGGAGCTCGACCTCGACGAGTTCTCCCTGGTCATCGCCTCAAAGGCCGACAACGCCCCGGTCGGCTCGATCAACACCCACCAGATCGATCGTGTCCACGGCACCTTCGCCTACGGGATCTCCGTCGGCACCCCGCACCACCGCAAGGGCTACGCCAGTGAGGCCATCGTCCTGCTCCTCCGGTACATGTTCTTCGAGCGGCGCTTCCAGAAGGCCGAGGCCTGGGTCTACGGCTACAACGACGCCTCGCAGGCCCTGCACCGTCGCATGGGCTTCGTGGAGGAGGGCCGCCGGCGCAGGAGCCACTACGCCAACGGCCGCTATCACGACGAGCTCCTCTTCGGCATGACCGTCGAGGAGTACACCGAGCGCCACACCTGAAACTACGCCTGAAGGCCGGCGCGCAGGCGGCGGGTCGCGGTCACCACGTTGGTCAGCGAGGCCTCCACCTCCTCGTACGTCCGCGTCTTCAGCCCGCAGTCCGGGTTCACCCAGACCCGCTCGACCGGCAGCACCCCGACGATCCCGCGCAACGACTCCTCGACCTCCCCGGCCCCGGGCACCCGGGGTGAGTGGATGTCGTAGACGCCGGGCCCCAGCCCGCGCCCGAACGAGGAGACCGCCCCCAGGATCCGCGCCCCCGACCGGGCGGACTCGATGGTGGTCACGTCGGCGTCCAGCCCGTCGATGGCGGCCAGGATCTGGTCGGCGTCGGAGTAGCACAGGTGCGTGTGGATCTGGGTGCGGTCGCTCGCCCCCGACGTCGCCCGCCGGTACGCCGCCACCGCCCACTCCAGGTAGTCGGCCTGCGCCGCCCGCCGCAGCGGCAGGAGTTCGCGCAGCGCCGGCTCGTCCACCTGGATGATCGACACCCCGGCCGCCTCCAGGTCGCGCACCTCGTCCCGGACGGCGTCGGCCACCTGGAACACCACGTCCCGCAGCGGCAGGTCGTCGCGGACGAAGGACCAGGCCACGATGGTGACGGGCCCGGTGAGCATGCCCTTGACCGGCTTGTCCGTGAGCGACTGCGCGTACGTGGCCCACCGCACCGTGATCGGCTCCGGCCGGCCGACGTCGCCGTGCAGGATCGGCGGCCGGGTGCAGCGCGACCCGTACGACTGCACCCAGCCGTTTTTGGTGACGGCGAACCCGTCGAGGTGCTCGGCGAAATACTGCACCATGTCGTTGCGCTCGGGCTCCCCGTGCACGAGCACGTCCAGGCCGAGCCGTTCCTGGAGCCGGATCACGTGCTCGATCTCGGCCTCGACCCGCCGCTCGTAGTCGGCCCGCGACAGCGTGCCGGCGGTCACCGCCGCGCGGGCCGCGCGCAGTTCGCCGGTCTGCGGGAACGACCCGATCGTGGTGATCGGCAGCGGCGGCAGCCGCAGGTGCTCGGCCTGGGCGGCGGCGCGCACCGCGTACGGGCCGCGCCCCTCGGCGGGCACCGGCCCGGCCAGCGCCACCGAGGGCCGGGCCGGCGCGGTGCCGTGGAAGCCGGTGGCCGCGAGCGCCACCACCTCGGCCACCTTCTGCTCCGCGAACGCCAGCCGCTCCCTGAGCGCCGGGTCCAGGTCGCTTTCGGCCGAGACGTCGTAGGGCACGTGCTGCAGCGAGCACGAGGTGCTCACCGTCACCCGCGACGCCCGTACGGAGGCCAGCGCGGCCAGCGCCCGCTCGGGCGAGGTGCGCCACACGTCGCGCCCGGACACCACGCCCGCGACCACGGTCTTGCCCGTCAGGTCGGCGGCCGGGACGGCGCCCCGCACCAGGTCGATCCCGATGGCCTCCACCGGCGTCCCGGCCAGCACCGGCAGCGACTCGCCCAGGTCGCCGAAGTAGGACGCCACGAACAGCCCGGGCCGCTCGCTCAGCGCCCCGAGGCGGTCATAGGCGGTCCTGACGGCCGCCAACTCCTCCGGCGTGCGGTCGCCCACCAGCGCGGGCTCGTCGAGCTGCACCCACGCGACCCCTTCTGCGGCCAGAGCGGCGAGCAGTTCCGCGTAGCAGGCCAGCGCCTCCTCCAGCCGGTCCAGCGCCGACCCCAGCAGCAGGAACGTCACCGGTCCCACCACCACGGGCCGCGTCTCGTGGCCCAGCGCCCGCGCCTCGCGCACCTCGGCCAGCGGCTTGGCCGCGTCCAGCTTGAACACGGTGTCCGGCCCGATCTCGGGCACGATGTAGTGGTAGTTCGTGTCGAACCACTTCGTCATCCGCAGCGGCGCCAGCCCATCGGTGCCCCTGGCCATCGCGAAATAGGGGTCGTCGGCGTCGCGGTAGCGCGACGGCACCGCCCCGAGCAGCACGGCCGTGTCCAGCACCTGGTCGTACAGGGAGAACGTGTTCGACGGCAGCCCTTCGAGCCCGAGCCGGGCCAGATCGCGCCAGGTCCGCTCGCGCAGCTCGGCGCCTGTCCGTTCGAGCTCCGCCCGGCTCGAACGCCCGTCCCAGTACGACTCCAGCGCCCGCTTCAACTCCCTGCGCGGCCCGATCCGCGGATAGCCGAGAACGGTGGACTTCGGAAATGCGGACATCTTCTTGAGGCTCCCTCGATCTACGTCAGGTCGCGTCGAATCCTGCCGAGCACTCCGGAAGTCGTGCACCATGTATTGGTGCTGCTTATGCTTCGCGAGATCCACTGCTTCACCAGGGTCGCCGGCCGGCTCAGCTTCTCGGCGGCCGCCGCCGACCTGGGGATGTCGCAGCCCGCCATGAGCCAGGCCATCACCCGGCTCGAACGCGCGGCCGGGGTCCGGCTCTTCGAGCGGACGGCCCGCGAGGTGCGGCTCACGGCGGAGGGCAAGGCGCTGCTCGCGTACGCGGAGCAGGTGATCGAGTCGGTCGGCGCGTTCACCGCGGAAGCGGGCAGACTGGCCCGGCCGACCATTCACCTGGCTTATCCACCACTCGTCGGAACGCTGGCGGCGCGGATCGTCAGGCGGCTCGCGGGCCGCACGCCGGCCATCGGGGTGGAGCTGCGGGCGGCCGGGCGCGACGCGGCGGCGCGGGCGCTGGCCGACGGCGAGGTGTCGGCCGCGATCCTGGCCACGCCCGCCCCGGCGCGGTTCGTCACGGCGGCCAGGTTTCACGTCACCGTCGACCACCTGGCCGTCCCGGCCGGGCACCGGCTGGCGTCCAGGCCCAAGGTGAGCGCCGACGAGCTGGGCGGCCAGGTGCTGATCACGCCCGGCAGCCGGCCCTGGGGCCTGCCGGGCCGCTCCCGGCTGGTGGCCGACGACTTCACCGCCGCGATCGACCTGGTGGCGGCGGGGGCGGGGCTGCTGCCGATCCCGCACCTGCTGGTCCGGAGCGTGCGGCGGGAGGACGTGCGGTTCGTGCCGCTGGAGGCGGGCGACCTGCGCATCACCTACGCCCTGGCCTGGTCGAAGGAGCGCGTCACACCGGAGCTGATGGCCCTGGTGCAGGCCGTGCAGGACGCGCTGTGGACTAGGTGACGGGAAGGTTTTTGAGGGCTTCGCGCCGGCTCAGGCCAGAAATGCCCTTGGCCTTGACGTAGCGGATCACCTCGGCCGGGTTCGTCTTGGCGTATTCGCGTAAGGCCCAGCCGATCGCCTTGCGCGCGAAGAAGTCGTTGTCCGACAGGCTCGGCTCGATGCACGCGTAGAGCAGGGCGGTGTCGGTGCGGGCCTTGAACCGGTTCTGGCACAGGATGGCCGTGCGCCGTTTCCACAGGTCGTCGTCGTGCGCCCACTCCAGCACGAGGGTGCGCATCGAGTCGGGGTAGGCGGTGAGCAGGCCGCCGACGCGGTGCGTGGCCAGCTCGTCGACCAGGTCCCACCAGGCCCCCGAGACGATCATCTCCTCGTACATGGGGACCGTGTAGAGGGTCTGGAACTCCCGGTAGAGGTGGTAGCCGGACAGCTCGACGGCGGCGTAGCGCTCCTCGCGGTATTCGGCCTCGCGCCACAGCGACAGCACCGCCCGCCGCCACTCGGGCGCGCTCTCCAGCCGGTGCTCGGCGAACACCTTCCGCAGCGCCGCCCGCCTGGGTACGGCCTGGACGCCCAGGAACGGCATCTCGGACTTCATGTAGGCCCGCATGGCCTCGGCCTTGCCCGGCTCGGCCGTCTCCTGCAGTGCGAGTCGCACCGCCTTGCCGAGGCTCATCCCTTTTGCGTGGTGCGGTCGCCTGTGGCGAGCCCGTCGAAGAGCACCGTGATGTAGTGCTCGGCCAGGCCGGCGGTGTTGAGCCGGCCGCCGGGACGGAACCAGCGCACGGCGACCCAGATCGTGTCGCGGATCATCCGGTAGGTCAGCTTCGGGTCCACATCGGACCTGAACAGCCCGGCCGCCTGCCCGGCCTTGATCTGCGACACCCAGATCTGCTCGACCTCGTCCTCGGCCTTGACCAGGTAGTTGAACCGCTCGAACTGGCGCAGGTAGTTCCAGTCGTTCTGCATCACCGTGATCGCGGCGCGGTGCGGCTCCAGCGTGCCGAAGCCGATGCGGACCATCTCCGACAGCACGGTGCGGGCGTCGGCGCTCGTGTCGAGCGCGGCCCGGTAGCGGGCGATGAGATCATCGAGGAAGGTGGACAGCACCTCGTCGACGATCGTCTCTTTGGAGTCGAAGTGGTGGTAGAGACTTCCGGACAGGATGCCCGCCTCGTCGGCGATCTCGCGTACGGTCGTGGCCTGGAAGCCCTTGCGCGCGAAGAGCTCCGCGGCGAGCTTGACGAGGTGGTCACGGCGCTCGGACGCCGACCCCGATGAGGTCGCGCGCTGGCGCTTCGCCGGGGTGGTGGTGCCGGAGTTCTTTCGCGTGGTCACGTCCCCATTATGAGCCCTAGGACAATCGCTTGTTCACCTAACCGGCCCAGCTCATACGGCATTCCCGTATAGACCAAGCGCTTGCTACGATACCTGGATGAGCGAGGCGTACATCGTCGGTGCCGTCCGGACGCCCGTCGGGCGCAGGAACGGCGGCCTGGCCGGAGCCCACCCCGCCGACCTCGGCGCGCATGTGCTCAAGGAGCTGATGGACCGCACCGGTGCGGATCCGTCGGCGGTCGAGGACGTGCTGTTCGGCTGCGTGGACACGATCGGCCCGCAGGCCGGCGACATCGCCCGTACGTGCTGGCTGGCCGCCGGGCTGCCCGAGGAGGTGCCCGGCGTCACCATCGACCGCCAGTGCGGCTCCTCCCAGCAGGCGCTGCACTTCGCCGCCCAGGCCGTGCTGTCCGGCACGAACGACCTGGTGGTGGCCGGGGGAGTGCAGAACATGAGCATGATCCCCATCGCGGCCGCGATGCTCGCGGGCCGCCCGTACGGCCACGAGACCCCCTTCGGGGGCTCCAAGGGCTGGGCCGCGCGGTACGGCACGCAGGAGGTCTCCCAGTTCACCGGGGCCGAGATGATCGCCGCCAAGTGGGACATCTCGCGGGAGGAGATGGAGCGGTACGCGTACGAGTCGCATCGGCGGGCCCTGCACGCCATCGACGCCGGATATTTCCGGCGCGAGATCGCCCCCTACGAAGGCGCCGCCACCGACGAGGGCCCGCGCAGGGACACCACGCCGGAGAAGATGGCCGCGCTCAAGCCCCTGACCGAGGGAGGCCGCCTGACGGCCGCCCTGGCCTCACAGATCTCCGACGGCGCGGCCGCCCTGCTCATCGCCTCGCCCCGCGCCGTACAGGAACACGGCCTGATCCCGCGCGCCCGCGTGCACCACCTGTCGGCGCGCGGCGACGACCCGATCATGATGCTGTCCGCGCCGATCCCGGCCACCGTGCACGCGCTCGGCATGACCGGCCTGTCCATCGACGACTTCGACGCCATCGAGATCAACGAGGCGTTCGCCCCCGTCGTGCTGTCCTGGATCCGGGAGACCGGCGCCGACCCGGCCAGGGTCAACCCGAACGGCGGCGCGATCGCGCTCGGCCACCCGCTCGGCGCGACCGGCGCCGTCCTGGCCGTCAAGCTGCTGCACGAGCTGGAGCGGACCGGCGGCAGGTACGGCCTCCAGACCATGTGCGAAGGGGGAGGACAGGCGAACGTCACCATCATCGAGCGCCTCGATCCGCCCGCCCCTGGGTCACCATGAAGATATGGCGAACCCGTTCACTCTGGGCATCGCGTCCGGTGAGCCGTTGCCCGACGGGGTGATGCTCTGGACCCGATTAGCGGTCGACCCCCTGAACACCGACCCCAAACGGCCGGGCGGCATGGCCCCGAGGGCCGTCGAGGTGAGCTGGCAGCTCGCCGAGGACGAGCGCTTCACGCGGGTCGTGCGCCAGGGCGCCATCCAGGCGCTGCCGGTCTGGGCGCACAGCGTGCACGTCAGGGTCACCGGGCTCCGGCCGGGCACCGACTACTTCTACCGGTTCAGGACCGGCGGCGGGCAGAGCGCCGTCGGCCGCACGAGGACCGCCGACGACCCGGTCTCGTCGCGGCCGGTACGGTTCGCGGTGGCCAGTTGCCAACGCTACGAGCACGGGTTCTACACCGCGTACCGGCATCTGGCCGACGAGCGGCCCGACGTCGTCTTCCACGTCGGTGACTACATCTACGAGTCCCGCCAGGCCGCGACCGTCGTGCGCCCGCTCGGGCCGCTGCCGGGGGAGACGAGCCGGCTGCACGAGTATCGGCAGCGATACGCCCGCTACAAGACCGACCCCGACCTGCAGGCCGCGCACGCCGCCGCGCCCTGGGTGACCACCTGGGACGACCACGAGGTGCTCGACAACTACCGGGGCAAAGGCGACGGGTCGGCGGCGTTCCTGCGTCGCAGAGGGGCCGCGTACCAGGCGTTCTACGAGAACCACCCGATCCGGGTCCGGCCCGACGACGGGAACCTGCAGATGTATCGCAGGCGGACCTACGGGACCGTGGCCGACTTCATGGTGCTCGACGTGCGCCAGCACCGTAACCGCGTCACCATGCTCGGGGCCGCGCAGGAGCAGTGGCTGGTGTCGCGGCTGGTCACCAGCCCGGTCAGGTGGCGCGTGCTGGTCCAGCCGCTGTTCTTCGCCCGCCGGGTGGTCCCGGAGGACGGCGGCGAGCTGCGCCTGGACTCCTGGGACGGCCATCCGCAGCAGCGTGCCCGCATTCTGGCGGTACGGGCGCCCGGCCTGGTCGTGTTCAGCGGCGACGTGCACAACGCCTGGGCGGGGGAGCTGAAGGCCGACTTCCTGGACCCGGCCTCGGCCACGGTCGGGGTGGAGTTCGTGGGCAGTTCGATCTCCAGCCGGCCCCCGCCGACCGACGGGCCCGGCGTGCTCGCCCGCAACCCGCACCTGAAGTTCTTCGACGACCGCAGGGGCTACCTGTCCTGCACGGCGAGCGCTGAAGAGCTGCGGGTGGCGTTCCGCGCCGTGGGGTTCGTGCACAAGGCCGGGGCTCCGGTGCAGACCGTGGCGGAGTTCGTGACAGAGGGAAGTGGGTTGACGTCAGAAAATACCTCTAGCAAATAGGAAACTTTCCTATTAGATTTCTGGACATGTCCCTGAGCGGTGACCTGCTTCGCCTCGCCGACGCGGTCCTCCTACCCGGCTTCACCGGCCACGCCCCGCCCGACTGGATCCGGCGCCGGCTCGGCGCGGGCCTGGGCGGTGTGGTGCTGTTCACCCGCAACATCGCGGACCCCGCCCAGGTGGCCCGGCTGACCGCCGCGTTGCGCGCGGAGAACCCCGCCGTCCTCGTCGGCATCGACGAGGAGTCGGGCGAGGTCACGCGGCTGGAGGTGGCGACGGGCAGCAGCAGGCCCGGCGGGTACGCGCTCGGCGTCGTGGACGACGTGGACCTGACCGAGTCCCTCGCCAGGGACCTCGGCGGCGACCTGGCCAGGGCGGGCATCACCATCGACTTCGCCCCCTCGGCCGACGTGAACTCCAACCCGGACAACCCGGTCATCGGCCTGCGGTCCTTCGGCGCCGACCCGGCGCTGGTCGCCCGGCACACCAGGGCGTTCGTGCGCGGCATGCAGTCGGCCGGCGTGGCCGCCTGCGTCAAGCACTTCCCCGGGCACGGGGACACCTCGGTGGACTCCCACCACGGGGTCCCGGTCGTGGCCGAGCAGGGGGTCGAGGAGGCACTCCGCCCTTTCCGCGAGGCGATCGAGGAGGGCGTCAAGGCCGTCATGACCGGTCACCTCCTCGTGCCCTCGTACGACGCCGAGCGGCCCGCCACGCTCAGCCCCAAGGTGCTCACCGGGCTGCTGCGGGAGGAGCTCGGGTTCGACGGGATGATCGTCACTGACGGCATCGAGATGACCGCGGTGTCGGGGGCGTACGGGATCGGGGGCGCCTCCGCCCGCGCCATAGCCGCCGGAGCCGACGCGATCTGCGTCGGCGGCGAGCACGCCGACGAGGCGACCGCCGCCGGGATCCGCGACGCGATCGCCACGGCGGTGACCGAAGGACTGCTGCCCGAGGAAAGACTGGCCGACGCCGCTCGCAGGGTCCGCGAGCTGGCCGCCTGGTCGGTCTCCTCGGGCGGCATCGACATCACGCCCGCGAACTCGGGCGGCGTCGCGTCGGCGGCTTCGGGCGGCGTCGAGTTCGCGAACGGCCACCTCGGGCTGGCCGCGGCGCGGCGCGCGATCCGCGTCACCCGCCGCTCCACCGCCCCCGTCCTGCCGCTGGCCGGGCCCGCGCACGTGGTCGAGCTGACCCCGCAGATGAACCTGGCCATCGACGGGAACACCCCGTGGGGCGTGGGCGAGCCCCTCCGCGCCCTGCTGCCCGGCACCACCGTCACCCGCCTGGCGGCCGGGGAGGCGAGCGGGCCCGTCCTCGAACGCCTGATCGTCCGGGCGGCCGGCCACCCCCTGGTCGTCGTCGTCCGTGACGTCCACCGCTACGCCTGGCAGTCGGAGGCCCTGCGGCACCTGCTCAGCGCCCGGCCGGACGCCGTCGTGGTGGAGATGGGCCTGCCCGCCCGCTCGGACGTCGGCGCCGTGCACATCGCCACGTACGGCTCCGCGCGCGTCTGCGGGCAGGCGGCGGCGGAGGTGCTGACCGGTACCCTGTGACCCGTGGACTTCGACGGTGAGGATCTTTCACACAAGGCGCTCGGCGACCGGCTCCCGTCCGGGGAGACGCACGTCTTCCGCGAGTGCGACCTGACGGAGGCCGACCTGTGGGGCGCCTCGCTGGCGGGGGCCCGGTTCGAGTCCTGCGTCCTGGAGCAGACCGACTTCCGCAAGGCCGACCTCGACGGGGCCGTCTTCACCGGCGGCGGCGGAATGCGCACCCGCTTCAACGACGCCGACCTGATCGACGTGACGTTCACGGACGTCGACCTGTCCTCGGCCCAGTTCGGCGGCGCGCTGGTGACGGACGTCTCCTTCACCGGCTGCCGGATGATCGGCGCCGCGCTCACGGGCTCCCGGGGCACCGGCTTCAAGGTCGCCCGCTCCAACCTCACCCTGGCCAACCTCGGCGGCTGCTCCCTGCGCGGCGAGCACATCGAGGGCGTGCGCTTCGACGACGCCGACCTGTCGGGGTGCGACTTCACCGAGGCCACGCTGTCCGACTGCCGCCTGATCGGCACCCGGCTGCTCAACACGAAGTTCGCCAAGGCCGACCTGCGCGGCGCCGACCTGGGCCAGCCTGACGACTCCAAGGTGCGCGCCTTCGCCGGCGCGATCATCAACCAGACCCAGGCCAACGCCATCCTCGCCGCCCGCGGCATCACCGTTCTCTAGGACGCCGGGCCCGTTCTCGGCTCCGCGCACTTCGGAGGGCTCCGCGCACTCCGGAGGAAGGAGAGGGGACACGAGGCTAGGGGGCCAGGCGGGCCAGGGTGGTGTTCGCCTCGTCCATGACGCGTTCGATGAGCTCCCGGCAGGTCGGCAGGTCGTCGAGTACGCCGACCACCTGCCCGGAGGCCATCACCCCCAGGTCCACCCGCCCATCGACCATGGCGGCGCGCAGCAGCACGGGCGTGTTGGCCGCCTGGAGCACCTGGGCCCAGGTCAGCCCCCGCCCCCGCCGCATCCGGCGGCCCTCGCGGAACATCTGACCCCACGACAGGCCCGACAGCCGCTTGAACCGGGCCCCGTTCACCACCGCGCGCACCAGCCGCGAGCGTTCGAGCGAGGTCACGAACGGCGTGCTGAGCACCCGGTGCGGCACCCCGTCCACGTTGCTGGTCACCACGGTCTCCCTGGCCGCCAGGTAGAACTTCTTCACCTCGTCGGGCACCGGGGAGTCGCTGGTCAGCAGGAACCGCGTCCCCATGGCGATCCCGCAGGCCCCGTAGGCCAGCGCCGCCACCAGCCCCCGCCCGTCGAAGAACCCGCCGGCCGCGATCACCGGAATGTCCACCGCGTCCACGACCTGCGGCAGCAGCAGCGTGGTGGCGACGGGCCCGGTGTGGCCACCGCCCTCGCCACCCTGGACGATCACCGCGTCCACGCCCCACCCGGCCACCTTCTCCGCGTGCCGCCGCGCGCCCACCGAGGGGATCGTCACCACCCCGGCGTCCTTGAGCCTGGCGATCAGCTCCCGCCGTGGCGCCAGGGCGAACGACGCCACCCGTACGCCCTCCCTGACCAGCACCTCCACCCGGTCGGCGGCGTCGTCGGCGTCGGAGCGGATGTTCACGCCGAACGGCGCGTCCGTGCGCTCCTTCACCCGCCGGATGGCCGCCTCCATCTCGGGCAGCGACATGGTGGCGGCCCCGATGACGCCCAGCCCGCCGGCCTGGGAGGTGGCCGCCGCCAGCCGGGCGCCCGCGACGTACCCCATGCCGGTCTGGACGATCGGATGGCGGCAGCCGGTCAGGTCGGTGAGCGCGGTTCTCACGCCGGCACCTCGCGGTCGCGTACGCGACCGGGGTCGAGCCGGTCGAGGACGGCGAGCTCCTGCGCGGTCGGCTCGCGGGTCTGGGGGATATTTCCGGAAATGTCGCCTAAAGCGAACCCGGTCGCCGCCACCACGTCGTCCACGGTCACCCCCGGGTGCACCGACACCAGCCGCATCGCCCCATCAGCGGTACGAAAGTCCAGCACCGCCAGATTCGTGACCACCCGGCGCAGCTCGAAGGCCCCCCGATCCGTCCCGAGCCCGCTCACCATGTCCACCGCGTCCACGAACACCCGGGGCGAGTGCCGGGGGATCCAGTAGCTCGTCGGATCGCACCGCGTGTTCCCCGGCGCCCCCCGCACCCCCAGCAACTGGGCCTTCGGCCGGGCCCAGTCGCCGATGCAGGAGATGTTCGTGTTGCCGTACCGGTCGATCTGGCCGGCCCCGAGCATGACGTGCCGCCGCCCGTTCAGCACCAGCCACAGGTGCTCGCGGAACGGCAGCCAGCCCTCCACCACCTCGGGAGCCTCACCCAGCGCGGGCACGTCGCCGGTGAGCAGGCAGACACCGTCGTTCGTGATCAGGTCGGGCTCGAACGTCAGCCGCGCCAGCCGCGCCGCCAGCACCGTGACGGCTCCGCCGATCCCGGCCGCGAGGATCTCCCCATCGCCCCTGAACGCCTCCGCGCACGCCACCACGCAGACGTCGGCCCTGCTCATCGGGCCTCCTCCACGTAACGCCGCTGCGCCGCCTCGTCCCGCCCGTAGTCGGGCTCGCACGAGGTGAAGCCCGCCCCGCCCGGCGCCTCCACCACGCCGGCCACCATCGACCGGCTGATCAGCAACGACTGGACCGGCCCCTCCTTGAGCAGGTCGGCCGTGTCCACCACCCGCTCGCACGACACGTAACACCGCGCCGCCGCCTTCGCGTAGAGATCGTCGAAGTACGGGTCTGGCCCCAGGTACTGGGCGTTGCCCCGGGCGTCGGCCCGGTTCAGGTGGACGAGCGCCACGTCCATGGTCAACGCCGGCACCGCCACCAGCTCCTCCCCGTCCTCGTACGGCGACCGCACCGTCCGCAGCCCCGGATTGACCCGCATGACGTCCGACCCCAGCCCCGCCCGCGTCGGCAGGAACGGCAACCGGTGCGCCGCGGCCAGCAGCCCGAACATGAACATGCCCTCGTCGTACTCCACGAACTCGATCTCTCCGGCCTGCCGGGCCCGCCTGAAGTGCGGCTCCAGCGGGATGGTGTCGAGCGTGACGAACGGCGCCACGACTTTGCGCACCTTCCGGGCCGCGCAGAGCAGGCCGACGTCGGGACCGCCGTACGAGACGACCGTGAGGCCGGTGGCGGGGGAGCGGAGCAGCGCGTGGACGAGGGCCATCGGCTTGCGGCGCGAGCCCCAGCCGCCGATCCCGACCGTCATCCCGCTCTCCACCGACGCGGCGACCTCGTCGGCCGACATCATCTTGCTCACGTGAACTTCTCCCGGTGCCGGTCGCCGATGCCCATCAGGTTGAGCTCGAAGGTGAAGCCCTGCTCGAAGCGGTAGCTGCGGTGTACATCCACGGGGTCGATGCCGTTGAGCGACTCCTTGGCGCGGCGGATGACGTACGGATCCTTGGCGGCGATCCGATCCGCGACCTCCATGGCGGCGTCGCGCAGCTTGCCTGCCGGCACGACCTCCAGCACCGACCCGAACGCGTGCAACTCGGCCGCCGTCACGTTCCTGCAGGTGTAGACCATGGCCCGCATGAGGTGCTGCGGCACCAGCCGGGCCAGGTGCGTGGCGGCTCCCAGCGCGCCCCGGTCCACCTCGGGCAGCCCGAAGTACGCGTCCTCGCTCGCCACCACCACGTCGGCGTTCCCGGCCAGCCCGACGCCGCCGCCCAGGCAGAAGCCGTGCACCGCCGCGATCACCGGCACCGCGCACTCGTACACCGCCGCGAACGCCGCGTAACAGGCCCGGTTGGCGCCGACCAGCGCCGTGAACCCCGTGTCCGCCCGCATCTCCTTGATGTCGACCCCGGCGTTGAACCCGCGCCCTTCGGCCCGCAGCACGACCACCCTGGTCTCGGCGTCGTCACCTGCCGCGAGGAGGGTTCGCGCCAGTTCCTCCCAGCCCCGCACGGTCAGCGCGTTCACCGGCGGCACGTCCACGACGATCTCGGCGACCGGGCCCTTGCGCAGCGTGATCCCCATCCGACTCCCTAGGTGCACCTAACGCTTGCTTGGTACGGTAGCACCCGTGACCGTCACTTACGACTACACGGGCAGGTCCGTCCTGGTGACGGGCGGCACCAGGGGCATCGGCGCCGGCATCGCCAGGGCCTTCCACGAGGCGGGCGCCGAGGTCACCGTCTGCGCCCGCACGCCGCCAACGGCCGGTGAGTTCCGTTTCGTCCAGGCGGACGTGCGCGACCCCGGGGACGTCGAACGGCTGATCGCCGGGCTCGGCCGCCTCGACGTGGTCGTCAACAACGCGGGCGGCTCCCCGCCGGCCCCGCTGGCGGGCACGTCGCCGCGCCTGCACGCCCGCGTCATCGAGCTGAACCTGACGGCCCCGCTCCTGGTCTCCCAGGCCGCGCACCCGCTGCTCGCCGCCACCGGAGGGGCGATCGTGATGATCGGCAGCTCCAGCGGCGCCCGCCCCTCGCCCGGCACCGCCGCCTACGGCGCCGCCAAGGCCGGCCTGCACCACCTGGCCCGCTGCCTGGCCGCCGAGTGGGCCCCGGACGTCCGGGTCAACACCGTCGTGGTCGGCCTGGCCGCGACCGAGGACACCACCGCCCATTACGGCGGCAAGGACCTCGACGGCAAGGCCATCCCGGCCGGTCGCATGGCGACCCCCGCCGACGTGGCCGCCGCCTGTCTGTGGCTGGCCGCCCCCGGCTACGTGACCGGCGCCGAGGTACGGGTGGACGGCGGCGGCGAGGTGCCCGCCTGGCGGCACCTGGTCACGGGCGACATTTCCTGATATCTGTGCTTGATCCTTCCGGGAGGTCTGTGTGGGAATCTGTGCCGGCCGAGTCGTGGTCGTGACGGGCGCCGGTCGCGGCATCGGCAGAGAGCACGCCCTGGAGTTCGCCAGACAGGGCGCCCGCGTCGTCGTGAACGACCTCGGCACCGGCCCCGGCGGCGAGGGCAGGTCCGGCGACACCGCGCTCGACGTGGCCGGGGAGATCCAGGAACTCGGTGGCCAGGCCGTGGCCAGCAGCGACGACGTGTCCGACTGGGACGGCGCGGCGCGGCTGGTCAAGACCGCCGTCAGCGCGTACGGCCGGCTCGACGTGCTGGTCAACAACGCCGGCTTCGTCAGGGACCGGATGCTCGTCTCGATGACCGAGCAGGAGTGGGACGACGTCGTCCGCGTCCACCTCAAGGGCCACTTCCTGCCGCTGCGCCACGCGGCGGCGTACTGGCGGGAGCGGTCGAAGGCCGGCGACCGGGTCACAGGCCGGGTGATCAACACCTCGTCGGGCGCGGGCCTGCTGGGCAGCGTCGGCCAGGGCAACTACGCGGCGGCCAAGGCGGGCATCGCCGCGCTGACCCAGGTGGCCGCCGCCGAGCTGGCCAGGTACGGCGTCACCGTCAACGCCATCGCCCCCGCGGCTCGCACGCGGATGACGGAACAGGTGTTCGCCGCCACCATGGCCAGACCCGAGTCCGGCTTCGACCTCATGCATCCCGCGAACGTCGCCCCGCTCGTCGTCTGGCTCGGCTCCGAGGAGTCGGCCCACGTGACGGGGCGGGTGTTCGAGGTGGAGGGCGGCACGATCGCGCTGGCCACCGGCTGGCGCCACGGCCCGAAGGTGGACCGCGGTGCCCGCTGGGACCCGGCCGAGGTCGGCGAGGCCGTCACCGGCCTTCTGGCCACCGCCCCGCCCCCGGAACCGGTCTACGGCACCTGATCACCGCACGACCCCCGGCAGCACCATGACGCCGTCCCCGCGAATCGCGAACATCTCACTGCTCACCCCCGTCCGCACGTCAACGGCGTAGACCGCGGCCGGGACGCCGTCGCGCACCCGCTCCGGCACGGCGATCACCATCACCTGGTGCTCGCTCACCCACGCCCCCAGCCATGCCGGGTTCAGGCCCTCGCGCAGGCCGGTGACCCGGACTCGCGCCTTCTCCTGGCCGCCTCGCAGGACGTCGATGGTGGCGATCGAGTCGATCTCTCGCGGTCGCTGGTTCGTGTCGCCGGTCAGCCGGGCCAGGCTGCGCCCGTCGGACGCCAGCGGGCTGAAGTCGTAGGCGAAGTCCTGGATGGTGAAGGGCTTCCGCCCGAGCACCCACACCTGGGTGATCTTGTCGTACGGCTTGACCAGCACCACGGGCCCGTTCCCGTCGGCCACGCTCACCGGGAACCAGCCCTTCTTGAGCTCGGACGAGGTGCCGCGCTCGACGTCAACCAGCAGGTTGGGCTCTTTCCGCCCGCCCCACCCGGACACGATGAAGCGCAGCCCGCTGGGCGACAGCCGCAGCGCGTATTCACCCTCGAACGCCTTCTCGGGCTCGTCGATCGGAGCCTTCCAGATCTTCCCGCCGGCCAGGTCGCGGATCAGGATCGTGCCCTGCTTCGCGCTGAAGTAGCCGATCCGCCTGCCGTCCGGAGTCACCGCGACCGGCCCCGGATCGGCGTCGAACGTGTAGACGGCGCCGTCCCGGGCCACCAGCCGCCATTCACGGCGCTCACACGGGCTCTCACACGGTTCCTGATAGAGCTGCTCCACCGGCGCGACCCCCTTCGCGGGCAGCGGCACCGCCTTGACGTCCGGCGGCGTGAGCACGACCGGCGGCTCGTAGGACCGGAACAGCGCCGCGGAGCCGGCCGCGATCAGGCAGACCACGGCGGCGGCGACCCCGGCCAGCCGCGCCGACCGCCGTCTGCGCGCCCCCTGGACCGCGCGCGCGGCCAGGTCGACGTCCGGCGCCTGCGCGGCCAGGTCCCGCAGGTCGTCACGTAGCGTGTTCATCGGTACGCCTCCTGCGGGTCGAGCGCGCGCAGCTTCGACAGCGCGTAATGGGTCTGGCTCTTCACCGTCCCGAGGGAAACGCCCATGAGCTGGGCGGTCTCGGCCTCGGTGCGGTCCTCGTAGAAACGCAGCACGATCACGGCCCGCTGCTTCGGCGTGAGCCGGCCGAGCGCCTGGCGCAGGGCGAGGCGGCGCAGGGTCGCCTCGTCGTGCGAGTGCCCCCTTTCCGGCGGCTCGACGCCGGGCAGCTCGACCTGTTTGCGCCTGCGCCAGGAGATGGTCTGGTTCACCAGGGCCTTGCGGGCGTACGCCTCGGGGTTGCCGTTCCTGGCGAGCTTGGCCCAGTGGGAGGCGACGCGGGTGAGGACCGTCTGCAACAGGTCCTCGGCGAGGTGGGCGTTCCCGGTGAGCAGGTACGCGGTCCGCATCAGCGATTGCTGGCGGTCGCGTACGAACTCGTGGAACCCCTCATAACGGTCCATGTACTGAAACAACTCCGCCGAGGGGTCCAGGGTTGGAAAACCTCATCGTAGAGAAGAGCGCGCCGTCGGCCGCAGCCGGAGCCGCTCCGGGGCGGCGGTGAGGAGGGGGTCGAGGAACGGCAGGTCCACCTCCCGTTCCTCCTCGGGCGTGTCGAAGCGGGCGAACCACACGAACACGTTCTCCCCGGTCCGTACGGGTAGGCGCGGGAAATCGTTCTCCGCGTGCTCGCTCTCCAGGCAGGCGACGGGCGGCACCCCGGCCTCGGTCAGCACCGGCACGGCCTTCCCGGCGAAGAGCTCGGCGAAGCCGTCCTCGACGTGGTAGATCGTGGCGACGTACAACGCCGGAGGTCCGGCGGTCGCGCCCACCGGCGGGCGGTCCCACGACGGGAACTCCGGGCCCGCCGGGCGCAGCAGGAGCACGTCGTCGGAGTCGATCATGGTGGCGTTGGCCGCGTCGCGGTTGGCCTGCCACACCGGCCCGCCGTAGAAGGCGGTCAGCGCGGCCCGGCGGGACGGCATGTCGGGGAAGGCGCGCAGCCAGGTGAAGGTGTCGGGGGCGTCGGGATCACGGAACGAACCGGTGACGCGCATGCCGGTCGCCTCCTGCCCCTCGACGAACTCCCGCTCGAACAACTCGATGAGCGTGTCCCGCCGTCCGGGGTGGAGCGTGTAACGCCGCAGCTCGTAGATCATGCGCGGCAGGTTAGGCCCGTGTCACTGACACCTCATGTCAGCGTTCGAATCGAACAATATTCCAACTACGGAGAGCTATCGAAAGGCAACGCATAGTTATATGCTCGCATTGACCTTGATCTCCTGGGGTCAAGGAAGGTCAAAGGGGAGGGTGGTGCGCTATGGGCCCTGGCGCCTCCGTCCCGGAGGGCTTCCCTATGGGCGAAGGAGCAGAACGTGATCAGAAGGGTGTGCGCCGCCGCGGCCGTGTTTGTCATGGCCGGCGGCGGCGCACTGCTAGCAGTCCCCGCTCACGCTGACGACGACTGGTTCGGTCCCCTGCCCGGTGGCAACTGGGCGACGAACCGGAGCAGCAACAGCGACTCGTTCCAGTCAGGAAACAACTTCGGTGACGTCCTCGCCGGAAACCACGGCGAGGGTCGTTCGACCAACGTCAACAACATCAACGGCATCGCCCCGACCGCCACGAACGGCGGGATCACGGTGACGTACATCTTCGACTGACCGGCTGACCACCGGAAACGAAAGGACTCGCATGATGAGGAAGATCTGCGTGACGGGCATCATCGCCGCCGCGGCCGGGCTGACCCTGCTGTCGGCCCCCGCCTACGCCGACACCAACGCCGGCAACTCCAGCTCCAACAACGACTCCTCGCAGTCGGGCAACAACTTCGGCAACGTCGTCAACGCCAACGTGAGCGGGCACGGCGCGACCGGGGTCAACAACGTCAACGGCAACACCGTGACCGCCACCAACGGCAGTGACGTGGTCGTCGACGACGTTCACGACTAGAAGACGCAGCGCGAGCCGGGTCCGGAATAGCCCGGCTCGCGCCGTATTAGCATCCATGCGTGACTATCTGTGCCTATGCCACTTTTGAAGACCCCGAAAACAGCGACGACGAGCGTGACGTGGTGCTGGCGGCCTGGCGGGAGGCCGGCATCGAGGGGCGCGCCGAGCGCTGGGACGATCCGGCCGTCGACTGGAGCGCCTACGACGCCGTGGTCGTCCGCTCGGTCTGGGACTACATCCTGCGGCGGGAGGAGTTCCTGACGTGGGCGCGCGGCGTGGAGTCCGTCACGAGGCTGCTCAACCCCCGCGCCGTACTCGAATCCAACACCGACAAGACCTACCTGCGGGATCTGGGCGTGCCCATCGTGCCGACCCACTGGTCGTCCGAGGGGCTGCCGGACTGGCCGGAATACGTGGTCAAGCCGTCGATCTCCGCCGGTGCCCGCGACACCACCAGGACCACCGGCCGCGCCGAGGCCGCCGCGCTGGCCGCCGCCCTTGAGGCCGCCGGGCGCACGCCGATGGTGCAGCCGTACCTCGACATGGTCGAGTCGGAGGGCGAGACCTCGCTGCTCTACTTCAACGGCCGCTTCAGTCACGCCGTCCGCCGTCACCCCATGCTCGCGCCGGGGGTGACGCCCGACGACAACGCGCGGGCCCAGCTCCGCACCCCAGCTCCGGACCAGGTCGAACTCGCCGAGAAGGTGCTCGCCGCCGTACCCCATGCCCTTCTCTACGCCAGGATCGACCTGGTCCGGCTCGCCGACGGGACGCCCGCGGTCATCGAGCTGGAGCTGACCGAGCCGTACCTCTATCTGAGCCTCGCGGAGGGGTCGGCGGCGCGCCTGGCCACGGCGCTGCGCGAGCTGCTCTGATCAGCAGGAGATCCCGCCGTCCACGGGGATGACCGCCCCGGTCAGGTACGCCCCCGCCCGCGATGACAGATAGATCGCCGCGCCCGCCATGTCCTCGGGCCGGCCGATGCGGCCCAGCGGCACGTTCGAGGCGATCATCTCCCGGGTGGCGGGGTCGCCCAGCGCGAACGCCATCATCTTCGAGTCGAACGGCCCGGGGGCGATGGCGTTGACCGTGATGTGCTCCTTGGCCAGCCGCTGGGCCAGGTGCCGGGTCAGCATGTGCACGGCCGCCTTCGTCGAGGAGTAGGCGTAGCTCTCCAGCGCGGGCACCCGGAGGCCGTCGATCGAGCCCACGTTGATCACCCGCGCCGGGTCGTCCGCGCTCGCCGCCTCCCGCAGCCGCGGCAGGAACCTCTGGGTCAGGTGGAAGACGCCTTTGACGTTGATGTTCCAGAGCTTGTCGAAGGCGCTCTCGGGATATTCCTCCAGGGGCGCGCCCCAGGTGGCACCCGCGTTGTTGACCAGCACGTGCAGCGGCCCGCCGACGGCGTCCACCAGGGCCGCGAGCCCGTCAGGCGTGGACAGGTCGGCCGGCACGGCGACGCAGCCCAGCTCGGCGGCCGTCTTCTCGACCTCGGCCGTCTTGCGGGCGGAGATGTAGACCGTCGCCCCCGCTTCGACGAACCCGGCGGCGATCATGCGGCCGATGCCCCGGGAGCCGCCGGTGACGACGACGGTCTTGCCTTCCACAGAGAACAGAGTCATGTTCTGGAAGCATGCCATACCGACCGGTCGGTTGCTAGAAACCCTCGTCCTTCACCCACAACCGCAGCAGCCCGCGGAAGTGCTCGACGAACATCTCGCGCTCCTGTGCCGGATACGTCGCGAGCACCGTCTCGACCAGCAGCCGGTCGAACTCGGGGCCCGCCACCCACTCCAGCGTGAGCTCGTCGAGATGGGCCAGGTGCTTCTGGCAGAACTCGTGGTAGCGCTCGGTCTCGAAATACTTGTCCGCCAGCCGCCGGTATGCGGCCAGCCGCTCCTCGTAGGTCCCGGTGACGGCGAAGTAGTCGTGCGTCTCCAGGTCGATCCTGGGCCGCCGCCGCGTGGCCACGCAGAACACGCTCCACTTCACCAGCGTCTTGATCGCCCAGGGGAAGTAGTAGTGCAGGCTCGTCAGTGCCACGTCGGGACAGGCGTTGGCGTAGTCGATCGGGTGCACCTCCGAGCCCTTGACCAGGGTCTCGCAGGAGTTGAACTCCCACCGGAAGAACGCGTTGACCAGCCGCCCGATCGTCACGACCTCGTCGCCGACGTCCGGCGACAGGAACGAGTGGTCGACGACGTAGCGGGCGTGCATCGGCTCCTCGGGCCTGAAGCGCATCACCATGGTCTCCGCCCCGATGGACAGCGACCTGGCGAACGCGTCGTAGCCCTGGATCGCCTGCTGGAGATGCATGAGCATCTCGCCGCTCTCGTCGTAGGCGCGGTGCAACTCGTCGCGGTCGCGTACGAGGGAGACGCCGCGCCAGGCCCCGCCGTCGTACGGCTTCATGAACAGCGGATAGCCGATGCCCTCCGCCACCTCGTCCAGGTCGAACGAGCGGTTGTAGCGGGCGGAGGTGTAGGCGTACCGGGAATTGTCGACCGGGTTCTTGTACGGCACCAGCACCGTCTCCGGCACCTTGAGCCCGAGCCGCATCATCGCGCAGTAGGCGGCGTGCTTCTCCATCGACTGGAACGTGAACGGGCTGTTGAGCAGATAGACGTCGTCCATCATGGAGATCTTCTTCAGCCACTCGCGCGGGTGGTAGTACCAGTAGGCCAGCCGGTCGATCACCAGCTCATGGCGCGGCTTGGCCCGCAGGTCGAACGGCTCTATGGTGAGCCGTTCGACGTCGAACTCGCCCACCCCCTCGATCGGCCCCAGCCGCCTTAACAAGGTCTCGAACGCCGCCGGCCAGTCCTCCTCCGTTCCGAGCAGCAGCCCGATCAGATGTCGCACGACACTCCTCCTAGCCTGGCCCGCTCACACCCCGGGAAGACGGCCGTTGCGGAACAGGTCGACGAACCGTTGATGGTCTTCACGGGCCTGTGCCCCATAACGGTGCGCGAAATCCACCAACATCCCGATGAACCCGGACCTGTCGTTTCCGATCACCGCCACGATCGCCTCCTCCGTCGAGAAGTCGACCAGGTCGTGGCTGGACTCGTCGTCGGCCACGGAGTGCATGCGCGCCACCGCCCGTCCCAGGTCCTGCACGATCGAGCGCAGCTCGTCCGGCTCGCTGACGTCGTCCCAGTCCAGGTCGGCCGAGTATGGTGACACCTCCGCCACGAGCTGTCCCACCCCGTTGAGCGTGCTGTAGCCCAGCCACGGATCGGCGTAGGCCTGCAGCGCCCGCTGCGACTCGGCCGTGCGGTGCCCCTGGTGCAGAAAGTAGGAGGCCACCTTCTCGTCGGTGACGTATTTCGCGACCGCCGGCACCGCCGCCTGCTTCATGTACAGGATGACGTCGTTCTCCAGCGCCTGGGAGTGCCCCTCCAGCAGCAGGTTGTACGAGGGCAGCCCCGCCGACCCGATCCCCACGCCCTTGCGCAGCGCCACGTCCTTGATCACGTGCTCGACCGGCAGGCCGGCCGCGGGCAGCGTCGTCAGGTAGTCCTCGAACGCGGCCAGCACGGACCGCCTGGTCGCCGTGTCCACGGGCTCGCGGCCGTCCATGAGCGCGAAGCGCCGGTCGTAGTCGGCGATGACGGTCTCGACGTTCAGCAGCGCCACCCGGGTGCTGAGCCGCGCCGTCTGGAGCACGCGGTGTAGCACGCCGGAGGTGGTGCCCAGGGTGAGCGAGCCGATGGCCTCGTCGCCGCCCGCGGCGATGCCGGCCAGCTCCACCAGGTACGCCCCGGCGAAGTCGGTGACCAGCACGCTGATGGAGTCGTCGGACAGCGCCTTGGCGTAGCCGAGCAGGGCCACGCTGGCGGCGAACCGCTTGAGGTCCCAGACGTAGGGCCCGACGTACGCCTCGTCGAAGTCGTTGACGTTGAACACCAGGACGCCGGAGGCGTTCATGTAGGTGCCGAAGTTCTCGGCGTGCAGATCGCCGTGGATCCACACCCTGCTGGTCGGGCCGTCGAGGTAGGACTCGTCGGCGAAAGGACCGGCCATGTCCGCGTAGAACAGGCAGGCGCTGCCCCGGTAGAAGGCGAACGGCGAGGCCGCCATCTTCCGGAACTTCCGCCTGAACGCGGCGGGGTCGCGCTTGATCGATTCGCCGAACTCCGACATGAGGACGTCGAGCAGGAAGGAGGAGCGTGTGCCCATGCTCCGGACACTAGATCGCGATCGTCCCGCCGCCTACCCTGATCTTTCCCCGAGCCGGTCCACCGTCGGCAAAGGGGCGGGCAGGCTTCTGAGCCCGGCCGCGATCAGCAGGCAGGCCAGGGCGGCGAGCAGCGCGCACTGCGCGGCGCCCATCGCCACGGGACCCCCTCGGGGAAGTTGGGGAGCATCGGCAGGCGCACCGCCATCAGGAGCAGCCCGGTCGCGGACATCGCCAGCGCCCATGACGGGGAGCCGCGGCGGGACAGCACGGCCACCGCGCCCGCCGCCCAGATTGCGACGGCCAGGCCGGCGAGGTCCATCCACAGGTAGAGCCAGTCCGACTCGTACAGCCGGAGCGCCAGCGCCACGTGCACCGCGCCCAGCGCCGCCTGACCGGCGGCCAGTGGTGCCAGGCGCGGCGCAGGACCGAGCGGTAGCGCTCTTCGAGCAGGCTCACGCGGCACCCCCGACGAGCCGGCGGAAGGCCGCACCGTCCGCCGTCCTGGCGCGCAGCCGGGTGGTGGCGGCGCGAGCGTTGGCGGCCATCCTGTCGGCCTCCTCGCGCAGCGCGCCGGCGCCCTCGTCGGTCAGCCGGTAGTAGCGCCGCAGGCGCCCCTGCTGCACCTCTTCGCGGTCCAGCGCCACCAGTCCCTCCGCCGAGAGCCGGTCGAGCACGCCGTAGAGCGTGCCGATCTTGAGCTGCACGCGGCCTTCGGACAACCGGTCGACCTCCTGGACGATGCCGTAGCCATGGCGCGGCTCGTCCACCAGCGCGGTCAGCGCCAGGAACATGGGCTCCGTTATATTCACACCCTCACGATATCCTGTCACTCAGGATATGGTTACGGATGCTGTGAGGAGACCGAGACGACCTCGCCCGTCATGTACGACGAATAGTCACTGGCCAGGAAGACGATCACGTTGGCCACCTCCCACGGCTCCGCCGACCGCCCGAACGCCTCCTTGGCCGCCAGCTCCGCCAGCAGCTCCTCACTGGTCACCTTCGCCAGGAACGGATGCACCGCCAGCGACGGCGCCACCGCGTTGACCCGCACGCCGTGCTCGGCCGCCTCCAGCGCCACGCACCGGGTCAGGGCCATCACCCCGGCCTTGGCCGCCGCGTAGTGCGCCTGACCGTGCTGGGCCCGCCAGCCGATCACGGAGGCGTTGTTGACGATGACGCCGGAGCCCTGGGCGATCATCTGCCGGAGCGCGGCCCTGGTGCAGCGCATGGTGCCGTTCAGGGTGACGTCGATGACCGCGTGCCACTGGTCGTCGGTCATGTCGGCCAGGGGAGACGTACCGCCGAGGCCGGCGTTGTTGACCACCACGTCGAGCCGCCCGTGCGCCTCGACCACCGCGTCGAACAGCGCCAGCACCTGCGCCTCCGACGTCACGTCGCACGGGACCGCGAGCGGCTTGACGCCGGTGAGCTCGGTCAGCTCGTCGGCGGCGGCGCTCAGGCGGCGCTCGTGGCGGTCGGAGATGACGATCGTGGCGCCCTCCTCGGCGCAGCGCTTGGCGGTGGCGTGGCCGATGCCCGCGCCGGCGGCCGCCGTCACCAGCGTCACCTTGCCGTCGAGCAGGCCGTGCGCCTTCGGGTAGGGCGGTGTCATCGATCAGCTCCGATCAGCGGGGGAGTCCCAGGGTGCGTTCGGCGATGATGTTCCGCTGGATCTCGCTGGAACCGGCGTAGATCGTGTCCGCCCGGCTGAACAGGTGGAGCCGCTGGAGGTCGTTCAGCCCGCCGTCCGCGACGAGCCCGGCCTTCCCCTGTACGGCCTGCGCCAGCTCGCCCAGCCTGCGGTGCCACTCCGACCAGTACAGCTTGGCGATCGACACCTCGGGACCCGGCTCGGGGCGCAGCATCCTGAGCGCGTTGAGCCGCATGATCTCCAGCTCCAGCCACGATCTGACCAGCCGGTCGCGCAGCACGGGATCGCGGTCCGCGCCCGTCCGCCGCGCGGTCTCGATGACCTTGGCCAGCTCCCGCCTGAACCCGATCTGCTGCCCCAGCGTGGACGCGCCGCGCTCGTAGCCCAGCGTGGCCATCGCGACCCGCCAGCCGTCGCCCGGCGCGCCGAGGATGTTGCCCGCGTCCGTCCTGGCGCCGTCGAAGAACACCTCGTTGAACTCCGACGTCCCGGTGAGCTGCACGATCGGCCGCACCGTGACGCCGGGCTGATCCATGGGCACGAGCAGGTACGACAGCCCGTGATGCCGCCGGGAGCCCGGCTCGGTCCGGCACAGGACGAAGCACCAGTCGGCCACGTGCGCCAGCGAGGTCCACACCTTCTGTCCCGTGACGACCCACGCGCCGTCGTCGAGGTGCGCCCTGGTCTGGACGTTCGCCAGGTCGGACCCGGCCTCGGGCTCGGAGTAGCCCTGGCACCACAGCTCGTCGCCGCGCTGGATCGGGGGCAGGAAACGGTCCTTCTGCTCGGCGGTGCCGAATTCGAGGATGGTCGGGCCGATCAGGCCCTCGCCGATGTGGCCCACCCGGGCGGGGGCGTCGGCCCTGGCGTACTCCTCGTGGAAGGCGACCTGGTCCTCCAGGGAGGCGGCGCGGCCGCCGTACCGCTCGGGCCAGGCCAGGCAGGTCCAGCCGGCCTTGCCGAGGTGGCGTTCCCAGTCGTGGCGCGGTTCGTGGCCCTCGTGCTCGCGCCCTGGCCCGCCGAGCCCTCTGACGTGGGCGAACTCCCCGCTCAGGCTCTCTTCCAGCCAGGCGCGCGCCTCCTCACGAAGGCTCAAAGAACCCTCCGTACCCGCCGCGGAAGAACACCAGCGGGCCGCCTTCCGCGTGGGTGTCGAGCTGCAGCACCCGGGCCACCACGATGGTGTGGTCGCCCGCCGGGTGCTCGGCCTCGACCGCGCAGTCGAGCCAGGCCAGGGCGCCCGCGAGCACCGGGTTGCCGCCGGGGGAGCCGGTCCACTCCAGGCCGGCGAACTTGTCGCCGCCCTTGGACGCCAACTGGGCGCAGACCGCCCGCTGGTCCTCGGCCAGCACGTTCACCGTGACGACCTTGGCGCCGCGCACCCGGGGCCAGCTCGTGCTGGTGTGCCCCACGCAGAACGCCACCAGCGGCGGGTCCAGCGACACCGAGGTGAAGGAGTTGGCCGCCAGGCCGCAGGGCCGCCCGTCCTCCGGGTCAACGCCCGTGATCGCCACCACGCCGGTCGCGAACCGGCCGAGCACCTGCCGGAAGCGGTGACTGTCGAGGTGGCCGTTTCCGCTGTGGGAGGAAGGGCCCGTCGGCATGGCGGCTCCGTTGCGAGTCCTGCGCGGATGGGACGCCGGAAGGCCGCGACAACCATCCGGCGCGATGAGCCGGGCGGTATGTGTGCTCATGGTCAGCCTCCTCGTCACTTACTGCCGCACGCATCTTACCAAGCGCTTGCTTGGGGTGGTAGGGGGGATCGGAAAAAGTCGCGCTTTCCGGCCGCATTTGACAGGCGCGAAGCGTGCTGCCTAACGTGACGATCGTGCCCAAGCGCTTGCTTGACATGCGGAACCGGACGGCGATCGCCGGAGTCGGCTACACCCCCTTCACCAAGGACTCCGGCGTCAGCACCCTCACGCTGGCCTGCCGCGCCGTGCTCGCCGCCCTGGAGGATGCGGGCCTGACGCCGGACGACGTGGACGGCCTGGCCACGCACCGGGTCGGCGACTCGGCGGCCCCCACGCTGGTCGCCCCGGCGCTGGGGCTGACCGACCTGTCCTGGCACCTGGACCAGTTCGGCGGCGGCAGCGTCTCCCACGCGGTGGTCGGCCAGGCCGCGCTGGCGGTGGCGGCGGGCGTGGCCGACACCGTCGTCTGCTACCGGGCCATCAACGCCCGCTCGGAGTTCCGCATGGGCGGCACCGGCCGGGGCGTGCCGGTGAGCCCGGAGGTGCAGTATCAAGCTCCGTACGGGTTCGTGGCCCCGCCGCAGCAGTACGCCATGTACGCCCGCGCCCACATGCTCCGCTACGGCACCAGGGAAGAGCACTTCGGTCGATTGGCGGTCACCCAGCGCGCCAACGCCGTCAAGAACCCCCGGGCGCTCATGCGCACCCCCATCACGCTCGACGACTACCTGGCCGGCCGATGGATCGCCGAGCCCTTCCGTCTCCTGGACTGCTGCCTGGAGACCGACGGGGCCTGCGCGGTGGTCGTCACGACGGCGGAGCGCGCCCGTTCGCTGCGCCGCCCGCCGGTGCTGATCTCGGCCGCGGCCTGGGGCGGCGGCACGTCGCATCTGTCGGGCCCGGCCGCCGACCCGACGGTGACGGCGGCCGCGGCGCTGGCGCCGCGCCTGTACGCCCAGGCCGGGCTGGGTCCCGCGGAGATCGACGTGGCCGAGCTGTACGACTGCTTCACGTACTCGGTGATCGTCCAGTTGGAGGACTACGGCTTCTGCGCCAAGGGCGAGGGCGGCCCGTACGTGGCCTCGGGCGCCACCGCGCTTGACGGCCCGCTGCCGGTCAACACGCACGGCGGCTTCCTGTCCGAGGGATACGTCCACGGCCTCAACCACATAGCCGAGGCGGTGTCCCAGCTCCGCGGCGACGCCGGGGACCGGCAGGTCAGGGGGGCCGAGGTGGCGCTCTCGACGGCTCAGCCGGGCTACATCCTGCCGGCCACGTCGGCGCTGATCCTGAGGAGGGCGTGATGGCCTATCGGCCCGAGCCCGACCGCGACTCCCGGCCCTGGTGGGAGCGGGTGGCCGGGCACGAGTTCGCGGTCCAGGAGTGCGTGACCTGCGGCACGCCGCGCTTTCCGCCGCGGGCGTTCTGCCCGGGATGCCGTACGGAGGAGTGGCGCTGGCTGGAGGTGGCGGCCGAGGGGAGGGTGGAGAGCTGGATCGTCAGCCATCAGCCGTTCCTGCCGGGGGCGCGCGAGCCATACCTAGTGGTAATGGTCAGATTGGCGGCGGTGCCCGGATGCCTGGTGTACGGGAACTGGCGCGGTGAGGGGCCGCCCGCGTACGGGCAGCGGGTGGAGGCGGCGTACACCGAGGTCGATGAAGGGGCCGGCGAGGGGCTGACGCTCGTGAACTGGAAACCGGCCGAAATCGGAAACGACCATTCCGTGGAGAATTCTCCCACTGGCCGACCTTGACCCGGAAATTGGATTGGTACCGGAAAATCCCACCAGTCCCACCATCCCGAAGGTGCCCCTAGGTTGGCTCCCGAGGGTTGATGATGAGGCGGTAGACGTCAACGTGGACGGCCCGGATTTGGCGGCAGGCATGTTCGGCAGCGATGAGGCGACGAGGGTGACCGCGAGGTCACCGATCCCTGTCCTGCCTGCCCGCCCCGTCGCCCGCGACCCTCCGCGCCCATGAAAAAGCCCCCATCGGTGATGGAGGCGTCGATCGTGGCCGGTCTTCGGAGGAAAGCGCGCCCTGGCGGGCGTGGGGGACCCGCCAGGACGCGCTTCCTGCCCCGTGTGCGACGGCACCAGGACTCCGGCGAGGGATGGAGTCCTAGACCGTTGGTTCGCACACGGAGTCGATGGGGGAGCGCGAAGGTCCCTGTTGCCGGCGACGTGCGGCGATGCGTCGAGCTGTACCGACCGGGTCATCAATGGGGTGCGTGACGGGGGCGCCACCCTCCTCGTTACAGGTAAAGGATCCGTCGTTGCACCACACGGTCAGCTCAGTCAACGCCGATGGCACGGACGCGCCATTGCTCTGGTAGGTGTGGGTGAACCGCTGGCGAGGCAACGCGTAACGCAGTAAACGTGGTGCTTCGCGAGGGTCATGCCAGGGCAGGTATGGCGTACCCATGCGGACCGGCAACACTGGCCTTCACCCCCTCACCGGCCTTTAGATGGATTTGTACCAACGAATGGATGATGGGCCTGTCGAGGGGGTTCGGTCAAGGGGCTGTGGCCTGCTAGAACCAGATCGTCTAAATTGTTGGAACAAAAGGGGTGAAAGTGGCAAGGTCGGTGCTGTATCAGCAGGTGGCTGCGGAGTTGCGACGGGCCATCTACTCGGGTGTCCTCGGCCCCGGGTCACAGCTGCCGACCGAGGCACAGCTCATGGAAGACCATGGCGTGAGCAGGAACACCGTAAGGCTGGCCCTGGGAGAGCTCGTCAATGAGGGGCTCGTAACGCGCACGCCGCGGCGCGGAACAGTGGTCAGAGACCGCAGGCCGCTGCTCATCTATCCGCAGCGCGAGTTGGAGCCGCAACCAACGGGCGAACTGCGGGAAGCCTTCGCCTACGCCGTGGCACAGGAAGGCCGCGCGCCAAGCCAGTACATCGAGGTGCTGACGGTTTCTCCCGTCGAGGAGATCGCCAGCAGGCTGGAGTTGGCGGATGGGGAACTGGCGGTGGTGAGACGCCGTCTGCGGTTCGTGGACGGACAGCCGTACAACACCAACGATTCCTATTTTCCCCGTGACATGGTGGCCGACTCCGAGATCGCCAGGCCCGGTGACATCGCGCGAGGGGCGAACCGGGTGCTGGAAGAGCTGGGGCATGCCCAGATACGCGTCGTCGACGACATCTGGGCCCGCATGCCCAACCAGGAGGAGGCCGAGCGTCTCCAACTCGAACTCGGCACGCCGGTCATGGTCTATGTCCGAGTGGGTTTCGACGGGGCCGACATGCCCGTCCGTGTCGCCGTGTCGGTTTTGCCAGCCGACAAGCATCTGATCAGGTACGAGCTCGATCGCCGCTGACCGAGCTCGGGATGAAGGGGTGATTTCGCCGGCCGGGTGCAGCGAGAAATAGCCGCCTCGCTGGCCTGGGGGAGTCGTGCATACTCCCCTAAATCGCCATTTATCCATAAATATCGGGTTGAGGCCCCATTTCGCCCTTACGCGACATTGCATCATCACGCTGTGCTTTCGCGTGGGAACCCAACGCAACGAAGGGTTGTACTATGCACACAAACACCCTGCTTCATCCGCTCTCCCTGCGCAGAGCGGAACCCGCGGACCTTCCCGGCGTACTCACACTGCTCGCGGACACCGCCGAGTGGCTGTACACGCGCGGAGTGAGGCAGTGGCCCCGCGGGGGGTTCGGTTCTGAACGAATCGAGCCGCTCATAGAGGAGCGGGTGCTGTTCCTGCTGGACGACGAGCTCAGATACCTCGACCCCGACGAATCGGCCCCGCCGGTGGCGACCATAGCGCTCGACGACCACGCCGACCCCGAGTTCTGGACCCCGTCCGACGACCCCGAAGCGGCCCTCTACATTCACAAGCTCGCCGTCGCCCGGCCCTGGTCGGGCAGCGGCCTGGGCGACGCCCTGCTGGACTGGTCATCCGCGGCGGCCTTCGCCGCGGGGCTGCCGTGGCTCCGGCTCGACTGCGCCAAGGCCAACCTCCGGCTGCAGGACTACTACCGCAGCCGTGGCTTCCGCCACATCCGCACCGTGGACCTGCCGCACCGCTCCTCCGGGGCCCTCTTCGAGCGCCCCTCCGAGGACATGGCCACCACGGCCTTCCGTGACCTGACGGTCGCGGAACTGATCAGCGCCTAGCCGCGCGCCCCCAGGGGTCCGGCCCACCCGGTGATCGGGCCCCTGCTCCCCTTTGTGATCGAATCGCGCTCAAACGCCCGCTGCGCCCCGGAATTCGGCGTCTGGACACTATGGGCCTTGGGGAGCGGTTCTGTCCTCCTGTGCCCGCTCGCGGCCCGGCGGGACGTGTCCACGGGCGCGGCTCCGGCTCGCGGTCGCCTGGCCCGAGAGGTGGGACCTGTGGGGCGATTGAGGCTGACGGCTTTTGGTGTCATCCGCACCAGAAAGGTGCAGAGCACCATATAACCTCTCCTCCATGACCGGATCCCTGCTCGAGGTGATCGCGCTCAACGTGCGCGACGCCGTAGCCGCCGAACAGGGCGGCGCCGACCGGCTGGAGGTCGTCGCCGACATGGCGGCCGACGGGTTGACCCCCTCGCCGGAGACGGTCGCCGCGATCGCCGCGGAATGCCCCCTTCCCCAGATGGTGATGCTCCGCTGCGACGCGAACTTCGCCGCCGACCCCGACGTGCTCGACCGCCTGCGCCGCGACGCCAAGGCCCTGGCGCAGGCCGGCGCGGCCGGGTTCGTGTTCGGGTTCCTCGACGGCGCGGGCGCGGTCGACCTGACGGCCACCGAGGCGCTCATCCACGCGGTCTCCCCGCTCCCGTGGACGTTCCACCGCGCCGTGGATCACGCCGCCGACGTCCAGGCGGCCTGGCGGGCCGTGCGGCTGCTGCCCAACCTCGCCACCGTGCTCACCTCCGGGTCGCCGACCGGGGTGGGGGCGGGCCTTTCGCTGCTGAAGGCGCGCGCGGACGCGGGTGACGGCTCGATCATCCTGGCCGGTGGCGGGCTGAAGCCGGCGTACGTGCCCTCCCTGCTCGACTACGGCATCCGCGCCTTCCACGTCGGCTCGGCCGTCCGCGCGAGCTGGTCGGACCCCGTCGAATGGCGCCTGGTGCGCCAGTGGCGCGCCCTGGTGGAGCGCGACTGAGTCAGGGGAGTGCCAGGTCGGCGCGGCGAAGGGCCGCGGTGAGGGTGCGGATCGTGGCCGGCTCGTCCATGACGCCGCCCCCGGCCGCCCGCCGCTCCTCCCAGGCCCGGACCCGCTCCCGATAGGAGTCGTAGCGGGCCAGGTGGAAGGCGTAGACGGTGACGTATCGGCTGACCAGGTGTGACGGGTGCATGTCCCACCCCTGGTAGTAGCCGTGCCGCAGCGAGTGCTCCACCAGCGCGGCGTGCCGCCGCCACAGGTCGTGCACGTCGCCGGCCTGATCCGAGGCGGGCGAGGCCGCCAGCGACCCGTCGGACAGCTCCACCCCCGTCCCCGCGAACGCCGTCTGCATCACGTGCCGGGCGTGGTCGCACGCCGGATGGTCGAGCCGCTGCTCGTGCGGCGGCAGCCCGAGGGCGGCCGTGTAGTCGAACACCCCGAAGTGCGCCGCCGCCAGCCGCCCGCCCAGCCCCTCGTTCAGGTCGCCGCGCAGGAACGCCAGCGTCTGCGGCGCCTCCACCTGCATCTCGAACCGCAGCCGCGTCCCGGCCTCCAGCCGTTCCAGCACCTGCGCGAACTGGCCCAGGTACGCCTCCATCAGCACCTTGGGAAAGGTCACCGTGAACCCGGCGGGCAACTCCCCGGCCCCTTCGACGATCCCGGTGACGAACCGTTCGAGGGTGCGTACCGACCGCTCGGGATCGCCGTCGGCGAACGACTTCACCCGCGGCCCCCACCGGCGGGGCAGTGTCCCGGCCGCGCGCATCGCGACGACCGCCGCCACCGCCGCGTCGGCGTGCGCGTCCTCCTCGGCGCCGGGACGCACGCCGTAGCCGTCCTCGAAGTCGATCCGCACGTCCTCGACGGGCTCGGTGGCGAGCTTGCGCAGCACCCTCTCGTGGACGGCTCCGGCGAGCCCGGCGGGCACGCCGAACACCTCGGCGAGCGCGTCAGAGCCCGGCAGGTGGGCTTTGACCAGGGACGACGCCTGGCCGCCCCACTCGGCGACCGTGCCCGCGGAGAAGCGGTCGGCGGGCACGTAGACGGTGTGGACGGGTTGCCAGGCCGGGTCGGCGGCGGGGTAGCGGGCCTGCTGGACCCGGTACGCCGCCGCGAACCCCTCAGGGACGGCAGGCACGGAGCATGGCCGCGAGGCCGACGAGCTTGACGCGATCGCCCCGGCTCAGCGACTTGGCCAGCTCGCCCTCGGCCGCCTCGATGGCCTGCCACTCCTCGTACGTCACCGGCCGCAGACCCCGTGAGGTCAGCAGCGCGTCGATATCGGTGTGCCGGGTGGACTCGGTGCCCGCGAGGTCGGCCAGCAGCGTGCGGACCGTTTCGGCGGCGTCGGACTTGTTGGTGCCGATCACCCCGGTAGGCCCGCGTTTGAGCCAGCCCGCCACATATTCGCGCTCGCGTACGCGCCCGGCCTCGTTCGGCACCGTCATGGTCTTCTCGGAGAACGGCACCCCGGGCAGGGGCACGCTCTGGTAACCCACCGAGCGCAGCACCATGCCGACCGGCAGCGTCTCGAACTCGCCGGTGCCGACCACGCGCCCCTTCTCCGACAGGCGGGTGCGCTCCAGCCTGAGCCCCTCGACCCGGTCGGTGCCGAGGATCTCGACGGGCCGCAGCCAGAAACGTACGTCGAGGCGGCGCGGGCGGCCGACCGGCTCGCGGGCGGCCCACGACCGCAGGATGTTGATGTTGCCCTGCACCTGGCGCGGGAAGTCGCCGCCCAGGACGACGGACTCCTCGGGCCGCACGCAGACGTCGGCGTTGGCCACCTCGCCGAGCTCGCGCAGCTCCTTCAGGGTGAACTTGGCGTGCTCGGGGCCACGGCGGCCGACCATGTGGATGGCCTTGACCTGGCTCGCCTCAAGGCGTTCGAGCACCTCGTGCGGCACGTCGGTGGAGCTCAGCTCCGCGGAGGTCTTGGCCAGCACGCGGACCACGTCGACCGCCACGTTGCCGACGCCGATGACCGCGATCTCGGGGCTGTCGAGCGTGAACCGGCCGGGGTCGACGTCGGGATGGCCGCAGTACCAGTTGACGAAGTCGGTCGCCGCCACACTCCCTGGCAGGTCCTCGCCGGGGATGCCGAGCCTTCTGTCGACCATCGCGCCCGTGCAGTAGACCACCGCGTCGTAGGCGCCGAGCAGGTCTTCCACCGACACGTCCGTGCCGAGCGTGACGCCGCCCAGGAAACGGACCTGGGGCAGCTCCAGCACCCTCCGCAGGTAGTTCGCGATCGACTTGATCGAGGTGTGGTCTGGCGCCACACCGTACCTGACCAGCCCGTACGGGGTCGGCAGGCGCTCGATCACGTCCACTTCGACCGGCTCGGCCGACTGCTTGACGAGCGCTTCGGCCGTGTAGATCCCGGCCGGGCCCGACCCGATGACCGCCACGTGCAACGCCACGCTGCCTCCTAAGACTCGGCTGCATGAGACACGCGTCCCACCAGATGCAACCGGCCGGTGTGATCGATGTATCCCCGGTCGCCGGTGCGGATGAACCCGTCCCTGGCGAATACCGCGTGATCGGGGCTGTTGCCAACGTAGCCGCTCATCACCGCTTCTGAGCGGAGAAGCACCTCACCCTGGTCCTCACAGGGCAGAACACGGCCCTGTGCGTCCCTGATCGAGACGTCCACGCCGCCGCGTGGCCTGCCGACACTCACTTCCGCGTCCTCGGGAGGGTCGTCGGGCCTGGTGCCGAGTCCCAGCCCGGCTTCGGTGCAGATGTAGCGGTTGCACACGGGCACGCCGTACCTGTCGCGCAACGCGGTGATCAGTCCGGGTGTGGCGGGGGCGCCGCTGGACAGGATGAGCGTCAGGCCCGGCAGGTCCTCGTCGCGCTCCAGAACCCCCGCGAGCTGGTACGGGCTCCCCTGCAGCACCGGGACGCCGTGCTCGCGGAGATGGCGCAGCGCCGCCTCCGGGCTCCATTCGGGCAGCACATGACAGGTCCGCCCGGTCTGGAGGAACACCGGCAGCCGCGTGGCGAACCCCACCCGCCCCAGCGCGTACGGCATCAGCCGCGCGTCCCCCGTACCCCACCGCGCCCCCGCCCCGTGCGCCCGGATGGCTTCGAGCTGCCGGTTCCCGAACACCACGCCCTTCGGCGGTCCCGTCCGGCCCGACGTGAACGTGATCACCACGGGCCGCCCGGGATCCGGCGGGAACGGCGGTGGCGGCGCCTCGGCCCTGCGCAGCCGGGCCAGATCGTAGGAGCCCCGTTCGAGGGGCAGCCGGATCACGTCGAGCCCGGGCCGCGCGGGCAGCCCCTTGGGGCCGGTGATGACGAGGGCCGGGTCCAGCCCGGCCATCAGGTCCAGGCGCTCGGTCCCGAGGCCCGCGGTGACCGCGCCGATCTTGGCCGCCGCCACGTAGCAGATCACGAACTCGGGCCCGTCGGGCAGCGCCACGACCACGACGTCGCCGATCCGGACGCCGCGGTGCGCCAGACCGGCGGCCACTTCGTCGGAGAGCCGGTCGAGGTCGGCGAAGGACAGTGTGGACGATCCGGTGATCACGGCCGCGCGCGCCCCGAACCTGCGTGCGGCCTCCCCGGCAAGCAGGCGCAACATGGCGGCTCCTGGGGCAACAGGCGCACTTCTACGCTACTCGCCCGAAGCCTGCCGGCGGCGCAGCGCCAGCTTGTCGATCTTGCCGTTGGCGTTGGCCGGGAGGTCGTCCACCACGATGACCCGCTTCGGGATCTTGTAGTTGGACATGTTGTCCTTCGCCCACGCGAGCAGCCCCGCCGGATCGGGTGTCACACCCGGCCTCGGGACGGCGTAGGCCACGCCCGCCTCGCCCGACGCCGGGTCCGGCACGCCGATGACCGCCACCTGCGCCAGCGAGCCCTCGCGCAGCAGGAGCGACTCGACCTCGGCGGGGGAGACGTTGAACCCGTTGACGATGTAGAGCTCCTTCTTGCGGTCGACGATCGCGAGGTTGCCCGCCGTGTCCAGCACGCCGACGTCGCCGGTGTGCAGCCAGCCGTCCGCGTCCACGACCTCGGCGGTCCGGGCGGGTTCGTCCCAGTAGCCGCGCATCACGCCGTACCCGCGCTGCAGGACCTCGCCGCGCTCGCCGGGCGCGACCTCCTTGCCGTCGTCGCCGACGATCTTGACCTCGATGCCGGGCACGGGCCTGCCGGTGGTGCCGGCGATCACGTCGATCGGGTCGCCGGCCCTGGTCATGGAGACGACCGTGCCCTCCATCAGCCCGTACGCGTTGATCATGCGTTCCAGCCCCACCCGCTCGACCAGCCGCGTGATCAGCTCGGCCGGTACGGCGGCGGCCCCGCAGATGGCCACCCGCAGCGACGACACGTCCGAGGCGCCGCGCTCCAGCTCGTCCAGCAGCCGGTGGAACAGCGTGGGCGGCCCGGCCAGAACGCTCACCCGCTCGGTGGCGATCAGCGACATCAGCGCGTCCGGCGAGAAGATCGGGACCGGCAGCATCGTGGCCCGGCGCAGCACACACGCGATGAGTCCGGCGTTCAGCCCGAACCCGTGGCTGAAGGGCGCGATCACCGGGTAGCGGTCGTGCTCGTCGAGGGTGACGATCTCCGACCAGTCCCAGTAGCCGCGTAAGACCTGGGCGTGGTCGAGCATGACGCCCTTGGGGGCGCCGGTCGTACCGGAGGTGGACATGATCTCGCACAGGTCCTCGGGCCGGACGGCGAGCGCCCGCGCCTCGGCCTCCCGCGCGGGAATCCGCGCGCCGAGCGCGGTCAGCTCTTTGCCGGCGGTGTGGCGCAGCGCGGGGAGCGGCGGCAGCAGGTCCGCCAGCGGGGTGCCCGCCGGGCCCGCGCCGGTGATCAGCACCTTGGCGCCGGTCTTCTCGATGAGCTGGGCGGCCTCGATGCCCTTGCAGCGGGACGAGAGCGGCACGATCACCGCGCCCGCGTCCCAGATCCCGAACGCGTGCGCCACCCAGGACGCCGAGTTCACGCCCCACATCGCCACCCGGTCGCCGGGGGCCACGCCGAGCGCGAGGAGCCCGCGCGCGGTCTCCGCGGCGGCGTCGAGCAGCCCGGACAGGGTCAGGCGCGTGCCGCCCTCGGCCACGACGGTGTCGCCGGGATGACGGCCGGCCTGGTGACGCAGCATGCGGGGGAGCGTTCCCCAGTCCTCCGGTGCCATCGAAGCTCCTCAGGTGAGCAGCGCGCGGTCCCTTCCCAGATGGTGGCCGCGCAAGTCGTTCACCGTGCCGGGCGCCGGGGTCTCGGAGACGTCCCGGGCGATCTCGACGGTGATCGACAGGGGGGTCAGCGCGCGTACGGCCTGCTCGATCCGCGCCTTCCACATGGGGTTGCGCACCAGGCTCTCCCGGCCGAACGTCACCGTGAGCACCGCCGCGTCCAGCGTCCCCTGCCGGCTGACCGCCAGCTCCCAGCCCGTCACGCCGTCGATCTTCGCCAGCGCCTTCTCGATCCTGGGCAGCGCCAGCCACACGCCCCGGACCAGCACGTGCTCGCCCACGGTGTGCGCCGGCACGCCCGCCGCGGCCACCAGGCCGGTCCTGAGCACGGCGTCGCCCAGCGTCGAGTGGTGGCGCGGGGTGACGACGAGCTCGGCGTACGCCGCCTCGGGGCCGGGCGCGTCGTCCTTGGCCAGCGCCGCCAGGTCGAGCAGGCCGTCGGCGAGCGGCGTGAGCGGGTCGTCCTCCGACGCCCGCCAGGCCAGCGCCCCGCCGCCGAACGGGCTGGCGAGCACCTCGGTGACCTGGGCCCCGAACTCGCCCGCCAGGTGGCTCATCGTGCGTTTCGAGGCGATCTCGCCGGTCAGGACGATGTTCCTGAGGCCGAGGTCCAGCGGGTCCAGCAGGAACTCCAGGTGCAGCCGGGCCAGGAAGTCCATCGCGCCCGTCGGGGTGGCGACCAGCGTGGTGGCCTTCAGTGCCGTCAGCGCGTGGTGCAGGCGCATCCGGCCGCGCGGGCCCACACAGGCGGCCGCTCCGGCGGTGGCGGCCGCGGCCTCGGTCCAGAGCGCGCCGGCGGGCTCGGCGAGTGCCACGACCACGCGGTCGCGCTCGCCGGCCCCCGCCTCGCGCAGCGCCGCCGCGGTCAGGTCCACCGCCGCGGTACGGTCACCGGGACCCATCGGGAAGACGCTGGAGACGTCGGGAGAGACGAGCAGCAGCCCGGCGGCGGAATGCCCGGCACTCCCGAGATCGTCCCGAGTCAGCCACCGCGCTCCGGACGGCGTCATCAGCGCACCACCTCGGTCATGAACAACCTCATCGAATCGCACACCCGCTCGTGCGCCAGCCCGCCCACCTGCGCCTGGATGATCAGATCCGTCGCCCCGGCCTCGGCGATCCTGGCCAGGGCCTTGCGCGAGCCCTCCACGTCGTCCACCACGACCATCAGGTGCTCGCGCAGCGTGGCCATCGCCTCGTCCGGCGGCAGCCCGGCGGCGAGCTGCCCGAGCACGCGGTGGGTGGCGTGGCGGGCGTCGTAGTAGTCGGGCGGGGTGACGAGGTTGACCTGGCGGCGGATGTACCAGAGGACGGGGTCGGCGGCGGTGGCGTTGGCCTCGTCGCGGGTGGGGGCGACGAACCACGGGATCATGAGGGCGATCCGCCGGGAGGCGGGGTCGAAGCCATGCTCCGCCAAACATTCCCGATATTTCGCGATATCGGCGGCGACGTCATCGATGCCCTTGAGCATCGTCATGCCGAGCAGGTTGTACCCGTGCTTGGCGGCCGCCAGGTAGCCCTCCAGCGAGGTGGAGGCCACCCACACCGGCGGATGGGGCTCCTGGGCCGGGCGCGGGTAGACGGCCACGTCGGGGATCTCGAAGAACTCGTTCGACCTGCTGATCGGCTCGCCGTCGGCGCGCCAGATGGCCAGCGTGGCCTCCAGCGTGTCCTCCCAGATCTGCCGCGACTTCTCGAACGGCCGCTGGAACGCCTGGTACTCCAGGGGCGAGGCCCCTCTTCCTGTCCCGAACTCCACCCGGCCGCCGCTCAGCACGTCCAGTGTGGCGACGCGCTCGGCGGTGCGGATCGGGGACTGGAACGGCAGCAGCACCACGCCGAGCCCCAGGTGGATGCGCTCGGTGCGCTGCGAGATGGCGGCCAGGACCAGGTCGGGGGCGGAGGAGTGGGAGAAGCCCCTCGTGAAGTGGTGCTCCACGAACCAGGCCGTGTCGAATCCCAGACCGTCACCCAGTACGACCTGGTCGATCACGTTCTGGAACGCCCGCTGCTCTACTTCGCGGGTGCGACCGCGGACCTCCAGCTCATACCCCAGGCTGATCCGTAGGGACGTCATCGCGCCTCCGGCGTAATTAGTGAACCAAGCGCTCGCTTGGTAGAGCGTATCAGCGGCAAAGACTTGCGGGAAGGGCGCGGCGGCGATCAGAGTGATGCTCGTGAAGCGAAAGCACGCGCTGCGGCGGCCGAAGGATGGCACGTTTCCCGACCACGGCGACGACCTCTCGCTCACCGGCGACCGGCGCTACGAGGCGTTCGGGCGCGTGATGGCCGCGCTCGCCACCGAGGCCGACTTCATCGAGTCCTGCCGCGACCTGACCTGGTGGCGCGGCGCCGACCACAGCTGGCACATCGAGTGGCGCGACGGGCCGTACGCGTCGGAGGTGGCCGGCCTGCTCGCCGAACAGGTGCGCGACTCCGGCCACGACGACTCACCGGCCACCGAGGCGGGCCCCGGCTACTCGCTGGTCACCGAGGTGGGGCCGGGAAGCGACGGTTCGGCCGTGCTCGACGTGATGGGCGTACGGTTCGAGCTGCGCGCCATCGACCCCATGGGCCGGGCCACCGTACGCGCCCGCCCCGGCTTCTGGCGCCTGGCCGAAGCCCTCGACACCACCCGCCGCACCAACGCCCGCCATCCCTGGGAGGAACTGCTCGGGGGCTGAAATACGCCGGAGGGCGTAGACCGGCTTTCGCTCAGCGGCGGACGCCCGGGACGAGGCCGTTCGCGACACTGGTGATCCGGAACATCGACCGGACACGAGGCGGGGTCATGGGAGCGAGAGGCGAGCCGGCGTTACGGGACCTGTTGCGGAGGTGGCGCGAACGCGCGTTACTGACGCAGGAACAACTGGCGGACCGGACCGGGCTGAACGTCCGCACGGTCCGGCGCCTCGAAGCGGACGCCCTGAGCCGCCCGCGCAGCGAGTCACTGCGGGTCCTGGCCGAGGCGCTGAGCCTGACCACCGAGGAACAGGCGACACTGACCGCCCTCGCCCGAGGCATCCCACCAACCACTCCCACCCACGGCACCCCACCTACCGCCCTCACCCGCAGTGGCCTGCCGACCGGCGAGCTCGTGGTGACGGTGCCGAGGGGGTTGCCGGGCGACGTGGCGGCGTTCACCGGCCGGTCGGCCGACCTGGCCGAGTTGACCGAACCGGTCGCACCGGCCGAGTTCGGCTGGGACGGCGACCACGGATGCGCGTCCTCGACCTGCGCTTCCCCGACCGGTGCCGCCCCCACCTGTGCCTCCCCGACCGTGCACGCGATCGACGGAATGGCGGGAGTCGGTAAGACGGCGCTGGCCGTGCACGCGGCGCACCGCCTCGCCGCCCGCTTCCCCGACGGGCAACTCTTCCTCGACCTGCACGGCCACACCCTGGGGACGGCGCCCGTCGAACCGAAGGACGCGCTCGGCCGCATGCTGCGCTCCCTGGGCGTGCCCGGCGACCTGGTGCCGGAGCCCCTGGAAGATCGTGCCGCGCTCTACCGCACACTGCTGGCCGACAGAAAGATCCTGATCGTGCTGGACGGCGCCCTCGACGAGACCCAGGTGCGCCCACTGCTGCCCGGCGGCCGGCAGTGCCGCGTGCTGATCACCGGCCGTCGCCGCCTGACCGGCCTCGACAACGCCCGTACGCTGTCGCTAGATGTGCTGCCCGTCGAGACCGCCGTCACGCTCCTGACCAGGACCGCCGCGGCCGCCCAGGTGGCGGGCGCACCGGCCGGGACGCTGGCGGCCACCGTACGGAGGTGCGGCCTGCTGCCCCTGGCCATCCGCATAGCCGCCGCCCGGCTACGCGCCCATCCCGCGTGGACGGTGGAACACCTACTCGAACGTCTGGCCCGGCACGACCGGCGCCTGGCCGAGCTGGAGGCCGGCCAACGCAGCGTCACCGCCGCCCTCGACCTCTCCTACCGCGAACTTCCCAGGGCATCGAAACGCGCGTACCGGCTCCTGAGCCTGCACGTCGAACCGGACTTCGCCGCCGACACCGCGGCGACCCTCCTGGACACGACCGTCTCGCAGGCAAGCCGCCTTCTCGAACGCCTCCTGGACGTACACCTCCTACGGGAGACCACCCCGGGCCGCTACCACTTCCACGACCTGGTCCGCGAACACGCCCTCGAAGCCGGCTGACCACCTCCGCCATACAAGCCGGACAGCCGCACGTGGGAAGGAGCGGAATCAGCCGAAGACGTGACCCGCCAGGCGGGCGCGGTGGGCCTGCGGGGGGCAGAACAGTTGCGCGTCGGAGGTGGCCCGCTTGAGGTAGCGATGGGCAGGATGCTCCCACGTGATCCCGATGCCACCGTGCACCTGGATGTTCTCGCCCGCCGCCGCCAAATAGGCCTCCGTACAGTACGACCCCGCGATCGCCGCGAACACCTCGTCCCCGGTCGCGGCCCCCGCCGCGGACCGGGCGGACTCCACGAGGAGCAGCAGGTCGGCGAGCTTGTGTTTGATCGCCTGGAACGACCCGATCGGCCGCCCGAACTGGTGCCGCCGCCCGGCGTGCTCGACCGCCATCTCCAGGCACCGCTGCGCCCCGCCCACCTGCTCGGCGGCCAGGGCGGCGATGCCGAGGTCGCGGACGCGGGCCCACGACGAGTCGTCGCCGAGCTGCCGTACCGGAACGTCCTGGAAGGTCAGCTCCTGCAGCGGCCGGCTCTCGTCCACGGTCCGGTGCGGCACCCGCCGCGTCGGCACCGCCTCCACCAGCAGCCCTCCGGCGTAGACCAGCACCATCTCGCCCGCCAGCGCGTACGGCACCACCCCCGTGAGCAGTTTCCCGTCGAGCCGCAGGTCGCCGTCACCCGGCAGCGCCACGGTCGCGGTCACCGCCCCTTCGGCCAGCGCTTCGAGCAGCCACCCGGCCCCGCTCGCCCGGGCTGCCTCGACGGCCATCACCGCCGACTGCAGGAACGGATGCGGCGACAGCGCCCGCCCCAGTTCCTCGGCCACGGCGGCCATTTCGGCCGGACCGCATCCCGCCCCGCCGTGCTCTTCGGGCACCAGCAGCCCGGCGATCCCGACATCGCGGGCGAAGGACTGCCACGGCGCCTCTGGGCGGTCGGTGAGATAGGCGCGGACGACGGCGCGGAGCTCATCGGGAAGTGCCACGAGAGGCATATTAACCAAGCGATTGGTTGTTTTGATATGCGGATGACCGAAATTTGCCTTTTCTGTAGGGTCACATAATCTGAAAGTGGTCATCCCCATGAATACCGGGGGGAGGGTTGACCAGGTAATGGAGATGAACAACACCACCATCGAGTACGCCGACTTCGCCGAATACGATCGGCGGCAGCGCGCCATCGAACGCCATTTGCTGGCGGCCTTCCTTGGGGGACTGGCCGTGGGCCTGCTGGGCATGTTCGTCGCCGGACTCGACACCGCATGGATCGGGCAGGTCTACGACCCCTACGCCTATCTCGCCCTTTCGCTGGCCGTGGGCGCGAGCGCGTCGGGGTTCGGGTGGGCGCTGCTGACCACGTTCCTCGCGGCGGTGTCGACGCTGGTCGCGGCCATGGGCGCGAGCGCGCTGCGCGGTCAGGACACCTTCCAGATCATCGGTGGCAGCGCCGCCGGGCTCAACTGGACCCTCGCCCTGCTCGTGGCGCTGGGCCTGCTGGCGTACGGCACGCGCAGGGACGACGCCTGGGGCGACGTCGCGGCGGGCGCGGTCGGCGCGGCGCTGATCGCCGACGTGGTAGACCGATCCACGCCCGGCTTCATCGGCAGTGAGCGGTCGTTCTGGCCGGGGCCCGCGCTGGTGATCGGGCTGCTGTCCGTCGTCCTGGTGTTCCTGCTGCGCAGGAGCGCGCGGGGCCGGGTGCGGGCGCTGGCGGCTTCGGCGTTGTTCGCCGGGCTGTTCACGGTCGGCCTGGCGGCCTTCGTGGCGGGCTGGATCCCCCTGGAGGTCTGATAAGGCCGCGCGCACGGCTCCCACAACTCGATAGCCTGTAGGTCCTTCACATCCAGGTTCGATCGAGGAGTAGCCGTGTTGCTGCGCATGTCGTCGTTGTTTCTTCGCACCCTGCGGGACGACCCGGCAGACGCGGAAGTCCCGAGCCACAAGCTCCTGGTCCGCGCCGGATACGTCCGCCGCGTGGCGCCCGGCATCTACTCCTGGCTCCCCCTCGGCAAGATGGTGCTGGAGAACGTCGCCAGGATCGTCCGCGAGGAGATGAACCGGATGGGCGGCCAGGAGGTGCTCTTCCCCGCTCTGCTGCCCCGCGAATACTACGAGGCGACCGGCCGCTGGACCGAATACGGCGACACGCTGTTCCGGCTCCAAGACCGCAAGGGCGCCGACTACCTGCTCGGCCCCACGCACGAGGAGCTCTTCACCGACATGGTCAAGGGCGAATACTCCTCCTACAAGGACTATCCGGTCACTCTCTACCAGATCCAGACCAAATACCGGGACGAGGCGCGGCCCAGGGCGGGCATCCTGCGCGGCCGCGAGTTCCTCATGAAGGACTCCTACTCCTTCGACCTCGACGACGACGGGCTCAAGCGCTCCTACGAGCAGCACCGCGAGACCTACATCAGGACGTTCGACCGCCTCGGCATCGACTACAAGATCGTGTTCGCCCAGTCGGGCGCGATGGGCGGGTCGGCGTCGGAGGAGTTCCTCGCGCCCACGCCCACCGGCGAGGACACGTTCGTGGCCTGCCACTCGTGCGGCTACGCCGCCAACGCCGAGGCCGTCACGACCACCCCGCCCGCCGCCGGCGAGATCGACGACGCGGCGCCGCTCCAGGTCCTCGACACCCCTGACACCCCGACCATCGAGACGCTGGTCTCGTACGTCAACGAGCACCACGGCCTGTCCGTCACCGCCGCCGAGACCCTCAAGAACGTCGTCGTCAAGATCACCACGCCCGGCTCCGACAAGGCCGAGACGCTGATCATCGGCGTGCCCGGCGACCGAGAGGTCGACTTCAAGCGCCTGGAGGCGGTGCTGTCGCCCGGCGAGCCCGCCATCTTCGAGGCCGCCGACTTCGCCAGGCACCCCGGGCTCGTCCGCGGCTACATCGGCCCGCAGATCCTGCGCGAGCTCGGCATCCGCTACCTCGTCGACCCCCGGGTCGTCACGGGCACGTCCTGGGTGACGGGCGCCAACGAGCCCGGCAAGCACGCCGTCAACGTGGTCGCGGGCCGCGACTTCGTACCCGACGGCACGATCGAGGCCGCCGAGGTGCGCGCCGGCGACGCCTGCCCCCGGTGCGGCTCCGAGCTGTCCATCGACCGGGGCATCGAGATCGGCCACATCTTCCAGCTCGGCCGCAAATACGCGGACGCGGCGGGCCTCGACGCGCTCGGCCCCGACGGCAAGCCCGTCCGCATCACCATGGGCTCCTACGGCATCGGCGTCTCCCGCGCGGTGGCGGTCATCGCCGAGCAGGCCTACGACCAGCTCGGCCTGGTGTGGCCGCGCGAGGTCGCGCCCGCCGACGTGCACATCGTCGGCACCGGCAAGGAGAACCAGGTGGAGGCCGCCCTGCAACTGGGCGCCGAGCTGGAGTCGCGCGGCCTGCGGGTGCTGGTGGACGACCGGCCCCAGGTCTCGCCCGGCGTGAAGTTCAAGGACGCCGAGCTGCTGGGCCTGCCGACGATCGTGGTGGTCGGGCGCGGGCTGTCGCAGGGCGTGGTGGAGCTGCGCGACCGCGTCTCCGGCGAGAAGACGGAGATCCCGCTCGCCGAAGCCGCCGACCGCGTCCAGGCGGCCGTCGGAGCCTGAACATGACTGCCTGAACATGACCGAGGGCGCCGTGGACGACTCCACGGCGCCCTCGGGCTTTCAGGCGGCCGGCAGGGCCTTCCTCGTCCGCCGCCGTACCAGCACCGGCCCCACCAGACAGGCGACGGCGACGAGCAGGATGACCAGCGACATCGGCCGCGTCACGAACACCGAGGGATCCCCCTCGCTGAACGCCAGCGCCCGCCGGAACTGCACCTCCATCAACGGCCCCAGCACCGCCCCCAGGATCAGCGGCGCCACCGGATAGCGCGCCCGGTGCAGCACCCACCCCAGCAGCCCGAACCCGTAGGCCACGAGCACCTCGAACACGCTCTGCGAGATCGAGTACACCCCCAGCGTCGCGAACGTGAGGATGGCGGCCGTCAGCAGCGCCGCGGGCACGCGCAGCAGCTTCACCCACACCCGGATCAGCGGCAGGTTCAGCACCAGCAGCATCACGTTGCCGATGTAGAGGCTCGCGATGAGCGTCCACACCAGCACCGGCTGCTGGTCGAAGAGCTGCGGCCCGGGTTGCACGTTGTAGATCTGGAACGCGATCAGCAGCATGCTCGCCGTCGCCGACGTCGGGATGCCGAGCGTGAGCAGCGGCACCAGCACACCGGAGAACGCCGCGTTGTTGGCCGCCTCCGGCCCCGCCACGCCCTCGATGGCCCCCTGCCCGAACTCCTCCTTGTGCTTGGACAGCCGTTTCTCGACGTTGTAGCTCAGGAACGTCGGCAGCTCGGCCCCGCCCGCGGGCAGTGACCCGATCGGCAGCCCGAACAGCGTCCCGCGCAGCCACGGCTTCCAGGACCTGCGCCAGTCCTCCCGGGTCATCCCGATCTTCCCGTCCAGGGTGACGGGCGGCTGCTCAGGCCGGTTCCGCGCGGCGGCCGTGGAGACCGCCTCCGCCACCGCGAACAGCCCGACCGCGACCGCCACGACCGACAGGCCCTCGTACAGCTCGGGCACGCCGAAAGCGAACCGCGGCTGGCCGGTCATCTGGTCGATCCCGACCATGCCGATCGTCAGCCCGAGGAACAGGCTCGACAGCCCGCGTACGATCGAGTCGCCCATCAGCGACGTGACCGTCACGAACGCGAGCACCATGATCGAGAAATACTCGGCGGGCTGGATGAGCTTGGCGATGTTCGACATGCCGGGGGCCAGGAACGTGATCACGACAGTGGAGATCGTCCCGGCCACGAACGACCCGATGGCCGCCGTCGCCAGCGCCGCCCCCGCCCTGCCCCGCCGGGCCATCGGATAGCCCTCGAGCGTGGTGGGGATGGAGGCGGTCTCGCCCGGGATGTTGAGCAGGATCGCGGTGGTCGAGCCGCCGTACATGCCGCCGTAGTAGATCCCGGCGAACATCACGAACGCCCCGACCGGATCGAACACGAACGTCAGCGGCAGCAGCAGCGCGATCGTCGTGGCGGGCCCGAGGCCCGGCAGCACGCCCACGAGCGTGCCGACGGTCACGCCGAGCATGCTCAGCAACAGGTTCTGCAGGCTCAGGGCGTGGCCGAAGCCGTCGAGCAGGTTGGCGAGCACGTCCATGTCAGATCGCCAGCCTGATCAGCCCAGGCGGCAGCGTGATGCCGAGGAGCCGGTCGAACAGAAAGTACGTCGCCAGCGCCAGCACCAGCCCCGCCAGGACGTCGCGCAGCAGCCGCCGGCTGCCCAGCACCCTGGCCACGGCCACGAAGAACACCGTCGTGGCCTGCCAGTAGCCCACGGGGACGAGCAGCAGCGCGTACGCCGCCAGCGCCCCGAGCAGCATCAGCACCGACGGCCAGTGGGTCTCCTCGGCCGCGGCGGCCTCCGCCTTGAAGGCCTGGGCCACGCCGATGACCGACACCACCGCCAGCCCCGCCCCCACCAGCAGCGGGAACGCCCGGGGCCCCACGGCCTGATAGCCGTTGCCCTGCGGGATCGCGAACGCCTGGGCCAGCACGACCACGGCCGCCGCCAGGAATCCGAGCGAGACGATGCGCTGCGTCACTTGCCGAGCCCCAGCTCACCCAGGATCGCGGTGACCTGTGTGCGCTGCTCGGCCAGGACCTTGCCGAACTCCGCGCCCGGCTTCCAGTCCTCGGTCCAGTTGTTGCGTTCGAGGACCTTCTTCCAGCACGTCGTCTGGCGCACCTTGTCGAGCAGGCCGACCACCTCCTGCTGCTGCTCCTTCGACAGCCCGGCCGGCGCCAGCACGCCGGCCAGCGTGGAGATCGCCTCCTCGCCCAGCCCGAGCTCCTTCATCGTGGGGGCGTCGATGCCGTTGACCCGCTGCGCGGAGTCGACGGCCAGCACCCGCAGCTCGCCCGCCTCGATCTGCGGCCGCAGCTCGGCCACGGTGTCCACGCCGATCGTAGCGGCGCCGCTGAGCAGCAGGTTCAGGGACTCGCCGCCGCCCGCGGTGGGCACGAAGTTGATGTCCTTGGCCTCCAGGCCCTTGCTCTTGGCCATCGCCGCCACCGTCATGTGGCCGGGCGCGCCGAGCGAGCCGCCCGTCCACTTGATGCTCTGCGGCTTGGCCTTCATCGCGTCGAGCAGCGCGTTCAGATCCTGGTACGACGACTTCTTCGGCACCACGAAGGCGCTCGGCCCCCGGCTCAGCCCCGCCACCGGAGTCAGCGTGGCCAGGTCGACCGGCGACTTGTTGTTCACGATGCCGCCCAGCATGGTCACGCTGTCCATGACCATGAGCTGGTAGGGGTCGCCCTGCCGCTTGACGAACTGGGCCAGCCCGATCGTGCCGCCCGCGCCCGGCACGTTGGTCACCGTGGCGTCCACGTCGGCGACCTTGCACTCGCTGAGCGCGCTGGCGATGCCCCGGGCCCGGGTGTCCCAGCCGCCGCCGGGGCTGCCCGGCGCCATGATCGACAGGGCCTTGCTCGGGTAGGTGCCGCCCGCGTCGGCGCTCTCGCCCACGGCACAGCCGGTGAGCGAGACGGCCACCGCGAGGGCGGCGACCAATTTGATCTTCATGATGACTCCCGGGGGGTGAGGATCGAAGCGAAGAAGTCCTTGACCGGCTCGAGCACCCGCATCGGGTCGTGGCCCACGCCCGGCACGACGTCGAACCGCACGTCGATGCCGTGCTCCGCGTAGTTGTCGCGCAGCGCCGTCAGCCGCGCGACACGTGTGACGCCGTGGGTGTCGGCGCCGTCCATCCAGTTGGAGTCGCCCTGGTTGTTGATCTCCCAGGTCTCCACGTCGGCACTGCCCACGACCATCTGCACCGGCACCTCACGCAGCTCGGCCACCCTCGGGGCGCAGCCGAACTCCTCCTCGAACCCCTTCAGCCCGATCCACCACGGGCTGTTCTGGTCGATGTACGTTATGCGCCCTGGTGCACCAATCGACAATCCGGCGAGCCGGTCGGGGTGCAGGTAGGCGAACCGGTGCACGAACTGGCCGCCGCCGGAGAACCCGTGCAGCAGGAACCGCTCGGCCCGTACGTTGAAGCGCTCGCCCACCTCGTCGACGATGGCCAGCAGGGCGTGGTCGAAGCGGATGTCGCCGTACCGGAGGAACTTGAAGCCGTGCAGGTCGTCGGGGTCGTCGCCGATACCGGCGGGGAAGAGCGGGGCCAGCACCACGCAGTCGTGCTCCTCGGCCCACGCGGCGAAGTTGTCGCGGTACTGCGGGCCGCGCCGGCCCGTCCCGTGCTGCAGCACGGCGAGCGGCAGGGGGGCGCCGTCCGGGTCGTGCGCGGAAGGGACGTACAAGCAGTAAGAGAATCTCTGGTCGTATCTCGACGCGAAGACGGTCGTAGCGCCCGCCGAATAGAAGCCGGTCGGATGCTTGACCACGTGCAGTACCTCAGCCATGCCGCCACAGCCTGCGCAAACACCGGTTTCTCCACAAGGAGATTGCCGCGAACGCGGTAATCTGCAGGGTGGCCGTCACGCTCCTCCTCGACTCACCCGGCACCGGAACCGTCGCCGTGCAGCAGTCGCCCCTGGCCGAGCTGTGCGCCTGCCTGCACGTGTTCGACGAGCCCGGGCACCACCCGGCCAGCGCGGCGTGGGTGGCCAGGGCGCACGCCGAGCTGGACACCGCGCTGCTGGCCACGGCCATCGTCTGGGGGCCGCTCTGGGGCGCCTTCCGCGCCCGCTACCTGCTGCCGCTGTCCGCCGGGCCCAGGCGCACGCTGGCCGACGAGCTGCGCGAGGTGGCCGCGCTGCCCATCGGCGACTTCGTCGCGATGACCGTGCAGGCGCTGATCGGCAAGAACGACACCGAGCTGACGCCCAGGCTCGGCGACGAGGTGCTGCACCGGCTGCGGCTGATCTCCTCCAGCCGCATGGAGATCGGCGCCCGGCTGCGCGCCGATCCCGAGGGCGTACGCGGCGAGCTGCTCGACTTCCTGGCCGCCTTCGCCGCCACGGCCTTCGACGCCGAGTGGCCCGCGCTGCGCCGCGCCCTCGACCACGACGGCGCGCTACGGGAGCGCGACCTGCGCAGGAAGGGCACGCTCGCGCTGGCCGACTTCCCGACGGCTTCCATCGCCGGCGCCTCGGAGGGGCGGCTGCGCCTGGTGTTCGACAAGCTCTACAGCGCCACCGCCCGCGTCGACGATGGCCGTCCCTGCCTGCTCGTCCCGACCGTGCACGGCAGCCCGCACTTCGTGATCAAGCACTATCCCGGCTATCCGGTCGTCATCCAGTACAGCGCCGACGACGCCACCACGCCGACCCTGGAGACCGCCAGGCGCCGGCTCGCCGCCCTCCAGGACCCCACGAGGCTCCGGCTCTGCTACGCCATTCTGCGCAACCCGGTCGCCACCGCCGAGCTGGCCACCCAGCTCGGCATGACCGCCCCGCAGGTCTCCCGGCACCTGAGGCGGCTCAGGGAGGCCCAGCTCGTTCACACCCACCGGCGCGGCTCGGTCGTCTACTACCAGCTCGACGCCGGCGCCATCGAACGCCTCGGCCCCGACCTGCTCTCCGTCCTCTACCGCTGAGGGCCTGTACCGCTGAGGGGCCTCTGCCGTTGGGGGCCTCTGCCGCTGGAAGCCGGTCAGCCGCCGCTCTGGGCGGGCGAGGGTGAGGCGGGCGGCGGGGTGGCCGGGGCGGGCATGCCGGGGAAGGCCGCCGGCTGGGCCGGCTGGAAGGCGTAGGAGCGCGCGACCGCCTCCTGCATGGCCAGCGCGGCGTAACGGCGCAGCGCCGCGTCCTGCGCCGCCACCAGCTCCAGGTAGGCGGCCATCACGCCGCTCTCCAGGTGCACCGCCAGCTTGACGGCCAGCGCGGCGCCGGAGGGGAGGAACGGCAGCGCGTAGGAGGCGTCGGGCTCGGCCGGCTTGCCGCCCCGCGCCGTGATGTAGGCCCGCAACTGGTCGCGGCTGGCCCGGTGCTCGTCGAAGGCCGCCGAGATCCGGGCCCGCAACGTCCCCGACGTGCGCGCCCCGAGGATCCCGTACGCGAACAGCGCCGCGTGCTCGGCCGCCAGCGCCTTGCGCAGCTTCTCGACGTCGTCGGCCGCCCCCCGCGCGCTCACAGCGACCTCGGCAGGGCGAGCGCGTGGGCGGCCTCGCAGGCGCCGATGCTGGCGATGAGCTGGGCCAGCCCCGGCGAGACGGCGGCGAGCTGGCGCGGCCGCCGGGCCGCCGCCTTGCGCTCGACCTCGCGCAGCCGCGACAACGACGCCTTCGGGGTGACGGACGGCGAAGGCTTGGGCGACGAGGGCGCCGGGGTCAGGGTCACGTGTTTGCGCAACTCGTTCAGGTGGGCCTGGTGACGGTCGCGGAACGGGACGAGCTTGCCCTTGCCGCCGTCGATCAGGGACGCGTAGAGCGCGATCGTGCGCTCCTTCTCGGCGATCAGCTCCTTCAGCAGCAGCGTCTCGGGGGAGTCCGTGGCCCGGGCGGGCGGCTCGGCGGGGCCGGACGCGCTGCAGGCGGTGAGAGCCGCCGCTCCGCCCGCCAGCAGGGTCCGCCGGGACAGGTGACGCGGGCGCACGGGCTTGGACCTCCAGTGACGGTGCGGCAGGCCGACGAGAAACCCGCCCATCGGAGCGCCGCTCGGCGGCCGTGCCCGATCGACGCCGTCACGGCGGAACGCCGGGCGGCTTTCTCATCGGTAGCATCGTACGGGCTCGTGCCCGGGATCGCTCTCAGGCGACGCTCCGCCATTCGACCGTGACGAGTGGCGCTCTTTCCGTGCCCTCATACGGATAGGGTGTCAACTGTCGTCGCTGGCTGAGCGGCCAGACGGCGGAGAGCCCGAGGCGAGGTCCGCCCGGCTGAGACATGACAATAGGGGAGGTCGATATGGGCAGCGCATCACCCCGCGACCACCTGATGAAGCTCCTGGAGCCCGTGGTCAGCGCGGAGGGCCTCGACCTGGAGGACATCACGGTCACCCAGGCAGGAAAGAGACGGTTGCTTCGTGTGGTCGTCGACCGTGACGGCGGGGTGAGCCTCGACGACGTCGCCGACGTGAGCCAGGCGGTCTCCACGGCCCTGGACGACGACGATGTGATGGGCCAGGCGGCTTACACGCTTGAGGTCTCCTCGCCGGGCGTCGATCGCCCGCTCACCGAGCCGCGCCACTGGCGCCGTGCCGCCAAGCGGCTGGTGAAGGCGGAGCTGAAGAACGGCGCCGTGGTCGAAGGCCGCGTCATGGGCGCCGACGAGAGCGGCGTCGACCTCGACGTCGCGGGCGCGGCACACAGGCTTGGTTACGAAGACCTGACCCGGGGACGGGTACAGGTGGAGTTCCGCCGGATCGACGACGCTGACGACGTCGACGGCGACGAAGGCTAAGGGGGAGCCGTCGTGGACATCGACATGAGCGTCCTGCGCAGCCTCGAGCGGGAAAAGGACATCTCCTTCGACCTGGTCGTCAAGGCGATCGAGGACGCGCTGCTGATCGCGTACTTCCGGACCGAGGGCGCCGCCGACAAGGCGCGGGCCGAGCTCGACAGGAGCAGCGGCCACGTCACGATCCTGGCCGCGGAGCTCGACGAGGACGGCGAGATCGTCAGGGAGTTCGACGATACGCCCAACAACTTCAGCAGGATCGCCGCCACCACCGCCAAGCAGGTCATCCTGCAGCAGCTGCGCGACGCCGAAGACGAGATCAACTTCGGTGAGTTCGCCAGCCGCGAGGGCGAGCTGGTCTCCGGCGTGATCCAGCAGGGCAAGGACCCACGCGTGGTGCTGGTCGACCTCGGCAAGATCGAGGCCGTGCTGCCGCACGCCGAGCAGGTCCCCGGCGAGGAATACGTGCACGGCGAGCGCCTGCGCGTCTACGTGGTGCAGGTGAAGAAGGGCCACAAGGGCCCCTCGATCACCCTGTCGCGCACGCATCCCGGGCTGGTGAAGAAGCTGTTCGCGCTGGAGGTGCCGGAGATCGCCGACGGCACCGTGGAGATCGCGGCGGTGGCGCGCGAGGCCGGCCACCGTACGAAGATCGCGGTCAGGTCGCGCAAGCCGGGCGTCAACGCCAAGGGCGCGTGCATCGGCCCGATGGGCTCGCGCGTGCGCAACGTGATGACCGAGCTGCACGGCGAGAAGATCGACATCATCGACTGGTCGGAGGACCCGGGCGAGTTCGTGGGGAATGCCCTGTCGCCCGCGCGCGTTTCCCACGTTGAGGTCCTCGATCTCGAGGGGCGCGTGGCGAGGGTGACCGTTCCCGACTACCAGCTCTCGCTGGCCATCGGGAAAGAGGGGCAGAACGCCCGGCTCGCCGCGCGACTGACCGGATGGCGGATCGACATCCGGCCCGATACACAAGCCGAGGACGCCGCCGGTTCCGTAGATGCGTCAACACGGTAAGCTGGAATATGGTGGCCAAGCGGTCCCACAGCGCACCTGTGTGGGCTGCAGGGTTCGCACGGCTAAGTCCGAGCTGCTCCGCCTGGTGCGGGTCGAGGACTCCATAGTCCCTGACCTGCGCGGACGACTCCCAGGCCGAGGTGCATCACTGCATCCGGCCTTGAGCTGTCTGGAGCTCGCCGAGCGTCGCCGAGCGTTTCCGCGCGCGTTCCGCGTAGCGGGGCCGCTTGACGTGTCGCCCGTGCGGGCGCACTTGGAGGGGGAACCACGAAATGTCATGTAGGACGCCGAGTTGATGGGCGGAGTCAGATTGCTATGAGCGCCTGATGAGCACGCGGCGATGAAGACGTCAAGGTAGCGACGGTCCGGACGGCATTAGCCAGCCTCCCGGGCCGAGTAAGGGAGTGCAGTGGCGAAGGTCCGGGTATACGAGCTCGCTAAGGAGTTCGGCGTAGAGAGCAAGGTCGTCATGGCCAAGCTCCAAGAGATGGGGGAGTTCGTCCGTTCGGCGTCCTCCACCATCGAAGCGCCGGTGGTCCGCAGGCTCACCGAAGCTCTGGGCGCATCCAAGGGTGGGCCCTCTAGGGGCGGCGGACAGCCGTCCAACAAGCCGCAGCCGCCAAGGGCTGCTCCTCGGCCGGCGGACAGCCAGGCCGGAAACGGCGCCGGTCAGGCGCCCCTGCCCGGTCCTCCGCGGCCGGGTCCCAAGCCGGGTCCGCGTCCGAGCCCCGGTGCTCCTGCCGGCGGTCCGGCGAGTTCCGGTGGTCCCGCGACCTCCGGTGGTCCCGCGAGTTCCGGCGGCGCCGGCTCCGGCGGTCCCGCCGCGCAGCCGCGTCCGCCGGTGGCGATGCCGCACCAGCAGCCCCAGCAGCAGCCTGAGGCCGCTCGCGGCGAGACGTCCGGCGCCCCGCAGGCGCGTTTCGAGAGTGGCGCCGGCGCGCCCGCTCGCCCGGCGGCGCCGGGCCCGCGGCCCGGCCCCAGCGCCCGTCCGGGTCCCAAGCCCGGGCCCGCGCCCCGTCCAGGGCCCTCGGACCGTGGCGGTGACCGTGACCGTGGCGGCGACCGTGGCGGCGACCGCGGCGGCTCCACTCAGGCGCCGCGTCCCGGTGCCCCTTCCGGTGGCGGCCCGCGTCCCGGTCCCGGCCCCAAGCCGGGTCCGCGCGGCCCGCGTCCCGGTAACAACCCGTTCTCGTCCAACGCCAGCGGCATGGGCCAGTCCCGTCCGCCGCGCCAGGGTGGCAACCGCGATGGCGGTGGCGGCCCCGGTCAGCGTGAGCGTCGTGACGGCCCGCCGCGCGACGGCGCGATGCCGCGCCCGCCGCAGGGCCGTGGCGGTGGCGAGGGCAGGCCGGGCAGCGCCGGTCCGCGTCCGGGTCCGCCCGGTGCGGGCGGTCCGCGTCCGGGTCCCGGCGCCGGTGGCCCGCGTCCCGGTGGTCCGCGTCCCAACCCGATGATGATGCCCCAGGGTCGTCCCGCCGGTCCCGGCGGTGGCGGCGGCGGTGGCGGTCGTCCCGGCGGCGGTGGCGGCGGTGGCCGTCCCGGCGGCGGTGGCGGCGGTGGCCGTCCCGGTGGTGGCGGTGGCGGTCGTCCCGGTGGCGGTGGCGGCGGGTTCGCCGGTCGCCCGGGTGGCGGCGGCACCGGTCAGCGCACCGGCACCGGTGGTCCCGGCGGCGGTGGCGGCGGCTTCGGCGGTCGTCCCGGCGGCGGAGGCCGTGGCCGTGGCGGCGGCACCGCGGGAGCCTTCGGGCGTCCCGGTGGCCGTCCCGCGCGTGGCCGTAAGTCGAAGCGTCAGAGGCGCCAGGAGTTCGACAACATGTCGGCGCCGGCGATCGGCGGCGTGCAGGTCGCTCGTGGCAACGGCGCGACGATCCGCCTTCCGCGCGGCGCGTCGCTGTCCGACTTCGCCGACCGCATCGGCGCGAACCCCGCCTCGCTCGTGCAGATCATGCTGCACCTCGGCGAGATGGTGACCGCGACGCAGTCGGTCAACGAGGAGACGCTGCAGCTTCTCGGCCAGGAGCTCGACTACGACATCCAGGTCGTCAGCCCGGAGGAGGAGGACCGCGAGCTTCTCGAGGCCTTCGACATCGAGTTCGGCGAGGACGAGGGCGACGAGGCCGACCTGGCCGCGCGTCCGCCGGTCGTGACCGTCATGGGTCACGTCGACCACGGTAAGACCAAGCTGCTCGACGCCATCCGCAAGACCAACGTGGTGGCGCGCGAGGCCGGTGGCATCACCCAGCACATCGGTGCCTACCAGGTCTCCGCCGAGCACGAGGGCGAAGAGCGCAAGATCACCTTCATCGACACCCCGGGTCACGAGGCGTTCACCGCCATGCGTGCCCGAGGCGCGAAGTCGACCGACATCGCGGTGCTGGTGGTCGCGGCCGACGACGGCGTGAAGCCGCAGACGATCGAGGCGCTCAACCACGCCCAGGCGGCCGACGTGCCGATCGTGGTCGCGGTCAACAAGGTCGACAAGGAGGGCGCCGACCCGAACAAGGTGCGGGCCCAGCTCACCGAATACGGCCTGGTGGCCGAGGAGTACGGCGGCTCGACGCTGTTCGTCGACATCTCGGCGAAGAACGGCACGGGCATCGACCAGCTCCTCGAGGCGATCGTGCTGACCGCCGACGCCGAGCTCGACCTGCGCGCCAACCCGACGATGGACGCTCAGGGCATCGCGATCGAGGCACACCTCGACAAGGGCCGTGGCCCGGTCGCGACCGTCCTGGTCCAGCGCGGCACGCTGCGCGTCGGCGACTCGATCGTGTGTGGCGAGGCCTTCGGCCGCGTCCGCGCGATGCTCGACGACACCGGCGAGGCGGTCGAGGAGGCCACGCCTTCGCGTCCGGTCCTGGTCATGGGTCTGACGGCCGTGCCGAGCGCCGGTGACAACTTCATCGTCGTCACCGACGACCGGATGGCCCGCCAGATCGCCCAGCAGCGCGCGGCGCGCAAGCGCAGCGCCGACATGGCGAAGTCGAGCCGTCGCCGCACCCTCGAAGAGCTGTTCAGCGACCTTGAGAAGGGTCGCGTCGACGAGCTCAAGCTCATCATCAAGGGTGACGTGTCCGGTTCGGTGGAGGCCCTGGAAGACGCTCTGCTCAAGATCGACGTCGGCGACGAGGTCAGGCTCCGTGTCCTGCACCGCGCGGTCGGCGCCATCACCGAATATGACGTCAACCTGGCCGTCGCCGACGACAACGCGGTGATCATCGGCTTCAACGTCCGGCCTGAGCCCCGGGCGCGCGACCTCGCCGAGCGCGAGGGCGTCGACATCCGCTACTACTCGGTCATCTACCAGGCGATCGAGGAAATCGAAGCGGCGCTCAAGGGCATGCTCAAGCCCGAGTTCGAAGAGGTCCAGATGGGCACCGCCGAAGTCCGCGAGGTCTTCAAGGTGCCGAAGATCGGCAACGTGGCCGGTTCGCTGGTCCGCTCCGGTCTGATCGTCCGCAACAGCAAGGCCAGGATCATCCGCGACGGCGTCGTCATCGCGGACAACCTGACCGTCTCGTCCCTGCGTCGCTTCAAGGATGACGCGACCGAGGTCCGCGAGGGCTTCGAGTGCGGCATCGGTGTCGGTTACAACGACATCCGGATCGACGACGTGATCGAGACGTTCGAAATGCGGGAGAAGCCGCGCGCGTAACACGCGGCCGGGCGCCCGGCGGGACATCCGCCGGGCGCCTCTCGCACGCCCTGGCCTGGTCCCCACCGCACCGGGCCGGTCGTGCATTCAGCACACCAGATCAAGCGGTGGTGACCAACGATGTATGTGGGTGCTCTGACCCTGGACATCCTGCTCGGCGACGTCAGATCGCTGAAGCAGAAGCGCTCTGTCGTACGGCCGCTGATCGCCGAGTTGCAGCGCCGTTATCCCAGCATCGCGGTGGCTGAGACCGGCCTGCTGGATCTGCATCGCAGAGCGGAGGTCGGTATCGCGGTCGTTTCCGCCTCCGCGGGTAACTGCAAAGAGGTGATGGACGCCTGCGAACGCATGGTGGCCTTCCGCCCCGAGATCGAGCTGCTGTCGGCCCGGCATCGGCTCTACAACGACGAAGATTGAACGACTGCACGGCCACGTCGTGCGTGAGGGGGCAAACATGGTGGATGCACCACGAGCACGCAAGCTCGCCGATCGCATCCAGCAGATCGTCGCCGAGATGCTGGAGCGCCGGATCAAGGATCCGCGTCTGGGCTTCGTCACCGTGACCGATACGCGGGTCACCGCTGACCTGCGTGACGCGACGGTGTTCTACACGGTGTTCGGCTCCGACGCCGAGCGGGCCGACAGCGCGGCGGCGCTCGAAAGTGCCAAGGGGATCATCCGCTCCGAGGTGGGCCGGCAGACCGGCGTGCGTTTCGCCCCGACGCTGACGTTCACGCACGACCCGCTGCCCGACAGCGCGCGGCACCTCCACGACCTCATCAACACCGCTCGCGCGCGGGACGCCGAGGTGGCGCGTCAGGCGGAGAACGCGGCCTACGCCGGTGAGGCGGACCCGTACCGCAAGCCTGAGGACGAGGAGCTGGAAGCGAAGTCCGGCGTCAACGGCGCCGACCCGGACGGGGACGACCGGGCGTGACGCCCGACGTGCGCGACCGGGCCGACCGGCCGCCCCGCGCGGCGGGCCGGCCGGCCGAGAGCTGCCCGATCCCCGAACCCGCGTGGGATCGGGCGCTGCGGCTGATCGGCGAGGCCGACGAGGTCGCGCTGGCCTGCCACGTGACGCCCGACGGTGACGCGCTCGGCTCGATGCTGGCCGTCGCGTTCGTGCTGCGGTCGATGGGCAAGCGCGTCGTCGCGTCGTTCGGTGACCGGCACTTCGTGGTGCCACGGCTGCTGCGGTTTCTGCCCGGGCAGGAGATGCTGGTGCCGCCGGAGTCCTATCCGGCCGAGCCGCGGCTGATGATCGTGTTCGACTCCTCGACGTTCGAGCGGCTGGGGCTGCTCGGGGCCAGCGCCGCCATGGCGCGTGAGCTCATCGTGGTGGACCACCACCCGTCCAACGAGGGCTTCGGCACGCTCAGCCTCATCGACGCCCATGCGGCGGCCACGGCCATGCTGGCCGAGCAGCTCGTCTACCGGCTCGGCGGGCGGCTCGACCGCGACATCGCCACCTGCCTCTACGCGGGGCTGGTGACGGACACCGGGTCGTTCCGGTACGCCTCGACCACGCCCGCCGTGCACCAGATGGCGGCCAGGCTGGTGGCGACCGGGCTGCGTACCGACGAGATCGCGCGCGAGCTGTGGGACCGCTCGCCGTTCGGCTACCTGAAGGTGCTGGCCGGGGCGCTCGACCGGGTGACGCTGGAGGGCCGGATGGTGTGGACGTACGTGACGCGGGTCGACCGGGCCGCGTACGGGCTGCCGTACGCGGAGCTCGAAGGCATCATCGACATCGTGCGGCGCACCGACGAGGCCGAGGTCGCGGTCGTGCTCAAGGAGGACGACCAGGGCGACTGGCAGGTGTCCACCCGCAGCAAGGGAGCCGTCGACGTGGCCGCCGTGTGCGCGGCGCTGGGCGGCGGCGGGCATCACTACGCGGCCGGATACACCTCGCGCGACAGCGTGGAGGAGACCATGGCGAAGTTCAGGCGAGAGCTGGGGAAGGCTTGATGGCCGAGAGCGGTCTGATCATCGTCGACAAGCCGGGCGAGTGGACCTCGCACGACGTGGTGGCCAAGATGCGGCGCATCGCGGGCACCCGGCGGGTGGGGCACGCGGGCACGCTCGACCCGATGGCGACGGGCGTGCTGGTGGTCGGCGTGGAGAAGGCGACCCGGCTGCTCGGGCACCTGATGCTGACCGAGAAGGTCTACGAGGCCACGATCCGGCTCGGCGTGAGCACGAACACCGACGACGCCGAGGGCGAGGTGACCGCCTCGGCGCCGGCCACGGGCGTCACCGCGGCCGAGATCCACAAGGGCGTCGTGGCGCTGAGCGGCGAGATCATGCAGGTCCCGCCGCAGGTGAGCGCGATCAAGGTGAACGGGGAGCGGGCCTACAAGAAGGCGCGCGCGGGCGAGGAGGTCGAGCTGGCCGCCAGGCCCGTGACCGTGCACGCGTTCGACGTGCTCGACATCCGGGTCTCCGGTGACGTCGTCGACGTGGACGCGGTCGTGACGTGCTCCAGCGGCACCTACATCCGCGCGCTGGCCCGCGACCTGGGCGGCGCGCTCGGGGTCGGGGGGCATCTGACGCGGCTGCGGCGCACCCGGGTGGGGCCCTACGACCTGTCGCTGGCCAGGACCATCGAGGGGCTGGCCGAGGAGTGCGTGATTCTGCCGATCGGTGAGGCGGTGGCGGCGGCGTTCCCGCGTAGAGACGTCACGGCCGAGGAGGCGCGCGTGATCGGGCACGGCGGGCGGCTGCCGGCGGCCGGGCTCGGCAAGGGCCCGATCGGCGTGTTCGGCCCGGACGGGGCGCTGCTGGCGCTGGTGGAGGAGCAGGGCAAGGTGGCCAAGCCGCTGGCGGTCTTCGCCGGTTAGGCCCGGCGCGCGCCGGTCGCGGGTCAGGCGGGTTTTCTGGCCACGATGATGTCGCGGACGATCGCCTGGTCCACCCAGTGCTCGAAGCCGGGGTAGTCGACCACGTCGAGCCCGGCGTCGTCGAGGATCTTGGCCAGCTCGGCGCTCTTGCCGCCGTAGGTGTTCCAGGAGATGCCCATCGCGCCGCCGGGGCGCAGCAGCTCGGCCCAGACGGGGATGGCCTGCCCGAGCAGCTCCAGCGGGCTGCGCGACAGGCCGGCGCCGCCCTTGCTGCCGTGCTGGACGCCGTAGGGGGCGTCGGTCACCAGCAGGTCGAACGAGCGCGGCTTGAAGAACTCGCGGCTCTTGAGGGTGTCGGCGCTGACCACGGTCAGGCGCTGGACGTCGCCCGCCTTGACGGCCTCCTTGGACAGGCCGAACGTGACGTTGAAGCGCCGCCCGACCAGGGCGCGCTCACGCCGCACAGGTACGGTCTCCGCCGTGTGCTTGAGCTTCTTGTTACGCAGCCAGGTCTTGATGAAACCGGTGTAGGCCTCGAAATCCTTGCCGTCGACGTCGATCCCGTAGGCGTCGTAGCCGTACATGAGCGCCTGGTTGAGCGTCGTGCCACGGCCGCACAGCGGGTCGAACACCGACAGCCGCTCGCCCAGCCCCTTGTCGGCGGCCAGCGCGGTGACGTTGAGCAGCAGCTTGGTGAAGTGCTCGTTGGTCTTGCCGGCGTATTTCTGGATGGTGATCAGGTCACTGCTCAGCCGGTCGCGCGGGCGCATCTCCAGCGGTCTGAGCAGCTCGCCCTCCACCTGGAACACGGCGTAGACGGACGAGAGGTCGGACAGCAGCGCCACGTCCGGCGGGCTGAGGGGCTCGGCGGTCTCGAAGGACACATAAGGGACACCGCCGATGCGGGTCTCCTCGCTGTCAAGAACCTCGCCGCGGAGGCCGCGCGAGCTGAAGACGGCCAGCTCACTGCGGGTCAGCCGGATGGAGCTCTCTCCGTAGACCCGGTTGAAGGCGGGCAGGATCAGAAGCGCGTAACGAGGCATGATGCCCGATCATAACCCCCTCGATTAAGGGGAACGGCGCGGCGCATGGCAGGCTTGTACGCGATTGGTCCGGCCGAGCGAATGGGGCCTAGCGTGCAGGGTTCGGAAAGGTCCGTCGTCACCCTGGGTGTCTACGACGGCGTCCACCGCGGGCACCAGCGTGTCATCGAGCGGACCGTCGCCCTCGCGCGCGAGCGGGGGCTGCGCGGCGTGGCCGTCACGTTCGAGCCGCACCCCGACGAGGTCGTGCGGCCCGGGTCGCATCCGCCGCGGCTCACCAGCCTGCGGCGCAGGGCGGAGTTGCTGACCGGGCTGGGCGTGGACGAGGTCGAGGTGGTGGAGTTCACGCTCGGGCTGTCGCGGCAGAGCCCCGACGATTTCGCCCAGAGCATCCTGGCCGAGCGGCTGCGGGCGGCCGTGGTGGTGGTCGGGGAGGACTTCGTGTTCGGGCACAAGGCCAGCGGCGATGCAGAGATATTGCGGACGCTGGGCGAAAAATACGACTTCGCGGTGGAGGCCGTGCCGCTGCTCGACGACATCTCCTCGACCTCGATCCGCGGACGGCTCGCCGAGGGCGACGTGGAGAGCGCCAGGGACCGGCTCGGGCGGCCGCACCGGGTGGAGGGCGTGGTCGTGCGCGGCTACCAGCGCGGGCGCCAACTCGGCTTCCCCACGGCCAACGTGGAGACGCCCCCGCACACGGCGATCCCGGCCGACGGGGTCTACGCCGGGTGGATGGAGTGCGTGCCGGTGGCCAACCTGCCCGCTCTCTACGCGGGCGAGCGATGGCCGGCGGCGATCTCGGTCGGCACGAACCCGACGTTCGAGGGCGTGCCCAGGACGGTCGAGGCCTACGCCCTGGACCGCGATGACCTGGAGCTGTACGGCGTGCACGTGGCGGTGGAGTTCGCCGCCCGGCTGCGGGGCAACACGCGGTTCGAGTCCATCGAGGCGCTCATCGACCAGATCCACGCCGACGTCGACGCGACCCGCCGCCTGACCGGTTAGGCCGCCCGGCGCACCGCCTCCAGCAGGCGTGACAGCGCCGCCAGGGTGTCCGGCAGGTCGGTCGGGCCCGTCGACTGGGCCAGCCACAACGCGGCCTCGTTCATGGCGCCCGACAGCAGGCGGGTGAGGGGCGCCACCGGCTGGGGCGGGATCGTGCCGTCGTTCACCAGCTCCGTCAGGGCCTCCGACAGGTGCGCGGCCGAGGCGGCCTCGTCGATGGCCCGCCACTCGGCCCAGCCCAGCACCGCGGGCCCGTCGATCAGCATGACGCGCTGCACCTCCGGATCGGCGCTCGCCTCGACGAACGCCGCGCATCCCGCCTTCAGCCGGTCCCACGGGTCGCCGGCCGCCTCCGCCGCCGCGACCACCCGGGCCGCCACCTCCTGCTGCACCTGCTCCAGCACGGCGCGGAAGAGCGCGCTCTTGCCCTCGAAATGGTGATAAAGCGCACCCTTGGTCACCTGGGACTCGCGCACGATCTCCGCCAGGCCGACCGCCGCGTACCCCCGGGTGGCGAACAACCGCCTGCCCTCGGCCAGCAGCGTCCGTCTGGTCCGCTCCCTCTGCTCGGCTCTGGTCACGCGCCCCCCTTTGACATACCGATGGTAGGCGAACTAGCGTACCTTCGCATACCATCGGTATGTGAAAGGGATGTTCATGCTGCTCAACAGCTTCTATCCGGTGATCTGCACCGGCCAGGTCGCCGCGTCCAGAGACTTCTACGTGCGCCTGTTCGGGTTCGAGGTGACATTCGAGGCCGACTGGTACGTGAGCCTGCGCCGCGGAGACCACGAGCTGGCCCTGCTCGACCACACGCACCCGACCCTGCCCGCCGCCTACCGCAGACCGGTCGCGGGGCTGCTGCTCAACTTCGAGGTCGGCGACGTGGACGCCGAGTGGGAGCGGCTCGTCACGGGCGAGGGGCTGGTCCCCGAGCTGGCGCTGCGCGACGAGGACTTCGGCCAGCGCCACTTCATCGTGTCCGACCCCAACGGCGTGCTGATCGACGTCATCACCCCCATCGCGCCGTCGGAGGAGTTCGCGACCCAATACGTTTCCGGCTGATAACCGACCGCCCAGGCACTGGACACTTGGTGGTAGCCTTGCATGTCGGCTCTGTAGCGGCGGCGCTGCGCGCTGCCATGACGGCCTTCACGCGGCGACTGTAGGCACGCACGGTTGTTCGCGCCCATCATCTCATTCGCGCGTGTCCGTAGATTGAAGGAGAGCCGTGTCCCTCGACACCGCTGCCAAGAAGTCCATCATCGATGAGTACGCGACCGTCGAAGGCGACACCGGGTCGCCCGAGGTGCAGATCGCGCTGCTCAGCAAGCGCATCAGCGAGCTGACCGAGCACCTGAAGACGCACAAGCACGACCACCACAGCCGTCGTGGCCTGCTTCTGCTCGTGGGTCGCCGGCGCCGCCTGCTGAAGTACCTGCAGAAGGTCGACATCCAGCGCTACCGGACGCTCATCGAGCGGCTCGGCCTGCGCCGATAGCATGAAAGGGAGCGGCGTCCGCGCCGCTCCCTTCTCATATGGGTCTCTGATGGGTAGGGACCCGGCTGAGAAAACGCGTGGCGACGTGAAAACGGCCCCGCACCTGACGTACAACTGAAGATCCGAGACACACAGCCCCCGCGTCCGCTTAGCACCATGCGACCCGCGACGCCTGCGGGCCGGTCCTCGGTAGTGGCTTCCGGTAGGAACGGCAGAGTTCCTCGACCGGGCGCTTCGATCGAAGACCGGCGCTGCACCTAACGAGGGTGCCGGTGAGAAAAAGGGCGCGGGAGACCGACCACAAGGAGGTCCCCCGTGGAGGGTGTCCACACCGCTGAAGCCGTCATAGACAACGGCACATTCGGCACGCGCACGATCCGGTTCGAGACCGGCCGGCTCGCGCGTCAGGCGGCCGGCTCGGCCGTCGCCTATCTCGACAACGACACGATGGTCCTTTCGGCGACCACCGCGTCGAAGAACCCGAAAGAGCAGTTCGACTTCTTCCCGCTGACGGTCGACGTCGAAGAGCGCATGTACGCCGCGGGCCGCATCCCCGGCTCGTTCTTCCGCCGCGAAGGGCGTCCCTCCGAGGACGCCATCCTGACCTGTCGCCTGATCGACCGGCCGCTGCGCCCCTCGTTCGTCAAGGGCCTGCGCAACGAGATCCAGGTCGTGGCCACGGTCATGGCGCTCAACCCCGACCACCTCTACGACGTGGTCGCCATCAACGCCGCGTCGCTGTCCACGCAGCTCGCCGGCCTGCCGTTCTCCGGTCCCATCGGCGGCGTGCGGGTCGCGCTGATCGACGGCCAGTGGGTCGCGTTCCCGACGCACCACGAGCTGGAGCGCGCCACGTTCGACATGGTCGTGGCGGGCCGCGTGCTCGCCGACGGCGACGTCGCGATCATGATGGTCGAGGCCGAGTCCACCAAGGACACGCTCAAGCTGGTCGCCGAGGGCGCCGTCGCGCCCACCGAGGAGACCGTCGCGCAGGGCCTCGACGCGGCCAAGCCGTTCATCAAGGTGCTGTGCGAGGCGCAGTCGCGCATCGCGCAGGTCGCGGCCAAGGAGACGGCCGAATACCCGGTCTTCCTGGAATACCAGGAAGACGCGTACAACGCGGTCGAGGCCGCGGTGAAGACCGAGCTCGCCGCCGCGCTGACCATCGCCGGCAAGCAGGAGCGCGAGACCGAGCTCGACAAGCTCAAGGCGCTGGCCGCCGAGAAGCTCCTGCCCGAGTTCGAGGGCCGCGAGAAGGAGATCTCCGGCGCGTTCCGCTCGGTGATGAAGAAGCTCATGCGTGAGCGCGTCATCAACGAGGGCATCCGCATCGACGGCCGCGGCACCAAGGACATCCGCGCCCTGTCGGCCGAGGTCCACGTGGTGCCCCGGGTGCACGGCTCGGCGCTGTTCGAGCGTGGCGAGACCCAGATCATGGGCATCACCACCCTCAACATGCTGCGCATGGAGCAGGTCATCGACACGCTCAACCCCGAGCGGACCAAGCGCTACATGCACAACTACAACTTCCCGCCCTACTCCACCGGTGAGACCGGCCGGGTGGGCTCGCCCAAGCGCCGCGAGATCGGTCACGGCGCGCTGGCCGAGCGGGCGCTGATGCCGGTGCTGCCGACGCGTGAGGAGTTCCCCTACGCCATCCGGCAGGTCTCCGAGGCGCTCGGCTCCAACGGCTCCACCTCGATGGGCTCGGTCTGCGCCTCCACGATGGCGCTGCTCGACGCCGGTGTGCCGCTGCGCGAGATGGTCGCGGGCATCGCGATGGGCCTCATCGGCGAGGGCGACCAGTACGTCACGCTGACCGACATCCTCGGCGCCGAGGACGCCATGGGCGACATGGACTTCAAGGTCGCCGGCACCAAGGACGTCATCACCGCGCTGCAGCTCGACACCAAGCTCGACGGCATCCCCGCGAGCGTCCTGGCCGGCGCGCTGAAGCAGGCCAAGGGCGCCCGCCTGGCGATCCTCGACGTGATGCAGGAGGCGATCAACTCCCCGGCGGAGATGAACCCGACCGCGCCGCGCATCATCACGATCAAGGTCCCGGTCGACAAGATCGGCGAGGTCATCGGCCCGAAGGGCAAGATGATCAACCAGATCCAGGACGACACGGGCGCCGAGATCACCATCGAGGACGACGGCACGATCTACATCGGCGCCACCGACGGGCCGTCCGCCGAGGCCGCCCGTTCGGCGATCAACGCGATCGCCAACCCGCACATGCCGGAGGTGGGAGAGCGCTACCTGGGCACGGTCGTCAAGATCGCGGCTTTCGGCGCGTTCGTCTCGCTCATGCCGGGCAAGGACGGTCTGCTGCACGTCTCCCAGATCCGCAAGCTGCACGGCGGCAAGCGGATCGAGAACGTCGAGGACGTCATGAGCGTCGGCGAGAAGATCCAGGTCGAGATCGCCGAGATCGACGGCCGGGGCAAACTCTCCCTGGTGCCGGTCGAGGTCATCGAGAAGGAGGCCGCCGAGAAGGAGGCCAAGGGCGCCGACGGTGGTTCCGAGCCGGCTTCGGAGCAGCCCGAGAGCGCCGCTCCCGCCGCCGAGGACAAGTCCGACCGGCCGCGCCGTACCCGTACGCGCGTGCGCACCACCCGCTCTGATGGGGACGACCGGAACTCGTGACCACGACCACGCTCCACCCCGGCAAGGACGGAGCCGGGGTGGTCAGGCGCACCGTCCTCCCGGGTGGGCTGCGCGTGGTGACCGAGACCATGCCGACCGTGCGAAGCGTCGCGGTCGGCATGTGGGTCGGCATCGGCTCGCGGGACGAGGCTCCCGAGCACACGGGGGCCACCCATTTCCTTGAGCACCTGCTGTTCAAGGGCACCCCCACGCGCGACGCCATGGAGATCTCGGCGTCCATCGAGGGCATCGGCGGTGAGATCAACGCCTTCACCGCCAAGGAATACACCTGCTATTACGCGCGGGTCCTCGACGAGGACCTGCCGATCGCGGTCGACGTGCTCGCCGATGTGGTGACCAGTTCGCTGGTGACCGACGACGACGTCGAGTCCGAGCGGGGTGTGATCCTCGAAGAGATCGCCATGCACGACGACGACCCCTCCGACGTGGTGCACGAGCAGTTCGCCGCGGCGCTCTACGGTGACTCGCCGATCGGCCGGCCCATTCTCGGGACGATCGACTCGATCAACACCCTGGGCCGCGACCGGATCGCCGAGTACTACCACCGCTACTACCAGCCCCGGCGCACGGTGGTGTCGGTGGCGGGCAACGTACGGCACGAAGAGGTCGTCGAGCTGGTCGCCAGGGCCTACGAGCGGGCGGGTGCGCTGGTCGGTCCCGCCGAGTTCGCGCCGCCGCGCACGAGCGGTCCCGGGGCCGAGACGAGCTCCGGTGTACGCGTGCTCGACCGGCCCACCGAGCAGGCCAACCTGGTGCTCGGCACGACCGGCCTGGCCCGTACGGACGATCGCAGGTTCGCCCTCGGCGTGCTCAACGCGGCGCTGGGCGGCGGCATGTCGTCCAGGCTCTTCCAGGAGATCCGGGAGAAGCGCGGCCTGGCCTACTCCGCCTACAGCTACACCTCGGCCTACGCCGACACCGGGCAGTTCGGCATCTACGTGGGCTGCCTGCCGTCGAAGATCGACGACGTGCTCAAGATCTGCCGGGACGAGGTGTCCAGGGTGGTGGCCGAAGGGCTGAGCGCCGACGAGATCACGCGGGGCAAGGGGCAGATGCGGGGCGGGCTCGTACTCGGCCTGGAGGACACCGGCTCGCGCATGTCGCGCATCGGCAAGAACGACCTGGTCTACGACGAGCTCATGTCGGTGGACGAGGTGCTCTCACGCATCGAGTCCGTCACCGCCGACGAGATCGCCGAGGTGTCCGCCGACGTGCTCAACCGGCCGCTCACGCTCGCGGTCATCGGCCCGTACGGCGACAAGGACTTCAGCGAGTCGATTCGATAGAGTTGCCCGCGTGATCAGGGTAGGTGTGCTCGGCGCCCGTGGGCGTGTGGGCGTTGAGGTGTGCAAGGCTGTCGAAGCGGCCCCCGACCTGGAGTTGGTGGCCGCGCTCGACAAAGACGACCCCATCGAGGGGCTCGAAGGCGCCGAGGTGGTGGTCGACTTCACCCATCCCGGTGTGGTGATGGGCAACCTCGAATGGGCCATCGGGCACGGCATCCACCCCGTGGTGGGCACCACCGGGTTCGACGAGGAGCGGCTGGCCACCATCCGTGGCTGGCTGGCGGCCAATCCGGGCACCAACTGCCTGATCGCCCCCAACTTCGGCATCGCCGCCGTGCTGATGATGCACTTCGCGCAGCAGGCGGCCCGCTACTTCGAGTCCGTCGAGATCGTCGAACTGCATCACCCCAACAAGGCCGACGCGCCCTCGGGCACGGCCCGCCGTACGGCGGAGCTGGTGTCCGAGGCCCGCGGCAAGGCCGGGCTCGGCCCGATGCCCGACGCGACGACCACCGCGCTCGACGGCTCCCGGGGGGCCGACGTCGGCGGCGTCCACGTGCACGCGGTGCGCCTGTCGGGGCTGATCGCGCACCAGGAGGTGCTGCTCGGCGGCGACGGCGAGATCCTCACGCTGCGGCACGACACCATGAGCAGGGCGGCGTTCACCCCGGGCGTGCTGCTCGGCGTGCGCAGGGTGCGCGAGCTGCCCGGCCTCACGGTGGGCCTCGAACCGCTGCTCGACCTCTGAGACCTGTGCAACACGGCGTGCCCACCACCTGGACGGTCGTGGGCACGCCGTGAGGAGAGGGCCCCGGCTCCGCACAGCCGGGCCTACGGTCAACCCTAAATAACCAGCGGCGAGATCCATCCGAACCATGAGATCGTGTCGCCATGGTGCGTTGGGCGGAAGCGGGTGAGTTGCCCGGATTGGTGGCCATAGAGCTGGCCGCGGACGGGCTTTTCGAGCAGGTGGGCATCGTGTTCCCGCCGGGCACGACCATGATCGAGGAAGTGGACGACCCCGGGACCGTGCTGGTCGAGGGGGAGCCGCCGGCCGGATTCGCGATGCTCGGCCGGGTCGACGGCAACGTGCACCTCGAACAGCTCGCCGTGCGGCCCGATGACATGCGCCAGGGCATCGGCGGGCGGCTGATGACGGCGGTGCTCGACCACGCGCGGGCGAGCGGTGGGTCCGCGGTGACGCTGACGACTTTCCGGGACGTGTCGTGGAACGCGCCCTGGTACGCGCGGCACGGCTTCTCCGTGCTGCCCGAGGCCGAGTGGGGGCCGGAGCTGCGGGCGGTCGTCGAGCACGAGCGCGAGCTGGGCATCGAGATCGCGCCCCGGGTGGCGATGCGCTTTCAGCTATGAACGGTGCCCCGCCGTGCTCTGCGGGGGCTCCTCGAAGCGGGGGCGCTGCGGTGGCTCGCCGCTCACCGTCTGGATGATCGAGGCGGCGATCTGGTGCAGCTTGACGTTCTTGTCCTGGGAGACGTGACGCAGGATCTCGAACGCCTGCTGCGCCGTGCACCGCCGCTGCGCCATGACGATGCCGAGCGCCTGGTCGATGATCGCCCGGGTGGTGAGCGCCTCCCTGAGCTGGGCCGCCACCTCACGCATCCGGGCCACGCCGAGCGCCGTACGGAACAGGACACCGACATGGCCGGCGGTCACGCGCGCGGCGACCAGGGTCTCGGCGGCGAGCGCGTCTGTCCGGCAGGAGTAGAGCGTGAGCACGCCGAGCAGCGCGCCCTCGGACTCCAGCGGCTCGCAGTGCACCCGGCGCACCTCCGGTGACTCCGCCGCCAGGCGCCGCCAGCGGGAGTCGGCGGCCAGGTCGGTGACCGTCACGGGGCGCCGGGTGTTGAGAGCGTCGAGGACGGGCCCCCGCCCGGCGGCCTCCTGCAGCTCATCGAGCAGCTCGGCGCGCGCGTGGGTGCAGGCCACGGTGCGCAGGCCGTCGTCGCCACGGAGCACGATGCTGAGCATCGGGGAGTCGGGCATCGCCTGGGCGGCGACGGTCAGACACTCAGCGAGAGCGCGCTCGAACTCCTCGATGTCGGTGGGCACGCTCGGCCGTTTCACCAGAGATCCCTCGCGCTGTCAGGTCCCCCCAGCCTAGCCGCTCGGTGGCGCCATCACGAGGCGTAGGCGTCGATCTCGGCGAGGTAGGCGTCCTTGAGCTGCCGGGGCAGCCAGGCGATCTCGAAGGCGTTGCGTTCGAGCTGGACGAGTTCGTGCTCGTTGAGCTGGAGGGTGTCCTGGAGCGCGATCAGGTTCTCCGTCACGTAGGCGGCGAAGTAGGCCGGGTCGTCGGAGTTGACCGTCACGCGTACGCCCAGATCCATCAGCTTGCGGATGCCCTCGGCCTGCATCGAGTCGGTGACGTAGCCGTTGGAGATCGGGCAGCAGGTCAGCCCCATGCCCCGCGCCAGCACCACCTCCACCAGCCGCTGGTCCTCCAGGATGTTGACGCCGTGGTCGATCCGGTCGACGCCGATGTCCTCGATGGCCTGGCGGATGTGCTCGGCCGCGTCGTCCTGGTCGACGTCGCAGTGCATGGTCAGGAGGTAGCCCTCCTGACGGGCCCGCTCGTAGACGGTCGCGAACTTACTCGGCGGGTTGCCCCGCTCGTCGGAGTCGAGCCCGACGCCGGCGATCCACTCCTTGTACGGCAGCGACTCCATCAGCGTCGCCATCGCGTATTCAGCCTGGAAGTCGCGCAGGAAGCACATGATGAGCTGCGCCCGCACCCCCAGCCGCGCCTGGGCGTCCATCAGCGCCCGCCGCAGCCCGCGGATCACCACGTCGAACGGCACGCCGCGCGAGGTGTGCGCCTGCGGGTCGAAGAAGATCTCGGCGTAGCGGACGTTCTGCTCGGCGGCCTTGCCCAGGTAGGCCATGGCCAGGTCGTAGAAGTCGGGCTCGGTGCGCAGCACCTTCATGCCCTCGTAGTAGATGGTCAGGAAGGAGGACAGGCTGTCGAAGGTGTAGGCGGCCCGCATCTCCTCCACGGTCGCGTACGGCAACTCCAGGCCGTTGCGCCTGGCGAGCTCGAACTTCAGCTCGGGCTCCAGCGTGCCCTCGATGTGCAGGTGCAGCTCGCACTTGGGCAGACCGGCGATGAAATCCTTCACCCTAGAAGACTACGGCGAGCCCTATCGCGAACAGCAGTCCGTACGCCATTTGTAGCTTGCCCGTCTGCTGCAGCACCGCGATCAGCGCGGGCCCCACGGCCTTGCCCAGCACCATCCTGATCGGCTGGATGGCCAGCGGCGCGGCGAGCAGCACCAGCGCCGCCCAGGGCGTGATCGGGATCATCGCCAGCGCCACCACGAACGGCACGACCTGGCAGGCCACGTAGAGGGTGCGGGTGCGCTCGGGCCCCAGCAGCACCGCCAAAGTGCGCTTGCCCGCCTGGCCGTCGGTGCCGACGTCGCGCAGGTTGTTGACCACGAGCATCGAGCACGACAGCAGCCCCACCGGGATCGAGGCGAACAGCGCCGCCCAGCTCAGCTGCTCGGTCTGCACGTAGGCGGTGCCGACGACGGGCACGATGCCGAAGAACACGAACACGGCCAGCTCGCCCAGCCCGCGGTAGCCGTACGGGTGCTTGCCGCCGGTGTAGAACCAGGCGGCCGCGATCGCCGCCGCGCCCACCAGCAGGACCCACCACGCCTGGATGGCGACGACCAGCACGAGCCCCAGCACGGCCGCGAGCGCGAAACACGACAGCGCGGCGGTCAGCACCTGCCGGGGCGTGGCCGCGCGCGAGCCCACCAGGCGCATCGGGCCGACCCGCTCGTCGTCGGTGCCCCGGATGCCGTCGCTGTAGTCGTTGGCGTAGTTGACGCCGATCTGCAGCGAGAGCGCCACGAGCAGCGCCAGGAGCGCCCGCCACCACACGAAGCCGCCTTCGCCGATCGCCACGCCGGTGCCCACCATGACGGGCACGATGGCGTTGGGCAGCGTGCGCGGGCGCGCGCCGGAGATCCACTGGGCGGGGGTTGCCATGACCTTCTTCTACCTTTAGCTGATGTCCGTAGTGAGCCTGACCATGCGGATCGGGCGTCCCATGTCGAGGACGCGCTCCGCCATGTCCTCGCCCCACCCGGCCGACTCCAGGAAGCCGAGGACCGCGTAGTTGTCGGCGAAGACCCAGGTGACGATCTGCCGGAAGCCGTCGTCGCGCAGGTAGTCGACCGTGGCGTTGAGCAGCCGGCTGCCGTGGCCCCTGCGCACGAAGTCGGGGTCGACGAGCAGCGTCAGCATCTCGGCCGTCATGGTGGGGTCGAGGTCGGGGTCTTCGGCGGGGGCGTGGGAGGCCAGCCCGACCACGCGCTCGCCGCCGCGGGGGGTGACCAGGGCGGCGCTGCCACCCGCGCCGAGGGCGGGAAAGCCCTCGGTGTCGAGGATGGTCTCAACCGCCACCAGCACCCGGTGCATGGGCGTGGGCGGGGCGACGATCGCCTCGTCCCACTGGCGCAGCCACATCTTCTCGGCCGCCGCGCCCGTCATCTGCTCGAGTGGGCCTTCGGGGAGAAAATTCCGATAGCCGTAGCGCCAGGCGCGTATCTGGGTATTCGCAACCTGGAGAACATCCTCGCGCCGGGCCGCCCGGACGCCTACGTCTGCCATCTCGGCCCGCTCCTTCGCCTGCCGTTCGTGCCACAAGGCACGAGTTACACCGTATCGGTGTTTGACGCTTGGAGATGACGCGAACCCCGCTTCCTCGCCCGGTAAGCCCGTGTCTTGGTGCGGTTGCCGCATACCCGCATGGAACACCACGAGCGGGAACGGTTTTTCGACGAGTCTATGAACGCCCACTGACAAGTTCCTTCGGCGCACACTTTCAGCCGGTCCCACGACGCCCCCACGGCCGCCGCCGCGATGCTCGCGAGCCCGCCCCGCACGCCGCCTCCGGCCGGGACGAGCGCGGGCTCCTCGCCCGCGCGCACCGTGACCTGGAGGGGGAGCGCGGGCAGCTCGGCGGCCTCGCGCCGGAGCGCGGCCCGCAGGCCCTCGCGGAGGACCAGCGCGGTGTGCAGGTCGTCGTCGGTGGCCCGGTCGCGGCTGCCGATGAGGCCGCGCTCGCGCAGCCAGATGGCCAGCTCGGCGGGGGAGGACAGCTCGTCGGACTCGGCCTCGACGTCGTAGGTGTTCACGAAGTCGCGTACGAGCTCCGCGGGGAACGGCATGCCGTCACTCTACTGGGCTCGATCGTCCTTCCATGGCCTGGGCGAGACGTCGTACCCCTTCCTGCAGTTCGGCGGGGTGGGCGGCGGCCATGTGGGTGAGCCGGAGGCGGGGGCCTGGCGGCTCGGACGGGTAGTACATACGGCCGGGGCTCACCAGCACCCCGTTGCGCCTGGCGGCCTCCACGAGGGCGTTCTCGTCGACGGCGGCGGGCAGGTGTGCCCACAAATGCATCCCGCCGATGGGCAGCAGGTGCAGGGCCGCCTCCGGCAGGCGCGCCGCCAGAGCGGCCGCCAGGGCGTCACGGCGGGACCTGATCTCGGCGTGCACGATCGCGAGATGCCGCCGCCACGCCGGGGAGCCCACGAACTCCAGCGCCGTCTCCTGCAGCGGCCGCGCCACGAAGAACGACTCCACGAGCTGGCTCGCCCGCAGCCGGTGCGCGGCGGGCCCCCTGGCGATGACGGCCGCCACCCGCATGCTCGGCGAGAGGATCTTCGTCAGTGAGCCCACGTTGACCACCGTGCCGTGCCGGTCCATGGACGCCAGCGACGGGGGCGCCTGCTCGGTCAGGTAGCGGGCGAAGTCGTCCTCCACCACGAACGCCCCCGCCGCCCTGGCCACCTCCAGCACCTGCTCCCTGCGCGCCACCGGCAGGGTGGCGCCCGTCGGGTTGTGCAGGGTGGGCTGGCAGAAGAACACCCGCGCGCCGGTGACGGCGAACGCCTCGGCCAGCAGCTCGGGCCGGACGCCGTCACGATCCATCGGTACGGCCGTCGCGCGCAGCCCCGCCGCCCTGGCCGCCGCCAGCGCTCCCGGGTAGGTGGGCGTTTCCACCAGAATGGGCGTGCCGGGCGCCGCCAGGGCCCTGAACGCGTGCGTGAGCGCCGCCTGGCCGCCGCTTACGATCAGCGCGTCGGCCGCCGTCACATCGCCCCCGGCCTGTGTCGCGAACCAGCGCCGCAGCTCCAGCAGCCCGGTCAGGGGCGGCATGGCCCAGGCGTCCGGCCTGCGTACGGCCCGCGCCGCCGCCGCCGCGAGCTGCTTGTCCGGCCGCAGCCCCGGCCGCAGGTAACCGCCGGTCAGCGGCACCACGCCGTCGGCCGCCCGCTCCAGCAGGACCGACACCGGCCCGTCGTCGACCACCCGGTCGCCCAGGGCGACGGTCTGCCAGGACAAGTCGGCCGCGTCCTGGGCGTCGTGCGGCTGGGGTGCCACGAAGGCGCCGCTGCCGGGTCGCGTCACCACTCGTCCTTCGGCGGTGAGCTGCCCGATGGCCCGCGAGACGGTGACCGGGCTGACGTTGTGCCGGCGCATGATCTCCCGGCTCGACGGCAGTCGCGCGCCGGGGCCGAGGCGATCGGCCTCTTCGCGCAGCATCGCGGCAATCTGAGCGATACTGCTATCGTTATTCATGACATATCATGATAGCGCTACTGTTGTTCGCCGAGTAGCCCTACCCGGCAGCGCCCTGGCGTTCCTGGGGGTGCTGGCCTTCTCCGGCTCGTTGCCGGCCACCGCCTTCGCGATGCGAGGCTTCGACCCATGGCTGGTGGCGATCGGCCGGGCGGTCATCGCCGGCGTGATAGCGGTGGCCTGTCTGAAGGCCACGGATCGTCCGCTCCTACCGCCCAGAGACCAGTGGCACTCGTACGGGCTGATCTCGCTCGGGGTGGTCTTCGGGTTTCCGGTGTTCAGCGGCCTGGCGCTGGCCCTGGGGGCGAGCACGGCGCACGCGGCGGTGGTCATCGGCCTGCTGCCCGCCGCCACGGCCGTGTGCGCGGTCCTGCGCGCGGGGGAGCGGCCCCGATTTCTGTTCTGGGTGGCGTGCGCGGCCGGCGCGCTGGCGATCACCGCCTTCACCCTCACCCAGCATCAGGGGGCGTTCGGCTGGCCCGACCTGCTGCTGGTCGGGGCGCTCGTCTCGGCGGCGATCGGCTACACGGAGGGCGGCCGGCTGTCCCGCACGACGCCGGGCTGGCAGGTGATCTCCCACGCTCTGGTGCTCTCCCTGCCGGTGACCGTTCCCATCACGGTGGTGCTCTTTCTGGTCACGCCCGTTCAGCCGAGCTTCGAGGCCGTGGCCGGGTTCGCCTATGTCGCCGTGATCTCCATGTTCCTGGGCTTCATTCCCTGGTACGCGGGGCTGGCCAAGGGCGGGATCGCCAGGGCCGGTCAGACCCAGCTCGTCCAGCCGTTGCTGAACCTCGTCTGGTCGTGGTTCCTGCTGGGCGAGCGCTTCGGCCCGCTCACGGTGGGGGCGGCGCTGGCCGTACTCGTCTGCGTGGCCATCACACAGCGCGCCCGTACTTGAAAGCCGTGACGCCGCGCCACAGGATGGGAGAGGAGGTGTCACACCATGGCGGACCTCACGATCCCAGAAGGCGGTTTCTGGCCGGCGCCGGAGATCCCGCAGCCCAATATCTATCCGATGGAATGGCGGGTGGAGACCGAGAAACTCGCCGCCATCTACGAGAAGTCCAAGCGCGTGCTCTGGAACCCGGCCGACCTGCCCTGGGACGACCTGGACCCGGCCGACTTCACGCGCGAGCAGCGCCTGGGCATCATGTACTGGTTCGCGGTCCTGGCCAACTTCGACGCCTCGGGCCCCGCGGTTTTCGCCCGCGCCACGATCCAGGCCTTCGAGAAGCACGAAGAGGACCCGGTCAGGAAATGCTTCTTCTCGATCACCCGTGACGAGATGAACCACGAGGAATGTTGCCAGCGCAGCATCGCCAAACTCTGGCCGGGCGGCCCGCTCGACTGGACGCCGTCGGACGACCTTGAAAAGGCCGCGCACAACAACATCGGCTGGCTCTATCACAATGGCGGCCGCTACTGGACCGGTTACACCTCGGCCGTCGGCAAGTATTCGCTGCCGGTGCTGTTCACGAGCTTCATGATGGGGGAAATGGCCGCCTCCACGCTCTTCAGGGGCATGGCCACGGGGACGCGGCACCCGGTGTTCAACGAGATGTTCCAGCGCATCGGGCGCGACGAGTCGCGTCATCTCCAGATCTGCATGACGATTCTGGAGAACGAATGGCCGGGCCTCACCGACGAGACCCGGGGGCTCATCACCCGTCAGCTCAGGGCGGGGTTCGTCTTTCTCAGCATGATTCTCTGGGAACCGCCTTCAGGGTTCTGGGACCTCCCGCCGTACTTCCTGGCCAACCATCGCGTTCTCATGGACCATGCCAGGCAGGCCGGGCTGGGGGTGCTCTCGTACGAGGAGCAGGCGGAGAACTGGCGGGTGGCGATGGCGAAGGTACGCGCGATCGTCGAACGGTGGGGGATCGCTTTTCCGGCCATTCCCGAGCTGGATCTGGAAGGGGTGCCGGTGGAGTTCATCGATCCCGAGGAGATCATTCCCGTCTTCTAAGATGGCGCCATGTGGCCACGCATGAATGGGCTTCGCGTTCTCGAACTGGGTACGCCCGGCAAGCTTCGCACCTGGCTCACCGACCTGACCCTGGCGGGCACCAAGACGGCGACCGCCGGTCTCTTGTCGCTCGACTACGAGGTCGAGGGTGAGGAGCTGGAGCAGGTCGGCGAGCGACTCGTTCTTGTCGATGACTCGGGCGGGCGGGTGGCGGAGATCGAGGTCACCCGGGTGGAGCTGGTGCCGTTCGCCGAGGTGACGTGGGAGTTCGCGCAGGCGGAGGGTGAGGGGTACGAATCCGTGGCGCAGTGGCGCGAGGCGCATCGGCGGTATTGGGCGGGGGAGGGGTACGAGGTGGGGGACTCGACCACGGTGGTCTGCCTCTGGTACCGCCTCGCCACTCCCTGACGCCTGGCCGGCGGTTCGATTCGGGCCTTGAGAAGTCTCCGATGAGCCGTAGCCTCCCGAGGCTCAGCCAGCGAAGCCCTTCCGAGACCCGCCGTGACCCCGGTCGGTCCGGCCAGGGCGTGGCCTTCCGAAATCCGAATGGCCTCCCGAGGCCCCAGTCAGTTATGGCGTGGTCTTCCGGGATCTGCGTGGCCCCGGTTGGTTCGGTCATGGCGTGGTCTTCCGGGATCCGAATGGCCTGCCGAGGCTCCAGTCAGCTATGGCGTGGTTCTTCCGGGATCCGCGTGACCTGCCGTGACCCCGGTCGGTCCGGCCACGGTGCGACCCTCCGAGACCCGGCGCTAATGGGGACCTTCCGCGACCCGCTCGGTCGTGTCCTCCTACGGCCCCGGTCAGCCCGGCCCCGTCCGGGGCGGCCCCGGCGCGGCCTCCCGAGATGCGGCGGCAATAGGACACCTTCCGAGACCCGCCTGGCCTCCTGAGACCTGGATCGGCCCGGTCATGTCGTAACCCCCGGAGGCCCGGCTCAGTTGTTGGGTTCAGTCGTTGGCCATTGCTCCTTGGGCGCGACATAACTCCCACGATGGGGAACGCTGTAGACCCATCCCTGCTCCCGCAGTAGCCCCATGGCCCGCCGTACGGTCTCTCGCGCGGCGCCGTACGTACGCACCAGTTCGACCTCACTGGGCATCGGCCTCTCCGGCGCCGGCTCGCCACCCTTGATCTTCTCCAGCAGCTCACCGGCGATATGCCGATAGAACGGCGCCCGGCGCTCCCCGGCCCCGCCCTGGCCAGGCGTGTTCACAAAGGTGCCCTCGCCCTGCCGCGTATGGACCAGCCCTTGGTTACGCAGCACCCGGATCGCCCGGCGCGCCGTCGTACGCGCCACCTGAAATTCCCGCTGGATCCCCGCCTCGCTGATCACAAGATCGCCGGGCGCGAGCTCCGCGAGGATGCGCGACTTGAGAACCTCACTGATCTGCAGATATAGGTGGGTGCCACCCTCGCGATTCAGCACGCCCCAAGAGTATCCAACCACCCCGGCAAAGGCAGGGCGATTACGATCCCTGGCTCCCGGGCCATTTATCGGATGTCGTGACATATGTACCGCGATAAGGCACGGTGAAGACCCACCCCCGATCCCTGAGATGGGCAACGGCCTGGCGCACGGTCACCTTGGCGACACCGTATTGCCGCATCATCACTTTCTCGCCGGGAATAGCCCGGTTCGACGGAATCTTGCCCTGCTGGATCTGTTCGACGATGTCCTGGGCAATTTTCTGATAGAGCGGCACCTTACGCGGCGACCGCGGCGTACCCGGCCGGCCAACGAACGTCCCCTCACCCTGAACCGTGTGCACCAGCCCCTGGTCACGCAACTCCCGAGCCACCCGCCGAGCGGTCGTGCGCGCGATGCGGTGGTCCTTTTCGAGGGCGGCCTCGCTGGGGATGGGATCGCCGGCTTTGAGCTCGCCGCGTTCGATCTGATCGCGGACCAGGTCGGCGACCTGCTTGTAGAGAGGCACGGGTCCCTCGCGATCTAGCACGCCCGGAGTATAGACGAAACCGTACAAGCCTGCTCAACACAGACATCTGTTACGAAGACTCGGCCGACGGCGTTTAGTTCGCGATCGCAACGCTTTAGCCGATAAGCCATTCACACTTGTCCAACGCCGTACACACCCCATCTAACGGCCGGCAACCCCTCTCTCAACTCATTCCCACCCCATGCCCCAACAACAGATTCCCGACCAACACCCACTCCCCGCACTGGACCATGACGACACACAGAGCCCCCCACAGCCACCAAGCCGAAACCCGCAGACACCAATCCACAACCTACGAGCGCGGACCCACGACCTTTCGAGCGCCGAGTCGCTGAGCACTGTAGTTTCCGCTCGCCCGCTCGCCCGCTCGCCCGCTCGCCCGCTCGCCCGCTCGCCCGCTCGCCCGCTCGCCCGCTCGCCCGCTCGCCCGCTCGCCCGCTCGCCCGCTGGGGGAGGCGACCTGCCGCAAGATCGTCGATCCGCCCCTCGGCGGGACGCCACCCGACCTGCGTGCCCAGCACGCCACCCCGACCTGCGTGCCCAGCACGCCACCCCGACCTGCGTGCCCGCACCGCCACCGTGCTCCGCGACATCAGCGTGTCGTGTGTCGCCTGACACCTAGTTCCACCATTCGCCGCCTCATCACGCTCGACCTGACTGGCCCGGCATGGGAAGGCCTACCCGACTTCGGATAGCGCCCCACCTGGATAGCGCCCCACCTGGACAGCGCCTGCCCCTGGAGAACGCCTGCCCCTGGAGAACGCCTGCCCCTGGAGAACGCCTGCTAGGGCAAACGACCGTCTCTGGGCGGCGACCGTATCTGGACGGTCACGAAGTCGGAGTCCCCGATCTCGATCTGCAACGCCCGTCATCAGCCCAGAAGCCACACTGGTCCTGCGGCCATCGCTCCGTTCTCCTTCGATTTCTGACTAGGCCCTCGAAGGAACGCGCGGTGGCCGTCACCATGTACGCACAGCGTGCCTGATCGACTATCCCTGCGCAAAACGAAGACGGCCACCGCATAAACCCCTTCTACAGCAACGATTCAGGCGAAGGAGAATAGCGATGGCCGCAGCAACTATTGTGACGGGTAGGGATGGCCGGGCGCAGCAGATCTCAATTCTTTTCCCGGCAATCGTCCGGCCCCGCAACAAGAACCATGCGCACAAATCAACCCACTCCGTACGGTCGCTGGCTCCGCGGCCGGCATGTGCCCGCAGCATGCGACTTCGAGGGGAAGAAATGGTGACGGCCATCGCGGTCCTTCGAAGACGCAGTTCGGAAGGACGAAGACGCGATGGCCGCGGACAACAGTGTGCCGTGTGAGGCGCCCGGTGTGAAGACCCTGCTGACAGATGGTTCCGACTTTTTGTTGAGCAAGCGGTGAAGACCGCGCAGGGAGGGCGTTGAAAGGCCACGCACGGAGGCATCGTCGCAGGCCACACGGGACCACGTGGGACGTAGGGCCACGTGGGGTGACGTCACCGCCTTGCCGCACCCCTGCTTCGCCACCGCCGGACCGCCGGACGAGTACCGACGGGCTCGTCCGGCGGCCAGCGGTGCGGCGGAGACCGACTCGTGTCACATGCCACTGCGTGTACGAGCCGACCTCCGGCGACGGCACGTATGTGGTCGTCGCGAACACACCCTTTTGTCGTCGCGCGATCCCTGACGGCGCGCCCGCCCAAACGCTCAATAAAAGCGAATGGACTCCATCAGAGATCAGCGCGAGACCATGGACGTGATCCCATGCTTCTAAAGGGGGCGCGGGATCACGCCACGACGAGTAGTGGCCGGCTGACGTCCATAACGGCCTACCCGCGCCATTAGGTTCTCATGGTCATCCGTTGGAAAACCACCGTTCGGCGCTATAAACGGGATCATGGCTTTCGGTATTCGCTGCGTTCAAGGTCCGGAGTGGATGGGTTTATATAGGGATCCTCCTCCAGGCGCCGTCGGTAATGATCAGGTGGTCGAGGAGGCGTAGACCGACCATCTCGGTGGCCTCGATGAGCCGGGCGGTGGCCTCCAGGTCGGCCGCGCTCGGCTCGAGCGAGCCGCCCGGGTGATTGTGGGCAAGGCCGAACATCGCCCCACCCGAGGTGAGCACTTCCGTGATCACTTTCCGTATCGGCATCACCGTGTGGTCCGACTCTCCCTCGGTCAGCACCACCCGCTTCAGCACACGTCCGCCGGTGTCGCACACCACCATGACCAGTCGCTCCTGCGTCCGGTCGTGCAGAAGCGGGGCGCAGGCGTGAGCCAGATCCGACGTGCTCGTGATCCGTTCACGCTCGGGCCACGCCTTCGCCCGGCGTACGAGATGGAAGGCCGCGGTCAGTCGCGCGGCCTTGGCCGGACCGATGCCCTGCAGGGCCAGTAACCGGTGGGGATCGGAACGGCCCAGGGCATCGAGATCCCCGCAGTGCTCGATCACCTGGCTGGCCAGATCCAGGGCACTCGCCCCACGAAACCCCGAGCCGAGCAGCACGGCCAGCAACTCACGGTCCGCCAGGGCTTCGGCGCCGCTGGACAAGAGCCGTTCGCGCGGCCGGTCCCTCTTGGACAGGTCTTTGACTCGCATCGGCAACCTCCGCACCCGTTCTATCAACGCCCACCGACAATCTCTGACCTGCACTTTCACCCCTGGACCCCAGCGACTCCTTTCGTCGGAGGATGAGCGAAATGTCGTCAACACGAATCCCCAACAGCGCTCACATCGACCTCACCTCGCCACCCCAGGCCCACGCCGACGACCCCGCAATCTCCACACCCGACAACAGGCCCCGCAAACTCCACGCACCCGACGACGGGCCCCGCAAACTCCACACACACCCGACGGGCCCGGCAGACCTCACACACCGCCCGGAGGCCGCACCGCCTTCATGAAAACGCCCAGAGACCGCACCGCCTTCATGCCACGGCATTCGGGCGACGACGAGTTCCGACCGGTTCGTGCAGCGGAGCCGAGCAGTTGGCAGCGCATGATCAGCTCGCTTCCCAGGGTTCGCGCGGTGGCCGTCCTTGACGGGCTCCATGCCAAAGCGTCTGGCCGACGACACGGGATCCGCGCACCTCGAGCGCCCTACCCAGCCGCCGCACCACCTTCTGCCTGCACAGCAAATCCGGCGATGGCGGTGCATGGTCGGCTCCGTGACGCAGGTTCGGCGATGGCGGCCCTCGATCGGGTTCCGTGCCACAGAGTCCGACTGAACCGGGATCCGCAAGCCGCGACCGCGCTGCCCGGCGGGCATACAGTCACCATCGCACCGTCGTCCGGCGCTTGCCGCAGGGTCCGGCTGACGGCGGCGGCTCTGCAGGCCCAGGGCCAGGTCACCCGCTTACCTGACACCGTCCGCTCGTCTGGGTGCCGCCCGCTGGACCGGCTCCCGCCGGCGTGCGACTGGGTCCGAGCGGCGGCGGCTTCGATCGGCCTTGTATCGCTGGGTCCAAGCGGCGACGGCACTGATCGGCCGTGTGCCGCTGGTCCGAAGGGCGGCGGCGGCGATCGGCCCTGTGTCGCTGGGCCCGCGCGGCCACGGCCCAAAAAGCGTGGTCGGCGATCTACCGGCCAACGCCATTACCGATGTTCAGAGGGCCGGATCGGATGTGTGCGGGGCGACACCGTGAGGGCCGGTGCGCGAGCCGGCTTGGGTCGGCCGAATGGCGTGGGATGCAACGGACATAGTCCGGAGTCCGCGGTTATGGCCGCTTGGGGCGGACAAGGGTGGTGCTGTGATCGTTCAAGAGGCTCCGGGCGAGAGGTGCTCGCCCGGAGCAATCTGTCCTAGACAGGCATGCTGTACGTGATACGGAAGCGATCTCCCGGAATGACGATGTCGCTCGTCTCGACAGGGCGATCGCCTGCCCAATGAGTACGTTCGATGTGCAGCACGTGGACACCCGCCGCCAAATCGAGCGCATCGCTCTCCGCCGGCCGGGGAACGCGGGTGTGCACGCTTTCGACGATCTCGGTGATCTTGATCCCGTGCCCGTACATCCTCGCGACAAGACTCCGGCGTTCCTCGTCCGAGTGGGCGGCGAACTCCCGTAGCTCGTAGGACGTGGCCAGTTGCAGCGGCCTGCCGTCCCCGCGAAAGACGTAATGCGTTCTGGTCAGCGAGGCCGACTCCGGGAGGCGTAGTCGTCTCGCGATGTCGGGTCCCGCTTCGGTCGGCTCGCTGTGCCAGTCCCATGTCACGCGTCTGCCCTGGGACTGCAGATCGGCGGCGAACGGAGCGGGATGATCGAGAAATCGCCATCGGTAGAGCGGTGTGAGGTCGGGGCGTTCCCTGACGTAATGGCCCGAGCCCACGCGGCCGATGATGAGGCCTTCGCCCGCGAGCACACGAAGTGCGTGACGGGCGGCGGTCTCGCCGACCTGGTACTTACGGGTCAACTGCGCCCGTGACGGAATGGGCGCGCCTGGGGACAGGGTGCCGTCGGTGATCTGTCGCCGGATGTCTTCGACGACGCGCAGGTAGACCGGATCTGAGGTGGCCACTAGTCCATCCCTGGGGGTTCGTGTGAGGCGTTGCCCTATGTTGCCGTATTCGGCAGGTAACCGACCGTCATCGATGACAGATGGAGCCCCAACTTTGCGATGGCGGAAAATTATCGGAGAAACCCTGTAACGCCGATGTAAGAGGGGCCGATTCTCCGGTAGAGGTCGTCGATGTGTGTACCCCCGAGCACATATCGGCGGCCTCTTCCCATGCCCGCTCAAAGCCGGCGATCGGAGCCTCGCAGTGAGATGCGGGAGCTTGCGAGGACTGCGGAGTAACCGGAGCGATGTCCCTTCTGTACGGGCGAGGGCCAGAGCATCGATCCAAGTGGTCTTCGGGTATCGCGGACGAGTGGCCGTGTCCAGATGACCACTCCTTCCTTAGGTTGTGGCGGCGTACGGGCTGACCTGCGCCCCGTGTGACCAAAAGGAAGTCCATGATCGAAATCGGCAAGCTCCTCCCGTCCGATCGCGACGCATGGGAAGGCATGTTCCGCGCGTACATCGACTTCTACCAGCGAGTCGAGCCGGACTCGATGTACGACCGCGCATGGCAGGAGTTCCAGGCGGACACCCGGCTGCACGCCTTCGGCGCGAGGCTGGACGGAAGGCTCGTCGGCATCACGCACTTCTTCACCCATGCGAACACCTCGGCCCCCGACACCGACGTCTGCTACCTGCAGGACCTGTTCACCGCTTCCGACGTCCGGGGCAGGGGCGTGGGCCGGGCGCTGATCGAGGCCGTGGCCGGCTGGGCCGGGGAACGCGGTTGCTCCCGCGTGTACTGGAACACGCACGAGTCGAACAGCACAGCACGTCGCTTGTACGACAAGGTCGCCGAGAACCGGGGTTTCATCAGGTATCAGATCGAACTGCCGCGGTAACGGCTCACCCATGTTGCCCGGCCGCAGGCGACGCCTCCTACAGCCGCCGTACCCGACCGAATCGCTCATCGCCGCGCGAGCCGCCCCCCAGATGCTGGCGAAAGGGGGCAAAAGGCGGCTCCAGGCAGGCAAAGCGGGGTGGCGACGTCCAATGGATTTCTGAATCCGGGTAGCGTTCGCACTATGGCATCGCCAACTGGAACCACCGACGCGCCCTTCGGCCGTATGCTGACTGCGATGGTCACGCCGTTCACCGTCGACGGCGAGGTCGATTATGTGGCTGTGCGGCGTCTTGCCGCCTATCTGGTGGATGAGCAGCGCAACGACGGTCTGATCGTGAATGGGACGACCGGTGAATCGCCCACCACCTCCGACGAGGAGAAGCAGCGCATCGTCAGTGCCGTCCTCGACGCGGTCGGCGACCGTGCGACCGTGGTGGCGGGAGCCGGCACCAACGACACCCGTCACAGTGTCGAGCTCGCGAAGCAGGCGGCCCGTGCCGGTGCGCACGGCCTGCTGGTAGTGACGCCGTACTACAACAAGCCCCCGCAAGAGGGGCTGTATCAGCACTTCACCGCTGTCGCCGACGCAACCGGGCTTCCCGTGATGCTCTACGACATTCCTGGGCGCAGCGGCGTACCGATCAAGACCGAGACCTTGATCCGGCTGGCGCAGCACGAACGCATCGTGGCCGTGAAGGACGCCAAGGGCGACCTGTTCGCCGCCAGCCAGGTGATGGCCATGACCGATCTCGCCTTCTACTCCGGCGATGACCTGCTCAACCTGGCCTGGCTGTCGCTGGGCGCGGCCGGGTTCGTCAGCGTCGTCGGGCACGTGGTGGGCGCCGAGCTGGCGCGCATGATCCACCTGCACAAGAACGGTGATGTCGCCCAGGCGCTGGCCATCCACGGCCAGGTGGCGCCCGTGGTAGACGGGATCATGCTGCGCGCCGGTGGGGCGATCATGGCAAAGGCGGCACTGAGCATGGTGGGCGTACCGGCCGGACCGGTACGGCTGCCGCTCGTGGACGCGACAGAGAAGCAAATCGCCGAGCTGCGTGCTTGCCTGGTAGCCGGCGGGGTGAAGTTGACCGACGCATAGGAACGGGGAGGAACCGGGAGTTTTGAGAACACGATCTGACTGTGGGGGCCAGATATGAGCCATCCACATCCTGAGCTTGGCCCCCCGCCGACGCTGCCTGATGGCGGCTTGCGCATCGTCGCGCTCGGCGGGCTGGGGGAGATCGGCAGGAACATGGCCGTCTTCGAATATGACGGCCGTCTGCTGATCGTCGACTGCGGGGTGCTTTTCCCCGAGCCCGATCAGCCGGGTGTCGACCTCATCCTGCCCGACTTCGAATACATCAGGGACCGGCTCGACGACATCGAAGCCGTGGTGCTGACGCACGCCCACGAGGACCACATCGGGGCAGTGCCTTATCTTCTGCGCGAGCGGCGCGATATCCCGCTCATCGGATCCAAGCTCACGCTTGCCCTCATTGAGGCCAAGCTCACCGAGCACCGGATCCAGCCCGTCAAACACGAGGTCATCGAGGGCGAAAGGCACGTATTCGGGCCTTTTGACTGCGAGTTCCTCGCCGTCAATCACTCGATCCCCGACGCGCTGGCCGTCGCCATCAGGACGCCCGCGGGCATCGTCCTGCACACCGGCGACTTCCGCATGGATCAGTTGCCGAGTGATGGTCGCCTCACCGACCTCGGCGGTTTCGCCAGGCTCGGCACCGAGGGCGTCGACCTGCTGATGTCCGACTCCACCAACGCCGAGGTGCCGGGATTCGTCACCAGTGAGCGGGAGATCGCGCCGGTCATCGAGGAGGTGATCCGCACTTCGGAGCAGCGGGTCATCGTGGCCAGCTTCGCATCGCACGTACACCGCATCCAGCAGGTCATGGACGCGGCCGCCAAGCACGGCCGCAAGGTGGCCCTGGTCGGACGCTCGATGGTGCGCAACATGGGTGTGGCCCGTGACCTGGGATATCTCAAGGTGCCGCCGGACCTCATCGTCGACTCGCGCGACATCGAGGAATGGCCGCCGCAGGACGTGGTGCTGGTCTGCACCGGTTCCCAGGGCGAGCCGATGGCGGCGCTGTCCCGGATGGCCAACCGTGATCATCCGATCCGCATCGCCGAGGGCGACACCGTGCTGCTGGCCTCGTCGCTGGTCCCCGGCAACGAGACCGCGGTCAACAAGGTGATCAACGGCCTGACCAGGTGGGGCGCCCGCGTCGTACACAAGGGCAACGCCAAGGTGCACGTCTCCGGCCATGCAGCCGCGGGCGAGCTCCTCTACGTGCTGAACCTCACCCGCCCGTCGAACTTCATGCCCGTGCACGGCGAATGGCGCCATTTGCGCGCCCACGCCAAGCTGGCCGCCCTCACCGGTGTGCCGAACGACCACATCGTGATCGCCGAGGACGGCGTCGTGGTGGACCTGGTCGACGGGCGGGCAAGGATCGTCGGTGCGGTGCACGCCGGGTACGTCTACGTCGACGGCTCGTCGGTGGGCGAGATCACCGACACCTCGCTCAAGGATCGCCGGATCCTCGGTGACGAGGGGTTCATCTCCGTGGTCATCGTGGTCGACTCCAACACGGGCAAGCTCACCGCGGGTCCCGAGATCCACGCGCGTGGCTCGGGAATCGACCCCCAGCAGTTCGAGACGTTCATTCCGCAGATCGAAAGGGCCCTCGCCGAGAAGGCCGCGGATGGCGTGGTCGACATGCAGGAGATCCGCCGCGTGGTCCGCCGCACGGTGGGGCGCTGGGTCAGCGACACCTATCGTCGCCGGCCCATGATCATTCCCGTGGTGCTCGAGGTCTGAGCCTCCTGACGGTACGGCAGGCGTCCGCGTCTGCCGTACCTGGAGACGGCCCCGGGCGACCGGCGCTTGCTGCACCCGAGAAAGATCACAGGTAGCACTGACCCGCCTCCGCCTCACCCGCGGAAAGCCACTGGTGGCAGGGGCTGGCATCCGCCGTGGTAGCGGAAGGCCAGGGGCGGTTGTGGTTGGCATCTGCCATGCCCGGGGAGGGCCATGGGCGATCGTAGCTCGCGTTCGCCGTACCCGCCGAAGGTCGCTGGCGGTAGGAGTCGGCATCCGCAATGGTGGCGGAAGGCCACAGGTGGTTGTGGGTGGCATCCGCCAAGCCCCGGAAAGAGGGGCCTGCGTCTGCCGTACCCGTCGAAGGCTACGGGTGGCGGTGGGCCCCATCCGCATAAGCAGCGGACAACCACGTGCGGCAGTGGTTGGCACCAGCCGCACTCGTGGATGGCCGCGGGTGGCACTGGCACCCGTCCACGCCTGCGGCGTTCCGTGCTTGCCATCCTGGATCGAGAGGCGATCGACCTTCGCATCCGGCAGAGCCGTGGTAGTGCCGGGTCGAATGCGCCACACCTGCAGACCGCCGTTAGCGCGCTCGGGCAAGCGCACTACGTCGTAGCCGCCTGTGTGCCGTGCCTCCATGAGACCCCCTTGCCGATTTGTTAGGTACGGGTATGCGCGCCCAGGAACGGAAGTACCTGGGGAAGAACGTCTGCGCTGCTGTCCCAGCCGGCCTTGTGGTCGGCGCCAGAGACGGAGAAGAAGCCGGACCCGGTGCCGGTCGCGAAGGCCCGCATTGGTTCGTGCCAAGGGTCGGTGGTGCCCGCGTACATCAGGATGGCGACACCGGCCGTCGCCAGCTCGGTGTGCAGGCCAGGCTCTCGGGAGAACGCGTCGTAATTGGCGCGGAAGGCGGCAAGGTCTCCGCCGTCGATCAGGGCAGCTTGGTACGGGTCGGTGTAAGCACCCCTTTTCATGATCTCGTACGCGTCCACATCGGCCGGCAGGCCGAGCGCCTGGATCGCCTGGTCGACCGCGGATCGGAAACCGTCCATGGGATCGAAGGCTCCGGCAACAAGGCAGGTCAGCCGCTCAGGTGCGTACGCGGCGACCGCATAGCCGGTCATCGCGCCCAGCGAATATCCCCAGAACGCAGCCCGCTCGGCCCCGGCGTCGTCGAGCACGGCCATGACGCAGTCGACGCGCCGCTCGAGAGCATAGGCCCCGATCTCGTGCGGGGCATCACTCGAGCCCAGCCCCAGCGGATCGATGGCGATCACGGTGTAGGCGCCGGTCAAGGCCGCGGTGTATCCCCTGTGCGCCCAATGCGCGCCGTCCTGGAACATTCCCGGGTGGAGGACGACCGGCGGGCCGTCCCCGGAGACCTCGTAAGCGATCTTGAAGCCGTTGCTACGTGCGAGGGGCATGCTGTCAGTTCTCGCTCTCCAATAGATTCCTGTGCCTGTACGCAGGAACGTTACGATTTGTAACGGTGCTCATCCTGAAGCATGATCAGACGGTCCGGAAGAAGGCACTTTCTTGTCACAACGGAACATCGCGGGAACAGACCAGCTCACGGCCGCGACCGAAACGGACGATTGCCCGCTGCCCGAGGTACTGGCCTTGATCGGAGGGAAATGGAGTGCCCAGGTGCTGGTCGAACTCGGACGGGGCCCGCGTCGCTTCACCCAGTTGGAGCGGGCCATCGAAGGCATCAGCCGCCGGATGCTCACACTGAGCCTGCGAGACCTGGAACGCAGCGGCCTTGTTACCCGCACGGTGTACCCGGATGCTCCTCCCCGAGTGGAGTACGCCACCACGGCGTTGATCGACGAGATCCGTGAACCGTTGGAGGCGCTGTCGGCCTGGGCCCGCCATGCCGCGCCCGCCATCACCGCCGCCCGCCAGGCCTTCGACGAGGGCCGCCGCGAGGCTTGAGAAGTCGGTGGTGAGCTGCGGATGACGGCGGAACCGACGGACAACGGTGACTGCCATGCGGGCGTGACCGCCTTTGAGGCCAAGGGCTCTGGGGTTTGCAGCGGGAGCGGCAACTGAGGGCTGTGGTGCCGGCTTGTAGCGGAAACGGCGGCCAAGGGCTGCAGGGGGCCTGTAGTGGGAGCGGCGGCCGAGGGTCGTGAGGGGTTGCAGCGAGAGCTGGGGCGGGGCCGCGAGACCTGGGAGTGGGAGTGGGAGTGGGAGTGGGAGCGGGAGTGGGAGCTGTGGGGCTGGCTTGCATCGGGAGCGGCGGCCGAGGGTTGTGCGGGCATGTAGCGGGAGCTGAGGGCTGTGAGACCTGCGAGATCTCCAGCGAGAGCTGGAGCTGAAGGTTGTGAGGCCTGTAGCGGGACGGTGGCTGAGAGCTGTGAGGCCTGTAGCGGGACGGTGGCTGAGAGCTGTGAGGCCTGTAGCGGGACGGTGGCTGAGGGCCGTGAGACCTGCGGTGTCGATGTGGTGGGAGCGGGGCTGAGGGTTGTGGGGCTGCTTGCAAGGGAGCGGCTGGGGGTGGCCAGTTGCCGCGGGCGAGTCTGATGTTCTGATGGAGGGGGTTTGCCGGTGCCGGGCCGTGGTTCCTCTCTCGCGCAGGCTGCATGCGGAGCGCGGGCTGGTGCGACGGCGGTGGGGTGAGGGCAGCGGGTGTCAGGGGCCACATGTCAGGCGTCCCTTCGGCCCAACGACCAGGTGGCCGCCAGCATGGGGAGGGTCGCGTAGGCGACCAATAGCGCGGCGGCCGCTGCCGGAGGCAGGAGCGAGCCGTACACCGACGTGGTGATGAGGTCGCCGGTGATCTCGCGGGGGAGTGCGCCGATCATGAGAGAGCCAAGACGTTCGCTCCATGGTTCGGGGATGTTGCCGATGATCATCGGGATCACGTAGACGAGGCCGACCAGGACGGCGATCGCCCCTGCCGCGGATCGCAGGAGTGCGCCCAGCCCCAGGCCGAGGAGTGCGAACACCGGCACCGTGAGGCTGGTCGCCGCCAGGAACGGGAATCGTTCTGCGAATGCGATGGTGTACGCGCCCGAGAAGCGGTCGCCGAGCACCGCTTGGGCGGCGAAGTATGTGCCGAAGACCGTCAGCACGCCGACGATCAGGCCCAACGTGCCCACGATGGCGGACTTGGCGGCGAGGATCGGCCAGCGGCGGGGGACGATGGTCAGGGTCGTCCTGATCAAGCCGGTGACGTATTCGGAGGTGATGGCGAGCGTACCCAAGATGCCCATGCAGAGTTGAGGCACGATCACCACCACCTCCTCCAGATCCGCGATCTTGGCGCCTGATCGTTTCTCCGAAGGAGCGGCGTCGTACGTGCCCGCGGCGGCGACGGCGACGGCCAGGCCCAGAAGGACGGCACCGAGACTGAGGCTGAGGATCAGATAGGTCGAGCGCAGCGAGCGGACCTTCAGCCATTCCGAGGTCAGAACGCTCATGCGGGCATCCGTTCGGTCCTGGGAGCACACACGTTGAGGTCCGTTCGTCGAGGACTAATGCCTGTACGGGCGTTCGCTTCGGAGCGGAGAACGCTTCTGCGACCTTCGGAAGTGAGGGTGAGAGCGTGGGTTGCAGCGGCGAGATTCAGGCGGATGTCGGAGGCAAGGGATGGAACGGTCACGCGTCTTTCCGTCTCAGTTGGTAATAGCCGATGGCGAGAGCGAGGAGCGGGTAGGCGAGGAGCACGATCACTGCTGCCCACGGAGGTAGGTAGCCGTCACCGAGACGGGTCGAGAGGTGCTGGTCGGCTATCTGGGGGACGAGGTTGGGCAGGAGCAGCGTGGCGATGCGGGTGTTCCATGGCGGTGGCAGGTAGTTGACCAGGCCGGGAAGCATGAACAGCAGGGCGACGACGGAGACGATCGCGCCGGCCGTCGATCGCACGGCGGCGCCGAGGCCGAGACCCACCAGCGCCAGCGCGGTCACGGACAGGGCAGAGCCGAACAGCATCGGGAGATCGTCGGCGAACGAGGTCTGATTGAAGCCGAGGGCGCGGTCGCCCGCGATCAGGCGGCCGGCCGAATAGGTGACCAGCAGGATCGAATTGGCGGCCAAGAACGTGGCCAGGCCGACGACTCCGGCCTTGGCCAGGAGTAACGTGCTTCGCTTCGGGACGGTGGTCAGGCTGGTGCGGATCATGCCCGTGGCGTACTCGGAAGTGATCGCGAGCACGCCGAGCACCGCCAGGCTGATCTGAACCAACGGGAGAAAGCCCTGCTCGGGGGCCGCGGCGCTTCGCACGCCTCGCTCGTCGGCGAGATCGCTCACATAGAGCGTCCAGGCTGCCCCCAGCACTATCGTCAGTGCCGCCGTGCCTATGGTCTGGTAAGTCGAGGTCACCGAGCGTAGCTTCAGCCACTCGGAGGAGAGGATGGCCTTCATCGGGCCGCTCCGAACTGGACGCTGTCGGAGGTCAACGCCATGTAGGCGTCTTCGAGGGTCGGGTAGCGCGCGGTGAGCTGCGCGACGGTGGCGTCGGTGATCAGCTTCCCGCGGCCGACGACCACGATGCGCTCGGCGGTGAGGGCCATTTCGCTCATCAGATGGCTGGAGAGCAGGACCGTCCTGCCCTCGGCGGCCAGTGAGCGCATCAGGTCACGGATCCAGCGCACGCCGTCGGGATCCAGGCCGTTGACCGGCTCGTCGAACATCAACACGCCTGGGTCGCCGAGCAGCGCGGACGCGATGCCGAGCCGTTGCTTCATGCCGAGGGAGAATCCGGCGACCCGCTTGCGCGCAACACCGGCCAGCCCGACCTGTTCGAGCACCTCGGCCACGCGCATGGGGCCGATGTCATTGGTGCGGGCGAGGCAGAGCAGGTGGTTGTAGGCGCTGCGTCCGCCGTGGACCGCGCCGGCGTCCAGGAGCGCGCCGACCTCGCGCATGGGCTTGCCGAACGAGGAGTATCGGCGCCCGTTGATCAATGCCTGGCCGGACGTGGGCGCGTCGAGGCCGAGGATCAGGCGCATTGTGGTGGACTTGCCCGAGCCGTTGGGGCCGAGGAAGCCGGTCACGTGGCCGGGCTCGACCTTGAAGGACAGGTCGTCTACGGCAAGGGTGCCGCCGTAGCGCTTTGTGAGGTGCTGGAGTTCGATCACGCCGTAAAGGATGCGGGACGGTGGGTGGGCGGCGCGTCGGACCACGGTTCGAATCTCAAGGTCAGACCCTGGGTTGACGTGCGCACGCCACCCCACCGGCTACGGTTCAACGCGTGGACGACACGCACCCCTTCTTCGCCAGGCGCCTGAGCCGTCACCAGCAGGTCATGCTCGATCTGGTGGCGGGAATGTGCTTCGCGTTCGTGTTCTTCACGACCGCTGTGAACGCCATCGACCTGCCGCCCTGGGCCCGGATCGCGCTTGCCCTCGGGCTGGGGCTGCCGCTGGCCGTACGAAGGCTATGGCCCGTGTCCGTCTTCTACTTCACATTACTGCTGGCCGCCTTCGCCGTGATGACCGATGCCGTGGGGTTCGCGTACGTCGCACCCGCGTTCGCCCTTTATGTCGTTGCCCTCTCAGAGAAGATCGGCCCGGTGGTTCCGACGTCGGCCATAGGCTTCGTGAGCCTGGTCACCGTCTTGAGCTTGGCGATGGTGGGCGTGCCGGGCGAAGGCGCTCCTGACTGGGTGATGCACCTGGACAAGCCACTCATGGGTATCGCGGCACTGGGCGGGGCATGGACGGTCGGGCGGGCCGTGCAGGAGCGCAGGGTCTTCGCGGCTCGCAATGCCGAGCGGCTGGCTGCGCATGCGGTGACGGAGGAGCGGTTAAGGATCGCTCGCGAGCTGCACGACGTGGTCACGCACAGCGTGGGATTGATCGCGGTCAAGGCCGGGGTCGCCAACCATGTGATGGCCAGCAAGCCAGAAGAGGCGTACGACGCCCTGCGTGTGATCGAGACCGCCAGCCGGAGCGCCCTGGTCGAGATGCGGCACCTCCTCGGCGTGCTGAGGTCCACCACCGTGCCCGACCTCGTTCCCGCGCCTGGTGTGGCAGGAATCCAGGGCCTGGTCGAGCAGGCCCGACTGGCGGGGGTGGAAGCAGAGCTCGACATCCGAATGGGGACGGGGGACGGAGTGCGGCCGGCCAAGAACGAGACGGGGTGGCCGTCCGACGATGGCGGGCGTCGCGGTGGTGCGGCGCGGTCGGATGGCGTCGGCCAGTGGGGCTTGGGGCGGTCGGGCAGCGGATCGCACGATCCGGGGCGGTTGGGCGGCGGCCCCCATGATCCGGGGCGGTCGGGCCGTGGTGGGCCGTCCGGCAATGCGGGGAGGTCGCTTAGCGGGGGGCCGTCCCGCAATGCGGAGAGGGCGGGTCGTGGTGGGCTGTCGGGGAATGCGGGGAGGTCGGTTGGTGGAGGGTTGCCCGGCGATGCGGAGGGGTTGGGCGGTGGCAGGCCGTCCCGCTATGGGGAGGGGTGGGTCCGTGGTGGGCTGTCCGGCGATGCGGAGGGGTTGGGCGGTGGCAGACCATTCCGCGATGCGGAGAAGTCGGGCCGTGGTGTGCCGTCCGGTGATGTAGGGAGGGTGGCGGGCGGTTGTGGGCCGTCCGGAGATGGATCGTCCGATGGTGTGCGGTTGCCGGATGGGGTGGCGCTTTCGGTGTATCGCATCGTGCAAGAGGCGCTCACGAACGTGGTCAAACATGCCGCGCCTGCTCGGTGCCGGGTGTCGGTGGTCGCAGACGGAAAAGAGATACAGATCGAGGTGATCGATGACGGGCCCGGGAGACGTGTGCTGCCTTCTGGTGGTGCCGGGCACGGGCTCATTGGCATGCGGGAACGGGTCATGATGTACGGTGGCGCGCTCGAAGCCGGCAGCCTTCCGGGTCGAGGGTTCCGTGTCTTTGCGAGATTGCCTTATCAGGAGGTTTCGTGATCCGGGTAGTCGTTGCCGACGATCAGGCGTTGCTCCGGGGGAGTTTCAAGGTGCTGGTCGATTCCGAGCCTGACTTGGCTGTGGTGGGTGAGGCCGGCACGGGGGCCGAGGCCATTTCGGTAGCCCTGGAACAGCGTCCGGATGTGGTGCTCATGGATGTGCGCATGCCGGAAATGGATGGCATTGAGGCTACTCGTCATATCAAAGATGTTGCTCGGGTTCTCGTTGTGACGATGTTCGACCTGGATGCTTATGTTTATGATGCGCTGCGGGCCGGCGCGAGTGGCTTCTTGCTCAAGGACACGCCGCCTGCGGATTTGCTTGCAGCCATTAGAGTGATCGCGAGTGGGGAGGCGTTGCTGGCTCCGAGGGTTACGCGGAGATTGATCGAGGAGTTTGCGCGTACCCCTGTTCTTCCTCGGATGAAGGGGCTGGACGGGGTCACGGAGCGGGAGTGTGAGGTTTTGATGTTGATCGCGCGGGGGTTGTCGAACGGCGAAATCGCTGACCATCTACGGTTGAGTCTGGCCACGGTTAAAACCCATATCACCCGGTTGCTGGCCAAGCTGGATGCTCGGGATCGGGCGCAACTTGTTATCGCCGCATATGAAAGTGGGCTGGTTTCGGCGGCGCCGTGATGGCGCTCTTGTGGTGCTATCATCGTGGCTGATGTTGTGGTTGCATCACGTTCCTCTGGATGAGGCTGAGGTAGACGCTAGTAGCGATCTTGGCCGATTGGTCGTGATGTGCGTTTTGGGGCTAATGAGTTTGTCGGGTTGATTTTTCCAGCCACTCTGAGTGTGCGCCGCCGAACGGTCCTTTTCTTGCGCCTACTGCCTCAAGTAGCCAACGTGCCGTTTCTTCTGCCTGCGTGATCAAGTCGGGTGGGTAGTTCAGTAGCAGTTGATGTTCAGCGAATTCGTCTTCGTCGTCGAGAATCAGTCGTCCGTCGCGCATTCGGATCACGTCTAGGTCGAGGTCGAGCATGGTCACCTCGCCGTCCTTCCACTCCGGAACGGTGGTGACGTCGACGTAGATTTCGCTCTTGTGGGGTGGGGTGTTGAAGGATGCCGTCCACCAGGCGTCTCTTGGGAAGAGCATGATCGCGGGGCTGTCCCAGGTGACCGGCGGGCCATTGCCCTTGTAGGCCACGGTTCCTCCGGGCACTTCCGCCCAGACACCGTGCTCATCCTCGCCAAGCAGCCGACCAGGGTGGTTCCAGTGCAACGCGCCGCCGTACTTGCGGTACACGATTCGAACATCAGTCACAGGGAGAACTTATCCACGGCAGACGTTGTCCACACGAGATCTTGGTGATGGGGCGTGGCGAGGTTATTGCCTCTCGTGTGGAGATACGGACTGGACGTGGTCACTTGTCGGTGTCTCTGAGACAGGGCCGTCCAAGATCGCCCGAGGCCCCCAAGGCCCAAGGACTCCCGAGGCCGAGCAGGCGAAATCTTTGGCACCCGACGGGATGCCACCTTCCTCACCAACTCGGGACGGTTGTTAGGCACGGGTGGCCTTAGACGGTGTAGGGCTGAGCTCGGCGGCTCGGCGGCTCGGCGGCTCGGCGGCTCGGCGGCTCGGCGACCCGGTGGCCCGGGTGGCCCGTGTGGTCCAAGTGGCGTGGGTGGTGAGGGTGTGAGGAGTTGGATGGCGCCGAAGTGGCGCCTATCGGGGGCGATGAGTGGTGGTTTGGGGTAGTTGTCCGTGGCGTTCTGCTGGGGTTCGTTGCGGGGTGGAATTGGGTGGTTGTTCGCCGGCGTCGTTGGCTCTCGGTCAGTGGCGGTCGTGAATTAGGTGTGCAAACGGAGGGCTTCGGTGAGTGCTGCCAGACGGTGGGGGGAGGCCAGGCCCGCGTGGTACAGGTGGAACTCTGAGGCTCCTGCCTTGGCGTACGTCCTGAGGAGGTCGGCCAGGGCGGCGGCGTCTGCTGGGCGGGGTGGGAGAGCCAGGACGTAAGCGCCTACTCGTTGGCCTGGGGTGGAGAGTTCCTTGAGGCGGGTGAGTCTGGCGGAGTCCGTGGTGGGGTCGCCCCAGCAGTTGCCCACCAGGACGTCTGCTCCTGGTTCGCCTTCGGGGAGGGGGGCGAAGGCGCCGGCGGCCCAGGGGTCTGGGTTGGCGTGCAGGGTGATGGGGACGTTGGGGGCGGTTCTTCTGGCGACGGCGATCAGGCGTTGGCGGAGGGTCGTGGACAGCGCGACGCGGACGGTGCGCACCTCGTCGGCGAGGGAGCCGAGGGCCTGATCGATGGTGTCGGCAGGCAGGTGTCGGGGGGTGGATGGGGGTGATGGGTTCGTGGGGGGAGTGCGGTCTATGGCGGCGCGGACCTGGGCTCTGGTGTCGTCTGGGTAGCGGGGGGCGCAGGCCGTGCAGAAGCAGAGGGAGAGGAGGTCGGTGTCGGCAGTGGTCCAGTCCGCGCCGGAGGTCTTCTCGTGGACACTCTGATGGCCGAAGCCCAGAGGGCCGCAGGCCTCCAGGATCAGGCCGTCCGGCTCGGCCACCTCGAGGATCTCCTGGACGAGGCGCTCGCAGTACTCGATGACGTCCTCGTGTGCCGGGCACAGCGCGTACGGGTACGGGTCGCCGAAGGCGTTGCGTACGACAAGGTCGGAATGGGCGGTGCCCAGGTGGGAGTTGTGGGTCAGGACCGTCCAGGCGTGTACCTGGAGGCCGGCGGCCTTCAGCGCGTCCCGGGCCTGGAGGTAGGCGTCGGCGGGGGTCCAGGTCGGCGAGGCGGGAACCAGACGGGACCAGGAAGACGGGCGGATCGGGAGGTAGAAGGCCGGATATGGGACATCGAGTACGCGATGGGACGGGTGGTATGGCGTGGCCGCGCGCGTCGAGTGGTACATCGCCGCCAGGGCCACCGCTTCCACCCCCATGGCTGCCAGGCGGGCGGGGGCCGACGGGTCGCCGACGATGTCCCAGGGGTAGAGGTAGGCGATGTTCACCAGCGGGGCCTCCTGGCCGAGAAAGTCGGGTTGAAGCGTTGCATGTAGGTCGTGTCGTCCCGGGCCACGATGCCGCACTTCTCGTACTGCTCGTTCATGACCGCCAGCGCGTCGCGGTCGAGTTCGATGCCCAGGCCCGGGCCCGCGGGCACCGGGACGGCGCCGTTCACGAAGGTCAGGGCGCCGGGTTTGACCACGTCCTGGCCGTCCTGCCACGGGGTGTGGGTGTCGCAGGCGAACGTGAGGTTGGGCGTGGCGGCGGCCAGATGCGTCATGGCGGCCAGGCTGATTCCGAGATGGGAGTTGGAGTGCATCGACATCGCCAGTCCGAACGCGTCGCACATGGCGGCGATGTGCGAGGAACGTACGAGACCGCCCCAATAGTGGTGGTCCAGGAGGAGCACGCCGATCGCGTGGGAGGCCGTCGCGGGCGGGAGATGTTCCGGGGTGACCACGCACATGTTGGTGGCCAGCGGCATCGGTACGGCGGCGGCCACCTGCGCCATGCCGGCGATCTCAGGCGTGGGATCCTCCAGATACTGGAGGGCGCCGTCCAGTTCGTGGGCCACGCGGATCGAGGTCTCGACCGTCCAGGCGGCGTTCGGGTCCAGGCGGAGCGGCACGCCGGGGAACGCCTCGTGCAGGGCTTGGATGGCGGCGATCTCCTGGTCCGGAGGGTAGACGCCGCCTTTGAGCTTGATGGACTCAAAGCCGTACTCGTCGATGAGGAGCCTGGCCTGCTCCACGATGCCCGCTTCGTCCAGGGCCGCGCCGAACCTGTCCGGGTCCTCGCCCGGGTGGGCGGCCCACTTGTAGAAGAGGTACGCGCTGTACGGCACGGCGTCCCTGACCTTGCCGCCCAGCAGGTCCACGACCGGGACACCGGTGGCTTTGCCGCGAATGTCCAGGCAGGCGACTTCGAAAGGGGAGAAGACCCGATCGATGCTCTTCTCCTTGTTGGCGACACCGGTCAGGCCGTGCCGGTCGTTCACCACGTTGCCGACGATGGCGCTGATGCGGGCGTACATCGTGTTCAAAGCATGGACGTCGAGGCCGATCAGAGCCTGGGCGCATTCGCGTACTTTGCCGAGATGTACGAGATCACCATAGGTCTCGCCCAACCCGGTCAGGCCCTCATCTGTGACGACCTCGACAATGGTACGGAGGGCCCACGGCTCGTGGACTCCGGCGGCGTTCAGGAGGGGCGGATCCCGGAAGGCTACAGGTGTTACGTGGATCTGCCTGATGATCATTCGAACCCCGTCCATATATGTGAACAATTGCCAGATTTGTGGACAAGTTGCCGCAACTGTAAGAATCAAGCTGAAGAAGTGTCAAGACTCCGAAGGGCCATTCGATGATCTACGGACACGACCCCAGGACCGGCGAAAATGTGGGCGCCGCCCTGCCCGAGACCGACCGTGCCGGGGTCGACCTGACCGTTTCCGCCGCGGCCGCCGCAGGCGCGGCCTGGCGGGCGACGCCGGCGGAGGAGCGGGCGGTCGCGCTCGAGTCCGTCGCCGACGCGCTCGCCGCTCACGTGGACGAGCTGTGGCAGCTCGCCGACCAGGAGACCGCCCTCGGTGAGGTGCGGCTGCGGGGCGAGGTGGGGCGTACGGCGGGGCAGTTCCGGCTCTTCGCCCAGGTGATCCGCGACGGCGGCTACCTGGAGGCCATCATCGATCATGCCGATCCGTCGCTCGCGCCGCCCAGGCCCGACGTGCGGCGGATGAAGCATGCGCTGCCCGGCGTCGTGGCCGTCTTCGCGGCCAGCAACTTCCCGTTCGCGTTCTCGGTCGCCGGCGGTGACACCGCCTCCGCGCTGGCGGCTGGCTGCGCGGTGGTCGTGAAGGCGCACCCGGGGCACCCGAACACGTCCGAGCGGGTGGCGAAGATCGTACGGGAGGCGCTGCCGTACCCCGACCTGCTGGGTCTTGTGCAGGGGATGCAGGCGGGCGCCGATCTGGTGCAGCATCCCGGGGTCGTCGCGGCCGGGTTCACCGGGTCCGTGGCCGGGGGCAAGGCGATCCAGAAGCTGATCGACGAGCGGGAGGAGCCGATCCCGTTCTTCGGTGAACTGGGCAGCGTCAACCCCGTGGTCGTGCTTCCGTCGGCGCCCAAGAAGGAGGTGGCCACGGGGTTCGCGGGGTCGCTGACGCTGGGGGTCGGGCAGTTCTGTACGAATCCGGGGCTCATGTTCGTGCCCGAGGACGACGAACTGCGCGAGGCCATCGTGGAGGCCGTCGAAGGCACCAGCGGTGGGCCCATGCTGGCCGAGCGGATCCGGGACGGGTACCTCGGTGGCATCGAACGGCTGGGTGAGCTGCAGCTGCTGGCCGAGGGCAAGCCGGGGGTGGGGAGCCTGGCGGTCACGCCCAAGGTGTTCACCGCCGACCTCGACACCTTCGCGGCGAAGCTGCCGCACATCGGCGAAGAGTGTTTCGGGCCGGCGTCGATCGTGGTGACGTATCGGGATGTTTCGGACCTGCGGCCGGTACTGGAGCGGCTCGAAGGGTCCCTGACCGCCACCGTTCACGGCACCGAGGCCGAGGAGGTCGGCGACGTCGCCGAGGTGCTGGGCCGGAAGGCCGGCAGGCTCATCTGGAACGGGTGGCCCACCGGGGTGGCGGTCTGCTGGGCGATGCACCACGGTGGTCCGTGGCCGGCGGCCACGGCGTCCTCCACCTCGGTGGGGGCTACGGCGATCGAGCGATGGCTGGCACCTACGGCTTATCAGGACTGGCCTGAGGCGCTGCTGCCGGATGAGCTGAAGGACGGCAACCCGCTGGGCATTCCGCGGCGAGTGGACGGGCGTCTGCAGGCTTGAGCGGGGCCGGCAGGCTTTGCCGGTGTAAGCGGGTTCGTCCGCCAGGGTGTGGGTTTCCTCTTGGAGGGCTCGTGCTTCACGGCCTGGGCGGACGATTCCCGTGTGCCCGCATCTCGGGGGAAGGGGTGGCCCTGGGGTGAAGGCTGGTCCGTTTCTTGGGGAACTGTGGGCCGGAGAGGAACTGGGTCCGCTTCTCGGGAGAGGGCGAGGCTGGGGCTGGGGTCGGGCCGAGGGCGAAGCCGGGGGTCGGACCGGGGGCGGCGGTCCAGGGTTGGTGGTGAGGGGGCCGGGGGCGGTGGTGGTTGGTGCGGTTAGCGGATGCCCTCTCTGCGCAACGTCGCCGCCAGCTTCCGGGTGTGCCTGATCACGGCCTCGGTAATGGGCTCGATGTTCCCCGGCCCGAACCGAGCCGGCATAGAGCAACTGATCGCATCCGTAGCGGGAATCCGATAGTCCACCGTCACCGCCACACAAGCCACCCCCGGCGTCCCCTGCTCCCGCTCGTACGACCACCCCCGCGTACGGACATGGTCGAGCTCACCGGTCAGCTTGGCCAGGTCGGTGATCGTGTGCGAGGTCAGCGACGTCAGCGGGTCGGGCAGCAGCGCCTCGACCTCGTCATCCGTGAGCTGGGCGAGCAGCACCTGGCCCAGTGCCGTGACGTGGGCGGGCAGCCGCCGGCCCACCCGGGGGATGATGTGGTCGGCCTCACGCGACTCCCTGGTCGCCAGATAGAGCACATGCGCGCCGTCCCGGCGGGCGAAATGTACGGTCTGGCCAATCTCGTCCCGCAGGTCCTCCAGAGTCTCCTGGGCGAAGGGCAGGGCGGGGTCCTTGTCCAGGTACGCGGTGCCGGTCAGCAGCGCGTGCGGCCCGATGCCGAAGGCCGACCTGGCCGCGTCCGTCTCCACCCAGTTGAGCTCCACCAGCGTCCGCATGAGAGCGTGCAGGCTGCTACGCGGAAACCCGGTGCGCTGCTGGAGCTGCGACAACGTCAGATGGTCGTGTGAACCGGCGAGCGCTTCCAGGATGCGTACCGTCCGCTCCGCGGACTTGACCAGCTGGGGCTCCATGCTCATCCCATCTCACTCGGCGGCTGAGTACATCCAGGGTATTGGCTACCGTCCAGATACATGGACAGTTAACCCTTCACCGCACCGCTGGTCAGGCCCCGCATGAACTGCCGCTGGAAGGCCAGGAACGCGATGATCGACGGCAACAACGCCAGCAGCGAGGCCGCCAGCAGCACCCCGATGCCGACCTCCTCGTCCGAGCGGAGCGAGCGCAGCGCGATGGGCAGCGTCCACATGTCCGACTCCGGCGCGACGATCAGCGGCAGCAGGTACTGGTCCCAGATCATCGTGAACCCGAAGACACCGATCACCCCGAGGGCGGGGCGGCACAGCGGCAGGATGATCGTGGCGAAGACGCGCAGCTCGCCCGCCCCGTCGATGCGCGCGGCCTCCTCCAGCTCGACCGGCACCTCCTTCATGAACTCGGTCATGACCAGGATCGAGAAGCCCCAGGCGCCGACGGGCAGGATCATTCCGGCGTAGGTGCCGATGAGGTTCAGGTGCAGGATCGGCAGGTCGGCCAGGACGAGCGAGAGGGGGATCGCGATGATCTCCTCGGGCAGCATCATCGTGGTGAGCATGAGCAGCATCACGAACGTCATGCCCCTGAACTTCTTGCGCGCCAGCGAGTAGGCCGCGAAGACGCTCACCAGCATCTGCAGCAGCAGCCCGAAGCCCACGACCACGAAAGAGTTCAGCAGGTAGAGGTAGACGTTCTTGTCCTTGGCCTGGACGAAGTTCTCCAGGGTGAACTCGTCCGGCCACAGGGAGAACGAGGTCGGGTCGAGCGTCTTGCTGAACGCGCTCATCAGCAGCCCGACCAGTGGCCCGGTGAAAACGACCACCATAAGCCCATAAATCAGGGTCTTGCCGATGACGGCCAGCGGCCCCCGCCGCGACTCCAGGCCCAGCGCGCTGTCGAACCTCATGTCGTCTGCCTCCTGCGCAGCGCCTGCACGACCACGGTGAGCACCAGCGTGGCCAGGAAGAGCACGATCCCGCCCGCCGAGGCGACCCCCAGCTCGTTCTTCTGGAACCCGAGCTTGTAGATCAAGGTCATGAGCACCTCGGACGAGCCGTTCGGCCCGCCGTTCGTCAGCACGTACACCTCGACGAAGACCCGCAGCCCGCGGATGGCGGCCAGCGTGAACAGGATCCAGAACACCGGCCGCAGCGCGGGCAGCGTGATGTGCCGCAGCCGCCGCCAGGTGGAGGCCCCGTCCACGGCCGCGGCCTCGTACAGGGTGCGGTCGACCCCGACGAGCCCGGCCAGGAAGATCATCATGTCGTACGGCGTCCCGCGCCAGATGCTCATCAGCATGATCGACCCCAGCGAGGTGTCCTCGCTGCCCAGCCACGGCTGTGGATCGATGCCGACCCAGCCGATGATCACATTGAGCATCCCGTTGTCCGCCGGGTGGAACATGATGCGCCACACCTCGGCCACGGCCGCCATCGTCGTGACGACCGGCAGGAAGGCCGCGGTTCTGATGAACCACAGATACCGGGCGGGCCCCTCGATGAGCAGCGCGAACCCGAGGCCCAGCACGAGCGAGCCGAGCGTGGTGCCGAGCGCCAGCACGACGCTGTGCCAGATGGCCGCGCCGAACTCGTCGTCCGTGATGATCGTCTGGTAGTTCTGCCAGCCGACCCACTCGTCACCGAGGAAGGTCTGGACCTTGAACAGGCTCTTCCAGAGACCGACGAACATCGGGATGAACTTGAAGTACAGGAAGAGCAGCAGCGCGGGCGCCAGGAACAGCCAGGCGACCAGCGGCCCCCGCCACCGCGCCGCCTTGGGGCGGTGGCCGGGGGGTGACGACCGGCTGGGTGCCGGGGCGATGGTGGAGGTCATGAGGCTTTCTGACTCTGCAGTTCCTGGGTCAGCTTGGTGTTCGCCTGCTCCATGGCCGCCTTGACGTCGGCGGAGCAGTCGGCCCAGACGGTGTTGATGGAGTCGGCGGAGTCCTGGCGGATCGGCGCCCAGTTGGGCACCGGCGGGGCGTAGACGGCGTTCGCGTACGCCTCCTGGAAGACCTTCCAGCGCGGATCCTGCCGCTCACCGGCCATGTCGACCTGGGTGTTGACGGGCAGGCGGACGATGGCGCCGTTGGCGTCCTTGTTCATGCCGATCTTCTGGCCCTCGGGCGAGATCGCGAACTCGGCGAACTTCTTCTGCGCGTCCTGGTTCTGGGAACCGGCCATGACGTAGACGTTCTCGCCCTCGCCGAGGGTGCCGGGACCGCCCGACGGGCCCTTGGGCACGGGCAGGACCTCGATCTTGTCGGTGCCGATGCTCTTGACGAACCGCGCGAGCACGTACGGGCCGACCAGGTAGATGCCGCCCTGGCCCTTCTCGAACACCTCGTGCGTGACGGTCGTGTCGTTGCTGACGGCGCCGGGGTTGACGGTCTTGGACTTGCAGAACTGGTCCTGCAGGTACTGGACGGCCTCGACGGTCTTGGGGTCGTTCATCGTGGCGGTGTACTTACCGGGCGCCGCCGCCTTGATGAAGTCGCCGCCGTTGGCGTAGATGAGCGAGGAGGCGTACCAGGAGGCGTAGCCGCGCTTGGTGCCCGCGGGGATGACGAAGCCGGCGGTGTCCTTCTGGCCGTTGCCGTCGGGGTCCTTCTCCGTGAACGCGGTGGCCAGCTTGGACAGGTCCTCCCAGGTCGCGGGCGGTTCCATGGACACCTTCTCGCGCCAGTCCTTGCGGACGATCAGCGCGAACGCCTGGGCGGAGAACGGGGCGGCGTAGAACTTGCCGTCGCTGCCCGTGGCGGCCTTCCAGGCCAGCTCGGACAACTGGTCGCCGCCGGCCAGCTTGGCCTTGTCCATCTCGACCAGCCAGCCCTGCGACTGCATGTTGCCGAGCTGGGCGGTGTCGTTGATCACGATGTCGGGCAGCTGCTTCTGCGCCGCCTGCTGGTTCAGTTTCGTTTCGAAGTCGTCGAAAAGTGCGACGACTTTAGTTTGAACGCCACTCGCCTTGGTAAAAGCGTCGGCGAGCTTCTTGGCTGTCTTGGCGGAGTCGGAATCCGGCGCCTGCCTGATCCAGATCTCCAGCGCGTTGTCCGAACCCGATTCCCCGGAGCCGCAGCCTGTCAGCCCTACGGCCAAGGTCGTCATGATCGCGACCCCGAGTAGACGACGTGACATCAGACCGCCTCCCGTTCACATACGTGGACATGTGTCGTGCACTTGACGGACGTGTGTGAACGTAACTAGTGGCATAGCTCACGGTCAATATTCAAGGATGTGAATCTCAAGCAGAATCGTGTACATCATGGATGCATGCGCATTCTCATGACAGGGGCCGCCGGAAATGTGGGCAAGCTGCTCCGGCCACGGCTCGCCCGCGAAGGCCGCACGCTGCGTCTTTCCGACCTTCACCCGGTCGAGCCCGGCCCTGGCGAGGAGTGGGTGACGGCCGACCTGGCCGACCCGGCCGCGATGGCCGAGGCGATGAAGGGCGTGGACGCCGTCCTGCACCTGGGCGGCCAGAGCCGCGAACACCCCTGGGACGACATCGTGCGGGCCAACATCGACGGCACGCAGGTGCTCATGGAGGCGGCGCGCAACGAGGGCGTGGAGCACCTCGTGCTCATGGGCAGCCACCACGCGGCCGGCTTCCACACCAGGCCGGAGTCCGGCGAGGACCTGCCCGACTACGCCTTCCCGCGCCCCGACACCTTCTACGGCGTGAGCAAGGTCGTCATGGAGGCGCTCGGCAGCCTCTACCACGACCGGTTCGGCATGAACGTGACCGTCGTCAGGCTCGGCACCTGCAATGAGGGCTCCGTGGACACCCGCGGCCTGGCCACCTGGATCTCACCCGACGACCTCGCCCGCCTGGTCGAGGCCGCCCTGGTCGCGCCCGGCTACCACGTCGTCTGGGGCGTCTCCGACAACGCCCGCCGCTGGTGGTCCCTGCGCGAGGCCGAGGCCATCGGGTACGTCTCCCGCGACTCCTCCGAGCCCATGGCCGCCGCGCTGATCGCCGAGCACGGCGAGCCCGACCTGTCGGAGCCCCTGCACCACCGCGCCGGCGGCGTCTTCACGCTGAACGAGCTGGGCGGCTCCTGGTAATCGGCAACCGGTTGCAAGAACCTTGACGACTTGAGGCCCAAAGGTCAAGGTTTGATCTGGCAACCGTTTGCAAGGGAGGGCCCGGATGGCGGCGACGATCAAGGACGTGGCGCGCGCCTGCGGCGTGCACGTGTCCACAGTGTCCCGTACGTTCTCCGCGCCGCACCTGGTCAATCCTGCCACCAGAAGCCGCGTGCTGGCCGCCGCCGACGACCTGGGCTACCGCCCCAACCGGGCGGCCAGGGCCCTGACCACCGGGCGCACGTTCAACATGGGCCTGATCGTCGCCGACATCGCCAACCCGTTCTTCCCGCCGCTCATCAAGGCCGCCCAGTCGCAGGCCAGGGGCCGCGACTACCACGTGTTCGTGGCCGACACGGACGAGGACCCGCGGGTCGAGGAGGAGCTGATCAGGACGTTCACCAAACAGGTGGACGGCGTCCTGTTGTGCAGCCCCCGCCTGTCGAACAAGATGATCGAGCGCCTGGCCGAGGACGTGCCGTTCGTCGTGATCAACCGGCGGATCAAGGGCATGCCCGCCGTGCTCATGAACGTCGCCCAGGGCGCCGAAGCCGCCCTGGAGCACCTGGCCGGGCTCGGCCACCGCAGGATCGCGCTCGTGTCCGGGCCGATCGGCTCGTGGACCAGCAACGAGATGCAGGGCGTGGCCGCCGAGGCGGTCGGGCTCGACCTGGTCTTCTTCGGCCCCAACCAGCCGACCGAGGCCGGCGGCCTGGCCGTGGCCCCCGACGTGGCGGCCTGCGGGGCCACCGCGGTGCTCGCCTACAACGACCTCGTGGCGCTCGGCGTCATTGAGGGCCTGTCGGCGATGGAGATAGGGGTACCAGACCAGATAAGTGTCATCGGGTTCGACGACATCCTCCCGGGACGGCTCAACCGGCCCAAACTGACCACGGTCGCCATGCCGGCCGTGGCCGCCGGAAGGATGGCCGTCGATCTGCTGCTGCAGTCGGGGGGCGAGGGTGCGACGGTGACCCTCGACACCGCCCTCATCGTCCGCGAATCCACGGGAAGGGCCCAATCATGATCTTCGGAACGCTGCCGTCAGGCCGGCAGGTCGAGAGCGTAGAGCTGTCCTCAGGGCGGCTGCGCGCCGAGGTGCTCACCTACGGCGCCATCGTGCGCACGCTGGAGGTGTCCGGGGTCAACGTCGTGCTCGGGCTGGACACGCTGGAGGACTACCGGACCCGCAGCCGCTACTTCGGCGCCGTCGTCGGCCGCTACGGCAACCGCATCGCCGGCGGCACCTTCACCCTCGACGGCGTCGAGTTTCGGCTGCCGCTCAACAACGGCCCCAACAGCCTGCACGGCGGCACCGAGGGCTTCGACAGCCAGGTGTGGACGATCGCCGAGCGCACCGGCTCGTCGGTGACGCTGACGCTGACCAGCCCCGACGGCGACCAGGGCTACCCGGGCACGCTGACCGCCTCGGTCACGTACACGCTCGCGGACGACGCGCTCCGCATCGACTACACGGCCGAGACCGACGCCCCGACCGTGGTCAACCTGACGAACCACAGCTACTTCAACCTCAAGGGCGGCGGCGACGTGCTCGACCACGTCATCCGCATGGAGGCCGAGCACTACCTGCCGGTCGACGAGGACAAGATCCCCACGGGCGAGCTGGCCAAGGTCAAGGACACGCCGTTCGACTTCCGCGAGCCGCACGCCCTGGGCGAGCGCTACGACGGCGCCTACGACCACTGCTTCGTGCTCGACGGCCCCGTCCAGGTCACGGCAGGCGATCTGACCATGGAGGTCACGACCACCGAGCCCGGCGTGCAGTTCTACTCAGGGAGCATGCTGGACGGGGTCACCACGCCGTTCGGGGCCTTCGCCGGGCTGTGCCTGGAGACGCAGCACTTCCCCGACGCGCCCAACCAGCCGCAGTTTCCCTCGACCGTGCTGCGGCCGGGCGAGCTCCGCACCTCCACCACGACCTATCGCTTCATCTGACCTGACGCAGGGCGGCGGCGGCCTTGATCACCAACAGGGCCACGTCGTCCTGCGACGGCTCGGTGGCGAAGGTCTCGACGGCGTGCCGCACGCGCTCGGCCACCGCGTGGGCGCTCAGCCCCGCGCAGCCGGCCAGGATCGCCGACAGCCCGTCGCCGTCGTCCAGCAGCCGGTCGCCGTCGCGGCGCTCGGTCACGCCGTCGGTGACGCACAGCAGCACCTCCTCCGGCGCGAGCTCGAACGTCTCCACGTAGAACCGGGCGCCGGCCTCGATGCCGAGCAGCAACTGCGGCGTCGCCATGGCCTCCACCAGGCCGCTCTCCCGCAGCAGGAGGGGCGGCGGATGGCCGGCCGAGGCGATCGTGCACAGCGCGCCGCCCTGGGGGAGCGGGGTCAGCTCCCCGCACAGCAGGCTGAGGAACCGGCCCTCCTCGCCCTCCTCCAGCAGTGCGTGGTTGAGCCGGTCGAAGATGTCGGCCACCGTGTAGTGCTCCTTGGCCAGCAGGCGTACGGCGTGCCGGGCCAGCCCCGTGACCGCGGCCGCCTCCGGGCCGCTGCCGCACACGTCGCCCAGGGCGAAACACCAGTGGTCGGCCACCGTGAACAGGTCGTAGAAGTCGCCGCCGACGTCCGCGCCCTCCTCGGCCGGCTCGTAGACGACCGCGGACTCCAGGCCCGGCATGGGCGCCGTCCGCATGGGCAGCAGGCTGCGCTGCAGCACCCGCGAGGTGGTCGCCTGCCTGGCGTACAGCATGGCGGTGTGCAGGTTGAGCGCCACCAGCCGGCACAGGTCGGCCAGCAGGTCGGCCAGTTCGAGCGGCAGCGTCGTCTCGGCCCGGCCGATCACCAGCGCGCCGTGCGACCTGCCCTGGGTGAGCAGCGGGAACGCCAGCACGTTCTCCGGGCCGACCGGCCAGGTCATCTCGTTGAGCGCGGTGCGCGGGATGGCGGGCAGCGACTTGCGCAGGTCGGCGTTGTGGCGCTCCTCGCTGTGCCAGACGTGGGCGAGCCTGGTCATGCCCGCCAGATCGGTCAGGTAGACCGCGGCCCACGTGGCGATCTTGGGCACCACGAGCTGCGCGGTCAGGGCCGCGATCAGCTCCTCGTCGTGGACGCCCGCCAGCAACTCGCCCGCCTCGGCCAGGAACGACAGCCGCCCCCGGTGCGCGCGCTCCTGCTCGGCCAGCCGCTCGCGCTGCACGGGCACGGCGACCTGGTCGGCGATGTGCTGCAGGCTGACCGTGAGCTCCTGGTCGAAGCGGCCCGGCTGGGCAGCCGTGACCACGATGTAGCCGGTCACCTCGCCGGACACGAGCAGCGGCGCGCACGCCAGCGACCGGGCCCGGAGCTGCTGGGCCAGCTCGACGTCCCCGGCCAGCAGGTCCTCGATCATGGCGGGCGCCTTGCGGTCGACGCCGAACACCCCCGTGGCCAGCACCCCCACCAGCCCGGCCGTGACGCCGGCACCGGCCGCCACGCCGAACCGGTGGCCGCCGTCGGCGGCCAGCAGCACGTAGGCGGCGTCGCCGCCGCACGACATCTGCACGATCTGGGCGATCGTGTCGAGCAGCTCGGAGAACGGCATGTCCTGGTCGAGCAGGTCCTTGATCCGCCGGCCCGCCTCCCTGCGCAGCGGCGCGGGAGGCGGCGTCAGGACATAGCGGTGATCGCTGGCCACCACCATCCAGATCGCCCGGCGCTCCTCGGAACGCGTGCGCAGGTGGGACACGTAGACGGGCACGAGCCGGCCGTCCAGGTGGCGCATCCGCGCCTCGCCCCGCCAGCGGCCCAGGTTGAGCGTGTCGGCCAGCGACAGCGCGTAGGGCCCGTGGCCGCGCCAGGCCACCAGCTCCTTGAGCGACCTGCCGATGGCCTGCTCGGGCCGCCAGCCCAGCAACTGCTCGGCCTCGGAGTTCCACGACTCCACCACGCCGTCGCGGTCGCACACCACCACGCCGACGTGCAGGGTGTCGATGGGCGCGGCGATCATGGCGGGGGCCAGGCCGGGCGGGCCGACCACGACCTCCTGCTGGTCGCAGCCCTCGCTGAGCTCCATGCGCACCCAGACGCGCTTGGCCGTCCTGGTGTAGGTGACGCCCCAGGCGTCGGCCAGCATCCCGGCGAGCGCGAGGCCGCGCCCTGAGGTGGGCAGCGGGTCGCCTTCGGGTGGCGGGGATTCGGCGGCCAGGATGGTGCGGGTGGGATGGTGGTCGTCGACCTCGATTTCGAGTTTCGCCGGAGTGGCGTCGACGTCCAGGCGGCACGTCAGCTCGACGCCGGTGCCCGCGTGCACCACGGCGTTGGTGACGAGTTCGCTGGTCAGGAGCACGGCGTCTTCCGCCAGATGGCTCAGGCGCCACTCGCCCAGCACCTGGCGGACGAATCTGCGCGCGTGCGCCGGTGCATGGGGAGTGCCGTCGAAAGCCGTGCTCGACACCCTGGTCGTGTCCACTCTGCGTCCTAGAACATCACTCGATGTGGCAGTTCAGTCACTCTCAGAGTGGCAGACTGATGCCGTTGATACCTCCAGTTGTGAAGAAGGCCGCCATGGTCGCGCAGTTGGAATCGCCGTACACGCCTGGATCGCTCCACCCAGCGGACCTCCGTCCCCTGCTCGTGGCCCTGCAGGGGCTGCGCGACGGGAACTTCCGCACCCGGCTGGAGATGCCCGGCGATCCCGTCCTCGCCGAGCTGGCGATCACGTTCAACCAGGTGATCGACCGCAACGAGCACCTGTCCAACGAGCTGACCCGATTGCGCGGTGAGGTGGCCAGGCACGGGCGGCTCGACGAGCGCCTGAGCCCGAGCCCCGGCACGGGGAGCTGGGCGGTCAACATCGCCGCCGTCAACACCCTGGTCGACGCGCTCGTCATTCCGGCGGCCAAGGCCACCCGGGTGCTCAACGCGGTCGCCGACGGCGACCTGTCCAAACGGGTGGACCTGCAGGAGGACAACCGGCCGCTGCGCGGCGGGCTGCGCCTGATGGGCAAGGCCGTCAACCGCATGGTCGACCAGCTCGCGCTGTTCTCCGGCGAGGTGACCAGGGTGGCGCGCGAGGTCGGCACCGAGGGGCGGCTCGGCGGCCGGGCCAAGGTGCAGGGCATGTCGGGGAGCTGGCGCGACGTCACCGAAGCGGTCAACGCCATGGCCGGGCGGCTGACGGCCCAGGTGCGCGACATCGCGGTGGTGACCACGGCCGTGGCCAGGGGCGACCTGACCCGGCAGGTGACGGTCGAGGCCACGGGCGAGCTGCTGGAGCTCAAGCTGACCGTCAACACCATGGTCGACCAGCTCTCGTCGTTCGCCAGCGAGGTCACCCGGGTGGCGCGCGAGGTCGGCACCGAGGGGCAGCTCGGCGGCCGGGCCGAGGTGAAGGGCGTGCTCGGCACCTGGAAGGACCTGACCGACAACGTCAACTTCATGGCCTCCAACCTGACCACCCAGGTGCGCTCGATCGCGCAGGTGACGACCGCGGTGGCCAACGGCGACCTGTCGAAGAAGATCACCGTCGACGCGCGGGGCGAGATCCTGCAGCTCAAGGACACCATCAACACGATGGTGGGGCAGTTGTCGGCGTTCGCCGACGAGGTGACGCGGGTGGCGCGCGAGGTGGGTACGGAGGGCCGGTTGGGCGGTCAGGCGCAGGTGCGGGGGGTGAGCGGGGTGTGGAAGGACCTGACCGACAACGTCAACTTCATGGCCTCCAACCTCACCGAGCAGGTACGCGACATCGCCCAGGTCGCCACCGCCGTCGCCCAGGGCGACCTGAGCCGCAAGATCAGCGTCGACGTCAAGGGCGAGATCCTGCAGCTCAAGGACACCGTCAACACGATGGTGGGGCAGTTGTCGGCGTTCGCCGACGAGGTGACGCGGGTGGCCCGTGAGGTGGGCACCGAGGGGCGGTTGGGCGGTCAGGCGCAGGTTCGGGGGGTGAGCGGGGTGTGGAAGGACCTGACGGACAACGTCAACTTCATGGCCTCCAACCTCACCAGCCAAGTACGCAACATCGCCAAGGTCACCACCGCCATCGCCAACGGCGACCTGTACAAGAAGATCAACGTGGACGCCCGCGGCGAGATCCTCCAGCTCAAGGACACCATCAACGCCACCGTCGACAAGCTGTCCGCGTTCGCCGACGAGGTGACCAGGGTGGCCCGCGAAGTCGGCACCGAGGGGCGGTTGGGCGGTCAGGCGCAGGTTCGGGGGGTGAGCGGGGTGTGGAAGGACCTGACGGACAACGTCAACTTCATGGCCTCCAACCTCACCAGCCAGGTGCGCAACATCGCCCAGGTCGCCACCGCCGTGGCCAACGGCGACCTGTACAAGAAGATCGACGTGGACGCCCGCGGCGAGATCCTCGAACTCAAGACCACCATCAACACCATGGTCGACACGCTGTCGTCGTTCTCCTCCGAGGTGACGCGGGTGGCCCGCGAGGTCGGCTCCGAGGGCAGGCTGGGCGGGCAGGCCGAGGTCGAGGGCGTCTACGGCACCTGGGAGCGCCTCACCAAGAACGTCAACGAGCTGGCCGGCAACCTCACCACCCAAGTGCGCGCCATCGCCGAGGTGGCCAGCGCCGTCGCCCAGGGCGACCTGAGCCGCTCGATCAGCGTCGAGGCCAAGGGCGAGGTCGCCGAGCTGAAGAACAACGTCAACCTCATGGTCGCCAACCTGCGCGAGACCACCCGCGCCAAAGACTGGCTGGAGAGCAACCTGGCCCGCATCGCCGGGCTCATGCAGGGCCACCGCGACCTGGTCGAGGTGGCCGACCTCATCCTGCGCGAGCTGACGCCGCTGGTCAGCGCCCAGTACGGCGCCTTCTTCCTGGCCGACGCCGACTCGCCCGACGGCTCGCTGGCCTTCATCGCCGGCTACGGCGCCGCCCACGACGTGCTCCCCGGGCCCGGCACACCCGGTCCCGGCCTGATCAGGCAGGCGGCCCTGGAACGCAAGCGCATCCTGTTCGAGGACGTGCCGCCCGGCTACATCAAGGTCCACTCGGGACTCGGCGAGGCGGCTCCGGCCAGCGTGGTGGTGCTGCCCATCGTGTACGAGGACAAGGTGCTCGGGGTGATCGAGCTGGCCTCGTTCAGCCGGTTCAGCGACGTGCACCTGGCCTTCTTCGACCAGTTCGTGGTGACCATCGGCGTGGCGATCAACACGATCATCGCCAACGCCCGCACCGAGGCGCTGCTGTCGGAGTCCCAGCGGCTGGCCCAGCAGCTCCAGGGCCGCTCCGACGAGCTGCAGCGCCAGCAGGCCGAGCTGCGCAAGTCGAACGCCGCGCTGGAGGAGAAGGCCCACCTGCTGGCCACCTCCTCCCGCTACAAGTCGGAGTTCCTGGCCAACATGTCCCACGAGCTGCGCACCCCGCTCAACAGCCTGCTCATCCTGGCCAGGCTGCTGGCCGACAACCCCGAGGGGAACCTGTCGGAGCAGGAGGTCGAGTTCGCCACGACGATCCACAACGCCGGCAGCGACCTGCTCCAGCTCATCAACGACATCCTCGACCTGTCCAAGATCGAGGCCGGGCGGATGGACGTACGGCCCGAGAAGCTGCCGCTGAGCAAGCTGCTCGACTACGTGGACGCCACGTTCCGGCCGCTCACCGTGGACCGGGGGCTCACGTTCGAGATCGAGGTCAGGCCGGGCACCCCGCGTGAGCTGTACAACGACGAGCGCCGCCTCCAGCAGATCCTGCGCAACCTGCTGTCGAACGCGGTCAAGTTCACCTCCGCGGGCGAGGTGCGCCTGGAGGTCAGGGTCGAACGCGAGGCGGCCGACGGCGACGTGATCGCGTTCGCGGTCAGCGACACCGGCATCGGGATCGCGGCCGACAAACTGCCGGCCATCTTCGGCGCGTTCCAGCAGGCCGACGGCACCACGAGCCGCAAATACGGCGGCACGGGGCTCGGCCTGTCGATCAGCAGCGAGATCGCCCGGCTGCTCGGCGGCGAGATCCACGCCAGCAGCAGGCCCGACTCGGGCAGCACGTTCACCCTCTTCGTGCCGGCCAGGTGCCCGGTCGCGGGCCACGCGGGCGAGCCCGAGCGGGAGGCCGAGCCCGCACTGGAGGCGGTCGAGACCCGCGCGGCCCCGCCGCACGACGAGTGGCCGTCGGCGGAGGGCGACGACCTGTGGCTGCGGGGCTCCACGCTCACCCGGCTCAACGACGACCCGCTCGGCGCGGTGTTCGGCGGCCGGCGGGTGCTCATCGTGGACGACGACATCCGCAACGTGTACGCCCTGACCCATGTGCTCGGCCGGCTCGGCATGGAGATCGTCTACGCCGAGAACGGCAGGGAGGGCATCGAGGCCCTGGAGCGTGAGGAGGACATCGCGCTGGTCCTCATGGACGTGATGATGCCCGAGATGGATGGCTACGAGACGCTCGTCGCGGTACGCCAGATGCCGCGCTTCGCCGACCTGCCCATCGTCGCGCTCACCGCGAAGGCGATGCCCGGCGACCGGGAGAAGACGATCGCCTGCGGCGCATCCGACTACGTTCCCAAGCCCGTGGACCTCGACCAGCTCCTGGAGGTGATGCGCGGGTGGCTCGCGGGAGACAGGGAGGATGGGGGATGAACCGACAGGTCAAGATCCTGCTGGTGGACGACAACGAGGAGAGCCTGGTAGCGCTGGAGGCCGTGCTGCGGCCGCTGCAGCAACTGCTGTTCAAGGCCAGGTCGGGGCCCGAGGCGATGAAGCTGATGCTGCGCCACGACTTCGCGGTCGTGCTGCTCGACGTGCTCATGCCCGGCATGGACGGCTTCGAGACCGCCACCCACATCAAGCGGCTCGACCAGACCCGCGACGTGCCGATCATCTTCCTGACCGGCACCGAGCCCAGTTCGGGGGCGGCCTTCCGGGGCTACGCGGTGGGCGCGGTCGACTATCTCACCAAGCCGTTCGACCCGTGGGTGCTCAGGTCGAAGGTCGCGGTGTTCATGGAGCTGTTCCGCAAGAACGCGGTGCTGTCCGAGCAGACGGCGCTGCTGAGCCAGCTCGTCCAGGACGACGCGGCGCTGGAGGACTTCGCGCGGCGGCTCGGCTCGGTGGAGTCGCGCCTGCACGAGCTGGGGGAGGACACGACGGGGGACGAGGGGCTGATGGAGGCGGTCAAGGACCTCGCCGACCGGGTGGCCGCCATGCAGGCCGCCTTCGAGGCCGTCTCGACGGTCCGCGCGAGAGACTGAAGGTTGAAGACACCGGCGAGCCTACGCGCGCATCGCGGTGTCTCCGACGTACCTTTGGCATCATGGCCACCCGTACGCCGAAAAGCGCATCGAAGGGGCCGGCGAAGCGGTCGACCTCTGCTCGCTCGACCCCCGCGAAGCGCGGGAGCACGTCGGCGGGACGGTCCAGGGCGAAGGGATCCTCCGCCGGTCGCAAACCCTCGATGACCCACCAAGACCCCATCAGCTGGGTCTTCACCATGATCGGCAAGCTGATCGTGGGGCTGTGGATGCTGCTCGCCAACGGCATCGGCAGCACGGCTCGCGCGCTGGGCAAGAACGCCCGCGAGCTTGATCCCGCGCACCGGCGCGACGGCCTGGGCCTGACGGTCCTCGCGGGCGCGATCGTGGTCGCGGCCATGGTCTGGCGCAACTCCGACGGCGCCGTCGCCGGTGTGGTCAACGCGGCCGTACGCGGCGTGTTCGGCTCGCTCGCCTGGGCGCTGCCGCTGCTGCTCGGGCTGCTGGCCTGGCGTTACCTGCGCCACCCCGACCAGAACGCCGACACCGGCCGCATGGTGATCGGGTGGGCCGCGCTGCTGGTCGGCGTGCTCGGCGTCATCCACGTGGCCAACGGCACCCCCTACCCGGCCGGTGAGGGCCAGGGCATGGACCGGGTGTCGCAGGCCGGCGGCATGATCGGGTTCATCGTGTCGGCGCCGCCGATGAGCATCCTGCCGCCGTGGATCACGATCCCGCTGCTGCTGCTCCTGTCCGGGTTCGGCGTGTTGGTGATCACCGCCACGCCCGTGCACCGCATCCCCGAGCGGCTGGCCGAGCTCAAGCACATGCTGTTCGAACGGCACGCGGAGCCCGACCAGCAGAAGACGCCGGCCAGGAAGCGGACCAGGACCAAGAAGACCGAGGACGGCGAGCCCGTTGAGACGGTCAAGCCCTACGACACACCCGTGCTGTCCGAGAAGGACAAGCAGCAGCGGGCCGACCACTCGCCCGAGATCGTGCCGGGGCTCACCGACGAGGAGGAACAGCCCGCTCCCGAGGCTGAGAGGAGGCCTGAGCCGCCGCAGCCCACTCCCGCGCCCCGCAAGGTCGAGCAGCTCGTCCTGTCGCCGCAGGCTGGCCCCTACAGCGTCCCCGACCTGCAGCACCTCAAGCAGGGCACGGCGCCCAAGCCGCAGACCAAGGCCAACACGACCGTGGTCAACGCGCTGACGAGCGTGCTGGAGCAGTTCACCATCGACGCGCAAGTGATCGGGTTCACGCGCGGGCCGACGGTGACCCGCTACGAGATCGAGCTGGGGCCCGCGGTCAAGGTGGAGAAGGTCACGGCCCTCACCAAGAACATCGCGTACGCCGTCAAGTCCGCCGATGTCCGCATCCTGTCGCCCATCCCCGGGAAGTCGGCCATCGGCGTCGAGATCCCGAACGCCGACAAGGACCTCGTCTCGCTCGGCGACGTGCTGCGGGCCCAGGTGGCCCAGGCCGACCACCATCCGATGATCGTCGGCCTGGGCAAGGACGTCGAGGGCCGCACCATCGTCGCGAACCTCGCCAAGATGCCCCACCTGCTCATCGCGGGCGCCACCGGCGCCGGCAAGTCGGTCTGCGTCAACGGGCTGATCACCAGCATCCTCATGCGCGCCACGCCCGACGAGGTGCGCATGGTGCTGGTCGACCCCAAGCGGGTCGAGCTCAGCGTGTACGAGGGCATCCCCCACCTGATCACCCCCATCATCACGAACCCGAAGAAGGCCGCCGAGGCCCTCGAATGGGTCGTGGGCGAGATGGACCGGCGCTACGACGACCTGGCGGCGTCGGGGTTCCGGCACGTGGACGAGTTCAACAAGGCCGTGCGGGCGGGCAAGCTGCAGCCGCCGCCGGGCAGTGAGCGCGTCTACCAGCCCTACCCGTACCTGCTGGTGATCGTGGACGAGCTGGCCGACCTCATGATGGTGGCCCCGCGCGACGTCGAGGACTCGATCGTGCGCATCACGCAGCTCGCCCGCGCGGCCGGCATCCACCTCGTGATCGCCACCCAGCGGCCGTCGGTCGACGTGGTCACCGGCCTGATCAAGGCCAACGTGCCCTCCCGCCTGGCGTTCGCCGTCTCCAGCCTCACCGACTCGCGCGTCATCCTCGACCAGCCGGGCGCCGACAAGCTGGTCGGGCAGGGTGACGCGCTGTTCCTGCCGATGGGCGCGAGCAAGCCGATCCGCATCCAGAACGCGTTCGTCTCGGAGAAGGAGATCGCGGGGATCGTCGAGCACTGCAAGGCGCAGATGCAGGTCGAATACCGCGACGACGTGGCCGCCGCGCCGGTCAAGCGCGAGATCGACGAGGACATCGGCGACGACCTCGACCTGCTGATCCAGGCGGCCGAGCTGATCGTGACCACGCAGTTCGGCTCGACCTCGATGCTGCAGCGCAAGCTGCGCGTCGGGTTCGCCAAGGCGGGGCGGCTGATGGACCTGCTCGAAAGCCGCAACGTGGTCGGCCCGAGCGAGGGCTCCAAGGCGCGTGAGGTGCTCGTGAAGCCCGACGAGCTCGCGGGTTTGCTGGCCGACCTGCGTGGCGAATGACCCCAATGCGTGAGTGCGCGGCGATAACTGATTGAATATGTACCACCACGAAGAGTCATGGTGTGGTGGGGGGCGTTCGCAGTGCAGGAGCAGAGCATCGGGGCCATGCTGAGGGCCGCCAGGCAGTCCGCCGGACTGTCGGTCGAGCAGGTCGGCGCGGCCACCAGGATTCGCGAAGCGATCATCCAGTGCATGGAGCAGGACGACTACGGTCAGTGCGGCGGCGCCTTCTACGCCAGAGGGCACGTCAGGGCCGTGGCCAAGGCCGTCGGGCTCGATCCCGAGGCCGTCATCCATCTCTATGACCAGGAACACGGAGGGGCGCCGCTACCGGTGGCGGCCTCGGCCGTGTTCCAGGCCGACAAGAAGATCCACCTGCCGGAGCGGCGCGGGCCGAACTGGACGATGGCGCTCGGCGTGGCGCTGACCATCGTGGTGGTGTTCGGCATGATGCGGGTGCTGGGCGGCGCGAGTGACCAGGTGCGGACGGGCGACGTGCGGGCGGCCTCGGCCAGGCCCAGCGTCCCGCCCAACACGCCCATCACCGAGGCGCCCAAGCCGGCGCCGGGCAAGGCGGTCGCCAAGAAGATGGTGACGGTCAAGATGAGGGCCAAGCGGTCGTCGTACGTGAACGTGCACGACGCCCAGGGGCGCAAACTGTTCGCCGGGACACTGAAGGCGGGCAAGACCTCCACCTGGCAGGCGGCCGAGAAGGTCAACGTGCTGATCGCGGACGCCGGAGCCATTACCCTGCACGTCAACGGCAAGAGGGTGAAGGGGCTCGGCGGCCGGGGAGAGGTCGTCAGGCGCTCGTTCGGGCCGCCGAAACCGCAGTCACGGTAGTCACGCGGTGGTCAGCGGGGGAGCCAGTGCATCAGGTGGTGGCCAACTCCCGATACCGTAGTGTTCACCATGTCATCCCGCCGAACCGCATCGCTGATCACCCTGGGCTGCGCGCGCAACGAGGTCGACTCCGAGGAGCTCGCCGCGCGACTTGAGGCTGCCGGCTGGCAGCTGGGCGACGACGACCCCGATGTCGTCGTCGTCAACACGTGTGGCTTCATTGACTCGGCCAAGAAAGACTCCATCGACACGCTGCTCGCCGCCGCCGACTCCGGCGCCAAGGTGGTGGCCGCGGGCTGCATGGCCGAGCGCTACGGCAACGAGCTGGCCGAGGCCCTGCCGGAGGCCAGCGCGGTCATCTCCTTCGACGACTACAGCGAGATCGGCGGGCGCCTCGACGACGTGCTCGCCGGCAAGTCGCTCAAGCCGCACACGCCGCGCGACCGCCGCCTCCTGCTGCCCATCTCGCCGGTCGACCGGGCCGCGGCCCCCAAGGCCGGCATCCCGGGCCACGGCGACCTGCCGGCGGGCGTCGCGCCCGCCAGCGGCCCGCGCGTGCTGCGCAAACGGCTCGACGAGAGCCCGGTGGCCTCGCTCAAGCTGGCCTCCGGCTGCGACAGGCGGTGCACGTTCTGCGCCATCCCGGCCTTCCGCGGCTCCTACGTCTCGCGCAAGCCCGACGAGCTGCTGGCGGAGGCCGACTGGCTGGCCCACAGGGGCGTGCGCGAGCTCGTCCTGGTCAGCGAAAACTCCACCTCCTACGGCAAGGACCTGGGCGACCTGAGGGCGCTGGAGAAGCTGCTGCCGCAGCTCGCGGCCCTGGAGGGCGTCGAGCGGGTGCGGGCCAGCTACCTGCAGCCGGCCGAGCTGCGGCCGGGCCTGATCGACGTGCTCACCGGCACCGAGGGCGTCGCCGCCTACTTCGACCTGTCCTTCCAGCACGCCAGCGGCTCGGTCCTGCGCAGGATGCGCCGCTTCGGCGACCCCGAGCGCTTCCTGGGGCTGCTGGAGACCATTCGCGAGCGCGCCCCCGAGGCGGGTGTGCGCTCCAACTTCATCGTGGGCTTCCCCGGCGAGACCGAGGAGGAGTTCGGCGAGCTGGTCGGCTTCCTGGAGGAGGCCAGGCTCGACGTGATCGGCGTGTTCGGCTATTCCGACGAGGACGGCACCGAGGCGGCCGACCTGCCGGGCAAGCTGGCGCAGGAGGTCATCGACGAACGGGTGCGCATGCTGACCGAGCTGGCCGAGGAGCTGACCGCCCAGCGCGCGGAGGAGCGCATCGGCACGGAGGTCGATGTGCTGATCGACGACGACCTGGGCGACGGCGGCTACGAGGGCCGGGCGGCGCACCAGGGGCCCGAGGTCGACGGCTCGGTCACGGTGCAGGGCATCGGCCTGGTCCGGGGCCAGATCGTACGCGCGGTCGTGGTCGACGCCGAGGGGGTTGACCTGATCGCGCGTATCAAGGCCGGTCCATGAAACGGGACGAGCGCCGCGTCGTAAGCCCGTGGAACATCGCCAACGTCCTCACGGTCCTCCGGTTGGTGCTCGTCCCTTTCTTCGTCGTCTGTCTCTTCCTGCCCGGCACGGGATGGCGGGTGGGCGCGCTGGCGCTGTTCGCGGTGGCCTCCATCACCGACCACCTCGACGGAGAGCTGGCCAGGCGCTACGGCCTCATCACCGATTTCGGCAAGATCGCCGACCCGATCGCCGACAAGGCGCTGACGGGCGCCGCGCTCGTGAGCCTGTCGATCCTCGGCGAGCTGCCGTGGTGGGTCACGCTCGTGATCATCGGCAGGGAGCTGGGCATCACGGCCCTGCGGTTCGTGTTACTGCGGCACGCGGTCATCCCGGCCAGCTACGGCGGCAAGGTCAAGACCGTCCTGCAGATCACCGCGATCGTGCTCTACCTCCTGCCCTTCATCCCGGGGCCGGTCCGGTGGGTGGTGATGGGCGCAGCGGTCGTCGTCACCGTGGGCACGGGCGTCGACTACATCGTCCGGGCCGTCAAACTGCGTAAAGTCGCCAAGCAGGCGCGCGGGGAGTGATCGATGGCGGACGTGGCCGGGGTGCTGACGATGCTGGTGCGCCAGGGCGCCACGGTCGCCGTGGCCGAGTCGCTGACCGGCGGGCTCATCGGGGCCGCGATCACGTCGGTCTCGGGCTCCTCCAGGGCGTTCAGGGGCGGCGTGATCTCCTACGCGACCGACCTCAAGCACGAGTTGCTGGGCGTGCCGGCGGAGTTGCTGGCGCGCGAGGGGGCCGTGCATCCGGAGGTGGCCGCGGCCATGGCGGCGGGGGTGGCGCGGCTGTGCGGAGCGACGTACGGGCTGGCCGTGACGGGGGTGGCGGGCCCGGAGCCGCAGGACGGCAGGGGCGTGGGCACCGTGCACGTGGCCGTCTGCGGACCGGGCGGACAGATTTCCGCCCGCGAATTGAGTCTCAAAGGGTCACGCGAACGTATCAGGGTAGAGACGGTGGACGAGGCAGTCGATCTCCTGGCAGGTGTGCTGAAGGCGAACAAAGGGGAACATTCCGGGTGATTACCGTGTTACGTCCCGAGCGAACAAGCGATGCGCGGTCTGACGCGGTGTCGGTGGATACGGGTACGGTGGAGCTGTGAGTGAGGTCCGTGAGCCAACTGCAAGCACCGAGCGCCCGGCAGGCGGGCCTGATAAGTCGCGCAACGAGGCACGAGCGGCGGTCCAGGGGCGGCGACGTCCAGTGATGACGGCGAGGAGTATGTACGAAGCGAAGAAGACCAATGTGCGGCACGATCCGATCGCGCGGGGCGTGGTGAAGACATCCGCGCCGGGGAGGGAGCGACAGATGATTCTGCTGCGTCAGCTGCTCGGCGACGTGCTGAGGCGGTTGCGGGTGCGGCAGGGACGCACGCTACGCGAGGTGTCCACTCTTGCACGTGTCTCACTCGGATACCTGTCCGAGGTGGAGCGTGGCCAGAAGGAGGCCTCGTCCGAGTTGCTCGCGTCGATCTGCGGCGCGCTGGGAGTGCCGCTTTCGCAGGTGTTGCGTGAGGTTTCCGACCAGTTCGCGCTGGCGGAGCTCCAGGCTGCCCCGGTGATGGCAGATGTTCCCGAGCACGAGCGCCTGTCCCTTTCCGAGACGGTTCCCGGGTCGATCGGCGACTCCGTGTTCCCCGAAGTCAAGGACATGGTGGCTGCCTAACGCGGCTGGCAGCCGGCACACCACAGGATCAGCCGTTCCTGTGGACGCGCCCCCATCTCCCCGCGGCTGATGCGCGTGCCGCATCGGCGACAGGGCCTCCCCGCCCTGCCATAGACCCACGTCTGGTTCGCCGGGCGGCGATCACCTGTGGTCACCGTGCCCGCATGCCCCTTGTTGGCGTTCAGCAGCCGCTGGGCCAATGAGACGAGCCCGAAAAGATCCTCGATCTCTCCGACCTGCCGCCATGGCCAGACCCCGCGCAGGAACAGGGTCTCGGCGCGATAGATCGTGCCGATCCCCGCGAGGTTGCGCTGATCGAGCAGCGCCTCCCCGATCGTCCTGTCGGGCGCCCCTCGCAGCCTCCGCACGGCCTCGTCCGGGTCCCAATCGGGCCCCAGCAGGTCGGGCCCCAGGTGGCCGACCAGTCGCGCCTCGTCGCCGGTGCCGACGAGATCCACCATCCCGAGCTTGACCCCCACCGCCTGCCACTGCTCGTTGGCCAGGATCAGCCGCACCTGGTCGCCGCCGGGGGCGCGCCGGCCGGTGGGTGAGACCTGCCAGCTTCCCTCCATGCGCAGGTGGGTGTGGACGGTCAGGTCGCCTTCGACGCGGGTGAGCAGGTGCTTGCCGCGGGAGACGGTGGTGAGGACCGCGCGGCCGGTCAGGTCGGTGGTGGCGTAGCGGGGGACACGGAAGTCCGACCGCGTGAGAGTGCGGCCGTCGAGCGCGCCTCTGAGGCGCGCCGCCGCCCGGTAAACAGCATCGCCCTCTGGCATGTAGGCAGTTTATGAATTTACGCGGTGCCGAGCGGGCCGCCACCCGCCGTACCGGGCGGGTGGCCTCCAGGAATACGCCCTCTGACCGCCACGGGGCGCTCGCCGTCACGCGCGTCAGGTGGGCCCGCCGCGTGGTCGTGCGGACCTGGCGGGGCCATAATGACGATCACAAAGTCGGCCGGGTGGAAGGCTTGAACGCGGTATGTCGGAGATTACGGATTTACGGGCAGAGGATCCCGCCGAAGTCGCGGGATACCGGCTGACCGGACGGCTGGGGCGCGACGTCTTCGCCGGCACGTCCTCCGTCGAAGAAGCCGTGGTCGTGCGGCTGCTGCCGGAGGAACTGCGGGTCGAGGTCTTCCTGCGGGCCATGGAGCCGCTGCGGGAGGCGTCCGCGGTCGGCACCGCGCAGATCCTCGACATGGGGCGGCAGGACGGCCGGGCCTACCTCGTCACGGAGTTCGTCGAGGGGGGCACGCTCGAAGCCGCCGGCGGCTCGCTCGACGGCGTGGGGCTCTACCGGCTGGCCGCCGGGACGATCACCGCGCTGGTCGCGCTGCACCAGGCCGGGCTGGTGCACGGCGACATCCGGCCGGGGACCATCCTGCTCGGCCCCGACGGGCCGCGGGTGGTCGACGCGGGGCTGGCCAAGGCGCTGGCGGAGGCGGCCATCGCCACCAGGAAGGTGGAGGTGCCCGCCTACACCGCGCCCGAACGGTTACGCGGGGCGGACGCCGAGTCCGCCGCCGACGTGTTCTCGTGGGCGGCGACCATGGTGTTCGCCGTCAGCGGGTCGTCGCCCTTCGAGGGCGGCTCGATGGCCGCGACCGTCGATCGCATCACCGGCGGTGAGCCTGATCTGCCCGATCTGGGCGAGTTGCACGGCCTGATCGCCGCCTGCCTGGCCAAGGACCCGGCCGCGCGGCCCGCCGCCAGCGAGGTGTTGTTACGCCTGGTCGGGCAGACGTCGTTCCTGACAGGACGGGTGGAAGGCCCCGCGCCGCCGGTCCAGCAGACCCGGCCGCCGGCCCGGTGGCGCGAGGGAGTGCCGGCGTTGATCGCCGCGTTCGCCGCGGGGGCGCTCGTGTCGGGCGTGAGCGTGTACGCCCTGGCCGGTGATCGCCCGCCACCCACCAATGCAGCCGCGACGAAGCCGCCCACCGCCGCCGCGGCCACGCCCACGATCACCTCGTCGGCGACGGAGGCACCGCTGGAGGACGCGGAGAAGAAGGCGGCCACCGACACGAAGCTGCCGACGACCGGCGTCACTCTGCACGAACACCCCAAAGACCCCGTGCGCCTGGTGGCCTACCTGGAGCCCAGCGACAAGTTCACGGCCTACGCCAGGGACAGGTCAGGTGGGTTCAAGGCCATGGGGGCGACCGAGCAGCCCATGGTCGCGCCGAACGGCGACTGGGTGGCGCTCAACCCCATGATCAAATTTCAGAGCTCCGAGCTGGACCAGGTCAAGTTCTCCAGGTTCTCCACCGGCGAGTCCTTCGTGGTGAACACGGTCAAGAAACCCCTGCAGACCATGAGCCCCGTCTGGTCGAGGGACGGTACCAAGATGCTGTTGTCCGTCCACGACCCGGAATCCGAGCCACGGCGGATTGTCGGCTTCGTGGTCGTCGACGTGACCGCCAGGACGTCCGTGCACGTCGAGACCGAGTACACCGACAACCCCTCCTTGCCCTACACCTTCACCCCCGACGGCTCGATCGTCCGGGGTTACTGGGACGGCAAGCGCGGCGGCGTCGCGTATTACGACATGTCGGGCGAGGTCACCAAGACGCTGCACTGGGTCGGCCTGCCGCGCGGCGTCAACTGGTTCTCTCCCTCCGGCAAGAGGCTGGCCACCGTCTGCCCGGCCGGCAAGGCGTACTGCGTCTGGGACGCCAAGACCGGCGCCCGGCTGGCGACGGTGCCCTACACCGACGACGAGGGCAGCTTCCTCGGCTGGTTCAACGACAAGCATCTGCTCACGGAGGAGCCCGGCAAGAAGAAGGGCACTCAGGTCGTCAAGATCGTCGATTTCCTCGGCGGCACCCGACGCGTGCTGGCCGACATCGCGAACGACAAGCCCTTCCTCTTCCAGTACGCCCCCGTGCCCCGCTCATGAACCCGCCGACCGCGAAAGACCCGGCCCAGATCGACGGCCACCGCGTTCTGGGGCGGCTCGGGGAGGGTGGCCAGGGCGTCGTCTACCTGGGTGAGGCGGCCGACGGGAGACGGGTCGCCATCAAGATGCTCGGGGCCGGGCTCGACGACCCCGAGGCGCGGGCGCGCTTCCGGCAGGAGATCGGGTACGCGCGGCGGGTCAAGGCGTTCTGCACGGCGCAGGTGCTGGCCAGCGGCGAGCTGGGCGGCACGCCGTACGTGGTGAGCGAGTACGTGGACGGGCCTTCGCTGGCCGAGGTGATCCGCGATCGCGGCGCCCTGCGCGGGGCGGAGCTGCGGCGGCTGGCGATCGGGACGCTGACCGCGCTGGCCGCGATCCACCAGGCGGGCGTCGTGCACCGGGACTTCAAGCCCGGCAACGTGCTGCTCAGCAGGGACGGGCCGCGCGTGATCGACTTCGGCATCTCCAGGGCGCTGGAGGAGGCGGAGTTCGACGCGGAGCACCTCGTGGGCACGCCGCCGTACATGGCGCCTGAGCAGTTCGCCGGTCACCTGGCCGGGCCTGCGGCGGACCTGTTCGCGTGGGCCTCCACGATGGTGGCCGCCGCGACCGGGAAGCCGCCGTTCGGCGTGGGCGACGTGCCCGCGCTGATCCATCGCATCATGCACGCCGAGCCGGAGTTCGGCGACCTCGACGGCGAGGTGCGGGAGCTGGCCGCGCGCTGCCTGGCCAAGGACCCCCGCGCCCGCCCCACGGCGACGCGGGCGCTGCTCACGCTGCTCGGGGACCGGGTGCCGGAGCAGGTGCTGCGGGACACCGGTGAGCAGCGGCTGCTGGCCGAGGGGCAGCAGTCCGCCGCGCCTCCCGCACGCGTGCCCGGCAGACGGTGGTGGGTGGGTGCCGCCGCGGTGGTCACGGCGGTGGCGGTCGCGGGCGCCGTCCTGTACTTCAGACCCGCCCCGGCGCCGCCGGCCGCTCCCACGCCGAAGCCGGTGGCCGTGCCGGTGCCGCGGCAAGGCCTGCTGGCGCCGGCCTCCGTTTCCGAGCTGAAGATCCCCGAGACGGGCGTCACGCTGCACGAGAACCCCGCCGATCCGGCCTGGGTCTCGTCCTACGTCGACCACCGCCCCGGACGCAACGATCCTTCGTACGTACGGGATCCCAGCGGTAAGTCCTTCGCCTACTTCGGCAGCTTCGCCGAGCCGATCGTCTCGCCCGGAGGCGGCTACGTGGCGTCCCTGTCGGTCACGAGGGTCAATCGGACCGACTACGAGACCATTCTCCTGCGCGATCGCGCCACCGGACGGGATCGGGACATTCGCACGGTCGACAAGCCCGACACGGTGTACGGCACGGCGTGGTCGGCGGACGGGCGACGGCTGCTCGCCACGGTGTTGGACGATCGGCGCAAGCCGCGCGTGCCCGTCGGTTTTCTGGTCATCGACCCGGTCGGCGGGTCCGTCACCAGGACCGAGACGGAGGACGGCGGCACCGGCACGTACGCGTGGGGCGCCGACACCGACACCGTGCTGCACGAGGCACGGGGTGGCGTGATCCGGGTGCTGAAAGTGGACGGCACGTTGCTGCGCTCTTTCCCCGGCAAGGGCACCCTGCTGCCGGGAGGCGCGGATCGCACCCCGTTCGGGACGGTCTTCACGACCACATGTCCCAAAAAATCGTCGTACATCTGCTTCTGGGACCTACAGACCGGCGCCGCGAAGGGCGACACGCGCCTGCCCAAGGGCGGCGCCTTCCACGGGTGGCTGGACGAGCGGCACTTCATGGTGACCAAGCCCGCCGGCAAGAACGCCGAGGTGGCCATGATGGACACCAAAGGCCGGGTCGTCCGCGTGCTCGTCGACGGACCCGCCGAAGAGATGAAGTCGGTGGTGGTCTGGTTCACCCGGAAGTGACCCCGCGTCAGCTCGGGCGCCGGCGCTGGTCGTCGGCGACCGGCGCGGCCTCGGGGATGACGGGTAACGGGGCCGGCTGGGCGAGGATCAGGGTCAGGTCGTCGGTGGCCTCCGAGCCGTCGGTGTGCTCGCGCAGCAGGCCGAGCACCTCGCGCAGCGACTCCTCCAGCGTGGCCTGGGTCAGGGCGGCGTGCAGGCGCTCGTCGAGGGGCAACTCGGCGCCCGCGCGGTCGCGGGCCTCGGTCAGGCCGTCGGTGAACAGCAGCAGGCGGTCGGAGGGCAGCAGCCGGACGCGCCACACGTAGGGGTCGGGCGACAGGCCGAGGGGACGGCACGGGCGCGGCGGGTGCAGGGCCCGCAGACGGCTGTCGACGCGGATCGGGGCCGGGTGGCCGCAGTTGACCAGCAGGACCCCGCCGGGCACGAACTCGGCCAGCAGCACCGTCACGAAGTCCTCAGGCCCGAGGCCGGGCGCGAGGTGCGCGTCGAGGTCGCGGGCCAGGGCGGCCAGGTCGGGCGCCGTGGCCGCGGTGCGGCGGAACGCGCCCAGCAGGCTCGCACTGAGATGGGCGGCGTCCAGGCCGTGCCCTTTGACGTCACCGATGATCAGGCGCGGGCCGGTGGGCGTGGCCACGGCGTCGTGCAGGTCACCGCCGATGCGGGCGGTGGCGGCGGCCGAGCGCGTGAACGCGGCCAGCCCGACCCCGGCCAGCTCGGCCGGGAGCGCGGGGATGATCGCCGACTCGGCTATGCGGGTCATGCGCGCCAGATCGCCGCGGTTACGGGCGTGGGCGCGGGCGGTCACGACGGCCCACAGCCCGCCGGTGGCCACGATCAGGGCGCGTACGAGGTGGTGCGGAAGGTCGGTCTCCTCCACCGCGGGCAGCAGCAGCGCCAGGGCGAGCGCGGAGGCGGCGGCGAAGGTGGTGCGGCCGGGGGTCAGGTAGTGGGCGGCGGCCAGCGGCCCGACCAGCAGCAGCCCGGACAGGGAGAGCGTGGCGTAGGCGGCGTCCGCGAGCGCCACCACCACCTCGGCCAGCAGCAGCGCCAGCAGGAGCCGGCGCTGGCGACTGGTCACGGATCGGCGCGGGATGGGAACTCCTTGGGCCGTTCTGGGTGATGAGTAGCCACCTTCTCACTTTTAGTAACGGTGCGGGGGTGATTCCGGCAAACTAGGGGTCAGGCCGAGTCATGTGAGGTGACGATCGTGCAAGCAAGCCCGTGGCAGGGAAATCTGCCCAGCGAGACCACGACACTGATCGGGCGCCGTGAGGAGGTGTCGGGGCTGCGGGCCCTGTTCGGCGGGTCGCGGCTGGTGACCGTCACCGGGGTCGCGGGGGTCGGGAAGACCAGGATCGCGCTGCGCACCGCCGCCGAGATGCAGGGCGATTTCGCCGACGGGGCCTGGCTGGTGTCGCTGTCGCCGCTGGCGGAGGGCAGCGCGCTGCCGTACGCGATCGCGGAGTCGCTGCCGATGACCGACCAGAGCTCCCGCCCGGTGACCGACGTGCTGGCCGACTACCTGGCCGAGCGCGAGCTGCTGCTGGTCCTCGACACCTGCGAGCACCTGGCCGAGGCGTGCGCGACGGTGGTCGAGACGCTGCTGGCCGCCGCGCCCCGGCTGCGCGTGCTGGCCACAAGCCGCCGGCCGCTGGGCTGCCGGGACGAGCAGGTCTTCCCGGTGGAGCCGCTGCCGGTGCCCACCGGCGCCGGCCGGGCGGGCCGCGACCCGGACCGCGACCTGGACCGCGACCTGGACCGCGGCGCGGACGGCGACCCGGATGGCGACCCGGATGGCGACGCGGTGGCGCTGCTGGCCGACCGGGCCGCGGCGGCGGTCCCGGGCTTCGAGGTCACCGAGGAGAACCGGGACGCCGTGATGCGCGTGTGCCGGCGGCTGGAGGGGCTGCCGCTGGCCATCGAGCTGGCCGCCGCCCGGCTGCGCGAGCTGCCCATCGAGCGGCTGGCCGAGCGCCTGGAAGACCGGTTCGACGTGCTCGGCACCACCGACCACAAGGTCTACGACGCCGACCCGCCCTGGCACCAGGCGCTGCGCACCGCGATCGGCTGGAGCCACCAGCTCTGCACCCCCGCCGAGCGGCTGCTGTGGGCGCGGGCCTCGGTGTTCGCCGGCGGCATCGACCCGGCGGCGGTGAAGGAGGTCTGCGCCGACGACCGGCTGCCGACCTGGCAGATCCCGCAGCTCCTGGAGTCGCTGGCGGACAAGTCGATCCTGGTCTGGGAGCCGACCGGCGGCGGCGACCGCTACCGGATGCTCGACACCATCCGCGAGTTCGGCGCGATCTGGCTGCGAGACCTGGGCCAGGACGAGCGCCTGCGGCGCCGGCACCGCGACCACTATCTGGCGCTGGCCCGCGAGGGTGACGCCCGCTGGATCGGGCCCGACCAATACTCCTGGTACGACAGGATGACGGCCGAGCACGACAACCTGCGGGCGGCGCTGCAGTTCAGCCTGGCCCGGCCGGAGGGGCACGCCGCGATCGAGCTGGCCGGGGCGCTGTGGTTCTTCTGGTATCCCTGCGGGTTCCCCAAGGAGGGGCAGCACTACCTCGAACGGGCCCTCGCCCAGGACCGCGAGCCCGGGCCGGCCCGCAACAAGGCGCTGTGGGCCTGCGGCTTCGCCATGATGTGCCAGGGCGAGGAGGTCCTGTCGGAGAAGCTGGCCGTCGAGTGCGCGGCCGAGGCCGAGCGGCTGGGCGACGTGGAGGCGGCGGTGGCGGCCAAGGGCACCCTCATGTGCGCCAGGCTGCTCGCGGGGGACCATCCGCGGGCGGGTGAGCTAGCCAGGGAGCTGATCGACGAGGCCGATCCGGCGGTGCTCGCGTTCACCACGCTCATCGCGCTCAACGCCTACGGTCTCATCCAGACGGTCACCGGCCGGTCCGAGGAGGCCATCGCCACGCTGGAGCGGCTGCGGGTGCTGTGCGACCGGCATGGGGAGCGCTGGCAGCGCGCGTACGGTGACGTGCTGCGGGCCCAGGCCGAGATGGCGGCGGGGCGGGCCGCGAAGGCGCAGGCGTACGCGCGGGAGGGCCTTGAGGTGAAGTGGCGGCTGCACGACAGCGTGGGGATGGCGATGGCGATCGACGTGCTGGCGCCGGCCGCGTTGGCGGCCGGGCAGGGCGAGCGGGCGGCCCGGATGCTCGGGCTGGCCGAGCAGATCTGGGGCACGCTGGGCAAGCAGCAGGTCGGCCTGCCGGAGCTGGTCGCCGCCCGCCGGGCCTGTGAGAACCAGGTTCGCGGCGTGCTGGGCGATCCCGCCTACGACAGCGCGTTCCAGGCTGGCCGCGATGCCGACCTGGACGCGGGCGTCGCGTACGCGCTGGGCGGACCCGCGCCGCGTTGATCAGAGCAGGGGTTGGTTCCGGGCGGTCAGTCCCAGGCGGCGGGGTCGGCGGCGAGCTGGCGGATGCGGTCGGGCAGGGCGCCGGTCGCGACCTGGTCGAGCGTGACCTCCTCCAGGATCGAGCGCTCGGTGGCCCGCAAGGCGATCCACACCTGCTGCAGCGACTCGGCGGGCCCTCGGTAGCCCACGTGCTCGGGCCGCTCGCCCCGGACGTTGGCCAGCGGCCCGTCCACGGCCCTGATCACGTCGGCGAGCGAGATGTCGGCGGCGGGCCTGGCCAGCACGTAACCGCCCTCCGGCCCCCGCTGCCCGCGCACGAGCCCGGCGCGGCGCATCTGCAGCAGGATGTTCTCCAGATATTTGGGCGGCATGTCCTGCTCCTTGGCGAGCTCGCCCACGGTGGTCGGGCCCGCACCGGCCGCGGCTAGTTCGGCGGCGGCACGCAGGGCGTAGTCGACTCGAGCGGAAAGGCGCATGTTCTCGATTATCCCTCCTGGTCAACACTGGTTAGGCGCAAGGTCGTCAGAACGGGCAGGTGATCCGAATACGGAACGTATGAAACGGCCGCTGATCGGGCGGGGATACACGCAGGACGTCGAACAGGAGTACGATGCCGAGCGCGAGCATGACCCATCGGGGTGCGGGGGATGGTCATGAGGAATCCTCGTGTTCACCTGCGGCTGCACGCAAGGGCCGGAGCGCTAAACTTCCAACAACCTTTTCCGATTTGACGGCGGGATTCAGCGTGGAGCGACGCCCTGGTGTGCCCAGACTGCTCAGGGAGATCAACGACCGGGCCGCGCTGGAATTGCTACTGGCCACCGGCCCCATGACGCGGGGCCAGATCGGTGACCTGACCGGCCTGTCCAAGGTCACGGCCTCGCAGACGCTGGCCAGGCTGGAGGAGCGCGGCCTGGTCGAGGTGGTCGGCACCCAGGTCGGCGGGCGCGGTCCCAACGCGGCCCTCTATTCGGTGATCCCCTCCAGCGCGTACGTGGCCGGCCTGGAGGTCGGGCCCGAGCTGGTCTCCGCCGTGATCGCCGACATCCACGGCCACACGATCGCCGAGGTAACCGTCGAGCCCGACGGCCAGGACGACCCCGTCGCGGTGGTGCACGGCGCGATCACGAAGGCGTGCCGCAGCGCCAAGCTCAGTATCTCCAAGCTGCGCGGCGTGGTGATCGGCACCCCTGGCGTGGTCGATCCGCGCAGCGGCGACATCCGGTTCTCCTTCGACCTGCCGGGCTGGCACGAGGGCATCCACGAGGCGCTGGCCGGTGACCTGCGGCGGCAGGTGACGATCGAGAACGATGTCAACCTGGCCGCCATCGCCGAGCGCGCCGACGGGGCGGCCAAGGGGGTCGGCGACTTCGTGCTGCTGTGGGCCAGCCGTGGCCTGGGGCTGGCCATCATGCTCGGCGGGCGGCTGCACCGGGGGCGTTCGGGGAGCGCGGGGGAGATCGGCTACCTGCCGGTGCCCGGGGTGCCGTTGCCCGAGGACATCCGCACGCAGCCGGGGCGGCTGCCGTCGCTGGCCGGAGGGCTGCAGTCGCTGGTCAGCGCGGAGGCGGTGACCGAGCTGGCGCGGGGCTACGGGTTCGCGGCCGCCAGTGCCACCGAGGCCGTCAAGGTGGCGGTGGCGGCGGGGGCCAGTGGTGAGCCGATGCTGGATGAGATCGCGCATCGGCTGGCGCTGGGGGTGGCGGCGGTGTGCGTGATCCTCGACCCTGGGCTGGTGGTGCTGGCCGGGGAGGTCGGGCATGCGGGTGGGGCGGCGCTGACGTCCCGGGTGGAGGAGGCGGTGGCGCGGATCTGCCCGGTGCGGCCTCAGGTGGTCACCACTACGGTGACGGACAAGAACCCGGTGTTGCGGGGGGCGGTGCTGGCTGCTCTCGATCAGGTTCGGGAGGAGCTCCTGGCTCCGTAGACCACCGTCCGCGCCACCCCGCCGTACTTCGGTACATGTCCCTTTGGAGAAAGGGGCGGGGGATGGCGCAGGTCCGTTGGCACTGAAAGGCGTGGAGTGGTCCCGGTCCCAAGGGCGGGTGGGGGCCCGGGTCCGTTGGTGGCGCGAGAGACCCGGACGGTGGCGCAGGGGCCTTGGGGAGGGCGTCAGGCGGTCAGGAGTTCGATGGCGGCCTGGGCGTTGGCGCGGGCGGCGCCGTACGTGGCGATGTAGGTGGCGCTGGCGGGGCGCCAGACCGGGAGGCCCATTTCGATCACCGTCGCGTCCGGGCGGGCCGCCACCAGGGCCGAGACCAGGGAGCGGCTCTCCTGGTGCCGGTGGGCGTCCTTGACCACGACGACCAGCGACCGCCCGGTGGCCGTCGTCAGCAGGCCGGAGACGTCGGCGGCGGCCGGCTTGACGCGGACGATCTCCGCGTCCGGCAGCCACGGCCCCACCCCCCACGGCACGTCGCCGACGGCGATCGTCGGCGGGGTGTCCACCTCGATGACCAGCGGCTCGACCAGGGGCCCTGCGGAGCCGGTGAGGCGGACGGCGCGGCGGGCCGCATGGAGGCCGACCACGTTCTGCTCGGCCGCCACCCCCTCGGTGGCGCCGAACCAGGCCCGCAGCGCGGACACCCGGGCCGCCGCCTCCTCCAGGCGGGCCGGCGGCAGCCGGCCCTCGCGCACCGCCATGACGATCTCCGCGATGATGGCCTGGACGTCGTCGTACGTGGGCAGCGGCCCCAGGCACAGCAGGTCGGAGCCGGCCGCGAGCGACAGCACCGCGCCCCCGGCCAGGCCCACGCTCTCGGTGATCGCGTGCATGTCCAGCGCGTCGGTGACGACCACGCCGTCATAACCGAGCTCGCCCCTGAGCAGCCCGGTCAGCGCGGCCGCCGACAGCGTGGCGGGCGTCTCGCCCGTCACCGCCGGCACCGCCACGTGCGCGGTCATCACCGACTTGGCCCCCGCGCCGATCGCCGCGCGGAACGGCGTCAGCTCCCGCTCCCGCAGCACGTCCAGGCTCACGTCCACGACGGGGACCGCCAGGTGGGAGTCCACCCGGGTGGCGCCGTGGCCGGGGAAGTGCTTGACGCAGGCGGCCACGTGCGCCGACTGCAGGCCCTGGACCGCCGCGACCGTGTGCCGGGCGGCCAGCTCCGCGTCGGTGCCGAACGACCTGGTGCCGATCACCGGGTTGTCGGCCTCGCTGTTGACGTCGGCACTCGGCGCCATGTCCAGGTTGATGCCGCACGCGGCCAGCTCCGAGGCGATCGCCCGGTAGACGCGGCGGGTCAGCTCGACGTCGTCCACGGCCCCCAGCGCGGCGTTGCCCGGGTACGGGCTGCCGACGTGGTACGCCAGCCGCGTAACGTCCCCGCCTTCCTCGTCGAGCGAGATGACGGGCTCACCGGCTCCCCGTAGCGCGGTGGTCAGGCCGAGCACCTGGCCGGGATCGGCCACGTTGAAGCCGAAGAGCGTGACGCCGCCCAGTCCGTGCTCCAGCTCGCGCAGCACCCAGTCGGGCGCCGTGGTGCCCTGGAAGGCGACGAGCAGCGTGCCGGCCGCGAGACGGCGCAGCCCCCGATCACTCTGACTCATGGCTCCTCATCAGTTTCGTGGCATGGTCGGGTACGGCATCCGCGTGCCGTACGGGAGATCAGCCCTTCACGGCCCCGGCGACCAGGCCGGAGACCATGCGGCGTTGAACGAGCATGAAGAAGATGACCACCGGGATGGTCATCAGCGTTGAACCGGCCATGATCGCGCCCCAGTCGACGCCCTTCTGGCCGAAGAAGTACTGCAGGGCGACCGGCATCGTGTACCCCTCGGACCCGGACATCAGGTAGAGGGCGAAGACCAGGTCGTTCCAGGCGGTGATGAACGAGAAGATGCTCGTGGCCACCAGGCCGGGCGCGACCAGCGGGAAGAGCACCTTCCAGAAGGTCGTCATGCGCGAGGCCCCGTCGATCCAGGCCGCCTCCTCCAGCGACCTGGGCACCGCGGCGACGAACGTCCGCAACATCCAGACGCCGAACGGCAGCGTCAGGGCCACCTGGGTGATGATCAGCCCGAGGAGCTGGTCGCCGAGGCCGACCCGCTTGACCATCATGTACAGCGGGATGAGCAGGCCCTCCGCCGGCAGCATCTGCACGATCAGCAGCACGACCAGGAAGACGCCGCGGCCCTTGAACCGGAAGCGGGCGATGGCGGTGGCCGACAGCAGCGCGAAGGCCGAGCCGATGATCACCGTGCCGAGCGCCACGATCGCGCTGTTGCGCATGTAGAGCCAGATGGAGTTGTTCGCGACGCCCTCGGTCAGCACCCGTGCGAAGTGGTCGAAGGTGAAGTGCGTCGGGAACGGGATGAACTCCGTGGTGAAGATCTGGTCGTTCTCCTTGAAGCCGGTGGAGACCATCCAGTAGACGGGGAAGACGGCGTACAGGAAGACCAGGACGCCGGCCGTGTTCAGGAGGATCTTGCCGAGCCTCTTGCGGGCGAGGGGGGTCACATCTCCTCCTGCTTCACGATCTGCCGGACGTACACGACGGTGATGATCAGCAGGATGATCGTCAGTACGACGGAGATCGCCGCGCCGGTGCCCAGCTTCTGCGGGGCCTTGAACGCCTCGGCGACGGCGTACATGGACAGGTTGAAGCCGTCGCGGTTGGTGGGGCCGTTCATCAGCACGTAGAGCTGGCTGAACACCTTGAAGTCCCAGATGATCGACAGGATCGTCAGGACCGCGAAGACCGGCTTGAGCAGCGGCAGGGTGATCTTCCTGAACGTGCGCCAGGCACCCGAGCCGTCCACCCTGGCGGCCTCGTACAGCTCGTTGGGGATGCCCTTGAGGCCGGCCAGCACCGAGACGGCGATGAACGGGAACCCGGCCCACACCACGCACACGACGAGCGCGACGTAGAGGGGGAAGGCGTCGTTGAGCCAGGGGGTGCCCGTCCAGCTCGACTGGCCGGCGGGCGGGGCGGCCAGCCAGTCGGGCAGCAGGTTGAGCGCCCAGTTGACGATGCCGGACTCGGCGTCGAAGAGGGAGCGCCAGATGACGCCCTGTGCGACGGGCGGCACGGCCCAGGCGAACATGCAGCCGACGATCACGAACAGCGACATCTTCCTGCCGAGCCGGTGCAGCAGCACGCCGACCGCGGTGCCGACGATCAGCGTGAGGCTGACGGCGACGACGGCGAACATCACGGTGTTGCGCAGGGCCGACCAGAAGATGTCGTTGCCGAGGATCTTCTCGTAGTTCTCCAGGCCCAGCCACTCGGCCGGTTTGGTGCCCCTGATCTGCGCCAGGCCGACCTTCTGGAAGGACATGACGCCGAGCTGGTACATCGGATAGAGCAGCAGACCGGCGATGACCAGCAGGCCGGGGATGAGCAGAACGTACGGGATGCTCCAGGCCGGCATCCCGCTCGCCCGCGCGGGCCGGCCCTTCTTGTTCCGCCGGTGTCCCGGGGCGGGAGAGGAGTCCCTGCCCCGGGTGACCGCAGTCGTGTTCGCCATCGTTACTGGTTCAGGATCTCTTCGAGTTCCTTGTTGGCGGCGGCGAGGGCGGCCGGGGCGTCCTGCTTGCCCTCGATGACGGAGCGGGCCGCGTTCTGCAGCACCATCTTCGTCGCGTCCGCCTCCGACCAGTTCGGGTCCGCGGGGAAGGCCTTGGCCTTGGCGAACGCCTGGGCGAACGGGCCCTGCGCCGGGTCCTCGTTCAGCGCGGCGAGGGTGTCCGGGTAGACCGGGAGCAGGCCGCCTTCCTTGGCGTAACGGTCGGCCCAGGTCTTGCTGGTGGCCAGCTTGATGTACTCCTTGCCGAGGTCGGCCTCCTTGGTGCCGCCCCACAGCGCGATGTCGTTGCCGCCGAAGAAGGAGGGCGCGACGCCGCCGGTCTTGGCGGGCAGCGGGAAGAAGCCGAGCTTGTCGCCCTTCAGCTTGCCCTTGGAGTCCTCCTCGATGCCGGGCAGGTCCCAGCCGGCGGTGAGGTACATCGCGACCTTGTTGTTGGCGAAGCGCTTACGGATGTCGACCGTGTTGAGCGTCAGGTTGGCCTTGCTCGACAGACCGGTCTTGACCAGGCCGGTGTAGGTCTCGAAGCCCTTGGTGAAGCCGGGCTCCGACAGCTTGCCGACCCACTTGTCGCCCTCCTTGACGGCGAACTCGCCGCCCTCGGACCAGGCGAACGCGGCCAGCAGGTGGTTGGCGTCCGAGCCGCCGTTGAAGGCGAAGCCGTCCACCCCCTCGCCCTTCTCCTTCTGGACCTTCTGCCCGGCGGCGACGAGCTCGTCCCAGGTCTTCGGGACCTCGATCTTCAGGTCCTCGAACCAGTCCTTGCGGTAGAGCACCGCGCGGGCGCCGGCGCCCCACGGCACGGCGTAGATCTCGCCGTCCACGGTCTCGTAGCCGTAGAGGTTCTCGGGGATCTGCGACCGGTCACCCTCGCGGGCGACGTCCGTGATCGGGGTCAGCGCGTCCTGGCTCTGCCACATGGGCACCTGGTCGTTGCCGATCTCGGTCACGTCCGGGCCGGTGCCGGTGGCGGCGGCGGCGAACTTGTCGGCCACCTGCGGCCACGGGATCCATTCGAGCTTGACCTCGGCGCCGGTCTTCGTCTTGAACTCGGCGTTCAACTCTTCCATGTACTTGGCCGCGGCGGGGTTGCTGTCTCCCAGGCGCCACACGCTGAGGGTCTTGCCGGCGTACTTGGGGCCGGTGGCCGAGGCGGCCGCTCCAGGTGAGGACGTGGGGGGTGTCTCACCGGACCCACAGGCGGCCAGGCCCAGGGCCAGGGCGGCCGTGGTGACCGTAGTGGCTGTGATCTTCGCGATCCTCACAGGGTTCTCCCTTCCCGGGTGCCGGCCTACGGTCCGCACCAGGCTGATCGTCAATGCCGAACGATGCTGTTAAACTAACAAGAAACTTTCTTAAAAGAAACGCTCGTTAGCCGATCGTGACGGAGGGGGCCAGTCGATGAGCCGAGACCCGGGAACCCCCCGGTTGCTGCGCCGGTTGAACGATCGCGCCGCACTCGAACTACTCCTCGGAGACGGCCCTCTCACTCGTGCCGAGCTCGGCGAGCGAACCGGGCTCTCCAAGGTAACCGCAGGTCAGCTCCTGGCTCGCCTCGAAGACCGGGGGCTGGTCGAGGTCGCGGGGGAGCGCGCGGGGGGCAGGGGGCCGCACGCCGCCCTCTACGCCGTGGTTCCCTCCAGCGCGTACGTCGCCGGCCTCGAAGTCCTGCCCGACAGTCTGACGGTCGGTGTGGCGGACATCACAGGCCGGGTGGTGGTCGAGATCACCCTCAACCCCGCCGACGGCCGCGACCCGGTCAAGGCGGTGCACGCGGCCGTACGGCGGGCCTGCGACGCGGCGAACGTCAGCCTGTCGCGGTTGCGCGCGTTCGTCATCGGCACCAGGGGCGTGGTCGATCCGATCACCGGCGACGTGCGCCTGTCGGTCGACCTGCCGTCCTGGCACGTCGGCGTGCTGGCCAGCCTGCGCGAGACGCTCGGCGCCTCGGTGACGATCGAGAACGACGTCAACCTGGTCGCGCTCGCCGAGCACAAGTACGGCGCCGCCGCCGGCTTCGATGACTTCGTGGTGATCTGGGCCGGCGTCGGCCAAGGCCTCGGCGTCATGCTGGGCGGCCGGCTGCACCGGGGCATCACCGGCGGCGCAGGCGAGATCGGCTGGCTGCCGGTCCCCGGCGAGCCGCTGCCCTCCGACGTCCGCAGGCCGCAGTCGGGCTCGTTCCAGCGCCTGGTGGGCCACGACGCGCTGCGCGGCCTGGCCGAGGAGCACGGCGTGCCCGGCGTTACGGTGCCCGACCTGGTACGCGGCGGCGACGAGGGCTACCTGGACGCGGTGGCGGCCCGGCTGGCCGTGGGCGCGGCGGCCGTCACCGTCGTGCTCGACCCGGGGCTCATCGTGCTCAGCGGCGAAATCGGCCGGGCCGGTGGCGCGCGGCTGGCGGCCAAGGTCGAGGAGGCGGTGGCCCGCGTCTGCCCGAGCCGGCCGACCGTGGTCACCACGCGGGTGGCCGGCAACCCGGTGCTGCGCGGCGCCCTCGCGGCGGCCCTGGAGCAGGCCCGGGAGCAGGTTTTCTCCGACACTGTGTGAGAATTTCTGCCCATGTGGCAGTCCCCGCACGACGTCGTGCTCATGTCCGATCCCCGCGTGACCTCCATTCCGGTGCAGGAGTGCGGCGAACCGCTGGCCGACGTACGCGGGCGGCTCCGCGCGGACACCCGCATGGCCGACGACGTGGGCGCCTACGCGCAACTGCGCTCGGGGCTGCTGCGGCGGCTTGAGCACGCGGAGAGCCTGCTGCCGTCCGGCTACCACCTGCTCGTCGTCGAGGGCTACCGGCCCATCGCCACCCAGCGCGAGATCTTCGACGGCTACCGCGCCACGTTCCCCGACCTGTCGCCCGAGGAGTCGTACATCGCGGCCAGCCGTTACGTCTCCCCGGTCGAGGTCGCCCCGCACACGGCGGGCGCCGCCGTCGACCTGACCCTGTGCGCGCCCGACGGCACCGAATACGACATGGGCACCCAGGTCAACGACAACCCGGAGCAGAGCGACGGCGCCTGCTACACCGCCGCCCCGAACATCTCCGACGACGCCCGCGCCCACCGCAAGCTCCTGGGCGCCGCCCTGGAGTCCGCCGGCCTGGTCAACTACCCGACCGAGTGGTGGCACTGGAGCTACGGCGACCGCTACTGGGCCATGGTCACCCGGTCGGCGCACGCCCTCTACGGCCCCGTGGAGTTCAACCCCCTGACCCAGTAGGTTTTCCCGGGGGTCAGGCAGGGGCACAACCTTCGTACGGAGTTCTGGACTCCCCAGCGAGGTGTGGGCATGGTTCCGCTCATCGGGATCGAAGAGGAATACCTCGTCGTCGATCCCCGCACCCGCCACGTGGCTCCCCGAGCGGCCGAGGTCCTGGCCGCGGCGACGGACGTGCTGGACGTGGTGCATGAAATCACCCGATTCCAGGTGGAGGCCCGCACGCCGCCCTCCGCCGACCTCAGCGCACTGGGCTCGCACCTGCGCGCCGCGCGCAAGGAGGTGGCGGGCGCGGCCCGCTCGTGCGGACTGGCCGTCGTCGCGAGCGGCATCCCCGTCCTGGGGAACGTCATGCCGCCGCCGCTCACCGACGACGTCCGCTACCAGCGGGGCCAGGTGCTCTACCGGGCGCTGCAGGACGAGATCAGCATCTGCGCCCTGCACGTCCACGTGGACGTGCCCGACCCGGAGCACGCCGTCTACGTCGGCAACCACCTGCGGCCCTGGCTGCCGACGCTCATCGCGCTGGCCGCCAACTCGCCGTTCTTCGTGGGCCGCGACACGGGGTACGCCTCCTGGCGGGTGATCAGCTGGGGCCGGTGGCCGGTTTCGGGCGCGCCTCCCTACTTCTCCTCGTTCGGCGACTACGAGCTGGCCCTGCGGTCGCTGGCGGAGTCGGGCGTGCTGCTCGACCCCAAGACCGTCTACTGGGACACCCGCCCGTCGCCCAACCTGCCCACGGTCGAGATCAGGGTGGCCGACGTGCCGCTCGACGTGGCCGACAGCCTCACCCTGATCGGGCTCATCCGCGCGCTGGTGGTGACCGCGCTGGCCGCCGTCAGGCGTGGTGACCGGGGGCTGCCGGTGCCGGCCGAGGTGTTGCGGGCCGCGTACTGGCGGGCCGCCCGCGACGGGTTGCAGGGCGACAGCCTGGACGTGCGGCACGGCACGCTCGTGCCCGCCGCGGTGCTGGCCGGGCGCCTCCTGGAGCACGTCAGCCGGGCGCTGTCCGAGGCCGGCGACCTGACGTTCATCCAGGAGGGTCTCGACCGGCTGCTGCGCGCGGGGTCAGGGGCCATGCGGCAGCGCAGGGCGTACGCGAAGGGCAACGACCTGGCCGAAGTGGTGGACGACCTGATCGAGGCCACCGTCGCCTGAGGCTTTTAACGGCCGGCGGCGTAGCCCTGGGCGCCGCGCGGGTTGGCGGCGGCCTTGAGGAAGTCGCCGTCACGGGCGACCGCACTGAGCCTGCCGAGCGACCACGGGTCCTGCGCCTCGACCTCGTGCCCGCGCCGCCGCAGCTCCGCGACGACGCCCGGGTCCACGCGGTCCTCGACGTGCACGACGCCGGGACGGGAGCCGCGCGGGAAGAACGAGCTGGGGAAGTGCTCGGTGTGGAACATCGGCGCGTCGATCGCCTCCTGCAGGTTCAGCCCGCCGTGCACGAGCGCGAGGAAGAAGTTCAGGCTCCACTGGTCCTGCTGGTCGCCGCCCGGGGTGCCGAACGCCAGCCACGGCCGGCCGTCCCTGAGCGCGAACGACGGCGACAGCGTGGTCCGCGGGCGCGCCCCCGGCCGCAGCGACGCCGGCAGGCCCTCCTGCAGCCAGAACATCTGCGCCCGCGTGCCCAGGCAGAAGCCCAGCCCGGGGATGGTGGGCGAGCTCTGCAGCCAGCCGCCGCTGGGGGTGGCGGAGATCATGTTGCCGAAGCGGTCCACGACGTCGATGTGGCAGGTGTCGCCCCTGACCGTGCCGTCGCGCGCCACGGTCGGCTCACCGACGCCCTGCGGAGCGCGGGCGCCCGACAGGCCGGGCGCGTCGCTGGCCAGGGTGGGGAAGACCGGCAGTCTCGGCGTGCGCCCGCCCGGCGCGCCAGGGCGCAGGTCCTGGCTGGCCTCGGTGCCGATCAGCCGCCGCCGGTCGGCGTTGTACGCCTTGCTCAGCAGGTCGGACGTGGGGACGTCGGCGTCGCCGTACCAGGCTTCGCGGTCGGCGAAGGCGAGCTTGGCGGCCTCGGTGACCGTGTGAACGTAGTCGGCGCCCAGGAAGTCCGTCGCGCCGAGGTCGAAGCCCTCCAGCAGGGCGAGCTGCTGCAGGAACACCGGCCCCTGACCCCACGGGCCGGTCTTGCACACGGTGTGCCCGTGGTAGTCGTAGGTCAGCGGCTCCTCGACCGTGGCCGACCAGCCCGCCAGGTCGTCGCCGGTGAGCAGGCCGCCGTGCACCTCGCCGGAGCTGTCCCGCCAGGCCGTCGTGGCGCTGAACTCGGCGATGGCCTCGGCGACGAAGCCCTCGTACCAGACCTTTCTGGCGGCGGCGAGCTGTCCCTCACGGGTGCTCGCCGCGGACTCGGCGATCAGCCGCCGGTACGTCGCCGCCAGCACCGGGTTGGCCAGCTTCGTCCTCGGGGCCGGTACGTTCCCGCCGGGCAGCCACGTGGCTGCCGACGTCGGCCAGTCCTCCTTGAACAGGCCCTCGACCGACGCGATCGTCGCCGAGATCCGCTCCAGCACCGGCACGCCGTTCTCGGCGTAGTGGATCGCGGGGGCCAGCACGTCGGCCAGCGACCAGGTGCCCCAGCGCTCCAGCATGAGCAGCCAGCCGCCGAACGCCCCCGGCACGGTGGCCGCCAGCAGCCCCGTGCCGGGCACGATGTCCAGGCCGAGCCCGGCGTAGCGCTCGATGGTGGCCGTGGCGGGGGCGCCGCCCTGACCGCACACGACCGACACCCGCTGCTCGGCCTCGCTCCACAGCAGGATCGGCACCTCGCCGCCGGGGCCGTTCAGGTGCGGCTCGGCGACCTGCAGCACGAACCCCGCGGCCACCGCCGCGTCGAACGCGTTCCCGCCGCGCTCCAGCACGCTCATGCCGGTGGCCGAGGCCAGCCAGTGGGTGCCGGCGACCATGCCGAAGTCGCCCGTCAGCTCGGGCCTGGTGGTGAACAACATTGCTCCTTACTTGGCCGCGTCGGGGACGCGTTCCGCCGTGACGAGGTGACACGCGGCCGGATGGCCGTTGCCACGTGGGTCGTGCAAGAGGGGCTCGATGGTGCGGCACTCGTCGTACGCCAGCGGGCACCGCGTGTGGAACCGGCACCCCGGCGGCGGGTCGATCGGGCTCGGCACGTCACCGCCGAGCACGATCCTGCGCCGCTCCCGCTGCCTGACCGGATCGGCGACCGGCGCCGCCGACAACAGCGCCTGCGTGTACGGATGCCGCGGCCCGGCGAAGATCTCCGCCGTCGGCCCTGACTCCACGATCCGGCCCAGGTACATGACGGCGACCCGGTCGGCCAGGAACTCCACCACCGACAGGTCATGGGTGATGAACAGGCACGAGAACCCCATGTCCCGCTGCAGATCGGTGATCAGGTTGAGCACCGACGCCTGCACGGACACGTCCAGCGCCGACACCGGCTCGTCGGCCACGATCAGCCGCGGCTCCAGGATCAGCGCCCTGGCCAGCCCCACCCGCTGCCGCTGCCCGCCGGACAGCTCGTGCGGGTGGCGCGTGCGCATCTCCTGGCGCAGCCCGACCTTCTCCAGCATGGCCGCGACGCGCGTGGCGGCCTCGCGCCGGTCGGCCAGCCGGTGCCGCAGCAGCGGCTCGCCGATGATCCGCTCGACCGTGAAGCGCGGGTTGAGCGAGGAGTAGGGGTCCTGGAACACCATGTGGACGTCCCTGCGCAGCGGGCGCATGGCCCGGCGCGACAGGCGGGTGATGTCGCGGCCGGCCAGCTCGATCGTGCCCGCCGTGGGCTCGGTCAGGCGTAGCACGCACTTTCCGACCGTGGACTTGCCGCTGCCCGACTCGCCGACCAGGCCGAGCACCTCGCCCTCGCCGATCTCCAGCGACAGGCCGTCCACGGCGCGTACCGGGCCGTAGTGCTTGACCAGGTTGTCGATGCGCAGGATCATTTCCCACCACCTCGCTGGGTTCCTTTTCCGCTGTCCGGGATGTCCCCGCAGGGGTGAAAACAGGCGGCCAGATGGTCGTCGGCCTGGCGGGTGAGCGGGGGCCTGGACAGGCGGCAGTCCGTCTGGACGCGCGGGCAGCGGTCCTGGAAGGCGCACTCGTCGGGGTCCGTCAGCGGCGAGGGCACCATGCCGGGGATCTCCGCCAGCCGGCCGTTCACGGCCGCCGTGGGCAGGGCGTTCATCAGGCCCAGCGTGTACGGGTGCCGCGGGCGGGCGAACAGCTCGGTCACCGGGGCCTGCTCGACGGCGCGGCCCGCGTACATGACCACGGCCCGGTCGGCGATGTCGGCCACCACGCCCAGGTCGTGCGTGATCAGGATGATCGCGGTGCCCAGCCGGTCCCGCAGGTCGCGGAACACGTCCAGCACCCCCGCCTGGATCGTCACGTCGAGCGCCGTGGTCGGCTCGTCGGCGATCAGCACCCGGGGCGAGCAGGCCACCGCGATCGCGATCATCACGCGCTGCCGCATGCCCCCCGAGAGCTGGTGTGGATACTCCTTCACCCGCCGCGCCGCCGCCGGGATGCCGACCAGCTCCAGCAGCTCGACGGCCCGCCCCGCGGCGGCCCTCCGCGACATGCCCTCGTGCCGGCGCAGCACCTCGGCGATCTGGTAGCCGACGGTGAACGACGGGTTCAGCGAGGTCATCGGCTCCTGGAAGACGACCGAGACGGCCTTGCCGCGCACGTGCCGCATCTCCGACTCGGGCAGCGTGGTGAGCTCGCGGCCGTCCAGCGTGACCGAGCCCGACAACCGGGTCGTCTCGGGCGGCAGCAGCCGCGGCACCGACATCGCGGTGACCGACTTGCCGCAGCCGGACTCCCCGCACAGCGCCAGGATCTCGCCCTCGTCCAGGGTCAGCGAGATGTCCCTGACCGCCTGGACGAGGCCGTCCTCGGTGTCGAAGCCGACGCTCAGGTCGGTGATCTCCAGCAGGCTCATCGGGCGCTCCTCGGATCCAGTACGTCGCGCAGCCCGTCGCCGAGCAGGTTGAAGCCGAGCGTGGCCAGCGCGATCATCACGCCGGGCCAGATGGCCAGCCAGGGCGCGTCGCCGAGATACTGCTGCGCGGTCGTCAGCATCACGCCCCACGACGGCGTCGGCGGCTGCACGCCCAGGCCCAGGAACGACAGCGTGGACTCGCCGATGATCGCCGCCGGGATCGCCACCGTGGCCTGCACGATGAGGGGGCTGGCGCAGTTCGGGAGCACGTACCGGAAGATGATGTGCCCGTCGCCCGCGCCGTCGGCGACGGCCGCGGCCACGTAGTCCATCTCCCTGACCGCCAGCACCTCGCCGCGCGTGATGCGGATGACGGCGGGCAACTGCGCGAAGCCGAGCGCCAGCACCACGCCCTTGAGCGAGGGCCCGATGATCGCCGCCAGCCCGACCGCGAACACCAGGAACGGGAACGCCAGCGTCACGTCCACCAGCCGCATCACGACCGGGTCCAGCCAGCGCCGGTAGAACCCGGCGACCAGGCCGATCGGGATGCCGACGGCCATCGCCAGCAGCGTGGACAGCACGCCGGCCTGCAGCGACACCTGCGCGCCGTGCGCGATCCTGGCGAAGGCGTCCCTGCCCAGGTCGTCGGTGCCCATGGGATGCGCGCCCGACGGGGGCGCGAGCGTGGCCAGGTAGTCCTGCGCGGTGGGATCGCCGGTCACCAGCGGCCCGGCGAGGGCCAGCAGCAGGAACCCCGCCACCAGCACCAGCCCCGCCATCGGCATGGGACGCCGTTTGAAGCGCCGCCACAACCTAGTCATGGGTGCCTCCCGACAGCCTGATCCGGGGGTTGAGGAAGGCGTAGGCGATGTCGACCAGCAGGTTGACCAGCACGTAGCCGATGACCGTGATCAGCACGACGGCCTGGATGACGGGATAGTTCCTGGTCAGGACCGCGTCCACGGTCAGCTTGCCGAAGCCGGGGATCACGAAGATCTGCTCGGTCACCACGGCGCCGCTGATCAGCGCGCCGAGCTGCAGGCCGAGCACGGTCACCACGGTCGTCAGGCTGTTGCGCAGCGCGTGCGCGCCCACGACCTTGACCTCGGACAGGCCCTTCGACCTGGCCGTCCTGACATAGTCGGCCGACAGCGCGCCCAGCATGGCCGAGCGGGTCTGCCGCATCAGGATCGCCGCGAAGCCGGTGCCGAGCACGAGCGCGGGCAGGATCATGCGCTGCAGATTCTGTACGGGGTCCTCGGTGAAGGGGACGTACCCCGAGGCGGGCAGCACCCGCCAGGTGACCGCGAACAGCAGGATGCCGAGCAGGCCCAGCCAGAAGTGCGGCACCGACAGCCCGGCCAGCCCGAAGCCGGTCGCCACGTAGTCGGCCGCCTTGCCGCGCCGGACGGCCGCCACGATGCCCGCGCCCACGCCGACCACGATCGCGATCAGCATGGCGAGGGCCGACAGCTCCAGCGTCACGGGGAGCCGCTCGGCGATGATGTCGATCACCGGCAACTGGTCCTGGGTGGAGCGGCCGAGGTTGCCGGTGACGGTCTGGGCGACGTAGTCCACGTACTGGGCGGGCAGCGGCTTGTCCAGGCCGAACTCGGCCCGGATGGCCGCGACCACGGCGGGTGAGGCCTCCTCGCCCGCCATGACCGTGGCCGGGTCGCCCGGCAGCGCCCTGATGCCCAGGAAGATCAGGACGCTGGCCAGGAACAACACGATCACCGCGGACCCGCAGCGCCGGAGGATGAACCAGAGCATTACGCGGCGAACCCGGCGGTGACGAAGCGCGGCAGGCCGTCCTTGAAGTACTGGACACCGGCGACCTTCTTGCTCATGCCCAGGTAGTACTTGTTGTGGTACAGGTACAGGACGCCCCGCAGCTCGGCGGCCTTCTGGAGCGCGCCGGCGTACAGCTCGGCCCGCTTGGCCGGGTCCGACTCGGCGGCGGCCTGCTTGATCGGGTCGTCGATACCGGGGTCGGACATGCCGCTGTAGTTGTTGCTGCCGCGGCTGGTGACCAGGTTCGTGAGGTTGCCGTCCGGGTCCACGCGGCCCGACCAGCCGTTCAGCATGACGTCGAACTTGCCCGACTTGCCCTGCTCCAGCGTGCTGACGAACTCGGCCGTCTGCACGCTCACGTTGAATCCGGCCTCCTTGGTCATCTGCTGGATGACCTGCGCCAGGCGTACGTTGGTGGCGTCGTTGGGGCTGGTGAGCGTGACCGCGATCGGCACGGCCACCCCGGACGCCTGCACCAACTGCTTGGCCTTGGCCAGGTCGCGCTTGGGGCACCGCAGGTCCTGGGCCCGGTAGGGGCTGTCCAGCGGCACCGGGAAGCAGTCGACCTCGTGCAGGCCGTTGTAGACGGTCTTGTTGATCATGTCGCGGTCGAGGGCCAGCTCGAACGCCTCACGCAGCTCCGGGCTCTTGCCCAGTGCCGTGCTCACCGCGCCCGGCTTCTCGGTGGAGCCGGTCACGTTGCCGGTGTTGATCGTGATGCCGTAGTAGCCGAGGCCGCCGCCGGACACGACGGTCAGGTTCGGGTCGGACTGCACGCCCTTGACCGTGGTCGTGGCGAGCTGGTCGGCCACCTGTACGTCGCCGGACTTGAGGTTCGCGGCCCGGACGTTCGGGTCGACGATGATCTTGTACACGAGCTTGTCGAGCTTGACCTTGGCCGCGTCGTAGTAGTCGGGCGCCTTCTCCAGCACGATCTGGCTGCCGGAGGTCCGGCTCGCGAACTTGTACGGCCCGGCGCACACGGGGCTCGCGCCGAAGTTGTCGCCGCCCGCGTCGAGCGCCTTGGGCGACATGATCATGCCGGCGCGGTCGGCGAGCTGCGCGGTCAGCGGCGTGAACGCGCGGTCCAGCGTGAGCTTGATCGTGGCGGGATCGACCACGGTGACCTTGGTGACCGCCGCCAGGTCGGCCTGGCGGGCCGACTTCTCCCACGTACGGTGGCGGTCCAGCGACTTCTTGACCGCCTCGGCGTCCAGCGCGGTGCCGTCGTTGAACTTCACGCCCTCTTTCAGCTTGATGGTCACCTCCTTGCCGTCCTCGGAGACCTCGGGCAGGGCGCCGGCGAGCTGGGGGACCAGGGTGGCGGTGGCGTCGATGTCGTAGAGCTTCTCGCACATGTTCGCGAACACCTCGCGGCCCACGAGCGTGGTCGAGATGCTCGGGTCGAGGGCGTCGGGGTCGGCGTTGAGCGCGATGTTCAGCGTGCCGCCGCCCTTGACCGGCCGGTTGTCGGCCGAGGCGTCGGCTATGGAGGGAGGGGCCGCGGGCGTGCTGCCGGCGCCGCCTCCGCCGCAAGCCGCCAGGGCTAGGGGGAGGGCGGCGAGTGCCGCTACGAGCCTGGGGGACGGTCTCATGGGGCCTCCGTTTAAAGGTTTCTGGAGACTGTATACAAGACCTGACATTTCAGTGGTGTTTCATGACGCTGTGTTGTTATCTAGGCGTTTCCTCATCGTTCGGGTGGTTTGCGGTTTCATTGAGGAATGAGCGCCTGGCCGCGGCCACGTGGGCGACCGCCCTGGCCTGTGCCTCGTCCTCGTCGCCCGCCACGATGGCCTCGTACAGGCTGAGGTGCTCCGACCAGGAGTGCGGCCCGCGGACGGCGGCGGTCTGGCTGAAGACCCACTGGGCCCGCTGGAGCATCGGCTTCATCATCAGGGCGAGGTACGAGTTGCCCGCCGCCTCGCCGACGGCCAGGTGGAAGGCGGTGTTGAGGTCGGCCACCTCTTCCAGCCGCCCGTTGTCCACCGCCTCTTTGGCCTGGTCGAGCACCTGACGCAGCCGTGCGGCGGAGGCGGGGGAACGCTTGCGCGCCGCCAGCCGGGCCGCCAGCCCTTCGACGGCCATTCGCACGTCGAACAGCTCCTCACCCTCCGCGGCGGACAACCGTGCGACCGTGGCGCCGAGCCGGGGGACGACCTGAACGAAGCCCTCGGCGGCCAGCACCCGGATGGACTCGCGGACGGGGTTGCGCGAGACGCCGAGCGCGGCGGCCAGCCGATCCTCGACCAGCCGTTCGCCCTGGGCGAGCTCCCCTGACAGGATGCGGCGCCGCAGCTCGGCGGTGACCTCGTCGCGCAGGCTCCGGTGGGCCGCGCCCAGCGTCAGATCAGTCATAGCGGAACCACATCGTATACAGGAGGCCGCCTACGCCAAGCGGTCAGGTGCTCGGCCGGGCCGGCACCGGTCGGCCTCGGGTCAGGTGCTCGGCCGGGCCGGCGCCGGTCGGCTTCGGTCAGGTGCTGCGCTGGGCCGGGTACCAGTCGGCCTCGGTCACCTCCCGCGCGGCCTCCCACAGCCGGTCGAACTCGGCTGTGAAGTGCCGGCACCAATGATGGTCACGAGCACCGTCGAGCGTGAATCCCGGGTCGCGGCCTGGGGAACGGTGGGTGCCCAGCTCGACGTGGATGACACCGTCGTCGTCGCCGGGGTCCAGCATGAGCATCCCGAACGCCGGCAGGAACGGCAGCAGCCGCACCTCCAGGCGCTCCTCGCCCTCCATATCGCGCAGGACGTAGAGGGTGTACCTGACCCTGTGCTCGAAGACGTCGGGCTGGTCGGGGATCGTGCTCCGCCTGGCCGCCTCCTCCGGCACCGTGCCCGTGGGGTCGATCACCAGCACCCTGACCCGCGCGCCCCGGTTCAGGCCCTTCTGCAGATCGTCCACGTAGGCGCGAATCGTCCGGCTGAGCGTCACACCGACGAAGCGGATGTCGTTCGCGTGGGCGATGCGTGGCTTGAGGTCCTTCTCGGTGCTCAGGAAGCCGTCGCCGGCCAGCTTCGACTCCACGAGGCGGGTCAGCTCGGCCACCTGCTGCTTGGGACCGAGCGTGTTCACGGCCACCAAGGCGAGCGTGGCCAGCGTGGCGGCGCCCACGACCTTGGTGTTCACCACGTCGAAAACGCCCAGCACGCCCACCGTCAAAGCGATGAGCGCCGTCAGATAGATCTCGAGGTTCTTGCCGGTGCCGAGGTCCGCGCGTAACCGATCCAGTAGCCACATGCGCGGTTCCTACCCGGCCCCACCCTCCTTCGCCCGGCCCCGAGCCCCCGGCCAGGCGAGCCGCCTGCCATGCCCGCCAGGCGTCGTGAGGCCGGTCCTCGGTCAGGTGAGCCGTTTCCTGCGCACGCCCAGCGTCGTCAGGCCGGTCCTCGGCCAGGTGAGCCGTCTCCTGCGTACGCCTGGCCTCGTGAGGTCGGGTCCCGGGTCGGGTGAACCGCCTCCTATGCCTAGCGTCGACAGGCAGGGCACCCGTCACGCCGGGCCCGCCTGCTGTGCCCGGCGTCATCATCAGGCAGTGTCGTGGGTGGGGTGTGTGTGCTGATCGTCTATGCCCGCAGCCGCAACCCCCGTGGTGTCGGGTGGAACCCGGCCGCCTCCAAGGCCGCCGCCAGGGGGGAGTCGACGATGGAGCCGCCGTCGGCCCGTTCGACGGTCAGTTTGCCCAGGGCGCCATCGCGTACGGCCAGGGCCAGCGCGTCCACCGCCGGCTGCAGCCGGTCGTCGTCGGTGAACGACAGCAGGGTCTTGCCCCCGCGCTCCACGTACAGCACCAGATGACCATCGACGAGCACGACCAGCGACCCCGCCTTCCGGCCGGGCTTGTGCCCGACGTCACCGGGATGCTGCGGCCACGACAATGCGGCGCCGTAAGGGCTGGCGGGGTCGGCGGCGGCCAGCACCACGGCCCGCCGGGTGCCGTCCCCGGACGGCCCAGGGGCCGCGCTCGGCGCCATGGCGCGCATCCGGTCGACCGCCCCCGGCAACGCGAACTGCGCCCCGCCGAGCCCTTCCACGAAGTAGCCCCGCCGGCACCGCCCGCTCTCCTCGTAGGCCCGCAGCACCTGGTAAACGGGCGTGAACCCGCCGGGCAGCCGCTCCGACGTCACCGCGCCCCGGGTGACCACCCCGTGCCGTTCCAGCAGCACCTCGGCCTGGGCGTGGGCGCGCTGGGTCGTGTCGGCGGCGGGTGAGGGCAGCAGCCACCACCGCCCGGCCACGGTCGGCGGCCCGCTCCTGCTCGGCAGCACCGCCCGGCGCCGCCGCGTCGTGGCGGGCCGGTGCGCGGGCCGCCCGGTGCCGAGCGTGGCCCGCAGTGGGGAGAGCGTGTCGCCCGACACGCGGCCCGACCACACCAGGTCCCACAGCGCCGACACGAGCCCCGCGTCGTCCAGCGAGCCGAGCTGGTCGGAGATGCCACGGAAGAACAGCGCGCCGCCGCCGCCCAGGAGTTCGAGCATCCGCTCGTGCACAGGGGTGAGCGTGATCTCGGCGGGCTCCGGCAGTAGGAGCGGCGCGGTGTCGGCGAAGTAGAGCGACACCCACCCATCGCCGCCGGGCAGCGACCCCTGCCCCGACCAGATCACCTCACCCGACGAGGTCAGCTCGTCGAGCAGCGCCGGGTGGTAGCCGGGCACCCGCGAGGGCAGCACCAGCGTCTCCAGCGCCGACGCGGGCACGGCGGCCCCCTGGAGCTGCTCGATGGCGCGCACCAGCGCATCCATCGCCCGAGCCGCCCCACCTGCCCCGGAGCCGTATCCTCCGGCCCCGCTCCGAGCTCCGCCCTCACCAGGCCCGAAGGCTCCGCTCCCGCCCCGTCCGTATGCCCCCGCACCGGCCGAGCCCGACCCAGAACCCGAGCCCGACCCAGAACCTGAGCCGGTGATGCCGTGCCAGGCGGGGAGGAACAGGGCGAGGGTCTCCGGGGCGACCGGCTCGACCTCTTTGCGGAGCCGGGCCAGCGACCTGCGGCGCAGCATGCGCAGCACCCCGGCGTCGCACCACTCCTCACCCCGCCCGCCAGGCCGGAACTCACCGTTGACGACCCGCCCGGACGCGGCCAGCCGCCGCAGCGCGTCGGTCACCACGGCCACGCCCAGCCCGAACCGGGCGGCGGCCGTACCGGCGTGGAAGGGGCCGCGGGTGCGGGCGTGCCGCGCCACCAGGTCGGCCAGCGGATCGGCCACCGGTTCGAGGAAGGCGTGCGGGATCCCGACGGGCAGCGGCACGCCCAGCGCGTCACGCATGCGCGCCGCGTCCTCGATCGCCGCCCACTGCTCCTCGCCCGCGAGCCGGACCCTGATCGCCCGCCGGGTGCGTTCGAGCTCCTCCAGCCACGCCGGATCGCCACCGCGTAGGCTCACGTCGGGCGCCAGCAGCGGCCCGTGCGAGCGCAGCAGGTCGGCGAGGTCCTCCACGTCGCGCAGCGGCCGGTCGAGCCTGGCCAGCTCGCGCTCACTGTCGGAGATCACGTCGGGGTCGAGCAGCTCGCGCAGGTCGGCCTGGCCCAGCAGCTCGGCCAGCAGCGTGGTGTCCAGCGCCAGGGCCTGCGCGCGGCGTTCGGCGATGGGGGCGTCGCCCTCGTACATGAACGCGCCCACGTAGTGGAACAGCAGCGAGGCCGCGAACGGTGAGGCCTGCGAGGTCTCCACCTCCACCAGCCGCACCCGGCGCGCGGCGAGGTCGCGCATGAGCCGCACCAGCCCCGGCACGTCGAAGACGTCCTGCAGGCACTCGCGCATCGTCTCCAGCACGATCGGGAACGAGGCGTACTGCGAGGCCACGCCCAGCAGATGAGCGGCCCGCTGCCGCTGCTGCCACAGCGGGCTGCGCTTGCCCGGGGTGCGGCGCGGCAGCAGCAGCGCCCGGCCCGCGCACTCCCTGAACCGGGAGGCGAACATGGCCGACCCGCCCAGCTCCTCGGTGACGATCTGCTCGATCTCCTCGGCGTCGAACGCCGCCACGTCGGTGGGCGGCTCGGCGAGCGTGTCGGGGATGCGCAGCACGATGCCGTCGTCGGAGTGCACGGCCTGTACGTCGACGCCGTAGCGTTCGCGCAGCCGCCGGTTGATCGCCAGCGCCCACGGGGCGTGCACCCGCGCGCCGTAGGGGGAGTGGATCACCACGCGCCAGTCGCCCAGCTCGTCGTGGAAGCGTTCGACCAGCAGGGTGCGGTCGTCCGGCACGTAGCCGGTGGCCTCGCGCTGCTCCCGCAGGTAGGCCAGCAGGTTGCCCGAGGCGTATTCGTCGAGCCCGGCGGCCCGCATCCGTTCGGTCGAGTCCTGTTTGGCCTGTTCGCGGAGGAACTGCCCGATCGCCCGTCCCAGCTCGGCCGGCCGCCCCTGGGCGTCGCCGTGCCAGAACGGCAGCTTGCCCGGCTGCCCCGGCGCGGGCGAGACGAGCACCCGGTCCGCCGTGATGTCCTCGATCCGCCACGAGGTCGCGCCCAGCACGAACACGTCGCCCACGCGCGACTCGTAGACCATCTCCTCGTCCAGCTCGCCCACCCGGGAGGCCCGCTCGCCCACCAGGAACACGCCGAACAGGCCCCGGTCGGGAATCGTGCCGCCGTTGGTGACCGCCAGCCGCTGCGCGCCGGGCCGGCCCTGGAGGGTGCCGGTGACGCGGTCCCACACGATGCGCGGGCGCAGCTCGGCGAACTCCTCGCTCGGGTAGCGCCCGGCCAGCATGTCGAGCGTGGCCTCCAGCGCGCTCCTCGGCAGGGTGGCGTAGGAGGCGGCCCGCTTGATCACGGACTCCAGCTCGTCGACCGTCCACTCGTCGAGCGCGGTCATCGCCACGATCTGCTGAGCCAGCACGTCGAGCGGGTTGCGCGGGTAGCGCAACTCCTCGATCTCACCGCTCTTCATCCGCTCGGCCACCACGGCCGTCTGCACCAGGTCGCCCCGGTATTTGGGGAAGATGACCCCCTTGGACACCGCCCCCACCTGGTGCCCCGCCCGGCCGATGCGCTGCAGCCCGCTGGCCACGCTCGGCGGCGCCTCCACGCACGCGACCAGGTCGACCGCGCCCATGTCGATGCCCAGCTCCAGGCTGGAGGTGGCGACCACGGCGGGCAGCCGGCCGGACTTGAGCGCCTCTTCGATCTGCGCCCGCTCCTCCTTGGAGACCGAGCCGTGGTGAGCGCGTACGATCTCCGTCACGGCCCCTTTACTGGCCCCGGCCTGCGCCATCATCTCGGCGGGCGGCCGTCGGGGCGGCTTGCCCGCCGCATTCTCACGCGCGGCCCCGCCGGCTTCTGGCGGCCCCGTCTCCCAGATCGACAGGTCGATGGCTTCGGCGCCGTGCTCCCGGTCGTAGGCCAGCTCGTTGAGCCGGGTGCACAGCCGTTCGGCCAGCCGCCTCGAATTGGCGAACACGATCGTGGAGCTGTGGGCCTCGATCAGGTCGAAGAGCCGGTCTTCGACGTGCGGCCAGATCGACCGGCTGGTGGGCTCCGGGGCGAACTCTTCGCCGTCCGCCTGCCGCGGCCGGCCCTCCATCTCCGTCATGTCCTCGATGGGGACGACGACCTCGACCTCGATCCGCTTGTCGGAGGGCGGCTGCACCACGGTGGCCGGCCGGGCGCCGCCCAGGAAGGCCGCCACCTCGCTCACCGGCCGCACGGTCGCCGACAGCCCGATCCGCTGCGCGGGCTTGCCGAGCAGCGCGTCGAGCCGTTCGAGACTGATCGCCAGGTGGGCGCCGCGCTTGGTGGCCGCGACCGCGTGGACCTCGTCGACGATCACCGTCTCCACGTCGCGCAGGGCTTCCCTGGCCTGGCTGGTGAGCAGCAGGAACAGCGACTCGGGCGTGGTGATGAGGATGTCGGACGGCTTGGCCGCGAACCGGCGGCGGTCTTCGGCCGGCGTGTCACCCGACCGGATCGCCACCGAGATCTCCGGCACGGGCAGCCCGAGCCGGCGCGCCGTCTGCTTGAGCCCGGCCAGCGGCGCGCGCAGGTTGCGCTCGACGTCGACGGCCAGCGCCTTGAGCGGCGACACGTAGAGAACCCGGGTGCCTTTGCGCTCGGCCTGCTTCTCGGACCGAGCGCCCTTGCGCTCGGTCTCATGCCGGTCATGCTGGATGGCGGCGAGCCGGTCGAGGGACCACAGGAAGGCCGCCAGCGTCTTGCCCGAGCCGGTGGGCGCGACGACCAGGGTGTTGTCGCCACGCGAGATCGACTCCCATGCCCCCTCTTGGGCGGCCGTGGGAGCTTGGAAGGCTCCGGTGAACCATTGCCTGGTCACCTGGCTGAAGTGGTCTAGCGAGCTCACCAGCACATATTGCCTCGCGCCACCGACAGAAAACGCATTGGCCCGGCGGCGGGCGATTGAGCAGGGGTCCTGGCGGACATACAGCGACCGTGACCATCGATTATGCGGCCATCGACGCCCGCCGTGCGGAGCTCAGGCAGAGCTACGTCTTACCGCACCGACCATCGAGCAGTGCCCGCGGCCTGCACCACATGGCTCTGGTCTCCTCCGACGTGGAACGGACCATCAAGTTCTACCAGGAACTCCTGGAGTTCCCGCTCACCGAGATCATCGAGAACCGCGACTACAAGGGTTCGAGCCACTTCTTCTTCGACATCGGCAACGGCAACCTGCTGGCGTTCTTCGACTTCCCCGGGCTCGACCTGGGGCCGTACCAGGAAGTGCTCGGCGGACTGCACCACATCGCGATCTCCGTCGACCCCGCCACCTGGGAACGGCTGCGCGGAAAGCTGGAGATGGCCGGCGTGCCGCACCAGATAGAGAGCGGCGCCTCCATTTACTTCAAGGACCCCGACGGCGCCCGCCTGGAGCTGCTCGCCGACCATCTCGGTGAGATGTACGGCACGCGGGTGTTGTGACCTAACGTCGCGACGCCCTGCGCGTACGCGGCTTGCCCGCACGGGGCTCCTGCCTGATGCCCGCGTGCCGTTCGGCGCGCTCCGCCTTCTCCTTCCTCACGGCTAACCTCAGCTCGAGCAGTAACCGGCGGCGTTTGGCCCTGTTGGCCTTCGTTCTGGCGGTCCTCGGGGGTGAAGACTTGGGGGTCTTTGGCATGAGGATGTCCTACCCACACCTCACGCGATTCCATACTTGATTCATGCGCCTGACGGAGTTCTGGAGACGGATGAAGGCTCACTTCGGTGAGAGCTACGCCGAGTCGTGGGCCCGCGACTACGTGATCGCCCCGCTGGGCGGACGGACGGTCGACCAGGCGCTGGCCGAGGGCGAGAGTGCGAAGACGGTGTGGCGCGCGGTCTGCCAGGTGGAGGACGTCTCGTCCAAACTGCGCTAACCCGGCTGTGCCAGATCGAGCGTCCGGCGCAGCGCGGCGGCCGTACGCTCCAGGTCGTCGGCGCTGCCCTGCCCGCCGGACGACCACAGGAACAGCCAGCCCTGGTTCGACGGGGTGGCGAAGATGATCGTCTGGCGGCCGGTGCTCGGGTGCCAGACCCACAGCACCGGGTCGTCGTCGCCGACCATACGGCTGACCAGGCCCTGGTTGGGCAGCAATTCGGCGAGTGCCTCGAGATGGACGCGCCGTTCCCCGGTGTAGCCGCTCGCCACGTGCCGCCTCCAACTGTCGCCCTGCAGTGAGTCTCCCCAGCTCACCCCGCATGCCAACCCGTTGGCGGCCAACCCTCATGAGGGGGTGTTCATGAGGATGCGCATGCGCGCGAAGTCGAATGTCAGGGCGTACGGACGGAAGAACTCGTGCGTGGGCAGCCCGCCGATCCGGAAGCCGAACCCGTTCTCGAACCACTCGGGGAACGCCCCCGTCAGGCCGGGCACCCGCTCGCGGACGGCGGAGCCGAGCGTCACCCGCTCGACCGTCACCGGATGCGTGCCGTCGCCCTCCGGCACCTCCATCCCGGCCGCGGTGAAGGTGGCGCGTGGAGCGGTGAAGCCGATGTCGCCGCCGCCCGTGTCGACGAAGAACACCATCTTGTCCAGGTGGTTCACCGTGCCGTGGGACAGCGGGAAATGGTCTCCCACGAACCACATGGGCGCGCTGTGCGTGGCGGCGAGGGGTGCGCGCCTGTTCCTGTTCAGCACGAGTGCGCGGCCCGGATAGTCGATGGTGGCCAGGAACCGTGCCAGGACGCTCGTGCCGATCGCGCCCTGGGTGGTCCTGCCGTCGGGCGCGGTGAGCCGGATCGCGTCGGGGATCGTGTGGACCGGTAGCCGCTCGATGTCCAGGCCGCCCAGGGTGAGGCGGTCCACGCGCCCTTGGTACGCCTTGTGCTCGCCGTACATCGTCCGGCCGGTCGTGTGGCCGTACATGGGGATGCCGAGCCGGTCGGCGTAGTCCTCGTTCAGCGCGAACAGCGCGCCGGTGTCGAGGAAGAACAGGGCGGGTGGCGCGCCGTTCAGCGACGCCTCGACCATGGGGAGCGGGTCGGTCGCCGCGAACGGGATCCTGACCGAGCCGGGTCCCGAGATCCGGTACGGCCTGCGTCCGGCGAAGCTTCTGAGCTGCGCGGGCGTCGCGCTGGGAGCGTCGTCCCGGACCGAGGGGAGCAGCGCGGCCAGCTCCTCGAACGCGTGGCTCCGCCACAGGGCGTCGGCCAGGTTCTTGCGTGCGCGTACGTGCCCGGGTTCGAGCCGCAGGACCCTGTGCAGCAGGCGCCTGGCGACGGGGAGCCGATCTTCGAGCAGCGTGACGTAGGCGTGCTGGGCGAGCGCGTGCACGTGGTCGGGATCCCTGGCGAGCACCTGACGGTACAGGGCGTTCGCGGCGTCGAAGTCGCCCCTGTGGAACAACTCGTCCGCCTTGTCCCGGGCTTGCACGGGATGAGCCGCGAGTCCCGCGACGGCCACCCCTTTCACGAAGATACGGCGCGTGGGCTGGTTCATTGGGCGCCTCCAGGCGTTGAGATACCGATCAGTATTCGAATACCGCTCAGTATTCATATACTGTTGGGGATGTCAACGGCGGAGAACGGAGATCGTGGCGGTGGCGGAACGGCTCACGAGGCAGGAGCAGCGCGAACGCAACCGGCTCGCCCTGCTGGAGGCCGCGGAGAAGGTGTTCGCGGAGCGAGGCGTCCAGGGCGCCTCAGTGGACGAGGTCGCCGCGGAGGCCGGCCTCACCAAGGGCGCCGTCTACTCCAACTTCGACGGCAAGGAGGACCTGCTGCTCGCGGTCATGCGGCACGGTCTCGGGCGGGAGGCGCGCGCCCAGTCGGAACGGCTGCTCCATGGCGGCAGGGACGCGGGGGAGCTGGTGGCGGAGTTCGGGGCGTACTGGGAGGAGAGCGCCCGGAACGGCGAGCAGGACAGGTTCGCGCGGCTGACCGTGGAGTTCATGGTCCACGCCACCCGCGATCCGGCCGTACGCGAGCAGCTCGTCGCCCTGCTGTTCCCGCCCGGCGGACCCGATCGCCATCCCCTGGCGCCGCCGGGCAGCGGGCTGGCCGGGCTGCCGTACGAGCAGGCCGACGCCATCCTGAAGTCCCTGGACATCGGCATGCGCCTGCTGGCGCTGCTCGCCCCCGAGCGCTGCCCTCCGGAGCTGTTCTCGACGGCCCTGCGACTGCTGACCGCGCCCGAGGCGGGGGATTGACGCCTACCTGCGTGTTCCTGCTGTGATCGAACAGCCGTTCGGCTACCATGGACAACGCCGGGCCTCGACTTCCCCGACTGCGGCAGAAAATGTCGGTGGCAGGCCGTAGCTTTCACTCGACTGATTCGGACCACGACCCTCCAGGGGGAGTTCCCATGGCTATCAACGACCGCGAGAAGGCCCTTGAGACCGCCCTCGCTCAGATCGAGCGGCAATTCGGCAAGGGCTCCGTCATGCGACTGGGCGATGACGCCCGAGCCCCCATCGAGGTGATCCCCACAGGGTCGATCTCCCTGGACGTGGCCCTCGGCATCGGCGGCCTGCCGCGTGGGCGCATCGTGGAGATCTACGGCCCGGAGTCCTCGGGTAAGACCACGATCGCCCTGCACGCGGTGGCCAACGCCCAGCGGGCCGGCGGCATCGCGGCGTTCATCGACGCCGAGCACGCCCTCGACCCCGAATACGCCAAGAAGCTCGGGGTCGACACCGACGCCCTGCTGGTCTCCCAGCCCGACACGGGTGAGCAGGCGCTCGAGATCGCCGACATGCTGATCAGGTCCGGCGCCGTCGACATCATCGTCATCGACTCGGTGGCGGCGCTGGTGCCCAAGGCCGAAATCGAGGGCGAGATGGGCGACAGCCACGTCGGCCTCCAGGCCCGCCTCATGTCCCAGGCGCTGCGCAAGGTCGCCGGCGCGCTCAGCAGCACCGGCACCACCGCCATCTTCATCAACCAGCTCCGCGAGAAGATCGGCGTCATGTTCGGCAGCCCCGAGACCACGACCGGTGGTAAGGCGCTGAAGTTCTACGCCTCGGTCCGCCTCGACATCCGCCGCATCGAGACGCTCAAGGACGGCACGGAGGCGGTCGGCAACCGCACCAGGGTCAAGGTCGTCAAGAACAAGATGGCCCCGCCCTTCCGCGTCGCCGACTTCGACATCCTCTACGGCGTGGGCGTCTCCCGTGAGGGCGGCCTCATCGACATGGGTGTTGAGCACGGCTTCGTCCGCAAGTCCGGCGCCTGGTACACCTACGAGGGCGACCAGCTCGGCCAGGGCAAGGAGAACGCCCGCAACTTCCTGAAGAACCACCCCGACATGGCCAACGAGATCGAGAAGAAGATCAAGGACAAGCTGGGCGTGGGCCCGCGCCTCGACGCCCCCGCCGAAGCCGCCGCCGCCGCGCCGGCCCCGGCTCCCGCGCCCTCGGGTCGTGGCTCCAAGTCCACCCCCAAGCCGGGTGACGTCTGATCGATCGCCCTATGAGCAGCAAGGACCGGCCACCGGCGCCCCACTCGCAAGGCGGGGGCGCCTGGCCCGACTCCACTTCCCCCCGGAGCCGCGACCTGGCTCGTTCGTCCGCTGACGCCTGGCCGTCGGTGGACGAGTGGCGCGAACAACGCGACCGCCGCCGCACCGAGGAAGCGGCCGCCACGCAACCTTCCGAGGATCGGCCCGACGGCCCGCCCTCGGAAGCAGACGCGCACCCCGGCGACCCCAACAGCTCTTCACCCGGTACGGCCTCAGCCCACCGAACCGCTGAGGGCTGGGGTGACGGCGCGCAGGGCGACCCGAGCGGTCGGGGCGCTGAGGGTGGTGACCTTCGCGGTCGGGATGGTCTGAGCGGTGAGGCCGATTCGGGTGGTGAGGCCGGTCTGAGCGACCAGGATGGGCCGGGCGGTCGGGGTGATCCGGCCGGTCTGGACGGTCCAAGGGCGCAGGATGGTGTGAGGGCTCAAGGTAGCGCGGAGGACCAAGGCACCGCAGGGGCTCAGAGCAGCGCGGCGGCTCGGAGCGGTGCTGGGGCTCAGGGCGGCTCGGAGAATCGGAGCGGTGCGGGGGTTCGGGGCGGCGCGGAGAGTCGGGGCGGCTGGAGCGCTCGCTCGGAGAGCCCGCCCAAGGCGCGGCCCGGGGATGAATGGCACTCCGAGGTGCTGGCCGGAAGCAGTTGGTTCGCGGAGCAGTCGAGTGATGGCGTGCCGGGTGATGGTGCGCTGGGTGACGGCGGGCAGCGCCGATCCGGCAAGCGGGCCGGGCGTTCCGGCGGTGAGTCTGGGCAGTCCGGCGGTGGGTTCGGCGGGTCCGGTAGTGGGTTCGGGCAGTTCGGCGAGTCCGACGGGTCTGGCGGTGGGGCTGGGCGGTTTGGGCGAGGTTCCGGGCGGTTCGGTGAAGGATCCGGGCGGTTCGACGAGGGCTCTGAGCAGTTCGCCGAAGAGGCCGGAGCGCCCGGTTGGTCGGGCGAAGGATCTGGGCCGTTCGGTGGAGGATCTGGGCCGTTTGGTGAAGGGCTTGGGTCGCCTGGCGGAAAGGCCGGGCGGTCGGGTCGGAAATCTGGGCGGCGCGGTGGAAAGTCCGGGCGGTTCGGTGGCAGGTCTGGGGCGGGTGCTCGGGATCGGGGCCGGTCAACTGACGGGCCGGATGCCGAGAACTCTGTCGGGTTCGGGCCTGATGGCGAGAGTTCCGCTGGGTTCGGGTCAGAAACCGGCGGGTCGGCAGGTTTCGGGCTGGGAGCAGCGGATTCACGCGGGTTTGGGTCTTCGATCGGAGGCTCGGCAGGGTCCGGGTCTGAGGTCGAGGATTCAGGCGGTTTTGGGAGTGATGCCAAGAAGTCGGCCGGTTCGGGGTCTCGTAGTGATCCGGAGGCTGCGGCTCGGGCCATCTGCCTGCGGCTGCTCACCATGGCGCCCAAGACGCGTGCCCAGCTCGCCGAGGCGCTGCGCAAGCGGGATGTGCCGGACGAGGCCGCCGAGGCGGTGCTCAGCCGGTTCTCCGAGCTGGGGCTGATCAACGACGAGGCGTTCGCGGCGGCCTGGGTCGACTCCCGGCACCACGGCCGGGGGCTGGCCAAGCGTGCTCTGGCGGCCGAGCTGCGCCATCGAGGTGTGGACAGCGACACGGTCAACGAAGCAGTCGAGCGGCTGGATCCTGATCAGGAGGCGGAGACGGCCCGGCGGTTGGTGGAGCGCAAGCTCGCCTCCACCCGATCCCTCGACCCGCAGACCCGTACGCGGCGGCTGGCGGGGATGCTCGCCCGTAAGGGATACCCCTCTGGCCTGGCTTTCCGCGTTATTCGGGAGGCTCTCGAACAGGAGGGCATCGAGATGGAGGACGACTTCCCGTAAGCGCCCCTTCCCGTCCCTCGGGTTTGCTTGAGCGGCCTTCAACCCAGCTACCTGAACCCGCCGCCCGGCCACCTGAGCAGCCCTCCGCCGACTCCCTGGGCGGCCTTTGGTCGGGTGCGTGAGTGGTGGTCAGCTTGGCCATCTGAGTGATCCACCGCCCGACTGCCTGAGTGGCCTTCCAGTCGGCTGGCTTGGCAGCTCTCGGCCGGCTGCCTGTGACCTTCGGCCCGGCTCCCTGGGCGGGCCTCGGTCGGGTGCTTGAGCGGGCTTCGACCCGGTTGTCTGAGCGACCTCTCGATCGTTACCTGAAGGGCCGTCCGTCCGGCTGGGTGGCCTTCAGTCCGACTGCCTGTGGTCCTCTGTCTGGCTGGCTTCCGGCTGCCTGTGGTTCTCCGCTCGGTTGCTTGGGTGGCCTTCAGTCGGTTGCCTGCTCCTCGCTCGGGTTGATGGTTTTGGCCCGCGACTCTGGGTTCGCCTGTGTTGTTGGCCTGAGGTGGGGCTTGGTCAGCCGGTCGTTGGCTGGCTCTGAGTGGGGCAATTCGGGCTGTAATGGGGTTTATCGGGCTGAATGTGGAGATGCAAGCCTGTAAGACACGCTTGATGACGCGTTTGCTTGCTCGTGACCTGTTCGACGCATAACCTCGACGGCAGTGAGGAGTTACTCCGCGCAGCGCGGATTGCCATACCGGTGAACGACGGACGAACGAGCTTGGTCGAGCGAGGCAGGCGAGGTGTCGGCTTTCCCAGTCGACGCCCAATCAGTCTTGGCTTGACATCGATCGCGGGCAGGACGCCGACCGGGCTTTCCGTGGCGCGCTTGTGACCCCTCCCGTTTTGTGGCCGCGTTATGAGATCTTGACGACGCGAGGAGGGCGGGGCGCACATGGGGCCGCTTGTCGTGGTGCTGATGGTGGCGGTGCTCGTGCTCGCGTTCGGCATGATCGTCGCGCTCCTCGTCGTCATACGGCGCACCTCGGGCTCCCTTCCCCGCGTCGGTGCCAAGCCGAGCGCCGAGCAGGTGCAGGCCGTACACGAAGAGCTTGAGCAGGCTCGTGACGAGGCGCGGGAGATCCGGCACAAGGCGGAGACCGACGCCGACGAGATTCTGCGCAGGTCCGAGGCGGCCGCCGAGAGCGCCGCGCAGATGCGGCGGGAGGTCGAGGAGGAGAGTCGGATCCTCAAGACCGAGCTCAAGGAGCTGCGGACGGATCTTGAGCGCCGGGAGGCCCGGCTGGCCGAGCGGGAGCAGCGGCTGGACGAGGAGGCCAGGCGGCAGTCCGAGCGCGACAGGAAGCTGGGCGAGACCGAGGTCGAGCTGGCCGACCGCAGGGAAGAGCTGCTCCAGGTCGAGGAGGAGCGGCGGGTCATCCTGGAACGGGTCGCCGGGCTCACCGGCGACCAGGCCAAGGCCGAACTGGTCAAGGACATCGAGAACCAGGCCAAGCGCGAGGCCGCGCTGATCGTCAGGGAGATCGAGGGGGACGCCCGCAAGGAGGGCGAGAAGCGGGCCACGAAGATCGTGACGCTGGCCGTGCAGCGGGTGGCGGCCGAGCAGACTGCCGAGTCTGTCGTCAGTGTTCTGCATCTGCCCGGCGACGAGATGAAGGGCCGCATCATCGGGCGCGAGGGGCGCAACATCCGTGCCTTCGAGTCCACCACCGGCGTGAACCTGATCATCGATGACACGCCGGAAGCGGTGCTGCTGTCCTGTTTCGACCCGGTCCGGAGGGAGACGGCGCGGCTCACGCTGGAGAAGCTGGTGCTCGACGGCCGCATCCATCCGCAGCGCATCGAGGAGGCGCACGACCGCAGCCGCCAGGAGGTACAGGACCTGTGCGCGCGGGCCGGTGAGGACGCCCTGGTCGAGCTGGGCATCACCGACATGCACCCGGAGCTGACGCTGCTGCTCGGGCAACTGCGCTACCGGACCTCGTACGGACAGAACGTGCTCAAGCACCTCATCGAGTCGGCTCACATCGCGGGCATCATGGCCGCCGAGCTGAAGATGAACCAGCCGCTGATGAAGCGCTGCGCCCTGCTCCACGACATCGGCAAGGCCCTGACGCACGAGGTCGAGGGCAGCCACGCGCTGATCGGGGCCGAGATCGCCCGCCGCTACGGCGAGGAGGAGGACGTGGTGCACGCCATCGAGGCGCACCACAACGAGGTCGAGGTCCGTACGGTCGAGGCGGTGCTCACGCAGGCCGCCGACGCGATCAGCGGCAGCCGCCCGGGGGCGCGGAGAGAGTCGCTGGAGGCGTACGTCAAGCGGTTGGAGCGGCTGGAGGAGATCGCGCAGTCGTACGACGGCGTGGAGAAGGTCTTCGCCATGCAGGCCGGGCGGGAGATCCGGGTCATGGTCAAGCCGGACGCGATCGACGACATCCAGGCCCAGGTGATCGCTCGCGACGTGGCCAAGCAGGTCGAGGAGGAGCTCACCTATCCCGGGCAGATCCGGATCACCGTGGTGCGGGAGTCGCGGGCCACGGAGTTCGCCCGGTAACGCCGGCATCATCCGAAGAGCTGCTGGTAGAAGGCCAGTTCGGCGGCCAGGGCGGCGGCGCGGGTCTCGGTACGCCGGAATCCGTGCGACTCGCCCTCGAAGGCCAGGTACGTGCACGGCACCCCGCGTTCGGACAGCGCGTCGGCGAAGGCCGCGGACTGTTCGGGGGGCACCACGGGATCTTCGAGGCCCTGCAGGAGCAGCATGGGGCACGACACGCCGTCCACGAGGGCCAGAGGCTCGCGGGTGGCGTACACCTGCGGATCTTCCGGCCCCACCAGCCACTCCACGTACCGGGACTCGAAGTCATGGGTGTGGGCGACGAGTGGGGCGAGCGCGCTGACGCCGTAGTAGGAGACGCCGCCGGCGAACACGTCGGAGCGGCAGCAGGCCGCCATCACCGTCCAGCCGCCCGCGCTGCCGCCGCGTACCGCGATCCTGGTGGGGTCGGCCAGGCCCTCGGCGGCCAGCCAGCGGGCGGCGGCGATCGTGTCCGCGACGTCCACCAGGCCCCATCGGCCCTTCAACCGGTCCCGGTAGACCCTGCCGTAACCGGTCGAACCGCCGTAGTTGACGTCGAGGACGCCGATGCCGCGCGAGGTCAGGAACGCCTTCTCCAGGTCGAGCGCGGTGTCGGCGTGCGCGGTCGGGCCGCCGTGCACGAACACGACATAAGGAGGTGTCGGTGTTTCGTCGGTGGCGGCCGGGCTCCGGGGTGGGTAGAGGAAGGCGTGCACCTGCTGCCGGCCGACCGGCACCGTCACGGCCTGGGGGAGGGGGAGGTAGGCGGGGTCGGGCGGAGTGCGGAGGTCGCGCCTGAGAACGAGGCCCCCATCCCGAACATCGGTGGGCTCCCTGCCCGTGTGGACGGTGACGACCGAGCGGGGGATGGTGGCGGCGTACCCGATGCCGGTGACGGTCGTGCCGTCGGTGGTCAGGGTCGTGTCCCATCCCGTGTGGGGCAGGTCGAGGTCCGTCAGCTCGCCTGACGTGGGGTCCAGTATGCCCAGGCGCAGGTCGCCGCGGCCATGCAGGACCGCGATCCGGCCGTCGGCGAGCACGGTGTACGGTGTTCCGCCCAGGCGCCACGGGGGCAGCGTGAACTCCTCCTCGGCCGGGTACACCGCTCGCGGCCCGTCGCCGTGCAGGCCGATCTCGTACAGGTTCCACCAGCCGGAGGAGTCGGAGATCAGGTAGAGGTGGGAGTCGTCTTTCCAGGAAGGGGCCAGCACGGATTCGGCCGGGCCGCCGGCGACCGTCCATGGGTCGCCGCCCGTGAGCGGGGTGACGCGTAGTTCGGTGCCGTCCCAGGGCATGCGCGGGTGGTTCCAGCAGACATAGGCCAGATGTCGCCCGTCGGGCGATATTTCGGGTGAAGCGTAGAAGTCGCAGCCGGTGACCCATTCGCGGATCTCGCCCGAGCCCGGTGGAGTCGAGCCGCCGTCCAGCGGAGCCGAGCCTCCGTCGAGCGGAGTCGGGACGCCGTCCTGTGGAGCCGGGTTCCCGTCCAGTGGGGTCGGGTCTCTGTTCAGTGGGATCGAGACGATGGCTCGGGTGACCTTGCCGTCCTCTGTGTGGCGTTCGCGTACGCACCACACCTGCCCATCACGTACGAGCAGGTCGGCATAGCGATCACCCTCGGGCGTAAGGGGTTTCGGCTCGCCGTTTTCCGGCAGGAGGTAGAGGCGCTGGTCCTTCAGGTTGGCGAAGACGACCTCGCCCGAAGGGGTCACCGCGTACGGTTTGCCACCGTACTCGTGTACCCGCGTACGAGCGCACCAAGGCGCCGGCAGCAGGTCACGGTGGGTGCCGTCGGCGGTGCGGCACACGATCGTGGTGCGCCCGCCCTCGCCGGGACGGTCCTCGGTCCACCACACCCGGCCATGAGCGGCCGTGGGCCAGCCGGGGCGCACGCCAGAACCGGCCACGTCTCTGGTCGTAATGGGGGAGGGCCAGAAAGGCATACCCCGCATCCTGCCGGAAGATCGCCGGGCATGCGGGGCGGTCTCCACAGTTCAGGGGCATCCCTCGGCGCGCGGCAGAGAGGAGGGCAGGTCGAGCCCCGTCCGGCCGAACCATTTGTGCAGCAGCCGCGAGGCCGTCCCGTCCCGCCACATCTCGGCGATCGCCCTGTTCACGGCCTCGCAGGTGGCGGTGTCGCCCTTCTTGAGCCCGACGCCCCATTTCTCGTTGGTGATGGGGTCGTTCAGCAGCCGGAACCTGCCGGGCTCCTGCTCGGCGAACCCGGCCAGGAGCAGGTTCTCGGTGCTCACCGCGTCAAGCTGGCCGGCGGCGAGCTTGCGTACACAGTCGGAGTAGTTGCCGGCCGGCACCAGCTCGGCCGGCAGGCCCAGGCGGCCGTCCGGCGGCGGTTCCACGATGCGCCGGTAGGAGTTCGAGCCCTCCGCCAGGCAGATGCGCTTGCCCCGGAGATCGTTCACCTTCTTGATGCTCGTGTCGTCGGCGCGGACCATCGTGTCCTGCTGGACGATCACGTACGGGCCGCCGAACGTCACCTTGGGCCTGCGGGCCTCGGTGATGGTGTAGGAGGCCACGATCATGTCCACGGTGCCGTTCTGGAGCAGCGCCTCGCGGGTGGACGACGGCGACTCGCGCCAGGTGATCCGTACGGGCGTGTCGCCGGCCAGATTCTTGACGATGTAACGGGCGACGTCGGTGTCGAACCCCTGGGGCTCGCCGGGGCCGGTCTTCAGGCCCAGGCTCGGCTGGTCCCATTTGGTGCCGACGGCGACCGTACCGGAATTGCGGATCTTGTCCACGACGGTCGTGTACGAACCCCCACCGCCGCACGCGCAAAGGCCCACGGCCAGGGCCACGAGAGGGAACGCCGCACCACGCATACGACATCAGTAACCCGCGCGAGCCGGTGTCAGCCCGGCTCCACCGCGGACGTGGGACATTCTTGAAGATCTCTGGGCGGCGGGCAGGACACCCGCCGCCCAGAGGTCACGCGCCCTTACCCAAGTCCACGCCGACCGAGTCGGGCGGGGCGACCGGGGGCGCGCTCGTCTTGCGGCTGCGCCTGCTGCGCCGTTCCAGCCAGTTGGCCAGGTAGCTGAGCGCCATGTTGAGCGCCACGTAGATGATGCCGATGACGATCGCCGCCGGGATCAGCGCGCCGAAGTGAGCGGCAGGCAGGATCTTGAACCCGGTGTTGAGCAGGTCGACGTAGGCGATGATGTAGCCCAGCGCCGTGTCCTTCAGCAGCACCACGAGCTGACTGACGATGGCCGGCATCATGGCCGTGACGGCCTGGGGCAGCAGCACCAGGCGCATGACCTGGTTCTTGCGCATGCCCACGGCGAACGCGGCCTCCGACTGGCCCCTCGGCACGGCGTGCACGCCGGCCCGGATGACCTCGGCGAGCACCGACCCGTTGTAGAGCATCAGGCCGACGACCAGCGCGATGAAGGTGTAGTCGCCGCTGCCTCCCAGCGTCGGCAGCAGGTAGAAGATGAAGAAGATCAGCAGCAGCAGCGGGATGGCACGGAAGACCTCCACCACCACGCCGGCCGGGATCCGGATCCAGCGATGGTCGGAGAGCCTGGCCAGGCCGAAGATCGCGCCGAAGAGCAGCGCGAGCACCGCGGCCACCGCGGCCGCCTGCAAGGTGCCGATCAGACCCGGGATGATGGAGTAATTCCAGGTGTCGGCCAGCAGGAACGGTTCCCAGAACTTCGGGTTCCACTGGCCCTTGGCGTCGAAGCCGACGTAGACGCCGTACAGGACGGCGGCCACCGCGAGGAGGCTGAGGACCGTGAGCAGGTGGTTGCGCACGCGGGCGCGCGGCCCCGGCACGTCGAACAGGACGTTCGTGCTCATCGGACCACCGCCAGGCGCTTGGCCAGCCAGCCGGTGAAGTAGCCGATCGGGAGGGTCACGGCCATGAACGCGACCACGATGCCGAGGAAGATCGGAATCGAGGCGCCGACCTGGTCGAAGGCCTCCTTCATCTTGTTCGCGGACTCCAGGGCGTAGCCGCCCGCCACCGCGACCGTGGTGTTCTTGATCATGGCGATCATCACGCTCCCCAGCGGGGCGATGACGGCCCGGAACGCCTGGGGCAGGATGATCATCCTGAGCGACTGCATGAACGTCAGCCCGATCGCCCTGGCCGCCTCCGCCTGGCCGAGCGGCACCGTGTTGATGCCCGACCGCAGCGCCTCGCAGACGAACGCCGCCGTGTAGGCCGACAGGCCCATCGACACGATCCAGAACGAGTTGACGCTCGGCGTCTGGGAGAAGACCAGGCCGAGCGTGTCGCTCAGCCCCAGTGCGCAGAAGGCCAGCACCAGGGTCAAGGGGGTGTTGCGCACCACGTTGACGTACATCGTGCCCGCCGCGCGCAGCACCGGCGTCGGGGACACTCGCATCGCCACCAGGACGGTGCCGAGAATCAGCGAGGCGATCGCGCCCACGATGGAGAGCTTGATGTTCTCCAGGAACCCCAGCGCGAGGTCGGGCGCGTACCTAATCAGATCTTCCATCGTGCTCCACCACATAGGACGGCGGCGGCCGGGAGACCGGCCGCCGCCACTGACGTGATCAGGCGCAACCCTCCGCCGGCGGTGCGGCGTCAGACACCTTCAGGCCCTGGATGCCGCCGAACCACTTGTCCAGCAGCTGCTTCATCGTGCCGTTGTCCCACAGCTTCTTCACCGCGGTGTTGACGGCCTCGCAGGTCTTGGTGTCGCCCTTCTTCAGGCCGATGCCGTACTTCTCGTCCGTGAAGCCCTGGCCCAGCACCTTGAAGTTGCCGCCGGCCTGCTTGGCGAAGCCCGCCAGGATCAGGTCGTCGGTGGTGACGGCGTCGAGGTTGCTGCCGTTGAGCTTCTGCACGCACTCGGAGTAGTTGGCCGCGTCGACGGTGGTGGCGTCGATGTCGAGCTCGCCGTCCGGGGGCGGGTCGGTGATGCGCTTGTAGGAGTTGGAGCCCGCGGCCTTGCAGATCTTCTTGCCCTTGAGGTCCTGCGGGGTGTTGATCGACGTGTCGTCCTTGCGGACCATCACGTCCTGGTGGGCGACGACGTAGGGGCCACCGAAGGTGACCTTGCCCTTGCGCTCCTCGGTGATGGAGTAGGTGGCGAAGACGATGTCGACCGTGCCGTTCTGGAGGAACGGCTCGCGGTTGGACGAGGCCGACTCCTTCCAGGAGATCTTCACGTCCTTGCCGCCGGCCATCTCCTTCAGTACGGCCTTGGCCACGTCGACGTCAAAGCCCTCGGGCTCGTTGCCCTTCTTCAGACCCAGGCTCGGCTGGTCCCACTTGGTGCCGACCACGACCGTGCCGCCACCCTGGGCCTTCTCCACCACGGTGGCGAAGGTCTGCTCCCCGCCGCCGCAAGCGGCCAGGCCGGCCGCCAGGGCCGCTATCGAGAGCACCGCTCCCGTTCGACGCATGTGCATGTGTACCTGCCTCAATTTATTCAGTGCGTGAGGATCTTCGAAAGGAAGTCACGCGCCCGGTCGGTCTGCGCATTGGTGAAGAACTCGTCGGGAGTGTTCTCCTCCACGATCTGCCCGTCGGCCATGAACACCACCCGGTTGGCCGCCCGGCGGGCGAAGCCCATCTCGTGCGTGACGACCATCATGGTCATCCCGTCACGTGCCAGCCCGATCATCACATCGAGCACCTCCTGGACCATCTCCGGGTCCAGCGCGGAGGTCGGCTCGTCGAACAGGATCATCTTCGGATCCATGGCCAGCGCTCTCGCGATCGCGACCCGTTGCTGCTGGCCGCCGGAGAGCTGAGCCGGATACTTGTCCGCCTGCGCCGCGATGCCGACCCGCTCGAGCAGCTCCATCGCCCGCTTGCCGGCCTCGTCCTTGGCCTTGCCGCGGACCTTGATGGGGCCGAGCGTGACGTTCTCGCGGATGGTCTTGTGCGCGAACAAGTTGAACGACTGGAAGACCATGCCGACGTCAGAACGCAGTCTGGCCAGCGCTTTGCCCTCTTCGGGCAGCACCTGGCCGTCAAATATGATCTTGCCGTCGTTGATCGTCTCCAGCCGGTTGATCGTGCGGCACAGCGTGGACTTACCGCCGCCCGACGGGCCGATGACGACCAGTACCTCGCCACGAGAGACGGTCAAGTTGATGTTCTTCAGGACGTGCAGCGCCCCGAAGTGCTTGTTGACGTTCTCCAACTGAACCAGTGGAGTGGCGTCGCCGTTCTCCGTCATGGACCAAAACGGTAGAGGGCATTAGAGCGCTGGTCACTAACCGAGCGGTACCGATCCGATCACATCATGCCATCAAGCTGGTCTTTTAGATCGATAGGGGCCGCCGCAAGCCGGACTACGACTACCCTTGAACGTGCCATGACTGTGACCCAGGAGGGCGCCCGCACCTATCAAGTGCGCACATACGGGTGCCAGATGAACGTCCACGACTCCGAGCGGCTGTCAGGCCTGCTGGAGGACGCCGGTTACGTGCCCGCCCTCGACGGCGAGAGCGCCGACGTGGTCGTGTTCAACACGTGTGCCGTGCGGGAAAATGCCGACAACCGCCTCTACGGCAACCTCGGCCATCTGAGACCGGCCAAGGTGAGCAATCCGCGCATGCAGATCGCCGTCGGCGGCTGCCTGGCGCAGAAGGACCAGGGCGAGATCGTCCGCAAGGCCCCGTGGGTCGACGTCGTGTTCGGCACGCACAACATCGGCTCGCTGCCGGTGCTGCTGGAGCGGGCCCGCATCGAGGGCGAGGCGCAGGTCGAGCTCAAGGAGTCGCTGGAGGTCTTCCCCTCGACGCTGCCCACCAAGCGCGAGTCCGCCTACGCCGCGTGGGTGGCCATCTCGGTCGGCTGCAACAACACCTGCACCTTCTGCATCGTGCCGTCGCTGCGCGGCAAGGAGAAGGACCGCCGTCCCGGCGACGTGCTGGCCGAGGTCCAGACGCTGGTCGGCCAGGGTGTGCTCGAAGTCACGCTGCTGGGCCAGAACGTCAACACCTACGGCGTGGAGTTCGGCGACCGGCTGGCCTTCGGCAAGCTGCTGCGCTCGTGCGGCGACATCGAGGGGCTCGAACGGGTCCGCTTCACCTCGCCGCACCCGGCCGCGTTCACCGACGACGTGATCGCCGCCATGGCGGAGACGCCCAACGTGATGCACCAGCTCCACATGCCGCTGCAGTCCGGCTCCGACCGGGTGCTCAAGGCGATGCGCCGCTCCTACCGGGCCGAGCGCTACCTGGGCATCATCGAGCGGGTGCGCGCGGCCATGCCGGACGCGGCCATCTCGACCGACATCATCGTCGGCTTCCCCGGGGAGACGGAGGAGGACTTCCAGCAGACGCTGGAGGTGGTCCGGCAGAGCCGCTTCGCCAACGCCTTCACCTTCCAATACTCCATCCGTCCCGGCACCCCCGCGGCCACCATGGACGAGCAGGTGCCCAAGGAGGTCGTGCAGGAGCGCTACGAGCGGCTGGTGGCCCTGCAGGAGGAGATCTCATGGGCGGAGAACAAGAAGCAGGTGGGCCGCACGCTCGAAGTGCTCGTGGCCGAGGGTGAGGGCCGCAAGGACGACGCCACGCACCGGCTGTCGGGGCGGGCGGGTGACAACCGCCTGGTGCACTTCGCCGTGGGCGACGAGAAGCCGCGGCCGGGCGACATGGTGACGGTCGAGGTGACGTACGCGGCTCCGCACCACCTGGTGGCGGACGGGGCGGTGCGCGCGGTCCGGCGCACCAGGGCGGGCGACGCATGGGAGGCCCGCCAGGGCGCTCCGTCGTCCGGGCCGGGGGTTCTGCTGGGCATGCCAACGATCGGGCGCCCGGCGCCCCTTCCGGCGGCCACCGGGGGCTGCTCGGCGCACTGATCGGGCTTTGACGAAAAGGGCGGTGCTTCGGCGCCGCCCTTTTTCGTGTTTCAGCGGGTGAGGCGGTCGAGGAAGGCGTAGCAGGGCTGCCTGCGGAAGTCGTGGAACGTGGCGCAGGGGTCCGGCAGGCCGCGCGGTTCCTCTTGCCTCGGCTTGATCGTCGGGCGCGGCTTCTGACGCGGGGTGGGGGAGTTCTGCGGACGAGGTACGGCCTTCGGGGGCGCCTTCGTCTTCGGCGGTCGTCTCCGTGGCGGGCCGGCCGAGCGGAGGGGCGTCGCCGGGGCGGGGACCGATTCGAACCACGGCGGCAGTTGCACGGCTTCCGGTTCGTGACTGGCGACGATGTGGAGCGGTCCGGCGGCGGGCGTCGGCGCGAGGAGCGATTTGGTGGCAACAGGTGTTCTCACCGACGCCGAGAGTGGCGAAGGCGATGAATTCGATCTTGGGGAAAGTGGCGTTTCCTGATCGATTTCCGGTGTTGATCGAGGTGAGTTGGTGAATGCCAGGAATATTCCCAGCGACGCGGTGACGAGTACCCCGGTGACTCCGGCCAGGGGTGCCAGGTGGGCGCGGCGACCTGGGCAAATGGATCTAAGGGGGGACAAGTCGTGATTCCTTTGTGATTGGTGTGCGAGCATTCCACTCTTGCGGCTAGTGTGGTCCATCACCCCCGAAGCCGTTGAGGTTTCCCGATACGACCGCAGGGAGCTGCACCACCATGCAAGATCCGATCGAGGCGGATCGTCAGGAGGTCCTGTCCGGGCCGGGAGACGTTCGCCTGGCGTCGAGAAATAGGCCATCGGAAAACCGCCCACAGAGGAAGAAGAGCAAGAACAAAGTCCTCTTCATCGCCGCTTCCGTGCTCGTCGCCGTGCTCACGGCGGGCGGCGCCGGCTACCTGCTGGCGTCCAGCCCCGGCGGGACGTCGCAGCAGCAGGGCGGTGCGCCCGCGCCGGCGCCTTCGCAGAGCGCCGGAGGGGACGAAGACCTCCAGGGCGACGACAACGCCACCATGGGCGACGCCACCACCGACAACCCCGAGGACGGCCTGTCCACCGACGCCCCCGACGAGGGCGGCATGGGTGACGTCGCCGACCCGGGCACGGGATCCACGGGCACTGACTCCACGGGCGCCAACTCCACGGGCACCGGCTCCTCCACCGGCAACACTCAGACCGGCAAGGAGCCGTCGAAGAGCACCCCGACCAAGGGGCCGCAGTCCGGTGGCGGCACGACGGAGGACACCCCCGGCGACGGACCGGCGGGCGAGGTCAGCGGCCAGTGCGCGAAGAGCGGCTGCTAGCGACCCGGCGAAGTGGCTTGCCGCTTATGGGTGGCACTGGACCTATGACGGGAGCCCCTCGGCTCCGTAGGGTCGCTTCATGACGACTGACAGAGCGGCCGCGCTGCGCGCGCTGCACGTGCCGGGCACGCCACTCGTCCTGCCGAACGTCTGGGACGCCGCCTCGGCCCGCGCCGTACGGGATGCCGGGTTTCCCGCGGTCGCCACCGGCAGCGCCGCCGTCTCCCGTGTGCTCGGCTACGACGACGGCGAGGCCACGCCGGTGGGGGAGATGATGGCGGCCATCGCCCGCATCGTGCGGGTCGTGGACGTGCCGGTCACCGCCGACATCGAGCGCGGCTACGGCCTCAAGCCCGCCGAACTGGTCGAACGCCTGGCCGCGACCGGGGCCGTGGGGTGCAACCTGGAGGACTCCGTCCCCGGGCGGGGCGAGATGGTCGAACCTGAGGCGCAGGCCGCCTTCCTGACCGAGGTGCGGGCGGCCGCGGGCGACACGCTCGTGATCAACGCGCGCGTCGACCTCTACCTGCGGGGCGAGGCCACTCGGGAGGCGGTGGCCGAGCGCGGCCGGCGTTACCTGGAGGCGGGGGCCGACTGCGTGTACCCGATCGGGCTGGCGGACGAGGACGAGATCCGGGCGCTGGCCGGTGAGCTCGGCGGACGGGTCAACGTGCTGTTCAGGCCCGGCGTCCCGGGGCTCGCCAGGCTGGCGGAGCTCGGGGTGGCCAGGGTCAGCTTCGGGGGCGGGCTGCACCAGGCGTCCCACGCCTACGCCCAGAGCCTGTTCGCCAAGGTGAGGCAGGGGGACAGCCCGTACTGAGCCTCCCGTACGCTTGCGCTCGTGCTTGTCGCCGCGGCCGTCTGCCCGCCAACCCCGCTGGTCGTGCTGGAGTTGCCCGACCTTCGCTCCACCTGTCACACCGCGATCGACGCCCTGCGCGCGGCGCGCCCCGACACGCTGGTGATCGTGGGCGGCGCGGAGGCCACGAGCGCGTACGACGGCACGTCGGCGGGCACCCTGCGGCCCTGGGGCCTGGACGTCACGGCAGGGGGCGGCGAGCCCGTGCTGCCGCTGTCCCTCACCATCGGCCGGCTCCTGCTGGACGACGACCCCGGCCTCCTCCAGTCCGTGGCCTTCGACGCGACCGGCGACGAATGCCGGGAGCTGGGGGCGAAGCTGGCCGTCGCGGGGGACCGGGTGGCGCTGCTCGTGATGGCCGACGGCTCGGCCTGCCTCAGCCCGCGAGCTCCTGGCCGGTACGACGACGCGGCCGGGCCGTTCAACGACCACATCGCGACCGCCCTCGCCGGAGCCGACGCCGGCGCCCTCACCGCGCTCGACCCCGCCGAGGCGGACCGGCTGTGGGTGAGCGGGCGCGCGGCGCTGCAGGTGCTGGCGGGCGCGGCGGGACCGGCGGCGTTCGAGGGCCGCCTGCTGATGGCGACCGCCCCTTACGGCGTCGGCTACTTCACCGGTGTGTGGACCTGACGGCGTGGGACCGGGATCCGCATCAGGTCGCGGGCCGTGATGATCTCGCCGGTGAAGCTCTGGTGGGCCTCGGCGGTGAACGCCGGCTCGTCGTCGAACCCGTACCGCTCGGAGAAGTGCGTGAGCACCAGCCTGCGCACCCCGGCCTCCGCCGCCACCTGCCCCGCCTCGTACGCCGTCAGATGCCCGTATTCCTTGGCCAGCGCGCTCTCCTCCGCCAGGAACGTCGACTCGATCACCAGCAGGTCGACCCCGGAGGCCAGCTCGAAGACGGCGTCGCAGAGCCGGGTGTCCATGACGAACGCCATGCTCTGCCCTGGTTTGGGCACGCTGCACTGGTCGAGCGTGACCCCGCGTACGGAGCCGGTGCGCTGCAGTTCGCCGACCTCAGGCCCCCGGATGCCGTGGGCGGCCAGCCGCTCGGGCAGCATGCGGCGGCCGTCCGGCTCCTGGACGCGGTAGCCGTACGACTCGACGGGGTGTGACAGGCGGCGCGCGGTCAGCGGCCCGACGCCGTCCAGCTCGCCGGAGAGCGGATGCTCGGCGATCACGGACGTGTCGGCGAACGCGGCCGCATGGCGCAACCTGCGCCAATAGTCCTCCCCGGAACCGGGATAGACCGCGCGAACCGGATGCCGGACCCGGTCCCTGGCGATCCGCTGCACGACCCCGGGCACGCCCAGGCAGTGGTCGCCGTGGAAGTGCGTGACGCAGAGCCAGTGCACGTCGTGGGCGCTCATCCCGGCGTGCACCATCTGCCGCTGGGTGCCCTCACCAGGATCGAAGAGAAACCCCTGACCGTCCCAGCGCAAGAGGTAGCCGTTGTGGTTACGGTGTCGGGTAGGAACGGCGCTCGAGGTGCCGAGCACCACGAGCTCACGAGAGGACACGATGACCACCCAGTCCACGGTCGCTTTCGCGGAGGTCCCGACGCCGGTGGGGCCGTTCGTGCTGGCCGTCACCGAGGTCGGCCTGGTCGCGTCGGGCTGGGGGTCCCGGGAGTGGCCCGCCGACCGCCGCCTCGGCCTGGCTGAGGTTCATGATGCGGATCGTACGGCCTCCGTCGTCGCCGAGCTGAATGCTTATTTCGCCGGAGAGCTGAAGACCTTCGAGACGCCCATCGACTGGCGGCTCATGTCCGGCTCGCGGCTGAGCGTGCTCCAGGCCCTGCACCGGGTCCCCTACGGCACCGCCGTCACCTACGGCGAGCTGGCCAGGCTGAGCGGCTCCAGCGTGCCCGCCCGCGGCATCGGCTCGATCATGGGCTCCAACCCGATCCCCATCATCGTCCCCTGCCACCGCGTCGTGGCGGCCGGCAACGGGCTGGGCGGGTTCAGCGGCGGGGAGGGCGTGGAGACCAAGCGGTGGCTGCTCACCCACGAGGGCTACCTGCAACCGTCACTGCTCGATCTCTAGCACACTTGTCCGTGTGCGCCAGCAGCCAGTCATCGCCGTCGTCGGTCCCACCGCGGCGGGAAAGTCCGATCTCGCCGTCGACCTCGCCCTCCGGCTGGGGGGTGAGTGCGTCAACGCCGACTCCATGCAGCTCTATCGCGGCATGGACATCGGCACGGCCAAGCTCACCCAGGCCGAGATGCGCGGGATTCCGCACCACCTGCTGGACATCTGGGATGTGACGGTCACGGCCAGCGTGGCCGAATACCAGAAGCTGGCCAGGGCGGTCATCGACGCCGTCGAGGTGCCGGTGCTGGTGGGCGGCAGCGGCCTGTACATCCGTGCGGCCATCGACGAGCTGGAGTTCCCCGGCACCGACCCCGCGATCAGGGCCAGGCTGGAGGCCGAGCTGGCCGAGCGCGGCCCCGGGCCGCTCTACGAGCGCCTGCGTGAGCAGGACCCGGACGCCGCCGCGGCCATCCTGCCGAGCAACGGCCGCCGCATCGTGCGCGCCCTCGAGGTGATCGAGTTCTCGGGCCGCCCGTTCTCGGCCACCATGCCGTCCTACGACGCCGTCTACCCGAGCGTCCAGATCGGCGTCGAGGTCCCCAGGCCGGAGCTCGACCGGCGGATCGAGGTCAGGGTCGAGCGCATGTGGCGGGCCGGGCTGGTCGACGAGGTGCGCGCGCTGCTCGGGCAGGGGCTCGCCGACGGGCGTACGGCCGGCCGGGCCCTCGGATACGCCCAGGTCATCCGGTTCCTGGAGGGTGAGTGGAGCGAGGAGCGGGCGTTCGCCGAGACGGTCAGGCTGACCAGGCGTTTCGCCCGCCGCCAGGAGTCGTGGTTTCGCCGCGATCCGCGGGTGTGCTGGCTGCCGTACGACGCTCCAGACCTGCTTGAGCGGTCCCTGGCGCGAATCGCGGGACAGCCGTGCGCATAAACTCCTACAATGCGCTTTCTCAAGGGGCACGGCACCGAGAACGATTTTGTCATCCTGCCTGACTTCGACGGCGAGGCCGATCTGTCGGCCGCTCTCGTCGCGAAGATCTGCGACAGGAGGGCCGGGATCGGCGCCGACGGCGTGCTCCGGGTGGTGCGCACGAAACTGTCGCCGGAGGTGGCCCAGCACGCCGGGGTGAGCGAGTGGTTCATGGACTACCGCAACGCCGACGGCAGCATGGCGGAGATGTGCGGCAACGGCACGCGGGTGTTCGCCCGTTACCTCCTGGACAACGGGCTGGCCGATCCGTCGGGGTTCGCGGTGGCGACCCGGGGCGGCCTGCGCTCGATCCACGTGGAGGCCAACGGCGACATCACGGTCGACATGGGCAAGCCCGTCGTCCACGGCGAGAGCGTGGCCACGGTCAACGGCCACGAATACACCGGGCTCCACGTCGACATGGGCAACCCCCACCTGGCCTGCGCCATCGGTGACCCGGTCGTCCAGCTCGACCTGCACTACCAGCCCGGGTTCGACACCACGATCTTCCCCGCGGGTGTCAACATCGAGCTGTTCAACCCGGTCGGCACCGCCCGCGCGGTCATGCGCGTCTACGAGCGCGGTTCCGGCGAGACCCGCGCCTGCGGCACCGGCGCGGTCGCCACGGCGGTCGCCGCCGCGCACCTGTCGGGCGACACCACCGGCACGTGGGCGATCGAGGTGCAGGGCGGCACGCTGACCGTCATCCTCGACAAGGACACGAGCTACCTCTCCGGTCCCGCGGTCATCGTCGCCTCCGGGGAACTGATGCTTGCAGAATGAAGTTCTGATGGGGGATTCTGGGTCTACTTCGCGAACTGAGAGGTGGACATGGCCGACCCCCGCACCACCGCCGTCCAGGTCAAGGCGCCCATCGGCCAGTACGGCGGCGGATTCATGATCTCCAGAGAGGCCAAGGCCGTCTGTGAGAAGTACGGTCTCGGCGCCCGCGAGTTCTACTTCCGCGGGCGCTGCGGGGTCCTCGGCGACTGCGACGCCGACGTGGTCACCTCGGTCGCCGTCTTCTTCCCCGCCGAGCACGTCGAGGAGAGCTGGAACGGCGGCCGCAAGCTCGCCGTCGACCGGGCCGTCGAGCTCTACGCCGAGGTGTGCCGGGAGTGGGGCCGGCGCAAACTGGGCGACTACGACGGCTGCGCCAGGCTCGCCGAGTTGCTGGAGCCGGTCGTGCGGGCGGCCTCGCCGGTCGGGGCGCCGCTGTTCGCCGGCTGGCGGGCCGTACCGCTGCCCCAGGACCCGCCCGCCAGGGCCGTCCAGCTCATGCACGTCATCCGTGAGCTGCGCGGCGCCCTGCACGCCAACGCGGTGATCGCGGCGGGCCTGCACCCGCTGGAGGCCACGCTCGCGGCCGGCCACGACGCCACGCCGTTCGGTCAGGTGAACGGCGACATGATCGCCAAGTTCTTCGCCTGGCCCGAGCCCTACACCGAGCCGGGGCCCGACGTCGTGGCGCGGCGCGCGGCGGTCGAAGAGGCCACCAATGACCTCATGGCACCGGTATTTTCGGTCCTCAACGACAGCGAATCGGACGAGCTGATCGAGCTTCTGCGTTTTGGGCACGCTCGTTGACCTGGCAGACTGACTGCCCATGGACGTGGACATCTGGGCCTGGGTCGGCGAAACCCAGCAGCAGCTTTCCGAGGCGGGCAACGTTGGCCTCGCCATGGCGCTGGGAGACCTCCCCGCACAGGCTTATGAGGGCCGATATCCGCAGCTCGACGTCATGGCACCGGCCATCGCGCAGCAGGCGGAGTCCCTCGAGCTGCCGTGGCTCGAGTTCTACGCCCGCTACTGGCATCTGGTCGGCCGCATCGGCGACCGGGCCCAGGGCGCGGTCGCCCTGGACGACGCGCAGCAACTTCTGACGTTCGCTCAGCGCGAAGACGTGCGCGACTGCCCGGCCGCTCCGGCCGCGGTCGAGGCGCTGGTCGTCGCGTGGGCCAACACCGACGGCCCCGGCTACGCCGCCGAGCGCCTGGAGACGCTCAGCACCCACCTCGACGCGACGAGCCCGGAGAAGTCCGCCTTCACCGCGCTCGCGACCGCCTATGTCGCCGCCCTCATCGACGCCGGCAAGCCGGACGAGGCCGTGACCTACGCCGAGTCGGCCGTCGAGCGGCTGCGGGTGGCCGGGCGCGAGTCGAGCTGGGAGCTCGGCGCCGAGAGCGCCCGCGCGCTGCTGGCCGCGGGGCGCACCGAAGACGCGCTCAACGCGCTGCAGGCGGCGGCCGGGTTCCAGGCCGACGACCCGGTGGCCAAGGAGCACCGCGACGGCGTGCGCCGGTCCCTGATCCTGGCCACGCTCGGCCGCACGGCCGAGGCCGTGGACGCGCTGCCCGACCTCGACGTGGTGGGCGAGCACCCGCGCGTGTTCGTGGAGTGGGCGCAGGCCGTCAACAAGCTGGCCGGCTCCGCGCAGATCACCAACACCTGGCAGCTCGGCCGCGTCCTGCGCCAGTGGATGGACTACTTCGGCATGATGGGCGGCTACCGCGCCCGCGTCGAGCTCGCGCTGATCGGGGGCGAGCTGGCCATCGCCAGGAAGGGCGTGTGGCAGGCCAGGCTGCTGGCCGACGCGGCCGAGTCCGGCGCCGGCGAGCTGCGCGAGCCCGGCGACCTGAGCGAGCGCATCGCCTCCCTGCGGGCCGCCGCCGACGCCGCCATCGAGCCCGAGGCGCCGGGCCCGCTGGAGGAGACGGTCGGCCTGTTCGACGCCGCCGACGGCTTCAACGCCGACCCGGAGAGGTGGGTCGGCTGGCTGGCCCCGCTGTCCGGCAAGGACCTCGAGGCCACCCGCCGCCACACCACCACGCTGGGCTTCCTCGGCTACCCGGCCACCGGCGCCGACATCTACTGGAAGATGCTGGTCGACAGCGGCGACATCGCCACCGCCGACTCCGAGGACGTGGCCTACATGACCACGCTGCTCGTCGAGGCCCGCCAGGACGAGCGCCTGGAGCAGATGGCGGCGCTGCTGCCGCACGACGCCCAGCACCTCGCCCTCGCCAGGCTGCACAGCGCCCGCGAGCGCTGGCAGGAGACGGTCGAGGCGGCCGAGCACGCCGTCGCGGCCGGGTCCGGCCTTGAGGCCCGCCGCCTGCTGTCCGGCGCCGCCCAGCAGCTCGACCTGAACGAGCGGGCCGCCGGGGTGCTGCTGGAGGTGCTCGACGAGCTGGTCGACGAGGACGTCTGGCGCATGATCGTCATGGCGACCTCGGCCGAGGACTGGGAGACCGTGCGCAAGGGCGCGGCCAAGATCGGCATGCCGATCAAGTCCACGGAGGGCCCGATCGAGGAGGAGATGGGCCTCATCAGGCTCATCCTGCCCGCCCCCGACGGCGGCCAGCGCCAGGTGCTGTCCATCCGCACCGGTCCCGCCACCGCCAGGCTGGCCCTGCCGCAGCCGCGCGGCATGGACTACAACGCCGGCGACCTGGTCGTGTTCGACCCGCAGTTGCTGGAGCCCGTCCCCGACGACCCGCAGGAGCAGCAGAACTTCGTGCCGCCGTTCGCCGCGGTGCGCATTCTGCGGCCCGGCGGCTACACCAGCTACTTCTTCGACGGCGCCGCGCCGAGCGAAGAGGACTGGGCCGAGTTCACCGAGGTCATGGCCGAGCGCGGCTGGCCGATGTGGGTCTACAGCGACGAAAACTACGCCGTCAACCACCCGACCAGCGGTGAGTCGCTGCCGGGCGTGTTCGGCTGGGTCGCGGTGCCGCCCAACGTGTCGCCGTCCGAGGTCGACGCCCTCCTCGACGACGCCACCGAGCGGTGGGTGCACCCGCTGGCCTGGCTCGACCTGGCCCGCGAGATCGACGTCGAGATCGAGCGGCACGAGCGGATCGTCAAGGAATACGGCCTCTAGAGGCTCTCAGGTGATGCTCCGGTCCTCCTGGCAACACGGGGGCCGGAGCGTTTCGTTTCGGCGGGAATGCGGGGTCTGACATGCTGGAGCGCTTCCGGCTCGACGGCAAGGTGGCGATCGTCACCGGCGCCTCCTCCGGGCTGGGCGTGGCCTTCGCCCGCGGCCTGGCCGAGGCCGGCGCCGACATAGTGATCGGCGCCCGGCGCCTCGACCGGCTGGAGGAGACGCGCCGGCTGGTCGAGGAGACGGGCCGCCGCTGCCTGGCCGTGGCGACCGACGTGTCCCGGCCCGAAGACTGCGACGCGCTGGTGGCCGCCGCCGTCGAGACCATGGGCGGCGTGCACGTGCTGATCAACAACGCGGGCATCGGCACCGCCGTGCCCGCGACGCGCGAGACCCCCGAGGAGTTCCGGCGGGTCGTCGACGTCAACCTGCACGGCACCTACTGGATGGCGCAGGCGTGCGCGCGGGTGATGCCGCCCGGCTCGTCGATCGTCAACATCGGCAGCGTGCTCGGCGAGACCACGGCCGGGCTGCCGCAGGCGGCCTACAGCGCGTCCAAGGCGGGCGTCATCGGGCTCACCCGCGACCTGGCCCAGCAGTGGACCGGGCGGCGCGGCATCAGGGTCAACTGCCTGGAGCCGGGGTTCTTCGCCTCGGAGATGACCGAGCAATACCAGCCCGGCTACCTGGAGGCCATGGTGGAGTTCCGGGTGGTCATGAAGCGGGCGGGCGACCCGGCGGAGCTGGTGGCGGCGGCGGTGTTCCTGGCGAGCGACGCGTCGTCGTACATCACCGGGGTGACGCTTCCGGTGGACGGCGGGATCCTGATCACTTAGGGGCCAGCAAATCGTGCTGGGCGGCCAGGAAGCCGGCGTGGAAGCGGGTCCTGGCGCCGAGGCGCTCGCACAGCACCTGGACGCGGCGCTGCACCGTGCGCGGGCTCAACCCCAGTTGCCTGGCGATGGCGTCGTCCTTCATGCCGGCCGCGAGCAGCGCCAGCACCTCGGTGTCCGGGCCCTGCGGCCACGCCTCAGGCTCCAGGGTCTCCGCCGACAGGCGCAGTGGCACGGCGGCCCGCCACAGCGTCTCGAACAGGCCCACCAGCGCGTCGAGCAGCGCGGACGGGTGCACCACCAGGGCGCTCTCCACGGCCCGGTCCTCGTCGGAGACCAGCGGCAGGATGGCGGTGCGGGCGTCGGCGATGGCCAGCTTGACCGGCACCTGCCCGAGCCTGGCCTGCTCGCCGTCCTCGATCGCGCGGCGGGTGTGGGCCAGCATGCCGGGCTGCTCGAACGCCTGCGGGCCGTAGATGCCCCGGGTGGGCGCTCCCTGGCGGGCCGCGCGCTGCCGGTTCTCCTGGTCGTCGCTGATGTCCACCGCGTACGGCGGATGCACCAGCACCAGCATCTCCCGCGTGGCGTTGCGTTCGAGCTGGAGATAGCGGCGGGCCACGGCGTCGCGCCCGGTCACCACCTCCAGCACCTCCTCGGGATGCGGCCCGCTGCGCTCGGCGACCTCGGTGGCCAGCAGCGCGGCGGCGGCCCTGCTGTGGGCGATCTCCTCCTGGCGGCGCGCGACGAGGATGTCGATGGCGACGTTGGGGGGCGTGGCGACCAGCCGCAGCGGCCGGCCCGCCACCCGGGAGATCAGGCCGAGATCCTCCAGCCGGGGCAGCATGCGGCGGATGGCGGCGGCCGACGAGCCGGTGTCGGTGGCGAGCCGGCTCAGCGTCGCGGGCCCGTGCCTGAGCAGGGCTCGGTAGGCGGTCTCCTCGGCGACGGTCACACCGAGCCCTTCGAGCAAGCGCCGCTGCGCCATGTCGCCTCTTCCTGACATGCCTTGATCTCGATTCAGGGTAGGGGGCGCCGCGGCCGGTGGTCCACCGAGGCTCTTGTTCGAAGGTGCGCGGGGCTTTATGTTCGTTGCGTACTGAGCCACGTGTTGCGCATTGAGGAACAACCGGAGGCGTCATGAGTCGGCCCCGTTTGGTGATCGTGGGGGCGGGGATCGTGGGCTGTGCCCTCGCCGACGAGCTCACCGAGCGGGGGTGGACGGACGTCACGGTCGTTGACCAGGGGCCGCTCTTCGCGGCGGGCGGATCCAGTTCGCACGCGCCCGGCCTCGTCTTCCAGACGAACCCGTCGAAGACGATGACCGAGTTCGCCGCCTACACCGCGGCCAAATACTCGCGGCTCGGCGTCTTCCGGCAGGTCGGCGGCCTGGAGGTGGCCACCACGCCGGAGCGCTGGACCGACCTGCACCGCAAGCTCGGCTGGGCCGAGTCGTGGGGCGTCGAGGCGCGCCTGGTCGACGCCGCCGAGTGCGCCGCGCTCTGGCCGCTGCTCGACCGGGACCGGGTGCTCGGCGGGCTGTACGTGCCATCGGACGGGCTGGCCGCCGCCGTGGACTGCGGCGAGGCGCAGGCGGCGCGGGCCGTCTCGCGCGGGGCCAGGTTCCTGCCGGGGCACACGGTGGTCGGCATCGAGCAGCGGGGCGGCCGGGTCACCGGGGTCGCGGCGGTGACGGCGGGGGAGTATCGGACGCTCCCCGCCGACGTGGTGGTCTGCGCGGCGGGCTTCTGGGGGCCCTCGATCGGCGCGATGGCCGGGCTGACCGTGCCGCTGCTGCCGCTGGCCCACCAGTACGCCAAGACGGGCCCCTTACCCGCCCGGTTCGAGGGCCCGATCCTGCGCCACCAGGACCGCGACCTGTACTTCCGCCAGCACGGCGACCGCCTCGGCATCGGCTCCTACGCGCACCGCCCCATGCCGGTCACCCAGGCCGAGATCGGCCCCAAGGCGACCACCATGCCGTCGGTGCAGGCGTTCACCGAGGAGGACTTCGACCCCGCCTGGCGCGACGCGGTCGAGTTGCTGCCCGCGCTCGCCGAGTCCAAGTACGAGGACGGCATCAACGGGATCTTCTCCTTCACGCCCGACGGCTTCCCGCTGATCGGCGAGGCGCCGCACCTCGACGGGTTCTGGCTGGCCGAGGCCGTCTGGGTGACGCACTCGGCCGGGGTCGCCAGGGCGCTGGCCGAGGTGCTGGTGGACGGGCGTTCGAAGATCGATCTGCACGAGTGCGAGCTCAACCGGTTCGAGAAGGCGCAACTGTCGCCCGCTTTCGTCGAGGAGCGCGGCAAGCAGAACTTCGTCGAGGTCTACGACGTCATCCATCCGCTGCAGCCGATGGAGTCGCCGCGGCCGCTGCGGACCAGCCCGTTCTACGTCCGGCAACAAGAATTAGGCGGATACTTCCTGGAAGGGGCCGGGTGGGAGCGGCCGCACTGGTTCGAGGCGAACACGCCGCTGCTGGAAGACCTCGTACGCCGCCGCGGCCCCGAGCACCACATGGCGGCCGAGCCCTTCCTGGGCGTCGCCCAGCGGGGCGAGTGGGCGAGCCGCTACTGGTCGCCGGTCGCCGCCGCCGAGTCCCGCGCGACCAGGGAGCGGGTGGCGCTCTACGACATGACCCCGCTCAAGCGGATCGAGGTCAGCGGGCCGGGATCGGCGGCGTTCCTGCAGCGCATGACCACGAACAACGTGGACAAGAAGCCCGGCTCGGTCACCTACACGCTGCTGCTCGACGTCGAGGGCGGCATCAGGTCCGACCTCACCGTGGCCCGGCTGAACGAGGACACCTTCCAGGTCGGCGCCAACGGCAACCTGGACCTCGACTGGCTGGCCGGGCACGCGCCCGGCGGCGTACGGGTGCGTGACCTGACCCCCGGCACCTGCTGTGTCGGCGTGTGGGGGCCGCAGGCCAGGGAGCTGGTGCAGGGGCTCACGGACATGGACCTGTCGCACGAGAACTTCCGCTACTTCAGCTGCAAGAGCGGATATGTCGGGCAGGTGCCGGTGCTCGCGCTGCGGGTGTCTTATGTGGGCGAACTCGGCTGGGAGCTCTACACCAGCGCCGACATGGGCCTCAAGCTGTGGGACACGCTCTGGGCGCCGGGCCTGGCGATCGCCGGCGGGCGGGCCGCGTTCAACAGCCTGCGGCTGGAGAAGGGCTACCGGCTCTGGGGCGTGGACATGACGACCGAGCACGATCCGTACGAGGCGGGGCTGGCCTTCGCCGTCCGGCCGGACAAGGACTTCATCGGCCGCGACGCGCTGTCCGCCGACGTCACGCGCCGGCTGGTGCCGCTGCTCAGCACCGAGGTGGTGATGGGCAAGGAGCCCGTACGACACGGTGGCCGCACGGTCGGGTACGTCACCAGCGCCGCCTACGGCCACACCATCCAGCGCCCGATCGCGTACGCCTGGCTGCCCGCCGAGCTCGCCGAACCCGGGACGCATGTCGATATTTCCTACTTCGGCCGCCGCGTCCCCGCGGAGGTCGCCGCCGAGCCGCTGTACGACCCCGGGATGGAGAAGATCAGGCGTTGACCCACCCCGACTTCCTCTGGCGCAACCCCGACCCCGAACCCGCCTACGACGTGGTCATCGTCGGCGGCGGCGGGCACGGCCTGGCCACCGCCTACTATCTGGCCAAAAATCATGGCATCACCAACGTCGCCGTCCTGGAGCGCGGCTGGCTGGCCGGCGGGAACATGGCCCGCAACACCACGATCATCCGCTCCAACTACCTGTGGGACGAGAGCGCCGCCATCTACGAGCACTCGCTGAAGCTGTGGGAGGGCCTGAGCGACGAGCTGGACTACGACCTTCAGTTCAGCCAGCGCGGCGTGCTCAACCTGGCGCACAGCCTGAGCGACGTGCGCGAGGGCAGGCGCAGGGTGAACGCCAACCGGCTCAACGGCGTGGACGCCGAATGGCTGGACGCCGACGAGGTCAAGAAGTTCTGCCCGATCATCAACGTGTCCGGCCGGGCCCGCTACCCGGTCATGGGCGGCACGCTGCAGCGGCGCGGCGGGATAGCCAAGCACGACCACGTGGCCTGGGCGCTGGCCCGCGCGGCGGACGCGTACGGGATCGATCTCATCCAGGGCTGCGAGGTCACCGGGTTCGAGATCACGGACGGGCGGGTGCGCGCCGTGCTCACCTCGCGCGGCCGGATCGCCGCGGGCAAGGTCGCGCTCGCGGCGGCCGGGCACACCTCGGTGCTAGCGGAGCGGGCCGGGATCCGGCTGCCGCTGCAGTCGCACCCGCTGCAGGCGCTGGTGTCGGAGCTGCTGGAGCCGGTGCTCGACTGCGTGGTCATGTCGAACGCCGTCCACGTCTATGTCAGCCAGGCCCACAAGGGCGAGCTGGTCATGGGGGCGGGCATCGACGCGTACAACTCCTATGGGCAGCGCGGCGGCGTCCACGTCATCGAGGCGCAGATGGCGGCGGCGCTGGAGCTGTTCCCGATCTTCAGCCGGGTGCGCGTGCTGCGCACCTGGGCCGGCATCGTGGACGTCTCCCCGGACGCCTCGCCCATCATCGGGCCCACCCCGGTCGAGGGCCTGTACCTCAACGCCGGCTGGGGCACCGGCGGCTTCAAGGCCACCCCGGGCTCCGGCTGGGTGTACGCCCACACGCTCGCCCATGAAAGCCCGCATCCGCTGGTGGAGCCGTTCGCGCTGGACAGGTTCACGACGGGGGCGCTCATCGACGAGCACGGCGCGGCGGCGGTGGCGCACTGATGCTGCTCATCGACTGCCCGCACTGCGGCTCCCGCGACGAGAACGAGTTCCACTACGGTGGCCAGGCCGGGATCGCCTACCCCACGGGGCAGACCTCCGACGAGGAGTGGGCCGGCTACGTCTTCCTGCGCGACAACCCCAAGGGCTGGTTCCACGAGCGCTGGTTCCACGCGCACGGGTGCCGCACCTGGTTCACGGTCGAGCGGCACACGGTCACCCACGAGATCCGGAAGGCGCCATGAGGTTCACGTTCGACGGCCGGCCGCTGCGCGGCGAGCCGGGTGACACGCTGGCGGCCGCGCTGCTGCGCAACGGCGTGCGGGTGGTGGGCCGCAGCGTGGAGCTGGGCCGGCCGCGCGGCGTCTTCACCGCCGGTCCCGAGGAGCCGAACGCGCTCGTCCGCGTGGGGGCCGATCCGATGCTGGCGGCCACCACCGTGGAGCTGTACGACGGGCTGGAGGCGTGGAGCCTGCGCGGCAAGGGCCGGGTGGATCTCGACGCGGTGGACGAGCGGCGCTGCGACAAGGGCTACCTGCACTGCGACGTGCTCGTGGTCGGCGGCGGGCCCGCCGGGCTGGCCGCCGCCGTCGCGGCCGGGCACTCGGGCGCCCGGGTGATCCTCGTGGACGATCAGCCCAGGCTGGGCGGCGACCTGCTGAACAGCCGGGTCCTGCTCGACGGCGCCCCCGCGCTCGACTGGGTGGACGGGCTCGAACTGCCCGGCCGGGTGCTCACGCGGACGACCGCCGTCGGCTACTACGACCACAACTACGTGGTGGCGGTGGAGCGGCGGCCACGGGGCGAGCGGCTGTGGCACATCAGGGCGGGCAGCGTGGTGCTGGCGACGGGCGCGCACGAGCGCTCGGTGGCCTTCCCCGGCAACGACCGGCCCGGCGTGATGCTGGCCTCATCGGCCCGGACCTACGCGAACCGGTACGGGGTCGCGGCCGGGCGGCGGGCGGTGGTGTTCGCCTGCGCGGACTCCGGTTATGAGGCGGCCAGGGACCTGGCGGCGGCCGGGGTGGAGATCGTCGCGATCGTCGATCCGCGCGGCACCGGCCAGATGGTGACCGGCACCACGGGCGACGCGGACGGCGTGCTGAACGGCGTCCACGTGGGCGCGCTGCACTACGAGGCCGACCTGCTGGCCGTGGCCGGAGGCTGGAACCCGGCGGTGCACCTGTTCAGCCAGTCGCGCGGGCAGGTGCGCTTCGACGAGGCCCTCCAGGCGTTCGTGCCGGGCGTCTCGGCCCAGGCCGAGCGTTCGGCCGGAGCCTGCAGGGGCCTGTACGGCACCCGCGAGGCCATCGCCGACGGCTACGCCGGTGCGGACCTCCCCATCCCGGAGTGCGACGAGGACGGCCCCCGGCGGCCGCCGGCCGCGCTGTGGACCGTGTCCTCGGAGGAGGACGAACCCGCCTTCGCCGACCTGCACCGGGACGTGACCGTGGCCGACCTGGCCAGGGCGGCGGGGACCGGGATGCGCTCGGTGGAGCACGTCAAGCGGTACACCACCGCCGGCACCGGCGCCGACCAGGGCAAGACCTCGGGCGCGGTCGTGGTGGGCGTCATGTCCGCCCTCCTCGGCGCCGCCCCTGGCCAGGTGGGCACGACGACGTTCCGGCCGCCGTACACGCCGGTGTCCTTCGCCACCCTGGCCGGACGCGACCGCGGCGAGCTGTCCGACCCCGTCAGGACCACCGCCATGCACGACGCGCACGTCGCCCTCGGGGCCGTGTTCGAGGACGTCGGCCAGTGGAAACGCCCGCACTACTTCCCCCGGGACGGCGAGTCCATGGAGGCCGCCGTGCTGCGCGAATGCCACGCCGCGCGCACCGCCGTGGCCGCCATGGACGCCTCCACCCTCGGCAAGATCGACATCCGGGGCGCGGACGCGGGCGAGTTCCTGGACCGGATCTACACGAACATGTACTCCACGCTCGCCGTCGGCGCCTGCCGCTACGGCGTGATGTGCGCGGCGGACGGGATGGTGTTCGACGACGGCACCACGACCAGGCTGGCCGACGAGCACTTCCTCATGACCACGACCACGGGCAACGCCGCCGCCGTGCTCGACTGGCTGGAGGAGTGGCGGCAGACGGAGTGGCCGGATCTGGACGTGTCGTTCACCTCGGTCACCGACCACTGGGCCACCGTCGCGGTCGCCGGCCCCCGCGCGCGGGAGGTCGTCGCGGCGATCGCGCCGGAGGCGGCCGGGCTGGCCTTCATGCGGTACGTGAGCACGCCCGTGCTGGGGGTGGCCGGGCGGGTGTTCAGGATCAGCTTCTCGGGCGAACTCGCCTATGAGGTCAACGTGCCCCGGCGGTACGGGCGGGCGTTGTGGGAGGCGGTGCTGGAGCTCGGCGCGGTGCCGTACGGGACCGAGACCATGCACGTGCTGCGGGCCGAGAAGGGCTTCGCGATCGTCGGCCAGGAGACCGACGGCACCGTCACCCCACAGGACCTCGGCATGTCGTGGCTGATCTCCGAACGCAAGCCCGACTACGTCGGCAAGCGCTCGCACGCCCGCCCCGACACCCTCAGGGCCGATCGCAAGCGCCTGGTCGGCCTGCTGCCCGACGACCCGGCGGTGGTCGTGGGAGAAGGCGCCCAGCTCACGGTGGACGGCTCCGCGCCGATGCTCGGCCACGTCACCTCCAGCTACGCCAGTGCCGCGCTGGCGCTGGCCAGGAACGTGACGACCGGCGACCGGCTCACGGCGGTGTCGGGCGGTGTGGCCCACCCGGTGACCGTCGTCGAGCCCGTCTTCTACGACCCGGGCAACACCCGCCGCGACGGCGATCCCGTGACCGGGGTGCCCGTCTACGCGGGCGAGTGCCGCGCCGAGAGCCCTGCCGCCCGCTTCGAGAGCGCGTCCGTACGGCTGCGCGAACTCCCGTACGAGCCCATGTGGGAGGTCCAGGGCGCCGACCCTGGCGTCGGCCTGCGCCTGGGCCCGTCCTGGTGGCTCGTCACCGGAGACGCCACTCCTGGCCCCCGCTGGGTGGACGTCTCGGACCAGCGCACCGTCCTGGAGCTGTCGGGCCCGGCCGCGCACGACGTACTGATCACCGGCTGCCCGATCGACCTGCACCCGTCCGTGTTCCCCGGCCACGCCCAGACCCTGCTCGGCCGGGCCTCCGTCATCCTGGAGCGGCGATCCCCCGACACCTACCGGATCTACGTCAGGTCATCATTCACCAGATACCTGACAGAGTGGCTGCTTGATGCTCTTGAGGCGTTATAACCCCGGATAAGGGCATTACCTAGACTTTACGAAAACAAGTCTGGGAGTTGGCAGTGCGGATTCGGGTGTTCATGGCCGGTCTGGCCACAGTGACGATGCTGGCCGGCTGCGGAGGCCTCGACGCGCAGTCCTCCTCGGACGGCGGGAAGACGAGCAAGGCGGACTCGGCCTCGGTCTCCGACGCCCGCAAGAAGCTGGCCAAGCTGGAGGTCAAGGGCCGGGCCCCGAAGACGGGCTTCGACCGCGACAAGTTCGGCCCCGCCTGGTCCGACGTGGACCGCAACGGTTGCGACACGCGCAACGACATCCTCAAGCGCGACCTCGACAACGAGAGGTTCAAGTCGGGCACCCATGACTGCATCGTCCTGAGCGGCACCCTGCGCGACCCGTACAGCGGCAAGACCATCGACTTCAAGCGCGGCCAGGACACCAGCATGGACGTCCAGATCGACCACCTGATCCCGCTGTCGGACGCCTGGCAGAAGGGCGCGCAGAAGTGGTCGGCGGCCAAGCGCAAGGAGTTCGCCAACGACCCGCTGAACCTGATGGCCGTGGACGGGCCGCTGAACGGCCAGAAGAGCGACTCCGACGCGGCCACCTGGCTGCCGCCGCGCAAGGCGTACCGGTGCACCTACATCGCCCGGCAGATCGACGTGAAGGCGAAATACGAGGTCTGGCTGACGTCCGCGGAGAAGGACGCGATGGAGACCATCCTGGATGGCTGTTGATCTGTACGGCGCGTCAGGATGTCCGTAAGATCCGGCCATGATCGCGACAAAACGGGCGCCCGTGATCGCCGCCCTCGCCCTCCTCGCCACCACCGCCTCCTTACCCGCGGAGGCGGCCGCGAGCAGGACGGTAAGCGTCGTGGTGTTCGACTGGAACATCCTCGGTGAGAGCGCCGACATCCCGGCCATGGCCAAGGTCATCCGGGACAGCGGCGCCAACGTCGTCACTCTTCAGGAGGTGCACCGCAGGCCGGGCGCCGACCAGGTACGGCAACTGGCCGACGCGCTGGGCTGGGACATCACGGCCAACGCCCACTTCGGAGTCGGCGACGACGTCGGGCCGTGCGACGCCCCGGAGGAGGGCAAGGCCGGCAACGCGATCCTGTCGTCGTTCCGGATCGTCGAGCGGGTCACGATCCCGCTCTCGAACTTCGCCACCTGCCCGGTCAACCGGTCGATGGCCGGCGCCAAGCTCGACCTCGGCGGCGGCGCCCAGGTCACGGTCTTCACCACCCACCTGTCCCCGGGCCTGTCGGCGACCTCGGTGTCCCGCCGCGAGGCCCAGGCCACCAAGATCCGCGACTACCTCGGCACCAGGACCGGGGTGGTCCTGACCGGCGACTTCAACGCCCTGCCCACGGACCCGCTGTCCAAGAGCTTCGTGTCGGCCGGCTGGACGGACACCGGCGCCCGGTACGCCAACAAGCCCACCCACGGCACCGCCCGCATCGACTACGTCTACACGCGCGGCGTCACCACCACGAGCGGCTCCGTGCTGTCGAGCACCCTGTCCGACCACCGCCCGATCGTCATGCGCATGACCCGCTGACACGGCGACGCCGGCCCGCCGTGGGTGGCGGGCCGGCGTCGTATGCCAGGCGGATCAGTCGTCGTCGTTGTCGTCGTCCTGGTCGTCCTGGTTGTCCTGGTCGGCCTGGCTCTTCTCCTGGTGGGTCACCTTGCCGGAGGCCGCGTCCACGGCCACCTCGTACTGCTCCGCGCCCTTGGTCAGTTCGAGCTCCCACGCGTCCGCCTTCGTGCCACGGGCGTCGAAGTCGAGCTCGCTGACCCAGGTCCCGGGAACCGCCTTGAGAGCGGTGTCGATGGCCTGCTGCGCGGTGACCTTCGGCGCGACGGGAGCGGCGGCCGTGGCGGTGGCGGCGTAGGCCGCGCCCCCGCCGGCGGTCAGTACGACGATCCCGGCACCTGCGATGATGAGCTTCTTCGTGATCTGCATGGCTCTACAAAACCGCGATCACCGGTAATCGCACGCTAAATGATGGTTAAGCCATCTTTATCCCTTTCAAGAGGGCCGCTACGCGGGCACCGCCGCCGGCTGCCCGGGAGACCGTCAGGTGGCCGCCCGAGGACTCCGCGGTGCGCCGGGCGATGTCCAGCCCGAGGCCCGTCGAGCCGCCCCCGCTGTTGCCCCGTTCCAGCAGGTCCGGCTCGAAGCCCGGGCCCGAGTCCTCCACCGCGAGCAGGGCCCCGTCAGGGCGTGGCTCCAGGCGTACCGACATGGAGGCTCCTTCGGGGGTGTGGGCGAAGACGTTGCCGAGCAGCGCGTCCACGCAGGCCGCGAGCTCCTCCGCGCCCACCCCGACCGGCAGCGGGCCGGAAGGCAGGGAGATCGTCACCTCACGGCCCTGGTCCTCGGCCAGTACCGACCAGAAGCGCACCCGCTCCCGCACCACCTCGGCCGCGTCGCACGAGCCGCGGCCCGCCGAGCGGCGGCGCGCCTCCGTGATGACGGCGCTCACCGCGCGCTCCAGCGCGTCCACCCGGGCCTGGACCCGCGCCGCCTCCTCCGGGTCGCGCATCGACTCGGCGTCCAGCCGCAGGCCGGTCAGGGGGGTGCGCAGCCGGTGCGACAGGTCCGCCACGGACTCCCGCTCGGCGACCAGCAACTCGTCGATCCGCCCGGCCAGATGGTTGAGCGCCAGCGCCACCGACCGCACCTCGGGAGGCCCGCCGGGAACGGCCCTGGCGCTCAGGTCACCGCCGGCGAGCCGATGGGAGACCCCGGCCAGCGCGTCGACGGGCCGGGTCACGGCCAGCGCCAGCCGGTCCGCCAGGACGATCCCCAGCACCACCAGCCCGAGCCCGAGCAGCGACAGTGCCAGCCACGCCTCCCGCACGCCCTTGGTCAGCTCGGAGTCGGGCACGAACACCCTGATCACGGCCGTGCCGCCGGGGGACTGGGCGGAGACCAGCACCTCCCTGCCCCCGTCGGTCTCCGCGGTGACGCTGCGGCCGGTGGCGGCCAGGCGTACCGCGTCGGAGCGGGCGGCGGACCTGCCGACCGTGCTCCCGTCCGGCAGGAACACCGTCACCGGGCGCGCCACCTGCTCCACCGCCAGCGTCAGGTCGGGCGTGCCCACCGCGACCGCCACCGACTCGGCGGCGGCCGTGGCCCTGCTCATGGCGCCGTTCTCGGCCACGGCGCGGATCAGCAGCGCCATCGGCACCAGCAGCGCGACCAGCACCAGCGACGTCGTCGCCGCGACCAGCAGCGCCAGCCACCGCCTCACGAGGGCTCGACCAGCTTGACGCCCACCCCGCGCACCGTGTGCAGGTATCGGGGCTCGGCGGCCGTCTCGCCGAGCTTCCTGCGCAGCCACGACAGGTGTACGTCCACGGTCTTGTCCGCGCCCCCGTACGGAAGCTGCCACACCTCCGTCAGCAGCTCCCGCTTGGTCACCACCTCACCGGGGCGCGCCACCAGATAGTGCAGCACGTCGAACTCGCGCGGCGTCAGATCCAGCTCCTGCCCGTCCAGCGTCGCGGTCCGCGCCCGCGGATCGACCCGCAGCGCCCCCACCGTCAGCGTCTCGGGGACCGACCCGCCCGCCCGCCGCATCACGGCCCGCACCCGTGCGTCGAGCTGCGCCGCACTGTACGGCTTCACCACGTAGTCATCGGCCCCCGCGTCCAGCACCGGCACCATCTCGGCGTCCCCGTCCCGCGCGGTCGCCACGATCACCGGCACCCGGCTGACCGCCCGCAACATGCGCAGCAGCTCCACCCCGTCGAGGTCCGGCAGCCCCAGGTCCAGCACGATCAGATCGGGCCGGTCCTGCACCGCCAGCCGCAGCCCCTCCAGCGCGGTGGGCGAGGACGAGACCGCGTGGCCGAGCTCCCGCAGCCCCCGGCTCAGCGCCGTGCGGATCGCCACGTCGTCTTCGATGAGCAGAATGTCGGCCATACCAAGAACCTAGACGCCTCATGGCGCCGCCTTGGGCAGCCTTAGCGTCGCCTTAACCTGGTCTTAGCCGGACATGGGGGAACCTGGTGGCGATGAAGAGACTCGTCCTGGCCTGGGCCGCCACCGCGACCGCCGCCACCGGCGCCGCCGTCGCGGTGCTCGGCCTGCTCGGCAACGGCCTCACCGGCACTTCCAGCCACGTGCTCACCCGGCCGGAGGTGCGCGCGGCCCTGGCCACCGCCACTCCGCGCGCCGCCGGCCCGTCCGGCACCGCGCCCGCGCAGACGTCGCCGGGCAAGCTCATCCGCAGCGCGGGCGGGACGGTGATCGCCGCGTGCACCGGTGACCAGGTGACGCTGCGTTCGTGGAGCCCGGCGCAGGACTACTCGGTGGACGGCGTCGAGCCGGGGCCCGCCCTGGAGGCGAAGGTCGAGTTCGAGCCGCCGGAGGGCGAGGAGATCGAGCTCACCATCGCCTGCTCCGGCGGCCGGCCCGTCGTCCGGTGAGCCTCAGGAGACCTCCGCGCTGAGCGCCGCCTTCGTCAGCTCCGCCTGCCGCTCGATCTGTCCCATGACGATCGGGTTAACGCCCTTGGCCTGGAACGTGGCGACCATCTTGTCCATGACCGCGTTCGCCCGCCCCAGGTCGCCCTGCCGCGCCTCTGCCCTGGCCAGGCGGCGCATCACCAGGTTCAGGGTGATGTTGTCCAGGCCGGCGTCACGGGCGACCGCGCTGAGGTGCTCGATGCCCTGCTTGGGGTCGGGCGGCCGGATCCGCAGCCGGTTGCCGGGGGTCAGCTCCTTGAACTCCCGCTCGGCGTTGAGGCCCTTGACCATGCGGGCGTACACGGCCAGCGGGTGGTTCCCGAACTTGCCGATCACCTCGTCCAGCGCCAGGTTGCCCGAGCGCAGCGCCGGTGAGTCGGAGCCCTGCAGCGAGAAGAGCTGGCCCTGTTCGTCGCCCAGCATCAGCTCGGCCACCTGGTGGTCGTCCTTGCCGACCGGGAAGCGCACCTTGACCAGGCAGGAGGGGGAGACGATGCGGGAGCCGTCGGCGGCGATGTACTGAGCGCGGACGTGGTATTCGCCGGGCTGCTGGAAGTAGTGGCCGTCGCGCCCATGCCCGATGTACGCGCTGCGGTACATGGCCGGGTTGCCCTCGTCCAGCCGGATCTCCGGTGAGGTGTCCACGCAGTGCCGCATCATCGGCCGGTACAGCACCGTCCTGCCGCCCGGCTGGGTGATCGACACCTGGGTGAACTCGGTGTCCGGATGCAGGTGCCCGTGCGTGGCGCGCGGCTCGCCCGCGTAGGACAGCTTGAACTCGACCACGACGGGCTCGCCCAGCTCGAACGAGTCCTTGGCGCGCAGCTCCAGCCGCAGCCCCGAGTGATCCTCGACCGGCTGCTCGAAGGGGTCGATCTCGGCGGCCCCGGTGCCGAACGCGTTCGCGCCCATGGCCACGTCGCGGTAGAAGCCGTGCCGCAGGTGGACCAGCTCCGGGTCGGTGAACTGGAAGGGGAAGGCCGCCCAATAACCCGTCTCGCCGCCGGGGCGGTAGTTCTGCACGTAGTTCATCCACGACAGATCGCCGAAGCCGCCGTCCGGGCCCAGGGGCTGCGGGGGTCTGCCCAGGTTCTTCTGCCACGAGTGCAGCAGGTTGAAGGCGTGCCCCAGCTCGTGCACGTACGTCCGCAACTGCGCCCGTTGCGCCTGCGGCGTCGTCCCCTTGATCGCATCGTAGAACACCGCGGCTCCCTGCCGCTGGTGGGCGTCGTTGTAGTCGAACATGATCCCCCGGTAGCCGCCCACGTGCTTGCTGGCCACCAGCAGCCACACCCGCCAGGCCGTCACGTCCCCGAACGCGCTGAAATGCCGCGTCATCGCGTGATGCAACTCGGCGTCGTCCCATGCCAGGTCAGCGCCCGAGCCCTCCACCGAGACCACCTCGGGCTGAGCCAGAGTCAGCTCGATGCCCGCCTCCGCGTAAGCCGCGCTCACGGTCAGCTCCCTGGCCGGCGAGCCGCCCGGCCCGGGCAGCGACCCCGTCTGGTACGACACGAACGGCACCGACCCGGTCACCGAGTCCACCTCCAGCAGCACGCTGCGGAAATGCGGCGAGGCGAAGGAGATCTGGTACGTACGCCCGGCGACCGCGGCCGTCCCACCGCCGCCGGTGATCGTGACACTGACGTCCCGCACCGCGGTGGTGAACGTGAAGTCCCCACGCCCCTGGATCCGCGCCTCGTCACCCTCGGCCTGCACCATGGGCGCGTTGACCACGAACGAACCGGTGTAGGACGTCGTCGCGCCGGCCACGGTGAACAGATCGCCGCTCACGCGCCCCGTCGGCCTGGTCCCGTCGACGTCGACGCGGAGCGCCAGCCGCGAGTCGCCGTCCTGTCCCTGGTACAACCCGCTGATCATGGCAGCTCCCTGGGGGATCGCTGGGGTTATATCCGGGAACACTTCTCCCAGAGACAGGCCCTGTCAACGACTCCCGCGAACTTCGAGCGCCCCCAGAAGTTCCTCCGATGCTCTGGTGATCGTCTCCACGGCCCGGTCGAACGCCTCCGCGTTGTGCGCCGCCGGCGCGCGGAAGCCGGAGATCTTCCTGACGTACTGCAACGCCGCCGCCCGCACGTCGTCCTCGGTGACGTCGTCGGTGTAAGGGGGCCGGAGAGTTTTGATGCTTCTGCACATGGTCTAACCGTAATAGCCGATGCGCTGGCTTATCTCCTTCGCGGCCGCCACGAGCAGCGCGCCCACCTCGGGCAGCCGGCGCGGCGTGAGCCGGTAGGAGGGCCCGGAGGCGCTGACCGCGGCCACGACCGCGCCGTCGGCGCCCCTGATGGGGGCCGCCACCGCGTTCAGGCCCACCTCCAGCTCCTCCTCGGTCGTGGCCCAGCCGCGCTCCCTCACCTCGTCGAGCCGCAGGCCGGCGGCCGAGGTGACGGTCTTGGGCGTGTAGCGCTCCAGCTCGGCCGGCAGCCGCAGGGCACCGAAGGCCAGCAGCACCTTCCCGCTGGAGGTGGCGTGCGAGGGGGTGCGCTGCCCGACCCAGTTGTGGCCGCTGATCGCGGCGGGGCCGCGTACCTGGCTGATGTTGACCGGGTCGCCGCCGCGCGCCACCGCGATGTTGACGGTCTCGCCGACCGCCTCCGCCAGCTTCAGGCACACCGGCCGGCTCTCCCGCGACAGGTCGAGCTGGGCCGTGGCGGCCCCGGCCAGCCGCACCACGCCGAACCCGAGCCGGTAGCGCCCCCGGTCACCGCTCTGCTCGACCAGCCCGCCCTGCTCCAGCGCCGCCAGCAGCCGGAACGCCGTGGACTTGTGCACGTCGAGCTCTGCCGCGAGATCGGTCACCCGCGTGTCTCCGTCGCGGGCGAGGATCTCCAGGATCGCGATGGCACGATCGACCGACTGAACCGTCGTGCTGTTGCTCATAGCGCAACAGGATACGTCAGCCCGCCGGGCTCAGCTCGTTGCCGAAGTCGGAGGCGAGCTTGCGCATGCCCTCGGCCAGCTCGTCGCGGTCCAGCGCGTCGATGCGCTCGGCGGGCCCCGACACCGACATCGCGGCAACGACCCGGTCACCGCCCAGCACGGGCACGGCCAGGCAGTGCACGCCCAGCTCCTCCTCGCCCAGGTCCATCGCGTAGCCGCGGCCTTTCACGGCGTCGAGCTCGGTCAGCATGGCGGCCAGGTCGGTGATCGTGTTGGGGGTGCGGCGCGGCATGCCGGTGCGCTCGAACACGGCGACCGCCTCCGACGCCGGCCGCCCGGCCAGCAGCACCTTGCCCACGGCCGTGCTGTGCGGCAGCACCCGCCGGCCGACCTCGGCGAACATCCGCAGCCTGCGCGGCGAGGGCACCTGCGCCACGTAGACGATGAAGTCGCCTTCGAGCACGGCCAGGTTCGCGGTCTCGCCGGACAGCTCGACCATCTTGGTGAGGTACGGCCGCGCCCACACGCCGACCATGCTCTCAGCGATCCCGCCCAGCCGGACGAGCCCGCCGCCCAGAGCGTAACGGCGGTCGGACTCCTGGCGTACGTAGCCGCGGGCCAGCAGGGTCTGCAGCAGGCGGTGAATGGTGCCGTACGGCAGCCCGGTCCTGGCGGCGATCTCCGAAAGGCCCGCCTCGCCCCCGTGTTCGGCCAGCGCCTCCAGCACGTCGAGCGCCCGCTCGACCGACTGAACGCTCACAGACCCACCCCGCGCAGCGAGGCGTCCAGCACCTCGGCCGTGTGAGCCACCCTGATGGTCGCGCCGCCGCGCCGCATGGCGGCGGCGATCTGCATGGTGCAGCCCGGGTTCGCGGAGACCAGCAGCTCCGCCCCGGTCGTGCCGACCGCCTTGGCCTTCCGGTCGCCCAGGTCGCGGGCGGCCTCCGGCTGCAGCAGGTTGTACGTGCCCGCCGACCCGCAGCAGATCGCCGACTCGGGGATCTCGCGCAGCTCCAGCTCCGGAATCGCGTTCAGCAGCTCGCGCGGCTGGGCGCGTACGCCCTGGGCGTGGGCCAGGTGGCAGGCGTCGTGGTAGGCGACGCTGAGCGGCAGCGGATGCCGCTTGGCCACGGGCCCCAGCTCCGCCAGATACTCCGACAGATCCACCACCCGGAACCCGGGCTCACGGCCGAGCAGCTCGGCGTACTCCTTCATCGACGACCCGCAACCGGCCGCGTTCACCACGACGGTGTCCACCCCGGCCCGCTCGAACGCCCTGACCGTCCCGCGCGCCAGCCGCCTGGCCTGGTCGTCGCGCCCCGAGTGCACGCTGAGCGCCCCGCAGCAGCCCTGCCCGCGCGGGATCACCACGTCGCAGCCCTCCAGCGCGAGCACCCGCGCGGTGGCCGCGTTGACCTGCGGGAAGAACTCTCCCTGGACGCATCCGGTGAGCATCCCGACCACGGCCCTGCGCTCGCCCCTGGCCTTGACCACGCGGGGCATCCGCTGCCGGTGCTCGACCTTCGGCGCGAGCGCGGCCATGGCGCCCAGGCTCGGGTGCACCCGGGTGAGGAACGGCGCCATCCGCGCGGACAGCCACATTCCGGGCCGCAGCAGCCGCAGCCGGCGCGGGTAGGGGAACAGGCTGAACACGATCCCGCGCACGGCCCGCTCGCGCGGCTCGCGTACGTGCTGCCGCTCCACCTCGACCCTGGTCTGCTCGATCAGCCGGTCGTACCGGACGCCCGAGGGGCAGGCCGTCACGCACGCCATGCACCCCAGGCAGGCGTCGAAGTGCCCCGCCATCTCCGGGGTGATGGGCGTGCCCTCGACGTGCTGCTTCATCAGGTGGATCCGCCCGCGCGGCGAGTCCATCTCCTCGCCCCACAGCGCGTACGTCGGGCAGGTCGGCAGGCAGAACCCGCAGTGCACGCAGTCGTTGATCAGCTCTGGATCCACCTAAACGCCTCCTGGGAACCGGCCGGGAGACATCCTGCGCCCGGGATCGAACCGTTCCTTGACCCGCCGCATCAACGGCAGCGCGCTCACGTGCCCCCATCGCTCGACGCTCGTGTACGGCGCCGCCAGCACGTGCACCCGCCCACCGGCCGCCTCCACCCGCTCCCGCAGCCCGGTGACCAGCGCGCCCAGCTCGCCCTCCCCGAGGGTGTGCCACGCCTCCAGCAGCACCCGCCCCGCGACGGGCGAACCGCGCAGCGACAGCCCGGTCACGGCCGCCGCCTCCAGCACCGTCCCGGTGGCCGACGGCGGGAACCGCACCTCGACCAGCACCTCGTCGCCCTGGATCCGCCCCCACCACGACGGCCGCTCACCGGTCACCGAACCCTGGCCGATCAGCGCGCGCAGCGCCTCGGCCCTGGACTCGGCCGCCGCGCCCTCGACCAGCACGGCCAGCGTGATCGGCCCGCCGGGCTCCGGCCGGTCCACCTCGACCGCGCTCGGCTCGGTCTGCGAGGCCGCCAGCGCGGCGGCGACGGGTGGCAGCTCGGCCGTGCCGAGCTCGGCGACGACCCAGCGGCGATCGGGAGGCAGCGGATGCAGGCGGAACGTGGCCTCCGCGATGACGCCGAGGGTGCCGTACGAGCCGGTGAAGAGCTTGCCGAGGTCGTAGCCGGCGACGTTCTTGACCACCTTGCCGCCCGATTTCGCGATCGTGCCGTCGGGGAGCACGACCGTGATGCCGATGAGCAGGTCGCGGGCGGTGCCGTAGCGGAAGGCGCGCGGCCCGGGCAGCGCGGCGGCCAGTGTGCCGCCCACGGTCGTGTCCTCGGGGAACGGCACGTCGAGCGCCAGCTCCTGGCCCTTGTCCGCGAGCGCGGCCGACAGGGCGTCCATCGTGAGGCCGGCCTGGGCGCGTACGACGAGGTCGCCCGCCGCGTGCTCCAGGAGGGAGTTCATGCAGCACATGTCGAGCAGCACGTCGCAGCGCTCGGGCGGCAGGCCCCAGTGCAGCTTCGTGCCGCCGCCCGCCGGCACCACCGCCAGATCCCGCTCGGCGCAGGCCCGCAGCACCGCCGCGACCTCCTCGACGGTCTCCGGCAGCGCCACCCAGCGGGGGAGCACCCCGCCGACGGCGTCGTCGGAGTCAGGCTGCCTGACCGTCACCCCGCCGATCAAAACTGCTCCGCCTTTCCGGACTCGACCAGCGGATGTACGCCCTTGCGCACGCCCGGCACCTCACCGCAGAGCCGGGGGGTGGGGAACACCTTGCCCGGGTTCGCCAGCCCTTGAGGGTCGAACGCGCACCGGACGAGCTGCATGGTGTCGAGATCGTCCTCGCTGAACATCCTCGGCATATACCGCGATTTATCAACACCGACCCCGTGTTCGCCCGTGATCGACCCGCCGTGCTCGATGCACAGGTCGAGGATCGCGCCGGAGACCACCTCCGCCCGCTCGCCCGCCCCCGGCTCCGCGTCGTCGAACAGCACCAGCGGATGCAGGTTGCCGTCGCCGGCGTGGAAGACGTTGGCCACCTTGATCCCGTGCTCGTGCGAGAGCCGGTCGATGGCGGCCAGCACGGTGGGCAGGGACGTGCGCGGGACCACGCCGTCCTGGACGATGTAGGCCGGGCTGATGCGCCCGACCGCCGCGAACGCCGACTTGCGGCCCTTCCAGATCGCCGCCCGCTCGGCCGGATCGGCCGCCACGCGCAGCTCGAACGCGCCGGAACAGATCTCCCTGAGCTGCTCGAACTGCCGCTCCACCTCGGGCGCGGGCCCGTCCAGCTCGACGATGAGCACCGCGCCGGCGCCCTCGGGGTAGGAGCAGGCCACCGCCGCCTCGGCCGCCGCGATGGCCAGCGCGTCCATCATCTCGATCGCGGCCGGCACGATGCCCGCCCCGATGATCGCCGAGACCGCCAGGCCGCCCTGCTCGATGTTCTCGTACGCGGCCAGCACCGTGGTCACGGACTCGGGGGCGCGGCTGAGCCGTACCGTGATCTTGGTGGCGATGCCCAGCGTGCCCTCCGAGCCGATGAACGCCCCCAGCAGGTCGTAGCCCGGGTCCATGCGGTCGAGCGTGACCAGGTCGCCGTCGGGGGTGACGATCTCGCAGGCTTCGACGTGGTTGACGGTGAAGCCGTACTTGAGGCAGTGGGCACCGCCGGAGTTCTCCGCGACGTTGCCGCCGATCGAGCAGACCTGCTGGCTGGAGGGGTCGGGGGCGTAGTAGTGGCCACGGTCGCGGACGGCCTCGGTGATGGCCAGGTTCGTCACGCCGGGCTCGACGACGGCCCTGCGGTTGGGCAGGTCGATCTCCAGGATCGCGCGCATCTTCGAGGTGACGATGAGCACGCCGTCCTCGCGGGGGAGCGCGCCGCCCGACAGGCCCGTGCCCGAGCCCCTGGCCACGAAGGGGACGCCGAAGTCGTTGCAGAGGCGTACCACGCGGGCGACCTGCTCGGCCGTGCCGGGCAGCACGACCACGCCGGGGGTCGCCCGGTGGTTGGTGAGGCCGTCGCACTCGTAGGTGCGCAGGCGTACGGGATCGGTGATCACCGAGTCGTGCGGCAGGAACGACCGCAGAGCCGCTATCAGGGTTTCCATCACCGATCCCTTTCTTTATGGCATTTGAGCATAGGCCGGAAGGGTCAGGAAGTCGGCGAAGTCGTCGTCCAGCGCCACTTCCTTGAACAGCGCCGTCGCCTGACCGAACAACTTCTCGTCGTAGCCCGGCTCCTCGGCGATCTTGGCCAGCTCCTCCGTGATGATCCGCTCGACGAGCTCCTTCGTCACCTGCGCGCCCGTGTCGGCCAGCGTGATGTCGTTGTGGATCCACTGCCAGATCTGCGAGCGCGAGATCTCGGCGGTGGCGGCGTCCTCCATGAGGTTGTGGATGGCCACCGCGCCCAGCCCGCCCATCCAGGCGGCCAGGTAGCGCAGCGCCACGTCCACGTTGTTGCGCAGCCCCGCCTCGGTGATGCCGCCCGGCGTCTCGGAGACGGCCAGCAGCTCGGCGGCCGACACGCTGACGTCCTCGCGCAGCCGGTCGAGCTGGTTGGGCTTCGACCCCAGCACGCCGTCGAACACCTCGCGGCAGATCGGCACCAGGTCCGGGTGCGCCACCCACGACCCGTCGAACCCGTCGCCCGACTCGCGCGTCTTGTCCCCCCGAACCTTGTCCAGCGCGACGGCGTTGACCTCCGCGTCACGCCGCGACGGGATGAACGCCGCCATCCCCCCGATCGCGTGCGCGCCGCGCTTGTGGCAACTGCGCACCAGCAGTTCGGTGTACGCGCGCATGAACGGGGCGGTCATCGTCACCGCGTTCCGCTCGGGCAGCAGGAACTCGCGGCCCCTGGTCCTGAACTTCTTGATGACGCTGAACAGGTAGTCCCAGCGGCCCGCGTTGAGCCCCGCCGAGTGGTCGCGCAGCTCGTAGAGGATCTCCTCCATCTCGAACGCCGCCGGGTACGTCTCGATGAGCACGGTCGCGCGGATCGTGCCGTGCGGGATGCCGAGCAGCTCCTGCGCCCTGGTGAAGACGTCGTTCCAGAGCCTGGCCTCCAGGTGGGACTCGATCTTGGGCAGGTAGAAGTACGGGCCCTTGCCCTTGTCGATCTGCCGCTGGGCGCAGTGGAAGAAGTAGAGGCCGAAGTCGAACAGCGACGCCGCCACCGGCTGCCCGTCGACCTCGGCGTGCTTCTCGTCCAGGTGCCAGCCGCGCGGCCGGACGACGACGGTGGCCAGCTCGGCGTCGGGCTTGAGCGCGTACGACTTGCCGCCGGTCTCGAAGTCGATCGTACGGTCGAGGGCGTCGCGCAGGTTGAGGTGGCCGCTCACGCAGTTTTCCCAGAGCGGGGAGTTGGCGTCCTCGAAGTCGGCCAGCCACACCTTGGCGCCCGAGTTGAGCGCGTTGATGGTCATCTTCTTGTCGACCGGGCCGGTGATCTCGACCCGGCGGTCCTCCAGGCCCGGCGCCGGGGGAGCGACCCGCCAGTCGCCCTCCCTGACCTCCTTGGTCTCGGGGAGGAAGTCGAGCGTGCCGCCCGCCGACAGCTCCGCCTGCCGCGTCTGGCGGGCCTCCAGCAGCTTGATCCGGGTGCCGCCGAACTCCCGCTGGAGAGCCGCCACGAACGCGAGCGCCTCCGGCGTGAGGATCTCGTCGAACCGGTCGTGCATCGGGCCGGTGATCTCCATCATTCCTCTTTCCGCTCTGTGGAAAATGAGTTCTGGATTGTGGAAGCGAAATTACTCCCCTGGTCGTTCCCCGGTCAAAGGCGGGGGTTACCCCGGAGAGTCTTCGGGGGCATCCCGGATGTGCGCGGGGCCCGGCCGCGCGAGGATTCACCCATGAAGACGATTGCGATCGCGGGCGGGCTGCTGGCCTCCGCAGCGCTGCTCAGCGGGTGCGGGCTCGCGAGCATCACCGGCCCGAGCAACGAGGACACCGCGTCCTACCAGGTGACGGAGAAGGTCACCAGGCTCGATCTCAAGAGCGGCTCCGGTGAGGCCCTGATCACGGAGACGGACGGGACCGCCGTACGCGTCGTCGAGACCCTCCGCTGGCGCGGTGACGACAAGCCCAAGCCCGAGCACAAGGTCGAGGCGGACGCGCTGCTCCTCACCTACGACTGCTCGTCGGAGTGGGGGAACTGCAGCGTCGACTACAAGATCGAGGTGCCCAAGGGCCTGAGAGTCGACCTGGACGCCGGTTCCGGCAACCTGACCCTTCGGGGGCTGACCGGGGAGATCGACGCGAACGTGGGCTCCGGCGACCTGGACGCCACCGGCCTGGCCGGCAAGAAGGTCTATGCCAAGGCGGGGTCGGGCAACATCGAGCTCAAGTACACGACGGCGCCCCAGACCGTCGATCTGCAGGTCGGCTCGGGAGACATCACGCTGCACGTGCCCGAGGGCGGTTATGACGTGAAGACCGAGGTGGGCTCCGGCGACGCGAACGTCTCCGTCAAGGACGAAGCCTCCTCGCCGAACAAGATCTCGCTGTCGGCGGGCTCCGGCGACATCACGGTCCGGCACGGATGATAACCAGGTGATTGCGCGCGGGATGTCGTGCCACCATCGTGGGAAGACATCGAGGTGTCCAGACGTTCCCTAATAGAGATGACACGAATGCACGAATACTCCGCGCTCGACGAGTTCGAGACCGGCGACATGGACCTTGAGGAGCGCCAGGCGCTGCGACGCGTGGCGGGCCTCTCCACCGAACTCCAGGATGTCTCCGAGGTCGAATACCGGCAGCTGCGGCTTGAACGGGTCGTCCTCGTCGGTGTCTGGACCTCTGGCACGGTCGACGATGCCGAAAACTCGCTCCTCGAGCTGAAGCTTCTGGCCGAGACGGCCGGATCCGAGGTGCTCGACGGGCTGATCCAGCGTCGTCAGAAGCCCGACCCGGCCACCTACATCGGCTCGGGCAAGGCCCTGGAGCTGCGCGACGTGGTCGAGTCCAGCGGCGCCGACACCGTGATCTGCGACGGTGAGCTGACCCCTGGCCAGCTCCGTCAGCTTGAGGAGACGGTCAAGGTCAAGGTGATCGACCGTACGGCGCTGATCCTCGACATCTTCGCCCAGCACGCCAAGAGCCGTGAGGGCAAGGCCCAGGTCGAGCTGGCGCAGCTTTCCTACCTGCTGCCGCGCCTGCGCGGCTGGGGTGGCAACCTGTCCCGGCAGGTCGGTGGCCGCGCCGCGGGCGGCGTCGGCATCGGCGGCCGTGGCCCCGGTGAGACCAAGATCGAGCTCGACCGGCGGCGCATCCGCGAGCGGATGTCCAAGCTGCGCCGGCAGATCAGCGGCATGTCCACCTCCCGCGACACCATGCGCAGCCGGCGCCAGCGGCGCGAGGTTCCCGCCGTGGCCATCGCGGGCTACACCAACGCGGGCAAGTCCTCGCTGCTCAACCGCGTCACCGGCGCGGGCGTGCTGGTCGAGGACGCGCTGTTCGCCACCCTGGACCCGACGGTGCGCCGCGCGCGCACGCCGGAGGGCAGGGTGTTCACGATCGCCGACACCGTCGGCTTCGTGCGCCACCTGCCGCACCAGCTCGTCGAGGCGTTCCGCTCCACGCTGGAGGAGGTCGCCGACGCCGACCTGATCCTGCACGTGGTCGACGGCTCGCACCCCGACCCCGAAGGCCAGCTCGCGGCGGTCCGTGAGGTGTTCGCCGACATCGAGGGCGCGTCCGACGTGCCCGAGATCGTGGTGATCAACAAGGCCGACGCGGCCGACCAGGAGGTGCTCGACCGGATCGCCCGGCGCGAGCGCGACCACATCGTGGTCTCGGCGCGGACGGGCAAGGGCATCACCGAGCTGATGGCGCTCATCGAGGAGCGGCTGCCGCGGCTGGACCACGAGGTCCACCTGCTGGTGCCGTACGACAGGGGTGACCTGATCTCCCGGGCTCACAAGGAGGGCGAAGTGCTCTCGGTGGACCACGTGGAGGACGGCACGATCCTGCACGCGCGTGTGCTGCCCAGCCTGTCGCAGGAGCTGCTGCGGGTGGGCAAGCCGGTCGAACGCGTCTCCTGACCGTCTGTACGTTCCGGTATCTACCGGCACGCTTGGGCAGCTCTCGCCGTAAAGCGCGCAGAGCTGCCCAAAAGCGGCAGTGGCTCCCGAACCCTGGGATTGCTAGGATTGGCCAGACCTAACGTTGGTCTGGTCTTTGGTTTGGGTTCGGGTTCTGGGTTTCAGATGATGACTGCAGGTGTCGAAGTCGTCAGCGGGGGCCGTGGGGACGAGTCAGGGCTGCGTGACAGTTGGGATGAATGGTCTTTCTTCCGAATAACCCTGTACACCGGCCCGGCATGTGAAATAACGTAACTGAACTGAAATCGCCGGATCATGGGTCCGGCGATACGGTCACCGCACCAACCTGATGCGGATGAGAGCAGGAGACCCCCCATGTCGTCCGGACCCGGAGCGGACTCAATGGGCGCGGCACAGGCCGTGCGCTGTGCTCTGCGCACGTGCGGGGGGTCATGCGGGGTGGTGATGCGGTGACCGTTCGACTCCTGACCAACATCGGCAGACTCTGGACCGGCAACGAGGTCCTCAGCAACGCCGCCATCCTCGTGCACAACGACCGCATCGCGTGGGTCGGGCGCGCGCCCGACCTTCCGCAGAGCGTGCCCGGAGTCGTCGACGACATCGTCGACGTCGACCACGTGGAAAACCTGGGCGGCGCCCTGGTCACGCCCGGGCTCATCGACGCCCACACGCACCCGGTCTACGCCGGCAACCGCTACGCCGAGCTGGCCATCCGCACCGGCGGCTCCACCTCCGCCTCGATCACCGCGGCGGGCGGCGGCGTGGGCTCGACCGTCACCGTGACCCGCGGCACCGACCCGTGGACCCTCTGCAACGGCGTGCGCGAGCGGCTGCGCGGCTGGCTGCTCAGCGGCACCACCACCGTCGAGGCCAAGACCGGCTACCACCTCACCCGCGACGGCGAGCTCGCCGACGTGCGGCTCCTGCGCGAGCTGGAGAAGGAGCCGATGATGCCGCGGGTGCACGTCACGTTCCTGGCCGCGCACGTGGTGCCGCCGGAATACTTCGGCAGGCAGCGCGAATACGTCGAGGCCGTGGGCGCCTGGTGCGCCGACGCGGCCGCGGCGGGCGCCGACAGCGTCGACGTCTACTGCGACGAGGGCTACTTCACCACCGAGGAGTCCCGCTGGGTCCTCGCCTCCGGCCGTAACGTCGGGCTGCTGCCGCGCATCCACGCCGGCCAGTACAGCCGCCGCGGCGCCGTCCAGCTGGCCGCCGAGCTCGGCTGCGCGTCGGCCGACGGCCTGCACCACATGTCCGACGAGGACATCGCCATCATGTCGCGCTACGGCGTGCCCGCGGTCGTCTGCCCCGCCACGGCCCTGCAGCGCGGTCACCTTCCGCCGGTCCGCCAGATGATCAAGCACGGCGTCCAGATCGCCCTCGGCAGCGACCACAACCCCGGCTACTGCGGCATCACCTCGATGTCCCTGGTGATCGCCATGGCGGTGTCGGCGTTCGGGATGAGCGTCAACGACGCGCTGCGCGCGGCCACGCTGGGCGGCGCCACGGTGCTCGGCGCTCCGGACCGCGGGGTGCTGGCTCCTGGGCGACTGGCGGACATCGTGCAGTGGGACGCCGACCATGAGGGCGCCTTCGCCTGGTCGTTCGGGCTGAAGCCACGGCGGGTGTGGCGGGGCGGGACGCCCGTCCAGTAGTTAATCTCGGGATATGCCGCCCTCGGTTGCCGTTGTCACGGATTCGACTGCTTACCTGCCGTCGGTGCCGGGCGTCACGGTTGTCGCCGTACAGGTGGCGGGCCGTGGACCTTCCCCGCACGGCCCCTCACTCCCCGAGCCCCACCACGACCACCCCTCACCCTCTGAGCCCCGCTCCTCCTCCACCCGACCGCCTTCCACGGCCTCAACGGACGCTCAGAGCTCTCCCAATGGCAGAGCTTTTGCCGACCCGGGATTGCCCACGAACAGTGGGCGGATCACCGGAAGCGCCTCAGGGGGCGGCGGTGCGTCCTTTGACGAAGGCACCTTCACCGGAGACCTATCCTCCGCCACCACCTCCCGTCCCGCACCGGCGCACTTCGCCACCTGCTACGCCACCCTGGCCGCCGCTGGCGCAACGGGAATCGTCTCCATCCACCTGTCGGGCGAACTGTCAGGCACCATCGAATCCGCCCGAGCGGCCGCCAGAGAAGCCCCCGTACCGGTCGAAGTGATCGACAGCCGCTCGATCGCGATGGGCCTCGGCTACCCGGTCCTCGCAGCCGCCCGAGCCGCCGCCCGCGGCGCCTCTCTGGAGTCGGCGACGTCGGCCGCCCGCCGCTGCATCGAGACCACCCGCACGTTCTTCTACGTGGACACCCTCGAATACCTGCGCCGCAGCGGCCGCATCGGCACGGCGGCCTCCCTCGTCGGCTCAGCCCTCCTGATCAAGCCGTTGCTCCACATCGTGGACGGCCGCATCTCCCTCCTCGAAAAGGTCCGCACGGCATCACGAGCCATCGCCCGCTTGGAGGACCTGGCCGTACAGGCGGCGGGCGAGGGCCCTGTGGAGGTGGCGGTACAGCACCTCGGAGCCACCGAACGCGCCGAGGCCCTGGCCGAACGCCTGTCGAAGCGGCTGCCGGGCCTGGTGGAACTCCGGGTGATGGAGGTCGGAGCGGTGATCGGCGCCCATGTGGGCCCAGGAATGCTCGGCCTGACGGTCACATCCTGCGACCTCTAACAGAGGACTCGCGCCCACTCCCCAGATCCAGCCACCCCCACGTCAGCGGCCCCACGTCAGCACCTCCACGTCAGTGGCCCCACACCCAGCGGTCCCACGTCCTGCGACCTTCCGCAGCCGTCCCAAGGAATCCATCCACCGCCCACCTGTGGGGCCTCGTTATCCACAGGCGCGCCCGCCGATCTCACCACCATCCCCAGAACACCATTCGGGCTGATCGCGACCATCGCAGGGACCGTATCTTCGCTGGCGTGCGAACCCCCGACCCAACGGCAGAGCGCGCCATAGCCGAATCCCGGCTCCGGTCGATCACCGCTCCTGCCCGCCGCCCCCGCCGTCTCTTCGGCCGCCCTCCCTGGGGCACGGGCGAGCCCATCAAAGCCCGTCGGGGAAACGCCAACACCCCACCCACCCCCCAGCAGCCCACCACAGGGGCCGGCTGGGACGACCCACACCAACTGATCGACCACGACCCCCTGCACCCACCCGTCCCCCAACAGGTCGCTACGGAGATCGGCTGGGACGACCCACACCAGCCCATCGACCACGACCCCCTGTACCCACCAGAGCCACCCCAGCGCGCCCCGACACCTACCCTCGGACCTGCCCCCGCTCCGCGTAACCCTTGCCCCACTCCCATCCCCGGCCCCGCCGCCGCCCTCCTCAACCCCGGCCCCACTCCTAACCTCGGCCCAGACCCGGCACCTCACCTCGGCCCAGACCCCGGACCTCACCTCAGCCCTGGCCCCTCTCCCATCCACCCCCGTGCCTCCGGTCTCGCCTCCTTCGCCTCACGCCCCCTCCAATCCCTCCGTGAAGCCTTGACCTCCCAAAGCCCTGCCCTCGACCCCGGCAAACCCGGATTGCGCGTCCTCCTGGCCATAGGCGTCCTGGCAGCGGCAGCCGCGGCCTTCTTCGTATGGCGATCCCAACCCTCCCCCCAGCCCCTCCCACCCCTGCCAACCCCGATCGCCCCCGCCACCCCATCCCGAACCACCACCACCAAAGTGACCGTCCACATCGCCGGCAAGATCCGCAAACCCGGCGTCTACCTCCTCCCCTCAGGCGCCCGAGTAACGGACGCAGTGACAGCCGCAGGTGGAGTATCCCGAGGCGCCACCACCGGCCCACTCAACCTCGCCCGACGCCTGATCGACGGCGAGCAGATCGTCGTAGGCGCCACCACCGCCCCCGCGGCCCCCGGCTCGCCCCTCACAGACCCGGCCGCCGCCATCCTCGACCTGAACTCCGCAACCCCCGACCAACTAGAACAACTCCCCGGCGTAGGCGAGGTCCTAGCAGCCCGCATAGCGGAGTTCCGAACCGCCCACGGCGGCTTCACCACCATCGACCAGCTCCGCGAAGTAAGCGGCATCGGCCCAAGAAAGTTCGAAGATCTCAAATCCAAGGTCCGCATCTGACATGGCCGCCCAACCGACCAAGGAAGACCGCCCGGACCGACAGGACGCTGCGCACGCCACAAGCCACGCTCAGCCCCCGAACGCCCCCAGAGCTCAAGAACCCCGCGAACCCGACAGGCGCGAGTACGCCTGGCCGTTGCTCCTCCCGGCCATCGCCGCCTGGACCAGCGCCCTCATCCTGCTGAACTGCTCCGCCCTCACCGGCATGATCGCCACAGCTACGACAACCCTGGCCGCTACAGCGGTGGCCTGGCTAACCCGACCACCGCGCCAACGACCGACGTGGCTCACCCGATCACCGTCCCAACGAGCGACGCGCGGCACACTCACCCAACGAATGGCGTGGCTCCCTCGTCCATCCGCCCCACAACCAGAGCGACTCACCGCGCCACCCGCCCAACGACCGGAGAGACTCCCCGGACCACCCGCTCAACGAACAGAGAACCTCCCTGGCACGCCCGCCCAACCACTGGAGAGATTCCCCGGACCACCCGCTCAACGAACAGGGAACCTCCCTGGCGCGCCCGCCCAGACACAGCAAAGGCTCCCCGACACGCTCGCCCCACCAACGGAAGAGTTCACCAGATCACCCACCCAACCAACGGACAGGCTTCCCGGGCCACCGCCCACCCAACCAACGGTGTGGCGCAACATCACTCTGGCCACGCTCATCTGTATGGCAGCAGCATCGGCATCGGTCGCGTTCCGAATCCACGCGCTCACCACAGGCCCAACACCCGAACTCGCAGCCAAGAACGCCTTCATCACCGCCCAGATCGCCCTGACCGACGACCCCAAACGCAGATCAAGCAGAGCCGGACACTTCAACCAGGAAAGCTACGTCACCCAAGCAACCCTGAAAGTCATCCAAACCACCACCAACCGCCAAACCGTAGACGTCCCCATCACCGTCTTCGCGGCCGGCCGCGCATGGAGCGGCCTCCTCCCCAGCCAGCACCTCGAAGTCACCGGCCGACTGGCCAAGCCGACCCCCGGCGACCTGACAGCGGCCACCCTCCTGGTACGAGGCCCACCACGAGTCCTCACACCCCCGTCCCACCTCCAAACAGCAGCGGGCGCCCTCCGATCGGGCCTCCGCTCCGCCGCCGACGTCCTCCCTCCCGACCAGCGTGGCCTGCTCCCAGGCTTGGTGGTCGGGGACGTCTCACGCATGGACCCACAAGTGTCGGCCGACCTCCGGGAAGCCGGCCTCAGCCACCTCAACGCCGTAAGCGGCGCGAATCTGGCAATTGTGGCAGGCGCCACCCTTGCCCTTTCCCGCCTGATCGGCCTGTCCCTCCCCGCACGCGCCATCTTCGCCGCACTCGCGATGCTCGCCTTCACCGTGGTCGCCCGCCCCTCACCAAGCGTCCTCCGAGCCCTGCTCATGGGCCTGGCCGCCGCCGTCGCACTGGGTACGGGCCGCTCCAAGGACGGCTTCGCCGCCCTGTCGGCAACGGTTCTCTTCCTGGTGCTGTTCGCCCCCGACCTCGCCCGCTCCTACGGCTTCGCCCTTTCGGTCGCAGCCACCGCCGGCATCCTGATCCTCGCCCCCCGCTGGCGAGACAGACTCTCGGGCGTAACGAAGGAGGAGAACGACCAACCAGACCCCCAGACCCCGGAGGCGCGCACCCCAATAGGGCAGCCCTCAGAACCGCAGACCCTGGTAACGCTGACTTCCGAGGTGCCGACCGCTGCGGTACAAGTTCTTGAGGCGCGCACTCCGGAGGTCGGGACCGCTGCAGTGCGGACCCTGGAGGCGCGCACTCCGGAGGTGAGGGCCGCTGCGGTGCGGGTTCTAAAGGCGTGCACGCTGGAGACACGGACTCCAGAGGTGCGGACCGCTGTAGTGCGGGCTCTAGAGGCGCAGGCACCGGAGGTGCCGACTGCTGCGGCGCGAGTCCCGGAGGCGCAGACCCCCGTGGCGCGGACCCCGGAGGTGCGGACCGCTGTCGCGCAGACCCCAGAGGCGCGGATCTCGGTAGCACGGATCCAAAAGGCGCTGAGGCCGGAGGCACAGGCGCTGGAAGCACGGAGCCTGGACGTGGAACGGCTGGGTTCAGGGAGCCAGGATGCACGCCTCCCAGAAGAACGAACGCCGCAAGCGTCGCAGAAGGGCACCTCGAAACCGCCAGGCAAACCGCCAGGCAAACCGCCAGGCAAACCGCCAGGCAAACCGCCAGGCGAACGCCCGGCGAAGCCGTCAGACAATCCGCCAGTCGAACGCCTGGGGGAGTCTCCAGGCAAACCGCCAGGTGAAAGCCCGGGCAAGTCTCTAGACAAAGCGGCAGGTGAACGCCCGGCCAGTCCGGCAGGTGAACGCCTAGGCAAGGCTCCAGGCAAAGCGGCAGGTGAACGCCTAGGCAGGCCTTCAGGCGAACCGGCAGGTGAAAGCCCGGGCAAGCCGCCAGACGAACCGGCAGGTAAACCGCCAAGGCGGTTGCCCCGTTGGGTGGCCGAGGCTGTGGCTGTGCCGGCGGCCGCGCAGATCGCGGTGACGCCCGTGCTGGTGCTCATGTCGGGACAGCTGACTCCCGTCGCCGTGGTCGCCAACCTGCTCGTGGCCCCGGCGGTGGCACCGGCGACTCTGCTCGGCTTCGGTGCCGCGCTGGTGGCGCCCCTGTGGCTCGATGGCGCACGCCTTCTGGCCATCCCGGCCGGTTACGCCGTCGGGTGGATCATCATGGTCGCACGCTGGGCGGTGAACCTGCCGTTCGCGACCCTGCCATGGCCGGCCGGTCTACCAGGGCTCGGCCTGCTCCTGCTCGTAGTGGCCGTGGCGATACCCATCCTGCGACGTCGAGCCTGGCGGACGATGGCGGTCACGTTCGTCGGTGCGGCCTTGGTGGCGGTCCTGGTGGTACGGCCCATCGCCGGTACGTGGCCGCCCAAGGGATGGCTGATGATCATGTGCGACGTGGGCCAAGGAGATGGCCTCATCATCTCGGCAGGGCCAGGCCAAGGGGTGGTGGTCGACACGGGACCCGATCCGGTCGCCATGGACCGGTGCCTGCGCAGTGTGGGCGTACAGGACGTACCCCTGCTCGTTCTCACACACCCCCACGCCGACCACGTGGACGGCCTGCCGGGCGTTCTCAGAGACCGACGGGTGGGCGCGGTCGTCGTCAGCCCGCAGCAGCCAGGCAGACCGGCCGGCATGCGCGTCACCGCCATGCTGGCCCACCGCCGCATCCCCGAATGGACGGCCGTACCAGGAACGCGGTGGCGGTTCGGGCCGTCGGAGCTGACGGTGCTCGCACCCGACCCCGCCCTGGCCGGTACGTACGGGCAGGGCGAGGGCAGTGAGATCAACAACTCCAGCGTGGTCCTCCACGTACGCTGGCGGGCCGGTTCCGCCCTGCTCAGCGGCGACCTGGAGACGGAGGCACAGGACGAGCTGTCACGCCACCTCACCGTACGAGCGGACATCCTCAAAACCCCGCACCACGGATCGAACAGGCAGTCCCCGGCCTTCCTGTCGTCCCTGGGTGCGCGAGCCGCGTTGATCAGCGTGGGAGCGGACAACGACTATGGCCATCCCGCCTCGTCCACACTCGGCCTCCTCCGGCGGCTGGGCCTCACCGTCCATCGAACCGACCAGTCCGGTGACCTCGCCGTGGTGGAAGGAGATGACGGTGGCATGGCGGTGGTTCCAAGAGGGCCGTAGCGGAGCCTGGTTGGCCCCAGGCGAGCTGAAGTTGGTGATCGAAGCGTCAGTCGTTGGCGAGGTGGGGGTCAGCTGGTGCCGGTGGGGCGGGGTCAGGTGGCGCCGGTGGGGGGTGAAGCGGTGCTGGTGAGACGGAGGTCAGGTGGCGCTGGTGAGGTGGGGGTGAAGCGGCGCTGGTGAGGTGGAGGTCAGGTGACGCCGCACCGCTGCATCGGGCACGCCCCGTTGCCGGAAATGGTGCGGGCGCCCAGGACACCCGCACCGTTGCGGGCCAGCCGACGGCGTAGGCGCGGATGATCGTTTGGGTCATCCGGTTGCCGGCGGTGTCGGTGACCGTCGTACGGAGGGAGACGAACCCGGCCGTATGGGGGTTCGCCAGCTTGGGGGGCCAGCCAGTGTGGGCGTGGGTGTGGGTGTCGGCGTGGGTGCCTGAGCCTGCCGGTGTCGATGCGGGCGCCGGGGGATCCGTCAAGACGAGCTCCCGTTCTGAGGTGGTTGTCACGACCGTCTTTATCCGTACGGCCTTGCGTGGTTCCCACACGGCGCATCGAGTACCGGGTTGTCGGTGGCGCATGGCATGCTGCCTGACATGGCGGGAACCGATCCAGCACTTGTGACCTTGGTCGTCGGCGATGAGGAACTGCTGGCCGAGCGGGCGGTGAGCGGTGTCGTCGCGGCGGCGCGGGCGGCCGATGCCGGTTCCGAGGTGCACGACCTCATGGGGGGCAAGGTCGCCGTCGGCGAGTTGACGCAGCTGACCTCGCCGTCGCTCTTCGGCGACCGGTCCGTGGTGGTGATCCGGTCGGCGCAGGACCTGGGGAAAGACGTCATTACCGAGATCGTGACGTACGCCAAACAGCCCTCCGACGACACCGTGCTGATCCTGGCGCACCCGGGCGGGGTGAAGGGCAAGGCGCTGGTCGACGGGGTGAAGAAGGCCGGAGCCAAGGTGATCACGATCAACAAGGTCACCAAGGCGGGGGAGCGGCTCGACTTCATCAAGGGCGAGTTCAAGCGGACGGGGCGCAACATCGCCGGCGACGCGGTGCAGGCGCTGCTCGACGCCGTGGGCAACGATCTGCGGGAGTTGGCGGCGGCGTGCAGTCAGCTGGCGTTCGACACCGAGGAGAAGACGATCAGTGCGGCGGCCGTGGCCCGCTATCACAAGGGGCGCGCCGAGGTCACCGGGTTCAACGTGGCGGACTCGGCGATCGAGGGGCGGCTGGCCGACGCGCTGGAGCAGTTGAGGTGGGCGCTCGGCACGGGGGTCGCTCCTGTGCTGCTGGTGAGCGCTCTGGCCGGTGGGCTGCGGTCGCTGGCCAAGGTGGGCAGCGCGCCGCGCAACCTCCGGGGCGGGCAGTTGGCCGGACATGTCGGGATGCCGCCGTGGAAGGTGGATCGGGTCAAGCGGCAACTTAACGGGTGGGGGCCGGAAGGGTTGTCGAAGGCGATCCAGGCGGTGGCCGGCGCGGACGAGCAGGTCAAGGGCGGGGGAGCCGACCCGGCGTACGCACTGGAGCACACGGTGCAGGTCATCGTGGCGAACCGCACGGGGAGATAGACGCCGCGCCGTCGCCTGGGGGATGTGGGGAGATCGGTCAGCCGTGCGGGTGACGGCTCGGCGCGTGATCGATGCCTCGCCAAGGCAGGTGGTGGATCAGCGCTCGCGGCGGCACGTGGCCAAGGCGGTGGCGGTCCAGCCAGGTGGGTGGCAGCGCCGCCGTGGCCCCGCGCCGTCGGCTGGAACCAGTGGCCGCGCCGCCCTGGGGCCGCGCTGCCGTCGGGGACCGGTGGCCGCGCCGTGGTGGCGCCGCGCCGCCGTGATCCTGCGCCGCCGTGGTCCCCGCCACCGTCGGGGACCGGTTGCAGCGCCGCCCTGGCCTCGCGCCGCCCTGGCCTCGCGCCGCCCTGGCCTCGCGCCGCTATGGCCCCGCGCCGTCGTCGGGGACCGGCCGTGGCCCCGCGTTACGGGCGCGGGCCGGGAGGTGGCGTCAGGGGTGGCGGAGAGGGCGGAAGGAGGTGGTCAGTTCGTTGTGCATGAGTTCGGGTTCCTCCCAGGCCAGGAAATGTCCGCCCCGTCGCGGTTCGGTCCAGTGGTGGAGGTTGGTGCAGGCGCGTTCGGCGATCGAGCGGGGCACGCTGGCCATCGAGGGCTCGTGGCTGAGGGTGACGGCCGTCGGGACCGTGATGCGGGTGCGCGGCGTGTTGTGGGGCCAGTCGTAATACTGCCTGAACGAGGTGCCGATGGAGCCGGTCGCCCAGTACAGCGTCAGGATCGTGAGCAGGGCGTCGCGGTCGAAGCGGGACTCCACGTCGCCCCCGCAGTCGCTCCAGTCGCGATATTTGTCGACGATCCAGGCGGCCAGGCCGGCCGGTGAGTCGAGCAGGGCGGCGGCGATGGTGTCAGGGCGGGTGCCCATGATGGCGCTGTAACCGCCGTCGGTCTCGTCGTACGCCTCCTCCGCCGCCACGAACGCCTCCTCCTCAGGGGACATCGGCGGCTCGTCGAACGAGGCGGGGAACGGCGGGTGGATCAGGTGGAGGCCGATGATCGACTCCGGGTGCAGCGCGCCCAGCCACTGAGCGGTGCCGCCGCCGATGTCGCCACCGAAGGCCGCGTACCGGTCATGACCCAGGGTCTCGGTCATCAGCGTGTGAATGACGCGGGCCATGGCCGCGCGGGTGAGAGGCTCAGAGGGCAGGCCGGAGTACAGGAAGCCCGGCATGGACGGGATCACGACGTCGAACGCGTCGGCCGGGTCACCTCCGAAGCGGGCGGGGTCGGCCAGGTGTTGTGCCAGGGGCAGCATCTCCAGGAAGCTGCTCGGCCAGCCGTGGAGGAGCACGATCGGCATCGGGTCGGGGCCGGCTCCGGCGACGCGGACGAAGTGCGTGCCGCGTTCGCGATGGTGGGACAGCGCGTTGAGCTCGGCTTCGCGGGCCCGCCAGTCGAACCCGTCCACCCAGTACGCCACCAGTTTCCGCAGGTAGTCCGGGTCGGCTCCGCTCGCCCAGGGCTCCGCGCCGGTGGGAGCGGTGAAGCGGGTCTGCCGCAGCCGGGCCCGGAGATCGTCGAGAACCTTGTCGGACACCTCGATGCGGAAGGGCGGAAACGTCACTCAGTGGCTCCTCTGATCAGCGGGAATTCGCTCCTGGGTAGCATAGGGTCAGCGGCCGGCTTCCGCCTTGAGCAGGAGTTGCCTGAGCAGCCCGTCCAGAAGGTCCTGGTCCGCAGGGGACAGGGCGCTCACCACGGACGCCTCCGCCTCGGCGCGGATCCCCATCGCCTCCATCCAGAGGTCGTGGCCCTTCGACGTGATCTCGACGTCCACCCGGCGCCGGTCCTCCGTGCCACGCACCCGCCGTACCAGCTCAGAACGCTCCAGCGTGTCCAGCCGCCCCGTCATGCCGGCCGGCGAGAGCAGCAGGTCCTTGGCCAGCTCGGACGGTGTGGCCGCCCCGCCGCGCGCCACCAGCCGGTGCAGCGTCTCGAACTCGAAGTCCTGCATCCCGACCGCCGCCAGCGCCGCCTCCTTGGTGTGGACCAGGTGCTTCACCAGGAACTGCATGCGCGTCACGACCGCCTCCACCCGCTCGTCGAAGGGTGCCTTGCCGCGCCAGCGGGCCAGATGACGATCGACCGAGTCCTCCATTCCAGGGAGCATACGCCGACAAGTATTTTGTTGACGAAACATTCGATGGCGAAATACTGTGCCCGTCATGGTGAACCGGCTTCTTCTCGGACGTGCCCTGTCCGCCTTGGCCACGGCCCTGATCCCCACCACGCTCACGCTGGCGGTCCTGCGGGTGACGGGCGATGGTGGCGCGGTCGGGCTCGTGCTCGCGAGCGAACTGATCCCGTTGCTGCTGCTCCTGCCGTTCGGCGGGGTGCTGGCCGATCGGCTCCGGCCCGGGCGGGTGGTGCTGCTCGCCGATCTCACCCGATGCCTGACCCAGGCCGCCATGGCCGTCGAGCTGCTGCTGGGGCTGACCCGGCTGCTCGATCTGGCGATCCTGTCGGCGGTCGCGGGGGCGGCCATCGCGTTCGGCAGCCCGGCCGTCCCGCGGCTGGTCGTGGCGGTGGTGCCCGGGCCCGACCGGCTGCGGGTGAACGCGCGTATCGGCGTGGCGACGAGCCTGTCGGCGGTGGCGGCGCCGGCCATCGCCGGGACGATCATCGTGGTCGCCGGGCCGGGGTGGGCGGCGGCGCTGACGGCGGTGTTGTTCGCGTGCTCTGCGGTGACTTTGGGTGGGATTCGTACCGATTCTGCGGTGGCGGCGCCCCAGAACTTCTGGGACGACCTGGGCCAGGGATGGCGGGAGATCAGGCAACGGCCGTGGTTCCTCGGCTGTGTGCTCGGTCATGGCGTCTGGCATTTCGTCGCCGGGCTGTTCCTGACGCTGGCACCCGTGGCGGCCGTACACCACCTGGGCGGCGAGACGAGCTGGATGGTGATCGTGCAGAGCGGGACCGTGGGGCTGGTGCTGGGCGTGTTCGCCGCCCCCAGGCTGCGCGTCCGCCGGCCGCTGGTGGCGGTGCAGGCCGGGGCCGCCTGCTACCTGCTGCCCATGGTGGCGCTGGCGATGTCGGCGCCCGCGGCGGTGCTGGCGGGGGCGTACTTCGTGGCCATGTTCGGGCTCGGGCTGCTCAGCCCGCTGTGGGAGACGGTCGTGGCGGAGGAGATCCCTGAGGGGGCGCTGGGGCGGGTGCGGGCGTTCGACCAGCTCATCTCGTTCGCGTCGCGGCCGTTCGGGCTGGCGGTGGCCGCGCCGCTGGCCGGGGTCACCGGGGTGACGGCGCTGGCGCTCACGGGCGGTGTCCTGGTCGCCGCCGCCAACCTCGCGGCCCTGTCCCCACACATCCGAAAAGCCACGACAGGGGAGCGGGTCAGGTGAGGGCAGCTTCGCGTACCACTCCGTCGCTGATCTCCAGCACCCGATCCGCCAACGTCATCAAGCTGGGGTCGTGGGTGGCGACCAGGGCCGTGACGCCCTCACTCCGTACGACCGCCCGCAACAGCTCCATGATCTGCCGCCCCGTCTGCGAGTCGAGTTGCCCCGTGGGCTCGTCCGCCACCAGCAGCCGCGGCCGGTTGGCCAGCGACCTGGCGATCGCCACCCGCTGCCGCTGCCCCCCGGACAGCTCGTACGGCCGCTGATTGACATGCTGCTCCAGCCCCACCAGGGAGAGCAGCATCCGCACCCGCGCCTCCCGCTCCGCCACCGGCATCCGCAGCAGCCGCATCGGCACCCCGACGTTCTCCGACGCCGACAGCACCGGGATCAGCCCGAACGACTGGAACACGAACCCCACCACGTCCCGGCGCAGCGCCAGCAGGGCGTCCTCCGACAAGGCGGTCACCTCGTGCCCGGCCACCACCACCCGCCCCGCGTCCGGCCGGTCCAGGCCGCCGATCTGGTTGAGCAGGGTGGTCTTGCCCGACCCCGACCGGCCGCGGACCGCGATCAGCTCCCCGGGCCGCACCGTGAACGACACGTCCCGCAGCGCCACGACCTCCTTGGGCCCGCTCCGGTACACCTTCCGCAGTCCCTCCACCACGACCAGGGGCGCGTCAGTCATCAGAGGGCTCCTCTCGGGCGGGCCACACGCCGATGTGGTCGGATTCGAGCTCGAGACGTACCCGCCGTTCCATCTCAAGGGCGTTCATGAAGTCGCGCGGGAGCTGCAGCCGCCCCACCCGGTCCAGTACGGCGTACTCCTCGGCGATGATCTGACCCTCGGCGTCCGCGCGCCGCAGGGTCTCACTGCTGGTACGCCCGTCGCGAATGCCCACCGTCCGGTCGACCTGCTCCGACACCAGCGGGTCGTGCGTCACGATGACCACGGTCACCCCCAGCTCCCTGTTGGCCTTGCGCAGCGCGTCGAACACCTGCTCCGACGTCTCGCTGTCCAGCTCACCCGTCGGCTCGTCGGCCAGGATGAGCTGCGGGGAGTTGGCGAGGGCGACGGCGATGGCCACCCGCTGCTGCTCGCCGCCCGACATTTCGGGAGTCTTCCGGTTTGCGCAGTCGCCGACCCCGAGCAGCTCCAGCAGCTCGCCCGCCCGCTCCCGCCGAGCCCCGGCCCCGCCCCCGAGCCCCGCGAGCTTCATCGGCAGCTCGACGTTCTCCCGCGCGGTCACGTACGGCAGCAGGTTCCTGGCCGTCTGCTGCCAGATGAAGCCCACCACGGACCGCCGGTACCGCAGCCGATCCCGCGCGCTCATCGACAGCAGGTCGGTCCCCGCCACCCTGGCCACCCCCGCCGTCGGCACGTCCAGCCCGGACAGCACGTTGAGCAGCGTCGACTTGCCCGACCCCGAAGCGCCGACGATGGCCACCAGCTCGCCCTTGTCGATCAGCAGGTCCAGGCCCTGCAACGCGACGACCTCGACCCCCTCGGTCTTGTAGATGCGCACGAGGTTGTCGCACACGATGTGCGCGTCACCGCCGAACGCGGCCTTCTGCCGCGTGGCCTTGGCTTCCAGCTCGGACAGGGTCGGATTCATGTGAGGTCCCCTACTCGAAGGACGGCGCCGAGGCTGCGGCGGCGGCCGATGGCGATGTGCGCGTACGCGCCGAGGACGGCGACGGCGGCCAGCCCGGCCGCCAGCGCGCTGGGCAGGAACGGGTCGAGTGCGTAGTCGCCGACGGGCAGGTCACCGGCGTACGACGACAGGTCCACGCCGGGCCCGAGCGCGGCCGGCAGCCCGAGGCCCAGGCCGAGCCCGGCCAGCGCGGTGACGAGGATCATGGGCAGGATCTCCAGCACGGTCAGCCGCTGTGCCTGACGGTCCGACAGCCCCAGCGTACGGAGGAACGACAGCGCCCTGGCCCGGTCGGCCGCCCCGATCACCAGCGAGAGGATGACGGCGATCAGCGCGTACGCGGCCAGCGCGGCCGTCACCACGACCAGCGTCCACCGTACCGTGCTCGTCAGCGGATCATCCTGAATGTCATGCAGGATCCGTTCCTGCGACACCACGGTGGCCGACGGCACCAGCCGCTCCAGCGCGCCGGTCAGTGAGGCGTCGCCGTCGATCAGCAACGTGTTCACCGCCGGCCGCACCTGCACGCCGATCGGCACGACGAGGAACTTGCCCTTGCCGTAGAAACCGGGCACCGACGCGATCACGCCCCGCGTGGCCAGCTTGAGCCGCGACTGCCACCCGATCTCGAACGTCCCCCGCCCCCGCAGCTCGGGCGAGACCAGCGCGCCATCGGACAGGGCGGGCAGGCCGACGGGCGCGCCGCCCAGCAGCTCACGCCACCGCGCGACGTCCACGGCGATGGCCTCGGCCCGTTCGGCGCCGTACCCGACCTGGACCCGGCCCGTCTGCGCGAGCACCACCCGCCGCACCCCGGCGAGCGCGCGCACCTGGTCGATGGCGGCGGCCGGGATCTCGATCTCCGACGTCACCTTGATCGGCGCGCCCGCCCGCTGCCAGGACGCCAGCCGCTGCGTGCTCGCGATCCCGTCGGAGACCACCGCCGCGAACACCGACACCCCCAGCGCGGGCAGCAGGATCAGCACCGGCAGCACGCTCGCCGAGCGCGCCCTGGCCGCCCTGGTCAACCCGAGGAACGGCACGGCCGCCCGCCCGCGCGCGGTCAGCCGCACGAGCAGCCGCAGCGGGTACGGATAACACCGCAACGTGATCAGCGCCGCCGCGAGCGTCAGGGCGATCGGCACCAGCAGCAGGAACGGATCCTGCCCGGTCGAGGCGGTGAGCCCGCGCGCCCGCAGCAGGTACGCCCCGGCCAGCGCCAGCACGACGACCAGCAGCTCCAGCGTGACCCGCTTGGCGGACGGCCGGGCGGCGGCCACGTCGTCGCGCCGCTCGTGCAGCGGCGTACGATGCGCGGCGACCGTCCGCGCGGCCGCGAACCCGACGGCCACGAGCACCACGAGCAGCGGCCCCGCGTGCACGATCGGCAGCACGGGCCCCGGCACGAGGAAGGACAGCGCGTACCCGGCCAGCGCGGCGGGCACCACCGCGAGCCCGGTCAGCGCCGCCGCCGCGCCCGCCACCTGCCGCAGCGCCCCGCCGCGCGCCCGCGTCAGCGACAGCGTGTGGTCGAGCCGGTCGGCCAGCAGGTGCACGGCCAGCACGATCACGCCCAGCGCCACCGCCAGCAGCCCGCCGAGCACCAGGTACATCACGGTCTGCGCGGTCGACAGCCCGGCCAGGAAGTCGTCGAGCAGCTTGGGCAGCCCGGTTTCGAGATGGTACGGGCTGGCCGAGCCCGTGGACTGGAGCGCCACGACCCGGTCGAACTCGCTGACCGCCGCCCGCAGGTCAGGTGCGCCCAACGCGGTCGCCGCCGTCGCGTCGAGCGGCAGCACCCAGCGGTAGGACAGGTTGCGCCCCGCGCCGCTGAGCGCGCTCAGCCCGGCGTCGGACATCAGCGTGGTGATGTGCTTCTCGAAGTCCAGTTGACCAGGTGGCTGGAGTTTGGTGACGTGCAGGAGCTCGGAGTTGTGCGACCAGTAGCGGGCGCCCGGGTCCTTGGCGCGGAAGGCGCCGACGATCTTCACGACGGCGTAGTCGTTCTCGCCGACCGTCTTCGACTCGCCCACCCGCAGGCCCATCTCGGGCAGCGCCTCTTCGGAGATCCCCACCTCGAACACCGGGATCGTCTCGCCCTCGTACCGCGTCGTGGCGGGCGCGCCGGGAACCCGTCCCTGGACCCATTCCACGCGCTCGGCGGCGTCGGACAGCCAGCCCAGGTTGATGTACGACTGGCCGCTGGTGCCGGTGATCGGGGTGAGCGTGGTCTTGGCGGACATGTGGCCGGTCCGTGGCAGCAGCGGCCGCAGGTCCGGGGGCACGATCTCGCGCCAGAGGCTGTCGCGGGAGTCGAACTGGGTGCGTTCGCGCAGGTCCTCGTCCGGCGAACGCGACTCCACGGTCACCGTCAGGTCGGTCTGCACGGCGGGGGCGGCGCCGAGGGCACGGCGCAGCGCCTCGTCGTACGACGCCTGCATCGCCCTGGGCAGGCCCGCGACCAGCAGGCAGGCGCTCAACGTCAGCACGAAGAGCACGGCCACCGTGCCCAGGTGCACCCGGGCGAGCAGCAAGATCCTCACTGTTCCTCCCGGAGGGCGAGCCCTTGCCCGCGCAGGTTGCGTGCCAGCCCGGCGACGATCGCGAACAGCACCCCGGCCACCAGCACCAGCATCGCGCCGGTGGCGGCCCACGGAATGTCGAGCGCCACGTCCGGCGTGACGGCCGACGCCTGGCCGGTCAGCACGATGTGCGGCACCACCAGCACGCCGACGACGATCGCGAGCCCGGTGCCGGCCAGCAGCGACAGCCCGATGACGAACGCCTGCTCCATCGCCAGCAGCCCGAGCACCTGCCGCGAGCTCACCCCGAGCGCCCGCAGGATCGCGAACTCGCCCATCCGCTCCCTGGCCGCGACGGCCGCGTTCACCAGGAACCCGAGCACCGCGAACACCAGCGCCGCCAGGAATCCCAGCATCAGCGCCCCCTGCAGCCCGCCGGCCAGCGGGTCGTCCCGCAGCCCCGCGGCCAGCTCGCGCTGGTCGAGCGCGGTGACGTCCCACTCAGGACGGCTCTTGAGCGCCTTCGCCGCGGCCGCGCCGTCGCCGGTGGCCAGCCACCACTCGGTGGCGGGCCTCGGTGGTCGCGCCGCGGCCAGCTCGTACGCCTGCAGCGACCCCCAGTCGGCGAGTACGGCCTTCTGACCGGCCGAGGCCGTCGGCATCGTCTTCACCACGCCCACGACCTTGACCGGCAGCACCCGGCGGTCGATGCCGGCCCGCCCGCTCTGCCCCACGCCCAGCTTGAGCGAGGCGGCCAGGTCGGCGGTGAGCACGACGGGCAGCGGCCCCGGCTCGGGCTGCCGGACGAAGGGGGCCATCGCCGGGCGGGTCGCGCTCGCGCTCAAGGAGAGCGGAGGCACCGCCACCTCCTGGCCACCGGCGCTCAGCCCGGTCAGGGTCAGGTTCGCGTCGCTCTCGGGCGTGCCCGAGACCAGGCCGCGCAGCGCCAGCGGGTAGGTGATCTTCCCCGTCCGCCCGGCCAGCGACCGCAGGTCCACCTCGACCCGGTTGCCACCTGTGCGCAGCACCCCGAGCGAAATGTCGCGCCAGACCCCGAGCCCATCGGACAGCACCAGCCGCACCGGCAGATCCGCGGTCACCTGGGCCCGCAGGGTCAGCGCCTCCGGCCGCCCGGGCAGCACGAGCCCCCCGTCCGGTGCACCCTTCAGCGCCTTGGCCATCTCCCCGACCGACTGGGCCGACAGATCCGGACGGAGCTGGAACAACCGGTCGAGCTTCCCCGCGTCCACGGCGAGCAGTAGCGCGAGATCGCCGCTCACCTCGGTCTGTCCCCGGTAGGCGGGGGAGGCCGCGGTGACGCCGGGCAGCGCGGTGAAGGCCGTGCCCCGCCCGAGCGCCCCCAGCTCGGGCCCGTCCGGCGGGCCCGACAGCCGCAGATCGGCCCCGGCCTGGTGACGCGCCTGGTCGAGCTGCGAGCCGCGCCAGGTGGACACGGTGGCCATGGACACGATCCCGATCGCGATCGCCATGGTCAGCAGCAGCGCGGGTCCGGCGTACTTCAACGGCCGCCTGCTCACCTGCCACGCCCCGAGCGCGGGGGCGAGCGTCGGCCGGCGCGAGGTCAGCCGCTCGGCCAGCTTCGAGACGCGCGGCACCAGTCGCAGCCCCAGCATGCCGCCCGTGAGCAGGGCCAGCGCGGGCCCGGAGATGATCAGTGGGTCGATGCCGAGCCCGCCCGAGGCCGTCGTCGTCACGGGCGCGCCGTAGCGCTGGAGCTGCCAGATCGCCAGCCCCGCCACCACGAGCAGCGCCAGGTCGGCGCCGGCCCGCTCGATCAGCCCCCGCCCGCCGCCGCGCCCCCGCGCCGACTGTTCCTCCACGTACGTCCGCCGCGCGCCCGCCAGCGCCGGCAACATCAGCAGCACGGCCGCGGCCAGCGCCACCCCGAACGACACCAGGTACGTCCCCAGATCCGCCACCGGCGCCAGCCGTACCCCGGAGGCCCTGATCCACGGGATCCGATTGATCAGCGCGAGCAGCGGCGGCCCCAGGAACGGCGCCACGATCGCGCACGGCAGCGCCACCAGCAGCGCCTCCCCGCCCGCCAGCGCCGCCAGCCGCGTCGTGCCCGCGCCGCGCGAGCGCAGCAGGGCCACCTCCATGCGGCGGTGGTCGGCGAGCAGCCGCGCGGTCAGCATCAGCGCGTACGCGGCCAGCAACAGCAACTGCAGCACCGGGATCAGCATGGTGGAGCGGGCCACCAGCGACGCGGTGCCGAGCTGGGTGAGCATCTCGGGCAGCCGGCTGGCGGTCACGCAACTGGCGCAGCCGCCCGCTTTCAGCCGATCGCCCAGCTCGGCGACCGCCCCGGCCAGCGGCCGAAGCTGCTCCGGCGTCAGTCCGCGCAGGTCCGGCACGGCCGTCCAGGTGGCGTTGACGCTGGTCGCGAACCGGCCGATGAACGTCTCGCGCGCCACCATCAGCGGCCCGTACGTGGTGAACTCGCCGCGCTCCACCCCCCGGCTGAGCAGCGGCTCGCCCGCCCAGCGCGCGCCGAACGGGTCGTTGAGCTGGAAGACGCCGGAGACGCGCACGGTGACCGGGCGCGGGTCGAGGCGCCCCTTCGTGGTGAACTCCTGGCCTGCCTTGAAGCCGGTGGCCGAGGCCGCCGACAGCGAGATCGCCGCCTCGACGGCCGCTCCGCCGGGCTTCGGCCAGGCGCCGGAGATCAGCCGGGCGTGCCGGTCGAGCCCGTCGTAGCTGCCGAACCTGAGCAGCTCGGGCAGCTTCTGGTCCTCCTGGCCCGGCATGGCGTAGGAGTCGGAGCGGAAGCTCGTGGTGATGGCGGGCGGCTCGGTGTAGGCGCGGCCGAGCTCGGCGTGTACCGCCTGGTCGAACGTGGGGAACGTGGCGGCCGTGACGGGCGCGCTGATGGTCGCGGCGGTCTGCTGGTACGAGGCCGTCTCCATCGTCCGGCGGACACCCGCTTCGGCGATGGAGGAGGCGTACATGGTCAGCGCGACCAGCGTGGTGGTCGCCAGCAGGATCGAGCCGAACGCCGCCAGGAGGAGCAGCGGCTCGCTGAACGCCCTTTTGACGACCAACGGCCCCCGCATGTGTCCCCCTTCGCCCCGTTTAGTGCACCTTCGGACAGGGGTTGGGCCGGGGGCAAGGCGATCTTTGCAACGGTGACGCAGCCGATACGGGCGTGTGATATCGAAACCGTGACAAATGGGCTGCGCAAACAAAAACGCCGCACTCCAGAAGGAGTGCGGCGTTGTCTATCGCCAGGTGTTACTTGGTGGCCAGGGCGGCGGCCTGCTTGGCGATCGCCGACTTGCGGTTGGCGGCCTGGTTCTTGTGGATGACGCCCTTGCTGACGGCCTTGTCGAGCTGGCGGGCGGCGACGCGCTGCGCCGCTACGGCCTGCTCGACGTCGCCCTGCTCGGCGGCCTCGCGGAACTTACGGACGGCCGTCTTCAGGGACGACTTGACCGCCTTGTTGCGCAGGCGAGCCTTCTCGTTCTGCTTGTTGCGCTTGACCTGGGACTTGATGTTCGCCACGAAGAAGCCTCGGTGAAAGTCTTGGTGATGGATGGGGCGCGCGGGCTCGTTGAGAGGGCGCGCCACACGCAGTTGCCCAGCGTACCAATAACTGAGGCGGCTGCTCAAATCAACGCCAGCGCGTCATGTATTCGCGCCAGTCTTCCTCCGTGGCCGCGAAGTCCACGTAGAGCGCCAGGCCGAACCGCTCGCGGCGGCCGTGGCCGGTGAGGGCGAGCCGGGCGCCCTCCGCCGCCATCCCGACGCTCTCGGCGTAATCCGCCCAGGCTACCCCGTGGTCGTGGTAAGCGGGCGCGCCGATGTACAGGGCCTTGGTGTCGGGGACCAGGTCAAGGGCCAGTTCGGCCTGGCGGGCCACGTAGCCGCCGTACAGGGACTGCAGCGGCGTGAACGAGTCGTAGGTCATGATCGCGACCTGGTCGAGCCGGTTCACGACCTGCCTGAAGTAGCCCTGGGACCAGTATTTGTCGTGTCCCAGGATCGCCCGCGCCGTCAGGCGCATGCCGGGATAGGGCTCGATCTGCGGGCTGGAGGCCGACAGGAGCCTCGTGTGCCGCCTGGTCCGGTCGAGCAGGTCGAGGAACTCCGTGTCGCCGTCGCCGATCGGCTCGAAGTTGTAGTGGACGCCGTCGTAGCCGGTCTTCATGATGGCGGCGACGCCGGCCAGGACGTTCTCGCGGGACTTGGGGTCGTCGAGGTCGAGGCCGTCTTTCACGTCCTGGCCGAGCCAGGCGGAGACGCGGACGCCGGGCAGCCGCTGATGCATCCATTGGACGAAATTTGCGGCGTTGGGGTATTTAGCGGGATCTAAGCGGCCGTCGAACTCGAACGGGCCGGAGTGGACGTACACGTCCTTGATGCCCGTCGTACGCAGCCGGGCCGCCAGTCGTTCCACATCGCGCTCCGTACGGCGCCCGTCCACCCAGGCGTGGCCGAGCCAGAGGGCGTCGTTGCCCGTGCTCTTCGCCCAGGCCGCCGGGGCACCGGTAAACTGGAGGCGGAGCGCGGCGGCGATGAGGCCGACCAGCGCCACCACGATGGCCAAGGCGAGCGCGAGCAGGCGTACGCCGCGGCGGATGACGGTTCGGGCAATCACCCGGGCATGTCACCATGAAAGACGCTTGACCTCAACCCTGTCGAAACGGACTTCGGTGCGCACTCAGCCTGGCCAGACCGACCCCGCGTTGATCCGCAACTTTTGCATCATCGCGCACATCGACCATGGCAAGTCGACCCTTGCCGACCGGATGCTCCAGATCACCGGGGTGGTCGATGACCGCTCCATGCGTGCCCAATACCTCGACAGGATGGACATCGAGCGCGAACGGGGCATCACGATCAAGTCGCAGGCCGTGCGACTCCCGTGGGACGGCCACGTGCTCAATATGATCGACACCCCCGGGCACGTCGACTTCACCTACGAGGTGTCCCGGTCGCTGCAGGCGTGCGAGGGCGCGGTCCTGCTGGTCGACGCGGCCCAGGGCATCGAGGCGCAGACGCTGGCCAACCTCTACCTGGCCATGAGCGCCGACCTGCACATCATCCCCGTGCTCAACAAGATCGACCTGCCGGCGGCGCAGCCGGAGAAGTTCGCCGAGGAGCTGGCGGGGCTGATCGGCTGCGACCCGTCCGACGTGCTCAAGGTGTCGGGCAAGACCGGCGTGGGCGTGCGCGAGCTGCTCGACCACGTGGTGTCCTCGGTGCCCGCACCGGTCGGCGACGCCGACGCGGCCGCCCGGGCGCTGATCTTCGACTCGGTCTACGACACCTACCGCGGCGTGGTGACGTACGTGCGGGTCATGGACGGACACCTCGGCAAGCGCGAGCGCATCCTGATGATGTCCACCAACGCCACGCACGAGACGCTGGAGATCGGCGTCATCTCGCCCGAGCCCAAGACGTCCGACCTGGGCCTGGGCGTCGGCGAGGTGGGCTACCTGATCACCGGCGTGAAGGACGTGCGGCAGTCGCGGGTCGGTGACACCGTCACCTCCGCGGTCAAGGGCGCCCAGAACGCGCTGGCCGGCTACGAGCACCCGAAGCCGATGGTGTTCTCCGGGCTCTATCCGATCGACGGCGACGAATACCCCGAGCTGCGCGAGGCGCTCGACAAGCTCCAGCTCAACGACGCCGCCCTGATCTACGAGCCGGAGACCTCGGCCGCGCTCGGGTTCGGCTTCCGCGTCGGCTTCCTCGGGCTGCTCCACATGGAGATCGTGCGCGAGCGGCTGGAGCGGGAGTTCGGGCTGTCGCTGATCTCGACGGCGCCCAACGTGGTCTACCGCGTGGTCATGGAGGACGGCGCGGAGCTGACGGTCACCAACCCGTCCGAGTTCCCCACCGGCGGCAAGATCTCGCAGGTCTTCGAGCCGGTCACCAAGTCCACGATCCTGGCGCCCTCCGAGTTCATCGGCGCGATCATGGAGATCTGCCAGGGGCGGCGCGGGCAGTTGCTCGGCATGGACTACCTGTCGGAGGACCGGGTCGAGATCCGCTACACGCTGCCGCTCGGCGAGATCATCTTCGACTTCTTCGACCAGCTCAAGTCGCGGACCAGGGGCTACGCCTCGCTCGACTACGAGCCCGCGGGCGAGCAGGAGGCCGACCTGGTCAAGGTGGACATCCTGCTGCAGGGCGAGGCGGTCGACGCCTTCAGCGCCATCGTCCACAAGGACAAGGCCTACACCTACGGTGTCGACATGGCCAAGAAGCTGCGCGAGCTGATCCCGCGGCAGCAGTTCGAGGTGCCCATCCAGGCCGCCATCGGCGCCAGGGTCATCGCGCGCGAGAACATCCGCGCCATCCGCAAGGACGTGCTGGCCAAGTGCTACGGCGGCGACATCTCCCGTAAGCGCAAGCTGCTGGAGAAGCAGAAGGAGGGCAAGAAGCGGATGAAGATGGTCGGCCGGGTCGAGGTGCCCCAGGAGGCCTTCGTCGCCGCGCTCTCCACCGACTCCAACGCCGACAAGGGCAAGAAGTAGCTTCTACAGGCCGAGCACGGCGGGCCGGCGGGCGAGGGCACGCCAGCGGGTCTTCGGGTCGTCGAGCAGGCGGCGGGCGCCGAGGTCGAGCAGCCCGCCGACGCCCGTCAGCTCGGCCGCCAGCTCTCCGCCGGCGCGCCTGAACTCCTGTTTCACCCGGTACGTCTTCCCGTCGCCCCACTCGAACGCGCACGTCACCTCGACCTCGTCGCCGCCGCGCAGCTCGCGGTGGTAGCGGATGGTGTTCTCCAGCGTGACGGGGCCTATGCCGGTGCTCGTCATGTCGTCGATCGAGATGCCGGCCGCGCGCAGGAACTCCCAGCGGGCGTGGTCGCCGTACTGGTGGTAGACGGCGCCGTTGACGTGGCCCTGGGTGTCGAGTTCGTAGCCGCGTACGGTGATGCGTACCGAGAAGGTCATGACCGTTCCTCCAGCCAGGTATGTGATCGGGCGGTGAGATAGCGCAGGCCGTCGTCGCCGATCTCGATCCACTCGCCCCGCGTCCAGCCGCCGGTCGTCTGCGGGGCGAACCCGTGCCGCTGGAACAGCGCCGACGCCTCCTTCTGCGTCAGCCCCCGCCGGCCCCATTCGCGGATGACCCGCGCCGTCCGCTCGTCCTCGCCCGCCTCCTGCTCGCCCAGCGCGGCGGCCAGCTCCTCCAGCCCGCGCGCGATGAGCCGCAACGAGCTCTGCACCTTGGGGACGTCCATCTCATCGCCTATCGATCGGTACCGATTGCTTGGCGATCGTAACGGATACTCTGAAAGCATGGAAGTGGTGCAGACGGCACGAATGGTGCTATCTCGGGTCACCGCCGAGGACCTCGAATCCGTCCACGAGATCCACTCCGACCCGCGGACCAGCGTGTACCACATCGGCGGCCCCGTCGCCGACCTGGAGTCGAGTCGGGCGATGCTGGACCTGTGGCTGGCCGACTGGGACGAGCGCGGCATCGGCTACTGGGCGGCACGCCGTCCCGGGCACCCGGGCGTGCTGGGCTTCGGCGGGCTGCGCCGGGCGGTGGTGGACGGGGACGAGGTGCTGAACCTGTACTACCGATTCCGTCCGTCGGCGTGGGGACACGGGTACGCGGTGGAGCTCGCGCAGGCGGCCCTGCTGGTGGGTAAGGAACTGGGGCCGGTGGTGGCGGTGATCCGCGACGTCAACGAACCTTCGCGGAGGGTGGCGGAGCGGGCGGGCATGCACCGCGACCGGACGATCCCGTACGGAGGCGTCCCCAGCGACGTCTACGTCGCCTAGCGATCTGTGCGTTGCTCAGCCTGCTCGGCTCGCCTGGCCCTGCCCGGCGTGCTTATCCCGCTCCAGTCTGCTTCAGCCCGTCTGGCTCGCTCAGCTCGCTTGACGTGCTCAGCCCGTCTGGCTTGCTCAGCCCTCTTGATTCGCTCAGCCCGCCTGGCTCGATTTCGCCCGCATCACGTACCCCGCCAGCACCGCCGCGCTCACCACCGCCTGGGCCGCCAGATACGGGCCCAGGGCGTCCGGTGGAGCGGTCAGGGCCGTGAGGGCCGGCAGGCACCCGAGGACCGCCAGATCGACCCCGGTGGCCGCCCAGAGCATGGGCCCGGTCGGGATCGCGCCGCCTGGGGTGTCGAGGATCGGTAGCGAGTGGTCAACGGGACTACGCCTGGCCATCCGCAGCGCGGCGGCGGCCAGCGCGGGCGCGACCAACGGCCCGAACAGCAACCACGACCCACCGCCAACAGCGGGCGCGGTGCCGAGAGCGAGAGGTGCGGTGCTGAGAATTGCCAGGGCGGCCGTTGTCCAGGTGCCGCTCAGCAGGGCGGGGAGCAGGGCGCGGGCGGCCAGGGCCGGGCGGAGGCCGACGCCGATCAGCCGGGCGAGGGCCGGGTTGTCGCCGTCGCGGCGCGCACCCGCCGTACCCGTCGCCGCCACGGCCAGCGCACCCGCCAGCACGCTCACCCCGACGACCGTAGGAGAGCCGCCCGCCTGGGCCAGTATCGCGGGGAGCGCGGCCGTCGCCGCGATGACCGCCAGCCATCTGGGCCTGCGGGCCGCGCGGAGCCAGTCGTGCCAGGCCAGCGCGAGCGGCGCGGGCAACGAGGACGGCCAGCGCCGGGAGCCGAGACTCCTGGTTCGCCAGTGGTTGTCCTCGGCGATCCACGTGAGCGCGCCGGGATCGAGCCCTACGGCCGCCGTCGCCACATGACCGGCACGGGTGGAGGCGGTCAGCAGGGACCTGGTCGGGATCTGGTCGAGTGACGTCCATGCCCGGCGTACCAGCAGGCCGGACATGACGGCGGCGGCCGAGACCGCGGCGGCGACGGCAGGCAGGGGAGCGGCCGCGGCGATCGCGAGCACCGTACGCATCTGGCCGCTCACCGCCACCACCGCCAGCACCAGCAGCCCCGCCATCAGAGCCGACAACCAGAACTGCCATGAGTGCGCGGATTGCCCCAGCACGGCCAGCGCCATCCCGCCCACGGTGGCCGACACACCCAGCACCAGCGCGGCCAGCACCCGCCAGACGAGCTGATCCGGCGCCCCCAGCACCGCCAGCGTCCCGATCCCGAGCAGCAGACCCGCCGCCACCGCGACCAGCAACACCATTCGCCAGCCACGGCCGAGCAGCCCTCGCCGGTGCAGGGGTGACAACAGCAGCCAGGAGGCGTCGGGAGCGGACAGCAGCACGGGACCCGCCGATCGAGCGGCCGCCAGAAAACCGGCCAGGGCCAGCGCGAGCAGCGCCACCCCCGCGCCCATGCGCGCCGGTTCCGCCTGGCCGGCCAGATTCGTGATCACGGAGGAAAGAGGCTGCCCCAGCACGGCGGCGATCATGAGCAGCCCGAACGCGGTGAAGTAGCGGTCGAGCATGCTGGAGGGGCCGCGCCCCCGCGACCGCAGATAAGCCCGCACCGCCCGCACATCACCCTCGACCACAGCCCCGGCCCCGGCTCGAAGACCCGCCCCGGCTCGAAGACCCGCCCCGGCTCGAAGACCCGCCCCGGCTCGAAGGCCCGCCCCGGCTCGAAGGCCCGCCCCTGCCCGGGGATCGGCTCCGATCCCGGCTTGGAGATCGGTCCCTGTCCGGGGATCTGTCCCGGCCCTTCTGCCCTCAGCCCCAGCCCCTGTTCCGGTGTCGGTCATGCGGTCACTCCAGAGGGGGAGATCTGGCGGGCGGAGGTGGCCAGGGCCTGGTCGTGGGTGGCCATGACGATGGTGCCGCCCTCGTTCGCGTAGTCGGCCAGCAGGTCCGTCAGGCCGGTGCGGAAGGCGGCGTCGAGGCCGCGTTCCGGTTCGTCGAGCAGCAACAGGGTGCTCGGGCGCAGGAGCGCGGCGGCCAGCGCGAGGCGCTGGCGCTGGCCGGTGGAGAGATTGAGCGGTGTCGCGTCGGCCCGCTCCACCAGGGCGAACACCTCCAACGCCGCCTCCACCGTCATCCGGGTCGTCGCGTGGACCGCCGCCATCAGTTCCAGGTGCTCGCGCGCGGTCAGCCCCGGGTACCAGGCGGGCTCGTCCGTCAGGAGCGCCACCCGGCCCCAGAAGCGGGCGTCGTCGGACGGCGGCGCCCCGAACACCTCGACCTCGCCGGAGGTGACGGGCTGGAGCCCGGCCAGGCAGCGCAGCAGGGTCGATTTGCCCGACCCGTTCGGGCCGACCACGGCCACGACCTCGCCGGGTGCCACTGTCAGGGACATGTCCCGCAGTACGGGATTGCCGCCGAGTTCGACCGTGAGGTCGCGGGTGCTGATGATCGTGTCGGACACCGTTCGAGCGTAGCCAGTCACCGCCCCGAACGCGGGATCACCGTGTACGCCGGGGATTCTGTCGGTGGCGTCGTCTACCTTTCTGTTCCGAACACCTGTGCGACTGGAGGGTAACGTGATTGCTGCTGAGCGATTTGAGCGTGCCGCCGTGCTGGGGGTTGCCGTGGCTGAGGAGACTCGGCGGCTGCTCCGGCTCCACCTGGGTGCGGGCGAGGAGGAGGGCGATGGCACGGTCCTCGTTGACGTGCCCTACCCCGACGCGGCGGTGGTGACGGCGCTGCTCGACGTGGCGGCCGAGTGTTTCGGCGAGCGGGGCGATTCGGTGGAGGAGACCAGGCAGGCGGCGTTGGAGACGTTGTTACAGCTCGCGGCGTTCGACGAGGAGTCGCAGCTCAACCGATGATTCGAAGGCCGGTTCGCCGGGGTCTCGGTTCGGAGGCCGGTTTGCCGAGGTCTCGGTGTGCCGTCCGGCTCGGGCGCATCATCTCGGTCGAACGTGGGCAATGCGGTCGATGCCGAGGGGCCGGGCAGCTTGTAGTGGACGGCGGCCGACAGGCGGGGCGTCGGTCGACGAGGCGGGCGGTCGCGCACCGGGTGGAGGCGCACCGGGCGGCGCAGGCCAACGGGCCGGGTGCGGACCAATGGGGTCGGTGGGGTTCAGGGGAGGAGTGCCGGTCAGCGGGGCCGGGTGCAGGCCAGCGGGCCGGGTGTGAGTCAACGGGCTGGGCAACGGGTCGAGCACGGATCCTCAGGTGGGGTGCGGTTCTCGGCCGGTGCGGGTCGGTGGGCCGGGCGCGAATCGCGCCCGGCCCGGGCGTCAGCGTAGGACCGAGTACAGAGCCGAGGTGAGGGAGGCCCGTGCGTCGTCCTGGTCGATCGACCACATCATCGACCCCCCGAGCCCCTTGAGCCGGATGTAGGCCGCCTTCTGCACCAGCACCGCCGGATCGTCATAAGACCAGAACTCGTTCCCGTCGTACAGCCACATGGCACCCGTCCGTAGATCGCGGTAGCGCTTGCCGGGCTTGGTGACCAGGTCCTTGTAGTCCTCGCTGCCCGGTGCCCACTTGCCGGGAGCGGGGCCGGTGGCCGGCTTGTAGAGGCCGTCTCCACCGCCGGTCACCCCGGTCCAGCCCTGGCCGTACGCGGGCACGCCGACCACGATCTTGCGGGCGGGCGCCCCGCGCGACAGGTAGTCGCGGACGGTCTGGTCGACGCTGTACCTGACGGGGTTCGGGTCCCGCCGGTCGGTGAACAGGTTCCCGTTGTGCCCGGTCTGCGACTCCCAGGAGCCGTGCAGGTCGTACCCCTGGACGGTGGCGAAGTCGAGCTGCCTGAACACCCTGCGCACCTCGAACCCGGCGTCGATCTTCGCCGCCGCGGCCGGGAGGAAGGCGGTGAGCTGCGTACCCGACGAGAACGCCTTGAGCCGCGCCCGCAGTTCCTCGACGAACAGCGTGAAGTTGCGCTTGTCCTCGGGCCTGATGACGTTGCCCTCGGCCCCCGACGAGCCCGGCCACTCCCAGTCCAGGTCGATGCCGTCGAACACGCCCGCCCCGGCGCCCGGCTCCAGCCCCGGCAGGTTGCCGCGCAGCCACAGGTCGACGCACGAGCTCGCCAGCGCGGCCCGCGACTCGGGGGTGAGGACGGCGTCGGAGAAGTACTTGGAGCCGGTCCAGCCGCCCAGCGAGATCATCACCTTGAGGCCAGGGTGCTTGGCCTTGAGCTTGCGAAGCTGGTTGAGGTTGCCGTTGAGCGCCTGGCCGGGCGCGTCGGCCACCCCGTCCACGCTCTGCTCGGCCGGCACCGGCCGCTGCCAGTCCGCCCACGGGTCGGAGGAGTAGCAGGCGCCCTCGGCGTTGACGAACCCGAACGCGTAGTTGAGGTGCGTGAGCTTGGCCGCGGCGCCCGAGACGTCCACATCCCTGACGTGGTAGTCGCGCCCGTAGACGCCCCACTGGATGAAGTACGCGACCCGCTTGAAGCCGGAGTGGGTCGTGCGCTCCGAGGCGGCCGCGGGGACGGAGATCGCCGAGAGGCCGAGTAACAGCGAGAGTGCGATCAGGATCTTCTTCTTCACGGGGCGGCTCCTGGCACTTAGATAGGAAACTTTCCTATAAGTTAGACGCGATCGTAGAGCCGCTCCCCGCCACCGTCAACGATCCGCCCGACCTGTTCCGGGCTCGACAGCACCGACCACGCGTACGGCGGATCGGAGAACAGCGACAGCACCAGGTCGGCCAGGTCCTGCCTGGTCGTGGCGGCCACCAGCAGCCTCAGCACATGGTCGGCCGGCGGCTGCAGGAAGGCGTTCGTCCAGTCGGTGACCGGCGCCGCCGCCTCCCACATCCGCTCCTCCGTGGCCCGGCCGAACGCGGCGTCGTAAGGACCGCCCGCCGCGATCGCGTCGGCGGCGATCCAGGCGCAGGCCGAGCCCAGGTTCGCGCCCTGCCCGGTGATCGGGTCGTTCGTGATCCATGCGTCGCCGATGGCCAGCGCGATGCGTCCGCTCGGCAGCTCGGCCACGGCGTGCCGTACCGTCGGCGTGACGGCGCCCCGCAGCAGGTCGTCCGGGCCCAGCAGCTCGAACGCCGCCGTATCCACCCGCTCGGCCAGCCGCGGCGCGTGCTCGCGGAGCAGGCCCAGCAGCGTGCCGGGGACGTCCTGCCACGACGTACGGGAGAGCTCCTCCAGCGGCCCGCCGGGAATCGCCTCGACGAGGATCGCGGAGACGACCCCCTCCCGCGTCACCATCGGCGCGCGGAGGATCTCGCCCACACCCCCCGAGATGTTGTACGAGAAGGCGGCTTCCAGATCCAGCCCCCGATACAGCCCCGCCGTCAGCACCCGCTGGGGCCGGTCGAACGGCGAGCGGCCCGGATCGCGCGGGAACAGCTCGGCCACCGACCGCCGCCCCGCGGCCACCACCATCAGCTCGTGCTCGCGCGACCAGCGATCCACCTGGGCCGCGTCCGGGGCCTTGTCCACCACCCGGATCTCGCCGCCCCGCGCGGCGAAGTCGTCCATGAACGCGGGGATCAGCAGCCGGAAGTCGACCGCGTGGAACGGCTCCGCGACGTTCGCCGTGAACTCCAGCGGCGGCTCCCCCTTGATCGAGAGCTTGGCGGTGCGCATCAGCGACGCGGGATCCCGGTAGTGCTCGCTGCCCAGCTCCCGCTCCCTGGCCTGGGTGTGACCCATCCTGGCCACGGTGCTGGGCAGCCGCGACGCGCGCATCGCGGCGGCGTCCCGCTCGCAGTAGAGCGTCGTCTCGACGCCGCGTTGCCGCAGCCGCAGCGCCAGGGTCAATCCCGAGATGCCCGCGCCCACGATCCCGATGCCCGCCATGCGAACCCCCTTTGTGCCGGCTTGTCACCAGTGCACGTGGCGCGGCTTGCAGTTGGATTGGAGCACCCTTGGTGGCCGGGCAAACTGGTAGGTGTGCCAGCCACCCTTCCTGACGGCGATCCCGTGCCCACCTCCGGCGAGCTGCCCGGCAGCGCCCTGAGGGGTCTCGGCGAGCGGCCGTTCGGCTTCTACGTGCATGTGCCGTTCTGCGTGACCCGCTGCGGCTACTGCGACTTCAACACCTACACCTCCGCCGAGCTGGGCCCCGGCGCCTCGCACCACGACTACGCGGACACGGTCGTCGAGGAGATCCGCCTGGCCCGCCGCGTCCTGGGCCAGGCCGACCTGCCGGTGGAGACGGTGTTCTTCGGCGGTGGCACGCCCACGCTGCTGCCCCCGGAAGACCTGGCCAGGATCCTCGCCGCCATCGGCTCCGAGTTCGGGCTGCGGCCGGGAGCCGAGGTCACCACGGAGGCCAACCCCGAGTCGGTCGACCCCTCCTACCTGGAAAAACTCCGCCACGGCGGGTTCAACCGGATCAGCTTCGGCATGCAGAGCGCCCGCGAGCACGTGCTGCGGGTCCTCGAACGCGGGCACACGCCCGGCAGGGCGGCGGCGGCCGTACAGGAAGCAAGGAAGGCCGGGTTCGAGCACGTCAACATCGACCTGATCTACAGCGCGCCAGGCGAGTCCGACGACGACTGGCGGGCCTCGCTGGCCGCCGCGATCGAGGCCGGGCCCGACCACGTGTCGGCCTACTCGCTGATCGTCGAGGAGGGCACCAGGCTGGCCGCCCGGATCAGGCGCGGCGAGCTGCCGATGCCCGACGACGACGTGGCCGCCGACCGCTACCTGATCGCCGACGAGATGCTGGCCGAGGCCGGGTTCCAGTGGTACGAGGTGTCCAACTGGGCCACCACCGACGCCGCCCGCTGCCGGCACAACCTGCTCTACTGGACCGGCGGCGACTGGTGGGCGGCAGGCCCGGGTGCCCACAGCCACGTCGGCGGCACCCGCTGGTGGAACGTCAAACACCCGGCCGCCTACGCCCAGCGCCTTGCGGCCGGCGTCTCGCCCGCCCACGCGCGCGAGGTGCTCGGCCAGGACGACCGCGACGCCGAGCGGCTCATGCTGGAGCTGCGGCTGATCTCCGGCTACCCGCTGGCGGAGGTGGCGCCCGCCGCGCGCACGACCGTGGCGAGCGCCCTGGCGCGCGGGTTGCTGGAGCCCGAGCCGTTCAAGTCGGGCCTGATGGTGCTGACCCTGAAGGGGCGGCTGCTGGCCGACGCCCTCATCAGGGACCTCCTGGTCTAGCTGATCATGCGGATGGAGAAGGGGTAGCGGTAGTTCTCGCCCTTGTTGGCGGCCAGGGCGGCCTGGATGTGGAAGATCAGGGACAGGACCCAGATGACCGGCAGCAGGAAGATGCCGATGATGATGATCGACAGGATGCCCGCGACGGCGTAGCCGATGAACATCGTGATCTGGAAGTTGAGCGCCTCGGCCGACTGGTCCCTGACGTAGGGCGACTCGTCCTTCTTCATCAGGTAGATGACCAGCGGGCCGACAAAGGAGACCAGCAGGCCCAGCAGGTGGGAGAGCATGGCCATGGTGGTGTCGTCGCTGCCGGGGCGGGGGCCGTACCTGCCGGGGATGTACGGCTGGCCCGGGGGCGGGCCGTACGCCTGGCCGGGATACTGCTGAGGAGCCGGGCCGTAGCCGGGCGGGGGCTGTCCATAACCGGGCCCGTAGTTCGGCGCCGAGCCGGGCTGCTGGCCATAAGGGGTGTTCGGGTAGGAATTGGGCTGCTGACCATAGCCGGGCTGACCAAGACCGGGCTGGCCATATCCAGGCTGGCCAGATCCGGGCTGCTCGCCATAGCCGGGCTGCCGGCCGTAGTCGGGCTGCTGAGGGGCGGGGCCCGCGCTGGGCGGCAGGTCCTCGGGGGTCACGCGGCGCGTGGCGTCGTCATCGGGCAGTGGCTGGGACGGGTCCTGGCTCATGGTGCCTCCGTAACGAAGTCGATCAGTTCCTCGACCCGGCCGAGCAGCTCCGGCTCAAGGTCCGTGTACGTCGAGACGGCGCCGAGAATCCGGCGCCACGCCTGCGCCGGCTCCATGCGCCAGCCCAAAGCGGAGATCACGCCCTCCTTCCAGGGCACCCCGCGCGGCACCTCGGGCCAGGCGGGGATACGCAGCACGGACGGCTTGACCGCCTGCCAGATGTCGATGTACGGGTGCCCCACCACCAGCACGTCAGGCGAGGTGATCTCGGCGGCGATCCTGCTCTCCTTGGAACCGGGCACCAGGTGGTCGACCAGCACACCCAGGCGCCGCCCCGGCTCGGGGTCGAACTCCGCGACGATGGCGGGAAGGTCGTCGACGCCTTCCAGGTATTCGACCACGACCCCTTCGACCCGCAGGTCATGGCCCCAGATCTTCTCCACGAGCGCGGCGTCGTGCACGCCTTCGACGTAGATGCGGCTCTCCCTGGCGACCCGCGCCCGCAGCCCCTCCACGGCGATCGAGCCCGAGGCGCTGCGCCTGGGGGCCGCGGGGGCGGCCGGCGGGCGTACCAGGGTGACGGGTTTGCCGTCCAGCAGGAACGCGGCCGGCGCGAGCGGGAACAGGCGGCGCTTGCCGAACCGGTCTTCGAGGGTGACCGCCTCCTTGTCGCACGCCACCACCGCGCCGCAGAAGCCGCTGTCGGCATCCTCCACGACGAGGTCCAGCTCGGCGGGCACCTGAGGGATCTTGCCCTTGCCCGGCCGCCGCCAATTTCCCGCCAGTACATCGCCCTCGTACACACGGGGACCGTAGCAAATCACCCGCTGACCGCAAGGCGCTTGCGCGCGCCGTTCCGGCGTACCAGGACGACGATCGTGCCCGCGATCCCGATGAGCAGCCCGGCGACGGGGAACAGGAACAGCGCGGCCAGCCCACCGGCGATGCCGCCGCCGGCGGCGGACAGCATGTCGCGGCCCACGCCGTAGCGGACGCCGGCCTGCTCGGCGTTGGCGCACGTGAGCTGGTAGTCGCCCTTGGCCGGGGCGTTGATGACGAGGAACTGCTCCCAGGTGGTGCCGTTCGCCGTGATCGTCTGGGTGCCCGTGGTCTTGGCCAGCTTGGCCGGACCCGGGCCGCCCGTGATCGCGCACTGGTACGTGATCTTCGCGTCGCTGGCGACGTAGAGGGCGGGCTTGTCGGCCGGGTCGACCGTCACGGTGATGCTCTCGCCCGGCGCGAACGTCTTGGTCGGAGCCGCGTTGACCACGCCCCCGAGCACTCCGCCGGCGAACAGGCCCACGCCGGCGACCGCGCACACCACGGCCACGGCCCAGACCACCGCCAGCCACCACAGGCGGGGCTTGATGGCTTTTGGGTCGATTCGTGGAGGGAACTGGGGTGCTTGGCCGTATTGTCCGTACTGCGGAAAAGGCCCGGACTGGGTGGGCTGCCCGTACGGTGGCGGCTGCCCGTACTGCGGTGGCCCATACTGTTGCGGTCCTCCAAAGCCGGGCTGCGGACCGTATGGAGGTGGCTGCGGCTGACCGTGGTGCGGACCCTGCCCAGGCGGCGGGCCGTACGACGGGGGCTGGGAATCGTCGGTCATGTGCGCAAGTGTGAGGCCTGACGCTTTCAAGAAGCTAGCAGCAGGTGTTATCGCACCTTGTGGGCGGGAGCCGTACACTTGGCACTCGGGAACACCGAGTGCCAGTCAGGACGTTCCTGAAGAGGGGCAGAGGCAGGAGGTGAGCACGTGCTCGACGATCGGAAACTGGCGGTGCTCCGCGCCATTGTCGAAGACTACGTGTCCACCAACGAACCGGTGGGCTCCAAGGCGCTCGCCGAGCGCCACAACCTGAAGGTCTCCCCGGCGACGGTCAGGAACGACATGGCCGCGCTGGAGGAGGAGGGATATATCACCCAGCCGCACACCAGCGCGGGCCGCGTGCCGACGGACAAGGGCTATCGCCTGTTCGTCGACCGGCTCTCGCAGGTCAAGCCGCTCTCGTCGGCCGAGCGCCGGGCGATCGAGACCTTCCTCGCCGGGGCCGTCGACCTCGACGACGTGGTCACCCGCACGGTCCGGCTGCTGGCGCAGCTCACCAGGCAGGTGGCGGTCGTGCAATACCCGACGCTGACGCGTTCAACGGTCCGGCACGTCGAGCTGGTCCCGCTGAACGACCGCCGCGTCATGCTGGTGCTGATCACCAACACCGGCCGCGTCGAGCAGCGCGTGATCGAGCTGCCCGAGGCGGTGGAGGACACCCGGATCGCGCACATGCGCGCCGTGCTCAACGCCTGCCTCGACGGCTGCGGCCTCAGCACCGTTCCCGAGCTGGTCGCCGACCTGCCGGAACGCCTGCCCCTCGAAGACCGGCCCGCGGTGGCCACGATCCTGTCCGTGCTGCTCGAAACCCTGGTGGAGCGGCACGACGAGAAGATCGTGTTCGCCGGCGCGGCCAACCTCGCCGGAGCCGACTTCACGATCGGCCTGCGCGACGTGCTGGAGGCACTGGAAGAGCAGGTGGTCCTCATGCGCCTGCTCGGCGAGACTTCCACAGACACCCCGTCCGCGCTCACCGTGCGCATCGGCTCGGAAAACCCCTACCTGCGGGGGACATCCATCGTCGCGACCGGATACGGTTCAGGCGACAACCAACTGGCCCGGCTCGGTGTGCTGGGGCCGACCAGGATGGACTATCCCGTGACGATGGGCGCCGTACGCGCGGTGGCACGCTACGTCAGCCAGATCCTGGCTGCATCATAAGAGGTCGATAAGTGGCAAACAGCGACTACTACGCCACCCTCGGGGTGCGCCGTGACGCAAGTCAGGACGAGATCAAGAAGGCCTATCGCCGACTCGCCCGCGAGCTGCACCCCGACGTGAACCCCGACCCTGAGACCCAGGAGCGGTTCAAGGAGATCACGCAGGCCTACGAGGTGCTGTCCGATCCGAACAAGCGCCAGATGTACGACCTGGGTGGCGACCCCTTCGGCGGCGCGGGAGCGGCCGCGGGCGCCGGTGGCTTCGGCGCCGGCTTCCCGTTCAGCGACATCATGGACGCCTTCTTCGGCACCGCCGGCGGCACCCGGGGGCCGCGCTCGCGCGCCCGCAGAGGCCGCAACGCCACCATCCGGGTGGAGCTCGACCTGCGCGAGACGGCCTTCGGCACCACCCGCGAGCTGGTCGTCGACACGGCCGTGCTGTGCGAGGTCTGCCACGGGGCCGGCGCCGCCTCCGGCACCCACCCCGACACCTGTGACATGTGCAACGGGCGCGGCGAGATCTCCCAGGTCACCCGCTCGTTCCTGGGCCAGGTCATGACCTCGCGGCCGTGCCCGCAGTGCGGCGGCTTCGGCACCATCATCCGCCACCCCTGCCAGGAGTGCTCGGGCGACGGCCGGGTGCGCACCCGCCGCACCATCAAGGTCCGCATCCCCGCGGGCGTCGAGGACGGCACCCACATCCAGCTCGCCGGCGAGGGCGAGGTCGGCCCCGGCGGCGGCCCACCCGGAGACCTGTTCCTCGAAATCGTCGAGCGGGCCCACGAGATCTTCGAACGGCGCGGCGACGACCTCCACTGCACCGTCCAGATCCCGATGACGGCCGCCGCGCTCGGCACCATCCTCACCGTCGAGACGCTCGACGGCTCCGAGGAGATCGACGTCCGCCCCGGCACGCAGTCCGGGCAGGTCATCACCATGTACGGGCGCGGCGTGCAGCGGCTCAACGAGTCCGGCCGCGGCGACCTGCTCATCCACGTCAACGTCGAGACCCCGACCCGTCTCGACACGGCACAGGAGGAGCTTCTTCGCGAGCTGTCCCGGCAGCGTGGGGAGGAACGGCCGCCGGGGAAGTTCGCGCCGGGGCAGCAGGGTTTTTTCTCCCGTCTGCGTGACGCCTTCAACGGAAGGTGAGCGCACCGGTTTTCCTGGCCTCTGACCTCGACGGGCCGGAGCTGACGCTCGACGGCCCCGAGGGGCGGCACGCGGCCTCCGTACGCCGCCTGCGGGCCGGCGAGCGGGTCGACCTGACCGACGGCGCCGGCTCCGTCGCCGAATGCGTCGTCCGCGAGGCGCTGAAAGACGCCCTCCGGCTCGACGTGCTGCGCCGCTACGAGGTCGAGGCGCCCAAGCCCCGGCTGGCCGTCGTCCAGGGGCTGCCCAAGGGCGACCGGGGCGAACTGGCCGTCGAGATGATGACCGAGGCCGGCGTCGACGTGATCGTCCCCTGGTCGGCCGCGCGCAGCATCACGCAGTGGAAGGGCGACAAGGTCGCCAAGGCGCTGGGCCGCTGGCGCGCCACCGCCCGCGAGGCGGGCAAGCAGGCCCGCCGCTTCCACCTGCCCGAAGTGACCGAACCGGCCACGACCGCGCGCGTCGAGCGGCTGCTGGCCGACGCGGCGCTGGGGCTGGTGCTGCACGAGGAGTCCGCGGAACCGCTGTCCGGCGTGGCGCTGCCCGCCGGCGGCGACATCGTGATCGTCGTGGGACCAGAGGGCGGCGTGTCCGACGAGGAACTGGCCAGATTCAGGGCCGCCAAGGCCGTGCCCGTGCTGCTGGGGCCGACGATCCTGCGCACCTCCACGGCGGGCGTGGCGGCGGCGTCCGTGCTGCTCAGCCGTACCGGACGCTGGTGAACTAAGAGCGTCCGTGCCGCCTAAGGCCGTGCTGCCTAGGGCGTCGTCTGCGAGTCGATCAGCGGGCTGGCCAGCTCCGTCGGAGCCGGAGTCTCCGTCACCTCGTCGGACGGCGGGCACTCGTCCAGCGGGCACGGCGTCGGCTGCGCCGTCGTCTCCTCCACGGTCGGCGTCGGCGTGGGCGTCGAAGAACAGGTGGCAGGCGGCTCGGCCTGCTCGGGAAGCGGCGACGGGCAGTCTGTGGGCGACGGGCTGGGCGACGGCGACGGCCTGCTGGTCGACTCGGCCTTCTTCGTGGGCTTCGGCGACGGCCTCGGAGTGTCGGGAATCACGCCCACCTGCGGTTGCTCAGGCGACGGCTCCTTCTCCGGCGGCTGCGGGGCGCGCGTGGTGGAGGAATTGGACGGGAACTCGGAGCTCTCATCGTCCACGACCCGCACGGGCTGCTCATTTATGATCTTGGTACGCAGTTCCGGAACGGCCATCACGATCGTCCCCGCGACCAGGACGGCACTGGCGGCGGCCGCACCCGCACGCCACCAGAACAGGTTACGAACTCCGCGCCGCTCGATCCGGCCACGGATGATCTCCAGCCCTTCCGGCGAGGGCACGACCGCGTCCGCCTCCGCGCGGAGCGCACGGCGCAACACGTCGCCGTACTCGTCGGGGAGCTGGGTCATGACATTTTCTCCAGGACCGATCGCAAGGCGGCCATGCCACGGGCCGTGTGGCTTTTGACCGCCCCCTTGCTGATGCCCATGGCGTGGGCGATCTCAGCTTCGGACAGATCACCGTAGTAGCGTAGAACCAGTGCTTCTCTCTGTCTGGTCGGCAGGGCACGTAACGCCTCGATCACGGCGGAGCGTTCCAGCTCGCCGATCGCGCCGTTCTCGGCGCTCGGGGCGTCGGGCAGGCCCTTCGGAGCATACTTCTCGACGACCGCCCGGTGACGCAGCACGGACCGGGACCGGTTGACGACGGACTGACGCAAGTAGGCGAGCGCCTTGTCGGGATCGCGCAACCTGCGCCAGGCGCCATGAATGGCGACGAACGCATCCTGCACGACTTCCTCGGCGGTTGCAATGTCGCGCACCAGCAACACCGCAAGACGCACCAATGACCGAAAGTGCGCACTATAGAGCGCAGTCACGGCCATGTCGGCATCCCACCCGACCGGCACCGCCCCCATCGACCTGTCGGCCAGGAGGGTTTCGGTGGTCACATCAGTGGGACGCGCGGCCTTCCCAGAGGGTTTACGCTCTTCCGGTTCTTGAGGTTTCCCCGGTTCCTTAGGGTGCATTACCCAGTCGTGTCCTCGCCAGGTGGCGCCTCGCCCGACCCTGAATCGTCTCTTTTTTTGCTGAAGTGTCGCACACTAACCCTAACCGTGTTGATCTTCGTACGCACGACGCAGGTGATTACCGATTCGCAACGGACTCGCTGACAACGACGCCTCGATAGGGTGACCAGGTGAGCGATTGCCTCTTCTGCAAAATCGTCGCCAAGGAGTTCAACGCCGAGATCGTCTACGAGACCGGCCGGACACTGGCGTTCCGCGACATCAAGCCCCAGGCGCCCACCCACGTGCTGGTGATCCCCAAAGACCACCACGCCGACGCCGCCACCCTCGCCAGAGCCGACGACGGCCTCGCCGACGAGGTGCTCAAGGCCGCACACGCCGTCGCCGTGCAAGAAGGCGTGGCCGAAGGCGGCTACCGCATCGTCTTCAACACCGGCGCCGACGCCGGCCAGACCGTCTTCCACGTGCACGCCCACGTGCTCGGCGGACGCGACCTCACCTGGCCGCCCGGCTGATCATCCGCCGAAAGCCGGACGCGGTGATATTGACGCGAGCAATCGGCCTGCTCCCGGATACGATGGGCGAAGAAGCACACCGAAAGAGACCGGGAGGCATCAGGCCACTGGCCTGCCCATGTCCGAACTACACGAATCCCGACGCACGGCACCTCCCTCGCGCACTCAAGCGAAGGTGCTGATACCGGATGAATACCCGATGGTCAGCCTCCTGGGCTCCCGCGACGAGCTGCTACGCGTCATCGAGGGCGCCTTCCGGGCCGACATCCACGTGCGGGGCAACGAGATCACCGTCACCGGCAGCCCAGACGAGAGCGGCACCGTCGTGCGGCTCTTCGAAGAGCTGGTCGAAGTGCTGCGCAGCGGCGGCGAACTCACCCCCGACGCGGTCGAGCGCAGCATCGCCATGCTGCGCATGACATCCGACCGCCCCGCCGAGGTGCTGTCCCTCGACATCCTCTCCTCGCGCGGCCGGACCATCCGCCCGAAGACGGTCAACCAGAAGCGCTACGTCGACGCGATCGACCAGCACACCGTCGTCTTCGGCATCGGCCCGGCCGGCACCGGCAAGACCTACCTCGCCATGGCCAAGGCCGTCCGCGCGCTGCAGGAGAAGCGGGTCAACCGCATCATCCTGACCCGCCCGGCCGTCGAGGCGGGCGAACGGCTCGGCTTCCTGCCCGGCACCCTCTACGAGAAGATCGACCCCTATCTGCGGCCGCTCTACGACGCGCTGCACGACATGGTCGACCCCGACTCGATCCCCAAGCTGATGGCCGCGGGCACGATCGAGGTCGCGCCGCTCGCGTACATGCGAGGCAGGGCATTGCCAAACGGGACAGGTGTGCTGACACCGGACGGCTGGCGCTCTATCGGGGAGCTGGAAGTCGGTGACCTCGTCATAGGGTCGAACGGCGAACCGACTCCCGTGCTGGGCGTCTATCCGCAGGGCGAGAAGAAGATCTATCGGCTCTTCAGCCAGGACGGTGCTTCGGTGCTCGCCTCCGAAGATCATCTCTGGTCTGTCCGCACGCGCGACGACGCCGACCGTGGCAAGCCGTGGCGGGTGCTGGAGACGAAGGAGATGATCGGCGACCTGCGGACGGCGCACCATCGGAAGTGGGAGTTGCCGCTGCTGAGCGCACCGGTCTGCTTCCCCGGGCAGCCGGTCCCGATGGACCCCTACGCAGTGGGTCTGCTCCTGGGAGACGGATGTGTCACCGGGACGACGCCCCCGAGCCTGGCGACGAACGACCCAGAGCTGGTCGAAGCGCTCGAGCGTGCTCTCCCCGGCGTCCAGGCAAAGCCCAACGGTGGTCCGGACCATGTGCTCAACCGGGTGAGCGAGCCCGGCGGCAGCATGACGATCGCCAATCCGATCACTGACGTCATGCGGCGCCTGGAGCTTTCAGGCCGCGGTTCGTCCGCGAAGTTCGTTCCTGAGGTCTATCTTCGCAACACGCCGGAGATCAGGACCGCCGTTCTTCAGGGTCTGCTCGACGCGGACGGAGGACCTGTCACCCAGCAGGACCGGACGTGCCGGATTCAGTTCAGCACCGTGTCGCCGCGGCTGCGTGACGACGTCGTCTTCCTCGTTCAGTCTCTCGGAGGCGTGGTCTACCGGCGTACTCGTCAGGCGGAAGGGCACAAGCCGGGGTCGGCGAGCGGCACGCGGGTCCACCGCCACGATACGCATGTCCTCGACATCCGGCTTCCGGAGGGCATCGAACCCTTCCGGCTGTCGCGCAAGGCGGAGGTCTACAAGGCTCATGGTGGCGGTCGCCCCATGCGCTACGTGGACCGCATCGAGCCGCGTGGCACGGCGGAGTGCGTGTGCATCCAGGTGGCGGCCGAGGACTCGCTCTACGTCACCGAAGACTTCCTCCTGACGCACAACACCCTGAATGACGCGTTCATCATTCTCGACGAGGCACAGAACTCCTCGGCCGAGCAGATGAAGATGTTCCTCACCCGGCTCGGGTTCAACTCCAAGATCGTGGTGACGGGTGACGTGACGCAGGTGGACCTGCCCTCGGGCACGGTCAGTGGGCTGCGGGTGGTGCAGGAGATCCTCGACGGCATCCCCGACATCCACTTCGCGCGGCTGTCCAGCGCCGACGTGGTGAGGCACAAGCTGGTCAGTGACATCGTCGACGCCTACGGGCGCTACGACGCCCTGCAGGAGCCCAAGCGCATCCAGCAGCAGCAACGGGGGAAGCGGCGGGTGAGCGACCGTGAGCATTGAGATCAACAACGAGTCCGGCGTAGGGGTGGACGAGGAGGGTCTGTCCGCCCTGGCCGGTCACGTGCTCGGCGAGATGGGCATCAACCCGCTCGCCGAGTTGTCCATCGTGGTGGTCGATGAGGACGCCATGGCCGAGTTGCACGAGAAGTGGATGGGCGAGCCGGGCCCGACCGACGTGCTGGCGTTCCCGATGGACGAGTTGCGTCCCGGGGGCGGCGCGCGTGGCGAGTCCGAGGGTCCCGCGGATCCGGCGCTCCTCGGCGACGTCGTGCTCTGCCCGCACGTGGCCGCCAGGCAGGCGGAGGAGGCGGGTCACACTACGGCGGAGGAGCTGGAGCTGTTGTGCACGCACGGCATCCTTCATCTGCTCGGCTATGACCATGCCGAGCCGGAGGAGCACAAGGAGATGTTCGGACTGCAGGCCCGGCTCCTCGAGTCGTGGCAGGAGGTGCGCAACCCGCGGTGAACGCCTGGTTGCTGTCAGCCATCGCCCTCGTCGTCATCGGTGGCCTGATCGCCAGTGCGGAGACGGCGTTGACGCGCATTTCGCGAGTGCGTGCCGACGAGTACGTGCGTGAGCGCAGGCGGGGGGCCGTTCGGCTGCACGCCATCGTGACCGACCCGCCGCGCTACCTCAATCTGCTGCTGTTGCTGCGGCTGAGTTGTGAGCTGGTCGCGACGGTGATCGCGACGCTGCTGTTCATCGATCTCATGCACGACCAGGGCTGGGCCTATTTCTGGGCCGCCGTCGTCATGATCGTGATCAGTTATGTGGTGGTCGGTGTCATGCCGCGGACGCTGGGGCGTCAGCACGCCGAGCCGATCGCGCTGGCGAGCGCTCCCATCGTGTACGGCCTGACGCGCATCTTCGGCCCGTTGCCCAAGCTGCTCATCCTGCTCGGCAACGCGCTGACGCCCGGCAAGGGCTTCCGTGACGGGCCGTTCACGTCGGAGGCCGAGCTGCGTGACCTGGTCGACCTGGCCGAGGAGCGCCGGGTGATCGAGCCGGACGAGCGCGAGATGATCCATTCGGTCTTCGAGCTGGGTGACACGCTGGTGCGCGAGGTCATGGTGCCGCGCACCGACATGGTCTACATCGAGCGGGGCAAGTCGATCAGCCAGGCGCTGTCGCTCGCGTTGCGCAGTGGGTTCTCGCGGATTCCGGTGGTGGGTGAGAACGAGGACGACGTCGTCGGCATCGCCTATCTCAAGGACATCGCTCGCAAGATTCACGAGTCGGGTGAGGGCGGGGGCAAGGAGCCGGTCGAGTCGATCATGCGTCCGGCCGCATACGTGCCCGAGAGCAAGCCCATCGACCAGCTCATGCGGGAGATGCAGGCCAGGCAGATCCACATCGCCATCGTCATCGACGAATACGGCGGCACGGCGGGCCTGGTCACCATCGAGGACGTCCTGGAGGAGATCGTCGGTGAGATCACCGACGAATACGACCAGGAGGCGCCGCGGGTGGAGTCCATGCCGGACGGCGGTATGCGGGTGACCGCCCGCATGCCGGTGGACGAGCTGGGCGAGCTGTTCGACACGGAGATCGACGTGGACGACGTGGAGACGGTGGGCGGGCTGCTGGCGCACGCGCTCGGCCGGGTTCCGATCGCCGGGTCGCACGCGGAGGTGGCCGGGCTGGACCTGACGGCCGAGAGCCTGGCGGGCCGCCGTAACCGCATCAGCACGGTGGTGGTCCGGCCGGTCGCGCCGCCGGAGGACGAGGTGGTCTCGGCGGCGGCGGAGCGCGACTAACGGCCCGCGATCAACGGCGCGATCAACGGCTTGGACAAATGCCGCAAGCGTTCTACAAGTCTTCTGCAAGCCGGGTCCGCCACTCTCTTCTTACGACATCCAGTGCGGTGGGTGTCACAGGAGGAAGCGTCCGAAGGCCGGGTGGGGTTCGCGGCCAGAGGGTGCTCCTGGGGGGACGACGGCATCACGGTTCGCTGTGACGCTGGTCGGCGTAAAGGGTGTTCTCGTCCGGAAAACCGGGTGGGGGCACCCTTTTTGCGTATTGGTGGAAACTCCGGTGGATTGCCGCATTCGTCGGTGGGGGAGGCTGCGATCCAGGGGGGATCATGAAAGGCAAACCGGGGATCATCGCCTGCGTCCTGCTGGCCGGCGGCCTTGCGGGATGCGGCGGCGGGGGAGCCGAGAGCTTCCTCGACGCGCAGGCCATGGCGCAGTTGCACGAGGTGCTCAGCAAGGAGCCGCGACTGCCGGACGGCTTCACGGTCAGACCGCAGCAGGCGTGGCGCATGCCGTTCGGACAGGCGGACAGGAACTGCCGGGCCCTGCTGGAGCCCGCAGGGGGGCGGGCGCCCAAGCAGGCGCTGACCGCCCAGGCGGCCGTCAGCTACCACGGCGACGGGCTGGGGGAGCAGGCCGGGGTGGGGCTGGCCAGGTACGCGAACAAGGGGGCGGAAGGGCACCTGAACGACCTGGCGAAGGCGCTGGGGTCGTGCCACGCGGTGCGTACCTCCAGCGGCACCGACCTGCGGTTGCAGCGGCTCGCGGTCAAGGACACGGGGGACGAGGCGCTCGGCGCGCGGTTGCGCGGGCGGCTGAACGGCTATCCGTACGCGATGGACGTCGTGGTCACGCGGGTGGGCGACACCCTGGTGTCCGTGGTGCACACGGGGATGAACGAGGTGGACGCCGCCCGTACCAGGAAGGTGGTCGACGCGGCGATTTCCATGGCCAGCGCCTAACCTGGATCCCGTGACTCTCGATCCTGAAGACAGCAAGCTCATCACGCTGGCCCGGGCGGCCAGGGCGCGCAACGGCTCCGCCGAGGGGGCCGCCGTGCGCGACGAGACCGGCCGCACCTACTCGGCGACCGACGTGGCGCTGTCCGCGCTGACGCTGTCGGCGGTGCAGGTGGCCGTCGCCATGGCGATCTCCAGCGGCGCGCGGTCCCTGGAGGCCGTCGCGCTGGTGAGCGAGGGCGTCCCGAGCGCCGCCGACGAGGCCGTGGCCGCCGAGCTGGGCGTCAAGGCGCCGCTCGTCGCCGGCCCCGACGGCACCCTGCGAGGCTGACGTGCCGATGTCGCCGTTCCTGGCGAGGCTGCGGGAGAAGGTCGGCTGCGATCTGCTGATGCTGCCGTCGGTGACCGGGTTCGTGTTCGACGACGCCGGGCGCCTGCTGCTGGCCCGGCACGACGACGTGAAACTCTGGGCGGCGCCCGGCGGCGGCGTCGATCCGGACGAGCGGCCCGAGGACGCCGTGGTCAGGGAGCTGCGGGAGGAGGTCGGCGTCACGGTCGAGGTGCGCGGCCTGATCGGCGTCTACGGCGGCCCCGAGTTCCAGACCGTCTACCCGAACGGGCACCGGGTCGGCTACGTGATCGCGGCCTTCGGCTGCGTGATCGCCTCGGGCGAGCCGGAGGCCGACGGCGTGGAGATCAACGAGGTTCGCTGGGTCCCGGAGGAGCGACTGTCCTCGTACGAGACCACCGCGTGGACACCCGTCGTGGCGCCGAAGGCGTTCGCGTGGTGGCGTGAACACGCTCGATGATGGGACAGAATGCACTAGTGACTTCGCCAGACAGCCATCGCGCCGGATTCGCCTGCTTCGTGGGGAGGCCGAACGTCGGCAAGTCCACGTTGATGAACGCCCTGGTCGGCACGAAGGTGGCGATCACGTCGTCCAAGCCGCAGACCACCAGGCGCGTCATCAGGGGCATCGTGCACCGGCCCGAAGCCCAGCTCATCATCGTCGACACGCCCGGCCTGCACCGCCCGCGCACCCTGCTCGGCGAGCGGCTCGACAGCCTGGTGCTGTCCACGCTCACCGAGGTCGACGTGATCGGCTTCTGCCTGCCGGCCAACGAGCCGATCGGCAAGGGCGACCGGTTCATCGCCGACAAGCTCGCGGCCGTCAAGAAGACCCCGGTGATCGCCGTCGTCACCAAGTGCGACCTGGCGAGCAAGGAGCAGATCGCCGAGCAGTTGCTGGCGGTGTCGCAGATGGCGGAGTTCGCCGCGATCGTGCCGGTGTCGGCGTCGGCGGGGGAGCAGCTCGACGTGCTGGCGGACGTGCTGATCGAGCACCTGCCGGAGTCGCCGCCGCTTTACGAGGACGGCCGGCTCACCGACGAGCCCGAGCAGGTGCTGGTCGGTGAGCTGATCAGGGAGGCGGCGCTGGAGGGCGTACGCGACGAGCTGCCGCACTCGATCGCCGTGGTCGTGGACGAGATGCTGCCCCGCGAGGGGCGCGACGACCTGCTCGACATCTACGCGCACATGTTCGTGGAGCGGCCCTCGCAGAAGGCCATCGTCATCGGGCACAAGGGGGAGCGGCTGCGCGACGTGGGCACCAAGGCCCGCAAGCAGATCGAGGCGCTGCTGGGCACGCGGGTCTATCTCGACCTGCGGATCAGTGTGGCCAAGGACTGGCAGCGCGACCCCAAGCAGCTTCGCCGCCTGGGCTTCTACGACTGATCCTTTTCATGAGCGGCGGACGAGGGCGAGGATCGACAGGACGACGACGGTCAGTGCGCTGGCCAGCGCGCCGAACCAGCCGAACCTGAGCACCGGCTCGATCGACAGCAGGTCGCCCAGGTCGATGGAGAGCCGGTCGCGCAGGCCGCTGCCCTCGGTCAGGAACCGTACGAGCACCAGCATGGCGACGCCGCCGGGGACGATGGCCAGGGCGGCGACCCTCGGGCGGCTCAGCGCCCCGGCCAGGCCGCAGCCCAGCGCCACCAGGCCGGCGACCAGCGTGTAGACGCCGAACGGGTCGTCGACGCCGCGGACGTCGCTGGTCACGCCGCCTCCGATGATGCTGCTGGTCGCCTGGAGGCCGGCCCAGGGCAGGACCGCGCAGAACACCAGGAGGGCGCCGGCGATCGCCACGGCCAGCGCGTAGCCGCGGCGGGTTCTTGGTGGGGCGGGCGTGGGCTTGAGGTGGTCGGCCACACGATCACTGTAAGCCGGGCATGGCCCGTCCACCACCGTACGCGACGGTGTCGTCACCATGACGGCCCATATTTCGCATTCCCGCCGTACTCCGGCCGGGGTCCCTACTGAAGGGAGGCGGGGTCGCCAGGTGCTTGCCGTGCTTTCTGGAGGTCACTGGGGTGTGGTGGTAGCGGTGTGTTCGCCCCATTCCAGGCGGGTGCGGAGCTGGACCGCGTCGGTGGCCAGGGCGGAGACGAGGGTGCCCGAGCCCGCCAGCGGGAGGACGGCGACGCCGTCGCCGAGGGCCGGTTCCTTGGCGCAGGTCGTCAGGAACGTGGTGCCGACGCAGCGCGCCGTGCCGTAGACGGCGGGGGAGGCGTCCAGGGCCGGGTCGCCGACGGTGAACTCCTGCCGGAGCAGCGGCAGCCCGTCGCGGGTCGCGTCGAAGCGCGCGTGGCAGCGCCCCGGCCGCTCCCCGTGGCGGCCGAAGACGATCTCCTCCCGCCAGAAGACGTTCGCGTCCGCCTCCAGCGCGAGCCGTACCAGGAGGCGGTGCGCGCAGCCGGCGGCGAGCACCGTGGGCTCCGGCGCGAACCGCAGCGTCGCGCCCGCCCCCACCCGTGCGGTGACCAGCAGCTCCGACTCGCCGTCTCCGGGCAGGACCAGCGTGGCCGCGACCGAGCCCAGCTCCAGGGTGGTGCGCGGGGCGACGTACAGGTCCAGCGCCAGCCGGTCGCCCCCGAGCGGCCCGGCGGCGGTCGAAATGAGATGGACACTGTACGGGCCCGTCTGGCGCAGCGTCAGCGGTGGCGCCGAGGCCAGGCGGCGCACGATGGTCCGGCCGTCGTCCGCCAGCGCGGTCGCCACCGCGGCAGAGGCCCGCATGGCCATGAGGTGGGCCACTAGACGGGGGAGGACGCGTGGGCGTGCGACCAGGCCCGCACTTGTTCGGAGACCCAGCCGGCGACGGTGGCCGCGGCCGGTTCCTGCCGGATCGAGGTGAACAGCACCGGCCGCTCACCTCGTACGGCCGCCGCGTCGCGCGCCATCACGCCCAGGTCGGCGCCCACCATCGGTGCCAGGTCCGTCTTGTTGATCACCAGCAGGTCCGCGGAAGTGACGCCGGGCCCGCCCTTGCGCGGCACCTTGTCGCCGCCCGACACGTCCAGCACGAAGATCTGCCGGTCGGCCAGCCCCCGGCTGAACGTGGCCGTCAGGTTGTCGCCGCCGCTCTCCACGATCACCAGGTCGAGCGGGCCGAACCGGTGCTCCAGCGTTTCCACGGCGTCCAGGTTGGCGGCGATGTCGTCGCGGATGGCCGTGTGCGGGCAGCAGCCGGTCTCGACGGCCAGGATGCGCTCCTGGTCGAGTACGCCCGCCCGGCGCAGGAAGTCGGCGTCCTCGGTGGTGTAGATGTCGTTCGTCACCACGCCCAGGGACAGAGACGGGCCCAGCGTCCGGCACAGGGCGGCGACCAGGGCGGTCTTGCCGCTGCCCACGGGACCGCCCACCCCGAGGCGCAGCGCGCGGCCGCGGCCGTCGGGGGCGTGGTGATGGTCGTCGTGATTGGCTCCCATGTTCTGAAGGTCCTTCCTAAGAGACGAACAGCCTGACCTCGGCCTGAGCGTGCTGCTCGGCCAGCAGGTCGAGGGCGGGTGCGGAGTAGGCGGGCAGTGTTTCCCACCGAAGCGGGGCGGCCGCGAGGCAGGCTTCCGCGGCGACGGCGGTGAGGTCGGGGGTCAGGCGGGCCAGCAGGGCGTGCACCGCGACCGGGTCCAGGCCGAGCAGCCGGACCGCCGCCGTGGCCGGGCCGCTGACCGCGTGGTACGCCGCCGCCAGCGCGGCCTCCTCCGGAGTGGCCCCGGCCGCGTGGGCGGCCGCCCCGAGCACGATCGGATGATGGGGGTTGGGTATGGCCCGCGCCAGTTCGTCCAGCACGGCCGACGGCCACACCCGGCGGGCGACCCGGAGCAGCAGCCGCCCCTGCGTCCTGGAGGCGTCCCGCTGCGCGGGCGAGGCGGTCCTGGCGTCCACCTCCGCGTCGAGCGCCTCCCAGGGCGGGGACGGCGCGCAGGCGGCCGCCGTCAGGGCGGCCGTGACCGTGCCGGTCGTGCGCAGGCGGCCGTGCAGGAAGGCCGCCAGCGACGGCACGTCGTGGACCGCCCCCGAGGCGATGGCGCGCTCCGTGCCGCCCGAGTGGGCGTGGCCGCCGGCCGGGAGGCGGGAGTCGGTGAGGAGGAGCAGCGACGGATGCATCAGAACAGGAAGTAGCGCTGCGTCATCGGCAGGCTGGTGGCGGGGGCGGGTTCGATGAGGTCGCCATTGACGCGGACCTCGAAGGTGTCGGGGGCGACCTCGATCTCGGGCAGGGCGTCGTTGAGCGGCATCGAGGACTTCCCGCGCCGCCGTACGTCCTCGACCGGGGCCAGCCGGCGGCGTACGGCCAGCCGGTCGGCCAGGCCCGACTCCAGGGCGAGCGGCGAGACGAAGTGCAGCGAGGTGGCCGCCGCCGTGACCGGCGAGGCGCCGAACATGGGCCGCGGCAGCACCGGCTGCGGCGTCGGGATGGAGGCGTTGGCGTCGCCCATCTGGGCCCAGGCCACCATGCCGCCCTTGAGCACGAGGTCGGGCTTGACCCCGAAGAACGCCGGGTCCCACAGGACGAGGTCGGCGAGCTTGCCCGGTTCGACCGAGCCGACCTCGCCGTCGAGGCCATGGGCGACGGCCGGGCAGATCGTGTATTTCGCGATGTAGCGGCGGGCGCGCAGATTGTCGGCCGGGCCGTCGCCCAGCGAGCCGCGGCGGGCCTTCATGACGTGCGCCGTCTGCCATGTGCGGATGATCGTCTCGCCGATCCGCCCCATGGCCTGCGAGTCGGAGCCGATCATCGAGATCGCCCCGAGGTCGTGCAGCACGTCCTCGGCGGCCATGGTGGTCGGCCTGATGCGCGACTCGGCGAAGGCCAGGTCCTCCGGGATCGACGGGTTGAGGTGGTGGCAGACCATCAGCATGTCGAGGTGCTCGTCGAGCGTGTTGACGGTGTGCGGCCTGGTCGGGTTGGTGGAGGACGGGAGCACGTTGGGGTAGGCGGCCACCCGGATGATGTCGGGCGCGTGCCCGCCTCCGGCCCCTTCGGTGTGGTACGCGTGGATCATCCGGTCGCCGATCGCCTTGAGCGTCGACTCGACGAAGCCGGCCTCGTTCAGGGTGTCGGTGTGGATCGTGACCTGCACGCCGGAGGCGTCGGCCACGCTCAGGCAGGCGTCGATGGCGGCCGGCGTCGTGCCCCAGTCTTCGTGCAGCTTGAAGCCGGAGGCCCCGGCCTTGAGCTGTTCGAGCAGGCCGTCGCTGCTCACGGTGTTGCCCTTGCCGAGCAGCGCGAAGTTCAGTGGGTAGGCGTCCAGTGACTCCAGCATCCGGCCGAGATACCAGGTCCCGGTGACGGTGGTGGCCTTGGTGCCCTCGACGGGCCCGGTGCCGCCGCCGACGATCGTGGTGACGCCGGAGCCGATGGCCTCGTCGAGGAGTTGCGGGCAGATCAGGTGGACGTGCGAGTCGACGGCCCCGGCGGTGAGGATCTTGCCGTTGCCCGCGAGCACCTCCGTGGACGGCCCGATGACCAGGTCGACGCCGTCCATGGTGTCGGGGTTGCCGGCCTTGCCGATGGCGTAGATGCGGCCGTCGCGGATGCCGACGTCGGCCTTGACGACGCCCCAGTGGTCGAGGATCACCGCGCCGGTGATGACCAGGTCGGGCGCGCCCTCCGCCCGGGTGGTGCGCGCCTGTCCCATGGACTCGCGGATGACCTTGCCACCGCCGAAGACGGCCTCGTCGCCGGGCCCGGCGGGGCCCATGGACCGGTCTTCGGTGACCTCGATGAACAGGTCGGTGTCGGCCAGGCGGATGCGGTCGCCGGTGGTGGGGCCGTAGAGCGCCGCGTACCGGGCGCGTGAGATGTCAGCCATCGAGCGGCCCCGCCCACTCAGGCCGCAGGCCCGGCACCACCCGGTGGCCGGCCAGCGGCACCAGCGTCACGTCGCGCTCCACGCCTGGCTCGAACCTGACCGCCGTCCCGGCGGGCACGTCGAGGCGCATCCCCCAGGCCGCTTTCCTGTCGAACGAAAGGCCGGGGTTGGCGGCGGCGAAGTGGTAGTGCGAGCCCACCTGCACCGGCCGGTCGGCCGTGTTGACCACCCGCACCGTCACCCGCTCGCGCCCCGGGTTGAGCGCGATCGTCCCTTCCGGGTGCGTGTACTCGCCCGGGATCACGGGATGGGCCTGTGGACGGTGACCAGCTTCGTGCCGTCGGGGAATGTGGCCTCGATCTGCACGCTGTCCAGCATCTCCGGTACGCCCTCCATGACGTCGGCCCGCGCGAGCACCGACCGTCCCGCCTCCATCAGGTCGGCCACGCTGCGGCCGTCTCTGGCACCCTCCATGAGGAAGGAGGCGATGATGGCGGTAGCCTCGGGGTGGTTGAGCCGCAGGCCCCTGGCCCGCCGCTCGCGCGCGACCCCGGCCGCGACGTGGATGAGCAGCCGCTCCTGCTCGTGTGAGGTAAGCCGCATGGCCGGACCATAGGAACCGGCGGTTTCCACGCTGTTGCCGGGTGATGTCGTGTTGGTTTCGCGCCGCGCGGGTGAACATCGCGAGTTTCTGTGAACGCTTGGCAATCGCCAATTAACAAATGGGATCTTCCGGCGAAATGTCGCGGAGTCACCTTTCTCGCAGAACCGGTCTGCAGGAAGGAACTCCTGTGCGCATCTCCCGCCCGATAGTCTCCGCGCTGCTCCTCTCAGCCCTCGTGGCCTGCGGATCCAACGCCGAAACCGCCACTTCCGCCAAAGAGATCAAGGTCGGTCTGCTCCATTCCCTGAGCGGCACGATGGCGATCAGCGAGGTCACCGTCCGCGACGCCGAACTGCTCGCGATCGAGGAGATCAACAAAGCCGGAGGTGTGCTCGGCAAGCAACTCGTCCCCGTCGTCGAGGACGGCGCCTCCGACTGGCCGACGTTCGCCGAGAAGGCCACGAAGCTCATCAGGCAGGACAAGGTCGCCACCGTCTTCGGCGGCTGGACGTCGGCCAGCAGGAAGGCGATGCTGCCGGTCTTCGAACGGTATAAAGCGCTGCTGTGGTATCCGGTGCAGTACGAGGGCCTGGAGAGCTCGCCGTACATCTTCTACACCGGCGCCACCACCAACCAGCAGATCATCCCCGGCCTCGACTATCTCAAGGAACAGGGCAAGAAGAAGCTGTTCCTGGTCGGCAGCGACTACGTCTTCCCGCGCACCGCTAACAAGATCATCAAGGCGTACGCGGCCGCGAACGGCATGGAGATCCTCGGCGAGGAGTACACCCCGCTGGGCCACACCGAATACTCCACGCTGGTCAACAAGGTCATGGGCGCCAAACCGGACGCGGTCTTCAACACGCTCAACGGGGATTCGAACGTCGCGTTCTTCAAGCAGCTCAAGAGCGCGGGCGCGACGGCGGAGAGCATGCCCGTGCTGTCGGTGAGCGTCGCCGAGGAGGAGGTCACCGGCATCGGCGTGGACAACATCGCCGGCCAGCCGGTCGCCTGGAACTACTACCAGACCACCGAGACCCCGGCCAACGACGCGTTCGTCAAGGCGTACAAGGCGAAATACGGTCAGAACAAGGTCACCAGCGACCCCATGGAGGCCGGCTACAACGCCGTCTACCTGTGGGCCGAGGCGGTCAAGAAGGCGGGTTCGACCGAGGTCGAGGCGGTCAAGAAGGCCGCGCCGGGCATCGCGCTCGAACGCCCCGAGGGCCTGGTCACCATCGACGGCGAGAACCAGCACATGTACAAGACCGCCCGCATCGGCATCATCCAGCCGGACGGCCTGATCAAGCAGGTGTGGGACTCGGGCGAGCCCATCAAGCCCGACCCCTTCCTCAAGGGCTACCCGTGGGCCGGCGGCCTGGCGGCGGGACAGTGATGACGGCCTTCGTCAACCAGCTTCCCATCGGGCTGTCCATCGGGGCGGTGCTGCTGCTCATCGCGCTCGGGCTGACGTTCACGTTCGGCCAGATGGGCGTGATCAACATGGCGCACGGCGAGTTCATCATGGCCGGGGCCTACACCGCGTTCCTGCTGGGCGACCTGGTGCTGGCGCTGCCGGTGGCGTTCCTGGTCGCCGGGGTCATGGGGCTGATCCTGGAGCGGGCCGCGATCAGGCACTTCTACGGCCGCCCGCTGGACACGCTGCTGCTCACCTGGGGCGTCAGCCTGGTGCTGCAGCAGCTCGCCCGCGACCTGTTCGGCGCGCCCAACGTGCAGGTGACCGCGCCGTCGTGGCTGGCGGGCGGCGTGGGCATCCTGCCGTACAACCGGCTGTTCATCATGGGGCTCGCGATCGCCGGCGTGGTCGCGGTGTGGGCGTACCTGACCAGGACCGGGCTGGGGCGCAGGACGCAGGCCGTCGTGCAGAACCGGCAACTGGCCGCGACCAGCGGGATCGACACCGGCCGGGTGGACATGCTGACGTTCTTCATCGGGTCGGGGCTGGCGGGCGTGGCCGGGGTGGCGCTGACGCTCATCGGTCCCGTCGGGCCGGCGCTCGGGACGTACTACATCGTGGACGCGTTCCTCGTCGTGGTCGCCGGCGGGCTCGGGCAACTGCGCGGAGCCGTGCTCGCGGCCATCGGGCTCGGGCTGCTCAACTCCTACGCCGAGTTCTGGTCGGACGCCTCGCTCGCGAAGGTGATCGTCTTCGCCGTCATCATCGCGTTCCTGCAGATCCGGCCGCAGGGCATGTTCGTGCTGAGGTCGAGGGTGCTCACATGATCAAGAGACATCTGCCCTTCGCGGCCGTGGCCGTGGTCGCGCTGGTGGCCGCGCCGCTGCTGCTGGAGCCGTTCCGGCTGGGGCTGCTGGCCAAGTATCTCTGCTACGCGATCGTCGCCCTCGGGATCGGGCTGGCCTGGGGGAAAGGCGGCATGTTGACGCTCGGCCAGGGCGTGTTCTTCGGGCTCGGCGGCTACTCGATGGCGATGTACCTCAAGCTCACCGAGGCCGGCGACGGCGGGCTGCCCGACTTCATGGTGTGGAGCGGGGTCGAGAACCTGCCCGCCCTGTGGACGCCGTTCGCCAACCCGGTCTTCGCCCTCGGGATGGCGGTGCTCGGGCCCGTGCTGCTCGCGCTGGTCCTGGGCACGCTGGTGTTCCGGCAGCGGGTACGCGGCGCGTACTTCGCCATCCTCACCCAGGCCCTGGCCGCAGCCATGGTCATCCTGCTGGTCGGCCAGCAGGGGCTGACCGGCGGCACCAACGGCATGACCAACTTCTTCGAGCTCTTCGGCCAGGACCTCGCCGACGACTCCACCCAGCGGGGGCTCTACCTGGTCGTCGCGAGCGTGCTCGGCGTGCTCTACCTCGCCACCCGGCAACTGGTGAACAGCCGGTACGGCCGCCTGCTCGTCGCCGTCCGCGACGGCGAGGACCGGGTGCGCTTCCTCGGCTACGACCCGGCCCTGGTCAAGACCGTCACCTTCGCCGCCTCGGCGGGCATGGCCGGGCTGGCGGGCGCGCTGTTCGTCCCGGTCGTCGGCATCATCTCGCCCGCGCTGCTCGGCGTCGTGCCCTCGCTCGAACTCGTCGTCGCGGTGGCCGTCGGCGGGCGGCACGCGCTGGCCGGGGCCGTGCTCGGCGCGGTCGTCATGGGCTACGCCAAGACCGCGTTCAGCGAGCAGTTCGCCGACGGCTGGCTCTACCTGCAGGGCGCGCTGTTCATCCTGGTCATGACACTGGCGCCCAAGGGGATCGCCGGTCTCACGGAGAGGCTGCGACGTGCTCGAACTACGTGACGTCCAGGTCGTGTTCGACGGCTTCCGCGCGCTCGACGGCGTGGACCTGACCGTGCCCGACGGGGAGCTGCGCTTCCTCATCGGGCCCAACGGGGCCGGCAAGACCACGCTCATCGACGTGATCACCGGGCTCACCAGGCCGGCCGCCGGGACCGTGCGGTTCGGTGGCCAGGACCTGGTCGGCAGGAAGGAGCACCAGATCGTCCGGCTGGGCGTCGGCCGGACGTTCCAGACGTCGGTCGTGTTCGAGGAGCTCACCGTCCTGGAGAACCTCGACCTGGCGGCCAGCTTCAGGAAGCCGCTGTGGTCGCTGGCCCGGCGCCGCAAGGGCGTCTCTGAGGCCGTCGAGGAGGCCCTGACCAGGACCGGTCTCGAAGACCTCGCCGAACGTTCGGCCGGCGTTCTCTCGCACGGCCAGCGCCAGTGGCTCGAAATCGGGATGCTGCTCGCGCAGCGGCCCCGGCTGCTGCTCCTGGACGAGCCGGTGGCGGGCATGTCCAAGGACGAACGCGAGCGCACCGGTGAGCTGCTCACCCAGATCGCCGACGACCACACGGTGATCGTGGTGGAGCACGACATGGAGTTCTTGCGGCGGCACGCCTCGAAGGTGAGCGTGCTGCACGAGGGCAAGGTGCTCGTGGAGGGGTCGGTGGAGCAGGTCAGCGCCGATCCTCGCGTACAGGAGGTCTATCTGGGGAGGAGGGCTGGCGATGCTGTCGGTAACCGGCCTTGAGTCGGGGTACGGGAGAGCCCGCGTCCTGTTCGGCGTCTCACTGGAGGTCGGGCCAGGGCAGCTCGTGTGCGTCATGGGACGCAACGGCGTCGGCAAGACCACGCTGCTCAACACCGTCATGGGGGTGCTGCCCGCGACGGCGGGCACGGTGACGTTCGACGGCCGCGACATCACCAGGCTCAAGCCGCACGAGCGCGTACGCCTGGGCATGGGGTACGTCCCCCAGGGCCACCAGTGCTTCCCCCAGCTTTCCGTGCTGGGCAACCTGCTGGTGACCGTGGAGGCCGCCAAGCAGCCCAGGGAGGCCGTCGACGAGGCACTGGAGATCTTCCCCGCGCTCAGGCCCCTGCTCAAGCGGAGCGCCGGCCACCTGTCGGGCGGCCAGCAGCAGCAGCTCGCCATGGCCCGCGCCCTGGTGACCCGGCCCAGGATGCTCATCCTCGACGAGCCCACCGAGGGCATCCAGCCCTCGATCATCCTGGAGATCGAGGCGGCCATCGAGCGGCTGCACGCCTCCGGGCTGGCCGTGCTGCTCGTCGAGCAGTATCTGGACATCGCGCTGCGGCTGGCCGACACGTTCGTCATCCTCGACGGCGGGCACGTCGTCCGCACCGGCGCCGCCGAGGAGCTCCACCGCGAGGACGTCCAGCGGTTGCTCGCCGTCTAGAGCCCGGCGAGCAGCGCTCGGGCGTTGGCGGCGCCCGAGCGGTCGCCCGTCTCGTCGAAGACGGTCAGGGCGGACACCGTCAGCTCACGGGCCCGGTCCATCGCGCCCTCCGCCCGGTTCACCCGGGCCAGCGCCAGCAGGGCGTGGGCGTCGAGCAGGCGGTCGCCGAGGCGTACGGCGATGCTCCTGGCCCGCTCGGCGGCCGACCTGGCGGCCGGCTTGGCGGCCTGGGACAGGTAGACGGCGGTCAGGTCGAGCAGCGTGTCGGCCTGCCGGTGACGGTCGCCCAGCTCGGTCAGGTGCCCGATGGCGGTCAGCAGGCGCTGCGCGGCCTCGTCGAGGCGCCCCGCCCGGCGCAGCACCGCGCCGAGCACCCGCTCGGCGTCGGCGGAGTCGCGCAGGTTGCCGGCGCCCGCCAGGCAGGTGAGCAGGGCCTGCTCGGCCTCGTCGAGGCGGCCCAGTTCGAGGTGGACGCGGCCGAGCCGGCGCCTGACGTGGTCGACGTCGCGGGCCCGGCCCTCGCGCAGGAACGTCTCCAGCGCCGGCCGCAGCACCTCGTGCGCCCGCTCCCACTGCCGCTCGGCCAGGTGCAGGTCGCCCTGGTCGAGCAGGATGAGCGCCTCGCCCCGCCGGTCGCCGGCCCGCCGCGCCGACTCCAGCGCCAGCCCGGACACCGTCCGCCAGTCGTCCAGGTACCGGTGCCGCTCCAGGTAGGGCGCCAGCAGGTGCCCCAGCTCCCAGCAGCCGTCGTCGAGCCTGGCCGCGTGCAGGTCGGCGACCAGGCTGACCAGGAACGCCCGCTCGGCCTCCAGCCACTCGACCGACTCCCTGATGTCCCTGGTCTGCACGGCCGTGCCCGGATCGCCCGACACCAGTGAGAACCGCGACGCCCGCACCCGGGCCGGCACCACCGCCGCCAGCTTGTCCAGCACCCCGGGCGCCGGCTGCTCGCGGGCGAACAGCCGGGTCAGGTCGTGCATCCGGTAGCGGACCTGGCCCGCCACGTCGACGCCGTGCGTCTCCAGCAGCCCCGCGTCCACCAGCGCCTCCGCGTGCCCGCCGAGCTGCTCGGTCACCCAGTCGGCGAAGTCGGGCGCGGACAGCGCGCCGAGCCCGCGCAGCGTCCGCCGGGCCGGCTCGGGCAGGCCGTCGAAGCCGATCGCGAACACGCTGCGCACCGCCTGGTCGCCCGCGTGCAGCCGGTCGAGCCGCCCGTGCTCGTCCTGCAGCAGGCTCACCAGGTAGTCGACGGTCCACTCGGGCCGGGCGGCCAGCCGGGAGCCGGCCACGCGCAACGCGATCGGCAGGCCGCCGCAGAAGGCCGCCAACCGGCGCAGGGAGTCGTCGGCCTGGCGGCCCGAACCGCTGACGAGCAGGTCGAGCGCCTCGCCGTCGTCCAGCACGCCGACCGACAGCCGCATGGCGCCGGTCAGGCCGCCGAGCGACGAGCGGCTCGTCACGACCGTCGGGCAGGAGGTGAGCAGCGGGCGCACCTGGGCCTCGCTCGCCGCGTTGTCCAGCATCACCAGCAGGCCGCGGTTGGCCGTGTAGGTGCGGAACAGGCGCTCGCGCTGCTCCAGCGAGGCGGGGATGGCCTGGGCCGGGCAGCCCAGCCAGCGCAGGAAGTCCTCCAGGACCGCCGCGGGGGTGGTCGTCTCGCGCAGGTCGGCGTACAGGATGCCGTCGGGGAAGCTCTCGCGCGCCCGCCAGGCCGCGTGCACCGCCAGGGCCGACTTGCCCGCGCCCGCCTGGCCGTGCACCACGACCTGGCCGCCGATCACCCGGTCGAGCAGCTCTTCCCGGCCGGTGAAGCCGGCCACGTCGGGCGGCAGCAGCACCGGCGGGCCCGCCGAGACATGCAGGGACACGTCGTCGTGCAGCATGCGATGGTAGAGGAGCTGCAGCTCGGGGTCGGGCTCGATGGCGTGGCCGCCGTCGAGCCGGTCGCGCAGCACCGCGTACGCCGCCAGCGCGTCCACCCGGCGGCCGCTGCGGTAGAGGGCCAGCATGTACTGGCCACGGAAGCGCTGCCACAGGGGGTGTTCCTTGGTCAGCCGCCGCAGCTCGGCCAGCAGCTCACGGTGGCGCCCCGCGTCGAGGTCGGCCTGCACCCGGCGCTCCAGCGCGAGCAGCCGCAGCTCCTCCAGCTCCTCGCGCAACCGCAGCGTCTCGGTCCACCGCTCGCCCTCGGGGTCGACGTCCGCCAGCGCGTCGCCGCGCCACAGCGACAGGGCCTCCTCGTAGGCGCCCTGGTCGACCAGCAGCCGGAACCGGTCCACGTCGAGCAGTCCGCCGGCCAGCACGTACGACCCCGACACGGTCGTGATCACGTCCTTGCCGACCAGCCTGCGCAGCTCGCCCACGTAGCCGCGGACCAGGGAGTCGGACCGGTCACCGCCCTCGCGCGGCCAGAGCAGCCTGCGCAGCCGCTCGACGGTCAGCGGACGGCCGGCGTTGAGCAGGAACATCGCCAGCAGGTCACGGTGCTTCGGCACGGTGGGCGTGCGGTCGATCCCGTCGCCGTCGCGAACCTCGAGCGGCCCCATGATGCGGAATTCCACGCAACCTACCTTTGAGGAGGAGAAAGAGGTAACACCTTGTGTAGAACAACAGTTATACCTGGTAGTGGATTATCATCACCATGACGGCTGTTTGCCCGGGTAACGGCTATCGTCACTGACCAGGCAAACAGCACTGTTTCAGCAGGAGCCCTGTCCGGCTTCTCGCTGAACGTCGATCGAAGGCGCCTCGCCTTCATGGGGCGGCATCGCGGAGGCCACCATCATGGGGCCGTCCGCGGTGCCGTCGACTTTCTCCAGGAAATCGGCCCAGACCGCCGGTACGGTGAGCGCCGAGATGGAGAACCACTGTCCGGCCATCCTGGGATCGTCGGCTTCCAGCGAGACGGTCACATCCCACTGGCCGGAGGCGCGGGCGGGGTCGACGCGGTAGAAGTCCGTCGTCCTCTTCCGCGGCCACCCCGTTTTCCTGCGCACGGCCACGAGCAACGCCATGCCCTCGGCGAGCTTCGCGGTCCCCCGGACGGCGGGACAGGGCGAGGCGGTGGCGCCCGCTCCGACCGCCGGCGCCACGATGGCGATCGCCGGAGAGTCGTCGCCGGCGACGGCGGCGCGGATGGTCAGCAGCCCGGCGGGTACGCCGACCAGCGCCGCGACCACCGTGAAGACGGTGACGACGACCTTCCCTCGCCTCCCCCTTTTCGCGGGGCCGGACCCGACGTCGTTGTCGGGTGCCGCTGGGTTATCGGGCATTGTTGATACATCCTCCTATCTCGGAAGAGTGACGGTACGCGCATAACGCGCGGTACCGACAAAGTATCGGAATTGTGGGTGGCGCGGGCAAAGCGCAGCGAATCATGCCAATATGCCCGTATTCCACAAATGCGAAAGATGCTCCCGTTGGGAATGGCCGGTCAGGGCTTCGCGGGTCATCGGCCAATGGCTGAATCGCTCATGGCCGCGCAGGTGGAGGGCTGTTCTGAGATCAACTTGAGGTTGATTCCAGATTCCATTGCAAGGAAAGAGGTGTTACCGATTGTCTGCGTTATTGGCCCAGATTTGTGCCGACTGCACGATTTCTTCCAGATGACCGCTGTGGGCGCCGTGCCAGTAGATCTGGCCACAGTCGGCACAGCGGCCGTAGGCGTCGTAGCTGCGCCGCGTGCCCGCCTCCAGCAGGGGCTCGACCTCGTCCTTCGTCACCGGCACCAGCTCGCCGTTGCACGCCGTGCAGCGCGTCCACGGGCGCAGCGGCGGGGAGAAGCGTTCGAGCAGGTCGCGGAGCTGGTCGGCGGGGGCGGAGCCGCGGACGTAGGCGCCCAGCCACAGCGCGCGGCGGCGCAGCAGGCCGCGGTCCTGCGTGAGCAGCACCCGGCGCTCCTCGTTGGCCTGCACCACCAGCGCCGGGTCGTCCATGTCGTTGTGGTAGGCGGTGTCGATGCCGAGCAGGCGCAGCCGCCGCGCGAGCGTGCCCAGGTGCACGTCGAGCAGGAAGCGCGGCTCCGCGGGCAGTTGCTGGGGCCGCGGCACCGGATGGACCTCCACCACGTCGCCGTGCGCCGGCTGGTAGGAGGGCGGCACGCCCCTGCCGTTCACCACCATGGGACCCACCTCGGTCAGCGGGATGCCGATCGACTCGACGTGGTGGCCCAGCGTGGAGGTGCCGTCCGGCGTCACCTCCTGCCACTCCTGGCGGCGGCTGACGGGCAGGAACATCTTCAGCTCTGGGGCGATGCGCATACGTGCGGTCACGAGGTCCATTCTGTGGCACCAGATAACGTGAATTCATGCCCATATCCCGCCGCTCCCTTCTCGGTCTGGTCGCGCTGGCGGCCGGGTGCTCGGGGAGTGGTGACGGGCACGAGGAGCTGCGACTGGCGACCGGGCTGGCCGGCGGGCCGTACGGGCAGCTCGGCGACCGGCTGGCCGAGGAGCTGCGGCGCGACGGGCTGCGCGTGCGGGTGCTGCGCACCGCCGCCAGCGTGCAGAACCTCGGGATGATGGCCGGCGGGCGCGCGGACGTGGGGTTCGCGCTGGCCGACAGCGCCGACGACGCGGTACGCGTACGGCATCAGCCCGTCGCCGCGCTGGCCCGCATGTACATGAACTACGTCCACCTCGTCGTCCCCAGGGAATCGAGGATCACCACGGTGGCGGCGCTGGCCGGCCGGGCCGTGTCCATCGGCGTGCAGGGATCGGGCACGGCGGTGACCGCCACCCGCGTGCTGGCCGCCGCCGAGCCGGCCCGGCCGCCCGAGGTTGTCCGGCTGGATCTGGACGACTCCATCAAGGCGCTGCGCGACGGCGAGATCGAGGCGTTCTTCTGGTCGGGTGGCGTGCCCACGCCCGCGCTGGCCGCGCTCGGCGGCATCCGGCTCGTGCCGCTGGAGTCGCTGGTGCCGGTGCTGCGGCGCGGGTTCGGGCCCGTGTACGAGCACGCGTCCGTGCCCGCGGGCGCCTACGGGGCCACCGAGCCGGTGCCGACCCTGGGCACGCCCAGCTACCTGATGTGCCGGAGTTCGCTGTCCGGGGATCTGGCGTACACGATCACCGAGACGCTCTTCCGCGCCCGCGACCGTCTCAAGGCCCCGTCGGCTCCCGGCGGGCGCCTCGACAAGCGCTACGCCATCGGCACCGGTGTCGTGCCCTTGCACGCGGGCGCGGCCCGCTACTACCGGTCCGTCTACGGCTGAGGGAGCCGGAGTTCGACCACCAGCCCGTGCGGTGCCGCTGGGAGGAGGTGCAGCGTGGCGCCGCAGGCGCGGGCCAGCTCGGCGGCGATGGCCAGGCCGAGGCCGCTGCCGGGTACGTTCGCGTGGGTGCCGGAGCGCCAGAACCGTCCCAGCGCCTCCGCGCGCTCCTCCTCGCTCAGCCCGGGCCCGTCGTCGGTCACCCGGAGCACGCCGTCGTGGAGGGTGACGGTCACGGTGCCGTTCGGGGGGACGAACTTCTGGGCGTTGTCGAGGGCGATGTCCGCGATCCTGGCCGCCGGTTCCGGAACCACCACCGATTCTGAAATGTCGGTTATGAGGTGCACGTCCTTCGCCGCGTACACCTCCCGCCACGTCGCCAGCCGCGGCCCCAGCGCGGTCTCCTTGCTCTCGGCGCCCGCCTCGACCCTGGCCAGCGTCAGCAGGTCGGCCACCAGCAGCGCCAGCCGGTCCAGCTCGGCCATCGCCTCCTCGTACTCGGCCGTGCCCTCCGCCCGCAGATGCGGCTCCAGGTTCTCCAGCCGCAGGCCCAGCACCGTGAGCGGTGTCCGCAGCTCGTGCGAGGCGTCGGCCACGAACGCCCGCTGCCGCTCCATCGCGATGGAGACCGCGTCGGCCATCGCGTTGAAGCGCTCCTCCAGCCGCCGCAGCTCCGAAGGGCCGACACCGGGATGCGCCCGCGCGTCGAGGCGGCCCCGCGCGATGGCCCGCGTGGCCTGGTCCAGCTCGGTGACCGGCCGCAGGATCCAGCGGGCCAGCCGCCTGGCCGCCAGCACCGAGGAGGCCAGGGCCGCCAGCGCGCCGAGCGCCAGCGCGCCCCACACCAGCGACACGTCCAGCCGGGCCTGGTCCGTGGGGGTCTCCAGGAGCACCACGCCCGAGAGCTGGGCGTCCCTGCCCGCCGGTTCGGCCAGCAGCACGGTGGCCGGTCCGAAGGGGCCGATCGTGGGCAGGTCCTCGGTGGTGCGGCCGGCCAGCGCCAGGCGCAGCGCGTCGCGGTCGTCGGCCTCGAAGCGGCCCGCGGTCAGGCGGAGTGAGCCGTCGCGGTCGCGTACGCGGACGGCGGCGCCGTACAGGTCGGAGTAGCGGGTGATCTCGGCGATCAGCCCCGTGCGGTCGCCGTCCCGCGCCGCCTGGTCGGCCAGCTCGGCGAAGCGGGTGGCGTCGGCGCGGCGGTCGAGCAGCAGCCGGTTGGTCCGGTGGGAGGCGTAGGCCAGGCCCAGCGGGATCGCCAGCGCCGCGATGAGGAACACGATCAGCGTGGTGAACGTGACCACCAGCCGCGCGTTCACGCCGTCGAGCCCAGCCGGTAGCCGGTCCCGCGCAGCGTCTCCACCAGCCCCGGGCGGCCGGTCTTCGAGCGCAGGTTCGCCACGTGGACGTCCAGCGAACGGGACGCCGACAGCAGCGGGTCACCCCACACCTCGTCGAGGATCTCCTCCCGGCCGCGCACCACGCCGGGCTCGCGCGCCAGCAGCGCCAGCAGGTCGAACTCGCGCCTGGTCAGCGTCACCGGCTCGCCGGCCACCGTCACCTGACGGGACTCCAGGTCGATGCGCACGTCGCCGACGCTCACCACGTCGTCGCGGTGCGGCAGCGGGCGGGTGCCGCGCCGCATCACGGCCTCCATGCGGGCCATCAGCTCGACCGTACGGAACGGCTTGACCAGGTAGTCGTCCGCCCCAGACCGCAGGCCGCGCAGCACCTCGCGCTCCTCGGTACGGGCGGTGACCACGATCAGCGGCACCGCCGACACCCGGCGCAGGCGGCGCAGCGCGTCGAGCCCGTCCATGTCGGGCAGGCCCAGGTCCAGCAGCACGAAGTCGGCGCCCCCCGCCAGGCGGAGGGCGTCGACGGCCAGCCCCGCCCGGGTGACCTGGTGGCCGTGCCGGGCGAGGGCCGTGGTGAGCGCGGAGGCGAGCCGATCGTCGTCTTCGACCAGGAGAACTCGCATGTCGCCAGGTTATGTGCGGATCGGCACCGGCTCATGCGTGCCCTGCTCGGCGCGCGAGAGGGCCGCGTCCCTGGTCTCGCGCATGGTCAGGTAGACGAGGAGGGACACGGCAGCGCAGCCGGAGACGTACCAGAAGAAGCCGGACTCGATGCCGCTGTCCTTGAACCACAGCGCCACGTACTCGGCGGTGCCGCCGAACAGGGCGTTCGCGATCGCGTACGGGAGCGCCACCCCGAGGGCGCGCACGTTCGTCGGGAACAACTCGGCCTTCACCACCGCGTTGATCGAGGTGTAGCCGGTGATGATGATCAGCCCGGTGAGCGAGAGCAGCAGCCCGCCGCCGAACCCTGTCACCCCGCCCAGCGCGGTCATCAGCGGCACCGTGCCCACCATCGACCCGATCCCGAACGTGATCAGCAACGGCCTGCGCCCGATCCGGTCCGACAGCGCGCCCGCCAGCGGCTGCAGGCACATGAAGATGAACAGCGCGCAGAAGCTCACCAGCGTGGCCGTCTCCTTGGCCAGGCCGGCGGTGTTCGACAGGTACTTGGTGAGGTAGGTCGTGTACGTGTAGTACGCGACCGTGCCGCCCATCGTCAGGGCGATGACCAGCAGCGCCTCCTTCTTGTGGGCGAGCAGCGCCTTGATCGTGCCGCGCCCGGCCTGGCCCTCCTCCTGCTGCTCCTCCTCGTCGTACGCGTCCGTCTCCATGAGGTTGCGGCGCAGGTAGAACACGACCGCGGCGGCCAGGGCGCCGACGATGAAGGGGATGCGCCAGCCCCAGGAGTTCAGGGCCTCCTTGGACATCGAGTTCTGCAGGACGATCTGCAGGCCGAGGCCGACGAGCTGGCCCGCGGTCATGGAGACGTACTGGAAGCTGGAGGCGAAGCCGCGGCGGCCGGGCGGGGTGGCCTCGGTGAGGTACGTGGCGCTGGCCGCGTACTCGCCGCCGACGGACAATCCCTGCAGCAGGCGCGCCACCACCAGCACCGCGGCGCCGAAGTAGCCGACCGCCTCGTACGTGGGCGCGATCGCGATCAGCAGCGCGCTGGCCGACATCAGCGTGACGGTGAGCGTGAGCGCCGCCTTGCGGCCCTTCCTGTCGGCGTAGCGGCCGAGCAGCCAGCCGCCGAGCGGGCGCATGAAGAAGCCGACGGCGAAGATGGCGGCCGTGTTGAGCAGCTTCGCCGTGTCGTTGCCCTCAGGGAAGAAGGAGGCGGCGAAATAGACGGCGAAACTGCTGTAGACGAACCAGTCGTACCACTCGACCATGTTGCCGATCGAGCCGCCGACCACGGCTTTCCACGGGACGCGTGCCTTGCTCACCGAATACCTCCTGGGGGGGAGTAGTTGCAGGCCAGAGCCTTACCCCAGAAGGATGTTCGGACAAGGGAGCAAAGGTCAGATCTAACGTGCGCTTAACATGGGCTTACCTCAGCGCAACGGCGGTTCGGCGTTCTTCGCCCTCTCCAGCGCCAGCTCCGGCCACCATTCGCCGGCCTGCGGGGTTACGATGCCGCGCTCCGGGTCCTTCTCACCGTCGGTGCCGCGGCGGCACCGGCCGCTCGACGTGCCCGCGCGGGCGATCCACAGGTAGGCGTCGACCAGCTCATCGTTCGTCTCCGTCGTGGGCCGCGGGCCGACACCCCTGTCCGGCGGGTTGCACCACGTCTGCGGGTCTTTGTAGAGCCCCTTCTTCGGGGACCAGGAGCCCTTGCCGTTTCTCGCGGTGTCGACGACGAAGTGCGGCTGCTTCGCCGGATCCGGCCGGAGACCGTCAGGGCAGCCCTTCCTGCCGTGCGTCAACTGGATGCCGACGCAGGTGGACAGCGCCTTGCCGTACAGGATGGCCTTCTCCGTGGCCTGGTGGGCGGTGGCATTGACGAAGAACCCGTCCGCCTTGTCCACCCCCGCGCCGACCAGCCGCTCCGCCATTTCGGCGGCGCCCGGGTAGAGCTCCACGCCGCCGTCGAGGTAGACGGCCGTGTTCGGGCCGGCCTTGAGGATCGCCACCGCCTTTCTGACGTCCTGGTAACGCTGCTCGGCGGTGCCCGCCATCGCGCACTGCTTGGTGCCGGGGGTCTTGACCAGGCTGGACGGCTCCAGGATGACCGCCGCCCTGGCCTGCCCGATCCGCTGGGCGATGCCCTCCAACCAGTTCTGGTACGTGTTCATGTCGGTGTCGGCGGGAACGCAGTCGCCGCCCGGCATGGAGTTGATCAGGAACACGGGGACGCCCTGCCCGGCTCTGGCCAGCGTCTCCTCGACCGTGACCGGGGCCTCGGTGCCGGCCAGGCGGATGGCATGGGGGACCTTGGCCAGCTTGGCCATCAGCTCCGAGTCCGCCGGCCGGTCCTTCTCCCAAGCCCTGGCCTGCTTGTCGGCCGCCGGTTCGGGCGGGGCGTAGAAGAGGACGTTCTGCTGCGCCGTCAGCGGGTTCTTGACGCTGAGAGTTTTCGTCGTGGGGGCGTCGTCCTGACCGGGCAGGGCGATCGCGGCCGTCACCCCGGCCGCCGCGACCACCACGGCCGCGACCCCGGCCACCAGCTTCCGCTTCTGGGCCGGCGGCCGGGTCGGCGGAGCGGTTTCCCGGCCCGGTTCGCTCTCCTGGACCGGTTCGCTCTCCTCGACCGGCGGGATCGTGCCTGAACCGCTCAACCGGTCCATGAGGTCCTGGGCCGTGGGACGCTCGGCGGGGCTCTTGGTCAGGGAGGCCGCGACCAGGTCGCGCAGGGGCCCCGTGAGGCCGGTGAGGGCAGGGGCCTCGTTGATGATGCGCAGCAGGATCTCCGGGACGGAGCCCGTACCGAAGGGGGCGTTGCCACTGGCGGCGAAGGCCACCGTGCAGCCCCACGAGAAGATGTCCGACGGCGGCCCGATCGTGGCGCCCGAGATCTGCTCGGGCGACATGTACGACGGCGTCCCCACGATCGCGCTGCTCATCTCCGCGTCCATCAACTGCGCGATGCCGAAGTCGATGACCTTGGGGCCCACCTGGGAGAGCAGCACGTTCGCCGGCTTGAGGTCGCGGTGGACCACCCCGGCCCCGTGGATGGCGCGCAGGGCCATGGCCATCGCGGCGGCCAGCCCGTCCAGCTCCGACCCCTTCAGCGGCCCCGACCGGCGGACCGCCTCCCCGAGACTGGGACCTTCGACGTATTCCGTGACCAGGTAGGCCACGTCGCCCTCCACGTCGGCGTCCAGCACAGGGGCGGTACAGAAGCGGGCGACCCGCTTGGCGGCCGCCACCTCGCGGGCGAAACGGCGCCGGAAGTCGGCGTGGGCGTCCATCCTGGCGTGGATCAGCTTGACGGCCACCCGCGTGTCGTCAGGGCCCTGCCCCAGGTAGACGACGCCCATGCCGCCCTCGCCCAGCCGCCCGAGGAGGGCGTAAGGTCCCACCTGCCGCGGATCCCTGTCCCTCAGCGCCTCCAAGGTCATAGATCGTCAGGTTAGTCCCGAGTGCTCCTCCGCGCCTACAGCTCCAGCCGCCACTCGGTCCACTCGTCGAAGAGCTCGAACCCCATGGCCTCGTTGATGGCGAGCATGTGGGCGTTGGAGGTGGCGTTCCAGGTGATGACGCGTTCGATGTGCGGCTCGTGTTCCCGCAGCGCGAGCAGGTTGCCGAGCTTGAGCAGCAGCCCCAGGCGGTGGCCCCGGTGCTCGCGCAGCACCGTCGTGTCGGACTGGGCGGCCCACGTGTGGGAGCGGTCGGTCCTGACGTACACGCGCGTGTAGCCCGCGGGCGCGCCGTCGGAGTCGCGGCGGGCGATCGCGGTGTAGCAGGTCTCGCCGAGTCCGGGGATGCGCTGGTCGCGGTCACGGACTCGGTCGAGGGTGAAGGTGACGTTCTCGACGCCGCCGTCACGCGGGGCGTCGTTCATGCCGTTCATGAGCGTCGCCAGGTCCGGCAGCAGTTCGGGGGCGGCCGGGCCGATCGAGAGCTCCAGGCTGTAGCCCTTGGCCTCGGGCATCAGGCGTTCCAGGGCGGGCCAGTCGGCCTGGGTGAGGTCGAGCGTGCGGCGGGCCTGCCGCAGGGCCACCGTCATGCCGTGGGCCTCGGCGAACCGGGCGCCGCTGCCGGTGGCCGGGGTCTCGGTGAGGACCAGGCTCCTGCCGTGCGTGCGCAGACGGTCCAAGGCATGCTCGAACAGGGCCGAGCCGAGGCCGCGGCCCGCGCGCTCCGGGCGTACGGCGAGGGGGAACAACCAGCCCATGTGGGTGTTGTCGAGCTGGGAGAGCGACAGCGCGTAGCCGCCCGCCACCTTGCCGTCCTCGACCACCGCCCACGCCTCGGGCCGCTCACCAGGGGTGTGCGTGAAGATGTCGCGGCGGAAACGGGCGTAGGAGAGCAGAGGGCCCGGGTCGTCGGCGGCCGAGGAGGCCGCGAACGCGTCGTGAAGCCCTCTGATCAGGTCCTCGTCCGGCCGGTCGTCGAGTTCGATGGGCTGGATGCGCATGCGCTCAGCAAATCGCAGGCGACCAGGGGAAGCGAACGATTTTCCGGCTTGGTTTCCGCTCGGGGTTCGCGCCGCTACTGGCGGTAGTTCTCCACCTCGCGGGCCGGGCGGGCGCCGGCGCCCTCGGGGTCCGCGCCCGCGTCGCGCCTGGCCCTGCGCTGCCTGAGCAGATCCCAGCACTGGTCGAGGGCGCTTTCCAGCTCCCTGATGCGCGCGTGCTCCTCGTCGGAGGTGACGTCGCCCGCTGAGAGTTTGTCGCGCAGCTCGTGCTCTTCGGTGACCAGAGCGCTGATCCTGGTGAGAATCTCGTCGTCCCGCATGCCCAAGACTCTAATCATCGCGTGATAGAACACGCCCTATGTCTGGTATCGCGCTGGTAAGGAAGCCCGGCTCCCGGCTCGCCGAGGGCATCGTGACGCACATCGAGCGCGAACCTGTGGACCATGAGCGGGCTCTCGTCCAGCACGACGCCTATGTCGAGGCCCTGGCCGCTCATGGGTGGCGGCCCGTGCACGTACCGGTTGCCGAGGATCTGCCCGACTCTCCGTTCGTGGAGGACACGGTGGTGGTGTCGGGGCGGGTGGCCGTACTGACCAGGCCGGGGGCGCCGGAACGGCGGCCCGAGGTGGAGTCCGTGGCGGCGGTCGTGCGGGAGCTGGGGCTGAAGGCGGTCAGGATCGCGCGGCCCGGCACGCTCGACGGCGGCGACGTCCTGCAGTCAGGCCCCACCGTGTACGTGGGCAGGTCCGCCCGCACCAACCCCGAGGGCATCACGCAGTTGACCGCCCTGCTGCCCGAGCGGCAGGTCGTGCCCGTGGACATGCGGGGTGTGCTGCACCTGAAGTCGGCCGTGACCGCCCTGCCCGACGGCACGCTGATCGGGGATCCCCGGCACGTGGACCTGCCCGGGCTGCTGGTGCCGGAGGAGGAGGCGGGCGCGCACGTGGTGCCGCTGGGCGGGGACCGCGTGCTGCTGGCCGCGTCGGCGCCGGCGACGGCCGCCATGCTGGAGCGGCGCGGGTTTGCCACGATAAAAGTGGATATTTCAGAGTATGAGAAGCTAGAAGGCTGCGTCACTTGCCTCAGCGTCCTCATCGCCGACTGACGCTCCCACGATGTCGTTCTCATGATGTCGTTCTCATGATGTGAGATCCAGGACGGCGCATCCCGAGACCTCTGGTAGCGTCTATGGCATGCTGCGCGGGCTCCTTCTTAGCTGCCGCGGCGGGGGCCTCTGAGGCCGGCTCCCTCGCCGCGGAGCGAGTCATGCGCGTCGGCCGCTTTCTTCCGGACCGACGAGGAGCTTCCGACATGACCGCTCAGCAGCCCAGTTCCATGCCGATCAGCCGTTATCAGCCGTTCGAACCCATCCGGCTGACCGACCGCACCTGGCCCGACCAGGTCATCACCAAGGCGCCCCGATGGTGCGCGGTGGACCTGCGTGACGGCAACCAGGCACTGATCGACCCGATGGACTCGCACCGCAAGCTGCAGATGTTCGAATTGCTCGTACGCATGGGCTACAAGGAGATCGAAGTAGGCTTCCCGGCCGCCTCGCAGACCGACTTCGACTTCATCCGGCAGATCATCGAAGAGGGCCGCGTGCCCGACGACGTCGTCATCCAGGTGCTGACCCAGGCCAGGCCCGAGCTGATCGAGCGTACCTTCGAGTCGATCGAGGGCGCCAAGCAGGCCATCGTCCACCTGTACAACTCGACCTCCACCCTCCAGCGCCGCGTCGTGTTCGGCCAGGACAAGGACGGCATCACCGCCATCGCGGTCGAGGGCGCCAAGCTGGTCAAGAAGCTGGCCGACGCCACCGACGTGGACGTCTACTTCCAGTATTCGCCGGAGTCGTTCACCGGCACCGAGCTCGAATACGCCGTCGAGGTGTGCGACGCGGTCAACGAGGTCTGGCAGCCCACCCCCGACCGCAAGGTCATCATCAACCTGCCCGCCACCGTCGAGATGGCGACGCCCAACATCTACGCCGACCAGATCGAGTGGATGCACCGCAACCTCAGGCACCGCGACTCGATCGTGCTGTCCCTGCACCCGCACAACGACCGCGGCAGCGCCGTGGCCGCCGCAGAGCTGGGCTACATGGCCGGCGCCGACCGCATCGAGGGCTGCCTGTTCGGCAACGGCGAGCGCACCGGCAACGTCTGCCTGGTCACCCTGGGCATGAACCTGTTCTCCCAGGGCGTCGACCCCGAGATCGACTTCAGTGACATCGACGAGATCCGTCGCATCACCGAATACTGCAACCAGCTGCCCGTGCACCCGCGCCACCCGTGGGGCGGCGAGCTGGTCTACACCGCCTTCTCCGGCTCCCACCAGGACGCCATCAAGAAGGGCTTCGAACACCTGGAGCGCGACGCGGCGGCGGCCGGCGTACCGGTCGACGCGTTCACCTGGGCGGTCCCCTACCTGCCGATCGACCCCAAGGACATCGGCCGCAGCTACGAGGCCGTCATCCGGGTCAACAGCCAGTCGGGCAAGGGCGGCGTCGCCTACATCATGAAGGCCGACCACCAGCTCGACCTGCCGCGCCGGCTGCAGATCGAGTTCTCCAAGGTCGTCCAGGCGCGCACCGACACCGAGGGCGGCGAGATCAGCCCGGCCGCCATGTACGAGATCTTCCGCGACGAATACCTGCCCAACCCGGCCAACCGCTGGGGCCGCCTGAGCCTGCTGGCCCACCGCCACGAGTCCACGGTCGACGACCAGGACCGCATCAGCGCCGACGTCCGCCTCGACGGCGAGATCCGCGAGATCGCGGGCACCGGCAACGGCCCGATCTCGGCCTTCATCGACGCGATCGCCCAGGTCGGCATCCAGGTGCGGGTCCTCGACTACGTGGAGCACGCGATGAGCGCGGGCACCGACGCCAAGGCCGCCTCCTACCTGGAGTGCGAGGTCAACGGGCAGGTGCTGTGGGGTGTCGGCGTCGACGCCAACACGACGACGGCCGCCCTCAAGGCCATCATCTCCGTCGTCAACCGCGCCTCCCGCTGACCCCTGCGTTAGGGCCCCCGGTTCTCGGGGGCCCTATTCGCCGGGAGTGCAGCGGTACACGCCGCCGTAGCGCTTCTGAGCGATGCGCATCAGCGCCGTAAGGTCCTTGATCCCGTCCCTGCCCGCGGCGACCCGGGCCAGGTAGATGTCGACCAGCCGATCCTTGCCGCCACAGCGGAACTTCGCGCTCACCCGGTACGGCTGATCGGCCAGCACGGTATTCGTCAGCCGGACGGCCATGCCGTCACCCAGGTCGGCGGGGAGCTTGACTCCGTCGTATCTGCTGTAGAGCCGGCGTCTGTCGTTCATGAGGAAGTCCAGATGTTCCTGGGTCGTCCCGTCGCCCACCTGCAACCAGCTCACCTCCAGGGGGTGGGGGTTCGTATCGGGCGCCCAGCACTCGCCGCTCGTCCCGGTGCCGGTCGTCGTCTCGGCGAGAGCTCCCGTTGTGCCGCTGACCACACGGAATGCCTGTTCAGGAACAAGCTCGCAGAGGTAGGGGGCGGCGTCCGCGATCGGCGTCGGCGGTGGAACCGAGGTGGGGGTTGGGGCGCCGCCTGCGGTGCAGGCCAGAGCACAGAAGGCCAGAGCGATCAAGGTGGCCCAGAGGCGGTGAGGCTTCACTGGCTGTCTCCCGTGGGAGGGGGGTCGTTCAGGCCGAGATGAGCGGTCACCTTGTCGGTCTGGTGCAGGGTCGTGTCGAAACGATTGAGCAGCCCACTGGTTCCGCCTCTCTTCCTGGCCCATGCGAGAAACTGGCCGTACTCGTCCGGAGTCATCTCGGCGAAAGGCTTCAGAGCCGGCGGATTCCCGGTCGTGAACGGCTCGTTCCGTATGTTGACCCCGTTCAGCACACTCTTGTTCAGCAAGGCCGTGGCGAGCATCTGTTCTCCCAACCTGAACACGGCCAGCTGATTGTCCGCGATGCTCTGCTGCGCCTCGTCCATCGTCCGTCCCTGGACGAACATGCGCTGGGCGACCTGTTTGGCGATCTCGTCGTACGCGGCCCCGGCGAACTTGTCGTACCCCTTGCCGAGCATGTCGCCGAACGCCCCCTTGGCCAGTTCGCCCACGTATTTGGCGCCCGGCACCGGCAGCAGCCCCAGCGCGCTGCCCACCATGCCTTTCAGCGCCTCGTCCGCCTTCTTGTCGTTCAGCCCCTGCGCGATCAGTCCTTGTTTGCGGATCTCCGTCAGGAACCCGAAGGGCTCCGCCTCCTCCACGGCCCGGTCCTCCAGGAAGCGCAGGACGTCGTCCTTGTCGACCACGCCGTTCAGGTTGAAGTCGTACTGCTTGACGTCCGCCTTCGTGAACCCGAGCCGCTCGGCGTTGCCCGCGTCGAGGCCCACGGGTGGCACGGTGTCGAGTGCCGCTCTCATGTGTTCGGTCTGCGCCCTGATCAGCTCTTCGAACGCGACATCGTCCGCGGTGGCCATCACCAGCGCGAAGGACATGTCCGTGGCCGTGACCCCGTTGAATGTCTTGTGGTTCAGGATCAGCCGGGAGAGTTGGTCGATGTTGGCGGCGATCGCCCGGCCCAGGGGGAGGCCCAAGGGAAGGTAGCGATCGAAGAGCTCTCTGTTCTTGATCTCCAGGGTGCCGTCCGGGGCTTTGCCGACGGCTTCGTGCACCTGGCCGGAGATGATTTTGATCATCTCGGTCGCCAGCTTCTGAGAGGTCGCGTCCTGGCCGGTGGTCGCGGTCGTCAGCATGTCCCTGATCGGCTTGTAGTCCTTCAAGTGATGGGTGGCGCGCCACCGGGTCGTCAGGAGATAGCTCAGCACGGACTCCTTCCACCCGGCCGGCGTGTGATCCAGCAGGGCATGGGACGCCTCCCGGCCGTGCTTCGCAGCATGGAACAGGTCCTCCACCACAGAGAACTTGCCCTTCATGTCCGGGCCGCTCATGTGGCTGCCGGGTCTCAGCTGGAGGTTCAGGCCGAGGGCGCCGGCCAGGTCGAGGATGGGGAGCCGGGCTCCGCCGGCCGCCCACTGGTCCTTGCGTTGGTCGTGTTCGTAGACGATCACGTCGCGGCCGACGGTCTCCATGAACTGCCTCGAGTACGGCGGTTTGCCGTCGTGGGTGCGCCAGATGAGGGCCTGGGCCTGGTAGCCCGAGTAGCTCGTGCCGCCGGCCTCGTGCTGGGCCCGTCCTTCCGTCACCAGGTCCTTGAGGAAGTCGGCGCCCGCGTAGGCGGGACTTTTCGGGTTGGTGCCTTTGGCGAGGATCGTGCTCAGCATGCTGAGGGTCTTCTTGCCCTGGCCGGAGAGCCGGGTCGCGCGCTCGGTGTCCTGGTGGCGGGTGGCGTCGCGCAGTGCGAGAGCGAGTGAGCCGGGCAGTCGCGTCACGCCGCGCGCTCCCAGCGTGGTGAGGAACGACTTGGCGAACGCCGGGTCGCCGGCCCGTGACGCGTACTTCTCCAGTTCGGCCAGGGCCGCGGCGTCGCCGTTGGCGGCTCGGAGGGCGGCGCGGCCCGCGAGTGTGCCCTCCAGGAGGCCCTTGGCGGTGTCCAGGTCGTCGGGGATCTCCAGGAAGCTGCCCGCGGCGGTGCTCCGGCCGAAGGTGATCTTCTGTTGTGCCAGTTCGTGGACCAGTTTCTGGCGTCGTCGCAGGTCCTCGGCCTGGGAGGTGACCCGGCCCGCGAGTTGCCGGAGCCGGGCCGCCGGAGCGGGGTCGAGGCCGGCGCTCGTCAGCTCGCCGTGCAGCGCCTGCGCCAGCTCCTCCAGCCGCCGGCCGGCCTCGGTGTGCTTGCTCGCCATCGTGTCGAACTCGGGCTGCCTGACCCCGGTGAACTCCGTCATGGCCTGTCCTGGGTCGCGGCCAGCTTCTGGTTCGCGCTGTGGACGGCTCGCGTGAGCAGGTCGCGCAGCTCTCGCTGGGCGGCGTGGACGTCCGCGCCGAACCTGGCGCCCGTCGGCCCCACCCACGCGTCCTTCTCCATCAGGCGGCAGGGGAGATCGAGCGCCCACCAGTGCTCGTCCGAGAGGCGCTGGATCCGCTCCGCCACGGCCCGCATCGCCTCACGATCGAGGTCGGCCACGATGACCTCCTTGTAGGGCTGGCCGAACCGGAACGGATCAGGAGGCCACGTCTTCCACGTGCTCACACGCTGACACCGTCCCGTCGGCGGGACAAGCGGAAACGCGATGAAGGTATGGAACGGCGGCGGATCCGTTAGTGAACGTTGCGTTTCTTCGGGGCGAATCCTATGCTGTTTAGAGAACGAGTCGTTCTCTAAAGGGCGGTCTGATGGGATTCGTGCTGGCCGGTGTGATGCTGGCGATGTTGCTGGGGGCGCTCGATCAGACGATCATGGCGCCCGCCCTCCCGGCCGTCGCGGGGAGTCTGGGCGGGCTCGATCAGATGCCCGCCGTGATCAGCGCCTATCTCGTCGCCGCCACCGTCGTCATGCCCGTGTACGGCAAACTCGGCGACCGGTACGGCCGCAAGCCCACCATGCAGGTCGCCATCGTGATCTTCGTGACCGGGGCCGTGCTGTGCGCCGTGGCGACGTCGATGCCGCAGTTCATCGCCTTCCGGGCGGTGCAGGGGCTGGGCGGCGGCGGGCTGATGATCGGGGCGCAGGCGATCATCGGGGAGGTCGTCAGCCCGCGGGAGCGGGGGCGGTATCTCGGGCTCATCGGGGCCGCGTACGTCGTGGCCGCCGTGGGCGGGCCGTTGATCGGCGGGTTCTTCATCGACCAGTTCGGCTGGCGGTGGATCTTCGCCATCTACCCGCCGCTGGGGCTGCTGGCGCTGGCCGTGCTGAGTGCCACGCTCAAGTTGCCCAAGCCCGTCACACGGGCGCCGCTCGATGTCGCGGGGGCGGTCACGCTGGCCGTCGCCGTGGTGGGGGTGGTCATGGTGGGGCAGACCCGGAATGCCGGCTATCTGGTGCTGGCCGCGGCAGGGTTCGTGGGATGGCTGGTGAGCGCCCGGTACGCCAAGGACCCGATCCTGCCGCTCCGGCTGTTCAAGGACCGGGCCTTCGCGGTGCCGGTGACGATCAGCCTGCTGATCGGGTTCGCGTTGTTCGGGACGATCACGTATATGCCGGCGTACCTGCAGATCGCGCTGCGCACCAGCGCCACGCAGGCCGGGCTGCTGGTGACCGCGCTCATGGGCGGCGTGCTGTTCACCACCATCGTGTCGGGCCGCCTGATCACCCGGACCGGCGTGTACAAGCCCTACCCCGTCGCGGGCACGCTCCTGGCGGCCGCAGGGCTCGGGCTGGTCGGGCTCGCCGGTGCCTCGCCGCTCATGCTGGCACTGGCCATGCTGCTGACCGGGCTCGGAGTCGGGCTCGTCATGCAGGTCATGGTGCTGGCCGCGCAGAACGCCGTCGAGTACGCCGACCTGGGCACCGCCACCTCCTCGGTGACGTTCCTGCGCCAGATCGGGGCGTCGGCCGGGGTCGCGCTGGTGGGCGCGCTGATCACGCTGCGCTTCTCCGACGGCGTGCCCACCGCCGTGCCCGCCGACCTGCCCGACAGCGTGCGGGACGCCTTCGCCGAGGCCGTACCGCCCGTGTTCGCCGCCATGGCGCCGCTGTTCGCCGTGGCGTTCTTCCTCGCGCTGGCGCTGCCGGCGCGACCGCTCCGTACCACCGCTTATGCCGAGGAGAGACAGTGAAACTCGTCGCACCCCTGAACGCCTTCGGCCGCGGCGACCTCGCCCTGGCCGGTGGCAAGGGCGCCAACCTGGGGGAGCTGGTCCAGAACGTCTTCCCCGTGCCCGACGGCTTCGTCGTTACCACGCACGCCTACGAGCTGGTCGCGCAGGGTCACGACACGCGGGCCTACTTCGAGCAGGTCCAGCCGTCCGGCGAGCTGCGGCAGGCGATCGCCGGCGCCTACGCCGAGCTCGGCGGCGGGGCCGTGGCCGTACGATCGAGCGCCACCGCCGAGGACCTGCCCGGGGCCGCGTTCGCCGGTCAGCAGGACACCTACCTGAACGTCGTGGGGGAGCAGGACCTGCTCGACGCCGTACGCCGCTGCTGGGGCTCGCTCTGGACCGACCGCGCGATCGCCTACCGCGCCAAGCTGGGGATCGACGCCGCCGAGGTACGGATCGCGGTGGTCGTGCAGCGCATGGTCGAGGCGGAGCTGGCGGGCGTCATGTTCACGGCCGACCCGATCAGCGGCGACCGCGGCAGGATCGTGATCGACGCCAGTAGCGGGCTGGGCGAGGCCGTCGTCTCCGGCCTGGTCACGCCCGACCACTACGTGATCCACCCGTCGGGCCGGACCGACTTCACGCCGGGTCGCCGCGAGGTGGTCATCCGCGGCGCGGCCGGCGGGGGCGTCGTCCACCAAAGCGCCGCCGGGCCTGGGCCTGAGCGGTTGCCTGAGCGGGCGCTCGTGGAGCTGGCGCGGCTGGGCAGGGAGGTGGCCGCGCACTTCGGGCGCCCTCAGGACATCGAGTGGGCGTACGCGGGCGGCCGCGTCCACCTGCTGCAGGCCAGGCCGATGACCGCGCTGCCGCCGCCCCCGGTGGGCCGGCTCAACCCGATTCAGCGCCGCCTGTGCACGATCCTGCTGGAATATCTGCCGGAACGGCCGTATCCGATCGACATGTCGACCTGGTTGCCGGACGGCCCGGCCGGGCTGATGGCCAAGGTGATGGACAGCTTCGGAGTGGTGGGCGCGTTCGAGGGGTTTCTGCGGGAGGAGGACGGCGTCGTCTATCAGCTCATACCGCCGACGCCGCGACCCACCGTGCGAATGCTCGGGATGCCGTTCCGGTTCGTGGCCAAGGCCAGGAGGTACGACCCCGCGCGGTGGACCGAGGACCGGCGCTTCCGCGACTACCTGGGGGCGGTCAAGGAGCTGGCCGCCCGCGACCTGACCGCGATGCCGTGGGCGACGCTCCTGCGGATGCCCCGGCAGGCGCTCGCCCTGGTGCGGCCGGTGGCGGACCTGCGGATCGACTACCTGCCGGGGACCGGGCTCGCGCTGCTGCGCCTGCTGGTGGCCGTCAGGCTGCTCGGCCGGCGGGAGCTGTTCGCCGATCTGCTGTACGGGGCGCGTACCCGCACCACCGACGCCAACGCGGAGCTGGCCCGGCTGGCCGGGCTGGCCGAGCGCACCGGGGCGCTGGACGCCGACCCGATGCCCGCGGCCTTCGCGGCCGAGCTGGCGGCCTTCCTCGACGAATACGGCCACCGCGAGACGTCCAGCCCCATCCTCGTCACCCCGCCCACCTGGGCGGACGCCCCTGAGACCGTCCTCGGCCTGATCAGGGCCCTGGCGGGCGTACCTTCCGAGCATCAGAAGGACGATGGCGCGCTCGACCGGCTGCTTCGGCATCCGTTCCTGCGCTCGAAGCGGCGCCGTGCTCGCGTCGTGCGGTGGGTGGCGGCGGCGCGGGCGGGCGTCGCGTTCCGTGAGGACAGCCACTTCTCCTTCACGATGCCGCAGCCCGTCCTGCGCAGGTCGCTGCTGGAGATGGGCCGCCGTCTGCGCGACGCGGGCGTGCTCGACCGCCCGGAGGACGTCTTCCACCTGCGGCTGGAGGAGCTGGAGGCGATTCCGGACGTGGCCGAGCTGCCGTGCGCGGACTCCGGGCGGCTGCGGGAGACGGTCAGGGCGCGGGCGGTCAAGCGCGAGGAGCTGTCAGGCGTACGGCTCATCGACCCGGCCGCGGTCTTCCCCGTCCACGAGACGGGCGACGCGCTGGTCGCCGGTGCTCCGGCCGGTGGTGGCACCGCGACGGGGCCGGTGAAGGTGATCAGGGAACCGAAGGAGTTCGGCAGGCTGGAGGCGGGTGACGTGCTCGTGTGCCCTTACACGAATCCGTCGTGGACGCCGCTGTTCCAGCGGGCGGCGGCGGTGGTCGTGGACACCGGCGGCGCGGCGTCGCACGCGGCCATCGTGGCCAGGGAGTACGGCATCCCGGCCGTCATGGGCACCGGCCAGGCGACGGCCGTGCTGCGGGACGGTCAGGTCGTCACCGTCAACGGCGACACCGGTCTGGTCACCGGCGCTCCATAGGATGCATGCCATGGTCACCGACCACCGCAAGCTGCCACGCCGCCGGGGCGAGGCCCTCAGCGCCGCCATCTACCAGGCCACGCTCGACGAGCTGGCCGAGGTCGGCTATGCCGGGCTCACCATGGAGCGGGTGGCCGAGCGCGCCAAGGCCAGCAAGGCGTCGCTCTACCGGCGCTGGCCCACCCGTATCGAGCTGGTGATGGAGGCGGTCTATCACTCCCTGCCCACCCCCGAGTCCTCGCCCGACACGGGCAACCTGCGCGACGACCTGGTGGCCGTGCTCAGTAGCATGGCGCGGCACCTGTCGGGCCCGGCCGGAGAGGCGATGCGCGGGCTGCTCGGCGAGGCGCTCAGGGGCGAGTCGCCGCTGAGCACCATGCGGGAGAACTCGCAGGGCAAGGCCAGGAAGATGATGGAGGAGATCGTGCGCCGCGCGGTCGAGCGGGGGGAGGTGGACCCGGCGGACGTCACCCCCCGCCGCCTCGACGCCGGGCACGCGCTGCTGCGCCACCACTTCCTGCACCACGGCTCCATCCCCGAACGGCTCGTCGTCGAGATCGTGGACGAGGTCATCGTCCCTCTCCTCAAACGATCATGAGCTGTCGGTCGGGGTGGGAGCGGAGCGAACCGGCCGAGGTGATCCGGTACGGCTTGCGCCGCTCCTCCGAGGCTGATGAGCACGAGCAGCGCCACGTCGGTGAAGCGCCCGAGCTCCGATGTCCTGCGTGCCAGGTATTCGGTAAGACTTGGTAAGTCTTACCGAGCAAGTCCCATCGCCCCGGCCATCAGGCGCATCGAGTGGCCGAACGCCCCGCGCCGGTTCTCGATCGTGTTGTTGAACTGGCCGAACACCTCGAAGTTGACCCACCCGTACAGGGCGGTCCACCCCGTGAGCGCGTGCCAGATCACATCGCCGGGCACCTCCGGCATGAGGTCGCGGAACGCGGCCACCTCCGGTTCGAGCTCCTCCGGGGCCGTCCCCGCAGGGGCCCGCACCGCGCCCGCACGCCAGGCGTCCGAGATGATGTGGCCCAGCACGGTGACGTCGCGCACCCGGGCCGCGACCGTGTCCTGGGGCGCCTGGTAGCCGGGCACGGGGGAGCCGTAGAGCAGCGCGTATTCGTGCGGGTGCGCCACCGCCCAGTCGCGCACCCCGTGGCAGGTCGCCAGCCAGCGGTGCAGGTAGTGGTCGCGGGGGACGACCGCCTCCGCCTGCTCGACGGCCTCGCCCAGGGCGTTGTAGCCGTCGATGATCAAGGCGGTCAGCAGGTCGTCGCGGCTCGGGAAATAGCGGTAGATGGCCGAGGAGACCATGCCCATCTCCCGCGCCACCGCCCGCAGGGACAGTCCGCCGGCCCCGTCGGTGGCGAGCTGGCGGCGCGCGATATCGGTGATCTCCCTGGTGAGCTCGGCCCTGACACGTTCTCTGGCGGTTCGGCTGGCTGTCATGAACAGCAGGTTATCAGAGCGCTGCCAAAAAACGAGAGCACCGCTCTTGACGATTGGTGCTCTTTTGCGAGAGCATTGCTCTCAGAAAGCGAAGGAGACGGAAATGGCCAAGCACGCGAACGCCGCACTGATGTTCTTCCTGGAACTCGGCGTGTTGATCTCCGTGGGATACTGGGGCTTCACGGTCAGCCCCCACTGGGTGATCAAGGTTCTCGCCGGGCTGGGCGGCCCCGCGCTGTTCATCGCCGCGTGGGCGCTGTTCGGAGCGGGCGGCGGCGCGAACGCCACGTTTCCGCTCACCGGCCTGGCCCGCGCCGCGCTGGAGATCCTCTGGTTCGGCGGCGGCGCCCTGGCGCACTACGCCTCCGGCCTGACGACCTCCGCCGTCGTCTTCTTCGCAGTCTTCGTCCTCAACGCCGTCCTCCGCATCGTCTGGAAGCAGGTCTGATCATGGGTAAGCACGTTGTCGTCGGTTCCGGCCAGGTCGGCTCGCACGTGGCCGCCAAGCTCGTCGCCCAGGGTCACGAGGTCACCGTCGTGACCCGCTCGGGCAGCGGTCCGGAAGGGGCGGTCAAGGTGGCCGCCGACATCGCGGACCAGGCCCGCCTGATCGAGGTCACCAAGGGCGCCGACGTCCTGTACAACTGCGTCAACCCGCAGTATCACCGCTGGCTCACCGACTGGCCGCCGATGGCCGCGTCGTTCCTGGCCGCCGCCGAGTCGAGCGGCGCCGTGCTGGTGATGCTGGGCAACCTCTACGCGTACGGTCCCGTCTCCGTCCCGATGACCGAGGACCTGCCGCTGTCCTCGCCCAACCCCAAGTTCCGGGTACGGGCGAAGATGTGGGACGACGCGCTGGCCGCGCACGAGGCCGGCCGGATCAGGGCGACCGAGGTGCGCGGCTCCGACTACTTCGGCCCTGGCGCCACCGACCAGTCCTACCTGGGCGACCGCTTCATCGTCCCGCTCAAGGCGGGCAAGAGCGTGCAGCTCATCTGGCCGGGTGACGTGCCGCACAGCTTCACCTACCTGCCCGACGTGGCCGACGCGCTGATCACGGCCGGCACCGACGAGCGGGCCTGGGGCCGCCCCTGGCACGTGCCCACGGCGGAACCCCTGACGTTCCGGGGGATCGGGACACGGATGGCCGAGCTGCTCGGCCGGCCGGCGCCCAGGTTCTCGCAGGTGCCGTGGCCGGTCATCCGGCTCGGCGGGCTGTTCTCGCCCATGATGCGCGAGCTCAAGCACGTCCGCTACCAGTTCACCGCGCCCTTCGTGCTCGACTCCTCGGCCTTCCAGCGCACGTTCGGCGTCGCGCCTACCCCGATCGACGAGGCGTTCAAAGCTACGCTCGGGGCGTGAAGATAGCCATGATCGGCCTGGGCGACATCGCGGAGAAGGCATACCTCCCCGTCCTCGCCGCTCAGCCCGGTCTCGACCTGCACCTCTGTACCCGCAACACGGCCCGGCTCGACCGGCTCGGCGACACCTACCGGATCGCCCGCCGGTCGAGCAGCGTGGACGAGGTGGTCAAGGCCGGGGCCGACGCGGCGTTCGTGCACGCCGCCACCGACGCCCACCCGGAGATCGTCGAGTCGCTGCTCGACGCCGGGATCCACGTCTACGTCGACAAGCCGATCGCCTACACGCTGGCCGAGTCCGAGCACCTCGCCGGCCTCGCGAAGGCGGCGGACCGATCCCTGATGGTCGGCTTCAACCGCCGCCACGCGCCCGGGTACGCCGAACTCGCCGCTCACCCCCGCCACCTCGTCGTCATGCAGAAGAACCGCGACAACCTCCCGGACACCCCGCGCCGGGCGGTCTTCGACGACTTCGTGCACGTGGTGGACACCCTCAGGTTCCTCGCCCCCGGCCAGGTCACCGGCACCACGATCAGGACCCGCGTCAAGGACGGCCTGATCGAGCACATCGTCCTGGAGCTGTCCGGCGACGGCTTCACCGCGCTCGGCGTCATGAACCGGATGAGCGGCGCGAACGAGGAGACCTGCGAGGCCATGGGCGACGGCGCCAAGCGCCGCGTGGTCAACCTCGGCGACGTCGTCGACTACCGGGGCGGCGAGCTGCTGGCCAGGCGGCCCGACTGGGTGCCGGTCGCCCGGCAGCGCGGCATCGAGCAGATCTGCCTGGAGTTCCTCACCGCCGTCCGCGACGGCCGCCGCGTCGACGCCGACGACGCCCTCGCCACCCACGCCATCTGCGAGGAGATCGTCGCCCAGGCCGCCTGAGCCCCGCGCCGTCCGCGAGTCGCCCAGACCGCCTGAGCCTTCTCTACGAGGGCTGCCTGAGCCGCATGACCCGGTCGGCCCTGGCGAACATCCGCTGGAACGGCCCGCCCCCCAGCCGGGTCAGCACGGTGTAGCCCTTGGTGTCGTTCAGCGGGCTGGAGGACGACACGACGCCCGCCACCGCGCCGCCGTACAGGGCGGGGCCGCCGCTGCCGCCCGCCGCGGCGTGGCAGTTGCGGGTGACCATCACCCCCGGCCCCTGGGAGATCCCTTCGACGGTGTCGCCCAGGCAGCGGTACATCTCGGTGCCGGGGTAGCCCTTGCCCGCCGGGTAGCCGAGCAGTTCGAGGCCGCGGAGCTGGGTGCCCCTGGTGGTGGGCATCGCCGGCAGGCCCCGCCCGGTCACGGCCTCCAGCGGGCGCTTGCGGCTCACGACGCCGACCAGGCCCACGTCGTACGGCAGCAGCTCCGTCGAGAACGCCCGCCCGCTCCACTTCCCCGGGACCCACGTACGGACCACCGGCCAGACCCCCAGCGGCGGCCGCCCCCGGTCGTAGCCGGGCAGGAACGCCAGGTGCTTGAGCGGCCGCCCGTCGTGGAAGAGGCAGTGCGCCGCCGTCAGCACCAGGCTGCGGCTGCGCGAACCGATCACCGTGCCGCCGCACAGCACGTCCGACCTGGTGACCGGATCGCGGCCGAGCAGCACCCCGGTCAGCCGCCGCGCCCCCGTATAGGGACGCGGGACCGGCGCGTAGCCCAGGCGGTCGCCGTCAGGGGTCAGCACGCGGGGCATCGGCACGTTGCGCTGCGACACCTCGGTGACGGCGGCCGGGTCGAGCAGGACCAGAGACAGCACCAACCTGAGCACCTTCCCACTCTAAGACGAAGATGATCAGTGCCCTGACCTGCGACATCAAGGTTTACCCTAACTTGTGTACGCGGAACCGAGGGCCCGCAGCCGGGCGTGCGCCCCCTCGTACACGCCGGTCTCGCCCAGACACGCCTTGGGCACCTTGGCGACCATCGTGTAGTTGGTGTCGCACACGTTCCCGACCGGCGCCTGCCCGGCCTGGCTGACGAGCTGGTAGGCGTCCAGGGCGTCCAGCCCGGTCAGCTCCGGGGTCCAGGTGACCAGGTCGTGCAGTTCCGGCTCCGCTGCCTGGCCACGTAGTGCACGACCACCGAGACGTGCAGCAGCAGGAAGGCGGTCAGCGCGCCGAAGTTGACCAGCGAGGTCAGCTCGCCGAGGCCGGTGGTCCTGGTGCTCATGAAGATGCCGATGACCAGCGAGAGCCCGGCCACCACCAGGGTCGCGTAGCACCGACAGCCAGTGCCTGCCGGCGAACGCGGTGGCCCGCGGTGGCGGTGTTCGTCTCCGATCGGGGGGCCGAGTTGCTCGCCCGGGTGGACGGTACGGTGGCCGAGCAGCAGGGGGTGATCGGGCCGGCGTTCGGGCGCGAGCGCACCGAGCAGCTCATGCGCGACCTGGAGAGCCTGGTGGAGGCGCTCGACTACGCCGAGCCGCGGCACTGAGAGCGCCCCCACCAGATCCGTTATTGCTGGTCCATCCGCTTGATGTGGTCTTGCAGGGCTCGCTTCTGCTCGGCGGGGTCCGGCTTCCCCGCCACGTCGCGCATCATCGACTCGACGAAGTCGTACTTCGACATCCTCGGCGTGAGCCCTTCCTTGCTCGCGCGGTAGCGGAAGGCGTCGTACACCGCGCCGAGCCACCGCCGGTACTGGACGGGGTTCGTGTGCGGATTGTCCACCTCGCCCGTCGAGAACGTGATAGCGCCCCAGAACGTCACGTGGCCGGCGGGCACGCCGAACATGCACGGGCAGAGGGGATCCATCGCAGTGCTGAAATCGACGTGGGAGTAGGCGTCGCCGAAGGCGTGCAGGGCGTTCTCCTGCGCCGCCGAGAACCTGGGCGGGAACAACTTCTTGAACATGTCGGGCGGAAGCACGATAGTGCCTCCGGTGAACGGATGGACCATGTGGGGAACCACCGGGATACGTGTGGTGATGTCCATGTCCTCGACGACCGCCCGGACGTCGTCACCCGCCGCCCTCTGGGTCTCCAGCGCGTTCCTCCTGTTCAACAGGTGAGTGCTCTGGAAGTGCCCGGCGGGGTCGTTCTGGTTCCACAACGAGGACCAGCTCGTCGCCACGCGGCTGTCGAGGTCCGGAGCGAAGGCGGCCTTGCCGAGGTCGTACGACACCTGTGAGGGGAGCCCCGCGGCCAGGGCGGCGGCCTGTGTCGTCCACTGGTGCCCGACCTCCTCCCAGTTGCCGCTCGGGTCGAAGCGGCCGACCGGGTCGTTGGCGGCGTAGCTGTACCCGGCCAGGTTGGCGCTGCGGAACACACCGCCGTTCGGTTTGCCGTCCAGGTAGGAGCCGGCCGCCGGGTCCGCGGACTGCCACTGGCTCATCCTGGGGTCGTAGTAGCGGGCCCCGTGGTAGGTGAAGCCGGTCTCGGCGTCGAGCTCCTTGCCGGTGAACTGGTAGAGGGTCTGGTCGTCCGAGCGCGCGTCGACCCAGGTCTCCCCGGTCGGGAAGTACTCAAGGTGCTGGGAGACCTTCCCCTCCCTGTCGGTGCCGTACGCGGTCGAGCCGAGATGGTCGCTCTGGTAGAAGAACTGGTCGTTCTCGAAGGTGTCGTCCGCCTTCATGGTCTTCGAGACGATCCTGGTGCCGGCCACGAAGACGTGCTTGAACTCGGCGTGCCCGCGGGTCGTGTAGAACTGGTTCGGATAGAGGCTGATCTGCGCCCCGTCCTTGACCACGCGCGTGCCCTGGTCGTCGTAGGCGAAGCGGACGGTCGGCGGCTGCTCCGCCTTGGCGCACCCGGTGGCGTCCTGCGGCTGCGGGATGAACCTGGAGTCGTCGTGGACGCAGGCCAGGCGGTTCTCCTCGTCCCAGATGAGCTGTCTGCGCTGGCCGCCGCGCGGGGTGACGCGGTCGGTCAGGTTGCCGTTCGCGTCATAGGTCAGCTCGACGTCACCGACCGTCTTGGTGGTGTGCGCCTTGCCGGCGGCGTAGGTGTAGGGCTGGACGTAGGTGGTGTCCGGCTGGGGCTGGTCGGGCTGGTTCTCGACGACGAGCCTGTGGTCCTGGGCCTTGCGGGTCAGGTTGTGGATGGTGTCGTACGCCATCGACAGCGTGTACGTGTCGGTCTGATCAGGCGTGTACCGGTACGCGCCGGTGGCGGCGGTGAGCCGGTAGAGGTTGTCGTAGGTGAAGGTCTGGGTGGTGGGGCCGTTCAGCCGGGAATGGTCGTCGTGGCCCGGCAGGTCGACGTCGTTGTGCAGACGGGTGACGTTGCCGACGGCGTCGTAGCCGAAGCCCAGCTTCTGGATGACGTGGCCGCCCGGCTGCGCCGACCTCAGGGTGGCCAGCCTGCGGTCCTCCGCGTCGTAGGCGAACGTGGTGCGCACGCCGTTGCCCAGGTCCATCGCGACCCGCTGGCCGAACTTGTCGTAGTCGATCCGCTTCAGGTAGGAGTACTCGCTGCCCTTCTTCGACCCGCCGGCCGAGGTGATCATCCCGCCGCTGTCGTAGGCGTAGGTGAGCACCTCGCCGTCCTTGTAGGTGAGCTGGAGCACGCGGCCGAAGCTGTCGTAGCTGTAGGCCGTGGTGAAGTCGCGGTAGTACGGGCCGCGCACCGTGCGGGTCTCCTTCGTGACCTCGCCCAGCGGGCCGTACTCGCGGGCGACCTCACCCGCGCCGTCCTGGATCTTGCTCACCCGGCCGGCCGTGTTGCCCGGCGCGCCCGCCGCGCCATAGGTGTAGCGCACGTTGTTGCCGGTGAAGACCGGGTAGTTGATCTCCGTCAGCCGGTTCTGGTCGTAGGTGTAGGTGACCGCCGCCGGGCGCTTGGCCAGGTTGGCCGTGACCTCGCGGACCGGGTTGCCCGCCGGGTCGTACACGGTCGTGGTGGTGCCGCCGTCCGGGGTGCTGATCGCGGTCCTGCGGCCCAGGTCGTCGTAGTTGGACAGGGTGCGGTTGCCGCGGTCGTCGGTGACGGTGACGATCTGGCCCAGCGGGTCGAAGGCGTAGCCGGTCCAGATGGGCGGGTCGGTGGCCTTGGCCCCCGGCTCGCGCACGGCGGTGGTCCGCTGGCTGACGTCGACGTAGGAGCGCCGCACGTTGCCCTTGGCGTCGGTGACGGCCATCTCGAACTGGCGGACGCCCGCCCGGTCGTTCCCGAACCCGTAGGCGGTGGTGGTCACGCTCTCGTCCGGGAGCTGCGACCTGACCGTGCGGTCCAGCACGTCGTAGTCGGTCACCGTGGGCCGCACGGTGTCGAAGCCCGCGGCGAAGGTGGTGTTGGCGGTGCCCTTCCGCTCGCTGGTCGGGTAGTACTGCTTGACGGCGCGGCCGAACTCGTCGAAGACGATCCGGCCCGAGACGGTCATGGCCTCGGTGCCGTCCAGCGTCGCGTCCTTCTTGGTCTGGACGGTACGCCCCAGCCCGTCGGTGAAGGTGATCGTGTCGATGGTGTCGAGCTCCACGACGCCGCCCGCCTTCCGGTCCAGGTGCCGGGTGACGGCGTAGGGCACGGTCGCGTCGTGGTGGTACTCGATGCCGATCGTGGGCCGCCACCAGCCGCGCTCGAGCGGGCCGGTCAACGACGTCAGCCGGCCGGCCGCGTCATAGGTGCTCTCCTGCCGCTGCCCGTTGACGTCCACGGCGGTGAGCTGCGTGCCGAACCGCAGGTCATAGGTGGCCGACGAGGTGAGGCCGAAGCTGTCGGTGGTGGCGGTGACGTAATTGCCGATCACGTCGTCGTAGGTGTAGGACAGCCGGTAGCGCTGCGCGCGGTGGTTCTGTGGCGAGGTGCGCGTCGCGATCGTGCCGGTGGGATGGTAGGTCAGGTCGGTGACCGCGGCGGTGTTGTCGGCCAGCAGGGCCCGGTGCTGGGTGACGTTGCCGGTCCGGCAGTCCACGGTGGAGTCCGCGCGGCGCATGACCTTGCCCCCGCCGCGGACCTGGAGCGTCCGTGGCACGCCGACGATGTGGGTGTCGGCGCACGTGGTGTAGCCGGTGACGGTCTCGACGTCGTCGCCCGTGCCCGGCTCGCCGTACTCGATCTTCTTGGTCAGGTTGCCGAGCTCGTCGTACGACATCTCGGTCCTGGTCTGCTTGCCGGCCTGCGCCTGGCCCTCGAACCAGCTGGCCTCGACCCGCGTGAGCTGCGGGAACCGGGTGCCGCCGCCCAGGTCGCGGACGTCGTAGGTGTTCTCGGTCCTGGTGAACGGCTTGCCCGCGCCGTCGGCCAGGCTCTCGCTGAGGAGCAGGCCGCGCGTGTGGAAACCGCTGGTGTCGAACGTCGAGGTGGTGCTCCTGAGCGCCTTGCCCGACCGGTCGAGCTGCGTGGTGACGAGCCTGCCGTAGCCGAGGAACTCCCGCTCCAGCCGGTCCTGTACGCCGTCCGCGTAGCTGAAGGCCGTGTGCTGGACGTCGGGGCCGTCGCCGGCCAGGCCGTCGGAGGTCTTGACCGAGCTCAGCACCCACTGCGACTGAGGCTGGGCGTAGGTGTTGCCCGCGCGGGCGTAGCCGAGCTCGATCGACGATCCGAGCGGCCGCTTGACGGTCTTGAGCAGGTTGGTGCGGCCGGTCTGGTTCGCGGCGACCGTCAGCTCGTTGTCCTTGGTCGAGGCGAGGTGGTCGGTGAAACCGTCGCCGTCCAGGTCGCGCAGGCTCTGCGCCGCTCTCGACGCGCCGGTGGAGACGTCCGCGCCAGGGTTGATGATGATATATCCGCCTAATCCGAAGGCGATCGGGATCTTGATGGAGAAGTACAGCCCGCCGCCGACCTTGGCGTTGCTGTCGGCGTTGATGCCGGTCAGGCTGCCGTGGAAGTCGACCGGATCGGCGAAGCCGGTCCCCGTGTTCAGCGCGACCTTGATCGGATTGCCCGCGCTCACCTGGTCGGCCAGGCCGTCGCCGTTGACGTCGGCCAGCGACTTCCTCGTGGTGCTGTCGCCCTGGCTGAACGAGGCGCCGCCGGCCAGGCCGTAGAAGTCGGTGTTGAAGCCGATCCTGAGCCCGCGGTTGGCGCTACGGCCGTCGTTGAGCGTCACCCCGGGCCACGGCTCCGGCGCGGCGAACCGGTAGCCCAGGTTGAGCGCCACCTTCCCGTCGGAGGAGACCCGGTCGGGCAGGCCGTCGGCGTTGATGTCGAGCAGGTCGCTCTTGCCCTCGCTCTTGCCGCTGCCCAGGTCGCCGCCGATGCCCAGCGGCGGCAGGTCGTTGCCGGCGTTGGCGGTGTTGGACGTGGTCGAGGCCGGGGGCGCGGCATGGCCGCGGCCGGTCGTGATCGTACGGGCCGCGCTGCCCGCGCCCGCGTTGCCGACCTTCTGCGACGAGGAGCGGATCCCGCCGGGCAGCTCGCCCCGGGTGGCGCCGAGCACGCCGGTCGGGTCGGTGTACTGCACGCCGCCGCTGCCGACCACGTCGGGGAAGCCGTCGCCGTTCATGTCGAGGTAGTCCAGCTCGCCGGTGGAGGTGCCCTCGGCGATGCTGCCGCCCACGGTGCCCACGTCACCGCCGACGTTGCCGGTCAGGGAGATCTGCTCGGTGCGCGAGATCCTCGGCACGGCGCGTACCTCGGCCAGGCTCGCCGCGGTGGGCAGCCCGATGGACTGACCGCCCAGCCGGGAGCTGGACACCTCCGCGGCGGCGACCCAGTTGAACTCGCCGGCGCCCCAGCGCCCGGTCGCGGGGTCGGGCGCGAAGAGGATCGCGTTCGGCGGGGTGATCCTCGGGTCCCGCTCGAACGCGGCGCGGTCGGCCTGCGGGTCGACGCGTTCGGGCAACTGCGCCTTGACGTCGCTGACGTCGGTCAGGTCCGCCTGCTTGATCGGCTGCTCGGCGCGCGCGCCGTTGCCGTTGTAGCCGACGGCGGCCCAGCCTCGGTACGGCCTGCCGTACACGCCCTCCTCGGCCCTGGTGTGCAGGGTCGAGGCGGCCTCGGCGCCGCCGACCGTCACCGTGTGCCCGGTGATCTTCCCGGTGAGCCGCGGGTCGGCGGCCGTGAAGTCGAAGTACAGCTCGTCGCCGGCCTTCGCGTCGACCTCCACCGCCTCGGCCGTGCCGCCGGCGGTGAGCGTCGCCTTCGCCAGCAGCTCGTTGCGCCGCTTGACGGTGAAGACCACCGTCCCGCTCGTCCCGTCGGCCACCGTCAGGGCGGGCGTGACGGAGAGCCGCCCCGCGGCCGCCACGGCGAACGGCCGCACCGGCTGGTCGCCGCCCGCCACATAGGTGTCGATGTCGTACGGCACCGAGAACGGCCGCCCGTCCTCGGAGGTGTACTGGGCGGTGGGCGCCCATTCCAGCACCGTCACGTCGATGGGGGAGTCCACCGCGATCCGCCACGCCAGCTCCTGCCCGGTGCTGACCGCGAACTCGCCCGCCACCGGGATCTCCCCGGTGAAGGCGGCGTCGACCTTCTTCTCGAAGACGACCTCGCCCTCGCGGGTGACGAGCACGGTGACGTCGTCGCTGGTGGCGGCCTTCTTCGTGATCGCGCCGCCGAGCCGCAGGGTGCCGTCGGCCGGGGCGGTGGCCAGCGCCGCCCGGCCGGCCAGGGTGAAGTCCTCGGAAGCCTGGTAGGTGGAGACGGGCAGGCCGTTGGCGTCGTCGCCGGTCAGGCCGGTGTAGGTGATCTTCGGATCCCACGCGACCAGGTCGTCCGCGCCGTCCATCACCGAGCCGACCCGGAAGTACAGGTGCTGGCCCCGCTCGACCTGGACCGCGTCCACCCCGGCCGGGGCGTGCTGCCCGTGGTCGCCGGTGGCGATCTCGGCCGCCCACAGCTCGGTGCCCTCGCGCTGGATCGCGACGCGGACGCCGTCGGGCTCGGCGAAGTCGGGCCGTGGCTGCGTGGCCGGCTTCAGCGTGACCGCGCCGCTGATCCCCACGGTCCCGGTGTAGGGCGCCGTCCACCGGCGGACGCTGTCCACCAGGGGGAAGGAGGCCGCCCGCCGCTCCGCGTCCTCGGTGTAGTCCGGCAGCAGGCCGTTCGCGGCCACCGTGCTGGACCCGATCGGGACCGGGGTGTCCGCGGCGGCGCCGTAGGCCACGGCCCCGTTCGCCGCCACCCGGCCGAACAGCACCGCGCCGCCGTTGACCAGGTCCGGGATGCCGTCTCCGTTGACGTCGCTGAAGTAGCGGCCGGTGGTGGAGATGGTGTCGACGTAGTTGAGCTGCAGGGCGCCGGCGCCGGGGTAGGCCTCGGCGCCGACGGTGCGGGTGCTGGCGTTCTCGCCCAGGATGCCCGGCAGGTTCTGCAGCGGGGTGATCTCGGCGGCGAACCTCGGCTGCCCGCCCGGCCTGGCCAGGTTCTTGCGGAAGCCGAACCCGCCGCCGTTCTGGAAGACCTTGTCGGGCAGGTGGTCGCCGTCCACGTCGAGCAGGGCCAGCAGCCCCTTGTCCGACGATCTGCTGTAGCCCGCCTTCACCCCGATCGATCCTGACTTGCTGCGCCTGGGTCCCCAGCCGACGTACAGGTGGCCGCCGCCGCCGGTGGAGGCGTTGCCGTTGATCGCGCCCGCCTCGCCGGCGCCGTCGTTGATCGCGTCGACCGCGCCGCTGACCACGTTGTCGTCGGGCGAGGTCCAGTCGACCTTCGCGAACGCCTGGTAGGCGCCGGAGGCGTCCCTGATGTCGTCGAAATAGCCGAACTCGTGGGCGGTGAACGCCTTGCCGTCGGCGTCGAACTGCTTGACCGAGCTCAGCAGCGTCTTGAGGAAGGCGCCCTTGGTGTAGGTCAGCTCGTAGGCGCGCACCGGCTCGCCGTTCAGGGTGACCTCGACGCGGCGCAGCAGGTCGGCCGTGACCTGCTTGAAGCCGCCGCGTGCCGTGACGCTCACGTCGCTGCGGCGCGGTTCGCCCAGCTCACGGTCCCGGACGAAGGTGACCGCGTACGGGCCTTCCGCGTTCCCCCGGCCGGTGTAGGTGATCTTCTTCGGGTAGAGCGCGCGGCCGGTCACGCTGCCGCCCTCGATCCCGGCGTCGTCGACCTGCGTGTAGTGGTAGCGCACCGTGTTGTCGTTGCGGTCCCGCACCTCGCGCAGCGCCCAGGTGAAGACGTTGCCCTGGTCGTCGGCGAGCGTGGCGCCCTCGCCGCCGTACAGCCGGCGGACGCCGGCCTTGTCGGTGACTTCCCAGGTGTACGTGCGCGGCGAGTCGCCAAGGCGCACGATGCGGTCGAATCGGCCCTCGATCCGGGGCCGGAACACCTTGTTCGCGGTCCTCGGCGGCGGGGTGCCCCGGTGTGCCACGGGGGAGAGCTGTTCGCCCATCATGGAGTAGGTCTCGGTCTCCGTCCGCGCGTCGTAGCGGGGCACGCCCCAGCGGCTGTCGACGCTGATGGACGGGATCGTCACGTCCCAGCCGAGCCCGAGCCAGCCGTTGGTCGCGCCGGAGGAGTACGCGATGGCGAGCGAGGGGGCCAGCCCGGCCCGTCCGGCCGGCAGTTCGAGCGGGTACGACAGCCGGGACTCACCACGGTTGTCTGCCACCGGGGGCGCGATCTGGTTCACGCCCGTCGCCGGGGTCGCCGCCTGCAGGCCCTTGATCTGCGTGGGGTCGAACGACACCTGCTCGGGCGACTCCGGCGCCACGACCGCCGCGTTCACCATGTCGGTGAAGTGGTTCGTGCGCGAGACCACGAGCCCGGCCTGCTCGTCGATCGAGACCCGCTCCAGCGCACGCCAGCAGGTGCTCTTCTCGTCGAAGTAGTAGGTGCGCACGTCCTGCGGGGAGAGTCCGGCGGCCTTCAGCGCCGCCGGGTCGTACGGCAGGCTGACCGTGATGTCGCGCTTGAACTCGAACGGCGTCGGCGTGAAACGGTAGCCGCGGCGCGGCCCCTTGGTCACGTTCTCCATCCCGGCGCCCAGGGCGGGGAGCTGCGCCTCGCTGAGCGGGGTCACGCCGATCTCGGTCGGCGAGCCGAGCGCCTCGGCGCCGATCTCCAGCCGTGCCTCGTCGTGCGTGAGAGTTCTGGCCGCCTTGCCGGCGGTCGTCCGGAACGCCGGTCGCTCGGCCTTCCGCTGATCCAGTGGCGCCGCGCCGGCGACGCAGTTGCTCGTGGACAGGGTTGTCTCGGCGGATACGGGTCGCATGCCCGACGCCAGGCAAGAGGTCACCAGCGTCAGGCAGGCGACCAGGGCTAAGACGCGCGTACGAAAGGTGTTCACGTCAACCACTCCCGGGACCGTAAGAGGGCATGCGCGTAGAACGCGGGGCTAGACGACTAAAGGCGGCATAAATGATCATTACCGCGTAATACAGATAAACACTCGCGATCACCGCTGTCCAGTAGTGCGAGTGCTTTGTAAAACCCAATGGGTCGGTCGCCTGCCCACTCCCGGTCGCCCGGAGATCAGGGCCTCTTGCAGGGACGGAGCGGTGAAAGGGATTCTGACAACTCTTTATCCCTCTTGGCGCTTATGGGCGGCCTCCGACACGAGCAGTACCACGACGGCGGCCAGGGCCACCGCCAGATAGCCCCAGGTGGGCAGGTCCACGAGCCGGTGCAGAAAACCCCATTGGCTGTCGAACCAGACGCGGCCCGCGAAGCCGACGAGTCCCTGGATGATGGCGACGACACACACGAAACCCAGCAGCGATCTCATGCCTCGACCCTCGCAGCACAGGGCCCGCCCCGGCATCGAACCTTGGGCGGGCCCTGTGCGACTTAAGTCGCGGTCACGGGTAGAGACCGCGCATCTGGTGCGCCTCGGCCACCCGGCCCACGCCGATGACGTGCGCCGCCTGCCTGAGCGTCAGGCCGCGCTCGGCGGCCACCGACTTGACCTCGGAGAAGGCGCCCAGCATGAGGTCGCGCAACTTGAGCTCGATCTCGCCGGAGCTCCATGGGTAGGCCTGCATGTTCTGCACCCACTCCAGGTAGGACACGATCACTCCGCCCGCGTTGGCCAGGATGTCGGGCACGACCGTGGTGCCGTTCGCGGCGAGGATCTCGTCCGCCTCGGGCGTGGTGGGGCCGTTGGCGCCCTCCACGATGAGGCGGGCGCGGATCCTGGGCGCGTTGACCGCCGTGATCGCGCCTTCGAGCGCGGCCGGGACCAGCACATCGACGTCCAGCTCGAACAGGTCCTCCTGGGCCAGCGCGTCGCCGTGCCGGAAGCCGCGCACGCCGCCGGTCTCGGCGGCCCACTCGCGCAGGCGGGCGATGTCGAGCCCGCCGCTCGCATGGACGGCGCCGGTGGCGTCGGAGACCGCCACCACCTTGCAGCCGGCGTCCGACAGGTATTGCGCGGCCGGGCCGCCCACCTTGCCGAAGCCCTGCACGGCCACGGTCACGCCCTCGGGCGAGCGGCCGAGCGCGGCCAGCGCCGCGATCTGCACACCGCGCGAGGTCGCGCCCGAACGCCCGAGCGAGCCGCCCAGCGTCGCGGGCTTGCCCGTGACCACGCCGGGCACCGAGTAGCCGGCGCTGACGCTGTAGGTGTCCATGATCCAGGCCATGGTCTGCTCGTCGGTGCCGACGTCGGGGGCCGGGATGTCCTTCTCCGGGCCGATCAGCGGCAGGATCTCGTTGACGTAGCGGCGGGTCAGCCGCTCCAGCTCGCGGGTGGTGAGCCCGGACGGGTCCACGGCCACGCCGCCCTTGGCGCCGCCGTACGGGATGCCGACCAGCGCGCACTTCCAGGTCATCCACATCGCGAGCGCGGTGACCTCGTGGATGTCGGTGCCGGGATGAAACCGCAGGCCACCCTTGGCCGGGCCACGCGAGACGTTGTGCTGGACGCGGAAGCCCTGGACGACGTCCAGGCGGCCGTCCTCGCGCCGCACCGGGACCGAGACGGTCAGCGAGCGGCGGGGCGTGGCCAGCATCGTGCGCAGCCCGTCGTCGAGACCGAGCTGCTCGGCGGCCTGTCCGAGCTGGTGGAGAGCGGAGTCGAGGGCCTGGCGGCCCGGGGTGATCAGGGCCGGCGTCGTTGACGGCACCATGATGCTCATGGAGCGATTCCTCCTGTTATGTACGCCCTATTCGTGGGAGAAGCGCCATTGCCCTTCCCATTTGGGCGTTGTTGTCGCGATCATCCTAGCGCGGGTGGTTTGACCTTGCCCGGTTCTTGGTAGAAATCCAAGCTCGCGATCGAGATGCCGTGGACCGTGCCACTCTGGCAGTCTTGCGAGCGAGTATGTGCCTAATCGTCGAATCGAGGGGTGGAATGCCCGCACTCGTGGTGGGACCGATGTTGCGTCATGTCGATCGCGACAGCGCCTCGATCTGGGTGGAGACCGCCGAACCCGGCACGGTCACCGTGGAGGCCGACGGCAGGGCTTACCGGTCGCCTACCTTCACCGTGCACGGACATCACTACGCGATCGTGGATCTCGTCGAGTTGTCCCAGGATATCGCGTCGTACACCGTGACGCTCGATGGGGAGCAGGTATGGCCCATGGCGGGTCGCCCGCCGAGCCGGATCAGGCTGATGCCCGCGGAAGGGATCCGCCGGCTGGCGTTCGGCTCGTGCCGCACCAGCGTGCCGCACGACGCCGCCCACGTACGCAGCCACGGCGACGACGTCCTGCGCGCCTACGGCGAACACCTGCCGCAGGCCGGCGAGGACGAGTGGCCCGACCTGCTGCTGCTCCTCGGCGACCAGGTCTACGCCGACAACCCCTCGCCCGACATGCTGGCCTACATCCACGGCCGCCGGGACACCGAGCCGCAGGCCGAGATCGCCGACTTCGAGGAATACGCCGAGCTCTACCGCCAGGCGTGGACCGAGACGGAGATCCGCTGGCTGCTGTCCACCGTGCCGACCGCGATGATCTTCGACGACCACGACCTGCGCGACGACTGGAACACCTCTCAGGCCTGGCGCGACCAGATGGCCAGGACACCGTGGTGGCGCCGCCGCGTCGTGGCGGGGCTCGGGGCCTACTACATCTACCAGCACCTCGGCAACCTCTCCCCGGCCGACCGCGCGGAGGACGCGCTCCTGCGCACGCTGCAGGACGGGGGCGGCGACGGCGCCGACGTGCTCGACGCCTTCGCCGAGAAGGCCGACGCCGAGCCGAGCAGCAACCGCTGGAGCTACGCCCGCGACATCGGGCCCGCCCGCCTGATCATGATCGACACCCGGTGCGCCAGGCAGCTCACGCCCGGCGACCGCCGCATGCTCGACCCCGACGAGTGGGCCTGGCTGCAGGAGCAGGTGACGCGCCCGGCCGAGCGGCTGATCATCGGCTCGTCGATCCCGTTCCTGCTGCCCGAGGGCGTCCACGGCGTACAGAACTGGAACGAGGCCCTGTGCGACGGCAAGTGGGGTCCCCTGGTGCGGCGCTGGTCGGAGACGCTCAGGCAGGCCATCGACCTGGAGCACTGGGCGGCGTTCCGTCGCTCGTTCGAGGACCTGTCCCGGCTGCTGATCGGGCTCGGCAAGCCCGTGGTCATCCTGTCCGGCGACGTCCACTACTCCTACCTGGCCAAGGCCAACAACGGCCCGGTCTACCAGATCGTCTGCTCGCCGATCCGCAACCCGCTCAGCCGCATGCTGCGCTGGGCCAACGTGTTCACCCAGTTCTCGGTCGCCACCCTGGTGGGCAGCCTGCTGCGGCGGCTGGCGGGCATCCCGCGCCCGCCGTTCAGGTGGCGCATCACCAAGGGCCCGCTGTTCCAGAACGCGCTGGCCACGCTGACCCTGCCCGACGAGGTCACCTGGCACGGCTCCACCGGCGAGGTGGTCAAGCCGATCGACTCGGTCCGCCTACGCTGATCTCCATGCACAAGGACAATTACGCCGTCGCCGTGCCCTTCTACGACCTCTGGCACGAGGACGGTCACGTTCCGGTCGTGCGCGGGCTGCTGCCGCCGCTCCTCAAGGACGTGCGGCGAAGCGTCATCGAGATCGGCGCGGGCACCGGGCTGATCACCCAGCTCATCGCCCGCGAGACCCCCGCCGAGATCTACGCGCTCGAACCGTCGCTGGGCATGCGCTCGGTGCTGATCTCCCGGCTGGCGGCCGACCCCGAGACGCTGCGCCGCGTGACCGTCCTGCCCTGCGGGGCCCTGGACGTCGAGGTGGACGAGCCGGTCGAGGCCATCGTGATGATCTCGGTGCTGCAGAACTTCGGCGCCGACGAGCGGGCCGAGCTCTGGCGGGTGCTGGCCAGGCAACTGGAGCCGGGCGGGCGGCTGGTGTTCAACTGGCGCGAACGCACCGCGCCCGAGCCCGGCGAGCTGGAGGTCATGGGTTCCTACCCGGTCGGCAGGCACGTGTACGAGGTCGCCGGGCAGGTGCTCGACGTCGCGGGCGAGAGCGTCACCTCGCGGTTCGTCTACCGGGTCAAGCAGCACGGCGTGGTGATCAGCGAGGACGAGACGATCTCCACCAACCACTGGCCGGCGGGGGAGACCCTGCGGGCCGAGCTCCGGAAGGCGGGGTTCACGCCCGGCGAGGCTCCCGACGGGATGGAGGTCTGGCACGTCGCCGGCCCACTTGGGTCGTGACGGCGGGCCACCGGTGAGCCGGAGGAGCGTTCCCCTGGACAGGGCCCGGCCACGTGCGGTGGGCGGGCCCTGCCGGGCGAAGCCGTATCAGACGGTCTGGAACTCGTAGAGGGCGTCGGTGAGCTGGCCGATCGCCCACAGCAGGTCGTCCTCCGAGACGACGATCGGCGGCGCCAGCCGGATCGTCGAGCCGTGCGTGTCCTTGGCCAGCACCCCCCGCTTCATCAGCGCCTTCGACACCTCGCGCCCCGTCGCCAGCTCCGGGTCGATGTCGATGCCCGCCCACAGCCCGCGCCCGCGCACCTCCACCACGCCCCTGCCGATCAGCTCGCGCAGCCGCGTGTGCAGCACCTCGCCCAGCTTGGCGGCCCTGGCCTGGTAGTCGCCCGTGTTCAGCAGCTCGATCACCGCGTTCGCGACCGCGCACGCCAGCGGGTTGCCGCCGAACGTGGACCCGTGCTGGCCCGGGTGGATGACGCCGAGCACGTCGCGGTTCGCGGCGATGGCCGAGACCGGCACGACCCCGCCGCCGAGCGCCTTGCCCAGCACGTACATGTCCGGCACGACCCCCTCGTGGTCGCACGCGAACGTGTGCCCCGTGCGCCCGAGCCCCGACTGGATCTCGTCGGCGATCATCAGGACGCCCTCGGCCGAGCACAGCGCCCGTACGTCGCTCAGGTAGCCGTCCGCCGGCACCAGCACCCCGGCCTCGCCCTGGATCGGCTCGACCAGCACCGCCACCGTGTTCGCGTCGATGGCCTGCCTGATCGCCTCCACCGAGCCGTACGGGACCAGCCGGAAGCCCGGCGTGTACGGGCCGAAGTTGTCGTGCGCCTCCGGATCGGTGGAGAAGCTGACGATCGTGGTGGTACGGCCGTGGAAGTTGCCCTCCATCACGATGATGTTGGCCTGGCCCGGTTCGACGCCCTTGACCTCGTAGCCCCACTTGCGCGCCACCTTGATGGCGGTCTCGACGGCCTCGGCGCCGGTGTTCATGGGCAGGATCATGTCCTTGCCCGTGAGGTCGCCGAGCCCGGCGCAGAAGCGCGCGAACTGGTCGTGGTAGAAGGCGCGGCTGGTCAGGGTCAGCCGTTCGAGCTGCTCCTTCGCCGCCTCGATGATCTTCGGGTGGCCGTGGCCGAAGTTGAGCGAGGAATAGCCGGACAGGCAGTCGAGATATCGCCTGCCGTCCACGTCGGTGACCCAGGCGCCGTGCGCCTCATGGATCACGACGGGCAGCGGATGGTAGTTGTGCGCGCTGCGGCGCTCGCTCACTTCGATCAGCTCTGCGCTGGTGGTCATGTCAGTTCTCCCCCCTGATCTCCAGTGTGCAGCACTTGGGGCCCCCGCCTGCTTTACGCAGCTCCGACAGGTCGATCGGGATCACTTCGTACCCGCGCCGCTTGAGCTCCAGTTGAAGGTTCGAGGCCTCGGCGTTGATGACCACGTTCGTGCCGTCGCTGACCGCGTTGAGCCCGAGCACCTCGGCGTCCTCGGCGGTCGCCACCACGGCGTCGGGGAACATGCGCCGCAGCACCGTGAGGCTGCCCGGTGAGAAGGCGTCCGGGTAGTAGGCGACGTTGTGCCCGTCGAGCGGGAACAGCGCCGTGTCGAGGTGGTAGAAGCGCGGATCCACCAGCTTGAGCGAGATCACGGGACGGCCCAGGTATTCCTGCGCCTCCTGGTGGGCGACCACGTCCGTGCGGAAGCCGGTGCCCGCCAGGATGACGTCGTCGAGGGTGAGGAAGTCGCCCTCGCCCTCGTTGACGTGCTCCGCCTCGGCCGCCGGGTAGCCGCGCTCGGTGAACCAGCGCAGGTAGGCGGGCCCCTCGGCGGCACGCTGCGGGTAGGCGAACCGGGCGCCGTAGACGCGCCCGCCCACGACCAGCGCGCCGTTCGCGGCGAACACCATGTCGGGCAGCCCGTCGATCGGGTCGATGAGGCTCACCCGATGCCCGAGCTCCTCGTACGCCGACTTCAGGCACTCCCACTGCCGGACCGCCACGTCGCGGTCGGCGCCGGCCTCGGGATGCATCCACGGGTTGATCGCGTACTCGACCGTGAAATAGTCCGGGCGGCACATCAGGAAGTGTTTGGGCATGCAGCGACTCCATGGTCTTTACCTGGGAAAACCCCGTTCAATGGGGACGCAGCCATGCTAAGAACGCATGGTTATGCAAGCCAAGCGGATCGCATTGCGTGTCCGCGCGGGTGTGTTGCGTCTTTGAGCCTCCGGGGCCCGATCGGTTGCGCGATTACGGCACAGCGGTGCCAGGAGGTGTGTCCACGAGTCTTGACAGGACGATCGAGCTCTTGGTTCGCACCACGAACGACTGCGACGCGATCCGCTCGATCACCCGCTCCACATGCCGTACGTCCGTGGCCCTGATGTGCAGCAGCGCGTCCGCCTCGCCCGTGATCGTGGCGGCCCCCACGACCTCGGGGAACTTGGCCACGGCCACCGCGATGTCCGACGGCTTGGTCTTGCCCTGGCAGAACAGCTCGACATAGGCCTCGGTCGTCCAGCCGAGCGCCTGCGGCGCCACCCTCGCGCTGAACCCGGTGATCGCCCCGCTGTCGCGCAACCGATCCACCCGCCGCTTGACCGCCGACGCGCTCAGCCCCACCTGCTGGCCGATGTCCGCGTAGGTCGCGCGGGCGTCTTCGACGAGCGCCGCGATGATGTCACGATCGAGCCGGTCCAGTTCCACGCGCCCTGTATACAGCCTGGCCAGGCTGGCGCGCGACGAGCGCCGCGCGGGAGACTGGGCGGCAACCATGACCGGAAGGTATCCGCAACAATGAGCACCGCAAGCTTCCCCGAAGGCTTCGTGTGGGGAGTTTCGACATCGGCTTTCCAGATCGAGGGCGCCACGTCCGCCGACGGGCGCGGGCCGTCCATTTGGGACACCTTTTCCGCCGACCGCGCCGAGGCGTGCGACCATTACCACCGATATCCCGAAGACGTGCGGCTGATGAAGGACCTGGGAATGGCCGCCTACCGGTTCTCGGTGAGCTGGGGGCGGGTCTTCCCCGAGGGGCGCGGAAAGCCCAACCAGGCCGGGCTCGACTTTTACGACCGGCTGGTGGACGAGGTGCTCGGCGCGGGCATCACCCCCTACGCGACTCTTTATCACTGGGACCTGCCACAGGCGCTCGAAGACCTCGGCGGCTGGCCCTCCCGTGACACGGCCTACCATTTCGCCGACTACGCGGCGGCCCTGCACGAGAAACTCGGCGACCGGGTGGACACGTGGTTCACGCTGAACGAGCCGTGGGTGGCCGCGTTCCTCGGCTACGGTTCCGGCATTCACGCGCCGGGCCGCACGTCGGCCTCCGACGCCTTCAAGAGCGCGCACCACATGCTGCTCGCGCACGGCCTGGCCACCCGCGCCCTGCGCTCGGCGGGCGCCCGGCAGGTCGGCACCGTGCTCAACATCTCGCCCGTCCTGACGCCCGCCCAGGTCAGCGACTTCACCAGGGAGTTGTCCGACGAGGACGCGGAGGTCGTGGCCAGGATCGACGCCCTGGCCAACCGGCAGTTCCTGGAGCCCATGCTGCGCGGCGCCTACCCGGCCGAACTGCTGCCGATCATCGAGCGCTCCGCCGGTCTCGGCCACGTCCATGACGGCGACCTGGAGATCATCGCGCAGCCTCTCGACCTGCTCGGCGTCAATTACTACACCCCACTGGTCGTCCAGGCCCAGCCGAGCGAGCCCGCCGACCCCGCCTTTCCCGGCAGCGAGGGCGTGCTGTTCTGCACCATTCCCACGGCGGTCACCGCGATGGGCTGGCCGATCGTTCCCGACTGCCTTTCCCTGCTGCTGCGCCGCCTTTCCCGCGAATATCCCGATCTCGATCTGCTGATCACCGAGAACGGCGCCGACTTCGTGGACGTGGTGACCGGAAACGGCATTCACGACACCGACCGGATCAGTTTCATCGAGGAGCATCTGCGGGCCCTGCGCGCGGCCGTCGCCGATGGTGCACGGGTGCGCGGATATCTCGTCTGGACCCTGCTCGACAATCTCGAATGGACGGACGGCTACCAGCGCAAGTTCGGCATCGTGCACGTCGATTTCGCCACCCAGCGGCGGCGGCTCAAGGACAGCGCGCTCTGGTACCGCGACGTCATCCGCCGCAACGGCCTGGCCGAGACCCGCCGCAAGCGGCCCACCCTGGAAACGGTGGCCGCCCGCTCAGGGGTGTCCAGGGCCACGGTGTCGCGCGTGGTCAACGGCGAGTCGTCGGTGAGCCAGGAGGTCAGGGCCGCCGTCCTGCGGGCCGTCAGCGAGCTCGGCTACGTGCCGAACGCCGCCGCCCGCAGCCTGGTCACCCAGCGGACCAACGCCATCGCCCTGGTCCTGTCCGTGCCCCGCCAGGGCGGCGACGCGCTGACGGCCGCCGTGGTCCAGTACGTCACCAGCCTGCTGGAGGGCGCGGGCAAGCAGATCACGCTCATGCTCGCCGACACGGCCGAGAGCCATCGGCGCATCGTCCAGCACGTGGAGTCCCGGCTGGCCGACGGGGTCGTGCTGCTGCCGCCCGACCGGGCCGACACCCTGACCGAGCGGCTGTCGCGGACCGGGGTGCCGCTGGTGCTGCTGGGCAAGCCGGCGATCGCCTCGATGGTCCCGTACGTGGACGTCGACCACACCGGCGGCGCGGCGGCGGCCACCCAGCACCTGCTCGCGCTCGGCCGCCGCCGCATCGGCATGATCTGCGGCCCCATGGACCTGGTCGCCGTCCAGGACCGCCTGGCCGGCCACCGCACCGCGCTTCAGCGGGCCGGCCTGCGGCCGCACCTGGCCATCGCCGACGACCTCACCCGCGCGTCGGGCGCGGCGGCCGCCCGGCGGCTGCTCGGCGACGATCCCGCGCTGGACGCCGTCTTCGCCGCCACCGACCAGCTCGCGATCGGGGCGCTGCAGGCGGCGCGGGAGACGGGCCGGCGGGTGCCCGAGGACCTGGCGGTCGTGGGCTTCGACGACGTCGACGCCGCCTCGGCCACCACTCCGGGGCTCACCACGGTCCGCGTACCGGTCGCCGACCAGGCCCTCGCGCTGGCCCGGCTGCTGCTCTCGCGCCTGGAGGGCCGCCACACCACCTCGGTCGTGCTGCCGGCCCGGCTGGTGGTCAGGGAGTCGGCCTAGAGCTGCCGTTCGAACAGGCGGGGAAAGACCTTGGAGACCTTGGACAGCAGGTACTGCCCGTAGGTGCCGGTGAAGTCCACCTGGCCGTCCCAGCGGTGTCCTGGGGCGTAGGGGAGGGGCGGCACCTCGCTGTCCCATCCAGGGTCGAAGAAGAAGGGGAAGCTGAGGCGCTCGTTGCCGCTGCGGTTGCGTACGCGGTGGGGCGTGGAGCGGTACTGGCCGCCGGTGAGCTTGTCGAGCATGTCGCCGATGTTGCACACGAACGTGCCGTCGAGCGGCGGGGCCTCGATCCAGCCGCCGGCCGTCCGTACCTGGAGACCGCTGTTGGCGTCCTGGAGGAGCAGGGTGAGCAGGCCGTAGTCGGTGTGCTCGCCCACGCCCCAGGTTTCGGGGTCGTCGGGTGGGGACGGCGGATAGTGAAATATCCGGAAAAGGATGGTCGGATCGGCCGTGTAGCCCGTACGGAAGTAGTCCTCGTCCAGCCCCAGGCTCAGCGCGATCCCCGCCATGACCGCCTGCCCCAGCTCCGTCATCGCCCGGAGATAGGCCAGCACCGCCTCCCGCAGCTCGGGCACCTGTGCCGGGAACAGGTTCGGGCCGTGCAGCGGCAGCGGGCCCGGCGGCTCCTCGGCGCCGAAATAGACGCCCTCCTTCAGGTCCGGCCGCCCCGAGGTCAGCTCGCCGCCGACCGGGAAGAACCCCCGCCAGGCCCGGCCGCCCCGCTCCATGGCGATCTCGTTCTTGACCGGCTCGGGCAGCTCGAAGAAGCGCCTGCTCGCCGCGTCGAGTCGCTCGATGAGCGCGGGCGGCACGCCGTGGCCGGTGACATAGAAGAAGCCGCTCTCCCGGCAGGCCGCCCCGATCCGCTCCGCGACGTCCCGCTTCCCTGTCCTGTTGGTGAGAAGAGGTGACACATCAATCACCGGCAATTCGCTCACTCGCACCATTGTTCCCCATTTCGCCCGCATAACCGTGGCTTTCCGGCGCCGCGAATTAGCATCAGAAGCAGGACCCGCTGGGGAGGCCAGATGCGTTTCGTTCGCCTCAATCGCCCGAAGCAGACCCCGCCCGCCGATCCCGGCGACGAGATCACCCGCATCGCGCCCGTCTTCGCCTACGACGGCGACCTCTACCACCTGCCCGACTGGGCGCAGCGCCGCCGCGCGGAACGCGAGCTCGGCCGCGCTCACGCCGCCGACGGCCAGATCGACACGCTCACCCTCCAGACCGGCGCCGTGCCCCGCTTCCACGAGCTGGAGGACGAGCGGCTGGAGGAACTGGCCACCATCGAGGACCGTACCGAGCGGGAGGTCCAGCAGGCCCGCGCCGAGTTCGAGGCCCAGAAGATCCGGCTGGCGGAGTCGCAGCGCGCCTTCGGTGAGGCCCGCAAGGCGCTCGACGACAGCCAGCAGCGGGTGACGGAGCTGGAGCAGCCCAGCAGGCGCCCCGGCGACGGCCGGCCCAGCTCCATCGCCATCTCGGGCAGCCACTGGCCGGTCATCCGCCGCTGGCTCCCCGCCGCCCTGCTCCTGCTGCTGCTCCTGATCGTCGAGGTGCCGATCCTCTACCAGGTCATCCTGAGCTGGGGCGACAGCATCGCGATGACCGCCCTCCTCGCCTCGGGAGCCGCCCTGATCATGCTGGTGGCACCGCACATGTACGGCCGGGCGTTCCGGTCCTGGCAGGAGCACGGCAGCTCCGCCAAGGGCCGCTGGCTGCTCATCGGCGTGGCGCTCACCTGGCTGGGCCTCATCGTCGCCGTCGCCGTCCTCCGGCGCGACGCCCTGGTCAAGCCCCTGGTGGTGGACGGCCAGGAGATCGGCCCCACCTCGGACGGGGTGGGCCAACTGCCCACCATGATCCTCCTGCTGGCCCTCCTGGTGGCCACCGCCCTCATCGCCGCCGACCTGGGCCGCAGGATGCACAACCCCAACGACCGCCGCCTGCGCGAACTGCGCGCCAAACGCGACGCCGAGCTCCGGGCCTGTGCCACCGCTCAGGCCGACTACCAGCGGGACGCGGGTTACGCGGAGAGCGTCGCCCAGTACCTCCAGGCCGTGGACCGCCGCCGCGCCAGCCGGCTCCGGCAACTGGACAGCGGATTCGACGGGCTGGCCACGGCGTACCTCGGGGGCGTGGTGGAGGGGCTGCGAGACCCGGAGGCGGCGAGCTGGGCCGAACGCATCGTCCTCCGCCGCCGCACCACCCGCTCCTGACCCTCCCGATCACCCCTGGCCCTTCCGCCCCTATCGGCCCCAGCCTCCGGGCCACCCAGTGGCCGGGCCCCGGGCGGGTGGTGGCCGCCCGGGGGCCGGAGGGTCAGGAGGTCGCGAAGGTGAACCAGTTGACGTTGACGAAGTCGGCCGGTTGGCCGCTGCTGAAGGTCAGATAGACCGTGTGGGTTCCGGTAACCCCGGAGATGTTGGCCGGCACCGTACGCCAGCTCTGCCACCCACCCGTGTTCCCGAGCGCGAAGTCACCCACCGGCGTGGCGGTCGGGCTGTCGAGCCGGACCTGCACCAGCCCGCTCACCCCGGCCCCCGCCCCCGAGGCCACCCGCGCCCTGAACTGGGTGGCGGCCGTCGAGCCGAAGTTGACCCCGTCGAAGCGCAGCCAGTCGCCGTTGGCGATGGCACCGATGTTCTGGCCGCCGCCCGAGTCGGTGGTCGTCTCGGTGATGGTGCCCGACTGCGCCTGGTACGACTCCGCCTGGATCGTGGACCGGGCGTCCACGCCGCCCGGCGGCTGCGTCGGGGTGGTGGTGCCGCTCTGCCACACCGCCACGTAGTCCACCATCATCGGCCGCCCCGGTACGGTCGCCGCCGTCGGTGTCTGGCCGCCGAGCGCGTTGGGGAACGCCCCGCCCATGGCCACGTTCAGCAGCAGGAAGTAGCCGGCGTGGCCGGTCATGTTGGACCAGGTCGTCGCGTCGAACTGCGACTGGGTGACGCTGTGGAACTGCTGGCCGTCCACGTACCACCGGAGCTGGTTCGGGCTCACGCTACGGTCCCATTCGAACCGGTAGGTGTGGTACGCCGACTGGCAGGTCGACCCCGGGCACGCGCGGTTGGCGCCGAGGCCGGTGGTCTCGTTGCACGGCCCGCCCGGGTTCACGCCGCAGTGCAGGACGGCCCAGACGGAGTTGATCCCGTTGACGTTCTCCATGATGTCGAACTCGCCGATCGCCGGCCAGTTCCAGTAGTTCCCCCGGTACGGCGCCCCGAGCGCCCAGAACGCCGGCCAGTAGCCGAGGGCGGCGTCGCCGGTCACGTTCGGCATCTGGATGCGGCTCTCGATGCGCAGGACGCGCCCGTCGGCGGGCTTGAAGTCGGCGCGCCGGGTCTCGATGCGGGCCGAGGTCCACTCGCCGGAGGAGCTGCGCAGTGGCGTGATGCGCAGGTTGCCCGAACCGTCCAGGCTGAGGTTGGAGGTGCTGGAGGTGTAGTTCTGGATCTCCCCGGTGCCCCAGTTGGCCGGGCCGCCCGGGTACGCGTGTCCGGTGTCGATGATCCAGTTGTTCGACGAGGGCAGGGTGTTCGCGTTGCCGTTGAAGTCGTCGGACCAGACCAGCGACCAGCCCGACGGGGTGGGCGGGACGGTGGCCGAGGCACTGACGGCCACCTTGACGAGCAGGCCGCTGAGTGCCGCGAGCACCACGGCCACGGCCGCCAGGCGACGTCTGTGCCTGTTTGCTGTTGTCATCATCGCTCCATTTGGGGGGTGCGGAGGCGCAGGAGAGAGCGCTCTCTGAGGCGATGTGAACACAGCGTTTACTTCCTGTCAACATCGCACACAGAGGTGAGTGAGAGCGCTCTCTACAGCAGATCCGCCGTGCTCGCTCCCGCCGCCTCGAACGCCTCCTTCCAGAAGCCTTCGAGCTGCGGGAACCGGTCCGGGCTCGACGTCTTCTCCCGCAGGAAGCCGTGCACGGTCACCGCGTACCCGGTCAGATCGGGCAGCAGCCGCGCGTCCCGCAGCTCCTGGATCTTCTGGCGGCGCGCGCTCTCGCTCAGGTCGAGCTTGTTGATGTTCAGGTCGCCCCGGTTGTTGATCAGGTCGCTGAATACGATGATCTGATGCGCCTTGTCCGGCTGCCGATGGGCGGCGATCTGCTTGACCACGTACCGGAGAGCGCCCAGCACGTCCGACCCCTCACCCTCGGTCGGGCAGTCGAACAGCTTCACCGCCCTCGGCACCACCTCCGTGATGCGGTGCTTCCTGATGCGGTCCTCGACGACGGGGTTGGCGTTGGGGTTCTCGGCCTGGGTGGCGGCGATGGGCAGCGGGTCCTGGCGGCAGGTGCTGCTCTCCGAACTGCCGGTGACGGCGGCGAAGGCCATCCAGTCGCAGTTCTGGGCGAAGGCGGGGAGCTTGGAGGTGACGTCGTTCCTGGAGGTGGCGGGGTCGGCGTAGCTGGTGGAGTCCACGATCACGCCACAGACGCCCTTGGCCTCGGTGCCACACGCGACCAGCCCGGACGCCACCAGCAGCAACGCCCCTAACGCACTGAGACGTCGAGAACGACGCCAGCCCACGCCGGGGTGCCGGAACCGCCCCTCGTCCGCGCTGGGGCGCTGGGAGCGACCCCCTTCGTCGTCGCCGCTCCTCACCTCAGTCATCATCCTTCGCCCCCTGCGCGCTCTCTTGAGGAGTTGCCCCGGCGTCCTCGGTGTCCGCCGTGTCCGAGGTGCCGGTCGCCGGTGGGGGGAGTTCGGCGCGGGACGGGCCGGGGAGCGCCCTCGGCAGGACCTCCGCGTGCCACACCTCGATGCGGTCCTCCACCTCGCGCAGGATCCGCCCGATCTCCTCCCGCCCCGAGATCGCCGTCGAGGTCCCGCCAGTGGCGTCCATCGCGATGACCTCGCCCTTCCACAGGGCCGGGACCTCCTCCTTACGCGGATGGGCCCGCAGCACGCCGCTCTTGTAGGCGGCGACGAGCTGCTCGGCCCTGGCGTGCACGGCCTCCACCTCGTGGTCGCGCTCGATCAGCGCGCTCTCCCACTCCTGCGTCAGGTGCTCGATCCGGGCCCTGGCCCGCTGCATGCCGGCGTTCGACTCCTCGACCACGACCCGCCGCCGCGCCTCCGCCCGCCGCGCCCGTGCCTCCGCGATCGAAATGAACGGGTCCATAACGGGCGGGGGAGAAACGCCGTCATCGGGCGGTACGGGGGCCTGACCGTTGGTGAGGGGCGGTGAGCCGGAACTCGTGAGGGGCGGCGATCCGGAACTCGCGTGGGGCGGTGAGCCGGGACGGGCGCCGCCCGTGGGGGCCGGCGGGTCAGAGCTCGCTTGGCCCGGTGTGTGGGGGCTCGTATGGGGCGGTGGGCCGGGGCTCGTGTAAGGCGGTGGGCTGGTGTGAGGCTGGGGGTCGGGGCGGGTGTCGCTTCTGGCCAGTTCCCGCAGGATCACCTCCCGCTCCCCGAGCGCCCGCTCCAGCAGCGCCGTACGCGTCGCGGCCAGCCGCCGGTCCACCTCGGTGACCTGCTCACGGGCCAGGGCCCGGATCTCGGTGACGTACGAGGGCTGGAACTCCGGATCTGTGAACTCGCCCAAAGGATGCCGGCGCGCGTCCCGCATCCCCCGCCGGCGCGCCTCCTCCCGTTCGGCCAGCGGATCTCCCCGCTTGAACAGCCGCGACAAGAACGCCATCCGCGTCTCCTGGCTCCGGCCGGACCGGCACCCGGCCCTAGGGTCCTGATCCCCAGACTAAGCGGTCAATTCCCACGATGGCGGCGATGTCACCTGTATCGGCTCGACCACGCTCCCGGCCCACGTCACGCCCGTTACGGCGGCGCGCCACCGAAGGGTCAGAGGCCGTCTCCCTGGAAGGTCGTCAGCCCGGTACGGCTCGGGCGGTCCGGTGGCACCGCGTACAGAAACAAAAAACGTGCGGCGCCGCACGTGAGAGCGGCGCCGCACGAATCAGAAAGAGTCAGCCCTTCTCGGCTTCCCCCGTGGCCTGCTCAAGAGCGTCTTCGGGAGACGCCTCCAGGTCCTGTTCGGCATCGGCGCCCGCCTGGGCGGAGGCCTTGTCCAGGCGGACCCAGCTCGTCACGCTCTCCACCGCGAACAGCACGAACAGGTACGCCGTCAGCACCGCCAGCACCGGCGTCACCACGTCGAACGCCGCCCCGGCACCGATGATCAGCAGCCGCAGCTCCCACCCGAGCCCCGCGTGGAAGACCCACGCCGGCGGCCAGATGCTCTGCCGCGTCCGGTAGACGGTGTCGTAGGTGTGGTAACCCACGACGTAGACCAGCACGAACAGCAGCCACTTGGGCGCGCCCGCCGCCAGCCCGATGGCGATCATGGTGAAGAACTCGGCGCCGCGCAGCAGCGGCGGGGTGAGCCAGTCGAAGCGGCCCAGGTGGTCGCGCGGCGTCGTCGGCAGGACGAGCAGCAGCATGACGGCCACGGGCAGGAGCAGGACGGGCCCGCCGCCGTCCAGCACTCCGGTGACCGTGATGACGACCACGGCCAGGAAGGCCACGAGCGTGGCGGGGACGGGCGGCAGGCCCGCGCCGATCTTGTCGGCCAGGGCGTGGGCCAGGGGTCCGTCGTCCCGGTAGGCGAGCAGGCGGGCGGTCTGGATGCGGCGGCGTTCCTCGTCGGGGTCCGGCGTGGGGGTGGCCATGGCCTGCGGTTGGGTGATCATACGAGCGACCTCATGAGGCGTCCGGTGAGGGTGTAGGCGGCGGCGACGGAGCCCCAGATCACCAGCGTCAGGAAGGTGATCCGGGCGTCGAAGAGGGCGGCGGTGATCGCGATGGCCGCGAACCGCTCGCCGATGGGGAATACGATCATCTTGCGCGCCCAGTGAACGGCCCGGAACTTGCCGGCCTTCGTCCACATCTTGAGCAGACCCCGCAGGCCCTGGCTGCGCTCCACCTTGCGGGCGGTCAGCTTCTGGCGCAGCTCACGGTCGTCGGGGGCGTCCAGCGCGATCGTGGGCAGCGGGGACGGGGCCTTGCGGCGGTTGGAGATGCCGAAGGAGAAGTCGAGCAGGTGGCGGATGGACTGCAGGCCGATCGCGGCCAGCGCCAGGATCCAGATGTCGTCGCCGTTGCCCGAGACCACCCAGCCGATGGCCAGGCCGGCGAAGACCACATATTCCTTGAACCGGTCGAACGTGGCGTCCAGCCACGCCCCCAGCACGCCGAACTTGCGGGCGTAGCGGGCGACCTGCCCGTCGACGCAGTCGAAGACGAAGGCGAAGTAGATGAGCACGCCGCCCAGCACCATCCACGGGCGGTCGCCGGTGGCGAAGCAGGCGGCCGCGGCCACGCCGAGGACGATCGAGATCAGCGTGACCTGGTTGGGCGTCAGCCCCCGCCGCGCCGCCCAGCGGGCGATGAAGCGGGAGTAGGTGGAGACGAAGTAGGTCGTGAAGAAGCCGTCGGCGCCCTTGACCGCGTTGTTGAGCCTGGCGCGGTCCTCGTCCATTCCGGCCATCTCGGCGCCGGCCTCGTTGACCTCCTCCTGGGTGGTGACCCGGCGGTAGAAGAGGTCGCGGCGGCCCCGGATGCCGACCGACACGCCGTTGCGCACCAGGCCGAAGACGATGAGCTGCATGAGGTCGTCGTCCTCGCCGAAGCGGTCGGCCATCGCGGCCAGCTCGCGGCAGGTCTGCGCCAGCACCGGCGCGTTGCGCGCGCTGAGGTGGAGCGGGCCGAGCATCACGGCGTTGGGCCTCGTCACGGCGTGCGTGGCGGTGCCCACCGAGACCACGCGCGACTTGCCGACGCGGGCCCGCACGGGCAGGCCCTCGACGCGGTTGAGGCCGATCTCCGGCTCCGCCTCGTCGATCGGGATGCGCCCGTCCTGGGCGTCTTCCTGGCCGTTGTCCTCCTCCTCTGTCACCTCCGGCCGCGGCTCCTTGGCGACGAGCGCCAGCGCACCGCGCTTGGACTTGGTGATCTGGTAGATCAGCTCGTCGTGGACGACCGAGTTCTCCGGGATGATGAACAGGCTCTCCGTTGCGGACTCGGCGACCTCGGCCAGGGCGCGCAGGGCCGTGGCCACATCGCCTGACTGGACCGTGGCGAAGCGCGGATCCATCGAAGTGAGCTGGCTGCGTAGCCGCTCGCCCACGGAGGGATTACCGGGCAGCGCGGCCAGCCTCAGGCCGGTCGGAGAGGTGTCGGGGCCGGGCGAGGAACCCAGCAGGACCACGCGGGTCATGACTCCCTTTCGAGGCGGTAGCGGGGGGTTGAACAACGGGTAATGCGGGGACAGACGTCAAAGTCTAGTGAGAGTGACGCAAAGTCGCGTCACCAGAGCATGCCCGTAACGTCGCGTCCGCCGGTATAGAGAGCGGCCGTAAGATGTTCGAGTGAGTCTCTACCGTGACGAAGGCGTGGTCCTGCGCACACAGAAACTCGGTGAGGCCGACCGCATCATCACCATCCTGGCCAAGCGCACCGGCAAGGTCCGCGCGGTGGCCAAGGGCGTGCGCCGCACGACCTCCCGTTTCGGGGCCAGGCTGGAGCCGTTCACGCACGTTGACGTGCAGTTTCACGTCGGCCGTACCCTCGACATGGTCACCCAGGCGGAGACGATCAGGCCCTACGGCGAGGCCCTGGCGGCCGACTATCCCCGCTACACCGCGGGCAGCGCGATGCTGGAGACGGCCGACAGGCTGACGCACGGGGAGAAGGAGCCGGCGCTGCGGCAGTTCCTGCTGCTGGTGGGCGGTCTGCGCACCCTCGCCGAGCGGGATCACGAGGCCAGGCTGGTCCTGGACGCCTATTTCCTGCGCTCCCTGGCTGTGGCCGGCTACGCCCCCGCGCTCGACGCGTGCGCCAAGTGCCAGGCCCCGGCGATCAGGGCGTTCGCCATCGTCGCAGGTGGCGTGGTGTGCGGAGGGTGCCGTCCGGCCGGCGCGGCGGTTCCGGCCGGAGAGACGATCGGGCTCATGACGGCGCTGCTTCGCGGCGACTGGGCCACCGCGGACGCCTCCGAGTCCCGCCATCGCAGCGAGTGCAGCGGCCTTGTTGCCGCATATCTGCAATGGCACCTCGAACACGGAATACGCTCTCTCAGACACGTCGAAAGGGAGCCTGCGTGAACGTCCGACCTCCGTCCCCGCATCCGTCGGGAGCGACCCCGCCGCCGATCCCGCGCGACCTGGTGCCGCGGCACGTCGCCGTCATCATGGACGGCAACGGCCGCTGGGCCAAGTCCCGTGGGCTGCCGCGCACCGAGGGGCACAAGGCGGGCGAATCTTCGCTGTTCGACGTCATCGAAGGCGCGATCGAGCTGGGCGTTCCCTACCTGAGCGCGTTCGCGTTCTCGACCGAGAACTGGCGGCGCTCGCCCGACGAGGTGCGCTTCCTCATGGGCTTCAACCGCGACGTCATCCGCCGCCGCCGCGACGAGCTCAACGCCATGGGCGTACGCGTGCGCTGGGCGGGCCGGCCAGGGCGGCTGTGGAAGAGCGTGATCTCGGAGCTGCAGACGGCCGAGGAGATGACGGACACCAACCGCACGCTCACATTGCAGTTCTGTGTCAATTACGGCGGGCAGGCCGAGATCGTTGACGCGGCGCTCAAATTGGCCGCCGACATCGCCGCCGGGAAGGTCAAGCCGGGCAAGGTCAACGAGAAGGTGTTCGGCCGCTACCTGGACGAGCCGGACATCCCGCCGGTGGACCTGTTCCTGCGGTCGTCGGGGGAGCAGCGGTTCTCGAACTTCCTGCTGTGGCAGTCGGCTTATGCGGAGATGGTCTTCCTCGACCGGCTGTGGCCGGACTTCGACCGGAGGGATCTGTGGGAGGCGTGCGAGATGTACGCCAAGCGCGACCGCCGCTACGGCGGAGCCATCCCCAACCAGGTCTGACCAGCCCCCTGTGGATCCCGCAGGGGGCCCACTTCTGTCCTCGATGCTATACATGAGTATAGTCAACTGTTCCCGTGAACAGTCATGGAGAGGAGTTGGTCGGCGATGGGCACCTTGCCTGGCACCGGCGTGCTCGCCCGTCTGGCGCTGCGCCGGGAGCGGTTCATCGCTCCCTGGTGGATCCTGCTGATCGTGACCATGGCCCTCGTGATGGTCTCCTACATCAACAGGAACATGGCCACCTACGAGCTCAAGGTCAACTACACCGAGGTCATCGGCGGCAACGCCTTCCTGGGCGCGCTCGGCGGCGGGCTGGTGGAGCCGCGGCTGGAGGTGCTGGCCACCTGGCGCAGCGGCGGCTTCCTGTACGTCGCGAGCGCGTTCGCCGCCCTCATGTCCGTCATCCGCCACACCCGCCGGGAGGAGGACGCGGGCCGGAGCGAGCTGGTCCTGTCGGGCAGGGTCGGCCGGCACGCGCCCCTGACCGCGGCGCTGCTCGTCGCGGGCGGCATCAGTCTGGCCGGCGGGACGCTGACGGCCGGGGTGCTGATCGGGATCGGCTTCGAGGGAGTCGGGTCGATCGCCTACGGGGCCGCCATCGCGGTCGCCGGGTGGGTGTTCGGCGGCGTCGCCGCGGTCGCCGCCCAGCTCGCGCGTAGCGCCAGGACGGCCACCGCGATCGCCCTCACCGCGCTCGGCGTCGCCTACGTGATGCGCTTCGCCGGGGACGCGAGCGGGCAGATGTGGCTGAAGTACCTGTCGCCGGTGGGGTGGAGCCATCTGGTGCAGCCGTACCAGGACGAGCGGTGGTGGATGCTCGGCGTCTCCGTCCTGGCCGCCACGATCCTGTACGCGGCCGCGTACGGGCTGCTCGGCCACCGTGACCTCGGCTCCGGGCTGCTGCCCGAGCGCCCGGGGCCGGAGTCGGCTCCCGGCCTGCGTGGCCCGGTCAGCCTGGCCTGGCGGCTGCACCGCGGGCTGCTGGTGAAGTGGGCGGCCGGCGTGGCGGTCTTCGCCGCGGCCGGCGGCGCGCTGAGCCCGCTGACGCGGGACCTGCTGTCCCGGCCGAGCGTCGTGGTCGACAACATCAAGCGGACCCTCGGCGTCTCCACGGGCGCGTCGATGCTCGGCGGCTACTCGTGGTATCTGATCCTGATTCTCGCCTACGCCGTCGCGCTCTACCCGGTGCTCATGACGCTGCGGCTGCGGGCGGAGGAGGGCTCGGGCCGCGCGGAGCTCGTGCAGGCCACCCCGATGATCCGCCTGCGCTGGGCGGCCGGGCACCTGCTCGTGACCGGGCTCGGCACGGCCGCCCTGATGGCCACCGCCGGGTTCGTCCTCGGCTTCGTCTACGCCCTCCTGGTGGGCGACGTGGCCACCGACCTGCCGCGCTTCGTGGCGGGCGCGCTGAGCGCCGTACCGGCCGCCTGGTGCGTCGGGGCGGCCTCCGTGCTGGCGTACGGCCTGCTGCCCCGGGCGAGCGTGGCGATCGCGTGGCTCGTGTGGTTCCTGACCGCCGGCCTGGGCCAGGTGGCCGGCCCCCTGTACGGACGGTGGGGCGGCAGCCCGCTGGAGCCGTTCCACTACATCGGCAACGCCATGATCGGCCCGCCCTTCGCGCCCGTGCCCACCCTGGGCCTGGTCGCGGTCACGGCGCTCCTCACGGCCGGCGGCCTGCTCGCCCTGAGCCGCCGCGACTTCGGCGCCGAGAAGATGGTCTCCTGAGCGACCGGAGACCGGGCGCGCGTCACGGAGCACGCCGTGCACATCAGGGGCGGCGATCCCGTACACGGGAAGGGGATCGACTACCGGCTCGTGGTCGATCTGGGCTGGCGCCGGTCAGGCGCGGCGGCGGGCGCGGTAGGCGGCCACGTGCATGCGGTTGCCGCAGGTGCGGCTGTCGCAGTAGACGCGAGAGCGGTTGCGCGACTCGTCCACGAACACCCGGTCGCAGTCGGGGGCCGAGCAGGTGCGGAGGCGTTCGTTCTCGCCCTCCACCAGCAGGTGCGCCAGCGCCACCCCGCAGTCGGCGGCCACGTGCTCGGCCAGGGTGGCGTCGGCCGCGAAATAGTGCACGTGCAGCGGGTGACCGTCGTGCTCGGTCAGCCGGGGGGTGATGCGGGTCTCCGACAGCATGGCGTTGAGCGTGCGGACGGCCGTCGGCTGGTCGGGGGCCGTGAAGACGCGGTGGAACGCCTCTCGCACCATGCGGACCTGGCCCAGGTCGCGGTTCGTGAGGGCACTGACGCCGCTGATCTGACGGGACTCCACGAACGTCTGCAACTCGGGCAGTCCGGCCAGGCCCTCCTCGCCGCCGGTCGAGGGCGAGGTGTTGACCAACTCGACAACGGTGGCCAAAGAATGCACCATGTCATGGCCAAACGGCATGTTGACTCCTGTCTGGGCCGGGTTCTAGCGTGGTCGCAGCGTATCTCCTGCATGGGATTCCGGGGGTCTCCATGGGTGCACATCGCCGTATCGTGCTGATCGCGATCGCGGGTGCGCTCATCATCTCCACCTCCGGTCCTTTAGTGCGGCTGTCAGATGTATCGCCCGCGACCTCCGCGTTGTTCCGCTGCGCGTACGCCGTCCCGCCCATGCTGGTCCTGGCCTGGCTGGAACGGCGCAGGCTCGGCCCGCTGCCCGCCAAGGGCCGGTGGCTCGCCTGGGCGGCGGGCGTGGTGTTCGCGCTCGACCTGCTCTTCTGGCACCACGCGATCGACTACGTGGGCGCGGGGCTGGCGACCGTGCTGGGCAACCTGCAGGTGTTCATCGTGGCGTTCGCCGCCTGGGGAGTGTTCAAGGAGCGGCCGTCCACGCGGCTGATGATCGGCACACCCGTCGTGTTCGCGGGCGTGGTGCTGATCTCCGGGGTGTTCGACAGCGCCGCCTATGGGAGCGATCCCGTGATGGGGGTGCTGGCGGGGGTGGCGACGTCTCTGTCGTATGCCGCGTTCCTGCTGCTGATGAAGGGCGGCTCCGAGCGGGCGGCGGGGCCGCTGGCGCACGCGACCGTGGTGGCCACGATCGCCATCGCGCTGCTCAGCCCGCTGTTCGGCGGCGCGGACTTCCTGCCGACCTGGCCAGGGCACGGCTGGCTGCTCATCCTCGCGCTGGGGCCGCAGGTGATCGGGTGGTCGCTGATCACGTTCTCGCTGCCGCGCCAGCCCGCCGCGCTCACCGCGCTGCTGCTGCTGATCCAGCCCCTGACGACGGTGGCGATCTCCGCGCTGGTGCTCGGCGAGCGGCCGTCGCCACTGCAGCTCGCCGGGTGCGCGGTGATCGTGATGGGCGTCCTGTACGGCTCCAGCCGCTCCCGGCGGCCCGCCACCCTCCCGGAGGAGGAACGGACGCCCGTCGCCTAGCTCACTCGCGCGGACGTCGAGCAGGACTGGCAGGTGCCGAACACCTCGACCGTGTGCGTGATCTCGGTGAAGCCGTGCTCGCTGCCCACCATCTCGGCCCAGCGCTCCACGGCGGGCCCGGCCACCTCGACGGTGCGCCCGCAGCGGCGGCACACCAGGTGATGGTGGTGGCTGTCGGTCGCGCACGCGCGATAGACCGACTCGCCCTCGTCGGTACGCAGCACATCGACCTTCCCCCCGTCGGCCAGCGCCTGCAGAGCGCGGTAGACGGTGGTCAGGCCGATCTTCGCGCCGTGCAGGCGCATCTCCGCATAGACGTCCTGCGCGCTGCGGAAACCCTCGTTCTTTCGGAGGGTGTCGTGCACGGCATCGCGCCTTGTCGTCATGCGACCTCCTCGACGCGAAGCGCGGGTCGCTCGCTCAATGTCGACTCCTGGGTACGGCCTCGCCGTACGAATCTACCGACACCGAGCGCCAAGACGAAGCCGGCGAGCGCAAGAAGCACGATCGCCGCGCCGGGAGGAACCTTGGCGGAGTAGGTGGAGGCCAGCAGACCCCCCACGGAGGCCAGCACCCCGAACAGCATGGCGAGCCCCATCGTGGCCCGGAACCCGCGCGTGAGCTGCTGACTGGTCGCCACCGGGATCACCATCAGCGCGCTGACCAGCAGCAGGCCGACCACCCGCATGGCGATGACCACGGTGAGGGCGGCGGTGACGGCGATGAGCAGGCTGAGGAAGCGCACCGGCAGGCCGCTGGCCCTGGCCATCTCCTCGTCCTGGCAGAGCACGAACAGCTCCCTGCCGAAGATCAGGACCACCGCGATCACGGTGACGGCCAGCGCGGCGATGACCCAGATGTCCAGGGGTGTGACGCTGGCGATGGCGCCGAACAGGTAGGAGTTGAGCTTGGCGTTGCTGCCGCCCGGCGCGATGCCCATGAGCATGACGCCGCCCGCGATCCCGCCGTAGAACAGCAGCGCCAGCGCCACGTCGCCGCTCGTGCGGCCGCGCGCCCTGACCAGCTCGATGGCCACGGCGCCGGCGATCGAGACGATGACGGCGGTGAGCACGGGCGCGGTGCCGGTCAGGAAGCCCAGCGCCACGCCGGTCAGCGCCACGTGCCCGATGCCGTCGCCCAGGAGCGCCAGCCGGCGCTGCACGATGAACGTCCCCACGGCGGGCGCGCACAGCCCCACCAGCAGCGCCGCGATCAGGGCGAGCTGGAAGAGCTGCTCCTGCAGAAGTTCGAAGATCACCTTGGTTCCCCCTGCCACCCGGTGAGCGGGCCCGCGACCGGTTCCTCCGCGTGCGGGTGCTGATGCTCGTGACCCGGCCGCGCGCAGTCGCCCTCGGGACGCGGCGGCCGGCCGTCATGGGCGACGCGGCCCTCGCGGATCACCACGCCGCGCGTGATGACCGGCTCCAGCGGGCCCAGCTCGTGCGCGACCAGGACCACGGTCTTGCCCGCGCGGACCAGCCCGGCCAGCGTGTCGGCGAGCAGCCGCTGGGTCTCGGCGTCCACGCCGGCGGTGGGTTCGTCCATCACGTACGTGTCCGGCTCGCCGGCCAGCGCGCGGGCGATGAGCACCCGCTGCTGCTGCCCCCCGGACAGCGACTGGACGGGGTCACCGGCGCGGCCGGTCAGCCGGACGGCCTCCAGCGCGCTCGCCACGGCGGCCTTGTCGGCCGCGTTGGTCCTGCGGAACCGGCTCTGCCTGGCGATCCGGCCCGAGGCGACGACCTCGCGGACGGTGGCGGGCACGCCGCCACCGATCTGGAGCCGCTGGGGCACGTAGCCGATGCGCCACCAGTCCTTGAACCTGCCCGGCGGGGCGCCGTACATCAGGGTCGTGCCGCCGCTCAGCGGAGTGAGGCCGAGCAGCGCGCGGACCAGCGTGGACTTGCCCGAGCCGTTGGCGCCCAGCAGCGCCACGACCTCCCCGGGACAGACGGTGAGGTCGATCCCTCGAAGGACGGGCTTGCCGTCGAAGGAGACCCGGCCGTCTGTCATCGCGAAGGCCGTTTCGCTCATGCCGTACACCCCAGTGCTGTTTGAAGGGTTTTGAGGTTATCGCGCATGGCCGACAGGTAATCCCCGGCGGGCTTGGTCTCCAGCGGGTCGAGCACGGCCGTCTTGGCGCCGACCTGGCTCGCCAGCACCTCGGCCACCTTGGGGCTGACCAGGGACTCGGTGAAGATCGTGGTGACGCCCTCGGCCTTGGCCAGCTTGGCCACCTCGGAGATGCGCGTGGGCGACGGCTCGGTCTCCGGGTCGAGGGTGATGCCGACCTGCTTGAGCTTGTAGCGCTCGGCCAGGTAACCGAACGCCTCGTGCGCGGTGACCAGCGTCTTCGTCTTGCACGTGGTCAGGCCCTTGGCGAGCTCCTGGTCGAGTGTGCCGAGCGTGGCCGCGGTCTTGGCGGCGCGGTCCTTGTAGCCCTGGGCGTGCGCGGGGTCGGCCGTGGCCAGGCGCTCGCCGAGCTTGGTGGCGACGGTGGCCAGGCGGGAGGGGTCGAGCCAGAGGTGCGGGTCGTACGAGACCTCCTCGTGGCCGTGCTCCTCGCCCTCCTCTTCGGCGTGCTCACCGGCGGGCAGCGTGGTGACGGCCGTGGCGGCGTCGAAGCTCTTGTCCGCGTCCACCGCGTCGTCGACGGCGGGCTGGACGCCCTTGATGTAGACGGTGAGCGCGGCGTTCTTGAGGTCGGTGACCTGCTGGATGCCCAGCTCCAGGTCGTGCGGCTCGACGCCGGGCGCGGTCAGCCCCGTCACCTGCGTGTCGGATCCCCCGACCTGCTCGGTCAGCCACTGGAGGGGGTAGATGGCGGCCACCACCTCGGGCTTGCCGCCCGCCGCCGGCGCGGTCTCGGCGGAGCCGGAACCGCAGGCCGCGACGGTGAGCAGGGCGGCTCCGGCCAGCAAACCGGCAGCACTGGACCGGGAAAATCCTGACATCATGTGAGTCAGTATGCGTCAAAATGAAAACGGTTGTCAAAATCCGGCGACCGGGCCCGCCTCACGGATGGACGTGGTGGGATGCCGGACGGCGGTGCCCAGGGGGCCTGGAGCTCGCCGTACGGCATCCCGTCATCACCCCGGTGATCGTGCGCCGGCGGAGCCGTCGCCGGCGCCCGAGGTGACGTTCTGTACGCCGGTGCGCAACCGCCGCTCGCCCGTGTAGACGTTCATCGAGTCACCGCGCAGGAACCCGATGAGCGTCAGCCCTTCCTCGGCGGCCAGGTCCACCGCGAGCGACGACGGCGCCGACACGGCGGCGAGCACCGGGACACCCCCCATGACCGCCTTCTGCACCAATTCGAACGACGCCCTGCCGGACACCATCAGTACGGTGCCCCGCAGCGGCAGGCGCCCGTTCCGCAGCGCCCAGCCGAGCAGCTTGTCGACGGCGTTGTGCCGGCCCACGTCCTCGCGCACGCACAGCGGCTCGCCATCGGCCGTGAACAGGCCGGCCGCGTGCAGGCCGCCGGTCCTGTCGAAGACCCGCTGGGCCGCGCGCAGCCGGTTCGGCAGGTCCGCGACGGTCGGCAGCGCCAGCTCGACCGGGTCCTCACGGGTGCTCCAGCGGGCCACTGTGCGTACCGCCTCCAGCGACGCCTTGCCACACACGCCGCAGGAGGAGGTGGTGTAGAAATTGCGCGGCTCGGGCGTCGGCACCTCCGCCGCGAGCCGCGCGTCCAGGACGTTGTAGGTGTTCTCGCCGCCCACCGTCGCGCCCGCGCAGTAGCGGATGGTGGAGATGTCGTCGGGCGACGCCACGGCGCCCTCGCTGACCAGGAACCCGGCGGCCAGGTCGAAGTCGTCGCCCGGCGTCCGCATGGTGACGGTCAGCGGGGTGCCGTTGAGCCGGATCTCCAGCGGCTCCTCGGCGGCGAGGGAGTCGAATTCCCGGACGCGGGCGGCGGCCCGCACCCGCAGGATGCGCTTCTTGACGGCGACCCTAGACAAGGCCGTACCCGAAGCGCCCCTTGGCGCGGAGGCCGCCCTTCGTGACCCGCACCGCGTGGGTGCTCACGATCTCTCCATTCTGTATACGATCTACGGTATGCCGAATTAGACCGCGCGGACAAGGTTCTCGTTCAGCAGATCGCTCACCGCGTGGATCGCCCGCAGGGTGGGGACCTCCGCGCCGGTGAGATCGGCCAGCTCGACCACCGCCGCCAGCAGCACGTCCAGCTCCAGCGGCTTGCCCTTCTCCAGGTCCTGGAGCGTGGACGTCTTGTGCTCGCCCGTCTTCTCCGCGCCGCGCAGGCGGCGCTCGATGGAGATCCCCGGATCGCAGCCCACGCGCCTGGCCACCTCCACGGTCTCCGTCATCATGGCCACGACGAGTTCCCTGGTGCCGTCGTGGCGGCAGATTCCGGCCATGGTCGCCCTGGCCAGCGCGCTGATCGGGTTGAAGGCGATGTTGCCCATGAGCTTGATCCAGACGTCCCGGCGGAGGTCGCTCTCCACCGGGCACTTCAGCCCGCCCGCGACCGCCGCCTCGCTGAAGGTGGCGCATCTCCTGGTCAGCGTGCCGGTGGGCTCGCCGATGGAGAAGCGGGTGCCTTCGAGGTGGCGGATCACGCCAGGGGCCTCGATCTCGGTGGCGGCGTAGACGACGCAGCCGATGGCCCGCTCCAGGGGCAGCGCGGCCGTCACGGCGCCGGCGGGGTCGACGCTCTCGATGCGGTAGCCCTCGTACGGGCCCTTGAGCCCGTGGAAGTACCACCACGGGATGCCGTTCTGGGCGGCGATGATGCTGGTGTTCTCGTGGAGGAGCGGCTCGATCATGGGGCCCGCGAAGGCGTAGCTGTTCGCCTTGAGGCCCAGGAAGACGTGGTCCACCGGACCGACCTGGGTGGGGTCGTCGGTGGCATGGGGGTGGGCGATGAAATCGCCCCTGGGGGTGAGCACCCGCACACCGGTGCTGCGAATCGCCTGGAGGTGCTGGCCTCTCGCGATGAGATGCACCTCGACTCCCGCCCGGTGAAGGGCGGCACCCACGTATGCGCCGATGGCGCCGGCGCCAAGAACAGCGACCTTCACGCTGCGCTCCGTTCTCGCGTCGGAATGTCAGTACGGGTCCCCCGTAGCCTGCGGCGGGTCGCTGGAACGCGACCCGCCGTGCATTCGGTATACAGTATGGAAAAAATTGGGTCAAGGAGCATGCCTGTGACCGTTCTTCGGCATGGACCAGTGGTGGAAGCGATCTCATGGGGCTCCGCGCGGACCCTCGCGACCGGGGCGGCCTGCCCGTTGAAGCCCGCGTCGGTGCCCCTGGCGGAGGCCCTCGGGTGCCGGTTGGCGGCGCCTTTGCGTGCTCTGGTGGCGGTGCCCGGGGTGGACGTCTCGGCGATGGACGGCTACGCGGTGGCCGGGCCCGGGCCGTGGCGGGTGGTTGGAAGAGTGCTCGCCGGGGGAGCCTGCTACGAAGCCCCGCTGAGGGCCGGCGAGGCGGTGGAGATCGCCACCGGTGCGCCGGTGCCCGCCGGGTCGGAGTCGGTGCTGCCCTACGAGCGGGCCGTCGCGGACGGTGCGTGGGTGGACGGCGCCGCCGAGCCGGGCGAACACGTCCGGCGGCGCGGCGAGGACATCGCCGAGGGTGCCGTCGTGCTGGGCGCGGGCGCGGTGGTGACGCCGGTCGCGCTCGGGCTGGCGGCCGCGCTGGGCCACGACGTGCTGCGGGTACGGCCGCGTCCCCGGGTGGCGGTCCTGGTGACGGGCGACGAGGTCGTCCACGAGGGCCTGCCCGCGCCGGGCCGGGTCCGCGACGCCATCGGCCCGTTCCTGCCGGGCCTGGTGGAGTGGTCGGGCGGCCGAGTCGCCGGCACGGTACACCTCCCGGACGGCTTGGAAGCCCTGCGCGCGGCGCTCGTCCGGCCGCCGGATGGCGTCGCCCGCGAACCACGGGCCGCCGACGTCCTCGTCGTGTGCGGGGCGTCGTCCAAGGGGCCGGCCGATCATCTCAGGGCCGTGCTGGACGATCTTGAGGCCGAGGTGCTGATCGACGGGGTGGCGGTGCGTCCCGGGCATCCGCAACTGCTCGCCCGGCTGGCCGGCGGCAGGCTCGTCGTGGGCCTGCCGGGAAACCCGTACGCGGCCCTCGCCGCCGCCCTCACGCTGCTCGCCCCCATCCTGCGTGAGCTGGCCGGAACCGCCGTCGGCAAGGAGACGAGCGCCCTGGCCGGAGCCGTGCGGCCGCACCCTCGCGACACCCGCCTGGTGCCGGTCAGGAGGTCCGGTCGTGGGGCCGTTCCCGTGGGTCACGACCGGCCGGGATCGCTCTGGGGCGCGGCCCTGGCCGACGCGCTGGCGGTCGTCCCGCCGGCATGGGCCGGCGACCAGGTCGAGCTGATCGAGTTGCCCCCAGGGGGCTAGACAGGCTCATCGCAAGGGAGTAACCATTGCGTTCATACGGTATGCAGTATGCGGAAGACAGAGAGCTTAGTCGCCGGGAAAGGGTGGCATGATGTCGGAAACGATCTCTGGTGGTCATCTCGTAGCCAAGGCACTGAAGGCCGAGGGCGTAGACGTGATCTACACGCTCTGCGGTGGCCACATCATCGATATCTACGACGGCTGCGTCGATGAGGGCATCGAGGTCATCGACGTACGCCACGAGCAGGTGGCCGCCCACGCGGCCGATGGCTACGCGCGCATCACCGGCAAGCCCGGCTGCGCGGTGGTGACGGCGGGACCTGGCACGACCGACGCGGTGACCGGCGTGGCCAACGCCTTCCGCGCCGAGAGCCCGATGTTGCTCATCGGCGGCCAGGGCGCGCTGAGCCAGCACAAGATGGGCTCACTGCAGGACCTGCCGCACGTGGACATGATGACCCCGATCACCAAGTTCGCCGCCACGGTGCCGAGCACGGAACGGGTGGCCGACATCGTGTCGATGGCCTTCCGCGAGTGCTACCACGGCGCGCCGGGGCCGTCCTTCCTGGAGATCCCGCGTGACGTGCTGGACGCCAAGGTGCCCATCGAGAAGGCGCGCATCCCGGTGGCGGGTCAGTATCGGGCCTCCACCAAGCAGCAGGGCGACCCCGAGGCCATCGAGCGGCTGGCCGACCTGCTGGCGCACGCCGAGAAGCCGTGCATCCTGCTCGGCAGCCAGGTCTGGACGTGCCGGGCGACCGACTCGGCCATCGACTTCGTCAGGGCCCTGAACGTGCCCGCGTACATGAACGGCTCCGGCCGCGGCACGCTCCCCCCGGGCGACCCGCACCACTTCCAGCTCAGCCGCAGGTACGCCTTCACCGAGGCCGACCTCATCATCATCGTCGGCACCCCGTTCGACTTCCGGATGGGCTACGGCAAGCGCCTGTCGCCGACCGCCAAGGTCGTCCAGATCGACCTCGACTACCGCACCGTCGGCAAGAACCGGGACATCGACCTGGGAATCGTCGGCGACGCCGGCCTCATCCTCGCCGCGGCGGCCCAGGCCGCGAGCGGCCGCATCGACAACGGCGCGGCCCGCCGCAAGGAGTGGCTGGAGGAGCTGCGCGCCGTCGAGGTCAAGGCGTACGAGAAGCGCCTGCCCCGCCAGCTCTCCGATGCCCGGCCCATTGACCCGTACCGCCTCGTCCACGAGATCAACGAGTTCCTGACCGAGGACTCCATCTACATCGGCGACGGCGGCGACATCGTCACCTTCTCCGGCCAGGTCGTGCAGCCCAAGTCGCCCGGCCACTGGATGGACCCGGGACCGCTCGGCACGCTCGGCGTCGGCATGGCCTTCGCGATGGCGGCCAAGCAGGCGCGGCCGGACAAGGAGGTGCTGTGCCTGTTCGGCGACGGCGCCTTCAGCCTGACCGGCTGGGACTTCGAGACCATGGTCCGCTTCAACCTGCCGTTCATCGGCGTCATCGGCAACAACTCCTCCATGAACCAGATCCGGTACGGCCAGGCCGCCAAATACGGCGAGGACCGCGCCCGCGTCGGCAACACCCTCGGCGACATCCGCTACGGCGAGTTCGCCAAGCTGCTCGGCGGCCACGGCGAGGAGGTGCGCGACCCGGCCGAGATCCGCCCCGCGCTTGAGCGCGCCCGGCAGTCCGGCAAGCCCGCGTTGATCAACGTCTGGGTCGACCCAGAGGTGTACGCCCCCGGAACCATGAACCAGACGATGTACAAGTAGGGGGAAGCTCTGACATGAAGGCTCTCGAAGGTGTCCGCGTCCTCGACATGACCCATGTCCAGTCCGGCCCGTCCTGCACCCAGATGCTCGCCTGGCTGGGCGCGGACGTGGTCAAGCTGGAGGCCCCCACCGGCGACATCACCCGCCAGCAGCTCCGCGACGTGCCCGGCGTCGACAGCCTCTACTTCACGATGCTCAACTGCAACAAGCGCAGCATCACCCTGAACATGAAGAGCGAGCGCGGCAAGGAGATCTTCACCGAGCTGGTGAAGAGCGCCGACATCCTCGTGGAGAACTTCGGCCCGGGCGCGGTCGACCGCATGGGCTTCCCCTGGGAGCGCCTCCAGGAGCTCAACCCCCGCCTCATCTACGCCTCGATCAAGGGCTTCGGCGCCGGCCGGTACGCCAAGTTCAAGGCGTACGAGGTGATCGCCCAGGCCATGGGCGGCTCGATGAGCACCACGGGCTTCGAGGAGGGCCCGCCGCTGGCCACCGGCGCGCAGATCGGCGACTCGGGCACCGGCATCCACGCGGTGGCCGGCATCCTGGCCGCCCTGTTCCAGCGGGAGCGGAGCGGGCGGGGTCAGCGCGTACAGGTGGCCATGCAGCACGCCGTGCTGAACCTGTGCCGCGTCAAGCTGCGCGACCAGCAGCGGCTGGCCCACGGCCCGCTGCGCGAATACCCGAACAGGACGTTCGGCGACGAGGTGCCCCGCTCCGGCAACGCCAGTGGCGGCGGACAGCCCGGCTGGGCGGTGCGCTGCGCCCCCGGTGGGCCGAACGACTACATCTACGTCATCGTCCAGCCGGTCGGCTGGAAGCCGATCTCGTCCATCATCGGCCGCCCCGAGCTGGCCGAGGACCCCGAGTGGTCGACGCCGGAGGCGCGGCTGTCCAAGCTGGACAAGATGTTCCAGCTCATCGAGGAGTGGACGATCCGCCACGACAAGTGGACGGTCCTCGACCGGCTCAACGCCGAGAACATCCCCTGCGGGCCGATCCTGTCCACCAAGGAGCTGGTCGAGGACGAGAGTCTGCGCGACGAGGGCATCCTCGTGGCGGTCGACCACCCCGAGCGCGGCGAGTTCGTGACGGTCGGCAGCCCGCTCCAGCTCTCCGACTCGCCGGTGGACGTCATCACCCCGCCCCTGCTCGGCGAGCACAACCAGGACATCTACGGCGAGCTCGGCGTGAGCGCCGACGAGCTGGCGGAACTCAAGTCGAACGGAGTCATCTAGTGTCCAGGGAAGTCATCGAGAAGGCGCTCGCCGAAGGGCGCACCGCCCTGACGGCTCCCGAGGGCCGTGAGCTGTGCCAGGCGTACGGCATCGCCACCCCCGGCGAAGGGCTGGCCACCTCGGCCGACGAGGCCGCGCGGCTCGCCAGGGAGATCGGGTTCCCGGTCGTGCTCAAGATCGTGTCTCCCGACATCCTGCACAAGACCGACGCCGGCGGCGTCCTGGTCGGCCTCAAGACCGTGGGCGAGGTCCAGGAGGGCTACGACACGATTCTGGCCAACGCCCGCGCCTACAACCCGGACGCGAAGATCGACGGCATCCAGGTGCAGCAGCTCGTCAGCGGCGGCCACGAGGTCATCGTCGGCGCGGTCACCGACCCGACCTTCGGCAAGGTCATCGCCTTCGGTCTGGGCGGCGTTCTGGTCGAAGTACTCAAGGACGTGACCTTCCGGCTTGCCCCGGTTTCGGGTGATGATGCGCTTGGGATGCTGGACGACATCAGAGCGGCCGAGGTACTGCGTGGGGTGCGTGGGGCCGAACCGGCCAACCGAGAGGCCCTGGCGGCGCTGATCGAGCGCGTCGGCCGGCTGGTCACCGACATCCCCGAGATCGTCGAGGTCGACCTCAACCCCGTCTTCGCCGACGCCCGCGGCGCGGTCGCCGCCGACGTGCGCGTCCTCATCGGCGAGCCGGCCCCCGAGGTCACCCGGCTGTCGCGCGAGGAGATCCTGCGGCAGATGACGCGGATCTTCAAGCCGCGCTCGGTCGCCGTGATCGGCGCCTCCGCCGAAGCCGGCAAGATCGGCAACTCGGTCATGAGCAACCTCATCAACGGCGGCTACCAGGGGAAGATCTTCCCGATCAACCCCAAGGCCGACGAGATCATGGGGAGGACGGCGTACAAGAGCATCTCGGACGTGCCCGGCGACGTGGACGTGGCCGTGTTCGCGATCCCGGCCAAGTTCGTGGCCTCCGCGCTGGAGGAGGTCGGCGAGAAGGGCGTGGCGGGCGCGATCATGATCCCGTCCGGGTTCGCCGAGACCGGGAACGTCGAGGGCCAGCAGGAGATCGTCGAGATCGCGCGCAGGCACGGCGTCCGCATGCTCGGGCCCAACATCTACGGCTACTACTACACGCCGGAGAACCTCTGCGCGACGTTCTGCACCCCGTACGACGTCAAGGGCAGCGTCGCGCTGACCTCGCAGAGCGGCGGCATCGGCATGGCCATCCTGGGCTTCAGCCGCACCACCAAGATGGGCGTCTCGGCCATCGTCGGCGTCGGCAACAAGGCCGACGTGGACGAGGACGACCTGCTGACCTTCTTCGAGCAGGACGACAACACCAAGGCCGTGGCCATGCACCTGGAGGACCTCAAGGACGGGCGCGGCTTCGTCGAGGCCGCCCGCCGGGTCGTCAAGGAGAAGCCGGTCATCGTCCTCAAGGCGGGCCGCACCGCGATGGGCGCGCGGGCCGCCGGCTCCCACACCGGCGCGCTGGCCGGCGACGACAAGGTGTACGACGACATCCTCCGCCAGGCCGGCGTCGTCCGCGCGCCCGGGCTGAACGACATGCTGGAGTACGCCCGCGCGCTGCCGATCCTGCCCGCCCCCAAGGGCGAGAACGTCGTCATCATCACCGGCGCCGGCGGCTCGGGCGTGCTGCTGTCCGACGCCATCGTGGACGCCGGGCTCACGCTCATGGACATCCCGCCCGACCTGGACGCGGCCTTCCGCGCCTACATCCCGCCCTTCGGAGCGGCGGGCAATCCCATCGACATCACCGGCGGCGAACCACCCTCGACCTACGAGAACACGGTCCGCCTCGGCCTCCAGGACGAGCGCATCCACGCGCTCGTCCTGGGCTACTGGCACACGATCGTGACGCCGCCGATGGTCTTCGCCGAGCTCATCGCCCGTGTGGTGGCCGATGAGCGGGCGAAGGGCAATGTCAAACCGGTCGTGGCGTCGCTCGCCGGCGACACCGAGGTTGAGGAGGCCAGCGAGTACCTGTTCGAGCACGGCGTGGTCGCGTACCCGTACACGACTGAGAAGCCCGTGGCGGTCCTCGGTGCGAAGTACCGCTGGGCCAGGGCTGCCGGACTGCTGCGCTAAGAGCCGAGCGCAACCGTCAGGCGAGGGGGCTTTATTCGGGGCAGCGCACGAGGAAGGCAACAACCCCCCAGGAGGTCCGTAGGTGGACACATCGAACACACCACCGGCGACGGCCGCGCCGCCGGTCGAGGATCAACGAGTATGGAAAGCGGGCCGGCTTGAGCCGATGCCCATCAGGAAGCTGCCCGACGCGCCTCCGTCGGTGCACATTCTCGGGCCGACGGTCTTCCTCGTCGCGCTGGGCGTGGGCATGGGCGAGTCGTACATGTGGCCGCGTCTTGTGCTGCTGTTCGGGCCGGAGATCAGGTGGCTGTTCCTGATCGGCGTCACGCTGCAGGCCGTGGTCATGCTGGAGATGGCGCGCTACGCCATGGCGACGGGGGAGAGCATCTTCTCCGGCGCGGCCCGCGTGTTCAAGCCGCTGATGTGGTTCTTCTTCATCGTGGCCATCGCCGTCTACATCTGGCCGGGACACCTGTCGGCGGGAGCGGCGGCGTTCGAGGAGATAACCGGAATCCCCTGGATGGTGACCGCGATCGCCGGGTTGATCCTCGTCGGCGTGGTCTTCACCCTGGCCAAGGTCATCTACAACCTGCTCGAAAACGTCCTGTCGCTGCTGATCGGCGCTCTCGTGATCGGCACCGCCGTGGTCGCCGCCATGGTGGGCTCGTGGAGCGACGTGGTCACCACGATCACCGGCATGTTCTCCTTCGGCTACCTGCCGGCGGAGGCCCTGTCGGCCGCCTGGTTCCCCGTCATCGTGGGAGCCTGCGCGTTCGCGGGACCGTCGGGCATGCAGCAGATGTGGTACACGCTGCACCTGCGCGACTCCGGCGCCGGCATGGGCGCGCACATCCCGCAGGTCCGCGGGCTGCGGCACGCGAGTGAGCAGGAGGAGATGCCCTCGCGCGGGTTCATGTTCGACACCGAGGACGCGGCCGAGATGGCCAAGTGGAAGGGCTGGCGGCGCTGGGTCACGTTCGACGCGCTGCTGCTGTTCTGGGGCATCACCATGCTGGTCACGATCTCCTTCACGGTGATCGCGCAGGCGGCGGTGCGGCAGAACCCGGCCGTGCGCACGGCCATTCAGGGCGACGACCGGGAGGTGGCGCTGACCGCGATGTCCGACGCCGTCTCCTCGGCGGGCAGCTCGGTACTCGGGGCCGTCTTCCTCGGGTTCATCGCGCTGATCGGCCTGAACGCGACGCTCGGCCTGTTCGACTCCTTCTCCAGGGGTCAGGCTGACATGACCTACAACTTCGTCCGCGGGGCGAAGAAGCTGGGCATGTCCCGCCTGTACGGCGTCTTCCTCTGGGGCGTGATCCTCTTCGGCATCCTGATCCTGCTGTTCGGCCCGGCCGACGGTCCCAGCGGGATCCTGGACACGCTGGCGTTCCTGTCGACGTTCGCGATGGGGGCCTACTGCGTGACACTCCTGCTGGTGAACAACCGGATGTTGCCGAAACCGATCAGGCCACGATGGTGGACCAACGTGATCATCGGCTTCGGCGCGGTGTTCTACCTGGGGATGCTGTTCTACAGTCTCTTCGCCTACGGCGTGGTCGTGGGCTGATGGGAGGACGGCACAGCCTCGAACTCGCCCTGCCAGGGGCGTCGATCGGAGCCGTCGCCGGAGCCATGGCCGGTGGGCTGACCCTGCTCGCGGGGCAGCCCACCGGGATGGCCGCGCTGTCCGCCCTGGCGCTCGCCGTACCGCTCGGCCTCTTCGGCGGGCTGTACGGCGTGCTCCTCGGCCACGGCGTCTTCCGGCCGGGGACCTTCGGGCCGGTGGGCCTCTACTGGATCGCGGCCTTCCCCGTGTCCCGGCTCACGCAGGAGACCCTGGCGCCGACCGGCGTCGGCATGGCCGACGGGGTGCCGTTGTTCCTGGCCTACCAGGCCATGGTCAGCCTCGGCTTCGCGATCGGCTTCGTCTGGCTGCACGAACGGCTCATGCCGCACTGGCTCATGCGCCGCGCGACCGGCAATCCGGTGGCCCAGGCGCTGCTGGAGCAGTACGTCCGGTACGCCCGGCTGGTCCGTACGCGGAAAGGGGCACGTAAGTGAACCTGCCCGTGTGGATCTGGCTGGCCACCATCGGCGGTTTCTGCCTCGTCCTCGCCTTGGACTTCTACCTCGTCGCCCGCAACCCCCACGAGCCCTCGTTCAAGGAGTGCGTGGGCTGGGTGACGTTCTACGTGGGACTGGCCGTCGCCTTCGGCGCCGGCCTGCTCCTGCTCTCCGGGCCCGCGCACGGAGGGGAGTTCTTCGCCGGGTGGATCACCGAGTACTCGCTCAGCGTGGACAACCTCTTCGTCTTCCTGCTGATCATGAGCCGGTTCAATGTGCCGCGGCAGTACCGGCAGAAAGTGCTGCTCATCGGCATCATCCTGGCGCTGGTCATGCGCGGCGGCTTCATCGCGGCCGGTGCCGAGGCCGTGACCAGGTTCGACTGGCTCTTCTACGTGTTCGGCGCCTTCCTCGTCTACACCGCGTGGAAGCTGATCGGGCACGAGGAAGAGGAGGCGGAGTTCTCCGAGAACCTCGCCCTGCGCACGGTACGCCGCGTGCTCCCGACGACGGACACCTACCACGGAGCCCGGCTCACCGTGCACCACGGCCGCAGGATGGTCACCCCGATGCTGATCGTCATGGTCGCCATCGGCACCACCGACCTGCTGTTCGCGCTCGACTCGATTCCGGCGATCTTCGGGCTCACGAAGGAGCCCTACCTGGTGTTCACCGCCAACGCCTTCGCCCTCATGGGGCTGCGGCAGCTCTTCTTCCTGATCGGCGGGCTGCTCGACCGGCTCGTCTACCTGAGCAAGGGCCTGTCGGTGGTGCTGGCCTTCATCGGCGTCAAGCTGATCCTCGAAGCCCTGCACCACGACGGCGTGTCGTGGGCGCCGGAGATCCCGATCCTGGTGTCTCTCGGCGTCATCCTCGGCACCCTCGCCGTGACCACGGTGCTGAGCCTGGTCAAGTCGGCCCGCGACGCGAAGGCGGTGGAACCAGAACCCGCGCAACGGTCGTCCTCGGGGCGCTGAACCGAGCCGCGCGCCGGGGGCCTTCCCGCCCTGCCGCGCGGCTCAGTGGCGCGGACTCTTGCGCACCTCGTGCTCGGCGCTCCACGCGCGCAGGTATCGGTCCGCGTCGTCCGCGGAGTAGTGCTTCCTCAGCGCCGCGCTCAGACCGACGCCGATGGAGCCGCCGTCGGCCGGCCGGCCCATGGGATCACCCAGAAGAAAGCGGAAGAACGCCTTCATGGTCATGCACCTCCTGTACGTACCGCTCCACCCTCTACCCGAGGTGTTTCGGAGCATGTGGCCTTCTGTGAACGTCACATCAATCCCCCCGACCGGACCCGTCCACCTGACCCGGCCGTCCCTCCCGAGCCACTGAGCCCGGCCGTCCATGCCGTGCCACGGGACGCCTGCCGCCTGCACCGAGCCCCCGGCCCAGCCGACTTCACCCGGTCCGGCCAAGCGCGTCTCCACGCGTGCCGAACCGACCTCACCCCTTAAAGGGACCTCAGCCGAAGTACGGCGGAGACGGAAGGGAGAGGGGAAGCCGTGACGACGAACGGGATCGGGGTTGACCTGGAGTCAGCCCGCCTTCCCAAGCCGCCGAGGCCGCCGCCGCCGGACAGGCTTGGGAGCAGGCTCCACCGGCTCGTTCTCCCGCTGCTCCATGTAGGAAGCCCGGGTGTGCTCGGTATGGTCCCGCATGATCTTCGCAGCCTCACGCTCATCGCCCGCCTCGATCGCGTCGATCAGCGACGTGTGCTCATCCCACGAGGCCATGCCCCGCTGCCGGGCCACGGGCGTGTGATACCACCGCACCCGCCTGGCCACCTGAGCCGCCAGCTCGGCCAGAACCATGTTGCCCGACAAGGCGGTCACCAGGTGGTGCAGCTCGGAGTTGGTCGCAACGGCCGAGTCGACGTCGTCGGACTCCACCGCGGCGATGCCCCGCGCACACAGGGCCCGCAACCGCTTCACACCATCCTCACCGGCATGCAAGGCGGCGAGCCGGGCGGACTCGGTCTCCAGTAGTGTGCGCACGGCGAGAAGCTGGTCGGCCTCCTCCAGCGTCGGTACGTGCACAAAGGCGCCCTGACCCGGGTGCAGATCCACCCAGCCTTCACCACTGAGCTGCTGCAGAGCCTCGCGGACCGGCTGCCTGGAGACACCGAGCAACTCGGCCAGCTCACTCTCGACGAGGTGCTGACCGGGCTTGAGCTGGCCGGAGACGATGAGCTCCTGGATGGCCTCGATCACGCTCTCCCTGAGCGTGGCGGGGCGGGGAATCTTGGCGGCCGCCGTCTGACCGGCCTGATCGGACAGCAACATGGTCACGTCTCCAGAGCAGCGTTAAAGTTTTTCGTCGACTGCCTACAGCATACCGTCCAGGGGTTGCCCACGGTCGTGAGTCTCATCACAGGGGTCGTCACAGGGATGGTCGCGGAGGCGGTCGTGAAGGCGGCCACGGAGGTGGTCGCGGGGGCGGTCACGCGGGCCGTCATGACGGCGCGTTACAGGGGGATGGTCGCGGGCAGGCCGGGGATGCGCAGGCGGGGCGTGGCCAGGGCGGGCAACGCCGCCAGCGCGGCCGCCGCCAGGAGCGCGGTGCCGGGGGCGTTCAGGGCGACGAGGGCCAGCGCCACGGCCGCCACCCCCGCCAGGGCCTTGGCGCTGTAGACGACCGCGTGGATCTCGCCGGCGCCCTCGGTGCCGAAGAACTCACGTACGAGGCTGGCCACCAGCGGATAGAACGCACCCCCGCCCAGCCCGGCCGCCACGACCCCGGCCCACAGCACCGGCCCGCCCACTCCATCTGCCCCACCGGCGATCGCCGTGGTGCTCTGGAAGGTGGTGGCGAGGAGGACCTGGCCGGTGGCCAGCGCGGTGAGGACGGCGGCCAGGGTGCGGCGGCGGCCGAGGAGTTCGGCGGCGCGCATGGCGGCCGAGCGGCCGGCGCCGTTGAGGGCCACCAGGAGCGCCAGGGCGCCCCAGGAGCCGGTGCTCGCGACCACGATCACGTCGAACACCGACACGGCCCCGGCGCAGATCAGGATGAGAGCGAGCGCCGGAAGCGCGCGCGTGCGCAGCGCCTGGGACAGCAGGAACTGCTTGGCCGCCTCAGGAGCCGTGCGCAGCCGGGCCGCGTCGAGGGCGTGGGTGCGCGGGTCCACGGTGTCGGGCCACCACAGCGGCGGGGGCAGGCGCAGGTGCCGGGCCGCCGCCCCGATGACGGCCGCCGCGATGACGGCGGCGACCAGGAAGGCGGCGGACGTGGCGCCGGGCGCGATCCCGGCCCACACCAGCAGGGGTACGGCCCCGTACCCGAAGGCGCCGGTGATCAGGCCGACCCGGGCGGCGGGCCGTTCCGGGTACCAGGAGGACACGACCTGCCCGCACACCCCATAGACCAGCCCCGCCCCCAGCCCCCCGAGCAGGGCGTACCCGAGAAAAGCCAGAAAGACCAGTGCGCCCGACCCGGTGAGCGCGGCCCCCGTGACCGCGGGGCCGGTGAGGGCGGCTGTGGCGAGGCCGAGGGCGCTCAGCGCGGCGCCCGCGATCAGGGCGGTGCGGACGGTCAGGCGGCCGCGGCGGACCAAGTGGAGGGCGGGCAGGGCGCCCACCGCCTGGCAGGCGATCCAGGCGGCGAGGAGCGTCAGCCCCGCCGGTTCGCGGGTGAGCAGCGCGGCGTAGCCGTACTGGAGCGGGCTGATCGCGGCCATGGCCCCCAGGGCGAGCCAGAACATCCGGGTGCGGTCGGCGGGGACGGGGCCGGGAAGGTACGAGCGCCCGCGCCAGTCCTTAACTGCATTCTCCATACGGTATGCAATATCCAGAAAACAGCCGCCTGTCGAGACCCTAGACGGAGGATACTCCATACGGTATACCGTCTACAAAGGAGGCTCGAATGGACCTGTACGAACACCAGGCGAAGGAGCTCTTCGGGCGTCACGGGATCCCCGTACCGGCAGGCGGGGTGGCGACCACACCAGCACAGGCCCGCGCCATCGCGGCCGAGCTGAACGCGCCCGTGGTCATCAAAGCCCAGGTGAAGACCGGCGGACGGGGCAAGGCGGGCGGGATCAGACCGGCGGCGGGGCCGGTCGCGGCCGAGACGGAGGCCGATCGCGTCCTGGGAATGGCCATCAAGGGGCACATGGCGCGCACCGTGCTGGTGGAGGCCGCGACCGTGCCGTTCGAGGAGTATTACGCGGCCTTCCTGGTGGACCGCGCCGAGGGCGGGTTCCTGGCGATGGTGTCGGGCCAGGGCGGCATGGAGATCGAGGAGCTGGCGGCCACGAACCCCGACGCCCTCGTGAGGTTGCCGATCGACCCGGTGACCGGCGTGGACGCGGACACCGCCCGGCTGCTGGCGGCCAAGGCGGGCCTGCCCGAGCAGGCGGCGGGGGTGCTCGAACAACTGTGGAAGGTGCTGGTCGCCGAGGACGCCCTGCTGGTCGAGGTGAACCCGCTGATCTGCACCACCGACCAGCGGATCGTGGCACTCGACGGCAAGGTCACCCTGGACGACAACGCCGCCTTCCGGCACGGCTGGGAGTACGGCGAGCAGGCGGACACCCTGGAGGACCGGGCCAAGGCCAAAGGCTTGAACTACGTCAAACTGGACGGCAAGGTCGGCGTGATCGGCAACGGCGCGGGGCTCGTCATGAGCACGCTCGACGTGGTCGCCGGAGCCGGCGCCGCCCCGGCCAATTTCCTGGACATCGGCGGCGGCGCCTCCGCCCAGGTGATGGCCGACGGCCTGGAGATCATCCTGGCCGACCCCGACGTGCGCTCGGTGCTGGTCAACGTCTTCGGCGGCATCACGACCTGCGACGCGGTGGCGAACGGCATCGTCACCGCACTCGAACTCCTCGGCGAGCGCGGCCACGGCACGCCCATCGTCGTACGGCTGGACGGCAACAACGCCGAGGTGGGCCGGCGCATCCTCAGCGACGCCAGGCACCCGGCGGTCCGCCAGGTCTCCACCATGGACGGCGCCGCCGAGACGGCGGCCAGACTCGCGGCAGGTGCGTAAATGGCGATCTTTCTGACCAAGGACAGCCGGGTGCTCGTCCAGGGCATGACCGGCGCGGAGGGCACCAGGCACACGGCCCGCATGCTGGCCGCGGGCACCGACGTCGTGGCCGGGGTGACGCCCGGCAAGGGCGGCAGGTCGGTGGACTTCGGCGAGCGTACGGTGCCCGTGTTCGGCTCGGTGGCCGAGGCGGTGACGGAGACCGGGGCGGACGTCTCGGTGATCTTCGTGCCGCCCCGGTTCACCGGCTCGGCCGTCGAGGAGGCCGTCGCGGTGGGGGTGCCGCTCTGCGTGGTCATCACCGAGGGCGTGCCGGTGCACGACGCCGTACGCTTCCGCGCCCTGGCCGCCGGCCGGAGCCGGATCATCGGGCCCAACTGCCCCGGCCTGATCAGCCCCGGGCAGTCGTCGGCCGGGATCATCCCCGCCGACATCACCGCCGCCGGGCGGATCGGGCTGGTCTCGAAGTCGGGGACGCTGACGTACCAGCTCATGTACGAGCTGCGCGACCTCGGCTTCTCCACGGCCGTCGGCATCGGCGGCGACCCGGTGATCGGGACCACGCACATCGACTGCCTCCAGGCGTTCCAGGAGGATCCGGGCACCGACGCCATCGTGATGATCGGCGAGATCGGCGGCGACGCCGAGGAGCGGGCCGCCGCCCACATCGCCGCCAACGTCACCAAGCCCGTGGTCGCGTACGTGGCCGGGTTCACCGCGCCGGAGGGCAGGACCATGGGCCACGCGGGCGCGATCGTGTCCGGTTCGTCCGGCACCGCGCAGGCCAAGAAGGAGGCACTCGAAGCGGTCGGGGTACGCGTGGGGCGCACCCCGTCCGAGACCGCCCGTCTCATGCGATCGGTGCTGAAGTCATGAGATACGACGTCAACCTCTCCATCCTGTTCACGGACCTGCCGCTGCTGGAGCGCCCGGCCGCGGCGGCCAAGGCCGGGTTCGACGCGGTCGAGCTCTGGTGGCCGTTCGGCACGCCCGACCCCGGCGGCGCCGAGCTCGCCGCGCTGCGTGAGGCCATCGAGGACGCCGGCGTCCGGCTCGTCGGCCTGAACTTCGACGCCGGCGACATGGCGGCGGGCGAGCGCGGCCTGCTGGCCAGGCCGGACGGCTCGGCCCGCTTCCAGGCCAACATCGACGTCGCGGTCCAGCTCGCGGGCGAGCTGGGCTGCGGGGTGCTCAACGCCCTCTACGGCAACGGCCCCGGCACCGACCGCGACCTGGCCGTGGCCAACCTGCGCCGGGCGGCGGACGCGGCGGCCGGCATCGGCGCGACCGTGGTCGTCGAGGCGCTCAACTCCCACGAGAACCCGCACTACCCGATCACGTCGGCGGGCGCGGCGTTCGAGCTGATCGACCAGGTGGACAGGGAGAACGTGGCGTTCCTGGCCGACCTGTACCACCTGCACCGGATGGGCGAGAACGTGCTCGCGCTCATCGACCGGCACGCGGCGCGGTTCGGCCACGTGCAGATCGCCGACGACCCCGGAAGGGGGTGGCCGGGCAGCGGGCGCATGCCGTACGCGGAGATCTTCGCGCGGCTGGAGGCCGCGGGCTACACCGGCCACGTCGGCCTGGAATACCGGCATGAGGGGCCGGGCGCGTTCGAGTGGAGGCAGCGATGAACATCGGCTTCGTCGGCTTGGGGATCATGGGCAGCCCGATGGCGGCCAACCTCCTCAAAGCCGGATATGTCGTGACCGGCTATGACGTGAGCCCCGCGCGCGTCGAACGGCTCGCCGCGCTGGGCGGCAAGGCCGCGCCCGGCGTCGTCGACGCGGTCGCCGGCGCGGACGTGGTGATCACCATGCTGCCCGACTCTCCGCAGGTGGCGGAGGTGGCGCCGCTGGTCATCGAGTACGGCAGGCCGAACCTGCTCTACATCGACATGAGCACCATCAAGCCCGAGACCTCCCGCTGGGTCGCCCAGAAGGCGGCGGCGGCCGGCGTACGGGCCGTGGACGCCCCCGTCAGTGGCGGCGAGCGCGGCGCGGTCGACGGCACCCTGTCGATCATGGTGGGCGGCGCGGCCGAAGACGTCGAGAAGGCCCGGCCCGTCCTGGAGCGCCTCGGCACCACGATCGTCCACGTCGGCCCGGCCGGCTCGGGACAGACCGTCAAGGCGGCCAACCAGATCGTCGTCGGCGGCATCTACGGGCTGGTGTCGGAGGCGATCGTGCTGCTGGAGGCGTCGGGCGTGGACCCGGTGGCCGGGCTCGACGTGCTCGCGGGCGGCCTGGCAGGCTCCAGGATCCTCGAACTCAAGCGGCACACCATGGTCAAACGGGAGTTCGCCCCCGGCTTCCGCATCGACCTGCACCACAAGGACATGGGCATCGCCGTCGCCGCCGCCCGCGAGGCCGGGGTCAGCCTGCCGCTCACGGGCCAGATCGCCCAGCTCGTCGCGGCCGCCAGGGCGCAGGGGCACGGCTCGCTCGACCACTCCGCCCTGCTCAAGGTCGTCGAAAGGCTCAACGCATGAAAAGGGTCCCCTGCATGGAGGCCGTGGTGGCGGTGCTGGAGTCGGAGGGGGTGGACACCGTCTTCGGCATCCCGGGGGCGGCCATCCTGCCGCTGTACGCGGCGCTGCAGCACAGCTCGATCAGGCACATCACCGTACGGCACGAGGAGGGCGGCACCCACGCGGCCGACGGGTGGGCCAGGGTGACCGGGAACGTCGGCGTCTGCATCGGCACCTCGGGACCCGCCGGCACGAACATGATCACCGGCCTCTACACCGCCCTGGCCGACTCGATCCCGATGATCTGTATCACCGGGCAGGCGGTGTCCTCCAAGCTGCACCAGGAGGCGTTCCAGGCGGTCGACATCGTGGAGATCGCCCGGCCGGTCACCAAATGGGCGGTCCAGCTCAAGGAGCCCGCCCAGGCCCCGTGGGTGTTCAGGGAGGCGTTCAGGATCGCCCGCTCGGGGCGTCCGGGCCCCGTGCTGATCGACCTGCCGGTCGACGTCCAGCGGGGCCTGTGCCTGTACGACCGTGAGCTGGACGCCCCGCTGCCCGTCGAGGCGCCGAAGCCGCTGCCCAAGGCCGTGCGCAAGGCCATGGACCTGCTGGAGGAGGCCAGGCGGCCGATCATCCTGGCCGGCGGCGGCGTGATCGTCGGCGAGGCGTGGGACGAGCTGCGCGCCCTGGCCGAGCACCTCCAGGTGCCCGTGCAGGTGACGCTGATGGGCAAGGGCGCCTTCCCCGAGGACCATCCGCTGTTCGCGGGAATGGCCGGCATCCAGACCCAGACGCGGTGGGGCAACGCCGCGTTCCTGGCCAGCGACCTGGTCCTGGCCGTGGGCGCCAGGTTCGGCGACCGGCACACCGGCGACCTCGACGTCTACCGGCGCGGGCGCACGTTCGTGCACGTGGACATCGAGCCGACGCAGATCGGCCGGGTCTTCGAGCCCGACCTCGGGATCGTCGGGCACGCGCGGCCGGTCCTGGCGGAGCTGCGCGACGAGGCGCGCCGCCGCGGCGGCCCGCGGGAGCCGGGCAAGTGGGTGAGCAAGGTCGCCGACCTGCGCCGCACGATGCTGCGCCGGGACGACTTCGAGGACGTGCCGATCAAGCCGCCCCGGGTGTTCAAGGAGATCAACGAGTATTTCGGCAGGGACACCACCTTCGTCACCGCCATCGGGCTCTACCAGATCTGGTCGGGCCAGTTCCAGACGACGTTCCTGCCGCGCCGCTACCTGGTGTGCGGCCAGGCCGGGCCGCTGGGCTGGGAGGTGCCGGCCGCCATGGGGGTCAAGCTCGCCCATCCCGAGCGGCAGGTCGTGGCGGTGGTCGGCGACTACTCCTTCCAGTTCCTGATGGAGGAGGTGGCGGTGGCGGCGCAGTACCGGATCCCGTTCGTCATCGTCATGATCAACAACGAGTACCTGGGTCTCATCAGGCAGGCGGAGCTCCCGTACGGGATGAACTACGCCGTGGACCTGCACTACGGCGAGGGCGGCATCGACCATGTCAAGGCCATGGAGGCGTTCGGCTGCCCGGCGCGCCGCGTGGAGTTGCCCGGCGACATCCAGGACGCACTCGCCTGGGCGTCCGCCGAGGCGGCGCGCGAGCGGCTGCCGGTGCTGGTGGAGGTGATGGTGGAGCGCGAGGCGAACGCCGCCATGGGCCCCTCGCTGGAGGCGATCAAGGAGTTCGAGCCGCTGCCCGAGCTCATCACCGCGGACTGGTCCGACTGAGGAGGAGCGCATGCAGCTCAAGCCGGGTACGTCCTGGTCCGAGACCTACCAGCAGTGCTGTACGGCGGCTCCGGAGGCCTTCCACGACGACCGGGTGCTGAACCACTGGGGCGGCATCTGGCACCGCGACGGCCGCCCCGTGCCCGGTTTCTCGCCCCTCGACGGCACCGCGATCGCGGGCCTGCCCAGGCTCGACCGGGCGGGTGCGGGCCGGGCGGTGGCGGGCGCCGTCGAGGAGCACCGCCGCTGGCGTTACCTGCCGCTCGACGAGCGCAAGGCCATGGTCGCCGCCGCCGTGGAGTCCATGGCGGCCCACCGCGACCTGCTGGCCATGCTGCTGGTCTGGGAGATCGGCAAGCCGTGGAAGACCGCCTGCGCCGACGTGGACCGCTGCCTGGACGGCGTGCGCTGGTATCTCGGCGAGATCGACCGCATGGTGGCCGGGCGCACCCCGCTGCCCGGCCCGGTCAGCAACATCGCGAGCTGGAACTATCCGATGAGCGTGCTCATGCACGCCATGCTCGTGCAGGCGCTGGCCGGCAACGCGGTGATCGCCAAGACGCCCACCGACGGCGGGCTGACCTGCCTGACCCTCGCGTGCGCGCTGGCCGTCCGGGAAGGGCTGCCGTTCACGCTGGTCAGCGGGGGAGGGGCGGAGCTGTCGCCGGTGCTGGTGGCGGGGCGCTCGCTGGGGTGCGTGTCGTTCGTGGGCGGCAGGGACGCGGGGTCGAAGGTGGTGACCTCACTGGCCGACCTCGGCCGCCGGCACGTGCTGGAGCAGGAGGGGCTCAACTGCTGGGGCGTGTGGGAGTACGGCGACTGGGACCTGCTGAGCCGGCAGATCCGGGCGTCCTTCGACTACGGCAAGCAGCGGTGCACCGCCTATCCGCGGTTCGTGGTGCGGCGGTCGTTGTTCCACGAGTTCCTGGGGGCCTACCTGGAGGCCGTCGGGTCGTTGCGCTTCGGCCATCCGCTCGCGGTCGCGGGCCCCGATGACCCGCTGCCGGAGCTGGACTTCGGGCCGCTGATCAACGCCTCGAAGGCCAAGGAGCTGACGGACCAGGTGGACGAGGCGATCGGGCGGGGCGGCGTGCCGATCCACCGGGCGTCCCTCGACGCCGGACATTTCCTGCCGGGGCAGGATATTTCCGCGTACTTCGCTCCGACGGCGCTGCTCAACCCGCCGCCCTCCTCCCCGCTCCACCACGCCGAGCCGTTCGGCCCGGTGGACACGATCGTGCTGGTGGACACGGAGGCGGAGCTGCTGGCCGCCATGAACGCCAGCAACGGCGCCCTGGTCGCCACGCTGTCGTGCGACGAGGAGGAGACGTTCCACCGGCTGGCGCCCGAGGTGCGGGCGTTCAAGGTCGGCCACAACCGGCCGCGCTCGCGCGGCGACCGCGACGAGCTGTTCGGCGGGCTCGGCGCGTCGTGGCGGGGCGCGTTCGTCGGCGGCGACCTGCTCGTCCGCGCCGCCACCGCCGGCCAGGACGGCGAACGCCTGCCGGGCAACTTCCCGCACTACACGCTGCTGCCGTAAGGCGCTAAAGCGCCCCGAAGCGGGTCGCCGCCAGCAGGACGAGAAAGGTCAGCATGGCGACCCGCAGCAGTTTGCCGCCGATCCCCAGCGACGGCCACGACAGAAAGGCCAGCCAGCCGATGAACGCGATCACCGGCAGCACGGCCACCCCGCCGAGCGGATTGGTCACGGCGAACCCCGCCAGCAGCAGGATCACCAGCACGACGGGCGCCACCCACCTGGGCACCTGCGTGAACAAGTAGGCCATCGGCACCGCGCTGCGCTGCTCGACGGCCTTGCGCAGGCCGGTCGCGCCCGGCGTGAAGAACTGCTCGCCCTGGGGTGTCGGGCGGCGCTTGTTGTCAGGGGCCACGGCCAAGAGCCTACGGGAGTTCGCGCTCCAGGGGCGGTCAAGCGCCTCTAGGCTGGTCGCGTGCTCGCCGTGATCCGATACACCGTTCCAGAGTCCCAGTCCCAAGACTTCGTCAAGCAGGGCCACACGATCCTCGACACGTTCGCCGAACAACCCGGCTTCCTGCGGGGCAGGCTGGCCCGCTCGGTCGACGAGCCCAATCTCTGGGCGCTGATCACGGAGTGGGAGGGCGCCGGCTTCTATCGCAGAGCGCTCTCCGCCGCCCGGATGGTGATGTATCCATTGATGATTCTCATGGTCAACGAACCCAGTGCGTACGAGGACGTCCACACCCGAGATGGGGCGTAGCATTACTCGCGCCCGAGAGCGGGCGACCGTCCCCTAAGCTGGGATCTCACCAATTACAACTCGCCGACCTCCAGCCGGAAAGAGAATCAACCAAAATGGCACGACGCAACGACGTCATGGACACCATTGTCAGCCTCGCCAAACGCCGCGGGCTCGTATACCCGTCGAGCGAGATCTACGGCGGACTGCGCGCGTCGTGGGACTACGGTCCTCTGGGTGTCGAGCTGAAGAACAACGTCAAGCGGCAGTGGTGGCTGGCGACGGTCCAGTCGCGCGACGACGTGGTGGGCCTCGACTCCTCCGTCATCCTGGCACCCGAGGTGTGGCGGGCCAGCGGCCACGTCGAGACCTTCACCGACCCGCTCACCGAGTGCCTGTCCTGTCACAAGCGCTTCCGCGCCGATCACCTGATCGAGGCGTACGAGGAGAAGAACGGCAGGACGCCTGAAAACGGCCTGGCCGACATCACCTGCCCCAACTGCGGCAACAAGGGCACCTTCACCGAGCCGCGGCAGTTCAGCGGCCTGCTGAAGACCTTCCTCGGCCCGGTCGAGGACGAGTCGGGCCTGGCCTGGCTGCGCCCCGAGACCGCGCAGGGCATCTTCATCAACTACCTCAACGTGCAGCAGTCGGCGCGCAAGAAGGTCCCGTTCGGCATCGGCCAGATCGGCAAGTCGTTCCGCAACGAGATCACGCCGGGCAACTTCATCTTCCGCACCCGCGAGTTCGAGCAGATGGAGATGGAGTTCTTCGTCAAGCCGGGCACCGACGAGGAGTGGCACCAATACTGGATCGACGAGCGCTTCCGCTGGTACTCCGACCTGGGCATCAGCAAGGACAACCTGCGGCTCTACGAGCACCCCAAGGACAAGCTGTCCCACTACTCCAAGCGCACGGTCGACATCGAATACCGCTTCGGTTTCACCGGCTCGGAGTGGGGTGAGCTGGAGGGCGTGGCCAACCGCACCGACTTCGACCTCACCGCCCACTCCAAGGCGTCGGGCACCGACCTCAGCTTCTTCGAGCAGGACACGGGCGAGCGTTACGTCCCCTACGTCATCGAGCCGGCGGCCGGTGTCGACCGGGCCACGCTCACCTTCCTCCTCGACGCCTACACCGAGGACGAGGCGCCCAACGCCAAGGGCGTCATGGAGAAGCGCACGGTCATGCGGCTCGACCACCGGCTCGCGCCGGTCAAGGCCGCGGTGCTGCCGCTGTCGCGCAACGCCGACCTGTCGCCGAAGGCCCGTGACCTGGCCGCGCAGTTGCGCCGCCGGTGGAACGTGGAGTTCGACGACGCGGGCGCGATCGGCCGCCGCTACCGGCGCCAGGACGAGATCGGCACGCCGTTCTGCATCACCGTCGACTTCGACACCCTCGAAGACCACGCGGTGACGATCCGCGAGCGCGACACGATGGCGCAGGAGCGGATCTCGATCGACGGTGTGGAGTCCTATCTCCGCCAGCACCTGAACGACTGATCCTTTTGTGAGAAGGCCGCTCGCCGACCCCGGCGGGCGGCCTCTTCATTTGCGGGACCGTGCGGTACGCACGTTTCACCGGCTCCATGGTCATTCGTCCCTGGATACGTTTCAGATGAAGTCGTGCAGACTTTGACCACATGTGGCCGTCTTGATTGACAAGCCTCCGGCATACGCGGACATTGCGGGCATCCCTAGCGGTAATCGGGGGCCCGATTTTTCGGAGGCGCGATGAAGCGCACGTTCATCATGTTCGCTGGCATGCTCCTGTTACTCACCTCTCTTGCCGTCCCCCCTGCCTCGGCGGTGCCGAAGCCCCCGGCGGGGCCCGACGGCGTGTTCGTCTATACCGGCGAACTGTCCGCCGACCAGATGGCCACATTGGTCGCGGCGGGCGTCGACCGCGAGGAGATGCGGATCGTCAAGCGGGCGGACGGCAAGGTCACCATCGAGGTGATCCTGGCCTCCGCGCTGGCCGACAGACTCGCCGCGCAGGGCATCGGCCTGCGGGCGCAGGTGTCGGCGGCCCGGGCGGCCCAGCAGGACGGGGTCTTCAAGCGGTACGCGGGCGCGGGCGGCATCCGTGAGGAGATCATCGCCGCGGCCAACGCCAAGCCCGGCATCGCCAAGGTCGTCAACCTGGGCAACAGCATCAACGGCACGCCGATCACCGCGATCAAGGTGACCAAGGACGCCCGTGGTCTGGCCGACGGCAAGCGCCCGGCGATGCTGTACTCGGCGGCCCAGCACGCCCGCGAGTGGATCACGCCCGAGATGGTGCGGCGGCTGCTGCACCACTTCCTCAACGGCTACGGGACCAACGCCGAACTGACCAAGATCGTCAACACCACCGAGCTGTGGTTCGCTCCGGTGCTCAACCCGGACGGCTACGACTACACGTTCACGCCGAACAACCGGCTGTGGCGCAAGAACCTGCGGGACAACGACGGCGACGGCCAGATCACCAGCGTCGACGGCGTCGACCCGAACCGCAACTTCGCCTACAAGTGGGGCTACGACGACGAGGGCTCGTCAAGCCAGCCCTCCAGCCAGACCTACCGGGGCAGGAGCCCGCAGTCCGAGCCGGAGACCGTGGCGATCGACAACCTGACCAGGCGGGTGCGTTTCACGTACCTGCTGAACTACCACTCCGCGGCCATGCTGCTGCTGTACGGGATCGGCTGGCAGCAGGCCACACCGTCGCCCGACGACGTGATCTTCGAGGCCATGCTGGGCGACGACGCCACCCCGGCCGTGCCGACGTACGACCCGGACATCGGCGCCGAGCTGTACACCACCAACGGCGAGACCGACGGGCACATGACGAATGTGCGGAAGATCCTGTCGATCACGCCGGAGATGTCCACGTGCGAGGCGGCGGCCCAGAAGTACCCCGATGACGAGTGGACGGTGGAGGGCTGCGCCGGTGGGCTCGGGTTCACCTTCCCCGACGACGAGCGGCTGATCCAGGAGGAGTTCTTGATGAACGTCCCCCTGGCGGTGGCCGCGGCCAAGTCCGTGCAGACGCCGGACAAGCCGGTCTCCGTGGTGGGGCGCTCGGTGCCCGACTTCACGCCCGACTCCTTCTCCGTCTCGTACGGTGACCCGCAGCCGGTGGCCGTCAACGCCCGCCGGTCGCTGCTGGCCAAGGTGCTGCGCTACCGCATCAACGGCGGCCCGGCGCAGACCAGGCTGCTGAGCGAGTGGAAGGGCGGCGAGCGGTACGGCGACGAGAACGACCTGTACTTCGGCGAGTACCGAGCCACCGTGAGCGGGGCGAGACCGGGTGACAGGGTCGAGGTCTGGTTCCAGGGCCTCAAGCCAGGCGTCGGCCTGGTGTCCAGCTCGCACTTCACCTACCGGCTGGCCAAGGACTCCGCGGCCAAGGTGCTGGTCGTGGCCAACGAGGACTACACCGGCTTCAACCCGGACTATCCGCCCTCGGTGACCGCGCCCAAGTACGCCACCCAGTACCGCCAGGCGCTCCAGGCGGCCGGGTACGCCTCCGAGACGTGGGACGTCGACGCCCAGGGCGTGCCGCACCACCTCGGCGTGCTGTCGCACTTCAAGGGCCTGGTGTGGGAGCTGGGCGACAACCGGCTGTCCATGGACCAGCAGGACGTCGTCACGGTGACGCCGCTCGGCAACCTGCCGGACGCCGACGTCAAACGGTCGCAACAGGACCTGACCATCTCCGTCCGCGACTATCTCAACGAGGGCGGCAAACTCCTCTACACGGGCGAGACGGCCGGCTACTACGGCATTCTCGACACGATCGTCGGCGGCATCTACTACGGCATCGACGGCAACCCGGACGGCGACTGCGTGGTCACCACCATCCAGGGCCTGTTCGACGAGTGCCTGCTGCTGGCCGACGACTTCACCCAGTACTACATGGGCGTCGGCGGGCGCATCCCGCGCGCCAACCCGAGCGGCTTCACCGGCGCGGGCCCGCTGGCCGGCATCTCCGGTACGTTCGGCGGCCCGGCGACGGTGGACAACCCGCTGAACGAGGCCGGAGTCCTGCTGCCCATGGGCACGGACTTCCCGCGCTTCACCGGCACTCCGGCGGCGGACTACCAGCTCGGCACGCCGGGGCCGTTCGATCCCATCGAGGGACAGTGGTACGTCGCCGGTGCGCACGCCGACGACTCGTACATGCGGCTGACCAGGACGATCAACCTGGGCACCGTGACGGCGGCGCAGCAGCCGCGGCTGGCGTTCCAGCTCTCCTTCGACACCGAGCCCGGCTATGACAACGTCATCGTCGAGGCCCACACGGTCGGCCAGGAGAACTGGACCACGCTGCCCGACCTCAACGGCGGCACCGACACCGGTGTCCCGACAGAATGTGAGGCCGGGTTCTACCTGGCCGAGCACCCGTGGCTGCTGCACTACCTGACCGGCGGCAACCCGTGCACGCCGACCGGCACCTCCGGCTCGTGGAACCGGTTCACCGGGAACTCGGGCGGGTGGCAGCAGGTGGCCTTCGACCTGTCCGCGTACGCGGGGCAGCAGGTCGAGGTGTCGATCAGCTACGTGACCGACCCCAGCACCGGGGGCGTGGGCGCGTTCGTCGACGACACCCGGGTCACCACCTCGGCCGGCACCCTTGAGGCCGAGGGCTTCGAGGCCGGGCTGGGCGCCTGGGCGATCCCCGGACCTCCGGCGGGCAGCCCGACCGGCGGCGGCGACTTCGTCCGCGACCAGGCCGACACCACGGCGGCCGTGACCACCAAGGACACGGTGCTGCTGGGCTTCGGGCTGGAGCAGATCGGCGGCGACGCCGAACGTGTCGCGGCGCTGCGCAAGATGATCAGGTATTTGATCGGCTGATCACCTCACGGGACGGCCACTCCGCAAGGGGTGGCCGTCCTTTTTGGAGGGAAAGGGGAAGGGCGAACGGCCGCTCGCCCGGCCGGCCTTTTGCGCGCAGATCAGTTCTGTACGGCGGGGTCAGGTGAGGTGGCGGGCGAACCAGGCGAGGACGCGGTCGTAGGCCTGGGCGGCGGCCTGGGGGTTGTAGCGCTGGCCGGTGTCGTTGAAGAAGGCGTGCCCGACCCCGGGGAACGTGACGATCTCGTGGGTGAGGCCGGCCTTCTCCAGGGCGGTCTTGGCGGCGTCCCTGGTGGCGTTGACGCGGTCGTCCTGCTCGGCGTACACCCCCATCACGGCCGCCTTGGTGCCGGCCATGTCGGCGTTGTCCGGAAGCGGGCCGTAGAAGGGCACGGCGGCCGCCAGGCGGGGCTCGGCCGAGGACAGCATCAGCCACGTCATGCCGCCCCCGAAGCAGAACCCCATCATGCCGAGCTTGGCCCCCTCGGCCCGCTTGCCCAGCTCGCCCACCGCCGCCTTCATGTCGGCCACGAACCGCTCGGGCGCGATCTCCCCGAGCTTGGCGGTGGCCTGCGCGGTGTCGGTGAACGTCGCCGTACCGCCCTCCCTGGACAGCAGGTCGAGCGCCAGAGCCGAGTAGCCGCTGGCGGCCAGGCGGCCGGCGACCGAGCGGATGTGGTCGGTGAGCCCGCGGTTCTCGTGGATCACCAGCACCCCGCCCTTCGGTGAGGCGGCCGCCGCCCAGGCCCCCTGCAGCGTCGCCCCCTCCGGCCCGGGGAAGGTGATCGCCTCGGTGGGCAGCGGCGACGGCCCCGCCGGGCTCGCCGTGGTGGCCGGGGGAGCAGGGGCGGAGGTGGTGGGGGCCGCGGGTTCCGGCGGCGCGCCGCAGGCCGTGAGGAGGGCCGTGGCCGCGGGCAGGCCAAGGCCGAGCAGGGCCAGCCGACGCAGCGCTTCGCGGCGGGGGATCAGGCCGTCCACGTGATCGTGGGCGACCTCTTCTGCGAGATAGCGCTGGATGGGCGTCATGTCGGAGGTCTAACCCCATCGACCGAAAAACCGTGTAAAAGCGGCGGTTACGCGGGTTTTCGCGGTCGCTTGATGGCATGGGCCCCACGCCGATACGAGGGACGAGGAGAACATGCGTACATCACGTTTCGCTCTTGTGCTGCTGGCCGCGGGGGCCGTGCTCATGACAGGCAGCGCCGCGTTCGCCGACCCCGAGCCTTCCGCGCTGGAGCTACGGCTGGTCGTGGACGACTGCCCCCTGAAGAGCGTGCAGCCATGACCGACCCGGCACTGCTCGAACGGGCCCTGTTCGAGGTCAAGCGAGTGATCGTCGGGCAGGACCACATGGTCGAGCGGCTGCTCGTGGCGGTGCTCGCCAAGGGGCACTGCCTGCTCGAAGGCGTGCCCGGCATCGCCAAGACGCTGGCCGCCGAGACCCTGGCCACGGTGGTCGGGGGGACGTTCGCCCGCATCCAGTTCACGCCCGACCTGGTGCCCGCCGACATCATCGGCACCAGGATCTACCGGCCCTCCACCGAGTCGTTCGACATCGAGCTGGGCCCGGTGATGGTCAACCTGCTGCTCGCCGACGAGATCAACAGGGCGCCCGCGAAGGTGCAGTCCGCGCTGCTGGAGATCATGGCCGAGCGGCAGGTCAGCATCGGCGGTGTCACCCACGAGGTGCCCACGCCGTTCCTGGTGCTGGCCACGCAGAACCCGATCGAGTCCGAGGGCGTCTATCACCTGCCCGAGGCCCAGCGCGACCGCTTCCTCATGAAGATCGACGTGGACTATCCCAGCGAGTCGGAGGAGCTCGCGATCGTCTACCGCATGAGCGTGGACCCGCCCGCCGCCCAGCCCGTGCTCGACGCGGCCACGGTCGTCGCGCTGCAGCGCCGGGCCGAGCAGGTCTTCGTGCACCACGCCGTCGCCGAGTACGCCGTCCGCCTCGTCTACGCCACCCGCGAACCCGAACGGTACGGGGTGGAGGACGTGCGGCGGCTGCTGGGGTTCGGGGCCAGCCCGAGGGCCACGCTCGGCCTGCTCGCGGCCGGCCGGGCGCTGGCGGTCCTGCGGGGGCGCGACTACGTGCTGCCCGAGGACGTACGGGACCTCGCCCACGACGTCATGGCCCACCGGCTCGTGCTGTCGTTCGACGCGCTGGCCGACGGGGTGGCGCCCCGGCAGATCGTGGACCGGGTGGTGGCGGCCGTACCGATGCCGATCATCTCTCCGCAGCAGCAGGAAGCCGTGGCATGAAGCCGTACCTGATGGCCGAGCCCGCGCTGCGCAGGCTGGAACTGACGATCACGCGGAGGCTGGATGGGCTGCTGCAGGGCGAACACCTGGGCCTGGTGCCCGGACCGGGGAGCGAGCCGGCGGAGTCGCGGGCGTACCAGCCGGGCGACGACGTGCGGCGGATGGACTGGAACGTCACCGCCCGCACGAACGAGCCGCACGTGCGCGACCTGGTCGCCGACCGGGAGCTGGAGATCTGGGCGCTGCTCGACGCCACCGCCAGCATGGACTTCGGCACCGCGGCGATGGAGAAGCGGGAGCTGGCCCTGTCCGCCCTGGCGGCGGTCGGCTTCCTCACCCAGCGCACCGGCAACCGGATCGGCGCCCACCTGCTGCACGGCGGCGGCGTCAGGACGCTGCCCGCCAGGACGGGCCGGCCGCACCTGATGGCGCTGCTGCAGGCGGCGTACGCGCTGCCCCGCACCCGGCCCGGGGTCACCGAGCCGCTGATCGGGGTGGCGGCCGACCAGCTCGGCCGGGTCGTACGCCGCCGCGGCCTGGTCACGGTCGTGTCGGACTTCCTCGACCCGCCCGAGACCTGGGAGACGCCGCTGCGCAGGCTCACCGCCCGCCACCAGGTGCTGGCCGTGGAGGTGCTCGACCCGCGCGAGCTGACCCTGCCCGACGTGGGCGTCCTGACGCTGGTCGACCCGGAGACGGGACGCCGGCGCGAGGTCGCCACCGGCAACGCCCGGCTGCGCCGCAGGTACGCGGAGGCGGCCACGGAGCAGCGCGACACCATCGCGCGGGCGCTGCGCCGGGCCGGGGTCACGCACCTGCGGCTGCGTACCGACGGCGACTGGGTGCGCGACCTGGTCCGCCACGTCATGAGACAGCGTCGTCTGGCCATGCTGGCCGTGAGCCCGCCCGGAGGAGGTGATGTGGCATGACGCTTCTCGCGCCCATCTGGCTGCTGCTGCTCATTCCGGTGGCCCTGCTCGCCGTGACCTACGTGGTCATGTCACTGCGCAAGAGCTCGTACGCCGTCCGCTTCACCAACCTCGACCTGCTCGACAAGGTCGCTCCCCGGAACCCCGGCTGGCGCAGGCACGTGCCGGCGGCGGCGCTGCTGCTGATGTTCGCGCTGCTGGTGGTCGGGTTCGCCCGGCCGACGGCCGAGCTGCAAGTTCCGAGGGAGCGGGCCACGATCATGGTGGCGTTCGACGTGTCCGCGTCCATGAGCGCGACCGACGTGGCCCCGAACCGGTTCGAGGCGGCCAAGCAGGCGGCCAGGCAGTTCGTCCAGGGGCTGCCGGAGCGGTTCAACCTGGGGCTGGTGTCGTTCTCGTCCGACGCCACGGTGGCCGTGCCGCCCACGCTGGACCGGCGTGCCGTGCTGGACGCGGTCGAACGGCTCGGCACCGCCTCGGGCACCGCCATCGGCGAGGCCGTCTACTCCTCGCTGGAGGCCATCGCCGCCCTCGACTCGGAGGAGGAGGCGCCGCCCGCGCACATCGTGCTGCTGTCGGACGGCTCCAACACCACCGGCCGCACGGTGAGCGACGCGGCGGCCGAGGCGTCCTCCAGGGGTGTGCCGGTCACGACCATCGCCTACGGCACGGCGGACGGCACCATCAGCCTGTCGGGCCGCCAGGTCCCGGTGCCGGTGGACGGGCCGGCGCTGCGCGACCTGGCCGAGGCGGCCGGCGGCGGGTTCTACGAGGCGGCCAGCGGCGACGAGCTGCAGGCCGTCTACGAGGACATCGGCACGTCGGTCGGCTACCGCACCGAGACTCAGGAGATCTGGCAGTGGTTCGTGGGGGCGGGACTGATCTTCGCGCTGATCGCGGCGGCGACGTCGATGCTCTGGTTCTCGAGGCTCCCGTGAGAGGGCTGGGCCGGCCGAGCGGGCCGGAGTTCCTGACCCCGCCCCTCGTCATCCGCGAGGAGGAACCGCCGCGGGTCGTGAGGGGCCCGCGCGGGGGACGCCTGCTGCTGACCGCCACGCTCGTCGCGGCGCTCACCGGGGCGGCGGCAGGCGTGGCCGGGGCCAGGCTCTCCGAGGGCCCGGCGCCGGCGGCCCTCCCGAGGGCCGCCCCGAACCCGTCGGCGAACCTTGCTGGGCTGAGCGCGACGGCCGCCCGCGTGCTGCCCAGCGTCGTCTCCATCGAGAGCGACGGCTCGGGCGGCTCCGGGTTCGTGGTGGACGGCCGCGGGCACGTCCTCACCAACGCCCACGTCGTCAGGGGCAGCGACCAGGTGACCGTCGTGCTGAGCGACGGCAGCCGGCTGACCGCCCAGGTGATCGGCGAGGACGACGACGAGGACCTGGCCGTCCTGGAGGTGAACTACCCGCGCGAGCTGACGCCCGCCACGCTCGGCAGGTCGGCGGACCTGTCCGTCGGCGACCAGGTGCTCGCGATCGGCTCGCCGCTGGGCCTGTCGGGCACGGTCACCGCCGGCATCGTCAGCGCGCTCGACAGGGAGGTACGGCTGGGCGGCGCCCGGCGTACGGCCGTGCAGACGGACGCGTCCATCAACCCGGGCAACTCGGGCGGCCCGCTGGTGAACGCCCGCGGTGAGGTCGTGGGGGTGAACACCGCGATCGCGACCGGCCGGGGCGGCGGGAACATCGGCATCGGTTTCGCCATCCCCATCGACCGGGCCGCGCCGATCGCGGAACGCATCATTCGAAATTAGGGTCCTGAACATGCGATTGCTGGTGGTCGAGGACGAGGAAGACCTGGTCGACGCGTTGCGCGTGGGTCTCATCCGGGCGGGATACGCGGTGGACGTCGCCTACGACGCGCCGACCGCCCACGAGAAGGTCCAGGTGAACACGTACGACCTGGTCCTGCTCGACCTGAACCTGCCGGGCGGCGACGGCTTCCAGCTCTGCCGCACCGTGCGCGCGGCCGGCCAGGGCGTGCGGATCATCATGGTGACCGCCCGCGACCGGCTGGACGACCGCGTGCGCGGCCTCGACGAGGGGGCCGACGACTACCTGGTCAAGCCGTTCGCGTTCCCCGAACTGCTGGCCAGGGTGCGGGCGCTGCTGCGCAGGGACGCCGGCGGCGGCACCTCCGTGCTGGAGGTGGGCGGTCTGCGGATCGACACCGCCCGGCTGGAGGTGTCGCTGGACGGCAGGTCGCTGGCGCTCACCCCCAAGGAGTACGGCGTGCTGCACTACCTGATGACCAGGCCCGGCCACGTCGTCTCCGCCGAAGAGCTGCTCGAACACGTCTGGGACGAGCACACGGACCCGTTCACCAGCACCGTACGCGTCACGGTGGGCAACCTGCGGCGCAAGCTGCAGGAAGAGGGCCTGATCGAGACCGTGATCAGCCGGGGCTACCGGCTCAAGGAGCCGACATGATCCACACCATCCGCTTCCGGATCACCGTGCTGTACTCGGGGCTGCTGTTCGTGCTGGCCACGATCGTGCTCGGCGGCATCTACTTCGCGGTCTCCAAGAGCACGGACCAGCGCCCGTACACGACGCGCTACGCCAAGACCTACAACGGCGGCGAATACGTCGGCAAACAGGAAGTGGTCTTCGTCGAGGAGGTCGAGAACGCGGTCAACGTCGAGACGCTGGCCACGCTGCGCACCTACTCGCTGCTCACGCTGGCCGGCCTCTACGTCGCCAGCCTGGGCATCGGCTGGGTGCTCGCGGGCCGCGTCCTGCGCCCGGTCAGGTCGATCACCCACACGACCGAGGAGATCCAGGCCACCGACCTGAAGCGGCGCATCAAGCTGAACGGGCCGCGCGACGAGCTCAAGGACCTGGCCGACACCATCGACACCATGCTCGACCGGCTGGAACAGGCGTTCAGCGCGCAGCGCCAGCTCATCGACGACGCCTCGCACGAGCTGCGCAGCCCGCTGACCATCATCAGGGCCAACGTGGACGCCGTGCTGGCCGCCCCCGACACCAGCGACGAGGAGCGGGCCAGGGCCGTGGCGATCATCGACCGCGCCACCACCCGCATGACCAGACTGGTCGAAGACCTGCTCGCCACCGCCAGACGCCAGGGCACCGCGTTCGCCGACGCCGACCTCGACCTGGCCAGGGTGGTGGCGGAGGCGTGCGAGGAGTACGCCGCCCCGGCCGGGGCCCGCGACGTGACGATCACCCGGGTGCTGGGGTCCGGCCTGGAGACGACCGGCGACTCCGACGCGCTGCGCCGCGCCGTGGCCAACCTGCTGTCCAACGCCGTGCGCCTCTCACCGCCCGGCGGCACGATCCGGGTCGCGGCGGGCCGGTCGGAGGGCTGGCTGTGGGCGGCCGTCCGGGATGACGGGCCGGGGCTGGAGGAGGCCGACCAGGTGCGGGTGTTCGACCGCTTCTGGCGCGGCGAGGCCAGCCGCCGCGATCGTCACACGGGCCTGGGCCTGGCCATCGTCCGCCAGATCGTGGAGTCGCACGGGGGGCGGGTGGCGGTGTTCTCGCGGCTCGGCGAGGGGTCGACGTTCGTGCTCTGGCTGCCGCCGCGCGACGGCGTGCCCGGTTCGCCGCCCGAGGACAATCCGCTGTGAACCGCCCGGTGATCTCGGACGTGTGATGAGGTGAAGGAGGCATACATGCTCACACGTCGTACGTTGATCACCAGAGGTGGCGCCGCGGGCGCCGGGGTCGTGTTCCTGTGGCCGCGCCCGGCCGAGGCCGCCGAGACCGCCGAGACCGCGGGCCCGGCGCTGGCCAAGGCCAGGAGCATCCCCGTGGGTGGCGGCAAGGTCGTCAAGGGCAAATACGTGATCACCCAGCCGAAGAAGGGCGTCTACCGGTGTTTCAGCGCCAAGTGCACCCACCAGGGCTGCACCGTGGCGAGCGTGAGCGGGGGCACGATCAACTGCCCGTGTCACGGCAGCAAGTTCAGCGCCTCGACCGGTGCCGTGGTGCGCGGCCCGGCCAAGCGGGCGCTCACCCGTAAGAAGATCAAGGTCGCGAAAGGCGTGATCAGTCTGGCCTGACCGGTGCGGCGCGTCTGGCGCACACCGCCCGGGTGATGAGGAAGGCCAGCACCGGCAGGACGAACACCGCCACCCGCAGCCCCGTCACGATCACCTCGTAGGTGCTCTGGGGGACCGTCAGCAGCGCGCCGGGCGCGGGCGGCGGCTGCGGGAGGCCGGGGGCCGAGTGCATCGCCGGCGGGACCGCCGACACCCACATGCCCGCCCACAGCACGGTGAAGAATGTGATCACGGCGGCGCCCAGCGCGGCGCGCACCGGGGCCTGCGCGGGCCGGTCGAGCAGGTGGTGCACGTCGCCGTCGCCGGTGAAGCGCCGTTCGAGGAACGGGTAGAGGAACAGCAGGGCGAAGAAGGCCAGCAGGACCAGGGGCGGGATCCAGAGGCCGAGCTGGAGCACGTACCCGCCGATGGGGATCTCCCACGCGGGGACCAGCCGTTGCGCGCCGTCCAGCACGCCCGCGTACCAGAACGGCTGCGCCGACGGGGGAGCGGCGCCCGGCCGGTACGCCCCGTGCTCCCACACCGGGTTGACCCGGACGAACGTGGCCAGCAGCGAGATGAAGCCGATCGTGAACAGCGCGGTGGCGCCGTTCTTGATCGCGAAGTAGGGGAAGAACGGCCCGCCGGTGACCTTGTCTTCGGCGGTGGCCGCCGCGCGCCGTTCGTGTTCATGGCCGCGACCGCTTCGTCCCTCGCTCTCTCGTCGCGGGCTCCTTCGCTCGGTGTGCTTCTGCCGCCACGTGAGGATCAGCGCGTGCCCGGCACCACCGCCAGCAGGATGCCGGGCACCAGCAGCACGTGGGTGACGAACACGCGCGGGATGACCTGGCCGGGGAACGGGCCGTCGAAGACGAAGGCCGCCAGGTAGGTGCCGATCAGCGGGATCGACAGCAGCAGCCCCTCCGCCTGCTTGAGCCCCGTCATCCCGAGCTGGTCGCCGGGCAGGGACACCCCCAGGAACGACTCGAACAGGGCCAGCGCGAACAGCGTCACGCCCAGCATCCAGGTCAGCTCGCGCGGCTTCCTGAAGGCGCCGGTGAAGAAGACACGGCACATGTGGGCCACGATCGCCAGCACGAACACCGTCGCCGACCAGTGGTGGAGCTGACGTATCAGCAGCCCGCCGCGTACGTCCAGGCTGAGCTCCACGACCGACTCGTAGGCCACGTCCGGGTTCGGTTTGTAGAACAGCGTCAGGAACGTCCCCGTGAGCACCAGCATGACGAACGCGTACAGCGCCAGCTCACCCAGCAGGAACGACCAGTGGCTCGGGAACAGCTTGCGCAACTGCGGCCGGAGCCAGCGCGCGAACGGCAGCCGGTCGTCGAGGGAGATCAATGAGTCTCGGGCGACCTTTGCCGAACCGGCGACGATCTGCGCGCGCCTCTTGGGCTTGGTAGGAGTGGCCATGGGGGCCTCCTGGTGGGGGTGTGATCCGATTGTGCACCTAACCTCCTCCTTTCTCAAGAATTGGTTTATACCAATTGGTCTAATCCAATTTTCCGATGTTCGGTCGTATAATTGGATTAGACCTGTCATAGGCCGTTCACCTGCACAAACGATGACTTATACGAGGAGTGCAGTTTCATCATCAATTCCACCGGTAGAGTCCGGGCAGAGGCGTTGGATTGGAGCGTGTGGTGGCCAAGTATGTTTACGACTTCACCGAGGGCAACAGGAATCTCAAGGATCTTCTCGGCGGTAAGGGTGCGAACCTCGCCGAAATGACCAATCTCGGGCTGCCCGTTCCCCCCGGCTTCACGATCACCACCGACGCCTGCCGCCACTACCTGGCGGAAGGCGCCGCGCCGGAGGGCCTCGAACGGGAGGTCGCCGGGCAACTGGAGGCGCTCGAATCCCGGATGGGCAGGAAGCTCGGGCAGGCCGGCGACCCCCTGCTCGTCAGCGTCCGGTCCGGGGCGAAGTTCTCCATGCCCGGCATGATGGAGACGGTGCTCAACATCGGGCTCAACGACGAGTCGGTGCACGGGCTGGCCAAGCAGGCCGGCGGCAACGACCGCTTCGCGTGGGACTCCTACCGCAGGCTCATCCAGATGTTCGGCAAGACCGTGCTCGGCATCGACGGCGACCTGTTCGAGGAGGCGCTCGACGAGCTGAAGGGCCGGCGCCAGGACACCGACCTGGACGCGGGTGAGCTGCAGCGGCTGGTGGAGACGTACAAGGGGATCGTCAGGGAGCAGACCGGCAAGGAGTTCCCCACCGACCCGCGCGAGCAGATGCGGCTGGCCGTGCTCGCCGTCTTCGACTCCTGGAACGCGCCGCGCGCCATCCTCTACCGCCGCCAGGAGCGCATCCCCGCCGACCTCGGCACCGCCGTGAACATCATGGCCATGGTCTTCGGCAACTACGGGGACGACTCCGGCACCGGCGTCGCCTTCACCCGCGACCCCGGCTCGGGCCGGCAGGGCATCTATGGCGACTACCTGCAGAACGCCCAGGGCGAGGACGTGGTGGCCGGGATCCGCAACACGATCCCGCTCGAAGACCTCGAACACCTCGACAAGGACTCCTACGACGAGCTCGTCGGCATCATGGAGACCCTGGAGAACCACTACAAGGACCTGTGCGACATCGAGTTCACGGTCGAGCGCGGCAAGCTCTGGATGTTGCAGACGCGGGTCGGCAAGCGTACGGCGGCGGCCGCGTTCTGCATCGCCACCCAGCTCGTGGACCAGGGCCTGATCACGCTCGACGAGGCCGTCACCCGCGTCACCGGAGACCAGCTCGCCCAGCTCATGTTCCCCCGCTTCGACGCCGACGCCCCCAAGAAGAAGATCGCCAAGGGCATGAACGCCTCACCGGGCGCGGCCGTCGGCAAGGCCGTCTTCTCCTCTGAGCGCGCCGTGGAGCTGGCCGGCCAGGGCGAGGACGTGATCCTCGTCCGCCGCGAGACCAACCCCGACGACCTGGCCGGCATGATCGCCGCCAAGGGCATCCTGACCAGCCGTGGCGGCAAGACCTCGCACGCGGCGGTGGTGGCGCGCGGGATGGGCAAGACGTGCGTGTGCGGGGCCGAGGAACTGGAGGTCTCGGTCTCCCGCCGTACGTTCACCGCGCCCGGCGGCGTGGTCGTCTCGGAGGGCGACGTCATCTCCATCGACGGGACGACGGGCCAGGTCTTCCTCGGGGAGGTGCCGGTGGTGGACTCGGCCGTGGTCGAGTACTTCGAGGGCGCCTCGCCGGACGACGACCTGGTGCGCGCGGTGGACCGGGTCATGCGGCACGCGGACGGGGTGCGGCGGCTGGGCGTACGGGCCAACGCCGACACGCCTGAGGACGCGGCGCGGGCGCGGCGGTTCGGTGGGGAGGGGATCGGGCTGTGCCGTACGGAGCACATGTTCCTGGGGGAGCGCCGGCAACTGGTGGAGGACCTGGTCTTGGCGACGACGGACGACCAACGCCAGGCCGCCCTGGACGCTCTGGAGCCTCTCCAAAAGACCGACTTCATCGGGATTTTTCAGGCTATGGACGGCGCTCCCGTCACGATCCGCCTGATCGACCCGCCCCTGCACGAGTTCCTGCCCGACATCATCGACCTGTCGGTGAAGGCGGCCACGGACCAGGCCACCTCGAAGGACCACGAACTGCTGGCGGCCGTGAAGCGCCTGCATGAGCAGAACCCGATGCTGGGGCTGCGCGGCGTACGGCTCGGCCTGGTCATTCCCGGCCTGTTCACGATGCAGGTCAGGGCCATCGCCCAGGCGGCCAAGGAGGTGCCCGGGGCCAAGCCGGAGATCATGATTCCGCTGGTGGCCGCCGTACAGGAGCTGGAGTCCGTACGCGAGGAAGCCGCCGCGATCCTCACCGAGGCCGGCGTGGACGCCCTGATCGGCACCATGATCGAAGTCCCGAGAGCGGCCCTCACGGCCGCCCAGATCGCGGAGGCCGCCGAGTTCTTCTCCTTCGGCACCAACGACCTGACCCAGATGGCCTGGGGCTTCTCCAGGGACGACGTGGAGGCCGCCTTCTTCTCCCGCTACCTGGACCTCGGCATCTTCGGCGTCTCCCCCTTCGAGACCCTGGACAGGGAGGGCGTGGGCCGCCTGATGCGCATCGCGGTGGAGGAGGGCCGGTCGGCCCGACCGGACCTGCACCTGGGGATCTGCGGCGAGCATGGCGGAGATCCGGACTCGGTCCACTTCTGCCACGAGATAGGCCTGGACTACGTCTCCTGCTCCCCCTTCAGAATCCCGGTAGCCCGCCTCGAAGCCGGCCGAGCCGCCCTGACCCAATCCGACTCCGACACCCGCTGACCGTGAGGGCGCGCGCCCACCCGTTGCCTGGCTACACGGTGGGCCGGCTGATACCCGCCCCGAGCGGTCCTCGCTAACGCTCGGGCGTCCACATGTGGGGCTCGCGGCTCCGCCACGAGCCCCACGGTGAAAGGGCTTCCAGCCCTCTCACACTCTCCCGGCCGTGGACCAGGCTCCATCCGGCCGGCTGGTCGACCTGGCACCACACAACCGTGTTGCGAACTGCGGCGGTCGCCATCGCCTCGGGACCGGTCCCGAGGGGTGCGTGGAAGGCTTCCCGAACATGACGAGCGAGCAAGATTCCCCGCCGTCCGACGAGCGGTTCGGCGAGGGCCACGAACCGGACGAGAGCGTGTACCGGACACCTCCGCCCCGAACTGTGACGATCGCCGCGACCCTGTGGATCTCCCTCGGAGCCCTGCTGGTCGCCGGCATGGTGTACTACGCCTTGGACCCGCGATCAGCCCCTCTGAGCACAGGCCTGCTGACCCTGGTCGTGTGGATCGGAGTCGGCGTGGCCTTCATCGTCCTCGGCAAACTCATGCGCCAAGGCAGCACCCGCGCCCGGACCGCGCTGACCGTCATGGGAATCGTGTCATTGGCCGGCCTCTGGACCGCCCTGCTCGTCGTCCCGGCGATCGTGCTGCAGTTCCGGCCGGCGAGCAGCGCCTGGTTCAAGGCCATCAACACGGGCAAACCCTAGCGCCGCGACTGGAACGATCGCCCGGGCCGGACGTACCTCCTCCGACTATCGAGACGCGATCAAGGTCATCGCCACCGTTCGTATGGCACCAAGCCGGGTCACGCTGGTTGAGCCAACAGGTGACGGTGGCGATGGTATGGCCCTTGACCTGGCCGAGCAGCCCCTGCTGCTGGACAGTTCCACGGACCCGGAAGCCAGCGATCCACCGCATTCGTCCACGTGCGGGTGTTCTCATCCAGCGTCCAATGGGCCGTCCCCGGCGCGCCGCGACCACTCGGGCTGGGTGGGCAGCACCCGGTGTGCGTGTTTGGTGAACGCCGCGGACGCGATCGGCCAGTACGTCCTCCGGCCGGCCCAGAAGGTATCGACCTGGTTCTTCCGCCGGCTCGCTCCTACGGGTATCCGCGTTCGCTCTTGCCCGACCATAGACGGGCAGGGCCAACGCGTACGTACACGCCGCCTACCGGTTCCACATGCGTCGCCCGGCTCAACTTGCAATTCAGCCGCACGTAAGACTTCGAATGGCGGAAGCCAGGCCGCTCCTGTCCGTAGGATGGGGGAAGCTCTGAGCGAAGGACGGAATCGATGACAGACCCCGCGCGTCCTCAAGACGTGATCGAGGAGCACTTCCTGGATAAACCGTTGGACGTCGAGGCCGAACTCGATGACGGCGATTTGGATCGTGGGTTGCCCTGGCAGCCGGATGACATCAGGGTCAGCTCCCGGAACTTTTCCCTCCGCAATGTCCTTGACATGATCGACGAAGGTGAGCTGGAGTTGGCACCAGATTTCCAGCGCAACCAGGTGTGGAAACTTCCCCAGAAATCCGGCCTGGTCGAATCGATTTTGTTGCAGATTCCTCTGCCTGCCTTTTATTTCGCTCAGGACAAAGATGGCAGCATGAAGGTGATCGATGGGCTGCAGCGCCTATCAACTGCGCATGATTTCGCCCGTACGGAGAAGTTCGCTCTCGCTCATCTAGAGTATCTCGACCTTGCGAACAAGCGTTTTTCCGATCTGTCTCCAGCGTGGCGTCGGCGTTTTAATCAGACCCAGCTCGTGGTGCACGTCATCGACCCACAGACCCCCGCCCAGGTGAGATACGACATTTTCAAGCGAATCAACACCGGTGGCACGCCTCTCAACGCCCAGGAAATCAGGCACTGCCTGACCAGTGACCGCTGCCGTAATTTCCTCAAGCGCTGCGCGGCTCGCTCCGAGTTCCTCGACGCCGTAGGGAAAACCTTCCGGGAGCATGTGCGGATGGCCGACCGTGAACTCGTCCTTCGTTTCTGCGCCTTCCGGCTTATGGGTCTCGACCAGTACCAAGGAGCGATGGACCCCTTTCTCGACGACGCGGCCGCGCTCATCGACAACCCAAAGCAGGTTTCCACGGAAGACCTTGCGCGCCTAGAGAACGACTTCATTCGAGCCATGGTCCTGGCTGTGGAAATCTTCGGGTCGCGCGCGTTCCGAAAAAGTCCCAGCTCGCCACTCAATCGCCCGATGTTCGAGAGCCTGGCAGTGACATTGGCGGAGGCCGTCGACCGAGGAGATAGGCTTGACGCTCCCCGGATCTCGGCCGAGATGAAAGTTCTCATCAGCGAAGACCGCGAGTATTACGAGGCCATCAGCTCATCGACCGGTGGCAAAAGCAAGGTCGTGTACCGTTTCAGCAAGGCGAGGGCATTGGTGCTCGATCGATGATCACTGGGCTATGCGTCCGGAACTTCAAACGCTTTCTCGATCTCTCACTGCCATTGCGCTCGCTGACCGTGCTGACAGGACTCAACGGGGCAGGCAAAAGTACACTGATCCAGTCTTTGTTGCTTGCCCGGCAGGCGGCGTACCGGGTTGAACTGGATGTGGTCGCGCTCAACGGTGTCTTCGGTCTTGCTCTGGGCGAAGCCGAAGATGTCCAGCACCCGGAGGCTGAGGAGTCCGCCGAGGTGGCGGTTCAGCTAGAGATCGACGGTGCCGTGGAGGTGAAGTTCGGTTTCCGGCCGTCAGCGGCTCGAGCATTGAACCTTGTCATCGCCCCTCCTCGTCCCGATGGCCCAGCCATCCTCAAAGGCCATGGCACCGCCTTCACCTACCTGTGCGCCGAGCGGCTCGGACCACGTGACCAGCTCGAAGTGACCGCCGAAGACGTCGCGCATCTCGGGGTGGGAGAGCAGGGGCAGTTCTCTGGGCAGTTGCTCGCCGTCCACGAGAACGACGAGGTACGGCCGCCGCTCCGGCACCCGCGAACAGAGGAACACGGAGTGACCACCCTGCGCGCGCAGGTGGAGGACTGGGCCAGTGAAATTATCCGGCCTATCCGGGTCACCGCGCAGTGGCCACCAGGAATCGCCGCAAGCGTCATCCGCTATTCCGAGCCCGGCTCGCTTCTGGACGGCATTCGGCCGCCGAACATGGGATTCGGCGTTTCTTACGCCCTTCCCATCATCGTGGCGGGCCTGCTGGCACCTGAGAACGGCCTTTTCATTGTCGAAAACCCCGAAGCCCATCTCCACCCCGCCGGCCAGAGCAAGATAGGCCGCTTCCTGGGACGGTTGGCGGGCAGCGGTGTCCAGGTGATCGTGGAGACCCATAGCGACCATGTACTTAACGGGATCAGACTTGCGGCGGCCGATGAGCGTACCGTTAGCCCTATGGACGTGATCGTCCATTACTTCGATGGAGTCGAGCCAGTATCAATTGAGATGACCGAGCGCGGTGGCCTGACAAAGTGGCCCGACGGTTTCTTCGACCAGCTCGAAAATGATCTGGGAGGGCTCGCCCGTGCCCAACGGCGATGACTCACCGCGTATCGTCATCGATGAAACCAGTTTTGACTTCAGAGAGGTGCCGGGCGACCAGCTCACTGAATTTCTGGACACCTTCAACGACGTACTCATGCAACTGCGTCAGGATGGGAGCCCAGCCTACAAGCCGCCGTACTTCGAGAACGTCCAGTGCACCGACGGCCATGAGTTGTACGAATATCTCGCCTCGGAGGCAGGCGACGAGGTGGACCGTGACGCCAAGTTTCGCTTCTACAGCCTCGTTCAAAAATGTCCGGAGTGGGATGCATCAGTTCCGGTGTGCGATCGTATGGGGATCGATGGCGGAGAAGACCGTGAGGCATGGTCGATCGCCTACGCCCTTACGATGGTTCTCCAGAACCGCGGCGTCGCCTGCCTCGCCTTAGGTCTTCGTGAGCGCCGCGGTTTCCTTCCCATCCGTGCCGATGTCGGCTGTGCCGAAGTTTTCTTTTTCGCCGAAAACGGAGAACTACCCGCTTTCTGGCGATCCCTCTTCAGGCTGGAGAACGTCGCCGAACAAGAGTTCTTCGTCCTCGCCGATCGGGCCTTCCCCAATCTGATCTTCCACGAGGACCTGACCTTCCGTCGTTTCCAGGGCGCCTATCGTGATCTGCGCGAGCCGGTCGTCGTGCAGCTGGCCGTCCTTAACGACCACTTTTTGATCGTATATGCCGATTATCTAGGCAACTCCCGTACCATGAAGATGGCCATGGCCGAGCACGGCTGTGATGGCTTGTCTCCAGAAAGCCCGAAAACTCGTAGCAACGCCGCTGCTATGCGTCTGCGAGATATAGAGTATGCCGGCAAGATCTACCGCTGCGAATGGCATATGAAGATCAGGCCCAACGTTGAGCGTATTCACTTCGCTTTCGGAGGAGACCTCGAAGACCGAATTCTTATTGGGATCTTCGTCGACCACCTCACAGTCTGATATGCCAATCGTCCAGAGCTTCGGCGTATTTTGTCCTGTTTCTCGATCATGCGAGGCCGAGGACGGTGCGGGCGGTGTCGCGCGAGCTGAGGCAGAGGGTCTGAGCGATGTGGTCGCTGTTGGTCGGGTATAGGCCCGACCGGCGAGGCCGCGCAGGCTGGCCATGGTGCGGGGCGTTGCTGGTACGGGCCTGGCCAAGCGGCTGGTGGAAGAGGGAGCCCTGACCGATCCCGGCTGGCACCGAGCGGTGGAAACCGTACCGCGGGAGACATTCCTCGGCGAAGCCGTCCTTTCCAAGACGAGGGGATGGCCGGTGACGAGTGGCGTTCCATGCCGCGAGGTCGTACGCCCGAGGAGAAGTGGCTGGAGATGGCCTACTCCAACAAGACGTGGATCGCCCAGGTCGACGGCGGGCATCCGCGACGGCGACAAGATCCTGGAAGCCGGCGCTCGCGCATCTGACCCTGGCCGACGACGGCGCGGCCAGCGGCCGGTTCCTGCCGGACAATGTCTCTACGCCCGCATGGAAGGCCGCCCCGATCGTCGTACGTGATCGGGATCGGCTACGAACGCGAAAGCAGGATCGACCCGGACCTTCTGGGCGACTCGACGGGGCGCTTCGTCGCGCCCTCCGCCGAGAAACCGGGGTTCGATGAGCAAATCATCCTGCTCGATGTGGCAACCGGCTCCCAGGCCACCACGCGCCGCACCCCGGAGGGCGATGGGTGGCTGGTCCGGCAGCACGGCCCGCTTGAGCTGTGGCGGGCAGCGGAAGACACCATTCTGACCTGGCAAGGCGCGGGCAGCCCGCACCAATCCGGCTTCGGGCTCCCCGTGACGCCCGAGCGGCAATCGGTGTGGCTCGGTGACCCCGATGGGGCGAGCCGAGATCTTCCCGCCCAGCAACGAAAGGTCCCCGTACGGAGCTCTGCTTCCTCTCAAAGGCGTCCATGGCATGGCGGCGTGGCGCGGATCACAGAGAAAGGGTGACACGCCGCTGTCGCGGGTGGCTGCCACCCTCGACGGCATGACGATCACAGACGAAGACTGCCTCCCCGAGACCCTGGCGTTCAACGAGCAGTTCGAGGCGGCCGCCGCGAGCCGCCCGGCTCGCGGGCCGGCGCCGAGTGCGGCCACGCTGGCGCTTCTGCGGCGTAACCGGCTCGGTGGCGACAGGCCGCCGGTGAGACTGCCGCACGGCCGGGACCGCGTCGTCGAGGGCGGAGTGAAGGTACGGGTCTTCGCGCCCGACCACGTCGACGGCGTCTACCTGCACATCCACGGAGGCGGCTGGGCGTTCGGTTCCGCGGACGGGCAGGACGAGCGGCTCTGGCGGCTCGCCGGGCAGGCACGGCTGGCGGTGGTGAGCGTGGACTACCGGCTCGCGCCGGAGCACCCGTTCCCCGCCGGGCCCGACGACTGCGAAACGGCCGCCCGGTGGCTGGTGAAGCACGCCGGGGACGAGTTCGGCACCGACCGGCTGATGATCGGTGGTGAGTCGGCCGGTGCCCACCTCAGCGTCGTGACGCTGCTGCGCCTGCGCGACCGGTACGGCATCACCGGCGCGTTCCGGGCGGCCCACCTCCTCTTCGGCCCCTACGACCTGTCCATGACGCCGAGCCAGCGGTCGTTCGGCCCCCGGCGGTTGCTGAGCAACACCGACACGCTCCGGGGCGGATATGAGCTGTTCACGCCCGGGATGGGGGCGGAAGAGCGGCGCAGTCCGGAGGTCTCACCCCTGTTCGCGGACCTGGCCGGGTTGCCGCCCGCCCGGATCGTCGTCGGCACCGAGGACCCGCTCCTGGACGACTCGCTGTTCCTGGCCGCACGGTGGCAGGCGGCGGGCGCGCCGGTGCGGCTCGGCGTCGTCGCCGGCGCGATGCACGGCTTCACCCTGTTCCCGCTGGCCATCACCGAGCGGGAGCTGCGGCGAGAGCGCGACTTCCTGGTCTCCGCGTGACGGTACCGTCAGCGGCATGAACCGAACGGCCCGGTTGTACGCGCTGGTGGAAGAGTTGCGCGCGGCGGTGCCCCGCCCGCTGACGGTCGGGGCGCTCGCCACCCGGTTCGAGGTCAGCGGGCGTACGGTGCAGCGCGACCTGCAGGCGCTGATGGAGACCGGTGTCCCGGTGCGCTCCATACCCGGGCGGGGCGGGGGCTGGTCGATCGACCCGGGGATGACCCTGCCCCCGATCCGTTTCACCGCCGACGAAGCCTCGGCGCTGACCGCCGCGCTCGCCGCGGCCGGCGCCGCCACGCCCTACGCCGGCGCGGCCCGTACGGCGGCTCAGAAGATCGCGGCCTCGATGGCCGGACCCGCGTCGGCGGCGGCCCAGGAACTCGCCGCACGGATCGTGGCACTGCCGGCGCGCGGCGACTCCGCGATCCGTACCGCGGTGGAGCGGGCCCTCGCCGGCAACCTGGTGCTGCGGCTGTCCTACACCGACGCGACCGGGCGGGAAAGCGACCGCGTCGTGGAGCCGGCCGGGCTGCTCACCGCCGACGGCCGCTGGTACCTCATCGCCTGGTGCCGCACCCGCCGCGCCGGCCGGGGCTTCCGGCTGGACCGGATCGCGGCCGCGGCACCGACCGGCGAACAGGCGCGGCCCCATGAGCTGACCGAACTCCTCCTCGGCTCGGTCGCCGCCGGCGCGGCGCGGCCCGCCGCCCTGGCCTCACTCACCGCCCCACCACGACAGAACGGAACAGACTAGACCTGCTCCCTGGGCGGCGCGCCGGCGACCTTCTCGACCACATCCTCGACAGCGACCGCGGCGACCTCGGCGCTGTCGCCGTCCGCGGCAGGGATGATCACGAGCTCGAAGTCGCCGTCGTACAGCTCGTGGCCGTTGATGACGGCCGACTCCACGGCCTCCTCGCCGCGCTGCCCGCGCAGGATCAGCGGGTCGTGCCGCAGGTCACGGGTGAGTGCCACGCACATGCCCACCATCACCAGCATGAACGGCACCGCGGCCAGAATGGTGACGTTCTTCAAGCCGGTGAGCGCCGCGTCACCACCACCGCCGAGCAGCAGCATGATGGCCGCGACCGCGCCGGTCAGGACGCCCCAGATGATCACCACGGCGCGGGTGGGCTCCATGGTGCCGCGCTGTGAGAGCGTGCCCATGACGATCGACGCGGCATCGGCGCCGGAGACGAAGAAGATGCCCACCAGGACCATCACCAGCAGCGTCGTGACGCCCGCGACCGGATACTGGTTCAGCAGCGCGAACAGCTGACCCTCCGCGGTGGCCTCGCGGGTCAGCCCGGCGCCGTCGGCCTCCAGCTTCATGCCGGTGCCGCCGAAGATCGCGAACCAGAGCAGGCTGACCAGGCTGGGCACTAGGATCACGCCGCCGACGAACTGCCGGATGGTACGCCCCCGGCTGATGCGGGCGATGAACATCCCGACGAAGGGCGTCCAGGAGATCCACCACGCCCAGTAGAACACCGACCACGACGACAGCCACGTGGCGACCTCGTCGCCGCCGGTGGCCTCGGTACGGGCCGCCATCTGGGCCAGGTCACCGATGAACGAGCCGACGGAGGTGGGCAGCAGGTTCAGGATCAGCACGGTCGGGCCGGCCACGAAGACGAACAGGACCAGCCCCAGCGCCAGCACCATGTTGATGTTGGACAGCCACTGGATGCCCTTCTCCACCCCGGACACCGCCGACAGGACGAACGCCAGCGTCAGCACCACGATGATCGCGACGAGCAGGCCCTCGCCGACCTCCGACATCCAGCCGACCTCCTTGACGCCGCTGCCGATCTGCAGCGCGCCGAGACCCAGCGAGGCGGCCGAGCCGAACAGCGTGGCGAGGATGGCCAGAATGTCGATGACCTTGCCGAGTGCCCCGTTGGCGTGCCGTTCGCCGATCAGCGGGGTGAACACCGCGCTGATCGTCTGACGCCGGCCGCGGCGGTAACACCCGTACGCGATGGCCAGGCCGACCACGGCGTAGATCGACCAGGGGTGCAGCGTCCAGTGGAAGAGCGTGGTGGCCAGCGAGGTCTCCATCCGCTCGGCCGCCGCCGCGGTGGCCGGATGGGTGCCGGGCGGTGGCTCGGTGAAGTGCGTGAGCGGCTCGTTCACCCCGTAGAACATCAGCCCGATGCCCATGCCCGCGCTGAACATCATCGCGACCCAGGACACCGTACGGAACTCCGGCTTCTCGCCTTCCTCACCCAGGGTGATCTTGCCGTACTTGCTGAACGCCAGCCACAGCACGAACACCACCAAACCCGAGGCCACGAGCACGAAGGCCCAGCCCAGGTTGTGCATCGCCCCGTTGAGCAACGAGGTCGACACACCTTCCAGCGAGTCGGTGCCGACGGCTCCCCAGACGACGAAGGCGAGGGTCAGCGCGGCGGCCACCCCGAACACCACCCAGTCGGTCCGGGGCGGGAGGACGCCCTTCAGTCCTCCCGACGTATCCATGATTTTTTCGGTGTCCTGTGGTTCGCGTTCCAAGAGCTCTTCCGGCCTTCCTACGTGTCCGCGTCCGTCTCCGATGCCCACGAACGATTTGACAGACGCTACTGACTAAACGTCAAATGACCAAAAGAAGACCATTGCGATCTCGTGAACCTACCCCCTGATCGAGCGTCCGCCAAAACCTCCGGCCCGCTCATCGGCGCATGTCAGATCACTTTTGATGCCCAGAACGGCCGGGCACCACACCGGCGACCGGCCTTCGGCTGACACGATGGGCAAGGTCAGGATGGCGCTCCGTAGCGGGTAGCGATCTTGGTGGCGCGGTCGCGCAGGGCGTCGCGCAGCCACTGCGGAGTCAAGGCCTCCGCGTTCGTGCTGAGCTGCCACAGCGCCCATTCGGCGTGTCTGTGATCTTGGAAGGTCACCTCCATCCGCAGCCAGCCGTCCGAGTCGCCTTCCTCGGCGAGTACGGCCAGCGCGGTGCCCACCAGGTCTTCCCGCCGCACCGGATTCACCCGTACCAGCACGGTGACCTGGTCGCCGCCGGCCCGGAACCGGGTGCTGCGTTCCTGCCAGGCCCGGTCCAGATCGACCCGGTCGGGTCGCTGCGCGGGCTCGGCGAGCTCCTTGGCTGCCAGGATCCGCGACAGCCGGTACGTGCGGTCCTCGCCCGACCTCGTGGCCAGCAGGTATCCCCGGTCGCGGATGGTGACCAGGCCGATCGGGTCCACCGTGCGCCACTTCGGGGTCTGGTCCACGGCCGCGTAGTGGATCTCCAGCCTGCGTCCGGCGAACACCGCGCGCAGGACCTCGGCCGCCACGGCGTCGGGCACCTCCTCATCGGCCAGCCGGCGCGAGAGGAGGTCGGTCTCCGGGTCGATGAGCAAGCGCTCGGCCGCGCCGGCCGCGGTGTCCCGATAGCTCTCGGGCAGCGCGTCGACCACCTTGAGCATCGCCGAGGCGAGCGACGAGCCGAGGCCGAACGCCTGCGCGCCGCGCCGCGATCCGGCGACCAGCAGGGCGAGGGCCTCGTCGGGGTTCAGACCGGTGAGCTCGGTACGGAACCCGGGCAACAACGCGAACCCGCCGTGCCGCCCACGTTCGGCGTAGACCGGCACGCCGGCCGCGGACAGCGCCTCGATGTCGCGCAGCACGGTGCGGGTGGACACCTCCAGCTCGCGGGCCAGCGCGTTCGCGGACAGCCGGCCGTGCTGCCGCAGCAGCAGAACCAGGGAGACCAGCCGGTCGGCGCGCATGCCAGAACGTTACCGAAATACACGACACAGGATGTCGTGATTCGCTGGGAGGCTCTTCCACGCGGCCGGACAGACGGCCGCACGTGATGAATGGAGTCGATATGGCGATGCGGCGAACGGCGGTCAACCCGTGGGCGTGGTCGGTCGAGATGGGCTACAACCAGGGGGAGATCGTCTCCGGGAACACCCGGACCCTCTACTGTTCGGGGCAGACGGCGATGAGCGGCGACGGCAAGCCCCAGCACGTCGATGACATGGGTGCGCAACTGGCGCTGACCCTGGACAACCTGGAGGCCGTGCTCGGCGAGGCCGGCATGTCCCTCGCGAACCTGGTCCGGCTCAACGTCTACACCACCGACGTCGACCGGCTTTTCGAGCACTACGGCGTGCTGGCGGCGCGGCTGGGCGCCGCCGGGGTGGCGCCGCCCACCACCATGCTCGGGGTGACGCGGCTGGCGCTCCCCGGCCTGATGGTGGAGCTTGAGGGCACCGCGGTCGCGTGAGGCGGCACGAGCAGCAGACGGACAGGTGCTTCGCGATGCTCGAAATGGTGACCATCGGCGTCTATGGCTTCGACGGTGAGTCCTTCCTGCGACGACTGCGGCACGCGGACGTTCGTCTGCTGCTCGACGTACGCCAGCGGCGCGGCGTCCGCGGACCCGAGTACGCCTGGGCGAACGCACGCCGGCTGCGGACGGCCCTCGACCAGGCGGGGGTCGCCTACGAGCACCACCTGGAGCTCGCCCCGACCACCGAGTTACGCCGGCTCCAGTACGCCGAGGACGACCGCCAAGGGGTCGGCAAGCGCTCGCGCCGCGAACTCGCCGCCGAGTACGCCCGCCGCTACACCACCGAGATCCTCGACCGCGCCGACCTCGCGCCGATCGTGGCGGCGCTGCCGAGCAGCGGGACGGCGGCGCTGCTCTGCGTCGAACGCGACCCCGAGGCCTGCCACCGCTCGCTGATCGCCCAGCGAATGACCGAGCGGCACGACGTCACGATCGAGCACCTACGCCCGTAAGGTTCGCGAGGCCGGGGCCGGGAAGCCGGGGCGTGACCCCGCCGCCGTCGGGCTCTGGCCGAGGATGATCGCCCGCAACCGGGCGAGTGCTCCGAGGAACTGCTCACGTGCTGACCGTCACGGGGATCACCTCGAATGCCGGCGAAGGACACCAGAGGAGTGGCCGGCCCAGGCGAGGTCGTCGACCGCCGGCCATGGTTCGCCCGCCACGGTCGCCGGGGTCACCCCGGTGAACGCCAGCACGTCCCGATGCAGGTGGGGCTGGTCGGCGTAGCCGCCATCGGCCGCGACCCCGGCCGGTCCGTCGCCGCCGACGTGAAACCGGCCCTGGACGCGACCGTTAGGGCGTCTCCCACACGAAGCCGTCCGGGTCGGTGAAGGGGCCGGCGTCGCCGCCGATGACGAGCCGGTGCGATCCGTCGCCGTCGGGAGCGACGCCGGCGACCTTGGCGAGGGCGCGGCGCTTGTAAAGGGACAGCTTGAGAGGGCTCGGCGAAGGGGCGAACTCGACGTATCTACGGCCGTAGCTCTTGGTCACGGCGAGTCCGTGGTCGACGTAGAACTTCCTGCTCGCGGCCACGTCCGCGACCCCGAGCTGGAGCACGATGTCGTCGATCTGCCGGGTGGCCGGGCCGGTGTCCTTCTTCGCCGACGACGCGACCGTCCAGATCGTCCCGTCCGGGGCCTGGACGACGCCGCCGTAGCCCCACATGGACTTCGCGGCCGGCTTCAGCGCCGTGGCGCCGGCGTCGAGGGCGGCGCCGATGAGGCCGTCGACGGTGGCCGGCTGGGACACGATGAGCGACATCGTGAACCCACGGAAGCCGGACGTCGGTGCCGCCGACTCCCGCAGGCGCATCCAGTCGCCCAGACCGAAGGCGTTGGTGTAGAAACGGCCGGCCGCCTCGGGGTCGACCGTCTCAATGGTGACGAATTCGATGGAAGCCATGGCCGTCACGGTAGGTGCGGCCGGTGAACGGTGCTTCTCGATTCCTGATCGCTCTGGTCACACCGGGTACTCGGGCAGGACGAGGGCGGTGTGCGCGGTGCGGCCCTCGGCGCCGGACGGCAGCGCCGTCCGTCCGCGCAGCATCGCGTCGCGCGCGTCGAGGTCCTCCCGGGTGCGCGGGGCGACCGCGCCGCCGCCCTCCGTGGCGAGGGCCTGGTTCTGCTCGACGAAGTCGCGGACCGTCTTCTCGTACGCCGCGAAGGCGGTGACGTGGTCATCGTGCGTGGCCAGTTCGCCCGCCAGCACGTACGCCCCCACCAGCGACACGCTCGACCCCTGCCCCGACATGAACGACGTCGCGTACGCGGCGTCCCCGACCAGGGCGACCCGACCGGCGGACCAGGCGGGCATGTGGATCTGGCTGACGACGTCGAAGAACAGGTCGCCGGCCGACCGCATCGCCGCCACCATGCGCGGGATCTCCCACACCGTGTCGGGGAACGTCGAAGCCACGAGGTCGCGCTGCGCCCGCGGAGTGCGGAAGGCCGTGAAGGGCGGCTCGTCCCGCGCGAAGGTCAGGAAGCCGTGCACCAGGTCACCGGGTTCGTGCGCGTAGAGGACGGCCGCCCTGCCGGGAACGTTCCACAGCACTCCCTCGCGTTCAAGGCCGAAGTCATTCGGCATGGTGAAGCCGGCGAAGCAGAAGCCGAGGTAGCGGTGGTAGCGCTCCTCGGGGCCGAAGACCAGGCCGCGGGTGTTGGAGTGCAGCCCGTCGGCGCCGATCACCAGGTCGAACGTGCGCCGTACACCGCTGTCGAAGGTGACCTCCACGGCGCCGCCGCGATCGTCGAGCGTGGCGATGGAGTCGTTGAACAGGAACTCGACCTTGCCTTCGACCAGGCCGTAGAGACAGTCGGCCAGGTCGCCCCGGCGAATTTCGACGTCGAGGTTCTCGGCGCCGCCGGTGAGGGCCTCCGGCCGCAGACCGGCGAGGACGGTGCCGTCGGGGTTGAGGAAGGTGATCCGCCGGGTGTCCACGTGGAGCTCCCGGAGCCGGGGGAGCAGGCCCATGCGTTCGACGACGTCGCGGGCGGTGCCGCGGATGTCGATGGCGTAGCCTCCGCCGCGCAGTTCTGGAGCCTTCTCCACGACGGTGACCTCGAAGCCGTAGCGGTCGAGCCAGTACGCGAGCGACGGGCCGGCGATGCTGGCCCCGGAGATGAGGATCTTGCGGTGCGATAGATGCATGCTTTAGGTATCCTTATCGCGGGCAGGGTGCGGCCATGGGTTCAGCCGCGAAGTCCACTATATAGATACATGTTTTAAGTATGCAAATGGAGTGTCGAATGAGCAGTGCGGATGACGACCAGATCCTGGCCGTGATGCCCCGCCTCGCGCAGTTGGGCACCGCCATCAGCCGCGGCCGCCTGACCGAGCACGCCATGGACTCCGCCGGGGTAGGGGTCGATCGGCCGGCCTTCTCCGTCCTGGTCACCCTGCACCTGACGGGCAAGCCGCTCCGGATCAGCGAGATCGCGGAGCGGATGCAGCTCGTCCAGCCGCACGTCACACGGCAGGTCCAGCAACTGGAGCGGCACGGTCTGGTACGCCGCACCGGCGACCCGAACGACCGCCGCGTCAGCTTCATCGAGCCGACCGACGAGGGCAGGGTGGCCGCCGAACGCTACGCGCGTACGCTGATCGGCTGGTTCACCGGCGCGATCGCCCACTGGTCCGAACAGGACCGCGCGGACCTTGGCCGCCTGCTGGCCCGCTTCGCCGACGACGTCACGGCCCGGCTGGCCACCCTTGAGGACACCTGAGCGGGGGTCAGTTGATGGTGACGGTGTGCAGGAGCTTGTTCAGGCCGGTCGCCGCCTCCCAGGTGCCCTCGTTGGCGAGCCGGATCGCGTACTCGGCCCTGGACGAAAGCTGCGGATCGGGCAGGCCGAGCAGGAGCGCGTAGCTGCCGGCCGGGATCGAGGCGGGCAGTTTGAGCGTCTGCGTGATCGTGCTGGTGGCCCCGGCCGCCCACTTGCGCGGGTCGGCGGTCAGTGGCAGGCGGTGGATGGCCGAGGTGGCGGTGTCGCGCAGCACCAGTTCGAGCCCGCGCGGGTTGAAGGGGGCGGCGTACCCGTCGTTTCTGAGGGTGAGGCTGATCGGCAGGTTGCCGCCCCGGGTCGCGGTGGCCGGGTAGGTGCCGTTCTGGAGGGCGAAGCGGTAACCGAGGCTGCGAGTGATCTCGGCCAGGCAGCCGCCGGTGCTCCAGCTTCCGAGCACGCCGGGGTGGTAGTCGGTGTTCAGGTACGAGTAGTGGAAGCGCGACAGCTCGTCCTTGGCCGTCGGGCACTCCGAGCGCGGCGGGTTGGGGTTGCACGTCTCCCCGCCCATCGCCAGGTACGCCGTCTCGGCCTGCAGGTACGGATACTCCACCGCCGCGTCCTCGTACGTCCCGTAGTCGTCGGGGCTGGCCAGGAAGCAGTCGTTGTGGTGCCCCAGCCGCGCGAGCGCCGAGCCGTTGTAGGCCTGGCCGGCGGGCAGCGGGCTGGTGGAGTACATCGTGCGCTTGAACTTGGGCGTCCGTAGCTGCACCATCCGCGTCGAGGGCAGCACGTTGAGGATCTTGTCCACCACGGCCTTGCGGTTGGCCCAGTCGGCGGCGGTCACCGTGCCGGCGTTGCCGAAGTTCTGGGTGTAGTACCACTCGCCCCAGGCCCCGATGAACCCGGCCTGCATGAGGTAGATGACGTCCTTGTTGCCGCTCAGGTAGGGCGCGAGCTGGTCGAGGTGGGCCAGTACCTGAGTTCTGGAGGCGTCGGCGCCGTCGGTGGAGGTGGTGTAGGCGAAGCGCAGGATCATCTTCAGTCCCGCCGCGCGTACCGTGTCGAGCTGCTGCCGCAACTGGTCCAGCGCGGCCTGGCTGATCGGGGAGGTCTTGAACTCGGCCAGGTAGAACACGCACATCACCAGCGAGATGCCCTGGCTGTCGCGGTAGCCCCGCAGTGTGGCGAGGTCGAAGTCGTTCTTGTCGCAGTCGCCGGTGTGGTGGTAGAGGCCGCGCTCGGGGTTGGCGAAGTTCTCGGTCGTGGGTGCGTAGGTCACCGACCCGCCACCGCTGTAGACGTGCGTGAGCTTGGCGGAGGTCTCCAGCGGGGACTCGACCTGGAAGACGAGGTCGGCGTCGTTCGGCGTGGCGCTCTCACCGAGGTTCGAGCGCGGCACCGTCCACCTGGCCGTGCCGCCGGCGGCGGAGTAGGTGGCTGCTCCCACGAGCGTCCAGCTCCAGCCGCCGCCGTTGTGGCGGTAGAGGGAGGCGTTCTCCAGGAGGTAGTCGGCGCCGACGCCGTTCTGGGCGAGACCGGTCGCGGGATTACGGTCGGTGTCGATGTACGTGCGCGCGTACGCGGGACTGCCGGTGTAGCCGAACTGGTACGTCACCGTCGTGGCCGTGTTGGTGGCCGACTGGCCGGTGATGGCGGCCTGCGCCGCTGAGGGTAAGACGAGGACCGACGCGCACAGGAAGGCGAGGAGGGCGAGGACACGAGTGAGCATGGGGCTCCTAGGCGGATCGTCGAGGAGTCGCGGACTTGCGACTAATCATGGAGTCCATGCGAATTAAGTCAAGCCCCACTACGCCTGATCCAGGGAACCGCCGCCGATAATCAGGGACTCCGGGTGAAGTCAGACGTCGAGCCGCGCGGCCCGGTCACTCCCGCCCACGATCACCGCCCCCGGCCGCGCCTGTGCGGCCCACGCGTTCGGCACGGTCGAGAGCGCCAGCACCCGATCGTAGGGCCCGCGCTCGGGGCACCCGCGCACGCAGTCGCCGACGACCAGGTGCGGCCGGACCCCGGCGGCGGCCAGGTTGCGGCCGGCGACGGCGGCCACCCCGGCGTCCTCCTCGACCGAGGTCACGTTGCCCGACTCGCCCGTCAGCCGGCAGAGCAGCGCGGTGATCCACCCGCTGCCCGTGCCCACCTCCAGCACCCGCTGCCCGGGCCGGGGATCGAGGAGTTCGAGCAGGTCGACGACGGCGCTGGGGGCGGGGTTGACGCAGGTGTAGGCCATGCCGCGGCCCTGGCGGAGCGGGGTGGCGATCGGCTTGCCGGAGTAGACGGCGTCCCACCAGGCCGGCGGATCGGCCTCGCGGTCGATCGGCACGGCGCCGCCGTGGTCGTCGAGCGCCAGGCCCACGGAGGGGACGAACCAGTGGCGGGGCGCCTTCCGCAGCGCCTGCACGATGGGGCCGGTGGCAGGCGGGCGTCGTTCGCCGATCGCCGCGATCATGGCCTCGAGTCGCCAGGCGATGTGGGGCAGCATGGTCGAGCTTCGCTGGGTACCGCCGTCATGCCTGCTCACAGCGCCTCCTCCGCCGGGCGAATGCTAAGGGTGACCGTACGGGCACAGATCGTACTGTGGCAAGGTGGTCGATGAAATACACCGGCCATCCGGCATGCTGGGCCCATGCCCGAAACACCCCTCCCTGGCGGGTTCGTGAATGCCGTTGTCCGCGTCGACGACACCGCCCGCCGTCGCCGCCCCGAACTCGAACGAGCCCTGGAGGTCAGTTGACGGAGGGCTCCAGCATGGGGACGTAGTCGTGGCGCATGCCGTGGTCGCCCAGCCACCGCCGCAGCCCGCTCACCGCCGCCGGATCGGCCGCCACCTGCGCCGCGTACTCCGACAACGCCACCTCCTCCCCGTCATCGAACAGCAGCTTCGACGGCCCCGACCACGACAGCGTCCACTTGGCCTCCCCGAGCTGGATCAGCACCGCCTCCAGCGCCTGCCCCAGCACCCCGGCCAGCAGCGTCTCCGACGCGTTCCAGCCCTGCTCCAGCAGCTTGGCCTCCAGCTCGGCCTGCCGGCCCCGCGCGATCGCCTCGAAGGCGGCGTCCAGGTACGGCCGCGAGGCCCCCATCACCTGCTGCCCGGCCATCGCCAGGTCGTGCAGGGCGTCGGCGTTGCGGCCGGCGTACATGCCCTGCTCCACCAGCTCCTCCCACGACACCGGCCGCAGCGACGTCAGCGCCTCGGCCGACCACATCGACCGCTCCACCGCGTGCACCGCCAGGTTCGCGTCCTGCAGCAGTGTCAGGGCCGAGCGCGGGTCCGGCACGTGCTGCGGCTCCGGCAGGTGCTCGATCGCGGCCAGGCGCTCGGCCAGGCTCGGATGCGAGTCGTACGGGGACACCTCCTCCGGCTCCTCGCCCAGCCGGGCCAGCTCGGCCTGCCGCTCCGGGTCGCTCATCAGCGCGTGGAAGCCCCCGAACACCGCCGCCGGCCTGAACCCGCCGACGCCGGCCAGGGACAGGTAGTTGCTGACGTACAGGTCCCAGCCCATGGAGGTGGAGTGGATCTTGCGCAGGGCGCCCGCCATCGCCTGCCGGCCGCCGATCGCGACGGCGAACTGGTCGGCCTCCAGCTCCTGCTTGCGCGAGACGGCCTGCGAGATCCGCAGGTAGAGCTTGGCGTACCAGGTGAACAGGCGCTGGATGAACGGATGGTTGCGCAGGCCCTGGACGGTCGCGATGAGCGAGACCCGCCCCCGGTAGACCGGTGCTCCCAGGCGGGTGTGCGCGCCGCTGTAGTGGCCGAGCTCGTGCCCGAGCACCGCGCGCAGCTCGTCCACCGTGAGCGTCTGCAGCAGCGGCAGGCCGATGAACATGCGTCGCCGGGTCGCCTTCATGCCCAGGAACCTGGTGTCCTCGGAGACGGCCGCGTTCACCTCGGCGACCAGGCGGATCTCGTCCGGGGGCGCCGTGCGTACCCGCTGGGCCAGGTCCTCGACCGTCTGCCACAACGTCGGCTCGTGTTCGCGCCCGACCGGCACGCCGGGCTGCTCGCCGTCGCGGCGGCGGCTCACCATGACGAGCGCGCGGACGAGCGCCCCCGCCGCTAGTGTCAGCACGATCGCGAACTTGACGGTGTTGGCGTGGAAGTCGACCAGAAGCAGGACGTCGAAGAAGATGGCGGCGACCAGGAAGAGGCCGACCAGCACGTAGAAGCCGGCGAGCAGGGTAAAGGCCAGCACTGCTCGGAACGCTGTCGTCATGGGGGAGGGCTCCCGGGGAAGGGGTTCTCGCGAGGCTTGACATTAGCGGAGACGGGAAACTGGATAAAATTACTGCACTGATGCCGTACTACGACGAGCATGACCAAGAGCGTTGGGTTCCGGAACTTCCCGGCAATCCCGGACGCACCGCGTTCGAACGGGACAGGGCTCGCGTGCTGCACAGCGCCGCCCTGCGCCGCCTGGCGGCGAAGACGCAGGTCGTCGGCCCAGGGGAGACCCTCGGCGGCGGCCAGCACATCCCGCGCACCCGGCTCACGCACTCCCTCGAATGCGCCCAGGTGGGCCGGGAGATGGGCGCCACCCTCGGCGTCGACCCCGATCTGGTGGAGACCGCCTGCTTGGCCCACGACCTGGGGCACCCGCCCTTCGGGCACAACGGCGAGGTGGCGCTCAACGCGCTGTCGGCCTCGTGCGGCGGGTTCGAGGGCAACGCGCAGAGCCTGCGGCTGCTCACCCGGCTGGAGGCCAAGGTGCTCACCGGGGACGGGCGCAGCGCCGGGCTCAACCTGACGCGGGCGGCCCTGGACGCCTCGATCAAGTACCCGTGGACGTGTGACAAATCACCCAAATTCGGTGTGTACGACGATGACCTGCCCGTGTTCCGGTGGATCAGGGAGGGCGCGCCGGAGGGCCGGGTGAGCTTCGAGGCGCAGATCATGGACTGGGCCGACGACGTGGCCTACTCCGTCCACGACCTGGAGGACGCCCTGCACTCCGGGCACGTCACGCCCGAGGCCCTGCAGTCGCCCACCGAGCGTGCGCAGGTCTGCCAGATCACCCGCACCTGGTACGCCCCCGGCGCCGACCTCAACGAGCTCGAAGACGTCTTCGCCAAGCTCATCGCCGACCCCCTCTGGCCGCGTCGCTTCGACGCCACGATCGCCGACCTGGCCGGCCTCAAAGCGCTCACGAGCGGACTCATCGGCCGCTTCTGCCAGTCCGCGCAGACCGCCACCAAAGAGGTGTACGGCTCCCGCCACCGCGCCGACCTCGTCGTGCCCCACGCCACCCGGCTGGAGTGCGCCCTGCTCAAGGGCATCACCGCCCACTACGTGATGACCACCGAGGACCACAACGCCAACCAGGCCAGGCAGCGCGACCTCATCACCGAGCTGGCCTCCCTGATCACCCTGGGCGCGCCGAGGACGCTGGAGCCGGCCTTCCGGCCCGCGTACCTGACGGCGAAGGACGACGCGGCGCGCGTCCGCGTGGTGATCGACCAGATCGCCTCGCTCACCGACACCTCCGCCGTAACCTGGCACCGCAGGTTGGCCACCTGACACAACCCGCTTTCCGGATGACTCCCGCGGGCGGATACTGCGCCCATGGCCACATATGTGATCGTCGGCGCCGGGCTGGCCGGAGCCAAGGCCGCGCAGACGCTGCGCGAGGAGGGGTTCGACGGGGAGATCGTGCTGATCGGCGCGGAGACCGAACGGCCCTACGAGAGACCGCCCCTGTCGAAGAGCTACCTGCAGGGCAAGAGCGAACGCGAGAAGATCTTCGTCCACACCCCCGAGTGGTACGCGGACAACAACGTGGACCTCCGGCTCGGCATGCGGGTCACCCGGATAGAGCCGGACCACCACCTGATACGCCTCAGGGACGGGTCGCGCCTGCCGTACGACAAGCTGCTCGTCGCGACCGGCGCCGTGCCGAGACGCCTGCCGGGGCCCGGCTACTACCTCCGCACCGTCGAGGACAGCGAGGCTCTGAGGGCGCACTTCGCCGCCGACGCCCGCGTGCTCGTCATCGGCGCCTCCTGGATCGGCCTGGAGACCGCGGCGGCCGCGGTCGAGGCCGGCTGCTCCGTCACCGTCGTCGAGCCCGAACCCACCGCGCTCAACCGCGCGCTCGGCCCCGAACTCGGCGAACTGTTCGCCCGCCTGCACGCCGGCAAGGGCGTGGACCTACGCTTCGGCACCGCCGCCGCGGAGATCACCGAGACCGGCGTGCGCCTCAGCTCGGGCGAGCGGCTCGCCGCCGACCTCGTCGTGGTCGGCATCGGCGCCGCGCCCGAGGTCGGGCTCGCCCGAGACGCCGGCCTCGAAGTCGGCCAGGGCATTCGCACCGACGCCGCCCTGCGCACCTCACACCCCGACGTGTACGCCGCCGGCGACGTGGCCGAGTTCTTCCACCCCCGCTACGAGCGCCACCTCCGCGTCGAACACTGGGCCAACGCCCTGCACGGCGGCCCGGCCGCGGCCCGCTCCATGCTCGGCCAGGAGGTGTCCTACGACCGGCTGCCCTACTTCTACACCGACCAGTACGACCTCGGCATGGAGTTCTCCGGCGACATCGAGGGCTACGAGGAGATCGTCTACCGCGGTGACCCGGAGAGCATGGAGTTCATCGTCTACTGGCTGCGCGGCGGCCGGGTGATCGCCGGCATGAACGTCAACGTCTGGGACGTCGTGGACGACATCCAGGAGCTGATCACCTCGGGCGTCATTGTGAACCAAACGGAGCTATCGAAGGGGTGATCACCTCGGGCGGGTCGCCCTGGTCGCGGGTCTTCCTGGGCTTCGGGGTGCTGCTGCCGCTCGGCTGGGACTGAGGTGTGATCGCCTGCCTGCCGGCGCACTGGACGGTGCAGCCCGGCGTCTCACCGAGCTTGCCGCGCAGCTTCAGCGTCTCCTCCCTGGGGGAGTAGGTGCGGTTGCCCGAGTCCCAGGCGTCCAGGTAGTCCCACGGCTTGACCATGCCCCTGCGCACCCACCAGAAGGCCGGGCCGGTCTTCCACGAGATCGCGAAGTAGAGGTTCGGCCCGGTGTCGCGGGCGTTGCCCGTCCGGCCGATCCGCCCGAGCAACTGGCCCGCCTTGACGCGCGCGCCCGGCTTGACGCCGTCGGCCACCGAGTCGAGGTGGCCGCCGAGGTAGCGGACGCCGTCGTCGCCGATGATCGTGACGAACTTGCCCTCGCGGTCGGCGCCCGCGTCCGTGGCCGGGTTCCACCGGTTCTGGAGGCTCACCTCGTCGACGACGCCTTCGATGGGCGCCACGAACCCGCACCCCTGCTTGGCCCAGATCGTCGTCTTGGGCAGCACGAGGAGCTTGCGCTGGTAGGTCGTCTTACAGCCCTTCACCGGGAAGGTGTAGCTGTACTTCGACAGCTTCGGCGGCGGCACCTTGATCGCGTCGCCGCCCGTGGGGGGCTGCTCGGCGGACTGGTGCTCGACGTCCGGGATCGTGGCCGTCACCTCCGGCGTGCCCGTCACCGGGGCCGTGGAGGGCGACTGCGCGCTGACCCCGGCCAGCCCCGTGGCCTGCGTGCAGGCGCCGGTCATCAGCAGAGCGCCCATGACGGCCGCCCATCGTCCGAAATGCCCCGATCGCATGGTCTCCACCCGTGTCACCGTTTCCACCGACAACCTTTACCTTTGTAGCCGACCGGGCGACCTCGCATAGCCGCTTTCCCCCTTTAGCAGCCCAGTGGTAACCCCCTCCTTCCCCGCGAGGGGGCCGAGGGGGCGGGAACCGTCGGTGGGGCGGATTAGACTCACCGGCGTGGCTGGCCGGATCCGTGATGTCGACATCGCCCTCGTACGCGAGCGCTCCCCCATCGCCGACGTGATCGGCGAGCACATCCAGTTGCGCAACGCCGGAGGTGGCAACCTCAAGGGCTTGTGCCCGTTCCACGACGAGAAGAGCCCGTCGTTCAACGTCACCCCCGAGCGGGGGATGTATTACTGTTTCGGCTGCTCAGAGGGCGGCGACGTGATCACGTTCGTCGAGAAGACCGAGCATCTGACGTTCGGCGAGGCCGTCGAGCGGCTGGCGCAGCGGGCCGGCGTCCAGCTCCAGTACGAGCAGGGCGGCTACGTTCCCAAGCGCGACCACGGCGAGCGGGCCCGGCTGATCGAGGCGCACAAGGCGGCGGCCGAGTTCTACGCGGGCAAGCTGTTCGGGCCCGACGCGGCGCCCGGGCGGCGGTTCCTGTCGGAGCGCGGGTTCGAGCGGGCCGACGCCGAGATGTTCGGGGTGGGTTACGCGCCGGCCGAGTGGGAGGCGCTCACCCGCCATCTGCTCGGGCGCGGGTTCTCCGCCGACGAGATCGTCAAGGGCGGGCTGGCCAAGGAGGGCCGCCGGGGGCCGATCGACCGGTTCCGTGGGCGGCTGATCTGGCCTATTAGGGATGCTACGGGCGATGTGATCGGATTTGGCGCCCGGAAGTTGCTCGATTCCGACGATGGGCCGAAATATCTGAATACACCTGACTCCCCGCTTTACAAGAAGAGCCAGGTCCTTTATGGGATCGATCTCGCCAAACGAGAGATCTCCAAGCGCGCGCAGGCGGTGATCGTCGAGGGCTACACCGACGTCATGGCCTGCCATCTCGCCGGCGTGCCGACCGCCGTGGCCACCTGCGGCACCTCCTTCGGCGAGGAGCACATCAAGATCCTGCGCCGGTTCCTGCTCGACCAGGCCGAGTTCCGTGGCGAGGTGATCTTCACCTTCGACGGCGACGCGGCGGGGCAGAAGGCGGCGCTGCGGGCGTTCGCCGACGAGCAGAAGTTCGTCACGCAGACCTACGTCGCGGTGCAGAGCGACGGGCTCGACCCGTGCGACCTGCGCATCAAGCAGGGCGACGCGGCGGTGCGCGACCTGATCGCGAGCAGGGAGCCGCTGTTCCAGTTCGCGATCAGGAGCACGATCTCCCGCTACGACCTGCGCAGCAACGAGGGCAAGATCGCCGCCCTCGACGCCGCCGCGCCCATCGTGGCCGGGATCAAGGACGTCGGCCTGCGCAAGCGCTACGCCATCGACCTCGACCGGTGGCTGGGGTTCATGGACGAGCGGTTCGTCATGCAGCGCATCGCCGAGGTGTCCGGCGCCCAGCAGGGCCGGCAGCAGCGGGCACCCAAGGCGGCCCCGCTCGACCCGAGCGTGCGGGTGGAGGGCGAGCTTCTCAAGCTGGCCGTCCAGCGCCCCGCGCTCCTCGGGCCCCGCTTCGACGCCCTAGACGCGCAGGCGTTCACCACCCCCGACCACATCACCCTGTACAACGTCATCACCGCCGCCGGCGGCCTGACGGCGGCCGGGCACGGCGGGCGGGAGTGGGTCGACCGGCTGCTGGAGCACGCGCACGAGGACGGGGCGCGCGGGCTGGTGACCCGGTTCGCGGTCGAGCCGATCCACGCCGACGCGCACGCCGAGGAGCGCTACGCCGGCGACATCCTGACGGCCGTCGAGGCCATGCCGGTCGACCGGGCCATCGCTCAGGTGAAGTCGCGCATCCAACGACTCAATCCGGTCGAGGAGCAGCAGGAGTACAACAAGTTGTTCGGTGAGCTGGTGGCCCTGGAGCAGCAGCGCCGGGTCCTGCGTACCCGCGTCGCGGGTAGCTGACCCACACCCGGTTTGATAACGGTTCGGCCGCGATCGCAAGCGGTATACCCGGGCGGTTGACCAGGGAATTTGGCGCGGTCCAACGGATGACAAAGTGATCGGACAAGGGAGTCGGGGCCGCGAAAGAGTTGCGTCCGGCCAGCGGAGGTCACCGGGCGCGCGAATCCAGACCGCGTAATTGACTTTACTTTCCTGATCAAACTCAGGCTAAACCTTATTGCGATCTCAAATCGGTAAGGACGATCGTCTTACCTTCGGTGACAAAAATGGGTCTGCCATTTGATGGAACCAATACTGCAGACTGTCTCCCGTGGGTGCATCGGTGCTGCCAAGCGGGCCGCCATCGGTAGATCAGGTGGCGGACCTCGTCGCGAAGGGAAGGGAGCGCGGAAGCGTAACCGTCGATGACGTCGCAGCCGCGCTTGACCGATCCGAGTTGCCGTCCGACGCGCTGGAACGCGTCGTGCGAATGCTCGCCGAGAACGGTGTGGAGGTCCTCGAGCCCCAGGGCGATGAGGAGACCACCCGCGCCGATGAGGAAGACGTAGGCAAGCGGGCGCCGACCAGCGATCTTGTCCGTATTTATCTGCGGGAGATCGGCCGTGTGCCACTGCTGACCGCTGAGGAGGAGGTGGAGCTCGCCAAGTCGATCGAAGCCGGCCTGTTCGCCGAGGACAAGCTGGCCAACGGGGTCTCGCGTCTGGCCTTCCCGGAGTTCAGGGAGCTCGTCTGGCAGGGCACGCGAGCCAAACAGCGGCTCATCGAAGCCAACCTGAGGCTCGTGGTGTCGATCGCCAAGCGTTACGTGGGCCGCGGCATGCTGTTCCTGGACCTGATCCAGGAGGGCAACCTGGGACTCATCCGGGCGGTCGAGAAATTCGACTATACGAAGGGCTACAAGTTCTCCACGTACGCGACCTGGTGGATCAGGCAGGCGATCACCCGGGCGATCGCCGACCAGGCGCGCACCATCCGCATTCCGGTGCACATGGTGGAGACCATCAACAAGCTCGTCAGAGTCCAGCGCCAGCTCCACCAGGACCTCGGCCGCGAGCCGATCCCCGAGGAGATCGCCAAGGAGATGGACCTCCCTGTCGATCGCGTGGTGGAGATCCAGCGCATCGCCCAGGAGCCCGTGTCGCTGCAGTCGCCGATCGGCGAAGAGGATTCGGACCTCGGTGACTTCATCGAGGACGCCGACGCCGTGGTGCCCATGGAGGCCGCCGCCTTCATCATGCTGCAGGACCAGCTCGACGACATCCTGGCCACGCTGTCGGACCGCGAGCAGCGCATCATCCAGCTCCGCTTCGGCCTGGCCGATGGACATCCGCGCACGCTCGAGGAGGTGGGCAGGGAGTTCGGGGTCACGCGGGAGCGCATCCGCCAGATCGAGTCGAAGACCCTGGCCAAGCTCCGCCACCCGACGCGCGCGCAGATGCTGCGGGACTACCTGGACTGATACGTGCGTGAGAACGGGCCCGGGCCGACGCCCGGGCCCGTTCTCGTTCGTTCAGGAGCAGCCCTCGAACTGGGGCACGGCGATCGTGCCGAACTTCAGCCCCGCCTTGCCGAACCACTTGCGCAGCAGCTCGGCCGCGGTCCCGTCCTGGTACATCGCGGTGATCGCCCGGTTCACCGCCTCGCAGCCCGGCACGTCGCCCTTGCGCAGGCCGATCCCGGTGCGCTGCTCGTTGAACTGCGCGTTGGCCAGCCGCAGCCCCGAGTTGTCCTGGGCGGCCAGGCCCGCCAGGATGACGTCGTTGGTGGTGACCGCGTCCACCTGGTCGCTCTTCAGCGCCGCCAGGCACTTCGCGTAGTCGGGGAAGGGCACCAGCTTCGCCGGCACCTCGCGCTCCTCCACCACCCGCTGGGCCGCGTTCGAGCCCTTGACCTCACAGATCCTGCGGCCGCCGAGATCGCGCACGTTCGCGATCGTCTCGCCCGGCCGGGTCAGGATGTCCTGATAGGAGATGTGGTACGGCCCCGCGAACAGCACCCGCTTCTTGCGTTCCTGATCGATCGTGAACGTGGCCACCACCAGGTCAGCCCGCCCGTCGCCGAGCACCTTCTCCCGGTCGGCGGCCAGCACGCCCAGGTAGGAGAACTCCTTGCCCAGCTTTCCCGCGACGTAGCGGGCCACGTCCACGTCGAAGCCCTCGAACCCGCCGCCGGGCGTGCGGAACCCGACCGACGGCAGGTCGACCCGCACCCCGATGACCAGCCGCTCCTTGTCCACGACCGACTCCTGGCCGTTCATCCCGCAGCCCGTCACGGCCGCCGCGACCAGGACCAGCACCACCGCCAGCACCCGCTTCACCGGTACTCCTTGAGTCGTGGCCACACCCCGGCGACCACCAGCAGCCCGATCGCGCCGATCGCGAAGGGGAGCAGCCGCCACAGGTTGTCCAGCGCGCCCTCGCCGCGGTCGATCGCGCTCTTGAACGCGCTCTGGTGCCGGTTCGCCAGCGCCACGAGCGCGTCGTCGTAGCCGTCGAACGCCGTCGCGACCTGCCCGAGCCGCTCCGCGACCGCCTCGTCGGCCTGCCCGCCCGTCACCAACCGGCGGAAGCTCCGGTCGGTCTCCTGGAAGGCCCGGTAAGCCTGGAACACGTTCTTCCCCTCCGCGCCGACGAGCTCGGGCCCCAGCATGCCGAGGAAGTCCTTCGTGCCCTTGCTCACCTGGTCGTGGTAGGTCCGCAGGTTGCCGGCCGGCAGGTAGATGATCGACAGCGACTTGTCCAGGTACGTGTGCTCGTAGGTGTCGGCCCGCTCCTTGTCCAGCAGGAAGCGGCTCTGGTCGCCCTGCATGCTGTTGCTGATCGCCCGCGTCTTGGCCAGGGTCAGCACCGAGTCGAACCCGGCCGTCTTGGCCATGCGCAGCGCCTCCTCGTCCTGGCTGAGCACGCTCACCCCGAAGAAGAGCGCGACCGCGGTCGTGACCGTGGCCACCAGCAGCGCGGGCCCGAACACCCGCCGGAAGCGCCGCGCCAGGAAGATCTGCAGCCAGATCAGGCAGCCCAGCGCGACCAGCCCGGCCACCACCACGGCGACGCGCACGATCGGCACCCAGAGCGCCTTGTCGTCGTAGGTGCGGCGGACGATCGTGCCGCTCTCCAGCGTCAGGTTGTACGCCTGCGGCAGCAGCACGACCCGCATGAGGTCGGTCGCCGCGCGATAGGTCCGCACCACGTCCACCGGCGGCGGGCCCGGCGCGTGCTTCGCGTTCTCGTCCAGCAGCAGCGCCTGCCCGGCCAGCCGCTCGTACCGGCCGAGCCCGTCGAGCACCGACTGCACGGTCATGCGCTCGGCCTGGTCGTCGCCCGACAGCTCGAACGCCTTCAGCAGCGCCGTGTTGGCCTCGGAGCGCCGCTGCTCGTACCGGGCGAGCGCCTCATTCCGCTGCCCCGGGTAGGCGGTCCCCATCACGATCGCGTTGGCCACCTGCGCGTCCATGTCGCTCAGCGCCAGGTAGAGCCCGGCGGTGGCGACGACCTGCGGGCCGGCGTCGCGGCCGATCACCCGCAGCCCGTCGCGCGCGCTCGAACTGCCGACCGCGAGCGCGGCGAACAGCAGCGCCAGCGAGGCGACCGTGACCCCGGAGATGACCCGGATCCGGCCGGGCACGCTGCTGCGGCGTACCGCGGACGGGGTGCCCCGGGCCTGCACCAGGGTCACGGCGTGCCCTCCCTGATCGTGATCACGGTCCAGGCGCCCAGATGGATCCGGTCGCCTGGGCCGACCCTGACCGGGACGTTCACCTTGACCGGCCGGCCGTTCACCTGGGTGCCGTTGGCCGAGCCCGGGTCCACCAGCATGTACGTGCCGTCCGGCTGAGCCAGCAGCACCGCGTGCAGGTGGGAGACGCCCGGGTCCTCGGGCGGCCCGGTCAGGTCGATCTCCGGCGTCGTGTTCCTGGCCCGGCTGCGCCGCCCGATGCGTACCTGCTCGCCGACCAGCCCGAACGAGCGCTCCGGGCAGTACGGCGGGAACGCCACCGCGTCGGCGTCGGGCCCGCCCTCGGCGATGACCTTCTCGTAGTAGGCCCGATCGGCCGCCGTCACGGCCTCCCACCGGGCCCCTGTCACGGGGGCCGAGATGGAGGCACCGGTGCCCTGTCCGATCGCCGAGCCGTGCCCGGAGTGCGGTGATGGATGTCCTCGCTGCGCCGCGGATCCATCACTGCTGTAGTCGTGGCCGCACACCTCACAGAACTGCCCGGCGCGCGGCGTCCGGCAGATCGGGCACGCCTCGGCCGTCGCCTCCTCGGCCGGGGGAGGCGGAGGTGCGGCCTGGGGAGCCCCCGTCATCTGGATGCCGCACGTGTCGCAGTATTCGTCGTCGCCCGACGGGTGCCCCTGCGGGCAGGTCGCCATCAGCTTCCGTCCTTCCGCAACCGGCTCGTACGCACCGAGCCCGTGTCCAGCTCGATCTCGTCGGCCTTCTCCACGTTCCTGCGCAGCCGGGCCGTGCCGGTGGCCGGATCGACCTCGACCACCTTCTCCAGCAGCCTGGCGGTGTCCTCCCGGCCGGACTCGGTGGCGATCTGCCTGGCCTTGGCCAGCCGGGCGGTCGCGGTGTCGACGTCGCCCATCGCCCGGGCGCTGAGCCCGTCCTGGATCAGCTCGTGCAGCTCGGCCTGCCCGGTGTAGTGGGCGACCTTGCCGTTGATCCGGGTGGAGGCCGCCAGGTCGTCGGTCCACTGCGCCAGGACGTTGCCGCTGGCCAGCACGTCCTGGGTGTCGGGGCGTACCAGCTTGACCCAGCCCGCCCTGATCTCCTGGCCGATCTGCCCCTTCTGCACCTCGACGCAGAGGTGATACTCGCGCTCCTCCGCGCCCCAGGAACCGGTCGGGTAGTCGCCGGTCAGCGGGTTGACGTCGGTACGCTTGCCGGTCAGGTCGAGCAGCGTGGGGGAGACCTGCTTGACGAACTTGAGCTGCGCGGTCTGCGGCACCCACACGCGCAGCGACAGCTCGGCCACGGTCTTGCTCATCGACGTCTGCGTGAGCCGGCGGAAGAACTCCGGCAGATCCCCCTGGTTACGTACGAAGTCGAACGTGCCGAGCATCGCCTCGGCCACCTTCCGCAGCTCCCCGGGCACCCAGTCGTCGCCGACGCCCAGGCAGTCGACCACGAACTTGCCGCTCCAGCCCGTCAGCACCGACTCGAACACGTCGGAGCGCTCGTTGTTCTGGCCGTCGGTCATCAGCAGCGCGTGCCTGATCGCCGACGGGTGCGCGGTCAGCAGGTGGCCGGCCAGCTTCAGCCACTCGCCCATGGCGGTGCCGCCGTGCGCGAGCAAGCGGCTGATCGCCCGCTCGGCCTCCGCCCTGGTGGCCGGGCTCGCCTTGACCAGCTTGGGGGCGCCGCCGGGGTAGACGACCTTGGCCGACTCCGTACCGGCGATCACCGCGAAATGCACGCCGTCGCGCAGCGTCTGTACGGCGGTCGCGGCCGCCTGCCTGGCCTCACGGATCTTGCTGCCGCTCATCGAGCCCGACGTGTCAACGATGATCACTTCGGCCGCCTCCGCGTCGGTGGCCCGCGTGGTCATGCCGCCGCCGGTCGAGGCGACCGTGAGGATGGCGTGCACCTCGCGGCCGTCGACGGACAGGTATTTGTTCTGGTCGATGTTCAGCGTGAAAACGGGCTGGTCAGCCATGCGCTTCTCCTAGGGGGATCATGGCAATGGTCACGTTGTCCTGGCCGCCGGAGTCCAGCGCGTGGCGGAGCATCTCGCGGGCCATCTCGATCGGGGTCCCCGTCGCGGGGAAGGCGTAGCCGTCCAGGTAGCGCCACAGGCCGTCGCTGCAGATCAGCAGGTGCCCGGGGCCCGGCGCGGCGAAGGTGACGACGCGCGGCGCGACGTCGCCGGCGTCGGCGCCGAGCCAGGCGGTGATCTCGCCGGTCTCGATCGCGTCGTCCTCGGTCAGCAGGGTGCCGGCGGGCAGCAGGTACGCGCGGGTGTCGCCGGCCCAGGCCAGCGTGATCCGGCCCCGCTCGACCACGGTGGCGACGTACGTGCAGGCCGGGGCGTCGTCGATGGAGGGCGCGAGCTTGGCCACCGCCCGCGCGGCCAGGTCGAACGCCTCCTCCTGCGGCAGGCCCCTGGCCAGCGCGGCGGCCGCGACCTCCACCGCCACCGCGGCCGCCTCGTCGGCCCGCGGCGAGCTGCCCACGCCGTCGCAGACCACGGTCACGATCCCGGCGGGGGCCTCGACCAGCGCCACCGCGTCCTCGTTGCGGCTGCGGCGCAGGCCCCGGTCCGTCACGGCGGCCGCGCCGACGTCGAGCACGATCTCGGCGTGGTCCCTGCCGGTGGGCTGGCGCACGCCGCAGCGCTCGCAGTAGCCCTCCGCGTCCACGGCGGCCGCCCCGCAGGCGGCACAGGTCGGCGCCCCCAGCGCGTGCCCGCACGCCTCACAGTAGGCATCCCCGACCGCCACCGAAGCCTCACAAACAGGACAAACGGCATCGGTCCGCAGATCCACGGTGTCCTCGCTACGCTGCGGATCCGCAGCGTCTGCCTGCCGAGCTGCGCTCGGAGTGCTGTGATGGATGTCCTCGCTACGCTGCGGATCC
>NZ_FNVT01000001.1:550976-1345651 GCF_900108335.1 Nonomuraea solani
GTCTGCCTGCCGAGCTGCGCTCGGAGTGCTGTGATGGATGTCCTCGCTACGCTGCGGATCCATCACAGCCACGTCCTAGGTCTCACAGCGTTGGCTTGGTCGATCAAGGCGTGACGCTCCTGGCGAGTTTCGGCGGCTACGGCGAGTTTGCGGAAGATGGTCTCCAGGCGTCTGCGGAGCCCTGGTTCGGTGAACGGGGCGTCGGCCAGGCGCAGGTCCTTGGGCGGTGATGGGCTCGTCTCCAGCCAGTCCAGCGCCGAGCTCAGCACCTCCGCCGTCAGCAGGTCGCGGCGGCGCGGGTCGAGATCGGCCTGGCCGCTCACCCGGTCCGCCGCCCCCACCAGGTCGGACGGCTGGAGCGCGCTCAGGTCGGGCCGCCGCACCACCGAGGCCGCCAGCGCCACCTGCGCCGCCACCCGGTAGACCGAGCTGGCAGGCACCTCGTCGAGCACGCCCGTCCGGCCGCTCCTGGCCAGCCCGAACGCCGCGCTGACGTAGGTGTGGTCGGTCCGCCAGACGCCCTCGTACCAGGTGGCCGCCGGCTGACCCGCGCACTCCAGCGCGAACGCCAGCGCCAGCTTGGGCGCCGGCTCGCCCGGCAGCTCGGACAGGCACGCGTCGAACAGCGCCACCGCCTGGTCCGCCTGCCCCGTGGCCAGCGCGAGCACCCCCTGGTACCAGGTGACCCGCCAGTCGCCCGGCAGCTCCCTGGCCAGCTCGTTGAGCACGATCGGCGTCTCGGCCGCGGCGTCCTCGGCCAGCAGCCTGGCCCGCATCAGCTTCGTCTCGGGCGTCTGCGGCATCGCGGCGAGCTGGTCGAGCAGTTCCTTGCCGTCGCGCCCGAGCAGCCCGGCCAGCGCCCCGGCGGCCGGGTCGGCCGGATCGACCAGCGGCACCGGCAGCGCGCCCGCCACCGCCGCCGGGTCGAGCGGCCCGAACACCTGGTCGCCCGCCTCCGACAGCGCCGTCCCCACCGCGGTCCGCTCGGGCCCGAACATCGTCGAGGGCGCCGGGTACGGCACCCCGTTCTCCAGGGCGCTGACCTCCCGCAGCACCCCGACGAGCTGCTCCTCCATCTCCCACGCGCTCTGGAACCTGTCGGCCGGGTTCGGGGCGGTCGCCTTGCGCAGCCACCGGGTGAACGACGGGTGCCCGCAGTCCACCGGCAGCGGGTTGGCCTTGCCGCCCGACGCCGGGCTGAACCCGGTCATCGCCAGCACCGCCAGCGTCCTGCCCACGGTGTAGAGGTCGGAGGCGACGGACGACGGCTGGGAGTCCAGCTCGGGGGCGTGGTAGCCGGTCGTGACCCAGGACGAGCCCACCGGCGAGCCGAACGGCTGGACCGCGCCCAGGTCGATGAGCTTGAGCCGCTTGCCGACCCTGATCACGTTGGCCGGTTTGAGGTCGCAGTAGACCAGGCCGTTCTCGTGCAGGTAGCCGAAGGCGTGCAGGATCTCCCTGCCGTACATCAGGACCTCGCGCAGCGGCAGCGGGCCCTGGCGGCGCAGCTCGTGCAGCGACTGGCCGCCGACATATTCCATGACGATGTAGCCGAGCCCGGCCGAGCGCTGGAAGTTGAAGATCTTGACGATGTTGGGGTGGTCGACCGTGGTGAGGAACTTGCGCTCGGCCTCGGCCGCCGCCAGCGCCTCGGCGTCCATGGTGTTGAGCAGGCCCTTCAGCACGACCCACCGGCCGTCGAGGTTCTCGTCGGAGGCCAGGTAGATCCAGCCGAGCCCGCCGTGGGCCAGGCAGCCCAGCACGCGGTACTGGTTGGCCACCAGTTCGTCCTTGGCCAGCTTGGGGGTGAAGGAGAACTGCGTGCGGCAGTGCCGGCAGAACCCGTCCGTGAGCCCGGGCCGGCCGTCCCTGGAGCGGCCCACCGGCTGGCCGCACGCCGGGTTGGCGCAGTAGCGCTTCTCCTCGGGCACCTCGGGGTCGGCCATCACGGCGGTGGCCGGGTCTCGGTAGGGGACCGATGGCAGGTCCGCGAGGGTGGCCAGCACGCCGGCCCGTGACCTGCCGCTGCTCACCGGCGAGCTCACCGACCTGCTCACCGGCCGGGTGTTCTCAGGGGTGGAGATGGAGACGGACGCGGACGAGGGCACGGAGGCCGGTGAGGCGGTCTCCGCGTGCCCGCACAGGTCGCAGTAGCCCTCTTCGATCGTTCCCGTGCAGCCGGGCTGCGCGCAGCGGGTCATCGTGCACCTCCGTGTATCGCGCGCTGGTAGTTCTCGACGGCGGTGGCCGCCTTCGTCAGATCGCAGGGCGCACTCCACAGGATCGCGCGCGCCCGCTCGTACAGGTGCCCGGCGGCCGGGTCCTCGGCCAGCCCCTTGCGCACCGCCATCGCCTGGCAGGCGCCGAGCCGCCCGCGCAGCTCGTCACGCCGGCCGACCAGCCCGTACAGGGCCCTGGCCGTGGCCAGCGACTGGTCGGCGGCCTTGCGGGCCTCGCCCTCCAGCGCGGACAGCCGCCTGGCCCGCTGCACCCAGGTGTCGGCGGAGGCGTCGAGCGCGTCCATCTCGGCCACCAGCGCCTCGACCCGGCTGCGCGGCTGAGCCTGGGGCGGCAGGGCGATCTTGACGACGACCGAGCCGTGGGCCAGCCTGGCCTCGCTCTCGGCCCCTCGCACCCGGTCCAGGGCGGCCACCAGGTCTTCGCGGCGCCTGGCGTATTCGGCCTTGACCACGACGGCCAGCTCCAGCTCGGCCTGGAGGCCGGTCAGCAGCCGGGCCATCCGGTCGAGGTCCTGTTCGACGGCGGCGCCGAGCGGGTCCTCGACCACGTCGGCGCGCATCCGGCGCAGCTCCGTCTCGTGCGTGGCCGGTCCGCCGCCCTCGCCCAGCTCGCGTTCGAGCTCGCGGATCCGGCGCAGGGTGGCGTCGGCGTCGTCGAGGCGGGGCAGCACGGTGTTCCACACCGCGTCGATGTCGTTGAGCGTGGAGGTGACCTCGCGGAAGGCGTCGTCCATCCGGGCCACGGTCTGGTCGAGGGTCAGGCGTTCGTCGGCCTGGGGAAGGAGTGAGCGCTGCTCGACCGGCTTGGCGGCGGCCCGCAGCAGCACGGAGGCGCCCGTGAGCAGCTCGGTCAGCCGGGCGAGCTGGTCGGCGCCCAGCCTGGCGCGCTCGGCCCTGATCTGCTCGGCGTCGCGCAGCACGGCCCGGTAGGCGTCGTTGAGTGACCACAGCGTGGCCAGCGCCTCGTGCGCCGCGCTCCAGCGTCGTCCGGTGGCGCCGCGTAAGGAGGCGCCCTTCAATAAGCGATAGGTGGTGTGGGATTCGAGATCGAGCAGGTCGCCGGAGATGCGGTCGCGTTCGTCGGCCCGAGCTCGCAGCGCGTGCTCGGCGCCTTCCCTGCTCATAGGTGGTCCCAGGCTCATCACGCTCCCCGTGAAGAGGCCCCCCGATGCCCCTTTATATCGGCTCAACGGCGGTGCCAGACGATTAAGTTCCTTTGGCTCGGGGGGACCCCTGAGTTGTCCCTGATTCAACCCTGTACCACCTGCAATCCGCTTAAAGGATCTCGTAGCGTTCCATGCATGGGACGCATACTTCTGATCATCGCGGCGATCGTCGCCGCACTCGTACTGCTCGGCCCCCTCGTGGGCTTCGCTCTCACGCTGCTCAAGTGGGGCCTCATCATCGGCGCCGTGGCGTTCGGCGTCCTTCTCCTGTCGAAGTGGGCCAAGAGGACATAGCTTCTGGAGTCATCCTTCGTCATAGTTGGGTGATGGAAGCGCGGCCCGCGGTCGACGATGCCGCGCTCGGGCGCGAGGCACTCGACGTGCTCGAGGCGAACTGGACGGGCGCCGGTACGGTGCCCGCGCCGGGGCTTTACCCGCACCAATGGAGCTGGGACTCGGCGTTCATCGTCATCGGCCTGGCCAGGCACCGCCCTGATCGGGCCCGCGACGAGCTGGTCAGCCTGCTGCGCGGGCAGTGGGCGACCGGGATGGTGCCGCACATCGTGTTCCACACGCGGGAGGCGTACTTCCCGGGGCCGTCCGTGTGGCGCTCGCAGGACAACGACGCCGCGCCGACCGTGATGACCTCAGGGCTCACCGCGCCACCGCTGCACGCGCTGGCGCTCTGGTGGCTCTACCGGCACACCGGTGACGCCGCGTTCGTCAGGAAGGCGTATCCGCTGCTGGTCGCCCAGCACGAATATCTCGCCTCGGCCCGCGACCTCGGCGGCGCCGGCCTGGCCGCGATCGTGCACCCGTGGGAGTCGGGCATGGACGACAGCCCGGCCTGGGACCAGCCACTGGCCAACTTACCCGTGATCCGGTACGGCTACCGCAACGTCGAGCTGGACGAACGCCACCCCGACAGCGACCACGACCGCTACGTATGGCTCGCCATGCGTTACCGGGACGCCGGCTACAGCCCCGAATACCTGCGCGACGAGCACCCGTTCGCCATCGAGGACCCGATGTTCAACGGGATCTGGCTGGCCTCCTGCCAGGCGCTGGCGGAGCTGGCGCCGCTGGCGGGCGCCGATCCCAAGCCCCACGCCGAGCAGGCCGAGCACATCAGGCACGCCATGATCGACCGCCTCTGGGACGGCTGCTACTTCGCCAGGGACCTGCGGACCGACCGGCTGATCAAGGTGTGCACGGTCGGCGCGTTCGGGCCGCTGCTGGATCCCGGGCTGCCCGCCGCCCAACTCCAGGCGGCCGTCGAGGTCCTGGAGTCGGCCCGGTTCATGGGCGCCACCGGTTATCCCGTGCCGAGCTGCGAGATCAGGGCCGCGCAGTTCGACCGCACCCGCTACTGGCGCGGGCCCTCCTGGGTGAACACCAACTGGCTGCTGCGCAGGGCCGCCGCCGTGCACCAGCTCGACCAGCTCGCCCAGCAGCTCACCAACGGCACCCTGCGCCTTGTGCGGCAGGCCGGTTTCCGTGAGTGCTTCGACCCCTTCGACGGCAGCGGGCGCGGCTGCCGGGACTTCTCGTGGAGCGCGGCGCTGACCCTCGATCTGCTCGCCGATAACGTGGTGGAATGAGCTTTTTCCGCCGCCTGCCCGCCGACGTGCGCAAGTCCCTGAAGATCGATCCGGGGGAGCGGGTGCTGACGTTCGCCCTCACCGAGGAGGGTCACGTGGTCGCCACGAACCTCGCGCTCCACCTGCCGGACGGGACGCGGGTGCCGTACGAGGAGATCGACAGGGCGTCCTGGGACGAGGAGGGCCTGCGCGTCGTCACCACGAGCGGCGGGCGGCACGTCGAACGGATCACCGAGCCGCGCTCGCTGCCCGAGACCGTGCGCGAGCGCGTCAACTCCACGATCGTGGTGAACAAGCACGTCAGCCTGCCCGGGAGGGGCGGCGTGCGGCTGGTGGCCAGGCGCCCGCCCGGCGGCGAGGTGCTCGGCTGGACCTTCGTCTTCGACGAGGGGCTCGACCCCGAGGACCCCGGCCTGCGCGCGCAGGCGGAACAGGCCCTGGAGGGGGTCCGGCGCAGCATGGGCGTGTGAGCCGCAGGCGTGCGGGGGTGTACGGCTCACGCCCATACCGCGATCAGTAGGGAATGCCGCTCTCGCTGGGCTTCTGGTTGATGCCCTCTTCGCCGGGCCAGCCGGTGCCGGTGTCGTGACCGTCGGAGTGAAGGAACGGGATCCGCTGCTGCAGCGTGTCCCCCACCCTCATCCTGGCCATCCCGGCGACCTTCGACGCCTGCGCGCCGAACACTCCCGCGGCCTCCTGGACCCGGGGGTTGTCGGCGACGCGCTGGGCCGCCCGTTTGATCTGCTCGTACCGTTCGCGCCCTGCCCGGCTGCCCAGCACGTAGCCGATGGCCAGACCGACGGCAAATGTCATTCGATAACGCATTTTGCACCTCCGCTGTCTCCGGGCCTACCCCGATCGCGATGCGACACGCACTCCCGGAGTGCGCTAATCTATTCATGCGCACGACGGAGGGGCCCAACCGCCCCGGCGAAGTGCGCGAAAGCTCGATCCCGCGTAGCTCAATGGCAGAGCAGCCGGCTGTTAACCGGCAGGTTAGAGGTTCGAATCCCCTCGCGGGAGCCAGTAGGAAAGGCCCCTCCCAGACCCTGGGAGGGGCCTTTCGCTTGTGCTCAGGAGGTGCGGTCGCGCCTGCCGATGAGAACGCCCGGCCCAGGCCGAGGATGATTCGGGCGGCGGCCGTTCATCGGGGACTGCTGGTGTACGGCAAGCCGGGCGTCTCCGGCCGCGATGGGCCTGGGGCTTGGGCGGAGGCGTACCTGAAGGGCGCTTCGGGCGCCTTAAGCCTCGCTTCAGGTGCGGCGCGGCACCCTCGGGAGCGTTCAGTCGTCTCGGGGAGGAGATCCCAATGGTGAAGCGACGCCTCGCGATCGTCGTCACGGCCGCCGCGCTCGGACTGGGCGCCCTGGCCGCGCCCGCACTGGCCGACGACGGCTCGGTGAGGGTGCACGGCGGGTCGGGCGAGTACGGCGGTCCGGACGAGCGGGTGAGGTTCGGCGGCGAGCTCCGCTGCTGGATGAAGGACGGCAAGGTCGTACGGTTCCCCAGGGCCAAGGTGACCGAGCTCATCGACGAGCGGTATCTGGAACCCGAACTGGCCGAGACCGTCGTCGAGAACGGCGTGACCGTCGTGCCCGCCGACCGGCTGTCGATCACCGTGCCGGCCAGGGAGCTGCCGCACCGGGTGATCGGCAAGCGGTGGCACAAGGGCCGCGTCATCCACCTCACCTGCGTGTGGACCGAGGACTTCAGGAGGTAAGCGGCCGGGCGTCTCCGGATCTTCCGGAGGCGCCCTTCTATTTCACGCTATGTAACGCGATCATCACACGTTCTCACGTTAGCGGGACAGAAGCGCGCCGCCCCGGGGAAAATGGCCGGGCCGGTCCCTCGCGGGCCGGAGCCGCGGGCAGTCGTTGACGGAGGCGAGGAGAGGGCGCCTCCACCAGGACGTGCCGCCGACCCGGAATCGGCGGGGCGCTCCGCTGACGGAGAAGTGCTGGTTGACGCGTGCCTACCTGGATCAGGTCCCTTCGTCCCTTCGATGCCCTCGCCGCGCGGGCGGTGCTCGAACGCACCACCGACCTGCGGGAGGCGGAGCGGTTCATCAGGCTGTACCACGCCGAGCATCCCTCGCTGGGAGGGCTGCATGCCCGGCTGCGCGACGTCGCCAGGGACGTGGCGCGTTACGGGACCTACACGCACACGTACGAGGAATTGGCGTTCGGGGCCCGGGTGGCCTGGCGTAACAGCAACCGGTGCATCGGCCGGCTGTACTGGCGCTCGCTGCTGGTGCGCGATCGCAGGCAGGTGAGCACGGCCGAGGGGGTGGCTCTTGAATGCGTGGCCCACCTGCGCGAGGCCACCGGGACCGGGAAGATCAGGCCCACCGTCACCGTCCTGCCCCCCGACACCCCGGCCCTGCGCGGCCCCCGGGTGCTGAACGACCAGCTCATCCGTTACGCCGGGTACCGCACGTCCGGTGGTGTGGTCGGCGATCCGCGCAACGTCGCGCTCACCAAGATCGCCGAGTCGCTGGGGTGGCGTGGGCGGGGTGGCCGGTTCGACGTGCTGCCGCTGGTCATCGATCCGGGGATGGGGGATCGGCTGCTGTGCAACCTGCCGGGGGACGTGGTGCTGGAGGTGCCGCTGGTCCACCCCGAATATCCGTGGTTCGCGGAGCTGGGGTTGCGGTGGCACGCGGTGCCCGCCATCTCGGACATGTGCCTGGAGATCGGGGGCGTCTGCTATCCGTGCGCGCCCTTCAACGGCTGGTACATGGGCACCGAGATCGGGGCCCGCAACCTGGCGGACGCCGACCGGTACGACCAGCTCCGGCAGGTGGCGGAGCGGCTGGGGCTGGACACCACCAACGAGCGCTGTCTGTGGCGGGATCATGCGCTGGTGGAGCTGAACGTGGCGGTGCTGCACTCGTTCGAGCTGGCCGGGGTCACGATGACCGATCACCATACGGAGTCGCGCCGGTTTCTCACGCATCTTTCGCGGGAGGAGGAGGCGGGGCGGGTCTGCCCGGCGGACTGGTCGTGGATCGTGCCACCGCTGTCCGGCAGTGCCACCCCCGTGTTCCACCGCTACTACGACGGCCGGGTCCTGACTCCGGCCTTCGTCCACCACCGCTGACCCACCGCACTTCGGCTGAGGTCCTTTGAGGGACGGGGGAGGGAGCGGAGGTCCTTCAAGGGCGGAGGTTCCTCCGGAGGGGCGAGGAAGGGCGGAGGCCTCTCTGAGAGGGCGGGGAGGTCAGGCGGTCTCGGAGGGTGGTGAGTTCGGTGGGGGTCAGGCCGGCCGACGTCAGGTACGCCTCCGCGTCGAGTTCGCGCAGGAGCGACCCGATCACCTGGTCCGTGGTGGTGCCGGCGGCGGTCAGGCGGGCGCGTACGCGGAGGGCGTCGTCGGGCTGGCCGAGCAGGGCGTAGAGAGGGCTCAGGCGGGCCGTGGAGCGCTCGTAGTCGGCCAGGATGTCGCCCGGTGCCACCCCGGCCAGCGCGAGCAGCAGGATGGCGATGAGCCCGGTGCGGTCGCGGCCGGCGACGCAGTGCACGAGCACTCCGCCGGGCGGCGCCTGGGCGATGGCGCGCAGGACGCGGGCGCAGCGGTCGGGAGCGTTGTCCAGGAACGGCCGCAGATAGAGCGGCGTCCCGCCGTGCAGGTCGCGGCCCGTGTTCATGGGCACGCTGACCACGGTCATCCCGGGCGGCCGGTGGCCGGGCTCCGCGTGGTGCTCGCCGGGGGTGCGCAGGTCCACGATCGTCCGTACGCCGTGCGCCGCGGCCGCCGCCCACCCCTGCTCGGTGAGCCGGTCGGGGGTGTCGGCGCGGACCACGGCACCCCAGCGGGTGCGCCGCCCGGCCGCGGCCAGCAGGCCGCCCAGGTCGCGTACGTTGTGACAGCCGTCCCACACCAGATCCCGGTCCACATCGCCCACCGTATCCTTGCCTTCCCCGCCTAGAACATGGTTCTGTTAGCCCATGGCGGAACTCGTGCTCTCAACGCTCGACCAGGGCGTGCTGACGCTGACCTTCAACCGGCCGGACACGCTCAATGCCTGGACCGACGCCATGGGGCGGCGCTATTTCGACCTGCTGGCCGAGGCCGAGCAGGACCCCGGGGTGCGGGCCGTGGTGGTCACCGGCGCGGGCAAGGGCTTCTGCTCGGGCGCCGACTTCAAGACGCTGGCCGCCCTCCAGGCGGGCGACTACGACGAGACGCCCGACCCGCGGCCCCACACCTTTCCGACGACGATCCGCAAGCCGGTCATCGCCGCCGTCAACGGGGCCTGCGCGGGGCTCGGCATGGTGCACGCGCTCGTCTGCGACCTGGTGTTCACGGCCACCGAGGCCAAGTGGACGACCGCGTTCCCGCGCCGCGGCCTGATCGCCGAGTACGGGCTGTCCTGGGTGCTGCCCCGGCTCATGGGGCAGCAGCGGGCCATGGACGTGCTGCTGTCGGGCAGGGTGTTCAGCGGGCGGGAGGCGTACGAGATGGGCCTGGTCAACCGCGCCGTGCCGCTGGAGTCGCTGCTGGCCGAGACCCAGGAGTACGCCAGGGAGCTGGCCCGGCACAGCTCGCCGGCGTCGATGGCGGTGATCAAGCGGCAGGTGTGGCACGACTGGGACGTCACGCTGGAGGAGTCGGCCAAGACGGCCACCCAGGAGATGATCGCCTCCTTCGGCCGTCCCGACTTCGCGGAGGGCGTCGCCAGTTTCCTGGAACGCCGCCCGCCGAACTTCCCGCCGCTCTGAAGCCCTTCAGGCGTCCCGCCGCTCTGAAGACCTCAGGCCACCCGGCGGGCGCCCGGCGCCGGGATGGCGGGCAGGTAGCGCGGGGCCTGGAAGCCACGCTCGGCGTAGGCGGCCGAGACCGACTCCTGGACGCTCTCCAGGCGCTCCACCGGCACCAGGGCGATGGCCGAGCCGCCGAAGCCGCCACCGGTCATCCTGGCGCCCCGCGCGCCGCCCCTGAGGGCCGCCTCGACGGCCACGTCCAGCTCCGGCGACGACACCTCGTACTGGTCGCGCAGCGACAGGTGGGAGGCGTTCAGCAGGGCGCCGATCTCCGTGACGGCGCCCGCGCGCAGCAGGCCGATGAGGGCCTCCACGCGGTGGTTCTCCGTCACGACGTGCATCGTGCGCTTGCGCTCGTCGCCCTGCAGTTGGTCCAGGGCCCCGGCCAGGTCGGTCACGTCGCGCAGAGCCGCGACGCCGAGCTTGCGGGCGGCCGACTCGCACTCGGCGCGGCGCTTGGCGTATTCGCCGCCCGCGTGCTCGTGGTGCGCCTGCGTGTCGATGATGAGCATGCTCAGGCCGTGGGCGGCCAGGTCGAGCGGGATGTTCCTGGAGCCGAGCGAGCGGCAGTCGAGGAACAGGGCGTGGCCCTCCTGGCACAGCGCCGAGGCGGCCTGGTCCATGATGCCGCAGGGCATGCCGACGAAGTCGTTCTCGGCCTTCTGGCCGAGCAGCGCGATCTCCATGGGCGTCATGCCCAGGCCGTGCAGGTCGTTGATCGCCGAGGCGACGGCCACCTCCAGGGCGGCGCTGGAGCTGAGGCCCGCGCCCTGCGGGACGTCGCCGTCGATCGCGATGTCGGCGCCCGCCACCCGGTCGCCCAGCATGTCGAGGACGCCCACGACGTAGCGCGTCCAGCCCTTGGAGTCCGCGTGCGTCGCCATCGTGACGGGCTCGCCGGAGGACTGGAGCGACAGCAGGCGGATCGTGCCGTCGGTACGCGGCGTGACCGCGGCCGTCACCCCCCACGGCACCGCGAAGGGGAGAACGAACCCGTCGTTGTAGTCGGTGTGCTCGCCGATCAGGTTGACCCGGCCCGGCGCGTGCCAGACGGTCTGGGGGGACGAGCCGTAGGCGGCCGTGAAAGCTTCAATAACGCGCATAACCGAACACTCCTCAACAAAGGCCCGACCGTAGACTAGCGCCATGGAGGAACTCCTGGATCCAGGGCTCGGCCAGGTCCGGGTGTTCCTGATGCACGACGACAACAAGCCGCGCAAACTCAAGTACAACCTGGGCCATCGCAGGCTGCTGACCTTCGGCGGCGCCTACTCCAATCACATCAGGGCCGTGGCCGAGGCGGGAGCGCGGCACGGCATCGAGACGATCGGGGTCATCAGGGGCGAGGAGCGCCTGCCGCTGAACCCGTCCCTGGCCCACGCGGCCGCCTGCGGCATGACGATCACCTACCTCGACCGGGCCGCCTACCGGCTCAAGCACACCGACGAATCGCTGGCCGCGCTGCGCGCGCGGTGGGGCGACGACGTGGTGATCCTGCCGGAGGGCGGGAGCAACGCGGCGGCCGTGCGCGGCTGCGCCGAACTGCCGGGGGAGATCACCGAAGACTACGACGTTGTCTGCTGCCCGGTCGGCACCGGCGGCACGCTGGCCGGGATCTCGGCGGGGCTGCCCGAGGGCCGGCGGGCGCTCGGGTTCGCGGTGCTGAAGGGGGCCTCGTTCCTGGAGGGGGAGGTGGCCAGGCTGCAGCGGGAGGCGTACGGGCGCACGTGGGCGAACTGGTCGGTCAACCTGGACTACCACTTCGGCGGGTACGCTAAGTCCACGCCCGTCCTCGACGGATTTATCGCGAAATATCGCGTCGAAGGGATCTACGTGGCCAAGATGCTCTACGGGATCCTCGACCTCGCCCGGCAGGGCGCCTTCGCCCCCGGCACCCGCGTCGTCGCCATCGTCACCGGTCAGCCTTCCACGTTCGTGGCCGAATGAGGCGCCCCGACCGGCTTCGACTCCGGTGAGCCCCGCTGGCGCAGATAGATCGACAGCACTGCCATCGACAGCACGGCCAGCAGCTCCGACTGCCAGTTCTGCAGGCTGCGGTTCCAGAACTCGGGCGAGGTGACGTACGCGCCCCAGGCCACCGGATCGCGCAGGTCGCCGAGCCGCTCCGCGTTGTACGCCGCCTGCCCCGCCACCGACTGGGCCAGCCACGACAGCAGGAAGATGGTCCCCATCACGAGCCCGAGCGAGTTGCTGAACAACCACAGCCGCGGCCCCCTGACCTTCGCCCAGCGGGGGGCGTCGGGGCCCGCGTAGGGTCCGACCTGCTGCTTCTCGTCCGACTCCGCCCCGGCGTCCTCCGGCTTCTTGGACTCCGGGGAGCCCTTCTGCACGAGCCAGACGGTGAACACGATGAACAGGAAGAACTGCAGATACTCCGACTGCCAGTTCTCGGCCACGTCCACCGCGAACGACGAGGAGATCACGTACTCCAGGAACGAGACCGGCTCGGCGCCCTCGGCGACTTGCAGGTCGTTGAAGTCGAGCAGACCGGCCACCGCCTGCCCGCCCAGCGCCACCAGGAACATCACCAGGAACGCCAGGGCCAGTGAGTTCTCCTTGATCCACCTCAAAGCCTCGACCACCCGATGGCGAAGAAGGAGGCCAGGCCGACCACGATCAGCAGCAGGGTCAGCGTGAACATGACGCGCATCAGTCGTCCACCTCGCAGTCGTAAGGCAGGTCGCCCTCCGGCTCACAGCCCGCGGCCCTGATCCGCCAGCCGTCGCTGAAGCGGTGCAGGAAGAGCGTGTCGCCGGCCAGCCGGACCTGGGCCTCGTCGCCCCACACGCTGACCGCGGACACCGGGCCGCCCGGGCCGAACCCCAGCTCCCGCAGCGCCTCGGCGCAACTCTGGCCGCGGCCGGGCAGCTTCTCGGCGGTCCTGCGGGCGAGCAGCGCGCAGGCGGACTCCTCCTGGTGGGCCGCCAGGGCGGTGTGGAAGCGCTCGGCCGTCCGCGCGGGCCCCTCCGTGTCCACGGCGCAACCGGCGGCGGCCACGGTGGCCATGGTGGCCACGGCCAGCACGAGTGCGGCGAGCGGCATCCTCATGCGCCTCTCGCTACCCCGGAGGAACGCGTCTATCCCAGCTGGTCGAGCACGGGCGCCACCAGCGCGTTCAGCTCGCGGGCCAGCACCGTCACCGCGCGGTGGGCGCGCTGCTCGACCTCCTCGTGCGGCCCCTCGGGCTCCGGCGGCAGGTCGTCGAGCGGCACCGGGGCCTCGACGAGCAGCGTGGCCCGCAGGAACGGGATTCTCGCCAGGTCCTGCTGGGTCGGCTCGACGTACTGGCCGAAGGTCTCCTGCCAGCCCAGCCAGCCGCGGTCGCGCCACCAGGCCCGCGACCGCCGCAGCTCCTCCGGCAGCGGCGAGACCACCCTGACCCGGGCGTAGAGCCCGCCGTCCCAGGTGTTGCGGTGGCAGGTCGCCTCGAGGACGCGGCGGTCCCAGCGCACGAAGCCGGGGGTCAGCGACGGCGGGGTGGCGAGGTCCCATGCCGTGCAGGCGAACCGTACGGGCGCGATGTCACCCCACTCGAACTCGTCGAGGTTCTTTCGCACGTGTACGGCGTAGCGCCCGTCACGGTCTCTGTCGAACTCCTGATCGATCCAGAACGCCTTGCCCATGAGTTCTACGCTACGGCGCTCCCGGACTTCCCGGCGGAAGGACGGGAGATCTCGGAATGCGGTGTGACCCACGTGACACATGTGTAGCTTTTTCACATTGTTGTATGACCTTGGAGTGATGATGGCGTCAGAACAGCTCGACGCGGCCATGGACCATTGGAAATCGGGAGACCTCAACGCGGCCGCGGTGCTGTTCAGGCAGATCGCGGCCACAGGGGACCCGGAGGCGTCCCACCTGCTGGCGGGCCTGCTACAGGAACAGGGGGACCTGGACGGCGCCGAGGCGGCGCACCGGTCGGTGATCCAGTCGGGCGACCCGGTCTTCGGGCAACGCTCGGCCATCGCCATGGGGATGATGCTGGTCACCGCCAAGGAGTGGGCGGCGGCGCACCGGGTGCTGACGATCGCCTCGGACGGCGCCGACTTCGAGGTGGCCGCGCTCGCCGACACGGCGCTGGTGCTCGTGCTCACCCAGCTCGGCGACGCGCAGGGCGCCCAGGAGGCGCTGGAGCGGGCCCGCGTGTGCGACAGCCCCGCCGTGGCCGAGCTGGCCGCGCGGCTGGAGCTGCCGGAGTTCGACCAGGACCCGGCCTCGGCCCGCGACCTGTACGACGCCGCCGAGGACGAGGACGACTACCGGGCGCTGCTGACCAGCGGTGACCCCGAGGTGGTGTCGCTGTCGGCGTTCCGGCTGTACCAGCACTACGCCGAGGAGGAGGAGTTCGACTCGGCCCGCGAGGTGTGCGAGCGCGCCATCGCCGTCGGGCACCCCGACCACCTGGCCATGGCGCACAAGCTGCTCGGCGCGGTGCTCGTGGACCTGGGCGAGTACGCCGAGTCGGCGGCCGCCTACCGCGTGGCCGCCGAGGACCCGAGGCCCGACATCCGGCTGCCCTCGCTCATCGAGCTGGCCAAGGTGACCGCGCAGCTCGGCGACGAGGAGGAGACCAAGGCGATCTTCCGCCGGGTGATCGCCAGCGGCCAGCGCGACTACGCCGTGCAGGCCCAGGCGTGCCTGGCCCAGATGCACACCGAGGCGGGCGAGCCGGCCGAGGCCCTCGCCGCGCTGCGCGCCGTGCTGGAGGCCGGCGAGGACGAGTGGGCCTCCATCAGCGTCACCCTGCTCGGCCTGCTGCTCGAACAGCACCCCGAGGCGCACGACGAGATCATGGAGCTGGCCGGGCTGGCCGCCGGGCACGACGACCCCGACGCCGCGTTCAAGGCCGCGCTGCTGCTGGAGCACGCCGCCAGGCAGCAGCCGCTGGCCGACCCCGTCGAGGAGCAGGCGCTCCAGGACACCGACGACGGCCTGGCCCGGCTGAAGGCGGGCGACCTGGGCGAGGCCAGGCGGCTGCTGCGCCAGGCCATCGACTCCGGCGCGGCCGTCCAGTCGATCAGGGCCATGGTGATGCTGGCCGAGCTGGAGCTGGGCGAGGGCGACCGGGAGCAGGCCGACGAGCTGCTGACGTACGTGGCCGAGGGCGACGACGTGCTCCAGGGCTTCAACGCGGCGTTCCTGCTGCACCTGCTGCGCGAGTCAGGCGCGGAGACCCATCCCGTGCTCGGCGCGATGCTGGACCACCAGCGGCTGGGCCGGGAGGAGGGGCTGGTCCGGTACCAGGCGGCCATGGGGCATCATGACCCGGCGGTCTCCGCGATCGGCACCGCCGTGTTCGCGCAGGTGCTGGCCTCGATCGGGTACGACCTGTCCGACGCGGCCAAGCTGTTCAGGGCGGCGGCGGACAGCGGGGATCCGCTGGCGCTGTCGTACACGGCGGTGATCTGCAAGGACGTGCTGACCGACGAGGACGAGGCGGGCGGGCTGCTGCGCCGGGCCAGGGGCGAGGGGCATCCCGTGCTGGCGCCCTGGGTGGCGTACATGCTGGGCGGGCTCGTCGCCGAGGACGACCCCGGGGAGGCGCGGGCGGCGTACACGGCGGCGATGGAGAGCGGGCACAAGGGCCTGCGGATCGAGTCCGCCGCCGAGCTGATCGGGCTGTTCGAGCGGCAGGGCGACCTGCTGGCCGCCTGCCGCCTGCACGAGCGGCTGATCACCGAGGGCGAGCGGGAGCGCAGCGCGCTGCCGCTGGCCTACACCAGGGTCCGGCTGGACGACGTCGAAGGCGCGCGGGCCGCGCTCGACCTCGTCACGGACGAGCTCGGCGCGTTCGGACGGGCGCTGCTCGACGAGGACTTCGAGGCGGCGGCGCGGGCGTTCCCCGGCGGCGAGGCCGCCGTGATGGCGACCGCGCTCGCCATGGAGTGCGCGCACTCCTGGCAGCGCACGCGGCGCCCGGTCGCCGCCGACGGGGCACTTTCGCTGGTCGCCGCGGCCGGTCCGCCGGATCAGCGCCAGCGGGCCGGCTGTTTTCTCGGAGCCCTGCGCAACGACTCGGGTGACAAGCGCGGCGCCATCGACGCCTGGCTGGGGGCGGTGGGCGACGACGAGCACCTCAACGGGGTGGCGCTGCGCGCCGCGGGCAACGTGCTGAGCGAACTCGGAGAGTACGCCGAGGCCGCCGGCATCTACGCCCGCGTGCCGGACACCGGCGACGAGCGGCTCCGGGCCGAGGTGGCGCGGCGGCTGGGCGAGTCGCTGGCCGCCGGCGGCCGCGCGGAGGAGGCCCGCGAGGTGCTGGAAGGGGCGTTCGGCGGCGACGCCACGCTCCACCTGGCCCGGTTCCTGCGCGACCACGGCGACCACGAAGGCGCGCTCGCGGCCATGACCGCCGCGCCGCCCCGCATCTCGGGCGAGTCCGAGCGGCTGCTCGGCGGCCTGCTGGCCAAGACGGGCGACCTGGAGGCGGCCAAGGCGGCCTTCGAACGGGCGGCGGCCCTCGACCCCGAGTCCGAGCCGGAGACCATGCTGGCGGCGGGCCGCAGCCTGCTGGCGGCCGGCGACGCGGACGCCGCGCACTTCGCGCTCGAACGGGCCGCGGCGCAGGAGCACGACACCTACGCAGCCGCCGTCTCCCGCCACCTGCTCGGCCGGTCCCTGCCGGACGAGCTGCCCTGGGTGCTGGCGGCGGAGGGCGACCGGCGGGGCGCTCTGGCCGTCCTGACCGAGCGGGCCGGGTCCGAGCTGATGGCCGGGGTGCTGCTCGCGCTCGACGAGGAGGACGTACGCGAACTGCGCCGCCTGCTGGCGGAGGCCGCGCCCGGCGACCGGGCGGAGGCCGTACGGGAGGTCATGGCGAAGGCGCAGGCCATGGAGGACGACTCGGGCGAGCCGTTCTTCCAGCTCGTCACCGAACTGGGCGAGCCCGAGGCCGCGGCGGAGGCCAGGATCGAGCTCGGCGCCATCCTGGCGACCGAGGGCCACTACAGTCGCGCCGAGCTGTGCTTCCTGCCCGCGACCCGGCCGATCGCCGGCGCGGAGCCCGCCACCGTCGAGATGGCCTGGCGCAACATCGCCGTCGTCCGGCACCGGCGCGGCGACCTCGACGGCGCCGTGGAGGCCGCCAGGACCGCGCTGCCCGCCACCGCCGTCCTCGTCGCCGAACTGCTGGCCGAGCGCGGCGACGAGGCGGAGGTCCGTCAGGTGCTGGCCGGCGGAGCGGCGGACGGCGACCTCGACTGCCACCGCCGGCTCCTGATCCACCTGCTCCAGGAGCACGACTACGACGCCCTGGCGGCCGAGGCGGAGCGTGCCGTGGGCACCGGCGACCCGGAGACCGTCGCGCTCGGCTACTGGACCTGGGGCGACGCCTTCAAGGCAAGGGACGACATGGAGAACGCGGCCCTCATGTACGGCAGAGGCGTCGAGACCGGCCACCCCGGCACCACCCCCGGCCTGCGCGTCGACCTCGCCAGGGCACTGCGGGAGCTGGGCGACAAGACGGGCGCCGACCGTGAGGTGCGCGCGGCCATCGAGTCGGACGACCTGAACTCCGTGGCCAGAGGCGGCATGCAGCTCGGCATGTGGCTGCACGACGAGGGCGACGACCTCGCCGCCGCGCGGGCGTTCGCGGCGGCCGCCGGCACCGGCACCGACCTCGCGCAGACCGCGATGAACAACCTCGACGCCCTCGCCTACCAGGCGTGCCGGCGCGGCGAGCACGACGTCGCGATCGAGATCCTGTCCCTGATGGACGAGCGGGCCGCCGCCGAGCAGGGCCGCGAGCTGGGAGACCTGTGCGAGGACCCGGAGGCCGTGCGGCGCTACTACGAGCTGGCCGGTCCCGGCCCGTTCACCGAGCTGCGGGTGGCCGAGCGCCTGGAGGCCCTGGGCGAGCCGGCGCGGGCGCGCGCGATCTACGAGGGGCTGAACGACCACGAGGACGCCGACGTGCGGTTCGTGGCCGGGGGCAGGCTGCTCTCGCTGCTCGACGCCGAGGGTGACTCGGAGGCGTTCTACAGCCTGGCCGAGCGGCAGGCCGGGGACGCCGACAGCCCCGTACAGGGGGTGTTCGGGAGCCTGCTCGGCATGCTCCAGGACCGTCAGGGCGACACCGAGGGCTCGCTGCGCACGCTGCGGGTGGCGGCGGAGAGCGGGGAGCCGACCGCGCTCAGCGTGCTGGCGCAGACGCTGGTGAACGCCGGGGAGGTCGAGGAGGCGCGGCAGACGTACCTGCGGGTGCTGGAGGCCGGTGACGACGACCTGGCGGCGCGGGCGATGATCGCGATCGGGCAGACGTACCACGACGAGGACGAGACGCACGCGCGCGACTGGTACCACCGGGCCGTCGAGGCGGGCGAGGGGCACACCAGCGCGCTGGGCGCGATGTACCTGGGGTCGCTGGCCAAGCGGAAGCGGGACTTCGGCGAGGCGCTCACGTGGTACCAGCGGGTCATCGACGCCGGCGACTCGGAGTCCGGGATGGCCGCCGCGCACCTCGGGGAGCTGTGCTACTGGCTCGGTGACCGCGACGGGGCGCTGCGCTACTACGAGCTGACGCTGGGGCTGACCGAGCAGGACGACCTGGTGGCGGAGGCCGCCTTCCGCCTGGGCGAGATCCGGTACGAGCGCGGCGACCTGGACCTGGCCAGGCGGCTGCTGCGGACGGCCTCGGACACCCGTGACCCGGCCTTCGCCCCGGAGGCCGAGACGCTGCTCGGCAGGCTAGGGTAGCCACTTGCCCAACATTAAATGACCGATTAACCTCATTTGGTCAAATAAATGAGGTGAGACGATGGCCAGAGTCGGACGGCCGCCACAGGATCCCGCGCGTCAGCTCGAACGGGCGCACCGGATCCTCGACGCGGCCACCGAGCTCATCTTGCGCTGGGGCTACGACAAGACCACGATCGACGACGTGGCCAAGCGCGCCGAGGTCGCCAAGGGCACCATCTACCTGCACTGGAAGACGCGCGATGACCTCTTCGCCGCGCTGCTGCGGCGCGAGCGGGTGCTCATGCTGACCGACGTGCGCGACCAGAAGCCCGCGACGCTGAGCGAGTTGTTCGGGGAGTTCTCCCGGGCGCTGTTCCGGCGGCCGCTGCTGCGGGCGGTGCTGAGCGGCGACTCCGAGGTGCTCGGCAAGCTCACCCGCCGCAAGCGGACCCGCCCGACGGGGCTCGAACTCGGCGCGCCCTTCGACACGTACGTGACGGAGCTGGCCGAGCTCGGCGCGGTGCGCGACGACCCCGGCGACCACATCACGGTGATCGGCTCGATCGTCTACGGCTTCCTGTTCCTGCCGGACGGCAGGCCGGAAGGGGTCAGGCCGTCCGAGGACCGGATCGCCGACCTGGTGGCCGACACCATCGAGCGGACCCTGGGCGCGGGCCGCCCGCCGTCTGACGCGGACGCCGTCGCGCGGGCCACCCTCACCTTTCTCGACGCCACGGTGGAGGTCGCGCGGCAGCGGCTGGCGGACTCCCTGGGCTCTAAGGAGCGTGTGCAGTGAGGGTCGTTCTCCCTCTCGACGACGCCACGGCCGATCTCGCGACCGTAGGTGGCAAGGGCGCCTCCCTGGCCAGGCTGACCAGGGCGGGGCTGCCCGTCCCCGGCGGATTCCACATCACGACCGACGCCTACCGCGCGTTCGTGGCCGGTTTCCGCGAGGAGATCCTTCAGGCCGGTGACCCGGATCGCGTCGCGGCGCTGTTCGCCGGGCACGACATGCCGGGCGACCTCGCCGGCGAGATCCTGCGGGCGTACGCGGCGCTCGGCGACGACGTGCCCGTGGCCGTGCGGTCCTCCGCCACCGCCGAGGACCTGCCGGACATGTCGTTCGCCGGCCAGCAGGACACCTATCTCAACATCAGGGGCGACGCGCTGCTCGACGCGGTGAAGCGCTGCTGGGCCTCGCTGTGGAACCCGCGCGCGATCGCCTACCGCGACCAGAACGGCGTGCCGCACGACGACGTGGCGCTGGCCGTGGTGGTCCAGGAGCTGGTCGACGCCGACGCGGCCGGCGTCATGTTCACGGCCGACCCGGTGAGCGGCGCGCGGGACCGTACCGTCATCAACGCCTCCTGGGGGCTCGGCGAGGCGGTCGTCGGGGGCCAGGTCACCCCCGACACGACCGTGGTGTCCGGCGGCGCGGTCGTGGACGCGCGGACGAGCGACAAGACGGTCATGACCGTACGCACCTCCGGCGGCACCGAGGAGCGGCCCGTTCCCGGCGAGCTGCGCTCCCGGCGCGTCCTCGACGAGGCCCAGGCCGTGGCGCTGGCCGGGCTGGGCGCCCGCATCCAGGACCTGTACGGCACCCCGATGGACGTCGAGTGGGCTCTGCGCGACGGCGCGTTCGCCATCGTGCAGGCCCGCCCGATCACCGGGCTCAAGCCGCCGGTCGAGGAGTGGAACGACAGCCTCAGGGGCGACTACCTGTGGACCGGCGGCAACCTGGGCGAGGCCATCCCCGACGTCATGACGCCGATCACGTGGTCGTTCGTGCGGTTGTTCATCCATGAGGCCATGTACGCCTCCACGCTGCCCGGCTTCGACCTGGTCGGCAACATCGGCGGCCGCTTCTACATGAACCTGAGCGTCACCTTCTCCATCGCCAAGGCCCTGGGCATGCAGAGCAGGCTCGGCGCGGTCGAGCAGGTCTTCGGGAAGATACCGCCGGGGCTGGACGTGCCGATGCTGCGGGTCTCGCGCTGGGAGATCATCAAGCGGGTGCTGCCGATGGCCCTGCACATCCGGCGGCGGGTCCGCGACAACCTCAAGGGCATGCGCGCGTTCCTGGCCACGTCCAGGCAGCGGTGCGAGGAGCTGCGCGAGCGGATCGCCGCCACCGGCACCGGTCCCGAGCTGGCCGCGTTGTGGGCCGCCGAGATCGAGCCGCACGTGGTCACCTCCTGCCGCATGCTGGAGGCCGCGGGCCGCCAGGGCGGCGTCACCCTCGTCCACACCCGCGACCGGCTGCGCGAGATGATGGGCGAGGCCGACGCGGAGGCCATGCTGACCGGCGTCAACGCCGACGGCGAACTGGCCAGCATGGGCCCGGTGCTGGGGCTGTCCAGACTCGCCCGCGGCGAGATCACCAGAGACGAGTTCGCCCGCGCGTACGGACATCGCGGCCCCCACGAGTTCGAGGTGTCGATCCCCAGGCCAGGCGAGGACCCGGCGTGGATCGACGCCCAGCTCGCTGGCCTGCGCGACACGCGGGCCGGCACCGAGGCACTGCTCACGCGCCAGCGGGCGGCCAGGGAGGAGGCGTGGGCGCGCTTCGCCCGGCGTCACCCCCGCAAGGAGTCCGCGATGCGCGCCAGGGTCCGGCGGTGGAACGCGGTCGTGCGCGACCGGGAGAGCACGCGCTCGGAGAACATGCGGGCGTTCTGGGTGCTGCGGGCGTTCACCGTGCGGGCGGGGGAGCTGACCGGGATCGGCGACGATGTGTTCTTCCTGGACCTGCCGGAGCTGCTGGCCCTGCTGCGCGGGGACCGGACCGGGCTGGAGCGGGTGGCGGCGCGGCGGGCGACGTACGAGCGGTACGCCGCGCTGCCGCCCTACCCGGTGCTCATCGTCGGCCACTTCGACCCCGTGCGCTGGGCCGCCGACCCCGACCGGCGGGGCGACATCTACGACGCGCGCGGCGCCCGCGTGCCGGTGAGCGACACCGTGACGGGCTTCCCCGGCGCTCCCGGCGTGGTGGAGGGCATCGCCCGGGTGATCTCCGGGCCCGAGGAGGGCGAGCGGCTCAAGCCCGGCGAGATCCTGGTCACGACGCTGACCAACGTCGGATGGACGCCCATGTTCCCGAGGGCCGCCGCTGTGGTGACCGACATGGGGGCGCCGCTGTCGCACGCCTCCATCGTGGCCCGCGAGCTGGGCATCCCCGCCGTGGTCGGCACCGGCAACGCCACCATGCGCCTGCGCGACGGCGACCGGATCAGGGTGGACGGCGAGCGGGGCACGGTCGAGTTGCTGACCCCCCAAGATTCCGCCAAGCCGGCCACCGCCGGGACTGGCGTGTGATCACGTCGATGACCATGATCGAACAGTGGATGGCAGAGGACGAACGCGAGCTGGAGGCACGTTGCGCCCGCTTCAGGGTCGCCAAGCTGGCGCTGGAGCGCAGCGACGACGACGTTGGCGTGGACACCGATGAGACGGGTTCTGCGGCGTGACTGGGGTGAGCTGGTAGCCGAGGTCGAACACCGGCTGGGCGCCGTACGAGGGTTCGAGGAGCGGCAGGGCGGCTTCTCGTACGGCGTCCTCCCCGGCCCCGCACCTGAGTGAACGGCGTGAGCGCTCCCGCCGCGCCACCATCGGCCGGCTGCGGACGCGGTGGGCGGCACGTCCCTAGGCGTCGCGTTCCAGGACGGTCGAGCTGGATCTGATGAGGTCGTGGCCGCCGGGGCTCAGCGAGTTGACGAACAGGCGCTCGCCACCCGGCAGGGCCGCCAGCCGGAACATCAGGTCGCGGGCGACGATGCGCCACCGGCTGGAGGGCGCCATCCACTGGAGGAACCGCCGCCCGAACCCCTGCACGTCCGCGATGACCGGCGCCATCCGCTGCTGGTAACGCTCCAGCGCACCGGCCAGCTCCCCGTCCGCGCCGAGCTCGCCGTTCGGGGTGCGGTGGCCGCCGGTGGCGCGCTCGCCGCTCGCGGTCAGCTCGTCGGCGAGGACCCAGGCCGCCGCCATGGCCATGGACGCCCCGTGGCCGGCGAACAGCGACACCGCCTGGCAGGCGTCGCCCAGCAGCACGATCCGGCCCCGGTGCCAGCGCTCCATCTCCACCTGCGTCACCCGGTCGTAGTAGAGGGCGGGCGGGGAAGGGCAGCGTTCGAGGGCGTCGGGCAGGATCCAGCCGAGCCCGCCGAAGTGGCGGCGCAGGGAGGCGGCGGGGTCGGCGGGGATGGCCGGATCGGGCTCGCGGCGCAGGAACAGCAGGGCCAGGCGGTCATCGCGGAGCGCGTAGGCACCCGCCATCAGTCCAGGCTCGGTGCGCAGCTGGTAGCGGGTGCCGACCCGGCGGCTCAGCTCGGCGTCCGTCAGGACGTACGCCGCCACGTGGTGGCCCAGGTAGCGCGGCGCCACGTCGCCGAAGGCCAGCTCGCGCACCCGCGACCCGGTCCCGTCCGCGCCGACCAGGAGGTCCACCTCGCGCGACGTGCCGTCGGTCAGCCGCACCGACACGCCGCCGCCGGTCTGCTCCGCGGCCTCGACGCTGGTGCCGTACGTGATGGGAGCCCGCACGTCGTCCCCGATCGTCCGCGCCAGATCGCCCCTGAGCAGGCTGACCACCTCGTCCAGGGTGGACGTCAGGATCAGCCGGCTGGTCTGCCGGCCGTCGCGATCGACGTAGCGGATCTCGTCGACCGGATGACGGACGTCGAACAGCCGGGACCGCAGCCCCATCCGGTCGGCGACCTCAAGGCCGGGGCCGTAGAAGTCGATCATGTAGCCGCCGTCGCGGAACCCCGGCGCCCGCTCGACCAGCTCCACCTCCCAACCGGCCCGTTCGAGATGCCAGGCCAGCGTCAGCCCGGCGATGCCGGCGCCGCAGATGAGTGCTCTCACGCTTCCTCCTTCAGGGAACCGAACGCCGGGGAGCCGAACGCCGGGGAGCCGAACGCCGGGGAGCCGAACATGGCGCGCAGGGGTCCGGCCAGCGCCGCCGGGTCGAGGCCGGGATCGAGCGCGCGGTGCAGCATGATCCCGTCGATCGACGCCGCCAGCACCGTGGCCGCCGCGGCCGCGTCGCCCTGGTAGCCGCGCTCGGCCAGCCAGGACGCGACGCACGCGCGGAACCGGCCGATCTGCTCGGCGAGGGGCTCGCGCAGCTCCGGCAGCCGGGTGGCGGCCAGGAACATCTCCACCATCAGCAGCGAGGCCGGATCGGTGCCGCTGTAGCGCGACAGCTCGCCGAGCAGCCAGTCCACCCCGTCGGCGATGCCGGGACGCGCGGACAGCTCGGCGGCGAGTGCGTCGAGCAGGCCGCCGGTGAAGCCGAGGCCGGCCGCGACGAGCAGGTCCGTCACCGAGGCGAAGTGGTAGTGCACCACGCCGGGCGCGACCCCGGCCCGCTCGGCGGCCAGGCGGGTCGTGACGGCGCTCCAGCCCACCTCCGGCACGAGGACGACAGCGGCGTCGAGCAGCCGCTGCCGGGTCTCCTTTCCGCGTTCCACGGAGTTGCGAGGCATTGCGCTCCCTTGGGCAAACGAGTTGGGCGGACGACTTGGGCAAACGGTTTGGGCAATTGCCCAAACTGTACAACATGCCAAGGCCCGCAGGGTGTTCGGGACGGGAAAGTCAGCCGACGTGGATGCCCGGGCGCAGGGCCGGATCGGGTTCGGCCGTGCGGATGATCTCGCGTACCACCGGGGCCGTGTCGCCGCGGCCGAGGATCAGGTAGCGGAGCAGGTGCGTCAGCGGCGACCCTTCCGCCCACTCGAAGTAGCAGTGCGGCCGCACCCCGGTGGCGTCGCGCAGGGCGAGCAGGATGGCGGCGATGGCGTTCGGGACGGCCGGGCTCTCCGCGCGCAGGATGCGGTGGCCGCCCACCTCGACCCCGCTTACCCGCAGCACGTCGCTGAAGTCCGACGGGTCGATGACATCGACCTCCAGGAACAGCACGTCGGCCCGGCCGGGGACCGGGTTGATGCCGCGCTGTTCGGCCTCCTTGGCGTCGTACTCGGCCTTGTCGCCGGGGTCGCGCCGGTTGGCGATGATGTTGAGGGCGCCGTCGTGGGCGACCGAGCCGGCGATGAAGCGCCGCGCCGCCTCGTCGAGTTCGAGCCGGTCGGCCCGCAGTTCGGTGGTCCGCGAGACGCGCGAGACCAGGGAGACGACGATGATGCCGAGGATGAACAGCCCGGAGATGGCGATGCCGTCCGGCTTCTCCCTGATGTTCTCCACCAGCGCGTACAGCAGCACGAGCGTCAGCACGAGATAGCCCGTCACGGACCACCGCCGCTTGCGCCGGACGGCGGAGATCGTCACCGCGACCGCGCCGGAGACCATCATGGCCAGGATGCCCGTGGCGTAGGCGCCGGCCTGGGCGTCCACGTCGGCGTCGAACGCGATCGTGAGCACGACGCAGACGCCCGTGTACACCAGCACCACCGGACGTACGGCGCGGCCCCAGTCGGGCGCCATGCCGTAGCCGGGCAGGTAGCGCGGCACGATGTTGATCAGCCCGGCCATCGCGGAGGCCCCGGCGAACCAGAGGATGAGGATGGTGCTGATGTCGTACGCCGTGCCGAACACCTCGCCCAGCCGTTCGTGCGCCAGGTACGCCAGCGCCCGGCCGTTGGCCTCCCCACCGGGCCGGAACTCCTCGGCCGGAATGAGCACCGTGGTCACGAAACTGGTCGCGATCAGATAGACGCTCATGATGAGCGCGGCCACGGTCAGCAGCTTGCGGGTGTTGCGGATGCGCGACGCCAGCCGCTGCTCCTCCGTCTTCCCCTCGGCCGCCACCAGCGGCATCATGCTCACGCCGGTCTCGAACCCCGACAGCCCCAGCACCAGCAGCGGGAAGGCCAGCACCGCCGGGCCGATGACGCCGCCCAGACCGCCGCCCCCGCTCGTCAGCGCGGAGGTCCAGCGCGACAGCGCCTCGGGCTCGCCCAGCACGTCGGCGACCCCCACGGCGACGACCACGGCGTTGAGCCCGAGGAAGAGCGCGACCAGCGGGATGGCCACCCCGACCGCCTCGGTGAAGCCCATCAGGAACACCCCGCCGAGCACCAGCAGCAGCACCACGGTGATGGCCACCGCGTGCCCCTCCAGGAAGTGGGGCGCGTAGGGGTTCTCCAGGACGTGGACCGTCGCGTCCGCCGCCGACAGGGTGATCGTGATGATCCACGACGTGGCCACGAAGCCCAGCAGCACCAGGACGAACAGCTTGCCCCGCCAGAACGGCAGCAGCCGCTCCAGCATCGCCACCGAGCCCTGCCCGTGCGGGCTCTCCGCGGCCACCCGCCGGTACATCGGCAGCATGCCCAGCAGCGTCAGCGCCACGATGAGCAGCGTGGCCAGCGGTGACAGCGCCCCGGCCGCCAGGGCGGCGATGCCCGGCAGGTAGGCCAGGGTGGAGAAGTAGTCGACGCCGGTCAGGCACATGACCTTCCACCACGGCTGTGGCTCGGCGTGCTCCTCGGCCGCCTCGGGCCCGACGGGCGGGACCCGATGCTCCAGCAGCCAGCGCGTCAGCGCGTTGGACGGGCCCGCCGGGCCACTCGGGATCTCGACCACCGCCGGGACGGGGGTTCCACCGTTGGCGTTCACCCGGACTTCCTCTCGTCGTGGACGCTGACCATGTCAGAGTTTCGCATCCGCCCCTTCCCACGACTCGCGGCGCGCGATAAATCGCTTGCCCCCGCGAGAGACGCTCTGGTGTGCTGGCGGCCGGCCGTCGATCGAAGGAGCACTGAAATGCGGGCAACGTCTGTGTCCCCCCAGGAAAGGAAGAGCCATCTCTACGGAGGACATGACGTTCGGTGCGTATGCTCAATTTGGGGATCTTGGCGCATGTAGACGCCGGTAAGACCAGCCTGACCGAGCGGCTGCTCCATGCCGCCGGAGCCATCGACGAGGTCGGCAGCGTCGATGACGGCAACACCCAGACCGACTCCCTGGCGCTGGAGCGGCAGCGCGGCATCACGATCAAGTCCGCGGTCGTCTCCTTCGTCATCGGCGGCACCACGGTCAACCTGATCGACACCCCTGGCCACCCCGACTTCATCGCGGAGGTGGAGCGGGTGCTGAGCGTGCTCGACGGCGCCGTCCTGGTCGTCTCGGCCGTGGAGGGCGTGCAGGCCCAGACGCGCGTGCTCATGCGCACGCTGCGCAGGCTCGGCATCCCGGCGCTCGTCTTCGTCAACAAGATCGACCGGCGCGGCGCACGGTACGACGGCGTGCTGCGCGAGATCACGGGCAAACTCGTCCCGGCCGCCGTCGCCATGGGCGTCACCACCGGGCTCGGGACGCGGGCCGCCGCGTTCACGCCCTTCGACGGCGCGGCCGGGTTCGAGGGCCTCGTCGAGGTGCTGGCCGAGCAGGGGGAGGAGCTGCTGGCCGCGTACGTGGACGACGAGAGGTCCGTCTCCTACGCGCGGCTACGCGCCGAGCTCGTGGCCCAGACCGGGCGGGCGGTGGCGCATCCGGTGTTCTTCGGTTCGGCGATCACCGGCGCCGGCGTGGACGCGCTGATCGCGGGCATCGAGGAGCTGCTCCCGCCCGCCCAGGACGACCCCGGCGGGCCGGTCGCGGGCACCGTCTTCAAGGTCGAGCGGGGCCAGGCGGGGGAGAAGATCGCGTACGTGCGCATGTCCGGCGGCACGCTGCGCACCCGGGACCGGTTGCGGTTCGGCGGCGGCCGGGAGGGCAAGGTCACCGGGATCAGCGTCTTCGACGGCGGCACGTCGGTACGCGCCCAGCAGGTCACGGCCGGCCGGATCGCCCGCCTGTGGGGCCTGACCGACGTCCGTATCGGCGACCACGTCACCTCACTGGAAGGCGGCGCGGACGCGGTGAGGCCGGCGTCGGAGGGGCACTTCGCGCCGCCGACCCTGGAGACCGTCGTGGTGCCGCGCCGCCCGGCCGACAAGGGCGCGCTGCACCTGGCGCTGGCCCAGCTCGCCGAGCAGGACCCGCTGATCGGCCTGCGCCAGGACGACCTGCGGCAGGAGGTGTCCGTCTCGCTCTACGGCGAGGTGCAGAAGGAGGTCGTGCAGGCCACGCTCATGGCCGACTTCGGCCTCGACGTCACCTTCCGCGAGACCACCACGATCCGCGTCGAACGCCCCACGGGCACGGGCGCCGCGATCGAGGTGATCGCCAAGGCCCCCAACCCGTTCCTCGCCACCGTCGGCCTCCGCGTCGAGCCGGGTCCGGTGGACGGTGGAGTGGAGTTCCGGCTGGAGGTGGAGCTCGGGTCGCTGCCGTACGCGTTCATGAGAACGATCGAGGACACGGTACGCGACACGCTCAGGCACGGCGGCCTGCACGGCTGGGAGGTCGTCGACTGCGTGGTCACGCTCACGCACTCGGGCTACTGGGCCAGGCAGAGCCACATGGGCGGCGGCTTCGACAAGAGCATGTCGAGCACCGCCGGCGACTTCCGCAACCTGGTCCCGCTGGTCCTCATGGCCGCGCTCAAGCGGGCGGGCACCACGGTGTACGAGCCCATGCACCGCTTCCGCCTCGAACTCCCGCCCGACACCCTCGGCCCGGTGCTCCCCGTGCTGGCCGGGCTCGGCGCAATCCCGCGCACCCGGCAGGATGCGCTGGTCGAGGGGGACATCCCGGCCGCCGGTGTGCACGAGCTGGAGCGACGGCTCCCGTCCCTGACCCGGGGCGATGGCCTGCTGGAGTGCGGCTTCGACCGCTACCAGCCCGTACGCGGCCCGATCCCCGTCCGCCCGCGCACCGACCACAACCCGCTCGACAGGAAGGCGTATCTCCTGCACGTCGTCCGCCGGGTCTAGGCGCCGTCCTTGTCGGAGTCGGCGGCGAAGACGATGACGCCCAGGTAGCCGTCGTCCTCCTGCGTGACCTTCAGCAGCATGCCCTCCTTGTAGATGTTGTCGTTGTCGTTGAACGTGTCGCGCCCGGTGTGCTCCGCGTACGGCGCCTTCGCCATGACCACGCTGTTCAGCTTCTCGTCGAACATGACCTGCGTGGTCAGCACCCGCTCGCTGCTGAAGTGCACCATGGCGTGGATGTGGATCGTGCGCCCGCGGTACCAGCCCGGCCAGATGGTGGTGAACTCGACGATCCCGTCGGCGTTGGTGACCTGGGCGCCGCGCAGGTAGCGCTTGTCGTCGGTGGGGGTCAGATCTCCCATATCACCGCCGCCGCCGGTGGGCGCGTCGCCCGGGGGAGGGTTGCCGCCGCCCCCGCCGCCCCCGCCGGTCGACTGCGACTCGGCCCCCGAGTAGAGCCCGGCCGCGTCGCAGTGCCAGATCTCGACCACCGCGTTGCCCAGCGGCTTACAGGTCTCGCTGTCCTGGACCTTGATGGCGACCCGCAGGCGGGTGCCCTCCCGGTCCTCGCGGATGTCGCTGCGGATCTTGTCCGCGTCGAAGTAGTAGGGGCCCTGGGTCGTGGTGGCGGTCAGTGTGCAGGTGCTCGCCTCGGAGAAGAGCGAGGTGAGGTCGCTCGCGGTGGTGGCCGTCGGCGTCACGCTGGCTCCCGTGGAGGTGGTGACGGCCGCGGTGCCGGAGTCGCCGCAGGCGGCCAGGAGGCTGCCGAGCCCGAGTGAGCTGATGCCGGCGAACAATCGCCGCCGGCTGACCCGCTGGCCTTCGTGATCGTGTCCCACTGTGTCCCTCTTTGACGGTCCGATGCTTCGGACCACACAGTAGGACGCGCCCTCTTGGCCTCCCCTTTGCCGCGGATGAAGTTCTCATGAGGAAGGCGCGGACAGCACGATGGCGCCCAGGTAGCCGTCGCCCTCCTCGGTGACGCGCAGCAGCAGGCCGTCGTGGAAGAGGCCGTCGCCGTTGTTGAAGGTGTCGCGCCGTCCTTCGCGCCGCGTGTACGGCGGCCGCGCGAAGACCCGGTCGTTGAGCTTCTCGTCGAACATGAGCTGCGTGCTCAGCACCCGTTCGCCGGCGACGTGCACCATGACGTGGATGTGGACCGTCCGGCCCGGATACCAGCCGGGCCAGATGGTGGTGAACTCGACGGTGCCGACGGCGTTGGTGACCTGGGCGCCGCGCAGGTAGCGCTTGCCGTCGGTGGGCTTCATGTCCTTCATGTCCGGCACACTGCCGCCGGTGCCCGGTGGCGCGCCCGCGTCGTTCTTGGACTCCTTCTCCGCCCCCGAGTAGAGGCCGGTCGCGTCGCAGTGCCAGATCTCCACCACCGCGTCGCGCAGCGGCCGGCACGACGTGCCGTCCTGGACCTTGATGGCCAGCCGCAGCCGCACCCCCGGCCGGTCCTCGCGGATGTCGCTGCGGATCTTGCCGGCGTCGAAGTAGAAGGGGCCCTGCGTCGCGCTCGGCGTGAGCGCGCACGTCCCCGCCCTCGCGAAGACGGACTCCGGTGCCAGGGCGACACCGCCGAGTCCGAGTGAGCCGATGCCGGTGATCAGCCGCCGCCGGCTGACCCGCTGACCTTCGTGATCGTGTTCCACGTCCTGAACCTTTCACGATCCCGCCGGGTTTCCCCGCAGGCTCGATCCTCGTGTCACGCGAAAAGAGCAGCGTCCGAAAGCCTTTTCGGCGATATCAAACTGTAATCATCTGCGCCGGAGCTGATCAGCGGCGGCGACGATAGCGGGGCCCAGCTCACAGGCCCTGCAATCGCACGCATTGGCTCATTGACAGGCCCTATCTAGCCGGTCTACGTTCCCGAAAACCTTTTAGGTCAGCCCGAGCCGATGATGTTAGCGCTCACAGTCCACTAGGGGCGAACTCATGAGACGACGATGGGCGGCGGCCCTCGCCGCGGCACTCCTGCTCCTCCTCGGCAACGTCCGGCCCGCGTGGGCGGGCCCGCCGATCACCACGGCGATCTACACGGCCGACCCGGCCGCGCTGGTCGTCGGCGACACCCTGTACGTCTACACCGGCCACGACGAAGCCCCCGCGGGTGGCGGCAACTTCGTCATGCGCGACTGGCACGTCTACACCTCCTCCGACGCCACCACGTTCACCGACCAGGGCGCCAAGCTCGCGATCTCGAACTTCTCCTGGGCCGGCGCCGACGCCTGGGCCAGTGAGGTCGAGCGCGGGGCCGACGGCCGCTATTACTGGTACACCTCCATCAACGGCAACGGCCCCGGCTGGATGAACATCGGTGTGGCCGTCGGCAACAGCCCGACGGGCCCGTTCACCGACGCCATCGGCGGCCCGCTGATCAGCGACAGCACGCCCAACTCCTCGCCGCTGAACATCGACCCCACCGTCTTCACCGACGACGACGGCCAGGTCTACATGTACTGGGGCTCCTACTACGGCCTGCGCGCCGTCCGCCTGAACGCCAACATGACCTCCACCTCAGGCTCGGTGATCACCCCGAGCGGCGTGTCGAACTTCTGGGAGGCCCCCTGGATGTTCAAGCGCAACGGCGTCTACTACCTGGCCTACTCGGCCAACGACTCGGCCTGCTCGCAGCCGGGCTACGCCTGCATCAGGTATGCCACCGCGAGCAACCCGCTCGGCCCGTGGACGCACCGCGGCGTCGTGCTCGACCAGGTCTCCTCGACCACCAACCACCCGGCGATCATCGAGTACAAGGGCCAGTGGTACATGGTCTACCACAACGCCGCCGCCCCGGGCGGAGGCAACTTCCGCCGCTCGGTCACCCTCGACAAGCTCTACTTCAACGCCGACGGCACCATGCAGAAGGTCGTGCAGACCGGCGGCCCGACCACTCCGGGCAACCTGGCGGCCGGCGCCACGCCGTCCACCTCCTACGTCTCCCCCTGGGAGACGCTCGGCGCGATCAAGGACGGCTACACCCCGGCGAACTCCCAGGACCACAGCCACGGCGCCTACGGCAACTGGGACCACCAGGGCACCGAGTGGATCGAGTACCAGTGGCCCACGGCGCAGACGATCCGCAGGTCGGAGGTGTACTGGTTCGATGACAACTTAGGCATCGACCTACCGGCCTCCTGCCAGCTCCAGTACTGGAACGGCAGCGCCTACGTCAACGTGCCCGGCGCGGCGGGCTGCGGCGTCGCGGCCAACACCTTCAACGCCACGACCTTCACCCCGGTCAGCACGACCCGGCTCCGGCTGAACATCACCTCACGAAGCGGCTTCTCGACCGGTGTGCTCGAATGGAGGGCCTTCTCATGAGGCGCGCCCTGATGGCCCTGCTGCTCATCGCGGGCCTGGTCGTCGCGGGAGCGCCGGCCCACGCCGACCAGACCATCGGCTACCCGTCCTTCAGCGGCCCGGCGATCCCGGCGGCGCCGGGGTCGTACACGACCGGCAACATGATGCAGGCCATCTATGACGCCGAGAGCTCCGGCACCGACTTCTGGATGGACCGACTGCTGGCCCGCTCCGGCAACGACCCGGCGGGCACCTGGCTCATGACGCGCGGACGGGCGCTGTTCATGAAGACCCACACGCCGGGCACGCTCGGGTTCGCCGGGCAGTCGGCGTACTGGGAGAGCATCAACAACAACAACGCCTTCACCGTGGCCGTCACGCCCGGCACGTTCACCGAACAGGTGAGCAGCCGCTGGCAGGCGCCGAGCCACTGGAAGAGCCGCCACACCAGCGGCTCGGTCACCATCAACCAGACCAAGTTCATCACCGAGAACAACGTCGCCGTGGCCAACCTGGCCATCACCAACGGCGGCACCGGCTCGACGACGCTGCAGGTCAGGGCCACCTCCCCGTACGCGACCAGCGGCAGCGGCAGCGAGCTGACCGGCCAGGTGAACGCCTACAACAACCTGACCACCCTCTACCCCAGGCTCACCGGCGACGGGTTCACGGTGTCCAGCGGCGGGCTCAACAGGTCCGTCACGATCGCGGCCGGGGCGACCGTCACCGTCAAGGTCGTCATGGGCTTCGTCACGAACGAGATCCCGGCCTCCCGCACCGACTACGACGCCTACGCCGGCTACTCGGCCGCCACCGCGTTCGCCACCCACGTGCGCGCCTACAACAAGTGGTGGGCCGACAACGTCCCCTACATCGACCTGCCCGAGCCGGCCATCAAGAAGAACGTCTACTACCGCTGGTGGCTGATGCGCTTCAACCACCTCGACGCCGACATCCCCGGCCAGACGTTCCAGTTCCCGATCTCCACCGAGGGCGTGCTGGGCTACAACAACGCGATCGTGCTGACCCAGCCCATGCACATCGACGATCTCAAGTATCTGCGCAACCCGATCTACTCCTACGGCGACTGGCTGAGCGCCGGCCAGGTCTCCAAGAACGGCCGCTTCCTGGACAATCCGGGCGACCCCGAGAACTGGTCCAACAGCTACACCCAGTACATCGGCGAAGCCGCCTGGAAGAGCTACCAGATCCACGGCGGCCAGCCCGCCATCGCCGCCAACCTGGCCCGCTACGCCGAGCAGGACGTCAAGGGCCAGCTCTCCTACTACGACACCGACAACAACAAGCTCATCGAGTACGACTGGGGCGCCCTGACCGGCAACGACGCCGACGCGGTGTCGTTCCACTGGAAGCCCGGCCGCATGGACCGCGCCGAGGGCGCCTACCAGTACAGCGGCGCGCTGGCCGCCGCGCAGGCGTACGAGGCGATCGGCAACACCACCAAGGCCACCGAGATGCGCACGCTGGCCACCCAGATCCAGAACGCGATCGTCAACGTGCTCTGGAACCCGGGCAGGCAGCTCTTCGAGCACCGGCTGAAGTCCACCAACGAATGGGTGCCGTGGAAGGAGATCAACAACTATTACCCGTTCGCCGTCGGCGCGATCCCGAACACGGCCACGTACAAGCAGGCCCTGCGCCTCTTCGACGACCCGGCGCAGTATCCGATCTTCCCCTTCTACACCGCCAACCAGGCCGACAAGGCGGCCTCGGGCACCGGCAGCAACAACTTCTCCACGATCAACTCCACCGTGCAGTTCCGCCTGCTCTCCTCGGTGCTGCGGAACTACCCCAACGAGTGGATCGACACGACCTGGTACAAGAAGCTCCTCTACTGGAACGCCTGGGCCCAGTACGTGGGCGGCAACACCCAGTGGCCGGACGCCAACGAGTTCTGGGCCGACTGGAACGGCTCCTCGATCGCCTACCGCTCCTGGATCCACCACAACATCCTGGGAAGCAGCAACTGGACCGTCGTCGAGGACGTCGCCGGGCTGCGGCCGCGCAACGACGCCAAGGTGGAGCTCTCGCCGATCAACATCGGCTGGACCCACTTCACCGTCAACAACCTGCGCTACCGCAACGCCGACCTGACCATCGTCTGGGACGACCCGGCCGACGGCGTCGTCCGCTACCCGGGCGTGCCCGAGGGCTACTCGATCTACATCAACGGCAGCCGCGCCGCCACGGTGTCGTCGCTGGTCCCGTTCACCTGGGACCCGGCCACCGGCGCCGTCACCACGTCCGGCACGGTCACCCACAACGTGGCCGTCCCGGGGCTGCAGTCACCGTCGCAGGTCAACCACACCAGCGCCCGCATGGTCGACATGCTCAACAAGGCCGGCGTCGACCTGACCGCCAACCTCACCAACCTGGCCGCCGGCGCCACCGCCACGGCCTCCACCACCGCCGGGGGCAGCTCCACCGCGGGCGCCGTCGACGGGTTCCCGATCAACGAGCCGTTCTGGGGCGGCACCACCGCGGGACAGGACTGGTACGAGCTCAACCTCGGCTCGGCCCGCACCCTGAACGAGGTCCGGCTCTGGTTCAAGGACAGCCGCCCGGCCAGCTCCACCTACCGGGCCCCGGCGTCCTACGACATCCAGTACCACAACGGCAGCGCCTGGGTCAGCGTGCCCTCCCAGGCCAAGTCCCCGGCCACCCCTCGGGGCAACTACAACGTGGCGCAGTTCACCGCGGTCACCGCCCAGCGGATCAGGGTGCTGGCCACGGCGGCCTCCGGCGCCAGGACCGGGCTCACCGAGATCAAGGTCTACAACCGGGGCGGGGTCCAGCCCCCGTCGAACCTGGCACCGTCGGCCACCGCGACCGCGTCGTTCACGTCGTCGTGGGAGAGCGTGGCCGCCGTCAACGACGGGATCGATCCGCCCTCCTCCAACGACACCGTCAACCCGCGCTGGGGCTGCTGGCCGGAGACCGGACAGCAGTGGGTGGACCTCACCTGGTCCTCGGCTCGTAACCTGAACCGGGCCGAGGTGTACTTCTTCGACGACGACGAGGGCATCGATATGCCGGCGTCGTGGAAGCTGCAGTACTGGAACGGCAGCGCGTACGTGGACGTACCCGGCGCTTCGGCGTACCCGCTGACGAAGAACGGTTACAACAACGTCACCTTCACCGCCACGAGCACGACCCGGCTGCGGGTGCTGCTCACCGGTAACGGGACGAATTCCGTCGGCCTGCTGGAGGTCAGGGCCTACGGGGCGTAGAAAAGAAGCGGGACGTGCCCTCATCGGACACGTCCCGCTCTTGTCTTCTCCCTGCCCGCAAAGGCGTAATGAGTTTCTCACTTTGCGTGACCTTCTGGTGGGGTTTCCGGCAAGCTGCTGCCATAACTTCAGCCGAAGGGTGGCGATCACGATGGCAGGCAAGTGGCAGGCGGGCAATCTTCCGGCCGAACTGACGAGCCTGATCGGCCGTCGGTCCGAGCTCGACCAGGTGCGCCGGGCCTGCCGGCGCTCGCGGCTGGTGACCCTCACCGGCGTGGGCGGCGTCGGCAAGTCCCGCCTGGCGCTGCGGGTCGCCGCCGGCCTGCGGCCCGAGTTCGGCGGCGGGGCCTGGCTGGTGCAGCTGTCCCCGCTCGACGACGGCACGCTGCTGCCGCACGCGATCGCCGAGGCGCTCAGGCTCACCGACCAGACCACCCGCCCCATGGTCGAGGTGCTGGCCGAGCACCTGCTCGGTAAGGAGGTCCTGCTCGTCCTCGACACCTGCGAGCACCTGGTCGACGCCTGCGCCAGGACCGTCGAGACCCTGCTCGACGCCGTGCCGGGGCTGACCGTGCTGGCCACCAGCCGGCGCCCGCTGGAGGTGCGCGGCGAGCTCGTGATCGTGGTCGAGCCGCTGCCGGTCCCGCCCGAGGGCACCACGGCCCTGGCCGCCGGTGACGCGGTGGACCTGCTGGCCGAGCGCGCCGCCGAGACCATGCCCGGCTTCGACCTGGCCGACCACGACCAGGAGGCGGTCGCCCGCCTGTGCCGCCGGCTGGAGGGCATCCCGCTGGCGATCGAGCTGGCCGCGGCGCGCCTGCGCGAGCTGCCGGTCCAGCACCTGGCCGACCGGCTCGACGACCGGTTCGCCACACTCGCCACCGACCCCGAGTCGGCGTCCGAGACGGGCCCGCCGTGGCACCAGGCGCTGCGCACCGCGATCGGGTGGAGCCACGAGCTGTGCGAGCCCGCCGAGCGCCTGCTCTGGGCGCGCGTGTCGGTGTTCGCCGGCGACTTCGACGCCGGGGCCGTGCGCCAGGTGTGCGCCGACGACCTGCTTGCCGAGGCCGACATCGGGCAACTGCTCGACGCGCTGGCCGACGAATCCGTCCTGACCTGGCTGCCGACCGGCGCGGGCGAGCGCTATCGGATGCTGGACACGCTGCGCGAATACGGCGCCGGCTGGCTGCGCAGCCTCGGCGAGGAAGACCGCTTCAAACAGCGCCACCGCGAGCACTACCTGTCGCTGGCCACCCGGGGCGCGGCGGGCTGGCTGGGGCCGGGCCAGACCTCCTGGTACGACCGCATGATCGGCGAGCACGACAACCTGCGCGCCGCCCTGGAGGTCGCGCTCGCCGCCAAGGACGGCCTGCCCTCCCTGGAGCTGGCCGGGACGCTCGCCTTCTTCTGGTACGGCTGCGGCTACGCCAAGGAGGGCCGCCACTACCTGAGGCAGGCCATCGACCTGGGCACCAGGCCCGGCCCCGCCCTGGTCCAGGCACTGTGGGCCGACGGCCTGCTGGCCGCCACGCTGGGCGACGCCGACGCGGTCGAGAACAGGGCCACGCAGTGCGAGCGGGCCGCGCTCCCCGGCGACGCCTACGCGGCCAGGTGCGTCAAGACGCTCAGGGCGTCGGCCGGAGTGATCCGCGGCGACCTGTTGCAGGCGATGGCAGAGTCGGAGAGCGCCTACCTGACGCGCTGGGACGGCTCCGACCTGACGATCGCCAACCTGCTGGCGCTGATCTGCCGCGCGCACGTGTTCATCGTCGAGGGCCGCATCGACGAGGCCGTCGACGTCCTGGAAGACCTGCGCGCGCTGTGCGACCAGCGCGGCGAGCAGCACATGCGCTCCCACGGCGACCTGCTGCGCGGGCAGGCCGAGCTGGCCGGCGGCCGCCTCGACGCCGCCGTCGGCTTCGGCCAGGAGGCCCTGCGCACCAAGCAGCGGCTGCACGACAGCTTCGGCATCGGCCTGACCGTGGATCTGCTGGCCCTGGCGGCGGGCGCGGCCGGGCGGGCCGTACGCGCGGCGCGGCTGCTCGGCCTGGCCGAGCGGATCTGGAGCACCCACGGGCAGGCGCGGGCCAACGTCCCCGCCTGGATCGCCGCCCGGCAGGCGTGCGAGGAGCAGGCCCGCGAGACGCTCGGCGACAACGCCTACCACGTGGCCTACCACACCGGTTTCGACAGCGACATCGACGCGGGGATCGCGTTCGCCCTGGAGCCCGAGGGCGAGGGCCTGCACAACGGCACCTGATCAGCGCAGACGCCCGGCTCCGGCGCCCGCGGGGACCAGGTGCCGCAGAGCCTTGGCCGGGTGCACGCGGGGCACCAGCGCCGGGGTCCAGCCGGCGTCCGTGCCGAGCGCCGTGCCGTTGGCGGCGTTGTACGCGGCCACCACGTCCGTCGCCACGCCGTCCACCAGGTTGTCCTTCGCGGTGATCGCGGTGCCGCCGAACACCGTCAGGACCTTCGCCGCCGCGATGCCGTCGAAGGCGTTGGCCTCGGCGTAGACCTGGGAGCCGACGCCCACGCCGATGCTGTAGCCGTGCCCGGCGCCGCCCTCGTAGTAGTTGTTGTAGACGTGCACCTGGCCGAACCGGACCCGGGGCGTGCGCTGGCCCAGGGCCTGGAAACGGTTGTGGTGCAGGGTGACCTTGAGCTTGTCCGCCTCGGCGTACCGGGTGGGATTGTCGGTGTTGCCGATCAGGGTGACCTTGTCGTGGCCGCTCAGGTGGTTCCAGGAGAGCGTCACGTAGTTGGAGCCGCGCACGACGTCGAGCAGCCCGTCGTGGACCTGGAACGGGCGGCCGAAGTAGCGCGGCCGGCCCGAGTCGGGGTTGTCGCCGTCGTTGAGGGTGTTGTGGTCCAGCCAGACGTGCGTGGCGGCGGAGACCTCGACGTTGTCGAAGGAGGCGTTCCAGTTGCCCTCGGCGCCGTCGGTCGGGTCCCACTGCGGGAAGCAGTCGGAGGTATCGGTGATGGTGAGGTTGCGGACGATCACGTTGTCGGCGTTGCTCACGCGCAGGCCGAAGCTCTTGAGCGCCGCGCCTCTGCCCACGCCCATCAGGGTGACGTTGGATCCGACGGTGATCGTCACGTGCTGGGCCATCTTGTTGTACGACGCTCTGCGCGCGTCTTCGAGCGGACCTGACGGCACGCTGGCCCGGCCCCAGACGGCCGGATCGTAGGCGGCCAGGTAGGCGGGCAGGCTGTAGCCGTCCACCGCGTAGTCCGCGCAGGTCAGCGGGTTGCCGGAGGCGTCGGTGTCGGCGTCGATGGCGCCCTTGACGTAGACGATCTTCGGGGTGTTGTCGGCCGGGTCGCCCAGCGCGCCGAGGAGCTGGGCCCTGGTCGAGACGGTGTGGACGTCCTCGGGGCGGGCGGCCGAGCCGCCGGTCGTGCCGGTGGTGGCCGCCGCCCAGCCGTCGTCGCGGGGCAGGGTCTCGCGGCCGGGCTCGGGGCGCGGGCCTCGGGGGCCGCGCCTGAACGGGCTCCAGCCGTCGGTGCCCGCCAGGTGGTTCTCCGGCTCGAAGGCCCTGGCCTGCTCGGGGGTGAGCTGTGGGCGGTCGTCGTTGACGCCGGCGCCGGGACCGTGGTTGCGGTATTCGGACAGGCGGGCCTCCCGCCAGTTCAGGCCGGACATGTCGGTCCAGGGGGCGGCCTTGACCTGCTGGCCCAGCCACGACTCGCGCACCAGGACCTGGCCGCGCGCCGTCGCCGAGCCGCCGGCCGGCCACGGGCGGCCCAGGTGGACGGTGCGGGCGGGCGCATCGCTGGTCAGGTGGCTGCGGTAGATGAGGAAGCCGTACGGGTTGCTCAGCTCGGTGCTGGCGGCGGTGACGTAGCCGTTGTTGTCGGCGCTGCCCCGGGTCAGCGCCTTGATCACGCAGCCGTCGAACACGGCGGTGGCGCGGCCGAAGATGAAGTCGACGTCGCCCTCGACGTAGCAGTCGCGGAAGTACTGGCGGGCGACGGTGGTGGCGGAGGCGGTGTTGGCGTACAGGGTGTCCTGGTTGCCGAGGAACCTGACGTTGTCGTAGACCTGCCGGTCGCCGGTCGTGCGTACCGCGACGGCCTGGCTGGGGCCGTTCGCCGCCTCGTCGTAGGCGTTTTCGAAGGTGAGGTTCTTGGCGGTGAAGTCGGGAGCGCTGATGACGTACGAGGCGCTGCCCGAGGTGCCGTAGGGGCCCGAGCCGTCCGGTTTGGGGGTGGCGGCGGAGACGTCGTAGGTGAGCACGACCTCGCGCGGGTCCCGGGTGTCGCCGGCCAGCGTGATGTGCGGTTTGTCGGCCGGGATGACGACCTGCTGCCGGTAGGTGCCCTTGCGGACCAGGATGGTGACGGGCCGGGTGTTGCCGGCGGGCACGGCGTTCACGGCGTCCTGCACGGTCGCGTGGTCGCCCGAGCCGTCCGCCGCGACCACGAGCGTGCCGCGGCCGGTGGCCGCCGCCGCCGGCAGGGCGGTCGCGAACACGGTCAGGGCGATCAATGGGGGGAGTAACTGAAGTCGCATGCCCAACCTCGCAATCGGTTGCACGAAACGCTGGCGTAACTCGCGCACCTCGTCAATGCTCTGCAGTGAAACTGCACCTTTCCTGCAACAAGCGGTTGCAGTGCTCTTGACCGGCGATCGCCCGGGCTTCTACAGTCCGCCTGATATTTATCGGCGTATCCCTGAAAGTTTCAGAGGAGTACCGTGCGCGCCCTTCGGATCCTGCTGACCGCCGTGCTGTTATGCCTCGTGCCGGCGGTCCCCGCGCACGCGGCCGACCTCACATACGACTTCGAGGACGGCACCACGCAGGACTGGGGGCCGCGCGGCGACGGCGTGTCCGTCACGGTGGCGGCGGAGGCCGCCCGTACGGGCACCGGCGGCCTGCTCACCACCGGCCGCACCGCCACCTGGCACGGCGCCTCGATCCCGGCGCCCCTCGTCAGGGGTGTGGGCTACGAGGTGACCGCGTACGCGCGGATGGCAAGCGGGCAGCCGGCCGGCACGATCGCGATGACCGTGCAGCGCACGCCGACCGGCGGGAGCACCACGTACGAGCGGGTCGCGGCGGCCACCGTGACCGACGGCGGCTGGGTGCGGCTGTCGGGCACGTACCTGTTCACCGCCGAGTCCACCGGCGTGCAGCTCTACGTGGAGAGCACCGACGCCACCGGGAGCTACCACCTCGACGACGTCGTCATCCGCCCGCAGGGCGATCCTGCCCACGAGCCGATCACCAGCGACTTCGAGGACGGCACCGCGCAGGACTGGTCGCCCAGGGCGGCCGCCGTCCTCCAGGCGGGTACGACCGCGCACGCGGGCACGGGCGGCCTCACGGTGACCGGTCGGTCGGCCTCCTGGGACGGCCCCGCGCTCAACGTGCTCGGCCGAATGGGCAAGGGCGACAAGTACGCCCTGTCGGTCTGGGTGCGGCTCGGCCCGGACACCCCGGCGGGCCGGCTCGGCCTGTCGATCGAGCGCAGGAGCGGCGGCACTCCGAGCTACGAGCGCATCGTCCCGCCCAAGGAGGTGCCGGCGGGGGAGTGGGTGCAACTCGCGGGGACGTACACGCCGGCCTATGACGTGGAGTTCCTCAGCCTGTACGTCGAGTCCGACACCGGCACCTTCCCCTTCCACCTCGACGACTTCACGATGCGCTGGATCGAGCCCAAGCCCATCCAGACCGACATCCCCCGGGTCAGGGACGCGGTGCCGTTCACCATGGGCTCGGCGTTCACCCGGCCGGACACGCTCGGCGTGCACGGCGAGCTGCTCGCCAGGCACTTCGGCAGCCTCACCCCCGGCAATGAGCTCAAATGGGACGCCACCGAGCCCAGGGAGGGCGAGTTCACCTTCACCGACGGCGACTACCTCGTGGACTTCGCCACCTCGCACGGCATGCAGGTGCGCGGGCACACGCTCGCCTGGCACAGCCAGACGCCCGACTGGGTGTTCGCCGGCGCCACCAAGGAGGTGCTGCTCCAGCGGCTGGAGACGCACGTGCGCACGCTCGTGACCCGGTACAAGGGCAGGATCGCCGCCTGGGACGTGGTCAACGAGGTGGTGGACGAGAACCAGCCCGACGGCCTGCGGCGCTCCCCGTGGTATCAGATCACCGGGCTCGACTTCATCCGCACCGCCTTCCGGGTCGCCCGCGAGGCCGACCCGGACGCCAAGCTGTTCATCAACGACTACAACACCGAGTTCCCGCGCAAACGCGAGGCCCTGTACAGCCTGGTCAAGCGGCTCAAGGACGAAGGCGTGCCGATCGACGGCGTCGGCCACCAACTGCACCTCAACATCGAGCACCCGGCCGCCTCCTCCGTCGAGGCCACCATCGAGCGCTTCGCGACGCTGGAGGTGGACCAGCAGGTCACCGAGCTGGACGTGAGCGTCTACACCGACTTCGTCTCCTCCTACGACACGATCCCGCCCGAACTGCTGATCCAGCAGGGACACCGGTACAAGGAGCTGTTCGACGTCTTCCGCCGGCACGCCGCCGACCTCGGCTCGGTCACCGTGTGGGGCGAGTCCGACGACGTGAGCTGGCTGCGTACGTGGCCGATCGCGCGCCTGAACGCGCCGCTGCTGTTCGACGACGACCTGCAGGCCAAGCCCGCCTACTGGGGTGTGGTGGACCCGGCCAGGCTGGCGCCGCTGGTGCGCAGGCTGGAGGCGCCCGCCGGCACGCCCAAGGTGGACGGCAGGCGCGACCTCGAATGGGACCTGCTGCCCGACGCGCCGATCGCCCGGGTCGGAGACGTGTCGGCCGGCTTCCAGGCCCGCTCGTCCGCCGCCGGCCTCTACGTGCTCGCCGAGGTCACCGACCCGACCGCCGACCAGGCCGACCGGGTGACGTTCACCGTGAACGGCACCGCCCGCAGCCTGGGGCGCGGCGACCGGGGAGTCCAGCGCACCGCCACCGGCTACCGCGCCGAGGCCCTGGTCGGCAAGGGCACGGACGTCGAGGTGACGGTACGCGACCGGGGCACCGCCATCTCCTGGACCGGCAAGGTCACCCCGGTGCCCGCGATCAAGCTCACCTCCGCCGCCCACCGCGCCGCCCCTGCGATCGACGGCGTCGTGGACCGGGCGTGGGGGTCGGCTCCCGAGATCCGCACCGCGACCTGGATCGAGGGCTCGTCCGGCGCGACCGCCAAGGTGCGCTCGCTCTGGAGCGGATCCACCCTGTACGTCCTGGCCCAGGTCGCCGACCCCGTCCTGAGCGAGGAGTCGGCGAACCCGTGGGAGCAGGACTCCGTCGAGATCTTCGTGGACCCCGGCAACGGCAAGACGAAGGGCTACGAGGACGACGACGGGCAGTACCGGGTGAGCTTCTCGGGCAAGGTCACCGTCGGCGGGACGTTCGACGCGGCCGGGGTCAAGGACAAGGTGCGGGCGGCGGCCAAGGTGGTGCCCGGCGGCTACGTGGTCGAGGCGGCGATCACGCTGCCCACCGTCACGCTCGCGGAAGGGGCGCTGCTGGGGTTCGACGCGCAGGTCAACGACGCCGCGGCGGGGGCTCGTACGAGTGCGGTGACCTGGAACGACGCCACCGGCCGCGGCTACCTCGACACCGGTCACTGGGGCGTGCTCCGCCTGGCCGGGTGAGGCGCGACTACCATGTGATCGTGAACGCGAGCCCCCGACCTGTCCGCAAAGGGGCCCTCCCGAGCATCCGCGACGTGGCCGCCGCGGCCGGCGTCTCGCACCAGACCGTCTCGCGCGTGCTGAACGAGTCACCCCGGGTGCGGCCCGCCACCCGCGCCGCGGTCCTGGCCGCGATCGACCGGCTGGGCTTCCGCCCCAACCGGGCCGCGCGGGCCCTCGGCCTCGGCCGGGCCAGCGGCGTCACCGTCGTGACCTCCAACACCATGCTGTACGGGTACGCCGCCACGCTCCAGGGCATCGAGGAGGCCGCCAGGACGGAGGGCGTCGCCCTGAGCATCAGGGTCGTGGAGTCGGCCGAGGTCCGGCAGACGGTCGACTACGTGAGCGACCCGAGCGCGGGCGGCCTGGTGGTCATCGCGTTCGACCCCCTCGGCACCGCGGTGGTGGAGGCGCTGCCGCCGCACATCCCGGGCATCGTGGCCGCCGAACCGGTCGCGCCCGACCTGGGCCGCGTCTCGATCGCCCTCGACGAGCGCCGCGCCGCCGCCGACGCCACCCAGCACCTGCTCGACCTCGGGCACCGCACGGTCCACCACGTGGCCATCCCGTCGGAGGGTCAGGCCGGGGGCCGCCAGGCGGGCTGGCGCGACGCGCTCCGGCAGGCCGGGGCCGAGCTGCCCGAGGTGCTGGGCTGCGGCTGGGACATCGCGTCGGCGTACGAGGCGGGGCAGCGGCTGGCCCGCTCACCCGAGGTCACCGCGATCCTGTGCGGCAACGACGACATCGCGCAGGGGGTGCGGCGGGCGCTCTTCGACGCGGGCAAGGACGTGCCGGGCGACGTCAGCATCGTGGGCTTCGACGACATCCCGGGCTCGGCCTTCTGGACCCCGGCGCTGACCACGGTCCGCATGGACTTCGCGGGGCTGGGCCGGGCCTGCTTCCACGCGGCCCTGGCCGAGCTGGGCGGCCGGGCCCAGCCGGAGATCTCGCTGGTGCCGCCCCGCCTGATCGTCCGCGAGTCCACCGCCCCGCCTAAAGGGCGGCCTTGATCGTGCTCACCCGGTCGTGCGGCGGCCCGGCGGGCACGTGGATGAGGTCGTAGCCGAAGGCGCGGTAGGTCTCCTCGTGCACGCGCTCGAACTCCAGGGAGTCCTCGAAGCTGATCCGGCGGGCGTCGGTCGGCTCGCAGAAGCCCAGGTTGCGGACGAAGAACACGTTCCGCTCGTAGGTGTGCTCGCGGGCGATCCGGTCGATCTCGGCGGACAGGGCCGGGGAGATGGGGTGACCGACGAAGGTGCTGAGGGCGTACGTGCAGACGGGTGAGCGGTCGAAGAACTGCACGTCCGACGTGGCATCGACCGGCTCGGCCGCCCGGCGTCGCTGCAGGGCCACGATCCGGTCGATGAAGGACGGCTCGGTCCACGGCTCGTCCTCGCCGCGGGCGTGCGCGTCCGCGATCACCGCCGTGGCCGCCTCCTCGACCGTCGGGTAGCCGAGGGCGGCCAGGTGGCGCAGGATCGTGGTCTTGCCGGAACCAGGGGTGCCGGTCAGGATGTAACGCTTCATGGAAGGGCCTTTCTGGGCATGGCTCCGCGCCGCCGGAAAAGGGGAGATTTTGCTCGGATAACCCACGAGCGCCGGCACGCGGTCAGAACGCGGCCGTGACCCCAGATTACCGACCCGCCTCCCGGCCGGAAAGACTCACCCCATGCCACCTCTCGCCGCCCTCACCGCCGCCGACCTGCTGCGCTGGAACCGGGCGCTCGGCACCGACGAGCTCGGCACCATCGCCCTCCTGCGGGCCAGTTGGTCCGGGTCCCGGCTCTGGAACTGGGCGTCCTCCCAGGACCCCGCCGAAGTATGGTGGTGACGTGCGGAAACGGGGTTACTTCGTGGTTGTGCGGTTAGGCGGGCGGACCGAGTCGCGGACGACGATGTGCGTGCCGAGGACCACGTGCTGGCGTTCCTTGCGGTTGAGGGCCAGCCGGACCGCCGTCCGGCCCAGCTCCTCCGTCGGGATGTGCACGGTCGTCAGGCCGGGTTCGAGGTCGGCGGCGAACGGGATGTCGTCGTAGCCGGCCAGCGACACGTCGTCCGGCACCCGCAGCCCGGCCTCGCGCAGCGCCGCGAGCACGCCGATGGCCACCATGTCCGTGGCCGCGAACACCGCCGTGAACTCCGCCCCGAGCGCGATCAGCCGGCGGGTGCCCTCGTAGCCGTCCTGGCGGCCGAAGCCGGTGGGGACGATCAGGGCCGGGTCGTGCGGCACGTCGAACGACTCGTGCGCGCGGACGAAACCGCGCACCCGGTCGAGCTTGGTGGTGCTGGCGTCGTCGGGGGAGTCGGCGCCCAGCAGGGCGATCCTGCGGTGGCCCTGCGACAGCAGGTGGCTGGTCATGGCGTAGGCGCCGCCCTCGTTGTCGTATTCGACCACCGTCGTCGGCACGTCGCGGCCCAGCGGCGGGCGGCCGCACAGCACGAGCCGGGAGCCGGCCTTGTCGAGGGCGTGGGCGAAGTGCGTCATGCGCTCGACGTAGGCGTCGTCGAGCGAGCCGCCGCCGACCAGGATGACCGCGTCGGCGCGCTGCTCGCGCATGGCCTCGACCACCGCCAGCTCCCTGGCCGGGTCGCCGTGGGTGGTGCACACCATGCACAGCCGCCCCTCGGCGGTCGCCTGCTGCTCCACGCCCTTGGCCACGTACGCGAAGGACGGGCCGGTGACGTCGTCGAGCACGAACGCCACCATCTTCGTGCTGGCCCCCGACAGCGCGCGGGCGTGCACGTTGAGCACGTAGTCGAGCTCGCGCATCGCGCGCAGCACCCGCGTCCTGGTGGCCTGGGCGACCGGGTAGTCGCCCTTGATCACCCTGGACACCGTGGTGGCCGACACCCCGGCCCGCCTGGCCACGTCGCGGACGGTGACCCGCTCGTCGTCGGCGCTCAGACCTTTGGTGCTCAATTTTCGCGACAAGGCCGGCCCTTCACGGTCTTGGAATCTGACCGAAGTCTATGGCCGTTGACATCGGGCCGGTATCCCGCCGGCACGTCTCAGGCGACCCGGTCGAGATCGTCATCGGTCACCTGGTGGGCGAGGGGGAAACCGGCGGCCAGGCGTTCGAGTTCGTCGAGCACGGTGGCGCCCATCCTGGCCAGCTCGTTGCCCTGCGAGCCCGCGATGTGCGGGGTCAGGAACGCGTTGGGCAGGTCGTACAGCGGGGAGTCGGCGGGCAGCGGCTCCGGCTCGGTCACGTCGAGCACCGCCGACAGCCGCCCGGACCGCAGCTCAGCCTCCAGCGCGCCGGTGTCCACCAGGGAGCCGCGCGCGGTGTTGACCAGCACCGCGCCGTCCGGCATCAGCGCGAGCCGGCGCCGGTCCAGCATGTGCCGGGTCTCGTCGGTGGCCGGGGCGTGCAGACTGACGATGTCGCACGTGCTCAGCAGCTCGTCAAGGCCCACCTGGGCGACGCCTTCGACCCGCGTGTACGGGTCGTACAGGCACAGTTCGAGATCGTGCGGCGCGAGCAGGCCGAGCACCCGGCGGCCGATGCGGGAGGCGCCGACGATGCCGACCCGGCGGCCGTAGTTGCCGACGGCGGGGTGGACCTCGCCGAGCCGGAACCAGCGCCGCCGCCGGTAGTCCTCGCGCAGCGCGAACACGCCCTTGCCGGCCAGCAGGACGGCGGCGACGGTGTACTCCGCCACGGGGACGGCGTTGGCGTCGGCGGCCGAGGAGACGAGCAGCCCGCGCTCCCAGCAAGAGGGCGTGATGATGCCCTTCACCGAGCCGGCCGAGTGCAGCGCGGCCCGCAGCCTGGGCGCGGCGGCCAGCACCGCGTCGTCGAGCGGCGGGCAGCCCCAGCCGGTGATCAGGACGTCCACGCCGGGGAGCACCTCGGCCAGCCGCGGATCGTCGAAGCGCTCCGCGACCAGCGACACGTCGATGTCGGCGATCCCGCGCAGCCGCTCCAGGGCGGGCGCGGGAAAGAGCGTCGCGAGGTGTTCCGCGCGCATGGCGAACAACGCCTTGGGGCGGTGAAGCACGGGGTCTGGCCTCCGTTCGGAGCACGTCTATAGAAACCGGTGTCTACCGTAAGAGCGCATCCGGCTTCAGGTCAATGTGCCAGGACAACGGCGTTATAGGACCGTGAATGTAACGGATATGTAACACGTCCTTGTGGTCGACGGCGCGTCGTCGTAGCGTTCGCAGCGACCGGTTTCTATGACCGGAGGCAGGCAGGTGCCGCCGGTGATCAGTCCTCTGGCAGTGTTCGGGTTCTCCGCGCTGAACAAGGAAGGAACGAAGATGATCCGCAACCCCGTGCTGCCCGGCTTCCACCCCGACCCGTCCATCCTGCGGGTCGGCGACGACTACTACCTGGCCACCTCGACGTTCGAGTGGTATCCCGGCGTCCGCGTCCACCACTCGCGCGACCTGGTCAACTGGCGTTCCCTCGGCGGATTGCTCAACGAGCCGCGGCTGCTCGACCTGTCCGGCGTGCCGGACTCCGGCGGCGTGTGGGCGCCCGACCTGACCTACGCGAACGGGCTGTTCCACCTGGTGTACAGCGTGATGGACAACTACGCCCACGGCTACAAGGACGTCGCCAACTACCTGGTCACCGCGCCCGCCATCGAGGGCCCCTGGTCCGACCCGGTCAGGCTGCCGGGGCGCGGGTTCGACGCCGCGCTCTTCCACGACGACGACGGCACCTCCTACCTGCTCAACATGGTCTTCGACTCCAGGCCAGGGCGCGGGTTCGCCGGGATCGAGCTGCAGCCGCTCGACGGTGGCAAGGCGCGGCTCATCGTGGAGAACCGGAGTGTGAGCGAGGGGCCGCACATCTACCGGGCCGGCGGCTGGTACTACCTGATGCTGGCCGAGGGCGGCACCGGCTACGAGCACCGCGTGAGCGTGCTGCGGTCCCGTTCGCTGGAAGGCCCGTACGAGGACGACCCCGCCGGGCCGATGCTCACCGCCCGTCACGACCCCGGCCTCGACCTGCAGAAGGCCGGGCACGGCTGCCTGGTCCAGACCCAGGACGGCGACTGGTACCTGGCGCACCTGGCCGCCCGCCCGTACACCACCAGGGGCAGGTGTGTCCTGGGCCGGGAGAGCGCGATCCAGCGCGTCGAGTGGCAGGACGGGTGGCCGCGGGTGGCCGGGGGAGTGCCCGCCGTCGAGGTGCCCGCCCCCGCCCTGCCGCCGCACCCGTGGGAACCCGCCGAGGAGGAGTGGAGCACGCTGCGCCGGCCCGCCTCGCCCGGCTGGGTGAGCTTCGACGGCGGCCGGATCACGATCGAGGGCGGCCAGTCCCCGTACGGGCTGCGCGCCCCCAGCCTCGTCGCCCGCCGCGTCACCAGCACCAGGTGCGCGTTCGAGACGACCATCGACTTCGAGCCGGCCACCGTGCACCAATGGGCCGGAATCACCGCCTACTACAACTCCCGCAACTGGTACCACCTCGCCCTCACCCCCGACGGCCTGCTCCTGACCGGCAGCGACCGCGGTGCCAGGACCGTGCATTACAGCGGGGGTGCCGCGACGCGCCTCGGGCTGGAGTTCGACGGCCCGGTGCTGCGGTTCTCCGCCGACGGCGAGACCATCCCCGTCGATTTGGACGCCACGGTCCTGTCCGACGAGAACGCCGACGAGATCATCGACGGCCAGATCCGCTCCTTCGGCTTCACCGGCGCGTTCGCCGGCTTGTGGGTGCAGGACCTGGCGGGCGAGGGGTGCCGGGCCACCTTCCGCGAAACGACGTACCGGGCGCGGTGATGTTCGCGCTCACAACCCCCCGAGGAGAACACATGAGACGCTGGCTCGCCGTCGCGGCGGTGCTGACCCTGACCGCGTGCGGCGGCGACCCCGGCACGTCGTCCCAGCCCATCGGCCAGGGGCAGGCGGGTCCGGTCACGCTGGACTACTGGACCGACAAGCAGGGCTCGGAGGTCGCGGTCGCCGCGTTCAACGCCGCGCACAAGGACGTGCGACTCAAGTACGTCAAAGTGCCCGCCACCGACCTGGTCAAGAACCTGCGCAACGCGCACAAGGCCGGCGACAAGGCCGCGATGCCGTGCCTCGTCCAGACCGACAACCGCAACGGTGGCCAGCTCCTCGCCGAGGGTGTGATCAAGGACATCACCAAGGAGGTCGGCGGGAGCGCGGCCAAGTTCTCCCCGGGCGGGGTCGAGGCGCTGACGCTGGCCGGGATCACCTACGGCGTGCCGGACAAGCGCGACCCGCTGTTCAGCATGTACCACAAGCCGATCTTCGAGAAGCGCAAGCTGAAATATCCCACGACGTGGGAGGAGCTCATCGAGATCGGCAAGAAGGACCTGAAGAAGGACGGCATCGCGGTCTTCAACCTGGCCGGCGAGGACCCCTCGACCCTGATGGGGCTGGCCTGGCAGGCGGGCGCCCGCTGGTACACCGTGCAGGGCGACGCCTGGAAGATCAACTTCACCGACGACGCGTCGAAGTGGTCGGCCGGCATCATGCAGCAGCTCCTCGACGACGACCTGGTCGAGAAGATCTCCTACGCCGAGTACGCCGCCATGATGCAGGAGTACGACCAGGGCAAGATCGCCATGCGCCAGGTCTCCACCTGGCAGCTCGCCGGCCACCAGCGCAACATGAAGGACTCGCTCGGCGACTGGGAGGCCGGCCCCAACCTGCTGGTCAAGGGCCAGAGCGAGCCCGTCTCCGCCGCCGACACCGGCGCGCTGTCGGTGCCGTCGCTGTGCGAGGACACCGCCAAGGCGGCCGAGGCGGCGATCTGGCTGGCGACCGAGAGCACGTCCGTGGCCGCGATGGCCGACCCGGTGGCCGGCTCCGGCTGGTATCCGGCCGTCGCCGACCCGGCGCCCTACCTCGACGCGGTGGTGCCCAAGCAGCTCTGGGGTGAGCACGCCGAGGCCGGCAAGAAGGTGATCGCCGAGTCGGACAACTTCGCCTCCGGCTGGGTGTACGGCCCCAACTCCACCGCCATGTACGAGGAACTGGCCGACAAGTGGGGCAAGGCCATGAACGGCGAGATGAAGGTCGAGGACGTGCTGACCCACATGCAGCGCTGGACGGTCGACGACCTGAAGCGGAAGGGCGTCAAGGTCGTCGAATGAACGCCGTGAGGGGGGCCGGCGCGGCTCCCCTCACCCCTGGTCAAGGAACCTCATGTCTACTCAGCGCAAGGGCGCGGCCTTCTCCGCGCCGTTCTTCGCCGGCTTCGCCTGCCTGTTCGTCCTCCCGCTGCTGTACGCCGTCTACCAGAGCCTGTTCACCATGCGGGCCTCCGGGCTCGGCATCGGGCCCCGGCAGGAGGTGTTCACCGGGTTCGGCAACTTCGCCCGCGGCCTGTCCGACACCACCTTCTGGGCGGCCGTGGCCAGGGTGAGCGTCTTCGCCGTCGCGCAGATCCCGATCATGCTGGCGCTGTCGCTCACGATGGCGCTGCTGCTCGACGCGGTCAGCAGGCGGGTGGCGCATCGGTACCGGCTGGCGTTTTTGGTGCCGTACATGATTCCCGGGATCGTGGCGGCGCTCATGTGGATGTACATCTACAGCCCCCGCCTGGGCCCGCTCATGGATTTGACCGGGATCAACTTCTTCGCCTCCGAGCTGATCTGGGTCTCGATGGGCAACCTGCTCACCTGGGTCGGCGCCGGGTTCAACATGCTCATCGTCTACGGCGCGCTGCAGGCGGTGCCGCGCGAGATCTTCGAGGCCGCCCGCATGGACGGCGCCTCGGAGCTGCGCATCGCGCTGTCCATCAAGATCCCGTACGTGCGGGGCGCGCTCGTGCTGACCGGCATGTTGTCGATCATCCACATGCTGCAGATCTTCAACGAGCCGCTGCTCTTCCGCAACGTGGTGCCCGAGGTCGTCACCAAGGACTTCACGCCGATCATGATGATCTACTACGAGGCCTTCGACAGCAACGACTACAACTACGCCGCCGCGCTGTCGATCATCCTGGCGGTCATCGTCGGCGTCATCTCCATGCTCTTCTACCGCGTCACGAACAGGGCCCAGCGACCATGACAGAAACCGCCATCCGGTCACGCACGTCGCAGGTGCTCACGCTGTTCGGCCTGGGCCTGTTCGCGCTCTACTCGGTCGCGCCCGTCTGGTGGCTGATCGTGTCGGCCACCAAGTCGCAGACCGACATGCTGTACGGCAACGCCCTCTGGTTCGCCGAGTTCAACCTGGGCCGCAACCTGGAACAGGTCTTCACCTACGGCGACGGCGTCTTCCTGCGCTGGGTGCTCAACTCCTTCCTGTACGCGGGCGTCGGCGCCGCCGTGTGCACCCTGATCTCCCTGGCCGCCGGCTACTCGCTGTCCCGCTTCAGCTTCCGCGGCCGGGGAGCCGGCCTGGCCCTGGTGATCGGCTCGTTCCTCATCCCGAGCGCCATGCTGACCATGCCGCTCTACCTGCTGTTCGCCAAGGTCGGCCTGGTCGACACGGTGTGGGCGGTGCTGCTGCCGGCCTTCATCAGCCCGTTCTCGGTCTACCTGTCCAAGGTGTACGTCGACGGCGCCGTACCGCCCGAACTCCTGGAGGCCGCCCGCGTGGACGGGGCCGGTGAGCTGCGGATCTTCTTCCAGATCGTCACCCGCCTCATGACCACGGGCGCCGCCACCGTGTTCCTGCTCGCCTTCGTCAGCAACTGGAACAGCTTCTACCTGCCGCTGACCATGCTGCGCGGCGAGGACAAGTGGCCGCTCAGCCTGGGCCTGTACGCCTGGAACCTGGTGCGCACCGAGGCCGAGACCGACCTGACCGCCCTCGTGCTCACCGGCTCCCTGCTCGCCATCGTCCCGCTCGCCGTCTTCATGGTCGCGATGCGCCGCTACTGGCAGTCGGGCGTCACCCTGGGCAGCCTCAAATGACCTGAGGGGAGCGCTCCCTGTGAACCGGCCGAAGCTGACCGCCATCGCCCGCGAGGCCGGCGTCTCGCCGTCCACCGTGTCCAAGGTGATCAACGGCAGGGCGGACGTCTCGACGCCGACCAGGGTCCGCGTCCTGGACATCCTGCGCCGCCGCGGGTACCGGCGGCGCACTCCGCCCAACCACTGGCTGTTCGACCTGCTCATCGACGACCTGGCCGCACCGTACGCCGGTCAGGTCGTCGAGGGCGCCGAACGGGCCGCCCGGCGGGCGCGGGCCGACGTGGTGGTGTGCACGCCGGGCCCGGGCTGGCTGGGCCGGGTGGCGGCGCGGGGGAGCGCGGGCGTGCTGCTGGCGGGCGTCCGGCTCACGCCGCCGCAGGAGGTCTGGCTGGCCGAGCACCGGCTGCCGGTGGCCACGATCGACCTGTCGCGGCGGCCGCTGGACGAGCTGTGCATGGCCGCGCTGGCTTCTCTCATCGAACGCGCGCCCGCTCTGGAGCTCAGCCTCGGCTGGGAATAGCCCTGCTGGCCTTCCACAGATCCGGCTCCGACGTCAGCGCCGAGCCCGAGGTCAGGATGCCCCGGCCCCGGTAGGCGCGCATGATGCGCACGTGCTCAGGCAGCCGGACGAATCCGCGCAGCGCCTCTTCGTCGCGCCAGACCGACACCGAGCCGATCCGCCGCCGCCCCAGGTCGACCCACAACCACAGCCCGACCGCGCCCTCCAGCGAGGGCCAGTGCCGCGACAGCCGCCACCCGGCCAGCACCGCCCGCGGCAGGCCGGCCAGGCCGTGGAGCTGGAAGTCCGTGCGGCTGACGAGCACCGGCCCGTCACCCCGGGGGTGCGGGCCGGCGATCCAGCGTGACCTCATCTTTCTCATGGCCCGGACTCTAGCAGAAATAAAACCGATCGGTCGTTCTCATTTATTGGACCGGTTCCACCCGCACGTCGTCCACCTGGAACGTCCCCGACGACCCGCGCAGGCCGAAGGTCAGGTCCAGGTTGTCGCCGTCCGAAGGGGTGTACTCCCGCTCGAACCGGGCCCAACCGGCCGTGTCTCCGGCGGGCAGCCAGTTGCGCTGCTCGGCGCCCACCCCGGTCCCGCCCTTGAACGAGCGCACGAAGACGTACGCCCCGACCGTCCGGCCCGGCACGTAGTCCGTCAGCCGGTAGTCGAAGGACACCTTGTAGCGGGTGCCCGGCGTGGCGGCGATCGGGGAGACCCCGGCCTTCCTGCTGTTCACCCACAGGTTGTGTGCGGCGTTGCCGGTGGTGTCCGTGCTGGTCAGGAACAGGCCCTGGGCGCCGTGGTGCGCTCCCTCCGCGCCGATCACCCGCCGGTACGTGGCCGGCGCCGACCCGCCCGCCGCCCAGATGTCCGGCTCGCCGGCCTCGAACCCGTGCCGGAACACCGGAACCAGCAGCGCGTACGCGTCGTACACCCGCTTGACCCGCGCCCCTTCGTCCCCCGTGTCCGCCTCCGCCGCGTCGAGTTCCGCGGTGAACCTCGCGTGGCTCGCGGCGGTGTAGCCGTCCGCCTTCAGCGCCCTGGCCTGGGCCAATGCCGCCTGGACGCCCTCGCCGGTGACCATGACGGCGTCCGAGGCGGCCCCGCCCGCGGCGACCCTGAAGTACAGCGCGCCCGCCAGGACCTGATCGTTGTGGGCCAGGGTGGTCGCCGGGATCTTCGTCCAGCCCGGCGACGTCAGCGGATCGGTGGCCGCCACGGCGGCGTCGGCCGTCCGGTAGACGTCGTAAGCCATGGCGTGTTTCGGCTTGGCCCACAGCACGGTCACCGCGCCGCGCTCGCCGCGTACCGCCGTGGCCGCGACCACGTCCCTTGAGCGCCGCTCGACGCTCACCCCGGCGAACGTGGCGTCCTCGGCGGCCGCCACCCCGGCGTGGATCACGTCCACCATCGGCACCACCAGCGCGCCGACGCTCACCCACGTGCGGCCGTCGGCGGAGGCGTAGCCGGTGACCTGCTGCGAGTCCGCCGCCCTGACCAGCTTGAGATGCCGGAACGCCGGCCCCTTGACCGTGTACGGGCTGCGGGTCACACCGCCCGCGTTGTTGCTGCCCGCCAGGCCGGATCCGGCGTCGGCGCGGGTGTCCAGGCTGCGGGCGCGCAGGGCCAGGTTGCCGTCGGCGTCCGGGCCCAGCCACACGTACCGGCCGACCGGGCCGGTGCCGTCGCGCAGGATGACGCCGCCCGTGCCGTCGCGCAGCTCGGCGCGGACCTCGGCGCCGCCGGCGACGAGTTTGCTCGCCATGAGGTAGGAGTCCTCGGCGAAGCGCCGGTAGATGACGGAGTCGTCGCCCTCGCCGAAGCCCTTGCCGTTCGCGCCGGAGATCGTGATGCCGGTGCCGTCCGTCGTGGTCTTCCCGGCGGTCGCGCCGACGAGGTCGTCGCGCCAGCCGCTCGGCAGACCGGGCGTGTGCGAGGCGGTGACGCGCGCCTCGACCGGGTTGGATCCCTGGATTCGGTAGTGGTAGGTGCCCTCGTCCGGCACCCGGTCGATGTGCGAGGTGCCCGTGACCTCGGCGATCTTCGTGAAAGGGCCGTCCTTGCCGGTGGCGCGGCTCACCGTGTACGACCGCACGCCCGCCGCCCGCCAGCTCAGGCCGACCTCGCGGGTGCCCGGCGTGGCCACCGCCACGTCCACGGCGGCGGCCGGCTCGGCGCCGGTCGGGTCGCCGGGCAGCTTGAGCACCACCGCGCTCTCCGGGCCCAGCCGCACGGAGCTCCTGGTGACCCGCACCGGCTTGCCCGACACCAGGTCGGGCACCTCGCCGCCCCAGTTCCCCGCCGGGAGCGGCACGGTGAACGACTGCTCGTTGCCGAACTCGGCGCGGGTGGTGTTGACGGCCAGGACGTACCGGCCGTAGCGGGCGGTGATCAGATTGGGATAGCCGCTGTACGGATGGTCCTGGGCGTAGTTGTCCCGGTTAACCGGGCCCACGCCCGGCTGGTACGTGACCGGGATCAGCTCGCCGGTCCAGGCCAGCGGTGGCGTGCCCGGCGGGGAGGTCCAGTCGTGGGCCAGGATCTGCTGCACCGAGTTCGGGCCGCGCAGATAGTAGGCCCTGCTGTCCATCCGGGCCTGGGTCGGCAGCTCGGTCAGGTGCTCGTAGCCGCCGGCCTGCACGTGCAGCCGTCCGGAGCCGGTGTAACCGATGTTGCGTTCGTTGAGCGCGGCGTACAGGTGGGTGTCGCCGTCCTTGACGTTGATGAGCAGGTTGTCGATGTCCGCCCAGACGGCGGGCCGCTGGTGGGCCGCCCGGTCCACGCCCAGCGCGGCCAGCTCCGCGCCGGTGTAGCGGGCCGGGTCGGTGTGCGGCAGCAGCACGCCCGTCGCCGGGGCGGCGGTCACGTGGGCGTACTCCTCGCTGAGGCGCAGGTCGTACTTGTGCTTGGAGAGCACGCCGTCGAAGTAGGGGAAGAACTGGTTGTCGGCCAGTTGCTGCTGCATGTAGCCGACGGCCGCCCGGGCGTACGCGCGGTAGGGGTCCCACTTCCTGCCCTGGTAGCGCTCGGGATGGTCGGCCATGTGCCGGGCGAGCCCGGCGAAGGCGAACGCCTGCGGGGTGCCCACCTCCGTCGCATAAGCGGATTTACCGGGATAAGCGCTGTTGCGCCAGTCGACCACCTGCTGCATGGTCATGATCCGGTTCCCGGCCGCGTCGGTGCCCTGGTAGCGGGTCTGGCCCCGGGCGTACACGTTGCGCAGCGACAGCTTGAGTATCTCGTCGTTGAGCCGCTCGTCGCCCTTGTGGCCGAGCGTGCGGTAGAACCAGGACGGCAGGTAGTTGGTGGATTCGCCGTAGTTGCCGACGTAGCCGTTCTCGCGGGTCAGGCCCGCCGCCGTGACGCCGGTGTAGTGCTCGCCGTACGGGACGCGCCGGACGATCCGGCCCTTGCCGTCGACCTTGCTCCTGGCCAGGCCCCTCATCACGACCCGCAGGTAGTCGTCGGTGTACTGGGCCGTCCTGTCGTGGTGGAACAGCGAGTGGTAGAGATCGAGGTCCTGCCCGTCCGGGCCGACCAGCACTTCTTCACCCAGGAACGGTTCCCAGCCGAGCGCCTCGCCGACGATCCTGTTGCCGCGCTCCTTGCCCTCGTAGAACTTCGAGCCGATGACGCGCAGGCCCTCGTGCGCCTTCCACGCGCCCTCGTAGGTGTACATCACCTGGTTGTAGATGTAGGACAACCGGCTTCTGGCGAAGTCGAAGTTGGCCTTGAGCACGCGCTCCCACGCCTCGCCCCGGGTCAGGCCGGGGCCGCCCGCGATGCTGTTGGGGCCGTCCTGGGTGCCGGTCGCGAACGGCTCTTTCAGGAACTTCTCGAACTCCGCGCGGTCGATCAGGTTCTCCACGATGTAGAGCGCCTCGCCGAGCGCGCCGTAGTAGCCGCCCCAGTCGGACTGGTGGCCGCCGTTGCCCAGGCTCTTGACGTCGCCGTAGTACTGCCGGGTGAAGGCGTCGATGGAGGCGTAGATCCGCCGCAGCCCCTTCCGCTTGTCCTGGGTCGGCGACCAGTCCATGAGCAGGGACTCGGCGTAGAAGCGCAGCTCGTCCTGGTAGCGCACGATCGACATGGTCGCCGCCGGGTCGGCGTCCACCCGGGCCTCCAGCGCCTGGACGTCGGCGATCTGCCGGGCCCGGTAGGCGTCGATCTTCGCCTGCTCGCCCGCCCGGCCCAGCGCCGGAGCGACCTGGGTGGACGGCCGGTGACCGCTGCTCTCGCCGGTCACCTCCGGGGTGGTGTGCGTGAAAGCCTGGAAGAAGCGGCGGGAGCTCTCGGTGGACCTGGTGGTCAGCGTGGGGTGATACGTGCGCAGCGCGATCCGCGCCTCGGTCCTGCCCTGGGTGGCCGGCAGCGGCAGCAGCGCGGTGCCGTAGAAGAAGCGGCCCGGCAGCGCGTTGCCCCGGGTGCCGACGTTGATCGGCTCGTGGTCGCCGTTGCCCCGGTAGCTCGCGTACTCACCGTCGACCATGACCACGGTCTTGTACGCCGAGTCGTCGCCGCCCCACATCTTGACCGTCAGGTGGTTCTGCCGGACGGGATCCACTTTCACCGTGAAGGCCAGGTCGCCGAGGTGGTAGCCGGGCGGGTCCAGCGGCCGCGACACCCTGGCCCCGTCCACCACGCCGGTGGACTCGCCGGTGAAGGCGTGCGCCCGCTCGGAGGCCGCGTCGCCGAAGACGATCTCGTCGAGCCGGTCCGAGGCGTGGGCCCGGGCGGCGGCGGGGGCAGGGACGGTTAACAGGGCCGCGGCGAGCGCGACGGCCAGGAGCCCGCGCCATGATCGTTTCATTGTCGCCATTTCGCTAGCGGGTGCAGGTGAGGGTGCCGAAGCCGAGGTGGTCGAAGCCGCCGCTGTTCGGGCCGTAGTGGCCGCCGCCGCCCTCGGGGCGTCCCTTGGCGGCGTACGCGGTGATGCCCGGCACCGACAGCCCGCGCCGGACGGCGTAGTGGTGGTGCAGGACCTCCCAGATCGGCCGGTCGCCGCCGCGCCCGGCGGCGGAGATCGCGGTGTGGGAGCGCGGTGCGCAGTTGGTGCCGGTGCCCCAGTTGTAGGTGGTGAACGGCACGCTCTGGCCGAGGTTGTAGCGGGCGACGTACTCGGCGGCGCGCATGAAGCGGTTGCCGTCGTAGCCGTACAGGTCCTGGCCCTGGTTCCAGGCCATCTCGCAGAAGGAGCCCATGAGGCCGATGCCGAGCAGCGCGTGGCCCTGGTCGCGGCCGCTTTCCTGCCACTGCGCGAGCCCGCCCGCGTGCGAGAACGGCACCGCCTTGGTGATCGCGCCGTTGCCCGCACCGCTCTTGAAGTAGGTGACCGCCTGGCCGAACTTGGCCTGGTCGTCGCAGAAGATCCCGATGGCCAGCACGGAGGCCATGGAGCACAGGTCCCAGTTGGCCCAGTAGTTCGTGATGCAGGCGCCGTTGTGCCTGGTCAGGAAGTCGTTGTTCATCGGGTAGAAGATCCGGAGCAGCATGTTCTTGAACCGGGCGAGGTCGAAGCCCGCGTAGCCGCGCATGATCTCGCCGACGTTGGCGAGCTGGTAGCCGTAGATGCCCGCGGCCAGGAACCGGTCGGCGTTGCCCGCGATCGTGGTGAGCGTGCCCGACCAGGCGTTGAGGATGTCGCGGGCGGTGTCGCCGTGGGCGGTGCTGCCGCTGATCTTCCAGCGCAGCGCGTTCTGGTAGGCGGCGGCGATGTCGCGGTAGAGCTGAGGGTAGTTCTGGCCGGTTCCGCCCCGCACCACGGTCGCCACCGGGCGCGGCGTCCAGCCGCTCTGGGCGAAGGAGTTGCCGGTCAGTTTGTCCCAGCCCGCCTTGTACGGTTGCGCCCCCGCCGCGACCCGATCGGCCATGCGTTTGAAGTCGGCCTGGGTGTGCAGCAGGCCCGGGTGGGCGAAGGCCGCCCTGGTGCCGCCGCCGACCAGGGCGGAGGCTCCGGCGGCAAGGGCCGCTTTCAGCACGGTGCGCCTGAGCATGATCACTCCTCGCTAGAAATCGGTACCAGGACGGTACGGCGGCGCGCTCCGAGGGACAAGGGCGCCCAGCGAGGGGCACGGAGGTGCTTCTTTACCAACTCACGAGGTCAGCCGGGTAGCCGGAACGGCTGCCACGAAAGTTTTCGTAAAGGGACCGGTTTCTACGGGGTGCACGGCGGGGTGTACGGCCGCCCCGGGACGTACCGCGTCCATTCGGCCCGGGTGATCGACGTTCCCGACGTCTCGCAGACGTTCGCGCTCGCCTGCTCCACGTTCAGCCCCCACCACTGCGCGGCGGTGCCGTCGGCGGCGGCCAGGGCGGAGCCGTCGGCGTTGAGCTCCACGTCGTTCAGCGGGGCACGGCCGGTCAGCACCGCCCAGAGCGCCGGTTCGGCGGTGTTGACGACGCTCCACACGCGCACGGTCGTGTCCTGCGACGCGGTGACCAGGGTGCGGCCGTCGGCGCTGAAGGCGAGGCCGGACACGCCCGCGGCGTGGCCGGGCAGCTCGGACACCCGCTTCGGGCGCTCGGGGCGGGCGACGTCCCACAGCCGGGCCGTGCCGTCAGACGCCCCCGCGGCCAGTGTCCTGCCGTCGGGGCTGAACCGCAGGTCGAGCACGCCGCCGAGGTGCGCGGAGAAGCCGGCGAGCGCGCGCGGCCTGGCGGGCTTGGTCACATCCCAGAGGCGTACCGACGAGGTGCCGGAGGCGGTCGCCAGGACGCGGCCGTCCGGGCGGAACACGGCCACGGTCAGCCGCCCGTCCACGGCGCCGGGCGTGGACACCTGTACGGGAGCGGCGGGCTTGGCGACGTTCCACAGCCGGGCCGTGCCGTCCCGTCCCGTCGTCACCACCATCTTGCCGCCGGGAGCGTACGCGGCCGAGCGCACGCCGTCCGTGTGCCCCGTGAGCGTGCCGAGGAGCTTCGGTGTGGCGGGCTTGGCGACGTCCCACAGCTTGGCCGTACGGTCGAGGGAGCCCGTGACCAGGCGGCGGCCGTCCGGGCTGAACGCGGCCGACGTGACCGAGTCGGTGTGTCCCGTCAGGGTCGACTGCGGCGTGGCCACCGCCGGGTCGGAGACGTCCCAGAGCTTGACGGTCTTGTCGGCCGACGCGGTGGCGAGCACGCGGCCGCCCTTGGCGATCGCGACCCCGTTGACCAGGCCGGTGTGCGCGGCGAGCCGGGCGAAGGGGGAGGTGCGGGCGGCGTTGGCGACGTTCCACAGCCGGGCGATGCCGTCGGCCGACGCGGTCACGAGGTTCTGGCCGTTCGGGCTGAACGCCACCCCCGTCACGCCGTCGGGGAAGCCGGCCAGGGTGGCGGTCAGCTCGGGCTCGCGCGGGTTCTCCATGCTCCACAGGCCGACGGTGGCGTCGGCGGAGGCGCTGGCCAGCACGTCGCCGTCGGGGCTGAACGCGACGTCCTCCACGGCGGCGGTGTGCCCGCGGCCGGTGCCGGCGAGCTTGGCCGCGGTGATGTCCCACACCTGCACGGTGCCGGTGGCGGAGGCCGTGGCCAGGTAGCGGCCGTCGGGGGCGAACGAGACGCTCCTGACGCCGCCGTCCGCCGAGGTCAGCACGGCCAGGCTGCGGGGCGTGGCCGGGGTGAGCACGTCGAGGATCGTGATGGTGCCGCCCGCGGAGGTGAGCGCGACCATGCGGCCGTCCGGGCTGAACGCCGCCCTGGTGGGCTCCGCGGTCTGCGTCAGGGAGGAGAGCTGCTTGGGCTTGGCGGTGTCGGCGACGTTCCACAGCCGCATCGACTTGTCGCGCGACGCGGTGGCCAGGACGTCGCCCTTCGGGTTGAACGCCACCGCGTTCACATGGCCCTTGAGACCCTTGAGCGTGGCCAGCGGGCGTGGGCGGGTGGCGTCGGCGACGTTCCACAACCGCGCGGTGCCGTCGGCGGAGCCGGTCGCGAGCACCTTGCCGTTCGCGCTGAACGCCGCCGTCGTCACGCTGCCCGTGTGCCCCTTGACGACGCCCGCGCTCTTGGGGCGCAGCGGGTCGGCGACGTTCCACAATCGTGCGGTGAAGTCGCCCGAGGCGGTGACGGCGACGCGGCCGTCAGGGCGGAAGGCGACCCGTTCGATGGGGGCCACGTGCCCGATCATCCGCGCGCCGACCGGACGGGAGAGCGAGCCGAGCAGCGCGCCGCGGGCCTCCGGGGTGGGCGACAGGCGGTAGGCGCTGAGGGCGAGCTGGGAGCCGAGCGAGGTGTCCCGGGCGGTGCCGGCGGTGGTGGCGAGCTGGCGGGAGAGCGCCTGGTCGCGCTGGGTGGTGGCGTCGGCGGCCAGACGTCCGGACTGCCTGCTCTGGAGCAGGGCCGTGACGCCGCCCGCCGTGGTCGCCAGCAGGAGCAGCGCCAGGGCGGCGATCGAGGCCCGCGTGAGCACCGACCGCCGCCGCCGTCGCCGCCACGACGCCTTGAGGAACTCGCGCTCGATGCCGTCCTCGTCTTGTGCGGCGTTCTGGGCGGTGGGGAGACGGTCGTCGGTGTACAGAAGGGACGCGTTCTGGCCGTCCCGATGCCACAGCTCGGCGTCCTCGGCCAGGCGGTGCCGTACGAGCAGGGCGGCGCGGCCGGTCTCGGCCCAGTTCCCGAGCCGGGGCCAGGCGTGGATGAGCGCCTCGTGGGCCAGCTCGGCCTCGTCTCCGTCGACGGTCACCAGGCGGGCCCGGACGAACTCGGTCAGCACCTGGCCCTCCACGGACGCCGTGCCCGTGCTCAGCTCGGCGACGGGAACCCGCCGCCGCACGCCGCCGGCCCGCTCGTCCACGCGGACCAGCCGGGTCAGCAGCTCGCGCGCCACCGGCTCGGACTCCGCGCCCAGCCGCCGCAGGGTCTCCTCGCCGCTCATCGCCAGGGCGCGCGCCACCCCGCCCGCCGACCGGTAGCCGGCCATGGTGAGCACGCCGCCCGTACGCCGCTGCCAGGTCACGAAGAGGGCGTGCGAGAGCCGGGGCAGCGGGCTGTCAACCCCGTCCAGTGCCCGCGTCTCCTCCAGGACCAGGTCGGCGAGCCCGGCCTCCAGCGTGAGCCCCGCCAGCGCGGCCGGCTCCTCGATCGCCTTGCGCAGCGCGGCCCCGCTCATCGGCGCGACGATCTCGGGCCGCCGCATCGCCTCCACCAGCCCGGGGTAGGCCGCGCACCGGCCGAAGAAGTCGCCGCCCACGGCGACCACCACGGCCGCCGACCGGGACAACTCCGCGAGCGCCTCGGCGAACCGCCGCCGCTCCGCCTCCTCGGCGCAGGCGGTGAACACCTCCTCGAACTGGTCCACGACCACCAGCGACCTCGCGGGCACCCCGCGCCGCGCCGCCGCCGGGTCCGACTCGATGACCGCCCGCAGCCGCTCGGGGTCGTTGCCCGTCAGCGCCGCCAGCTCGGCTGCCAGCCGGGCGACCGGCCGCTCGCCCGGCGTCAGCACGACGCACCGTCCGCGCTCCTCCCGCACGGCGGGGATCAGGCCGGCGCGCAGCAGCGACGTCTTCCCACAGCCGGACGGGCCGGTGAGGATGAGCGGGGCACCGGCCTCGTACGCCTGCGAGCCGATGACCACCGGCGGCCCGATCGTCCTGAACGCCTGCCGGACCCGGGTGGCCAGCGCCCTGGTCACGTTCTCGCGGCCGAAGAACAGCTCGGCGTGCTCGGGACCGTAGGCGGCCAGGCCGCGGTAGGGGCAGTCGAGGTCGCCGGGGGCGGCCGCCGGCGGGCCCGGCCGGGCGCGCGGCCCCGCGTGGGCCGGGTTGACCGCGAGCGGCGGCAGGTCGCCCAGCTCGCCGGCCTGGCGGCGGGGGCGGGGGAAACCGGCGCCGGGCAGTGTGCGGGCCAGGTGGTGGTGGACGTGGTCGAGCGTGAACGCGGGCGGGCCCGCCGGGTCGCCCTCGTTCAGCAACCTGAGCAGCGCGCCGCTGAGCGCCGTGTGGCGGACGCCGGGCAGCGCCCAGGAGTTCTCGTCCTTGCTGGCGGAGGTCAGCACGTACGCGCCGCGCCAGGCTTCCAGGGTCTTGTCCATCGCCTTGGCCGGCACCGGTCGGGCGCCGCCGGTGAAACAGCAGTCGAGGACCACGACGACGAGCTCGGCCCGGGACGAGCCCAAGATCTGGCGCACCAGCCCGTACGGCAGCGCCTGGTAACCGGGCACCCCCTGCCCCAGGTCAACGGTGGCCCGCGTGGCGAGATGCAGGTCCTGGTCGGGCCCGAACACCCCATGCCCGACATAGTGGAACATCAGCACGCTCGTGGCCTCACACGCCGCCCGATCCAGCGCCTCGCCCAGGTTGGCCGGGGTCGCCGGGTCCAGCAGCACGGTCAGGTTCGCCGGGGCCACGCCCGCCCGCTCGACCAGGCACTGGCCGAGATCGTTGACGGTGGCAGGCACGGCGGGGACCTGCGGCAGGCGGGAGGAGGGCCGGTGCGCGCCCGTGCCCGCCACCAGCACGCGTACGCCCTCGGCGGCCAGCAGCAGAGGTGGACCGTTCCACCTGAGAGGCCGCACGAGCCGGGTCTTCTCGAGCGTCGCAGATTCGTCCTCGGTCATCCGGCGCTCCACGGCGTGGGAGGTTGATCGGCCACAGCTGGTCGAGGGCGCCGTGCGCGGCGACAGCCTCAGCTGGTCCGGACGACCCCCCGATCGGCGCGTATCGCAGAGGGGAACGACGGGAGAGCCCGCCTTTCCCGGTTGTTAATGTACGCACGTCTGAGGCGGCCGTCGAGGGTCCTGTCAGGTTCGCGCGGCCGGATGCGGTGGCAAGCCGGTCTCTATGGTGGATGTCATCCGATCGCCACCTATAAGGCGCCCAGGCGTCTCCCCCTCCCCATCCGAAGGGACCTGTGCCGAAGTGCGGCGGCTCCGGGGGTTACCAGTTGGCCGGCAGGCCAGGCGTGGTGGGCGGGAGCGCGTGGGCCGGCGGGTGGATGACGTACGCGACCCCACCACTGCTCGAACTACGCAGCCAAACGTTCTCAAAGGCCGCCCGCGGATAGACACGCCGCACAGCCGAGTTACTGGAGGAAGCCGGATCGTTGGCGACCACGTCACCCTCCGCGGTGAACCCCACGACCGCCATGAGGTGCCCATTGGTGCCATATCCGGCACCCGGCAGCTCACCCTTCTTGAACGACTGCGACGTGATGACCGGCACACCCGCCTTGATCAACGCCTCCAGCTCGGTCAGCGACCGCAGCCGGGTGATGAACCCGTCCATCCCGTACCGCCCCGCGTAAGCCGTGTTGAACGGCCAGTTGCCCGCCCCCTCGTAGGCATGGTCGTAGGTGTAACGAGCGGCGTAGTCGACCTCAGGGTTCGGATCCCCGGGATCGACCCAGGAGGTGTCCTGCCCGCTCGGCCACTTGTCCCAGAAGCCCAGCACCATGGTGGTCGAGGTCGGGCTGCACCAGGCCTCGCCCCCGCCGTCCCACTCGGGATAGTGGCCCTGGTGGACGTTCTGGGAGCGGCGCGGCACGGCGAGCTCCGTCCCCCACGCGCCGCCACCCGGGCTGACCGGCACGGTCTTGCGCTCGGGCACGTTGGAGCCCATCACCCCGGACGTACGCACCCGCGGCGTCACCGCCGAACCCGGCACGCGGTAAAGGGTCAGCCGGAGCTGGTAGGCGCTCACGGGCTTGCCCGCCGCCGCGACCAGCGTGTCCACGGCCACCGTGGCGTCCGCGTCGCCCTGCCCCGGCACCGAGGTGCGCAGGATGTCGCCTTCCGCGTGGGACCAGCGGCCCAGCGAATACCACTTCGTCAGGCCCTCCGCGTTCCGGGCGCGCGCCTCGACCTGCAGCCAGCTCCCCGGCGGCACGTCGGCGGTCCAGGAGGCTATCAGCTCGGTGGCCGGGAAGCCGATGTCCTGCTCGGGGCCGGTCCAGCGGGCGTATTCCCAGGTCTTGGTGCCGAGCGCGTCGGTGTAGGAGATCGTGCCGGCCGGGGAGCCGAACGCGAGCCCGTCGCCGGCCGTCGTGCCCTCGTAGGTGCCCGTGGTGAAGTCGGCCCGCTTGAAGACCACGTCTGGGGGCGCGTCCGCCGGCCTGGACCGCGCCTCCGCCGGAGCGGTGAAGGCCGTGACCAGGAGCAGGGAGGACAGGACCGCGGTCAGCGCACGCATGGACCCACCTTCTCGAAAGCCGCTTGGTAGGGCCGACACTAGGCACAGCGCCGGGGTAAAACATCGGCAGATCTACGTAAGTCGAGAGTCCGCGTGATTTCGGGATCAGGGACACGGCCGGTGACCTGCCACACCGCGTGACTATTTTGGGAGGACATGCAATAACCCCCAGGAAGTGGAACATGCGGAAATACGTGATCATGGGTGTGCAGGGCAGCGGCAAGGGCACGCAGAGCGCGCTCCTCGCGGGTGATCTCGACCTCGTGCACATCAGCGTCGGCGACATCTTCCGCTGGCACGTCAAGAACCACACCAAGCTCGGCGCCCAGGTCCGCCGTCTGGTCGCGGCGGGCGAACTGGTGGGCGACGACCTGGTGGCGGAGGTGGTCGGCGACCGGCTCCAGCTCCACGACTGGAACTACGGCTTCATCATCGACGGCTTTCCCCGCAGCCGCGGCCAGGCGGAGTTCTTCCTGGAGAGCTACGACATCGACGGAGTGATCCACCTCGACCTGCCGGACGACGAGGTACGCCGCCGCGTCCTGGCCCGCCGGCTGTGCTCGCGCTGCGGCATGGACTACAACCTCATCGCCCACCGTCCGGCGGTGGAGGGCAGGTGCGACGTGTGCGGCGGCGACCTGATCACCCGCGAGGACGACGCCCCCGACGCCTTGGCACGACGCCTGGCCGACTATCACAGCAAGATCGACCCGGTGATCGAGCTGTTCCGGCGCAAGGAGTACGTGATGACCATCGACGCCAGGGCCGACAAGACCACCGTCCAGCAGACCATCCGTACCCGCCTCAACCTCCCGGCGTACACGCCGTCGGAGGGAGAGCCGGTACGGCTATAGGTCAGACCTCGGCGGCGGCGAGAGGCTTCGCCGCGTCCACGGGGGTGTCGTCGCTCCGGTCACGCATGACGATCAGGGCGAGTACGGCCGCCGCCACGACGCCACCGGCGCTGATCGTGAAAGCACTGGACATGGCCGAGGTGAAGGCCTGGCGGGCGGCGTCGGCGATGGCCGGCTCGCCCAGGGCCAGCGCGTCGCCGATCGACCGCCTGGCCTGCTCGGTGGCGCCGGCGGGCATGCCCGCGGTGAAGCCGCTGGAGACGACGCTGCCCAGGGCGGCGATGCCGAGGGCGGCGCCCATCTGCTGGATGGTGCTGTTGAGCGCGGAGCCGACCCCGGCGTGCGCCGGTGGGATCGTACCCATGAGGGCGGAGATCGCCGCCGGCATGGCCAGGCCGCCGCCGGCGCCCAGCACGAACAGCGCCACCGCCGTCATCACGCCACCGGCCTCCGCCGACAGACCGGCCAGCAGGCCGAACCCGGCGGCCATCACGCCGAGCCCGCCACCCACCATGAACCGGTTGCCGATCCTCTTGCCGAGCGTGGCGCCGAGCGTGTTGAACGTCAGGGAGGCGAGGGCCATCGGGACGAAGGCGAGCCCGGCCTGGGTGGGGCTGTAGCCAAGCACGTACTGCAGGAACTGGGTGAGCACCAGCAGCAGGCCGCCGTTGCCGATCTGGACCAGGGTGAGGGAGAAGCTGGCGCCGGAGAAGGCGCGGTTGCGGAACAGCGTGAGCGGGACCATCGGGTGCGGCGTACGCAGCTCCCAGATCACGAAGACGGCCAGGCAGGCGACGGCCACGGCCAGAGACGGCCAGGACAACCCGTGCGGCAGCTCGATGAGGGTCCAGACCAGGGCGGTCATCCCGGCCGCGGACAGGATCGCGCCGAGCGGGTCGGGCTTCGTTCGCGGCCCCTTGGACTCGGGCATCAGCACCACCGCCGCGATGATGGCCAGCACCGCGATCGGTACGTTGATCAAGAAGACGGCGCCCCACCAGAACCAGGCGATCAGAGCGCCGCCCAGCACCGGACCGCCGACGAGGCCGAGCGTCGCCACCGCGCTCCAGGCGGCCATCGCCTTGCGCCGTTCGGTGTCGTCGAAGACGGTGATCAGGATCGACAGCGTGCTCGGCATGATGAGCGCGCCGCCCAGGCCCATCACCGCGCGGGCGGCGATCAGCTGGACGGGTTCGGTGGCGAACGTGGCCACCAGCGAGGCGCCGCCGAACAGCGCCAGCCCGACGATCATGGCTCGGCGCCGGCCGTACCGGTCGGACAGGCTTCCCGCGGTGAGCAGCAATGCGGCGAAGACGAGAATGTAGGAGTCGAGGATCCACTGGATGTCCTGGACGTCGGCGCCCAGATCGGCGGCCATCGGCGGGATCGCCACGGTGAGCACCATGTTGTCGATGACCAGCACCAGCGTGCTCAGGCACAGCACCACCAGGATCAGCCAGCGGCGGGGGTCGCGCGTGTTCATGGAAACGGGTCCTTCGTCTGTCGCGGGCGGGGCCTGCCGGTTGCGGGCCCGTCCTGCGCGGCTCAGGTTCCTGAACCGGTCATGGCGTTCACCATCGCCGACCGCTCTGATACCGGGCCGTCGCCGCCCTGACGCCGCCGCTGACACGCGCCGTGGCCGCTGCCCGCCACGAGGAGCGGAACCGGTCGGGAACACGTTGTCGGAGTTCTACGACCCCGCACGGCCACGGGGCCCGCACGTCCTCCTCGAACAATGACGGTCGCTCAACCGGTCAGCGTGCCGGTGAGGAGGTCGAGGGCGGCGGCGGTGGCCTCGTCGGAGGCGAGGTAGACGACCAGCCGCTGCTCGTCGGGGTCGGGCAGCTCCAGGCTCTCGTACGCCAGCCGCAGCTCGCCCACCTCCGGGTGCGCCCACCGCTCGACACCGGTGCGCGCGGGCAGCGCGGCCGAGCCCTCGAACCGGTCGCGGAAGCGGGCCCCGGCGGTGATCGTCAGCTCCTCGGCGAGCAGCGCGGAATGCGGGTCGCCGAGCGCGGCCGCGGCCCGCAGCGCGGCGGCCCGCTCGCCGGCGACCGCGTCCCAGTCCGGGTGGGCGTCGTGCGCGCGGGGGTCGGTGAACGCGTACCGGGCCAGGTTGGGCGGTTCGCCCTCCAGCAGCCCGGCCGGGCCGGCGAGCCGCGCGAACCCGGCCGTCCACGCGAGCAGGTCGCCGGGCCGGTTGACGACCAGCGCGGGCGCGGGCTCCAGCCGGTCCAGCAGCGCCCGCACGGTCGGCCGCACCGTCCGCGCCCGCGCTACGGCGGCCCCGCCGCACGAGCCGCCGCCACCGGTGGTGGTCTTCGCCAGCCGGTGCAGGTGGATCCGCTCGTCACGGGACAGGCCCAGCGTCTCCGCGAGCGCGGCGAGCACCTGCACGGATGGGCTGCGGTCGCGCCCCTGCTCCAGCCGGGTGAGGTAATCGACGCTGACGCCGGCGAGCGTGGCCAGCTCGGCGCGGCGCAGCCCGGGTGTACGGCGCCGGTTCCCGTTCGGGAGCCCGACCGCGGCCGGTGGGACCGCCTCCCGGTGCGCGCGCAGAAACGCGCCCAGCTCTGTCTCGCTCATCGACCGCGATTGTTCCACGGCGTTCCTGGCCCTGCCAGGGCTAGGAAAACCGCAGCCTGGCCCCCACATGCCCGGCGCGGGGAAGCTCGTAGGCATGAAAGTAGAGGTACACGCCGACATCGCCTGCCCGTGGTGCCGCCTCGGCACGCACCAGTTCCACCGCGCGGTCGCCGAGACCGGTGCGGAACCGGACGTTCAACTCATCCATCGCCCGTACCAGCTCATTCCCGACGCCCCCGAGCAGCCCCGGCCGCTGATGGACACGGTGGCCGAGATGTTCGGTCCGGAACAGGCCGAGGCGATGCTCACGGGCATGACCCGGCTCGGCGCCGCTGAGGGAATCGAGTACCGGTTCGACCGCGCGGTGGCGGTCAACACCTTCACGGCCCACCGGCTGCTGTGGCTCGCCCTGGACGAGCACGGCGCCGCGGTGCAGGCCACGCTGGCGACCGCCCTCTTCGACGCGTACTTCCGCGACGGCGTGAACATCGCCGACCACACGCGCCTCACCGACCTGGCCGAGCGATCCGGCCTGGCCGCCACCCGGGTACGGGACTTCCTCGCCTCCGACGAGGGCGCCGCCGAGGTGCGCGAGCAGGTGGCCGTGGCACGGCGGGAGGGCGTCACCACCGTGCCACGATTCCTCTTCGAGAACGGCGCACTGATCGTCGGCGCGACCAGCACCGACGCGCTCACCGACACGCTCCGGCACTCCACCGAAGACGGCAGCCACACCAGGCATCCTCGTTGAGAGTGAGCAAGCGCGGCGTCTGACGGTGAAAACCGACAGACGCCTGATCGCCCGCCGCGACCATCCCCTACGGTGCCCTGTCGCCCGTCACGGGCTCCAGGCCCTGTCCGCCAGTGCCGCGTCGAGCGTGGTGCCGGTGACGTTGGCGACCCAGTTCGCCATGACGGTGTACGCCGCCTGCGTGATCACCTCAAGGACCTGCGCGGGGGAGTACCCGCTGCCGAGCAGGGCGGCGAGCTCGGCCCGGTCCACGAGGCCGCCGGATCGGACCAGGGCCCGGGAGAAGGTGGCCAGGGCGGCGGCCTTCTCCTCCGGCACGTCGTCCTTGCCGGCCCGCAGGGCGTCGATCACCTCCGGTGGCACGCCCGCCCGTGCGGCGAAGGCCGAGTGGGCGGCCACCGAGTACGGGCACCGGTTGGCGACGCTGACCGCGACCCCCACCACCTCCCGCTCGGCCCCGGTGAGGGTGGTGTCCCGCAGCGCCCGCTGCAGTTGGTTGAAGGCGTCGATCGCGGCCGGCGCGGCGGCGATGGCCCCGGCCAGGTTGGGTACGAACCCCACCCGCCGCCGCAGCTCGTCCAGCGGCTCCCGGGACGGCTCCGGCGCGGTGCCGACGGAGTGAACGGTGAAGATGGTCATCGAAGACCTCCAGAAGGATTGAACGGTGGCTCCACTGTCGGTTCGCGGCCGCACGGATCCAATTCCCTCCGAGGGAAGTGCGCCCGGACGCCGGAGACCGTTGACTGGCGAGGGTGAGGACATCGAACTCCCCGCTCGGCCACCTGCTGCGCTACTGGCGCCGGACCCGGCGCATGAGCCAGCTCACCCTGGCCCACCACGCGCAGGTCTCGCCGCGCCACCTCAGCTTCGTCGAGAGCGGCCGCTCGACCCCGAGCCGCGAAATGGTCATCACGCTGGCGGGCGCCCTCCAGGTGCCCCTCCGCGAGCGCAACGACCTGCTGCTCGCCGCCGGGTACGCCCCCGCCTACCGCCACACCGGCATCGCCGAACCGGCCATGGCCCGGGTACGGGCGGCGCTGGAGCGGGCGCTGGCCCACCACGAGCCGTACCCGGCGGTGGTGATGGACCGCCACTGGAACATCACCCAGACCAACCGGACGGCCGACGTGATGTTCGCCCACCTGCGCGGCGACCGCCCCGCCACCGGCACCGCCAACGTGATCCGGCTCATGTTCGACCCCCTCGAACTGCGCCCCCACGTCGCCAACTGGGCGCAGGTCGCCCCAGCCCTCATCCAGCGCGTCCACCGCGAGGCCGTGGGCGGCGTCCCCGATGCCATCACCCAGGACCTGCTGGCGGAGGTGCTGGCCGGACCCGGCATCCCGGCCGCGTGGCGCGACCCCGACCTCACCGCCGCGATCCTGCCGATCATCCCGGTCATCTTCACGAAGGGCGGCGTGACCGTCAGCTACTTCTCGATGATCACCACTGTCGGCACCCCCAGGACGTGACCGCCCAGGAGCTGCGGGTGGAGAGCTTCTACCCGGCCGACCTGGAAACCGAGCAGCACCGGTGGCGTACCGCGATCGAATGAGTTGCACGGTGTCACCTGCCACGCCGCACGGCTTCACGGTCGTACGCGGCCACGACTACGGCGACGGCACCCCGCTCGACCAGGTCGAATACGAGCTGATCACTTCACACACCGCATGACCAGGAACACCGGGAACCTGGCGGCGTCGGGTCGCCGCTCCGCCCAGCCGGCGGCCGGTTCCGGCTCGGCCAGCTCGTCCAGCCACAGGCCGTGCCGGCGGAAGGTGTTGAGGTAGGTCGAGAGAGTGCGGTGGTTGGCGCCGACCTGGCGGCGCAGCGCCGACAGCTCCCCGTCGGCCCGCCACCAGCCCTCGGCGTGATAGCGCTCGCCCCACGACCCCGAGACGCCCCGCCCGCCGGGGAAGCACGGGTGCAGGATCGAGCAGGCGAAGACGCCCCCGGGACGCAACGCCCCGGCGGCGGTGGCCACGGCCCCGTCGAGATCGTCGATGTCCGACAGGCCGAAGCTGCAGACCACGGCGTCGAAGGGGCCCGGATCCAGCGGCCCTGGCCGGGTGACGTCGGCGTGCTCGTAGCGGATGCCCAGGGGTTCGTCGCGTTCGGCGGCGCGCGCCTTGCCGATCAGGACGGCGGAGATGTCGGCGCCCAGCACCTCGGCGCCACGGCGGGCCAGCGCGCGGCTGATCCGGCCGTGGCCGCAGGCGATCTCCAGCACCCGCCGGCCCTCGACCGGGCCCAGCAGGTCGAGCAGGCGCAGGGAGGCCGGGTCCTCGATGGCGTCGGTCCAGCCGGCCTCGTAGAAGTCGGCGATCTCGTCGTAGCGCGCGGCACCTGTCACGACTTCGACGGTACGCCGCCCGTACCGGACGCGGGAGGTCGTTCGCCCCGGGCAAAGATCGCGCCATGACGGCGCATGGATCCGGTGGGATCGCCCGCGCGCCCCGGGCGGCCGGGGAGAGGATCGCCCCGGTCGAGCAGGCACGGGACGCGAACGGCGGGGGTACGACATGGGCAGGCCCGGGATCGCGGCGGTCATCGCGCTCGCCGCGCTGAGCGGCTGGATCGCCTCCGCCGTCTCCTCATCGGCCGACGCGTCGAGGCCGACGCCACCGCCGCCCGTCAGCGGGCCCGAGCAGACGATCACGCCGACGCCGGTGCTGCGGATCGGTACGTCCATCAGGCCCAGCCCGCTGATCATCGGCAGGGACTCGGTCTACGCGGTGACCGTGACGAACGCCGAGCACCAGGACACCGCCGGGGTCACCGTCACCATCACCCTCGACCAGAACCTGACGCCGGGCCGGGTGCCGGTCGGCTGCTCGCGTACGAACCGGACCATCACGTGCGACGCGCTGACGATCCCGGCGGACCGGAGCGTGACGTACGAGATCCCCGTCGTCACCGACCCGGCGCTCCAGGACGGCACGATCATCACCAACCGCGCCCACGTCACCGGCGGCCCGGCCACGCAGCTGATCAGCCGCGCCCAGGTCATGACCGACCTGGAGATCGCCGCCGACGGCCCGCGCCGGGCCAAGGCCGGCGACAGTGTCCCGCACACGCTGACGGTCACCAACCACGGCCCCTCACGGGCGCAGCAGGTCACCGTCCAGAGCCCGGCCCACGGCGAACGCTCCCTCGGCGCGCTGGCCCCGGACGAGACCAGGACGTTCACGTACACGAAGACCCCTGGGACCCCCGGCCTGTTCGAGACGTGCGCCGTCGTCCGCACCGGCAGCCGCGAGGAGAACGACGCCAACAACCGCTCCTGTACGGGCACCACCGTCAGGCCGGTCCGCGCCCCCGCCCCCGCCTCCACGCCGGAACCGTCGGCCACGCCCCGGGACGCCGCCGCCGAGGCCGTGGTGGTGGAAGAGCCGCCGATGGCGGAACCGAAGCAACAACAGGTCCGCGAGAACGAGCCCCTCCCCGCGCCCGCCGACGTCCCGCCGCCCGCCCACGACGAGGAGCAGGGAACCCTGCCGCTGACCGGCGTGTCGGTCTGGGCGCTCGGGCTCGTCGTGGCCGTGCTGCTGTCGGTCGGCCTGCTGATCGGCTATTTCTCGCGCCATGAGCCCCGCCGTGAGAAGGCCGGACGGGCCCGCTGACCTCACCTCGTACGCGGTGCCAGCGCGTCTCGCGTCCACGACCCGAGCACCAGCAGCGTCTTCGTCCCCGTCACGTCCCCGGCCCTGCGCAGCCGGTCGATGACCTGTTGCAGGTGCCCCAGGTCGCGTACGCGCACGTGGATCAGCGCGTCGGGGTCGCCGGCGATCGTGAACACCGCCTGCACCTCGGGCACGTCCGTGGCGGTCCTGACGATCTCGCTGACCGGCGTCGTGCCGGGGTAGCGCAGCTCGGTGAACGCCTCAATGCCCCACCCGAGCTTGCCGTAGTCGATCTGCACGGTGAAGCCGGTGATCACCCCGAGGTCCCGCAGCCGGTCCACCCGCCGCTTGACCGCCGCCACCGACAGCCCGATCACCTCGGCCATCTCGGAGAACGTCCTGCGCCCGTCCTCCCGCAGCAGCCGCAGCACCTGGTGGTCGATCTCGTCCAGGTCAGCCACGGGGAACGCCTCCTTCGGGCGCAAATAACATCAGCCGATTACTCCATGAAGTCATATTGTTTGCGTCTTCGACCTACTTTATCATCTAATACTTGCGCACATCGTGCCCTCGTTGCTGTGCTGGGACACACACGTAGAACGCCAGGAGGTTCGCATGAGCGCGAGCGAGACTCCCGCCCCCGTATCGCTCGACGACAGGTACGCCGCCCCTGACGGCCGCGTGCTCATCTCCGGCATCCAGGCCCTGGTCCGCCTGACGCTGGAACAGCGCCGCCTGGACGAGGAGCGCGGGCTGGACACGCGGGTGTTCGTCACCGGCTACCAAGGTTCGCCGCTGGGCGGGGTGGACCTGGAGATGGGCCGGGCGGCCCGGTTTCTGGACCCGGCGGGGGTGGTGTTCAGGCCCGGCCTGAACGAGGAGCTCGCGGCCACCGCCGTGGCCGGAACCCAGCTCCTGGAGCAGGTGCCGGGCCGCCGCCACGACGGCGTGACCGGCTTCTGGTACGGCAAGAACCCCGGCCTCGACCGGGCCGCCGACGCCATCAGGCACGCCAACACGGCCGGCACGGCCGCGCTCGGCGGCGCGGTGGCCTGGATCGGCGACGACCCCGGCTGCAAGTCCTCCACGCTGCCCAGCTCGTGCGAGCCGATGTGCCAGAGCCTGTCCATGCCGCTGCTCGCCCCCGGCTCGGTCGCCGAGATCATCGAGTACGGGCTGCACGCGGTGGCCATGTCCAGGGCCGCCGGGCTCTGGGTGGGCATGAAGATCGTCGCGGACATCGCCGACGCCTCCGCCACCGTGGACCTCGGCTCACTGCGCGAGACCATCCCCGTGCCCGGCCGCGACTCACGGGGACCCGCCCCCATCCTGCTCGGGGCGGCCGCCGTGGCGGCGGAGCACGACCTGCTGACCCGCCGCCTCGACCTGGCCCGCGCGTACGCCCGCGAGCACGGCCTGAACCGGATCACCGCCGGCGCCGGCAACACCACGCTGGGCGTCCTCGCCTCCGGCGCCACCTACGCGGTGGTCCAGCGGGCCCTGTCCGACCTGGGGATCGACCTCGACGAGGCGGGGGTGCGGCTGATCAGGATCGGGATGCCGTTCCCGCTCGCGTACGACGAGCTGGTCGCCATGACCTCCGACCTCGACCGGGTGCTCGTGGTCGAGGACAAAGTGCCGTTCCTGGAAGGGCACCTCAAGCAGGCCCTGTACGGCGGCGAGCGCACCCCGGCAATCGCGGGCAGGGACCTGCTCACGGCCAAGGGCACCCTGAGCGCCGAGGACGTGGCCACGGCCATCGCCCGCTGCCTGGGCGTCGAACGGCCCCGCCGCGCGCCCCGGCGACGCGGGCTGCTGCCGGTGGTGGCGGCGCGGACGCCCTACTTCTGCTCGGGCTGCCCGCACAACACCTCGACCCGCACCTCGGACGACACGCTGGTCGGCGTGGGCATCGGCTGCCACGCGATGATCGCGCTGGACGGGCACGGGCGCGGCACCCAGGTGGGCATCACGCAGATGGGCGGTGAGGGGGCCCAGTGGATCGGGCTGTCGCCGTTCACCGAGGACCGGCATTTCGTACAGAACCTGGGCGACGGGACCTTCCACCACTCCGGCTCCCTCGCGATCAGGGCCGCCGTCGCCGCCGGGGTGACGATGACGTACAAACTGCTCTACAACGACGCCGTCGCCATGACCGGCGGCCAGCGCGCGGAAGGCCGGCTCGACGTGCCCGCGCTGACGCGCGAGCTGGAGATCGAGGGCGTGCGCCGGATCGTGGTCACGACGCCGGAGCCGGAGACGTACCGGGGGGTGCGGCTGGCGCCGGTCGCCTCCGTACGGCACCGCGACGACCTGCCCGAGGTCGAGCGCGAACTGGCCGCGCTGGACGGCGTCACCGTGCTCATCCACGACGACCGCTGCGCCGCCGAGGAACGGCGGCTGCGCAAGCGCGGCAAAGTGCCCGCGGCCACCCAGAAGGTCGTGATCAACGAGCGGGTCTGCGAGGGCTGCGGCGACTGCGGCGACGTCTCCACGTGCCTGTCCGTGCAGCCCGTCGAGACCGAGTACGGCCGCAAGACCCGCATCCACCAGGCCTCCTGCAACACGGACCTGAGCTGCCTCAAGGGCGACTGCCCTTCGTTCCTGCTGGTGGAGCCGGGCACTGTTGTCAGGCGCGAGCCGCCGCCGCTGCCCGTGGAGCTCCAGGAACCTCTTCATGGCGCCGGTGACGAGGTGCTGATCAGAATGCCCGGCATCGGCGGCACCGGCGTGGTCACCGTGTCGCAGATCCTGCAGATGGCGGCGCACCTCGACGGGCTGCACGCGGCCGGGCTGGAGCAGACCGGGCTGGCCCAGAAGGGCGGGCCGGTGGTGAGCGACGTACGGATCTCCAAGCGGTCGCCGGAGGGCTCGATCCGGGCCTCGGGCGGGAGCGCCGACGTGCTCATCGGGTTCGACGTGCTGGGCGCGGCGGCCGAAGTCACCCTCGCCGTGGCCGCGCCGGAGCGTACCGTCGCCGTGCTGAACACCTCCATCGTGCCCACCGCCGCCATGGTCACCGGCCGCGTCCCCGTGCCCGGCCACGCCGAGGCGGTGGCGCGGGTCGAGTCGGCCACCAAGGAGCAGTTCCTGGTGGACGCGCACGCGCTGTCGGAGGCGCTGTTCGGTGACCACATGCCGGCCAACCTGCTGCTGCTCGGGGCCGCCTACCAGCACGGCTGCCTGCCGGTCAGCGCCGGCGCCATCGAGCGCGCCATCACGCTCAACAGGGCCGCCGTCGAGCAGAACCTGGCCGCCTTCCGCTGGGGCCGCGCCGCCGTGTCCGACCCCGAGGCCGTGCGCGGGGCCGTCCTGCCCGGCTCGGTGCCTCAGGGGTTCGACGAGGTCATCGCCGCTCGCGTCGCCGATTTGACCGGCTACCAGAACGCGGCTTACGCCCGTACGTACGCCGAGGACGTACGCCAGGTCGTGGCCCTCGCGACCGAGCGGGCGGGCGCTGAGTCCGCCGCCGCGATCGGCCTCGCCTACGCCCGCGGGCTGCACAAGCTCATGGCCTACAAGGATGAGTACGAGGTCGCCCGCCTGCACCTCGACCCCGACGAGCGGGCCCGCCGCGAACGCGAGTTCGGCCCCGACGCCGTCGTGTCGGTCCTGCTGCACCCGCCGGCGCTGCGCGCGATGGGCATGAAGCGCAAGATCAAACTGCGCCGCTCGGCCGGCGTCCTGTTCCGTGGCCTGCGGGCGGCCCGGGTGCTGCGCGGGACGGCGTTCGACGTGTTCGGCCGCGCGGAGGTGCGCCGGGTGGAGCGCTCGCTCGTCACCGAGTACCGCGACCTGGTGCGTACCGCCCTGACCCGCCTCACCCCCGCCACCGCCGGGGCGGTCGAGGAGATCGCGGGCCTGACGGAGCTCATCCGGGGGTACGAGGACATCAAGCTCGCCCGGGTCGCTCAGTTCCGCGAACAAGCCACGGCCGCCCTCGATGCCCTGGACGAGCCCGCTCCTACCGCCTGACCCCGCCCTTCACCCACAGCCGATCGCCCGCACTTGTTCACCCGCACCCGTTCGATCCCACCCGTTCGATCCCACCCGTTCGATCCCACCCACCCGTCCGACCTCACCGTTTCGATCCCGCCAGGAGTGAGTAACCGTGACCGCGACCGTCGACCGCCTGCTACCCGACCAGGACGCCCGGGACCTCATCGAGCTGACCAGGGAGATCGCCGACAAGGAACTGGCGCGCCGGGTGGACGAGCACGAGCGCGCGGAGACGTACCCGGAGGGGCTGTTCACCACGCTGGGGTCGGCAGGGCTGCTCGGACTGCCGTACCCGGAGGAGTTCGGGGGCGGCGGGCAACCGTACGAGGTGTACCTGCAGGTGATCGAGGAGCTGGCGATGCGCTGGGCCGCCGTCGCGGTGGCGACCAGCGTGCACACGCTCGCCTGCCACCCTATTGCCGCCTTCGGCACGCCACAGCAGCGGGAGCGGTGGCTCCCCGACATGCTGGCCGGCCACATGATCGGCGGCTACAGCCTGTCAGAGCCCCAGGCCGGATCCGACGCCGGCGCCCTGACCTGCAGGGCGGAACGCGTCGAAAACGGCTACCGTATCACCGGCAACAAGGCGTGGATCACCCACGGGGGCATAGCCGACTTCTACGCCCTGTTCGTCCGCACCGGCGAGGGCTCACGAGGCGTGTCCTGCTTCCTGGCACCGGGCACGACCGACGGCCTGACGTTCGGCCGCCCCGAGGAAAAGATGGGCCTCCACGCCATCCCGACAACCAGCGCCCACTGGGACGGAGCCATCCTGGAAACCGACCGCCTGGTGGGGGAGGAGGGCCAGGGCCTCCAGATAGCCTTCAGCGCCCTGGACTCCGGCCGCCTGGGCATCGCCGCCTGCGCCACGGGCCTCGCCCAAGCCGCGCTCGACGAGGCGGTGACGTACGCCAAGGAACGCCAGACGTTCGGAAAGCGCATCATCGACCACCAGGGACTCGGCTTCCTCCTGGCGGACATGGCGGCGGCCGTGGACAGCGCACGAGCCACGTACCTGGACGCGGCCCGCCGCCGGGACGCGGGGCTGGAGTACAGCAGGCAGGCGAGCGTGGCCAAACTGGTCGCCACGGACGCCGCCATGAAGGTGACCACGGACGCGGTGCAGGTGTTCGGGGGCTACGGCTACACGCGGGAGTTCCGGGTCGAGCGCTACATGCGCGAGGCCAAGATCATGCAGATCTTCGAGGGCACCAACCAAATCCAGCGCCTGGTCATCAGCAGACACCTGGCCAAGTAGGTTGCCCTCAGCCACCCACCCGTTGCCCGATTACCAGGTTGCCTGGCGGGATCCCACCCTGAGCGGTCCTCGCTCCGCTCGGGCTGCCCGCCTGGGGCGTGCCTCCGGCCCGCCAAAAAGGTCTTCTCTTGGGGCGCTTCGCGCAAGAGCGGCTCAGACGCTCTCACTCAGGCGCCTTCGGCGCACCCCACGCGCCTACGGCGCCCTCCCTTGCCCGGTTACCGAGTGGGCTGGCGGATGCCCACCCAAGATCCTCGCTGCGCTCGGGCAGAGCGCCTTCGGCGCGCATGATCCTGACTACCGGTAGCCATGACACCGCGGTGGGACATGCGCGGGATGATCTTGGTGGAGTTTTCCAGGTCAGTACTGTTGTTGAGCCCTCGTAGAGTCCACGCTGGGGATGTTGCCGCGGACTGGCGTCGCATCGTCTGACACTTCCAACCAATCCCGACGATTCGGTTGCTGCGGTAGGTGAAGCGCAGTCCAATGGCTCATGTCTTGGTCTCCAGCTTGACCGTCCGCACCCAAGGAGTCAGGTATGACCCGGGAGCAAGTGGAACAGGCCTTACGCAGAGCCGAGCAACTCGCCGATCAGGCCAGGTCCAGACTCGACCGCCCGATCGCGCTCATGGGGCAGAACGTATGGACCGGTCCGGCCGCTCAGCGCTTCGCCGGTGAACTGACCGCTCAGCGCCAAATCCTGATCGGGGCGTGTGCCGGGGCGGTAGAAGAACTCCGGGCGTTGTTGGCCCGTACGCCGGCGGACAGCCCCGGCTAGCCATGGGCCAGTTGGAGGGCATGGTGCCGGAGGGAGTCCGCAGTCTGAAAGACGCGCTGCGCCAGGCTGAATCGGCGCTGGACTCCATCGGCGAGGAGTTATGGACACTACTGCGCGGGGCTTGGCTGTCGCCTGCCTCGGCCGACACCATTCGTCGAGTAGCGGCGTGGGCCGGAATTCAAGGCCCTGAGATCAATAAGCGGTTGGTGCTTCTGGAGCGCATGGAGGTGGACAAGCCGGAGCTGTTCGGCGCGGGCAAGCCACCAATCTCTGTCGATGACTCCGTGTTCGCTCCCGGAGCGGTCCTGCCCACGACAGGTGGCTTCTGGGACCGACTCGGCCAGCAGATCCAGGACACGCTCGACCCGAATCTGAACTCCCGTGACGGGATGACGGAAACGGTCAAGGGCGCGGTGGAGAGCGTGGCCGGCTTGGGGAAGTTGGTGATCGACTACTCGCCCACCCGGGCGGTCATCGACCATATGGGCTGGCAGCGCAGCGTCAACGACATGGCTCAAGGGCTGCTCTACGGCGTTCAGAACCCGGCCGAGTTCGCCAAGGCGGCGCTGGACTGGGATACATGGGCCTCAAATCCCGATCGGGCGTTCGGCCGCCTCATTCCGGACATCGTGGCAGCCATCACCACGGCCGGCTCCAGCGGCGCAGTCTCAGGCACCAAGCAGGCCGTTGGAGCCCTGGCCAAGGCCGCCAAGAACGTGATAAATCCCAAGCCGTCGGCCACGCTCTTCCCCTATGGAGAGCGCTTCGAGTTCAAGGGGAAGGAGACGCCACCGCTGTTCCGGGGGGACGGTCGGATCACGGACAAGATCTTCGAGAAGGGCATGACCGCACGAGACCCGGACATGAGCCTTGAAGATCACCTCTCGGGCGAGAACGGCCTGATCGGTGCCTCAAAGAGCAAGAACGTGGCCAGGGGGTTCGCAGTCGGGCACAAGGGATACATCTTCGAGGTCGATGACCGCGGGAACGGCATGGAAGTGAAATACGGGCCCGGATTCAAACACCTCAAGGGCGAGCAGGAGGTCGTGTTCAAACAGATCGATCCATCGCAGATCAGAGGAGCCTGGAAGCCAGGCAAGTACGGGGAAGCGGACGACGTCTGGATCCCGAACCCCAACTATGTGCCGAGGTGAGCATGCACCATCTCCAATTGGTCGCACTGGCCGACGAATCCCTTGTGCCCTGTCAGGTGACAACCCGTACCGACGACGAGACATACGAGCTGCGACTGAATCGCGCAAACGCGTCGCCCATCGTGGTCCATTCGTCGATCGACTTCGAAGACACCTTGAGACAGCTAAGAGCAGAGCTGGAACGGCAGAACCTATTGCTGCTCTGTAATAGATTCCGCCGCAATGCGTTTGTCTCCTCAATGGCACGTCAGATGAGTGATGGCCTAGGCTGCTACCTCGTTGTTGCAGGAGAACCCGTTTCGCCTGAATTGATTGTCGAGAGCCTCGCGCCCGCCCCCAGGGGGGATGTCGTCCTCGCTGACGAGGCGTCGAAATTTATCAACGATTGGATCGCCAGCTTCGATTGAACGATTTCTGGCTTCGGCGCGCACCGCAGGCGGTCGGGGGTGATCGGCTGCCGCGGCCTTCTGCGTTGGGTCTTGCCACCGGGTAGCTTGATGACGACATTGCTGACGGGACGCAGTCGGAGGATTCGGCGCCAGGAGCCCGTCCACGCGGCCTTCGAAGACGGCCATCCAAAGCGCGGTACGGCCTCAATGTTCGGCGTCGACGTCGTCGACCCGTATGGCCAGCTCGGCGACCACTTCAGGTATCCCTGCTCAGCCGCGACGTGCAGCGGCTCGTCGAAGATGCGCACGCCGGAGTTGGGATCAGCGCCTTCTCGCTAGTCTGGGTAACGGTCGAGTAGCTGGTCCCACGCGGAGACTTCGCCGATGCCTCCAGAGAGACCGTGCCACCAACAAGTTTGAGCTGGCGGCTCAGAGCCTGACCGGCAGAGACGGGTGGTGTCGGCACGCCAGCCGTGGCCGCTTCGATCGCGGTGGCGTCGTACCTTGCCGATCCAGATTGCCCGATGATGATGGGCTCAGTGGATGTCGCACGAGAGAGACTGTCAGCAGCCTATGTGGTGAGCTGCGTACGTATGAGGGCTTGCCAAACTGGTTGAGGAGTCCTAGGGGCGAGATCAAGAGAAGCACCCAGAAGAAGCGATCCTGGGACGCCTGGTCGGGTGAAATTGCGGATCTACGCCGGATCGGACGCGCCACCGGACGTAGGAGCCGGACATCATGTGGGCGTAGACGCGGAGGGTGAATCCGGTGCCGGCGCGGCCGATCAGGCCTCTGACAGCCGTCGCCGTTTGCCGTGCCGCAGCTGCTCACCCAGTGCTCTTAGCCTGTTCAGCTTGCGGTCCGTTGGATCGCCTGCGGCCACTTCGAGCAGGTAAGACTTGAACAGCGCTTCCGTGTCGCGCGTCATGCAAAGCTGATCGAGCTTTTCCTTAAGGGGAAGCGCCCCGGAACGTGTACCGGCATCGTCCGCAGAAGCGGCCGTCCCCTTCTCCGCCTCGTTCAGCAACTTCCCGACAGCCTGGTGTGACATACCCAGCAGGTAACCGATGTCGCGGTGAACGTAACCTCTTCGCGCCAGATCAGCCACCGTTGCCTGCGTCGCTTCAGCAGCCTTCTGTTTGACCAGGGTCGCCGCGAGGCGGGTTACCAGCGTGGCCTCCAGTTCTGTGGCCACTTCATCGTCGGCCACGGTCAGGTCGAAGTCGGCGTTCATCTCGAGGACGTCCACATCCAGCATGGTGACCACCAGGTCACGCGCCATCTCCTCGGCTTGCTCCAGGCGCTTCACCTGGGTGTGGTAGCTGCGCTTGAGGCCAGGTCCGGAGACGGTCAAAGCCCACCAGTCATCACTCCTACTGGCGGTGATGGTGTAAGTGTCGCGCTTGCTCACTGCTCCTCCTGCTCCTTCGCAACCTCAGCCAGGATGCTCTCCCAGTTCTCCAGGATTCCTTTCGCCGTGCGCTCATTGACCTCCGAGTGGCGAGGCACAGGCATCGCCTCCGAGCCGGCATGCCACTTCGTGTGGTTGCCGCCTTCGGTTGAACGAACGGATACGCCATACTCCTTCGCGAGCTTGCGCATCCGCCGCTCTAGATCCCGCTTCCTCATCATCAGTGTAGGCTACCGAGGTTGCAAGCTATAAGGCAACTAAGGTTGCAGGTTCAGACGGCGCCTGCACACTGCGCTGCTGCCCAACCAGGCGTTGCGGCTACCAGGTGCCGGTCAGCGGGTCGAAGCCCAGGGGTGGCAAAGTGAACGCCTCGTGTATCGCCAACCTGAAGGAACTGCGCCCCCGGTCTACCGGACGTAGCGCACTTCGACTGCTGTTCGTCTTCGACCCAAGACGGGACGCCATCGTCCTTGTCGCCGGAGACAAGATCAAGGCGAGCCCTCGCGACCCTGACCGCTGGTATGAGGAAGCCGTACCGCACGCAGAGCGGCTGGACGAAAATTACCTGAAAGAGCGCGCAGAAGGGGAGGGGCAGGATTAATGACGACGTTCAAGAAGTGGAACCGCGCTGAGCACGTTGAGTAGGCCGGAGGGGAAGAGGCTCTGGCCGAGACCCGACGCATGGTTGACGATTTCATCGACGCTTGGCAGCTTGCCCAACGCCGCAAGAGCGCCGCTCTGACGCAGAACGAGGTCGCCGCCTTGATGGGGGTGACGAAGGCGCGTGTCTCGCAGATCGAGCGTGGTGAAGTCTCATCAGTGGATGTGGTGGCCCGTTACGTGGAGGCCATCGGCGGACATCTTGAGCTCACCGCCACCTTCCCCGGCGGCACCTACCGGCCACGTGCCGGCGTGATGAGGAAGGCTCGTCAGCGACACTTCAAGTTCATGGGCTCGCATGTCAAGCCGCGCACTACTGACGCCCGATAGCTGGTCCAGCGAAGGAGCCGGGCCTCCCTCAAACGCGAGACGCTCCAGGGTGCGCCCCACTACGTCGCGGCCGCCCACCTGCCGACGTACGGTCTTTCGATGGCTGGCCCGCTAACACACTCACAGAAGGTATTCGGCCAATGGGCACCTCAGCCGCGTCGTCCACGAGTCAGAATCGCGGGCCAATTACGCCGCCGCCCTCGACGATCAGGAAGAAGCCCTGATCACCCGCTCTGGTGGAGAAGGCGTCGTCATGGTGTCGCAGCGCGAATACGAATCGATGCGGGAGACGCTCTACCTGATGGCCTCTCCCGTCAACCGCAGGCGGCTGTCAGAGGCGGTCGCTCGTCTGGAGGCCGGGGGCGGCACCGTCCATGAACTGGCCGATGAGGACGCTTCCGCGTGAAGATCCTCTTCGATGAGCTTGTCTGGGAGGGTTACTGCTGCTGGCGGCGGGAAGATCGACGCATCCCTCGAAAGGATCAACCAGCTGGTCGCTGACATATCCCGCAACGAGAACGAAGGCATCGGCAAGCCGGACCCGTTGAAGTATGAATGGTTCGACTGCTGGCCCAGGCGCATAACGTCGGAACACCGGCTCGTCTATCGCGGAAACGACGACACCATCATGGTCGCCGCCTGTCGTTATCACTACGGGAAGTAGCGGCAGCCGTCACCTGGCCCGTTAGAAGTCGAGGCCCGTCAGTTCGGCGCTGGCGGTCCAGAGGTGGGTCGCGAGGTCGGGGTCGGCCAGGGGGCCTTTAACAGGTTCGAGGGTGGGTAGGCCGCGGATTCCGAACACTCGGGGGCCCCAGAGTTGGCCGCCGCGTACGGACGGGTCGAGGGCGGCTCGGACGGCGGGCCAGGCGGCGGCGTCCTTGCCCTGCAAGAGGAGGCCGGCGGGGAGGGCGCGTAGGCGGTCGGTGGTTGTGCGGTGGTGGATCGGGCGGTCTGGGGTGAGGGAGTCGAGGGCGCCGCCTGGGTGGGTGAGGACGCTTGTCGTGGTGTCGCCGAAGCGGCGGTCCAGTTCGAGGGCGAAGAGCATTTGGGCCAGCTTGGAGCGGGCGTAGGTGCGTTTGGGGTGGTAGTCGTGGGTGCTCTGGAGGTCGTTGAGGTTCAGGGTCTCTGACTTGGCGGTGAAGCTGCCGGTGGTGATGACGCGGCTTCCGGGGGTGGCTTTGAGCAGGGGGAGTAGCCAGTAGGTCAGGGCGAAGTGGCCGAGGTGGTTGGTGGCGAACATCAGCTCGTGGCCGTCCCTGGTGGTGCGGCGGGGTGGGTGGTCGAGGAGCACGCCGGCGTTGCAGATCAGCCCGTCGAGTCTTTCCAGGTCGTCCGCGGTGGCTTTGAGAGAGGGGAGGTCGGCCAGGTCGAGGGGGAGGTGGCGGACCTTGGCACCGGGGACTCGGTCGCGGATGGAGAGGCGGGCGGCTTCGGCCTTGGTGGGGTTGCGGCTGCCGAGGATGACGGTGGCTCCGGTGGTGGCCAGTTGTTCGGCGACGAAGTAGCCGATGCCCGCGTTGCCGCCGGTTACCAGGAAGACCTTGTTGTCGGCGCGGGGCAGGTGGTGTACGTCCCAGGGGTTCGTTTTCATGCGTTCATACTGAACTGATTCTGAAACTATAGCAACTCTAGATTTGTAGGCGTTCTGGGTTTCGGTATGCTGAGGGCATGACGATGGGGCGCCGTGAGCGTAAGAAGGTGCAGACGCGCCGGGCGTTGTCGGAAGCGGCGCTGCGGTTGTTCTCTGAGCATGGATACGACGGTGTCACCGTCGCGCAGATCGCTGATGAGGCCGACGTTTCCATCGCCACGTTGTTCGCGCACGTGCCGGACGGGAAAGAGGCGCTGATCTTCGATGACGGCGACGAACGGCGCGTCTGGCTGGTGAGTGCGGTTCGTGAGCGGTCGCCCGGTCAGTCGGTGTTGGAGGCGTTGCGTGAGTGTCTGGCGGCGCGAGGGCCGTTCGCCGGTGATCTTCCTGACGAGCTGCGGCGGAAGCGCGATCTGATCGTCGGTACGCCTGCGCTCCGGGGATATTCGCGCAAGCTCTGGATCGCGGGCGAAGGGGCCCTGGCTGAGGCGATCGCTGATGAGACCGGGCGTGATCCCGCTGATATGACGGTTCGTGCGCTGGCTCGCTATGTTCTGGAGATTCCTGAGCTCGCGGGTGCCGAGCCTGACCCGCTGGCCGCGTTGAACGCCATCTTTGACCTGCTCGAATCCGGCTGGTCGGCATAGGCTGGTGGCGGCCGCTCGCCTGCGGCCGCCACCAGGTCAGAGGGTCAGGAGCTTGGGCAGGTGTGGCGATACTCCTCGATCGCCAGGCCGCTGGGAGGCGGGCAGAGGAAGGGCTCGTAGCGGACGTCGTCGTCGACGAACCGCTTGAGCCACGACACCATCGACTTGGCCATCGTGGTGTTGGTGGTCTGCGGGAAGAAGTGGCTGGCGTTGTTCAGTTCCAGGTACGCCTTCTCCGACGACGACGGAATGCTCTGGTAGAACGGCTCCGAATGCGTGGTGACCGAGGCGACGCTGTCGCTCTCACCACCGATGATCATCGTGGGGACACGGACGCCCGACCATGACTTCGTCGTGTGCCACGGCGCGAGGGGTACGGCGGCCTGCAGGGACGGGCGGCTGTTGGCGGCCTCCAGGCTGCCGCCGCCGCCCATCGAGTGGCCCGCCACCGCCAGCCTGGATCCGTCGATGCGGCTGCGGACCGTGGCGGTGCTGTCCTCGACCAGGTAGTCGAGTGCCGCCAGGAGTTGGCGGCCGCGGCTGGCGGGCTGGTCGTAGACCGAGTTGGTCTCGATGCCGATCACGACGAAGCCGTGGGAGGCGATTCTCGGGCCGAGCCAGGACAGGCTTGACCACCTGGCGGTGTATCCGGGGGAGATGGCGATCGCGCCGAACGTGCCCTGGCTGGTGTCGGTCGGGTAGTAGATCGTGCCGCCGCCGAAGCCGCTCACGCTCACTGAGGAGACGCTGGTCTGCGCGGTCGCGAACGGGCCGCGGCTCGCCTCCAGGATGGCGTTGGTGGGGTTCGGGCCGCGGTCGTACGGGCCGGCCGCCTGCGTAAGGGAGGCGGAGTCGTACGGGTCGGCCGCCTGGGCGGGGGAGGCGGGCAGCAGAGTGCCGCCGATCAGAAGGGTCGTGAGGGTGAGCTTGGTCAACGCGCCGGGGTGGGGGGTGGAGAGCTGCACGGCGTCATACTCCCTGCTCGCTTGGGGGGTGACTGCGGTCTGTCGCCATTGTTCGGATGCGCGGTCAGCCGTGCATCGGTGAAATCACCGGTCATCCGATCAGGACATGAGCCGTACCAGTTCGACGCGGGAGCGGATGCCGAGGCGGCTGAAGATGTTCCTGAGATGGTGCTCGACGGTGCGGCGGCTCAGGAACAGCCGCTCGGCCACCTCCTTGTTGGTGGCGCCCTCGGCCACCATGCGCGCGATCCGCAACTGCTGGGCCGTGAGCTGCTCCGTGGTCGCGGACGGCGCCGGGCGGATCGGGTCGCCGGCGGCGCGCAGCTCCGTTCTGGCCTGTTCCGTCCAGAGCCGGGCGCCGTAGCGGTCGAAGGTTTCGAGCGCGGCGTGCAGGTGGGCCCTGGCCGCGCCGGGGCGGCGGTCGCGGCGCAGCGCGCTGCCGTAGAGCAGGCTGGTACGCGCCGCCTCGAACTCGTACATGCCCTGGCCGTGCAGGTCGAGCGCCTCGCGGAACAGCTCCTCGGCCTCGCCGGGCGCGGCGAGCAGCGCGCGGCAGCGCGACACCAGCGCGCGCAGGTCGGGGCTGCGCGTGCTGCCGACCCAGCGTTCGAGCACCCGCAGCGCCGCGCCGGCGCCCTCATGATCGCCGGTACGCGCGCACGCCTCGATGAGGTGCGGCGTCGCCATGACCCTGATGACGACGTGGCTGCTGTTGCGGCGCTCGGCGCGCAGCCGGGTGGCGGCGTCGGCCGGGCGGCCCAGGGACAGATCGAGGTAGGCCAGCGCCCAGTTGCCGATGGCGCCCGCGATGCCCAGGTCGTGGGCGTCGGCCAGGTCGATGGCGGCCCCGGCGCGCATCCGGCAGGTCTCCTGGTCGCCCTCGACGGCCGCCGTGATCGCCAGCCAGGCCAGGTGCTGGGCCGCCGTGTTGAGCTGGCCGGTCTCCTGGGACAGCCGCAGGCCCTGGGCGGCGGTCGTGGCGACGGAGGCGTACCGGCCCATCCAGATCTCCGGGTAGATCATGTAGTCGAGGAGCTGCGGCATGGCCGAGGCCGCGCCTCGCACGCGGGCCGCCTCGACGGCGCGCGCCGACAGCCGGTGGGCGGTGGCGTCGTCGCCGAGCAGCATGCTGGCCACGCACGCCCAGACCAGGACGGCGGGATCGCGTACGGCGCCGGCCAGCTCGACCACGCGCCGCAGCGGGCCCGCCGCCTTCTGGTGGTAGCCGCTGAACGTGGCGGCCATGCCGGCCAGGTACTCGAACATGAGCTGCGTGGGCACCGCCTCGTCGGCGCGGCGCAGGGCGGCGGCCTGGCGGGCGATCGCGATGAACGCCCGGTTGTCGCCGGCGCGGTAGCTGGCGTCCGCGGCCCTGACCAGGGCGCGTACGCCCAGCATGCGGTGGCTCTCCAGCAGCCAGGCCGCCGCTGACAGCAGCTCCTCGCGGGCGCTGCCGGTCTCGCCGCGCAGCAGTTCGAGGCTGCCGTGCAGGAGTTGTACGTGGGCGCGCAACTCGTCGGGCGCGCTCAGGCCGCGCAGCCGGGCCAGGAGTGAACGGGCGACCTGGGGGCGGCCGGCCACCCACGCGTGCCGGGCGGCGGCGGCCAGGCGCTCGGCCTTGGCGGGGGAGCGGGGGTCGGTGAGCTCGGCGGCCCGCTCCAGCGCCAGGTACGGCTCCGGGTGGCCATGGGCGGGGTGCGCGCCGAGTGCCGCGGCGGCCAGTTCGCCGGCCAGCTCGTCCGGGGGGCCGTCGAGCGCGCAGGCCCGATGCCAGGCCCGCCGTAAGCCGCCGCTCGCCCCGATCCCGCGAAGACCGCCGCTTCCGGGGAGATCGGCATTCTCGAAGAGGGGGAGATCGGCGTTCTCGAAGAGGGTGACCAGGAGGCGGTGGGCGGCGCGGCGCTCCGCGAGGGAGGCGTCGTGGTAGGCCACCGCGCGTAAGGCCGGGTCGGGGAAGTCGTAGCGGTCGCCGGTGGTGCGCAGGATGCCGGCGCGTTCGGCCGGTTCGAGCGCGGTGAGGGCGCACGCGGGCCGGGCCGCCCGGATCAGCGTGGCCGCGTCGAGGCCGGGGTCGGCGGCGATGAGCAGCAGGAGCGGGCGCGCCCGCGCGGGCAGGGCCGCGAGGCGGGCCGCGTGCTCGCGCCACAACCGCCCGTCCCTGGGCAGGGTGGCGGGCGGGGCGGCCAGGCCCGTGAGCTGGTCGGGGGTGAGCGAGCCGATCAGCTCGGCCAGGGCGAGCGGGTTGCCCCGGGCGATCAGGTCCAGCGCCGCCAGCAGGTCCTCGGCGATCTTCCCCGGTGCGAGGTCGTCGGCCACCTCCCGTACGGCCACCGGATCCAGCCTCGGCAGGGAAAGGGAAGGCACCCCGTCCAGTACGCCCTCACGCGACGCGAACAGCAGGGCGATCGGCTCGTTCGGCACCCGTCTGGCCACGAACGACAGCACGTCGCGGCTGGCCGGGTCCAGCAGGTCCACGTCGTCCACGCAGATCAGCACCGGCTGCTGGGCGGCCAGCGCCGACAGAACCCCGAGCACAGAGGCGGGAATCGTCAGCGCACCGGTCTCCAGCCCGGACATGAGGGCCGGCGCCTCAGGCACGGAAGGCAGGTCCCGGGCGATCGGGCGGAGCAGGCCGTGGAGGCCCGCGTAGGGCAGGTGCGACTCCGCGGCCACCCCCGGCACCCGCAGCACCCGGAACCCAGGAGCGGCCGCGGCCAGGTCGAGGAGGGCAGTCTTGCCCAGGCCAGGCCCGCCCACCAGCAGCAACGCCCCGCCGGACCCGGCGCGGGCGTCGTCGAGCAGCCGCCGCAGGGCGCCCTCCTCCGCGCCGCGGCCGCGCAGCACAGGTGCGCACGTGACAGGAGACACGCGTTCAGTGTTACGCGCGGATGTCAAACCGGAAAGGGGCTCATCGGCGCGCGGTGTCGCGGTCTCTGGAGAGGCGGCCGGTGATCGCCGGGACCAGGCCGTTCGGCAGGAACAGCACCACCAGGATCAGGACGAGCGCGTACACGGCGTAAGAAAGCACACTGGGGGCATACGTCGGCATCCCCGGCAGTGAGGCCAGCCGGTCCAGCCCCTGCACCAGCAGGGTGATCGCGCCCGCCCCCACCACGGCCCCCCAGATCGTGCCCAGCCCGCCCACCACCGCCATGACGATGTACTGGATCGAGATGAGCACCGGGAACGACCCTGGCGCCACGTACCCGGTGTAGAAGCAGTAGATCCCCCCGGCCAGCCCGGCGAAGGCGGCGGACAGGGCGAAGACCACCAGCTTGTAGCGGCCGACCGGGATGCCCGAGGACGCGGCCGCGATCTCGCTGGTGGCCAGCGCGCGCAGGGCGCGGCCGGGGCGTGAGGTGATGACGTTGTGGGTCACCAGCATGACCAGCGCCAGCCCGCCCCACGTCATGTACGCGTACGCCGCCGCGCCCCCCACCTCGAACGACCCCACCGAGAACTGCGGAATGGCCTGCAGCCCGATGTCCCCGCCGGTGAACTCCAGTTGCCCGGCCAGCGAGAGCAGGATGAGCTGCATGGCCAGCGTGGCGAACGCCAGGTGGTGGCCGCGCAGCCGCAGCAGCGGCGTGCCGATGACGAGCGCGGACAGGGCGGCCACCACGGGCGCGGCCAGCAGCCCGGCCAGGGGAGGCACGCCGCCGAGCGCGAGGAGGGCGGCGGTGTAGGCGCCGATGGCGTAGAAGGCACCCTGGCCGAGGGACACCTGGCCGGCGTACCCCATGAGCAGCGACACCCCGACCGTGACCATGGCGGCCAGGCCGAGCAGGATGTAGACGGCCAGCCCGCTGTCGTCGAGCACCGCGGGCAGGACGAGCGTCGCGGCGGCGACCAGCAGCCCGGCACCCAGTTTGATCATGTGAGCTCCTGGGAGATGGCCGGGCGGCGGCTCGCCTGCACGATCATGACGACGAGCATGAGACCGAGGGCGACCTCCAGTTGGTGGGACCCGTAGCCGTAGCCGGCGGCCATGGTCTCGGCCACGCCCAGCAGCAGCGCGCCGACCAGGGTGATCACCGGCCGGGTGAGCGCCCCGAAGACGGCCGCGGCGAAGCCGTTGACGATGAGCGTGACGTCGGTGTCGAACGAGATCGGCCGCAGCGGCGTGACCAGCACCCCCGCGATGCCGCCGAGCAGCCCGCCCAGCGCGAACGCCAGCAGCCCCATCCGCCGCACGTCGATGCCGACCACCCGGGCGGCGTACGGGTTGGAGGCGCACGCCGTCAGCGCCTTGCCCAGGTAGGTACGCCCGAAGAAGAGCGCCAGCAGCACGAACGTGGCCGCCGTCACCCCGATGACCAGCAGGTGCTGCGTCTGGATGCGCGCCCCCGCCACCGTCACCGAGCCCGCCAGCCCGGGCGCGGACCGCGGCTGGTCGCCCCACAGCACGATCTCCACGGCGTAGGCCAGCACGCCGACGCCGAGCGTGACGATCAGCGACGACAGCGCCGTCGTGCCGGGTTTGCCGATGGCGGCCAGCCCGGTCAGCAGGCCCGCGAACGCCGCCACCAGCACGGCGGCCACCTCGCTCAGCCCGTGCGGGAACCCGAGCCCGAGCAGCGACGACGTGCACAGCCCGGCGACCACCGCGAACGTCCCCTGGGCGAAGTTCACCACCCCGGTGACCCGGTGGATGACGACCAGGCCGCTGGCGATCAGCGCGATGGCGCAGCCGACGGCCAGCCCGTTCAGCAGGTAGGTGAGGAATGCGCTCATGTGATCGTCCCGCCCAGGTACGCGCTGGCCACCCGCGGATCGCCGGCCAGCTCCGCGCACTCGCCCTCGGTCACCAGCCGCCCGGACTCCAGGACGTACGCCCGCGAGCACAGCTCGAACGCCAGCCGCGCGTTCTGCTCGATGAGCAGCACGGTCAGCCCCATCGACCGGTTCAGCTCGGTGAGGTGCCCGGCCAGATCGGCGGTCACGTTCGGGGCCAGGCCCAGGGACAGCTCGTCGACCACGAGCACCGACGGGCGCGACATCATGGCCCGCCCGAACGCCACCATCTGCTGCTCGCCCCCGGACAGCACGCCCGCCCGCCGCCCCGCCAGGTCGGCCAGCCGGGGCAGCAGGTCGTAGACGAAGGACGGGTCGCGCTCGCCGGAGCGCCAGCCGCCCAGCACCAGGTTGTCGATGACCGACAAATCCGGGAAAAGCTGGCGGCCTTCCGGGATCAGCGCCAACCGGCCGCCGATCTCCACCGTCCCCGAAGCGGGCCGCAGCAGGCCCGCGAGCGTGTTGGCCAGCGTCGACTTGCCGGCGCCGTTGGGGCCGAGCAGCGCCACCATCTCGCCCTTGCCGACGTGCAGCGTGACGTGCTCCAGCGCGGTCGCGGTGCCGTACGAGACCACCAGGTCCTGGACGTCGATCATGAGGCCTGTCCGAGGTAGGCGGCGAGCACGAGTGGGTCGTTCCGCACCTCGGCCGGCGAGCCGTCGGCGATGACCTGCCCCAGGTCGAGCACCACGACCCGGTCGGCGAGCCGGGTCACGAACGCCACGTCGTGCTCGATGAGCAGGATCGTCAGCCCGCCCGCGCGCAGCTCCTCGACCAGCGCGGCCAGCCGCTCGCGCTCCTGGCCGCGCAGCCCGGAGGCGGGCTCGTCGAGCAGCAGCAGCCGGGGCCGCGCGCACAGGGCGCGGGCCAGTTGCAGCGCGCGCTGCTGCCCGATCGGCAGCCGGTCGGCGGGCCGGTCCGCCCATTCGGACAGGCCCACGCGTTCCAGAGCCGTGGCGGCCTCGGCCGCGATCTCGCGCTCGTCGCGCCGGTGCCGGGGCAGCCGCAGCGCCGCCGAGACGAACCCCGCCCCGGTACGCCCGTGCAGCCCGACCATGACGTTCTCCCTGACCGTCATGCCGCGGAACACCCGGGCCGCCTGGAAGACGATCGACATGCCGAGCCGGGCCCGCCGGTGCGGCGCGAGCCGGTCCACGCGGTGCCCGAGGAACGAGATCTGCCCGTGGTCGGCCGCCAGATGCCCGGTGATCAGGTTGAAGAGGGTGGACTTGCCGGCCCCGTTCGGGCCGATGACGCCGCAGACCTCGCCGTCCGCGACGCTCAGCGACACGTCGCGGACGGCGTAGACGCCCCCGAAGGAGCGGGATACCCCGGTGACCGTCAGCACGCCTCACCCCGCCGCGGTGACGGTCTTGGCGAGCTGCTCCTTGGCCCACTCGGTGGGCACGAACTGACCGTTCTTGACCGTGTTGACCGAGATGAACTCGGGGGACAGCCCGGAGTGGTCGGTGGCGGAGTAGCGGAAGCGGCCGTTCGGCGTGATCAGGTCCATGGTCTCCAGCGCCTGCTGCACCTTGGCCTTGTCGGTGCTGTTCGCCTTCCTGATCGCCTCGAACAGCAGCAGCGAGGCGCTGTAGCCGTCCTGCGCGAACTGCGGTGGCGGATAGCCGTGTTTCTGCTGGTACGGCTTGGCCATCTGCTCGATGATCTGTTTCTGCTTACCGGCGGGCAGGCTGTCGCCGACCACGCCGATGGCGCTCTGCACGGTCATGCCCTCGGCCGCCGCGCCCATCGGCTCCAGCCACAGCTTGCTGGCCTGCGACGCGGTCAGGAACAGCGGCGTCTTGAGGCCCGAGGCGACGTACTGCTTGGCGGCCGTCACCCCGGGCGCTCCCGAGCCCCAGAACACCAGGGCCTCGGCCTTGGAGTCGCGTACGTGCTGGAAGACCGGGCTGAAGTCGGAGGTGGTGGTCTCGTACGACTCGTCGACGGCGATCGTCACGCCGTACTTCGGGGCCAGGGCCACCATGGAGGCGTGGCCGGAGACCGAGTAGGCGCTCTTGGAGTCCCAGGCCACCGCGATCGTCTTGATGTTCTCGGCCTGGATGTACTGCAGGTAGCGCTCGGCGTACATGCTGGACAGGGCGGGCGTGACGAAGATGTACGACTTGATCGGCTCGACCTGCTCCTGGGCCGGCGCCAGCGACAGATAGGGCATCTTGTCGCGTTGTGCGAGCGGCTCGACCGCGAGCGCCGAGTTGGAGAACACGGGCCCGATCAGCGCGTCGATCTCGCCCTTGATCTGGTTGTAGGCCACGATGCCCTGGTCAGGGGCGGTCTTGTCGTCGCGGGCGACCAGCTCCACCTTGCGGCCCAGCAGTCCGCCCTGTGCGTTGACCTGCTCGACCGCCAGCTCGACGGCCTTCTTGTCCTCACTGCCCAGCGGCGTGTAGTTGCCGGTGAGAGAGACGATGAGGCCCACTTTGATCGGATCCTGCCCGCCGGATCCGTCTCCTCCGCCGCCGCCGCACGCGGTGACGGCCAGCAGGAGACAGGCCAGGGACGGTAGAAGCCTGCGCATCAGGACCTCCTGGACCGGGCGATGTGGCCCCGAATGTAGGCAGGTACATTACGGCTGTCAATAGAGTGCCGAATATCCGGAGACACTGTATGAGGCCGCAATCGGTGATCCTGACCTTTCTCGGAGACCACGTGTACGGCCGCGGGATCTGCGTCGCGTCGCAGAGCTTCATCGAGGCGTTCGCCAGCGTCGGGATCTCGGAGGAGGCCACGCGCTCCGCGCTCACCCGGATGGTCGGGCGCGGCCTGCTGCGCCGGCAGCGCTCGGGCCGCCGCATGTACTTCGGTCTCACCCCGACCAGCACCGAGGTGCTCAAGGACGGCGAGCGGCGCATCTGGCACAGCGGCGTGGTCAACGACGCCGACGAGGACCGGTGGACGCTGATCGGCTTCTCGCTGCCCGAGTCCTGGCAGCGGCAGCGGCACGAGCTGCGCTCACGGCTGGTCTGGGCCGGGTTCGGGCCGCTGCAGAACGGCCTGTGGATGGCCCCTGGCGAGGTGGACGCGGCGGGCGTGGTCGAGGACCTGGGCGCGAACGTCAAGGTGTTCGCCGCCGAGCCCCGGCACCCGACCGACATGCAGGCCCTGGTCGGGGACGCCTACGACCTGGCGGGGCTGGGCGACCGCTACCGGGCGTTCCTGGCACGCTGGGACCAGGCCGACCCCGCGCCGGACGCGCCCGACGACCTGGCCCGCTCGCTCATGCTGCTCACCGGCTGGCTGCAGATCATCAGGACCGACCCCCGGCTGCCGCTGCGCTACCTGCCGCACGACTGGCCCGCCGAGAAGGCCCAGCGGGTCTGCCACACGCTGCACGAGCGTTTCAGGGCGGAGGCGGCGGAGGTCGCCGCGCGCCTTCTCGACACTGTCCCCGACGAAAGTTGGGCAGAACGGTGACAGCCATCGCATAGTGGCCTAACTTGAGGGCTTGAGGAGGCCCGATGCGGAATCAGGGGATTGGCTCGTGGCCGGCCCGCCGGGCCCGCATGACGCCCGACAAGGTCGCACTGTCGTACCGAGGACGTGACTACACCTACCGTGACCTGCGCGAACGGGTGAATAGGCTGGCCTCGGCGCTGGACGTGCGGCGCGGCGACCGGGTCGCCTTCCTCGGGGCCAACCAGCCCGCGATGGTGGAGACGTTCTTCGCGGCAGGGCTGCTGGGGGCGGTGTTCGTCCCGCTCAACACCCGCCTCGCCATGCCGGAGCTGCGCTTCATCCTCGATGACGCCGAGCCGGCGGTCCTCGTGCTGGGCGCGGAGCGCGACGGCGCCGGGCTGCCCGGGCGTCACTTGACGGCCGCCGCGTACGAGGACCTGCTCATGACCGGCTCGCCCGAGCCGATCGACGCGCCCGTGGGCCAGGACGACGTGTGCCTGATCATGTACACCTCCGGCACCACCGGCCGCCCCAAGGGCGCCATGCTCACCCACGCCAACCTGACCTGGAACACCGTCAACCTGCTCGTGGACGTTCCGCTCGCGCACGACGAGGTGACGCTGATCAGCGCGCCCATGTTCCACATCGCGGCACTGGCCCAGACCCTGATCCCGAGCGTGCTCAAGGGCGGGCGGGCCATCCTGGAGCCGTCGTTCGACGTGGGCAGGACGTTCGACCTGATCGAGTCGGAGCGGGTGACGGTGATGTTCGGGGTGCCGTCGATGTTCGGCCTGCTGACGCGCTCCGAACGCTGGGCCGGGGCCGACCTGTCGAGCCTGCGGCACCTGCTGTGCGGCGGCGCGCCGGTGCCCGAGCCGCTGATCCGGACCTACCAGGACCGGGGACTGACGTTCCTGCAGGGTTACGGCATGACAGAGACCGCGCCCGGCGCGCTCTTCCTCGGGGCCGAGCACTCGATCGCCAAGGCCGGGTCGGCGGGCGTGCCGTGCTTCTTCGCCGACGTCCGCTTGCTCGCTCCCGACGGCTCTCCCGCCGCCCCCGGCGAGCCGGGCGAGGTGTACGTCGAGGGCCCCAACGTGATGCCCGGCTACTGGCGGCGCGCGAAGGAGACCGCCGAGGTCCTGTCCGCCGACGGCTGGTTCCGCTCCGGCGACATCGGCGTGGCCGACGACGACGGCTACGTGCGCATCTCCGACCGCATCAACGACGTGATCATCTCCGGCGGCGAGAACATCTATCCCGCCGAGGTGGAGAGCGCCCTGTACGAGCACGCCGCCGTCGCCGAGTGCGCGGTGATCGGCGTGCCGGACGAGAAGTGGGGCGAGGTGGGTAAGGCCCTGGTGGTGCCGCGCCCCGGTGCCGAGGTGGCGCCGGGCGACCTGCTGAAGCACCTGGACGGCCGGCTGGCCCGCTTCAAAATCCCGAAATATCTGGAATTCGTGGCTGAACTACCCAAGAACGCGGCGGGCAAGCTGCTCAAGGCCCCGCTCAGAAAGCTCTACGGAGGATGATCTGTCATGCGTACCTCACCACCCTTCCGCGCCGATCACGTCGGCAGCCTCCTCCGGCCGCCCGCCCTGCTCCAAGCCCGTGAGACCCTGACCGGCGACGCCCTGCGCGAGGCCGAGGACGCGGCGATCAGGGACGTGGTGCGCAAGCAGCGCGACGCCGGGCTGCGGAGCGCGACCGACGGCGAGTTCCGCCGGGCCTCCTGGCACATGGACTTCATCTACCGGCTCAGCGGCATCGGCCAGGCCGCCGACGAGCGCATCACGGTCCGCTTCCACAACGAGCAGGGGGATCTCGAATACACCCCGGCCGCGCTGCGCGTGCACGACCGGATCAGGCTGAGCGAGCCGATCTTCGCCGACGACTTCACGTTCCTGCGCGACACGGTGAGCGGGGTGGTGCCCAAGCTGACCATCCCGTCGCCCAGCATGGTGCACTACCGGGGCGGCCCGGCCGCCATCGACCCGAAGGTCTACCCCGACGTCGAGGAGTTCTGGCGTGACCTGAGCGCGGCCTACGCCGAGCAGGTCAGCAGGATCGGCGCGCTGGGGTGCACGTATCTGCAGTTCGACGACACGAGCCTGGCCTACCTGAACGACCCGGCGCAGCGGGCCGAGCTGACCGAGCGCGGCGACGACGCCGAGCACATGCACCTGCGCTACATCAGGCAGATCAACGCCGCGCTGGCCGCCAAGCCGGCCGGCATGACGATCACCACGCACATGTGCCGCGGCAACTACCAGTCCTCCTGGGTGGCCTCCGGCGGCTACGACTTCGTCGCGGAGGCGCTGTTCAACGAGCTGCGGGTGGACGGCTTCTTCCTGGAGTACGACGACGAGCGGTCGGGCGGGTTCGAGCCGCTGCGGTTCGTGCCGCCGGGCAAGATGGTGGTGCTCGGGCTGGTCACGACCAAGCACGGCGAGCTGGAGTCGAAGGACACGCTCAAGCGGCGCATCGACGAGGCGGCCAAGTTCATCGACCTCGACCAGCTCTGCCTGTCGCCCCAGTGCGGCTTCTCCTCCACGGTCGAGGGCAACCGGCTCACCGAGGACCAGCAGTTCGCCAAGATCCGCCTGATCGTCGAGACCGCCCAGGAGGTCTGGGGCTAGAGGACGACCACGGTTCCCGTCAGGCGGGCCTGTTCGGCGGCCCACACGACGCGGTGCGTCATCAGGCTCTCCGCGCCGTCCGAGCGCAGCAGTGAGGCGTCGCCCGAGGCGACGGCGGCGAGGAAGGCGTCGGTGAGCCCTTCGTCGCCGCCGCCATGTCCGTCCGCCGCCGAAGGGCCCGCCTCGCCGTCCGTCGCGATGATCTCCTCCGCGCCCGTCCTGAAGTCCACCAGCCGCAGCGTGCGCCCGTCCCCCTCGATGTGGCCGTGGGTGCCGAACAGGCGGGTGCGCCGGTGCTCCATCGGGGTGAACGCGCTCATCGTGAACGAGCAGGTGCCGCCGTCGTCGAACTCCATCACGACCTCCTGGTGGTCCACGACGTCGTTGTCGCAGGCGTACACGCAGCGTCCGTACGGGCCGGTGCGCAGCGCGTCCAGCACCTCCGCCTCCGTACGCCCGGCGGTGACCGCCGACAGCGGCCAGAACTCGCTGTCCGGATCGCCGAGGCACCCCAGGTAGAGCCGCGGCGCCGAGTAAGGGCACGCCGGTTCGAGCGGGCAGTCCAGGCACCGGTCGGCGGCTCCAGTCGGCCGCTCCTCGGCCCGGAAGTGCGACAGCGAGCCGAACGACGAGACCCGCGCCGGCGGCCGGCCGAACAGGTGCACCAGCCAGTCGATGTCGTGGCACGCCTTGGCCAGCAGCATCGGCGCCGAGGTGTCCTGGCGGCGCCAGTGCCCGCGTACGAACGAGTGTGCCTGATGCCACCACCCCACCGGCTCCAGGTGCTGTACGCTGACCAGCCGCCCGATCCGCCCCTCGTCCAGCAGCCTCTTGACCACCCGCGTGTACGGCGTGTACCGCAGCACGTGGCACACCGCCAGCAGGATGCCGTTGCGCCGGGCCGCGTCGGCGATCGTGGTCGCCTCCGGCTCGCTCGTCGCCATGGGCTTCTCCAGGAGTATGTGGTAACCGAGGTCCGCCAGCGTCACCGCGGGCCCGGTGTGCATCCGGTCGTGCGTGGCGATGACCGCCGCGTCCGCCACCCGCCCGGCCGCCGCCAGCTCCTCCCAGCCCGCGTGCGCGCCCTCGGGGGCGATGCCGAACTCCGCCGCGAAGGCCGCGCGGCGCTCCGGGTCGGGCTCGGCCACCGCCACCACCCGCCCCGCGCCCGTGGCGTGCGCGCGGCGCGCGTAGGTCAGCCCTCGCAGGCCGCCTCCGACGACGGCTAGAGTCACCTGGGTCATTGCACCATCCCCCGACGGAAATATCATGGAGACCATCATTATTCGGGCTGAAAAAGCGCACGGCAAGGGGGGCCGATGGCCGGGGAACTGAGCGGTGGTGACCTGTCCAGGCTGCGGCAGCTCAACGCCCTCGCCGTGATCAAGGCGCTGCAGGGCGGGCCGTCGCTCACGCTCACCGAGGTCGCCAAGCACACCGGGCTGTCGCGGGCGTCCACCGAGGACGTGGTCCGCGAGCTGCTCGGCAAGGGCTGGCTGGCCGAGGCGGGCGCCACCGCGGGCGGGGTGGGCCGCCCGGCCAGGCGCTACCGGTTCCGGGCCGACGCCGGGCGGGTGCTCGGCATCGACATCGGCGGGCACAAGATCCGCGCCGTGGTCGCCGACCTGGACGGCAACGTCGAGCACAGCGCCGGCGTGCCCGTCACGCCCGAGATGGGCCGGCTCGACCGGCTGGCGGCCGTGGACCGCGCCGCGGCCGAGTGCCTGGCGGCGGCCGGGATGACCGGCGCCGACGTCTGGGCCTCCGGCGTCGGCACGACGGGCCTGGTGGACGGCTCGGGGCGGGTGCTGCTCTCGGAGGCGCTGCCCGAGTGGACGGGCGTCGACCTGGCCGCCCACGTACGCCGGCTGGCCCCCGCCCCCGTGCTGGTCGAGAACGACAGCAAGCTCGCCGCCCTGGCCGAGTGCTGGCGCGGCGTGGCCCGCTACGCCAAGGACATGGTGTTCCTGCTGGCGGGGCTCCGCACCGGCGCGGGCCTGGTGATCGACGGCAAGCTGCACCGGGGCTTCGCCAACGCCTCCGGCGAGATCGGCGCGCTGCCGGTGCTCGGCTGGCTGCGCGCCCAGGAGCACCTGACCGCGGCCAGCGGCGAGGCGAGCGACGTGTTCGCCGCCGCGCGGGCCGGTGACAAGGCGGCCAACGCGGCCGTGCGCCGCTACGTCAAGGATCTGGCCCTGGGCGCGTCCGCGCTGGTCCTGGCGCTGGATCCGCAGATGGTCGTGGTCGGCGGCGGCTTCTCGCGCTCGGCCGACGTGCTCATCGAGCCGCTCAGGCGCGAGCTCGACCGCTGGTGCATCCGTACGCCAGAGGTGCGCATGTCGGCGCTCGGCGACGAGGCCGTGGTGCTCGGCGCGGTCCGGCTCGCGCTCGACGACGTCGAGGACCGCGTGCTCGACGGGCGCACGCCGCTCGTGAGCCAGCTGTAACACGGCCACTCTTGACCACAATTTCACTGGACTCCATCATTACTCCCACGTTCTAGGAGAGGACTGGGAGATGTGGAAGTCGGCACGGAGCGGTGCGGCCCTCCTCTGCGCGGCACTGCTCGCCTCCGCGTGCGGCGGCGGTGAGCAGGCCGGCACGAGCGCGCGGCCGGATGGAAAGGTGACGCTGTCCTACGGCGTCTGGGACGCACCGCAGCAGGCGGTGATGCGGGAACTGGCCGCGGAGTTCACCAAGACGCACCCGAACGTCGCCATCGACGTCCAGCTCACGCCCTGGGTCGACTACTGGACGAAGCTCAAGGCCGCGGTCAGCGGCGGCGCGGCGCCCGACGTCTTCTGGATGAACGGCCCCAATTTCCAGCTCTACGCCTCCAACGGCGTGATCAAGCCGATCGAGGAGCAGGTCGACACCTCGGTCTACCCCAAGTCGCTGGTGGACCTCTACACCTACGACGGCAAGCTGTACGGCCTGCCGAAGGACATGGACACGGTCGGCGTCTGGTACAACAAAACGCTCTTCGACGCCGCGAAGGTGAAATATCCGGCGGCCGACTGGACCTGGGCCGACTTCAAGGAGACCGCCGCCAAGCTGACCGACTCCGCGAAGGGCGTCTACGCCGTCGGGGCGCAGCTCACGAGCTTCCAGGAATACCAGTACAACACCATCTACCAGGCCGGCGGCCACGTGCTCTCCCCGGACGGCAAGAAGTCCGGCTACGACGACCCCAAGACGATCGAGGGCCTGAAGTTCTGGACCGACCTCATCGCCGCCAAGCAGTCGCCCGACCTCAAGACCATGACCGACACCGCCCCGCTCCAGCTCTTCGAGGCCGGCAAGCTGGCGATGTACTGGGGCGGCTCGTGGAACGTGGCCGAGTTCACCAACAACGACTACACCAAGGACAAGGTGGACGTCGCCCCGCTGCCCAAGGGCGAGAAGCAGGCCACGATCATCCACGGCGTCGCCAACGTGGTGTCGGCCAAGACCGAGCACCCGGCCGAGGCGTGGGAGTTCGTCAAGTTCCTCGGCTCCAAGCCGGCCGCCGACATCCTGGGCAAGAAGGGCCCGATCCCGGCCTACAACGGCACGCAGAACGACTGGGTGGCCGCCCATCCCGACCTGAAACTGCAGGTGTTCCTGGACGCGGTGGCGTACGCGGTGCCCTACCCCGTCTCCAAGAACACCGCGGCCTGGCAGGAGGCCGAGCTCACCCACCTCACCAAGGCGTGGACCGGCGAGGTGCCCGTCGGCAAGGCGGCCGCGGACCTGGCGGCCGGCATGAACGAGCTGCTGGCCAAGGAGTGACGACGCGCGGCCGCCGTACCGAGGCCCTGTGGGGGTACGCGTTCATCGCCCCCACCGGGCTCGGCCTGGCGATCTTCTACCTGTGGCCAGTCCTGCAGACCGCCTACTTCTCCTTCACCGAGTGGGGTGCGTTCGGCGGGCACACCTGGACCGGGCTGGACAACTACGCCCGGCTGCTCGGCGACCCCGAGGTGGGGCGGGCGGTGCTCAACACGCTGACCTACACCGTGCTCGGGCTGGTCGGGATCCCGCTGGCCATCGTGTTCGCCGCGCTGCTCAACCGGAAGGGGCTGCGCGGCGTGGGCGCGTACCGCACGGCGTTCTTCCTGCCCGTGGTGACCATGCCGGTCGCGGTCGCGATGCTCTGGCGCTGGCTCTACAACGGCGACTACGGCCTGGTCAACCAGGTGCTCGCCGTTGTCGGCATCGACGGGCCCAACTGGATCGCCGACCCCGCCACCGCCATGTACGCGCTGATCGTCGTCGGCATCTGGAGCAGCATCGGCTACAACCTGATCATCTTCCTGGCCGGGATGCAGGCCATCCCCAAGGAGCTGTACGAGGCCGCCGCCATGGACGGCGCCGGCCGGATCAGGCAGTTCTTCACGATCACACTGCCGATGTTGTCGCCGACCGCGTTCTTCATCTCGATCGTCTCGGTGATCGGCTCGCTGCAGCTCTTCGACCTGGTCTTCGTGATGACCGGGTCCGGGCCGGCGGCGCGGGCCAACCCGGCCTACGGGCGGCTGCAGACCGTCGTGCAGCTCTTCTACGAGCGGGCCTTCGTCACCAACGACCGCGGCTACGCGGCCGCCATCGTGATCGCGCTGCTGGTGCTCATCGCGGCGCTGACGGTCGCGCAGTTCCGGCTTCAGCGGAAGTGGGTGCACTATGTCTGAGCGCCGCCCGTACGGCGTGCACGCGGTGCTGGTCGCGGCCTCGCTCGCGATGGTGGCGCCGTTCGCCTGGCAGATCGTCACCTCGCTCAAGACGCTCAGCTCCGCCACCCAGGTGCCGCCCTCGCTGCTGCCCGAGGGTCGCTGGGACAACTACGCCAAGGTCTTCGACCTGCTGCCGTTCGGCGAGCAGTTCCTCAACACCGTGATCATGGCCGCGGGCCGGGTGACCGGGCAGGTGCTGTTCTGCTCGATGGCCGCCTACGCCTTCGCCCGCCTGCGCTTTCCCGGCCGGAACGTGCTGTTCGGCGGGTTCCTGTCCGTGTTGATGGTGCCGCCGCAGCTCTTCGTGATCCCGCAGTATCAGATCATGTCCTCGCTCGGCTGGCTCAACAGCCTGCAGGCGATCATCGTGCCGGGGCTGTTCAGCGCGTTCGGGGTGTTCCTGCTGCGGCAGTTCTTCCTCGGGCTGCCGCGCGAGATCGAGGAGGCGGCCCGGATCGACGGCGCCGGGCCGGTGCGGATCTACTGGTCCATCATGCTGCCGCTGGCCCGGCCCGGGCTGGTGGCGCTGGCCATCCTCACCCTGCTGTGGGCGTGGAACGACCTGTTCTGGCCGCTGGTGGTCAACACCGATCCGGAGAAGATGACGCTGTCGGCCGGCCTGGCGGCCCTCCAGGGGCAGTACCAGACCGACTACCCGGTCCTCATGGCCGGCTCGCTGATCGCCTCGCTGCCCGTGATCGCCGTGTTCGTGTTCCTGCAGCGCCAGTTCATCCAGGGCATCGCGCACACCGGCACCAAGGGCTGACCCGGCGGGAGCCCGCAAGCTCCCGCCGGGCCCCCGTGTCAGCGGGTGACGATCGTGGTGAGCGCCCTCGGTTGCAGCGTCACGGTGCGGCCCGTCACCGCCGACGGGGTGAGCGAGTTGGTGTTGTCGGTGACGTACGCCGTCGCCCGGCCCCGCACGCCCTGCCACGTGACGGGCGCGGTGCCGGTGTTGAGCACCTCGACGACGCGCGAGCCGTCGGGGTTGCGGAACGCTGAAACTTTCAGCGCCGGATCGGCCGCCGACGCCTCCAGCCGCACCGCGCCGGGCCGGATGAACCGGCTGTACGCGGCCAGCGCCCACAGCCGCTTCGACACGTGATACGTCTTGGCCACCTCGTCGAGCTGCAGCAGCGCCCTGGTCGCGCCGCGCGAGCCGCCCAGCCAGTAGACATAGGCGCTGACGTTGCCCAGCGTGAGCGCGTCATGGACGGCCTGGGCGATCGTGAAGCCGTCGTAGCCGCTGCCGTCGTCCCAGTTCTCGTTCCAGGTGTTGCCGTTGGGGTTCCACTCCGACATCCACGTCTTCCTGCTCGTGGGCAGCGGGGCGTCCACGGGGCTGGCGTAGGTGTGGCCGGTGTGCACCTTGACGTGCCGGCGGGCCTGCGGGTCGGCCTCGATCGCCGCCGTGTACGCCTTGGACTCGTTCCAGCCGAAGGAGTCGCAGCAGACCACGTTCGTGCCCCTGGGGACCACCGGGCCGAGCACCTTGACGAACTCGGCGGCCTGCTGCGGGGTGAAGCGCATGGAGGCGTACGTGGCCGTCCAGTCGGGCTCGTTCGTGAACCCCAGGTCGGTGATCTTGATGCCCTCCTTGGCGTAGAACTTCGTGTAGGCCACCAGGTAGTTCGCGTACGCCTGCCGCCACTCGGGCAGCAGCGTGCCGCCGTTCTTGTCGTCGCCGTTGTCCTTCATGTAGCCGGGCGCGCTCCAGGCGTCGGCGAAGAAGCGCTTGACCCCGTACCGCTGGGCCTCCTTGGCCACCCAGACCTGGCTGTTGTCGTCGCCGTCCCAGATGTACTTCGGCGGGGCGTCCGGGCCGCCGGGGTTCTCGGGCTGAATCGTCACCATGTGGTCGTACGGGCTGCCGGTGGGGGAGGAGCCGATGCCGAGCCGCAGAATGCTCAGCCCCGCCCCCTTCGTCCGGTCGAACCACAGGTCGAGGACCTCGCGCTGCTGCGCCGCCGGCAGCGCCTCCAGGAGTTCGTTGCGCCGGAACGCCTGGGAGACGCCGAAGCCGTCCATCTCCTGGTGCCGGACCCGCTCGTTCACAGTGACGACGGGCGGGGCGGCGGGCTGCGCCGGGTGCGCCGCCGGAAGGCCGAGTAGGGTGATCGCGACAAATCCGCGTAGCATGGCGCCTCCGAAAGTTTCGGCGTGGGGTCGATACGTTTCGCCAATCGCCGGAACCGTAAGCGTCCGGAGGCGCCCCCGTCAATGCCTGAGTCAGTGCGTCGACTCGGCTCGCTCCTTGATGGTCAGCATCTGGCGGCGCATCGTCAGGAAGTCGCCGACGTCCGTCATCGCGAGGTAGCCGGTGCCGCGCAGGGTGGACTCGGCGCGCACGCGGAGCCGGAAGATCATGCGGGTCCCGCCGTCGAGCTCGCTCAGGGAGACGCAGCAGCTCGTGGTGGCGTCGGCGCCGCGCATGAGCAGGACGAGGGTGTTCGGCGGCTCCATCCGCTCGACGACGAACCCGCCCTCGTCGAGCACGTCACCGACCTTGAGGCCCTGCTGCTCGCCGGCCGCGTCCGGGCTCGCCGCCGCCCGGGTGCTGCCGGGGCGGTAGCCGCCGAGCCGGACGACCCAGGCCCACACGGAGGCGGGCGGCGCGTCGATGGTGATGGCGCGGGTGGCCTGGTGCTGCGGGTGCCGGATGAGGTCGTCGCCGGGCATCGCGGCGTGCACCTCCCGGTCGTCGGCGCCCCAGCGGAGATGCCACGGGCGGACGGCGAACAGGTAGCCTGCCGCCGCGCCGGCCGCCAGCCTGAACAGAGAGCGCGTCATTAACATTCGAACTCCTTGGTTTCGCCGGTTGGGACGCCCAGTCTCTGACGCGCGGCGCGATTTGGGTAGCTATTTCATGATTTAGGGCTTTATAAAGATCAGATTTGGTCGGGCTTCCAGAGCGTAAGATCGTACGTTTCCGCGATCGGCCGCCAGGCTCTGGAGAAGCGGGTCTTGGCCTTGTGCGCCGTTTCCGATTTGGCCAGTCCTGCCTGGTAGTCGCGGTCGGCCGCCACGGGCCCCGCGCAGTCCGCGCTCACGTGGCGGCGCGCCCACGCGAGGAAGGCGGCGTCGGCCGCGTGCGAGGCGTCCAGGGCGTCGACCAGCGCGTCCTTGAGCTCCGTACCCGAGGGGAGCGCCGTCACGGCGAGCGCCCTGGCGGCGGCGAGTTGTTCGCGGCGGCCGGCGGTGATGTCCCGGATGCTCCGCACCCCGTCGCGCTCGCACCGGGTCGCGCTCGCGATGGCGTCGGACAGGCTGGAGCGCGTCGAACTGCTGCTGGACAGCAGTTCCTCCATCCGCTCGGCCTGCCGCTGGGCGACCGGCCTGGCGGGGGTCGCCGCGACGGACCCCGCGTCGGTGGAAGCGGGCGGCGGGACCTGCCCCGCGCTGCCGCTCCCGGCCGGGGCGAAGCCGCGACCGGCCACGATCCACCAGGTCACGGCCAGCGCGAGAACGGCCGCGAACAGGCTGATCAGCACGGAGGGCCGGCGCCAGGCCGGGCGGCGCCGGGCGACGGGCTCCTGGTGGTGGGGCCGCACACCCGGGGCGGCCTGGTGGGCCTGGCAGCGGGGGCACTGGGGGAGGGTGCCGACGTGGGAGCCGCAGCGCGGGCAGAAGCGGCCGGAGCCGGATTCGTAGGCCAAAGCGCCCTCCCGGAATATCACAAATAAATGGGGCAAAATGGTCAATGCCCACGAGACTATTCGCCAACAACCTACCCTTCCGGCAATGGTCGCTCATATGCTCATGCCCGCACGGATAAATGACGGGAGAGGTCATGGTCGTCAATAGTTCCGGTGTGGACTCGCAGGCGGGCGGCTCCCAGATGAGCAATGTGACCCGCTACCTCAGCGCCGCCGCCTACCTCGACAGCGGCTTCCGCGACAGGGTGCTGGGCGAGCTGCTGTTCGACCCGTACCGGGCGGTGCCTCCCTCGTACGGCGGATTCGACGTCATGCCGGTGCTCCACCACTGCCGGCGCTCCCGCTCGATGCTCCTGGTCCGCGACGGCCTGATCACCGCGTTCTTCGTCATCGGCCTCGTGATGGCCCCGCTGCCCACGATCGCGTGGTTGTCCGCGCTGTTGCCCTTCGTGCTGCTCACCGTGCGCGCGATCCGGCGCGGGCCGCTGTTCCTGCGGGTGCTGATCTGGCTCTGGGCCGGCTACTCGGTCTTCTCCCTGTTCGTCGGGCTGGTCCTCGTCGATCTCGGCCGGGTGCTGGGCCGGATGGTCGGCGGGGGCTTCACGGGCGGCTCGTCGGAGGCCCTCTTCGCGGCGGGCCTCGGCTCGCTGGTGCAGGCGCTGGTCATCCCGGTCGCCACGCTCGGCGTCGCGCTGGTGTACCGGTTCGCCGTCTACATGACCCTCGCCGGCTCCCTGCGCCCCGGCGCGCCCGAGCCCGTCACCCCGGCCGGCGACGACAGGACGGGCCGCCGCCTCGACTACCTCCGCCGGGCGCAGTGGGGCAACGTCACGATGTACGACAACGAGGACGCGTTCATGGGCGCCGGGTCCGTCCGGCGGAGCTGGTCCATCGCCGTCGAGCTCGACCGCGTGCGCGGCGAGGCGGGCGGCGAACGGCGGGACGAGCCGGTCGACATCGACCCGGTCGACCTGCACGGCTTCGTCAGGGAGCGGCTCGCCGAGATGCGCGACCGGGTGCTGCGGCCCAACGAGGGCATCCAGCGGCTGGACATCGGCGACCACGTGGTGACGCGCGGGCTGTTCACGGTGGCCGACTGGCACCGCGACCGCAAGGTGGTGGCGCATCCGTTCATCGGCCAGGACGGGCTGCCCAGGTTCATGGCCACGCCCGAGGAGATCGCGGCCATCGCCCGGCATCCGCAGGGCGGCGTGCGCTACTACCAGCGGGTCACGATCAACAACGCCGGGCAGGAGATCCGCGACCTGCGGGGCAACCTCGTCGCGCCCGCCGAGGACCAGGAGGCGCTGACGTCGGCGTTCATCTATCTGGCGGTCGAGGGGCGGATGCTCTACACGCAGTTCGTGGTGACCGTGCTGCCCCCGGCGTACGGGCCGTACCACGTGGTGGACCGGCTGCCCACGATGACCGGCGGGCGGATCGCGTGGGAGTCGGTCAGGATGCTGCGGCTGGAGCTGCTGCGCGACGTGCTGGCCGCGCCGGTGCGGGTGGTGCGCGCCGGGGTGCAGGCGATCCGGCAGAGCGCCATGACGCCGGATCCGCGCAAGCACATCGTCTATCCGTACGGGGCGGGCTTCAGCGTCCGGCAGCTCGGCGCGGACGAGGAGCTGCAGACCTACATCCAGGTCCTCGACGTGAACAAGTACACCAAGATGATCGAGCAGCGGCTCACCGAGGCGGTCCTGGACTTCCTCGAAGAGCGCGGGATCGAGACCGGGGCCTACCGGTTGCAGGCGGCCGGCGTGATCACGGACAACAGCGTCAACGTGAACGTGCAGGAGGGCGGCGTCTTCAGCGGCGCGATGGGCGTCGGGCAGAACGCCTCGGCGACGGTGAACAAGCGGGCATGAGTGAGGAGCGGGCCATGGAGTACCGGGTGGACGTCAGTGGCGGGGAGGTCAGCGGGGCCATCGCGATGGGGCCCGGCGCCCGGGCGACCGTCAACAACGTCGGCGCGCGCGGGGAGGCCGGGCCACTGCTGGACCGGCTGGAACGGCTGCTCGGGGAGCACGCGGCGGACCTGCCGGAGGCGGCGCAGGCGGGGCGGGACGTCGAGGACGTCCGGCGGGAGCTGGAGCAGGCGGAACCGGACAGGTCGCGCATTCTGGACGCGCTCAAGCGGCTGTCGGTGCGGGCGGCCGAGGTGTCGGTGATCGTGGAGGTCGTCTCCCAGATCCGCGCCCTCTTCCCGTGACGCGCCCTCTTCCCGTGACACGCTCTTTCCCGTGACACGCCGGGGCCCCGAGGGCCCCGGCGCACGGCGTGCCGTCAGCGGCCGAAGCAGATCGTGCGGCCCGCCTTGACGCGGTCGGCCGGGTACGTCACGCGATCGATCGAGGCGCCCTGCCGGTCGGCCAGGATGATGGTGTCACCCCTGTTGCCGAGTTGCAGGGCCCCGCCCAGCGTCACCCGGAGCGTGGTCCCGCCCTCGACGGAGCCGCTCAGCGCCTCGCGGCCCCCGGCGGCGTCCACCAGCGCCCAGCCCGTCAGGTCGATCGCGGCGGACGTCACGTTGAGCAGGGTGACGCTCTCGTTGCCGCGGTCCGTCCCCAGCGGGTCCGGCAGCGCGGCCACGATGAGCAGGTCGCCGGCCGCGACCGGCGGTTTGCCCCCGCCACCTCCCGGCACGGGGTCCGGGCTGATGATGAAGTCTTCCGGCCACATCGTGAGCTGGATCTGCTGCCCCGACCCCTTGACCACGTCGTGCAGGTTGCCCCGCTCAAGCTTGGGGATCAGGAACAGCTCGTCGTCCCGGTTGACCGGGTCGGCCCGCAGCCAGGCGTCGAAGCCGTCGAAGTCGGTGGCCTGCGCCAGGAACGGCACCAGCCGCCGGAACAACTTCGGCCACATCACCAGCCGCTCGGCGTCGTCGAGGTCGTTCACCGTCGCCGCGCCGTTGGGGTCGGCGGTCGAGCGCGGCCAGATGCCGGCGGCCTTGCGCCGGGCGGCCTGGGACACCTCCGCCAGATGCGTACGCAGGTCGGCGGGCAGCGTGGCGTAGAACGCCGGATAGACCAGCCCCTCGGCCAGCAGCCTGCCGTTCACGGACTGGTCCACCATGGGCGGGTCCAGGAACACCGAGGCGCCGTCGGGGCCCGGATGCTCGCCCGTGAAGACGAAGGCGATCAGGCGGCCGTTGCCGTCGATGCCGTTGGAGAGCACGTAGCCGCGGATGGAGTCCTGGTCCGCCTTCTCCACCTTGTTCGGCAGATCGCGCCAGAAGACCACGTTACGGAAGCCGAGCAGCTCCAGCAGCCTGTCCCGCGCCGCGTTGGCCCCTTCCAGCTCCTGGTGGGTCTCCGCGAAGTGGGTCTCCAGCGCGTCGATGGCTTCGAGGCGGGCGGAGATGCCGCGACGGTTGATCTGCGGCGGTGTGCCCGAGCGCCGTGGCAGCCCCTCCACCAGCGAGGGCGTGTCGGGCAGGAACTTCACGGTGTCGCCGTCGGGCTCGGGGCCCTGTCTCGGGAGATCCGGATACCGGATGACGAAGTTGCCGCGTAGCAGCGTGTAGCTCATGGATGCCCCCCATCCTGTTCCCCCGACCATTGGTCAGCGGAGCGTAACTCTCATATCGGGCACCGTCCATGCACGCTGTCTACTTCTCCGGCAGGCGGGACTGGAGGCCGTCGAGGACGCGTTCGAGGCCGTACTCGAAGGCGTCCTGGCCGGTCTTCGAGGCGTCATCGCCGCGCTGCGCCGCGTACAGCGCGCGCAGGCGCGGGTAGTCCTGGACGGCCCGCTCGGCGGCCGGCCACAGGCGCTCGGCCCACTCCCGGGCGCTCTGCCCGCTGCGGGCGACCATGGACAGCCACGCGGCCTCGCTCGTCGAGACCCCGAGCACGAAGGCGGTGACCGTGGACACGGCCTGGTCGGCCTCTTCGAGCGAGAGGCCGGCGGTCTCGAAGACGCTCAGCATGTATTCGCTCTGCCGCAGCATGTTGGGCCCGAGGTAGGCCAGGCCCGCCTCGCCGAGCTTGGCGGCCATCCACGGGTGGCGCAGGATCACCGCGCGCAGGGCGCGCGCCACCTCGGTCGCGGTCGCCCGCCACTCGCCCGCGTCGGGCAGCGGCAGCTCGCCGTAGACCTCGTCCACGGCCAGCTCGAACAGCTCGTCCTTGCTGGCCACGTGCCGGTAGAGCGAGGTGGCGCCGGCGCCCAGCCTGCTGCCGAGGCGGCGCATGCTCAGGTTGTCGGCGCCCTCCTCGTCGAGCAGCCGCACGGCCTCGGCCACGATGGACTCCCTGTTGAGCACGGGCTGCTCGCGCTCGCGGCGCGGGCGGGCCCACACCGAGGGGATCTGCTGGTCGTCTGCTGGCATGATGTCTCCTCCCGGGCCCACCTTAGCGTACGACGTGCGCAGATGCGTACAGTGAACTCGCATATTGACGGAAATTTCCGGCGCACTAGATTTCTGACTACGTAACCCTCGCGCGATCGAGGTGACGGGCCCATGGCGACCTACGCCTACCAGTGCGCGGACTGCGGCCCCTTCGAGGTGCGCAGGCCGATCGGCACCGCCGAGCCCCGCGCGGAATGCGCGGGCTGCGGAGCGCCGGCCCCCCGCGTGTTCACGCCGCCACTGCTGGCGCGTACCCCGCCCGCCAAGGCCCGCGCGTTGCGCGCGCAGGAGGCCAGTGCCCACGAACCCCGGGTGGTGGACGGCGTGCCGCCGGCCGAACGGCGGCCCGCGCCCCCGCCCGACCCCCGCTGGGCCGGCCTGCCCCGCCCCTGACCCAGGGAGGACCCCATGCCGGACGTCGTCTTCAGCGTCGACCAGACCCTTTCCATGGCCGCCCAGATGGTCCCCGGCCACAACCGCTGGCACCCCGACATCCCGGCCGCGGCGAACGTGCGGCCCGGCTCGGAGTTCCGCGTCGAGTGCCGCGAGTGGACCGACGGGCAGATCGGCGACAACGACTCCGCGAGCGACGTACGCGACGTGGACCTGTCGGTCTGTCACATGCTCAGCGGCCCCATCGCGGTGCAGGGCGCCGAGCCCGGGGACCTGCTCGTCCTCGACATCCTCGACCTCGGCCCCGTGCCCCAGGCCGTCGGCGCCGCGCCCGGCGAGGGCTGGGGCTACACCGGGATCTTCGCCAGGGAGAACGGCGGCGGGTTCCTGACCGACCAGTTCCCGCAGGCGTACAAGGCGATCTGGGACTTCCACGGCCAGCAGGCGACCTCCCGCCACATTCCGGGCGTGCGCTTCACCGGAATCACGCACCCCGGCCTGTTCGGCACGGCGCCGTCGGCGGACCTGCTCGCCCGCTGGAACGCCAGGGAGCGGGCCCTCATCGACACCGACCCGGGACGGGTGCCGCCGCTCGCGCTGCCGCCGCTGCCCCAGGGCGCGCTGGCCGGCACGCTGAAGGGCCCGGAGCTGGAGCGGATAGGCAGGGAGGGCGCGCGTACGGTCCCCGCCAGGGAGAACGGCGGCAACCACGACATCAAGAACTTCACCCGCGGCGCCCGCGTCTTCTACCCCGTGCACGTGCCCGGCGCCCTGCTGTCGGGCGGCGACCTGCACTTCAGCCAGGGCGACGGCGAGATCAGCTTCTGCGGCGCCATCGAGATGGGCGGATACGTGGACTTCCACGTCGACCTCATCAAGGGCGGCATGGAGAAGTACGGCGTCACCACCAACCCGATCTTCATGCCGGGCAACGTCGAGCCGCGCTACACCGAGTTCCTGTCGTTCATCGGCATCTCGGTGGACCACGGCACCGACACGAACCTGTACAACGACGCCACGGTCGCCTACCGCAACGCCTGCCTGAACGCGATCGAGTACCTCAAGAAGTTCGGCTACAGCGGCGAGCAGGCGTATCTGCTGATCAGCGCCGCCCCGGTGGAGGGCCGGGTGAGCGGCATCGTCGACATCCCGAACGCCTGCTGCACCCTCTACCTGCCGACCGCCATCTTCGACTTCGACATCCGCCCCACGGCCGACGGCCCGCGCCGCGCCGACCGGGGCGCCTGCGCGGTGAGCGGCTGATGCTCGAATACAAGACCTTCGAGCTGGGGAATCTCACGCTCCAGCACGGCGCCACACTGCGCGGCGCCCGCCTGGCCTACCAGACCTACGGCGAGCTGGCGCCCGACCGCGGCAACGCGATCCTCTATCCGACCTGGTATTCGGGGCGGCACTGGGACAACGAGTGGCTGATCGGCCCCGGCATGACGCTCGATCCCGGCCGATATTTCATCATCGTCCCTAACATGCTCGGCAACGGCCTGTCCAGCTCGCCGAGCAACACCCCGCCGCCGTACGACCGGGCCAGATTCCCCCGGGTGACCGTGTACGACAACGTCGCCGCCCAGCACCGCCTGGTCACCGAGAAGTTCGGCATCGAGCGGCTGGCGCTGGTCACCGGCTGGTCCATGGGGGCCGGGCAGACGTACCAGTGGGCGGTCAGCCACCCCGAGATGGTGCCCAGGATCGCCCCGTTCTGCGGCTCGTCCCGTACCAGCACGCACAACCGGGTCTTCCTGGAGGGCGTCAAGGCCGCGCTGACCGCCGACGCCACCTTCGCCGGCGGCTGGTACGCCCACCCGCCCGTCACCGGCCTGCGCGCCGCGGCCCGGGTCTACGCGGGCTGGGGGTTCTCGCAGGCGTTCTACTGGCGTCACCTGTACGAGGAGCTCGGCTACAGCTCGCTCGAAGATTTCCTGGTCGGCTTCTGGGAGGGCTTCTTCCTCGACGACCGGGACGCCAACAACCTGCTGACCATGCTCTGGACCTGGCAGAACGCCGACGTCGGCCAGACCCCTGGATTCGGCGGCGACACGGTGGCCGCGCTCGGCTCGATCAAGGCGCGGGCCCTGGTGATGCCGGCCGAGAAGGACCTGTACTTCCCGCCGGAGGACGAGGAGTGGGCGGTCCGGCACATCCCCGACGCCGAGCTGCGTGTCATCCCGGGCGTATGGGGACACTTCGCCGGGCACGGAAGCAACCCCGAGGACACCCGCTTCATCGACGCCGCCCTGAGGGAGTTGATGTCGCTCTAGTGGCGCATGCTCGCGGTCCTGGCCGTCGCCGGGCCGTAGCCGAGCGCGCCCATCATGCCCTGCTCCTGGTGGTACAGGTTGTGGCAGTGGAACATCCACTCGCCCGGGTTGTCGGCGTGCACGTCGAGGTTCAGGCGTTCGCGCGGCTTGATGTTCACGGTGTCCTTGCGCGGCCCGCTCCGGCCCGTTCCGGTCCTGAGCTGGAAGGTGTGGCCGTGCAGGTGCATCGGGTGCCACATGGGCGACTGGTTGTCGAGCACGATCCTGATCGTCTCGCCCCGCTCCACCCGCAGCCGCATCGGGTCGTCGCTCAGCCTGCCGTTGAGCGTCCACTCGTTGCCGGACGGGCGCATGCCGAGCGTCACGGTGACGGTCCTGGCCGGGCGGGCCAGGTGGTCAGCACGCCGAGCATTCAGGTCCCCATATTTCAGCATCCGTCCGTCGAGCTGCGGCACCTTCACCTCCGACGGCGGCGCCACCGCGCGGCGCGCGGTCCGTACCACGGCGAACGCCCGCGCCCCCTTCCCCTCGGCCGTCGCGACCAGCGGGAACGCCCCCGCGTCGAGCGTGGCGACGAAGTCGTACCGTTCGCCCATCCCGATCACGAACGTGTCCACGGCGACGGGCCGGCACGGGAACCCGTCGGTGTGCGTCACGGTCATCCGATGCCCGCCGAGCGCCACCCGGAAGGCCGTGTCGGCCGCCGCGTTGATCACCCGGAACCTGACCCGCCTGCCCGGCCGGCTGTGGAACGTCATGGGCGCCTCCGGCGGCCGCCCGTTGACCAGGTAGAGCGGATGCCGCAACTCGCCCGCCACCCCGCCGAGCACCGTGCTGCGGATGGTGGCGTCGTGGGCGGTGGAGGCGTTCAGCCGCCTGAGCACGTCGTCGGGGGTGCCGCCGATGCCGTCCAGCCAGTCGTCGAGCACGACCGTGAACTCCTGGTCGTAGCCGAGCGGCTCACGCGGGTCGGCCACGATCAGCGTGCCGTACAGGCCGCGGTCGTTCTGCATGCCGACGTGCGAGTGGTAGAAGTACGTGCCCGGATCCGGCACCCGGAAGACGTAGTCGAAGCTGCCACCCGGCGGGGTGGGCTCCTGCGTGAAGCCGGGCGCGCCGTCCATCCGCGGGTCGATCCTGATGCCGTGCCAGTGCACCGTGGTGTCGGCCGGCAGCTCGTTGACCAGCCGCGCGCGGACGAGCTGCCCGGCCGTGGCCTCGATCGCCGGGCCCGGCAAGATGTCGTCGTAGGCCCAGGTGGTGACCGTCCTGCGGCCCAGGGAGAGGGTGGCAGGGCGGGCGCGCAGCACGTACGTGTGCGGCCGCGCCCACCCGGCCGCCACCCCCGGCGCCATGGTGGTGCCCACGGCCGCGAACACGCCCGTGACGAACACCCTGCGCGAAACGTTCCCCGCAATGTCCACAGATGACTCCCCCGTCCCCTTCGCAAGGTAACGGAGAGTGATCATCGAGGGCGGTCACGACACGCGGGGCGGCGCCGTGGAGCCCCGGACCACCAGGGACACCGGGAGCAGCAGGGAGCGGGCCGGGCGATCGGGCTGGCCGATGCAGTCCAGGAGCATGCGGGCCGCCTCCGCCCCCAGCTCGTGGTGTGGCACCGCCACCGTCGTCAGGGGCGGGCGGAGCTTGTCCAGGAAGGGCATGTCGTTGAAGCCGATCACGCTCACGTCGCCCGGACACGACAGGCCGCGTTCGGCGAAGACGTCGTAGCAGCCGAGCGCGATGAGGTCGTTGCCGGCCACCACCGCCGTGAGGTCCGGCGAACGGCCGAGTAGCTCCCGCATGGCGGCGGCGCCGTCGGCCTCGCTCCAGTGGGCGCACTCCACGACGAGGTCGCCGGGCAGGCCGTGGTCGCGGGCGGCGTGGCGGAAGGCCCGGGCGCGGACGCGGCCGGTGGAGGTGGTCAACGGGCCCGACAGGTGGGCGATGCGGACGTGGCCGAGCTCCGCCAGGTGGTGGACGGCGGCGGCGACCCCCGTGGCGTCGTCGCCCGTCACGGCGGGGATGCGGGCGTGCTCGACCTGGCGGTTGATCAGGACCATCGTGACGCCCCGCTCGTGCAGCCGGCGCAGCAGGGGGTGGTCGAGGCGGGCGGTGGCGACGATGAGGCCCTCGACCTGGCGGGAGCGGAGCGACTCGATCTGGGCGCGTTCGCGCTCCTCGTCGTTGTCGGTGTTGACGATCCACACGTTGTAGCCGCCGGCCTCCAGGACGCTCTCCACGCCGCGCACGATCGGTGGGAACAGGGGGTTGGTCAGGTCGGGGATCACCAGCCCGACCGTGCCGGAACGGGACGTCTTGAGGCTGCGGGCCGCCGAGTTGGGCTGGTAGCCGAGGGCCTGGGCGGCGCGCATGACGCGGCGGGCGGTCTCCGCGCTGATCTGCTGGCGGGTCTTCGGGTTGAGGGCGCGCGAGGCCGTGGCGGTGTGGACGCCGGCGGCCTCGGCGACGTCGCGGAGGGTCGGTGCTGGGTCGGTCATCGGCCGCGTTCGTCTCCTAGGTCCGACAGCAGGTCTCCGTCAGGGGCGGTGCCGTAGCGGCGCCGCAGGCCGAGGACCGTGGAGAGCGATTCCACGTCCGCGCGCCCGCCGGCCACCAGGCCCTCGTCCGGGTCCTTCAGCCGTCGAAGGTAGCGGGCCGCGGCGGCGGGCGGCAGCCGCAGCGCCGTGGCGGCCTCCTCGGTGACGAGGTCGTCCACCCGGCCGGCCAGGATCGCCGTGGTGGTCTCGCGCAGGGTGTCCGCGAGCGTCCTGACGGCCGGCGCGGCTCCCAGGGAGCAGAGCACCGTGCCCAGGTACGGGCGCGGCACCCCCGCCAGCCGCACCGCCCCCGCGTCCTCGGCCCGCAGGTCGGCGCCCGCGTTGAGCATGGTCGCCGCGCAGCCGCCGGACAGCAGCGCCTCCAGGCGGCGCGGCGTGGAGCCGAGCGTGGCCAGGCGGTAGTCGCCGGGGCGCAGGCCGAGCGCCTCCAGCGCCGCGTACAGGGCGAACGCGTAACCGGAGTCCGGCACGTCGACCCCCACCACCTCGCCCGCCAGTTCGGCCGCCGAGCCCAGCCCGGGACGGCCGTACAGGGCGAGACCGAGCCCCCGGTCCACGGCGGAGACGATGCGCACGTCGGCGGTCAGCCCGAGCGGGTTGGCCGGGACGTGGCGGTAGGCGATCACGTTGTCGGGGCTGGTCAGCGCGGCGTCGATCTCGCCCTTGAGGAGGGCGCGGAACTGGGCGGGGGAGGAGGCGACCGGCACTTCGGCGACGTCCGGCAGGCCGAGCCGCTGGGCGGTGCGGAGGAGAACGGACGGGCTGAAGGCGCCGACCGTCAGGGGTCTGCTCACCTGGCCTCCTTCGTGCAGTCGTTTGCGCCCTCTTGACAGTAGCCGTACGGAAACGGATGCTCCAGCCAGTGCAATCGTTTGCGGGGGCGTAGCGAAGGAGGTCTCATGACCACCCGACCACCCGCACGCCGGTCGCGAGCGGCCGTGACGCTGGCCGTCGTGGCCGTCCTGATGGTGGCGGCCTGTGGCCAGCGCCCGTCGGAAAGGCGGGCGGGTGAGGTGAGCAGGCCCATTGTCATCGGCGTCTCCCTGCCGCTGACCGGCGACTTCGCCCAGCCGGGCGGCGAGGCCAAGCGCGGTTACGACATCTGGCGCGACATGGTGAACGCCCAAGGGGGCGTCCTGGGCCGGCAGGTCGAGCTGAAGATCGCCGACGACGCCAGCAGCCAGGACACCGTGGTCGCCGACTACACCAAGCTGATCACCCAGGACAAGGTGGACCTGCTGCTCGGCACGTTCTCCTCGCTGCTGAACTACCCCGCCTCCGCCGTGGCCGAGAAGAACCGCATGGTCTTCGTGGAGCCGGCGGGCGGCGCGCCGGACATGTTCTCGCGCGGGTTCAAGTACCTGTTCTTCGCCCAGCCCGCCACCGCGCCCCGCCAGGCGGACGTGTTCGTGAACTGGATCAAGTCGCTGCCCGAGGCCGAGCGGCCCAGGACGGCCGCCTATCCGAGCCAGGACGACCCGTTCGCGCTGCCGGTCATCACGTCGATGCGGGAGCAGCTCGAAGGGCTGGGCGTCAAGACGGTCTACAGCGAGGTCTACCCGGCCGACACCACGAACTTCCAGAGCGTCGCCGGCACGCTGGCCGGCAAGAAGCCCGACCTGGTCGCGCAGGGCGCGGTGTTCGAGGACGGGGTCGGCATGGTGCGCTCGCTCAAGCAGCTCGGCTTCTCGCCCAAGATGCTGTTCCAGACCTCCGCGCCGAGCAACTCCAGCCAGTACAGCGAGGGCGTGGGCGTGGAGAGCACCGAGGGCGTCTTCTACACGGTGAGCTGGAACGAGAAGGCGACCACGCCGCTGAACGCCGAGTTCGTGGCCGCCTACCGCAAGGCGCACGACGCCGCGCCCGCCGAGGACGCCGCCGACGCGTTCGCCGCCGCGCAGGTGCTGCAGGCCGCCGTGGAGAAGGTCGGCGCGATCGACCAGGACAAGATCAAGGACTGGCTGCACGCGAACACCGTGCAGACCCTGCTCGGCCCGCTGAGCTGGAAGGAGACCGGCGAGCCGAAGGGCAGCTTCCTGCTGGCCCAGTGGCAGGGCGGCAAGGTCGAGGTGGTCGGGCCGCCCGAGCTGGCGACCACGAAGACCGTGGTGAACCCCAAGCCCGGGTGGAAGTGAGCGATGGCGCACTTCGTACAGGCGGTCGCGCTGGGCCTGCTGATCGGCGGGGTCTACGCGCTGATGGCGTCGGGGCTGACGTTGATCTTCGGGGTGATGCGGATCATCAACGTGGCCCAGGGCGCGTTCCTGGTGCTGGTGGCCATGGTGACGTGGTGGTTGTGGAACCGGACCGGGATCGACCCGATCGTGGCCTCCGTGGTGACGACGCCGATGATGTTCGGGTTCGGGTGGCTGTCGTACCGGCTGCTGATCTCGCGGATCCGGGGGTCGTCGCCGTCCATGTCGGTGCTGCTGACGTTCGGGTTCGCGCTGGTCATCGAGGGGGTGCTGAACCTCACGGCGGGCAACAGGTTCAGGTCGGCCGCCCCCTCCTACTTCGAGGAGTCCTTCCGGGTAGGGGGGATCGCGCTGCCGAAGGCGCAGGTGTTCGGGTTTCTGGCGGCGATGGCGGTGCTGGCCGTCCTCTACTACGTCCTCAACCGGACGTGGACCGGGCGGGCGATCAGGGCGGCCACGCAGAACCCGTCCGGGGCCGCGCTGGTGGGGGTCAGCGCGGCCGGCACGGCGGCGCTGGCGTTCGCGATCGGCAGCGCCACGGCCGGCGTCGGCGGGTCGATCCTGTCGGTGCTCTATCCGTTCTTCCCGGCCTCGCACTACGAGTGGATCTCGCGGCTGCTCGGGATCGTGGTGCTCGGCGGGCTGGGCAGCCTGCCCGGCGCGCTCGCCGGGGCGGCCATCCTGGGGCTGGCCGAGACGCTGACGGCGACGTACGGGTCGCTGGGCTGGTCCACGCTGGTGTTCTACGTGGTGATCATGGCGGTCCTCCTGGTACGGCCGCAGGGCCTGTTCGGGGCCCGGCTGCGGGAGGACGCGGCATGAGGGCCCATCTGGCGGCACTGGTGTGCCTGGCCGCGTTGCTGCTGTATCCCGTGGTCAACCCGTGGCAGCCGTACCCGCAGGCGGTGTTGCTGCTCGGGTTCCTGCTGGCGATCCAGGCCACGAGCTGGAACATCATCTCCGGGTACGCCGGCTACGTCTCGCTCGGGCACAGCATGTTCCTGGGGCTGGGGTCGTACACCGTGGGCATCCTCGCTCTGCGCTGGGGCGTCAACCCGCTGTGGGTCGCGCCGCTCGGCGGCGTGGTCGCGACGGTCATCGCCGTGCTCATCGGCAGCGTCGTGCTCAGGACGCGCGGCCACGCCTTCGTCATCATCACGATCGCGATGCTGCTCGCCGCGCAGATCATCGCGGTCAACTCCAGGGACCTGACGCGCGGCTCCGACGGGATCACGCTGGAGCTGCCGTTCTGGCACCGCGACTTCCAGAACATCCCGTTCTACTACGCCTTCCTGCTGCTGCTCGTGCTGACCGTGCTGTTCAGCGCGTGGATCAGGCGCACCAAGTTCGGTACGGGGCTGGTCGCGATCAGGGAGGACGAGGGCAAGGCGGCCTCCATCGGCGTCGACACCACCCGGTTCAAGGTCGTCGCGTACGCGGCCAGCGCGTTCTTCATCGGCGTGGCCGGCGGCGTCTACGCCTACTACCTGACGTTCATCAACCCCGTCGGCTCCTTCGCGATCCTCGGCAGCGTGACGATCGTGCTGGCCGCGCTCGCCGGCGGCCGGGGCACCCTCTACGGGCCCGTCATCGGCGCGTTCCTCGTCAACCTGGTCAGCGAGGCGGCCACCGTCTACGCGGGCGGGGTGCAGTCGCGGGTGCTGCTGTTCGGGGGCGCGCTGGTGCTCGTGGTGGTGTTCCTGCCCAAGGGCCTGCTGCCGGCCGTCGAGGCGTGGTGGCGGCGCCCTGCGCCGGTCGAGTTCATCGAGCCCGTACGCGTGCGCGAACGGGTTCCCCGGCCACCCCCTTCGCCCGGCGACGTGCTGCTGTCCGTGCGCGGCGTGTCCAAACGGTTCGGCGGCCTGGTCGCGGTCGACGACGTCACCCTCGACGTGCGCCAGGGCACGATCACGGCGCTGATCGGGCCGAACGGCTCAGGCAAGACCACGCTGTTCAACCTGGTCACCGGCGGGCTGCCGGCCGACTCCGGCGAGATCTGGTTCGACGGGCGGCGCGTCGACGGGCTGCGGCCGTGGCGGCGCTGCCATCTCGGGCTGGGCCGGTCGTACCAGGTGACCAGGCTGTTCAAGGAGATGACCGTGCAGGAGAACGTGGTCGCCCCGCTGGCCGACTCGCGCTGGCGTACCCTGCTGTCCGACGCCGTCCACGGGCACGAGGCCGAGCGCGCCCGCGAACTGCTCGACCTGGTGGGGCTGCGGCGGTTCGCCGGGCAGCCGGCGGGCGCGCTGTCGTACGGGCAGCAGAAGCTGGTCGAGCTGGCCCAGGTCCTGATGCTGGAACCCCGGCTGATCCTGCTCGACGAGCCCGCCGGGGGCGTGAACCCGAGCCTGCTCGGCCACCTCACCGAGGTGATCCGCGAGCTGAACGCCTCCGGCGTCACCTTCCTCGTCGTCGAGCACAACATCCCCCTCGTGCTGGACCTGTGCGACCCGGTCGCCGTGCTCGCGGGCGGCCGCCTGATCGCCGAGGGGCCGCCGGGGTTCGTCAGGGAGTCTCCCGTGGTGCTGGAGGCGTACCTGGGGGACGACTGGCAACCGGCGGTGAGCTGAAATGCTGCAGCTCAAGGCGGTGGTCGCCGGGTACGGCGGCGGGAGCGTCCTGCAGGGGGTCGATCTCGAATGCGCCGAGCGCACGATCACCTGCGTGGTCGGCCCCAACGGCGCGGGCAAGTCGACCGTGCTGCGCGTCATCAGCGGCCTGCTCGCCCCCGCCGAAGGCGAGGTCCGCATGGACGGCGAGCTCATCGGCGGCCGGCCGCCCGGCGAGATCCTGCGCCGGGGCATCGCCCAGGTGCCGCAGTCGCACGCCCTGTTCCCGGCCATGTCCGTGCAGGAGAACGTGCTCATGGGCGGCTACCTCATCCGCAGGGACAAACGCCTCCTGCGCGAACGGCTCGACCAGGTCAGGCAGCGCCTGCCCATCGTCGCCGAACGCGCCCGCGACCACGCCGGCAACCTCAGCGGCGGCCAGCGGCGCATGGTCGAGATCGCCCGCTGCCTCATGCTCGACCCCCGGCTCATCCTGCTCGACGAGCCGTCGCTCGGCCTCGACCCGCGCGGCCTGGCCGGCGTCGCCGAGGTCATCCACGAGCTCAACCAGGCGGGCACCACCGTGCTGCTGGTCGAGCAGAACGTCCGGCTCGGCCTGTCCCTCGCCACGCACGGCGTGGTCATGGAGGGCGGCCGGGTCCGCCTGGCAGGACCGGCCGCCGCCGTCCGGGACAACCCCGAGATCGCGTCGCTCTATCTGGGAGGTGAGACACGGTGGACGAGCGAGTCGCCTCCGCCATCGCCCATTGGGGGCCCCGCTTCACCGCCAACGGCGTGACCGTCTCCGACTTCGAGCGTGTCACGCGCGACCTGGACACCTGGGACGAATGGTGCGCCGCCTGGTCGTCGGTGGCTTCTGAGCACGAGGCGCTGGGGCGGCAGGCGCTGGCCACCGGCCGGCACCTGTCGGCGGGCCAGCACCTCGCGCAGGCCGCGCTCTACTTCCACTTCGCCAAGTTCGTCTTCGTGACCGACCTCGACCAGGCGCGCCGGGCCCACCTTCGCGCCGTGGCCTGCCTCGACGACGCCCTGCCGCACCTGTCGCCACCCGGGCGGCGGATCGAGATCGACTTCGAGGGCGGCGTGCTCGCCGGCATCCTCCGGCTACCTTTCGGGCCCGGGCCTCATCCGGCGGTGCTCATGCTGTCCGGGCTGGACTCGGCCAAGGAGGAGCACCGTGTGGTCGAGCGGCTCTTCCTCGAACGCGGGCTGGCCACCTTCGCCGTGGACGGGCCCGGGCAGGGGGAGTGCTCGCTGCCGATCAGGGGCGACTGGTCGCTGCCCGGCAAGGCGCTTCTTGACGCGCTGGCCGCCTCTTCCGGGGTCGACCGTTCCCGGATCGGGGTGTGGGGGGTCAGCCTGGGCGGCTACTACGCGCCCCGGGTGGCGGCCGCCCTGGGGGAGCGGGTGGCGGCTTGCGTGGCGCTGGCGGGGCCGTACGACTTCGGCGACTGCTGGTCCGGGCTGCCGCTGCTGACCAGGGAGACGTTCCGGGTACGGGCGGGGGCTTCGAACGAGGAGGAGGCGCGGCGGATCGCGTACACGCTGACCATGGAGGGCATCGCCCCGTCGATCACCGCGCCGCTGCTGGTCGTGTTCGGGCGCAAGGACCGGCTCATCCCGTGGCGGCAGGCCGAACGCCTGGCCGCCACGGCGGGTGGCGACAGTGAGCTGCTCATGCTGGAAGAGGGCAACCACGGCTGCGCCAACCTCGCGCCCTGGCACCGTCCGTACACCGCCGACTGGCTGGCCCAGCGGCTCCGCTCGAAAGGCATCTCATGACCGTCTCTGAACAGCGGGTGGGCTGGATCGGCACCGGGCGGATGGGCGCGCCGATGGCCGAGCGGCTGGCCCGGGCCGGGGTGGACCTGGCCGTGTGGAACCGTACGCGGGCCAAGGCCGAATCGCTCGGCGCCACCGTGGTGGACACCATCGCGGACCTGCGCTCCCGCGACGTCGTCTTCACCATGCTCGCCACGGCCGCCGACCTGGACGAGGTCCTTCCCGAACTCCTGCCCGGCCCCGGCGTGCTCGTCGACTGCTCCACGATCTCACCTGAGGAGTCGGCCGCCGCCCGGGAATCCTGCGCCCTGCTCGGTACGGCCTTCCTGGCCGCCCCGGTCAGCGGCAACGGCAACGTGGCTCGGGCGGGGGCGTTGAGTCTGGTCTGCTCAGGCCCCCGCGAGACGTACGACCGAGTGGCCGGCCTCCTGGCGTATCTGGGCAGATCGGTTGTCTATGTGGGGGAGGGTGAGACCGCCCGCCTGGTCAAGATCGCCCACAACCTCATGCTCGGCGTCGTCGCCCAGACCCTCGCCGAGATCACCGTACTGGCCGAAAAGGGCGGTGTACCCCGGCACGCCTTCCTGGAGTTCCTCAACGACAGCGTCGTGGGCTCGGCCTTCACCCGCTACAAGTCCCCGGCGTTCGTCCACCTCGACTACACGCCCACCTTCACCCCGGTCCTGCTGCGCAAGGACTTCGACCTGGGCCTGGCCGCCGCGCGGGCCCTGGACGTGCCCATGCCGGTCACCGCGCTCGCCGCCCAGCTCGTCCAGGCCGCCGTCGGCTCGGGACGGGTGGACGAGGACTTCGCCATCCTCCTCGACCTGCAGGCGGCGGCCTCGGGCCTGGAACTCAAACCCGAGGACGTGGCCGTGGACGACGGGCTCGGCTCATGACGGGCCCGCTGCCCGCCCCCGGCCACATGGGCGTCGACTACGAACAGCGCGTCGACTTCCCCCGCCTCAGGGACTACCGCCTGAGCCGCGCCCGCGCCGCCCTGGAATCCGGCGAGTGCGGCGCGTTCCTGCTCTTCGACTTCTACAACATCCGGTACGTCACCCAGACCTGGATCGGCGGCGCCCTCGGCGACAAGATGACCAGGTACGCGTTGCTGACGCGCGGCGGCCCGGTGCGCCTGTGGGACTTCGGCTCCGCCGCCCGCCACCACCGCCTCTACAGCCCCTGGCTGGACCCGGCCGACTGCCACGCCGGCATGCTCGGCCTGCGCGGCGCCATCGCCCCCACGGCCGGCCTGATGACGGACGCCGTCCGCCGGCTCGCGGGCCTCCTGGCCGACGCGGGCCTGGCCGGTGAACCCGTCGGCGTGGACATCGTCGAGCCACCATTCCTCTTCGAAATGCAGCGACAAGGTCTGCGCGTCGTGGACTGCCAGCAACAAATGCTCGATGCCCGCGTCATCAAGTCCCCCGACGAAATCATGCTTCTCACTCAGGCCGCCGCCATGGTGGACGGCGTTTACCAGAACATCGTCGAGGCATTGAAACCAGGCGTCCGGGAGAACGAGATCGTGGCGCTGGCCAGTAAACGCCTCTACGAAATGGGCTCCGACCAGGTCGAGGCCATCAACGCCGTCAGCGGCGAACGCTGCAACCCCCATCCGCACAATTTCTCCGACCGCCTCATCCGGCCCGGCGACCAGGCGTTCTTCGACATCATCCACTCTTTCAACGGCTACCGGACGTGCTATTACCGCACTTTCGGAGTCGGCAGCGCCACGGCCTCACAGCGGGACGCCTATGTGAAGGCCCGGGAATGGATGGACGCCTCCATCGCCATGATCAAACCCGGCGTGGGGACCGACCAGGTGGCGGCGGTGTGGCCGGAGGCGACCGCGTTCGGGTTCGAGGACGAGATGGCGGCGTTCGGGCTGCAGTTCGGGCACGGGCTGGGGCTCGGGTTGCATGAGCGGCCGATCATTTCGCGGCTGAACAGCATGCGGGAGCCGGTCGAGTTGAAGGTGGGGATGGTGTTCGCGCTGGAGACGTACTGTCCGGCGAGCGACGGGTTCTCGGCGGCCCGGATCGAGGAGGAGGTCGTGGTCACGGGGGAGGGGTGCCGGGTGCTGACGTTGTTCCCGGCCCAGGAATTGGTGGTGGCAAACCCGTACTGACGATTTTCCGTGATACCAGTCAATAGTTTCTAACGCGCCGTAGTTAAGGGTTTGCCGTGTGTCAGGTAATGTGAATCACCGGGCTTTTGAAGATGTACATCGCTCGAGGATCATCCAAACGGCCAGGTCGAGCCGAGCGACCCCATCAGCGATATTCACGTCTTCGATCGTTGTGGCAATATGACGATCATCCAAGCGCCACCTGATGTGGAGCAGGATTCGACCGATTTCGAAGCGTTCGATGTCGCGTATCTCTGGGACGGTAGTGGTCCGCCGTCTGCTGCGGTGGCGAATGGCGGTGGCAACTGCTGTTGCGCTCCACGATCACATCATGTTCGTACTGAGTGATAACATCACAGCACGAACTCGCTCAAAGCGCGAAGGCGTGGTACGCAGGTTTCCCGCGCCCTGAGCTCGGCAGGGGAAGGCGTGAGGGCGAAAGTGCGCGGAGTAGCGTTGACGGTGACATGTGCTGGTGGCGGCGTGTGGCGCTGCGGACTTGATTCCCCGGTACGCGGACATCGAGCACTTTGGATATGTCATGGCCAACGCTTTCCGCGCGTCTCACCCTGAATACGTCGTGAGTTCCGAGTCCTATGCCTTCGAGCGTCGGCCGGACGAGATGGCCATTGTCATGAACGCCTCGCACAATCAACAAACGAGTGGTGTCGTTCAGGCTTTCGGCATCCGCCAGGACCAGAACTCGGGGGGATTCTCCTACGCGACCGGTGACGACCGCCATCCGGTGCGGCTTGAAGAGGCACTTCGGCGGCTTGACGCTCCCGAATCGCAAGCTTTGTCCGCGGCGTTGCGCCGGGTCGGGCGAGATGGCGGGCCAATGAAAGAGGAGGTCGATGCCGCGCTACGCAAGGTGGGCCGCAGCAACGAGGTGACCGCGGTCGTGGAGTTGGCGCGGCCTTTGACGGCCAACGAGATCCGTGACCGTAAGCATCTGCCCGTGGACAACGGGATCTTCTCGCCCGCCCTGGGTGGCGCGCCGGTTTACTGGGACATCCACTCCGGCACGTTCTGCAAGGTCTGCGGTGGTGGCGGGGATCAGATAACGCAGGACTTTCGTAATTGGGTGGGCTCTCTGGGGCCGTCTGACGGACCCGGGCTTCAGTACTTCGGGCTGATCCTGCCCCGGCTGAAAGACGTGGCCCGGGCCGGGAAGATTTATGGATATATTCAGCATGCGGAGGATCCTGTGCTTCTTCGCAAGCTGCTGAAGCAGAAATATGTCAAGTCTATGTATATCGTGCGCGTCGCCGACCATTGCGCCGATGAAATGCCTGAAAATTGCTCGTGGCCAGGAGACAGGCAACTGTACGGCTGACGGGCGGGGCATCTATGGTCGTGTTACAGCCTACTCGCTAGTTCGGAGACAGGCCGCCGTATGCCATCAGCGCAATTGTCTCTGTCATGCTCGTTAGGTTTCGCAGCTAGGTTGTCGTCGTTGTGCGTAGCGATTGGCTCACCTCGGATACCTGACGAGCTTGCTGCTTCCTGCATTGTTCTTCACCTTTGCTGGCATTTTCTGCCGGTCAGGCTATGGCGTTGATGACGGCGTCGCGGGTCAGGGGGAGGTCGCGGAGGCGGATGCCGAGGGTGGCGGTCAGGGCGTTGGCTATGGCGGCGGCTACTGGGCCCTGGGCGGCTTCGCCGGCGCCGACCGATGGGGTGCCGGGGTGTTCTACCAGTTCTACTGTGATTTCGGGGGTCTCGGTGAAGGGGAGGATTGGGTAGGTTTCCCAGGTGGTGCTGGTGATCTTCTGGTGGTTGAAGCGGACTCTTTCTTTGAGGGTCCAGCTTGTTGCCTGGGTGGCGCCGCCCTCTATTTGGTTGCGGACGCCGTCGGGGTTGATGATCTGGCCTACGTCTACGGCGATGGTCAGGTGGGTTACTCGGATGTCGTGGTCGGCTTCCAACTCGGCTACCGCGGCGCAGTAGGCGCCGGTGTTCTTGTAGCGGGCGAAGCCCAGGCCGAGGCCGGGGCGGCCCCAGTTTGCCGTTGTGGTTGCTCGCCTTAGGACCTCTTGGGCTCGGGGGTCGGTCAGGTGGGCTAGGCGGTAGGCCAAGGGGTCTTGGTCTGCTTGTTCGGCCAGCTCGTCCATGAAGGATTCGATGGCGAAGACGTTCATGAAGGCGCCGAGGGAGCGTAGAGCTGAGGAGCGGATCGGGGTTTTGAGGAGGCGGTGGCCCGTGATTTGGAGGTGGGGGATCTCGTAGAGCGGGATTGCGTTGCGGGCCATGCCGAGGCCGGAGCCCATAGGTGGGTCGGTGGCGGGTGGGTAGGTCCAGGGGGCTTCTAGGTGAGTGCCGGCTAGTAGGCCGGGGGTGCCGTCTGCGTAGCCGGGGCGGCTGGTGTGGCCTTGGCTCCAGACGTCGTACTGCCAGGATTGGATCAGTCCGGCTTCGTTCACGGCTGCTGTTATGTCGGCGGACATGGCTGAGCCGAAGGGGGACCAGGTTAGTTCGTCCTCTCGGCTCCAGCGGACCAGTACCGGTCTGCCTTGTGCCTCGCGGGCCAGGAGGGCGGCGTCCAGGGCTGCGTCGTCGGCGGCGTTGTGGCCGTAACAGCCGGCGCCCTCGGCGTGGCGGACCTCGATCGCGTCGTGGCCGAGGATTTGGGCGAGTGCCTTGCGTAGGGGGTGGACGCCTTGGGTGTGGCTCCAGATCTCCAGGGTGCCGTCGGGGTTCCAGCGGGCGGCGGCGCAGCTCGGGGCGATCGAGGCGTGGGCGATGAAGGGTCTGCTGTAGGTGGCGGTGTGTTGGGTGCCTTGAGGTTTTTCGCCGGTTGGGGTGTGGACGTTGATGGTTTCGTGGGGGCCTGCGCGGAGGTAGGTGTGGAGGTCGTGTTCGTCGGGGAGGGTGTTGCTTTCGGTCCATGTGGCCGACTTGCGGAGCCGGGTGAGGGCTTGGTCGGCTTCGGGTTCCGTTTCTGCTAGGACTCCCAGGAATGAGCCGTCGCGCACTACGTGGATGTCTGGTGGGAGTGGGGTGAGGGTTTTGAGTCGGGCGGCGGGGGAGGGTGGGCGCAGGATGCGGCCGTGGAGCATGTTCGGTAGGCGGAGATCGTGGATGAAGCGGGGGTGTCCGGCCACCTTGTCGGGCAGGTCCAGGCGGGGAACGCTGACGCCCACGAACACCGGTGATGGCTCGTTTGATGCAGGGCTCTGGGATTCGGGTGGCCGGGGTGCCTGGGAGTGGGGGGTGGTGGGGTCGGGTGGTCGTGCCTGGGGATTGGGGATGGTGAGGTCGGGTGGCCGGGGTGCCTGGGCTGCGCGGTCGGTTGATGGTCCCTGGATGCGGGGGCCAAGGCTTGAGGCCAGGTCGGCGTAGGTTGCGGTTCGGGTGCCGTGGTGGAACTCGCCTCGGTGGACTGTTACCTGGTCTGGGGGGACGTTCCAGCGGCGGGCGGCTTCGGCTGTGTAGGTGGTGCGGATTTGGGTGCAGGCTTCGCGGAGTGGTGGGCCTGCGTGGGCGATTGACATGCTGCCTGCTGTGCAGCCCTCGTTTGGGCCCTCGTCTGTGCGGGCGGGCAGCATACGTACCTGAGACAGGTCGGCGCCCAGGGCGTCGGCGGCGATTTGGGCCAGGGCGGTGAGTACGCCCTGGCCGAGTTCTACTTTTCCGGCGCGTACCGAGATGATTCCGTCGGAACCGACGGAGACGGCCGTCATTCCGCTGCTTTCAGGACCGCGCGGATGATGCGGCGGTGGACGCCGCAGCGGCACAGGTTGCCGTTCAGGGCCTCCGCTACTGCCTGTTCGGTTGGGTGTGGGGTGGTCTTCAGGAGAGCTGCGGCGCTGATCATCATTCCTGAGAGGCAGTAGCCGCATTGGCCGGCCTGTTCCTCCAGGATCGCTTGTTGGATGGGGTGTAGGTCGGCTCCCGGGGCGAGTCCTTCGATGGTCACCACTGATCGGTTCTCGGCGGCTGACAGAGGGGTGTCGCAGGCGGGGGTCACTCGGTCGTCGAGGAGGATGAAGCAGGCGCCGCACATTCCGGCGCCGCAGCCGAAGCGGGTTCCCACCAGGTTCAGTTCTCCGCGTAGTACGTCGAGGAGTGGGGTGGCGGGGTCGGAGGTGGATTTCACGGACTTGCCGTTGATGGTCAGGCGGGTCATGTGAACACCTCTGGGTGGTGGGAGAGCTCCACTCGTGTGCGGCGGATGTGGCCGGTCAGGCAGCGTTCCGCGTCCACGGTGTCGCGGCGTTCGATCGCGTCCAGGAGGAGGCGGTGTTCGGCGTTCACCACCCAGCGTCGTGATGGGCCGGTCAGGTGCATGAAAGCGCGTCGGTAGTGCTGGGTCGCGTTCCACAGGCGGACCACCATGCCTGAGAGGTGGTCGATGGTGCAGCCCGAGTAGGTCAGCAGGTGGAATTCGCGGTCGAGGGAGAGGAACTCGCCGATGTCGGTGTTCGCCTCGATCTTGTCCTGGATGAGGGCCAGGCGGTGGTGGTCGTCGGGGGTGAGGTGAGGGATGCTCTCGGTCAGGGCGAGGGGTTCGAGGCGTTCGCGCATCTGGTAGATCACGTCCACCTGGTGGCGGTCGAGGAGGGGTACGCGGGCGCCGCGGCGCGGGTGGTGTTCGGTGAGGCCCTCGGCTTCCAGCATGCGCAGGGCCTCGCGGACCGGGAGGCGGCTGGCGCCGAGGCGTTCGGCCAGGTCCTCCTGCCGGATCCGCTCCCCGGGGGCGATCGCGCCGCTGAGGATGGCCTCGCGCAGATGGTCGGCCACCCGTTGGCTCTCGGGCATGCGCGTGGTCGGGTCGGGCATGGGCCCGGTCGGATCAGGTGCGTGCACGGTCGAATGCCTTGCCGTTCGGGTACGACACCAGCTCGAACTGCATCCCCCAAGGCGCCAGGAAGTACACCCACCGCTGGCCCTCGCTGGGTCCCTTGCTGGCCGTCGGTTCGCCCAGTATCCGTACGTCGTGTTCGCGAAGGTGGGAGACCGCCGCATCCAGGTCGTCGACGTACAGGGCCACGTGATGGCCGCCGATGTCGCTGTTGCGGGGTACCTCCGGGTGCTGGCCGGGGGCCGCGTACTGGAAGACCTCGAAGATCGCCTGGCCGCCGCATCTGAAGAAGTGCAGCCGTTCCATCACCGCCCGGGGATGCACGTTGAGGTGGTCGCGCATCCACGTGCCCGAGGAGTGGGCGAAGGGGCCGAGGGAGTACATGTACTCGCAGCCGAGTACGTCCACCAGGAACGTCCTGGCCTCCTCCAGATCGGGCACCGTGAAGCCGATGTGGTCCACTCCGCTGAGTCCTGGAAGTCCGGTCATTGCGCCCCCCTCTGGATTTTGGATCCAAAACAGCCTACGTCGGGGGTGATGAGGCGGGGAAGGGGTGTTTTTTGGATCCATCTCGTGTAAGGCTGAGGAATGCCTCTGCGCCGCCGTCTCGAGCCGCGGGCCCCCTGGGTGGAGGTCGTCGCCACCGACGAGGACTGGGACGCCGCCGACCCCCACCTGCTGATGACCATGCTCGGCCACCTCCTGCTGATCAGGACCTTCGAGGAGTACGTGCTCGACCTCGCCAAGTCCGGTCTCGTGCACGGCCCGGCGCACTCCAGCATCGGTCAGGAGGGTGGCGCGGTCGGCTCGGTTCTGGCGCTCGCCGCCGGCGACACCGTCAACGGCTCGCACCGAGGGCATCACCAGTTCCTGGCCAAGGCGCTCCAGCACGTGGAGCCGAAGGGCGTCGATCCGGCGAAGGACTTCTCAGCGGACGTACGGGACGTGCTGCTGCGTACGCTCGCCGAGATCTGCGGCCTGGACCGGGGGTTCAGTCACGGCCGCGGCGGTTCCATGCATCTGCGGTGGAAGGACGCCGGAGCCATCGGTACGAACGCCATCGTCGGCGGCGGCGTCCCGTTCGCGGCCGGGTCGGCGTGGGCGCACCGGCAGGCGGGCACCGGGGCGGTCGCGGTGACGTACTTCGGGGACGGGGCCATCAACATCGGCTCCACGCTGGAGACGCTCAACCTCGCCGCCGCCTGGCATCTGCCGCTCTGTTTCTTCGTCGAGAACAACCGCTACGCCGTCTCCACCGGCGTCACCGAGGCCACCGCCGAGCCCCGCCTGTCGGCCCGTGGCCCCGGGTTCGGCGTGCCGAGCTGGAAGGTGGACGGCATGGACCCGCTCGCCGTTCACCTGGCCATGCGTGAGGCGCTGGCGTACATGCGGGCGGGAGAGGGCCCCACCGTTGTCGAGGCGGACGTGTACCGATATTTCCATCAGAACGGCCCGTTCCCCGGCAGCGCGTTCGGTTACCGGACGAAGGAGGAGGAGCAGGAGTGGCGCGCCCGCGACCCGATCGAACGGCTCACCGGCCACCTGGCCCGCCGCGCCATCCTGACCAGGTCGGACATGGACGCCGCGGCGGTACGGGCCAAAGACCTGATGACGGAGGTCGGTGGCGTCCTGCTCGAACCGATGCCCGGCGGCAAACCGGGGCAGCGCCGGATCAGACCGGGCGAATGGCCGGACCCGGGCTTCGCCCATGTGGGCGTCCGTGGTGACCTGTCCGAGTTCGAGGACGCGCGGACAAAGTTCACCGGGGAGCTGACCGAGGGCAGGTTCATCGACGCCGTGGCCGGGGTCATGGCGCGGCGGATGGGAGAGGACGACTCGATCGTCGTGCTCGGCGAGGACGTACACCGGCTCAACGGCGGCACCAACGGCGCCACCCGCGGACTCAAAGCCGCCTTCCCCGACCGCGTGCTCGGCACCCCCATCAGCGAGAACGCCTTCACCGGGCTGGCCGGCGGCATCGCCTCCGACGGCCGGTACACGCCGGTGGCCGAGCTCATGTACGCCGACTTCATGTGGGTCGCCGCCGACCAGCTCTTCAACCAGATCGCCAAGGCCAGGCACATGTACGGCGGCACCGACCCCATGCCGCTCGTCCTGCGCAGCAAGGTCGCCATGGGCACCGGGTACGGCTCCCAGCACTCCATGGACCCCGCCGGCCTCTTCGCCACCGCGCCCGGCTGGCGGATCGTCGCGCCGACGACGCCGTTCGACTACGTGGGCCTCATGAACAGCGCGCTGCGCTGCCGGGATCCGGTCGTGGTGCTGGAGCACGTCGATCTGTACGCGTCCACGGGCGAGTCGCCGGTGGGCGACCTGGACTACTGCCTCCCTGTGGGGAGGGCGGCCGTCCGGCGGGCGGGAGAGCGGGTGACGGTGCTGACGTATCTGGCGATGACCTCGTACGTGCTGCGGGCCGTCGAGGCGTCCGGCGTGGACGCCGAGGTGATCGACCTGCGCTGGCTGGATCGGGCGAGCCTCGACTGGGACACCATCGGGGTGAGCGTCAAGAAGACGAACAACGTGCTGATCGCCGAGCAGGGGCCCGCCGGGGCGTCCTATGGCGGGTGGCTGGCCGACGAGATCCAGCGGCGATTGTTCGACTGGCTGGATCAGCCGGTGCAGCGGGTGACCGGCGGGGAGGCGTCCCCCAGCATCAGCAAGGTGCTCGAACGGGCGGCCATCGCCGGGGAAGAGGACGTGGCCGCCAAACTCACTGAAATGACGGCGTACTGAGATGGCCGGGCTGCTGCGAATGCCGGAGGTGGCGGCGAACGCGGGGGAGGCGGTTCTGCAGGCGTGGGCGGTTCCGGTGGGCGCGCCGGTGAAGGCCGGGGACGTCATCGCGACCGTGGAGACCGACAAGGCGGTGGTCGAGGTGGCCGCCGAGACCGACGGCGTCCTGGTGCGCACGCTGGTCGATGAGGGTGCCACGGTCGCGGTCGGTACGCCCATCGCCGTCCTGGGAGACGCGGGTGAGCTACCGGGCAAAGCGGACGCCTTGCCCGCCGACCAGGACGCGCCGTCCGAGCGGCCCGCAGAGCGGATCTTTTCGAGTCCGCTGGCGCGCCGCCTGGCCAAGGAGGCGCATCTGGGCCTCGGTGACCTCACCGGCACGGGCCCGAACGGCCGCATCGTCCGCCGCGACGTCGAGACCGCCATCGCCGCCAGAAGCCATCAAAAGCCACGAAGCCCCCAAGAGCTCCAAGAGCCCCAAGAGCAGCTCCGAGAGCCCCAAGAGGTGCCGCATTCGCGGGCACGGCGGGCCGCGGCGGCCCGGCTGACCCAGAGCAAGCAGACCGCCCCCCACTTCTACGTACGCGGCACGGCCCACGTCGGCAAACTGCTCAAACTCCGCCGCGACCTCACCAACTCGGTCTCCATCAACGACCTCGTGATCAAGGCCGCCGCCCAGGCCCACGTCCTCGTACCGGAAATGAACGTCATCTGGACCCAGGAAGCCACCCGCACCTTCACCACAGTGGACCTGTCCGTGGCCATCGCGACCCCGAACGGCCTCGTGACCCCGGTCCTGAAGAGCGTGGAGAAAAGCTCCGTGACCACGATCGCCACCACCGTCAAAGACTTCGCCGACCGCGCCAGAACAGGCCGCCTGCGGCAGGACGAGCTGGAAGGCGGCGTACTGACCATCACGAACCTGGGCATGCACGGCGTGGAGGAGTTCGCCGCGATCATCAACCCGCCCCAGTCCGCGATCCTCGCCGTCGGCGCCGTCCGCCGCGAGCCGGTCGTCGCCAAAGGCCGGGTGAAGGCCGCCCAGGTGATGCGCGTCACGCTCTCGGTCGATCACCGCCCCATCGACGGCACCGTGGCCGCCGCCTGGATGCGGACGTTCCTGGACCTGCTGGCCCACCCCGTCCGCATCCTGGCCTGATCACGGCGCGGGACGGGGACCGCTCCGGTCCCCACCGGCCCGCGCGGTCCCGAAATACTCCACCCGCCACGCGCCCCCGCTCCGCATCAGGGTGCGGGCCTCGAACCGGCCCCGCTGGTCGACCCTGGTGACCGTGCTCCGGCCGGCCGAGTGGAACGCCCCGGACGGCGCGCCAGGCTCCCGGTAGAAGACCCAGATCCGCTGGTTGGACAGCCATTCCCAGGTCGAGACCGGCTTGCCGCGCAGCCGCCCCGTGTGCACGATCTCCTGGCCCAGGCGCCGGACCTGGTAGCCGACGATCTGGGTCGCGTACGGCCGATACGAGGTCGCCTCCACGAACACGGCCTCGCTCCGCCCCCCGATGGCCTCGGACGTGGTGCGCACCTCGGCCCGCCAGTCCCCGCTCGCCACGACCGGCCCGCCCACGGTGAACCGGCCCAGGTCGTCGGTGACCGCCTCGGCCAGCTCGCGCCAGCCGCACACGTTGTCCTCCCGGAACGCGAGCACCACGTCCAGCCCGCCGCCCGGCCCCGTGGCACCGTTCTTGACCAGTTCGGCCCGCCCCGTGAGCCGCGCCAGCTCGCCCCTGGGCACCTGGGGCGGCTGGGCGTCGAAGTCCGTGAACCGCACCTCGGCCCTCGTCCCGCGCGTGGCGACGTCGAAGTCGTGCCCGGCGCTGGTCTCCCCGGCGCGTACCTCGACGCGCCAGGGGCCCTCGGGGGCGCCGGGCCGCAGCAGGTGGGTGGCCTGCCAGCCGCAGGGCGCGTGCCGGTCGGTGAAGCCGATCGGGTACGCGATCCCGTCCGGGGCGGTCAGCCACCCGTACATCGTGGAGACGCGCGTGGCGGACACGTCGATGACGATCTCGATCGGACCGGTGTCCAGGACGACCGGGTGCGGGGTCACCTCGATGGCGCGGATGTCGGGTGAGGTCTGCACGATGCTCTCCTCCAGTCAGCAGATCCTGCGGTAATGCGCGCCGGGGATGAGGCGGGTCCAGTCGCTCCTGGTCAGGGAGCGGCCGGCTCTGGCGCACAGGGCGGCGGCCACGTTGGCGGGGGCGACGGAGGGGTCGCCCAGGGCTCCGTCGGAGCGGAGGCTGTGCGCCCAAGCTAGCCACCGCCGCGTTCCCACGCTTCCGGGTGCGGCCTAGGGAAAACCCGGGCACGCTGCCCTCTTGATCGGGCGGTGGACGCGAAATATGGTGTTAATCGTTTAACACTCACCTGAAACGGCGACGTGTAGATCATCACCATGTCCACCTATCAGCCGAGATCCGGCACCACAGAATCCCTGCTATTCCCATAGGTAATGCTAGGTTATTCGACTAACATGAGACCAACAGCGCGACAAGTGGCCGAGCTGGCGAACGTGTCAGTGGCGACCGTCTCCTACGTGCTCAGCGGCCGGGACCGTCCCGTGGCCGCCGAGACCAGGCAGCGGGTGCTCGACGCGGCCAGGCAGCTCGGCTACACCCCCAACCAGGCCGCCAGGAGCCTGCGCAAGCGCCGTACCCAGCGGGTGGCGCTCGTGCTGAGCTCGCTCGGCGGCGTGCCCTCCGACGAGCGGCTGGCCACCGACCTGCACGAGATGGCCGACGCGCGCGGCTACTCCGTGGTCTCGCTGGCCGTCGACTCCGAGGCCCGCGCCGCCGGCGCCATCGACGTGCTGCGCGGCGGATTCGCCGACGGCGCGCTGGTCAACCTCGTCGCCGGCCACCTGACCCGCGACCTGCTCGGCGGGCTCGCCACCACCGGGCTGCCGATGGTGGTGCTGAGCAACGAGAGCGGGCTGGAGGGCTGCGACCTCGTCCGCACCCCGGAGATGGAGGCGAGCGCGGAGGCCGTCGAGCACCTGCTGGCGCAGGGCAGGCGGCGGATCGCGTTCATGGCGCACCGGCACGAGGTCTACCGCGACAAGCCGGCCGGACGCCTGCTCGGCTACACCACGGCCCTCGACCGGCACGGCGTGAGCGAGCGGATCGTCACGGCGGGTGCGGACGACCGCGTGGCGGCGTACCAGACCGCGACCGAGCTGCTCGGCTCCCCGAACCGCCCCGACGCGATCTTCGCCGCCTCCGACCGGGCCGCGATCAGCGTGATCTGGGCGGCCAGGGACCTGGGGCTGAGCGTGCCGGGCGACGTCGCGGTCGTCGGCGCCGGCAACATCGACGAGGGTCTCATCAGCAATCCGCAGCTCAGCACCGTCGGCCCGCTCCGGCACGACTACACCGACGTCGTACGCCTGCTCTTCGACCGCCTCCAGGCCGAGGAGCCGCCACCCGCCCGCGAGATCGTCCGTTCGTGGACCTTCGTGCGGCGGGGCTCGTCCTAGAAGGGAAATCCGAGATGTCTCCCCAGCTCTCGCGCCGTGACCTGCTCCGTCTAGCCGGTGCGGCCGCCGCCGTGCCGGTCCTGTCGTCCTGCGCGGGAGCGCCGTCCGCGCCGGCCGCCGCCCCCGGCACCTTCACCGTCTACTGGAACGCCGGCCACGACTACCAGGCCTACCGCAAGGTCATCGCCGAGTTCGAGCAGGCCCACAAGGTCAAGGTCAACCTGCAGAAGTATCAGTGGCCCGACCTGCGGACCAGGCTCCTGGCCGACTTCGCCTCGGGGACCGTGCCGGACCTGGTGGAGGAGCCCGGCGGGTGGGTGCAGGAGTTCGCCGTCTCCGGCAACGCCCGCTCGCTGCAGGACTTCGTCGACCGCGACGGCCAGGCGATGGGCTTTCCCTCCGACTGGCAGCCGGTCACCGTGGAGCGCAACTCCTACCAGGGCAAGGTGTACGGCGTGCAGCTCCACCTGACCTGCAACACCCTGCTCTACAACAAGGCCATGCTCAGGGACGCCGGGGTGGAGGTGCCGGCCACCTGGGAGGAGTTCCTCGCCGCCGCCCAGAAGCTCACCAAGGACGGCGTGTACGGCGTCGCGCTCAACCAGGACTACCTCTACGTGTGGCCGTGGCTGGTGCAGGCCGGTGTCACCCCGTACGACCCGCGGACCGGCAAGGTCATGACCCCGATGGCCGACGCGGTCGAGGCCCTGCAGTTCCAGGCCGACCTGATCCACAAGCACAAGGTCGCCCCCGTGCCCGTCTCCGGCACCGACTACTCGGGCCCGCAGAAGCTGTTCTCGGCCAAGCGCGCCGCCATGATCCTCACCGGCCCCTGGGACCTGGAGCCGATCAGGAAGACCAGCCCCGACCTCGAACTGGGCGTCGCGCCGCCGCTGAAGCACAAGGTCGAGGCCACGCAGGCGGCCGGGGTCAGCATGTTCGTGCCCGCCAAGGCGGCCAGGCCCGACCTGTCGTGGGACTTCATCAAGCGCATCACCACCATCGAGGTCGAGCAGGCGGCCACCAAGGAGACCGGCATGCTCATGCCCCGCCGCTCCTGGGCCGAGCTGGCCGAGGTGCGGTCGAACGAGGCCATCAAGGTCTTCGCCGACGCCCTCCCGAACGCCAAGGACTCCTCCCAGCAGGTACGCCTCACCGGCGAGCTCGGCAAGTGGGAGGAGCAGCTCAAGGTCATGTACCAGCAGGTCCTCATCCAGAACCAGCCGGCCGCCGAGGCGCTGAAGAAGTTCGCCGAGTCGGCGGAGGGCTTCCTGAAGTGAGGCCGCCCACGCTGTCCGGCCGCTACGCCAGGACCGCCTACCTGTTCCTGCTGCCGGCCATCCTGTTCTTCGCGGCCTTCTTCTACCTGCCGATCGGCAACGTGGTGGCCACGAGCTTCCGCACCGGCCCGCAGGCCGACCAGTGGACGGGGCTCGGCAACTACACCGAGGCCGTGGCCGACCCGGCCGTGCAACACTCGTTCCTGGTCACGGCGGGTTTCTCGGTGATGGTGGTGCTCGGGTCGATCGTGCTCGGGCTGGCCCTGGCGATGGCGCTCGACCAGCCGCTCAAGGGGCGGGTGGTGTTCCGGGTGCTGCTGCTGGTGCCGTATCTGACGTCGGTGGCGATCGTCGGCCTGCTGTGGCGCAACATCCTCGACCCCGAGCTGGGCGTGCTGAACCGGGTGCTCGGCTCGATGGGGCTGCCCGGGCAGCAGTGGCTCAACACCGCGCCGCTGCTCACCATCGCCGCCGTCACGCTGTGGCAGAGCGTCGGCTACACGATGGTGCTGTTCCTGGCCGGGCTGCAGGGCATCCCGGAGACCTACCATGAGGCCGCCAAGATCGACGGGGCCGACGCCTGGCGCCGGTTCTGGCGGATCACGCTGCCGCTGCTCGCCCCGACCACGCTGTTCGTCTCGGTCATGGCGGTCATCTCGGGGCTGCAGGCGTTCGGGCAGGCGTACATCATCACCAACGGCGGGCCCGGCGACGCCACCGACCTGTCGGTCTTCCACATCTTCAACGTGGCCTTCCGCGCGAGAGACTTCGGCTACTCCTCGGCGCAGTCGGTGCTGCTGCTGATCGTCATCGTGGCGTTCACCCTGGTCCAGCTCCGGGCCGGGCGGCGCGGAGAGGTTCAGTACTGATGCGCAAGGCCCTGCTCTACCTCCTGCTCGGCGTGGCCTCGCTCGTCACGGTCGTCCCCCTGCTCTACATGCTCTCGCTGTCGCTCCAGACCGAGGCCGAGACGCTGGCGGCCACCGCCGTCGTGGTGCCGGAGACGCCGCAGTGGGGCAACTACGCCGAGCTGTTCACGCGCGCGCCGTTCGGGAACTTCATCGTCAACAGCCTGGTCGTGGCCGGGGTGATCACGCTGGCGCACCTGGTGTTCGACCCGCTCGTCGGCTACGTGTTCGCCAAGTTCCGCTTCCCGCTGCGCAACACGCTGTTCGTGGCGCTGCTGGCCACGCTGATGGTGCCGTTCTTCGTGCGGATGATTCCGCTGTACGTGCTCATGGCCAACATGGGCTGGCTGAACACGTACCAGGGGCTGATCACGCCGTTTCTCATGGACGCGTTCGGGATCTTCCTCATGCGGCAGTTCATCCAGCCCATTCCCGACGACCTGATCAGCGCGGCCCGCATCGACGGGGCCTCCGAGCTGCGCATCTACCGGAGCGTCATCCTGCCACAGACGCGGCCGGCACTGGCGGTGCTCGGGCTGTTCACGTTCGTCTTCCAGTGGAACGAGTTCCTCTGGCCGCTGGTCGCCACCACGACGCCCGAGATGCGGACCATCCCGGTCGGGCTCACCCTGTTCAACCAGGAGTACTTCACGCTGTGGCACCTCACGGCCGCCGGCTCGGTGATCCTCTTCGTCCCCACCGCCGTCCTGTTCGTCCTCACTCAGCGATACTTCGTCCGGGGTATCGCCCTGACCGGCCTCAAATAAGGAGTCTCTGGTTGTGCGCCCGAACGTGATCGTCGTCTTCACCGACCAGCAGCGGTGGGACACCGTCGGCCCCTTCACTCCGAACCTCGACGCGATGGCCAGGAACGGCACGCAGGCCACGGTCGCGCTCACCCCGCAGCCGGTGTGCGCGCCCGCCCGCGCGGCCCTGCAGACGGGCCGCTACCCGACCACGACCGGCGTCTACCGCAACGGCCGCGTCCTGCCTCCCGAGGAGCGCACGCTGGCCCACCACTTCGGCGCGGCCGGCTACGCCACCGGCTACATCGGCAAGTGGCACCTGGGCGGCAGCGAGCCGGTGCCCGCCGAGCAGCGCGGCGGCTACCGGTCGTGGCTGGCGGCGAACGCGCTGGAGCACACCTCGGACGCGTACCGCACGATCGTCTTCGACGAGGCCAACGACCCCGTGTTGCTGCCCGGCTACCGGTCCGACGCGCTCGTGGACGCGGCCGTCCGGTTCGTCGCCGACCACGCCGACGAGCCGTTCTACCTGTTCCTGTCGTTCCTGGAGCCGCACCACCAGAACGAGGTGGACAACTATCCGGCGCCCGAGGGCTACGAGCAGCGCTACCAAGGAAGCTGGATGCCACCGGACCTGGCGGCGCTCGGCGGCACGGCGCACCAGCACATGGGCGGCTACCTCGGCCAGGTCAAGCGCCTGGACGAGGGGCTGGGGCGGCTGCTGGACGCGCTGCGCAGCATGGACCTGCTCGACGACACGATCGTGGCCTACACCTCCGACCACGGCAACCACTTCAAGACCCGCAACGGTGAATACAAGCGGTCCTGCCACGACGCCTCGCTCCGGGTGCCGCTGGCCGTGCGCGGGCCCGGCTTCGACGGCGGCGGCGCCATCTCCCGGCCCGTCAGCACCCTGGACCTGCCGCCCACGCTCCTGGAGGCCGCCGGTCTGCCCGTGCCCGACGCGATGCAGGGCCGCTCGTTCCTGCCGCTGGTCCGCGACTCCCGGGCGGAGTGGCCGTCCGAGGTGTTCTTCCAGGTCAGCGAGTCGGAGGTGGGGCGCGGGATCCGTACGTCCCGCTGGAAGTACTACGCCGTCGCCGAGGACGCCCACCCATGGGACGTCTCGGCCGCGCCGAGCTATCGCGAGCAGGCCCTGTACGACCTGGAGAACGACCCCCACGAACTGGTCAACCTGGCCGGCTTCGCCTCACACGCCGGCGTGGCGGCGGAACTACGCGGCCACTTGGTACGCCGCATCGTCGAGGCGGGCGAAGCGGAACCCACCATCGAACCCGCCATCCCCCGCCCAGGCCGCGACCAGGCCATGCCCGACCCAGAAGTCCGCCTGAACGGCCCCAAACCCACCCGCTACGGCCACCAGCCCCGCCCCTGATCCGCCGTGCGGGCGGGCCGGGGCGACCGGCCCGCCCGCACTCCACTTCCCCCAAAGGGGCCTGTACCGAAGCGCGGCGGTCAGCTCGCGGAGTCCGCGGGCTTGTGGGTGCGGGCGTTCCGAGCCCCGGTCGGAGCCGGCGCGCCGCCCCCGATCGTGCCCGTGTCGAACGCGTACGTCCCCACCAGCGTCGCGATGGCGTCCGAGTTCACATCCAACGCCTTGTCGCTGATGTTCCTGATGGTGTCGCAGGCACTGTGATAGCAGGGGTCGAGCGGAACCCCGGCCGTGCCACCGAAGATCGCCGCCTCCTCCGCCGTCTTCAGCACCTCGGCCCCGGTGAACAGCCCGCCCGCCGGAATCCCGGCCGCGATGAACGGCCCGTAGTCCGACCGCCCGGTGAAGGCCGTCGCCGTGAACGGCTGCCCGCGCCCGGCGAAGAACTTCTCGAAGTCCTCCTCGATCACGTCCGACCCGGGAGGCCCGGCGGTGCCGAACGCGTCACCGTCCCCGTCGTAGATCCCGAACGTGTAGTTGGGCGAGGCGATCATGTCGAAGTTGAGGTAAAGGGTGATCTTGGCCCGCTCCTCCGCCGTCAGCGCGCCCACGTAGTGCGTGGAGCCCAGCAGCCCGAACTCCTCGGCCCCCCAGAAGGCGAAGCGCACCCGGTTCTTCGGCCTGGTCTTGGCGAACTGGAGCGCCACCTCCAGGATCCCGGCGCTGCCCGAGCCGTTGTCGTTGATCCCCGGCCCCTCCTGGACGCTGTCCAGGTGCGCGCCGACCATGACGACGTTGTCGGGGTCACCCTTCCCGGTCTGCGCGATCACGTTGTACGTGGTCCTGGTCTCCACGATCGGGTCCCAGTTCATCGTGACCGTGGTGCCCGCGGCGGCGGCCAGTTCGTTACCGGTCGCGAAGCTGGCGAAGAACGACGGGATCGTCACGCCAGGCCCGCCGAGCACCGGGTTGAGATCGACCTCGGTACGCCCTGGCTGCCCCTCGTTGAACACGATGGCCCCGGAGGCCCCCGCCGCCATGGCGTTGTCCACCTTGACGCGGAAGTTGCAGGTGCCGCGCTGCATCAGGGCGACGTTCCCGGCCACGAACCCGGCGAAGTCGCTCGCCTCACACCCCGAGTTCGAGGTGTTGGCCGCGGGCCCCGGCGGCAGCACCAGGTCCACCGCCTGAATCGTGCCGGTGACGGACCCGGCGGGCGAGTCGCCCATCGCCACGTAGTCGCTGAAGAACCCGTACGTGTACGTCTTCGCCGGGCTGTCGCGCCGCAGCACGGGCGGCGTGACGTAGCCGTCGAAGGTGAACTCGAAGGGCTGGATCGTCACGTCGTACCCGGCGGCGCGCAGCCGGCGCGCCACGTAGTCCCGGGAGGCGTCGAACCCGGCGGTCCCCGACACGCGGGTGTTGTCGTGGATCTTGGCGATGGCCTGCAGCACCTGCAGGTGCTTCTTGACGTTCTTGCCCGAGACGGCCTTGACCAGCTTGTGGACGGGGTCCTTGCGGGAGTGGGCGTCGGCCGGGGCGGTGAGGGAAAGGGTCACGGCGACGGCGGTGATGACGCCGAGCACGCCCGTACGTAAGCGGGAACGCATGGTTGCTCCTCGAAATGTGAACCGGGCAAAATGCGCGCGTGACCCGAAACGTATGCATCAGCCAGGTGATAGGGAAGGTTGAGCGCGTATCCGTTGCATCACGGACTTGGAACGTCTAACTCGAAATGGGAAACCGGATGTCCATATCGCTGCCGTCCACCGGCACGTTCACCATTGGTGACAAGAGTGTCCATCGCCTGGGTTTCGGGGCCATGAGTCTCACGGGGCCGGGTGTCTGGGGGCCGCCCCGCGATCGCGGCGAGGCCGTCCGGGTGCTGCGCCGGGCCGTCGAGCTGGGCGTTGACTTCATCGACACCGCCGACTCCTACGGGCCCTACGTCAGCGAGGAGATCATCCGCGAGGCGCTGCGGCCGTACCCGGAGGGGCTGCTGGTCGCGACCAAGGCCGGGTTCGTGCGTACGGGGCCGGGCCAGTGGCATGTCGTGGGGCGGCCCGCGTACCTGCGGCAGGAGGTCGAGATGAGCCTGCGCAGGCTCGGCGTGGAGCGGCTCGACCTGCTCCAGTTGCACCGCATCGACCCGGAAGTGCCGCTGGAGGACCAGCTCGGCGAGCTGAGGGCGCTGCGGGACGAGGGCAAGATCGGCAGTGTCGGCCTGTCGGAGGTGACGGTCGAGGAGCTGGAACGGGCGCGGCGCGTCGTCGAGATCGTCACCGTCCAGAACCGCTACAACCTCACCCTCAGGACCTCCGAGGACGTGCTGCGGCACTGCGAGGAGGAGGGGATCGGGTTCATCCCGTACAGCCCGATCGCGAAGGGCGCGCTGGCCGCGCCCGGCAGCCCGGTCGAGCACGTCGCCAAGGCCGTCGGCGCCACGCCCGCGCAGGTCAGCCTGGCCTGGCTGCTGGCCCGCTCGCCGGTCGTGATGCCGATCCCGGGCACCTCGTCGGTCGCCCACCTGGAGGAGAACCTGGGCGCCTCCACCGTGTCGCTGACCGCCGGGCAGCTCGAAGAGCTGAGCGGATCGTGAGAACGGCCTTGGCCGCTCCGGCGACCTGCCGGACCAGGCCGAGCTCATGCCGGAGCGGGACGGCGACGACGGCAGGGCGGTGACTCACCGCTGAGCCGGAGGCCGGCCCCCCGGACAGGGGGGCCGGCCGGTCGGGTCAGCCCAGGCCGTTGCGCATGGCCGTGAGCAGTTCGGCGTTCGTGGTGTCGCCGCTGAGCTCCCAGAAGAACGCGCCGCCGAGGCCCTGGTTCTTCGAGTAGCTCATCTTGCCGCCGATGGTGGCGGGGGTGTCGTAGCTCCACCACTGGTTGCCGCAGTGGGCGTACGCGGTGCCCGCGACCGTGCCGTTGGCCGGGCAGCGCGTCTTGAGGACCTTGTAGTCCTCGATGCCCTGCTCGTACGTCCCCGGCGCCGGCCCCGTGGCCGTGCCGCCCGGCGCCGCCTGCGTGACCCCGGCCCAGCCGCGGCCGTAGAAGCCGATCCCGAGCAGCAGCTTGCTCGCCGGCACGCCCTTGCTCTTCAGCTTCTGGATCGCGGCGTCGGAGTGGAAGCCCGCGGTCGGGATGCCGTTGTAGGAGGTGAGCGGCGAGTGCGGCGCCGTCGGGCCCTGCGGCGCGAAGGCGCCGAAGTAGTCGTAGGTCATGACGTTGTACCAGTCCAGGTACTGTGCCGCGCCGCCGTAGTCCGCCGCGTCGATCTTGCCGCCGTTCGTGCCGTCGGCGGTGATCGCCGCCGTCACCAGGTTGCCGGAGCCGAAGCGGGAGCGCAGGGCCGACATGAGGTTCCTGAACGCGGCCGGCCCGCTGGTGTCACAGGTCAGGCCGCAGGCGTTCGGGTACTCCCAGTCGATGTCGATGCCGTCGAACACGTCCGCCCAGCGCGGGTCCTCGACCAGCCGGTAGCAGGCGTCGGCGAAGGCGGCCGGGTTCTGCGCGGCCTGGCCGAAGCCGCCGGACCAGGTCCAGCCGCCGAAGGAGAACAGCACCTTGATGTGCGGGTACTTCTTCTTGAGCTTGCGCAACTGGTTGAAGCTGCCGCGCAGCGCGCCCGCGTCCCAGGTGTCGGCGACGCCGTCCACGCTCTCGCCCGCCTGGTAGAAGCGGTCGTAGTCGGCGTAACTGTCGCCGATCGCGCACTGCCCGTTCGTCACGTTGCCGAAGGCGTAGTTGATGTGGGTCAGCTTGGCCGCCGAGCCGCTGGTGTCGATGTTCTTGACGTGGTAGCCGCGCTGGTAGACGCCCCACTGGACGAAGTACCCGAGCACCTTGTTCCCGCCGCCTCCGCCGCCGCCCGTGGTGGTCGCGCTGACGCTGTTGCTGTTGGCGGAGCGGTTGCCGGCGGCGTCGCGGGCGCGGACGGTGTAGTTGTAGGCGGTGTTCGCGGTCAGGCCGGTGTCGGTGTGGGTGGTGCCGGTGACGGTGGTGACGAGGGTGCCGCCGCGGTAGATCTCGTAGCCGGTGACGCCGACGTTGTCGGTGCTGGCGTTCCAGGCGAGGGCGACCGAGTTGTTGGTCACGCCGGTGGAGCGCAGGTTGCCGGGGACGCTGGGCGCCGTGGTGTCCGTGCCGCCGCCGCCCGTGGTGGTGGCGCTGACGCTGTTGCTGTTGGCGGAGCGGTTGCCGGCGGCGTCGCGGGCGCGGACGGTGTAGTTGTAGGCGGTGTTCGCGGTCAGGCCGGTGTCGGTGTGGGTGGTGCCGGTGACGGTGGTGACGAGGGTGCCGCCGCGGTAGATCTCGTAGCCGGTGACGCCGACGTTGTCGGTGCTGGCGTTCCAGGCGAGGGCGACCGAGTTGTTGGTCACGCCGGTGGAGCGCAGGTTGCCGGGGACGCTGGGCGCGGTGGTGTCCGTGCCGCCGCCGCTCGCGACCTTCCACAGGGCCGGTACGTTCGGGGGCTCCCAGCCGGGCTGGGAGGTGTGTCCTTGGACGCATTCGTACTCGACGCCGCCGTACGTGACGCGCGCGCCCGTCGCGTACGCCGTCCACGCGGCCCATTCGGCGGCGGCCGCCTGGATGGAGGCGAGGGCCGTGGGCGGTGCGACGACCACGGCCGTGAGGGGGAGTGCCAGCGCCGCCAGCACCGCGAGAAGCCTGCTCAGGATCTTGTGTCTCATGACGCTCCGACATCCGTAGGGGCATAGGGGGTGGGATGCCAGGAAACTATTAGGAAAGTTTCCTTTAAGTTATGACACGACCGTAGTTCCTGCCTGCGGACTCGTCAATATGTGAACCGGCCGAGTAAAGCCGGCTGATAAGTGTTCACGCCTGAATAACGGTTGCAAAACGGGCGCTGACGCGGGGGCCGGCGTGGCGCAGCATGGAGATGTGGCAGGAATGACCGCCTGGTGGCGGGGGTCTGAACGCAGAGGGCCCTACGTGGCCCGTGCGGTGGCCGAGTTGCGGTCCTGGCCCGCGCTGGCGGTGAGCGACACCCGGCGCGGCCCTGTCTTCGCCGTACGCGGGACCGAGATCCTCCGGCTGACCGGCGCCGACAAGGTGCAGGTGCGGCTGACCGTACCGGCGATCGACCGGCTCGGACCCTACCTGCGCGACTGCGACCAGGTGCGGACCTTGCCCGACAAGGCGTGGGTGGCCGTGCGGGTGGACGCCGAACCGGACCTGGAGCTGCTGCTCGCCCTCACCAGCGTGGCGATCAAGGCGCACGTGCCGTGAGATCGGAGGCGTGAGCGCCCGTACGGCGGGGGAAGGGGCAGGCATGGCCGTGTTGCTGCTGGGAACCTTCGACACCAAGGGCGACGAATACACCTACGTCCGTGACCTGCTCGGCCACGAGGTCGTGCTGCTCGACGCGGGCGTCATGGGCGTCCCCGGGCTGGCCGCCGACATCGGTCCCGCCGCCGTCGCAGCGGCCGGGGGGACGAGCCTGGAGGAGCTGCGGAGCGCCGGCGACCGGGGCGCCGCCTTACAGGTCATGGCCGCGGGGGCGGCCGCCATCGCCAGGGATCTTTACGAGCGTGGCCGGCTGAGCGGGGTGCTGGCGCTCGGTGGCAGCGGCGGGTCCTCGATCGCGGCGGCCGTCATGCGGGTGCTGCCGGTCGGGCTGCCGAAGTTGCTCGTGTCGACCATGGCGAGCGGCGACGTGTCCGCGTACGTCGGCCAGAGCGACGTGACCCTCATGTACAGCGTCGTCGACGTCGCCGGGATCAACTCGATCTCCCGCCAGATCCTGGCCAACGCCGCGGCCGCCATCGACGGGATGGCCACCGCCTACGAGACCCGTCAGGGCGCGCCGGCCGGGGAGCGGCCGCTGGTCGCCGCCACGATGTTCGGCGTCACCACGCCCGCCGTCGACGCCGCCCGCGCCAGGCTGGCGGAGCTGGGCTACGAGGTGCTCGTGTTCCACGCCACCGGCTCCGGCGGGCGGGCCATGGAGGCGCTCGTCGCGAGCGGCTACTTCGCCGGGGTGCTCGACCTCACCACCACCGAACTGGCCGACGAGCTCGTCGGCGGCGTCCTGTCCGCCGGTCCCGGCCGGCTGAACGCGGCCGGAGCCGCCGGGGTGCCGCAGGTCGTCAGCCTGGGCGCGGTGGACATGGTGAACTTCGGCCCGATGGGCACCGTCCCCGAGCACTTCAGGGACCGTACGCTGCTGGTGCACAACCCCACCGTGACGCTGATGCGCACCACCCCGGCCGAGAACGCCGAGATCGGCCGCCTGATCGGCGCGAAGCTGGCGGCCGCCACCGGCCCCGTCGCGCTGTTCGTGCCGCGTGGCGGTGTCTCCGCCGTCGACGTCGAGGGCGGCCCGTTCTGGGACCCGGCCGCCGACGCCGCCTGCTTCGAGGCCGCGCTGCTGGCCGTGGCGGGCAGCGACGTCCAGGTGGTGGAGAGCGACGACGACATCAACGCGGCGCGGTTCGCGATCGCGGCCGCCGACCGGCTGCACGAGCTGATCCAGAAAGGTGCGGGATGAATCGCAACGAGGCTCTGAGCAGGCTGCACGCCGAGCGGAAGGCCGGCCGGCTGATCATCGGGGCCGGCGCGGGCTCGGGGCTGTCGGCCAAGGCGGCGGAGACCGGCGGCGTGGACCTGCTCATCATCTACAACTCCGGCCGGTTCCGGATGGCCGGGCGCGGCTCGCTGGCCGGGCTGCTCCCGTACGGCGACGCCAACGCCATCGTGGTCGAGATGGCCGGCGAGGTGCTGCCCGTCGTCAAGGACACGCCCGTGCTGGCCGGGGTGTGCGGGACGGACCCGTTCCGGCTCATGCCGCGGTTCCTCGACGAGCTGGCCAGGATGGGCTTCACCGGCGTCCAGAACTTCCCCACCGTCGGCCTCATCGACGGAGTCTTCCGGGCGAACCTGGAGGAGACCGGCATGGGATACGACCTGGAGGTCGAGATGATCAGGCTGGCCGCCGAACGCGGCCTGCTCACCGCCCCCTACGTGTTCACCCCCGAGCAGGCCACGGCCATGGCGCGGGCGGGCGCGGACGTCCTCGTGCCGCACATGGGCCTGACGACCAAGGGCAGCATCGGCGCCGTGACCGCGCTCAGCCTCGACGAGTCGGCCGCCCGCGTCCAGGCGATGCACGACGCCGCCGTCGCCGTGAACCCAGACATTCTCGTTCTGTGCCACGGCGGTCCCATCGCCGAGCCGGACGACGTCCGCTACATCCAGGAACGCACCTCGGGGATCGCCGGCTTCTTCGGCGCCTCCTCGATGGAGCGCCTGCCCGCGGAGCGCGCCATCGCCGACCAGCTCCGCGCGTTCAAGGGCCTGTAGGAAAGGGGCACGCCATGCACCGCGAACCGGACTCCGTCCCCACGATGCTCTTCGACTGGGGCTCCATCAAATGGCACGTCACGCCCCGCGACGTGTTCGGCGCGTCGTCCAGTTTCGGTGAGGTCGTGATCAACCCGAACAAGGGGCACGACCGTCACCAGCACCCCAACTCCGACGAGATCCTCTACGTCATCGAGGGGGAGGGGCGGCAGACGGTCGGCGACGGGCCGGAGTTCGCGGTCAAGGCGGGCGACGCGGTGTGGATCCCGATGGGGACGCTGCACTCGACGTTCAACACGGGGTGGCGGCCGATGCGGATCATCGCGACGTACACGCCGGGCGGCGCCGAGGACGCGCTGCGCGACCTGCCCGACTTCGTGGAACTGGCCCCGGGCGAGCACCCGACCTGGGCGGTGGGCGAAGTCAAGCCAGGCTGATCCGGTCAGCCGGTGGCGCCGTCCAGGGCCTTGGCGACGCTGCGCAGGTGCTGTTGCATGGCCGTCTGGGCGGCCTCCGGGTCGCGGGCGACGATGGCCGCCACGATCAGTTCGTGCTGCGGCAACGACACCGCGGCCCGCCCCGGCTGCCGGGCCAGGCGGAACTTGTGCCGCACCACCTGCGCCCCCAGCCGTTCGATGATCGACGCCGACGTCCGGTGGCCGGCGATCTCGCGGATCTTGGCGTGCAGGGCGGCGTTCAGCTCCGAATAGCGGTCGAGGTCGTTGCGGCCCACGGCGGCGCGCATGTCGGCGACGATCTCCCGGAGCTCGTCCGCCTGGCCGGGGGTGACCCGCTCGGCGGCCTTGGCGGCCGACAGGCCCTCCAGCACCATCCGGACCTCGGTGATCTCGACGGCCTCCGCCTTGGAGATCGCCCGGACGCGGGCCCCCTTGTTGCGCAGGATCTCGACCAGTCCCTCCCCGGCCAGCTCTTTGAACGTCTCGCGTACGGCGGCGCGCGTGGCGCCGAACTGCTCGCACACGTCCGCCTCGACCAGCCGCTGGTTGGGCACGAAGTCGCCGTCGAGTATGACCGCCCTGACCCGGTCGGTCAGCGTCTCTTCCCGTGGCGGCTCTGCGGTCACGGAACCCTCCTAGTGTCGTCCCCGGTTGACAATATTATCGACAATCTCGCCCGGTCGGCCGCTTTGATCGTTTAGCTCCGTTCTGTCAGTGCCCTCCGGTAAGTTCCCGGATCATTGATCAGCCGTTCGCGAAGGCGCGGGCATGTCCGCCCGCGCCCGCGAGCCGGCCGGGGCGGGAGGTTCTGAGGTCGTGGACGCGGACACAACCGCGTGGGAGCAGCGCAGCGTGATTCAGGTGGTGCCGCCCACCGAACCACGCAAACTGGCGAAAGTGCCCTTCGTAGAGCTGGCCGACGGCCGCCTGCAGGGCGTCGTGTCGAGCGGATCCGACATCGAGCGGGTCTACGTCTCGTCGATCACCGCCGGTGATCACGCATTGAGCTGCAGCACCAACAACAACCGGCCGTGCGGCGCGCTGCACGGCTACGCGTGCAAACACATTCGCCTGCTGGCCGACGAGGCGATCCTGCAGTACGGACTGGAGCAGGTGGCCCGCTACCTGCGGGTCGAGGTGCCCGCGGGCGGCGACCTGATGAGCAGGCTGGACGCGCACGTCGAGCGCACCCCGGCGGCCGTCGTGTTCAGCCGGTTCCTGCGCCATCTGGCCTATCTGGAGGTGCCCGACAGCACCGATCCGCTGACCGAGCTGCACTGGTTCCCGGCGATGGAGGTGGCGCGCTGATGGCACGCGGACGGCTCGTGAAGGTGGTGTGCTGATGCTCGACGTACAACTCGGGCAGTTGCTCGGCGATGCCCCCACGGGCAGCGAAGAGGCGCTCGACCTGGTGAGGGCGTTCGACGACGCGCTGGCCTACGGGTTCGCCAGGGTCGGGGAAGAGTCGGCCGCGGCGCTGACCGCCCTGGCGGGCGCGCTGGCGGCCAGCCCGATCGGCGACCGCGTGAGCGAGGCCGCGGAGAAGGTGAGCGCCGGATCCCTCGGCGACGAGCACCTGGCGGCGCTGGCGGGCGGCCGGGCCGCGCTGTTCGGCGCGGTGCACGACGCCCTGCTCACCCGGCTCGACACGGCGCTCGGCCGCGCCCGCGCCGCCTGGGAGCCGCCGCAGGACCGCACAGAGGTGGCCGAAAACCTGCTGGCCGGCTGCCGGATCTGGCTGCGCGAGCTGGCCATCGTCGGCTGGCGGGGCGTCGACCACGACCTGGTCTCCTCCGCCGACCAGACGATCGAGGCGCTGCTGGCCGTGCCCGAGCTGCGCGGGCTGGCGGTGCTGCTCGACGGCCTGGCGGCCGAGCTGCGGGCCTCGTCCCCGGTGTCGACGATGGAGCTCCTGCCCGCCCGGCGCTGGGCCGACCTGTGGACGCGCGCCCTGCTGCTGGCCCAGCGGGGCCCGTGGAACGACGGCGCCGAGCAGGTGTCCGGCCGGCTGCTGATCCTCGGCACCGACGTCCACGAGCACGCCACCGTCATCCGCGTCCAGGTCCACGCCGTCTTCGAGCCCGCCGGCGGCGCGCCCTCGCGGCTCGTCCGCACGAGCGTGGCCGCCGCCAAGGTGGACACGATCGTCGGCCCGACCGTGTGGCGGCTGCTGAAGGGCCACCCGGTGCTGCTCAGCGCGCTGGCCGAGCACCGCAGCCTGGACATCACGGACATGCCGCTGCTGCCCGGCGGCGACCTGCTGTGGCACGACGACCGGGCGAGCGCGGGCGAGGAGGCCGACCCGTTCGCCGTGGCGCGCGTCCAGCTCGCCCAGGCGACGGCGCCGCCGGTCAACCCGCTCGACCGCCATCCCGTGCGCATCGCCGAGCCCGTCCTCCTGGAGGGCTACAAGGTCGACGGCCTGACGATCGAGCTGGGCGGCAACACCCTCCGGCTCGACCTCGACCGGCTGCCGTCCTGCGGCCCGCTCACCTCGTCGCTGGTCGGCGACTCCTCGTCCTGCATCGGGCTGATGCACTGGGACGCCGGCCGGTGGCGGCTCCAGCCGATCGCGGTGCAGGCGACGGTCAAGAAGAAGCCCGTCGTCGCGCACAACGGCGACTGGGCGATGGGCCCCACCGACCCCAAGGTGGTCAAGGCCGAGGCCAAGACCGGCGACGTCGTCGCCGTGCTGCGCGAGCGGGCGGGACGGCTGCTGCGGAAATGACCGAGATGACCGAAGCTTCGCAGAGCGCCGACCAGACCCGGCGCCAGGTGCTCTACTGGCGCCTGCTGTCGCGCCTGTTCAGCTCCGACGAGCAGCCCGCGCTGGAGACCGCCAGCCTCGGCATCGTCGGCGACCTGGAGCTGCCGCTCGCGCTGCTCGACCCCGGCGTGTCGGTCGACAACCTGGTGCAGCGCCACCCCGAGCTGGCCGCCGAGTTCCAGGACCTGATGGCCGAGAAGGAGCACGAGGAGGGCGACGAGGTCCGCCGCGCCGCCCTGGTCTCCAAGCTGCTGCTCAACGTGTTCTCGACCGGGCAGGGCAACGTCACCGCCGCCCAGCTCGAAAGCTGGAAGCAGGACGCCGCCTGGTTCGAGAAGGGCATGGGCTGCTCGCCCGGCGAGCTACGCCACAGCCAGGGCGGCGGCGAGCTGGCCAAGGTCCTCGCGGGCCTGGAGGGCGACCTGGTCAAGCGCATGCGCCTGCGCGAGGTGCTCGCCGACCCGGCGCTGGCCAAGCAGCTCACGCCCAGCATGTCGCTGATCGAGCAGCTCCTGCGCGACAAGTCCAACCTGTCGGGCGTCGCGCTGGCCAACGCCAAGGCGCTGATCCGCAAATACGTCGACGAGGTCGCGCAGGTGCTGCGCACGCAGGTGGAGAAGACCAGCGCGGGCGTCATCGACCGGTCGGTGCCGCCGAAGCGGGTCTTCCGCAACCTCGACATCGAGCGCACGATCTGGAAAAACCTCACCAACTGGAGCCCCGAAGACCAGCGGCTCTACGTCGACCGGCTCTTCTACAAGCAGACGGCCCACCGCACCACCCCCGCCCGCCTGATCGTGGTCGTCGACCAGTCGGGCTCGATGGTGGACTCGATGGTCAACTGCACCATCCTGGCCTCGATCTTCGCCGGGCTGCCCAAGGTCGACGTGCACCTGATCGCCTACGACACGCGGGCCATCGACCTGACCCCGTGGGTGCACGACCCGTTCGAGGTGCTGCTGCGTACCAAACTGGGCGGCGGCAACAACGGGCCGGTCGCGATGGCCATGGCCCGCCCGAAGATCAGCGATCCGCGCAACACCGTGATGGTGTGGATCTCCGACTTCTACGAGTTCGGCGCCTCCCAGCCGCTCTACGACGGCATCGAGTCCGTCTATCGGTCGGGGGTCAAGTTCATCCCCGTCGGCTCGGTCAACAGCTCGGGGGTCCAGAGCGTCGATCCGTGGTTCCGCAAGAAATTCAAGGACCTGGGCACCCCGGTGATCTCGGGCCGCATCCACAAGCTCGTCTTCGAGCTCAAGAACTTCCTCACCTAGGAGACACGCGAAATGAGTGACGATATGCTGCGCGCCCCCGCAGAGGTGAAGTACGCGGCGGAGCTCGACTGGCTGGAGTCGGTCGACACCGGCCCCAAGCCGTTCTCGTGGCGGCTCAGCCCGCGCATGATCCGGCTGTTCATCCTCGGCTCCGAGCGCTCCGACGGCCTCGACCGGGAGATCCCGCAGAAGTGGTTCGGTGACCGCAGCCTCGTCGAGCGCGCCATCGTGACCCTGGCCTCCGACCGTGGCCTGCTGCTGATCGGCGACCCGGGCACCGGCAAGAGCTGGCTGGCCGAATTGCTGGCCGCGGCGATCAGCCGCAACTCCACGCTCGTGGTCCAGGGCACCGCCGGCACCACGGAAGACCACATCAAATACTCGTGGAACGTCTCCATGGTCATCGCCAAGGGCCAGTCCCGCGACTCGATGATCCCCTCGCCGATCATGACGGCCATGGAGGGCGGCGTGATCGGCCGGTTCGAGGAGCTGACCCGCTCGACCAGCGACGTCCAGGACGCGCTCATCTCGATCCTGTCGGAGAAATACGTCTCCATCCCCGAGCTCGACGACGACAACATCGTCTTCGCCCAGCCCGGCTTCTCGATCATCGCCACCGCCAACAGCCGCGACCGGGGTGTCAACGACCTGTCGTCGGCCCTCAAGCGCCGCTTCAACTTCGTCCGCATCCCGGTCGTGACGAACAAGAAGAGCGAGGCGGAGATCGTCCGGTTCCGCACCGAAGAGCTGCTGCGCAGGCACCAGATCGAGCTGGACCTGCCGCCCACGCTGCTCGACATCCTGCTGCAGAGCTTCGCCGACCTGCGCTCGGCGGCCTCCTCGGCCACCAGTGACGACGACAAGCTGGAGTCGGCGCTGTCCACGGCCGAGCAGATCGGCGTGCTCGAGGACGCCATCCTGCACAGCCACTTCTTCGGCGACCGGGTGCTGCGCGCGCAGACGCTCGCCGGGTCGCTGGTCGGCTCGCTGGCCCGGCGCAGCCCTGAGGACCTGGCGATCCTCAACAAATACTGGCACGGCGTCGTCGAACCCCGCAGCAAGAAGGACGGCGGCGAGTGGCCGGAGTTCCTCGAGGGCGGCCGCGAGGCCATCGCCACGCTCTCATGATCGACCAGACGAGCCCGTTCGGCTCGCTCCGGGGACAGCTCCTCGACGCCGCCGAGAAGTTCGCCGGCAGCCCCGTCGCCGTGTCCGGCATCCTGGCGGGGCTGGTCGACGACGTGGACCGGGCGCTACGCGAGGAGCTGGAGATCTTCCCGGTCTGCCACCACTCGCCGGCCTCCGCGCTGGCGATGGTGCGCAGGCTGCGGGAGAAGCAGCCGAAGGTCATCTACCTGGAGCTGTGCGAGGACATGCAGCCGCTGCTCACCGAGCTGCGCAACTGCCGGCTGCCGGTCGCGGTCCAGGCGTTCGCCACCGACATCGACGGCTTCCCGAAGACGTGGGCGCCGCTCAGCGTGGTGGCGCCCATCACCGAGGCGTCGGCCGAATACCAGGCCATCGCCTACGCCCTCGAAACCCCCGGCGTCGAGCTGGTGCTGGTCGACCGCTCGACCGACCACGTCTTCCAGTGGATGCCCAAGGAGGAAGAGGAGCCGCAGAGCGCCCCCAAGGAGGAGGAGGCGGGCCTGCACGGCGACTCGGTCGGCGTCGAGATCGGCGACCTGCGGCCCGGCTTCGCCGAGCTGGAGGAGCACCTGCTGCACCACGGCAAGGTGCGCCACTGGTCCGAGTGGTGGGACCAATACGTCGAGCAGCCCCTGTCCGGGGCAGACTACGACACCTACCGCCAGGTCATGGTGCTGATCGGCAGCCTGTTCCGCCGCCTGCGCCCCGTGGGCGGCCGGCTGGCGGTCGACGAGGACCGCGAGCGCTACATGTGGACCAGGATGCGCGAGCACCTGGCCACCTCCGGCGCCGACCCGGCCGACTGTCTCTACGTCTGCGGCGCCTTCCACGCCGCCAGCCGCGTCGAGCAGTTCGGCCTGAAGTCCACGGCCACCTTCGAGATCAGCCCGCGCACGGACACGAAATGGCTGTACGGCCTCATCCCGTCCAGCCACTCGGCCATCGAGGCCCAGTTCGGGCTCGCCTCGGGCTCGGTGTCGATCGCGGCGGCGACCTGGGCCAAGGCGCTCACGCGGGGCAAGCTGACGCCGTTCCAGCTCGAAGGGCAGAAGGGTGCGCGCAAGCGGGCCGCCAAGCTGCCCGCGCCCGTGGCGAAGGGCGAGGTGGCCGACAAGCTGACCGGGTTCCTGTCCCGGCCGGCCGCCCTCGACGACCTGGACGAGGCCGAGCTGCTCGGCTGGTGCGTCGACCTCGTCCGGCTCGCCCGCCGCAACGGCTACCTGGCCAGCACCGCCGACGCCATCGCGGTCTACGAGACCTCGATCCTGCTGGCGGGCATGCGCAACCGGTCCAGGCCGACCCCGTACGACTTCCAGGACGCGGCGGTCACCTGCATCGAGAAGGACGTCGTGCCGGGCCGGCGCGACGTGCGGCGGCTGTGCGAGATCCTGCTCGGCGGCGACCGCGTCGGCGAGGTCGGCTACGACGCGCTGCCGCCGCTGGCCAGGAACGTCTACGACCGGCTCGAACCGCTCGGGCTCGACCTGGAGAAGCGCACGATCCAGCGGGCGCTGCTCAACCTGCACGCCGAGCCGCACCTGGTGCCCTGCTCCGACCTGCTGTGGATGCTGCGCTACCTGCTGCCGTCCGACGCGGTGCGGCCCATCATGGGCGAGCGCCGCCTGGGCGAACGCTCGATCCAGGAGAGCTGGGACCTGTCGTTCGGCAAATACCAGCGCTCCATCATCGAGCTCGGCTACGAGGGCGTCACCATCGAGCAGGTGCTGGAGCAGCGGCTGCGGCGCTCGGTGTGGGACTCCAAGGCCACCGCGTCCGTCGCGCTCGCGGCGGTCGAGGACTCCATCCTCTTCCTGAACAGCCGCCGGTTCGCCGACGAGCTGGGCGCGCGGGCGGTGGAGCTGCTCGCGGCCGAGCGCACGGTGGACGACGCGCCGGAGGTGCTGCGCAGGATCCGGCGGCTGCTGGCCCACTACCGGGCCACCGAGCCGGAGCTGCCGGCCTGGATCGAAGACTTCGCCACCCGCGGCTACGCCCACTACTGCACGCTGCTGCCGACGTCCTTCGTGGACGACGACACCGGCGTGCGGCAGGTGGCCGCCATGCTGGGGTTCCTGTTCTCGATGGAGAGCCTCGCGCTGGCGCTGGGCTGCGACCGGGCCCAGCTGGAGCTGGCCGTGCAGCAGTCGCACCCGGAGTCGCCCGCCAAGGTGGCGCTGCTGTGGGCGGCCCGCCACCAGCTCGGGCTGCTGCCGCTGGCCGAGCTGCGGGCGCGGTGCGACGAGCTGCTGGCCAACCCGCTGGTCATCCCGTCGTTCCCGCAGTACATCATCGGGTTCGTGCAGGCCATGGAGCCCGTGCCCAGCCTGGCCGGGTTCGGGGTGGAGCTGATCTCCAAGGCGTTCGGGCGGCTGCCCGACAGCGTGCTGCTGCCGTGGCTGCCCAAGCTGATCACGATGCTGCGCGACGGGGCCGGGGAGCAGGTGCCGGTGCTCGTACGCGAGGCCGGGCGCACGTTCCCGGGCTCGCTGACGGCGGTGGACTCGTGGGTGCCGCCGTGGACGGCCCGCCCCAAGCCCGCCGCCGCGGCCGCTCCGATGGCGGCGGGGCCCGTGGCCGAGCTGCTCCTGGGGCAGCCGGCGGCGTGCGACGCGGTGGCGGAGCTGCTCGGGTGCGAGGGCGAGTGGCGTACGCCCGCCACCGGCGGGTCGGCGTACCGGGAGGTCGGCGCGCTGCTGACCGAACACCCGGAGCCGGCCCTGGCCGTGGCGGGGCTGCTGGGCTGAGCCGTGCGGTCCGTCCCTACGAGGGGCGGGCCGCATTCGCTTCGAATGAATGGCCGGGGAATCTTCGATGTATTTCCCGTGACGTTTCCTCCTGAACTCGGCTATTGCTTTCCCGGGTAATCCGGCGGGGTGCGCTGAATCGTAGTATCCAGTGCTGAGGCTCCTGCTCGACGACGAAGGGGTGGGCATTGTCACGTCCGGGAGAGCACCTCGGGCGGATCGCCGGTTACCGGCTCACCGGGTTTCTCGGCGAAGGCGGGCAAGGGGTGGTCTACCTGGGCTTGGACCCGTCGGGGACCGAGGTCGCGGTCAAGGTGCTGCGCGTCGGGATGCCGGGGGATCCGGAGGCCGCGCGGAGATTCTTCCGTCAGGTCGAACTGGCGCGCCGGGTCGCTCCATTCAGCACCGCTCGGGTGCTCGACATGGGAATGCACGAGGAACGTCCGTACATTGTCAGCGAATATGTACGCGGTGATTCCCTGGAACGTGCCGTCAGAAGGGACGGCCCGCGTACGGGCGGCGGCCTGGAGCGGCTCGCGGTGGCGACCGCCACCGCGCTGGCGGCCATTCACCATGCCGGAGTCGTCCATCGGGACCTGAAGCCCGGCAACGTCATTCTCGGGCCCGAGGGGCCTGTGGTGATCGACTTCGGCATCTCCCGCGCCCTCGACCACGCCGTCACGCAGACCGGCGCCGTCGGCACGCCCGGCTACATGGCGCCGGAACAGGTGCGCATGGAGCCGGTCGGTCCGGCGGCGGACGTGTTCAGCTGGGCGGCCACCATGGTGTACGCGGCCACGGGGCGGCGGGTGTTTCCCGGCGATTCGGTGGCGGCGGTGTTGCGGGCGCTGCTGTACGGGGAGCCCGACGTTGAGGGTGTCCCGGAACAGCTCCGGTCCCTGGTCCTGGCCTGCCTGTCCAAGGAACCCGCCGGGCGGCCCACCTCCGACGACCTCGTCCAGACCCTGACCGGGCGCACCGCCCTCACGACCACACCCGTTCCGGCGACCATGCCCGCGCCCGCCCTTGAGCCGGAGCCCGCACCCCCGCCCGAGACCGCACCCCCGCCCGTGTCCCTGTGGAAGCGCTGGTGGCGGGCGCTTCTGGCCGGTGGGGTGGCCGTCTGTGTCGTGGCGGCGGTGCTGGCGATGACCATGTGGTCTCGGTCGCCCGGCACGGGCCCGGCACCCACCGCCACCGCCACGGCCACCCCGCCCTTGGGGACGGACATCGGGCGGCCGCTGGCGGGGCACACCAACGACGTGCGGGCGGCGGCCGTGGGCACGCTGGACGGCGTGCCCGTCGTCCTGACCGGCTCGGACGACGAGACCGCGCGCCTGTGGAACCTGCGTACCTCACAGCAGCTCGGCGCCCCGCTCGCCGGCCACACGGAATGGGTCAGATCGGTCGTCCTGGACCAGCTCGACGGCCGCCCGATCGCCGTCACCGCGAGCGACGACGACACCGCCCGCGTCTGGGACCTGCGCACCGGGCAGGCGCGCACCTTGAAGGGGCACGAGGGGGACGTCAAGGGAGTGGCGACGGTGCGGATCGGTGACCGGCACGTCGCCGTGACCGCCTCCGCCGACGGCACCGCCCGGGTGTGGGACCTGCGGAGCGGCGAGCAGACCGGCGCGCCGCTGACCGGGCACAAGGGCGCGGTGTGGGCGGTGGCCGCCGGGCAGGTCGGCGGCCGGGCCATCGCGGTGACCGCCGGGGACGACAAGACCGTGCGCATGTGGGACCTGACCACCAGGAAGCAGGTCGGCGCGCCCATGACCGGGCACACCGGCTGGGTACGTTCTGTCGCCCTGGCGAACCTCGACGGTGTGCCCGTGGCGGTGACGGGCAGCGAGGACACGACCGTGCGCGTGTGGGACCTGACCAGCGGAAAGGCGTACGGTGCGCCGCTCACCGGCCACACGGGGTGGGTCTGGGCGGTGGCGGCCGGCAATGTGGGGGGCGTTCCCGTGGTGGTGTCGGGCGGTGAGGACAAGACGGCGCGGGTGTGGGACCTGAGGACGAGGAAGCAGCTCGGCGCGCCGTACACGGGGCACACCGACTGCGTGTGGTCGGTGGCGATCGGCCTGCTCGACGGCCGGCCGATCGCCGTCACCGGCAGCCGCGACCAGACGGCCCGCGCCTGGAGCCTCGGCCCGCCCCGCTGACAGCGGGACGGGCGTTTTGAGGTCAGCCGACGACGCGGGCGACGGCCGGGATGCGGCGCAGGACGAGCCAGTCCAGCAGCAGCACCGCCGCCATGGTGACGCCCGCCAGGGGGAACAGCAGGCCCAGGACGGCCATGATGGCGATCACCCCGTACGCCGTGCGCTTGTTCGTGGTGCGGACCGGAGCGCCGGAGCGGCCGCGCGGGCGGCGCTTCCACCACATCCAGACCCCGGTGACCACCAGGGTGATCAGGGCCAGGCAGGCGCCCAGCATGAGGATCAGGTTCGCGGGCCCGTAGCGGCGCCCCTCGTGCAGGGCGATGCCCTGTTCGACGGCCTTGGCCAGCACGCCGTACTCGGCCCAGCCATAGGAGACGAGGACGCGGCCGCTGTACTGGTCCACGTGCAGCGTCTGCGAGTCCGCCGGGTCGCGGCGCGGGTCGGCCACGATCGTGTAGACGCCGGTGGGGCCGTCGGGAAGCAGGACCTTGAGGTCGCACGAGCCCGCCGGGCACGACCGGATCGCGGGCTTGGCGGCGGCCAGGGCGGTCTCGATGGGCAGGGCGCCGGGCTGCAGGACACCGGAGGCGCCGCCGTGCCCGGCGTGCTCGTCCTGCGAGTCGGGCACGGGGAGACGCTCCGCCGCCCATGGCACCTTCGCGTCGGGGTTCGCGGACAGGTCGCCGGACAGGGGTGGGGTGGAGGTGCTGGGGAAGTCGCTCGCGCTCGGCGTGGTCGATCCGGTGGAGTCCTGGATGCGCTGGAGCCCGTCACCCCACACGCCCGACCAGGGCAGCCCCGAGATGACCAGGAACACCACGACCACGCCGCTGCCGAGCCCGGTGACGATGTGCAGCCGGCGCAGCCGCGCCCGTTTGGCCGCCTTTGTGGGCTTCCTGCGGGTACGCCGGCCGCTCCACCACAGGTACGTGCCGGTGGCGATGAGGATCAGGGCCCAGCAGGCGGCGATCTCCACGATCCGGTCGCCGATCGTGCCGGACATGAATTCGCCGTGGATCGTGCGGATCACCCGCATGAAGGTGGCCCCGTCGTCGATCTCGCCGACCACGCCGGCGTTGGCCGGGTTCACGTACACGGAGATGCCCTGGGCGAAGGGGCCGGCGTCGGCGCCCTGGAGGATCACGCGGGTGGTGCGTTCAGGGGACGTGGGCGGAATGACGGACATGACGGACGCGCCGGGGTGCGTGCCCTGGGCGGCGGCGATCTGCTCCGTGAGGGGGCGCGCCTCGGTCACGGGGGTGGCGAGCGTACGGACGTCCTGGTAGCGCCACTCTTCGAAGGGCTCTTTGAACAGGTAGATGGCGCCGGTGACGGCCAGGACGAGCAGGACGGGGGCGACGAAGAGGCCGGCGTAGAAGTGCCAGCGCCAGACGGCCCGGTAGCGCTGCGAGGTGGAGGGAGGAGCGGAGGTGACGGGCGTACTGGCTTGCGGACGTATTTCGACAGACGTCATGGGGACTCCGATTCGCGGGCGCGCGCGTTCAGATGAGCTGGGGGGCAGGATCGACGGCGCACCGAAAGCAAGGAGGATCCGCCAGGGGCGCGCACGCCGATGGGCGCGCCGAAGGCAAGGGGAGACGCGAGACGCGCGAGCAGAGCGCCCGGCACATCAAGCGTGCGGGCTGGGCCGGGCGTCACGGAACGGTGGTGCGGTCTCCTAGCGAGGAGGTCCCCTGCGGCACAACGTCCAGGCCAGCGCCTGGGAGGCGAGAACGGCGGGCGGCCGGGCGGCCGGAAGTCCCGGTCGCGGAGTGGCGAAGGGCGGTGTGATCAGCAGCCGCCACAGGGCGGGCAGCGTGCAGGCCAGCAACAGCAGCAGTTCGGCCAGCGCCGTCTCGCCGCGATCGAGCCACCACGCCGACAACGTCGCCACGACGGCGTGCGCCGGCAGCATCCCGGTGTCCGTGGCGAACCCGGTGCCGTGGTGGGCGGCCATGGAGGTGGCGCCCATGCTGAAGAGCTGGTGCATCCCGTACTGGGCCGCGAAGGAGGCGGCGAGCAGCGTACGCGGGGAACGGCGGCGGCGGGCCAGCACGAACGCGCCCGCCCCCGTCATCACGGTCGCCGCCGCGATGGTGCCCAGACCGGTGATCGGGCCGCCGGCCAGCACGTGCATGGCCAGTGCGGCGAGCACGCATACGACCGCGAACACCGAGGCCCGCAGCCCGCGCAGACCGGGCCGGCCGGTCTGCGCGGTGTCCCTGCTGCCGGTGCCGCTGCCTCTCTGGTCGGGGTTCATGCGCGATCACCGCTCACACCGACAGATACGGCGGGCCCGGGACCAGGGTTCAGTGGGTGCGCACGGAAATTCGCGGCGCGGGTGTCAGAAGACGAGGCGCGGCGGGTGGTTCCGGTACAACTGGCTGACGGTGACGAAGGTGTAGCCGCGCTTCGACAGGCTCCGCAGCACGGCCGGCATCGCCTGGACCGTCGACGGGTGGATGTCGTGGAACAGGATGACGCTGCCCGGGCGTACCGACGTGACCGCCTTGCGGGCCACCCGGGCGCTGTCACGGAAACGCCAGTCCAGGGTGTCCACGCTCCACAGCACCATCGGCCGCCTGGTCTGCAGGCGCACGGTCCTGTTGAGCGCGCCGTACGGCGGCCGGACGAGCTTCGGCGTCACGCCGGTGGCCGCCCTGATGGCCCGGTCGGTACGGGCGAGCTGCGAACGCACCCCGGCGGCCGACAGCTTCGTCAGGTCCGGATGCGACCAGGTGTGGCTGCCGATCTCATGCCCGGCCGCGTACGTCCTGCGCACGATGCCCGGATTGGCGGCCACGTTCTGCCCGACGACGAAGAACGTCGCCTTGGCCCGGTAGGAGGCGAGGTGACGCAGCAGCGCGTCGGTGTGGCGCCCCGGGCCGTCGTCGAAGGTGAGCGCCACACACTTGGCCCGCCGGCAGTCGACCGCCGCGACCGGCACCGCCCGCGCCGGACGATCGGCCACCGCCGCGACCGGCAGCGCCCGCGCCGGACGATCGGCCACGGCTAAGACGGCCGGCGTCCCCGCGACGGGCGCGGGTGCACCGGCCTTCGCCTGAGCCGGTGTGAAGCTCGCTGGAATCGTGATGGCCAGGATGGCCGTGGCGAGTACGCTCGCCGTCCCCCGCATCACGCCGGCCCGAGCAGGCCGGCGCGACCTCGCGCCGATGTTCATCCATCCCCCTTGGCGCACCGCCCCCGGTGCGTGTCGCCCGGTCCTGCCCCAGGACCGTTCCAACAGGTTCGACGACCGTCGTTCGCACCTGGTTCGCCGGAGACCGCTCTCCGGATGACGCCCGCTCAGGAAAGCCGCCCGCGTACGTCAGCCCGCCGGGCAGCACCGTCGCAGGCTTGACAGCGGCCCGGGGCTGGTCTTCTCTCGACGCATCGGGGGTCGGGAGGGGAGCCCTGGCATGCGTGCGATCCGACGGTCCGTCCTTGTCCTGATCACCTCGGCCGCGCTGGTGGTGGTCCCCGCCGATCCGGTGACGGCCAGGGCGCCCGCGCCGGGCGGGCCGGGGGCTCCGTCACACTTCGGGCTCGCCCGCAAGGACTGCGTGGGCACGGCCACCGGGCGGACCTCGAAGGTCTGGTACACGGTGGCGGGCGGTGTCCTGTCCGACGTGTACGAGCCCACCATCGACAACACCAACGTCGAGACCATGCAGTTCGTCGTGACCGACGGCCGCAGCTTCACCGAACTGCAGGCCCGCGACACCACCTACCAGGTGAGCACCGACCGCTCCGGCCTGACCTGCACGATCACCTCGGCGAGCAGGAGCGGCCGCTACCGCCTGACCACCACCTACGTCACCGACCCGGGCAGCGACGCCGTCGTCGTGCGCACCCGGCTCCAGCCCGCCGGCCTGCGACTGTACGTGCGGCTCGACGCGAGCGTGAACGGCAACGGCGGCGGCGGGCAGCCCAACGGCGGTGCCGACAGTGCGACCGTGGACGGGCCCACCGGCGCGCCGGTCATCTGGGACGAGAACACCGAGACCTCCGCCCCGGCCCGCGACTACGCCGTCCCCACCCACCTGGCGCTGCGGGCCGAGCGCCGGCTGCCGCAGGCGAGCGTCGGCTACGCCGGCACGCCGAGTGACGGCGTAGCCCAGCTCGACGCGGCCCGCGACCTGACCCCCTACACCGACGCCCCGTCCGGCAACGTGGTGGCCACCGCCCGGCTGCCGATCGACGCCAGGGGCGAGGTGACGTTCGCGCTCGGGTTCGGGCGCGGCAGGGCCGCCGCACTGCGCACCGCCGGCGAGGCCGCCACCCGCTCGTTCGACGGCACGCGAGCCCGGTACGAGGCGGGCTGGGCGGCCTACGACGCCACCCTGCGCCGCCCACCGAACGCGCAAGCCGACTTCTACCGGTTGTCCGCGAACGTGCTGAAGGCCAGCGAGGACAAGACGTTCCCGGGTGCGGTCGTGGCGTCCCTGGCCAGCCCATGGGGACAGGCGATCGGCGCCGGCGAGCTGCCCGGCGGCAAGCCCGTCTACTTCGGCTCCTACCGCGAGGTGTTCGCCCGCGACCTCTACGAGGCGTTCACCGGCTTCCTCGCCGCCGGTGACCTGGCGACCGCGCGGGCCACGGTGCGTTTCCTGCTGGAGCGCCAGCAACTGCCCGACGGCCGGCTGCCGCGCAACTCGCTGCTCAACGGCCAACTGGCGCCCGACTCGGGCGGTGACCAGCTCGACGAGACCGCGTACCCGCTGCTCATGGCCTACCAGGCGGGGCTGGCGGGCGACGCGGCGCTGTGGCCGCGCGTGCGGGCGGCGGCCGACTTCGTGCTCTCACGCGGGCCCGCGTTCGGCGTGGAGCGGTGGGAGGAGCAGTCGGGCCACTCGCCGTCCACGATCGCGGCCGAGATCGCCGGGCTGGTCGCGGCGGGGGAGATCGCCGCCCGGCAGGGCGACCAGGCCAGGGCCCGGCTCTACCGCGCCACGGCCGACCACTTCGCCCGCTCGATCAAGGCGTGGACGGTCACCACGACCGGCCCGTACGCCCCCCGCTACTTCCTGCGCCTGTCACGCACCGGCGACCCGAACGCCGCCGTGGAGTACAACCTGGGCAACGGCGGCCCCACCGAGGACCAGCGCCGCGTGGTGGACGCGGGCTTCCTGGAGCTCACCAGGCTCGGCATCCTGCCACCCGACGACCCCGACGTGCTGGCCAGTCTGCCCGTCGTGGACCGCGTGATCAGGCGGACGACTGCGAAGGGCGACGGCTGGTACCGCTACGGCTCCGGCACCCCGGGCACCGAGGACGGCTACGGCGACTGCCACGAGCCCGACCCCACCGCCTGCGCGCCGTCCGGCAAGCCCTGGCCCACCGGCAACAGCGGCTCCGGTCACCTCTGGCCGGTCCTGGCCGGCGAACGCGCCGAGCAGGCGCTCCAGACCCGCGACCCCGGCACGGCCGCCACGCTGCTGGGCACCATGCGCGCCATGGCGTCGGGCACCGGCCTCATCCCGGAGCAGTCGTGGGAGAACGCGGACCTGCCCGCGTCCCCGTACGGCACCGACCCGGCCACCGCCTCGATCGGCCTGCGCGACGGCGGCCCCGCCGGCTCGGCCTCCCCGCTGACCTGGGCGCAGGCCCAGGTCGTCAGGCTCATCCTGTCGCTGGGCGGCACCCGCCCCGTCGAACAGCCCGACGTCGTCAGGCGCCGCTACGCCACCATGCCGCAGGCCGCGCCGCTGACGGTCACCGCCCCGCCGGACGCCACCGGCACGGAGGCCGCCGTCGAGGGCACCACCGTGCCGGGCGCCCGCGTGGACCTCGCCGCCACGCCCATCGACACCGGCGCGCCCACTCAGGTCGTCTCGGTACGCGCCGCCGCGAACGGCGCCTTCACGGCCCGGGCCCCGGTCTCGTTCGGGGAGATCGCGATCACCGTCACGGCCACCGCCCCCGACGGCCGCACCGGGTACGCGCGGCGCACGGTGATCGGCGACATCGGCGACGCCACGACCGTGCTCGACGTCACCGACCCGGCGGGCGACGACAACGGCCCCGGCACGTACGCCTATCCGACGTCGGCCGACTTCCACGCCGGGGCGTTCGACCTGACCAGGTTCCAGGTGATCACGGACGCGAGCACCGTCTACCTGCGAGCCGAGGTACGCGACCTCACCGCCACCTTCGGCAACCAGATGGGCGCCCAACTGCTCGACGTCCACGTCCAGGACCCGGCCGTGGTCACCCGCTCGGCGGACCCGGCGTTTCCGCAGCGCAACTACCGCATCGCCGAGCCGGACGCCTGGACGCAGCGGCTGGAGGCGCAGGGCTTCGCCGCCCCGGTCTGGGTGACGGCCGCGGGCGAAGCGCGGGCCGGGGCCGCCGTCCGCGCGTCCGGCACCACGAGGACGATCACGATCGCCCTGCCCAGGGCCGTCTTCGGCACGCCGGGCCCCGGCTGGCGCTTCGCCGTGGTGCTCACCGGCCAGGACGGCTTCAGCGCCGACCAGGCCCGGGGCTTCGCCGCCACGCCGCAGCCGTTCCAGTTCGGCCTCTGCGCCGCCGGCGGCACGGCCCCGCTGTGCGCCGCCGACCCGGGCACGGTGCCCAAGGCCGTCGACATCCTCGTGCCCGCCGGCGGCTCCCAGGCCGACGTGCTCAACCCCCTTCTGGGCCCGGTCACGGTCCCGGCCGTGCCGGTCCCGTAAGAACTGATGAATTCAGGCGAAGCGCTCCACCGTGACCGGGATCAGGCCCTGGTCACGGATCGCCTGCCGATGGTGATGCAGCAGCGCCCCGAGCGCCGGGGCCGGGCCGGAGCCGAGCTTGGTGGCGGTCACGTCCACGCACCAGGCGATGCCCTGGCCGATCCGGCGCAGCTCCCAGGTGAAGCCGTGCCCGCCGGCGTCGACCGAGGCCGTGCCCACCACGCGCGGGTCGCCGGTGGGTTCGAGCTGCAGGGCCGTGCGCGCGTTCGCCAGCCCGTCGTCGCCGAGCTCTCCGGCGAACAGGATCCGGTAGCGGCGCGGCCGGGTGCCGGAGCCCCCGGATCCCAGGTTGAGGGGGGCCGAGGTGGGCAGGGTGCGGCGCTCCTGGAAGAGCGTGCGCAGCCCGGCCTCCTCGGGCAGCTCGCCGCCGCCGAGCAGGGCGAAGGCGTCGCTCGCCTCCTGCCTGCTCACCGGCGTCACCCGGTCGCGCAGCGCCCGGTCGGCCCGGATGGCCCTGCTCAGTTCCGCGGAGGCTGACCAGGCACCGGTGTCCGGTCTCCACTCGGCACCGTCGATGCCGGCCGCCGTGTAGTCGTCGCAGAGGACGAACTCCTCCACCAGCAGGCCCGCCGGTGACCGTTCGCCCGCCTTCCCGGCTATCAGGTAGTAGTCCACGGGCCAAGATTGTCGGCACCGGAGAGCCGGATCAAGCTCATCCGCTCGCGTCGGCGGGCCCGCCGATCGACTCTGCCCGCATGGGGCCGCCCATAGCGGGCAGAAGTCCACCTGATCCCCTCTATGTCAGGCACGGGAGGCATCGATGATGCGGAACGGCCGGACCAGCACCATCATCACCGGCACTCTCACGGCGGCGCTCCTGGTCACCGCCGGATGCACCAACAGCACTCCGTCCGCGCCACGGGAACAGGCCCCGGTGGCGAAGCTGGCGATCACGCCCGCCGACGGCACCAAGAAGGTCGCCCCGGACACCGGCATCAGTGTCAAGGCCACCGCCGGCCAGGTCACGAAGGTCACCGTGGCCGACGCCAAGGGCCGCGCGGTGAAGGGCGCCGTGGGCTCCGACGGGACCTGGCGTCCCCAGTGGCCGTTGAGGCCGGCGACGGCGTACACGGTGGACGTACGGGCGACCGGCACCGACGGCAAGCCGGTCACGGGCCGGGCCACGTTCACCACGCTCAAACCGAAACGCGCGCTGGAGAGCGGCATGTCGCCGCTCGATGGTGAGAAGGTCGGCGTCGGGATGCCCGTGCAGCTCCTGCTGTCGCAGCCGGTGACGGCCCGGCGGGACCGGGCCGCGATCGAGCGCTCGCTGGTCGTGCGGATGTCCAAGCCCGTCGAGGGCGCGTGGAGCTGGGTGAGCGACCGTGAGGTGCAGTTCAGGCCGCGTGAATACTGGCCGGCCGGGCAGAAGGTCACGGTCGTGGCCCATTTGGCGGGCGTACGAGCCGGGCAAGGGTTGTGGGGCACCAAGGACCGCAGCCTGAGCTTCACCGTCGGCGACGAGCACATCACCAAGGTGAGCGCCGGCGCGCACCGCGCGGTCGTGCGGGAGAACGGCGAGGTCGTCAAGAACATCCCGGTCAGCCTGGGCCGGCCGGGCGACGACAGCTACTCGGGCGTCATGATCGCCCAGGAGAAGGCGGCGGACATCGTCATGGACTCGGCCACGATCGGCGAGCCCGGCGAATACCGCATCCGTACGAAATGGAACGTCCGGATGACCTACAGCGGCACCTTCTTCCACGCCGCCCCCTGGTCGACCGGCGCGCAGGGCAGCCGCAACGTCAGCCACGGCTGCGTGAACGTCAGCCCGGACAACGCCCGCTGGTTCTACGACTTCACCCAGCGCGGCGACATCATCGAGGTCACCGGCACCTCCAGGAAGCTGCGGTTCGGGAACGGGCCGACGCCGTGGGCGAAGTCGTGGGAGGACTGGCTGGCGGGCAGCGCGCTGGGCGAACCGATCACCGGGCAGTGACTTCCGGGCGCAGACTGGGAGGATGACATCGCCGTCCAAGGAAGGCGCCGTGGTGTCGCGTGCCCGCTGACGGAAGGGGACGGAGGCTGGCCGGTCTCCCCGCCGTGGCCCTGTGGCTGCTGATCTGGTTGCTGAACGTCTACGAGTTCTTAGTGGCCTTCTGAAGCCCCCGGGACGACCAGGCCGGACTCGTAGGCGAAGACCACCAGTTGCGCCCGGTCGCGCACCCCCAGCTTGGTCATGGATCGGCTCACGTGGGTCTTGGCGGTGGCGCCGCTGATCACCAGGTGGGCGGCGATCTCGTCGTTGGACATGCCCCGGGCGACCAGGGAGACGATCTCGCGCTCGCGCTCGGTCAGCCGGTCGGCGCCGGGGGCGGGCACGGGGCGCGGCGGGGTGCTGACGTACTCCTCGATCAGGCGGCGCGTCACCGACGGGGACAGCAGCGCGTCGCCGCGGGCGGCCACCCTGACCGACTGCAGCAGGTCGCCGGGCTCGATGTCCTTGAGCAGGAAACCGCTGGCCCCGGCCCTGAGCGCGGCGAAGACGTACTCGTCGAGGGCGTAGTTGGTGAGGATCACCACGCGGACGGTGTTCAGGGCGGGGTCGGCGCCGATCCGCCGGGTGGCCTGGATGCCGTCGAGCAGGGGCATCCGCACGTCGAGCAGCGCCACGTCCGGCAGCAGCCGGCCGGCCAGCTCCACGGCCTGCGCGCCGTCGGCGGCCTCGCCGACCACGGTGATGTCGCCGGTGAGCTCCAGCAGGGCCTTGAAACCGGCCCTGATCAGCGGCTGGTCATCCGCCAGCAGCACCCTGATCATGGCACGGGCAGTTCGGCGCGGACGGCGAAGCCGCCGCCGTCGCGGGGGCCCGCGGTGAGGGTGCCGCCGATGGCGACCGCGCGCTCGCGCATCCCGATCAACCCCATTCCCGGCCCGGCCGTGCCCGGCTCGCCGTCGTTCTCCACCCGCAACACGAGCTTCGAGGGATCGTATTCGACGGCCAGCGTGACCGTCGCGGGGCCCGCGTGCCGCAGCACGTTGGTGAGCGCCTCCTGCGCGATCCGGTACGCGGCCCGGTCCACCGCCGGCGCCAGCGCGTACGGGTCCCCGGACACCGTGTGCGCCACCCGCAGCCCCGCCCCCTCGGCCCTGGACACCAGGCGCGGCAGCCGGGACAGCCCCGCCTCGACGCCGTCGGGCTCGCCCTGGCGCAGCACGCCCAGCGTGGCCCGCAGTTCGCGCATCGCCTCGTGCCCCGACTCCTTGATCGCGGCCAGCGCCTCCCCGACCCGCTCTGGACGTCGTTCGAGCAGCTCCATGGCCAGCGCGACCTGCACGTTGACCACCGAGATGCTGTGCGTGAGCGAGTCGTGCAGCTCCTGCGCGATCCACAGCCGCTCCTCGCCCGCCCGGCGCAGCGCGGCCTCCTCACGGGTGCGCTCGGCCTCCTCGGCGCGCTGTTCCACCGCCCGCAGGTACGCCCGGCGCCCCCGCGCCACCTCGCCGACCACCACCATGGCCACCAGCCACCCGCTGAGCAGGGTCATCGCGTTGCCGGCGGCGGGATCCTCGGACGCCAGCGCCATGATCCCGTAGACGGCCACGGCCAGCCCCGACGCCAGCCAGATCGCCGCCCCGCGGCGGCCGATCGCGGCCAGCGTGTAGATGCAGGCCAGCACCGGCGCCGCCGCGAACACGCCCGGATAGTGCACCGCGTAGTAGACGAACCCGGCGACGGCGGCCACGATCCCGGCCGCCAGCGGGGCGGAGCGCCGGAAGGCGAGCGACAGCGCCGCGACCGTGATCAGCCCCAGCCCCGCCGGGTCGAGCGGCCGCTCGAAGGGGCCGGTCCACGACAGGTTCGCGTACGTGCCGCCCACGATCGCCACCAGGGCGCCCGCCGCGACGAGCGCGTCCATTTTCCGGCTGTCCATCCTCACAAGGTAGGCGAACCGGCTGAGACCGGTCGTCATCCCCCGGGCGTACGTTTTCGGTGCTCAGCGGGCCGCGTACGCCCCCGGGCGTACGCCGGGGTGCCCCTCCCGGACGGATGTGGCCGGGGCCGGACTTCACGAGCATCGTGGTCATGAAGTCCTCCTCCTGGATCGTCTGGTCGCTGCGCGTGACGGCCACCGCGCACCTGGCCGGGGTGCTCGGCCAGGCCGCGCTGGCCGGGTTATTCGTCACCGGCGACGTCGACCTGCTGGCCTGGCACCGTGACAACGCCGGGGTCACCCACAGCATGCTGTACCTGCAACTGGTGGCGGCGATCCTGCTGTGGCGGCCGGGGCGGGGGCCGCTGTGGCCCGCGCTGGTGAGCCTGGGGCTCGTGGTGGTGGAGACGGTCCAGGTGGCGCTGGGCCAGTGGCGGGTGATCGAGCTGCACTTCCCGCTGGGCATGACGATCTTCGGTCTGTCGGCGGTGTTCACCGTGTGGACGTGGCGGGCCCTCCGCGCGGACGCGGCATGAGGCGGCGGGCGTTCCTCGGCGCGCTGGCCGGGGCCGGGCTCGCGGTCGCGGGCTGCCGCGAGGTGGCCGGGCAGCTTTTGAGCAGCCGGTTGCCGCTGCCCCGGCTGTTCACGGTGCCGCTGCCGATCCCCGAGGTGGCCCGGCCCGTGCGCCCCGGGCGTTACGAGGTGACGCAGCGGGTGGCCAAGGCCGAGATCGTCCCGGGGACGCGTACCGAGGTCTGGGGTTACGGGGGGACCTTTCCCGGGCCGACGTTCGAGCTGCGGCGGGGGAGCGCCGCCACGATCGCCGTACGGAACGAGCTGCCCGTGCCGACCTCCACGCACCTGCACGGCGGCGTCAACCCGCCGGACTCCGACGGCTACCCGACCGACCTCGTGGTCCCGCCCGGCCACCACGCGCACCACGGAGGGCACCCCGGCGAGGTGCTGCACCAGGGTGTGAAGGACTACCACTACCCGGTGGACCAGCGGGCGGCCACGCTCTGGTACCACGACCACCGGATGGACTTCACCGCGCCGCAGGTGTGGCGCGGGCTGGCGGGGTTCGCGCTGGTGCGGGACGCGGAGGAGGACGCGCTGCCGCTGCCCGGGGGCGAGCGGGAGCTGCCGCTGCTGATCTGCGACCGGGCCTTCGAGGAGGACGGCTCCTTCCGCTATCCGGCCGCGCACGACGGCGCCTACATGGAGGGCGTCGAGGGCGACGTGATCCTGGTCAACGGCGCGCCCTGGCCGGTGGCGGAGGTGAGCGCCACCCGCCACCGGCTGCGGCTGCTGAACGCCTCCAACGCCCGCAGGTACCGGCTCCGCCTGGCGCCCGGCGGCCGGTTCACCCAGATCGGCAGCGACTCCGGCCTGCTGGCCGCGCCCGTGGCGCACGAGGAGATCCCGATCTCGCCCGGCGAGCGGTACGACGTCGTCGTGGACTTCTCCGCCTACCCGGTCGGCAGCGCGGTCACCCTGGTCGATGCCCTGTCGGAGGGGCCCGTCATGCGGTTCGTGGTCGCCCGCCGGGCCGCCGACGACAGCGCCGTGCCCGCCCGGCTGTCCCGCCCGCCGGACCGGCCGCCCGCCGTGGCCACCCGGCGGTTCGACTTCCGCAGGACCGAGGACGTCTGGACGATCAACGGCCACCCCTACCGCCCCGGCGTCCCGCTGGCCAGGCCGCGCCTGGGCACCGCCGAGGTCTGGCGGCTGACCAGCGACTTCCACCATCCCGTGCACGTGCACCTGGCCCACTTCCAGGTGCTGGCCAGGAACGGCAAGCCGCCGGCCGCCACGGACGCGGGCTGGAAGGACACCGTGGACGTGCGCCCGTACGAGGTCGTGGACGTGCTCGCCCGCTTCGACGGCCACCGCGGCCGCTACATGCTGCACTGCCACAACCTCGAACACGAGGACATGGCGATGATGGCCGACTTCGAGGTCATCTAGCCGGGGTAGGGCACAGAGCACTAACGTTGCCATAGGGGACGATTCATCGGATGAAACGCCCCTTATCGGGATGATGGAGCTAGGAGCAGGCATGCGGATCGTACGGTTCACCAGCCCTCTGACCAGCGCCGACGCGGTCGGCGTGGACGACGGTGAGCAGGTGGTGGAGCTGACCGGGGTGACCACCGTGGGCGAGCTGCTGCGGTTGTCCTCCGATGGGCTGCGCGAGCGGTGCGCGGAGGCGAACGGGCCCCGGCACCCGTCGGCCTCCGTGCGCCGGCTGGCTCCGGTGGACGGGCGGATGGAGGTGTGGGCGGCGGGCGTGACCTACCGGCGTTCGCGCGAGGCCCGGGTGCTGGAGAGCGAGCGCGCCGCCGACGTGTACGAGCTGGTCTACGAGGCCGAGCGCCCCGAGCTGTTCTTCAAGTCGGTGGCCTGGAAGGTCTCCGGCGACGGCGGCCGCGTCTCGGTGCGCGAGGACTCCGAGATCGACGTGCCGGAGCCCGAGCTGGGCCTGGTGCTCAACGCGGGGGGTGAGATCGTCGGCTACACCGTGGTCGACGACGTCAGCTCGCGCACCATCGAGGGTGTCAACCCGCTCTACCTGCCGCAGGCCAAGATCTACCTGGGCGGCTGCGCGGTCGGCCCGGCGATCAGGCCCGCGTGGGAGGTGGCCGACCCCTACGCGCTGGACATCACGCTGACCATCGCCAGGGCGGGCGAGACGGTGTGGGACGGCAAGGCGAGCACCTCGCAGCTCAACCGGCGCCTGGACGACCTGGCCGGCTACCTCTACCGGGCCGACGCCTTCCCCGACGGCGCGGTGCTGGCCACCGGCACGTGCCTGGTCCCCGACCTGCCCTTCACGCTGCAGGACGGGGACACGGTGTCGATCGGCATCGGCGAGATCGGCACGCTGACCACCACCGTGGTCAAGGGCCTGGCCGCGATGCGGTGACCTGACGGCGGGCGGGCAGCAGGAAGCTCGCCGCGAGGGTGACGGCCAGCAGCACGACGCTGACCCACATCGTGACCCCGAACGCCGCCGCGTAGCCGGCCGTGGGCAGCAGCGGGAAGAAGATCGCCCCGATGATGGCCACGCCGGCCGAGGCGCCCACCTGCGCGACCGTGTTGAACAGCCCGGAACCCGAACCCGCGTGCTCGGCGGGAACGCCCTCCAGGGTCAGCGCGGCGAGCGGGGCGATCGTCAGGCCCATCCCCGCGCCGCCGATGATCACGCCGGGCAGGAAGACGGTCTCCGACACGGCCAGCAGGGCGAACCCCGCGGCCAGGACGACGAGCCCCAGTTGCACGGTCAGCCGGCCCAGCCGCGGGAGCAGGACCGCCGCGCCGAGACCGGCGGCGACGGAGGTGGCGATGGGCCAGGGCAGCATCGTGAGCCCGGCCTCCATCGGCGACATGCCGAGGCCGGACTGCAGGAGCAGCATGAAGGTGAGGAAGAAGCCGATCACCGGCACGAAGAACAGGAACTGGACCAGCAGCCCGCCGCCGACCGAGCGCGTCCCGAACAGGGAGACCTCCACGAGCGGGGAGCGCCCCGCGCGGGCCAGCCGCCGCTGGTGGCGGTGGAAGGCGGCCAGGACGGCCACGCCCGCCGCCAGGCTGACGTAGGTCCAGGCCGGCCAGGGGAGTTTTTCGCTGCCCGCGATGAGGGGGTAGAGGATCAGCACCAGGCCGGCGGTGCAGATGGCCATGCCGGTCAGGTCCAGGCGGGGCCGGGTGGCGGCGCGGCCGTGGGGGAGCACGCGGGCGGCCACGACGATGGCCAGGATGCCGACCGGGACGTTGATCCAGAAGACGCTGCGCCAGCCCAGGCCGTACCAGTCGGCCCGCAGCAGCAGCGCGCCGAGGATCGGGCCGACGGCCGCGGCCAGGCCGGACAGTGACGAGAAGGCGGCCATCGGACCGCCGCGCTCGTGCGGGGCGTACATGAGCTGGATCTGCGAGAGCACCTGCGGGACCATCGCCGCGGCGAAGACGCCCTGGATGATGCGGGCCGCGACCAGCACCTCGGCCGTCGGGGCGGCGCCGCAGAGCGCCGAGGCGGCGGCGAACCCGGCGATGCCGATGAGGAAGACGCGGCGGTAGCCGTACAGCTCGCCGAGCCGGGCTCCGGTGATGATGCCGAGCGCGAACGCGAGCGTGTAGCCGGCGAGCATCCCCTGCAGGTGCGCGGGCGACGCGCCGAGCTCGGCCCTGATGGAGGGGACGGTGACGTTGACGATGGTGACGTCGAGCAGGTCCATGAAACTGGCGAGCAGGATCACGGCCAGCGCGACCGCGCGCGTGCGGCCCTGGGCGGGAGCGGACAGCATCGAGGCCTTCCGATAGAATTGCCTTAGTCATGAAGTATCTTAGTAACGAAGGTAAATGGTGATGCGCATGGACGTCAAACCGCGGAACGGGGAGGAGGGCGAGCAGGCCGACCGGATCGTGCTCGCCATGACCAACCTGGCCGGCGCGCTGGGGCGGCTGAACGACGTGATCGCGCAGCAGGCCGGCGTCGGTCCCACGGACCTGATGTGCCTGCACACGCTCAACCGCGAGGGCCCGAGCACCGCGGGCGCGCTGAGCGCCCGGCTCGGCCGGACGACCGGCGCCATCACGCAGATGATCGACCGGCTGGAGAGGGCGGGATTCGTCCGGCGCGGGCCCGATCCTGACGACCGCCGCCGCGTCGTGGTCGAGGCCGTGCCCGAGGCGCTCGAAAAGGTCGCCGCGGCCTACGCGGGGCTCGACGCCCGCAGCCGCCGGCTGATGGGCGAATACACCGCCGACCAGCTCAGGATCGTGCACGCCTTCCTGGAGGCCAGCCATCACCTGGTCGTCCAGGAGATCGACTCACTGACCGGGTGAACGCGAAGTGGCGGGCCCCTTCACGGAGCCCGCCACCGGTGTGCGCGATCAGTCCTGGTAGGTCCTGACGTAGTCGAACGCGGCCACCGCGCCCGACCGGTTCATCGAGAACAGGCCGATCTTGAGCTTGTCCTTGGCGGGCAGCGTCCAGACGCCGTTGCGCACCCAGCGAGAGCCGTCCCGGCTGGTGGCCGCCCTGACCTCCGTCTCGTTGTTCGCCGCGTCATGGTGGTACGACAGCCGCAGCCACATCGTCTCCGCCGCCGGCCCACCGAACATCGGGGCGTTGGCCACCGCCATCGGCGGGGTGGTCGTCGGCCGCTCGCCCTCCTTGGCGAACTCGCTCATCCGCAGCAAAGCCCCGTTTCCCCGGGACAGCGGGATGGCCGAGTGGGCCATCTTGAAGTAGCGGTCGTCGTTCTCGTACAGCAGGATGCCGGCCTGCTGGTTGCCCTGCGCCGGCGCGAAGCGCAGCTTGGCCTCCACCGTGTAGTCGCCGTCAGGGGCGTCCCTGAGCAGCACCGACGCCGTGTTGTTGGCCTGGTGCAGCTCGGCGTTCTGGGTCGGCCACGACAGCGCGCCGCCGGACACCGTCACCCCGGCCGCCGGGCCGCGGACCCAGCGCCACGCCGCGTCCACCGCCGAGCCGTCGAACTCGTCGCTGTGGGCGGGCAGCGACGTGCCCTGCCGGGGCTCGGGGATCCGTTGCGTGACGGGCGTGTAGAGCCTGGCGGCGCCCACGTTGTCGGCGTCGGCCCGGCCGCGCGCGATCGCGCCGGCCGAGCCGGGCCGTGCCGCGGCCGCCGGCAGCGTACGCCGCTGCACCGCCACCGGGTCGCCCAGCTTGTCGGCGCTGACCTGCACCGACAGTTCGGTGCCGCGCAGCTCGGCGACGACCGTGTGCCAGGTGCCGTAGTCGAAGCCGGCCGGCAGCGCCGTCACGGTCTCGCCGCGGCTCTGGCCGCCGGCCACCACGTCGGTGACCAGGGCGCCGCGCTGCCGGTCCAAACGGGCCGACACGTGGTTGCCGCGATCGAAGAAGGCGAGCGTCAGCCCGGCCGCGCCGGACCCGGTGACCCGCACGTCGGCCTGCGCGCGCACGTCGGCGACCGCCGTCTTGCGGCCGGTGACCAGGTAGCCGGTGCCGGTGCCGAGGTGGGACACGTAGCCGTGCGGGTCCTGCGCGGATCTGGTCGTCCAGGAGCCGCCCTCGGTACGCCAGCCGGTCGTCGAGCCCTCGCCGAACGTGCCGCCCACGTCGTACGAGGTCACCGGCGCCGGCTGCGCGCCCTCCGACGGCCCGGCCCCGGCGCGGACCACGGGCCAGCCGTCGATCCAGTCCAGGCGGTCGATCAGCAGCGGGCGCCTGCTCAGGTTCGCCCGCGCCCCGGTGACCGGCCCGAAGTCCGGGTCGGCCGTCGAGATCGCGTGGTAGACCAGCCAGTCCTGGCCCGCCAGGTCGGTCTGGAAGCCGCTGTGCCCCGGCCCGGCCCACTTGTTGCCGTTGGAGCCGGCCACGATGGCGCCCTTGCTGGTCAGGGCCATCAGGTCCACGCCCTCGTCGTCCGTGAACGGGCCGGACGGGCTGGTGGAGCGGCCGACCTTGACCTGGTAGCCGCTGAAGGCGCCGTCGCAGCAGCCGGCGTCGGAGTAGAAGATGTAGTAGAAGCCGCCCCGGCGGACGACGTAGCCGCCCTCCATGCGGCGGCCCCTGGCCACCTGCGTGGCCGTGCCCTCCACCAGGGTCGCGCCGGCGTTCATCCGCGCCACGCAGATGACGTCGTAGCTGCCCCAGTACATGTAGTTGGTGCCGTCGACGTCGGTGAACTGCGCCTGGTCGATGTGCCCGGTGGGGCAGGTGGACTGGGTCGCGGCCGGCAGGATGTCGCCCCGGTCCGTCCACGGCCCCGCCGGCGTCGGCGCGGTCGCCAGGCCCAGGTCGCCGCTGGCGAGCGAGTAGTACAGGTGGTAGGCGCCCTTGATGTAACGGATGTCGGGCGCCCAGAGGCGCGCGCCGTCGTGCCAGGCGGGCTTCGTCGCCGGGGTGAACACCTCACCGGCGTACTCCCAGCTCACCATGTCCTTCGAGCGCAGGATCGGCAGGATGCGCTCGCCGTCCTCGCCCTTGCTGTTGAACACGGGGTTCTGGGTGCCGTAGGCGTACCAGAGGCCGTCCCTGGCGTGGATCATCGCCGGGTCGGGGAAGGTGTCGACCGTGCCGGCCGACACCGGGTTGGAGTACGTGGGGGGTGCCGCCGCCGCGGCCGGTAACGGGCTGACGATCAGCCCCGCCAGCAGCGCGGAGATGCCGAGGAAGGTCCTCATGGGGAGGGTTCTTCTTTCTCGAAGGAGCTCAGCGTGGGGTCGTAGTCCAGGGCGCCGATGTCGTACATGGGCGTCATCCAGTGGTAGAAGTTGTCGCCGCGCTCGCGCAGCAGGTCGTACAGCCTGCGGCTCAGGCGGCGGCGGACCGGGGCCAGCTCCGGGTGGGTGTACCGGTTGCTCAGCTCGTGCGGGTCGCGCCGCAGGTCGTACAGCTCGTTGACCGACTCCGGGTTGACGATCAGCTTGTAGCGGTCGTCGCGGATCATGCGTTGCGGGTACGGGAAGTGGTGGCCGTGGAACTCGGCGAGCAGTTCGGCGGGCCACTCGGGGTGCTCGCCGCTCACCAGGGGGACCAGGCTGCGGCTGTCCACGGCGGGCTTGGTGTCACAGCCGGCCAGTTCGAGGATCGTGGCGGTGCAGTCGGTCAGGTTCACGAACTCGTTCCTGACCTGCGGCTCCTGGCCGGGGATCCGGACGATGCCGGGGATGCGGTAGATGTCCTCGTACATGGCCGGGCCCTTGTCGTGCAGGCGGTGGGCGCCGGTGAACTCGCCGTGGTCGGCGGTGAAGAAGACCGAGGTCCGGTCCGTCAGGCCCAGCTCGTCCATGCGGTCGAGGATGCGGCCGATCTGCTGGTCGATGAGGGTGACGTAGCCCCAGTAGACCGCGATCAGCTTGCGGGTGACCTCGATCGGGATCGTGTCGAACGTCCAGTGCGCGCTGTAGTTGCGCTGCACCGGCGGCTTGCCCTCGAACGTCTCCGCGATCGAGACCGGCAGCTCCACCAGGGCCGGGTCGTACATGTCGAAATACTCGTCGGGCAGCAAATACGGCAGGTGCGGCCCGAAGAAGTGCGTGGCCAGGAAGAACGGCCGGCCGTCCGCCGCGTACCGCTCCAGGTGCTCGATGGCCCTGGTCGCCAGGTAGTGCTCGAACGTCGCCTCGACCGGCTGGTGCAGCCGCGCCGCCAGCAGGTTGCCCTGGTTGCCGTTCGGCGTGGTGCCCCTGATCAACTCCGAGATCTTGTACGGCGGCAGCCCCCGCTCCTCCAGGTAGGCCAGGTAGTCGGGGTGGTCCACCGGGTTGTGCCAGCCCGGCAGGTCGGGCCCGTCGAAGCCGTACGAGGCGGCGTTGCGGCTGGTGCCGCCGTGCCACTTGCCGATCAGCCCGAGCTGGTACCCACGTTCCTTGAGCGCCTCCGGGAAGGTGAACGCGTCCTCCCGCAGGTCCTCCAGATAACCGACGTTGCGCTCGTAGTTCGCCAGCAGCCGGTGCCGGAACGGCGCCTGCCCGGTGAGCAGGCTGGCCCGCGCGGGCGTGCAGATGGCCGTCGGCGTGTAGAACCGATCGAAGCGCGTGCCGCTCGCGGCCAGCCGGTCCAGGTTGGGCGTGGCCACGTGCGGGTTGCCGTAGCAGCCCAGGGTGTCGACGCGGTGCTGGTCGGTCATCAGGAACAGCAGGTTCACTTGGAGAATGCCTTTTCGTAGAGGTCACCGGTGTAGTACGTGGCCGGGTCGGGCTTCGACTTGAGCTGGCCGGTGCCGACGAAGAAGTCGCCCAGGCTGTTCAGCCACTTGGCCACGGTGCCGTCCTTGGTCTTGGCGACCAGGTCGGCGGTGGTCATCGTCTGGACGTTCGCCGCGTCGGCCTTGACCTTGGCCGCGTCCAGCTTGAGCAGCGCGGCCGCCTCGGTGATCGACTCCTCGGGGTGCGCGGCCCGCCAGTCGTTGGCCTCCTGCAGCACCTTGATCACCTTGCTGGTGAGCGCCCCGTCCACACCGGTGCCGCCCACGAACGCGGTCGGGAACGAGCTGTCGGGGAACTCCTTGGTGCTGGCCAGCTCGGTCGTGCCGGGCACCTTCTGCTTGATCGTGTCGATCAGCGGGTACCAGATCCCGGCGCCGTCGATCTGCCCGGCGGCGAACGCCGACACGACGGTGGCCGGGTCCATGGGCACCTTCTGGATGTCCTTGACCGTCATGCCGGCCTTCCGCAGCGCCAGGTTGAGCACCATGTCGCCGGACGTGCCCTCCGGCACCCCGACCTTCTTGCCCTTGAGGTCCTGGAGGCTGTTGACGCCGGGCCGGCCGATGACGCGGTCGGCGTACGCCAGGGTGTTGATCGCGACGACCTTGGCCTTGCCCGAGGCGGGCAGCCACATCGCGCCCGGGCCGATGTAGCCGAAGTCGAGGTCACCGGCGCCGAGCGCCTGGATCTGCAGCGGCCCGTTGGTGAAGACCTTGATCTCCGGGGTGAGGCCCTGCTTGTCCCACAGGCCCTGCTTCTCGGCGATCGCGAGCAGGCTGGCGCCGTTGTAGTCGCTGATGTAGCCGAACCTGACCGTGGAGCCGTCGTCGGAGCAGGCGGTCACGGACAGTGCTATGAGGCTCACCGCCGAGGCGGCCGTCAGGGCGCGACGAAGAGAACGCATGGCGGATCAGTCCTTTCTGGGGGAGGTTCAGGCCGCGGACGCGGCGGGAGCCTGGTGGTAGACGGCGTGCCAGACCTCGTTGCGGATGCGCCCGAACTCGGGCGACAGCCGCATCTCCTCGGTCCTCGGGTAGGGCAGGTCCACGTCGATGACCTGCTGGATGCGGCCTGGCCTGGCGGCCATCACGATGACCCGCCTGGCCAGGTAGACGGCCTCGTCCACGTCGTGGGTGATGAACATGACCGTGCGCTGCTCCTGGCTCCAGGTGTCGAGGAGCTGGTCCTGCAGTTGCACCCGGGTGAGCGCGTCGAGGGCGCCGAACGGCTCGTCCATGAGCAGGACCTGCGGGTTGACCGCGTACGCGCGGGCGATCGCGCAGCGCTGCTTCATGCCGCCCGACAGCGTCTTGGGCAGCGCGTCGGCGAAGTCGGACAGCCCGACCAGCTCGATCGCCCGCTCGGCCCGCCGCCTGCGCTCGCCGGCGGGCAGCTCCATGAGCTTCAGGCCGAACTCGACGTTCTTGCGCACGGTCAGCCACGGGAACAGCGCGTACTGCTGGAAGATCACCCCACGGTCGGGGCCAGGGCCGGTGACCGGCCTGCCGTCCACCAGCACCTCGCCCGCGCCGGGCTCGACCAGCCCCGCGGCCATGCTCATCAGCGTGCTCTTGCCGCAGCCCGAGGGGCCCACGACCGTGACGAACTCGCGGTCGGCGATGTCCAGCGACACGTGGTCCAGCGCGACGAAGGTCTCGTCCTTCATCGGGTAGGTCTTGACCACGTCCCTGAACGAGATCTTGGCGTTCATCGGCGCTCCTGCCAGTCGGTGAGGCGGCGCTCGGCGAGCAGCAGCAGGCGGTCCATCAGCAGGCCGAGCACGCCGATGGCGATCAGGCCCACGAAGATCGTGGACAGGTCGTAGTAGAGCTGGGCCTGCTGCATCCGGAAGCCCAGGCCCTCTTGGGCGGCGATCAGCTCGGCGGCGACCAGCGTGCCCCAGGCGGAGCCGAGCCCGACCCGCATCCCGACCAGGATGAACGGCGTGGACGCGGGCACGACGACCTTGAGGAAGATGGTCCGGTCGGAGGCGCCGAGCACGCGGGCGGCGTTGATCAGCGTCTTGTCCACGTCGACCACGCCCTGGAACGTCGCCACGACGCTGGACAGGAACGACGCCAGGAAGATCACGAAGACCTTCGGCACCTCGCCGATGCCCATGAGCACGATGGCCAGCGGGATGATCGCCAGCGGCGGGATCGTGCGGAAGAACTGCACGTACGGCTCCAGCAGACCGCGCGCGGTGGCGTACCAGCCCATCAGGAAGCCGATCGGGATGGCCAGCAGCGTGCCCAGCAGGAAGCCGAGCAGCACCCGGCGCAGGCTGGCCAGCGCGTCCAGCACCAGCGTGCCGTCGGCGAGCAGCTCGCCCGCCTTGGCCGCCACCTGGAGCGGATTGGGCAGCCCCTGCACGCCGATCGTGGCCAGCAGGGTCCACACGAGGAGGCCGGCGACGACCGCGATCAGGTTGAGCGCGATGGCGCGCCGCGAGCGCGTGGGGCCGCGCCGCACGGCCGGAGCCGTCGGCGACTTGCCCAGCGCGGTGAGCTGGGTCATGGGGTCCTCGTCTGATTCAAGATCGGGTCCTCCGCGAGATCCGGGCCGGCCGGATAGCGAGCGAGCAGGGGGGATTCGTGCAGCACGAGCGCGATGCCGCCGAGCGCGCCGGCGGCCTCGCCGAGCGTCGCCCGGCGCAGGCGCACGCGGTGCCGGGAGACCGGCATGACGTGCTCGGCCAGCGCCCGCTCGACCGGATCCAGCAGCGGGGCGCCGGTCGCCGCCAGCTCGCCGCCGATCACGATCACGCTGGGGCCGATCGCGTTGCACAGGGCCGCGAGCACCTCGCCGATCCGCGCGCCGACGCCGTCCAGCAGCCACAGGGCCGTCTCGTCGCCGGACTGGACGGCCTTGATCAGCTCAGGCACGTCGTCGGCGCGGCCGCCGGCGGCGCGGTAGGCGTCCAGCACGGCCCTGATCGAGGCGACGGTCTCCAGGCAGCCGGTGCCGCCGCAGCCGCAGCGGGCGCCGCCCGGCTCGACCGTGATGTGGCCGAACTCGCCGGACAGGCCGTACGCGCCGCGGTGCAGCGACCCGCCGACCACCAGGCCGCCGCCGACACCGTGGGAGAGGCGCAGGTACAGCACGTCCTGGCCGCCGGCGGCGGCGCCCCAGATCGCCTCGCCGAGTGCGGCGAGCCGGGTGTTGTTGTCCAGCAGCACCGGGACGCCGAACCGCTCGTGCAGCAGCAGTTGTACGGGGTGCGGCGGCGGATCCTCATCGTCCTCGGGCTGTTCAGGGCCTTCGACGGGGCCCACGACTCCGACACCGATCGCGGAGAGGGCGCCCAGGCGCAGCGCACCCGACCCCGTGCCGGTCAGGGAGCCGATGAGCCGTTCCGCCAGCTCGACCCGCCCTTCCCAGGGCAGGTCGGCCGCGTGCGGCTCGCTGGCCGAGCCGACGATCTCGTGCGCCAGGTTGACGGCGGCGACGTGCAGCCCGCGACGGGTGAAGTCGATGCCGATCGCCTGGCCGGCGTCCGGGTTGAGGGTCAGGGTCTCGGCCGGCCTGCCGCGCCCGCGCGGCGCCTCCTGCTGGGTGGCGGTGACCACGGCGCCCGCGGCGACCAGGTCTGCGAGGATGTCGTAGAGGGTCGTGCGCGACAGCCCACAGCGTTTGCCCAGCTCGCCCCGGCTGAGCGGGCCATGCTTGCGCAGCAGCCCGAGCACGAGCTCTTCGTGCCCGCGCCGGAGCTGCGACAGGGGGCCAGGCGGTTGTGACATGACGCAGAGTCTGCCCACGCCACGCATTTTCGTCAATAACCCGGAAAAAACATTCTCGCCTCGTCCGGGGTAAGGTGAGGACCGGCGCCGTCCCGCGCCCGACCTCCTGACCGCGCGCCCACGCCGCGCGGCACCGCGGAGGCAGAGGGGATCGATGTCCTCGGGGCGACGTCTCGATCGTCACGGGTTCTCTGGACGGCGGGCCGTGCGGCCGGAGCGTGGGTCCTTCGCGCGGGGTCGCCTCGGGAGCACTGTCATGACCGGCCACAAACACCTCAAGCGCCGCGTACGCGACCGCATGGCCAAGACCGGCGAGTCCTACACCACCGCCCTGCGCCACGTCGCCGGCCGCGCGCGCCACCACCACGAGTCGGCGCTGCTGCGCCACGTGCTCGGCGGCGGCCACTCCGAGGCCATGCTGCTCGGCCTCGGCGGCGGCATCGGGTTCATGTACTTCGTCTTCGAATACCAGGGCCATCCGCCGATGCTCACGATCGTCGCCCAGGCCCACCCCGCGCCGATGATCCCCCTCGCGCTGACCAGGGCGGGAGCCCCGCACGAGATCCGGCGGACGGGCTCGGCCAAGGTCGCCGAGCGCAACCTGCGGGCCGCGCTCGACGCCGGGCGGCAGCCCATGTGCCGGGTCGCCCGCCACCTGCTGCCGTGGCGGGACGCGATGCCGTTCCCCGACCCCGTGGACGTCGCCGTGACCGGGCTGTCCGGCGACGTCGTCCGGGTGCGCGACGACGCCACCGCCGACCTGCCGCTCAAGGACTTCCTGGCGGCCTGGTCGGCGGTGCCGAAGGAGAAGCACCAGCTCATCGAGATCACCGGGCCGGCGGCGGGGGAGCCCGACGTGGCCGGGGCGATCGCGGACACCGCCGCCAAGCTGACCGGCCCGGTGCTCGGCAACGCCTTCGACGTCAACTTCGGGCTCTCGGGCATGCGCAAACTCGCCGCCCAGCTCGCCGACACCAAGGGGAAGCAGGGCTGGACCCGCAGGTTCGCCGACCCTGGCCCGCTGCTCGACCGGCTGAGCGAGTGCCTGGAGGTGGAGTACACCGCGCCGGGCGCGACCCGGCCGCTCTACGCGGACTTCCTGGCCGAGACCGGCCGGGCCGAGGCGGCGGCGGTCTACCGGGAGGCGGGCGGGCAGTGGTCGCGGGTGGCCGTGGCGGCGGCCGCGCACACGCCGCCGCCGGAGCTGGCCGCGATGGTGGCCGACGCCGTGCTGCTGGAGGAGCGCGGGGTCGCCCTGCTCCGTTGACTTTTGTTTGGATGGTCGCCAAATTAAAGGGGCGCGTGCCGTTCCGAGCCGACCCCTGGAAGGCGACCATGAGGCGCTTGTTCCCGGTGCTCCTTGCCCTGTTACTGACCTGCGTGGCTGTGCCGGGCCAGGCTCGGGCCGCGGGCGAGGTGACCTACGACGAGCACTCGCTGATGGTGGACGGGCGCCGGATCGTGCTGCAGTCGGCCGAGTTCCACTATTTCCGGCTGCCCAGCCAGGAGTTGTGGGAGGACGTGCTGGAGAAGTTCAAGGCGGCCGGGTTCAACGCCGTCTCGCTGTACTTCTCGTGGGCCTACCACTCGCCCCGGCCCGGTGTGTACGACTTCACCGGCGTGCGCGACGTGGACCGGCTGCTGCGCACCGCCGAACGGGCGGGCCTGTACGTGATCGCCAGGCCGGGGCCGTACATCAACGCCGAGAGCACCGGCGGCGGCTTCCCGGCCTGGCTGAAGACGGTGCCGGGCCGGGCGCGCAGCTTCGAGGCCGGGTATCGCGAGGCGTACCGGGAGTGGCTGCACCGGATCAATCCCATCATCGCCAGGCACCAGGTCACCGAGGGCGGCCCGGTGATCCTCTACAACGCGGAGAACGAGTACCAGGTCAACACCGACGCCGCGTACATGCAGGACATCCAGGACCAGGCCCGCGCCGACGGCATCGAGGTGCCGATCACCACGAACGACTGCTGCGACGCCGGGTCCTGGAGCTCGACCTGGGCGACCGGGCCCGGCGCGGTGCAGATCCCGGGCGTGGACGACTATCCGCAGTCCTTCGAGTGCGCGAACCCGGAGCTGTGGGGGCCGTGGGGCGAGGGCCTGACCGAGAAGCTGCGCGACGACATCCCGGTCTTCGCCGCCGAGTATCAGGCCGGGGCCATCGACCTGGGCAACGCCGGATACGAACGCTGCCGGGAGCTGACCGGGCCGGCGTTCATGAAGTTCTTCTACAAGAACAACCTGATGCGGACCGGCGCGACGATGTTCTCGTACTACATGGGGTACGGCGGCACGAACTGGGGCTGGCTGGCCCAGCCCAACGACGTCTACACCTCCTACGACTACGGCGCCGCGATCACCGAGGCCCGGCAACTGACGCCGAAATACGATGAGTTCAAGCGCCAGGGCCTCTTCCTCCAGGCGGTCACCCCGCTGGCCAAGACCGGCGCGGTGCCCTCGCCCGCGACCTCGGGCAACGCCGCGCTCACCACCGTGGCCCGGGCGAACCCCGACACCGGCACCCAGTTCGTCCTGGTCAGGCATGAGGACCGGGCGGCGACGAGCACCGACGAGACCATCCTCGACTGGGCCGCGCCCGACGGCCGTCACCAGGTGCCGGTCCAGGTCAAGGGGCGTGACGCGCACGTCCTGGTCGCCGGGTACGACCTGGGCGGCCAGCGCCTGGCCGTGTCCAGCTCGGAGATCATGACCCACGCCGCCATCGGCGGGCGGGACGTCGCCGTCCTGTACGGCACCGCGGGTTCGCCGGGCGCCACGGTGCTGCGCTACGCCTCCCGGCCTACGGTCAAGGTGCTCGAAGGGCGGGTGCGGGTTACTTATGACGAAGGCGACCTGCGCCTCGACTACGCCCACGAAGGGCTGGCCCGGGTGCTCGTCACGGGTGGCGGGCGGCGGCCGCTGCTGCTCCTGATCGGCACCGACGAGACGGCCGCCGAGTTCTGGCGGGCCGAGACCGCCGCCGGGCCCGTGCTGGTCCGCGGCACCGAACTGGTCCGCTCGGCCACCTCGTACGGCGACACCGTGCGCCTGGCCGCGGACACGAAGGCCGGCCCCGTCGAGGTGTTCACCCCGGCCGACCGGCTGCGGATCGGCCAGGACGAGATCCGGGTCACCCGCACGCCCAGCGGCTCCCTGCTCGGCGCCACCCGCGCGCCCGGGCAGGCACACCTGCCCGCGCTGACCGGCTGGCGCGCGCACGCCGAGTCGCCGGAGGCCGCGCCGGGCTTCGACGACTCCCGCTGGACCGCCGCCGACCACACCACGACCGTCAGCCCGCACAAGCCGAAGACCCTGCCCGTCCTGTACGCCGACGACTACGGGTTCCACTACGGCAACGTCTGGTATCGCGGCCACTTCACCGCCACCGGGTCCGAGACCAGAGTCGACCTGAACGCCATCACCGGCCTGCGCGGCAACTACCTGGTCTGGCTGAACGGCCGCTACCTCGGCTCGGCGGCGGGCGGCGTGCAGGCGGACTCCGGCGACCAGGCGACCCCGCCCAACCCCGACCCGGGCCCCGGCCGCTTCGACATCCCCGACGGCCTGCTCAAGGCGGGGGCCGGCAATGTGCTGTCCGTCCTCGTCGCCACCACGGGCCACAACGACGACTGGATCGCCGACGACCTGCGCTTCAAGCAGCCCCGCGGCCTGGTCGCCGCCTCCGTCGGCGACACGCCGATCACCTGGCGGATTCAGGGCACCGCCGGCACGGACCGGCTCCGCGGCCCGCTCAGCACCGGTGGCCTGTACGGCGAACGCACCGGCTGGCACCTGCCGACATATCCCGATAAATCGTGGAACAGCGCCACGGGCACCCTGCCACCCGGCGTCACCTGGCAGCGCACCTCGTTCCGCCTCGACCTCCCCAAGGGCCAGGACGTGCCGGTCGGGTTGCGCTTCGGCGGCGACCCGTCGCCCGCGTACCGGGTGCTGATCTTCCTGAACGGCTGGAACATCGGCCAGTACGGCGCCGACATCGGCCCTCAGCGCGAGTTCTCGCTCCCCGCCGGGCTGTTGAACGAGCACGGGACCAACACCCTCGCCCTGGCCATCACCGCCGAGCAGCCGACGACGGGCCCAGGACCGCTCGGCCTGTTCGCCTACGGGAACGTCCGGAGCGGGCGCTGAAGGGGCTCAGCCCCGCTCCGGCACCCGCATCTCGCCCAGCTCGGACCAGTCGTCCTGCGGGACGGTGGCGTTGACGATGCGGGGCGTCTCGGCGAGGTAGGGCGGGAGCGTCTGCTGGGCCTGCTTGAAGTGCGCCGACCGCACATGCGCGCCCCCCGCGTCGCCGTCGCGGAACGCCTCCACCAGCACGTATTCGGCGGGGTCGTCGAGGCTGCGCGACCAGTCGAACCACAGGCAGCCCGGCTCGGCGCGGGTCGCCTCGGTGAACTCGCGGGTGATCTCCTGGAAGCGGTCGGCGTGCTCGGGCAGGACGCGGAACTTCGCGGTAATGAAGATCATCGAAGGGCTCCCTCGATCAAGCGGCGGGTACGGGACGAGACTATCGGCCGGATAATTTCCTATATCTCATGTAGGAAAAGTTGACTTTGTCGCGCCGGGCTCGTAGCTTCTTGCGCATGAGCCCGGACATCAAGATCAGTATCCGGAACGTCACCAAGACCTTCCCGGCCAGGGGCCGCGCCGAACCCCGTACGGCGCTGTCCGGCCTCGACCTGCGCGCGGGCGAGCTCCTCACGCTCGCCGGCCAGGCGGTGCCCGCCCATGGCTGAGACCTGGCCCGACGCCTTGGAGGGCCTCGAAGGCGACGTCCACTGGTACGACCTGCCCGACGACGAGGCGGAGGAGGACACGTGACGAGAAGGCTGCACCTGAACGCGTTCCTCATGGGCGTCGGCCACCACGAGGCCGCCTGGCGGCACCCGCGCACCGAGCCCGCTCGCCTCACCGACGTCCGCCACTACCAGGAGCTGGCCAGGATCGCCGAGCGTGGCAAGCTCGACTCGGTCTTCCTCGCCGACGGCGTGGCGCTGCAGGGCAACGTCGCCCACAACGCGCTCGGCGGGCTCGAACCCCTCACGCTGCTGTCGGCCCTGGCCGCCGTCACCGACCACATCGGGCTCATCGCGACGGTGTCGACGACGTACAACGAGCCCTTCCACGTGGCCCGCAAGTTCGCCTCGCTCGACCACATCAGCGGCGGCCGCGCCGGCTGGAACATCGTCACCTCCGCCGGCGAGGCCGAGGCCGGCAACTTCGGCATAGAGCGTCCCTCGCACGCCCGCCGCTACGCCAGGGCGGCGGAGTTCCTGGAGGTCACGCGCAAGCTGTGGGACAGCTGGGAGGACGGCGCGATCCTGCGCGACCGCGCGGCCGGCCGCTACGCCGACACCGGCAAGATCCACCCGATCGAGCACGCGGGCGAGCACTTCGCGGTGCGCGGCCCGCTCAACACCTCCCGCCCGCCGCAGGGGCATCCGCTGCTGGTGCAGGCCGGGTCGTCGGAGGACGGCAAGGAGTTCGCCGCCCACTACGCCGAGGCCGTCTTCACCGCCCAGCAGACCCTGGAGGAGGCGCGGGAGTTCTACGACGACCTCAAGGGGCGGCTGGCCGCGTACGGGAGGAAACCCGGCGAACTGCTCGTCCTGCCCGGCATCTCGCCGATCATCGGCTCGACCGAGCGGGAGGCGCTGCTGCTGGAGAAGGAGCTGGAAGACCTGATCATCCCCGCGTACGGGCTGGCGCAGCTCTCCCGCATGACCGGCCTGGACCTCACCGAGGGCGACCTGGACGGGCCGCTGCCCGACGTGCCCGCCGAGACGGAAGGGGCGCAGAGCCGCCGCAAGCTCGTCGTTGACCTGGCCAGGCGCGAACACCTCACGGTCAGGCAGCTCATCGGCCGGCTGGCGGGCGGACGGGGCCACCTCGTCATGGCCGGGACGCCGGAGCAGATCGCCGATCGGCTCCAGGAGTGGTTCACCGGCGGCGCGGCCGATGGTTTCAACATCATGCCGCCGATCCTGCCCGGCGGGCTGTCCGACTTCGTCGACCACGTGGTGCCGGAACTGCGGATCAGGGGGCTGTTCCGGCACGAGTACGAGGGCCGTACGCTCCGCGACAACTACGGCCTGGCCAGACCTCGCTCCCGATACGAACAGGCGGTGGCCTCATGAGCGGCATTGTCACGGTGGTCGGCAACCCCCGCGAGGGGTCCAGGACGCTGGCCGTCGCCGAAGCGGCGGCGCGGGCGATCGGGAGCCGCCTCGCGGCCGGCCCCCACGAGGTCGTGGACCTGTCGGCGCTCGGCCCGCACCTGCTCGCGCCCGGCGCGTCGCCCGGCGTGGAGGTGGCTTTGGAGCTGGTACGCGAGGCGGACGTGCTGGTGGTGGCCAGCCCGACCTACAAGGGCACCTACACCGGGCTGCTCAAGGCGTTCCTGGACCGGTTGCCGCCGGACGCGCTGGCCGGGAAGGCGGCGCTGCCGCTGCTGGTGATGGGGGATGCCAAGCATGCGCTGGCGGTCGAGGTGCACCTGCGGCCGTTGCTGGTGGAGCTGGGTGCGACCGTGCCGACGCCGGGCCTGGCCGTGCTCGAATCCCAGTTGCCGGCGCTCGACGACCTGCTGTCGGCCTGGGCCGATCGGGTCGTCCCGGCTTTGAGTCTGGCGAAGGGACCGTCCATCGTGTAGAACTGTTCTAGAAGACTAGAACACGCGATGGGTGGTGACGGTCGTGGGACTGTCCGGGCATGAAGGGCCCTACTTCGGCGAATTCGGCGGGCGGTTCACGCCGGAGGCGCTGGTGGCGGCGCTGGACGAACTGGAGGCGGCCTTCCACAAGGCGATGTCGGAGCCGGAGTTCCGCGACCGGCTCGACACGCTGAACCGCGACTACACGGGTCGGCCGAGCCTGCTCACCGAGGCGCCGGCGTTCGCCCGGCACGCCGGGAACGCGCGGATCCTGCTCAAGCGCGAGGACCTCAACCACACCGGCTCCCACAAGATCAACAACGTGCTCGGCCAGGCGCTGCTCACCGTGCGCATGGGCAAGCGGCGCATCATCGCCGAAACCGGCGCCGGCCAGCACGGCGTCGCCGCCGCCACCGCCGCCGCCCTCCTCGGGCTGGAGGCCGTGATCTACATGGGCGAGGTGGACATGCGGCGGCAGGCGCTCAACGTCGTCCGCATGCGCCTGCTCGGGGCCCGCGTCGTGCCCGTGACGTCGGGTTCGCGCACCCTCAAGGACGCCATGAACGAGGCCATGCGCGACTGGGTGACCAACGTCGAGCACACCCACTACGTGATCGGGTCGGTGGCCGGGCCGCATCCGTTCCCGGCGATGGTGCGCGAGTTCCAGCGGGTGATCGGGACGGAGGCGCGCGAGCAGGTGCTCTCGCTGGCGGGGCGGCTGCCCGACGTGGTGTGCGCCTGCGTCGGCGGCGGCTCCAACGCGATCGGCCTCTTCCACGGCTTCCTGGACGATCCCGGGGTCGCGCTGGTGGGGCTGGAGGCCGGCGGGGCCGGGATCTCGACGGGACTGCACGCGGCGGCCGTCTCCGGGGGGTCGCCGGGGATTCTGCACGGGACGCGGACGTACGTGCTGCAGGACACCCACGGCCAGACCCTGGAGAGCCACTCGATCTCGGCCGGGCTCGACTATCCCGGCATCGGTCCTGAGCATGCCTGGCTGCACTCTCTCGGGCGGGCCCGCTACGAGGCGGTGCCGGACGCGGAGGCCATGGAGGCGTTCGAGCTGCTGGCCCGTACGGAGGGGATCATCCCGGCGATCGAGAGCGCGCACGCGCTGGCGGGCGCGCTCAGAGAGGGACGGCGCCTGGGGCCCGACGGGCTGGTGCTGGTGAACCTTTCGGGGCGCGGCGACAAGGACATGGACACGGCGGCCCGGTACTTCGGTCTGGTGGAGGAGGGCGCATGAGCACGCGAACGACGCACTCCGGCGTGGAGACGACCGGGAACGTCACCGTGGGGTCGGTCATCGAACGGGCCAGGCGCGAAGGCCGGGCCGCCCTGATCGGATACCTCCCCGTCGGTTACCCCGACGTCGAGACCTCGGTGGCGGCGATGCGGGCCATGGTCGCCGGCGGGGTGGACATCGTGGAGGTCGGGCTCCCGTATTCCGACCCGCTCATCGACGGGCCCCTCATCCAGCGCGCCACCGAGGCGGCACTGGCGGGCGGGGTCACCCCGGAGGACGGATTCACCGCCGTCCGGGCGCTGGCGGGGGTGCCCGCGCTGGTGATGACGTACTGGACGCTCGTCGATCGGTACGGGGTGGACCGGTACGCGGCGGACCTGGCGGCGGCGGGCGGGGCCGGGCTGATCACGCCCGACCTGATCCCGGACGAGGCGGCGAACTGGCACGCGGCGGCCGACCGGCACGGGCTCGACCGCGTCCACCTCATCGCCCCCACCTCCACCAGGGACCGGATCGATGTGGCGGCCCGCTCGTCCCGCGGCTTCGTGTACGCGGCCTCGCTCATGGGGGTGACGGGGGAGCGGGACGCGGTGAGCGCGGGGGCACGGGCGCTGGTGTCCCGCGCCAGGGAGGTCACGGACCTGCCCATCTGCGTGGGTCTCGGCGTCAGTGACGGCGCCCAGGCGGCCGAGATCGCCCAGTTCGCGGACGGCGTGATCGCCGGCTCGGCCTTCGTCCGTGCCCTGGCGAACGCCCCAGACGTACCGACCGCCCTGTCCGCCGTCCAGGCGGTAGCCCACGACCTCGCGACCGGCGTCCGCCAACGCCCTCCCACCTGACCAACCCCCACCTAGCACCCCACCCCCGGCTCCCGCCTCAGCGGGCCGGACCCGGCTTCCGGCGCTCGGCCCAGCGGCTCCCACCCCACTTCCGGCCTGCAGCTCAGCGGACCGGGCACCCCGATCCAGCGCCCGGCTCGGCGCCTCGCCCGCCACCGCCCAGCGGGCCGGGCTCACCGCCGGCTCCTGCCCAATCCCCTATCTCGAAAGGATCGCGCCGAAGTGCGGTGGGGAAGGGAAAACGCGGTGGTGCGCCAGAATCAGGCCGAGCCAACGGGGCCGGGTCAGTGGTCGAGGCGCAAGGAGACGGCGGGTTCCGAGGCGTGGCGTTTGGTGGTGAAGGCCAGGTGGGAGGCGCACATCAGGGCCAGGTCCGCCAGCAGCGGCCGGTCCGTCGCGTCGTACGTCACCCGCGTGCTCATCAGCGCCGCACCCCCGGCGGCCCGGTGCAGCAGCGCCGCCTGGGCCTCCGACAGGACCACCGGTTTGATGGCCTCCGTGGCCCACTCCGGCGACCCCCCGCCCCGCTCCTCGATGAGCCGGTAGAGCGGCACCCGTCCCAGCTCGTCGCCGGACAGCTCGGCCGCCGGGCCCGGCGGGATGTAGGAGAGCTGGTGGATCACGGGCGAGCCGTCGACCTTGCGCAGCCGTTCGACGACGGTGACCTCGGTGTCCGGCGCGAGCCGCAGCTCCGCCGCCACCCATCCGGGCGCCGGCGCCCGCCGCACCCCCAGGAGCACCGTCTCCAGGTCGATGCCCTGCCCGGCGAGCCCTTCGGCCAGGCTGCCCAGGCTGTTGAGCCCGTACGGGATCACGGTTCCCGCCACGAACGTGCCCAGCCCGTGCCGCTGCTCGATGCGCCCCTCCGTGCTGAGCCGCTGCAGCGCCTGCCGCACCGTCATGAGGCTGACCCCGTAGTAGGTGCCGAGCTCTCGCTGGGAGGGCAGCGGCTGGCCGGGTTCGAGTTCGCCGCCGTCGATCTGGGCGAGGAGATGTCGGTAGATGGCCTGATATTTCGGCTCGCCACCCTGGGACCCCGTGAGGTGCGGCCGCGGCTTCCCACCCGATGACGTCGGCATGCCCCACCCCTTCCCTCGCCGGCTCCAACCTGCCCCGCCGGCTCCGACGAAAAAGCCTACTGGCGTACGCCGCCGGGAAATGCCATGCTCCCTCCGAGGTGAGGCATCGTGAGGATCTTCCGGTGTGTCCTGGCCGCCATCGTCGCGGCCGCCGTCGTGCCCCTGTGGACGAGCGCCGCCGAGGCCGCCGACCGGGTCAGGTTCGCCACCTTCAACGCCTCGCTCAACCGCGCCGCCGACGGGCAACTGGTCGCCGACCTGTCCACGCCGGACAACGCGCAGGCGAAGGTCATCGCCGAGATCGTCCAGCGGGCCCGCCCCGACGTGGTGCTCATCAACGAGTTCGACTTCGACGCCGGCGGCGTGGCGGCCCGGCTGTTCCAGGACAACTACCTGTCCGTGGGGCAGGGCGGGGCGCGGCCGATCGCGTACCGGCACCGGTTCACGGCCCCGAGCAACACCGGGATCGCCTCCGGCTTCGACCTCAACAACAACGGCGCCGTGGTGACCACGCCGGGCGCGGCCGGTTACGGGGACGACGCGTTCGGGTTCGGGGCCTTTCCCGGGCAGTTCGGCATGGTGGTCTACTCGCGTCATCCGATCGACGTGCGCGCCGTGCGGACGTTCCAGAGGTTCCTGTGGAAGGACATGCCGGGCGCGGCCCTGCCCGACGACCCCGCGACGCCGGCGCCCGCCGACTGGTACTCGCCGGAGGAGCTGCGGGTCTTCCGCCTGTCCTCCAAGAGCCACTGGGACCTGCCGGTACGCGTCGGGCACCGTACCGTGCACTTCCTGGTCAGCCACCCCACGCCGCCCACGTTCGACGGCGCGGAGGACCGCAACGGGCGCCGCAACCACGACGAGATCCGGCTGTGGGCCGACTACACCAGGCCCGGCGGGGGCGGCTACCTCTACGACGACCGCGGCCGGCGCGGCGGGCTGGCCCCGGGGGCGGCGTTCGTGATCGCCGGTGACCAGAACGCCGATCCGCACGACGGCGACAGCTACCAGAACGCGATCCGGCAACTGCTCGGCCACCCCAGGATCAACGCCGCGTTCGCGCCATCGAGCGCGGGCGCCGCGGAGGCCGCGGTGCTGCAGGGCGGTGCCAACACCACGCACACCGGCGACCCGAAGTACGACACGGCCGACTTCTCCGACACAGCCCCCGGCAACCTCCGCGCCGACTACGTCCTGCCGTCCCGGCGGCTGAAGGTGACGGGCGGCGGCGTCTTCTGGCCGGTGGCCGCCGACCCGCTGTCACGATTGACCGGCGTGTTCCCGTTCCCCAGCTCCGACCACCGACTGGTCTGGCTGGACATCAGACCCTAGCCCGACCGCCGCCGGCCTGGGTGGACGTCAGGCCCTGAGCCCGGCCGCCGGCCGGGCCGGCTTTTCGGGCTGGAGGTCAGGTTCTGGGCCGGGTCAGCGCTTGGGGGCCGGGGGAGCTGGATCTGGGCCTTGGCGGGGTCGAGCTTCGTGGTGACCGCGCTCGCGGGCGGTGTCTTGATCGACACCTTGGCGCCCCAGCCCGTGTAACGGGTCTCCATCGCGGTCTTGCTCAGCCCGACCTGGCCGGTCTCCAGCCGCGTGGTCAGCTTGACCGGTCCTTGACGCTCATCGACCCCTTGTACGTCGAGCCGCTCCGCTTGGAGCGTGCCAGCAGCGCCTTCCACGTGCTCGGGTCGGCGGCGTTGACGAAGTCGCCGAACATGGAGTTGATCCCGCTCGTCCAGCCCGGCGACTGCTTCCACCACGTCTTGCCCTCCGGCAGGGCGGTGCCCGTCAGGCCGCCTTTGACGTAGGACGTGCGGCCGATGCGGATCGTGCGCTCCGGCTTGGTCAGGCCACTGGAACGGCCGGCCATGGCCTCGGAGAGGCCGAAGTCGTCGACCGGCTTCTTGTCGTCGGAGCCGGAGGGGAGCTTGCCCGTGATGTCGGAGGCCGCGACGGGATGGTCGGACTAACACGACCCTCGTCTCCGCCAAGGCGCCGGCCACCGGTCCCGCACTTATGGCCCGCTTATACGCCGATATTTCGTACTTTACAAGATCTTGTCAGTCGTATAAGAGCGGTGTTTCCTCATGCCCAGATGCGCGATTTCTGTGCATCCCTGGCACGCGGGAGGGAAACGTGTCGACCAAGCCTTGGTTACGCAGCACACTCGTCGTCGTCGCTCTCACAGCGTCGGCTCTACCCCTGGCAGGGGCCGCCCGGGGCGAACCCGGCGGGCAGGCCCCGGTGATCCACGACTTCCAGGCCGAGAACCACGCCAAGCCCGATGTGGACAACCGTCAGGGCCGGATACCGCCCCCGGCGGGCGCCAACGCGCGCAGAGCCGGACCTCCGGCCGACATCCAATGGAACGCTCTAGGCACCCCGGCCACCATCACGAGCAAGGAACCCTTGGCCGAGGGCCTGGGCTCCGACCCCGGGCAGGCCGCCCGGGCCTACCTCAAGAACAACGAGGCGGTCTTCGGGCTGCCCGCCGAGTCCGTCGACGCGCTGGAGACGGTCGCGATCAACCCCATCGGCACGGGTCACGCCGTGCTGTTGCGCCAGCGCTTCGGTGACCTGCCGGCCGGTGTGGACGGTCTTGTCGCGGTCGGTGTGGCCGGCGGGCAGGTCAGGCACGTCACGTCCTCGCTGTCCCGCCAGACCGGCGCGCCGCCGGCCGCGGCGATCACCGCGCAGCGGGCCATGGAGATCGCGGCCGGGGACGGCGGCATCGACCTGGCCAAGGCGATCACCAAGCAGGCCACGCCGGTGGCGGTGCCGGCGCCCGACGGGGTGCACAGCGCGTACCAGGTGGTGCTGATCGGGGGCGGCGCGGAGGCGGCGTACACGACGCATGTGGACGCCGTCAGCGGCGGCATCCTGACGCGGGAGAACCTGGTCGACCACCACCAGGACCCCGACAACCCGCGCTGGGAGGTCTTCCCGGCGAACCCGCGCGACGACCACTCCTCCGCCGACACCCGCCAGACCTGGTGCTTCAAGCCCGGTCCGGGCTGTGACCACGTGAGCGGCGGCGACCCGGCGACGGGCAAGGCGTGGGACGTCGACCACACCACCGGCACGCCGACGAACACCAGCGTCGGCAACGCGGCCAGGACGTACGAGAACCGGGCGAGCGGCGACCCGTTCACGGTCGGCACCCGTACGAACGTGCTCACGCCGAGCAGGAACTACATCTATCCGTGGCAGAACACCTGGTTCACCGCCAAGTGCGACCCGGCGGTGTTCGACCAGCCCGGCGAGAACGACCTGGAGGCGTCCATCGCCAACCTGAACGCCATGCACAACCGCATGCATGGCTGGTCGTACCGGCTGGGCTTCACCGAGACCGCCTGGAACATGCAGACGGACAACGGGGAGCGCGGCGGACTCGGCAACGACCCCGAGCAGGGCAACGCGCAGGCGGGCGCCCGGGTGCTGTCGGTGCGCGACAACGCCAACCAGATCACCGGGCCCGACGGGGTCGCGCCGATCACGAACATGTACCTGTGGCAGCCGGTCGCCGGTGCCTTCTACGGCCCGTGCGTGGACGGCGACTACGACATGTCGGTCATCGGCCACGAGTACACGCACGCGATCTCCGGCCGCATGATCGGCGGCCCGAACGCCGGCTGGAGCGGTGCCCAGGCCGGGGCCATGAACGAGAGCACGTCGGACCTGTTCTCGATGGAGCAGCTCTTCGAGTACGGCTTCCGCCCCTCGGGCGAGACCCCGTACGTCACCGGCGGCTACGTCACCGGCGACAAGACCCGCGGCATCAGGAACTACGACATGTCGAAGTCGCCGCTGAACTACAGCGACCTCAACTACGACATCGTCGGCCAGCAGGTGCACGCGGACGGCGAGATCTGGTCGGCCACGCAGTTCGACGTGCGGGCGGCCTTCGTCAAGCGGTACGGCCAGGGCTCGGCCAGGCAGCAGCGCTCCTGCGCCGACGGCACGACGCCGCTGGACAGGTGCCCGGGCAACCGGCGCTGGATCCAGCTCTCGTTCGACGCCCTGCTGCTGATGGCCTCGGGCGCGGTCAGCTACGTCGACCACAGGAACGCGCTGCTGGCGGCGGACCAGATGCGCTTCGGCGGTGCGAACCAGGACATCATGTGGCGCGCGTTCGCCGAGCACGGCCTGGGGGAGGGCGCGGCCAGCGCCGGCCCGAACGACCCCGACCCGACGCCGAGCTTCGTCAACCCGACCGGCAAGAACGGCTCGCTGCAGCTCAAGCCGCTCGGGGAGGCGAAGGGCGCGGCGCTGCGCCTGTACGTCGGCGACTACGAGGGCCGGGTCGTCCCGGTCGCGGACACCGATCCGGCGACGCCGCTCACCGACACGGCGCACATGACGCCCGGCGTGTACGACTTCGTCGTGGCGGGCGCGGGGTTCGGCCACAAGCGGCTGAAGTTCGCGGTGCTGCCGGGCCTCAAGCTGCCGCTTCCGCTCTCGCTGACGCGTAACCACGCCTCGGCGGCGAACGGGGCGACGGCGGCGGGCGACGGCGTCAACCAGGCCAGGCTGATCGACGACACCGAGGCCACGAACTGGGCCTCGCTCACCGGTGCGCCGGCGGGCAAGTCGGTCGTCGTGGACCTGGCGGGCGACGCGCCGGTCAAGGTCCGCAGGGTGCAGGTGAGCGCGATGCTCAGGCCGAACATCGGCGACGCGGCCGACCCCGGGGCGCAGAACCGCTTCTCCAGCCTGCGCTCCTTCGAGGTGCTGGCCTGCAGCGAGAACTGCGCCGACGCGGCGAACTATAAGAAGATCCACACCAGCCGGGCGAACGCGTTCGACACCGGGCTGCCGCGTCCCCGGGGCCGGGATCTGATCTTCAAGTCGTTCGACGTGCGCACCACGAGTGCCACGCACCTGATGTTCCGGGTGCTGACCTCGCAGTGCACCGGGAACCCGCTGTACGCGGGTGAGCAGGACAACGACCCGAACTCCGCGACGGACTGCGCCACGGCCAGCCCGCAGCGGGAACAGGTGAGGGCGGCGGAGTTCCAGGCATATTCGCACTGACCTCGTCGAGGGCCCGCGCTTCACGAGCGCGGGCCCTTCTGTGTAGTTAGATGCCGTACTATCTTGGACAAGGTCTATTCGACATCGAACTACATGGAGTGCCCATGCGTACCCGAATCCGCGACGTCCGCGTCTTCGACGGCGAGCGGACCCTGCCGGAAACCGACGTCCTCATCGACGGCGACCGCATCGCCGAGCCAGGCGCCGGCCCCGTGGACGTCGAGGTGGACGGCACGGGCAGGACCTTGCTGCCCGGCCTCATCGACGCCCACACGCACGCCTTCGACGGCGACCTGGCGGAGGCGCTGAAGTTCGGCGTCACCACCGAGCTCGACATGAACAACCTGCCGCCCATCCTCGCCGCCCAGCGCCGCCAGGCCGCCGAGCGCGACGACGTGGCCGACCTCCGCAGCTCCAGCATGATCGCCACCGCCCCGCACGGCCACCCGACCCAGATCATGACCCCGGACCTCCTGCGCTCCCTCGGAGCCGACGGCGGCCTCGACACGGTCGCCGATTCGGGCGAGGCGAAGGCGTTCGTGGAGGCCCGCCTGGACGAGGGCGCCGACTACCTCAAGATCGCCATCGACGACGGCGCGGTGTCGGGCATGAAGCTCCCGGCCCTCACCCCCGACCTGGCCGCCGTCCTCGTGGAGGCGGGCCACGCCGCCGGCCTCAGGGTCATCGCCCACACGGTCACCGCCAGGGAGGCCCTGCTGGCGCTGGACGCGGGGGTGGACGGCCTGGCGCACCTGTACTCGGACGTGCCGGAGGAGCGGGCCGAGGAGGTGGCGGCCAGGATCGCCGCGTACGACGCGTTCGTGGTCAGCACGATCACCTACATCGAGGCGGTGACCACCGCCCTCGCGAAAGGCATCCCGATGCACGCCCAAGGCGTCCGCAACGCCTCACACGCGGCCGCCGCGCTGCACCGGGCGGGCGTGCCCCTGCTGGCGGGCACGGACGCCACCCCCTTCGGCCCGGCGCACGGCGCGGCCCTCCACCGCGAACTCCTCCTCCTGACGCGGGCGGGCCTGACCCCCGAACAGGCGTTGCGGTCGGCTACGAGCGCCACGGCCCGCTGCTTCGGCCTCGCGGACCGGGGCGTGGTCGCTCCCGGCAGGCGGGCCGACCTGCTGCTCATCGAGGGCGACCCGACCACGGACATCACCGCGACCAGGTCCATCGCCGGCGTCTGGCGCGCCGGAACACGCCTTTAGGGCTTCTTGCGTACGGGCCGTTTCCAGAATTTCATCAGCTCCCCGTCGAGCCAGAGCGCCTTTTCGCACCGGGCGACGAAGTCCTTTCCCGGAGGCCGTTTGCCCCGTTCGACGAAACCGACGTACGCGCCGGAGAAATTGATCTGACGCCCCAATTCCCGCTGGGTCCATCCGCGTGCGGTCCGGTAAACGCGTAGCACGGATCCCAGGTCATCGTAGGGCGGGTAGTCCAGTTCCGGATCATTCGGCACTGATGACTCCGTTTGAAGGGTTCGCAGTGGCGATCGCCACCCCGAAACCTAACCCCTTTCCGGCATACTTAAAAGTCTCCAGTGAATTCTGCTATGAACGCAGATCCGGACAAATTCTTTCAGCCCAGTACGTTCTCATGCAGAGCGCGCAGCACAGCATTGGTACGGTCGCGAGCCCCCAATTTCAGAAGAAGGGTGGAAACGTGGTTCTTGACCGTACCCTCCGCGAGAAACAGGGCCCCGGCGATCTCGCGGTTGCTGTAGCCCTCCGCCACCAGCCGCAGCACCTCCAGCTCCCGTTCGGTGAGCTGCTGGATCGGCGGCAGGCCGGCGGCGGGCGGGCGGCGGCGCTGGACGGCGCGCAGCAGGCGGTCGGTGATCGAGGGGGAGATCAGGGTGCCGCCATCGGCCAGGACGCGGATGGCGTGGGTCAGTTGTTCGAGGGTGACGTCCTTGAGGAGGTAGCCGCAGGCGCCCGCGCGCATCGCGTCGAGGACGAGCGTGTCACTGTCGAACGTGGTGAGCACGAGCACCGGCGGCGCCTCCGCGGCCCTGTCCTGGAGCGCCGTCAGCACCCAGATGCCGTCGTGGCGCGGCATGCGCAGGTCGAGCAGGACGACGTCGGGGGCGTGCTCCTCGATGGCGGCCAGCGCGGTCATGCCGTCGTCGGCCTCGCCCGCCACCTCGATGTCGTCCGTCAGGTCGAGCAGGCTGCGGATGCCCTGCCGCACGAGGGTCTGGTCGTCGACCACCAGCACCCGGATCATCGCGCGGGCATCCGGGCGGTGACGCGGAACCCGTCGCTGCCGTCGAGCCGGACGTCGCCGCCGATCGCGCCGACGCGCTCGGCCAGGCCGCGCAGCCCGTTGCCGGGCCTGACCTCGGGGCTGCCCCGGCCGTCGTCGACGGAGGTGAGCCGCACGGTGTGGTCCGGCTCCGACTCGATGCGGATCCGCAGCGAGGTCGCCGCCGCGTGGCGGATGGTGTTGGTGACGATCTCCTGGACGACGCGGATGAGCGTCACGGTCAGCTCCTCGCCGGCCTGTACGTCGTCGTCGACGCACACGCCGATGTCCAGGCCGGGGATGTCGCGCACCACGGCGGCCAGCGATTCGCGCAGGTCGGGCGCGTCGGCGCGGAGCTGCCCGACCGTCTGCCGCACATCGCCGAGCAGGTCTCTCGCCACCCGGTTCGCCCGCTCGACGTGCTCACGCGCGGCCGGGCCCTCCTGGTGCCTGGCGACCTCCAGTTCGAGGGTGAGCGCGGTGAGCTGGTGCCCGATGAGGTCGTGAAGCTCCCTGGAGATCCGCAGGCGCTCGTGGGCGCGGGTCGTCTCCGCCAGGACGACGCTCGCCGCTCGCAGCTCGACGTGCGCCTCGGCCAGCTCGCGGCGCATCCGCTGCTCCCGGATGATCGCGATGGTGCTCAGCCACGTCGCCGCCTGGATCAGCAGGTAGAGCAGCGCGCTGAGCGTGACCTCGGCGCCGGGGGCGCCGGCCCGGCTCGCGGTCAGGGCGATGACGCCGGAGTTGAGCGCGATCACCACCGGACCGGCCCAGCGCGGCAGCACGTAGGCGCTCATGGCCGCGATGAACACCAGCAGGATCGACAGCCACCCGGCCTTCGGCGCGGTCAGGACCGTGGCCCAGCCCAGCAGGACGCCCGCGCCGTACGCGGCCCGCGCGACCCGGAGCCGGTTGTCCTCGCAGAGGGCGGTGATCGTCAGGGCGGTCACCAGACCTGCGAAGAGCACCGCCCAGGTCAGGGTCACGGCCCCGCTGAACAGGGTCGGCGTCCCCACCGCGACGCACATCAGGAGCGCCGTCAGGCCCGCCCAGGCGTCCGGCTCGATTCGCCGCATACGATCAACTCTAACGGCGCCCCGACCGGCGGCGGGGGTGCCGGAAGTCATGGGTACGAAGGCTGACCATCGGCACAAGCCGGACCTGCCCGTCCGCTCCTACCGTCGGGGACATGTCTGGAACATCCCCGGCCGTCGAAGCCGACGGCCTGCACAAGCGTTATCGCGCGAAGGTCGCCGTCGACGACGTCAGCCTGTCGATCCAGGGCGGCGAGATCTTCGGCATCCTCGGGCGCAACGGGGCCGGCAAGACGACCACCGTCGAGCTGATCGCCGGGCTGCGGCGGCCCGACCGGGGCACCGTCCGCGTCCTCGGCGTGGACGCGCACCGCGACCGCGCCCGGCTGCGGCAGATCCTCGGCGTGCAACTACAGGAGAGCCAGTTGCACGCCGCGCTCACGGTCACCGAACTGGTCCGCCTCTACCGCACCTTCTACCGTGACCCCCTGGACGCCGGCGAGCTCATCGAGTCCGTCGGCCTGACCGCCTCCCGCGGCACCCGCTTCCAGAACCTCTCCGGCGGCCAGCAGCAGCGATTGTCGATCGCGCTCGCCCTCGTCGGGCGGCCCCGGGTGGTGATCCTCGACGAGCTGACGACCGGGCTCGACCCGGAGGCACGCCGCCAGATGTGGGCCACCGTCGCGGCCCTGCGCGAGAACGGCGTGACCGTGCTGCTCGTCAGCCACGCCATGGAGGAGGTCGAGCGATTGTGCGATCGGGTCGCGCTGCTCGACGCGGGGCGGGTGGTCGCCCTCGACTCGCCCGCCGGGCTCGTCCGGCGGGCCGGATTCGCGCAGCGGGTGACGTTCGTGCCCGCCGGGCCCGTACCGGAAGGGCTGCTGGAGGGGCTGCTGGAGGGGCTCGGCGAGGTCGAGCGGGTACGCGCCGACGGCGGCCGGGTCGTCGTCGAAGGCCGGGACGATCTGCTCCAGGCCGTCAGCGTCGCCCTCGTGCGCGCCGGCGTCGTGGTGACCGAGACGCGCGGCGAGCGGGCGACCCTGGACGACGCCTTCGTCGCCCTGACCGGGCGGCATCTGGAGCACGAGGAGGTTCGATGACGGATATTTCGGTACACCGCCCTGGGCTCCGGTCCTGGGCCGAGTTGCTCGCCTGCGAGCTGAGGATGGTCGTCCGCGACACCGCCGGGCTGATCGTGCCGATCGGCCTGCCCATGCTCATCCTGGTGATGAACGCCTCGGCGGCCGGCGAGCAGGTCGTCGCGAACGGCCGGACGGCGCTCGACGTCTATGTGCTGCCGCTGGTGTTCACGATGGTCGTGGCGACCACCGGAATCGTCAACATGCCGAGCTTCCTGGCCTACTACCGGCGCAGCGGGATCCTCAGGCGGCTCGCGGTGACGCCCGCGTCGCCGGCGATGGTCCTCATCGCCCAGATGGTCGTCGGCGTGCTGCAGACGGGGCTGGGCATCGCGGCCGCGTGGGTGCTGGCGATGGTGGTGTTCGGCGCGCGGCCGCCGGTGCACGCGGGCGCGGCGGTCGGCGCGCTCGTCCTCGCGACGGCCGCGATGTACGCCGTGGGCATGATCGTCGCCGCCGTGGCGCCCACCCCGAACTCGGCCGTGGCGATCGGCCTGGCCCTGTACTTCGCTCTGGGGGCGCTCGGCGGCATGTTCGGGGGCCGCGACGGCCTGCCGGACGTGCTGGCGGCGGTCGGTGCCTGGCTGCCGTTCGGCGCCTCGGTCGAGGCTCTGTCGGCGGCGTGGGCCGGGGCGGCGGTTCAGCCCGCGCCGCTGATCGGGCTCTTCGTCAGCCTGCTGCTCGGCGGAGTGATCGCGGCCGCCTTCTTCCGGTGGGAATAGATGGTATGTCTGGTCTTCATGGGATATAGGGAGCTTTATCCGCCTGTGGAGCCGTACGAGACCGGGCACCTCGACGTCGGAGACGGCCACGAGCTCTACTGGGAGGTGAGCGGGAACCCGGACGGCAAGCCGGTCGTCTTCCTGCACGGCGGTCCTGGTGGCGGGACGCTGCCGGCGCAGCGGCGGTTCTTCGACCCATCGGCGTACCGGATCGTCCTGTTCGACCAGCGCAACTGCGGGCGCAGCCGGCCGCACGCCACCGAACCCGGCGTGTCGCTGGAGACCAACACCACCTGGCATCTGGTCGCGGACATCGAGCGGCTCAGGGAGCGGCTGGGGATCGCGCGGTGGCTGGTGTTCGGCGGGTCGTGGGGGAGCACGCTGGCGCTGGCGTACGCGCGGCGGCACCCGGAACGGGTGAGCGAGATCATCCTGCGCGGCGTCTACCTGGCCGGGGCCACCAACAGGGCGTGGACGTTCACCGAGACGGGGGCGGCGTGCCTGTTCCCGGCGGAGTGGGCCGCCTTCCGCGACCACATCCCCGCCGGGGAGCGTGACGATCTCGTGGGCGCCTACCACCGCAGGATGTTCGACCCCGACCCGGCGGTGCACGTGCCGGCGGCGCGCGCCTGGGCGGCCTGGGAGCTGTCGGCCAACTGGCTGCTGCCCGTCCCGATGCCGCCGCTGGACGACCGTGAGGTCGTCGCGTTCATGCGGATCGAGACGCACTACTTCACCCAGGACTGTTTCCTCAAGGAGGGTGAGCTGCTCGACGTCGAGGCGATCAGGCACATCCCGTGTGTGATCGTGAACGGCCGCTACGACATGAAGACGCCGCCCGAGGCCGCGTACGACCTGCATCGGGCCTGGCCGGAGGCCGAGCTCCACATCGTGGAGGACGCCGGGCACGCGGGCGCGGAGCCCGGGACGCTGCACCGGCTCATCGAGGCCACCGACCGGTTCCGGCCCTGACAAGGCCGAGGCCCGGCGATCAGTCGCCGGGCCTCAGAGTGTTTAGTAGATGCGGTACTTACGGCCGCAGTTGTCGAACTTGCCCGCCCAGCAGGTGTAGGTGTAAACCTTCTTGATCCCCCGGCCGCTCCAGGCACCGACGACCTTGCCGTCCCAGGACTTGTTGAACTTGTGCCAGCCGCCGTTCTTGTAGTACTCGAACCACACCCAGCCCTTCTTGCCACCGACCTTGTCGACGCCGTACCACTTCGTGAAGACCTTGCCGTGGGACTTCCAGGTCTTGCCGTACGTGTACGCCTTGTTGTCGCTGGAGAAGAACTTGCCCCACTGCACAGTGGTCGTGGACTGGGTGCTCGCCTGGGCCGCGGCCGGGCTGAGAGCGAGACCGGTGATGGCCGTCGAGCCGACCAGTGCGGCTATCGCCAGAGTCTTACGCATTTCGGGTTCCTCCCCCTGTCGGTGCTGCCGGGTGATCCGGTAGCAGGGACATTACGGAGGCCGTACGCGATCATCTGTGGACAAATCCACACACCCATGGTGATGGGCGACACACCTGCTGAACCACCAGGTCAGCGCCTGACCGGCACCCCGTCCACGGGGAACGGCGTGAACGACGGCCGCGCCGCCTTCGCCTGGGCGCCGCTCTGCCCGCACAGGCTCAGCATCAGGAAGTCCTCGGTCGCGAAATCGATCGGATGCGGCTCGATCTGGCCGTTCTCGTTGATGGTCTGGTACTTGAGGCGGTTGAACCCGAACGAGAGCAGCCGCTCGCCGTCCGGGGTCGCCAGCGACTGCGTGGCCATGCCGAACACGCCGCCGTCGTGCCCCCAGAACCGGCCGCACGGCAGGTCGAGGAAGTAGAGGCCGAGGCCGTAGTCGATCGCCGTGCCGGCGACCAGCACCGTCACGGTCTTCTGCATCTCGGCGAGCAGCGTGGGGCTGATCAGCTCGCCGCGCAGCAGCAGCCGGTAGAAGCGGTTGAGGTCGTTCATCGTGGACATGAGCGCGCCCGCCGTCGTGGCCCACGACATGTTGTAGACGCTGTAGTCGCGCGGCGGGTCGATGAAGCCGAACAGCGACTCGTACGCCTTGGAGTGCGGCCCGGGAATGCGCGGCGTCCTCGGGAAGGAGGTGTCCCGCAGCCCCGCCTTACGGATGACGAACCGGGTGATGTAGTCCTCGGCGGTCATACCCGTGATCTTCTCCAGGAGCAGCCCGGCGATCACGTAGTTGACGTTGGAGTAGCTGCCGGGCGCCACCCCCGGCTCACCGGTCGGCGGCTGCGCCAGGCTCAGGGCCAGCAGTTCCCGCTTGGAGATCTGGCGGAAACGGTGCTCGTCCAGGCTCCGGCCGGAGGGCTCGTAGAGCGACGGGAACGCCGGGCCGATGTAGTCGGCGATGTGGCTGGTGTGGTTGAGCAACATCCGCACGGTGATCCGCCGGCCGCGCTCGCCGGGCACCAGGTCGGGCAGGTAGCGGCCGATCGGGGCGTCCAGCTCCACCTTGCCGGCGGCGACCTGCTGCAGCACGGCCACCGAGGTGAACGTCTTGGTGATGCTGCCGACCCGGTGCACCATGTCGGGCCGCACCGGGCGGCGCGTGTCCACGTCGGCGACGCCGGCCGCGCCGCGCCAGGCCGCGGCACCGTCGCGGACCTCGGAGTAGGTGCCGTACATGCCGGCCTCGTGGATGGCGGTGAGTGACTTCCGCAGCGCCTGCCGGTCGAGCCCGGGGTCGGCGGCGGCGGGGACGGCCGATGTGCCGGCCGTAAGGAGCACGCCGATCGCGGCCGCTCCCGCGAGGCGCCTGAAACGACGAATTTTCATGAGGCCAGCATGATCGAGCGGAGTTCGCGGGGTTAGTCCACGGTGTCATCGGCCTCATATGACAGAAGTCATGCGTAGATTAGAAGCACCTCGTGGGGAGGTGCCGGATGGAACGGGTGAACGCGCCCTTCGAGTGGGCGATGGCCATTCTGGTGGGGTCCTTCTTTCTCGCGACGTGGTCCGTTTCCTGGATCTTCGCCGTGTGGGGCGCGGTCTGGTCTGCGCCTGGCACGCGCGTTCGCGCCGCCGTCAGATGACCCCGGAGCAACTGCGCGACAATCCGGGATTCAGGTACAACCTCGCCGCTCACGGCGTCCTTTACCTCATTCCCATCGGCGTCGCCGTGACTTTCTCCGTCGTGCTGCCGTGGTGGGTCCCCAGGAACGCCGACGGGATGGACGTGAGCCGGCTCATCGCCTTGCAGCGTCTTTTCGAGCAGGTTTCCACATTCTTTTCCGGCCAGCTGAAATTGAGCGAGCCGAAGGTGCTCGGGGTGCTGGCCGCCGTCTATCTGGCGAGCGTGCTGCTGGCCTCCCGGCGGGGGCGGCTCGTGGGCGGCCTGCATCGGGTGGCCGACCTCTACACCAAGTACAGCGGCCCGGCCGCCGCCGGGCTGGCGACGCTGGCCGCGTTCACCTTCTTCGGGATGCGCGCCGGCGACCCGGCCCACGAGCTGCGGTTGAAGGTCAAGGTCACGCAGGAGGGGTACGCCGAGGTCGCCAAGAGGGTCGAGGCCGAGCTGTCCGCGCGGGTCGTCAGCGGGCTCTACGCCAAGGTCAGGGCACGTTTCCCGGCGCCCTACCAGCGCGCGATCGCCGAGTTACCGCAGGTCGGCGAGCTGGCGGCGAGCGTGAGGCAGGAGGCCGACTCCGCCCGCGGCGTCTACGGCGTCACCGAACCGGCGGTCGAGCGGGCGCTGCGGGCCGCGCGGACGGGGGAGGGCGGCGCGGCCGAGTGGCGCGTCGAGAGCATGGCCGAGCCCGCCGCGCCGCCGGACGGGATCACGCCGGAGCAGGTCGAGGCCGCCCGGCGGGGCCTGGCAGGGACGAGCGCGGACACCCGGGCGATCGAGCTCGTCGACGACGGCCACAAGAAGGTGACCCTGCAGCTCGAAAAGGTGGTCAGCGAGCGGATCATGGCGCTCACCAAGTCGTTGTCGCAGGCCGTGCCGATGCTGGAGCCGCTGATGGCGGCGTTCGCCGACGCGACCGACAAGACCGTGCAGGACCGGATGGGGCTGGTCTACGACCGGGTCATGGCGACGGCCCAGCGCAGGCCGGGCGATCTTCCGGCGGTCATCGACCGCGAGGTCAGGGCCGTCGTCGCGGCGGCCGACGTGGCCGCGGCCGTCGAGCGGGCCACCCCGCGCGCCGAAGAGCAGGCCGGCCGGCACCGCAAGCTGCTGGCGACGCTGAAGAAGGGGGAATACCTGATCGACCGCCGGGTCGACCGGTGGGCGGCGGCGCAGGTCGCCAAGGACCGGCGGGAGGGCAAGCTGCCCAAGGCGCTCACGCTGTCCGAGCTTCTCAAGCTGACCGTGCCGCTCGACGTTCCCAAGCTGCCCGATCTGGCCATCCGCCCCGACCTGCTCCGCCCGCCGTTCGACCACCGCTCGCTCTACGGCCACGGCGCGCCGTACTTCTCCCGCCCGCCGTCCGAGTACCGCCCGCCTCCGCTGGGCGGTCACTTCCAGGCGCCGAAACCCGTGGCGCCGCCCCGCGTGGTCCCGCGCTTCCGCTGACCGGGCGGCCGGTGGCAGTACGCTTCATAACCGGTCGGTACGCGCGGGGAAAGGACAGAACGCATGCCCCATGCGGCGAGGCCCACGGTCACGCTGCACGACGTGGCCGCTGCGGCCGGGGTCTCGGTCTCCACCGCGTCACGGGTCCTGGGCGGCAGCGCCAGAAAGGTCGCCCCCGAGTACGAGGCCCGCGTGCTGGCCGCGGCGGCGGCCCTGCGCTACACGGTGGACGCCTCGGCCAGGGCGATGCGCCGGGCCAGCGACGCGATCGCGCTCGTGGCCGACGACCTCACGACGCCGTCCATGGGCATGGTGGTGTCCGCCATGGAGCGCGAGGCACGTTCGGCCGGGGCCTTCGTCACGGTGTCGGCCACCATGGGCGTCCCGGAGCGGCAGTCCGAGACCGTCCGCGTGCTGCGCTCGCTGCGCCCGCGCGCGCTCGTGCTCACCTCGAACCGCTATCTGGCGGCCGACGTCGAGGTCCGGCTGGAGAAAGAACTGCGGGCGTACGAGCGCGAGGGCGGACGGGTCGCGATCGTCGGCGAGACGGACCTGACTTTCGACTCGATCGGCTTCGACAATTACCGCGTCGGGCTGACCATGGGGGCGTTCGTCGCGGAAATCGGGCACCGCCGGGTGGCGATATTCGCGGGCGCCGGGAATCTGCGCAACCTGGGCGATCGGAGCGCCGGATTCATCGCCGGACTGCGCGCCGGTGGCGTCGCGGAACGCGATATCCGGCTCGTTCACTGCGAGGTGAGCCGCCGTGGCGGATTCGATTCCGCGCGGGCGCTGGCCGACGCGGGAATGGACGGCGTGCGGGCGGTTCTCGCGGCCAATGACATCGTCGCCGTCGGTGCCCTGAAGGGATTTCGGGCCGCCGGTCTCACGGTGCCCGACGACGTTTCCGTGACGGGGGTCGACGACATACCGCTCGCTTATGACGTGACGCCGCGACTGACGACGGTGGCACTGCCGCTCGCGGAGTCCGGGGCGGAGGCGATCCGCATCGTGCTGGGCGAAGGCGGCACAGGCCGCCGGATGAGCGTCGAAGGCCGCCTGATCGTCCGCGACAGCACCCGCCCGGCCCTCTGACGGCACCCGCCCCGCCCTCTGACAGCACCCGCCCGTCCTCTGACGGCCCCCGCATCACCGCTGGTCAGCGCTCTCGATCGCGGCGCTCACACTCCGCGTGCCCCTGTGGACACACTCTTGACGCTCGCGTAACAGCCGGGCAAACTGCGGAATACGTTTTCCCAAGGGCGTTCATCACCGAACCGCAGGCCGAGATCGACGGCGCCTGACCACCGATTCGAAGGAACACATGTCTGAACGAAGTTACCGGGCCGCGATCATCGGCACCGGGGGCATCGCCAACGCCCACGCCCAGGCCGTCGCCAACTCCGGCGGCCGGGCGGAGCTCGTGGCCGTGGCCGACGTGGACGCCGGGCGGGCCCGCGAGTTCGCCGCCAAATACGGCGAGTCGCGCGCCTACGGAAACGCGGAGGAGCTGCTGCGGGAGGAGGAGCTGGACGTCGTCCACCTGTGCACCCCGCCGCAGTCGCACGCGCCGCTGGCCATCGCCTGCCTGGAGGCCGGGGTGACGGCGCTGGTGGAGAAGCCGCCGACGCTGTCGCTGGCCGAGTTCGACGCGGTGATCGAGGCCGAGCGCCGCTCGACCGCGCACGTCGCGACCGTGCTGCAGCACCGCTTCGGCCCCGGTGCCGTACGGCTGCGGCGGATGGCGGCGGCCGGCGAGCTGGGCCGCCCGCTGGTGGCGACCGCCCTCACCCAGTGGTACCGCGACGAGGACTACTACGCGGTCCCGTGGCGCGGCACCTGGGAGTCCGAGGGCGGCGGCCCGACGATGGGCCACGGCATCCACCAGTTCGACCTGCTGCTGTCGATACTCGGCCCGTGGAGTGAGGTCACGGCCGTGGCCGCCCGCCAGGCCCGCTCGGTGGACACCGAGGACGTGTCGATGGCGCTGGTGACGTTCGAGAACGGCGCCGTGGCCACGGTCGTGAACTCGGTCCTCTCGCCGAGGCAGACCTCGGAGCTGCGCTTCGACTACGAGAACGCCACCATCGAGGTCGAGCACCTGTACGGCTACACCGACGACGACTGGACCGTGACCCCGGCGCCCGGGCACGAGGACGTCAAGGCCCTGTGGGGCGCCGACCCCAGCGGCGAGTCCAGCGGCCACACCGGCTGGCTGGCCGCCGTGCTCGACGCGCTCGACCGGGGCGAGGCCCCGCCGGTCACCGCCGCCGACACCCGCCGGACGATGGAGTTCATCGCCGCGCTCTACGCCTCCGCCTTCACCGGCGAGCGCGTACGCAGCGGCCAGATCACCGCAGACAGCCCGTTCGCCCTGCGCATGGACGGCACGGGCGCACCATGGAGGAACCAGTGACCCTGCAGGCCGACCACGCGCTCAACCGTTCGGTCACCGTGACCGCCGGGGGCGTCGAGCTGTTCACCTACGTCTACCGCCCGGACACGCCGGTGCTGGAGTCGCCCAAGCCGTACGTGCACCCGATCCGCACGCTCGGCGGCGCCCTGGTGTCGTTGTTCCGGCCGCACGACCACGTCTGGCACAAGGGCATCGCCTGGTCGCTGCCGCACGTGGGTGAGCACAACTTCTGGGGCGGGCCGACGTACGTCAAGGGTGAGTACGTCCAGCTCGCCAACAACGGCAGCGCCACCCACCGCGAGATGACCACGCTGACGGCCACCCCGGACCAGGTCGAGATCGGGCACACGCTCGGCTGGACCTCCCAGGCGGGCGCGCCCGTCATCGAGGAGCGGCGCGCCCTGACCGCGACGATCGTCGACGGCGCCACCTGGGCGCTGCTCTTCGAGACGACCATGACCAACGTGTCGGGCGCCACCATCGACTTCGGCTCCCCGACCACCAAGGGCCGTGAGAACGCCGGCTACGGCGGCCTGTTCTGGCGCGGCCCCCGCTCGTTCACCGACGGCGTCATCCAGTCGCCGGCCGGCGCCGGCGGCGACGAGCTGCGCGGCACCCGCGCCGAGTGGTTCGGCTTCCGTGGCCGGCACGACGAGAGCGGCGACCACTCGACGATCGTCATGGTCGACGACGCCGCCAACCCGCAGCACCCGCCGCAGTGGTTCGCGCGCACCGAGCACTTCGCCTGCCTCAACCCGGCGCCGTTCTTCAGCGAGGAGGTGCCGCTGCCGGACGGCGAGAGCATCTCCTTCCGGTACGCGGTCGTGATCGCCGACGGCGACCGGGGTGAGGAGGGCTGCGCGCTGCTGGCCAAGCAGGGCAGGGACGCGCTGCGATGACGTTTCCCGGAGGCACGTCGATCAGCCGTCTCTCCGTCTACTCGGGCGACGCCTGCGCCGACGGCCTGGAAGGCGGCACACCGCACCTGCACACGGCCTCCACGGAGGCGTACGTCGTGGTCGGAGGACACGGCGCCCTGCAGACCCTCGACGCGAACGGCCTGCGGGAGACCGAACTGAACCCCGGCTCGACCGTGTGGTTCACCCCCGGCACCATCCACCGGGCGGTCAACCGGGGCGGCCTGGAGGTGGTGGTCGTCATGTCGAACGCCGGCCTGCCCGAGGCCGGCGACGCCGTCATGACGTTCCCGCCGGAGATCGTGGCCGACCCGGAGAAGTACCAGGAGGCCGCGACCCTGCCCGACACGGACGTCGAGGAAGCCGTCAAGCGGCGCAGGGACCTGGCCGTCGAAGGGTTCCTGCGGCTCGCCGACGGCGGCCCCGAGGCGCTGCGCAGCTTCTACGACAGCGCCGTCGCCCTCGTCCGCCCCAAGACGGCGCGGTGGCGCGACATCTGGGAGAGCACGGCCGCCCGGGAGACCCGCCGCACCGCCGAGGTCCTCGACGCGCTCGAACGCGGCGACGGCGCGCACCTCCTGCGCTCCGCCCTGATGGAGAGCCCGCCGCACGAGCGGTGGGGGATGTGCGGGCACCTGCGCGCCCACGACGTCGCCCACCCCATCGTGCACACGCCCGACCCGAGCTGATCTCCTGCCGGCGCCCCCGCGCCCACCCCCCACCAAGGAGCACGGCGATGTCCCGACTTCTGAGCCTTTTGACGGCGACCCTCATGATGACCTCTTTCGCGACCCCCGCCGCCGCCGAGACCGGCACCGCCTACTACGTCGACGCCAACGGCGACGACTCCGCCTCGGGGCTCGACGCGGCGCACGCCTGGAAGAGCCTGGCCAAGGTCAGCGGCACCACGTTCCAGCCGGGCGACCGCATCCTGCTGCGCGCCGGGCAGCGGTGGAGCGGGCAGCAGCTCTGGCCCAAGGGCTCGGGCGAGAGCGGCGCCCCGATCACCATCGACCTCGACGCCCGCTACGACATCACCAACAACCTGCTCCGCTCGACCAGGGCGGGAGCGGTGCTGACCACCAGCCCGACGATCACCTACGACCACAACCTGTACGGCGGCGCGAGCCTCGCGGTCCCGCCCGGCGACCGGAACGCGGTCGTCACCGCCGACCCGCTGTTCGCCAAGGCCCCGCTCGACGGCCCCAACGGCACCCCGGAGACGGGCCCCGCCCTGGAGGCCGCGTACGGCCCGCGCATCACCTCCGGCTCCTACGCCATCGACGCCGGCACCGAGATCACCGGCAACGGCGGCCGCGACTACGCCGGCACCCCCCTCTACAACGGCGCCCCCGACATCGGCGCCTTCGAGTACACCACCCCTCAGGACGCCACCACCGAATCCGTCACCGGCACCGCCCTCACCCCGCGCACCCCCTGCCCGCAGAGGGCCGTCGTCCCCGTCACCGGCCGTAAGAACGGCGTCTACGTCTACACCGGCGAGCTGATCAACCAGGCCGGCCGCACCGCGACCACGTCCGTCAAGGTCACCGTCACCGACGCGAAGCCGGGCACACCCGCGCTGAGCGGCGACAACCGGGACGGCGGCCACACGGTCGCCGAGCCGGCGAACGCGGCGGGCGTGACGAGGGGCCGGCCCTTGACGGTGGTGACAAAATGACCGCCATGGCTGACGGGTCCACGGCCCCCTCCTCCCCGCCGACCCTGCACGACGTCGCCCGGGAGGCCGGGGTCTCGATCGCCACCGCGTCGCGCGCGCTCAACGGCAGCGTGCGCAACGTCCGGTCGGAGAACGCGTCCCGGGTGCGGGCGGCGGCGGCCAAGCTCAACTACGAGCCGCACCTGTCGGCGCAGGCGATCGCCAAGGGTTCGACCAGGACCGTGGCGCTGGTGGTGCGTGACGTGGCCGACCCCTACTTCTCCGCGATCGCCGCCGGGGTCGTCCAGGCGGCGGAGGAGAGCGGGCTGATCGTGACGATGGCGGTGGCCGACGGCTCGCCGGAGCGGGAGCTGGAGATCGTCAGGACGTTGCGGGGGCAGCGGCCCCGGGTCATCATCGTGGCGGGCAGCCGCATCGAGGGCACGGGCACCAGGGACGCGCTCGTCGAGGAGCTGGCCGAATACCGTACGGCGGGCGGCCGGGTCGTCATGATCAGCCAGCGGGACCTGCCGTTCGGCACGGTGACCGTGGACAACCGGGGCGGGGCCGCCGAGCTGGCCCGCGCGCTGCTCGGCGTGGGCTACCGGCGGTTCGCGGTCTTTCACGCGCCGCCCGAGATCCGTACGTCGCGCGACCGGCACGAGGGTTTCCTGGCGGGGCTGGCGGGCTCGGGGGTGCCTGAGCCGCTCGCGCTGGAGACCGGCTTCACCCGCGCGGGCGGCTATGAGGCGGCCCGGCGGCTGGTGGAGCGCGGGTTCGAGGACGTGGAGGCGGTGTTCGCGGTCAACGACGTGATGGCGATCGGCGCGATGACGGGCTTCCGCGACGCCGGGGTGGTGCCCGGGGTGGACATCGGGGTGGCGGGCTTCGACGACATCGAGTCGGCCGTCGACGTGCTGCCGCCGCTCACCTCGGTGGCCGTACCGCTGCGCGAGGTAGGACTGAGCGCGATGCGCCTGGCCCTGTCGGGAGGGGAGCAGGACGCGCGGCTCCCGGTCGGCGTCGTCGTCCGGGAGAGCACCCCGCCGCGCTGATATCGCGGTGCGGACCGCCACGGCGGTGCGGCATGATCCCGGCCATGGATTTCGAGCAACGGATCGACGAGGCGCTGGGCACCCCGTTCGAGGGCTGGGACTTCTCGATCTTTCGTGGCCGGATGACCGACGACGGCGGTTTGCCGTGGGACTACGGGGAACTGGTGCGGGAGCGGCTTCCGGAGGCCACCGCGCTGCTCGACCTCGACACGGGAGGCGGTGAGCTGCTGGCCTCGTTCGCCCCGCTGCCGCCCAGGACGGCGGCGACCGAGGGCCACCCGCCGAACCTCCCGATCGCCCGCGCCCGCCTGGAGCCCCTGGGCGCCGAGGTCGCCGAGCATTCGCGCTCGTTCGCCGATGGCTCTTTCGACCTGGTCCTCAACCGGCACGGGGCGTGCGACGCGCGGGAGATCGGGCGCCTGCTGGCGCCCGGCGGCGTGTTCGTCACCCAGCAGGTCGCCGGCCGCGACCTGGAGGAGGTCAACGCCGCGCTGGACGGCCCGCCGCACGTGGACGTGGACTGGGACCTCGCCACGGCGGCCGCCGCCCTTTCCGGCGCCGGCCTGGAGGTCACCTGGCGGCAGGAGGCGGTCTACATCACGACTTTTCATGACATCGGGGCGCTGGTGCTGTTCCTGCGTGTCGTCTCGTGGCAGGTCCCCGGCTTCACCCCGGAGAAGTACGCCGGCCGGCTGCGCGCCCTGCACGAGGACATGGAGAACGGCCGCCCGCTCCGCGCGACCGCCCGCCGTTTCGCCCTGCGGGCCCGCGCCGCGCTCGCGTGAACAGTTCAAATTTTTTCGAAGTGGCGGCCGTCGCCCGTACGCTCCCCGGCATGAACGACTTCGACCCCGAAGACCTGGAACGGATCACGACGCGGGCCGAGGAGATGCTGGCCCGCGCCGAGGAGCTCAAGAGCGAGATCGACGTGGTGGCCGGGCGCGGTGAGGCGGCGGACGGGCAGGTGCGCGTGACGGCCGGCGCGTCGGGCCGGCTGCTGGACGTCGTGCTCGCGCCGCGCGCCATGCGCTTGGACAGCGTGCGCCTGGCCGAGGCCGTGCTGCGGGCCGCTCAGGAGGCCCAGGACGACGTGGCCAGGCGGGTGGACGAGATGATGGAGCGGACCCTGGGCGGCACGGACGTGCCGGAGGAGCGGTTCGCCGACGTACTGGAGTCGCTGGAGTCGGACCTGAGGGCCATCGAGGACGAGCGGCGCTGATCTCGACATTTCCAGGTTATTTGAAGGGATGCCGAGACCTGGGGGCGTCGCCCTAGTGTGTCCGCGGATACGTGTGCGTACGGGGTCTCGCGGGATGTGAATCGGTGGCCATTCGGTGGCGAAGCGCGACAGGGCGGCGGGCGGCGGGAATCGTCGCGGCCGTCCTGGTCGCCGTGCTGGTGGGAGTCGGCCTGTTCCTGGGTACGGGCGTCTCCAGCGCCCGGCCCAAGCTGGCCGACGTGGGGGCCTGGCTGGCCAGCGCGCTCAACGGCGAGGTGGTGCACGCCAACGGCCTGTCCGGGCAGGTGGACGGCCGGGTTGACCTGGCCTCCGCCGGCGGCCAGGAGCTCAAGGTGGTGCAGGACGGCGACAACGTGCTCGTCATGGACGAGTCCACGGGCAAGGTCAGCCGCATCGACCCCACCCAGTTGGAGGTCGCCCAGACCGGGACGCTCGGCGCGGGCGGCATGCAGATCGTGATGGGGGCCGGGAAGGCGTACGGCGTGGATCCGCGCGCCGGCACCGTCCAGCAGCTCGACCCGCTGACCGTGGACACGATCGGCGCCCCGATCGCCCTCAAGCCGCCGCTCGGCCAGGCGGGCATCGACAAGAACGGCACACTCTGGGTGCCGGTGCCCGAGCAGGGCTCGCTGGTCCAGGTGAACGGCGCCCAGCAGGGCAAGGCCGTGACGGTCGGCGAGGCCGGTGACCCGCTGACGTTGACGATCGCGAACGGTGTCCCGCTGGTCACCAACTCCGCGTCCGCGTCCGCGATGGTGATCGGCTCGACCGGCACCCGGCTCCAGGTGAGCCTGCCCAGCACTGTCACCGACGCGGGCGGCGGCGGCCTGCTGGTCCCGGCCGTGGCCGAGAGCCAGGTCGTGCCGATCCTGGCGCCGAAGCAGGGCGCGCTCGTCCTGGTGGACACCGCCAGCGGCGCGCTGACGACGGTGTCGGTGAAGGGCGGCAAGCTGGGCGCGCCGCAGGCGCTCGGGCGGCGGATCTACATCGCCGATGAGAGCACGGGCCGGCTGATCGTGTACGACACGGTGGCCAAGCGGTTCGACCCGGAGAAGGTGGTCACGGGCAAGCCCGGGCCGCTGGAGGTGTTCGTCAAGGACGGGCTGCTCTGGGTGAACGACCAGTTCAGCGAGACCGCCCTGGTCATCGAGCAGGACGGCAGGGGGCACCGGGTCGGCAAGTACGACGAGGCGCTCGGCCAGAAGGACACGCCCACGCCGCTGCCGATCCCGAGCTCCATGCCGACGGTGGTCCAGCCGACCGTGGTGCCGACGGTGGTGCCGACCAAGAACCCCACGGGCAAGCCGACATCGGTCCCGACGAAGACGAAGACGGCCGTACCGACCGTGACCGTGACGAAGACCCCGACCGCCAAGCCCACGCCCACTCCTTCGGAGACCGAGACGCCCACTCCCACCCCGACTCCGACCCCGACCCCGACGCCCAAGGTCACGCCGGATCCGCCCGGGACGGTCACGGCCAACTCCGGGCCCGGCTGGATGGAGATCGTCTTCACGCCGTCGGGCAAGGGCGACGTCACCGGCTACTCGCTGCAGGGCGCGCCCTCCGGCGCCGACGTCACCCCGTCCCGGGTGCAGCCGGACGGCCCGTTCCAGTTCAAGGTGACCGGCGGGCAGTGCAGCCAGGAGTACTCGTTCAAGGTCGCCGCCGAGTACGACGGTGGCGAGGTGGTGTCCGCGGCCTCGATCCCGGTACGCCCCTGCGTCGCCCCCGGCCGGCCGTCGAACTTCGCCGCCAAGGGCAAGAACCACGGGGCCGACCTGACCTGGTCGGCGCCGGAGAACGCCAAGGACGGCGTCACGTACCAGCTCGAAGGCCCCGGCGAGCACCCGGCCGCGCCCGAGGGCACCAGCGCGGAGGTGACCGGGCTGAAGAACGGCCAGTCCTACACCTGGACGCTGCGCGCGAAGAACGAGGCGGGCGAGAGCCAGGAGCGGGCCGAGGCTACGGCGCAGCTCACGCCGCAGTCCGCGCAGTTCAGCAACGCCAACAACGACGACAGGGACACGCTCATCCGTTCCGGACCCAGCGCGGGCGCGGAGGTCGGCCGCATCCCGAAGGGCGAGTACATCACCATGACCGTGCTCTGCCAGCAGAAGGGCGCCGCCTTCACCGACAACGACACGGGGATGAGCAGTGACGTCTGGAACAAGGTGGAGTCCAGCCGGGGCAACGGCTGGCTCAACGACGTGCTCATGAACACCCCGAAGGGGGGCTTCCCGGCGGCCCCGCTCTGGGAATGTGAATGATCACGCGGGCGGGGTGGGGCCTGGCGGCCGCTTCGGTGCTGGTGTACGCCGTGGGCGCGCCCCTCGGCTACGCCCAGGCGGCGGTCCTGGCCCTGACCGGGGTGGCCGCCGTCGGGGCCGGGGCGCTGTGGACGCTGCGCGGGGTCCGGCTGGAGGTGCGGCGCGAAGTGACACCCGTCAAGGTGGCCCGGGGGGAGCCGGCGGTGGCGATTCTGCACGTGCGCAACACCGGGCGCTGGCGGCACGCCGGGCTCCTGGCGCGCGACGTGTGCCGGGGCACGACGGTGACGGTCGAGGTGCCGGCGCTGGCGCGGCACACGGCGCGGACGGTGTCGTACCGGCTGCCGACCCGCCGGCGGGGGGAGACGCCGGTGGGGCCGCTGCTGCTCGACCGGGTGGACCCGTTCGGGCTGGCGCGGCGCTCGGTCGCGTACGGGCGGCCCGACATGCTGCTGGTGCGGCCGCGTACCGTGGTGCTCGCGCCCCTGCGCTCCGGGCGGCAGCGCCACCTCGACGGGCTGACCTCCCGCTCGGCGCCCTCCGGCGCGAGCAGCTTCAAGGGCCTGCGCGAGTACGTGATCGGCGACGACCTGCGGCACGTCCACTGGCGTTCGACGGCCAGGACCGGGACCCTCATGGTCAAGGAGCTGACCGACGTCAACCTGCCGGACACGGTCACCATCCTGGACACCCGGCCGTCGTCGTACGAAGGGGACGACGAGTTCGAGCTGGCCGTGGACGTGGCGGCGTCGGCGGCCTGCGCGGTCACCCGGGACCGCTTCCCGGTGCGGGTGCTGACGGGGATGGGGGAACTGGTGCACGCGAAGGGCGGGCCCGGCGAGGACGAGGAGGTGCTCGACCGGCTGGCGCTGGTGGAGCGCGAGGCCGCCGCCGAACCGCCGCTGCACGCGCTGCGGCGGGCGGGCTCCGGTGGGGCGCTGGTGCTGGTCAGCGGGACGTTCGCGGCCCTGCCCGACGCGGCGGCGGTGCGGCGGCGCTTCGACCAGGTGCTGTTCGTCCGGGTGGGCGACCCGACGGACGGGGGGCCGCCGCGGGCGGCCGGGGTGAACGTCATCGAGGTGGCCGACCTTGAGGAGCTGGCGGCGGCATGGCCGGGCTGACCCGATGAACGGCACCGGCCACCCCCGGCTCACCCACCCGGCCCCGCCCCCGGCCGGCGGGATCGGCTCCGCGTTCGCGCCCACACCCGGGACCGGTCCTCCGGGTTCACCACCCGCTGGGACCGGTTCTGCGTCCGCGCCTGACCCTTCGGTTCCGGCACCCGCTGGGACCGGTTCGTCACCGGCTTCCGCGCCGTCTGGTTCGTCGCCGGTTTCCGGTTCGTCGGATTCGCGGCCCGTTGTGCGGGAGTCGTGGGGGCGGCGGGTGGCGTCCGTCGTGGTGGTGGCGTTGCTCTGCGGGGCGGCGGGGATGGCGTTCGACGGGGTGTTCCCGCTCGCGGCGTTGCCGCCCGTGGTGGCCGTCGCGGCGGTGGCGCCCGGTGTGCTGGCGATGCTGCGGTTGCCGCTGTGGGGAGCGATACCTGTCAGCGTGCTGGCCTGGCTCGTGGCGGTGTCGGCGACGATCTTCCGGGCGGAGGCGTGGCTGGGGTTCGTGCCCAGTCCGGCCGCCGTACGGGCCGCGCTGCTCGGGGTGCGGGACGCCGGTGGCCGGCTGCTGACCACGATTCTGCCGGCCGCCCCGGACAGCAGGGCCATCGTGCTGGTCAGCTTCCTCGTGTGGGCCGCGACCTTCGCCGGGTGCGAGCTCGCGCTGCGGACCAGGGCCGTCATGCTGCCCGCCGTGGCGGCGCTGCCCGTGCTGGCCGTCGCCGTCGTGCTCGGGGTCGCGGGTGCGGGGTCGGTGGTGCCGTACGCGGCCGTGTTCGCGGGGCTGGCGCTGCTGCTCGCGCTGGTCAGGACCTCGCGGTCGGCCGGGACGCTGGCTTTGGGGGTGCCGCTGCTCGCCTGCCTGGTGCTGGGCGCCGTGGTCGCGGCTCCCGTACTGCCCATGGCCGAGCGTCCGTACGATGTGCGCCGGCTCGTCGAACAGCCCCCGCCCCAGCCGATCAGAGGCGTGAGCGCGCTGGACCAGGTGTCGGCCTGGCTGCAGAACCCGCAGCGCGAGCTGTTCACCGTCCGTACGGCCTCCGAGGCGAACCTCCGGCTGGCGGTGCTCGACACGTTCGACGGGGTGACCTGGACGTCGAACGCCGGATTCGTCCCCACGGGCGGTCGCGTCCCCGGGCAGGAGGGCGAGCGCGACACCGTCGAGCAGCACTTCACCGTGCAGCGGCTGCCGGGGCCGTGGCTGCCCGCGGCGGACCGGCCGCTGCTGGCGAAGGGACCCGGCATCGTGGTCGATCCGGCGACCGGCATGCTGGCCAGCACGCAGGCGCGCGAAGGTCTGACATATCAGGTGACCTCGGGCATCCGCCAATACTCCACCGCGGAGCTGCGCGAGGCCACCCCCGCCGACGACCCGGCCGCGCGGCGGCTGCCCGACGGGCCCGACGGCCGTACGCCGCCGCAGCGCGCCCGCCTCGGCCAGATCGCCCGCCGGGCCACGGCCGGGGCGCGCAGCCCGACGCAGCAGGCCGCCAAGCTGGCCGCGTACCTGCGCAAGCTCGCCAAGAACGACGTCAACGCGCCGCCGGGGCACGGTTATCGCAGCGTCGAGTTCTTCCTTACGGAGTCGAAGCGGGGGACGACGGAGCAGTTCGCGGCCTCGTTCGCGCTGCTGGCGCGCTCGATCGGGCTGCCCAGCAGGATCGTCGTGGGCTTCCGGCCCGGGGCGGCCGAGGGCGGCCTGCGGCAGGTGCGGGCCGGGGATGTGCTGGCCTGGGCCGAGATCGAGTTCAAGGGGATCGGGTGGGTGCCGTTCTACCCGACGCCTTCGCGTACGCGGTCCGGTGGGGGTGGTGATGTCGTGGAGGGGGCGCCCAAGCAGGCCAGGGAGATCGAACAGGCCATCAACAGCGACTCCGCCCAGCCCAAACCAACCCAGAAACCCACCACCCGCCCCACCCCAACGGCCACACCTCGTCCGGGGACCGGGACCGGTCTTGTGGTGTGGGCCGTGGTGCCGGCCGCTGTGCTGGTGGTCTATCTGCTCGGCGTGGGCTTGGTGCCGCCCATACGGCGCTGGCGCCGCCGCCGGGCCTCCTCACCGGCGGCCCGGGTGGTGGGGGCGTGGCGCCAGACGGTCACCCGGTTGCGGGGGGCCGGGATCCCGGTCGCGTCGGGGGCGCTGACGGCCGGGGAGGTGGCGTCCGTGGCGGAGACCGCCCTGGGGCCCGCGGCCCGCGAACCGCTGACGGCACTCGCCGACCTGGCGAACCTGGCCACGTTCGGCGGCGCCCCCATGGACCAGGCCGACGCCGACCTGTCCTGGCGCCACTTCGGCGAGATCGACACGCTGGTCAGACGACGGGTCGGGACGCTGCGCAGACTGGGACACCGGCTGTCGCCACGATCCCTACTCGGATAGCCCCTGCTCAGCCAGAACGCTCCTCGGGCAGGGGTCTACGCGGGGTGCCGCCGCTCGCGCAGGTCCGGAGCTGCTCGGGGAGGTCGTGCTCAGGGCAGGGCGCTGCTCTGGCGGGTCGTACTCAGACAGGGCGCGTTTGGGGGAGGGCCTGCCCCGACCAGGTCCTGTGCGGCCGGACCAGGTCCTGTGCGGCCGGACCAGGTCCTGTGCGGCCGGACCAGGTCCTGTGCGGCCCGACCGGGTCCTGTGCGGCCGGACCGGGTCCTGTGCGGGCAGGGCAGGGCTTGGTCGGTGAGGTCAGGAGGGCGGTGGGGTGGCCAGGGGGAGCACGATCGGGGGCTGGACCTCCTCGTCCTGGCCGCCGCCCGCCTCGGCGGCGCCCCGGATGCACAGGGCCGACGACCAGGCCACGGAGGACGGCTGGCCCAGGCTGACCACGCTGCCGACCTTGAAGCAGTAGCCGGTCGCCGGGTTCAGGTTGCCGATCGTGTAGGAGTTACCGCCGCCGGTGGTCGCCGACATCAGGCGGTCGCCGGGGGCCTGCTGGATCACCACGGGGTAGTCGCTCTTGCGCACGGCCTTCCAGGACAGGGTCACGGTGGTGCCGTTGTCGGACACCACCTTGAGACTTTTGGGCCGGTACGCGGCCACCACGGCCGGATCAGCGGTCCGCTGGAGCGGGGGCGGTGACGTGGCGGGGCCGGCGGACGGTTCCGACTGAGCCTGGTCCGGCTGCTCGGCGGGTGTCTGGTCCGCCGGATTCTGGTCTGCCGGATTCTGGTCTGCCGGCAAACGGCCATCGCCCTGGGACGGTGCCACGGTGGGCACACCATCGGACGTTCCATTGGACCCAGCGTCGGACCCGCCATCGGCTGTGCCATCGGGCTGGGCTTCGGCCGGGGCACCCGCGGTCGCGGCGACGGGCTGCTGGGACAGGGGCTCCTGCAGTCGACCGCTCATCGCCAGGGCCACACCGCCCACCCCCACCAGCACCGCCAGCCCGGCCGCCCCCGCGATCAGCAACGGGACCCGCCTGTTCCGCCCACCCTGAGCGTCCACCGGCGCCTGGGGCACGGCGGCGTTGGTGGAAGGAGGCAGGAACGGCTGCGGCCCGGCCGGCGGTCTGACCTGCGACCGATCTGGATCAACCGTCCAAACCAGCTCCCGCGGCCCTGACCGCTCGGCCCCCGTCCCGTCACCCTCGGGCACCGCGCCAAGCGGCTGGCCCAACTCGGTGACGGGCGGTCGAGCGGTAGCCGGACGACCTGGCCCAACAACGGCCAGGCGACTCGCGAGAGACTGCTCCGGACCACTACCGGTGGCCGAAACGCGGCCCCCGGACGGCAGCCCAGAATCGGCCAGGTGGCCGGCGAAGGGGTGGTCCGGGCCGGAGGCCGTGGGTGGGCGGCCTGGGCCGGTGGTGCCGGTGGTCGGGTGGCCTGCGCCGGTCGTCGCGGTGGCCGGGTGGCCCGCAGCGGGTTGGCCGGGGCCGGTGGCCGTGGGTGGGCGGCTCGGGCCGGTGGTTGATGGGCGGGCGGCGGGTGACGGGCCGGGGTCGGCCAGGTGGTCGGCGAAGGGGTGGTCCGGGCCGGTGGCCGTGGGTGGTCGGCCTGGGCCGGTGGTGCCGGTGAGTGGGCGGCCTGATCCGGAGGTGGCTGTGGGTGGGTGGCCTGGGCCGGTCGTTGTGGCGATCGGGTGGGCTGGGCCGGTGGTGGATGAGCTGAGGGAGGTCAGGGCTGTGGTGAGGTCGGTGGCGGTGGGGCGGGCAGCGGGGTCCTTGGACATGGCCTGGGTCAGGGCCTGGGCGAGGTCCGCAGGGACGGTGGGTGGGAAGGGCGGGGGGTTCTCGGTGAGGACGCCGAGGACGAAGCGGGCCGTGCTGCCAGGCCCGTCCAGGGCGAACGCCGGACGGCCCACGAGCAGCTCGTATGCCATCGAAGCCAGCCCGTACACATCCGAGGCCGGCTGCGGCGGGTGGCCTTCGAGTTCCTCGGGTGAGGCGTGCGGCGAGGGCAGCGTCCCGTCCGGGAGCTCGACGATCGACATCAGGGCCGACATCGCGAACCCCGTCAGCATCACCCCCGTCCCCGTCATGACGACGTTCTCCGGCTTGACGCGCCCGTGCACCCCGCCGGCCCCATGGGTGGCCGCGAGGGCGCGCGCCACCGCGCGCAGCAGCCCCATGGCCTGCTCCAGCGGCATCGGCAGGCTACGCCCCGGCCGTTCGGCCAGCGTGAGTCCCTCGTGCAGGGGCGTCACCAGGAACGGCCGTCCGTCCCCCGTCGCCCCCACCTCCAGCACCGGGATGACGCCTTCGTGGGCGGCCAGTTCGTCGGGGAAGCCGAAGCCGCGGATGATCCGCTTCAGCGCCCGCTTGTCCACCTGGTGACAGGCGAGCGTCTTGACCAGCACCTCCGCCCCGCCCGCGTCGGCTCGGGCGAGGTGTACGGCCCAGGGACCGTCCTGACCGGCCCGCTCCAGCAGCCGGTAGCCGCGGACCCGTTCGGTGATGACCGTCATGCGATCACGGACGGGCCGCCCATGTCATCGCTCTCGAACGCCTCGTCCTCCACCAGCGGCAGCCGGTCGCGCTCCCGATCACGCTCCTGGTTGCCCTGCCCGCCGCCCATCATCGGCGGCATCATGCCCATCGGCATGCCGGCCGCCCCGACTCGTGCGCCGCCGAGGCCCTGCGCGCCCGCGGTGCCGAACGGCGTGACCGGCGAACTGCCAGGGGACATGCTGGGGCCGCCAAGGGAGCCGCCGGGCGGCTGGCCCGGCAGGCCCGTCGGCGGCACGCCCGGATAGGGCTGCAGGCTGGACAGGTCCGTCGTGGTGGGGGTGGTCAGCGGGGGGACGTTGGGCGTGTTGAGTCCGGGAGCCTTCAGATCGGGGGTCTGTGGCGTCTGGAGAGACGGGTCCCGCAGCGACGGGTTCTGCAGCGACGGGTCCTGGAGAGATGGGTTCTGCAGCGACGGGTCGGTGAGGGACGGGTCCTTGAGAGACGGGTCTTTGAGGGACGGGTCGTCGAGGCCGGGGATGTTCGGGTTCCCGAGGCCGTCCGGCGTGCCGAAGCCCGGAGTTCCGTACGGCGAGGGCAGCCCGGCCCCCGAGTACGGATCACCGGTCAAGCCGCCGGGCGGCAGGCCCAGGGACGGGCCGAGCGAAGGATCGGTCATGCTCACCTGGGGCGCGTTGGAGCGCTGCTCCACGTAGCCTTCGACGGCGTGATAGACGTCCCCCATGTACGCGTTGAGCAGCCGGAGATGATGGCGCGCGAGGGCGTGGCCGTTGTCCTCGACGGCGCCGAAGCTGTCGAAGAGGTCGTCGTCCAGGCTGACCGAGCCCGTCCCCGGGACGTTGCCCTTGAACCAGGGGAGCACCTGGGCGCCGTACCACTCCAAGGGCCGGCCGACCGTCGTGGCGGCGGCGTGGATCCGGGCGAGGTCCTTCTGCAGCTCGCCGATGGTCTCGAAGATGCCCTTCAGCGACTCCCCGCCGAGCGTTTCCGAGATGGCACGGGCCTGCGCGCTCAGCTCTCCCACCGACTCCTCGCACATCCGGGCGATCGCCAGGTAGTTCCGCCCGGCCTGCGCGATCCGTTCCGGCTCGGTCGCCTGGAGGAGCGCGGCGACGCCCTCGCTGCTCTCCGAGTCCCCGACGCCGAGCGGCCTGACGCCCCCGGGTTGCGGAGCCCGGCCGGACATGAGCGCTTCCTCGAAGTGGCCGCTCATGTACGCGTCCTCAGGTCGTTCGCGACGGATCCGTCCGCCGCCTTGGCCGACTTCACGGTCTGGTCGAGGGCCTCCACCACGGCCGCGTACACCGTCCACACCCGCCGGGTGGCGCCCTCCAGCGTGGCCTGCGCCTGGACCGTGGTCGCCAGCAGGTCGTCGGCGGCCTCCCAGGAGCCGAGGTCGCGCTGGTCGAGCCTGGACAGGTCGAGCAGGGCCTTGATTCCCGTCGTGCCCTCGCCCTCGCCTTGGAGACGGGCCAGGTCCGCGCGGAGCCTCTCCACGGGGGACGTCGGCCGCGCCTTGCCGGTGGCCGGGTCCTCGTAGGCGTCGAGGTCGATGAACAGCTCCCTCTTCGCCGCTCCGGGATTGACCGGATGGTCGGCGAGCAGCTTCTTGCCCTCCAGGTCCGGCGCCTGCGCGTAAGGCTGGCCGGGATAGGCGCCCTTTCCGTAGTCGACGAGGTGATCGGCGTAGGCGTCTTCGATGGTGTCGGCTTCGAAGTCGTACTCGGTGCCGGAGCCGCCACCTTCGTAGCTCTTGGTGTTCTGCTCCCGTTGCAGGTACGACCGGCCGACCTGCGGCCGCTCCTCGTCCCCCTCAGGTGCCGCCATGCTCACTCTCCGCGTCCACGTCGACGGACATACCGACACCTGCCTATCCCGCAGGCCGCCGCGCAGCGCGTCATTTCAAGATATTTCTAAGAGAGCCCCGACAAATCGGAAATCTCGGCAGACTCCGTACCGTGCCTGTCCATTGGTACGGCGCCGTGGCCCTCGCCCTGGTGTTCGTCCCCACCCCGGCGCCCACGCGCCCGGTGACCTGCGACCCCGAACCGGGGATCGCCGAGGTCACCGGTACGCCGTGGGCGCAGGAGCGGCTGCGGTTCCAGCGGGTGTGGCGGCTCACCAAGGGCGAGGGCGTGGCGGTCGCCGTCGTGGACAGCGGCGTGGACGCCACTCACCCCCAGCTCGCCGGCGTCGTCACGCGCCAGGTGGACCTCACGGCCACCGACCAGCGCGACTGCGTCGGCCACGGTACGGCGGTGGCCGGGATCATCGCCGGCCGTGACCTCACCTCGCGCGGCGTGCCCGTGATGGGGGTCGCGCCGGCGGCCAGGATCCTGGCGATCAAGCAGACGCAGGGGCAGTCGGGCGACGTGTCGCGGCTGGCCGAGGGCATCAGGCGGGCGGCCGACCTGGGGGCGGACGTGATCAACGTGTCCGTGCAGGCCCACGACGCGCCCCAGCTCAAGGCGGCGGTGACGTACGCGCAGGCCAAGGACGCGGTCATCGTGGCGGCGGCGGGCAACGTCAAGCAGGAGGACGGGGCGGTCTCGCCCGCGTACCCGGCCGAGTATCCGGGTGTGGTCGCGGTCGGGTCCGCCTCGCCGGACGGTAAGAAGTCGGACTTCTCCAACGGCGCCACCCGCATCTCGGTCACCGCGCCGGGAGCCGGGGTCACGAGCGCGTGGACGGGGGGCGGGTACCGGACAGGTCTTGACGGCACCAGCTTCGCCGCGCCCTTCGTGGCCGGGGTGGCCGCCCTGGTCAGGGCCAGGCATCCGGACCTCGACCACTGGCAGGTCAAGCGCCGGCTGGAGCGGACGGCCGAGGGCGGGGGCGCGTCGGGCACCGGCGCCGGGCTCGTCAACCCGCTGCAGGCGGTCACATCGGTGCTCCCGGCGACCGAGGAGAAGGCGGCCGGCGCGGCGCCGGTCGTCCTGGCCCGGGCGCCGGTGCCCGACGAGCGAATGCGCGGCATCGCCCTCGGGATCGCCGGGGGCGCGGTCGGGGCCACCGGACTGGTGGTGTTCCTGGCGCTGACGCTGCCCAGAGGCCGCCGAAGGGGGTGGCGGGCCGGGAACACCGCGATATTTACAGGAAAGTTGAAATCGTAGCCAACTTAAACTCCGACCATTTACGTTGTTCAAAGATGAAACCCGATTTAATTCGGGTTCGCCAGATCTGAGAGGTACACGGTGGCAGAGCCGACCCGCTTCCAAGAAGGTAGCCAGCACAGCGCCGCAGAACGCGCGCTCACCGCCCACGGAACCATCACGCAAATTCACAACAGGCTCACCCAGATTCCCGCGACACTCGGCGGGGCCTGGCAGGGCGAGTCGGCGACCGTCTACACGCAGGTGCTCAACGAGTGGAACCCGCAGTTCAAGAAGGTCATCGACGCGCTGCACACGATCGCGGAGAACCTGAAGGCCTCGGGTATCCAGTACACCGAGGCGACCACCAGTTCGCGCGAGGTCGCCGAGAATCTCAGGGCGGCACTCGGCGGCGGCAAGATCTGACGAACGGAGAAATACCATGACCGGTGGCGGCGACATCATTCTCGCCAATTTCGACGAGATGGACGAGATCGCGTCAGAGCTCGGCCGGGCCTACGCGAACCTGGTCGGCGAACTGGCCGACCTGGAAAGCGACCTGAAGGTCCTCGAAACCTGGGACGGCTCGGCCAAGGACGTCTACATGGAGGCCAAGCGCCAGTGGAACGAGGCCGTGGTCACCATGGGCGACACCATGCAGCGCTTCGGCCCCGCCCTGCACGACGCGACCGAGATCATGCGGGACGCTGAGAACACCAACGTCCGCCGCTGGGGCACCTGAGCGGGGTGGACGAGCCGCTCATCGACCCGGCTACGGCCGGCGACAAGACGATGTGCAAGCCGGAGGCGCTGCGTGACGTGGCCGGCAAGCTCTCCAAAGACCTGTTGCCGGGGCTCACGGCGATCCGCGACCAGACGTACAGGCTGCCGGACGGAGCCGCGGGGGACTGGGACGTCGCCCTCGGATATACCGGCACCGTGAGCCGGGCCCATGAGGCCACCAGAGACTCGCTCCGGCTGGTCCTGGACCAGGTCCAGCGCGTGATCGATGATCTGGTCGCCACCGCGGACACCGTGCGGGAGGCCGACGAGCGGGCCGCCGGCGCGGCGCCGCGTAACGGATAGCCGCGTAACGAATAGCCGCACAAGGGATAGCCGCGTAAGAGATAGAGGGAAGGCGTTGCCGGAACCAGTACCGATCAAGGATAGCGGCCTGCCGGCCGGGGACGTCAGCTCCTACGGCGACCGCGATCGGATCAAGCAGCGCATCGAGCAGGCGAAACCGGGGGAGTTCCAGCCGGTCATGGACGCGTACGGCGCCGCGTCCACAGAGCTGACCGAGGCGATCGGCGCGCTGGCGGGCTACGCCGCCAACCTGGTGGCCGACGGGAACTGGGGCGGCGAGTCGGCCAGGGCGATGCTCACCCGGATGAACCGGCTGCAGACGTACATGCGGTCGTTGCGGGACGGCCTGAACGCCCTTCCGCCGGGTCTGCGGACGGTGCGCGACGCGCTGGTCACCGCGCAGCGGGACTTCGAGGGGGCCACGGCGCTGCGCGGCGACTGGACGGAGGCGGGCCCCGGATACGGGCAGATGACCTACAACGATCCGGATCAGGAGGCCCGCACCTTCATGGCGGCGCTCAATCCCAGCTACCACGCCGGGCACGACGCAATGCCGCAACGGCTGCCGTGGGACGAGGTGCTGGCCTCGCCCGAGCCCTACATGCCGCCGATCGAACGCCCGCCGGCGCCGGTACGGGGGAACGACCTGCCCTATGGTGACACCTCGCGCTCCGGCCTGGCGGAGACGTCCGGCCCGGCGGCCGCGGGGTCGCAGTCGGGCACGTCCACGGCGGCGGCACCCGGGAGCCCGGCTCAGCCCACTCCCGGGCCCACGCCCGGGTCCGCTCCCGGGCCCACGCCGCAGACTCCACCGCCCGCCGCGCCGCCACCCGTCACCGCCGCTCCGCCGGTGCCCGCTCCCGGCGGGACCGGGCTGCTCAGCGGCACCACCCCCGGCCAGACCGGCGCCGCCCGGCCGGGCACACCGGTGACCACACCCCCGGGAACCGCGCCACCGGGAACCACGGACGCCGACCGGCCGAAAAGTCCCGTGCCCACGCCCGCAGCCACCCCCACAGCACGCCGCGACAGCGCGCCCACCAGCGGTCAGCCCACCGGAAATCCGTACACCACGACCGCCCAGGAGGCCGCGTCGCAGGGTCCCAGCGTGCGGCCCGGCAGCGTGCCGGTGGTGGACGGCTCCTGGCCCGCCACCCGGTCGCCCGTGGCCGGGGCTCAGCCGGGCACGACGGGTATGGCCGGCATGCCGTTCATGCCCATGGGCGGCGGCATCCCGCAGGACGGGCAGAGCGCGGCCCGCCGGCCGGTCACCTCCAAGAGCCGTGACGACGACTTCTTCCAGCCGGACGTCGACCACGGCCCGCCGGTGGTGGGATAGCCATGGCCGGAGACAAGATCGCTGTCGAGGCCGAGTCCATCCGCGAGATGGGCCGCAACATGATTGACGAGCCCATGCGAGACCTCGACGAGCTGGCCAGGACCGTCGCGCGGATCGAGCTGTCCGCCGTCGGCGGCTACGGCGTCTTCGGCCTGCTCGGCAGCTCGCTGGGCGACGCGTTCGACGAGGTCAAGCTGGCCGCCCAGACTTACGTGGCGGACAAGCGCAAGCAGGTGGCCGACATCCACACCAAGGCGTACGACACGGCCAACGGCTACGTGGGTGGCGACACGGACGCCGCCACGATCGCCGCGAAGATGCCGACCATCCCGACGTAAGGCGACATCCCATGCTTGAACAACCCGAGTCCGTCTTCCAGGGCTCGACCATGGCCTTGACGGGCTCGCTGCTCCTGGGCATGGGCCGTGGCCGCCGCGCCGCGATGCTCCTGCCGCTCATGGCCGGCGACACCGGCCGGCAACGGGCGGCGGCCGACGGGTGGGACGAGGTGGCCCGGTCGTTGACCGCCCATCCGGACCTCGTGGAGCGTTCGGTCACCAACGTGAGCTGGACCGCGCCCAGCGCCGAGCTCTTCACCGGCACGATACGGGACTACGCCGACGACGCGGGGGACAAGGCGGCGTCGCCCAAGGCGTCGGCCGACGTCCTGCGGACCACGGCGAACGTCTACGACGTGCTCGGCCAGGCGGCCTTCGCCACCGGGGCGGCGATGCTCACGGCGGGATACATCTACCGGATGGCCCAGCTCAACGCGTTCACCAGGGTCCCGGCGGAGGTGGCCGCCACCTCGTTCGGGATCCGGGCGGACCAGCAGGCCGGGCAGCTCGCGAGCCGGGTCAGGGCGTTCGCGATGAGCGGCCAGGGCATCGTGGGCAAGGCGGTCGCGAAGCTGGCCCAGATGTCGGCGGGCAAGAAGGTCGTCCTGGGCGGGATCGCCGGGGTGACGGGCGGAATGATGGGCCAGTCCGCGGTCGCGGGCGAGTTCGGTGACACCGCGATCAAGCCGGCGGCCCCCGGGGTGAAGGCATGATGGAGGAGGCCATCGACCGGCTGATCGCCGACGCCCAGCGGCCCGCCGACGGGCTCGACGCCCTCTATCAGCAGATGCTCACGATCAAGGGCATCGCGCAGGACCCGGACAAACTGGTCACGGTCGAGTGCTCGTCCGAGGGCGTCACTGGCCTGGAGATCGACCCCCGGGCCATGCGCTGGGGCTCGCAGCGCCTGTCCGCGACGATCCTGACGCTGATCGCCGGCGCCCTGGTCGACATGCAGGCCAAGTCGGCCGCGCTCCTCGGCGACGCCCTGGGCGAGGGCCCGCTGGACCTGGCCGCCGAGAACAACCCGGCCGACGTGCACATGCGCGAGGCGGGCGAGGCGTACGAGGCCGCCATGGACCAGGCGATGGCCGAGCTCTCCAGGATCCAGCGCGACCTAGAACGCTAGCCGGGGCCTCCGAGAACCGCCGGGAGGGGCCGTCGAGAACCGCTAGCCGGGGCCTTCGAGATAGGCGGTCTGGACGAGCTTCTCGCCGGACCGCCTGTCCACGTAGAGGCCACGCCCGGGCGGCAACTGCCGTGGCCGTACATTCCCGAAGAGCTGTCCCTCGTCCCGGGGCCCCGACAACATCACGGCCGGCGAGTTCATCTCCTTCAGCCGCCGCACGACCGGGTCGAGCATGCCACGCCCCGCGCCGCCCATGGCCCGCGCCAGCACCACGTGCAGGCCGATGTCCCTGGCCTGCGGCAGCAGGTCGCCGAGGACGGTCAGCGGGTTGGCCGAGGTCGCCACGAGGTCGTAGTCGTCCACGATCACGTACAGGTCCTGCCCGGTCCACCAGCTACGGGTGCGGAGCTGCTCCGAGGTCAGGTCGGGCGGCGGCAGCCGGTCCTGCAGCACCTCGTGCACGCCCTTGAGCAGGGTCGTGGCGGCGGTGCTCGAGGCGGCGTACCCGACGCGGTGCTCGGTGTCGGTGGCGTCCAGGAGCGAGCGGCGGTAGTCGATGACGATGAAGCGCGCCTCCATCGGCGTGCGCGCGGTCGCGAGGCCGTGCGCGACGACCTTGAGCAGGTTGCTCTTGCCGCTCTCGGTGTCGCCGAACACCACGAAGTGCGGGTCGGCGTCGAAGTCGAGCAGCACCGGCGCCAGCGCGGCCTCGTCGATGCCGATCGGCACGCGGGTGCCGCCCTCCGGCGGGGCCGGCAGGGTGTGCGCGGGGAGCAGGGCGGGCAGCAGCCGTACGGGCGGCGCCGGGTGGTCGTGCCAGGCCGCCGCCGCGGCCGCCACCAGGGCGGACACCCCGTCGGACAGGTCGTCCACGGTGGAGCGGCCGTCGATGCGCGGCAGCGCGGCCAGGAAGTGCAGCGACTCTCTGGTCAGCCCGCGGCCCGGCGCCCGCTCGGGGACGTTCGCCGCCGCCTTGCGGTCGATCTCGGAGTCGAACGAGTCGCCGAGCCGCAGCTCCAGCCGGGTGGCGAGCAGGTCGCGCACGCCGGCCCGGAACTCCAGCCACCGGTTGGCGGTGCCGACGACGTGGACGCCGAAGCCCAGGCCGCGGGTGACCAGGTCGCCGAGGTCCGCCTCCAGCAGCTCGTACTCCTGGCGCAGGGTCGACCAGCCGTCCACCACCAGGAACACGTCGCCCCAGCCGTCGCCCTCGTAGGCACCCGAGGCGACCATCCTGCGGTAGGTGGCCATGGAGTCGATCCCGCGCTCGACGAACAGCCGTTCGCGCCGCTCTACGAGCGTCTTGACCTCGGCGACCGTCCTGCGCACCGCGTCGGCGTCCAGCCGGGTGGCCACGCCGCCGACGTGCGGCAGCCCGGACAGCGCCGACAGCGTGCCGCCGCCGAAGTCCAGGCAGTAGAACTGCACCTCCTTGGGGGTGTGCGTGAGCGCCAGCGAGGCGATCAGCGTGCGCAGCAGCGTGCTCTTGCCGGTCTGCGGCGCGCCCACGATCGCGACGTTGCCCGCCGCCCCCGACAGATCCAGCCAGTACGGGTCCCGCCGCTGGTCGAACGGGCTGTCCACGATCCCGGCCACGGCGTGCAGCCGCCCGGGCCGCTCCTGCCCCGTCCCGGCGGCGGTGAGCCCGTGTCCCGGCGTGGACTCGATGGCCGGCAGGAGCCGGTCGAGCGAGGAGGGCTCCTTCAGCGGCGGCAGCCAGATCCGGTGCGCGCCGGTGCCCTTCCCGGCCAGCCGGGACACCACGATGTCCAGCAGGCTGTCCTGGCGGCTCTTGTCCTCCACGACGGGCGGCGCCTCGGCCACGGGCGGCATGGGCACGCGGTCGGGGCCGTACCAGACGATCTTCCCGCGGTGCGCCGAGCGCGGCGCCGCGGCCTGTCCCTGCGCGACGGCCGCCCGGTACGGCCCCGACACGTACGCGGCCTTGAACCGCGTCATGCCCGTGGTCTCGAACATCAGGTACGCGTTGCCCGGCTCCGGCGGCAGCGAGTACGCGTCCGCCACCCCCAGCACGGCCCGGCTCTCGGCCGCCGAGAACGTCCGCAGCCCGATCCGGTACGACAAATGCGTGTCCAGCCCCCGCAGCCGCCCCGACTCCAGCCGCTGGGACGCCAGCAGCAGGTGCACCCCGAGCGACCGGCCCAGACGGCCGATCATCACGAACAGCTCGATGAACTCCGGCTTGGCCGTCAGCAGCTCGCTGAACTCGTCCAGCACGATGAACAGCGTCGGCAGCGGCCGCAGGTTCGCCCCCTGCTCGCGGGCCTGCTCGTAGTCGCGCAGCGAGGCGTAGTTACCGGCCGAGCGCAGCAGCTCCTGGCGGCGTACCATCTCGCCGTGCAGCGCGTCGTGCATGCGGTCGACCAGCGGCAGCTCGTCCTCCAGGTTGGTGATCACCGCGGAGACGTGCGGCAGCCCGTCCAGGCCGAGGAACGTGGCGCCGCCCTTGAAGTCGACGAGCACGAAGTTGAGCGTCTCGGACGAGTGCGTGATCGCCAGCGCCAGCACCAACGTGCGCAGCAGCTCCGACTTGCCCGAGCCGGTCGCGCCCACCACCAGCCCGTGCGGGCCCATCCCGCCCTGGGCCGCCTCCTTGATGTCCAGCTCGACGGGCCGCCCGTCGGCGCCCAGGCCGAGCGGCACCCGCAGCCGGTTCCTGACGGGCCGGGGCTGCCAGGTCGTCGTGGGGGAGAGCAGGCGGGGGTCGCCGATCCTGAGCAGGTCGGTGAGCGTGGTGTTCGTGGCGAACACATCCCGCTCCTCCTCGTTGCCGCCCGCCGAGGCGGCCCGCATCGGCGCGAGCTGCCTGACCAGCGCGGCGAACGCGGGCGGCCGCAGCCGGTCGGGCCGACCGAGCGTGGTCCTGACCTCCTTGCCGAGCTCGTCCTCCGCGACCCTGACCACGGCGTCCTCGCCGACGTCGAGACGCAGGGTGAGCTGCGAGGGCACGGGCGGGGTGACGCCGCCGACGTCGATCACGGTGACGCCCTCGATGACGTCCAGGGCGAGCTGGCTGCCCGCGGGCACCGTGCCGCCGTCCACGACCACCACGTGGTACGGCACCGCCTCCGGCGTCAGCCCCTTGCTGAACCGCGAGCGGTCCTTCAGCTCGAATCCCAGCAGGTCGTCCAGCTCGCCGAGGTCGCCGACGACCAGCCGTACCGGCCCGGCCCCGTCCTCCTCGGTGGGGTGCAGGGCGTGCGGCAGCCACTTCACCGGCTCCCACTCGCGGGCCCGGTCGCCCGCGGCGCACACCGAGATCCGCAGGTCCTCGGGCGAGTGCAGCGCCGCCGCCTGGGCCAGCGCCGCCCGTACGAGGTCGCGCGCCGCCCCCGGCTCGCCGGTGACCACGATCCGCGCGAAGGAGTGCAGCGCCAGCGCCACCGGCAGCCCGGGCACGGTGGCGTGCGTGCGGACGAACCGGCGCAGCGCCCCGGCGGTCACCGGGTCGAGGTCCTCGATCGGCCGGGTCTCCGGCGGGATCATCGGCAGCGCCAGCCGCTGCGCCGAGGTGGCGATCCTGATCTGGGCGAAGTCGTCGTCGCGGGGCCGGCGCTCCCACAGCCGCGTGGTCATCACCAGCGACCACAGGGCGGCCGGGTCGGGGTGGTTCCAGGTCATGGCCTTGTACTGCTGCGCGGCGGCGTTCCGTACCCGCTTCCTGACCTGCTCCAGGTAGCGGTAGTAGTCGCGGCGCTGGCCGTTGAGCTGGTTCTTGCGCTCGCCGGCGTTGCGCATCATCTGACCCACGCTCATGCCGACCATCGACACCGCGAACAGCCCGCTCGACACCAGCATGATCGGATTGCTGGTGTTGCCGCCGGTGAACATGAGCGCCATCGCCCCGGCCCCGGCGATCATGGGCAGATACGTCAGCAACTGCGACATCCCGCCGCCCGTGACGGTCTCGGGGATCTCCGGAGGAGACTCCAGGAGCACCTCGCCGCCAGGAGGCTCAGGCGGCCGGCGCCGCTCCGGCCTGCGCACCACGATCAGGCTGCCGCTCACGAGCCCCATGAAAGCCACTGACGTAGGGATATAGGCGACACTTCAAAATTCCTGAACGTTTTTCGCGCGTCGTTCCCGCCCCGCGCTCCCTACACTCGTCCGGGTGAGCGCCACCGGAACCGACCTGTGCCGGGTCACCGTCGTGACCCCGCGCGGATTCCTGGACCTGGGCCTGCCACCGGACATCCCGCTGGGCAACCTGCTGCCGACGCTGCTGCGCATCGCGGGAGAAGGGCTCGCGGAGGCGGGCCTGGCGCACGGCGGCTGGGTGCTCCAGCGGCTGGGCGGGCCGCCGTTCGACCCGAACGCGACCCTGTCGGAGCTGGCCGTGCACGACGGCGAGCTGCTGCACCTGCGCCCGCGCGGCCACGAGCTGCCCGAGGTCGTCTTCGACGACGTGGCGGACGCGGTGGCGACCGGCGTGCTGGAGCACACGGGGCGCTGGCGGCCGGCCACCACCAGGACCTACGGCCTGCGCGCCGCCGCCGCCCTGCTCGGGCTGGGCGCCGCCGCGCTGCCGCTGACCGGCCCGCCCTGGACACCGACCGCGCTGGTGGCGGGCGCCGTCGCGCTGGTCCTGCTGGTGGTGGCGGTGGCCCTGTCGCGGGCCCTGGGCGACGCCCGCTCGGGGGCGGTGATCGGGTACGCGGCCCTCCCGTACGGCTTCGTCGCCGGCCTGGTCGCCCCCGCCTCCGGCCAGGACATCCTCCAGCCGGCGACCCTGCTCTCGGCCTCGGGCGTGGTGCTGATGCTGGCCACGGCGACCGGGTTCGCGGTGGCGCAGGGGCTGCCCACGTTTCTCGGCCTGGCCGCCGCCGCGTTCTGCGGGCTGGTGGCCTCGGGCCTGGTCATGGCCTTCGACCTGGCCGGGGCGGGCGTGGCGGCGGTGCTGGCCGCGATCGCGGTGGGGCTGACGACGGCGATCCCCGCGCTGTCGTTCCGGCTGGCCGGGATGCCGCTGCCCGCGCTGCCGACCACGGCGGAGGAGCTGCGGCGCGAGAGCGGCGACCTGGACGGCGGGCTGGTGATCGACAAGACCGTGGTCGCCGACCGCTACTGCGCCGGGCTGCTCGGCGGCGTGGCGCTCGTCGTGCTCGGCGCCCAGGTGCTGCTCGTGCTGGAGGGCACCTGGTCCGCGTTCGCGATGAGCGCGGCGCTGTCGTTGTCGCTGCTCATGCGCGCCCGCGTCTTCGAGGGGCGCGGCCAGCGGACCTGGCTGCTGACCACGACCCTGCTCGGCGTGATCCTGCCGGCCGCCGCCCTGTCGCTCGGCGGGGGCGGGGCCCTGCTCTACGGGATCGTGCCGGGGCTGGTGGTGCTGGCCCTGGCCGTGGCGGGGTCGGCGCTGTGGCTCACGTCGGGACGCCCGTCGCCGTTCTGGGGCCGCGTGGGCGACATCTTCGACATCCTGCTGATGATCGCGCTGATCCCGCTCGCGCTGGCCGTCCTGGATCTTTACGAGACCATCCGCGGCCTGGTTGGCTGAACACGTTCTCCCCTCGTGCCGGCTAGACGGATGTCACCTGCCGGTTAGATCGAACGCGTATTCGAGTGTGGAATCGTCTCCTGGTGGCGGGGGCCCATTGACGCTAGGAGAGATCTTCCATGTCCCATCGCAAGTCCTTATCCGCGCTCGCGATCGCCCTCGTGAGCGCGCTGGCACTCGTTCTGCCCGCGCTGCCCGCGCAGGCGGCCACCGGGCCCAACGTGGTGATCCGGTGGAACCAGGCGCTGCTGACGGCCATCCGCACCGGCACGCTCGGCCCGCCGATGGTGTCCAGGGCGCTGGCCGTCGTGCACACCTGCGCCTACGACGCGTGGGCCGCCTACGACGCCGTCGCCGTCGGCACCCGGCTGGGCGGCACGCTGCGGCGGCCCGTGGCCGAGCGGACCGACGCCAACAAGGCCGAGGCCATCAGCTTCGCCGCCCACCTGGCCGCGGTCGACCTCTATCCGGCGCAGCGGGCCGGGTTCGACGCGCTGATGGCCGACCTGGGCTACGACCCGGCCGACGCGTCGAGCACCCCGGCCACCACCGGGGTGACCGCCTGCCAGGCGGTGCTCGACCAGCGGCACGCCGACGGCTCCAACCAGCTCGGCGGCTACGCCGACACCACCGGCTACGCGCCGGTCAACGCGCCCGTCGTGGTCGCCCAGCCGCTGACCACGCTCAACCAGCCCGGCCGGTGGGCGCCGCTGACCTACGTCAACCGGGCCGGCGTGCTGGTCACGCCGCCGTTCCTGGCTCCGCACTGGGGACAGGTGGCCTCCTTCAGCGGCGACGCCCGCGACCTGGCCGACGGCGTGCGGGCGCCTCACGCCTACGGCTCGGCCGGGTTCCGTGCCCAGGCCGCCGAGATCGTGGCCGGCACGGCCGCGCTGACCGACCGGCAGAAGGTCATCTCCGAATACTGGTCCGACGGGCCGGCCAGCGAGACGCCGCCCGGCCACTGGTGCCTGTTCGCCCAGCAGATCTCGGCGCGTGACCACCACGGGCTCGACCAGGACGTGAAGCTGTTCTTCGCGCTGGCGAACTCGGTCATGGACGCCGGGATCGCCTCGTGGGAGGTCAAGCGCGACCACGACTCGGCGCGGCCGATCACCGCGATCCGGTTCCTCTACCAGGGGCAGCAGATCCCGACGTGGGGCGGCCGGGTGGTCGACGGGGCCTCGTGGGTGCCCTACCAGGTGCCGACGTTCCCGACGCCGCCGTTCGGCGAGTACGTCTCCGGGCACAGCACGTTCAGCGGGGCCGCGGCCGAGGTGCTCAAGCGCTTCACCGGCGGCGACACGTTCGGCGGGCAGGCCGTGATCGCGGCGGGCTCGTCGCAGGTGGAGCCGGGGGTGACGCCCGCGGCGGACGTGACGCTGCGCTGGCGCACCTTCACCGCGGCGGCCGACGAGGCCGGGATGTCGCGCCGATACGGTGGCATCCACTTCCGCCTGGGCGACCTCGAAGGCCGCGCCCTGGGCCGGGCGGTCGGCGGGGCGGCGTGGGAGCGTGCCCAGGACTACTGGACCGGCCGCGGCTGACCTGAATCGCAAGCAGAAGCGCCCGCTCCCCAGCGCGGGAGCGGGCGCCCTTGTGCTGCGGAAGGTCAGGCCACACTCTCCTCGGCCTGCCTGTTGAGCGTCTCCAAGTCGAAGACGCCCGACTTGACGGCCGCGGTGAACGCCTCCCAGTCACGGCGAGGAACTTCCAGCACCGAGTCCGGGTTGTCCACGTGGATGAGCTCCACGTGGTCGTTGATCCGCTTGGCCGCGACGCGGCTGGCGTCTTGTGTCATCTGCAGCACTCCTCTCGGTGGTGCCTTGCGGAGGTTCCGCCCCGGCCACCCGTTCGCAGGAGGACCGGGGCGGTTGCGGGCAGCCTGACATCCCGCCGGGGACGGTCGCCACCGGTTCCGGCAGCCGGACGGAGAGAAAACCCAACTCTCAGGTGACGGTCTTTTGACCTCGGTGCAAGAAACCCCGCCCGCCGGGCGCCCGCGCGTGGCACAGCGGCCTGGAGGGCCCCGACTAGTGAGAGTCAAGTGGTCTGTAAGCCAGAAGTTAGTGGAGGTCCATAAGTTTCACTCTGAAACCGCAACACAGCATGACATAGGGGGCAAGACATGGACCTGACCCAAGTGCGGACGGACGGCGTCGAAAGCAGAAGCGTCCGCATCACGTGAGGCAGTAGATCATCCGTTTTATGGATGTTTCGAGCATTGTTGAAGCATTCCTCCGACGATGTCTTCCCTGTCTACAGTCCTACCTGTGGGGGCCCAAGTAACAAGAACGAATGTGTGGAGCGAGCTGCGCTTCGGCTCCACACCCAGGCTTCACATTTCGATCTCACCGAACCTGACCGCCCTGGCCATGATCGCCGACGCTCTCGCGGGCCGCCGACGCGGCCTGCCGGAGCTGTGGCGGCGGGCGATCAGCTCGCGCGTCGGCCCGGCCGGTCACGACGCGGTTCGCCCGCTGGCCGCGCCCGGCTACTCGATCGCGCCCGACAGTCTCGTGCCGCACTCGCCCGTCGACGGTGACATCTCCGTGCCGACCCAGGTCAGCGCGCTGCACGACATCCCGCCCGACGCCCTGATCAAGGACCTGGAGGAGACGTTCGGGCCCGGCACGCCGCCGGCGCACTGGCGTTCGGCCGCCGAGCGGCCCACGCGCTGGCTGCGCGGCTACGCCAGTGCCCTGGCCGATGTCTGGAACACCACCGAACCGCTGTGGCAGCGGGCCCGCCCGCTGCTCGACCGGGAGATCCAGCGGGTCGGCGTGACGAACGTGCGCGGCGGCCCCGAACTGCTGCTCGGCGCGCTCAGCGGCCGGATCATGTACGGCGAGCGCGGCCTGCTCATCTCCGACGTCGAGGCCACCACGCACGAGCTGGGCGACCGGAAGATCGTCCTGGTGCCGATGCTGGCGGGCAAGGACGCCGTGATCGTCAGCCTCGACCACCCGGACGCGGTGTGGATCGCCTACCCCGTACCCGGGGCCGACTCGCTGTGGCGCAAACCCGTCGCGCCCGCCGTGGACGAGCTGACGGCGCTCGTGGGGCCGGTGCGGGCCGACCTGCTGTGCGCGCTCGACCAGCCCATGACGATGTCCATGCTGGCCACCGACATGAAGATCGCGCCCAGCGGCCTCACCTACCACTGCGACCGGCTGCGGGCCGGCCGGCTGATCACGAGGGAGCGCCGGGGGCGCGAGGTGTGGATCGCGCGTACCCACCGGGCCGAGGAGCTGCTGGAGCTGTTCCGGCGCTGAGGAAAGGAAAGCCGAGCGTGATGCTCAAGTTCCACCGCGAAGCGCTGACCGGGTGCGCCGCGGCGGTGAAGTCCGCGTCCGGCGCGTTCGACCAGTGGGTGGACAACGCCCCGGCCCGGACGGCCTTCGGGAACCTCCTCGGGCTTCCCGGCTCGGACCACATCTGGGGCGCCGGCCTGCTCTCCGAGGCGGTGACCGAAGTGGTGACCGCCTCCAGAGAGGTGTCCAACACCCTGCACCTCCGCCTGAAGGACGTGGAACTCGCACTCGACGCCGTCGAGCGGACGATCGTCTCCGCCGACTCGGGGGCGGCCCGGCGGTGAGCGCGATCGAGGAGGTCAGGGGGGTGCCGGGCGGTGCCAAGCTGGCGGACCTGGCCGTCGAGCTGAACGGCGACCCCGGCGCCCTCACCGCGGCGGCCGGCAACTGGCGCGCGATGGCGGGCACATACACGGAGCACACCGGCGCGCTGAGCGCGTCGGTCTCCGACGTGGACGGCGCCTGGGACGGGCCCAGCGCGGACGCCTTCGCCGGATACATGACCAAGGTCGTGAACCGCGGCGGCCAGCTCGCCGGCACCCTGCAAGAGTGCGCCGGTCAGTTGGAGGCCGCCGCCGAGGCCCTGCGCACCGCCAAGGGACAGGCGGAGCAGATCTGCCAGGACTACATCACCGCCGCCCAGGAGGCGCGAAACCGCGACCCGAAGCCCACCGAGGAGCAGGTCGGGACGATCCTGTCGGAGAAGCTGGGCACCCTCAGCGGGGATCTCCAAGAGGCGATCGACGCGACCGTCAAGACGATGGCCGACGCCGGCAAGAAGATCAAGGGATCGCTCGGCCCGCTCACCGGCGCGTCCGGCGGCCTGGAAGAGGTCGACACCCAGCCGTTCGTTCCGGCGGCGGGCAAGCCGCTCGGCTGGGAGCCCGCGCGCCTGGACGGCCAGAACACCGACCTGGCCGGCGCCTCACCGGGCACGAAGTCCGGCTCGGCGCCCGACTCGGGCACCGTGGGTTTCGGTGGGTACGGCCCCAGCGGCCCGCCCCCGCCCGGCGGCGGCCCCGCGCCTCAGGGGCAGGTGGCCGAATGGATCGACCAGGCGATCACCATCCTCAAGCGGCACGGCGTGCCCGCGGACAAGATGAACCCGAACGACATCTGGATGATCATCAAGCACGAGTCCGGCGGAAACCCCAACGCGATCAACAACTGGGACTCCAACGCCGCCAAGGGCACGCCGTCCAAGGGGCTCATGCAGACCATCGACCCCACGTTCAACGCGCACAAGCTGCCGGGGCACGGCAACATCTACAACCCGGTGGACAACATCATCGCGGGCGTCCAGTACGCGATCTCGCGCTACGGCTCGGTGTCCAACGTGCCGGGCGTGGTCGGTATGAAGACCGGCGGCGGCTACCGGGGCTACTGAGCCTCCAGCACCGGTTTCGCGGCTCGGGCCGGGTCGAGCACCGGGCCTTCTGGGATGAGCTGGAGCACGTTCGCGGGGACCGGGGCGGCCTGGGCGGCGGCGTAGCCGAGCTTGGCCAGCACGTCGGTGCCCGGCACGGCGTAGCGGCGGCCCTCCGGGGTGATCAGGTAGTAGGACTGCACGGCCGTGAGCTGGCCGTCGCCGGGCAGGACGCCCGCCAGGACCGCGCGGCCCGGCGGGAGGCGTACGAGGTCGGTGGCGTCGCCGCGCGGCTCGGGCAGCCGGGCGCCGGTGGTGAGGCGGACGCGGGTGGAGCCGGTGCCCGTCTCGGCGTAGACCACGCAGAGCGGGTTCGCCGGGTCGTACGCGGTCATCCGCGGCATGACGGCGGGCAGGCCGTCGGCGGGCGGCTTGGTGCGGGAGCGGGGGGCGGCGTTGGCGGTGGCGGCGTCGACCGCGATCTCCTTGACCGCGCCCCCACCGTAGGCGGCCCTGCTGTCGGGGTCGCTGAGCAGCAGCGTGGCCTGCCCCTGAGTGATGGGGGCCAGGCCGTCGCCGAGCAGGACGTACCAGCGGGCCTCGCCACCGGCCACGGCGCCGGCGCGGAACACCTGGCCCACGGCGGCGGCCTTGCCACCGGGACCGGCCACCGGCCGCCCGCGCCCGGCGATGGGCGGCGCGGCCAGGTCGGGCCCTTCAGGCAGCGCGTTCAGCCAGGTCACGGGTACGGCGGCGGGCGTGGCGGCGGTGAGACCGCGGGCGATGCCGGCGGCCACGCGCATGCGGGTGCCGCGCCAGACGGCCCACGTCTGGCCGCCCACGTCCACGAGCAGCGCGTCGCCCTCCGCGACCGGCGTGCCGCCGATCTCCCGTCCCGCGACGAGCGTCACGTACGGCTTGCGCCCGGTCGGCTCGGCCCGCTCCTGCACGCAGGCCGACCAGGGGCCCTTGGTGAGGTTCGCCGGAGTGGGCAGGGAGTCGGGGGCGTCGGGGATGCCGATGGCCGCGCCGCGCTCGTACTTCGTCAGCGCCTCCCGCGCGACGACCCGCTCCTTGACCTGCCCCTCGCCCAGGACGAGCCGGGCCGAGGCGTAGTTGGCGACCGGGATGAGCCGGCGCTGGTCCTGGCTGTAGACGAACCTGGCGCCGGTCTCGCGTTCGATGATCAGCGTGCCGGGGTTCTCCAGCGACTTGGTGCCGCCGGGGCGCAGCAGGCCGTAGACGGCGAAACCGACGCAGAGCAGGACCGCGACCATGATCCCGGCCAGGAAGCCGATGTTCTGCCGGCGCAGCGGCCACTCCGGCTGGTTGGGCTGGGCGCGCAGCAGCGCCAGGCCGATGCGCTGGATGGTGAGGCGGTACGCCTGGTAAAGGTCGCGCTGGCTGTGCACTCCGCCCCTCAAATCACATGTGTCCCCCGGTTACCCCAATTTATCGGGATAAAGGGTGGGAAGCGGCGTGGTTTCGCACATGAGAACTGTTAATGATCAATAAATGACGTTCCAGCGCCGTCCGCGTCGCGCATTACAGAGTGGGATCCGTGGATACGCGTTATATCACCCCCTCCGCGATCGGTGCGGTCCGTCGGGGTCTCAGGGACGACGTGCTGCCGGTCATCACCGAGGTGCGGCAGATCTTCGAGGAGAACAGGTCCGTCGACTTTCCCGGCTGGGGGCCGCTCGGGGAGTGGAGTGTGGGGGTGCTCTACCGGTCGCTGCTCGACTCCTTCCTGCGTGACACGGAGGCGGCGCTGGCCGTGCTCGGCAAGTGGGAGGGTGAGGACCTGAGGATCGCCGAGCGGAACTGGCGCGCCGCCGAGGACCTCGCCGTGCAACGGATCAAGCCGTGAGGGCGCGTCCGAGGGTCGCGGGGCGGGCCAGGGACGGGTCGCCGCTGCGGGCGGTGAAGAGCCCGCCTGACCCGGCCGCGGTGCGGGACATCCTGCGCAAGGCGGCCCGGCTGGAGCCGTCGATCGCGCTCGGCCTGCTGGCCACCGCGCCCGCCGTCGCGAACGTCTTCGGCATCTGGACGGCGGCCTCCAACCTCCAGGCGGGCGCCGGCGGGCGGCTCGACAAGGGGGCCAACAACGCGCTCACCGCCGTCATCAACGCCTCGGGGCAGAAGTGGATCGCCGACGACCAGCGGGCGTTCGCCAGTGCGGCCACCGAGTTGCGGGCCCACCTCGACGCCTTCCGTACCAACGTGCAGTGGGTGGCGGGGCACGTGGACAGCATCGGCGACGGGTTCCTCGTCTACTGGGGCGCGGCGGCCAAGATCGCGCAGACGACGTACCTGCGGCTGCTCGCGTTGCAGGCGCTCTCGCTCGCCCCGCAGACCAGGGTGGCCGCGAAGATCGCGATGCGTACGACGGCGGCCCAGGCGAACGCGTCCCTGGCCGCCGCGACCGGGCAGTTGCAGCGCTTCCTCGGCTCGCTCGGGCTCAAGGACGTGCTCGGCGGCCTCGCGGCGGGGATCGGCGGCTCGGCGGCCGTGCAACTGGCGTTCATGCGCCCCGACGGCGCCGCGGCGATCGACTTCGGCAAGGCGGCCATCGACCCCGCGAAGGCGGGCACGTATGTGGCGCCGCAACAGGGACAGCCGCTCCCGGACGCCGCGCGGTCCTTCGACTGGCAGGTCAGGACTCCGGACGGCGACATGAGTCTTGAGGACGTGGTCAAGAAACGCGGTTAGGCAACTTTCCTGAAACTTTCATCGGCCGGGCCGGGCCGCCTGAGCAGGTCATCGCGGGGTGCGAAGGTCGTTCTCCGGGTGGCCGCCGACCCGGCTCCGAAATTTTCGGTATGACTTCGAAATATTCTTGACGTCGTTGCGAGAGGCACTTAAAGTCCCGGCGTAATGATCGGGTGAATCTCTCGAAAGCCGCAGCCATGACTTCTGTCAACGCACCGGGCCTCGCGCCCTGGCGGGACCGCGCCCGTACGATCGGCGAGCGCGTGGATAGCCTGATGGCCGAGCTGACCCTCGAAGAGAAGGTCGCGCAGCTCGGGTCCGTCTGGGTCCAGACCGATGAGCCGGGCAACGTCGCGCCCCTGCAGGACCTGTTCATGGCGGGCGGCGCGCTGGAGGAGCGGCTGCGCTACGGGCTCGGGCACCTCACCCGCGTCTACGGCACCGCCCCGGTGAGCCCGGCCGAGGGGGCGGCCCGCCTGCGCTCGCTCCAGGAACGGGTCGTCGCCGCCAACCGGCTCGGCATCCCGGCGATCGCCCACGAGGAATGCCTGACGGGCTTCGCCACGTACGGGGCCACGGCCTACCCGACGCCGCTGGCGTGGGCGGCCACGTTCGACCCCGGGCTGATCGAGCGGCTGGCGGGGGCGATCGGCGCCGACCTGCGCGCGGCCGGGGTGCACCAGGGGCTGTCGCCGGTGCTGGACGTCGTGCGCGACTACCGGTGGGGGCGGGTCGAGGAGACGCTGGGCGAGGATCCGTACCTGGCCGGGCAGCTCGGGGCGGCGTACGTGCGGGGGCTGGAGCGGGCCGGGATCATCGCCACGCTCAAGCACTTCGCCGGGTACGCGGCCTCGCGCGCCGCCCGCAACCACGCCCCGGTCAGCATCGGGCCGAGGGAACTGGCCGACGTGGTGCTGCCGCCGTTCGAGACCGCGCTGCGCGAGGGCGGGGCGCGCTCGGTGATGAACTCCTACACCGACCTCGACGGGGTGCCGGTCGGAGCGAGCGCCGACCTGCTGCGGCGGCTGCTGCGGGAGGAGTGGGGGTTCGAGGGGACGGTGGTGGCCGACTACTGGGCGATCCCGTTCCTGGCCTCGATGCACGGGGTGGCCGAGGACGACGCGGACGCGGGCGCGGTGGCGATGCGGGCGGGCATCGACGTGGAACTCCCCGAGACCGTCGGATACGGCGAGCACCTGGTGGCGCACGTCCGCGCGGGCCGGGTGGACGAGGCCCTGGTCGACGAGTCGGTACGCCGCGTGCTCCACCAGAAGATCGAACTCGGCCTCCTCGACACCGCCCCGGACGCCCCCGGCGATGACCTTGAGCTGGACAGCGCCCGCAACCGGGCCCTCGCGGCGGCGGTCGCGGAACGTTCCATCGTGCTCCTGAGCAACCCGGCCGACACCCTGCCCCTCGACCCCGCCACCACCGCCGGGATCGCGGTCATCGGGCCGTGCGCCGGCGACCCGCGCTCCCTGCTGGGCTGCTACGCCTTCCCGAACCACGTGCTCGACCGCTATCCGGAGCACGGCATGGGCCTGCCCGTCCCGTCCATCGGCGAGGCCCTGGCCGCCGAGTTCCCCGGCGCGGACCTGCGGCACGCGATCGGCGCCGACGTGATGGGCGACGACGCCTCCGGGATCGCCGCGGCGGCCGCGCTCGCCGCCGAGTCCGACCTGGTGCTGCTGTTCGTCGGCGACCGGGCCGGGCTGTTCGGCGGCGGCACCTCGGGCGAGGGCTGCGACGCGGCCGACCTGCGCCTGCCCGGCCTCCAGCCGGACCTGGTGGAGGCGGTCCTGGCCGCCGGTACGCCGGTCGTGCTGGTGGTGGTGTCCGGGCGGCCGTACGCGCTGGGGGCGTACAAGGATCGGGTCGCGGCGGCGGTCCAGGCGTTCCTGCCCGGGGTCGAGGGCGGGGCGGCCGTGGCGGGCGTGCTGAGCGGCCGGGTCAACCCGTCGGGCCGGCTGCCGGTGCAGATCCCCGCCTCGCCGGCCATCAACCCGTCCACGTACCTGCAGCCGCCGCTGGGCCGGCGGGCGGACGGGATCACGGTGCTCGACCCCACGCCGGCGTTCGCGTTCGGGCACGGGCTGTCGTACGCGGAGGTCGCGTACACGGCCCTGGTCACCGACCGGGCGCAGTGCCCCACGGACGGCACGGTCGAGGCCAGGGTGACCGTCCGCAACGTCGGTGACCGGCCGTGCGAGGAGGTCGTCCAGTTGTACGCCTCCGACCCGGTCGCGCAGGTCGCCAGGCCCGCGATCCAGCTCATCGGGTTCGCCAGGGTGGCGCTGGCGCCGGGGGAGACCCGCGAGGTGGCGTTCGACGTGCCCGCGGACGCGTTCTCCTACACCGGCGTCGACCTGCGGCGCATCGTCGAGCCCGGCACGATCACCCTCGCCGCCGGCCCTTCGGCGGACGAACCCCTGCTGCGCGCGGTCATCCGGCTCACCGGTGAGACCATCACCCTGGGCCCGGCACGGCGGCTCACCACCTCGACCCGGCTCCTGGAGGGCTGAAAGTGCGGACGTACGACAACCCGGTGCTCGGCGGGTTCCATCCGGACCCGAGCGTGTGCCGGGTCGGCGAGGACTACTACCTGGCCTGCTCCAGCTTCGAGTACTTCCCCGGCGTGCCGATCTTCCACAGCCGGGACCTCGTGCACTGGCGGCAGATCGGCAACGTCCTCGACCGGCCGGAACAACTCCGCCTGCCGCCCGAGACCCCCTCGTCCGGCGGCGTCTACGCGCCCACGCTCCGGCACCACGACGGCCGCTTCTACCTGATCACCACCAACCTGAGCGACCGGGGCAACTTCCTCGTCACCGCCGACCGTCCCGAGGGGCCGTGGTCGGACCCGGTCTGGCTGGATCTGCCCGGGATAGACCCCGACCTGGCGTGGGACGAGGACGGGTCGTGCTGGTGCGCCGTCTGGGGTACGCAGGTCGCGCGCATCGACACCGGGACGGGCAAGGTGCTGGAGGGGCCGTTCCCGGCCTGGCCGGGCACCGGGCTGCAGTATCCGGAGGCGCCGCACCTCTACCACGTGGGTGACTGGTGGTACCTGGTGATCGCCGAGGGCGGCACCGAGCGGGGGCATGGCGTGTCGGTCGCTCGTGCGCGTTCGCCGCGCGGGCCGTACGAGGGCGCTCCCGTGAACCCGATCCTGTCCCACCGCAGCACCGACCGGCCGATCCAGAGCACCGGGCACGCCGACCTCGTCCAGGCGGCCGACGGGACCTGGTGGATGGTGCTGCTCGGCACCCGGCCGCGTGGTCGTACGCCGGGTTTCCACGGGCTGGGCAGGGAGACGTTCCTGGTCCCGGTCGAGTGGGTGGACGGGTGGCCGGTCGCGGGGCCGGTGCTCGACCGGCATCCGGCGCCCGCCGCCTGGCATCCCCTGCCCGAGGACCCGGCGCGCGACGACTTCGACGCCGCCGTTCTGGCGCCGTACTGGATCTCGCCGCGCAGCCGTCCCGACTCCTCCTGGTCGCTCACCGAACGGCCTGGCCACCTGACCCTGCACGCCACCGGGCCCACGCTCGACCGGCCCGGCCACACCTTCGTCGGGCGCCGTCAGCAGCATCCCGACTGCCTTGTCGCCGCCCGTCTGGAGGCGGGCGGGGGGACGGCGGGGCTGTCGGTGCGCCTCGACGAGGCCCATCACTACGACCTGGAGGTGGCCGGGGGGATGGTCCGGGTGATCGCGCGGATCGGGCCTGTCCGGCAGTGCGTGGCCGAGCGGCCGGCGCCGGTCGGGGCGCTCACCCTCGGGATCGCCTTCCGCACCACCGGCCTTCTCCCGCCGTCCGTCATCGCCCCTTCCGGCGACCTCCTCGGGGTGACGGCCACCGGGCCCGACACGATCTCCTTCACCGCCGACGGGGTTCTGCTCGCCGAACTCGACGGCCGGTACGTCACCACTGAGGTGGCCAGCGGTTTTACGGGGCGGGTGGTCGGGATGTACGTCACGGAGGGGAGTGCGGCTTTCGACTGGTTCGACTACCGGGCCTGACCCCCCCGGCTTTCCCGCCCGTTCCGCCCCGCCGCACTTCGGCGAGGTCCTTTGGAAGGTGGGGGTCCCGACGTGAGGGCCCCGAGTGGGCGTCCCGGGGGTTCTAAGGGAGGCGTAGGTCGGCGTAGACGGCGCGGTGGTCGGATTTGGGGACGTCCAGGATCTCGACGTGGGCGACCCCGGCTCGCCGGTCGACCAGGATGTGGTCGATGGAGATGATCGGCGGGATGGCCCGGAAGTTCGGCCAGGTCGGGGTAAGGCCCTGGCCCACCTGGGAGGCCGCGTCCACGTAGCCGCGTTCCAGGAGGTCGCGGAAGGCCCGGTGGTCGAGGCTGGCGTTGAAGTCGCCGGCCAGCACCCGGATCGCCGACGAGGAGGCCGAGGGCAGGTCGCGCAGGACGGCCCGCCACTCCGCCTCCTTGCGGCCGAGCGGCGGGTTGGGGTGTACGGCCACCAGCTCCACCTTGCGCCCACCGGCCAGCGACAGGGTGGCGGCCGGCATGTTGTGGCCGATCGGCGTGAACAGCCCCGTCAGCTCCGTCGCCGGATGCCTGGAGTAGATCCCGCTCCCGGTCGCCCCGAACTCCGGCTGCAGCACCCGGTACGGCAGCAGCTCCTTCATCCCGGCCGCGTCCAGCGCGGCGGCCACGGAGTAGGTGAGCTCAAGCGCGCTCAGCACCTCGACGTCGTACCGCCGTACGAGCTCCACCACGGCCTGCGCGTCACCGCGCCCGAACAGGTTGACGGTCAGCACCCGCAGCGCCGGCCCGCCCGTCACCGGCTGGTCCGCGCCGAACGCCCGTGGCACCACGACCGACGCCATGACCACGCCGACGATCGCGGCGGCGAGCGCGGCCGGGCGGTTGCGCCGCAGCAGCGACAGCAGCGCGACCACCGCCGCCAGCCCCGCCCCATAGGGCGTCACGGTCATGAGCTGGGTGGGGAACGAGCCCCACTCCAGGCCGCCGACCCGGAGGACGGCCCACAGCGCCAGCAGCGCGACGACCGTCCAGGCGAGCCACCCCCTGCGCCTCTTCCGTGGCGCGGCCACGTCGACCTCGACCGTTGTACGCACGCCACCGTCCCGTCGCCAAGACCCACCTACCAATTGAAGCTTAAACCGTTTTGGAACGATTCGGGCGCACGCGTTCGCCGTCCGGATCGCATAGGAAAGGTCTGACGGACACCAGGAAGGAATCTCGAACGTTGCTACTGACCAGGATCGACGTCCCCGAGCTTCCCGACGGCTGGTCGGCGGGCCTGGCCCCCGTCGCCCACCTGGCCGAGCACGGGCTGAGCCTCACCCGCCCGGTCACCTTCCTGGTCGGGGAGAACGGATCGGGCAAGTCCACCATCATCGAGGCCATCGCCGACGTGTGCCGCATCAACGCCGAAGGCGGCAAGGCGGGCACCAAGTACGCCTCCACCGGCGAGCCCACCCCGCTCGGCGCGGTCCTGCGGGCCGGCTTCACCGCGACGGGACTGCGCCTCGTCAAGGGCCCGCGTCTCAAGCGGCGGGCGTTCTTCATGCGCGCCGAGACCCTCTTCAACCTCGGCCAGCGGGTGTCCGGCCTGTACGGCTACTGGGAGAGCGACCTCACCGAGCAGTCCCACGGCGAGGGCTTCTTCACGGTGCTCGACCGCATGGTGTCCGGGCCAGGGCTCTACCTGATGGACGAGCCCGAGGCCGCCCTGTCGTTCCATTCGTGCCTGCGCCTGGCCGGTCTGTTCCACCGCGTGGCCCAGGAGGGCGGCCAGATCATCTGCGCCACCCACTCACCCATCCTCACCAGCCTGCCCGGCGCGCAGATCGTCGAGCTCGGCGAGCACGGCATCCGCGCCACCGAATGGGACAAGCTCCAGGTGGTCGACGACTGGCGGCGCTTCCTCGCCAAACCCGACTTCTACCTGCGCTACTTCCTGGAGGAGGACTAACGTTTGCGGCCCACGCCGGCGTACATCCAGGTGGCCGGGTCCGGGAAGAGCGGCGCGTCCTGCCACTCCGAGACGCCCACCAGACCGGGCTCGACCAGGTCGAACCCCTCGAAGTAGCGGGTGATCTGCTCGCCGGTCCTGGGCGTCCTGTGCATGGCCTGGTGCCGGGTGGCCTTCAGGTAGCGGCCGGCCATCTCCTCGGAGACCAGGTCGAGCGTCAGGTGGCTGACCACCAGATAGCCGTTCTTGGGGAGAGCCTGCGCGTACGCCTTGACGAGGCCGGCCGGGTCGTCGTCGTCCGAGATGTGCATGAGGATCGCGACCATCATGATCGCGACAGGCCGGGTGAAGTCCAGCGTGGCCAGCACGTCGGGGTGCTCCAGGATGGACTGCGGATCGCGTACGTCGGCCTCGATGTACGCCGTCCTGCCCTCGGCCGTGCTGGTCAGCAGCGCCCTGGCGTGCGTCATCACGATGGGGTCGTTGTCGACGTAGACCACCCGCGACTCCGGCGCCTCCGCCTGCGCGACCTCGTGCGTGTTGCCCTGGCTGGGGATGCCGGTGCCCAGGTCGAGGAACTGGCGCACGCCCAGCCGGGTGAGGTGGCGGACGGCCCGGCCGAGGAAGGCGCGGTTGTTCCTGGCGCTCTCGCGCACACCCGGCACCGCCTCGATGACCTGTTCGGCCACCCGGCGATCGGCCTCGAAGTTGTCCTTGCCACCCAGCCAGTAGTCATAGACCCGGGCGGAATGTGGAACATTCGGGTTGATGCCGTGCGGCGCGGTCACAAACCAGATCCTAGGTCATAGACTCCCGAAATTTCAGGGTATGGAGGGGCGGTCGGTGGCCGTGTCCACCAACAGGTCGAAGGCCAGCCCGCTGGAGCCCTCGCCCCGCCCGGTGCCCCGCTGCGCGCTGAGCCACACCACGACCCTGCCGCCCCGCCACCGGGTCCGGTTGTAGGCGACCGTGAGCCGCGTACCGGTCTGCGGCACCTCCTCCTCGTGCACGAAGTACGCCGCCTGCGGCGTACTGTCCAGCCCCTCCCGCAGCAGCCCGGTACGCGGCCGCACCGGCCGCGCGTCCACCACGCTCGGCATGGCCGCGCGCCGCAACCGGATCCGCCGGTTCTCGCCCGGTTCGTGCACCGCGATGAACGGCACCCAGTACTCCGGCACCGAGTTCATCGCCTGATAGGCGATCGGCGCGCGCGGATCGGTGGGCGGCACGGGCGGGAAGAGCCGCAGCCGGTGTGCGAGGATCTCGGCCGCCACCTCGCTCCCTGAACGCCCCTGGCCGGTCGGCAGCCGGACGGTGCGCTCGATGCCCCACACCATGTTCGCGTTCTCGTCGCGGATCAGCGTCACCTCCTCCAGCGGCGGCCCCGAGGCGGCCTTCGGCACGGTCGGTGGCAGGAACAGGCCGGTGTCGGCGGGCACCGAGCCGGAGCCGATGGTGTCGAGCGTGAACATCGACCACCGCTGCCAGTCCTGGTCGTCGCCGGCGCCCGCCGGGGTGACCCACAGCCGCTGCCCGAAGACGTCGGTCACCGCCAGCCCCAGGATCGAGGCCATCGTGCCCGCGGGCAGGTCGCAGGGCAGGTGGAACCAGTCGTTGCCGTAGACCAGCGCGAACTCCAGCATGATCAGCCGTGCCAGGTCCGTGCTGTCCGGCCGGACGGCGGCGAAGTTCGTACGGCCGTCCTCGATCGCCCACCAGCGCGGCAGCGGCATGCCGGAGAAGCGCACCGGAGCGGGGAACACGGTCCTGTTGATCCTGGCGGGCGCCGCGGACGTGCCGCCCAGCGGGCCGCCGGGGTCGATCGAGAACGCGTGCCAGTCGAGCTCGCCGCCCGGATATTCCGGCGCGGTGAGCACCTTGCCGCCGCCCGAGACGGAGAAGTGGTGCTCCAGCCGCCGCGGATCCCAGGCCGCGCCGCCGGCGGGCTGCTCGATCAGCTCGTCGAACCAGGCCACCAGCCTGGCCCCGAGCTCGTCCAGCTTCTGGCGGTGGTTGTGGTGCACGTCCTCGACGCCGTCGTAGGCGTGGTGGCCGTCCTTGACCCGCCGGTACAGCTCGTACCCGTCCATCCTGCGGCCCGCGACGGCCTGCAGCGCCGACCAGACCTCCGGATGCGCCACGCGGGGCGTGTCGGCGTCGGCCTTCGGGTCGGGCAGCGCGATGGGGAAGCGTTTGACGTACGCGGGCCGGTACTGGCGCAGCGACGAGGACTTGCCGAGCAGCTTGAGCCACCGGCGGCCGAGCGCCAGGCGCAGGTCGAACGAGATCCGGTCGGTCCCGAACGCGAACGGCAGAGCCTGGCGCTCCGCGGCCGCCTCCAGCGGCAGCCCGGCGGGCAGGTCCTCAGGCGCGCTCTCACCCGGCCTGAAACGGTCGGGCGTCGCGGCGGCCAGCGCGTACGTCGCGGTGACCGGCGAGCCCGCGTCCGACCCGCGGAACTCGCCGAGCTGCCACTGCCGGGTCAGCATCCACAGCGCGTCGCGCACCTCGGCCCGCAGCGCGCGGTCGAAGTCGGTCGCCCGAGGCCGGACCTCCAGCCGGTTCCACAGGCCCACCACCGGGTGGTCGCGGCGCGCCAGCGCCTCGCGCAGGTTCTCGATGCGGGGTGGTTCGAGCATCGGTCATCCCTCCCGGCCGCGCAGGTTGTTGACGGCGAGGTCGGTGCTGATCGTGATGGGCCGGCGCGTCGCGGACAGCACGGTCGCGGGCAGCAGGTGCGCGTACGCCGTCCCGTCCAGGTGCGCGGGCTCCACCGCGCGGCTCCTGGCCAGGTCGAACGTCTCACCGACCGCCGCCACCAGGTCCTCCCACCGCCACGCGCCCGTCTTGACCGGCGGCGCCACCAGCAGCATCGCCTGCGGCGGCTCGGAGTCGGGCCGGTCGTGGTTGAGCGCGATCGACGTGGTCTCCCGCTCGGCCGGCACCACCTCGGTCCACTCGTCCAGCAGCAGCCCGCAGGCCGCGCCGTCCTCGATGAAGTCGTCGTCGGCGTAGTGGGCGGTGAACAGCACCCGGTCCTCCCCGAACGTGGCCCCCTCCGCGAACTCCATGCCCAGCCAGTGGTCGCGCTGCCGGTAGGGGAGCTGGATCGGGGTCAGCGCGGGCTCGTCCCAGCCGTCGTGGTTGCCCATCAGGCCGTCGCCCGGGCCGCGCAGCGCGTCACTGAGCAGCGTGACCTGCTCCCACAGCCGCGCCCGGTCCCGCACCCTGGCCACGCCGTGCAGCCAGTCGTCCACCGGGAACTCGCGCCCGAAGTCGTCCTCCAGGTGCTCGACCAGGTCGTCGCTGTCGTCGTGGGCCCTGCGCCAGTCCTGGGCGAGCCGCTGCGCCGGCGTGAACTCGGGCACCGCCAGCACGTCCTCGCCGAGCAGCGCCTTGAGCGCCTCCATCGCGGCCTGGACCTTCTCCGGGCCGGTCACCGCCTTGTCGTAGGCGTCCAGCGCCTTGCCGGAGGACTCCACCCGGCCGTCGATCTCGGCGGCCAGCGCCCTGGCCCGGCCGAGCAGCTCGGCCCCGTACGCGACCGCCCGGTCCTCGTACGGCCGCAGGTCCAGCCCCGCCGGATCCACGTCGGTCAGCGGCAGCAGGTCGGCCACCTCGTCCAGCAGGCCGCTCAGTGACCTGCGGTTCGTCCGTGCCACGTCGCGCACGTCGTCGAGACGGCGGGCGAAGTCCCTGCGGCGGTCGTCGAGGATCGTCCGCAACCGGCGCGGCCGGTCGGGCAGCGGGCTGGTCGGCCGCGTGGTGAGCAGCCGCTCGGCCTTCTGCAGCAGCAGGAAGCGCTCGGTGTCGGACGCGGACTGCGGGAGCGCGTCGTAGGCGGAGATGAGTTCGTCGGCCTCGTCGAGGGCCTTGGCCAGCCGGTCCGCAACGGTGTCGGCCGCGGCCAGCACCTCGGTGAAGACGCCCTGCCGCCAGGCGGCCACCTCGCCCCAGCCGCTGCGCACCATGCCGAACCCGCCGGCCCTGGCCACGAGCGTGGCGTACCGGCTCAGGAACGTGTCGATCCCCTCGATCGCGTCGCCGCGCCGGACGGGCGCGGGCGGCTCGGGGAACACCCGGGCCAGGTCCTCCACATAGTCGCCCACGTCGTCGGCCAGGCGCCGCAGGGCCTCCCTGACCTCGGCGGGGCGCGACCTGGGCAGGGAGACGGCGTCGTCGGCGGCGCGGTCGACGGTCTCGGCGCCGGCCGCGGGGGTCAGGTCGCTCGGGCGTACCGGCCTCGACGTGGTCAGCAGCGTCCGCAGGGCGGCGATGAGCTGCGACAGCTCGAAGAACGTCACCCTGCCCGGCACCCGCTGGGTGTAGCGGATGGTCAGCACGGCGTCGGGCCGGGGATGGTCGCGGTCGATGACGACGCCGACGATCCGGTCGTCCAGGTCGGTCATGGCCGCCTCGCTCGCCGGGCGCAGGGCGTACAGCAGGTCGATCGCGCCCAGCCCGCAGTCACGCTGGGTGACGACGCGGCTCTCGGCGTCGCCGTCCACCGGGTCCGTCCAGGTGACCAGCGCGGCCACCTTGTCGTCATCGGGCAGCAGCGACGGCAGCCAGTCCTCGATCGCCGGCTCGGCCTTGCCGCGCGGCGTGTCCCCAGGTCCGGGGCCACGTCCCGGGCGGAACTGCACGGCCAGCCGGTGGGTCAGCGTGACGCCGCCGCGCGGCGTGCGCACCACGGCGGGGTCGGGCGGCAGGCCCTCCTTGGCGTACGCGTCGAGCGTCGCGGACGCGCGCTCCGGGTTACCGGCCAGCGCCTGGTACGTCCCCTCCGCCACGGCCAGGTCGGCCAGCGCGTCGTGCGTGTCGAGCAGCCGCAGCGCCTCCGCGTCGATGGCGTCCTGCTGGGCCTGGCTCTCGACGTCGGGCAGCCCCTCGGCGCCGAACGGATAGTGGGCCGCGCCCGGCGTCCGCGTGATCCGCCGGACGAGTGCCAGGCCGTCCACGACGTTGCGCGCCTCCACCAGCTCCACGGCGGTGTCCTGGTCCGGCTTGGCGCCGGGCAGCCGGCCCGCCCGCAGCGGGAACGCGCCGCGCAGCGCGGTGATGAACGTGTCCAGCTCGACGTCCTCGAACCGGTCGTGCAGGCCGCGCTCGAACCGGTAACCGAGCAGCGCGCCCAGCGACTGGCCCTGGCGCAGGCCGTCCAGCAGCGACAGCGCCACCCTGACCCGCTCGGAGCTGAGGTTCACGGCGAACATGCCGGGCGTCTCCGGCGTGGCGTTGGCCAGGTAACCGGCCCGCAGGACCGCCGCCGTGGTCGCCTGGGCGGGGGAGTGGGCGTGCACGTAGCCGCCGTTCGCCGGGTCGTGCCACACCGTCGGGCCGAACAGCGCGGCCAGGTCGCCGGTGAGAGTGACCGGCCGCAGCGGCTTGGGCCGGGGCCGGACGTCCTCCAGCCAGCCGTACGCGCCGACGTGGACACCGCGCCGCACACCCGTGCCGCCGGGGCGGCGCAGCTCGGTCAGCCGCTCGGTGGCCAGCCCGAGCATCCAGGCGTCCATCCGGTACGCGGCGCAGTCGAGGTGCTCGGCCAGCACCCGCTCCAGACGCGCGGTCGGCAGCCCGGCCAGCAGGCCCAGCGCGCGCACCTGCTCGCCGAGCTGCGCGATCGCCTGCCCCTGCGGGCCCGCCGTGCCGAGCACCGCGGGAATGTGCTCGCGCACCAGCCGGTCCGGCAGGCCGGTGATCGCCTGGTCGGGCGAGTAGAGCTGGCGGAACCGGCTCTCGCTCGGCGCCCCGCCCCTGACGTGCACGAACAGCGGGTCCACCGGCGACGGCACCGGACTGCCCGCGAGCGCCGCCAGCCGGCGGCCCGCGTCCTCCCAGCCGAGCAGCACCGCGTGGCGCAGCAGCAGGTACAGCAGCGCGGCCGGTCGCCGGTCACCGGCGAACCCGCTCTCCAGGCGGATCGTCTCCAGGTCGGTCCCGGCGTGCGCGGCCAGCCACTGCAGGTAGTTGCCGCCGCCCGGCAGGTAGGCGCGGACCGGGTCGGTCTCCGAGGGCGGGCGGTCGTCCACGAGCGGGCCGAGCAGCGGGTGCTGCGTGCCCACGAACAGCCGCCGCACCAGGTCGGGGTCCTGCCCCGTGTGGCCGAGCCTGGCCAGCAGGGCGCGGATCGGCCGCGGCATGTCGAGCCGGTCCAGGGCGGGCAGCACCCGGGGGCCGCCACCGGCCAGGTTCTCCCGGTTGTAGACGTCCTCGACGCTCTGCGCGTATCGCTGGTGGTACTCGGCGGAGGTCGGGTGCAGCGCCAGAATGTCGAGCAGCACTTGGTGCGGGTCGTCGTCCTTGTCCAGGTGGGCGACGTGCGCCGTGGCGGCGGCCCGCCAGTCCTGGGCGGCGGCGTCGAGGACCCGCTTCAGGCCGCGCCGGTGGCCGGGCGGCAGGGACATGCGCGAGTACGCCGTGGCGGGCACGATCCCGTACGGCTGCCGGCCGATCTTGACGACGGGGAGCGGGCCGCGACCGGACACGTACCGGGTGAAGAAGGCGCGCGTCTTGTCCACCATGTCCGGCGGTACGATCGGGTGCAGCATGGTCCGCAGGTACGAGCCCCAGGTCGCCGGCCACAGCGCGATGTTGGCGGCCTTGGCGTCGCGCTGGTCGGTGCGGTCGGCGTTCGGCGTGCCGGCCAGCGCGGCGGGGTCGATGCCGAGCAGTTCGGCCAGCCACTCACCGTCGGTCCTGGTGGCCCACTCGTCTTGGAGCCCCGGTTCGGCCGTCAATCCGATGCCCGCCGCCGTGCGGAGGCCCGCCTCGGCCTCCTCGCGGGCGTTCTGCCCGGCGGGGGCCGCCTCGCTGTTGTTGGTCGGCGTGCCCTGCGGCACCAGCATGAACCCCGACGGGCCGCGCAGTTGCCGGGTGATCAGGTCGGCCAGCTCGGCGCCCGTCTCCTCGGGCCCCGACCGCTGCCGCAGCCCGAGCACCACCAGCCGGTCGAGCCCGCCCCTGATCCGGTCGGTCAGCGGGATCCGCACCGCCATCCCCGTGGCCACCGCGCGGTCCAGGTCGGTCAGCCAGCCCAGCTCGTCGGGGACGTGCAACGACCCGCTCCGCTCGTCCACCTTGAGCTGGTCGGCCGCCTCCGGGTCCGGGCTCACCGGCAGCGTGTCCGGCACCGGCGTACCCGTCACCGACACCACCTGCTCGCCGCCCTCGAACCCGAGCACCACGAACCTGTCGGGCAGCAGCCGCGCCCGCGCCGCCTTCGTCCACGACTGCGCCGCCACGTCGGCGGCCACCGGCAGCACCAGGAACGACACCACGACGTCGTCGCCCGCGCCGGGCGGCGGCGCGTCCACGCCGACCGGCCTGCGGGCCCTGATGGCCTGCGCCCTGGTGTTCCCGACGGCGGTGCGCAGCGCCACGAACGCCGCCCCGACCGCCTCCCGGTCGCCGTGCGCCCGCCACACGGCGGTCCAGTACGTGATGGCCGGCTGCCGGTCGTTCGCGGGCAGCGGCTGGTTGCTGACGATCACCAGGACGGTCGTCCCGGCGGCCACACCGGTCGGCCGCGCGCCCATGTCGGCCGGCCGATGCCCCTGGAGCAGCCAGTTCGCCCGCCCGGCCGGAATCCGCCGCGCCAGCTCCTGCCAGGCCGCCTCCTCGGCCACCGCGCCGCCGCCAGAACGCCACAGGGCGATCCAGTACGCGTCCAGCGCCGCGATCTCGGCGGCCGTCGGCTTCGGCTCGAACTTGTCGATCGCCCACTCATCCGGAAATATCCGGACCAGTAGCTCCGTGTCGGTGAACCGCGTCTCCAGCCGCACGGGACCGAGCAGCACCGGGTGGTCATCGCTCAGCGGGCCGGTGAGTGGCCCATCGGTGACGGACATCAGGGCAACATCTCCTGCGCGTGCACGGCCAGCAGCACGGGGGCCTGGAAGAGCACGTAAGCGACGTCGGCCGAACTCAGGCCGCCGTTCCAGACGGGCAGCTCCAGGTCCTCGCCCTGCTGGGCCAGCTTCTCCTGGTCGTCGTCGGGCAGGTCGAACTTGAGCAGCGGCACCGGGGTCGTGGTGTCGTCGAGCCGGATGAAGCCGTTGCCCGCCGGGTCCACGTCCGCCCACGACAGGTCGTTCCACACCTCGACCCGCGTCTTCGGGCCCTCGTCGAGGCCGAACCTGGGGTCTCCAGGGCGTTCCTTGATGACGAAGAACCAGCCGGGGTCGCCGTGCTCGCCCTTGGCCGCCTTGGCCGTCACGTCGAAGCCGAGCAGGTGGATGTCGGGCGCGACCCTGGCCTCGTACAGGGGGAACAGGATCTCCTTGGGCGTCGGGTTCAGCGGGTCGAGGAGGTCCACCGGGAGGCGTTCCTGGCGCGGGTCGGGGTGCTCGTTGTCGGGCTGCCAGCGGGCGCGGTGGGCGTAGACGGCCGCGTTGGGATATTTCCTGAGAAGTTCGCCCCTGATGACGAGGACCAGCTCGTTCTCCTGCGCCTGGCCGATGTCCCGGTTGTCGTTCTCGCCGAGCCTGCCGGTCTTGGGCCAGTCGTGGACGGGGCGGATGTCGTACAGGCGCTCGCGCCGCTCCTTGGCCGACTCGGCCGGCGGCGAGGGGACCGTGCGGACGTCCCAGAACTGGCGGAACGGCGAGCCCCGCTGGTCGGTCGGATATTCGCGCCAGAGCAGCTCGCGGGCCATCTCGTGGTTGAGCCCCACCAGGTACGACTCGATGAACTCCGGGTTGGGCTCCAGCAGGGTGATGGTGTTCGGCGGGATGAGGGACAGGTTGGGCACGAACAGGTCCACGGACATGTCCAGCAGCGCCTGATACATCGGCAGGTCGATGACCGGATAGGCCATGGCCTCGATGAACCGCTCGGCGAACGGCCGCAGCCGGTCCGGCAGCGCCACGGAGGTCAGCAGGCTTCTCGGGACCGCCTGGTCGGCGCGGAGCCCGGTCAGCATCGAGTCGGTGAACGCGGTCACGTCCAGCCTGGGGCGGGGCTCGGCCTGGCCGGCCAGCTCGGCGGCGTCCCAGCCGCGATAGAGGTCGCGCAGGGCGTCCTTGAAGCGCAGCGCCTCGTCGCTGTCGTCGGTGCCCTCGGTGGGGATGAAGGGATCGCCGGGCAGCGTGATCACGAAGTCGGGGCTCTTGGGCAGCCGGTCCACGGGGTCGCCGCCCTCCGCCGGGGGCTCCGAGTGGAGCACCTCGTCGAGCCGGCCCGGGGTGACGACGGCTTCCGGCGTGACCTTCGGGGGAGCCGCGGTGACGCCGCCGGGCTCGTCCATGCGGGGGACGAGCGCGTCCGGGGCCAGGGTCTCGGTGAACGGCAGCGTACGCATCAGGCGGGAGCCCGGCCTGGTCAGGCGGCGCATCGGTGGCGACAACGGCGTGCCGGAGACCCGGCTGCGCGCCACGTGGAACCCCACGGACACCTTCCCGGCCCCGTTCGAGGCCGTCTCCATACCGAGGCCGGCCGCTCTCGGGTCGTCGGCGAGGACGCGGGAGCCGGCCGGGGCGGTCAGGGCCAGTGTCCGGCCCGACAGCGCCGCCGCCAGGCCGGCGCCCGACGGGGGCGGGCCCTCCGCGCCCATCATGGCCGCCACCCGGGCGCGCATCAGCGTCGCGGGCGGTTCCAGGTGCTTGCCGTGCAGGACGAACCCGACCTCCCTGGCCAGTTGCGCCGCCCTGATCCGGGCGTTGGCCGCGAGGACGTCCCCCACCTGCGACCACGCCGCCAGCATGAACTCCTCCTGCCGTTCCCGCACCACCCGCGTGCCCAGCCCGGCGGCGATCCTGAACCGGGGGTCGAGGTTGAGCCGGTGCACCCAGTTGCGGTTCTGGGTGATCGGCTGGTTCTCCCTGTCGAACAGCAGCCGGGTGGTGAGCGCGTGCCAGCGGCCGTACAGGGGCGGCGTGATGACCGGATCCGGCTCCGCCGCCAGGTCCCCGGCCGTCGGGAGCTCCGCCGCCAGCCGGGCGTGCGCCGCGATCGGCGGCTGCTCCAGGTAGTCGTCACCGAGGTTGATCAACTTGGCCAGCGCCCGCTGGAAGTCGTGCGGGTACGGTTTGTCCGGCGGCTGGTCGTCCCAGTTCTCGTGCAGGTCGTCGGCGCGTAGTGGCGCGCGCAGCGCCCCGCCCAGCCGCAGGACACCGCCGAGCGCGGCCGGCGAGTCGATGCCCGGCAGGCCGGGCCCGGCGGACCGGTGCACGTCCACGTCCCTGCGCCCCACCCGCGCGTCAGGCAGGCGCGGCACCAGCAGGCGGACGAGGAACTCGAAGTCGCCGGCGGCGCCCGTACCGAAGAACCAGCGGTGATAGTACGGCAGCGCGCCCGGCTCCTGACGCCCCGTGTAGTCCGGCCCCCAGGCGCCGTGCAGGGCCTTCGGCGAGGGCGCCGGGTCCAGCCCGAGCCCCGCCAGCCGTCCCGTCTCGAACGCCGGCACCAGGAAGGCGTGATAGGTGGTGTTCGGCCGCAGATGGCGCGGGCACATGACGCGGGAGCAGGCGCTGTCGGCGTTCGACGCCAGGATCCCGCCCAGGGCGGGCAGCGCGAACCCCATGTCGTTGGAGACGACCTGCCCGTTCAGCGCGCCGTTGACGTGCACGTGCGCGAACGCGCCGAGCTGCTCCGGCGGCGGCAGCGTCGCGGCCGGATTCCGCACCGTGATGTACGGCAGCGGCCGCCCCGGCACCGTGCCCTCGGCGAATTCGGCGCCCGGGTCCTCGGCCGGGTTCTGGCCGCCGGCCAGCACGATCAGCGCCAGCCACGGGGCCAGCCGCGGGGTCGTCGCGGTGGCCGGGGCCGGGCTGTAGCGCCACGGGAAGTCCTCGTCGTAGAACTCGACGTGCGCCAGGTAGTTGGGCTCGGCGTTGGTGATCCAGGGGCTGGGCTCCACACGGGAGATCGCGCGCGCGTCGACGCCGACGATGTCACCGGGCCCGTAGAGCTGCACGCGCCGATCGACGTCCCGCGTGATCGTGCCGCCCTTCAGCGCGTCGCCGGTCAGCCGCAGCTTGACGGCCATGCTCGCCCGCGCCGCCGTCCCGGGGTCGTCGGTGAGCCGCGTCGTCAGGCCGGTACGCAGCCACGGAAAGAACGAGTACGCGTTGGGGGTCACGGCACGACCGCCTCGGTGAAGACCTCCGTCGCGACGGTCAGCTCGTCGGTGCCGAGGACGGCCGCGGCCAGCCCGGACCGTACGACGCCGCCGGTCACCAGCACCCCGGCGGCCCCGGCCAGCTTCGCCACCGCGAACCCCCATCGGCCCACGGCCAGCCCGCCCGCCGGGGTCCACGTCTTCGTGGCGCCGTCGAAGATCAGGGCGCCGGCGTAGCCGACGCCGTCCCGTACGCTGCCGGTCCCGCCGATCACGAGCGCCCGCTTCTGGCCGAGCGGCACCGCGCGGTGCAGGCCGCGCCCGGACGGCATGTCCGGCAGCGCCGTCCACGCGCCCGTGCCCGGCGTGTAGAGCTCGGCCGTGGCCCGGCTGTACGGGTCGAACGTGCCGTCCCCCGGCCCGCCGGGCGCGCTGCCGCCGGTCGCCAGCACCGTGCCGTCGGACAGCGGCGTGGCCTGGTGCCTGCCCCGCGCCGCCAGCAGGTCGCCGGTCGGCGCCCAGGTGCCGTTCGCCGGGTCGAAGATCTCGCAGAACGCCAGCGCCGCCTCCGCGTCCTTGGCCACGGGCACCACCCCGCCCACGACCAGCACCCGGCCGTTCGGCAGCACGACCGCGACGTGGCCCGAGCGGGCGTCGGTCATCGGGGCGGCCTCGGTCCACGTGCCGGTGGCCGGGTCGTACAGCTCGGCGGTGCGCAGCGCCTTGACCGACTGGCCGGAGCGGACCGTGGCGCCGCCCGCCACCAGGACCTTGCCGTTCTGCAGCAGGGCCGCGCTGTGCCCCCATCGGTTGCCGTGCAGGCCGCCGGTGGCCGTCCAGGTGCCGGTCGCGGGGTCGTACAGCTCGGCGGAGGCCAGGCCGGGCGCGGGGAACTGGGCCGTGCCGCTGATCCCGCCGGCCACCAGGACCTTGCCGTCGTCCAGGAGCGTCATGGTGTGCAGCCGCCGCGACGTCTGGAGCGCTCCGGTCGCGGTCCAGGTCTTGGCGCCCGGGTCGTAGAGCGCGGCCTGGGTACGGGCGGCCTGGGAGGCCGTGGCGCCACCGGCCGCCAGGACCTTTCCGCCGGTCAGGGTGACGGCGCCGTCGTGGCGGCCGTACCAGCTGCTCGGAGCGGGCAGGTCACCGGTGCGCGTCCATTGGCCGGTGGCCGCCAGGGTGGTACTGGTCATGACGTGCCTCTCCTGGTCAAGGGGTGAGGATCTCGGTGGTGGCGGTGAGCACGTCGGTGCCGGGATGCGGCGCCGCCGCGGCGGATCGGGTACGCCCGCCCGCGACCAGCACCCGGCCGTCGGGCAGTTCGGCGAGCGCGGCCCCCGAACGGCCGGTGGCCAGGCGGCCCGTGGGCGTCCACGTGTCGGTGCCGGGGTCGTAGACGAGCGCGTCGCGGAAGCCGCCGTCGAACGACGGCGCTCCGGCGCCGCCCACGACCAGCACCTTGCCGGACCGCAGCAGGACGCTGTGGTGCCCGCTCCGGCCGCCGGGCATGCTCTTGACGGTCGTCCACTCGCCGGTCGCGGGGTGGTAGCGCTCGGCGCTCGCGAGCCCGGCCGGGTCGAACGGGCGCGCGGGCGGGTCCGCGGTGCCCGTGGCCTGGCCGGACATGCCCGCGGGCGCCACGCCGGGCGTGTCGCCGCCGGTGACGAGCACGGTGCCGTCGGCCAGCACGGTGGCGCGGTGACCCGCGCGCGGGGTGGCCAGGCTGCCGGTCGGGGTCCAGGTCCCGGTGGCCGGGTCGAAGATCTCGCAGTACGCGAGCGCGGCGTCGTTTCGCCCGGTACGCACCACGCCGCCGATGACCAGCACCCGTCCGTCCCGCAGCGGCACGGCGACGTGCCCGGACCGCGCGTCGGTCATGGGCGCGGCCGCCGACCAGGCGCCGGTGGCGGGGTCGAAGATCTCCGCCGCCGCCGTCGCCCTCCTTTGCGACGTGCCGCCCGCGACCAGCACCTTGCCGCCGGGCAGGACGGTCGCGGTGTGGGAGTGACGCGGCCGGCCCATCGCCGTCTCGGACCAGGCCCCGCTCAGCGGGTCGTAGATCTCGGCCGACGACGTTCCGGCCGGGGCGCCGGTGTCGCGGCCGCCCGCGACCAGCACCCGCCCGTCCGCCAGCGCCGTCACCGTGTGCAGGTGGCGCGCGGTGGCCAGGGAGGCGATCGGCGACCAGGCGAGGGCCACCGGATCGAACACCGCGGCCGCCCGCAGCGCGTTCCCGCTCGCGCCCGTGCCACCGGCCACCAGGATCCTGCCGGTGCGCAGGAGGGCGGCCGCGTCGGGGGAGTCCCAGCTCGCGGTGGCCGGGAGCGCGTTCACGGCGGTGTTCCAGGTGCCGGACGCCGCCGGTGGGGCCGCCGCGTCCGACTGCGGCACCACGTGCAGCGTGCCCGCCAGGCCCGGATCGGCCACGATCCAGCCGTCCAGCGCGTCCAGGGCCGAGGCCAGGCTGGGGAAGCTCGACGGGCTGCCCGCCAGCGCCGCCGGAGGGAACGCCTGGAGGTTGTTGCGGAGCTGGGCGATCACGAAGGTCGCCCCCGTGAGCCGTACGGTCTCGCTCACCGGGAACGGCTGCCTGAGCGTGGCCTCGTGCTGCGACAGCGGCGACCGGCTGGTGCTGCTGCCCTGCAGGAACCGCCCGAACACGGCCGGGCTGACACTGGCCAGCCGCTTGGCCCGCACCGGCGGCGGCACCACGAACCCCCGCACATCCCCATTACCGGACCCGTTACCGGAGACCCGGCCGCCGTTACCGGACGCGGTCCCAGCGCCGCCGTTGCTGTTGCCGTTGCCAAGGGCGCGGTTGCGGGCCACGGCGCCGCTCGGGGCCTGGCGGGCGCGGCTGTCGATGACGATGGCCTCGTACCGGGCGCTGCGCCGCACCACCCGCGCCGACGCCATCGCCCCCTGCGCCGCCACCAGTTCGAGCCCCGCGCCCTGGTCCTCGTACGCGGGCCGCGACAGCTTGGCCGCGTCGTCCATGTCCTGGAACTGCGCCATCGCGAACTTGTCCGGCGTGACCGAGGCCCGCACCAGCCCACTGTCCGGCGCGGGCGCCACGGCGAACCGGGTGCCGTCGCCGGGCCGCTGCGCCCCGACCCGGTCCAGCCGTACCTCCAGCGGGATCGAGCGCTGCCGGACGAACAGCGAGCCCAGCGGGTGCAGCACCAGGTCGCCGGTGGACGGCAGCGCCCTGAGCGTGACGAGCGTGCGCGTACCGCCGGCCGGCAGCCGCGTCTCCCAGCCTTCCAGTTTGGCGAACTCGCCCGCCAGCAGCGGCAGCACCTCGACGGGCGGCAGCGTCGTGTCCCTGCGCTCGCCCCACTCGATGTCGAAGTCCGCGGAGATCTCGAAGAACAGCAGCGAGATCGACCCGCGCCCCTTGGCCCGCCACGGCGACGGCCCGGACAGCTCGAAGTCCAGGTCGATGCCCAGCAGCCCGACCCCGAACGCCCTGAGCGTGACCCCGGCCGACACGGCGATGACGAACGAGAACGGCGAGAACCGGAACAGCGCGTCGAAGGCGATGTGCCCCTGGATGCCGAAGTCGTCGAACCCCAGCACCATCTCGGCCCGCGCGCCGAACTGCACCGTGTTACTGGTTATCGCGAAATATCCGGACACGCGGATCCGGGCGCCCGGCCGGTTGAGGATGTCCACGGCCAGCCGCCGCGGCACCGGGAACGGCAACGGCGGCGGCTTGAACGACGGATGGAACCCGCCCACCGTCACCACCAGGTCCGGATTGTCCCCCCACGCCACCAGCAGCCCCATGCCGCCCTCGATGGTCATGAAGAGCACGTGCGAGTCGAACAGCTCGGCGAAGAACCACAGCCGCTGCTTGTCGAACTCGATCGCCCCCGCGAAGTTGACCTGGAGCGCCAGCAGCGGGATCCGCTCGTCGGGCAGCAGGCACCGCAGCACGCCGACGATGGCGATGTTCCCCGGGATCTCGATGATGACCCCGACCGACACGGTGATCAGCGCCGGCGTGCCCCACCCGATCTTGGCCATCGGCCCGATCAGGAATTTGCCCTCCTCGATCGGGAAGAAGGCGTTCAGGTCGCTGAGGATCCTGGGCGCGTTCGCGATGACGTCGCGCGGGAACATGACCGACTCGATCGCCCCGGTCCGTACGCCCTCGGCCAGCGCCTCCAGGTTCATCCGCCGGTTCAGCCCGATCAGGCCGCCCACCGCGAGCAGCGTGAACCCGAACCCGAGCTGGATCCCCCCGGGAAACTCCGCCGTGATCACGAGCAGCAGGGAGAAGCCCTTGGACCCGTCGGGCATCCTGGTGCTGATCAGCCCGAGGGCCTTGACCCCGAACAGGCCGGTGAACTCCAGCTCCAGCGCGCCCGCGTATTCACCGCGCTCGGGGAAGAAGCGCAGGAAGCCGCCCCCGGTCACCACGCCGGCGTCCACGGACAGCCCCGCGCCGCGCGGCGGCCGGAACCCGAGCGACAGGTCGAGCGGCCCGAGGTTGCCGTCGTGGCCGGACTTGAACGCGAACGCGGCGGTCAGCCCGACCTCCTCGACCACGACCTTGAGCGGACCCAGCTCGGCCTTGAACGTCGCGCCGAGCCCGATCGGCAGCCCGTCGCCCGACGGGGCCGCCGAGATCGTCAGCGACCGCATCTCGACGGGCCCCAGCCGCAGGTGCACGGGCAGCTGGATCTCCATGCCGGCCGCGCCGCGGAAGTAGAAGCCCTCGCGGTGCGAGAGGCCCACCGTCAGGTCCGCGCCGAACGAGAAGCCGCCTTCCGGAATGATCTTGGCGATGAACCCGTCGGCCCCGGACGGCTCGAAGACGAACTCCAGCCCCGTCAGCTCCACCTCGGCGAAGACGTCCACGTCCGAACCGGAGAGCCGGATGCCGCCGGTCCCGGCGATCTTGCCGAACTGCAGCCGCGTGCTCCCTGGCGCACCGAGGATCACGGTCGGTACGCCGTCCGCCCCGGACCGCTCGGTCCTGACCTCCAGCGCGCCCTTCGCGTGCACGGGCGCGCTGCCGGACTCGAACCCGAGCACCAGCTCGATCGGCCGCCCCGGGCGCACCTGCACCGCCACCCCGCCCTGCAGGTCCAGCTCGCTGCGGATGGTGACGAAGATGTCGGGCCCCAGGTCGAGCCGGAAGTTCAGCACCCCGTTGAACGACGGCAGCACCGCCAGGCCCGGCGCCACGGAGTCCACGGCGGGCAGCGGCAGCAGCCGGATCTCGGCGGCCATGCGGCCGGACTCGCGTACCCGCTCGAACATGACGGCCTTGACCGCCCTGGGCCGCGGCCGCTCCGGCAGCGGCGGCGCGCCGCCGATCGCCACCATGGTCTCCACGTCCGGCCGCTCCGCCACCACGTGCAGGCCGATGGTGGACAGCAGGTTGTCCACCTGCGAGGCGAGCGCGGGGAAGTCGAAGCCGGCCTCACCCCAGCCGAACGCGTTCTTCAGCACCAGCGACGGGTCCTCCAGCACGCGCGGCAGGTCCGCCAGGTCCAGCGACAGGCGCATGTGCGGCGGCCGCCCGCCGGTCTGCGGCGTGTACGTCGCCTTGATCACGCCCAGCGAGCGCAGCGCGAACCCGATCGACGGATGGAAGTCCTGCAGATACGTGACGATCAGGTAGTCGACGAGCTGCTTCGGGAACACGGTCTGGAACCCGTCGGCGCGCAGCGGCGCCGGGATCGACGCGGCCGGCGCGGTCCCGATCGCCCGGATCCCGGCGATGACCTGCTGCGTCGCGTGCAGCGCCCGGGCCACGTCGTCGGCCGAGATCTGCACGTTCGCCTCGCCGCCGCCGATCTGGCCGCCCACCTTGACGTTGCCCTCGCCGAGCAGCTTGGTGAGGCTGTCGTAGAGGGTGTCCACCCCGGCGCGCAGGTCACGCAGCGGCTGCGGGATGTCGGTGGCCTGCCAGCCGAGCCGCTGCAGAAAAGCGATGAAGGATTCCGTCGAGCCGAGCGCCCGGCGCAGCGGGAGCAGCGCCTGGCCGATCTCGGCGACGAACATGTCGAACGTCCCTTGTTCAGCCATTCTTCTTCGCCTCGGGATAGAACGTGTCGTAGAGCTTGGCGTGGTAGCTGGGATCGACCCGGTTGACGAGCAGCCACTTGCAGACGTAACAGAACGGCACGGCCTCGCCCGTCGCGCCGATGCTGCGCATCTTGCACGTGCCCGTGGGCCGGTAATAGCCGCGGGCGTAGAACTGGGCCCCCTCGAAGACGCCGATCAGCAGCGACGAGGTGCAGGGCGGCTTGAACCCGGAGATGGACACCGGCTCGTCGGGCGCGTCCTTGGGGTCGGTGTTGTTGAGATCCTCGTTGAGCGGCTTGTGCGAGGTGGTGAGCTGCTGCAGCACCTTCGGCACGGTGATGGTGACGGGCTGCTGGTTCTTGTCCGCCACCGGGACGAAGACCGCCGAGCCCGCCTCGAAGACCGGGCTCTGGTCGAGTCCGGGCCCGAGGAGGATGAGGACGCCCTCGGGCGTGACGTCCTGGATCATCAGCTTGTCGAGGTAGAGGGTCAGCGAGAGCGGAAGCTGCCGCCCGGAGACGTCCGGCGCGAAGTTGCGCAGGTGGACCAGGGGCGCGGGCGACTCCGACATGAGCTTGCGCCACTGCCCGACCTGGCCCGGGTCGATCGGCAGCCGGATGCCCGTGGCCGTCCCGGCGGTGGACCTGGCGATCAGCCGGGAGGAGACCCTGATGCGCGGCAGCGTCAGCCATTTGACCTTGGCCGGGTCGATCGCCGGAGCGGGCAGCGAGGGCGCCTGCAAGAACTTGATCTTCGAGACGTTGTCGCCGGTCAGGTCGGCGACGCCGGCGTCCTCGGGGTCGTCGTTCGGGCGGGTCTCGTACTCGTCGGAGAGGTTGAAGCTGTGCCCGAACTCGTGCGCGATCGTGCCCGCGACGTCGTCGATGTCCGGCTCGATCGGGCTCGGCGGCTGACGGACCCGCTTGTGGAGGCTCTCCGGCGCGGCGGGCGGCGGGGGAGTGGGGACGTAGGCGGCCGTCAGGTCCGTCGCCGTGCCGACGGTCACGGTCGTCATCGTGTTGTCGTTGACGTTGCCGCCCCCGTCCATGCCGTCGTGGCAGATCATGCCGACCAGGCCACGGCTCCGCTTGAACGTCGGGAAGGGGTCCCACACCGGCCCGATCGGGGTGTTCGGAGCGCGGTCGAGCTGCAGGTTCCTGATGAAGCGCATGATGGTGCTCTGCGTGCTGGTGAAGCGGTTGCTCGGGAGCACCTCGGGCGCGTGCCTGCGCCGGTCGGGCGTCACGAGGCGGGCCTCGTCGGCGGGCCGGTAGAACTCGTACACGCGCTTGACGAAGTCCGCCAGCGCCTGCGTCTTCTCGTCCTTGGGCGGCGGGTTCACCGACGGCCGGTCGGTGTGCCGGTCGCCGGGCCGGCTGCCGATGATCATGCCGAAGAAGGTGTCCCTGGCCTGCAGGATGCCGGTCGACCGGTGCACCTTCCAGGCCGCCAGCAGATCGTCGTCCACCTTCTCCGGCTGGAAGCCGGGCAGCGACTGGTCCTTCCAGAGGTTCACCAGGTCGCCGCGCTGCTCGTTGTGCATGGGATCGCCGACGATCCCGATCAGCTCTTCGAGCGTGTAGGCGTTCTTGTTGCCGTTAGCCCGGAAGATGTAGGGGATCTGGGCGCCCTTGGGTACGCGCCCCGACGCCGTGTCGGTGACGCGGTAGCCGCAGGTGAGCGCGTGCTGCCGCGACGGGGCGAACGCGGTGAAGACGTTGAAGGCGTCCTTCAGCATCGGGTACGGCTCGTGCGCCGGTTTGCCGAACACACTCTCCTGTACGGCCTTCGTGTACACCATCTCGAAGTGCGCCTTGTCGGCCTCCCTGAACCCGTCGGCCAGGAAGAGCATGTTGTGCGCGTCATTGACCCCCGCCAGGTTCGGGGTGTGCCGCGGGGTCAGGATGCGGCGGGGCGTGTCGTAGTTGACGACGTGCGTGGCCAGGGTGTGCGTCTTGCCGAGGAACGTTCCGCTGATCACGACCGGCGTCGCGGGCGGGGTCTCGGCCGTGCCGCGCAACCGGCCCTCCGGCATCACCACGACCTTCGGGTCGGGAGAGGTCAGCGTGACGTAGCCGTGGCCGGTGATGTCCCCGACCAGGTCGGCGCCCGTCGAGTTGGGGTTGCCCGGCGCCGAGTCCTCGCTGAACTCCGCGTAGATCGACGGCTGCGCGTGCCCGACGTCGTCCACGGCCGTGGTGATCGAGTCATTGCCGAACCACCACGCCTTGATCTCGTTGTGCACCTGCAGCCGCCCCACGAGATAGTCGGGCCCGACCCGGAACTGGAACAGATAGACCCCCGGCCTGGTCGCCGTCACCTCGATGAGCTGCGGATTCGCCGCCGTCGGGGCCACCCTCGGCAGGTCGAGCATGCGCTCGCCGACCTTCCGGTACGGCGCGAAGAAGTCGAACGCGAAGCCCGTGAAGATGGGGTTCAGCGCGTAGCGGCCGGTATTCAGCGTGTCCACGCTGAAGAGGCGGACGAACAGCTTGGGACCGCCGGTCAACGCCATGTGCAGGTCGCAACTGGGGAAAAGAACAAGCTCGGCCACGGCGCATCCCATCAATGACAGAGTTGATGGACCGATAGTGGAACGGTGGCGCTTCCCCCGAGAAAGGTCTTCGGACCCTTCAGCGTGCCACCGCCCACGGGCGCCGTCCAGATCAGGCCGTGACGAAATCCGCGATGATGACCGTGGCGTCGTCCTTGGGCTCCAGGGCCGCCATCTCGTCGTAGATCCGGTCCAGGCAGGCCACCGCCGACGTGCCGTCCGTCAGCAGTTCCTTCATGCGCCGCTCACCGAGCGCCCTCGTCGCCCCCTCGGTCACGATCACCACGCGGTCGCCTGGGCGCAGCGCCACGATGCCGACCTCCGGGTTGAGCGCCGACGGCAGGCCCACCCCGCGCAGCAGCGGGCCGTCCTCGAAGGCGTGCTGCGTCGTCAGCGGCCGCGGGTCTCCGCCCTTCGGGCAGTGCCAGATCGCGCCGTTCCCGACGTGCGCGAACCGCAGCCGCGGGTGTTCCGTCCGGTCGAGCACGACCAGGTCAAGGGTGCTGACCAGCTCGGGCATGGCCGGATTGCGCAGAGCCGCGGTACGCACGGCACGATGCGCCCCCTGCACGCACTCGTCCAGGTCCGACTCGCGCGTCCCCGCGTGCTGCGGCCGGTCGGCCACCACCGAGCCCAGGGCCAGCGCGGCCGCCGTGTGGGCCAGCTCGGTCCCGCCGACGCCGCGGGCCGCCGCGATCAGACGCTCCTGGATGACGTACACGTCCGACGGCCGGCCGTCCGAGCCCTCGTACGTGCCCCCCACCGCCACCAGTCGCGGTCGCGCCACCGGCATGCCGGCCGGCCAGTTCCCCCGCCGGCCCCTGACGGTCATCACCGACAGGCAGCCCACCAGGAATGTGATCACGAACAGTGTCATGTGTCCCCTCCCCACCGCATTCGTCGCGGCCCGAGCCCAGTACACGCTCTTGTGAAGGGATGCGACTGACGGCTGATCGGCCGTCGTAGCGCATTGACGGCCGATCGACCGTCATGCCACCGGAGCGCTCAGGGGCCAGGGTTCGGTGTGGGCGGTGAACACCGCTGCGGAGCCGGCTCGAGGAAAACTGCCATGCGACCCATGACGCCACCCGTAACGACGGCCGGAGAAAACCTTTCGCGTTTCTTTTTACCCACCGTGCCCTGCGTTATCGTGAGACCCGTCTTGTGCCCATATCGCGTGCGGACGGCTCATGTCATTTCCCGGCTCCACGCCACACGACTCGGCCACCAGGCAATTAACGAAGGCGGTCGCGCGTACCGGTGCCGGCGCGCGAAGCGCGGTGGGCTCGGTCGCCGTCGTGGCGGCGGTCTTAGGCGCCGTTCCCCCGGTCTCCGCCCGGTGGCTGGTGCCCATGTTGCTGTTACACGGCTTATGGACCGCTTTGCACGTGCGCGTGTTCTGGCGCAAGGAGCTGCTGCCCGGCTGGCTGGTGGCCGGTGATGTGGCCATCACCGTCGCACTGTGCCTCCTGCAGCGCCACCTCGTGGCCGTGGAGGCCCTCACCACGTCGTCGAGCTGGGTCGCGGGGCTGGTCACGATGACCATCGTCATGGCCGGAGTCAGGTGGCGGCCGCGGGTGGCGGTGCCCGCCGGAGTCGCCGTGGCCGCGTCGTTCGCGGTGGGCGTACGGCTGGCGTCCCCCGCCGGCGACGTCTACACCACCCTCGGCATCCACCTCGTCCAGTTGCTCGCGATCGTGCTGCTGATGACGCTGCTGCGCCGCTCGGCCGCCTCCGCCGACACCTTCCTGCGCGAGAGCTCCCGCGCCGAGATCGCGCTCATCGTCGAACGGCTGCGCCGCGAGGACGAGCTGAAGCAGGTCGGCAGCATCCACGAGACGTCGCTGCACACCCTGACCATGGTCGGCCTGGGCACCTACGACGAGCCCTCGCCCACCCTGCGCGCCCAGGTCGCGACCGACCTGGCGGCCCTGGAGCAGCTTCGCGCCACCCCGCGCCCGCTCTCCGCGCCCATCGCCCTGGACGCCCTGCTCGACGAGGTGGCCGGGCGGGCGACCGGGCTGGACGTCCGCAAGCGCCTGGTGCCGGAGACGGTGCCGGGCGACGTCGCCGAACGCTTCGCCCGTGCCGTAACCGAGGCCCTCGCCAACGTCGCTCTTCACGCCGGCGTACGCGAGGCGGAGCTGGTTTCCAGCAGGCGCGGCGGAGAGATCCTGGTCGAAGTCGCGGATGCGGGCCGCGGCTTCGACCAGGATCGGTTACCGCCCGACCGGTTCGGCGTGCGCGGCTCGATCCTCGACATGATGCGCTCGCTGCCGAACGGCGGCGCCGAGATCTCCTCCGGCGACCGGGGCACCCGGGTGAGCCTGTGGTGGCGGCCATGACCGAGGAGATCGAGCAGATCGCGCGGCGCTACGCCCGCTACACCGCGCTCGGCGCCGTGGTGATCGCCGGAGTCTGGCACGTCGGGTACGACCTCACCGTCACCGTCACCGGCTGGGACACCTTCCGCTGGCCGTGGCTGGCGGCCGGGGCCTGGGTCCTCTACTCCGTGATCTTCGTGATCGGCGCGCTGTCGCTGTCACGAACCTCGTCCGGGCCCGGCAGGATACGAGAGCTCGCACTCGCCGCGCTGCTCGTGGACATCGCGGTGATCGTGGCCTGCCGGCCCGGCGAACTGCTCGGCATCAGCGACTGGGCGTGGGGCTCGGTGGGCTGGCTCGGCGTCATGCTCGCCTGGAACCGGCCGCGCTGGCGCGCCGAGCTCATCGCGTTCCTGGCCGCCAACGCCGGCATCATGCTGGTCGCGATGGCCGTCGCGGGGTCGTTCGACCGGGTGTCCATCGCCAAATACCTGGTCGTCATCGCGGGCGGCGTCACCATGCAGCTCGGCTACACGGCGGGCTGCCACCTGCTGCGCACCCGTGCCGAGGAGACCGTGCTGCTGGCCCGCAGGCTCGCCGCCGACGACGCCTGGCGGGAGTCCGCCCAGCGCATCCACGCCGACCGGCTGCGCCGCTACGAGGCCATCCGCGACGTGGCCGAGTCGCTGCTCACCCAGCTCGCCGACGGCGCCGACCCGGGCGACCCGCGGGTACGGGTGGACTGCACGGCCGGGGCCATGCGGCTGCGCCGGCTCATCACGGAGCGGGAGGACGTACCCGATGAGCTGGTGTCGGTGCTGCGCGCCCGCATCGACGCGGCCGAGCGGCGTCAGGTGCTCGTGACGGCGCCGCCGTTCGGCGAGAGCATGCCCGCGCTGCCGGAGGGTGTGCGCGAGGACCTGCTTCGAGCACCGGTACGCGCGCTGGACGGGGCCAGGTCACGCGCCCGCGTAACGGTGTCGGCGATGTCGACGATGGTGAGCGTGGCCGTCGTGGCCGACAACGAGGAGCTGCCCATCAGCCCGACCCCCGTGCGGGAGGCCAGCGGAGTCGTCGTCACCTATCAGCGTCAGGGAGGGGAGGTATGGGTCAACAGCATCTGGGAGGGCTCGTGACGGTCGCCCTGGTGGAGGACCACCAGGTGGTGGTGGACGGGGTGCGGTCGTGGTTCGGCCCGCCGAGCCCGGTCGAGCTGGTCGCGCAGGGGCCCACCATCGAGTCCGTCAGCGGCACGGCCGCCGACGTGCTGCTGCTCGACCTCAACCTCAACGGCACCATGGTCGTCGACCGCATCGCCGGCCTGTGCGCGGGCGGTCAGCGGGTCATCGTCTTCTCCGAGCACGAGGAGCCGGAGATGGTCCGCACCGTGCTCGACGCGGGCGCCTCCGCCTTCATCGGCAAGGGGCGGGCGACCCGGGAGTCCTGCCTGGAGACCATCCTCGAGGTGGCCGCGGACCGGCCGAGCATGACGCCGCCGATGGCCCAGGCGATCGCGACCGACGAGGGACCGCACCGGCCGCAGCTCTCCGACAAGGAGCGGGCGGCGCTGCTGTACTGGTTCCAGTCGATGTCCAAGGCGTCGGTGGCGGCGCGCATGGGGATCAAGGAACGGACGGTCCGGCAGTACATAGACCGGGCGCGGGTCAAGTACGCGGCGGCCGGTAGACCCGCGCCCACCAAAGAGAAGCTACTGATCTGCGCCATCCAGGACGGGCTGGTCCAGCCGGACGAGGTGACCGTCTACACCTCGCTGGCCGCCAAGACCCCGCCCGACCCCTGATCGCCTGGACCCCGGCACTCCCGGCAGGAGGGGGCCGGCAGAGCCGGGGTCCAGGTCACCTGTCGAATCGGTCAGGGTCAAAGCTGACCGGGAACGGCGCCTTCAGTTCGGCGATGGCGCCGGGCTTATAGGCGGTCGGCGGGTCATAGGTGTCACCGTTGAGCTCGTAAACGTAGAGGATCGGTCCCTCGTCCAGCTCGATCCGCCAGTAGGTGGGGATGCCGGCTCTGGCATATACCTCCGCTTTGAGGGTCTTGTCCTGTGTGACAGTGCTCGGGCTGGCCACCTCCACAGCCAGCAGCATGTCTTCAGGGGCGAACATGAGCCTCACGCGCCTGACCGAGCTCCTGGGCACGACGACGACGTCTGGAATATAGAGGTGGCTTGCCGCCAAGGAAACCTCGGTGCCCCTGGCTTGCGGGTTCGATCGTCACCATTGCGGTCACCCACTCAGTATTGAGACTCTCTCCCTCGCTCACATGCTGCTTCCCCAAATCTCATCACCTTAAGTTATCGGGTGATTACGTTGCGATTTGTAGGTATTTGGTGGCCGGTTGAAACTTTCAACCCCTTGGAAAGCCCTTTCCGCTGTTCATAGCCCCCTTCGGTCCTCGTTGACAACAGCTCTCACTTGGCCCTTCCCACGCCGTCAGATACCGTCCCTCACCAAGAGCGCTCCTTATCCCCGGACCCCCCGACCGGAACCTGGAGAACGCACCATGCCCCGACCTCGCTGGGTGCTGCGCGCCCTGGCCCTGCTGATGACCATGGCGATGATCGTCGTCGTCCCACTGACCGGCACCGCTTCCGCGCACGGCTCGGTCGTCGACCCGGCGTCCCGCAACTACGGCTGCTGGCTGCGCTGGGGCAGTGACTTCCAGAACCCCACGATGCAGCAGCGCGACCCCATGTGCTGGCAGGCGTGGCAGGACAACACCAACGCCATGTGGAACTGGAACGGGCTCTACCGCGACAACGTCGCAGGCAACCACCAGGCCGCCGTCCCCAACGGCCAGCTCTGCAGCGCCGGCCGGACGCAGGACGGCCGTTACCGGTCCATGGACACGCCCGGCGCGTGGCAGACGACGGCCCTGGCGAGCACGTTCAACATCCGGCTGACCGACCAGGCCTATCACGGCGCCGACTACATCAGGGTCTACATCACCCGCCAGGGCTACAACGCGACCACCACGGCGCTCGGCTGGAACCACCTGGAGCTGGTCCGTGAGACCGGCAGGTACGCCCCGGCCGGCACCTACCCCATCGACAACATCAGCAAGGGTTCGCGCACCGGCCGCCACGTCGTCTACACGATCTGGAAGGCCTCGCACATGGACCAGACGTACTACTTCTGCAGCGACGTCACGTTCTCCTGACCGCCCGCCCGGCCGGCCCTCGCCCATGAGCGGGGGTCGGTCGAGGCGCGTACGGCCAGCTCTATGGGATGGACGCGCTCCGTCCCCGCCGGAACCGTCCCCGAGAGCAGATCGAACAGCAACTGGGCACAGCTCGCCCCCGCCTCACGCGGGCGCAGGTCGATGGCGGTGATCGGCGGGTCGGCCAGCCGCGTGGCGGCACTGTCGACGCACGAGGCCAGCAGCACCCCCGCCCCCGCCTCCCGCAACAGCGGCGCCACCTCGGTCGCCGCCCCGGCGGGAGCGCACACCAGCGCGTCCATCGCCCCATCGCCCAGCGAGGAGACCGCCCCACCGCCCGAGGCCGGGCCGCCGCCCATCTCGGGCGCGAGCAGGGCGCGGGCCGCCGCGCGTACCTCGTCGCCCGTGGCGTCGAAGGAGACCCGCCGCACCAGCGGCGCGACCCCCTGGGCGGCGCACCACTCCAGGTAGCCCCGGTGCACGCTGGCCGCCCAGTCGCTCTCGTCGCCGGCCACGATCAGCCCGGGCCGCGCCGCCCCCGCCGAGCGCAGGTGGTCGAGCAGCCGGGCCAGCATCGGCGCGTGGTCCGACCACACCACCCCGTCGGCCTGCCGCGCCCCAGGGAAGTGCTCGCACGAGACCGTCGGCAGCCCCGTCGCCATCAGGCTCTCGACCACCGGATCGCCCCCGAGCGGGTCGCCGAGCACCAGCCCGTCGACGCGCGGCGCCCGCGACCGCCGCTGGCCCGAGGTGATCAGCGTGACGTCGTAGTCGTGCCGCGCCGCCTGCTCCACCACGCCGAACACGAACGACATGTAGTAGGCCGACCGCGTCAGCACCTCGGGCACGTGCAGCCCGAGGGTGCCGGTGCTGGCCTTGCGCAGGTGGCGGGCCGAGCCGTTGGGCACGTAGCCGAGCCGCTCGGCCACCTTCGCGACCGCCTCGCGCGTCGCCTCCGACACCCGCCCTGAGCCGCGCAGCGCGTCGGAGGCCGTCGTCTTGGAGACCCCCGCCTCCCGGGCGACGGTGAGGATCGTGATCGGCTCGTCTGCTTGCACGCCCCGATGGTAGCCGTCCGTCAGAACCACCCCGCTCCGGTAAACGATGTGTTTCGCCTGGGCTCCAGGTCTTGTGCACTCCGGCCAGCGCAATTAAGTTATCGCAAAACTTGCCGGAACGTTCCGGCAGCAGAAAGGGGCGGAACGTTGCACCTGACCACCGGGAAGCATCCCCATCCTCTCGACCCGCTCGCGGCGCGGGAGATCGACGAGGTCAGGCGGGTCCTGATGGCGGAGGGCCTGCTGACCGACACGGTCCGGGTGGCCTATCTCGGCCTGGAGGAGCCCCCCAAGGGCGAGGTGCTCGCGGGCGCGCCCGTCCACCGCAGGGCCCGCGCCTTCCTGCTGGACCTGGCCACCGAGGCCGCCGAGGACGTGATCGTCTCGATCACCGACGGCCTGGTGGAGTCACGGGCGCCGATCGACCCGATCACCGACGGCCAGGTGCCCATGCTGGACGAGGAGCACGCCCTGGTCAGGCGCGTGCTGCGGGCGGACGCCGGCTGGGCCGCCGCCCTGGCCAGGCGCGGCATCGACGACCCGGCGGGCGTCTACCTGGCGGCGCTCAGCGCCGGCCACTTCGAGCTGCCGAAGGAGGAGGGCCGCCGGGTCGCCAGAGTGCTGGCGCACGTGATGCCCACCCCGGAGAGCCTCCCGTGGGCACACCCGGTGGACGGCCTGGTCGCGTACGTGGATCTGGTCAAGGGCGAGATCCTGGAGATCGTCGACACCGGCCCCCAGCCGATCCCCCAGGAGAGCGGCGACTACGACAAGGGCCCCCACCGCACCACGCAGAAGCCGATCCACATCACCCAGCCGGAAGGCCCCAGCTTCACGGTCGACGGCCCGCTCGTCACCTGGGAGAAGTGGAGCCTGCGCCTCGGGTACGACATGCGCGAGGGCCTCACCCTGCACCAGATCGGCTTCGAGGACGACGGCCGGGTCAGGCCGATCGTCTACCGGGCCTCGGTGGCCGAGATGGTGGTCCCGTACGGCGACCCGAGCCCGATCCGGTTCTGGCAGAACTACTTCGACACCGGCGAATACCAGCTCGGCAAGCTCGCCAACTCCCTCGAACTCGGCTGCGACTGCCTCGGCGAGATCACCTACTTCGACGCCGTCGTCACGGACGGCGCCGGCGTGCCCAAGGTGATCAAGAACGCGATCTGCATGCACGAGGAGGACTACGGCGTCCTGTGGAAGCACAGCGACCCCGCCAACGGCTCCAAGGAGACCCGCAGGCAGCGCCGCCTGGTCATCTCGTTCTTCGTCACCGTGGGCAACTACGACTACGGCTTCTACTGGTACCTCTACCTCGACGGCACCATCGAGCTGGAGGTCAAGGCCACCGGCATCGTCTTCACCGGCGCCTACGACGACCGCGCCGCCCCGTACGCGTCGGAGGTGGCGCCCGGGCTCGCGGCGCCGTACCACCAGCACCTGTTCAGCGCCCGGCTGGACATGACCGTGGACGGCGTGGCCAACGCCGTGGACGAGGTCGAGGTGGACCTGCGGCTGATCGGCGGCGACAACCCGTACGGCAACGCGTTCGGCCGCTCCGCCACCCGGCTGCGCACCGAGAGCGAGGCCATGCGCGACGCCGACCTGAAGGCGGAGCGCACGTGGCACGTCGTCAACCCCGAGGTGCGCAACCGCCTCGGCCGCCCGGTCGGCTACGCGCTGCACGGCGAGGGCAAGCCCACCCTGCTGGCCGCGCCGGAGTCCAGCATCCGCAGCCGGGCCGAGTTCGCGACCAGACATCTGTGGGTCACCCGGTACGACCCCGCGGAGCGCTATCCCGCCGGAGACCTGGTGAACCAGCATCCCGGCGGCGCGGGCCTGCCCGCCTACACCAGGGCCGACCGCGACATCGACGGGCAGGACATCGTGCTGTGGCACACGTTCGGCCTGACACATTTCCCCCGCACCGAGGACTGGCCGATCATGCCGGTCGACACCTGCGGGTTCGTACTGAAGCCGGTCGGGTTCTTCGACCGGAACCCCACGCTCGACGTACCGCCGAGCGCCGCCGAACGTTCCTGCCACTAGAGGAGAAGAGGCCCATGCGTCCCATACGCCTGGCCTGCGGTGTCGCGGCCGCGCTGCTGGCTTCGGCCTGCGCCGCCACCGGAACGACCACCACCCCGGGGGCTGCCCCCGCCGCACAGGAGACCGCCGCCCCCGGCTACCTCGCCGTCGCCGATCAGGCCCTCCCCACGGGAGGCGCCCTCAACCTGCAGGTCCACATCGACAGCGGCGCCGCCACCGGGTACGACCCGCAGCTCGCCGACGTCGCCACCACCTGGCAGCTCCTCTCGCTGTCCTACGAGACGCTGACCACGATCGGCCCCGACTTCAGCGTGCAGCCGCTGCTGGCCGAGAAGTGGGACACCCCGAGCCCCACCGAGTACGTCTTCCACCTGCGCAAGGGCGTCACCTTCTCCAACGGCAGGGAGATGACGGCCGACGACGTGGTGGGCAGCCTGAAGCGGCTGCTGGCCTCCAAGGGCGTGTGGCGGGGCCAGCTCGGCCCGGTCAAGTCGGTCACCAAGGACGGCGACGACAAGGTCAAGGTCACGCTGGAGCAGCCGTACACGCCGTTCCTGGCGGCCCTGGCCAACGTGCCCGCCGCCGTCCTGCCGATGAAGGAGATCGACGACAAGTCGGTCGATCCGGCGACCACGCTCCTCGGCACCGGCCCGTACGTGGTCGACAACCACCGCCAGGACGTGTCGTGGACCTTCAAGCGCAACGACAAGTACTGGTCCAAGGGCAAGCCCGCGGCCGACACCGTGAACGTCTCGATCGCCCCCGAGGAGGCCGCCCGCATCGCCGCCCTGCAGAACGGCGGTGCCGCGCTGGCCACCTTGGGCAACGTCGACTCCGCCTCGATGCTGGCCGGCGCCAAGGACGTCAAGGTGGTCACCCAGGCCACCACGGACTTCTACTACCTGATGCTCAACACGCTGAAGCCGGGCTCGAAGCTGGCCGACCCGAAGGTGCGCCAGGCGATCGCGATCGCGCTGGACAACCAGCAGATCGCCGACGTGGCGCTCGGTGGCAAGGGCAAGCCCACCGCGATCACCCCGGCGGGCCTGCCCGGCTCCTGCGACCCGGCCGCGCTGCCGTCGGCGGCCAAGAGCGTCGACGACGCCAAGGCGCTGCTCGCCGAGGCCGGCGCGCAGAACCTGACGTTCACGCTCAGCATCTTCTCCACCGAGCCCGCCCCCGCCGTCGCCCAGGTGATCCAGCAGAACCTGCAGCAGGCGGGCATCACCGTCAAGATCGAGCAGATGGACGAGGCGAGCTGGTCGGGCAAGGTGTACGGCAAGGCGCCCGCCGAGTTCGACGCCGCGATGTCCTGGTTCGCCGGCTACGCCGACCCCGGCATGGTCACCAAGTGGTGGAACCCGGAGACGGCCGGCTTCAACGTCGGCTTCATGAAGCCGGACAAGGACCTCAACGCGCTCATCGACGCGGCCGGTAAGGAGCCCGCGGGCGCCGGCCGGGACAAGGCACTGACGGAGGTGTGCGCCAAGGCCGACGCCGACGCGCAGATGATCCCGCTGGTCACCCGCCCGGCCACGGTCGCCTACCGGACCGACGCGCTCAGCCCGAGCCTGTACGCCACCGAGGGCTACGGCAACGTGCTGCGCCTGGTCGCCGACGCCCGCGTGAAGAAGTCCCAGTAGCCATGCGGCTGGTGATGTGGTGGTCCGGCCGGGCGCTCAGCTCGGCCGCCACGCTCCTGGGCGTCTCCGTGCTGATCTTCGCCGCCGTGCGCCTGATGCCCGGCGGCTTCGCGGAGACCGTGCTCGGGCCGTTCGCCACCGCCGAGCAGAAGGCGGAGCTGGCCGCCCGCTACGGCCTGGACCAGGCGGTGTTCCTGCAGTACGGGCACTGGCTGTCGGCCTTGGCGGGCGGCGACTTCGGCGTCTCCATGATCAGCCGCCAGCCGGTCGGCGCGGAGCTGCTGGCCCGCCTGCCGGTGACCGCCGAGCTGACCGTGCTGGCCGTGCTCGCGAGCATCCTGGCCGGCGTGCCGCTCGGCGTGCTCACCGCCGTGCGGGCCCGCCCGGGCGGCGGCGGCGCGGCCGGCCGGCTGCTCAGCGGCCTGGGGGTCAGCGTGCCCGAGTTCGTGCTGGGCAGCCTGGTGGTGTTCGTGTTCTCCCGGTACGCGCTCGGCCTGGAGGTCGGCACCTGGGTGCCGCTCACCCAGGACCCGGCCGCGAACCTGGCCACGATGATCCTGCCCGCGGCCGTCCTGTCGGTGTTCTCCATCTCGGTCACCGCCAGGACCACGCGGGACGCCGTCATGGGCGTGCTGGTGGAGCCGTACGTCACGGCGGCCGTCGGGCGCGGCGAGTCGCCGTGGTTCATCGTCAGGCACCACATCCTGCGCAACGCCGCCACCCCGGTGGTCACGCTCATCGGCACCACCACCGCGTACCTGCTGGGCGGCGCCCTGATCGTCGAGCACGTGTTCAACCTGCCGGGGATCGGCTCCTACATCGTGCAGGCCGTCGGCCGCCGCGACTACGCGGTCGTGCAGGCCGGGGTGCTGCTCGCGGCCGGGGTGTTCATCGTCATGAACGTCCTGATCGACCTGCTCGTGGGGGCGATCGACCCCCGGTTCGGCGTTACGGCGGGGAGGCGCTCGTGAAACTGGACAAGCTGTCCATCGGCGGGCTCGCCGTCCTGGCGGTGCTCGTGCTGTTCGCGCTCGGCGGGCTGGCCGGCCTCGGGGGAGACCCCGGCGCCATCGTCGGCCCGCGCCTGCAGCCGCCGGGGCCCGGCTGGTGGCTGGGCACCGACAACCTGGGCCGCTCGGTGCTGCCGCGCGTCATGGAGGGCGTGGGCACGACGCTGCTCCTGTCGTCGATCGCCGTGCTGCTCACGGCCGCGTTGAGCGCCACGTTCGGCATCGTCGCCGGGTACCGTGGCGGTTACCTCAACGAACTGGTGATGCGCCTGGTGGAAGTGCTCTACTCCTTCCCCGCCATCGTGCTGGCCATCCTGGTGGCCGCCGTGCTCGGCCCGGGCCAACTGGCTGCGCTGGCCAGCATCGTGCTGGTGACGATCCCGCTGATGACCCGGCTGGTGCGGGCCGCCGCCGTGGCCGTGTCCCAGCGCGACTACGTCACCTCGGCCGTCATCAGCGGGGCCCGGCTGTCGCGCGTGCTCGGCCGGCACGTCCTGCCGAACGTGGCCGGCACGATCGCCGTGCAGGGTACGTACGCGCTGTCGGTCGGGATCGCGGTCGAGGGCGGGCTGAGCTTCCTCGGCTTCGGCGTGCAACCGCCGCAGGCCTCGCTCGGCGTGCTCATCCAGCAGGGCGGCACGTACATGATCGCCGCGCCCTGGCTGATCCTCGGCCCCGGCGTCGTGCTCGTGGCGGCGATCCTGGCGATCAACGTGGTGGGCGACGGGCTGCGCGACCGGCTCGAGCCCAGGGAGACGAGGTCACTGACGTGAGCCTGCTCAGCGTACGGAACCTGGTGATCGACTACGCCAAGACCCGGGCCCTCGACGGCGCCGACCTGGAGGTGGCGCAGGGGGAGACGGTCGGGCTGGTCGGCGAGAGCGGCTCGGGCAAGTCCACGCTCGGCTCCGCCGTCGGCCGGCTGCTGTCGCGCGCCGCCCAGCGGACGGACGGGGAGGTCGTGGTGGCCGGGGAGCCGGTGTTCGACCTGCCGCCCGACCGGCTGCGCCACCTGCGCAAACGGCATCTCGGGTTCGTCTTCCAGGACCCGATCGCCTCGCTCGACCCGACCATGCGCGTGGGCGCCCAGCTCCGGCTGGTGCTCGGGCGCGGCGGTGACGTGGGCTTCCACCTGGCGCGGGTCAGGCTCGACGACCCCCGGGTGACGCGCGCGTACCCGCACCAGTTGTCCGGCGGCATGGCGCAGCGGGTGGCCATCGCGATGGCCATGGCCACCTCGCCGGAGCTGCTCGTCGCCGACGAGCCGACCGCCGCCCTGGACAGTCAGGTACGCGAGGAGGTGTCGAACATGGTCTTCTCGCTGGCCGCCGACGCGGGCACGAGCATCCTGTGGCTCAGCCACGACCTGCCCGCCGTGGCCCGGCGGTGTGACCGGGTGGCGGTCATGTACGGCGGCCGGGTGGTCGAGAGCGGTCCCGCCCGCGAGGTGCTGGGCCGGCCCGCGCACCCGTACACGGCGGCGCTGGCCGGCGCGTCACCGGCCGCCGCGGCCCACGGCGCGCGCCTGGAGCCGGTGCCCGGCCGTCCGCCCGTGCTCACCGGGCCGGCCCCCGGCTGTGCCTTCGCGCCGCGGTGCCCGTTCGCGGTCGAGCGCTGCGAACACGAACGCCCGGAACCCGTCAAGGTCCGCGACCAGCACGTCCTGTGCCATCGCGCGGAAGAGCTGGCCGAACGCGGCGTACACGGCGAGCCCGTCGTTCACCCGGAGGTGACCGCGTGATTCTGGAGATCGACGACGTCACCGTCACCTTCGCGGCCGGTCCGCCGCTGCGGCGGATCCATCTGGACGCCATGCGGCGCGTCTCCCTGTCGGTGGCCGAGGGCGAGACGCTCGGCCTGGTCGGCGAGTCCGGCTCCGGCAAGACCACCACCAGCCGCGTCGCGCTCGGCCTGCAACGGCCCACGTCCGGCGCGGTCAGGTTCGACGGCCGTCCCTTCCCGAAGCGGCGCCGCGAGCTGGCCGGCCGCATGCAGGCCGTGCTCCAGCACCCGCACTGGTCGCTCAACCCGCGCATGCGCGTCGGCCAGAGCGTCGCCGAGCCGCTGGCCGTCCTGGGCCGCCCGGCCGGCGCCGCGGTGACCGAGATGCTGGAGCACGTCGGCCTGGAGGCGGCGTTCGCCGACCGCTATCCGCACGAGCTGTCCGGCGGCCAGCGCCAGCGCGTGTCCATCGCCCGCGCCCTGGTGACCAGGCCGGCGTTCATCGTGTTCGACGAGGCCGTCAGCGCGCTGGACGTCTCCGTACAGGTGCAGATCCTCAACCTGATCAAGGACCTGCAGGCCGAGTACGGCTTCAGCGCCCTGTTCATCTCCCACGACCTCGGCGCGGTGCGCTACGTGGCCGACCGGATCGCGGTGATGCGCCGCGGCGAGATCGTCGAGACCGCCGAGACGGCCACGTTCTACAGCGCCCCCGCCCACGAATACTCGAAGCAACTACTGGAGGCATTGTGACCACCGAGCCACGGCTCGCGAAGCCGTCCGCGTTCGCCCCGGGCGTCCCGCGCAACGCGGACCTGCCGCTGACCCCGCAGCCCAGCCCCGGGCGCGGTTCCGTGGCCTTCGACCTGCCCGGCGTGCACGTCGGCACGGCCGAGTACGGCGAGGGCCCCACCGGTTGCACCGTGATCCACCTCCCGGCGGGCGCCCGCACGGCCGTGGACGCGCGCGGCGGCGCGGTCGGCATGAGCGGCGGCTACGACTACAACCACGCCATCTGCCTGGCCGGCGGCTCGGTGTACGGGCTGTCGGCCGCCGCGGGCGTGAGCGACGAGCTGCTGTCCCGCCGCAAGAACCAGACCAAGTGGGATGAGTTGCAGCTCGTGTCGGGGGCGGTGATCTACGACTTCTCCACCCGGGACACCGCCGTCTACCCCGACGGCGAGCTGGGCCGGGCCGCGCTGCGCTGGGCCAAGGAGGGCGAGTTCCCGGTGGGCCGGTGCGGCGCGGGCCGGACGGCGAGCGCGGGCAAGGTGGACTTCGGCCGGGCCGAGTTCGCCGGGCAGGGCGCCGCGTTCGGCACGTTCGGCGAGGCCAAGGTGCTGGTCGCGACCGTGGTCAACTCCGTGGGCGCGGTGATCGACAGGGACGGCCGGGTCGTGCGCGGCAACTACCACGCCGGCCTGGGCGCCCGCCGGCACCCGAGCGCCGACTACGCCGACCTGGTCGGCACCGAGGCCGCCTCGGTCATGGGCAACACCACGCTGACCGTGATGATCACCAACGTGAAGCTGACCGACGTCGAGCTGCTCCAGGTCGGCCGCCAGGTGCACAGCTCCATGCACCGCGGCATCCAGCCGTTCCACACGCTGACCGACGGCGACACGATGTTCGCCATGACGACCGACGAGGTCGAGCTGAACGGCATCAAGCCGACCGGCCTCGGCACGCTCGCCTCCGAGATCGCCTGGGACGCGATCCTGAGCGCGGTGGAGTAGGGATGCACACCTTCCCCCGTTACGCCGCCGCGAGCCCGCGGCAGGTCGCCGACCTGGTGCGGGAGAACCCGTTCGCGCTGGTGGTCACCGCGGCGGACGGCGTGCCGGTCGCCACCCACGTGCCCGTCATCGTCGAGGAGCGCCCGGGCGACGGCTTCGAAGGGGCGACGCTGCTCGGTCACATGGCCCGGGTCAACCCGCACTGGCGCACGTGGGAGCAGGGCGCCCAGGTGCTCGTGATCTTCTCCGGGCCGCACGGCTACGTGTCGCCCACCGTCTACCGCACCGATCCCGCCGTCCCGACGTGGGACTACGCGGCCGTGCACCTGACCGGCCGGGTGGAGCTGATCGACGACGCGCTCGACGTCGTGGAGCGCACCGTCCACGCGGCGGAGTCGCTGCGGGAACCGGCCTGGGAGCCGACCCCCGCGTCCAGGGAGAAGTTCGCGGAGCTGCTGCCCGGGGTAGTTGCCTTTCGCGTCCGCGTACACGCGGAGCAGAGCATGTTCAAGCTGAGCCAGGACATCGACGCGGAGCGGTACGCGCGGGTCCGCGACGACTTCGCCGCCGACAATCCTCGGCTCGCCGATCTGATGGGCCGTTCATGACATTTCCCACGTTCACGTCCACTCAGAGCGGGCCGCACGCCCGCGGCAAGGAGCTCGGCACCGACCGACGCAGGCAGATCACCGGCAACCTGGCCGGCTACACCGACCTGTTCACCGTCGCCGGCGCCACCGGCGCGCAGGTCCGCTCCTGGGGTGAGCAGGCGCTCGACCGGACCGCGATCTGGGCGCCATGGCTGGCCGAGGAGATCATCGGGATCGCGGCCGGCGCCGGGCTGGAGCCGTGGCAGCTCGCCGTGGTCAACGCTCGCACCGAGATCCTGGCCGCCATCGACGCCGTCGGCCACGGGGAGTGCTCGACCTCGGTCGTGCTCCCGGCGGCCGGGCCCGCGCGCACGGTCCAGACCTGGGACTGGCACGACCACCTGCGCGACGCGCCCATGTTGTGGGAGTTCGAGCCGCGCCCCGGGCACGTCGTGCGCACGTTCACCGAGGCCGGGGTGCTGGCCAAGATCGGGGTCAACTCGGCGGGCCTCGGCGTGCACTTCAACATCCTGCGCCACGACACCGACACCGCCGACCTGGGCGTGCCCGTGCACCTGATCGCCCGCCGGATCCTGGACGAGGCGACCACCGTCGCCGAGGCCGCGGACATCGCCCGCTCGGCCACGGTCTCCGCCTCCACCGTCATCACGGCGGTGACCGCCTCCGACGCGGCCTCCATCGAGATCTCCCCGGCCGGGGTGTCGGCCGTCCCGCCCGACGCCGACGGCGTGCTGATGCACTGCAACCACTTCCTGGACCAGGAGCTGGCGGCGGGGGAGCGGCACGCGACCGAGCGGCCCGGCACCTACGACCGGCTGCGGCACCTGCGCGACCACGTCGAGGGCCTGAGCGCCGAGGACCTGAACGGCCGGGCGCTCGCGATGCTCGGCCACGCGCCCGACGACGCCCCCGTCTGTGCCCACCCCGACCTCACCCAGCCGCTCAACCAGCGGTGGGAGACGCTGGCCACGATCGGGCTCGACGTGAGCGCCGGGCGGATGCGGGTGCACCAGGGCGGGCCGTGCCAGGTCACCGAGGCGACCTGGCAGACGTTCTGAGTGTCACTTGAACGCGGCGATCCCGGTCAGCGCCTTTCCGATGACCAGCGCGTGGATCTCCGACGTGCCTTCGTAGGTGAGCACGGACTCCAGGTTCACGGAGTGCCTGATCACCGGGTATTCCAGGGTGATGCCGCTCGCTCCGAGGAGCGTGCGGCACTTCCTGGCGATCTCCAGGGCCTCGCGCACGTTGTTCAGCTTGCCGGTGCTCACCTGCTCGGGGGTGAGCGTGCCGGCCTCCTTCAGCCGGCCCAGGTGCAGGGCCAGCAGCAGGCCCTTGCCCAGCTCCAGCGCCATGTCGGCGAGCTTCTCCTGGGTGAGCTGGTACGCCGCCAGCGGCTTGGCGAACACCTCGCGCTCGCCCGCGTACGCGATGGCCGTCTCCAGGCAGTCGAGCGCCGCCCCCATCGCCCCGAACACGATCCCGAACCGCGCCTCGTTCAGGCAGCCCAGCGGGCCCGACAGCCCCCTGGCGCCGGGCAGCATGGCGCCGGCGGGCAGGCGTACCCCGTCGAGCACCAGCTCGCTCGTCACGCTCGCGCGCAGCGAGATCTTGTGCTTGAGGTCGTTGACCGTGAAGCCCGGGGCGCCCGCCGGGACCAGGAAGCCCCTGACGCCCTCGTCCGTACGCGCCCAGACCACCGCCACGTCCGACACTGAGCCGTTGGTGATCCACATCTTGGTGCCGTTCAGCACCCAGTCGCCGCCCGCGCGCTTGGCCGTGGTGCGCATGCCGCCCGGGTCGGAGCCGAAGTCGGGCTCGGTGAGGCCGAAGCAGCCGATGCGCTCGCCGGCCGCCATCGCGGGCAGCCACTCCCGCTTCTGCTCCTCGCTGCCGTACTTCCAGATGGCGTACATGGCGAGCGAGCCCTGCACGGACACCAGGCTGCGCAGGCCGGAGTCGGCGGCCTCCAGCTCCAGGCAGGCGAGTCCGTACGAGACCGCGCCCATGCCGGCGCAGCCGTACCCGTCGAGGTGCATGCCGAGGACGCCGAGCTCACCGAGTTTGCGGGCCAGCTCGCGCGCGGGCAGCTCCCCGGACTCGAACCAGCCGGCCACGTGCGGGCGGATCTCCCGGTCGCACACCAGCCTGACCGTGTTCCTGATCTCGCGCTCCTCCTCGGTGAGGAGGGTGTCGATGGCGAACAGTTCGGTGGGGGCGATCATCGCGCGAGCCTCCGTATTTTGGATCCAATATTGAAAATCCAATATTGCATAGTTAGGGTGCGTTGACCATGGACGTTCTGAATCTCATCGCCGGCCGCTGGGTCGAAGGGGACGGCGCGGAGTTCGCCGACACCAACCCGGCCCGGCCTTCGGAAGTGGTGGCCCGGGGACGGTTCGCCTCCCCGACGGAGGTGGAGCGCGCGATCGTGGCCGCCCGCGAGGCCGCGCCCGGCTGGGCCGCTACCCCGCACCACGCCCGCGCCGCCGTGCTCGTCGCCGCCGCCGACCTCGTGGACGCCGCCGCCGACGACTGGGGCGCCGAACTGGCCCGCGAGGAGGGCAAGACGCTGCCCGAGGCGGTCGCCGAGGTACGCGGCGCGGCCCGCATCCTGCGCTACTACGCCAGTGAGGCCGACCGGGAGAACGGCGAGGTCTTCGCCTCACCGCGCCCCGGCGAGACCGTGCTCGTCGTCCGCAAGCCGATCGGCGTGGCCGGGCTGATCACGCCGTTCAACTTCCCGATCGCGATCCCGGCCTGGAAGATCGGGCCCGCGCTGACGTACGGCAACACGGTCGTGTGGAAGCCGTCCTCGCTGGTGCCGCTGCTGGCCTACCGGCTGGCGCAGGCGCTGACCTCGGCCGGGCTGCCCGACGGGGTGCTCAACGTCGTCTACGGCGAGGGTGACGCGGGCTCGGCGATCGTGGACCACCCGGGCGTGGACGCGGTGTCGTTCACCGGCTCCACGGCGGTCGGCCGGGCCGTCATCGCCCGCTGCGGCGAGCTGGGCAAGCCCGTACAGACCGAGATGGGCGGCAAGAACGCCTCCGTCGTGCTCGCCGACGCCGACCTCGACCACGCCGCCGAGCAGGTGTGCGTCGGCGCGTTCCGGTCGACCGGGCAGAAGTGCACGGCCACCTCACGGCTCATCGTGGCCGAGCAGGTGGCCGACGAACTGCTGCACCGGGTGGCCGAACGGGCCGCGCGGCTGGTGGTCGGCGACCCGCTCGACGCGGGCGTCGAGATGGGCCCCCTGGTCAGCTCGGCCGCCCGCGACCGGGTGTCGGCCGGGGTGTCGCACGCCGTGGGGGAGGGGGCGAAGCCGCTGGCCGGCGGCGCCTCGCTGGACCGCGACGGCTGGTTCGTGCCGCCGACCGTGCTGGATCTGCCGGGGACCGGGGTGGACTTCTGGCGTACGGAGCTGTTCGGGCCCGTCGTGGGGGCCGTGCGGGCGTCGTCCCCGGAGGAGGCCCTCGACCTGGCCAACCTCAGCGACCACGGGCTGTCGGCGGCCATCTTCACGCGTGACCTCGGGGTGGCGCTGCGGGCCACCGAGCGGCTGGAGGTGGGGGTGCTGCACGTCAACTCGGAGTCGGCGGGGACATTTCCGTACGTGCCGTTCGGCGGGGCCAAGCAGAGCGGGTTCGGGCCCAAGGAGCAGGGGCGGGCCGCCCGCGAGTTCTACACCCGGACGGTCACCGTCTACCTGGGGTCGCCCGCATGAGCGGAGCGCTGTCCGGGCTGCTGGTCGCCGACTTCAGCCGGGTGCTGGCCGGGCCGTACGCCACCATGCTGCTGGCGGACCTGGGGGCCGACGTGGTCAAGGTGGAGCGGCCCGGCTCGGGGGACGACACCCGCGCCTGGGGTCCGCCGTACGCCGGGGGTGAGGCGACGTACTATCTCGGCGTCAACCGCAACAAGCGCTCGATCGCCCTCGACCTCAAGGCCGACGTGGAGGTCGCGCGGGCGCTGGCCGCGCGGGCGGACGTGCTCGTGGAGAACTTCAAACCCGGCACCATGGAACGGCTCGGGCTCGGCTACGAAGAGCTGCGCGCGCTCAATCCGGGGCTGGTGTACTGCTCGATCACCGGCTTCGGGTCGGGGGACGGGGCCGGGCTACCGGGGTACGACCTGATTGCGCAGGCTGTCGGCGGGCTCATGAGCGTCACGGGCGAGGTGGACGGGCCGGGGACGAAGGCGGGGGTGGCGCTGGTGGACGTGATCACCGGCCTGCACGCGGCCCTGGGCATCCTCGCGGCCCTCCACCACCGCGACCAAACCGGCCACGGCGGCCACATCGGCGACGCCCACTCCTCGGGCGGCGTCGGTTCCCCGGGCGATGCCCGATTGCCGGACGGCATTGGCTCCTCAAGCGATGCCCGCCTCTCGGAGGACGCCCACTCCGCGCGGGACGCTCGCTTCTCGGACGGTGGCCGGTCCTTGGGTGGTGGCCGGGCGGCCGGGGTTGGTCAGCGTGTTGAGGTGTCGCTGCTCTCGTCGCTGTTGTCGGCGCTCACCAACCACGCCTCCGCCTACGCCGCCGCCGGGGTCGTCCCGCAGGCCATGGGTAACCGGCATCCCAGCATCGTCCCCTACGAGGTGTTCCAGGCCGCCGACCGCCCGATCGTGATCGCGGCCGGTAACGACCGCCAGTTCCAGGCGCTGTGCGCGGCCCTGGACCGGCCCGACCTGGCCGGGGACGTCCGGTACGCCACCAACGCCGGCCGGGTGGCCGCCCGAGAACCGCTCGTCACCGATCTGAACGCCGCGCTCGCCACCCGTACCGCCGACGAGTGGTTCGAGCGGCTCACGGCGGCCGGCGTGCCGTGCGGTCCGATCAACGATCTGGCCGCCGCCTTCGCCCTGGCCGAGCGGCTCGGTCTCGAACCCGCCATCGAGCTCGACGGCGTCGGCCAGGTCACCAACCCGCTGCGCCTCAGCGCCACCCCGCCCGCCTACCGCCGGCCCCCACCGGCGCTCGGGCAGGACGAGGCGTGGGTTCGTGAGATATTGGGGCGGTGAGTCCGGACGAGGCACGACGCAGGCCGCCCACGGCCCAGCAGTTCGTGCTGGCCGAGCTGCGCCGGGCCATCACCACCGGCCGGCTGCGCCCCGGCGCCCCCATCCGGCAGGACGCGCTGGCCGAGGAGCTGCAGGTCAGCCGCGTCCCCCTGCGCGAGGCGCTGAAGACGCTGCAGGGAGAGGGGCTGGTCACCTACGAGGCGCACCGGGGCTACTTCGTCGAGACGCTCTCCCTCGACGACCTGCGCGAGGTCTACCGGATCAGGGAGCTGCTGGAGGAGGAGGCCGTGCGCCGGGCCGTCGCCCGGCTCACCGACCTCGACCTCGCCCGGCTGGTGGCCGCCCAGGACGAGGTCGAGCGGGCCGCCGGGGCGGGTGACGTGCCGGCCATGACCGCCGCCAACCGCACCTTCCACATGACGCTGTTCGAGTGCGCCGGGATGCCGCGCCTGGTCCGGCTGATCAGGACACTCTGGGACACGACCGACGCCTACCGTTCGGTCTACTACGGCGACGCCGGCAACCGGGAGCGCGTGGTCAAGGAACACCGCGCCACCCTCGACGCCCTGCGCCGCCGCGCCGCCGACGAGGCCGTGGCCACGCTCAACGTCCACCGCGACCACGCGGTCGCCGAGCTGGAGCCGCTCCTGGATGCCTAAGACCGTCGACCATCAGGCGCGGCGGCGGCAGATCGCCGACGCCGTGCACCGGATCATCGACGCCAAGGGCATGGACAGCGTCAGCCTGCGGGAGGTCGCCGCCGAGGCGGGCATGTCGATGGGCGCGGTGCAGTACTACTTCGCCACCAAGGACGAGATGCTCCGGGTGGCGCTGGAGCACATCAACACGCGGATCGGGCTGCGGGTGGCCGCCGCCGGCCAGGGGTCCTCGCCGCTGGCCCTGCTGCGGGTGGCGATCCTGGAGCTGCTGCCGCTCGACGAGACCCGCCGCTTCGAGGCGCGCATCGGGCTGGCGTTCCTGGCCAGATCGGTGGTGGCCGACGACCTGGCCGAGCTGTTCAGGGGCGGGCTTCCCCTCGTGCTGGAGTTCTACGTCGCCCAGGTCAGGGCGGCGCAGGCGGCCGGGGAGATCGCGGCCGGCCTCGACGCGGACAAGGAGGCGAACATCCTGTTCATGTTCGCGCAGGGGCTGGTGCAGCCGACGCTGGTCGGCCACTATCCGCCGGAGGCGGTGGTGGCCGCGATCGACTACCACCTGGCCAGACTCGCACCGCGCCCGGCGTAGCTTCAGGCCCTCGTTCGATCTTGAGCCCTTCAACGCAGCCGCAGCCCTGACATGCGTTCGGCCTTGTGATCGAGCAGGTCGAGCTCGACCCCCTTGCGGCCGGGCCGCCACGCCAGTGCCTGGAGCCCGTGTTCGGGGACCTGGATCTCCCGCGCCCCGATCCTGACCGCGCCCACCTCCGCCGACAGCCGCAGAATGCCGTACATGACCCACTTCGACGGCCACGGCAGCCACCGTACGGGGCTGGTGTCGTAGCGGGCGGTGCCCACGTCCTGCGTGTGCCCGTTCAGTACGGCGGCGTCGGAGCGCGGGGCCAGCACGTCCTCGTCGTCGGGGGCGGCCGCGGCGCTGCTCCCGGTACGCAGGCTCCACCGGCCGCCCCGCTGCGACAGTAACCAGACGTCCAGCCAGAACAGCCCCACCCCGTCGAGCCTGGCGAACGCGGCGGCGGCCAGCCGGTCGCCCACGTACAGGGAGAGCGGGGTGAACCGGTGCCGTCCCCCGAGCGTCTCCGGCAGTTGTTTCGGCAGCCCGTGCCCGATGAGCCGGCGGCTCTCGGTGGCAGGGGTGTAACCGAGGTATTCAGCGCGATCCAGGGGTCTCATCGTCGGTACCTCGCCTTCCCGGAGGAGACCGGCTCGCGGTCAGTTGGCGCAGGCGTCGCGGCAGCCGCCGAACCTGGCGGCGTCGGGCCTGGTGAAGGACGTCTCGGTCGTTCCGTCCAGCGCCGCTTTCATGGAGTCCTTCCAGATCTGGCCGGGGATGGACGTGCCGCGCACCTCCGCGTGGTGCTCACCCCCGATGGTGACGTCCACCAGCGGGTGTTTGTAGCCGCCGTCCGGATGTACGAGGCTGACGGCCGAGGCCAGGGCGGGGGTGTAACCGGCGTACGTGGCGGACGAGTAGGTGTCCGTCGTGCCGTCCATGCCGGCGGCGTCCCGGCCGAGGCCCTTGAGCGGGCTCTTGGCCAGCGCGCCCGTCAGCACCCCGGTCACGGCGTCGGCGACCGGCGCCTCCAGCACCTGCTCACAGCGCGGCGGGAACGTACGCACGAATCCTCCGTCGCCGCGGATCTCCGTGACCACCCGCGGCGCGCAGCGCAGGCCGCGGGCGGCGAGGGTGGCGTAGCTGCCGGCCAGCGTGACCGGGTCCACCTCGTTGGTACCGAGCGCGAACGTCTCGAACTCCATCAGCGGCCTGCCGTCGGCCCGGCCCAGCCCGAGCCGCTTGGCCATCTGTACGCTCTCGCAGAGGCCGACCCGCTCGGTCAGCTTGAGGAAGAACGTGTTCTCCCCGGCCTGCGTGCCCGACTCCAGGGTGGTGAAGGCGTCGTGCTCGCGCCTGTCGTTGACCACCGTGTGGGAGGGATCGGCGACGTTCTCACCCTTGCAGTTCCTGAACGCCGAATAGGCGGGCGCCCGGTAGCTCCGGGTGTAGGGGAACCCGTCGGCGGAGCGCAGGCCGCGCTCGAAGGCGGCGGCCAGCGGGTACACCATCGCGGTGCCGCCCTGCTGGACGCTCAGGGCGTCGCCGCGGTTGGTGGCCAGCGCCCTGACCTCGCCGCTGCCCGGCGCGACCATGGCCTGGGCCGCGACCTGTGCGTCGTCGTGGTGGACGTGGCGGTCGACGGCCTCCTGCGCGGCCCGTTGCGCGCGCGGGTCGATCGCCGTCTTGATCGTCAGGCCTTTCCGCGTCACGAGGGAGTCGTCACCGCTCGCCAGCAGCTCGGCGCGCACCCGCTCGCACAGGTACTCATACCGGTCGGCCTTGCAGTCGCCGGTGAACTCCCCGAGGGCCGTGCCCTGGGCGTCGGTCAGCACGCTGGCGCGGAGGGGCGGCGTGGTCAGGCGCACTCTGGCGGGCTCGGCCTCGCCACCGCCTCTGTCCTGGAGCAGCAGGAACGTCCCGGTGGCCAGCACTCCCGCCACCACCACGGCCGCGACGACCCGTAAGGAGGTCACCAGCGGATCTTACGGCGGCGCGCGGCCCGCCGCGATCCCGTCCAGGACGAGCTTCGGCTTACGGCCGAGACCGGTCCCAAGCGCATGGGAGGGCTCGCCTACCGTATATGTAGGCATTTGCCCGCTCGCCGAGGAGATCGTGTGTCCTGGTTCCACTGCATGGCCCCCCGCCCCGAGGCCGCCATCCGGTTGTTCTGCTTCGCGCACGCCGGAGGTGCCGCCTCCGCCTACCGGTTGTGGCATCGGGCGGTGCCGCCGGAGGTGGAGGTGCAGGCCGTACAGTATCCGGGGCGTGCGGATCGCCTGCGTGAGCCGCTGGTCGACGACGCGCACCGGCTGGCCGACCTGATCGCGGAGGCCATGCGGCCGTTGCTCGACCGCCCGGCCGTGCTGTTCGGGCACAGCATGGGCTCGCTGCTCGCCTATGAGACCGCACTCCGGATCCGGCCCGCCCACCTGGTCGTGTCCGGCCGCCAGGCCGCGCACGTGGCGCGGCCCGGCACGGTGCACACCGGTACGGACGACGATCTCGCCGCCGAACTGCTGCGCCTGGGCGGCACCGGGACCGAGCTGCTGGACGACCCGGAGATGCGGGCGTACGTGCTGCCCACCGTACGAGGCGACTACCGCCTGGCCGAGACCTACCGCAGCCGTCCGGCCGAGCCGCTCGACTGCCCCATCACCGCGATCATCGGCGACCGCGACCCCACCGTGAACCCCACCAACGCCCGCCGCTGGGCCGAGCTCACCCGCGGCGACTTCAACCTGCACGTCCTGCCCGGCGACCACTTCTACCTGGCCGGCCGGCACACCGAGGTCATCGACCTGATCCTGTCCGCCGTCGGCCGACCTGTGACGAGCTGACCTACGACCAGCCGGCCAGGCGGTGGGCGAGGAGGTCAGTCGAGGGAGAGGCCCGCGGCCGGGGTCACCCGGGCGGCTCGGCGGGCCGGGAGGACGGCGGCGAGGAGGCCGGCCAGGGCGGCGGTGAGGACGACGACGCCGAGCGATGACCAGGGGATGAGCATGACGGCCCGGCTGAGGGCCCGCTTCACGATCGTCTCGTAGGCGACCCAGGCGAAGCCGACGCCGATCGTGGTGCCGAGCACGGTGGCCACCACCGACATGAGCACCGCCTCGGCGGCCAGCATCCGCCGCAGTTGCCCGCGGGTGAGCCCGAGCGCGCGCAGCAGCGCGTGTTCGCGGGCGCGTTCGAGGACGGAGAGCCCCAGGGTGTTCGCGATCCCGATCAGGGCGATCGCCACGGAGATGCCGAGCAGGCCGAGCACCGACCAGGTGAGGATGTCCCGCTCCCGGTTCGCCACCGCCTGGGCCTGCAGTTGGTCTTCGAGCTCCGCGCCGGCCGCGTCCGCCAGCGCGTCCAGATCGTCGACGAGCTTGAGCGGGTCGGCGCTCGCGGCGGCGCGGACCCAGATGGTGTGCGGTTCGGGGGCGTCGGTGAGCTGGGCCAGGGTCTCGGGCGCGACCACGCCGGCCTGGCCCCAGCCGGAGAGGGCGATGACCCGCAACCGGACCTGGCGATCGCCGACCCGCACCGTGACCTGGTCACCGGGCCGGACGTTCCGGTCCACGAAGGCGCCCAGGTCGATCCGGATCGTCCCGGGCTGCTCCACCCGGGCGAACGACCCGCCGTCGCGGGCCACCTGCCCCGCGTCCGGCGCGGTGAGGACCGGCAGCGGTTCGTCGAATCCGGTGATCTGGGCCACGGCGCCGTTCACGGCGATGGCCCGCTCCACGCCGGGAGTGCGACGTACCCGGTCGAGGAGGTCGCCGGCGATCGGCTCGCCGAGCGAGGTGAGCGCGGCGTCGATGGGGTGATGCCGCTCGTTCACCTCGTCCATCGCCGCACGCCACGTGGCCAGTCCGGTGATCACGGCGGTCGTCAGGGTGACCCCGACCAGCAGGGCGGCGGTGGTGGCCGCGGTCCGGCGCGGGTTGCGTACGGCGTTCTCGGTAGCGAGCCGCCCGGCCGGGCCGAGCAGCGCCCCGGTGACCCGGACCAGGCGGGGTACGAGCACCGGCCCGACCAGCAGGATGCCGGTGAACACCGACGCTCCGCCGGCCACCATGAACAGCGGACTGTCCCGGATCATCGCCACCCCGAGCAGGGCCGGCCCGGCCACCAGCAGCAGCGCGGCGAGCGCCAGCCGCGCCCGGCCGGTGGCGGTGCGCACGACCGCGGCCGGCGGGCGCAGCGCCGCCAGCGGGCTCACCGCGACCACATGCCGGGCCGGCAGCCAGGACGCGGCCATGGTGACGAGCAGGCCGACACCGAACCCGCCCAGCAGCCAGGGCACGGGCGGTGCGGGGGCGGCCATCGGGGTGGTGGGCGCGAGGGCGTTGATCACGGGGAGCAGGCCGTAGCCGAGCCCGGCGCCGGCCAGGGTCCCGGTCAGCGACGCGAGCACGCCGACGGCGGCGGCCTCCCGGCGTACCGAACCCAGGACCTGCCGCCGGGTCGCGCCGACGCAGCGCAGCAGGGCGAAGTCGCGCAGGCGTTGCGCGAACAGGATGGAGAACGTGTTCGCGACGACCAGGACCGAGACCACGAGCGCGACGCCGGCGAACAGCAGCAGCATCAACGCGATCGTGTCCGTGTCGTTGTTGAGCCCGGCCAGGCCGTTCCTGACGTACTCGTCCGCCGGCCACACCCGCATGCCTTCCGGGAGCGGGCCCACCTCCCCGCGCACCGCCACACTGCCGACGTGCCACTTGGGCTGGTCGCGCCATCGCAGGTACTGCGGCCACGTGACGTACATGGAGGCCTGGGTCCAGGTGGTGGGGGACACCACGAGGCCGACCACCGCCAGGTCGGTCGCGGCGGCGCCCTCGCCGACCCGGATCCGGTCGCCGACCGCGACCTCGTGGGCCTGCGCGTCCCAGACGTGCATCACCGCCTCGCCGGTGCCCGCCGGGAAGCGGCCCGAGACGAGCTTCTGCCAGCGCAGGCCGGCCGCGGCGGCGATCGGCCCCACGGTCGTCCTTCCCCGGAGCTCGCCCGAGCCGAGCGGGGCGCCGCCCTCCCGGAGCGCCGGCAGGTCGACCCGGCCCAGCCCGGACGCGTTGTCGCCGAGGCGGTCGATGAGCGCGATCGCGTCCGACGTGTCCAGCGTGTCGGGGCAGCACGACGGGCCTCGCGAGGGTCCGTCCTCGGGGGCATCGACGACAAAGTCGGCACCGCGGTACGGCGCCCCGGCGTTCTCCATGAATCCGGCGCGCGCCCCGGACGTGAGCACGCCGATCACGATGACGAAGGCGACCGAGGCGGTCACCGCGATCGCCGCGGCGACGTACCTGCGGGTGTGGGTGCGCAGTGAGGCGAGGAAGACGGTACGCATCAGGCGATCCGCCCGTCCTGCATGGTGACCACGTCGTCGGCGTAGGCCGCCGCGTCCCGGTCGTGGGTGACCATCACGATGGTCTGGCCGAGCTCGCGCGCCGACCGGCGCAGGTGGTCCAGCACCTCCGCCGACGTGGTGCTGTCCAGGTTTCCGGTGGGCTCGTCGGCGAACAGCAGGTCCGGCTGGGTGATCAGGGCCCGGGCGATCGCGACCCGCTGCTGCTGGCCGCCGGACAGCTCCGCGGGCCGGTGGCCGAGCCTGTCGGCTACGCCGAGGGTGTCGGCGAGCGCGTGCGCGCGCTGCCGTGCCGCGTGGTCGATCCGGCGACCGCCCAGTTCGAGCGGGAGCACGATGTTCTGGAGCGCGGTGAGCATCGGCAGCAGGTTGAACGACTGGAACACGAAGCCGATGTGCTCGCGGCGGAAGATCGTGAGCGCGTCGTCGTCGAGTGACCCGAGGTCGGTGCCGGCCACGGTGACGGTGCCGCCGCTGGCCTGGTCGAGCCCGGCCAGGCAGTGCATCAGCGTGGACTTGCCCGATCCGCTCGGTCCCATGATCGCGGTGAACCTCCCTCGGGGGAGGTCGAGGTCGATGCCGCGCAGGGCCTGCACCTGGGCGTCGCCTTGGCCGTAGGTCTTCGTCAGGTCCCGCGCGCCGGCGGCCAGGGTTGCCTGAGCGGCCTGGTGGGTGGTGGCCGGCCGAGGCGGGAGGGCGAGTGGTTCGTTCATCATGACCACGATGGGGGCCGAATGTTCGCGCGTTGTCCGCCGAATGTCACCGTTTGTCGACGACGGCGATGGGTGACCGGTCATTCTGTTCGGTGAGGCGCGGCCGGCCGGCCGGGAGCGAGCGGCTGAGAGGTCAGGCGGGGCGTGATCACGTCATGACCTGGTGTAATAAACCGGATCTTGACTCAGTTCATTTCGCAAAGTCATTCCTCAAGTGCCCCTCACCGCAGTAGCTTGTCGTGATCTTTCGTAATGGACCTCATAGGAGGGCAATGTTCCCCCATCACCGCCGGGTGGGAGTCATCACGCTGCTCGCGCTGGCCGTGTCCGTGGGCACGACGAGCGCGGCGACGCCCTTATCCGCGGCCGCCACGGCCGCACACTTATCCACGGCACCCGCCTCCCTGGGCGGGGTGCCCACCAAGCTGTCCGTCCCGGCCTCTGACGACGTCTTCGTCAGCCAGGCCGAACGCGCCAAGAGTTTCAGCACCGCCACGTGGATGTCCGTCTGCGGTGCCACCTGCGGAGGTTCGCCCACCGGGCAGCGGGTCGCGCTCGCCGGGTTCAAGGTCTCCGGCATCCCGGCCAACGCCGGGGACGTCAAGGCCATCCTCGAACTGACCCCCAGCAGAACGACCGCCACCACGCTCTCCGCCCGCAAGGTGACCGGGGTCTGGACCGAGGCCGCGACCACGTGGAACACCCGTCCGGCGACCGGACCGCTGGTCGCCTCGCACCGGGGATTCACCGCCGGTGAGCCGGTCAGGCTCGACGTCTCGTCCGCCATCGACGGCGACGGTACGTACTCGTTCGCGCTCACCCAGCCGGACGCCACGACCACGGTTCTGTACTCCTCGCGAGAGACCGGCGACCGCGGCCCCAAGCTGACGATCACGTACACCACCGGCACCACGCCCTGCGCCGCGCTGCCCTTCGACAAGCCCTCGGCCGCCGCGCTGCGTGCCTCCGCCAAGAAGGCGTTCGCGTTCTACTTCCCGCCCTTCCCGGTCTCGATCGACAACAAGGATCCCGCGAAGGACCAGTACGCCTCCTGGCTCGACCCCGCCGGCTCCAGCGGCCTCTACCAGGACCGGGGCGGCTACCTGCGAGACCGCCCGCTGACCCGGCCCGTGCGGCCGGAGGCCGAGTGGCGGCGGCCCGACTTCGAGTACGAGGTTCGCCAGGCCATCGCGCAGGGGCTCGACGGGTTCATCTACGAGCACCACACCTCCAGTGACCAGCGCTGGAACCAGCTCCCCAAGCTGCTCGCCGCCGCTCAGGCCGTGGACCCGGCGTTCAAGATCATTCTCAGCCCGGACTTCCCTGCCACGGCCGGGGCCTCCGACGAGAAGATGATCTCCGACATCCTGCTGGCCAAGGGGCATCCGTCGCTGTTCACGCTGCCTGACGGGAGCGTGCTGCTCGCGCCGTACACGATCGAGCGCCAGCCGCCGTCCTGGTGGAAGAAGGCCCAGGTCAAGCTGGCCGCGCAGGGCATGCGTACGTCCCTCATGACGATCTTCGGCTACTGGAACGGCACGGGCAAGACCAACTGGGACGAGTACGTCTACGGCCACTCCTCCTGGGGCGCCAACCGCCCCGAGGTGACCGGCGCCTTCAAGCGCGCCGCCAAGGCCGCCCACGGCCGTGGCCTGAAGTACATGGCGCCGGTCGGGTTCGAGGACACCAGGGCCAAGGAACTGCGCTTCTGGGAGGCGCGGAACAGCAGCACGCTGCGCGGCTCGTGGAAGGCCGCGATCGACGGCAAGGCCGACATGGTGCAGCTCGTGACCTGGAACGACTATGGCCAGAGCCAGCAGGCGCCGTCCAAGGTGCGCGGGAACGCGCTCGCCGACGTCAACGCCTACTACACGACCTGGTTCAAGACGGGCCGGGCGCCGGAGATCGTGCGCGACGCGCTCTACTACTTTCACCGCGGCCACAAGGCGAACGCCCCGTACGACACCGGCAAGCAGACGGCCGGCAAGTTCACGATCGTGGCGGGGCCTGGGGCGGTTGACGAGGTGGAGTTGCTGGCGTTCGTCAAGGGGCCGGGCAAGCTGGTGATCAAGCAGGGCTCGGTGGTGAAGACCAAGCGGGTGGCCCGCGCTGGGATGGTGTCCTTCAAGGTGCCTCTGGTGCCGGGGACCACGCCGGTCTTCGAGCTGCAGCGGGGTGGCGCCGTCGTGCAGACGGTGCGGAGCGGGACGCCGATCAGGGCGAGTGTCACCTACCAGGACATGATCTACCACGCGGGCGGCGGAACGGCCTGCGCCAGCTAGAGGGCCTTCAGGTGGAGGTGGGGCGGCGGTGGAGGAGGGCGAACTTGGCCCACATGGCCTCGGCCGCCTCGATCGAGGCGCCCGTTCTGGCCGGGTCCACGGCGGCGAGCTGGGTGACCAAAGCCTGGGCCACGGCCATGCCGGCGGTCAGTGACGGGAAGAACGCCTCGCCCTCCGCCGGCACCATCACCACCACCTCCGCCGCGCCGGCCAGCGCCGGGCTGGCCGCGTCCGTCAGGGCGAACACCCGCACCCCCCGCGAACGCGCCTCGTTGGCCGCCAGCACCGTGCTCTCGTACAGGCGCCAGAAGCTGATCGCGATCAGCACGTCCCCGGCCTGGATCGCGGACATCGCGTTCGCCAGTTCGGCGTCCCCGGCCGTCACCGCCGCCACCGGGTAGCCCGCCAGCCGCGCGTTGTGCGCCAGCGCCAGCCCGACCGCCGCGTAGCTGCCGTCGGCCACGATCACCGTGCGCCGCGCGCCCGCGATGGCCTCGGCGATCGTCAGCAGCGCGCCCTCGTCCACGCGCCGGTTGAGCAGCGCCAGACTGTCGAGGTCGCGCCGGAGCGAGCGGGAGCTGGGCGAGCCGGTGCCCCGGTGCTCGGCGGCCACCTGGCCCGCGCTGAGCGAGGACAGGTAGCGGGCGCGCAACTCCTGTTGCAGGGCCGGCCAGCCGGCGAAGCCGAGTGCCTGCGCCGTGCGGGTGACGGTGGCCACGTTGACGCCGGCGATCTGGGCGAGTTCGCCCGCCGACCCGAACGAGGCCCGGCGCGGCTGGGAGAGCAGCACCTCCAGGACGGCGGCCGCCTTGCCGCGCAGCCCGCGCCCCGGCAGCCGCGCCCGCAGCCAGTCCTCGAAGCTGTCCGTGGCCCGCTCTGTCACGTGATCCCTTCCTCCGGCCGGGAACATGCTACGCGGTCGTCACCATCCCAACGTGCAAAGACCATTGCAATTTCGCTGATTCGCACTATATGTTGCTTCGCAATCAACTTGCAGGGCCACGACCTGGGGAAAGGTGTTTCTATGACCTTGCTGGCCCGTCTGGACCGGCTCCCGCTGAGCCGCCCCCACTACGTTCTGCTCCTGATCGGCGGCCTCGGCTACACCTTCGACGGCATGGACTCGGCCGTGGTCGCGTTCCTGCTGCCGAGCGCGAAGGCCGCCTGGGCCCTGTCCGACGGCCAGCTCGGCATCATCGGCTCGGCCACCCCGTTCGGGTTCCTGTTCGGCGCGATCGCCGCCGGCCTGCTCGGCGACCGCATCGGGCGCAAAAAGGTGATGATGTACGCGCTCGCCTTCTACGCCGTCTTCTCGGTGGTGGCCGCGTTCGCGCCGAACTACGAGGTGTTCCTGGGCTCCCGCGTGCTGGCCGGGGCCGGAGCGGGCGCCGAGAGCGCGATCATCGCCCCGTTCCTGTCGGAGTTCGTGCCCGCCAAGCGGCGCGGCTGGTTCATCGGCGCGCTGGCCGGCTTCTTCTCGTTCGGGTTCGTGATGGCCGCGCTGATCGGGCGGTTCGTGGTGCCCACGATGGACGACGGCTGGCGGGTGGCGCAGATCATCACCGCGCTGCCGATCGTGATGCTGCTGTGGTGGCGCCGTTCGCTGCCGGAGTCGCCGCGCTTCCTGCTGCTGAAGGGCCGGGTGGACGAGGCCGAGGCCGTCGTGGCCGACCTCGAGCGCCGCGTCGAACGGGCCACGGGCGAGCCGCTGCCGCCGGTGCCCGAGGCCGCCGTCGCGCCCCCCGCCGAGACCCCGAAGGTGAACCTGCTGAGCGCGCTGCGCTTCCTGTGGAGCCCGGTGATGCGCCGGCGCACCTCGGTGATCTGGCTGGTGTGGTTCGTGATCACGTTCTCGTACTACGGGTTCTTCTCGTGGATCCCCACCCTGCTCATCGGGCGGGGGATCACCGTGACCAAGAGCTTCGAGTTCTCGATCATCATCTATCTGGCCCAGATCCCCGGCTACTTCTCGGCGGCCTGGCTGTCTGAGCGGCTGGACCGCAAGAACACCATCGCCCTCTATCTGTCCGGCTCGGCGGTGAGCGCGTTCTGGCTGTCGCAGATGGACTCGCCCGTCACGATCACGATTGCGGGCGCGGTGCTGTCGTTCTTCCTGAACGGTACGTACGCCGGCGTCTACTCCTACACCCCCGAGGTCTTCCCCACCTGGATCCGGGCCAGCGGCACGGGCCTGTCGAGCGCGTTCGGCCGGGTCGGCAGCATCCTGGCACCCACGATCATCGGCTTCTCGGCCGCGAGCCTGGGCTTCGGCGGCGTGTTCGGGCTCACCACGGCCGTGCTGGTGACCGGGGTGATCTGCGTGGTCGTGTTCGGTCTGTCCACGGCCGGGCAATCGCTCGAAGAACTGACAGAACCCACTACTGAGGAGGCGGCCAAGTGAACGAGCTGGAGGAGCGGGTACGCCGGGAGGTCGGCGTACGACTGTTCACCGTGCTCGCCTGGGTACCGGAACGGCGCGCCCTGCGCCGCGTCCACAGCAGCCATCCGGCGGAGTACCCGGTCGGCGGCGAGAAGACCGTCGAGGTCGCCCAGGGCTGGCTGACCCGGTGCATCGAGGGACGGCAGCCCTACTTCGGCCCGGACAAGGCGGCCGTGCGCGAGATCTTCGCCGACCACGAGCTGATCGAGAGCCTGGGCTGCGGATCCATCATCAACGTCCCCGTGCTCGGAGACGACGGCGAGGTGCTCGGCGTGCTGAACATCCTCGACGCCGAGGGCGGCTACGACGAGAAGTCCGTGACCGCCGCGCAGACGATCGCCCGCGACGCCGCCCCCGCCCTCCGCGCCGCCGCCAGTGCCGCCGCCAGTGCTGCCGGCCGTGGGGGTGCCGCGTGAGTCTGTTGCTGCGTAACGCGCTGCTGCTCGACGTGACCACCGGCGAGTACGCCGAAGGCGACCTGCGCTGCGCCGACGGCCGCGTCGCCGAGACCGGCCCGGGGCTGAGCGCCCCCGATGGCACCCGGGTGCTCGACCTGGCGGGGGCGCACGTCGTACCCGGGCTGATCGACGCGCACGTGCACGTCACCGCCTCGACCGCGAACCTCGGCACGCTCGGCTCCATGTCCCCGTCGTACGCCGCCGCCCACAGCGCCCGCATCATGGGCGGCATGCTGGACCGGGGCTTCACCACGGTCCGCGACGCCTCCGGCGCCGACTTCGGGCTGGCCGACGCCCAGGAGGAGGGGCTCATCCGCGGCCCGCGCCTGCTGTTCTGCGGCAAGGGCCTGAGCCAGACCGGCGGCCACGCCGACTTCCGCGGCCGGGGCCGGCACCTGAAGGACGAGCACCCCTGCTGCGCCGGCGTCGGGCGGGTGGCCGACGGCGTGGACGCGGTCCGCGCGGCCGCCCGCGACGAGCTGCGCAAGGGCGCCCACCACATCAAGGTCATGGCCTCCGGCGGCGTGGCCTCGCCGACCGACCGCATCGACTCGACCCAGTACTCCATGGACGAGCTGCGCGCCATCGTCGGCGAGGCCGAGGCCGCCAACCGGTACGTCGCCGCCCACGCCTACACCGCGCGGGCCGTCAACCGGGCCCTGGAGGCCGGGGTGCGGTCGATCGAGCACGGCAACCTGATCGACGACACCAGCGTCGAGCTGTTCCTGCGGCACGACGCGTACCTGGTGCCGACGCTGGTGACGTACTGGGCGCTGAAGGAGGAGGGCATGGAGTTCGGGCTGCCCGAGAGCAGCTGGCGCAAGGTGGACGAAGTGCTCGAAGCCGGGCTGGTGGCGCTGGAGCGGGCCGCTCGCGGCGGGGTGCGGCTGGCGTACGGGAGCGACCTGCTCGGCGGCATGCACCGGCACCAGAACCACGAGTTCCGGCTCCGGGCCGAGGTGCAGCGGCCGATCGACGTGCTGCGGGCCGCCACCACCGGCGCGGCCGACCTGGTGGGGATGAGCGGTGAGATCGGCACGCTGGCCGTGGGCGCGCACGCCGACCTGCTGGTGCTCGACGGCGACCCGCTGACCGACATCGGCGTGCTGGCCGACGCCAAGCACCTCCGCCACGTCGTCCAGGCGGGCGCGATCGTCGGAGGTCAGGCGGGCGCGACCGTCCAAAGCCTCTAGGACGTACCGTTGGCGGGGTGACGACGCTGACGCGCACGGCCCTTGTGGTCGTCGCGGTGCCGCTCCTGCTGCTCGCGCTGCTCTGGCTCTTCCAGCGGCAGCTCATCTACCTGCCCGACCGCGAGCCGGTGCCCCCGGCCGGGCAGGTGATCCCGGGCGCGCGCGACGTCACGTTCACCACGCGCGACGGGCTGCGCCTCACCGCCTGGTACGTCCCCGGCGACCACGACGTGACCGTCCTGGTGACGGGCGGCAACGCGGGCAACCGCCTGCACCGGGCGCCGCTGGCCAGGGCGCTGGCGGCGCACGGGCTGGGGGTGCTGCTCATGGACTACCGCGGCTACGGCGGCAACCCGGGCAGCCCGACGGAGGAGGGCCTGTTCCTCGACGCCGAAGCCGCCCGCGCGACCATCCACAGCTCCAAGGTCGTCTACTTCGGCGAGAGCCTCGGCGCGGCGGTGGCGACCAGGCTCGCCATCGAGCACCCGCCCGACGGCCTGGTGCTGCGCTCGCCGTTCACCGATCTGGCCGCCGCGGGCCAGGCCAACTACCCCTTCCTGCCGGTACGCGCGCTGCTGCGCGACCGCTTCCCCGTCGCGACCGGCATCGCCGCCGTCCGGGCCCCGGTCGTGGTCGTGTACGGCACCGGCGACACCATCGTCCCCCCGAGCCTCAGCAGGGCGGTCGCCACCGCCGCGCGCGCCAAGGCCGTCGAGGTGGCCGGCGCCGGGCACAACGACCTGGCCATGCTCACCGGCCCCGAGGTCATCGGCGCAGTGGTGGATCTGGCGCGCTAGGACGCATACGTTCGGGGCGCGTGATGCTCACAGCAGACAGTGCTCACAGCAGAAGGGAGAACCTTCGTGAGACTTCTCAGCGCCGCGGCGGTCCTGCTCACCGCGATCATGGCGGGTCCCCCCGCCCTCGCCGACTCGAACTCACCGGCGGTCGTGCGCACGGACAAGGGGGTGATCAGGGGCGAGGTGCTCCAGGACCATCGGGCCTTCCGCGGCATCCCGTACGCCAGGCCGCCGGTCGGCGAGCTGCGCTGGCGGGCACCGCGACCGGCCGAACCGTGGCGGGGCGTCCGCGACGCGACCGCCCCGGGCAGCCAGTGCGCGCAGTTGCCCACGCCCTTCGGCGGCACGGCGACGTACATCGAGGACTGTCTCTACCTCAACGTCACCACACCCATGCGCGGCCACCGCCTGCCGGTCATGGTGTGGGTGCACGGCGGCAACAACACCTCGGGCGACGGCGCCCTCTACGCCCCGCCCGACCTGGCCGTGGACGGCAACGTCGTGCTCGTCACCGTGAACTACCGGCTCGGCGTGTTCGGCTGGCTGGCCTACCCGGCGTTCGAGACCGGCGACCGCTACCAAGCGGGCAACTACGGGCTGCTCGACCAGCAGGCGGCGCTGCGGTGGGTGCGGAGCAACATCGCGGCGTTCGGCGGTGACCCGGGGAACGTGACGCTGTTCGGCGAGTCCGCGGGGGCCGCCGACACGTGCGCCCACCTCGCCTCGCCGACCGCGGCCGGGCTGTTCCACAAGGCGCTGCCGCAGAGTTACAGTTGCGCGGCCCCGACCAGGGAAGAGGCGGCGGCGGAGACGGCGGCGACCGCGTACGCGCAGACCGTCGGCTGCGACACCGCGGCGTGCCTGCGGGGGCTGCCGGCCAAGACGCTGCTGGAGGCGTACCAGGAGCAGAATCCCTACGCGGTGGCCGGCGGCGATCACGTGCTGCCCGCGCAGCCACGGGCGGCGCTGGAGAGCGGCCGGTTCAACCGGATGCCCGTGCTGCACGGCAACACGCTCGACGAGGCGCGCCTGTTCATCCCGCTGATCGCGCCACAACCGATCACCGCCGAGGAGTACGAGGGCTACGTGCGCGCCAACTACGGCGCGAACGCCGGCCAGGTGCTGGCCCGCTACCCCGCCGCGAACTACCCCGAGGCGCGGATCGCGCTGGCCACGCTGCTGACCGACTTCGGCGGGCCGCTGGCGACGTGCGGGCACCAGGACGCGCTGGCGCTGTTCGCGAAGGCCGGCGTGCCCACCTACGGCTACCAGTTCGCCGACAGGACCGCGCCGCCGCTGGTGGACTTCCCCGGGTACGAGGAGGGCGCCCAGCACGCCTCCGAGCTGTCGTACGTGTTCCCTGACCTGCTCGGTGAGCTGAACGCGTCACAACGGCGCCTGTCGGATGCGATGATCGACTACTGGACGTCGTTCGCGCACGACGGCCGGCCGAGGGCCGCCGCCGCGCCGCGCTGGCCGCGCTTCCGTTCCTCCGGCGACGTGCTGAGCCTCGCCCCGGACGGCGGCATCCGGCCGGTGGACACCTCCGAGCGGAGCAACTGCGCGTTCTGGCGGTCCCTGGGGTCATGAACCTATGGCAAGGTCGTGATGTCCGGGATTCGTCCACGTCACGGCCTTGCTAACGTTCTCCTGGGAGGAAGCTCGGTGTCAGATGCCCGTCAGAGGACACGCCCCGCGGTGATCGGCGATGTGGCGCAGCTCGCGGGGGTGTCCAACCAGACCGTGTCGCGGGTGCTCAACGAGCATCCCAACGTCCGTCCCGACACCCGCGACCGCGTGCTCGACGCCATCAGGCGGCTCAACTACCGTCCCAACCTGATGGCCAGAGGTCTGGTACGCCAGCGCTCCCACCTGATCGGCGTCGTCAGCTTCGACACCGTGCTGTTCGGCCCCGCCTCGACCCTGGTCGGCATCGGCCGCGCCACCCGCGACCACGGCTACGGCGTCACGATCGTCACCCCGGAGAGCGCCGACCGCTCCAGCATCGCCGACGCCATGTCCACGATCGCCGGGCAGGCCGTGGCCGGGGTCATCATGGTCTTCCCGTCCCGCGCCGCGTCCGCGACGGCGCTGGTCAGCCTGCCCGAGGGCGTGCCGCTGGTCTCCGTCGAGGCCGACGCCGACCTCGTGGCCAGCGTGCACATCGACCAGGCGGCGGGCGCCAGAATGGCCGTGGAGCACCTGCTCTACCTGGGCCACGAGACCGTCTGGCACGTCTCGGGCCCCGGCGACCGGCTGGACGCGCAGGCCAGGGTCGACGGCTGGCGCCGGACCCTTGAGTCGGCCGGGCGCGTCGCGCCGCCGGTCATCCCCGGCGACTGGGGCCCGGAGTCCGGCTATCAGGCGGGGCTCGAACTCGCCGAGCGGCCGGGGGTGAGCGCGGTCTTCGCCGCCAACGACCACATGGCGCTGGGCCTGCTGCGGGCCTTCCACGAGCGGGGCATCCGGGTGCCGGAAGACATCAGCGTGATCGGCTTCGACGACATCCCGGAGGCCGGCTACTTCATCCCGCCGCTGACCACGGTCCGGCCGGACCACGAGGAGGTGGGGCGGCGGGCGGTCGCCACGCTGCTGTCGCTGGTGGACGGGCAGCGGGCCGACTCGGAATGGGTCGTCCCCACCCTGATCAGGCGTAACAGCACCGCCGCCCCGCCCTCCTGACGGCTACAGCCAGCTCTCGCGCAGGCTGGTGGTCTCGGGGTCGGGCGGGGTGCCCAGCTCGCCGGAGCGGATGCCGTCCAGCAGGCGGCCGACGGCCTCCAGGATCTCCGGCGTCCGCTGCCGCAGCCCGGCCACGTCCGCCGGGCTCACCTCGTCGCGCGCCACCCCGGCCTCGTCCAGCACGCCCTCCAGATCGACCAGCCGCTCACCCAGCCACTTCAGCGGCTCCTTGGACAACCGCTCGTCGAACACCCGCCGCCCCGGCTCCCATCCCTTGACCGAAGGGTGGTGATGGGTACGGTCGAAGCTTCCGACCGGCCCGTCGACCGACTCCAGCAGATCGATCCGCCAGATCGGCCGGTCGACGCCGATGGGCCGCGCCGAGTAGATCGAGCCCTTCAGCTCACCCGGTTCCAGCCTCCTGAGTTCGAGCCGGACGCCGCGTTCGGCGCCCTCCTGGCCCTTGATCGGGTTGGGGTCGACGAAGTAGATGTCGCTCACGGCCACGCCGATCCGGTCGAATCCGAAGAGGTAGAGCACGGTAACCACGTCCTTCGCGGGTGTCGGGCACGCCTTGCCCAACGTAACATCGCCGCCTATCGGACGATCAAGGCCCGATCCCCGGCGGGCACCAGCTCACCGATCACCGGCGCCCCGGGAATCTCGCCCGCCACGAGCAGCCCGCCCGAGGTCTGCGCGTCGGCCAGCAGCAGCAGGTCCTCCTCGGCGGTCGCGCCCGCGTCCAGGTGCGGCGCCACCCAGGCCAGGTTGCGGCGGGTGCCGCCGCTGACGTACCCGTCCCGCACGGCCTCCCGCGCCCTCTCCAGGTACGGCACCGCCGCCGCCTCCACCACCGCCGTGACACCGCTCGCCCGGGCCAGTTTGAACAGGTGCCCCAGCAGCCCGAACCCCGTCACGTCCGTCGCACACCGGGCGCCCGCGCTCGTGGCGGCGCGGGCGGCGTCCCGGTTGAGCGTGGTCATCGACGCGATCGCCCCCGGGAAGACCTCACCGGTGGCCTTGTGCCGGGAGTTCAGCACGCCGACGCCGAGCGGCTTGCTCAGGCTCAGCGGCAGCCCGGCGCGCCCGGCGTCCAGGCGCAGCAGCTTCGCGGGGTCGGCCAGGCCGGTGACGGCCATGCCGTACTTGGGTTCGGCGTCGTCGATGCTGTGCCCACCGGCCACGGCGCAGCCCGCCTGCCCGGCCACGTCCACGCCGCCGCGCAGGACCTCGCCGGCCACCTCCATGGGCAGGACGTCGCGGGGCCAGCCGAGCAGGTTGAGGGCGACCAGGGGTTCGCCGCCGACGGCGTACACGTCGGACAGGGCGTTGGCGGCGGCGATCCGGCCGAAGTCGTAGGGGTCGTCGACGACGGGGGCGAAGAAGTCGACGGTGGAGACGAGGGCCCGGTCACCGTGGATCCGCACGACGGCCGCGTCGTCACCGTGCTCGATCCCGATCAGCAACTCCCGCACCTGCGCGGGAGCGAGTCCGCTGAGCACCGCCTCCAGCTCGCCAGGCGGGATTTTGCAGCTACAACCGCCCCCACGGGCGTACTGCGTGAGCCTGAGATCCGTCATATCGTGAAGTATCGCTCTTGGAGGCGCGTGTGTTCTGGTGGGCACCCCGGTCTTCAAAACCGGTGGGCGGCGCGCGGCGTCGCCGGCGGGTTCGATCCCCGTGCGCCTCCGCGCCGGACCCCGCGGGGTCACCGTGACGGGCGATCCGCGCCGGCGCATTCCCCGTACCGACGCCGTTCTGGCCGATCCCCGCGTGGTCGCGGCGGGTGAGGGGGCCGGGCGGGAGGTGGTCAAAGGGGCGGTGGCCGCGGCGCAGGAGCGGGCCAGGGACGGGCGGATCGCGCCGGAGGACGTGGTGGCGGAGACCGTGGCGGCGCTGGCGGCGGGGCCCCGGCGGGTGATCAACGCGACCGGGGTGCTCGTGCACACCAATCTGGGTCGTGCGCCGCTCTCCGCCGCCGCCGTGGCGGCGGTCGGGGCCGCCGCCGGGTGTACGGACGTGGAGTTCGACCTGGCGACCGGGGAGCGGGCCGGGCGGGGGCGGACGGCGTTGCGGGCGCTGGCCGGGGCGGTGCCCGAGGCGGAGGGCGTCCATGTCGTCAACAACAACGCGGCGGCGCTGGTGCTGGTCGCGACCGTGCTGGCGGCCGGGCGCGAGATCGTCATCAGCCGCGGTGAGATGGTGGAGATCGGGGACGGGTTCCGGCTGCCCGACCTGCTGGAGTCGACCGGGGCCCGGCTGCGGGAGGTCGGCACCACCAACCGCACCAACCGCCAGGACTACGCCGAGGCCGTCGGGGACGCCACCGGGTTCGTGCTGAAGGTGCACCCGTCCAACTTCCGGGTCGAGGGCTTCACCGCCGCGGCCTCGGTCGCCGAGCTGTGCGCCCTGCCGGTGCCCGTCGTGGTGGACATCGGCTCCGGCCTGCTCGCCCCCGAGCCGCTGCTGCCCGGGGAGCCCGACGCCCGTACGGTGCTGCGCTCCGGCGCCTCCCTGGTCACGGCCAGCGGCGACAAGCTGCTCGGCGGGCCCCAGGCCGGGCTGATCCTGGGCCGCTCCGGCCTGGTGCACCGGCTGCGCCGCCATCCGCTGGCGCGGGCGCTGCGCGTGGACAAGCTCACGCTGGCCGCCCTGGAGGCCACGCTCCGCGCCGACCCTCCGGTACGCCTCGCCCTCCACACCACCCTCACCGACCTCGAAACGCGCGCCCACCGCTTGGCGGAAACCCTCGCCGCCGACGTGGTGAGCAGCGTCAGCGTGGTGGGTGGCGGCGGCGCGCCCGGGTACGAGCTGCCCAGCGTCGCCCTCGCCCTCCCCGAACGGCTCGCCCTCCCGCTCCGCCTGGGCGACCCCTCCGTGGTGGGACGGGTCGCGGGCGACAGGCTCCTCCTCGACCTGCGCTCGGTCCCGCCGTCGCAGGACGACGAGCTGGTGGAGGCGGTGCGCGCATGTACGTGATCGCCACCGCCGGCCACGTCGACCACGGCAAGTCCACCCTGGTCCGCGCCCTCACCGGCATCGAACCCGACCGCTGGGCCGAGGAACGCCGCCGCGGCATGACCATCGACCTCGGCTTCGCCTGGACCACGCTGTCCTCGGGCCGGCGCCTGGCCTTCGTGGACGTGCCGGGGCACGAGCGGTTCGTCACCAACATGCTGGCCGGGCTCGGGCCGGTGCCGGCGGTGATGTTCGTGCTGGCGGCCGACCAGGGGTGGCAGGCGCAGTCGCAGGAGCACTGGGAGGCGATCGAGGCGCTCGGCGTGGAACGCGGGCTGCTGGTGGTGACCCGGTGCGACCTGATGGACCCCGCGCCGGCCGTGGCGGCGGCCCGGGAGCGGATCCCGCGCTGGCCGGTGGTCACGGTGAGCGGGCATACGGGGGAGGGGCTCGCCGAGCTGCGGCAGGGGCTGGACCTGCTGGCCGCCTCGCTGCCGCCGCCGGACCCGGACGCGCCCGTGCGGTTGTGGATCGATCGGGCGTTCACCATCAAGGGCGCGGGCACCGTGGTCACCGGCACCCTGGCGGCGGGCACGCTGCGGGTGGGGGACTCGCTCGTGCTGGGTGGCGAGCGGGTGCGGGTGCGGGGGTTACAGGTCACGGGCGAGGCCGCCGATGAGGTGACGGCGGCGGCGCGGGTGGCGGTCAACCTGCGAGGGGTGGAGCGGGAGCGGGCGGCCAGAGGCATGACGCTGCTCACGCCCGGGGCCTGGGTGGAGACGAGCGTGGTGGACGTCCGGCTGGGGGCTTGCGCGGAGCCGGGGGCGGACGTGCGGCCGGAGTGCGACGACCCGCCGCGTGAGGCCGTTCTGCACATCGGGTCGGCTTCGGTTCCGGTCAAGGTGCGGCCCTTCGCGCCGCCGGGTGCGGCCAGATTGACGCTGGGCCGGGCGCTTCCCCTGCGGATCGGCGACCGGGCGTTGCTGCGGTGCTCGGGGCGGCCGATCGTGAGCGTGCTCGTCCTGGACGTACGTCCTCCAGCGCTGCGCCGCCGGGGCTCGGCGGCCAGGCGGGCGGCGGAGCTGGCGCCCTTCATGAGCCGGGTCCCCGACGCGGCCACCGTGCTGGGCTGGCGCGGGGTGGCACGGAGGGCGGAGCTGGTCGCGATGGGGCTCGACGTTCCCGACGCGCCGGGGGAGTGGCTGGTCGATCCCGGGCGGTGGAAGGAGCTGGGTGAGCGGCTCGGGGCGATCGTGGGGGAGCAGCCGGGCATTCCGGTGGACGCGGCGAGGACCGCGCTGGGCCTGCCCACACGTGAGCTGGTCGAGGCGCTGGCCAGGACCTGCCCGGCGCTGCGGGTGGCGGATGGGCGGATCGACGGTGGCGGTGTGCCGCGCGCGGTCGCCGAGGCGGTCGGGCGGCTGCGGGTCGAGCTGGCCGGGGAGCCGTACCTGGCTCCGGAGGCGGCGCGGCTGCCCGAACTGGGGCTCACCCGGCAGGCGGTCGCGGTGGCCGCCCGGGCGGGGCTGGTGCTGCGGCTCGCCGACGGGGTGGTCCTGCTGCCGGGGGCCGACGCCGCGGCCGTGCGGATTCTGGCGGGGCTGCCGCAGCCCTTCACGGCCGGGGACGCGCGGGCCGCGCTCGGGACCAACCGCCGGGTCGTGATCCCGCTGCTGGAACACCTGGACCGGCTGCGCCTCACCCGCCGTATCGACGACCGCCTGCGGATCGTCGTCACAGCACCATGAGAGGTCGCCATGACTGAACAGGACGCGCGGGTCAGGGTGGGGGTCGTGCTGCCGAGGCCGCGAGGCGATCCCGGGGAGTGGCTCACCGATGCCGTGGCGTTCGAGGCGGCCGGGGCCGACGCCCTGTGGGTGGAGCACGGGGCGGCGCCCGAGCTGGATCCGCTCACCCTGACCGCCGCGCTCGCCGCGCTCACGTACCGCTCCCTGCTGGTCGTGGCCGTCGACCCGGCGTCCCCCGCGCGAACCACCGTCGAGCGCCTGAGCCGCGGCCGGCTCGTCCTGATCGCCGAGCAGGTCGAGCAGACGGACGGCGGTCACCTTCAGGATGGTGCCGGGCGATGGGCATCGGTCAACGTGCCCGCCAGCCGGGCCGCCTGGCGGGAGGTTCTGCGGGAGGCGGCCGAGCGCGGTGATCACGGTGTGCTCGTGCCGGCCGATCCGAGGTTGCTCGATCTGCTGCGCAATCCCGACGACCCGGGCGGCCGGCACGACCTCCAGCTCGCCCAGGGCTAGACGCGCGCAGGGCCGGATCATACGGTGAAACCACGGACCCGCGGTTGAGGGGAGTCCGGTATGGAGGTCAGCCGGCGGCAGTTCCTGAGCATCGGCCCGGTGGCCGGTGGCTCGGCGCTGGGCTTCGACCTGACCGCGTCGATCGGCGTCAAGCAGCGCCTGCGCATCGAGGGCGCCACGCTCTCCCACTCGCTCTGCCCGTACTGCGCGGTCGGCTGCTCGCTCGTCGCGTACACCAAGAAGGCCGCGAACGGGAAGACGGAGCTGCTGCAGATCGAGGGCGATCCGGACAGCCCGGTCAACGAGGGCACGCTCTGCCCGAAGGGCGCGACGGCGCTGCAGCTCGCGGTGTCGCGCAGGCGGGTGCCGCACCCGCTCTACCGCGCGCCGGGAGCGGGCGAGTGGCAGCGGGTCTCCTGGGAGTTCGCGCTGAACCGCCTGGCCAGGAACATCAAGGCCGCGCGCGACGCCACGTTCGTCACCCAGGACGCCGACGGCAACGTCGTCAACCGCTGCGAGGGCATCGCCTTCGCCGGCGGGGCGGCGTTCAGCTCCGAAGAAGGTTATCTGGCCACCAAGCTGATGAGGGGGTTGGGCCTGGTTCACCTCGAACAACAGGCCCGTGTTTGACACGGTCCCACGGTGGTCAGTTTGGCCGCCACGTTCGGCCGGGGGGCCATGACCAACCATTGGCGTGACATCAGGCACGCCGATCTCATCCTGGTCAACGGGGCCAACCCGGCGGAGGCCCATCCGGTGGGCTTCCGATGGCTCATGCGCGCCAAGCTCGACCGGGGCGCGAAGATCATTCACGCGGATCCGCGGTTCACGAGGACCTCGGCGGTGGCGGACACGTACGTCAGGATCCGGACGGGCAGCGACGTCGCCTATTTCGGGGGACTCATCAACTACGTCCTGGCGAACCGCCTCCACCACGATGAGTACGTCCGGTGGGCGACCAACGCCGGGTTCGTGGTCAAGGAGGGGTACGCGTTCAAGGACGGCATGTTCAACGGCTTCGACCAGGAGCAGGGCGTCTACAACACCAAGCTGTGGGCGTACGAGACGGACGAGAACGGCCACGCCAAGATCGACCTTGACCACCCGCGCTCGGTGATCAACCTGCTGCGCATCCACTACCAGCGCTACGACCCCGACACCGTCGCCCGCATCACCGGCATCCCGCGCGACCAGTTCCTCCAGGTCGCCCGGCAGGTCGGCGAGATGGGACGCCCGGACAAGGTCATGACCATCGTGTACGCCGTCGGCCTCACCCACCACACCACCGGCGTGCAGCTCATCCGCTCGGGCGCCATCCTGCAACTCCTGCTCGGCAACATGGGCCGCCCCGGCGGCGGCATGAACGCCGAGCGCGGCCACGCCAACATCCAGGGCAACACCGACCACGCCATCTCGTGGGACATCCTGCCCGGCTACCTGCGCATCCCCGCCCCCGGCCAGAAGGACGTCAAGGCGTACCTGGACGAGAGCGCCAGCGTCAGACAGCACCCGAGGGCGGTCAACTTCTTCGGCGAGAACTACCGCCGCTACCTGGTCAGCCTCCTCAAGGCCTGGTACGGCGACGCCGCCACCAAGGACAACGAGTTCGCCTTCCACTACCTGCCCAAACCGGCCGCCAACTCCTCCTGGATCTCGATCTTCGACCAGGCGCTGAGAGGCAAGATGCAGGGCCTCATGCTGTCCGGGATGACCGCGACCAGCATCGGCCCCGACTCCAACCAGGTGCTCCAGGCGCTGTCGAACCTCAAGTGGCTGTGCGTCATGGACCCGTTCGCGACGACCAGCTCGGAGTTCTGGCAGGCGCCCGGTATGGACCCGGCGAAGATCCAGACCGAGGTGTTCATGCTCCCCGCCACCCACTGGATCGAGAAGGACGGCTCGTTCACCAACAGCGGCCGCTGGGTGCAGTGGAAGGAGCAGGTGCTGCCGCCGGAGGGCGAGTCGCGGCACGACCACTGGATTCTCGCCGAGCTCTTCCAGCGGGTCAGAGACCTGTACGAGGCCCAGGGCGGCAAGTTCCCCGACCCGGTGAGAAAGCTGACGATGCCGTACCGGAACCCGAGGAAGCCCGAGCTGGACGAGATCGCGCAGGAGATCAACGGCAGGGACCTGGTCAACGGCAAGCGGCTGACGACCTTCGTGGACCTCAAGGACGACGGCACCACCAGCGCGGGCGACTGGATCTACACCGGCCACTACCCGGAGGCGGGCAACCTGGCCAGGCGGCGCGACGGCGTACAGGATCCCGCCAGGAACGACCCCAGCGGCATGGGCCTCTACCCGAACTGGGCCTGGAGCTGGCCCGCCAACCGCCGCATCCTCTACAATCGGGCCTCCGCCGACGAGAACGGCCGCCCGTGGGATCCGGCCCGCCCCGGAATCGCCTGGGTGAACGGCAAGTGGGAGGGCGACGTGCCCGACTACCCGCCGACGACCGGTCCCGGCCCTGACGCGCCGCTGCCGTTCATCATGACCGGCGAGGGCGTGGGCCGCCTGTTCAGCAACGCGGTGGCCGACGGGCCGTTCCCCGAGCACTACGAGCCCGTCGAGGCGCCGATCGCCAACCCGCTGCATCCGCAGGTGTCGGCGACGCCGGTGGCCTACCGGTACGACGAGCGGGCCGGGCGCCCGAACCGGTTCGGCACCGTGGCCGACTATCCGTACGTGGCGACCTCGTACCGGCTGACCGAGCACGAGCACTACGTCACCCAGAACGTCGAGCACCTGGTCCAGCTCCAGCCGGAGGCGTTCGTCGAGGTGCCCGCCGGGCTGGCCGCCGAGAAGGGCATCGAGACCGGCGACCTCGTACGCGTGTCGTCCAGGCGCGGCAAGCTCGAGGTGCGCGCGGTCGTCACCAAGCGGCTCGGCCCGCTCGACATCGACGGCAGACAGGTCTACCAGATCGGCATCCCGATCCATTGGGGCTTCGTCGGCATCACCACCGGTCAGCACTGGCTGGCCAACGCCCTCACGCCGTTCGTGGGGGACGCCAGCGCACGGACGCCGGAGTACAAGGCGTTCCTGGTCAACATCGAGAAGCTCTGATGTACGGGCGGGAGCGGGCCTTGGAGCTGCGGGAACGCTACCCGCACGCGTCCGAGATCATGGCCCTGTACGTGGCGCTGACGCGAGTATGGGAGTCCGCCCCGCCGCGGGCGCCGCTGGAGTGGGCGGGAAAGAACCTCCTGCCGCGCGTCATGTCCGCCACCGTGACCTCGGGGCCGCCCCCGCTCGCCGAGGCCATGCGCACGGCCGAGCCGGGAGACGGGCCTGGGCTGCTGGCCGCGTGGCTGGCGGACGAGGAGCTCACCCCGGTCGAGCGCTACCTGGCCCGCGCCACCATGCGCGTCGTCCCCCTCGAACCAGGAAAGGGCGGCGCGGCCGGGCGCTGCCCCGAGTGCGGCGGCCCGCCGCAGGTCAGCTTCCGGCAGGCGAGCGACGACCCCCTGGTCAGCGCCCGCCGCATGCTCGCCTGCGCCAAGTGCCCCCACGAGTGGAACTTCTCCGCCACCACCTGCCCGGCCTGCGGCGAGAGCGCTAAACGCACGGTCCACGCCGAACCGGCGGCGGGGCCCGCGCGGGTCGGCAGGAAAGCCCCCGGCGAAGCGTCGGTGTTCCCGCACCTGCGCGCCGAGTCCTGCGAGAGCTGCCACCGCTACCTGATCGACGTCGACCTCGGCCGCGACCCGAGGGCGGTGCCGCAGGTCGACGAGCTGGCCGCGGTGCCCATCGACCTGCACCTGGCCGACCAGGGCTACACCAAGATCACGCCCAACCTGATGGGGTTCTGAGATGCCGCACATCACACCGGGCCAGGCGTACGGGTTCTTCACCGACACCAGCGTGTGCATCGGCTGCAAGGCATGCGAGGTGGCCTGCAAGCAGTGGAACCAGTTGGAGGGCCACGCCCCGTCGTTCCTGGACGGGTTCGACAACACCGGCAGGCTCGACGGTGAGACCTGGCGCCACGTGCAGTTCCACGACAACGTCCCCGACGAGAGCGTCACCACGGGCAACGGCAAGGCGTGGCTGATGATGTCGGACGTCTGCAAGCACTGCAAAGAGGCCAGTTGCATGGAGGTCTGCCCGACGAACGCGATCATCCGTACCGAGTTCGACACGGTCTTCATCCAGCCCGACGTCTGCAACGGCTGCCGCGACTGCATCGCGGCCTGCCCGTACGACGTCATCGGCACCAGCGAGACGACCGGCATCGCGCAGAAGTGCACGCTCTGCTACGACCGCCTCCAGAACGACATGACCCCCGCCTGCGCCAAGGCCTGCCCCACCGAGTCGATCCAGTTCGGCCCCGTCTCCGAACTGCGCGCGACGGCCGCCGAGCGGCTGCGGACCCTGCACGCCCAGGGCGTCACCCAGGCCCGGCTCTACGGGCACGACGAGAAGGTGTACGGCGGCCTCAACGCGTTCTTCCTGCTCATGGACGAACCGGAGAAATACCGCCTCCCGGACGAACGCAACGCCGTCCTGCCCAGCCGCAACAACGCGAGCGGCTACCTGACCGCCGCCGTCACGGCCGTGCTCGGCGTGCTCGGCGGCCTGATCGCGCTGCGCCGCCGCAAGGAGAAAGTGGAAGCCGATGGATGAGGTCCAGCATTTCGCCGGCCCGCCGGACTGGCTCTGGTACATCCTGTTCTACTTCTTCCTCGCGGGCCTGTCCGGCGGCTCGTACGTGCTGGCCACCCTGCTCAGACTGCGCAACGCGCCCGGGGACGAGCCGATGGCCAGGATCGGCCTCTACATCGCGTTCCCGCCGATGCTCATCGCGCCGCTGCTGCTCGCCCTCGACCTCGGGCAGCCGCTGCGGTTCTGGCACATGCTGATCAACACGACGCCGGGCAACCCGGGGCTCAACTTCAAGTACTGGTCGCCGATGTCGATCGGGGCGTGGGCGCTGGTCGTGTTCGGGGCGATCACCACGGTGTCGTTCGCGGCGGCCCTCGTGCGCGACGGCAAGATCCGCCTGCCGCTCGTCGTCCGGCTGGACAACCGGCTGTTCAACGTGGCCGGCTCGCTGTTCGGGCTGTTCATCGCGGGCTACACGGGCGTGCTGCTGTCGGTGTCGAACCAGCCGGTGTGGAGCGACACGTGGGCGCTGGGCGGCCTCTTCCTGGCCTCGGGCCTCGCGGGGTCGGCCGCGCTGATGCTGCTGCTGGCCCGCTACCGCCCCGACGCGGGCCCGAGCACCCCGATGCTTTCGGTCTCGGAGCGCCTGTACTCCCTGCTCGAACTGGCCCTCATCGTGGCGTTCGCGCTGACGCTGCTCACGGCCGGCACCGAGGACATCGTCTTCGCCCTGCCCTGGCTGCCGCTGTGGGCCGTGGCCCTCGCCGGCCTGGTCCCCGGCCTGTACGGCCTGGCCACCGAACGCCTGTCCGCCGGTGGCGCGGTGGCCCTGCGTCAGCCCGTCGCGCTGTCGCTGCTGGTCCTGGCCGGGGTGCTGGCTCTGCGGGCCGCCATCATCTTCAGCGTCCAGCTCTGACCAGGGTCTCGACCAGGAGGGAGACGAGCCGGTCGTTGTCCACGCCGTCGAGCACGTCGATGGGCTCGATCGACGTTAACCACATAACGGTCAGTCCACAAGTCTGCCCAGGTAGGGCGGCTTGACTAGCAGGGGTCGGCGGGCCCCAAGTGTGCCTCTGCCCAGCTGGAGATCTGTTCGAGGGCGGGCATGAGCGCCCGGCCGCTCTCGGTCAGCTCGTAGGAGACGGTGACGGGCGGGCCTTCGTCCACGGTGCGGGCGATCAGGCCCTCTTTGGTCAGCTCGGACAGCCGGTCGGACAGCACCGAGTCGCTGAGCCCCTCGATCGCGCGCGACAGCTCACGGAACCCGGCCGGCGCCACGCTCAGGCCGCCGAGCACGACCGCGCTCCAGCGTTTGCCGAGGATCGTGAAGGCCCGTGTCAGCGCCGCGTTGCTGCGCTCGCACTGTTCGACGTCGTGTCGCGCGGGAGCCTTCGGCATGCCTCCAGACTAGTCGAAAAATTGCCGCTTTGATTTTAGAAGCGAATATGCATAACCTAGCGACATCTGCATTGCTAGCGAGGAGAGTCTCTGATGATCGAAAAGGCCGGTACGCGCCCGAGTGTCGTAGTGCTCGGGGGCGGCTACGGCGGCATGTTCGTCGCCAAGCTGCTCGACGACGTGGCCGACGTGACGCTCGTCGACCCGAACGAGGCGTTCATGCACAACCTGGCGTCGCTGCGGGCGCTGGTCGAGCCGGAGTGGCTGGACCGGATCTTCTTCCCCTACCGCCACCTGCTGGTCAACGGGCGTTTCCTGCGGGACAGCGCCGTCGCCGTGGACGGCCGGCACGTGACGCTCGCCTCGGGGGAGACGCTCGAACCCGACTACCTGGTGCTCGCGACGGGCTCGGCGTACCCGTTCCCTGCCAAGACCGACAAGCCGGACACGGAGTCCACCAAGGCCGCCGTCCGGGCCGCCCACGAGGTGCTGGCCGGCGCCGAACGCGTGCTCCTGGTCGGCGCCGGGCCCGTCGGGCTCGAACTCGCCGGCGAGATCAAGGCGTCGTTCCCCGGCAAGCACGTCACCATCGCCGACGTGGCCCCCGACATCCTGACGGGGCCGTACGCGCAGGAGCTCCGCGACGAGCTGCGCGGGCAGCTCACCGAGCTGGGCGTGGAGCTCAAGCTCGGCAGCCCGCTGCGCGAGCTCCCCAGCGCGCCGCCCGCCACGGCCGCGTCCATCGCGATCGCCACCGAGGCGGGGGAGAAGCTGACCGCCGACGTCTGGTACCGGTGCTTCGGCGTCGCCCCCCGCACCGACTACCTGCGCGGCACACTGGCTCGGGCCCGGGACGACCAGGGTCGCCTGGCCGTGGACGGGCTGCTGCGGGTCCAGGGCCAGGAGCGGGTCTTCGCGATCGGTGACATCTCCGACGCCGATCGCGACATGGCCGGGTTCGCCCGCATGCAGGGCGAGCTGCTCGCGGCCAACCTGCGCGCGACGATCACCGGCGAGGGGGAGACGGTCGCGTACGAGCGGCAGCCGGCGCTGATCCTGGTCCCGCTCGGGCCCGAGGGCGGCGACGGCCAGTTGCCGGGGCAGACGCTCATCGGCCGCGAGATGGCCTCCCAGATCAAGGGCGAACACCTGATGGTGGACAGCGCGGCAGCCCTCTTCACCGTCCCCGACCCGGCTTGAGGGACCAGGGTTCCACGAGGGGTAAATCAGGGACGATCACCGATGAGAAGGCCCGGGCCGGTCGGGCATCGTGGAAGGCATGAACCCCGCGACCCGTCTGGCCCAGCTCTCTTTCAGCGCCGGCCCCGCCGCCCTGCTCGCCGGTTGGCTTCTCATGCGTCCGATCGAGGGCGGCCTCGTGCCCGGCCCCTGGTGGACGGCCGCGCATGTGGCCTGGCTGGCCGGTTTCGCGATGTGCGGCATCATGGCCCTGGCCATGCGCGGGCTGGCCGGACCGGTGACGGGCGGCCGCCGGGTGGCGGTGGAGGCGCTGACGGGGGTGGCGTTGTTCGGCGTCGCCGCCAACGTCACCCAGATGGTCATCGACCTGTACGCCGGGTTCACCGCCGTGGACCGTGAGGGGATGCGGGCGCTGTACGAGCAGGTCAAGGGCTTCCTGGGGGTCGAGCCGGTGATCTACGGTCTCGGGTCGCAACTCTTCTACGGCGCCCTGCTCGCGCTCGCCGTCCTGCTGGCGGTGCTGCGCCGGGCCACGGCCGTCAGCGCCGCCGTCACCGTCTCGGGCGTGGTGCTGCTGGTGGTGGCGACGTTCCAGGACGGAAGAAATTCGGAGCTGGTGGCGCTGGGCATGGCGGTCATGTGGCTGGGCACGCTCCTGCTGGGCCGGGGCTCGTCCACCGGCGGCCCCGGCCTGGGCGCCGCCACCCCGTCCCGCGCCTGACCGTCACGGTCTGCCCGCGCAGCCCCGCTCGTACGGGCGTTCCGGCAGGTAGCGGTGCCATTCGGCCGCGGTCAGCCCGCGTCCCGCCCGCTCGCACACGGTGGCGACCAGCGGGTCCACCGCCACCGGCAACCGGGTCACCCGCCCGCCCCTGCCGATGGCCAGCAGTTCGGCGGAGCCGGCCGTGAACGCGACCGACCGCGCGCTGCCGGACAGCCCGACCTCCGGCCCCGCGGGCTCCCCGCGCCGCACGTCCCACAGGCTGAGCGCGTTGTCCTGGTTGGCGAACGCGAACAGCCGCCCGTCGGGGGAGAAGGCCGCGTCCCACGACGCCGCGTCCACCCGCAGCCAGTCGCCCACCTGCGCGCCCGTCTCCGTGTTCCAGATGCCGACCTTGAGGTCGTATCCCACCGCGACCAGCTTCAGGTCGTCGCTGAACCAGACGTCCTCCGTCTGCGCGGGCAGCGGCAACCGGGCCCCGAACGGCTCGCCGGTCTCAAGGTCGACCAGGCGCAGCCGGTCCGCGTCCAGGCCGACCAGCCGCCCGTCCGCGCTGGTCGTCCAGCCGAACAGGCGCGGTCTGGGCACCTGCTTGAGCCGTTCGCCGCCGGGCAGCCGCCAGAGCGTGAAGGTCTTCTCCCCGGCCGTCCAGAGCCCCTTGGCCGTCGGCAGGGCGGAGTTCGGCTCGCTCGTCGGGTTGAATCCTGGCCTGAGGCTCGCCAGCGAGCGCCAGGTGGCGGTGTCCCGGACGGTGACGTTCTCCCCGCGCCTGATCGCCAGCAGGGCGCTGTCGTGGCTGAAGGCGAACTCGCTGTCGTAGCTGCTGAAGGCGCCGGCCTCCAGGCTTCTGCCGTTCAGGGTCACCTTGGTGGTGTCGACCGCGTGGGTGGCCAGGAGGCGGCCGTCGCGGCTGAGCCGTACCGAGTCCATGGGCTCGCCGGCGTCCGGGGTCGTGCGGAGCGTGACCACGCTGTCCTCGCTCAGGTAGCGCAGCCCGCCGGGGGTGAACGCGGCCGCGGTCACCGGGTCGGCCACCTCGCGCCTGAGCAGCAGCGGCTCGTCGGCGTCCGGCTGCCACACGGTGATCGTGGTGTCCCCGAGGCCCGCGACCAGCAGGCCGTCCGGGCTGAACACCGGCACCGCCAGGTTCTCCCAGGTGATGAGCGTGGTGCCCTGCTCGCGGGTACGGGCGTCGTACAGGGTCAGGCCGGCGGTGTCGGCGACGGCCAGCCGCCGGCCGTCGGGGCTGAAGGCCGGGACGCTGGCGCACGACTTGCAGATGTTCGGGAAGCCGGCGCGGTCCCGGCCCGACGGAAGGGTCCAGCTCTCACGTCCGGACACGGCGAACGTCCCGTCCGGATGGACGGCGGCCGGCCACATCGTCGGCAGCGGGGTCGCCTTGCCGGTGCGCCAGTCGTAGACCTGCGCACCCTGTCCGATGCTCACCAGCAGCCGTCCGCCGCTGAAGGCGATCCGCAGTTCGAGCTCCTGGCTCGCGGGCAGGCGCTGGCCCGTGGGCCGCCCGGTGGCCAGCTCCCAGAACCCGACGCCCTGGCTGTCGCCGACGGCCAGCACCCGGCCGTCCTCGCTGACCGCGACCGCGCGCAACCGCCGTTCGGCCAGCCCCAGCCCGGTGAAGCCGCCGGCCCGCCGTCCGGTGGCCACGTCCCACACCCTGACCTCGTCCTGGCCGACGCTGATCAGGAAGCGGCCGTCGGCTGTGAGCGCCCGCGCCACGTCGGGGCCCGTGGCGGGGTCGCGGAAGGCCGCGCTCGCCGGGTCCGTGGCCGAGGCGAGCAGGCTCGATCTGGCCTCGGCCGTGGGCGAGAGCCGCCCGGCCGTCGCGCTGAGCAGCATCGCGAGCACGGGATCCTTCTCCCTGACCCCGTCGGAGGCGGCGGCCAGCCGGGCGGAGTCGGCCGCGTCGCGCTGCCCCGCCAACGTGGCGCTCTGCTCGGCCAGCGTGCTGGCCTGCCATACCGCCAGGCCGCCCGCGATGAGGGCCACCATCAGCAGGACGGCCAGGCCCGCGGACAAGAGCCTGGCCCGGCGGGAGCGCCGCCGGGTGAGAGAGGCGCCCGCCTCCAGGAAGTCCCGTTCCGCCGGGGTCAGCGTGATGTGCTTGCGGCCGCCCGCGGCCCAGCCCAGCGCGTCGTCCAGGGTGCTGCCGTGGAACAGGTCGCCGTCCCTGCGGCCGTGCTCCCGCCAGCGCTCGGCCGCCGTGGTGATCCGGCGGTGCACGGCCAGCCCGTCCTTCTCGGCCTCGATCCAGGCCCGCAGCCGGGGCCAGGCCAGCGGCAGCGCGGGCCGCATGAGCCGGACGGGGTCGGTGCCGGTCACCACGTACGTGAACGCCTCCAGCACCGGCTCGACCCCGTCGGGCAGCTCGGACCTGCGCGGCTCGCGCAGCACCAGCTCGCCGTTCTCGGTCATCGTGACCATCCGCAGGAACAGCTCGGGCACCAGCTCGCGGTCGGCGGGCGAGAGCGCGGCGTAGGCGTCCTCGGCGATGACGCCGAGCGCGGGATCGTCGGCCGCGGCCCGCACCTGGCGGCCGTCGTCGGCGCCCTGGGCGAGCAGCCGCTTGGTGTTCAGGCTCCCGGCGCCGCTGAGCAGGCCGAGCAGCAGCTCGCGCGCCGCCGGCCGCCGGGCCGGGTCCTTGGCCAGCGCGGCGCCCACGAGTTCGCGCAGCGAGGCGGGCAGGACGTCGAGGCCGGGCTCGTGGGAGAGCACGCGGTGCATGACGGCGCCGAGCGCGTCGCCGCTGAAGGGGTCCTTGCCGGTGGCCGCGTACAGGACGACCGCTCCCCAGGCGAACACGTCGGCGGCCGTCCCCGCCCGCTCCCCGGAGAACACCTCCGGCGCCATGTAGCCGGGCGTGCCCGTCACCAGCCCGGTCGAGGTGACCGACATCTCCAGGGTGCGGGCGATCCCGAAGTCGATCACCCGGGGTCCGTCCGGGCCGAGCAGCACGTTGTCGGGCTTGAGGTCGCGGTGCACGACGCCCGCGTCGTGGATGGCGGTCAGCGCGGTGGCGATGGCGGTGGCCAGCCGGTGCAGGTCGTCGCCGCGGAACAGCCGCCCGGCGTCCCGCAGGCTGGCGCCCTCGACATATTCACTCACGATGTACGGCCTGGGCCCCTCCAGATCGGCCCCGAGCACCCGCGCCGTGCAGAACGAGGCCACCCGCCGCGCCGCCACCGCCTCCTTGGCCAGCCGCTCCCGAAGCTCCGGCTGCCCGGCCGGATCACCCCGCAGCACCTTGACCGCGACCCGCTCCCCGGCCGGATCGTAGGCCTCGTAGACGACCCCCTGGCCGCCCGCGCCGAGCCGCCCGGCCAGCCAGTAGTCGCCGATACGCTGCGGGTCCCCGTCGATCAGTGCGCTCCCCATACAGGGTGGGACGATACTCGCGGCGCGGAAGTTGCTACACGCGCTCGCCGTTGACCCACACGTCGCGTAAGACGAACCCGGTCACATCGGTCACCACGTCGGCCTCGGTCATCTCCGTGAAGACGCTGTTCGTCACCCGCACGCCCCTGATCGGGTTGCCCGGGTTGCCGACCAGGTAGAACGCCCTGGGCGCCCGCTCGGCCCGCAACCCCCGGATGTCGATGTCGCCGACATACGGGAAATAGGGCCCGGTGTGCTTGTTCTCGTAGTTGAGTGCCACCTCGACGACCGCGTCGGCCGCCTGCCCCACCCTGATGTCCCGGAAGTAGAGGTCCCTGACGTAGCCGCCCCGTTCCGGGTTGGTCTTGATCCGGATCGCGCGTTCCAGCCGGGTGCTGCTCATCTCGCAGTCCCACGCGAACACCCAGCGCACGCCGCCGGTCGTCTCACTGCCGGCCGTCACGCCGCCGTTGCCGTCGCGCATCACGCACCCGGTCACCAGGATGTTCATGGACGGCGCGTTCACCCGGCGGCCGTCGGCGTTCTTGCCCGCCTTGATCGCCACGCAGTCGTCGCCGGTGTCGAACACGCACCGCTCGATCAGCACGTCCACGCACGACTCCGGGTCGCAGCCGTCGTTGTTGGGGCCGCGCGGGCTGTCCACCGTGACCTCCCTGATGGTCACGTTGGCGCACAGGACCGGGTGGATGTTCCACATCGGCGAGTCCTTGACCGTCACGCCCTCGATGAGGACGTTGCGGCACCGGTAGAGCTGGATGAGGTTCGGCCGCAGGTAGTGGCCCTCGCCGAAGACCCGCTCGGCCACCGGCACGCCCTGCTCGGCCAGGCTCGCCAGCAGCTTCTTGTCGGGCCCCTCCGACGGCGCGGGGTCGCTCGACCAGTCCCACCAGTGGGTGGCGTCCGCCTGGCCGTCGATGGTGCCCCTGCCGGTGATGGCGACGTTGGTCCGGCCGTGGGCGTAGATGAACGGGGAGTAGTTCATCAGCTCGATGCCCTCGTACCGGGTGAAGACGGCCGGCAGGTAGTCGGCGGGATCGCGGCTGAACCTGAGGGTCGCGCCCTCCTCCAGGTGCAGGTCGACGTTGTCGGCCAGGTGGACGGCGCCGGTCAGGTACGTCCCCGCCGGCACCAGCACGCGCCCGCCGCCCGCCGCCGCGCACGCCTCGATGGCCTGCCTGAAGGCGTCAGTGCACTTCACCGTCCCGTCGCCGACGGCGCCGTACGAGGTGACCGGGAACTTGCGGCCGGGGAAGCGCGGCGGCCGGATCCGCCGCCTGATCTGCGGCACCCGGCTCCACGCCGAGCCGGCCGCCTCGGCGCGGCCGGCCATCGGCACGGTGAGCAGCCCGCCCGCGGCCGCGGCGAGGAACCTGCGACGAGACGCTTGCATCGATGTCTCCTTCATGACCGGGCCACGGAGATCCCGCGCCGTTCCACCAGCGTGTGCTCGCCCACCTGGTACGGCTCCACCCGCCGCACCGCCGTGTAGAAGTGGTGCAGCCGGCCGTCGCGGGAGACGACGGCGGGCTTGTGCGCGTAGGTGTCGTCCACCGAGCCGGGCGGCCCCACGTCCACGAGGATCTCGTCGCTCTTCTCCCAGGTCAGCAGGTCACGCGAGACCGCGAACCCCTCCCTGGCCCGGCCGTCGAACGAGAGGCCGAAGTAGAACATCACCCACCAGTCGCCGTCCCGCAGCACGCACGGGTCGGAGGCGAAGCGCTCGTCGAACGCGCCAGGGCCGCCGTTCGGCACCACCGGCGTCTCCCGCGGGCGCTCCCAGTGCTCCAGGTCGGGGGAGACCGCGTAGCCGATCTGCTCGCGCCAGCCGTCGTAGGTGCGGTTCTTGGCGTTGTAGAAGCAGTAGTAGAGGCCGCCGTACCGCATCAGCCACGACTTGTAGAGGCCGCCGCGCTCCCACGCGCCCCCGTCGCGCGGGTGCAGCACCGAGCCGGTGTCCCTCCAGGTCCGCAGGTCGTCGCTGACGCAGAACCCGATGATCGCCGCGCCCGCCTCCATGCCCGGCTCGGGATAGGCGTGGTACGTGCCCACCGCCCGCCCGTCCAGCCAGGTCACCTGGCCGTCGGAGCCGAGCCGGTCGTCGCGGACGATCGAGGTCAGGGCGGCGTTGTAGCGGCGGTACGGGTGATCGGGGTCGCGCGCCAGGATCACCTCGCCCGGGCTCCACGATTCGAGGTCCTTCGAACGGCTCAGCGCGGTCTGGTAGCCGGTCCCGTCGAAGCCGACGTACGTCATCAGGTATTCGCCGCCGTCGGAGCACACGAACGGGCAGTCCACGAACAGGCCGTCGAAGCGGCCCGGCTCCCGCGACGGCCCGACCAGCAGCCGCCCGTCCTTGTACGGGGTCCTGATCGCGGCGGGGTCGTAGGTCATCGGCTCCCCCCGAACGTCCACCGGCCGGCGGGCACCTCCCAGGCGCGCTCGCCCACGGCGGTGCCGGGGCCGTCGTGGCTGGTCAGCCCGAGGTCGGGCAGGCGCACCTCGGCCGTCGAGCCGGGCGGCACCTCCACCTCCAGCGCGAACTCCCCGTCCGTACGCCGCCACGCCACGCTCACCCGGCCATAAGGGGTGGCCGTGCTCGCGCGCACCGACTCCAGGTCGCCGGGCGCGGCGGGCGCGACGAGCAGCCGGCGGAAGCCGTTCGAGCCGGGCGCCTGGCCGATGCCGCCGAGGGTCCGGTAGAACCAGGCGTCGATGGCGCCCAGCATGTAGTGGTTCTGGGAGAGGCCGCGCGTCGGGCCGTCCCACGCCTCGGTGAGCGCGGTGGCGCCGTGGCGCACCTGGTAGCCGTAGCTGGGGTGGTCGGTGGAGGTGGCGAAGCCGTACAGGGACTCGTGCCGGCCGGCCCGGCCGAGCACCTGGTAGAGCGCGGGGAGCGCGATCTCGCCGACCGTGATGGCGCCGGTGCGCACGGCCTCGCTCAGCCGGTCGAGCGCGGCCGGTACGAGCTCGTCGGGCACCACGCCCATGTCGAGCGCCAGGATCTCCGACGCCTGCCCGCCGCCCCCGAACCGCTCACCCCTGAAGAAGGCGCCGGTGAACGCGGCCGAGATCGCGTCGGTCAGCGCGCGGTAGCGCTTGGCGTCGTCGTCGCGGCCCAGCACGCCGGCCACCTTCGCCATCGTGCGCGCCGCCCGCCAGTAGCCCCACGTGCCCACCAGCGGCACCGGCGTCGTGTCGTCCAGGCCGAACCAGTCGCCGAGCCCGTAGCCGAGGATGCCGTCCTCCGCCCGGCCGGTCAGGTAGCCGACGTAGCGGCGCATCGCGTCGTAGTGGGTCTCCATCGCGGAGGTGTCGCCGTACCAGCGGTAGAGCTGCCACGGGACGCGCACCATCGCGCCGCCCCAGTTGGGGTCGTCCCTGAAGGCGCCGTCGAATACCAGGTATTCCGGCGCGATGTCCGGGATCAGGCCGTCCTCGGTCTGCGCCTCGGCGATGGTGACCGCCAGCTCCCGGCAGTACGCGGCCACGTCGTAGTTGTAGGCCACGACGTCGAACAGCAGGTGGGTCTGCTCCAGCCAGCCCAGCTTCTCCCGGTGCGGGCAGTCGGTCAGGACGCTGTACATGTTGCCGCGCACCGCGCGGTCGATGATCGTGTGGATGTCGTTGAGCAGCGCGTTCGAGGTCTCGAACCGGCCGATGTGCTCGTTGTCGGCGCGCAGCACCAGCGCCGTCAGGGCCTCCTGGCCGACGTGCCCGGGCAGGCCCTGGGCCTCGACATAGCGGAAGCCGTCGTAGCGGAAGTCCGGGTGCCAGCGCTGGGGGCCGTCCTTGGTGACGTACGTGCTGAAGATCGGGGCGCCGGTCGTGGGTTTGGACTGGATCACCCGGCCGAACGCGTCGAGCTGGTCGCCGGGCAGCAGCCGTAGATGGTGGCCCGCCGGGAGGTCGAGGCGCAGCTCGGCCCAGCCGGCGACGACCGCGCCCACGTCGAAGACGGCCGTGCCGTCGGTGGCGACGAGCTTGGCGGTCGCGGGCAGCTCCTCGGTGACCCTGATGGGCGGGCAGGCCCGCGCCCGGAGCATGGCGGTGCCGTCGGGGCGGACCGTCGCCGGGTGCCAGCCGGAGCGGTCGGTGCCCGGGACGTCCCAGCCGGGCACCGCCAGGCGGGCGTCATGGTCCTCGCCGCCGTACCAGTGCGAGCGGGTGGTGGGACCCTCGGTGGCCCGCCAGTCCGCGCCCGTCCCGAAGCGGTCCGAGGTGCCGTCGGCGTAGGTGACCTCGAGCTGGGCGATCGCTCTCGGGGCCGCCTTGGAGCCGTAGAACTTCATGTAGCGGTCCTGGTGCGGGAACACGTGCGCGATCCCGGGGCCGAGCGCGAGGCCGAGCGCGTTCGCGCCGTCGCGCAGCAGCGCCGTCACGTCGTGCGTGGCGTACGCGACCCGCCGCGCGAAGTCCGTGTACGGCGGCTCCAGCACGGCGTCGGTCACCGGCGCGCCGTTCAGCGACGCCACGTAGACGCCGAGACCGGCGACGTACAGCCGGGCCCGTTCGATCGGCCGGGTCAGGGTGAACTCGCCCGCGAGCAGCGGCAGCGGGCGGCCCTCGCCGGCCCGGGGGTTGCCCTCGTCGTACCAATCGGGGTGGGTGATCCAGGCGGCCGTCCAGTCGGCGGGGTCGAGCAGCCCCAGCTCGAAGCGGGCCTCCGCGCTCCAGCCGGACCAGTCGCCGGCGGCGTCGCGGGTCCTGACGCGCCAGCGGGCGGCGGTGCGGCCGGTGAGGGCGGTGCCGCCGTAGACGACGCGCTGGTCCGCCGACTCGACCTCGCCGCTGTCCCACAGGCCGTCCACCCGGACGTGGTACGCGGTCTGCGCGGGCCCGGTGAGCTGCCAGCTCAGGGTGGGCCGGGTGGTCTCCAGGCCGAGCGGGTCGGTCAGGTCGCAGGTTCGCAGGTTCGTCACCATGGCACTCCCGTGATCTTGAGCATGTAGGCGGCCCGGGTCGGCGGCTCAGGGGGCAGGTCCACGTGCAGCGCCCGGTCTGACGGTCGCCAGGGGACCGGGCCGTGCCCGAGCAGCTCGACGGCGGCCGGCGGGCCTTTGACGAGCCCCGCCGCGGTGCCCAGGCTGGTGATCGCGGCGGTGCGGTCCTCCGGCCAGGCGAGCAGCGTGGCGTACAGGGTGCCGCCCCGCGTGGTGAAGCGGATGTCGCTCGGGCGGTAGGCGCGGTCGGCCTCGTTGTAGCCCTCGTAGCCCTTGGTGCCGCCCAGGCCGGTCGCGCCCTCGGCCGCGCGGAGCCAGGGGGTGGTGCCGTACACGCCTTCGCCGCACACCCGCAGCCACGCGCCGACCCCGGCCAGCAGGTCGCGGGCGTGGTCGTCGATGGTGCCGTCGGCGAGCTGGGGGACGTTCAGCAGCAGGCAGCCGTTCTTGCTGACCACGTCGATCAGCGTGTGGACGATCTGCTGGGCGCTCTTGCGCGGATGGAACAGGGGGCCGTCGTCGGCGCAGTCGAACCACTCGCCGTCGCTGGTGTCGAACTGCCAGGGGTGGGCCTGGGCGGTGTCGAGCTGGCGGCGTTCCGAGTCCAGGACGACGGCGGTGCGGTCGCCGTCGGGCACGTCCTTGATCGTGACCAGGCCGCCGGTCGGGCAGGTGTTGTAGTAGTGGGCCAGCAGGTCGAGCCCGGCCGTGCTGACCGGCGCCGACTCGACCACGCTGCCCTCGTCGAACGGCATCCGGCCGTCGTCCAGGTAGACCAGGTCGGGCCGGTAGCGGTCGAGGGCCTCGCGGACGCGGGCGTAGAAGTGCTCGGCGACGCGGGCCGGGGGCTTGGCGCCCGGCTCGTGGCGTTCGGGGTAGAGGTCGGCCGGGTCGAGGCCCTCCCACCAGGTGCCGATGCCGTCGCGCTTGGTCAGCGCGCCGTCGTAGGGGCGGCCGGTCGCCGGGTTCGTCCCGTGGGCGACGTCGAGCCAGCGCCACGTCCAGTTCTGGTGGAAGCTGAGCCCGAACGGCAGCCCGGCGGCGCGGGCGGCGCGCTGCCAGGCGGCCACGATGTCGCGGCCCGGGCCGATGCGGGCGGCGTTCCAGTCGTGCAGGCGGGAGTGCCACAGGTCGAAGTTGTCGCAGTGGGTGGCCAGGGCGACGAAATAGCGGGCGCCGCTCGCGGCGTAGAGGTCGATGAGCTCCTCGGGGTCGAAGCGTTCGGCGCGCCAGCGGGGGAACAGGTCCTTCGCCCCGCCCGCATTGCCGAAGTGGGCGTGCTGGCGGTCCGCCCTTCCGCGTTCCCAGGGCTCGGACCAGGGTTGCATGCCGTAGAGGTGGCGGGCGTACCAGTCGCCTGAGCGGGCCACGGACTGCGGGCCCCAGTGCGACCAGATGCCGAACTTCGCCTCGCTGAACCATTGGGGGATCCGGTGGGCGCGCAGCGACGCCCAGTCGGGCTGGAATCGGGTCATCTCACCCCGCTGCCATATTAAAACGATTTACCGGATGATATATTTATTCAATGCCACATGTCAATCCCTTGCGGGATGGTGTCATGACGGGTCCCCGGTTAGGGTTAAAACGTTTTGTCTTCACCGGGAGGGACGATGGTCGATTTCCATGAGGACCCTGTGCCGGGCTCCGGGCGGCGGGCGGCGCGGGCGGACTTCGTCTCCGACGCGCCCCGGCTGCCGCTCAACGGCCGGTGGCGCTTCCGGCTCTCGGACACGGCCGGAGGGACGGGGCCCTCACTGCCGGACCCGGCGCTCGACGACACCGACTGGGACGACATCCGGGTGCCGTCGCACTGGGTGCTGGAGGGGTACGACCGTCCGCTCTACACCAACACCGCCTACCCGTTTCCCATCGATCCGCCGTACCTGCCCGACGACAACGCCACCGGCGACTACCGGCTCCGCTTCGACCTGCCGTCCGGCTGGCCCGGCGGGCGGACGGTGCTGCGCTTCCAGGGGGTGGACTCCTGCGGCACGGTGTGGCTGAACGGGGAGTTGCTCGGTCACTCCAAGGGCAGCCGGCTGCCGTTCGAGTTCGACGTGACCGGCGTCGTGCGGCCGGCCGGCAACCTGCTGGCCGTCCGGGTGCAGCGCTGGTCGTCGGGCAGCTACCTGGAAGATCAGGACATGTGGTGGCTGCCGGGCATCTTCCGTGACGTGGAGCTGCTGTCCCGGCCCGTGGACGGCATCGACGACTTCACCGTGCGCGCCTCGTACCGGGACGGCTCCGGCACCCTGTCCGTGACCGCCGACGTCCCGGGGACGGTGGAGATCCCCGAGCTCGGCCTGGTCTTCGGCACAGGGGAGCGGGTGACGATCGACCGGGTGGAGCCGTGGAGCGCGGAGCGTCCTCGTCTCTACCGTGGCACGCTCTCGGCGGCCGGGGAGACGATCGAGCTGGCGGCCGGCTTCCGTACGGTCGAGATCATCGGCGGCCGGCTGCTGATCAACGGGGTGCCGGTGCTCTTCCGTGGGGTCAACCGGCACGAGCACGACCCCGACCGGGGCCGGTCGCTCGACCGCGACACCATGATCCGCGACATCGAGCTGATGAAGCGGCACAACGTCAACGCCGTCCGCACCGCCCACTATCCGCCGCACCCGGAGTTCCTGCGGCTCTGCGACGAGTACGGCCTGTGGGTCGTGGACGAGTGCGACATCGAGACGCACGGCTTCATCTACGCGGGCTGGGAGGGCAACCCGCCCGGCGAGCCGATGTGGCGCGACGCGCTGCTCGACCGGGCCCGCCGCATGGTGGAGCGGGACAAGAACCATCCCAGTGTGGTCGTGTGGTCGCTCGGCAACGAGAGCGGCGCCGGGGCCGCCTTCGGCGACATCGAACGATATATCCGGCACCGCGATCCCACCCGGCCACTGCACTACGAGCGCGACCCCAGCTACCGGCACTCCGACTTCCACAGCCTGATGTATCCGTCGCTGGACGACCTGGAGCGGATCGGGCAGCGCAAGGAGGACCCGCCGGAGGGAGTCCTTCCCGAGTCGGACGATGACGTGCGGCGGCGTGGGCTGCCCTTCCTGCTGTGCGAGTACGCCCACGCCATGGGCAACGGGCCCGGGTCGCTGGCCGACTACCAGGCGATTCTGGAGTCGTACGAGCGGTTCTGCGGGGCGTTCGTGTGGGAGTGGATCGATCACGGGCTGGCGGAGGTGGACTCACTCGGCCGTCGTTACTACCGGCACGGTGGCGACATCGGCTACCAGCCGAACGGGGAGCGGTTCTGCCTGGACGGGCTGCTGTTTCCCGATCGCACGCCGTCGCCCGGGCTGGGCGAGCTGCGCAAGGCCATCGAGCCGGTGGGGATCGCGGTGGACGGCGGTTTCGTCGTCGTCACCAACAAGTACGACGTGCTCTCGCTCGGGCACCTGGCGTTCCGGTGGCGGGCCGAGGTCGACGGGGTGCTCGAAGACGAAGGGACGCTCACCGTGCCGGACTGCCCGGCGCGGTCGGTGGTGCGGGTGCCGCTGCCCGCCCTTGATCATGGGTTCGAGGGCGAGGTCTGGCTCACCGTCGAGGCCGTCCTGGCCGAGGCCGCCCGCTGGGCTCCGGCCGGGCACGTGGTCGCCTTCGGTCAGGCGCGTTCGGGGTCGGGCGCTCATCGTCGTCCGGCTCGCGCGCCGGGCAGGGCGGTGTTCTCCGCCGATGGGCGGCTGGTCCGGCTCGGTGACCTGGAGCTGGACGGGCCCGTGTTCGACGTGTGGCGGGCTCCCACCGAGAACGATCGTGGCCAGGGGCCCAGGAACGCCCTGGCCGCCGACTGGGAGGCCGTGGGGCTCGACCGGTTCCTGCACCGTCGCGGGGAGATCGAGCGGCCCGATGGCGACACGATCGTCGTACGGGGGCGGAGCGGGCCGGCCACCAGGACCCTCGGTTTCCGTACCACCTACACCTACCGGCGGCGGGATGACGGCCTGCACCTGCTGATCGAGGCCGACCCCGTGGGGGACTGGGACGACACCGCCTACGGGCATCTCACCGTGAGCCCGCCCAGGATGGGTGTCAGGTTCGCGCTGCCCGGCGGGTACAGCGAGGTCACCTGGTTCGGGCGCGGGCCGGGCGAGTCTTACGCCGACAGTCACGCCGCCGCCCGCGTCGGCCGGTACACCGCCGCCATCGACGCGCTGCAGACCCCGTACCTCGTCCCTCAGGAGAACGGCAACCACGTCGAGACCCGCTGGCTCGAATTGTCGGGTCAGGGGCTGCCCACCCTGCGCGTGGACGGCGAGCCGCACCTGGACTTCACCGCGCGCCGCTGGACGAGCGAGGCGCTGCGGGCCGCGCGCCGCCCGCACGACCTGACCGACTCGGGACGGGTGTGGCTGAACCTGGACCACGCTCAGCAGGGCATCGGCAGCGCCTCGTGCGGGCCCGCGCTGCCCGAGCGGTACCGGCTGCCGGTGCGCCGTTACACCTGGTCGATGACGCTGAGCGTATGAGCCTGGAGAGGATGCCACCCGTATGAGCAAGTTCGACTTCTGCCCCTGGCTGTTCTGGGACCACGCGACCGAGGAGGACCGCCGCGCCCAGGAGAGCCATCTGACCGCGCTGCGGGCCAGGATCGACCTCGACGCGGCGGAGAAGGTGTTCGTCTCGCCGCTGGCCGCCGTGTACGCCGACAGCCTGCGCATGGGCGACCACTGCTACATCGCCGCGCACGCCTACGTCACCGACGACATCGTCATGGGCAGCGACTGCACCGTCAACCCGTACGCGGTGGTGCGCGGGAACGTGGTGCTCGGCGACGCGGTGCGGATCGGGGCGCACACCTCGCTGCTCGGCTTCAACCACGGCACGGAGCCTGACCGGCCGGTGTTCCGGCAGCCCATCACCTCGAAGGGCATCCGGATCGGTGATGACGTGTGGATCGGCTCGAACGTGGTCGTGCTGGACGGGGTGACGATCGGCGACCACGCCATCGTGGGGGCGGGCGCGGTGGTCACCAAGGACGTGGCGGCGTGGGCCATGGTCGCGGGCAACCCGGCCCGCCCGATCCGCGACCGCCGCACGACTGCTGCTCCTTCTACCCCTCGTGATGTGGAAGGGTCGCTCGGGGACTTCGCCGGCCGTGCCCGGAGTCAGGCCGAGGCGGTGCTGGCCCGCTGCTGGACCGGCGACCGTTACCTGGACCGGCCCGGCGCCCAGCCCACCGTGCGGGCCTGGTGCGACGCCGTCGAGATCGCCGACCTGCTCCTCGGCGGCCCGCCGCCTACTCCGGCCCGCGAGGAGGTCGTGGCGTTCCTGCGCGACCGCCAGGACCCGGCCACGGGCCTCGTCCCCGAACTCGGCGCCACCGGGACACCCGAGCTGGAGGGCGTGACCGCGTACCACGTGCTCTGCGTCGGCTACGCGCTCGACCTGCTCGGCACCGGCTTCCGGCACCCCGTGCACGCCATCGCCGAGCTGGGCTCCCAGGAGCTGATCGCGCTGCTCGACGGCCTGGACTGGGCGCGCGGGGCGTGGACGGCCGGGTCGCTGGTGGACACGATCGGCACCGGGCTCTACCGCAACCTCGCCTTCGGGGTGAGCGGCGAGGTCGAGACCCTGTACGGCTGGCTGCTCACCCGCTGCCGGCAAACCCACGGGATGTGGGGCGAACCGGACTCAGACTCGGGCTGGCTGATGGTGGTCAACGGGTTCTACCGGCTCACCCGGGGGACGTTCGCGCAGTTCGGGCTGCCGCTGCCGTATCCGGAGCGGGCCGTGGACACCGTGCTCACCCAGTCGCGCGACCCCCGCTACTTCGGCCCCGGCACCGGCAACGCCTGCAACGTGCTCGACGTCATCCACCCGCTGTGGCTGCTGGGCCGGCAGACCCGATACCGGCGGGCCGAGGGCGAGGCGTGGGCCAGGGAGAACCTCGTGCGCGCGGTGAACGCCTGGCAGGACGGCGCGGGGTTCGGCTTCACCCTGTCAGGGGACGCCGGGCTCCAGGGAACCGAGATGTGGCTGGCCATCATCTGGCTGCTCGCCGACTACCTGGGGGTCTCGGGGGCGCTCGGGTACCGGCCCCGGGGGATTCACCGCCCGGAGCCGGCGGTCACGTTCCCCGGGCGGTGAGGCGGGCCGGGTCGATCGCGGCGGCCATCGCCTGGTGGCCCGCCGCGCTCGGGTGCAGGTGGTCGCCGCAGTCGTAGCGGGGGAGCAGGCGGGCCGGGTCGCCGGGGTCGCGGAGCGCGGTGTCGAAGTCGGCCAGCCCGTCGAACGCGCCGCCGTCCCTGACGAACGCGTTCACGGTCTGTCTCGCTCGCTCTCCCGCCGGGGTGTGGTACTCGGCTCCGGCGTACGGGGTGAGCGTGCCGCCGATCACCCGTACCCCGGCGGTGTGGGCTTTCGTGGCGATGCGGCGGTAGGCGGCGACGAGGTCGTCCGCGCGGGCACCGTGGCCGAGGTCGTTGAGCCCGGCCAGCAGGATCACGGTGCCGATGCCGGGCTTGGTCAGCACCTCCGTGGTCAGCCGCTCTTCGGCGGACCGGCCGGTGCCGGCGGTCAGCACCCGGCCGCCGGACACGCCCTCGTTGGCCACCGCGAGCGCCAAAGTGCCGGCGAGCAGGTCCGGCCAGCCGTGGCCGGTCTCGGAGCCGACGCCCGTGGCGATCGAGTCGCCGAGCACGGCGACGGCCCGCTCGGGCGCGGTGACGACCAGCGCGTCCAGCCAGTGCCAGATCGCCACCTCCTCCGTGAACGCCGCCCCGCTTTCGTCGGCGGCGTGATCTCCGGGCGATCGGTACGCGGGCGCGAACCCGGGGTCCCCGGTCGTGGCGCGGTTGCGGCCGGTGAGCGTGCCGGGGCCGCTCAGGTGCACGCTGACCGCCAGGCGCTGCCGGGGGAGCACCCGGCCGGGTAAGGGGTCGCTCAGCGCCGTCGCTCCCGGGGGCAGCCGGGCCTCTGGAGCTCCGTCGAAGGTCAGCGGCCGGTTCGAGTGCGGTTCCAGTGACGCCCCCGAGCCGGGCACGCCCACGTGGACGTGCCCGAAGGTCAGCGGCTCCGCCCCGAACGCGTTCGTCAGGCGGACCCGCAGGCCCGTGCCGCCGATCGTGGTGCGGACCACGTTGCGTACCGTCACCTCGTGTAAGGAGCCGAGGCGTTCGGCGGCGGCCGCCCACGTGGTCACCAAGCGGCCGTGAATGTGTGACTCCCCGAAGAGACCTCGCACACCAGGGCCGACGCCGTGGCCACCCCCTCCACCGGCGTGCCCGACTCGCGGACCGACGACGGGTCCGTGGTGGGGACGTGCACGGTGGCCAGCGCGCCGGGCGGGATCTGTACCTCCAGGCGGATCGTCCCGCCGGCCACCTCCCACCGGCTGCTGAGCCGTCCGAGTGGCGTGTCGTGCGCGGCGGCCGCCCAGCGCAGTGTCCCGCCGGGCAGCGGGCGGACGAGTGGCCGGCGGTAGCCCGCCGAGTCGTGCCGCTGCCCGATCCCGGCGACCCCGCCGTACAGCCACTCGCCGACCGAGCCCAGCGCGTAGTGGTTGAAGGAGTTCATGGCGACCGGCCCGAACCCGGCCTCCTCCGTCCAGCCGTCCCACCGCTCCCAGATCGTGGTGGCGCCGCGCTTGATCGAGTAGCCCCACGACGGGTAGCGGTCGTCGTGCAGCAGCGCGTACGCCAGGTCGTGGTGGCCGTGCTCCGACAGGACGGGGCCGAGCAGGCCCACTCCGGCGAAGCCCGTGGTCAGGCTCCGGCCCCGCCGCTCCAGGTCGGCGACGAGGTGGGCGACGGCGGCCGGTACGAGGTCATCCGGGACCAGGCCGTGCGCGAGCGCCAGCAGGTAGCCGGTCTGCGTGTCGCCGGTGATCCGGCCGTCCGCCGACACGAACTCCCGCGTGAACGCCTCTTTGATCCGCTCGCGGAGTCCGGCGTAATGTTCGGCGGTCTCCGCGTCGCCCAGCACGGCGGCCGCTTTCGCGGTCAGTTCGGCGCTGCGCGCGAAATAGGCCGTGGCCAGCACGTCGCGGGAGGTCGTGACCCCCGCCTGCAGCCAGTCGCCGTAGTGGCTGCCGACCTTCTTCCGCCAGATCAGGCCGGGATTGTGCCGTTCGATGTGGTCGACCCACCGGCGCATGCTCGGCAGGCTGTCGCGCAGGACGCGCTCGTCCCCGTACACCCGGTAGAGGTGCCACGGCACGATCGTCGCCGCGTCGCCCCACGCGGGCGTGCCGTGCCGCTCGGTCATGAGGTGCGGCACCACGTCCGGCACCGCGCCCTCATCGGTCTGCGCGCAGCGCAGATCGGCCAGCCAGTTCGTGAAGAACGCGGCCACGCCGGCGTTGTAGCAGGCCGTGGGCAGGAACACCTGCGCGTCCGCCGTCCAGCCGAGCCGCTCGTCGCGCTGCGGGCAGTCGGTCGGCACGGACACGAAGTTGCCGCGCTGGCTCCACCGCAGGTTGCTCATGAGCTGCCCCACCATGGCGTCGGAGCAGGAGAACTCGCCCGCGACCGGCGTGTCCGAGTGCGTCACCCGGCCCGTGACCTCGATGTCGGCCGGGTGCCCGGTGATCTCGACGTAGCGGAAGCCGTGCACGGTGAAGCGCGGCTCGAACGTCTCCTCCGGCCGGCCCGCCGCCACGTAGTGGTCGGTGGCCTCGGCCGAGCGGAGGTTGGCGGTGTAGAGGCCGCCGTCGTCGGTCAGGGCCTCGCCGTGCCTGAGCGTGACGCGGGCGCCCCTCGTGGCGCCGCGCATCGTCAGGCGGACCCGGCCGGCGAAGTTCTGGCCCAGGTCGACGATGGTACGGCCGTCGCTCTCATGCCTGGCCACCGGCGCGAGGTCCTCGGTGACGCGGACCGGCTCGGCGGTGGAGGGCACCAGGACGCCGTGGCCGGTGTCCTCGACGCGGGCCGGGGCCCAGGACGAGTCGTCGAAGCCCGGCAGGTCCCAGCCGTCGTGCTCCAGGCGGGCGTCGTACCACTCGCCCATGAGCAGGTCGGCGTAGCGCAGCGGCCCGGTGGTCTCGCGCCAGCGCTCGTCGGTGCCGGCGACCGTACGTGAGCCGTCCGGGTGGTCGGCCACGATCTGCGCGAAGAGCTGTGGCCTGCGGCCGTAGTGCTGCGCCTGCCGCCGGCCGTCCCAGCCCAGGCTGCCCGACCACCAGCCGTCCGCCAGCACCGCGCCCACGCAGGCGGGCCCGTCGCCGATCAGGTCGGTGACGTCGTACACCTGGTACGGGATCCGGTACCGGTAGTCGGTCCAGCCCGGCGTCAGCTCGCCGTCGCCGACGCGGGTGCCGTTGACGCGCAGCTCGTACAGGCCACGGGCGGTGCACGCGATCAGGACCTTCGTCGCCGGCGCCAGGGTGAGCTCGGTGCGGAAGTAGCGAGGAGCCGGCAGGGAGGCGGTCTTCTGGCTGCGGGGCTCCTTGTCGTCGGTGGGCGGCTCGAACGGCGGCTCGGTCTCCGGGTCGTGGCCGATCCAGGCCGCCCGCCACTCGTCCGGATGCAGCACGCCGGTGCCGAACGACGACTCGGCTCCGTTGTTCGAGGGGCCTACTTCGACCCGCCAGGTGTACGCGGTGAACGACGTCAGCGGTGCGCCGCCGTAGTCCGCCGCGACCTCCTCGCTCTCGACCCAGCCGCTGTCCCAGGCCAGGACGCCGCCGGGGCCGTTGACGCGGATCCGGTAGGCGGTCTGTGCGTCGCCGCGCCGGTCCGAGGCCAGGCGCCAGCTCAGCCTGGGCACGGGCACGCCGATGCCGGAAGGGGTGGTCAGATGCTCACAGCGCAGGTCGTACGGACGCAGCGTCTCGGCGGCCGGGATCGCCTTCACCAGGTCCACTCCTTCGCGGGACGGGTCAGCGTGTACTCGCGGCGGGGGGCGGTGGGGTGGACCTTGCGCCCGCTGTACATCGGCCGGGCCGTCCCCTCCGGGCTGATGCCGGTCACGTCGTCGCCGCGCCAGCGCACCTGGTATTCGCGGCCCGCCGCGACCTCGGTGCTCGTCGTCTCCGGCACGGGGAAGGTGACCGTGACGCGCTCGCCCCTTCGCGGCGTGGGGATCGACAGGTAGCCGTCCGGCGCCCACGCGCCGGCCTGGGTGCCGTTCTCGCGGGCCACGCGCACCTTGGCGTAGCCGGCCCAGTCGGGGACTCTCATGCGGAGTTCCCGCAGGTCCTCGTGCACGTCCAGGTCCACCCGGCCCTCGTGCGGGAGGTGGCTGAGCACCGTGACCCGGCGGGTGGCCCTGGTGAGGAGCAGGTTGACCCTGGTGGCCTGGTCGTCGGTGGTGACGATCGAGTTCCAGCCCCAGAACAGGCCGCGTACGCCGGAGCCCACGCAGCACGCCTGCACGTCGGCGGTGTGGCCACGGCCCTGTTCGACGTCGCAGACGAAGTCGTTGGGGGCGCCGTACCCGGCGAAGGCGCCGCGCACGCGCTCGCCGACCCGCACGTGGGTCGTCCAGCCGGGCTCGTCGCCCGAGGTGTCGGGCGCGGACTCGACCCAGCTCAGGTCGAGGAGCTGCGACTCGACGAGGTGGTTGCGCAGGAACCGCTCCACCACGCCCCAGTAGCGGGTGTGCCCGGCGCGCGCCAGCGTGGTGCCGGTGCCGATCAGGTCCACCAGCGAGCAGCTCTCGTGTTCGAAGCGCTGGTCGGCCAGGTCGCCGGGCGTCCAGCCGAACGCCGTGGCCTGGCCCAGGGCCCAGTCGTAGGACCGGCGTACGAACGCGGTCAGCTCGTGGTCGCCGGTGTGGCGGGCGTACCGGGCGAGCCCTTCGAGGGTGCCCAGGCGGGTGTGGAAATGCCCGCTACGGTACGCGCGCGCCGGGTTGAAGCTGCCGTCCTCGTGGTACACGCCGCTCTTGTGCACGATCAGCCGCGCGAACCAGCCGCACAGCTCCAGCGCGTCCTCGTTGCCGGTGGCCTGGTGGTAGCGGAGCAGCGGCATGATCAACCGCCCGCTGAACGAGGCCGGGTCCGGCGCCAGGTGCAGCGCGATCGCGTTGGGGGAGGGCCAGCCGGCGGGGGTGTACTCGGAGGCGGGATAGAACCAGACGTCCCGCTCCTTGATCGCGATCCGCTTGAGCGCGGCCACGTGCCGGTCGGCCAGCCGCTTGGCCTCGGGGTCGCCGTCGGACAGGTACCAGGTGGTCAGCGACAGGAGCGCGGCCCGCTGGTCGATGAGGTTGGCGTTGGCCGGCCAGCCCACCTCGGGGCGGGCCAGCCGGTAGCTCAGCCCGTCCTCGCCGAAGAAGCCGATCAGCCGCCGTCTGAGCCCGTCCTCGACCTCGCGCCACGCGTCCTTGCCCGTCATGTGCCGGGCGAGCAGGCTGGCGTCGAGCAGCCGGCCGTGGCTGGAGCCGTAGTCCCAGTCGCCGTGCCGCAGCGTCGCCGGGCGGGCCAGCAGGTCGGCGCTGAAATACGGGATGCCGTCCATGTCGTCGTCGGGCAGGCCGGCCACGGCGTTCATCGCCAGGCCGGCCCGTTCTTCGAGCAGCACCGTGTCGGGGATCTCCGGCATGGCCACCCTTCTCACATAAATATTCACTCATGCATAGATGTCCCATTCAGCCTGCTTCGGGCGGTCGTGGGAGTCAAGGTGTGTATAAATATTCATATCTTGTTGGATATGTGATCCTGATGGAGGATGGCCGCATGAGCGATGATTCGGCGGTGCGGCCGCGCCCGGAGGCGGCGGTGGCTCTGAGACCGGCTTCCGGAGGGCGCGTCGAGGGCGGGTTCTGGGGGGCGCGGCAGCGGGTCAACCGTGAGGTGACGATCCCGCTGGGCGAGGAGCGGATCCGCGAGTCCGGCGCCTTCACCAACCTGGAGCTGGCCGGTCGCGGCGCCGGAGGGGAACACCAGGGCAAGGTCTTCGCCGACTCCGACGTGTACAAGTGGCTGGAGGCGGTGGCCTGGGAGCGCGGCAGAGCTTCGGGATCCCCGGCTCCTACGGCCATTTCCGACGAGAGCCTGGCGTCTTCGTACGGGGAGGCGGTGAAGCTGGTCGCCGGGGCACAACGCACCGACGGCTACCTGCACACCCACACCCAGCTCACCGGCCGCGAACGCTACTCCGACCTGGCCTCCAGCCACGAGCTCTACTGCGCGGGCCACCTCATGCAGGCCGCCGTCGCCGGCAGCCGCGCCACCGGCGACCGTAGCCTCCTCGACGTCGCCACCCGCTTCGCCGACCACCTGGTCAAAGACCTGCCGGCCGACGCGCTCGACGGCCATCCCGAGATCGAGACCGCCCTGGCCGAGCTCTACCGGGAGACCGGGACGCGCCCGTACCTCGACCTGGCCGCCCGCATGGTCGCCGGCCGGGGCCGCGAACTCCTCCCGCTCAAGGGCCACCACGGGCCCGGCATCCGCCAGGACCGGGTGCCGGTGCGGGAGGCGACCACGGTGGAGGGGCACGCGGTACGCGCCATGTACCTGGCCGCCGGGGCGGCGGACGTGGCCGTCGAAACCGCCGACGAGGGCCTGCTCACCGCCCTCGACCGGCAGTGGCACGACATGGTGGCGACCAAGACGTACCTGACCGGCGGGCTCGGCGCCAACTGGTACGGGGAGGCGTTCGGCGGCCACCACGAGCTGACCCCGGAGACCGCGTACTGCGAGACCTGCGCCGCCATCGGCAGCGTCCAGTGGTCGTGGCGCATGCTCCTGGCCACCGGCGAGCCCGCCTACGCGGACCTGATGGAACGCACCCTCTACAACGCCGTCCTGCCGGGCGTCTCGCTCGGAGGCGACCGCTTCTTCTACGTCAACGCACTCCGCGTCCGCGCCGGCGCCAACCCCGACGACCGCCGCGCCCCGGCCCGCGGCCGCCAGGACTGGTACGGCACCGCCTGCTGCCCGCCCAACGTGATGCGCCTGCTCTCCTCCCTGGACCACTACGTGGCCACCCAGAACCAGGACGGAATCCAACTCCACCTGTACGCCGGCGGCACCGTCCGCGCGGGCGAGGTCGTGCTGGAGATCGAAACCGACTATCCCTGGAACGGCCACGTCGACATCGTGGTCCGCGAAACCCCCGGCCGCCCCTGGGCCCTCTCGGCCCGCATCCCCTCCTGGTCCGACCCGTCGCTGGCACCCGCCGCCCCCGGCTCGTACCACCGCATCCACCGCACCTGGCACCCCGGCGACCGGATCACCCTGGACCTCGGGGTACGCCCAAGGCTGACGGTGGCCGTACCCAGGCTGGACGTGGCCCGAGGCCAGGTGGCCGTGGAACGCGGCCCCCTGGTCTACTGCCTGGAACAGGCCGACCACCCGGGCGTGGTCGTGGACGACCTGTGCGTGGCCTCACCGGACCTCCGCGACGGCCCCCCACTGACGGGCTTGCCACCGGACGTGGTCCCGATCATCGCCCGGGGCCGGGCCCACGTACACCGGCAAACCGACGACGGCTTCCCCTACAGAACGGCCACCACCCCCCGCGCCCCAGACCACACGGGCACGGCAGACCTGACCTTCATCCCTTACTACACCTGGGCCAACAGAGGAGTAGGCCCCATGACGATCTGGACCCCCATGCACTGAAGGTCCTCGCGATGCGGGGAGAGTCCCCTTCGGTGCCTACTCGATGAAGTCGATGTTCGGGTGTCGCGGGGATTCGCCGTCGAACAGGTGCCGGTCCCGTCCGCGAAGGTGCAGATCGAAGAACGCGCCGATGTAGTCCCGTTGCGCGGCCAGCGAACGACGGGGGTCGATGGAGCCGATGAGCGCCTCACGCTTGTCCGGTGCCACGCGCGCGCCGAGTTGCGGCACGATGTTCTGCAGATCGCTGAAGGCCAGGTGCGTGCTGCCGCCGCGCAGGAACAGATCCCGCTTCCAGCCTCGCTGGACGGCCCAGAAGTCCGCCCAGCTGCGGTCGAACGCGGGATTCCGGTGAGTGTGCTCGAGCAGTTTCCCGTTCTCGTCGACGCCCTCGGCGCCCATCAGGAGGAACGGCCTGTCCAGGCCGCGTTCGGTGACTTCGCCCGGCTCGTATGGACTTCCCGGGGGATAGCCGATCGCGGTCGCCATCGCGCCGTCCAGGTTGATCCCGGCGTCGACACGGCGGTCGTGGACCATCGTCTCGCCCGCGGTGAACCCGCCGTAGGAGTGCCCGTAGGCGCCGACCCGGGACAGGTCGAGCGACCGGCCGAGCCCGCGGGGGAGCGGGCGCTTGTCCGCGTCGGGGTTCGCGCCCCGGGTGAGCTTCGTGAGCTGGTCGAGGACGAACCGGCTGTCGGCCACCCGGGCGTCGAGCGCCTTCTTCAATGCGGGCTCTTCGCCCTCGGACACCGCGAGTTCGAGCCGCCCGCCAGGAAACTCGACCGCCGCGCTCTCGTAGGTGTGCGAGAGCGAGACGACCACGTAGCCGTGGCTCGCCAGGTCGTCGACGATCGCGGTGTACATCTCGCGTGGGAAGCCGAAGCCAGGGGAGAAGAGCGCGACCGGCTTCGGCGCGCCGTGCGCCACGGGGACGCTGGTCTCGGCCCTTCGCTTCGCCGATGCCCAGTCGATGGAGCCGACCGGGAGACTGAGGTAGTCCTCGCCCGCCAGCGCCTGGTCGACGACGGCGCTCATGCCGGGCGTGAGCCACGGTGCCCGCGGGCCCTCGGCCAACCGGTCCGCCGGGTAGGTGACGGTGACCATGAGTTCCCGGCGCCGTTCCGGTTTCCACGGATCGGGGCGGGACGGGTCGACGAGGTGGAGGTCGGTGGTGCCGACGTCGTACTTGCCGGTGAGGGATGGCGCGGTGAGCCTGGCCCGCTCCGCTGCCACGGCGGGAGCGGTCACGGTGAGCCCGCCCGCGAGCGCGAGGCCCGCGATCAGCGCCGAACCCCGCACCACCCTGGTGTGTCTCGATGGCACTGCTGGAGTCCTTCCGGATCGGGGCGGCCCAGCAGCCGCCTGCTTTCGACTGTGGCAGCGCCCTTGCGGCACGCGCATCCTCCTTCGGATGGAGCCCGCGTTCATCCGAGAAGGGCACCTAGGCCGGCGCGGTCTCAGGGTGCGGCGCCACCTCGCCGGTGCCGATCAGTGGCCGGACGTCGAGAAACCGTGTCCCCACGGCGGGCGCCGGCACTCGGGGTCAGCGGCTTTCGTAGGAATGCACGGTCATACTCCGAACCGCGGTCGCGGGCCGAGGCGATGCTGGGCGGTGGCGGTGAGCCGGGCCAGGCGGGCCGTCTCCTCGACGAGGACCTCGCCGCCCTGGCCGGTCAGCTCGTAGTAGCGGCGGTGCCGCCCGTCCACGACCTCTTCGCCGGACACTCTGACCAGGCCCTCGCCCGCCAGGCGTTCGAGCGCGCCGTACAGGGTGCCCGCCCCCATGCGGATCCGCTCCTCCGACAGCTCCCGCACGGACTTGATCACCGCGTACCCGTGGAGCGGCCCGTCGGAGAGGGCCAGCAGGATGAGATAGCTCTGCTCTCGTAGTGCCATGTCCGATATATATCGCCAAACGTACTATGAAGGCAAGCGCGCCCGAGGCATGTCCGGATCTGTGGGTTGATGGTCATTGCGGACCTGTGCGGCGGGCCGCGAGGCTTGGCGGTGTGAGAGAGCTGGTGGTGGCCGTCTATGACGGCGTGGTGCTGCTGGACGTGGCCGGGCCGGTGCAGATCCTGCACGGGTCCCGTGGCTACCGCATCCGGCACGCCTCGATCGACGGGCGGCCCGTGCGCACCGACATCGGGCTGCCACTGGGCGTCGACCTGGCCCTGGGCGAGATCGAAGGCCCTGTCGACACGCTACTGGTGCCGGGGTACGCGCCGCCGGACGGCGACCGCCCCGGCGAGGCGTTCCTGGACCTGCTGCGCGACCTCGGCTCCCGTGCGCGCCGCGTGGCGTCGGTGTGCACGGGTGCGCTCCTGCTGGCGGAGGCCGGGCTGCTCGACGGGCGGCGGGCCACCACGCACTGGGCCGCCTGCGCCGATCTGGCGTCCCGGTTCCCGAGCGTCACCGTGGAGCCCGACGCCATCTTCGTCCGTGACGGGCCGGTCGTGACCTCGGCCGGGGTCACCGCCGGGATCGATCTGGCGCTGGCCCTGGTCGAAGAGGACCACGGGCCGGACCTCGCGCGCGCGGTGGCCAAGTACATGGTCGTGTTCCTGCAACGCCCGGGCGGCCAGTCGCAGTTCAGCGTGCGCGGGGCCGTCCCCGCGCCGCGTCACCCGGCGCTGCGGGGCCTGCTGGACATGATCGCGGCCGAACCGGCGGCCGAGCACACCCTCGCGGCGATGGCGGCCCAGATCACGGTCAGCGAGCGCCATCTGAGCCGGCTGTTCCGGCGCGAGGTCGGGCTGACCCCCGGCCAGTACGTCGAGCAGATCCGGGTCGAGGCGGCGCAGGCCCTCCTGGAGACCAGCGCCGAACCCGTGGCGTCGATCGCCCGCAGGTGCGGTCTCGGATCCGACGAGACGATGCGCCGGACGTTCCTGAAGGTCCTGGGCATCACCCCGACCGCCTACCGCCGGCGCTTTCACAGCACCGACCATTCGCCGACCCGACCGAAGGAGACCTTATGAGCTCGTCCCTGGACCGCCGTACACTGCTGGGAGCCGGCCTCGCCGGCGCGGCGGGCCTGACCGCCGCCAGTGCCCCCGCGGCCGCCAGCGCTCCCGACGACCTGTCCTTTCCCGCCACCCGCGTCGCCAAGGCGGCCCGGAAGCTGGTGGCGGACGAAAAGCCGTACCTGCGCAACCACAGCCTGCGCAGCTTCCTGTTCGCCCGGGCGGTCGCCGCCCAGGTCGGCCGGCTGCCGGGCCGGGACTACGACGCCGAGGTCATGTTCCTCATCTGCGTGCTGCACGACATGGGCCTGACCGAACACGCCGACACCGGCCAGCGGTTCGAACTCGACGGCGCCGACTTCGCCGCCCGGTTCCTGGAGCGGCACGGCATCACCGACGACCGCGTCGACACCGTCTGGGACGGCATCGCCCTGCACACCTCCTTCGGCTTCAACCAGTCGCCGGTGTTCGCCCGCCGCCGCCCACCGGAGATCGCGATCGCCCAGATCGGCATCGGCGTGGACCTGACCGGCGGCCCCGGCGACCTCCCCGACGGGTACGGCGAACGCGTACACGCCGCCTATCCCCGCCACGGCGGCGCCCGCGCCCTCACCGACGCCTTGGTCGCGCAGGGCCTGGCCGACCCGCGCAAGGCACCGCCCATGACGCTGCCCGGCGAGATCCTGCACCAGCGCCACCCCGAGGCGCCCTACATCACCTGGGAGGGCTTCCTCGCCGCCAGTGGCTGGGATGACTGAATCAGACATGAGATCACTGCGAATCGCGGCCGGCGTCGAGGCCGTCTCCTTGATGGTGTTGCTGATCAACCTGTTCGCCACCCACATCAAGGCGATTCCGGCCCTCGTCGGCCCGCTGCACGGCGTGGCCTACCTCGCCGTCATCACGGCCACCCTGCTGGCCACCGCCTCATCCGGCGTCCGCTGGCGCGCCGCCATCCCCGCCGTCGGCGGGCTGCTCGCGCTGCGGCGACTCCGTGACCGGTCACATGCGCACGAGTGAGGTCGTGCTGCTGGCGACGCTGATCGTGGCGATGTTCAACGCCGGGGTCATCTGGCTCACCCAGCTCGTGGTCTATCCCGTGTGGGCGCTGGTCGGCGAGGCGGAGTGGAGCGCCTACCACGACGCCCACAAACGGCGCCTGCCCGGTACGGCGTTCGTCCCGCACGGACTGGCCCTCCTGGGCGCCCTGCTGCTGATCGTCCTGCGGCCCGCCTACGTGCCGGGCTGGGCGGTCTGGCTCGCGTTCGCCGTCGAGGCGGTCATGCTGGCCGCGACCGCGACCTACTGGGCGCCGCTCCAGATCCGCCTCAGCCGCGGAAACGACCCCCGGCTGCTGCGCAGGCTGCTCGCCACCCACTGGATCCGGGCCGGGCTGGTCACCGTGTTCGGCGCGCTGCTGTGCTGGATGGTGATGCTCGCCCTCGATCAGCTCGGGCGGTAGCGGCCGAACTCCCAGGGGTCGTGGGCGCTCACGAGCGACACCTGGTCGCCGTGCCGGCGGACGAGCTCGCGCAGCCGGGCCTGGGTGCCGAGCCGCAGGTCGTGGTGGACCTCCGAACTGGTCTGCACGAGGTCGAGCAGCGGATGCGGATGCGGATCCTCATCCAGCTCCCGGTGGTAGTAGTAGGCGTCGCCGCAGTGCAGCAGCCAGCGGTCGCCGTCGTGCACCGCGACCCCCATGTGCCCGGCCGTGTGACCGCCGAGCGGCACCAGACGGAACTCGGGCGGCAGGCCCACAGGCCGCAGGGAGGTGAAGCCGTACCAGTCGTCACCTGAGCCCGCGTCCGGGTAGGTCACCCAGTTCGGGCCGTGCGCCCAGTGGGCCGGGCGGTAGCGGAAGCTGGGCGCCTCGCCGAGCGCCGCGTCCAGTTCGGTGGCCAGCACGTGGACCTGGGCCTCGGGAAAGTCGGGCAGGCCGCCGCAGTGGTCCACGTCCAGGTGGGTCACGATGATGTGGCGTACGTCGCCCGGGTCGTACCCCAGCCGCGCCACCTGCCGGACGGCGGTCTCGTCCTCGTCCAGCACGGGCTGGGACAGCTCGACCCAGTCGGCCCCGAGGGTGTCGCCGGGACGGCGCACGTCCTCCAGGCCGAGCCCGGTTTCGATGAGGACCAGCCCATCGGAGCCGGTCTCGGCCAGGAGGCAGTGGTTGACGGCGTGCGCGGCGGCCGGGCCCTGGTAGGTGGGTTCGATGCGCCGTACGGACCCGCAGTTGAGGTGGTGGATCTGCATGGCGGCTAGCCTGCTACTTGAAGCGCGGTTCAAGTCAAGGAGGCAGGGTGGGCGAGCTGCTGGACATCGCACAGGTGGCCGAGCGCACCGGGCTGGCGGCGTCGGCGCTGCGGTTCTACGAGAAGCGGGGCCTGATCGACTCGGCGGGACGCAACGGGCTGCGCCGGACGTACCGGCCGGAGGTGCTCGACCGTCTCACCTTCATCCGCTGCGCCCGCGACGCCGGGTTCACCATCGCCGAGATCGCCAGATTCATCCAGGCGGACCCCGGCGACCAGGAGCTACGTGCCCATCTGGCCGCCAGGGCCAGGCGGCTGGAGGAGGACATCGCCCGCCTGACGGGCATGCGCGACGGCCTCCGCCATGCCACGACCTGCACGCACGAGCCCCTCGTGGAATGCCCCGACTTCAAGAAGACCTTCAGGTGACCGCCGTCTCGTCGTCGAGCAGCGGCATCAGGTCTTCGACGATCAAGCTCATCGGCGGGGCTCCCAGCGGAAGATGCGGGTCGCCAGCGCGACGGCGACGACGACCCAGGCGAGTGAGGGCGCCAGGAGCAGCAGGGAGTCCGTGACGGCGACGCCGCCGTTCCAGGCGTTGACGGCCAGCTCGGCGGCCGAGCCGCCGGGGAGCAGCCGCTTGAGCAGGGTGAGGTCCTCGGTGCCGGCGATCCCCACCCAGGTCACCACGGCGATGACGCCGAGGCTGACGGGCAGCGTGGTCACCTGGGCGTGCTCGGGGGAGTTCGTCACTCCCGCCGTGGCCAGTCCCAGGCCGAGCATCATGACCGTCATCGCGAGCACGGCCGCCGCCAGGAGGAGGACGTTGTCCGGCCGGCCGGTGACCGCGCCCAGCACGGTCATGATCACGGCCACCTGGACCAGCGAGATGACGGTGATCGGGAGGAGCAGCCCCGAGAGGATGCCGCTGTCGCTCGCCGCCGTGGAGCGCAGCCGTTTGAGGAAGAGGTTCTGGCGGCGGGCGGCCAGCGTGGTCACCGAGGTGGTGTAGAGCCCGAACGCACCGACGGTGGCCATCACCACCGCCGCGATGTATCCGAGGCTGCCCAGGGCCGCGAAGCCCTCGTGCTGGTAGATGAAGAAGCCGCTGACCACGGCGGGCATGACGAGACCGGTGACCAGGACCAGCCGGTTTCTGAAGATCTGGATCAGCTCGCTGCGAGCGATCGAGAGCATGGCGAAGATCCTCTTTTCTAGATGTCGAGGGCGCGGAAGACGTCGTCGAGCCGGGTCGGTCCCGCTTCGAGGTCCCGCAGCTCCACCGCGTGGTCCTGGGCCCAGCGGAGCAGGGTGTGCAGGTCCTTCTGCAGGCCGAAGGTCTCGATGAGGACCTTCCCTTCGCTCTCGCGCGCGGCCCGCAGCGGCAGCGCGGGTGCGGAGGCGGGCAGGGAGAAGCGGATGGCGGCGGGCAGGGTACGCGTCAGCTCGGAGACGGTCCCTTCCCGGTGGAAGGTGCCCCGGTGCATGAGCCCGATGCGGTCGGCGCGCTGCTGCGCCTCCTCCAGGTAGTGCGTGGTGAGGACGATGGTGGAGCCGTCCTCGCGCATCCTGTCCACGGCCTCCCACAGATCGTCCCTGGACTGGATGTCCAGGCCGGTGGTGGGCTCGTCCAGGAAGATCAGCTCTGGTGTCCCGTAGACGGCGGTGGCGAAGTCGAGTCGCCTTTTCTCGCCGCCGGAGAGCTGGGCCACCTTGGTGCCGGCCTTGCGGGTCAGGTCGACGATGCCGAGGACGCGGTCGGCGTCGTCGGTGCGCTGGGTGAGCCCGCCGATCAGGCGGACGGACTCGCCTACCGTCAGATCCGGCGAGAATCCGCTCTCCTGCAGCATGATCCCCATCCGGGGCCGCACGGCCCGCCGGTCGCGCGGGCTCTGCCCGAAGACCCGCACGGTGCCCGAGGTGGCCGTGCGGTGACCTTCGATGATCTCCAGGGTCGAGGTCTTCCCCGCCCCGTTCGTGCCGAGCAGGGCGTAGAGCTCGCCACGGCGTACCTGGAAGGACAGGTCTTTCACGGCGTGGAAGTCGCCGTAGGTGAGGTTGAGACGTTCGACGTCGATGACGGAGGACATGCCGTCGATCTCAGCCGTCGCCGCGCCTCTTCACCAGTGTGACCACGTCATGACGAACGCATGACGCCGCGTCACTGGTGGTACGACGGGACCGGAAGAATACTGGGCAGTCCGTCTGAGACGTGGAAGGACCGACCGATGACCACCGTGGTGCTCGCCGACGACGAGGCGCTTCTCCGCAAGGCGCTGGCGGCGCTGCTCCCTCTCGAAGGCGAGATCACCGTGCTCGCCGAAGCGGAGGACGGTGAGTCGGCCGTCGAGGCGACGCTGCGGCACCGGCCCGACGTGCTCGTCATCGACCTGGAGATGCCCGGCGTCGACGGGCTCGGCGCCGTCGCGGAGATCCGCCGCGAGCGCCCTGACCAGGTGATCCTCATGCTGACCCGGCACGCCAGGCCCGGCGTGCTCCGCAAGGCGCTGAAGCTCGGCGTGCAGGGGTTCGTCAGCAAGTCCGCCGAGCCGGCGCACATCGTCTCGGTCATCACGACGCTGCACGAGGGGAGGCGGTGGATCGACCCGGACGTCTCGGCGCTCGCCGTCGTCGACGACTGCCCGCTCACCGACCGCGAGATCGACGTGCTGCGGGTGACGAGCGAGGGCTACTCGGTCGCCGACATCGCCGGTCGCCTCCACCTGGCGGAGGGCACGGTGCGCAACTACCTCTCCAACGCGATGCAGAAGACCCAGACCAAGACCCGGCACGAGGCGGCACGTTACGCGCGCGAGCACGACTGGTTGTGAGGTCAGGCGCCGCCCACGGTGACCCCCCTGACCGAGAGCCCTTCGACGTCGCAGGCCACGTCCGCGCGTTCCACGTGCGCGAACGTGCTGTCCCTGATGCTGATGTCGCGCAGCGGCTGCTCGGGATAGCCCCGCAGCAGGTACGCGCTCCGCGTGCGATCGCTGCGCACCCCCGACACGCTGACGTTGCGGATGGGCGGCGGGTCGTCGCCGTTGTGCCCGTCACCGTGGTAGAGGTCGATCGACACGGCCTCCTTGGTCAGCTCGCTGATCTCGACGTCGTCCACGAACACGTTCTCCACGAACCCGCCGCGCACCGAGTTCGTCTTAATGTAGAGCCCGAAGTACAGCCCGGGCCCACCCCACCGGCACCGGCGCACGAACACGTTCCTGATGCCGCCGGTCGTGTCCGTGCCGATCGCGACGGACCCGTACCGGTAGCGCATGTCGCAGTCCTCGATCAGGACGTCCTCGCACGGCACCCCCACCCGCCGCCCGTCGGGGCCCCGGCCCGCCTTGATGGCGATACAGTCGTCGCCCACGTCGAACACGCACCCCGAGATGACCACCGACCGGCACGACTCGGGGTCGCAGCCGTCGTTGTTGGGGCCCCGCGAGTGGATCGACACGTTCCTGACGAGTACGTTCTCGCACCGTACGGGGTGGATCTCCCACATCGGCGAGCGCTCGACGCGCACGCCCTCCACGAGCACGTTCCGGCACAGGTACGGCTGGATCATGTTCGGCCGGAAATAGTGCCCGGCGCCGAAGACGCGCTCTTCGACCGGCACCCCGTCCGCCGCCATGCGCTGCAGCTCGGCCCAGTCCTCGGCCTCGTGCGGCATGCCCTCCCGGTAGCCGAACTCCGGCGTGCCCACCCACGGCCACCAGTGCTCGGGCCCGGCCTGGCCGTCGAGGACGCCGGCGCCGGTGATCGCGATGTTCTCCTGGCCGTAGGCGTAAATGAAGGGGGAGTAGTTGTAGCACTCGATGGCCGAGAAGCGGGTGAAGACGGCCGGCAGATAGTCGGCCGGGTCGGTGCTGAACAGGATGCGGGCGCCCGCCTCCACGTGCAGGTCCACGTTGCTGAGCAGGTGGATCGCCCCAGTGGGGTAGGTTCCCGGCGGCACACGGACGTGGCCGCCGCCCGCCTCGTGGCAGGCCGCGATGGCGGCGCGGAACGCCTCGGTCCACGTGTCCCCGCCGCCGTAGGAGGTGACGTCGAACCAGCGGTCGGGGAACTCGGGCGGCCGCACCCGGTCACGGAGCTCGTCCGCGTACCGCCAGGCCTCTTCCTCTGTCATGGCACCTTCCTCATGCGCAGCGCGTGGAAGAGCGGCAGCGCGATCACCCACGACGGGTTCCACGTGTTCGCCTCGCCCTTGCGCTGCCAGTTGGTCTGGAAGAACCCCTCGCCCTGCTCGCCGGGCGTCGCGAAGCCCCAGTCGCCGGGCTTCCGGCTGACGCCCTGGCCCATGGCGCGCAGGATCGCCTCGGCGCGCGCCGCGTACCAGGGGCGGCCGGTCGTCAGGCCGAACTCCATCAGCTCCGAGGTCGGGAAGAACACGTCGAGGTGGTGGTTCTGCACGCTCACCGAGGGCCAGCCGCACGCCTTGAAGTCGCGCCGCGCGAACGTGCTGCCGGTGCCGAACTCCGGCGACCACACGTAGACGAACGTCAGCAGCCAGTCGGCCGCCGCCTCCGCCCACCGCGCGTAGAGGTCGCGCCCGGTGAGCCGGTAGAGGTCGAAGGCGGCCTGGAAGTAGTACATCCCGGCCTCCTTGTCCTCGCCGGAGGCGTCCAGGGTGGCGTGCGCGAACGGCCGCTCGAACGTGGCCGCGTGCAGCCGGTGGTAGCGGCTCAGCACCTCCTCGGCGCGCAGCAGCCACACGCGCTCCCCACTCAGCCGGTACGCCCCCAGCATCGCCTGCACACAAGCGGCCCCCGCCGCCGAGACCATGCGCGTGACCGGCGTGCCCTCCGGCGTCCAGCCGAGCGGGACGATGCCCTCGGGCAGCCGCGTGTGCCAGAAGAGCGCGGCGGCGTCCTCGACCGCCTCCTCCCACTCCGGCGGCACCTCCAGCCCGGCCTGCCTGAACTGGATCGCCAGCTCGGCCAGGTCGGCGATCGTCTCGCCGTGGGCGCGGCTGGAGACGAACTCGGCGCCGTCCTTGCGGAACATCTCCCACGTGCCGTCGTCGACCAGGTAGCGGCCGTGGCGCAGGCCGCGCACGGGTGTCGCGCTGCCCTCGACGTAGAAGGCGGCGGCGCGGCGGGCCCGCTCGACCCGCTCCGGCTCGCCGCGCTCCAGGCCGAGCATCGCCTCGCAGCGGGCCAGCTTCATGCACTGGCCCGTCCATCCGTACAGGTAGGAGCGGGGGCGGCCGTGGCGGACGCCCTCGTAGGCCAGGTAGCCGTCGCCCGCCCAGCGCGCGTCCATGGCCGTGGTCTTGAGCCGGATCAGCTCGTCGCGGGACAACGGGTTCGCGGCAGGGGAGTCGTACAGCTCGGTGTGGACGAGTTTCCTGAAGCCGAGCCCGCGCGGCTCCACCGGCCCCCAGTCCAGGGTGTGCCGGGTGCTGATCGACTCGCCGGGGGCCAGGTCGCGGTAGCCGACCGGCTGGTCCGCGACCTCGGCCTTGCTGACGTAACAGACGTCCGGCGCGCCGTCGAACATGATCACCCCCGTCATGGCGGCCACCGTGAGCCCCGGCGACCTGACGAGGCCGAGCGAGCCGTAGGAGACGGAGCCGTCCTGGTGGCGGGCGGGTTCCGGGTGCGCGAACAGGCTGACGTAGCGGTCGTCCCAGGCGGCGTTCACGGCCGGGATGGGCAGGCGGTCCTCCTCGCACACGAACCCCTGGTCGATGCGGGGGATCTGACGGCGGGGGTCGGAGGAGGGGTTGCCGTTGTAGAGGACGCCGGGCATGGTGACGTGGGCGTCCGAGGTGGGGAGCGGCAGCAGGAGCCCGGCCGCCACGTCGGTGACCGGCTTGCCGGAGTCGTTGCGCCACGTGGTGGTGAGGGTGAGCAGGCCGTCGGGGGTGAAGGCCAGCTCCAGCCGGGCGGTCAGGGCGCCGGCCCGCGCCGTGATCACGACGGTCTCCCCACCCTGGAGGAGGACGGTGCCGGGTTCGGCGGGTTCGATCCGCCACGGGCGGCCGGTCGAGGCGGTGAGCAGGCCGCGCAGCGGCGCCCGCAGGTGGGCCGAGCCGTGCCGGCCGAGCCGCACCTCGGGCCCGCCGGGGCCGGTGACCACCTCGACGACCTTTCCGCCCGGCTCCGCGATGGAGGTGAGGAGCGCGGCGGCCGTCATGGGCACCGCCTCAGCCGGATGGCCTGGCCGACCGTGCCGGGCAGCGGGACGGTCAGCGAGTCGCCCTCCCGCACGCCGTGCGCCTTGACCGTCATCTCCCACGTGTCGATCACCTCGACCTCGTACCGTCCGGAGGGCACCTCATAGACGCGCTCGGGGAACCGGTGCTCGCCGCAGTACTCCAGGTAGAACTCGCCGGGCACCTCCAGCATCGGCGCGTCCCGGTCGCGGTAGCGGGCCTCGTCGGGTGTGGCGGCGAACACCTGGCGCAGCAGGGCGATCCTGGGCACCGCGCCGCCGGCCAGCGTCCCGCCGTCGGCCGACCAGGTCAGGCCGTCGTCGTCCGGGTACGCCTCCCCGTGCGTCACCGGGCGCCGCCTTACCGCCCCGTCCCACGCCTGGTGGACGACCTCCTCGGGGGTCAGGCTCAGCCACGGGTCGTCGGCGTCGCCCTCGTAGCCGCACATGTCCATCAGCACGGGTTTGTGATGATCCCGGGTCAGGACCCAGGCGTCCCGGGGGCTGGGCGCGCGCACGCTTCCGTGCGTGAACGCCCGCCGCCACAGCAGCGGCGACCCGGCGTCGACGGTGATCGACAGCGGGTGGTGCCCTGGGTCCTCCTCGGCCACCAGGTCGGCGAGCCGAACCCAATCATGTTCCGAAAAATCGGGAAAATGGGTGGGATCGTCGGTCAGGGACCACCACACGTTCGGGTGGGCGGCCAGCCGTGGCACCACGTCCGCCACGTACCGGGCCGCCGCCGCCACGTCCGCGATGCCGTCGTCCGGATGCAGGAGCATCAGCTCGGCCGTCACGCCGATCGCGCCCAGCTCCGCCACCCGCTCCTCCAGCGCGTCCAGCGAGCACCGGGTCGCCAGCGCCGCCATCCGCACCCGGTCGAACGGCGAGGCCCGCAGCGCGGCCAGGGTCCGCGCGCGCCGCTTCTCGCCGTGCAGGTGCCAGCCGAGCGCGGTGGTCGCCAGAGAGTTGAAGATCATCATGCCCTCGTCATCCGCAGCGCCAGGTACGGCCGGCGCGGCAGCCCGACCCGTACCCGGTCCCGGTGCACCCCGCCCACCGGGGTGATCGTCATGTTCCAGGTGTCGATCAGCTCGACCTCGTACCCGCCGTCCGGCGGCAGCTCCACGGTGACGCCGGCCGCCTGCCGCCGCCCGAGATAGCGCAGGAAGGTGCCGTCGCGGCGGTCCTCCATGATCCGCCGCAGGAACGCGATCCTGGCCGGGCTCTCCCCGTGCAACCCGCCGCCGTTGCCGATCCACGCCCGCTCCTGGAAGCCGGTCAGCGACTCGCCGTGCCCCACGTAGCCGCCGCGCGACATGCCCTCCCAGAACCGGTCCACCAGCTCCTCGCCGGTCACGTTGCCCCAGCGCCGGCCGATGTCGCCCTCGTAGCAGATCTCGTCGAGCACCACCGGCTTCGGGCAGTCCCGCAGCCAGGTGCCGGTCAGCGTGACGTCCCAGTGCTGCACGCTGTGGTGCGTCACCCAGGGCTTGGTGTTGTCGTAGAGGGTCGCGACCTCGTACATGCGGGTCCCGTTGTGGATCGAGCGCAGATGCTCGTATGGGTCCAGCCGCTGGATCGTCCGCAGGATGTCGTCCCAGTCGGCCACGGTCTTGGCCCGGTTGAAGTCGTACTCGTTGGCGGCCGACCACCACACGTTGCGGTAGGCGGCCAGCCGCGCGATGACGTAGCGCAGGTAGGCGTGGTCGGTCTCGCGGCCCATGTCCTCGATGCCGCGCAGCCCCCCGTCGTACGGGTGGAAGAGGATCACGTCGGCCTCGACGCCCAGGTCCAGCAGGTCCTGGACGCGGGACTCCAGGTGCCGGAAGAACACCGGGTTGAACCGGGTCTTGTCCAGCCCGTCCGGGTCCTTCCCGGCGAACGGCACCTCCGGCGGCGCCGTCATGCTCCCCGTCGGCAGCACGCACATGCGCAGCTTGTTGAAGGGCGAGGCCGCCAGCGTCGCCAGGGTCCGGCGCTCGCGCTCCTCGTCCATGTCGTGCGTCCAGTGGTAGGCGGTCGTGCCGAACGGCAGGTACGGCGTGCCGTCCGCGTACGCGAACCCGGTGCCCACGGCCCGCACCGGACCATGGTTGTCCTCGGAGGCGGGCGACACCTCGAAGCCGCCCGCGTGCCCGTCCAGCTCGGTCACATTGCTCACGGTGGTGTAGCTCCACGGACCCACCGCGTCCGGCATGAACCGGACGCGGTAGACGCCGTCGCCGTCGTAGAAGCCCTCGGCCTCGACGATGCGATTGCGGAACCGATACCGGGCCGACAGGCGAACCTCCGCGAAGGGGTTGCCGCCGGACGGCCCGGCCAGTTCGATCTCGTGGACGCCCCAGCGTTCCACGATGGGAGACAGGGTTACCAGTCCTTCCCCGCGCCGGCCTGCGCCTTGATGTAGCCGGGGATGTCCTGCTGCTCGGAGACGGCCAGCGACTGCTCGGGCGTCATGCCGTCACGCAGCACGTGCTGGCGGAAGACCGACCACAGCGGCAGGTCCCAGAACTCGGTGTTCTGGTAGTTGGACACGGCGGCGTTCTCGCCCCAGTAGACGGCCGAGGTGTCCAGTTTGGCCAGCTCGGGGACGCTCTTGCCGAAGTTCGACACCACGGCCGGGGTCTGCAGCACGGCCTTGATGCCCTGCTTGGACAGCTCGGTCTGCGCCTCCTCCGACACCAGCCACTTCGTGATCCGCAGCGCCTGGTCCTTGTGCGGGGCCGACGGCGGGATGAACGCGGCCCGCGTGTTCGGCTGGTAGAGCGTCTTGGAGCCCCGCTTGAGCACCGGCACCGCGGTGACCCCGATGTCGACGCTCTTGGCCTGCTCCTTGAACGACTCCTCGTCGCCGTCCTCGATGAACAGCTCGTTGCCGGCGTACATGTTCAGCCGCGACAGCGTCTCGACGGCCATGGCCAGGTGGCCCGGCTGGCTCATGTCGCCCTTGAAGAAGTCGGTGACGGTGGTGAAGTCGTTGCGCGGGATCTCCAGGAACCGGTACAGGTTCTCGACGTACTGCTTCCAGCCGTCACCGGTGATGCTGACCTTGAGCTCCTCGGGCTTCGGCTCCTCGCTCGTGGTCGGCTGGAACGGGTAGAGGCCGGCCTGGTTGAACTCCAGGTACTGGTCGGGGTGCTGCATGTAGCCCTTGTAGTGATCCAGGCCGTCGTCCCTGGTCAGCTTCTTGGCCAGCTTGTACGCGTCGTCGTACGTCGTGCCGGGCTTGGGATACCGCACCCCGAACTTGTCGAAGATCTTCTTGTTGTAGAGCAGCACGTGCTCGTCGATGAACAGCGGCACGCCGTAGACCCCGCCGTCGGAGCGCGACTTGACCAGCTCGACGGCGGCCTTGTTCAGCGTGTTCAGGTCGATGCCGGCCTGCTGCAGCGACGGCGTCAGGTCGCCGACCCAGCCCATCGGCTCCAGGTCGCGGTCGATGCGGGACTTCGGGTCCTCGATGATGATGTCGGGGGTGACCCCGGCCTTCTTGAGATCCTCGTAACGGACGGGCAGGTCCCAGGTCGCATACTTGATCTTGACATCCGGGAACGCCGCCCGCAGCTTGTTGCCGATGACCTCGTCGAAGACCCTGGTGCCCTGCCGGGTCCCGTCGACGGTCGCCTCGAACGGCTTGTAGTTGGCCGCGAAGATGAACAGCTCGTCGTCACAGACGCTGAACGGCAGGTTGTACTTGTTCCCCACGTCCTTGCACGCCGCGGCGGAGGCGTCGGCGGGGACGGCGGTGACGCTCAGCGCGAGCGCCAGCAGGGCGATCCCACGGACCTTCTTCGTCATTTGCTCTCCTTGGCGGGCGCGTAACTGCACTGACGCACGACATTCCGCCGTACGCCGTTCTTGAATTCGGTGATGGTGTGCTCGGGCCAATTCGAGATCAGGCCGACCGAGTCGCGCAGATACTGCTCGTTGAAGACGACGTGCCGGATGTTGTTGCGGTTGTAGGAATAGACCATGTGAATGAAGCCGTCGGCGCTCTGCGTCATGATCGGATACGTGAACTGCGGCCCCGACTGCGCTTCGACGTCGACCGAGTTCTCCCATGTCCGCCCCTTGTCGGGCGACAGCGAGACCCGCATGGGGGAGCGGTGCTCGACCCAGGGGTTGTAGGCCAGCACGAGCTTGCCGCTGTCCAGCTTGAGCGCGGCGATCCGGGAGTTCGGGTTGCCGATGGGCTCGGCGACGGGCGCGCTCCAGGTGCGGGCGAAGTCGGTGGACTGGCTCTTGTAGATCGCGCCGTCCCCGGTCCGCATGTACGCCACCAGCCGCCCCGGCTCCACCTCCACCACGGTCGGCTGGATCGAGCTCCTGGCCGTCTTGATCCAGCTCGTGTGCTCTTCCGGGTACGCCTTCCACGACGTCATGTCCGGGCTGAACACGTAGAAGCCGGAGCTGGACTCCGCCTCGTCGTAGATCGGCACCAGCACTTCGCCGTTGGACATCTTGATGGGGCTGGTGCCGACCATCCAGCCCCACTCCTTGCGGATGTAGGCCGGGTCGCTCCAGGTGTGGCCGCCGTCGTCGGAGGTGATCAACCGGATCGGCGCCTGTTCCCAGCCGTGTCCCTCGATCGTCACGAAGAACAGGTAGAGGCGCTTGCCGTCCGACCACAGGACCGGGTTGCCGTCGGCCTTGCCCGGCTCGTCGAACACCACCTCGGGCGCGGACCAGGTGCGCTCGCCGGCCGCCAGGCGCGACAGGTAGAGCGCCTGGTTGGCGGCCCCCTCCGAGGTCCCGCCGTAGTAGACGGTCAGGATGTCGCCCTGCGGCGCCTGCGCGATGCCGGCCGCGTGCACCTTGGGGACGTTCGGGTCGGGGGCGGCGACGTCCTGGCGGCAGGCGTAGGAACCGGTGGGCTCCACCCGTACCTCACCCTTGCCCTGGCCGGCCACGTACGACGGAATGCCGACCGCCACCGCCAAAGCGCCGTATAAAACGCTTTGTCGAATTTTCATCAGCTGCCAATCTCCAGATATTTGATCGTTTTCCGCAGATAGGAGAAGGCGACGTGCAGCCGCCCCGCTCCGCCGTCGATGACACTCGGATAGGAATAGCCGAGCTCGTTCTGCTCATATTCGGAATCGGAATCCTGCAGCACCCGCCGGTACGGCCAGTTCGCGCCGCCGTCCTCCGATACGGCGACGACCAGCGGGGTGCGCAAGGCCTTCTTGCGCGGCTGCCCGTTCTTGGTCACCCATCTGAACTGGTCGCGCTCCAGGCTCGCGTCGTTGTAGACGAGCGCGAGCCGTCCGTCGCCGAGCCTCGTGAGCTGGACGGAGGAGTCGTTGCTGGGCAACTCGGTCCGCTCGGGCGCGGACCAGGTGCGGCCGTCGGCCGAGACGGAGCCGTGGATCCGCTCCGCCCGCCGGTCGCGGAACATCGCCAGCAGCCGCCCGTCCGGCCGCTCCGCGATCGTCATCTGCACCAGGTCGCCGCTGCCGGGGACCTCGTGCTCGGTCCAGGTGCGCCCGCCGTCCGCGCTGACCTTGACGACGCTTCGGTCACCCGATGCGCCGCAGTGGTAGGCGGGCAGCAGCCACGTCCCGTCGCCCAGGACCACGGGCGGATGACGGACGAAGACGCCCGGCTCGGCGAACAGCACGCGCGGCTCGCTCCACGTCCGGCCGGAGTCGGCCGAGGTGCGGGCCACGACGTGCGCCGTCGTCTGGTCGTGCGGCTCCATGGAGGTGTGCAGCAGCCAGGTCACCCCGTCGCCGCCGTCGAACAGCACCGGGTTCTGCTCGCTGCGCTCCGGGTCGGTGGCGATGAGCGCGGGCTCCTCCCACCGGTCGCCGCGCAGCCGGGCGAGCACCACGTTCGTGCCGGGGTCGCCCTCCTGCGGGCCGCAGAACCAGCAGCACAGCAGGTCGCCGTCCGGCGCGCGGAGCAGGTTGGCGGCGTGGTTGTCCGGCCCGTGCGGCGCCCGGAGCAGCGCCTCGCGTGTTCCGTCCAGGACGGCGGACGGCCGGACGAGACCGTCGAAGCGCGGGTCGCTCATGCCGTCACCTCTCGCACGTCGGGATCGGGCACGCCGCGCAGCTCCAGCTCCTCGGCGAAGTGACAGGCCACGCGCCGCCCGCCCAGCTCCCGCAGCGGCGGCGGCTCCGTACGGCACACGTCCTTGGCGTAGACGCAGCGCGGGTTGAACGGGCAGCCGGGCGGCACGTGCGCCGGGTCGGCGATGTCGCCGAGCAGCTTGATCCGCTCCCGGTGCCGCCTGGCCGCCGGATCCGGGTCGGGCACCGCCGACAGCAGCGCCTCGGTGTAGGGGTGCAGCGGCCGGCCGTAGAGCTGGTCGGTCGGGCCCTGCTCGACGACCTTGCCCAGGTACATGACCGCGACCACGTCCGCGACGTGCTCGATGATGCCCAGGTCATGGCTGACGAACAGGAAGCCGAGCCCTTCCTGCTCCTGCAGGTCCATCAGCAGGTTGAGGATCTGGGCGCGGACCGACACGTCCAGCGCGCTCACGGCCTCGTCGGCGACGACCAGCCGGGGCGACAGCGCCAGCGCCCGCGCGATCCCGACCCGCTGCCGCTGGCCGCCGCTGAAGGCGTGGGGGTAGCGGTCGGCGTACTCGGGACGCAGGCCCACGCGTTCGAGCAGCTCGCCGACGCGGGCGTCGATCTCGTCCTTGGTGCCGTACTTGTGCACTCGCATCGGCTCGCCGATGATCTCGCGCAGCGTCTTGCGCGGGTTGAGCGACGAGTGCGGGTCCTGGAAGATCATCCGAACCTGCGCCCGGTACGGCCTCAGCTCCCGCTCCTTCAGCCCCGCCACGTCGATCACCGAGTCGTCCGGCCGCCGGTAGAGCATGCGCCCGCCGGTCGGGTCGTGCGCCCGCACGATGCACCGGCCCAGCGTCGTCTTGCCGCAGCCGGACTCCCCGACCAGGCCGAGCGTGCTGCCCGCCGCGATGCTCAGGTCGACCTCGTCCACCGCCTTGACCGCCCCGATCTGCCGGCCCAGCAGGCCGCTGCGGACGGGGAAGTGCTTGGTCAGCCCTTCGAGCCTGAGCAGGGGTTCCGTGCTCACTTGTCCTCCTCGTAGAGCAGGCAGGACACCTCGCGGTCGTCCACCGGAATCAGGCTGGGCGCCACCGTGTCGCACCGCCCGGCCATCACGTGGTCGCAGCGCGGATGGAAGAAGCACCCGCCGGGGCGCGCGTACGGGGGCGGCACCATGCCCCTGATCGCCGTCAGCCGCCGCTGCCTGGCCTGCCCGAGCCGGGGCATCGAGCGCAGCAGCGCCTGCGCGTACGGGTGGCGGGGAGCGGACAGCACCTGCTCGGCGGTGCCGTACTCGACCACCCGCCCCAGGTACATCACCGCCATGCTGTCGGCCACCTGCGCCGCCACCCCGAGGTCGTGCGTGATCAACATGATCGCCATGCCGAAGTCGTCCTGGAGGTCACGCAGCAGTTCGAGGATCTGCGCCTGCGTGGTGACGTCGAGCGCGGTCGTCGGCTCGTCGGCGATCAGCAGGCTCGGCCGGCAGGCCAGCGCCATCGCGATCATCGCCCGCTGCCGCATCCCGCCGCTCAGCTCGAACGGGTAGGAGTCCACCCGCCGCTGCGGCATCGGGATGCCGACCCGGTCGAGCATGTCGATGGCGCGCTTGCGGGCGGCGGCCTTGCCCACGTTCTCGTGCAGCCGGACCGCCTCGACGATCTGGCTGCCGATCGTGTGCACCAGGCTCAGCGAGGCCATCGGCTCCTGGAACACCATCGCGATGTCGTTCCACCTGATCTCGCGCAGCAGCTTCTGCCCGGCGCCGACCAGCTCGACCGGGCCGCCGTCGCGGTGCAGCGTGATCGTGCCACCCTCGATCTGTCCTGGCGGGTCCACCAGGCGCAGGATCGACCTGGCCATGACGCTCTTGCCGCAGCCGGACTCGCCGACGATGGCCAGCGTCTCGCCCTTGCGCACCCGCAGGTCCACACCGTCCACGGCGCACACCACGCCGTCGTCCAGCAGGAAGTGCGTACGCAGGTCCTCGATCTCAAGCAGCACGTCGTCTGCGCCCACGCCGGCTCACCTTCCTGTTCCCGTACGGATCGGCGGCGTCCCGCAGGCCGTCCCCGAAGAAGTTCATGGCGACCACGACGACCACCACCGCGACGCCGGGCGCGAGCATCCAGGGCGCGTTCGCCACGACGCGTACGTTCTGCGCGCCCTCCAGCAGCACCCCCCAGCTCACGGCGGGGGCCTGCAGGCCCAGGCCGAGGAAGCTCAGGCTGGTCTCGCCGAGGATCATCGCCGGGATGGCCAGCGACAGCGAGGCGATGATGTGGCTGGCGAACGACGGGATCATGTGCCGGAAGATGATCGCCAGCCGGCCCACGCCGTCCAGCCGGGCGGCGGTGACGAAGTCCTCCTCGCGCAGCGACAGGAACCGCCCGCGCACGTCCCGGGCCAGCCCGGTCCACCCGATCAGCGACAACAGCACCGTGATGGCGAAATATCGGGTGAGCGGCCCCCAATCCGTGGGCAGCGCGGCCGACAGCGCCATCCACAGGGGCAACGTCGGGATCGCCATCAGGAACTCGATGACCCGTTGCACGACGTTGTCGACGCCACCCCCGAAATATCCGGAAATGCCGCCTATGAGCATGCCGAGCAGGAAGCTGGCCGCGACCCCGACCAGCCCGATCGACAACGACACCCGGGCGCCGTGGATCAGCCTGGACAGCAGGTCCCGCCCGTTCTGGTCGGCGCCCAGCAGGAAGAACGGCTCGCCCTTCGACACGGGCCCGATCAGGTGGATGTCGGACGGGATCAGGCCGAGCAGCTTGTACGCGTCGCCGTGCACGAACAATCCGACCTCGACCACCTTGGACGGATCCTCGGTGTAGGTCTGCTGGTACGTCTTCGGGTCGCGCTCGGTCGTGTACCCGTACACATGGGGGCCGTGCTCACCGGAGAGGCGCAGAACCTGCGGCGGCGCGTACGTCATCGACGTGTTCGCCGTCGAGCTGGACATCGGCGCGAAGAACTCCGCGAAGATCGCCACGAAGTACACCGGGATCAGGATCGCCGCGCCCGCCATCGCGAGCCGGTGCCGGCGGAACTGCCGCCACATCAGCCGCCACTGCGGCAGCGTCCCTACTTCCTGCGCTTTCGGTCGCCTGAGGAACATGGGGCGCTACTCTCTCTTGTACCGTTTGCGAATTCGCGGATCCCACCACGCCAGCGCCAGGTCGCTGAGCACGGTGCCGATCACGGTCAGCGTGCTGAGAATCACGATGAAGCTGGCGACCAGGTACATGTCCTGGTTCATGACACCGCTGAGCAGCAGCGGGCCGCCGGTCGGCAGGCTCATGACGACCGACACGATGGTCTCCCCGCCGATCAGCCCCGGCAGCAGCCAGCCCACCGTGCTGAAGAACGGGCTGAGCGACATCCGCACCGGATACTTCAGCAGCAGCTTCCACTCCGGCAGCCCCTTGGCCCGCGCCGTGTGCACGTAGGGCCGGTAGAGCTCGTCGAGCAGGTTCGCCCTGGTCACCCGGATCATGCCGGCCGTGCCGGAGACCGCGATGACCGCGATCGGCACCCAGAGATGGCCGAGCAGGTCCAGGACCTTGCCCAGGTTCCAGGCCGCGTCCTGGAACTCGGGGGAGAACAATCCGCCCACGCTTTGCCCGAAGAAGCGGAACCCGACGTACATGAGGACCAGCGCCAGCATGAACTCGGGGATCGCCATCCCGATGAAGCCGAGGAAGGAGAAGCCGTAGTCGCCCCAGGAGTACTGCTTGACCGCGCTGTAGATCCCGATCGGGAACGCGATCGCCCAGACCAGGAGCAGCGAGGCGACCGACAGCACCGCCGACAGGACGATCCGCTCACCGATCAGCGTGGAGACCGGCTGGTTCCAGGCAAACGATTGACCAAAATCGCCGTGGAGCAGGATGGCGGAGATCCAGCGCCAGTACTGGACGAACATCGGGTCGTCCAGGCCGTAGCGCTGCCTGAGGTTGGCGGCCTCCGCGGGAGTGATGCCCTCGCCGCCCGACTCCGCGTTCGCGACCAGCGTCGAGACGTAGTCGCCCGGCGGCAGGTTGATGATGACGAACGTGACGATCGAGACCGCCCAGAGCGTCATCACCACGTAGAGCAGGCGGCGGCCGAAGTAGTGCAGCACGTCGCCGCCTCAGAAGGAGTACTGCTCGGGCATGGTCGGCCCGGGGTTCACGACGGCGGCGGCCATGGCGTCGGGCACGTTCTTGATGGCGTTGGAGACGATGCCGTACTCGTTCGGGTACGAGCTGATCCCGATCGCGTAGAACTGCTCCTTGGAGATCCGCACGACCTCCTTGGCGTGCTCCACCGCCTTGGCGAAGTCCGGCTCGGTACGCATCGCGGAGAACGCCTCCAACTGCTTGCGCACCTCCTCCGGCGGCTCGTCACCGCTCTTGCCCTTGCTGCCGTACCACTGGGCCCAGCGGATGGCGTAGCGGGCGCTGCCGGAGTTGCTCGGCACGTAGTAGTGGTCGCCGCCGGTGCCGGTGATCACGTCGAAGTCGCTGCAGGTGAACACGGACGCCTGCGGGTTGTTGCCCATCGTGCGCTCGTCGTACAGGGTGGAGGCCACCGGATCGACCCGCAGCCCGACCCCGACCGCCTCCCAGTCCTTCTTGATGAACTCCAGCGCCTGGACGTGGTGGGGGAACTCGGTGTCGGACATGATGCCGATGACCAGCGGCTTGCCGTCGGGGCCGAGCCGCTTGCCGTCGGCGTCCTTCTTGGTCAGGCCGGCCTTGTCCAGATACTCGTTGGCCTTGGCGACGTCGAACTCGGTGTACTGCTTGGCGAAGTCCGCGTCGTAGAGGGCGTTGGCCTTGGAGGGGGCGCCCTGCCAGGGTTCGCCCTGGCCCGCGTACACGCCGTCGATGATCTGCTTGCGGTTGATCGCGTGCGACAGCCCGATCCGGAAGTCCTTCTTCCTGAACAGCTCGCGCAGGCCCTCGTCTGAGACCGTCTGGTTGAACTGGATGATCATCGTGTTGCTCAGCCGGCTCTGCACGTCGAACAGCCGGTACCTGCCCTTCGCCGCGTTCTGCGCGACCAGTGGCTTGTTCTCCGGCGTGTTGTAGTTGCGGAGCTGCATGCCGATCTCGCCGTTCATGATCTTCAGCAGCTCCACCTCGACGTCGCCGAGGATCTCCGACCTGAACCGGTCGAAGTACGGGAGCTGGCGCCCCTGGTCGTCGACCTTCCAGTAGTACGGGTTCCGCTCGGCCACCACCGCCGTGCCGCTGCCGATCGCGTTGCTGATCTTCCACGGGTGCATCGTGGGCATGTCGGCGTTGTGCGGGACGTCGTTCTTGAGCATGAAGAGCTGGGTCCAGTCTTCGAGCTGCTGCTCCTTGGCCAGCTTGTCGGCGTCCGGGTTGTACTTCTTGTGGAACTGCTTGAGGTAGTGCTTGGGCAGCAGGAACCCGCTGGCGCCCGGGCGTTCGAACGTGGAGGTCGCGATCTGGAACAGCAGGCCCGCCTTCGGCTCCTTGTAGACGTAGCGCACGGTTCGCTCGTCCACCTTCTCGACCTTGACCCGCTCGGTGGTGCTGCCGTTCTCCAGGAAGAGGTCGTAGATGCCGGTCGTGTGCAGGTCGTGGTAGGTGGCCACGTCCTCGAAGGCGAAGATCATGTCGTCGGCGGTGCACGGCTGGCCGTCGGACCACTTCAGGCCCTCGCGCAGCCGGAACACGTACTCGCGGCCGTCGTCCTTGACCTCGAACTCGGCGACGTTGGGGATGATGTCGTCCGAGCCCTTCTGGCCGTTGGTGCCGGGCTTGAGGCGGACGAGGGGCTCGTACATGAGCGTGAAGACCAGCCAGTCCCAGTCGTCCTCGCCGACCAGGGCCGAGGCCCACGTGCCGCCGTACTTGCCGGCCTCCTTCAGCGGCTTGACGACCAGGGGGTTCTTCGGCAGGCGCTGCGCCAGCGGGGGCAGCTTACCCTCCTTGACCAGCTTGGCCAGGGCGGGCGCCTCCTTGGCGTTCAGGTCGGCGGCCTGCGCGGCACCGGCGCCGCCGGTGTCGGGGCTGGTGTCGAAGAAGCTGCAGCCGGTGGTCGCCGTGGCCAGCATGAGCAGCCCGCCGCCACGGAGCAGGTTGCGTCGTGTATATGTCCGCGCTCCGCGCGGCTCGGTCGCCATGATGCCGCCGACTTCGTCGGCAGCGCTCCCTCGTGATTCGTTCATGGGGGCACTCCGTTCTAACGATTGACCTTCACCAGGCTGAAGGTCGCCGTGGTGTAGGGGTGGACGGCGTTGGCCTCCTGGTTCCCGTCGACCGCGAGGCCGATGAAGAACCGGCTGGTCCGCATGACGATGCGCTCGTAGCCGATCCGGGTCCAGTTCAGCGAGTTCTCCGACAGGAACGCCTCGAACTCGTTGTCCCCGCCGTCGAGGCTGCGGCAGATCAGGCGCAGCCAGTACGCCTTCTCGTCCAGCGGATCATCGCTGGTCGGCGGGTAGACGCCGACGCTCGCCGCGGTGCCGTGGGAGGCGACCCTGATGGCCTTGGCGCGCCGCCCGGCCCCGTCCTCGCTGCTCGCCGAGTAGCCGATCCCGGCCATCATGAACGGCGAGTTCGGCGCCAGGTCCTGCCGGATCATCAGCCCGGCCACGGCGTCCACGTGGGACTTGCTCACCTTGTCCAGCCGGGCGGTGATCTCGATGACCTCGCCGCGCCTGCTGAACCCGACGGCCTGGTGGGCGAAGTGGAAGGAGTCCTTCCAACCGGCGATCTTCCCGGAGCCCTTCAGCGTGAACACGCCGTCCTTGAGCGCCGTGTTCCCGGGGATCGGCGCCGGGCCGATGTCCCGCGCCTTCCACGGTGTGTAGGTGGTGGTGCGGTTGACGTGGATCGGCACCAGCGACGACGTGGTGGCGCTGCCGGTGCTGTCGGTGGCCCTGACGGTCAGGCAGTAGTCGCCGTCGGTCGCGTCCGCCCAGGTCACCTGGTACGGCTCCGCCGTCGCCTCGCCGAGCTTCCTGTCGCCCTGGAAGAACTCGACCCTGGCGATGGACGCGCCGTCGAGTGCCTTGGCGGTGGCCTGGATGGTGACGCTCTGCTTGTCCTGCGCCGCCGCGAACACCTGGTCGATCTTGGGTGAGGTGATCGCGACCTCGGGGTTGCGCGCCCCGGCCCGCTGGATCGAGTTCAGGTAGCGTTCGAGGTTGGTGTACCCGCTGCCGTCCACGATCTTGCCGTCGTCGGCGTTCTCGGGGTTCAGCCCCTGCGCGGTCTCCCACTCGTCGGGCATGCCGTCGTGGTCACTGTCGGCAGGAGCGGGCACCTCGCTGGGTAAGGGGAGAAAGCCGCCCACGTCCTTCTGCGAGTTGATGTGGCGTCCCGTGCCGGTGCGCACCTCGTTGATCAGCCGGGCGTCGATGGCGTCGCGGCGCGGCAGGATCGCGCCGGCCTGCTCCAGCACCGTCGCGTACGCCTGCGCCGCGCTCTGCTCGGTGATGCCGTTCTCGAACTCCACCGCCCTGGGCAGCAGCGTGATGCCGCCGATCGGGTAGGTGATGCCCTTGCTGTTGTCGGCCGTGATGTCGGGGTGGCCCTCGACCTCGTTGCCGCTCAGGTGCCACTGGCCGAACCGGCCGGGCGCCACGATCGTCCTGGCGATCGGGGGCAGCGTGTTGGGGCCCGGCTTGTAGTAGTTGCCGACCATGTTGACGCCGTTCGACCACTCGCCGCCGTAGCAGGACGTGATCCCGTGGTTGTAGATCACGTTGTTGCGGTGGTCCACCACCATGTTCATGCCCTCGGTGAAGCTGAAGCGCGGGTTGCGCGCGTTCTGGTGGATGAGCAGGTTGTGGTGGTACGTGATCGTGTCGCCGCCCCACAGGCCGCCCATGCCGTGCCGGCCCTTGGGGTGCACCGAGTTCGTCAGGCCCTCGGAGATGACACACCACTGGACCGTGACGTTGGTGTTGCCGTAGACGGAGAAGCACTCGTCCACGCCCCAGCTGAACGAGCAGTGGTCGATGATGATGTCCCGCACGTTGCGGGCGCCGAACGTGTCGATCGGGGTGCCGAGCCCGTCGCCGCCGCGGAAGCGCAGGTGGCGGATGATGATGTTGTTGCCCTTGATCTGCGTCTCGTTGCCCGTGACGGTGATCCCGTGGCCGGGGGCGGTCTGGCCGGCGATCGTGAGGTTGGACCCCGTGATGTCGAGTCCGCCCTTGATCTGGATGTTGCCGGAGACCCGGAAGACGATCGTGCCGTCCGACTTGGCGGCCGCCTCGCGCAGCGACCCGGGTCCGGAGTCGTCGAGGGTGGTCACCTCGTAGACGGCGCCGCCCCGGCCGCCGGTGACGTACTTGCCGGCGCCCTCCGCGCCGGGGAACGCGGGCACCTGCTCCGGGGCGGCCGTCGTCGTGGGGGTCTTGCTCGGGGCCGGGCTCGGGGTCGGGGTCGCCGTCGCGGCCGCCTCGCCCGGAGTGCCGGCCAGCGCCACCGCGGGCGTGGCCAAAGCCGCCGAGCGCACGAAAGCGCGGCGGCTGAATTCTGATTGCTCGAAGCCAGGGGCCTCGGTCATCGAAACGCTCTCTTTCCGCCCCGAAATAGGCAGGGCTGTGCCACCGATCGGCACGACTCCGGACCAGCTGTCGCTAGGTGAGAATTTTTATTCAGCCATGAATGGAGTGGATTCATCACATCGTGAACGACACGGTTGTGACTGTCAAGAGCGCTTTCTCAAGCGTTCAGGTGCGAGGTCAACCCGGCGCTGGCCGTACAGAACGGCGAAGGCCGCCGTGCGCTGCGCACGGCGGCCTGGTCGTGGGCGGGGGAGCTCAGTCCTTGAGCAACTGCTCGGCCACGCCCACGTCGGTGATGAGCGTGTTGACCCAGCCGCCCTTGAGCGCGGCCCGGATCGCCGCGGTCTTGCGCCGGCCCCCGGCGATGGCGATGCGCCGCGGCACCCGCAGCAGGTCGGCCGCCGGGATGCCGAGGATGCGCTCCTCCAGCGGCGAGTCGATCAGCCGCCCGTCCGCGTCGAAGAAACGCAGGCACACGTCGCCCACGGCGCCCAGCCCGCGCAGCGTCTCCCGGTCCTCCTCGGAGATGGCGTTGCCGCTCTCCTGCAGCAGCGGCGACGGGTTCAGGCTGCCGACGCCCACCAGCACGGTCGTCAGCCGCGCCCACGCGTCCACGACCTGCCGCACCACGTGGTCGTCCGACAGCGTCTGCCGGGCCACCGCCGAGCCGACCAGGCCGGGCGCGGGCAGGAACACCGGCTCGGCGCCGGTGAGATCGGCCAGGTGGGCGGCCAGCCTGGTCGCCTGCACCTGCGCGGACCCCTTGCCCACGCCGCCGATGAGCTGGACGACCTCCTCGGCCACCCGCACCGGGCGGCGCTGCATCGCCTCGACGGTGGCCAGCAGGCTGGCGCTCCACGAGGAGATGCCGAGGTGCTCGCCACCGATCAGCGTGGCGTCCAGGTGGGTCGCCCCCGCCGAGCCCAGCGCGGCCACGACGTCATGGCTGTCGCCCGTGGCGTCCACGACGATGATCTGCTCCACGCCGTATTTGCGTTCGAGGTCCTCCTCCAGCAGCGCGTGCACGCCGCTCGGCACCACGACCACCGTGCGGACGATGCCGATCTCCGCGGCCTCCTTCAGCAGGCGCGAGACCCGCGGCTGCGAGATGCGCAACTGCTGGGCGATCTGCGGCTGCCGGACGCCGTGCTCGTGATAGAGGCGGGCGACCCGGACGAGCAGCCGCATGCGCTCGGACTCCTGGCCGAGGCGGCGGCCCGTGAACCTCACGGGGTCGCTCGCGGCGCGGCCCTTCTCGGACTGACTGTCAGCTCCCACGATCACTGGCCTCCGCTTCGGCTCCGCCGCTCTCGCTGGTCCGGTGGCGAGCCCGGGCCACTGCCGAGTGCCATTCTGCTAGGGCGCGGCGCCACTCGTACACCGAGAGGCCGGCCAGAGCAGGGCGTGGACGATGGCGAATTGGTGGTCCGCCTCCTTTTTCGCATCGGTGTTGACGATCACCCGGCGCCGGTGGGAAAACGTCCTGTCCGCCATGCCGCCCTCTCGGCTGAATATTTATTCGATAATGTATCTATATTCCGATATTAGGTTTTGACATTTGTGGTGTCAAGATCCCACAGGATGACGGAAAGGGCGTGCGGTGAGATGGTGTGGTCGTCGTGCGTGGCGTCCTCCAGGAGGTCCCATCGCCCCCGCTCGGGGCGCCCTCCGGCGAGGAGCCTGACGCGGTCGCGTACCGGAGCCTGGTAGGCGCGGTGGCTCACGCCGTTGAAGCAGCAGTCGTCGAAGCGGTTGAGGATCTGCAGTTGTCCGCGTCCCTCTCCGATGGCGGCCATCACGTACATGTCGAGGAAGTCGTCGGACTGGGCGGCGTAGAAGCCCGGGAACGCCGCCTTGGTCTGCTCGAAGTCGCCGATCGTCGGGCTCGGCTTCGGCGAGGCCGGCCGCAGCCAGAACGGCAGCGAGCCCGCCACCGGGTAGCTGCGGGTGACGCGCGGGTCGAGCGCCGAATAGACGGTCGTCGTCCAGCCGCCGCCGGACAGCCCGATCATCTCCGTGCTGACGGGCCGGTAGGTGGCGTGGGCGTGGTTGAGGGTGACGGTGAGCGGTTCGAGGAAGAAGGTCAGCGTGGAGAAGGCGGCGCTCTCCCATGGCGGGAGTTCGCGGTGGGAGGGGCCGGGGAGCATGGTGCCCGGGTTCTTGGGGTCCTCGATGCCCTGGGCGTTCCAGTGGTGGAAGGGCATGGCGTACACCATGACGCGGTAGCCCCGGTCGAGCAGGGCCTGGGTGGTGCGGAGCATGGTGTCCGGGGGTTCGCCGTGGCCGTTGTGGTAGAGGGCGAGGCGGCGGTTCCAGGCCTTGCGGGGGAGCAGGTCGTACACCTTGGCCGTGACACGATAGTTGAGCGGGACCGTCAGCCGGTCGATCCGGCGCACGCCGGTGAGGCCGGCCAGGGCCTCGGGGCCGGTCACGCCGGTCTCGACCGCGGGGAGCGTCTTCGGCCGCCCCGCGTCCTTCCAGATGTAGTCGATCATGTGCTTGCGCCGGGCGGCGATGTCGGCGACCGTGTGCATGCCGATGAGCGGCTCGACGTCCACCCCGGCCACGGCGGCGGGCAGGGTCCTGTACTCAGGCCCGAACCTGGCCGCCACCTCCTGATTCACCGGCGCCACGGGCCGGGGCGCCCGCTTGCCGCCCTGCTCGCCGTTGGGTCCAGCCGTCGCGCTCGCCACCTCGGCCGGTAGTGCCACGGCCCCCGTTGCCAGCGCGGCCCCGATCCCCCCGAGCACCCCGCCCAGCATCCTTCGCCTGCTCGCGCCCGCTTCCAGATCCGTCATTGCCTCGCTCCGATCAGTCATGTACGCGGGCGGGATTCCAGCCGCCCAGGACGAAGGACGGGTCGCTCCACCGTGCCGCCTCCTCCTCGGTGAGCTGGCGGGAGCAGGCCAGCCGCCGCGAGGTGTCGATCGGCCGCCCGGTCAGGTCGGTGCTGCCGTACTCCCAGAAGGACGCCGACTGGGCCTGGGCGCAGTCGTTCGGGTCGATCTGCCAGCCGACCGGCGCGATGTGGGCGTCCATCTTCGTGTCGATGAACACGGCCTGGCTGTGCGTGAACCGCCACACCGCGCTGCGGCTCAGCACCACGGACGCGTCCGCCACGCCCGGCGCCCGGGTCAGCTTCGTCCGTACGAACACCGCGCCCGGCCGGGTCGCGTCGTTACGGCTCTGCGAGATGTAGCCGCGATCGGTGGACTCCAGCACCGAGTCCTGGATGAACACCGTGCCCGTGCCCCAGACGAAGTCCGTGTCCCCGCTGATGCGGCTGTCGGTGACGAAGCCTTTGCCCTGAAGGCGCAAAGTGTCCTGGTTGCTCCGCAGGTCCACCCGCGCCAGCGCGATGCGGTCGTTGTTGCCCCGGAACGCCTCGGCCTGCGAGCCGCCGTCCGGTGTCGTGTTGTGCAGCGTGACATCGCTCAGGCGGAAGTCGGCCGCGTCCACCCCGAACGACGCCCGCCAGCAGTTGTGCAGGTCGGAGGTCTCCAGCACCCGGCGCGGGCACACGTCGGCGGGGCCGCCATTGCTCAGCGCCTTGTCGCCGTTGCGCAGGTCGTTGTTCGGATATCGCACCACGGTCCGCCCCGCGCCGGAGCCGCGCACGGTGAGGAACGGCCGGTCCTCGCGTACGTACACGATCTCGGTGTAGATCCCCGGCCGCACGTCGATCGTCACGGGCTTCCGGTTCCCGGTCGGCACGGCGTCGACGGCCCCCTGCACCGTGCAGAAGTCACCGCCCCCATGAGCGGAGACGGTCAGGCGATGCCGCGGAAAGGAGGCCCGCTTCTTCGTCCTGAACCGCCACGACCCCCGCACGTCGCCGAAGACGCCCGGCTCGACGGTGACCCGATATTCCTGCCCGTACTCCAGTTGCCTGTGCAGGTAGACGGTCGCGGTGTTGCCCTCCACCATGATCGATTCATAGGAGAAGTGGTGCGGCAGCCCCGTGTCGGAGATCGCGCCGCCGATGTTCTTCCTGTCGGTCTTGGCCGTGGCCGCCTCGATGCGGTCGGCGAGCGAACCGTCGGCCTTCCTGACCTCGATGGCCCCGGACGAGCCGAGCGTGGGCGGGGTGGGGAACGTGAGGGTCAGGGGCGCGTCCACGCAGGTCCCGCCGCCCCGTCCCGGCACCGAGAAGCGCGGCTCCGACTCCGCCGCCGCCGTACCGGGAGCGCATAAGGCGAGGGCCATCGCCGCCGTCAGCACTGTGATCGCTGCCTTCACGAGCAACCTCCGAATGAATACCTAACGTTGAATATATATGTAGACCCCCTGACAGGCCCGGTCAAGAGCTCACTCCGCGCTACCGTCGAGCGTGGCGTTCGACGATGCGGCAGTGATACGTGAGACCGAGGCGGAAGCGCCCGCCAACCTGCACGCCGTCCTGCAGCTCTGCGCGGCGGGCAGGCTGCGGTGCGGCGAGACGACCCGGCGGCCGAGCGCGGCGACGGTGACCGCCGTGACCTCCGCCCTGGCCGAAGGGGATTTCTACGACGGAGAGGCGATCGCGGCGTACGCGTGGCCGCTCCTGCTCCAGACCGGCGGGCTGGCCGAGCTGACGGCGGGCAAACTCCGGCTGACCACGCGCGGTCACACGGCACTCGGCCGCCCGCCGGCGGAAACGATCAAAGATCTCTGGCGGCGCTGGATCAGTGGCGGCCTGATCGACGAGTTCAGCCGCGTCGAAGCGATCAAAGGCCAGCGCGGCAAGAACGTCCTGACCGCCGAGAAACCCCGCCGCCAGAAGGTCGCCACCGCCCTCACCCGCTGCTGCGAACCGGGCGAATGGCTGACCGTCGACGACCTCTTCGCCCAGATGCGCGCCGAGCGCCTCGACCCGGTGATCGCCCGCTCCAGCCGCGCCCTGTGGAAGCTCTACCTCGTGGACCCCGAGTACGGCAGCCTCGGCTACGCGGGCTACGCCGACTGGCCGATCCTGGAGGGCCGCTACACCCTGGCCGTGCTCTTCGAGTACGCCGCGACCCTCGGCCTGATCGACGTGACCTACGTACGGCCGGACGGGGCGAGAAGGGACTACCACCGCAACTGGGGCTCCGGCGCCCTCTCCCGCCTGAGCCGCTACGACGGCCTGAAAGCCATCCGCCTCACCACCCTGGGCGCCTACGCCACCGGCCGCACCCGAACCTACAAGGCACCGGCGGCCCCGGCCGAACACCTGCTCAAGGTGCTCCCCAACTTCGACATCGTGGTCACCGGCACCCTGCCCCCGGTCGACCGCCTCACCCTCACCGCCTACGCCAAACAGACCTCCGACCACGTCTGGACCCTCTCGGCCCGCTCCCTCCGAGACGCCCTCGGCACGGGCCGGAGCCTGGACCACCTGCGTACGTTCCTGCACGACCGCTGCGGCCACCCGTTACCCGGCACCGTCGCCACCCTGCTCACGGACGTGGACCACAAGGCCCGCCAGGTACGCGACCGCGGCCTGGTACACCTCATCGAGGCCGCCGACCCGGCCACCGCCGTCCTCATCGCGAACGACCGCAAGGCGGGCGCCCTCTGTCAGCTACTCGGCGACCGCCATCTCTGGGTGGCACCGGAGAACGAGGAAGCCTTCCGCAAGGCGGCGAAGACGCTTGGCTACATCCTGTAGACGGCTCAGGAGTAGAGGCGCTCCGGCGTGACCAGCATGAGTTCGTCACCTTCCGCCGCGAGCGGATCAGCGGTGAATCCCGCCGCGCCGTGGCGGGCCGGCCGGGTTGATCGCGTGTCATGTCCGCGGCCGGCGTGGAGGTCCCGAACGCGGCGGAGCCGTTCGACGTGCCCTCACACATGGTGTCTTGCGGGGCGACGAGGTCTCGAAATCGAGGATCGCGCGCCAGGAGGTGGAGTGCAAGGGGGAGTTCAGGGATTCGCTCCACCCGCGACGCCCTCCCCGTACGGCACGAGCCGGGCCGGTCCGAGGAGGCCGTAGGGCTGGCGGGTCAGGCCGCCGTAGACCGCCGGGTCCGCCACCCTGAGGCGGTTGCCGAGCGGGGTGGCGACCTCCACCTCGATCGTGTTCGTTCCGCGCCGGAGGTACGGGCCGAGGTCGATGACGGGGTTGAGCTGGTCGATGGGGGGCGTTCGGCGGCCGTTGACGGTCACGCGGCAGGTGTCCGTCACCTCGCCCAGTTCCAAGTAGGCGCCCGCGCCGTTCCAATCGACCGTTGTGGTGTACGTGCCGATGCCTGAGGTGTCGGCCAGGGCGGGGATCTCCGACCACGGGGTGAGCCGGTCGAGGGTCAGGGTGTGCACCACGGGAGGGCCTGGGCGGCGGTCCTCTACGCGGAGGTGCCATGAGGTGAAGGGGATGGGGGAGGGGACGGAGGCGATCGTGGTCGTGAGGGTGCGGCCGTTCGACAGGGTGGTCGTGTAGGTGCCGGGGCGGGTGGCGCGGATGGTCAGGTGGTCGCCGGTGAATGTGGCCAGGTCCGCGTCGGTGGTCACTGCGTGGGGGCGTTTGCCGGTCTTGTCGCCGAAGAGGCCGGGGCGGCCGATCGCGATGATTTTCGACTGGCCCGGTTGCAGGGTTACGCGCAGGCGGATGCCGTCGGGGGTTTCCGTGTACAGGGCTATGCGGGCGGCTCGGCCTGTCCACGGGTTGAGGAGGTAGGGGACGCCGTCGCGGGTGGTGCGGGTCAGGGTGACGTCGTGGTCGATGGGGGCTACCGGGGGTTTGGCGTTCTCCTGGTGCTTGCCGTTGCACAGGTAGTAGTAGTCCACGTCGTCGTCCACGCGGCGCAGGGTGAGCAGGGTGGAGCCGGTGGCGTACCGGATGTCGGGGTGTACGCCGAGAGAGGTGAGGGCGGCGGGGATGTCGGTTGTGGTCGTCACCATGCGGACGGTGGGCTGGGTGAGGAGGTCGGCGAGGATCGCGCGGAGGCGGGTGGTCTCGTCGTCGCCGGCCACGCCGGGGAGCGAAGCCGACTGCCAGGCGCCGAACAGGATGATGGGGAGGCCGGCCCGGGCGTGGCCGAGGAGTTTTTCGGCCACCGCGAGCGTCATCGTGCACTCGTTGGCGTAGAAGCGGTCGCCCTCCACGAACAGGGCCTTGTACGCGGGGCGTCCCAACCGGCCCTTCGTGACGCGGGCCGAGGGGAGGTCGAGGAGAGGGGCGCTGACGAACTGGTGGGTCCAGCCGGTGGGGATGCCGGTCGCGGTGAACCAGGAGGCGCCGATGCCGGTCTTCGTGTAGCCGGTCTGGCGGAGGACGGCCACGTCGGCGCGTGGGGTGCCTTGTTGGGTTATCAGGTGGACTCGGGCGAAATATTGGGCGATGTCGGTGATGTGGTGCCAGGTGGGCTGGCGGGGGCCCCAGGACTCCGAGTAGCCGGTCGTACCGTTGTAGGGCGTGAAGGCGGCGAAGCCGGGCCAGGCGGCGCCGGGCGCGGTGGCGTAGGAGAAGCCGTGCAGGACCGTCTGGTTGAGGCCGGCGGCATACGCCCCGCCCATCGTGCGCAGCAGTTTCTTCCAGGTGGTCGTGTACGCCCCGCCCTGGTACGCCCCCGCCTCGCACGACAGCACCTTGTGCCCCGCCATGTCCCGGCCCCCGGCCAGGCACCGGTAGTCGTCGAGGTTCTTGAAGCCGAGCGACTCACCCTCGGGCACGTCGAGGATGGCGGCGGCCTCGATGGCGTCGGTCTGGAGACCGTACGGCTGCGCCCGCGACCGCAGGCCGAGCGAGTGGGCCCAGTCGCGCAGCATCGTGAAGTGATACTCGTTGAACAGCTCGGACACCGTGTCCCAGTAGTCCTTGCGGGCGTGCCGGGTGAGCACGGGGTCAAAGGCGAAGACCGGGTCCTCGTCGGCTAACACGATCACCGGGAGGAAGGGCGCGAGCGCGTACCCGCGCCGCCGCTCGAACTCGGCGGGCAGGTGCGGCGTCCAGGGCAGGGCGTCGGTCTCGATCTCGATGGAGTCCTCGAACAGCGCCCCGCCCGAGCGCCGCAGCAGCCTGCGGATGGCCGGGGTGAGCAGCTCCGACTCCCAGAAGTCGATCACCGCCTGGGTGCCCGCGCGGCTGAAGTGGTCCACGACGTAGGACTCGGGCGCGGTGTGCGGGCCGGATTCGGGACGCTGGCCGGAGCCGCGCTGCCAGTACGAGATCAGAAGCCAGTCGCCCTCACCGGGCGCGGTCCAGGTGATCGTCGCACCCGTCACGGTGACGTTCTGGACGGAGCCGGGGTCCAGGCCGGTCTCGTCGCGGGTGGAGTGGGCGGGGTCGATTCTGGCGGCCTGGACGAGGAGCAGCGTGCGGTCGGGGCGCCCGTCCACGGCGGGCGGAGGTACGGGGCCCGTGTAGGTGGCGCCCGGGGCCACGGGGGTCGAGCCGTAGGCCAGCTCCTTGCAGGCGGCCTCGCTCTCCGGGGTGATCGACGGGACGGCGGCCGGCCAGGAGGGGCCGATGGTCAGGTCGATGCCGATCCCGCGCTTGGCGGCCTGGTCGAGCGCGGCTTCGACGGCGGCGTTCCAGGCGGGGGTGCCCCAGCCGTACCGGGCCGGGTCGAGGACGGACTTGTCGCGGATGCTGTGGTGGACCGCCGCGATCTCCGCCCCGCCGAACCCGGCGGCGGCGAGCTGGTCCACCTCCCGGCGGATCTCGGCCGGGTCGACGTGGGCGTCGGGCCACCACCAGCGCACCATCGGACGTACGGCGGATCGCGGCCGCGCGAACCAGGCGGCGGAGGGACGGGAGGAAGGGGCAGAGGCGTCGAAGGCCAGGGCGGCGGAGGGACGGGAGGAAAGGGCGGAGGCGTCGAAGGCCAGGGCGGCGGCGCTGCCCACCAGGAAGCCGCGCCGGGTCAGCGGGGAGTGCGTGGGGTCGTTCACGGGCGCTCCATGAAAGCCGGTTGGTTGGGGCGCCGGGCCACCGGGCCCGGCGCCCCGGTCAGTGGGCTAGCCAGGAATCGGGTACGGGAACGAGCTCGTCACCCCGATCTTGTCGTACTCCATCTTCGAGGCGTCGAAGCCGGCCGCCCAGTTGGCGTTGGTGACCTCGTTGCACTGGTAGCTCTGGTACTTGTCGTCGCTGACCTTGCCCACCTCGATGTTCTCGAAGGTGAACCCGCAGCCGCCGGCGTCCATGTGCACGCCCCGGGTGCCGCTGTCGGGCATCGCCCCGGCCGGGTCGTTGATGACGTCGGTGATCACCATCTGCTTGACGTGGTTGTCCTTCATGTGCGGCTCGGTGTTGCTGACGCCGTAGGTGTAGAAGGCACCCATGTCACCGCTGTCGAGCCCGGCCTCCTCCAGCTTGATGTAGGAGAAGCTGTTGTTGCGGGCGTAGTTGTCGGCGTCCTTGACCTCGGGCCGGACTTCCAGGCTGATGCCGTACCGCGCGCTGTGCTTGACGTTGATGTTGCTGACGGTGTTGTTGCCCGTGCTCATCAGCTCGATGCCCGACGCGTCGCCGGGGACCAGCTCGCCCACGTGGTAGATGTAGTTATTCGAAATCGTGTGATGCCCGGAAATGTCGCCTTCGCCGGGGTAGCCGCCCTCGACCTTGATGCCGTCGGCGCCGATGTTCTCCAGCAGGCTGTCCGACACCTTGACCCGCTCGTTGGCGAACAGCATGTAGACGCCCATATAGCCGCTGTCGGACAGGTTCAGCCTGGTCAGGTCGATGTCGCGGGTGTTGGTCAGCGTGATCATGCCGAACCGGTTGCGGGGCATCTCGATCTGCCGGTCGTACACGGGGTACTTGTGCTCGTAGCCCGAGTCGCCCTCGCTGATCCAGCCGGCGCGATACCAGTCCACGAAGTCGGAGTACTGCAGCGCCAGCCCGTCGAAGGCCAGGTTCTGCACCCGCTGCTCGGGGCTGCTGCCCTTGAGCGAGAGGATCGTCTTGACCGTGGGGGCCATGACCTTGTCGATCGAGCCCTTCGGCCAGTAGTAGACCTCGCTGTTGGCGAAGTCGAAGTAGTACTCGCCCGGCTGGTCCAGGAAGCGCAGCGTGTTCTGCAGGAAGTAGCGCGAGCCGCTGCGGCTGTTGACGAACGCGTAGCGCGCCCAGTGGTTGAGGGTGAAGAAGTTCTTGCGGAAGTCGGCGCCGCCCAGCGGCACGGTGTCGGTGAACCAGCTCCACGAGCCGCCCGACCAGACCATGATCTGGGAGTTCTTGTCGAAGTCGGCGTCCCACTCCTTGGGCACGTCCTCCGGCTTGAAGTACAGCCAGTTGCGCACGGCCTCCTTCTCCGGCTCGCCCAGCACCGAGAACAGGTACGGCGACCACAGGTCCTCCTTGCCCCGGTTGGGGTGGCGGGCGGTGGTGGCGCGTTTGCCGTCCTCGAACAGCGTGTAGAAGCTACGATCGACCTTGGTCTTGTAGATGTCGTCCTTGTACTTCTGCCAGCCGGTCACCGGCCTGGCGCCGAGCAGGCGGGCCTTGCCGGGCCCGTCCGCGCTGCGATAGGTCACGCGGTGGCCGTTCTTGCCGGAATCGGCCTCGGTGAACTCGATGGTCTTGTCGACCACGTAGTCGCCGGCCTTGACGTTGACCACGACGTCGCAGGTGTTGTGCTGACGCCTTCTGAGCCCGTCACGGGCCTGCTCGATGGACTTCCACGGCCGGTTCGCGCTGCCGTCGCCGCGGTCGCTGCCCGCGGGGGAGACGTAGTAGTCGCAGGCCGGCCGACCGGCCGTGGCCGGGGTGGGGCTCGTCATACCGCCCAGGAGTAAGACAATCGCGCCCACGGACCTGAGAATCACTGGCTCTCCTTAACTTCCCGCCACCGCTCGTACTCGGCGCGGGTCTCGGGGGTGAGTGGGTAGTAGTCGGAAAGTGCGCCGCCCTCCTCGATGCGGGCGCGGCTGTAGCGCTCCCACCGCTCGTGGTCGGCGGCGGCGTCGAGCACCGATTCGGCCCGGCGGCGCGGCACCACCACGGCGCCGTCGTCGTCGGCCACGCACAGGTCGCCGGGCAGCGCGAGCGCGCCGCCGACGGCCACGGGCACGTCGTACGCCCACGGGAACAGCTCCGCCTGCGAGGCGTAGTGCGGGGTGGCGCCCGTGCACCAGATCGGCACGCCCACGCCGCTCACCCGGGGCAGGTCCCTGATCCGGCCGTCCACCACGATCGCGGCGCCGCCCTTGCGCTTGAAGTAGCGGACCAGCATGTCGCCGAAACACCCCGTGTACGCGCTGCCGTACGCCTGCACGACCAGCACGTCACCCGGCTCGATCTCCTCCAGCACGTGCCACAGCGCGGTGTGCCGCTCGACGTACTCCTGGCCGAGCCCGGAGGCGATGTCCTCGCGCTGCGGCATGAACTGCAGCGTGCGGACCCGGCCGGCGATCTTCAGGCCCGGCGCGATGGGACGCGGTCCCTCGATGAAGGTCCTGCGGATGCCCTGCGCGTGCAGTTTGGCGCAGGCGGTGGCCGAGCTGATCCGGGACAGCCCCTCCACGAGGACGGGATCGGGCTTGGCGGGCAGCTCCCCGCGAACAGGCAGATCCCAGATGGCGTCGTCCATGTAACTCCTCGATAGGTATGTCTTAAGAAGCGAGCTCAGTAGTGCTGGTGCGACGGCGTGCGGACACGCGCGGTCGTGTGCAGGTCGAGCCGGATGCGGCGGCCGGGCGGCAGCTCCACGAGCAGGCGCGGCCCGTCCACCGTCACCTCCTGCTCGGTCTCGGTGATCGCGGGCGAGGTGTAGGCGCGCGGGTCGCCGGGATAGCCGTCCTCGCCGCGGGTGACGGTCGCGCGGTCGATGCGGTGCTCACCGAAGGCGCCCGCCTGCACCACGACCCTGCGGGTACGGCTCAGGCTCAGGTTGACCAGTTGCACGCCGGTCCCGTCGGGGCGGACCGAGTCGACCAGGGCGGCCACGTCCGGCGGCAGCCCGGGGCGGTGCCGGTCGGCGTCGAAGTAGGCGAGGCGGGCGGGCAACAGGCCGCCGTTGTAGAGCACCTGCGGCGTGCCGGTGGCCAGTTGCAGCAGCGCCTCGGTGAGCACTGGGTTGAGCCGCTGCCAGTGGTGCACGTGGATGGTGGACAGGTCCGCCTCGTCGGCGTCGACCAGCGCCATGCGGCGCTGCACCTGGCCGAGCGCGGTGGTGAGCATCCGCTCGGGGAAGCCGGGGTTGGCGCCACGCAGGAACTCCAGCCAGGGCGCCTCGTGCCCGGCCTCCTCCTTGTTGCGGAACGGCCGGACGGCCGACCAGTCGTAGCCGGAGGCGGCGCGGATCCGGTCGAGCCGGTCGGCGTCCTTGCTCCCGAGCGTCATGTGCCAGAGCCAGACCGGCAGGCCGAGCTGCGGCGGCTGGAAGTCGAACCAGCCGTTGTCGTCGTGCCGGTTGGGGACGAGCATGGTGGGCTTGCCGGCCTCGTCGCCCAGCTCCGCCAGCCAGCGGTCGCTGATGCTCATCTCGGTCTCGGTGACGCCGGCCTGGATGGCGCGCTCGTACACGGTCTCCAGCGGGTCGCGGCCGATCGCGAGCGAGGCGTCGTCGCCGGTTAGCAGGTGGGCGTTGACGGCGGCGATCACGGCGGCCGCGCCGACGCTGTAGAGGCCGTGCGGCCACTGCCAGCCGTAGTTGCCGCCGTACCAGCGGCCGTCGTGCAGCTCGCCGACCACGCCCGACGGGCCCACGTTGTCGGGAATGATCCCGTCGTTGGCCTCGGCCCTGCGCTGCCAGGCGCCGATGTAGCGCAGCGCCCAGTCGCGGTAGCGGTCGTCGCCGTCGTACAGCCAGGCGTTGACGGCCAGGCTGGTCGCGGCCAGGTTGACGGCCACGTCGCCGCGGCCGATGCGCTCGCTCATCGCCGCGCCCATGCGGGCGGCGTTGCACGGGTCGGCCAGGTCGTCCCACGCCGCGATGCCCGGCAGGTCGCGCAGCGGCAGGCCGAACGGCCGCATGCTGGTCAGGTCGGTGTGGTAGGAGGCCCACTCCCACTGCAGGCCGTAGCGGGGGCCGCCGGCGCCGTTGTGCGGGGCGCGGATGATGTCGCGCTCGGCGTCGTAGTTGGCCGAGCCGGGCAGGTAGAGGTCGGCGAAGCGGCGGGCCCGCTCGCGGAAGCGTTCGTCGCGCGGGTCGGCGGCGCAGATGCCGTAGAACAGCAGCATCGACTCGCCCTGGTGGAACCAGTCGTAGCCGCGCTCGTACTCGTCCACCAGGTAGCCCAGCTCGGTGAGCTGCGTGGTCACGCCCTCCCAGTGGTGCTTGGAGGCGTCCAGCAGGTCGTCGGCGCCGCCGAGCTGGTAGAGGGCGGGCCAGTTGAAGAACGCCTCGTAGAAGTCGTCGGCGCCGTCCCTGTCGGCGGCCGGGCCGTGGTAGATGAGCCGTCCGTCGGGTCCGCAGTAGCGGCCGGCGAAGGCCCGCCAGGCCTCGTCGAGGGCGTCGAACAGCCTGCGTTCGAGCACCGCCCACGCCGGTGGCACGCCGAGCGGCACCGTAGCTTGGATCTCCCGCATGTTCACCCTTTCGTAGCTCCTGCCGTCAGGCCGCTGATGATGTGCCGTTGCATGAAGACGAAGAAGACCAGCAGCGGGGCGATGGCCAGCAGCAGCGTCGGGAAGACCACCGTGTAGTCGGTGGAGTACTGGCTGACCGCCGCGTAGACGCCGGTGGTGACGGTGTAGAGGCCGCTGCCGGGACCCAGGATGATCTGCGGGTTCACGAAGTCGTTCCACACCGAGAAGGTGTTGAGGATGACCATCGTGGCGACCGCGGGCCGCATCAGCGGGAAGACGATCTGCCAGAACGTACGCAGCCGGCCCGCCCCGTCCACGGCCGCCGCCTGGTCGAGCACGGCCGGGATGGTGGCGATGTAGCCCGCGTACAGGAAGATCGAGAACGGTAGCGTGAGCGTGGTCTCGAAGAGCACGAAACCGCGGATGGTGCCCATCAGGCCGAGGGTCTTGAGGACGTACACGACCGGGATGACCAGCACCTGGCCCGGGATGAACGTCCCGGCCAGGAAGAACAGCATGAGTACGCGGAACCTGCGCTTCGTGCCGCGCGCGATCACGTACGCGGCCGGGGCCGCCAGGCCCACGGACAGCACGTTGACCGCCACCACGAACAGCAGCGTGATCGCGTAGCCCAGGAACACGTTGAACTGCGGGTTGGTCAGCGCCCTGCCGAGCGGTTCGAGGGTCAGGCCGCCGAGCCCGAACGGGTTGGCCAGGATGTCCTGCTGGCCCTTGAACGCGTTGACGGTCAGCACGTACAGGGGGATGAGCATGAAGGCGACGGTCGCCCAGAGGAAGGTCCTTCTCACTGGTGCACCGCCAGTTCGCCGCGCCTGCGCAGCTTGACCACCACGAACGCCAGCGCCGCCGTGACCAGCATGAGGATCACCGACTGCGCCGAGCCGAAGCCCAGGCGGGCGTCGTGGAAGGAGTTCCACAGGATGAGGTAGGCGACGGTCTGCGTCTGACCGGCAGGCCCGCCCGCCGTCAGCGACACCACCAGGTCGTACGTCTTCAGCAGCGTCACCAGCGACAGCACGATGTTGACCGTCACGGACGGGCCCAGCGCGGGCAGCGTCACGTTCCTGAACACCTGCCGGCGCGTCGCCCCGTCGATCCGCGCCGCCTCGATCAGCGAGTGCGGCACCGCCTGCAGCCCGGCCAGGTAGAGCACCACGTTGACGCCGAACCCGGCCCACACCAGCACCGCGATCATGGTGACCGTGGCCCAGGTGGGGTCGGACAGGAACGGGATGACCTGCCCGCCCCACGTCGTGACGAGGTTGTTGACCGCGCCGGTGGTGCCCAGGATGGCCGACCAGAGGAAGCCGACCACCAGGGCGCTGAGCACGTGCGGGTAGAACAGCACGATCCGGAAGAACGTGTTCGCCCGGGAGGCGCCGTTGACCAGGAGGGCGAAGCCGAGGCCGAGCAGGTTCAGCCCGGCGGTGCCGGCCGTCGCGATCAGCAGCGTGACCAGGGCGGCGCGCTGCAGCTCCGGGTCGCTCAGCAGGCGGGCGTAGTTGGCGGCGCCGACGAACGCCGGGTCGGCGCTGAAGCCGTCCCAGTCGGTCAGGCTCAGGTAGAGGGCCAGGCCGACCGGGACGATCAGCATCACGACGTAGAGGATCGTGGCGGGCGCCACCATGATCGCGCCGGCCAGCCCGTCGTAGCTCCGCTTGCGCGGGGCCGGCGGCCGAGCCGTGACGGCGGGTGCTTCCCGGGTGAGTGTCATGCGCGTCCGGCCAGCCAGCGGTCCACGCCCTCGGCGACTTCCTTGGGGGACTTGCCCACATAGAGGCCCTGGACCTCGGTGTTCCAGGCGGCGTTGAAGCCCTTGGGCAGGGTGGCGTCGCCGTAGCCCTCGCCCTGCGGGACCCCGGAGGGCGCCTTGTCGAGGATCTCCTGGACCTGCTTCTCCAGCGGGGTGAACTCGCGCTCGACGCCGGTGCGGAAGTTGCCGTCCTGGGCGAGCTGGCTCTTGACCGCCGCCGGGTCGGTGACCAGCCATTGCACGAGCTTGAGCGCCGCGTCCTTCTGCGGGGTGGACTTGAGGATCATGTACGGCGCCGCCAGCGTCGCCCCCTGCGGACCCGGGTATGTCTGCCCCTTGTCCACCGGAGCCGGGAAGACGCCCACCTCGAAGTCCTTCTTGGCCTTGGCCTCGGAGGCGGTGAACCAGCTCCCCATGACGTACATGGCCGACTTGCCGGTCAGGAACGCGGTCTCGGCGTCGGCGTACTTCATGCCGAGGGCGTTCTTGTCGACGTACCCCTTGTCGATCCAGGTGCGGTAGCGCTCCAGATACGGCAGCAGCGACTCGCCCGCCTTGGTCTTGCCCGCCTTGACGTCCTGCTGCCAGGCGGGGTGCGTCTGGGCGCGGCTGGGGTTGGACAGTTGCAGGAGCTGCAGGCCGGTCAGGAAGTCGCCGCCGGTCTGCAGCGGCAGGTAGCCGGCCTCCTTGAGCTTGCCCATGGCCGCGTCGAGCTCGTCGAACGTGGTCGGCGACTCCTTGATGCCGGCCTTGTCGAACGCGGCCTTGTTGTAGAAGACCAGCGACTGGGCCTGCACGCCGACGCCGACCGAGTACGTCCTGCCGCCCAGCTTGGCCTGCTCGGCCAGCGGCGTGTCCTTGGTCCAGGGCTGGTCGGTCAGGTCGAGCATCTGCTTGGCCAGCGTCTCGTCCGCCATCAGCGTCTCGACGACGTCGGGGGCGTTGCCGGCGGCGAGCTGCTGCGGCAGCGTGTCGGCCACGCCCTTGCCGGTCGGCGCCTCGATCTTGACGTCGATGCCCGGGTTGGCCTGTTCGAACGGCTTGACCAGGCCGTCCCAGTACGCCTGGGTGAGGTTCGGGCTGATGTTGACCAGCATCCTGACGGAGACCTGGCCGCCCTCGCTCTGCTGTGCCTGGGAGTCGCCGGCGAAGCCGCCCCCGCCACAGCCGGTGAGCAGGACGAGACAGCCGACGGCTGACAGGGCGAGGGATGGACGGGGGGAACGCATCGCACCTCCAAGGGGGCGAGATCTGCGACGCCTTTTAATGGGTCGATACTCGATTAGCGATTATTTAATACGTTGGTCATATAGGCCCGTCAAGGGGAAACAGGCCGCTACAAATATGTGTCCAGCGGGTAGCTGAGTCATAAATACGTTAAGGTGGGCGCGTGGCTGGACAGGATGACGACAAGCGGCTGGTATTGGGAGCGGAGGAACGGTCCGCACTGACGGCATGGGCCGGCGAGGAGCCGGGAGGAGGGCTCGCGCTGCGCAGCCGCATCGTCCTGGCCTGCGCCGACGGGCTGCCGCGCAAGGAGATCGCGACGCGGCTGGCGGTCAGCCCGGCGACGGTGGCGAAGTGGCGCGCCCGCTTCGTGGAGCGCGGCCTGGACGGCCTGTCCGACGCGCCACGGCCCGGCCGCCCGCGCAGCGCGGAGCGGCAGGAGGCCGAGCGGGTGATCGCGGCCGCGGCCGGCGGGACGGCCGTGCCCTCGACGCGGACGATGGCCGAGCAGCTCGGGCTGTCACAGTCCACGGTGGCGCGCATCTGGCAGGAGCAGCAGGTCGCGCCGCCCACGGCCCGGCTGCTGCCCAGGGAGCTGCTGTCGGACCGCGTCTACGCGCTGCTGCGCGGCTGGATCGTGTCGGGGGAGCTGCGGGCGGGGCATCGGCTGGTGGAGGCGGAGATCGCCAGGCGGGTCGGCACCAGCCAGGCCCCGGCCAGGGAGGCGATCAAGCGGTTGGCGCACGAGGGGCTGGTCATCTCCTATCCCAACCGGGGCAGCTACGTCGCGGAGATCTCGGACGAGCAGGCCCGGGAGGTGCGCGACATCAGGGTGTTGCTGGAGGAGTATGCCGCACGCGGCGCCGCCACCCGCATCCAGCCCGACACGTTGCGGCAGCTCTCGGCCGACGTCATGGCCATGCGCCAGGCGGCCCGCGACGGCGACATAGGGGCCTTCCGCGACGCGGACCTGACCTTCCACCGGCGGGTCTGCGCGGCCTGCGGCAACTCCTTCCTGCTGCGGTTGTGGCGGACGATCGAGTCGAACCTGTGGAGCCTGCACGTGGTGGGCAACCCGCTCTACAGTGGCGACTGGTCGGCCATGGCCGGCCACCATGACGACCTGGTGGCTGCCCTGGCCTCGGGCGACCCGGACGAGGCGGCCCGCCTGTTCGCCGCCCACGCCCGGGGTGAGGCGTCCCGCACGCGCCCTCGTGCCCGGGCGCTCGCGGAGCCGGGCACGGGGGCGCATGGTCAGGCCGAGGGCGTTATGTCGTAGGTCGCGCCCCGGCGGGTGTCGAAGACGACGACGCCCGGCTCGGGGCGCTCCACCTTGACCTCACGACCGTGCTGCCTGACCGTGACCGGGGCCGCGGTGCGCAGGGTGAGCTTCCGGCCCAGGTCCGAGCGGATCCGGCTCCCGCCCAGGGCGCCGCCGGCCCACTCCAGGTCCACCTCGAACCCGCCGCGCGCCCGCAGCCCCTTGAACGACCCCGCCGGCCAGGCGGTGGGCAGCGCGGGCAGCAGGTGCACCTGGTCGCCGTGGCTCTGCAGCAGCATCTCCGTGATCCCGGAGGTGCCGCCGAAGTTGCCGTCGATCTGGAACGGCGGGTGCAGGTCGAACATGTTGGGCGCGGTCCGCGCGGGAACCAGCAGGTTCCCCAGCCGCTTGTACGCCTCCTTCGCGTCGAGCAGCCGCGCCCAGAAGTTGATCTTCCAGGCCAGCGACCACCCGGCCCCCGCCTCCCCGCGCAGCTCCAGCGTCCGCCGCGCGGCCTGGGCCAGCTCGGGGGACAGGCGTGGATCGATCTGGTGGCCGGGGAACAGCCCCCACAGGTGCGAGATGTGCCGGCTGCGGGAGAGCGCCGCGTCGCCCCGGTAGTCCTCCTGCCACTCCTGGATCTGCCCGAGATGCCCGACCTGGTTGGGCACGAACCGGGTGGCGGCCTCCGTCACCTTCGCCCGCATGCCCTCCTCGACCCCGAGGATCTCCGACGCCTCCGCGAAGGCCCCGAACAGGTCCCGCAGGATCTGCATGTCCATGGTCGGGCCCGCGCAGATGCTGACGTTCTCGCCGCCGTCCTCGTGGTGGCCGACCTCGGGGGAGTGCGACGGGTTGGTCACCAGGTAGCCGGTCCTGGGGTCGGTCTGCAGCGTGTCGAGGAAGAACTCCACCGAGCCCTTGATCAGCGGGAAGTGCTCGCGCAGCCGCCGCTCGTCGCCGGTGTAGAGGTAGTGCTCCCACAACGTCAGGCACAGCCACGCGCCGCCGGTGGGCCAGACGCCGTAGAAGGCGAAGTCGACGGGGGCCGTGCCGCGCCAGCCGTCGGTGTTGTGGTGCGCCACCCAGCCGGCGGCGCCGTACTGGGCCTTCGCGGTCCGCGCGCCGGTCTCCGCCAGGTCCTTGATCAGGTCGAACAGCGGGTCCATGCACTCGGCCAGGTTGCCTGGACCGGCCGGCCAGTAGTTCATCTCGCAGTTGATGTTGATGGTGTACTTCGACTCCCACGCGGGCGTCAGCGAGTCGTTCCAGACGCCCTGCAGGTTCGCGGCATGGCCGGGCGCGCGGGAGCAGGAGATCAGCAGGTAGCGGCCGTACTGGAAGTAGAGGGCGGCGAGCTGCGGGTCGGTGTCGAGCTGCTTGCGGGCGATGCGCTCGTCGGTCGGCAGCGCGATCGCGTCCGACGTGCCGAGGTCGATCTCCACCCGGTCGAACAGCCGCCGGTAGTCGCCGAGGTGCCTGCGGCGCAGGAGCTCGTACGGCTGCCCGCTCGCCCGCTTCAGGTGCTTCCCGGCCACCTCCGCCGGGTCGCCGCCGACGTCCTTGAAGCTGCGGTAGCTGGAGCCCATGGAGATCAGCACCGTGACCTCGTCGGCGCCCGCCACGGACAGCGTGCCGCCGTCGGTGGTGACCGTGCCGCCCTTCGCCTTCGCCCTGGCCAGGGCGCGGAAGCGGACCTCGCCCTTCAGGCCCTGGGTGTCGCCGCTGACCCCGTCGAGCGCGATCGTGCCGTCGCCGGCGGACGACGTGGTGGTGGCGACCTGCGGGCTGGTGAAGGCCGCCTGGAACGTCACCGAGCCGGGCTTGTCGGCCGTGTGCCGGACGACGATGACCTGGTCGGGGTTGCTGGCGAACACCTCGCGCGTGTGGCGTACGCCGTCGCGCACGAACGTCACGGTGGTGACGGCCCTGGTCAGGTCCAGCTCGCGGCGATATTCGGTGAACTCGGCCGAGCCCGGGTAGGTCAGCGTGAGGTCGCCGAGCACCTGGTACGGCGCCTGCTCGCTGGGCTTGCCGAGGAACTTCTGGTCGGCCAGGTTCTGGGCCGCCTGCCACTTGTCCTCCCAGACCCACTGCCGGATCTGCGGAAGGGCGGCCAGCGCCTCCGGATTGTCGTAGTCGTGCGGCCCGCCGGCCCAGATGCTGTCCTCGTTGAGCTGCAGGCGCTCGGTGGCCACGCCGCCGAACACCATCGCGCCCAGCCGCCCGCAGCCCACGGGCAGCGCCTCCAGCCAGACCCCGGCCGGGCGGGTGTACCAGAGGGTCAGCGGGTTGCCCCGCGTGCCCGCCTGGGCCGGGCCGCCGGTCGCGCCGCTCACCAGCAGGGATCCGGCCGCGGCACCTAACCCGGTCGTGATCACGCCGCGCCGTGTGTAGCCGTCAATGGTCACCGTTGCTCCTGTTCCAGAACACAAGGGAAGTCCACGAAAAACGATGGGAAGATCGCGCCACGCGCCCGGCGCGGGGGAAGGTGTCGGCGGAAACTCTCGCCGTACAGACGTAGGATGTATGTCTACGCGACGAGGTCGATATCTGTCCAGACCCTTGGTCATCTGGTCCATGACATGGGAGGTCTGCTAGGTTGCGTGCTGCAAACGATCTCCAAGCGGAGAGGGGACCCGAGACGTGAGGCTCGGTCGCAGCGGCGTCACCGTTTCCAGGGTCGGCCTCGGCACCGCGCCCCTGGCCGGGCTCTACACCCCCGTCGGCGAGGAGCAGGCCGCGGCCACGCTCGAAGCCGCCTGGGACGCGGGCGTCCGCTACTTCGACACCGCCCCCCGTTATGGCGAGGGGCTGGCCGAGCGCAGGCTGGGACGGTTCCTGGCCGGCGTGGACCGGGCCGCGGTGACGGTGTCCAGCAAGGTCGGCGCGCTGCTCGATCCGGTCAGGCGCGACTACACCGTGGAGGGCGTGTACGCCTCCCTGGTCGGCAGTTTGGAACGTACCGGGCTGGACGCGTTCGACCTCCTGCTCATCCACGACCCGGACGACCACTGGGAACAGGCGGTGCGGTACGCGTACCCCGCGCTGGAGCGGCTGCGCGCGCAGGGCGGGGTGCGGGCGATCGGCGTGGGCATGAACCAGGCCGCGATGCCGGCCAGGTTCGTGCGGGAGACCGACGTGGACTGCGTGATGGTGGCCGGGCGCTACAGCCTGCTCGACCGCACGGCCGGCGACGAACTGCTGCCGCTGTGCGCGGAGCGCGGGGTCGGCGTGCTGGTCGCGGGGGTGTTCAACGGCGGGATCCTGGCCGACCCCACACCCGGCGCGCACTACGACTACCGGCCGGCGAGTGAGCCGGTGCTGAAGCGGGCCCGTGCGATGGCCGAGCTGTGCGAGGCTCACGGGGTCCCGCTCGCCGCGGCCGCCCTGCGGTTCCCGCTGCGCCATCCGGCCGTGACCGGCGTCGTCGTCGGCGCCCGTAGCCCCGAGGAGGTGGCCGAGGACATGACCCTGGCCGCCACCACCATCCCCGACGCCCTCTGGGCGGAGTTGGAGGCCGAGTAACCCATGAGCCGCATCGACGCCCACCACCACGTCTGGGACGTGTCCGCCCGGCCGCACACCTGGCTGGACGGGGAGAAGCTGGCGCCCGTGCGCCGCACGTTCACCCTCGACGACCTCGCCGGGCCCGCCGCCGCGGCCGGGGTGAGCAGGACCGTGCTGGTGCAGGTGCTGCCCGACCAGGCCGAGACCGAGGAGTTCCTGGCTCTGGCCGCCGGGTCCGAGCTGGTCGCCGGCGTCGTCGGCTGGGTCGACCTGACCGCCCCCGACGTCGGCGACCGGCTCGCCGCGCTGCCCGCCGGGCTCGTGGGCGTGCGCCACGGCGTGCAGTCCGAGCCCGACCCGAACTGGCTCAACCGGCCCGGCGTGCGCCGCGGGCTGGCCGCAGTGGCCGCCGCCGGGCTGGCCTACGACCTGCTCACGCTGCCGCACCAGCTGCCCGCCGCCATCGACACGGTGGCCGCGCTGCCCGGGCTGACGTTCGTGCTCGACCACCTGTCCAAGCCGCCGATCGCCGCGGGCGAGCTGGAGCCGTGGCGGTCGCGGATCGCCGAGCTGGCCGCCCACCCCAACGTCTACTGCAAGCTGTCCGGCATGGTCACCGAGGCCGACTGGGCGGCCTGGCGGGTGGCCGACCTGCGGCCGTACGCGGAGGTGGTGCTGGAGGCGTTCGGGCCCGGGCGGGTGATGTTCGGCTCCGACTGGCCGGTCTGCTTGCTCGCGGCCGAGTACGAGCAGGTCGCCGGGGCGGCGGACGAGCTGACCGCCGGGCTGTCGGAGGGCGAGCGGGCCGAGGTCTTCGCCGGTACGGCGCGGCGCGCGTACCGGCTCGACCTCTGAGCCCTCAGGCGGCCCCGACACGGAAGGTCGTGTGGTACGAGCGTGACTCCTGCGGTCCCAGCCAGATCATGCTGCCGTCCTGCCGGGAGGCCGCGTCACCGGAAACGTGGTGCGTGGACGGCTCCAGGCCGACCGCGTAGTTGCCCGAGCGCAGGTTCATCCACTCGAAGAAGTACGGGAACTCATCGGCCCGCCACTCCACGCTCACCCGCATCCCGAGCCGGTCGTTGACCACCGCCACCCGGTGCAGCCCGTCGCCGCCGGGGATGAGCGCGTGCTCGTACACCTGCTCCACGAACCCCGGCACCGGGCCGGGGAAGGTGATGTGGTCGGCCTTCTGCTCGGCCACGCTGTCGCTCTGCCAGAGCGTCTCGCGGATGCCGGCCTCCAGCCGGGCGCCCTCGTCGAGCAGCGGCCAGCCCAGGTTGATGTGGTACAGGTACATGTGCGGCGACGCCTCGAACCCGGCGTTCGTCACCGTGTCGATCAGCCGGATCTCGTCGCCGCCCAGGTCGGCCTCGATGCGGCGGACCAGCCGCAGGTTCTCGGCGAACACCGCCGCCTGCCGCACCTCGCCCTCCGCCCACAGCACGCAGCGCTCGCCGTCCCACCGCTCGCCGTAGCCGGTCAGGCGGGCCGGCAGGTTGCCGGCGCGGCCGTGCAGACCGTGCCGTACGGACTCGCGGGGCGGGTAGCGGTAGGTGCCGGCGGGGACCTCGCCGCCGAACAGCGTGTGGTCCAGGCCCGCCGTGACGATGAGCCCCGAGAACGAGCGCAGCCAGGACAGCCCGTCCTCGTCGTTGTTCTCGTGCAGGCCCGGGTGGCGGAAACCGGTGGGGGAGCGCCAGCCGAACGAGCGCCCGGCGTGCTCGGCGTGCCCGATGTCCATGCACCGATCCACCAGCACGTCGAAGGCCAGCCCCGAACCGGTGCGGAACTCCAGCGTCCTGATCCCGCGCTCGGCACCGTCGCCGAGCGTCACCAGCCGCACCCCGCCGGCCGCGCTCAGGTCGCCCGTCAGCTCGGCCAGCCGCCTGCGGTTCGGCGTCATGCCATCACCCACCCTCCGTTGACTTCGATGGTCTGGCCCGTGACGAACGAGGCGTCCGGGCCGGTCAGGAACGACACCACGGCGGCCAGCTCCTCGGGCGTGCCACGCCGCTGGAGCGCCTGCCGCTCCAGGACATGCCGGTTGTACGCCTCCAGGTCCTCGTGGATCTCCTCGGCCGCCGTCGGGAACGCCCCCGGCGACACGCAGTTGACCCGGATCTCCTTCGGGCCCAGCTCGCGGGCCAGCGCCCTGGTGAGCGAGGTGGCCGCGCCCTTCGTGGCCACGTAGGCGGCCAGGTCGGACCAGCCGCCGTGCATGGTGATCGAGGCGATGTTGACGATCGCGCCGCCGCCGTCGCCCATCTGCCGGGCGGCGTGCTGCGCGCACAGCCAGTAGGCGCGCTGGTTGACCGCGTGCACGTCGTCGTACTCGGCCAGCGGCACCTCCAGGAAGGGCCGGGCCGGGTAGATCGCGGCGTTGTTGACGAGGATGCCGACCGGGCCGAGCCGGTCGGCCGTCTCGCCGAACGCGGCCTCGATGGCGGCCGGGTCGCGCAGGTCGGCCTTCAGGTTGAGCGCGCCCTCGAGCCCCGCGGTGCCGACGTCGAGTGCGGCCACCTGGTGGCCGTCGGCGGCCAGGCGGCGCACGATCGCGCGGCCGAGCGCTCCGGCGGCGCCGGTGACGAGCGCCGTGCTCATGCGTTCCTCCATTCCTCGCGCAGGTCGCCGAGCAGGGCGGGAGCCGGGGTGCGGGCGAGCAGCCCGGCTCGGATCAGCGCCGACGAGCGCTCCTGCAGGGCGATGTAACCGGGGAAGCGCGGCCTGATCCAGGCGGCCTCCATAGTGGCGGCGGTGTCGCGGTAGAAGCCCTCGCGCTGCCAGGCGGCGGCCGACGCGGGCTGGCCGCCGGTGGCCGGGAACAGCCCGGTCTGGACCGGCTCGGAGGTCAGCCGCAGCAGGTGCGCGCGGACCGCGTCGCGGATGGTGCCGATGCGCCGCCGTGAGACCACGAGCCCGGTGCCGCCGAGCACGCTTCCCGGCGCCTTGCCCGGCCAGGCGGGCGCGTCCGAGAAGGCCAGGTCGTAGCTGGCGTAGCCGTACAGGAGCGGGCAGCAGTCCACGGCGCCCGCCGTCATCGCGTCCAGCACGCCGATCGGGTTGAGCAGTGACGACTCCGGGTCCGACAGCGCGAGCAGCTCCGCCATCAGCTCCAGCGCCCGCTCGCCGGCCGCCTCGTCGAGGAAGTCGCCCGAGCACAGCGCGCAGAACATCAGGAACGCGTGCGGCCCGCCCAGGCACAGCGCCATCCGCGTGCTCTTCGCCAGGTCGATCACCTCTGGCCAGGTCGCGGGCACCGTCACCCCGGGCCGGGCGGCGGCCACCTGGGTGGCGGCGTCGAGCGGCAGTGCCCACTGCCGGCCGTCGAGGTGGTAGCTCTCGCGGGAGCGGCCCGCGAACCGCAGCCCGGCCAGCTCCTCCGGCGCGAACAGCTCCTCCATCGGCACCAGCGCGTCCGTGGCCGCGCCCAGCCCCGGATGGTCGATCACCATCACGTCATAGGTCGCGGCCAGCTTCGCGATCGGCTCCGACTCGAAGCCCTCCAGCGGCTGGCGGTCCCATACGATCGGCTCGGGGACCTGTCCGTACGGGTGGTCGCCGGCCTGGTCGAGCCGGGTCAGCTCGTCCAGCGGAGCATACCCGCGCGGGTGGTCCCAGGTCAGTCCTCGCATGCCAGCACGCCCTCCGCCACCAGCTCGGCCGTGCGCTCCGCGGGGTAGCCGAGCTCTTCGAGCAGCTCCCTCGTGTGCTCGCCGACCAGCGGGGCGCCCCTGCGCACCCCGGGCGGGGTGGCGCTGAAGCCGTACGGGAAGCCGGGCGTGGTGACCGTGCCCTCGGTGCGGTGGTCGTAGGTGACGAACGAGCCGTTGTGCTTGACCTGCGGGTCGTTGACCAGGTCGGCGTAGCCGTACACCGGGCCCGCCCACAGGTCGAGACGGGCGAGGATCTCCAGCCACTCGGCCGTCGTGCGCTCCGGCAGGCGGCCGGCCACGAGCGCGGTGATCTCGTCGCGCCGGGTGTGGCCGTCGGCGTCACCGTCCATCGCGGCCAGCTCGGGCAGGTCGAGCGCGACGGCCAGGCCGTCCAGCCGGGGCATGCCGAGCGCGATGTAGCCGTCCTTGGTGGCGAACACGCCGTACGGGGCGCGGATGTAGGTGTGGCCGTGCGGCTCGCTGCCGCGCCGCTGCGGCACCTTGCCGACCGTGTAGATCGACAGCTCCTGCATCTGCACGGCGACCGCCGCGTCCAGCATGTTGACGCTCACCCGCTGGCCCTCGCCGGTGCGCTCGCGGTGTAACAGCGCGGCCAGCGCGCCCTCGAACGCGCTGTAGGCGGTGATGGCGTCGATCGCGTACGAGCCGGCGGGCACGGGCGGGTCGCCGTCGCGGCCGGTGCTCAGCATGGCGCCGCTCATGGCCTGCAGCAGCAGGTCCTGGCCGGGCCTGGAGATGTACGGGCCGCTCTCGCCGTAGCCGGACATGGAGACGTACACGATGGCCGCGTTGAGCCCGCTGATCGTGTCGTAGTCCATGCCGAGCCGCTCGGCCACGCCGGGCCGGTAGTTCTGCAGGAACACGTCCGCCGACGCGGCCAGCTTGTGCACGATCTCGCGGCCCTCGCCGGACTTGAGGTTGACCGCGAGGCTGCGCTTGTTGCGGTTGAGCGACAGGAACGAGGCGTTGACCTGGTTGCCGACGGCGCCGCCCGCCGGGGCGTGCCGCTGCCACTCGCCGGTCACCGGCTCCACCTTGACCACGTCCGCGCCCAGGTCGCCCAGCCGCATGGCGGCCAGCGGGCCCGCCATCGCGATGGACAGGTCGACCACGCGGTATCCGTCGAGCACGCCCATGTCAGCGCCCCTCGAAGACGGGCTCGCGGCGGGCGGCGAAGGCGGCCCTGCCCTCGGCCGCGTCGTCGGTGGCGAAGCAGACGGTCTGCAGGTCGCGTTCGTACTGGATGGCCTGGTCGAGCGGCATCGAGTAGGCGGCCTTGAGGTTGGCCTTGGCGGTCTGCGCGGCGATCGGCGGCCGCTTGGCGATCGTCTCGGCCAGCGTCCTGGCCGCCTTCAGCAACTCGGCCCGCGGGTGCACGTCGGTGACGAGCCCCCAATCCCTGGCGCGGGCGGCGTCGATCGGGTCGCCGGTGAGCAGCATGGTGGCCGCGTTGCCAGGGCCGACGGAGTGGGCCAGCAGCGCCGACTGGCCGCTGCCGCCGATCCAGCCCAGTTTGATCTCCGGCGCGGCGAACGTGGCCGTCTCGGCGGCCAGCCGGATGTCGCAGGCCATGGCCAGCTCCAGGCCGCCGCCGTAAGCGTAGCCGTTGACGGCCGCGATGATCGGCTTGCGCAGGGCCCGGACGGCGTCGCCGTAGTCGCCGCGGTTGCGGAACTCCCACGGGGTGGCGTACTCGTCGAGCTCGCGGATGTCGCTGCCGACGCAGAAGGAGCGCTCGCCCGCGCCCGTGAGCACGGCCACCCGGATGGTGGGGTCGGCCTCCACCCGGCTCAGGCAGGCGCGCAGGGCGGCGGCCATGTCGGGGGTGATGGCGTTGAGCTTGGCGGGTCTGTTGAGGGTGACGACGGCCACCGGGCCGTCGACGTCGAGGAGGACGTCCAAGTGAGAGCTCATTTCCAGCGTTTCGACGGGTCTAGCAGCAGAGACGTACGTGCTGCTCGGCGTCGGCGCGAGCCACCTCGACCACCTCGCGCATGGCCTCCTCGGCCTTGCGGTGGTGGCGGCGCCTGATCGCCAGGGCCACGCGTTCGTGGCCGGGCAGCGTTTCCTTGTTGTGCGCCACCGAGCGGGTGTGCACCTGGCGCACGGACCGCAGGGCGATGCTGATCATGTCGTAGATGTAGAGCAGCAGGTCGTTGTCCGCCGCGGCGAACACCGCCTTGTGGAAGGCCAGGTCGGCCTCGATGAAGGGCTCGGGGTCGTCGGCTGTGGCGTAGAGCGTGGCCAGGGCCTGGTCGATGCGCTCCACCGCGCTCGCGTCGGCCCGCTCGGCCGCCACCCGGGCCGCCCCGGGCTCCAGCGCGACCCGCAGGTCGGCCAGCACCCGGATGTCGCCGGGCCGCGGCTCGGGCTCGAACCGCCAGCTCAGCACGTCGGCGTCGAGCAGGTTCCAGGACTCGCGCGGGCGCACGATCGTGCCCGCGCTCCGCCTGGTCTCCAGCAGGCCCTTGCCGGCCAGGACCTTCACGCCCTCCCGTACGGCGGAGCGGCCCACGCCGAGCTCGCCGACCAGCTCCTCCTCGATGGGGATGGACGTGCCGGGAGCGAGGGAGCCGCCGACGATGCGGGCGCCGAGGGCGTGCACGACCTGGGCGTGCCGCTCCCTCTGAGGGTCAGTTGCCACGGCTCGCACGCTAGCGGGCGCGGCCCGCTTTTCCTAGCCCTTCATCAGATGAAGTGAGATTTTCATCTGATGAAGCCTTAACATCCGGCACACCCGGCAGTACCTTGTGGACCATGAGACTCGGACTGGTCCACACGTCGGCGACGCTGGTGGAGGTGTTCGCCAAGCTGTGCGCCGAGCACCTGCCGGGAGTCGGCACGTTCAACATCGTCGACGACAGCCTGATCAAGAACACCATCGCCGCCGGCCGGCTCACTCCCCAGACCGCGCGCCGGGTCGCCGGTCACATCGGCTCCGCCGAGGCCGCCGGCGCCGACCACATCCTGGTCACCTGCTCCTCGATCGGCGCGGCCGTGGAGGCGGCCGAGCCGCTGACCGGGGTGCCGGTGACCCGCGTGGACCGGCCGATGGCCGACCGCGCCGTCGCGCTCGGCCGCCGGATCGGCGTGCTCGCCACCCTGTCCACCACCCTCGAACCCACCGCCGACCTGGTACGCCGCCGCGCCGGCGGCAAGGACGTCGAGCTGACCGCCCGGCTGTGCGAGGGCGCGTTCGAGGCCCTGATGAGCGGCGACGCCGCCACCCACGACGCCCGCGTGGCGGCGGCCCTGACCGAGCTGGCCGGCCAGGTGGACGTGGTCGTCCTGGCCCAGGCGTCGATGGCGCGGGTGGTGGTCGACGTCCAGGTGCCCGTGCTGGCCAGTCCGCCGCTCGCCATGGAGTACCTCGCGAAGGAGTTGCATACGTGAGCGACACAGCAGCCGTCAGTTCACGCCCCCTCCTTCGTCGGGGCCGTGAACTGACCGTCGCCACGTACCGGATCGTCACCCGGCTGCCGCTGGAGCAGGCGGTGAGCGCGATCGCGGGTGAGCAGAGCACCGGCACGTTCGTCGCCGTGGCCGGTGAGACCGCCGAGCTGCGCGCCCGGCACGGCGCGGTGACGCTGGACCTGACCGAGATCCCCGTCCCGGTCGGCGAGGGACTGCCGGGAGCGCGCGGCGACGGGCCGCTGCGGGCCGGTCTGGTGCGGATCGGGTTCCCCCTCGCCAACACCGGGCCTTCGCTGACGAACCTCTTCCCCGTCGTCGCGGGCAACCTCTACGAGTTGCGCGAGCTGGCCGGGGTCAAGCTGGTGGACCTGGAGTTGCCGGCCGCGTTCGGGCAGGCGTACCTGCCGGCCGGATACGCCGTCTCCGGCACCCGGCGGCTGGTGGGGCGGCCCGAGGGCGTGCTGATCGGCACCATCGTCAAGCCCAACGTCGGGCTGCGGCCCGCCGACTACGTCTCGCTGGTGCTGGAGCTGGGGCTGGCCGGGGCCGACTTCATCAAGGACGACGAGGTGAACGCCGACTGCCCGCCCGCGCCGCTGGCGCAGCGCATCAGGGCCGTGACGGGGGCGCTCGACGAGGTGGAGCGGCGCACCGGGCGGCGGCCCATGTACGCCTTCAACATCAGCGACGAACCCGACCGGATGCTGCGCAACCACGACATGGTGGTGGCCGCCGGAGGGACCTGCGTGATGGTCAACCTGAACGTCGTGGGCTTCCCGGCGGTGGCCATGCTGCGGCGGCACGCCAGGGTGCCCATCCACGCGCACGTCACGGGCATCGGGGCGCTCGCGCGGCATCCGGGGCTGGGGGTCGGGCATGTGGCGTACCAGAAGCTGGCCCGCCTGACCGGGATCGACCACCTGCACTGCGGCGGGTTCCACAGCAAGTTCTACGTGACGGACGACGAGGTCGCGGCCACGGTACGCGCGGTCCGCGAGCCGCTGCTCGGCGGCTTCCCGTGCCTGCCCGTCCTGTCGTCGGCCCAGTGGGCCGGCACCGCGCCCGTCGCCCTGGAGCGGACCGGCACCGACGACCTGCTCGTCCTGGCGGGCGGGGGCGTCCTCGGCCACCCGGACGGGCCGGCGGCCGGGATCACCAGCATCCGGCAGGCGTGGGCGGCCGCGGCGGCCGGCACCCCGCTGACGGAGGTGGACGAGCCGGAACTGGTCAGGGCCCTGGAACACTTCGGCGGGGTGGTCGGCCCGTGACGCTCTTCGCCTTCGTGGCCGACGACTTCACGGGGGCGACCGACGCGCTGTGGCAGTTCAGGCGGTTCGGGCTGACCGGATCGCTGGTCACGGACCTTGCGCACGTGCACTCGGAGAACGACGTCATCGGCCTCGCCACCACCGCCCGGGCCTCGGCCGACCCGGTCGCGGTGGTGTTGCCGGCCCTCAGGGCGATGGCGGCCCTCCGGCCCCTGGCCGTCCAGTACAAGATCTGCTCGACCTTCGACTCCTCCCCGGAACGCGGCAGCATCGGCGCGGTCGTGGCCGCCCTGCACCGCTCGGGCCTGGCCACGGGGCCGGTGCCGGTCCTGGCCGCACAGCCGGAGTTCGGCCGTTACACGTGGTTCGGCAACCATTTCGTACGGTCGGGCGACGAGGTTCTCAGGCTGGACCGCTACCCCCCGATGCGCGACCACCCCACCACCCCCGCCACCGAGGCCGACCTGTGCCTCCGTCTCAGGGAACAGGGCGTCGGGCAGGTCGGCCGGCTACCGGCGGGCACGGACCGGCTGGAGTCCATGGACGCGGCCGTCGTGGCGGACGCGACCACCGACGACCACCTCCGGGCCCTCGGCACCCTGCTGCTCGCGGAGGCCCGAAGGCGCGGCCCGCTCTTCTGCGTCGGCTCCGGCGGCCTCAGCTACGCCCTGGCCTCCGCCTGGACCGCCCGGCCGACGACCTCACCGGAACCGGAGCAGGCGTCGCCTGAGGCGGCCGGGCCCGTGCTGGTGGTGTCGGGGAGCCGGTCGCCGATCACCGTGCGTCAGATCGACACGGCCGAGCGGGCGGGATGGCGGGTGCTGGACGCCTCCTGGGACGTGGCCGGGCGGGTGGAGGAGAGCCTGCGCGAAGGCCGTCACACCATCGTCCAGTCCACCCGGGGACCGGCCCGCGACCCGGCGGGCATCGGCGACCTGCTCGGCCGGATCGCCGCGGCCGCCGTACGGGCGGGGCTGGTGCGGCGGCTGGTGGTGGCGGGCGGCGACACCTCGGGCCAGGTCGTGGCCGCCCTCGGAGCCCGCGCCCTGGACGTGGTCGGCACCCTGGCGGTGGGCGGCCCCATATGTGTCCTGGCCTCGGACGATCCCGCGTGCGACGGCCTCGTGGTGGCGCTCAAGGGTGGCCAGGTCGGCGCGGACGACTACTTCCTGACCGCGGCTCTGCGCCCCTAGAGACAGCTCACAGTTGCCGTTCCCCGATGTTGAGGGGGATCTCTTTGTCCGGACGTAAAGTTTTGTCCGGATTCTGTGACATACGTCCTCGTATGAGGGCTGTCGTGGTCACCTTGGAGGGTCTCGTTACCCCAGGCCGGCACGGGGATCGTGGGGTATCGGACGGGTCAAGTCGATCTTTTGTGGGTGACCTGACTGTTATATCCCACGGTTTCTGACTGTTATATTTTTACATATATTCTGCGCGTTGATCGCCATCTCGGTGTCAAGAGAATTTCATGAGACGAGATGGGTTTTCGTTGCGGGGGCTGTAGCTACCAAGCCGGAGTCGAGCCCTCGGTCAGCGCGAACGGAGAGTAATGGGCAAGTACCTGCTCCGCAGGTTGGCAATAAATGTGATCTTGGTCGCCGTGGCGGCCAGTCTGGCGTACATGCTCGCGGCCAGCACCATGAACCCGCGCGCCTCGTACGAAGGTAGGCAGCCGCCCATCCCGGCGGCCACTATCGACGCCACACTTGATGCCTACAACCTGAACGACAAGACGCCCGTCCTGGAGCGCTACGCGACCTGGGCGGCGGGCGTCGTCACCGGAGACTTCGGCAAGACCTGGAACGGCGGCTCCGTCAACGACGAGATGGGCCGGCGCATCATGGTCAGCCTCCGGTTGCTCCTCATCGGCACCCTGCTCGGGTTCGTCGTGGGCGTGGCCCTGGGCGCGGTCTCGGCGGTGAAGCAGTACCGGCTCTCCGACCGGTTAATAGGTGTCAGCTCGTTCGTGATCATGGCGATCCCCGTCTTCGTCCTGGCCACCCTGCTGGCGATCTCCACGTACAACCTGAACCGCGGGCTCGGGTTCACGCTGATCGAGTACACCGGCGAGTACAACCCCCGCCTCTCGGGCTGGGACCAGCTCGTCAACCGGCTGAACCACCTGATCCTGCCGACCATCTCGCTCAGCCTCGGCTCGATCGCGTTCTACAGCCGGATCCAGCGCAACATGATGCTTGACGTGCTCGGCCAGGACTTCGTCCGCACGGCCATGGCCAAGGGCCTGCGCCGCAGGACCGCGCTGACCAAGCACGCCCTGCGCACCGCGCTGATCCCGTCGGCGACGTACTTCGCCTTCGCGTTCGGGACCATGTTCACCGGAGCGATCTTCACCGAGAAGATCTTCGCCTGGCACGGCATGGGAGCCTGGCTGATCGACTCCATCAACGCGAACGACGCCAACTCCGTCGCCGCGGTGACCTTCTTCACCGCAGTCTGTGTCCTGGCCGCCGCGTTCCTTTCGGACCTGCTGGTCGCGGCCCTCGATCCTCGGGTGCGGGTGAGCTGACATGCGTTCCAAGGTCGTCCTGCGGCGCCTGTTCGCGAACAAGCAGGCCCGTTACGGTTTCGCCGCGCTGCTCGTGCTGGTGCTGCTGGCCTACGTGGGCCCCTACTTCGGCAGCTACGAGTGGACGGACAAGGACTTCCTGTCCTTCATGTCGCCGCCCGACGCCGACCACTGGTGGGGCACCACGTCCATCGGCCAGGACATGTACGCGATCACGCTGCGCGGCATGCAGAAGTCGATCATCATCGGCCTCCTGGTCGCCTTCATCTCGACCGGCCTGGCCGCGGTGGTGGGAGCGTTCGCCGGATACTTCGGCGGCTGGGCCGACAGGGTGCTCATGTGGGGCGTGGACCTGCTGCTGGTCCTGCCCAGCTTCCTCATCATCGCGATCATCTCGCCGCGGCTGAAGTCGGACTCGTCCTGGCTCTGGTTCGTGGTGCTGCTGGCCGCGTTCTCCTGGATGATCACCTCCAGGGTCGTGCGCAGCATGACGATCTCGCTGCGCGAGCGCGAGTACGTCCTGGCCGCCGTCTACATGGGCATCCCGCGCTGGAAGATCATCTTCCGGCACATCGTGCCCAACCTGTCGTCCCTGTTGATCATCGACGCGACGCTCAACGTGTCCGCCGCGATCATCGGCGAGGCGGCGCTGTCCTTCTTCGGCTTCGGCATCCAGCCGCCGGACGTCTCTCTCGGCACGCTGATCGCGGCCGGCTCGGGCAACGCCACCGGCTATCCGTGGCTGTTCGTCTTCCCTGCCGGCCTGCTGGTCCTCCTGGTGCTCAGCGTGAACCTCATCGGCGACGGCCTGCGTGACGCACTCGACCCGGGGAGCAACTCGTGAGCATCTTGGAGGTCAGGGACCTCACCGTCACCTTCCCCGGCGGCATCGAGGCCGTGCGCGGAGTGTCGTACGAGGTCGAGCGCGGCGAAGTGCTCGGCATCGTGGGCGAGTCGGGCTCCGGCAAGTCGGTCACCTCGCTGGCCATCATGGGCCTGCTGCACCGCAACGCCGTGGTGAGCGGCTCGGCCAAGCTGCACGGCCGCGAGCTGATCGGCATGGACGAGGACGAGCTGATCAAGGTCCGCGGCAAGTCGATCAGCATGATCTTCCAGGATCCGCTGTCGGCGTTCACCCCCGTCTACACGATCGGCGACCAGATCGCCGAGGCCGTGCGCGTCCACCAGAAGATGGGCAAGGACAAGGCCGCCAAGCGCGCCGTCGAACTGCTCGACCTGGTCGGCATCCCGCACCCGGACGTGCGCGCCAAGGCGTTCCCGCACGAGTTCTCTGGCGGCATGCGGCAGCGCGCGATGATCGCCATGGCCATCGCCAACGACCCCGACCTGCTGATCTGCGACGAGCCGACGACCGCGCTGGACGTCACCATCCAGGCCCAGGTGCTGGAGGTGCTCAAGACCGCCCAGCAGGAGACCGGCGCGGGCATCGTGATGATCACCCATGACCTGGGTGTCATCGCGGGCATGGCCGACCGGGTGCTCGTCATGTACGCCGGCCGTCCGGTCGAGCAGGGGCCGGTGGACGACATCTACTACCGGCCGCGCATGCCGTACACGATGGGCCTGCTCGCCTCGGTCCCGCGAGTGGACGGCGAGGAGGGCGCGCTCGTGCCGATCGACGGCAACCCGCCGTCGCCGGCGAACCTGCCGCCGGGCTGCCCGTTCGCGCCGCGCTGCCCGATGAAGGTGGACATGTGCGACGACGAGGAGCCGCCGCTGACGCCGTTCGGCGGCGGGCGTCACGTCGCCTGTATCCGGTCGCACGAGATCGAGCACAAGAACCTGACCGGGGCCGACGTGTTCCCCGTGCCGGTCATCCCGCCGAGCGACGTGGTCCGCGTGCCGCGGACCGAGCGCGCCACGGTGCTGGAGCTGGACGACATGATCCGGCACTACCCGCTGATGAAGGGCGCGGTCTTCAAGCGCCGCGTCGGCACGGTGTACGCGGTGGACGGCATCAGCCTCGACATCGCCGAGGGCGAGACGCTGGCCCTGGTGGGCGAGTCGGGTTGCGGCAAGACCACCACCCTGCAGCAGATCATGCAGCTCGCGCCCCCGCAGGGCGGCCGGGTCGTCGTGCTCGGCAAGGACAGCGCCAAGCTGGACTCCGCGGGCCGCCGGGCGCTCCGCCGGGACCTGCAGATCGTCTTCCAGGACCCGATGGCCGCGCTCGACCCGCGGATGCCGGTCGGCGACATCATCGCCGAGCCGCTGCGCGCCCACGGCCGCAAGGACGTGCGCAAGCGGGTCGGCGAGCTGCTGGAGCTGGTCGGGCTCTCGTCCGAGCACGCCGAGCGCTATCCGGCCCAGTTCTCCGGCGGTCAGCGCCAGCGCATCGGCATCGCCCGGGCGCTCGCGCTGGAGCCGAAACTGCTCGTCCTGGACGAGCCGGTCTCGGCGCTCGACGTCTCCATCCAGGCGGGTGTGATCAACCTGCTGGAGGAGCTGAAGAACACCCTGGGGTTGTCGTATCTGTTCGTGGCCCACGACCTGGCCGTGGTCAGGCACCTGGCCGATCGGGTGGCCGTGATGTATCTCGGCAGGATCGCCGAGGTCGGCACGGTCGAGGACGTGTACGACCACCCCGCACACCCTTACACGCAGGCGCTGTTGTCGGCGATTCCACTTCCGGATCCGGAGATGGAGCGCACCCGCAAGAGGATCTTGCTCGAAGGCGACCTGCCCAGCCCGGCCGACCCCCCATCGGGTTGCCGGTTCCGTACCCGTTGCCCCAAGTTCGCCCAGCTCAGCGAGGGCGAGCGGCGGCGGTGCGTGGACGAAGAGCCTTCGGTTGCTCGGCTGGCGAAGGCCGTGGATCACGGCGCCGCCTGCCATTACGCGGAGGAGATCGAGGTCATCACGGCCTCGGACGATCAGGAGGAAAAGTGAAGGTTCGTTACCGGGCGGCCGCGGGCATGGCGGTCCTGGCCCTGGCCGTGTCGGCGTGCGGCGGAGGTGGCGGCGAAGCCAAGAAGCCGAGCGCCGAGCAGTCGCAGCAGGCTCAGCAGCAGATGTCGCAGACGCCGGCGATCAGCGTGAACCCCGTGGCCTACGACCAGGTCAAGGACGGTGGCACGCTGACCCTGGCCGTCGGGCAGTGGCCGTCGCAGTGGAACGGCAACCACGTGGACGGCAACCAGGCCGACACGGCGGACATGCTCGACGCGATCATGCCGCAGCCGGTCTCGTTCGACGAAGAGGCGAACTACTCGCCCAACCCGGACTACCTGACCGACCTCAAGAACGACATGACGTCGGGCAAGCAGGTCGTCACGTACACGATCAACGAGAAGGCTCAGTGGTCGGACGGCACGCCGATCACCTGGAAGGACTTCGAGGCCGCCTGGAAGATCAACAGCGGCGAGAACAAGAAGTTCAAGCCCGCCTCCACCGACGGCTGGGACCGCATCGAGTCGGTCGTCAAGGGTGACAGCGACAAGGTCGCGATCATCACGTTCGCCAAGCCGTACCCCGAGTGGATGGGCCTGTTCTCCCGCTCGCCGCACCTCTACCCGGCCGCGCACATGACGGACCCGGAGAAGTACGAGAAGGACTACCTCCAGAAGATCCCGGTCACCTCGGGCCCGTTCAAGGTCGAGAAGATCGACGAGGGCACCAAGACCCTCACGCTCGTCCGTGACGACAAGTGGTGGGGCAAGAAGGCCAAGCTCGACAAGATCATCTTCCGGGCCATCGAGTCGCCCGAGGCGCAGGTGAACGCCTTCGCGAACGGCGAGCTCGACGGGGTGGAGATCCCCTCGGGTGCTCCGGCCGAGCTCAAGCGCGCCAAGGAAGTCCCCAACGTGGACATCCGCAAGGCGCTGAGCCCGAACTGGCGGCACTTCACGGTCAACAACGCGAGCGAGATCCTCAAGGACAAGAACGTCCGTCACGCCGTGTCGTACGGGATCAACCGCGACGTGATCACCCAGTCGGACCTCAAGGACATGGACTGGCCGCTGCAGACGCTCGGCAACCACGTCTTCATGAACAACCACAAGGGTTACGTCGACAACTCCGGCGACCTCGGCAAGTACAACCTGGAGAAGGCCAAGCAGCTCCTCGACCAGGCCGGCTGGAAGCAGGAGGGTGAATACCGGAAGAAGGACGGCAAGGAGCTGGAGCTCCGCTTCGTCATCCCGTCGGGCACCCCGGTGTCCCAGACGGAGGGCGAGCTGACCCAGGCCATGCTCAAGGAGGCGGGGGTCAAGGTCACGATCAAGACCGTCCCGCTGGACAAGTTCTTCACCGACTACATCATCAAGGGCGACTTCGACCTGGTGCCGTTCTCGTGGATCGGCACGCCGCTGCCGATCGGCTCGCTGTCGCAGATCTACAAGACGGGCTCCGAGAGCAACTTCCCGAAGGGCAGCGACCCGGCCGTGGACGCCGCGATCGAGGCGGCCGTGAGTGAGATGGACCCGGCCAAGGCCATCGAGAAGGCCAACGCCGCCGACAAGCTCATCTGGGACATGGTGCACACGATCCCGCTGTACCAGCGCCCGGACATCCAGGCGACGAAGAAGACGCTCGCCAACTGGGGCGCTCGTGGCTACAAGTCCTACGACTACTCCATCATCGGCTTCACCGGCTGATCATCGGTAGCTGAGAAAAACCCCCGGCCGACTCCGGCCGGGGGTTTTTCCTATCCGCCGGTCAGCCGTACGGGCGGGCGGCCCCCATAGCGCTCGATGCTCTCGGTGACCCGGAAGAGCGGGTGGTCGGCGGTGCCGAGGAAGCGGAAGATCGCCCACAGGTGCGACAGGTGCTCGACGGTGACCTCGTCGCGGTAGAGGGCCATCGCCCCCCGCTCCCACTCCTCGGGCGGCACGTCAACGTACTCGACGCCGAGCGCCCGGGCCGCCTCGCCGATCGAGGCCATCTGACCGGTCACCAGGCACACCGGGTCGGCCGGGGCGGGGTCGAGCAGCAGCCCGGCGCCGACCCGGGCCACGTCGGCGCCCGCGACCAGCGGGATCCGGGTGTCCTGCGGGCCCAGCGGGAGGGCCAGCCGGTCTCCGGTCGTGGCGAAGGCGAGGTTCTCGAAGAAGACCGCGGCCCGCAGGTGCACCGCGCCCACCCCGGCCCAGTCGAAGACCTGCTCCGACAGCCAGTGGCGGCGCATGCGCGGCGTGCCGGCCTCCGGGGAGGCGTCGAGCTGGGACACCTCGACGACCCGCTCGACGCCCGCCTCCCTGGCCGCCGCCGCGAACGCGGCCGTGGCGTCCAGGAAGCCGGCCGTCACCGGATAGGTGAAGAAGGCCCGGCTGATCCCGCGCAGCGCGGGGCGTACGGACTGGATCTCGCGCAGGTCGCCGACGACCACCTCGGCGCCGAGCTTGCGCAGTTCCTCGGCGCGGTGGTCGTCGGAGCGCACGAACGCGCGCACGGCCTGGCCGCGCGCCAGCAGCAGGTCGACGACGTGCCGCCCGGTCGAGCCCTGCGTCCCGCCGGCCGCTCCGGTGACCAGGATCATCGCTCCTCCGGGAGGGTCGAGGTGAACGGGATCATCGCTCCTCCGGGAGGGTCAGGGTGAGCAGGCCGAGCCGCTCCAGATCGCGCAGGAAGGGCCCGGCGGGGAACGCCTCGGCCGGGCCGAAGACGCCGGGGCCGGGGCCGTGCCCGTCGGCCAGGCGGACGGCGGCCTCGACCGAGGTGAGGGCGCTCATGCGCCACAGGTCGTGCCCGCGCGCCTGCCCGGCCCGCCCGCCGGTCCCGGTGATGACCTGGACGGCGACGGTGAAGGCGGAGCCCGCCCTGGTGGCGGCGTCCACGTGCTCGCTGGTGAACGCCTGCTCCTCCTCGAACGTGTGCGCCGTGAGCTGAGCCTCGACGCGCTGGGCGGGCGTGTGCCTGGGGACGGTGAGGACCTCGGAGAACGGCACCGGCGCGATCATCGTGCGCGGCCCGAGCGGCGGCGGGAACGGGAAGACCGCGTTGCGCGGCTCGACGTAGCCGATGTGCTGGGCGCCTTCGGTGTAGGTGATCCGCCGGGTGTCGGCGAACAGCAGCTCGGCGGTGCGCCTGGCTCCCGTGGTCAGGCGCCAGCCGGTCACCGCGTACGCCGCGGTCACCCGGTCGATTCCGGTCATTCCGGCGGCCACGGCGCCGGTGAGCAGGTCGCCCAGCCCGCCGTAGAAACTCATCGCCGTGACCATGGTGATGCCCGCCCGCCGGGCCGGCTCGGACATGACGTCGAACATCCACTTCGTGTGGTGCTGCTCCAGCGCGTGGTCGACGTAGTGGCAGCCGCCCTCGGCGGCCGCCTCGGCGACCGGCGCGCCGGTGTGCGTGAACGGGCCCGCGCAGTGGATCAGCACGTCCGCCAGCGCGGCGAGCTCGCGTAACGCGGCGGGGTCGTCGAGCGCGGCCTGGTGGACGGGCATCCCGCCGAGCTCGTCGGACAGGGCCTTGAGCGCGACGCCGTCGCGGCCGGCCAGGATGACCTCCCGGCCACGGGCGCGGAGTTCGGCCGCGGCCAGGCGGCCCGTGTGACCGGTGGCGCCGTAGACGGCGATGTGCGGTGGGGACACGGCTTACCTCCATGTTGCCTACTGGCGGTACGTAATCGAACATACGTACCGCCAGTGTGCAAGTCACGCGCCGGCCCGGAAGCCGGTCTGTGATCAGCCGTGCGAGTCGGTCGCCCCCTGCTTGGCGAAGCCCTCCCCGGGGGGCGGCGAGCAGGACGGGCCGCCGGGGCCGTTGAAGCGGACGGAGTCGAAGAAGTCGCGGAAGTCGATGTAGAAGTTGCCCTTGCCGCGCGCGCTGGTGACCGCCGCGCACCCGCCGTAGTTCGCCTCGGAGAAGAGGTAGATACGGGAGTCGGTACGGTTCCAGTCGGACTTGGCCCGGTCGGCCATGCCCAGCGCGGCGAGGTCGGGCGTGCTGCCCTTGATCTGAACGATGTCACCGGTGCCGTCGAGGCCGGAGAACAAGCAGTAGTTGCCCTCCACGCACCGGTCGTAGCCGTCGGCGGCCTGAGCCGGGGTCGCCAGGACGGTCAGGGCGGCGGCGGCCGCGAGCGGGAGCGCCAGTATGTGAAGCTTCTTGCCCACCATTCCTCCATGGGTGAAACTTTCTTTCGGCTCGAACATACAGGGCGCGATCTTGCCAGGAAAGGGGTTGGCAGAAAGCCGCCACGCGCGGGCCCGGCCCGCCCGGCGATGAGCCCACGGGGGCAGGCGGGACGGGCCCGGCGGCTTCTAGAGACGGGCCCCCAGGTCGGCGCCGCTCTTGGGGCGCAGGAAGGACGACGAGGGAATGCTCCCGTCCGCCCGGCGAGGGCCGGTCAGGATCGAGGGGTCGGTGCTGACGAGCGCGGCGTCGTCCCAGGTGCCGCCCAGGTTCCAGGAGTTGCCGCCGCCCGTGGACGACGATCCCAGATCGACCGCCTTGCCGTTGACCGCCGACAGGTCGCGGGTGAGGGTGGCGCTCGCGTCGGCGAAGTCGAACCCGGTCCCGCCGTTACGCCACGCGGTGCTGCGGCTCACGGCCAGCGCGCCGGGGTTGGCGTTGTCGATGAACCCGCCCACCTGGTTGCGGAAGGCCATGCTGTTGCGTACGACATGGGCGGCCGGCAGGTCCTCGTCCCCGCCGCCCAGCTTGAACCCGTTGCCGTCGCCCGTGTAGTCGGGCAGGTTCCAGCGGTTGAAGCCGTTCCCGTACGCGACGCCGCCCTCGATGACGATCGGCGACAGGAACTCCCACGCGTCGAACCCGTCGTCGGAGTTGTTCCACAGCCGGGCGCCCCTGACGACGTTGCCCGTGCCGCTGCCCTCCTTGATCGCCAGGCCGTCGGCGCTCTCGCCGTTCTTGCGGGGGTCGCGGTTGCCGTAGCTGTCCAGGTTGAGGATGGCGTTGTTGCCACTCGCGCCCTGAATGTGCAGGCCGCTCTCGTAGTTGTCGCGGGTGACGAGCCGGTCGAAGACGTTGCTGTCGCAGGCCCTGCAGAAGATCCCGTACGGGCCGTTGGCGATCTCCAGCCCGCTGATCCGCCAGTAGGACGCCTCCATGTGGATGGCGCCGCGCTCGCCGTTCGGGATGCTGCCGCCGACAGGGGCCGGGGTGTGGGGGAGGGCTTCGCCGTCGATCAGCACCCTTTCGCCCGGGTACGCGCTGAGCGTGATGGGCGCGGCGGCGGTGCCGCTCTTGAGGATCTGCAGGTTCTTCGTCAGGGCGTAGGTGCCCCGGCGGACGAGGATGGTCGTGCCGGGCTGGGCCAGGTCGATGGCGCGCTGGACCGTGGCCAGGGGGCGGTCGGCGGTGCCCGGGGCGGCGTCGTCACCGCCGGGCGCGACCACGAGCGTGGCGGCCTGCTGGAGGAGCGCCGCCGGGGAGATCCTGCCGTGGCCCGCGCCGGCCCGGACCGCCGCCGGGACACCCTGCGGCGGATCGACCGTGTACGCGTAGAAGGTGCGCGGCTCGACCACGGTGCCCGCGACCTCCGGGATGCCCGAGTTCACGAACACGTTGTTCCGCTGCACGGCCCGGCCGGGGCCGCTGTCGGCGTAGCCACTGGCCGAGTAGAGCGGATGCGGCACGTTCTCGAAGTAGTTGCCCTCGACCACGGCGCCGGCGTTCTCGGTGGAGGCCACCCCGTACAGCTCGTTGCCGAGGAAGTAGTTGTTGAAGATGTGCACCGGCTCGCCGAACCTGATGCGCGGATGCCGCTGGCGGCTGTTGTCGAAGAAGTTGTGGTGAACGCTCACCTTCAGATGCCCGACGTCGGTGCCGGCCGCGCCGTCGGAGTGGCTGATCAGCATGGACTTGTCGGAATGGTCGAAGTGGTTCCACGAGACGGTGACGTAGTCGGCGCCCCGTACGACGTCCACCGACCCGTCCACGGCGCCCGAGAACGTGTTGTGGTCGATCCAGATGTGGTGCGAGTTCTGCCCGATGTTGACGGCGTCGTCCTCGGCGTTGGTGAAGCGCAGGTTGCGCACGATCACGTTGTACGACCGGTAGAAGTCCAGGCCGCCGCCCGTGATGTGCCCGGTCGAGCCGACGCCCACGATGGTCTTGTTCGGGCGCACCCCCTGCTTGCTCTCGATCGTGATCGTGCCCGAGACCCGGATGACGAGGGGTTCGAGGCTGTCGATGTACTCAAGGAACTGGTCGGCGTTGGTCGCGGTGACGGTCCGGCCGGCGGCGCCGCCGGTGGTGCCGTTCTGGCCGAGCGCGTTGACGGCGGCGAACCCGACCGGCGCGTCGGCCGCCGCCGCAGCCGACGCGCCGGCAGGATCCACCGAGCTGTGCGCCGGGGTCAGAGTGAGCGCGGCGGCCGTGACCAGGGCCGCCGTTAACGAGGTGAAGGGCATGATGCTCTCCGCAGGTCGATGGAAAGCGCTTTCCTCGTATTATCGGCAGATCCTCACAGCCGGTAAAGTCGCCGTGAAAGTTTCATCGGTGCTCGCGCTCCCACCGCTCGTACGCCTCGACCGCCGTGGGCAGCGTGGGAAAGATCAGGTCCGTCCCGACCGAGCCGGTCAGCCCGTACGCGTCGAGCCGGTCGCGCAGATCCTGCTTGACCCGCGCCATGGCGAAGACGATGCCGCGCCGGTTCAGCTCGCGGCGCAGCAGATCGAGGGCGTCCAGGGCGGTGATGTCGACCTCGACGTTGGCCTCGGCGTTGAGCACGAACCAGCGGACGGGGTCGCGCTGCCCGGCCACGGATCTCAGGGCGCGGCGGCGGAAGTCCTGGGCGTTGGCGAAGAACAGAGGGGAGTCGTACCGATAGACGAGAAGGCCGGGGATCGTCCGGGCCTCGGGGTGGTCGTCGATGTCGTGCATGCCGGCCAGCCCGGGCACCAGGCCCAGGATGGCGTCGTGGGGGCGGGCGACGCGGGCCAGCATCTCGACGACGGACAGGGCGACCGCGAGCAGGATGCCGTACAGGATGTCGAAGACCAGCACGCCGGCGAGCGCGCCGAGCGCGAGCAGCAACTCGGCCCGGCGGAACCGGGCGAGCCGCCGGAACTCGGGCAGTTCGATCAGCCGTGTGGCGGCGTAGACGACGATCGCGCCGAGCGCGGCGGCGGGGAAGAAGGCGAGCAGCGGCCCGGCGAACAGCAGCACCGCGACCACGGCCACCAGGCAGGCGAGCGAGTAGAGCTGTGTGCGCGCCCCCGCCGCGTCGGCCAGGGCGGTCCGACTGCCGCTACTGCTGACCGGGAATCCCTGCAGCGCCCCCGCCCCGAGGTTCGCCGCGCCCAGCGCGAGCAGCTCCTGGTCGGCGTCGATGTCCTGGTTGTGGCGGGCGGCGAAGGAGCGGGCGGTGAGCATGTTGTCGGTGTAGCCGACGAGGAACACCCCGATCGCGGGCAGCAGCAGATCGCCCAGCGGCGGAATCGCCGGCGCGGGCAGCCCGGTGGGCACCTCGCCCACCACCCTGACCCCTTGGGCGTCCAACCCGAACACCATCACACAGCCGGTCGCCAGCAGCACCGCGAGCAGCGGCGCGGGCACGGCGGGCAGCCGCCACTGCAGCACGAACAGGAACGCCAGCACGCCGCCGGCCATGAGCACGGTGCCCAGGTGCGCCTGGGGAAGCAGCCGGGCGAACGAGACGACCTGCTCGACCAGCGAGTCGCCCGCCACGGGCGTGCCGGTGAGCTTGCCGAGCTGCCCGATCACCATCGTCACGGCCACCCCGGCCAGGTAGCCGACCAGGATCGGCCGCGACAGCAGGTCGGCCACGAACCCCAGGCGCAGCAGCCGGCAGCCCAGGCAGAGCAGCCCGACGAGGACGGCGAGCGCGGCGGCCAGGGACGCGTACCGCGCCGGATCCCCGGCCGCCAGGGGCCCGATGGCGGCGGCGGTCATCAGCGCGGTGGTGGACTCGGGGCCGACGGAGAGCAGGCGGGAGGAGCCGAGGACGGCGTACAGGGCCAGCGGCGCCAGCATCGCCCACAGCCCGGTCACGGGCGGCAGCCCGGCCACCGTCGCGTACGCCATCACCTGGGGGACCAGATAGGCCGCCACGGTCACCCCGGCCAGCAGGTCACCCCGCAACCACGCGCGCTGGTAGCCCTTCACGACCGCGAGTCCCGGCAGAAGTCGAAGCATGATCGAGGATGACTCATCGCGCGGCCGGGCGCCAGGAGGTGAAAGTTTCACCGCGCCGGGCCTGTTTGCCCTGGTGGGGGACGCGGCGGTGGAGTGAGGCGGGGGATGTGACCTACAGTCGGCTTTGGGAGCGCTCCCAACCGACCCCCCGACCGAGCCGGAGCAGCGTGCCATGAGTATGAGATGGATGAGCAGGGCGGCGGCGTCGCTGCTGGTCGCCGCCACCCTGGTCGCGTCCCCGGCGACCGCCACCGCCGCCTTCCCCTACCAGGATCCGACCCTTCCCGTCCCTGACCGGGTAGCCGACCTCATGTCGCGGATGTCGCTCGATGAGAAGCTCGGCCAGATGACCCAGGCCGAGCGCGGTTCCGTCAGCGCGTCCGACATCACCACCTACCGGCTCGGCTCGGTGCTGTCGGGTGGCGGGTCGGCGCCGTCGCCCAATACGGCGGCGGGGTGGGCGGACATGTACGACAGGTTCCAGAACGCGGCGCTGGCCACGCCGCTCGGCATCCCGATGATCTACGGGGTGGACGCCGTGCACGGGCACAACAACGTCCACGGCGCGACGATCTTCCCGCACAACATCGGCCTGGGCGCCAGCCGGGATCCCGCGCTGGTGGAGCGGATCGGGCGGGCCGTGGCCGAGGAGGTGTCGGGGACCGGGATCGACTGGAACTTCGCGCCCTGCCTGTGCGTGGCGCGGAACGACCGCTGGGGGCGTACGTACGAGTCCTTCGGCGAGACGCCCGAGGTGCCCTCGTCCATGGCCACCATCGTCACCGGCCTGCAGGGCGCCGCGCTGAACGGGCCCGCGTCCGTGCTGGCCACCGCCAAGCACTACGTCGGCGACGGCGGCACCACCGGCGGCACCGACCAGGGCGACACGCAACTGTCCGAGGCCGAGCTGCGGGCGGTTCACCTGCCGCCGTTCCGAGCCGCCGTGGAGCGTGGGGTCGGGTCGGTGATGGTGTCGTTCAGCAGCTGGAACGGGGCCAAGCTGCACGGCCACCAGTACCTGATCACCACCGTGCTCAAGGGCGAGCTGGCGTTCGGCGGGTTCGTGGTGTCCGACTGGAACGGGATCGACCAGATCGACGGCGCGGCCGGGATGTCGGCGAGCGACGTACGGTCCGCGGTGAACGCCGGGATCGACATGATCATGGTGCCGACCGCGTGGCGGCAGTTCATCGACCTGCTGCGGGCCGAGGTACAGGCCGGGCGGGTGAGCACGGCGCGGGTGGACGACGCGGTGCGGCGCGTGCTGACGAAGAAGTTCGAGCTGGGGCTGTTCGAGAAGCCGCTGACGGACCGGGCCTACACCGCGACCGTGGGCAGCGCGGCGCACCGGGCGCTGGCGCGCGAGGCGGTGGCCAAGTCGCAGGTCGTGCTGAAGAACAGCGCGAACCTGCTGCCCCTCGCCAGGACCGGCGGCAAGATCTTCGTGGCGGGCAAGAGCGCCGACGACATCGGCAACCAGAGCGGCGGCTGGACGATCTCGTGGCAGGGCTCGCCGGGCAACATCACCCCCGGCACGACGATCCTGCAGGGGATCAGGAACACCGTCGGCTCCGGGGCCACGGTCACCTACAGCCGGGACGGCGGCGGCATCGACGGCTCCTACCGGGTGGCCATCGCCGTGGTCGGGGAGACGCCGTACGCGGAGGGCGAGGGTGACCGGCCGGGCTCTCTGGGGCTGGACACCACCGACCTGAACACCATCGCCACCCTGCGCGCCTCGGGTGTGCCGGTGGTCGTGGTGCTGGTGTCCGGGCGGCCGCTCGACATCGCCGCCCAGGTGCCGAACTGGAACGCGCTGGTCGCCGCCTGGCTGCCGGGGACCGAGGGGCAGGGCGTGGCCGACGTGCTGTTCGGGGTCGTGCAGCCGGGTGGCAAACTGCCCATGACGTGGATGAGCAGCGCCTCCCAGCAGCCGATCAACTCGGGTGACGGGAAGACGCCGCTGTTCGCGTACGGGGCGGGGCTCACGTACCAGCCGCCCCAGAACGACACCAGCCCGCCCACCGCCCCCGGCACCCCCGCCGCGTCGTCGATCACCGCGTCGTCGGTGGCCCTCGCCTGGGCGGCGTCGAGCGACAACGTGGGCGTGACCGGCTACGACGTCGTACGGGTGCAGGGCGCCACCGAGACGCCGGCCGCCACCTCCGCGACGTCCCCGGCCACCGTCACCGGGCTCGCCGCGAGCACCTCCTACACCTTCGCCGTGTACGCCAGGGACGCCGCCGGCAACCGATCACCGCGCTCCGGCACGGTCACGGTCACCACCGCGGGCGGCGGGACGGGCGGCTGCTCGGTCACCCCGTCCACGCAGACCCAGTGGAGCACCGGCTACGTCATCCAGGCCGCCGTGACCAACACCGGCACCACCCAGAAGAGCGGCTGGAGCGTCACCTTCACCCTGCCGCCCGGCCACACGGTCACCGGCTCCTGGAACACGGCGCTGAGCGTCAGCGGGCAGACCGTCACCGCCCGCAACGCCGCCCACAACGGCACCCTCGCGCCGTCCGGCGGCACGTCGTTCGGCTTCCAGGCCACCCGCCCGAACGGCGACACCGCCGTGCCGTCGGCCTACACCTGCGCGTGAGCCGGACGAGCCGCGCGGCGGCACCCTGCGTACGGGATGCCGCCGCGCGGTCTCGAAGGAGGGCGGGTCAGCGGTCCTCGTGCACCCGCCCGAACTCCACCGCCGGTGTGCTACCGGCGAAGTTGCGGTCGACCTCGGCCCGTTCGGCCGCACTGGGGTTGGCGTTCGTGCAGCTCACGGGGGCGCTGGAGCCCGACATCAGGTCCGTGCAGCGTCCGGTGCGCCGGTCGGGCAGGCCCAGGATGTGGCCGATCTCGTGGGCGGCGATGCGTACGGGGGAGTAGCCCTGGTCGACGGCCTGCCGGCCCATCCAGATCGTGCCGCGGCCCAGGCTGGTGGGCAGCGCCCGCGGCCAGCCGTTGTCGGCGATCACCACGAAGCTGGCGGGTGAGCCCTGCATCAGCCGTACGTTGACGACACTGGCGTTCCAGACCTGGGCTCCCTGGTTCACCACGTTCACGAACTCCGCGGCCCGGCTCACGTCGTAGCGGAGCACGCGGACCAGGGCGGCCGCCTGCGCGGGCGAGGTGACCAGGAGGAAGGAGAGGGTGAGGGCGACGGAGAGCGCTAAGCGAAGGGGTCTTGGCACGGAGCCTCCTCCGGGGGTTGGGGGGTGCTGTCACGGTATGCGCACCCCCGCGCCCGGGAGACGTACCAGATTGCCCCTATCACGGTGTTATGGCCGTCAGCAGATGGTCTGCCGGCTGTTGACGAGCGTGTTGTTCCTGAAGGTCGTGTTGATCCCGCACGGGTTCTCGGTGATGGCGGAGTTGGTCACCGTCAGGTTCTGGATGAGGATGTCGGAGGTGTTGGGGAACTCCGAGCGGGCCGCGAGCCGGATCTCGCCGCCGCCGTTCACGGTGCCGCTCTGGGCGGCGATGTTCACGTTGTAGCAGTTCTCGATGAGGATGGCGTTGTTGCCGGTCTGTGCGAGATCGACCCGGTTGATGATGGCGCCGCCGCTCTCCGACACGCAGAAGACGCCGCGCCCGCCGCCGCGCGCGATGACCTGGTTGACGCGGATGTTGGTGGGATAGCCGCTGCCGATCCGGCCGTTCCTGTTGGCCATGCGGAAGGCGGCGTAGCCGGTGCCGGTGCCGGCGTTCTGGGCGTCGACGAGGTTCACGCTGGCGTTGATCGTGTCGTTCAGCAGCAGGCCGGAGTGGCCGGTGCCGCGCGCCGTGACGGTGCCGACCGTGAGGCCGTCGAGTCCGTACGTCTCCACGCCGTGGGTGCTCGTGCCCGACACGTAGACGTTGTCGATCCGGACGTTCCTGGTGCGTACGCTGCGGTCGCCGTGGTTGTCGATGCGGATGCCCAGGCCGCCGGACAGGCGCATGTCGATCTGGCCGAGGGTGATGTTGACGCCGTTGCGGACGAAGATGCCGTACAGGGGGGCGCCGGTGACCTTCAGGTTCTGGACCTCGACGTCCGTGACGCCCCTGGCGTACACGACGGCCTGGTCGCCGGAGCCTGAACCGGTCACGTTGACGGTGCCGCAGACGTCGAGCACCGTGTAGCTCGGCAGGGAGAGGCGCGAGCCCGCGCTCATCGAGCCCGAGCCGCGCACGACGACCCGCTGCTTCGAGGTGCGCCCCGCCGTCAGGCTGCCGACCGCGGCCTGCATGGCCGGCAGCATGCCGGTTCCGGTGTAGACGGTCCTGGTGCCGTTGCGGGCGGTCCAGGTGCTGCCGCTCAGCACGGCCTCCGCGTTGTACGAGCCGTCGCCGCAGGCCAGCCTGTTCGCTGAGGCGCCGGCCGGTGCGGACATCGAGGTCGCCATGAGCGCCAACGCGGTGAGACCGGCCGCGAGAGAGATCCGTCGCATGCTCCGCTCCTGTCGTGGGGTCTGGAGTGAATCGATTCATTCGCCTGACCTGCGGCTTGAGGAGCAGGCCGGGGGCTGAATTCGCAGGGAGTATTACAACGTTCAAATCGGGCGTCAACCGATCGTGAAACTTACACGGGCCATCGCCGATCGCCACTTGCACATTGTTCAAGTGGTGCCTATGGTCTTGACTTGAACAATGTGCAAGTCGACTTCAGGAGGGCTTCGTCATGCCGGTTAGCGTCGTCATCGCCTCGGTGCTGCAGTTCTTGCTCGCGGCGACCTTCATGATCATGTCCATCGCCGTCCACACGCACGGGGGCCGCGCGCAGCGGGCCGCCGAGGCCGTTCTGGCCAGGCACGGGCTGCCCGGGGACGTCCTCGCCCGGCACCGGATCAAGTTCGAGGAGACCATCACCGAGTTGCTGTTCCCGGTGTCCATCGCGGTCGTCATGACCGTGCTGGGCGTGCTCACGCTGGCCGGCAGCGGGCCAGGCCGGATCGCGTCCTGGGTGGCCGCGGGGCTCATGACCACCGCGGGCGCGGCCGTCATGGTCAGCCAGATGTTCGCCGAGAAGGTCGTCGCTGCCGTCTTCAGGAGATCGGCCGACCCGGCGGTGCGCGACCTCGACGCCGCCGCGGTGGTGGGAGCCGCGCGAGCCGCCCTGCCCGCCTGGGCGTCGGCCATGATCGTGATCCGGTTCCTTCTCGCCACCCTGGGCTCGATCCTGGTCATCGTCCTGCTGGCGACGCCGGCGGCGAGCGCCTACTTCGCCTGACGTTCTGACTTAAGCTTGGGGCCCGTATCTGTCCTCAAGAGGGATGGTTCACCCGATGGATGAGCGGCTGACCGTTGTCGTCGGATATCCGGGTTCAGAGCTTCTCGACATCTCCTGTGCGACCACTCCGCTCTACCTGGCCAACAGCCTTGGGGGAGATCCCGCGTACCGGATCGTCCTGGCCTCTCCCGGCGGCGCCGACTTCACCTGCGACTCCGGCCTCACGCTGCGCGGACAGGACGCCATCGAGCGCATCACCGGGCCGCTCGACACCCTGATCGTCTCGGGCGGGGCCGGGCACGAGGAGGCCGCCGACAACCGGCGGCTCGTCGGGCACATCCGGCGCCTGTCCGAGGTGAGCCGGCGGGTGGCCTCACTCTGTACGGGTGCTTCCGTGCTGGCCGCCGCGGGCCTGCTGGACGGGCGGCGGGCGACGACCCACTGGAACTACGCCCGGCTGCTGGCCGCCCGCCATCCCGAGGTGACCGTGGACCCGGCGCCCATCTACATCCGCGAGGGCAAGGTCTCCACCGCGGCCGGGGTCACCAGCGCGCTCGACCTGACGCTGGCGTTCATCGAGGAGGACCATGGCACGGCGCTGGCCAGGAAGGTGGCCAGGGGGGTGGTGACGTACCTGCAGCGGCCGGGGAACCAGGCGCAGGTCAGCATGTTCGTGAGCGGGCCGCCACCTGGGCATCCGCTGGTCAGGCGGGCCGTCGACCACATCACGCTGCACCTCGACGGCGATTTGAGCGCGGCGGCGCTGGCCGCCCGGCTCAACGTGAGCGAACGGCACCTGACGCGGCTCTGCCTGGAACACCTCGGCCTGACCCCGGGCCGCTATGTCCGGCAGGCCCGCATCGAGGCCGCCGCCCAGCTCCTGTCATCGTCGTCGCTGCCTACGTCGGAGGTGGCGGTGCGGTGCGGGTTCGGCTCGGCGGAGAGCCTGCGCCAGGCTTTCGTCGCCCACTACGGCGTCTCCCCATCCCGCTACCGCCGATCCGGCGCGAACTGACACCTATCGATCACGGACGCGCCAGTAGGGCACCCCTAAGGCCCCTATGATTCCTTCAAGGCCCCTATGCGTTCCCTGGGCCATGTGCGCGGCTGACCGGCGATGGTACGAAAGCGTTCGTGACCAAGCGAAAAATCTTATCCCTGACATCCAGCGGAATTCTCGGCGCGGTCGCGCTCACCGCGAGCTTGGCGACCGCGGCCCCGGCGGGTGCGACACTCGCGCCGGTCTGGGACCACCTGTCCTTTCCCTACGGATACTCCGATTCCGGGAAGCAGCTCAAGGAACTCAACGACGTCGCCGCGCTGAGCGGCACCCAGGCCTGGGCCGTGGGGCAGGTGCGGATGGAGGGGTGGCCGTACCCGCCGCCGGGTGTGGTCTGCCCCGACCTGTTCCGCTGGAACGGTCAGACATGGGTGAACGACCGGCCGGACGCCACCTGCCGCGGCGCGCTGACCTCGGTGTCGGCCGCCGCGGACAACGACGTGTGGGCCACCGGTTCGGCCATCGCCTACCACTGGAACGGCACGGCCTGGACCCTCACTCCGTACCCGACCGACCAGAACAACCCCTTCTACCTCGATGATGTCGCCGCGGTGGGCGGCACCGCCTTCGCGGTCGGCAGGTCCGACCAGTCGAGCAGCGGGGTTTCCACGGCGGGCGTGATCCGCTGGGACGGCACCGCCTGGCAGAAGATGAGCCTCCCGCCGCTCCCGGGCAGCACCGACCTGAGCGCGGTGCACGCTCTGGCGCCGGACGACGTCTGGGCGGTCGGCACCACCAACCGCTACGGGCCGGGCACCGACGCGCACACCCTGGTGCTGCACTGGGACGGCCGCACCTGGTCCCGGCTGCCGGATCCGCCGAAGGAAGCGCTGGTCGAGACCGCCCTGGACGCGGTGGCCGCGCGGCCCGGCGAGGTGTGGGCGGCCGGTCAGCGGACCACCTACGAGGCCAACGGCATTTCGGTCAAGAAGCGCGAGGCGTTCGCCATGCGGTGGAACGGCAGCGCGTGGACGGTGACACCGACCCCGGCGATCACCGGCTGGTACGGATCCGCCATCACCTCGCTGGCCTGGAAGGGCACCGAGGTGTGGGCCGGAGGCAGCGGGCAGGACGACGCCACCGCGCGCAGCGTCGGTGTGCTGCTGCGCTGGAACGGCACCGCCTGGCAGCAGGCGCCGAAACCGCCGCTGGTCGACGACTACCGGATCAAGCAGCTCGGTGCTGTGCCGGGCGGCGGCCTGTGGGCAACCGGCTACGGCACCCGGGAGACCGACGCGCTCGCCAAGGGCCAGTTCCTGGCCCGGGTCACCGGCTGAACCTCCCTCCTCGCGATGGAGTGGGTGTTGCGCGCGAGCTGACCGCCGCCCCGCCGATCTCCGTCCGGCGTCCGTCGGCCGATGGGTCGGCGGGGGCGGGTGATGGGTGGGTCAGCAGGTGGCGAGCATGCTGGTCAGGGCCGACTTTTCGGCGGCGTCGGTGCTCAGGCCCCAGTACCACTTGACCTGGATCCAGGCGCGGGCGTACCGGCAGCGTTCGGCGGTGCGGGGCGGTTGCCACTCGGCCGGGTCACGGTCCGACTTCGACTGGTTGACGTTGTCGGTCACGGCCCACAGTTGCGGGCCGCCCAGGTCGTTGGCGAACTGCTGGCGGCGGGCGGTGGTCCAGCTCCAGGCGCCCGAGGACCAGGCCTCGGCCAGGGCCACCATGTGGTCGATGTCCACGTCGCTCGCGGCGGTCCAGGTCGCGCCGTCGTACGGGCTGTACCAGGAGCCGGAGGTGGCCGCGCAGGCGGAGTTCGTCACCACGTTGGTGCCGTCGCGCTTGAGCACCTGTTCGCGGGTGTTGCAGGTGCCCGTGATGGTGATCCAGTGCGGGAACAGGTCGCGGTCGTAGGTGTCGCCGTGGGACTCGGCGGCCACCGGGAGTGCGGCGAGGCGGGAGGTGGCGGTCGAGGCGGAGGGGATGTTGGGCGGGATCGCCGAGGCGGGCTGGGCGGTGATCGTGAGGGTCAGGGCGGTGGCGGAGACGATGCCGAGGGTTCGAGGTAAGGCACGGGGTAATGCACGGTCGCGGCGCATGAGGGGATGACCCTTCTGCCGCCGTCCTCGGACGGGCCGCAGATGCCGGTCAGGGGGCGAGGAGGGCGGGCACCTCGACGGTGACAGCGTCCGGTTGGTCCATATATGGCCAGGTTTGCCGAGCTGTCATGAAGGTGTTGATGAACTCCTGACAAGGATCGTCATGGGGTCGCCGCCGAGTGGGTCAACGTTGGGGCGACGTTCATCGGGCGCGTGTTCGCGCCGCCTGTGCACGCCGGTCCCGGAGGGTCAGGCCACGGTGACGTCGAGGAAGATCGGTTTCTTGGCGGCGAGGAGCGGGGAGCCGTCCTCGTCGGTCATCTTCCAGAAGATCTTGCACCGGCCGGGCTTGTCCGAGGCGCGTACGCGTACCGTGATGTCGACCGTCTCACCGGGCAGGACCGGGCCGATGCCGACCCGCTTGGGAGCCTTGCACGGCGTGTCGTTCATGCGGGTGAGGTAGCGCCCCTGCCACGGGACGTTGCCGGCGTTGCGGATGCGCCAGACCTTGTCGAACTCCGCGCCCTTCTTGACCACACTGCCGTCCGGGAAGGTCACGTCGCCCTCGAAGGCGGAGTCGTCCCGGGGGGCGGAGGGCTGGGCCGGGGTGGGCTGGTTGGTGGGGGTGCTCTTCGCGTTCTCCATGACGAGGGGCATCACCCAGCCGAGCAGGACGGCGGCCAGGCCGGCCACGCCGGTGACCGCGGCCAGCAGGGTCAGTCTCCTGCCGGACGAACCGGTGGGTGAGCCGGTGGTCGGGCCGGTGGTCGTGTCAGCGGACGGGTTGGACGGGTCCGACGGGCGGGTGGGTGGTTCGGGGGTCTGGCCGGCGGTTTCGGGCATGCCCGCCTCGTTCTCGGTGGCCGCGGCCTGCTCCCAGTATGCCCGCCACTCCCGCCTGACCTCGTCGGCATCGCGGCCCAGCCGATCGACGGCCAGGACGCGTACGAACTCCCACGTCGTCTCCCAGCTCGGCAGCGCGCTGCCCCGGGCCGCGGCGGCCAGCGACGACTTCGAGGCCGCCGCCCCCATCCGGGAGGCCATGTCCGCGAACGACGGATCGCCCGCCTGCGCCTTCAGCTCCCAGAGACGGTGGGCGAACAGCGCGACGGGTCCGGACTCGGGATTCGGGCGGATCGGCTTGCGCCCCCGCCGCGACCCCAGCCCTTCGTCCTGTGATTCGGACGACTCCGCCATCCCACCCCTGCTCCGGTCGATCGCATGCGTACGGCTCTCTCGTCGTACGCATCGAGACCAAGGAGGCTATCAAAGCCGAGGCGCCCGGACCGGCCGAGCGGGTGAGCAGGAGGTGCCGCCCGGCCGGGGCCCCCGTGGGTGGTGGGGCATGAGGGAGGTCAGCGGATGACGTCGAGTGCCCGGAGTCGCCGCGCCGGGAGGGGGATCGCCGGGGCGGGGGTGGCCGCCGCGGAAGCCGCCTTCGTGCGCATTCTCATGAGTGCCCTCCCGTGTTTCTGGCAATACTTTCGCGGGCGGCTCCCCGCCGATCCAAGAGTTTTATGTCCGAGCATTGTCCAAAGGTCCTTTGGACAATTCGGTACGCAGGTCGGAGGGCGGGTCGCTCGAACCGATCCGCCCAGGTCGCCCGATGATCTATATTCGGGCATATGTCGGACAATCCGGAGATTGATAGGAAAGTCCCGAACGTAGCCCGGATCTACAACTACTTCCTCGGGGGCAGGGACAATTTCGCCGCCGATCGCACGGCCGCCGAGAGTGTGCTCTCGATGGCGCCCGAGGTCCGTGCCGCGGCCTTGGAGAACCGGGAGTTCCTCGTCCGCGCCGTCGACCATGTGGCCAGGGCGGCGGGGGTCCGGCAGTTCGTGGACATCGGCGCCGGGATCCCCGCCCGGCGTCCCGTTCACCAGGTCGCGCAGCGGGTCGATCCGGCGGCCAGGGTCGCGTACGTGGACAACGACCCCGTCGTGCTCGCCCACGCGCGCGCCCTGCTCGGCCGGGGCCGCGGCACCACGGTCGTTCAGGGGGACGTGCGGTGCCCGGAGGCGATCCTGGCCGCCCCGGGGCTGGCCGGGCTGCTCGACCTCAGCCGGCCGGTGGCGGTGGTCCTGATCGCGGTCCTGCACTTCGTCCCCGACTCCGATGACCCGGCCGGGATCGTGCGGCGGCTGCTCGATCGGCTGCCGTCGGGCAGCCACGTGGTGATCACGCATCTGTCCGACGGGGGCGTGCCCGGCGACCCGCGCATCGCCCGGGTCCGTCAGGTGTACGGCGGCCGGCTGTTCTTCCGCTCGCGCGCGGCCATCGGGGCCCTGTTCGACGGGCTGGAGCTGGTGGAGCCGGGACTGGTCGGGGTGGCGGACTGGCGCAGGTCCTGGTCAGGTGCGCAGGGCACCTCATGGTGGCTGGCCGGGGTGGCACGCAAGCCCTGAGCCGGCCGGTCGCGTACGTCGCGGACCGGCCGGTCCGGGTCTCAGCCCAGCCAGCCAGGGACCACCAGGACGGCCCACGCCGCCAGCGGCCCGACCACGACGATCACGCCGCCGTACGCCAGGAGTTTGCGGTAGAAGTCGTCGCGCTCCATGCCCCTGACGTTGGCCACGAGCAGCGCCCCCGTCGTGGAGAACGGGCTGACGTCCACGATCGCCGACGACACCGACAGCGCCGCGATCATCGCGATCGGCCCGAGGCTGCCCTGCGACAGCAGCGGTACGGCCAGCGGCACCAGCGCCCCCAGGATGCCCACGGTCGAGGCGAAGGCCGACACGACGCCGCCCACGTAGCAGATCAGCAGCGCCACCAGCAGCGGGATGCCGATCGCGGCCACGGCCGAGCCCACGTAGTCGACGGTGCCGATCTCCTGCAGCACGCCCACGTACGTGACGACGCCGCAGATCAGCAGCACGGTCGGCCAGGCCACCTTCTCCACGGCGCCCTTGTTCGTCTTGGGGGAGGTGAGGGAGAGGATGACGGCCACGGTGACGGCGGTGAGACCGACGTCGAGCTTGAACACCAGCACGGCCAGGCAGAGGCCGACGATCCCGGCGAGCGTCAGGCCCTGGTGCGGGGTGAGCCGCAACGTGGTGTCACGGGCCACCGTGGTCCCGACCCCGCCGCCACCGCCGCCATCGACCCCGCCGCCGGCCGTCTCGCCGCCCGAGGGCTCCACGTCGTCGGCGGGGGCGGTTTCGATGCGGCCGCGCCGTACCAGGTCGCGGCCGCCGAAGACGAAGTAGACGGCCACGGCCGCGGCGGCGTTGAACGCGAAGCTCGACAGGAACAGCACCAGGTTGTTGCCGGGCAGGTTCGCGTCCTTGGTGACGCCGTTCACGATGCCGCCCAGCACGCTGATCGGTGAGAACGCGCCCGCCTGCGTCCCGTGCGCCACCATGAGCCCGATCAGCATCGGATGGATCCGGTAGTCGGCCGCGAACCCGAACGCGATGGGCGCCAGGATCGCCGCCACCGCCGGCGCCGGGGCGCCCACCGCCGTCAGCAGCGCCGAGATGACGAACACCACCGGCGGGATGGCCGCCAGCCGGCCCCGTACGAGATGGACGGCGGCCCGTACGAGCCAGTCGACCGTGCCGTTGTTGGTCGCGATCGCGAACAGCAGCGTCACCCCGACGAGGATCACGAACAGGCTGCCGGGGAACGCGTCCAGGATGGCGTCGGTCTCCATGTTCGCGGCCAGCGTGCCGACCAGGAAGGCGCCGACGAGGGCCAGCGCCCCCAGGTTCACGGGGAAGAGGGTGGCGATGACGAACATGACGATGAGGGCGAGAATGGACAGGAGCTCTGCGGACACTGCGTACTCCGATCTCCCCCCGAACCGATTCCGGACGTTTATGGCAGGACGGCCGCCTCGAAGACGAGCTCGACCGGGTGGCGGGCGGTACGTCCCGCCCCGTGGGCGATCTGCTGGCGGCATGAGACCCCCGTGGCCGCGAGCAGGGTGTCGGGTGAGGACGCGGCGATCGCCGGGAAGAGCCGGAGGCCGCCGATCTTCATGGACAGGTCGTAGTGCTCGGACTCGAAACCGAACGATCCGGCCATACCGCAGCAGCCGGCGTCGACCTCTGTCACCTCCGCTCCCGGGATTCTGTTCAGCAGCGCCCGCGTGGCCGCGGTGCCGGTGACGGCCTTCTCATGGCAGTGGCCGTGCAGGAGGATCTCGCGCCCGCTCAGCGCGTCGCCGAGCACCAGCGAGCCGTCGTCGATCGCCTCGGTCAGCACTTCGGGTACGAGCCGCGCGCGAGCCGCCACCGCCGCCACCCGCGGGTCGCCCGGGAGCAGGGCGGCGTACTCGTCCTTCAGCGTGAGCAGGCAGGACGGCTCCAGGCCGACGATCGGCGCGTCGGACGCGGCCAGGCGGCCGACCATCTCCGCCGCCATCGTGCGCGCCCGGTCGAGCAGGCCCTTGGAGATGCTGGAACGGCCGCAGCAGCCCTCGGCCGCCAGGCGCACCCGATGGCCCGCGCGCTCCAGCAGCTCGATGGCCGCCCGCCCGATGGCCGGCTCGCTGAAGGTGGTGAAGGAGTCCGCCAGCAGGATGATCTCCTTGCCGGTGGCCGCCGGGCGGCGGGCGTGCCAGCGGAGCAGGTTGTCGCGGTGGAAGCGGGGGAGCGGCCGGCGCCGGCTCAGGCCGAGGGGGCCGCGGGCGAGGCCGGCCAGCCGGTTGGACAGCGGCGCGGTGGCCGAGCCCAGCCGGTTCAGCGTCCTGATCGCGCCGAAGAGCTTCGAGCGCAGCGGTACGCCGTGCGTCTGCTGATACTGGTGCAGGAACTCGCTCTTCAGCGATGCCATGTCCACCCCGAGCGGACACTCCGACTGGCACGCCTTGCACTCCAGGCAGAGGTCCAGGATGCCGTGCAGCCGCTCGTCGCCCAGCGCCTGCCGGGGATCGGGTGACGACAGGGCCAGGACCAGGGCGTTGGCCCGGCCCCGGGTGGAGTGCTCCTCCTCGCGGGTGGCCATGTAGGAGGGGCACATGACGCCCGAGTCGTCCTTGCGGCAGACGCCGACGTTCATGCACCGGTCGGCCGCGGCGTGCATGCCGCCCGCGAAGCTCAGCGTGGTGGCCAGCGGGCGCGGCTCGGGCGCGGCCGGGTCGCGCAGGTGGTCGGTCATCGGCGGCGCGTCCACGATCTTGCCGGGGTTGAGCAGCCCACGCGGGTCGAAGACGCGCTTGACCTGCCGCATCGCCTCGTAGATCTCGTCACCGAACAGCCGCCGGTTGAACTCCGAGCGCGCCAGCCCGTCGCCGTGCTCGCTGGAGTTCACGCCGCCGTGCCGGGCGGCCAGTTCGGCGATCTCCTCGGCGACCGCGCGCATCGTGCCGATCCCGCCGGGCGCGCGCAGGTCCACGAAGGGGCGGATGTGCAGGCAGCCGACCGAGCAGTGGCCGTAGAAGCCGGCCCGCAGCCCGTGCCGGTCGAGGATGCCCGCGAACTCCTCGACGTACGGCAGCAACCGCTCCGGCGGCACGGCCGTGTCCTCCACGAACGCCAGCGGCCGGCGGCTGCCCACGCTGGAGGCCATCAGCAGGCCGAGTCCCGCCTTGCGCACCTTGAGCACGGCCGTCTGCTGCTCGGCGGTGACGGCCCTGAGCGTGTGGTAGCCGTGGCCGTTCGCCTTCCAGGTGGCGGCCAGTTTGTCCACCCGGTCGGCCACTTCGGAGGGCTCGTCGCCGAAGAACTCGACGAACAGCAGTGCCTCCGGGTCGCCCTCCAGGATGTCGCCGAGCCTGGCGTAGTCCACGCGCTGCCTGGACAGGTCGAGGATGGCCTTGTCGAGCAGCTCGACCGAGGCGGCGCCGAAACCGAGGGCGTCGGCGGTGGCGGCGATGGCGGCCGGGGTGGAGGTGAAGTGGCCGACGGCGATGGCCTTAGCCCGCGGCCGGTCCACCAGCCTGACCGTGGCCTCGGTGACGACGGCCAGCGTGCCCTCGGACCCGACGATCAGCTTGGTCAGATCGAGCCCGCCGCCCGCCGTAGAGCCGCCCGCCGTGAAGCCGTTCGCCGTAGAGTCGTCCGCCGTAAAGCCGTTCGCCGTGAAGCCGCCCGCGGCGGCGTCCAGGCGGTAGCCGCCCGAGTGGCGCCAGAAGCGCGGGAAGCCCGACAGGTCCACGCCGCGCAGAATCTCGCCGATCTGGGAGGTCAGGTGGGGGTCGGTGGCCAGGTCGGGTGTGGTGGCGTCGGCGAGCACCACCCGCAGGGCCTCCACGTGGTCGATCGTGGAGCCGTACAGGACGGAATGGCTGCCGGCCGAGTTGTTGCCGATCATCCCCCCGATGGTGGCCCGGTTGCTGGTCGAGGTGTCCGGCCCGAACATCAGCCCGTGCTTGCGGGCCGCCCGGTTGAGCTGGTCCTGGACCACGCCCGGCTGCACCACGGCGGTCCTGCCGTCGATCTCCAGGATCCGGTTCATGTGCCGGGAGAAGTCCACGATCACGGCCGCGCCCACCGTCTGACCGGCCAGGCTGGTGCCCGCGCCGCGCGGCAGCACCGGCACGCCCAGCTCACCGCAGGCCGCCACCAGCGCCTGGACGTCGTCGGCGTGCCGGGGGAAGGCGACGGCGAGCGGTTCGATGGCGTACATGCTGGCGTCGGAGGAGTAGAGGTGCCGGGTGTAGGGGTCGTCCCTGACGTCGCCGGCGAGCAGGGCCGCCAGCGTCCTGGCCACGCTCATTCCGCGCTCTCCAGGTACGCGAGCGCCGCCCGTGTCCCGCCTTCCTTGATCGGCACCCCGGAGGCGGAGAGCCCCATCTCGACCCCGCTCAGCGTGCCCGCCAGCATCAGGTCGTTGAAGTGCCCCAAATGCCCGATCCGGAAGACGCGCCCGGCGAGCCGCCCGAGCCCGGTGCCGAGTGACATGTCGTAGCGCTCCAGGATGAGCCGCCGGACCGCGTCGGCGTCGTGGCCGTCCGGCATCAGTACCGCCGTGAGCGCGCTGGAGTGCTCCCGGTCGTCGGCGCAGAGCACTTCGAGCCCCCACCCGCGCACCGCCCGCCGGGTCGCCTCGGCGTGCCGGTCGTGCCGGGCGAAGACCGCGTCCAGGCCCTCCTCGGCCAGCATGATGAGCGCTTCGCGCAGGCCGTACAGGAGGTTGGTCGGCGGTGTGTACGGGAAGAAGCCCTGCCGGTTGGCCGCGATGATCGGCTCCCAGTCCCAGTACGAGCGTGGCAGCCGCCCCCGGTGCGCCAGCGCCTTCGCGCTGACCGCGTTGAACCCGATGCCGGGCGGCAGCATGAGCCCCTTCTGCGAGCACCCGACGGTCACGTCCACGCCCCACTCGTCGTGGCGGTAGTCGATCGAGCCCAGCGACGAGATCGTGTCCACCAGCAGCAGCGCCGGATGCCCGGCCCGGTCGATGGCCGCGCGGATCTCCGGGATGCGGCTGCGCACCCCGGTCGAGGTCTCGTTGTGCACCACCATGACGGCGGCCACGTCGGGCGTGAGCCGCCCGGCCAGCGCGTCAGGGTCGGCGCCGTGCCGCCAGTCGCCCGGGACCACGTCCACGACGAGTCCGAGCCGGGCCGCCATCTCGCACCACAGCGAGGAGAAGTGCCCGGTCTCGAACGCCACCACCTTGTCGCCCGGCGACAGCGTGTTGACCAGCGCCGCCTCCCAGGCTCCCGTCCCCGACGACGGGTAGACGACCACGTGCGAGCCGGTCTGGAAGACCGCCTGAAGCCGTTCGAGCAGCTCGGTCGCGAGCGCGGCGAACGCCGGGCCCCGATGGTCGATCGTCGGCTGGGCGATGGCGCGCAGCACGCGGTCCGGAACGTTGGTCGGCCCGGGAATCTGCAGGAAGTGCCGGCCCACTGTCTTTCCACCTCCGTGCCATCACACGGCACGGCGTGCCGCTGTGCGGTTCATTAACATTAAAATCACCCCGCAGAGGAGTCAATGCATGCAGAACGTGATCAACGCCCTCCGCGTCCTCGAAGAGGTCGCCGCCCGCCAGCCCGTCGGGGTCGGCGAGGTGGCGCGCGGGCTCGGCCTGCCCAAGAGCACGGTGCAGCGCTCGCTCAAGACGCTGCACGAGGCCGGGTGGATCAGGCCCGCCGGGGGCGAGGTCACGCGCTGGCAGGTCACCAGCAAGGCGCTGCAGATCGCCCGGCGCACCGAGCTGGGCCTGCGCGACGCGGCCATGCCGGTCATGGAGGAGCTGCGCCAGCGCACCGGCGAGACGATCCACCTGATGGTGCCCGAGGGGGACGCCGTGGTGCTGATCGAGCGCCTGGAGACCGACAAGCCGCTGCGCATCGTGCTGCCGCTGGGCATCAGGCTGCCCCTGCACGCCTCGGCCAACGGCAAGGCCGTCCTGGCCCACCTGGGGGGCCTGCTTGAAGACCTCCCCGGCTACACCGACACCACGATCACCGACGCCGGAGCGCTGCGGGCCGAGCTGGAGGCCGTCCGGGCGCGCGGCTACGCCGACAACCGGGGCGAGTGGCGCTCCGACATCGCCGCCGTGGCCGCCGCCGTCCTGGGCCCCGACGGCCCGATCGCCAGCCTCAGCGTCTCGACCCCGGCCAGCCGCATGCCGGAGGAGCTGCGCGCGGAGTACGGCAAGCTCGTCACCCAGGCGGCCAGGACGCTCACCGATTCACTCGGCTGAACCGCATGGAGCGGCGAAATGGCCGTTCCTGACGACCGGGGGAACGGCGGGCCTTTTACATGACGGGCGAACGCTACTGTACCGATCCCAAGATCGCGCGCTCACCGGCCAAGGGCCGGCGGCACCTCGACCCCTGGGCTACGTGGCGGGCGGCAGCGAGGCGTAGTGGCCGAGCCGCTGCATGACCGGCACGTTCACCCGCATGGTCTTGCCCTGCTGGAACGTGAACGTCATCGGCACCGACCCGCCGCGCACCCCGCTGGCCGTGCCGATGGGCCGGCTGTCCGTGCCGACCGGCTGGTTGGGCGGCAGGGCGATGGGCCCGGCCAGTTGCACCGAGCCGCCGCCCTCGACGGTGACCCTTTCGAGCTGGACGGGCCGGCCGCCCTCGTTGAGCAGCACCCCGTACAGGGCCAGCCGCGGCGCGGGCGAGGCCGGGTCGGTGCCGCCCAGCAGGAAGACGTTGCGCAGGTGCAGGCCGCCGTCCACGTCGGCGTTGGCCCCCTCGTTCTGGGGAAGCCGGTTGGCGTCGTCGAGTCCCGCCTGCGAACAGCCGGTGGCGGCCAGGGTGACGACGAGCATGGCGAAGACGATGGGACGCATCGCGAGGCCCCCTCCTCTTGACACTGCGTTGCCGTCCCGCTACCCGGCGATCGAACCGGCGAACCTCGGCCGCCCCGAAATCAGGCCCGTGACCATCGATGATGCATCATGTACCGTCACCGGTAACGCACGACCTACCGGAGGAGCGGTAGATGGTCGATCAGCAGGGACTTGACACGACAGGTCAGCAGAAGAGACGACAGCTGGTCCGGGCGGTGATCGCCTCCGCCGTGGGGACCTCGATCGAGTGGTACGACTTCTTCCTGTACGGCTTCGCCGCCAGCACCATCTTCGCGGAGCTGTTCTTCCCGACAGAAGACCCGACGACCGGCCTCCTACTCGCCCTCGGCACCTACTTCGGCGGTTTCGCCGCCCGCCCGATCGGCGCGGCGATCTTCGGCCACTACGGCGACCGCATCGGCCGCAAGGCCACCCTGATCATCACCCTGCTCACCATGGGCGTCGCCACCGCCCTGGTCGGCCTGGTGCCCACCTACGACCAGATCGGCATCTGGGGCGGCATCCTGCTGACCCTGCTGCGCCTGCTCCAGGGCATCAGCGTGGGCGGCGAATGGGGCGGATCCGTGCTGCTGGCCACCGAATGGGGCAAGTCGCGCGGCGGCAAGCGCGGCTTCCTCGGGAGCTGGCCGCAGTTCGGCGTGCCCGTCGGGCTCGTGCTCGGCTATCTGGCCCTGCAGGTGTTCCAGCCGCTCGACCCCTACTGGGGCTGGCGCATCCCGTTCCTGCTCAGCATCGTGATGGCCGGGGTGGGCCTGTACATCAGGCTCGGCATCCTGGAGACGCCGGTCTTCGAGAAGGTCGTGCGGGAGAACAAAGTAGAGCGCGTTCCCGTCCGCCAGGTCCTGGCCAAGAACTGGCGGGAGATCGTGCTGAGCGCGCTGCTGCGCACCGGGCAGCAGGCGCCGTTCTACATCTTCACCGTCTTCATCCTGAGCTACGCCACCAAGACCCTGGGGTTCGAGCCGAGCCAGGTCTACACGTACGTCATCGTGGCCGGCGTCATCTCGCTGTTCACCGTGCCGTTCTGGGGCTACATGTCCGACCTCGTGGGCCGGCGGCGGCTCTACATCGTGGGCGCCGCACTCATGGTCGTCTGGTCGTTCATCTACTGGCCGCTGCTCGACACCCGCACGCCCGCGCTGGTCTTCCTGGCCATCGTGCTGTCCGCGCCCATCCACGACATCCAGTACGGACCGCAGGCCACGTTCATCGCCGAGAGCTTCACCGGGCGGCTGCGCTACAGCGGCGCCTCGCTCGGCTACCAGCTCGCCTCGGTGACGGCCGGCGGCCCCGCGCCACTGATCGCCGTCTGGCTGCTCGCCACCTACCAGAGCTCGTTCGCCATCGCCGTCTACATGGCCATCTGCGGCCTGATCAGCGTCGCGGCCGCGTGGGCGCTCAAGGACCGCTCACACCAGGACTACGCCATCGAATACGACGAGGATCCCGCCAAGAGCGGGTGAACTGCTCGATCGCGACCACCGCGACCTCGGCACGGCGCTCCGTCAAGGCCGCCCCGAGCTCGCGGTGGTCGCGTGAACCTAGGCCTTCTCGAGGCGCCGGACACAGTCCAGCAGAGCCGCGTCCACCTGGCTGCGATGGTATCCACGGAAGGCGACCTTGAGCTTGGCCATCCTGATGGCATCCGGGGTGATGCGCTCCAGCTCATTCGCGGTCCCGGTCAACGTCTTCTCGACCCGCTGCAGCAGGTCGTGGACCAGATGCCGGTCGTAGCCCCGCATGACCACGTCGAAGGCGTACCGGCTCGCCGGTTCGTTCACGTCATCCACGAGGTGACGATCGCGCATCCACCGGGGATCCGGCAACCCCGGCTCGTGCTTGGATGTTGCTTCGTCCGCACATCGCATGACTCGCACGATGAGAGGTCACCATGCCGAACCTTGACGACCCGACCGCCACGTTCCAGGAGTTCGACCGCGACGGGGACGGATACATCACCCGCGAGGAGTTCGCGCTGGCCATGAACGCGCGCGGCGAGGAGGTCATCGCCGCCGAGCTCGACTCGATCTTCAAGGTCTCGGACGAGCACGACGGGGATGTGGACGGGCGCATCTCGCTGGCGGAGTTCTTGGTGGCCTGGAACAGGTGACGCGCCTGCCCACCGTGACCGCGTGAAGCGGCTAAGTGCGGGTGAGTTGCTCGATCGCGGTCATGGTCGAGTTGAGGTGCCGGATCGCGATCTCCACCGCGGCCTCCGCGCGGCGCTCCCTGAAGGCTGCCAGGAGTTCGCGGTGGTCGCGGTCGGCCTCCTCCCTGCGTGCGCGCTCCTGTCCGCGCAGGGAGAGCCCCACGTAGACGGCGGCGCCGTCGCGCAGGCCGGTGAGGATCGCGCACAGCCGGGGTGAGCGCGCCGCGTCGCTGAACACGGCATGGAACTGCCGGTTGAGCTCCACCCACTGGCCCGGGTCGCGCTCCGCCGCCATCAGCTCCCGCAGCCGGGCGGCCCGGTCGAGTTCCTCGTCCGTGATACGTTCCACGGCCTTGCGGATCGAGACCGGCTCCAGCATGCGGCGCAGCTCGTAGATCTCCCTGACCTCGGACAGGTCGAGCTCCCGGATGATCGCGCCCTTGTGGGCGTCGATCCGGACCAGGCCCGCGCCCGCCAGGTCGCGCAGCGCCTCGCGCACGGGGGTGATGCTCACCTTGAGCTGGGCGGCGATGTCGGCCTGCACCAGGCGGTAGCCGAGCGGCAGGTCGCCGCCGAGTATCGCCCGCCGGAGGGTTTCGTAGACGAAGGCGTGCGCGGTGCGGGCCGGCGGGCCGGGCTTGAGCACGACGGTCGTCACGCAAGCCACTATATGAGGCGCGATCGCCGGTCAGGCGGTCTCCGACACGACCGGGTTGCTCAGCTCGCCCAGCCCCTCGACCGCGATCGTCATCGTGTCGCCCGGCTGCACCGGGCGCACGCCCGGCGGGGTGCCGGTCATGATGATGTCGCCGGGTTCGAGGGTGGAGAACGCCGTCACGTACGCGATCAGGGTGGGGATGTCGAAGATGAAGTCCCTCGTACGGCCGTCCTGGCGCACCTCGCCGCCCACCGTGCAGGTCACGCGGACGTCGGCCGGGTCGAACTCGGTGTCCACCCACGGCCCCAGCGGGCAGAAGGTGTCGAAGCCCTTGCCGCGCGTCCACTGCGGGTCGCTCTTCTGGATGTCGCGGGCCGTGACGTCGTTGCCGATCGTGTAGCCGAACACCAGGGACATCGCGTCCTCGGCGGCCACCCGCCGGCCCCTCGTGCCGATGACCACGACCAGCTCGGCCTCCGGGTCGAGCCGGCCCGACAGCGACGGATAGACGACCTCGTCGCCGGGGCCGGCGATCGAGGACGGCGGCTTCAGGAAGAGCAGCGGCTCCTTGGGCACCGGGTTGCCGAACTCGGCGGCGTGGTCGGCGTAGTTCCGGCCCACGCACACGATCTTGCTCGGGGTGACGGGGGCGCGCAGCCGTACCCGGCTGACGTCGCCCACCGGCGTGCCGGGCCGCAGCCCCTCGTAGGGGTCGCCTTCGGCGGCGCGTACGGTGCCGTCCTGGTCGAGCACCCCCCACCGCACCGTGCCGTCGGCGTCGTACCTGATGATGCGCATCTCGCTCCTCAGCAACCGTTGTACTCGTTCGTCCAGAGCCGGCCCTCGGCTCCGTCCGCCTTCTCCTCGAGGATTTTCAGCCTGAGCATGACATCCAGCGTGCGCTGGACCACCGCCGGGTCGAAACAGCCCTTCTCGGACAGCGCGGAGGACATCGCCTGCACCGTGCGCAGCACCGTCGCCTTGTCGGTGCTGCCCAGATCGTCCATGATCTGCTCGGCCACGGCGTCCGGCTGCCGCTTGACCTTCGCCGTCGCCTGCGCGAGCACGCGGCTGAAGGCGGCGGCGGTCGTGGCGTTCTCCTCCGCCCACCGCCGGGACGTGGCCCAGGCGGTGTAGTCGAACCGGTCCAGCTCCGGCACCTCGCCCTTGGGGCCGTCGATGAGGACGACGCCGAAGCCCTTCTCCGCGGCCACGTACGGCGTCGGCGGCGACAGGTGGTAGGCGTCGATCTGCCCCTTCTCCAGGGCGGCCAGCAGCGCGGACCCGCCGCCCAGCGGCACGATCTCGACGTCGCGCTCCGGGTCGAGGCCGACCGAGCCCAGGTAGTAGCGCATGTAGGTGTCGGTGGGGGAGCCCGGCGAGGTGATGCCGATCTTGAGGCCCTTGAGCGCGCCCAGCCGGTCCTTCAGCGGGGAGGCCGCGGTGACGTTCTTGCGCTCGGCGACCTCCTTGCGCATGACGAGGGTGAGGGTGACCCGGTTGAGGATGTCGTGGGCCATGACGACCGAGTCGTCGCCCGCCTTGCTCAGCTCGGCCAGGTCCTCGAAGCCGACGTCGGCGTACTGGGCCTGGCCGGAGGCGAGCGCGGCCATGCTGTCGTTGCCGCTCTCCACCTCCACGATCTCGACCGTCAGCCCTTCCTTGGCGAACAGGCCGTCGTCCTGGGCGACGTACAGGGCGGACAGGAACACGTTGGGCGCCGACGCGATCGTGATCTTGTTGTCCTGCCCGGCGCAGCCCGCCAGCAGGAGCACCAGCACCAATGCCGTCGACCCGGACCTCCTCATAGAGACCCTCCTTCACAGGGCGTCGTCGCCGCGCAGCCGGACCTCGGGCCGCCAGCGCAGCACACGGGACAGTGGTCGCAGGGACAAGGACAGGAGCAGGACGATCGCGGCCAGCACGATCGTCCCCGCGATGACTCCCGCGGTCTGGTAGCGCCCGGCCGCCGCCCTGGTCAGGTAGCCGATGCCGCGGTTGGAGGCGATGAACTCGCCCACGACCGCGCCGATCATCGCCGCCGGCAGCGTGACCCGCAGGGCCGCCAGCACGTACGGCAGCGCGCCGGGCAGCAGCACCCACCGCATCGTCGCCCACCGGCCGCCGCCCATGACCCGGGTGACGTCGAGCAGCCCCCTCGGCACCTGCCGGATGCCCTCGACGGTGTTGATGAAGACCACGAAGAACACGAAGTACGCGGCCAGCACGATCTTCGGCGCCAGGCCGATGCCGAACCAGAGGATGAACACCGGCCCCAGCGCCACGGCCGGGATCGAGTACGCGATGAGGAAGTACGGCTCCACGACCCGGTAGGCCACCCGGCGCAGGGCCAGCGGCCAGGCCAGCAGGACACCCAGCGCCGCCCCGGCGAGGAACCCCAGGCCGGCCGAGGTGAGCGTGAACCTGGCGTGGAACCAGAAGTCGGCCGACCCGAACCACTCGATCAGCCGGTCGGCCACGGCGGCCGGGCTGCTGATGAAGAACGGCCTGATGAGGGTGCCGGAGACGAGCTCCCAGGCGACCAGCCCACCCGCCGCCACCCCGGCCCGGCCCGCCCACACGAACGCCCGCCGCGTCCGCCGCCGCCGCACACTCCGCCGCCGCGTCCGGTCCAGAAGGCCGGCCGAGCTCGCCGGCGCGGCCTCCTCCCGCTTCCCGGCCGAGCTCGCCGGCGCGGCCTCCTCCCGCTTCCCGGCCGAGCTCGCCGGCGTGGCCTCCTCCCGCCTCCCGGCCGCGCTCATCCGTGCGGCCTCTCCGCGCACCACGGCAGGGCCCGCGCCTCGATGGCCCGGATCGCCGCGTTGACCAGCATGACCAGGGCCGCCACGACCACGATCCCGGCGAAGACGGTCGCCGTCTCGAACTGGCGCGACGAACGGACGATGAGAAAACCCAGCCCCTGGGTCGCCGCGATGAACTCACCCAGGATCGCGCCCACCATGGCCCGCGAGAAGGTCAGCCGGATGCTCGCCACCACGGCGGGCGCGGCCCCGGGCAGCACGATCGTCCGCACCAGCCGCCCGCCGCGCGCCCCCATCACCCGCGCCACCTCGACCAGCCCCGGCTCGATCCCGCGTACCCCCGCCATGGTGTTGGCCAGCACGATCAGGAACACCATCAGCGCGGCCAGCAGGACCTTCGGCAGCAGGCCGAGCCCGAACCACATGATGAACATCGGCGCCAGCGCGATCTTCGGGATGGAGTAGAACGCCGCCAGGAACGGCCCCGCGATCTCGTCCAGCACGGGCACGGCCACCAGGACCAGCGCCGCCGCCAGGCCCACCGCGATGCCGATGAGGTAACCGGCGCCCGCCTCGCCCAGCGTGACCCCGATGTGCCCCCACAGCCGCCCGTCGACCGCCAGCTCCGCCAGGCGAGCCGCGACCTCGGACGGGCTGCTGACGTACCGGGGCTCGACGACGAGCGGCAGGCCGAACTCCCACACCAGCAGGAGCGCCGCTCCGAGCACGGCGATCCCGCAGCGAACGAGCAGCCGCTCACGGGAGGCGGCGGCGCGGGCGCGGGCGGTGGCCTGCGCGAGCACGTCCGCCGAGTGCCCGCCGCGTACGGAGGAGAGCGTCATGTCGCCGCGATCTCCATGCGGATGTCGTCCCACAGCGCGTCGTACAGCTCCCTGAACCGCGGGAGGTCGTGAATGTGGAACACGTCGCGCGGCCGGCGGAGCCCGACCTCGTACTCCCGCTTGATGCGGCCGGGCCGGCAGGTGAAGGTGATGATCCGGTCGCTGAGGGCGATGGCCTCGACCAGGTCGTGCGTGACGAACAGCACCGTGGGCCGCCGTAACTCCCACAGCTTGAGCAGCTCGTCCTGCAGGATGACACGGGTCTGCGCGTCGAGCGGGCCGAACGGCTCGTCCATGAGGACGACGTCGCTGTCGTACGCGAGCGTGCGCACGATGCCGGCCCGCTTGCGCATGCCGCCGGACAGCTCGTGTGGATAGTGGTTCTCGAACCCGGCGAGCCCGACCAGCTCGATGAACTCCCGCGCCCTGCGCCGCCGTTCGTCCTTGGGCACGCGGCGCAGTTCGAGGCCGTATTCCACGTTGCGCAGCATCGAACGCCACGGCAGCAGGTTGTCGTCCTGGGTGATGTAGCCGACCTCGGTGTTCACCCCGGTCACGGGCCTGCCGTGGTGGACGACCCGCCCGGCGGAGGGCCGGGTGAGCCCGGCGAGCAGGTTCAGCACCGTGGACTTGCCGCAGCCGGACGGGCCGACCAGGCTGATGAACTCGCCGGGGCGGGCGGCGAAGCTCACGTCGTCGAGGGCGAGCAGGGGTCGCGCGGAGCGGCCCCGAGGGACGAACGCCTTGTAGACCGCCTCCAGGCGGATGGCCTCTTCGAGTGGGTGGGCGCGATCAACCATTCGATCAGCTCCATACTGGATACTGCAGATGGTAGACCGTCTACGAATCAGATCAAGGGGCCTGCCGGCCGAACAGCTCGCGCAGCGCCTTGACGACCTCCGCCGGCGACTCCTCGGCCATGAAGTGGCCGCAGGACACGGTGTGGTGCGTCAGGTCGGGGGCCCAGGCCCGCCAGCGGGCGGCGGCGTCGAAGCCGAGCGCGGCGCCCCAGTCCTGCTGCAGGACCGTCACCGGCATGCGCAGCCGGTTGCCCGCCTGCCGGTCGGCCTCGTCGTGCTCGACGTCGATCGTGGCCGTGGCGCGGTAGTCGGCGACGATCGACGGGACGGCCTCGCGGCACGCCTTCAGGTACGCGGCGCGTACGTCGGCGGGGATGGCGTTCGGGTCGTTGCTCCACAGGTCGAGGAAGTGGCCGAAGAACGCGTCCGCCGAGTTGCCGATCATCGTCTCGGGCAGGCCGGGCGGCTGGGCCATCAGGTACAGGTGGAACCCGACGGCCGCGGAGGCGCCGCGCATGACGTCCCACATGTCGAGGGTCGGCAGGACGTCCAGCGCGGCCAGGTGGGTGACGGTGCCGGGGTGGTCGAGGCCGGCCCGGATGGCCACCAGGGCGCCCCGGTCGTGACCGGCCAGGGCGAAACGGTCGTGCCCGAGGGCGCGGGCCAGTTCGACGACGTCCTTGGCCATGGTGCGCTTGGAGTAGGTCCGGCCGTCGGTGTCGGCGGGCTTGTCGCTGTCGCCGTAGCCGCGCAGGTCGGGGCAGATCACCGTGTGGTCGGCGGCCAGGTCGGCGGCCACGTGGCGCCACATGAGGTGGGTCTGGGGGAAGCCGTGCAGCAGCACGACCGGGCTCCCTGAGCCGCCCACCGCGACATTGATCGCCACGCCGCCGTCGACGGTGACGCGCCGCTGGGCGAAGCCGGGGATGGTGGTGGTCATTTCGGTTTCTCCTGTGCTGTGTGGGTGGTGTGCCGTTCAATGTGCCGTCTCCCAATCAGCGCCTGGTCAGCGGTGGGTCAGCCGATAGGTTGGGTGGCGATGGTGTCTTTCGGTGTGCTGGGCCCGCTGACGGCCGAGAACGATCGCGGCCCGGTGCACCTCAAGGGGCCGCGGCATCGGGCCGTGCTGGCTCGGCTGCTGGTCGCCCGTGGGCGGGTCGTGCCCGTGTCGTGGCTGATCGACGACCTCTGGGACGACCCGCCGGCGGGTGCGCTGGGGGCCGTACAGACCTTCGTGGGGGCGCTGCGCAAGGCGCTGGAGCCCGACCGGCCGCCTCGTACGCCTTCCCGGCTGCTGGTGACGGCGCCGCCCGGCTACGCGCTGCGTGCCGAGCCCGGGACGGTGGACGCCTGGCGGTTCGAGTCCGCGATCGCCGGCGCCGGCGACCTGCCGGCCGGGGACGCCTTGGCCCTGCTGGACGAGGCGCTCGGGATGTGGCGGGGGCCGGCCTACGGGGAGTTCGCCGACCAGGACTGGGCGCGCGGGGAGGCGGCCCGGCTGGGCGAACTGCGCCTGCTGGCCGTGGAACGCCGGGCCGAGGCGGCGCTGGCCGCCGGCCGGGCCGCCGAAACGGTGCCCGACCTGGAGGCGCACGTGGCGGGGCAGCCGCTGCGGGAGGACGGGTGGCGGCTGCTGGCCCTGGCGCTCTATCGGTCCGGGCGGCAGGGGGACGCGCTGGGGGTGCTGCGGCGGGCGCGGGAGGTGCTGCGGGACGAACTGGGGCTGGACCCCGGGCAGGGCCTGCGCGAGCTCGAAGCCGACATCCTCGCCCAGGTCCCTCACCCCCCTGTCCCGATACGCGCCAAGGGTGGGGAGCGCTCGTTCGTCGGGCGGGTCGCGGAGCTTGGGGTGATGGAGGCCGCCGCGGCGGACGTGGTGACGGCCGGGCGGCCGAAGCTCGTGCTGCTGTCCGGGGTCGCGGGGGCCGGGAAGACCGCGCTGGCCAAGGTGCTGGCAGGGCGCTTGGAGACGGCGGGCTGGATCGCGGCATGGGGCACCAGCCCGGAACTGCCGGGCGCGCCGGCGGCGTGGCCGTGGACACAGATGTACGACCAGCTCTCGACCACGGCCGGAGCCGGGACTGGGTGGGAGCCGGAGGAAGGGACGCCGGCCGCGCGGTTCAGGCGGCATCGGGCGATCGCCGCCTACCTGGGTGGCATCGCCGCCGGCAGGCCGGTGGTGCTGGTCTTCGACGATCTGCACTGGGCCGACGAGGAGACCCTAGCGCTGCTGACCGCGCTGGACACCGGGCCGGTGCTGATCGTGGGCACCTATCGATCCACCGAGATCTCCGCCGGGCTGACCGAGGCGCTGGGGCGGGCCGCGAGGGCCGAGCCGGTGCGGGTCTATCTCGGCGGGCTGGGGGAGCCGGAGGTCCGGGAGCTGGTCCGAAGCGTGACCGGCCGGGAGGTCGGGGAGGCGGACGCGCGGGTGGTCCACGCGCGCAGCGGCGGAAATCCGTTCTTCGTCCGGGAGTTGGCCCGGGTGTGGGAGAGCGAAGGGCTGCACACGGTGCCGGCCGGGGTGCGGGAGGTGATCCGGCACCGGCTGGCCGGGCTTCCCGAGGTGGTGCGCGGGCACCTCAGGCAGGCCGCTGTCGTCGGGCAGGAAGTGGATCTCGGGGTGCTGGTCGCGCTGGCCGGGGACGAGGAGCGGGTTCTCGACTCCGTGGAGTCGGCGCTGCCGGCGGGCTTTCTCGTCGAGCAGGACGCCGGGCGGGTGCGGTTCGCGCACGCGCTGGTGCACGAGACGCTCTACGGCGACATCACGCGGGCCCGTCGGGCTCGCTGGCATGCCGACGTGGCCGGGATCCTCGAACGGACCCGCCCGGACGAGGTCGAGGCGATCGCCGGGCACTGCCTGCGGGCTGAGGGCCGGGCGGGCGCGGCTCGTACCGCGCGGTACACCCGGGCGGCGGCCGAGCGTGCGGAACGACGGTTCGCCCCGCACGAGGCGGCCCGCTGGTGGCGCGCGACGGTGACGGCCCTGGAGGAGGGTGATGCCCGGGAGTGGCTGGCGGCCGTGATGGGGATGGTCAGGGCGCTGGCCGTGAGCGGTGAGTTGCGGGAGGCGCGGCGGCATCGGGGGCGGGCCGTGGAGGTCGCCGAATCCGTGGGTGATCCGGTGCTGACCGCCAAGGTGATCGGGGCCTTCGACGTGCCCGCCATCTGGACCGCCAACGACGATCCCGCGCTGTCGGCCCGGCTGGTCGCCGCCGCCGAGCGGGTGCTGGGTGAGCTGCCCGCCGGGCACGCGGAGGAGCGGGCGCGGCTGCTGGTCACCATCGCCATGGAGTTGCGCGCCGACGGTGGGCGGCGGGGGGAACGGGCGGCGCGTGAGGCTGAGGAGATCGCCCGGCGGCTGGGTGATCCGGGGTTGCTGGCGTATGCGCTCAACGGGCGTTATATGCAGATGTTTCATCGGGCCGGGCTCGCCGAGCGGCGGGCCGGCATCGGGGCGGAGCTGCTGGAGCTGGCCGCTGGGCGGGGCGGGCTGGTGACGTACGAGGTGCTCGGGCGTCTGATCCTCATGCAGGCGCGGGCCGCGCTCGCCGACGTCGAGGCCGCCGACGCGCACGCCGCCGCGGCCGATCGGCTGGCGGAACGGTACGACCTGCCGCTGGTCGGGGTGTTCACCACCTGGTACGCGGCCCTCCGGCCGGCCATGACGGGACGGGCGGACGAGGCGCGGGCCGCCTGCCGGGCGGCGGCCGTCCGGCTGACGGGCACCGGGATGCCGGGAGTGGAGGAGGGGATCCTGCCGCTGGCCCTGCTCTGCATCGATCTGACCGCCGGTGAACGGCCCTCTCCGGAGCTGGGGAAGGCCGACTGGGGACCGTACGAGCCGTGGGCCCGGCCGCTGGTGCTGCTCGGTGAGGGACGGCGGGAGGAGGCGCTGGCCGCCGCGCGCTCGATCCCGGAATCTCCGCGCGACCTGCTCCTCGAGGTCAGGACCTGCCTGCACACCCGGATCGCCATCGAAGAGGGTGACCGGGCCGTGCTGGAGCGTCTCTACGACGCGCTGCTGCCCGCGGAAGCGGAGATCGCCGGGGCGGGCAGCGGGATGGTCACGCTCGGTCCCGTCGCGCGGTATCTCGGTGAGCTGGCCGCCGCCCTCGGACGAGAGGACGTGGCCGCACGCCACTATCGCAGGGCGCGGGCGGGGCTCCGACTTCCCTCCTGACTTTCCGAAACTTTCGGGCAACTTAATGCCGGATGGCGCCTGGGCCTGAATCGGTAATACGAACGTGACCTGCAGGGCTTATCCGAAACCTAGCAGTTGGCACGACTCTTGACACGCCTCATCAAGGCCCTTATGTTGCCGCAATATTAAACAGATTTGTATGAAACTTTCGGCGTGGGACGACGCCGTCAGCGGGCGAAGGGATGGCATGAGGGGCCAGGTACCAATCGACACAGGCTCGGCGTCCGGCGAGAGCGAACCCTGGCGGGATGCCCGGTCGTCGCCTGCCGAGCGGGCCGAGGCGCTCATCCCGCTGATGACCCTCGAAGAGAAGATCGCCCAGCTCGTGGGGGTCTGGGTCGGCGCCGACGCGTCGGGCGGCGGGGTCGCCCCGCACCAGACCGACATGGGCACCGGGCCCGAGTGGGGCGACGCCATCCGGCAGGGCCTCGGGCAGCTCACGCGGCCGTTCGGGACCGCGCCGGTCGATCCCGTCGCCGGTGCGCGGTCGCTGGCCGCGTCCCAGGCCGAGATCGTGGCGGCCAGCCGGTTCGGGATCCCGGCCCAGGTGCACGAGGAGTGCCTGACCGGGTTCGCGGCCTGGCGGGCGACCGTGTATCCGGCACCGTTGAGCTGGGGCGCCTCCTTCGACCCCGAGCTGATCGAGGAGATGGCCGGCCGGATCGGCCGGTCCATGCGCGCGGCGGGCATCCACCAGGGCCTGGCGCCGGTGGTGGACGTCACCAGGGACTACCGCTGGGGGCGTACCGAGGAGACGATCGGCGAGGACCCGTACCTGGTCGGGACGCTCGGAGCGGCGTACGTGCGCGGCCTTGAGGGCGCGGGCCTCGTCGCCACGCTGAAGCACTTCGCCGGATACTCCGCCTCGCGCGGCGGCCGCAACCTCGCCCCCGTGCCGATGGGCCGGCGGGAGCTGGCCGACGTCATCCTGCCGCCGTTCGAGATGGCGCTGCGCCTGGGCGGCGCCCGGTCGGTGATGCACTCGTACGCCGAGATCGACGGTGTTCCGGTGGCGGCCGACGAGAGCCTGCTGACCGGATTGCTGCGGGACGAATGGGGCTTCTCCGGCACTCTGGTCGCCGACTACTTCGCGGTCCGGTTCCTGGAGCGCCTGCACAAGGTGGCGGCCGACGCGGGCGAGGCGGCCGGGCTGGCGCTGCGGGCCGGGATCGACGTCGAGCTGCCGACGGTGGACACGTTCGGCGCCCCGCTCATCGAGGCGGTCAAGGCCGGCACGGTGGACGAGGTGCTGATCGACCGCGCCCTGCGCCGCGTCCTGACCCAGAAGGCCGAGCAGGGCCTGCTCGACCCGGACTGGCGGCCGCTCCCCGGCCCGGCCGAAGAGGTGCGGCTCGACGACGAAGGCAGCCAGGAGGTCGCCCTCCGGCTGGCGCGCGAGTCCATCGTGCTGCTGCGCAACATCGGCGGCATCCTGCCACTGGCCCCCGGCCGCCGGGTGGCGCTCGTGGGCCCGGTCGCCGACGACCCGATGGCGATGCTGGGCTGCTACGCCTTCCCCGCGCACGTGGGCCCGCACCCCGAGCACGGGCTCGGGCTGGACCTGCCGACGCTGCGCGAGGCGCTCGGCCGGCTGGTCCCGGACCTGGCGTACGCGCCGGGCTGCGGCATCACCGGCGACGACACCTCCGGCTTCGCGGCGGCGGTCGAGCTGGCCGCCGGGAGCGACGTGTGCGTGCTCGCCGTCGGCGACCGGGCCGGGCTGTTCGGGCGCGGCACCTCGGGCGAGGGCTGCGACGCCGCCGACCTGCGGCTGCCGGGCGTGCAGGCCGAGCTGGTCCAGGCGGTGCTCGCCACCGGCACCCCCGTGGTGCTGGTGCTGTTGGCCGGCCGCCCGTACGCGCTCGGCGACGACATGGACGCCGCCAAGGCCGTCGTGTACGGCTTCTTCCCCGGCCAGCGCGGCGGCCAGGCGCTGGCTGAGGTGCTCACCGGCGTGGTGAACCCGTCGGGGCGCCTGCCGGTCAGCGTGCTCCGCGACGCCGCCGGCCTGCCCGCGACGTACCTGGCGCCACCGCTCGGCCGCCGTACGGACGTGTCGTCCGTCGACCCGACGCCCGCCTACCCGTTCGGGCACGGCCTGAGCTACACCACGTTCGCGTGGGAGGACGCCCGCCTGGACGGCCCGGCCGACTGGCCGGTCGACGGCGAGGTGAGCGCCGGGATCACGGTGCGCAACACCGGGGAGCGGGCCGGCGCGGAGATCGTCCAGCTCTACCTGCACGACCCGGTCGCGCAGGTGACGCGGCCGGTGGTCAGGCTGATCGGCTACGCCCGCGTCCCGCTGGAGGCGGGGGAGTCCGCGCGCGTGACCTTCACCGTCCCGGCCGACGTCACCTCGTTCACCGGGACGCACGGCCGGCGCGTCGTCGAGCCCGGCGACGTCGAGCTGCGGTTCGGGCGCTCCAGCGCGGAGGCGGCGGCGAGCCTGCCGCTGCGCCTGGTCGGCCCCGAGCGCGAGGTCGGACACCAGCGGCGGCTGCAGGCGCCGGCGCACATCGACCGCAACTCACCGGAGGGCCGAGGATGACCACATCCAAGACGCTGAGCCCGGCCACGCGGGACGTACGCGAGAAGAAGCCCGGTCGCGGGCGGCGCGCGCGTCACAGCGGCGGCTCCTGGCGTAACGCGATCCGCCGCGACTGGCAGCTCTACTCGCTGGCGATCCTGCCGCTGCTGTTCTTCGCGATCTTCCGGTACGCGCCCATGATCGGCAACATCATCGCCTTCCGGAAGTTCGAGCCCGGCGGCAGCCTCTTCGGTGAAGAGTGGGTGGGCCTGCGTTACGTGAAGATGTTCCTGAACGACCCGACGTTCTGGAACGTGTTCACCAACACGCTCGTCCTCGGGGCGCTGACCCTGCTGTTCTGCTTCCCGCTGCCGATCGTGCTGGCGCTGCTGCTCAACGAGGTGCGCAGCGTGCGGCTGAAGCGGTTCCTGCAGTCGGTGTCCTACCTGCCGCACTTCCTGTCGATGGTCATCGTGGCCGGCATCGTCATGCAGATGTTGTCGATCGACGGGCCGATCAACCAGATGGTGAAGGCGTTCGGCGGCGAGCCGACCGCGTTCATGCAGAAGCCGGACTGGTTCCGGACGATCTTCGTCTCGTCGGAGGTCTGGCAGACCGTCGGCTGGGGCACCATCCTCTACCTGGCCGCGCTGACGACCATCAACGAGCAGCTCTACGAGGCGGCCCGGATGGACGGCGCCGGCCGCTGGCGGCAGATCTGGCACGTCACCCTGCCGGGCATCCGGCCGACGGCGATCACGCTGCTGGTGCTCAACATCGGCACGTTCATGGCCGTGGGCTTCGAGAAGGTTCTGCTGCTGTACAACCCGCTGACCTATCCGACCGCCGACGTCATCTCGACATACCTGTACCGCATGGGCGTGGAGTCCAGCAACCTGAGCTACGCCGCCGCGATCGGCCTGTTCGAGGCCCTGATCGGTGTCGTGCTGATCCTGTCGGCGAACCTGATCTCCCGTCGCACAGTAGGGACGAGCCTGTGGTAGCGATCGCCAAGAGCCGTGGCCGCCGGGTGTTCCAGGTGGTCAACGCCGTCATCCTGACCGGCGTCGTGATCGTGACGCTCTACCCCTTCATCAACATCATCGCCCGCTCCTTCAGCCAGGAGCGCTACATCATCAGCGGGCAGGTCAACCTCATCCCGCGCGGGTTCAACCTCACGACCTACCGGATCGTGGTGTCGGACCCGATGTTCTGGACGAACTACGGCAACACCGTCCTCTACACCGTCGTCGCCACCGCGATCTCGATGCTGCTGACGACGTGTTACGCGTACGTGCTGTCCAAGAAACACCTCAGGGGCCGTACGTTCCTGATCTGGATCGCCGTCTTCACCATGATCTTCTCCGGCGGCCTGATCCCCCAGTACGTGCTGGTCAACGGCATCGGACTGACGAACTCCATCTGGGCCATCGTCCTGCCCAACGCCATCAGCGTCTTCAACCTCCTGGTCATGAAGGCGTTCTTCGAGGGCCTGCCGCAGGAGCTGGAGGAGGCCGCCGCCATCGACGGCCTGAACACCTACGGCATCCTGTGGAAGGTCGTGCTGCCGCTGTCGAAGGCGGTCATCGCCACGATGGTGCTGTTCTACGCGGTCTCGTTCTGGAACTCGTGGTTCACCGCGTTCCTCTACCTGAACGACACGGACCTGTTCCCGGTGACCATCTACCTGCGCAACCTCATCGCCGGAGCCACCGGCGCCGAGTCGGCGGGCGCCGTCACCTCCGAGGTGACGCAGGCCGCCGCGAACATCCAGTCAGTGACGATCATGCTCACCGTGCTGCCCATCCTCGCGGTCTACCCCTTCGTCCAGAGGTTCTTCGTCTCCGGGGTCATGCTCGGCGCGGTCAAGGGTTAGTCCTCTCCCCCCCAACGCCCTCACCAGAAGGAAATCCCATGCGTGAACTCTCACGACGTCAGGCGCTGCTCGGTCTGGGTGCGCTCACCCTGACGCTCGCCGGCTGCGGCGAGGACGAGGCGCCGAAGAAGGCCGCCGACGTGTCCGCGAACAAGGCGGGCGCGATGGCGAGCTACGGCGTCAACCAGCAGTTCAAGGCCACCGAGCCGGTCTCGTTCGACGCGCTCTACAACAACCACCCGTTCTACCCGCACAAGGACGACTGGCTGTTCTGGCAGGAGCTGACCAAGCGCACCAACGTGACGCTCAAGGCCGTGACGGTGCCGCTCAGCGACTACGAGAAGAAGCGCGGCCTGCTGGTGGGCTCGGGACAGGCGCCGCTCATCATCCCGAAGACCTACCACCCGGCCGAGGAGGCGTTCGTGGCCTCCGGCGCCATCCTGCCGGTCAGCGACTACCTCGACCTGATGCCGAACTTCAAGGACAAGGTCGCCAAGTGGAAGCTGGAGCCCGAGCTGGACACGCTGCGCCAGTCGGACGGCCGCTTCTACCTGCTGCCCGGCCTGCACCAGGAGATCTGGGTCGACTACTCCCTCGCGATCAGGACCGACATCCTGGAGAAGCTCAAGCTGGAGGTCCCCACGACCTGGGACGAGCTCTACACCGTGCTCAAGGCGATGAAGGCCGAGTATCCCGACCAGTATCCGATGACCGACCGCTGGGGCGTCCCCACCCCCGGCGGCAACCTGATCAAGATCGTCGCCCAGGCGTTCGGCAGCAAGGGCGGCTGGGAGTACCAGCACGCGACCTGGGACGCGGCCGCCGGGAAGTTCGCCTACACCGGCGCCATGCCGCAGTACAAGCAGATGATCGAATATCTGCACAAGCTGGTGAAGGAGAAGCTGCTCGACCCGGAGAGCTTCACCCAGCAGGACGACCAGGCCAAGCAGAAGTTCGTCTCCGGCAAGTCCTTCGTGATCAGCACCAACGCGCAGACGCTGATCAACGACTACCGGGCCTCGCTCACCGAGAACAACCCGGACGCCAAGATCGCCAAGATCCCGGTGCCCATGGGCCCGGTCGGCGACTTCAAGATCGGTACGCGCCTCGAGAACGGCGTCATGATCTCCAAGAAGGCGCTGGAGAACAAGAACTTCGTGGCCATGATGCAGTTCGTGGACTGGCTCTGGTACTCCGACGCGGGCGAGGAGTTCGCCAAGTGGGGCGTCGAGGGCACGACGTTCACCAAGGAAGGCGCGAAGTACAAGCTGGCCAAGGACATCGACTTCGTCGGCCTCAACCCGGGCGTCCCCAAGCACCTGCAGAAGGACTTCGGCTTCTCCAACGGCGTGTTCGCCTACGGCGGCACCACCGAGCTGCTCAACTCCACCTTCTCGGAGGAGGAGCTGGAGTTCCAGAAGGTGATGAACGCCAGGAAGCCGTGGCCGGTGGAGCCGCCGCACCCGTTCAACGACGAGGAGCGCGAGCAGGGCACGCTGTGGGAGACGCCGCTCAAGGACTACGTCACCCAGAACACGCTCAAGTTCATCCTCGGCGAGCGCGACATCAGCGAGTGGGACGCCTACGTCAAGGAGCTGGAGGGCAAGAACATGACCTCCTACCTGAACCTGGTCAACACCGCCTACGAGCGGTTCAAGAAGGACCACGGCTGACCCCGTCGCGGCCCGTACCCGAAGGACGAAGATGCGACGGCACCGGGCGGGTCACGGTGCTGGCGTGGGCTCCGGTGGACGTCACGGGCGGGGAGCCGGTGAGCGGGCACACCGTGCGGCTGTCGGTGCCGCTCGCCGGGGCATCGGCGTTCATGCTGCGGTCGTCGGTGAGCGAGGAGCTGGGCAACGCCTGGCGGGCCTGGTGCGAGCTGGGCCGCCCGCGCTCTCCGCGCCCGAGGGAGCTGGATATCCTCCGGGAGGCGGCCGAGCCGGTCCGCCGTCACCGCGCGCTGCCGGTCGCCGGCGGCCGGGCCGAGCTCGACCTGACGCTCGACCGGCACGAGGTGACGCTGGTCGAGCTCACGCCGGTGACGGACGAGACCCCGCCCTGGTGGGACGACAACCGCATGCTCGGGCTTGGGGAAGGTAAGCGATGAGTGACGTGACGACCGGGCGGCGCTTCGGGACGGGACCGCTCTCGCGGGCCGCCGCGCTGATCTACACGCTGCTGACCGTGGAGCTCCTGCTGCTGGTCACCACCCTGCCGGGGCTGGCCGGGCTGGTGCTGCTCGATTGGCACGCCAGCAATGTGCCGCTGGCCGCGCTCTGCCTGGTCCCGCTCGGCCCCGCCCTGTCGGCCGCCGTGTACGCGCTGCGCCACCGCCGCAGGGAGCTGATCGAGCTGAAGCCCGCGGTCGCGTTCTGGCGCGGGTACAAGGCCAACGCCGCCGGCGCGCTGAAGATCTGGGTCCCGTGGCTGGCCGGGATGACCATCATCGGGACGAACCTGGGCAACTTCGCCGCCGCGGGTGTGCCGGGCTGGTGGGCGGTGCTGCTGGTGCTGGTGGCGGCGATGGCCACGCTGTGGGTGCTCAACGCGCTGGTGATCACCTCGCTGTTCGCGTTCCGGGCGGTGGACGTGGCCCGGCTGGCCGCGTACTCGCTGGGCCGCTTTCCCGGCGCCACCCTGGCCAACGCGTGCCTGCTGATCGTGGCGGGCGGCGTCACGCTGGTCGCGTCCGAGGCCGTGCCCACCCTGCTGGCCTCCGCGCTCGCGGCGGTGCTCCTGTGGAACGCCCGCCCGATGATCGCCGAGGTCGAGCAGCGGTTCACCGCCTGATTCCCGAGGAGCCCCCTGTGACCATCCCTGAACTCGACGACGTCCATCCGGCCTGGCTGCCCCCCGAGGCGTTCCGCGCGGTCGGCTCGCGCCGCACGCTCGTGGCCGGCGACGGGACGCTCGCCGACACCGTGCGGGCCGAGGTCGCGCACGCGTGCGCCCGCCACGGCGGCGCCCTCGACGGCCCCCATGACCTCGTGATCACCCTGTCCCCGCAGGAAGGGCTCGGCGACGAGGACTTCGTGCTCTCCCGGCAGGACGGTGTCACCACGGTCGCCGCCGGCGGTCAGGCCGGGCTGCTGTACGGGTTCTTCGCCGTGGTCAGGCTCGGCGAGGCGGCGTTCGAAGGGGAACGGGCGGCCGAGCACCATCGCCCCGCCCTGCGCCGGCGCATGCTCGACCACTGGGACAACATCGACGTGCACCCCGTGATGGGCCAGGTCGAACGCGGCTACGCGGGCGGGTCGATCTTCTGGCGGGACGGCGTCCCGCACGACGATCTCACCCGGGTGCGGGCCTACGGACGGCTGCTGGCCGCGAGCGGCGTCAACGCGGTCGCGATCAACAACGTCAACGTGCACGCCACCGAGGCCCGCCTGCTGACCGACCGGCTCGGCGAGGTCGCCGCGATCGCCGGGGCGCTGCGCCCGTACGGGATCCGCGTGCACCTGTCGGTCAACTTCGCCTCCCCCATCGCGCTCGGCGGGCTGCCGACCGCCGATCCGCTCGACGCGGGCGTGCGGGAGTGGTGGGCGCGGACGACCGAGCGGGTGTACGCGGCCATCCCGGACTTCGGCGGTTACGTGGTCAAGGCCGACTCGGAGGGGCAGCCGGGGCCGTTCGCGTACGGGCGCAGCCATGCCGACGGCGCCAACACGCTGGCCGACGCGCTGGCGCCGTACGAGGGGGTCGTGCACTGGCGGGCCTTCGTCTACGACCACCGCCAGGACTGGCGCGACCGCTCCACCGACCGCGCCCGCGCGGCCCACGACCACTTCGCGCCGCTCGACGGCCGGTTCCGCGACAACGCGATCCTGCAGGTCAAGTACGGTCCCATGGACTTCCAGGTGCGTGAGCCGGTCTCGCCGGTGATCGCGGCCATGCCGGGCACCCGGCTGGCGGTGGAGTTCCAGGTGACCCAGGAGTACACCGGCCAGCAGCGGCACGTCTGCTACCTGGGCCCGCTCTGGAGCGAGGTGCTCGGCTTCCGGCCCTGGGGCCCGGACGGGGCCACCGTCGCCGGTCTGGCGGTGAACGGCGGCCTGGTCGCGGTCTCCAACGTGGGCGACGACCCGTACTGGACCGGGCATCCGCTCGCGCAGGCCAACCTGTACGCGTTCGGCCGCCTCGCCTGGGCGCCGGACCTGGACCCGGGGGCCGTGCTCGACGAGTGGATCGGGCTGACGTTCGCGGCCACCGGCGACCGGGAGCCGCTGCGGCGCGCGCTGCGCGAGCTGATGGACGGATCCTGGCACACCTACGAGCGCTACACGGCGCCGCTCGGCGTCGGCTTCATGGTCCGCCCCGGCCACCATTACGGGCCCGACGTGGACGGCTACGAGTACACGCCGTGGGGCACCTACCACTTCGCCGACCGCGACGGCGTGGGCGTGGACCGTACACGCGCCTCCGGCACCGGCTTCACCGGGCAGTACCCGCGGCCGTGGTCGGAGGTGTACGAGTCGCTCGCCGACTGCCCCGACGAGCTGCTGCTGTTCTTCCACCACGTGCCCTACGAGCACGTGCTGCGTGACGGGACCACGGTGATCCAGCACATCTACGACACCCACTTCGCCGGAGCCGAGCAGGCGGCCGGGCTCCGGGAGAAGTGGGAGAAGATCGACGGGCTGGTGGCGCCGGACCTGCACGCCCGGGTGCGCGAACGGCTGGACGAGCAGGTGCGCTCGGCGGAGGAGTGGCGCGACCAGGTCAACACCTATTTCCTGCGCAAGTCAGGCGTTCCGGACGCCCACGGCCGCCGCATCCACTGAGCGGCCGCCAGGCCCGTTTCCCTTCTCAGGGGTTCGCGTTGAACGGGGTGAGCCGCAGGCGGATCGACGTGGGGCCGTGGTCCTGGATGTAGGTGGACTGGTCGGCGACGTCGTCGAAGGGGTAGCCGTACGCCTTGCGGTCGCGGGTGTTCGCGTGCAGCACGCGCGCGTAGTGGTTGGTGACCGACGGGCGGTAGAAGGTCCCGGGGTCGGTCGTCGGCTGGTCCGGGTGGCTGATCAGGGTGCCGCGGTTGAAGCCGGCGCCGAGGATGGCCGCCACCGGCCCCCTCGGCGGCGCGCCCGCGAACAGGGCGCCGTTGCAGAAGAACACGTCCCGCGTGCTCGGCCGCGCGAACGAGCCGACGCCCTTGTCGAACGCGAACTGCCCGCCCAACACCCGCCCCGTGTACGTGACCCCGCCCGCCACCACCCGCATGCTGCTACCGGCGTAGGCGTTCCACACCTGGTTGATGTAGGCGTCGAAGTAGTTACCGGGGAAGATCCCGGCCTCGATGCCGTGGCCGGGGGCGATCACTCGCAGGTTGTCGCCCACGATGAGCGGCCGGAACGTCGGCTCGGCCGCCAGGCCGGCGAAGATCTGGTCGCGGCCGTTCTGGACCAGGGTGCCGGCGGTCTGGGTGGCCTGGCCGACGAGCCGCAGCTCCATCGGGATGCTGAACATGTCGACCATGGTCGTGTTGCAGTACATGCCGGTGGACTCGAAGTTGAACTCCATGAAGTCGTGCAGCACGTTGTAGCTCGGGTCCGAGCGCACCCAGCCGGCCGGGTGCTGGAGCGCGGGCTGGCCGTTGCCGTCGAGAACGACCCGGAACTTGAGCTTCTGGCCCATGGAGACGTACACGCGGCCGGCCATCCACGGCAGCGTGACGCGCGTGTCGCCGCCGGACGCGAGCGGGATGGACAGGTCGGCGTAGCCGTCGGGGCCGTTGAGCGAGAGTGAGACCGGGACCTTGGCGCCGTCGGCGCGGACGTACACCTGCCGGCCGGTCGCCGGGTCGGTGCCGACGACGTAGAGGAAGATCGCGTTGTTGGCGTAGCGGTAGGTGTGGTTGACGACGGTCATGGGGAGCGTCGTGGCGGCCTCGGCGCGCCCTTGGAGCGCCAGGATCGGGGTGGCCGCAGCGCCTGCCAGCAGAGCCCGTCTAGTGATCATCGTTCCACTCCTCAACGTCGGCCGCTGTGCGGGAGAGCGCTCTCTCGCGTATTTCGGTTAAGTTTCTTTCCAGTAATGGGCGGCTGTCAAGGGATCAGCTTGTCCCGGGCGTACCCGGCGGCCTCCGTGCGGTTGCGGACGCCGATCTTGGCGAAGGCGTTGTTGATGTGGGTTTTCACGGTCGTCTCGGCGATGAACAGCCGGGCGCCGATCTCGGCGTTGTTCAGCCCCCGCTCGATCAGCCGCAGCACCTCGACCTCGCGCGCGGTCAGCCCGTCGGGGCAGACCGTCACGGGCTCGGGCGCCTCCCGAGACAGCGCGCCGACCAGCCGCTTGGTGGCCGCGGCCGAGAAGGTGGACTGCCCGGCGGCGGCCGAGCGCAGCGCGGCGGCGATCTCGGCGCGGCCCGCGTCCTTGGTCAGATAGCCGCGCGCCCCCGCCAGCAGCGCGGAGTCCACAGACTTGTCGTCGTCGTACGTGGTCAGCACCACCACGGCCACCTCCGGATGATCCCGGACGATCCGCCGGGTCGCCTCGACGCCGTCCATCACCGGCATGCGCAGGTCCATCAGCACCACGTCGGGGCGGAGCGTGGCCACCAGGCCCAGAGCGTCTTCACCCTGCCCGGCGTCGCCCACGACCTCCACCCCCTCCACCAGCCCCAGCAGCGCGACGAGCCCCTCCCGCATCGCCTGCTGGTCGTCCACCACCAGGACCCTCACTCCGGCACCTCCGCCCGCACCTCCCAGAACTCGCCGCCAGGCCCGGCGTCCAGTGTCCCGCCCGTCAGCGCCACCCGCTCACGCATGCCGGACAGGCCGTATCCGGGCTCACCCGAGGGGGTGGCCGGCTCGGGGAGCGGGTTGCGGACCGCCAGGCGGACGTGGCGGTCGCCGTACGAGAGATCGACCGTGATCGGCCGGCCGGGGGCGTGCCTGGCGGCGTTGGTGAGGGCCTCGCGGGCCGTGCGCAGCAGGCAGACCTCGGCCGCCGGGGTGATCGGGCGGCGCGCGCCCGCCGTCCGCAGCTCGGCCGGGACGTCGTGGTCGCGGCGGTGCTCGGCGACCAGCAGGCCGAGCGCGTCCGGCAGCGGCGGAACGTCCTCGCGCAGCGCGGCCACCGCCGCCCGCGCCTCGATGAGCCCCTCCCTGGCCAGCCCCCGCGAGCGGCGGATGCGCGCCACCGCCCCGTCCACGTCGCCCCGCTCGGTCAGCAGTGCCTCGGCCACGTCGAGCTGCACGCCGAGCGCGCCGAGCGAATGGGCGAGCACGTCGTGCAACTCCCTGGCGATGCGGGCGCGCTCGTCCAGCGCCATGGCCCTGGCCCGGTCGTGCAGGGCGCGGCGGTACTGGCGCCGGTGCAGCGCGAACAGCACCGTACAGACCATGACCGACGCCTGCACCACGAGCGACGCCCGCGACTGCCCGAACCAGAGCATGCTGCCGGTCGTCAGCGCCAGCGCGGCCGCGGTGACGAGGACGATGGCCGTCATGGTCGGGGTCGAGTGCGCCGCGAACAGCAGCAGCATGGCGAACAGGAACACCGTGGACGCCGCCTCGGCCGACCCGGCCGCCGTCGCCGCGGTCAGGGCGCCGGTCGCGAGCAGCGCCACGGCCAGGCGCGAGAAGCGGCCGTCCAGCAGGACGAACGCCAGCCAGCAGGCCATCGCCGCGCCCAGCGCCGCCCACACCAGCGCGGGCACCCGGCCGGGCGCGGCGGTGGCCAGCGACCACGCCAGGACCAGGGTGATCACCACCCTGGTCAGCCGCCCCGTCTCCGGGTCGTCGGCGGCCAGCAGCCGCGTGACCCGCGCCCACACCTCGCGCACGGCTTAGCGGGAGTCTCTCAGCTGGAGAATCATGTCCACCAAGATAAGCCGGAAGGCCAGGAACCCGACGACGACGATCACGGCCACGACGGCGATCGCGAGCAGGAATTTGGCGTTCAACTTTCCCCCATTGGCATCCAGGAGCCGCTGCAGCAGATCGAGTTTCTTGTTGTCCATGGCTGCGACGTTAGGAAGGGGGCGGGGTGGAGCGGCACCACCGAAAGGTGGAGCCGGGGGTGGAGCGTCCTACTTCTGGGAGGCTTTCTTGCCCGGCGGCTCGCGCGTCTGGCCTGGGGGGACGTGCTCGCGGGTGGCGGTGGGCCGGGGCGTCGGGATCACGGTCCTGGCGGGGCGGGGGGTCTTCGACGGCTTGACGCGCGGGGAGGCCGCGGGCGCGACCTGGGACACCTCGCGCCTGGCCGGCTGGTGGCCGGTGATGGTCGGCGTGGCGCGCGTACGGCGCGGCGTGGCGGGGGTGGCGCGCCGGACACGCGCCGGCGGGGTGGTTTCAACGGGCGCGGCCGATGAGGCCGGCCTGGCGGACGGAACCGCGGTGGCGGACGGAACCGCCGTCGGGCCGGTGGGCCGAGGGCTCGGGGCGGCCGCCGGTTGCCTGGTCACGACGTGGCGGCGGTCCGGCGCCGGGAGCGGATGCAGGGTGGGGGAGCCGACGGGGACCCCGCTCAGCGCGGCGGCCAGGGCCAGCAGGACGAGGCCCGCCAGCACGGCGGAGACGCGTAACGCCAGCCCCCGCCGGCGCCGCCGCTCTCTGGCCTGCTCGGTCAGCACGGCGTGCCCGTCCCTGCCGATGCCATGCGATGTCCTCCGGAGGGCGTAGGGGCGAGCGAACCTATCGATCTAGACATGGATGGCCACGCCGGTCAAGCGGATCCGACGAAGATCACCAATGGTGACCCGCCGCGCACGGCCTCCATGGTGAGTGAATCGTTTCGGAACGGCTCGGGTCCGCTGCGCTATGATCACCGTGACGACACGCTCGCGACCTGGAAAAATTCGCCACCCCGCATCTTGACGCCCGGTCAAGTGGCCGCGTGTCGGCGTTCACCTGACACGAGGAACGATGTCGAGCATCAAAGCGGTCGCCAGGCTCGCCGGGGTCTCCGTCGGCACCGTGAGCAACGTGCTCAACCGGCCCGAGATGGTGGCGCCCGACACCCGGCACCGGGTGCAGGAGGCGATCGCGCAGCTCGGCTACGTCCGCAACGGCTCGGCCCGGCAACTGCGGGCGGGGCGGAGCAGGACCATCGGCGTCGTCGCGCTCGACCTGGCCAACCCGTTCTTCATCGACGTGCTGCGCGGCGTCGAGACGGCGGCGCAGCGGTCCGACATCACCGTGATGGTCTTCAACAGCAACAAGGACGCCGCCCGCGAGGCCGGGCTGCTGGAGACGTTCGAGGAGCAGCGCCCGCTGGGCGTGCTGATCACGCCGGTGAACGACACCGGCGAGGAGGAGCGCCTGCGCCGGCTCATCGACCGGGGCATCCCGGTGGTGCGGTTCGACAGCTCGGCCCGGCACAGCCACGGGTGCTCGGTCGCCGTGGACGACGTGCTCGGCGGGCGGCTGGCCGGCCGGCACCTGCGCGAGCGGGGCCACCGGCACATCGCCTTCGCCGGCGGGCCGTTCACCGTGCGGCAGGTGCGGGAGAGGCACGACGGGCTGGCCGCGGTGCTGGAGGCGGGCGACCGGCTGACCGTCATCCCGTTACCCGACCTCACCGTCGCCACCGGCCGCACCGTCGGCGCGGAGATCGCCGGCCTGCCCCCGGGCGAGCGGCCCACCGCGGTCTTCTGCGCCAACGACCTGGTCGCGATCGGGGTGCTGCAGGAGATGACCCTGCGCGGCCTGCGGGTGCCGGCCGACCTGGCGATCATCGGCTACGACGACATCGACTTCGCCGCGGCGGCCGCGGTGCCGCTGTCGTCGATCCGGCAGCCGCGCGAGCAGCTTGGCCAGGTCGCCGCCGTGCTGCTGCTGGAGGAGGCCAACCAGCCCGATGACCACGAGCACCGCCAGGTCATCTTCCAGCCCGACCTGGTGGCCCGCACCTCGACCCTCTGACGGAATAGGGCGACAGGGGTCCGTCAAATTACATTATCACCGGGGCGTCGGGTGTTCTGTTACGTCACTGGTCCGGTGACTATGGCCGTGGGATAATTCCACTGTATTAGCCCGGGCGATGGATAATACGCCCCGACCCCCCGAAGGAGAAGCATGATTGCGCTCCTCGTCGTCGATGTGCAGAAGGAATACTCAGGAAGCGGAGCCCTGCCGGTCGAGAAATTCGATCAGTCGCTCGCCAACATCCGGCGTCTCCTGGAGGCCGCGCGTTCCAGTGACGTCGCCACGGTCGTGCACATTCGCCACATCAGCCGCGTTCCAGGGGACCAGAGTTTCGACGCGGGCAGCCCGGGGATCGACTTCGTCGACAGTGCGCGCCCCGAGCCGGGGGAATTAGTCCTCACCAAGCACTATATCGGGTCGTTCTCTAATCCGGATCTCGACAGATTCCTGCGCGGCCAGTCGGTGGATCGCATTGTGATCTGCGGATACACATCGTTCATCTGCTGCGACACGACCGCGCGCGAGGCCGTACAGCTCGGCTACAAAGTGCATTTCGTGGAGGACGCGATCAGTGAATTCAGTCTCGGCGAAATCAGTGCCGCGGAGCTGCACCGGATCGTCACCGCCGTCCAGGGGGCGGTGTTCTCCACGGTGACCTCCACCGACGACGCGGTAGCCCTCCTGGCGGGCAAGACGTAACGGCGGCGGAGGAGGCGGCGGCGCGTCTCCAGCGCGCCGCCGCCACCGCTCTTACTGAACGGGGACCACCCTGATCGCCGGGTGGTTCTCCGTGTTCAGGTACAACCGCTCCTTCTTGCCCTCCTGTTCGAGCTCGACCACCAGCCGATACCGGTAGAGCCCCGGCTTGGCGGTGCTCAGCACCGTGCCCGCCCAGTAGTAGTAGACGGGGGTGAACGGGTCGCGCATGCGGTCGGGCGCCCCGTAGATCTTGAGCTCGATACAGACCTTCTTCTCGGCCACGTCCTCCTCGTCACCGACCTCGGTGTCCAGGAAGACGATGTTGTTGATCTTGGGCATGGGCGGCCACGTGCCGTCCCGACGCCGCTCCATGTCGATCGGCCGGATGATCCAGTTGAGGACCTGGCCCTGCTTGCAGACCGTCTCCAGCGCGGAGGTGCCCTGTCCCGAGCCGGTGTAGCTGTTGTCCACCATGTACATGGCGCCGGCCGAGGCCACCAGGCAGAACACCCGCAACCCCCGGCCCTCGGCCGCCTCCAGCGCCGGCCGGACCCGGTTCATGTCGATCTGCTGCGCGTGGTTCAGCGGCAGCCGGACGATCTGGGCCTCACCGATGCCCATCACCCCGGCGGTACGCGTGACGCTGTAGTGCACGTCGTCCCCGACCGCGATGGCGGGCCGCTCCTGGCCGAGGAAGGCCGCGCTGCCCTCCGACCAGAAGCCGGGGAACTTGTCGTTCCTGGCCGCCAGCATGGCGGTCAGGTTGGCCAGCGAGCCTCCCGACGTGGTCACCATCGCGAAGGTGCCGGGCGGCCAGCCGATGAAGCGGTTGAGCTCGTCGGCCATGATCTTCTCCACCACGTTGGGGAGCTGGCCGGCCTCATAGAACGACGACGGCTGGTTGACCACCGAGCTCACGAAGTCGATGACGCCGGCGAGCGGCACGGTGCTGGAGAACTGCCGCCCCATGTAGCCGGGCGACTGCACCTGGATGCCGGTCTTGACGTACAGGTCGATGATGGCGCCGAGCTTCTCCTCGTCGTAGCCCGCGATGTTCTCCTGTTCCGTCGTCATCAGGGCCCTGGCCGCCCGGGACAGCGCCGAGGGCTCGGTCAGGGCCAGTCCTTTGATCGAGAGGTCGGCCAGGTGTTTCTCCAGCTTGGCCACGGTTGTCTCGGAGCTCTCCCGGAACAGCCCTACGTCGAACGCTTTGAGCGGTAACCCGCCTCGTTCGGTGGGAAAGGAAGACGGCTCCGGCTCCTGCGGCCGAGAATTCGTCAAGGCAGCCTCCGTTGAATGTTTAACCTGACTTTCGCGCATGGCGACCTGGCCCCCGGAGTCAGGCTGATTTGGCCCACCGTTTTCCAAAGATGATTGAAAAAGGCGGTTAATGGCCGGCTAACAGCCGCGGAACGCACGCGACCATGGAAAAGGGTTCCTCCATTTCCCCCGGGCGGAGGTCCGGGCGGTACAGCAGGGAAGTTTCCACATCCTTACCGTGACCCGGCCGGTTGAGCGGGGGAGGCCGGCATATGCAAATAAGCCGGATCAAAACATGGATCTGAGGCCAAATCAATAGCCCTCGGATGGCCTGGGCAGGCCAACATAATGGCCGGTCCGCATATCCGGACGAACATGTATCCATACACGGAGGGGTGGGTGAATCGCCGGTCAGTGCGGGCCGAAATAGTTCGCCGCGCTTTGGCCGGGTGTTTTATCGGCGGTTTCGGTCAATTCTGAGTAACCGCTCAACCACCGTGACCGTCGCTCGCCGGCACGTCGAGCGTGGGATTTCGGTCGAAGAAACCGACCGGCTTGAGCTTGAAACCGGTGTGGTCGACCGGCATGATCGGCCAGTCTTCCGGCCGGGGAAAGTGCGTGAGCCCGAAGGTGTGCCAGACGACGATGGAGTTGCCGTCGATATCGCGGTCGCCGGCGGTGAAGGCGGGAAGTCCCGCGCCGCCGGGATGCTGGTTGACGAAGTCGCCCGCCGGATAGCGCTCGGCCGGGTCGTACGCCGTCACCCACAGATGCCGGGTGGCGAACGCCGCCCGCGCGGCGATCGACGACCCGGGATCGGCCAGCAGCACCGGCTTTCCCTCGGGATACAGCGTGTATCCGACCGGCTGCCCCAGCGCGTTGCGCGAGGCCGGGTTGCTGATGTGCCAGACCCGGCCGGCCCCCGCGTCGGCGGTGCGCTGCGCCTGGCTCTCGCTGGTCAGCGGCGTGCGCCGGTAGGTGAAGGCGTTGCCGCGCGGATTGTCCGGCCCCATCGGCACCCGGGCCACCTCGACCTCCTCGACCCGGTTGGCCGGCCCGTCCAGCGCCATGTCCAGCCGGGCGCAGAACAGGTGCTGGTGGTAGGGCGCGCCCAGGCTCGGAGCGACCTCGCTCGCGTACGGCTGCTCGCCACCCGGATGGGCGGAGGTGAACAGCATGCCGGTGGCCTTGGCCTCGAACTCGATGGTGCCGTCGAGGTAGAGGTACCAGAAGAAGCCGTAGTCGTAGTTGCCGACCGTGGTGAAGAAGGACAGCACCAGGCGGCGGTCGCGGCGGGTCTCGGCGGAGTTCGTCCACAGGTCGCTGTGCTTCCACAGGATGCCGTGGTCCTCCTCGTGCACGCAGACCGCGTTCGTGATGGTCCTGGGGGCGCCGTGCTCGTCGGCGAGGACGGCGTCGAGGTAGGTGATGGCGCCCACGCAGTCGCAGCCGGGCTCGAGCGGGTTGGCGTACTGGCCGACGAGGTATTCGCCGGTGTCGAAGTAGTTCTGCCAGGAGCGCACCGGCGACGGGTCGGCGTAGGGCACGACCATCTCGGCGATCGAGGCGCGGTGCACGATCGACCGGTTACGGCCCCGCCGCCCGTTCACCTTGTCGCGATCGTGGAAGGTGACCTGGTGCAGCACCAGCCCCTCGCGGGCGTCGAAGCCCACCCGCAGCGACCAGTTCTCCCAGCTCAGCAGGTTGCCCTCCAGGGTGAACGAGGGGCCGTCCGGCTGGCTGATGACGATCGGCCGCTGCGTCGTGCGCGGGGCGCCGGCGACGGCGGCGTCGTCGTAGTTCGCCGACCCGCCCGGGATCGCGACCGGGCCGAAGTCGAAGACCCGGTCCACGGACCGGTTGAGGACGTCGACGTAGGCGACCAGGCCGTCCACCGGATGCGCCCAGGCGTGGTCCTTGTCGTGCTCCTGCACGAAGGCCAGGCCGCGCAGCAGGCGGCGGCCGGTCTCGCCCGGGTACTCGGCGGCGTACACGCCCGCCGACAGCGGGGCCACCCGGACCCGCGTCACGTCCAGGCCCCGGTTCTTGAGCGCGGCCACCCACCGCTCGTCGGTGGCCAGCACCTCCTCGACCACCCCGAACTCGGAGTCCAGCACGGGCAGCTGGCCGTCCGTCGCGGCGTCGAGCACGCGGTCGGAGTCGACCAGCTCGCGGGTGATCGAGACGACCACGTCATGGGACGGCCCGCCGGCCGTGTCGAGCAGCATGACCCGCACCCGGCGGTCGATCGGGTCCCCGGGCGCGTACGAGAGCAGCATCTCCTTCACCGGCTCCTCCAGGCCGGTGTACGCGAACCGGGTCGTGTCCCCGACCAGTCCGGCGGCGGCCAGCACGGTGCGCGCGGTCGTGATCTCGCCCGGCGTCAACGGGTCGAGCGGGTGCGGCGTGGTGGCGGTCATGGCCCCTCCTTCGACGAGCGTCTCGGATCCGTGCGTGCGCGGGGAGCCGCCCACCGCCCCACCGGCGGGCACTGCCGACAGCGAACACCACGGGCACGATGATTTCCAGGGCGGGTCCGGCCTGGGATGATCTGCAACCGATTGTCTTCGCCGCCGTTCGATGTTAGATATGGCGGAGTCAACCCTCTTGTCAGCATCAGCACCCTTGGCTCCTTGGAGTGGCGATGTCCCCACGTCGCGGGCGGGTAGCAAGGCTCAGCCGATTAGTGATCGCCGTGGCGGCGCTCCTGACTCCGTTCCTGACAGCGGCTCCCGCCGGCGCGGCCCCGGAGGCGGTGGACGTTTACCGCTATCTGGAGGATCCGGAAATGGTGGGGGAGGGGCAGCAGCCGCCACACGCGGTGCTGCGGCCGTACGCGGACGCGCGCTCGGCGATCTCCGGCGTCACCGAGCACGACGCCCGCTCGCCGTGGATCTCCTCGCTGAACGGCGAGTGGCGGCTGACCATCGCGCCGCGGCCCGAGGAGGTGCCGGCGGGTTTCCAGGCCGCCGGCCACGACGTTTCGCGCTGGCCGAAGGCCAAGGTGCCGCACACCTGGCAGTCCGACTTCAGCGACCACCCGATGTTCCGCAACATCAGCGAGGAGATCTGGCCGGACGAACCGCCCAAGGTGCCCCGCGACGTGAACCCGACCGGCGCGTACGTCCGGCAGATCGACGTGCCCGCGAACTGGTCGGGGCGGCGGGTGTTCCTCCGGTTCGAGGGCGTCACCAGCGGCTACTTCGTCTGGGTCAACGGCGCGTACGTGGGCTACGACCAGGGCGGCTACACCCCGGCCGAGTTCGAGGTGACGGACGCCCTGCGGCCGGGCGCGAACCGGGTGGCCGTGCAGGTGCACCGGTGGGGAGCGGGGGCGTACCTGGAGGACTTCGACCAGTGGCGCTACAGCGGGATCTTCCGCGACGTCTGGATGTACGCCACCCCGCGGACCTCGTTGCGCGACGCGTACGTGACCACCGACCTCGACGCCCAGTACCGGAACGCCACCCTGACCGCGAAGGTCCAGGTCGCGGGTGAGGCCGCCGGCCACACCGTACGCGGCACACTGACCGACGCCCGCGGCCGGCCGGTCGCCACCACGTCGCAGCCCGTCGCCGAGGGCGGCGCGACCCTCACTTCCCAGGTCGGCGACCCGGCCAAGTGGAGTGCCGACTCGCCCGCCCTGTACGCCCTCGTCCTGGAGCTGCTCGACCCCGGCGGCAAGGTGCTGCACACCACGGCCCAGGCGGTCGGCTTCCGCGAGGTCGAGGTCAAGGACCGCCAGATGCTCGTCAACGGCGAGCGCATTCTCGTCAAGGGCACCAACCGCGCCGAGACCGACGCGGACACCGGCCGCCACCTCACCCGCGACGCCCAGCGCCGCGACGTCGAGCTGATGAAGAGCCTGCACCTCAACGCCGTCCGCACCTCGCACTACCCGTCCGACCCCTACCTCTACGACCTGGCCGACCGGTACGGCCTGTGGGTCGCCGACGAGGTGGACATCGAGACCCACTCGCGCGAGTCGTGCCCCCGCGACTGCCTGGCCGACCGGCCGGAGTGGCAGGCCGCCTTCGCCGACCGGTTCAGGGCCATGGTGGCCAGGGACAAGAACCATCCCAGCGTCATCATCTGGGACACCGGCAACGAGGCCGGGCTCGGCGCCGCGCACTACGCGATGGCGCGGTGGGCCGACGCCAACGAGCCGACCCGGCTGCTCTACCACCAGTCCAACAGCCCCAACGGCGACGCCCCGTACGCCGACGTGTGGGGCCCGCGCTACCCCACGCCCGGTTACGTCGACTCCATCGGCGGGACGACCACGCGGCCGGTCGTGTTCGGCGAGTACGCCCACGCCATGGGCAACAGCCTGGGCAACTTCGACCGCTTCTGGGAGCTGATCCGGCGCTACCCGTCTCTCCAGGGTGGTTTCATCTGGGACTGGGCGGAGGCCAACCTGCGCCAGCCGCTGGTGTTCACCCCCGACTCCTCCCGCAACCGCATCCAGGCGTTCCTCGTCGGCAAACCGGGGGCGGCCGAGGGGCGGCGCGGCCAGGCGGTGGAGCTGTCCAGCCTGGACGACTTCGTCAACGTCTTCCGCGACCGCAGACTGGACCTCACCGGCTCGGCCGTGACCCTGGACGCCTGGGTCAAGCCGGGGCCGTGGGCGGGCAGCCTCCCCATCGTGACCAAGGGGCGGGCGTACGCGCTGCAGATGCGCGACGAGCGCACGCTGGAGTTCGGCGTCACGACCGGCGCCGGCTGGAAGGCCGCCGCGGCCGCCGTACCCGACGACTGGTACGGCGCCTGGCACCACGTCACCGGCACCTATGACGGGACGGAGCTGCGGCTGTCCATCGACGACCGGCAGGCCGGGACCGCCGCGCAGTCCGGAGCCCTCGAACCCGGCCTCTACGAGGTCAACGTCGGCCGCAACGCGGAGACCCAGCAGGACAACACGGTGCCCCGGCTGGCCCGCGGCCTCATCGACGACGTCCGCGTGTACGGCGGGGGCGAGGACCCGGTGCTGGCCCTCGACTTCGACCGGTTCGACCGCCGCGGCGACTTCCTCAGCCTCGGGCTGAGCCTGTCCGGCACGGACGGCCTGGTCGGCTCCGACCGCCACCCGCAACCGGAGACGACGGAGATGGCCTGGGCCCACGCCCCCATCCGCTTCACCTCCACCGCTCCGTCCACCGGTAAGGTGCGCGTGCACAACGAGCAGCCCGCGGGCTCGCTGCACGTCAAGGTGCGCTGGTCGCTGCAGGAGGTGGACCGCGTGCTCCGTTCGGGCGTGCGCGACCTGCGCCTGGAGCCCGGGGGCAGCGCCGACCTCGACGTCGGGACCCCGCCCGCCAACCCGGACGACCGGCAGCGCAGGCTGATCGTCGAGGCCGTCGCCGCCGATCCGCCCGCGTGGGCGCCCAAGGGCTGGCGGTACGGCTGGCAGCAGTTCGACCTCGGCGGCCGCGTCGTCCCCGGCATCGCCCTGCCACCCGCCGGAACCCCGAAGCTGAGCCGCGACGGCGACACGATCACCGTAACCGGCGCCGGCTGGAAGTACCGCTTCGTGAAGGGTGCCCTGACGTCCATGGACGCCGGTGGCCGCGAGTTGCTGCGTGCGGGCCCGGAGCTGGACGTCTACCGGCCGCCCACCAGCAACGAGACCTACGACTGGGGCACCGCCGACCGGGAGGTGTGGCACCGGGCCGGCCTCGACCGGCTGCGTACGGAGATCACCGGTACGCGGGCCGAGCCGGACGGGGACGCCGTGGTCGTCGAGGTCACCAGCACCGCCGCCGCCCCCGGCATGGCGAGCCTGCTGTCGTTCGAGCAGGTCATGAGCTACCGCATCGACGGCCGGGGCACCGTGAGCCTGCGGCACCGCGTGGTTCCGCGCGGCTCGCGGCTGACCACGCTGCCGTACCTGCCCCGGGTGGGCGTACAGGTCAAGGTGCCCGGCTCGATGCGTGAGCTGGCCTACTACGGCAAGGGGCCGCATGAGACGTACAACGACCGGTCGAGCGGGGCCTTCACCGGCGTGTGGCGGAACGACGTGGACGAGGAATATGTCCGCTACTCCCGCCCCCAGGCGCACGGCAACCACACCGGCGCCCGCTGGGTGACGCTCAACGACGGCCGGAACGCCGGGCTGCTCGTCGGCAGGACCGACGGTCCCATCGACGTCAGCGCCACCCGGTACGACGAGCTGGCCCGCGCCGAGTACGACTTCCAGCTCCCGCTCGTGCGCAACGACGGCTGGATCACCCTGCACGCCGCCATCGGCGAGACCGGCATGGGGGAGACGCCCAACTCGGTGCTGACCGAGTATCGCGTGCCGCCCGCCAAGACCCAGGACTACACGCTGACGCTGCGCCCGCTCACCGCCAAGGAGGTCCGCGCCGGTGGCGTGGCCGACTCCGACGTGACCGCGCCCTGCCCGCCGGACGTGACCGCGACCGGCGACGGGAACGCCGAGCCCGGCACGCCCGAGCGCGTCACCGTCACCGTCACGGCCGGTTGCGCGGACGGGCTCACCGGCGTGACCGCGGTGCTGGCCGCGCCCGCGGGCTGGACGGTCACCCCCGCCACGGCCGACCTGGGCACAGTCGCTCATGGCACCCCCGGCCAGGCCTTGTTCACCGTCACCCCGCCGCCGGACGCCGACTTCGGCGAGCACGAGCTGACCGCCACGGTCACCGCCACCTCCGCCCGCTTCCCGGTCACCGCGCGGGCCGCCACGACGCTGCGCACGCCGTTGCCGCCGGGCAGCGTGTGGGTGAGCGACCTGCCGTTCACGGCGTCGGAGAACGGCTGGGGGCCGGTGGAGCGCGATCGCAGCAACGCCGAGCAGCCCGCCGGTGACGGCAGGACCTTGTCCATCGGCGGCCGGACGTACGAGAAGGGCATCGGCGCGCACGCCCCGTCGCGGATCGCGCTCGATCTCGGCGGGCGGTGTACGACGTTCCGCGCCGACGTCGGGGTGGACGACGAGATAGGCGGGAGCGGCTCGGTCGCCTTCGAGGTGTGGGTGGACGGGCAGCGCCGCGCGGCCTCCGGTGTGCTCACCGGGGCGGGCGGCGCGGAGTCGCTGTCGGCCGATGTCAGTGGGGGTCAGGTGCTGGAGCTGCGCGTCACGGACGGCGGCGACGGCAACGGCGCCGACCACGCCGACTGGGCCGCCGCCCGCCTGGCCTGCGGTTCAGGGTGAGGTCACGCGGACCGGGAGGGTGCGTGGGCCGCGCACCTGCCCGGTCGACCAGGTCACCGCCGCCGGGTCCGCCAGCGTGAACTCCGGGATGCGCTCCAGCCACACCTCCAGCGCCACCCGCAGCTCCATCCGCGCGAGATGCGAGCCCACACACCGGTGGATACCGAGTCCGAAGGCCGCGTGCCGGTTGACCTCCCGGTCGATGACGACCTCGCCGGCCCGCTCGAACTGCCCGGGATCCCGGTTGCCGGCCGGGAACGACAGCAGCACCCAGTCGTCGGCCCGCATGTCGACGCCGTTCCAGCTCATGTCCTCTTTCACCAGCCGCGCCATCGTGACCGGCGCGTACGCCCGCAGGAACTCCTCCATCGCCGTCGGCAGCAGCCCCGGCTCGGCCACCAGCCGCTCCCGATCGGCCGGCGTCCTGGCCAGATGCCACAACGACGCCCCGATGGCGCTCCACGTCGTGTCGATGCCGGCGATGAGTAATAACGCCATCGTCCCCGCCACGTGCGACGATTCGAGCTTGCGCCCGTACAGCTCGGCGTTGATGAGATAGGTCGTCAGGTCGTCGCGCGGCTGGTCGAGGTGGGCGCGGATCTGGACGAGCAGGTAGTCGAACAGCTCGTCCATCCGCGCCGTCCGCTCCTCCGCCGGCAGGTTGACGCCTTCGAGCACGTTCTCGATGAAGCGACGGAAGCGCGGCCCGTCCTCCTGCGGGAAGCCCAGCATGTCGGCGATCACCCGCCGCGGGATGTGCTGGGCGTAGTCGCGGGCCGCGTCCACGACCTCCTGCCCGCGCAGATCGTCGATCAGCGAGTGGCACATCGCCCGCGCCGCCTCCTCCCGCTTGGCGACCGCGCTCTTGGTGAACGCCGGCAGCAGCAGCCGCCGCGCGTCGTGGTGGAACGGCGGGTCGGAGGAGATCGGCGGCGTGCTGCCCACCGGCGCCAGCTCGCGCGGCGGCCGGAAGTTGCTCATGATGATCGAGCGCGAGGAGAACCGCTCGGTGTCGTACGCGATCGCCGCGACGTCCGCGTAGCGCGTCGGCAGCCACCCGCCGCCGAACCGCCCGGTGTGCGCGATCGGGCAGCGCCCCCGCAGGTCCTCCATGATCGGGTACGGGTCCGCGGCCCATTCGGGTTCGAGGTGGGAGAAGTCGGTCGCCCAGTCGGACACCGGCCCGGTGATGATCTCGTTGCGCGTACCGCCGGGCTCCTCCCCGTCGTCCTGCCCGAAGTCTCGGACGAAACGGTCGTCCACGCCCATATCACGCCTCCTCGGTGGTGGAGCCCGCCGGTGCGAGGCCGGCGATGACGCGGGTGAGCAGCGCGGCCCACTCCTCGCGGTCCACCGCCCGCAGGTCGGGCGGGACCAGGGCGCTGCCCATGGCGAGCAGCAGGCAGAAGTGGGCGAGCGCGTCCGGCGACAGCGCGGGATCGAGCTCGCCGTCGCCCTGCGCCACGTGGACGAGGTCGGCGATCCACCCGGCCCGTTCGCCGATGTAGTCGCGCATCGGACCGGCCACGTCCTCGTCCCTGCGGGCCGCGACCAGGGCCTCGACGATGAGGTAGGCGCCGGGATCGCGGCGGCGCGGCAGGTTGCGGCCGAGCGTGAGCAGCAGGTCCGTGGCCGACCGGTCGGGATCGGTGGCGAACAGGCCGGCCAGCAGCCGCCGCCCGTGCGCCCGCAGCGCGGCCACGAGCAGGTCGGCCTTCGAGCCGAAGTGCGCGTACAGGGCGCCGTTGCTCACGCCCGCGGCGGCGGCGATGTCCGCCACGCGGGTACCGTCGTAACCGCGTTCGGCGAAGACCTCCGCGGCGGCGGCCAGCAGCCGCTCACGCGTCTCGGCAGCCGTGACACCCGGAATGCGCCCCATGAGGAAGATTAAAATGATCGTTCATTTGATTCGTCAAGAGTCACCGGCCGGATATCCCGGTCAGCGTGACGCCCCTGATGAACGTCTTCTGCGCGATGAAGAACAGCATGAGGATGGGCATCAGCGTGATCAGGGCCACGGCCATCATCTGGTTGTACTGGGTGGCGTACTGCCCCGAGAACATCGCCAGGCCCAGCGGGATCGTGAACCTGTCCGTCGTGCGCAGATAGATCACCGACTCCAGATACTGGTTCCAGTTGCCCACGAACGAGAACAGCATGATGGAGGCCAGCGCCGGTTTCGACAGCGGCAGCATCACCCGCCACAGGATGCGCAGTTCGGAGGCGCCGTCGATGCGGGCGGCGTCGATCAGCTCCTGCGGGATCGTGGTGAAGAACTGCCGGAGCAGGAAGATGTAGAGCGCCACCCCGAAGAACTCGGGCACGACCAGCGGCAGGTACGTGTCCACCCAGCCGAGGCCCGCGAACATGACGTACTTCGGCACCAGCGTGATCTCGCGCGGGATCATCATGGTCGCCAGCAGCAGCGCGAACATCACACTCGCCGCCCTGGCCCGCAGCCGCGCGAAGGCGTAGGCGGGCAGCACGCAGGAGATCAGGTTGCCCAGCATCGACAGCGCGGTGATGAGCACGCTGTTGAGCAGGAACGTGGTGAACGGCAGGCTCCCGCTCCACCCGCGCGCGTAGTTCTCGAAGTGGAAGGAGCTCGGCAGGAACTCCGGCGGGAAGGCCAGGTTCTCGGCGTCCGACTTGAGCGACGTCGTGACCATCCACAGGAACGGCAGGACGAACACGGCGGTGGCGATGACGAGCAGGAGGTAGGCGCCGGTGCGCCGGATCCGCCGGACGCGCTCGGCCTGGACGGCGGTGAGCGTCCTGGGCGGGGCGGCCGGGGGCCTGGCCGTCTCCAGCAGCATCACGGCCTCCTCACGCGAACTCGTAGTGCACCCAGCGCCTGGCCAGGCGGAACTGGACGAACGTGACGGCGATGACGATGACGAACATCGCCCACGACAGGGCGGCGGCGTACCCCATGTCGAAGTAGACGAAGGCGTGCCGGTAGATGTAGAGGCCGAGGACCATGGTCGAATTGGCCGGGCCGCCCTCGGTCATGATGAGGATCAGCGAGTACGCCTGGATGCTCGCGATGAACCCGGTGACCACGTTGAAGAAGATGACCGGCGACATCATGGGCACGGTCACGCTCCAGAACCGGCGCCACCAGCCGGCCCCGTCGATCTCGGCGGCCTCGTACAGGGACCGGGGGATGCCCTGCAGCCCGGCCAGGTAGATGATGATCGTGTTGCCCGCGCCCCACACGCTCATCAGGATCAGCGCGGGCATCGCCCAGTCCGGCGAGCCCAGCCAGCCGGGCCCGGTGACGCCGGCCATCGCCAGCAGCTTGTTGATCAGCCCGTAGTCGGGGTGCAGGATGTTCAGCCAGAGCAGCGCGGTGGCCACGCCGGAGACCACCGACGGCATGTACATCACGGTGCGGAACAGGCCCTGGAAGCGCAGCGGCTGGTTGAGCAGCATCGCCAGCAGCAGGGTGAAGCTCACGCCGAGGGCCACCGAGCCGACGCCGTAGTAGAAGGTGCCCCTGATGGCGTCCCAGAACTCGGTGTCGGCCAGCATCTTGCGATAGTTGTCCAGGCCGATCCACTCGGGCGGGCGCAGCAGGTTCCACTTGGTGAAGCTGAGCACGACGGAGGCGAGGATCGGGCCGCCGCTGAACAGGACGAACCCGATCACCCACGGTGAGACGAACAGGTGGAAGCGCCGCGCCTCCCGGCGACTCGTCGTAACGGGCCGCCTTATACCGAGCGTGGTCATGCGATCTTGTTCTCGGCCAGCAGCGGAGTGACCTTGTCCGCGATCTGCCGCAGCGCGTCCTCCAGGCCGAGTTTGCCGATCATGGCCTGTTCCCAGATCGGCTTGGCCGTGTCCACGACCTTCTTGTTGGCGGGCAGGTGCATGACGCCGTCGCTGGTGGCGTACTCCTTCATGGCCTCCTGGGCGACCTCGATGACGTCCTTGGGGATGCCCAGCGCCTCGGCGTTCGGCAGCCAGGCCGACTGGCGGGCGGGCGCGCTGATCCGGCGGAACTGCTGGCCGGTGGAGGACAGATACTCGTTGAGGTAGATCCAGGCGGCGTCCTTCTGCCGCGAGGCCGCCGTCATCGCCAGGCCGCTGCCCACCGCCGGGGTGAAACGGCCCGCCGGGCCCTTCGGCACGGGCGCGGCGCCCCATGTGAACGCCTTCTGCTTGGCCAGCTCGGTGAGGATCCACGCGCCCTGGATCGACATCGCCGCCTTGCCGATCTTGAACGGTTCCACCTTCTCCAGCACCTGGTTCAGCTCGGCCAGGCTGGGCACCGCCTTGTCCTTGAGCAGCACGTCCAGCCACATGCCCATGGCCTTCTCGGCGGGCGCCTGGGCGATGGTCACCGTCATCTCGTCCTGGCTGAGGAAGCGGCCGCCGTACGGGAGCAGGAAGATCGTGGTCAGGTCGGGCGCCGGGAGCGGCATCGGGGTGAAGCCGAAGATCTTCTGCGCGCCCTCGCCCTTGGTCAGCCTCCTCGCGGTCTCGACCATCTTCTCGACGGTCCACGACGCGTCGGGGTAGCCGACGCCGGCCGCGTCGAAGGCGTCCTTGTTGTAGAAGAGCAGCTTGGGGGCCATATCCGTGGGCAGCGCGTACAGCTTGCCGCCGGCGTCCTTGAAATAGCCGAGCGCGTTCTCCGGCAGGTCGTCCATGCCGAAGCCGGGCGTCTTGGCGATGTACGACTCCAGCGGCTCGAACACGGCGTTGGCGATGAAGTTCTGGGCCCAGCTGTAATGCGTGTACATGACGTCGGGCAGCTTCCCGCCCGCCGCCTGGGCCATGTACTTGGTCAGGTAGGCGTCGATCGGGGAGGTCTCTCGCCTGATCTCGATGTTCGGGTGCCGCCGCCGGAAGAACAGGTCGAACTGGGCGTTGCGCACCTCGGCGATGACGTCCGCCGTGATGGCCACGGTCAGCACCACCTTGGCCGGCGGCTCGGGCACCTGCGTGGCCGGCCAGGTCAGCGACTTGTCGAGGGCCTCGGCCTCCTCGAAGGGCCAGGTCTCGTTGCCGGGCCGGTTCGGGTCGAGGGCGGGCACGCCGGACTTCACCGGGGCCGGGGGTTGCGCCTGGGGGCGCTGCCGGGTGTCTCCGGCGCACGCGCCGAGCGCGGGCAGGGCTACCGCGAGGGCCAGCAACTGGCGGCGGTTCAGATTTGGGGGAGCCGGTCGGGCGGCAGAGATCGGATGAATAGCCGGGCCGGTCGGTCGTTCTTGCGACAGTCCGTGAGGCATGGCCGTACCGTAGACCTGGTAATTAACTTCGTCAAGAATTGAATTGAAACAGCTCTCAACCTAGGCTAAAGCCCGCTGTGAGGAGACTGGCGACCGCCTGTTCTGGGCCGCCGCGAGCGGTGCCGCGCAGTGACGCGGGGCGGTCGACTCCTCCTATCTCTTCGTACTGGAGGGCCTGTGCCGGAGTGGACGTTCAGTGAGGACGATCTGGAGGCGGCGGTCGCGCTCGGCGCGGCCGGCGAGCTGACCCTGGAGGTACGCCACGAGGGCCGCGCCGTGGTCCTGCCGTCCAGGCTCGGGATCCGGACCGCCCACGAGGACCTGACCACGGGGCTGGCCTTCACCGGGAGCGACAGCCGGCGGATCGACGATTTCTATCGGACCGTGACGGGGAAACGGCGCGAGCACCGGTACACGGCCACGGAGTGGACGCTGTCGTTCGCCAAGGGCCCGCACCGGCTCGACCTGCTGGTCCGGGTGGGCGGGGGCGGCGTGGCCTACCGGTACGCGGTGCCCTGGACCGGGCCCGTCACGGTGACCGGGGAGCTGTCGGAGTATGTGGTGGCGGGGGACGCCCGGGCGGTGCTGCTGCCGTACGAGAACGGGCGGTGCGACTACGAGGAGATCCACCGCCACACCACGGTCGCCGGCGCCGAGCCCATCCTGTACGGCTACCCGTCGCTCTTCCAGACCGGCGGCATCTGGCTGATGCTCACCGAGTCCGACCTGGACGGCGGCTACGCCGGTTCCCGCCTGCGCTTCGACGGTCACGCCTTCCGCCTCGACCTGCCCGACCCGTACGTGACCGCCGCCAGCCCGCTCGTCACCCCCTGGCGCACGATGATCGTCGGCGACCTGGCCGCGATCGTCGAGAGCGACCTGGTCACCAGCCTCGCCGCGCCCTCCAAGGTCGCGGACCCCGCCTGGATCCGCCCCGGGGCCGCCGCCTGGTCCTGGTGGTCGGACGGACCCTCGACCCGCGACCTGGACGCCCAGAAGCGCTGGGTGGACTTCGCCGCCGCCAACGGCTGGCCGTACGTGCTGGCCGACGCCGGCTGGAACAAGGAGTGGATGCCCGAGCTGATCGGCTACGCCACGGACAAGGGCGTCGGCGTGTGGCTGTGGTCGCACTGGCAGCACGTGGACACCGAGCTGGAGCACCGGGAGAAGCTCGCGCTCTGGAAGGAGTGGGGCGCGGCCGGCGTGAAGATCGACTTCACCGAGTCGGACGGCCAGGACCGCATGCGCTGGTTCGACGCCATCCTGGCCGCCACCGCCCGGCTGGAGCTCATGGTCGTCTTCCACGGCGGCACGATCCCGCGCGGCACCGAGCGTACGTGGCCGCACTTCATGACCGCCGAGGCGGTCAAGGGCGCCGAATGGATCAAGCCGAAACCCGGCAAACAGCCCCTTTACCCGGCCACCCACTACCTGTCGCTGGCCTGCACCCGCAACGTGCAGGGCCCGATGGACTTCACCCCGTGCACGTTCACCGGCGTCCGCACGATCACGGCCGGGTTCGAGCTGGCCCTCGCGGTGCTCTTCGAGTCCGGGATCCAGCACTTCGCCGACGGCATCGCGGCCTACGAGGCCAGGCCGGAGGCGCTGCGGCTGCTGTCGAACGTCCCCGTCGCCTGGGACGAGACGCGGCTGCTGTCCGGCGACCCCGCCGACCACCTCCTGCTGGCCAGGAGGAGCGGCGGCGAGTGGTACGTCGGCGCCGGCGTGTCGGGCGAGGCCCGCACGCTCACTGTGCCGCTCGGCTTCCTCGACGAGGGGGAGTGGGCGGCCGAGATCTACCGGGACGCCCCCGGCGACCGGATCCTCGCCGAGACGGCCACCGTCTCCGCCGGGGGCAAGCTCGACCTCGCCGTGCCCCCCAACGGCGGGTTCACGCTTCACCTCAGGAGAGAGATCTCATGATCAAGCAGCTCAGCGGCGTGCTGGCCGCACTGACCCTCACCGCCACCGCCCTGCCCGCCTCCGCCGCCGCCTGGACGCTGCGCTGGAACCCCGGCATCCAGGGCGTCTCGGCCACCTTCGAGGGCATCGAGGACGACCGCGCCGACTCCCACTCCGGCACCACGCACATCTACGTCTCCGGCGACGCCTACCGCTTCGACATGCACACCCAGGACCGCGACGGCTCCGACCGGCAGCGCAACGAGGTCAAGGGCATGCGCACGAGCGGCAGCTCGTACCTCAAGATCCTGAAGAACCAGACCTGGCGGATCGGCTACCAGCTCTACATTCCCACCTCCCTCGACGCGACCACCTCCTTCAGCCACATCGCGCAGATGAAGACGCCCGGCTCGGGCGCGCCCCTCTACACGATGTCGCTGCCGGTCTCCGGCGGCACCCCGAAGATCAACGTCAGGTATTGGGACGAGTCCGAGCAGACCCACGAGGTCGGCAACACCAACCTCAACCCGATCCAGGGCAAGTGGCTCGACACCACCTTCGAGTTCAAGGCCGCCGACAACGGCTACCTGCGCTGGACGCTCAAAGACGGCTCCACCACGCTCGTCGACAGGCGCATGGACGGCACCGACCTGTGGCGCGGCGACGACGAGTACCTGCGGCCCAAGTGGGGGATCTACCGCAGCGTCAACAGCTCGGGGCTGCAGAACACCTACCTGCTGATCAGGAACCTGCAGGCCCACCAGCTCACCGGGAGCGCCGAGTGAGGGCCCGCCTTCTGGGCGTTCTGGCGGCGTTCGCGCTGGTCGTCCAGGTCGGCGGCGCCGTCCCGGCCGGGGCGGCGCCGCGCTGGGAGCGCCGCTGGGACCCGAGCCCGGCGCGCGACGGGCTCGGGGCGTTCGAGGCGCTGGAGGACGACCGGCGCGGCTCGCACCCCGAGGGGCAGCCGCACGTGCGGGTGGAGGGGAACGCCTGGCGCTTCGACGCGCACCTGGAGGACCGCGACGGGGCCGACCGGATGCGGAACGAGGTACGCGGCCTGCGCACCTCCGGCGGGCGGCCGCTGGAGATCCGTAAGGATGAGACGTGGCGGCTGTCGTACCGGATGTACATTCCGGACACGCTCGACGCGACCACCGGCTTCAGCCACATCTGGCAGCTCAAGACCTCTGACATCGGTACGCCGGTGGCGCAGGTGTCGCTGCCGGTCGTGGGCGGGGTGCAGAAGATCGCGGCCCGCTACTGGACGCTTGCGGACAACAAGTCACACGACTTCGCCCTGGCCGACCTGGAGCCGATCCAGAACCGGTGGGTGACGACCGTGATCGAGTTCAAGTCCGGTGATGACGGATATATGCGGTGGATCCTGCGGGACGGGCGGCGCACGATCGTCGATCAGCGGGTGGACGGGATCGACCTGTGGTGGACGGCCGAACAGTACAACCGGCCGAAGTGGGGCATCTACCGCAGCATCAAGAGCGCCGGGCTGCAGGAGACGTACCTGCTGGTCAAGGATCTCAAGGCCGAGCAGCTCGGGGCCGCGACGCCGCCCGTGCGGCTGCCGCCGCCGGACCGGAGCCCGGGGACCTACGAGGCCGAGCGGGCCGGGAACGTGTGGGAGGGCGCGGCCGAGCCGGCGTACTGCGCGGTGTGCTCGGGCGGGCGCAAGGTGATCCTCATCGGCGGCAACGTCTACGACCACACCGTGGTCAGGGGCGTGCTGGCGGAGACGGCCGGGGCGCGGCGGATGACCGTGCACGCGCTGGTGGACGGCGCGCAGACGTTCTCGGTCAGCGTGAACGGCGGTGACGCGATCCAGGTGCCGATGACCGGGACCAAGGACACGGTCACGACCGCCACCGTGCCGGTGGAGCTGGTGGCCGGGGTCAACACGATCCGCTTCTTCGGGCACGCGGCACGCGGGCCGGAACTGGACAAGATCGTCATCGGAGAGGTAGTCAATGGCACCTGATCTCAGCAGACGCGGGCTGTTCGCGGCGGGCGGCGCGCTGGCCCTGACCACCATGGCGGGCGCCCCTGCCTCCGCCGGCGTGCTTTGGCAGTCCCGGCTGGTCCGGTACGACCGGCGGGGGCGGCTGGTCTACGAGCAGGACGCCGAGGGCAACCGCGTCCCCGACTTCAGCCACGCCGGCTACCGGGGCGGCGAACGCCCGATCCCGCACGTGCCCGTGGCCAGGACGATCCGGCCGGTCGAGGGCGACAACACCGCGCACATCCAGGCGGCGCTCGACGCCGTCGGCGCGCTGCCCCGCCGCCGGCGCGGCGCCGTGCTCCTGCTGCCCGGCCTCTATCCCGTCGCCGGGACCCTGTACGTCCGCGCGAGCGGCACCGTGCTGCGCGGCTCCGGCGACGGCGAGGACCCGGCGGGCAACACGATCATCAAGGCGACCGGCAACACTCCGGCCGCCCGCGACGTCATCGTGGCCGGCGGGGTCGCGGGCGGTGGATGGGCCGGTGAGGTGCCGGGGACCCGTACCGAGATCACGACCGGGTTCGTGCAGGTGGGCGCACGCGAGTTCGAGGTGGCGAATCCGGGTGCGCTCCGTCCTGGCGACAACATCGTGATCAACCACCCGTGCACCGAGGAGTGGCTGAAGGCCATCGACTACGGCGGCCATGACGTGGGCCCGGCGTGGAAGGTGGGCGAACAGCCGATCATCTACAACCGCTACGTACGCAACATTTCCGGAAATGTCGTGACCCTCGACGTGCCGGTCTTCAACCACCTCAACGGCGCCCACGCCACCTCATACCTCTACCGATGGGACCGGGCCGGGCTCGTCACCGAGGTCGGCGTGGAGCGGCTGCGCGTGGACATCGAGTATCACGGGGATCCCGAGCAGGACGAGGAGCACGCGTACAACGCGATCGTGCTGCTGCGCACCGAGGACTCGTGGGTGCGGGACTGCACGATGCTGCACTTCACCCAGGCCGGGGTCGCCACCCAGGAGACCACCCGCGCCACGGTCGAGAACTGCCGCGCCATCGACCCCGTCAGCGTCGTCACCGGCAGCAGGCGCTACAACTTCAACACCTACACCTACTCCCAGCAGGTGCTCTTCCGCGACTGCTACGCCTACAAGGCCAGGCACGCCTTCGTCTCCAACGGCCACAGCACGGTGTCGGGCGTCGTCTTCCTGCGTGGCACGTCGGAGTACGCGCTCAACTCCAGCGAGGGTCACCGCCGCTGGTCGCAGGGCCTGCTGTTCGACGGTCACCGGGACGTGGACCCGCACTACGACTACACGCTCGGCCTCTACAACCGGGGCCGCTACGGCACCTCGCACGGCTGGTCGGCGGCCCATTCCGTGGCCTGGAACTGCGACGTCGCCACCAGCCGGCTCATCGTCCAGAAACCTCCGACGGCCCAGAACTACGCGATCGGCTGCCGGGGCACGGTGACGGGCGACGGCCCGTTCGCCCAGCCCACCGGCTACATCGAGGGCCCGAACCAGCCCGGCCTCCTGCCACCCTCCCTCTACCAGGCCCAGCTCCTGGACCGGCTACGCCCCTGACGCGGTGGCCCGCCCTCGGGCACACCGGCCCGAGGGCGGGAGGGCGCCGCTAGACGGTGAAGAGGGTCTGGATGGCGACCGCGGCCGCGCCGCGTGCCCACTGCTCGAACGTGCGCGGCCGCAGCAGCACCCGGCAGTCGGCCGCCGCGCCGAACGCCTGGGCGGCGAAGGCCCGGTTGACCTGCTCCTCGAACAGCTCGTACGCCGCCAGCCCCGGCACGTCACCCGTCACGATGATCCGCTCCGGCCCGATCAGGTTGGCCATCGACGCCATGGCCAGCCCGAGGGCGTGCCCGGCCCGGTCGAACACCTGCCGCGCCGCCGCGTCCCCCGCGTGCGCGGCCTCGATGGCCGCCTCGATGCTCAGCGGCCCCCGTCCGGTGGCCGCGCCGACCGCCGCCACCAGGGGCGCGGTCCCGGCGATCGCCTCGACGCAGCCGCGCCCGCCGCAGTGGCACGCGGGCTCGTCGCCGCCCACGGGAATGTGGCCGATCTCCCCGGCCACCCCGTGCGACCCGGCGATCACCCGGTCGTCGACCACCAGCCCGCAGCCGATCCCCACCCCCACGGTCACCAGCGCGAACGACGACGCGCCCACGCCGTCGCCGAACCACTGCTCGGCCACGGTGAGCGACTTGACGTCGTTCTCGATCGTGACGGTCAGGCCGGTCGCCTGGGCCGCCAGCCGGGCCAGCGGCACCTGCCGCCAGCCCAGAAACGGCGAGTAGCGCACCAGCCCGCCGGCCTTGTCGACGTCGCCGGACACGGCCAGCCCCAGCGCGTGGCAGCGCCGGCGATAGGCGGGATCGGTGTCGAGCAGCCCTGTCACCAGGGCCGCCAGCTCCGCCACCACGCCTTCGGGCGCCGTGGCCGTCAGCGGGCGGTGGGCGGAGGCCAGGGGCCGCGCGCGCAGGTCGGTGACCACGCCGATGAGGTCGTCATGGGTGATCTTCACGCCGATGAAGAACTCCCGGTCGGGCCTGATGACCAGCGGGCTGGCCGGGCGGCCGGCGCCGGGTCCGGTCCGTTCGGTCGCCTCCAGCTCCTCCAGGTAGCCCGCGTCGATGAAGGGCCTGGCCGCCTTGGTGACGGCCGCGGACGACAGGCCCGTCCGCCTCGCGATCTCCACCCGGGAGACCGGCCCCTGCGTCAGCACCATGGTGAACACCGTGGTCGCGGCGGGGGTGGTGGTGAGCCGAGGGTGCATGCCGGTCATCGTAACAAGAATTAACTTCGTCAAGAATTGAATTCGAGGCGTTGTGTCGCGGGCCTACGGGTGGGGGGTATGTATAGTGGAACATATGAACACCTCTTCAGATATAAGCGGTTTGGACGGCTGTTCGGTCAAGGTCGTCGATGCCGGCCGGGTGGAGGCGGTCCGCGAGCGGATGCCGGCCGCCCAGGAGCTGGCCGACACGGCGGAGATCTTCGGCCTGCTGTCGGATCCCGGCCGGTTGCGGCTGCTGGTGGCGTTGCTGGACGGCGAGTTGTGCGTGTGCGACCTGGCGGCGGTGACCGGCCAGAGCGAGTCCGCCGCCTCCCACGCGCTGCGGCTCCTGCGCGCGCACCGCGTCGTGGCGGTCCGCCGCTCCGGGCGCATGGCGTACTACCGGCTGGCCGATCCGCACGTGCGGATGCTGCTCGACCTGGCGATCGCCCACGCCGAACACACCGACCCCACCTCCGGGCACGCGCACCCTGACCCCGGACCCGCCCTCAGGTCCGTTTCCTTCGAGGCGCGCGGAAAGGGGCTGTGATGGGGGCGGGGCACGGTCACGGGCACGCCGCCGGGCGGCACCGCTGGCGGTTGGTGGTCTCCTTCGGCCTGGTCGGCTCCTACTTCCTGGTCGAGCTGGTCTTCGGCCTGCTGTCGGGTTCGCTGTCGTTGCTCTCCGACGCCGGGCACATGGCCGCCGACGTGGTCACCCTGGGCGCGGCGCTGGTCGCCACCAGGATCGCCACCCGTCCCGACAGCACCGGCCGCCGCAGCTACGGCTCCTACCGGGCCGAGGTGTTCGCGTCGCTGCTGGCCGTGGTGCTCATGTTCGGCGTCTCGGTCTACGTCGTCATGGAGGCCATCGGACGCATCGGCCGGGACGCGGAGGTCTCGACCGGGCCGATGCTGATCGTGGGCGCGATCGGCCTGGTGGTCAACATCATCGCCCTGCTGCTGCTCAGGGCGGGCGCGGCCGACAGTCTCAACGTCAGAGGCGCCTACCTGGAGGTCGTCGCCGACACCGCCGGTTCGGTGGGGGTCATCGTGGCGGGCTGGCTGGTGGCGACGACCGGCGAGCCGCTGTGGGACACGCTCGTCGCCCTCGCCATCGGCGCCTTCGTGGCCGTACGCGCCGTCGGACTGGGCCGGCAGGTCTTCGCCGTGCTGGGCCAGCACGTACCGGAGGGCATGGACTCGGCGGCCGTCGCCGCCGACCTCGCCGCCATCAAGGGCGTACGCGACGTGCACGACCTGCACCTGTGGACGCTCACCTCCGGCATGAACGTCGCCACCGCCCACCTGGTCACCGCTGACCAGGGCGACCACCACGCGGTCCTGGACGAGGCCCGCGACGTGCTCCTCCGCCGCCACGCCATCGCCCACGCCACCCTCCAGGTGGAGCCGGCCGATCACCGGGGCTGCGACGAACTCGGCTGGTGACGAGCGGCCCGCCACAGTTGTAAGACCCCTGCGCCACGGAAGACCACCTCGCAGTGCACGGATGGTTCGCCGGGACGTGGCGCGCCGATAACCTTCTGGACCACTTTTTCGGAATACGCACGTTGTGTCCTGTTTGTCGGGGCAGGAAGAAACGTCAGTGGGAAAAGTTAGCCTGGGCGGTGTCGTTCCGGCGCCGGGCTCTGGCTCGGCCCGGAGGTGATGGATGTCCCAACGTCCGACCGGAGGGGAAGCGATCGTGGGGTCTTTCGCGGGCGGAGCACTGCCCCCGGACGACGTCGTCGTCACGGCCCTGCGCGCCGGCGACGAGACGATGTTCGCGGCGCTGCTCGACACCTGGTCGCAGGGCCTCCTGCGAGTGGCCAGGTCCTACGTCTCCACCGACCACTCCGCGGAGGAGGTCGTGCAGGACACGTGGCTGGCGGTGATCGACGGGATCGACGGCTTCGAGGGCCGGTCCTCGGTCAAGACGTGGGTCTACCGCATCCTGGTCAACACGGCGAAGAAGCGGGGCGTGCGGGAGAGCCGCACGCTGCCGTGGAGCGCCTTCGAGCGCGACGGACTCAAGACCGCCGAGCTCGAACCGCCGGGCGGATGGCCGGCGCCGACGGCGGCCTGGCCGACCCCCGAGGGCGAGGCGCTGGCCTCGGAGGTGCGCGGGCTGATCGCCGAGGCCCTGGGCCGCCTCCCGCCACGGCAGCGGATCGTGATCGCGCTGCGTGACGTGGAGGGGTGCACCTCCGACGAGGTGTGCGAGATCCTGGAGATCTCCCCGGCCAACCAGCGGGTCCTGCTGCATCGGGCGCGGATGGCCGTGCGGGGCCGGCTCGCCGGCTACTACGAGTCCGTGAAGCAGCCCGAATAGTTTGCGGGCGCCATGACCTCCGTACGCGCGGCACAATAAGTGAAACGGTTCATCTCACAGACAAGGGCGGTCAACGTCGTGAAGCGGTTCACCTGCGACGAACTGGTGGAATCCCTCACCGCCTACCTCGAAGGCGCCCTCGACCAGCCGGCTCATGAGGGCGTGCGGGCACACCTGGCCTGCTGCGAGGGGTGCGGGCGTTACTTCGAGCAGTTCAGCGCGACCATCGGCGCTCTCGGTGACCAGCCGCAGGAAAAGCTGCCCGCCGGCGTACGCGACCGGCTCATGTCCGCCTTCCGCGAGCGCCACCGGCCATAGATTTCAAGACGCCGTGAAGCTCTCCCGCAGCGCGGCGAGCACCGGCGGCGAGATGGCGCCGGCCCGCAGGCAGCGCAGCGCCGCGATCGTCGCGAGAACCTGCGCCAGCCAGGCGTCACACCCCCGGCACCGGTGCAGATGCCGCGTCACGGCCTCCCGCCGTCCGTCGGGAAGCGCCTGCTCCAGATAGTCCGTGAGCAGCTCGCACACGTCGGCACACCCGAGCTCGTCCGCTCGCCCTTCCCTCGCCCGTTCCATGTGACCTAGTCCCCGCTCCGGCCCCATCCGTTACACGACTCCACACGAACCTCTCGAAATTCGTCTGTAACGATCGCGCGGCTCGCGGGTCTGTAGGTGCGGACCGCGACCCGGCTGCCGGGTCACGGCCCACCGCGGACCAGTGGCCACGCGAAGGGGAGACGATGACCGGGCTTACGGCGGAGAGCACGCCGCTGCGGGACGCCTCGGAGGTGGCGGACTACGCGCGCCGCTGCTTCCGTCCCGCCGCCGAAGACCATGTTGGCGTCGAGCTGGAATTCCTGATCTTCGACCGTACGGACCCGGCCGCCCAGGTTCCGCTGGCCAGGGCCGAGCGGGCGGTGCCCGCGCCGCTGCCGGGCGGCAGCCGGGTGACGTTCGAGCCGGGCGGGCAGCTCGAACTGTCCGGCCCGGCGGGCCCGCTGCCCGACGCGGTCGCCGCCCTGGCCGCCGACGTGGCCGTGGTGCGGGATGCGCTGAAGGCGGCGGGCCTGGCGCTGGGCGGGGTCGGCCTCGATCCGGTACGACCGGCGCGCCGCCAGCTCCATTTGCCCCGGTACGACGCGATGGCCGAATTCCTCGGCCGGCCGTACGGGCAGCTCATGATGTGCTCGACCGCCTCCATCCAGGTCAACGTGGACCTGGGGGAGCGGCCGGCGGCGCGCTGGGAGCGGGCCCACACGCTCGGCCCCATGCTGCTGGCGGCCTTCGCCAACTCCCCGCTGCGCGCCGGCCGCCCGTGCGGCTGGATGTCGGGCCGCCAGGAGGTCTGGAGCCACCTCGACCCCACCAGGACCGCCCCCGTGCCCGCCAGCGGCGACCCGGCCGCCGACTGGGCCGAATATCTGCTGGATGCCCGGCTCATGCTGGTGCGGGAGGACGACGAGCGCTATCTCCCGGTGCGCGATGGCTCGACGTTCCGCGACTGGCTGCGCGAAGGAAACCAGGGCGGCCGCCGCCCCACGGCCCAGGACCTGGCCTACCACGCCACCACCATCTTCCCCCCGGTGCGGCCGCGGGGCTGGCTGGAGATCCGCTACCTCGACGCCCAGCAGCCGGCGGCCTGGCCGGTGTGCGTGGCCGTGACCCACGCCCTCATCACCGACGACCGGGCCGGCGACACCGCGATGGCGGCGGCGCAACCGTTCGTCGGCGCGGAATCGTGGCGGATCGCCGCGCGGTGCGGGCTGACCGACCCCCGCCTGCGGCAGGTCGCGGAGGCGGGCTTCCGGGCGGCGCTGGAGGCGCTGCCCCGGCTCGGCGCCGGCCCCGGGCTGACCGGCGCGGTGGCCGCGTTCGCCGACCGCTACGTGACGACCGGCCGCTCCCCGGCGGCCGACCTGATGGACCTCACGCCGGGACCGCGCGTCCCGGCCTGGCTCAACGACGAAGGACCGCGATGAACGACTTCAAGGAACGCATCGCCGCCGAGCTCATCGCCGTGCGCGACAGGTCGCTGGCCTACACGGAGGCGGACGACGATCTGCTGATACGCCAGCACTCCCCGCTCATGTCGCCCCTCGTCTGGGACCTGGCGCACGTGGGCAACTACGAGGAGCTCTGGGTGCTGCGCGAGGCCGGGGGCATCACCCCGCTCCGGCCCGAGATCGACGACATCTACGACGCGTTCAAGACCCCGCGCAAGGACCGGCCCAGCCTGCCCTTCCTGAAGCCGAACGAGGCCCGCCGCTACATCGAGGGCGTGCGCGGCCGGGTGCTCGACGTGCTCGACACGATCGACCTGGAGAGCCCGTCCCCGCTGCACCGCGACGGGTTCGTGTTCGGCCTGGTCATCCAGCACGAGCACCAGCACGACGAGACCATGCTCGCCACGCTGCAACTGTCGAGGCAGCCTGGCCTGGTCCGCGAGGGCGACCTGCCGCCCGGCCGCGACCAGGGCCGGGAAGAGGTGTACGTGCCCGCGGGCCCCTTCTTCATGGGCACCGACACGCTGCCGTGGGCCTACGACAACGAGCGCCCCGCCCACCAGGTGGACCTGCCCGGCTACTGGATCGACCGGCTGCCCGTCGGCAACCGCGCCTACGTGGCCTTCATCGAGGAGGGCGGCTACGACGACCCGCGCTGGTGGACCGCGGAAGGGTGGGAGTGGCGGCGGCGCAAGGGCATCGTCGCCCCGCTGTTCTGGGCCAAGGACGGCGCGTCGTGGTCGCGTACCCGGTTCGGGCGGACCGAGGCGCTGCCGATGGACGAGCCGGTCCAGCACGTGTCCTGGTACGAGGCCGACGCCTACGCCCGCTGGGCCGGCAAGCGGCTGCCCACCGAGGCCGAGTGGGAGAAGGCGTGCGGCTGGGACCCGGAAAGGCGGCGGGCCCGCCGGTATCCGTGGGGCGAGGCCGACCCCGGGCCCTCCCTGGCCAACCTCGGGCACCGGGCCGCGCGGCCGGCGCCGCTGGGGGCGTACCCGGCGGGGGCCAGCGCGTACGGGGCCGAGCAGATGGTGGGGGACGTGTGGGAGTGGACGTCGTCGTGGTTCCACCCGTACCCGGGGTTCCGGAGTTTCCCGTACAAGGAGTACAGCGAGGTGTTCTTCGGCGAGGAGTACCGGGTGCTGCGCGGCGGCTCGTGGGCGGCCGATCCGGCGGCGGTGCGGACCACGTTCAGGAACTGGGACTATCCGATCCGGCGGCAGATCTTCACCGGCTTCCGCTGCGCCCGCTCCGAACGGGCCGCCTGAGGTGTGCCGGCACGCCGCCTGGCTCGGGGCCGCCCGCCCGCTGACCTCGCTCATCCACGAGCCCCAGCACGGGCTGCTCGAACAGTCGTACGCGCCGCGCCGCCAGCGGGCCGGCCTGATGAACGCCGACGGGTACGGCATGGGCTGGTACGACCCCGCCCGCCCCGAACCCGTGCGCTACCGCCGTTCCGTACCGATCTGGACCGACGCCAACCTGCTCGGGCTCGCCCAGACGGCCCGCTCGACCTGCCTGCTGGCGGCCGTGCGCTCGGCCACCGTCGGCATGCCGATCGAGGAGAGCGCCACCGCGCCCTTCACCGACGGCACGTGGCTGCTCAGCCACAACGGCCGCGTCGCCCGCGACGCCGTCAAGGATCTCGCCGACGGCGCCGAGAGCACCTGCGACGCCGCCTGGGTGGCCGCGGCCGTGTTCCTGCGCGGGCGCGCCGGGGCCGAGCTGGGCCAGGCGCTGGCCGAGGTCGTCGTACGGGCCGGGGAGAAGGACCCGCGCGCCCGCCTGAATCTGCTCGCCTGCGACGGCGCCTCGCTCGCCGCGACCGTCTGGGGCGACACGCTCTTCTTTCAATCACTCGCCGACGGCGTGCTGGTGGCCAGCGAGCCGCTCGACGACCTGCCCGGATGGCAGGCCGTGCCCGAGCGGAGCCTGCTGACCGTCACCCGCGAGGACGTCCGCGTCCAGCCGTTGTGATCTCTACACCAGGAGGCCCCGTGCCTGTCAGCCAGTCGACCGTACGTGTGATCAACCATCTTGACCGCGACTATCTGCGCGAGGCGCTCGAACACGACGTCACCAGCGGCCTGACGTCGTCGCCCAAGTGGCTGCCGCCCAAGTGGTTCTACGACGCCACCGGCAGCGAGCTGTTCTCGCGGATCACCCGGTTGCCCGAGTACTACCCGACCCGGCGCGAGCTGGCCATCCTGCGGGCCCGCTCCACGGACCTGGCGGCCGACTCCGGCGCCGACACGCTGGTCGAGCTGGGCTCGGGCACCAGCGAGAAGACCGTGCTGCTGCTGGACGCGCTCGCGGCCGCGGGCACGCTGCGCGGCTACACGCCGGTGGACGTGGACGCGGTCACCCTCGGCGCCGCCGCGCGGCGGGTGGCCGCCCGCTTCCCCGGGCTGGACGTGCGGGCGGTGTGCGCCGACTTCGAGCGACATCTGGCGCTGCTGCCGCGCAACGGCCGGCGGATGGTCGCCTTCCTGGGCGGCACCATCGGCAACCTCGAACCGGCCGTGCGCGCGGTCTTCCTGAAGGAACTGCGGGCCACGCTGCGGCCGGGGGACACGTTCCTGCTGGGGGCCGACCTGGTGAAGGACATCGGGCGCCTGGTGGCGGCCTACGACGACGCGGCCGGGGTGACGGCCGCCTTCAACAGGAACGTGCTGCGGGTGATCAACCGGGAGCTGGCGGCGGACTTCGTGCCGGAGGCGTTCGAGCACGTGGCCCTGTACGACGAGCGCCAGGACTGGATCGAGATGCGGCTGCGGGCGAGCCGGGCCATGCGGGTGTGGGTCGGAGGGCTCGGGCTGACGGTGGACTTCACGGAGGGGGAGGAGATGCGGACGGAGATCAGCGCCAAGTTCCGGCTGGAGGGGCTGCGGGCGGAGCTGGCGGTGGCGGGCTTCCAGGTGCGCCGCCACTACACGGACCCGGAGGGCGACTTCGCCCTGGTCCTGGCCGAGGCGTGAACCCTGCCACGACCCAGGCCGGTACGGCGGTCGGAGAGAGGTGGCGGGCCGCGCGGAGTGTGATGCCGGCCGGGCACCTGGACGCGGCCGGGTGCAACGTGCCCGCCGACCGGGTGCTCGACGCGGTCGTCGGCCACCTGCGGCTGGAGCGGGAGCGGGGCGGTTACGCGGCCGTCCCCGACCTCACGGAGGCGCGAACGGCCCTGGCCGCCCTGGTCGGGGCCGGTCCGGAGGACGTGGCGTACCTGGAGAGCGGGACGGCGGCGATGGCGGCGCTCCTCGGCGGGTGGGACCTCGCGCCGGGCAGCCGCGTCGGCGTCGCCCGCACCGAGTACGGCGGCACGGTGCTCCTGCTGCGCCGCCTGGCCGCCCGGCGCGGGTGGCGGCTGGTGGACCTGCCGGTGGACGGGGACGCCCGCGTCGATCCGGACGGCCTGCGCTCCCGGTTGACGGCGGGGCTGGACCTGGTGGTCGTCTCGCACCTCGGCTCCCACCACGGCGTCGTGCAACCGGCGGCGGAGCTGGGGGCGCTGTGCCGGGCCGCCGGGGTGCCGTTCGTGCTGGACGTGTGCCAGTCGCTGGGGCAGGTGGAGGTACGGGGGATCGGGGCGAGCGCGTACGTGGGGACGTCGCGCAAGTGGCTGGCGGGCCCGCGCGGCGCCGGCTTCCTGATAGTCCCGGACCTCACCCCCGCCATGGACGCTCCGGCGCCCACTCTCGGCGGACACCTGCTGGATGAGGATCCGGTGCCCGTGCGCGGAGTCGCTCGCTATGAGAGCTCCGAGGGCGCGATCGCGTCCCGGGTCGGCCTCGGGGCGGCCGTGCGGGAGCAGCACGAGCTGGGCCCGGCGCTCTACGCCCACCTGGCCGGACTCGGCCGCACCGCGAGGGACCTGCTCGACGGCGCCGGCGGCTGGCGGGTGGCCGAGCCGCTCGGCGAGCCGTCCGCCATCGTCACGCTCAGACCCCCGCCCGGCGACCCGGCCGAGCACGCCGCCGCGCGGGCGGCCGAGGCGTCGCTGCTGGTCAACGTCGTACCGACGGCACGGGCGCCGCTGCACCTGCGCGAGCCCGTCCTGCGCGTGTCACCCCCGCCCGGCACCCCCGAGGAGACCCTGAGAACCCTGGCCCGCGTCCTGGCCCGATGAAAGGTTCACCCTCGATTGACGGGTGGCGGCCCCCGTTGTACGCCTGATCAAAAAGGGGGGGACCGTTGACCTTCTTACGTGTGATCATCGCCACGGCCACCGCGGCGGCCCTGACCGCGCACCCGCAGCCGGCGGCGGCCCCGTCCGTCCAGGTCCTGCGCAACACCCTGGTCGACCCGCGGGCCATCTACTTCGTCTCCTACGACGGCCTGGTCAACCAGGCGACCTTCCAGCAGGACGGCATCCTCACGCACGCCGGCCACCAGTACACCGCCTGGTACACCGCCGACCGCAGCGCCATGATCGCCCGCCGGACGTACAACGGCACCGCCCAGCCCGGCCCGTGGCAGACGCTCAAGCTGCCGCACAGGCTGACCGCCGACGACTCCCACAACGTCATCTCGCTGGGCGTCTCCCGCCAGGACGGCCGGCTGCACATCGCGATGGACACCCACAACACCGCCGTCCACTACGTCAAGTCGGCGCCGGGCCTCGTCAACGCCGCCACCTGGTCGCTCGCGCAGTTCGGCCCCGTGCAGCGCACGCTCGACGGCGTCGGCCTGGGCGACATCACCTACCCGCAGTTCCTCGCCACCCCGGAAGGGCGGCTGCAGCTCAGCTATCGCACCGGCGGGTCGGGCAACGGCACGAACGAGCTGGCCGAGTACGACAACGGCACCTGGACCAGGCTCGGCCGCTGGCAGTCGGCGACCGGCACCTACACGACCGCGCACGGCGGCAGCACCACGCGCAACATGTACCTGCACGGGCTCGACTACGGGCCGTCCGGCCGGCTGCACGCCGCCTACACCTGGCGCGAGGGCAACTTCGGGGTCATCTGCGCGCCGGGCGGCATCAGCAACCACGACACCGGCTACGTCTACAGCGACGACCGCGGTCGCACGTGGAAGACCGCCAACGACGCGACGGCCGCCGTGACCGGCACCGGCACCCAGGTCTCCATCAATACCCCGAACCAGGTCGTGGACCCGCTGAACCCCGACCACGCCCTGATGAACCAGGAGGCGCAGGCCGTCGACTCCCAGGGCCGCCCGCACGTGCTCATCAGCTACGTGCCCGGCCGCTTCACCCAGTGCGTCACCGACTTCGTGGCCGGCCGCCGCGCGAACGCCCGCAACTTCCACCTCCGCCGGCTCGCCGACGGGACCTGGAGAAAGGTCGAGGTGCCGGTGCCCCTGCAGGCGTTCGGCCGCTCCCGGCTCGTCCTGGACGCGCGGGACAACGCGTACGTCATCATGCCCGGCGGCCGCATCGTCGCGGCGAGCGCGGCCGCCGGCTGGAGCGACTGGACGCTCCGGTACGACGCCGCCGGCCTCAACGCGTTCGGCGAGATCGTCGTGGACGACTCCGCGGCGCGCACCACCGGGGTGATCTCGCTCGCCTACCAAGAGCGCTCCTCGGGCACCACGCCGTCCCCTCTCCGCGTCCTGGACGTCCGCCTTCTCGGTTGACACTCTACCCCGTTCAATGTCTATGCTCTGCTCAATAACTACACGGCGTTCAATTTATTGAGGAGAGTCATGCGCATCGGAGTGTTCGGCGCCACGGGGGTCATCGGATCGCGTGTCGTCACCGAGGCCACGAGCCGCGGCCACCAGGTCACGGCGTTCACCCGCGGTTCGGCCTGGACCCCGGCCGAGAACGTGACCTGGCGGACGGTCGACCCCCTGGACGCCGACGACGTGGCCGGTGTCATCGGCGGGCTGGACGTGCTGGTCAACGCGCTCAACGCGGGCCGGGGCATCCCCGACACCATCGCCAACGCGGACGTGCTGCCGAGCGCCGCCCGGTCACTGCTGGAGGCCCTGAACCGGCACCCCGCCATCCGGCTGATCGTCATCGGGGGCGCGGGCAGCCTGGAGGTACGGCCCGGACTCCAGGTCGCCGACGTCGAGGGCTTCGCCGAAAGCCTGCCGGTGAACCTCGGCGTCCCCGTCGAGTACGCCAAGGTCGTCGAGGCCGGCCGCGAGGCGCTGGCCCTCTACCGCCTGTCCAACCGGAACTGGACCTACCTCAGCCCCTCGTCCGGCCTGATCGAGCCGGGGCCGCGCACCGGCCGGTTCCGGATCGGCGGGAACCAGCTCCTCACCGGCGAGGACATCTCCGCGGAGGACGTGGCCGTCGCGGTGATCGACGAGGCCGAGCTGCCCCGGCACGTACAGCGCCGGTTCACGGTGGGCTACTGACCGTCAGCAGCCGGCCGATCGCGGCGGTGACACGCCGGGTGAAGGGCGAGACGCGGCCGGGGCCGTGGAAGGGCTCCGTGGCGCCGTCCGTGACGCCCTCGACGGTGGCGAGGTCGGCGCCGGGATGGCACACGACGTCGGGGCCCGGCAGGTCGGCGAGCAGGAACTCGCCCTGGTCGGCGCGGGCGTCCGCGGGGTGCGCGCCGGGGCGCTCCCAGCGCAGGCGATCGCGGTCGTCGAGCCGGTAGACGCCCGATCCCTGCCCGGCGGTCACCCGCATCGGCCCGCCGTCGTGGCCCAGCCGGACCCGTACCGAGAAGGGGCCGCCCCGCTGGGTGGCGCGTACCAGGCTGAGGTGGTTGAACTCGTTCGGGTCGGCCAGCCAGCTCACCCGCGTCCCCAGCATCACGGCCAGGTGCGCGAGCATGAACGGGGGCAGGCCGATGAGCTGCTGGCCGGCCCCCGACACCTCGGGGCTCTTGTGGTGGCGCCACTTGACGCCGGACAGGTAGACGCGCTCGCTCGGCGTGAGCAGGGCGTCCAGGGTGAACAGCCCGGCGACGCCGTACCGGCGCCAGGCCCAGAGCGCGACGCGCTCCGCGCACTCGAAGAGCAGCGCGGCGGCGGTCGCCGGCCAGGGGCGCGACCAGTCGTGGCCGTCGCAGGACTCGTCGGTGGTGGCGTGCGAGGGGCGGTCGACGTACACGTTCAGACCACCGGCGCCGTCGGGGACGCCGAGCACGGTGACGGCGCACGGCCAGCCGTCCACGTACGCCGCCACCCGGTACGGCCCCAGCAGCCGCACCGCCCGCCCCATGTCCGCCTCGTCCGCCACGATCACCGTCCTGCTCCCGCCGGACATACCGCCCGCCTGCACCACGACCCGCTCGGTGCCGACCGAGCGCCGCAGCTCGGCCAGCCCCGGCAGCCGGTCGGCGGGCACGCAGCGGATCCGCGCCACGGCGGGCACCCCGGCCGCGCGCAGCAGGTCGTCGAACAGGTGCCTGGCCTCCAGAACGGCGCGCACGCCCGGGTCGATGGCCGCGACCGTGCCGCCGGGCCCGGCCAGCTCGTACGGCCGTTCCCCGGCACACCAGGTGGAGATCACCGGCGGCCGGTCCAGCTTGACCAGGTGGCGGGCGGCGTCGTGGCGTACCCGGCGCAGCCAGCCCTGACGCTCGGCCACCGACCGGACGTGGGTGCGTTCCTCGGCGGCGACCACCATGCCGGGCAGGGCGGGGGCCCACGCCGCGTAGCAGCCGATGCTCAGCGCGGGCCGCAGCGCCCCGATGGGGGCGGGGCCCGTGTAGCAGGCGCGCAGGGCGGCGCCGAACCGGTCGACGGTGACCAGGGGACGGCCCGCCAGGGCGGTCAGCAGCTCGCGGTGCGCCGTCTCGGCACGGGCGTCGTCCATTCCTGTTCCTTCTTCTCAGCGAGAGTGGTCACGATGCGCACTATTGACGGTGCGCTGCGTACGGCGCATCGTCGAGGGCACCGCGTTGTGAAGCGATGTGAAGCTGCGATGCCGCCCCGGCGTACCCGTCCCGTCGTGAACCTGGCCCTCGCCGCGCTGATCGAGCGGGCCGGCTGGACGCACGCCGAGACCGCGCGGCACGTCAACGCCGTCGCCGCCGAGACCGGGGAGCGCATCCACTACGACCGGTCGGCCATCGGGCACTGGCTGACCGGCACCATCCCCAGGCCCGAGGCCGTGCACGCCGCGGTGGAGGCGTTCCGGCGCCAGCTCGGCCGGACCGATCTCACGCCCGCGCACCTCGGCTGGCCCGACCCGGCCGTCGCGCCGCCCGCCGACGACCCCTGGCGCGGCGACCCGGTCGCCCGGCTGGCCACGCTGGGGGAGGACGACCTGCTGAACCGGCGGACGGTGCTGACGGCGGGCACGTTCACGCTGGCCGCCCTGTCGGCGCGCGGCGGCGGGATCCGGCCCCGTGCCCCCGCCGGGCGCGCGGGGGCGGGCGACGTCGCCCGCATCCGCGCCGCCACCGCCAGCTTCGCCGACCTCGACGACCAGTACGGCGGCGCCCACGCCCGCGCCGCGGTCGCCGCCTACATCGCCCGCGAGGTCGCGCCCCTCCTGCACGAGGCCACCGGCCGGACCCGCCCCGACCTGTTCGGCGCGGCGGCCGAGCTGAGCTACCTGGCCGCGTACATGGCCATGGACGCCGGGGCCAACGCCCTGGCCCAGCGCTACTACATCAGCACCGTGCGGCTGGCGGACGAGGTCGGCGACCTGGTGCTGCGCGCGACCGCCTTACGCAGCATGGCCGTCCAGGCGGCCGAGCTGGGCCACGACGGCGAGGCCCTGGCGCTGGCCGACGCCGCCGCCTCCGCGCTCGGTGGCCGCGGTCCCGACCGTACGCAGGCGTGGATCACCGGCATGCGGGCGGAGGCGCACGCGGGAGCGGGCACCCGCTGGGACGCGCTCAACCTGCTGCGCCGCACCGAGACCCAGCTCGAACGCGCCGACTCGCCGCCGGAGGCGCTGTGGACCGGCAACTACCGGCGCGAGTCCCTGGAGCACCAGATCGGGCTGACCCTGACCCGGCTGGGCGACCACGCCACCGCCGCCCGGCACTTCGCCGCCTCCATGGAGGCCCGCCGGCCCGGCGAACGGCGTACCAGGGCGCTGATCGGCCTGCGGGCGGCGCACGCGTTCCTGCGCGCGGGCGAGCTGGAGCGGGCCGCCGGCACGGTGCTCGGTCTCAGCGACGACGTGCGGCTGATCGCCTCCGCCCGGGTGCGTGACGAGTTACGCAGCCTGCGGGCGGACTGGCAGCCGTACCGCGACAGCCCGGTGATCGCCGAGGTGGACCGGGCCGTCGCGGAGGCCGCCGGGCTCAGAGCGGGCCGGCGCGGCGGCCGGCGCCGCGCCTAGCGCACGACCGTACGGGCGGCGACGAGCTCCCCGCCCTGGAAGCCCTCCACCCGGATCACCCGGGCGGCGCCGGCGCCGGGAACGGGCACCGTGACCACCTCCTGCGCCAGGTCCGCCGACGCCCGCGGCCGGCCGTCCAGGTAGACGTCCGCCCGGTCCAGCAGCGCGGTCGTGAGCGTCAGCTCGTCGGCGGCCACCGCCACGTCGAGCCGCCGCACCGTGCCGGTGGCCAGCAGCTCCCCGGCGCGGGCGAGCAGGTCCGCGTTGCTCTCCAGCACGTCCGTGCGGGTCATGCGGTGGCGGTGCGTGGGCACCACGCCGAGGTCCTCGACCGGCGTGCCGGCCAGGTCGCCCACGCGCAGCGTGCGCCGGATCGACACCCGCATGTTCGCCTTGCCGGGCAGCGGCTTGTACGGGCTGTCCGGCGACGGCGAGGGCAGTTCGAGCAACTGCTTGAGCAGCGCGTGCGTCCACACGTTGGCGCCGCCCGCGCCGGTGTTGTCGTCGGTGCCGAGCACCGGCCCGATCCGGTGGTCCTGGAAACCGGCGGCGAAGATGTCGGTCGCCGAGTAGCAGCGGGCGTCGGTGATCAGCACGACCGGGCCGAAATACTGCTGGCCGAGGGCGTTGGCCCCGCCGGTGGGCGTGATGGAGTAGCCGCCGGAGAAGACGGCGCCGGTCTCCAGCGCCTGGTTCATGGACGGGCACCAGGGGCCGAGGTCGATCTGGCCGGTCGGGTTCTCCTGGTGCTGCTTGCAGATGCGCACGTTCAGGGCCGTCGCGATGAATTGGGTCGGCTCGGGCGTGATGGGGCGCGGGGTGAGCGTCTGCAGGAGGAACTCACTGGCGAAGATGTGCCCGCCGCCGTTGGCGCGCACGTCCACGACGAGGCCGTTCTGCGGCAGCAGCCCGATGAGCCGGACGAACTCGCGGACGAACCCGTCGGGGTCGTTGACGCTGAAGGTGAACACGCGGATGTGGCCGAAGGTGCCGGACGGCGTGACGATGCTCCTGGCACGGAAGATCGACGGCATGGGCGTCGGCAGGTCCGCGCCCGGCTGCGCCTTCTCGGCCGACAGCTCGCCGGTGTCGATCCGCTCCTCGCTCGTGATGGTCTGCGGGACGTACAGGAGCTGGAGCGCGCGGCCGATCTCGTCGGTGCCGAGGTCGAGCCCCTGCGCCACGGCCGCCGTGCTGACCTGGTCGGCGTCCACGAAGGACGGCTGGTTGTCGGTGACCTGCCACCTCTCGCGCAGCTCGCGCTCGATCCCGTCGGGGTCGAGGTAGGTGAGCACGACCCAGTCCTCGTCGGGCGGCACGTGGATGCGCAGCGGCCGGATGGTCAGCGACTCCAGCCCGCGCGAGTGCCGCGCCGCCGGGTTACTGCCGGCGAACTTGGCCGCGTTCAGGTCGACCGCTCGGTCGATGGGGACGCCGTTCCAGTGGGTGACCTCGACGCCCGGCCCGAACCCGGCCGGCGCGGCATAGCCCTGGACGGTCCTGGTCACCGCGTAGCGGCGGGCGTCGCCGTCGTAGTACTCCTCGATCAGGTACGGGAGGTAGGCGATCTTGGTGTTGTACGGCGCCGGCAGGATGTAGTTGGTGTGCAGGTCGCGTACCGAATGGAAGATCTCCGACAGCTCCTGGTGGAAGCGCGCCTCCGGGTCCATGGTCGTCGCGCTCTGCCGGCTCAGCCGCACGGCCAGCAGCCGCAGCCGCTGCACCGGATTGACCGCGTGCATCGCGGCCTTCAGCGGCAGATGCACGTAGTTCTGCTCGATGAGCACCAGAGCCTGCTGGACCAGGGTCCTCCGGTCGGCGAGCGTCAGCGTGCCCGCCATCCGCACGAAGTCCTGGAGCTCCATCGCCCCGGCGAGCTGCTTGCCCGCGCCCTCGGTCATATCGTTCACCCGTCCCGGTCGTGTGTGATCGAATACCGGCACGGTGACACGAGATCGGCACGTGGCGCATCGGGAGCCGTCCTAGGGTTTTCCCTAGTCAGAAGGCGTAGTTGCGGAGCACGGCCAGGGCCTGCGCGCCGTGCGGGCCCGTCGCCTTGAGCGCCGAGTCGGCGGGCGACAGGCGGCGGGCGCCGACCCGGCAGAAGTCGGCGGCCGGGCCGGTCACCGTGGAGGGCGCGGCCGGGTCGCCGAAGTGCCAGAGGTCGCCGCCGGGCGCGGTCAGCTCGCAGTGCACGGGGCCGCCCTCGATGCCCTCGACCTGGAAGGCGTACGGCAGCGTGCGATGGCCGAGCCAGGCGATGTGACGCAGGCGGGCGGTGTCGGGGTAGGGCAGGCCGAGCGGGGTGGTGATGTCGTAGGCGTGCGCCCAGTGCTCGGCCAGGCGGGTGGTGGCCAGCGTCGCCGGCGACAGGGCGGTGGCCACCCACGACAGGCGGGTGCCCTTGGGCAGCGCGCGCAGCGCTCCGGGCGTGGCGGCGGTGGCCGCCCGCCAGCGGGCCAGCAGGTCGGCGGGGGTGACGTGCCGCTGGGCCGCCACGACCGCTTCGGCCATGGCGTCGACGTCGCCCCGGGGCAGGGTCAGCTCGTCGCCCGCGATGGAGGCGGCGACGAGTTCCTCGGTCTGGGCCAGGTGCACGACCACGTCGGAGACGGTCCAGCCGGCGGCGGCCGAGGGGTGGGTCCACTGGCCGGCGGTGAGGCCGGCCAGGACGGCGTCGAGTTGCGCGTACTCGGCCTGGAGGTCGTCGAAGATGTCGGTCATGATTGCAGAATAATGTTCGGGTGGCCATTGGTCGATGAGATCTGACCGCTCGCCGTACGAGATCGTCCGAATTTTAAATACTGCATACCGTATGTGGTACCCGTGGTTCGTGGCAGACAGGACGAGGTTCCTCAGTCGTTCCCGTACCGTGGCGGGCCCCACCTGGAGCCGGTGGCTCGTGCCGCCCGCCGCGCTCTCCGTGCACCTGGCGATCGGCCAGGCGTACGCGTGGAGCGTGTTCAAACCCCCCTTGGAGTCCTCGCTCGGGCTCTCCGGCACGCAGAGCGCGCTGCCGTTCCAGCTCGGCATCGTCATGCTCGGCCTGTCGGCGGCCTTCGGCGGCACGCTGGTCGAGCGCAACGGGCCCCGGTGGGCGATGTTCGTCTCGATGGCCTGTTTCTCCTCCGGTTTCCTGCTGTCCGCGCTCGGCGTGGCCACCAGTCAGTACTGGCTGGTCGTGCTCGGCTACGGCGTCGTGGGCGGGATCGGGCTCGGCATCGGCTACATCTCGCCGGTGTCCACATTGATCAAGTGGTTCCCCGACCGGCCGGGCATGGCCACCGGCATCGCGATCATGGGGTTCGGCGGCGGAGCGCTGATCGCCTCGCCGTGGTCGGCGCAGATGCTGGCCTCCTTCGGCGCGACCACGGGCGGGATCGCCACGACGTTCCTCGTGCACGGCGTGGTCTACGCGGTCTTCATGTCCATGGGCGTGCTGCTCGTCCGGGTCCCGCCCGAAGGCTGGACGCCCAAGGGCTGGCGGCCGGCCGAGAACCGTACGCGGGCGCTGATCACCACGGCCGACGTCTCGGCCCGCAACGCGATCCGCACGCCGCAGTTCTACTGCCTGTGGGTCGTGCTGTGCTGCAACGTCACCGCCGGCATCGGCATCCTGGAGAAGGCCGCGCCGATGATCTCCGACTTCTTCGCCGGTACGACGCTCGCCGTCGCGGCCGGGGCGGCGGCCGGGTTCGTGGCGCTGCTGTCGCTGGCCAACATGGCGGGGCGCTTCGTCTGGTCGTCCACCTCGGACCTGATCGGGCGCAAGAACATGTACCGCGTCTACCTGGGGGTCGGCGCGCTGCTCTACCTGGTCATCGCGCTCTGGGGCGACGGCTCCAAGCCGCTGTTCATCGTGGCCGCGCTGGGCATCCTGTCCTTCTACGGCGGCGGGTTCGCGACCGTCCCGGCCTATCTGAAGGACCTGTTCGGCACCTTCCAGGTGGGCGCCATCCACGGGCGGCTGCTCACGGCCTGGTCCACCGCCGGCGTGCTCGGCCCGCTGATCGTCAACGCGATCGCGGACGCGCAGAAGGCCGCCGGGCGCTCCGGGCCCGACCTCTACACGACGTCGCTGTTCATCATGATCGGGCTGCTCGCGGTCGGTTTCCTCGCCAACGAGCTGATCAGGCCGGTGCACGACAAATATCACGAACGGCCGGTGGCTGATCGCCTGACGCCGGTGGCGGAGAAGGGACAGGCGCTATGACCGGCACCAGGCGTACGTGGCTGATGGTGCTCGCGTGGGGCTGGGTGGGCGTGCCCTTCGCGTACGGGGTCTACCAGCTCTTCCTCAAGCTCGCCCAGCTCTTCAGCGGGTAAGGCGAAGGTTACCCAGGGCGATGCCGGGGCACCGCTTCCATGGTGGAAATGGTGACGGTGTCGTCCTGGCGCGAGCTGGACGAGGCGATCAACGAGGCCGGACGCTCGGCGGGTGCGTTGCCCGCGCACTCCACGCTGGTCTTCCGTGGCCTGGCGCGGAGCACGTACTCGCACGTGTCAGGGCTGGCCCGCCTCAAGGGCGACTACGCGGCCCTTGAGGCGCATCTCCTCAGAAATTTCCGCAAATACGCGCACCGTCAGGCGCCCGGCCCGGCGATCTGGGACTGGCTGGCCCTCGGGCAGCACCACGGCCTGCCCACGCGGCTGCTCGACTGGACGTTCTCCCCGCTCGTGGCCCTGCACTTCGCGACCGCGTCGTGGCCGGGCGAGGACGCCGTGCTCCTGACGGTCGACTGCGCGGCCGCGCACCGGCTGCTGCCCGACCCCTTGCGTGCGTGCCTGGACACCGAGGGCGCGCTGGTGTTCACCACCGAGATGCTCGCCAAGGTCGCCGCCGACCTCGCCTGTTTCGACGGGCTGAGCGGCGGGCGGCCCTTTCTGGCGTTCTTCGAGCCGCCGTCGCTCGACGAGCGGGTGATCAACCAGTCGTCGGTCCTGTCGGCGTTGTCGGAGCCGACGTTCCAACTGGAGCAGTGGCTGCGGGAGCACTCCGGCCTGGCGCGGGCCTGGCTGATCCCGGCCGGGGTCAAGACCGAGATCAGGCAGCGGCTCGACCAGGCGAACATCACCGAACGCGTGCTGCTCCCCGGCCTCGGCGGGCTGGCCGACTGGCTGCGCCGCTACTACTCGCCCTGCGATATCGAGAGCGGGACGGACGACGGCGGCGCGTCGATGGCAGGTCGGCGGAACCACGTGTCCGGATGATCCGTCATGCCGCTTCGGCCGAGCCGGGGCGGACGATCATGAGCACGACCACGGCCGCCCACAGCAGGTTGTAGAAACCGGCGAGCATCGAGAGCCCCTTCAGCTTCGCGGGGTCGCCGGGCGCCGCGAGCACGTCGCGCTGGCGCGGATAGATCCGCAGGGCCAGCAGGAGCCCGGCGGCCAGGGTGAGGACCATGGAGACGATGACCCAGATCTCGCCCATCCGGCCCTGGACCGAGGCCAGCGTCATGCCGGCGACGGGCACGACGAGGCCGAAGAGGCTGTAGCCGCGGGTGATGCGGTGCATGGCGACGGCCACCGGGCGGCCGCGCTCGTCGGCGAGCGCGTATTTGGGGAAGAGGCTCGTCGCGACGGCGGGCCCTCCGACGAACACGATGGCACCCAGTACGTGCACCGACAGCAGAAAACCTTCCACGAGCACTTCCTCACGAGCCGAACCTTCAGAGTGGCTGAAGCCTAACACGCACCTTCAGATGCCCTGAAGGATGGCGTGATCTGTGGGGTAGCGGTCGTTGACGCCACAGACGGTCCCGGACCAGGCTGGAGACGTGAACCAGCGCCGCGTCGCCTTCGTCGTCTTCGACGGCTTCCAGTCCCTCGACCTGGCCGGGCCGTACGAGGTCTTCCAGCAGACCCGCCGCTACACCTGCCAGATCGTGGCGGCGCGCCCCGGCCTCGTACGCGCGGGCAGCGGCCTGCCCGTGCACGCCGAGCACGGCGTCGCCACCCTGGACCCGGACGGCGTCGACACGCTGGTGGTCGCCGGCGGCTCCGGCGTCTACGAGGCCAGGAACGACCCCGCGCTGACCGCCTGGATCGCCGCGGCGGGGGCCGGCGCCCGCCGGGTCACCTCGGTGTGCAGCGGGGCGTTCCTGCTGGCCGCGACCGGCCTGCTCGACGGCCGCCGGGCCACCACGCACTGGGCCAGGGCCGGGCAACTGGCCAGGGAGTATCCCGCCGTCACGGTCGACGCCGACCCGATCTTCATCAGGGACGGGCGCGTGTGGTCGTCGGCGGGGGTGACCGCCGGCATGGACCTGGCGCTCGCCCTGGTCGAGGACGACCTCGGGCGCGACGTCGCGCTGGCCGTCGCCCGCCACCTGGTGTTGTTCCTGCGCAGGCCCGGCGGGCAGTCCCAGTTCAGCGTGGCCCTGTGGTCGGCCCAGCCGGCCACGGACCCGATCAGGGCGGCGGTGTCGGCCATCCACGCCGACCCCGGCGCCCGGCACGGCATCGACGACCTCGCCGCGCACGCCGGGCTCAGCCCGCGCCACCTGCAGCGCCGGTTCACCGCCGAACTCGGCGTGCCGCCCGGCTCGTACGTGGAACGCGTACGCGTCGAAGCCGCCCAGCGCGCGCTGGCGGAGAGCGACGACCCCGTCGAGGCCATCGCCCGCCGCTGCGGATTCGGCACCGCCGAGACCCTGCGCCGCACCTTCCACCGTCGCGTCGGCGTCGCGCCGTCCGACTACCGAGACCGCTTCCACACGAGGGGAACCCCATGACCACGTACGGACTGCTGATCTTCGACGACGCCGAGGAGCTCGACTTCGCCGGGCCCTGGGAGGTGTTCACGGTGTCGTCGATGCTGCGCGGCGGCGCCGACACGCCGGTGCTCATCTCCGAGCGGCCCGGCCCCGTACGCTGCGCCAAGGGCATGCGCGTGCTCGCCGACCACACCCTCGACGACCACCCGCCGCTGGACGTGGTGCTGGTCCCCGGCGGCAAGGGGGCCAGGCAGACCGAGCTGCACAACCCCGTCGTGACCGGCTGGATCGCCAAGACGGCCGCCCAGGCCACGTGGACCGTCAGCGTCTGCACGGGCTCGTTCCTGCTGCACGAGGCGGGGCCGGCCCGCGGGCGCCGGGTGGCCACGCACTGGAGCTGCGAGGACGCGCTCGAAGAGCGGGGCGACGTCACCGTGGTGCGCGACGCCCGCTATGTCGTGGACGGTGACCTGCTCACCTGCCAGGGGGTGTCGGCCGGGATCGACGGCGCGCTGTGGCTCGTCGGCCGGCTTCACGGCCGCGACCACGCCAGGGCGGTGCGCCGCTACATCCAGTACGACCCCGCGCCGCCCTACCTCGCCGACGAGCCCGCCTGAATCACCGATTCGAGAAGGCGGCGCGGACCGCGTCGCCCACCTGGCGCTGGATCGGGTCGGCGGCCGGCCCGAACATGCGCTCGTCCACCTCGGTCACCGCGGCCTGCGCCGCCCCGAGCAGCCGGGCCCCCTCCGGGGTGACCTCGATGGTGGAGGCCGACCCGGCGCGGGCGGTGTTGTCGCGCACCAGCCCGGCGCCGGCCAGCGCCTTCACCGCCGTGTGCATGCTCTGCACCGTGATGCCCGACATGCGCGCCAGGTCACTGAACGACGCCCCCGGCACGGCGGCGATGTGCGCGAGCAGGCCGAGCCGGTTCACCGTGAGGTCGAGCGGCGCGAGCACGGCGTTGAGCTCGGTCTCGATGCGGCGGGCCAGCGTGAGCACGACGATGGAGGTGCTGCTCACGGGGGCGGCGGGACGGTCGTTCTCGATGCTCACGCCTCTAGTCTCCCGTACGGCGGGATAGTGTTCCGGCCATGGCAGACGACGTACCGGAGAAGGTGGCCTGGGTTCTGCTCCGCGACCAGCGGGTGCTGGTGACCCGCAACCACGGCCGGGAGGTGTTCTACTTTCCCGGCGGCATGCGCGAGCCCGGCGAGTCCGACGATCAGACCCTCGTGCGGGAGATCGACGAGGAGCTCCAGACGGTGATCGACCCGGGCACGATGGTGCACGTCGGCACCTTCGAGGTGCCGCCCGGCCATTCGGAGCGCGGGCCGTTCCGCATGATCTGCTACACCGCCGACCACGAGGGGCCGCTGAGCCCGGCCAGGGAGGTCGAGGAGAAGGCGTGGATCGGATACGCCGACCGCCACCGGGTGTCATACGTCGACTCCCTGGTCCTCATCGCCCTCCACGAGCGCGGCCTGCTTTCATGAGCCGGTGATCGAGAGGTAGGCGCCGAGCTCCGAAGGGACCCGGACCTTACCGTTCTTGGGGGCCACGGCGAGGTAGATCGCGGACACCGACTTGGTGGCCCGCTTCGTGTAGCGGCGGCCGTGGCTCGTCGCCGCCGCGACGGGGTCGTCGAAGTTCAGCCGGCTGGTTCTGGTGCGGGCCGTGAAGGTCTCCTTGAGCGTGATGGCGTACCAGACCAGGGCGCCGCCGGCGGCGGTCCGCAGCGCGTAGAGCTCCGCCGCCCGCGCGAAGATCACCTGCGTCCAGCCGCGCTCACCCTCGCGGGCGAACTCGGCCATGAACCACGGCTTCCGCGTGGTGCCCTTGGCGGGGATCGCGAAGCGCGGCTTGATCATGGTCGCGTGGGAGGTCTCGACGCGCTCGCCGAGCGACTTGCGCAGCGCGCTGTTGATCTGGCTGATCTTCATGACCGGTCCGGCCTCGGCCGCCGCGAAGTCCGCGCCGCCGTCCGACTCGGCCTGCTTCACGGCCTGGTCCCAGAGCTTGAGCACGTTCCCGGCCTCCGCGACGGTGACCACGCCCGTGGGCTCGGGGGCGGCCTTGACGGCGGGCGGCCGTTCGGCCGCGCCGCAGGCGGGAAGGGCGAGCAGGCAGATGAGCGCGAGAGTGGGGCGGCGCATGGTCATGGTCGTCTCCGGGATGCCGATTGCCAGGGTGTACGAGGCCATCGGCGGCCCGGGTTCGACCCATACCGGATCGGTCGTTTCTACGGGGTGAGGGCGGTGACGGCGGTCGCCAGGTAGAGGCAGCCGCCGATCGCCACGGCCACGCCCGCCAGCGCCGGCGTCCAGGCCGTCGCGGCGCGTAGCAGCCGGTGACCGGGCACGCGGCGGCGCAGCAGCACGGCCCCGTGCACGGTCACCATCCCTACGGCGGTGAGCGTGACGGCCATCCCGGCGCCGAACGCCAGCACCAGCACGACGGCGTCGGCCGAGCGGCCGGTGAGCAGGCCGCTGACCAGCACGATGAACGCCGAGGGCGAGGGCACCAGGCCACCGGAGAGCGCGAGCGCGGTCAGTCCACGCCGCGACCAGGGATCCACCGGGTCCCCATGGCCGTGGCCATGCCCATGACCATGACCGTGCCCATGACCGTGCCCATGGCCTTGGGGTTGACGGGGGCGGAGGTGGCGGTAAGTCAGGTGCATGCCGACCGCGATCACGATCACGCCCGCGACCACCTGTAGCCAGGCCGTCACCGTCTTGGTCGCGACGGCCGCGCTGCTCAGCCCCACCCACGCCAGCGCGAGCGCCAGCACCGACACCGTGTGCATCAGCGCCACGACCACCCCGAGCCGCAGCGCGTCGCGGTAGCGGCCCCGCGTGCCGATCAGGTAGGCGGCCGTCACGCTCTTGCCGTGCCCGGGCGCGACCGCGTGCAGCGCGCCCACGCCCAGCGCGACGGCCAGCACCAGCCAGAACGCGCCCGCCCCGTCGAACAGGGCGATCAGGTAGCCGTCCTGCTCGTTCACGCGGCCGCTCCCGCCCGGCGGCGGCGTACCAGGAAGGTGACCAGCACGCCGAGCACGGCCACCAGCGCCACGGCGGGCACCGCGAGGGGCACGCCGCTCGCCGCCGACGGGTCGAAGCGCAGGCGGTGGGCGCCGGACGAGGCGGTGAACAGCGTCCGCGCGGGCGCGGCCGGTGTCTCGGCCGTGAGCATGGTCCGGTACGCCTCGTGCACGTCCGTCAGCGCGTCGATCCGGACGTCGACCTCGACGACCGGGGCCGCGCACGCGAAGCTGAACCGGGCTCCGTCGGCGAGCAGCCGCTCCAGCGGTGCCAGTTCCGCCGCGCACGGCCGTCCGGCCTGGGTCACGCCGACGCGGGCCAGCAGGTAGTCGCGTACGGCGGTCGAGCGGGCCAGCTTCTGCTCGCCGGTCAGCGTCGTGTCGGTGCCCGTCGCCGGGTCCTCGAACGCGCCGACCGAGCGGCCGAGCGCCACCCAGTCGTCCTCGGCGGGCAGCCAGGCGAGCGTCACCCGCGTGCCGTCGGCGCCGATCCTGGCGGTGGAGGGCGGCCCGAACGGATGCGCCAGCGCGGGCTGCGCCGCGATGATCACGGCGGCGACGGCCATGAGCAGGGCGCGTTTGATGAGGATCACGAGGTGGCTCCTGTTGGGCCCGGACACGGCCGGTCCCGCGATGGTTGGGCTTGGGTGCGGTTTGTCCGCGGCGGTTGGGGCTCGGGCTCGGGCGCGGGCGGTGCGCGGCAGTTGGGGTTGGGTGTGGCTGGTCCGCGACGGTTGGGCTTGGGTGCGGCCAGGCCGCGACGGTTAGGGCTTGGGTGCGGGCGGTGTGCGGCGGTTGGGGCCGGGTGAGGCCGGGGGACGGCCTCACCCGGGGTGGGTCACTGGGTTACGGAGATGGCCGGGCTGGTGATCTTCTGGTTCCGGCTCTCCATGAGGACCTCGTACGTGCTGCCGGCCTTCACCCCGGCCGGCACGCTGATGGTCTGCAGGACGCGGCCCAGCTCGTCGGCCGACACCTCGCCGATCAGCGTGCCCGGCCGGCCGCCGGGACGCCCGCCGCCGTTGGCCGCGTCGTTCTGGTCGCGCCACCACACGGTGACCTTCTCGCCCGGGTCGTAGCCGTAGGCCGCCGCCTTGACCTGGTCAAGCCGCCGTACCGTGGTCTTGTCGACGGTGACCTGCGCCCCGACCGTGTTCTCCGGGGTGCGAATGTCGTTGACGGTGCGCTCGCCCTTGGCGTTCTTGCGGATGACGAACCCGTCGTGGTGCTCGCCGTTGGCGTAGCGGGCCTCGAACGTGATGGAGTCGCCCGCCACGTCGATGAGCTGGTAGAGCTGGGTGTTCTGGCTGGTGCTGCGCACCTCGGCGCCGTTGCCGGTCCAGTTCTCGCCGCCGTTGAGCGTGTACATCTTGCCGCCGGAGACCGACACGACGTACGCGACGCCGTTGTGCACGCTCGTCGACTTGCGCGCCGCCATCTGGTTGCCGCGCCCGTACGAGTGGTCGTGGCCCTGAAGCACCAGGTCCACGCCGTACTTCTCGAACAGGGGCGCCCACTGGGTGCGCACGTTGGGGTTGTTGCGGGTGCCGGTGGTCGAGTAGACGGGGTGGTGGAAGGTCACCACGGTCCACTTGTTCGGGTTGTCCTTCAGCAGACCCTCCAGCCAGGACGTCTGCGCGGCCATCAGGGTGGCGTTGCTCTGGTGGTTGGTGTCCAGGCCGATGAACCGCACGCCCTGGTAGTCAAGCGTGTACGCGGTCTGCTTGAGCTCGGCGTTGCCGGGCCCGTTGTCCGGGTACGGGAACTGCGGCCGCCAGAAGGTGGACAGGCCGCCGCTGTACTCGTGGTTGCCCGGGATCGAGACGTTGTTGACCTGGCCGTCGATGAACCCGGCCGCCTTGAACCACTGACCCCACTGCTCCTCGCTGTTGGCGGAGTCGATGAGGTCGCCGGCGTTGACGATCATCTTGGCCTGCGGCCGGTCGCCGAACGCCTGCCGGAACACGCGCGGCACCGCCGAGTCGAGGTAGTTCTGCGCGTCGCCGTAGTAGATGAACGAGAACGGCTCGAAACCGGCGGCGGCCGTGGTGAAGTCGGTCCACGCGCTCCAGTTCGTGCCGTCGCCGACGCGGTAGGTGTAGCGGGTCTCCGGCTTCAGGTCGGTGAACTCGGCCGTGTGGTACGTGGAGGCGTACCCGAGCGTGGTGTTCACCGGCGTGCTGGCCAGGGCCCGGACGGTCTTCACCGCGCCGGCCGCGGGCGTGACCTGGCCGAGCGCGCGCGGCGCCTCCAGGAACTCGGCCTGCGCGGTGTCGGCGGTGGCCTCGGCCCGCCACGACACGCGCTGGCTGGTGGCCGGCGTGGTGGTCGGGATGAGGATCATGCGGTCCGGGATGGGGGAGGGCTTGTGCACCTGGGCGGCCGGGTACACGGGTGGCGCCGCCGCGCCGACGGCGGCGCCGCCGAACGCGAAGCCGGTGATCAGCAGCGCGCCGGTGCCGATCGCGGCGAGCTTCGCCTGCCGGGGCCCGAACGGCCACGGCTTCCTGGGGTTGTTCACGTCTGGCTCACTCCATGAGAAGCGGTCTCGTCCACCCGCGAGCGCGGGAATGGACGCCAGCGCATTCACCCAGGCACCGCTGACGATCACCTGTCCGGTGTTCGTCCGTCAGATGAATTCACGATCGTCAAGGCGGCGGTCATCGCACGTTGGCCCGGCGTTTCCCCGGCCCCGTCTACGATCGGCCACGCATCGTTACGGGAGGGAAGGTGCACGGATGCGCCACTGGGGGCTGCTGCCCGCCGTCGCCGCCCTCGGGACGCTCTTCGTGATGCCGTCCGTGGTCAAGACGGACGCCTTCATCACCGCCGAGACCACTGGGATCCTGCTGATCGAGGGCGGGGAGTGCTTCAGCGATCCGGCGTACTCGCCGGGTGCGGGGGAGCGGACCGTGCTCTACACCCCTTGTGACGGCGGGGCCGACAATCAGTCGTACGGCTTCACCCACGTCCCCGACGGCCCGTACGACCGGGTGGCGCTGTCGGCGTTCGCCTGGCGGAGCTGTGGTGAGCGGTATGCCGGGCTGTGGGGCGGCCGGGACGACCTGCGGTACTACCCGATCATGCCGACCGCCGAGACCTGGGCTGACGGGGACCGCGACGTGATGTGCGCGGTCTACCGTCCCACGGGCCGCCTCACTGGTTCGGCGCTGCCTTAGACGCCCGGTCCGCGCCGGGGATCCAGGTGGAGAGCGGCGCGTCGATCTGGTGCGCGGTCGCCGGCCCGCCCAGGCGTGCTCCCCGGACGTCCGTGCTGAGCTCGCCCAGCACACCGACCGCCACCAGGAACCGGCGCTCGGTGGCCGGTTGGTGGTCCGGTGAGGGGAGGCCCAGGGCGGCCGACTGGGGCAGCAGGTCCGGCTCGGCGGTGGCCTGGTGGAAGAGCTGGTGCGGGGCGGCGAAGGGGAGCTCGACCTCCGACTCGACGCCGTAGGCCCGTAACACGCGAACCGGTCCCGCGCGGTCCAGGAGGGCTGATTTGCCGATCCCTGGCTCGCCGCGGATCACCAGGGCGGCGCCGCGGTGCTCCCGTACGCCCGCGAGCGGCGCGTTCAGCCGCGCGCATTCGACGTGCCGGCCGGGCAGCATGCGCCGATCGTCAGCCACCGGGACCGGGGGTGTCAGACGAAGGCGCCGTGGCCGGTGATCGCGCGGCCGACGATCAGGGTGTTGATCTCGCGGGTGCCCTCGTAGGAGTAGATCGCCTCGGCGTCGGCGACGAAGCGGCCGATGTCGTAGTCCAGGATGATGCCGTTGCCGGCCAGCAGTTCCCGCGCCCAGCCGACGACCTGGCGCATCTGGGTGGTGCAGTACGCCTTGGCCAGCGCGGAGTTCTCGTCGCGGTAGATCCCGGCGTCCTGCAACTGCGCCAGTCGTACGACCATGCCCAGGCAGGCCGTCGCGTTGCCCAGCATCCTGACCAGGAGATCCTGGACGAGCTGGAACTTGGCGATCGGCCGGCCGAACTGCTCGCGCTCCTTGGCGTACCGCAGCGCGATCTCGTAGGCAGCGATCATGATGCCGCACGCCTGCCAGGCCACGCCGCTGCGGGTGCCCCGCAGGATCTTGGCGGTGTCGCGGAACGAGCCGGCGCGCTGCAGCCGGTTGGTCTCGGGGACACGGCAGTCCCGCAGCGTGATGTCGGCGTTCTGGACCGTGCGCAGCGCCATCTTGTTCTCGATCTTGGTGGCGGTGAAGCCGGGCGTGCCCTGTTCGACGACGAAGCCCTTGACGTGCCCGTCCTCGGTGTCGCGGGCCCAGACGACGATCAGGTCGGCGAAGGTGCCGTTGCCGATCCAGCGCTTGGCCCCGTCGAGCACCCACGTGTCGCCCTCGCGCCTGGCGGTGGTCCGCATGCCGCCCGACACGTCGGAACCCCCGGTCGGCTCGGTCAGCGCGAAGGCGCCGATCTTCTCCATCCTGCTCATCTCGGGCAGCCAGCGCTCCCGCTGCTCCTCGGAACCGCAGGTGGCGATGCTGCCCATGGCGAGCCCGGTGTGCACCCCGAAGAACGTCGCCATGGACGGATCCGCGTGCGCCATCTCCAGCGCCAGGAACCCGCTCAGCAGCCCGCTCGGCTTGGGCCCCGGGCACTCGGGATAGGCGAGCCCGGCGATCCCCAGCTCGGCGTAGCCCTTCACCAGGTCCAGCGGGAACTCCGCGCGTGCCCAGTAGTGGTTCGCGACGGGGACGACGTTCTCCTGGAGGAACGCGCGGACACGATGGAGGATCGCCCGCTCGTCGTCGGCGAGCAGGTCCTCGAATGTGTAGAAGTCTCCGGTCAGCAGATCGGCCATGGGTCTCGAGTACCCCGCGAGAGGGGTCCTATCCTGGACCGACTGTGACGCAAACCCTGATATCGGCTTTGAACCGCGCCGTCGCCGGTCGCCCCGCCGCGCCCGTGCGTATCCTGCACCTGGGCCTGGGCGGGTTCTTCCGCGCGCACCAGGCCTGGTACACCGACCACGCCCCCGACGCCGCCGGCTGGGGCATCGCCGCCTTCACCGGCCGCAGCACCCGGATCGCGGCCCGGCTGGCCGCCCAGGACGGCCTCTACACGCTGGTCACCCGGGGTCGCGACGGCGACGCCTACGAGGTGATCGGCTCGGTCAGCGCGGTGCATCCGGGCGGTGAGCACGGCGCCTGGCTGGCGTACTGGCGGCGGCCCGAACTGGCGGTGGTCACGCTGACGGTCACCGAGGCCGGCTACACGCGCGGCCCCGGCGGCGGGCTGGACCTCGGCCTGCCGGAGGTGGCCGCCGACCTCGCGGCGCTGCGGGCCGATCCGGAGGCCCCGGTCGGTACGGCGGCGGCGCGGCTCGTGGCCGGGCTGGCCGCGCGGCGGCGCGCAGGGGGCGGGCCGGTGGCGATCGTGTCGTGCGACAACCTGCCGGGCAACGGCGAGGTGACCGCGCGGGTGGTCGAGGAGCTGGCGGAGGCCGCCGGGCTGCGGGGCGAGGCCGCCTACGTGACGACGATGGTGGACCGGATCACGCCGTACCCGGAAGAGGAGGATGTCCGGGTCGTGGCCGGGGCCACCGGCTGGGCCGACGCCGCGCCCGTGGTGACCGAGCCGTTCGCGGAGTGGGTGCTGAGCGGGGACTTCCCGGCGGGCCGGCCGGAGTGGGACGCCCGGTTCGCGGCCGACGCGACCCCGTACGAGGAACGCAAGTTGTGGCTGCTCAACGGCGGTCACTCGCTGCTCGCCTACGCCGCCTCCCTGCGCGGGCACGTCACGGTGGCCGAGGCCGTGGCCGATCCGGTGTGCCGGGGCTGGCTGGCGGAGTGGTGGGCCGAAGCCTCCCGGCACCTGGAGTTTCCCGAGCATGAGCTGGCCGCGTACCGGGAGGCGTTGCTGGAGCGGTTCGCCAACCCGCGCATCCGGCACACCCTGGCGAAGATCGCCGAGGACGGGTCGCAGAAGGTGCCGGTGCGCATCCTGCCCGCCCTGCGCGCCGAGCGGGCCCAGGGCCGGATGCCCGGCGGTGTCGTACGGGCGCTCGCGGCCTGGCTGCTGCATCTCAGGGGCGGCGGCGTTCCGGTGCGGGACGCCGCCGCGCCGGTCGCCGGCGGGTCCTTGACCGAGGCCGCCCGTGCCGTGCTGGCCTGGCTTGAGCCGGGGCCGGCCGAGGACGCCGCCCTGGTCGAGGCCATCGTGCGGGAGGCGGGGGAGCTCAGCTGAGGGGCTCCCATTCGAAGGCGTCCCGGTGCCGCCTGACCCGGCCCAGCCCGGGGAACGGCAGGTGGTAGGCGTGGATGAGCAGGCTCTCGTCGGCCGCCCACTCCAGGATGCGGCGGCGGCTGCGTACCGAGCGGGTGGCGTCCAGGTCCCAGGGCGTGCGCCACGCGGGGTGCCTGAGCTGCAGCGGGTCGTAGAAGGAGTCACCCACGCACAGCAGCCGCTCCCCCCGTGACTCCAGCAGCACCGCCGTGTGCCCGGGCGTGTGGCCGGCCGCGTCCACGGTGCGGACGTGCGGCAGGATCTCCACCCCGTACTCGACCGCGTGCAGCCGCTCGCCGAACAGCCGGATCGTGTCCAGCGCCGATCCGCGCGCCAGGTCGGGGATCGAGGCCGCCTCGTCCGTCCAGAACGCCACCTCCGCCGCGTGCGCGAACGCGGTCGCCTCGGGGAACGCCGGCTCGCCCGCCCACACGGCGCCCCGGCTGTGGTCCTCGTGCAGGTGGGTGAAGACGACGGCCGAGACGTCGGAGGTCGTGTACCCGGCCTCGCCCAGCCCGTCGGTGAACCGGCCGACCAGGGGCGCGAAACCGGGACCGTACCCGAAGAACTGTTCGCCCAGTCCGGTGTCGATCACCGCGAGCCCGCCCGGCGTCTCCACGCACACGCAGTTGTAGGCGGCCGTCAGCGTGCTCCTGCCGCTCCCCTCCCGCTCCACGGCGGCGCGCAGCTCCTGCTCGGGCACGCCCGAACCGGGGGTGTAGAACAGCTCCAGCGGCGGCTCCCACGGCGGCTCCGGCTGGCCGTCGCTGATCACCAGGCAGTTGAGGTCTCCGACCGTGAACCGATTCCACATAGCCGACACCATAGATCCGCGCGCCGTCCGCCATCTAAGGGTGCGAGACCTCGACGAGGAGAACCTTTGCACCCTGACCAGCAGCGGGATTTCACGGAGTTCGTCACCTCCCGCTCCGACAGCCTGATCAGGCTCGCGTACGTGCTGACCAACGACCAGCACGCCGCCGAGGACCTGCTGCAGACGGCGCTGGCCAAGACGGCCGCGCACTGGCGCCGGATTCGCGAGAATCCGGAGGCGTACGTGCGGCGGGTCATGTACCACGAACAGGTCGGCCGCTGGCGAAGCCCGCGCTGGGGCCGCGAACGCGTGCTCCAGGAGCCACCCGACCGGGGCGTGGCCGACCGGACCGGCGAGATCGAGACGCGCGTCACCCTGGCCGAGGCGCTGCGGGCGCTCCCCGTGCGCAAACGGGCGGTCCTGGTGCTGCGCTACTACGAGGACCTGCCGGAGTCCGAAGTGGCCAAGATCATGGGCTGCTCGGTGGGCACCGTACGCAGCCAGACCCACGAAGCCGTCGCCCGCCTGCGCCGCCTGGCCGGCGAGAGCACCAACCTGGAGGGCCTGCGATGACCATCGACGAACGGCGGATCGCCGACGAGCTGCGGCGGATGGCCGCCGAGGCCACCCCGATCGACGCGGCCGCCTACGCCCGGCGGGCGAGCACCCGTTCCCGGCGGAGGTCCTGGCCGATCGCCGGGCTCGCGGCCGCCGCCTTGGCGGCGGTCGTGATCGTGGTGCCCGCCCAGAACCAGGGCCCGGACACCGCCGTGAAGGTGGGGCTGCTGCCGGACAACGATGCCGCGCAGCGGCGGCTCGTCAGTGAGTGCATGCCGAAGGGCGGGCCCGTGCACAACATGGACGGTAACCGGCGTATCCCCGAGCACGGCTCGGCCGAGGACTTCCGGGTGCTGGTGGAGGCCAGGGACGAGGGCGGGTCGACCGCCCTGGTGGGTAGTACCGCCGGTTTCGTCCTGTGCACGCCGACCACGCAGAGGGACTTCGCGGAGCGGGCGGTGTTCACCTACTGGGGCAACGAGGCGCCGGGGGACATGCGGGGCTTCTCCGGTGATCTGCGGGTGGACGGGTACACCTCGCACACGCACTCGTACGCGGTGGGCGAGCGGCGGATCCAGCGGGACGACGTCTACCGGGTCGTCGTCGGCCGGGTTACCGAGAGCGTGCGGCGGGTCGGGATCGACTGGGCGGACGGGCGGCGTACCGAGGCGCGGATGGCAGGCGGGTTCTTCATCGCGCGGGTGCTCGGCAAGGTGCGTCCGGACTCGGTCCTGGAGTCGCCGGACGTCACGGTGACCGCGTACGGGGCGGAAGGACAGGTGCTCGGCCAGGAGAAGACCGCCTTGGGCCCACTGGGCAGCGAGTAGCGGCCAGACCGTCGGGCGGCGCGGGCGGCGGCCAGATCGTCGGGCGGCGCGGGCGGCGGCCAGATCGTCGGGTGGCGCGGGCGGCGGTCAGGCCGTCGGGCGGTGCGTGGTGGTCAGGTCATGGGGGCTGGTGGCGGTCAGATCGTCAGCTCGTCGAGGAACTGCCCGGAAAGCCGCCGCGCGGGCCCCTCATACGCGCGGGCCAGCGAGCGGAAGACCTGTTCGGCCCGGATGGCGGGCCAGTCGGGCGGCAGGTGCTCGGCGGGCAGGTGAGGGTCTTGGCGGACGAGCTGCAGCCAGTCCGTGTGCAGCAGGAGCTGCCTGGCCAGATCGTCGGGCAGTGACGGGAGCGGCCGCGGGGTGTCCCAGCGGTCGAGGAAGGCCCGGTAGCGCCCGGCGATCTGCTCGGTGTCGAACGCCCGCCCGACGAGGTCGGCCGACTCCGTCGGCTTGAGCGCGCGGGCGGCCAGCACGGTGACGTGATCGTGCAGACCCAGCGCGGCGACCATGGCGCTCACGTCCTTGGCGCCGGGAGCGATCCACATGCCGCCCAGCAGCGGGCCGAACCCGGCCCAGACGAGCTGTGAGCGCAGGTCGTGGCGGGTGCTGCGGCGGCTGTCGGGCAGGGAGAAGCCGACCAGGGTCCAGGTGCCGTCCCAGTCGCGGTTGACGGCGCCGGTCTCCCAGACGCGTCGGCGGCCGTCCTCCAACACCTCCGCCGCGTACGCGGTCAGCCCGAAGTATGTCTTGCGCCCCCGCCGATGCCGCGCCAGCAGCCCCCGCTTGGCCATGCGCGTGAGCGTCGAGCGCACCGCCTCCTCCGACAGCCCCAGCCGGGCGAACACGTCGATGACGCTGCCCGAGTAGACGGCGACGCCCCGGCCCAGCACGTAGATGCCGAGAAAGCTGAACATCAGCGACTGCGGGCGGGCGGACTGCCCTTGGTCGTCCGTCTCTGCTTCACCCAGCGTCACAAGCAGAGGCTAGACGGATCCACGATATTGGGCAAAACTCTGACGAGAGTCACAAGAGTGCCCCAATTCGAGAGGTCGCGCGGATGGATCTGTCCGGAAAAGTAGCCGTGGTCACGGGAGCCGGTCGCGGTCTCGGCCGCGCGTACGCCGAGGCGCTGGCCGCCGCCGGCGCGGCGGTCGTGGTCAACGACGTGGACGCGGAGGCCGCCGCGGGCACCGCCACCGCGATCGCCGCCATCGGGGGCCGGGCCGTCGCCGCCGCCGGGGCGGTCGGCTCAGCCGAGGTGGCCGAGCGGTTGGTGGGGACGGCTGTGGCGGAGTACGGGCGGCTGGACGTGATGGTCACCAACGCGGGCGTGCTGCGCGACCGGATGATGTGGAAGATGTCGGACGACGACTTCGACACGGTGATCGACGTGCATCTGCGCGGCACGTTCACCTGCGCCAGGGCGGCCGCCGTACGGATGCGGGAGCAGGGCGAGGGTGGCCGCCTCATCCTCATCTCCTCGCCGGCCGGGCAGCGCGGCAACCTCGGCCAGACGAACTACGCCGCCGCCAAGGCGGGCATCGTCGCGATGGCACGCACTTGGGCGATGGAGCTGGCCAGGGCGAACGTCACCGTCAACGCCGTCGTCCCGGTGGCCGTCACCGAGATGACCAAGACCATCCCGGCCTTCGCCCCGATCCTGGAAGAGGCCGAGCGCACCGGCGGGCCGCTGCCGGGCTGGCTGCGCAGAGACGAGGGCATGGGCACCGTCGAAGACGTCGCCGGGCTCATCGTCTACCTCGCCTCCGACGCCTCGGCCGGGGTGGCCGGGCAGGCCATCGGCATCGGCGGCGACAAGCTGGCGCTCTGGTCGCACCCGGCCGAGAAGGCCGCCGCCTTCGCCGACGGCGGCTGGAGCGCCGACGCGATCGCCGGGGCCTGGAACGCCTTCGAGCCGGAGACGTACGGCATCCCGGCCCCGAAAGCCCCGATCGCATGAACGCCGATCCTACGAACGCCGATCGCACGAACGCTGGTTCTACCAGCGCCGATCGCACGACCACCGGTCCCGCGACCACCGATCGCACGAACACCGATCGCACGAACACCGATCGCACGAACACCGATCGCACGAACGCCGGTCTCACGAACATCGATGAGCTGGTCGCGATCGACGTCCACACGCACGCCGAGATCTCCAAGGACGGGCACGGCTCGCTCAGCCCCGAGCTGTTCGGCGCGTCGGGAGAGTACTTCGGTGCCCATGAGCAGCCGACCATCGCCCAGATGGCCGCCTACTACCGGGAACGGAAGATGGCCGCGGTGGTCTTCACCGTGGACGCCGAGCACGCCACCGGCCATCCGCGCATCGCCAACGAGGAGATCGCCGAGAGCTGCGCCGAGCACGCCGACGTGCTGATCCCGTTCGCCAGCGTGGACCCGTGGAAGGGCAGGGCGGGCGCCCGCGAGCTGCGCCGCCTGATCACCGAGTACGGCGTGCGCGGCGTCAAGTTCCACCCCAGCATCCAGGGTTTCGCCCCCGATGACCCGATGGCCTACCCCCTGTACGAGGTCATCGAGGAGCTCGGCGCCATCGCCCTGTTCCACACCGGTCAGACCGGCATCGGCGCGGGCGTGCCGGGCGGGGGCGGGGTCCGGCTGAAGTACTCCAACCCGATGCTGGTCGACGACGTGGCGGTGGACTTCCCGCAGTTGCGGATCATCCTGGCCCACCCGTCGTTCCCCTGGCAGGACGAGGCCCTCGCGGTCGCCACGCACAAGCCGTACGTGCACATCGACCTGTCCGGCTGGTCCCCGAAGTACTTTCCGCCCCAGCTCGTCCGCTACGCCAACTCGCTGCTGCAGGACAAGGTCCTGTTCGGCTCCGATTACCCGGTCATCACCCCGGACCGCTGGCTGGCCGACTTCGCCAAGCTCGACATCAAGCCCGAGGTCCGGCCCAAGATCCTCAAGGACAATGCCGCCCGCCTGCTCGGACTCAAGGAGAGCACCCCATGACCACCGCTCACGGCCTCGCCGAGCTGAAGGCTCTCGCGGGCAAGGACCTCGGCCACAGCTCGTGGCTGGAGATGACCCAGGACCGCGTGAACCTGTTCGCCGACGCCACCAACGACCACCAGTGGATCCACACCGACGCCGAGAAGGCCAAAGAGGGTCCGTTCGGCGGCACCATCGCCCACGGTTACCTGACGCTCGCGCTGGTCATCCCGTTCTTCACCGAACTGCTGGAGATCCAGGGCGTCAGGATGAGCATCAACTACGGGCTGGACAAGGTCCGCTTCCCCAGCCCGGTCAAGGTCGGCGACCGGATCCGCCTGGCCGCGACCGTCGCCTCGGTTGATGACGTACCAGGCGACGGGGTCCAGATGGCCATGGACTTCACCATCGAAATCGAAGGCTCCACCAAACCCGCCTGCGCCGCCCGCGCCCTCCTCCGCCACTACACCTGACCACACCTCCCCCACCCTCCGAGAGGGACCGCGCTCTCCGGGAGGATCTCGGCTCTTCGGGAGGGGCCCCCTTCCGTGGAGGGGACTCGCCTTCCGGGAGGCCCTGGCTCTTCGGGAGGGGACCGCACCCTCCGGGAGGCCCCGGCTCTCCGAGGGGGCTCGCCTTCCGGGAGGTCCCCGGCTCTTTGGAGGGGCCGCGCTCTCCGGGAGGCCCTGGCCCTTTGGATGAGTCGCGCTCCCCGGGACGCCCTGGCTCTCCGGGGGCTGTCATTCCGTGGAGGGGGCTCGCCGTCCGGGAGGCCCCGGCTCTTCGGGAGGGGCCGCACCCTTCGGGAGTCTCCCGGCCCTCTGAGAGTCCCCAGCCCTCCGAGAGGGATGCCCGCCCGCTGAGAAGGACCCGCTCTTCCCCCCATCTCCTAGAAGGACGCCAGCCGAAGTGCGGTGGGAAAGGGGTGTGCGGGGCGGCCTGGGCCTGCTCAGAGGAGGCAGGTCGGCGTATGGTGAGGGCCCACGACGGTGCGTCAGGCGGTGGCGGGCATGGCTGACAGCGGCGGGACGGTCGAATCCGGGCTCCTTCGTGACCGGCACCCCTACGTGCGCTTCGGTACGGGGCCGCGTTCGCTGGTCGTGCTGCCGGGTATGGCGCTGGACAACGGCGTGCACGGCCGGCTGGCCGCCTGGGCGTACGCCCGTGCCTACAAGGCGCTCGCCGCCGACCACACCGTCCACGTCATCCAGCGCGGCCGGGGCCTGAAGCCCGGCACCACCACCCGCGACCTGGCGAACGACTACGCCGCCCTCCTCGGCGACGGCCTCGGTCCGGCCAGGGTCATGGGGTTGTCCACCGGCGGGCTGGTGGCCCAGTACCTCGCCCTCGACCACCCCCACCTGGTCGAACGCCTCGTCCTCGTCGTCACGGGCGCCCGCCTGGCCCCGGCCGGGCAGGAGATCTGCCGTCGCTGGCGGACGCTGGCCGAAGGGAAGCGGTGGCGGAGCTTGCGCGGCGACATGGCGGCCATCGCCGTCGACGGCGCCGCCGCCCAGCGCGTGGCCCGCCTGATGGGAGAGCTGACAGGCGGCAGAGCGCCGTCGGCCACGGAGGAGGGCGACTTCCTGGTCACCGTCGACGCCGTGCTGGAGCACGACGCACGTGACCGGCTCCCGTCCATGGTCACGCCGACGCTGCTGATCGGCGGCGCGGAGGACCTGTTCTTCCCGGCGGCGTCGCTGCGCGAGACCGCCGACGCCATCCCCGGATCGACGCTGAACGTCCATGACCGCAGCGGTCACGGACTGCCCAAGAACCAGGCGAGCCGCATGCTGGCAGAAACGCTCGACTTTCTGCGAGGATGATCGATGAATTGCGGCCCCTGAGTTCAGGAGCGGAATGTGACTGCGACCGAACCGTCCGTTCCCGGAGTCGATCCCTCGATTCCCAGCGTGGCCCGCATGTACGACTATTACCTGGGCGGAAAGGACAACTTCCCGGCCGACAGGGAAGCCGCCGAGAAAATCATCGCGATCGTGCCCGAAGTGCGCGAGACGGCCCGTGACAATCGTGCTTTCCTGGGTAAGGCCGTGCGGTTGATGGCCGAGCACGGCGTCCGCCAGTTCCTCGATCTCGGCGCCGGTCTGCCGACTCGGGAGAACGTCCACGAGGTCGCCCGGCGGGCCGCTCCCGACGCCCGCGTCGTCTACGTCGACAACGACCCGATCGTGCTGGCCCACGCCCGTGCCCTGCTGGCCGACGACGCCGGCACCATCGCGGTGCACGGCGACATCACCGACCCCGGCGCCATCCTGGCGGACCCGGCGGTCACCGGGCACCTGGACTTCGGCCGGCCCACCGCCGTGCTCATGTCGGCGGTGCTTCATTTCGTTCCCGGCGACCGGGAGGCGGCCGATATCGTGACCGCGCTGCGCCGTCCCCTTGTGGCGGGAAGTCACCTGCTGATTTCGCATTTCTACACGCCGGACAGCGAGAATGCGAAAGTGAAGGCGGGGCAGCAGGTGTACAAGTCGACGCAGCCCGGAGCGCTGAGCGCACGCTCGTTACGGCAGATCACCGCCTTTTTCGACGATATGACGTTGCTGGCGCCCGGTCTGGTGCCGGTCAAATCGTGGCGGCCCGAATGCGATATCGACCGGCTCGCGGAAATCGACCTGTCCATTCCAGGGTTAGTGGGAGCGGTCGGCCGCCTCTGAACCGGCCCTGGTGACCGTCGTGCTTCTAGGAACCGGGCCGCGCTGACCGTCGTGCTCCTCTGAAACGGGCCCCGCTGACCATCGTGCTACTGTGAAAACGCCCGTAGTCGGATCAAGGGGAGACCAGACATGGCAGGTGACGACGACATCTCCGGGTGATACCGGAAGTGATCGGCCCACGGCCGGCGTGTGTGAAAGCCGCCGTCGCTGTGGCCGTGTCGTCGTTTCACGTTCCCATGTCCCCTTGCCGGGCGGCCGTGGCGCGCCCGCGTTCCGTACGAGGTCTCCTTTCATGTCCGATGCTTTCATCGTCTGCTCCAACCTGTCCTTCTCCTGGCCCGACGACACCCCGGTGTTCGAGGACCTGTCGTTCACCGTGGGCGCCGGGCGTACCGGCCTGGTCGCGCCCAACGGCGCCGGCAAGAGCACGCTGCTCAAGCTGATCGCCGGCGAATACCGCCCGCGCGGCGGCGGCGTCGGCGTCCAGGGGGTGCTCGGCTACCTGCCGCAGAGCCTGCCCTTCGACGGGGATCTGACGGTGGCCGAGGTGCTCGGCATCGCGCCCGTGATCGCGGCGCTGGACGCCATCGAGTCGGGTGACGCGAGCGAGGAGCACTTCACCACGATCGGCAACGACTGGGACATCGAGGAGCGCACCCGGGCCCAGCTCGACCGGCTCGACCTCGGGGAACTCGCGTTCGACCGGCGGCTGAGCACGCTCAGCGGCGGCCAGGTCGTCTCCCTGGGGCTGGCGGCGCAACTGCTGAAGCGGCCCGACGTCCTGCTGCTCGACGAGCCGACCAACAACCTCGACCGCGACGCCCGGCGCAAGCTCCACGGCGTGCTCGAAGAGTGGAACGGCTGCCTGCTGCTGGTCAGCCACGACCGCGAGCTGCTCGACCGCATGGACCGCATCGCCGAGCTGGATCAGGGCGAGCTGCGCTCGTACGGGGGGAACTTCGCCGCGTACGAGGAGGCCGTGCGCGCCGAGCAGGAGGCCGCCGAGAAGAACGTGCGCAACGCCGAGCAGGAGCTGAAGCGCGAGAAGCGGGAGCTGCAGCAGGCCCGCGAGCGCGCCGACCGCCGGGCGAGCAACGCCGCCCGCAACCTCAAGAGCGCCGGCCTGCCGCGCATCTTCGCCGGGAACATGAAACGCGGCGCTCAGGAGTCGGCCGGGCGGGCGGGACAGATGCACGCCGCGCGGCTCGGCGACGCCAAGGCCAGGCTCGACGAGGCCGGCCGGGCGCTGCGCGACGACCAGAAGATCGTGCTGGAGCTGCCCGGCACGAACGTCCCTGCCGGGCGCACCGTCTTCCACGGCGAGCACCTCCAGGCCCGCGGCCTGTTCGCCGGCCAGGGCGTCGACCTGACGGTCCGCGGCCCGGAGCGCATCGCCCTGACCGGCCCGAACGGCTCCGGCAAGTCGACCCTGCTACGCATGATCGGCGGGGAGCTGGAGCCGGAGGGCGACGGCAGGACCAGGCGGGCCGACGGGCGGGTCGCGTATCTGTCACAGCGGCTCGACCTGCTCGACCTCGACCGCACCGTGGCCGAGAGCCTCGCCCTGGCCGCGCCCGAGATGCTCCAGGCCGACCGGATGAACCTGCTCGCCCGTTTCCTCTTCCGCGGCTCCCGCGCGCACCTGCCCATCGGGGTGCTCTCGGGCGGCGAACGGCTGCGCGCCACGCTGGCCTGCGTGCTGTGCGCGGAACCGGCTCCGCAGTTGCTGCTGCTCGACGAGCCCACCAATAACCTCGACCTGGTCGGCATCGGGTGGCTGGAGAGCGCGCTGGCGGCGTACGAGGGGGCGTTCGTGGTGGTCAGCCACGACGAACGGTTTCTCACGGAGATCGGCGTGAACCGGCGCCTGACCCTGTCGGACGGCCACCTCCTGGAGCACTAACCGGGTGCCCGGTCGGTGGGGAACAGGATCGGGCTCACCAGATAGGGGCGCCGGTCGGCGGTGGGCTCGTGGTCCAGGTGGTCGCCGATGGCCTCGGTCACCCGGCCGACCAGGTCGGCGAGCTCGTCCTGGTCGAGCCAGACCGGGATCTGCCGGTAGCCGACCGAGTCGGCGGCCGGGTCGGCGCCCTCCTGGCCGAGATAGGCGTTGAACTCGGCCAGCAGCGCCGCCATCGCGGCGGCGAACCCGTGGCGGTGGTCGTCGAGGGACATCGACGCGGCCGCCTCGGCGTCGATCGCCGCCCGCTCGCGGCGCAGCCGGTAGCTGCGCTCCACGGCCCCGTGCACCCGCCGCTCGCTCTCCACCTCCAGCACGCCCGCCTCGGCCAGCAGGGCGACGTGCCGGTAGAGGCTCGTCTTCGGTATGTCGGGCAGCCGCGCGCACAGGTCGGCCGTGGTCCGCGTGCGCTCACCCGACATGGCGTGCACGATGCGCACCCGGACCGGATGAAGGAGCAGGTCGAGCATGTCCATCGCCCTACGATCCCACATCTGGTACCTTTACCAAAATTGGGAATGCGGGAGGGATGACCATGAATGGACTGAGTGGCGGGGCGATCCATCCGCTGGCCACGCTGGATCCGGCGGCGCCGCCGGACGATCTCGACTGGCTCGACGCGGCGATCGGCGACGCGCGGGTGGTGGCGATCGGGGAGAGCGCGCACTACAACCGGGAGTCCTACCTGCTCCGGCACCGGCTGCTGCGGCACCTGGCCGAGCGGCACGGGTTCGGGGCGTACGCGATGGAGTCCGGGTTCGTGGAGGGGTGGCTGGCCGACGGATACGTGCGTGGCGGCGACGAGCGGCCCGGCCACGTCGCGGCGAACGGCCTGACGTCGCTGATGGGGCTGTGGCAGGAGATGGGCGACCACCTGGCGTGGATGCGCCGCCACGGCGGGGTCCGGTTCTACGGCATCGACCTGCCCGGATCGGTGATGTCGCCGCTGCCGGGGCTGGACGCCGTGACCGCCTATCTGGCCGAGGCGGATCCCGGCTTCGAGGTGGACCCCGCGCTGCGCGAGACGGCCTCCGCGTACGCGGCGCCGTCCGCGTTCTCCGCCCCCGAGGCGCTGGCCGCGTACGGGCAGTTGGCGGGCAAGGACGCGCTGACGGCGGGGCTGGCCGATCTGCTGGCGCGCATGACCGCCACGCGGCTCGACCAGGTCAGGCGTACGTCGGCCGACACCTATGAGCGGGCCCTGCACACGCTACGGCTCACCATCGCCCTCGACGCCGCGCTGCGGGCGATGGCGCGCGGCGCGGCCGATGGCACCCACTTCCATATCCGCGAGGCCGCGATCGCCGATACGGTCGAGTGGATCCTGCGCAGGGAAGACCGCGTCGTCCTGGCCGCCCACAACGGTCACGTCATGCGCCACCCCGTCACCATGCCCGGCCTGCCGCCGTCGGCCACGATGGGCATGCGCCTCGCCGACGGGCTCGGCACGGGCTACCTCGTCATCGGCACGACCACGGGCGCCGGCCACACGCTCAACCTGGAGCCCGACTTCCGCACCGGCCGGCTGTTCACGGAGATGGGCGCACCCGAGCCGGGCACCCTCGACGCGCTCATGACCGCGAGCAACGCGGCCCAGACGGGCCAGGCAGGCCACTCAAGCCAGGCAGGCCATGCGGCCCCCTTTGCGATCGACCTGCGGCACCTGTCCCCGGCCGACGCCGAAGCCGTCAAAGCGGTCTCGCTGCAGCGATTCGGTGGGTTCTCGTCCGAGGTCAGGCCGCTGGACGCCTATGACCTCGTCGTGCACCTCCCGCACGTCACCCCCGCCCACCCGGACCCCGCCGCGCTGGCCTGCGCGCCGGCGGAGGTGCGGGAGGCGTTCGCCGCGTTCACAGGCGGCAGCTGATCTCCATGCCGTCCTCGGTGGGGAACGTCACGCTGTGATAGCCGTTGGCCGGGTCACGCACATAGTCCAGATAGGGCCGGAGGTTCGGCAGGTTCACGTCGTCGGCGACGATCGTGGTGCCGGGGGCGAGTCGCGGTTCGAGCAGGCGTAGCACCGGCAGGCACAGCTCCTTCCAGCCGTCCAGCAGGACGAAGCCGGCGTCGGCGCCCGCCAGGGTCTCCCGGGCGTCCCCTTCCAGCACCGTGATCACGTCGTCCAGGCCCGTCTCGGCGAACGTGCGCCGCGCGGCGTCGATCTTCTCCTTGCTGTACTCCGTGGTGATGACGTGGCCCGCACCGTTGTCGCGGACGGCGGCGGCCAGGTAGAGGGTGGAGATCCCGTAGGACGTCCCGAACTCGACCACCGTCGCCGGGCGGGCGGCGCGGACCAGGTTGTAGAGGAGCTTGCCGCCGTCGGCGGAGATCGGCATGTAGATCTCGGCGGCGGCGGCGATCTGCTCCTCGAAGGTCATCGCGGCGAAGCCGCGCGCGAAGGTCCGTGCCGCGACGGCGTCGTCATTGCCGGAGGCGGCGAACATGCCGCTGAGGGCGCTCTCGACCCGGGGGTCGGCGAGCGTGTACGTGTAGGTCATGCCTTTAGAGTAGACGCAACGTCCTGTCTAGTCTAGAGACGGGTGTCCTATGCTGACGAAATGGCACAAGGGACGGACCGGCGTCACCACGGCAACCGGCACGGGCGCAGTGAGGAGGCCCGGCAGGCCGTGCTGGAGGCGGCCGACGACCTGGTCGCGGAGAAGGGCTTCACCAAAGTCACGATGGAGGGCATCGCGGCCCGGGCCGGAGTCTCCAAGCAGACCGTCTACCGCTGGTGGGGCACCAAGACCGAGGTGCTCATGGACGCGTTCCTGCAGGACATGGCCAAGGACCTGGCGCCGCCCGATCACGGCGACCTCGCCCTCGACCTGCGCGCCTACCTGGGGCGGCTGGCCCACATCCTGTCCGCGACCGACACCGGCGTCGTGGTCAGGGCGCTGATCGCGCAGGCGCAGCACGATCCGGCGTTCGCGGTGGAGTTCCGGGCCAGATATCTGGACGAGCAGCGGCGCCGCGACCGGCTGCCGCTGGAACGGGCGGCGCTCAGGGACGAGCTGCCCGCCGGGCTGGATCTGGCGGCCGAGACCGATCGGCTCGTGGGGCCGCTGTACTACCGGGTCCTGGTAACGGGAGAGCCGGTCGGCGTGGAGTACACCGACCGGCTCGTTGACGACTTTCTCGCCAGATTCCGCTAGGACCTACCGGGTGCGGTAGACGCGCACGTAGTCGAACTCGGCGTCCACCGGAGGCTGCGCGCCGCCGTGGGAGACCAGGCCGATGCGCGGGGTGGTGCCATTCGGGAACGTCCACACGCCGGCCCACGTCCACGTCTTGCCGTCCCGGCTGGAGGCGGCGCGGAACTCGTGCTCGCCGTTGGCAGGGTCGACGTGGTGGGCCAGCCTGAGCCAGGTGGTCTTGGCCGGCGGGCCGGCGATGTTGCCGCCGTAGGACAGACGGCCGGCGAAGGGCAGCTCCCTGCCGTACTCGACCTGGCGGGTGTTCCAGATGGACACCTGCGAGAGACGGGCGAAGTCGTCGTCCGACGCGTACGCGACCAGCCCGGCCTGCTGATAGTTCCGTACGGTGTCCTCGCCCAGGTCCAAGGTCACCTTGGTCTCGACGATGTAGTCACCCTGCGGCGCGTCGCGCAGCAGCACACTGGCCGTGTTGCCGGTGCCGACCAGGTCGGCGCTCTGCACCGGCCAGGTCAGCGCACCCTTGGCGACCTTGGCGGCCGGGTCCTGGCGCACCCAGGTCCAGCCGGCGCCACGGCCGTCGAACTCGTCGCCGTCGAGCCGCCGGCCCGGCTCGGGGACCGGCACGGGGCGGGTCACCGGCTTGGTGAGGTGGGCCGCGCTGACGTTGTCGAAGTCGGCCGCGCCCTCGGTGACCAGCGCGAACGCGCCCGCCAGCGGCACACGGGCCTCCAGGCGCACCGTGGCCTGGGGGTCGCCGAGCCGGGCCGAGGTGACCTCGGCGGTGATCGTGTGGCCCTTGACCGTGACGGCCAGGTTCCGCCAGGTGGCCGCGCCGCCGGGCAGCGCCACCGTGCGCCGCGCGGCGCCCGCCGTGACGGTCAGCCCGTCGGCGGAGACGGTGGCGGTGGCCTCGCCGATCCGCAGTCCGGCGGTCGCGCCGTCCTTGACGCGCAGGTCGGTTTCGGCGCGGAGATCGCCGCCCATGCCGAGCCTGGCGGTCAGGGTGCCGGTGCCGCTGATGTGGCCGTCGCGCACGGACCAGCCGTTCGTGTCGCGCCAGGCCGACAGGTCGCCGGAGAAGCCGTCGTGCACGGATCCGCGCGTCACCGGCGCCTCATCGGAGCGCTCGGAGGGCCCGGCACCCGCGCGCACCATGGGCCAGCCGTCGATCCAGTCCAGCCGGTCCAGCAGCATGGGACGCTCGTTGATCCCGTACGGCTGGTCCAGGAACGGGTCGGACCGGTCGATCGCGTGGTACAGCATCCAGTCCTGCCCGGCCACGTCGGTGAGCTGGGCGTGGTGGCCGGTGCCGATCCAGCGGTCGCCGTTCGGGGCGACGACCGGGGTGCCGCCCGCCCGCGAGGCGAGCAGCGGCTGACCCTCGCGGTCCACGAACGGGCCGCGCGGGCTGGTGGCGCGGCCGGCCAGCACCGAGTAGCCCGTCGTCGGGCCGGCGCAGCAGTTCGCGGAGGAGGCCAGCAGGTAGTAGTAGCCGTCGCGGCGGACGACGTACGCGCCCTCGAACTTGTTGTCAATGGCCACCTGCGACGGCTTGCCGACGGTGCGGAGGCCGTCAGCGGTCAGCTCCGTGACCCACATTCCACCGAAAAATCCGCCGAAATAGAGGTATTTCGTGCCGTCCACGTCCGTGAACTGCGACGGGTCGATCGTGTTCCAGTACGAGTCCCCCGACGGGCGCGGCGGCACCACCGGGGCGGCCTGGTGCGTCCACGGGCCGGTCGGCGTCGGCGACGTGGCCACGCCGATCGAGTAGTCCCACTGGTGCGGCGTGCTCGTGGTGTTCGTGACCGTGAAGTACATGACGTACCGGCCGTCGAGGTAACGGATGTCGGGCGCCCACAGCAGGCTGCCCGGCGCCGCGTACGGCGGCAGTTCGTTCTCGCCGAACGCGTCCCCCACGTACGTCCACTCGACCAGGTCGGTGGAGCGGGCGATGGGCAGCCGGTGATGCTTGCCCTCACCCTCGTGCATCGGGTCGGAGGTGCCGTAGGAGTACCAGTAGCCGTCGAGCCCGCGAATCACGGCCGGATCGGCGAAGGTGTCCGCGATGTCCTTCGACACCGGATTCTCGAACGCCGCCGGTGGACTCGCCGAGGCGACGGGACCGGCGAACAACGACGCGACCAGCGTCGCGACCGCTGCGATGTGCATATTTCAGCCTTTCAATCCACTACGAGAGATGCCCTCGATGACGTAGCGCTGGGTGAACCCGAACAGGATCAGCACCGGCACGCTGGCCAGCACCGCGCCCGCCATGATCACGGGATAGTCGATGCTGTACGCGCCCTGCAGGATCGACAGCCCCGGCGGCAACGTGAAGTACTCGGGGCTGAAGAGCACGAACACCGGCCAGACGAAGTCGTTCCAGTTGCTCAGGAAGCTCAGCACGGCGAGCGTGGCCAGCGCGGGACGCGACAGCGGCAGCGTGATCCGCAGGAAGATGTGCCAGTGGTTGGCCCCTTCGAGCAGCGCCGCCTCGTCCAGTTCCCGGGGCAGCCCGAGGAAGAACTGCCGCAGGAAGAACACCCCGAACGCCCCGGCCGCGCCGGGCACGATGAGCGCGAGCAGGCTGTCGAGCCAGCCGAGCTGGTCGACGATCAGGAACGAGGGGATGAGGAACACGAACCCGGGCACCAGCAGTGTGCCCACGATCACGCCGAAGATCAGCTTCTTGCCCCGGAACTCCAGCCGGGCCAGCGCGTACGCCGCCAGCGACGACACGACCAGTACGAGCACCATGTGCCCGGTGGCGGCGACCAGGCTGTTGACGAACCAGCGCAGCACCGGAGTCTGCGAGGTGCCCTCGAAGATCGTGTCGTACGCGACGCCGGTCGGCGAGGTGGGGAACAGCGTCGGCGGCACCCGCGTGGCCTCGGACTTCGTCTTGATCGAGGTGCCGAACGCCCACAACAGCGGCGCCACGAACAGCACGGCCAGCCCGATCAGGGCGGTGTAACGCTTCACGAGCGCCCCCTGAACAGCCGGAAGTTGAGGACACTGATGACGATCAGGGCGAGGGTCAGCACGTAGCTCATCGCGGAGGCGCTGCCCATCTTGTACTGCTTGAGCCCCACGTCCAGCATGTAGACGATCGCGGTCCTGGTCTCGCCGCCGGGCGAGCCCTGGGTCAGCAGGTACGACTGCCCGAACATGTTGGCCGAGGCCAGAATCGTCGTCGTGACCACGAACAACGCCACGGGCCGCAGCCCGGGCAGCGTCACGTGCCGGAACTCGGCCCACCTGCTGGCGCCGTCGACCTTGGCGGCGTCGTACAGCTCGCGCGGGATGTCCTGCATGCCGGCCAGGTAGATCACGCCGTTGAAGCCGATCGTCCACCAGACGGTGACGCCGACGAGGGCGACCCAGGCCCAGGGCAGCGACGTCGTCCAGGCGATGTCGGTGCCGAGCAGGGAGTCGATCAGGCCGAGGTTGGGGTCGAGCAGCAGCCGCCACATCAGGCAGACCACCGCCACGCCCAGCACGTACGGGGCGAAGAACAGCCCGCGGAAGAACGTCCTGCCTCGGAAGGGCCGGTTGAGCAGCAGCGCGATCCCGAGCGGCAGCACGACCAGGAACGGCACGCTGATCAGCGTGAAGATCCCGGTGGCCCGCATCGACATCCAGAAGTCGGCGTAGACGGCCGAGGCCGGGTCGAGCAGCGCGGTGTAGTTGTCCAGCCCGACGAACGGCCTGCCTTCGAGCATGAAGTCCCAGTCGTGCAGGCTGACCCAGATCCCGAAGAGCGCCGGGGCCAGCACGAACACGCCGAACAGCACCAGGTACGGCGCCAGGAAGAGGTAGGGGGTGGCCCACCCGTTCCAGGACATCGACTTCGATGTCCGGGAACGGGCGGCCTTGGCTGCGAGGGAGACCATCAGGCGCCGTACTTCTTCCGGTTCTGCTCAAGGATCTTGTCGGCCTTGGCGGCCGCCTCGGTCAGCGCGTCCTTCGGGCTCTTCTTCAGCAGGATCGCCGCGTTGACGGCCTGGTCCACGGTCGCGGAGGCGTCGCCGATGCCGGCCACGGACGGCAGGAAGTACAGGTTGTCGATCTGGGAGCCGATCGCCGCCTGCTCCTTCAGCCCCTGGAACTCCGCGCCGTCGCGGATCGACTTGCGCGCGGGGACCTGGCCGGCCTTGGCCCACTCGATCGAGTGGCCGCCGATCCAGTTGATGAAGACCTTGGCCGCGGCCAGCTTGTTCTGGTCGGCCTGGCGCTGCTTGAAGATGACGAACTGGTGGGAGCCGGCCCAGGCGGCGGGTTTCGTACCGATCTGGGGGAGCGGCGCGACACCCCACTCCAGGTCCTTGGCCTCACGCAGGGTGTTGATGGACCAGATGCCGTTCCAGTTGAAGGCGGCCTTGCCGTTCTGCAGCGCGATGAGGTCGGCGTCCTGGCCCACGTTCTTGGGGCTGTAGCCCTTGTTGACCAGCTCGACCAGCCAGGTCAGCGCGGTCACACCCGGCTCCTCGGCGAAGCGTGACACGCTCGCGTCGTCGGCGAAGAGCGCGCCGCCGTGCTGGTAGAGCAGGCTGCCGAACTGCATGTTGCCGGTGAACGGGAACGGCGTCGCCCAGTGACCCTGGATGCCGGCCTTCTTCAGCGCTTCGAGCGCGGCCAGGTACTCCTCGCCGGTCTTGGGCGGGTTCTCCGGGTCGAGCCCGGCCTTCTTCATGACGGCCTTGTTGTAGAACATGCCGAGGGGGTGCACGTCCAGCGGGATGGAGTAGCGCGCGCCCTTATAGACGCCCGCCTGCCACACCGGCGGCGAGAAGTCGGCCTCGGTCAGGCTGAGCGCCTTGGCCACGTCGTCCAGGGGCAGCACCACCTGGCGGGCCGCGTTGGTCGCGACGCTGTCGACGTGCATGATGCCCAGGTCGGGCCCTTGCCCGGCGGCGACGGCCGCCGGGACCTTCGCGTAGTAGTCGGCCCACTGGTAGACGTTCATCGTCACCTTGATGTTGGGGTGGGCGCTGTTGAACTGCTCGACCAGCTTCTTCATGAACGGGCCGTCGCCGCCGGTGAAGCCGTTCCAGAAGGTGAGAGAGACGGCGGGACCTGTGTACGAGGTCGGTGCGGCCGTGGCCGCCGCGCCTGTCTGCTGGGCGGCCTGCTGCCTTGGGCCGCCGCCCCCGCCGCATCCGGTGAGAACTAAGGCGCCGAGGCCGAGACCGAGCGCGCGCCGCCGGGTGAGGTTGTCCAGGGACATCTTGCATCACTTCCTGCCCGTGTGGTGATGCCCCGTTGTACATCGTTGTATCTAACGTTGTAAACAGCGTCCGGCCAATTCGTTACATCGTTGTAAATCAGGCGCCGGACCGTGGTCCGGCGCCTGGGATCATGCGTACGCCTTCACCTCCAGGAGGCCGACCGACGCGGTGCCGCTCTGCAGCACGGCGCGGAGCCTGCTCGTGGTCACCGGGCTGAACGTCACCCGGTTGTAGGCGTTGAGGCTGCGCGGATAGGTGCCGGGGATGTCGGCGTAGGCGGTGCCGTTCCAGGACTGCAGCTTCCAGGACGCGGGCAGGCGCACCCCGTTGTTGTCGTCGAAGAAGTACACCTCGGCCGAACTCAGCGTCTGGGCCGACGGCCAGGTCAGCTCGGCCCACTGCGAGCCGGTCTGCGGCCAGGTGCCCCAGCGGCGGTTGACCGTGTCGTTGGAGGAGGGCGGGTCGATCCCGTCGTTCAGCGCCGCGACGCTCTCCCACGGGGAGGTGTACGACGCGGTCGGCGTGGCCGTCCTGGCCAGGTTCGTCGCGCCACCGCCGCCTCCGACGGTGATCGTGAACGACTTGGTCACCGGCGTGCTGAGCCGGTCATAGTCCCTGAGCTGGACCGTGAACGTCGAGGTGCCGGCCGACGTGGGCGTGCCGGTGACGGCGCCGGTGAAGCGGTCGAGGCTCAGCCCCGCGGGCAGCGAGCCGCCGGTGACCTGCCAGTCGTAGAACGGCACGCCGCCCTTCGCGGCGAGCGTCTGCTGGTAGGCGGCGCCGGGGGTGGCCTGCGGCAGCGAGGCGGTGGTGATCGACGGCTTGAGGAACGGCGTGAGGTTGCGGTTGAGCTTCCAGCCGGCGTTCTCGGCCACCAGCAGGGCCAGTTTGGTGAGCATCCACCTGCGGGTCGGGAACAGGTGGGTCCAGCCGCCGCTCTGGCCGCTGAGCCGGTCCCAGTTCGGCTGGTCGCCGGGGATGTGGTAGCTGCCGTCCAGCGGGACCGCGCGGCCCTGGTACTCGACGACGTCGGGGTCGGTGCCGCCGCCCGCCACGTACGAGCGCATGCCGGCCCAGTCGCTGTGGAAGGCGACGGCGTGGCCGTACTCGTGCATGACCAGGCCGTGCACGTCGAGGACCGAGCCCTGGATCTCCGTCTTGTACCAGTCCTCGTCGGCCAGCGAGGTGAAGAGCTGCTTGCCGGCCTCGTCGTACTCGAAGATCATCGCGGTCGACCGGTGCAGCGGGCCGGCCAGTTGCTGGCCGTTCCTGGTGCTGTAGCGGCCGTTGTTGGCGGGATAGCCGGTCGAGTACGGGGTCTGGATGCCCCTGAAGTAGACGTACATGCCGGTGTAGGCGCTGTTGTTGGTGACGTTGATCGTGTTCTGCCAGTCGTTGCCCGGCAGGTGGTTGGGCTCGGCGCCGGCCGCCACGGAGTCGAAGGGCGCCATGTCGAAGAAGCGGAACCAGTCCTTGACCGCCTCCTCGGACGCGGTCCTGAAGGCCGGCTGGTTGAAGTAGCCGGTGATGTTGTCGTAGCGGTAGTCGAAGGTGAGCGGCAGCGTGGGCTGCAGCGCGGTCTTCTCGTCCTGCTGCACGAAGATCGGCATCGACTGCTGGTACGTCGCCCCGCCCGCGGCCCTGATGTTCAGGCGCAGCGTGTACTGCTCGTCCTCGCCGGGGCCGCGCTTGGAGTGGATGGCCAGCCGGAAGATCTTCTGCTCCGACGCGTTCGCGAAGGTCAGGGTCTTGGTCGCGCCGGTGGCGGTGAGCTGGCTGGGCAGGTCCATCATCAGCCGCGACGTGCCCTCGGCCTTCAGGTCGATGGACACCGGGAACGACACGTCGGACGGGGGCCGGACGGTGAGCTCGATGTGGGGGTTGGCCAGATACCCCTGCCAGTCCACGAGCTTGACGCCGTAGGAGTTGACGTTCCTGCCGAACATGTCGATGACCTGTGCGGTGGGCGCCGCGTGCGCGGGACCCGGTAAGAGGAAGGAGATGAGTAGGGCGGCGACGGCCGCGACAACCTTCATGAGGGCTCCTCTACGAAAGAGCTAAAAGGTTTTCGGCAGCAAAGCCCACCGGTCAGGACTCTGTCAAGGGCCCCTGCACTTCTGTACAGTTCAGAGCAAGGCTTGTTTTCAGAAAAGGTTTTCGGAAGCCTGCTTGCCGCACGGGCCGATCTATTGACTAGTGCTGTGTGACATCTTACATTGCGGCGAGAAACCTGTTCTTGCTTTCGAGGAGCACGATGTCCGGCTTCGTCCGTGGTCCGTTCGTACCTTCGACCGGGGCGCAGCGCCCGCTGAGCATTGACGATGTGGAGATCCACGGCGGCCCGTTCGGGCGCTGGCAGCGCGTCAACAGGGAGCACAGCATCCCGCTCGGCATCGAGCAGATGGAGCGGTCCGGGGCCGTGCCCAACCTGCGGCTGGCCGCGGGGGAGGGGAGCGGCGCCTTCAGGGGCTTCCGCTTCCAGGACTCCGACCTGTACAAGCAGCTCGAAGCGGTGGCCTGGGAGCACTGCCGGCTGCCGGACGACGCCTACCCGGCCTTCGTCGCCGAGTCCGCCGCGCTGCTGGCCCGCGCGCAGCGCCCCGACGGCTACCTGAACTCGCACTACCAGGTGACCAAGCCGGACCTGATCTACCAGGAGCTGGACTACAGCCACGAGATGTACTGCGCCGGCCACCTGTTCCAGGCCGCGGTCGCCGCGACGCGGGCCGGCTGCGGCGAGGAGCTCCTGGCCGTCGCCCGCCGCTTCGCCGACCACCTGGTCCGGCGCTTCCTCGTCGAGGGCGACGACGGGATCGACGGGCACCCGGAGGTGGAGACGGCCCTGGTCGAGCTGTACCGGCTCACCAGGGAGCGGTCGTACCTGGAGCTGGCCGGCAAGCTGATCGACAACCGGGGCAAGGGACTGATCGCCGAGCGCGGCATGGGCCCGCTGTACGCCCAGGACCACCTGCCGGTCCGCGAGGCCGACACCGCGGTCGGGCACGCCGTGCGCCAGCTCTACCTGGAGGCGGGCATCGTTGACGTCTACCTGGAGACCGGCGACGAGTCGCTGCTGGAGTGCTCGGTCCGCCGCTGGGAGGACCTGGTGGCGTACAAGACCGCCATCACCGGAGGCCACGGCTCCCGCCACGACGGCGAGGCGTTCGGCGAGCGGTACGAGCTGCCGCCCGACCGCGCCTACAACGAGAGCTGCGCCGCCATCGCGAGCATCCACTGGAACTGGCGGCTGCTGCTGGCCACCGGCCACGGCCGCTACGCCGACCTGATCGAGCGCACCCTCTACAACGCCTTCGCCGCCTCCACCTCGGCCGACGGCACCCGCTTCTTCTACGTCAACCCGCTGCAGCGCCGCGCCGACCTGTTCGAGGACGCCTACCTCGGGCGGCGGCGGGAGTGGTTCGCGTGCGCCTGCTGCCCGCCCAACATCATGCGCCTGGTCTCCTCCCTCGGCCACTACGTCGCCACCACCGACGACGAGGGGCTCTCCGTCCACCAGTACGTGCCGGGCACCATCCGGGCCGGCGCCATCACCCTCGACGTCGAGACCGACTACCCGTGGGACGGCCGGGTGCGCGTCACCGTGCGCGACACCCCGGGCGGCGAATGGACGCTCAAGCTGCGGGTGCCCGCCTGGAGCGCCTCCGGCGACCTCACACCCGACGCGAACGGCTACGCCTCGATCAGGCGGGCCTGGGAGCCGGGCGACACCTACACCTTCGACCTCGACCTGACCCCGCGGCTCGTGCTCCCGCACCGCAAGATCGACGCGCTCCGGGGGTGCGCGGCGATCGAGCGGGGCCCGCTCGTCTACTGCTTCGAGCAGATCGACCAGGACGGCGACCTCGACGACCTGGCGCTCACCCCGGACACGTGGTTGCGCACCGTGGAGCACGACCTGCCCGGCGCCGGCCGGACGGTGCTGATCGAGGCGGACGCCGTACGCCTGCCGTCCGCTTCCGCTGTGCCGGTTTTTGGGGGCCTGCCCTACGCCACGGCCTCCGCCGACCTCCAGGACCACACGCCGGTCACCGCCACGGCCGTCCCCTACTACCAGTGGGACAACCGCGACGGCGGCCTCATGCGGGTCTGGACACCCCTCATGTAAGGAAACGCGCAGATGAACCGTAGAGACCTGTTCAAAGCGGGCGGCCTGGCCGCCCTGGGCGCCGCCGCGGCGGCCTGTGGATCGGGGGGCGGAGCCGCCGCGCCGGGGGCCACGCAACTGCAGTTCATGTACTGGGGCTCGACGTTCGAGAAGGCCGCCATTGAGAAGATGCTCAAGGCGTTCGAACAGAAGAAGCCGAAGATCAAGGTGAAACCGGTCTTCACCCCCGACGAGTACGACATCAAGCTCAACAGCCTGGTGGCCGGCGGCAAGACCCCCGATCTCGGCTACGTGCCCATGTCGATGTCCTACCGCCTGGCCGAGCAGGGCAACCTGGTCAACCTGTTCCCGTACCTGCAGAAATATCCGCAGCTCGCCGGTTACCTGCCCGACGCCTACCTCTGGTACGGCCAGGACAAGCTGCACGGAGTGGCCACCGCCAACGAGATCGAGCTGCTCTGGTACAGCAAGTCCGCCATCGCCGAGGCCGGGATCGCCGCGCCGCCGGCCGTGGCCGCCTCGGCGTGGTCGTGGGACCAGCTCGTCGAGAACGCGTACAAGCTCACCGTCGACCAGAACGGTAAACACCCGGACGAGTCGGGCTTCGACCCCAAGCAGGTCCGGCAGTTCGGCGTCTCGATCAGCTTCACCTACGCCGCCGCCTGGTACGGCTTCCTGCGCAGCAACGGCGGCGACTTCGCCGACGAGACGGGCAAGAAGTGCCTGCTGGACAGCCCCGAGGCCATCAAGGTGTTCCAGAACCTGCAGGACCTGGTCTACAAGCACCGCGTCGCGCCCGGCCCCGGCCAGCTCGCCGCGACGGGCGACGACGTGCCCGGCACCAACATCCTGCTCAAGACCAAGCGGGTGGCGATGGTCGTGGACGGCCACTGGTCGCTGCTCGACATGAACGAGAGCAAGGTCGACTACGGCATCGGCGTGCTGCCGAAGTACGGCGAGCCCTTCACCACCTCGCAGGTCGCGGGCGCGTCGTCGGTGTTCAGCGGGACCAAGCACGTGGAGGAGGCGGTCGAGCTGTTCGCCTTCCACATCGACCCGCAGTACGTCGACCTCTACAAGCAGGGGCTCTGGATGCCCCAGGAGAAGAAGTACTACGAGGACCAGGCCGCCATCGACTCCTGGACCAAGAACGACGGGCACCCGCCGGAGTTCCGGACGGCGGTCGTCGACTACGCGCGCGAGCACGGCGTACCCGACCTGCGCAACCGGGTGAAGAACCTGTCCGCGATCGCCAGCGACGTGATGACCCCGGCCCTGCAGGAGATCGAGTCCGGCAAGCGGACCGCCGCCGAGGTCCTCAAGGCCGCCACCCCCAAGATCACCGGCATGCTGCAGGGGTGGCAGCACGTTCAGGAGCTGTGAGGTGGCGGGCCTCTCCGGCCAGCGGCGCATGGAACGGCGCTGGGGGCTGCTCATGGCGCTGCCCGCGATCCTCGGATTCGTGATCTTCACGGCGGGGCCGATGGTGGCCTCGTTCGTGTTCAGCCTGACGGACTGGCAGGTCGGGGGCACGCCCGCCTACGTGGGGCTGGACAACTACGGCGCGATGGCCGGCGACGAGCTGTTCTGGAAGTCGCTGAGCGCGACCACGTACTACACGCTCGGGGCGGTCCCGCTGGTCCTGATCGTGTCGTTCGCGGTCGCCATGCTGCTCAACCAGAAGGTCCGCGGCCTGTCACTGTGGCGGACCATCTTCTACCTGCCCACGCTCGTGCCCGCGATCGCCAACGTGGTGCTCTGGATCTGGATCTTCAATCCCGACTTCGGGCTGCTCAACTCGCTGCTGCGCCAGACCGGGCTGCCGTCCGGGCAGTGGATCTATGACGAGGCGACGGCCATCCCGTCGCTGATCGTCATGAGCACCTGGGGGTTCGGCAACACCATGGTGATCTTCCTGGCCGGGCTCCAGGGGGTGCCGAGACACCTGTACGAGGCCGTCGCGATCGACGGCGGCGGCCCGTGGCGGCGCTTCTGGCACGTGACGCTGCCGATGATGACGCCGACCATCTTCTACAACCTGGTGGTGGGCGTCGTCGGCACCTTCCAGGTCTTCAACCAGGCGTACGTGATGACCGAGGGCGGCCCCAACAACGCCACGCTCTTCTACGTCTACTACCTGTTCAGGATCGCCTTCAAGGAGAGCGAGATGGGTTACGCCAGCGCGCTCGCCTGGGTGCTGTTCATGATCATCGTGGTGATCACGTTCCTGCTGTTCAGGAACGCCCGCCGCTGGGTCTACTATGAGATGGCGGGCGCCCGATGACGGCCGTCGAGGCGCCCCCGCGCCCTGGCCGGGTCGCGCCCACCGCCGGGCTTCGCCGGCCGCGCAAATACGGCAAGGCGCTCATCTACCTCGCCCTCGTCGCCGGCGCGGTGCCGACGCTGCTGCCGTTCGTGTGGCTGGTGCGCAGCGCCCTGATGCAGGACGCGCAGATGTTCGTCGCGCCGCCGGAATGGATCCCCTCGCCGTTCCAGTGGAACAACTTCAGCGAGGCGCTCACCGCCCAGCCGTTCTGGCTGTACTTCGTCAACACCGTGATCATCGCGGTGATCAGCGTGCTGGGCACGGTGCTGACCTGCTCGATCGCCGCGTTCAGCTTCTCCCGCCTGCGCTGGCGGGGGCGCAACGTGGTGTTCGCGCTGCTGTTGAGCGCGGTCATGCTGCCGTACGCGGTGACGCTCATCCCGACCTTCGTCATGTGGCAGGAGCTCGGCGCGCTCGACTCCTTCATCCCGCTCACCGTCCCGAGCTGGTTCGCCGGGGCCGGCGGCGGGGTGTTCAACGTCTTCCTGCTGCGGCAGTTCTTCCTGACGATCCCGTTCGAGCTGGACGAGGCCGCCTACATCGACGGCGCCTCGCCGTGGCGGGTCTTCTGGACGATCGTCATGCCGCTGTCGAAGCCCGCGATCGTCGTGGTGACCATCTTCACCTTCATCGGGACCTGGAACGACTTCCTCGGGCCGCTGCTCTACCTCAACGACGAGGAGAAGTACACGCTCTCCCTCGGCCTGGCCTCGTTCCAGAGCGTCTTCCTGACCCAGTGGGGCTACCTGATGGCCGCCTCGGCCGCCGTCATCGCCCCGATCATCGCGCTGTTCTTCTTCCTGCAGCGCTACTTCATCGAGGGCGTCACGCTCACCGGCATCAAGAACTGACAGGAGACGGGCTGACGTGCCTCCCGGCCCACGGGCGGGAGGCACGTCCCGGTCAGCCGAGGCGGGCGAGCTCCTCCTTGGTGAGCTCCAGCGTGGCGGCGGCGACGGAGTCGAGGATCGTCTCCGGGCGGCTGGCGCCGGGGATGGGGATGACGACCTCGCTGCGGGCCAGCTCCCAGGCGAGGCAGACCTGCTGCGGGGAGACGCCGCGATCCTCGGCGATGGCGGTGAAGGCGGCGTTGCGCTGGTGCAGCTCGCCGGTGCGGCCGATGCCGCCCAGCGGCGACCAGGGCAGGAAGGCCAGGCCGAGCTCGGCGCAGACGTCGATCTCGGGCTCGCTGGAGCGGAAGCGCGGCGAGTACTCGTTCTGGACGCTCGCCAGGCGGTCGCCCAGGATGCCGTGAGCGAGCCTGATCTGCTCCGGGTTGGCGTTCGAGATGCCGGCGAGCTGGATCTTGCCGGCGTCGTGCAGGTCCTTCAGCGCCCCGATGGTCTCCTCGTACGGGACCTTCGGGTCGGGACGGTGGTGCTGGTAGAGGCCGATGCTCTCCACCCCGAGGGCCTTCAGCGACCGGTCACAGGCCTCCTTCAGGTACGAAGGCCGGCCGTTGGCGTCCCAGCCACCGCCGGGCGTGCGGGTGTGCCCGCCCTTGGTCGCGACGAGCACGGTGTCCGCGTCGCCCGCCCACAGGGACAGGGCGTGGGCGACCAGGCGTTCGTTGTGGCCCACGTCATCGTGCGAGGGGGTGTAGGCGTCGGCGGTGTCGATCAGGGTCACGCCGGCGTCCAGGGCCGCGAGCAGCGTACGGATCGACTGGTCCTGGTCGGGCATGTGACCGGCCACCGACATGGGCATGGCGCCGAGCCCGATGACTCCGACCTGGCGGTTTCCGATGGCACGCGTTCTCATGGCGTTCTGCATGAGTCCACCCTGTCTGCTGGAGCGCACTCCAGGTCAATGCCGGTTACGTGGCTTCCGGAGCTCCAGGCGTCAGAATGGGCGGATGACGGTCGATGATCATTCGCCGGTCGGCCCGTTCGAGGAGCGGTTGTGGGCGGCGTACCGGGACGGGCGGCGAGCGGTGTGCCTGAGCCTGCTGCGCGGAGCCGACCTGGCCCTGCCGATCACCGCCGCCGCGGCGGCCGGCGACGAGGCGCCCGCCTGGGCGACGGCCGCCGACGCCGAGCGGACCTGGGTGCCGGCCTACACCTCGGTCGAGGCGATGCGGCTGGCCACCGGCGGGGTCGCCACGCACTGCCGGATCGTGTCGCTGATCGAGCTGGCGGCCGGCTGGCCGGACCCGCGCTGGGGGCTGGCGATCAACCCGGGGCTGGAGGTGGCGTTCGCGCTGGAGCCGGGCACGGTGGCCAGGCTGGCGGTGCCCACGATGCTCCAGGACCTGCTGCTCGAACCCGGCTCCGGCGTGCCCGTGGTCCAGAAGCTGCTCGCCCCCCGCGACATCCACGCCCTGCTGACCGGCGGCGAGCCGAAGGTGTCCGGCTACTGCCACAACGCGCTCGACGTCTCGCACATCGCCACGCCCGCGGTGCTCGCCGAGGCGCTGCGGCAGCCGGAGATGCTGACCGAGAGCGGCGCGCTGAACATCCTGCGCTGGCGCCCGGTCGGCCTCGACCTGTACCGCACCCCGTACGGCGGGACCGACGAGGAGGGCCGGGCGGCGATGGCGGGCTGGGTGGTCGAGGAGCCGCCGTTCGTGGGCATGGGCCTGGTGCCCAGCGTCGACAACGTGATCCGCGAGTACAAGGTGTACGGCGTGGGCCTGCCCCACGGCGCCGAGATCTGGGAGCTGACCTTCGAGGGGACCGAGCGCCGGCACGCCGTCTACCACGGCGACCTGCGCCGCTGGCTGCTGATCGGCACGAGGTCATGACCTACCGAGCCCGCTGGCGGGGCGCCGACTATCCGGCCAGCCCCGAGCCGCACGCCATGGAGCTGTGGGTACGCCTGCGCAGCGCCGAGCCGCTGGACGGCTTCGAGGAGGTCGAGCCCGGCTGCCACGTGCGCACCGTCCCCGCGCCCGAGTGCGAGTCCCTGCACCTTGTCACCACCGTGTGCCGCTGGCGGGGGGAGCCGTTCCTGGTGTGCGCCGAGGAGGAGGGGCGGCTGCTGATCGAGTATCCGGGCGGGTCCGCGATCGCCGCGCGTGAGCTGGGGCTGGAGCGGGTCGAACGGGGAGTGTACCGCCTCTGGGTGCCGCGATCGGAGGTGAGCGGGCTCCAAGAGGAGGTTGTGGCCATCGATGTCCAGAATCAACACATTTACGACTAGCCCTTGTTTCATGGTGTTAATGTGACGGAAACTTACTCGTCAGGCAGGAGAGCCGTAAGACACGTATGGCACGAGCTACGGGAGGGTCATGGGTTCAGAGGACCGGCCGGACGTAGCCGCCATGCGGGCGTACGCCGACGAGCTGCGCGACACCTTCAACCGGCTGCAGGACGAAGGGTCCGAGTTGCACGCCCGGGCCAAGGCGGTCCAGGTGACCGAGACCTCGCGCGACGGCCTGGTCACGGTGACCGTCGGCGCGCGCGGCGACCTCGTCCGGCTCGACCTCGATCCGCGCATCTACCGGCGGCCTGACGCGCGCCACCTGGCCGACACGATCGCGGAGACCACGCGGCGGGCGGCGGCCAGGGCGCAGGAGCGGATCACCGAGATCTTCGAGCCGGTGATCCCGCCCGAGCAGTTCAGGGCGCATCTCGACGGTGACCTCGAAACCGTTCTTGCCATGCTGGCCGACCAGATGGAGGGCAACAGGTGAACCTGTGGGATGGCTCGTACATCGCCAAGCCGATCGTGGACCGGGGAATCTCCGCGTGGTCCCTGATGGCCGAGGATCTTGAGCGCGGGCTGCCGAAGCTGACGGCCCAGGTCGAAGAGTGCCTGGCCAGCGCCCCGTGGGGCGGCGGCGCGGAGGGCCGGGCCTTCTTCTCGGCGCACTTCCGCGACGACGGGCCCAGCGAGATGCTGAGCCAGTGCGGCCGGCTCACGCGCGAGATCGCGGACGCGGGCACCAGGCTGCGCAAGGTCATCGACAACACGGTCCAGACCGACCTCGACATCGAGCACGGCATCAGGACCGGCATGGTGCGCGAAGTCTGAGGCGCCGCACATGACGCATACCGGGGGCATCGAGGTCCAGGGCCAGGGCGGCCAGTCGAACGGGCCTGAACTCGTCCGCATCGACACGGACACGCAGCCCGTCTGGGAGACCGAGGTGCTCCCGGACTGGGTGGAGCGCTTCGTGATCCCCATGCTGGCCGCGGGCCAGAGCTGGACGGGGGCCAGTGAGAGCGGGCTGTCGCAGCTCGCCCACGCCTACGCCGCCCTCGCGGACGGGGCCGCCAAGCCCACGGAGCCCGCGGGCGCGGCGGCGCGCACCATCGTGACCGGCTGGGCCGCGCCCGCCACGGCGAACTTCGTCACCCGGGCGAAGGTCCTCTACGGGAAGGAGGGCGGGCTGGCCGGGGTGACCGGCAACGCGCGGGCGTACGCGCAGCAGGCCAGCAACTTCGCGGTCGAGACGCAGTACACGAAGCTGTCGATCAACGTGGCGTTCTGGATCACGGTCGTCGCGATCGCCATCGCGATCATCGCCTCCTTCTTCAGCGCCGGTACGTCCACCGCGCTCATCGGCCCCTACGCCGCCGGGGCCCGGGCGGCGATCAGCCGCATCCTCGTCCGGCTCATGACGGTGGCCGGGCGCGAACTCGGCGTGACCCGGCTGGCCAGAGTCGCCTCGCTCAGCGGGGCCACCGGGCGCGGCGTCCTGACCCGGCTGCTGGCCTCGCCGCTCGGCAGGGAACTCGTCGAGGAGATCGGCGAGGAGTTCTTCATCGACGCGGCGACCCAGTACCAGCAGATCCAGATGGGCACGCGCAAGGAATGGGACTGGCAGAAGTCCGCGGCCTCGATCATCGGCGCGGGCGGCGGCGCGGTCATCGGCACGCGGCTGGCCGGTCCGGTGTCGCGCGTCACCCGGCACGTGCCCGGCTTCACCGGCCGGGCGCTGAGCACCGGCCTGACCAACACACTCGCCTCGCCCGTCGGCAGCTTCATCGCCAACGGGGCCGTGTACGGGCAGTGGCAGAGCCCGTTCACGACGGAGTCGATGCTGGGCGGGTTCATGGGAGGTGTGGGGCGTACCGGGAGCATCAGCCCGTTCAGCCCCGACGTGTACACGGCCCTGGCCAACCCGGTGACGACGCTCGCCTCGGCGTACGACGCGGCGGCCCGTACGGACGCGGCCAATGCGGGCAACGGCCCTTCCGGCGGTACGGCGGGCGGCGGCACCTCCCCGAACGGCGCCCCCCATCCGGACGACGGCCAGCCCTCGGCCCCCGGCGCCACCCGCACCCCGGACCCGGCCACCGTCCCGGCCACCCGCACCACGACCGGCCAGGGCTCAGGCCCTGCGCCGGGCCAGGGGCCGGGTCAGAACGGCAGGCCGGGCTCGGCGCCGGACCTGGACGGCTCCACGCAGCGCCGCACCTCCACCACCCCGGACGACGCCTCGGCCCCGGCCCCGGACGAAGACCCCACGGCCGACGACGCACCCCAGCCGGACACCGCCGGCACCCCGGCGGGTGGCGCCACGGTTCCCGTGGGCGGCGCGACCGCCCCGGCGGCCGGCGCTCACGCTCCGGCGGGCGGCGCCACCGCTTCAGCGGGCGGCGCTGCGGCCCAGCCGGACGGCGCAGCGGCTCAGCCGGATGGCACGGCTGCTCAGGCGGATGGCACGGCCGCTCAGCCCGGCGGCACGCCGGAAGCCTCCGGCGACAGCGCCCCTGCCCAAGGGGACGGTGCCCCCGACCAGGGGGGCAACCCCTCGCAGGCCGGTGGCATGGCGGCGGCGCAGTTGGGTGACCAGCAGGGCCAGCCCGACCAGAACCCCGCCGCCACGTCGACGGCCGCGGTCACACCGGCGCTCAGGGCCAAGACGGCGCTGCTGGACGCCCTCAGCACCAACTTCCCCAACGCGGTGATCGGCCCCACCGGCGACCTGATCCTCCCGGGCCCCGACGGCGACCGCATCGTCCCCGCCGCCACCATGGGCCGCATCCGCACGGCGCTGAACGCCCGCGCCGGCGACCTCCAGAACCAGGCGGACCTCCAGGTCGAGGCCGCCTCCATGCTGCTGGTCGCCCAGGCCGACGACAGACTGTCGGCCCCGGCCCCGGACGACGCCCCGAGAACCCCGGCACCCACCACGTCCCCAAGCCCCGCCCCGGACACCGGCAGGCCGGAGAGAGTCCCCGCCGCGACCAGCAAGCCCGGCACGGTCACCTCCAGGCCGGTGCGCGACACCCGGTACGTGCCCGACGCCCGCCAGGGCCCCGACCTGACCCTCGACGAGGCCAAGGACGGCACCGCCAGGTTACGGCCGCGCCACTTCACCGGCGAGGGCGTACAGGACATCGCCTGGTCCCCGACCGGCGACACCCTGGTGGTCAGCACCCAGAGCCAGGGCACCCAGCACTTCCGCCCGGTGGTCGGCGGCCTCGACCCGAGCCTGATGGGCATGACCGAGCTCAGGGCGGGCACGGCCGACGACCCGCATATAGTCCACCTCGCCCCCCGCGCGGCCAACGACCAGCTCCCCAGAACCTGGCTGCACGAGATCACCGACACCCTGCAGCGGCTGGCGGCCACCGAGGAGGGCAGCCGGCAGGGCGTCCTGCGCCGGGTGCTGCCGGGCAACCGGCCGACGCGCGACGACTGCGTACCGGCCAGGCGCAACGAGCTGGCGTTCCTGATCGAGGAGTGGCACCAGGCACGGTCGCTCCCGGAGAAGCGGCACCTGGCCGTCGACATCGACGGCGTGCTCCGTGAGCTGGCCGCCCACGGCGACACCCCGCCGCTTCCACCCTGGGCCCCGTCCCAGGGCACACGGGACACCCATGCCCCGCCCGTCCTGGGCGAACATCCGCTCGCCGCGGACGTCGCCGGCGTCATCGAGCAGCTCAAGAAGGCGGAGGCGGCGCTCCAGCGGCAGATCGACACGAAGACCAAGAGCGCGGAGGAGGCCGGCCAGGCCGCCAAGAAGGCCAAGAACGAGGCGAGAAAGGCCGGGAAGCAGCGCGACAGCGGCAAGGCCGAGCGCGCCCGCAAGTCGCGGCGGGAGGCCACCACCCACCGGTCCACGCAGGCCAGGCACAAGAGGATCGCCCAGTCGTACGCCGCCGCGCTGACCGAGGCGACCAACGCCAGGGAGGCGTACGAGCGGGCGCTCCAGGCGATGAACCAGTCCGCCGGGCCCGTGCGGCCGGGTGAGGTGGGCATGGCCGGCATCGCCGCGCGCCTGGCGGCCGACGCCGCGCGGCAGCACCAGACGTACCTGGACACGCTGGCCAAGGCGCTGCCGCAGGAGATCGCCCTGTCCGCGGCGATGCCCACCGGCAGGCTGGCCCATCTCGGCGCGCTCACCGGCCGGGTCAACGCGCTGCTGGAGCGGAACGGGGTCGCCAAGCAGTTCACGCCGGACGAACTGGAACGCGCGCTGCGCGCCGACTTCCACAAGGCCGTCACGGCGGACGGCGTCGTGCTGCGCGCCGGTGAGGGGAAGTCGGCCGCCGAGGTACGGATCAAGCTCGACCTCAGCGACCTGGTCGAGGTGATCGACCCGGCCGTCAAGGCGTCCGAGATGATGGTGGGCAACTTCTTCCAGGCGGGCAGGACGGTGACCGCCGCGGAGGCGGGCAGCGCCGGCGTGTCGATGGGGTTCAACACGAAGGTGCTGGCCCAGTTCATGCCCGACGGCGAGTGGCCGCGGATGGTGGCCGAGCTGCTGGGCGTCGGCGTGGGGGTGAGCGCCGGGCGCAACTGGTCGGCGTCGGGCGGGGCGGGTACGTACGCCCAGGGCGGCTCGGTCTCCGACAACCGGAGCGAGTCACTGCTGTTCGACGCCGCGGCGACGTGGACCGTCGAGATCCGCACCGGCCGCGACCAGGCGTGGCGCGACGCCACCACGGTCAGCGCCGGCCTGCCGGGGGACACGGGCGCGCAGCGGATGTGGGTGTCGCACTCGTACACCGACGAGGCCCCGCGCAAGAAGGCCTGGATCGACCCCGCCAAGCGCGACCTGAAGATGCCGAACCACACCCTCACCGGCATGACCGGCCTGGAGGAGGCCCTCGCCACCCTCACGGGCCGGCTGGGCGGCGACTTCGCGCGGGTCGGCACGAACGCGCACAACGACCTGCGCAAGTTCGTCACCGACGAGCTGCCGACCCGGCTGCGGCAGGCGGTCAACGGCGGCTTCACCCGCGACCTCACCGTGGACGGCGAGTTGCGAGCGCGGGTGCGGGTCGAGACCGAGGTCGTGCTGGTAAGCAGTGAGATGGTGGGCGGGCCGACCAACGACGAGTGGGAGGAAGAGGTCCTCGTCGACTTCGCCGCCTCGCCCGGCGGGGTGTCGTACGGCGGGTCGCTGGAGGGCAACGCCTCGGCCGGGTTCAACCATCCGGGCCTGGAGGACGTGGACGTCCTCGGCGACATGGGCGACTACGCCCCGAACCTCGGGCCCAGGCTCAGGGGCGCGCGGGCGGCGTCGCAGTCGTACTCGTCCACGGCCAACGGCCAGGCGATCCACCCGAGCGTGCACAGGAAGACCCGGCACACGCAGGGCTACCGGCTGGAGCTGCGGCACACGTTCGCCGTGGAGGAGATCGGCGAGCCGCCGGTCAAGCTGAAGCCGATGACGAGCACCGCGCTGGTGCGCATGCAGGAGTCGGCGGCCTACCGCTTCGGCCTGCCCGTGGACGCCGCGGCGCTGGTCCACCACAACGGCAAGATCCTCACCGACCGCGACGGCAACGTGGTGCTGCGCGGCGACCCCCGGCCGGTGCCGATCAAGGGGCGCAAGACGGAGCTGCCGGACTGGCTCGGCGACGGCCCCGGCCAGATGCGCGGCTCGGGCCCGGCCCTCGTCCAGGAGATCAGCGGGCTGGACAAGGCCACCCAGGACACGATGGACGAGCTGGCCAAGCTCGGTGTGATCCCGAAGGTGGTCAACGGGCAGCCGCAGTACTCCTCCAACGACCTCGCGCGGGCCAGCCAGATCCTCAACCTCCAGGAGATCGTCACCCAGCTCTCCGAGCACCGGCTCAGGACCGCGTACGACCAGCTCGCCCAGGACGGCATCTTCATCGACCTGGTGCTGCACGGCCTCAACGCCGCCCCGGACCACTACACGGTGCACGTCCAGCTCACCCAGGACTTCAGCGACCGCGACGACTACGTCGGGGTGACCGACGACGAGTCGGCGGTCAACCTGGACATCGGCACGGACACCTCGGGCCGCGGCATCTCCCGGTCCAGGACGTACAGCGGCGGGCCCTCGGGAAGCGAGAGCGACGGGCCGGACCAGGGCCAGGACGGCCTGTCGCACGAGGTGGGCGTCAACGCCGGCGGAAACCAGACCCGGACGGCGGGCTCCAGCGTCGGCAGCACCGTCAACATGGTGACGCTGGCGGAGAGCACGGGCCCGGTCGCCATCTTCAACGTCAAACACCAGCTCACCGTCACCCTGCACCACAACGGCGAGGTCACCGAGCTGGCGTCGGAACCGGGCAAGGCCAAGCTGCTGTTCGCCACCGACCTCCTGCCGCCGAGCGACGCGACGCCCCCCACCCCGGTGGGAAAGCCGAAGAAGAGCCTGCTGAGCCGGGCGACGCTGCTGCACATGGACGTGCGCGGGGCGGTGGACGCCGCGCGGCGGGTGCTGCCCGGCGCCATGAACGAGGATTCGCCGGCCTTCCACCACATCGCGGCGTTCCTCAACATGCGCAACCTCATCTCCCACCCCGAGATGCTGACGAACCCGCTGACCACCGACGTCGCCGTCCGCCCGCAGGGGGCGATGGCCACGCGCTCGTCGTTGTCGGTGTCAGGCGAGATGGACAACGCGGAGGTCCTCGGCGTCGTCGACCACGTGAACGGGCGCATCGTCTTCGGCCTGGGCAGCGCCGGAGTGTCGTGGGGCGGCTCGACCGGCGTCTCCGCCGGCGCCTCGGTCGGGGTCTCCGACCTGGACGACGCCGGCGCCTCGAACGACGGCGGGAAGATCGGGCTGCCCTCGCGCTCGGGAGGCACCGCCACCTCGACCTCCATTCTGGACATCTGGGGCACCGAGGAGCTGACGATCGAGTTCGGCCGCCAGTACCTGCTGCGCGCCGACGTCAACCTCACGCTCACGGGCTCCGAGAGCGCGGCCAACGCGGTGCCGACCGGCCGGGGCCGGATCCCGCTCGTCCCGGGCGAGACGGCGGACACCCAGGGCAGCGCGCTGTTCACGATCCCGGAGTACGACGCGCTGCGCCTGTACGCCGACGGCGAGCTCGATCTGCCGCTGGCCCTGGTGGGCGACGCGGTGGAGCGCTTCCGCAACGGCAGCCTGACCCTCGACAAGATGCTCGCCGTGCCCCTGGTGCAGGCGTACGTCAAGGCCCTCACCCAGGCGCGGGCGGCGGGCGAGGCCCCGAAGATCTCCGAGAAGCACACCCCCGACAGCCTGATCAGGGCGCTCAAGCAGGTCGCCGGGCTCGACGCGACCGCGAGCCAGCCCCGGAAGGGAAAGGCCACCAGGCGGCTCAACCAGGTGCTCAGCGAGGCGAAGGAGCTGATCAAGCGCGCCAGGGACGTCGTCGTCGCGCCGCAGTACGAGAACGGCATGGGCCTGAGCGTCGTGGAGTCCTTCACGATGAGCGACCAGGGCAACGAGGTCAACCTGCTGGACGCGGTGCTGGACGCCGTGAACGACACGGTGCCCGGGGCGGTGGACGACACGCCGAACCTGCGCAAGGAGATGAGCGTCGACTTCGCCGGTGACCGCGGGCAGATCCACATTCCCGACATGTGGTCGCCCAGCGGTTTCGAGAAGGACTACACCGTGCAGACCGGCCCGCAGGCCGACCAGTCCGAGGTGGTCACCGTCCGGGTACGGATGGAGCCCGCCGACGGGACCGACCCCCGCAAGGCGACGCTGCTCGGTCACACGTCCGACTCGGGGATCATCGTCCAGCGTTACCGCTACACCGACCTGTCGCACACCGAGGCGTACAACGGCTCGTACTCGGCCGGGCTCGACTACTCGGCCGCGGACGACGGCAGCGGCCGGGGCACCGGGGTGTCCACCGACCGGGGCCGCTCCTACTCCGGCACCACCAACCAGCAGGGCACGAGGCTGCAGCGGATCGGCCTGTTCAACGGGCTCGACCGGATCCAGCAGGACATGACGCTCGTCATCGAGATCGAGCGCAGACCGGCCCGCACACGGACGCTGCCGGGCGCGGCCGCGATCCGGAAGGCCGCCGCGCGCATCCGCCGCGGGCGCCGCCCCGCCGTCCACTCCAAGAGGTACGACGCCTCCCTCGTCCGCCGGATCCCGACCGGGATGACCAGGCCCGAGAGCGAGGACCCAGGACCCGTCACCACCGTGACCGACACCCGGCGGGTCGAGCTCCACCCCGGCCACTTCGTCGAGACCCTGAGCCAGGACCTGGGCAGGCCCTCGCTGTACGAGGTCGTCTCCGCGCAGTTGTCGAAGATGCTGGGCGCGAGCACCGTCAAGGAGCGCCAGGCCGAGCTGTTCACCCGGCTGAAGCCGTCCGCGCTGATCACCGGCTTCGAGCGGATGGCCGGCGTGGACGGCGACGTCGTCGTCCGGATGTCCCGGCCGAAGTTCAAGGACCAGGGCGCCGACGTCACGGTCAGGGCCCGCCTGTCCGACCTCACCGTCGTCGGTGGGCCGTTCGACGCCGAGATCGGCGAGGTGGACCGGAAGGCCGACGCCCAGAACGTGTCCGTCTCCCGAGGCCACGCCGTTCCCGTCGCCGGGAACGCGAACGCCTCGAACGACGCGCTGGGCATCAACGGCGGCGTACGGGCCGGCGAGCAGTCGTCGACCGGCGTGACCGAGCACCACGGGGCGCGGCGCGAGCGCAGCAAGTTCGAGCACGGCAAGGCGTACACCATCCGGCTCCGGGTGGACTACGACCTCACCTTCCAGCATGTCGCACGCCGACGCGACGGCAACGTCCATCCCGTCGGCGAGCCGACCCACCTGCCGGGCGCCAGCGGCGGCGTCGTGGACGTGACGCTCTTCGCGCACCAGATCGAGGAACTGCTGGATCGGATGACGGCCGGGGTCAGCCTCGGGTCCACCGTGCCGGGGCTGAAGACGTTCCAGTTCGTGATGGACGAGGCACGGCAGCCGCTGGTCACGACCCTGCGGGCGGCGCAGGTCGCGGCCCGCGAGCGCGGGGCCGTGGCGGTCGTGCCGGTGTACGAGCCCGACGGGCTGCGCCGCTACGAGGTGTCGCCCGACGGGACGGTGCACAGCGTGACGCCCGACGGCGGGTTCGCGGCGGCGTACTCGACGCTCTCCCCGCCGGTGCTGGACGCGGCCGAGGAGAGCCGGCTCGACCTGCGGGACGTCTTCCTGAACTCGCAGGTGCCCGGCACCTTCGACGAGCAGGTCACGGCGGCGCTGGCGGCCGGAAACGTGCAACCGGCCGCCCCCGCCGCCCCCGCCTGGCCCGCCACCGGCAACCCCGCCGCACACGCGGCGCACGCACCGGTGCCCTCCTCGACGGCGACGTCGGCCCCGTCGGCCACGCCGGGCTCATCGGGCCCGTCGGCTCCCTCCGCGACCTCGCCGGAGATCGCGAATACGCCGTTCGACGCCGGCGCCCGGCCCGAGGGCGAACCGGATCTGACCGTCGCCGAGATCCTCGCCCAGGACGTCACGGCGGCCGACTTCGGCGGCGCCGTCGCCCACCTGCGCACCGCCGGGCCCGACCGGATGGTCCTGCAGGTGCCCGGCCTGGCCGACCAGCACGTCCGGGTGCTGGCGGAGGATCCGGGTGAGGGGCTCACCGGACGTACCGAACTGCGGGCGGGCACCGCGCAGGACCCGCACGTGCTGCGGATCGGCCCGCGCATCGATCCGGCGGTCGTGTCGTCGGTGCTGGTGCACGAACTCTCGCACGTCGCCCAGGACAGGATGGCGGGCGCGCGGCACGGGGTGGTCAGGGCGTCGCTGTCGGAGCAGCAGACCGAGGGCACCGACCACTGCCTGACGCCGCGCCTGAACGAGCACGCCCACCTGGCGCGGAAGTGGCGCGGCAGCACCGACCCCCGGCAGCGGGCCCGGCTGGCCGAGGCCATCGACGCGATCGCCGCCGACGTCCAACGCCGCGGCCACACCCCACCCCCGTCCCCCTGGGGACCGGCACCGACGGGCGCTCCAGGGAATCGCGCGCCGGGTTCGCCGGTGGCCGCCAAAATTCGTGAGCTGGTCAGCGCCATGGCCGACGCGCCCGCCACGCCGAAGCACCGTTCCCTGGCCGCGGCCCTGGGCGGGGTGAAGCCGGAGGCCACGGCCGACGAACTGGCCACCGAGCTGCGGGCCGAGGCCGCGAAGGCCGGGCTGGCCCCCGGGCAGCCGGGCGCGGCGGCCAGGACGGTGGCGCTCGCGCGGGCCGGGGAGCTTCAGCCCGAGCACGTCGCGGCGCTGCGCGGACCGGCGGCGCTGCCCGAGATGGCCGCCGCCAAGGCCCTGGAGCGGGCGGCGGCGCTCCTGGGGGCGCGCGTCCGTACTCACGGCCCGGGGCTGCTGGACATCGAGATCCCGGGGCACCCGCCCGTCCCCGTCGAGATCCGCCCGCCCCAGAGCGGGCCCGCCGCCCCCGAGCTGCTGACGTTCCAGGTGGACGGCCGCACCACGATCGGCGCGAACGAGCGCGCCGCGGCCGCCCTGGCCGCGGGAGCGGTGGCCCGGGCGCGCGGCCTGCCGGTCGTCGACCTTCAGGCCGTGGCCGAGCTGCACGAGGCCGTCCGCCAGGTCAGGACGGCCACGTCCGCGCAGCTCCCCGGGCGCAGAGGCGTCCTGTACGACCTGGCCGCCGCCCTGCCCCAGCGCCTCATCCCCCCGGCGCTGGCCGCCGAGCTGGACACGCTGCTCGACGGCTGCCGCCCCGGCGACCGGCACGCCTACTGGGAGCGCATGCGCAAGCTCAGCAACGGAACCGGCCTGCCGCGCGACGACGAGTGCCGGTGCCCGGAGGGCGGGCCGTGCCTGTGCGGCCGCCGGGTCGGGGCGGGCACCGTACCGGCATGATAGGAATCCCGAGGGAAGGACGGTTATGGCATTCGCGGTAGCACGGACGAGGGATGAGGCGCATCTCTACCTCGACCTGCACCCGTGCGCGTGCGGTTCGGTGGACACCACCTGGGACAGCGGGCTGGTCAGCGTGGAGGGCGAGCTGAGCAATCGCTACTCCGGGAGCTGCGGGGCGTGCGGGCGGCCGCGGGAATACCTGTTCGGGCTGCCGGGCAAACCCGTGATGCCCGCCGGATATCCGACGTTCGGCGGCGCCGAGTCCTCGCAACTGCTCGACGCGGGGGAGTGGATGTGGGTGGCCGATCTGACGGCGGGCAACGTGCCGGTGGACGACGAGGCCGAGGCCCGGCGCACCCTGGCGGTGGCGGCGGCGGCCGTGGAGGAGGTCGTCAAGTTCATCCCGCCGGGCGCCGACGAGGTGCCCGACGACGGGTTCTGGTCGGAGCGCGGGCAGCAGGTGCGGGCGGCCGAGCCCGGCCGGTTCCGGCTCGACCGGCTGCTGATCGTCAGGGACACCTACCGTGACCTGAAGGCGCGGCATGCCTGAGCGCGGCACGGGCCGCTCCCTCGTGGAGGCGTACGTCCACCTCGACCTGATGGTGTCGGGCGCGTCCGACCGCGCGACGGTCACCGACACCCCCGAGGGGTGGGTGCTGCGCGTAGAAGACGTCGAGGTGCTGGTGCCGTACGAGGCGGAGGAGACGGCCCAGCAGGCGGGCGCGGTGTTCGGGACGGGGCTGTCCGAGCTGCTCGACCCGGGCCAGTGGGTGCTGATCGCCGGCACGTACGCGAGCCGGGCCCTGGAGGAGGGCCTGTTCTACGCCGCGGGCCCCGAGGATCCCGAGCAGTTCGACGCCATCGCCGCCGACTGGAGCTTCGCGGCCGAAGCGGTGGCCGAGGCGCTGAAGTTCCTGCCCGAGGGGGCCACCGAGCTGCCCGTGGAGGAGTTCTGGAGCGAGATGGGCAGAGAGGCCCGCGACGCGGAGCCCGGCCAGTTCACCAGGGAGAAGCTGGAGGGCGACCTCGCCTTCTTCCGCCAGAGCCTCGACGACTTCCACCGCCTGCACGCGCACTAGGGCAGGCGCCGGGCCGTCGAGGCGCGGGCGCGTAACTCCATCGGCAGCTTGCGCACCCGCGGCTCCGCCTCGTCGGCCAGCAGCAGCTCCACGGCCCGCCGGCCGAGGTCGAAGTAGGGCAGGTCCATGCTCGACAGCGCCGGATGCAGCCAGCGGGCCAGGTCGGAGTTGTCGAACGAGATCACCGACAGGTCCTCGGGGATGCGCCGGCCGGCCGCGGCGGCCGCCTGGTAGACGCCCATCGCGGCCCGGTCGTTCATGGCGATCACCGCCGTGGGCCGTTCGCGCTCCCACCAGCCCGCCTCGAACAGCCCGCCCAGCGCCCGGCGCGTCTCGTCGGGCCACCAGCCGCACTGGAGGTGCCCGGCGAGCCGGAGCCCCACCGCGCGCAGGCCCGCCCGGACCCCCGTCAGGCGGCGGCGGGCGGCGGGGGCGCGCGGGAGCACCTGGCCGACCAGCCAGATCCCGGTGGTGTGCCCGGCCTCTGCCAGCGCCCTGGCGGCGTCGCGGCCGGCCCTGGCGTCGTCGGGGATGACGGCCGGCACCTCCAGCGTCGGGTCGACGTTGTTCATCGTCACGAGCCGCTGCCCGCGCAGCACCTGGGGGACGGTGTGGACGGCCGTCGCCATGGTCGCGTACACGAACTTGCGCACCCCCTGCCCGAGCAGCGCGCCGACGGCCGAGACCTCCAGGGCGTCCACGCCCTCGCTGTCGGCCATCAGCACGACGTGGCCCTGGTCGGTGGCGGCGGCGACGCAGCCGCGGAGCATCTCCCCGGCGAAGTGCTCGGTGGCCACGACGTCGGAGATGACGCCGATCGCCGGCGCTCCGGGCGGAAGGGGCGTTCTGGGCACGAGCCGGCGGCGGTAGTCGAGCGTCCGAGCGGCCTGGACGACCCGCTCCTCCGTGGCGGGGGAGATGCGCATGTCGCGGCGGCCCGACAGGACGAAGGAGGCCGTGGTGGTCGAGACTCCGGCCCGCTCGGCGACGTCACGCAGCGTCACGCGGGTGCGTTGGCCTGCAGACATGTCGGCCCTGCCCGTCTTCGTCCGCCAGGATGCGTGTCTTGACATCCCGTGTAAGGAGAAGCACACTCGCGCTAAATATTTAGCACAGGGGCGAAATCCCGTGAACGCCACCGACCCCCTCAGGGCTCCGGTGGCCGGCGGCAAAGGAGACCCCCATGGCCACCCCCCTCAAGGCCCGCGACGACACACGACTGGCGCTGCTCTTCATCCTGCCCGCCCTGATCGGTTTCCTCGTCTTCCTGGTGTGGCCCGCGCTGCGCGGCATCTACCTGAGCTTCACCAAGTTCAACCTGCTCACGCCGGCCGAGCTCAACGGGCTCGACAACTACGTGCGGATGGCCCAGGACCCGGTCTTCTGGAACGCGATGCGGGTCACCGTCTACTACGTCGTCGTCAACATCGCCGTGCAGACGGTGCTGGCGCTGGTCATCGCGGTGATGATGCAGCGGCTGACGCGCCGGACGTGGTTACGCGGGATCGTGCTGACGCCGTACCTGGTGTCGAACGTCGTGGCGGCGATGGTCTTCCTGTGGATCCTGGACTTCCAGCTCGGCATCGGCAACAAGGTGCTGGAGGCCATCGGGGTCGGCAAGATCGCGTTCCTGTCCGACTCGGCCTGGGTCATCCCGACGATCGCGCTGATCAACGTCTGGCGGCACGTGGGCTACACCGCGCTGCTGATCTTCGCGGGCCTGCAGACCATCCCCGCCACCGTGTACGAGGCCGGCCGGGTGGACGGAGCCGGCGAGGTGCGGATGTTCCGCAGCATCACCCTGCCGCTGCTGCGCCCGATCATGGCCCTGGTGCTGATCATCACGGTGGTGGGGTCGTTCCAGGTGTTCGACACCGTCGCCATCGCCACCAGGGGCGGGCCGGTGGACTCGTCGAGAGTGCTGCAGTACTACATCTACGACGTCGCGTTCGGCCGCTTCCAGTTCGGCTACGCCTCGGCCATGTCGGTCGCGCTGCTGGTCGTCCTGGTGATCATCACGTTCGTTCAGTATCGGCTCACCCGGGCCGAGTCCACGGACCTGGGCTGAGGAGGGCTGCATGGCCATCGTCACCGGCACCCCGGCCACCGCGGCCGGCTCGTACGCCGACACGGCGGAACCGCCGCCACGGCCCCGCTTCGGGGTGGGCCGCGCGTTCGCCTGGGCGTTCATGATCCTGGTGATCCTCGCCAGCCTGTTCCCGTTCTACTGGATGCTGCGCACCGCGCTGTCCAGCACCAACGCCCTCTACGCCGGCGGCGACAGCCTGCTGCCGGTCCAGCCGTCATGGGGCGGCTTCGCGCGCGTCTTCGGGCTCCAGACCGGCCAGGAGGCGATCGACGCGGGCGGCGCGGGCCAGCCGATCGACTTCTGGCGCTACCTGCTCAACTCCGTGCTCGTCTCGACGCTGATCACCGCCGGCCAGGTGTTCTTCTCCGCCATGGCCGCCTACGCCTTCGCCCGGCTGCGCTGGCGGCACCGCGAGAAGGTGTTCGCGTTCTTCCTCGCCGGGCTGATGATCCCCTCGATCTTCACGCTGCTGCCCAACTTCGTCCTCATCAAGCAGATCGGCCTGATCGACACGGTGCTCGGGATCGCGCTGCCCAGCATGCTGATGACGCCGTTCGCGGTGTTCTTCCTGCGCCAGTTCTTCCTGACGATCTCCCGCGAGGTCGAGGAGGCCGCGCTCGTCGAGGGCGCCTCCAAGGCGCGGGTGTTCTTCCGGCTCATCCTGCCGATCTCGGCCGCGCCGATCGCGACGCTGTCGCTCCTGACCTACATCACCGCGTGGAACGAGTACTTCTGGCCGCTCATGGTCAGCTACACCGACCGCTCCCGCGTGCTCACCGTCGCGCTCGGCGTGTTCAGGGCCCAGTCGCCACAGACCGGCCCCGACTGGGCCGGGCTCATGGCGGCGACGCTGGTGGCGGCGCTGCCGATGCTGGTGCTGTTCATGGTCTTCGCCAGGCGCATCGTCAACTCCATCGGCTTCAGCGGGATCAAGTGAGGAGGCCGGCGATGATCAGGAGAGCGTACGCGGCCGCGGCCCTCGTTCTGGCGGCCACCGCTTGCGGCGGCGGGGGCGGCGGCAGCGCGGGCACCATCGAGTACTGGCTCTGGGACGCCGCCCAGCAGCCCGGCTACCAGAAGTGCGCCGACGCCTTCCAGCGCCAGAACCCGGGCCTGCGCATCAACATCTCCCAGTACGGCTGGGACGACTACTGGTCCAAGCTGACCGCCGGCTTCATCGCCGACACCGCCCCCGACGTCTTCACCGACCACCTGTCGAAGTTCCCCCAGTTCGTGGACCTGCGGGTGCTGCGCCCCCTCGACGACCTCGCCGCCACCCGCGACCTGCGCGACTCCGACTACCAGCAGGGCCTGGCCGCCCTCTGGAAGGGCCAGGACGGCAAACGCTACGGCGCCCCCAAGGACTGGGACACGATCGCGATGTTCTACTCCACCGCCGCCGTGCGGGCCGCCGGCATCGACCCCGCGCAGCTCCAGAACCTCACCTGGAACCCGCGCGACGGCGGCACCTTCGAGAAGACGATCGCCCGCCTCACCATCGACCAGAACGGCGTGCGCGGCGACGAGCCCGGCTTCGACAAGACCAAGGTCAAGACGTACGGGCTGGCCGCCGACGGCTCGGGAGGCAGTAGCTGGGGCCAGACCCAGTGGTCGGCGTTCACCGGGAGCGCCGGCTGGCAGGCCACCGACAAGAACCCGTGGGGCACCCACTTCAACCTGGACCAGCCCGTCCTGCAGGAGACCTTGAACTGGTACTTCGGGCTGGCGCGCAAGGGCTACATGGCGGACTTCGCCGCGATCGGCGGCAACACTCCCATCGGCCCCGACAAGCAGATCCAGGCGGGCGACGCCGCCATGGGGCTCAACGGCTCGTGGACGATCGCGGCGTTCACCAAGCTCACCGACGCGTCCGGCAAGAAGCTGGACATCGGCCTCGCGCCCACCCCGATCGGGCCGACCGGCAAGCGGGCCTCCATGTTCAACGGCCTGGCCGACTCGGTCACGACGTTCTCCAAGCAGCCGGAGGACGCCGCCAAATGGGTCAAGTTCCTGTCGGGCGAGGAGTGCCAGAACATCATCGGCCAGTCCGGCGTGGTGTTCCCGGCCCGGCCTCGGGGGACGGAGCTGGCCATCCAGTACAACAAGAGCGAGCGGAACCTGGACGTCTCCCCGTTCACGAACCAGGTCAAGGACGGCACGACGTTCCTGTTCCCGGTGACCTCGAACGCGGCCGACATCACCGCGCTGACGCGGCCGAACCTGGACGCCGTCTATATCGGCAGCGCGCCCGCCTCGTCGCTGACGGGCCTGAACGACCAGCTCAACGCCCTGTTCCAGGTGGTCGGCTGAGGTCGGAGCCGGTGGCCAGGCGTTTGCCGAGGCGCTGGGCCGGGGCCTCGATCAGGTGGTAGGTGAGGAAGGAGAGCGGGACCAGGGCGAGGAGGAACAGCGGCAGGTCCGGGGTCACGTACAGCAGGAGCGGGTGCAGGAGGTAGAGGGAGAAGCTGATCACGCCGAGCCAGGGCAGCCAGGCCGGGAACCTGCGCCGGCGCAGGGCGAAGGCCAGCCCGAACGCGCCGAAGGCGAGCACGAGCGCCGGGGCCCAGGCGGGGTCGTCCTTGGCGAAGATCCCGCAGCCCAGCACCGCCGCCACCGCGAGCCCGGCCGCGCGCCAGGAGATCGTGCCCTGCTCGGCGCGGTGGATCGCGGTGCCCGCGAACATGGTGGCCAGGATGATCACGCCCTGCCAGGTGCCGCCGCGGCTGCCCAGCACGACCAGCGCCAGCCCGAGGAGACCGCCCGCGACGGCGGCCACCGTACGGGCTCGGCCGCGGCCCAGCGCGCTCACCGCGATGGCCGCCACCACGGCGAGTGCGAGCACGGCGGCCACCAGGTCGGCCCGGCCGCCGATCACCGTCCGGGGGATCAGCAGCCCCGCCCCCACGGCCCCCACCGCCAGCGCGACGGCGATCCCCGCCGATCTGTGCGCCTGCCGGGCCGTGAACAGCGCCACGCACATCAGGTAGAACGCCAGCTCGTACGAGAGCGTCCAGGTCACGCTGATGACGGAGGGCAGGTTGAGCAGTTCCTGCAGCATCGTCACGTTGCCGAGCGCGACCACCGGCAGGGGACGTTCGGCGAGCCCGGGGGCGAGCGGGAACAGGCCCGCGGAGGCGAGGAGCAGGGCCAGGCAGAAGGCGGCCAGCAGCAGCGGCAGCAGGCGGAAGGCGCGGCCGGTCCAGAAGGCGCGCAGGTCGCCGCGCCGTTCCAGGGAGGCGGGGATGATGTAGCCGCTGACGAGGAAGAACACGAACACGCCCCAGGTGCCGGCGTCGATGCGGCGGTCCACCTCCGCCCAGACCTCGGGGACGAAGGTCCAGCCGGCGTGGTGCATGGTGACGGCCAGCGCTGCCGGTCCCCGGAGGGCGTCCAGCCAGGCCAGCCGGGCGGGGGCCAGGAGCATCTGAGGCAGTTTAGGCCATAACGGACGCTGGACGATGCCATCCGGACACACTTGTCCGGTTGCTACGATGGGTGTTGTGCCAGCCGATCGCCGACCCAACAGAGGACCCAGCGCCGCCGCCGAGAACCGCGCGGCGCTGATAGCGGCGGCCCGCGAGGTCTTCGCCGGCGCCGGATACGCCGCACCGCTCAGCACGGTCGCCCGCGCCGCCGGAGTCGGCCAGGGCAGCCTCTACCGGCACTTTCCCGACCGAGTCAGCCTGGCGATGGCCGTGTTCGAGGAGGGCGTCGCCGAGCTGGAGGCGCTGGCCGCCGAGCCGGGAACGACCGTGGACGACGTGCTCGACCTGATGACCGAGCAGACCATCGCCTCGACGGCCTTCATCGACATGGTCACCACGCGCCCGATCGACCCGGACCCGCGCATCATCGCCGTGCGCGACCGGGTGGCGAGGATCCTGGCCGGCGTGCTCGCCGACCCGGCCAGGGCGAGCGGCATCCGGGCGGGCGTCACGGCCGACGACCTGGTCCTGGTGGTCGGCATGCTGTCCGGCATCCTCGCCAAGACCCCGGCTTCCGCCCGCCGCCAGATCGCCGACCGGGTGTGGGCCCTGCTGCGGGCCGGCCTAGGAGACCGTACGCAGTAGTTCGGCCGGTGGGGTCCGGTAGCCATTGATGAAGGCGGCGTCGAAGGCCGCCGCGCCGAGGTGGTCGCGCAACGCGGTGAGGAGGGCCGGGCCGTCCGGGATGAGGCGGGAGGCGGCGCCGAGCAGGGCGGCGGCGCGTTCCGGTGCGCCGGTCGCGTGCAGGGATTCGGCCAGCAGGTGGAGGCCCAGCGCCGTGACGCGGGCGTCACCCAGCCCGAGGGCCAGGCCGACGCCTTCGCCCAGGTGACGCCGGGCGGCGGCGTGGTCCCCGTGGAAGGAGGCGGCCCGGCCGAGCCCGAGCAGGCAGCGGGCCGCGCACCGCAGGTCGCCGATGCGCCGGAACTCGGGCAGCAGCCCGCCGAAGCGGGTCCGCGCGATCGCATGGTCGCCCAGATACTGGTCGAGGGCGGCGCGATGGATCTCCGCGTGCAGCCGTTCGTGGTCGTTGCCGCTGGTCCTGGCCAGCCGGGCGGCCTCGCCTGGTTGGGGCCGGTGCCGTCGCCGGCGGTGCGGCAGGCGCGCTCGGCGAAGTCGCGCGCCCGTTTCGTGTCCTGGTAGCACAGGACGATGGCGCAGGTGATCGCGACGCGCAGGCCCAGGGCGCCGTCCGGCAGGGGGCGCCGGAGCAGCCGGTCCAGCCAGTCGAACAGCTCGCCGCTGCAGCCGACGATCTCCCAGGCCGTCCCGATGCCGGCGATGAACTCCCAGGCGGCGGTGGGGTCGTCCCGGTCGAGGGCCCAGCGCAGGGCGGCGCTCAGGTCCGCCGAGCGGCGGTACATCCACCGCAGCGCGGCCACCTGGTCGCGCCCGCGCAGATCCGGTACGGCGGCCACGGCGTGCCGCAGGTGGTAACCGGCGTGCTGCTCGCGCGCCGTCTCCGCGCCGCCGCGCGCGGCCAGCCGCCGGTGGGCGAACTGCCGGACGCTTTCGAGCAGGCGGTATTCGGTGGTCTCGTCGCGCCGGTGCGAGGAGATCAGCGAGCGGTCCAGGAGGCGGGCGAAGCTGCCGAGCAGGTCGGGGGAGCGCAGCGGCGGGTAGGCGACGACCTGCTCGGCGGTGTCGTAGTCGAACTCGCCGGGGAACACCGAGCAGCGTTCGAGCAGCAGCCGCTCGTCCTCGCTCAGTAGCTCATAACTCCAGGCCAGAGCCTCCTCCAAGGTACGGTGCCGGCTCGGCGACCCCCGCGCGCCATCGGTCAGCAGCGCGAACCGGTCGTCCAGCCGGGCCAGCAGCTCGGTGGGCGTGAAGAACCGGACCCGGGCGGCGGCGAGCTCGATCGCCAGCGGCAGGCCGTCCAGGCGGCGGCAGATCGTCGCGACCTGCCGGGCGTTGGCGGCCGTGACCTCGAACCCGGGCGAGGCCGCGGCGGCCCGATCGGCGAAGAGACGGCCGGCGCCGGACGCGAGGACGGCGGCCGGGTCGTCGAGCTCGGCGGGCAGCGGCAGGGGCGGGATCTCGTAGACGACCTCTCCGTCGAGGTGCAGCGCGCCGTGGCCGGTGGCCAGCACGTGCAGGTCTCCGAGGCCGGTGAGCAGGTCGGCGAGCAGCGCCGCCACGCCGGCGGTCACGTGCTCGCAGTTGTCCACGATGAGCCAGTGCCGGCCGTCGGCCAGCGTCCCGCGAATGAGCGCGCGCAGGCGGTGCTCCTGGCCGATGACGCCCAGCGCGTCGGCGAACGCGCGCTCCACCGCCTCCCCGGGCGCGACGGGGGCCAGGTCGATCAGGACGGCGGGCGGCAGCGAGGTGACCGAATGGGCCAGGCGCAGGGCCAGGCGGGTCTTGCCGGTGCCCGCGGGGCCGGTCAGCGTCACCAGCCGGTGCTCGCCGAGCAGCCGGTGCAGGTCGCCGAGCTCCCTGGTCCGGCCCACGAACGACGACAGCGGCCGGGGCAGCGCGTCGCGGGGCTCGCGGCGGGCCCGGACCCGGGCCGCCACGTCGACCAGTGCCAGCCGGTTGCCGCCGCCGAGCTTGCGGAGCAGCGACGACACGTGGCTCTCCACGGTCCGCTCCGACAGCCGCAGCCGGGCGGCGATCTCCTGGTTCTGCAGGCGGTCGCCCACGAGCCACAGGACCTCCAGCTCGCGCGGAGTCACGCCGGCGGTACGCGGATCGGTACCCATAAAGGGGAGTATGCCGCCGGGTGGGCGGAACGCCACGGTCCAGTACGGGGTGGATTTCCGTACTGAGCACGGATGTGCGGCCCCGGGAGGACGGGGTGGAATGAGGGGCCGGGTGCGCAGGAGGAGAGGAGACGGTGTGACGATGGGCTTTCTCGAGCCCGCGGACCTCACTACGGAGGCGCGGCGGCTCTACGACGAGGACGTCGCCGACGTCGGATACGTCATGAACCTCACCCGGCTGTGGGCCCACGACCCCGCCACCATGAGCGGGCTGTTCGACCTGCTGGGCCGGGTGATGCGGATGGGCGGGTTCGACCTGCGGCGGCGCGGGGTCCTCGTGGCCGCCTGCGCTTCCGCCTCGGGGGACTCCTACTGCTCGCTGGCCTGGGGGTCCAGGCTGGCGGGCGCGGCCGGTGCCCGTACGGCGGCGGGGGTGCTGCAGGGGGACGACGGCGGGCTGGAGCCGGGGGAGCGGGCGATGGCGGACTGGGCGCGCAAGGTCGCCCGTGACCCCAACGGGATCGGGCCCGAGGACGTGGCGGCGCTGCGGGAGGCCGGGTTCGACGATGCCCGGATCTTCGCGATGACGGTGTTCGTGGCGTTGCGGCTGGCGTTCTCGACCGTCAACGACGCCCTCGGCGCCCGGCCTGACGCCGCCTTCCGCGTCACGGTCCCGAGCGCCGTCCTGAACGCCGTCACCTACGGCCGCCCCATCGCCGACCAGCCGGCGTCGTGAGGGGGGACGGCCGGCCACGTGGCCCGGTACGGGGGTGGGTCGCGTGGCCGGCCGTGGGCTTCAGGCGGCTGACCAGCCGCCGTCCACCGGGACGATCGCGCCGTTGATGAACGAGGCGGCGTCTGAGGCGAGGAACAGGGCGGCGTCCGCCATCTGCTCGGGCTGGGCGAGGCGCTCCCCGAGGGCCAGTACGCCGCCGAGCCGGGCGGCCCCCTCCGGGTCGAAGCTGGCGCCGGTGGCGATGTTGGTCATGGTCGGGCCGGGCAGGATGGCGTTGCAGCGGATCCCGTCCTTCGCGTACGCCCACGCCACGCTCCGCGTGAGCCCGACGACCCCGTGCTTGGAGGCGGTGTACGCGGCCCCGGCCGCCCCGCCGCGGATCCCGGCCTCGGAGGCGGTGTTGACGATGGCCCCACTGCCCTGGCCGAGCATGTGCGGCAGCACCGCGTGCGTGACCAGGAAGGTGCCCGTGAGGTTGACGCGCAGCACCCGCTCCCACTGATCGACGGTGATGGCGGCGGGCAGCGCCATCGTGTCCATGATCCCGGCGTTGTTGCACAGCACGTCGATGCGCCCGAACGCGGCGAGCGCGGCCTCGGTGAGCGCGGCCACCGACGCCTCGTCGGAGATGTCGGCCGCCACGGCGACGGCGGCGGGCCCGATACTCGCGGCGGTCTCCTCGGCGTTGTCTCGATTGATGTCGCAGACCACGACGCGGGCGCCGGCCTTGGCGAAGGCGACGGCCATCGCCCGGCCGATCCCGGAGCCCGCGCCGGTGACGAGGCTGACACGGTCGTCGAAGGTGTGGTTGGTCAAGGGTTCGTCCTCCAGCTCCGGGCATACCGGACAATGTTGTCCGGTCAACATAGCCGCTCGGTGCGCCCCGCGTCGACTCTCGGCTCGGACCAGGGGGCGGCCGCGGTGGCGGATATGCTGACGTGCACCGGCGCGGAGAAGGACTGGCATGGACAAGCCCACGCACATGATCGAATACGAGACGATGCTGCTCAGCCGGCACCGCCACGTCGATCGCAGTGCGTACATCCTGCTCAGCCGCATCCGGCTGGCGGGCATGATGTCGATCGGGCAGCTCAGCGAGGCGTTCGGGCTCGACGCCTCCACCCTCAACCGGCACACCTCGGCCCTGCTGCGCGAAGGGCTCGCCGAGCGCATCCCCGACCCCGAGGGCGGCATCGCCCGCAAGTTCCGGATCACCGAGGCGGGCGAGCGCTACCTGGACGACGAGCGGGCCAGGAACATCGGCGGCCTGGAGAAGGTGCTGGCCGACTGGACGGCCGAAGACGTCACGGCCTTCGCGGCGTTCCTCAAGCGCTTCAACACCGACATCGAACGGCTCGCCGGCCGCCCCTGGCCCCGCCCCTGACCTTCGGCTGAATTAAATCAGTTGCTTGACTTATGACCTCCGCCTTGGTTGGCTGGCGTCAGGGTGAGTCAAGCCGGAAGTGGGACAGCGTGGCCGTACGCACGCCGACATGGGCGGCCCCACCTGGTACGCCCGCTTCGCCGCCCAGGTCAGGACGCTGCCCACGCCCCGCGCGAGCCGGCACGACGCGGCGACCGGCCTGATCGGCGCGATCGTCGCCCTGTGGACGGCCCCCGTGACCACCGAACGGAAGGGAACCCGCTGATGAAGGTCCTGGTGGACGAGCGCTGCGGCGCCGGGAAGTGCGAGGGACGATGAGCGAGACGTTGCGGGAGTTTCCGGGCGTCCGGGCGGCGCGGTGCCCGTTCGATCCGCCGCCGGCGCTGCGGGCCCTCCAGGAGGACGGCCCGCTGGCCCGGGTGCGGCTGGAGGACGGCACCACCCCGTGGCTGGTGACCACGCACGCCGAGCAGCGGGCGTTGCTGGGCGACCCGAGGGTCAGCGCCGACGTCACCCGCCCCGGCTACCCGGTCCAGACGCCCAAGGCCGGCGGCGGCTCGCTCAGCTTCATCCTGATGGACGATCCCGAGCACGCCCGGCTGCGCCGCGTGGTGCAGGGGGCGTTCACCGTCCGGCGGGTGGAGACCATGCGCCCGGCGATCCAGAAGATCGTGGACGACCTCATCGACGACCTGCTGGCCGGGCCCAGGCCGGTGGACCTGGTCGAGGCGTTCGCGCTGCCGGTGCCCTCGCTGGTGATCTGCGAGCTGCTCGGAGTCCCGTACGCCGACCACGACTTCTTCCAGGACAACAGCAAGACCATCATCAAGCGCGACGTCTCGCCCGACGACCGGATGGCGGCCTTCGGCCGGCTGGCCGCCTACCTGGACGGCCTGGTGGGCGACAAGCTCACCGGCCCGGCCGACGACCTGCTGTCCAAGGTGGCCGCCAAGGTCAAGACGGGCGAGCTGACGCGCTCCGAGGCGGCCCAGATGGGCGTGCTGCTGCTGATCGCCGGGCACGAGACCACCGCGAACATGATCGCGCTCGGCACCCTGGCGCTGCTGCGGCACCCCGGCCAGCTCGCGCTGCTGCGCGACGACGACGACCCCAAGCTGGTCGCGGGCGCGGTGGAGGAGCTGCTGCGCTACCTCAACATCACCCACAGCGGGCGCCGCCGGGTGGCGATGGAGGACATCGAGATCGCCGGTCAGGTGATCCGCGCGGGCGAGGGCATGATCATGCCGAACGACATCGGCAACCGCGACCCCGCCGTGTTCCCCGAACCGGACGAGCTGGACCTGCGGCGTGACGCGCGCCGCCACGTGGCCTTCGGCTTCGGGGTGCACCAGTGCCTCGGGCAGCCCCTGGCCAGGGTGGAGCTGCAGGTGGCCTACAGCACGCTCTACCGGCGCATCCCCACCCTGGCCCTGGCCACCGACCTGGAGAAGATCCCCTTCAAGCACGACGGCCAGGTGTACGGGGTGTACGAGCTGCCGGTCACGTGGTGACGGTTAAGTCCTGATATACCCGGTACGTGATCAAGGCCGCTCTTCTATGGTTGGCCTGACCATGCGCGCCCCCTAAAGGAGATCTTCACTGTGGAGCGACTTCCTCTGCGTACCAGTGTCGTCACGGCCGTCGTGCTGGCCGGCGGACTGCTCGCCGCCCCCGCCCCCGCCAGTGCCACCCCGTCCACCACCGTCGTCTCCGTACCGCAGGCGACCGTCTCGACCGTCACGCTGGCCAGGCCGCGCAACGGCGCGATCCTTTCCGCCCGCATCAGCGGCGGCATCGGGCTGCTGAAGATCAAGAACGGCACCTCCAAGGACGGCGTCGTCGCCCTGGTCCGAGGGAAGACCAAGGCGATCAGCATCTACGTCCGCGCGAAGTCGACCGCGACGATCAGGACCGTCAGCGACGGCACGTACAAGGTCTACTTCACCACCGGCTACCGCTACAGCACGTCGAAGCGCCGGTTCACCTCAAGTGCCACCTACCAGCGCTTCAACACCACGCTGAAGTACCGCACCACCTCCACTTACCGGCCCGGCTGGAGCCTGAGCATCCACCCGGTCAAGGGCGGCAACGCCAGGACGACCCAGATCAACCCGAAGGACTTCCCGGCGTAGCCCCTTACGCGACGCGGGCCCGGCGCGCGGCCTTCCGCCAGACCTTGAACAGGCGTCTGGCGGAGCCGCCCACCGGGCCCGCCGCCTCGTACAGCACCTTGCGCGAGACCGGCTCGGCCGTCTCCACGGCGGCCACGGCGCCGTCGGCGGCGGTGATCGTGTGGGTGCAGACGCTCAGCAGGTAGGCGGGGATCTGCAGGCGCGGATCCGTGCAGCCGACCAGCGGAACGCCCACCGCGGCGACGACGGGGAAGACGGTCCCGGGGATGCCGATGGCGGCCTCGGCCCGCGCGGACGCCTGGACGGACGGGACGGTGCTGATCTCGTACCGCTCCCAGAGCGAGCGGTCCTCGCGCGGGTGCAGGCCGACCAGGATGTGCTTGCCGGCCGCCGCGAGCCGCTCGGCCGCGGCCAGCAGCAGCTCGGTGCCGGGTGCCGCGCCGCCGGTGCCGTCGGCCTTGGTCACGCTGGTGAGCACCAGGACGGTGCCCGCCTCCGGAGCGTGCCGCGGCAGGTCGTCGGTCTGCGGCGTGCCCACGACCTCGATCGGCCGGCGGCCCGTGCCCAGATAGTCGTCGAACACCTTGGCCTCGGCCGGCGACGACGCCGTGATGGCGCGCAGCCGTCCCCTGAACTCCTTCGCGCGCGGCGCCTCGACCGGCAACTGGTAGGCCAGCGACGAGGCGACCAGCGGCAGCCGGCGCAGCCGCGCGGCGCACTCGGCCGGCCAGTCGCCCGCGCCCGTCACCACGAGCAGGTCGGCCTCGTCGACCTCGCCGGGCAGCGCCACCGGCACCGGGTCGCCGGGCTTGATCCCGGACCGGTCGGGCACGAGCTGCACGACCTCCCAGCCCAGCCGCCGCGCCTCGGGCAGCAGCGGGGCCGCGTGGTAGGTGCCCCACGGCTCGTTCGTGGCGATCAGCACGCGCGGCGCCCTCGTGACGGCCCCGGCCGCCGTGGCACCGCCGCCCACCACGACTCCGGACAACGCACCGGTGAGCAATACCCGTCGGGAAAGGCCGCGATCCTCATGGAAAGTCATGGTCCGGCAATCTACGAGGCGTACGTGAACTGCGGTTATCGGGTCTCTGTCAGGGGGATGGCCTCGATGCGTTCCATGTGCTCCTCGCCCCATTCGCCCAGCGGGCCGAGCGCGATGTTGAGCGACTCGCCGAAGGCGGTGAGCGAGTATTCCACCTTCGGCGGCACCTGGTGGTAGACCTCGCGACGCACCAGCCCGCTGTGCTCCATCTCCCGCAGTTGCAGGATCAGCACCCGCTCGCTGATGCCGGGCACCGCCCGCCGCAGCGCCCCGAAACGCACCGGCCCCTCGCCCAGGGCGAACAGGATCAGCCCCTTCCACTTGCCGCCCATGACGGCGATGGCGGCGTCCAGCCCGCAGGTGTACCGCTTCGTCATCCGCGCTCCCACTAACAAAAAGGTCAGTACCTGAGAAAATTGTAGGTACTTGTACGTGCGCGGGTGAAGCGGCCAGCATGAACGCCATGACAACTCCCGCACCGGTGACCGTCATCGGGCTCGGCTCGATGGGCACCGCACTGGCCGGGGCGTTCATCGCCGCCGGGCACCCGACGACCGTCTGGAACCGCACCGCCCGCAAGGCCGAGTCCCTGACCGGCGCGGCCCGCGCCACGTCGGTCGAGGCCGCGGTCGCCGCGAGCCCTCTCGTGATCACCTGCCTGACCACCTACGACGACACTCTGGAAGCCCTCGGACCGGCCGCCGCCGCGCTGGCCGGGCGCGCCCTGGTGACCCTCAACAGCGGCACCCCGGCCGGCGCCCGCCGGATGGCCGAGTGGGCGACCGGGCACGGTGCCCGCTTCCTCGACGGCGCGGTCAAGAACGTGCCGTCGGCCGTGGGTGCGCCGGACACCCTGCTCTACTACGGCGGCGACAAGACCGTCTTCGACGAGTACGAGACCACGCTGCGGGTGCTCGGCGGCGACACCGTCCATCTCGGCGACGACAGCGACCTGGCCGCCCTGTACGAGATGGCGGTGGGCAGCACCCTGCTCCCCGCCCTGCTCGGCTTCTTCCAAGGCGCCGCCATGGTCAGGGCACGGGGGCTGGAGGCGAGCACGCTGCTGCCGTACAGCGCCAAGTGGTTCGAGATGATCATCAGCCTGCTGCCCGTCTTCGCCAAGGAGATCGACAGCGGCGACTACACCGAGGCCGCCTCGTCCGTCGGCGTCTTCCACGCGGCGCTCGCCGAGGAGCGCACGCTCGGCCAGGAGAGCGGCGTCGACAACTCCTGGCAGTTCCCCATGTACGACCTGGTCGAGCGGGCCGTGGCCGCGGGCCACCGCGACCACAGCGTCTCGGCCCTGACCGAGCTGCTCACGCGTACGCCTCGGTGAGCTCCCTGCGCAGCTCGCGGGCCTGGTACTGGTAGTGCGTGGCCAGCGTGGAGCGGCCCGCCGAGCGGTACAGCTCGCTCAGCGTCTGGTAGGTGTCGGCCACGCCGCTCCGGTCGCCGAGCTGCTGGAAGATCGCCAGCGAGCGCTGGAGCTGGTCGGAGCCGTCGGTACGCTCGCCGCGCGCCACCTGGAGCCCGCCGAGGTTGCGCATGGCGTACGCGCCGCAGTGCCGGTCGCCGAGTGACTCGAAGATGTCCAGCGCGTGCCCCTGGCAGCGCATGGCCCGCTCCGACTCGGCGACGAGGTCGTACAGGCGGCCGAGATGCATGGACACGCAGCCCTCGCGGTGCGCGTCGCCCAGCTCCCCGGCCAGCCGCAGCGCCTCGCCGAGCCACCTGGACGCCTGGCGGGCGTCGCGCAGCGACAGGTAAACGCGGCCGATCGCCTGCCGCGCGTACGCCTCGCCGCTGCGGTCACCGGTCGCCACGAACATGGCCAGCGCGTGCCGGAACGATCCCAGCGCCCGGAAATGCCGGCCGGAGAACTGGTTGACCGCCCCCATCCCGCAGATGGAGATCGCCTCGCTGCGCGCGTCGCCCAGCTCGCGGAAGATGGTCCGCGCGCGCCGGAACATGTCGTCGGCCTCGGTGTAGCGGTCCTGGTAGAGGGAGACCTGGGCCAGGCCGCGCAGCATGGCCGCCTCGCCGTAGCGGTCGTTCGCGGCGCGGGCGCTGTCCAGGGCCACGCGGTGCGTCTCCCGCCACTCCTCGACGCGGCAGTGCAGGTCGAAGTAGGGAACGAGGGTCGAGGCCAGCCCCCACGCCGACTGGGCCATGCCCGCGTCGGCGGCCAGTCGTACGGCGTCCACCAGCGAGTCCCGCTCGGCGTCGAGCCACGGCAGCGGCTCGGCGGTCAGGCGCGCGAGCGTCTCGCCCTCCAGGCTCCAGCGGGGCACGTCGGGCGTCAGCCCGAACAGCGTGGTCGGCAGCGCGGCCGTGGCCCGCTCGGCGGCGGTCTGCCAGCCGCCGAGCACCCGCTTGAGCGCGTGCCGCTCGGCGTCGCCGCCCGCCTTCTCCCTGGCGGCGCAGCGGATCAGGTCGTGCAGCCGGTAGCGGGGCTGCCCGGCCGGGTCGGTGCCGGCCAGGCGCAGCAGGTTCGCGTCCACGAGGGTGTCCACCACGGCCTCGGAACGGTGCCGGTCGAGCACGGCGTCGGCCACCCAGCCGGGCACCGACCGCGGGCCGAGCAGCCCGAGGGCGCGGAAGGCCATGGCCGCGTCGCCGGGCAGCCGGCGGTAGCTCAGCTCGAACGAGCCGCGTACCTCCAGGTCGCCGGCGCGCAGCTCGTCGAGCCGGCTCGTCTCGTCCTCCAGCCGGTGCCGCAGTACGTTCAGCGACCACCCAGGGCGACCGGCCAGCCGCGCGCCCGCGACCCTGACGGCGAGCGGCAGGTAGCCGCAGGCGCGGACGATCGCCTCGGCCGCCTCGCGCTCGCGCGCCACCCGGTCGGGCCCGGCGACCTTGGCCAGGAACTGCTCGGCCTCGGCGGGCGGCAGCACATCGAGCTCCAGTTGCAGCGAGCCGGGCAGCTCCGCGATCCGGCGCCGGCTCGTCACGAGCACCGCACTGCCGTTGCCGGGGAGCAGGGCGCGTAGCTGGGCGGTGTCGGCGGCGTCGTCGAGGAGGACGAGCATGGGCCGCTCGGCCAGCAGGGAGCGGTACAGCGAGGCCCGCTCGCGCACCGTGGGCGGCAGGGCCGCGTCGCCGACCCCCAGCGCCCGCAGGGCCTCGGCGAGCAGGTCGGCCGGTTCGGCGGGGTCCGCGTCGGTGCCGCCCAGGCACAGGTACAACTGCCCCGCCGGGTACGCGGCCCGTACGGCGTGCGCGCAGTGCACGGCCAGCGCCGACTTGCCCACACCCGGCGGCCCGGTCACGACGGCGATCGACGGCGGCCCGCCGGGTCGGAGCGGGTCGGGTAACAAGGCGGCGGTCAGGGCGCGCACGTCCAGTGCCCGGCCGGTGAAGTCGGGCACGTCCGCGGGAAGCTGGTAGGGCGCGGTCAGGACGTCCTCGGCCGGGGTGGGATCACCGGCCAGGACGGAGGCGTGCACGTCCCGCAGGTCCTGGCCCGGCTCGATGCCGAGATCGTCCACGAGCTGCCGCCTGATCGTGGTGTAGGCGTGCAGCGCCTCGGCCCGCCGGCCGCTTTGGTGCAGGGCCAGGATGAGCCGCTGCCACAGATCCTCCCGGTACGGGTGCTCCCCGATGAGCTCGCGCAGATCGTCGATGGCGGACGCGTGCTCGCCCCGGGCCATCTTCATGGCGACGAGCTCCTCCACGGCGGCCAGCCGGGCCTGGGCGAGCGAACGCAGCCGGGTGTCCCACAGCGGGCTGGCGGGCAGGTCGCTCAGGGGCGTGCCCCGCCACAGCGCGAGCGCGTCCCGCAGGTTCCTGAACCCCTCGTCGGTACGCCCCGCCGTCCGTGCCGCGGCCACCAGCTCCTCGAACCGCAGCGCGTCGAGCTCCGCCGGCGTCACCTCGATCGCGTAGCCCGAGGGATGGGCCGCGATCCGCACCCCGATCGAACGCAGGGAGCTCACGTACGTCCGCAGGTTCGCCACGGCGGACGACGGCCGTGCCCGCGGCCACAGCACCTCGGCCAGCAGGTCCGCGGACACGACCTGGTTCGCGTCCAACAGCAGCGACGCGAGCAGGAGACGGGGCTTCCTACCCGCGATCTTCAAGAGCCCTTCCGGGACCCGGACCTGTAACGGCCCGAGCACCCCGAACGTGGGTTGTTCAACCACCATGACCGCGCGCTCTCCCTCAGCTGGAGGTCTCGCAACCATCCGTAAGGCGTACAAGCTGGACAAGCTGGAAGGGCCTTTATACCGATTTTGGATGTTCTCTGTATGCCGTACCCGCAATCTTGATCCCCAGCAAGAGCGCTTCGAGAGATCCAACGGACGGTTCGCGGCGCCGGCCGGGCTCAGCCCCCGGCGTACGCAGAAAGGTATCCGCATGATTCCCAGAGGGGCACTTACCGCGGGGTTCGCCCTGCTCGTCGGCCTCGCCACGGGCCCGGTCGCAGCTTCGGCCGCCTGGGCCGCGCCGACCCCGGCCCCGTCACCGACGGCTACGGCGACGGCGACGCCGACCCCCACGCCGACCGGCACCGCCGACGACAACGACCCGAAGAACCAGGTCGACGTCCCCGAGGTGTCGACGCTGGCCGCACCGAAGTTCCAGCTCCCGTTCCCCTGCGGGCAGAAGTGGACCGGCAACTCCAGCAACAGCAGCGCGCACAAGGCGTATGAGATCGACTTCAACCGGGGCAGCACGGCCGCCGCCGACCGCGGCGACGCCGTGGTCGCCGCCGCGGCGGGCACCGTCGTCATCTCGGCCCACCAGGGCTCGGCCAACGGCTACGGCAACCTGGTCAAGATCGACCACGGCGGTGGCTACCAGACCTTCTACGCGCACCTGACCGTCCGCACGGTCGGCGCGGGCACCCAGGTCGCCCAGGGCCAGAAGATCGGCACCGTCGGCAACACCAGCAAGCCGGGCAACAACATCAGCCCTCACCTGCACTACGAGGTCCGCCAGGGCTCCGGTTACCCGGGCAACATCCGCAAGGCCACGTTCAACGGGGCCACCTTCGGCTACCCGAACGCCACGGTGACCTCCAAGAACAAGTGCGGCGGCGGTGGCGGCAGCACCAACCCGCACACGGCCCAGTCGGTGTGCGGCAGCGGCTACAAGGTGATCGACTCCGCGCCCCTGGGCACGGCGGCCACGGTCTCCCTGCTGTACAACTCGGCCAACGGCAACAACTGCGTGGCCACGATCAAGAAGACCTCCCTCGGCAAGGCCACGGCCGTCACGGCCTACCTGGAGGTCGAAGGCAAGCCGCGAGCCTCCGACACCGGCAACTTCACGTTCTACGCGGGGCCGGTACGCGGCTCGGCGTCCGACAAGTGCGTGAAGTGGGGCGGCAAGGCGGGCACGGCCGTCTACAACAGCCCGCTGGAGCACTGCAGCTAGCACTGACCTGAAAGTGCCGGACCGCGCGCGGCGGCCCGGCACTTTCTGCGTTGTGCCGGACGTGCGGCGATCCGGCACCGCTTCGCGCTGGGCCGCCAGGTGTGTGGCGATTTGGTGCTGCTTCGCACCGAGGCTGCTTCGCGCTGAGCCAGACGTGCGGCGGCCTGGCATTGCTTCGCGCCGGGTCAGATGGGCGGCGACTCGACGCTGCTCGCTTTGTGTCGGAAGTGCAGCGGTCCGGAACTGCTTCGCGCCGGGTCAGAAACCGATCAGCTCTGGCGCCTGCGCGCAGGGTCCGAGCACGCGGAGCAACGCGGCGCGCAGCTCATCGACCTCCCCTGGCGGCAGGTCGAGGCGGACCTCGAAGGCGGCCTCGGTTTCCAGCGCGTCGGCGGCCACGTCGGTCAACTCCAGCCGGAGCACGTTGCCCTCCATCGTGACCGAGCGCAACCCTCCGTCGGTGCCGCGCGTGCCGTGCCGCGCGACCAGGTATTGCCCCATGAAGTGGGCCACCATCAGCTCCTCGTCGTCCTCCCCCTCCAGACGGACCACATCAGCGCGGCGCTCCCGGCTCTCATCGAGGACCTTGGCGGTCATCACCGTGGCCGGCACATACGACAACGGCCCGTTGATCGGCGGCGCGGACTCCGGCTGTTCGGCGAAACCCATGGACTGCCAGCGCTGGTGCCCGGTGTGGCCGAACTGCAGCCCTATCGGCGCGGCGGTCGGCAGCGCGGCCAGCAACCAGCCGGGCGGCTCGTCACTGGCGAACATCGTCAGCTCCGCCAGCGCCGCCCTGGCCGGCACATCGACGAACGGCACCCCCTTCGCGTCCACCCGCCCCGTGTAGTTCCTGCGGCCGGGCGTGAACGCCAGCTCGCAGGTGAACCAGGTGCCGGCGAACTCCTTGTACGACAGCTCGCGCAGGCGCTGGAACGGCTCGTCCAGGCCCTCAACGGCGATCTCCCGGCCGTCGACGGTGACGACGGTCTCCGCGTACGGACCGACCTGCCCCCGGCGGACGACCAGCTCCGACCAGCCGGGCGCGGCAGCGGACCGGGCCAGGTCGCCGATCGCCATCCGCAGGTGGTGGGCCTCCTCGCGCCGCGACTTGTGCTTCTTGGACCCCATGATCACCCCTCCACATCCGCTGCAGTGGCGCCCCGGGCTCTCTGGTGCGCCGTAGCGGCGCTGCCGGCCTCTCGATCCGCCGCAGTGGCACCGCCGGCTCGATGACCTGCTGGTGCAGTGATCACGTTGGCGCCGGTATCTTGGTCAGCCGGAGCGGTGATGCCGTCAGCACCGGACTCCGGGGCCGCCGGAGCGGTGCTGTTGGCGGCGTTCGCTGCTGAGCGGGCTGGAGTGGTGCTGTCGTCGGGATCGGCTGCCGAATGCGCCGGAGCGGTGGTGAGGCGGTCGTGGAGGCGGCGGAGTTCGCGGAGCAGGCCGCTGTTGCCCTTGCGGGCGGCCAAATCGCGTACCGCCGGAATTTCGCCACGCGCGTCCGACCACTCGGCCGTCGCGAGGGCGAGTTTGACGAAGCCGGTCAGGCCGTTGCGCGGTCGCTCGCCCGGCGCGGGCAGTAGGTCGGGCAGGGCGGCGGCGGCGATCCGCCACACGTGCGCGGGCGCGCCCCGCTGGGCGACCGAGTCGAGGGTGGTGATCACGTCGATCATCCTGGCCTCGCCACCGGCCACGAAGAGCGCGAGGTGGCGGCCGATCTCGGCGGCCGGTAGCTCGTCCCGCGCGGCCACCTCCAGCAGCACGTCGATCGCCTCGGGCAGGTCTCGCCGGCCCAGCAGACGCGCCAGCACCGCCGCGAACGCCGACCCGGCCGGTCCGTCGGCGCGCGCGAGATCACGCGCCTGCCCAGGACTGATGGACGTCGCGTTGTAGTAATAGGTGAACAGGTACGGCACCAGGTGCGCGGCGGCGAGGTCGCGGTGTGAGGGCAGCATCGACGACCACCAGTCGTGATACATCGCCAGCGTGCCCTCCTCGGAGACGTCGAGCATCAGATCGACCAGCGGCAGACCGGTCGGCGTGGCCTTGGCGGACATCACCGGGACCACGGAATGGTCACAGCTCCGGTCGTTCCAGTCGTGCTCCTCGCCGTCGCGTCCGCAGGACCAGCCGACCGTGATCTCGACGTCCGGGCAGGTCCACGAAGCGATGATCTCGCCGGCCGGGGACGTCAGGCGGGCCGCCCGCGCCGCCGCCTCGGGATCGGGCGTGCGCGGCAGTCGCAGCAGCGCCTGCTGCAGGTCGGCGGCCAGCGGCTTGGCTCCGGCCGCCTCGATGACCTCCATCCGCCTGACCAGCTCGGCCGCCGCCACGTGCCCGGTGCTGTGCGTGGGCGTGGCCAGCAGCAGCGGCGGCAGAGTGCCCTCCTCGGCGGCCCGCAGGATCTCGGCCGCGCGGTGGATCAGGAGCCGGTGCGGTGCGGCGCCCCTCGCCGGCATCACGCGCCGCCAGGCTCGGGACATTTGCGTGGTCACGGTCAGGGAATGGACGGCGCCCTGGAACCACAGATCGATCCGCTCCCAGCTCTGCTGGCGGTACACCCAGGATTGGCCGCCCATCAGCCGGGGACGCAACGCCGCCACCACGGCGGCGCGGTCGCGGGCGACGAGCATGACGAAACCGGCCACCAGCCGCTCCCACTCCTGCCAGGAGGCCGGGTGCTCCATGAGTCGCCGGTCGAGCTCCTCGATGGACACGGCCGGGAACTCGAGCTCGTGGACGCGTTCGGGCGCGGGGGGCAGCGGCGGAGGCAGGAACATGGGCTCGGCCTCGGCGACCAGGCCGCCCGCGAACACCGTGGCGGCCTGGTGCCCGAGGTGCGGCGGGAGCAGCTCGATCGCCTCGCGTACGGTGGCGCGGCCCTCCTCACCCATGCCGCCTGCGTGGGCCACGGCCAGCTCGACGGCCCTCTCCTGCAACTCGGCGGAGTCGGCGGCGAACGCCCGGGCCAGCGGCGTGGCGAGGACGTTGGCCAGCGCGGGCGTACGGCGTACCGAACGGTCGAGCCAGGACAGCCCGGCGCGCACCAGCTTGCGCTCGGCCCGGAACAGCAGTGACTCCCACGCCTCGGCGAGGTCGTCGGGGGTGAGGTCGCCACAGGTGCGCAAACGCTTCATGGCCAGCTCGGCGACCGGGCCGGGGGCGGCCGGCAGCAGGCTCAGGTAGTCGCGGGCGTGCGCGGCGACCTCGGCGGGCGTGGGGTCCAGCACTTCGTGCAGGCGGACGAAGAAGCGCAGGTCGATGGGGGTGCCGCCGCGCAGGAAGCGGCGTACGCAGCCGTCGATCAGCGCCTCGCGCTTGACCCGGCCCGCCTCGGCCAGCGCCGGAAGCGCGGCCAGCCAGCCCTGACGCGGGTCCTTCTCCCACTGGAGGACCTGGCCCACGCCCTCGGCCTCGAACAGGCGCGGCAGCAGGTGGTCGAGCAGCGGGTCGTCGCCGAGCTTCGCCGACGGGCCGTCCGCCCAGCCGGACACCAGGGGATCGTGCTGCGGCGGCTCGATGCCGGTCTGGCGGAGCAGGGCCAGGGCGAGCCCCATGCCGCGGTCGTTGGCCGTGCGCAGGCGCAGCACCAGCCGCTCGGCCAGGTCGGCACGCCAGGCGGCGGGCCGGTCCGCGAGCGCCGCCAGGACGAGGTGCGCGTCGTCGTCGACGCTCGCCCACCGTGGCGCGAACTCCCGCCGGACCAACCACGCCGCCGCGCCCGCCGCGCCACCGATCGTGGCCGCGCCCGTCACCCGCAGCGCGGGCGCGTAGGCGGCCAGGCTGTCGTCCCACCGGTCGAACCCGGCCCGCAGCTCCTTCAGCAGCCCCGGCAGCCCCGCCGCGACCTGCTTGCGGCCGTCGTCGTCGAGCGACTTGACGTATGCGGCGAGCCGGTGAATCGGCCCGTTCACGATCAGTTTCCTGACCTGGCCCCAATGATCCATGGGCGGGACAGTAACGGGCCTGGCCGACACTTTCAGTGTTCGACCGCCGTCGGCGGGTAGCTCGTTCAGCTCACGGTTCCGACGAAAGGGGTCGAAGTGAGCGCGCAGCAGGATGTGATCGACGTACTGGTGACCGACCATCGCGAGGTCGAGGAGATGTTCGCCCGGCTGGAGCTGATGGAGGGCCGCGCTGTGGACGAGGCCAAGGCGCTGGCCGAGCAGGTGGTCATCGAGCTGGTACGGCATTCGGTGGCGGAGGAGGAGTACCTGTATCCGGCGGTGCGCAAGCACGTGCCGGGCGGGGATGAGACCGCCGACCACGAGATTCAGGAGCACGCGGAGGCGGAGGAGACGATGAAGCGGCTGGAGGCGCTGGAGCCCTCCGACGCGGAGTTCTGGCCGACGGTCGATCGGCTGATGGTGCAGATCCGGCACCATCTGGACGAGGAGGAGAACGACCTGTTCCCGCGGTTGCGGCAGGCTTGTTCGGAGGAGCAGTTGGTCGAGCTGGGCGGGAAGATCCAGCGGGCCAAGAAGCTGGCGCCGACTCGGCCGCACCCGTCGGCGCCCGACACGCCGCCGGGCAACAAGCTGCTGGCTCCGGGGACGGCGCTGGTGGACCGCATGCGGGACGCGCTCAGCGGGCGCGGTCGTTCCTGAACCCCCATCGGCCTTTTCGAAAGGACCCCTGCCGTGCTTCGGCGGGGGTCCTTTCGAGGAGATGGGAAGGACGCGAGGTCCCTTGGGAGGTGGAGCGGCGGGCTCCCGTGGTGAGAAGGGAGGCGGCCAGGTCTCTGGAGGGGGTGGAGGCAGTGGGATCGCCTGGACGAGGTGGCGGCGGTGAGGCCCTTCAGAGGGAGGGGGGGGCGATTCGGGTGATGGGGGTGGGGGCTGGTCAGTGGCGGTCCTGGCGGGGGAGGACCACTTCGCTGAGGATGAGCTGGATGGCGGCGGCGACCGGGATGGCGAGGAGGGCGCCCACCACGCCCAGCAGGGCGCCGCCGATCAGGGCGGCGACGATGGTGACGGCGGCGGGCACGTCCACCGAGGACTTCATCACCTTGGGCGCGATCAGGTAGTTCTCGATCTGCTGGTAGATGATGAAGAACACCAGGCACCCGATGGCCACCGGCGCCGATACGAACAGGGCGGTGAGGGTGGCGATGGCGGCGCCGATCCCGGCCCCGATCATGGGGATCAGGTCGGTGACCGCCACGATGATGGCCAGCGCCAGCGCGTACGGCACCCCGAGGATCGACAGGAACACGAACGTCGTCACGCCCGCGATGAGCGAGATGATGAGGTTGCCGGCGACGTACCCGCCGACCCGGTCGAGGATCTCGTCGCCGAGGTGCTGCACGCGGGGACGGCGGCTTCCGGGGATCAGGCGGTACCCGGTGCGGGTGATCGAGCGTAGCGAGGCGAGGAAATACAGGGTGAGAATCAGTACGGTCAGCGCGGAGAACACGGCGCTGACCACGACGCCGGCCGCTCCGAGCAGCCCGCCGAACACCTGACGGCCGAGGTCGCCGCTGAGCAGGTAGGACTGCAGGCGTTCGAGCAGGCCGAAGCGCTGGTCCAGGTCGCGTACCTGAGGATGGTTCTGCAACTGGCCGATGTAGCCGGGCAACTGCTCGACGAACTGGCCGGCCTGCTGCGACAGCGCCGGGATCACGGCCATGCCGAACCCGGCGAAGAACAGGATGACGGCCGCGAACACGGCGGCGATCGCCCCCCAGCGCGGCAGCCCGTGCCGGTGCAGCCAGCGCACCGCCGGATCCAGCCCGACCGCCAGGAACAGTGACACGACGATGAGGAGCAGCACGGACGCGGTGACCGTCAGCGCCTGGACCAGCAGCCAGGCGGTCAGTACGCCGAGCGCCGCGGTGAACCCGAAGGTGAAGGGCGTACTCCCGAAAGGCCGCCCCGGCCTGCCGAACGGTAACGCGCCATCACCTGTTTGCGGTGACCCGGGCTGCGACGAAGCGGACTGTGGCGACCCCGGTTGTGGTGACCCCGGCTGTGGTGACCCGGGCTGTGGTGAGGCGGGCTGTGGTGAGGCGGGCTGCGATGCCGCGGGCTGCGATGACGCGGTCTGGGGTGGGGCGGTGCGGTCCGGGGCGGGGGGTGCGCTGTCGGGCATGTGGGCTCCTTCAGGGGTGGCCTCCCTTCTGCCCTTGAGCCGCCGTGGTAAGCGGTATCCCGGCCTACCGGGCGGCCCTGACGTGCTTTTGCTGACATGACGTGATCACGCCTGGGCGTCCTCAAGGGCGCCCTGCCCGGAGGCGCGGTCGTGCGCGCCGCCGTACACCAGAGTCTGGTCGGCCCGACCGAGGTCACGCTCTACCGCGAGGACGACGAGGTGGCCCGCTTCACCGGTTTCGTGGCCTGACAGGGCTCGGTCGTGGGGGTGTTCATGCCGGTCCGCCGAATGCGGGCCGGCATGAACGTGTCACGGCCTGGACCAGGAATCGGTGTGGGTGAGCCCGCCGCCGCCGAAGGGTCCGCCCGCCGTGATCACGGGCGTACGTCCAAGAAGCGGTCGGGTTTGTTGGTCATGATGCCGTCCACCCCGTACGAGATCAGCCGGCGGATCACGGACGGCCGGTCTGTCGTCCAGGTGTAGACGCGCATGCCCCGCTCGTGCACCCGCGCGACGTACCGCTTGGTGAGCCCGGCGTGCGGCAGCGTGATCCCGCCGGCGTAGCGGGCCAGCTCCGTCAGCCGAGCGGCGGGCGGCTTGCCGAGCAGGGAGACGGGGACGTCCGGGAGCATGCTGCGCAGCACCCGCATCGAGTGCCAGCCGAACGCCTGCAGCCCCAGCCGTTTGCCGGTCCACCAGGCGCGGCTCTCCTGCAGCTCGACCGCCACCCGCCGGTCGATGTCGGGGCTTCTCGGCGAGTGCTTGATCTCCAGCAGCAGCCCGGTCTCGCCGCCCATCGCCTGCAAGGCCTGCGCGAGCGTGGGCACCCCCTCACCGCGATAGCGCGGCGAGAACCACGAGCCGGCGTCCAGACGCCGGATCTCCGCGAGCGTGAAGTCGGAGACCCGCCACGGCGACCGCCCGGGAAAGACCCGCTCGACGTCGGTGGTACGCGCCAGCGTCTGGTCGTGCATCAGCACGAGCTGATGATCCCGGGTCTGCTGGACGTCGAACTCGCACAGGTCGGCCCGCTGCGACCGGGCCACGGCGCAGGCCGCGATGGTGTTCTCCGGCGCGTACGCGGACCCGCCCCGGTGCGCGATGGTCTCGACCTCCGGCGGCCCCGCGGCGGCGGCCCGTGGCACGGCGGTCAGGGCGGTCAGGGCGGTCAGAGTGGCGATGACGACGCTGCCGAGCGGACCGTACATGTCCCTCCTCGGGCTCGATCCGGACAACCCGATACGGAGGAAAGTGCCCATTAAGCAGCACATGGACCGCTTTCTCCGGGCGTGCCGATCAACATTTGGCCTCCGGGAAAGCGGTCCATTGCCTACGAGGCGCGCAGCCAGTCGAGCAGGGACGTGTACGCGGGACGCCAGCCGAGCAGCCGCCGCGTCTTGGCCGACGAGACCTCCTGGTCCCGGGTGAACAGGCCGGCCAGAGCGCCCAGTTCGGCGGTGGCCTCGTCGAGGGGCCAGGAGACGGCCCGGCCGCCGCCCAGCTCGGCGGCGATCGCGTCCAGGCGTACCGTCTCGGCGACCCCGTGCCAGATCGCGCCCGGCGTACCGTGGCCGATCGCGGCGAGATAGAGACCGGTGAGATCGGCGCGGTGGACGACCGGCCAGCGCACCCCGGGCTCGCCGATGTAGACGCCGGTGCCCGACTCGGCGGCCTTGCGGGCGAACAGGCCGGGGACGAGGCCGCCGCCGTCGCCGTACACCATGCCGGGTCTGAGCACCTGGCCGCCGGCGGCCAGGACGCGGCGTTCGACCTCCGCGCGCCAGGCCACGAAGGGGTGCGGGTCGGGGGCGCTGTCCTCGTCCACCGTGCCGCCACCGAGCACGGCGACGCCCGTCGTGTAGAGCAGCGGCGGGCCGGCCGCGAGTAAGGCGTCCACCCCGGCCAGGTCGGCCTGCTCGCCGAGGGGAGCGCCCGCGTGGAGCACGAGGTCGAAACCCTTGGCGGCGGGGGTCAGCGAGGCCGGGTCGGTCAGGTCGGCCTCGATCTCCGGGTGGCCCGTCGGGCGGCCGTCCGGGTGGCGCAGGGCGGTGACCTCGTGGCCGGCGAGGGCGGTCGCCACGGCCGAGCCGATGTAGCCGGTGGCGCCGATGATCAGAATTTTCATGCGATGTCCTCCTTGGCACCGCTACGCGCGGCGCGTTCGACGGCCGCGAGCAGCCGGTGGTAGCGGGCGGCGGCGTGGAAGTCGGGCCGCGGGGCGCGGCCCTCGGTGATGGCCGAGGCGAGGTCCCGGTAGAGGGCCGCGACGTTCGCGGCGGGGCCGTCGGCGGGACGCAGGCCGACGGTCCGGTACGCCTCCGGCATCGCCACCCGTTCCCCGCCGATCCGGACGTCCCAGTCGGTCCAGTGCAGGTAGCCGCCCTCTGCGGCGCGGGTGATGGTGAGCGCGCCCTCGGAGCCGACGAGCTTGACGAAGAACCCGTCGGGGGCGCCGGACGCGCCGTGGATCGTGACGGACGCGGTGGCGCCGCCCTCCAGCGTCCCGTGCAGCAGGACCTGGTTCGGCGCCTTCCCGGCCACCGTCCGATCGGTGCCGGCGACCTCGACGCGGTCGTACAGGTGGGGCAGCCGCGCCGTCACGTCCGTCAGCCGGCCCGCCAGGTGCTCCAGCGAGGCCAGGTAGTGCCCGGTCACGATCGACAGCACCGTGGTGCCGCCGGCCGGGTCGTTGGTCCAGGCGTGCTCGGGCGAGACGGTGGCGCCGCCGAGCGGCCCGGCCGAGGCCACCAGGACGGCCGACTCCAGCCGCCCGATCCGGCCGCCGGCCACCAGGTCCGCGACGAACCTGGCGTCCGGCTGGTGGAGACCCTGCAGGCACACGGCGTGCGCCACCCCGGCGGCCGCGGCCGCCTCGGCCAGTTCGTCGGATTCGTCCGGGTCCACGCCCAGCGGCCACTCGGCCAGTACGTGCTTGCCCGCCTCCAGCGCGGCCCTGATCACCTTCGCGTGCTCCGCCGCGCGTACCGAGACGACGACGAGGTCCACGTCGTCGTGCGCGGTCAGGAGCCCGGCGTCGGCGAACGCGAGCGGCACGCCGAACGCGGCGGCCACCCGGTCCGCGCTCTCCTGCCTGGTCGTCGCGACCGCCGTCACCTGGAACTCCTCCAGCGTGGCCAGCGCGGGCAGGTGGGCCTCGTTCGCCCATCCGCTGGCGCCGACTACTCCAACCTTGATCACGTGCTTCCCCCTTAGTTTTATACCGACAGGTATGAAACTAAGGTGTGCGGCGGCGGGATTCAAGAGGTAACTTACCGATAGGTATAAAACTTGAGGAGGTACGGCATGCCAGGCGGCCGCCCGCGCGCCTTCGACGTCGACGCCGCGCTCGACCGGGCCCTGGAGGTGTTCTGGCGGCAGGGCTACGAAGGCGCCTCGCTGTCGGACCTGACCGCGGCGATGGGCATCAACCGGCCCAGCATGTACGCCGCCTTCGGCAACAAGGAGGAGCTGTTCGTCAAGGCGCTGGACCGCTACGTCAGCGGCCCCGGCGCGTTCGCCGCCGACGCGCTGGCCGCGCCCACCGTACGCGAGGTCATCGAACGCCTGGTCAACGGCGCCATCGACCTGACCACCGGCGACGACGCCCCGGTGGGCTGCCTGATGGTGAACAGCGTGCACGCCTGCGGCCCCGACGCCGCCTCCGCCCGCGACGCGGCGCTCGCCTGCCGCCGGGCCGCCGAAATGGCGCTCCGGCGTCGCCTGGAGGACGCGCCCGACCTGCCCGGCGGATACGACGCCGGCACCCTGGCCCGGCTGGTCCAGACCGTCACGGACGGGATCGCGGTGCAGGCGGCCGGCGGGCGCACCCGCGACGAGCTGCGCCAGGTCGCCGATCTCGCGCTCGGAAATCTTTTCCCTGACGTGTGAAGAACGCGCGGCCGGCTCCGACTCCTGGGTGAAACAGCGCTTCACGGCAGGAGGAAAGAGATGAGCAAGGTCACCTGTGACATGTCGATGTCCATCGATGGCTTCGTCGCGGGCCCGAACCAGCGCCTGGACCAGCCCTTCGGGGACGGCGTCGGCGACAGCCTGCACGAGTGGATGTTCGCGGAGCCCGAGGAGCACGCCGAGATCATCAAGGCCGTCACGTCGGCGGGCGCGTACATCATGGGCCGCAACATGTTCACCCCCGGGCGCGGCGACTGGGACCTGGAGTGGACCGGCTACTGGGGGCAGGAGCCCCCGTACCACGCGCCGGTCTTCGTCCTGAGCCACCACGAGCGCGAGCCGGTCGAACTGGACGGCGGCACGACGTTCTTCTTCGTCACCGACGGGATCGAGGCGGCGCTCGACCGGGCCCGCGCGGCCGCCGGCGACCGCGAGGTCGCGATCGCGGGCGGCGCGGCGACCGTGAACCAGTATCTGGCGGCGGGGCTGATCGACGAGCTGCGGCTGCACGTCGCGCCCGTGGTGCTCGGCGCGGGCGAGCGGCTCTTCACCGGCGTCGGACGCCTGGCCTTCGAGCCGCTCGCCGTGTCAGGCACCGGCCTGGTCAGCCACCTGACCTATCGCGCGGTCAGGTGAACGCCGGGCACCCGATCCCGCCAGGGCATGGCCTCTTCCAGGTGGGCGGCGACCTGGAACAGCAGATCCTCCCGGCCGTAAGGGGCGACGATCTGCACGCCGACGGGCAGCCCGTCGTCGCCCTGCCCCAGCGGCAGGCTGATCGCAGGGTGACCGCTGACGTTGAACGGCACCGTGAACGGCCCGAAGTCGGTCAGCGACCGCAGCCAGCTCTCCATGGTGTGGCCGGGGTCGTCGTACCGCAGGGTGCCGTGCGGCGCCGGTGGGCGGCCCAGCGTCGGGGTGACGAGCAGGTCGTACTCGGTGAAGAACGCGCCCACCGTCCTGGTCACCCGGTTCTGGGCGTCGAAGGCGGCCATCATGTCCAGCCCGCTGTACGCCCTCGCCGTCTCCAGATAGAGCCGGGAGACGGCCTCCATCCGCGCCGGATCCGGCAGCCGCGGCGCCAGGAGCAGCATCGAGGCGACCGCCACCCCCTCGGCCACCAGCGCCCGCATGACGGCGTCCCAGTCGAGGGCCGGGGTGTCCTCGACGACAGTGTGCCCCGCCCGCTCCAGTGCCTGGCCGGTCCTGGTCGCCCAGACGGCCACCTGGCCGTCCACCACGGAGCCCGACCACGCCTTGGTGGTCACCGCCACTCGTAGCGGGCCGAGTGCGGTGCCGATCTCGTCGGCGTAGCGGCCGCGCGGGGGCGGCGCGGTGTACTTGTCGCCGATCCCGGGGCCCTGGACGGCGTCCAGCAGGTGGGCGGCGTCGCGGACGGTACGCGTGAGCGCGAACTCGTACGACATCCCGAGCATCGGCTCGCCCATGTCGGGCCCGCACGGGACGCGGCCGCGGCTCGGCTTGAGCCCGACCAGCCCGCAGGCGGACGCCGGGACGCGGATGGACCCGGCGCCGTCGCTGGCGTGCGCCAGAGGTACGGCCCCCGCCGCCACCAGGGCGGCCGCGCCGCCGCTCGATCCGCCCGCGCCCCGGTCCGGGTTCCACGGGTTGCGGGTCGGCCCGAACCTGACCGACTCGGTGGAGAAGCTGAGGCACATCTCCGGGACGGTGGTCAGGCCGAGGGTGACCAGCCCGGCGGCCCGGAAGCGGGCCATGAGGTCGGTGTCGTGCCGCGCGACGATGCCCGGCAGCGCCCGGCTGCCGAGAAAGAACGGCACCCCCTCCGCCACCGGGCCGTGGTCCTTGATCAGGAACGGCACGCCGGCGAACGGGCCGTTGTCGTCGTGGCGGAGCGCGGGCCTGAACGGCGGCAGCGCCAGCCCGTTCACCTCGTCGTTCACCGCGGCCAGGGCCTTCCTGGCGGCGGTCTCCACCTCGGCGGCGCTCACCTCGCCCGCCCTGATCAGGTTTCTGAGGCCGATGGCGTCGTAGCGCGCGTATTCATGGAAGTTCATCGGAAAAATCCCTCGATCACAGATGGAAGTGGATTGCCTGATAGAGGGACGGCGGCTCAGCGGCCGTCCCCTGTGATCGAGGTGGTTCTACGCTCGGGACATCACCGTCATGGTGACAGCCGCCGCCGCGACATTCGACTCGATTTCCGCCGTCTACGGCGTGAGGCAGTCGCCGTCGGGGTCGATGGCGTGGGTGATGCGGCGCCCGATGTCGCGCAACTGCCGGATCTGCGCCTTGGTGAGCGGCTCGAAGACCAGGTCACGGACCGCGTCCACGTGGCCGGGAGCGGTGGCGACCACCTTCTCCCAGCCTTCCTCGGTGAGGGTGGCCAGCATGTAGCGGCCGTCGGCGGGGTCGGGCGTGCGGCGCACCCAGCCGCGTTTCTCCAGCCGGCTCACCACGTGCGACAGCCGTGACAGCGACCCTTCCGAGAACGCCGCCAGGTCGCTCATCCGCATCGTGCGCTCCGGGCTCATCGACAGCCCGGCGATCACCTGGTATTCGAAGTGGCTGATGCCCGCGTCGCGCTGGAGCTGCCTGTCGAGGGCGGCCGGTAGCCGGATCAGCACGCTGGCCAGCGCCAGCCAGGTCTGCGACTCCTCCTCGGTCAGCCAGCGCGGCTCCTGCGACGTGTCCACGTCCCCACATTAACCGAGAGATCGCCCCGCCGATTCAGTTGACGCTTCAAGTCGAAGCGGCCTAGATTGCGCTTGAACCTTCAAGTCCTTTCTGGGAACGGATCTCCGATGAACGTCGTCCTGTGGATCATCGCGGCCCTGCTCGCCCTCGCCTTCCTGGCCGCCGGGGCGATGAAGCTCGCCCAGCCGAAGGAGAAGCTCGCCGCGGCCGGCATGGCCTGGACCGACGACTTCTCCGCCGGGGCGGTCAAGGGCATCGGCGCGCTGGAGGCACTGGCCGCGCTCGGCCTGATCCTGCCGGCCGTGACGGGCATCGCGCCGGTGCTGACGCCGCTGGCCGCGACCGGCCTGGTGCTGGTCATGGCGGGCGCCGCCGTCGTCCACGCGCGCCGCAAGGAGTTCCCGATGATCGCCGCCAACGTGGTGCTCCTCATCCTGGCCGCCGTGGTCGCCTGGGGCCGCTTCGGCCCGTACGCCTTCTGAGGCCCTGCTACATCAGCCCCTGCTCGGAGCGCCACTTGTCGATCGCCGTGGCGATGAGCAGGGGCCGGTCCTCGGGGGTGTGGTGCCCGGCGATCTCCTCGTGCTCCGAGATCTCCAGCGAGGCCATGTTCGCCGCGCACCAGGCGACGGTCTCCCGCGTCCACATCGAGCCCGGCCCCGGCCGGAAGCCGATCAGCAGCTTCGGCACCGCCGCCACGCCGGCCCACCGGCCGAACGCCTCGATCCTGGCCACGACGTCGGCCGGCTCCCCGCCCAGCGGCAGCGAACGCGGCCACCGCAGCAGCGGCACCCGGCTCTCCCTGGTCGGGTACGGCCGCAGGTATTCCGCCAGGTCCTCCTCCGCGAGCGGCGTGGCCATGGTGCCGGGCAGGCCCTGCCGCAGGAAATCAGCGTCGTCGAGGATCATGGACTCGCCCACCCCCTCGGTCTTGATCGCCTGGAACAGCGGACGGCCGCCTTCAGGGAACTCCTCCCAGGTCATGGGCTTGACGATGGCCTCGGTGAAGGCGATCCCGCGTACTCGATCGGGGTGGCGGGCGGCCCAGTCGAAGGCCAGCGCGCCGCCCCAGTCGTGGCCCACGAGCAGCACGTCGTCGAGACCGAGGGCGTCGAACCAGGCGTCCAGGTAACGGGCGTGGTCGTCGAAGGTGTAGCCGATGGCGGGCTTGCCCGACGCTCCCATGCCGATCAGATCGGGCGCCAGGCGACGGCCCGACCCGAGGGCGGGCATGACGTTCCGCCACAGGTGGGACGAGGTCGGGTTGCCGTGCAGGAAGACGATCGGCGCACCCGCGCCGATCTCACGGTGGGACATGGTGGAGTCGAGTACGTGCATGGTGGTGCTCCTCATCGGTAGACGGCGGCGTTGCGGGCGGCCCAGTCGGCGAAGGTGCGGGGCGCGCGGCCCAGGAGTCGCTCCACGTCGGGGCTGACCCGGCGTTCGGCGGCGGTCGGCGTACCGAGGATGGACAGGGTGCCGTCGGCGACCGGCTCAGGCATGAATCGCAGCATCTGCGCGCGAGCCTCCTCCCGGGTCTGCTCGGTGAACCGCACCTCCGCGCCCAGCGCCGCGCCGATCGCCGCCGCGCGCTCGCGCGGGGTGACCGGCTCGGGGCCGGTGAGCTCATAGGTACGGCCCGCGTGCCCGTCCGCCCGCAGCACCACGGCCGCGACCTCGGCGATGTCGGCCGGGTCGATGCCGGGCAGCGCGACGTCCCCGAACGGCGCGGCGACGGTACGGTCCGCGCGGACCGTCTCGGCCCAGGCCAGGGAGTTGGTGTGGAAACCGCCCGGCCGCAGGATCGTCCACTCCAGCCCCGAGTCGCGCACGGCCTCCTCGAAGGCGACGGGATGTCCGTACATCGCCGGCCTGGTCCCGGCGCCCAGCGAGGACAGCAGGACGACGCGCCGGATCCCCGCCGCCTTCGCCACGTCCAGGACGGCCCGCGGGTCCGGCCCCGCGACCAGCAGGAACAGCGCGCCGGCGCCGTCGAAGGCGGGCTTCAGGCTCGCCGGGTCCGCCAGGTCGGCCGCGACGTGACGTACCCCTTCGGGCAGGTCGGCGGCGCTCCGGGAGACGGCCGTCACGCGCTCGCCCGCGGCGGCGAGCAGCCGCACCAGCTCGCCGCCGACGTTGCCGGTCGCGCCCGTTACCACGATCATGATTTCGCTCCGAGTTAGTTAGTTGACTGACTTAGATCGAGACCATAGCGGTCCGGCGAGCGGCTTGTCTATAGTGAGTCAGGTGACTGACTCAACGCGGGCGGGGAAGCGGGAGCGGCTGGCCGGCGCCGCCGTACGGGTGCTGCACGAGCAGGGCGTCGAGAAGACCACGCTCGCCGACATCGCGCGCGCGGCCGACATTCCGGTGGGGAACGTCTACTACTACTTCAAGACCAAGGACCAGCTCGTCGAGGCGGCCATCGAGGCGCACGGCCGGCAGCTCGACACCATGATCGGCGCGCTGGAGGAGTTGCCCGCGCCGCAGGACCGGCTCAAGGCGCTGCTGGGCGGCTGGATCGACCAGCGCGACCTGACCGCCCGCTACGGCTGCCCCACCGGCACCCTCGCCTCGGAGCTCGACAAGCGCGACGACGGCCTTGACCGCGCGATCGCCACGGTCATGGAAAGGCTGCTCGACTGGGCGGAAGGCCAGTTCGCCGCCATGGGCCGCGCGGACGCCCGTGAGCTCGCGGTCGCGTTGATCGCCGCGTACCAGGGCATTTCCCTGCTGACCAACACGTTCCGCGACCCCGGCCTCATGGCGATGGAGGGCCGCCGCCTAGAGCGCTGGATCGACTCCCTGGCCTGACCCGGGAGCGGGCCGGCCGAACGAGGGCACGCCCATCAGGCCCATCAGCCGCCGGATCTGGTGCGGGACGTCGCGCACCTGCACCGGCCCGGCCGCGGTGAAGGCGAGCAGCGCCCGCGCGCCGGAGACGTCGGCGAAGGTCAGCCCGCCAAGATCCATGATCAGCTCGTCGTCGATGCGCCACGCGTGGGAGAGTGTGCGCGACACCTCGGCGCTGTTGCAACCGTCGATCTCGCCGATCAGCCGGATGACCGAGGGGCCGGGCATCACGGTGCAGGTCACGCGGAGCATGTGATCCACGTAGAGCAGGTGCTCGGAGGAGGGCGCTTCATGGTCCTGGCGGGCACCGGAGGTCATCGCATCCGCCCAGCGTGCTCGGGCAGGCCGGGTGTCGGACGGTCGTGTAGCGCGTACGCGGTGAGCGGCGGCGTGCCGCGATGTACGGGACATCCCACCTCCTGACCGTGCGGGGAGGGCCGTGGACCGGCGCTCTCAGGCTAACTTCGTAAGAAGGATACCGGAATAGTTTTTCTGTATAAAATCTTCCGCTATGAGGCCGGGGCGCCCTTGCCCCGGTAAGGAGGACTTGGCGTATGGAGGAGTCCGCTGACCGGCACTCCGGCTGGACGTTCCTGACCAACCACGCCCGGGTGCTGGTGGCCATCGCCGCCGACCCGCAGGTACGCCTGCGCGACATCGCCGCGAAGATCGGCATCACCGAGCGCGCCGCCCAGGGAATCGTGGGCGATCTGGAAGAGGCCGGCTACCTGCGACGCAACCGGGTGGGGCGCCGCAACCACTACGAGATCAACCCGAACCAGCGCTTCCGCCACCCCACCGAGGCGGGCATGCCCGTCCAGGCGCTGATCGAGATCTTCGCCCACCGGGACCTCGGCGACACCGAGGACACGGGGGGCACAGGGGACACAGAGGACACGAAGTCGTGACGACGTCATGGGTGAGGTCGGTGTGTTGATCACGTATGCATACCGGGCACGCTCCTGGGCAGCGTAGGCGGAGGAAGGCAACCCCCGGGGCACGCACCGGCGCCCCGATATTGGAGGTCCAACCTCATGCTCGCCGCCCTGGCCATCCCCCTCGTGGTGTTGATCGGCTTGATACTCATGCAACACGTGGAGGACGCCCTGCTGCCCTCCGCCCCCGTGCCGCCGCAACCCCCGTCCCCGCCACGAGCCGACCCAGTCACAGACACAGTCACAGACCCAGGCACCGACACCGAACGAGAGGACCGGGGCGCGGTCGTCACGCGAACCGTACGATTCGCGCCGGGATACGCCGCCCGCCCGTTCGGCGCCCACCACGCGCGGCCACGCCGGAGCGCGACGGCGTCGTGCCCCCGGCGGCGTCAGCGCTCGAGCCCGCCGCAGCGTCTGCCGGAGACGAAGCCCGCCCCGAGCGAACACCCGCTCGGCGAGACCCAGGAAGCGTTCGTCCCGGTCACGCTCCAGGTCGAGAGCTGACAGCGGCGGACGGCCCCCCGGCTCATCGAACCGTGACGCGGTCACCCTTGGGGGCGGCAAGGGGTGAGTGAGCGGCGATGTACGACGCCAGCGCACCCGTGTCGTCGGGTCCGCCGCGGTACACGGACTTGGCCCCTTCCCAGGCCGGGAAGCCCTGCCCGCCATACCTCAGGATGTAGTTGGCCGCGACCTTGACCACCTGGGTGTCGGACACCGGGGTCCCGTTGAGGGTGAGATCGGTGACCACTCCGCCGGTCACCGTGTAGCGCAGCGCCGCCGACGGGGTGAGCCTTCCCGCTGTCGGGCTCACGTGTCCCAGTGCCTTCCTGGGCTGCGCGCCCGTCATCGACCACACGTCCGGGTGGAACCCGTCGGGCTGAACCTGGTACAGGTCCGAGAAGGTGATCGGCCCCGCCTTCAGGCCCTTGCGCATCCCGTACTTGCTGACGAGAGCGAGGTCCGCGCCGGAGAGGGTGCGCACCGATTCGAGCATGGCGTCCGCGGTCAGTTCGGCCAGGGGGCCGCCGTCGCCGGTCAGCGGGATGTCCTCGGCCGCGACGCCGACGGTGCCAGCGCTCGGCGGGCGGCACTTGAAGTAGTAGATGATGTTGGACCTGTGGCGGTCCGGCTGGTCGAGCTCGATCTGGACCGAGTTCTCCGCCGTCTCCCAGCCCCAGGTGAGCGTCTCCAGGACGGTGGAGTGGACGGCTCCATGGGCGGCCGGCACGTTGACGGTCTTCCACGTCTCGGTGCCGGCGAGGCGGTACCGGACGGTCTGCGCGCCGGCGGGCAGCCCTTCGAACGAGCCGTGGATCTTGAAGGTCACCGGGCACTTCGCCGCGGTGGTCCGCTCGAAGGCGATGGTGGCCTTCCGTACCAGGTTGCGAGCCGCGTCCTGGCCGGAGGAAGACGACGGCGGCGGGGTGGCCGCGGCGTCCGGGGTGCCGGGCGTGTCGACGGTGGTGACGACGCTGTCCCAGACGTCGCCCGCGCCCAGCGTCTCGGAGCCCGTGCAGGTGACGGCGAAGGAGGCCTTCCTGGAGGTCTTCTTCACCGGGCTGACCAGGCGGACCGCGCCCCAGCCGCGAGCGTCGCCGACGGCCTTGACCGTCGTGGACAGCCGGACGGTCTTGAGACCCTTGCCGCCGGCCCTGTAGGTCCTGGTTCGGCCGTCGTCCCCGTCGCTGAAGGTCCACACGTATTTCAGCGTGGCCGGCGCCTTGACCTTCACCGTGGTGGACAGCGTGACGGTCGCCGGGCACGCCCCGGTGTGGGTCTTCGGCAGGGCGGACGCCGTACCGAAGACGACCGGGTGCGGGGCGGCCTGCGCGCCCGGCACGAGCGTGCCGGACGCCAGGGCGACCACCGCGACCAGCGTTCCGAGTCGGCGCCCGGCCATGGATAAGAGCCTCACGCGATTCCTCTCTCGTGATCATCGACGAGGAGAGATCATGACAGGTTTCGATCAACGCGAAATAACGTTCGAATGGGGCCGTGGGCGCGGGCGGCCGGCCGCGCCCACGGCCCCGGGTGCGGGTGGTCAGATGGAGATGCGGCCCGCGCCGGCGCCGGCCGTCACGATGGACTTGACGCTGCTGGCGCCGTCCAGCGAGTACGAGTACGGGATCGCCCGGACGCTGCCGCCCGCGCTACCGCTGCCGGACCCGACGAAGTGGTTGTTGCGCGCCACCAGGCTGCCGGCCGGGGAGCTGCCCTCGCCGAGGTGGAACGGGTCGCCGGTGTTCTCGAAGTAGTTGCCTTCGACCAGCACGCCGGCCTCCTGGGTGGAGGCGACGCCGTAGCTGCCGACGCCGCGGTAGAAGTTGTTGTAGACGTGCACCGGGTTGCCGAAGCGCACGCGCGGGTGCCGCTGGTTGGTGCCGTCGAACCAGTTGTGGTGGTACGTCACGCGCAGCTTGTTCCGGTCCTCGCCGCCGTTGCTGTCGCTGTGGCCCAGCAGCATGGTCTTGTCGTGGCTGAAGAACCTGTTCCAGGAGACGGTGACGTAGTCGCTGGCGCGCTTGATGTCCAGGGCGCCGTCGTAGCCGTTCGAGAAGGAGTTGTGGTCGATCCAGACCCGGGTGGAGTACTGGACGTTGATGCCGTCGTCGTTCCAGTTGCGGAAGGTGAGGTTGCGGATGATGACGTTCGACGCCTGGGAGACGTTGAAGCCGCAGCCGGCGATCGTCGCGCCGGAGTTGCCGATGACGGTCTTGTTGGAGGTCACGCGGAGCATGCCGGAGCAGGAGATCGTACCGGACACCCTGATCACCGAGGCGGAACCGGACGACAGGGCGCTGGTGAGGGCGGAGGCCGAGGACACGTTCGTGGTCGCCGCGGTGCCGCCGCCGGTGGTGCCACCGCCCTGGGTGGCCCAGCCGACGAGCGGGGTGTCGGCCGACGCCGCCGGTCCGGACACGGTCAGTCCGGCGAGCGCGGCGGTCAGGCATGTGACGAGCGTGAGGGTACGTCGTGGTGTGCGCATGGGGCGCTCCTACTGCGGGGGGTTGGCTCTCGTCCACGTATGTGAACGACAGGCACGTTAGTGAACGGTGTGAATGTAGGAAAGCGCTTTCCGTCCGTCAATGCGCGACCGCCGCCCCGGTTCGGTGGCGGCGGAGTCGTGGCCGGTCAGGGCATAACAAGCGAGATTTCTAAAAGTGAAACTTTCATGTCGGAGATCAGGTCAGCGTCAGGATGATCAGTGCGAGACCCAGGGTCAGATCGAGGGCGGCACAGAACTCGGCCAGCGAGCGGGCCACCACCTGACGGGCCCGCCAGACGATCACGTCGAGGGTGCCGTGACCGATCAGCGCCGCGGCGACGAGCAGGGTGCCCAGCGTGGGAGACAGGGACAGGGCGAGCACGGCGGCCGCGCCGAAGACCAGCATGGCGGGGATCTGCACGGCGTCGAGCCGCGGGCGGCGCGGCAGGTCGCTCACCAGGGCCATGGCCAGGGCGGTGACCCCACAGGCGACCAGCGCCGGCCACAGTGCCGCCTCGAACAACCGCAGCACCGTCACCCCCACCACGGACACACCGAACAGGATCCACACCGTGCCCGGCCGGCCCACCACGGCGGTGGCCAGGTAGATGAGGGCGGCGAGGAACACGATGACGGCCTGGCCGCGGCCGTCGTCCTCGTCCAGCACGGAAAAGACCATGGCCAGCAGGCCGAGCGCGGTGGGCCACCGGTGGGCCAGGAAGGTCAGGGCGCGGGTCGCGGGGGAGCGGGGCGGGGAGGTGATGTCCGTCATGACACCGACCTTCTCGACCCTGCGGCGTCCGGCCCAAGATCTCACGGCCGAGGTGTCCCAAATCCTGGGCCCCTGGTCCGATCCACAACACCTTCACAGCGCTACGTGGGTCCGGCGCCGTCTCGCAGGTCTGGTGTCCTGCGGGTGCGGCGTCTTGCGGGTCCGATGTTCCGCGGGCGGCATCTCGCGGCCGGGAGTCTTACGGGTGTGGTGCCGTCCGTGGGGCGGTGCCGTGTAGGTGGAGTGCCGCGCGAGGGGCGGGGTCTGCGGGTGTGGTGCCGTCCGAGGGGCGGGGCTGTGCGGGTGGGGTGTTTTGCGGGTCCGGCGCCTTATGGGGTCGGGGTTCGGTGGGTTTCGTTCTCGCGGGTCCAGGTCGCGACCCAGTAGGCCACGCCGAACGGGTCGTCCTCGTAGCGCAGGTGTGCGAGCCAGCGCGTTCCCTCGCAGGCGCCGGCCATGACCTGCCAGGCGGCGCGGCCCGCGACGAGCAGGGCCGTGCAGGTGGCCGGGTCGAGGGCGCTCAGCCGGGTGACGTCGCCCGTGCCGAGAGCGCGGCCGATCTGGGCGTCGAGGTCCGCCGCCCGGGGGTCGAGGTAGCCGGGGGCCTTCTCGCCGCGCCGGGCACTGCCGTCGGCGGCCACGATCAGCCCGGTGCGCCCCGGCCCGACCGCCGGCCGCCCCCTCCCCGCCTCGGGTTGCCGCCGCTCGGCCTCGGGGCGCCGTTCCTCGGCCGCCCGCTGCCCTTCCCCGGCCGCCAGCCGTCGTCCCACCTCCAGGCAGAGGTCCGGTGGTGCGTCGGACGCGATGCCGTACAGGGTCAGCGGGGTGGTGGTGGGTGGCAGGAACGATCGTCCGACGGCGAGTGCGACGGGCAGTCCGTCCGCGCCGGTCGGGCCTGCGAGGGAACGGTGGCTCCCGGGGGCGACGCGGTCCGCCGGATCCCGGGCGTCGGCGGGGTAGCCGCCGGTACGGGGTGCCGCGGCGAGCACGATCACGTCGTCGAGCTCCTGGTCGAGGAGGCCACCCGCGGCACTCGCCGCCGACTCCCTGAGCTTGTCCACCTCGGCGACGGGCCGCCCGGTCACCCCGGGCAGCAGCAGAGGCGCCTGCGGCACACAGACCACCGCGACGATCACGCCACCCTCCTCGCACCGCTCCCGGCACGACCCCGATCGGCCTTCGCGCCCCTCAGGTCCCGACCCCGGTTGCCCTTTGCACCTCTCAGGTCGCGAGGCCGATCAGCCTTCGCGCACCTGAGGTCGCGCCTGAGGTCGCGCCTGAGGTCGCGCCTGAGGTCGCGCCTCACGTCGGCTGCCCTCGGCCGCCTCCCGCTGGTCTTTGTGCGGCCCAGACCGGTGGTCGGGCGCTTCGGGTCGGTTGTTGTGCGGTGCGGGTGGGTGTCCGGGGGGCTGGAGCCGGGCTTCGTGGTCGCCTTGGGGATCATGCCAGCCCCCGTACGACCCGTTCCGGTGGGCGGAGGTTGCGGAGGACGGCGATCATGTCGAGCACCTGCCGGGTCTCCGCCACGTTGTGGGCGCGGAAGACCTGGGCCCCGTGCCAGGCGCACAGGGCCGTGGCGGCGAGGGTGCCGTTGAGGCGCTGGTCGACGGGCAGGCCCAGGGACTCGCCGATGAAGTCCTTGTTGGACAGCGACACCAGCACCGGCCACCCCGTCGCCACCAGCTCACCGGTACGCCGGGTCACCTCCAGCGACTGCCAGGTGTTCTTGCCGAAATCATGCGCGGGATCGATGAGGACGCTCTCACGCGGCACCCCGAGCGCGACCGCCCGTTCGGCGAGCGCCGTGGTGCGGCGGATCACGTCGGCGACCACGTCGTCGTACTCCACGCGATGCGGCCGCGTACGAGGGACGAGCCCGCCGGTGTGCGTGCAGACCAGGCCCGCCCCGGCCCCGGCGGCGACCTCGGCCAGCAGGGGGTCGGCGCCGCCCCAGGAGTCGTTGAGCAGGTCGGCCCCCGCCCGGCACACCTCCAAGCCGACCTCGTGCCGCCAGGTGTCGACACTGATCAGGAGGCCGGGATGGCGCTCGCGTACCTCCGCGACGAACGCCGCCGTCCGGTCGATCTCCTCGTGTACGTCCACCTCCGCCCCAGGACCGGCCTTGACGCCGCCGATGTCGACGATGTCGGCCCCCTCGGCGGCGACCTGGTCCACGCGCCGCATCGCCTCCTCGCGGGCGAAGGTGGCGCCCCGGTCGTAGAAGGAGTCGGGGGTGCGGTTGACGATCGCCATGATCAGCGGCAGCGCGCCGAAGCTTCTGCCGCCCAGCGTGAGACTCACCTGTCAGTACCTCCTGACCGGCCGCCGGGAGAGCGCGGGAAGAGTGCGGGGAGAGCACGAAGCGCGGTCCGCCGCGCCTCCTGGGTCACGCCTTGAACGATACTCCGCGAAGGAGGGGAGGCTCAGTGCTTGGCGGCGTGCGCCGGTTCGGGTACGGGGGCGGGTTCGGCCCGGCGGCCCGGGAGGGCGAGGGTGATCGCCGCGGCCACGAGCGCGGCGCCGCAGCCGATGAGCATGCCGGTACGGAACCCCGTCTCCGACGGCAGCACATGCCCCCCGAACTCGATCGTCAACTGCGACAGGACCAGCCCGACCACCGCGGCCGACACCGTCGTGCCGATGGAGCGCATCAGCGTGTTGAAGCTGTTGGCCGCCGCCGTCTCCGACCGGGGCACCGCGCCCATGATGAGGGCGGGCATCGAGCCGTACGCGAAGCCGACGCCGATGTTGCAGACGCAGGTGACGATCAGCAGGCCCCAGGTGGAGCCGAGCAGGGCCACGGAGGAGCCGTACCCGAGGGCCATGATGAGGCTGCCGACGATGAGGGTGACCTTGGGGCCGCGGGCCGCCGACAGACGGGCGCCGATGGGGGAGATGATCATCATCATCAGCCCGGACGGGGCCATCCACAGGCCGGCGGCCAGCATCGACTGGCCGAGCCCGTACCCGGTGGCCTCGGGGAGTTGCAGGATCTGCATGACGATCAGCGCCTGGGCGTACATGGAGAAGCCGACCACGATCGAGGCCAGGTTGGTCAGCAGGACCTGAGGCCGGGCGGTGACGCGCAGGTCGACCAGCGGGTCCCTGGTCCGCAGCTCCCACCAGCCCCACACGAGCAGGACGACGACCGCGGCGGCCAGCAGCCCGAGCGTGGTCCCGCTCGACCAGCCCCAGTCGGCGCCCTTCGAGACGCCGAGCAGCAGGCACACCAGGCCCACGCCGAGCCCGAGCGCGCCGACGAGGTCGATGCGTCCCCTGGCCGTGGCGGACGTGGCCGGCACCAGGAGCCAGATGAGCGCGGACACCAGCAGGCTCAGCACGGCCGTGGCCCAGAAGAGCACCCGCCAGCTCGCGTACTCGGCGACGGCGGCGGCGATGGGCAGGCCGAGCGCGCCGCCGATGCCCATGGAGGAGCTCATCAGCGCGATCGACGGGCCGAGCCGGTCGGGCGGCAGCACGTCGCGCAGGGCGCTGATGCCCAGCGGGATCATGCCCATCCCCATGCCCTGCAGCCCACGTCCGATGATCATGGGAGTGAGGGAGCCGGCGAGCGCGCAGACGACGCAGCCCAGGATCAGGGGTATCGAGCAGATGAGCATCATGCGGCGCTTGCCGTAGAGGTCGCCCAGCCGGCCCATGACGGGGGTCGTGACGGCGCCGGCCAGCAGCGTGGCCGTGATCACCCAGGAGGCGTTGGAGGCGGTGGTGCCCAGCAGTCGCGGCAGCTCGCCGATCAGCGGTACGACCAGGGTCTGGGTGAGCGAGGCGACGATGCCCGCCACCGCCATCACGGTCACGATGCCGTTCGGGCGGGTGCCGGATATGGGCTCTTCCACGCGGATCCCCCTTGTTGTCGCGACGTAGGAAGCGATGTGCACTCTACACATAGACTGTTACATACATACGATGTGGGGGTTACACACTGGCATGGACAAGCCCACCGATCTGATCGAGTACGAGACCATGTTGCTCGGGCAGCACCGCCACGTCGATCGCAGTGCGTACATCCTGCTCAGCCGCATCCGCATGGCGGGCATGATGTCGATCGGGCAGCTCAGTGAGGCGTTCGGGCTCGACGTCTCGACCCTCAACCGGCACACCTCGGCCCTGCTGCGCGCCGGGCTGGCCGAACGCATCGCCGACCCCGGCGGCGGCATCGCCCGCAAGTTCCGCCTCAGCGAGGCCGGTGAGCGCTATCTCGACAGTGAGCGGGCCAGGCACATCAGCGGCCTGGAGAAGGTGCTGGCCGGTTGGACGCCCGACGAGGTCGCGTCCTTCGCCGCCTATCTCAGGCGCTTCAACACCGACGTCGAACGCCTCGGCGGCCGTTCCTGGCCGCGCCCCGGCTGATGGTCATCCCGCCGACCTGAGCGCCTCGATGACGCTGCGCAGGTGGTCGCGCATGGCCGACTCCGCCCGGTCCTCGTCGTGGTCGCAGATCGCCTCGATGATGGCCAGGTGCTGCGGCAACGACACGGCCGCCCGGCCGGGCCGCAGGGCGAGGCGCACCTGGTGGCGGGCCAGGTGACCCCGGATCCGCTCGATGATGTCACCGGCCGCCGACTGGCCGCTGATCGCCTGGATCAGGGAGTGCAGCTCCCTGTTGCGGGCCGAGTATTCGAGCAGGTCACCGGCGGCCAGGTGCCGCCTCATGCGGTCCCCGATCGAGCGCAGCCGCCGGGCGTCGTCACCGGTGGCCGCCGCGGCCGCCTTCGCCGCGCACAGGCCCTCGACGACCATGCGGATCTCCGTGAACTCGACGGCCTCGTCGAGGGTGATCGCCCGCACCCGGGCGCCCCGGTGCGGGATCCGCTCCACGAGCCCCTCGCTGACCAGGCCGGCGAGGGCGTTGCGGACGTGGGACCTGGACGCGCCGAGCTGCGCGCACAGGTCCGCCTCGATGAGGCGCTGGCCGGGCGCGAGGTCTCCCTCGAAGATGGCCGTACGAATGCGGTCGGCGAGGTTCATGGGCGGCCCGGCTCGTCGAGCAGGGAGGCGAGCCAGTTGCGGGAGGCTTCCATGACCCACGCGGGCCGGCCCAGCTCCGCCAGGTACGCGGCGGCGTCCTCGACCTCGTGCACCCGCCGGGCCGCGTGCTCCCTGCTGCCGTCGATCAGCCGGTCGATCAGTTGCCCGGGGTCGCCGGAGAGCTCGCCGACGATCTGGCCCCGCAGCCACTCGCGCTCCCCGGCGGCGTCGGCGGCGCTCTCGCACTCCAGCATCAGCGCGGCCAGGCCCTTCATGAACACGCTGCGCAGCAGCTTCCTGGCCGCCGCCGCGCCCGCTCCGCCGGGAATGACCTCCACGGGGACGTTCGCGGTCGCGACGAGGCCGGCGAACCTGGCGGCGCCGGTGCCGGCGGCCAGCAGCGGGGTACGCGCGCCGTGCCGTGGCACCGGCGCCAGCACCGCGACGTCGGCGAACGCGACCCCTTCCGCCGCCGCCAGCTCGGCCAGCGTGCGCTTCAGGCCGGGGGAGGCGGTGTTGAGGTCGGCGTAGACGGCCTGCTCACGGCAGCAGGGTAGCGCCTGCCGGGCGACCGACTCGGCGGCCCGCGCACCGACCAGGCTGAGGATGAGGTCCGCGCCGCCCACGGCCTCCCCGACGCTGCCCACCTGATCGTCCATGAGCCGCACGTACGGGTCGAAGCCCCGCACCTCGTAGCCGGCCTCGCGCAGGTCGCGGGCGTAGATCCGGCCGGCCTCGCCCAGCCCCAGCACCGCGATCACCGTCATCCGGCGCCCCCGATCCGCAGCGCGGGCGGCACGATCTGGTCGTAGGCCGGCAGGTGTTTGACCAGCCCCGTCGTGCGGTGGAAGGCGATGGCCGTGTCGAAGGACGTCCGGGTGAAGCCGATCGTCTCCGGTATTTCGGTCCGCATCAGCGCGGGCAGCTCGGTCAGCGCCTTCGGGTCGATGCCCTTGAGGTAGGCCGTCAGCATCGCCGTGATCTCGGTGGGGTCGGCCGCGTGGATGTGGCGCTGGGCACGTTCGAGGGCGCGCTGGAAGGCGGCGACCTCCTGCGGCTTCTTGTCGATGATCCGCTGCGTGGTGAACACGACGCCGTGCGCCGTCCGTTCCAGGCCGGGCACGTCGCCGGCGGCGGGGGAGATGTAGCGGGTGCCGATCCCGGCGGCCGCCGCCTGCTGGGCGATCGGCTGGAAGAAGGCGAGCGCGTCCACCCGGCCGGCCTTGAGCGCGCCCAGCGCCGACGCGGCGGTGCTGCCGAGGTTGACCAGCTCGCAGTCCGTCCTGGAGTTCATCCCGACCTTCGCGAACAGGTACGTCACCAGCGCCTCGGTCCCGCTCCCCGGCCCCGTGATGCCGATCTTCTTGCCGCGGAGGGCGCGGACGCGCTGGTCGAGCGGGTCGGACGCGGTGGCGCCGGCGAAGGACGAGCCGACCACGACGTCCACGTAGTAGCGGTCCACCAGGTTGGCCACCAGCCGGCCCTTGTCGTCGATCCTGGCCAGGTTGAGCGCGTCGGTCAGCACCCCGGCGCCCAGGTCGATGCTGCCCGACTTGAGAGCCGCCGCGACCTTGGCCCCGGTGCCGAGCCGGGGCCGTTCGCCCATCTTCACCCCCTCCTCGGTGAAATAGCCCTTCTGCTCGGCCACGAAGAGCGGGAAGAAGGCGATCGAGTTGCTGATCTGGCCGACGTTCAGCACGCCGGGCGGCGTCGTCGAACCGCGTTGCGCGCAGCCGGTCGTCCCGACGAGCAGGGCGGTCAGGAGCACCAGGCCCAGGCGCCTCACCGGTCCGCCCCGATCGGCTTCCACCGGCTCGCCCGCCGGTCGAGCAGCCCGACGACCAGGTTCAGCAGGGCCGCGATCACGCTCAGGACGACGAGGGTGGCGAACACCCCGGCGGTGTCGAACTGCGCCGCCGCGTCGTTGATCAGATAGCCGAGCCCCCGGTTGGAGGCCACCAGCTCGCCGATCACCGCGCCGATGAGGGCGTACGGGATGGCGACCTTCAGCCCCGTGAGCAGCCCGGTCATCGACGACGGGATGACCACCTTGACCATGATGTCGCGCTGGTCGCCGCCCATCAGGCGCACGGCGTCGATCAGCCCGCGGTCCACCTCGCGTACGCCCGCGGCGGTGTTGAGGAAGACGAGGAAGAACACCGTCGCGGCCGCCAGCAGCACCTTCATGTGCATGCCGATGCCGAACCAGACGATGAACAGCGGCGCCAGCGCCACCTTCGGGATCGCGTACAGCGCCATGATGAACGGGTCCAGCACCCGGTACACCGCCTGCGCCGAGGCCAGCACGAAACCGGTCACCGCGCCGGCCGCCGCGCCGAGCACGAAGCCGTACACGACCTCCTGAACGGTGATCCAGGTGTTGGACCACAGAGTCCCGTCCTGCTGCCACTGCACCAACCGGGTCCAGATGTCGCTCGGCCGGCTCGTGAACGTGATGTCGAACCAGCGCTCCGCGGTGAGCTCCCACACCACCAGCAGCCCGGCCACCAGCAGCACCCGCAGCGACCACACCGTGGCCGTGCCGCCGTGCCTGCTCCACCAGCTCCGGTCCAGGCTCACCGTCTGTACGGCGGTCATCGCGCTCCCTCCCGCAGGGCCTCGGTCAGCTCGCGGTGCAGCGCCACGAAGCCCGGGTCCACGCGCAGCTCGTCGGCGTCCCTGGGCCTGGGCAGGTCGATCGGCCGGTCCAGCACGATGCGGCCGACCCGGCCGAGCACGACCACGCGGTCGCCGAGCAGCAGCGCCTCCTCGATGTCGTGGGTCACGAACACCACGGTCTGCCCGCTCTCCTCCCACAGCCGCAGCAGCTCGGCCTGCAGGTCGTGGCGGAGCTGGGCGTCGAGCGCGCCGAACGGCTCGTCCATCAGCAGCGTCTCCGGGTCGCCGGCCAGCATCCTGGCCAGGCTGACCCGCCGCCGCATGCCGCCGGACAGCTCGCGCGGGTAGTGCCGCTCGAACCCTTCGAGTCCGACCTTCGCGATCAGCTCGGCCGCGCGTTCCGCGCGGCGCCGGGCGGGCACGCCGGCGATCTCCATGGGCAGCTCGACGTTCCTGGTGACGCTGCGCCAGGGCATGAGCGTGTCGGACTGGGTGAGGTAGCCCATCTCGGTACGCGGCCCGGCGACCGGCTCGTCCCGGTAGGTGACCGTGCCCGACGTCGGCGTGGTCAGCCCGGCCAGCAGGTTGAGCATCGTCGACTTGCCGCACCCGCTGCGCCCGAGCACGCTGACGAAGCCGCCCTCGGCGATTTCGAGGTCGAAGTCGCGCAGCGCCACGATGCCGACGTCGTCCTTGACGAACTGCTTGGTCAGCCCGCCCACCTTGAGCACCGTGGCGTTCATTCGGCACCGGCCAGCCGGCGGGAGTTGCCGACGGCCATGGTCCTGATGTCCTTGTCGGTGAAGCCCTCCGCCAGCAGCCGGTCGGCGAGCAGGGCGAGGCCGTCCTCCACGGGCGGGTTGAACGGCTGGCCGAGGTCGCTGGAGAGCACGGAGTGCTCGGGGCCGACGGCTTCGATGTGCTCGAACCAGGTCCGCCAGGACACCTTGCCGCTGTGGGGGGTGGTGAAGCAGCGTTCGAGCAGGGCGCCCTTGGCGGCGAGCGCGCGCTGCCGCTCGACCGCGACGCGCTGGGAGGTGAACTCCGGGTGGGTGATCACGATGCGGCGCACGCCCTCTGTGGCGGCGGCGTCCACGACGACGTCGATCTCGTCCGCGCTGAGGTGGCCGGTGGCCAGCGTCATGTCGTGCTTGGCGATCAGGCGCAGCACCTGCCGGGTGCGGTCCAGGACGCCGCCGCCGGGCCCGAGCACGTCCACGGGATCGGCCGCGATGCCCTCCTCCCGCAGCTCGTCCTGCAGGCGGGCCCACATGGGCGGCGTGGCGCCCTCGGGGTCGGTGGCGGTGCAGGCGCGCTGGTTGGCGCTGTCCACCGTGGGCAGCCACACGACCTGGGCGCCGCTACGGGCGGCGATCTCGACGGCGATCGGGTTCATGCCGCCGACGGCGGCGTTCAGGGTGATCGCGCCGACCGCGCCGAAGCCGGGCACCGCCGCCCGCACGACGGCGGCCCGCTCCGCTGTGGGGACATAGTGCGACTTGAGGACGAACCCGGCGAGCCCCACCTCGGTGAAGCGCGTCGCGAGGGCGAGGTCGTCGATCCGTCGGCGCATCACGTCGGGGGCGACGTGGATGTGGATGTCGTACGCGTCCGCGACCAGTTCGCGGGCGCGGCGGGAAGGCTGGGGATGGTCTGGCATGCCTGTCTCCCAAAACAAATTGTCAACAATATCGGCGACGAGCGTCTAGGCATCTCAGGGAGGGGTGCCGTGGGTGTGGAAGGATTCGATGGTCTTCAGCCCCCACGCCTGCCCCTTGGCGCGCTCGGCCTCCGTCCAGGTGATCAGCGGCCAGTCGGGGGCGAGCACCAGCCGGGTCAGCGGGTTGCACAGCTCCATGCGGTTGCCGCCGGGCTCGTAGACGTACAGGAAGAACGTCTGCTGGATGGCGTGTTTGTGCGGGCCCGTCTCGATGTGCACGCCGTTGTCCAGGCACAGGTCGGCGGCGCGCAGGATGTCGTCGCGGCTGTCGGTGGCGAACGCGATGTGGTGCAGGCGCCCGCGCCGGCCCGACCGGTCCTCGGTGTGGACCAGGTCGTAGGACTTGCTGGAGAAGGTCAGCCAGCGGGCGGCGATCCGGCCGGAGTCGAGCATGATCTGCTCGGTGGGGCGGGCGCCGAGCAGGTCCTGCGCGAACGCGGCTTCCAGGGCGACGTCGGCGGCCAGGTAGTTGACGTGGTCGAGGCGGCGCACGCCGACGCCGTGGCCGGGCTTGGCCTGGGGCTGGTTCTTCAGCCCTGGGCGCAGCTCGGGCGGCGCCTCGTACCACTCGCTCTCCCAGTAGAGGGCGATCTCGTGGCCGTCGGGGGCGTGGGTGACGTACAGGGGGCCGAGACCCGGCTCGTCCTCCTCCCATTTGCCCGGTAGGCCGGCCTCTCGCAGGGCCTTGACCCGGGCGTGCAGCGCCTGCTCGCTGGAGGCCCGCAGCGCCGTCCGGCCGAGGCCGGAGGTCTCGTGCGCGGTGAGGACGAGGCTGTGGTGCTCGTAGTCGTCCCACGTGCGCAGATAGACCGAGTCGCCCGAGCGGCCGTTCTCGGTCAGGCCCAGGATCCGGGTGAAGAACCACAGGCTGCGGTCGGGGTCGGGGGTGCGGAGATGGACGTGGCCGAGATGGGCGATGTCCCCTGACGGCGGTCCGGTCAAGGCGCCGTTCCGTCCCGGTCGTACTCGTCGGCCGTCAGGTAGCGGACGCCGAGCCGGGTGAGGGTGTCGCGCAGGCCATAACGGTCGAGGCCGAGCTCGCCCTCGGCGAAGGCCGCGCGGCTGGCCTCCTCCTTCGCGGTACGCGCCGCGGCGGCCTTGACGGCCGTGGCGACCTGGTCACGGGGTACGCACATCACCCCGTCGTCGTCGGCCAGGATCGCGTCACCGGCCTTGACCACCTGGCCGCCGAGCACCACGGGCACGTTCACCGAGCCCGCGCTGGCCTTGACGGTGCCCTGCGCGCACACGGCCGCCGACCACACCGGGAACCCCATCGTGCGCAGTTCCTCGGTGTCGCGTACCCCGGTGGTCGTCACCAGCCCGCGCATCCCGCGCCGGTGCAGCGCCGTCGCGAACAGCTCCCCGAACAGGCCGTCGGTGCACGGCGACGTGGTCGTGACCACCAGCAGGTCTCCCTCGCGGCACTGCTCGACCGCCGCGTGGACCATGAGGTTGTCGCCGGGCCAGCACAGCACGGTGACCGCCGTGCCGCTGACGCGCACGCCCCGCTGGATGGGACGCAGGTCCGGGCCGAGGCTGCCGGTCCGGCCGAGGGCCTCGTGCACGGTGGCCACGCCGTAGCCGGCCAGCGCCGCGACCGCGGCGGCGTCCGCCCTGGGCGCGCCGGTGACGATCACGCCACTCACGCCAGCACCCCCGTCACCTGCGGGTAGGGACGCATGTAGGCCTCGCCGTACGTGGTGTGCGGCAGCCCCAGGTTGGGCCCGGCGTTGCGCTTGAGCTGCACCCCGCGCCGTACGGCCAGGTCGGTGTAGTAGTCCCACAGGTGCCGCTGCGCGGGCAGGCACTCCATGGCCTTGCGCTTGGTGTCGAAGACCTCGGTGATGTCGAGCAGCACCTGCGGTACGAAGCCGCACATCTCGGGCTGGTGGGGCTCGAAGAAGAACACCGGCGGCGCTCCGAGCGGCTCGCCCTCCGCCGGATAGCCGATCGCCTGGGCCAGCACCCGGGCCTGCAGCGCCATGCGCGCCGCCGCCGGATGGTCCCCGTTGTACGGATCCTCCAGCGGATGCGTGAGCACCACACTCGGCCGCGTCTCCCGGAAGACCCGGACCAGCTCGTCGGTGAGCTCCGGCGTCTCCCGCAGCGGATAGTCACCGGCGTCCAGGAACACGATGCCGGCCCCCAGAGCCGCGGCGGCCCGCTCGGCCTCGCCGCGCCGGAGCCGTTTGATCTCGTCGAGCGACTTGCCCTCGCGCCAGGCCTTGGCGGACTCGCCGCGCTCGCCGTAGGACAGGCAGACGATGGTCACGCGCTCGCCCCGCGCGGCGGCCAGGGCGATCGCCCCGCCCGCGCGCCAGACGAAATCGCCCGCGTGCGCGCTGACGACCAGGGTGGATGGGTCGGTCACGTTGCTTCTCCCGCCTCTCCTGAAGACTGCCCGACGAGGCTAAAATGATGGCCACAAGATTGTCAACAATTCTGTTGAGAATATTGGCGACACGAGCACCCTTCCCGCTGGACGCGGTACGGTTCTCGTAGGTTTCCCTGGAAGTCTCTTTTCCCTACCAAAGTTGTGGGATAATTGAGCATGGGTTTGGACACGCAGGGCGAGACGCCCCTGACCGCCGCCATCCTGGCCGGGCGGTGGATCCGGGCCGCCGCCGTGGACGACGACCGAGGGCGGCACTGGCTCGCCAACCCCGACGCCAGGCAACGCTCCGCGCTCACCGCCGAGCCCGCCTCGCTCTACGCCGGCGGGGCCGGCATCGTGCTGTTCTTCCTGGAGCTGGCGGCGGCGACCGGGCACGAGGCGTACCTGGAGGACGCCGCGCAGGGGGCGCGGCGCCTGGCGGCCACCTGGCGTGAGCAGCGTGACCTGTCGCTCTACCACGGACTGACCGGCATCGTGGTGGCGCTCGCCGAGGCGGGCTGGGCGCTCGGCGACGAGAGCCTGGAACGCGAGGCCAGGGCGGCGGCCGAGCGGATCGCCCGCGAGGCCCGACCGCTGGGCGGCGGCCCCGGCTGGACCGGCGACCCCGCGCAGCGCGGCGACGGCGGCATCGTGCTCGGGCTGCTGCGCGCCGCCACCGCCCTGGGCGCCCCGGAGCTGGAGCAGCTCGCCGTCGAGGCGGGGGAGCGCATCGCCGGCCTGGCCGTCCCCGGCCACCGGTTCGGCGACTGCCCCGACCTGCCCATGGACGCGGTCACCCCCGGCTTCCTCGCCGGCACGGCCGGCACGTCCTTCCTCCTGGCCCGCCTGTACGGTCTCACCGGCGACCGCCGTTTCCTGGAGGCGGCCGACCGGGGCGCCGGCTTCGTCCGCGAGATCAGCGTCGTGGCCGGCAAGTGCGCCGTCGTCCCGCACCACGTGCCGCACGAGCGGGAGCTGCACTACCTCGGGTTCTGCTCCGGCTCGGCGGGTGTGGCCAGGACGTTCTACGAGCTCTACCGGGTGACGGGCGACCCCGGCCACCTCGACTGGGTGCGGCGCCTGGCCGGCGGCATCGTCCAGAGCGGCGCCCCGGCGCGGCGCACGAAGGGCTTCTGGGACGTGGCCTGCCAGTGCTGCGGCACCGCCGGCCTGCTCGAACTGTTCGTCGGCCTGTGGGCCCAGACCGGCGAGGAGGGCTACCTCACCTACGCCCAGGAGCTCGCCGGTCACCTGATCGGCGGCGCCACCGACCCCGATGGCCGGGGCTACCGCTGGTACCAGGCATATCGGCGGCTGCGGCCGGGCGAGGTGAGCGCGGACACCGGCTACATGATCGGCGCGGCCGGCATCGGGGCGGCCCTGCTGCACCTCGACGCCGCCCTGCAGCCGCGCCAGGCCCGCCGGGTCATCCTGCTGCCCGACAACCCGTTCCCGGCCATCCCGGTGCCGCGCGTGCGGCTGTGCGAAGTCGAGAAGGATTGATCACCCCCGGCACGTCGTGACCGGATCCCGGCCCTGACCTGCCTATCGTGATCAAGTGAGTGATGATGACAGGACCGGGACCGGCGCCGACACCGCCGAGCTGAAGCGGCGCCTCGGCCGCGTAGGAGTCTGGAGCGCCACGCTGAGCGGGCAGCCGGCCTCGTTCGAGCGGGCGGCGGCCGCCGAGATGGAGTCCCTGGGCTACACCGCGCTGTGGGTCGGGGAGGGTCCCGGGGCCAAGGAGGCGCTGGTGCACGCGGGGATCCTGCTCGGCGGGACCGAGCGGATGGCGATCGCCACCGGCATCGCCAACATCTGGGCCCGCGACGCCACCGCCGCCGCGAACGGGGCCAACGCCCTCGCGGAGGCGTACGGCGACCGGTTCGTGCTCGGTCTCGGCGTGAGCCACGCCCCCTTGGTGACGTCCAGAGGGCACGACTACGGCAAGCCGGTGACGGCGATGCGCAAGTATCTCGACGCCATGGACGAGGCGCCGTACGACGGCCCGCTGCGGGAGCGGCCGCCGCGCCTGCTGGCCGCCCTGCGTCCGGCGATGCTGGAGCTGTCCGCGCGGCGCGCCCAGGGCGCCCATCCGTATTTCGTCACCCCCGAGCACACCGCGCGCGCTCGCGAGATCCTCGGTCACGATCCCGTGCTGGCGCCGGAGCAGACCGTGCTTCTCGACACCGACCCGGAGCGCGCCCGCGCCACCGCCCGCCGCTTCACCGCGAACTACCTGCGGCTGCCGAACTACACCAACAACCTGCGCGAACTGGGCTGGACCGACGAGGACTTCGCCGACGGCGGCAGCGACCGGCTGGTGGACGCCATCGTGGTCTGGGGTGACACGGACACGATCATCGAGCGGGTGAAGGCGCACCTCGCCGCCGGGGCGGACCACGTGTGCATCCAGCCGCTCGCGGACACTCCCGCCGAGGCGCTGGAGCACCTGCGCGTCCTGGCCCAGGGCGACGTGGTCGCGAGCTGACCTCTCACAGGTGCTCGGCGAACCAGGCCGTGGCCAGCCGGGACACCTGCTCCAGCGTTCCGGGCTCGGCGAACAGGTGGGAGGCGCCCGGCACGATCTCCAGCCGGACCTCGGCGGTCATCCGCTCCATGGCCTGGCGGTTGAGGTCGATCACGACGGGGTCGTCGCCGCCCACGATGAGCAGGGTGGGCTGCCGGACGCCGGGCAGGAAGTCACCGGCCAGGTCGGGGCGGCCGCCTCTGGAGACGACCGCGCGGACCTGGTCAGGACGCCGGGCCGCGGCGATCAGCGCGGCGGCGGCACCGGTGCTGGCCCCGAAGAGGCCGATGGTGGTCAGGGCCTGATCGGTAAGGGTCCAGTCGGTCAGGGCGGTCACGCGGTCGGCCAGCAACCCGATGTCGAACCTCAGCTCGGCCGTGACGGCGTCGCGCCGCTCCTCCGCCTCCGTCAGCAGGTCCGCCAGCACGGTCGCCAGCCCGGCGGACTGGAGCGCGGCGGCCACCTGGCGGTTGCGCGGGCTGTGCCGGCCGCTGCCGCTGCCGTGCGCGAACAGGACCACGCCGCGCCGCTCCTCGGGCACGACGACGTCGGCGTCCAGGGTCACCTCGCTCACCGGAATGCGTACGCTCATAGCCGGACTGCTCCCCGCCCTTTCCCCGGATAACCCCGGCTTGGCCGTTCGCTGCCCTACTCCAGGGTGAAGACCGCCCAGGACTGGTCCGGCGCCAGCCCCGCCAGCTCGCGGCCGCACTCCCGAAGCAGCTGCGGGCCGGACGTGATGTGCGCGGTGCCGGCCTGGGCGTCCCTGAACAGCCGCTGGATCAGCCCGTCGCGCAGCGCCGACGTGCCGCCCGACGCGTACACGAACCGGGCCACCTCGGCGATCGTCGAGGTGATGTGGTTGAGCGCGAGCCGCACCATCGTCTCCTCGCGCACGTCGAGCAGCCGGCCCGCGTCCAGGGCGCGCTCGGCGTCGTCCCACGCCTCGTGCACCAGGGCCCGCGCCGCCCGGAACGTCGCCTCCGTCCGGGCGAAGTCGGTGTGGAAGGCGTCACTGCCGGCGATCTGGCCCGGCCGTCCCGTCCGCGCCCGCGCGTGGCGGGCCAGCTCGTCGAGCAGTCGCCGGCCGACCCCGAGCGCCCAGCCGGAGTGGCAGATGAGCGCCTGGTCGAGCACGCCGAGCCGGAAGAGCGCGCCGCCGCGCAGCGGCTCGTTGGCGGTGAAGACGTGCGTCTGCGACTCCGGCACGTAGGCGCCGTCGATGGAGTAGTCGATGCTGCCGGTCGCGCGCAGGCCCAGGACGTCCCAGTTGCCGAGCAGCTTCGCGTCCTCGATCGGGGTGATGAAGATCCGGACGTCGTCGGTGCCCTCGACGGCGCCGAGGCTGTGGACGTACTGGGAGTGCAGCATGCCCGAGGCGAAGCTCCACTGCCCGCTGAGGCGGAAACCGCCGTCCTCGCGCACGGCGACGCCCGGCCGGGTGCCCTGACCGGCGAAGACCGGCATCCGCGGGCCCTTGAAGATCCGCTCGACGGCGTCGTCGCCCAGGTAGGCGCCGGCCGTGCTGTTCTCCAGGGTGGTCGCCATGAGCACCCAGCCCGTGGAGGGGTCGGCGTAGGACAGCTCCTCGACGACGGCCATGAACTCCCTCGGGGACGACTCGGAGCCGCCGAGCGGCACCGGCGCCCACACGCCGAAGAGTCCCGTCTCGTGGAGCGCGTCCACGACGGGGTCGGTGAGCCTGCCCTGCGCCTCGGCCGCGCCGGCCTCCCGTTCGATCAGCGGGCGCAGCTCACGGGCTCGGTCCAGCAGGGTCGTGCCCGCTCTGTGCAGTCGCGGCGTATCGCTCATCTCCAGGTGCTCCTGTCCGTGATCGACGGCGCTCTCACCTACCGTCAGATCACGTCCGGGCGGCGTTGTCCAGAGCCGGGCGGGCGACGAGCGCCTGGAGCAGGCCGGGGAAGGCCTCGTCGATCTCGTCGCGGCGCAGGCCGTTCATGCGGGAGGTGCCCGCGTAGTACTGGCGGATCAGGCCGGCCTCGCGCAGCACGTTGAAGTGGTGGGTGGCGGTGGACTTGCTGACCGGCAGCTCGATGGTGCCGCAGCTCAGGTCGCGGCGGGCCGCGTACAGCTCGCTGACGATCAGGCGGCGCACCGGGTCGACCAGGGCCTCCAGGACCTGCTGCAGGGTGATCGTGCCGATGTCCGGGTGAGGTGGGACGCGGTCCCGTGCGGTCGCCATCGCCCCATAGTACGACACTCATCGAAGTTTGACGGCGATCGTACTTTCTGTTTGGGTGAGGCATCACCGACGGAAAGGATGAGGGCGATGGCCAGGACGGTGCGGTTCCACGAGCTCGGCGGGCCGGGTGTGCTGCGGCTGGAGGAGGTGGAAATGGGGGAGCCGGGGCCCGGTGAGCTGGCGATCCGGGTGGACGCGATCGGGCTCAACCGGGCCGAGTCGTTGTTCAGGAGCGGCCACTACATCGAGCCGGTGAAGGAGTTTCCCGCCCGGCTCGGGGCCGAGGCGGCGGGCGTGGTCGAGGCCGTCGGCGCGGGCGTGACGGGGTTCGAGGCGGGCGTGGCGGTCAGCGTGGTGCCCGCGTTCTCCATGAACGACTACGGGGTCTACGGCGAGCGCGCGATCGTGCCCGCCGCCGCGGTGGTGCGCCGGGCCGAGGGGATCGACGCGGTCGCGGGGGCGGCGGTGTGGATGTCCCATGTGACGGCGTACGGGGCGCTGGTGGAGGTCGGCGGGATGCGGCCCGGGGACACCGTCGTGGTCACCGCGGCCTCCAGCAGTGTGGGGCTGGCCGCGATCCAGGTCGCGAACCGGACCGGCGCCACGCCGATCGCCACCACCAGGACCCGCGCCAAGGCCGGGCGGCTGCTCCAGGCCGGGGCGGCGGAGGTGATCGTCACCGGCGAGGAGGACGTCGTGGCCGGCGTGCTCGGTGTGACCCGCGGGCGGGGCGCCGAGTTCGTGTTCGACGCCGTCGCCGGGCCCGGTGTGGTGGACCTGGCCAAGGTGGTGGCCCCTGGCGGGACGCTGATCGCGTACGGGGCGCTGAGCGGTGAGGTGACGCCCTATCCGGGGTTCGTGCTGGGCATGCCCGCGCTGAACATGCGGACGTACACGTTGCACGAGACCACCAGGGATCCGGAGCGGCTGCGCCGGGCGGCCGCGTACGTCATGTCGGGCCTGCGGACCGGCGCCTTCGAGCCGGTCGTCGACCGGGTCTTCGGCCTGGACGAGATCGCCGAGGCGCACCGGTACCTGGAGGCGGGCACGCAGTTCGGCAAGATCGTCGTCGCCGTCGGCCACTGAGCAAGACGCGGCTGCCGGACATTTGGGATTATTCGCTCATGCCTATCGACCCGCACTCGCTGACGCTCTTCACCGTCACCACCATCGTCGCCATGATCACTCCGGGGCCGGACATGCTGGGCTGCGGAATGCGGGACGGCGAACGAAGCAACCGAGCCGGAACTCTTCGCCGTTCTGTCCGACCGTTACGCACCGCTCCTGCACCGCCATGTCACCCACGTGGCGACGCCGCGGTCCCTTGGAGACTCGGTTCCTTCCTGGCAAAGGCGTACGCCGAGGTGAAGCCGTGTGCCGTCATCCCCGACCCCGGCTGAAACCCTCAATGGGCGCGTCAATGAAACAATTGAGGAAAGCGAGGAGGTCCAGACATGGACGCCGCGGCCATGACGCGCCACATCACCGAGACCTTCGACCGGATCCAGGCCGTCGAAAGCTCGGGAGACACGTTCTTCAGCTATGACGCACCCGGCGACCAGTGGCTGCTGTTCGCCACGGTGGTGACCGGTGACACCTACGACTCGGTGTCACGCCTGAGCCGCGCTGGGGCGTACCGGCTCAACATCGGCCTGACCAAGGCCACCTACGTGTCCCGTTTCGGCCCGGCACCGACCCTGCGGGACGAGCACGGCGTGCTGGAGACGGGATTCGACCACGCGGTGCCGGACGTGGTGATGCCGCATCCGCACTACGCCTCCCAATACTGGGTGTGCGTGGTGAACCCGGCCGCCGGCACCCTAGACGACGTACGGGTGCTGCTGGACGAGGCGTACCGGTTCGCCGCCCGCAAGCACGCCAACCGCAGTGCCAGAGATCAGCTCCACACCCGGGGCTGAGAGGGCACGGACTGCAGGCCACCGAGGAACAGCCGCTGGTCCTGGTAGGTGTAGGGCATGAACACCCGGAACGCGATCCCGGCACGGTGTTCCACGTCCACGCACACGGCGTCGATGGCGCCGGGCACCTGCGGGCTCTCCTGCTGCCACTCGGTGGACCTGGAGATCGTCACCTCGTGCGGCGCGTTCTCGGCGACCGGCCGCATCCGCACCTTGTAGCCGAGCGCCATGCAGCGCAGCTCGGCCGCCCGCGCGGTGATCTGGCCGAACAGGTTGTTCAGCGCGGTGAACACGGCTTCGTCCTCGTAGTGGTAGTCGACGTCGTAGTCGGCCACGGTCTCCATGAAGTCGCCGTCGCCCTTGATGATGCCCGACGGGGTCAGCAGGACGGACGTCGTCGCTCCGGCGCGCAGGACGTTCTCGGCACCCTGGAGCTGCGACCGCAGGCACGCGTTGAGGTCCGCGTACGCCTCGGGCGGCACGCCGCCCAGGTTCAGCAGACGGAGGGGCTCGGTGTACGTCGGGTCCGAGCCTTCTGCGGAGGGGTGCCAGGAAAGCATGATCACCACCATAATGGGGGGCATAGTGGCTATACAGTGAATTCTGGTTGTCCGAAAACGAGGACAAGACGGCGATGGGCGATTCAGCGGCCGAGCTCTACACCACCAAGGCGGACTTCGCCTACCTCCGGGTCAAGGAACTGATCCTGTCCGGTGAGCTGGTGCCCGGGTCCGTCATCGCGCAGGCGCAGCTCGCCCGCGACATCGGCATCAGCACCACCCCGCTGCGCGAGGCGCTGCGCCGGCTCAAGAGCGAAGGGCTGGTCGAGCTCGACGCCCACCGCGACGCCCGGGTGGCGGCGCTGGCCGCGGAAGAGGCCCGCGACCTGCTGGAGCTCCGCCGTTCCCTCGATCCGCTGGCCGTCGCGCTGGCGGCCGAGCGGCGGACCAAGGCCGACATCGCGGCCATGCGGGCGGCGGCGCAAGGGCTCGATCCGCTGCCCGGCAACCCCGCCTACGCGCAGCTCGTCGCGCACCGCAAGTTCCACGCCGCCCTCTACACCGCCTCGCACAACGACCTGCTGATCCAGACGCTCGACGGCCTGTGGGACAAGGCCGACCGCTACCGCCGCCTGGCCCTGGAGGTCGAGCGCGGCCAGGACGCCCGCGACCGCAAGGCCGCCGAGCACGAGGCGCTGCTGGAGTACGTCATCGCGGGCGACGCCGAGTCCGCCGCCGCCGTCATGCGCGAGCACATCGACACCAGCCTCGGCGCCCAGGCCGCCTGGCGCCTGCGCAAGCACCAGGCCGGCCAGACCGGGGAATGACCGCTCACCGGCCCGCCACCAGGTCACCAGTCGTGGACCGTGCCGTCCTGGAGCCGGTTGACGGGCAGGTAGGCCGGCTCGTACGGATGCGCCGCCGCCAGCTCCTCGTCGAGCTCGACCCCGAGCCCCGGCGCCTCTCCCGGATGCAGGTGGCCGTCGGTGAAGGTGTAGGCGTGCCGGAACACCGCGTTGGTCAGGTCGGTGTGCCCCGAATACTCCTGGATGCCGAAGTTGTGGATGGCCAGATCCAGGTGGATCGCGGCGGCCATGCCGACGGGGGAGATGTCCTCGGGCCCGTGAATGGCGCTCTTGATCTGGTATTGGGCGGCGAAGTCGAACAGCTTCCTCATCGGTGACACCCCGCCGAAGTGCGTGACGGCCGAGCGCACGTAGTCGATGAGCTGCTCGCTCACCAGCGTCTGGTAGTCGAAGACGGTGTTGAAGACCTCGCCGATCGCCAGCGGGGTGGTGGTGTGGGCGCGGACGAGGCGCAGGGCCTCCTGGTTCTCCGCCGGGGTGCAGTCTTCGAGCCAGAACAGGTCGTACGGCTCCAGGTCCTTGCCCAGCCGCGCCGCCTGGCTCGGGGTGAGGCGGTGGTGGGCGTCGTGGAGCAGGGGCAGGTCCGGGCCGAACTCCTGGCGTACGGCGTCGAAGACCCGGGGGAGGTTGCGCAGGTAGGCGCCGGTGTCCCAGTCCTCGACCACGGGACGGGCGCCGAGGCCGGGGTCCTGGGCGTGGCGGACGCCGTACACGAGCTTGAGACCCGGGACGCCGGTCTGCACGCGGATGGCCGGATAGCCCTCGGCGAGGCGCGCGCGGATGGAGTCGAACAGCTCGGGCAGGTTGCGCCCGCTGGCGTGCCCGTACGTGCGGACCCGGTCCCGGCTCGCGCCGCCGAGCAACTGGTACAGCGGCAGGTTCGCCACCTTCGCCTTGATGTCCCACAGCGCCGTGTCGACGGCGGCGATCGCGGCCATCGTCACCGGGCCGCGGCGCCAGTACGCGCCCCGGTAGAGGAACTGCCACGTGTCCTCGATGCGATGGGGATCGGACCCCAGCAGCAGCGGGACCACATGGTCGCGCAGGTAGCCGACCACGGCGAGCTCCCTGCCGTTGAGGGTCGCGTCGCCGAGGCCGGTGACGCCCTCGTCGGTCTCCACCTTCAGGGTGACGAAGTTGCGGCCCGGGCCGGTCAGGACCACCTTGGCGTCAACGATCTTCAATGCACTGCCTTTCACTGTGAGCGGGTCAGCCCTTGGTGGCTCCGGCCGTCAGACCGGCGACCAGGTATTTCTGTCCGAGGACCGCGACGACGACGACCGGCACCGTCATGAGCGTGGAGGCGGCCATCAGGCCGCCCCAGTCCGTGCTGGCGTAGGAGATGAAGTGGAAGAGGGTCACGGGCGCGGTCTGCGTGGTCTCGTCGGAGAAGATCAGCGCGAACATGAAGTTGTTCCAGCTGAACACGAACGCCAGCACGGACGCGGTCATGGTGCCGGGCGCGGCCAGGGGCAGCGCGATGCGCCGGAAGGCGCCGAAGGCGCTCAGCCCGTCGGTACGCGCCGCCTCCTCCAGTTCGATCGGCAGCCCCTCGAAGAAGCCGATCATGATCCACAGGATCAGCGGCACCGAGACGAACATGTGGCTGAGCACCAGCACGGTGTAGCTGCCGACCAGCCCGAGCTGGGCGAACAGGTAGTACCAGGGCACGAGCAGCGAGATCGCCGGGACGATGCGCGCCACGAGCACGAGGGAGCCGGTGTGGTGCATCCGGAAGCGCCCGACCGCCCACGCGGCCGGCACCGCGATGATCGCGGACAGGACCGTGGACACCACCCCGACGAGCAGCGAGTTGCCCAGCGATGTGAGGATCTCGCCGTCGGCCAGCACGTTCGAGAAGTTCTCCAGGGTGGGGGAGAAGATCAGCCCCACCGAGGGGTCGGTGACCTGCACGTTCGTCTTGAACGCGGCGGCGAACATCCAGACGACCGGCAGGACGAAGGCCAGGCAGACGAGCGTGATGGCGATGCCGCGCAGCCAGGGCAGGGCCCGCTTGGTACGCGCACTCATGCGGACTTCCTTCCGGAGCCGCGCCGGAGCAGGATCACGACGCAGACGATGGCGAGGGTGAACAGGACGAGGACGGCCGAGGCCAGGCCGTATTCCTGGTAGTCGAAGGTGAGGCCGTAGGCGTAGACGTTGAGGGTCTCGACCTCGAAGTTCGAGCCGCCGCCTGGGCCCTTGGTGGCGTACAGGATGTCGAAGGTCTTGAGTGCGTCGACCGAGCGCAGCACGACGGCGATGGCCAGCGTCGGCGCGAGCATCGGCAGGACGACGAACCGGAAGCGCTGCCACAGCCCCGCGCCGTCCACGTGGGCGGCCTCCTCGGGGCCGTCCGGCAGCGTGGACAGGCCCGCGAGCAGCAGCAGCGTCATCATCGGGGTCCACTGCCACACGTCGATGAGCATGAGGAGCGGCAGCGACTGGCTCACTGAGCCGAGGAACTCCTGCGGTGGAACGCCGACGGAGGTGAGCAGGTGGTTGGCGATGCCGTTGGTCGGGTCGAGGATGAGCAGCCAGAGGATGCCGACCGCCACGGGCGTGGTCAGCAGCGGGACGATGAGCACCGTGCGCACCCAGCGGATGCCACGGAACGGCTTGCGCATGAGCATGGCCAGCGCCAGGCCGAGCACCGTCTCGACCAGCACGGCGCCGATCGTGAACAGGGCGGTGCGCTGCAGCGCGGGCCAGAAGCGGCGGGAGTCGGTGAGCGCGTCGCCGAAGTTGCGCAGGCCCACGTGGCCCTTGTCGGCGTTCACCGCGCCGAAGGCGTCGGTGAAGCTCAGGTTGATCGTGAAGACCAGCGGAAAGATGATCATCATGCCGACGAACACCAGGGCGGGGGCGAGCATCGTCCACTTCAGCCGCCGGTTGGCCTGTTCGAAGGAGCGGGTCCGTACGGCGGACATCAGGCCTCCCGGTAACGGTTGTCGCGGACGAGGAAGTCGGCGAACTCGGCGTCGGCCTCCCGCGCGACCGGCGCGACCGGCTGCCCGAGGATGCCCGCGACGAGCGGCCGGCCGATGATGTCCCTGGCCCGGCCGACCTGCAGGACGTCGGGCCGGTCGATACCCACGCCGATGCGCGCGCCGGTCTGCATCGACCTGGCCAGGTCGGGCGGGAACGACGCCAGCGTCGCCCGGTCCGACCAGACCTCCTGCCGCGCTCCCGGGATGCCCTCCGCCTGAAGGCCGCGCACCATCTCCGGGCCGCTCGCCCAGCGGATGAACTCCCAGGCCGCGTCGGGCAGCCGGGAGAACCGGCTGATGCCGAGGCTCCACGAGGGGATGTTGAAGGGCCGCGCCCCGGCGGGGCCGGCCGGGAACGGCGCGAAGCCGACGGTCTCCCGCACGGTCGAGATCTTCGGGTCCAGGAAGTTGGTGTAGATCGCGTCGGCGTCGATGTAGAACGCCGCCTTGCCCTGGGCGAAGATCGGCATGGCCTGTTCCAGGCTCATGTTGGTGGCGCCGGGCGGCCCGGCCCGTTCCAGCAGCCCGCCGTAGTACTCGTACGCGCGGATCGCCTCGGGCCGGCCGATGCCGGAGCGCCCGTCGATGGTGAAGTTCCCGCCGAAGGAGTAGAGGAAGCTCGACCACATGCTCACCGCGCCGCTGCGCTGCCCCCGGCCCACGAAGCCGAAGAAGTTGCCGGCGCGGTCGGTGAGCCTGAGCGCCGTCTCCATGAGGTCGTCGAGCGTCGCGGGCGGCGCGCCGCCGACCAGGTCCTTGCGGTAGTACAGGGCCGGCCGCTCGGTGACGACCGGCACGCTGAGCACCTTGCCGTCGGTCGCGGAGCGCTCACGGGTGGCCGGCAGGAAGTCGTCCCACTGGTACGCCGCGTCGCCGCGTACCCGGCCGGTGAGGTCGGCGAGCCAGCCGTTGTGCGCGAAGAGCAACTGCTCCTGAAGCGCCCGGACCATCATCACGTCGATGTCCGTGGCCGAGGCGTTGAGCTTGACGTTGTAGCTGTTGGCGAGCTGGTCCGAGGTGAGCAGCGACATCGACACCCGGCGGCCGATCCGCTCCTCGAACTCGGCGAGCCGCTTCCTGATGGCCTGCGACCAGACATGGTTGATCGCCATGACCCGCAGCGGGGTGTCCGGCGCGGGGGTGCCGCCGCCGGTCGTACAGCCTGTCAGGGCCGCTCCGCCGAGGGCGGTGGCCATGAGCCTGCCGAACGCGCGTCGGCTGAGGTCAGGGCTGTTGATGGACATGCTCATGCTCGGCTTTCTGCTCAGGAGCGTCCAGGATGAACACTGGTCCAACTGGTAGGACCAGTTGGACCATAGCAAACGGCCTTCACCCCTGACCACCCCCTGAACAGGGCTAGCGCCGCCCGCGCCCCTTCGACCGGCCGAGCAGCGTCTCGATGTGCTGCCTGGCCATCACGTCGACGCTGATGTCGAGGTCGGCGCCGTAGGTGCGCAGGCCCAGCGTGAGATGCTCGCGCATGTGCCGCCGGGCCAGCTCGATGTCGCCGGCCACGACCGCGTCGAGGATCTCGGGGTGGTGTGGCACGCCCGGCTCGCCGATCGACGGATCGGAATGCGATCGGAGCATCATCTCGAACATCATGCCGCTGATCGACGACAGCATGATGCGCAGCACCGGGTTGCCGCTCGCCTGCGCGATCGCGTCGTGGAAGTCGAGGTCGGCGTAGGCCTTGTCGACCACGTCGGTGGCCTTGAGCAGCGCGTCGTTGGCCGCCCGCATGACCGCCAGCTCCGCCTCGGTGGCCCGCTCGGCGGCCAAGCCGACGATCTCGACCTCCAGCGGGATCCGCGCCTCGATCAACTGCCGGACCGTGGGCCGTCCGGCCCGGTAGAGCGCGTCGTAGCTGCGCGCCTGCGCGGACGACTGCTCCCTGACGAACGAGCCCCGGCCTGGGGCGACCTCGATCAGGTGCTGGGCCTCCAGCCGGCGCAGCACCTCGCGCACCACGTTGCGGCTGGCGCCGAACTGGGTGGCCAGCTCGCGCTCGGACGGGAGCTTGGCGCCCACCTCGATGTCGCCGGAGCGGATGTCGTGCTCCAGTTGGCGGGCGATGCGCTCGGTCAGCAGCCCCCGGTGTGCGGGCGAGACGTCGTGGCCCATCGCTGCAGGCAGGTCGGTGGGCATGCGACGAGAATACAGGAGGCGCCGCGGCGGGCCGCTACTGTCGGATGTCATGGAGATCTGGATCAATCCCGCGTGTTCCAAGTGCCGCTCCGCCCTGTCCGTCCTGGACGCCGAGAAGGCCGAATACACCGTGCGCCGCTATCTGGAGGACCCGCCCAGCGAGGCGGAGATCCGTGATGTCCTGGCCAAACTCGGCCTCGAACCGTGGGACGTCACCAGGACCGGCGAGGCGCGGGCGGCCGAGCTGGGCCTGGACACCTGGCCACGCGACGCGCGGGCCCGCGGCCAGTGGATCGAGGCGCTGGCGCGCAACCCGGTCCTGATCCAGCGGCCGATCATCACGGCCGACGACGGGTCTGCGGTGATCGGCCGCTCGGAGGACGCCGTGCGGTCCGTGCTCTAGGCTTCAGGCCGATGGCCGCAGGCGGCCGTTGCGCACCAGCCAGATGGCCCGCTCCAGGTCAGGAGTCAGATAGCGGTCCTCGCCCAGCGGCGTGACGTACCGCCTGATCTCCGCGTGCAGGGTGCGCGTGGCGGTGCCGAGAGACAGCCCCGCCATCTTCCGCGTGATCAGGTCGACACCCTGGGCCGCCATCAGATACTGGACCGCCAGCACGATTTCGAGCCGGTCCAGGTTCTCGTGCAGGTGCCGGACCGAGGCCATCGCCATCGTGTTGTGGTCCTCCTGCCCGTCCTTGACCGGCCGCGACAGCGTGCCCGCCGGCGTGGCCCTGACCTGCATCTCCGGGATCAGCGCGGCGGCCACCGTCTGGACCTGGACCATCCCGGAGTTCAGCCCGACGGCGCCGCCGGCCAGGTTCGCCGGCAGGTCGTAGCTCCACCGGGGCGACAGCAGCCGTCCTGACAGCTCCTGGGACAGCACGCCGACGTCGGTGATCTCGGAGTTCAGGGTGTCCGCCAGGTGACCCAGGACGGAGCCGTCCCAGTTGCCGCCCATCACGAACTCGTACCCGCGGCCCGACTTCTTCTTGAAGATCAGCGGGTTGGAGGTCGAGGCGTTCGCCTCGCGCACCAGGGCCCGGCGCGCGCCGGTGAGCGCGTGCCGCAGGCCCGCCATGATGTGCGGCGCGGCCCGTACGGACACCGCGTCCTGGACGCGCGGGTGGTAGTTCGCCGGGTCGAGGCGCTTGCGGCCCTCCTCGGTCATCCAGCCCGAGCCCGCCACCATCGCGCGCAGCCGCGCGGCCACCGCGTCCTGCTCGGGGATGCGGCGCTCCTTGTGGGTACGCGCGTCGAGCGAGCTCCGCTCGGCCCTGGTCGCCTCCATGAACAGCGCGAAGGCACCCTCCGCCTGGTCGGCGAGCCGGGTGGCCCGGTGCACGGCGTCCAGCAGGGTGGCGGCCAGGACGGTGCTGCCGCTGATGATCGGCAGGGCCTCCCCGGCCTGGAACGCGAAGCCGGCGGGCAGCCCGGCCTTCGGCAGCAGCAGGGAGGCGGGCCCCTCCTCGCCCCGGTAGCGCACCGGCGCGTCCTCGCCGAGCGCGGCCAGCCCCGCCGCCGCCTGCGGCTGCAGGTCCCCGGTGCCCAGCGAGCCGATCTGCGGCATCCGCGGCGTGACCCCGGCGTTGACCATGGCCAGCAGTCGTTGCGGCACCTCCGGCCGCACCCCGACCTTGCCCCTGGCCATCTGGTTGGCCTTGAGGACCAAGGCCAGCCTGACCACGTTGTCGGGCAGCGGGTCGCCGACGCCCGCGGCGTGGGAGCGCAGCACGTTGCGCTGGAACCGCTCGGCCTGGCCGGGGGAGAGCGGCCGGTCCTTCAGCGGGCCGAGCGCCTGGTTCCAGCCGTAGACGCGCTGGTCGTCCAGGGCCTTCAGCGCGCCCGCCCGGGTCTCGTTCATGACCGCCTGAGCGGCCGGGGAGAGCCGTACGGAGACCTGGCCGCCCTCCAGGATCGCGAAGGCGTCCCGGAGCGTCAGCGAGTCGCCGTCCAGCACCAGGTCCGTCACCGCCCGCGGGGTGGGGTCGGCGACCGCCTGGCCCGGGACGCAGAGGGCGGCGAGCAGGCCCACGCCGATGGCCGTACGTGCTGTTCTGGTGGTCAACTCGGCCCCTTGATGACGTAGGTCAATGCCGATCCGTTATAACCAGCGGACAAAGGGGCGCACATGGTGGCGCAACACCATTGGGCGATTCCTGGCCGGTTCCAGGGCGAATGCTTACCCGGCGGGCAACCTCAGGACGAACCGGGCGCCCGCGTCGGAGTCCTCCAGGGTCAGCCGGCCGTGGTGACCCAGTGCGATCTCGCGGGCGATGGACAGGCCGAGCCCGGTGCCGCCCGCGTCGCGGTTGCGGGAGGCGTCCAGCCGGGTGAAGCGCTGGAAGACGATGTCACGCTGGTCGGGCGCGATGCCCGCGCCGTCGTCGAGCACCTCCAGCACGGCCTCCCCGCCCTCCTGCCGCACCGTCACGGTGACCTGCGACTCGGCGTGCCGCTCGGCGTTGTCCAGCAGGTTGGTCAGCAGGCGGACCAGTTGCAGCCGGTCGCCCATGACGACCACGCCCATCGGGGCCCTGGTGATCACGCGCTTGGAGCGCGGCCTGGCGGTCTCCAGGGCGACCAGCTCGCCCAGGTCCACGGGCTCGCGGCTCCTGGGCGCGCCCGAGTCGAGCTTGGTCAGCGTGAGCAGGTCCGTGACGATGGCCTGCAGCCGGTCCAGGCTGGCCAGCACCTCGTCGCTCGTCTCCGCCCAGTCGGTCTCCTCGGGATGCAGCATGGCCTCCTCGACCTGGGTGCGCATCGCGGTGATCGGGCTGCGCAGGTCGTGCGAGGCATCGCCGGCGAACCTGCGCTGCCGCTCCATCGCGATCTCCTGCTGCTCCCACGCCGCCTCCAGCCGCTCCAGCGTGCGGTTGGCGGTGTCGGCCAGCGCCCGGATCTCGTCGTCGGTGTCAGGGACCGGTACGCGCATCCCGCCGCCGCCCGCCGTGATCTCGGCCAGCCGCCTCGTGATGCTGCTGACGGGCGCCAGCGTCCTGTCCACGACGCGCGACACCCCGAACCAGGCCAGCGACACCAGCCCGGCCATCACGCAGAGCATGAACAGCAGCACCTCCAGGCTGACGTACCAGGGCACCGTCGGATAGAAGGCGTAGATGACCCAGATGCCCTCCGGCTGGAACGCGCGCAGGGCCACCACGATCTCGCACCGCCCGGGGAAGGCGGGCATGTCGCAGACCTCCGCGACGTCGTTGGCCTGGTTGGGGTGCGGGATGGCGTCGGTCTGGCGGGGCAGGCCGGCCAGGTTCGGTGTCCAGGCGACGGGCCGCCCGGCCGGGTCTACCACCTGCATGCCGTCGAGGTCGTGCCGGTCCAGCACCTGGGGCAACCGGTCCCGCTTGATCAGTTGCAGCACGTGCAGGGCTTCGCTGGAGACCTCGCGGGCGCGGATCTCGATGGCCTCGTCCCTGATGCCGTACAGGACGAACGCGTTGACGACGATGTTCAGCAGCAACATGGTGATGCCGGCGAGCAGCGCCAGCCGCGTCCGCAGCGAACGGCGCAACCGTGTTCTCACGCGTCTCCCTCCGTGACCAGAAGATCACGGCTATCGCGTTCGCCGCTAACTTAGGGAGATTCATCGATAAATGCGGACAGCAGGGCCGCTGCCGAAGACCGTCAGAGGCCGTTCAGGGTGTCGAGGAAGCGCTGCTCGAACGCGATGGTGTCGGCCGCGACGCCGTACGAGAGCAGGCCGCCCGCCGGCGACAGGATCGTGCGCCCGGCCGAGGGGCCGTCCGTGACCACGTCGACGCGCGCCGAGGTGAACTCGACGTGCCCGGGGCGGATCGCGCTCATCGCGGCCAGCGGGTCCCACCAGTAGAGCAGATCGGCCTCGATCAGGGGCAGGACCTCGGGATGCGTGACGATCTCCCGTACGGTGTCCGCGGCCGGGGTGTGGTGCTCGGCGTTGAGCCGGGCCAGGAACGCGCCGGTGATGGGCACCGCGTTGGCGGCGTCCAGCGACACCATCCGCACGGTGCCGCGGCTCTGCGTGAGCACCGCCCGCGCGGCCGCCGGATCGAGCCAGTAGTTGAACTCCTGCGTCCCGTCGAACTCCGGCGGGGTGCCGCAGCACAGGTTCCCCGGCACGTTGACGGCTCCGCCCATCGAGGTGAGCCGGGAGGCGGCCCGCGGCAGGGCGCGGGCCAGGTTGCTCAGCGGGCCGGTGGCGATGATCTGGGCGCCGGGGGACTCTCGCAGCACCTTCCCGATCAGCTCGGGAGCCGTCAGGCCGGACGGCGTCTCGTCACCGGCGCAGCCGGGGGTGGCCGCCGTGAGCACCCGGTCGAAGAGCTGCCGCAGATCGGCCGGAAAGGAGTTGGGCGCCGCGCTCGAATGGTCGGCGATCCGCACGTCACGCAGGCCGAGGCGCTCGGCCAGACAGCGCGCGTGCCGGATCGCCCTGCCGGGTAAGCCGGCGCCGTTGTTGGTCACCGTGATGGCGCGCAGGTCGATGCGGCCCGCTTTGTGCTCCTGCGACAGGTAGGCCAGCGTGGCGGCGTCGTCGAAGTCCATGTCGGTGTCGAAGATGATCGCGGGCGGCAGGGCGTGGGCCGCTGGGGCCGCTGGGGCCACTGTGACGGTTGTGACGGCTGTGGTGAGAGTCAGGACGAGGGACAGAAGAATTCTTTTCATGGGGTTCCCGGGTTCGTGATCGTGGTCGGAACCCCAGTTAAACCCAGGTGGCCGGCTTTGTGGATCTACGTGCGCGCATTTTGTCCTGTTGAACCTGAACGGTGAGGCAGCCGTACCAGGCCGAGAGAGCATCGAAAGGGTAATCATGAACATGCGCACCCTCACCGTCCCCGGCCTGACGGTCGTCACGACGCTGCTGGCCACCTCGATCAGTCCGTTATCCGCGCAGGCCATCACCCCGATCTACCTGGCCGCGTCCCTCAAGGGAGCCAATGAGGTGCCCGTGGAGGGCATGAAGGTAGGTGACGGAGACGGCAGCGCGCTGGCCGTGTTCCGGATTCATGGTCAGCGGGTCGACTACGCGATCAGGTGGCAGAACGTGGACGCGCCCAGCGGGTTCCACATCCACCGGGGCCAGTCCGGTGAGAACGGTGAAGTCAAGATCCCGTTCATCGGCGAGGCCCTGCCGAAGTCGTTGCACGCCATCAAGGGAACGGTCGTGGTCAAGGACCTCGACCTGCTCAGGAGAGTGGTCAACAACCCCGGCAACTGGTACGCCAACCTGCACAACACCGAGTTCGGCGGCGGCGCCGTACGGGCCCAGTTGCACCGGGTCCGCCCGGTCGAGCTGGAGTCCCTGCTGTCGCACGGGTTCAGCACCACGCTCACCACGCGGGCCAACGGGCGGCAGGAGGTGCCGGCGCCCGGCACGAAGGTCGGCGACAGCGACGGCAGCGCCGGATGGCTGGTGCAGCCGGAGGGCAACCGGGTGTGGTTCGCCTCCTCCTGGCAGAAGATCGGGAAACCGGTCGGCGCGCACATCCACCGCGCCCCGAAGGGCCAGAACGGGCCCGTCGTCGTGCCCTTCTTCGCCGCCGAGAAGGGTCTGCCCCGCAGCGTGAACGGCGTCGCCGGCAGCGTGACCACCGACGTCGCGACGGCCCGCCGCATCTGGAACAACCCGAAGAACTGGTACGTGAACCTGCACACCGCCAAGCTCCCCGGCGGCGCGGTCCGTGGCCAGCTCTACAAGGGGGACTGGTAGAGGCCGGTAAGCCACGCGCCGTGCGGGTCCTCGCTCGCACGGCGCGCCGGGCCCGGCCCAGTAGGCTCTGTGCCCATGCCGAGAAGGGTGCCGATCTGGCTGGCGTTGACGCTCCTGGCCGGGGGCTGCGGTGGTGAGCCGGTGGTCTCGTCTCCGCCTGCCACGGCCGCGGCGACTCCAGCGGTCACCCCTTCCACGGCCGCCCCTCGTGCCGACGACCTCGATGGTGACGGCCTCGCGGACCTGGTCGCCGAGGCCGGCGGCGACACGGCTTCCCTCGTGGTCGTCCCCGGCTCGCGGCGCGGCCTCGACCCGGCGAAGCGGACGGTCGTCTCCCCGGAGGTGTTCCGCCCCGCGCTGCTCGACCCGGTCATCCGGGCCGACCTCGACGGCGACGGCTTCGGCGACGTCCTGGCCTATGGCACCAAAGACGACGTCGAACGCTCGTACATCCTCTGGGGCGGCCCGCGCGGCATCGGCCCTGCGACACCGGCGGCCTACCGGGCCGTCGCCGGTGACTTCGACGGTGACGGCGCCGCCGACCTGGCGACCGCCGGTCAGAGCGACACGAACCTGGTCATCCTGTACGGGCCGTTCAGCCGCGACGGAAAGCCGGCCCGTCAGACGACCCGGCCGTCGCCGACCGGCGCGGAGTTCTGGCGGATGACCGCGGACCGCGTCAACGGCCGCCGTCCGACCGGCCTGATCGTGTACGAGGCCGACGACGGCGAGCAGACCTCCGGCCGGCTGCTCGAAGCGGGCCAAGGCGGTCTGGCGCAGCAGGGGCGCACGCTCAACCCGGGCATGTCGGCCACGTTCGGCGACTTCGACGGCGACGGCGCCAGAGACGTGGCCGTCGGCGACGACGGCAGCCGCAACAACGAGCCCGGCTTCGAGACCGAACCGCCCACGGTCGACAGGACCCTGACCGTCTACTACGGCAACGGCGCCACCAAGACGTTCAAGGGCACCGCCGGCCCGCTGGTCGCCGGCGACTTCGACGGCGACGGCCGCGACGATCTCGCCTTCGGCGGCGCGGAAGGCCTCTTCTGGGGTGGCCGGGACGGCCTGCGCCCCGGCGGCGCGATCGCCGGGACGAGCCCGGCCGTGCCGCTGACGGCGGGCGACTACGACGGCGACGGAGACGACGAACTCGTCTTCGCGCACGGCGAGGACGAGTCCGGGATCATCGTGACGGACGGCAGGAAGGTCCTGAACCGGTTCGGTCTGACCTGATCAGCCGTTGTGCGCGCGGGCCCGCCACAACAGCCACACGAAGTACGGCGTCCCGATCAGCGCCGTCACCAGGCCCGCGGGCACCTGCGCCGGGGCGATGACGGTACGCCCGAGCGTGTCGGCCAGGCTGACCAGCAGCGCGCCGAGCAGCGCGGCCACCGGCAGCACCCGGGTGTGGTGCGCGCCGACCAGCGCGCGGGCGGCGTGCGGGGCCACCAGGCCGACGAAACCGACGACCCCGACCGCCGACACGGCCGTGGAGGTGAGGAGCACGGCGGCGGCGAGCGCGCCCAGCCGTACCGGTTCGAGGGGCACGCCCAGGATGCGCGGCGTGTCCTCGTCCAGGGACAGCAGGTCGAGGTCGCGGCGCAGCCAGGCCAGCAGCGGGATGGCCAGCAGCAGCATGAGCGCGACGGGGATGAGCTGGACCGGGACGCGGCCGTACGTGGAGCCGGACAGCCAGGTCAGGGCCTTGGCGCTGTTCCAGGGGTCGGACAGCACGATGATCAGCACGGTGATGGCGGTGCACGCGGCCTGTACGGCGACGCCGATCAGGACCAGCCGGTCGGAGCTCAGCCCGCCGCGCCAGGACAGCCCGTACACCAGGCCGAAGGCGAGCAGCGCGCCCGTGCCCGCGGCCGCGGACATCGCCCAGACCCCGGCCAGCGGCACCAGCGTGAGCAGCAGGATCGCGCCGACGCCCGCCCCGGCGGTGACGCCCAGCACGCCGGGTTCGGCGAGCGGGTTGCGGCACACGGCCTGCACGGCCGCGCCCGCCACGGCCAGCGCGGCACCGGCCAGCAGGGCGGCGGCCACACGCGGCCAGCGCTGGTCGAGCACGAAGGTCAGGGCCCGGCCGCTGCGTCCCTGCAGCCAGTTGACCACGTCGCCGGTGAGCAGCCACCGGTCGCCGGCCAGCATGCCGACCACCAGCGCGCCCACCACGAGGACCGCGAAGACGCCGACGATGGTCAGGAAGGCCGCCTGCGAGCGGCTGCCGCCCGTACGCACGGCCGGAGGCTGCCGGGTCGGGCCGGCGTCGCGGTAACGGCGGGCCAGCCAGATCATCACCGCCGCGCCGAGCACGGTGGTCACCGTGCCGGGCGGCACCTCCACGCCCGCCTGCGCGCCCAGCGCGGCCCGCAGCGCGATGTCGGAGCCCAGCACGACCAGCACGCCGGCCAGCCCGGACAGCGGCAGCAGCGTACGGTTGCGGTGCAGCCCGGGAATCGACTTGGGCAGCAGCCGCACGATCACCGGCGCGCACAGCCCGACGAACCCGATCGGGCCCGCGATCGTCACCGCGGCGGCGGCCAGCAGCACGGCCAGCAGGGTGAGCCAGAGGCGCAGCCGCCGCACGTTCACCCCGAGCACGGTGGCGGTGTCGTCGCCCAGGCCGAGGATGTCCAGCCGGGGCCCGGCCAGCATGGCGGCGACCAGGGCCACCACGATCACGGGGCCGAGCTGGGTGACGGCGTTCAGGTCGCTCTGCACGAGCGAGCCGCTGCCCCACGCGAACAGCCCGGTGGTCTCCTGCTCGAAGAGGATCATGAGCAGGTTCGTCAGCGAGCTGAGCGCCAGCGCGGTGGCGGAGCCGGCCAGGATCAGCCGGGTCGTCCCGCTGCGCCCGCCCGCCGACAGCGCCAGCACCAGGGCGGCCGCGGCCAGCCCGCCGATCAGGGCGAGCCCGCCGGACACCGGGATCGGCAGCGACAGCCCGAACGCGGCCGCGCCGGCGACCGCCAGGTAGGCGCCCGAGCTGACGGCCAGCGTGTCCGGCGCGGCCATCGGGTTGCGGGCGATCGTCTGCAGCAGCGAGCCCGCCACGCCCAGCGCCACGCCGACGCAGGCTCCGGCCAGCAGCCGGGGCAGCCGGGAGGCCAGCAGGACGCGGGCGGCCTCGTCGCTGCCGCCGAACGGCAGGGCCAGCAGGTCGAGCGCGCCGACCGACGAGGTGCCCTGCGTCACGTGCACGGCGGCCACCAGCACGGTGGCGGCCAGCGCGAGGAGGAAAACCCCGGCGGTGCCGAGACGCCGCAGGGGCGTCTCGGGCGGTGCCGGGGTCAGGACGTCCGTGCTCAACCCGTGTACGCCTTCACCAGCGCGTCGGCGTACTGCTGGCACGACAGCGGCCCGCCGAACGTCCAGATCCCGTTGGGCAGCTTGGTGACCTGCTGGTTCTTGACGAACGGCAGCGACTTCCAGATGCCGTTGTCCTTCAGCCCGTCGGCGAACACGTCCTCTTCGGGGGCGTTGTAGAAGAAGCGCACCTTCTCGTCCTTGAGCGCGGTCAGGCCCTCGACGTCGGTGGTGCCGAGGCCCCACACCTTGTCGACCTTGCCCGTCCAGGCGTTCTTCAGCCCGAGCGCTTCGGCGACGTCGGAGACGAGCGCGCCCTTGCCGAACAGCCGGATCGAGATCGTGCTGCCCTGCTTCCACCCGTCGGCCATCGCGAACGGCGTGCCCGCGGCGCCCGCCGCGGCGATCTTCTCCTTGCCGGCGGCGAAGGCGGCGTCCATGTCGGCCAGCAGCTTGGTGGCCTGGTCGGTCTTGCCGACCGCCGTGGCGATCAGGTTGAGGTCCTCGCGCAGGCGGTCGAAGTTGCGGGTCGCGTCGCTGCCGGTGAACACCAGCACCGGTACGAACTTCTCCAACTGCTCGACCAGCGGCGAGTCCCGCTCGGCCTCCATGAGGACCAGGTCCGGCTGGAGGGCGCTGATGGAGTCGACGCTGGGCTCCTGCCGGGTGCCGACGTCCTTGACCGAGGGGTCGAGCTTGGCGGCGGTGTTCCAGAGGGTGTAGCCCTTGATGTCGGCCGCGCCCACGGGCATGACGCCAAGGCTGGTCACCATCTCGGTCTCGCCCCACTCCAGGCTGACCACGCGGGTGGCCGGGCGGTCGAGCTTGACCTGCTTGCCACGGCCGTCGGTCACGGTCACGGCGGCGGCGGTGGTCGCCGGGGCCGTTCCGCCGGCGGCGGGCTGCTCGGGTACGGGTGCCTCAGTCGTGCCGCAGGCGGCGAGGACGACGATGGCGGCGATGGCCGTCAGGGCACTGCGCATGGTGGTTCCTGTCATGTCGTTACGGGGACGCTTCATGTCGTTACGGAGACGCTCGGGTCGTGGAGGCCACTCGGGTCGTGGCGGCCGTTCCTGTTGTGCCGGCCTCTTGGCCGGGTGGTCACGATTCCCGTCTCGGGGTCGTGGCTTACTTCGATGTGGAGGCCGTACGTGTCGCTGAGCAGGCTCTCGGTGAAGACCTGGGTGGGCGGGCCGTCCGCGCGGACCCGGCCACCGTGCAGCAGCACGACGTGGTCGGCGATCTCGGCGGCCTGGTTGAGGTCGTGCAGGACGACCCCGACCGCCACGCCGTGCTCCTCGGCCAGGTCGCGGATGAGCTCCAGCAGCTCGACCTGGTAGCGCAGGTCGAGGAACGTGGTGGGCTCGTCCAGCAGCAGGACGCCGGTGTCCTGGGCCAGGCAGGTGGCCAGCCAGACGCGCTGGAGCTCGCCCCCGGACAGCTCGTCGACGGGCCGGTCGGCCATCGTCGTCACGCCGGTCAGCTCCATCGCCCTGGCGACGGCGGCGGTGCCGTCCGGGTCGGCGGCCTTCCAGCGCCGCCGGTAGGGGTGGCGGCCGTACCCGACGACGTCGCGCACCTGCACACCGCCGGGCGTGGGGCGGCTCTGCGACAGCAGCGTCACCCGCTGGGCGAAGTCGCGCGCCGACAGCTCCAGGGCGCCGGAGCCGTCACCGAGCGTCACCGCGCCGCTGTCGGGGCGGTGCAGCCTGGCCAGCGCGCGCAGCAGCGTGGACTTGCCGCTGCCGTTCGGGCCCACAAGAGCGGTCACGTGGCCCGGCCGCAGGGTGATGCGACCGTCCTCGACCACGGTGGTGCCGTGGTAGCTGAGGCAAAGCTCCGCGCCGCGGAGAGAGATCTCCTCGGTCATGGGCCTAAGGTTAGGCTAACCTTGCTCAAAGCACTACGGCGGGTACGCGTTCCTAACGGTGAAATATCAACTCTTGTCCTGAAATGTGATCGCAGAGACACTCCGGACGGAGCCGTTTACTTCGCCGGGGAGGCGCTATGCGCTGGCGTGCCATGATCGTCACACTGCTGATGACGCTCGTGCTCGGGGGTGCCGCACTGCCCGGCTCCTCCTCGGACCCGGGCTCGCACGCGTACGAGATCTGGCTGGTCGACCAGTCCGACACCAACGGTCTCGCGTACGGCGGCACCGTCCACGTGTACGACGGCGGCGACGTCACCCGGAGGCTCTCCGCAGCCCGCCCGGCCGCCGTGATCGACCTCGGCGGCGCCACCTCGGCCCTGTGCCTGGCGAGCACCGGGCGGAACCCGGTCCGGCCGCACATGATCGTGTTCAACCAGGCCGACACCCACGCCGCGCTCGCCTTCGTCGCCAGCGGCCATGTGGTGATCTTCGACGCCGCCGCCCGGCGGCCGCTCGCCTGTCTCTCCACCGAGGCGGGTGCGGGCGGCGCCCGGCAGGCCCACGCCCTGTGGCCCACCGGGGACGACCGGTATCTCGTCGTCGCCAACCAGAACGGCAAGAAACTGGAGCGGATCCGCACCGACTACGCCGCCGGCACGTTCACCCAGGAGCCCGCGGCGACGCTCGACCTGGCGGGCTGTCAGACTCCGAGCGGCGCGCCGTGCCAAGCGCCGGAGGTCCGTCCCGACAACGCCCCGATCTGCCCGTTCATCGCCTCCGACAACGGGCCCGTCTTCGTCAGCCTGCGCGGGGGCGGCATGTTCGTCGTAGATTGGCGCGCCACGCCGATGGCCATCGTGGGGGAGTACGACGGGGCTCACGTGCCCGCGAACGGGTGCGGCTTCATCGAGGCCAAGGGCGCCGTCTTCGGCGACGGGGGCGGTGGCACCCCGGCCAACCTCGACCAGTTCAGCGTCTTCCGGATGCCGCGAACCGGCTACTCCGCCGCGAACCCGCCCAACACGCCGCCGGTGCAGCGGCTCTACGACGACGACACGCCGGAGCGCGACGCCCACGGGACGGCGGTCGGCCCCCGGGACCGGTACGTCTGGGTGGGCGACCGTGACGGCAACGTGGCGGAGGTCTTCGACGGCCGCACCGGTGCCCGGGCCGGGACGGTGCCGCTGACGTCGCCGTACAGTGCCGATCCGACGGTGGACCTGTTCGCCTCGTCGCCCGGGCGGGCGTGGCTGTTCGCCTCGACGCGCGGCCCGAACCCGCTCTCCGGTGACCCGCACTCCTCGCATGGGCACGATCCCGGGCTGCTGATCATCCGCATGGCGGACGACGGCCGCTCAGGGCAGGTGCGCGGCCTGATCCCCATCACGAACGTGGACGCGACGGGCGTCGAACGCGCCGACGCCCACGGCATCCGGGTGCGCCGCACCTCTTGAGCCCTTTGAGCGGCGTTCAGGGGCGGCCTTTGCGCGGCGTTCAGATGGTCACCGGGTCGCCGAGCCGGAGGCGGCCCTGGTCGCGGGGCACCAGGCGGACGCCGAACCAGGTCTTGCCGTTCCAGCTGCGGTGCCTGGCCAGCGTGCGGATCGGCTCCTTGCCCTTGACCAGGGTCAGCGGGTCGATGGTGGTGGCCGCGCACCGGTCGCACAACTCGGAGACGCGGAAACGTACCTCGCCGATCGTGACCTCGCTCCAGGCGTCCTCGGCGTACGGCTCGGCGCCGTCGATCACCACGCTCGGGCGGAAGCGCGCCATGTCGAGCGGGGTGTCGCCGCCGATCTGCTCGTCGAGGACGCGCAGCGACGCGGCGGACGTCAGCAGCAGCGGCGCGTCCCCGGCGAAGCTGACCACGTCGCCGGGCAGGCCGCCGTGGGCCGGGTCGATGGTGTGGCGGCGCGGGTCGTCCAGCCAGACCAGCCGGGCGGGGCGGCCGAGCAGGCTCGTGAACCACATGTGGGCGTCGTCGTCGGCGAGGATCGCCTGGTCGAGGCCGGTGAAGCCCACCGGGACCGGGCGCCCCGCGGCTGGGGGGACCTTCAGGTCGGGCAGGCCGGCGGCGGACAGCAGCAGGCCGTCGTCGCTCTGGTTCTGGGCGCGGACCGAGGCCAGCCGGGGATACTCGCCGAGCCAGAAGGTGTCGCCGGCCTCGTCGATGACGGCCCACCGCCGGTCGCCGGCCAGGCCCCAGGGTTCGACGGTCGCTTCGGGCAGGGACCAGCCGGCACTGCTTTTGACCGGATAAATGCGGATATCCACCAGGTGCATGATCGAATCGTAGGACGTGCCGCAGGCGATCGGCACCCGGCGGTGAAACTTTCACGCGCTCATGGCGCCCCGAAAGGAACGTGATCGACGCCGCGCCTTTATCAGCCAGGCGCCCGGCCGTATTAGTGCCCGCCCGATTGATCGCCCCCTGGACGAGTAAAATCTTCAACCAATAGCCTCCGGAGCACGTGGCGATATCGGCGTCACCTCAGGCGGAAGGCGGCAAGAATTGTCATCCCACATCCTGCGACACCGCACCGCGATCGTTCTCACACTGCTGGCCGCGGTCGTTCTCCCGGCCGCACCGGCACAGGCGACCACGGCCCGGGTCCCGGTTTTCCTGGAAGTGCGCGGGGACAACAACCAGAAACTTTCCGGCATGTACGGCTGGATCGAGTTCAACGACAGCACGACGTACACCTACCAGTTCTACCTGTGCCGTGAGTCCAGCTACAGCGCCGCGGGCGGCTACGTCTGGATGAACGACCGCACGAGCCAGCGGGCCTCGTACAGCGTGAATTACGGGAACACGTCGATAGCCGAATGCAGGTATCCGGCGGACCTGTTCGGAAAGACGGATTACGTCGGCAGCACCGTCACGAACGTGCGCTTGGAGGTGGAGGGTGTCAATTTCAACGGGCAGGGCCAGGCCACCTGGAGAAGGAGCGGTACCACCTACGACAATCCCTTCAACTGAAGCCGGGAGTCCCGTTCGTTGACACCCCAGGCGGCCGGTGTTTCACTCGGCCGGGTGCCGGCCAGATCTTCGGTGGCGCGGCTGCCTCGTGAGCCCGGCGTCCACCGGTTCCGCGACCGGCGCGGCCGGATCCTCTACCTGGGGCGCGCCACCGACCTGCGGAGCCGGGTGCGGTCGTACGGGGGGTGACCTGCGCGACCGCGCGCACCTGGCGGAGATGGTCGCCAGGGTCGCCCGGGTCGAGGCGGTGGCGTGCGGCTCGGCGCACGAGGCCGCGTGGCTGGAGCGCAACCTGCTCGAAGCCGCCATGCCGCCCTGGAACCGCGGCCAAGGAGGTGCGCGGCTGGCGGTCTCGGGGCTGCTGCGGGCGTACCCGCTGGCGTACACGCGGGACCGGCTCACCGCCGCCGGACGCGACCTCGCGAGCGGGCGCGGCGTCGGCCCGCGAGACAGGGAACGGCTGGCCGCGGCCGTCGCCGCCCGCCCCCTGAGTGGGCCGAGTTCGCCCGGCGCAACGCCGAGCTCGCCGCGACGCTCAGATAACGGCCGACGTACTTTCCGCGACCGCCGAAGCCGGGGCGCCGGCGAATAGAGTGGGATTCTGGGCAATTCCGGACGCGCTTTCGGGGGGCCGTCTGTGAACGATGCGCACGAAGTCTCATTCCTGATCCTGGGCCCGCTGGAGATCCACCGCGGCGGGCGTCCGGCCGAGCTGACCCGTCCCGCCGTACGCCGGCTCCTCGGCCTGCTGCTGCTCCGTCCCGGCCAGGTGTGGCCCGCCGACCGGCTCCTCGAACTGGTCTGGGAGCCGGGCACGGCGGCGTACGGGACGCTGCACACGACGGTGTCCCGGCTGCGGCGCTGGCTGTGGCAGAACCTGGACATGACCGACGTGCTCGTACGAGACGGCCCCGGCTACCGCCTCGACGTTCCCCCCGCCCTGGTCGACGCGAGCCGGTTCATGGCCGCGCTGACCAAGGCCGCCTCCGGCGAGGAGCCCGCCGCCGACATCGACGGCCTGCGCGCCGCCCTGCGGCTGTGGCGCGGCCCGGTGCTCGACGGTTGCGCGGAAGAGTGGACCTCGGTGCTGCAGGATCTGGAGCGGGCCCGGGTGCACGCCACCTGCCTGCTGGCCGACCGGGCCCTCGACCTGGGCAAACCCGAGCTGGCGATGCCGTTCGTCACGATGACCGCCGAGGCCTGGCCGTACGACGAGGCGCTGCAGCACCGGTTCATCGGGCTGCTGAACGCGTCGGGGCGGCGCGCCGAGGCGCTGCGGCACTATGAGAGCGTACGCACGCGGCTGGCCCACGACCTGGGCGTGGACCCTTCGCCCACGTTACGGCAGTTGCACCTCGACCTGCTGGTGGAGCGCGCGCCCGCCGTGACGTCCGCCGCCGCGCCGCCCGTACACCTGCCGCCGGATCTGCGCGACTTCACCGGGCGCGGCGAGCAGACCGAGCGGTTGCTGGGCGAGCTGGGCAACGGGCCGCACCACACCGTGGTGGTCTCGGCGATCACCGGGGGCGGCGGCGTCGGCAAGACCACGCTGGCCGTGCACGCCGCCCACCGCCTGCGCGCGGAGTTCGCCGGTGTCCTGTACGCCGACCTCAGGTCGGGCAAGCGGACGCCCGCCGACCCCGGCGCGGTCCTGGTCACCTTCCTGCGCGACCTCGGCGTCGAACCCGCCGCCGTGCCGCCGGGCACCGAGGAGCGCGCGGAACTGTACCGCTCCCTGCTCGCCTTCCGCCGCGTACTGATCGTCCTCGACGACGCCGACACCGAGGAGCAGGTGCTCCCGCTCCTGCCGGGCACCTCCACCTGCGGCGTGCTGGTGACCAGCCGTTACACCCTGGACCGGCTGCCCGGCGCGCTGCACCTGGAACTGCGCGAGTTCTCTCCCGCGCACGCGCTGGAGCTGCTGTCGCGCATCATCGGCCGCGAGCGCGCCGAGGCCGAGCCCGAAGCGGCCCGTGAACTGGTACGGCTGTGCGGCCACCTGCCCCTGGCGGTCCGCATCGCCGGCGCCCGGCTGAGCGCGGACCCCGCCGCGACGGCGGCCGACCTGGTGGCCCGCCTCCGCGACGAGCGGCTGCGCCTGGACGAGCTGTCGCATGGCGCCCTGAGCATCCGCGCCAGCCTCGCCGTCGGCTACCGCGGCCTGGACGAGCGGGCCGCCCGCCTGCTGCGCCTGCTCGGCCGGCTGGACTCGCCCGACTTCACCGCCGCCACCGGAGCGGCCGCGCTCGACTGCCCGGTCGCGGAGGCGCAGCGGGTGTTCGACCGGCTGGTACGCGCACGCCTGCTGGAGGTCGAACAGGGCCGCTACACCATGCACGACCTGATCAGGGCGTACGCCCGTGAGCTCGCCGACCCCGCCGACGAGGCAGAGGAGGCGCTGGGCCGGGTCCTCACCTGGTCGCTGACCCTCGCCCGGCGGGCACACCGTACCCAGTACGGCGGCGACTTCGTCGTCCTGCACGGCGACGTGGCCGACTGGGAGCCCGAACCCGGGCTGGCCGCGGCCGTCATCGCCGACGACCCCCTCGGCTGGGCGGACGACGAGCGGCACAACCTCGTCGCCCTGGCACGCCAGGCGGCCGCCACGGGCCGGGACGAACTGTGCTGGGACCTGGCGGTCTCCCTGGTCTCGGTGTTCGAGGTGCACTGGCACCACGACGAGTGGCGCGCGGTGCACGCCGCGGCCCTGGAGGCGACCCGCGCCGCCGGCAACCGCAGAGGCCGGGCGGCGGTGCTGACCGGGCTGGGCTATCTCCTGCGCTACCAGCACCGCTACGAGGAGGCGGCCCGTTCGCTGGAGGCGGCGGTGAAGCTGTTCGGGGAGGTGGAGGAGGTGTACGGGCTGACGCTGGCGCTGGTGCTGGCCGCCTCGACCGACGCCATGCGCGGCCGCTGCCACCGGGCGCTGGCCTCGTACGAGCAGGCGCTGGCCATCGTGTGCGCGGCCGGGGACGTCGGCACCGAGATCCTCACCCTGCGCAGCATCGCCGAGGTCCACCTCGACCTCGACCAGCCGGAGGAGGCCGAATCGCGCCTGCTGCGCGCCATGGCTCTGCTCGACCTGCACGACAGCCACCGCTCCCATCCACAGGTGCTCTCCCGCTGCGGCGAATTACGGCTCCTGCAGGGGCGGCCGACCGAGGCCCGGCCGCTGTTCGAGTGGGCGCTGCGGCTGGCCCGCGACGACGGCTCCCCGTACGCCGAGGCGCACGCCCTGCACGGCCTCGGCCTGGTACGCCTGGCGGCCGGCGACACCGACCGGGCCAAACGGACGCTGCGGGAGGCGCTGGTGATCGCGGAGAAGATCAGGGACGGCTTCGTCCAGGCGCGGGTCCTGGCCTCGCTCGGCGAGTGTCATCTGCGGGCCGGGGAGGTGGAGCGCGCGACGGCGTACCTGACCGAAGCCGCGCTGCTGAGCAGGCGGCTCGGCGCGCTGCCCATCGAGGCCAAGATCCTGACCGTACTGGCCCGGGCGCAGTCGGGCAGCGCGGAGGCCTCTGGGACGGCGTCACGTGCCCGGGAACTGAGCGAACGGATCCGCGTCCTCGGCTGAGACGGCCGTGGCCTGTGCGGTCAGTGTGCGGTAAGGCGGATTGTTCACGATGGTGCTCCATCGCCGACGGGGGTCGGGGAAGGAAAGGAGCACCTCGATGATCGGGACAATGTCGGGGGCCGGCGCACTGGCGTCACTGCTGGACCTCATCGCCGCCATACTCGTCCGCGAACCCACCGCCGAGCACCGTTTTGAGACGCGCCGGGACTCTCAGCTGGCGCGCGTTCGCGGCTATATCCAGGAGAACCTGGCCGATCCGCGCCTGTCACCCAAGACGATCGCGACGGCGCACCACATGTCCGTACGCTCCCTGCACCGGTTGTTCGCCGGCCAGGACACGACGGTCGCGTCGTGGATCCGGAACCAGCGGCTGGAACGATGCCGCCACGACCTGACGGATCCGGCGCTGCGGGATCGGCCCATTCACGCCATCGCCGGCCGGTGGGGTTTTCCCAGCCACGCCCATTTCACCAGGGCCTTTCGTACGGCCTATGGAATGTCCCCGCTTGAACACCGCCACGGGTACGGACCTCCGCGCCCGGCGCGGAGGTCCTGACCGTTTCAGCAGTCCTTGGTGCCGGACGGCTTGTCGGGGGCCCGCAGGTCGGCCCGGCTGTAGGCGCCGACCCATTCGCACGGGCCGTCGAACCAGCCGGTGACCGTGGCCTTCATTCTCTTGGATTGGCCGCAGGCGTTGTAGACCCGGGCGTACCAGGTGCCGTCCTTCTTCACCGCGCCCTCGAAAGCGCCGCACCCCATGACCGCGGAAGAAGCGGCGGTGGCGGGGGTGACCAGGACTGTACTCGCGCAGAGCGCGGCCGCTGCGGCCGCCATGGTGAGCTTGCCGAGTTTCGGCATGGTGTTGCCCTTCTCTGAGGAGGTCGGTAGTGGCCACTGCGTCCATGGTGTCCCGCGGGCGGGCGCTGGATCGTTAGCGATGCGTGCCAGGCACTTGCCACTACGCGCCAGGGGCGGGTGGCCGGAAGAAGAGGGCGACCAGGAGGGCGGTGAGGAGGCTGGCGACGGCGGCGACGGCCAGGACCGGGATGCCCAGGGTGAGGCCGATCTGCCGGCTCATCGTGCTCAGGCCGGTGGCCGGCCCCTGCTCGCTGTCGGGCAGCCTGGAGGTGGCGATGACCGTGTAGGCGACCAGCCCGACGGCGTGACCGAAGAAGGCCGCTGTGGGGACATACGGAGACGGTGGCGAGCACGATGGCGATCCCGCTGCCGCTCTGGCCGACGGTCAGCAGGGCGAGGATGCCCAGCCCCTGGATCGTCAGTGCCGTGATCAGTTGCTCCCTTGCACGGTCAGGCGCCTTCTGCCCCGTGGAGGACCGGGCTGTCTCGGGGCATGAGGCAAAGCGTGCGTAGGGCGGAGTTCGTGTCAGCCGGCGTCCAGAACGAAGAACAGAAAGCTCAGGAACCTCGTGCCGGTGATCTTGCGGAACTCCTCGGGGAACAGTTCGCGGGCTTCCGGCACGAACGGCGGTTCGCTGATGACGCTGATGCGAAAGCCGGCCGCGGTGAAGGCCTCGGTCATCGCGTGCAGCGGCCGGTCCCAGAAGCTCATCTGGGTGGTCTGCCCACCCATGGTCCATTCTTCGATCCGGTTACGGGTTCCGAAATAGCTGGGCTTCTCCCCGGCCATGTGCTGCATGAGGGTGATCACGAAAGGATGGTCGACCGAGACGAGGAGCCGGCCGCCCGGCCTGAGCACGCGTCGCAGCTCGGCCAGCGTCGGTCCCCAATCTTCCAGGTAGTGCAGCACCAGGGACGCGATGACGTCGTCGAACGCGCCGTCGGGAAAGGGCAGCGGGCCGGCCAGGTCGGCGACCCGCAGATCCGCGTCATCGCCCAGCCGCCGTCGCGCCAGCTCCAGCATTCCGGCACTCGCGTCGATGCCGGTCACGATGGCGCCTCGATCGCGCAGCGCGGAGAACAGGGGACCCGAGCCGCAGCCGGCGTCGAGGATCCGCCGGCCGGTCACGTCCCCGGCGAGCTCCAGCATCGCGGGCCGTTCGTAGTACGCGTTCGGGAGGCTCGTCTCGTTCTCGGCCGAGTACCCCTCGGCGATATGGTCATAGTCATTGAATCGGGACGGGTGCGCGGTCTCAACGTGATCTTCGGGCATTGTAGGCATGCGGGCCATTTTGGCCCAGTAGCCTCGGCGGCACAGACATACGGCGGATATGGATCGAGCAGGCAGCCGGCCTAACACCCTCACCAGCGAAGACGCAGCAGATCGAGCCGGGTCGAAGGAGCCGCTCCTCCGGCTCAGGCGCGCCGATCGCCCCCATGGGCCAACCGGCGACGGTGGTCGGCCTCGGGGCCGTCTGTACGCAGAAGGCACAGGGTGCGAAGCCAGGGCGACAGGTACGGTAGTCCCCACGAGCGTGGGGAGAATCCGCATGACCATCGATCAGCTCGCCGGCGAGATCATGGACGTCCCACCCCGTCGGCACCGGCCTGCCCGCTCGGGGCCGGAGCCGGCAGGCGCGCTCGACGAGGTCGTCCAGGCGTGGGCCGGCGGGCGGCCGTGACGCTGGACGGGCTTGAGCTGGCCCACCGCCGCACCGGCGCCGTCGGCCTGGGCGGCGCGCCGCCGGTCCCGTTCGCCGGTGCCGCCGAGGTGGTCGGCTGGTTCGGCGCGCTGCAGTCGCAGGACTACCACCCGGCGAAGTGGGCGGTCGCCCAGCGGCTCGGCCCCGGCGTCACCGACGTGGACCTCGATCGCGCGTTCGACGACGGCGTCATCCTGCGCACGCACGTGCTGCGCCCGACGTGGCACTTCGTGGCCCCCGCCGACCTGCGCTGGCTGCTGGAGCTGACGGCGCCGCGGGTGCACGTGCTCAACGCCTATGCCTACCGGCGGGGCGAGCTCGACGGCCCGCTGCTGCGCCGTACCACGGACCTGATCGCCGACGCCGTCGCCGGCGCGAACCACCTGACCCGCACCGAGATCGCGGCGTTGCTCGCCCGGCACGGCATCCTCGCGGAGCGGTTCCGGCTCGGCTACATCCTCATCCACGCCGAACTGGAGCGGGTGATCTGCAGCGGCCCGCTGCGGGGAAGGCGGCACACGTACGCGCTGCTCGACGAGCGGGTCCCGCGGGCGGCGAGCCTGGAGCGCGAGGCGGCGCTGGCCGAGCTGGTCCGCCGGTTCTTCACCAGCCACGGTCCGGCGACGGCGAAGGACCTGGCGTGGTGGTCCAGCCTCACACTCGCCGACATCGCCACCGGGCTGTCACTCGCCGGCGACGCGCTGGAGAACACCGACGTCGACGGCGTCACCTACTGGTCCGCGCCGGGGGACGCCCCCGCGCCGGCCGGACACCCATCGGTGCGGCTGCTGCAGGCGTACGACGAGTACATCGTCGGCTACCGGCAGAGCAAGCACCTGCTCGACCTCGGCGGCCTGCTGGTGGCGGCACCGGACAAGCTCGCCCTGCCGAACGGCGTCATCGTGGTCGACACGCAGGTGGCCGGCCGCTGGAGGCGCACGGTCCGGGCCGGCGCAGTCGTGCTCGAAGCGGTGCTGTACCGGCCGTTCGGCGCCGCAGAAACCGCCGCGCTGCACGCCGCGGCCGACGAACTGGGCGTGTTCCTGGGCGCACGCGCCGTCGTCTCGGTGAGCCTGCTGTGACCTCGGCCCCGGGCGGCCGCATCGACGCCGGCTCGAACCGTCCCGCTCGGTGGAGGCCCGGTCAGGGCCGCCTCCGCCGGACCGGATCCCTGAGCCGGTGTCCAGGGTTGTCGAGCAATCTGGCCGATCGGTCGCGTGAAGGTCCATCAACCGGCGGAGGCATCATGCGCAAAGGCATTGTGGTCACGGCTCAACCCGGTGTGGAGGACTTGGCCGCGCAGGCCGAGGAGCTGGGCTTCAGCAGCTTCTGGGTCTACGACACACCCATGCTCCACGGCGATCCGTTCGTGGCGCTGGCCTTGTGCGCGAAGGCCACCAGCCGTATCAAGCTCGGCGTCGGGGTGACCTCACCGGCATTGCGGTCGTTGCCGGCCGCGGCGAGCGCGTTCGCCAGCCTCAACGCGCTGGCGCCAGGCCGGATCATCTGCGGCGTCGGCACCGGCAACACCGCCCGGCGCACCCTGGGAATGCCGCCGGCCACGACGGCCGAACTCGAGAGATTCACCGCCGGGCTGCAGGAATTGTGCGCCGGAGGCGCCGTCGAGTACCGCGAGGGTGACCGGGCCGGCGACATCCGGCTCCTGCATGCCGGTCAGCATGTCAACACCACCGACCCCATCGAGTTCCTGGTGGCCGCGACCGGTCTGAAGGCCGCCGCCGTCGCCGGCCGTCGCGGCACCGGCATCATCTCCTTCGGCCTTCTGGATCCTGCGGCCTGGAGCGCGTTCCACCACACTCGCAGGCAGGCCGCGGGCGCTCCTCATGACGTCGGCTCCTACGTCATGACCTCGCTGCACGTGCTCGACGAGGGCGAGGACCCCTATGGCGACGCGGTCCGGGACGCGACGGGTCACATCGTCATGTCGCTGTTGACGTTCGCCGCCGACGCACCCGCGTTCGCCGAAAGGCTCGGTGCCGAGGAACGTCACGCGGTACGGTCACTCCTCGACCGGCGGGGCACCACGACCGTCGCGCCGGACCGGCACACCGCGCTCTACCCCCACTATCTGGAGCGCATCGCACCGGCGGACCGGGACCTGATCCTGCCGTCGCTGATCGACGCGCTGACCCTGGCCGGAACGCGGGACGACCTTCTCGCTCGCCTCGCCACCCTGGAACAAGCCGGGGTCGACGAGATCGTCATTCAGCCGGTGATCGATCCATCGACAGAGATGGCCCAGCTCGCGAAGCTGACCACCTGAGCCGTTCCCCAGCGGGCCCCGCCTCAGACACGCGGGGCCCTTGACGTATCAAATGAATGCTTTTTTAATTGCGGCATGTCGTGATCCACGTCAGAGACGGAGTTGCGAGATGACCGTGGACGACCGCTTCGGTCAAGGCCTCGAAGAGGCCCGCAAGAACCGGCTGCTCGGCACCTACAGCGAGATCGTGACCGATCCGGTCTCAGACTGGGCGACCGACTTCTCCCATGTCGACCCCGCGTACGCCGCGGACCCCTACGCCATCCAGGACGACCTGCGGCAACGCTGCCCGATCGCGCACACCGAGCGGTTCGGGGGTGTCTGGCTGCCGACCCGCTACGAGGACGTCGCCGCGATCGCGTACGACACCGACCGCTTCTCGTCGCGCTCGATCATCATCAGCAACGTCAAGCCACCCCCCGAGCTGGCCCCGGTCGGCGCGGCGCCGCCGATCTCCTCCGATCCGCCGTTCCACCACGACGCCCGCAAGCTGCTGCTCCCGGCGTTCACCAAGACGGCCGTGAGCAGGCAGGAGGCGGCGACGCGGGCGTTCTGTCACGAGCTGATCGACGCGATGCAGGGACAGGACGTCGTGGACGCGGCCCGTGACTACGCCCAGCACATTCCGATGCGGGTGATCGCCGACATGCTGGGCTTCCCGCCCGAGGACGGGCCGCGGTTCCGGGTGTTCGTCGAGAACGCCCTGGAGAGCGTGAACCGGCCGCCCGAGGAGCGGTTCGAGCGGTTCACGCAGTTGTCCGACTATCTGGTCGTGCAGATTCAGGACCACCTCGCCAACCCGCGCGACGACCTGACGACGTACCTCATCAATGCCGAGCTCCACGGCCGCAAGCTCGATCCCACGCATGTGGTGGGCACGATGACGTTGCTGCTCATCGCGGGGATCGACACGACGTGGAGCGCCATCGGGGCGTCGTTGTGGCATCTGGCGAAGACGCCGGCCGATCGGGAGCGGCTGGTGGCCGAGCCGGGGCTGCTGCCGACGGCGATGGAGGAGCTGCTGCGGGCGTACGCGCCGGTCACGATGGCGCGGCTGGTAAAAGAGGACATGAGCTGGAACGGCGTCGACATGCGGGCCGACGACTGGGTGCTGCTGTCGTTCCCGGCGGCCAACCGTGATCCGGCGCAGTTCGAGCAGGCGAACGAGGTCGTCATCGATCGGGAGGTCAACCGGCACGCCGCCTTCGGGCTGGGCATCCATCGGTGTGTGGGCTCGCATCTCGCGCGGATGGAGCTGCGGGTGGCGCTGGAGGTCTGGCTGGAGCGCGTTCCCGAGTTCACGCTGGCCGATCCGGCGGCGGTGACCTGGGCCGCGAGTCAGGTACGCGGTCCGCGCACGCTTCCGCTGCGGATCGGGGCCGTCCCGGGTTGACGGACGAAATGAACGATCTTTTAATTCTCCTATGGGACGCATCGCCGGTGTCACCGCCGCCGAGACTCGCGCACGGTTGCTGCGGGCCGCGGCGGAGGTCTTCGCCGCCCGCGGCTACGACGGCACCCGCGTGGCCGACATCGCCGTGGCGGCGGGGGTGAGCAACGGCGCGCTGTACGCCCACTTCGGCTCGAAGGCCGACCTGCTGGTGGCCGCGCTGCGCGAGCACGGCCGGCGGCCGCTGGCCGACGTGGTCGCCGCCGGCCCCGATCTGCCGGTGCCCGACCTGCTGCTCGCGATCGGCCGCTGGCTGCCGCACCGCAACGCGGCCAGGAACGACGTGATCGTCGAGGCCATGGTCGCGGCCCGCAGGGACGAGGACGTGGCGCTCGCCATGCGCGACTACGCCGCCGAGCGTGCCGGCTGGCTGGCCGACCTGGCGCGGGTGGCGCAGGATGGTGGCGAACTGGATCCGCGGGTGTCGCCGGACGCGCTGGCCCACTTCTGCCTGCTGCTGTCGGTGGGCAGCGCGCTCATCAGCCCGGCCCTGCACGCCGTCGATGACGAGGAGTGGGGGGCGCTGCTCGCCCGCGTCGTCGGCGCGCTCGCCGCCCCATCGAACACAGAGCGGAGTACGCACGATGAAGGTACGCATCGATCCTGAACGCTGCCAGGGGCACGGCCGCTGCTACGACCTGGCCCCTGACCTGTTCGGCGAGGACGACGAGGGCTACGGCCTCGTCACCGGCGACGGCAGTGTGCCGGCGGGCGAGGAGCACACCGCCCGCCTGGCGGTGTCCAACTGCCCGGAACGCGCGATCGAGCTCCTCTAGGAAGGGCAGGGGGCGGTGAAGGGGATCTCGGGGCCGATGCGGCGCCGCCATTCCGCCGCCGTGAGCACCTGCCCGGTGAGCGCGCAGATCCGCTGGACGGCCCGGTCCGCGTCGAGGTCGTAGAAGATCAGTTCACTGCCCGCGGCGGCCAGGGTCCTGCCGCCGGGGCCGAAGTCCAGCGAGCTGATGCCGCCGCTGAACCCGGTCAGCGGCCGGCCGAAGGGCTCGGGCCGGGCCGGGTCGGTGACGTCCCACAGGCGGATGCTCTCGTCGGCACCGGCGCTCGCCAGCGTGCGCCCGTCGGGGCTGAAGGCGACGGCCGCGACCGGCTCCGTGTGGCCGGTGAGGGCAGGTCCGATGGACTTCGGGGCCGTGGGGTCGGCGAGGTTCCACAGGCGTACGCGTCCGTCCTCGCCCGCGCTGGCCAGGACCCGGCCGTCGGGCCGGAAGGCGACGGCCTTGACCTCCGCCGTGTGGGCGGTGAACGTGGCGGCGGGGGCGAAGCCGGGCACGTGCCACAGGCGTACGGTCAGGTCTTTGCCGGCGGCGGCGAGCAGGCGGCCGTCGGGGCGGAAGGCCACCGCGTGGACCCAGCCGGGTTCGGCCAGCGTCATCAGCGTCGAAGCGGCGCCGATGTCCCACACCCGGATCGTGCGGTCCCAGCTCGCGCTGGCCAGCAGCCCTCCGCTCGGGTCGAAGACGAGCGAGGAGACGTGCTCGGTATGACCGGTGAGCCGGCTCGGCGGGCCGGCCCTGGCCGGGCCGGAGACGTCCCACAGCCGCACCGCCGGGTCCCTGAGGGAGGAGCCGCTGGCGAGCAGGCGTCCGTCCGGGCTGAAGGCGATGGCCGTGACGGCGTCGCCGTGTTCCCTGATGGGCGGGCCGAGTGGCGTGAGGCCGCCCGTGCCGGAAAGGCTCCAGAGCCTGATCGTGTGGTCGTAACCGCCGCTGGCCACGACCCGGCCGTCGGAGCGGACGTCCACCGCGGCGACGCCGACGGTGTGCCCGGCCCAGCGTGACGGCGTCAGGTGCCACAACTGGATGGTGTGATCGGCGCCGGCACTGGCCAGCAGCCGCCCGTCGGCGCTGAAGGTCAGGGCGCTGAGGTAACCGGTGTGGGCGGAGAAGGGCAGCCCGAGCGCCAGCGGGGCGCCGGGAGCGGAGATGTTCCACAGTTGCACCGCGCCCTGCGTGTTTCCGGTGGCCAGGACCTGCCCGCCAGGGCCGAAGGCCGCGATGTTGCTGGACCGGTCGGGGAAAGGGCGTCCGATCGGGGCCGGTGACCTCCGGTCGTCCAGATGCCACAGGCGCGCGGCGCGGTCGGCGTCGATGGCCGTCAGCAGGCGGCCGTCGGGGCTGAACGAGGGTGCGCGCGCGGCGCCTTCGACGCGCTTGCCGAGCGGCTCGGGGCGGGCCGGATCGGACACGTCCACCAGCAGCGCGTTCGCCACCAGGGTGCGGCCGTCGGGGGCGAAGGCCAGCGACTCCGTGGAGCCGCCGGTGTCGACGCTGGACAGGAGCCTGGGCCGGGCCGGATCGGCCAGGCTCCACAGCCGGACGCGATCTCCGTGGCCGCCGCTGGCCAGCAGTCGCCCGTCGGGGCTGATGGCGATCTCGCTCTCCGTATCGTTGGCCAAAGGCTCGCCCAGCGTTTTCGGTGCGGCGGGGTCGGAGACGTCCCACAGCCGGATGTGCGAAAGGTCCGCGCCCGCCACGATCCGCCCGGCGCCGAAGGCCAGGGAGGTGACGCCGAACTCCAAGCCGGTCAGCGGAAGCCCCAGGGGTCTGGCCTTGCCGGGCCGTGACACGTCCCACAGCCTGATCGTGCCGTCGTCGGAGGAACTGGCCAGGACCTTCCCGTCAGGCCGGAAGGCCAGGCCGGACACCGCGTCGGTGTGGCCGGTGAGCGGGGTGGCGAGGGGCAGGGTGGCGGCCGAGACGAGCCGCGTGAACGTCTCCGCCGACGGCCTCATCTGGTGCGCGCGCACCGCGAGCTGGGCCGACAGCGAGGCGTTCGTGTCGCGTACCCGGTCGGACTCGGCGAGCACCCGGCTGTAGAGCACGAGGTCGCGCTGGCGTATCGCCTCCGACTGGCCGCCGAGGGCGAGGAGCGCGCCGCTCGTGGCGGCGACCGTCAGCGCGGTCAGCGCCGCGATGATCCCGCCGCGCACCCGCTGCGTACGGCGCCGCTGCCGTTCGGAGGCCGCCAGGAACGCCCGCGCCGCCTGGCTGAGATCCGCGTCCGCGGACCCGTTCGCCCACCCGCGTACCGCCTCCAGCCGGTTGCCCCGGTACAGCCGCGAGGAGTCGCGCCGCGCGCGGTCCCACGCCGCCGCCGTCTCCTCCAGGTCCTGGCGGGCGGGCCGGCCGGCGCGGTCGTCGTCTATCCAGCGGCGCAGCAGCGGCCAGCCGTGCAGGAGGGCCTCGTGCGTGATCTCGACGGCGTCCTGGTGCCGGGTGAGCAGCCGCGCCTGCGTGAACCGGTCGGCCACCGCCGCGGCCGTGGCCGGGGCGGAGCTGCCGTTCACCAGCTCGGCCCACGGCAGCCGGCGGCGCGTGTCCTGGGTGCCGTCGCCGATCCTGGTCAGGCGCAGCAGCAGCGAGCGGGCCATGGCCTGGCCCGCGGGGTCGAGGCCGGCGTACACGCGTTCCGCGGTGGTGGCGATGGCGCGCTGAATGCCGCCGGTCGCCCGGTAGCCGTCAACGGTGAGGGTGGCGCCGTGGCGCTGCAGCCAGCTCGCGCGCAGCGCGTGGGCCAGCAGCGGCAGCCGGCCCGCCGCGTTCTCGGAGTCGTCGGTGACCGCGCCGAGGTCGCGCAGCAGCACCTCGACCAGGCCGGGCTCCATCTCCAGCCCGACGTCCTGCGCGGGGTGCACGATGGCGGCGCGCAGCTCGGACGGGGACATCGCGCCGATCACCAGCGGGCTGTCCTGCAGGGCGGTACGCAGGGCGGGAAGGCCGACGCAGGCCGGGTAGAAGTCGGCCCGCACGCCGATCAGGACCAGCGCGTCCCCGGCGGCCAGCAGGGCGAGCGACTCGGCGAACCGGTGCCGCCGCGCGGCGTCGCCGCACAGCGTGAACAACTCCTCGAACTGGTCGACCACCACCACCAAGCGGCCGTCCCGGCTCAGGGCCTCGTCGAGCAGGCGTACCGCCTCGCGCGGGTCGTCGGCGAGCGTCTCGGCCACCGCCTGGGGATCGGCGCCGGCGAGCGGGCCGAGCCGCGTGGCCAGCGCCAGGAACGGATCCCCGGTCGGCGTGCACTCCACCACCGGCCAGTGCCGGGACCCCGGCAGGGCGCCCTGCTCCAGCCGGGGCAGCAGGCCCGCGCGGAGCAGCGAGGTCTTGCCCGCGCCCGACGGCGCCACCACCATCTGGATGCCGCGCGCGGTCAGGCGGTGGTCGAGCCGGGCGAGCAGCTCCGCGATCAGCGCGTCCCGGCCGAAGAACCAGCGGGCCTGGTCACGGCCGAAGGCGGCCAGCCCCGGGTACGGGCACTGGTCCGCCACCGCGCCCGGCACGGTCCGGCGCGTGCCGTCCGCGTAGTGGAAGTGCTGGTCGCGGCCCGCCTGGTGGATCCGGGCCGCGTCGGAGGCGTGCGCCGTCAGGTGGACGCCGTCCCGGCCGTCGTCGTCCGGGCCGGGCGGGGGATCGTCGGGGCGCGGCTCCATGGGGCCTCTCATCCCACCACCGCTCACATCAGCGGCGGAAGATGCCCGGGAGGCCATACAAGGGTTACGAACGCCGCGAATAGGTCAGCGCGACCACACCCGAGTCGAACGTGCGGCTCCCCGACAGCGCCAGCGACGTCTTGTCCGGCGACTCGGCGAACAGCCGCGCGCCGGACCCCAGCACGACCGGGAAGACCATGAGCCGCACCTCGTCGACCAGGCCCCGCCGCAGCAGCTCCTGCGCGAGCGTGCGGCTGCCGTGGACGAAGAGGTGCCCGTCGCCGTCCTGCCGCTTGAGCGCCTCGACCTCGCTCGTCAGGTCGCCCGCGAGAAGGGTGGCGTTCCAGGTCAGGGGCTCCCGCAGGGTGCCGGACGCGACGTACTTGGGCAGCGCGTTCATCCGGTCGGCGAACGCGCCCGTCACCTCCGGCCAGGCGGCGGAGAAGCCCTCGTAGGTGACCCGGCCGAGCAGCAGGGCCGAGGTCTCCTGAAGCTCCTCGAACTTGTGGTCGTCGTGGTCGGGGACGTAGTGCTCCATCACCCAGCCGCTGTGCCGGAAACCGGGCTCGCCGCCCGGACCCTCCATGACACCGTCGAGTGACACGAACTCCGAAATGACCAGCTTTTTCGTCATGCCTGGAAGGCTAAGAGCGAGCGCGAGGCCAGGTCTTGTACAGAAGCGACAGCGCCCGAATCGGAGGATTCCCTCCGCTTATCATGTGGTCATGACCACGACCGGAGGACTGCGAGCCGACGCCCGGCGCAACCGTGAGAAGCTCGTCGAGGCCGCCCGCGACCTCATCGCCGAGCACGGCACCGAGGTCTCCCTCGACGACGTCGCCCGTCGCGCCGGGGTCGGCGTGGGCACCGTCTACCGCCGGTTCCCGCACCGGCAGGCGCTGGTCCAGGCCGTCGCGCTCGACGACCTGCGCCGGGTGGTCGACACCGCCAGCACCGCCGAGGCCGAGGAGCCCGACGGCTGGGGCGCCCTCGGCCGGTTCGTCCGCGCCGCCGGTGACGACCTGCCGCTGGCCAGCCGCCTGTCGGCCTGGTTCGCGCCGGCGTGGGACGCCCCGCGTACCGATCCGGAGAACCTGCGGCTGCGCCGGTCGCTGCTGCGGGCCCTGGACCGGATGGTCGCCCGCGCCCAGGCCGAGGGCGCCGTGCGCGCCGACCTCACCGGCGGCGACCTGGCCCTGCTCCTGGCCCGGGTGCTGCGCCCGCTGCCCGGCCTGCCGGACGGGATGGACGACACCGACCGGCACCTCGCGCTCGTCCTCGACGGCCTGCGCCCGGGCGCGCCCCTGCCCGGCCGTGGCCCGAGTTTCGAGGACCTGGACGTGCGGTGAGAGGGGGTTACCGTGGAGGCGGGAAGGAGCTCCGATGCTGCTCATCTCGCGCCTCGCCATGGGAACGATGTTGTCGATGGGCCCTTGCGGCCCGGAGCGGCCAGGCGAACTGCGATTGGAGAGCGAGCGCCTGCTCTACACCGACACCCTGCTGTGGGTCGGTCTGGTGGAGCGGCCGGGGCGGTCGGAGCTCCGGCTGATCGGTGAGATCGACTTCAGCAACGGCGCCGCCGTGGCGGGCATCCTGGCGACGGCCCGGGGCATCGCCGGCCGGCTCGTCGTCGACCTCGACCGGCTCACCTTCATCGACGTGGCCGGGATCCGGGTGCTGGCCACCTTCTGCGAGGAGAGCGCCGTACTCTTCACGAACGTCCCCGACAGCGTGAGCCGCGTCAGCGAGCTGCTGGAGCTGCCCCCGCTGCGGTGATCGCGGAAACGCCACGGAAACACCGCGCCCGCTTTCATCACCTGGATGAAAAAGATGACGCGACCCTCCCGGCGCGCCGCGCTCGGCCTGCTCGGCGCCGTCCCGCTGACCGCGAGCGAGGTGCTGGCAGGTACGGGCGCCGCCCGGACCCCCGCGGACCTGCGCCCCGGCGGTTCCTTCGACCGGTACATCAAGGACCTGGCCGAACAGGACAAGTTCTCCGGCACGGTGCTGCTCGCCCACCGCGGCCGCCCCGTGCTCGCCCGCGCGTACGGCATGGCCGACAAGGAGAAGGCGATCCCCAACCGGATCGACACCATCTACGCCCTGGCCTCGGCCTCGAAGCCGTTCACCGGCCTGGCGGTCTGCCGGCTCGCCCAGCAGAAGAAGATCAAGTTCTACGACAAGATCGGTGCCTACCTCGACGGCTTCCCGAAGGAGATCGCCGAGCACGTCACCGTCCACCAGATGCTCACCCACACCGCCGGGATGACCGACCCCACCAACTCCACGCCGACGGGCCACATCTTCACCAGCATCGAGGAGCGCAACCAGGACATCGCGCGCCGGGGCCGGGCCCAGAAGCTGCGCTTCACGCCCGGCACCGCCAAGGAGTACGCGAGCATGGGGTACGAGCTGCTCGGCGAGCTCGTGGCGACGGTGTCGGGGCAGCCGTTCCACGAGTACGTCCGCGAGCACGTCTTCGTGCCGGCCGGGATGACCGACTCCGCCTACTACACGACGCCGGAGTGGCTGGCGAACGAGCGCATCGCGCATCCGTACATGTGGCAGGAGGACGGCTCGCGCGTCGACGGCGTGCGCAACCTCGACAAGGGCGGCGGCAGTGGCGTGGTGGGCAGCAACTCGGCGCGCGCCTTCATCGGCTCCGGCGGCGGGAACGGCTTCTCCACCGCCCCCGACCTGGTCCGCTTCGCGCTCGCGCTGCAGCGCAACAAACTGCTCAAGCAGGCCCACACCGACCTGTACGTGAGCCCGAAGGTCTCCGGCGCGCCCCTGCGCGAGGGCCCGCCCGACCCCGCCCGCGGCGAGCCCTTCCAGGCCTACGGGCCGATCGCCTCCATCTACAACGACCGGCGTTTCATCGCGCACGGCGGCGGCATCGCGGGCGGCTCGACGAACTGGAGCATCTACCTCGACCTCGACTGGGTGGCCGTGGTGCTGTGCAACTACGACCTCGACATCGAGCCGATCATCAACCACGAACGCCGGCTGATCACCGCCTAGCGCCGCCGGCAGATCATCAGTTCCGTCGTGGGGCTTTCGCGCACGACCCGGACCAGCCGCCGTTCGGCGAGCGTGAGCAGCCCTCCGGTCAGACCGCCCGTGAACTCCGTGAGCGTGGCGGCCCGCAGGAAGCCGCCCCAGAGCTTGCGCCACACCGGGTTGGCATCGACCTGGGCGTTCATCAGCACCAGCATCGGCACCCGCCGGACCACGTCGAACCCGGCCTCGTCGAGGGCTCCGGTGATCCACGAGAGCGTGTGGTTCACCTGGTGCTCGCCGCGCTGCTCGCGCCCGTGCAGGAAGTTCTCCGACAACACGAAGGTCCCGCCCGGCTTCGTGGCCGCGCCGATGGAGCGCAGCGCCGCCCGGTAGCGTTCGTCGTCGGTGATGTGGAACAGCATGTCCATGGCCGAGACCGCCCCGAACGAGGCGGGCTCCAGCGCGCCCGCCGGGTCGGTGATGTCGAGCCGCAGGATCTCCGTCTCGGGGAAACGCAGGCGCAGGCGCTCGGTGGCCGCGCGGGTGAGGTCGGAGCCCGTGATCGACCGGGCGCCGAGGGAGCGCCACAGCCGCAGGTAGAAGCCGGTGCCGGAGCCGACGTCGAGCACGGGGACCGACGACAGGTCGAGACCGAGCGCGCCCACCTCGCGCCGGAAGACCTCGCTGCGCACCCGGTACATCCAGACGTTGAACGCCCGGCCGAGGCTCTTGTAGCCGACCCCGCTCTCGGTCCAGTCGGCCTGCAGGCGCGTCTCCCAGAAGTCCTTCAGTTCAGTCTGCTGTTCCCCCACGAACACTCCTCACCGACCGACTTACGCGTCCTGAAAGACTGGCGAGGTTGACCCGGGGTGTCAACTGAGCGGCGGCGCCGCCACAAGGAGGACGGCGCCGCCCGGCATCGTTCAGCGGTTGGCGTTCTCCCTCTGGTGGACGTACCAGGTGACCACCCACAGCACCAGGCCGATCGCCAGCAGGATGCCCGCGATCTGGTATTGGCCGGCCGGGCGCCCGGAAGACCAGGGCAGCACCAAATAGAGGCACGTGATCGAGCCGATCACCGGCAGGATCCGGCCCGCGTTGAAGTGCTCGCCCGTCACCCGGTCCTTGCGCAGGACGAGCACGGACAGGTTGACGAGCGCGAAGACCGCGAGCAGGAGCAGCGACGTCGTCCCGCCCAGCAGGGACACGACCGGGTTCTTCGGGTCCAGCGAGACGAAGACGATGAGGCCGCCGGCGAGGGCGGTGGTGAACAGGATCGCCGCCTGCGGGGTGCGGCGCCTGGGGTGCACCTTCGCCAGGAAGGACGGCAGCACGCCCTGCTTGCCCATCCCGTACAGCAGGCGGCTGGCCATCAGCATGTTGATCAGCGCGGAGTTCGCGACGGCGAACATGGAGATGAACGGCAGCAGGTCGGAGATCGGGAAGCCGGGGGCGGCCGTCTGCACCACGAGCGACAGCGGGGTCTCGCTGGCGGCGAGCTCTCCGACGGGGACCACGGCGACGGCGCAGATGGACACGAGCACGTAGATCAGGCCCGTGATGCCGAGCCCGGTGAGCATGATGCGGGGGAAGATCCGGGCCGGGTTCTTGGTCTCCTCCGCCATGTTGACGGAGTCCTCGAAGCCGACCATGGCGAAGAAGGCCAGCGACGTCGCGGCGCTGACCGCCAGGAACACGCTCTTGTCCTCGGGGGTCTCGAACGCGACGACGCGGGAGAAGTCGGCGTTGCCGCCGGAGATGAAGTACAGGCTGATCACGATGACGAGCAGCAGGCCGGAGAGCTCGATCGCGGTGAGCACGACGTTGATCTTGACGCTCTCGCCGACGCCGCGCAGGTTGACCGCCAGGACCAGCAGCATGAAGCCCAGCGCGATCATCAGGATGACGCCGTTGCCGACGTCGAGCCCGAACCCGGTGCTGAGGTTGGCGGCGAAGGCCCGCGACGCCGCCGACGCGGAGGTGATGCCCGAGCACATCACGGCGAAGCACACCAGGAACGTCACTATGTGCGTGCCGAACGCCTTGTGCACGTAGAGCGCGGCGCCGGCCGCCTGCGGATACTTGGTGACCAACTCCAGATATGAGCACGCCGTGATCAACGCGACGACGAAGGCGACGGCGAAGGGCAGCCAGGCGGCGCCGCCGACCTCGCCCGCGACCTGACCGGTCAGCGCGTAGATGCCGGTGCCGAGGATGTCGCCGATGATGAACAGCAGCAACAGGCCGGGGCCCATCACCTGCTTGAGGCCGGGCTGGTCGCCGCTGCTCGTATCTGGAGAACTGGGGGGACTGGTCTGGGCCATGGGGGTCCTTATCGTGCAAGTACCTGTCGAGGTGGGGTTCGTACCCCACCCGTAGCACGGCTACTCTGGCCCGCGCGACGGCTTCGTGAGACAAATACGGCGGGAATCGTCGATCACTTTCAGGAGAGCCGCCGTGTCCTTCTCCCGCCACCGGAAATGGCGCTTATCGTTCGCCGTCCTCGTGAGTGCCGTCGCTATCGTCCTGGCCGGTCCGGGCATCGCGTACGCCGCACCGCCGACCGCCCTCGACCCCGCCGCCCCGGCGGCGGACCGTACCTATCAGCCGGCGTTCGACTATGACGGCGACGGCTGCTATCCGACGCCCGCCATCGGCCGCGACGGTACCATCGCGCCCGGCCTGGCGCTCGGCGGCGCCGTCAACGGGCAGTGCCACGACCTGTCCGACCTCGACAACACCAACTCCTACTCGCGCTCGAAGTGCAACAACGGCTGGTGCGCCTACATCTACGGGCTCTACTTCGAAAAGGACCAGACGTTGCCCGGCTGCTGCGGGCACCGGCACGACTGGGAGCACGTCGTGGTCTGGGTCCAGGGCGGCACGGCGCAGTATGTGGCCGCCTCCGCGCACGGCAACTACAGCGTCCGCCCCCGTGCGCAGCTCTTCTGGGAAGGGACCCACCCGAAGATCATCTACCACAAGGACGGGCTGTCCACCCACGCGTTCCGGTTCGCGAGCGCCACCGAGCCGCCGGAGAACCACAAGGGCACCTGGCAGTTCCCGGCGCTGGTCGGCTGGGACGGCTACCCGCCCGGCCTGCGCGACCGCCTGGTGGCGCACAACTTCGGCTCGGCCAGTTTCGGGCTCAAGGACGCCTCGTTCGCCGGCGAGCTGGCGAAGGCGAAGCCGGCCGGCATCCCGTTCGACCCGCAGGGCTGAGCGTCAGAAGCGGCGGCACTGGCCTTCCTTGTCGCCGCTGACGGCGTTCTTGCCGCCGGTCACCCTCGCGCCGTTGCCCTCGCATTCGAGGTTGCCCTTGACGGAGTTGCGGTGGACCCGCAGCCCCTCGCGGTTGTCGCTGAGCTGGATGTTGCCGTCGACCCGGTTGCCGTTGACGCGCAGGTGGCGCCGGTTGTCCTCAAGCTGGATGTCGCCACCGACGCGGGCCGAGGTCACGGTGACGGCGCCGCCGTCCTTCACCTGGATGTTGCCGTCCACCTTCGAACCGCTGGTCACGGAGACGGCGCGGGCGCCGTCGGCCTGGACGTCGCCGTCCACCCGGACGTCGCGCGCGATCAGGGTGGCGCCCTCGCCGACCTTGACGTTGCCGCCCACGCGCGTGCCGAGGAGGGTGCAGGTGGCGCCGTTGGGCACGCTCACGTCGTCAACGCCGATGGTACGGATCGTGCCGCCGCACGTACGGGTGTCGGCCGCGGCCACGGGCCCGGTGAAAGCGAGGCCGCCGAGGAGGGCACCGGCGAGGGTCAGTCCGATCTTGCGCATGTCGAGCCTTTCGTCAGGTCCGGCGCGGGTCGTCCGCCCCGGTGATGAGAAGCCTCTCGGCCGGCCGTGGCGCGCACGTGAGATGGACATTAGGGATTTCTCATCAGAATCAGCGGCGAGTCCTATGATCTTGGGATCGACTCCGCGAGGAAGGGACGCCTGTGGCCGAGAAAGCAGATGAGTGGGGCAGCGCGATCGACACGACCAGGCCCAGCATCGCCCGGGCCTACGACGTCGTGCTGCACGGCAAGGACAACTTCGAGGTCGACCGGGCCTTCGTCGCGGAGATCGTCAAGGTCATCCCGGAGATCTACGACGTGGCGACCTACAACCGGCAGGTGCTGGGCCGGGGTGTGCGCTATCTGATCGAGCAGGGCATCACGCAGTTCCTCGACCTCGGCTCGGGCCTGCCCACGGTGGAGAACACCCACCAGGTGGCGCAGCGCGCGAACCCGGAGTCGCGTGTCGTCTACGTCGACAACGACCCGATGGTGCTGGCCCACGGCCGCGCGCTGCTGGCGGAGAACGAGAACACCGCCGTGGTCACCTCCGACCTGCGCGACCCGGCGGCCATTCTCGCCGACGAGTCCGTCCAACGGCTCATCGACCTCGGCCGCCCGGTCGGCGTCATGCTGGTCGGAGTCCTGCACCACCTGCACGACGACGAGGACCCGCGCGGGATCGTCGAGGCGTACATGGCGGCGGTGCCGTCCGGCAGCTACCTGTTCATCACCCACTTCTGCGACTCCAGCCAGGACTCGCGCGACGCGGAGAAGAAGTATCTCGCGCTGCTCGGCACCGGCCGGTTCCGCACCGTCGAGGAGATCACCACCTTCTTCGGCGACGCCGAGCTGGTGGAGCCGGGGGTCGTGCCGCTGCCGCTGTGGCGCCCGGAGGAGCCCGTCCCCGCGGAGCTGACGGTGGGCCAGCGGCTCATGTTCGGCGGCATCGCCCGCAAGCTCTAGTACGTGACCTGGAACGTCGCGTCCTGCCGCGCGGTCGGCGCGGAAGCGCTGCTGAGCTGGTCGATGCGGAGCAGATAGCCGGAGTGCCGGATATATCGGTCCGGGAAGTTGTACGAGCGGAACGACGCCCACGCCCCGTCGGCCAGCCCCGCCGTACGGTAGAACGTCGCGTCGGCCCGGAAGGCGGAGGTGTTGTCGTTCGGGTCGAGCCTGAGCGCGTAGTCCCAGTGCCGCAGATACCTGCCGGGGAAGTTCACCGACTCGAACGACACCCCGGCCGCGTCGGCCAGGCCGGGCACCAGCCGCCACTGCTGGTCGGCCGTCGGGTCCATGGGGAAGGGGTCGATCCTGGCGATGTTGTTCGCGTGCCGTACGTACCGGTCGGGGAAGTTGGCGGACTTGAGCCGGTTCCACTGCGGCGCTCCCCACCGGCCGACCAGCGCGCTCTGCTCGGCCGCGGTGATCGGGGAGATGGTCGCGTGCTTGGCGTTGATCGGCGGCGTGAAGGCGCGCTGGCCGATCGCCGACCAGTTGGTGGTGTTGCCGGACTGCCAGGCGTAGAAGACCGCGTTGGCCGGCGAGTACGAGTCGCCCCACAACCAGAACGTGCCGCTCGTGTTCGACTTGACCAGGATCGGCGCCTCGATGCCGTTGCCCTGCCGCAGCCCGCCGGTCAGCGTGGTGAAGCTGTTGGGCGCGCCGGTGGTGGAGCGGGCGACGTACAGGTTGCCGTCGGCGAGGTTCTTGTAGGCCAGGTAGAAGGTGCCGCCGTCCACGAGCACGTCACCGTCGAGCACGTTGAAGCCCGGGTCGAAGAAGACCTGGGGCGTGCCCATGTTGATGAAGTCGGTCGTGTAGTTGACCATGAACACGTCGCGGGTGCCGTTGTGGGCCGAGTAGATGACCGCGTACTGGTTGCGTGAGGGCACCCAGAACGCCTCCGGCGCCCACGAGTGCGTGTTCATGCCGTGCAGGCGCACCCGGCGGTAGTTGCTGAAACCGGTCAGGTTCGCCGAGTCCCACACGTGGATGTACTGGTTGTTCAGGTTGAACACCCGGCCCTTGAGGTCGGTGGCCAGGACCACGAACGTGCCGTCCTGCTTGCGCAGGATGTACGGGTCCCGCAGCCCCTGCATGCCGGCGGTGGGCGTGGCGACCGGGTTGTTCTGGTTCAGCGGCATCCAGTTGAGGCCGTCGGAGCTGACGGCCAGGTGCAGGGCGTAGCTGTCGCCCGACTGGTTCGGCGACTCCTTGAAGTAGCCCATCACATAGCCCTGGTACGCCGCCGCGGCCTGGGCGGGGGCGGCGTGGAGGCCCATCAGGACCATGAGTAACGCGAGGATCGTTCGGCGCAGGGACACGGTGGTCACCCTTCTGAACGCTGTCGGATGTTAGCGCTACCAGAGATTCTTCGCCGTCGGACGAGCGCTTGTCTACGATGCGGATGGTGAACAGACGAGCACTGACCGGAACGCTGCTGCTCCTGACGGCGTGCGGAACCCAGACCCCCGCGGCCACGCCGTCGAGCCCCGTCCCGTCGCCCGTCCCTTCGGTTTCCGAGCAGGGCCCGCGCCGGAGCGACATCCGGTGGCACGGCGAAGGCGACCCGTTCAACGCCGAGGTCGAGCTCGCCGACGGGCGGCGGGTGGCCATGCACTATCGGCGCGGCAAGGGCCTGTTCGAGCAGCACTACAGCCCGCGGGCACGGCGGTGGACAGAGCCGCGCCTGGTCTACCGCACGAAGACCGAGGCCTGTCAGGGGATCGAGCTGCGCGCCTTCGACGGCACCGTCGCGGCCATCGCGGACTTCGGCCGCTACTGCGCGGACGGCGAGCCGCCGATGGAGTCGATCGCGGCCGTCGGCACGGGCGACCTGAGCACCTGGGACCACCACCTGACCAGGAGCTTCGACGGCTGGGAGAAGATCTCCGGCCGCGCCGGCACGGTAACCTTCGAGCGCGGCTCCTCGTCCCTGCGGTGGACCAGGAACGGGGGATTCGCCGGCTAGGTCACCGGTGCAGGGGGACGGCCTCCTGGTCCGCGACGATCCGCCGGATGCCGAGGACGGCCACCAGGCTCACCAGGCCCGGCACCGTCAGGAAGATCGCGACCGGGGTCGAGGAGCCGTACGCGGCGTACAGGGCGGGGAAGAGCGGCGTGATCGCCCCCGCGACCGTGCCGCCCATGGAGTAGGCGACCGAGATCCCGCTGTAGCGCACCTTGACGTCGAACATCTCGGTGAACAGCCCGCCCTGCGCGCCGGCCATGATCCCCTGCACCACCGCCGCCACCAGGAAGGCGACCAGCGCCGGCCCGGTGTCGCCGGTGTCGACCAGGAGGAACATCGGGATCGGCCAGACCACCGCGGTCAGCGCGCCGGCCAGGTAGAGCCGCTTGGCGCCGAACCGGTCCGACAGCCGCGCGGACACGGCGATCGCGATGATCCACACCGACGTCGAGGCCAGGATCAGCGTGAGCAGCGTGCCGCGCTCGAAGCCGACCACATTCGTGCCGTACGTGAGCAGGTACACGGTCACGGCGTAGCCCACGGCGGGCGGCGCGATCGCGGCCAGGCTGCCCAGGATCAGGTTGCGCGGGTGGCGGCGGAGCAACTCGCGGAAGGGCACCTTGCTGACCGCCCGCTCCCGCTTGGCCCTGGCGAACTCCAGCGGCTCGGACAACCGGGCGCGGATCACCAGGCCGACCACCACCAGCACCGCGCTGAACAGGAAGGGGATGCGCCAGCCGTACGAGAAGAACGCCTCGTCGTCCAGGCCGGAGATGGCCAGGAACGCCAGGTTCGAGGTCAGCACCCCGACCGGCACGCCGAACTGGGCGAAGCTGCCGAAGACGGCGCGGCGGCCCGGGCCGGCGTTCTCGGTGGAGACGAGCAGCGCCCCGCCCCACTCGCCCGCCACGCCGAACCCCTGCACCAGCCGGAGGGCGACCAGCAGCAGCGGCGCCCCGATCCCGATGGCGGCGTACGTGGGCAGCACCCCGATGAGGAACGTCGATCCGCCGGTCAGGATCAGCGTGAGGACGAGCATCGACTTGCGGCCGATCCGGTCGCCGAAGTGCCCGATGACCGCGGCGCCCAGCGGGCGGACCAGGAACCCGGCGGCGAACGCCGACAGGGACGCGAGCGTGGCGGCCTCGGGCGACGCCTCAGGAAAGAACAGCCGGGGGAACACCAGCGCGGCGGCGGTGCCGAAGATGAAGTAGTCGTACCACTCGATCGAAGTGCCGATGAAGCTGGCCGCGAAGAGGCCCTTCACCGATGGAGGCTTGGACGTGCCTTGCTGGGCCATGGAGGGCACTCCTCGGAGTCTCACGGTTCCTACGGTCAGGATGTCCGCGCGGCGGAGGAGAAATCGACGGGGATTTCGTCCAGCGGAAGTCCTGTGGCCCGCCGGTCGGCCCGCCGCGCATAGTGAAGCCCCGCTCCCGGAAGGACGTCACGTGATCACATCCGGCTTCGTCGCGCCCGAGGACCGCGACGCCGTCACCGTGATGCTCCGCGCGCAGCTGGCCGGGCTGCCCGCGCGCTCGCCGTTCTACGCCCGCCTGTTCGCCGAGCACGGGACCGGCCCGGCGGCGGCGCTGACGTCCCTCGACGACCTGCGCGAGCTGCCCTTCACCGACAAGCAGATGTTGCGCGACTCCCAGGCGGCCGCGCCTCCGCTCGGCCGGCACGCGGGCGTGGGCATGGCCGAGGTGATTCGCGTGCACGCCTCCACCGGCACCACCGGCCGGCCGAGCTGGGTCGGGGTGACGCGGCGCGACGCCGACGTGTGGACGAAGATGGTGGCCAGGGCGTTCACGACCATGGGCGCCCGGCGCGAGGACGTCGTGCTGCACGGCGCGGGGCTGACGCTGTTCGTGGGCGGGCTGCCGATCCGGGACGCGCTGGAGCGCATCGGCTGCACGATGGTCCCGGTCGGTACGGGCGCCTCGGACAAGGCGGTGCAGGCACTCGACGGCCTGGGCGTCACCGCGCTGCACGCCACCCCCTCCTACGTGCGCTACCTGACCGAGTACGTGCGCGGGCTCGGCCGCGACCCGCGCGAGTTCGGCGTCCGCAAGGTGTTCGTGGGCGGCGAGCCCGGCGGCGGCGAGCCCGCGTTCCGGCGGCACATCGAGCAGGAGTGGGGCGCGCGGGTCACTGAGGGCTTGGGCAACGCGGACATGGCGCCGGTGCTGTTCGCCGAGCCGCCCGGGGCCGGGGGCATGCGGTTCACCGGGGGCCGGCACGTGCTGGTGGAGCTGGTCTCGCCGGACGGCGATGAGCCGGTCGAGCCCGAGCCCGGCGCCTCGGGTGAGCTCGTCTACACCTCGGTGGATCGGGAGTGCTGCCCGCTGGTCCGGTTCAGGACCCGGGACCGGGTGCTGGTCACCGGGATCGCCGCCGACGGGGCGCCGCTCATCCGGTGCGTGGGGCGGACCGACGACATGCTGATCGTGCGGGGGGTGAACGTCTTTCCCACGGCGATCCGCGATCTGGTACACGCGTTCCGGCCGCGTACGAACGGGGTGGTGCAGATCGTGCTGCCCGATCCCGGCCCGCGCGTGGAGCCGCCGCTGCGGGTCGAGGCCGAGGTCGGTGACGAGCCCGGCGATCCGGTACGGCTGCGACGCGAGATCGAGGAGCTGATCCGGGCCCGGCTGACGGTCCGGGCCTCGGTCGACCTCGTTCCGGCCGGGTCGCTGGGGCGTACCGAGACGAAGTCCCGCTTGACCCGCTACCTCGGTCCCTGACGCCCGGCCGCGTACGTGACCTCGCGCGCCTGCCTGCGCCCCGCAGGAAGCGGGCGGGTGGTGCCGGCCGACGGCGCGCCGAGTGCGCGGGAGATGCTCCGGGCGGCCGTGGTCATCGCCGGCACCAGCGTGCGCGGGGCGGCCGACCCGCTCGGCAGCGTGATGCCGACCGCGGCCACCACCCGGTCGCGGGCGCCGCGGATCGGCACCGCGACGGCCATGACGTCGTAGGTGAGCTGGCTCTCCACGATGGCCACGCCCGACCTGCGCACCTCGGCCAGGAAGCGCCGCAGCGGGCCCGGCTCGGTCATCGTGTGGACGGTGTATCCGCGCAGCTCGGACGCGAGCACCTCCTCCTGGAACTCCTGGGAGGAGTGGGCGAGCAGCACCAGGCCGGTGCCCGTCGCGTGCATGGGCCAGCGCCCGCCGAGCCGGCTCGGAACCGGGACGGTGTCCCGGGCGCGCAGCGACTCGACGTAGATGACGTCGTGTCCCTCGGGCACGCCGAGATGGATGTTGGCCCGGGTGGCGTGCTGCAGATCGTGCAGGTGGGGGAGCGCGATCTCCCGGAGCTGCCCGCCCTCGGGAGCGAGTGTGCCGAGCTCCAGGATGCGCAGGCCGATGGTGTACCGGCCGTCGTCGTGCCGGGTCAGCGCGCCCCAGCGGCGCAGCTCGTTGAGCAGCCGGTGGGTGGTGCTGAGCGACAGGCCGGTCCTGCGGCTGATCTCGCTGAGGGACAGGGCCAGGTTCTCGGTGTCGAAGACGCCGAGGATGGAGAGCACGCGCTGGGCCGAGGTCAGGCGATGGGGCTCGGCAAGAGCGGTCATTTACTCACCCGCCTGTCCGCGAGTCACATGATTGCCGACCACGCTACACAAACGGGCAGGCTCGCCATAGCGGCCGGGGAATTGCTTCCGCTCCGCGAAAACGGGCCTTCTCCCGGCGAGCGTCCGCGTGAATACTCGCACGCCTGATGATGGACGTCTCGTTCGGCACGATCTGGGAGGCCGTCGCCCGCCGGCTGCCCGGCGCCGTGGCCATCTCCGAGCCCGGCCGCGACCACACGTACGCGGAGTTCGACGACCGCGCCGCCCGGCTGGCCACGGCGCTGGTGCGGGCCGGGGTCGGACCGGGCGACAAGGTGGCCTGCTACCTGTACAACGGCGCTGCCTACCTGGAAACCGTGTTCGCCGCTTTCAAGATCGGCGCGGTGCCGGTCAACGCCAACTACCGCTACACGGGACACGAACTGTCCGCACTTCTGCGGGACGCCGACGCCGCCGCGATCGTCCACAGCCCGGAACTGGCCGCGAACGTCGCCCACGCCGCGGAGACGGTGGCCACGCTGCGCCTCGTCCTCCAGACCGGGCGGCCCCTCGGCACGCCGCCCCGGCCCGCCGGACCACGGCCGGGCTCCGACCGGCTGTTCATGTACACCGGAGGCACCACGGGCCGGCCCAAGGGCGTCATCTGGCGGCAGGCCGACCTCCTGCACGCGCTGACGGTGCCCATCTTCCGGCCGCTCGGCGTACCGGAACTGCCGTCGACGCTGGACGAGGCCGTCGAACTCGCGGTGACCGCGCGCACGGAAGGGCGGGCGCCGGCGACGCTGCCGGTGGTGCCGCTCATGCACGGCACCGGACTGTTCAACTCGATGGGCGCGCTGCTGGTCGGCGGCCGGGTCATCACCACCCGCCCGGGACGGCTCGATCCGCGGCACGTGTGGGAGACCGTGGCCCGGCAGCGGGCGGGCATGATCATCGTGGCCGGTGACGCGGTCTGCCGCCCCCTCGTCGACGAACTGGCCGCCGCCGAGCGGGACGGCCGCCCGTACGATCTCGGCTCCCTCACCTCGATCCTCTCCTCGGGCACGGTCCTCAGCGACGGGCTCAAGCGCGCCCTGCACGAACGCGCCGCCATCACGATCGTGGACGCGCTCGCCGCCAGCGAGGGCGGCCCCTTCGCCTTCGCCATCACCGCCTCGGCCGGCGACCTGCCCTCCCGCTTCCGCCCGGCGCCCGCCACCAAGGTCATCGCCGCGGACGACACGGAGGTCGTCCCGGGCAGCGGGGAACACGGCCTGCTCGCCTACTCGGGCCCGATCCCGCTCGGCTACCACAAGGACCCGGTCAAAACCGGGACCACGTTCCGCGTCATCGGCGGCGTCCGGTACGCCATCCCCGGCGACCTGGCGCAGGTCGAGGCGGACGGCGCCATCCGCTTCCTCGGCCGCGGCTCCGGGGTCGTCAACACCGGCGGGGAGAAGGTGTACCCGCAGGAGGTCGAGAACGCCCTGCTCACCCACCCCGGCGTCACCGACTGCGTCGTGGTGGGCCTGCCGGACGAGACCTGGGGCGAGCGCGTCGCCGCGGTGGTCGCCACCCGGGATCCGGCCCTGACCGAGCGCACACTCCAGGACTGGGTACGCCCCACCCTGGCCGGCTACAAGATCCCCCGCCGCATCGTGCTGCTCCCCGCCCTGCCCCGGACCCCCACCGGCAAGCTGGAGATCGCCTGGGCCAGGCGCGCCGCCGAGGAGTGAGGGCGTCAGCGGGGGATCATGGCCCACCGCCGGCCCCCTGGCCCGGTTCCGGGGCGAAGACCTGGGACATGACATCGCCGCCCTGTCGGCCGAGGCCGAGCGACCGAGTGCCCGCGCCGGGCCACCGATCCCCCGGGTGTGCCGACGGAGGGACACCCCCGGGCCGTACGCTGGTGCCGCTCATGATCGTTCGACCGCGAGGAAAACGCATGCCCGCACCGGAAATCAATCGCCGCCGGCTTCTGACCTCGGCGGCGGCCGCCGCCGGCGGCCTGGCCCTGGCCCCCAGCGCGGCGCACGCCGAAGCCTTAGCCGCCCGCCGCGCCGCCCCGACGTGGGAGAACCTCATCGAGAAGTCCTCCTTCGGCAGCACCACGGCGTTCAACCAGAGCTGGAACCACCTCTACCCCTGGGACGGCGGCGCCGACACCCACAACGGCGCCGCCAAGATGCACTCCAGCCAGATCTCCCTCTCCCAAGGCGTGCTGACCCTCACGGCGACCCGGCTGGCCGCCCCGGACGGCACCAGCCCGCACCCGCCGAACGCGCCGCTGTGGTACCGCTCCGGCGCCGTCCACGCCAAGCGGCAGATCCTCGTCAACGACCAGTTCCCCGAGTACGACATCGAGGGCGAGTTCAGCACCGACACCGGCCTGGGCGTCTGGCCGGCCTTCTGGACCACCGGCACCTGGCCGGCCTGGCCCCCGGAGACCGACATCCTGGAATATGTCGGCAACTCCACCAACCTCTTCAACACCTGGAACAAGACCTCCACCGGCGAGACGGGCGAGGAGCCGACGACGGACGGCTTCGTCACGCGGACGAAGGTCCCCGTCGCGACCCCCGGCGAGTGGCACAGGTACCGCGTCTGGCTGTACAAAGAGGGCAACGACGTCATGATCGACTACTACTTCGATGACTACGTGGCGACCCATCGGGGGAAGGACTGGGCCGGCATCCCGCAGTGGCTCATCATCAACCTGCAGATGGGCTCCTGGTCCTCCGAGATCGAGCCCGGCGGTGCCGGCTGGGCCGAGCAGCGGCCGGGCCCCGACGGCGACACGCACCTCCGCGCCCGCAACGTGTGGGTCGGCCGTACCCGCGCCTGGTAGAGGCTAGAAGCTGCCGCCCCCTCCGCCGAAGTCGCCGCCTGCCGCGTCCGGCGAGGACCAGCCGCCCGTGCCCTGCCCGCGCAGCGAGCCCTTCTCCTTGGACGGGCCCGCGAACTGCCTTCTGAGCCTGTCGTCGGACATGCCGCGCACACCGTCGAGGGCGATCCGGATCGTCGCCGGTTGACGCTCCTTGGTCCGCTCCTCCAGCAGGGCCCTGCCCTCGGCGGTGGGGCGCGGCGCGCTCCACGGCCACCTTCGGGCGGCGAGCCGGCGGGCCAGCAGGTCGGCCTCCACGGCCACGACGACCTCGTGCGCGGCCAGGGCGTCGAGCGCCTCCATGAGGGTCGAGCGCTGGGCCAGCGCGGCCTCCTGGAGCGGGTCGTCCGCCGTGGCCCCGGTGACGGCATAGAGCCTGCCGTTGTGCGTCAGCTTCAGCCGCCCGTCGATGAGCATCGGTGCCAGCGCCGCCAGGGCGACCCGGCGACGTCCCCCGCTGAGATAGGCCAGTTCATTACGTTGCATCGCATCCCCCGCGAAAACCGTACGAACCTTGGTGAACTGGCATTTTGCTTCGTGATCGTCGCGCGAATCAAGGCGTACGTTGGCAGAATGACCCGAAGCCGGGCGGTGCCACCGCTCCGGCGTCGGGGCGTCGAGGATCTGTCAGGGGTTGCCGGACGGGCAGACGGGAGAGGTGCGGAATTCGACGGACGCGCCGGTGGCGTCGGAGATCACCGAGCGGATGCCGACCGGGAAGCCGGGCTGGCAGCCGATGCTCACGAACGTCCTGTCGTTGAACGCCGGAATGTTGCCGCCGTTGACGAACCAGCGGATGGCGACCGGCGCGACCGCGCCGCTGAAGGCGACCGAGCAGAGGAGCCGCCGCGCGAGCCCTTCACAGCCGCCCCCGGTGAGGGTCAGGGCCATCGAGGCCGTCGAGCCGGCCGTCGCGGCCGACGCGGAGGAGGTGGTGAGTGCCGCCGGCAGCATCAGCAGCCCGGATGCCAGCACGGCCGGTAGGGCGAGTTTGTATGACTTGCGCATTCCTGTCTCCTTTTGGGTGATGAAGGAATCCACCCACTGCTTCGCTCGCGGGATGCCCCCGGATGAACGCGCAGCCGTAGGAACGCGAACGTCCAGGCCGGTCACCACGGACCGGCCTGGACGTCGAAACAGGATCAGACGAGGTCGAACCGGTCCAGGTTCATGACCTTGTCCCACGCCGAGACGAAGTCGAGGACGAACTTCTCCTTGGCGTCATCGCTCGCGTAGACCTCGGCCAGCGCGCGCAGCTCGGAGTTCGACCCGAAGACCAGGTCGGCCCGGCTGCCGATCCACTTGACCTGGCCCGTGGCGGTGTCGCGGCCCTCGAACGTGCTCTGGTCCTCGGCCGTCGCCTTCCACGTCGTGCCCAGGTCGAGCAGGTTGACGAAGAAGTCGTTGGTGAGCGTCCCGGGGGTCGCGGTGAACACGCCGAGCTGCGAGTGCTGGTGGTTGGCGCCCAGGACGCGGAGGCCACCGACGAGCACCGTCATCTCGGGCGCGCTCAGGGTCAGCAGGTTGGCCCGGTCGATCAGCAGGTATTCGGCCGGCAGCCGGTTGCCCTTCCCGGCGTAGTTGCGGAAGCCGTCGGCGGCCGGCTCCAGCGCGGCGAACGACTCCACGTCCGTCTGGTCCTGCGCCGCGTCCACGCGACCCGGCGTGAAGGGCACCTGGACCTCGAAGCCGGCGTTCTTGGCGGCCTTCTCGACGCCCGCCGCGCCGGCGAGCACGATCAGGTCGGCGAGGGAGATCTGCTTGCCGCTCTGGGCGCCGTTGAAGGTCTTCTGGATGCCCTCAAGGGTGCCGAGAACCGTCGCGAGCTGGTCGGGGTCGTTGACCTCCCACGAGCTCTGCGGCTGCAGGCGGATGCGCGCGCCGTTGGCGCCGCCGCGCTTGTCGCTGCCGCGGAAGGACGAGGCCGACGCCCACGCGGTGGCCACGAGCTGCGACACCGACAGGCCCGAGGCGAGGACCTGCTCCTTGAGGGAGGCGACGTCCGCGGCGTCGACGAGCTCGTGCGTCACCGCGGGCAGCGGGTCCTGCCAGAGCAGCGTCTCGGCCGGGACCTCCGAGCCGAGGTAGCGCACGATCGGGCCCATGTCGCGGTGGGTCAGCTTGTACCAGGCGCGGGCGAAGGCGTCGGCGAGCTCGTCGGGGTTGGCCAGCCAGCGCCGGGTGATCTGCTCGTAGATCGGGTCGAAGCGCAGCGACAGGTCGGTCGTCAGCATCGTCGGGGCGTGGCTCTTCGACGCGTCGTGGGCGTCGGGGACGGTGCCCGCCCCCGCGCCCTCCTTCGGCCGCCACTGGTTGGCGCCCGCGGGGCTCTGGAACAGCTCCCACTCGTAGCCGTACAGGATCTCGAGGAAGCTGTTGTCCCAGGTGATCGGCGTGTTCGTCCAGATGCCCTCGAGGCCGCTGGTGATCGTGTCGCCGCCCTTGCCGGTGCCGAAGGTGTTGTTCCAGCCCAGGCCCTGCTCCTCCATCGAGGCGGCCTCGGGGTCGGCGCCGACGTGGTCGGACGGGCCCGCGCCGTGGGTCTTGCCGAAGGTGTGACCGCCGACGATCAGGGCGGCCGTCTCCTCGTCGTTCATCGCCATCCGGCGGAACGTCTCACGGATGTCGCGGGCCGCGGCGAGCGGGTCGGGGTTGCCGTTCGGGCCCTCCGGGTTGACGTAGATGAGGCCCATCTGCACCGCGCCGAGCGGCTTCTCCAGCTCACGGTCGCCGGTGTAGCGCTCGTCGCCGAGCCAGGTGGTCTCGGGGCCCCAGTAGACGTCCTCGTCGGGCTCCCACACGTCGGCGCGGCCGCCGGCGAAGCCGAACGTCTTGAAGCCCATCGACTCCAGGGCGACGTTGCCGGACAGGATCATGAGGTCGGCCCAGGAGAGCTTCTGGCCGTACTTCTTCTTGACCGGCCACAGCAGGCGGCGGGCCTTGTCGAGGTTGCCGTTGTCGGGCCAGCTGTTCAGCGGCGCGAAGCGCTGCTGACCGGCGCCGGCGCCGCCGCGGCCGTCGCTGATCCGGTAGGTGCCCGCGCTGTGCCAGGCCATCCGGATGATGAACGGGCCGTAGTGGCCGAAGTCGGCCGGCCACCAGTCCTGCGAGGTGGTCAGCACCTCAGCGATGTCGCGCTTGACGGCCGCGAGGTCGAGGCTCTTGAACGCTTCGGCGTAGTCGAAGTCCCCGCCGAGCGGGTTGCCGACGACGGGGTTCTTGGCGAGGATCTTCAGGTTGAGCCGCTCCGGCCACCACTGGCGGTTGCCGCCGCCCTGCGTCGGGTGGGGCGCGCGCTCGTGCGCGACCGGGCAGCCGCCGCTGCCTTCCGTCTTGGGGTCTGTGACGATTGCGTCATGGTTTTCGGACATGAAATCCCTCTTGTACTAGGAGAAACGGTGCTCAGGTACGGCGAGCGGCGGAGCAGTCAGGACACAGGCCCCAGTAGGTGACCTCGGCCTCGTCGATGGCGAAGCCGTGGTCATCGGCCGCGGTGAGGCAGGGCGCGTGGCCGACCGCGCAGTCGACATCGGCGACCGACCCGCACGATCGGCACACGATGTGATGGTGGTTGTCGCCCACGCGTCCTTCGAAACGGGCCGAGCTGCCGGCCGGTTCGATGCGGCGGACGAGGCCCGCCGCGGTGAGTGCGTGGAGTGCCTCGTACACGGCCTGCAGGGAGATGTGGCCCACACGTTCGCGCACTCCGGAGGCGATCGCCTCGGCATCGAGATGATCACCCTCCCGGACGGTTTCGAGCAGCGCGACACGAGCGGCAGTCACCCGCAGGCCTGCCCCGCGCAACTCCTCGGCGATGGTCGGAGCCTTGGACGCGGTCATGGCGCCACACCTACCTACGTAAACACGAACGATACAAGATAACGAATCATCCAAGATAAGCTTCATGAACGCAACCCCGCCGCGCCGGGCGTTGTCATGATCTTGTCAGTCGATCTGTTACCGCATGTTGCGATCATCGAGACAGGGCTGAACCACGATGGGGCCGCACGGAATCGCCGCGACGTGTAGGAGGCCGAGATGGAGTTCCGCGTCCTGGGGCCGGTGGAGGTCCGGCGTGACGGGAATGCGGTGCCGGTCGTGGGCGAGAAGCAGCGCACGCTGCTCGCGCTGCTCGTCCTCCGCGCCGGTCAGGTGGTGCCGCACGACGAGCTGCTGCACGCGCTCTGGGGCGACGACCCGCCGGGCGCGGGGCGCCGGGCCCTGCACAACCACGTGTGGTCCCTGCGCCGCCTCCTCGCCGACGACGTCTCCCTGGCCACCAGCTCCGGCGGCTACGCGCTGAACGTCCCGCCGGGCGGCTCGGACCTGGCGCGGTTCACGGCCGAGGTCGCCGCCGCCGACGCCGCGCGGGCCGGCGGCGACCTGCCGGCGGCCGCCGGACGGCTGCGCGCCGCGCTCGCGCTGTGGCGGGGTCCGGCGCTGGCGGGCACCCGGCTGGAGTTCCAGAACGCGGAGGGCTACACGCTGGAGGAGCTGCGCCTGTCGGCCCTCACCGGCCGCATCGACGCGGACCTGGCGCTGGGCCGGCACGCGGACCTGGTCGGCGAGCTGCGGCAGCTCGTCACCGTCGAGCCCCTGCGCGAACGCCTCCGCGCCCAGCTCATGCTGGCGCTGCACCGCGACGGACGGCGCGCGGACGCGCTGGAGCAGTATCGCCTGACGCGCCGGTGCTTCCGCGACGAGCTCGGCCTGGAGCCCGGCGACGAGCTCAAACGCCTGCACCAGGCCATCCTGGCCGGCGACCCTGACCTCCTTCCCGATCCGGTACGGCCCCGCGAAGCGGATCTCGTGCCCCGGCAGCTCCCGGCCGACGTCGCCCGCTTCACCGGCCGCGCGCACCACCTCTCCGTCCTCGACGCCCTCCTGACCGGCGACGGGGGCGCGTTGGTGATCACCGCGATCGCGGGCACGGGTGGCGTCGGCAAGACCGCCCTGGCCGTCCACTGGGGCCATCTGCGGGCCGATCACTTCCCCGACGGCCACCTCTACCTGGACCTGCACGGCTACTCCCGCAGCGCCCCGGTCACCCCCGCTCAGGCGCTGTGGCAGCTCCTGCGCGGGCTCGGCGTCCCGCCGGAGTCGATCCCCGTCGACGTGGACGAGCGCGCGGTCCTCTACCGCTCGGCCGTCGCGGGGCGGCGCATGCTGATCGTGCTGGACAACGCGGCCGCCGCCGACCAGGTACGGCCCCTGCTGCCCGGCACCTCGCCGAGCCGGGTGCTGATCACCAGCAGGGACTCGTTGCGCGGCCTCACCGCCACCCACGGCGTCGACGTCATCGCCCTGGATCTGCTCACCCCTTCGGAGGCCGAAGCGCTGCTGCGCGCGTTCCTCGACAAGGACCTGGACGGGATCGGCGAACTGGCCGCTCTGTGCGGATATCTGCCGCTCGCCCTGCGCCTGGCCGCGGCGCACCTTCGCGGGGCGGGCACGCCGGTGGGGGAGCAGGTGGCGCGATTACGCGCGGGCGACCTGCTGGAGGCCCTCGACTTCGCCGAAGATCCCCACATCGGGGTACGCGCCACGTTCGCCCTGTCCTACCAGGCCCTGCCCGAGCCCGTACGGGCCACGTTCCGCCTCATGGGCCTGCACCCCGGGCGAGACGTCAGCCTCGACGCGCTGGCCGCCATGTCGGGACAGGGTTTCGAGGCCACGCGCGAGTGCGTCGAGGCCCTCGTCCGCGCCCACCTGGTGAGCCGCGCCGAGCGGCGGGTCAGCATGCACGACCTCATCCGCGAGTACGCCAGAGAGCTCGCGAAGGCCGAAGGCGAGCGGCCGGAGGTGTGGGAGCGCCTGCTCGGCTGGCACACGCACACGGCCCGCGCCGCCATGGCCCACGTCGATCCGGACGCCCTGCTGCTGACGCCGACCGTGCCCGGCCCGGCGGGCGGGGCGCGGCGGTTCGCCGACCGGGACGCCGCCATGGCCTGGCTCAACGGCGAACGCCACAACACCGTCGCCCTGGTCGTCCACGCCGCCGGGCACGGGTGGCCGGTCCACGCCTGGCAGCTCGCCTATGTCACGGCGTACTACTTCTACCTGGGCCGGCACGTCGACGACTGGCTCGCCACCCACCGCCCGGCCCTGGAGGCCGTACAGGGGCTGGGCGACCTCGGCGGCGAGACGATGATCCTGACCACCCTGGGTCACGCCCTCATGGAGGCCGACCAGTACGGCCCGTTCCTGGAGTGCCAGCGCAGGGCGGTGGAGCTGGCCGCGGCCACGAACGACCGGCGCATGCGGGCCGAGGCGCAGAACTACGTGGCGTTCGGCCTGTTCAGAACCGGCGAGCTGGTCGCCGCCCTCGACGCGAACGACGAGGCGCAGGCCCTGTACCGGGAACTCGGCGACCGCCCAGGAGAGCTCGCCACCATCTACCTGGCCGGCCAGATCCACGTCCGGCTGGGCGAGGGGCACCGGGCGCTGGCGTACCTGGACGAGAGCCTGGACTGGATGCGGCGGCGCGGCGGCCGGCGTCACGATGAGGCGTTCGCCCTGTTCGAGGTGTGCATGGCCCGGCTCGGCCTGGGCCAGGTGCCCGCCGCCAGGGAGGCCGCGGAACAGGGCCTGGCCATCGCCCGCGACCTCGCCGACCCCATGCTCGAAGCCCAGGCCCTCCACCACCTCGGCCAGGTCGCCGTCCGCCAGGAACTGCCGCTGGAGGCGCTCCGGCTCCAGGAGGAGGCCCTGGTCCATGCCCGGCGGCTGCCGGGGCGGATGACGGAGTGCATGGTGCTCAACGGGCTGGGGCGGACGTATGAGGCGTGCGGCGAGCCCGGCGAGGCCACGGCACATTTCCGTGCGGCGCTGGAGATCGCTCTGCGGATCAACGATCCGTACGAGCTGGCGGCCGCTCGCGCGGGACTTCGCGTGGACCGCAAGCCGAACGCGAGCTGAACCGCCGACGGGCGCAAGCCATGTTGCTTTTTTGCGCAATTTCGTCTGCTCGACATCTTATGGTTCGGCCATCCGTCCTACCCGAAGGGCCATCCCCATGAGAGCTCTGCTTGCCGCCCTTGCGTCAGTCATCGTCGCGCCGCCAACGTGACCGACGGCGACCAGGCCACCTATGGGTAGTCGGCCGGCGACATAGTCAGGGAGCCGGGGCCGGGCGTGCGGCTTCGGTGTCCTCAGGAGCCGCACGCCCGGCGGTCATGCGACCGTGGTCGCCGGGGTCAGCCGGTCCTGTTCCATGGCCAGCCGGTCCCTCGTCGCCCCGAAGGTCTCCGCCGGATGCGCGGCGAGGCGGGCGGCGACCGCGCACAGCCTCAGGGGCAGGCCGCCGCAGAGCAGCACCACCTCCCGTGCGGCCTGCGGCTCGGCGTCGACGCGCGCCGGCCCCACCAGGCGGGCCAGCAGCAGGTACGCGTCCGCCGCCGGCAGCCTGCCGAGCCGGCTCTGGTGGGCGGCGGCCAGCGGCACCAGCGAGCGGCGGCACGTGACGATGACGCCGCAGCCGAGCCCGCCGGGAATGAGCGGCCGTACCTGGTCGGCGTCGTGGGCGTTGTCCAGGACGACGAGCACCCGCCGGTCGTAGAGCGCCGACCGGAAGCGTGCCGCCGCCTCGTCCACCGAGCCGGGGATGGCCGGGCCGGCGAATCCGCACGAGCGCAGGAAACGGCCGAGCACGTCGAGCGGGCGCAGCGGCCGCAGCCCGGGCGTGGCGCCGTGCAGGTCCACGTAGAGCTGCCCGTCGGGGAAGTGGCCGGCGATCTGGTGGGCGGCGTGGACGGCCAGGGCGGACTTGCCGACGCCACCCGTACCGACGATCGCGACGAACGGGCGGGGCCGGCCGGAGGTCAGGTGCGTGCGCAGCCGTCCCAGCTCGGCCGCGCGCCCGGTGAAGGCCCCGGCGCCGGCGGGCAGCTCGGCGGGCATCGGCACACCCCCGCCCGCCGGTCCCACCTGCGGCGGCACGTCGAGCGGCCGTGCCGCCTTTGGCGTCGCGTCCCGGGGTGGGAGGTGCCGGGAGTCTCCGAGGGGGACGTGCCGGCGGGCCTGCTGGATCTCCGAGCCGGGTTCGACGCCGAGCTCCTCGGACAACGTCCGGCGGGCCGCGGCGTACGTCTCCAGCGCCTCGGCCGGCCGCCCCGTCTGCGCATGCGCCCGGATCAACTGGGCCCAGAACCGTTCGTACGTCGGATGCGCCACCACGGCCGTCTCCAGATCGGCGATCACCCCGGCGGCCCCGCCGAGACCGATCTCCGCCTCGAACCAGCGCTCCTGCGTCCGCGTGTGCTCCCGCTCCAGAACCGGAACAACGTCCCGCTGCAGCGACTCGGAGTCCACGTCCGCCAGCGCGGGCCCCCGCCACAACCCCAGCGCCTCCCGCAGCAACCGCGCCTCCCGTACGGCGTCGCCCCGCCCCCGCGCCCCCGCGGCCAGCGTGGTGAGGTGCCGGAAACGCAGGATGTCGAGCGTCTCCTCGCTGGCCGGCACCGCGTACCCCAGGTCGCGCCTGGTGATCAGCCCTCCTCCCTCGCCCAGGCTGCGGCGCAGCCGGGACATGTGCGTGTGCAGGGAGGCGAGCACGTCCATCGGGAGCTCGCTCTCCCAGATCCGGTCCATCAGCTCGTTCTTCGTCACGAGCTGGTTGGCCCGGAGCAGCAACGTGGCCAGCGCGATGCGCTGCTTGCACGATGTGATGATGATCGGAGAGTGGTCCCTGGTGACCTCCAGGTGGCCGAGCACCCCGAAACGTAAGCCAGCCCCCATACCTAGCATGAACCGCCAATCTCGTCAGGGCCGGCGAAAGACGCCGGCCTGTGAAGGGCAGCAGGGGGAGCATAAACTGGCGTAGGCGGGATGTGTCAACCCGTGTTTGAGGAGAAAGAGATCTGCTCAAACAACAGTTGGGAGGTGCGAGGTGGCCGAAGAACGGCCTCGAACGTTGGCGGACAAGCTCAACCACCTGTTCGCGACGATCCATCCGGGCGGTCGGGGGCCGTACTCGAACACCGAGGTCGCGGCCGGGATCGGCTCGATCACCGACGCCTACATCGGGCTCCTGCGCAGCGGCAAACGCAGCAACCCGACCTACAACCACCTCAAGGGCCTGGCCGAGTTCTTCGGCGTCAGCGTCAACTACTTCTTCGACGACGAGGTCGCGGCGAAGATCGACGCCGAGCTCGAACTCGTGGTCGCGATGCGGGACAACGACGTGATGCAGATCGCCCTGCGCAGCAAGGACCTGACCCCGCAGAACCGCAGCGCGATCCTCACGATCATCGACCAGATCCGGCAGATGCAGGGCCTGCCGCCCGCGAAATAGAGGGCGAGCCATTGGGGAGGAGCCTGCGCAGAGCCTGCGCGGCGAAGTTACGCGAGCTGGACCTGCCGTCACCGCTGACCATGGACGGCCTGCGGGCACACCTGGAGGAGGCCAGAGGCCGGCCGATCACCCTGATGCCCCTGCGCGGCCTCGAAGCGGGCGGGCCCTGCGGCCTCTGGATCGCGACCCCCGCCACCGACTTCATCCTCTACCGCGACAACACCTCGCCGCTGCACCGGTCGCACATCATCCTGCACGAGTTCTCGCACCTCGTCTTCGAGCACGCGCACGGCCTCGAAGGCGACTACCGCCGCGTCCTGCTGCCGAATCTCGGCGCCACCGCGATCCAGCGCATCCTGGGCCGGTCCGCCTACGCCGTACGCGAGGAACGGGAGGCGGAGACGCTGGCGTCCCTGCTCGCCCAGCGGATCACCGCGGCGCCGGCGGAAGGCGATGGGTCGGAGCGCGAACGCCTGCTGCGGGACCTCCTCGAATGACCCAGCCCGGGCTCCTGCGGCTGCTGCACATCGGCATCGCGGCGATCTGCTGGGTCGTGTTCGTCGTGAAGGCGGCCGACCTGGTCAGACGGCCACGGCACCCGGGGCTGCGCAGCCTGGTCGTCATCTGCCTCGGCCTGAGCGTGGCGCTGACGGTGGGGATTCCGCCCGTGTACGCGGCGTTCGACCGGCTGACCGACGTCCCCAACGCGGCCAAGCTGATCCAGCACCTGGCCACGCTCACCGCCGCCGGCGCGATCAGCGTCATGCTCGTCGGCCCTGACATCGCCCGCGCCCGTGACCGTGACCGCGACCGCCCCGGCGCCCGCGCCCGGGGCCGGGGCCGGGCCCGGGCCCGGCGGCGGATCGTCCTCGGCTGCGGCGCCGCGACCGCGATGACGGTCCTGTTCGCGCTCGCGCCGGTGGACGTCTCCGAGCCGATCCTGTTCGCCGACCGCTACTCGACGGCCGCCTTCATCCCGCAGTACATGCTGGTGTTCGTCGCGATGACGACCCTCGCCTGCGTCGACATCGCGCTCTCCACCTGGCGGTACGGGCGCCACACCGCGAGCGGCGCACTCCGCCTGAGCGTCCGGCTGGTCTCCGCCGCCGCGCTGTTCGGCATCGCCTACTGCCTCTACAAGGCCCTGTACGTCGCCGGCCGCCTCCTGGGCCACACCCCGGCGGACGGGGAGAACGCCGTCTCCACACCCCTGGCGCTGACCGCCGTCATCCTCGGCGCGACCGGTCTGGCCCTGCCCAAGCTGGGCGCGGCGGCGGAGACGGCCAGGAAGCGGCTCGCATGCCTGCGGGCGTACCGCCGGCTGCGTCCTCTCTGGTCCGACCTGCACGCCGCCATGCCCGAGATAGCCCTTCACCGGCCACGGACGCGCGAACCCCTCGCCATCCTCGACATCGAATACCGGCTGTACCGCCGCGTCATCGAGATCAACGACGGGCTGCTCGCCCTGGACATCGCCGCGCACCACGAACCCGGCCCGCGCGCGGCCGCCGCCGCGGCCTCGGCCGTGGCGCACGCGCTCAGAACCAGGGACGGGCGGGCCCTGGAAGCCGCCGATCAGCCGCCGGAGCGCTCGCTGGACGACGAGGTCAGATGGCTGGTCATGGTCGCCGACGCCTACCGGCCGGGAAGACTCCGGACGACCACGCCGACGAATCGCTCCGCCGGGACGTAGCCGTGGTGCCGCGAGTCGTACGAACGCGCCCGGTTGTCGCCCACGACCAGTAGTTTCCCCGCCGGGACCGCGGTCTCGGCCAGCGTGGGGAAGCCGATCCGGGGCACCGGGTCGCCGGGGACCGCCACGGCCCGCTTGATGACGAGCTCCGTGCCCTGCGCCGGGTCCCGCCTGACCAGCACCACCTGACCCCGCCGGACACGGGCGAAGGGCACCCGCCGGACCAGCACCCGGTCGCCGGGCGCGTACGCCGGCTCCATGCTCGGCCCGTCCACCGTCACCAGCAGGTGCCGCCCGCGTACCCACAGCAGGCAGGCGCCCCCCGACAGGGCGAGCGCCACGATCACGACCAGCATCGCCTCACCCCGTGAAGACCTCGACGAGATCGTCGAGCCGGATGACGAGCACGGAGACCGTCACGGCCCCCGCCCGCGAGACGCCGAACACCACGGCGATGAGACACCGGCAGGCGAGCGCCAGATGGCCGGCCATCACGTTACGGGCAGTCCGTCCAGAGGTTGGTGCATCCGCACCGGTGCCCGCTGATGCAGTCGTAACAGAGTTTGCCCCGGTAGTTGCGGCCGTTGACGAAGACGCAGCACGGGATGCAATCGCAGTTGCACCGGTCGAGGGCGGACGCCGTGGCCTTCGGCACGAAATTCTCGAGCAGCCGATCGCTCCATCGTTCCAGCAGTGCTTTCACGGTCACCTCCAGGTAGGGAGAATCGCTCCGGGCATTCTCGCCACCGCCGCTTTCCCGAAGCTGTCGGCTCGCGCCGCGGGGCGACAGGTTCGTGACAGGCCGCGGAAAGCACGGCAGGCCATCGTCGTCCCAGACACTGCTCTGCTCTGCTCACGAGCGAAGGGAATGACGCCCATGGTGTTCCTCACGGTCGCGGTGATTGTCGTCGGCGCACTGTGCCTGCTGAACCTGCTGCTGACGTTCGGCGTGATCCGACGGCTCCGCGCGCACACCGAGCGGCTGGAGATCCTGGGCGCGCAGGGGGTGCGGACGAGCGAGCTCATCCCGGTCCCCGGGTACGAGGTCCCCGAGGTCGCCGCGGCGACGGTCGATGGCGAGCCGGTCTCGTTCGCCGAGCGCACGCTGGTGGCGTTCTTCGCCCAGGGGTGCTCGGCGTGCGAGGACAAACTGCCCGAGTTCGTGAGTCACGCCGGCGCCGTGCCCGGCGGCCGCGACAGGGTGCTCGCCGTCGTCTCGGGGGAGCCCGGCCGCATGGCCGCGACGATCGACGCCCTGGCCGCCGTGGCGCGCGTGGTCACCGGCCCGCAGGCCGACCCCGTGATCGCGGCCTTCGGGGTACGCGCCTTTCCCACGTTCGGCGTGGTCGAGGGCGGTACGGTTCGCGCCATCGACAACGACCTGGCCCGCCTTCCCGAGCCGTCGAGGGCATGAACGCCATCGACGGGATGGGACGGCCCCGCCGCCACCTGACAACCAGGCGCCCGCCGTCGTCGGCGGCCGGCGCCTCACCTGCCTGTGGGTCGCCAGGAACCTCACCGACCGCCTTGTCTGTCAGGTGACGCGGTATCTGGCCGCCGCCAGCCAAAGTGGCCAGAGAGTTGGCCAGTGTCAGGAGAAGCGGTGGCCGGCCCCCTATGACGTGGCCAGTCGTCCACCCTTCAGGGCGAGCCCCAGATCCGCGCGGCGCTTACTAAATGTAACTGATCCGCTACTGACTGTATCCGTGGCCCGAGGTCGATGATTTCGTTCGTGACCCCTGACGACCACAGGCAAGCCACCGCTCGCACCAGCACGGGCCAGCGATGAGGCCGGTCGTGTCCCAGGGCTCTCACTCCCTTTTCCGGCGCGCGTCGGAACGACCGAAAGTGGGACTGTCCATGCTCAAGACCGCTCTCGTAGCCACCGCAACCGCAGCGACGATCATCGTGGGCGCCGCACCGGCGATGGCCAGCCCGCTGATCACCATCCGGACCTCGGCGGTTCTCCCGCCTTCTCCGGACGATGTCTACCCCGGAAGGGCCGCACTCGACGCCCAGTGCCCCCAAGGCTGGGTTCTCACCGGTGGCGGCGCACTCGTCAGGGCGGGAGATTCCCACACCGACCTGGTCGACTTGGACTCCAGCTACCCGCGCGACGACTCCACGTGGTGGGCCCATGGCAAGAACATGTCCACGAGCGCGGGAACCATCGAGGCGTACGCGATCTGCGCCCGCAGGGGCGTGCACATCGTGCCATAGCCTCCCGGGCGGGCCGAGATCGCCGTCGCCGGCCTGGTGCGATCCATGATAGGGGCGTGACAGCGTGACAAGACCCCGGCAGCGTGAGGCTGTCGGGGTCCTGCTTGACGGTTTGACGTGCGGGCCTTCCGCCGCATGCGGAGTGCGAACGCACACCACGTTCTCGAACTTGTTGAGTGACCCGCCTCCGGAGGATGGCCACGTTCGATGTCACGATCTGCGCGGCCGGCGCGAGGTCGCGCCATGGTCAATGGCCAGATTGAATGTCGCCTTCTACGTGGCCCCCGAGACCGCCCACCCCACGGCCACGGCTGGAGTTCCCGAGCCGGGTCAGGCCGGGTCGAGCCCGATGAGCCGGGCCAGGACGGCGACCTGGTCGGCGAAGTGCGCGATGAACTCGGGGGAGCGGGGATCGACGCCGCACACGCCCTCGATGACATGAGGCAGCGTGGTGGTCGCCATGGCGGCGCCCATGAGCATGACCAGCAGGCAGGCCGGATCGACCTCGGCGGGAAGCCGGCCCGACTCCCGTAGCGCGCGCAGCTCGGCGACGGTCTCGCCGAGGATCCGGGCGCGCGCCGCGTGGTCGGGGTCGTCGTCCGGGCCGGTGTATTGAAGGCCGCTCCAGGCGAACAGGCGGGTGCCGTCGGGATTGTGCAACGCCTCCATCGCGTGGCGGCGCAGTTGCTCGGGCAGCGGCGTGTCCGGCGGCGCCAGCTCGCCCCGCCGCTCCTGCCACAGGCGTGACACGGCCTGGTAGAGGCCCTCTTTGCCGTCGAAGTAGTAGGAGATCAGCTGCACGTTGACGCCCGCTCTGGAGGCGATCGCGCTGACCCGGGCCCCGGCGTAACCGTGCGCGCCGAACTCCGCCGCCGCGGCTTCCAGGATCAGCTTGCGGGTGCGCTCGGGGTCGCGCTGCCGATCCTGCGGCTGGGGCGACCTGCGCGGGCTCTGCGGGGACACACGGAAGATCTTACCTCAAGCACCTGTTTGAGTTAATCAAATGAACGCTTGACAGAGTTCTCCGGGTGGTTGACGATGGCGTGGTCCCAGAAGGTCTCAGAAGGTCCCAGAAGACGAAAGGCAATGACATGTCTCCTGCTGCACCACGGATCCTCATCGCCGGTGGCGGCGTCGGCGGGCTGGCGCTCGCACAGGCGCTGCGTCACGGCGGCCTCGACGTCGCCGTGTACGAGCGCGACCCCACCCCGGAGATCCGCGACCAGGGCTACCGCATCCACATCGACCAGGACGGCAATGCCGCGCTGCGCGCCTGCCTGCCGCCGAAGACGATGGACCTGGTACGCGACACCAGCGGCGCCAACGACGACGTGGTGGCCGAGTACACCCATGAGCTGCGACAGGTGGCGCGGCAGACCTTCCCGGGGATCACCGACGACCTGATCACCAATGTGGACCGGAACACCTTCCGGCAGGGCCTGCTCACCGGCCTGGACGGCATCGTGCACTTCGGGCGGACCGTGACCGGCTACCGGGTCACCGGCTCCGGGCGGGTGCGGGTGGAGTTCGCCGAAGGCGGCCACGACGAGGGCGACCTGCTGGTCGGCGCGGAGGGCGTCGGTTCGCCGGTACGCCGGCGACTGCTGCCGCACGCCACCGTACGAGACCTCGGCGTCCGCTGTGTCTACGGCCGGTTGACGATCACCGAGACCACCGCGGCGCTGATCCCGGAGGTCCTCAGTCACGGCTTCTCCTGGGTCTCCGACGGGACCGGGTACGGTGCCGGGTTCGCGCCGGTGCGCTTCCGCTCGCGGCCGGAGGGCGCGGCGGACTACCTGATGGTCACCCTCGTCGCGACCGGGAAGCGGTTCGGCCGGTCGGACGAGGAGCTGTTCGCGCTCTCCTCCGAGGAGCTGTGGCGGCTGAGCGTCGAGGCGACCGCCGCGTGGCATCCGGCGGTCAGGGAGCTGTTCGCGCGCGCCGACCGGGACGCGTTCTTCCCGATCACCATCAGGGCCGGCGTGCGGGTCGCCGCGTGGCAGCCGGGCCCGGTCACGCTGCTCGGCGACGCCATCCACACCATGCCGCCGAGCGGAGGCGTCGGCGCCAACACGGCGTTGCAGGACGCCGCGACGCTGGCCGGCGAGCTGCTCGCGCGCGGGGAGAAACCGCTGATCGACGCGGTGGCGGCGTACGAGCGGATCATGATCCCGCGCGGGTTCGACACCATCGACACCTCGGTCGGGATCGCCGGCCGGCTGTTCGGGGCAACCACCTGACCGGGGCGGACGAGGCGCGTTTGCTCCGGTATTCGCTTACTGTGCATCTCGGGGGAGTTGCTGCGGGAGAATGTGCACGGTTTGTGCCATGTGCTGGGGGAAACACGGAGGATGACGTCGGGGATGAGCACGCAGACGCAGGAGCATCTCGGCCCTTACCGGAAGATCCGGGAGATCGGCTCGGGCGGCATGGGGGTCGTGCATCTCGGGCTGGACGGCGCGGGGCGGCAGGTCGCGATCAAGGTGCTGCATCCGCACGTGGCCGCGGACCTGAAGGCGCGCGATCGGCTGTCGCGCGAGGTGGAGACGATGCGGCGGGTGCGCAGCCGGTACGTCGCCGAGGTGATCGACGCCGAGCTGTCGGGCGGCCGGCCTTACGTGGTGACCCGGTTCGTCGCGGGCCGCACGCTGGAGGACACCGTGATGGCCGAGGGCCCGCTGGCCGCGCGCGACGTGATCGGGCTGGCGCAGGGTTTGTGCCAGGCGCTGGTGGACATTCACGCGGCCGGGGTGATCCACCGGGACCTGAAGCCGTCGAACGTGATGCTGGTCGGCGGTGAGCCGCTGGTGATCGATTTCGGGATCGCGCACCTGGTGAACGCGTCCCGGTTGACGCAGACCGGGATGGTCGTGGGCACGCCGGGCTACCTGGCGCCGGAGATCATCCGGGCGGGGCAGATCACGCAGGCGGCCGACGTGCACGCGCTGGCCTCGACGGTGTTCTTCGCGGCGACGGGGCTGGCGCCGTTCGGGACGGGGTCGTTCGAGTCGGTCTGCTTCAACACGATGGAGGGGCGGGCGCGGATCGACGAGGCGCCGGTGTGGCTGCGGGCGTGGCTGAGCCGTGCGCTGTCGGTGGACCCGGAGGCCCGGCCCCGCGCGGGCGAGCTGCTCCGGCTGGCCAGAGCCCTGCAACCGGCGGGCGGTCCCGGTGGCGCGCCGCATACGGCGAGCGGGCCGGGTGCGGCGCCCCCTTGGGCGGGCCATCCCGTAGACAGAGCCGGGGAGGGGCGGCCGTCCGAGCGTACGCTCACCATGGACGCCGTGTCCGACCTCCTGCCGCCGGTCGCGTACGCCCGCCGGGAGGAGCACCCCGCCGAGCCGGCCCCGGCGCCGACCGAGCTGTCCGGCCGGCCACGGCCGCGCCGCCCGGCGCCCCCGCCCGCGGAGCCGTTCGAGTGGCGGCGGTTCGTGAAGGGCAGCGGCTTCGTCGGCGTGCTCGCCCTGGTGACGCTGGTGGCGCTGACCGTCATGAACCCGGTCGTGATGGGGCTGATGGCGGTGGCGCTGTCGCTGGCGTTGCGGGCGGGTGAGCGTGTCCTGGGCGAGCACATCGGCTACGAGTACGACGACGATGAGGCGCGCCCGCCGTGGTCGATGATCGGGGCGGTGGCGGTGGGCAACCTGCTGGCGTCACTGGCCTTCGGCATCGCCGTCGCGGGCGTGCTCCACTGGGCCGGCGACTTGAGCACCGACTCGGCGGAGTCCCTCGCCGCGGGCGCGTTCACGCTGGGGCTGTTCGTGCTGCCCGGCTCGGGCGTGGTCCGGCGCACCGCCTCCCGCATCCTGGCCCGCCTCCTGCCCGGCCCCAGCGCGACCGTGGTCACGGTGGCCGTGATGGGGCCGATCGCGCTGACCGCGGTGATCGTGGCCCTGCTCCAAGGGCTGTAGTCCCCGTCCCTCCGAGGTGCTACCCCCCTCTGTCCGCACGTCGGTTTGACCCCGCCCCGAAGACCTGAACAGCCTGCGCCGGTGTCATTCTCAGGCCATCGGCGAAGATCTACGCTGTCCGGAGGAGGTCTACCTGAGATGACCACGACGTTCGGCTCGATCGGCAGCGGGCGGCGGACCCGGTTCTTCCTGCGGCTGGCGGCGGCGGTCCCCGACCGGCTCCGGGTCGGCGGTGTCGTCACCCGCAGCGCGGAACGCGGCGCCGAGATCACCGCGGAATATGGCGTACCGGCCTTCCGCACGATGGACGAACTGCTCCGGCACGAGCGGCCCGACTACATCGCCGCCGCGGTGCCCTGGCCGGCGATGCCGGACGCGATCCGCGAGGTGGCCGGGCACCGGATGCCGGTCCTGGCCGAGACGCCGCCCGCGCCCGACGTGGCCGGGCTGCGAGAGTTGTGGCGCGACGTGGGCGGCACCGGCCTGGTGCAGGTGGCCGAGCAGTATCTGCTGATGCCCGGCCACGCGGCCCGGCTGGCGATCGTCCGCGAGGGCGTGATCGGCGAGCCCACCTCGGTCCAGGTCTCCTCGACCCACCTCTACCACGCGGTGTCGCTGATCCGCGGCCTGCTGGGCATCGGGTTCGAGGCCGCCGAGGTGCGGGCCGGCGCGTTCGAGGCGCCGCTCGCCGACCCGCTCGGGTTCGGCGGGTGGACCGGCGACGACACCCCGCGACGGCTGACCACGACCATCGCGACCCTCGACTTCGGCGGCCGGATGGGCCTGTACGACTTCACCGACAACCAGTGGTGGAACCCGCTGCGAACGCGGCGCATCGTGGTGCGCGGCTCGATCGGCGAGCTGGCCGACGACCGGGTGGTCCGGCTGGCCGACCCCGTGACGCCGGTGGAGTCGCTCCTGATCCGGCGGGACACCGGCGTCGACCTCAACCTGGAGCTGCGCGACCTCAAGCACATCAGCTTCGACGGGCGGGTGGTCTACCGCAACCCGTTCGACGGCGCGGGGTTGTCCGACGACGACATCGCGGTCGCGGACATCCTCGCGCGCACGGGCGCCTGGGCCCGCCAGGAGGGCCCGCCCCCATACCCGCTCGCGGAAGCCTGCCAGGACCACCTGATCAGCGTCGCCATCGGCGAGTCGGCGCGGACCGGCGGCCCGGTCACCACCGGCAAGGAGGACTGGGCGCGCTGAACAGTGATCAGCGTTCCAGCTCCAGATCCATCAGCTCGGCCCGGGAGCCGACACCGAGCTTCGGATAGGCCTTGTACAGGTGATATTCGATCGTCCGCGGGCTGAGGAACAGGTGGGCGGCGATGTCCCGGTTGGCCATGCCGTCCGCGGCCAGCCTGACCACCTGGAGTTCCTGGGGCGTGAGGAGGCTGGCCGGGCCCTCGGCCGTGGACACGGCCTTGGAGCCCAGGGCGCGCAGCTCGGCCTGGGCCCGCAGCGCCCACGGGTGGGTGCCGAGCAGGTCGAACAGGTCGAACGCGGTACGCAGGTGCTCCCGCGCGGCGGCCCGCTGTTTGTCGCGGCGCAGGAACTCGCCGTACACCAGCTCGGCTCTGGCGCGTTCGAACCGCTGGTCGGAGTCGGCGTGCCGGTCGTGGATGCGTACGGCCTCGGCCAGGTGCGTCCCGGCCTCGGCGCCCTGGGCGAGCAGGCCCCGCGACCTGGCCGCGCACGCCGCCATCAGGGGTGTGCCCACCGCCTTGGCCCAGTGCTCGAACTCGGCCAGCGGCTCCACGGCCAGGTCGGGCCGGCCCGCCCGGACGGCCGTCTCGATCAGGTCCGGCGCCGCGTACAGGGCCACCGTCTGGTGCCTGCGCCCGCCGTGCCAGAGCGGCGCCAGGCACTCCAGCGCCTCCCGCGCGTCGCCCAGCCCGAGGTGGAGCAGCCCGGACGCCCAGATGCCCATGACCCGGCCCGCCTCCACGGCCGGATCCAGGCCGGCGACCAGCGTCCGGCAGCGCTCGGTGTCGCCGTAGATCGCGGCCAGCCACGCGAGGATGCCGCCGAGATGCTGGACACGGTGCGACTGCCCGATGTCGTGGGCCACCCGTAACGCCTCGTCGGCCGCCTCCGCCGCGTCGCGATGCCGGCCGTTCACCATCTGGGCCTGCGCCAGCAGGGCGAGGGCCGGCGGCAGCACCCCGATCAGCCCGTCGTCGCGGCACCGGGCCACCAGCGCGGCGCCGACCCGGCACGCCGTCGTGTGGTCGCCCGCCAGCAGGCTCAGCGAGGCCGCGAGGAGGAACTGGGCAGGTTGGTCCTGAGCCGTCTCCAGCAGGTGGCCGACCGCGTCGCGTACCGGCGTGAGGTCGTGCACCCGCTCGTCGTTGATCACCTGGGCGACCGTCATCAGCCCGGCGGGCAGCGGGCCTGGCCCGGCCATGGCGGTCGCGGTGGCGCGGGCCAGCTCGGCGTCGCTGCCGAACACGGCGTGCCTGGCCGCGTCGACCAGCATCAGGGTCGCCGCCTCCCGATCCGCCGCCGCCACCCGCCCGGCGCCCTCGACGAGGATGCGACCGGCCCGGCTCGGCGACCCGTGCTCGAACTCCACCGACGCCAGGACGTGGTCGGCCCTGGCCCGAATGGGCAGGTCGCAGGTGAGCGGGCCGGCCCGCTCGGCCAGGGCGACGGCCTTGTCCAGGTGACCGGCGCGGACCGCGAGCTCGGCGGCCCGAACCATCCGGTCCGCCCTGGTCCGCTCGTCGGTCGTCAGCTCGGCGGCGCGTTCCAGGGCCGCCGACGCCGCCGGGGCGTCGTGCCGGTCCAGAGCCTGTACGGCCGCGCGCTCCAGCTCGTCGGCCACGTCGTCGTCGGTGCCCCGCACCGCGGTGGCCAGGTGCCAGGCCCGGCGGCCGGTGTGCGCCTCCCCGGTCAGGACGGCGGCGAGCGCGCGGTGCGCGGCCACCCGCAGGTGGTGCGGCGTGCCCTGGTAGGCGGCGGCGCGGATCAGCGGATGGCGGAACCGGATCCCGGGGACCGGGCCGCCCGAGCCGGTGACGTGCACCAGGCCGGCCTGTTCGGCGGGGCCGAGCGCGTCCGCCGCGGCGCCCAGCTCCTCGGCGGCGCGCAGGATCGGCTCGGCGTCGCCCATGTCGTCGGCCGCCGCGACGAGCAGCACGAGCTGCGTGGCCTCGGGAAGGTCCTCGATCCTGGCACGGAACGCTCGCTGCACCCGGCCGGGCGATGGCTCGGCGCCCACCGCCGACGGGAGCGGGCCCGCGCGCCCGGCCCGCCGGTCGTCGGTGAGCGCGGCGGAGAACTCCAGCAGCGCGAGCGGGTTCCCGGCGGCCTCGTCCAGGATCCGCCGCCTGGCCTGCGCCGACATGCCGCCCGCGCGATCGGCGAGCAGCTCGGCGGCGGCCGTGTCCGGCAGCCGGCCCAGCCGCATCCGGGGGATTCCCGGCGCGGGGTCGTCCTCGCGGGAGCTGAAGATCATGCAGATGCCCTCCGCCTCCAGGCGCCGCGCGGCGAACAGCAGCGCGGCGGCGGAGGCGGTGTCCAGCCACTGGAGGTCGTCGACCAGGCACAGCACCGGTCCCGGATCGTGCTCGGAGAGCAGGGTGAGCGCGGCCAGCCCGGTGAGGAAGAGGTCCTGGGAGGCTGAGGGGCTGAGCCCGAACGCGCTGCGCAGCGCCGCCGCCTGCCTGGGCGGGAGCCGGTGGAGGCGGTCGAGCAGGGGGCGGAGCAGCAGGTGCAGCCCGGCGAACGGATATTTCGCCTCGGACTCGACGCCGAACGTCTCCAGCACGGCCATCCCCGAGTCCTTGGCGTGGGCCAGCAGCGCCGACTTCCCGATGCCCGCCTCGCCGTGGACGATGAGGGCTCCGCTGCGCCGGTCATGGGCCGCCCGCAGCATCCGGTCGATCGTGCTCAGCTCGTCGGTACGTCCGTACAGCATCCTTCCTCCGGCGGCGCTCCACCCGAAAAACCGTGGGTCACGATGGTCTGTGATCCTACGTTGATCGCCTGGAGCGCGCTGCCGGACCGGTCAAACGTTGTCGTGGTAGTACAAAGCGAGCGCGGCGCGCTGTAGCGGCGAGACGCCGTCGCACGACTTCCTGGAGGCGCTCATGTCCTCCCACTGATAGACGCCGCACCACGTCCCGGTGCTGGTGGTACGCACGGCGGTGTGGTTCATCTTCGCCCCCGTCGTGGACTTGCCGAAGGTGACCCAGTTGTCGGCGCGGTAGTTGTTGGTGGCCGACTTCCTGGCCACCCACTGGTCGTGGTCGGAGGCGATCGCGGTGTACTCGGTGCTCATCTGGGAGCGCGGGTTGTACTCCAGCCACTTCAGGAAGCCGCTTTTCGGCCTCATGTCGCTGCACTGCTCGTGGGTGAGGGCGCAGGCGGTGCCGAGGTTGGCGCCGGCGTGCGGGGTGCCCAGGGTGACGACGTCCTCGATGTAGAGCCGGGCCGGCCAGTCGCCGTCGCCGCCGTACCGGTTGACGCCCTCGATCGCGGCCCTGGTCACCAGGCCGCCCATCGAGTGGGCGACGACGTCCACCGGCTGCTTGTACGTGGTCCACTGGCTGTCGACGAACCAGGCGAGCCGGCGGCCGAGCTCCTGGATGCGGGTGTCGGTGGTGCCGGCGAACTCGTGGTCGCAGCGCGTGCCGCCGCCGTAGTAGCCGAACGTGACGAAGCGGCCGGTGAAGCCCTTGCTCCGCAGCGCCTTCTTGGCCGGGGCCCAGGTGCTCTCGCAGTTGGTGTTCGCGCTGCGGCTCCAGCCGTGGACGAACACCGTCGTCCGCGTCTTGGAGTTCGCGCGCGCCGGCGCCGCCTCGGCGAAGGCGGGTGTCGTGGCGAGGAACCCGGCGCACAGGGAGAGCACGGTGACGACCGTGCCACCTCGCATTAATCGAGCCTTTACCCCCGGAAAACCCAGATGTGTGCTCATGGCATGAACGGTAGGAACGACGGTGGCCTCCGCGAATCCGTAGCCGCTACTGGGATGTCCCCACCATGATCTTGCCAGGAAAGGTGGCGTTCGTGCTCATGAACGGCGGCCGGGGCATCGGCAGGACGCGGATGAGCCGCCCATGCGGGGGTGGCAGAAATTTCCAGGAACGTCGGCGGGCCTGAAAAGAAATATTGAGCAGAATGAGCAAAAGCCTGGACCGACGGCTTGACGCGATGGACGATCCGTTCGTCGATCCGAAGATCGTGGACACGCCCGGGCGCTCGATGACCCGCACACCCTGGAGATGGTTCATGGATCTGTCAGCCGTCCCCCGAGAGCCGGACAGTCACTGGGACTGTTCCGGACGCGGCCCCGTCACGAGGAGATGAAGCGAGCGGTCGTCACCTTCCGGTGGCGGCCGCCCGCCTTCACAGGGCCGCCCGGTCACCGGCGGAGGTGACGATGCTCCAGGGCAGTCCGGGCAGCTCGACCCGGTCGGGCCCGGGGTCCAGGAGCAGCGAGCCGGCGGGCAGCCGTGGTGAGTTGGTGGCCACCACCCGGTTCTCGCCGTTCACCAGCGTGATCTGCGCCGGGCTCGCGGCCAGCACGCCGAGCAGCAGCGCCTCGAACCGGGCCGCCCGCACGTCGGCGCCCACCACGCCGAGGAAACGGCCGTCGACCTCGGCGGGCGCGGTGAAGGTCAGCATGTACGTGTCGGTGCCGCCGTAGTCGACGTACGGGCCGACGATGTGGCGGCGGCGGGTGCGCTCGGGCACGGCGAACCATTCGGCGGCCGTGTAGTCGTAGAAGTCGAGGCTCTCCGGGTTGAGGTCGACGTCGAGGAAGATCGGATCCTGCTCGGGCGGCGCCTGCCACCACTCCAGCCACCGCCGCCGGTCGGCCAGCACGCCGGGCGCGACGATGACCCCCGCTCCCGCCACCACCTCGTGCGTGCTGCTCAGGCAGGCGAAGATCTCCGGCCGGACCGCGGCCAGGTCGGCGCAGGCGAACGAGCCGGAGGCGCGATAGCAGGCCACGACGCTCGCCAGGACGCGATCTAAGGAGCGGAAGATGTCCGCCACGATCGTGTGGACCCGGTCCGCTACCTGACCGACGTGCCGATCGCTCATCGTTGCCTCCTCACTCGGATGCGACGAGCCGCCAATGGAACTCCATCAGACGCTCTATCCCCTTGTCGATGTGTTCCTCGGTGAGCGATCTGGCCCGGGCCGGGTCGCGGGCCTCGATGGCGTCGATCACCTGGGTGTGGCTGTGCACGACGTCGCGCGGGTCGACGGCCTCGCCATAGGGGAGCCAGAGCAGCTCGCCCACCTCGGCCTGGATGTCGATCTCGGCGCGCGTGAGCCGTACGGACTGGGCCGCGGCGGCGACCTCGATGTGGAAGCGGCCGTCGGCGCGGCGGCGGGCGCCCACCGAGGTGGCCGCGTCGAGGCGGCCGAGGACCTGGCGCAGGCGGGCGACGTTGTCGGCGGAGGCCCGCAGGGCGGCCAGCCGGGCGGCGGTGCCCGCGATCGCGGAGCGGTAGTCGCCGATCTCGCGCAGCTCCGAGCTGCTCAGCTCGCGCAGGCGGCGGCGCAGCCGGGCCGCGGACGGGTCGGCGGGCGCGAGCACGAACGTGCCCCCGCCGCGCCCCCTGCGGGTCTCGACCAGCCCGCGCTCGCGCAGGGCGGCCAGGGCCGCGCGCAGGGTCACGGTGGAGACGTTGAGCGCGTTGGCCAGCTCCAGCTCGGCGGGGAGCTGGTCGCCGTCGGCGATGAGGCCGAGCGCGATCGCCTCGGCCAGCCGCCGCACCACGACCTCCGCCCGGCCGGAACCGTCGTCGACCGGGGCGAAGACCGCCGCCTTGGGGAGCTGACTCACGCGGTCCAGCATATTGCCTTTTGAAATATGAACTCATAGTTTTAAGCGCAACCCCGTCGTAGGGAGGCCACATGCCGGATCCCGACAAGAGGCCAGAGAAGAGATTCGCCGAGGAGTGGCGCGACGCCGCGTACAACTGCTTCTCCTCAGGCCACAAGTTCTGCCGCGAGGTCTGTCCCGTCATGCAGGTCACGCGGAACGAGTCCTGGAGCCCCACCGCCTTCCACGCCAACGTCGTGGCGATGGAGAAGGGGGAGCTGGAGGTCGCCGACGTCGCGGCCGACTACGTCAACTGCACCGGGTGCGGCGCGTGCGAGCTGCGCTGCCCCAACTCCCTGTTCACCGGCGACTTCTACCGCTTCCGCACGCGTACGGTCGATCTGGTCAAGGCCGTGCGCGGGCTGGCCGTCTCGCAGGGCGTGCACCAGCCGGGCTGGCAGCGCTGGAACCTGCTCACCGACGAGCGCGGCCACGAGCCGGTGCTGAACGGCACCCCGATCGACCAGGCACGGGTACGCGACTGGGCCGACGGGCTCGACCTGCCCATCGGCGGCGAGACGATCCTGTTCGTCGACTGCGAGGCGGCCTTCTCCCGCACGTCGGTGCCGCGCTCGGTGGCCCGGATCCTGAACCTCGCCGGCTACAAGTTCGGGCTGATGAACGAGCAGTGGTGCTGCGGCGGCCCGGCGGCCGAGATGGGCTACGAGGAGCAGGCGCGCCGGTTCGCCCGGCACAACCTGGACGACTGGCGGGCGGCCGGGGTGCGCCGGGTGCTGGTGCTCGACCCGCACGACTACATCACGTTCACCGAGGACTATCCGAAGTATTTCGGCGACGAGTACGACATCGAGATCGTGCTGGTCGTGGAGCTGCTGGCCGAGCTGATCAGGGAGGGCAGGCTGACGCCGCACGTCCCGGTCGAACGCACGGTGACCTACCACGACCCGTGCCGGCTCAACAAGCGCAAGGGCGTCTGGCGGGAGCCACGGGAGATCCTGCGGGCGATTCCCGGCTTGACCTACCACGACGTGGACCGGGTGACGCAGTGGTCGTACTGCTCGGGCGGGGGCGGCGGGCTGCCCATCGAGAAGCCGGAGCTGACCGCGAAGATCAGCGAGCAGCGGGTCGGCAAGGCGGCCGAGCTGGGCGTGGACACGCTGGTCAGCGCCTGCCCGTGGTCGGAGCGGCCGCTGTCGGAGGCCGGCCGGGCGCGCTCGATCGACGTCGTGGACCTGCACGAGCTGCTCGCCGAGTCGCTGGGAGTGGGGCCATGACCGTGCTGCTTGGTGACCCCGTACTGGAGGAACTGCGGGGGATTCTCGGGTCCGAGTACGTGCTGACCGGCAAGGCCGACCGGCTCAACCGGGCGCGCGTGCCGGCGCCGTTCCCCGTGCACCGGTGGGCGGAGCGCATGCCCGACCTGGTCGTGCTGCCGGCCTCCACCGAGGAGGTCGCGGAGGTGCTCAGGCTGGCCAACGGCCTGCGGATCCCGGTGGTGCCGCGCGACGGCGGCACCGGCCTGACCGACGGCGCGGTGCCGCTGCGCGGCGGCATCGTCGTGGACGTCAAGCGGATCAACCAGATCAAAGACATCGATCTCGACAACCGCACCTGTACGGTCGGCACCGGCATCAACGCGCTCAAACTCAACGAGGTCCTCGCCCGGCACGGCCTGATATATCCGGACGACCCGGCCTCCTACCCGTGCTCGCTCGTCGGCGGCCGCATCGGCACCAGCGGCTGGTCGCTGATCGGCTCCCGCTACGGCCACACCCGCGACCTGGTGCTCAGCTTCGACCACGTGCTGCCGACCGGCAAGGTCATCCACGTCGGCGACGGCATCGGCCGGAAGATCACCAAGAGCTCCAGCGGCTACCAGCTCAAGCACCTGTTCATGGGCCACCAGGGCACGCTCGGCATCGCCACCGAGGCGACGCTGAAGTTGTTCCCGAAGCCGGAGGCGGAGTTCTCGCCGTTCTGGGCGTTCGAGGACTACGACACCGCCTACCGCGCGGTCGGGGCGCTGGCGCGGGCGGGCGTGGCCACGTTCGCGGGCGCGGTGCTGTTCGACGAGTGGAAGGTCGACTACCTGCGGCGCGACGACGAGGCGTACATCCCGCAGCCGTCGTCGGTGAAGGCGCTGGTGTGCGCCGCGATGTACGGCTACGAGGACGAGGTGCGGGCCGGCGGGCGGAGGCTGCTGCGCGTCGCCCGCGACCTCGGCGCCCGCTACCTGGGGGACGAGATCTCCGAGGGCGACTGGGCGGCCAGGCACGACAGGTACGCCACGCCGCTGCACGGCCGCACCCGGTCCGGCCAGGTCGTGCCGATGAGCTGGCACTGCGAGGACGCCTCGATCAACTACACGAACCTGCCCGCCGTACGGGTGGCCTGGCACGAGATCGCCGACCGGCTCAGGCGGGAGAGCGACGTGTTCGACGACTGGGGCATGTTCGCCTACACCAACGGCGCGACCGGCGCCGACTACCTCACCGAGATCGACATCGGCATCTGGGAGCAGCGGCTCGACGACACCGCCTGGGAGTCATGGGTGCGGGCCAAGCGCGACCTCGCCGCCGTGACGCTCGCGCACGGCGGCTCGATCAGCGCCTGCCACGGCTCCTGCCGCGAGGGCGAGGTGGACCTGGTGCCCACCGAGCTGGGCGGCGGGTACGACGTGATGCTCGACATCAAACGGGCCCTCGACCCGAACAACATCATGAACCCCGGTAAATACCTGCTCGACCAGGCATACACGGAGAAATCGTGAAATATCGCTATCAGGAGGAGATGTCGCCTCCACCGGCCCACCAGGTGACCGACGTGGCGATCACCCGGTTCGAGCACGTCTACGAGGTCGACCCCGGCCTCATGACCGACCACGTGACCCAGCAGTCCTTCCCCAACTGGGACACGCTGCGCCTCGTCCGGTCCCGGGCCGACCACCTGGCCTGGATGCACCGGCACTTCGCGGACAAGGTGATCTCCGGCGAGGAGCTCCTCCATGACCTCGACGAATGACCCCCTGACGGGCCCGGGGGACGACGCCCGGCTGGCCGACCTCGGCTGCACCTCCGAGTTCCGCCGGGACATGAGCCTGTGGGCCAACTTCTCGCTCGGCTTCACGTACCTGTCGCCCGTGGTCGGGATCTACACCCTGTTCGCCTCGTCGCTGGCGACCGGCGGGCCGCCGATGATCTGGAGCCTGGTCATCGTGGGCGCCGGGCAGTTCCTGGTGGCGCTCGTCTTCGGCGAGATCGTCTCGCAGTACCCGCTGACCGGCGGCATCTACCCCTGGGCCAGGCGGTTATGGGGGCGGCGGTGGGCCTGGATGACGGGCTGGGTCTACCTGGTCGCGCTGCTGGTGACGATCGCGAGCGTGGCGTACGGGGCCGGGCCGTACCTGTCGGCGCTGCTCGGGATCGAGGTGGGTACGGGGAACACGATCCTGTGCGCGCTGGTCATCCTGGGCGTGGCGCTGGCGATCAACCTGGCCGGGACCAGGGCGCTGGCGGTGGCGGCGATCGTCGGGTTCACCGCCGAGCTGGTCGGGGCGCTGGCCGTGGGCGGGTGGCTGCTGGTCACGCAGCGGCACCACGGGCTCGGGGTGCTGTTCGACTCGTTCGGCGCGGGGGCGGGGTCGCAGTCCGGATATTTCGTGGCGTTCCTGGCCGCCGGACTGATCGGGATATTTCAGTACTACGGCTTCGAGGCGTGCGGTGACGTCGCCGAAGAGGTGCCCGACCCCACCCGGCGCATCCCCAAGGCCATGCGCATGACCATCTACGTCGGCGGCGCCGCCGCGACGTTCGTCTGCCTGGCCCTGCTGCTCGCGGTGCCCGACTTCGCCGCCGTCGTCTCCGGCGCCGACGCCGACCCCGTCACGAACGTGCTCACCACCGCGTTCGGCGCCGTCGGTCTCAAGGTCGTGCTCGGCGTGGTGCTGCTGTCGTTCCTGTCGTGCGCGCTCAGCCTGCAGGCGGCGGCGAGCCGGCTGCTCTACTCCTACGCCCGCGACGACATGATCGCGGGCAGCCGCGCGTTCCGGAAGTTCTCCCCGGCCAGGCGCATCCCGCCGAACGCGCTCCTGGTCGCCGCCGTGGTGCCCGCGCTGGTCGTGCTCGGCTCCATCGTATCGGCGGACGCCCTCATCAAGATCATCTCGTTCGCGGTGCTCGGCATCTACCTGGGCTTCCAGATGGTGGTCCTGGCGGCGCTGCGGGCCAGGCTGCGCGGCTGGCGCCCGGCCGGGCCGTTCACGCTGGGCCGCGCCGGGCTCGCCGTCAACGTGGCCGCGCTGGCCTACGGGGTGCTCGCCATCCTCAACATGGCCTGGCCCAGGACGCCCGACGCCCCCTGGTACGACAACTACCTGGTGGCCCTGTCCGGTCTGGTGGTGGTCGCCGCCGGGCTGGTCTACCTGCTGGCCGCCAGACCGTACGACAAGGGCGACGCCCCCTCGGGCGACGCCATCCCTCAGGAGGTCGCACGATGAAGTTCAGTTACGTGATGCTGCCCGACTATCCCCTGCGCGAGTCCCTCGCCTCCATCCGCCTGGCCGACGAGCTGGGCTTCCACGCCTGCTACGCCGCCGACGAGACCTGGCACAAGGACCTGTGGCTGCTGTTCGCGGCCGCCGCGCAGCAGACCTCCCGCATCAGGTTCGGGCCCAGCGTGTCGTCGGTGGTGCTGCGCGAGCCGACCCTGATCGCCCAGGCGGCGGCCACGCTCGACGAGCTCAGCGACGGGCGCGCCGAGGTGGTGCTGTCCAGCGGCAACTTCGGGCTGCTCGCCCAGTACAACATCGACTGGACGGTCATCAAGCCGCTGTCGCGGGTGAAGGAGGCGGCGCACGTCGTGCGGACGCTGCTGGACGAGGGCTCGATCACCTTCGACGGCGAGTTCTTCAAGTACAGCGGCCTGTTCACCTTCGCCCGCCCGGTGCAGGAACGCGTACCGGTCAAGCTCGGCGCGATGCGCGGCCCGCGCTCGTTCCGCGCGGCCGGTGAGCACTCCGACGGCGTGCACCACGCTCTCAGCTACACCCGCGAGGCCTACGACTACCTCGTCGAGCACTTCACGGCCGGCGCGGAGAAGGCCGGCAAGGACGCCTCGGCGATGGACATCGGCGCCTGGGTCGTCTTCGCCACCGGCCCGGACTCGGCCGTGGCGAAGGAGGCCGCCCGCAGCATGGTCGGCCTGTACGCCTCGTCCATGCCCGCCGAGCAGCTCGAACGCAACGGCGTCGACCCGAACGCGATGAAGCCGATCGTGGACGCCCTCGGCGCCGGCGACCTGGCCAGGGCGATCGAGCTGACCACGCCCGAGCTGGGGGAGCGGCTGTCCATCGCCGGCACCCCGGAGGAGTGCGTGGCCAAGATCAAGCGCGAGATCGAGCCGGCGGGCGTCAACCACATGATCCTGGCCATCACCGACCCGACGCTGGTCAAGCAGTTCATGGGACGGGAGCTGCCCGAGGTGGCGGACGTGGACACCCAGCTCAGGCTGATCCACGACCGGATCATGCCCGCCTTCACCTGACGGGAGAGGGGTACGGCGGGCCGCGCCGTACCCCTCTCCCGGATGACATTTCGCGGCCGCTCCTTGCGGACCCGCCACACCCCGGCCATGCTCGGTCTCACGAGTCGATCTCGGGAGGCACGGTGCGTCGGAGCCGCTCATGGTGGTGACACTGGTGCCGCCGGTCCGGCGCAATGAGTCGGTCTCCAGGCGGGTGCGCACGCTGGCCGGGCTGTCCCTGCTGACGCTGACGCTGCTGCTGGGCGCGATCCTGGCCGGCGCGGCGAGCACGGAGACCAGCCTGCGCACCATCGGCCACGACGCCGGGCCTCAGGTGCTGGCCACCGCCGGCCTTTATCGGCAGATGTCGGAGATGGACGCGCTGGTGGCCGAGACCCTGCTGCTCGGCAGCGAGTACGGCCCCCAGCAGCAGGCCGACCTGACCGCCTACGACCAGCGGCGGCTGGAGATCTCCGAGAGCCTGCTCAAGGCGTACCGGCTGGCCCTGGACAACCCCGTCGAGCAGCGTACGGTCGAGTCGCTGATCGAGGGCCTGGGCCGCTACGAACGGCTGGCGACGCAGGCGCGGCTGCTGGACACGCAGGCCGGGCACACGGCGGGACAGCCGCCCGACAACGTGGTCGCGGCCTACCAGCGGGCCACCGACCTCATGCACCGCGAACTGCTGCCGCTGGCCTACAACCTGACCCTGGAGACCGGCACGATCGTCCGGCGCGCGCACGACGCCGAGCGCTCGGCCACCTCGCTGGCCCGCTTCGCCGTCATCGTCACCGGGCTGCTCGCGCTGGCCTGCCTGCTGGCCCTGCAGGGCTATCTGACCAGGAGGTTCCGCCGGATCTTCGCGCCGGCCCTGATCGTCGCCACCGTGCTCACCCTGGCCGGCCTGGTGACCGGCACGGCCCTGCTCAACCGGCAGGGCCAGGCGCTGGAGGAGGCCAAGCGCCGTGGCTTCGACTCGGTGCTCACGCTGACCAGGGCGCGGGCGATCAGCAGGAGCATGCACGGCGACCAGAGCCGCTACCTGCTCGACCGCTTCCGCAAGGACACCTACGAGCACACCTTCCTCGACAAGTCGCGCACGGTCGCGGCCGTCGAGTCCACCAGCCTGCCCGACTACCAGGGCAGGCTGAATCCGAACTTCCAGGGCCTGCTCGGCGGCCTGACGGGCGAGGACCGGGGGCGCCTGTTCGCCGTCTACCAGAAGTTCCAGCAGGCCGACGCGCGCATGCGGACGATGGAGGCCGAGGCGGCGATCAAGTTCTGGGACGGCGAGCTCACGCAGGCGTACGAGGGTTACGACAAGGTGCTGGAGGAGCTGGTCCGGCGGCACGAGTCCGACTTCGAGCGCGCCATCGACAGCGGCTACGGAGCCCTGGAGACGCTGTGGCGCTGGGTCCCCGCCGGGCTGGCCGCCGGCGCCCTGCTCATCCTGATCGGCGTCTGGCCACGACTGCGGGAGTACCGGTGAGACGACTGCTGATCTGCCTGCTCCTGCTGGTCACCGCCTGCGGCGCCGGGCGGCAGGAGTCACTCGCGGACAAGGACGAGGTGGTCGTCGCCATCCGCTCCGACGTGCCGCTGATCAGCGTCAAGGGACGGGACGGCGGCTACGACGGCTTCAACATCGACGTGGCCGAGGACCTCGTCTCGCGGCTGGGCAAGCGGATCCGCTGGCTGGAGATCAAGGCCGGCGACCAGCTCAACGTGCTCAAGGACGGGCGCGCCGACCTGGTCTTCGCCCACATGTCGGTCACCCCGGAGCGGAAGAAGGTGATCGACTTCGCCGGGCCGTACCACGTCGACTTCCAGGACATCGCGGTCCGGCCGGCCGACAAGGACGCCATCCGTGACGTCCGCGACCTCGGCGGGCGCAGGATCTGCTGGGTACGCGGCACCAACATCGCCCAGCGGATCATCGACGAGCGCCGGGTCCCGGCGATCCCCGTCGAGACCTCCGACTACGACGCCTGCCTGGAGATGATGAAGGACGGCCGGATCGACGCCATCTCCACCAACAGCCAGATCCTGGCCGGGCTGCTCACCAAGCCGGGTGTCGACCTGCACCTGGTCGGCGCGACCTTCAACGAGCAGCGCACGTCGATCGGCGTGCGCAAGGGCGACGTCGAGGGCTGCGAGGAGCTCAACCGCGCCATCACCCAGATGTACCAGGACGGCACGGCGCACATGCTCCTGGACAAATGGTTCGGCAAGTCGGGCATCGACCTGTCGGTGGTCGCGGTGCCACAGTTCGAGGGCTGTTCGTGATCAGGACGGCGGCTTGGCGACCTCCGCGCCGAACCTGCCGACGAGCGCCTGCTTGGCGCGCCCGGCGACCTCCACGTCATAGGTGACCAGCTTGACCGTCGCCGGGTCGGCCGCCTTGGAGTGCGCGGGCACCCCGGTGTTGGTGGGCAGCGCGTAGAACTTCGCCAGCGGCCCCAGCCGCTGGGACGCCCCGCTCAGCGCCCAGTCGACGTACTTGCGCGCGCTGCCGGGATTGTGCGCCCCGGCCAGCACCGCCAGGCCACCCAGCTCGTAGCCGGTGCCCTCCCGAGGGAACGTCACCTGCAGGTTCGGATAGCCCTGCTCCTGGGCGGCGACGCAGTCATGGGAGAAGACGACGCCGACGGCCGCCTCCTCCTTGGCCGCCTGCAGCGCCGCCGCGCTGCCGGAGGAGTTGTAGCGCAGCACGTTGGGGTGCAGGTCGCGCATGTAGCGCAGCGCCGCGTCCTGATCGCCGTGGCTCAGCTCCACGGACGTCCACAGGGCGGTGTACGCGGTCCCGGAGGTGGCCGGATGGGCGATGGCCACGCCGCCCTTCAGCCGCTCGTCCAGCAGCTCCTGCCAGGAGCCGATCGGATTCATGCCGCGCTTGGCCAGCTCTTTGGTGTTGTTGCAGAAGGCCAGCACCCCGGCGTAGATCCCGCTCCAGGCGTGCTCCCGATCGGCCCACCCCAGCCGGATCTCACCGGCCTTCTCCGACTTGTACGGCTCCAGCAGCCCCTGACTCTTGGCGGCCACGTACGAGTCTGCCGGCCCGCCGTGCCAGACGTCGAACTCCTGCCGCGTCTTGGCCGCCTTGATCCGCTCCAGCGCCTCCCCGCTCGACAGCCGGACGAAGTCGGCCTCCACACCGGTGGCGTCGGAGAACCTCTTGACCATCAGCGCGCACCACCGCTCGCCCGCGCCGCACGCCACCGTGATCTTGTCCCGTCGGGGCGCCGAGCAGCCCGCGGCCACCAGGACCGCCACCAGCGCGATGACCAGCGGCCTCATCGAACCTCCCCGGCTTCCGCGGTGACGCGCCGCCGGACGAAGTAGCCGAAGACCAGCGTGGTGCCGAACATGAGCACGCCGTAGACGGCGGGCGGCACCGCCATCGTCGAGTTGGCGAGCAGCGACGGGCTGAGCGCGATCGTGATGGCCAGCGTGCTGTTGTGGATGCCGATCTCCATCCCGGACGCGATCGCCTGCCGCCGCTCCACGTTGAACAGCCGCGGCAGCCAGTACCCGATGGTCAGGCTGATCGCGCTGAACAGCAGCGCCACCAGCCCGACGGAGGCGAGGTAGCCGCCCAGCCGCTCCCGCTCCTGCACGATCGCCCCGACGATCACCGCGGCCAGCACGATCGCCGACAGGATCCGGACCGGCTTTTCCATCCGGTCCGCGAACCGCACGCTGAGACGCCGTACGATCATGCCGGCCGCGACCGGCACCAGCACGATGGCGAAGACCTGCACGACCTTGTCGGCCTGCAGCCCGATGTCGGGCCCGGTGCCCACGAAGTGGTCCAGCGACAGGTTGACGACGATGGGAAGGGTGAACGCGGCCAGGACCGAGTTCACGGCGGTGAGGCTGACGTTCAGCGCCACGTCGCCGCCGAACAGGTGGCTGTAGAGGTTCGCGGTCGTCCCGCCGGGCGAGGCCGCCAGCAGCATCATGCCGGCGGCGAGCAGTGGTTCCAGCCCGAACAGCACGACCAGCCCGAAGCAGACGGCCGGCAGCACGAGCACCTGCGCGACCAGCGCGATGAGCACCGCCTTGGGCCGGGTCGCGATCCGGGCGAAGTCACTCGGCGCGAGGGACAGACCCAGCCCGAACATGATCAACGCGAGCGCGGCCGGAAGCATGACTGTGGTGAGAACGGACTGCTGCACGGGGGGACCACCGTTCCTCAGGGCGAGAACCGCTGACCTTGTCTAACAGTCCGTTCCGGCGCCGATCAAGGCATCCGTCCCATTCGTGACGTTACGATCCGCGCAATGAACTGGACCGAATACCTCTACCAGGACCATCCGCCGGCCCGGTTGCACGCCTGGGCACGCGAGCTGACCTCAAATATCGATGCGACTCGTGCACACCTCGCAGTCCACGGTCGGCTACCGCCTCGACCGCCTGGAGAAAAGGCTGGGCCAGACGCTCGTCCTGCGGGCCCGGGGCACCAAGGGCATCGGCCTGACCCCGGCCGGCCGCCGCTACCTCGACCTCCCGAGCGCACGGTCTACTGGGTGGAACGCCACCGCCGCCGGGCCGCCGACGCCGCCGCGCTGCTCGTCCTGGAGGACGCCCTCACCGAGCTCTTCTAGGCGACGATGTCGAGGGCGTTGATCGCGATCGCCGGGGTGACGGTCAGGAAGGGCCGCTCGTCGCCGTCGTTCAGGTCGGTCGTGACGAACCGGCCGTGCGCGGAGCCGGGCCGGACGACCCGGCCGCCGCTGATGGCGAGGTAGCCCTCGAAGCTCCGCCGGGTGAAGCGGCGCTGGCCGCCGGTCGGCACGTCGATCGCGATCAGCGGGCTGTCGTCGTCGGGCTCCGGGTAGACGATCAGCTCGCGCTCGGAGGCCCAGACGGAGTGCGGGCCGGGGAGGGCGACGCGTTCCTCGTACGAGCCGATCTCCTTGCCGGAGAGGTCGAGCACCACGGTGGTGAGGACGTCGTCCGCCGTCAGGTAGGTCGCGGCGAGCAGCAGGCCGTCGGGCGACCAGCTGATCGAGGCCTCCTCCCAGTAACCCTCGGCCGACCAGAGCGGCCGCCGGGCGCCGGTGGCGGTGTCGACCAGCGCGACCCCGGCGCTCGCGTCGTCGGCGCCGGGGATGCCGGAGCCGTTCGAGAGGTCGGCCAGGACGGCGAGCCGGGTGCCGTCCGGTGACAGCGCCGCGCGCATGTAGTCGTCGGAGACGAACTCCTGGCGGGCGCCGGTGGCGAGCGTGTGCAGCACCACCCGCGACGGGCCGGCGCCGTCGTCCTGGCGCGCCAGGAACACCAGCCGGGTGCCGTCGGACGACAGTGACATCGTCTCCGGCGACAGGTGCGCTGGCAGGCCGGGCACGGTCACGAACGCGTCGGTGTCGGCGTCCAGCACGATCACGGCGTTCCGGTCGAGCCCTTGGGCCGCGAGCACCATCCGGGCCGCCCGCACCGGCCGCGCGGCCAGCGCGTCGAACGCCATCTCCCATGACCGGTCGACGATCACGACACCCCCCTCTTACGGATCCGGAGCGCAGCCTAGTCAAAGATCGCGGAAATGGGGAGTTCGCGGCATCTATCGCGAAACGATCTTTGTGGTGTACCTTCCCGCTGCCAGACTTATGTTCTCTTTATTCGGGGTGAACGCGTGCGGCGTCTCTGCGTGATCATGGTGGCCGTGCTTGTGGCGGGTCTTCTCGTTCCCGTCCATGAGTTGTTATTACCCAGATGGGCCGAAGCGGCGGCGGCCGAATGGGCCGAAGCGGCGGCGGCCGACGGTTGCCCACCGAACAGCGATAGCTGGGCGAACGGCCGGAGCGGTGAGAAGCGCTGCGTGTTCAACCGCATGTACTCCACCCGCCGCCGGATCAACGAGGTCTGCCTGCGCGACCGTCCCGCGCTCGGGACGCACATCTACCAGCAGCCGAACGAGTGCAGCCCGTCCGGCGGCGTCGAGGCCATCGGCCAGGCCCGGGCCATCAAGTACCTGAACGACCAGCTCGGCGCCACGCCGCCCGCAGGGCAGCCCGGCGCGGTCATCAACCCGGACATCCAGTGGGAGCCGACCCTCAGCGGCGGCAGCGACCGGCCCGACATCATCTACTACGACCACGTCAACACCAGCTTCGGCCAGGTGATCGAGGCCAAGGTCGACGGCAACCCGGACTACGCCGGCTGGGGCAACCAGGTGGCCCGCTACGCGGCCGTGCTCCAGGCCAACGGCGTCAGGGGCGTGAGCGCCGGTACGGTCCTCAACCGCTGGGGCACCTACACGGACTACTTCCAGGTCTACAACAGGAACTCCACCTGCAAGGTGGACGGCAAGGCCGGGTTCCAGCTCTCCACGTACAAGGCCATCTCGCCGACCCCCGGGCTCCTGCACATCGGGGAGGTCCGCAAGGAGCGCAAGTGCGAGGAGCAGAAGCGGACGCCCACGCCCGGCAGCCCGCCCGCCCAGGTCCCGGCCGATGACGAGGAGGACGATGACAACAGGTGGCCCGTCCCGCCGATCCTGCTGCCGCTGATCACGCGCATCACGACCGTCGGCGCGACCTCGCTCGCCGGTGACGTCGCCGCGTACGGCAGCGTCGAGGCCGCCGCGGCCGTGATGACCGCCGAGGTCGAGGCGTTCCTGGCCAGCCAGCGGGGCGCGCTGTTCCTGCGCTCGGCCGGTTTCATCACCATCGAGGCGGCGATGGCCCTGGGCGTCGCCGCGCTGGTCATCCTCATCCTGTGGTGGTACTTCTCCGAGTACGGCGGCCTGGTGAAGGGCGAACCGCACTTCACCACGCTCGACGGCCTCGGCTACGACCTGCAGTCCGTCGGCGAGTTCGTGGTCGCGGGCGCCGAGAAGTGGGGCCTGGAGGTCCACGGCCGGCTCAGCCCCGCCAGCGGCGGCCGGGACGTGTCGGTGATGTTCGACGCCGCGATGGAGGCGGGCGACCACAAGGTCGAGTTCCACGAGGACGACCTGTACATCGACGGCAAGAAGCGCACCCTCGACACCGGCAAGCTCCTCTACCTGGGCGACAACGCGTGGATCGTCCGGAAGGACGGTAAGTGGATCGTCATGTTCGACGGTCTGGAGGGCGCGGCCCTGTCCTGGAGGCGCGGCGCCGCCGGTCTCTACCTGCCGCCCGCCGCCGACAGTGACCTCGTGGGCCTGCTCGGCAACGCCGACGGCGACCCCAAGAACGACCTGAAGCTGCGGGACGGCACCCAGCTCCCGGCCAACGCCACGCCGGTTCAGTTGCACACCGACTACGCCAACTCCTGGCGGCTCTCCGACACCGAGTCGATGTTCACCTACGGCCCCGGCGAGAGCACGGCGACGTTCACGAACCTGCAGTTCCCCTCCCGCATCGTCACGATTCACGACCTGACGCCCGAGCAGATGCAGCTCGCGACCACGCAGTGCGAGGAGAGCGGCGTCCAGCCGGGCGTGCCGTTCAACGACTGCGTGCTGGACATCGCGCTGACCGCGGACAACTCGTTCGCGGCGGCCGCCGCCGAGCAGAAGACCGTCAGCCTCGACCCGGCGGCGCAGGCCGTCGACGTCAACGGGGACCTGGCGATCGACTTCGAGGGCACGCTCGGCAAGAACGTGCTGCCGTCGCGGGTGTCGGCCGATCCGGCGGTGAGCTCGTTCGCCGGGCCGTTCAGCGGCGGCGACTCCTACCGGTTCTTCGTGCAGGCGCTGCCGCCCCACAAGAGCGGGACGCTGAGCTTCGACCTGCTGACCGTCGGCGACTGGGCGTCCGACACCGACACCGAGAAGGTCACGGTCGAGACCGACCGCGACGACCCGTACACGATCACGCCGAGCGAGCTGACGCCCGTCGCGTCCGGGACGCTGGCGAACGGCCTGCCGTGGGCCAGGCACCGCATCACGATGCCGGTCACCCACAAGAAGAGCCAGATCGAGGTCAAGGTCTCGGTCACCGGGGCGGCGGGCATCTCGAACCAGGCGTTCGGGCTCGACAACGTCAACCTCGACCTTGAGGTCGTCCCGCCGCAGTCGTTCGCGGTGTCGCTGCCGTTCACGGCCTCCGACGGGGTCCCGGGCGAGGGCGCGGGCAACCTGGAGGGCGAGGTCGCGGTCGACGAGTACCGGTTCACGCTGGACCAGCCGGCTTCGATCTTCGTCAACGCGCAGGAGTGCCCCGGGTTCGGGCTGGAGTGGCAACTGGACACCGCCGCGGGCGCGAAAGTGGCCAACGCCTTCCTGTGCGGCGCCAAGCGGATCGACGGTCTGGCGGCCGGGGCGTACCGGCTGCGGGTCTCGCCGTGGAACGACGTGTTCGGGCCGTACAAGCTCAGCGTGAACACCATGGGGGCCGACGTCGTCACGACGGCGGCGATCGGCGGGCCCGCGGTGCCGCTCACGATCACCGACCCGGGCCAGCTCGGCACCTGGACGTTCGCGGGAACGGCTGGGCAGAAGATCTCCGCCGAGCTCGGCGACGGCACCCTGACCTCCTCCAGTGACGCCTACCTGCGGCTGCGCAGGCCCGACGGAACCCTCATGACCGGGGAGTCCTGCGGCAAGGCGTGTTTCGTCGACACCCAGACGCTGCCGGTCACCGGCACGTACTCGGTGGTGTGGGATCCGAAGGACGCCAAGACGGGCTCGATCTCGCTGCGGCTGTTCGAGGTGCCCGCGGCGGTCACCGGGACGGTCGCGATCGGCGCGCCGTCCACGCTGACGACCACCATCCCCGGGCAGACCGTGTCGTGGTCGTTCGCCGGTACGGCGGGGCAGCGGGTCGCGTTCGGGGTCAGCGGGCTGGCCGGTTCGGCCTACGCCTCGATCGCCAACCCGGACGGGACACGGCTGTTCGGCTCCACCTACTGCTCGAAGGCGTGCGCCTTCGACACCACCACGCTGCCCGCGACGGGCACGTACACGCTGGTCGTCGACCCCACCGACGTGCGGACGGGGCCGATCACGGCCAGCGTCATCGAAGGTGACGTCACCGGCGCCCTGACCGTCGGCGGCGCGCCGGTGAAGCTGACCACGACCGGTCCTGGACAGCGGGCGTACTGGACGTTCGCCGGCACGGCGGGGCAGCGGATCGCGTTCGCGCTGACGGACGGGACGTTCAGCGGCGCGTACGCGTCGGTCCGCGACCCGGGCGGAACGGACCTGTTCCGGTCCACCTACTGCAAGGCGTCGTGCGCGTTCGACACGGTCTCCCTCCCGGTGGACGGCACCTACACGGTCGTCGTCGACCCCACCAACACGGCGGTCGGCTCGATCTCCGCGCAGGTCACCGAGGGCGACGCCACCGGCACACTGACCGCCGGCGGTGACCCGGTGAAGCTGACCACGACCGGGCCCGGGCAGGTCGCCACCTGGTCGTTCGCCGGCCGGGCGGGGCAGCGGGTCGCGTTCGCCCTGACGGGTGGCACGTTCAGCAACGCGTACGCGCTGGTGCGCGAGCCGGACGGCACCGAGCTGTTCGACTCGACCTACTGCAAGGCGTCGTGCGCGTTCGACACGGTCTCGCTGCCGGTGGACGGCACCTACACGGTCGTGCTGGATCCGTACGGTACGGCGGTGGGCTCGATCTCCGCGCAGGTCACCGAGGGCGACGCTTCGGGCACGCTCACGGCGGACGGCGACGCGGTGAAGCTGACCACGACCGGGCCCGGCCAGACCGCGATCTGGTCGTACGCCGGGACCGCCGGGCAGCGGATCTCGGTCACGTTCGCGGACGGGACGTTCTCCAGCGCGAACGCCTACATGCGCAAACCGGACGGCACGGTCCTCGTGCCGTCGACGTTCTGCGCGAGTTCCTGCTACTTCGACACGACCGTGCTCCCGGAGACCGGCACCTACCAGGTGGTGGCCGACCCGGCCGGCATCCAGACCGGCTCGATCTCGGCCAAGCTCAACATCGTGCCGCCGGACGTGACCGCCCGGATCACCGTCGGGGGAGCGGCGTCCACGCTGACGACCACCATCCCCGGGCAGCGCGCCGTGTGGACGTTCGACGGGCAGGCGGGCGCGCGGGTCTCGTTCGACTTCACCGGCGGGACGTTCCCCTACGCCTCCGACGCCGCCGTCAAGGTCAGGAAGCCGGACGGCACCGACCTGGTCGCCGAGACCAACTGCGGCACCGGCTGCCTGCTCGAACCGGTCATCCTGCCGGTGGCCGGCACGTACACGGTGGACCTGCGGCCCAAGGGGTCGAAGACCGGCGCGGTGACGCTGCGGACGTACCTGGTGGACGACATCGCCGGCACGGTCGCGATCGACGGCGCCACCTCGACCCTGACCACGACGATCCCCGGCCAGAACGGCACCTGGACCTTCGCCGGGACGGCGGGCAAGTACGTCAACCTCGCGTTCATGGGCGGCACGTTCACCTCCGCCTCCGACGCCGCGGTCTCGGTGAAGGGGCCGGACGGGGCCGTCCTGCGGGAGGACACCTCCTGTGGCAAGCTCTGCATGTTCGAGCCGATCACCCTGCCCGCGACCGGGACGTACACGATCCTGTTCGACCCGCGCAAGGCCGTCGTGGGCTCGCTGACCGCGCAGCTCACCGAGGGCGACGTCACCGGCACGACCTCGGTCGGCGGCGCGGCGTCCACGCTGACCACGGTCGGCGCCGGGCAGAAGGCCGTCTGGTCGTTCGCCGGGACGGCGGGCCGGCGGGTGTCGTTCAACTTCACGGGGACGACGCTCACCAGCCTGTACGACGCCTACGTGGCGGTGAGGAAGCCGGACGGGACCGTCCTGATCGAGGACACCCCGTGCGGGCGCAACTGCCTGCTGGACCCGGCCGTCCTGCCGGTGGCCGGCACGTACACCGTCGAGTTCAGGCCGCAGAACGCCAAGACGGGTTCGATGACCCTGCAGCTCCACGAGGTCACCCACCTGGCCGCCGGCGTCACCGTCGGCGGCGCCGCCTCGACGTTCACCACGACGGTGCCGGGCCAGAACGGCACCTGGTCGTTCCCGGGGACGGCCGGAAGGCTCGTGTCGTTCAACTTCACCGACGCGAACTTCGCCGGCACGACCAACGCGCGGGTGACGGTGAAGAAGCCCGACGGCACCGTGCTGGTCGCCGCCACCAATTGCGGGAAGAACTGTTTCCTGGAGCCGGTGGCGCTTCCGGTGGCGGGCACGTACACCGTGGAGTTCGACCCGCAGGACGCGACGGTGGGCAAGCTGACCCTGGCGGCGCACCCGGTCACCCATCTGACCGCGAACGTCACCGTCGGCGGCGCCGCCTCGACGCTGACCACGACGGTGCCGGGCCAGAACGGCACCTGGTCGATGCCGGGGACGGCGGGGCAGGTCGTGGCGTTCAACTTCACCGACGCGAACTTCGCCGGCACGACCAACGCGCGGGTGACGGTGAAGAAGCCCGACGGCACCGTGCTGGTCGCCGCCACCTACTGCGGGAAGAACTGTTTCCTGGAGCCGGTGGCGCTTCCGGTGGCCGGCACGTACACCGTGGAGTTCGACCCGCAGGACGAGAAGGCCGGCAAGCTGACCCTCAAGACCAACACGGTCGCCGATCTCGCCCCGGCCGCCATCACCATCGGCGGCGCCACCTCGACCCTGACCACCACGACCCCGGGCCAGAACGGAAGCTGGACCTTCAGCGGCACCACCGGCCAGAAGGTCACCGTCACCTTCACCGGCACCAGTTTCACCACCGCGACGGACGTTCAGGTGTCGCTGCGGAAGCCGGACGGCACGGCGCTCGGCAGCAACACCTACTGCGGCCGCAACTGCACCATCTCGGCGGTCACGCTCCCGGCCACGGGGACGTACACGATCGTCTTCAACCCGCAGGCCGAAAAGGTCGGCTCCCTCACCACGAAGGTGGCGGTGTCCTGATCTTCCTGGCGAGGGTGCGCAGCCCGCGATAAGCGGCGGTGCGCACCGCGCCGGGGCCTTTGCCCAGGACCAGGCCGGCCGTCTTGGCGTCGAGACCGATCACCACGCGCAGCACGATCGCCTCGGCCTGGTCCTGGGCAGCAGGCGCCACGGCTCAATGCGCGTCAAGGGCCGCGTAAAGGGCTTCGCGTCATCATGTCATTGAAGCCCGGCCCACCCCACCTGCCGAGTCTCCTGACGAACCGAAAAGACCGGCCGGACGGCGATTGGGGGCCACCGTCCGGCCGGAGCGAGGTCAGCGCGCGGGTTTCACATTCCGCGCCGTGTTGTTATGGCATACCGAAGGCCAGGACGGCCGCGTAGTAGACCTTGGCGAGCTTCTTGCAGGCGCCGCGGACCAGGATGAAGTAGCCACCGCACACCTTGTCGCGCAAGGTGATGTAGAAGCGGGTGTCCACGTCGAGCTTCCGCACGACGTTGCGGTCGAGGTAGTACTTGTAGCGCTTCTTCTGGTTGGTCATCAGGCCGTACCCGTAGTCGTGCGAGTCACAGGCCGGCCGGAAGTCGAACTTGGCGGGGCGGTCGGGAGACTTCGTGCAGTGGTCGTACTCGATGCCCCTGACCTTGAAGCCGCTGGCGGTGCGCTTCCAGGCCGGTTTGCGGAACTTGCCGCCGTGGAACGAGAAGGCCGAGCAGCCCGACTTCGTGTACCACATCCAGGTCTTACCCGTGTTGCACTTCTTCGGGTACGACTGCGGCGGGTCCAGGCCGTCCGGCAGGAAGTCGCTGGCCGGCGGCTCGTCGACGTTGGGGTCCTCGACCCCGGCCGCGCCCTCGGTCGTCCCGCCGTTGACCGGCATGTCGAGGTCGGTGGCGGTCACCTGGGGAGCCGCGGCGCCCGCCGGGAAGGTGAGCTGCCACCCGCCGCTGTTGACGGACTCGATCGACGACAGGCGTCCCACCGGGTCGTAGGCGTAGGTCGCCTGGGTGGCGCCGACGCTGGGGTCGGACACGGTGCGCAGCAGGCCGTTCGGGTCGTAGGCGTAGCTGGCCTCGGTCTGCGGCGCGTCGGTCCCGTACGCGACCGTGATGTTCTTGAGCCGGCCCGCGAAGTCACCGAGCGCCGTGCCGGTGGCCGTGGTGGCCGTGGCGTAGGTGAACCGGGTGACGGACTCGGGGGTCTCGGCCGTGGCCGGCTCCTTGACGGAGCTGATCCGGGCCTGGCCGTCGTACGAGATCGACGACTTGCCGAAGGCGGCGGTGCCGACGCTGGTCACCCGCCAGGGGTCGGCGCTCGGCGCCCCCGGCTGCCGTGACCAGGTGTAGGTGAGCTGGAGGTCGGTGTTGCTGACGGGGGTGCCGTCGGCGTTGGTGAAGGTGTCGTCGCCCGCCTCCAGGGGGCCGAGGTCCGTCACGTACGTCTCGGCCGTCGTCGTGCGCATCGCTCCGATGGCCGCGTCCCACCGGGTGGTCTCGGTGATCTTGGAGCCGTCGGTGGCCTGGTAGGTCTGGATGCCGCCGCCGTCGGGGAAGGAGACGCTGCTCTTCAGCGCGTAGCTGGTCGATGTCCCCTCGTCGAGCTCCGAGACGACGATGGTGCCGTTCTGGTTCTCCAGCTTCCGGTTGATCGCACCGCCGACGAACTCGGCCTGCCAACCGGGACCGAAGACGCCCAACTCGGGACGGGTGGCCGGCGCCGACTGTGGCCGGGCCAGATCACCGCCGGCCAGGGCCACACCGTGCCTGCGGCTGATCGCGCCGGCGGACACGTCCAGCTCGGAGAGCTTGAAGGTCTTGTCGTCCGAGGAGTACTGGCCGGGGCCGATCTCCTGGACCTCGGCCGGCGCCGGGTCGGCGAGCACGGTGGCGGAGACCGGCGTGGCGACGGCGACGAAGGGGAGCAGCATCGCCGTGACGGCGACGGGAAGCGCTAATCGACGCAAGAGGTGCCTCCAGGCAAAACGAGAAAGTGATTTGATCACCTGGAGGTTAAGGGGTTACAAATCGCTTTGACAAGAGGTGGACAAGTTTCAGAAATGATGGTCAAATCGCCTATGAAGCCATACCTCAAGACGCGTCAATTCGGCTGTTCATGCAGGTCGGAGGATGTGTAGTGAGTTTATGGTGAAATTGTGGCGGCGTCTAGAACAATTAATTCGACCAGCGGGCTCGGTGTAAATCCGGGCCCGCCGGCAGTAGTGGTTAACAGGAGAAATAAAGGTCGCCGGTGTCGTAGAGACACGTGTCCGGCCCGTCGTCTCCGTTCAGGACGTCGCCGCCGGGGCCGCCCCAGAAGATGTCGACGCCGCGGTCTCCGTACATCCGGTCGTCGCCGCCACCGCCGACGAGCCGGTCGCTCCCCTGGCCGCCCTTGAGTGTGCTGGGCAGGGAAGTGGCGTTGAGGATCCGATCGTCGCCGTCGAAGGGCTGCACGGTGATGCCGGTGACCCCGGCGCAGTCCACGGTGTCCGCCGCGATCTGGGTGCACCCCGCCCCCGCCGACACGCTGTCGCATGATCCCCCTTCCCCGTGCCGGCGGAGGCCCCGCCGGCCGTAAGCAAGAGGTAGGTCATGGGGGAAGGGCCGAACATGGAAAAGTACTCAGGTGGGGTGTGCCCTGGGGCATTGACAGGGCGTCACTGCCAGTCCAGAGAGCCCCGGGCCGCCCAGTAGGTCCGCGGGTCCTCGGCCAGGGCGGCGAGGCGGTCGTCCAGCTTCGAGTCCCAGCCGACGGAGGTCGCGGTCAGGTTGCTGTGGAGCTGTTCCACGGAGGCGGCTCCGCTCAGCACCACGCCGGCCCACGGCCGGGCCAGGGCGGCGGCCAGGGCCAGGGCGTCCGGGGAGACGTCGCGGTCGCGGGCGGCGGTGGTGAGGGCGGGCGGGGCGGCGTGCGCGGTCAGGCGGCCGTTCGCCACACCCTCCTTGACGATCACGCCCATGCCCGACCGGTACGCCCTCGCCAGGGCCGGGCCCGCGGAGGGTTCGAGCAGGTTCCAGGTCGCCTGCACCGTGTCGAACAGGCCGGTCTCGACGGCCCGGTCGATGGTGTCCCCCTGGCGAGGGCCGGTGGTGGACAGGCCGATCGCCACGCCGGTGGCGCGCAGGTCGCGCAGCTCACCGAGAACGGCCTCGTCGTCGAGCACGCCGCTCTCCACGGTGGCCGAATGGATCTGGTACAGCGACAGGTGCTCGCCCAGCAGCTCCCGCGTCTCGCCGAGCTGGCGGCGCAGGTGGCCGGCGGACAACTCCTTGACCTCGTGCTCGGCGGCGTCCATGCGCCAGTCGCCGACGTAGGCGTACCCCCATTTGGAGCCGACGGTCACCGTCCCCGGCGCGATGGCGCGGTCGCGCAGCCAGCCGGCCAGGAACTCCTCGGCCCGGCCGTAGGAGCGGGCCACGTCGACGTACCGGATGCCGGCCGCCAGCGCCGCGTCCAGGACCGCCCAGCTCCGCGCCCGCATCGTGGCGACGCTGCGATCGTCGCCCAGGTCACGGTCCCGGCCGAGGGCGATGTAGGCCGGGCGGCCGAGCGCGGCCAGCCCGATCCCCATGGGGGTCACGCGCAGTCCGGCCCGGCCCAGCGACTCGGTTTCCTTGGTCATCCCGCCAGTTCATCACACGGCCCCCGCACCGGAGCGCGGGGGCCGTGCGCGCGAGAAATCAGGAACCGCAGTGCTCGAAGCCGCTGGTGTACGAGCTGCTCCCGACGGAGCCGCCCCACTTGACGCACTGACCGGGCGCGGACCGCTTGACCGGCCCCGCGTAATAGCCGAAGCTGCCCGAGTTCGTCGTCCTGCTCTCCCCTTCCGGTTCGATGAAGGCCGACATCGACGTCGCCGTCCCGATGCTCGTCGTCTTCAGCGTCGCGACGCAGTTGTAGCCGTTGCCCGAGTTGTAGAGCAGATAGGCACGACCGCCGGTGAGCGCGGCCGAGTCGATGACCGCGTAACCGTCGCCGCAGACCTCTTCGGGGGTGTACGGGTTGCCGCCGCCACCGCACGCGTTGGTGCTGGTGACGGCCTTCTTCTGGCCCAGGGACACGGTCACGCCGTCCACGGTGGGGCTGGTGTCCAGCCCGCCGCCGGAGGTCCGCTGCTCGTAGTGCAGGTGCGGCGCGTTGGAGCCGCCCGTGGAGCCGACCGTGCCGATCGCGGTGCCCTGGCTGACGGTCATCGAGCCGCCGGCCGCCCGGACCATGGTCGCGAGGTGGGCGTAGCGGGTCCTGGTGCCGTCGCTGTGACGGACCTCCACCCACTTGCCGTAGCTCGTGCTGCCCGCGTCGTTGAAGTACGCGGTGCCGGCGGCGGTGGCACGTACGGTCTCACCGTTGATGTCGTCGCCGCCGTAGTCCTGCCAGTCGATGGAACCCGACGGGTTGTGACCGGGGGACCAGTTGTTGGCGGTGAAGGTCTTTCCGCAGTTGAACGGACTCTTGTGGGACGTGGCCAGAGTCTCGACGGGGTCCGCGGAGGCGGTTTGGGGGACCAGCGCCGTCGCGAGAGCGACGAACAGGGAAAGAGTCGCGGATTTGAGGGCCATGGGCCGTAGCGGCCTTCCGGTCATTGGCATGCTCACCTCTTGAACAGGGGGAGTAGGGGGATGCCGGGAGAAGACGTACGTTCCGGGCCCGGAACACATTGATCGTGAAGATATCTCCGAAAGATCTCTTCATCAATGCCTTGCAGTGTGAAAGTTCTAGCCGGGCCGATAACAGCAGCGCATGCCCGTCTGTACGGTGGTGCGGAGTTCGCCGCCGATCACCGGGTCGGCCTGCGCGATGCGGTCGAGCGCGCGTCTGATGGCCTTGCTCACCGCGACCCGCGCCCGCTCGGCGCTGCCGGCGAAGGGGCGGACCCGCCCGGCGAGCCCGGTGGCCGCGGTCAGTTCGTCGAGCAGCCAGTCGCGCTCCGCGCGCGCGGTGGCCGCCCGTTCCGCGTCGTTCATCGCCTCGAAGTCGTCGATCTCGGACTCCAGCTCCGACAGCCGCTGCTTGTACCGGCGTCTGGCCAGGTCGTCGAGGACCGGCTGGGCGTCCTCGACGACCTGGCCGGCCGGCCGGTCGGGCAGCGCGAAGCCGCGGACGAGTTCGAGGGCGGGAATCTCCTGGTGCGGGTTGGCGAGCAGGACGGCCAGGTGGTTCATCCCCACGCACTGGCCGACGTAGGCCGTCCGCCCGGCCGCCTCGACGCGCCAGCGCCGCCCCACCCGGCGGCAGGACGCCGGGCCGTCGCTCTGCCGGGTCAGCAGGTCCTGGACCGCCAGCAACCGGCGCTCGGCGTCCGGGCCGGCGTCCAGGACCAGGTCGACGACGTGCCGCAGCAGTTCCGCCAGCAGGTCGGCCGTCGTACGTGGCGGTCTTGTCGCCGCCGTTCCCGGCAAGACGGACAGTTCGCGACGTGAACGGGCCATTCCCCCTCCTCGGCCGTGGTCCTCAGACCGTACGGGCGCGGCGGGGCGGCACGAATCGGTGCCCGTTGCCCATTTTCCGGCGCGGGATGCCTAGCTTTCCGCCTCGGCCAGTCCCAGTTCGGCGGCGCGGTCGGCGGCGGCCGCGCGCGTCGGGGCGCCGAGCTTGGCGAGAATGGCGGAGACGTGGTGGGCGACGGTCCTGGCCGAGATGAACATCGCCGCGGCGATCTCCTGATTGGTGTACCGGGCGCAGAGCAGGGCCAGCACCTGACGCTCGCGCCGGGTCAGCCCGAACGGATGCTCCCTGGTCGCGGCCCGCGGCCCGGCCGGGAGCGACCGGACGCCGAGCCCGCGCAGCCGCTGCCGGACGATCCGGGCGGCGGGGGTCGCGCCGAGACCGGTGAAGATCTCCAGCGCCCGGCGCAGCGCCTGTTCCTCCGGGGTGTCCGCCAGGGTCATGGCGGCGTCGTAGAGGCAGCCCAGATCGGCCCAGGCCTGCGCGGACTTCATCGGATGATCGTCCAGCCACAGCCGGTACGGCTCCGCCAGGTCACCCGGCGCCGGGCGCGCGGAGCCGGTCCGCACCAGCCAGACGGCGACCGCGCCGCGGTCCCAGATGTCGCATCCGGGGGAGGCCTCCTCGGCGAGTTCGGTCTCGTGGCGGGCGCGGTCCGCGTCCCCCTCCAGCCAGTGCGCCTCGGCGCGGGCCAGCCGGACCGGCACGATCTGCTGCGGCTCGGCGGTACGGTCCGCGGTCGCGGCGGCCTCGTCGAGATACTCCCAGGCGCCGGGCTCGCCCCGGCGGGCTCGCAGCACGCCGATCTTCCGCAGGACGCACAGCCGGTTGCAGGAGTAGGCGGTGGCGGCGGCGAGCAGGTCGGCGCTGAGCGCGGCGGCCTCGTCCCAGCGGCCGCTCCACTCCAGCACGGTGGCCCACTCGCTCCTCAGGTGCGTCGCGTACGTGGTGAGGTCGTGCTCGTCGCAGTAGGCGAGACCCTCGGTCATGTACCGTTCGGCGTCGGCGAACTGGCGCTGGCTCGCGTGCATGGAGCAGAGGTTCGCGTACGCCCGTCCCGCCTGGTCCTGGTGGCGGCCGGACAGCGCGATCTCCAGCGCCCGGCGCATTTGCCCGGCCCAGGCGCCGCCCGTGGCCGCGGCCGACACCGCCTGGGTGTTGAGCACGTCGCTGAGCACGTCGGTGGCGTTCAGGGGTTCGGCGATCGCCTGCGCCCGCAGTGCCAGGGCGGTCGCCAGGTCGTGCTCGCCCTGCAGCATGCGGCGGTTGGCGTGGACGGCGTACGCCCAGGCCAGCTCGGCGCTCGGGCCGAGCGGTTCCAGGATCGACACGGCGGCCTCGGCCGCGGCGACCGCCTGGTCCGCACGGCACAGGTTCCACCAGATGCGCGACATCCGCCGCAGCGCGGCGCCCTCCCGCGGCCGATCGCCCGCCGCGCGCCACTGGGCCAGCGCCTGCTCACCGGCCTCCGCCGCCTCCGGCCACAGGTCGAGCAGGGCCAGCTCGTCGGCGAGCCCCTCGTACAGGCCGGCGAGCGTCGCGGCGTCCGGCCTGTTGTTCAGCCCGGGGAGTGCCCCGTCCGCGAAGCGCAGGGCGCGGCGGAACTGTGCCGCGGCCTCGCGGTGCGAGGCCAGCCAGGCCGCGCGCCGGGCCGCGGCCGGGGCGTGCCGCAGCACCGCCCCCGCGTCGCCGGCGGCCTCGGCGTGGAAGGCCATCCGGGCGTCGTCGTCGCATCCCATGCCCGCCAGAGCGGCCAGGACCAGGCCGTGGACGGTACGCGCCCGGTGCGCCGGCACCGCCCCGGCCACCGCGAGCCGCGCGATCTCATGCCGGAACCGCAACCATGAGCCGTCCTCGATCATCAGCCCGCACCCGAGCAACTCGTCCAGGACCGGCGCCGGGCAGTCGGTCACCGACTCCAGCAGCCGCGACTCGACCCTGGTCCCGGTCAGCGCCGCCACGTCCAGCACCCGGCGCGACTCGCCGTCCAGGCGCATCGCCCGCGCCAGCACCGCGTCCCGCGCCGACGGCGGCACCTCGCGCACGCCCGCCCGCACGACCTCGGTCACGTAGAACGGGTTCCCGCAGGTCAGCCGGTGCAGCTCGGCCGCCTCCCAGCCGGTCCCGGCGGCCATCACGGCCACCGCCGCCGCCGACAGGGGTGCCAGCGCGATCCGCCGCGCCGGCCGCCGCACGACGAGATCGCCGAGGGCGGCACGCAGCGGATCACCGGTCGCCAGGCCCTCGTCCCGGTAGGTGACGATGATCAGCACAGGGGCGTTCGAGAGCCGCCGGGCCAGGAACCGCAGCAGGTCCAGGGTCGCCTCGTCGGCCCAGTGGACGTCCTCGACCACGACCACGTTCAGCGCCCCTGGCTCGCTCACCGCACGCAGGAACCCCCGGAACAACTCCTCACGCCCGGCCTCCGCACGGCACAGCTCCAGCAGCGCGCCGCCCCGCTGGTCGGCCACGTCGAAGAGCGGCCCGAGCGGGCGCGGCGTGGACAGGCCGTCGCACATGCCCCACGACCAGCGGGCGTCCGGCAGGTCCCGCTGGAACCGCTCGACCAGTGCCGACTTCCCGACGCCCGCCTCGCCCGAGACCAGGACCAGCCGCCCGGCGCCGCTCCGGGCCTCGGCCGCGTACTCCGCCAGCGACGCCAGCGATGCTTCCCGCTCCAGCAACCGCATTCCCGAAGTATCCGCCATATCCGCTCAGATTGGTCAGCTTGCCGATTCGATACCTTCGGCCCCGTTCTCCCGTGCGCCGTCGGCGGCGGAGCGTTCCCTGGCGTAGATGCGGACGAGCTCCGGGATGCGGTAGCGGGGCGGCCCGCCGTCCGCCGCGCCGTCCACGTCCAGGAGATGGACGTCGACGAGCTGTTCCAGGACGTCCTCGGCGCAGGCGGGAAAGCAGCCGAGCAGCGCGGCCGCCACCCAGGACGAGAACTTCCTGACCTCCAGCAGGCTCAGCGCGTGCAGGAGCCGCCTGGGGGCCGGTTCCAGGCAGCCATAGGTACGCGCGAGGCTGGCCCGCACGTCGAGCTGGCCGAAGGCGAGTTCGTCCAGGCGGTGGCGCTCGTCGGCCAGGCGGGTGGTGAGCCGGCTGACGCTCCAGTGCTCCTTGGCGGCCAGCCGGGCACCCGCCACCCGGAGCGCGAGCGGCAGGTGCCCGGCGAGGGCGGCCAGCTCGTACGCGGTGCCCGCCTCGGCCGCCACGCGTTCCCCGCCGACGATCCTGGCCAGCAGTTCGACGGCGGGCTCCGGGTCGAGCACGTCCAGCCTGACCTCCTGGGCGCCGGCCAGCGGGGTGAGGCGTCTCCTGGCGGTCACCAGTACCCCGCAGGAGGCCACGCCGGGCAGGAGGGGCTCGATCTGGGCGGCGTCGGCGGCGTCGTCCACGATGACCAGCAGCCGCCGGTGGGTCAGCAGGCACCGGAACCGCTCGGCCCGCTCCTCCAGGTTCGCCGGGATGTCGGCGGGGGCGGCGCCCAAAGCGCGCAGGAACCTGGCCAGCACGTCGGAGGGATCGAGCGGCTCGCACCCGCTGCCGCGCAGGCTCACGTACAGCTGGCCGTCGGGGAAACGGTCGCGCAGGCGGTGGCCGACGTGCACGACCAGCGCGGTCTTGCCCACGCCGCCCCGCCCGGACACCGCCGCGACCGGCACCGCGGTGCCCTCCGAGGCGAGCAGGATCCGGCTCAGGTCGGCGGTCTCCCGCTCCCTGCCGGTGAAGTCGGCGATGTCGGGCGGCAGCAGACAGGGGGCGTGCGCGGCGGGGTCGGCAGGTGGGAGAGCCGAACGTGGTGATGGGTCCCCCGGCGGTGGGTCGCGCAGCAGGTCCAGGTGCGCCTCCCGCAGCGGCGGGGAGGGATCGACGCCGAGATCGTCGGCCAGCCGGCGCCGGATCGACTCGAACAACCGCAACGCCTCCGCCCGGCGCCCGCACGCCCCCAGCAGTCCCAGCAGCCTGGCCTGGATCGCCTCGTCGTAGGGGAACTGCACGGCCACCGCCTCCACGGTGGCCAGCGCCTCGGCCGCGCGCCCCGCCCCCAAGGCCAGGTCCGCGAGGGCGCTCGCGCAGGCCAGCCGCTCCCGGTCGAGCTGGAGCGCCGCCGGGTCGCCGCGCAGCCACTCCGACGCGTCGGCCAGCACGTTGCCCCGCCACAGCGCCAGCCCGCCGGCCAGCGCGGAGACGGGATCCTCCTGATCGAGCGCGACGGCGGCACGGGCGCGGAAACGGTGGGCGTCGACCTGGTCCGGAGGGACGTCGAGCCGGTAGCCGCCGGGGGCGAACCGCACCGCGGCCTCCGTGCCCGTGTGGTGGTGCAGCCAGGACCTGAGCCGGGAGGCCGCGGTGCGCAGCGCGGCCGTGGTGCCGCCCTCCGGACCCCAGACGCGGGTCAGGAGGCGGCTTTCGGTAACCGGTTCGGGGGCGTCGATGAGCAGCGCGGCCAGCAGCGACCGGACCTGCCGGCCCCGGGGTTCCAGGCGCAGCCCACCGGCGCGTACCTCCAGCGGGCCCAGGATCCGGAAATCGGCGGACACCTCAGCAATGCCGTCGGTCACGCGTACCTCCGTGAGAAACCCTGGCTCCCGAACACTCTTCGGTCCGGCCGTGCCGGCGGATCGCGCGGGAGCGGATTTCAGCCCGATTACAGACGGCGGGCGCGGCCGTCATCGAACGGCTCACCGGCCGCAAACGGCGCCTGCCAGCGTATGGCCTCGGAAGTTCGGCCACCGGAAGGCGAGCGCATGCATCTGGCAGACATCATCACCCTGCGGCCACAGCCGGGAGGGGCGATCTTCTTCGGGCTGACCCGCCGCTGCCCGCTGCTGTGCCGGCACTGCTCGACCGCCTCGCTCATGAGCAGCGAGCAGCACGAGGCCGGGTTGTTCACCCGCTTCGCCGACACCTTCACCCCGGAGGACCACCCGGAACTGGTGCTCATGACCGGCGGCGAGCCGCTGCTGCGTCCTCAACTGGTGACCGCCATCGCCCGGCGCGCGCGGCGGGCCGGGGCGCGCTCCGCGCTCATCTCCGGCATGTTCTTCGCCCGCGAGGAGCGCGTCCCCGACCGGATCGCCGAGGCGATCGCGTCGGTGGACCACTTCGTGGCCAGCATCGACATCTTCCACGAGGAGCAGGTCTCGCGCGCCGCGGTGTTCGCCGTGCTCGGCCGGCTGCTGGAGTCCGGCAAGGACGTGAGCGTGCAGGCCGTGGGGCTGGACGACGCGGATCCGTACCTGGAGGACATCACCCGCGACGTGCGGGAGACCTTCGACGGCCGGGTGCCGATGCTGGTCGCGCAGGTCGGCGCCGCCGGCCGGGCGGCCGACTGGCTGAGCGCGCCCGGCGGCGGCGTGCACACCCTGAACCTGCCCGCCGCGCTGCCCTGCGACATGGCCGCCTGGCCCACCATCGCCTACGACGGGACCGTGCTGGCCTGCTGCAACCAGGACGTCATCGACCGGCGCGGGCCCGAGCACCTGCGGCTGGGCCACATCGGCGAGGACGGCTGGCCGGAGATCAGACGCCGGCTGACCCGCAGCCCGCTGCTGCGCGCCGTCCGCACGCTGGGGCCGCAGCCGCTGGCCCGCCGGGCGGGCGCCCCCACGGACGCCGGATTCTGCGGCACCTGCATGGGCTTCTCCGAGCGCCCCGAGGTGGCGCGGCAGGCGTCGGACCTGGTCGCGGGCGAGGCGTTCGAGGTGATGGAGCAGACGGTCGAACGGCTGCAGGTGGAGGCCGGGCCCACGGTCTTCGCCCTCAGGCACGGCTCGCCCCGGTACGCCGGCCTGGTCACGCTGGGACACCGCGAGGAGGCCCGCTCATGACCAAGGTCAGCGCGGCGCGCCTGACGCGGGCCCGCGCCGAGTCGGGGGCGACGGCGCTGCTGTTCATCACCGACCGCTGCCCCGTCGGCTGCGGCCACTGCTCGGTCGACTCCCGGGCGGACAGCCCCAAGATCACCGACTTCGCGCTGTTCGAGCAGATCGTCGACGCGATCGCCGCCTCCAGCCTGCCGCTCATCGGCATCTCCGGCGGCGAGCCGTTCGTCGAACGGCGCGGGCTGCCGCTGGCCGTCGATCGGCTGGCCGACGCGGGCAAGGAGCTCGTCGTCTACACCAGCGGGTTCTGGGGACGGACCGGCGCCCCGCCGCCCGAGTGGGCCAAGCGGGTGCTCCGCCGGTGTTCCACGGTCGTCCTCAGCACCGACTCCTTCCACGCCTCGCAGATCGCCTCCGAGCGGTACGTCGCCGCCGCCCGCGCCATCGCCGAAGCCGGCACCCACATCGTGGTCCAGGTCATGGACATGGACGGCATGCCGGACCAGGCCGCGGCCCTGCTGGAGCAGGCGCTGGGGGCGGACTGGAACGAGCACGCCGAACTGTCGCTCACCTGGCCGGTCCGGCAGGGCCGCGGGGAGACCCTGTTCGTCGCGGGCCCGCACCGGCGCGGCAAGGAGTACGGCACCTGCCACGCGGCCGCGGTACCGGTCGTCCGCTACGACGGCGTCGTCTCGGCCTGCTGCAACGAGGGCGTCGTCATGGGCCGCGGGCCGGGCGCCATCCGGCGGCGCTGCCGTACGGGCGAGGAGGTGGGCGCCGCGCTCGACGGATACACCAGGCACGCCTTCTTCCACGCCCTGCGCGCGCCCGGATTCGGCGCCCTCATGATGCTGCCCCAGTTCGCCGACCTGGCCGAACAGCGGTTCGCGAGCATCTGCCACCTGTGCTGGGCCGTGACGGAGCGGCAGGGGGAGCTCGCCGTGGACGACCCGTTCTACCGCACCTTGTCACTGATCGGAAAGGAAAGCGCGCATGACGACCCACAGTGAGGAGCTCTGCCGCAAGATCGAGATGGTCATGCCGATCTACGCGGCCGCCACCCGCCGGATGATCACCTCGCCCGGCTTCCGGGACATCTACCCCGAGTACCTGAGCACCTCCCACATGCTCGTGCGGGCCTCCGTACCGGTCATGCGGCGCGCGCTGGCGCGCTGCGTCGAGCTCGCCCGGCAGGACGAGGTCGCCGACCGGCTCGGCGCCTACCTGCGCGAGCACATCCCCGAGGAGCTCGGCCACGACGAATGGGTACGCGACGACATGGCCGCCATCGGCGCCGACCCCGACGAGCCCTGGCGGCGGATGCCGCCTCCGTCGGTGGCCAGGGTCGTCGGCTCCCAGTACTACTGGATCGACCACTACCACCCGGTCACGCTGCTCGGCCACATCACGGTCCTCGAGGGCTATCCGCCCACCTTCCCGGTCATCGAGGACATGATCCGGCGCACCGGATATCCCCGCGCGGGCTTCCAGAACCTGCTCAAGCACGCCCGCCTCGACGTGCACCACCGCAAGGACCTGTTCGCCGCCATCGACGCGCTCCCGCTGCGACCGCACCACCGCGCGGCCATGAGCACCAGCGCCATGAACTCCGTCATCCTGTACGCCGACGTCATCGACGACCTGATGACCCGAGTGCCCGCCCGCGCGGCGGCGTGAAGATCGGCATGGCCAGGCTCGGGATGCTCCAGCCCCTGAAGCACCGGCGGTTCCGGCTGCTGCTCACCGGGCAGGCCGTCTCCGCCGTCGGCAACTGGCTGGACCTGCTCGGCCTGGTGGTCCTCGTGGTCTACGGCTGGAACCTGGGCCCGGGGGCGATGGCGTCGGTCGTGGTGGTCTCGGCGCTGCCGTGGCTGGTGGTCGCGCCCGTGGCCGGCGTACTGGCCGACCGGCTGCCCACGCGAGCGGTGCTGGTCGGCTGCGACCTGGCCCGCGCGGCCGTCGTCCTCGGCTATCTGCTCGCCCCCGACCTGCCGGTGCTGCTGGTGCTCATCGCGGCGAAGAGCACGCTCAGCGCGCTGTTCGCGCCCGCCGAGCAGGCCGCGGTCAAGCGGGTGGTCCCGGAGGAGGACCTGCTGCAGGCGATCGCCGCGACCACGTTCGTGAACCAGTCCGCCAAGATCGCCGGGCCGGTGCTCGGCGGGGTGCTCGTCGGCGCGTACGGCCCGCAGGTGGTGTTCGTGTGCGACGCGGTCACCTTCGTCGTCTCCGCGCTCTTCCTGGCGCGGCTGCCCCTCGCCCGGCCCGCGGGCGGCGGGCGCCCGGAGCGGACCTCGTTCCTGACCGAGCTGACCGCCGGCCTGGTCCACATCAGGCGCAACGGCCTGCTCATGGCCGCCATCGGCGCGATGACCGCGACCACGTTCCTGATCTTCGTGTACGACGTGCTGTCGCCCCTGGCGCTGAAGGAACTCGGCGCCGCGCCCGGCCTGCTGGGCGTGGTCATGGCCGGGGTCGGGGCCGGGACGGTGGTGGGCGCGCTGCTGGTCGGCTGGGCCGGCGACGCCGTGCGGCCGCTCACGCTGATGGGGCTCGGGCAGGCCGGGATCGGCGTGGCGGTGGCCGCGCTGGGGCTCCTCCTGCTGACCGGGGTCCGCCCGTGGCCGGTGCTGCTGGTCGGCGTCGGGGCACTGACGGGGCTGTCGTCGGCCGGGTTCATGATCGCTTTTCCGTACGTGCTGCAGACCGCGACCCCTGAGGAGCTCATCGGCCGCGTGTCCGCCACCGCCAACGCCGGCCCCACGGCCGTGCAACTGGTGGCGCCGCCCTTGGGCGCGCTGCTGGCCGCGTACCTCGGTGTGGGTCCCGTGTTCACCGCCGCCGGGATCGCGCTGGCGCTGCTGGGCCTCGGCCTCATGGCCGTGCGCGCCCCCTCCTGGACCAGCCAGGAGCAAAAGACGTGAACGCGGCTCGGGGTGTCCATCACCCGGGCCGCGTCACACCCGCCGTCTCATCGGCGGAACCTCTGGTAACGCAGAAAGAAAGGAACGGAAATGGGACAGTACGACGCTCTGTCGGCGCTCCAGGACGCCGGGGTCTCCCTGGCCGGTGTCCCCGAGGAGCAGCAGGCCGTCTTCGCCTCGCTCACCCGTGACGAGGTCTCGGTCCTCACCTCGGTGAAGGGCCGCCTGGACGGCGCCACCGAGGTGGCGGCGCACGTCCTCGAGGAAGAGGGCAGGCACGTCGGGATCATCATCCACTGATTCTGAGCCGGCCGGGCCGCGCCACTGCGCGGTCCGGTCACCCGATTCATGGAGGGCCGATGACGTCCTGGCACGTTGATCCCGCCGGGTTGGAGGTGCCCTCCGACTGGCCGAGGGACGCCTTCGCGGAGTGGGCCTACGGGGGTGCGACCGGCGCCGGGGTACGGGTCTGCGTCGTGGACAGCGGGATCGACGGCGGCCACGCGGACGTGGGCCCGGTGACCGCCACCTACGCCATGGTGGGCGGCCGGGCCGTACCCGACGAGCAGGGCGACCGTTCCGGGCACGGCACCGCCTGCGCCAGCGTCATCAGGCGGCTCGCCCCCGACTGCGAGCTGGTCGGCATGCGGGTGCTCGGCAGGCTTCACGGGCGGGCGGAGGTGCTGGTCGAGGGGCTGCGCTGGGCCGTCGGCCAGGGGTTCGACGTGATCAACCTCAGCCTCTCCACCACCCGGCGGGACTTCGTACCGGCGCTGCGCGAGCTGGCCGACGAGGCGTACGCCGGGAACACGCTGATCGTCGCCGCCGCCCACAACCTGCCCGTCGAGAGCTATCCGTGGCGGTTCTCCTCGGTGGTGTCCGTCGGCAGCCACCACGAGCCCGAGCCGGACCTCATCCTGTACAACCCCAGCCCGCCGGTGGAGTTCTTCGCCCGCGGCGTGAACGTGCCGGTGGCGACGCCGGGCGGCGGGCGGCGGCGCCGCAGCGGCAACAGCTTCGCCACTCCGCACGTGGCGGCGCGCTGTGCCCTCATTCGCGGCAAACATCCCGGGCTGACGCCGTTCCAGGTCAAGACCGCGCTCTACCTGTCGTCGTCGAACGTCATGAGCCACTGAGCCTCCCTCACTCCCGTCCCGCGACCAGGTGCACGGGCCGCGCCCGCAGCGTCACCCAGGCCGGCACGAGCGTGGCGCCCAGGCCGAGCACCTGCGCCCGGGTCAGCCCGAGCAGCCGCAGCAGCGCGAACGTGGCGGTGACCAGGGTGTTGACGATGGAGAGCGCGGTGTAGGCGACGCACATGGCGACCAGCAGGGAGGCGAACGCCACGGAGAAGGAGTCGGTCGTCTCCAGGCCGCGGGCCCACTCGGCGCGGGTGACGGCGCGTACGCCCGGATGGCCGACCGGCGCCGTGGCGTAGACGACGTCCAGCAGCCGGTCGGCGGAAGGGGCGGCGACCAGGTCACGGGGGAGCAGCACGCCGGCCGCGCTCAGACCGGTGACCATCAGCAGATCGACGGTCCAGGGGGGTCGGGAGGGCCGGCACGCGATCATCGTACGGGGTTCATATAAGTGGCAAGCGGGGAAGATGATTACTGACACTGAGGTACTTAGGTACCATGGCGTTAGAGAGGGTGTGGGTCATGACTGCTGCCGTGAAGCGCCAGGCGCCTTTGAAGATCGACCCGGCGACCGATGAGCTGATCTCACAAGCCGCACATTTTCTCGGCATGACCAAGAAGGACTTCGTGTCCGAGGCTGTCAGGGCCTATCTGGAGCAGCGCCGTGAAGAGGTTCGCAAGGGCATGATCGAGTCCATGAAGGTGCTGGACGGCTCGCTCACCTCAAGCGTCGCCGCGCTCACCGGTCTGTCGCCTCAGAAGATCGAGGAACTCGGCGGCGTCGGCGATTGGGAGAACTGACCCTCGTGCCGGTTCGCCCCACTCTTCGCTGTCTGCGCGACGACCTGTGCCTGCCCATTCCCACGGCCAAGACTCCGCTCGACCAGGTCGACCACCCGCTGCTGAGGAAGGCGGGCGAGCAATTCGCCGCCGCTGACACTCCGCACGAGCGGATACGTGCCATCGATGACATCGTCCTCTTCAAGGCAAAAGTCGGTCGCTGGCGAGGAGCGGTGCTGACCGGCGAACCCGACGCCGAGGTTCGGGACTGGCTCGTGGCGGCGGGAACGCGCGAGGACGGGTCCGGCGACGACTTCTATGCCGCCCTGCACGCACAGACTCGTACGGCCAGGCAGCGATACAACGCCGAGCACGACAAGCCGCTGATCACCGACACCTACTCAGGGCATCTTCTGCCCGGCCGAGACGACTTCGATCGTTACCTCCTGGAAGCCGGAACTCGGCTCGCGCTGCGCCTCAATGCCGAGTTGCAGGACCTTGTTCGCGGCTCATTGCGCGACGGTCACGAGCATGCCGCCGACTTTTCCGAGTTCCGTCTCGGGGTCGTCGTTCGCGCTGATGACGGTCACGAGACCTACGTTGCCATTCGCATCACCGGGTCAGTTCCGGCGAACCTCACCGCGATGATCCTCTCTCGCGTTCCCGGCTGTGCGCTCGACGCCTGGTTTCCCGAATACACCCTGCCAGAGCGGGACCTGCTTCCCGCCGAGCAGGTCTGGTCCAATCTGATGGACCCCAAGGCGGCGTCGCGCCTTCTCGACGACATGCCCTGACCGCGGCTCTGGCCTAGGCCGCCCATAAGCCCGTAATGCGCGCCCGCGTCGGTGGCGCTTCATTGAGCATCGTCCGCCTATGCCCAGGGGCATTTTTGCCTTGGCCGTATCTCATATTGGGTCTGGCTGCAACCCGTTGACCGTGGTGTGAACGCCATGTATACATACGCAATACCTGATGGATCCCCAACTCAAACGACTCAGTGCCAGGCCCTGACGAGGTGGAGATGTCATGGCAGTGATCAGCAGGCGAGGGTTTCTCGCCGGAAGCGTAGCCACGCTGGGCGCCCTGACGGCCTGCGGCAGCCCAGCGACCTTGCCCGTATCGATGCAGGCCATCCGCCCCGGCGACGGCGGCCCCAACCGCGGTGGGGTCCTGTACTTCGGGCTCTCCACCGACCCGGCCAACCTCGACCCCCACCTCAGCAGCGGCAGCGCCTCCGACTACCTGCGGCAGCTCGCCTACAACGGGCTGGTCCAGTACGACGGAGCCGGCGAGATCGTCGGTGACCTCGCGGCCGAGTTCGGCTGGGCCGACGAGCTGACCTACGAGGTCGAGCTGCACTCGGGGGTCGGGTTCCACGACGGGTCCACGATGACGGCCGACGACGTCGTCTTCTCGTTCCGCCGCATGATGGACAAGGCGACCGCGGCCGCGTCGGCGCCGCTGCTCGACCAGGTGGCCTCCGTCGAGGCGACCGGCGCCACCACCGTGGTGTTCAGGCTCAAGCAGCCCGACGTGGCCTTCCCGTTCGCCCTGGCGGCGCCCACCACCAACATCGTCTCCAGGAAGTGGATCGAGTCGGGGGCCAACACCAAGACGCAGGTCATGGGCACCGGCCCGTTCCGGTTCGTGGAGCGCATCCCAGGGGTGAGCACCACCTACGTCCGGTTCGAGAACTACTTCGACTCCGGCCTCCCGTACCTCAACGGGATCGTCTTCCAGCCGATGGGCGACGACTACGCCCGCGTGACGGCGCTGCGCACGGCGACCGTGGACATGATCGACTACGTTCCCGCCACCCACGTCGGCGTCATCTCCGAGAATCCGCGGCTGCGGTTCGTCTCGGACAAGACGTTCGGGTTCGGGTTCGTCGGCTTCGTGAACAGCCGCCGCCCCTTCGACGACGTACGCGTCCGCAGGGCCATCGCGATGTCCATCAACAGGCAGTCGGTTCTGGACACCGCGCTGCTCGGGCACGGCGCGCCGATGGACGGCGCCCTGATGTCGGAGACCTTCGCCCCGTACGCGGCCCAGCTCGCCGGCTCCATGCCCTACGACCCGGAACAGGCCCGGTTCCTGCTCAAACAGGCCGGGCAGGAGGGCCTGACGCTGCCGGTGGTGACGACCAGTTCGTACTCGGTCATCGCCAGGCCCGCGCAGGCGATGCTGCCCGGCCTGCGCGACGCCGGACTGAACGTGAACCTGACCCAGCAGGAGTGGCTGACCTTCCGCTCCAGCGTGTCGGCCAAGGCGTTCCCCGTCCACTCCTGGGGGACGGCGCCGAAGTTCGGCGATCCCGCCTCGCTCGGCGACTTCATCAGCAGCACCGGAACTTTCGCGAAATATCTGGACTTCGCCGACGACAAGATCGACGAGCTGCTGGCCCGCGCACGCAGGACCTCCGACCAGAGCCTGCGCGACGAAATCTACCTCGACGTCGAGAAACGGGCCCTGGAGCTGGTCCCGATGACCTACACCATCCGCCGCGAACAGGGCGAAGCCCACTACCACCACGTCAAAGGCTACGAGCATCCCCCGAAGGGCGCCTGGACGGCCACGGCCCTGCGCCGGACCTGGATGGAGAAGACGGCGTGAGGCGTTTCCTGGCCAAGCGGTTCGCCCAGGCCATCCTGCAACTGCTCCTCGTCGGCACGATCGTGTTCTTCCTGGTACGCCTCATCCCCGGCGACCCGGCCCGGGCGGTGCTCGGCGACGCGGCCACCGACGAGCAGATCGCCGCCACCCGGGCCGCGATGCACCTGGAAGAGCCGTTCCTCAGCCAGTTCGCCGGATTCTGGACCCGGCTGCTCCAGGGCGACCTCGGCACCTCGCTCATCAGCGGCCGCCCGGTCATGCAGGACCTGCCGTCCCGGATCGGCAACTCGCTGGAGCTCGTCCTCATCGCGCTGGCGATCTCGCTGGTGGCCGGCATCGCGCTGGGCCGGATCGCCGCCACGCGCGCCGACAAGCCGGCCGACCACGCGCTGGTCGCCGGGTCGATCTTCGGGATCTCGCTGCCGGTGTTCGTGATCGGCACGCTGTTGCTGCTGGTGTTCGCGTTCGTGGTGCCGATCCTGCCGCCGCGCCGGTTCGCCTCGCCGTTCGAGGATCCGCTCACCCATCTGCAGATTCTCATCCTGCCGGTGGCCACGCTGACGGCGGCCTCGTGCGCGGTGGTCACGAGGATGACCAGGGCGGCGATGCTGGAGACGCTCAACGCCGACCACGTGCGTACCGCACGGGCGAAGGGCCTGATCGAGAAGCACGTCATCAACCGGCACGCGCTGCGTACGGCGCTGCTGTCCGTCGTCTCCGTGACGACGGTCGAGCTGACGACGCTGATCGGCAGCACGGTCCTGGTCGAGACCATCTTCGGCTGGCCGGGGATGAGCTCCCTGCTCATGAACGCCGTGGGGCAGCGCGACTATCCCGTCATCCAGGCCGTCGTCCTCGCCGCGGCCACCATCGTCATCCTGGTCAACCTGGTCGGAGACCTGGTCGTCAGGGCACTCGACCCCCGGGCGGAGGACAACTGATCATGGCCACCGTGCTGGCAGGCGCGCCCGCGACCCAGAGGACCTTCCTTCATCGCCTGCGGTCCAACCGCAGGACGTCCATCGCGGGCGCGTTCATGCTGCTGATCGCGCTCGTCACGCTGTTCGCCAGGATCATCGCGCCGCACGACTACCGCGACATCGTCGGCAAGCCGCTGACCTCGGCCTCCGTGCTCGGCATCGACGACTTCGGGCGCGACGTCCTGTCGCGCCTGCTGGTCGGCCTCCAGGTGTCGCTCGGGGTGGCGCTGTCGGCGGTGCTGGTCGCGGCGGTCATCGGCGTCGCGCTCGGTCTCGTGGCCGGGTACGTCGGCCGCTGGGCCTCGACGATCATCATGCGCGGCATCGACGTCCTGCTGAGCTTCCCGCCGATCGTGCTGGCCATCGCCGTGGTCGCGATCATGGGCCCGGCCCTGGTGAACGTCGTCATGGTGATCGGCGTCCTGTACATCCCGAGGTTCACCAGAATCGTCTACACCCAGGTCCTGGCCATCAGGAACCTGGAGTACGTCGAAGCCTCGAAGATCATGGGCACCCGCCCCGCCGGAATCCTCCTCAGAACGATCCTGCCGAACGTGGCCGCGCCCATCATCGTCCAGCTCAGCCTGTCGGTGAGCTTCGCCATCCAGATGGAGGCCGGGCTGAGCTTCCTCGGCCTCGGCGCGCAGCCGCCCCTGCCCTCGCTCGGGACGATGGTCGGCGCGGGCCGCGACTTCCTGGAGGTCCAGCCGACGCTGCTGCTCTACCCCTCCGTGCTCATCATCCTCGTCGTCCTCGCGCTCAACGTGTTCGGGGACGGCATGCGCGACCTGCTCGACCCGCGCCGCCGTGGCACCAACTGAAAGGAACCCGTTCATGACCCTCCCTTCCACCCACAGGCTCGGCGAGCTGTCCTGGACCCAGGTCGAGGAACTGGCGGAACGGGACCCGATCATCCTGCTGCCGATCGGCGCGATCGAGCAGCACGGCCCGCACCTGCCGATCCACGAGGACTCCATCGTGGCGGAATGGGTGGCCGACAAACTGGCGAAGGAGAACGGGTGCTATGTCGCGCCCGCCCTCCACTACGGGCACTCCGGGGTGTTCCGCGGCTTCAACGGCAACCTCTCCCTGAGCCAGGCGACGCTGCGCGCGGTCACGTACGAGATCATCGAGGCACTCACGCTGTCCGGCTTCCGTCGCGTGATCATCATCGACAACAACGGCGGCAATGTCGGGCCGGTCATCGACGCCGGCCTCCAGGCCCGCCGTGACCTGGGCGTCCTCGTCGGCCACCTGTACCCGTGGCAGCTCGGCTACGCGCTCATGCGCGACGTGTACGACGACCCGGCCACCGCGTACGGCCACGGCGCCGAGCCCGAGCACTCCGCGATGCTCGCGATGTTCCCCGGCCAGGTGCAAAGTGAGCTGGCCGTCGCGGGCGGCCTGGTGTCGGCCAGCGGCTGGAGCCCGACGAGCTACACGGAGGCGGCGATCCCCGGCCACGACGTGCGCGGCACCGTCCTGTGGGACTTCTCCGAGGTCAGCGCCACCGGCTGCACCGGCGACGTGAGCCTCGGCAGCGCGAAGACGGGCGAGATCTGGATCGAGCGCGTGATCGGCTTCTGCTCCGCCTACATCCAGGAGTACGACCGGAACAACCCGGGGAACGCCTCATGACAGAACCGGTCCTCTCGGTCGAGCGGCTCTCGGTGGACTTCCGGATCGCGGGGGAGTGGGTCCCCGCCGTGAAAGACGTCAGCTTCTCGGTCGCCAAGGGCGAGGTGGTGGCGATCGTCGGGGAGTCCGGCTCGGGCAAGTCCGTCAGCTCGATGTCGGTGCTCGGGCTGCTGGCCAAGAACGCGCGCCGCCGCGGCAGCATCCGGTACGGCGATACCGAGCTGCTCGACCTCGATGAGGAGTCGCTGCGCGCCATCCGGGGCCGGCGGATCGCGATGATCTTCCAAGAGCCCATGACCGCGCTGAACCCCGTCTACACCATCGGCGAGCAGATCATCGAGGCGGTCCGGTGCCACGAGCGGGTGCCGGTCGCCGAGGCCCGCTCCCGCGCGCTGGAGCTGCTGCGCAAGGTCGGCATCCCCGAGCCGGACAAGCGGATCGACAGCTATCCGCACCAGCTCTCCGGCGGCCAGCGGCAGCGGGCGATGATCGCGATGGCGATCTCCTGGTCGCCCGAGGTCATCATCGCCGACGAGCCGACCACGGCTCTCGACGTCACGGTGCAGGCGGAGATCCTGGAGCTGCTGCGCCGCCTGCAGAAGGACCTCGGCTCGGCGGTCGTGCTCATCACCCACGACATGGGCGTGGTCGCCGACCTGGCCGACCGGGTGGTGGTGATGAAGCAGGGCGAGGTCGTGGAGGAGGCCCCGGTCGCCCGGCTGTTCGCCGAACCCCGGCACGAATACACCAGGAAGCTGCTGTCCGCGGTGCCTCGCCGTGGCCAGGCCCCGGAGAAGGCGCTCACAACGCCGGAGCCGGTGATCCGGGTCACCGGCCTGCAGGTCGAGTACCCCGGACGGTTCGGCCGCAAGGGGTTCAAGGCCGTGCACGACGTCGGCTTCGAGATCGGGAAGGGCAAGGTCCTCGGCCTGGTGGGCGAGTCGGGCTCGGGCAAGTCCACGATCGGCCGGGCCATCGTCGGCCTGGTACGCGCCACGTCCGGCTCGATCGAGATCTGCGGGCGCGACGTGACCGGGCTCGGCGCGAAGGAGCTGCGCGGGTTCCGCAGGAAATACTCGATGGTGTTCCAGGACCCGGGCTCCTCGCTCGACCCGCGCCGGTCGATCGGCGACTCGATCGCCGCCCCGATGATCGTCAACCGGTACGCGGGCCGCGCCGCCGTCCACGAGCGGGTGCTGGAGCTGCTCGACCAGGTCGAACTGCCCAGGGCTTGGGCCGGCAGGTTCCCGCACGAGCTGTCGGGCGGCCAGCGGCAGCGCGTCGGGATCGCCCGCGCCCTCGCTCTGGAGCCCGAGCTGCTCATCGCCGACGAGCCCACCTCGGCGCTGGACGTCTCCGTGCAGGCCACCGTGCTGCGGTTGTTCCAGGAGTTGCAGGACCGGCTCGGCTTCTCGTGCCTGTTCATCAGCCACGACCTGGGCGTGGTCGAGCTGCTCGCGCATGACGTCGCAGTCCTGCAGCACGGTCGGATGGTCGAGCACGGCCCGGCCCGCGAGGTGCTCAACGATCCCAAGACGGACTACACCAGGCGGCTGGTCGCGGCGGCGCCGGTGCCCGACCCCGCCGAGCAGGCAGAACGCCGCGAGCTGTGGCGGGCGATCTCCCGATGACCAACCCAGGGCTCCCGACGACCCACCCCAGGCTCCCGACGACCGACCTCAGGCTTCCGCTGACTCACCGCAGGTGGGAGACCACCCGCTCGTCGGGCCGCAGGTGGTTGCGCAGGGTGCGCTCGGCGGTGTCGAAGTCGTGCGTGGTCAGGGCCGCGAGCAGGGTGCGGTGCTCGGGGTTGATGACCGCCAGCCGGTTGGGGCGCACCGCCACGGCGCTGACCCCGATGCGCTGGTGGCGCGGCTGGAGGCTGCTGAACAGGTCGATCAGCACGGTATTGCCGGTCGCCCTGACGAACGAGAAGTGGAAGAAGAAGTCCATCTTGGCGTGCTCGGCGATCGCGTCACGGTCGCCCGCCCGGCACCGCGCGATCATGTCCGGATCCTCCATGAGGTCGAGGTGCGCGGACAGCTCGCGCGGGATGTCGGTCCGCTTGTCGCACAGGATCCGGAACCCGTGGATCTCCAGCACGAGCCGCATCTCGTACGTCTCGAACAGCTCGGCGGCCGTCACGCTGCGCACCTGGGCGCCGCGCCGGGGGAGCAGGTCGATGTACTTCTCGGCCGCCAGGCGGTGGAACGCCTCGCGGACGGGTGTGCGCGAGACGCCGGCCTCGTCGCAGACCAGCTTCTCCTCCAGGAAGGACCCCTCGGGGAACCGGCCGCCGAGAATCGCCTCCCGCGTCCATCGGTAGGCCCGCTCGCCGGCGGTCGCCGCCGGCGCGGTGTCCCGTTCCCAGTTCAATGCCACCCCCACGTCCCAAATGTATACACAGTGTATACCAACGTTGAGAAGGAGTATCCGTTGCAGGACAGGAAGTACGCCGCCTGGCTGTCCGGGCCGAGTTCCGCCGCCGCCGAGATCGTGGCCGGCCTGGGCTACGGCGCGGTGGTGCTCGACATCGAACACGGCTCGTTCGACCTGGCCGACCTCGAACGCTTCATCCCGTTCCTCCGTGGTCTCGGCCTGGAGGTGCTGGCCAAGGTGCTCGGCCCCGAGCGCGGGCCGATCCAGCAGGCCCTCGACTTCGGCGCCACCGCCGTCGTCGTGCCCCACATCGAGGGCGCCGCGCACGCGGCCGCCATCTGCGCCTTCGGCAAGTTCCCGCCGCTGGGCGACAGGAGCTTCGCGGGCGGACGGACAGCACGGTACGGCGGATTCGACGACGACTGGATCGTACGCCAAGATCGCGAGACCCGCGTCTACCCCATGATCGAGGACGCCGGCGCCATCGAGCAGATCGGTGACATCCTCGCGCTCCCCACCGTCGACGGCGTCTTCGTCGGCCCCAGCGACCTGTCCATCCGGCGCGGCCGGGGCGCCTACTCCCGCTCGGAGGAGGACTTCGCCGACCTCAAGGTCGTGGCCGACGCGGCCCGCGCCGCCGGCAAGCCCTGGGTGCTGCCCGCCTGGTCGCCGGCCGAGAAGGCGTTCGCCCTGGAGCACGGCGCCGACCAGCTCGTCCTGACCATGGAGCACGGCGCCATCATGGCCGGTTTCCAGGCCGCGCTCGACCAGACCCGCGAACTCACCCGCACCCGCTAGGAGACCCCGCATGCTCGTCACCGTCGGCCAGTTCAGCGCCACCACCGACAAGTCCGCCAACCTCGCCACCGCCACCGGGCTGATCGAGCGGGCGGCGGCCCAGGGCGCGCGGCTCGTCGTCCTGCCCGAGAACGCCATGTACTCCAACCCGGACGTGACAGCCGACATCGTCCCCGAGACGGAGCCCCTCGACGGCCCCTTCGCGACCGCGATCGCCGCCCTGGCGCGGAAGCACGGCATCGCCGTCGTCGCCGGGATGACCGAGGCGCCCGCCGGGGAGCACGGCAAGCCCAGCAACGCCGTGTTCGCCGTGGACGCGGGCGGCGGCCTGCTCGGCGTCTATCGCAAGGTGCACCTCTATGACGCCTTCGGCTACCGCGAGTCCGACCGGGTGCAGGCGCACGCGCCGCAACCGCTCGTCTTCACCCTGGACGATCTCACCTTCGGCGTCCTGACCTGCTACGACCTCCGTTTTCCGGAGATGGCCCGGTTCCTGGTCGACGCCGGGGCCGAGGCGTTGGTGGTGCCCGCCGCGTGGGTGGCCGGGCCGGCCAAGGAGGACCACTGGATCGCGCTGGTCCGCGCCCGCGCGATCGAGAACACCGCGTACGTGCTGGCCAGCGGGCAGACCGGGCCCGTCTGCACCGGCCAGAGCGCGATCGTGGACCCGATGGGCACCATCGTGGCGTCGGCGGGCGAGGCCCCGGGGGTGGTGTCGGCCGTCATCGGCGCTGACCGGCTGAGCGCCGTACGCGCCAAGAACCCGAGCCTGGCCAACCGCCGCTTCAAGGTGATCCCCGCCTGAGGTCCGCGCCGGCGCTGCGAGGGCACCGAGAAAGCACCGCGAGGGCACTGCGAGGGCGCTGCGAGGGCGCTGCGAGGGCGCTGCCGTGGGACCCGTCAGGACCGGTCGGCGAGGTGGCAGGCCACCAGGTGTCCGCCGCCGCCGACCGGGTCGAGCCCGGGCGCCGACGCGGAACAACCGGCCACGGCCTTCCGGCAGCGCGGGTGGAACGAGCACCCGGCCGGCGGGTCCACCGGGCTCGGCGGCTCACCCTCCAGGACGATCTCCTGACGGGTGCCCCGCAGCGCCGGGTCCGGCACGGGCGCCGCCGACAGCAGGGCCTCCGTGTACGGGTGCGCGGCCGACTCGTACACCTCGGCCTCCGTCCCGATCTCGACCACCTTGCCCAGGTACATCACGGCCACCCGGTCGGCGAGATGCCGCACCACGCTCAAATCGTGCGCGATGAACACGTAGGCCAGCGAGAACGTCTCCCGCAACCGCTCCAGCAGGTTGACGATCTGCGCCTGCACCGAGACGTCCAGCGCCGACACCGGCTCGTCGCACACCAGCACCTCCGGCCGCAGCGCGAGCGCGCGGGCGATGCCCACCCGCTGCCGCTGCCCGCCGGAGAGCTGGTGCGGGTAGCGGTCGCCGTGGTCGGGGTTGAGGCCGACCGCGTCGAGCAGCTCGCGCACCATCCGCCCGCGATCGCCGCGCGGAGCCAGGTCCGGATTGACGTCGTACGGCTCCCGCACGGTGTCGGCGACCGTCATCCGCGGATCGAGCGAGGTGTACGGGTCCTGGAAGATGAGCTGGACGTGCCGCCTGGCCCGGCGCAGCTCCCCGCCGCGCAGCTCGTGCATGGACCGGCCCAGCACGGTGACCTCGCCCGACGTGGGACGGTCGTGCGCGGTGAGCAGCCTGGCCAGGGTGGACTTGCCGCACCCCGACTCGCCGACGATGCCGAGCGTCTCGCCCTTGCGCAGGTCGAGGCTCACCCCGTCGACGGCCTTGAGCACGCCCACGGTCCGCCGCAGGACGCCCGCCCTGATCGGGAAGTGCCTGACCAGGTCACGCACTTCGAGCACCATCTCCGTATCGTTCACTGTGTCGGTCACTGGGCGGCCACCCGCTTCCATTCGTGGCAGGCGGCGAGCCTGCCGGGTCCGACCTCGATCGCCGGGGGCTCGTGCGCGCACGCCTCGACGCCGTACCCGCAGCGGGGCAGGAACCGGCAGCCGCCGCCCGGCCCGGCCAGGTCGGGCGGCGCTCCGGGGATGACCGCCAGCCGCCGCCCGCGCAGCTCAGGCCGGGGGATCGCGCCCAGCAGCGCCTTGGTGTACGGGTGCGCGGGCCCGGCGTACACCTCCGCCGCGCCGCCCCGCTCCACCACCCGCCCCGCGTACATGACGGCGACCTCGTCGGCGACGTCGGCGACGACGCCCATGTCGTGGGTGATGAGGACCAGCGCGGTGCCGTGCTCGCGCTGGATCTCGCCGAGCAGCCGGAGGATCTGCGCCTGCACGGTCACGTCGAGCGCGGTCGTCGGCTCGTCGGCGATGATCACCTGCGGGTTCAACGCGATCGCCAGCCCGATGCCCACCCGCTGGCGCATGCCGCCGGAGAACTGGTGCGGATAGTCGCGCGCCCGCCGGGCGGCGGCCGGGATGCGGACCAGGTCGAGCACCTCGACGGCCCGCCTGCCGGCCTCCTTGCGCGACAGCCCGCGGTGGGCGCGGAACAGCTCGGCGATCTGGTAACCGACGCTGAGCACCGGGTTGAGCGCCGACAGCGCGTCCTGGAAGATCATCGCGATCGTGGTGGCCCGCAGCCGCCGCCTGGCCTCCTCCGGCAGGGTGAGCAGGTCGACGCCGCGCAGCCGCACCGAGCCGGCGGTGACCGTGCCGCGCGGCGGGCGGACCAGTCCCATGATCGCGCGGGCGGTCACGCTCTTGCCGCTGCCCGACTCGCCGAGCACGGCCAGGGTACGGCCGCCGTCCACCGCGTACTCGACGCCGTTGACCACCTCGGCCCGGCCGAACCGAACGTGCAGATCGGACACCGACAACAGCGGCGCGGAGCCGTCGTAGCCGGGCAGCGATTCCAGTGAGCTCATGGCGGCACCTAGCGCAGTCGGGGGTCGAAGGCGTCGCGCAGGGCGTCGCCGAGCAGCACGAAGCTGAGCACGGTCACGGTCAGGAAGATCGACGGGAAGATCAGCAGGTGGGGGGAGCTGAGGAAGTACTGCTGGGCGGTGTTGAGCTGGACACCCCACGAGATCGCCGGCGTCTGCAGCCCCACGCCGAGAAACGTCAGCGCCGACTCCGAGGCGATCACGCCGCCCACGTTGAGCCCGGTGAGCACGGCGACGGGGCCGAAGGAGTTGGGCAGCACGTGGCGCAGCAGGATCCGCGTGGTGCCGGAGCCGACGCCGCGGGCGGCGGCCACGTACTCGCTGCCGGCCACCGCCAGGACGGAGCCGCGCATGACGCGGGCCAGCGCCGGCCAGCCGAACAGGATCAGCACCGCCGACACGGTCAGCTCGTTGTGCGCGCTGGCCGTCTGCAGGATGACGATCATCCCGACGAGCGACGGGAACCCGAAGAACACGTCCATGACCCGGCTGATCAGCGCGTCCGCCCAGCCGCCGAAATAGCCGGCCAGGCCGCCGAGCACGACCGCGATCACCATCATCCCGGCGGTGACGAGCAGCGCGATGAGCACCGACGACCTGGCTCCGTAGACCACGTTGGCGTAGAGGTCGCAGCCCTGGACGTCGAAGCCGAACGGGTGCCCGGGCGCGGGCGGCAGGCCGCTGTTGACCAGGTCGCAGCGACGCGGGTCGCCGGCGCCGAACCAGCCGGCGAAGAGCCCCGGCGCCGCCGCCATCGCGCAGATGACCAGGGCCACCGCGCTGGAGACGACGAACGCCGGGCGCCGGAGCAGCTCCCGCCAGAGGCCACGGCGCGGCTCAACCGAGGCCGAGGCGGATACGAGGGTCGAGGATGCCATAGAGCAGATCCACCAAGAGGTTCACCAGCAGGAAGACGAGGACGAGCAGGGTTCCCACACCGACGACGACCGGGCCGTCGTGCTGCGGGATCGCCGTGAAGATCTGGTAGCCGAGGCCGGGCAGGTTGAAGATCCCCTCGATCAGGACGGTGCCGCTGAGCAGGTAGCCGAGGCTCACCCCGAGCAGCGACACCACGGGGATCAGCGAGTTGCGCAGAATGTGCCGCAGCACGATGACCCGCCTGGTCAGGCCCTTCGCGGTGGCCGTGTCCACGTGGTCGGCGCCCAGGTTGTCGAGGATGCTGGTCCGGGTCAGCCGCGCCACCTGCGGCAGGCTGTAGAGCGCGAGGACCAGGCCCGGCAGGATGTACGCCAGCGGCCACCCGGCCTCGGTCCCCGAGACCGGCAGCCAGCCGAGATCGACCCCCACCACGATCTGCGCGACATAGGCGACCACGAAGAACGGCACGCCCATGATGACCGTGGTGCCGCCGAGCACGACGGCGTCGGCCGCCTTGCCGCGCCGCAGCCCGGCCACGGTCCCGAGCAGGACGCCCAGGACCGCCATGAACAGCCAGGCCGTCACGCCGAGCTGGAACGTCACCGGCCAGCTTCCCCCGATGACCTCCGAGACGGGCCGGCCGGAGAAGCTCGTTCCCAGGTCGCCGGTGAGCAGGCCCTGGAGATAGAGGCCGTACCGCACGATCAGGGGGTCGTCCAGGTGGAACCGCTCGCGCAGCGCCTGCTCGACCGAGGGCGACAACATCCGGTTGGGGCCGGCCAGCGCCTGGATCGGATCCCCCGGCAGGGCGTAGACCGCGAGGTAGATGATGAAGGTGGTGCCCAGCAGCACGGGCACCGCCATGAGCAGCCGGTGGAGGGCGTACCTGCCCATTCAGCCGACCTTGACCGCGGCGAGCACCACGCCGCCGAGGAACTCCGGCTTCACCTCGCTGACCTTGGCCGAGTAGGCCAGACCCCCGACCGGTTGGAACAGCGGCGTGAGCGGCAGCCCGTCGAGCGCGGTCCTGGCCGCCTGCTTGGTCAGGCCGAGTGCCTCGTCCTGGCTCGCGCTCGCGGCCTTGTCCATCAGGCTCGCGAACTCCGGGCTGTCGTAGCCGGTCACGTTGGCGCCGGAGCCCTTGGTGAAGAGCTGGTCGGCCAGCGCGTACAGGTGCGGGTAGCCGGCGCCCATGTAGAGCAGCACCGGGCCGTCGATCTTCTTGGCCGTCATGTTGGGGTAGAGCTGGTCGACGGGCTGGGCCTGCGTCGTCACCGCCTCGATGTCGAGGTTGGCGCGCAACTGGTTGCCGACCGCCTCCAGGATCACGGTGTTCAGCGGATCCTGGTACGTCCACAGCTTGAGCGGCCCCTTCCACCCGCCCGCCTCGGCGAGCAGCGCCTTGGCCTTGGCCGGGTCGTAGGAGCAGGTGGCGCAGTCGGGGTCGCCGCCGCCGGGGACGCTCGCGCCCGCCAGCCCCGTCGCGGGGTGGCCGAAGCCGCGCAGCAGCGACTTGACGATCGTCTCGCGGTCGACGGCCTGCGCGAACGCCTGCCGCACCTTGATGTCGGCGAACCGCTCGTCCCAGAGCGGGAAGCCCAGATAGACCACCGCCGGGTACGGCACCTGGACCAGCCGGTCCTTGAACCGGGCCGCCGCGTCGGTCAGGTTGTTGCCGGTCACCAGCGCGACGTCGAGGCTGCCCGCCTGCAGGTCACGGTAGGCGGCGGCCTCGTCCTGGTACGACTTGGCCTCGATGGTGACCGCGTTGCCCGGCTGCCCCTTGTACTGGTCGAACCTGCGCAGCACGACCTTCGTCACCCCGGCGGCCAGGCCGTCGCCCTCGATCTTGTACGGCCCGTTGCCGATCGGCTTGCGGTCGAAGCCGTCGAGGTCGGTGAAGGCCGCCTTCGGCATGGGCGCGAACGCGGTCTGGGCCAGCACGTACGGCAGCAGCGACAGCGGCTTGGTCAGCGTGACCTTCAGCGTGGCCGGGTCGACCACCTCGACCCCCGACAGCTCCTTCTTCGACGGCTTGCCGCCGGCGGGGTTGAGGTCGGCGTAGCCCTTGATGGCGGTGAACATGAAGTTGTTGGTGAAGGCGTTGGGCCCGTACGCGGTGGCGTTCCACGAGTCGGCGAACGACTGCGCGGTGACCGCCTCGCCGTTGTGGAACGTCCAGCCGGGCTTGAGCCTGATCGTCCAGGTGACGTTGTCGGTGGATTCGATCGATTCGGCCACGGCGTTCACGGCCTTGCCGGTCTTCGTGTCGACGCTGGTCAGCGGGGTGAACAGGGCGTAGTCGATGTTGCTGGCGACCGACTTGCCCGGCGTGAAGTGCGACAGGAAATAGGTGGTCACGCCCACCGAGAAGGACTTCTCCGCCTGCGGGGTGGATCCGCCGGAGCCGCCGGCGCAGGCCGTCAGCGTGACGGCCAGCGCGCTCGCGACAACGGCCCCGAATGCTCTTTTAACCGACATTCGCTGACACCTCCGAGTGTTGCTTGGGGTTGAGCGTGCCATAGCACCGCCGGGCCCTTCATTGTTGGAATGGCTCAACCCGGCGGGGTGGCTTTGTCTGCTGGGACAGCCAGGTCAACCGGGTGTTTCAGAGCCGTTGCCGGTGCGTCCACCGGCCGCCGAGCAGGGTGCCGAGCACCTCGATGCCGCGCAGCCCGGCCGGATCGAGGTCCGCGGGGTCCGCCGCGGTGATCATCAGGTCGGCCGCGTCGCCCGGCCGCACGCCGTGCCGCCCGCGACTGGCGGCGGCGAGGGCGGCCGGCAGCGGCAGCGCCTGCTCGGGGTGCCACGGCGGCCGCTCGTCGTCGGTCCTGGTGACCGCCGACGCGATGCCGTCCCAGGGGTCGAGCGGCGCCACCGGGGCGTCGGAGCCGAGTTCGAGCCGGGCGCCGGCGGCGAGCAGGTCCGCGTAGGCGAAGGCGCGGCCGGTGCGGCCGTGCCAGTGCCGGTCGGCCACCTCACGGTCGTCCGGCGCGTGCGCCGGCTGGACGCTCGCGACCAGCCCGGGCCTGGCGAACCTGGCGAAGTCGGCGGGCCGCAGCAACTGCGCGTGCTCGATCCGGCCGGGGCAGCCGACCCGTTCGAACGCGTCCAGGGCGAGGCTCGCGGCCAGGTCGCCGATGGCGTGGACGGCCGGCTGGACGCCGTGCTCGTGCGCCAGGCTCATCGTGGCGAGGAGGTCATCGGGCGAGGTCTCCAGCAGGCCGTGCCCGCCGGCGCCGGGGTAGGGGTCGTCGCAGTACGCGGTCCTGGTGTTGAGCGAGCCGTCCACGAACATCTTCACCGGCCCCACCTCCAGCAGGCCGCCGGAGCCCGCCACCGGATCCCCGGTGCGCAGGCCGCGCCCGATGGCCTCCGTCAGCCGGTCCTTGGGGATGGAGCAGGCGACCCGGAGGTCCGTCCCGTGCGCGCGGAGCCGGCGGCTCCAGTCGGTGACGTTGTCGGCGTACTCGAAGTCGAGCACGCCGACCACGCCGCGGGCCGCCGCGGCGGTGGCCGCCTCGCTCACCCAGCGGTCGAGCACCTCTTCGGGCGGCAGCGGCATCTCGGTCATCGCGACGTGGCACTCGCGCTCCAGCAGGATGCCCGTCGGGTGCCCGCCCCGGCCGATGGCGGCCAGCGCGGCCGGGCTGAACCAGCCGGTGTGCAGGTCGACGCTGAACAGCGCGATCTGCCTGCCGGGCGCCGCCGCCTCCAGCATCGACTTGTGCGGAACGTCCGGCCACAGGCCGTGGCGGAAGCCGTAGCCGGCGACGAAGCCCTGGCCGGAGGCCAAGCTCTCATGAGCCCTTTCATGAGCCCTTTCATGAGCAAGGACCAGCTCGACCGCCTCGCGCGCGGATCGGGCGGCGCTGACGTCCACCCGGCGCCGGGTCTGCGCCCACTGCGTCATGTGCACGTGGGCGTCCCACAGACCGGGAAGGAGCGTGCCGCCCTGAACGTCCACCGACTCACCGGCGGACGAGATCTCGGTGCCGACCTCCGTGACCCGGCCGTCGGTGATCAGGACATCGCGGACCTGGCCGCGCGAGCCGACCCGCGCGTTGCGCAGCAGCAGTGATGACATGCGACGAAGCTAAGCGGCCGGACCTCGGGCGCTCATCGTCGAAAGCGGACATCTCACCCGCCGCCGGTTGTCGTCCGCTACAGCTCGCCGCGTAGTCGCAGCAGGCGGAGCTGGAGCCAGATCACCAGCCGTTCCGTGGGGTCGGTGAGATCGACGTCGAACAGGGTCTGCAGCCGGCGGACGCGGTAGCGCAGCGTGTTCTCGTGCACGGACAGCTCGGTCGCCGCCTTGGCCGCCTCTCCGAAGGCGTCGAAATAGGCCAGCAGGGTGACGGCGTGGGTGGTGGAGTGGGCCCGGTCGTAGTCGAGCATCCGGCGCACCGGGCGCAGCAGCCGGCCGTCCGCCACGCCGCCCTGGTCGGCCAGGTCGAGGAGGGCGACGCGGCTGCGTACCTGCTCGTCGGTGGCGACCGCCACGGACGCGTGCGCGGTCTCGGCGAGCACGCGCAGCACCCGCTCGGCCAGTTTGCTGGACGACGGCACCTCGCCGAGCCCCTCGACCACGGGGCCGATGCCCGCGTGCAGGGCGAGCCGGGTGGACTTGCGCACGGCGCCGGCGGCGTCGGTCGCGACCCGGACCAGCCGCGCGGCCGGCGTCCCCGGCGGGACGGGCAGCAGGGCGTAGACGCGGCCCCAGGCGGTCGTGCACACGGCCTGCGGATGCCACGCCTCGCAGCTCAGGCTGATCAGGTCGGCGATGTTGGCCAGCGCGGTGCCCGCCTCGGTGCCCGGTTCGGACAGCGCGGTGGCGGGTGCGAAGGCGACGATCGTCACGGGTGAGCCGATCGGCAGGCTGAGCCGTACGGCCGCGGCCGACTCGCTGATCGTGCCGTCGAGCAGGGCGCGCAGCGTCTCCGAGCTGTGCCAGCGCTGCGGGTTGCTGGGATGGCGGGCGCGCAGCAGGTGCAGCGCCGCGAGCCGGCCCGCGTCCTCCAGCACCCGCATGGCGTCCGGCACCACCCGGGGCTCGCCGTCGAGCACCCAGATGAACCCGAGCAGTTCGGCGCCCGCCCGGACCGCCGTCGCCAGGCGCCGCATGTGGCCAGGACCCAGGCTTTCGAAGCGTACGGGGCCGCCGGCCTTGAAGACGTGGGTGTACTCGCTGCGGTTGGTCGGCCGCTGAGGCGTCTTGCGGCCGAGGATGCCGAGCCGGCGGATCTCGTCGATCTCCTGGCCGGGCACGTTGGAGTAGCCGAGCACGTTTCCTTGCGGATCCTCGACGGTGGTGGCCCCGCCGATCGTCATGGCGATGGCGTTGGCCAGCGCGAACAGGTCACCGATCGCGACCGACGAGTAGGTGCTCGCCGAGGCGCCGGGCCCCGAGATCGCCGCGGTCAGCAGCGCGTCGAGCTGCCGCCACGGAATCCGCTGCGGGGCGACGAGCAGCGCGATGCCGGCCGCCTTCGCCGTGTCGATGAGCGGGCCCAGGTCGGCGCCCCTGTCCTTGACGACCACGGCGTGGTAGCCGAGCCGGCCGGCCTGCAGCACCAGGTCGTGGGTGTCCTCGCCGGCCACCCGCGAGCCCACGGCGAGCAGCACGCAGCCGGGCCGCTCGTCGAGCGGGTCGTCGGGGTCGTGCACGATGGGCTCGCCCAGCGCCAGCGGCTCGCCGTCGGGCGCGTAGGCGGCGGAGATCACGTGGCCGCCCAGGGTTTCGAGCACCTGGCTCAGCGGCGGGTGGGAGGGGGTCGAGATCGAGCCGTCGGACACCTCCGGGGCGAGGCCGGATTCCGACATTCGACTCCTTAACGCGACAGGGGGAGCTCCATTCAACCATTGACGGTTACCACAAGGGCCGGTCTGTGACGTTGGGACCTGGCACAATGTCCGCCGGTGCGAATCATGTGCACACTGGAACGTGCTCGACACCCTCATCGCAGAACTCGACACCGTTCCCGATTACGACCGTTTCGCGACCGTCGACGAGGTCCACGAGAGCCTCACCCGGCTGGCGGACGCCCACCCCGGGGTGGCCTCGCTGCGCCGCATCGGCACCTCCCGCCTCGGCGACCCGCTGCTCTGCCTGACCGTCGGCGACGGGCCCCGCCACGCCATCGTGGCCGCCGGGCCGCACCCGAACGAGCCGATCGGCGGCCTGACCGTCACGCACCTGGCCGGCCGCCTGTGCGCGGACGCGGAGCTGCGCCGCTCGGCCGGCTACACCTGGCACATCGTGGGCTGCCTCGACGTGGACGGGACCCGGCTCAACGAGGGCTGGTTCGCGGGGCCGTTCACCAGGGCGCACTACGGCAGGCACTTCTACCGGCCGGCCGGGGACGAGCAGGTCGAGTGGACGTTTCCGTTCGCGTACAAGAGGGCCTATTTCGACCGTGTGCTGCCCGAGACGCTGGCGCTGATGCGGCTGATCGACGACACCCGCCCGACGTTCGTGACCACGCTGCACAACGGCGAGTCGGGCGGCGTCTTCTACTACCTGAACCGGCCCGAGCCCGCGCTGCAGCGGGTGCTCAAGGCGCTGCCCGCGCGGTACGGCGTGCCGCTGCACGCCGGGGAGCCCGAGCACCCCTCGGTCAAGCAACTGGAGGAGGCCGTCTACCTGGCGCCCACCATGGAGGACGCCTACGACTACATCGAGGCGCTCGGCCAGGACCCCACGGAGCACATCGGCGGCGCGGCCAGCGACTCCTACATCAAGAAGTACGGCGCGCTGGGCCTGACGGCCGAGGTGCCCTACTGGACCGACCCGGCCGCCGGGGACACCACACCGGCCGACCGCACCTACCGCGACCTGCTGCTCGCCCACGCCGCGGACCTCCAGGCCACCTCTGGCCTGCTGGACGGAGTGCTGGCGGCGGTGTCGGACGACCTGGTCACCCGCTCTCCCTTCGTCCGCGCGAGCCGGGCCTTCATCCCGATGATCGCCGGGATGGCGGTCACCGACCAGAGCCGGGCGGGCGCCCCGGAGAACGAGCGGCCCGCCACCGTCGCCGAAGTGGTCTCCTGCCGGGAGATGCTGCACAGCATGCGGCTCCGGTTCGGCGGGATGCTGCTGCGGGCGCTCGAAGGGGAGCTCGCGGTGGGCAACGGCACGCCCGTCATCCGGGCGCGGGCGCGGGAGCTGACGGAGACGTACGACGGGTGGTGCGCGGAGGCGGAGGCGGGCGCGTCGAGCCGGACGATCCCGATCGGCCACCTGGTCGCCATCCAGTACGGCGGCATCCTCGCGGGAGCCCGCCACGCGGCCTCCTGACGCCGTTCCGGCCCTTTTTTCAAAGCGCCTAGCGGAGGTGGGTGGCCACGAGGGTGTCGATGAGGGAGTCGAGTGACGGCCAGGGCACGGTGGGGCGGCCGGCGCCACTGAAGCCGGCCCCACCGAAGGGGATGTCCGTTGAGTGTGCCCATTGTTCCGATGCGTATCGATGCCCTGTGGCTCGCCGCCGACCTGGACGTGGCCGGCCCGCCGGCCGACTTCACCCGTCTGCCCTATGTCGCCGCCGTCACCGGCCGCGATGTGGGGGCCGGCGTGCCGTACCTGGGCGAGGTCCTGCTGCTCCTTCAGGCCCAGGTGGCGGACCTCGGCCGGGGGCTGCCCGGAGACGCCCTCAAGCTGGGCTCGGCGATCCCCGGGTCACCGGCGCGCTCATCCGTTCCGACCTCGTCTCCGGCTACCCCGGCCTGCTGGTCGACGCGTACGCCGACACACACGGCCGGACCCCGCTGCCCGCCCTGCGCCGCGACCGGATCTCGCCCAGCATCCTGCTCTGCCTCTTCGAAGGCGTGCTCGCCCGGCTGGACCTGCACCACGCCCCCGAATCACAGCACGCGGCGGTCGCACCGTCCGCGGACGGGTCGGCGTACACCAAGATCCTGCGCGCCGCGGGGGCGCCGACGATCACTCTCCCCCTCGGCGCCCGGCGCACGCTGCCGGTGGGAGCCCTCGTGTCGGAGCCGGCCGCCAAGCTGCACACCAGCCCGGCGGACCTCACCTCGGGCGACCTCGCCCTGCACCTGATCGAGACGGCCGAACGCGTCAGTTTCCTGCCGGAACCTGATCATTAGCCTAATCTGCGATCATGTCCTTCCTTCATCGATCGGCGCTCGCGGCGGCCGTCGCCCTGTCCACGATCCCCCTCGCGCAGGCGCCCGCGGCCGCCGCCGATCGGGTCTTACGGGTCTACAACAACAACATCGAGAACCTGGTACGGAACAACGCCGACGGCACGTGCACCCGGATCTCAGGCCCTGACCACCTCACGTCGATGCTGGTCGACGACAACGGCAATACCGGCACCAGCGGGGTGCAGGCCCCCGATCTCCTGATCGTGCAGCAGGTACGCGGCACCGGCCAGGCCACGGCCTACGCCGACCAGCTCTCGGCCAAGTTCGGCTACCCGGCGGGCACGTACCAGGCGATCGTGGCCTGGGACGACCCCGAGGAGTGGGGCGGCACGCACAAGTGCAGTCAGCAGGCGCTCGGTGACCTGAAGAAGCGGCAGACCAACGGGCTGATCTACAACACCAGGACGTTGAGCGTAGCCGCGGCCGACATCTCGAAATACTGGAGCGCGGGCTGGCTGAAGCCCGGCACCGCGTACGCCGGCGGGGCGGGGTGCACGCTGTACAAGCCGCCCAGCAACGACGCGAGCAGCGCCAACGAGCACAAATGGAAGCGCACGAGCGCCATCGCGGCGAAGTTCACGATCAAGGCGACGGGGACGAAGGTCTTCGCCGCGACCATGCACCTCCCCGAGCAGAACGGCGCCAACGCCTGCGCGGGCGCGGGCACCACGGGCATCGCGAACTCCGGCATCCACGTCGGCGCGGACGCGACGAGCCTGATGAACGCGTCGGCGATCCGCGTGATCGGAATCGACGCGAATCGCACGAACATCGCCCCCACCACGCTCGGCGGCTTCGGCATGACCGGCCACGGAGCCAAGGCGACCTCAGGGTCGCGGAAGATCGACTACCTGTTCGTCAAGGGAACCGTGCGGCCGTCGAGCATCGACCACACGGTGAGCGGCACGAAGTCGAACCACCTGGCGCTGTACGGGTTCATCGACTTCTGAGCGTGGACGTCGCCAGGCCGAGCCGGGCGACCGCCGCCGCGGCCAGCTCGTCCGGCGCCAGCGCGACCTCCAGCACGATCCCGGACTCGTCCGGGCCGAGGTGCTCCAGGATCGCCCGCTGCGAGTCGAGCAGACCGGCCGACATGTAGTGGTCGGTGCGGCGGGTCATCCGCTCCCTGATCAGCTCCGCGGACCCGTCGAGGTGGACGAACTCCACCCGCGGCGGGCCCTGCCGGAGCACGTCCCGGTAGGAGCGCTTGAGCGCCGAGCAGGCCAGCACCGTCGAGACGCCCTCGTCGTGCCGGGCGGCCATCCAGGAGGCCAGGTCGCGCAGCCACGGCCAGCGGTCCGCGTCGTCGAGCGGGATGCCGGCGCGCATCCGCGCCACGTTCTCCTCCGGGTGGAACTCGTCCGCCTCGGCGAACCGCAGCCCGGTCAGCTCGCTGATCCCGCGCGCCACGGTCGTCTTGCCGGCGCCCGACACGCCCATCACCACGATGTGCCGGGGCTCACCAGTCATGAACGGTGCCGTCCTGGAGCCGGTTGAACGGCAGATAAGCCGGCTGGTACGGGAAGCCCGCCGCCGCCTTCTCGTCCAGCTCCACGCCGATCCCCGGCAGCTCACCGGGGTGCAGGTAGCCGTCGTCGAAGGTGAACGACGACCGGAACACCTCGTTGGTGGCCGCCCCGTGCTGCATGTACTCCTGGATGCCGAAGTTGTGAATGGCCAGGTCCAGATGCAGGGCGGCGGCCATGCCGACGGGCGAGATGTCGGTCGGGCCGTGGATGCCGGACTTGATCTGATACTGGGCGGCGTAGTCGAGCAGCTTCCGCATGGCCGTGATCCCGCCGGTGTGGGTGACGGCGGAGCGGACGTAGTCGATGAGCTGCTCACGGATCAGCGTCTGGTAGTCCCACACGGTGTTGAAGATCTCGCCGATGGCCAGCGGCGTGGTGGTGTGCCGGCGGACCAGGCGCAGCGCCTCCTGGTTCTCGGCCGGCGTGCAGTCCTCCAGCCAGAACAGGTCGTACGGTTCGAGGGCCTTGCCGAGTTTGGCGGCCTGGATGGGGGTCATCCGGTGGTGCCCGTCGTGCAGCAGCGGCAGCTCGGGCCCGAACTCGTTGCGCACCGCCTCGAAGACGCCGGGCAGGTGGCGCAGGTAGGCGCGGGTGTCCCAGTCCTCTTCCGCGGGCAGCGCGGTGCGCTGGGCGGGCTCGTAGTCGTAGCGCTTGCCGTCGACGCTGGGCTGGGCGGCCACGCCGTACACGGCGTTGATGCCCGGCACGGAGGTCTGCACCCGGATCGACCGGTAGCCCATGTCCAGGTGGCGGCGGATCGAGTCGAACAGCTCGGGCAGGTCGCGGCCCGAGGCGTGCCCGTACGCCATGATCCCGTTCCTGGAGGCCCCGCCGAGCAACTGGTAGAGCGGCATTCCGGCGGCCTTGGCCTTGATGTCCCACAGCGCCACGTCCACGGCCGCGATGGCGGCCATGGTGACGGGCCCGCGCCGCCAGTACGCCGAGCGGTAGAGGAACTGCCAGGTGTCCTCGATGCGATGCGGGTCCCGCCCGATCAGCAGGGGGACGACGTGGTCGGCCAGGTAGGAGACGACCGACAGCTCCCGCCCGTTGAGGGTGCCGTCGCCCAGCCCGGTGATCCCGTCGTCCGTCGTGATCTTGAGGGTGACGAAGTTGCGGTCGGGGCTGGTGACGATGACGTCCGCTGCGATGATCTTCAAGTACGTGCCTTTCCTCGGGTCACCATTCGGCGAAGGAACCGTCCTGGTGCCGCCAGACGGGGCTGCGCCAGGCGTGTCCTACCTTGTCGGCGGCGCGGACCGCCTGGTCGTCGACCTCGATGCCCAGGCCCGGCGCGGTGAGCCGCTCGACGTGCCCGTCCACGAAGGTCAGCGGGGTCTTGTCGAGGCAGTAGTCGAGCACGTCGGCGCCCAGGTTGTAGTGGATGCCGAGGCTCTGCTCCTGGATCAGGTAGTTCGGCGTGGCGAAGCCGACCTGCAGGCAGGCCGCGAGCGCGATCGGGCCGAGCGGGCAGTGCGGGGCGAGCTGCACGTCGTAGACCTCGGCGAGGGCGGCGATCTTGCGTACCTCGGTGATGCCGCCGGCGTGCGAGAGATCGGGCTGCGCGACCGCGATGCCGGCCTGGAGCACGGGCAGGAACTCCTGCCGGCTGTAGAGCCGCTCGCCGGTCGAGACCGGGATGGTGGTCGAGCGGACGAACTCGCCGATCAGGTGCGAGTTCTCCGGGACGACCGGCTCCTCCAGGAAGAACGGCCGGAACGGCTCCAGCAGCGGCGCCACCCGGCGGGCGTTGGCCAGCGTGAACCGCCCGTGGAAGTCGACGGCGACGTCGCGGTGGTCGCCGAGCACCTCGCGGGCGGCGGCCACCCGGGCGACCACGCCGTCCAGCTCGGCGACGGAGGCGACCGGGCTCATGGTGCCGGAGGCGTTCATCTTCACGGCGGTGAGCCCGGCCTCGACCTGGGCGGCGATGTGGTCGCGTACCTCGTTGGGGTCGTCGCCGCCGACCCAGCCGTACACCCGGATCCGGTCACGGACCGGGCCGCCGAGCAACTGGTGCACCGGGGCGCCGAAGTGCTTGCCGGCGATGTCCCAGAGGGCCTGGTCGAGGCCCGACACGGCACTGGCCAGGATCGGCCCGCCCCGGTAGAACGAGCCCTTGGTCATGACCTGCCAGTGGTCCTCGACGCGCAGCGCGTCCCGGCCGATCAGCAGCTCGGCGAGCTGCTCGACGGCGGTGCGGACGGTCTCGGAGCGCCCTTCGCAGGTGGCCTCGCCCCAGCCGACGATGCCGGACTCGGTCTCCACCCGGACGAAGAGCCAGCGGGGGGCGACGAGGAAGGTCTCGATGCGCGCGATGGTCGTCATGCCGGTCAGCCCTTCGTCGCGCCGGCGGTGAGGCCGGAGACCACGTACTTCTGCACGAACAGGGCGATCACCATGATCGGCACGGTGACCACGGTACTCGCGGCCATCAGGCCGCCCCAGTCGATGCTGGCATAGCCCACGAAGTCGAAGATCGCCACGGGCAGCGTCTTCGTGTCGGCGTCGGAGAGCACGAGCGCGAACATGAAGTTGTTCCACGAGAAGATGAAGGACAGGATCCCGGCGGTCGCGATGCCCGGCACGGACAGCGGCAGCGTGATGCGCCGGAACGCCCCGACGTGGGTCAGCCCGTCGACCAGCGCCGCCTGCTCCAGCTCCTCCGGCAGGCTGTCGAAGTAGCCCATCATGATGTAGACGACCAGCGGCAGCGAGACGAACATGTGGCTGATGATCAGCACCCCGAAGCCGCCGACCATCTTCAGGTTGGAGAAGACGTAGAACCAGGGCACCAGGAGCGAGACACCGGGGATGACCCGCGCCATCAGCACCACCAGCGCCGACTTCTTCATGTTGAACCGGCTCATCGAGTACGCCGCCGGCAGGCCGAGGATCAGCGACAGCACGGTGGCGGCGAAGGCCACCCAGAGGCTGTTGACGATGAACTCGACGTAGTTCGCCTGCTGGAGCACCTTGCCGTAGTTGTCCAGCGTGGGGGAGAAGACCAGGGCCTTGCCCGGGTCGTAGATGTCGACGTTCGTCTTGAGCGACGCGGCGACCATCCAGATCAGCGGCGCGAGCAGGGAGAGCACCACGAGGGTGAGCGCCACCACCCGGAACACCTGGTACGCGGTCCGGGGCTTCATCGCTTGGCCTCCTTGCGCCGGGCGGTCAGGGCCCACATCGCCCCGATGATGATCAGGAAGAACAGGATGAGGACGGTGGAGGAGACGCCGTACTCGTTGTAGTCGAAGCTGAGGCCGTACGCGTACACGTTGAGGGTCTCGACCTCGTGGAACGAACCGCCGCCCCGGCCCTTGGTGGCGTACAGGATGTCGAAGGTCTTCAGCGCGTCGATGCCGCGCAGCAGGATCGCCACGGTCAGCGTGGGCATCAGCAGCGGCAGCGTGACGTGCCGGAACCGCTGCCAGTTGCTGGCGCCGTCGATGCGCGCCGCCTCCTGCGGCTCCTCCGACAGCGAGGTGAGGCCGGCGAGCAGGATCAGCACCACCATCGGCGTCCACTGCCACACGTCGATGAAGATCGTGGTCGGCAGGGCCGTGTACTGACCGGCGAGCCACGGCTGCGGCCCGATGCCGACCCAGCCGAGGACCTGGTTGGCCAGGCCGATGTTCGGGTCGAAGATGAGCCGCCACATCATGCCGACCGCGACCGGGGTGGCGACGAGCGGCATCAGGATCGCCACCCGGACCCACTTCTGCCCCTTGAACGGCCGCCACAGCAGCAGCGCGATCGCCATCCCGAGGACCACCTCGAACAGCAGCGCGACGACGGTGAACGTGGCGGTCCGCCCGACGGCGGGCCAGAACCGCTCGAAGTCCGTGAGGACGTCGAAGTAGTTCCCCAGGCCCACGAACTCGCTCTCCGCGCGGACGGATCCCTCGGCGTCGGTCAGGCTGAGGTAGCCGGTCCAGGCCAGCGGGAACACGAGCAGCGCGGCGACGAAGATCATCGCGGGCGCGGCGAACAGCCATTTGCGGTGGTCATCGACCCAGCGCAGCCAGCCGGGCGTGGCAGGGGCGGTGGCGGCGCCGCGCGGCGCCTTGGTGGGAGTGATCGTTGCCATGAGGTCTCCAGGGGTGGGCGGGTGACGGGCGCTCGATCCCGTCACCCGCGTCCGCTTACTTGGCCTCGTCGTCCAGGAACTTCTGGAACGCGGTGTTCGCCGTACCGGCGGCCGCCGCGGCGTCCTTGCCGGTGATCGCGTCGACGATCGGCTGGCCGACGATCTCGCGGGCCTCGGCGACCTTCACGACCAGCGGGCGGTCATGGCCCACGCCGTCCTTGGTGCTGGCCGCGATGGCCTCCACCAGGTCCTTCGGGAAGGTCGACGATCCCTCCGGGTTCGCCCAGACGGACGTGCGGGCGCCCGGCACGCCGGACTTCTGCTGGGCGAGCGTCTGCTCCTTGCCGGTGGCCCACTCGATGAACTTCCACGCGTTGGCGGTGTTCTCGGAGCTGGCGTTGACGCCCAGCGCCCACGACGGGATGTTGTACGGCTTCGACCCCGCGGGCCCGGCCGGGAACGGCGCGAAGCCGACGTCGTCCGAGACCTTGGACTTGGCCGGGTCGGTGGCGTTCTTGTAGAGCGAGTTCGCCTCGGTGTAGAAGGCGGCCTTGCCCTGGGTGAAGATGGCCATCGCCTCGGGCCAGCCCATGTCGGTGCTGACGTTCGCGGGGCCGGAGTCCTTGATCAGCCCGCCGTAGTAGGCGTACGCCTGCTTGGCCGCCTCGCTGCCGACCGCGGACTTGCCGCCGCCGTCGACGAAGTCGCCGCCGAAGCTGTAGAGGAAGCTGGAGAACTGGGTGACCGCCGCCGACTTCCCGGTACGCGCCACGAAGCCGGCCACGCTCGGGTCGGCCGCCTTGATCTTGGCGGCGGCGGTCTTCAGCTCGTCGAGGGTCTTCGGCGGCGCGCTCAGGCCGGCCTTCTCCAGCAGGTCCTTGCGGTAGTAGAGGACCTCCTGCTCGGTAATGATCGGGACACCGACCGGCTTGCCCTCGTACGTGGTGGCCTCCACCGGGCCGGCCTGGAAGTCACTGAAGTCCCAGCCCTGCGCCTTCACCTGGTCCGTCAGGTCGGCCAGGTACTTGTTCTTGGCGAAGAGCTTCCCCTCCTGCAGCGGGCGGTACATCATCACGTCGATGTCGGACGAGCCGGCGTTCAGCTTGACGTTGTACTGGTCGGAGAGCTGGTCCTCGCCGAGCTGGGTGATCTCGACCTTGAGCCCGCTCTGCTTCTCGAACGCGGGCAGCGCCGCCTTGATGTTCTCGGTCCACACGTGGTTGGCCAGCGTGACCCGGACCGTCTTGGACGAGGCGCCGTCGTCGCCACCGCCGCAGGCGGACAGGCTCATGGCGGCAACCACGGCCAGAGATGTACCGATGATCGATCGACGTCGTCGCATGTCATCTCGCCTTTCTGTCATGGCCGCCGCCCCCCGGGAGAGCGCCACACGTACTTAACATCTGCTTAATGTCGGGATGCTAGGCCCAAAAAGCTGATTTATTCAAGAGTGGAGGTCTAACTGATATGCTTTGTGACGTGAACCAGTCCTCCCCAGAGGGTGCACCCACCCAGCGCGCCCCTGCCGAGGCTGGGCTGCACGCACGCGTCCTCGACCACCTCGGCACCGCCATCTGCAGCGGCGACGTGGCCGCTGCTTCGGTCCTGAGCATCGAAGACCTGGTCGACCGCTATCAGGTCTCCCGCTCGGTCATCCGCGAGGTGCTGCGGGTGCTCGCGTCCATGGGGCTCATCGAGACCCGGCGCCGGGTCGGCATCATGATCCAGCCCGCCGAGGCGTGGAGCGTCTTCGATCCGCAGATGATCCGCTGGCGGCTCGCCTCCGACGGGCGCATGGCGCAACTGCGCTCGATCACCGAGCTGCGGACCGCGATCGAGCCGCACGCCGCCTGGCTGGCCGCCGAGCGGGTCGGCGACGACGAGGCGAGCGAGTTAGTGGGGCTCGCGGCCAGGATGTGGGCCGCCGGGAAGGCCGGTGACGAGGCGCGCTTCCTCGACCTGGACATCGACTTCCACCGGCGGGTGCTGGCGGCCTCCGGCAACGAGATGTTCGCGAAGCTGCAACTGATCGTCGCCGAGGTGCTCGCCGGCCGTCACCACTACCACCTGATGCCGCACCACCCGCACGAGCGGGCGCTGCAACTGCACACCGACGTGGCCCACGCGATCCAGCGGCGCGACGGCCAGCGGGCCAGGGAGGCCATGGTGGGGATCATGGAGCAGGGGTTCGACGAGATGAAGACGATGTGGGCGCAGACCGCCGACCCAGGGGACGCGTAGGCCGCTCAGGCTCTGAAGCCCGTCAGCACCCGCTCGGCCTGCTCCATCATGTCCCTGACGATCTCGGCGGCGGGTTTGATGTCGTGGATCAGGCCGACGCCCTGTCCCATCAGCCAGGGCATCTCCTCCCAGTCGGCCTCCGTCTCCGGAACCGGCAGCAGCAGGCCGAACTTGCGCATCGGCGTCTCCTCCTCCTGGACGACCGTCCTGCCGACCTGATCCAGGGAGTCGAGATCGGCCGGGATCTCCGCCAGCCGGTCGTCCCACTCCGAGACCACGCGGTTGCGCTGGACCCGCATCGGGTTGAACTTCGGCCACTCCGGCCCGAAGATCGACGTGAGCACCGAGCTCTCTCCCGTGGCGGTGACCAGCCGCCGGTGATGCTCGGGGTGCACGCGGGCCTCGCGCGAGGCGACCATCCGGGTGCCGACCCACACCCCGTCGGCGCCCAGGCACAGGGCGGCGGCGACCTGGCGGCCGTCGGTGATCCCGCCCGCGGCCAGGACCATCGCGCGCTCGCCCACGGCGTCCACGATGGCGGGCACGTTGACCATGGTCGGCAGGCCGCCGTAGTTGTGCCCGCCGGCCTCCCAGCCTTGGGCGATGACGACGTCGGCCCCGTCGTCCACGGCGAGCCTGGCCGCGTCGGCGGAGCCGACCTGCTCCCACACCGACACGCCGGCCTCGCGCAGCAGCTTCAGCCGGTCCGCCGGCGGGTGGCCCCAGTGGAACGAGGCGATCGGCACCCGTTCCTCCGCGATCACCTCGACCTGCTCGGCGGTGCTGAAGAAGCTGATGAGGTTGACGTTGAACGGCGCCCCGCCGGTCCGGGCCCGGACCTCGCGGATGGTCGCCCTGAGCTGGTCGGGCGGCATGAGCCCGGCTCCGATCGCGCCGATGCCGCCCGCGTTGGTGACCGCCGCGGCGAGATCGGGCGTCTCGCCCACGAAGGCCATTCCTGCGCAGGCGAGCGGGTACGGGTTGGCGTACTTCGCCGTAAGCCGGGTGGACAGCACGGACATGGCGGCGTCCTTCCTTGAGACTCTCCGTCCATCGTGCTGCCCTTCGGACGGATTGCCCAGACGCCCCCGTGGGCCTGTCCGCTACCGGCCGCGCGTCACGCGGGTCCTGTCACGCGGGTCGTCCCTGTCAGGCGGGTCCCTGTCAGGCGGGTCCCTGTCACGCGGGTCCCTCTTCCCGTGCGGCGGCCGCGCGTCACGCGGGCTCTTCTTCGAGCGTCGCGGTGCTGTCGGCACGGGCCGGGAGGAGCAGGGCGGTGACGACCACGGCCACGGACAGCACCGCGCCGATGATGAAGGCGAGCTGCATGCCGCCGAGGTTGGCCATCGCCTCCGTGACGCCTTCGGCCTTCAGGCCGTCGGCTCGCGCGCTCATCACGGTGATCACGAGCGCGGTGCCGAAGGCGGCGGCGACCTGCTGCAGCGTGCTCAGGATCGAGCTGCCGTGGGAGTAGAGCCGCGGCGGGACCGCGCCGAGCCCGAGGGTGAACACCGGGGTGAAGGTCACGGCCAGGCCCACCATCAGCAGCGCGTGCAGCCCGAGGATCTGCCAGTAGGGCATCGTCATCGAGACCTGGGTGAAGCCGGCGAGCGACAGCATGATGCCGAACGCGCCGGGAACGACCAGCACCCGGCCGCCGAACTTGTCGAACAGGCGGCCCACGGTCGGACCGAGCAGCCCCATCGCGAGGCCGCCCGGCATCACCAGGAGGCCGGTCTCCAGGGCGCTGAGGCCGCGGACGCTCTGCAGGTAGAGCGGCAACAGGATCATCGAGCCGAGCATCGCCATGAAGGCCAGCGACATCATGATCAGCGCGATCGTGTAGGTGCGGTTGAGCAGAGTGCGCAGGTCGAGCAGCGGCACGCCGCGCTTCTGCAGCCACAGTTGGCGGAAGACGAAGACGGCGATGGTGGCCAGCCCGGCCACCACGATCGTGGCGGCGAAGCCGGCGTCACCGCCCTCGAACCGGCTGAGGCCGTAGACCAGGCCGCCGAAGCCGGCCGCGGCGGTGACCACGCTGAACCAGTCGATGCTGCTGAACTGGGGCTCGCCGATGTTCTCCAGCCGCTTCAGGCCGCGCCAGGCGATCAGGGCCGCGATGGGGAGCACCACGGCGAACAGCAGGCGCCAGGAGCCGAACTGCAGGATCACGCCCGAGACCGCCGGGCCCATCGCGGGCGCGACCGACATGGCCAGGGTGACGTTGCCCATCACCTTGCCCCGGTCTTCCTCGGGCACCACCCGCATCAGCGTGGTCATCAGCAGCGGCATCATCACGGCCGTGCCGGACGCCTGGACGATGCGGGCGCCGAGCAGCACCTCGAACGTCGGCGCCACGATGGCCAGCGCCGTGCCGGCCAGGAACAGGCCCATCGCGACGGAATATGCCGTCCGGGTGGACACCCGCTGCAGGAACCAGCCGGTGATCGGGATCACCGCGGCCATGGTCAGCATGAAGGCGGTCGAGAGCCACTGCGCGGTCTGCTCGGTGATGCTCAAGGCCGTCATCAACCGGGGGATCGCGTTGATCATGATCGTCTCATTGAGAATGACCACGAACGTGGCGAGCACCAGCAGCCGGATCACGGCAGGCGTGCGACCCGAACCGGCGGTCGCGGGCTTGGCGGGTGAGTCTAGCTGGGGGCTGGGCACGGCACCTCTATCGGGGTTGCGGGGTGAAACGCGGTCATGGCCGGCGTCACGGTCTCTTGTCTCATACGTTGTCGTCACGTACAGACTGACCGGCGCCACTGACAAAACTCATCGGCCACGCCCAGCATTCCGCCATATGGGGCGAAATGTCACCCGGTTTTCACCAACGGTGCATGATCCACTGATCGTGCGACCTGGGCGAACGCCTCACGCACCCTTCGTGGCGGCCCGGCCTCCGGCCGGCGGCGTGCCGATCTTCGAGCGGGAGTCGAGACCGGTCCACGCTGCACGGCGCCACAGCCACCCCGGGGCCGCCGTCAACACATTTATCGTCAGAAATCAGTGACCATTCATGTCAGAGCGCGATTTCGCCCTCGATACGCCGCAGACTGAACCGAGCGAGCGCCAGGTTGGCGCGTTCCCGGTCGAGAACCAGATAGAGGAAAAGCTGCCCACCAGGCGTGCTGAGAAGCCGGATGATGTGGTACTGGCTTTTCAGCGTGATGAGGATGTCCTCGATTTCGTCGTCGAGCTGGAGTGAGGCCAGTGTGCGCAGTTTGGCCCTTACCACTTCGGTGTTTCCGGCCGCCGCGACTTCAAGATCAAGTTCGCGCCCACCCCCTATGGTGCCGAGGGCCATGCCGCTCCCGTAGTCCACGAGCGCGGCGCCCAGAGCGCCCTCGATGGCCATGGCGTTCTTTAGTGCGGTCTCAATGTTCATGTGACTCTTTCTGCCTTTTGTGCGTGCCGGGACATAAAGTACCCTTGTGGCCCCGGATAGTGAAGGGCCGCAAAGTGCCAGCGCGAGAGGTCGACGACTTGAGCCCCTTAGGCTCGATACTGCGAAACGGCAGGCAGGCGGCGTCCTCCGGCCGGTTGAAAGTCGAGGGCAGCCCCGGTGGCCAGGTCTATTTGCGGTTCGGCCGGGTCATCGCGGCCACCACTCCCGCCTCGCCGGGGCCCGAATCCCTGCTGCTCCGTTCCGGGCGGGTGAGCGAGGACGACTGGAACGTTGCATTCAGCGCGGGCGCCCCGACCGGCCGGGTCGGCCCCGAACTGGTCGATCGTGGCAGCGTGGGGAGCGCGGGCCTGGAGGTCGTGTGCCTGATGGCCACGTTCGACGCGCTGTTCGCCATGGCCCTGTTCGGCGCGGGGGCGGGCACGATGGAGCCGCTCGGCCCCGGCGACCTGCTGCCGAACCTGCTGGTCCAGCCCGGCATCCCGATCGAGCGACTGGACCGGGAGACCGCCCGGCGCCTGGAGATCGCCGCGGGCTGGCAGGAGATCGGCGTCACCCCCCAGTGCCGGCCCGCGGCGGCGCGGGCCGCGGCCGAGTCGCCGATCAGGCCCGACGCGCTGCGCCAGTCGGTGCTCGCCAAGGCCAACGGCCGCCGTACACCCCGCGACATCGCCTTCACGCTCGGCCAGGGCCTCTTCGTCGTCATGCAGGAGATCGCCGACATGGCCCGCGAAGGACTCGTCGTCACCGACCCGCCGCCGCCCTCAGAAGACGAACCCACCCTTGACGACGACTCGTTGCGTCTCCCGCTTCTCCCGCGCCACAACGCGACGGCGAGCAGGCCGCGGGGCGGCGAGGATCCACAGGAATAGCACCAGAGAAAGTCGTGATCATGGCACAGAACCCGATTCTCACGGAGCTCCGCTCCCTCCGCGACCAGGTGACGGGGGTGATGGAGACGGCGGTCGCGACCGTCGACGGGCTGCTCGTGGTCGCCGACACGGACGGCGCCCGGCCCGAGGTCCTCTCGGCGCTGGCCGCCGCCACCCTCGGCCTCGGCAAGCGCACCGGGGCGGAGGTGGGCATGGGCGACCTGCGCGAGGTGGTGATCCGCTGCCGCGGCGGTTATGTCATCGTGTACGCGGTCGGCCGCATGGGCCTGCTGGCCGTCCTCGCGGACGAGGGCCTCGACGTGCCGCGCCTGCACGTCGAGTCCCGCCCCACCGTGGAACGCCTGGACGCTCTCCTCACCCAGGGCAGCCTCAACTGACCGGGGCCCACCGAGGGCGGCCTCAACCGACTGTGGCTCACCGAGGGCGGCCTCAACTGACCGGGGCGCCCTGGGGGACGCCCCGCTGACCCAGGGTGGCCGGGGTCACCCGGGTGCGCAGCCCTGCGCCACCTGCCGGCTCTCCACGTCGCCGACTTGCCTGCGCGGGGCCTTCGCCATGCCGCTAAGACGGGCCGCTGGGACGGGCCGCTGAGACGGGCCGGCATGGCCGAGCCGGCGGGCCCCGTTCCGGACGGTCTGCCGGCTGAACGCGTACGTGCCGGCCGTGGCCGGAGCGGTGTCGTCGAACCGGAATGTCACCGTCGCGCCGGGCCGCACCTCGGGCACTGGCGATTCGACCCGGTTCGTCCCCCACGTGGTGTTGTCCTGAGACGACCGGTGGCCACGGAAGCCGGAAGAAGCCCCAGACCAAGGGTCCCCTCCCTAGACCTGTCAGTGAAGAGCGTCGATGGCAGGGCGGCGATCCCTAGGCTTCCGCGCTCGGTGTTCCATGGCCGTTCCACGGCATGGCACGGGTCATGTCACGACATGTCACGTCTTCCGGCTGAGGTGTCGCCATCCGCTGGGAGGAGACGTGATGCGCCCGAGCGAGACCGAAATAGACGACTCCCGACTGCTCATGGACGTGGCCCGGGCCGTGCTGGCGCGGGAGGAGGCCAGGGCGTGGACGGTCGAGCCGGGTGACTTCTGGTGCCTGCTGACGCCTCCCGGGCACCGCAGCGCCGGCCAGGGGTGGAAGCTGCACCTCTCGGCGACGCAACTGTCCGCGCCGGTGGTGCTGGCCCGCGCCGCCGAGGTGCTGGTACGTGACGGCTGCGCGTTCAAGTTCGCCCGCGGGCTGGAGCAGCTCGGCATGTTGCTGTCGGCCAACTGCGACCGTGGCGGCGGCGGGAAGTTCATCACGGTCTACCCCGACGGCGACGAGCAGTTCCGCCGGCTGGCGGCCGAGCTGGACCGGGTGACCGCCGGTCTGCCCGGCCCGGTGGTCCTGTCGGATCGGCCGCTGCGTCCCGGCAGCCTCGTGCACTACCGGTACGGCGTCTTCGCGGCCGAGCCGGTGCTCACCAACGACGGCAGCTTCGAGTCGATGGTCGTGGGCCCGGACGGGGAGCGGCGCAAGGACGAGCGGCTGGCCTGGTACGACCCTCCGCCCTGGGCCAGGCCGCCGCTGCCGGAGCCCGAGGCTCCGTCAGGCGTGCCGGAGGCCGTGCTGGTCGGGGACCGGTTCGAGGTCCGGGAGGCCGTCCGGCAGTCGTACCGGGGCGGGGTCTACAGCGGCACGGACCGGCGGACCGGCGGCGACGTCGTGCTGAAGCAGGCGAGACCGCACGTCCTGGGCCTGCTGGACGGAACGGACGCACGGGACAGGTTGCGCCATGAGGCGGACATGCTCGACCGGCTGGGCCCGCTGGGATTCACGCCCCGCAAGGTGACCATGGTCACCCAGCAGGACAATCTGTTCCTGGTCCAGGAGCGGGTGCCGGGAGTCACCCTGCGCGAGTGGGCCACGCGGGAGCCGGCGGCGGAAGACGTGATCGAGAAGGCCGGGCAGCTCGTGGAGATCGTGGCCGCGGTGCACGAGCAGGGCCTGGTGCTGCGCGATCTCAACCCGAACAATCTGATGGTCACGCCGGAGGGCCGGGTCCGCCTGATCGATCTGGAGCTCGTGGTCCCCGAGGGCTCTCGTGCGTACCGGGCCTATACCCAGGGGTACGCGGCGCCGGAGCAGGTGTCGGCCGCCGCGATCGGCCCGGCGCCCACCCGGCGGGCGGATCTCTTCGGGCTGGGGGCGACCCTCGTCTACCTGGCCACCGCCGTGGACCCGCTGCTGGCCCCCGACGAGCCCGCCGACCGGCGGGGTGAGGGGCGGCTGGCCGAGTTCGTCGGTCTCCTCGGCGCGGACATGCCGGTGCTGCGGCGGCTGTCCCCGCTGGTGCTGGGCCTGACGAAGGACGATCCTGAACAGCGGTGGACGCTGAGCCGGGCGCGCGAGTTCCTGGCCGCCGATCCCGCCGAGGTCGTGAACACCTTTTCGCCCCCCATCGACCGGCTGATCACCGATGGGCTGCGGCACATTCTGCGCACCATGGACCCGCGAGGCGCTCGTTTGTGGACGACGGACGAGTTCGGCGCGGCGACCGATCCCCTCAACGTGCAGCACGGAGCGGGCGGGGTGCTGAGCGTGCTCACCCGCGGCGCCCAGGTGCTCGGTCAGGCCGAGCTGCTCGCCGGGGTCGCGGACGTGGCCGGCTGGATGCGGCCGCGCCTGTCCGGCATCCCCCGTCTCCTTCCTGGGCTGTACTTCGGCCGTTCGGGCACGGCCTGGGCGCTGTACGACGCCGCCCGCCTGCTGGGGGACGAGGAGACGGCCGCGCAGGCGGTCGAGCTGGCCAAGAAGGTGCCGGTGCGGTGGCCCAACCACGACATCTGCCACGGCGCCACCGGCGCGGGCCTGCTGCAGCTCCACCTGTGGCGATCCACCGGCGACCCGGAGCTGATGGACCGGTTCACACAGGCGGCCGACGGCGTCCTGGAGGCGGCGCGCGAGCGGGAGGACGGCCTGCTCGTGTGGCCCATCCCGAAGACGTTCGACACGACGCTGGCCGGACTCGTCCACTACGGGTTCGCGCACGGCGTCGCCGGGGCGGGCACCTTCATGCTGTACGCCGGGCTGGCCACCGGCCGCGCCGAATACCTGGAGGCCGCCCGGCGCGCCGCCGAGACGGTGGCGGCCGTGGCCATCACCGAGGGAGACGCGGCCTGGTGGCCCAGCGGCGAGCTGGCGGACGAGGCGGACGACCGGCTGCGGCACTGGTGCAGCGGCGCTTCCGGGGCCGGCACCTTCCTGATCCGCTCGTGGGCGGTCACCGGGCGGCAGCGGCACCGGGAGCTCGCGGAGGCCGCCGCAACGGCGATCCGCCGAGGCCGCTGGCACTCGGGCGTCAGCTCCTGCCACGGCCTGTCCGGAGACGGCGACTTCCTCCTGGACCTGGCCGAGTTCACCGGTGACCGGCGCTACCGCGACTGGGCGGCGGACCTGGCCACCGCCATGTACGCGCGGAACACCCTCCGCGACGGGCTCATGGTGCTGCCCGACGACTCCGGCGTCGCGGTCCACACCGGCTACAACACCGGCCTCGGCGGTGCCGTGTCCTTCCTGCTCCGGCTGCGCCACGGCGGTCCCAGACCGTGGATGCTCGACGAGCTGCTGCTCGATCGGGCTCTGAGAGCGCCGCATGGACGCCTCGTCCATGCCGGTCGATCCATGACGGCCGTCAGTGAAGGGAGGTGAGGAAGATGGCCACCGACATCAGTGCGCTGGAGCGGATGTCGTCGAACGCCACTGGTCGTTACCCGTGCGCGGCGACGAACACCTGTGAGCCCGGTACGTGCGTTCCCAGCCGTACGTGCCTGACGCACGACACGTGCACCTTCACGATCAGGCCGTGACGCGGCCCTAGGGGTGGCCGGCCCAGGCCACCCCTCTTTTCTCAGGAGATCGGGTCATGGACATGGTTCCGGAGCGCGCCGCGCCCGACGAAGTGATCTGGGACGTCACCTATGCCTGTCCCTTGCGCTGCGTGCACTGCTACTCCGAATCCGGCAGACGGCCCTCCCGGCGGCTGAGCGACGCCGACATGCTGCGGGTGACCGACGCCATCGTGGCCATGCGCCCGCGCGGCGTCGCCATCGCCGGTGGGGAACCCCTGCTCATCAGGGACATCGCCGAGATCGCCGGGCGGATGACGGGCGCGGGGCTGGACGTCGTCCTGTACACCGGCGGCTGGCCGATGACCAGAGACCTCGCGCTGCGCCTGGCCGGCTTCGGCGCCCGGGTGGTGGTGAGCGTGGACGGGGCGACGCCCGAGACCCACGATCGGATCCGCGGCAGGAAAGGGTCGTTCGCCCGCGCGATGCGGGCGCTGCGACTGCTGGACGAGGTCAGCGCCGAGCGCGGATCCCGGGGGCCGGCCTTCGGGATCGACTGCGTGCTGCTGCGGAGCAACTTTTCGCAGATGGAGGAGTTCTGCCGGGTCATCGCGCCGCAGTTCCCCGAGCTGGGGTTCCTCTCCTTCGGGGCCGCCGTTCCCGGCGGGCTGGCTAGCCGGCCCGGGTTCGAACTGCTCACCGAGGAGCAGCTCGGCCTGCTGAACGATCCCGGCCACGCGCGCCGGCTGCGGGCGAGCGCGCCCGGCTCCGTCACGATCGAGACCACCGACAACCGCATCCTGCAGATGCATCCCGAGCTGATCGCGCGCGGCGTCGTCTTCAACGCGCTCCAGATCGAGCCGGACGGAGAGGTACGGGCGATGCCCATCTACGAGGGCACCGTGGGCAACATCCTGGATGAGCCGGCCGAGGTCCTCTGGCGGCGGGCCAGGGCCCGGTGGAGTGATCCGTTCGTGGTGGAGGCGCTGTCGCCGGCGCTCACCATGCGGGAATGGGCGGAAGCGGCCCGGCGGATCGACTACCGCTTCGGCACCGACGCCGTGCGGGCCCGAATCGACCGCAGAGAGCCGGCGTGACGCGCGCCCGGCGCCCGTGGGGGCCGGTGAAGCACGACCACCGCGTGGGGGCCGGTGTGATGGGCGACCACTGCGGGGGGCCGGTGTGAAAGGCGGTCGCGGGCTCACCGCGCATGAGCTGGGGACGCCCGCGCGTGTGCTGCTCTACTCGGTCCGCCGGGCGCCGTGGTGGACGGTCGTTTCGGTGGTGTCGAGGGTGGCGGGGATCGCGGTCGCGCTGGCGTTCCCGGCGGCGCTGGCCCGGGCGGTGGACGCGGCCCTGGGTGGGGCGCCGGGGCTGGTCTGGCTGGGGAGTCTGATTGGGGCGGCGCTGCTGACGGGGGCGCTGGAGGTCTGGGCGGCCGCGGCGGGTGGTATCGCCGTCGAGGTGTCCCTGCGCCGGGGCGTGATCCGGCGGGTGCTGGAGGCGGGGATCCCGGGGCGGCGCCGGTTCTCCTCCGGTGACGTCGGCAGCCGGTTGGTGTCGGCGTCCGAGGCGGCGAACCTGGTGTCGATCGTGCTGTCCGCGCTGGGCGCGGTGGCGCTCTCCGCCGGTGGGCTGGTGGCGCTGGCGTTGATCGACTGGTGGCTGGCGGTCGCGTTCGTGGTGTGCGTACCGGTCGCGACGGTGCTCGTCCGGCGGTTCGTCGCCGAGACGACGGGGTTGATGAGGAGCTACCGGCGGCTCCAGGGTGATCTGTCGGCCCGTCTGGTGGAGGCGCTGACTGGGGCGCGCACGATCCAGGCCGGTGGGACTCTGGACCGGGAGGTGGAGCGGGTCCTGGCGCCGTTGCCGGAGCTGGGCGCGGCCGGGCGGGCGACCTGGGAGGCCCAGCGTCGCACGGTGTGGAAGGTGGGGCTGCTGGCGCCGCTGACCGAGGTCGTGGTGCTCGCCGTCGCCGGGGTCGGGGTGTCGGACGGGCGGATCACGGCGGGGTCGTGGGTGGCGGTGGCGGGATATGTCACCATCGCGCTGGGGTTGCTCAACGTGGTGGACCCGCTGATGGGCCTCGCGCACGTACGGGTCGGGACGGCCAGGCTGGCGGAGGTCCTGTCCCTGCCCGCCGGCCCGGGCGGCCCCCGCGCGCTCCCGGACGGCCCCGGCGCGATCACGTTCCGCTCGGTGACCGTCCACGCCCGGGATGGGGCCGTGCTGGGTGGATCGGTGGCCATAGATGCCCGGGACGAGGGGTCGGTGAGCGTCTGTGCCGGTGGCGGGGCCGTGCTGGATGGGGTTGATCTGGATATTCCGCCCGGTCTCGCGGTCGCCGTTGTCGGGCGGTCGGGAGCGGGCAAGTCCACTCTCGCGGCGCTGGCCGGTGGGCTGCTCAGGCCCGATCGGGGCGAGGTGCTGCTGGACGGCGCCGACGTGGCCGAGGTGTGCCCCGAGGAGCTGCGGCGCGCCGTGGCGTACGCGTTCGAGCGGCCGGCGCTGCTGGGGGACACCGTGCACGACATGATCGCGTACGGTTCCGTGGACGTGTCCCGTGAGGAGGTGGAGCTCGCGGCGCTCCGGGTGTCGGCGGACGGTTTCATCAGGCGGCTCCCCGACGGCTACGACACCGCCCTGGACCGGGTGCCGCTCTCCGGCGGGGAGGCGCAGCGGCTCGGCCTGGCCCGGGCGGTGGTCCGGGAGCGCAGGGTGCTGATCCTCGACGACGCCACCTCCAGCCTCGACACCGCGACCGAGGCCGAGGTGACGATGACGCTGACCCGCCTGCTGGCCGGCCGTACGCGGATCGTCGTGGCGCACCGGGCCGCCACCGCCGCCCGTACCGACCTGGTGGTATGGCTGGAGGACGGACGGGTGCGGGCGACCGGCCCGCACGACCTGCTCTGGCGGGAGCCGGACTACCGGGCTCTGTTCGGCGAGGCCGTGCCGCGGGAGCCGGCATGACCGGCCGCGTGGTGAGCCGGGCCGGATGGCGGCTGCTGACCGGGGAGCTGGCCCGGCGGCGCAGAGCGATCGCCTTCCTGGCCGGCTGGTCGGTCGTGGAGTCGCTGCCCGCGCTGCTGTCGGGCATCGCCGTGGCCGGCGCGCTGGACCGGGGCTTTCTGGCGGGCCGGCCGCTCATCGGTCTCGGGTGGCTGGGGGTGCTCGGGCTGGCGATGGTGGTTCAGGCGCTGGCGACCCGCAACACGTTCCCGTGGCTGGCCGCCATCGTCGAGCCGCTGCGGGACGCGCTGGTCAGGATGGTGGTCACGACTGCCTTACGCCGCGCGGTGGAAGGGGGCGAGCGCGGGGACGGCTCCGTGGTGGCCCGGATCTGCGGCCAGACCGAGGCCGTCCGGAATCTGGTGGCCGCGCTGCTGCGGACGCTGCGGCCGACCGTCGCGTCGCTGGTGCTGGCCCTGGCCGGGCTGGTCGCGCTGGCGCCGATCGTCGCGGCGATCGCCGTCCCGCTGATCCTGACGAGCCTGGCGCTGTTCGCGTGGCTGTCGCGGGCGCTGGCCGTACGTCAGCGCGAGATGATCCTGGCCGAGGAGACGATGGCGCGGACGGTCACGGACGTCGTCGAGGGCCTGCGCGACGTGGTGGCCTGCGGCGCGGCCGGCACCGCGCGCGACCTGGTGGACCGGGCGGTCATGGCGGAGGCGCGGGCCGCGCTCGCGATGGCGCGGACCTCGTCGGCGCGATCGACGATCATGGCGATCGGCGGCGTCGTGCCGGTGATCCTGGTCCTGGCCCTGGCGCCCTGGCTGCTCGGCACCGGCCGGCTGACCTCGGGCGCGCTCGTGGGCGCGATCACCTACCTGGTCGGCACCCTGGATCCGGCGCTGCGCGCCCTCACCGGGACCGTCGCGACGTGGAGCCGGCAACTGGGCGTGCTCCTGCACCGGATCGCCGAGACGAGCGCCGCCCGCTCCGAGGCGAGCGCTGCCCTTCCCGAGGCGAGCGCCGCCCTTCCCGAGGCGAGCGCGGCCCGCTCCGGGACGAGCGCGGCCCGCTCCGAGATGAGCGCCGCCGTTCCCGAGACGCCTGGACCGAGGGGAGCGGCTCGGCCAGGCTCTGGTGAGCTGCGGGTGACCGGGCTGACCTTCGCCTATGGGCCGCGAGCCGAGCCGGTGATCGACGATCTCACGCTGAGCATCCCCGAGGGGGAACACCTCGCGATCGTGGGGCCCAGCGGGATCGGCAAGTCCACGCTCGCCTCCCTCCTCGCCGGCCTGGCCGTCCCGCGGCGCGGCACCGTCCGGCTCGGCGGGGTCGCCGTCGCGGACATCGACGCGGCGCACCTGCGCCGCTCGGTGGCGCTGATCCCGCAGGAGGCGTACGTGTTCACCGGAACCCTCCGCGAGAACCTCGCCTACCTGCGCCCGGACGCGACGACGGCCGAGCTCGGCCAGGCCGTGGCGGCACTCGGGATGCGGCCGCTGGTGGACCGGCTCGGCGGGTACGACGCCGCGCTGGGCGTCGGCGGGCCGGAGCTGTCGGCCGGGGAACGCCAGTTGATCGCGCTCTGCCGGGTCCACGTGTCCGCCGCCCGGGTGGTCGTGCTCGACGAGGCGACCTGCCACCTCGACCCCGTCGCCGAGGCGCGAGCCGAGAGGGCCTTCGCAGGCCGCACGCTCGTGGTGATCGCGCACCGCATCAGCTCCGCCCGCCGCGCCCGGCGCATTCTGCTCCTGGACGGCACGACCGGGTCCCACGAGGAGTTGCTCGCCACCTCGGCCATGTACGCCGGCCTGGTGGGGCACTGGATCGCTTCGACGAATCCGGAAGTGAGCGGGGGCGTCCGGCGTACCGGCTAGGTTGCCGTGTCATGATCCGCCTCACTGTGGGACTTGCCTGCGCGCTCCTGATGGTCACGGGCTGCGCCGCCCCGGACGACCCGAGTAGGGCCGAGCTCGGATCCTGCCTCGAAGCGCGGGGAAAGGGCGGCAAGACCGTACTAGAGGACTTCCGCCTCGTCCCGTGCACCACTCCGCAGGCCGCCTACAAGGTGATCAAGAAGGCGGGGAGCTGCGACGACATCACCAACGGATACGTCCTGGTCGGCAGCCGCCGATCGCGCAGCCGGCTGTGCCTGACGCTGAACGCCAAACAGGGCGACTGCTTCTACCAGGAGATCGGCTTCCCCACCGGCAAGGTGTCCAAGGTGGCCTGCGGAGCGGCGGCGACCTACCGGGTCACCAAGGTGGCCGACGGGGCCGCCGACGCCTCGGTCTGCGGCGACGACGTCCCCAACTGGACCAAGACGCCCGACGTGCTGCCGCGCGCCATCGTGTACCGGACCCCGCCGCTCACGCTCTGCGCCGACCGGCCGTGACTCACCTGCACGGCTTGTACGGCTTGTCGAACAGCGAGTAGTCCGCCGGCTTCTTCAGGGAGTTGAACTTCAGCGTCTTCGACTCGGCGCAGAAGCTCGCCGGCGACGTCTCGTACTCCACGTGGAAGACCGGCTTGCCCGCCTTGACGAAGACCGACAGCTCCTCGCATTCGTCGTACTGGAAGCACTCCTCGTTGACCGCGTAGTCGAAGCTCGACACCAGCTCGGCGGCCTGGCTGAGGTCGTTCTTCAGGGCCGCCGACAGGCCTTTGGCGTGCGCGAGGCCGGCCAGGGCCCGGTTGTAGACGAGCTGGGTGGCGGGGGAGACGTTCCAGCCGGTGACGGATTTGCCCTCCTCGTGGGCGTTCACCACGTCGAACTCGACGCCGTCGAACCCGGCCTGCGCGCACTTGTCGACCCGGGCCGCCATCATCTTCAGCAGGAAGTCGCGCTGGCCCTTGTCGTTGTTGATGTTGGCCCAGCGCTCGTTCGGGAACTCGGGGCTGAACGGCTTGCCCAGCAGGGAGTTGCCGTTCTTCTTGTGCCAGTCGACGAACTGCTGGTAGTCGGGGCGGAACTCCTCGATCGAGCCCGCGTCGACGTAGCAGATCGCCTTGGCGCCCCGGGCGTGGATCGCTTTGACGGCGGCCGTGTTGAGCGTCCTGTTGTTGCCGGCGGCCTCTTCGGCGGCGTACAGGTCGATGTCGAACACGGTCGGCCGCACGCACGCGCCGCCGCTCTGCGGGACCTCGCAGATGTCGACGTTGACGCCGCCGGTCGAGGCGAAGGTCTTGCCGCCCTGGAGCTGGTACTGCCAGCGGCTCTCCACCGGAGGCCGCCAAATCGCCGCCGACTCGGCCTGGGACGGCACCGCGAGGCCGGCCGCCGCGACCGGCGCCAGGGCCGTGACCACGGCGAACCGGGTCATGAGCGTTCTGAACCGTACCGACATGCTCACCCTCTGTTCTGCTAGGCGGAATGGGATTTCAGTAAGTAGAATGCGAAGATCTTGGCGACGAGAATCGCACAGGGCGATGACGCCCCGCCACCGGATCCGCCCAACAGATCCTTATTCCGAATGACGGAACGCTGTGATCTCTTCTGACGGCTGTCCTTTCTTGCGTCATGTGTCCCTGTTACGCACAGAAAGGCACTGCCATTGGGGCAACTCAATGGGTAAGGTCATCCCGGCATGTCACGCAAACCCGTCACAGGCCGTCAAAACTTGCACTACAAGCGCGAGCACCTAAGGCAGAACCGTTGATGGCGAGTACGGAACGGTCAATGGCGACCGATGCGTTGGAAACACCGTGCCGCGTCCACGAGGCGATCGAAGCGCAGACCCGGCGAACCCCGGAGCGCACCGCCATCGTGGCCGGGACCACCAGGCTCAGCTACGCGGAGCTGAACCGCCGCGCCGACGACGTGGCGCACGCCCTGTCCGAGCGGGGCGCCGGCCCCGGCGGGCGGGTGGGCGTCTGCCTCGATCGCGGCGAATGGCTGATCCCGGCGCTGGTCGGGGTGTGGAAGGCGGGGGCGGCCTACGTGCCGCTGGACCCGGCCTACCCGGCCGAGCGGCTGCGGTTCATGATCGAGGATGCCGCGGTGACCGCCGTCCTCACGTCAGAGGCGCTGCGCCCCGCCGGGACCGAGAGCATCCTGATCGAGGACGTGAAGCCCGGGGCCGGGCCGTTCCACGTGGCGGGAGACCCGGGCGACCCGGCGTACGTGATCTACACCTCCGGCTCCACCGGGACCCCCAAGGGCGTGGTGGTGGAGCACCGCAACACCATGAACCTGCTGCGCTGGGAGGCCGCCGCCTACACCGCCGAGGAGCTGGGCGGCATGCTGGCCGGCGCGTCGGTGTGCTTCGACCCGTCGATCAGCCAGCTCTTCCTGCCGCTGGTGGCCGGAGGGACGGTGATCCTGGCCGACAACCTGCTGGCGCTCCCGACCCTGCCCGCCAGGGACGAGGTGACCACGGTCTACGGGGTGCCCTCCGCGCTGGCGGTGCTGCTGCGCGACCCGCTGCCCGCCGGGGTGCGCGCGGTGTTCTCCGGCGGCGAGCCGCTGACGGGCGCGCTGGTACGGCGGATCTACGCCAACCCGGGGGTGCGGCGGGTGCTCAACCTGTACGGGCCGACCGAGTGCACCACCACCTGCGCCGTCGCCGAAGTGAGCCGGGACCGGGACGACGAGCCGCCCCTGGGCGAGCCGATCGCCGGCGCGGTGTTCTCGGTACGCGACGCGCACGGCGCCCCCGTTCCCGACGGAGAGCCGGGCGAGTTGTGGATCGGCGGTCCGGTGGTGACCCGGGGATACCTGGGGCACGAATCGGCCGCTTTCCGTACGGAGCCGGACGGCACCCGCGTCTACCGCAGCGGCGACATGGTCCGCAGGGTGGCGGGGGAGCTGCGCTTCGCCGGCCGGGCCGACGACCAGGTCAAGATCCGCGGCTACCGGGTGGAGCCGGGCGAGGTGGAGGCCGCGCTGTCCGCCCATCCGGCGGTGCGCGGGGCCGCCGTGTTGGTCGCGTACGACGGTGACGGCGTCGCCTCCCTCGTCGGCCATGTGGCGGCCACCGGCGTCGGCGAGCCCGAGCTGCGCGAATGGCTGCTGGCCCGCTTACCCGGTCACCTGGTGCCGACCAGGATCGGCGTGGCCGGCGAACTGCCGCTCGGCCCCAACGGCAAGGTCGATCGCGCGGCCCTGCCCGAGCTGCGCGCCTCCCGGTCGGCGCGCACGGCGCCCGTCGCCCCCCGGGACGACGACGAGCTCCTGGTGACCGAGGTGATCGCCGGGGTGCTCGGCCTGCCGGAGGACGAGGTCGGGGTGCACGACCGCTTCGCCGAGCTGGGCGGGCATTCGCTGGCCGCGGCGCGGGTGGTCATCGAGCTGTCGCGCAGGCTCGGGCGTACCGTGCCCCTGGCGGCCTTCCTGACCGAACCGACCGCGGCGGGCCTGGCCCGCCGGTTGGCACAGGCCGGATCACAGCCGGTACGGCGGAGCGGACGGACCCGCTACCCGCTCACCGGCATGCAGCGCGAGTTCTGGACTCTCCGGCAACTCCACCCGCACACCCCCGTCACCACGCTCGGGATCCGGCTGCGCGTGCGCGGCCCGCACGACGCCGCCGCACTGAACTCGGCGCTGGACGCCGTGGTCCGCCGGCACGAGGTGCTGCGCAGCACCGTCGCCGTCGGCGAGGACGGCGTGCCGTACAGCGTGGTGCATCCGCCGGCCTCTGTGACCCTTCTCAAACACGCGGCGGGCGAGGACCCGGAGCAGGTGGCCAGGGCCGCGGCGGCGCACGTGTTCGACGTGACGAGCGAGGTGCCGCTGCTCCGGGCCCACCTGTGCCCGCTGGGCGAGGACGCCGAACTGGTGGTCGTGGTGGACCACCTAGCCTTCGACGGCGCCTCGGCCGGGGTGCTGATGAGCGAGCTGGCCGCCGAACTGGCAGGCCGGCCGGTCCCCGGGCCCGCTGTTCAGGTCGGCGATGTGGCCGTACAGGAGCAGGAACGGCCGCTGCGGCCCCAGGAGTTCTGGCGGGACGAGCTGGCGGGCGCGCCGGTCGCGGGACCGCCGCCGGCGGACCTGACGACCGGCAGGGTGATCCGGCCGCTGCCGGAAGAGCTCGTGACGGGCGTGAGCACGCTGGCACGGGAGAGCGACGCCACCCCGTTCGCGGTGTACCTGGCCGCGCTCGGCCTGGCCGGCGGCGAGCCCGACACCCTTGTCGGGATGGTCGCGGCCCGGCGCGCCGGGCCGGAGCTGAGCGACGTGATCGGCCCTCTGGTGGACACGCTGCCGGTACGGCTGCGGCCGGCCGGCGCGCTCACCTTCCGGGACCTGGTCCGGCAGGCCGCCGCCGCGACCACCCGGGCGCTGCTGCACCAGGAGATCCCGCCCGCCGAGCTGCCCCGCGCCCCGGTCCTGCTGGCCATGCAGCACGCCGACGTGCCGGTGCGCCTGGACGGCCTGGAACTGCTCACCGACCTGGGCTCGGGCGCCGCCGGTCACGAGCTGAGCGTGCTCGTCAACCAGAGCGTGGCCGGTGCCGAACTGCAACTGGAGTACGGCACCGCCCGGCTCGACGCGGGCCGGGCCGAGGCGTACCTGGACCGGCTGCTGTGGCTGCTGCGGTGCGCGCTGGACGGCCCGGACCGGCCGCTGCCGGCGTTCGACCTCGTCACCCCGGACGAACGCGCCGCGCTGCTGGCCCTCGCGACCGGTCCGGAACTGCCGGACTTTCCCGCGACGGTGCCAGAGGCGCTGGCGGCCCACACCGGCCCGGTGGCCGTGGTCGGCCCGGACGGCGCCTCGCTCGGTTACGCCGAGCTGCGGGCCTGGTCCGGCAGGGTGTCGGCGGGGCTGCGTGAGCACGGGGTGCGGCCGGGCGACGTGGTCGGGGTCTGCCTGCCGCGCGACCACCTGATGCCCGCGGCCCTGCTGGCGGTGTGGGGGGCGGGCGCGGCCTACCTGCCGCTGGATCCGGAGCACCCGGCCGAGCGGCTGCGCTGGCTGGCGCAGGACGCCGGCGTGCGGGTGGTCCTCACCCGGGGCGGCCTCCCCGCCGTCCCCGGCGTCACCACCTTGGACGCGGACCATCTCGCCACCGCCCGAACCGGACCGGCCGAGCCCGCGACCACCCGAACCGGGCATACCGTCCACGACGGACCGGCGGTGCCGCACACGGCGAGGCCCGACGACCTGGCGTACGTGCTCTACACCTCCGGTTCCACCGGCAAGCCCAAGGGCGTCGAGGTCACCCACGGAAACCTCGCCGCCTACGTCGCCGGCCTGGTGACCGAGCTGGGGCTGGGCCCGGAGATCGTGCAGCCGGCCGTGGCGCCGCTGACCTTCGACACCTCAGCGTCCGAGCTGTGGGTCCCGCTGAGCATCGGCGGCACCTGCGTCGTGGTCGACCGGGCCACGGCCGTGGACGGGCACGCGCTCGCCGGCAGGATCGCGGACGTCAAGGCCACGGTGATCGACCTGGTGCCCACCACGTACCGGATGTTGCTGGCCGCGGGCTGGGCCGGCGATCCGGGCCTGATCGCCATCACCGGCGGCGAGGCCCTGGACCCGGCCCTCGCCGGGCAGATCCTGCCCAGGGCCGGCAAGCTGTGGAACACCTACGGCCCCACCGAGGCCACGGTCGCCTCCATCCAGCACGAACTGGACCCCCACGACACCGGCCCGGTGCCGATCGGGCGGCCGATGCCGGGCGAGCGGGCCTACGTGGTCGACTCCGAGCTGCGCCTGGTCCCGCCGGGCGCGATCGGCGAGCTGCTGCTGGGCGGCGCCGGTGTGGCCCGGGGCTACCGGGACCGGCCCGACCTGACCGCGGCCGCGTACGTCGACGACCCCTTCGTGCCCGGCGGCCGGTGTTACCGCACCGGCGACCTGGCACGATGGCGGCCCGACGGGACGCTGGAGTTCCACGGCCGCCGAGACCACCAGGTGAAGGTACGCGGATACCGGATCGAACTGGGCGAGATCGAAGCCGTGCTGCGCGAGGTGGCCGACGGCGTGGTGACCGTGACCGGCGAGGGGGCGGAAGCCCACCTGGTCGGCCACGTCGCGCCCGAGACCGCCGACCTGGCCGCCGCCGAGCGGCACCTGCGGGCGCGGCTGCCCGGCCACATGGTGCCCCGGCGCTGGGTCGCGCTGCCCGGCCTGCCCACCCTGCCCAACGGCAAGGTCGACCGGGCCGCCCTGCCCGAGCCGGACGACGGCCGGAAGGCCGAACGGGCGGCGCCGGGCACCGACTCGGAACGCCTGGTGGCCACCATCTGGGCCGCCGTCCTGGACCGGCCCGCCATCTGGGCCGACGACGACTTTTTCGCCCTGGGTGGGCATTCCTTCGCCGCGACGCGGGTGGCGAGCCGGCTCCGAGAGACGCTGGGGCTGGCCGTACCGGTGCGGTTGCTGTTCGAACGACCGTTGCTCGCCGACTTCGCCGCCGGGCTGGAAGACCTTCTGATCGCCGAACTGATGAACGGGAGCGACGCATGACCGAGGTTCGCCCGGACCGGATCGCCGAATTACTCCGGTCCCGGTTCGCCGTCGCCCAGGCAGCGGCCGAATCCTCCGGGAGCGCGGGCATTCCGGCGCTGTCCACGACGGACATGCCCCTGTCGCCGGCCCAGGAGCGGCTGTGGTTCCTGGCCCAGCTCGAACCGGAGAGCGCGGCGTACAACGTGCCGCTGGCGCTGCGGCTGAGCGGGCCGGTGGACGTCGCCGCCCTCACCGGCGCGGTGTCCGACCTGGCCGAGCGGCACTGGATCCTGCGCGGCGTCATCGAGGACGGGAGGGTGCGGCCGGCCGGCCGCGTACCCGTCTCCGTCGTGGACGTGGACCCCGCCGAACTGGAGCGGGAGCTGTCCGAGCGGGCGTGGCGGCCGTTCCGGCTGGACGCAGAGCCGCCCATGCGGGCCACGGTGTTCCGGCTCGGCGGCGACGAGTGCGTGCTCGCGCTGACCCTGCACCACATCGCCACCGACGCGTGGTCGGAAGGGCTGCTGCTGCGCGACCTCTCGGCCCTGTACGCGGCCCGCCTCGGCCTGACCCCGCCGCCCGAACCCCCGGCCCTGCAGTACGCCGATGTCGCCGCCTGGGAGGCCGGCCGGCCCGAGACCGGCCTGGACTGGTGGACGGAGCGCCTGGCCGGCCTGCCGCCGGTGCTGGACCTGCCCGCCACCCACCCCCGCCCGGCCGTCTCCACCTGGCAGGGGGCCTCGGTCAGGGTCGAGGTGCCCGAGGCCCTGTCCGCCAAGGTCCGCGCGGCGGCGGGCGCGACGCCGTTCATGGTGTTCCTGGCCGGTTTGCAGGCGCTGCTGGCCCGTCTGTCCGGCGGTGACGACATCGCCGTCGGCGTCCCGCACGCCGGACGCCACCACCCGGACGCCGAGGAGGTGGTGGGCTGTTTCATCAACACGCTGGTGATGCGTACCGACACCTCCGGCGACCCGACCGGCGCCGAGCTCCTGGGCCGGGCCCGCGCCACCGCGCTCGACGCGTTCACCCACGCCGCCACGCCGTTCGAGCGGATCGTGGAGCGGCTGCAGCCGGAGCGGAACTTGTCGGTCACCCCGCTGTTCCAGGTGATGCTCAACGTGTACGACGCCGGCCCGCCGGTGAACCTGCCCGGCGTCGGCGTACGGGCCGAGCCGCTGCCCTCTCCCACGGCCAAGTTCGACCTGAACCTGCAGCTCGGCGACGACGGGACACGGTTCTCGGGCGAGCTGCGCTACCGCACCGACCTGTTCGACGAGCCCGCCGCGCGGCAGCTCGTGGACTGGTACGTGGCGCTCCTGGACGCGATGCTCACCGAACCGGACCAGCCCGTCCGGCTGCCCACCGGCGCCGACCTGCGCGGCCCCGCCCTGGAATGGGCGGCCGGCGTGCCGCTGCACGGCTACTTCGAGCGGATCGCCGACACCGTCCCCGACGCGCTCGCGGTGTTCGCCTCGTCCGGCGACGGGCTCAGCTACGCGGAGCTGGAACGGCGCGCCAACCAGGTCGCGCACTGGCTGCTGGCCCAAGGAGTACGCCCCCAGGAGCCGGTCGGCGTGCTCATGGAACGTCGCCCCGAGCTGGCGGTCGCCCTGCTGGGCGTGCTCAAGGCGGGCGCCGCCTACCTGCCGCTGGACCCGATCTACCCGGCCCGGCGGACCGAGTCCGTGGTCGCCACCGCGGGCGTCCGGATCGTCCTGACCGAGGCGGAGATCGCCGACACCGCAGACCAGTCCGGAGATCGCCCGGACGTACCCGTACCGCCCGATCACCTGGCGTACGTGATCTACACCTCGGGCTCCACCGGAGAGCCCAAGGGCGTCGCCGTCGAACACCGGCAGATCACCCACTACCTGGGCGCGATCGCCGACCACCTCCCCGGCGACCTCGCCTCCTTCGCCCTGGTGTCCACCACCGCCGCGGACCTGGGCCTGACCAACGTCCTGTGGCCGCTGACCACGGGCGCCACCCTGCACCTGATCGACCACGAGACGGCCACCGACCCGGACGCCTACGCCGCCCACCAGGCCGCGCACCCGGTGGACGCGGTGAAGATGGTGCCCAGCCAGCTGGAACTGCTGGGCATGACCGCGCTGCCCGGGAAACTGCTGGTCCTGGCCGGTGAGGCGGTGACGGCCGACCTGGTCGAACGGGTCCGCGCGGCCCGCCCCGACCTGGCGGTGAAGATCTACTACGGCCCCAGCGAGACCACGATCACCGCGCTGGCCTGCGACGCGGCCGAGGTCAGGCCGGGCCTGGCGCCCCTGGGCCGGCCGCTGGCGAACGTGGTGTGCCGGGTCGTCGACGGCGCGGGCCGGCCGCTGCCGCACGGCGTGCCCGGAGAGCTGTGGATCGGCGGGCCCGGCGTGGCCCGCGGCTATCTCAACCGGCCCGGCCTGACCGCCGAGCGCTTCACGGACGGCTGGTACCGCACCGGCGACCGGGTGCGCATCGGCCCCGGCGGGCTCGTCGAGTTCCTGGGCCGTGTCGACGACCAGGTCAAGGTGCGCGGGTTCCGGGTCGAGCTCGGCGAGGTCACCGCGGCGCTGCGGGCCCTGCCGCAGGTCGCCGAGGCTTTCGTGCAGCCGGTCGGCGACGGGGCCCTGCGGCGGCTGGCCGCCTGGGTCACGCCCGACGGCCTGGACGCGGCGGCCATCCGCGCGGCGCTGCGGGAGCGGCTGCCCGACTACATGGTCCCCGCCGCCATCGGCTCGCTGAAAACGTTTCCGCTCACCCCGAACGGCAAGGTGGACCGGGCGGCCCTGCCACTCCCCGAGGCCGCGCCGGCGGCGCGGGCACCCCTGAGCACTCCCGCGGAATGCCTGGTCGCCGAGGTCTGGGCCGAGGTGCTGGAGCTGCCGCGGGTGTGGGCGGACGACGACTTCTTCGTCCTGGGCGGGCATTCGTTCGCCGCCACCCGGGTGACCGGCCGGCTGCGGGAGCGGCTCGGCGCGCCGGTTCCGGTGCGGCTGCTGTTCGAGCACCCGGTGCTCGCCGACCTGGCCGCCGCGCTTCCCCGCCCGTCGTCGGCGGCCACGGTACGGCGGGAGCGGGCCGACGGCCCGGCCCCGCTGTCGGGGACGCAGGCCCGGCTGTGGTTCCTGGCGCAACTGGAGCCGGAGAGCGCGGCGTACAACGTGCCGGTGGCGCTGCGGCTGAACGGCCCGCTCGACGCGGAGGCGCTGCTCGGCGCGGTGCGCGACCTGGCCGAGCGGCACCACGTGCTGCGCGGCGTGATCGACGACTCCGGCCCCGAGCCGGTGCTGGTCACGCGGCCGGTCTCCGACGTGCCGATCGTCACCCGTACCGTCGAGCCGTCCGGCGTCGCGGCCGCGCTGGACGAGCAGCTCGCCACGCCGTTCGCGCTGGACCGGGAGCCGCCGATGCGGGCCGTGCTGTTCGCCGTCGGCGAGCGGGAGCACGTGCTGTCGATCACCTTCCACCACATCGCCACCGACGCCTGGACCAAGGGCCTGCTGCTGTCGGAGCTGTCGGCCCTGTACGCCGCCCGCCTCGGCCTCCGCGAGTCGCCGGAGCCGCCACCGGCGCAGTACGCCGAGGTGGCCCCGCTGCCCGACCTGGCCGAGCTGGACTGGTGGGCCGAGCGGCTGCGCGGCCTGCCGCCGGTGCTCGACCTGCCCGCCGACCGGCCCAGGCCCGCCGTGGCCGACCCCGGCGGCGGCGAGGTGGAGCTGGCGATTCCGGCCGAGCTCAGCGAGCGGGTGCGCGCGGTGGCCGCCGCGTACCGGGCGACGCCGTTCATCGTCCTGCTGGCCGGGCTGCAGGCCCTGCTGGCGCGGCTGTCGGCGAGCACCGACATCGCGGTCGGCGTGCCGGTCGCGGGCCGGGACCGTCCGGAGACCGAGGGCGTGGCCGGCTGCTTCCTCAACACCGTCGTGGTACGCACCGACACCGGCGCCGACCCCACAGGGCGCGACCTGCTGACCCGGGTCCGCGAGGACGCCCTGGGCGCCTTCGCGCACGCCGACGCCCCGTTCGACCGGGTGGTCGACCGGCTCCGGCCGGAGCGGAACCTGGCCGCGACCCCGCTGTTCCAGGTGATGCTCAACTACTACCCCGACCCCGGCCGGCCGGAGCTGCCCGGCTTGGACGTCAGCGAGCTGCACCTGGAGGAGCAGACCGCGAAGTTCGACCTGAACTGGTACGTCATCGACGCCGGCCCGGACAGCCCGCTGCGCGGCGGGCTCGGCTACCGCACCGACCTGTTCGAGCCGGACACCGCGGCCCGGTTCACCCGCTGGTATCTGGCGCTGCTGGACGGCATGCTGGCCGACCTGGACACGCCGGTGGGCGCGGTGCCCCTGGAGCCGGTCACCGGGCCCGTCATCACCGGCTCCGTCCTGCCGCCCGCGCCCGGAGATTCGGTGCACCGGCTGATCGAGCACTGGGTGGACGAAACCCCGGACGCGCCCGCCGTGGTGGGCGCCGACCGCGGCCTGACCTACGCGGAGCTGGAGGAGTCCGCCAACCGCATCGCCCACTGGCTGCTGGACAACGGCGTACGCGCGAACGAGCCCGTCGGCGTCCTCCTGGAGCCGGGCGCCGGCCTGGCCTGCGCCCTGTTCGGGATCCAGAAGTCGGGCGGCGGCTACCTGCCCATGGACCCGGCCTACCCGGCCGCGCGGATCGCCGCCATGCTGGACGCCGCCGAGGTGCGCACCGTCGTCACCACGGCCGAGTTCGCCGGGCTGATCGCACGGGACCGCCGGGTGCTGACGCTGGACCGGCTCCCGTCCCTGGCCTCCACCAGGCCGTCGGTGGACGTACGGCCGGAGCACCTGCACCACGTGATCTTCACCTCCGGCTCCACCGGCACGCCCAAGGCGGTGGCCGCCGAGCACGGCGGCGTCATGAACTACCTGAGCGGCATGCTGCCGCGCATCGGCGTGCCCGGCGGCTCGTACGCCGTGGTCTCCACGCCCGCCGCCGACTTCGGCCTCACCTGCGTCTTCGGCGCGCTGACCACGGGCGGGACCGTCCACCTGGTGCCCCGCGAGACCGCGATGGACCCCGCCGCGTTCGCCGAGTACCTGACCGAGCACCGCGTGGACGTGGTCAAATGCGTGCCCAGCCACCTGGAGCTGCTGGCCTCGGGCGGCGACCTGCCGTCGGTGCTGCCGGACAAGCTGCTGATCCTGGCCGGCGAGGCGTGCCCGTGGGACCTGGTCGAGCGGGCCAGGGCGGCCAGGCCCGGACTGCGGATCCAGAGCCACTACGGGCACACCGAGTCGACGATGATCTGCCTGGTCTGCGACACCGAGGAGATCCCGGCCGCGCGGCGGACCGGCATCGTGCCGCTGGGCCGGCCGCTGCCGGGCGTGTACGGCCACCTGGTGGACGCGAGCCTGCGGCCGGTGCCTCCCGGGGTGCCGGGCGAGCTGGTCGTCGGCGGCTCCGGGGTCACCCGGGGCTACATCGGGCTGCCGGAGCTGACCGCCGAGCGGTTCGTCCCCGATCCGCTGACCGGGCAGGGACGCTGCTACCGGAGCGGCGACCTGCTCCGGCTCACTTCGGACGGGCAGATCGAGTTCCGCGGCCGGGTGGACGACCAGGTCAAGGTGCGCGGCTACCGGGTCGAGCTGGGTGAGGTCGTCACCGCGCTGCGCGCCCTGCCCCAGATCGCCGAGGCCGTGGTGCTGCCGGTGGGCGAGGGCAAGGCCCGCCAACTGGCCGCCTGGGTGACACCCGCCACGGTCGAGGCCGCCGTGGTCCGGTCATCGTTGCGTGAGCGGCTGCCCGACTACATGGTGCCCGCCCACATCGTCGCCCTCGACCGGCTTCCGCTCAACCCGAACGGCAAGGTGGACCGGGCCGCGCTGCCCGAGCCCCAGCCCGAGCAGGCGAAATATGTCGCCCCGGCCACCGCGAACGAGGAGCTGGTCGCCCGCGCCTGGGCGCAGGTGCTCGGCGTGCCCGAGGTCGGGGCGGGCGACGACTTCTTCGCCCTGGGCGGCGACTCCTTCGCCGCCGTGCGGGCGGTCAAGGAGATCGGCCGCGGCCTGCGAGTGATCGACCTGTTCACCCGGCCGACGGTGGCCGAGCTGGCCGCGTTCCTGGACCGCGAGGACGGCGGAGGGCTGCTGCACCGCCTGGGCGGCGGCCGTACCAGTGAGTTCACCCTGGTGTGCATCCCCTACGGCGGCGGCTCGGCGGCGGTCTACCAGCCGCTGGCCTGGGCGCTCGGCGACCGGGTCGAGGTGCTCTCGGTCGAGCTGCCCGGCCACGACCCGGCCCGCCCCGACGAACCGCCGCTGCCCCTGGACGAGCTGGTGGCGCGGCTCGCCCCCGAGGTGGCCGCCGCCGCGTCCGGGCCCGTCGCGATCTACGGCCACTGCGTCGGCTCCGCGCCCGCGCTGGCCCTGGCCCGCCGGCTGGAGGCGGACGGCGTCGAGGTGGCCGGCGTGATCGCGGCCGGCAGCTTCCCCGCCGCCCGGCTGCCAGGGCTGGCCCAGCGGCTCTTCCGCGGCGATCGCTGGGTGTCCGACCGGATGTTCCACGACGCGCTGCGGGCCACCGGCGGGCTGCTCGACGACATGGACGAGGCCGCCAAACAAGCCTCGGTACGCGCGATGCGCCACGACGCCACCGAGGCCAGGGACTGGTTCGGCCGCGAGCTGGCCGCCGGCGGCGCGCCGCTGCGCGCCCCGATCCTGTGCGTGGTCGGCGAGCGGGACCGCATCACCGAGCTCTACCAGGAGCGATACGCCGAATGGGCGGTCTTCGGCTCCAGGGTGGACCTGGCCGTGCTGCCCCGCGCCGGCCACTACTTCCTGCGGCACCAGGCCGAGCCGCTGGCCGCCCTGGTGATGGAGCACCTGCGGCGCTGGGCGGCCGGTGACCTGCCGGCTCCCGTGCCGCCGCCCGAACGTACCGGCCTGCGGCCCTTCTACACCGTCGCCACCGGGCAGCTCGTCTCGACGGTGGGATCGGCGCTGAGCTCGTTCGCGCTCGGCGTCTGGGCCTTCCAGCACAGCGGCAAGATCCTCGACCTGGCCCTGGTCGTGATGTTGTCCCAGATCCCGGCCGTGCTGCTCACCCCACTGGGCGGCGCGCTGGCCGACCGGGTGGACCGGCGGCGGATCATGCTGGCCTGCGACGCCGTTTCCGGGCTCGCCATGGCGGCGATGGTGCTGCTGCTGGTCACCGGCGGGCTCGACCTGCTGAGCGTGTGCCTCATCGTCGGCGTCACCTCCGTGGTCACCGCGTTCCAGCAACCCGCCTATCTGGCCGCGATCGCGCAACTGGTGCCCAAGCCCTATCTGCCGCAGGCCAATGCCCTGGCGAACCTGGGGTTCGGCATCGGCAACGTGGTGGCGCCGCTGGCCGGCGGCGCGCTGATCGGCACGCTGGGACTGTCGGCGGTGGTGGCCATCGACGTGATCACGTTCGGGGTGGGCGTGGTGACGCTGCTCGCCGTACGCTTCCCCGACCGGCTCTTCCGCAAGCAGGAGGAGACGTTCCGGGCCGCGCTGACCGGTGGCTGGCACTTCCTGCGCAGGCGGCGCCCGCTGCTGGTGATGGCGCTCTACTTCGCGGTGGTCAACTTCGGCACCGCGCTGATGTGGGTGCTCATCACCCCGGTCGTGCTCGGTCTCGGCACGTCGGGCGACCTGGGCCTGGTGACCGCGCTCGGTGGTCTCGGCGCCGCCGCGGGCACCGGGCTGGTGCTGGTGTGGGGCGGCACCCGGCGCCGGGCCACCGGCATGGTCGGCTTCGTGATCGGCTCCGGGCTCAGCATGATCCTGATGGGCGCCTGGCCGGCGCTGGGGCTGGTCGCGGCCGGGCTGTTCTTCCGGCTGGCCTGCATGAGCATCACCAACGCGCACTGGCTGTCCATCATCCAGGTGAAGGTCGGGCAGGAGCTGCAGGGCCGGGTGCTGGCCGTCAACGTCATGCTGGCCACGGCCATGCAGCCGCTCGGCTTCCTGTCCGCGGGGCCACTGGCGGACTGGGCGCAGCCGTACACGTCGGGTGGCGCGGGCCGGGGCGCCGCGCTGGTGCTGCTGGTCAGCGGGGTGCTGCTGGTGGTGTGGGCCGTGCTCGGGCTGCGCTACCGCACGCTGCACTACCTGGAGGACCTGGTGCCCGACGCCGCGCCGCCGCCCGAGGCCGCGGCCGACCTGAACGCCGTCCAGGAACGGGTGCTGGCGGCGTGACGCTCACCCAGGAATCGACTCTGGTGACGGCGGCCGACGTCAGCGCGGCCGCCGCCCGGATCGCCCCTTTCCTCCGGGCGACCCCGCTGCTGCCGCTGCCCGGTGAGCGGCTCTGGATCAAACCCGAGAACCGCCAGCCCACCGGCTCGTTCAAGGTGCGAGGGGCGATGAACGCCGTGGGGGTGCTGGCCGAGCGGGGGGCCGGGCACGTCATCGCGCAGTCGTCCGGCAACCACGCCCAGGCCGTCGCGTACGCCGCGGCGCGCCGGGGCCTGCGGGCCACCGTGGTCCTGCCCGACACGGCGCCGGAGCTGAAGGTGGCCGGTGCCCGCCGGCTCGGCGCGGACGTGGTGATCACGCCGCCCGCCCTGCGCGAGGACACCTGCGTGGCCCTGGCCGAACGGCTCGGCGCGGCGCTGATCCGCTCCGACGCGTTCGACGTCATCGCGGGCCACGGCGGCGTCGGGAGCGACATCGCGGACGAAATGGCGGGGCCCGTCACGATCCTGGTGCCGGTCTGCAACGGCGGCCTGCTGGCCGGGGTCGCGGTGGCGGCCAAGTCGGTGAACCCGGCGATCACCGTGATCGGGGTCGAACCGGAGCTGGCCGCCGATGGCGCGGCCAGCTTCCGTTCCGGCCGGCGTACCGCCTGGCCGGTCCAGGAGACGTACCGCACCAGCGCCGACGGACTGCGCGCCCCGGTCCTGGGCGCCCTGGCCTGGGAGCACATCCGCCGGTACGTGGACGACATGCTCACCGTCAGCGAAGAGGGCATCGCGGCGGCCGCCGGCCTGCTCTGGGCCGAGCTGGGGGAGCGTGCCGAGCCCAGCGGCGCGGTGACGACGGCGGCCTACCTCGCCCACGGTCCGTCGCTGCCGCCCGGGCCCGTGGTGGCCGTGCTCACGGGCGGCAACGTCGGCGGGTCACCCCTTCAGGCCGCCGGCCAGCAGGTCGGCGCGCCAGAAGCGCTGCAGCACCAGGACCAGGACGATCAGCGGGATGACGGCGACGGCCGATCCCGTGATGACCAGTGAGTACAGGTCGCCGTCGCCCGCGCCCTTGCCCAAGAACGTGTACAGGCCCAGGGTGATGGGGTATTTGTCCTGGTCGGAGAGCATGATGAAGGGCAGCAGGAAGTTGTTCCAGATGCCGACGAACTGCAGCAGGAACACCGTGACGAGCCCCTGCACCATCATGGGCAGCACGATGGTGGTGAAGATGCGCAGCTCGCCGGCGCCGTCCAGGCGGGCCGCCTCAAGGGTGCTCTCCGGCACGGAGGCCGCGGCGAAGACCCGGCACAGGAAGATGCCGAACGGGTTGATGATCACCGGCAGCAGCACCGACCAGTGCGTGCCGGCCAGGCCGACGGCGGCCATCAGCAGATACTGCGGGACGGCCAGCACGATGCCGGGCACGAGCACGCCGGCCAGGATCACCGAGAACAGGGCCTGGCGTCCTAGGAAGCGGAACTTGGCCAGCGCGTAGCCGGCCATGGCCGACACCAGGGTGGACAGGACCGCGCCGAGGCCGGCGTACAGGAGCGAGTTGAGCCCCCACTGCCAGAACTGGCCGCCCCCGTAGGTGCCGAGGGCGGCGAGGTTGTCGAACAGGCCGCTGCCGGGGGCGAAGGAGAAGGTGGTGAACAGCTCGCGCGAGGTCTTGGAGGCGGCGATGACCACCCAGGCCACGGGGGTCAGGCAGTAGAGCGCGCCGAGCAGCAGCACGACCAGCGCCAGGCGGGGTCGCCGTCTCCTGGCGGGGCGGCGGCGGTGGAACTGACGGTCACCGGTGCTCATACGTTGTCTCCGAAGGTGCGGCGCTGGAAGAAACGCAGCAGGAGCAGGGACAGGACGAGGATGCCCAGCGCGAGCACGACGGAGGCGGCCGCGGCCCCGCCGAGGTTGTCGTTCGTGAACGCCTCCTGGTAGATCTTCATCAGCGGTACCCAGGTGGAGCTGATGGCGGCGGTCATCGGCTTCAGCGTGGCGGGTTCGCTGTAGAGCTGCAGGGTGCCGATCACGGAGAACAGGCCCGTGAGCACGAGCGCGGGGGCGACCAGCGGGATCTTGATCCGCCAGGCGATCTGCAGTTCGGTGGCTCCGTCGATGCGCGCGGCCTCGTAGACGGAGGTGGGGATGGCGCGCAGCGACGTGAAGATGATGATCATGTTGAAGCCGACGCCGGACCACAGCGCGATGTTGGCCAGCGAGAAGTACAGGGCGGGGAAGCCGAAGAAGTCCAGCGGCCCGGCGTTCAGCTCCCTGGCGAGGTAGCTGACGGGGCTGGTGCTGGGCAGGTACAGGAAGCCCCACAGCAGGCTGGCGATCACGCCCGGCACCGCGTACGGCAGGAAGATCGCGGTGCGGCTGAAGCCGCGCGCCCGCACCCTCGGGGTGTCGAGCAGCAGCGCGAACAGCAGCGCCAGGCCCAGCACGGTCGGAATGGAGATCACGCCGTAGAGCAGCACGCGGCCGAGCCCGGCGACGTATTCGGGGTCGGTGAGCGCGGCGGTGTAGTTGTCGAACCCGATGAAGGTCTGCACACGCCGCCCGAACGCGCCGCCGCCTTCGATGCGGAAGCCACGGAAGCTCAGGTAGATCGCGTAGCCGATCGGGATGATCAGGAACAGGGCGAAGAGCACGATCGCCGGCGAGGCGAATAGCCAAGGGGTGGCGGCGGCGCGCAGGCGCCGCTTGGTGTGGACGGGCATGAGTCGGTCCAGGTGCGGTCGTGTCGCGGGCCCGGCTTGCCGGCCGGGCCCGCGGCGTCTACTTGGTGACGGTGTAGCCGGACTTCTGCAGGTCGGCGACGACCGCCTGCTGGGTGGCCTGGTACACCGCGCGGAAGGAGGTCTTGTCGAGCGCGGCCTTGTTGAGCGCGTCTCCGAAGGCGCTCTGGGCGACGTTCACGTTGGGCCCCCACGTCACCGGGATCGTGGTGTTCTTGATCACCTGGTCGGTGACCTGGTAGAAGTCCTTCTGCTGCGGCATCAGCTTCGGCGGCTCGGCGGTCAGCGTCGCCTGCCGGCCGGCGTTCCCGCCGGGGAAGATGTCGAGGGTGAGCAGCAGCTTCGAGCCCTCCTCCGAGGCGCCCAGCCAGGCCGCGAACGCCGCGGCCTCCTTGGCGTGCTTCGACTTGGCCGGCACCAGGTACGCCGACCCGCCCAGGAACGGCACGGCCGCCTGCCCTTCCGTCCACTGCGGCAGCGGCGCGGACTCCCACTTGCCGGCGGTGTCCGGCGCCACCGAGTGGATCACGCTCGGCGCCCAGGCTCCGGCCGCCCAGCTCAGGATCTTGCCGTTGTTGACCTTGGCGTTCCACTCCGGGGTGAGCAGCGGCTCGACCTTGACCAGGTCGCGCTCCACGAGGTCCTGCCAGAAGTCGGCGGTCTTGAGCGAGGCCTCGCTGTCGATGCCGACCTTCCAGGCGTTGCCGTCGGTGCTCCACCACTGGGCGCCGGCCTGGGCGGCGTGCGCGGCGAAGAACTCGAGCTGGTTGGCGGCGAAGCCGGCGATGTAGGCGTCGGGATCCTTCTTGTGGATCTGCTCGGCGGCCTTGGCGTACTCGGCCCAGGTGGTGGGCACCTTGACGCCGTACTTGTCGAACAGGTCCTTGCGGTAGGTGAGCACCATCGGGCCGATGTCCTGGGGCACGCCGTAGACCTGGTTGTTGAAGGTGGTCTGGGCCCAGATGTTGGGGTCGATGCCGGACTTGGCGCCGGCCACGTCGGCGGTGATGTCCTTGACGGCGCCGGCCACCACCAGCGCGGGAACGCCGCGGTACTCGATCTGCACGACGTCGGGAGTGTCGCCGGCCTGGTCGGCGGCCAGCAGCTTGGCGGCGGTGTCGGAGGTCCCGCCGACCTCCGACAGCTTGACGGTGACGTTCGGGTGGAGCTGGTGGTATTTGTCCACGATCGCCTTGGCCGCCGCGTCACTGCCCTTGAGGCTCCAGGTCCAGAACTCCAGCGTGACCGGCCCGGCGGCCTTCGAGGGGGCGGCGGTGTCCGAGGAGGGGCTGCCGGCGGACGAGCAGGCGGCCAGCGACGTGGCCAGGGCGACCGCCAGGGCGGCGATCACGGTGCGGCGTCCCCCAGGCCGGCGGCGGGGGAGGGGCGGTGAGGTCATGACGTGCTCCTCGGCAAGGTGGTGCGTCTCGGCGGGATGCCGGGTCGTGCGATTGGGATCTAACCTGATGTTAACGTTGTCATTCTGTCAAGACCTGGCTCGTAACCGAGCATGCAAACGTTTCGGAGCCCGCCCCCGTGCCCACCTTCCGTAACCCCGTCCTGCCCGGCTGTCACCCGGACCCGTCGATCTGCCGGGTCGGTGAGGACTACTACCTGGTCACCTCGTCGTTCGCGTACTATCCGGCCATACCCGTCTTCCACAGCCGTGACCTCGTCCGATGGCGTCAGCTCACGCACGTGCTGAACCGGCCGGGGCAGCTTCCGCTCCAAGGGCTCGACGTCTCCGACGGGGTCTGGGCGCCGACCGTCCGGCACCACGACGGCAGGTTCTACGTGGTCTCCACGCTGGCGGTGAATCGGCGGGGCCACCTCACGTTCGTCGTCACCGCCGACGACCCGGCCGGGCCGTGGTCGGACCCCGTGCCGCTGGAGGCCGAGGGCATCGACCCGTCGCTGTTCTTCGACGACGACGGCCGGTGCTGGCTCACCGCCTGCCGCGACGCCGTGACCGGCGGGCCGGGCGAGCTGTGGATGCGGGAGCTCGACCTGGACCGTCTCGAACTCGCCGGCCCGACCCATGTGCTCTGGCAGGGCGCCGTACGGGGGGCGTGGGTGGAGGCGCCGCACCTGTACAAGCGCGACGGCGTCTACCATCTGATCGCCGCAGAGGGTGGCACCGAGCGCAACCACAGCGTCACCGCCGCACGCGCCGGCGCCGTCACCGGTCCGTACGTCACCGACCCGCGCAGCCCGCTGCTGACCCACCGGCACCGGGGTCCGGACGAGCCCGTGCACAACGTCGGTCACGCCGACCTGGTGGACACCCCAGGCGGTGAGACGTGGGCGGTGACCCTGGGGGTGCGCCCGATCGACGGCACGCACACGCTGGGGCGCGAGGTGTTCCTGGTGCCCGTCGGCTGGACCGCGCACGGGCCGGTCTTCGCTCCCGAAACGGGCGGCGTCCAACTGACCGAACGGCTCCCCGGCCTCGCGGCCTTTTCACAGCCCGTCGCGGCGAGCCGGACGTCCTTCGACTCGCCGGAGCTCGGCCTGGAGTGGAGCAGCCTGCGCGGGCCGGTCACCGACCTCATCCGGCCCGCCGCCGGGGGCGGGCTGGAGATCGACGCGGCGCCCGAGCCGCTCGGCTCGACCGGGGTGCCGGCCTTCGTCGCGCGGCGACAGCAGCACGTACGCTGCCACGTCCAGGCCCGGATCGGCTTCTCGGCGACGCTGCCGTCGGAGGAGGCCGGCCTGGCCGTCTTCCAGAACCAGGACCAGCACGCCACCCTCGCCCTCACCGTGGACGCGGACGGGGAGGCGCGGGCGGTGCTGACCCTCCGCGAGGCGGGCACGAGCGCCGTTCTGGCCACCGCGCCGCTCACCTCGGGGGAGGCGGTGCTGTCCGTCGAGTCCGACGAGTCCGGCTACACCTTCCGCGTCCAGGACTGTGACACCGGCCGCCGGCTCGACCTGGCCACCGTCGAGCGGCCCTTCTTCAGCACCGAGCGGGCGGGCGGCTTCGTCGGCGTCCACCTGGGCCTCTACGCGACCGCCAACGGCCGGGCCGGGGGTGGGCGGGCACGGGTGCACTGGTTCGACTACCAGCCGGCCGACTGACCGGGGGCCCTGCCCCGCATTCCGCACGTCGCCACGACTTCCCTTCTCGCCCCATCCACCGCACTCCGGCGGGGTCCCTTGAGAAGACGGGCGAGGCAGTGGGGTGGCGCCGCGGCGGCCGACCGGCGCGGCTGGGCGGTGGGGCTGCGGGGCTGCGGGGCTGCGGGGCGGTGGGTCAGGGCCGGCCGGGTGGGGCGGTGCTGCGGCGGATGATCAGTTCGGGTGGGATGCGTTCGCTGGAGGCGGGTTCGCCGCGCATCATCCGGAGCAACCGCTCGATCGAGCGTTCCCCCAGCGCGACGAAGTCCTGGCGGACCGTGGTGAGGGACGGCACCAGGTAGGCCGCGCCGGCGATGTCGTCGAAGCCGACCAGCGAGACGTCGCCGGGCACCTTGACGCCGAGTTCGGCGAAGGCCGCCAGGACGCCCATGGCCATCTGGTCGTTGCCGGCGAAGATCGCGGTCGGGCGCTCGTGCCCCTCACGAGTGACCAGGTAATGGGCCAGGCGGTAGCCGCTGTTGCCGGTGAAGTCGCCCTCCAGCAGCTCTCCGTGCGCCTCCGTCACGCCCTTCAGCGCGGCCCGCCAGCCCTCGACGCGGGCCCGAGCGTCGAAGGTCCGCAGCGAACCGGTCAGGTGCACGATGCGGCGATGCCCCAGCCCGAGCAGGTGCTGGACGGCCAGGCGCGCCCCCAGCTCCTGATCCAGCTCGACGAAGCCGATGTCCGGGTTGGGTACGTTGCCGGACATGATGACGGTCACGGGCACGCCGGTGGCGATGCCGGCCAGGGCGTCCACCACCAGGGGACGGTCGGCGATGACGGCGACGGCCTCGACGGCCTGATCGGTGAGCCGCCGCAGCGTCTCGGCCAGGTCGACGGTGGTGCCGCCCTGCCAGCTCGCCATGTTGACCCAGTATCCGGCCCGTTGCGCCGCCGTCTGGACGCCCCGCAGCACGCGGGGCAGCTCGAAGAGCTCGGCGCCGGCGAGCACCAGCCCGATCGTCGAGGATCGGCGGCTCTTGAGGGCGCGGGCGACGCTGTTGCGGCGGTAGCCGAGCTTCTCGATGGCCGCCTCGACACGCGCCCGGGTCTCCGGGCGTACGGAAGGGTGGTCGTTGAGGACCCGGGACACGGTGACGTGCGACACGCCCGCTTCGCGCGCCACGTCCACCATGCCTGGTGCCCGGCCCATGTCCTTCGCTTCCCCACCTCACCGGGACGTCACGCCCGCTACGCGCTCACGCACCGCCGGCGCGGCAGGTGGATCATATCCCGCCGTTCGGCGAATTCCGGTACGGGTTTTGACCGCCTGGTCGCCGTTTCTCCTTGGGAAATCTTCCTGGACTGTACCCGCCGCTGGCCTGTCCCCGCTGCTCAAGGGGTAGGCCGCAGGTGATGACGCAGGACGGTTGCCGACGAAGGAGGACGCCAGAGCAGGGGGTGATGACGGTGCCGGCGAGCGAATCCCGCGGACCGGAGGATCTCGACCAGGCGGCGGCGATGTTCACCGGGGTGCGGCCGCGACTGTTCGGCATCGCGTACAGGATGCTGGCGAGTGCCACCGAAGCCGAGGATCTCGTTCAGGACGTCTGGTTGCGCTGGCAGGGCTATAACCGCGCGACGGTGGACAATCCAGCGGCGTTCCTGGCGACGACGACCACGAGGATGGCCATCAACGCGGCCCGGTCAGCCCGCGTCCGCCGCGAGATCTCCTTCGGGTCGTGGCTGCCGGAACCGGGCGACACCGGCGCGGACGACCCCTGCCTCGGTGCCGAGCGGGTGGAGGCCCTGGAGTTAGCGGTGCTGGTGCTGCTGGAGCGGCTTTCGCCCACCGAACGGGCGGCGTACGTGCTGCGGGAGGCGTTCGACTATCCCTACCGGCAGATCGCCGGCATCGTCCGGCTCAGCGAGGCGGCCGCACGCCAGCTCGTCAGCCGAGCGCGTAAACACGTGCTCGTCGAGCGTCGCACACCTGTCACAGGGGTCGAACGACGCAGGCTGCTGACCGCGTTCGTCGCCGCCGCCCGCTTCGGCGACCTGCCCGCGCTGGAGGAGATCTTCGCCGCGGACGTGACCGGCCACTCCGGCGGCGCGTCTCGCATCTCTGTGACGGGTTCGTCGCGAATGGTGACGTACGTCAAGGTGCTCGCCGGCCGGTGGGCCAGGCGCTGACCCGGCTCGCCTGCCCGGCCGCCGGGGAGGTGAGCGGACGAGGAGGTAGCGATCATGGATGTGTACGAGGCGGTCACCAGCCGGCACGCGGTGCGCGCGTTCACCGCCCGGCCGGTCCCGAAGGAGGTGCTGGAGCGCGTGCTGTCCGCCGCGGCCTGGTCGCCGTCCGGATCGAACCTCCAGCCCTGGCACGCCTACGTGCTGACCGGCGAGCCGCTGGCCGAGCTCAAGAAGCGGGCCGGCAAGCGCGTGGCCGCGGGCGACCCGTGGGACGAGCGGGAGTACGAGATGTACCCGCCCGCGCTGAAGTCCCCCTACCACGAGCGGCGATCCGCCTTCGGCAAGGAGCGCTACAGCGCGCTCGGTGTCGCGCGCGAGGACTGGGAGGCGCGCCAGCGGGCCGCTTCCGGCAACTGGCAGTGCTTCGGCGCGCCCGCCGCCCTGTTCTGCTACATCGACCGCGACATGGGCCGGCCCCAATGGGCGGATACGGGAATGTACCTGCAGACCGTCATGCTGCTGCTGCGCGCCGAAGGGCTGCACAGTTGCCCTCAGATGGCATGGTCGGTGTATCGCGAGACCGTCGCGGAAATCCTCTCACCGCCGGACGAGCTCATCCTCTTCTGCGGCATGTCGATCGGATTCGAGGACGTCACGGCGAATTCCCTCCGTACGGGCCGGGCGCCCCTCGACGAGACGGTCACGTTCGTCGAGGGCTGAGCGGGGACGGCACGGCGCGGCGAGAGCCCGCGGGACCGCTTACGCCGCGGCGGCGAGTTCGGTCTCGAACCGCTCGCGCAGCGCGGCCTTCTCCGGCGCCGGCAGCCAGCACGCGTCCACCCCGGCCAGCGCCATCGCCCGCAACCGCTCGTCCGGCACGCCGAGCCGATCGGAGAGGATCCGGTACTCGTTCGCCAGCGACGTCGGGAACATTCCGGGGTCGTCGGAAGCGGGAATGACGTTGAGCCCCGCGTCGAGCATCGCCGCGATCGACGCCCGCCGCCACGGCCGCCACGAGCGCCGCGAGGTGGTCGAGATGACGGTGAACGGGATCTGCTCGTCTCTGACCCTGGCCACGACCTCGTCGTCCTCGAGGACGAAGTAGCCGTGGTCGATCCGGTCGCACCCGAGCACGTCGAGGCAGGTGATCGTGTTGACGGCGACGGGCGCGTGCTCGGAGGAGTGCGCGGTACGCCCCAGCCCGGCCTCACCGGCGAGCCGGTAGGCGGCCTCGAACCGCTCGGGCGGCCCGGCGGTCTCCAGGTTGTCCAGGCCGATCCCGGCCACGTAGTCGTGCGGGTGGTCCACGACCGTGCGTACCCAGGCGAGGGCCTCGTCGCCCGTCTTGCTCCGGTCGATGGCCGCGATGAGCCGGCCCGACATGCCGAAGTCGCGCTCCGCCATCCTGATGCCCTCGGCGTACGCCTCGACCACCGTGGCGTAGCCGAGCTTCTCCTGGTGCTCGGTCAGCGCGTCGAAGGAGACCTCCAGGTGCCTGGTCGCGCTGGTCCGGTGGGCGTCCTCGAACGCCTCGTACGTGATCCTGGTGAGATCGTCGGCGTCGCGCAGGACCTGGAGCACCCACGAGGACACCTGGAACAGCGAGTACGACACCGCGGGCTCGTCCGCGCTCCTGCCCTGCGGAACCGGGACCCGGGTGTTCAGGTAGAGCGCCGGGTCCGGCGGCAGCGAGTTCACGTCCGCGTAGATCCGCTCCGGCGTGTCGGGCAGGTCGAGCCCCTCCCGCCTGGCCAGCTCGGCGAAGGTCGAGCCGCGTACGGTGCCGATGAGATGGCAGTGCAGATCGACCTTGGGCATCAGGTCCAGGTTCACTTGCCGGCCACCTCGCGGGCGAAGCGGTCGACCCAGGCGGCGCGGGTGTCGACGAGCTGGGCGGGGTCGAGGGTCTTGAACCCGGCGGCCACCGGGTCCTTCGCCGCCTCGCCCGTCACCTTGGCGATGTCGGCCGGGACCTCGGCCTTCGGGTTCGTGGGCAGGTCACCGGCGGCCTTGGCCATGGCGCTCTGCGCCTCGGCCGACAGCATGTAGTCGATGAACTTCGCCGCGCCCTGCTGGTTGCGCGCGCCCTTGGGGATCATCGCCCGGTTGGTGGCCATGTAGCGGCCCTTGGCGGGAGCGGTCCAGGCGATCGGCTCGCCCGAGGTGACCAGCTTGGTGGCGAAGCCGCTCAGCGCGTCGGCGGCGACGATCTCGCCCTGCGTCAGCAGATTCGTCACCTCGGTGGAGGAGGTGTAGAACTGCAGGACGTTCGGCGCCCAGCCGGCCAGCGTCTTCAGCGAGCCGTCGATGTCGTACGGGCCCTTGCCGTACGCCTCACCCACGCCGGAGATCATGAGCTGCCCGGCGGTCACCGAGATATCGGGCAGGGCGACCTTGCCCTTGTTCGCCGCGTTCGCGAACAGCGCCCAGTCGGCCGCCTGCGCCTGGCTCAGCTTGCCGGTGTTGTAGATGATCCCGTTGAGCTGGTGCGTGTAGGCGGGCCCCTCGTACGCGCCCTCGGTCGCGAACGGCGCGAGCTGCTTGATGTTGGGCACGTCGACCTTCTGGAAGAGGCCGTCCTTCTGCCCGAGCGCGGCGAAGTAGTCGGAGATCAGCACCACGTCCGATTCCGGCTCACCTTTGGCGAGCTTCAGCTTCGACAGCCGGTCGGCGTTGGAGCCGGTGTCCAGCTCGACCTTGATCCCCGTCTGCTTGGTGAACGGGGCGACGACCGCCTGCTCGAACTCCTTCACACCGAAGGGGAACGTGCTGACGACGAGGGTGTTCTGATCGGCGGCCTGCTCACCGGAGCCGGAGCCGGAGCCGGAACATCCGGCTGCGGCGAGCACCGTCAGAGCGGCGGCCAGTACGGCGCGGCGCGTGGGCATGAGGTTCCTTCTTTCAGCGGGGTAGGGAGACCAGGTGGTCGTCGGGCGCGATCACCGTGACGCTCGATCCGGGGGTCAGGATCGCGCCGCCGCGTACGTCGGCGACCAGCCGGACGGTCGCGCCCGACGGGTCGACCACGTCGAGTGAGACCAGCAGGTCGACACCGCGGAAGGCCGCGTCGACCACGACCGCGTCGAGGCCGGGACCGGCGGAGGCGATGCGCAGGTGTTCGGGCCGGATGGTCAGCGGGGTGCCGTCGGCCGCGGTGAGGAAGTTCTCGTAGCCGAGGAACTCGGCCACGAAGCGGTCGGCCGGGCGGGGGAAGATCTGCTGGGGAGAGCCCTGCTGCACGATCCGGCCCTCGTTCATGATGACCATCTCGTCGGACATCTCCAGCGCCTCGTCCTGGTCATGGGTGACGAGGATGACGGTCAGCTCGGTCTCCGCCTGGATGCGCCTGATCTCGGCCCGCATCTGGACGCGCAGCCGCGCGTCGAGGTTGGACAGCGGCTCGTCGAGCAGCAGCAGCTTGGGCCTGATCGCGATCGCCCTGGCCAGGGCCACCCGCTGCTGCTGGCCGCCGGAGAGCTTCTTCGGCTTGCGGTCGGCCAGGTGGGCGAGCCCGACGAGTTCGAGCGTCTCCATGACCCGCGTGCGTCTTTCGGCGGCGGGCACCTTGCGCAGCTTGAGGCCGTACCCGACGTTGTCGGCCACCGTCATGTGCGGGAACAGCGCGTACGACTGGAAGACCATCCCGAGGTTCCGCTTCTCCGGCGGCGTGCGCGTGCTGTCGACCCCGTCGATGCGGATCGTCCCCGACGTCGGCTCCGAGTAGCCCGCGATCATCCTGAGCGTGGTCGTCTTGCCGCAGCCGCTCGGCCCCAGCAGCGTCGTCAGCTTGCCGGCCGGCACGGTGAGGTCGATCTCATCGACGGCGGTGAAGGAGCCGAACCTCTGGGTGACTCCGATCAGCTCGGCGGCGGCGGTCATTGGTTGATCCCTCCGAAGATCTTGGCGAATCCGACCGTGCGCTCGGCGATCACCGCGATGACCACGGTGGCGGCCAGGATGAGGGTGGACGCGGCGGCGACCATCGGGTCGTAGGACTGCTGCACGTAGTCGAGCATCGTCACCGGCAGCGTCCGGAAGTCACGTCCCTGCAGCAGGAGCGACAGCGGCACGTTGTTGAAGGACGTGACCAAGCTGAGCAGCCCGGCGGAGAAGATCCCCGGTCGCAGCACGGGCAGCGTCACGTTGAAGAACGCGCGCAGCGGCGAGGCGCCCAGGCCCCGGGCGGCCTCCTCCAGCGCGGGGTCGGCCAGCGCGAGCGACGCGCCGGTCACGCGTACCGCATAGGGGAGCATCAGCGCCGTGTGCCCGACCAGCAGGGTGCTGAAGTTGTTCAGGTCCAGCCCGACCATGAGCTGCTGGAACAGCGCGAGCCCGACGACCAGCTCGGGGACGATGAGCGGCGACAGGAACAACCCCTCGACCAGCCCTTTGCCGGGAAGCTTGCCGCGATGGATGGCCAGCGTGACGGGCACGCCGATCAGCAGCGCGAGCGCGGTGGCGAGGACGGCGAGCTCCAGGCTGGAGATCGCGGCCTCGACGAACGGCTCGTAGCCGAGCGCCTCGCCGAACCAGCGCAGCGAGACCCCGTCCGGCGGGAACCGCAGGGTGCTCCCGGCGGTGAAGGCGGTGGCGACCACGAAGATGATCGGCACGATCATGATGACGTAGCCGATGACCGCGAGCGCCGCCGTGATCGGCCGCTTCATGAGGTGGCCCCCTTCCGGCCGATCAGCGAGGACAGCCCGGAGACCAGGAAGACCAGGACCGTCATGATGAGCGCCGTCGCCGAGGCCGAGGCCCAGTCGAGCGTGGTGCTCGCGTAGTTGAAGAGCTGCGTGGAGAGCATCCGCTGGCTGGACCCGCCGAGCAGATAAGGCGTGGTGTACGCGGTGACGGACCCCGCGAACACCAGGGTGGCGGCCACCACGATGCCCGGCATGGTCAGCGGGATGACGACGTTCCACATCGTGCGGATCCGGCTCGCGCCGAGCCCGCGCGAGGCGTCGTCCAGGCCGGGATCGACCTGGGCGACGGCCGAGTAGCAGGAGATGATCGCCAGCGGCAGGAACAACTGGGTGAGGCCGAGCACGATCGCCAGCTTGGTGTAGAGGAGCTGCGGCGCCGTGTCGACCAGGCCGAGCTGGACCAGGAGCCGGCCGAGCGCCCCCTTGGAACCGAGAATGACGAGCCAGCCGAACGTGCGCACCACGTTGCTCAGCATCAGTGGAAAGATCGCCACTGCCAGGAAGACCCCGCTCCAGCGCGACGGCGAGCGGGCGAGCCAGTAGGCGATGGGAAAGCCGAGGACGACGCAGATGATCGTGACAGCCAGGGCCAGCCCGACCGTGCGCCCGATCACCTCCAGGTCGTACGGATCGGTGAGCATCTCGCCCAGGCGCGCGAAGATCTCGCCGGTCGACACGTCCGGCGGCGCGAAGAGCATCGCGGCCGAGGGGACGAGGAATCCCGCGACGAGCAGGACGAGACCCGGCACCAGAAGAAAGGCCGATTTGCGGGAGATGTCGGCGTCCTTTCCGAGTGGCGTACGCTGGGGTGGAACCGGTTGCGGAACCGGTTCCAGAAGCCTGACCATAGATTATGAGGGGCCCCGCGCACAAACCCCCGCGTGAAATCCGTGTTACGACTCAAGGAGGATCTGTGCCGACACTCGCGGACGTCGCCGCGCTGGCCGGGGTTTCCAAGGCGACGGCCTCCCGCGCCCTGGGCCGGCCTGACCTGGCCGCCCCCGAGACGGTGGCCCGCGTCCGCGCCGCCGCCGAGCAGCTCGGATTCGTCCCCAACCGGGCCGCCACCCAGCTCGCCCGCGGGACGACCGGGGTGGTCGCCATCGTGGTGCCCACGCTCGACAACACCTTCTTCAGCCCGATCATCGGCGGCGCCCAGGCGCGCGCGGCCGACTCCGGCATGCAGCTGACCATCGCGGTGCACACGCTGGAGCACGCGGCCCAGCTCGCCGCGGTCGAGCAGCTCGCGCACCAGGTCGACGGGTTCCTGCTCACCGCGCCCCGGGGGTCGGACGAGATCGTCCGCGCGGCGGCGTCGTACAAGCCGGCCGTGCTCATCGACCGCGAGGTCGAGGGCATGACCTCGGCGGTCGCCGACACCGCCACCGCCTTCGGGGCGCTCGTCGGCTGGTTCGCGGAGAAGGGCCACGAGCGGGTCGTCTACATCGGCGGCCCGGCGGGCTCCTGGCAGGACCGCCAGCGTCAGGCGGCCATCCGCGCCGCGGCCGAGTCGAGCGGCGTGACGCTGACCATGCTCGGCCCCTACCCCTCGACGTTCGCCGCCGGGGTGGAGACGTTAGAGGCCGTGGTGGCCGCCCGCGCCACCGCCGTCGTCCCCTACGCGACCTCGATCGGCCTCGGGCTCATGTTCGCCCTGCTCAACCGGGGGATCCGCGACGTCGTGGTCAGCTCGGAGCGCATGATCGTCGACAGCCTCGGCCTGGGCGACGTGCCCTCGATCGACGTGGACGGCGAGAAGCTCGGCCAGGTGGCCATGGACCAGCTCATGACCCTCCTGGGTGAGCGCAAGGAGCCGTCGCCCACCAGGCGCCGCCTCACCGTCCCGATCAAAGAATGAGCACGGCAGGCCGCGGGACGGCCTGCCGTGCCGGTCGGACGTCAGGAGACCGGTTCGATCCAGACGTTGCGGAAACGGGGGTTCGCGCCGGCGTCGCCGTGGTCCTGCAGGCGGATCGCGCCCGAGGCCGCGCTCTCCGCGACGTTGTCGCCGGTGCCGCCGTCGATGGCCACGTTGTCGTGCACCACCACGCCGTTCCAGATGACCGTCACCCGCGCGTTGTCCACCTTCACGCCCGCGCCGGTGAAGCGGGGCGCGCGGTAGGTGATGTCGTAGGTCTGCCACGTGCCGGAGGCGGTGGCCATGTTGCGGTCGGGCGCGCGCTTGGAGTAGATCGCGCCCGCCTCGTTGTTGGCCAGGGTGGTGTCACCGAACGACTCCAGGACCTGCACCTCGTAGCGTTCCTGCAGGAAGACGCCGCTGTTGCCGCGCTGCTGGCCGGTCACGTCCGGCGGGTAGTCCGGCTCGTTCCACTCGACGTGCAGCTTGAAGTCGCCGAACGTCCGCCGGGTGCGGATGTCGCCGCCGTAGGACTCCATGGCGCCGTCCGCGATCGGCCAGGTCGCCGCCCCGCCGGACCGCTTCTCCCACGCCGCCAGGCTCGACCCGTCGAACAGCTTGATCCGCTCCGCCTTCGACACGGTGATGTGGTCGAGGTTGAACCTGCCGCCGTCGCCGGTGTCGTACCTGTAGGCGACCGTGTTCGCGCCCTGCCTCAGGTCGAGCGCCTCGGTCTGGACGGCCCAGTCGTCCCAGCCGCTGGTGGCGGCCAGCCGTGACTGCCTGACCTTGGTGCCGTTGACGTACACGCTGACCGACGTGCCGACGTCGGACGCGTAGCGGAGGCCGACGTTGTGCGGGCCGGCCGAGTCCGCCTGCACGGTGAACGAGGTGTTCGCGCCGGCGTTCCAGTAACCGTCGACGAAGCCGGTGCCGGTGTAGCCCTGGTGGTCGGTGTTCGGCTGCGCGCCACCGCTCAGCGCGGCGCTCTCCGCCTCGATCACCGGCCGCGCCGCCACGGTGAGGGAGTCCAGGTTGACGTGGCCGGTGTCGCCGGTGTCGTACCGGTAGGCGATGGTGTTGGCGCCGGCCTTCAGCACGAGCGGCTCGACGCGGGTGGCCCACTGGTCCCACGTGTCCGTGGGGGCCAGCGGCACCTGCCTGACCTTGGCGCCGTTGACGTACACGCTCAGTGACTTGAGCTGCCCGGGCGCGGGGTTCGGGCCGTTGGAGTAGCGCAGGCCCACGTGGTACGTGCCCGCCGTGGCCGCCCGCACGGCGAACTGCGTGTTCGCGCCTACGGCCTGGTAGTTGTCGACGAAGCCGGAACCCGTGTAGCTCCGGTGGTCGGTGTTCAGCTTCGCGCCGCCGCTGTGCGACGCGCTCTCCGCCTCATAGGTGGTGTCCGTGACCGGGCCGCCGACCAGCGAGTTGAGGGTGTACCAGGCTTCGGTGCTCCAGAGCTGCTGCCCCGACGCCGAGCTGAACGGCCGCGGCGACCGCAGGTGGACCACGCGTCCCGGCTTCAGACCCGCGATCTTGAGGGTGACGATCTTCCCCCGGGCGGACGGCTCCGCGGAGGTGATGGTCAGCGGCTCCTCGTCCACCTTGGGGCCGCCGTAGGTGGAGGCCGCGACGTAGCGCCACTGTGTGGCCTGGTACTTGGCCGCCAGCGACGCCGACGTCTCCGCCGACAGCGGCTCGGTGTACTCCAGCTCGAAGCCGCCCTCGATCGCGCGCATCTTCAGGATGTCGAACGCCTTGTCACCGGACGGCGTCAGCTTCTGCAGCCCGTAGGTGAGCTTGCCCGGCTGGCCCCAGTTCCCGCCCGCGCCCAGGCCACCGGCGTAGATGGCGCCGTCGGGCCCCAGGCTGATCCGGTTGACGCCCGCCTCAAGCCCCTGGGTGAGACGGAAGACCGCGCCCTGGTACTCGCCGTTGACCTTCTCCAGATAGGCCCGCTGGATCCCGCCGTAGGTGACGTCGCCGAACAACATCTGCCCCGCGAACCTGCCCTGCTTCATGAGCAGCGGCGTGCTGGGGGAGTTGGCGATCTCGTTGTGCGGCAGCCACAGCGCGGGCTGGCTCACCACGTTGTTGTCGAACGGGCCGTCCGGGTTCATGTAGTGGTTGAAGAACCGGTCCTTCTTGACGTGCACCAGCTTCGAGGCCGGCAGCCAGCCGCCCTGGTTGTCCGCGACGAACAGCTCGTCCTCCGGACCCCAGCCGATCCCGTTGGGCGTGCGCAGGCCGCCCGCGAGGTACTCGACCTGGCCGGTGGCCTTGCTGACCTTGATGGTCGTGCCCCTGTTCCGCGCCGGCTGCGGGTCGGTGGTGGCGCCGCCCTCGTTGATCGCGACGGAGAGGTTGAGGTAGAAGTGGCCGTCACGGTAGAGCAGCCCGAACGCGAACTCGTGGAAGTTGCCGCCGAACGGCCAGGTCGCCACGGTCCTGAGACTGTCGGCGACCTCGTCGCCGTTGGTGTCGTTCAGCTCCACCAGCCGCGACTTCTCCGAGACGTAGAGCTTGCCGTCCACGTACTTGATGCCCATGGGCTCCTGCAGCCCGCTGGCGATCTTCTTGGTGGTCACCCGATCCGCCGAGACCCTGCCTCCGACGTTGCCGAGCAGATAGACCTCGCCGAGCGTCTTGCCCGAGCCGCCCCACGTGGCGATCGCCAACCGGCCGTCGGGCAGCCAGTCCATCGCGCTCACCTGCGGCTCGAACCCGGCCGGGCGCAGGTCGGTGAGGGCGAAGTCGGGGTGTACGGCCCGCAGTGGCAGTCCGTCGCCGGGGGAGTCGGCGCCGCTCTCGCACTCCTTGCGCCCGGGGGCGGTGACCCGCACCACGCCGGCGTCCGTGCTCAGCACCGAGGTCGGCACGAGGGTGAACCCGGCGGCTCCCGGCGGCTTCCACTCCAGCTTGAGCTGCTGGCCGTACAGGTGCTCGAAGTGGTCGACGCGCAGCGCGTGGTAGCCGGGGGTCAGCGTGATCATGCCGTCGATGGCGATCGGCGCGTGCCGCCCCTCGTTGGTGATCACGACGGTGTCGTCGATGCGCAGCCGGGAGCCGTCGTCGCTGGTGAGGCGGAACTCGTACGTGCCCGCGCTGGGGACATTGAGGTTGCCGATGACCTCGGTGACGAACATGTCGGTCAGGCCGAAGTCGGCGTCGGAGGTCCAGTCGATCGTGGGCATCAGTTTGTCCACGTTGGGTGTCTGACCGGCCTTGAGCGTGCAGATCTTGTTCAGTTCGACCTGGACGTCATAGGTGCGCAGGGTGACGCCCGGCTGCTGCGGCGGCACCGCCGCGTGCGCGGGAGCGGGGGCGACCAGGCTGGAGAGTGCGGTGATCAGTAAGACGGATAACAGGGGTGATTTCCGCATGACCAATCCCATCTCGGCGAGAGTGCCGCGTTCGGCGTGGGTGGGGGGTGCGCATCGCCGGGACAGCGCTGTCAGTGCTGCCAGCGGCGGATGCGGGGGCTCATTCGCTGGAACGTGGAGGGGATAACGCTGCTCTGCGCCGTAATATAAAGCGAGATCTTCAGCTTGCCCATAGTCTTTCGCCGAAAATCGGAGAAAGTCGTGACATGTCGGTGCAGAAGGATGCCCGCTGGGTCGGTCTCAGCGCGCCGCCCGTACGACGTTGCGCAGGGAGCCCGTACCGAGCAGGGCCGCCGCGTTGTGGGCGATGAGCTCGGCGTATCCACGTGGCCGGCCACCCGCGGCGTGCGGGCTGACGATCACGTTGGGGAGCGTCCACAGCGGTGAGCCCGCCGGCAGCGGCTCGGTCTCGAACACGTCCAGCGCGGCGCCGCCGAGCCGGCCACCGGCGAGCGCCTCCGCGAGGGCGCTCTCGTCGACGGTGCTACCGCGGCCGACGTTGACCAGCCAGGCGGTCGGCGGCAGCAGCCCGATCCGGCGGGCGTCGAGCGCGTGCCGGGTCGCGTCGTCGTCCGGCAGGATCATGATCAGCAGGTCGGTCGCGGGCAGCAGGCCGTCGACGTCGTCGCCGGCGACCACCCGGAAGCCGTCGCGCTCGCCGGCGGTGCTCGCCACACCGGTGACCTCGGCGCCGAGCATCCGCAGGTACGGGGCCAGGGTCCGGCCGATCCCGCCGAACCCCCAGATGAGACAGCGGGCGCCGGCCAGCGTGGTGAACTCACGGGCGTTGTCGAGATCCTGCAGACCGCCCCGGCGGCTCCACTCACCCGCGAACTGCGCGCGGAGCAGCAGGTCCAGCCGGCGCGCCGCGGCCAGGCTCAGCATCAGGGCGTGCTCGGCCACGGTCGCGTCGTGCAGCGTCGCCCCGTTGCAGATGACCACGTCGTCGCCGAACCCGGCGGCGGCCACGGCCTCCCAGCCGGCGCCGAGCGTCTGCACCCAGCGCAGCCGCGGCAGCCGGGACACGGCGGCCTTCGTCCAGGCGGCGCTACACCCCCAGAGCACCAGCCCCTGGGCGTCCGTGGTCGAGGCCGGCAGCTCGGCCGCCGGGTCGTAGGGCGTCGCGCGGACGCCGCCGGGCAGGGCGATCGTCGTGTCGATCGTGGTGGGGAGCAGGATTTCCAGGGGTCGGGTCATCGGCCGGTCCTCAACGTCGAGTGTACGTACTGAGCAGCACAAGTATGATCAGTGCGCGCGGCGCGACGGTCGCCGGGGAGGCGCGGGGCTGCCTCATTTCAGAGCTGGTCAATCGATCATGGCCCACGTTTGACACCTTTTACGGCTAACCGCTATCTATGGGCTAACCGTTAGGGGGCAGAGGTGCAGGACGCGGTGCTGGCGATGCTCGCCAAGGAGCCGTCACACGGCTATCACCTGCGCGCCCGGCTCCAGCGGAGTCTCGGCCCGCTGGGCGAGTCGATGAACCCCGGCCAGATCTACGTGACCCTGGCCCGGCTGGAGAAGGTGGGGCTCGTCGTCGGCGAGCGGGCGCACGGCCCGGCCGAGCGGCCGGAGCGCAAGGTCTACGCCCTGACGGCGGCCGGGCAGCAACGGGTGGCCGCCTGGCTGACCGAGGTGGGCTGGCCGAAGCCGGACCTCGCGGAGTTCCACCTCAAGCTCGTCGCCGCCGGCGCCACCCGGCTGGCCGACCCGGTCGAACTCGTGGCGGCGCAGCGCCGTGAGCTGCTGCGCCATCTGCGCGAGGCACAGCACGCGATCCTGGCCGAGCCCGCGGGGTCGTCCGCCGCCCTGCTGCTGGAGGGCGTCGTGCTGCGGCTGCGGGCGGATCTGCGCTGGCTGGAAGCCTGTGAGCGGGCCTGGTCCAAGGTCGATGACGAAGCTGAGGACGTGTGAACGAGCCGAGTTCGGTGGTCCGGGTCCGCGCCCTGGTGAAGGAGCACGGTCAGGGGCAGAGCCGGGTTCGCGCGGTCGACGAGGTCGACCTCGACGTGCCCGAGGGCCAGATGCTGGCGGTCATGGGGCCCAGCGGCTGCGGAAAGTCGACCCTGCTGCACCTGCTGGGCGGCCTGGAGCGGCCCACCGGCGGTGAGGTGTGGCTGGCCGGCCGGCGGGTCGACGGCCTGAGCGAGCGGGCGCTCGCGCGGCTGCGGCGCCGGTCGCTGGGCTTCGTCTTCCAGGCCTTCCACCTGGTGGAGGAGCTGTCGGCGCAGGAGAATGTCGAGCTGCCCGCGTTGCTGGCCGGGCGTTCGTGGCGCGAGGCCGGACGGCGCGCGAGCCTGCTGCTGGACCGGGTCGGGCTCGCCGACCGCGCGCGGCACCTGCCGTCGCAACTGTCCGGCGGCCAACGCCAGCGGATCGCCATCGCCCGCGCGCTGGCCAACGACCCGCTGGTCGTCCTGGCCGACGAGCCGACCGGCAACCTCGACAGCGCGGCGACGCTCGACGTGCTGAGGATCTTCGAAGAGCTGCGTTCGGCGGGGCTGACCCTCGTGATCGTCACGCACGACGAACGCGTCGCGGCCACCGCCGACCGGCTGGTCTCGATGCGCGACGGGATGTTCGTCGACGACGTCCGGCTGACCGGCACCGGCGGCGGGCGGCTGAGCGGCCTGGGCGGCCTGATCGGGCTGGAGGGCTGAACGACCATGGGCCGCCTCGTCCTCATCGTGCGTCTCGTGCTGGCCGACCTGCGGCGGCACCCGGCCCAGGCCGCGATGCTCGTGCTCGCGGTGACCGCCGCCACCGCCACCCTGGCCCTGGGCCTGTCGCTGAGCGGGGCGAGCCAGAGACTGTACGACCAGACCAGGGCGGCCACCGCCGGCCCTGACGTGGTGGCACTCGTCCCCGGCTCCGGCCCGGACGTGACCTCGGCCATGGCCACGCTGGCCGAGGACCCCGAGGTCGTGGCCGGCAACGGCCCCTACCGCATCGTCTACGCCACCCTCACCGTACGCGGCCTGTCCTCGAACGTGGTGGTGCACGCCGCCGCCGAGACGCCCGGCCCGGTCGACCGGCCCCTGGTGACCTCGGGCCACTGGGTACGCCCCGGCGGCGCGGTCGTCGAACGCGGCTTCGCCACCGCCCTGGGCGTCGGCCCCGGCGACCACGTCACCATCGCCGGCCGGTCCTACCCCGTCGTCGGGATCGCCGTGACCGCGGCCACCTCCATCTACCCCTGGGCGGCGCAGATCGGCCCCGGCGGCGGCCCCAGTGACGCGACCGGCCTGGTCTGGTTCACCCCATCGGACACCCGGACCCTGGCCGCCGGAAACGCTCTCCCGGTGACCACGGCCCTGGACCTCAAGCTGCGCGACCCCGACGCCACCGAGGCATTCCTCGACACCCACCATCTGCCCGGCGTCAGGATCACCTTCCACACCTGGCAGTTCAAAGCCGGCCAGGACATGGTCATCCTCAACGACAGCCAGCCGATCCTGGTCGTCGGGAGCTGGCTGCTCGGCTTCCTGGCCATCACCGGAGTGACCGCGCTGGCCGCGGGGCGCGCCGCCGAGCAGACGCGCCGGGCCGGGCTGCTCAAGGCCGTCGGCGCCACCCCCGGTCTGATCGCCGCCGTCCTGCTCACCGAATATCTGGCGCTGGCGCTGCTGGCCGACGCGCTGGGCCTGGCGCTCGCCGACCTGACCGTGCCCGCCATCGCCAGCCCCACCGCCAGCCGGATCGGTGACGCCGCCGGGCTGACGGGCGCGACCGTGATCGCGACGACCGTCTTCGCCGTCCTTGTGGCGGCGCTGTCCACCGTGCGCCCCACGCTGCGCGCCCTGCGCACGGCGACGGTCACGGCGCTGACCGCCACCGCCCACCGGCCACGCCACCGCCCCTGGCTGGTCGCGCTGAGCGCGATGCTGCCCACCCCGCTGCTGCTCGGGCTGCGCCTGACCGCCCGCCGGCCGGGCCGCGCGGTGCTGCAGGCGTGCTCCACCGCCACCACGCTGATCGCGATCATCGCCCTGCTGACCTTCTACGCCCAGCCTTCCAGGGCATACGGCCTGAGCCTGCCCAACCTGAGCACCGAACACGACCGCTGGCTGCTGCTCGCGGTCACGGCCCTGGTGATCGCGCTCGCGATCGTCAACACCATCACGTTCACCTGGACCTCGGCGATGGAGGCCCGGGCCAATATGGCCATCGCGCGCACGCTCGGCGCCACCCCCGGGCAGATCTCCGCGGGGCTGTCCACCGCCCAGCTCCTGCCCGTCCTGTCCGGCGCCCTCGCCGGCGTCCCTCTGGGCATCGGCGTGTACGGGATTCTCAGCGCCGGGAAGGTGATCGCACCGCCGTTCTCCTGGATGCTCGGCGCCGTACTCGCGATCCTGCTGGCCACGGCGGCGCTCACCGCCCTGCCCGCCCGCCTGGCGGCCCGCCGGGAGGTGGCGCGGACCCTCAGTGCCGAAACGGCCTGACCTGGGACTCGCGGATCTCACTGAACAGCCTGAGCGTCACCCACCGCGGCCAATGCCCCAGGCCCAGGGCGCTGGAGCGGAACACCGTCTCCAGCACGATCTTCACGTAGGGGTGCTCACCGGGGATCTCGGCGCACATGACCGAGACGGGCGCCCGCACCTCCCTGCGTCCCAGCCGCAGCCACGCGTGCGGGTCGCGGTCGAGGTCGGCCGACTCCCAGGACAACTCCGGCGACGGCAGCGGGAGCCGCAGGTCGAACCCCGCCAGGGTGGCGTCGGGCCGCAGGTAGAAGGAGCCGTCCACGCGCGGCGGCGCGTACAGGAGACGGGGGCCCTTGCGCCCGCTCGTCGTCATCCTCGCTTCGGTCGCCTCCAGGACGATCTGCCACGAGCCGGGGCCGATGGACGTTGTCAACGGGATCACCTCGCCGTGTTCGTACGCGCTGGTCACCTCTAAGACGTACGAAGCCCCTCGAATGTGACACCGGGGGGTGATGTCACAAACCATCGGCCGGAGGCGTCTTAGTGATGAACGCGACAGAAAGGGAATCGCGCCCATGCAAACCGGCCCGAAGGCGGTCCCCGGCGCCATCGCCAGGACCTCATCGTTCCTCGACGACCGCCTGGGAGCGGCCCGCTTCCTCAACCGCAACCTGCGCAAGATCTTCCCCGACCACTGGACGTTCCTGCTGGGCGAGATCGCGCTGTACTCGTTCGTCATCCTGCTGCTCACCGGAACGTTCCTGACGTTCTGGTTCAAGCCGAGCATGGGCCACGTCGTCTATGACGGCGTGTACGCGCCGTTGCGGGGCGTGGGGATGTCGCAGGCGTACGCCTCCACGCTGGAGATCAGCTTCGAGGTGCGCGGCGGGCTGCTCATCAGGCAGATCCACCACTGGTCGGCGCTGCTGTTCATCGGCAGCATGATGATCCACGCGCTGCGCGTGTTCTTCACCGGCGCCTACCGCAAGCCGCGCGAGCTGACCTGGATCATCGGGGTCACGATGCTCGCCCTGGCCCTGCTGGAGGGGCTGACGGGCTACTCGCTGCCGGACGACCTGCTGTCGGGCGCCGGGCTGCGGGTCACCGAGGGCGTGCTCATGTCGGTGCCCCTCGTCGGCACCTACCTGACCTTCTTCCTGTTCGGCGGGGAGTATCCGGGCGAGGACGTCATCTCCCGGTTCTTCTCACTGCACATCCTGCTGATCCCGGGGGTGCTGCTGGTGCTGATCTCGGCGCACCTGGTGCTGATGTGGGTGCAGAAGCACACCCAGATGCCGGGCAAGGACCGTACCAACACGAATGTGGTGGGCGCGCCGCTGTACCCGTCGTTCATGGCCAAGACGGGGGCGTTCTTCCTGTTCACCCTGGCCACGGTGGCGGGCCTGGCCACCTTCGCCCAGATCAACCCCGTGTGGCTGTACGGCCCCTACAGCCCCGGCGACATCTCGGCCGGCTCCCAGCCCGACTTCTACCTGGGCTTCCTGGAGGGCGCGCTGCGGCTGATGCCCGCCTGGGAGGTCAACCTGCTCGGCACCGGCCACGCGGGCACGCTGCCGTTGAGCGTGGTCATCCCGGCGCTGGTGCCGCTGGGCGTCATCCTCACCGGGATGGTGCTCTACCCGTTCATCGAGCGGTGGATCACCGGCGACCATCGGGAGCACCACATCCTGGAGCGCCCCCGCAACAACCCGCACCGCACCGCGATCGGCATGAGCACCGTCGTCTTCTACGGGGTGCTGTGGCTGCTGGGGGCCAACGACGAGCTCTCGTCCACCTTCCACATCAGCCTGTACGCCACCACGTACGCGGGGCGCGTCCTGGTGATCGCCGGGCCCGCGCTCGCCTACCTCGTCACCTACCGGATCTGCCTCGGCCTGCAGCGCTCCGACGCCGAGCTCGTCGGGCACGGGCTGCCCACCGGCGTGATCAGGCGGCTGCCCGGCGGCGCGTTCACCGAGGCGCACGCGCCGCTGGACGAGGACATCGAGGCGCACCTGCGCGCCAAGGAGGCCGTACCGGTGCTCGCCGCTCACAACGGCTCCGGTGTCCCGCCCGAGCGTGTGCGGGGCCCGCTCGGCAGGCTGCGGGCCCGCATGTCGGCCGCGTACGGCGGGGAGAAGGTCGCCCTGGAGGAGGAGCACGACGACCGGTCCCTGACGCGCTGAACCGCGCTACCGGGCGATCCCGGCGATCAGCTCCAACTGGGCGAGCTGGGCGTCGAGGCCGGGCGCCGCGATGCGGCAGACCAGGTGCTCGGCGCCCGCCTCCACGTAGCGGGCCAGCGTCTCGGCCACCCGCTCGGCCGGGCCCGCGACCAGCACCTGGATCGTCCGCACCACCTCGTACGGCAGGCCGTAGGTGGCCCGGCAGTAGGCGTCGAGCTCCCGTTCGCCCCGGGCCGCGTCATCGGTGACCAGCACCGTGACGAACAGCGCCGGGGTGATGGTGCGGCGTCCAGCGGCGTGCCGTACCGTCTGGAGGCCCGCCCGATAGTCAGCGGGATCGGGCGGATAGGGCAGCCAGCCGTCGTAGAGCCGCCCGGTGCGCTCCAGCGCCGACGGACTCGCCCCGCCCAGCCAGATCGGCGGCCCGCCGGGCCGGAAGGAGGGCGTGGACTCGGGCAGTTCGTCGAAGGACAGCACCTTGCCGTGGAAGGCCCGCTCGCCCGCCCACAGGGCCCGCCACAGGGCGACGGTGTCGTCCAGCCGGGCGAAGCGGCGCGGCCACGGCACCTCCGACAGCGCGTACTCGGCCTCCGACCGGCCGGGAAAGCCCGCGCCCACCGTGACGACCAGCCGCCCGGCCGACAGGTGGTCGAGGGAGGCCAGCTCCTGCGCGGCCGTGACCGGGCGGCGGAAGGCGGGCAGCAGCGCGGCGGTGCCGAGCGTGACGCGCCCGGTCATCGGCGCGAGGGCGGCGAGCATGGTCAGCGGCTCGATCCGGGCGCCGAGCAGGGTGTCGTTGGCCCAGACCGAGTCGTAGCCGAGCCGCTCGGCGCGGACGCCGAAGTCGACGAGCCGCCGGGCGTCGTCCCACTGGCTCTGGTTCGCAGGGAGGAGAACCCCCAGTCGCGTGTTCACGGGCCGATCGTGCTCCCGCCCGGGAATGCCGGCAATTCCCTCGAAGGAATGGACGGGTCCACCAGACTGGGAGCGTGGACTTCGCCGACACGCTGCGCGCGGCCCGGCAGCGCCGCCGCCTCAGCCAGCTCGACCTCGCGCTGCGTGCGGGCACGACCCAGCGCCACCTCAGCTTCATGGAGAGCGGCCGCTCCCGGCCGGGCCGGGCGATGGTCGTACGGCTCGGCGAGTCCATGGAACTCCCGCTCAGGGAGCGCAACGAACTCCTGCTCTCAGCCGGTTACGCCCCCGTCTACCCGCACACCCCGCTCGACGACCCGAGCCTCGCGCCGGTACGCACCGCGCTGGGGCACATCCTCACCGGGCACCTGCCGTACCCCGCGATCGTGGTGGACGCGCGGCACGACCTGGTGCTCGCCAACGACGCGTTCGGCCTGATCACCGAGGGCGTCGCGGAGCACCTGCTCCGCCCGCCGATCAACGTGCTGCGCGTCTCCCTGCACCCCGAGGGCCTGGCGCCGCGGGTCGTCAACCTGGCCCAGTGGGCGCGGCACATCCTCGACCGTCTCCCGCACGACGACCTCTACGACGAGCTGTCCGGCTACGTGCCGCACGTCGCGCCCGGGCCCGGCCACGTGGGCTTCGCGGCGCCCCTGCGGCTGCGCTCGTCGCGCGGCGAACTCCTGCTGACGACCACGATCACGACGTTCGCGACAGCGCTCGACGTGACCGTGGCGGAGCTGAAGCTGGAGGCGTTCCTGCCCGCCGACGCGGCCACGGCTGCACTGCTCACCGGTTAGAGGCCGGTCGCCGCTGGAGCTTTGGAGGCGGCCATGGTGGCGCGCCCGGACGGCAGGCGGGTCGCGATCGCCATCACGACGATGGTGGCCAGGCCGGCGACGATCAGCAGCGCCTGCACGCTCACCACATCGGCCAGCGGGCCGAAGACGACCATGCCGACCGGCGTGGCCAGCGCCATCACGATGCTGACGTAGCTGAAGACGCGCCCGTGCATGGTGGCCTCGACGGTCTCCTGGATCAGCGTCACGAACGGGGTCGAGAACGGCGGCACCAGCAGCCCGAGCAGGAACATGAAGCCGTAGAAGACCCACAGGTTCGTGCTCAGCCCGAGCGCCAGGGTCACCGCCCCGAAACCGTAGACGGCGACGAGGATCAGCCCCACCCGGCCGCGGCCGGCCAGCACGGTGGACATCAGCACCCCGCCGAGCAGCATGCCGAGGCTGAAGGCGATCTCCAGCACCGCCAGCATCCACTCCTCGCTGCCGAAGTCGCGCGCGACCATCAGCGGCGTGACGAACGAGGGGGCCACGGTGAGCAGGAAGATGACCGTGTACACGATGAGCAGCCAGCGCACGATCGGATGCGTACGGATGTAGCGCATCCCCTCGGCCAGGTCCTGCCAGTAGGTGGCGTCCGACTCGGTCACCCGCTCCAGGGTCGGGACGGCGACCAGGGCGAGCAGGCCGATCCCGATGACCGCCGTGACCACGTCCAGGAAGAAGACCGGGACGATGCCGAAGGCCGCGAAGATCGCGCCGGCGGCGGCGGGCGCGAGCAGCGCCATCGCCGAATGGATGGTCTGGAAGATCCCGTTGACCCGCATCAGGTGCTCGCCCGGCACGACCTGCGGGATCATCGCCTGCACGGCCGGGGTCTGGAAACCGGCTCCGACCGACCGCACCGCCACCGCCAGCAGCACGATCCACAGGTCGGTGACCCCGTTGGCCATCAGCAGCGCGAGCACCAGCGTCGCGGCGGCGATGCCCGCGTCGGCGACCATCACCAGCACCCGGCGGTTCATCCGGTCGGCGAGCACCCCGCCGAAGAGCGACACCAGACCCTGCGGCAGGAACGCGGCCACGGCGTAGAGCGCCACCGCCAGCCCGGACCGGGTCTCCAGGGTCACCCACCACATCACCACGTACTGCACGACCATCGACCCGAATAAGGACACGGTCTGGCCGACCAGGAACAGGGCGACGTTGCGCCGCCAGGACGGGGCTGCCGTCGCGTTGTCATCCATGCCATCGATCTTGCCCGGTTCGCGTTCCCGGCGTGGCCCTCTGGGTAGTCGAAGTGACCGGAAAAGCGCGCGATGGAACCGAAACCGGACTTCCGACCGTCCCCTGAATAGAGGGAAATCCGCCAACCGCATCCGTCCCGTGACAAACCCGCAGGCCAACTCCACTGGACCCCGTTCGAAACCAAGGAGTACGACTTCGGTGAATCCGCACTCACTTGCCCACAGGGCCAACCGACACGGCTGGGATGTGCAGACCATCCCGCGATCCGCCGGCCCTGTGGTCATTCTGCAGCGTGACGGCTGGCGTCTGGAGATCGCGTTCGACGGTCACGCGCCCAAGCAGGCCACCGCCAACGGACCCGGTCACAACGTCGGCAAGCAGCTCAACCTCCGCTCGATCAACGACTTCGTGCACCAGCCGGGAACCGACCGGTTAACGCACTCCTGCCTCGGCCGGCGGACCGCCCGTCGCAAGAGCGAGCACGAAGGGGGCGAGCGGCCCGGCGACCGCGAGCAGGACGAGCAGCAGCAGGGCGACCCGATCGGCGGCTGAGCGACCACGCGCCGCGCCTTCGCGCGGCGCTCCGCGGGTCTCGCCGGTGCTCGGCCGCCGGCAGGAAGCCTTCGGCGGCCGCGGCGTCGGTGACCGCGCCGAAGGCCGCCGGGCGCGTTCCCGAGGTCTTCGCGGAGGAGTTCCGACGTCGAGCCCGGCGCCAGGCGGTCGCCGACAATTAACAGAATTCGGCCTTATCAATATTCGCCTGGGTGAGTAAAGCATTACTTTTTCCGCCGGTGATCTCGGGAGAGTGTGTGGAGAGGCAGGTGGGAACTCCCCTAGGAGGATGACGTGTCGTTCCTCGACGTCCTGGATCCGGATTTCGACTTCGATACCCCGGAGGTTTATGCCGCGCAGGCGGAAAACTGGTATGCGGACAGCCCCATCGGCCTGCTCGTGCTCCGTTACGAAGAGGCCAGCGAACTCCTGCGCGACCGCAGGATGGACCACGGCGGTAAACGCTACATGGAGACGCACGGCATCTTCGACGGCCCGGTCTACGACTGGTTCGTGCCGATGATCGTCAACCATGAGGGAGAAGTCCACCGCCGCCTGCGTGGCCTGATGAACAAGGCGTTCACCGCGCGCCGGATCGCCGGGCTGCGGCCGTTCGTCCGGGAGCAGTCCGAGCTGCTGGCCGGCCGCCTCGAAGGTGACGAGACGCGCGACTTCGTCGTCGAGTTCGGCAACCGGCTCCCGCTCGCGGTCATGTGCCGGCTGCTCGGCGTACAGCCCGAGGATTATGACCTCATCGGCCCCTGGACCTCCGACCTCGGCCTGGTCTTCGCCCTCTCGGCGGGCGGCGACATCGTGACCCGGCTGGAGAGCGCGGTCAACGGCCTCTACGACTACGTCGGCCACCTCATCGACGAGAAGACCGCCCACCCGGCCGACGACCTCAGCTCCGACCTGGTCGCGGCCCACCTCGCCGACGACACCCAGGTCAGCCGGGACGAGCTGTGCAACCTCCTGGTCACCCTGGTGTTCGCCGCCCACGACACGACCCGGCACCAGCTCGACAACGCCATGCTCGCCTTCGCGGGGCATCCCGGCCAGTGGACGCTGCTCGGGCGGCGGCCGGAGCTCGCGGACCAGGCCGTCGAAGAGGTGATCCGCTGGCAGCCCTCGGTGCCCACCGTCTACCGGTACGCCGCCGAGGACCTCGACTACCAGGGGCTGCCCATCGAGAAGGGGGCGTACCTCACGATGTGCGTGAAGGTCGCCCAGCGCGATCCGCGCGCGTACAAGGCCGCCGACCGGTTCGACATCACCGCCGCCAGGGACGTGGCCCCGCTGCAGTTCGGCGCGGGCCCGCACCACTGCCTGGGCGCCGCCCTCGCCCGCGTCGAGGTCGGTGAGTCGCTGGCCGCCCTCGCCACCCGGCTGGGCCCGCCGTCCATCGCGGGGCCGGTGCCCCGGATGGGTCCCATCGGCGTCCAGGGCCCCGAGGTGCTCCCGCTGCGCTTCGGCTGATCACCGGCTTTGTCCAAGCGGCTGCTCTGGACAATGTTCGGACAAATAGTCGTTGTCGCGCGCCGCGGAACCCGACATAGTCAGAACCGTTTAGCTCATTCGATAAAGGAGCCGGTTCGACATGAAGATTCGCGTAGCGGCGGTTGCGGTATCGGCAGCGGCGATTTCGACGCTCTTGCTGAATGCGGGGCCGGCCAGCGCCCACCCGTACGACGGAAAGGACCCTTACCGGTCCGGGTGTGCCGCCAGCAAGGTGTACACCGGAAAGAGTGCGTCGCTGAAGAACGAGATCGGCGACGTTCTGGGCACGGTCCGGCTCTATTACTCGCGCCGCTGCGGCACCAACTGGGGCGAGGTGCGGGTGTCCAAGAACGCGACCGGTCACATCAATGTCTTCACCAGTAAGAAGAGCAGGTCCTTCGTTTACCGCGCCGGAAACGGCGGGCACCACTGGGGCGACATGGTCTACGCCCCCAGTGGTGTCTGCGCCCAGGCCCAGGGCAGCGTGACGGTCGGGATCGGCCGCGTCAACAAGGGCAGCGGCACGACGGGCAAGGCCTGCGACTGACGGGTCAGCCCGGCTCCGCGCGGCGCACGTGCGTACGCCAGCCCCGCGGGTCGGTGCCGGCCAGCTCGGCGGCCTCGCGCCCGCCGAGGAGGGTGAACGCCTCGACCGCCTCCCGCCAGTGACGGGACGCGGCGGCGGGGTCCGTCTCCCACTCGGCGGCGGCCAGGTCGCGCAGCGTACGGGCCCGCCAGAGGTCGAGGCCCAGCTCCGTCCACTGGTCGAGCGCGGTGGTGAGCAGGTCGCGGGCCCGCGCGTCCGCGCCCTCCGCCAGGGCCAGCTCGCCCTGGGTCCGGGTGACGAGCGCGACGCCGAACCGGTCGCCGTGCTGGTCGAAGAGCCGGTGGGAGGCGTCGAGGAGCTCGCCCGCCCTGGCGGTGCGGCCCTGCCTGATCATGGCCTTGGCCAGCGACTGGCGCGCGTACTCGGCGCTGAGCGGGTCGTCCGCCTCGACGAGGATGCGCACGGCCTGCTCGCTCAGCTCCGCCGCCGGGTCCGGCTCGCCGGCCGCGCGGTGGCACAGGCTGAGGCCGCGCAGGGACAACGCCTCGCCGCGCTTGTCGTCCAGCTTGCGGTTGAGCGCCACGCTGGTACGCAGGATCTCGGCCGCCTCGTCCAGGTCACCGGCGTCCCTGCGGGTGGTGCCGAGCCCGTACAGCGCGGCGGCGACCACGACCTGGTCGCCGATCCGCTCGGCGATGCGCGCGCCCTCGCTGAGCTCGGCCGCGGCGGGCCCGAAGTGGCCCAGGTCCCGGTGCACGATGCCGATCCCGACCCTGGCGACCGCCTGGACGGGCTCGTCGCCGACGGCCTCCGCATGGCGCAGCGCCTGCTGGAAGTGCTCCCGCGCGGCGGCGAAGTCGTCCTTCTCGTAGGAGAGCTGCCCGAGCCGGGCCAGCACGGTCGCCTCGGCTCCCCGGTCGCCCGCGGTCCTGGCCGCCACGAGCGCCACGTCGAGCGTACGCTGCCAGCCGTCGAACTCGTTGCGCACCGCGAACGGCGACGACAGCAGCGAGGCGATCAGCGTCGTCGCCATCTTGTCGACGCCCAGCTCATGGGTGCGCTCGACGATCCTGACCACCGTCGAGGTCTCCGACCGCAGCCACCCCGTCGGGTTCTCCTCGACCTCGGCGCGTAGCCCTGGGTCGAGGTCCGCGCCCGTGGACGAGGGCCGCCACAGGCCGAGCGTGGCGCGGGGCAGCCGGCGCGCCCCGGCCTCCACCAGCGACCGCCAGGTGGTCAGCATCCGGCCGAACGCCTCGTCCACCTCCTCCTCGGCGGCGTGCTCGGCGCCGAAGAGCTGCACGAGGTCGTGGAAGCGGTAGCGGACGCGGCCGAGCGGGTCGACGCCCGCCACGTCGAGCAGCCGCAGGTCCACCAGGTGCTCGGTGACGTCCTCCGCCTCCTGGGTGGAGACGTCCAGCAGCGGCGCGACGAGCCAGGAGCCGAAGTCGGGCAGGTCGAGCAGCGTCAGCAGGTGGAAGGCGCGCCGGTGGCCGCCGGTCAGCTCGGCGTAGTTGAGCTGGAGGCTGGACCTGATCGCGAGGTCGCCCACCGCCAGCTCGTCGAGCCGGCGCCGCTCGTCGGACAGGCGGTCGGCCAGGGCGCGCAGCGGCCAGTGCGGGCGGGCGAGCAGCTTGCCGCCGGCCGCGCGGATCGCCAGCGGGATGCCGCCGCACAGGCGGGCGATGGTGGTGGCGGAGGCGGGGTCGGTCGCGATCCGGGCCGGGCCGATCATCTTGCTGAGCATCTCGACGGACACGTCGACGGTGAAGAAGTCGAGTTCGAGCAGCTCGGACGCCTCCAGCCCGGTCAGCCGCATCCGGCTGGTGATGATCACCAGGCAGCCCGGGGAGCCGGGGAGCAGCTTGCGCACCTGGTGCTCGCCGCTGACGTTGTCCAGCACGATCACCAGGTTGCGGCCCGCGATCTTGCGCCGGTAGAGCTCCACGCGGTCGTCCAGATTGTCCGGCCGCTCGGCCACGGTGACGCCGAGCGCGCCGAGAAAGCGGCCGAGCGCGTCCCTGACCCCGGCGTCGCCGTCGGCGCCGCGAAGGTCCGCGAAGAGCTGGCCGTCCGGGTAGACGTCTTTGAGCAGGTACGCGGCGTGGACGGCCAGCGCCGACTTGCCCGCCCCGCCGAAGCCCGACACGACCACGGTCGGCGTCGCCGGGCCCGGATGCTCGCGGGCGGACGCGGCGAACTGCCGCAGGGCCTCCACCTGCTTGGCGCGGCCGGTGAAGTCGCCGATCCCGGGCGGCAGGTTCCTCGGCACCGTGTACTCGTCCACGATGGCCGGCGCCCGGCCCGCCGTCGCCTTCACGCTCTTGCCGGCGGGCGTGCGGGCGGCGGGCACGAGCGGCGACAGGGCGCCGCTGAGCACCTGGTCGTGCAGGCTCCGAAGCTTGGCGCCGGGCTCGATGCCCAGCTCGTCGCGCAGGTGGCGGCGGCCATCACGGTACGCGGTGAGGGCGTCGGCCTGGCGGCCGCTCTCGTACAGGCCGCGCATCAGCAGCCCCCTGGCCTCCTCGCGCAGCGGATGCGTGGCGCTCACCCGCGCCATGCGCGAGGCGCACTCGTCGGGCCGGCCGGCGGCCAGGTCGCACCGGGCGAGCCCTTCTTCGATGCTCAGCCGGTCCTCTTCCAGGGCGGCCGCCCGCGCGCGGACGAACGCGGCCTCGATGCCGCCGAAGGCCGGGCCGCGCCACAGGGCGAGCGCCTGCTGGTAGTGCTTCATGGCCTCGGGGTGGTCGCCCTCACGCTCCAGCCGCCGGGCGAGGTCGAGGTGGCGGTCGTGGATCTCGAGGTCGTTCTCGGTGCGCTGGACGTCGAAGAGATAGCCGGGGGAGCGGGTGGCGAGGGCCGACTGCCGTCCGATGGCGGCCAGGCCCCTGCGTAACGCGGAAACGTAGGTGTGCACCAGAGCGGTCGCGGAGTTGGGCGGGGACTCGTCCCAGATGAGGTCGATGAGGTGCTCGATCGAAAGGACCTGGCGGGGGTGCTGCGTCAGCGCGGCCAGCAGCGCTTTCGGCTTGGGACCTCCCAGGGGTACGGATTCGCCATCTGCCCGAACTTCGACCGGCCCCAGCATTAAGACGAGCATGCGATATACCCCCCCATGAGTCCCGTGCTTGCACCATACCGGCTACGTAAGGACCGTAAACAAAGAAAGGCGGACCGCCGTCGTGGCGGTCCGCCTTTAATCGGGTCGCGGGTTAGGCGAAGTGCAGATTGTCGTTGGTGAAGCCGGTGGCGATGATGGCGTCGGCGTTCCATGGCATGGCGGCGAAGCCGGCTCCGTTGTGCCAGGCCTTGACGTCGCCGTTGGC
>NZ_FNVT01000025.1 GCF_900108335.1 Nonomuraea solani
CCGAACCACCCACCCCCGAACCACCCACCCACCTATGCCACCCCAGCCACCGGCCACCCGGCTTCGGCGCCGCCCAGGCCACCGGGCGCTGCCTGGCCACTTGGCCACCCCCCGACTGCGGGGGCGCCCTCCGGTCATGCGTTCGTTCACCCGAGTCCAGCAGACGTGCACTGACCCGAGCTCGGCAGGCGTTTGCTTACCCGAGCCTGGCAGGCGTTCGTTTGCCGGAGCCTGGCAGGCGTTCGCTTACCCGAGTCCAGCGGGTGTTCGCTCACCGGAGCCCGGCACGTGTTCGTTTGCCGGAGCCTGGCAGGCGTTTGCTTACCGGAGCCCGGCAGGCGTCCTCTGACCCGAGCCTGGCAGGCGTTCGCTTACCCGAGTTCGGCAGGCGGTCACTCGCCTGGCCGGACCAAGCCCGTTTCGTAGGCGAAGACGATCGCCTGGGCCCGGTCGCGCAGGCCGAGTTTCGTCAGCACCCGCCCCACGTGGGTCTTGACCGTCTGTTCCGCCACGAACAGCTTCTCCGCGATCTCCTGGTTCGACAGCGCCTGAGCGACGAGGGAGAGCACCTCCGACTCCCGGTCGGTCAGCTCGTCGAGCCGCCTGCCCGATGCGGCCCTGGGACCGCCGAGCCGGGCGAACTCGGTGATCAGCCGCTTGGTGATGGCCGGCGCGATGAGCGCCTCCCCGGCCGCCACCACCCGGACCGCCTCGGCGAGTTGCGTGGCGGAGGCGTCCTTGAGCAGGAACCCGCTGGCCCCCGCCCGTAACGCCTCGTAAACGTAGTCGTCGAGGTCGAACGTCGTCAGAATGAGCACCTTCGGCGCCCCGCCGCCCTGGGCCAGGAGTTCCCTGGTCGCTTCAAGGCCGTTCATGACCGGCATCCGCACGTCCATGAGCACCACGTCGGGAGCCAGCTCCGCCGACCGCTCCACGGCCTCCCGCCCGTCGGCGGCCTCGCCCACGACCTCGATGTCCGGCTGAGCGCTGAGGAACACCGTGAAGCCCGTACGCACCATTCCCTGGTCGTCGGCGATCAGAACCCGGATCAACTACTCTCCCTCTCGGTGATCGGCAGTGTGGCGCGTACCTCGAACCCTCCATCCGCAGCGGGCCCGGCGTCCAGCGTCCCACCCAGCAGAGCGGCCCGTTCCCGCATCCCCACCAGCCCCTGCCCGCTCCCATGCCCCACACCGGAAGCCCCTGCCGCCCGCCCATGACTGATGAAGCCCCCGACGCCAGCAGAACCGGCCTCCCGCCGGGCGGCCAGGGAATCCCCGCTTCGCCCGCCACCGACGGCGCTCCCGGCTCGCCCGGCGCCAACAGAACCCGCCCCCCATCCGGAAGCCAAGGAATCGCCGCCTCGCCCGCCACCGGAGGAATCGCCGACGCGGCCGCCGGTGGAGGGATCGCCGGCTCGGCCGCTACTGGAGAACTCCCCGATTCGCCCACCGCTGGAGGGGTCGCCGATTCGGCCTTCACCGCTAGAGGGACCGCTGGTTCGGCCGCCACTGGAGTAACCGCCGACTTGTCCGCCCCCGGAGGGACCCCCGGTTCGGCCGGTCCCGGCAGAACCGGTCGCCCGCCCCGTGCCGCTCGACGTTGAGGCGCGTCCTGCCCGGGTGGGTGTCGCACCCGGCCCTGTTCCGGTGGGTGTGGGACGCCGTCCTGTGCCTGTGGAAGGCACAGGTTGGTTTGTGGCGGGGCCGTTGGTGATGTGTAGTCGGAGTTCGTTCTCTTTGCGTGTGATGTCCACGGTGACGGTCGCGCCGGGTGCGTGACGCATCGCGTTCGACAGCGACTCCTGCACGATCCGGTACGCCGACAGCCCCACCGCCGGTGGCAGCCCGTCGAGCGAGCCCGACCTTTCGACCAGCACGGAGAGCCCGGCGGCGCGGGCGTTGGTGACCAGTTCGTCGATCCGGTCCAGTCCCGGCTGGGGCGCGGTGTCCGTACGGCCCTCGTGGTCGCGCAGCACGCCGAGAACCTGGCGCAGCTCGGCGATCGCCTCCAGTGACAGGCCCCGGATCTCGGCCAAGCCCGCCTCCAGCTGCGCCGGATCGCCCGCCGCCTTGAGCGGCACCGCCTCCGCCTGAATGGCGATCACCGACATGTGGTGGGCTACCACGTCGTGCAGTTCCCTGGCGATGCGGGCCCGCTCCGCCAGCACCGCCTGGGCGCTCTCGGCCTGCTGAGTACGCAGCTCCTCCTGGACCAGCCGGTCGGTGGCGGTACGGCGTACCCGGACGTTGTAGCCGAACAGCACCGCCACCGACACGACGACGGTGCTGAGGGGCATCGAGTTGGGATGGACGATCCAGAGAATGAGGACCGTGATGATCCAGACGGCCAGCGTGATCCTGCGGTCACAGCGGACGGCGACCGAGTAGAGGACCATCAGGTACATGATGATCGCCGGTATGGGGTAGGGCGGTGACCCCATTTCGAGCCTGCTCGCCACCCAGATGACGACCGGCAGCATCACGAGCGCGACCCGCCAGGCGGCCAGCGGCCAGCGGTCGCGCAGGGCGATGGGCGCCGAGACGCCCAGCGCGGCCAGGTAGGGGAAGATGAGGGGGACAGGGCCCGGAACGGTGCGGGTGAGGTCGTAGGCGACGGCGGCCCGCAGGTTCCAGTCGAGCATCATGGAGATCGTGAGCCCGTACATGACGAAGGCCAGGACGACGTCGGCGACCTGGGTCACGTTGTAGGTCCTGAACGGGACCAGCGCTCCGAGCCACCGAGGCACCGCGAACGTCAACCGGCGCGAGGCGGGCGGTGGATCGGCGTCCCCTTGCAGCAACGCCAGCCTGAACGGCAGCAGGATCGCCCGCCCGGCCCCCTCGACCAGCCCACCCCACCGCCTCGACCCTCTAGCCCGGGTCCTGTCGGTCGGAGTCCCGTTGGTCGGGGTTGCGTTGGTTCGGGCTCCGTCGGTCGGGGTCCCGTCGGTCGAGGTTGCGTCGGTCCGGGTCCCGTTGGCCCTGATCCCGTCGGTCTCGGATTTGTCGGCCCCGATCCTGTGAGGGCCCCTGTCGGTGTCCCTGCCACCCGGCTCCGAAGACCTGACCCCGCCGGGGATCTCGTCGCCCGGCTCGCCGAACGCGGTCGTGTCAGGAATCTTCTCGCCCGGCCTCCCGGATCCGGTTCTGTAGAGGAGTTCGTCGGGTGACCTTCCGGGGCCGGTCGTGTCAGGGATCTCGTCGCCTGGCCGGCCGGGTCCGATCCTGCTGGGGATCTCGTCGCCTGGCCTTTCGGCCTTCCCCGCGTCGGAGATCTCGTTGCCTGGCCGTTCGGCTCCGCTCTCGTCGCGTCGCCTTCCGGAACCGGCCCCGGAGGTGCCTTTGCCGTCCGATGCCCCGGCCCCGCGAGCCGGCTCGCCACCGTCGAGGACCTCGCCGACCGCCGTCTCGCCATGCGTGTCCCCGGCCCCGGCAGAGGACTGCCGGGCGCTGCGCCAAGGGCGCCGGCGGGAGAGCGCCTGGCCGAGTCGGCGGGCGCGCTGGACGAGGATCACCCGGCCAAGGTTACGAGCGGAGGGCCCCGTTCACATCACCCCAAGGTTTGATTCGCGGGGTCACTCGAAGGTGTCGCTTACATGATTACGATCGCCGTGAGCGAACATCGGCAATGAAGGGAACACCGCCAGGCTCCGATGAGTTGAGCCGGTATAACTCAACCCTTTGGAGTTCGCATGAGTGAGAGCTTGATCCTCCCGGTCCTGCCGCTCGACGACGAGGTCGTCCTGCCGGGCATGGTGGTTCCGCTGGACCTGTCCGACTCCGAGGTGCGCGCCGCCATAGACGCGGCCCGTGCATCTGGTGGCAACAAGCCGCAGGTCCTCCTCGTTCCCCGGATTGACGGTCGTTACGGCGCCATCGGCGTACAGGCCGTTGTGGAGCAGGTCGGGAGGCTGCCGGGCGGTGAGCCCGCCGCCGTGGTGCGTGGCGTCAACCGCGTCCGCGTGGGCACCGGCACGACCGGGCCCGGCGCCGCACTGTGGGTCGAGGCACACACGATCGACACCGTCGCGGCCGGTGAGCGCGCCCAGGAGCTGGCCAAGGAGTACAAGGCCCTGGCCACCACCATCCTGCAGAAGCGTGGCGCCTGGCAGGTGGTCGACCAGGTCAACCAGATCGACGACCCGTCGGTGCTGGCCGACAGCTCCGGCTACACCCCTTGGCTGAGCACGGCGCAGAAGGTCGAGCTGCTGGAGGCCGCCGACCCGGCCGAGCGGCTGGCCAGGCTGATCGAGTGGTCCCGCGAGCACCTCGCCGAGCTCGACGTCGCCGAGACGATCCGCAAGGACGTCCAGGAGGGCATGGAGAAGCAGCAGCGGGAGTTCCTGCTGCGCCAGCAGCTGGCCGCCGTGCGCAAGGAGCTCAAGGAGCTCAACGGTGACTCCGCCGAGACCGAGGAGGAGGACTACCGCGCCCGCGTGGAGGCCGCCGACCTGCCGGAGAAGGTGCGCGAGGCCGCGATCAAGGAGGTCGACAAGCTGGAGCGGACCTCCGACCAGTCCCCTGAGACCGGTTGGATCCGCACCTGGCTCGACACCGTCCTCGACATCCCGTGGAACGACCGCACCGAGGACAACTACGACATCGCGGGCGCGCGGGCCGTGCTCGACGCCGACCACACCGGCCTCGACGATGTGAAGGACCGCATCATCGAGCACCTGGCCGTGCGCAAGCGCCGCCAGGACAAGGGCCTCGGCGTGGTGGGCGGCCGCCGCAGCGGCGCCGTGCTGGCGCTGGCCGGCCCTCCCGGAGTCGGCAAGACGTCCCTGGGCGAGTCCGTGGCCCGCGCGATGGGCCGCAAGTTCGTACGCGTCGCGCTCGGCGGCGTACGCGACGAGGCCGAGATCCGCGGCCACCGGCGCACCTACGTCGGCGCGCTGCCCGGCCGGGTCGTCCGCGCCATCCGCGAGGCCGGCTCGATGAACCCGGTCGTCCTGCTCGACGAGGTCGACAAGGTCGGCGCCGACTACCGCGGCGACCCGACGGCCGCCCTGCTCGAAGTGCTCGACCCGGCGCAGAACCACACGTTCCGCGACCACTACCTCGAGGTCGAGCTCGACCTGTCCGACGTGCTGTTCCTGGCCACGGCCAACGTCCTCGAAGCCATCCCCGGCCCGCTGCTCGACCGCATGGAGGTCGTCACCCTCGACGGCTACACCGAGGACGAGAAGGTCTCGATCGCCCGCGACCACCTGCTGCCCAGGCAGCTCGAACTGGCCGGGCTGACGGCCGACGAGGTCAAGGTCGAGGACTCCGCGCTGCGCAGGCTGGCCGCCGAATACACCCGCGAGGCCGGCGTCCGCTCCCTGGAGCGGGCGGTCGCCCGGATCCTGCGCAAGGTGACGGCCAAGGACGAACTGCCCGTCACCGTCGGCGACGAGGATCTGGTGGGCTACATCGGACGGCCGAGGTTCGTGCCGGAGTCGTCCCTGCCCGAGGCCAAGCAGCGCACCTCGGTGCCGGGCGTGGCGACGGGCCTGGCGGTCACCGGGGCCGGGGGTGACGTGCTCTACGTGGAGGCGTCGCTGGCCGACCCTGAGACAGGCGAGACCGGGCTCACGCTGACCGGTCAGCTCGGCGACGTGATGAAGGAGTCGGCGCGGATCGCGCTGTCCTACCTGCGTTCGCACGGCGCGGAGCTGGAGCTGCCGGTTACGGCGCTGAAGGACCGGTCGGTGCACGTGCACTTCCCGGCGGGCGCGGTGCCGAAGGACGGCCCCTCGGCGGGTGTGACGCTGACGACCGCGCTGGCCTCGCTCCTGTCGGGCCGGCTCGTCCGCGGCGACGTGGCCATGACGGGTGAGATCTCGCTGACCGGGCGGGTGCTGCCGATCGGCGGCGTCAAGCAGAAGCTGCTGGCGGCGCACCGGGCGGGCATCACCACCGTCCTCATCCCGGCCCGCAATGAGCCGGACCTGGACGACGTGCCCGAGGAGGTCCGCAAGGAGCTCACCATCCACGCGGTGAGCGACGTCCGCGAGGTCCTCGACCTCGCCCTCGCGCCCGCCCAGGTGACTTCTTCGGTCGCCGCTTGATCCCTGCCGCCCCGCCGCAGTTCCGCGGCGGGGCGGTTTCATGCTCAAAACCCTTCATCCTGTACGCGCTGCCACCGGCACCGCCACCCGCCGCACATGGCCGGCGACCTCCAGGAATACGCCCTCTGACCGCCACAGGGCCGGGCGCCGTCACGCGCGCGCAGTGGGCCCCCCGCGTGGTGAACACCTGGCCCCCGGTGCCGTCGTCTGCGCCTGCTCAAGCCACCGCCACCCCAGCTTTCCCCAGGTCGTGACGCAGATCACGATCCCGACGGGGAATAGGGGGATCTTCTCCCGTCGTTAACAACGGCGTGAACGAGGCACACCCGACACTCCACCGCGTCCCCAAGGACGCCGCGTGTCGACGCATGTGTATGGGGCGAATGCCTGCCCGTTGAGCGCACCCCGTCCCGCCCGTTCTCCTCGAAGGCCGTCATGATCGCACCTGGTTTCGTGCTGCGCAGGCTGACCCACCTGCCCTTCCACCCCGGCACCCGCTGACCCCTGGCCTTCGCTTCCGGTGATGTAAGTTTCCGCGGCCCCGGCCGCTCTCAGTCGTGGGGAAATTCCGTGATCCAGGCTTCAGGCCTGCGCAAGCAGTACGGCACGACCGTCGCACTCGACGGCGTCGACCTGCACGTGCGCCAAGGCGAGATCTACGGCGTGCTCGGCCAGAGCGGCGCCGGCAAGAGTACGCTCCTGCGCTGCGTCAACCTGCTCGAACGCCCGACGGCCGGCACCGTCACCGTCGCGGGGCAGGACCTGACCGCGCTGGGCAGCGGCGCGCTGAACCGCGCCAGGCAGCGCATCGGCATGATCCACCAGCACTTCGCCCTGCTCTCCTCGCGCACCGTCGCGGGCAACGTGGCCTTCCCGCTGGAGGTCATGGGCGTGCCCAGGGCCGAGCGCGAGCGTCGCGTCGCCGAACTGCTCGACCTCGTCGGCCTGGACGGGCGCGGCAAGGATCGCCCGCATCAGCTCTCGGGCGGCCAGAAGCAGCGCGTGGGCATCGCCCGAGCGCTGGCCGGCAACCCGGACGTGCTGCTGTCCGACGAGGCCACCTCCGCGCTGGACCCGGCCACCACCCAGTCGATCCTGGCGCTGCTCAAGCGCCTCAACACCGAACTCGGCCTGACGATCCTGCTCATCACCCACGAGATGAACGTCGTCAAGGCCGTCTGCGACTCGGTCGCCATCATGTCCGGCGGCCGCATCGAGGAGTCCGGCGCCATCGGCGACCTCATCAGGACCCCTGGATCCCGCCTGACCAGGGAGATCTTCCCGCTGCCCGAGCCCGCGCCCGCCGGGTCGGTGACGCTGACGTTCACGGGGGACCCGCGGCAGCCGGTCGTGTCCGAGGTGGTGCGCAAGTTCGACGTGGACCTCAGCATCCTCGGCGGCTCCATCGAGGACCTGGCGGGGGGCTCCGTCGGCCGCCTGCGGGTCGCGCTGGCCGGCGACGAGGCCCCCGCGGCGCTGACGTACCTGCGTGAATCCGGTCTGATCGTCGAGGAGGCCGCGTGACCTGGGAAGAGATGCTGCCGTTGCTCTGGCCGGCGACGCTGGAGACGGCGCAGATGGTCGGCTGGGCGACGCTGTTCACCGTGCTGCTCGGCCTGCCGCTGGGCGTGGCGCTCGTGGCGTTCGACCGGGACGGCCTGCGGCCGCTGCCCGCGCTGAAGTCGGTGCTCGGGTTCGTGGTCAACATCGGCCGGTCGCTGCCGTTCATCGTGCTGATGATCGCGATCATCCCGTTCACCCGGCTCGTCGTCGGGACCACCATCGGCACCGCCGCGTTCGTGGTGCCGCTGACCGTCGGAGCGGTGCCGTTCTTCGCCCGGCTGGTCGAGACCGCGCTCAGGGAGGTCGGCGCCGACGTGGTGCAGGCCGCCCAGGCCATGGGCGCGAGCCGGACCACCATCGTGCGCAAGGTCCTGCTGCCCGAAGCCCTGCCCGGCCTGGTGGCCGGGCTCACCGTGACGGTGGTCGCGCTCATCGGCTACTCGGCCATGGCCGGCACGCTCGGCGGGGGCGGGCTGGGCGACCTGGCCGTCCGGTACGGCTACCAGCGGTTCGAGACGCTGCTGATGATCGTGACCGTCGTGCTGCTGATCGTGCTCGTGCAACTCCTGCAGAGCCTGGGCGACTGGGTCGCTCGGCGCCTATCGCATAAGTAAGGAAAAATCATGAAATTTCACCGCCTTGTAGGTGCTGCCGCGCTGGCTCTGTCGCTCGCCGCATGCGGTACGTCGCAGCCCGCGACCGAAACCAAGAGTGCCGAGTCGGCCGACACGGTGCTGAAGGTCGGCGTGAACCCCGTACCGCACGCGGAGATCCTGAACTTCGTCAAGCAGAACCTGGCCCCCGCCGCCGGGCTCAAGCTGGAGGTCGTGGAGTTCACCGACTACGTGCAGCCGAACGTGCAGCTCCAGGAGGGCCAGCTCACGGCCAACTACTTCCAGCACAGGCCGTACCTGGACGACTTCAACGCCTCCAAGGGCACGAAGCTGACCTTCGTCGCGCCGGTGCACCTGGAGCCGCTGGGCCTGTACTCCAAGAAGCTCACGAACGTCTCCGCGCTCGCCTCCGGCGCGACGGTGGCCGTCCCCAACGACGCCACGAACCTGGGCCGCGCGCTCAAGCTGCTCGCCGACAACGGCGTCGTCAAGCTCAAGGACGGCGTCGGCACCGCCGCCACCGAGCGCGACGTGACGGACAACCCGAAGAACCTGCAGTTCAAGCCGCTTGAGGCGGCCCAGCTGCCGCGTTCGCTCGAGGACGTCGACGCCGCCGTGATCAACGGCAACTACGCCATCGAGGCCGGGCTCAAGCCCGCCTCGCAGGCGCTGGTGCTGGAGAAGACCGAGGGCAACCCGTACGTCAACGGCCTCGTCGTCCCGGCAGGCCACGAGAAGGACGCGAACATCGTGACCCTGGGCAAGCTCCTGCAGGACCAGAAGGTCAAGGACTTCATCCAGCAGAAGTACGCGGGGTCGGTCATCCCGGCCCAGTAGGAAGGCCCAGTGCGAAAGCAGTAGGAAAACTCGAAAGCCGCGACCCCGGCAGCGGGGTCGCGGCTCGCTGGCGTGGCGGCCGAGCGACAGAATAGTGTTCTGATCATGCATCCGGGAGCCATCGCAGCAGTCACCCCCGACAAGCCCGCTGTGATCATGGCGGGCTCCGGACGGATCATCACCTACCGCGAGCTGGACGAGGAGTCCAACCGGCTGGCCCACCTCTTCCGCGCGGCCGGCCTGCGGCCCGGCGACCACATCGCCTTCATGCTCGCCAACCACCCTCTCTTCCTGGCCGTGGCCTGGGCCGCGCACCGCTCGGGCCTGTACTACACGCCGGTCAGCTCGCGGCTCCAGACCGACGAGCTGGCCTACATCGTCGGCAACTGCGGCGCCCGGGTGTTCCTGTCGAGCGCGGACCTGGCCGAGGTCGCCACCTCGATCACCGACGCCACGCCCGGCGTCGAGCTGCGGCTGATGCTGGACGGCGTCGCCGAGGGCTTCGAGTCGTACGAGGAGGCGGTCGCGGGCCGGCCGGTCACCCCGATCGCCGACGAGTGCCAGGGCATGGACATGCTCTACTCCTCCGGCACCACCGGCCGCCCGAAGGGTGTCAAGCTGGCCTCGGAGCACGGGCCGCTGGACGATCCCGGCCTGCTGTTCAAGCTCATCCAGGGGCTCTTCGCGCCGTCGGCCGACAGCGTCTACCTGTCGCCCGCGCCGCTCTACCACGCCGCCCCGCTGCGCTACAGCCTGACGTTCCAGCGGCTCGGCGCCACGGTGGTGGTCATGGAGCGCTTCGATCCGGAGCGGTATCTGGCGCTGGTCGAGCGGTATGCGGTGACGCACTCGCAGCTCGTCCCCACGATGTTCATCAAGATGCTCAAGCTGTCACCAGAAATCCGGAAAAAGTACGACATCTCGTCGCTCACGCACGCCATCCACGCCGCCGCCCCCTGCCCCGTCCCCGTCAAGGAACAGATGATCGACTGGTGGGGCCCGATCATCCACGAATACTACGCGGGCACCGAGGGCAACGGCTTCCTCTACGTCGGCCCCGAGGACTGGCTGCGGCACAGGGGCACGGTCGGCCGCTCTCTGCTCGGCATCGTGCACATCTGCGACGAGGACGGCGACGACCTGCCACCGGGCGAGCACGGCACGATCTACTTCGAGAACGGCGGCCGCTTCGAGTATCACGGCGACCCCGGCAAGACCCGCTCCGCCCAGGACCCGCAGGGCCGGGGCTGGACCACGCTGGGGGACATCGGTTACCTCGACGCCGACGGCTTCCTCTACCTCACCGACCGCCGCTCGTACATGATCATCTCTGGTGGTGTGAACATCTACCCCCAGGAGGCCGAGAACGTGCTGTCGGTGCACCCCAAGGTGGCCGACGTGGCGGTGTTCGGAGTGCCGGACGAGGAGATGGGCGAGCAGGTCAAGGCCGTGGTCCAGCCGGTGTCCGCGACCGAGGCGGGGCCGGGGCTGGAGGCGGAGCTGATCGCGTACTGCCGGGAGCGCCTGGCCCACTACAAGTGCCCCAAGTCGGTCGACTTCCGCGACGAGCTGCCCCGCCATCCCACGGGCAAGCTCTACAAGAGGCTGCTCAGGGACGAATACTGGCCAGCCGGTAGATAACTTTTCCGTATCTTTTCATGGCTTCCGACCCCGCCCCGACCTCGATCGATAAGGCCGGCGTCAGGGGCCGCCCACCCATCGGATCACCTGCTTAACCAGGTCTTACGCGCCTCTTGGCACTCTTGGGTCATCGGGACTTGAGGAGATGACAGATGAACGCGAACGAGCCTCGCGAGCAGGGCCCTGAGGAGCAGGGCACCGGTGGGTGGAGCCAGTTCGGCACCACCCCGCCGGCCGCCGGGGGCTTCCCCCGACGAGACACCCACATCATGCCGCAACTGCCGCCCCCACCGCCCGCCGAACCCAAGAAGGCGCGCTTCACCGCAGGTCAGAAGGCCATCGCCGGGCTCGCCCTGGCCGCCATGGCCATCGGCGGCGGCACCGTGGGAGCCGTGGTCGCCACCTCGCTCCAGCCCACCCCCGTCCTCACCAGCGCCAGCGCGCCCAGCCCCGCCTTCAAGCCGGCCTCCGACCAGCTCACCGTCTCCGAAGTCGCGGCCAAGGTGCAGCCGACGGTCGTGATGATCCAGGGCCAGACGGGAGAGGGCTCCGGCGTCGTCCTGTCGGAGGACGGCCTCATCCTCACCAACAACCACGTGGCCGTGGGCGCGACCGGGCAGGGCGGTGGGATGACCGTCAAGTTCAGCGACGGCAAGACCGCCAAGGCCGCCGTCGTCGGCACCGACCCCACCACCGACCTCGCCGTCATCAGGGCGGAGGGCGTCTCCGGGCTGACCAAGGCCACGCTCGGCGACAGCGACCAGCTCAAGGTCGGCGACGCCGTACTGGCCATCGGCAGCCCGCTCGGCCTCGACGGATCCGTCACCGCCGGCATCATCAGCGCGCTCGACCGCACGCTGACCCTCGGCAACGAGCAGCGGCAGCAGATCCCGCCGGGCTGGGGCCAGCAGCAGGAGCAGAGCAGCGCCCCCACCACGATCGGCGGCGCCATCCAGACCGACGCCTCGATCAACCCGGGCAACTCCGGCGGCGCGCTGGTGAACGCCGCGGGCCAGCTCGTCGGCATCAACACCGCGATCGCCTCGGAGGCCGCCGGTGGCGGCGTCGGCTTCGCCATCCCGGTCAACATGGCCAAGCAGGTGGCCGAGCAGCTCATCAGCAGCGGCAAGGTCAGCCACGCCTTCCTGGGCGTGAGCGTCACGGACGCGACCGGCGACGTGCCCGGCGCTCTCATCAGCCAGGTGACGCAGGGAAGCCCGGCCGAGAAGGCCGGGCTGCAGCAGGGCGACCTGATCACGAAGATCGGCGACAAGGCGGTTGACGCGGGCGATACGGTTGTCGGGCAGGTCAGAGGTTTCAAACCGGGCCAACAGGTCAAGATCACATATATGAGGGACGGCAAGGCCGCCACGGTCGATGTCACCCTCGCTGAGAAGAAGTAAACAGGACCCCCTCATGGACGGGTGTGCCGTCGAGATCGCTGCGGACTCGGCGGCACACCCCCCCATTTCTCCTCAGGAGACCTCAGGAGACCTCAGGAGACCTCAGGAGAATCGCCGGCCCTCGTCCCGGCGGTAGGCCCAGGTCGCGGCGATCGCCGCGACCACGGTCCACACCGCCAGCATGACGAGGGCCACCGTGTTCGGAGTGGTCCCCGCGGTCACCGCCCACAGCAGCTCCGCCACACCCCTGGCCGGGGTGTAGGGGGAGATGGCCTCGATGAAGCCGGGCAGGATCTGCGGCGGCAGCAGCAGCCCGCCGAAGATCGCCATCGGGAAGAGCAGGATCTGCGACACCGCGATCGCGGCCTTGGACGTCAGCGTGAAGCCGAGGAACAGCGCCATCAGGACGAACGGGACGATGCCCACGAGGATCACGCCCAGCCCCAGCAGCAACTTGACCGGCGTGATGGTGGCCTCGGTGAAGAACTCCGCCACCAGCAGCACGGGGATCACCGAGACCAGGGTGGTGGCGACGGTGGCCAGCATCCGCCCGGTGAAACGGGGGAACGCGCCGGCCGGCAGCGTGCGTACGTAGGGGTTCCACGGCAGCTCGCGGTCCTGGGCCACGTTGATGCTGAGTGTCATCAGCGCCCCCGACATCGCGCCGAAGAACATCAGCGAGGCCGTCGACATGGTCGCGTCCTGGGGCTTGTCGGCCGAGAACGGGATCACGAACGCCACCAGCGTGACGGCGGGGAAGAACGCGCTCGCCAGGAGGCCGATGGGCACCCTGATCTGTTCGATCAGGAGATAGCGGGTGTGGGCGGCGACCAGGCTAGACATTCGCGGACTCCTTGGCGGTCAGGGCCAGGAAGGCCTCCTCCAGGGTGGTCGGCCTGATCTCCAGGCCGGAGAACGGCGCGCCACTGCGTACGAGCTCGACGACCAGCCGGTCGGGGTCGGTGGTCACCAGGTGGATCCGGCCGTCCTCGCGCTCCTCGCCGAGCACGCCGGGCAGCTCGGGCAGGTTCGCGGCGGCGAGGGAGACACGGCGCACGCCCACGATGTCGCGTACGGCCCTGACGGTGTCGTCGGCCAGCACCCGGCCGGACCCCACCACCACGACCCGCTGGGCCAGGGCCTCGATCTCCTCCAGGTAGTGGCTGGTGAGCAGCACCGTGCCGCCGCCCTCGTGGAAGGACCTGATGCCCTCCCACAGCGTGCGCCTGGCCTCGACGTCCAGGCCGGTCGTGGGCTCGTCGAGGAACACCAGTCGCGGGTTGCCCACGAACGCCAGCGCCACGGCCAGCCGCCGCTTCTGCCCGCCGGACAGGCCGCCGACCTGGCGTCTGATCAGGTCGCTGAGGCCGAAGCGCTCCAGCAGCTCACCCTTGTCGGCCCGGTCGGGGAAGTGCGCCGACACGAAGTCGACGATCTCGCCGACCCGTAACGTCTCGGGCATCCCTGTGTCCTGCGGGGTCACGCCGATGCCGCGGCGCATGACCGGGTCGTGCGGCGAGCCGCCCAGCAGCTCGACCGTGCCGGACGTCGGCCGGCGCAGCCCCGCGAACAGGTTGATCAGAGTGGACTTCCCGGCGCCGTTGGGCCCGAGCAGCCCGACCAGCTCGCCCGCCCGGATGTCGAGCGAGACGCGGTCGAGCGCCTGCACGCCGCCGTAGCGGCGGCTGACCTCGATCGCTCTGGCGAGAATCGTCATTGATGTCCTCCGGCGTTGTCCAGCAGGGCGCGAATCGCCTTGGTGTAGTCCTCGAAGGCCAGCCGTCCACGTTTGGTGAGTGCCACGAACGTGACGGGCGTGCGGCCCTTGTGCGTCTTGGTGATCCGCACGTAACCGGCGTCTTCCAGCTTGGTCAGGTGCACCGACAGGTTGCCGGCGGTCATGCCGAGCATTTTCCTCATCGCGTTGAAGGGCATCTCGTCCCCGTCGCCGAGGACGTTGAGCGCCGCGACCACCCGCAGCCGCGCCTGCGCGTGGATCACCGGGTCGAGATCGGGCAGCGCGTTGTCGGCCGTCACGTCTGGCGCCGCAGCCGCAACCACAGCCCCAGGGCGATGAACCCGCCCCCGAGCAGTACGGCCACCAGCAGGGCGTGCCAGCCGGGGCCGAGCAGCACGCCCAGCGCGTTGACGCCCGCCGCCCAGGCGCCGCTGAAGAACATCGGCCAGTTGAGCCAGATGGCGCCGCCGGCCATCTGCAGCACGGCCACCACCAGGAGTGACGTGCCCGCCCAGAGCAGCCCTCGCTCGTCGACCGGCAGCAGGGGGCTCAGCCTGACGCAGAGGATGACCATCAGCATCATCCCGAGAAACCAGGCGTAGCCGAACATCGCTCCCCGCGCGGAGCTGTCGCCGCGCACCAGCCTGTTCATCTTCACGATCCCGTACGCGGCCGCCGCCCCCGCCACCATCTGGGCGCTCAGCAGCACGGCCACGCCCTGCATCTGGGCGATCGGCGCCAGGGACCGGCCGTCGAGGCCGTAGTGGAGGAAGATCGCGGTGAAGCCGAGCACCCAGGAGATGCCCCAGGGCACGTAGAGGAGCAGCGGGTCTCCGTGCAGCTGCTTCGTCGTGGCGACGCTCTGCTCCTCGATGACGCGCAGTATCTCCTCGGGAGAGGCGGGCCGGTCGTCTTCCACCATGCAAACTCCTCGTCGCTGCAAACTGGTTTGTAATGTAAACCAGATTGCGTCGCCAACTCAAGCCGTGTGCACGGGGGAAGGGCTTACCGCCTGGTGAGGACCTCGGACTCCCACAGGTCGCGGTAGTAGCCGGGGACGGCGACCAGCTCGTCATGACGGCCGCGCTGGACGACGCGCCCCTCTTCGAGCACGACCACCTCGTCGACCGGCTCCAGCCCCTTGAGGCGGTGCGTCACGAGCAGGGTGGTGCGGTCGCGGGTGACGTCGAGCAGGTCGTTCATCAGCCGGTCGGCCGTCTCCTCGTCGAGCGCCTCGGCGGGCTCGTCCAGCAGCAGCACCGGCGGGTCGTACAGCAGCGCCCTGGCCAGCGCCAGCCGCTGCAACTGGCCGCCGGACACGGTCTTGCCGTCCTCGCCCAGCTCGGCGTCCCAGCCGGTCCGCTCGACCCACGTGTCCAGCCGGGCGTCCCGCACCGCGCGCGTCAGCCGCTCGTCGCCGACGTCGGGCCCGGCCAGGCGCAGGTTGTCGCGGAGGCTGGCGCGGAAGATGTAGGGGTCCTGGGTGAGGCCGGTCATCAGCGTCCGTACGTCGTCGCCCGCCAGGTCGGTGAGGTCGACGCCGTTGACCTTGACGCTGCCCGACTCGGGCTCGACGAGGCGCATGAGGACGGCCAGCAACGTGCTCTTGCCGGCCCCGCTCGGCCCGACGATCGCCACCCGCTTACCGGGGGTCAGCCGCAGCGACACGCCGTCCAGCGCCTTGTGATCGGAGGCGTGGCGGACCACGAGGTCGTCGATCTCGATGGTCAGCGGGCCCTCGGGGAGGGCGGCGGGCGCGGGCGGCTCGGCGATCGCCGGGGTGGCCGAGCGGACCTCGCGCAGCCGCCTGAGCGCGGCCGTGATGCCCGCCATCCGCTCGCCGGCCGCCGCCAGCGGCAGCACCGGTTCGAACGCGACCAGCGAGGTCAGCGCGAGCACGGCCGTGCCCACCGAGCCGGTGCCCGCCCCCAGGGCGAGCAGGACGACCCCCGCCACCGTCAGCCCCTGCACGAGGGTGCCGCCGGCCAGGGCGGCGGCGTGCACGCGGGCCTGACGGCGTTCGAGCGCGGCCAGGGCTTCGTCGGCCGCCAGGGCCTTGGCCAGGGCCTCGTCGTCGGCGCCGTACGCGGCCAGGTCCGCCGAGCCGTGCACCAGGTCGGCCACCCGGCCCGCCAGCGCCGCCCGCGCCGGGGCGATCCTGGCCGACCAGCGGCGGGCCGCGGCGGCCGTACCGGCGGGCAGCAGCACCCCGGCCACCACCAGCCCCGCCACCAGCGCCAGCGCGGCCACGGGCAGGATCGTCAGCCCGACGATCACGGCGGCCAGCCCGGCGATGCCCGCCGCCGTGGCGGGCAGAAGGCAGCGGACCAGCAGGTCCTGGACGGCCTCGGTGTCGTCCACCATGCGGGAGAGCAGGTCGGCGCCGCCGTGGCGGGGCCGCTGGGGCGGGATCAGGGCCTCGAAGAGCCGCTCCCGGGTGCCGGCCTGGGCCCGCAGCGCGACGTCGTGGCCGGTGAGGCGCTCGGCGTAGCGGAACACGCCCTTGCTCGTGGCGAACGCCCTGGTCGCCACGATCGCCACGCTCAGCGCGGCCAGCGGCGGCTGTTCGGCGGCGCGGGTGATCAGCCAGGCCGCCGCCGCGATGAGGCCCAGCCCGGCCAGATCGGCCGCCGCCCCGGCCAGGACGGCCCACAGCAGCCGTACCCTCATCCGCCGGTTCATCGCCGTCCCCCTTCGTGCCCCGTCACCTGTCGTTGGTCCATGAGATCGCGGGTGGTGTCCGAGACGACGTGTCCCTCGTGGACGCGGATGACGCGGTCGGCGAGGTCGATCATGGCGGGCCGGTGCGCCACGATGACGGCAGTGCGGCCCCGGGCCAGGTCGGACGTGCCCGCGACCACCGCCGCCTCGCTGCGCCCGTCGAGGCGGGCCGTGGGCTCGTCCAGCAGCAGCACGGCGGCGTCCGGGCGGCAGAACGCCCGCGCCAGCGCGATCCGCTGCCGCTGGCCGGCCGACAGGTTCGTGCCGCGCTCGCCCACCACGGTGTCGAACCCCTGCGGCAGGTCGTTCACGAAGTCCGCGTGCGCCGCCGTGGCCGCCCGCCGGACCTCCTCCAGGGAGGCCGCGGGCGAGCCCAGGCGGATGTTGCCGGCGACCGACGTGGCGAACAGGTGCGGGCGCTGGGCGACGAACGCCAGCCGGGCCCGCCAGCTCGCGAGGTCGAGGTCGCGCAGGTCCGTACCGTCGATCAGGACCCGGCCCGCCGACGGCCGCACGAAGCCGAGGACGAGGTGGAGCAGCGTGCTCTTGCCCCCGCCGCTCTCACCCACCAGGGCGACCCGCTCGCCGGGCGCGATGGTGAGCGACACGTCCTCCAGCGCGGCGCCGTCGCGGCCGGGGTAGCGGACGGTCACGTTCTCCAGCCGGATCTCCGGAGCCGCCGCGCCCGCGCTCTTCCGAGCCGTGGAGCGGGGCCGGCCGGCCGGGTCGGCCGAGCGGTCCAGGACGGCGAAGGCCGCGTCGGCGGCCGCCACGCCCTCCATGGAGGCGTGGAAGCGCGTCCCCATGGCCCGCAGCGGCAGGTACGCCTCCGGCGCCAGCAGCAGCACCAGCAGCGCCGTGGTCAGATCCAGCGACCCCCCGAGCTGCCGCAGCCCGATCGGCACCGCCACCAGCGCCAGCGACAGCGACGCGCACAGCTCCAGCACCAGCGACGACAGGAACGCCACCCGCAACGTCCGCATGGTGGCGCCCCGGTGCGCGTCGGCGACCTCCCGGATGACGGTGGCCTGGTGGCGGGCCCGCCCGAACGCCCGCAGGGTGGGCAGCCCGCGCACCACGTCGAGGAAGTGCCCGCCGAGCCGCGACAGCGCCACGAACTGCCGCTCGGTGACGGCCTTGGTCGTCATCCCGACCAGCGCCCCGAAGATCGGGATCAGCGGCAGCGTGAACAGCACGATGACGGCGCTGGCGAGGTCGGCGGCGAACAGCCGGGCCAGCACCGCCACCGGCACCACCGCGGCCACCGCGATCGCCGGAAGATAGCCGGTCAGGTAGGCGTCGAGCCCGTCCAGGCCGCGCCCGGTCAGCGTGACCAGCTCGCCCGAGCGGTGCTCGGTGAGCCTGCCGGGCCCCAGCTCGCGCAGCCGCTCCAGCAGCCGGTGGCGCAGCGCCGACTTCACCCCGGTCGCGGTACGCCCGGCGAACACGCCCTGCGTCCACGCCAGCAGCGCGCGCACGCCGACCACGACCGCCAGCCCGGCCAGGGCGACCGTGGCGAACCTGCCGGACAGCACCCCGGCCAGCAACTCCGCCTGCACCAGCACGAGTAGCCCGGCCAGCATCGCGGCGGCCATGGTGACGCCCAGGTGGCGGCGGACGGAGCGCTCGGCCCGCATCAGCGCGAGGAGATCCTTGTGCACGTGACCTCAGAAGAACGACGGGACCCGGAAGGCGTCCTTCCCTGGCCGGAAAGTGCGCCATACCCATATTTGCGCGCCGAGCATGATCGGCGCGAACGGCAACACCATGACACTGAGCACATTCAGCGACGCCGGGGGCGCGCTGTGCTCCAGCAGGTACGGCAGCGCCCCCGCCAGCACCCCCGCCGCCGGCAGCGCGGCCACCAGCCCCGACAGCACGAGCATCCGCCCGGACCGGGTGGCACCGAACGTCCCCGGCGTCCGCCAGCCCAGGAACGTCCATCCGTGGAAGGCGAACAGCAGCGTCACCACCAGGCCCAGCATCAGCCCGACCGGGTGCACGGGCGAGGCGGTGAATCCGGTCGCGGCCGCGTACAGGGTCATTCCCCACCCGGCCGACAGCCCTAACGACCCGAACGCGATCGTTCCATCCCAGAAGCCCCGCCACGCGCGGCCGTCGAGCCTGCGGCGGAACCACAGCCCGGCGTCGCGCAGCACCCAGCACAGCAGCATGGCCACCACCAGCGGATACAGCGTGAACAGCACCTCGCCTTCGAGCAGCGGGTAGACCCCGAACAGCGTCCCCGCCACCGCGACCAGCCACACCTCGTTGGCCAGCACGTACGGCGCCACGGCGGCCACCATCCGATCCCGGTCCTCGCGCGTCCTGCCCAGCAGCGGCAGCAGCAACCCGACGCCCAGATCGAACCCTTCGAGCGCGAAATAGCCGGTCAGCAGCACGGCGAAGAAGACGAACCACAGCAGTTCCATGAGTACCCCTCAGTAGCTCAGTGCGGCGGGACGCGGCTCGCCGGCCGTCGCCCCGAGATCGAGGCCGCCGGGCCCGCGCCTGACGATCCGGGCGATGAGGACGTAGTCGACCACCGCCAGCAGCCCCAGCACGGCGACGAAGCCGATGAGCGAGGCCGTGACCATGCCGGAGGTCAGGCCGGGCGACATGGCGTCGGCCACGGTGAGCCGGTCGTTGATCATCCACGGCTGCCGGCCGACCTCCCTGGAGGCCCAGCCCGCGATCGCCAGCACGAACGGCAGCGGCGTCATCGCGATCAGGATCGGGTGCGTCCAGCGGCGCCGGTGCAGGGAGCGGATCATCGGCAGCATCACGAAGAGCGTGATCAGGCCCAGCAACTGCCCGAACTCCATCATGATCGCGAGCGAGATCGCCGACCCGACGTTGGTGCTGTACTTGTCCGTGTCGACGACGGCGAACTGCGCGTACCCGAAGCCCATGGTCAGGAAGATCCCGATGGCCGCCGTGACCACGCCCATCCGCAGCGACCGGGTGAAGAACTCCACCTCGGGGGCGCGCCGCCGCAGCCGGTACGCGCTGGCCCCCACCAGGACCATCCCGGCGGTGAACAGCCCGGCCCCGAGCACGTGGGGGAGGGCGAAGATCAGCGCCTTGTTCGTGAACAGGGCACCGGCGTCGGCCAGCTCCAGCCGGCCGTCGCGCAGGACGGCGCCGGCCGGGTTCTGCAGGAAGGAATTGGCCACCATGATGAAGAACGCGCTCCCGTACGCGGTCAGCGTCACGAGCCAGATGCACGCCAGGTGCAGCCTCCTGGGCAGCCGGCCCCAGCCGAAGATCCACAGGCCCAGGAACGTGGACTCCAGGAAGAAGGCCACCAGCGTCTCCATCGCCAGCGGCGCGCCGAACACGTCGCCCGCGTAGTGGGACAGACCGCTCCACGACAGCCCGAACTGGAACTCCATCACCAGCCCGGTGACGATGCCCAGCGCGTAGTTGATGACGTAGATCTGCCCCCAGAACCGCGTCATCCTCTCGTGCACCGGGTCGCCGGACCGCGTCCAGCGGGTGTGCATGATCGCCACCAGGGGCGCCAGGCCGAGCGTGAGCACGACGAACAGGAAGTGCAGGCTGCTCGTCACCGCGAACTGCGTACGTGCCAGGTCGAGTACGTCCATAAGTAGACAGTCTACATGTAGGCTGTCTATATGACGGACGGGTGTCTAGGATCGAGGTCATGAATCCGGACGCGCTGCGCGGGCACATGGACGCGCTGCTGCTCTCAGTGCTGGAACGGGAGCCGCTGCACGGCTACGCCATCATCGAGGCGCTGCTCGAGCGCAGCGGTGGCGCGCTCAACGTGCCCACGGGCACCGTCTATCCGGCGCTGCGCAGGCTGGAGCGCATCGGCTACCTCTCCAGCGAGTGGGCGACGGTGGGCGGGCGCAAGCGGCGCACCTATCGGCTGACCGAGTCGGGCCGCAAACGGCTGGAGGGGGAGCGGTCGGCCTGGCAGGAGTTCACCACCGTGATCGGCAGCGTCCTGCGCGCCGAGACGGCCGGCCTGGGGCTCAGTGGCGGGACGCCTTCGTGATCGTCACGCAGCGCGTGGCGGCGTAGATCTGCAGGCCCCACACGGCCGAGGTCACCAGGTTGGCCAGCGTGCCCGGCAGGGTGGCCAGCGTGTTGGGCGCCTCGGTGCCGTACGACAGCAGCAGGCTCAGCCCGGCGGTGACCGGCAGCGAGGTCCAGACCAGCACGCCCAGCGACCTGGTCACCAGTCGCGGGTGGCCGATCCACCGGGCGCCCCTGCTCAGCGCGAACAGCGCGAGCCCGCCGTACAGGCCGGTGCCGAGCTGGACGAGGTCGAGCAGCCGGGAGACCGGCCCGAACCACGCCGGGACGTTCGCCCACGTCTCGCCCGAGGGCGGGTAGGCGCGCCAGAGCATCGACCACATGACCACGGTGAGCGGCACACTGACGAACAGCAGCACGCCCAGCCGCCGCCCCGACGAGGCGGTCAGCTCGGCCTGGTAGCCGGGCGCGATCTCGGCGACCGGCCCGAACTCCGCCACCGCCACCCGCTCCGCCTCGGCCCGGTCCAGCCCTTCGGCCTCCAGCGCGTCGGCCGTGTCGGTCAGGCTGTCGCGCGCTTCGACGACCAGATCCCGCTTGGGCCCCTGCGGGCCGGCCAGCGCGCCGCTGAGCTCGGCCACGTAGTCGTCGATGCGCATGGGATCAAGTTTAGAAGGGGGAGCCCTAGGGGTCCCATCAGGGAACTCCCCGATATTTCGGGGGCCTGGGTTGTCACGTAGGAAAAAACCTACATATAGTGGCTGACATGCTCGTCTCCTCCCTTCTCACCGTCACCGTGCCCGTCGCCGACCAGGCGCGGGCGCTCGACTTCTACACCGGCGTGCTCGGCTTCGAGGTGCGCTCCGACAATCCGTTCCCGATGGGCCGCTGGCTCACCGTCGCGCCCAAGGGCGCCGAGACCACGCTGCTGCTGGCCTCCTGGTTCCCGGACATGGCGCCGATCGGCGGCCTGGTCGTGGGCTCGCCCGACCTCGACGCGCTGGCCGTCCGGCTGCGCGAGCACGAGGTCGGCTGCACGGGGCCGACCGAAGAGGCGTGGGGCCGTCAGCTCCTGTTCCGTGACCCCTTCGGCAACGGGTTCGTGGTGAGCTCCGTTTGACGGCCGACCACGTCTTCACCGCGCTGGCCAGCCCGGCCAGGCGCGAGCTGCTGCGCCTGCTGCTCGACGAGGGGGCCCAGCCCGCCGGGCGGCTCGCCGAGCGGTTCGACATGAGCAGGCCCAGCGTGTCGGAGCATCTCAAGGTGCTCAGGGACGCGGGGCTGGTGGCCGAGAGCCGCAAGGGCCGCGAACGGCACTACCGGCTGGAGCCGGCGCCGCTCATGGAGATCCTCGACTGGCTCACGCCGTACGAGCGGTTCTGGCGCGAGAAGCTCGCCGACCTGACGACCCTGCTGAACGAAATGGACGATGACGATGGCTCCTGAAGACCTGCGGGCGATCCGGCTCGACCAGTTCATCCCGCATCCGCCCGCGAAGGTGTGGCGGGCGCTGACGGAGCCTGAGCTGGTGGCCCGGTGGCTGATGCCCAACGATTTCAAGGCGGAGGTGGGGCACCGCTTCACCTTCACCACCACGCCCAAGAAGAAGGTGGGCTTCGACGGGGTGGTGCACTGTGAGGTGCTGCGGATCGAACCGGAGGAGCTGCTGCGGATCAGCTGGAGCGATGGCAAGCGGGCCGACTGGACGGTCACCTGGCGCCTCGAACCCGAGGGCCGGGGCACCCGGTTGTTCCTGGACCACGAGGGGTTCGACCCGGACGACGAGGTCCAGCAGTTGTCCCGGCGCATCATGGGCGGAGGCTGGCCCCGCCACTTCGACGTCATCACGGAGATCGCCGCCGAATTCTGACCACCGGCGTCCGGCCCGGGTCCCTTCGAAGAACGGACTTCCCTCCGACATGCGCCTCTCGGCGTCACCGTCATCCCATCCGGCAGCCGTGAGACGGCCCTGCGTCCGGCGGCAGTGGCCCGGCCGGCTCGTGCCTCCGTTCCGTCCGGCAGTGGTGGCCCGGCCGGGTCGTGCCTCCTCCCGTCCGGGAGCGGTGGGTCGGCCGGCCGGTGCCCCTCCCGTCCGGCGGCGGTGGACTGATCGGTCTGCGGGCCCTCCTGTCCTGCGGCCGTGGGCTGACCGCCGTACCCCCTCCCCCTTGAAGGACCTGTGCCGAAGTGCGGTGGGAGCAAAAGGCGGTCAGGGGTGGATGGCCGGTGGGGTGGGTTCGGCGGCGTGGTCGGCGTGGGAGGCCGTGCTCCACAGGACGGCCGCCGTGACGATCGCCGCCAGCAGGGCGAACCAGCCCGCCGCCCGCCCCATCCGCATGCCGTACCCGCACAGCAGCCACGACAGCGACAACCACCACCGATGCCCGGCCTGGCGGCGCATCTGCATGGCCGCGAACGCGAAGTCGGCCGACGTCGCCTGGTCGCTGGGCCGCAGCCCGGCGTAGAGCGTGGCCAGCCCGTCCGCCGAGGCCGCCGGATCCCCGCAGCCCGACCGGTCGTGCAGGGTGTGCTCGTCGGCCAGCACCCGCCGGCGGGAGAACCAGCGCAGCAGCGGCCACCGCAGGCTCATCCGCACCCCGCGCGGCGTCAGCGCGAACGTGCAGTCCTTGACCCGCACCCCGGACGGATACGTCAGCCCCGCGAACCTGCACCCGGAAAGGTCCAGCCCGAACAGCGCCAGGCTGGCCGCCTCCACCTGCCGCAGCGACGTCAGCATGGAGTTGCCCCGCCCGGTCACGGTGGCCGGGCCGCGCAGGACCGCGCCCTCCAGGTCGGCCTGCGAGTCGGTCAGCCGCAGCGTCGTGGCGCCCGCCACCTCCACCCCGCGCAGGTCCACGCCGCACCGGGCGACCGCCACGTCGAGCAGCCCGTCGGCGCGCGCCCTGGCCGCCGAGAGCCGGCCCGTGGCCGACAGGTACGCGTCCGCCGCGAAGTGCGCCGCCTCGAACCCGGCATGCCCGCTGACCTTGCGGAACGACAGAGTACGGCCGAAGCGCGCCCCCCTGAAGGCGGCCCCGTCGCCGAGCCGGGCCCCGTCGAAGGTGGCGTAGCCGTCGAACCTGGCCCGCTCGCACGACAGCCCGTGCCCGAACACGGCCTGGTCGAACAGCGCGTCCCTGGACATGATGGCCCGGTCGAGCGAGACGTGCCCGCGTACGGTGACGCCGTGGAAGGACAGTTCGCGGATGAACCGGACACCGGCCAGCGACACGTTGCCCTCGAAGCGCGCGCCGAAGAACGAGGCCAGCCGGTCGAACCTGGCGCCGTCGAGCGAGACGTCGCCCGTGAACGTCACGCCGGACAGCCGGACGTCGCCGGTGAACCTGACCCGGTCGAGCCGGGTCCGGCCGAGCCGGCCGCCGGTGGCGTCGAGCAGCCGGGAGAGCAGATCGGTGTTGACGGTCGTGCCGCGCAGGTCGAGCAGGCGGCGGGGGGACATGTCGCCGATCGTCTCGCCGAGTTGCTCGGGCGTGAGATGAGCGAGGCAGAAGCCGGACGGACGGCTAGCGATTCCGGTGCAGGCAGCCGAGTACGCACAGGTGACCCAGTCCATGCATGGGTGATACCCGCATGCCGTCCATGTCAAGGTTCGACGATTTAATGTTGTAACCACATTCTCGGTGAAATATGCGGGCTAAATAGCTTCTAAAGTGCCGGACATGCGAGCTTTATCCCGAGCAAGACGCCACCCCGCTGGCCGGTCAGACCGTGCGGGCGGAGGGCGTCGTGACCGGCGACTTCCAGCGGGCCGACCACCTGAAGTCCAAGGGCACCTGCCCGGCCGGCGGCCCGGACGCCGACCAGGGTGACGGCCAGAGCTGCTGGAACGCCGCCCGCGTCAGCCAGGCCCAGGCGCTGCTCGGCCTCATCCAGGACCTGGACCTGCCGAACCCGATCGTGCTCGGCGACCTCAAAGGAGGACCCGATCGACACCCTTGAGGCGGGCGGCCTGACCAGCGTGACCAAGAGGTTCGTGCCGGAGCGGCAGCGTTACGGCTACCTGTTCGACGGGCTCGCGGGCGAGCTCGACCACGCCTTGGCCGGCGGGCACCTGCGCACGTGGGTGACGGGTGCCACGATCTGGCACATCAACTCCGACGAGCGTCGCATCCTCGACTACCACACCGAGTTCAACCCGCCCGGCCTCTACCGGCCGGACGCCTGCCGCTCCTCCGACCACGACCCCCTGGTCGTCGGGCTGAATGTGCCAAGCGGACGGTGAAAGCGCGCCAGGCGGCCGCGCCCGGCGCCCTGGCATGGAATGCTGGTGGAGGGTACGTGGTTGAGACCGATGCACCAGATCGACGCTAAAGAGACGACGAGCGAGGAGCCACTTGTGGCGACCATCGAGGTAACCGAGAAGAACTTCAACGACATCGCCGACAAGGGGATCGTGCTGCTCGACTTCTGGGCCGAGTGGTGCCCGCCGTGCAAGAAGTTCGGGCCGATCTTCGAGCAGGCGTCCGACAAGCACGACGACATCACTTTCGGCAAGATCGACACTGATGCCGAGCAGGGCCTGGCCCAGGGTTTCGACATCACCTCGATCCCCACGTTGATGGCCATTCGCGATGGCATCGTGGTGTTCGCCCAGGCCGGCGCCATTCCCGGGCCCGCGCTGGACGATCTGATCCGCCAGGTGCGCGAGCTCGACATGGACGGCATCAGGGCCGAGCTGAGCGAAGAGCTCAAGAACGCGCAGAAGAACTGACGTCCCCCGGCAGGCCCCGCCCCGGCGGGGCCGTCGAATTCAGAGCGTGCGGCCGACGCCCACGTATCCGAAGGTGATGCCGTTGCCCGGCGCGTCCGGGTCGTCGGGCCGCCAGCCGTTCGGATAGGTCAGCCCCGGCTCGGCCAGCTCGTATCCGTCGAAGAAGCGCTCGATCTGCTCCCTCGTCCTGAGGTTGAGCGAGGCCGTGGCCTTCCGGTAGATCTCCAGCGCCTGCGGAGTGGTGTCCGGCGTGCTGTCGACGGCGTGGCTGATCACCAGGTGGCTGCCCGGCACGCTCGTCTCGCGCAGCCTGCCGACCACGTCGTAGGCGGCGGCGTCGGGGATGAAGTGCAGGATCGCCAGCATCAGGAACGCGACCGGCTGCTTGAAGTCGACCAGGCCGTCGAGCTTGGCCAGCAGCGCGTCCGGCTCGCGTACGTCGGCCTGCAGGAAGTCGACGTCGTCCCGCCTGGCCAGCAGTGCCCTGCCGTGCACGCACACCACGGGGTCGTAGTCGACGTAGACGACGCGGGCCTCAGGGGCGATCTCGTGCGTGTTGCCCTGCGTCGGCAGCCCGGCGCCCAGGTCCACGATCTGGCGTACACCCGAGTCGACGACGTGCCGGACGGCGCGGCGCAGGAACGCCCGGTTCGCCCGCGCGCCCTCCTTGGTGTTGGGAAACGTGCCGAGGATCTGCTCCGCCGCCGCTCGATCGGCCGCGAAGTTGTCCTTGCCGTCGAGGAAGTAGTCGTACATGCGCGCGACGTTGGGGACGTTGGGGTCCACGCCCTCCGGAGCACTATCCACGTTTCACACTCCCGAAAAAGGCCGCTTTTCGGCGATCCTATCGGGGAAAAGGTCGGAAATATCGGGATTCACTTCCGCCCCACAATGAGACGTAAATCACGTAACGCGCCGCCCACTCAGGGGCGGCGCATTACGGTTCAGCCCGGAAAGATCCAGGCCCGAGATCAGCCCGATAGATCAGGCCCGATAGATCAGGCCCGGTGGATCAGCCCCGGTAGAGCTCGGCCACCCGGAAGGCCAGATCGAGCGACTGGCCGCGGTTGAGCCGGGGGTCGCACGCCGTCTCGTAGCGGGTGGCGAGGTCCATCTCGCCGATCTCGTGCCCGCCGCCCACGCACTCGGTCACGTCGTCGCCGGTGAACTCGATGTGGATGCCGCCGGGGTGCGTGCCGAGCGCGCGGTGCACCTCGAAGAAGCCCGCCACCTCGTCCAGCACGTCGTCGAGCCGCCGCGTCTTGTGCCCGCTGGGCGCCTCGAAGGTGTTGCCGTGCATCGGGTCGCAGATCCACGCCACCCGGGCGCCGGAGGCCGTGACCTCCTTGACCAGCGCGGGCAGATGCTCGCGGATCTTGGAGGCGCCCATGCGGGTGATGAACGTGAGCCGCCCCGCCTCGTTGGTCGGGTTGAGCCTCTCGACCAGCGCCAGCGCCTCCTGCGGCGTGGTCGTCGGGCCGAGCTTGACCCCGATCGGGTTGCGGATCCGGGCGAAGAAGTCGACGTGCGCGCCGTCGAGCTGCCGGGTGCGCTCACCGATCCAGACCATGTGCGCCGACACGTCGTAGGGCAGGCCGGTACGCGAGTCGATGCGGGTGAGCGCCCGGTCGTAGTCGAGGATGAGCGCCTCGTGCGAGGAGTAGAACTCGACCGTGTGGAACTCCTCCGGATCGGCCCCACAGGCTCGCATGAACGCCAGCGCCTGGTCGATCTCCCTGGCCAGGTGCTCGTAGCGGCGACCGGCGGGGGAGTCGCGCACGAAGTCCTGGTTCCAGGCGTGCACCTGGCGCAGGTCGGCGTAACCACCCTTGGTGAACGCGCGCGCCAGGTTGAGCGTCACGGCCGAGGAGTGGTACGCCTTGAGCAGCCGCCACGGGTCGGGCCTGCGCGCCTCGGGCGTGAAATCGAACCCGTTGACCATGTCGCCCCGGTAGGCGGGCAGCTCCACGCCGTCACGCACCTCGGTGCCCTTGGAGCGCGGCTTGGCGAACTGGCCGGCGACGCGGCCGATCTTCACCACCGGCACGCGGCCCGCATAGGTCAGCACGATGGCCATCTGCAGCAACGTTTTCAGCTTCTGCCGTACGTTGTCGGCGGTGGCACCGGCGAAGGTCTCGGCGCAGTCGCCGCCCTGCAGGACGAACGCCTCGCCGCGGCTGACCGCGGCCAGCTGCTCCTTGAGCTGGTCGCACTCGCCGGCGAAGACCAGAGGAGGCAGGCCGCCGAGCTCGGTGACGACCTTGTCGAGCTCGCCACGATCCGGCCAGTCGGGCTGTTGTGCGGCGGGGAGTGCTCGCCAGGTATCGAGATCCAGGAGATTGCTGCTCACGAGATACGAGGGTATTCCACTGACTAGGCCGCACCGACCCCCTTGTCCACGTTGTGAGAATGCGGTTATACGCGTACGAACCAGGAGCCGGTCAAAGTTCCTTTACCCGCACGTGTTCAGGGCGGACACCGAAGCCGATGAAACGCCGGGTCAGCCGGTTCAGCACCGGAATTCTGGTCAGGTCGCGCGGCAGCCCCGAGGGGTCGAAACGGCGTGTCAGGGCCGGGCCGATCACCCGGTTCTGGACCACCCGCTGCGCCGTCTGGGTGATCACGGTCGGCGGCATCCGCCGGCGCTGCACCCGCTCCAGCGCCGACACCGGGATCGGGGCGCCCGACCTGAGCGGCCCGGCCAGCAGGTTGGCGGCGGCCACCGCGTCCTGCACGGCCAGGTTGATGCCCACTCCGAACACCGGCGACATGGCGTGCGCGGCGTCCCCGACGCACAGGAATCCGGGCCGGTACCAGCGGCGCAGCCGGTTGAGGGCGACCGTGAGCACGCTCACGTCGTCGAAGCTCCGGATCTGGCCGGTCCGGTCGGCCAGCCACGGCAGCAGCCGCGCCACCGGGCCGCGCAGGGCGTCGATGCCGCCCTGGGTCAGCCCCTGGTATCCGCCCTTGGGGATCAGGTACGCGAGCTGCCAGTAGCTCTCCCGGTTGATCGCGACCATCATGTCGCCCGAGGAGATCCGCAGGAAGGTGTCGTCCCGGTCGGTGTCGTGGCGGGGCAGCCGGAACCACACCACGTCCATCGGCGCGCGCAGGTCGCGCGGCACGAGGCCCGCGCGATCGCGCAGGGCGGAGTGCCGGCCGTCGGCGGCCACCGTCAGGTCCGCCCTGATCTCGTGCTCGCCGGTCGCGTCCCGGTAGCGCAGCCCGCGTACGGCTCCGCCCTCGCGGATCAGGTCGTACGCCTCGGCGTTCATCAGCAGCCGGAAACCGGGGTAGCGGCCGGCGGCGGTCGTGATGAGCTTGAGGAAGTCCCACTGCGGGACGAACGCGATGTAACCGTATTTCCCCGGCAGCCCGCGCAGGCTCGCCACCGTGATGTCGCCGTCGTCGGTGACCAGCTTGAGCTGGTGCGCCTTGCGGTGCGGGAGCTTCAGGAACTCCCCGGCCAGTCCCAGCTCGTCGAGCACCCGCAGCGTCGAGGGGTGGATCGTGTCACCCCGGAAGTCGCGCAGGAAATCGCCGTGCTTCTCCAGCAGCGTCACTTCGACTCCCGCCCTGGCCAGGACCAGTGCGAGGGTCGCTCCGGCGGGCCCTCCGCCCGCTATTACGCATCCCATAATTCATCACCCAATGAGATTCTCTCGTATGTGCATAAATGCACATGGGTCCCAGCCATCCGGGGTGCCCGAGCGGCCGTATTACATGCGTGAGCCGCCTCTCACACTAGGGAGTGGAAGATGAACGAAGAACTCCACACCCTCTCTGGCGCCTACGCCGTGCACGCACTGCCGTACGCCGAGTGGGTGCTGTTCGAGGAGCACCTCCTCGCCTGCCCCGGCTGCTGGATCGAGGTCCGGCGCCTGCGCGAGACCGCCGCCAAGCTGGCCGAAGCGGTGGCCGAGGCGCCGCCCGCCCGGCTGCGCGGGCGCCTGCTCGCCGCCGCCCACCAGCGGCGCTGTCCCGAGGATCAGGTACGGGACGACAGCCCGACCATCTGGCGCCCGCCGCAGGCCCGCCCGCCCGTGGCCCCGCCGCCGGACGCCCCCACGCTCGGCATCACGCCTGATCGGCCCGAGCAGCCCGCGACGCTCAGCCTGCCACCACAAGCCTCCTATCGGATGGCTCCCGGCATTTCGGTCACCCCCGAGGACGGTGCCCAGGTGGTGCCGCTGCGGCGCGGCCGTTCGAAGCTGCTGGCGGGGATGACCGCCGTGGCCGCCGCGGCCGCCGTCGTGCTCGGCGTCGTCGCCTTCGACGCCCGCCGCGACCTGGGCGACCTGGCCGGCAAGAACGAGGACCTGGTCGCGGTGCTGGCCGCGCCCGACGCCGAGACGGTACGCCAGCCCGTCACCTCCGGTGGCACCGGCACCATCGTGATCTCACGTGCCCAGCGCCGCATGGTGTTCACCTCCTCGGGCCTGCCCGACCTGCCCGACACGGAGGCGTACGAGCTGTGGCTGATGGACGAGGACGGGCCGCGCCCCGCCGGCCTGCTCGACCAGCGGCCCGACGGCCTGACCACGCCCATGGTGATGGAGCCGCTGGACCGCGACGGGCACGTGGCGATCACCGTCGAGCCGAAGAACGGCTCGGACACGCCCACGACCCAGCCGATCATGCTGGCGGAGCTGCCCAAGGCGTGATCGAACCGGGATGGACGCGCGGCCCGGGCGGGCCGATAGTGCAGATCATGCGTATCTTCGCGGCACTGGCCATTGCCGCCGTCCTGTTACCCCTGTCCCCGGCGGCGGCCCACGGGGCCGCCGCCGAGCCGGGATCCGCCACCGTCGTGCCCGTCCAGGTCACCGGCGATCCCGCCAAGCGGTTCAACCTCATCCTCATGGGCGACGGCTACACCGAGGCCGAGCAGGCCCGGTTCCAGTCCGACGCCGACCGGCACCTCAACGTGATGTGGTCGATCGAGCCGTTCAAGTCGTACCGGAACTACATCAACGTCTACCGCGTCGACATCGTGTCGGGGGAGTCCGGCATCAGCTGCGACCCCGGCCTCGACGCGCCGCGCAGGATCACCCCGCTCAGCATGGGCTTCTGGGGCCGGTGCAACCCGGCGAGCGTCCAGCGCCTGATCACCATGGACAACGCCGCTGCCATCCGCTACGCCGACCTGGTCACCGGCACCACCTCCGGCAACCGGCAGATCCTCGCCCTGGGCAACAGCACCACGTACGGGGGAGCCGGCGGCACGTACGCCACCGCGTCCGGCAGCAACAGCATGTCCGCCCTGATCAGCCCGCACGAGCTGGGCCACTCGCTGGGCGGCCTGCAGGACGAGTACGACTACTATCAGCGCGGCGTCCCCGGCGGCCCCTACACGGGCCCCGAGCCGTCGAGCGCGCACCACACCCTGCTGACCGAGCAGCAGATGCGCGACCAGCGCAGGAAGTGGTGGCGCTGGCTCGGCGAGCCCAGCGAGTCGGGCGGCCCGATCGCCCGCTACGAGGGCGGCCTCTACGCGACCACCGGCGTCTGGCGGCCCAGCGCGCACTCCATGATGAAGACCCTGGGCTACTACTTCGACCAGGTCAGCCGCGAGGTCATGGTGCAGCGCATCACCGCCAAGACCATGGTCATCCAGGACTCCACGCCCACCGGCGCGCCCGTCGGCGCCGACCGCGTCCTGTGGGTCGAGCCGATGCGCCCCGTCGGCCACGCGCTGACCACCACCTGGAACGTCGACGGCGCCAACCTGCCCGGCGACCGCGACACCCTCGACCTGCGCACCCTCGGCCTGGCCCCCGGCACGCACACGGTCACGGCCACCGTCGCGGACCCGACCGAGTTCGTCAGGGACCCGGCGATCAAGGCCGCCATCAGCAGGACCCGCACCTGGACGGTGGACACCGCGATCACCACCCCGCCGGACGGCGCCGAGCCCGCCATCGTCTCCTCCACGCCCACCGACCGGCCGCTCGGCCGCGACGACGTCGTGTACGTCGAGACCACCCACCCGGCGAAGGCCGTCCCCGAGGTCACCTGGACGCTGAACGGCGAGCGGTACACGGGCACCGACCTCGACCTCGGCGCCCTGAACCTGGCGGCGGGCACCCACACCCTCACCGCGGCCCTCGGCGGCCGCACGCTGACCTGGACGATCGACGCCACCGGACCGGGAACGCGGTACGAGCTGTCCGCGCCGCTGGCCAGGCACGGCGACACCTACGTCTACAACGGCCCGTTCTCGATGCGGCTCACCGGCTCCGACGACCGCGACGGCTACGTGGTCTCGGAGTCGAGGGTGGACGGCGACGGCTGGTTCAACTACTTCGGCTGGCCCACCTCCTCCGCGCTGCCGTGGACGTTCACCGAGCAGGGCACGGTGATCGACTCCCTGACCTACGGCAAGCTGCCGCGCGGCCGCCACGAGATCGAGTACCGCTCGATCGACGCCGCCGGCAACTACGGCAGGGCGGGCCGCTTCACCGTCACGACGATCGCCCCGCCGCCCGCCTGCACCCGCACCGTCACGGGCGTGCACCGCGGCCCGCTCACCGTCGCCGGTGGCGTCACCTGCCTCGACGACGCCCAGGTCACGGGCGCGGTCACGGTACGGCCCGGCGCCTCTCTGGTGGTCGACGGCGGCCGGATCACCGGCGCGCTGAACGCGGTGAGGCCCGCCGAGATCCACCTGCTCGGCGCCCGCGTCACCGGCGCGCTCGCCGTCAACGGCGCCGGGTCCCTCACCGTCGTCGGCACGGAGGTACGCGGCGCCGCGCTGCTGACCGGCAACACGGCGCCGATCCTGGCCGGCAGCACCGTCAAGGGCGCGCTCGCCTGCGCCGGGAACACGCCCGCGCCGGTCGACCTCGGCGTGCCGAACACGATCAAGGGCGCGGGCCAGTGCGCCGGCCTAGCCCCGGGCCCCCGAGGCCGCGCCTACGAGGCGGTCCAGCACGTCGCCCAGTGAGCTGATCGCACGATCGCGGACCCTGGCGTACTCGTCCTCCGGGTACTGCCGGGGTCCGTTCTCGACCAGCAGGATCAGGTAGAGATAGGCGCGGTAGAGGTCGAGCCTGGTCAGCGCCGACGGGGTGAGCTCCAGCGGCGTCACCTCGCGGTAGCCCGCCAGCAGCGGATCGTCCTCGCTCAGCTCACCGAAGATCGTCGGCGTGACGAACTCGGCGATCGGGTCGCCCCAGAAGGCCCGCTCGTGGTCGATGATGGCCTGGATCCGCGGCGGGCCGCTCAGATCGAGGAAGACGTTGCCCGCCCACACGTCGAAGTGCACCAGCCGCGGCGTGGTCACCTCCGCCAGCGCGGAGGAGGCCGCCTCGAACACCGCCATGATCTCCGCGGCCGGCCTCGGCAGCGGCGTCGGATAGCGCTCGGTGTCGCCCAGCAGCGCCGCCACCATGGCCAGGAATGCCTCCCGCCACGTCGCGCCCACGATCCCGGCGTGCGGATAACCGAACACCTCGCCCGTCACCGTGTTGAACCGGGCCAGCAGCCGCCCCAGCTCCCGCCGCAGCGCCGCCTCGCCCTCGGGCTTGACGTCGTTCCACGACACCCCGTCCAGCGCGCTCAGCAGCAGATAGTCGCCGCCCAGCACCGGATCGTCGAAACCGGCCCCCAGCAGCGTCGCCATCGGCACGCCCGCCTCCAGCGCCAGCTCGTAGGCGGCGGCCTCCATGCGCAGCAGGTTGCGCTCGTAGCTGAGCTGGTCGAGGTCGGGCGGCGGCGACAGCTTGAGCACCACCTCGCGCCCGTCGTCGAGCGTCAGCCGCCACACGGCGTTGGCGTAGCCGTCGGTCAGCTCGGTCGACGCCGTGACGCCCGCGCCCAGCGCGCGCCTGGCCAGCGCGTCGAGCTCGGCGGCGGATAAGCGGCGCTTGGTTCTGCTGTCCACGGAAAATCCTTTCACACTGCGCTGATCGTCCAGCTTGCCACGTGTTCGTGGCCGACGCCCAGGATCATCAGGCCGACGCCGGAGTCGTACGCGTCGGGCGGGCACGTCATCGGCTCGGCCGCCCGGCCCTCGTGGCCGAGCCGGCGACCGGTGCACACCCGCACCGACGGCAGCCGCGGCGTGCGCCTCGCGAACTCGTAACGCGCCCGCGCCAGGTTACGCCTGGTCAGGCGGATTCCCGGCGCACCAGATGGGTGTCGAGGATCACGACCGGCTGACGCAGCTCCTCGCCGTTGATGCGGGCCACCAGCAACTGCGCCATCTGCCGGCCCATGGACTCGGTCGGCTGGTGCACGGTGGTCAGCGGCGGATCGGCGTGCAGGGCCGCCTTGGAGTCGTCGAACCCGATCACCGCCACGTCGCGCGGGATCGACCGGCCCTCGGCCTTGAGCACGCGCATCGCGCCCAAGGCCATCGGATCGGACGCCGCGAAGACCGCGTCGAGATCGGGATGCGTCCGCAGCAGCTCGGTCATGGCCGCGGCGCCGCTGTGTTCCGAGAAGTCACCGTAGGCCACCAGCTCCGGCAGGCCCGAAGGCAGCAGCGCGTCGCGGTAGCCGGACAGACGGTCGACACCCACGCCCATGTCCTGGGACCCGGCGATCGCGGCGATCCCCGTGCGGCCCTGGGCCAGCAGGTGCTTGACCGCCTGCCGGGCCCCGGCCCTGTTGTCCATGTCGACGTAGCTGTAGGGGTCGAGGCCGACGGGACGGCCGCCCAGCACGGTCGGCACGCCCATCGCCTCCAGCCTGCCCGGCAGCGGGTCCGCACCGTGGAGTGACAGCAGCAGCACGCCGTCGACGTGCTGCCCCGTCAGGTAGTGTTCGAGCCGCGCGTGCTCCTCAGGGGTGCGCGCCATCGCGAGGATGAGCTGCAACCCCGTCTCGGCCAGCGCCGAGCCGATGCCGCGGATCGTGCCCGCGAAATACGGCTCGTCGAAGACCCGGAGCTGGGACTCGGACACCACCAGCGCCACGGTGTCCGTGCGGCGCGTGACCAGGGCCCGCGCCGCACGGTTGGGCACGTAGCCCAGCTCGCTGATGGCCAGCTCAACGGCCTCGCGGGCCTTGGCGCTGACGTTCGGCGAGCCATTGATGACTCTCGACACCGTGCCCCGGCCCACCCCGGCCCGAGCTGCGACTGCCTCAAGAGTCGGTCGGTTCATGGCGCCTATTCTGCCGGATGATCTCCGAGTACCAGAGCGCGCTGTCCTTGAGCAGCCGTTCCTGTGTCTCGAAGTCCACCCGAACCAGGCCGAATCGCTTGCCGTAACCCCAGGCCCACTCGAAGTTGTCCATCAGTGACCAGGCGAAATACCCTTCGAGGGGCACACCCGCGTCGATGGCCGTCTTGCAGGCGCCGAGGTGCGCCTCGAAGTACGCCGCCCGCTCCCGGTCGTGCACGCGCCCGTCGTTCAGGACGTCGTCGAAGGCGGCGCCGTTCTCGGAGACCACCATCGGGATCCGCGGGTAGTCGCGCGCCACCCTGGTGAGGACCTCCACCAGGCCGTCCTCGTCGATCTCCCAGCCCATCGCCGTCATCGGGCGGCCCGCGTTGACGAACGACACGTGCTCGCTGCCCACCCACGGCGAACCCGAGTCCGTGGGGGCGGCCGCCGCGGACTTCTTGCCTCCCGGTGCTCCCGAGACCGTGAAGCGGCTGTAGTAGTTGACGAGAAGCAGGTCGAGCGGCGCATTGATGATCTTCATGTCGTCCGGCCTGATGAAGTCGATCTCCATCGGCAGGTCGTCGAGCACGTCCTGCGGGTAGCGGCCCAGCAGCAGCGCGTCCAGGAAGAACCGGTTCTGCAGGCCGTCGATGCGCCGGGCCGCGTCCAGGTCCTCGACGCTGTCGGTGGCGGGGGTGACCGCGTACAGGTTCACGCAGCCGCCGACGCGGCGGGCGCCCATCGCCTGCACGGCCAGCCCGTGCGCCAGGTTGAGGTGATGCGCGCCCCTGATCGCGTTCTGCGGCTCACGCCTGCCGGGGGCGTGCTCGCCCGAGGCGTAGCCGAGGAACGCGGCGCACCATGGCTCGTTGACGGTGCTGAAGGTGTGCACGTGATCCTTCAGCGCCTCGTGGACGGTCGCGGCGTAGTCGGCGAAGCAGTAGGCCACGTCGCGGTTGGGCCAGCCGCCCTTGTCCTCCAGCTCCTGGGGCAGATCCCAGTGGTAGAGGGTCAGCCACGGGTCGATGCCGTGCCCGCGCAGCTCGTCCGTGAGCCGCTTGTAGAAGTCGAGTCCCTTCTGGTTGACCTTGCCGGAACCGGTCGGCTGGATGCGCGGCCACGACACCGAGAAGCGGTAGGCCGACAGGCCCAGCTCCGCCATGACGGCGACGTCCTCCCGGTAGCGGTGGTAGTGGTCGATGGCCACGTCCGCGTGATGCCCGTTGACGATCCGGCCCGGCGTCTTGGTGAACGTGTCCCAGATGGAGGCACCGCGCCCGTCCTCGGACACGGCTCCTTCGATCTGGTACGCCGAGGTCGCCGCGCCCCACGCGAACCTCGCGGGGAAGCGCAGCCCGGCACGCGTCTGTTCCTCTTGTGTCGTCACGCCTTGACCGCACCTTCCATGAGGCCGCCCACGATCTGGCGGCCGAAAGCGACGAATACTGCGATGAGCGGGATGATGGACAGCGCTGTCCCCGCGAAGATCAACGTATAGTTCGTGGAGAACCGGGCGTTCAGCGAGGTGATCGCGATCTGCACGGTGGGGTTGTCCGGGGTCAGCACGATCAGCGGCCACATGAAGTCGTTCCACATGAGCATGAACGTGTTGATGCCGAGCACGGCCATGCCCGGCCGCACCGCCGGCAGCACGACGTTCCACCAGATGCGCAGCGTCGCGGCCCCGTCCACCCGGGCCGCCTCGACCAGCTCCATCGGCACGGCCTGCCGCGTGTACTGCGTCATCAGGAACACGCCGAACCCGTTGAGCAGGTACGGCAGAATGACCGCCTTCAGCGTGCCCGTCCACTCCAGGCTCACCATGAGCCGGTAGAGCGGCACCACGCCCATCTGCTGCAGCGGCACCGCCATGGTCAGCAGCACGAGCACCAGGAGCAGGTTCCTGCCCTTGAAGTTCAGGTTCGCGAACGAGAAGCCGGCCAGCGTCGAGATGATCACTACCGAGACGGTGACGACGCTCGCCACGATGAACGAGTTCGTCAGGCCCAGCAGGAACTTGGCGTCCTCGTTGTTGAGCACCGCGATGATGTTCTCGCCCAGGTTCCCGCCCGGCAGGAACGGCGGCGGCACCGCCACCGCGTCGGCGTTCGTGCGCGAGGCGATGACCAGCATCCAGTACAGCGGGAACGCCGACAGGAAGACCGCCAGGCCCAGCATGACCCTGGTGATGATGGTCGGAGACCAGTTGGTCACTTCGTGCCTCCGATCCTGCGCACGAACAGGAAGTTGATCGCGGCACCGATGAGAATGAGCAGGAACAGCAGCCAGGCGGCCGCGGCGGCGTAGCCGTAGTCGAACTCGCGGAAGCCCTGCTTGACGATGAACATGGCCACCGTCTGGAACTGGCCCTGCGACCCGCCGTCGACGTTGCCGTTGTAGAACGTGGTCGGCTCGGAGAACAGCGTCAGGCCGCCGATCGTGGAGTTGAGCACCACGAAGATCATGGTGGGGCGCAGCATCGGCAGCGTGATCTGCCAGAACTGCCTGCGCCTGGACGCGCCGTCGATCGCGGCGGCCTCGTACAGATCCTTCGGGATCGTCTGCATCCCGGCCAGGAAGATGATCGCGTTGTAGCCGGTCCAGCGCCAGTCGACCATGGTGGCGATCGCGATCCACGAGGGGATGCGCTCGGCTCGCCAGTTCGTGTTCTCGACGCCGAACATGCCGAGGATCCAGTTCACCAGGCCCCAGTCGCGGGCGTACAGCTGCGTGAACACCACCGCGACCGCGACCACCGACGTGACCAGCGGCAGCAGCACGCTCATGCGGATCGCCAGGCGGAACCGGAAGCGCTTGTTCAGCGCGTTGGCCAGGAACAACGCCAGCAGCATCTGGGGGACGGTGGCGAGGATGAACATGCCCACGGTGTTCACCACGGCACGCCAGAAGTCGTCGTCCGCCAGCAGCGCGGTGTAGTTGCCCAGGCCGGCCCACTCCGTGGTGCCCGCCAGGTCGTAGTCGTAGAGCGAGTAGTAGAGCGTGAAGGCCAACGGGAAGAGCCCGAAGGCGGCGAACAGGAGGAAGTACGGGGACACCAGGGCGTACGGCATCGCCTTGACGTCCATGCGAGAACGCCAGCGGCGGCCTGGCGGGCGGTCGCGGCGATGGGAGCTGCGCGCCGCCCGCGGAAGGGTGTCGAGGCTCATAGCAGACCTTTCAGCGGCAACGTGCCCGGCCCGCGGACGGCGGGCCGGGCGAGGAGATCAGCCCGCGGCCTTGACCGCGTCGTCGACCAGCTGCTGCCAGGCCTTGTCGTGGGGGACCGAGCCGTCGTCCATGCCCTGAATGACCGACTCGATGGCGTTCTTGACCTGGGCGTGCTTCACACCCAGGAAGACCGGCTGGAGGCTCGAGGCGGACTTGGCGAAGATCTCGCCGATGGGGGCGTTGTTGAAGAACTCGTTCTTCGCGCCCTGCACCGCCGGGTCCTGCTGCGCCTTGGTGTTGCTCGGCATGTTCCCGAAGTCGGTGAAGATGCTCGCCTCGGTCTGCGCCTGCGTCAGGTAGTCGGCGACCATCGCCGCCTCCTTCGGGTGCTTGGACTGCTTCGGCACGGCCAGCCACGAGCCGCCCCAGTTGCCGCCGCCGCCCGGAACCCCGGCCACGTCCCACTGGCCCTTGCCCGCGTCACCCGCGTTGCCGCTGACCACGCCGAGCATCCAGGACGGGCAGCCGACCGTGGCGAACGCGCCCTTCTGGGTGCCCGCCGCCCACTCGTCGGTGAAGTTGCGCAGCTTGGCGGTCAGCCCCTGCTGGCTCATCTTCGAGGCGAAGTCGAAGCCCGTCTTCACCGCCGGGTTCTTGTCGACGATGAGGTTGTTGCTCTGGTCGAAATAGGTGACGTTACCGTTCTTGGCCGCCTCCTGGTACAGCACCACCTGGTACAACGTGTTCGTGCCGTCGGCCCACTTGGTGTCCTTGACCTTCGACTGGAACTGCTGGCCGACCTTCATGAACGCGTCCCACGTCGGCCACAGCGCGCTGACCTTCTCGCGGTCCGTGGGCAGTCCGGCCTTCTTGAACAGGTCCGTGCGGTAGCAGATGCTCATGCCGCCGATGTCGGTCCCCAGGCCGAACAGCTTGCCGTCGGCGGTGACGCCGTTCTCCCACTTCCAGGCGGGGAAGTCGGCCTTACGGGACTCCAGGCCCTGCTCCTTCAGGTCGGCCCACCACTCGGGGTGCGCCTTGGCCAAGCCCATACCGCCCTCGTCGATGCCGACCACGTCGCCCGCGCCGTTGCCGGCCTGGAGCCACTGGATCATCTGCGGCCAGTACTGCTGCTCGAACTGGTCGGTGAGGTGCTCTTCCTTGATCTGGATGTCCTTGTGCTCGGCGTTCCACTTCGTGATGGCGTTCTTGTAGCCGAAGTTGGTGCCGCCGCCGAAGGTCTGCACACGGATCGTGACCGGCTCGGCGGGCGCGGAGGAGGCGGGAGCGCTGGACTGCGGAGTACCGCCGGAACCACAGGACGCGACGGCGAGCGCCGCCGCGGCCAGGGCCGAGGCCGCGGCAAGACCGCCGCGACGCTTGCTGATCATCATGGTGGACCCCTTCTCGGGTTATTGGTTGGGGAGGTGCACCGCGGCACGCGCTCCGCCGCGGTGGGAGTGTTTGGGAGCGCTCCCACAAAGGGTGCACTTACCGGCTCAACACGTCAATCCCGCGAAACGTAACCGTTACCAATGGTGCAGTTTGCAACAATGAATACGGATTTATGTGCATAAAGGCCCCAAAGAGCTGATTGGGAGCGCTCCCACCACAAGAGACCTCTTTTGTGTCGCATAGCGGGCATGTCACCCCGCCATGAGAGCGTGCCCAAAGGCTCCCACCCGGGTCCTGGTTGCCCGATGGGCCGACGGGACCCCGCCCCGAAAGGTCGTCGCGAGGGTGCGCTACGTTCTTCCAGCCAGGCCAGAGCCCTGACCCCTGAAGGTTTCGCGACGCTCAGACGTCCTGATCTGAGAGGGCCGCCCGCCCAGCACTCTTCGAGCGGGGGCGATCGGTCCTCCGAGATGTGCTGGGAGCCCAGCCGCCTCGGAGAAGTCGTACGCCCGGTCCTCTACCTCAGACCGTGGAGGGCCGGGCCATCTCGGGGGCCCACGGGTTCGATCCCGTGCAGGTCGACGACCTGGGCCACCGCGAGAGCGCCCGCGTGCCAGATGTGGTCGCTCCAGGCGACGAACGCGTTCCGCAGGCAGGGCACGGGCTGTCCGGTGTCCGGCATCGGCTGGTAGATGTCCGCCAGCACGCCCGCCGAGGTCACATCGCCCACCGTGCACAGCATGACGGGTTCGGCCCGCAGCATCTTGCACTCCTCCAGCGCCTTCGGGACACATGCCCAGCAGCACGGCGGCGCGTTGGTGCGACCGGTTCCCGGGCCGGTGGCCTCGAACACCGGCCGGACCAGCAGCCACGGCGTACGGCCGGTGCCGAGGTCGATCGCCGGCTGCCCGCACACCTGGCAGAACAGGTGGTCCATGCAGCGCCACTGCCGCAGCGTGTTCAGCTTGCGCATGCGCTCGTGACCGCGCTCGTCCGGCCGGTCGAGCAGGTCCCGCACCCGGGCGCGCAAGATTCCGGAGGCGTACCGGCGCACCCCGCCGGGGCCGACCCAGTCACCGTCGCGGGCCGGCCGGTAGGCCAGCCGCACGCTCCCGGCCGACGGCTCGAACCAGATCGGATCCTCGACCAGCTCGTTGCTGAACGCGATCACGTACGGGATCGTGCTGTAGCCGTTCACGTCGCCACCGCGCCCGCGTCCACCATGGCCATGGCCCGGTTCAACTGCCCGGCGTTCTCGTCCATCAGCGGGGCCTGGGCCGCACACCAGCCTTCACGGCGGGCGCACCACAACGGGACCGGGCGAAGCGTGCGATCCCTGCCGAGCCGCCACACGACCCACCCCGGGTGGGCGTCCATCAGCAGATCGCACATGGCCCGCTCGTTGATCGGATCGTCGTAGTAGGCGCGCGTCTCCTCCTGCGTCATCGCGACCCTCCCGCCCGGACCGCCCACCGCTCGATCAGGAAGTCGTTGTGTGCGCACGCCTTCTTGAGGGCGGCGGGTGATCTGGCATGGAACCCCATGAACCCGTCCGCCGGCTCGGCCACCCGCACTGGGAGGTACGGCTTCACGGCCGATCACCAGCCCAGAACGGCACCTCGTCTGGTCGGCCCGCACATGCGTCAACGCCCGAGGCGGTGGGCGTACGCGCTGGGGGTTCGAGTTCGTGACCGCTCATGCCGATGACGCTAGGACGATGCGCTCAGCACCTTGAAGCACTGTGCGCCAAGATGCAGCAGATCTCGGGACAGGGCCGCCGTGCAAGCATCTTCGAGCATCATCGGAGAATCAGGTGCCGGTGGGTGACGCCACCTCGGCGGTGGCGCGCTCGATCAGCTCGCGCGCCTGGTGACCGTAGACGGCTATCTCGGCGAACTGAGTGAAAGCCGACAGGTAGGTGTTCACTTCCGGTCGCTGAGTGATCGTCAATGCGGCGGTGAGTGTCTCCACCGAGACCCAGCGGTCGTCGAAGACCCAGAACCCATGAACGGGCGCCACCGGATAGATCCGCTCGAAGGGGATCACGCCAAGCCGGACCGTCCGCAGAGTCGACGCGACCGACAGCTTCTCCAACTGGCCGGCCAGAACATCCGGAGGGCAGAGACGGAGCCGGAGAACCGCCTCGGTCATCACGAAGTGGAAGCGCCGGCCCGGCGCGTACAGAATTTGCTGACGGGCCATTCTGGCGGCTACGGACGCCGCGAGGTCGTTGTGCGCCCCGTCTGCCGTGATCGCCTCCCTCAGGCGATGGGCCGCATACTCAGGTGTCTGCAGAAGGCCCGGCACGAAGCACGACTCGAAGTTGCGGATCACCTCCGCTTCCGCCTCGGCTTCGGCGAACGTCTGCTGCTGCACGACCATGCCGCGCCGGAACATGCGCCGGAACTCGACGTACTGGCCCTCGAGCGATCGGAGGGCCGCGATCAGTTCGGGCACCTGCTCGGGCGTTCCACAGGATGTGGCCCATGCCTCGACGTCGGCGTCCGAAGGGGTCTGCTTGCCGCTTTCAATCTTGTAGACCTTGGTGCGGTGCCAGCCGTGAGTCCCGGCGAGGGCCTGGCCGGTCAGCCGGGCGTCACGCCGGAGCTCACGCAGGCGGAGCCCGAGCGTCTCACGGGCTCTCTGGTAGGTGGACATCCCGCTCGGTGTACTCCTGCCATGGGACGGCGTAGTGCTGCGCCACGTCCCGGTAGTGGCAGTGCATCACCACGACGGCGGGATCCGTGACGAGGTCGGCGCCGAGGAGAATGTCGTCGTCTCCGAACCTCAGGATGAGCAGCGTAGTCGAGTCGATCAGCCAAAAGTCGTGAGTCGGCAGTTCGAGCTCGGCCGCCTGATCGCGCTGAAGGTAGCGGATGTCCTCCCCGGCTTGGATGTTGTAACGGGCGAGGGCGAGACCGAAGCGGGTGTAGTCGGAGTGCGGCACGGAGACGACACGGACGCGCTCCATGCGCTCACCCGCATCGGTCCGCGGAACGAACTCCTCGATCCAGTCCTGCATGTACGACCCGTCGATCTCGCCGGTGTCGAGGAATCGGCGAAGCACCGGCAGCTCGTCCGGCTCGTTGTACCGGTCGCGAACCTCCAGCCGGAACGCGGTGTGCCGGAATCCATGCAGGGACGCGACGAACTCCGGCACCGTCAGGCGCCGGTCGCTCACCCCGCTTCCCGTGCGTACCGGAGGAGCTCCTTCGGGATCTCGACGTAGAACTCGTCGTCCTGCAGGTTGACCAGGTCGGCGATCGCCTCCTCGTCCTGGACCCGCTTGCCCTGTACGACGAACGTGCCGCGGGTGGTCTCGTACAGTGCGGGACAGCCGGTCTTGCCGCTGGAGACGCCGAGCAGCTTGAGCCTCATGGTCATCCGCCTTCGTGGGGAGCGGTGGGTCATTTTGATGCTCGGCGATGCGTCGATGTGCGTCAAGATGCGGGGTTCGATTGAGCGCATCAGGCATGACAGATCGTGCGTTGGCCCGCGTACCGATCAGGAACGCGGTAGAACGGACGCGTGCAGACCGGAGCCATTGCTGAGGTCGGGGACGCCGCCGGGCGGTTGGTCTCAGTGGACCCGGCTGGGCGATACGTTGCTCTCGCGCAGCCGGAGCTCGTCACCGTCCATGATGCTCATGACGGGCTCGCCCCGGTGATGTCCTGTGTGCCGACCGGGCCGTACCGCGAGCTGGCCGTCCATCCCGCCGGTGAGAGCATCGCGATTCTGTGTGACGACCTGACGGTCGAACTGTGGTGTTCCCGCGGTGAGGCGTACAGGTACCCGGGCGGCAGCACAGAGCGAGACGGCTGGACTGATGGGACGAGCCGGGGCCAAGGGATCGCGGATGACGGGCGTTGTGCCGGCTGGCTGCAGTTCACCGCCGACGGCTCGTACCTCCTCTTCGGGGAGGCGCGGCCGGACGGCCCCGTGCGGCTGAACCTGCTCGATGTCCGGACATTGACCCGTATCGGCACCGTGCCGCTGGAGACCTGGGGTGAAGGGGTCGAGGTCGCCTGCGCGCCGGCGCCGTCGACCGCCGTCGCGTTCGCGGCATGCTCTGGTGATGACACCGTGATCCTGGCCGTTGCCGAGGTCGTGGAGGGTCGGCTGCGGGTGTACGGCGCCGATTCCCGCTCATCGTCGCCGGCCGCCGACATTCCTGGTGAGCGGGTGACGGGGATCGCGTTCTCGCCGGCCGGTGAGCTGGTGGTGCTCGACTCCGACGCGTACGTGTCGGCGGTTCGCTGGCGAGACCCCGTACCGAGCAGGCGAGACCTGGCCGGCGGCTACGAGCTGCTCCGAGCGGACGTCGAACCGCGCCGGCCGTTCGTCGCCGGGCTTCGCGCGCTCGGTACCGACGACGAGGAGCTGAGCCTGGGTGGGCCGATGTTCGTCCGGGGCCGGACGCTCGCCGCCGTCGTGGAGCGGGAGCGGTGGATCGGCGGCGATCTCGACTGGCGGTCCGTCGCGCTGGTCTTCCTGGACATCCCGACCGGCGAATGGCTGGGTTTTCTCGAACTGCCCGGCGCCGAGCGCGACGAGCCGATTCTCCTGCGCGACGGCATCGTCTGCCAGAGCATCGGCGAACGGACCCGGGTCGCTCGATGGCTGCCCGCGGATCGGCCGGGAGGGGTATACCTTCCCGGTGATCGTCCGTAGGTCTCAAACCGATCGAGTCCGCCCGGGCCCACCGGCGTGCGATCGACGCACCCCATCTCGTCCACGCCGGCCTGACGTGGAGGTGCTGAACTTGAGAGAGGCGGCAATGGACCAAGGCACCCGCGGCGAGCTCATCAGCCGGCTGGCCGAGGCGATCAGGTCCGTCACGGTCGCGCACCCGCTGCGGGTCGCCATCGACGGGCCGCCCGCCGCCGGCAAGACCACGCTGGCCGACGAGCTCGCCGTCGTCCTGCGCGCGCAGGATCGCGACGTCATCCGCGCGACCATCGACGACTTCCTCGTCCCCCGTGCACAGCGCTACCGACGCGGCCGGTACTCGGCCGAAGGCTGCTACTTCGACGCCCACGACCACGCCGCGCTGTGCCGGGTCCTGCTCGATCCGCTGGGCCCAGGCGGCGACCGAAGGTTCCGGCACGCGGTCTACGACAGAGACAGCGACACTCCATCGTCCCCGCCGGTCACGACCGCCCCCGCGGACGCCGTACTGCTCTTCGACGGTGTCTTCCTCCTGCGCCCAGAACTCATCGGCCGGTGGGACCTGCGCATCTTCGTGTCCGTCCCCTTCGAGCGGACGATAGATCGCGCCCGGGACCGAGGCACGGCGCCGGCCGGGTCCACCGCCGACACCGCGAGCACCGCCGGCACCGCCGACATCGAACGGTCCTGGCGCAATCGCTATATCCCCTCCCAAAAGCTCTACTTCGCCACGGCCCGCCCCACCGACCACGCCGACATCATCGTGTACAACGACCAGCTCCAGCGGCCGACCTGGGAAGTCCGGCCGCACGGGATTTGACGATCGCTCCAGGCGGTGCGGCCCCCGGCCTGACCGAGCACCGCCGCTCACGGCTCCAGCTTGAGCCTCTTCCTCGACGTACCCGGAAACACGACGACCAGGTGCTGCTCGTCGCCCGCATCGTCGATGCGCACGTAGACACGGAGCCGGTAGCGGCCCTTCCCCGCGATCGCCAGGTTCGGTATCGGGGCATCGGCGCCGACCTCTCCTCCCTCGCCCCTCTCCGGCACGGTGAGCCGGCCGGTGCGGCTGACGATCGGCACCTCGTTGACCTGACGCCACCCGGCCGTCCGCCGCGGCGGCGCGGCGTGGAAGGCCTTCACCGTCAGGCACAGGTTGGTGACGTCTGCGACGTGCCCGACGAGCGCCGCGCTGCCGGCCACCCCGATTTGGACGCTGTCGTCGTAGACCCTGTCCATCGCCTGCTCCGCATCCTTCTCAGCCGTTTCGTCCTCGGGGTCGTGGACCAGATAGCCGGGATCGCCGTCGACGAACAGGAAGTATTTGGCCGTGGCCTGGGCGACACCCTTCGTGCGGGGCCACGGGTCGCGGCACTGCGCGTTCTCCTCGAGGATGTAGGCGGTGGTCGCCGCCTCCGCCTCCGTGGCCGACCGCAGCAGCTCGGGATGGGTTTCGCCGATGGTCTCCGGGCACACGTAGACGAGGTTCCACGGGGCCGCGGCCCAGGCGGGCCGCGCGCTCCCGGCCCGCGTCAGAAGCGCCTCCTGCTCGGCGCGGTCCTCTGTGCGGCACAGCGCCCGCCCGTACGCGAGGATCGCCTGGTCCGACAGGCTGTCCGGGAACATGGGCGGGACTCCGCCGTCTCTGCTCCGCACCAGGCACAGGAACGTGGCGTCGCGTTCCGCGGGTTTCAGATCGCCGGAGGCGGGCCGGTCGTAGCAGTCGGTCGTCGAGCCGGTGTAGGTGAGGTGCGCGGCCTGCTCCGGGTGGATCAGTGCGATGATCGGCAGTACGGTCACGGCCGCCACCGCGACGCGGATCGCGCGCCGCCGCGCGGGCGGCGGGTCCGCCGGGCGCTCCTCGATGGGCAGTTCACGGGCGGTCGCCGCGGCCCACACGGCGCTGACGAGCCCCGCCGCGTTCGTCATGACCAGTATCGCCAGACTGCCGCTGAAGAGCGTGCCGAGCAGGACCACCAGCGCGTAGACGCCCACCGACGACCACCCGGCGGCCAGTGTGCCGCGGCTCCACCGGCCGTCGCGCCTCTGCCCGACGACCGTGAGGATGATCGTCGCCGCTCCGCCCAGCAGCGAGCCCACTTCGACGATGCCGCCCGATCCAAGCTCTTGGAGGCCGAGTTCGAAGAGCAGGACGTTGGCCGTCCCAGCCAGCTCGACCGCGAACATCGCCCCGGCCGCGGCGCACAGCATGCGGGACCGCCAGCGGATGACGAGCAGGTAGAGGATGTGAATCGCGGTCCACTGCGCGAGCCGGAACGCCGTGTCGAACCCGTCGGGGAGCAGCGCGATCGGCCACCACGGCACGAGGGTGTACGCCACCGCCAGATACAGCAGCCGGCGCAGCACCTTCGCCCGGCGATCCAGCGGTCCCGGCGCGGGGGGACGCAGGATCAGCCACAGGAGCGCGGCCTTCACCAGGGCGGCCACGAGCAGCGCCGCGACCGTCAGGGTGTCGAACCCGCCGCGAGAGTAGAACTCCGCATCGCCTGGCGGCGACCATTCGACGGCCGCCCAGAGCCAGGCGTCGCCGAGCACCAGGCCCACGACCGCCGCCACAAGAACCAGGCTTACGACTCCAAGCCTGATAATTCGCCATAAACCATCCGGAAGCACGAGACGCGATCTTAGCGGTTTCGATGATGGTGAGGCGCCGGGTGCCCAGAATGTCGCAGGCGAAGGAGGTGACGTTCCCGCTGCGCCACCCCATCGCAATCCAGGTCAAGGTTGCCATTGCCGAATGACATGGGATGTCGTCAATGACATCCGCCCGTAATTGATTCTTTGATTAAGTCCGCGACTTTTGATCTCCTGGCGCTTCTGTGTGCCCTGGCTACGTTTGAGTCGTTCGTTCTCAACCGGGGGCTGGGGTTTTCTTTCTTCGAGAACCCCGTTCTTCTCGCGTCGATCTACTCCATCTATCGCTAGCCGATCATTGGCAGGGTGGCATCGGCTCCGAAGGTGACGGTACGAAATCAGCCGATCCGCCTTGCCAGGTGAACCATACGAGATATCCCGGCGGTTTCGTCCTTGCCGTCGGGATGTGGCTGTTCTGGGGGGCCACCGGCGTCCACCGAAATGTGCGGACCGAAGCCCGCAATGCGTGTAAAGGACGAACGGATACTTCGTGCCGACCGCCGGTGACTCCGTGGAGCCGCCACTGGTGGCGGGCCTATATGTTGTCGCCGGGGAAAGATCTCCGGATGGCGACCCCGCCGCACCACATCCGGCGATGGCGACTGCGATAAGTGCTGCACCGGCAACGTGTCGCATGGTTTCTCGGACTAGAGCATTTACTGCGGGCATTGACCAATGGGGCGGTGCGCCGTTTTGATCATTTACCGGCAATTCCCGGTGGCCGGGCGTCAGGCTCGTACGTGGCTCGCGGCCTCGTCCGTGTTCCTGGTGGGCGAGGGGTCGCCGCGGTGGACGATGACGACCGCCGCGAGGCCGATGGCCAGGCCGAGGGCGGTCTGCGGGCCGAAGGGTTCGCCGAACATGAGGGCTCCCCAGACCGCCGTGACCGGGGCCATGAGGAACATGAGCGTGTTGACCTTGGTCACTCCGGAACGCCTCAGAATGAGCCAGTACAGCCCGTACCCGCCGAAGGTCGACAGGGCCACGAGCCAGGTGATCGCGGCCCAGAACGAGAGCTCGGCGGGCGGTAGCGCGGCCCCGGTGCTCACGGCGAGTGCCGTGAAGATGACGGCGCTGGTGACGCAGTGGACGGTCATCGACGCGGCGGGCGCGACCCGCGTACGGGAGCGGCTTTCCAGAAACGTGGCCGCCACCAGCGAGAACATGCCGAGGAAGGGGATGAGATAGGCCCACCAGGCCACACCGGCGCCGGCGGTGGCGTCGGCCAGGGTGACGATGGCGACGCCGCCCACACCCAGGCACAGGCCGAGCCACTGCTTGCGCGAGACGTGCTGACGCAGCAGCGGGCCGGCGAGCGCTCCGGCGACGAGGGGCTGGACGCCGTCGATCAGGGCGGTGGTGCCACTGGAGACCCCGAGCTGGATCGCGTAGTAGACGGTGAGCAGATAGCCGCTCTGCGACAGTGCGCCGATCATGGCCTGCCGGACCACGTCCCGCGCGGTGAGGCCCCGCCACGACGTCCTGGAGACGGCGGCGACGGCGATCAGGATGACGGCCAGCGGCAGGAACCGCCACATCAGGATCGTGATCGCGGACGCGCTGCCGGCGCCGAGCTTGGCCCCGATGAACCCGGAACTCCAGCAGAGCACGAAGGCGATCGAGAGCAGGAAGTTCATGGCTCTCCCAAAGCTATACAGATCGGTATACTTACGACTTACTATACAGATCGGTATACTGTTGGGCTGTGAGCACTACCAAGGGCCGGACGCCCGGCGCGCGGCGCGTCCTGGAGGCCGCCGGGCGGCTGTTCTACGAGCGTGGCATCCATGCCGTCGGCGTCGACCTGATCGCCGCCGAGGCCGGCGTGACGAAGAAGACCCTCTACGACCGGTTCGGCTCCAAGGAGCAGATCGTCGTGGAGTATCTCGCGGATCGGGACGAACGCTGGCGGGCCTTCCTCGCCCAGCGCCTCGACGCCGCGGGGCCGGCGCCGGCGGCGCGCGTCCTGGCCGTCTTCGACGCCTCACGCGCGTGGTCGGAGGAGAACGGCTCCAAGGGGTGCAGCATGGTCAACGCGCACGCGGAGATCAGCGATCCGTCCCACCCGGCGTACCCGATCATCATCGGGCAGAAGCAGTGGATGCTCGACCTGTTCACCGGCCTCGCCGGGGATCTGGGCCGCACGTGCATGCTGCTGCACGAAGGAGCGCTTGTCGCCCACGGCCTGAACGTCTTCGCCGACCCCATCGGCCATGCGCGCGAACAGGTCCGAGCCCTCCTGGCCTCCAACGTTTGCTGATTGGCGTCTTTTGTCCCAAGATTGCCGGAGTGTCCACCCCCCACACCCGGCGCCCCTTCTGGCTGTTCCTGTCCGGTGCCACCGCCCAGCAGATCGGCATGTTCGCCGTCCCCAGCACCCTCATCTACCTCCTGTTCGATCGGGCCCGCGAGTCCCTGGCCGAGGCCGGGCTGGCCTCCATGACGGTCGTGCTGCTGTCGCTGGTGCTGGCCCTTCCCATCGGCGTGGTCCTCGACCGGGTGCGGCGCGGTCCGGCGCTGGTGACGACGGCGCTGCTGAGCGCCGTGACGCTGGCGTCCTTCGCCGTCGCCGGCTGGCTGGGGCAGATCACGCTCCCGCACCTCCTCCCGGCCGTCGTGCTGGTGCCGGTCCTGTGGACCGCCGCACAGCTCGCCGCGCAGGTCTATCTGCCGACGGTCGTCGAGCGCGGGCGGTTGACGCAGGTCAACGCGGTGGTGGCGCTCGCCGGCGGGCTGGCCGCGTGGCTGTTGCCCCTGGCCTTCACCCGGCCTGACCTGATGCTGGCGCTGGCGGCCGTCGCGTTCGCGGGCTGCGCGCTGCTGTTCCGGGGCATCGACGTGCCCGAGGAACCCGCGCCGCCCCGTACGGGCTGGTGGCGGGAGATGACCGAAGGGGTGCGGTTCGTCTGGGCGCATCCCGTGCTCAAGGCCATCACCGTGTACGTCGTCGCGGCCGCCCTGCTGGAACCGCTGCTCGAAGAGCTCGCCGGGTCACGCGCGAGCGTCGCGACGGGGATCAACGACCTGGCGGTGCCGGTGGGGGCGGTGGCGGCGCTGCTGCTCGGGCGGCGTGTGCACCCCTTCCGGCTGGCCTGGACGGCGCTGCTGGCCACCCAGCCGTTCGCGCTCCTTCTCGCCGTCGCCGCTTCAGGCCGGCTGGCCGTGCTCTGGTACGGGCTGGGCACGTTCGTGCCGTGGGCCGGCGCGACGGCCGCCGGGGTGGCCCTGCTCAGCCACCGCCAGGCCATCACACCGCCGAGGCTGCTCGGCCGTACGCTGGCCGCGATGCTCCTGTTCGCCGGCCTGGCGACGATGGCGGCGTCGTACCTGCAGGTGGTGGTGCTCGGCTACCTGGCCGAGCCGCCCTCGGACCCGATGCCGCCGGTCACCGTGCAGGCGTGGCCCGTCGTGCTGGTCTGCGCGGCCGGGCTGGTCGCGGCGGCGGTGCCGCTGTATCGGGCCCGCCACCTGGCCGAGAGCGGGCGAGCAGCCGATCTCATGGGCGCCGGCGCCTGACCGAGAGATCGCGGGCCAGGTGGGCGCGGCGCAGGCCGTGCGAGCGCAGGTAACGGAGATCCTCGGCGGTGTCGTACATGAGCTGGACGTGAAAGTAGTTCACCAGCTCCAGCGCCGCGAACAGCCCGAACCCCAGCCCAGGCCAGCTTCCCGCCCCCGGATCGGCCACCATCGCCCAGACGAGGAACGCCAGGCCGGCGGCCAGCACGACGACGTCGGCCCGGCGCGCGGCGGCGAAGGCGCCGGCCCCTGGGAGAAACCTGTCGTGGGTGGCGAGCTGGCGGAGCTTGGCGAACCAGTACCCGGATCCCTGCAGCAGGAGCAGCGCGAACAACGCGAAACCCACGCCGTTCGCCACCGTCACCGGGAACCCGGCAACGACGAACCAGATCACCGCCTGCAACGGGATGTTGAGCAACTCCACCCACGCCAGCGACCGCAGCCGTCGTCGAATCCGGGAACGATGATCCATCCGACGATGATCGCAGCCTGCCCGGCACCCGACGGCACCGGGCAGGAGCGGTGTCAGAGGGTCAGGGTCCAGCCGTCGATGTAGCCCTTGTCTCCCTTCGCCAGGTCTTCGACGCGGAGTTTCCAGGTTCCGCTCGCCGGTGACACCGTCGCGCTGACCCAATAACTCTCGTTGATGTTGTCGGTGCCGTCCTTGGCGTCGGCGGCGCGCAGCGGGTAGACCTTGCCGCCCGGGGCGATCAGGTCGATCTTCAGGTCGCCGCGCCAGGTGTGCCCGATCTCCACGTGCACGCGCGTACGGGAGGGCGCGTTGCCGTCGAGCCAGGCCAGGATGATGCTGGATTCGGCCACACCGGGGTCCGGAATGTCGACGTCGTCCCAGTTGCCGAAGCAGGGCATGCTGATCGACCAGGCGTCGAGGAATCCGGTGTCGACCCATTCGACGTCTTCCACGCGCAGCTTCCAGGTGCCGTTGGCGGGCGAGGCGCTGGCGTTGACGGTGTAGGTCTCGTGCAGGACGTCGGCGCTGTCGGTGGCCTCAGGAGCCCGGAGCGGATACACCTTGTTGTCCGGGGCGATCAGGTCGATCTTCAGCTCGCCGCGCCAGGTGTGATGGATGTCGACGTAGATCTCCAGGGTGGCCGGGGCGCTGCCGAGCATCCCGCTGATCGGGATGGAGGAGGTCACGTTGCCGTGGTCGGGGATGGGGGTGTCCTTGACGTTCTCGAAGAAGGGGATGGACCAGGCCTCGCCGTCCTCGGGGGGCTCCTCACCGCCGTTCACGGCGGCGGCGAGCTGCAGGCGCGGGGTGGTGACGCCGGAGTAGGTGATCGGTTTGCCGGCGCTCTTGATCGCCGCCTCCAGCTCCGCCAGCGTCGCGGTCGGCTTGGCCTGGCGCAGCACCGCCAGGGCGCCGGTGACGTGCGGGGCGGCCATCGAGGTGCCGCTCATCGTGGCCCACTTGCCGCCGGGCACCGAGGAGATGATCCCCGCGCCGGGGGCGAACACGTCGAGCATGGCGCCCCGGTTGCTGAAGGTGGCCACGCCGTCCTCGTCGGTGCTCGCGCCCACGGTGACGGCGGAGGACACGCACGCCGGGGAGCTGACCGCGGCGCCGAAGCCGTTGTTGCCCGCCGCCACGACGGTGGCGATCCCGGCGGTGCGGAGGTCTTCGATGACCGGTTCGAGCGGATCTTCGTCACAGGCCGCGGTGTACTGGCCGCCGCCCAGGCTCATGTTGGCGGCCACCAGCGGCACGCCGCTCTCCTGCAGCGCGAGGACCTTCTCCAGGCCGAAGAGCTGGTCGCTGGTGAAGCTCAGCAGGCACGGGGAGGATCCCGCGCCGCACCAGTACTCCGAGGTGAACTTGCTGAACACCTGGATGGCGACGAGCTCCGCGCCGGGGGCGACGCCGGCGGGCGGCGCGCCGGTCACGCCCGTACCGTTGCCGATCGCGATGCCGGCCACGTGCGTGCCGTGATCGCAGTCCAGGGCCACGTCCGCGCAGGGGCCCTGATCGGTGTCCGCGGAGCCGGGCCCTTCCTGCTCGGACTCACCGTTGGGGCACAGGCTGGTGGCGGAGTAGTCGGGGTCGATCGTGGAGAAGCAGGCCTCGCTGAGCACCCGGTCCTTCAGGAAGGGATGGTTGACTGCGACGCCGGTGTCCAGCACGGCCACCACGCTGCCCGCGCCGGTCATGCCCGCCGCGCGGGTCTTGTCCGCGCCGATCAGCGGGACGCTCTCGGCCAGCACCGGCGGCACCGGCCGGTCCTCGGTCACGCTCAGCACACTCGGCAACTGGGACAGCCGGGTCACCGCCGCCGCGTCGACGCGCAGCGTGACCACGGGGAAGCGGGACAACATCTGGACGACCTCGCCGTTGGTGGCCGCGGCCGGCAGGTCGGTCCTGGCCTTGGTGAGCACGTTGACCCTGAGCTTGCCGGCGGCGGTGACCCGCGAAAGCAACCCGGGCTCGACATACGGGGCGGCCGCCGCCGTGCTCTGCTGGGCCTGGGCGGACGTCGCCTGGGCCGGCGCACTCACGATCGCCGTGGCGGCCAGCACCGCGGCGACACAGGATAAAACGGAAAATTTCATGAAGTATCGCACCCTTACGTAAGAGATCCCTGGAACGACGCCGACATGAGGGGGTTGCCGGATGGCGGCTCCCGCCCGCCATCCGGCACTGGTGGAAGTCCTTACGGCCTCGGTCGCTTCGTCGCGTCCGCGCCGTTCTTGGGCTTGCCCTTGAGGCGGACGCCCAGCCAGTACGCGCCGGCGATCTTCTTGCAGAGCCCGCGCACCAGGATGAAGTAGCCGTTGCACACCTTGTCGCGCATGGTGATGTAGAAACGGCTGTCCACGTCGGCCTTGCGGCTACGGTCGAGGTAGTACTTGTAACCCTTGTACGTGTTCCCGATCAGGCCGTACCCGTAGTCGTGCGAGTCGCAGGCCGGGCGGAAGTCGAAGCCGCTCGGACGGTCGGCGCTCGACGTGCAGTGGTCGTGATTGATGCCCATGACCTTGTAGCCGCTGGCGGTACGCTTCCAGCCCGGCTTGTGCCACCCGTAGTGCGCCGCCCAGGCCGAGCAGCCGATCTTCGTGTACCACATCCAGTTCGCGGCGGTGCTGCACTTCTTCGGGTACGCCTGCGGCGGGTCGATGCCCTCCGGCAGGAAGTCGGTCAGCGGCGGCTCCGTGGCGGCGGGGTCGTTGATCCCGGTGGCGCCCTCGATCGGCCCGCCGGCGACCGGCAGGTCGAGGTCGGTGGAGCTCACCTGGGGAGCCGCGGCGCCGGCCGGGAAGCTCATCTGCCAGCCGCCGTTGGTGACCGACTGGATCGAGGTCAGCCGCCCGACCGGGTCGTAGGCGTAATTGGCCAGGCCGGTGCCCGAGCTGGGGTCGTTCACCGTACGCAGCAGCCCCGACGTGTCGTAGCCGTAGCTGGCCTGTGTCTGCGGCGCCTCGGTCCCGTACGCGACCGTGACGTTCTTGAGCCGGCCCGCGAAGTCTCCGACCGACGTGCCCGTGGCCGTGGTCGTGGTGGCGTAGGTGAAGCGGAGGACGGACTCGGGCGTCTCCGCGCCGGCCGGTTCCTTGATGGTGCTGATGCGGCCCTGGCCGTCGTAGGCCACCGTCGACTTGCCGAAGGCGGTGTTGCCGACGCTGGTCACCCGCCAGGTGTCGGTGCTCGACAGGCCGGACTGCCGGGCCCAGGTGTAGGTGTAGGCCAGGTCGGCGGCGCTGATCGGGGTGCCGTCGTCGTTGGTGAAGGGGGCGTCGTCCGGGTCCTGGACCGTCTGGTCGATCGCGATCGTCTCGGACGTCGTGGTGCGCATCGCTCCGATGGCCGCGTCCCACCGGGTGGTCTCGGTGAGCTTGGCGCCGTCGGTGGTCTCGTACGTCTGGATGCCGCCGCCGTCGGGGAAGGCGACGCTGCTCTTCAGGGTGTAGCGGGCCGACGTCCCGTCGTCGAGCTCGGTGATGACGATGGCGCCGTTCTGGACCTCCAGCCGCCGGTTGAGCTGCCCGCCGGCGAACTCGGCCAGCCAGCCGGGCCCGAAGACGCCCAGTTCGGGGCGGGTGGAGGGGGCGGACTGCGGCCGGGCCAGGTTGCCGTCGCCCATGGCGACACCGTGCTTGCGGCTGATCAGGCCGGCGGACACGTCCAGCTCGGCGATCTTGAAGGTCCCGTTGTCGGTGGCGTACTGGCCGGGACCGAGCTCCTGGATCTCGGCCAGCGGCGGCTCGTCGACCGCTTCGGCGGAGGCCTGGGCGGACAGCAGGGGAACAATCATCGCCGTGACGGCGAGGGGCAGCGCTAATCGGCGCAAGGCGGCCTCCGGAAAGAATGGAGTCGAGTGATTTGATCACCTGGAGAGTAGGTCATGACAAATCGCGCGACAAGATCTGGACGCCGTTTCTCAATGGTGCTTAAATCGCGCACGGAGCTATATTATTACGCCTTTATGTCACGCTGTTTTCGCAGGTCAGAGGCGATGTAGTGACTTTATGGCGATTATGTGGAGCGTCCGCCTAAAATTACCATGATGCTTCGCGATAATACTTGGGTAAAACGCCGTGGACGGGGTCGCCCGCCTCTCCGCACGCGATCGGATCGTAAATTCGGGCGGCGCCGGCCGGTCTTGTCCTTGACGGCGAACCGGACTTCCACGGCCGACACGTTGACCTGCTCGGCGTCCATCCCGCTCCCATCCATGATCCGCTGCTTGACGTAGCAGCATGAGGGATCAACAGGACGCGGCGCGCTCCTCCAGAAGGGCGCGTTCGCGGGCGTTGCGGGTCATTCCGGCCGCGCGGCCGAACTCCGCTCGCGCCTCCTCCCGGCGTCCCAGCTTGAACAGCAGGTCACCGCGTACGCTCGGCAGCAGGTGATAGCCCTTCAGCGACGGCTCGTCCACGATCTGGTCGAGGAGCTCCAGCCCGACGGCGGGCCCGTACGCCATCGACAGGGCCACGGCCCGGTTGAGCTCGACGACGGGGGAGCGGGACATCTTGGCCAGTGCCTCGTACAGGCCCGCGATCCGCACCCAGTCGGTGTCCAGCGGATCGACGGCCCTGGCGTGGCAGGCGGCGATGGCGGCCTGCAGGGTGTAGGGGCCCGGCGCGTCGCCGAGGGACTCGGCCCGGTCGAGCGCGGCCAGGCCGCGGCTGATGAGGAGCCGGTCCCAGCGGGCCCGGTTCTGCTCCAGCAGCAGGATCGGCTCGCCTGACGGGCCGACGCGGGCCGCCGACCTGGACGCCTGGATCTCCATGAGGGCGACCAGGCCGTGCACCTCGGCCTCCTTGGGCATCAGGCCCGCCAGCACCCGCCCCAGCCGCAGCGCGTCCTCGCACAGCCCCGGGCGCATCCAGTCGTCGCCCGCCGTGGCCGAGTAGCCCTCGTTGAAGACCAGGTAGATGACCTCGAGCACCGAGGACAGGCGCCCGGCCAGCTCCGCGCCCTGCGGCACCTCGAACGGGACCTTCTTGTCGGCCAGGGTGCGCTTGGCGCGCACGATGCGCTGGGCCACGGTCGGCTCCGGGACCAGGAACGCCCGCGCGATCTCGTCGGTGGTCAGGCCGCCGAGCACGCGCAGCGTCAGCGCCACCCTGGCCTCCACCGACAGCTCGGGGTGGCAGGCCGTGAACACCAGCCGCAGCAGGTCGTCCTCGATCTCGTCGATCTCGGGCAGCTCCTCCTGGGTGTCGAGGCGGTGGCCGAGCTCGTTGAGGTTGTGCTGGAGGCGTTCGTTCCTGCGGAACAGGTCGATGGCGCGGCGCTTGGACACGGTCATCAGCCAGGCGCCCGGATTGCGCGGCACCCCGGACTCCGGCCACTGCTCCAGGGCGGCGACCAGGGCGTCCTGCGCCAGCTCCTCGGCGAGACCGACGTCGCGCGTCATCCCGGCGAGCCCGGCGATGAGCCGGGCCGCCTCGATGCGCCAGACCGCCTCGATCGTGCGATGGGTGTCGGAAGCCGTCACGGGCTTATGAGACCAGCACGGCGCCCGCCCCGCAACCTCAGCGCGGGTCGTCCACGCCGAGCCGTTCGCGCAGCCCCTCCTCGTACGCGCGCTCCTCGGCGGGCGTCGATTCGTCCGGTACGTCCGTGGCGTCGAACACCCGCCACACGTCCAGCCCGATCCCGTCGTGGTCCGGCGGGACCGGCACGCGCAGGGCCCACTCGATGGCCTCCTCGCGCGACTTGACCTGGATCAGCCAGAACCCGGCGATGAGCTCCTTGGCCTCGGCGAACGGCCCGTCGATCACGCTCGCCTTGCCGCCGCTGTAGGCGATCTGGGCCCCCGCCGAGCTGGGATAGAGGCCCTCACCCGCCAGCAGCACCCCCGCCTTGGCCAGCGACTCGTTGTAGGCGTGCATGTTGTCGACGAGCTCCTGGCTCGGCAGGGTCCCGGCCTCGGTCTCCGGGCTGGCCTTGCCCACGATCATGAACTTCATCGGTCGTCTCCTCCGGTGCTCTCACCGGCCCTGGGGGGCCGGTCTCGTCAACGCGTCGAACGGCGCCGGCCCGGATCGACACGGTTCCTCAATCGGCCGCGATCCGGGCGGCGATGCCGTCCAGAACATATTCGAGCCCGGTCTCGAACTGCCAGGCCGGATCGTTCTTGCACCGGCCCTCGTGAATGTAGCGCTCGAAGGCGGGATAACGGCCGGTGTCGAGCAGGTACGTGAGCTGCGGCGCCAGGCTCGTGTACACCTGCTGCTCGTCCGCCCACCCCTGACCGGCCATGAACTGCCGCATCGCGATCTCCGAGCCGGTCATGCCGAGCGTGTACGAGCTGACGGTGGTGGCCACGGCCATCGCGGTGTCCGGCTCCAGCCCGGCCAGGGCGCTCAGCGCGCGTTCCGAGACCGCCGTGCGGTTCGGCGTGAGCGCGAGCACGGCGCTCGGCGGCAACTGGCCGAGCCACAGGTGCCGGAGCATCAGCTCCCGCGTCTCCACGGCGATCGCCCGCAGCGTCTCCCGCCACCCCGCCGTGCCGGGCGGCAGCTCCAGCTCGGTGTAGACGTGGTCGACCATCAGCTCCAGCAGCTCGTCCTTGCCCGACACGTACCGGTACGCGGCCATCGGCGCCACCCCCAGCTCGGTGGCCAGGCGGCGCATGGTGATGGCGTCGAGCCCCTCCGCGTCCGCGATGGCGACGGCCGCGGCCGCGATCCGCTGGGAGGACAGGGTCTGGCGGGGCGCCGGCGCGGGACGTTCGAGGCGCTCCCACAGCGGGGCCCCGTCCTTCTGAGCGGCCATCAAGCATCCTCCTGTGCGCGGTGTCGTATACAACGTATCAGGAGTAGACAACGTACACAGCGATGTGTACGTTGTCTCCGCATCGATACGTTGTACACAAGGAGCTCTCCATGAATGCCCCCTTGAATGTCGCCGTCCTGATCGGCAGCACCAGAGACGGCCGCTTCGGCCCCGTCGTGGCGAACTGGATCCGCGCCCACCTCGAACGCCGCGACGACATGGCCGCCGACCTCATCGACCTGGTCGAGACCCCGCTGCCCACCGTGTTCCCGGTGCTGGGGCAGCCGCCTGAGTCGGCCGAGGCCCTGGAGCTGCTGTCGGCCGTGTCCCCGAGGATGGCCCGGGCCGACGCGTTCGTGATCGTCACCCCCGAGTACAACCGCAGCTTCCCCGCCGCGCTGAAGAACGCCATCGACTGGCACGGCCGCGAATGGCACGCCAAGCCGGTCGGTTTCGTGGGCTATGGCGGTTTCTCGGCGGGGCTGCGGGCGGTCGAGCAGCTCCGGCTGGTCATGGCCGAGCTGCACGCCGTGACCATGCGCGACGCCGTCGGCCTGCAGGCGCCGTGGGCCCAGATCGGCATGGACGGCACCGCGGACAACCCCGGCGGCGACGCGGCCGCCAAGGCCATGCTCGACCAGCTCGCCTGGTGGGGGCACACCCTGCGCGAGGCCAGGACCACACGTCCTTACGGCGCATGAGCCGTTCCCTGTACGCGGGCGTGTTCGGGCTGATGCTCGGCATGTTCCTGGCGATGCTGGACGGCCTGATCGTCGGCACCGCCCTGCCCACGATCACCGGTGAGCTCGGCGGGCTGAACCGGTTGTCCTGGGTCGTGACCGCGTACCTGCTGGCCACGGCCGCCACCACCCCCATCTGGGGCAAACTGGGCGACCTGTACGGCCGCAAGGGCACGTTCATGACCGCGATCGTGATCTTCCTTGCCGGCTCCGTGCTGGCCGGGCTGTCCCAGGACATCGGCCAGCTCATCGCCTTCAGGGCGGTGCAGGGGCTCGGCGCGGGCGGGCTGATGGTGGGCGCGCTGTCGATCATCGGCGTGCTGGTGCCGCCCCGCGAGAGCGGCAAGGTGCAGTCGATGGTCGGCGCCATGATGCCGGTCGCCTTCATCGGCGGGCCGCTGCTCGGCGGCCTGCTGACCGACCACCTGAGCTGGCGGTGGACGTTCTACGTGAACGTCCCCGTCGGGGCCGTGGCGCTGCTCGTGGTCGGGCTCTGGATCCGGCCGGTGGGGGAGCGGGTCAAGGCCGGGATCGACTACCTCGGGGCGGTGCTGCTGACCGCGGCGATCCTGGCGCTGACGCTGCTGGCGAGCTGGGGCGGCATCACGTACGCGTGGACGTCCCCGCAGATCCTGGCCCTGGGCGCGGTCGCGGTCGCCTGCCTGGCCGCCTTCGTCAGGACCGAGCGGCGGGCCGGGGAGCCGGTCATCCCGCCGCGCCTCTTCCACGACCGGAACTTCACGCTCGCCCAGGTGCTCAGCTTCCTGGCCGGGGCCGTCATGATGGCCGTGACGGCGTACCTGCCGCAGTATCTGCAGTTCGTCCAGGGCGCCTCGCCGACGGCCGGCGGGATGCTGCTGCTTCCGCTGATGTTCGGCATGCTCGCGGCCCAGCTCGTCACCGGCCACCTGATCAGCCGCACCGGCCGCCACCGCGTCTATCCGATCCTCGGCGGCGGCGTCCTGGTGGCCGGGGTGCTCGCCCTGACCGTGCTGGGCGTGGGCACCGGCGCGGGCCTGGCCTCCGCGCTCACGGTGATCGCCGGGGTGGGCGTCGGACTGCTGACGCAGAGCACCGTGCTGCTCACGCTGAACAGCGCCGGCCCCCGCGACATGGGCGCGGCCAGCGGCACCGTCACGCTGCTGCGCACCATCGGCGGCTCCCTGGGCATCGCCCTCCTGGGCGCCGTCTACGGCGGCCGCATGGAGGCGGGGCTGGCCGACGCCCTCGGGCCGGGGGAGGCCGCACGGCTGACGGCGGGCGGCGGGCTCACCCCTGAACTGATGCCCGCACTGAGCGCTCCCGTCCGCGACGCCGTGCGGGACGCGGTCAGCGCGGGCCTGCAGGGGGTGCTGATCGGGTCGGCGGTCCTGGCGGCACTCGCCTTCGCCGCCGCCTGGTTCGTACGGGAGACCCCGCTGCCCACGGAGCCCGCCACCGCCCGCGGCCACGCCCACCGCTGATCCGGCACCGGCTCCAGCAGAGAAAGGAAGAGCACGCTCATGAACGGCCCGTGCCGGAAGCGGGTTCCCTACGGCTTCGTGAGGGCGGCCAGCTCGTCCAGGAAGGCGCGGGCCGTCGGGGCGCAGTCGGTCAGCGACGGGACGGCCAGGGCCAGGGAGCGGGTCATGCCGGGGTGGAGCGGCCGGGTGACGACCGCGCCCAGGTCGGCGGGCAGGCCCAGCGTGGGAACGATGCTGATCCCCAGCCCGGCCGCCACCATCTCCAGAATGGCCGACGGGCCACTGGCCTCGAACGCGATGTCCAGCGGCACCCCCGCCGTCAGGGCCGCGCCCATGATCAGCGGCCGGCAGCCGGCGGTGGTCAGGATGAACGGCTGCCCGGCCAGGTCCGGCAGGCGCACCGCCGCGCGGCCGGCCAGCGGATGGCCGGCCGGCATGACGGCCACCATGTCGTGGGTGCTCAGGTGGGCGGTGTGCAGGCCGGGGGCGGGCAGGGTGACCACGCCCACTTCGGCGGCGCCGCGCCGCAGCCATTCGCGGATGTCGTCGTCGACGCCTTCGAACAGGCGTACCCGGACCTGGGGGTAGCGGTCGGTGAACGCGCGCAGCAGTCTCGCGACGAGCGTGCCCGTGGCGCTGGGGAGGCTGGCCAGGCGCAGCTCACCGGTGATCTGCCCGCTGGCGGCGGCCACGTCGGCGCGGATGAGGTCGAAGTGCCGCAGCGTCTCGCGCGCCCGGTCCAGCGCCCGGCGACCCGCCTCGGTGAGGGCGATGCCGTCGCGATGGCGGACGAACAGGGCCGCGCCCAGCTCGCGCTCCAGCGTGGCGACGGCCCGGCTGACGGCCGGCTGGGACATGCCGGTCACCTCGGCCGCGGCGGTGAAGCCGCCCTGCTCGGCGACCGCGACGAGGATCCTGAGCTGCGCCAACGTCATAGCGGCATACCCTAGTTGATATTTGACCGGGCCCCCATCAGAACACGATGGTTATGGGCATGAGGAAGACGATCGAAGTGGACGGCCTGCGGGCCAGTTATCTGACGGCGGGCGAGCAAGGCCCGATGGTGCTGCTGCTGCACGGCACCTACTGGAGCCGGGTCTGGCAGCCGGTGCTCGGCGACCTGGCCGCGGCCGGGCTGCGGCCGGTGGCGGTGGACCTGCCCGGCCTGGGGCGTTCCGAGGGCGAGCTGACCATGGCGACCGCCGCGGTGCCCGCGCTGGCCGCGTGGGTGACCCGGTTCGCCGCCGCGCTGGGCGCGGACGAGCCGCTGGCCGTGGCCGGGCACGACATCGGCGGCGCGGTCGCGCAGCACCTGCTGGCCGCCGGGACGGTGAAGGTGCGCAGGCTGGCGCTGGTCAACTCGGTCACGTACGACTCCTGGCCGGTGCCCGGCGTGGCCCGCTTCCGCGACCCGGCCGTGGTGGCGGCGGCCACCGTCGAGGACCTGCTGACCGCCCGCCGCACCGCCGTCACGACGGCACTGGGCCGCCCGGCCACCGAGGCCGAGCTGGCCGACTATCTCAGCCCGTGGCACGACCTGCGGGTCGGCCGCTCCTGGATGGCGCTGGCCGGCGCGGCCGACGGCCGCTACACCCTCGACCTCGTGCCGGCGCTGCGGGCCGACGAGACGCCGAAGCTGCTGGTCTGGGGCGAGGACGACACCTTCCAGGAGGTACGGCACGCCGAGCGGTTCGCCGCCGAGATGCCGAACACCACCCTCGTCCGCATTCCCGGGGCCGGCCACATCCCGATGGAGAACGACCCGGCCGCCGTCGCGAAGGCGCTGGCGGACTTCTTCCTGTCCTGAGCGGTGGGTTTCGGCCCGCCGGCCCGGCCGCATGCTGTTCTCGGCGACGCGTCGTTACGGCGCGGGGGCGGCGGCCAGGACGGTGATGTGCTGGTCAGAGCAGACGACGAGGTGTCCGGCGGGCGTGATGGCGGCGGCGGTGACGGGGTGGGGGAAGGACAGGTCGGAGCCGATCTGCTGGTGCGTGACCAGATTCCACACCTTGGCCGTGCGGGCGAGGCCGGTGACCGCGATCGGCCGGCCGTCCACGATCCCGGCGGCCAGAGCCTGGCCGCCGGCAGGCAGGTCGGCCACAGGATGGCCGGTGGTGGCGTCCCACACCGTGATCCTGTCGTGGATCCGGCCGGCCACGGCGATGGGCCGGCCATCGGCGGCCGTGGTGGCAACGATCTTGTCGACAGGATCCCCGAAGTACCGGACGACACGGTCCGGGCCGCCGAGGTCCGGGCCGGCGTCGCGGTTGGTGGCCAGGTCCCGGATCCGCAGGTGGCCCTGGCGGGTGCCGGCCACCGCACATGGCCGGCCGTCGATGGTGGTGACGGCCACATCGCGAACCCAGGCGCGCTGATCTGAGCGAGGCCGCACGGTCTGCTCACCTGTGCTCATGTCCCAGACGCGGATGCTCCTGTCGATCCCGGCGCTCACGGCCAGGAGCCGGCCGTCCACCACGGCGGACTCCACCGCGCAGACGGCACCGGTGTGGCCGGTGAACGGCTTGCCCACCTGCTCGCCGCTCACGGGGTCCCAGACCCGTATGGTGCCGTCCGCGCCGCCGCTGAGCACGATCAACCGGCCGTCGGCCACCGTGGCCGTGACGCATCGCACCGGGCCGGTATGACCCGTCAGCGGGCCGCCCACCGGCTCACCCGACCGCAGATCCCACACGCGCACCGTCGCATCCTGGCCGCCGGTCACCACCACCCAGCGTCCTTCGAGGACACCACTGGTCACCGCGGCGATGCCGGCCCCATGACCCCAATGAGAAACCCTGCTCGTGAACTCCGCCACGGATAACGGCTCTGATGTCATGGCGCACAACATAGGCACCTCCACCGACAAAGATCGTCGAGATCTCAGGACTTGCGCAGTTTGTAGCCGAACCCGCGCACGGTCTCGATCAGGTCGGCGCCGATCTTCTTGCGCAGCCGCTGCACGCACAGGTCGACGACGCGGCTGTCACCGTCCCACCCGTAGTCCCACACGTCGCGCAGCAGCGTGGCCCGCTCCAGCACGATCCCGGGATGGGCGGCGAACTCCAGCAGCAGCCGCAACTCGGTCGGCGCCAGCTCCACGATCCGCCCGGCGAGCCGCACCTCCAGCGCGGCCGGGTCCACGCTCAGCTCGCCGAACGTCAGCGGCCCGGGGGAGGACGGCTCCGGAGCGGCGGCCCGGCGCAGCAGCGACCTGATCCGGGCCACCAGCACCGGGACGTCGACCGGTTTGACCACGTAGTCGTCGGCCCCCGCCTCCAGCCCCGACACCACGTCGAGCGAGTCGCCACGGGCCGACATCATCAGGATCGGCACCTGGCTGAACTCCCTGATCCTGCGGCACAGGCCGATGCCGTCCAGGCCGGGCAGCATCACGTCGAGCAGCAGCAGGTCGTGGCCGCCCGCCTGGAAGGACTCCAGGCCGCCGAGCCCGTCGGCGGCGGTGGCGAGGCGGTAGCCGTAGCGCTCGAGGGCCATCGAGACGGTCTTGCGGATGACGTCGTCGTCCTCGACGAGCAGGATGGAGGTCACGCTGCACCTTACGGGTAGAGGCCGCCGATGGCCGCCAGAATCCGTTCCCGGGCCACGGCGGCGGGGGTGACGCCGAGGAGGACGTACGCGGCGAGCCCTTCGGCCAGCGCCACCAGGTCGAGTGCCGCCTGCCCGGCGTCCAGCCCGGCGGCGATCCGCCCGGCCCGCTGCTCGGCGCCGATGAGGCCGGCCAGCTCGCGGTGGAAGCCCTCGTAGAGGCCGCGCAGCCGGGCCGCGATGCCCTCGTCCGCGAAGCCCTGGGCGTGGAAGGACTGGCGTACGCGGATATGGGCGCGCGTGGTGGCGTCGTACGGGATCAGCTCGGTGAGCACGGTGGTGAGCGTCACGCGAGGCCCTGCGTCACCGGCCAGCCCCTTGATGCGGGCGGCGCTCAGCTCGTTGCCGCGCTCGAAGGCGGCCTCGACCAGTTGCCGTTTGGCGGGGAAGTAGTGCTGGACGCGCCCCGGCGAGATCCCGGCCAGCGCCGCCACCTCCGTGAGTGAGACGGCGCCCAGGCCGCGCTCGGCGACGATCGCCAGCACGGCGTCGGCGATCTGGTGCCGCCGCTCCTCGTGCCGCACTCCGAGCCCCCGCGCCACGGACCCCACCTTTCCGAGGTGATCACATCGGTTTGACGGAGCCAGTCTAGCGAGGTTACCGTCGGACGCATGGCAAACCGATGTGATCGCATTGGATTGACGTGACGTCCCTCAGACTGCTGCCGCTGGCGGGGCTCCGGCTCCTGCTGCCCCTGATCGTGCTGAGCGCGGGCGCGGCCGTGCTGGGGCCACTCGGCACGATCCCGCTCGGCCACCTGGTCTCCGGCGGCGGCCTCGCCTCACTCGTCGCGCTGCTGCTCACCCTGCTGGCCCAGGAGCTCTGCACGGCCCTGCGCGAGCCCGCCGGCACGGCCGCGGCCCGCCGGATCGACGGCGTGCTGCGCGCCCGGATCCGCGCCACCGCCGCCGCCATGCCGCTGCCGCGCCTGGAGGACCCGCGGGTGCGGGCCGACATGCGCCTCGCCGTGCACGGGCACCGCGGCAGGACCCCGGGAACGGCGGCGGTGGCCGCGGCGGGCGAGGCTGGCAGGCTGGCCTCGGCGTCGCTGGGCGCGGCGGTCCTGGCCGTGCACGTGGGATGGCCGGCCGCCGCCGCCCTGGCGCTCGCGCTGGCCCAGAACCACCGCATCGTCACCATGTTGACCGGCATCGACGCGCTGGCCGACACGCCCGGGCAGACCCGCCGCCGGCGCCGTGCCGACTACCTGGCCGACGTCGCCGGCGGCCCCGGCGCGGCCAAGGAGATCCGCGTCTTCGACCTCGGAGGCTTCTTCACCGGCCGGTACGTCGCCGCGATGCGCGCCTACCTGACCCCGCAGACCCATGCCCGCCGCGCCGTGGTCCGCGGCTACGCGGGCGTGCTGGCCCTGCAACTGATCACCGCCGCTGGCACGTTCGCGATCCTGGCCTGGTACGCCGCCACGGGCCGGCTGGACGCGGGCGCCCTGGCCCAGTGCCTGCTGGCCGCCCTGCTGGTCTTCGCCTACGGCGCGGGCGGGCACCAGATGTTCGAGATCGCGTACGGGACGGGCCCCTACCGGGCCACCCTGCGCCTGCTGACCCCTCCAGCCCCCGTCCCCGCCACCACCGGCGAGGGCATCGCGCTCGACGACGTCACCTTCACCTACCCGGACACCGAACGCCCGCTGCTCCGGCACCTGTCCCTCCGGATCCGCCCCGGCGAACGGCTGGCCGTCGTCGGCCTGAACGGCGCCGGCAAGACCACCCTGGTCAAGTTGCTCACCGGCCTCTACACCCCGCGGAGCGGTACGGTCGCCCCCGCCCTGGACACCGCCGTCGTGTTCCAGGACTTCACCCGCCACCCGCTACCGCTGCGCGACAACGTCCGCCTGGGCGCCCCGGCCCACGACGGCACGGACGCGGACGTCCTGGCCGCCCTCGACGCCGTGGACGCCCTCGACCTGCTCGACGTCCTCCCCGGCGGTCTGGACACCCCGCTGTCGCGCGCCTTCACCGGCGGCCGCGACTTGTCCGGCGGCCAGTGGCAGAAGGTCGCGCTGGCCCGGGCCGTGTACGCCCTGCGCGCCGGTCGCCAGGTCCTCATCGTGGACGAGCCCACCGCCCACCTGGACGCCCGGGCCGAACGCGAGGTCTTCGATCGCCTCCTCGACCACGCCCGGGGCCGTACCGTGATCCTCGTCTCCCACCGCTTCGCCACCGTGCGCCGGGCCGACCGCATCGCCGTCCTCGACGGCGGCGCCATCGCCGAACAGGGCACCCACGCCGAGCTGATGGCCGCGGGCGGCCGGTACGCGCACTGGTACCGCCTCCAAGCGAGCCTGATCACATGACCTGGGCCACGCTGCCGGCCCTGGCCTGGCGCACCGACCGCCGGGCCGTCGTGATCCTGACCGCGTTCCTCCTCTCGGGCGCCGTCAGCCACGGCCTGGTCGGGGTCTTCCTGCGCGAGCTGACCGACGGCGCCGGAATCCTCTGGGCCGTCGCCGCCGGTGCCGCGCTGGCCACGGGCGTGGCGCTCGGCCGCGCCGAACTGGCCCTCATGCAGGACCTGGCCGAACGCATGGGCCTGGCGGTCCAGGAGGAGATCCTCACCCTCACCTCCGGTGTCCCCACGATCGAGCACCTGGAGCGGCCCGCGTACCTGGACAGGCTCCAGATGTTGCGCGAGGAGAGCCGGCACCTCTACTTCGCGGTGTGGGCGCTCGCCCTGGTCGTCGAGCACGCCGCGCAGATCGGCCTCGGCGTGGCGCTCATGGCCGCCGTACACCCGGTCCTGCCCCTCCTTATGGGTGGCGCCGTGCTGCCCTCCCTCCTGGTACGCGGCCGCGCCACCCGCCACCTCGACACCGCCACCGAACGCACGGCCGAGACCACCCGCCTGGAACAGCACCTCACCGACACCATCACCGCCCCTGACCCGGCCAGGGAACTCCGCCTCAACGCCGCCACCCCCTACCTGGAGGCGAAGGCGGCCCACCACTGGCAGGAGGCGTCGGCCACCCTGTCCAGGGCCGGAGTCCGCGCCGCCCTGCTCACCTTCGCCGGCTCCGCCACGTTCCTGGCCGGATACGTGGCCGCGCTCGGCTGCACCGCCTGGCTGGCCCACCGGCAGCAGGCCACGACCGGCGACATCGTCCTGGTGGCGACGGTCGGCGTGCAGTTCGTCACCCAGGCCGCCCGCCTGGCCTTCCACCTCGGCTCGGTCTCGGCCGGCCTGCGCGCCACCGCCCGCCTCGCCTGGCTGCGCCGCTACGCCCGCCCGGCCCCGCCCGCCACCGCACGGCCGCCCCGGCGTCTCACCCACGGCATCACGCTGCGCCAGGTTTCCTTCACCTACCCCGGCACCGAACGCGAGGTCCTGCGCGACCTCGACCTCCACCTGCCCGCCGGCGCCACCGTCGCCCTGGTCGGCACGCACGGCTCGGGCAAGACCACCCTGGCCAAGCTCCTCTGCGGCCTCTACCGGCCGACCCGTGGCGAGATCGTCCTGGACGACGTCCCTCTCAGCGGCCTGTCGCCCGCCGACTGGCGCGCCCGCGTCAGCGCGGTGTTCCAGGACCTGGCCCGCTTCGAACTGCCGGCCGCCGAAGCGGTGGGCGTCGGCGACCTGCCCCGCCTCCACGACCGCGCCGCCGTCACGACGGCACTGGCCCAGGCCGGCGGCCTCGACCTGATCGCCGGCCTCCCGCACGGCCTGGCCACCGAACTGGGCGACACCTTCGAGCACGGCGTCCGCCTCTCGGGCGGCCAGTGGCAGCGGCTGGCCCTGGCCAGAGCCTCGATGCGGACGTCACCGCTGCTCCTGGTCCTGGACGAGCCCACCGCCTCCCTCGACGCCCCGGCCGAGAGCGCCGTCTTCGCCCGTTACGCCGAGGCCGCCCGCCGCCACCCCGGCGCCGTCACCCTGCTGATCACCCACCGCTTTCCCACGGTACGGATGGCGGACCTGATCGTCGTGCTGGACGACGGACGCGTCGTCCAGCACGGCTCTCACGACGACCTCGTCACCCGGCCCGGCCTCTACGCCGACCTGTACGCGATCCAGCGCGACGCCTTGTGAGACGCCTTGTGAGAGGTCAGCCCCGCACCTTGCAGGTCGAGGTGGCCGTCTTGCCCGGGTCGCTCACCGAGGTCGCGGTCAGCCTGATCGTCGCGGACCGGGCGCCGCCCGGTGCCCGGGTCACCTGGACCGGGACGTCCGCCGACCGGCCGAACGCGGCCGTGGCCAGGTCGTTCGGCAGGTGCGCCGACCAGCCCGCGCCCGCCGCCGAGGCCGACAGCCGGTAGATGTCGTTGCCCAGGTGGGCGCGTTCGTCCTGCGGGTGCAGCGCCGGGTCGGTGGCCGCGTCCCTGCCGGTGTTGGTCACCTTGAACGCGCAGGTCGTGCCCTGCGCGCGGGCCTGGACCGCCACGCCGCGCCGCTGCGGTCCCGCGCCCGCCGGGTTCTGTACGCCGATGACGTAGTGCAGCAGGCCCTTGGCGTCCTTGTAGGTGTTCAGGATGTAGAAGCGTAGGCCGTTCGCGGTGTCGGCGTACTCGTTCTTGGAGCCCGAGTTCGTCCCGGCGTGGAACAGGGCGTCGTTGAGCTGCCGGTAGTCGCCGATCGTGCGCATCACCTCGGTGCCGTCGGGCCGCTTGTAGTCCAGCATGCCGATGTCCTCGGGATGGGAGTCCACCACCCACGTGAAGCAGTTGTAGCCGCAGGTCGATCCCTCCTTGCCGTCGCCGCCGGGCTCGAAGGCCTTGTTCTTGGCGATCAGCACGCCGTTGTCCGGCTGGAAGGAGCCGTACCCGATCCGCTGGACCGTCTCCAGCGTGTAGTTGCTCCACCCGCCCGCAGGGCCGCCGCCGTCGCACAGCGGGTCGGTGGCGACGTCGCAGGCCGGCGAACGGTCGACCGGCGCGGCGCCGTCGAGCAGCACCTGGACGCCGGCCCGGCTGCCCTTCGGCAGCGGGCTCGCGTTCACCGCCCTGGCGATCACGTCCACGACCGCGAGGCCCGATTTGGCCAGCCCGTCACGGTTGAGGCGCAGTACCGAGGAGTAGGGGACGAAACCCATGCCGATCTTGTTGCGCAATGTCTGCTCGGCGCCCATCGAGGCGCCCTGCTGCGCGGGCACCCGCCAGCGGTTGTGCGGGCCGCCCGGCCCGTTGAACGAGCCCCGGTCCATCATGTCCCACGGCCCGGATCCCGCCCGGTGGTACGGCCGGATGTACGGATTGTTGTTGTTGTCGCCGATGCTGAAGAAGAAGTGGCTCAGCTCGTGCGTGATCGTGCCCGAGCTCTCACCCTGCCGCACCGTCGACTGGCCCCAGAGCTGCGAGCCGGCCAGCCAGGAGGTCCAGGGGACATACCGGCTGACGACCGCGTTGGGCAGCTTCGGGTTCGGGTTGCCCCACACCTCGCGCGGCACGTCCTCCGGCGAGTTGAACTTCATCTCGCCGAACTCCTGCCACACCGAGGTCTCGTCGTAGCCCGCGTAGATCCGCAGGACCACGTCGAAGCCGCAGTTGCGGGTGCAGCCCTGGTCGTCGTGCCACAGCTTGTCGGCGTCGGTCTCCAGGCGGGTCCCCGCGCAGTTGTTGATGCCGGCCTGGTCGGTGACCGTCACCGTCGCGTCCAGGGTCAGGTGCGTGTCGTCGGGGATGGCGGTGACGACCCGCTGCCCGGCGGGGGAGACGCCCGCGATCGTGATCAGGTCGCCGACCTTGAGGAACGCGGCCGACTCCACCGCGATCGTGGACACGTCGGCCTGGTTCCCGCGCACCGTGGCCTGGCCGGGGCAGCCCTGCTGCTGGGGCTGGCCGATGTCGTTGAGGCCGTACTGGGAGGAGTTCTTGGGCATCCGGTACGGCCCGAACGCCGTCACCGACGAGATGCCGACCCGGCCGCCGCTCTGCTCCATCCAGTAGCCGTTGATGGTCTGGTGGTTGTTGACCGCGCTCGGCTTGTTGAAGAAGTCGGCGTAGAACCGCGCGACGTCATCCCGGGCGACGGGATCGATCTGCGGGTTGCCGAACGGGTCCGACCCCTTCGGCTTGGTGATCACGAACGGCTGGTCGGGGAAGTCGACCGCGACGAGAGCCACCCGCAGCGCGCGGCCGGTCGGGACCGCGCCGTTGGTCGCCCAGTTCACCCCCGGGATCGGCTTGTAGTCCCGCCAGGTCATGTCCTGCTGGTCCTGCACCCGCTGCGGGTCGATCGGCTGCGGGGCGGGAGGCTTCCACGCCGTGGTGGCGGCCTGGCCGGTCTGTGTCATGGTCAGCGACAAGCCGAGCACGAGGGCACAGAAGACCGCCAGGCGTCCGCGGTTCACGAGCACAAAGAACACCTTCCTCGACGGGTGTCAATGGCGTGACGTTACGGCGCGGAGGCGTTCCCGTCACTGTGCAGATGACGAAGCGCCCCGCCGTCGATTGCGACGTCTGTCGGGATTCGCCGATCATGCCGTTTGGAAAGAGGTACGGTCCGGGGAAAGATTTTCCTCCTCCCGTCGAAAGTCGAAAGTGGCGCGATGCTCTCCGAGCTGCAAACCATCGTGGACTCCGTGGCCAGCCGCGTCGGCCGTCCCGCGTTGATCGAGGATCACCGGCAGCGGGTGGTCGCGTACAGCGAGCAGGTCGAGCCGATGGACGAGGTGCGCCGGCTGTCGATCCTGCGCCGGCAGACCACGCCGGAGGTGATCGCGTTCTTCAGGAAGGTCGGCATCATGCAGGCCAGGGAGCCGATCCGCACCCCGGCCTGCGCGGAGCTGCGGATGCTGCCCCGGATCTGCGTACCGATCCGGCACGGCGACCTGCTGCTCGGGTTCGTCTGGGCCATCGACGCCGACGAGTCGATGACCGACGAGGAGATCGCCGCGGTGTCCACGGTCACCTTCGACCTGGCGCTGGCCCTCTACCGCGAGAACCTGGCCGGCGAACTGGCCTCACAGCGGGAGACCGAGGCGATCCGGCTGCTGCTCGCCGACGAGCGGGACGCCCGGCGGCACGGCGCGATGACGTTACGCGAGGGCGGCCTGCTCGCCGGCGACGACGTTCCCACGACCGCGGTCGTCGCCCGGCTGATCCCGCACCCCGACGCGCAACTTGACGACCTCGCCCGCATCGCCCTGGAACAGGCCCTCATCGCCAGCCGCCGCCGCACCGGGCCACGGGAGGCCGTGCACCTGGTGCGTTACGACCACGGCGTGCTGCTGGTGCAGGACCGGCAGGGCACCACCGCCTCACGCGCCGCCGCCGAGCACCTGAACGACGTCCTGGAGACGACCATCCGCGGGCTGTCCTCGGTGGCCGGCGCGGTCGTCGGCGTGGGCCGCCCGCGCGCCGACCTGTCCGAGGTTCGCCTGTCGTACGACGAGGCGGCGACGGCGGCCCAGGTCGCCGTGCGGCTCCCGGCGGTCGGGCCGGTGGCGAACTGGTCGCAGCTCGGCATCTACCGGGTCCTGTCACAGCTCTCCAGCGAGGTGCTGGGCGACGCGGGCGTGCACCCCGGCCTGGAGAAGCTGATCGAGGACCCGGCGAACCGGCCGCTGCTGGAGACCCTGGAGACCTATCTGGACCTGGCGGGCAACGCCCACGCCACCGCGGTCCAGCTCAACCTGCACCGCACCTCGGTCTACTACCGGCTCCAGCGCGTCGAACAGCTCGCCGGCACCGACCTGAGGAACGGGAACGAGCGGCTGTCCCTGCACATGGCGCTGAAACTGGCCCGCCTGACCGGAGCCTGATCCCTCCTATCGGACCGTGAAGGACAACGACCGGGTCTGCTCCTCGTTCCCGTTGGCGTCGGTGGAGCGGAAGTCGATCGTGTGCCTGCCCTCGTCGACGATCCGGAGTTGCTGGTCGTAGGTCCGCCACGTGCCGCCGTCCAGCCGGTACCGCGTCTTGGTCACGCCGGAGCCCCAGCTGTCGGTCGCCGTGAACGAGACGTACATGCCGCCGCGCTCGAACGTACGCCCGGTCGTGGCCGGCGGGTCGACCTCGATCGCCTTCAGGGCCGCCGCGAGGTCGGGCAGCGGGCCGATGCGCTGCCCGGACGTGTTGGGGCCCTGCGGGGTGCCCGTGCGCTTCAGCAGCTCGGCGATCCGCGCGGCGCTCCACGGAGCCTGGCCGGTGGCCTTCAAATACGACTGGACGGCCACGACCGCGCCGGTGACGATCGGCCCGGCGCCCGACGTGCCGCCGAACGTCCTGGTGTAGCGGACGTTCCGGTTCGCCGGGTCGGTGCCGCCCTGCAGGTTGCCGTTGCCGCCCGTGGTCACGATGTTGCGGCCCCAGCCCTGCAGGTCGAAGCGGGCGCCGTGGTTGGAGAAGCCCAGCCGCTCGTGGTCGGTGTCACCGCCCGCTCCGACCAGGATCGCGCCGGAGTCCTGGACGCTCCGGTCGAACCACTTGATCCCGTCCCGGACGTACAGCTCGGAGTCGACGTTCTGGTTGCCGTTGCCGCCGGTCTCCACCACCGTGATGCCGAGCCCGTCGAGCAGCTTGATCGAGTCGAAGACCGACGGGAGCCACTCCAGCGGCGCGTACGCGGAGCCGCCCTGCGGGCCCTCCGTCTGCTGTTCGAGCAGCACCGCGTCGCCGGGCGCCAGAACACCCAGACCCGCCAGGTACGCCAGCGCCGCGCCCGGGCTCCAGCGCGTGCCCCCGCCGGCCAGCGCCTGGACCGGGGAGATGCCGTACATCGTCGCCTCCGGCACGCTGCCGGTCACGCCGTACCCGTTGTCCTTGGCGACCAGCTCGCCGAACACCGCCGTGCCGTGCTCGTCGGCGAAGCCCGTGTACCTCGGGAACACCGAGCCGCCGAGGTCGCTCGACGCGTCGACCGGGAGGTCCTCGTGGGACATGTTCCAGTCGTACTCCAGGTCGACGATCTTGATCCCGGCGCCGCGCGTACGCGGGTCCTTGCGGGAGAAGTCGGCGTCGATGCCCTGCGGCGCGGGCCGCAGGTACCCCTGCGTCCCGGTGAAGTCCGGGGTCGCCGCGCTGGGCGGCGGGGGAAGCTCGGGGGCCCGATAGGCGAACGCCACCTCGGGAAGCGCGCGCAGCTCCTCGGCCACCTGGTCCGCGTTCGCGCCGGCGGGCAGCACGACGCTGTACCAGGAGCCCAGGTCGGGGGCGGTCTCGCCGGTGCGCGCGGTGGCCCTGGCGCTCAGGGCGTCCAGTTCGCCCACCGTGGCGCTCGGCAGCAGCGGCGTGACCGAGCGGGCGCCATGGCGGCCGAGCACGGTCCGTACGGGGTCCAGGTTCTCACCACGGGCGCTGCGCAGGGTCTGGTCGCTCCCGCGCACCCGGAGCGTCTCCCGGAACTTGACCTCCAGGGCGATCTCGGACGCCGGGGGCGTCTCGGCGAATGCGGGAGGAGCCCCGATCGCGGCCAGGGCCACGAGGGCAGCCAGTAAAGCTCGACGCTTGGCCATGAGGAATCCGTTCCATGGGGGAGGGGCGGCTGAAAGGATCTAACCGCGCGCGGGCGCGTCACGTACCGGCACATCTGACGGAAGAATTGACGTCGCGGACCTACCGTTGTCGAAGAGCTCGCGATCTCTCTTGCCGCCCGCCCGGAGCGGTGGTACGAATCGTTCTCATGAGGCGGGCCGAAGGGCTTACCCGGCGGCGGGTCCTGGGCGGAGCGGCCGGACTGGCCGCCGTGGCGGTGGCGCTGCCGGCCGAGGCCCAGGCGCTGGTCACGCCCGAACTCGCCGCCTGGCGCGCCCAGGCGGCCCGCGTGACGATCACCCGCGACGACTGGGGCATCCCGCACATTGCGGGCAGGACCGACGCCGACGCGGTGTTCGGGATGATCTACGCGCAGGCCGAGGACGACTTCAACCGCATCGAACGCAACTACCTCGTCAGCCTGGGCCGCCTCGCCGAGGCCGAGGGCGAGAGCGCCATCTGGCAGGACCTGCGCCAGCGGCTGTTCGTCGACCCCGAAACCCTCAAGCGAGACTACGCGAAGAGCCCCGCCTGGTTACGCGGGCTGATGCGCGCCTGGGCGGACGGCCTGAACTACTTCCTCGCGACCCATCCCGGCGTGCGGCCGCGCGTGCTGACCCGCTTCGAGCCGTGGATGCCGCTGAGCTTCTCCGAGGGCAGCATCGGCGGCGACATCGAACGCGTGCCGCTCTCCCAGCTCGAAGCCTTCTACGGCGGTCACCCGATGGAGATGACCGACGAGGAGCTCGGCCTGCTCTTCCGCGAACCCCGGGGCTCCAACGGCTTCGCCATCGCGCCCAACCACACCAGGAACGGCCACGCGCTGCTGCTCATCAACCCGCACACCAGCTTCTTCTTCCGCTCCGAGCAGCACGTGACCAGCGGCGAAGGGCTCAACGCCTACGGGGCGGCCACCTGGGGCCAGTTCTTCATCTACCAGGGTTTCAACGCGAACGCGGGCTGGATGCACACCTCCAGCGGCGTCGACAACGTCGACGAGTTCGCCGAGACGATCGTGACCGGGCCCGACGGCCGCCGCTCCTACCGCCACGGCGGCACGCTGCGGCCGGTGACGACGAAGAAGATCACGCTGTCGTACCGCACCGCCGACGGCGGACGGGCGCGGCGCGCCTTCACCACCTACGCCACCCACCACGGCCCGATCGTGCGCGAGGCGGACGGCAGGTGGATCGCGTTCGCGCTGATGAACAAGCCCGTCGAAGCGCTGCAGCAGAGCTTCCTGCGCACCAAAGTGCGCGACTACGCGGGCTTCCTCGACGTGGCGGCCTTCAAGGCCAACAGCTCGAACAACACCCTGTTCGCCGACTCCAAGGGCGAGATCGCGTTCCTGGTGCCGCAGTTCATGCCGGTACGCGATGACCGCTTCGACTACCGCCGGCCCGTCGACGGCAGCGATCCGGCGACCGGCTGGCGCGGCCTGCACAGCCTCGCGAGCCTGCCGCAGGCGGTGAACCCGGAGAACGGCTGGGTCTTCAACACCAACAACTGGCCGTGGACGGCCGCCGGCGCCGACAGCCCGCGTGCCGCCGACCACCCGCGCTACTTCGACCAGGCCGGCGAGAACCCGCGCGGCCCGCAGGCCATCCGGGTGCTGACCGCACGACGCGACTTCACCCCGCGCACGCTGATCGAGGCCGCCTTCGACCCCTACCTCACCGCCTTCGCCCGCCTCCTGCCCGGCCTGGCCACCGCCTGGGACAAGCTGCCCGATGACGACCCCCGCAAGGCCGCGCTGTCCGGCCCGGTCGCGCTGCTGCGCGGCTGGAACCACCGCTGGGCCGCGGACTCGGCGCCGACGTCGCTGGCCGTGTTCTGGGGCGAGGCGCTCTGGGCCCGTACGCTCCAGGCGGCGAGAGACGCGGGCATGTCGGTCTGGGACTACATGGCCGACCGCGCCACCGACGCGCAGCGCCTGGAGTCGCTCACGGAGGCGGTGGACCGGCTGACCCAGGACTTCGGCGGCTGGCGGGTGCCCTGGGGCGAGATCAACCGCTTCCAGCGCAACGACGGCGAGATCGTGCAGAAGTTCGACGACGCCAAGCCTTCCCGGTCGGTGCCCTTCACCTCCGCGCAATGGGGCTCCCTCGCCTCGTTCGGCGCACGCCGCCACCCAGGGACGAAACGCTATTACGGCACCAGCGGCAACAGCTTCGTGGCGGTCGTGGAGTTCGGGCCGAGGTTGCGCGCCTGGGCGATCACGGCGGGGGGCGCGAGTGGGCACCCCGGCTCACCCCACTTCAACGACCAGGCCGAACGCTACGCGAACGGCGATCTGCGGCCCGTCTACTTCTACCCCGACGACCTCAAGGGCCACATCGAACGGACCTACCACCCCGGCCGGCCGTCAGCAGGGTGACGACCGCCGGGAAGCCCCCCCGGTGGCCCAGCCCGTCACCTGGCCGGCGCGGGATGACGTGCGTGTGGAAGTGGAACACGTCCTGGCCGGCGGCGATCTCGCAGAAGGCGCAGTCGTCCACCCGATCGATCATCGCAGCATGGCTCAGCCCAGAACCAGCTTGACGAGCCACCCGATCCCGAACGACACGAGCGCCCAGGCGATCGCCAGCAGGAGCGAGAACCCGCAGCCGGCGGTCCCGTCCATCCGCTTGGCCCGGGGGACCCCTTCGCCGAGCCCGCGCCACAATGGCCTCGGCTCCAGCAGCAGGTAGAAGAACACCCCTATCTGCCCGACGGTGAACAGCCAGAACCAGGCCCACCGGTTGGCGAGCCGAGGCGTGGAAAAGAACATGGCGAGAAAGGCGAGCCACCAGAGGCCGGTGATCCACCAGCCGGCGGTGGCCTCGAAAGGCCAGTCGGGGAAACTGTTGCTCCCGGAATTCGACTCCTGCGTCACGGACGGCTGGACGGCCGGACGGTGCACGTCGTCCATGAGGCGCTGGGTCGTGTACGGCTTCCCCTGGTCGGCGAACTCACTCTCCACCTCGTGCCAGCCCAGGGGCGATTCCGACCATGTCAACGACATCAGTTCGCCGTTGGCCGCCCGGTAATTCACCCGGTCGACCTCCCCGGCCGCCACCGCCTCGCGGAACTCCGCCAGCGTGCCCGAAGAAGGCCAATGGGCGGCACCGGCGACCACAAGGCCCGCGAACAGAGGAACTAACAGCACCAGCCGGAAAACGAAAGAGGATCTGTGGCGGATGCGGGTGACCAGTTCGGCGTTCACTCCCCATTCCTACCGCAAGAAGATCTCACCTTTTCTCCCGGATCGGCGGGGCGGACAGGATCGGCTTGCCGGTCGTTCTCGCCGCATCGGCGGCGGCCATTTCCACCCGGTGGAGACGCCTGGCGCGACGTACTTCGGCCGGTACGGCAGTGTCGCGTCCGCCGCCATCCGGCCGATCGGCTCATCCTTCTGATCTTTGTCAGGGGTGGCGGCTAGCATGCCCGCCATGCCTTCTTCTCCCGACAGTGCCCAGTGGACCTTGGCGTGGACCAGCAGGCCGGCGAGCGACCTGGCGTTCGGCGAGCCGGTCGGGGTGCCACGGACCGGCCACACCGGCCGGGTGTGGGCGATCGCGACCGCGGTCGTGGACGGGCGGCCGGTGGCGGTCTCCGGCGGCAACGACAGGACCCTGCGCCTGTGGGACCTGCCGTCAGGCCGGCAGATCGGCCGGCCGTTCACCGGTTCCGGCGACTACGACCATGTGGAGTCGCTCGCGACCACGGTCCTGGACGGGCGGCCGGTGGCGGTCTTCGCCGGTGGCAACAACGGAATCGTACGAGTGTGCGACCTGACCTCCGGCCGGCAGGTCGGCGAGCCGTTCAAGGGCCACACCGATTGGGTCACGGCGGTCGCGACCACGGTGGTGGACGGGCGGCCGGTGGGAGTTTCCGGCGGCAACGACAAAACCGTGCGCATGTGGGATCTGAGGTCAGGCGAGCAGATCGGTGAGCCGTTCAAGGGCCACACCAAGTGGGTCACGGCGATCGCGACCACGGAGGTGGACGGCCGGCCGGTGGCCATCTCCGGCGGCCACGACCGTACCTTGCGCATGTGGGACCTGCGGTCGGGCCGGCGGATCGGCAAACCGCTGAGGGGCCACACGTACGTCGTGGAATTGATCGTGACCACGGTGCTGGACGGCCTGCCGGTGGCGATTTCCACCGGCAGGGACGACGGAACCGTGCGCTTGTGGGATCTGCGGTCACGCGAGCAGATCGGCGAGCCGTTCAGCGGTGACACCGGCTTCGTGCGGGCGGTCGCGACCACGGTTCTCGACGGGCGGCCGGTGGCCGTTTCAGGCGGCATCGACGGAAAAATCCGGATCTGGGATCTGGAGTCACGCCGGCAGATCGGCAAGCCGCTCACGGGGCACACCGATCACGTCCGGGCGGTCGCGACGACGGTGGTGGACGGGCGGCCGGTGGCCGTCACCGGCAGCGACGACTACACGGTACGGATGTGGGACCTGTCGTCAGGACGGCAGGCCGACGAGTCCCCCGGGCGCCACACCGGCTATGTCTCCTCCGTCGCCACCACGGTGCTCGACGGACGCTCCGTCGCCGTGACCGGCGGCTACGACGAGACCGTCCGCGTATGGGACCTGCCCACCGGCGAACCGGTCGGTGATCCGCTCACCGGTCACACCGACACGGTCACCGCGGTCGCCACCGCGCTGGTCGACGGCCGGCCGACGGCGGTCACCGGCGCCTCCGACAAGGCCGTCCGCGTATGGGATCTCAGCTCGGGGACGCAGACGGGCGGCCCGTTCACCGGTCACACCGAAACCGTCAGCATGGCCGCCGTACTGGAATGCGACGGCCGGCCGGTCGCCCTGACCGTCACCCAAGACGGCACTCTCGGGCTCCTCGACCTCACCACCGGCCGGTCGGCCGGAATCTCTGAACACCACGAAGCCGTACGAAACCTCGCCATCGGCGATCAGCCGACCGCGATCACCGCCGGCGACGGCTCAGACCAGGTGAAGCTGTGGGACCTGGCCACGGGCAACGCCCTCGGCGAACTTCCCACCGGCGACGCCGGAGCGGTCGCCATCGCCACAGTGAACGGCCGGCCCATCGCCGCGACCACTGACCATCAGACGGTACGCGTGTGGGACGTCACCACCCGCCGGCGAATCGGATCCGACCTGCACTTTCCCAAACCTGTCCTAGACGTGGCGATCAGCGCGGACGGACACGTCATCGTCTGCTTCGACCGCGACATCGCCGTGTTCGAGCGGTGAGGTGACCAGCGTCAGAGTGGGTTGAGGCGGGCCTTGAGCAGGCAGAACTCGTTGCCTTCCGGGTCGGCCAGGACATGCCACTGCTCCTGGCCCGTCTGACCGATGTCGGCCCGGCGCGCACCGAGCTTCAGGAGGCGTTCGAGCTCGGCGTCCTGATCGCGGTCGGTGGCGTTGACGTCGATGTGCAGCCGGGATTTCCCCTTCTCCGGCTCATCACTGCGACTGAGGATGATCGTCGGCTGCGGACCGCCGAACCCTTCGCGCGGCCCGATCTCCAGCGTGCCGTCGTCCTCGCGATCGAGTACGACGAAGTCCAGGACCTCGCACCAGAACCGCGCCAGCACCTCGGGCTCGCGGCAACTGAGCACGAGCTCACTGATACGACATGCCATGAACGCAACCCACTCTCACCGGCTTGAACAACCCCGCGACCGTACCAAACGCGGCCTGGCACCGGCGAGCGACCCGCGTGGCCGCGCGTCTTGACATGCAGCCATCCGGCTGCCTAAATTAAAGGCAGCCAAACGGCTGCATATTAGGACGCGGCAACCCGGATACGAGGGCGGGCATGGACGAGGTGTTCAAGGCACTGGCCGATCCGAGCCGGCGCGCGCTGCTCGACTCGCTCAACGCCCGCAACGGGCAGACGCTGCGCGAGCTGTGCGCCGGGCTCGACATGGCCAGGCAGTCCGTCAGCAAGCACCTCGCGGTGCTGGAGGAGGCCGGGCTCGTCGCCACCGTGCGGCGGGGCCGGGAGAAGCTGCACTACCTCAACGCCGCGCCCGTGCACGAGATCGCCCACCGATGGATCAGCCGCTACGACCAGGCCAGGGTCCAAGCCCTGGCGGACCTGAAACATGCTCTGGAGGAGACCCCGATGGACGCGCCGACCTTCGTCTACACCACCTACATCCGCACCACCCCGCAGAAGCTCTGGCAGGCGCTGACCGAGCCCGCCTTCACCTCGCGCTACTGGGCCACGGAGTTCACCACGGACTGGTCCGCCGGCTCGCGGATGACCTGGGACAACCACGGCGTGCTGATCAGCGACCCGGAGCAGGTCGTGCTGGAGGCCGACCCCTACAACCGGCTCTCCTACACCTGGCACGCCATCACCCCGGAGCTCGCCAAGCGCTTCGGCTGGGACGAGGAGATGCTCGCCCGGCTGTCCGGCGAGGCCCGCTCGAAGGTCACCTTCACGATCGAGGAGTCCGCCGCGCAGGTCGTCAAACTCACCGTCGTGCACGACGGCTTCGAGCCCGGATCGAGCCTGGCCGAGATGGTCAGCCACGGCTGGCCGAACGTGGTGGCGAGCCTGAAGTCGCTGCTGGAGACCGGCGAACCACTGCCGGAAGACGCGTGACCTCCCCGATCAGGACCTGATCAGGCCGCAGGAGCCGTCGGGGGCCTCGGGAAGTTCACCCAGCGTGGTCGCAGCGCGGCCGCGACGCCCTCCTCGCCGGGTGTGCTCACCGTTCCGCATGTTTGCATACTGGGAACGGGAGTTCGCCGGTGATCTGGAAAAGGGGATCGGGTCTGTGAAGCCACCTGAACGTGTCGCGGTCATCGGAGCGGGCATCATCGGAGCCAGTGTGGGCTGGAACCTGGCCCGGCAAGGTGCCGAGGTGGTGTTCATCGACGCGGGCCGGCCGGGTGAAGGCGTCACCAACTGGTCCTTTTCGTGGGTCAATGCCAGCAACAAGACCGTGCGCAAGTCCTACTTCGACCTGAACGTCGCGGGCATGGCGGCGTACCGGGAGCTTGCCGAGGCCATCGGGCCGGACTCATGGTGGTATCCCGGCGGCCACCTGCGCTGGGCGGATGATCCCGTGGCGGAGGCGAAGTTCCTGAAAACAGCCGACCTGCTGGCCAGTTGGGACTACCGGGTCGAGGTGTACACGGGCGCCGAGGTGCGCCGCCGTCTCGAACCCGCTCTCACGGTGCCCGACGGGGTTCCCGTCATGTTCTACCCCGACGAAGCCTGGGTGCACGGACGTCATCTCGTCGGCCGCCTGGTCGGTGAGGCCATCGCGTCCGGCGCCGAGCTCCGCTCCGGCGTCGCGGTCCGTGAGATCGGCACCGGCGCCGACGGGAGTGTCCGGACGGTCGCTCTGTCCGATGGGAGCGGCCTCGACGTCGACTTCGTCGTGAACGCGGCGGGCCCCGGCGCGTCCCAGGTCGCCGAGCTCGTCGCACGGCACCTGCCGATGCGCCGGGAACCCGGTGTCGTCACCCGGATCAGCTGTGACCGCGTCCCGATCAGCCGGGCCATGCATGCGCCTCACATCGAGATCCGGCCTGACGGAGACGCTTCGATGCTTCTTCACAGCCGCGAGATCGACGCGCTCATCGACACGGTCGAAGATTCAGCGGAACTCGCGCGGCTGCTGCACGAATCCGTGCGGCACGTCGTTCCGGAGCTCGGCGACTCCCGCGTGGTGGAGGCACGGGTGGCCAACCGGCCCATCCCGGCCGATGGGTTCCCCTCGGTGGGAGCGGTGCCGTCCGTGCCGGGCTACTACGAGGCCGTTTCCCACAGCGGCATCACGCTCGGGCCGGTGATCGGCCGGTTGCTGGCCTCGGAGATCCTCAGCGGGAAGAGAGACGAGATGCTCGCGGACTTCCGCCCGGAGCGGTTCCGTCCGTGACAGCCCAAGACCAGGAGGTGTGCGTACCGTGGCCCTTCCAGCGCGCCCGGCCGTCCGGCGTCACGGATGTCACCTGGAGATCCTGAGCGTCACACCGGCGGCCGGGTGAGTTTGGCGGCCACGGCGTCGAGGACCCAGTCCAGCCCGGTCGCGAAGGACGTTTCGGCGTCCACCTCCGTGCCGTCGTGCACGGCCTTGGCCAGCGCCGGGAAGCGGCCCGTGGCCAGCATCCTCGTCACGTGCGGGCCGGAGGCGCGCTGCCAGTCGCGCTTGGACAGGCCCGTGGCGCGCTCGGCCCGCAGGTTCGCGATCTCACGCCTGATCGCGCCGGTGAGGTAGGCGCTGACGGTCTCCACGGCGCGCATGACGGTGTCGAGATCGGCGAGGCCGTCGAGGGCGGCCAGCTTGGCCTCGGTCACGGCGAGGGCGTTCGGGCCCAGGGCCGGACGGCCGCCGAGCAGGTCGGCCAGCCATTCGTGACGGAGGGTGGCCTGCCTGGTGCGGTGGGCGTGGATGCGCAGCACCTCCCGCCAGTCGCCGGGCCGCTCCTCAGGGAGGATCTCGGCGTGGACCTCGTCCACCATGAGGTCGAACAGCTCCTCCTTGGTGGAGATGTACCCGTACAGCCGCATCGGGCCGGCGTCCAGCCGGGCGGCGACCTTGCGCAACGACACCGCCTCCAGGCCGCCCTCGTCGGCCAGCGCGATGGCGGCGGCGACGATGCGCTCCCGGTCGAGCGGCACAGGGCGAGTCGGCGGCTCCGGCCGGTCCCACACAGTCATGGTTACATCGTACTGTTGCGATACAGTGTATTGGACAAATACAGTGAATCGCTATGAGACATCGTATAGCCGTAGTGGGAGGCGGCCCCGCCGGCCTCACCTTCGCCCGTGTCCTGCACCGCCACGGTCACCCCGTCACCGTCCTCGAACGCGATCCCGCCCCCGACGCCCGTCCCCTGGGCGGCACGCTCGACCTGCACGAAGGGATGGGTCAGCTCGCGCTGAGCAAGGCGGGGCTGCTGGCGGACTTCCAGGCGCTGTCCCGTCCGGAGGGGCAGGCCATGCGCATCCTGGACGTGGACGGGACCGTCCTCCGCGACTGGCAACCCCGTCCGGATGAACGGGCCAATCCCGAGATAGACCGGGGACAACTCCGCGACCTGCTGCTCGGCCCCCTCGACGTCCAGTGGGGGCGAGGCGTGACGGAGGTGGTGCCGGGCGCCCCGGACGGGGTGCTGGTCCGTTTCGCGGACGGGCGACAGGAGACGTTCGACCTCGTGGTCGGCGCGGACGGCGCCTGGTCCCGGGTACGCCCGGCGGTCTCGTCCGCGACGCCGCACTACACCGGCATCTCCGTGGTCGAGACCTCCCTGGACGACGTCGACACCCGCCACCCCGGCCTCGCCCGGCTGATCGGCGACGGTTCCGTGGCCGTGTACGGCGTGAACCGCGCTGTCGTCGCCCAGCGCAACAGCGGCGGCCACGTCAAGGTGTACGCCCAGTTCCGCGCGCCGCTGGACTGGCACACGAACCCGGACCGGCATCTGGGCCTGAACCGGCGCACGGACAGGGACGCAGACCGCGACCCGGGCCTGGACCTGAGTCTGGACCCGGGCCTGGACCCGAGCCGCGACCCGGGCCTGGACGCGGGCCTGGACGCGGGTCTGGACGCGGGCCTGGACCTGGCCGACGTCGAGGCGGTGCGATCAAGCCTGCTGGCCCTGTTCGACGGCTGGGCCGCTCCCGTCCTCGACCTCCTCCGCCACGGCACCGCCTTCGCCCACCGCCCCCTTTACGTCCTGCCCGTGTTCCACACCTGGACCCACGTCCCCGGGGTGACGCTCCTGGGCGACGCCGCCCACCTGATGCCTCCCCTGGGGGTGGGCGCGAACCTCGCGATGCTGGAAGGCGCCGAACTCGCCGAGTCCATCGCCGCCGCCCCGGGCGATCTGGACAAGATCGTCCAGACCTTCGAGGAACAGATGTGGGCACGGGCCGTAAAGTGGGCGAAGTTCACGGCGGCCGGCCTGGAACGCCTCGTCAGCCCGGACCCCACCGAAGCCCTCGCCCTCTTCGACGAAGTTCAGGCATCCTGACCGCCGAGCGCGAGGGCACCTGCGGCTCGCTTCGACCCTGCCTCACGACCTAGAGCAGCCTCGCTCGGCGCCCTCAAGCTCCTCGACGCCGCCCGCCGGTTCCACGCCCCAGCCGGCGAGCCAAGGGCTCCATGCAGGGCAAAGCGCCTGATCAGGCTGGTGTTATCGTCCATCGCATGACCGAACTGATCGCCCCCCACGGAACGGCTCCATTCCTCATGGCTCACAGCGCGTGACGAGTGGCCTGGAGCTCACCAGGACGGGGCCGGCCTACGTCTGGTCGCTGACGACGACCTCAACACTCCGGAAGGCTTCGCCTCATGGGTCGAGCGACTGCGCCGGCAGTCGGACCGTTCGCTGCCCGTCGGGGAAGGAAGCGTGCACGCCACCCACTGGTGGATCGCCGACGGCGAGACGTACCTCGTGGAAGGAACGGCGGTGTCCTGGAAGATGTGCGCAACACCGAAATAGGGGTCAAGCGCCGTTACTGGATCGCTCTCGACGACGCCGGTGATAGGCATTCATCGGTGACAGCGATGACCGTGTAGTCGGCCCACGGGCGGGGATGGCGCCGGAGGCGCGGGGGTTGCGCCCGGGAGGGCGCCTGGTCAGGGGGTCTGAGCTTTGTGCGCGTAGCGCTCCTGCGCGAAGGCGTTTCGGGGCGGGCATACGGGGCCCACCGGGTAGCCGGCCCACGCGTGGGTGGCGTGGGCCCACCGTGTGGTCGGCCCTTGGGGAAACGCGACAAGCGCGCGCCCCACGGTGGGACGCGCGCTTGTTCTGGAAGCAGGGAAAGCCGAGTTCGTCAGCCGGCGTACTCAGGGTAGCCGTACCCGACCACCTGCGACTTCGGACGGATCCGCTCCTCGACCTTGCCGTTGCCGGTGTTGCCCTCGACGGTCGAGATGGTGCCGTTCTGGTTGTCCTTCACGACGAAGCCGACGTGCTGGATGTCGCTGATGCTCTTGCTGCCGCTCCACGAGAAGAAGACGACGGCGCCCGGCTTGGCGAGGGTGCCGAAGCGGTGGTTGGCGGCGAACCACTTGGCGTGGGCGACGGTGTAGGCGTCCCAGCCCACCTGCGGGCGGGCGCCGGTCTGCTCGCCGACCCAAGAGACGAACATCGAGCACCATGCGGCGTTCAGGTACGCGGCGCGGTTGCCGCCGTCACGGGCGACGGTCTCGGCGGCGCGCTGCGAGGCGGCGTACCACTGCTGGAACTTGGTGCCGCCGCCGCTGGCGTTCTCCGAGGTGCCCACCTGGGCCTTGGCCAGGGCGAGGACCTGGTCGGCGGTGACGTTGACCTTGGTCTCTTCGGAGTGGTCGGTGCTGGCGCCGCCGGCCTTGTGGGCGGCGATGGCGGTGGCCGGGTGCTTGGCGGCGGTGGCCGCCGCGACGCCGGTCGCGGTGTCGGCGCTGGCGGTGTTGGCGGGGCCGGCGAAGGCCGAGGCCACGATGGTGGCGCCGAGCAGGGCGCGGGCGATGTTGGTCTTGGGCGCGGTGAAAGTACGGTGCTTGGCCATCGAGGGGGTTGCTCCTTGCTTCCATGCCGCTTACCGGGTTAGCTGACGGGTTCGGGCGTGGAAGCTGCCCTACGGCACCGAAGTGCCGATTCACCCCAAAGGACTGGGTCCCCGGTTCCGCCCGGAGGCGGATTCAGCGGTCACAGGACGATCCTGTGATGTGTCGTGCGATGGTCAGACATAGTCGGACAAACCGGATCTATGCCTTGCGATGCCCCATAAGGTAATACATGGGGCAAGAGGATTACAAATCCATAAAGACCCAGCATGTGAGCGTTGACCGGAACCCCCGTAATGGCAAGGGATTCGTCAAGGCACATGATCGAGAATTCGCCTGGGCCCTCCGATCGCGAACCACCCCCGCAGGGGCCTCCGTCCGCGTCTGACCAGGTACAACAGGGGCCTTCCCCAGGTAATTCCCCGGTCATGACAACGCCATGAAAACCCCGCCCAGCACGGCAAAGTGGCGGACCACGCGGGTCCGCCACTATCGGCCGTAAACCTCCTGAGTCACATGAGCCCCATAAAGCTAAAGGCATCACCTCATGTTGAACGTGTCGGGGTCCGGCCCGATGCGCCGGTTCCTGTTCATCGCGCCGATCGCCGCCATGTCCTCCGTATCGAGGATGAACCCGAACACGTCGAAGTTCTCGCCCATCCGCGACGGCGTCACGGACTTGGGGATGACGACGTGGCCGAGCTGCAGATGCCACCGCAGCACGATCTGCGCCGGAGTCCTGCCGTGCTTCTCGGACAGCACCGTCAGCGCCGGATCGTCCAGCAGCCCCTTGCCCTGCCCCAGCGGGCTCCACGCCTCCGTGAGAATGCCGTTGGCCTCGTGGAACTCCCGCATCTCCCGCTGCTGGAAGTACGGGTGCAGCTCGATCTGGTTGATGGACGGCGTGATGCCGGCCTCGTTCATCAGCCGCGTGAGCGCGCCGACGGTGAAGTTGGAGACGCCGATGGCCCTGGCCCGCCCGTCACGGTAGATCTTCTCCATGGCCTTCCACGCCTGCACGTACTTGTCCTGCTCCGGCACCGGCCAGTGCATGAGGAACAGGTCGATGTGGTCGAGGCCGAGCCGGGACAGGCTCTCGTCGAAGGCCTCCTCGGCGCGGCCGTGGTCGGAGTTCCACAGCTTCGTGGTCACGAACACCCGCTCGCGCGGCAGCCCGCTCCCGAGCACGGCCCGCCCGACCCCTTCCTCGTTGCCGTACGCGGCGGCGGTGTCGACGTGCCGGTAGCCGATCTCCAGGGCGGTCCGTACGGCCTGTTCGGCCTCGTCGGCGGCCACCTGCCAGACGCCGTACCCGAGCTGCGGGATCTGCACGCCATCGGTGTTGAGCATGAGCGAATTCATACCCTCCATTGTTCACGTCGCGTTTCTGGCGGCTTAAGGCGGCGGGGCTAGCTTGAAGCGGTCGTGAACGGGCCATCACCCGGCTGGGAGGGCATGAGTGGTCGAACAGGCGTCGGCCTGGGTGGAGTCGCCGCTCCAGATGCTGTGCGCCGTCGAAGCCCACCACGCCGGGCTTCTCGGCCCGGCGACCGTCGTCGTGCCCCGGGCGGGCCTGCGGCCGCTGAAGGCCACTCGCCGGGAGCTGCGCTCACTCGGGCTGCCCGGCGGGCTGGAGCTGGCCGAGCCGCGTGAGAGCATGCCCAGGCCGGTACAGGCCGTGGGCGACGCCTTCTCCGGCAAGGTCCAGTTGCGCTGGCTCACCTCGAGGCCCGGCCACATCGTCATCGTGGACGACGGGCTGGCCACGCTCCGGCTGCTGGAGCTGCTGGCGGCGGGCCCGTACAAACCGCTGCTGCGCGCCCGCGCCCGGCCGACCCGGCTGCGTTCCGCGCTGGGCCTGGCCGCCGCGCTGCGGCTGCGCCTGAGCAAGGTGTCGGTGTTCACCGCCCTGCCCGTGGACGACGAGCTGGCCGAGGGCGTCCGCCGCGCCGGGGTCGACCTCGTCCGCCACGACTTCGCCTGGCTGCGCGCCCAGCCGCCGAGCGCCGAGGGCCCGGCCGAGCGCACGGTCGTGCTCGGCACCTCGCTCGTGCGCAACGGCCTGGTGCACCGCGAGCAGTACCTGAACTGGCTGACCGACCTGGCCACGCGCGAGCCGCTGGCCTACTATCCGCACCGCCGCGAGGACCCCGTGGACGTCGCGCTGATCCGGGAGAGCCCCGGGATCACCGTCCACGACGCCGGCGCGCCCGCCGAGCTGACGCTGCGCGGCCTGGATCCCGGCCAGCGCGTGCTCAGCCTGCCCTCCACCGCGATCACCTCGCTGCGGGTGCTGCTCAGCCCGCGCGGTGTCGCCGTCGAGCCCGTGAACGTACCCGATGACTGGTGGACCAGCAGGGCGGCCCCCGCCCTGCGATCGCATTTGACCGGAGTGTCCAGTTGAAAGTGTTGGCGATCGCCGACTCCGACTCGTATCTGAAATGGGCGGCATGCCTGCTCGGCGATCTGCCCGGAGGGGCGGAGCTCGTCGTGGTGCGCACGCCGATCGCGCCCTCACCCGAGCAGATCGCCGCCGCGGTGGGCGAACGGGAGGCGCCGCCGGTGCTGTCCGCGCGCTCGTTGCGGCGGCTCGCCGAGCGGACGCGGCCCGACGTGATCCTCGTCGCCTGTACGGGCCCCGTGGTGGATGTCCTGGTGGCCGAGGTGCTCGACGGGCTGCAGCCGCGGCCGGTGTTCGTCAGCGGGCTGCCGGGCATCTCGGTGCCGGCCACCGAGAAGGCGTGGATCTTCCGCAGCGGCTGCGACCTGTTCGTCGTGCACAGCGAGCGCGAGGCGGCCGAGTTCGCCCAGATCGCCGGCCGGCTCGGCGGGGGAGGGGCGGTGGGCCTGGCCAGGCTGCCGTTCCTGCGGCCCGAGAGCCTCGCCCAGGGCGGCAACCGGGTGGTGTTCGCCACGCAGGCCAAGGTGCCGCGCGAGCGGGAGGAGCGCGAGCGCGTCCTGCTGTCGCTGGCCGAGCTGGCCGCCCGCCGTCCCGACCTCGACGTGGTCGTCAAGCTGCGGGCGCTGGAGGACGAGCGGCAGACGCACAACGAGCGTCACCACTACCAGCGGCTGTGGCGGGAGATGGGCGAGCCGGGCCGGCTGGCGTTCGCGGCCGGTTCGATGCACGACCAGCTCACGCGGGCGGCCGGGTTCGTCACGGTGAGCTCGACGGCGGCGCTGGAGGCGATCGCCATGGACGTGCCCTCACTGGTGCTGCGCGACTTCGGCGTCAGCGCCGAGATGATCAACCTGGTGTTCGAGGGCAGCGACCTGCTCGGCACGCTGGAGGAGCTGGCGGACGGCGAGTTCCGCACCGCGTCGAAGGCGTGGTGCGCGGCCAACTACTTCCACCCGGCCGAGCGCGACGACTGGGCTGGGCTGCTGGCCGGGCTGGTGAACGACGGGACGCGAAAGCCCGCCCAGTCGTTGCTGGACGGGCCGGAGCACGCGGCGGGGCGGCGCAGGGCCCGGCTCAGGGTCGAGGTGCCGCCCAAGATGTTGCGGGTGGGCTACCGGGCCAAGCGCCGCATGCGCCGCTACCTCAGATCGCTGACCTGATCTTCCTGCGGATCCTGGTGAACGCGCTGGGCTTGTCGGCGAAGCCCAGCGTCTCCAGGCGCTTGCGCTTGAAGTAGCGCGGGTCGAACTCGATGCTCGCCGGCCGCAGGTCCGGGTAGGTGTCCGGCTGCATGCAGTAGCCCACCTCCCGCACCAGCTCGGGCAGATCCGCCTCCGGCGGCTCGCCGATCCGGCCGTCGGACGAGATCCGGGGCAGCAGGGCGTCCACGATGGTGACCGGGATCCGGTTGCTGTTCTCGTACGGGGCCAGCCGTTCGAGCACGAGATCCGTGCCGTACGAGGCCACCGGCAGCCCGAAATAGCGCCGCGCCGTCACCAGCCCCGTCGAGAAGCACCCCACGACCAGCTCGGGCCGCAGCGCAGCGAAGCACACCTCGGCCGGCACGCTCTCCCCGGCCACCGCCAGCTTCACCCCTAACGGCCCGGCCGCGGCCCGCAGGAGCTGCGCGTGCCGCCGCCCGGCCGCCGGGTGCGGCTTGAAGACGACGCTGGTGTGCCCGCGCGCGACCAGGGCCTTCAGCATGCTCTCGTGCAGCCCGGCCTCCTCCTCAGGCGTGACGATCTCCAGCGCCGACAGGTACTGGCCGAGGATGATCGCCTGCCCGGGCAGCGTGTCGGGGGCGGTGGCGGTGACCTCGTGCACGATCGACAGGAACCGCTCGTCCGGCAGGATCTCGGGCGGGACGCCGTACTCGCTGAGCAGCAGTGGCGTCAGGCCCGGCACCAGGTCCAGGTGGATCAGCCGGGTGATGCGGCGGAAGATCTCGGCGGGCAGCGGGTCTCGGGTCGGGCCGTAGCTCATCAGCCCGTCGGAATAGACCGTGATCGGGCAGTCGCGCACGAGCCCGGCGATCGTCCGCGCGGGCGGCACCGCGATCGACTCCAGCACCAGCTCGTCGACGCCGTCCAGCCCCCAGTGGGAGCGGATGAGGCGCTCCATCATCGGCACCTCGATGACCCGCGCCCGCCAGTCCGACGGGTGCAGCGGCGCGACGAGGTCGTTCCAGGAGTGCACCTCGTCGAAACGGGAGCGCAGCACCGCGAAGCCGGGCGTCTTGTCCAGCGGCATCGCCACCTCGGGGATGGCCGCGTTGTTCGACACGATGAGGACCCGGCGGCCGTCACCGAAGCGGCCGTCGTCGATGGCGGCCGCCAGGGACATCGCGCCGAACAGCGTCGAGGCGTAGAAGACCTTCATCTATGTCTCCTCACGGTCACGGCGGACCCGGACGTGCGGACTGGGGGGCAGGTCGGGCACCAGGGCCCGCAGCGTGGCCTCGCGTTCGACGGACATGCGCGCCACCGACTCGGCCACCAGCTCCGGCGGCAGCGCGCGCACCATCTGCGCGCCCCGCTCACGGAAGCGGGCGCGCAGCTCCGGCGTGAAGCGCTCGCCGATCTCCAGGTGGTGGGCCAGCAGCGCGCAGAAGTTGCGCACGGCCTTCGGCAGGAACTCCGGTTCGAGATCCTTGAAGACCAGGTCGAACGCGTCGAAGAAGTGCAACTGACGCTCGTCGCCCACCTGCGTCAGCGACCCGGACACCATCCGCCGGTAGAACACCCCGGCCAGCGACACCACCGCGAACGTGGCGGCCTCCCGGTGCAGCCGCCAGATCCACGGCCGGTCCTCCGCGGTGTGCAGGGAGCCGGGGAAGTGCAGCAGGTCGCGCAGGGAGCGCCGGTAGATGCCGGCCCAGGCGTACGGATAGTCGACCATGGTCCGCATGCCCGCGGGCAGGATGGCGTCGCGGGGGTCGAGCACCGCGCCACGCCGCGCCGACGGGGCGCGGTGCACGACCCGCTTGCGGCCCTCGACCTGGACGTGGTCGGCGCGCACGAAGTCGCAGCCGAGCCCGTCGATCGCGTCGACGAGCCGTGCCAGGTAACCGGGGGCGAGCCAGTCGTCACCGTCCATGAAGGTGACGTACCGGCCGGTCGCGGCCGACAGGCCCGTGTTGCGCGCGTCCGCGAGCCCCACCGGAGTGGGGTTGCGGAGCACGGTCAGCCCGGGGAGATCGTGGACGAAGTCCTCGATGATGTCCCCCGTGGCGTCCACGGACCCGTCGTTCACGACGATGAACTCGAAGTCGTGCCGCGCGTTGCGGCCGAGCGAGGTGAGCGCGTCGGCGATGAAGCGCTCGCCATCGCGGATCGGCACGACGACCGAGAGAGTGATCAATGTGAGTTTCTCCTGGGTAACGGTCGGTCAGACGGTCGCCCGGCGCAGGCGGGCCTTGGGGGCCTCCTCGCCGGGGAAGACGCGCTTGACGCCGTCGCCCATGGCCTGCTCGATGATGCGGATGTCACGGACGAGGTGCTCGAGGCCGGACGGCTCCAGCGAGGCGGCGTGGTCGGAGCCCCACATGGTCCGGTCGAGGGTGATGTGCCGCTCCACGCAGACCGCGCCGAGCGTGACGGCGGCCAGCGAGATCTGCAGGCCGCGCTCGTGGCCGGAGTAGCCGACGGGGACGCCGTAGCGCTCCTTGAGCGTGGTGATCGTGCGCAGGTTCGCCTCCTCGGGAGGCAGCGGGTACGTCGACGTCGCGTGCATCATGATCAGCCGGTCGGTGCCGAGGATCTCGACGGCCCGGTCGATCTCCGACAGCGTGGACATCCCGGTCGACAGGATGATCGGCTTGCGGGTGGCGGCCAGGGCGCGCAGCAGCTCGTGGTCGGCGACGCTGGCGGAGGCCACCTTGTGCACCAGGACCTCCATCTCCTCGAGGAAGTCCACGGAGGGCACGTCCCACGGCGAGGCGAACCAGTGCAGTCCGCGCTCATCGCAATATTTCGCGATCTGGCGGTACTCGTCCCGGCCGAACTCGGTCCGCTCCTTGTACTCCAGGTACGTCATCTCGCCCCACGGCGTCTGCCTGATCTGGCTCTTCTGCTCCTCGGGCACGCAGATCGCGGGAGTGCGCTTCTGGAACTTGACCGCCTGGCAGCCGGCCTCGGCCGCCACGTCGATGAGCTGCCTGGCCAGGTCGAGGTCGCCGTTGTGGTTGATGCCGATCTCGCCGATGACGTAGACGGGCTCGCCGTCGCCGACCAGCACGTCGCCGATGGCCACGGGGCCGAGACGGGGCTGCTCGCGCACCTCGGCGACCGCCACCGGCTCGGGCCGGGCGGCGACGACGCGGTCGCACAGCTCACGGACCGCGCCGGACCCGCCGGCCTTGGTCAGCACCACGCGGGCGGCGGCGCGCACGCGCGGGTGCGCGTCGGGCGTGGCGATGGGCCAGCCGACCTCGGCCATCGGGCCCAGGTCGTTGACGTCGTTGCCGACGTAGGCGACGCGGGCGGGGTCGAGGCCCTCGATGGTCAGCCAGTCGCGCAGCACGGTGCGCTTCTCGGCCAGGCCCTGCAGCACGGGCACGCCGAGCTTGCGGGCGCGGGCGGCCACCACCGGGTTGTGCTCGGTGGACATGACCAGCACCTTCACCCCGGAGCGCTTCAGCAGCGCGACGCCCATCCCGTCGGAGCGGCTGACCAGCACCATCTCGCGGCCGTCGGAGTCGACGTAGGCGCGGTCGTCGGTGTGCACGCCGTCGAAGTCGGTGATGACGCAGTCCACGTCGATCGGCTCAGGCGTGTCGATGAACGGGGCGAGCGCTCGCACGAGCTCCAGGTCCTCCGGGTTGTCGATCTCAATGGCGTGCTGCGGCGGCACCGGCTGCACGGCGACCTCGCCGAAGAAGCGGTGACCGTGCTCGCGCAGGCCGGCGGTGCGCATGACGTAGAAGGCGCCGTTCTCGCGGAACTCCGGCTCGCGGTCCTGCCGGCGCTGGCGGACGGCCGGGTCGTGGTTGACGCCGGTGCCCGCGGCGGTCCAGAGGAACTCGTGCGTCAGCAGGCCGGACACGACCGAGTCGGCCTCGCCGTCGAGCACCTTGCGCACCGCCGCCGACAGGTTCTCGGGGTCGATGAACGCGCTGGTGCACTGCACGAGCACGACGACCTCGGGGTCCTCGTCGAGCGTGTCCAGCGCGTGCAGGACGGCGGACTCGCTGGAGGCGGTGGCGCCGCTCAGCTCCGCGGGACGCTCCACCACGGTCGCGCCCGCCTGCCTGGCGGTCTCGGCGATCCCGTCGTGGTCGGTGCTGACCACGACCTGGTCCACGAGCTCGGCGCGCAGGCACGCGCGCACCGCCCTGGTGACCAGCGGGACGCCCCCGACCGGGGCCAGGTTCTTCAGGGGTACGCCCGCCGAACCTCCGCGGGCGGGAACTACGGCCAGGACTCGCAAGGTTTCTCCTCAGTGCATCGGATTGCACCCAGAAGCTAAAGGGCCGGATTGAACGGCCAGCGTCACCCTTATTAACTTTCCATGGGGATCCGGTAGAGCAACTCTGGCCGGCCCACTCCGCCGTACTGCGGGATGCGCACCGCCGTACCCCGTTCGACCAGGTATTCCAGGTAGCGGCGCGCCGTCACCCTGGACACTCCGATCTCGTCGGCCACACCCTGCGCGGCCATCCCCTCCGGGTGCGCGCGCAACTGCGCGGCCACGCTGTCGAGGGTGTCCTTGGCCATGCCTTTGGGCAGGTCCGAGCTGCCCCGCAGGGTGCCGAGCACGCGGTCCACGTCGCCCTGGCCGACCGCCAGTCCCGCCTCCTCCTTGAACCGGGCGTAACGCGTGAGCTTTTCGGCGAGTGTCGCGTACGTGAACGGTTTGAGCAGGTATTGGGAGATCCCGAGCGAGACCGCCGACCGCACCATGGCCAGGTCACGCGCGGAGGTGACGGCGATGATGTCGCACATCAGGCCGCCCGCGCGCACCGCCCGGCACACCTCAAGGCCGTGCATGTCGGGCAGGTAGAGGTCGAGCAGGATGAGGTCCACGGGCCGCCGGCGCAGGAACCGCAGCGCGTCCCCGCCGGACCTGACCACCCCGGCCACCTCGAAACCCGGCACCCGCTCGACGTAGATGCGGTTGGCCTCGGCGGTGATCTCCTCGTCCTCGACCACCAGTACGGAGATCATCGGGCGCGCTCCGGAACCGGCAGCCGGACCGTGAACGTGGAGCCGCTCACCTCGATGCTGCCGCCCAGCCGCCGCACCGCCTGCCCCACCAGCGCCAGCCCCAGCCCGTGCCCGTCGCCCTTGGTCGTCCAGCCCTTCCCGAACGCCGCCGGGTCGGTCAGCCCTGGCCCGTCGTCTGCGACCCTGATCAGCACGCCGCCCTCGTCATTGCTGAGATGCACCTCCACCCGCGTCGCCGCGTCGATCGCGTTGTCGATCAGGTTGCCCACGATCGTGACCAGCTCGCGCGGGTCGAGGCCCAGGTCGTCCAGCTCGCTGTCCTGGCTGATCACCAGCTCGCCGCCGCGCTCGGCCGCCTCGGCGCTCTTGCCCAGCAGCAGCGCCGCCAGCACCGGCTCGCGCACCGCGCCCATCACCCGGTCGGTCAGCTCCTGCGCGGCCCGCAGCTCCGCCGTGCCCAGGGCCACCGCCTGTTCGGTACGGCCCAGCTCCACCAGCGTGATGACCGTGTGCAGCCGGTTGGCGGCCTCGTGCGCGGCCGAGCGCAGCGAGTCGGCGAAGCCGCGCTCGGCGTCGAGCTGGCCGGTCAGCGCCTGCAACTCGGTGTGGTCGCGTACGGTGACGACCGTGCCGAGCCTGCTGGCCGCGCTGTTGACCGCGAGCACCCGGTCGCCGACCAGGTGGATCCGCTCGTCGTCGTCCGCCAGCACGTCGGCCAGCCCCAGCTCGCCCACGTGCCGGCCCTCGGCGTCGGCGGGCAGGCCGAGCAGCAGCCGGGCCGCGTCGTTGCACAGCGTCAGCGTGCCGTCCCTGCCGACCAGCAGCAGGCCCTCCCTGACCGCGTGCAGGACGGCGTCGTGGTGCTCGTGGATGCGGCCCAGCTCGACCGGCCCGAGCCCGTGCGTCTGGCGGCGCAGCCGCGCGGTCACCAGCCACGTCCCGGCCGCGCCCAGCGCGAGCGCGACCGCCACGAGCAGGGCGCCCCAGGTGTACTGGTCGCGCAGCCGGGCGCTGATCCTGTCGATGGTGATGCCGGAGCTGACCAGCGCCCGCACCCGGCCGCCCGCCATGACCGGCGTCACCGCCCGCTCGGACGGGCCCAGCGTGCCGGTGTAGGTCTCGGTGAACGTCTCACCCCGCAGCGCCCGCTCGGTGTGCCCGCGGAACGGCTTGCCGATCTCGGCCGGGTTGGGGTGGGTGTAGCGGGTGCCGTCCGGCTTCATGATGGTGATGAAGTCGACTCCCGTCGCCAGGCGCACCCGTTCGGCGTACGGCTGCAGCCGCGCGCTCGGGTTCGCGTCGTCGAGCGCGTCGAGCACGTCGGGGGAGACCGCCACGCTCACCGCGACGGCCGTGGCCGTGCGGCGCGCCTCCTCGGTGAGCAGCTCACGGGCCTGCACCAGCGCGAGCGCCGCCCCGCCGGAGACCGTGACGGCGACCACGAGCAACTGCAGGACCAGCATCTGCCCGGCCAGGCTCCAGCGCCGCATGCGATCACCTCCCGAACGACATTTCTCGTGAACGAAACTTACTCAATAGTGACCTGCATCACTGGTGAGGCGCATAGTCGCACAACCAAAGGTCCCTCCAAAACCGCCGGAGAACCCCCCTATGCGCGATCGAACTCGTTATCTGTACCTGGCCGTCATCGCGGCCGTCCTGCTCGGCATTCTGGTCGGATTCATCTGGCCGGAGGTCGGCAAGGGGCTCAAGCCCCTCGGCACCGGCTTCGTGTCGCTGATCGGCATGGTGATCGGCCCGATCATCTTCTGTACGATCGTGCTCGGCGTCGGCTCGGTCCGGCAGGCCGCCAAGGTCGGCAAGGTGGGCGGCCTGGCGCTTGGATACTTCATCGCCATGTCCACGGTCGCCCTGATCATCGGCCTGATCGTGGGCAACTTCATCGACCCGGGCTCGGGCCTGCAGCTCACCGACGCCGCCCGGCAGACCGCGGTGGCCGAGGCGGCCAAGGGCGAGTCGGCCAGCACGGTCGACTTCCTGCTCGGCATCATCCCCGAGACGCTGCTCTCCGCGCTCACCGAGGGTTCGGTCCTGCAGGCGCTGCTCGTGGCGCTGCTGGTCGGCTTCGCGCTGCAGGCCATGGGCGCCAAGGGCGCGCCGATCCTGCGCGGCGTGGAGCACCTGCAGCGGCTCGTGTTCCGCATCCTCGCCATGATCATGTGGGCCGCGCCGGTGGGCGCGTTCGGGGCGATCGCCGCCGTCGTCGGCGCGACCGGCCTGGAGGCGCTCAAGAGCCTGGCCATCATCATGATCGCCTTCTACACCACCTGCGTGCTGTTCGTCGGTGTGGTGCTGGGCACCATCCTGTGGCTGGTCACCCGGATCAACCTGTGGTCCCTGCTGCGCTACCTGGGCCGCGAGTTCCTGCTCATCCTGTCCACCTCGTCCTCCGAGACGGCCCTGCCCCGGCTCATCGCCAAGATGGAGCACCTGGGCGTGAGCAAGACCGTCGCCGGCATCACGGTGCCGACCGGCTACTCCTTCAACCTCGACGGCACCGCGATCTACCTGACCATGGCCACGCTGTTCATCGCCACGGCCACCGGGTCGCCGCTGGAGTTCGGCGAGCAGCTCTCGCTGCTGCTGTTCATGATGATCGCGTCCAAGGGCGCGGCGGGCGTGACCGGAGCCGGTCTGGCCACGCTGGCCGGTGGCCTGCAGGCGCACCGGCCCGAGCTGGTCGACGGCGTCGGCCTCATCGTGGGCATCGACCGCTTCATGTCCGAGGCTCGCGCGCTGACCAACTTCGCCGGCAACGCCGTGGCCACCGTCCTCGTCGGCACCTGGACCGGCGAGTTCGACCGCGACCGCGCCAACCTGGTGCTGGCCGGGCAGGCGCCGTTCGACGAGGCGACGCTGCTCGACGACGAGGACGAGGAGCCACGCGAGCCGGCGAAGGAGATGTCGCCCGCCTAGGGTTTGCGGCCGATGCCCGCGTACGCCATGTTGGCGAGCTCTTCGTGCACGAAGACCGGGTTGACGGGGTCGGCGAACGGCCAGACCTGGTGCGGTGGCAGGCCGGTGGCCAGGCCCGGCGGGATGAGCTCGAAGTCGCCGAAGAAGGCGGCGATCTCCTTGCCGGGCCGCGGTGTGAACGCCGCGTTGGCCTTCTTGTAGAACTCACTGACCTGGGCCGCCCGCTCGGTGGCCACGTCGTTGGTCACGTGCGAGATCGCCAGGTAGCTGCCCGGCGCGAGCGCGTCGCGGTAGGCGGCCACGAAACCCTGCGGATCGTCGTTGTCGGAGATGAGGTGCAGGGTGAACATCATCAGCACCGCGATCGGCCGGTCGAAGTCCAGCAGCCCGCGCACCTCCGGATTCGCCAAGATCTCCGCCGGCCGGCGGGCGTCCCCCAGCACCATGGCCACCCGGTCCGGGTCGGCCAGCAGCGCCCGGCCGTGCGTGGCCACCACCGGGTCGTTGTCCACATAGACCACACGGGCCTCAGGGGCCTGGCGCAGCGCCACCTCGTGCACGTTCTCCTGGGCCGGCAGGCCCGAGCCCAGGTCCAGGAACTGCGTGACGCCCTGTTCGCACAGGTAGCGCACCACGCGGCCGATCAGTGCCCGGTTCTCCCTCGTGCCCTCCCGGACTTCGGGCATCACGCTCAGCACCATGTCACCCAGATCCCGGTCGGACTTGAAGTTGTCCTTGCCGCCGAGGAAGTAGTCGTACATTCGCGCCGCGTTGGGAATGTGGGGATCAACGCCCTGCGGCACATATTCCGTCATAGAGACCATGATCCACGACGGCCGCGTCTGAAATCCATAAAAACGGGATTAAACGGCTGGAAGTCGCAGAACGAACCGCGCGCCGCCCTCGTAGTCCTCCACGCAGATCTGGCCGCGGTGCGCCATCGCCACGTCCCGCGCGATGGCCAGGCCCAGCCCCGTGCCGCCGGCGTCGCGGCTGCGGGCGGCGTCCAGGCGGGTGAAGCGCTCGAAGATGCGCTCGCGGTCGGCCTCGGCGATCTCCATGCCGTCGTTCTCGACCGCCAGCACGGCCGTGCCGCCGTCGTCCTCCAGGTCCACGGTGACGCGGACGCGGCTCTCGGCGTGCCGCTGGGCGTTGTCCAGCAGGTTCGTCAGCACCCTGGCCAGTTGCAGTCGTACGCCCTCGACCGTCACCCCCGTGGTCAGATCGACCCGTACGGGCAGCTTGTCGTTGCGCACGGCCAGCTCCTGGCGGACGAGCCCGGCCAGGTCGATCCGCTCCCTGACCACGTCCACCCGGGAGCCGATCCTGGCCAGCAGCAGCAGGTCCGTGATGATGGCCTCCAGCCGGTCGGTGTCGCGCAGCGCGCTGTCCACCAGCGCCCGTACGTCGGTGTCGTCCGGGTAGAGCTGGGCGCTTTCGAGCTGGGCGCGCAGCCCGGCGATCGGGGTGCGCAGCTCGTGCGAGGCGTCGGAGGCGAACTGGCGCTGCTGCTCGGCGGAGCGCTCCAGGCGGGCCAGCGTGCTGTTGATCGACTGGGCGAGGTGGACCACCTCGTCGTCGCCCGGTGGTTGCGTCACCCGGTGGCTCAGGTCGCCGGCGTGCACGGCGTCCAGCTCCGTCCGCATGGTCGCCACCGGCCGCAGCGCCCGGCCGGTGATCCACCACGTCGCCCACGCGGCCAGCGCGATGAGCAGGGCGACCTCCGCGAACACCACGATGTCCAGGGTCCTGGTGGCCAGCACACTGGGCGCGCCGCTGCCCGCGTAGACGATGGGGGAGTCGGCGCCCATGCTGACCTTGACCGCCGACAGGTACACGCACTCGGTCGGCAGGCAGTTCATGGTGCTGACGACCTGGTTGCCGGTCGTGGGGCGCACCTCGGACAGCGGTGGCAGGTTCCTGGCGGCGTCGCTGGCGGCCAGGATCCGGCCGTCGGGGCCGACGATCTGGATCAGGTCCACCGACGGGTCCGGCACCGGGAGGGTGGCACCCGTGGGCAGGGTGCCACCGCGCATCTCGTACGCGATCCGCTCGGCCGTGTTCCTGGTGGCGGCGAACACGCTGGCGGTGATCAGGGCCCGCGACGTGGTGACCCCGGCGATGCCCACGGGAATGAGCACGAGGGCGGCTACGGCCGTCGCGATGAAGGTGACGCGTCCGCGCAGGGATCTGGCCCACCAGGGTGCCACCCCCTGAGGTTACCGAGCGTGATCGCCTTGATTTATCGGGTTAAGGGAAAGATTCCCCCAATCGTCAGCGGCGCAGCCAGACCGTGGTGTCCGGCGGGATCGTGCCGTCGCCGGGCACCGGGCCGCTGGACAGCAGCACCTCGCCCGCTCCCTCCAGCCGTACCGGCTCCTCGCCCGTGTTGAGCACGACGACCAGCCCGGGGTCGCGCTCGATGACCAGCACGTCCTTGGGGGAGTCCAGCCAGGTCAGCGTGCCGCCGCCGAGCGCGGGGTGCTCCTTGCGCAGCCGCAGCGCGGCCCGGTAGAGGTTCAGCGTGGACGCGGGGTCGTCCTCCTGGGCCTCGGCCGACAGCGCCGCCCACCCGGCCGGGATCGGCAGCCACGGGTCGCGCCAGCCCATGTCCTCGTCCGAGGTCCACGGGATCGGCACCCGGCAGCCGTCGCGGCTGTCGCCCCTGCGCAGGAACGCCGGGTCCTGGCGCAGCTCGTCGGGCAGGTCGAGCACCTCGGGCAGGCCCAGCTCCTCGCCGTTGTAGAGGTAGGCGGAGCCGGGCAGGGCCAGCATGAGCAGCGTGGCCGCGCGGGCGCGGGCCAGGCCGCCGTGCCGGGTGACGTGGCGGGGTTTGTCGTGGTTGGACAGCACCCACGTGGTGGGCGCGCCCACCAGCTCGGCCTCCTTCAGCGCCTTCTCGATGACGGTACGGAAGGACTTGGCGTGGAAGTCGGCCAGCATGAAGTCGAAGTTGAACGCCTGGTGCAGCTCGTCCGGGCCGACGTAGCGGGCCAGCCGCTCCGGCGAGGACACCCACGCCTCGGCCACCGCCATCCGCCCGCCCGGGTAGGAGTCGAGGATCGGCCGCCACTCGCGGTAGATGTCGTGCACGCCGTCCTGGTCGAAGTACGGGACCTGCTCGTCGCCGAGCATCTCGGCCTGCGGGCCGTCCTTCTGCCCCACGTCGGGCAGGCCGTCGGCCTTGATCATGCCGTGCGCCACGTCGATGCGGAAGCCGTCCACGCCCCGGTCGAGCCAGAAGCGCAGGATGTCGCGGAACTCGGCGCGCACGTCCGGGTTGTCCCAGTTGAGGTCCGGCTGCTCGGGCGCGAACAGGTGCAGGTACCACTGCCCGTCCTCGACCTGCGTCCACGCCGGGCCGCCGAAGATCGACTCCCAGTCGTTCGGCCGGTCGCGGAAGATGTAGCGGTCGCGCAGCCCGGCCTTGAACCAGGGGTGCTCGTCGGAGGAGTGGTTCGGCACCACGTCCACGATGACCCTGATGCCCTTGGCGTGGGCGTCGGCGATCAGCGCGTCGAAGTCGGCCAGGGTGCCGAACATGGGGTCGACGTCCCGGTAGTCGGCCACGTCGTAGCCGCCGTCGGCCATGGGGGAGGTGTAGAACGGGCTCAGCCAGATGGCGTCCACGCCCAGGCCGGCCAGGTAGTCGAGGCGGCCGCGCACACCTTCGAGGTCTCCCATGCCGTCGCCGTTCGCGTCGGCGAAGCTGCGCGGGTAAACCTGGTACACGACGGCGTCACGCCACCAGTCGTCGTTGCCGAGCATGGTTGTCCTTCCCCGGATGCCCCGAGATGTCGGGTGTGGTCCTGGTGAAGGATGTCGCGATCGCCGACCATGGTCAAGCGCAAGTTGCGGAAAGTTGCAATCCCGCCCTCTGGCTGCTGTGCAGTGCTAGTGGCGAGGTCAGACAGGGCGGGACGGAATGAGAATCGGGTAACGCTCTTTCGCAAGTTCTTCCAATTCTTGCAAAGAGCCGCTAACGTCCCGGAAACGTTCCCCCTGTTCCTCCCTGACCTCAGGAGTTCCCATGCGCATGCGGGCTCTCGGTGTGGCCGCTCTCGCGTCCCTGTCGTTCGCCGCGACGGCCTGCGGGCAATCCCCGTCGGCCGCTCCGGCGGCGCCCAGCGCGTCAGCCGCCGCCTCCGCCGCAGGTGGCAGCCTCGTCATCTGGGCCGACCCCAGCCGGGTCAAGCCGCTCAAGCCCTTCGCCGACGAGTTCGGCAAGGAGAACGGCGTGACGGTCGAGGTGAAGGAGATCAGCAAGGACAACCAGCAGACCTTCCTCACCGCCTCCCAGCAGGGCAGCGGCCCGGACATCATGGTCGGCGCCCACGACTGGATCGGCAACCTGGTGCAGAACGGCGCCATCGACCCGGTCACGCTGACCGACGCGCAGAAGGCGGCCTTCTCCGAGAAGGCGATCCAGGCCGTGACGTTCAACGGCCAGATCTACGGGGCCCCGTACGCGATGGAGAACATCGCGCTGATCCGCAACACCAAGCTCGCCCCCGACGCGCCCGCCAGCATCGAGGACCTGATCGCCAAGGGCAAGAAGCTCAAGGCGGACGGCAAGGTCAAGGAGGTGCTCTGCCTGCCGGTCGGTCAGAAGGGCGACGCCTTCCACGTCTACCCGATCTTCGCCTCGGGCGGCGGCGCGCTGTTCGGCACCACCGCCGGCGGCGACCCCGACCCCAAGCAGGTGCTGCTCGGCTCGCCGGAGTCGGTCAAGGCGTTCGAGAAGCTGAAGGACCTGGGCGAGAAGGGCGATGGCGGCCTGCGGACGTCGCTGACCAACGAGAACTACATCGTCAACTTCGCCGGCGGCAAGTGCGCCTACCTCGTCTCGGGCCCGTGGGCCATCAGCGAGGTCAAGAAGGGCGGCATCTCGTACGACATCACCGCCGTCCCGGCGTTCGAGGACGGCAAGCCCGCCACCCCGTTCGTCGGCGTGCAGGCCTTCTTCGTGGCCTCCAAGGGCAAGAGCAAGACCCTGGCCCAGGAGTTCGTGGCCAACTACGTGACCAACAAGGACGTCGCGAAGGCCCTGTACGACGCCGACCCCCGGCCCCCGGCGCTGACCGCCGCGCTCCAGGAGGTCCAGGCCGCCGACCCCGACGCGGTCAAGTTCATGGACGCCGGCAAGGACGGCCTGCCCATGCCCGCCATCCCCGAGATGGCCGCGATCTGGGAGCCGTTCGGCATCGCGGAGACCGCCGTGGTCAAGGGTGGCGACGCGGCCAAGGCCGCCGCGGCGGCGCAGAAGGCCATCGACGGCTCGCTCAAGAACTGACGACATGGCTCTCGACGTGCGAGAGGCCGTGCGGGCCGAGACGCCCGCGCGGCCCCGCCGGCAGGTCACCACGGCGTTCGTGGTGAGCAGGATCGCGGTGCTCGCCGTGACGGCCGCGATCCTGCTCTACGCCGTGCCGCCGCTGGTCGCCACCGGCTCGTGGGTGGCGCTCGGCCTGCTGTGCGCGGCCGGCGCGGCCGTCGCCGGCCTCTACCTGACCCGGCGCTACATCCCGGCCAAGTATCTGGTTCCCGGCACCGTCTTCCTGATCGCCTTCCAGGCGTTCCCCGTCGTCTACACGGTCACCACGGCGTTCACGAACTTCGGCGACGGGCACCGCGGTGACAAGGCCGCCGCGATCACCGCCATCGAGACCGGCTCGGTACGGCAGGCGCCCGGCTCGCCCGAGTACGCCATGACCGTGGCGCTGCGCGGCGACGAGCTGGTGTTCCTGCTGGTCGACCCGGCCACCAAGCAGGTACGCCTGGGCACCGCCGACGGCCTGTCACCGCTGGCGGGCGCCCAGGTCGGCGTCACCGGCAAGGTGCTCCAGGCGCCCGGCCTGACCGTGCTCAAGGCCCCCGAGGCCGCCGCCCGCGGCCAGGCCATCGCCGCGCTGGCCGTGCCCACCGGCGACGGCGTGATCAAGGCGAACGGGCTCAGCAGGGCGGTCGAGGGCAAGGCGGCGCTGGTCTACGACGCCGGGTGCGACTGCGTGCGCGGCGACGGCGGCACCTGGCGGGCCGACGAGGGCCAGGGCTACTTCGTCAACACCAAGGGCGAGCACCTGGCGCAGGGCTGGCAGGTGACGGTCGGGTTCGACAACTTCACCCGCGTTCTGACAAATCCCACTATTTCGGGTTATTTCGTGGGAGTGCTTGGCTGGAACCTCGTCTTCGCGCTGGTCTCCGCGCTCGGCACGTTCGCCCTCGGCATGGGCGTGGCGCTCGCGCTGCACCATCCGCGCATGCGCGGCACCCGGTTCTACCGGATCGCGCTGATCCTGCCGTACGCCATGCCGTCCTTCGCCATGCTGCTGGTCTGGCGCGACATGTTCAACCGCGACTTCGGCCTGATCAACCAGTTGCTCGGGGCCAACATCGACTGGATGGGCGAGCCCACGACCGCCCGGCTCGGCGTCATCCTGGTCAACCTGTGGCTGGGCTTCCCGTACATGTTCCTCGTCACCACCGGCGCGCTGCAGGCCATCCCGCGCGAGCTGACCGAGGCCGCCGCCATCGACGGGGCCACGCCGTGGCGGGCGTTCCGCGGGGTCACGCTGCCGCTGCTGCTGGTCGCGCTCACGCCGCTGCTGATCTCGTCGTTCGCGTTCAACTTCAACAACTACAACGCCATCGCGCTCACCAGCGAGGGCGGGCCGTTCCCCGCGGACAGCCCGCAGGTGGGGGCCACCGACCTGCTCATCACGTACACGTTCCGGCTGGCCTTCGGGGCGGGCGGCGCGCAGTACGGGTTCGCGGCCGCCATCTCGGTGTTCATCTTCGCGATCGTGGCGCTCATCTCGGCCGTGGCGTTCCGGCGTACCCGCAAGCAGGAGGAGGTCTACGCGTGAAACTCGCCCTCAGGCACGCGTTCGTGCTCGTCATGTGCGCGTTCGCGCTGTTCCCGATCCTGTTCGTGGTCTCCGCCGCGATCAACCCGATGGGCACGCTGGCCTCCACGGACCTGCTGCCGTCGGGCGCGAGCGCGGGCAACCTCGTCAACCTGCTGACCTCCGACACCTACCCGTTCGGCCGCTGGTTCTTCAACTCGGTGTTCATCGCGCTGGCGGCCTCGTTCGCGAGCCTGCTGCTGTCGATGTTCGCCGCGTACGCCTTCAGCCGCATGCGCTTCGCCGGCCGCCGCGTCGGGCTGCTGGCGCTGTTGCTCATCCAGATGTTCCCGCAGTTCCTGGCCATCGTGACGATCTTCATGATCTTCACCGAGGTGACCGAGCTCTACCCGGCCTTCGGGTTCAACACCGTGTGGGGCCTGCTGCTGCTCTACCTCGGCGGCGCGCTGGGCGTGAACACCTGGCTGATGAAGGGCTTCCTCGACACCGTGCCGAAGGAGCTGGACGAGGCCGCCACCATGGACGGCGCCACGCACGCGCAGATCTTCTGGCGGGTCATCATGCCGCTGGTCACACCCATCCTCGCGGTCACCGCGCTGCTGGCCTTCATCGGCACGATGAGCGAGTTCCTCATGGCGAACGTGTTCCTGCGCGACCCCGAGAGCAAGACCCTGGCCGTCGGCATGTACGGCATGATCGCCGGCGACAACCGCAACACGAACTTCGGCATGTTCGCCGCGGCCACGCTGCTCACCGCCATTCCCACGGTGGGTGTGTTCCTCTGGTTGCAGAAGTACATCGTCTCCGGCCTCACCGCCGGAGCTGTCAAGGGATGAGGGCATTGCCGCGTTTCCTGGGGGAGCCGCACCATGACGGCTCGGCACTGTACGTCTCCGACCAGCGGCCCGAGCTCGGCTCACGGGTGACGCTCTGGCTGCGCGCGCCGCTGGCCGCCGGCGTCACGGGCGTGCACGTGCGCGCCGTGCACGACGGCGAGCCGCGCTACTTCGAGGCGGCCGTGGACGCCGGGCGCCGGGACGCGGGCGGGTACGGCGGCACCGACACCTGGTGGCGGGCCGAGATCACCACGGTCAACCCCGTCACCCCGTACCGCTTCCTGCTGCGCACCGGCGGCGGCCAGGCGTGGCTGACCGCGGCCGGGCTCGTCGCGCACGACCTCACCGACGCGAGCGACTTCCGCCTGGTCTGCCACCAGGCGCCGCCGTCGTGGATGCCGGACGCGATCGTCTACCAGATCTTCCCCGACCGCTTCGACCGCTCCGGGCCCATGCCCGACCTGCCCGACTGGGCCATGCCCCGCGACTGGGACCGCGACCCGGTCATCCCCGGCGGCCCCGGCACCTCCCGCCAGTTCTACGGCGGCGACCTCGACGGCATCGTGCGGCGGCTCGACCACATCCAGAGCCTCGGCGCCGACACCGTCTACCTGACGCCGATCTTCCCCGCCCGCTCCAACCACCGCTACAACGCCTCGACGTTCGAGCACGTGGACCCGCTGCTCGGCGGCGACGCGGCCCTGCACCGCCTGTCGGACGCGCTGCACGGGCGCGGCATGCGGCTGCTCGGCGACATCACCACCAACCACTGCGGCGACACGCACGAATGGTTCACCGCCGCCGTCTCCGACGTGAACGCCGTCGAACGCGAAATGTTCCACTTCGACCCCGAGACCGGCGACTACGAGTCCTGGTGGGGCGTCAAGACGCTGCCCAAGCTCAACTGGCGCAGCGACCTCGTGCGCTCCAGCATGCGGGCGGTGCTGAAGAAGTGGCTCGGCCCGCTCGACGGCTGGCGCGTGGACGTGGCCAACATGACCGCCAGGCGCGCGGGCGACGACCACAACCACGAGGTCGCCGCCCTGCTGCGGAGCGCGCTCGGCCCCGACGCCGCCTTCATCGCCGAGCACAACCACGACGCCTCGCTCGACCTCGACCGCGACGGCTGGCACGGCACCATGAACTACGGCGGCTTCACCCGGCCCGTCTGGGCCTGGCTGCGCGGGCCTGACCTGGAGCTGGAGCACTTTCTCGGCGTTCCGGGGGGCGTGCCCGAGCGTGACGGCCTGGCCACGCTCGCCACGTTCAGGGCGTTCGGGTCGCGGATGTCGTGGCGCTCGCTCGTACACTCCTGGCAGTTGCTCGACTCGCACGACTCGCCGCGCGTGCGCACCGTCACCGGCTCGCGCGAGCGCCACCTGCTCGCCCTGGGCCTGCAGGCCACGCTGCCGGGCACGCCCATGGTCTTCGCCGGCAGCGAGTACGGCCTGACCGGCGTGAACGGCGAGCACTCGCGCACCCCCATGCCCTGGAACCGGCCGCACGACCAGGACCTCGAAACGCTGGCCGGCTACCGGGAACTGCTCGGGCTGCGCCGGGCCGAGCCCGCGCTGCGCCACGGCGGGCTGCGCTGGCTGCACGCCGACGCCGACTGCCTGGTGTTCGCGCGCGAGACGTACGAGGAGACGATCCTCGTGTGCGCACGCCGCGCGCCCGGCACCCCGCTGGCCATCGGCACGCACGCCACCGGCGTATACCACGCCGAGGATGGCGACGTCATCCCGAGTGACGGACCTTCGTTCCGTGTCTGGCGCCTCACACGCTGATCACGCTACCGTGGCCCTGCCCTTATTCAGATTTCAACTTGATAGTGGTGTGCCCGTATGAGGTTGCTGTCCGTGGCCGTCGTGGCCTCGCTCCTGCCCGTCATGCCGTCCGCCGCCTTCGCTCAGGCGGGCACCACCTATTACGTCGACTCGAAGGCGGGTGACGACGCCAAGGCCGGCACCAGCGCCGCCACCGCCTGGAAGTCGCTCGACAACGTCAACGCCGCCGAGTTCAAGCCGGGCGACACCATCAGCTTCAAACGCGGCAGCGGCTTCACCGGCCCGCTCACGCTGGCGGCCAAGGGCACCGCCGCCCGGCCCATCGTCGTCCAGGCGTACGGCACCGGCCCGCTCGCCAAGATCAGCGGCGGCGAGAACGACTGCGTGGTCGTCAACGGCGACCACTGGCGCATCGGCGGCCTGCGCGCCTCCGGCTGCCGCTGGTCCGGGTTCGAGGTCGGCGGCGACTCCAACGAGCTGATCGGCGTGGAGGCCGACCGCAACATCGCGGGCGTCCACGTCACGCCGTCCGGCTCGCGCAACACCATCCGCGACAGCGTCCTGACCGACAACGCCCGGATGAGCGTCAACGACGACGGCGGCGACAACGACTCCGGCGCCTTCGGCGTGCTCCTCAACGGCGACGACAACGTGGTGACCGGCAACACCATCAGCGGCAGCTTCGCCAGGAGCGAGGACTACGGCACCGACGGGGCCGCCGTCGAGATCTTCGGCGGCGACCGCAACCGCGTCACCCACAACACCTCCAGGAACAACGAGACGTTCAGCGAGCTCGGTGCCAAGAAGGGCACCACCGCCACCGGCAACGTCTTCGCCTTCAACGTCGTCACCTCCTCGCGCAGCCGCGGCTCCTTCCTCATCACCCGCGGCTCCCGCCACATCGTCGGCCCGGTCAAGGGCACGATCGCGGTGCACAACTCGGTCTACCTGCCGGCCCGCGACACCATCGGCTGGTCCTGCCATGACGGCTGCTCGCCGTCGATCCTGAAGCTGCGCAACAACGTGATCCTGGTGGGCGGGGAGTCCGGCTGGGAGGACGGCAAGGGCGCCGACGAGGCCGGCAGCGTCTACTTGGGCCGCAAGGCCAGGTTCAAGCTGGGGCCGAAGTCCGTCATGGCCGACCCGAAGTTCGTCTCCCGTACGGACCTGCGCCTGCGCCCCGGCTCCCCGGCCCTCGGGCGCGGCGTGGGCCTGGCACCCCACTGGTACGGCGGCAAGGCGTTCGGCAAGGACATCACCGGCAAGCCCCTGCCCGCCTCCGCCCCTGACGCGGGCGCTTACCAGCACTGACCCCGCCGCGCCGTTAGAGTGAACGGCGTGCTTGAAGATCTCCGCAAGCCGCTGGTGCGGCAGCTCGCCGAGTCCGACGCCCCCCGGCACTACTGGCACATGGGTGACGAGGACGGCCGGGCCTGGTTGTTCGAGAGTGTCGAGGGTGACGGCGAGCACTGGGCGGTCCGGCAGGTCGAGGTGGGCGCCGACCGGGCCGCGCGGCGCTACTGGTGGCGGCATCTGCAGGACGAGCGCGGGTTCCTGTCCGACCAGGCGCTGGAGATCTGGGAGCTGACCGAGATCACGCAGGTGGCGTTCGAGGCCGTCTGGGAGGCGGCCGACTGAGCCGCGGGCTCCGTACGGCTCGGTCATGTCGACATCGGGGAGGGCCGATCGACGCGTAGGTGACAGGAGCTCGTGAGAGGAGCAGATCGTGGACTGGAAGCTCGAAGTGGTCCCGATACCGGTGGCCGACGTGGAGAAGGCGAAGGAGTTCTACAGCGAGAGGCTCGGTTTCGTCGTGGACCATGACACCCGGATCAGCCCCGGCGTACGCGTCGTGCAGCTCACCCCGCGCGGATCCGCCTGCTCGGTCGTCATCGGCGCGGCCACCGGCACCGCCCCCGGCGCCGTCCAGGGGCTGCAGCTCGTGGTGACCGACATCGACGCCGCCCGGGACGAGCTGGCCGGGCGCGGCGTCGAGGTGAGCGACGTCAAGCACTACGCGAAGGACGGCACCCTGGCCGAGGGCAAGGGCGGCGAGTGGAACGCGTTCGTCTTCTTCAACGATCTCGACGGCAACGGCTGGATCCTGCAGGAGGGCCCTAGCCGGTGAGGCCCGCCAGGCCGTGGGTGATCAGGCGGATGGCCGTGTCGAAGTTCCGGGCGATCTCCTCGGGGTCGCTCGGCAGGTGCCCCTGCGTCTCGGCGATGATGAAGCCCAGGACGAACGCGTGCAGCACGTCACTCGTCCGCCGCAGCTCCGGCTCCGGCACCCCCGCCAGGCGCAGGATGCGGTAGAGGGTCTGCCAGATCACCAGATTCCGGTCCGCCGTGCTCTCCGGATGGTTGAGGAGGTAGCTCCACAGGGCCGGATGCTCCACGGCGTGCCGGTGGTAGGCCAGCGCCAAGGCCCTGACCTGCTCCGGCCAGGGCGCGCCGTCGTCCGGCGGCAGGGTCATGCGCTGGGCCGCCGTGGAGCAGATGATCCCGATCAGCGCGTCTTTGTTCTTCACGTGGTGATAGAGCGACATCGGGTTGACGTCGAGCTCCGCCGCCAGCTTGCGCATGGACAGCGCCTCGACGCCACCTGTGTCCACCAGGCGCAACGCCGTGGAGCTGATCTCTTCGAGGCTCAGGGGAGAGCCTCTTCGCGCACTGACTGCCATACACCGTATGATAGCGTCATCCATACGGTGTATGGCTATGGAAGGGAGCACCCCATGAAACGGATCCCCGCCCCGCAGGGCCTGCCGATCCTCGGCAACACGCTGCAGATCCCGGCGCACGCGCCGATCGAGCACTTCGCGGAGGTGGCCGCGCGTTACCCGGACGGCATCTTCCAGTTGGAGATCGTCGGGCGCCGGGTCGTGCTGGTGTACGACCCCGACATGGCCGCCGAGGTCTGCGACGAGAGCCGGTTCGTCAAGCGGATCAACCCGCCGCTGGCGATCGTGCGCGACTTCGCCGGCGACGGCCTGTTCACGGCCCGGCCGGACGAGCCCGTGTGGGGCCAGGCGCACCGCATCCTGATGCCGGCCTTCAGCCAGCGCTCGATGAAGGCGTACTATCCGCAGTTCCTGGAGGTCGCCGACCAGCTCGTCGAGTCGTGGGCGGGCCGCCAGGGGGACGACCTGCCCGTCGCCGACGACATGACCCGGCTGACCCTGGACACGATCTCGCTGACCGGCTTCGGCTACCGGTTCAACTCCTTCGACCACCCCGAGCTGCACCCGTTCCTGCGGGCCATGGGCGGCGCGCTGACCGAGGCCATGCTGCGCAACCAGCAGCTTCCCCTCGTCACGAAGCTGCGGCGCCGGCAGGAGGAGGACTACCGGCGCGACATCGCCACCATGCAGGACCTCGTCGACGACGTGATCAAACGGCGCCGCGCCGAGGGCGGCGGCGGCACGAAAGACCTGCTCGGCCTGATGCTGGAGGCCAGCGACCCGCAGACCGGCGGCCGCCTGTCCGACGAGAACATCCGCAACCAGGTCCTCACCTTCCTCATCGCCGGCCACGAGACCACCAGCGGCCTGCTCTCCTTCGCGCTGTACAACCTGCTGCGCGAGCCGCACACCCTGGCACGCGCGTACGAGGAGGTGGACCGGCTGCTGCCGGGCGACGAGCCGCCCACGTACGAGCAGATCATGAAGCTGGACGTCATCCCGCGCATCCTCGAGGAGACGCTGCGGCTCTGGTCGCCGATCCCGGCCTTCTCCGTGAACGCCATCGAGGACACCGTGCTCGGCGGCGAATACCTCATCCCGAAGGACCAGCCCGTTGTGGTGCTGCTGCCGAGGCTGCACCTCAGCCCCAAGGCGTGGGAGCGGCCGGAGGAGTTCGACATCGATCGCTGGCTGCCGGAGAACAAGAAGGACCACCACCCCGGCGCGTACAAGCCGTTCGGCAACGGCGAGCGGGCCTGCATCGGCCGCCAGTTCGCGCTCACCGAGGCCAGGCTCGCGCTCGCGATGATCCTGCGGCGCTTCGCGCTGTCGGACCCGAGCGTCTACCGGATGAAGATCAAGCAGATGCTGACGATCAAGCCGGACGGCTTCACGCTCCGGGTCCGCGAGCGGCGCGCGCACGAGCGGGCCGCGGTGGTGCCGCAGCAGGCCGAGGAGAGCGCGCAGCAGGAGATCGCCGTCACCGGCGTCCCGCTCACGGTCGCGTACGGCTCCAACCTCGGCACCAGCGCCGACATCGCCGAGCGGCTGGCCGAGCGGGCCGGCCGGTCGGGCTTCGCCACCACGCTGACCACGCTCGACGAGCTGACCCCGCCGGCCGAGGGCCTGCTCGTCGTGGTCGCCTCCTCCTACAACGGCAAGGCCCCCGACAACGCCCAGCGCTTCGACGCCCTGGAGGCCCTGCCCGACCTGTCAGGGGTACGGCTGGCCGTGCTGGGCTGCGGGAACACGCAGTGGCCGACGTACCAGGAGTTTCCGCGGCGCGCGTACGAGAAGCTCACGGCCGCCGGAGCGGTGCCGCTGGTCGAGCGCGGCGAGGCCGACACGGACGGCGACTTCGACGGCGACGTGACCGCGTGGACGGCGCGCCTGTGGGCGGCGCTGGCCGAGGAGTACAGCGCCACGGCCGACGGCGTCGGGCCGCGTTACGAGATGGAGGTGCTCACCGAGTCCGAGGTGCGGCCCTCGGTCGTCTCCGAGCGGGCCGTCCCGCTGACCGTCGTCGCCAACGAGGAGCTGACCGGCGACCCCGAGGGCCTCTGGGACTTCTCGATGGAGGCGCCCCGGCCGGGCGTGCGCTCGATCGTGGCCAGGCTGCCCGAAGGCGTCACGTACACGGCCGGCGACCACGTGGCCGTCTTCGCCAAGAACGACCCCGAGCTGGTCGAGTGGGCGCTGCGCTGCCTGCGCGTCCCTCGCGACCAGGTCGTACGGCTGCGCGCCGCCGGCGCCACCCACCTGCCCATGGACACGCCGGTTACGGCCGGTCTCCTGCTGACCGACTTCGCCGAGCTGCAGGAGGTGGCCACCAGGTCCGACCTGGAGGCGCTGGCCGCGCACACGGCCTGCCCGTGGACGACGGGCCAGCTCGCCGAGCTGACCGCGAACTACGCCGACGAGATCCTCGCCAAGCGCGTCTCCCCGCTGGCGCTGCTCGAACGCTTCCCGGCGATCGAGCTGCCGCTGCCGGTGTTCCTGGAGATGGCCGGGCCGATCAAGCCGCGCTACTACTCCGTCTCCTCCTCGCCGCTGGCCGATCCGGGCCTGGTCCGGCTCACCGTCGGCCTCGTCGAGGGCCCCGCCTGGTCCGGCACGGGCACCTACCAGGGCATGTGCTCGGCGTACCTGGCCGGCCTGCGGGAGGGCGAGGTGTTCTACGGGTACGTCCGGGTGCCCGCCCCGCCGTTCCGGCTGCCGGCCGACCCCTCCACCCCGGTGATCCTCGTCGGCCCCGGCACCGGCTTCGCGCCGCTGCGCGGCTTCCTGGAGGAGCGCGCGCTGTCCGGCGCGACCGGGCGCGCCGAGGTGTTCGTCGGGTGCCGCCACCCTGAGCACGACCTGCTGTACGGCGCCGAGGTGGCCGGGTGGGGCGCGGCCGATGGGGTGAACGTGCACTACGCGTACTCGGCTGTGGCCGGGCACCCGTACCGGTTCGTCCAGGACGCTGTGGCGGCTCGGGGCGATGAGGTGTGGGAGCTGCTCACGCAGGGGGCTCATGTGTACGTCTGCGGCGATGGGCTGCGGATGGCGCCGGCGGTGCGGCAGGCGTTGCTGGATGTGTACCGGGACAGGACGGGGGAGGACGGGGGCGAGTGGCTGGCGGGGCTGGAGGCGGACGGGCGCTACCAGCAGGACGTGTTCGCCTGACCCGGGATCCCGGAGGCCTGAGCGCCCAGCCCTGAGCCTCGCTCTGAGCGCTCAGGCTTGGGGCGCTCAGCCCTGAGCGTTGAGCCTCGGGCTTGGCGAGGCCCGAAATATCGATCTATGTCGGCATATTGGGTGAGACCGCACGATGACCTGGGGAAAACCGCGACAGTCCGTTATCGACATTCCGGACTTAACCCTTCATTCTGGGATATAACCGCAGCATGCGCGACATATCCGTGGAACATGCTAGAAACTTTTCCACGGCACTGTGAGAGCCTCTGGAAAGGGGGCGGCTATGCTGCTGCGACTGAGGGTGTCGCTGCCGGACCGGCCGGGCGGCCTGGGTCAGGTGGCCAAAACACTGGGCGCGCTGGGCGCGGACATCCTGCAGGTCATCGTGCTCGAACGCGAGGCCGGGCGCGCCGTCGACGACTTCACCGTCTCCTGGCCGGGACCCGTGACCGCGGCAGAGGCGCGTGACCGGTTGTCCGCCATGCCCGGCGTACGCGTTGAGGGTGTCTGGCCCACGAAAGAGGTGCCCGGCTCCGCGCTCGACTACGACCTGCTCATGCACGTGGCCGCCGAACCGGCGCGGGGTTTCGCCACGCTCGTGGACGCCCTGCCCGGATTGTGCGGTGCGGAGTGGTCCCTGGCTGTGGCCGACGGCGCCGTACGGCATGCCTCGCTGGCCGCCCCCGAGAAGTTCGAGCTGCCCCAGTCGCCGCCCCGGGCGATCACGATGGACGCCGACGAGTTGCGGCTGATGCTGCTGCCCGTGCTCGCGGCCGGGTTGCACGTGGTGGTCGCGCGTCAGGAGGGGCCGGTGTTCCACCGCGCCGAGGTGGAGCGCGCCGCCCGCATCGTGGACGTCGTGTCGAAACTGGCCGCTCGCGCGGTGGTGTGATTGACCGAACAATCATCTGGTCACTAACGTGAACGGTCTGATCGTGTGAACAGGAGCAGCCCGTGGCCGTTCACGAGCCCGCCACCACGAGGACGCCCGCTCCCTCAGGCCAGGATCGGCTCGCTCTGAGGACTGGAGGCACATGGACTTCGAGCTGACCGACGAGCAGAAGGCGTTCCGCGAGGCTCTGCGCGCGTTCGTGGACAAGGAGATCGTGCCGGTCGCCACCGAGTGGGAGCATTCGGGGAGATACCCGGCCGAGATCATCGGCAAGATGAAGCAGATGGGGCTGTTCGGGCTGTCCGTGCCGGAGGAGTACGGCGGCATGGGGGCCGACATGGTGTCGTTCGCGCTGGTCTTCGAGGAGATCGCGCGGGGCTGGATGGGCGTGGCGGGCACGATCGGGTCCCATTCGCTGGCCTGCTGGATGATCGCCCACCACGGCACCGAGGAGCAGCGCCGCCTCTACCTGAAGGACCTGGCCACGGGCGCACGGCGTACCGCGATCGCGTTGACCGAGCCCGGCGCGGGCACCGACCTGCAGGGCATCCAGACCCGCGCGGTACGCGACGGCGACCACTACGTCGTCACCGGCACCAAGACCTGGATCACCAACGCCCGCCACGCCGACCCGCTGCCCGTGCTCGTCAAGACGTCCGTGGCCGAGCCGGCGCACAAGGGCATGTCGGTGCTGCTCGTGGACCCGTCCTCGCCCGGTTTCAGCGTCAGCCGCGACCTGCCCAAGCTCGGCTACAAGGGCACTGAGACGTGCGAGGTGGTGCTGGACGAGGTACGCGTGCCGGTGTCCTGCCTGCTCGGCGGCGTCGAGGGACGGGGGATGCAGCAGGTGCTCGGCGGGCTGGAGATCGGCCGCATCAACATCGCGGCCCGCGCGGTCGGCGTCGCCCAGGCCGCCTATGACGCGGCGCTGAGCTACTCGCGCGAGCGTACGGCCTTCGGGCAGCCGATCGCCGAGTTCCAGGCCATCCAGCTCAAGCTCGCCGACCTGGCCACCGAGATCCAGGCCGCCCGGCTGCTCACGTACTGGGCGGCGGCGCGGGCCGACGGGGGCGCGCGGGTGGACATGGAGGCGGGCATGGCCAAGTACTTCGCCTCGGAGGTGGCGCTGAAGGCGTCGCTGGAGTCGATGCGGATTCATGGCGGGTACGGGTACTCGCAGGAGTTCGTGGTCGAACGGCTCTACCGGGACGCGCCGCTGATGGCGATCGGGGAGGGCACCAACGACGTCCAGCGCATGGTGATCGCCCGGGCGCTCATCTCGGGGAAGGGGAAGGTCGGCTGGTAGGGCGTACTGCGGCAGCGATCGTGAGGAGCGGAGGAACACCATGTCCGACGAGCGAAAGCCCGGCCACAGCGACGGGCATGGAGGTGGCCACGGTCACGGGGACGGGCATGGCGACGGGGACGAGCATGGGCAGGCCGATGGGCACGGCGACGGCCATCACGACGGCCACGGCCACGGCCACGGCCACGGCCACGGGCATGGGCATGGGCATGGGGAGCATCGTCGTGGGGTGAAGCCCCTTTTGGGGCGGATCACGCATGCGCTCGCGCCGCACAGTCACGACACCAACGACAAGACCGACAGCGCCCTGGAGTCCAGCAGCCGGGGTATGCGGGTGCTGGCCATCTCGTTCACCGTCCTGATGGCCACCGCCGCGATCCAGGCGGTGATCGTCGTGGCCTCGGGCTCGGTCGCGCTGCTCGGCGACACGCTGCACAACCTGGCCGACGCGCTGACCGCCGTACCGCTGGCGATCGCGTTCTCCGTCGGCCGCCGGCCCGCCACCCGCCGCTTCACCTACGGCTACGGCCGCGCGGAGGACCTCGCGGGCATCGTCATCGTCCTGCTCATCGCCGTCTCGGCGGCCCTGGCCGGGTACGAGGCCGTCGTGCGCCTGCTGGATCCGCAGGAGATGCGGGCCGTCGGGTGGGTGGCCGGTGCGGCGCTGATCGGGTTCGCGGGCAACGAGTGGGTGGCCCGTTACCGGATCAAGGTGGGCCGGGAGATCGGCTCGGCCGCGCTGGTCGCCGACGGGTTGCACGCCAGGACCGACGGCTTCACCTCGCTGGCCGTGCTCCTGGGCGCGGGTGGCGCGGCGCTCGGGTTCCCGCTGGCCGACCCGATCGTGGGGCTGCTCATCACGGTCGCGATCTGCTTCGTGCTGCGGGACGCGGCCCGCGAGATCTACCACCGGCTCATGGACGCCGTGGACCCCGCCCTCGTGGACGAGGCGGAACGCATCCTGAGTGCGGTCGACGGGGTGCGGCGGGTGGGCTCCGTACGGCTGCGGTGGATCGGTCATGCGCTGCACGCCGAGGTGGAGATCCTGGTAAATCACGACATGTCAGTGGTGGCCGCGCACAAGGTAGCGGTCGAGGCCGAGCACCGGCTCATCCACGAACTACCCCGCCTGCGCGCCGCCACCGTCCACACCGACCCCCACGGCCCGGCCGGCGCCGACCACCACACGACCCTGGCCACCCACCGCACCCACTGACCCACCACACCCCGGGCCGCATCTCCAGTCGTACACCCAGACGAGCCACCGGTCGTACCACCGGCCGTACCCTCCGGTCATAGCGCCGGTCGTACCACCGGTTGTGTCAGCCGCTGCATCACCTGCCCCCGACCGGGTAGGTTGGGGCGGGTGTCAGCCGCCGCCCCGCCCGCTGTCGTGACAGCCGTGCCCGTCCCCAGGCTCGCGTGGCTGGACGCCCTGCGGGGCATCGGCGCCATGGCCGTGGTGGCCGAGCATCTGCTGCCCTGGTTCCTGCCCGCCCTGCGCCCATACTGGTTCAATCTGGGTGTCTACGGCATTCTGGTGTTCTTCCTGGTCAGCGGCTACATCATCCCCACCTCCCTGGAGCGCCACGGCGACGTCCGCGCGTTCTGGATCAGCCGGTTCTTCCGCCTGTACCCCCTCTACGTGGCCGTGATCGTTCTCGTGCTGGCGCTGGCCTGGTGGGTGCCGGTGCGCGAGGCGGTCCCGCGCGACGGGAGCGCGGTGGCGGCGCACGCGACCATGCTGCTCGACGTCGTCAGCGTCGGCGGGGTGGCCGACACGATGTGGACGCTGTCGTACGAGATGGTGTTCTACCTGCTGGTCACGGCGCTGTTCGTGACGCGCGGGCACGACCGCAGCGGGCTGCTGTCCATGCTGTTCGCCGCGGCGGCCGTGGTCGTCGGGCTGGTCGCGTCCGGGGCGGTGCTGGTCGGCGGATGGACGGCGTACGTGTCGTGCGCGGGGTTCGTGGCCGGGCTCGCGTGCGTGGTGCGGGGCAGGTTCCGTACGGCCGCGGCGTGCGCGCTCGGCCTGATGGGGCTGGCGGCGGTGCTGCTGAGCAGCCGGGTGCCGTGGCTGGGGGCGGCGGTGCTGGCCGTGATGTTCGCGGGCACGGCGATCCACCGGTGGGAACGCGGCACCGGCTCGCTGTGGCCGGTGGCGGTCACCACGGCGCTGGTCGGGATCGCACCCCTGTGGGCCATCGAGAGCGGCTGGTGGTGGGTGCGGGCCGACGTGTGGCTGACGACGATAGCGCTGGCCGGGGCCACGTTCGCGGGCGGGATGGCGCTGCGCCGCAGACGGCTGCCCCGGGTGCTGGTGTGGTTCGGGCTGATCAGCTACTCGCTCTACCTGGTGCATCATCCGGTGCTGAAATACTTCGTGGAGATCACCGGCGACCTGCGGCGGGCCGATCTGCCGTACCAACTGGGCATGGCGGCCCTGGCCCTCACCGTCGTGGTGGCCGTCAGCGCTCTCACCTACCGGTACGTCGAAAGGCCCGCCCAAGCTCTGGGCCGCCGCCTCTCACACCGGAGCGGCCACGGGCTCCAGGGCGGCGGCGAGGCGCGGGTGGCCGGACAGGACGCGGGAGACGACCGGGTCCTCGGCCATGAGGAAGGCCAGGTGCCTGACCGCGTGCGCGACCACGTTGGCCAGGGCGACGCGGTCCGGTGACGGCGTCGCCGGAGCCTCGCCGCGGGCGATCTCCAGCACGGGCACCCCGACGGCGGGCAGCCACGGCTCGGGATCCGGGCACACGGCGTACGTCAGGACGATCCGCCCATCGGCCTCATGACGCCAGCTCGTGGAGTGCACGACCGTGTCCTGGTCGCCGGCGGCGACGCCACTGAGCCGGCGCGCGGCCGCGTCCGGGCTTTCGCCACGTCCCGGCTGGGTAATGGCATAGCGGTACGCCCAGCGATCGTCATCGCCCACCCGTAGCATGAGCGTCTCAACCGAGACCACATGTCTTCCCGTCACCGTCAACAACTTACTGCCAATCATATGCAAGTGCGTCCCCAACGCATATGTCTTCCCCTCTTGTCCCACACCGGCGGACCGGGTTGTAGTCGATGGCGTGCGAGAGAGAGGCCGACGACCATGCCGGGTTTGCTGGTGCTGATGGGGTCGGGCGAGACGAGCCCGACCATGGTCGAGATCCACCGTGCCGCGGCGCGGACGCTGCGCCCCGGCGCGCGGGCCGTGCTGCTGGACACCCCCTACGCCTTCCAGGAGAACCGCGCCGACATCTCGGCCCGCGCATGCCGGTATTTCGCGCACAGCGTCGGCCTGGATGTCGAGGTGGCGGCCGGGATCACCGGCGCCGACTGGGTGTTCTCGGGTCCGGGCAGCCCCACCTACGCGCTGGACCGGTGGGCGGACTCCGGCGTGGCCGGTGACCTGCGGGCCAGGGTGCGGGCACGGGAGGGGGTGACGGTGCTGGCCTCGGCGGCGGCCTGCACGGCGGGGCTGGCGACCGTACCGGTGTACGAGATCTACAAGGTCGGGGCCGAGCCCGGCTGGCGCGAGGGCATCGACCTGCTGGAGCCGCTCGGGCTGCGGGTCGTGCTGATCCCGCACTTCGACAACGCCGAGGGCGGCACCCACGACACCCGCTTCTGCTACCTGGGGGAGCGGCGGCTGTCGCGGATGGAGCGCGAGCTGCCGCCCGGGACGGCGGTGCTCGGGCTCGACGAGCACACCGCGCTGGTGATCGATCTGGAGACGGAGTCGGTACGGGTGGCGGGGCGCGGCGGCCTGACCGTGCGCAGGCCCGGGTCGCTGACGGTGCTGCCGGCGGGCACCCGTACGGACCTCAGCGAGCTCCGCCGCCTGGCGGAAGGCGTCACGGGCACCCCGGCGCCGCTCGCGGCCGAGCCCGAGCCGGTCCAGGCGGAGGCGACACTGGAGGAGTCGATCCATTCGTGCGAGGAGCTCTTCAAGACCGCGGCGGCCCGGCCCGACATGGTGGCGGCCGCGCAGGCCGTCCTCGACCTGGAGGCCGAGATCGTCAAGTGGGCGGCCGACACGGAGGAGGACGCCGGCGGGATCGAGGAGGCCAGGGAGCTGATGCGGCTCCTGATCGCCCGCCTCGGCGAACTGGCCGCCACCGCCGGCCAGCGCTCCCAGAGCCTGCCGTCCCTGGTCGAGCCCCTGCTCGCGCTGCGGGCGGAGCTGCGGGGCAAGGGGTGCTACGACGTGGCGGACGCCCTGCGCGCGGCGATGCTCCGCGGCGGCGTCACCATCGAGGACACGCCGTCCGGTCCCCGCTGGTCCGCCGATCACCAGACAGGCGCGGCGCCGGCCGGATAACGTCGCTCATCGTGCTCTGAGGGAGAAGCCCGCGCGTACACCGGCGGGCCGAGGTGTTCGACTGGGCGCCCATGGCTATGAGCTGGTGGCCGAGGCGGGGGACGCGCCGACGGTTCGACCTCGCGACGCTCGCCGGCCTGAGCGCCTGGAAACGGTCAGCGGCGCGGGGGGTCGATGCGGGCGCCGTCCAGGGTGAAGATCATGATGCGGGACAGGTCCACGCCCACCTTGGCGGCGTCGCCCGCGCGCCACACCGGCCGGTTGCCGAGCCGGATGATCAGGTCAGAGCGGCGGTGGATGCCGGAGTTCGGGTGCTGGCCCACCTGCTCCTGCTCCTGCCGCTCCTCCTTGCGCTGCGGGAACAGCCGCCGTACCAGCCCCGCCACCTTGCCCGTGCCGTTCTTCTCGCCGTTGACGCGCCCGCGCGGGTCCGGCGGCTCGGGCACCGGCACGGCCGGCATCCCGCACTCCAGGTACGCCAGCCACTCGTGCCCGTGATACTCCAGCGCCCGCACCCGCCCATAAAAGGCCGGCCCCTCGTACGTCTCCGGCACCGGAGCCAGCCCGTCCGGCCGTAACCCCACCAGCACCTGTCCGCCCGTGTGCTGCGAAATGGCGTACGCCCTGGGATCGCTCCAGGCGATCGTCAGCTGGTGCGGGCCGAAGTCGAGCATCACATACTGGTTCTGCGGTGTCCTGACCGTGGCCGCCAGCAGGTTCAACTGCTGCGAGTTGAGAAAGGCCGCCACGAACGCCGTCGCTGGATCGTTGTAAATCTGGGCCGGTGTGCCCACGTCCTGCAGGACCCCGCGATTCAGGATCGCGATCCGGTCCGCCAGCGTCAGGGCCTCGACCTGGTCGTGCGTCACGTAGATGGTCGTCACCCCGAGCGACCTGACCAGCGCCGAGATCTCCATGCGCAGCTCGGTGCGCATGCCCGCGTCGAGGTTCGACAGCGGCTCGTCCATGAGGAACAGCTTGGGCTGCCGGACGATCGCCCGGCCCATCGCCACCCGCTGCCGCTGGCCGCCGGAAAGGGTGCCCGGGCGGCGGTCGAGCGTCTCGTCGATGTGCAGCGCCTTGGACAGTTCGGTGACGCGCTCGCGCACCAGCGAGGGGTCCGACCTGGCGATCTCCAACGGGAAGGCGATGTTGCCGCGTACGGTCCGGTGGGGGTAGAGCGCGCCGTTCTGGAACACCATGGCCACGTCGCGGTCGCGTGGGGCCAGGTGGTTGGCCATCTGCCCGTCCAGCCAGAGGTCCCCTTCGGTGATCTCCTCCAGGCCCGCGATCATCCGGAGGAGCGTGGACTTGCCGCATCCCGAGGGGCCGAGGAGGACGAGGAACTCGCCGTCGTCGGCCCGCAGGCTCAGCCGGTCGACCGCCAGGTAGTCGCCCGGGTACACCTTGGTCACTTTGTCCAGTACGACCGAGCTCATGGGCCCACACCTTGCACGCGTGTCACCTGTGACGAGGCTGATTGAAGAGGTAGTACATCGCGCTTAACGCCACGTGTCCACCTTTGACATAAAGAATCTCGCTCTTGGGCGTTTCGGTCGGGGGTTTTGGGCATCCGTACCCCAAATTTCCGGATCGATGAAGCCTGGAAGGGCTTGCGTAAACTTGCCGCAAGGGCTTTCATGGTCCGGGACATTCAGGGCAAGTCGGGGGTATCGATGACCGCGTGGTGGCGCGACGCTGCGATCTACCAGGTTTACGTGCGCAGTTTCGCCGACGGCAACGGCGACGGCGTCGGCGACCTGATCGGCGTTCGTGATCGCCTCCCGTATCTGGCCGGGCTGGGCGTGGACGCCATCTGGCTGACGCCGTTCTACACCTCGCCGATGGCCGACTTCGGGTACGACGTCGCGGACTACAGGGATGTTGACCCGCTGTTCGGATCGCTGGCCGACGCCAAGGCCCTCATCGACGAGGCGCACGGTCACGGGCTGCGCGTGATCGTCGACATCGTGCCGAACCACACCTCCTCCGCCCACGCCTGGTTCCAGGAGGCGCTGCGCGGCGAGAACCGTGACCGCTACATCTTCCGCGACCGGCCCAACGACTGGGAGTCGATCTTCGGCGGCCCGGCGTGGACGCAGGTCGAGGACGGGCAGTGGTACCTGCACCTGTTCGACCCCAGCCAGCCCGACCTCAACTGGGACAACGACGAGGTGCGCGGGGAGTTCGAGTCGATCCTGCGCTTCTGGCTCGACCTGGGCGTGGACGGCTTCCGCGTGGACGTGGCGCACGGCATGGTCAAGCCGCGCGACCTGCCCGACATCGGCCGCGGCGACCAGGCCACGATGGTGGGCAGGGAGCCGGTGCCGTTCTTCGACAACGACGGCGTGCACGAGATCCACCGGGCCTGGCGGCGCGTGCTGGACTCGTACCCGGGCGAAAGGATCGGCGTGGCCGAGGCGTGGGCGCCGACGGCCGAGCGGCTGGCCATGTACGTCCGCCCGGACGAGCTCCACCAGGCCTTCAACTTCCACTACCTGTTCACCCCCTGGAACGCCGCCGAGCTGCGCGCCGTGATCGACTCCTCGCTGGCCACGGCCGGCTCCGTCGGCGCGCCGACCACCTGGGTGCTGTCCAACCACGACGTCAAGCGGCACGTCACCCGGTACGGCGGCCTGGCCAGGGCCCGCGCCGCCGCCCTGCTGACGCTCGCGCTGCCCGGCTCGACCTACGTCTACCAGGGCGAGGAGCTGGGCCTGCCCGAGGTGCTCGACCTGCCGGAAGAGCTGTGCCAGGACCCGCAGCGGCTGCGCGACCCCGACAGCGGCCGCGACGGCTGCCGCGTCCCGCTGCCCTGGACCCGCGAGTCCGGCTGGGACGACCCCTGGCTGCCGATCCCGGCGGAGTGGGCCGCGCTCAGCGTGGAGGCCCAGCAGGGCGTGGCGGACTCGACGCTGGAGCTGTACCGTACGGCGCTCAAGCTCCGGCGCGACCTGCGCGGCGAACTGACCTGGCACGACTCGCCGGCGGGCACGCTGATGTTCTCCAGGGGCGAGATCGTCTGCGCCGTCAACCTGACCGGAACCCCCGTGGACTTCGGCGTCGACGGAGAGCTGCTGATCGCCTCCGATGTCCCTGGAGCAGCGGATTCGGCGGCCTGGTGGAAAGTAAAGTGTGTGCCATGAACGGTCACGCTCGCCTAGCCGACATTGCCGCCCAGGCCGGGGTGAGTGAGGCCACGGTCAGCCGGGTGCTCAACGGCAAACCGGGTGTCTCGGCCGCCACCCGCCAAGCGGTGATGACCGCGCTCGACCTCATGGGCTACGAGCGCCCGCCCCGGCTGCGGCAGCGCAGCAACGGGCTGGTCGGCCTGGTGACGCCGGAGCTGGACAACCCGATCTTCCCCGCGTTCGCGCAGGCCATCGAGAAGGCGCTGACCCAGCACGGCTACACGCCGGTGCTGTGCACCCAGTTGCCCGGCGGCGCGCCCGAGGACGAGTTCACCGAACTGCTGGTGGACCGCGGCGTGAGCGGCATCGTGTTCGTCTCCGGCCTGCACGCCGACACGACCGCGCGCATGGACCGCTACACCCGCCTGACCGACCGCGGGCTGCCGATCGTGCTGGTCGACGGCTACAGCGAGCACATCGACGCGCCGTTCATCTCGCCCGACGACCGCCTGGCCGCGCGGCTGGCCGTGCAGCACCTGGTCGACCTCGGTCACGAGCGGATCGGGATCGCGCTGGGGCCGCGCAGGTTCGTACCGGTGATCAGGAAGATCGAGGGCTACCGGCAGGCCATGGCGCAACTGCTCGGCGCGACCGACGTCGACGATCTGATCTCGCACTCGCTGTTCTCCGTCGAGGGCGGCCAGGCCGCCGCCGCGCAACTGCTCGCCCGCGGCTGCACCGGCATCGTGTGCGCGAGCGACCTGATGGCGCTGGGCGCGATCCGCGCCTGCAGGGAGAAGGGCCTGGCCGTGTCGGGAGAGGTGTCCGTGGTCGGGTTCGACGACTCGCCGCTGATCGCGTTCACCGATCCGCCCCTGACCACCGTGCGCAAGCCGATCGGCGCGATGGCGTCGGCGGCCGTGCAGACGCTGCTCGAAGAGGTCAACGGCGCCCCCGCCAAGCACGTCGAGCTGATCTTCCAGCCGGAGCTCGTCGTCCGCGGCTCCACCGGCTCCGGCCCCCTGGTCAACCGGTGACGCGCGAAGATCCCGCCGGTCAACCGGTGACGCGCGACGTTCTCGTCCTGGGTGGCGCCGGGGTCGACACCACGGTCTACGTGCCCGAGCTGCCGCTGCCGTACAAGGACACCTACCAGGTCCCGCCGGTCGTCGACCGGATCGGCAACACCGGCGCCGGCGTGGCGCTCGGCTGTCACGCGCTCGGGCTCGGCGTCACCTTCGCCGACCTCATCGGCGACGACCCGCAGGGGGCGCTGATCCGCTCGGCGCTGCGCGCGGTCGACTGCCGCTGGGGCCCGGCCGAGGCCGGCACCCGGCGCAGCGTCCTGCTCGTCGGTCCCGACGGGCGCCGCACCTCGTTCTACGACGCGAAGGTCACGCCGGGCGAGCTGCTGCCGGCGGAGCTCTACACCGATGTACGCCCCCGCCACGTCCACGTGTCGATCATGGACTTCTGCCGCCACGTCTACCCCGATCTCGAAGGCGTGCCGATCTCCACCGACCTGCACGACTGGGACGGTGCCGGCGACTACCAGAAGGACTTCGCCTACCGCTCCGACCTGGTGTTCCTGTCGGCCGCCGCACTGGGAGACCCGGCGGCGACGATGCGCGACATCCTGGAGCGCGGCCGCGCCCACACGGTCGTGTGCACGCGCGGCGCCGACGGCTGCCTCGTCATGACCCGCGATGAAGGCGTGCGCGCCTTCCCTGCCGCGCCGCTGCCGGGCCCCGTGGAAGACAGCAACGGCGCGGGCGACGCGTTCGTCTCCGGCTTCCTGTACGGCACGTTGCGCGGCAGGCCGCTGGAGGAGTGCGTACGGCTGGGCGCGGTCGCCGGCGCGCACGCCTGCTCGGTCCCCGGCACGCACGAGTCCCCGATCACCGAGTCCCTGCTGCTCGCGAGGGCGGCCGGTTAGTTCCGGGCCGTCTGCCGGTCCAGCTCCCGCCAGGGCCGGTAGACGAACGGCGGCACGGAGACCAGCAGATAGACGCTGGTGAACGCGTACAGGGTGGTGGTCAGATCGGTGAGCTCGGTGAGCGAGCCGGCCAGCAGCCCGCCGATCGGCATGCCCGTGTACGCCGCCGCCATGATGGTGCTGAGCACCCGGGCCCGCAGGGGAGCGGGAATCCGGTCGAACTGCAGCACCCCGAGAATGGGATTGATCGCCCCCGCCGCGAACCCGGACAGCGCCGTGACCGCGAGCGCCACCGGAAACGGCGCGCCCGCCGCCAGCACCAGCACGCGCGGCACCCCGGCGAGCAGGAAGCACAGGCCGTACGTGAGCCGCGTCGGTAATCGGTCGCCGGCCGCGCCGTAGACGATCGTCCCGGCCACCGCCCCCGCCCCCAGCGCCCCGCTGAGCAGCCCGAACGCGCGGGGATCGCCGGCCACGTCGCGGGCGTAGAGCGCCAGCAGCACCTGCGTCACCCCGGTGTCCAGCATGTTGACGACCACGATCATCGCGGTGGCGCTCATCTGCAGCCGGTCGCGCCACAGGAAGGTCAGCCCGTCCCGCAGGTCGCTCAGGTAGCCGCCGGAGGCCCGCGCGTCCCCGTCGAGGTACGGCACCCCGGAACGGATCAGCAGGGCGGACAGCAGGAAGGTGACCCCGTCCACGAACAGCAGCGTGCCCGGCCCGATCCAGAGCAGCAGCACCCCGGCCAGCGGCGCGCCCACCATCGCCGCCCCGCGACAGACGCCGTCGTAGGCCGCCGTCGCCCGCTCGATGCGTACCCCGGCCAGCTCGGCGAGGTCGGGCAGCATGGCCTTGCGCGCGGTCTCGCCGGGGGTGGCCGCCAGCCAGCGGACGAAGAGCAGCACCAGGAGAAGCGGGTAGGACAGCCCCGTGGTCAGGAACAGCGCCGGCATGGCCAGCACGATCAGGCCGCTGGCCAGGTCGGACAGCACGCTGGACGCGCGGAAGCCGAGCCAGTCCACGAGCGTGCCGCCGAAGGCCGCGGAGATCACGATGGGGAACGTGGTGGCGAACGCGGCCAGCCCCGTCAGAACGGCACTCTCCGTGGTGTCCAGGACGAACCAGGGCACGGCGAGCATCGACAGCACGTTGCCCGTGACGGATAGAGCGTTGGCGGCCAGCAAGGTGATGAATGGACGCCTCACGCGCAATGCCCCCGGCAACGAATCTCGGCTTCAGAGTCCCTTATGGTCGGCTTGTGGTCAAGGGGGCCGGTTTGTGACCTAAAGTCGCGAAAAAAAATCATTTCATAGTACTATTTCGCCTCATGTGTGGATTGGGTGTCCAAGGAGTGCGCCGGTGAGCGTCGTGGTGTGCGGTGAGGCGATGCTGCTGATGCTGGCCGAGCCCGGGATCCCGCTGGAACGCGCCACCGCGTTCCGCCGTTCCGTCGCGGGCGCGGAGACCAACGTGGCGACCGGCCTGGCCAGGCTGGGCCACGAGGTGAGCTGGCTCGGCCGGCTCGGCGCCGACCCGGCGGGCCGGTCGGTGCTGTCCATGCTGCGCGCCGAGGGCATCGGCACCCGCCACACCGTCACCGACCCGCACGCCCCGACCGGGCTGCTGCTGCGCGACAGCCACCCGTCCAGGGCGATCGACGTCCAGTACTACCGCGCCGGCTCCGCCGCCTCCCGGCTGACCCCCGGCGAACTGGTGCCCGAGATGGTGGGCGGCGCGAAGTTCGTCCACGTCACCGGCATCACGCCGATGTTGTCCGACTCGGCGCACCAGGCCACGCTGCGGCTGTTCGACCTGGCCCGGCAGGCGGGCGCGCGAGTCTCGTTCGACCCGAACATCCGGCTCAAGCTGGGCACGCCCGAGCAGTGGCGCGAACGGGTCGCGCCGCTGCTGGGCCGCGCCGACGTGGTGCTGGCCGGCGCCGACGAGCTGGAGCTGCTCCAGGTGGACCCGGCCACGCTGGGCGGGCTCGTCGTGGTCAAGCACCGCGACAAGTCGGCCGGCTGCGCGGGGCTGCGGCAGGAGCCGTTCCAGGTGCCCGTGACGGACCCGGTGGGGGCGGGCGACGCGTTCGCGGCCGGGTTCCTGTCCGGGCTGCTGCGTGGTGAGCCGTACGAGGTGTGCCTGCGCGAGGCGGCGGCCGTCGCGGCGCTCGTGGTGCAGTGCCCCAACGACACCGACGGGCTGCCCGACCGGGCCGGCCTGGATCGCGCGCTGGCCGCGTTCACCGAGGCCGGCGAGACCGTACACCGTTAGAAGGGGTTTCATGTACCGCTGGGAGATCGTCCAGGCCGTCACGGAGCAGCGCGTGTTCGGGATCGTGCGGAGCGCGGGGCCCGAGGAGGCGGTGGCCGCGGCCGAGGCCGTGCTGGACGCCGGGCTGCGCGCCGTGGAGGTGGCGCTCACCACGCCGCGCGCCCTCACCGCCGTCGCGCGGCTCACGGAGCAGCGGCCGGAGGCGCTGGTCGGGGCCGGCACCGTGCTCGACGCCGCCGCCGCCCGCGCCGCCGTGGAGAACGGCGCCCGCTTCCTCGTCTCGCCGAATCTGCACCCCGAGGTGATCCGCACCGGGCACCGCTACGGGGTGCCGGTCTTCCCCGGCGTGGCGACCCCGACCGAGATCGTCCGGGCCCTGGAGGAGGGCGCGGACGCGGTCAAGCTCTTCCCGGCGTCGGCCGTGTCGCCGTCCTGGCTGCGCGACGTACGCGCCGCGCTGCCGCAGATCCCCGCCATCCCCACCGGCGGCGTGACCATCGACAACGCGCCCGACTGGATCGCGGCCGGCGCCGTGGCCTGCGGCATGGGCTCGGCGCTGACCTCGGGCGGGGCGCGGGCGGCGGGCGAGCGGGTCACCGCGCTGCTCGCCCGGCTCGCCGAGGCCCGGTAGCCCCATGAAGGCGGACGGGGTGGTACCGCGAGGCCTGCACGGGCAGGTCGTCGACACGATCGGCCGCTCGCTCGCGGCCGGGGAACTCCGCTCCGGCCAGGTGCTGCGGCTGGAGGACCTCCAGGAGCGCTACGGCGTGTCCCGTACGGTGGCGCGCGAGGTCGTCCGCGTGCTGGAGTCCAAGCGGGTGGTCAGCAGCCGGCCCCGCGTCGGCGTCACCGTACGCCCGATGAGCGCGTGGAACCTCTACGACCCGCAGGTGATCCGCTGGCGGCTCGCCTCGCCCCGCCGCGAGACGCAACTGCGTGAGCTGGCCGAACTGCGGGCCGCCGTCGAGCCCGCCGCCGCCGCGCTGGCCGCCGTGCACGCCGCTCCGGCCGTACGGCAGGAGCTGACCGCCCACGCGCGGGCCCTGACGAGCGCGGCGCGGGCCGGCGACGTCAAGGGCTTCGTGGCCGCCGACGCCGCCTTCCACCGGGTGCTGCTGGGCGCGTCGGGCAACGGCATGTTCGCCCAGCTCGCCGAGGCCACCGAGGAACTCCTGGTGGCCAGGCACGACCTGCTGCTCCTGCCGGAACGGCTCGACACGGACGGGGTGCGCCGCCACCTCGACGTGGCCGAGGCGGTCGCCGCCGGCCGCGGCGCCGAGGCGGCCCAGGCGGCCGGCTCTATCGTGGCGGCGGCGCGCGACGAGGTCGAGCGCCTTCTCCAGGGGTGTGCCACGAACGCGTTACTGGGGTTGCCCGGTTAGCCGTCGAGGGTGAGCCGGGCTCCGTCGCTCAGCCCCGAGTCGTGCACCTCGAGCTCCGACGGCGTGTCGTCCTTCGGCAGCTCGAAGACCAGCGCGCCGGTGAACTCCTGGCCCGCCTCGATGCGGATCGGCGTGATCTCCTTGCCGGCCTTGTCGAGCAGCTTGGTGCCGCCGTGCAGGGCGTCGTCCTCGGCCACCAGCTTCTGCTGGCCCGGATAGAGCACCCTGGCCTCCTGGCCGACGTTGCTGACGCGTAAGCCGATCCGGCACGTGCGCTTGTCGGCGGACTTGGGCGGCTTGGGGCACTCCGTGCTGGTCACGGCGAAACGCAGCTTCCCGTCCTGGACGGGGCCGCCGTCCGCGCTGCGCGCGGTGGAGCGGAACACCCAGGCCAGCACCGCCAGCACCGCCACCAGCAGCACGACCGTGATCACCAGGGCGGTCAGGCAGCCTGTCAGCACGCTGCGCTTGGGCCGGGGAGGCTGGTAGCCGGGCAGCGGCCCCTGACCCGTGGTGGCGTGATGGGGCAGCGGCCCCTGGGCCTGGTGCGGCGGCGGGATGTGCCCGCTCATGTCCGGATGCGGCGCCCGCACGGTGCCCGGCACGGGACCGGTGCGGTCGACCGGCGGCTGCTGGTGCGGCACCCGCGAACCACCCCGGGGGCCGGTGCGTTCGGCGGGCGGCACGGGACCGGTGCGGTCGGGGGGCGGCTGCTGGTGCGGCACGCGCGAACCACCCCGAGGCCCGGTGCGTTCGGCGGGCGGCACCTGGGAGGCGTTCGGCGGCGCCTGTGCCGGACCCCGAGGGCCGGTGCGCTCGGCGGGCGGGACCTGCGCGGGACCACGGGGGCCGGTGCGTTCGGCGGGCGGGACCGGCGCGGAGCCGTGCGGGCCGGGGCGGTGGTCAGGGGGCATCGGGTGCGGCGTCAGAGGGCCGAACTCCGACGGGTTCCACGAGTTGGTGAGGTGCTTGGAGGCCGCGAGCTGCGCCGCCGGCTCGTCGGCCGCGCCCACGAGTTCGAGCAGCAGTTGCTTGGCCGCCGGCCGCCGCGCCGGGTCGGGGTGGATGGCCGCCGCGACCAGCCGGTCCAGCGGCGCGGGCAGCCCCCGCAGGTCGGGCGGCGCGCTGCGGGCCCTGGCCGCCATCACGTAGGCGTCCCCCTCGCCGAACGGATGCCCGCCCAGCCCCGCGTACGCGATCAGCGACCCCCACGCGAACACGTCGCCCGCCGGGCTGGTGCGCCCCTCGAAGACCTGCTCGGGAGCGATCCAGCCGGGAGTGCCCATGACCATGCCGGCGTTCGTGTGCCGCGCGTTCACGTGCGACGACCGCGCCAGCCCGAAGTCGATCACCCGCGGCCCGGCCAGTGTCAGCATCACGTTGGCCGGCTTGAGGTCGCGGTGCACCAGCCCCGCCGCGTGGATCGCGGTCAGCGCGGCGGCCACGCCCACGGCGGCCGCGTGCAGCACCGACGGCGACAGCGCGCCGTGCTCGATGAGCTGGTCCTCCAGGGAGATGCCGTCGATGTATTCGGTGACGAGGTAGAGGACGCCCCGGTCCTCGCCGTGGTCGAGCACGCGCGCGGTGCAGAACGAGGCCACCTTGCGCGCGTTGGACACCTCTTCGTTGAAGCGCGCCCGGTAGACGGGGTCGGCGGTGTAGTCGCGCCGGATCGCCTTCAGCGCCACCCGCGAGCCGTCGGCGGCCTTGGCGAAGTAGACGACCCCCATGCCGCCCGAGCCGAGACGGCTGATCAGCTCATAGGGGCCGATCGCCGGCGGATCTTCCGGCTTCAGCGGAGTGCCCGCGGAGCGCCCCAACGTCGCCGTCCTCTCGCCGTCGTCATCACGTCGCAATCCGAACCGTTCCTCCCGCCGGCTCGTCATCGTGTGCAACCCGAACCGTTCGCCGCCCGGCATCCCGTTTTGTACCCCAGACTCTAACGGAGGACGGGGCCGCCTGTTGGCCAACTACCCCTGAGCAGGGTTGCGACGCACCGGGCGCATCGTCATGCGCAGGCGCCACGGATCAAGGGTGTGCGGCAGCGGGCGGTGCGGCGACAGCAGCCGCCCGATCGGCTTGGGCCGGGCGGTGCGCAGGATGCTCGCCAGGAAGGCCGTCCCGACCGCGAGCGTGAGGTGCACTCCGGCGCAGCCGGGCCGGGCCCACCACTCGCCCGAGGCGGTGCCGTCCAGCCAGATCTCGGGCACGAACGTGTTCGCGTACGGCAGGCGCGGGCTGCGCTGGTGGGCCGCGATCGGGATGACGACGGCGGTGCCCGCGGGCAGGGTGGTGCCGTACCACTCGGTGTCGGCGGTGGTGACCCGCGACAGGGCCGGCACCGGCGGCCACAGGCGCAGCCCCTCTCGGAGGCACGCGCGCAGATACTCGCAGTCGGCGCGGGCCGACTTGCGGTGGGCGGGGTGGGCGGCGAGCAGGGCCAGCGTCTGCGTCAGCCCGGTCGCCAGCGCGCCGAGCCCCATCAGCCAGAACGCCGCCTGCATGAGCCCGCGCGACTCCGGCTCGGGCGTCTCGGCGATCAGCCCGGCCAGGCTGCCGGGCTCGGCGCGGCGCAGGTGGTCGATGATCCTGGAGTCGTAGCGGCCGGACAGGAGGTCCTGGCGCCGCCGCGCCCGCCGCCGGCCGGCCCGCGTGAGGCCCTCCAGCAGCCGGGTGAGCTCCTCGTCCCCGGCCGCGCCCTCGCCGTAGACGCAGCGCCTGGCCACGCGCTGCCAGCGGGCGTTCAGCCGGGCGTGGTCGAGCACGCCGGAGGTCAGGTTCTTGGCCTCCTCCTTGGCGATGGCGATGAAGGCGGGGCGCAGGACGTCGGTGGGCAGGGCGAAGGGCCGCTCCTCGACGGCCGGGGCGTAGGCGGCGTCCTCCGCCGACAGCACGCGTACGGCGTCGCGCTTGGACATGACGAGCAGAGCCGGGCCGCGGGGGCGGCCGACCAGGACGGGGCGGCCGCCGTACCGGGCCTCCAGCGTGGCCAGCAGCGCGCGGGAGCGCAGCAGGTCGTGGCCGGGCGTGATGTGCGGCGCGCCCGGCGGGACGAGCGCGGCCGCCAGGCGCAGGCTCTCCAGCGCGGTGGTCCTGGGCAGGCCCCTAGGCACGCGGGGCCTGCCGCGTTCCGGCGTTCATAACCCGATGTGATCGCCGGGGAGATCGCCGCGCAATGCGGGGTTTCGGTCAATGGAACACTTTCGGTCTCATGATCGGCGAGTGTTCCGGTGACCGGAACGGTCAGACGCTGAGGAGCGTGGCCGAGATGGCCTGGGCGGCGCCGCGCACGGAGATGCCGAGCTTGGCCAGCGGCACCGCGTGGGCGGGCGCCGCCACCCCCAGCGACATGCAGATCCGGCCGCCGGGGCCGAACACCGGCGCGGCCACGCAGGCCACGCCGTCGTTGTACTCCTCCTGCGAGTAGGCCACGCCATAGCGCCTGACCTGCGCCAGCTCGCGCTCCAGCCCGGCCAGGGTGGTGATCGTCCGGCGCGTCATGCGCTCGAACGTGCCGCGCGCCAGCAGCTCCTGGCGCAGCCGCGGATCGAAGGCCAGCAGCGCCTTTCCGGTCGCCGTGCAGTGCAGCGGCGCCCGGTCCATGCCGTCGGAACGCGAGCCGACCCGGTTGTGGCCGTAGAGGCGCTCGACGTAGCGGGCCTCCAGGCCCGACGGCACGGCCAGGTTCACCGTCTGCCGGGTGGTCTCGTGCAGATAGAGCAGGTAGGGCAGCACCACCCTGCGCGTGCCCGGGACACGCGCGCGGGTGACGCCCGTCATCGACTCCAGCAGCTCGCCCGGCAGGTACGCGTTCCCCACCCGCCTGGCCAGCTCCCGCGAGCACAGCACGCCGAGGATCCGGTGCGCGGTCGACTTGGGCAGCCCCGTGCTCCGGCAGAGCTGCGACAGCGTGACCGGCCGGGTGGCGGCGCCGAGCGCGAGCAGGATGTCGATCCCCCGCTCCAGGCTGCCGGGCTGTGACGCGGGGCGGTCGTCGGTCACCATCTGTAGCTGGCTGGCCGTTTGCGTCGGCATTAATGTCCCTTTCGATCTCCTGGGAGCGGAAGGGGCTTCCCGGGGCCGCGGTTTTATATTTCCTGGCGTACCCGGCTGCCGCTCGCTGATACCCCCGATCGGCGCTCGGCGATGATCTCCGCATACACGGAAATCGCCACTTCACCAGGAGTTCTCGCCCCTATGTCCAGACCCGCGGGCACATGCACCCGCTCGCCTCCCTCCACCCCCGCGAGCACCGCCGCGCCGCGCCTGCGGCTGGCGATCAGCGCGATGTACGGCACGCCCCTCGCCAGCGCGTCCCGCAGCACCGGCTCCTCGCCCACACCGTGCGAGGCGACCAGCACGACCGAGGTGCCGTCGGCGATCGGCCCCGGCTCGATCCGATAGCCCAGTGCCCGCCCGACCTCGGCGAACGCCCGCGCGATGGGGCCGTCGCCGTGCACGTGCACGAGCACCGGGGGCAGCACGGCCTCCAGGAAGATCTCCAGCGTCCCGCCGGACAGGCACGGCTGCCCCACGGCGACCAGGCCCTCCTCCTCGTGCGGCGCCTCGGCCTCGGGGGTGATCCGCAGCAGCGTGGAGTCGCCGGTGCGCAGCAGCCGCAGGCCCTGCGCGCGTACGGTGTCGGTGGCGCAGATCCCGCCGACGAACCCCTCGATGGTCCCGTCGGGCAGCACCAGCGCGCGGTCGCCGGCCTTCGCGCTGGTCGGCCGCTGCGCCCGCACGACCGTGGCCAGCACGTACGGCTCCCGCCCCGACCGTAGCGACGCCACCCGGGCATCCAGGTCCGGCGCCCCGCCACGGGGACGGGCCGCCGGCATGCCCAGGAATTCGCTCACGGGATCGCCAGGTCCGTGCGGAACGGGTCGCCGTTGATGACCCGCCACACGTTCGCCGGGGTCAGCGGCATGTCCGCGTGCCGCACCCCGTACGGCGACAAAGCGTCCACCACGGCGTTGACCACGGCCACCGGCGAGCCGACGGTGGCCGACTCCCCGACGCCCTTGGCCCCGATCGGATGCGTCGGCGACGGCGTGACGGTCTCGCCCAGCTCCCACGACGGGCACTCCACCGCGGTCGGCAGCAGATAGTCCATGAACGAGGCCCCCAGGTGGTTGCCGTCCTCGTCGAACGCCATCACCTGCATGAGCGCCATCCCGACCCCGTCGGCCAGCCCGCCGTGGATCTGCCCCTCGACGATCATGGGGTTGATCCGCACCCCGCAGTCGTCCACCGCCACGAACCTGCGCACCTTGACCTGCCCGGTGCCCGGGTCGACGTCCACCACGCAGATGTAGGCGCCGAACGGATAGGTCAGGTTGGGCGGGTTGTAGACGGTGACCGCGTCCAGGTGGCCCTCGACGCCCTCGGGCAGCTCCAGGTTGGAGTGCGCGGCCAGCGCGATCTCCGCCATCGACCTGCCGGTGGCCGGGTCGCCCACGACCGACCACTTGCCGTCGGCCCACTCCAGGTCCTCCGGGGCGGCCTCCAGCATGGCCGCCGCCACGATCTTGGCCCGGTCGCGCACCTTCCTGGCCACGATGGCCGTGGCGGCGCCGGAGACGGGGGTGGAGCGCGAGCCGTACGTGCCCAGGCCGAACGGCGTCTGGTCGGTGTCGCCGTGCACGACCTCCACGTCGTCGGCCGGGATGCCCAGCTCCTGCCCGACGATCTGGGCGAACGTGGTCTCGTGGCCCTGGCCCTGCGACTGGCACGACACCCGCAGCACCGCCTTGCCCGTCGGGTGCACGCGCAGCTCGGCGCCGTCGGCCATGCCGAGGCCCAGGATGTCCATGTGCTTGCGCGGGCCCGCGCCGACGGCCTCGGTGAAGAAGCTGACGCCGATGCCCATCAGCTCGCCCCTGGCCCGCTTGTCGGCCTGCTCGGCGCGGAGCTTGTCGTATCCGGCCATGTCCAGGGCCAGGCGCAGGGCCTTGGGGTAGTCGCCGGAGTCGTACTCCCAGCCGGTGGGGGAGTGGTACGGGAACTGCTCCGGCTTGAGCAGGTTGCGCATCCGCAGCTCGGCCGGGTCCAGGTTCAGCTCGGCGGCCAGCACGTCCACCATGCGCTCGACCAGGTAGACGGCCTCGGTGACGCGGAAGGAGCAGGCGTAGGCGACGCCGCCGGGGGCCTTGTTGGTGTAGACGCCGGTGACCTCGCAGTGGGCGGCCTCGATGTCGTACGAGCCGGAGAAGACGTGGAAGAACCCGGCGGGGAACTTGGTCGGCTGCGCGGTGCCGTTGAACGCGCCGTGGTCGGCCAGCACCTTGACCCGGATCGCCTGGATCCGGCCGTCGCGGGTCGCGGCGATCTCGCCGTGCATGTGGTAGTCGCGGGCGAAGGCGGTGCTCATGAGATTCTCGGAGCGGTCCTCCATCCACTTGACCGGCTTGCCGGTGACGATCGAGCCGACGATCGCGCAGACATATCCTGGATAAATCCCGACCTTGCCGCCGAAGCCGCCGCCGATGTCCGGCGAGATCACCCGGATCTTGTGCTCCGGCAGCCCCGCCACCATCGCGTACAGCGTGCGGTGCGCGTGCGGCGCCTGCGTCGGGCACCACACCGTGAGCTTGCCGGTGACCTTGTCGAAGTCGGCGACCGCGCCGCACGTCTCCAGCGGCGCCGGGTGCACGCGCGGATAGAGCATGTCCTGCGCGACCGTCACCTCCGCCTGCTCGAACAGCGCGTCGGTGCGCTCCCGGTCGCCGGCCTCCCAGTCGAAGATGTGGTTGCCGGTACGCCCTTCGAGGTCGTCCCTGATGACCGGGGCGCCCGGGGCCAGCGCCCGCCTGGCGTCGATCACCGCGTCGATGGGGTCGTAGTCGACGTCGATCAGCTCCAGCGCGTCGCGCGCCGAGTACGGGTCCTCGGCCACCACGAACGCGACCTCCTGACCCTGGAAGCGCACCTTGTCCGTGGCCAGCACAGCCTGCGTGTCCTGCGACAGCGTGGGCATCCAGGCCAGGTTCAGGCCCTCCAGGGTCTGGCCGGTGATGACGGCCTTGACCTTCGGGTGCGCCTCGGCGGCGCTGGTGTCGACGGAGACGATCCGGGCGTGGGCGTGGGGGCTGCGCAGGACGGCGCCGTACAGCATGCCGGGCAGCCGGACATCGTCGGTGTAGTTGCCGCGTCCCCTGATGAAGCGCGCGTCCTCCTTGCGGTGCATGGACCCAAAGCTCATGACTTCGCCTCCGCCTCGGCCGCCCACCGGATGGAGCGGACGATGTTCTCGTAGCCGGTGCACCGGCAGAGCTGTCCCGAGATGGCCTCGCGGATCTGGCCCTCGTCGGGGTCGGGGTGGCGGTCCAGCAGCGCGCGGGCCGTCAGCAGCATGCCCGGCGTGCAGAAGCCGCACTGCAGCCCGTGGCACTCGACGAAGCCCTTCTGCACGGTGTCCAGCTCGCCGTCGCGCTCCAGGCCCTCCACCGTGCTCACCTCGTGCCCGTCGGCCATGACGGCCAGCACCGTGCACGACTTGACCGGCACGCCGTCGAGCCGCACGGTGCAGACGCCGCAGTTGGAGGTGTCGCAGCCCCAGTGGGTGCCGGTCAGGTTCAGCTCGTCGCGCAGGAAGTGCACGAGCAGCAGCCTCGGCTCGACGTCCCTGGTGTACGGCTGCCCGTTCACGGAGACCGTGATCCGCATGTCAGATCCTCCCCGCCGCCGTGGCCAGCGCGCGCCGGGTGAGCTCGGCGGCCAGGTGGCGCTTGTAGTCGGCAGGCCCGCGCTGGTCGGCGTGCGGCGCGCAGTGCTCGGCGGCGATCCGGCCCGCCTCGGCGAACGCCTCGCCGTCCGGCCGCCTGCCCTCCAGGTACGTTTCGGCCTCCGGGGCACAGAAGTGCTCGGCGCCGACCGCGGTCAGGCCGATTCCCGCCTGTACGATCACGCCGTCCTCGATCCTGATGACCGCCCCGGCCGCCGCCACCGGCCAGTCGCCGACGCGCCGCTCGACCTTCTCGTACGCGCTGCCGGTGCCGGGCGCGACGGGCACGCGGAGCTGGATCAGCAGCTCGTTCGGTTCGACGGCGGTCTCGTAAGGACCCTCGTGGAATTGCCTGACCGGCACGGTACGAGTGCCGCCGGGGCCCTGGATGACCGCGGTCGCCCGCAATGCCGCGAACACCGCCGACAAATCCTCAGAAGGATCCCCTTGGCACAACGATCCGCCTACGGTCCCCCGATTTCGTACAATTGGGTCGGCGATAACACGCTCCGCATCCCGAAATATCGGGAAAAGGTCGGTGGCAGTGCTGCTCTCCAGCAACTCCGTGTGCCGCACCAGCGCCCCGATGGCCAGCTCATGCCCGTCGACCGCGATCCGCCCCAGCTCAGAGGCCAGTCCGTTGATGTCGATCAGCGCCTCGGGCTGGGCCAGCCGCAACTTCATCATCGGGATGAGACTGTGGCCGCCCGCCACGATCCTGGCCTCGGGACCATAGCGCTCCAGCAGTTCGAGCGCGTGCGGAACGCTCTCTGCTCTTTCGTATTCGAACGTTGCGGGAACCTGCATGACAGCACCCTGCTGTTACCGATTTGTCGCGACAATCCGCAAATAAGGCTTTCCTTAATGAGCGCCGGAGAACTATGAAGGGGAGGTGACACTCAGCCAGCTCGGCGCGTTCGTCTTCGTCGCCCGCCTCGGCTCGGTCAAGGCGGCCGCGCGGGCGCTCGGGGTCAGCGAGCCCGCGGTCTCCCAGTCGCTGGCCCAGCTCCGCAAACACCTCGGCGACCCGCTGGTGACCCGCTCGGGCGACCGGATGGTGCTCACCGAGGGCGGCAGGCGGCTGCTCGGGATCGCCGCCCAAATCGTCGCGCTCGGCGCGGAGGCCGTCGCCGCCGTCCAGCCCGGCCGCCCCGCCCGCCTGCACGTGGTCATGGACGCGGGCCTGGCCGAGTACGTGGCCGGCCCCCTGCTCTGCCTGTTCACCCAGCGCAAGCCGGTCGACGCGACCACCGGCGTGGCCGCCACCGCCGAGGTGCCGCTGCTGCTGTCCAGCCGCCTGGCCGACGTCGCGATCGGCGCCCAGGCGGCGGGGGAGGGCCTGGTGAGCCGCCCGGTGCTGCGCTGCCGCCTCATCGTGGTCGGCTCGCCGCGCGGCCGCCGGGACCACTGGCTGGTCGGCCCCTCGGGCACCGACCCGGCCAGCGACACCAGCCGGTTGTTACGGTTGTTACGCGTGCCGGAGTCCCACGTACGCGTGTTCGCGAACCAGACGGCGGCCTGGAAGGCGGCCTCGGAAGGCGCCGGCGTCGCCCCCGCCACCGCCCACCTGGTGACCTCCCAGCTCCGGCGTGGCGACCTGGTCATCGTCGACACGCCCGCCACCCCGCTGGCCGCCTACTGGTACGCCACCACCCTCGACCCGGCCACCCGCTCGGCCGCGGCGGGCACGTTCCTCGACTTCCTCACCACCCCGGCGGCCACCCAGACCATGCGCACCCCGGACGACGGCATCCCCCGCAGCCGCTTCCGCCCACCGGTGCACGTGTCGATCTGGAGTTAGCGCAGGGCGGCGGCCTCCGCGGCCAGTTTCTCCACGCGGCCCCAGTCGCCGGCCGCGAGCGCGTCGGCCGGGGTCAGCCAGGTGCCGCCGACGCAGCCCACGTTCGGCAGCGCCAGATAGGAGGCGGCGGTGTCCACCCGGATGCCGCCGGTCGGGCAGAAGCGCACGTCCGGCAGCGGCCCGCCCATCGCCTTGAGGTACGGTACGCCGCCCGCCGCCTCCGCCGGGAAGAACTTCAGCTCCTTGATCCCGCGCTCGGCCAGCGCCATCACCTCGCTGACGGTCGCCGCGCCCGGCAGGTACGGGACGCCGCTCGCCTCCAGCGCCTCGACCAGGGACAGGGTCGTACCAGGCGAGACCAGGAACTTCGCCCCGGCCGCCACAGACGATGAAATATCGTCAGAAGTCCGGATCGTCCCCGCGCCCACCGTCGCCTCGGGCACCTCCTCGGCGATCCTGGCGATGGCCTCGCGGGCGGCGGGCGTGCGCAGGGTCACCTCGATGACCGGCAGGCCACCGGCCACCAGCGCCCGGGCCAGCGGGACGGCGGTCCCGGCGTCCTCGATCACCACGACGGGGATCACAGGGGCGAGATCGAGCAGGCTCATGAGCTTCTTTCTCCAATAGGCGTGCCGGACACGTGCGGGATAAAGGGGGTTCAGCCCACCAGCTCCTTGCGGGCGCGCTGGCTCAGCCAGGCCGCCGCCCCCATCAGTGCCGGCTGGGGCGCGACGATGAGCGCCGTCCCGATGGCCTCCAGATAGGCGGGCATGTCGGGGTTGGCGGCGAACCGCGTACGGAAGGCACTGGTACGCACACGTTCCACGATACGGGGCAGCACTCCGCCGCCCAGATAGACCCCGCCCCGGGCGCCCAGCGTCAGCGCCACGTTGCCGGCGAAGTTGCCGAGCATCCCGCAGAACACCTCGACCGTCTCCGCGCACAGCGAGTCGTCCATCCTGGCCACGATGTCCGAGGCGGTCAGATCGGGCGCGGCGACGCCGTTCACCCGGGCCAGCGCGCGGTGCAGCCGGACCAGGCCCGGCCCCGACAGCACGTGCTCGGCCACGACGTGCGGCAGCCCCATCGCCCGGACGATCTCGAACTCACGCGGCTCCACCACCGGCACCGTGACGTGCCCGCCCTCGCCGGGGACGGGGGTCCAGCCGTCCGCGGTCGGCACCAGCCCGCCCACGCCCAGCCCCGTCCCGGGACCGAGCACGGCCTTGACCCCGTGGCCGGGCGGCGGGCCGCCCAGGGACACCAGGTCGTCGCCCTCCAGGTGCGGCAGCGACACGGCCAGCGCCTCGAAGTCGTTGAGCAGCATCGTGTACGGCACGTCGAGATCCCGCACGGACCCCGCCCACGACGAGTTCGTCAGCCGGTAGTGGTCCCCGTCGATCGGCCCCGCCACGGCCAGGCAGGCCGCGCCGGGACGTACCCCGCCCGCGTGTTCCGCGAGGTAGGCGGTCACGGCCTCCGGCAGGGTGGGATAGTCGGCCCCGGCCAGGACCGCGACGTTCGACGGCCGCGCCCCCAGCGACGTGACCAGGCCGAACCGGGCGTTGGTGCCCCCGATGTCGGCGACGAGCCACGGAAGGTCAAAGGCACTCACGGCATACCTCCGGCATTCAGGGCGGCGTCGAGATCCCGGAGCATGGTGTCCCATAGGAGGTTGGGAGCGCGTACCGCACGCCAAACGGGCATAAAGCACGTTATAGGCAGATGACCGGTCACCGCGCCAGTCCGGCGGGCCGCGCGCCGAGCGGCGCGCCCGTCTCCAGGTGCGAGGAGCCCGCCTCGGCCGGGAAGCCCAGGCCGGGGCCGTGGTGCGGCGACTCGGCGCCGCTCACCCCGAAGATCCCCGCGCCCTGCTCGGCGTGCCCGGCCATCCGGCGGAACGCCGCGAACAGCTCGCGGCCCGTGCCGACCCACTGCGCGTCGCTCAGCGGGCGGCCCTCGGGCGTGCGCCGCGCCAGCTCCTCGGCGGGAACCAGCAGCTCCAGCGTGCCCGCCGCCGAGTCCAGCCTGATCACGTCACCCTCGCGCACCAGCGCGATCGGTCCGCCGTCGGCCGCCTCGGGCGACAGGTGGATGGCCGCCGGCACCTTGCCGGACGCGCCCGACATGCGGCCGTCGGTGACGATCGCCACCCGCTGCCCCCTGTCGAGCAGCACCGCCAGCGGCGGCGTGAGCTTGTGCAGCTCCGGCATGCCGTTCGCGCTCGGCCCCTGGTAGCGGATGACGGCCACGAAGTCCTGCCCGTCCAGCTCGCCCGTCTCGAACGCCTTCAGCAGGTCGAGCTGGTCGTCGAACACCTTCGCAGGCGCCTCGATGACCAGGTGCTCCGGCTTGACCGCCGAGACCTTGCTGACCGCGCGGCCCAGGTTGCCCGCCAGCATGTGGATGCCGCCGTCGGCCGAGAACGGCTTCGCGACCGGCCGCAGCACGTCCAGGTCGGCACTGCCGCCGGTGACCGGCGACCAGACCAGCTCGCCGTCCACCAGCTCGGGGGCCTCGCGGTAGCGGTCGAGGCCGGGACCGGCCACCGTCATGACGTCGGCGTGCAGCAGCCCCTCGTCGATCAGATCGCCGATGAGCACCTGCATGCCGCCGGCGTCGCGGAAGTGGTTCACGTCCGCCTGGCCGTTGGGGTAGATCTTGGTGAGCGACGGCACGACCTCCGACAGCCGGGCCAGATCGTCCCAGGTCAGGACGATGCCCGCGGCCGCCGCCATGGCCACCAGGTGCAGCGTGTGGTTCGTGGAGCCACCGGTCGCCAGCAGCGCGACGCAGGCGTTCACGATGGACTTCTCGTCGACCAGCTCGCCGATCGGCGTGTACGCGTCGCCGTGCGCGGTGATCTCCACCGCCCGGCGCCCGGCCGCCGCGGTCAGGGCGTGCCGCAGCTCGGTGTGCGGGTTGACGAACGTCGAACCCGGCAGGTGCAGGCCCATGACCTCCATCAGCGCCTGGTTGGAGTTCGCGGTGCCGTAGAAGGTGCAGGTGCCGGGGGAGTGGTACGACTTCGCCTCGGCGTCCAGCAGCTCGTCCCTGCCGACCTTGCCCTCGGCGAAGAGCTGGCGGGTACGCGCCTTGACCTTGTTCGGCAGCCCGGAGGTCATCGGCCCGGCCGGCACGAAGATCGCGGGCAGGTGCCCGAAGTGCAGCGCCCCGATGAACAGCCCCGGCACGATCTTGTCGCACACGCCCAGCAGCAGCGAGGCGTCGAACATGTCGTGCGACAGCGCGATCGCGGCCGACATGGCGATCACGTCACGGCTGTACAGCGACAGCTCCATGCCCGCCCGGCCCTGCGTGATGCCGTCGCACATCGCGGGCACGCCGCCGGCCACCTGCGCCACGCCGCCGGCCGCGCGCACGGCCGCCTTCAGCTCCGGCGGGTACGTCTCGTACGGCTGGTGGGCGGACAACATGTCGTTGTAGCTGGTCACGATGGCGACGCCGGGCTTGGCCGTACCGCGCAGGGCGGGCTTGTCCTCGGCCGAGGCGCCCGCGAAACCGTGCGCCAGGTTGGCGCACCCCAGGTGCGCCCGCGCCGGGCCCTTCGCCCGCGCGGCCTCGGCTTCGCGCCGGATCCGCTCCAGGTACGCGGTACGGCTGGCCAGGCTCCGCTCGGCGATCCGATCGGTGACGTCCTGGATGACGGGGTTCACAGGCCCTCCTTCGTCGGGTCGGCGAACCCGAGGTTGCTGCGTCTGATGGTTCGCTCGCTGCGCTCGTTCACGCTTCCTCCTCGTGCCAAGCGCGACCGCTACGGCCGAGCAGTTCGTGGGCTCCGGCGGGGCCGGTGGTTCCCGCGGGGTAGGGCTCGGGCAGCGCGGCGCCGGCCTGCCAGGCGTCCAGGATCGGGTCGATCCAGCGCCAGGCCGCCTCCACCTCGTCGCGCCGCATGAACAGCGTCGGGTTGCCGGCCAGCACGTCGGTCAGCAGCCGCTCGTACGCCTCCGGCACCCGCGCCGTGAACGTCTTGCCGAAGCTCAGCGACAGCGGCACCGGCTTCAGCGTCACCTCGCCCGCCCCCGGCTCCTTGGCCATGATGTGCAGCTCGATGCCCTCCTCGGGCTGCAGCCGCAGCACCAGGCGGTTCGGCGTGCCGCCGGGGAAGATCGAATGCGGCACGTCCTTGAACTGCACCACGATCTCCGAGCGCCGGTACGGCATCCGCTTGCCGGTACGCAGGTAGAACGGCACCCCCGCCCACCGCCAGTTCTTGACCTCGGCCCGGATCGCGGTGAACGTCTCCACCCGCCGCGACGCCTCGGTCGGCGGCGTGGAGCCGGGCTCGTCGAGGTAGCCCGGCATGTCGCCGGCCTCGGTGTACTGGCCGCGCACCGTGAAACGGGCCGCCTCGCCGCCCGCGATCGGCCGCAGCGCCTGCAGCACCTTGACCTTCTCGTCGCGGATGGACTCGCGGTCGTTGCGGGCCGGCGGCTCCATCGCGGTCAGCGTGAGGAGCTGGAGCAGGTGGTTCTGCACCATGTCACGCAGCGCGCCCGCGTCGTCGTAGTAGCCGCGCCGGCCCGGCGTGCCGACGGTCTCGGCGGCGGTGATCTGGACGTGGTCGATCCACAGGGAGTTCCAGATCGGCTCCAGGAACGCGTTGGCGAAGCGCAGGACCAGCAGGTTCTGCACCGTCTCCTTGCCCAGGTAGTGATCGATGCGGAAGATCTGGCGCTCCTCGAAGATGGCGCCGACCTCGTCGTTGATCCGCTGCGCGCTCGGCAGGTCGATGCCGAGCGGCTTCTCCAGCACCACGCGCGAGCGCGGCGTCACCAGGCCGGCCTCGTCCAGCTCACGGCAGAAGGGGCCGAACGTCCTGGGCGGGCTGGCCAGGTAGAACACCCGGTCGCGCTGCTCGTGACCGGCCAGCAGCCTGGTCAGCGCGCTCCAGCCGGACTTGTCCGCGCCGCCGACGTCCACGGAGACGTGGTGCAGGCGGGCGAGGAAGCGCCGCCACATGGCCGGGTCGTCCACCGGGACCTGGTCGCGTACCTCGGCGTCCACCTTGCCGCGGAAGTCGTCGTCGGTCAGTCCACCCCTGGACATGGCGATGACACGGGTCTCCGGAGCAAGCCGGCCGTCCCTGTCGCTGTGGTACAGCGCGGGGAGCAGCTTGCGCATGGACAGGTCGCCCGTGCCGCCGAAGACGACGAGGTCGGCGGCGTACGTGGTGTTGGGGGCCGGGGTGGTGGTCGACACGGTGAAGCACTCCGATGATCTACCAAAGCAGGGACAGAACGGACACTAACGAGAGTTCGGTTCGTACACAAGCGGAGTTTTGGCATTTGAGATGAAAAAGTCGCGACTTTTCATGACACAACCCCATGTGGTTCACTTAACCGATGCCACGACGTACCGCCGCGACCCTCGCCACGAGTGGCGAGGTCCTCCGCCTCATCCGCACCGGTGAGGCCGTGACGCGGGCCGACCTCGGCCGGGTGACCGGCCTGTCGCGTCCCGCGGTGCAGTTGCGCGTCGGTGAGCTGCTGGAACGCGGCCTCGTCGTGGAGCGAGACGACGCCCCGTCCACGGGCGGGCGGCCGCCGGTGCGGCTGGAGTTCAACGCCGCGGGCGGCGTCGTGCTGGTCGCGGCGCTCGGCGCCTCACGGACCCGCGTGGCCGTCTGCGACCTGGCCGGGGGGGAGCTGGCCGGGCGCGAGTTCACGATGGACGTGGAGCAGGGGCCCGACATCGTCCTGCCGGTCATCATGGACACCTGGGACGAACTGCTCGCCGACCGGCCGCCCTCCATGATCCGGGGCGTCGGGATGGGCGTGCCGGCGACGGTGGAGTTCGCGCAGGGCCGTACGGAGAGCGCCCGCGTGATGGCCTCGTGGACCGGCGTGGTGATCCCGCCGATCATCCGGGAGCGTTTCCCCGTGCCCGTCCTCGTGGACAACGACGTGAACGTGCTGGCCATCGGCGAGCACCGGGGCGCGTACCCCGAACTGGACGACCTGATGTTCGTGAAGATCTCCACCCGGATCGGCGCGGGCGTGATCGCCGGCGGCGGCATCCTGCGCGGCGCGCTGGGCGCGGCGGGGGAGATCGGGCACATCCCGGTGCCGGCCGGTGGTGGCGTGCTGTGCCGCTGCGGCAACTACGACTGCGTCGACTCCGTGGCCAGCGGCACCGCGCTCCTGCGCGACCTGCGGGCCAAGGGCAAGGACGTCAAGACGATCGCCGACGTGACGGCCCTCGTCCGGGCGGGCGACGCCGAGACCATGGCCACGGTCCGCGAGGCCGGCCGCCACATCGGCGAGGTGCTGGCCGGGGCGGTCAACATCCTGAACCCGTCGATGGTGGTGCTCGGCGGGGACATGGCGGAGGCGTTCGGGCCGCTCGTGTCCAGCATCCGCGAGGTCGTCTACCGCCGCTCCACCGCTCTGGCCACCCGGCGGCTGCGCATCGAGCCGAGCCGGTTGGGGGCGGGGGCGGGGATCAGCGGGTGTGCGGTGATGGTGCTCGATCATGTGCTGTCGCCGGACGCGGTGGACGAGACGATGACGGTCTCGGTCCTCCGCCGTGACCGCGCCGCCGCCTCAAGCTGACCCACCGGCGCACCTGGCACGTCACGGCACAGGCACCCCCATCGGCGACCCCACCACCTGCCCCGACACTCCCCACCACCTTCCCGCCTTGCCCTTCCCGGCTCGCCCTTCCCGGCTCCCCCTTCCTGCCTTGCCCTTCCCGCCTTACCCCCGAGGCCCGCCCTGATCGGCCCACCCGGCGCGCGCCTGGTTAGCGCCCACCCAGCGCCCCCATGCATGGCCCCCTTCACCGCCCCAACTGGCCATGTGCACTCGGGGGCACCGCCTTCGGCGGGGGGTTCAGACATCCCAGCGAGCCTCATCGCTCTCCCTCACCCGCCCATCCGCCCCGAACACCAGATACCGATCGAGATCATCGGCGAACCACCGATCGTGCGTGACGGCCACCACCGTGCCCTCGAACTCGCCCAGCCCCACCTGCAATGCCTCCGCACTGGCCAGGTCCAGGTTGTCGGTCGGCTCATCGAGCAGCAGCAACGTCGCCCCGGACAACTCCAGCAACAGGATCTGCAGCCGGGCCTGCTGCCCACCCGAAAGGGTCTCGAACGGCTGTCCGCCCGCCGGAGCCAGCTCGTACCGGGCCAGCGCCGCCATGGCGTCGTTGCGGGTCATCGCGTACTCGCGCATCACCACCTCGGCGGCGGACCGCCCGAGTAGGTCGGGCCGCACATGCGTCTGCGCGAAATAGCCGGGCGCGACCCTGGCGCCCAGCCGGGCCACCCCGGTGTGCGCGATCGGCTCACCGGCCAGCAGCCGTAGGAAGTGGGACTTCCCGGTCCCGTTCAGCCCGAGGACGCCGACGCGCTCGCCGTACCAGATCTCGGTGGAGAACGGCCGCAACAGCCCGCTCAACTCCAGCCCCTCACAGACGACGGCCCGTTTGCCGGTACGCCCTCCGCGCAGTCTGATCCGTACGTTCTGCTCCTTGGGCGCCCGCTGCGGCGGCCCCGCCCGTTCGAACCGCTCCAGCCGCGTCACCGCCGACTGGTACGCCCCCGCCAGCGCGTCATTGTTGGCCGACCGCTGCCGCAGCTCCTCCAGCCGCTCCTTACGTCTCCGGCGAGCCTCGGCATACCCGGCGAACCCACCCCCGTGCACCCACACGCCCCGCCCTTCGACGGTGACGATCCGATCGGCCGCCTCCGCCAGCAGCCGCCGATCGTGCGAAACGAGCAGCACGGTCTTACCCGACCCCCGGATGGCCCGCTCAAGCCACTGCTTCCCTCGTACGTCCAGGTAGTTGTCCGGCTCGTCCAGCAGCAACACCTCATCGGGCCCCCGCAGCAGCGCCTCCAGCATGAGCCGCTTCTGCTCCCCGCCCGACAAGGTCGCCAGGCTCCGCTCCTTGACCTCCTCGTACGCCAGCCCCAGCGCCTCGGTCGCACAGACGTCCCACACGACCTCGAGCTCGTAACCCCCGGCGTCGGCATAGTCGGCGATGGCCTGCGCGTAGGCGAGCTGACGCGGCTCATCATCCCGCAACAAGATCGCCGCTTCCGCCCTCTCAACAGCCAGAGCCGCCTCCCTGACCCGTACGGGCGCCACATGCAACAGCAGATCCCGCACGCTCCCTTCACCGAGAAACTGCCGCATCACCCCCACGCCACCCGCGACCACGACACGCCCCTCAACAGGAAGAAGCTCGCCGGCGATCAGCCGCAACAACGTGCTCTTCCCGGCTCCGTTGGGCCCGACGAGCGCCGCCTTGACCCCATCCCCGACCTTGAACGAAGCCTCCACCAGCAACGGCCGCCCATCAGGCAGCAGATAAGTCACATCACTGACCTCGATATGCCCCACGACCGCCTCCTCCGGACCAAGGTTCCATTCACTAGACCATCGATCCGGTAACCCGTACAACGTATTATTTCCCAATGAGCAACGTGTGGTCCCGCCCTCCGAAGGCCCCCAGGCAGACCCTGACCCTGGACCGAATCGTCCAAGAGGCCCTGGCCCTTCTGGACGAGGAAGGCGTCTCCCGCCTGACCATGCGCCGCCTGGCGGAACGCCTGAACACGGGCTCGACCACCCTCTACTGGCACGTCAAAACCAAAGACGACGTCCTGGACCTGGCCCTGGACGCCGTCTTCCGCGAAGTCCGCCTCCCCACCTCACCCGAGCCCCCGCAGCCAACCGAAACGACGGCGTCGGCCATGAGCCAGACTGAGGGCGCGGCCGGGTCCGCGGCTCCAGCTAATGACTCGGCAGGGACAGCGCTACACCGCTTCGCACCCGCCCCCCACCGGACACCGCCCTCCCAGCCCGGTCCTCAGCCCGGCTCCCAGCCCGGCTCCCCGTCCGGTCCTCAGCCCGGCTCTCAGCCCGGCTCCCAGCCCAACCTCCATCTCGGCGCCCAGTCCGGTTCCTATCCGGCGCTGGCGTCGTCGGCGGCTGCCGGTCGCGGACACGTGCACGTGCCGACAGACGGCTGGCGAACCCACGTGGACGGGGCGACCGCCGATTGGCAGGCAGACGCTGATGGGGTGAACGGCGGCGGGCAGGTAGACGCTGACGGGAGGGCCGATGGCCGGCAAGCACAGGTGCATGGGGGAGCCGGCGACTGGCAGGCGCAGGTGCGTGGGCTGATGCGCGGCTGGCGGGCGGCCCTGTTGCGTCACCCATGGTCGGCCACCATCCTCGACCGCCCGCTCATGGGCCCGAACGCACTGGCACGCACCGAGTTCCTGTACGAAACGCTCACCGCCGCCGGTTTCACCGCCCCGAAGGCCGCCGCCTTCAGCCTCTCCAACTACGTCATGGGCTCGGTCATCATGCAGGTGACGTGGGAAGACCGCGAGGAGTCGGACACCGGCACGTTCCTGCGCGACCGAGCGGACCGCTATCCGGCCCTGGCCGAGCACGGCCTGGACCACGAATGGGACGCCACGTTCGACGACGGCCTCGGCTACCTCCTGGACGGCATGGAACTCGCCCGTAAGAAGTAGCCCGGCAGAGAGCACCGGGAACGCGAAAGGCCGGCTCACGTGAGCCGGCCTGGCGGAACGGCGGCTCGAGTGAGCCGACCTGGTGAAAAGACTGGCTTTGGTGAGCCGACCTGATGAACGGGCCGGCTCGAGCGAGCCGGCCCGTAGATGGTGTCCTCGGTGACCGAGCGGCCCTGCGGCAGCTCGGCCCCGAAGTCACCGAATTCCGAAGTCACCGAAGTCCGGAGTCACCGGAGTCAGTGGTGAGGGTGGCCGGTCGGCTGCTTGGGGAGGAGGAGGCCGACCAGGAAGGTCGCGGCGATCATGGCGGCCGCGGCCCACAGGGTGATGTCGACGCTGCCCGTACCGAAGTAGACCGTGCCCAGGAGCGCCAGTCCGAGGGCGCTGCCGACCTGCTGGAGCGCTGACAGGGTGCCCGAGGCAGAGCCGGTCTCTTCGGGGTCGACCGCGGACATCACGATGCCGAAGTACGGGCTCATGATCAGGCCGCTGCCCAGGCCGGTGAGCGCGAGGGCGGGGGCGAGCTGCCACGGTGAGACCTCGGGGGAGGTGACCGCGATCAGGGCCATGACACCGAGCATCATGACGATCGTCCCGGCCAGGAGCACCTTACGTCCGTGGTTTCTGGCGGCCTGCGCGAGGCCCATGCCCGCGATCATGCCGATCGAGGACGGTACGCCGGTCAGCGCCGCCTTGAGCGGGGAGTACTCCAGGCCGAGCTGGGTGTAGAGGCCGACGATCAGGAAGAATCCGGCGAAGGCCGCGAAGTAGATCGCGCCGGTCGCCATGCCCGAGACGAACGCGGGCTTCGCGAACAGGCTCGGCGCCACCAGCGGGTCGCCGCCGCGTGCGGCCTTCCTTCTCTGGTGTACGGCGAAGAGCGCGAGCACGACGACGGACGCGGCCATCATCGCGAACGACCATACCGGCCAGCCGTACTCACGGCCCTGGACCAGGGGGAAGACCAGCAGGACGACACCCGCGGAGGCCAGGACAGCTCCCGTCAGGTCCAGTCGTGTGCCCTTGACCGGTCGGGAGGCGGGCAGGAAGCGCAGGGCGGCCAGTGCGGCGGCGGCGCCGATGGGCAGGTTGATCAGGAAGATCAGGCGCCAGTCGATGCTGGTCAGCGCACCTGCCAGAATCGGGCCGCCCACCGCCGACAGCCCCATGACCGGACCGAACAGCCCCATCGCGGCCGCCAGTTCCTTGGGCGGGAACATCTCCTTCATCAGCCCCATGCCCTGGGGAATCATCGCCGCCCCGAACAGTCCCTGGACGATCCGGGCCGCGATGATGGTCTCAGGGGAGAAGGCCAGGGCGCACAGCAGCGACCCGACCGTGAACCCGGCCACACCGATCAGGAACATGCGCTTGCGGCCCACGATGTCGCCCAGCCGTCCGCCGATCAGCAGGCCCGCGGTCATGGCCAGGGTGTAGGCCGCGCCCAGCCACTGGATCAGCGAGGTACCGCCGCCGAGGTGGGCTCGCATGGTGGGGCCCGCGACGTTGGTGACGGTGGCGTCGAGAAGCTCCATCACCGAACCGGCGAGAATCACAGCGAGCGCCGGCCAGCGCCACCGGTAGGGCGTGGCCTCTGTGGTGGCGGCGGATGTGGCGATGGCCGAGGGCGCGGGGGCCGGGCCGACGGGCGTCGACGTCGCGGACACCGTCTCGGCGATGGCGGTGGGCTCTGCCGGCGGTTGCACCGGGCGGGTGTCGAGAGCGGTCATCTCGGCCTCCTGTATCGGAACGGCTTGTTCTGTTCCAGAATAACAGAACGGAACGCTTCATTCCACTGTGAGGGTGAGATTTTCGCGGAGGGATGACGGCTCATTTCCGACGACTCACGGCGACGGCCTCTGCGGTCCCTATCCGCGTGCCCGGCGGGTCGGGCATGCGCGGCGGGTCGGGGATGCGCGGCGGGTCGGGCATGCGGGTCAGGCTGGGCGTGCGCGGCGGGTCGGGCTGGGCGTGCGCGGCGGGTCGGGCTGGGCGTGCGCGGCGGGTCGGGCTGGGCGTGCGCGGGCCGGGCCAGGGGCGCGAGCGGATGGGGGGCAAGGTGGGAAGCAAGTGAGTCGGTGGCAAGAAGGGCGGTGCGGGCAATGGGGCGGGCGGTGCGGGCTCGCCTGGCCACTGCGGTGCACCTGTCTGACTGGTACAGCGACCGCGCCCGCTCCGCCCGCTCCGCCCGCTCCGCCCGCTCC
>NZ_FNVT01000062.1 GCF_900108335.1 Nonomuraea solani
ACGGCTGAGGCGATCGATGCCGATCGGCCGTTCCAGGAGTTCGGGTTCGATTCGCTGACCGCGGTGGAGTTGCGTAACCGGCTGCACACGGTGACCGGGCTGCGGCTCACCCCCACGCTGGTGTTCGATCATCCCACTCCGCGCGCGCTGGCGGCGCATCTGGACACGGCGCTGTCGGGTACCGCCGCCCGGCCCCGCCCGGCCCCGGCCGGCCCGCCCGGCGGTCCTGCCGGCGGGTCTGCTGGTGATCTGATCGCCGTTGTCGGGATGGCCTGCCGTTTCCCCGGCCAGGTCACCAGCCCCGAAGACCTCTGGCAACTCCTGATCGACGACCGCGACGGCATCACCGACTTCCCCACCGACCGAAACTGGAACCTGGGATCGCTGTTCCATCCAGATCCCGACCACCCCGGAACGTCGTACGTCCGCACCGGCGGATTCCTGTCCGGTGCCGCCGACTTCGACCCGGAGTTCTTCGCGCTCAGCCCGCGCGAGGCGGTGGCAATGGATCCCCAGCAGCGGCTCATCCTGGAAACCTCCTGGGAGGCCCTGGAGCACGCCGGCATCGACCCATCCGGACTGCGCGGCACCCCGACCGGGGTGTTCACCGGAGTAATGGCCAACGACTACGGCTCCGGCGCGGTCGCCACACCGGAGACCGAGGGGCTGGTGGCCACCGGAACGCAGGGCAGTGTGGTGTCCGGGCGGGTGTCGTACACGTTCGGCTTGGAAGGGCCGGCGGTGTCGGTGGACACGGCGTGCTCGTCGTCGTTGGTGGCGTTGCATTTGGCGGCGCAGGCGTTGCGTACCGGCGAGTGTGACCTGGCGCTGGCCGGTGGAGTGACGGTGATGGCCACCCCGGATGCGTTCGTGGAGTTCTCACGACAGCGGGGCCTGGCCGCCGATGGCCGCTGCAAAGCGTTCGCCGAAGCGGCCGACGGAGTCGGCTGGGGCGAGGGCGCCGGGGTGCTGGTGGTGGAGCGGCTGTCGGACGCCCGCCGTCGTGGGCATCGGGTGCTGGCGGTGCTGCGCGGTAGCGCGGTGAACCAGGACGGGGCGTCGAACGGGTTGACGGCGCCGAACGGCCCGTCACAGGAGCGGGTGATCGCCCAGGCGCTGACGGCCGCCGGCCTCGCGCCCGGTGATGTGGACGTGGTCGAAGCACACGGCACGGGGACGGCGCTGGGTGATCCGATTGAGGCGCAGGCGTTGCTGGCCGCCTACGGTCAGGACCGGCAGTCGCCGTTGTGGCTGGGGTCGGTGAAGTCGAATCTGGGTCACACTCAGGCGGCGGCCGGGGTGGCCGGTGTGATCAAGATGATCCTGGCGATGCGACACGAGACGCTGCCCAAGACGCTGCACGTGGACGCGCCATCGTCGAAGGTGGACTGGTCCGGCGGCGCGGTAGAGCTACTGACCAAACCCCAGCCTTGGCCCCAGGACGCGGACCGGCCACGCCGGGCGGGAGTGTCCTCATTCGGCATCTCCGGCACCAACGCTCATGTGATCGTGGAAGAGCCGCCCGTTGAGGAACCGTCGGTGGTCGGCGTCGGTACGGCCGCGCCCTCTGCTGAGGAAGCGGCGGGGCTGGCAGAGCGGAACGGCATCCCGGCCCCTGCACCTGAGGGCGACCCTGCGGCTACGCGGCCGGTGCCGTCGGTGCCTGTGGCGTTGCCCGTGGTGGTGTCGGCCAGAAGCGAGGCGGCGTTGCGGGCGCAGGCCGCCCGGCTGGCCGGGTTCATGGCCGGGCATGATGCGGCTGGTCCGGTGGAGGTGGCGGCCGGGCTGGCACGCCGGGCGGCGTTGGAGTACCGGGCGGTGCTGCCGGTGGCGGATCGGGAGGGTCTGCTGGCCGGGTTGCGGGCACTGGCCGCTGGCGAGTCGGCGACTGGCGCGTTGGCAACCGGCGCGTTGGCGATCGGAGAGCCGGCGGCCGGAGGGTTGGCGGCCGGGGTGCTGGCAACTGGGGTGCTGGCGTCGTCTTCGGTGGTGCAGGGTCGGGTGCGGCCGGGCCGGGTGGCGGTGTTGTTTTCTGGTCAGGGTGCTCAGCGGCCTGGGATGGGTCGCGAGCTGTATGCGGCTTTCCCGGTGTTCGCCCGCGCCTTCGATGAGACCTGCGCGCTACTGGAAGCCGAACTCACCACCGCCAACGCCGCAGAGGTTGTGACCGGCCTGGCTGGTGGTGCGACCCTGCGGGAGATCATCCTCGGCGAGGCCAGCGAGGCTGGTGGTTCTGGGGCTGCTGGGTCCGGTTCTGGTGGGGTGCTGGATCGGACGGTGCTGGATCAGACGGTGTTTGCCCAGGCTGGGTTGTTCGCGGTGGAGACGGCGTTGTTCCGGCTGCTGGAATCGCTGGGCATCCGGCCCGATTATGTGGCCGGGCATTCGCTGGGCGAGATCACTGCGGCGCATGTCGCTGGCGTGCTGGACCTGGCCGATGCGTGCCGTCTGGTGGCGGCTCGTGGCCGGTTGATGCAGGCGTTGCCGTCCGGTGGTGCGATGGCGGCGATCGGCTGCGGTGAAGAGGTGCTCGCCCCGGTGCTGGCCGGCTACGACCAGATAGCGGTGGCTGCGGTCAACGCGCCCGGTTCAGTGGTGATCTCCGGCGCATCCGACCAGGTCACCCAAGTTGTCGACTGGGCGCGGCAGCACGGGCACCGGACCCGGCCGCTGCGGGTGTCGCACGCGTTCCACTCCCCGCTGATGGAGCCGATGCTGGCCGAGTTCGAGGAAGTCGTGGCGGGACTGACGCTGCGGCGTCCGGAGTTGGCGCTGGTGTCCAACGTCTCGGGCGACTTGGCCGACGAGGAGATCACCCGGGCCGAGTATTGGGTCGAGCACGTGCGGTGGCCGGTCCGGTTCGCCGACACCGTCGCCACCCTGCGCGGGCACGGGGTCGGCTGTTTCATCGAGGCAGGTCCGGACGCCCAGCTGACCCCCATGATCGAACAAACCCTCGCCCACCACGACGCCCGCAGTGCCGATGGCGACCACGACAACGCCGACCACGAACACGCCGAGGTCCTCAGTGCCGATGGCGGCCGCAGGGACGTAGAGCCTGCCTCGGTGGTGGCGTTGCTACGGCGTGACCGGCACGAGACCGCCCAACTGGTCGCCGGACTGGGCCAGGTTTGGACCTGCGGCACGGCTGTGGACTGGACCGCCTGGCCAACCTGGACCATTGGGACCACCGAGGCCGCGCCGGCCGCGCCGGCCGGTGCCCGCATCGGGGACTTGGATCTGCCCACCTACCCCTTCCAGCGCCGCCGCTACTGGCTGCAGTCGGCTCCGGCCGGCGATCCGGCTGCGTTTGGTCTGGGTGCCGCCGATCATGCGATCTTGGGTGCGGTGGTGGAGCAGCCCGATGGCGGCGCCATTTTGACCGGGCGGTTGTCGGTCGCTGCTCAGCCCTGGCTGGCCGATCACGCGATCAACGCCACTCCGATTCTGCCCGGCACTGCTTTCGTCGAGCTCGCCCTGCGCGCTGGTGACCAGGTCGGGTGCCCGGCCATCGATGAGCTCACCCTGCATACTCCTCTGCCCATCCCCGACTCCGGTCAGCACAGCATCGGCGGCGTCGTCGTGCAGGTCACCGTGACCGGACCGGGCGAAGACGGCCGACGCCAGATCGGCATCCACTCCAAGGACGACGACGGGCACTGGACCCGGCACGCCACCGGCACCCTCACCCCCACCTCCCAAAACACCCCCGCCGACCTGAGCCACGCCTGGCCCTCGCCAGGCGCCCAGCCGCTGGACACCACGGGCCTGTACGACCGCCTGGTGGACCACGGCTACGGCTACGGCCCCGCCTTCCACGGCCTCACCCGCGCCTGGAAGCACGGCGACGACCTCTACGCCGACATAACCCTCCCCGAAGAAGCCGGACAGACCACCCGATACGGCCTGCACCCCGCCCTCTTCGACGCGACGACGCACGTGGCACTGCTGGCCGGGGAGGTCGCCGGGGAGGGCGGCCCGCTGATCCCGTTCAACTGGAACGGCGTCACCCTGCACGCCATCGGTGCCACCGCGCTGCGAGTACGGCTGCGCCCGGAGCCGGATGGTGGGTTCCGGCTGGACCTGGCCGACCCCACTGGCCGGCCGGTGGCCACCGTGGAGACGGTGGCATCCCGGCCGGTGGCCGAGACGGATCCGTCGACACCGACCGCGGCGTCGGTGGCGCGCTGGGTCACCGAGGTGGTGTGGCGACCGCTGACCGGAGCATCCGCCGCCGACAACGGGGGAGGGTCGGCGCTGCGTGACGGCGCCATTGTGGTGGACGCCACCGGCGGTGCCGGGGACGACGCCGGTGACCTGCCGGACCGGATACGGCGCCGCCTTGGGGCGGTGCTGGCGGAGCTTCAGGAGCGGCTGGCCGAAGAGGACCCGCGACCCGTGTTGGTGGCCACCCGGGGCGCGGTCGCCGTGACCGACGAAGAGAAGCCGGACCCGGCGGGCGCGGCGGTCTGGGGATTGGTGCGCGCGGCCCAGCAGGAACACCCTGGCCGGATCACGTTGGTCGACCTGGAGCCGGTGCGGACGAGAGGGCACGGCGCAGCCGCTGCTGGGACTGCCGTACAGCCGGAGCTGAGCACCCTGGAGAGCTCGGCGCTGCCCGGCGACGAGCCAGAAGTGGCCATCCGCAGCGACCGGCCATGGGTACCCCGGCTGGAGCGGGCCCGCCTCGGCGAGGAGCCGGTGGCGGTCTGGCCGGTCGATGGGACCACGCTGATCACCGGCGGTACCGGTGGGCTGGGTGCGTTGGTGGCGCGGCATTTGGTGGCCGAACACGGCGTACGGCACCTGCTGCTGGTCTCCCGCCGGGGCCTGAACGCCCCTGGGACGGCCGAGTTGCGCGACGAGCTGGCCGGGCTGGGTGCCGAGGTGTCTGTCGCCGCCTGCGATGTGGCTGATCGGGACGCGCTGGCGGTGCTGCTGGAGGGGATTCCCGGTGCTCATCCTCTGCGGGCGGTGGTGCATGCGGCGGGGGTGGTGGACGACGGGGTGATCACGTCGTTGTCGGGCGAGCGGGTGGAGGCGGTGCTGCGGCCGAAGGTGGATGCGGCCTGGTATCTGCATGAGCTGACCCGGACGCGGGATCTGGCGCAGTTTGTGGTGTTCTCTTCGTTGGCGGGCACGTTGGGTGCGGCGGGTCAGGGTAATTATGCGGCGGCTAATGCTGCGGTGGATGCGCTGGCTGTGGGGCGGGTGGGTGCGGGGTTGCCGGCGCTGTCGTTGGCGTGGGGGGTGTGGGACGCCGAGGAGGGTATGGCCGGTCGGTTGTCTGATCGGGAGCGGGAGCGGATGGTGCGGGAGGGGTTGGTCCCGCTGTCTGCTGGGGTTGGTCTGTCGGTGCTGGATCGGGTGGTGGCCGAGGGCCGGCGGGGTGTGGTGGTGGCGGCTGGTTGGTCGGTGGGTGCGTTGCGTGCCCAGTCGGTGGAGCGGGTGCCCGAGCTTTTGCGCGAGTTGGTGGGGGTGCGGCGCAGGGCGGTGTCGGACAGTCCGGTGGGGGAGGCTTCGTTCGCCGCTCGGCTGGCGGAGCTGTCCGTCGCGGAGCGCCAGGCAGCGGTGACCGAACTGGTACGCGCGCAGGCGGCCGCGGTGCTGGGGTACGGCGCGGCCGAGTCGGTCCCGGTGGACCGGGCCTTCCAGGAGCTGGGCTTCGACTCACTGATGGCGGTGGACCTGCGGAACCGGCTGGGCCGGGCGGCCGGGCTCACCCTGCCTGCGACGCTGGTCTTCGACCACCCGTCGGTGAAGGCGCTGACGGACTTCGTGCTGCGCCGGCTGCTAGGCGGGCAGGCCGACCAGCGGAGAACACGACGTCCGGCGGCGGTCACCGACGATCCCGTCGCGATCGTGGGGATGGCTTGTCGCCAACTCCACATGCGCGAGTTGGTGGGGGTGCGGCGCAGGGCGGTGTCGGACAGTCCGGTGGGGGAGGCTTCGTTCGCCGCCCGGCTGGCGGAGCTGTCCGCCGCGGAGCGCCAGGCAGCGGTGACCGAACTGGTACGCGCACGGGCAGCGGCGGTGCTCAGCCACGATTCGCCCGCCTCCGTCCCAGTGGACCAGGCATTCCAGGAGCTGGGCTTCGACTCGCTGGCGGCGGTGGAGTTGCGGAACGGACTCGGTGCCGCGCTGGGGCTCCGGCTGCCGACCACCTTGGTGTTCGATCATCCATCGGTCCGAGCGGTCGTCGACTACCTGATCAGGCGCATCGCACCGAAGACCGACGGCGGGGATCACGGTGCCGCCAACGGCCGAGACGAGACGGCGATCCGCATGGCGCTGCAGACCGTACCGCTGGCGGCCCTGCGTGCCGCCGGACTGCTGGACGGGCTGCTGGAGCTCGCCGGAGTGCGTCCCGACGGTGCGAACGGAGCCGTGGCCCCAGACGAGACGGCGGACGTCGACGCGATCGACGAACTGGATACCGAAGGCCTGATCAGGATGGCGCTGGACAACGGGCAACCGGATGACGAGACCGAGGAGTGGTGAGGGAGATGGCGGAGGGTGACGGAAAGCTCGTCGAGGCACTGCGCGCTTCTCTCCGGGAGACGGCCAGGCTGCGCCAGCAGAACCGCGCGCTGACGACCCGCGCTCGGGAGCCGATCGCGATCGTGGGGATGGCTTGTCGTTATCCGGGTGGGGTGGATGATCCGGAGCGGTTGTGGCGGTTGCTGGTGGACGGTGTGGATGCGGTGGGTGGTTTTCCGGCTGATCGTGGCTGGGATGCCGGTCTTTATGATCCGGAGCCGGGTAAGCCGGGGCGTACGTATGCGCGGGAGGGTGGGTTCCTGTATGGGGCGGCGGATTTCGATCCGGCGTTTTTCGGGATCAGTCCGCGTGAGGCGGCGGAGATGGATCCGCAGGAGCGGCAGTTTTTGGAGGTGTGCTGGGCGGGGTTGGAGCGGGCCGGGATCGATCCGACGTCGCTGCGGGAGAGTAGCGCCGGGGTGTTTGCGGGGGTGATGTATCACGATTATGCGCCGTCGGGTACGGGTGGGGCCACGATTTCGGGCCGGGTGGCGTACTCCTTGGGGTTGGAGGGGCCGGCGGTGTCGGTGGACACGGCGTGTTCGTCGTCGTTGGTGGCGTTGCATTTGGCGGCGCAGGCGTTGCGCAGTGGGGAGTGTGATCTGGCGCTGGCGGGCGGGGTGACGGTGATGGCCACGCCGGATGCGTT
>NZ_FNVT01000012.1 GCF_900108335.1 Nonomuraea solani
CAGGCGTAGTGCCCGTATTCGGTGGGTGGACGTCGTGCCGTGTGGTCGAGGTCGCTTCCGGTGAATACGGGCACTGATGGGCGTGTCGGAGTTCATCGTGTGGGGGGACTCCTGCGGCGTTGGTTAGTGCGCCGTGGGTTCAGCCCGTGTCTGCCTGGGGTCGCTCACTTGCCCCAGCCGTGGTGGTTGTGGTTGCGGTTGACGATGACGATGCGGATCCGGCCCACGCCGTGGTGACGGCGCCAGCCGCCCCAGCCGTGGTTGCGGCGCCAGCCGCCCCAGCCGCGGCCCCAGCCCCAGCCGCAGCGGCGCCGGGCCTGGCAGCCCCATCCGGTCAGGACCGAGGTCTGCGTGCCGGCCTGCGTACCGCTCTGGACCGCGCTGGCCGAGGCGGTGGTCGCACCCGCGGCCACCACACCCCCGCTCAACGCCGTGCCGATGGCCAGACCCGCGAGAACACTCTTGAACTTGGGCATTTGAGATTCCCCCCTAAAGGTTCGATTGCCCTGTTGCCCGCAGCCGCCACCGAAACCCTGCCAAGCGAAACGCGAGGACGGCGGACCCGGTAGCGGATGCCGCGGACACCCGGAAGAAAAACCGGGATCCGCACTCCTGCATATAACCGGGCGAAACACCAACAAACCGGCATTGTCTTCTTTTGCCCGATAACAGAAGAAACCACAACCACCCCCCTGCCCGGCAACACGAAGAGGGCCCCCCGGCAGATGCCAGTGGAGCCCTCAATAAGAATTGCCGTGAAGACGAGGAGAAGAGGCCCGCGAGCAACGGGCATTCATCCCGCCACGACCATCACGAAAACACGTCAGCTCGTGGTCTCGTGACGGTCCCTGTGGTGGTTACGGTTGTAGTTGTAGTTGTGGATCTTGATGCGGAGGCGCAGCTTGGGGTGGTGGTTGCGGCGCCAGCCGCAGCGGTTCCAGCGGTAGCAGCTGTTCCCGGCCACAATGGACGTCCCCGTGCTGATCTGGGTGGCAGCATTGGCGCTGACCGCGGAGGTGGCGGCACCCGTGACCACCGCTCCACCGGCCAACGCCGTACTGATGGCGAGGCCCGCGAGAACACTCTTGAGCTTGGGCATTGCATTTCCCCCTAAAAGGTTCGATTGCCCCGTAGTCGACTCTTCCGAATTTCCCGGAAAGAAGTACTGGAAGGCCATCAAACTGGCCATCCGGTAAATGTCATTTCCGGAGCTAGGGGCGGACAAACGGGGATCTCCCTACTTTGCTATGCATTAACAGTCTTATTGCTTGGATTGCACAGTTATAAGATGAGATAGTGCGAATTGCCCGAAATGTCCTTTTGGGATGCATATCGGCAACTTGCCAGTGCTGCGCTGCCGCGTCGATTTGTTGAGAGGCCGCCTGCGGAAAATGGCGCAGGCATCCCTTTCACCGACGTGGTCGCCATGACGCGGTACCCGGGCTGGGTGAGGATCCGGCTACCTCTGGCAACGTCGAGTGCGGCGGCGACCTAAAGGCGGTGACGTGCCGGGCTCACTCGAACTTCAGGCGTGGAGCGGTGTGGTGAGCGGGGTGTTCACGTGAGCGGGCGGCGATGGTGAACGTCCCGACGAGCGATTAGCACCGCGCCGGGGGGCTCAGGTACAGGCGGCACATGCCGGGACGGCGCGTTCCCAGAAGCCGGGCCAGAAGCCGGGGATGTCGCGGCTGGTCAGGCTGCCGCTTCCCCGCTGTGGTCCGAGCGCGGTCGGTCAGGATATGACCGGCCGTGGGGGCGGGATCGGTCAGGATGTGACCGGCCGTGCGGGCGGGATCGGCGGAGCATCGGGCAGGGGCGGGGCCGGTGCTTCCGGATCGCTTCGGGGTAAGGCGAGAGGTCTGTCGTTTCGGGGAAGACGGGGCTTGGTGGTGGCCATAATGCTCGCCCCTCGCCCTCGCCCCTCGCCCCTCGTGCAGAGTTGGTCACCGCGAGGGCTCCGGATACTCCGGAGCCCTCGCTCCCCAGTGTCGCTCCCCAGTGCTGTGTCGGGCCGCCGTGTCGGGCCGCCGTGTCGGGCCTTGTTCCGCTAAGCCGTGTCCCCGCATTCGGTCAGAGCACTGAGCGGCGTGTCTCTGTTTCCGGCCAGAAATGCGATGCAAAGGAGTAGTTCACGGACAAGGAGCTGCTTCTCATGGCATTCACCCGCCTCGCCGCCCTGCTGGTGGCGACCTCGATCTCCGGGACCGTCCTGACGGTCTCTCCCGTCTCCGCCGACCCCGGCCCCGACTCCGCGCACCGGTCCGATCACCGGTCCGATCACCGATTCAACCAGCGGTTCGATCACCGGTTCGACCAGCGGTTCGACCAGCGGCTGGACAATCGGCCCGGCCAGCGCCACGACGAGCGGTCCGATCGGCTGGCGGGCGTGCGCGAACCGGCCGGGCACGAGCCGCGGCGCGCGGATCGTCCCCGCGACGGGCGGAAGGCGCGCGACCGCGACGCGATGGGGCCCCGCCGCGACAACCAGCGGGACCGGGTCCAGACGAAGTCGACCTGCGCCTACCGGGTGACCGCGGCGATCGAGATCCTGGAGCAGCCGCGGCGGGCCGCGATGCTGGTGGGCCGGTTGAAGGAGCGGGCGCGCACGCTGGGCGCCTGCCGGCCGACGCAGAACAAACAATGGACCAAGGTCCTGGCGCCCAGGGAACGCCGGATCGGCTTCGCCCAAACCAAAGACCTGAAGAACCTCGGCCCGGCCAAGTACCTCAGCCTCTGACGGAGACATGCGGAAGGGCCTCCATGCCGATGGAGGCCCTTCCGATCACTACGCGGGGCTCACCGCCCTACGCGGGGCTCACCGCCCTACGCGGGGCTCACCGCCCTACGCGGGGCTCACCGCCCTTCGCTGGCTCACCGCCATGCTCGGAACTCGCCGCCCTGCTCGGGGCTCGCCGCCCTGGACGGCGCTGGATGCCTACGCGGATTTACGCGCCTTGCGTTTGGGTGGAGCCTTCTCGGCGTCCTTGTCGTTCTTCTCCTTGGCCTTGCCCGACGCGGCGGCCTTCCTGGACTTGGCCGGCTCGCCGCCCTCGCGCTCGCGCTTGGCCGCCTCCACGCTCGCCCGCAGCGCCGCCATGAGGTCCACCGCCGGGCCCGCTTCCTCCTCCTCGCGGGCGGGGATGACCTCCTTGCCGGCCACCTTCGCCTCGATCACCTGCTGCAACGCCTCGCGGTAGGTGTCGTGGTATTCGCTCGGGTCGAAGTCCGCCTCCATCGTGGTGATGAGGGACTCGGCCATCTTGAGCTCCTGGGCGCGTACTTCGATGTCCTCCTCCAGGAAGCCGAACTCAGGCGCGCGGATCTCGTCCGGCCAGAGCATCGTCTCCAGGACGAACACGCCGTCCCTGACCCTCAGCGTGGCCAGCGACTCGCGCTGGCGCAGGGCCACCTTGACCACCGCGACCTGCCCCGAGCTCTCCAGGGCGTTGCGCAGCAGCACGTACGACTTCGCCCCCTGGGCGTCGGGCTCCAGGTAGTACGACTTGGCGAAGTAGATGGGGTCGATCTGCTCGGACGGCGTGAACTGCAGGACGTCGATCCTGCGTGACGTGGTCAGCGGCAGGTCCTCGAAGTCCTCGTCCGTGAGCACCACCATCTCGCCCGTCGCCAGCTCGTAGCCCTTGGCGATGTCGGCGTACGGCACCTCTTCGCCGTCCTGCGTGCACACGCGCTTGTAGCGGATCCTGCCGCCGTCCTCGCGATGGACCTGGTGGAACGTGACGTCCTTCTGCTCGGTCGCGGAGTAGAGCTTGACCGGGATCGTCACCAGACCAAAGGAGATCGCACCCTTCCAGATGCTGCGCATAGGCACACTCCTCAGCTCTCAATGGCCCATCAATGGGCACATACCCGTCATGGGGCAACCAATGCCATTCCCAATCGAACCAATGCTGGCCGTACCTGGGGAACTACCCTCCGATCGTGACCTGTTCGGGCTGGAGGTCAAGTGGGACGGCATCCGGGCCCTGCTCCATCTCAACGGCGGGCTGCGGGTGATGGGGCGGCACGGGGTGGAGTACACACACCGGTATCCCGAAATATCGGGGTTCGGGGTTAAGAATGCGATCATCGACGGCGAGCTCGTGGCGCTCGACCCCCACGGGCGGCCCAGTTTCGCGCGGCTGCAGCGGCGGATGCACCTGACCGATCCCGAGCCGGTCATGCTGGAGCTGTACCCGATCACGTACATACCCTTCGACCTGCTCTACCTCGACGGCCTGCCGCTGTTCGACCTGTCCTACCGCGACCGCCGCGCCCTGCTCGACGAGCTGGACATCGGCGCGCCCCCGTACTTTCCGGGCGCCTCCGACCTGCTCGACGCCACGTACCAGCAGGGCCTGGAGGGCGTCGTCGCCAAGCGGCTGGACTCTCCCTACCGGGCCGGCACGCGGTCGCCCTGGTGGATCAAGGTGAAGAACCTGACCACGCGCGAGGTCGTCATCGGCGGCTGGAAACCCGGCAAGGGCCGACGATCCGGCGGGGTGGGCTCGCTGGTCATGGGGGTGTTCACGGACGCGGGGCTGACGTACGCCGGGCACGTCGGCACGGGGTTCACCGACGCCGTACTCGACGACCTGTTCCAGGCGCTGCGGCCGCTGGAGATCGCGCGCAGCCCGTTCAGCAACGACGTGCCCTGGCGAAATCGGTGGGTTAGGCCTGATCTCGTCGGGGAGGTGGCCTACACGATGTGGACCGACGAACAGCGGCTGCGGCACCCCGTGTGGCGCGGGCTGCGCCCCGACAAGCTCCCCGCGGAGGTGACGCGATGAAGGTGCCGGTCAAGGTGGACGGGCGCGAGCTGACGCTCACCAACCTGGACAAGGTCCTCTATCCGGACTACGGCTTCACGAAGTCCGAGATCATCGACTACTACAGCCGCGTCGCTCCCGTCCTGCTGCCGCACCTCGCCGGGCGGCCCCTGACCGTCAAGCGCTACCCGAACGGCGTCACCGGCCCGTTCTTCTTCGAGAAGAACGCCCCCGAGCACACGCACTCCTGGGTCAGGCGGGTCACCCTGCCGGTCCCCGGCAGCACCAAGGACCGCGAGAGCATCGACTTCGCCGTCGTGGACGACCTGCCCACGCTCGTCTACTACGCCAATCTGGCGGCGCTGGAGCTGCACGTGCCGCAGTGGCGGGTGGACGAGGAGGGCGCCGCGCTGCCGCCGGACACGCTGGTGTTCGACCTCGACCCGGGGGCGCCCGCGACGATCGTGGAGTGCTGCCGGGTGGCGCTCATGCTGCGCGAGGTGCTGAAGGCCGAGGGGCTCGCCGCGCGGCCGAAGACCAGCGGCAACAAGGGCATGCAGCTGTACGCGGACTGGGACTGCCGCGAGGAGCCCTCCGCGTACGCCAAGAGGCTGGCCCAGCTTTTGGAGAAGGAGCACCCTGACCAGGTCGTCAGTGTGATGACGAAGAAGGCGCGGCCTGGCAAGGTGTTCATCGACTGGAGCCAGAACAACCCGGCCAAGACCACCGTGGCGCCCTATTCGCTGCGGGCCAGGGAGCGGCCGACAGTGTCGACGCCGCTGATGTGGAAAGAGGTCGAGGGCTGCGAACACCCTGATGAGCTGGTGTTCACCGCTCCCGACGTACTCACCAGAGTGGACGAGCACGGCGACCTTTTCGGCCGGGCGTAGGCTGGTTCCGTCCACACCGAGAGGGGGACGAAATGTCGGAGATGGACATTCGCGGGGATGAGTCGCCGATCGAGGCGGCGGAGGCGGACGCCGCCGAGCGGCACACGGAGACGCGGCGGCGCGGCGACGGGCACCGCGGCGAGCTGCCACTGGAGGTGGACGCGGGCGACGCCGTCGAGCAGGAGCTCGACGCGCGCCAGAACGACGACTACATCCGCCGCGAGCTGCCGCTCGAAGTCGACCCGGCCGACGCGGCCGAGCAGGACCGCGTGGTCGAGCTGGATGACGACGACTATCGCTGAGACGGTGGCGGCGCGCACGTAGGATGTCCGCACTGCCCGCTGAGAGACCTATGGAGAAGCGCGTGACAGCAACCCCGGACGCAAAACCCCGGGGCACCCGGCTGCCCCGACTCGCCCGCCGCCGGCAGTTGCTGAGCGCCGCGCAGGAAGTGTTCGTCGAGAACGGCTATCACGCGGCCGCCATGGACGAGATCGCCGAGCGGGCGGGCGTCAGCAAGCCGGTGCTCTACCAGCACTTCCCCGGCAAGCTGGAGCTCTACCTGGCGCTGCTCGACCTGCACGTCGACGACATGGTCAACCGGTGCAGGGAGGCGCTGGCCTCCACGCACGAGAACAAGCTGCGGGTGCAGGCCACGTTCAGCGCGTTCTTCGACTTCGTCTCCTCGCAGGGCGAGGCGTTCCGGCTCGTCTTCGAATCCGACCTGCGCAACGTGGCGCCCGTGCGGCAGCGGGTCGAACGTTCGCTGCAGGAGTGCGCGGAGATGGTCAGCGAGCTCATCCAGGAGGACACCGGGTGCACCAGTGACGAGGCGCACCTCCTCGGCGTCGGCCTGGTGGGCATGGCCGAGGTGAGCGCCCGTTACTGGGTCACCACGCACGGCTCCATCCCGAAGGACGCGGCCGAGCAGTTGATGGCGCGGCTGGCCTGGCGGGGCATCAGCGGTTTTCCGCGTACGGCATAACTCGTTCGCTGGGCGCGATCATTCATGTTTTCGCGGGTGCCAGCGGCCACGATGGGATGGAGCCAGCCCAACGACTAGGGAGCCACCATGGAAGTCAAGATCGGCGTACGCTCCGTACACCGCGAACTCGTCGTTGAGACCGACCTCTCCTCCGAACAGGTCGAACAAGAGATCAGAAACGCCCTGTCCGCCGATCGCGGCGGGGTGTTCGCCATCACCGACACCAAGGGGCGGAGGGTCGTGGTGCCGGTGGCCTCGCTCGGGTTCGTCGAGATCGGCGAGGACGAGTCCAGGCCGGTCGGCTTCGGCGGCACGCTCTAGGAAGCTCGAACCGGAGGGTACGGCTCACGTGTGCCGTACCCTCCCGTGTCTGTCCGGGGCAGGGGTGTGGTGTGCCCGCCCATGCCGCGCGGGCACTGGTCGGGACGCCGGGGTTCAGCCCCGGGCGGGTGGCTTGCCGAGCTGGCAGCCGCGGGGCCGCCGCTGCCGGGGGGTGCACTCCCGCCCCGGCTCGGCGGTCGGACAGTCCGCGCTCTCCCTTCGCAACACGGCGCGTGGAGTCCAGCGATTCGGCCTACATCTCGTCGTCAAGGAACTGCCGTAGCGGTGCGAGGCCCTCATGTCCGCACGGTACAACCCTTTCGTGCCCGCGCGCCGCCCGATGCGCACACCCGGCCGTATCGTCGCAGGTGAGAGGGCCTGACATCAGATTCCCATGGCCGCCATGCGCTTGTTGTGCGCCTCCGTCAGTTTCGCAAAAAGTCGTGAAATATCAGTCTGGCCCTCGCCGAGCGACTCCATCAGCAGCAACGCCAGCTCAGGCCGCGCCGAGGCCACCTGCTGCCCCTGGCTGAGCGCCTCCCCGACCAGCCGCCGCGCCCACAGCGCCAGCCGCCCGCTCGCCGCCGGCTCCGCCTCGATCCCGGCCCTGACCCGCTCGACCGCGAACTCCGACCGCCCTCCGTCCACCAGGACCTCGTCGACCAGCCCGGTGATCGAGGGATCGAGGTGCCTGGCCGCCTCGCGGTAGAAGTCGAGAGCGATCCCGTCCCCCACGTACGTCTTGACGAGCGCCTGCAGCCAGTCGGCCGGCCTGGTCTGGGCGTGCCAGGCGTCCAGCGCGCCCACGAACGGTGACATCGACGCGTCGGGATCGGCCCCGAGCTCGGACAGCCGGTCGCGCAGAAGACGGAAGTGGGCGTATTCGGTCACGGCCAGCTCGCTCAGCGCCGCCCGGTCGGCCAGGGAGGGCGCCAGCGTGGCCGCGTCCTCGGTCATCCGCGCGTACGCGCTGAGCTCCGCATAGGCCAGCACACCGAGCAGATCGACGACTCCAGGAGACTCCTTCATGAAAGGCAGCGTACTTCGGCGAATCTACGGGAACATACGCAAGCTCGGTCAGCGTTGTGGTATCGAGTACACTGCTCTGTGAAAGTGCGACCGCACTGTGTTAATTCGGGGGAATCCCCCGATTACCCCCCGATTCCCCGGGTGCGCGGTCGCGATGACGCGAGAGGGCTGGCTCTACCGCGAGGACCCACATACGAGGGCGTTTACCGCCCGTCGGTCCCGGCAGGCCCGCCTTCATTTGAGACTGAGGCAGGCCACGCTGACGACTTTCCGAGACCTCGGAGTCACACCAGAGATCGCCGATGCCCTCGAGACCGAGGGCATCGTCACACCGTTCCCCATCCAGGAGATGGCGCTCCCGCTCGCCCTGAGCGGCCAGGACCTCATCGGCCAGGCGCGCACCGGCACGGGAAAGACCCTAGCGTTCGGCATCGCCATGCTGCAGAGCATCGGCAAGCCGCGCAAGAACCGCAAGAAGCCCCGCGGGCTGGTCGTCGTACCGACCCGTGAGCTGGCCACACAGGTCAGCGAAGACCTCGTGACCGCCGCCGGCAAGCTCGGATCCCGAGTCTTGACCGTCTACGGCGGCCGGGCCTACGAGCCGCAGATCGAGGCGCTCAAGGCCGGGGTCGACGTCATCGTCGGCACCCCGGGCCGTCTGCTCGACCTGGTCAAGCAGAAGCACCTCGACCTGAGCCAGGTCACCACCCTCGTGCTCGACGAGGCCGACCGGATGCTCGACCTGGGCTTCCTGCCCGACATCGAGCGGATCTTCAAACTGATCCCCGAGCAGCGTCAGACGATGCTGTTCTCGGCGACCATGCCCGGCGAGATCGTCGGGTTGTCGCGGAAATACCTCAACCGTCCGACGCACGTACGCGCCGAGCACGAGAGCGGCGAGGGCGAGACCACCCCGCAGGTGCGTCAGCTCGTGTGGCGTGCCCACCGGATGGACAAGATCGAGATCGTCGGCCGGCTGCTGCAGGCCGACGGTCGCGGGCTCACCATGGTCTTCTGTGAGACCAAGCGGGCCTGCGACATGGTCGCCGAGCAGCTCGACACGCGAGGCTTCGCGGTCGCGGCCGTCCACGGCGACCTTGGGCAGGGCCAGCGCGAGCAGGCGCTGCGCGCGTTCCGCAACGGCAAGATCGACGTGCTGGTGGCCACCGACGTGGCGGCCCGCGGCATCGACATCGACGACGTCACCCACGTGGTCAACTACGACTGCCCCACCGACGACAAGACTTACGTGCACCGCATCGGCCGTACCGGCCGGGCCGGGCGCACGGGCATCTCGGTCACGTTCGTGGAGTGGGAGGAGCTGACCCGCTGGAAGATGATCAACCAGATGCTCGGGCTCGACTTCGCCGAACCGGAGGAGACCTACTCCACCTCGCCGCACGTCTACTCGGAACTGAACATCCCCGAGGGCACCAAGGGCGTCCTGCCGCACGCGAGCCGTTCGCGTGCGGGGCTGTCCGCGGAGCGCATCGAGGACCTCGGGGAGACCGGCAGGATTCGCGGTCGCGGCGCACGCCGCCGTGACGAACGCGAGGAGCGCGAGGAGCGCCCTGCCCGCACCACACAGCGCCAGCGCCGCCGCACCCGCGGCGGCAGGGAGCTGGCGGACACCGCACCCGTCGAGACGCCGGAGGTCGAGCTCGTGGATGCCAGGACTGAGGAGACTCCAGCGATCTTCACTACGGATGAGATCCAGACGGCGGGCGAGCAGAAGCGCGCCCGCACCCGGCGTGGGGCGGCTTCGTCCGCCATCGAGCAGGCGCTCGCCGAGGCCCCCGAGGCCCCGGTGAAGAGCACCAGCTCACGCCGGACCGAGGCTCCCCTTGAGGAGACCGAGGAGGCTCCGGTCAAGCGCACCCGTTCGCGCCGGGCCGAGGCTCCCGTCGCGGAGGCCGAGGAGGCTCCGGTGAAGCGCACGCGCACCCGCCGGGCCCCCGCCGCCGAGCAGGAGGTCGTCGCTCAGCCCGAGCCGGCCGTCCAGCCCGAGCCGGTCTTCGAGCCGGAGCCCGTCTCCGAGCCGAGCTTCCTGAGCACGCCGCCTCCGCCGGTGCGCCAGGAGCCGGAGCGGATCATCCCGCCGAGCCCGTTCGCGGTGATCTTCCAGTCACCCGACCTGGCCACGGACGACGACGACATCGCGCCGTCGGCCGCGACCGAGCGCAAGCAGCAGCGCCGCCAGCCCCGTGGCGGCGGGAGCGGTGGCGGCGGCAACCGCCGCCGCGCCGGCTAGAACACAACGAAGGCGCGCACCCTGGTCGGGTGCGCGCCTTTGGCATGTCCAGGGGGTGCGGTTTGCGAGAGAGCGACACGGCCCCCCTCCAGCAGCACCGCGAGTGACGTGGAAGCACGTCCCCGGCCGGGCGATCCGGGAGCGGACGAGCCGTGTCCGCTCCTCACGCGGCCACACGGCGCACCATGCCACCGGCATGCCACCGACGCCCCTTCGAGGCACGCCGGCACCCCAGGCGCCCGCTCAGAGCCTTCTACGAGGGTCTGGAGAGCGCCGCGGCGCCCATAGCGCCGAAATTCGGCCCCGGAGACCCGGACCACATGTGCCAGCTCCCAGAAGCGGCCCCGTCGGGCCCGAAGACCGTCTGGGCGTCGTCCCACGACGTGGCGGGCCGAATCTCGAGATCGCGCATACGTCACAACTCCTCAGAACTCGCACCAGCGTAACGGCCATGCCGGTGTCGAGGCGCTGACCTCTGGGTATTGTTGCCCCACGTGAGTACGCCGCGTTTCCTCGACCTGCCTCCTGGCGTCACACCACAGAAGATCGAAACGCCACAGGGCACGTTCGCGGTCCTGGAGGCCCTGCCGGTCAGTGGTGTGGTGGAGCGCTGGCCCGCGCTCCTGACCCCCGGCCTGACGGGGAGCAAGGAGGACTTCATCGCGGTCCTCATGACCCTGGCCCAGTCGGGCCGCCGCGTGGTGGCCATCGACCTGCGCGGGCAATACGAGACGCCGGGCCCCGACGACCCCGGCGCCTACACCTGCGCCGCCCTGGGCGCCGACGTCGACCTGCTGGCCCAGGGCATCGGCGAGGGCGATCCGGTCCACCTGGTGGGCCACTCGTTCGGCGGGCTGGTGGCCAGGGAGGCGGTCATCGACGGGCGCACGAGGTTCGCCTCGTTCACGCTGATGGGCTCGGGCCCCGGGGCCATCGAGGGCCGGCGCGCCCGCAACGGCAGGAAGATCATGGAGGAGATCCCCGCGCTGGGTCTCGAACACGTGTGGCACAGCAGGTTCGAGCCCGAGGCGCTGGCCGGCGACGTGTCCGACGAGATCCTCGCGTTCCTGCACAAGCGCCTGCTCACCAACTCACCGACCGGCCTGTCCTGCATGGCCGAGCAGGTGCTCACCATGCACGACCGCACCGACGAGCTGCGCCAGATCGAGGTGCCGACGCTGGTCCTGTACGGCGAGCACGACGACGGCTGGCCGCCCGAGGCGCAGTCGGAGATGGCGGCCAGGCTCGGCGCCGAGTGCGTCGTCGTGCCGGGCGCCGCCCACTCCCCCGCCGTCGAGGCCCCGGAGACCACCGCGGCGGCCCTCGTCAGGTTCTGGAACGCGGCCGAAACGCATTACTTGGACACTCGGTCCAATACCATGTAATCATCTACTTACTATGACGGGCATCGAAGACATCGTCGTCCAGCCGCCGCAGAGCGCGACCTGGCAGGTGCACCTCGACCGGTCGATGTGGGTGGGCGGCGTGCGCGGCCTCATGCTGCAGGCGCTGCACCCGCTGGCCATGCGCGGCGTCTGGCAGAACTCCAACTTCCAGGACGACCCGTTCGGGCGGCTGCGCCGTACCGCGGACTTCGTGGGGCGGGTGACGTTCGGCAGCCCCGAGGAGGCCGACGAGATCGGCCGGCGGGTGCGCGGCATCCACAAGGCGCTGCGCGTCCACGATCCCGACACCGGGCGGACCCACCGGGTGGACGACCCCGAGCTGCTGCTGTGGGTGCACTGCGCGGAGGTGTCGTCGTACCTGGAGGTGGCCAGGCGCGGCGGGCTCGGGCTCAGCGAGCGCCAGGCCGACCGCTACCTGCGCGAGCAGCGCAAGAGCGCCACCTACGTCGGCCTGCACCTCGACGACGTGCCCGGCTCGTGCGCGGAGATGGCCGCCTACTTCAAGCGGGCCCGCCCCGCCCTGCGGGTGACGCCGGAGGCGGCCTCGACCGTGCGGTTCCTGCTGTGGCCGCGGCTGCCGCGCGAGCTGCGGCTGCTGTCGCCGGGCAAACCGGCCTACTTCCCGTTCGGCGCGCTGTGCTACTACACGCTGCCGGGCTGGGCCAGGCGCATGTACGGCGCGCTGCCGGAGGTGCCGGAGCAGGCGGTGACGGCGGCGCTGAAGGCGTTCAGACTGGGCCTCAACTCGCTGCCCGAGCCGGTGCACGATCGCGCCTTCATGCCGGCCACGAGGCGGATGCTGCACGCCTCCAGGGATCGGCTGGGCGCGCTGGGCTACGACGTACGCAAGGGGCTCAAGGGCCTGACCGATCCCCGTCGCTGGCCGGCGGCCGCCTGACCGGCAGGAACACGCCCGCCACCAGCACCACCACGGCCACACCCGTCATCAGCCGGCCGCCGCCCGCCAGGCCGGTGCCCTCGAAGAGCACGCCGAGCAGGGAGGACGCGGCGCCGGCGCCGACATACCTGGACGCCTGGAAGAACCCCACCGCGACCCCGGTGTCGCGCCGGTCGGCGTGCACGAACACCAGCGAGTTGAGCGCGAACTGGCTCAGCGCCGCCGACACCCCCAGCAGCGCCGCGGCCAGCAGCACCATCCCGACCGACCGCGCCACGAGCATCGCGCAGGAGCCGCCGAGCAGCAGCGCCGCACCCGACATCAGCACCGTACGCATCCCGAACCTGGCCGCCAGCGCGACCGCGACGGGCGTCATGACGAACCCCAGCCCGGCCATCGGCAGCACGAGCAGCCCCGCGACGTGCGCGGGCACGCCCGCCGAGCGCTGTGCCCACAGCGGCACCGCGAAGAAGGCCACGTAGAACACCACGTTGACGAGCGCGAAATGACCGCAGGTGGCCAGCAGTCCGGGCCTCAGACGGGGCGGCAGCGCGTGCCGGGCCCGTTCCACGCGCACCTTGGGCAGCCAGCGCAGCGCCACGGTCAGAGCGACCGCGGCGAGCGGCACGTTGACCAGGAAGATCGCCCGCCAGCCCCACAACGAGATCAGGAACCCGCCGAGCACGGGACCGGCGGCCGCGCTGGCGGTGAGCACCATCGAGATCGTCGCGATCACGCGCGGCGGCGGCCTGCCGTCTTCGCCCGGCATCACCGCCTGCACGATCGCCATGCCCGCCGGCATCGTCGCGCAGCTCCCGAACGCCTGCAGCAGCCGCACCCCCACCAGCACCGGGTACGTCGGCGCGAGCGCGGCCAGCACCCCGGTGACCGCCATCGTCACCAGCCCGGCGCAGAACACCAGGCGCGGCCCGAACCTGTCGGCCAGCGTGCCCATCACCGGCGGCGCGAGGATCCCGGTCAGGTAGAACCCGGCGGCCAGCCACGTGACCGCCGCGATCCCGACGTCGAACTCGGCCTCGACGTCGGCCAGCGCGACAGCGATCATGGACGAGTTGAGCGGGTTGAACACCGAGCCCAGCGCCACCGCCGCCGGTAATCGCCCCGCTCCCCTGACCACTATTCGGCCAAGCCGTCCCAAGGTCGCCGCTCGGGCCCCGCCGCCAGGCCCTGGGGACAGTGCCGGCGGAAGTCGCACCAGGAGCAGATGGGCCCCGGGGTGGGCGCGAACAGCTCGTCGATCTCGGCGGGCACGTCGGGCGGCGGCTCGCCGGAGCCCCTGCGGGTGCCACGCGGCGCCGCCACGAGCTCCTTATAACGATCGTCGGCCGCCCCCGCCTCCGTGGCGACCTCCTCGGCGCGCCGCAGGTGGCGGGCCAGGGACTCGTCGGTGTGCCGCCACTCGACGATCTCGCCGGTGGGCAGGTGGTGCAGCTCGACGGTGCGGCACGGGGTGCGCATCACCGTGGAGGCCGCGATGGCGTAGACGGCCAGGGCGAGCGAGGAGCGGGCGTCGTCCTGGGTGAGCGGGCGGCGGCCGGTCTTGTAGTCGACCACGACCAGCTCGTCGCCGCGCCGGTCGAGCCGGTCGATGCGGCCGGACAGGGCGATCACCTTGGTACGGGTGGCGACCGTACGCTCGACGCCGACCGGCTCGTCCGACGGATCTAAAGTCGCGACATATCCGGACACGAGGTCGCGGGCACGGGCCAGCCAGCGCTCCGACTGCTCCTCGTCCTTGAACCCCTCGGTGATCCACCCGTTCGTCACCAGGATGGCGGCGGTCAGCGGTGTCCTGCGCTCATAGGGCTCCCGCCACCAGCCCGCCAGCGCGTTGTGCACGCTCGCGCCGACGCTGTTGTGCGCCCAGGCGGGCCCCTTGGCCGGCTGCGGCCGGTCCAGATAGCTGAACCGGTAGCGGCGACGGCAGTCGAGCCAGGCGTTCAACCGCGACGGCGTACCCGAATAGAGCCGCCGCGGCATCCCTTCCAGCGGAAGCTGGCCCTGCACCGCGCTCACCTAGTCGTCGCCGGGGCTCAGCTTGATCCCGGAAACCTTGGTGCCGTCGGTCAGCGGGCCGCTCTCCTCCTCGTCACCGGTGTCGACGCGGGTCAGCGAACCCGACACCCAGTCGTCGAAGTGCGGCTCCAGGTCGCCGACCGTGACCTCGTCACCGTGGGCGGCCAGCACCCGCGTGTCGCCGGGCAGCGTGAACAGCCGCCCGCCGATGGAGGTGAGCTGGTCGGCCAGGGCGGGATATTCGCCGCCCAGCTTGCCGGGACCGTCGGCCAGCAGGGCCTTGCCGGTGAACACGGCCGAGAGCCCCTCGCAGTAGAGGGACACGCCGCCGGGCGAGACGCCGGGCGTCTCCATGACATCGAGCTGGACGTCGGCGACACCGAAGATGCCGTCGTCCTCCATGTCGATGTCGGGCCAGGTCTCACGCCAGGTCTCACGCCACAGGGGCTTGTCCTTGGGGTGCAGGGCGACCACGGCCTCGTCTCTGCTGGCCACCTCGATGGCCGCGGAGACGTGGTCGGGCAGGCCCGCCGTGCAGATGACGGCCAGCACCTCCCGCTCGCCCACCTGCTCCAGGATCTTTTCGGCGTCACGCGCCGGGTCGATGACGATCACCTCGTCGTCGTCACCCACGATCCAGGTGTTGTTCTCGACCTTGTGCTCGGTGCCGTCGATGTCGACGACGCCCTCGGTCACCACTCGCTCGATACGCGCTGTCACGCCTCCGAACTCTAGCCCGTCTGCATGAGAGCGCGAATCGCGTTCGCGCGTCCTAATCTTCGAGTCTGGGAGAGAACGCCCCGAACGGCACGTCCAGCTCGTGGTCACGGGCGTCGATGAGGGACAGCTCGGCCAGCGCGATCATGCATCCGGCGTCGGCCGGCCAGGCGATGGCCCACAGCCAGTTGCCCATGGCCTCACCCGCGTAGACCGCCCGGTCGTCCTGCCCGTCCACGCACCACATCGCGGTGGGATGGCCGAGCACGGCGAGCTTGGTGTTGGGCGGGCCGGTGTCGAACCCTTCCCCGGGGTCGGGCCCGTCGAGCCCCGCGAAGGCGGCGCCGATGCCGATGCCCGGTTCTTCCGAGATGACCAGCAGGTCGGCGGGGCCCTCCATCAGCGAAGGACCGGTCAGCGCCACCACACTGGCGCGGCCGCCGGTGCGCTGGTCGCCCACCTCGGCGAAGCCGGTGACCAGCCATCCGACCGGCAACGGCCACGGCAGCCACACGGGCACGACGGAGCTCTTGCGTATCGCCTCTAGCGCGGTGCTGGTCGGCGGCCACGGCGGCTGATACGGCAGGACGTCACCGTGCGTGCCGCATCGGAACGCACTCGACCAGGCGCTCGGCCCGTGAAGCGGGCCAAAACACCGCGGGCAGGTTGGTGCCGCTCTCACAACTACCCACGGTGCTTTCTCCGGCACGGCCACGTCAAGGCCGCTGCTCGTTGTCCCGTCGTAATCTTGGTCATGTGCGCGTAAATTGTGTCGGCGCGATCATTTTCGATGCCTCCGACCGGCTCCTTCTCATCAAGCGCGGCCGCCCGCCTGGCCTGGGTCTGTGGTCCATTCCCGGGGGCCGGCTGGAGCCCGGCGAGACGGACGCCGACGGACTACGCCGCGAGGTGCTGGAGGAGACCGCGCTGCGGGTCGAGATCGGCCGGCTGGCCGGGACGGTGGAGCGTCCCGGGCTCGGCGGTGACACGTACGTGATCCACGACTATCTCGCCACGGTGGTGGCGGGCGTGCCGGTGGCCGGGGACGACGCCGCCGACGTGCGCTGGTGCGACGCCGGCGACCTGGTACGGCTCCCGCTGTCCGAGGGCCTGCTGGAGTCCCTCAAGGACTGGAACGTCCTGCCACACTGATCACCTGTTCGACGTCAGGCTGGACGTCCACAGGATCAGATGATCGGCGTTGTACGTCGTGGACCGGCCGAGCGCCACCACCTCCGACCCTTCCACGGCCACCGCCGTCAGCCACTGTGTCCCCTGCCCCGCCAGGCGGTCCTTGGTGAGGGCCATGCGGTTCCACGAGAGCCCGTCCTGAGAGGTCCAGGCCGCGCTGTCACCCTCGCCAGGCACGCCGTGCCAGCCGACCGCCACCAGGCCCTCCTCGGCCGCCGCCAGGTCGTACACCGCCGCCGCCTGGTCCGCCGGCAGCCAGGCCGTCTGCCAGGTCTCGCCGTCGTCGTCGGAGACGGCCGCGAACGCGCGCCGGGCGCCCGCCGTCATGGCCGTGCCGATCGCCACCAGCTTGTCCTGATAAATCGTGACCCGTCGCAGACCCGCCGACGTGGCGTCCGCCGGGACGACCCGCTTGCGCGCGCTCCAGTTCACGCCGTCCTCCGAGAACCACACCACGCTGTTCTCCTGGTCGGCGTTGCCCGAGCCGCCCACCGCCACGTAGCCGCCCGGCACCGCGACCGCGTCGTGGATCCGCACGCCGGAGCCGCCCTGCGGCAGCTTCTCCGACCGGGTGAACTTGCGCATGTCGGGCGTGAACCACACGGCGGCGCCGGTCGCGCCCGACTGGTCCTTGGACTCGCCCGCCACGACGTAGCCGTCCTTGCCCGCCGTGACCACGCGCGGCCGCAGGGAGAGCAGGTCCGGCCCGCGGGCCAGGTCGCCGGTGACGTTCACCCGTTTCCAGCTCTCGCCGTCGTCGGAGGTGACGAGGAGGGGGTCGGTGCTGGCGATGTTCGTCTCGGTGCTGCCGACGGCCAGCCAGCCGCGAGCGCCGTGCGTCACGTCCTCCAGGGTCTGCCGGCCGGCTCCGCCGAGGCTCATGGACTTCCAGCTCTGCCAGTTCTTGATCGTCCACAGGCCGGCGTCGCCCGAGGCCGAGCCGACGGCGACGTACCGGCCGGCGAAGCTCGTCAGGGCGTTCGTCTCGCGGGCGATCCTGCTCAGGCCCTCGACCCGGCCGAGCTGCACGCGCGAGGCGGCGCCGCGCGGGGGCGAGGACATGAGCACGAGCTGGTTGTCGACGTCGGAGGCGGCCTGGTCGCCGCCGGCGAACAGGGTGCCGCCGTCGGAGATCGCGAACCCGCGCAGCGTCGCCCCCGGCAGGTCGCCGAGGTCGGCCCGCTTGCTCCAGCCCTGCCCGTCGGTGCTGGTCAGCACCGAGTAGCGGCCGAGGCCGGCCTGCGTGATCGCCGCGACGCCCGACGGGTAGGAGATCAGTGACTCCACGCCGGCGCTCGCGCCGCTGAGCCCGCCGATCGAGCCGCAGTGCGTCCACTTCGCCCCGGTCGGTGAGCAGTAGACGCGCACATCGCCGTCGATCGTGCGCCTGCGCGTCGGCACCAGCACGAACTGCTTGGGCAGGACGGCCAGCGTCCCCGCCCTCGGGTCGGCGGCCTCGGGGAGCTGGAAGCCGGTCGCCTGCCACGTGCGGCCGCCGTCGGCCGAGCGCAGCACCCGCGATCCCTCGCCGTCCGCGGGTACTCCGATGGCCACGACCGTGTCACCCTTGGCGACCACGGCCCGCAGCTCCCGTACTTCCAGTCCCCTGCTCTCGGCGCGCTCCCAGCTCGTGCCGTCGGCCGAATGCCAGGCCGCCGGTCCTGAACCGCCGTCCACGCCCGTCGTCAGGCCCACCGCGACGAACCCGGAGGCCGTCCTGGCGATGTCGCGGATGTCGTCGCCGGCCCTGAAGGCGGCCAGCCCAGACGCCGGCACCGCGGTCCAGCTGAACCCGTCGGTGCTGGTCCACAGGCCCCGCTGGGACCCTCCGTCACCACCGCTGGCCAGCCAGCGGCCCTTCCCGCCGACCACCCGCCGGACCATGGGCGCGGAGGCACCGTTCACCTGGCCGAGCTGCCAGTTCTTGCCGCCGTCCGGGGAGAACAGGAACAGCGGGCGCGGGGTCGGGCTGGTGGTGTCGCTGCCGACCGCCACCACGGCGCGGCCCACCGAGGTCATGTCGTTGAGGTTCTGCTCGGTGCCGTCGCCCGCGGCCGGGACGGTGAACAGGTCATCTCCTGAACGTCCGGTGCCCGCCTCCAGGCGCAGCCCTGGGGCCTCGTTCTCGTTCCACTGCCACACCAGCACGCCGGTGGCCACGAGGACCGCGGCGGCCACGGTGAGCACGACGGGGACGGCCCTGCCGCCCCGGTGGATCGGGCCGGACCTGCGGACGGCGGCCGGGGCCGGGCCCCTGTGATGCCGCCCCGCCGGGCCCTGCTGGCGCTGGGCGCCGGTGGCGACCAGCAGGTCGGGCCTGGTGGGCCGCCCCTCGGGCGGCCGCCCGACCCGCCGCACGTCGGTGTCCTCGTCGTCCTCGGGCACGTCGGCGGCGCGCTCCTCGACGGGATAGACCAGCCGGTACGGAGCCACGTCCTTCGGGTTCTCCCTCGGCGCATCCTCTGCCAGGGCTTCCTCTGCCGCCGGAGCCGGGGTCACCTCCGTCTCCGGCTGGGAGTCCCACGCCCGCGGCCGCCCGGCGACCAGCTTGTCCGGCCGGTTGACGATGCGGCGGGGACGGCGGCGCGGCTCGATCTCGGGCTCCGCCGTCGGCGAGCTGTACGGCCTGCGCCCCTTGGGCGGCTCCAGCGGCTCCTCGTCCGGGATGGGAGCGGCGAAGGGCGGCATGCCCCAAGGAGAGGTCAGAGGGAGACCCCTGGCCCGGTCGTCCGTGGGACCGGGCGGTGAATGGCTGATCCTGGGCTCTTGCGAAGAATGTGGTTCCGACGTGCCCTCGGAATGCGGGTCGTCGTCACCCTGCGGTCGCCGTGGCGTTTCGCTGGGGCCGGAGGCCACGCGCCGTACCTCCTAGTCGAACTAGTCGTACCGGTACATCTCGGTCGCACTTTACGGACCGTTCCAGGAAATGTCGTCCACTTCTCCAGTGAACACGGACATTCTCGTACCCAGCCTGACCGAAACGATCACCTCCGGGGGAAACCCTCGCCGTTCCCACAGCATCCAGAGCAGCATGCTTGAGCCGGAATAGCGAGACCTCTCTAGTCAGATTCCCGGCACCCAGCGCCGGTTTTATCCAGAAATATTGCTTATCGACCGCTTTTTGGCTAGATAGATCACACCAAACGCATACACCCCGAGCTGCACCACGGTCCCCGACAACGCCTGCCAGGGCACCGAGACATTGGCCTGATCCATCGACTCCTCCAGGGTGCCGGCGGCGGCGCTCACCCCGAAGGCCAGCAGGTTGTTCATGACGTGCAGCCCGATGGCCGCCTCCAGGCCCCCGGTCTTGATCGTCAGCCAGGCCATGACCGCCCCGAACGCGAACACGTCCATCAGCCCCGCCCACTGGTAGCCGTGCAGCGACGCGAACAGCGCGGAGCCGATGAGGATGCTCCAGATGGGGTTGTTCACGTGCGCCCCCACGGCCTGTGTGAACCAGCCACGGAAGACGTACTCCTCGGCCGCCGCCTGGAACGGCACCAGCAGCACGATCACGATGAGCAGGGGCAGGAAGGTCTCCCACCCGGCCCAGCCGAACATGTCGGAGTCCAGGCCCGACACGGTGAGGGCGATCCACTGGACGGTCTGCCCGAGCGCGAGCGCCAGCACGGCCAGCCCGGCGCAGGACACCATCCACCGCCACCGCAGTCTGCCGGCCACCGACGAGACCGTGCCCGGCCGGCGCCGCTGGACGAGCGCCACCGTGCCGAGCACGACCAGCAGCAGGGGCGCCAGGGACAGCAGCGTCATGGCCAGCCCCATGGGAGTGGGCTCGGGCAGGCCCGCGGGGGTCACCGGCGAGTCGAGGCCCAGGAGCCACGCCAGCGTCAGGAACGTGATGACCGCTCCGAACCCGATCGCGAAGAAGCCGGCGGCGACGGCGAGCGTCCCGACGATCGCCCGCCACGGCCGGGCGGCGGCGTTTCTCGCGAGATGGTCGAAGCGGGCGCCCCGGGGCGCCGGCAGGAACCAGGACCGCTGTTGTGGCTGGTACGGATATCCGGGCGCCTGCGGGCCGTGCGGAAGTTGGGGCCCTGGATTCTCCTGCATCTCTCTATTCTGTCCGTCTGATGCGCATTAGTTCACAGACGGTCCCTCCATTTTGGCGGATGCTCTGAGGCGTAGGCATTTCAACCCTGGGAGTAGTCCATGTCTAGGCTGGGACCTGTCATCACCCTCGCGGCGGGAGCAGTGCTCGCCGTGGGGCTGGGTGTCGCCAGCATCACCGCGACACCGGCGGCCGAGAACACGGCTGCCAACACCGCTGCCGAAGCCCCTCCCGCCGAGGAGAACAGCGCCGCTCCGTCGCCCTCACCATCGAAGGCGTCGCAGACGGAGCCGCAGAAGATCACCAAGGCCGACTACGGCGGCCGGGTGCAGGGCAACGGAGCGCTCATCGCCATCTCGATCAGGAACGGCAAGGCCGTCGGCTACTTCTGCGACGGGCGTACCGAAGCCTGGTTCAAGGGCAGCGAGACGGCCGGTGAGCTGGATCTGAAGGGCGTGGCCAACGCCGGCTCCAAGGTCACCGCCGACCTCGGTGGCGGCCGGGCCAAGGGCTGGGTGTCCGTCGGCGGGAAGCGATGGAGCTTCGTCGCGCCGACGGTGGTCAAGCCGTCGGGCCTCTACCGGGCCACCGCGATCGTCAGAGGCGCCAAGTTCCGCGCCGGCTGGATCATGATCAAGGACGAGAACGGCCGCTACTACCAGGTCGGCGCCGCTTTCGCCGGAGCGGAGCCGGTCGACATCCCGCAGCTCGACAGCGAGCGGCCCACCGACCCCCTGACCCTCGACCAGACCACGATCTACCCGAAGGACGTCGACGGCTTCATCGAGGAGATGCAATGACCGCCATCAACCAGCGGCCCTCCCGCAGCCTGACCTCGTTATTGGTGCCGCTGGTGGTCGGCGGCCTGGTGGTGCTCGCGCTCGGCGTCTATGGGCGGGCGCACACGCCGACCGGCTTCGCGGTCGGCGTGGCCGGCTTCTCCGCCGCGCTGCCGATGAAGGTGTGGCTGACGACGGGCGCGTTCGTGCTGGCGATCGTGCAGGTGGTCTCGGCCCTGTCGATGTGGGGCAAGCTCGGGATCACCATCCCGGCCGGCGTGCACCGCTGGTCGGGACGGCTGGCGTTCATCCTCACGATCCCGGTCGCCTTCCACTGCCTGTACGCCCTGGGCCTGCAGTACGACGTGCCCCGGGTGCTCGCCCACTCGCTGCTCGGCTGCTTCTTCTACGGGATTTTCACCGCGAAGATGCTGGCGCTGCCGAAGAAGGACACGCCCGGCTGGACGTTGCCCGTGTTCGGCGGGCTGGCCTTCACGGCGCTCATCGGGCTCTGGCTGACGTCGTCGTTCTGGTTCTTCACCGCCATCGGATTCAAGGTGTGAAGCTCTTCGTCCTGGTGAGCCCGGCCGCCCGCCCCTTGGCGGCCACGACGAGCGCCATCTTCCTGGAGGCCTCGTCGATCATCTCGTCGCCCAGCATGACCGCGCCGCGCCGCTCGACGGAGGTGTAGTAGTCGTACGCCTCCAAGATCAGCTCGGCGTGGTCATAATCCTCCTGGGCCGGCGAGAACACCTCGTTGGCCGCGTCGACCTGCCCGGGATGGAGCACCCACTTGCCGTCGAACCCGAGCGCGGCCGCCCGCCTGGCGACCCGCGTGAAGCCTTCGACGTCCTTGATCTGCAGGTAGGGCCCGTCGATCACCTGGAGGTCGTGCGTCCTGGCCGCCATGAGCAGCCGCATGAGGATGTAGTGGTAGGCGTCGCCCTCGACGTAGCCGGGCGGCTGCTCGCCGACGACGAGGGTGCGCATGTTGATCGAGGCCATGAAGTCCGCCGGGCCGAACACCAGCGTCTCCAGCCGGGGGGACGACCCGGCGATGGCGTCGGCGTTCACCAGGCCGCGGGCGTTCTCGATCTGCGCCTCGATGCCGATGCGGCCGACCTCGTAGCCCATGGTCTTCTCGATCTGGGTGAGCAGGATGTCGAGCCAGACGACTTCGTTGGGGTCCTGCACCTTGGGCAGCATCAGGCAGTCGACGAACTCCCCCGCCCCCTCGACGACCTCGATCACGTCCCGGTACGTCCATTGCGTCGTCAGATCGTTGACCCTGACCACCCGCGTCTTGCCCGACCAGTCGCCCTCGCGCAGCGCGCCGACGACGTTGGCCCGCGCCTGCTCCTTGGCCAGCGGCGCGACGGAGTCCTCCAGGTCGAGGAAGACCTCGTCGACGGGCAGGGTCTGGGCCTTCTCCAGGAACCGGGGGTTGCTGCCGGGGACGGCGAGGACGGAACGACGTGAGCGCATGCGGACACTTTAGATACCCTTCACCGCCGGGCGGGCGACGAGATCGGGAAGCGCGGTTCGGCGTACAGTCGGTGTTGTGAGCGACAAAACCGCGGCCATCGAGGAGGGCGCGAAGAAGTCGGGCATCCTCTGGCTCACCCTCGACCGCCCCCGCCTGGCCTGGCACGCCTGGCACGACGGCGCGATCTACCTGGTGACCGGGGGCGAGGAGCAGCGGCTTCCCGGGCTCGACGCCCTCGATCGGGTGCGCGTCACGCTGCGCAGCAAGGACAACGGCGCCATGCTGGTGCACTTCGACGCGGCGGTCTCGGTCGTCGACCAGGCCGCGGCGTCCGACGCCGTGGCGGTGCTGGCCAAGGAGCGGCTCAACGCGCGCGACAGCGAGCACCTCACCGAGCGCTGGGCCCGCGACTCCACCGTCCTGCGCCTCACCCCCGAACGGTGACCGGCTCCAGGTCGGGCAGGACCTCCGACTGAGGGGCGCGCGTGGCCGTCTGGGCGAGCAGCGCGCCGGTCAGCACGATCAGGCCGCCCACGATCTGGAACATGCCCAGCGTCTCCCCGACGAACGCCCAGGCCACGAGCGCGCCGGCGATGACCTCCAGCGACGCGACCGTGGCGCCCACCGCGGCCGACAGCCGCCGCACGGCGTTGATGCCCAGGCTGTAGCCGAGCACGGTGGCGATCAGCACCAGGCACAGGTACGCGGCCCACACCGGCATCGTCTGCCCGTCGCCCGGCGTGGCGGTGGCCGTGAAGGCTTCCCACTTGATGTTCCACGGCCGGGAGAACGGGAGCAGCACGATGGCCGCCCCCGCCATGCCCCAGGCGATCAGACCGAGCGGGTCCACGTCGTCGCCGAAGCTATCGCTCATCAGGAAATATCCGGCGCAGCACGCCCCGGCCAGCAGCCCGAGCAGCAGGCCCAGCGCGTCCAGCCGCATCCCCTGCCACGCCTCGACGACGATCGCGAGGCCCACGACGGCGACCACCGCTCCGACGTAGGCGGCCCGCGCGAGGCGCACCTTGCGGACGAGCCGTACCCAGGCCACCACCATCACCGGCGCCATGAACTCCAGCAGCAGCGCGACCCCCACCGGCAGCCGCGTGATCGCCAGGAAGAAGAGCGCCTGCACCCCGGCCACCGCCATCACGGCGTACAGCCCGAAGAACGGCAGCCTGGACCTCGGGATCCGCAGCGCCCGCGGCCGCACCACGGCGAGCACCGCCAGGAGCAGCAGCCCCGCGCCCGCCATCCGCGTCCAGACCGCCTCGATGGGCGCCAGCCCGGCCGCGTTGAGGTATTTGGCCATCGGTCCCGAGAACGCGAAACACCACGAGGACACGAACGCGAGTGCCAGCCCCGCATACCTCATCGCACACCACCTGCCGAGTAATTACCGTTTAGCGTGTTTGATACTGACATGTCGCCCGTCTCAGGCGCAATGGGGCGGCACTGTTAGCCTGGCCACGTGAAGATCTTCCTGGCCCGGCTGCCGGGGACTCCCGTCTTCGACCCGGCCGGCGACCAGATCGGCCGCGTCCGCGACGTCGTGGTCGGGCTGCGCCTCAACCGGCCGCCCGTCGTCCACGGCCTCGTGGTGGAGGTCCAGCCGCGCCGCAAGGTGTTCCTGCCCATCACCCGCGTACGCGGCATCGAGGCCGGATCCGTCGTCTTCACCGGCCGCCTCAACATGCGCAGGTTCGAGCAGCGCGCCACCGAGACCCTGGTCGTCGGCGAGATCCTCGACCTCGCCGTCCACCTCGGCGACCAGCCCATGACCGTCTACGACGTCGCCATGGAGGAGACCAGGCCGTCCACCTGGGAGATCACCAAGGTCGCCCTCTACAAGGGCCGCCGGCGCGAGCCCCGCACGGTGGGCTGGGGCGAGGTGTCCGGGTTCGACACGCTGCAGAAGGACCAGGGGGCCGCGGGGCTGATCGCCGCGTTCGAGTCGCTGCGGGCCGCCGACATGGCCAGCGCGCTCCACGACCTGCCGAGCAAGCGCCGCATCGAGATCGCCCGCGCCCTCAACGACGACCGCCTGGCCGACGTGCTGGAGGAGCTGCCGCCCGACGACCAGATCGGCATCCTGGGCACGCTGGAGCCGGAACGCGCGGCCGACGTGCTGGAGGAGATGGGGCCCGACGACGCCGCCGACCTGCTGCACGACCTGCCCGAGGAGCAGGCGGCCAAGCTGCTGGCGCTGATGGAGCCCGGGGAGGCGGCGCCGGTGCGGCGGCTGCTCACCTACCCGGAGGACAGCGCGGGCGGGGTGATGACCAGCGAGCCGGTGATCCTGCCGCCCAGCGCCACGGTCGCCGAGGCTCTCGCGCACATCAGGCAGCAGGACCTGACGCCCGCCGTGGCCGCCCAGGTCTATGTGACCAGGCCGCCGTCCGAGACGCCGACGGGGACCTACCTGGGGGTCTCGCACTTCCAGCGGCTGCTGCGCGAGCCGCCGTCCACGCTGCTCGGCGGGGTTCTCGACCCCTCCATCGACCCCATCAGGCCGGACTTCACGCTCCGCGAGGTCACCTACTACCTGGCCAACTACAACCTCCTCGCCGCCCCGGTCGTCGACGAGCTGGGCCGGCTCGTCGGCGCGGTGACCGTGGACGACGTACTGGATCATCTGTTGCCGGAGGACTGGCGCGAGAGGGCCGACGACCGTGACGACTGAACGACTCGACCAGCCACGGGCTCTGCGCAGGTCGCTGCGCCCGCACTACGACCCTGAGGCGTTCGGCCGCCTCTCCGAGCAGATCGCCCGCTTCCTCGGCACCGCCCGGTTCATCGTCTACATGAGCATTTTCGTGGCGGTCTGGGTGATCTGGAACGTGGTCGCGCCGGCCGGCCTCAAGTTCGACCCCTACCCGTTCATCTTCCTCACCCTGATGCTGTCGCTGCAGGCCAGCTATGCCGCCCCGCTGATCCTGCTGGCCCAGAACCGGCAGGACGACCGGGACCGCGTCCAGTATGAGCATGACCGCGAGGCCGCCGACCGCACCCAGGCCGAGATCGAATATCTGACGCGCGAGATCGCGGGCCTGCGCCTGGCGCTCAACGACGTGGCCACCCGCGACTATCTGCGCTCTGAACTCGGCAAACTCCTGGAGGAGCTCAGGGAGCGCCGGTGAGGTCGAGTCTGCCGAGCATCGCCCGGATCTGACCGATCTCCCCGGCGTTCAGCACGTCGAGAAACTGGGCCCTGATGCCGCGCAGGTAGGTCGGCGTGGCCTCGGCCAGCCTCGTCTCACCGGCCTCGGTCAACACCGCGAACAGCCCGCGCGCGTCGTCGGCGCACGCCTCCCGCGCGACCAGGCCGTCGCGCTGCAGCCGGTCGATCAGCCTGGTCAGCCCGCTGCGCGAGAGCAGGACGCGGCCGGCCAGGTCGTTCATCCGCAGCCGCCGCCCGGGGCTCTCCGCCAACTGCAGCAGCACCTCGTACGAGGCCAGCGGCAGATCGTGGGCGACGAGCAGCTCCGCCTCCAGATGGCGGGTGATGCGCACCTGGGCGCGCCGCAACATGCGCCAGACCGTCAGCTCCTCGACGGTCAGGCCCTCGTCGCGCAGAACAGTCACGGAGTAACCTTAGGACGTTGTTGCACAGACATCTAACAGCTCGGATTAACTGAGCGATGCCTCTGGTTCATACCATGGAGAGGCATCCTCACCGGCGTCCAGCGCCTGTCACACATATACCGACAAAGGAGGGACGGCACTCCCTCGTGCCGACTTCGATGGCACCTACCCAGGAACAGGTGACTGCGGCGCTCGCCACCGTCATCGACCCCGAGATCCGCCGCCCGATCACGGACCTCGACATGGTCAAGAGCATCGAGATCGCTCCCGACGGGGCGGTGCGCGTCGGCGTCTACCTCACCGTGGCCGGCTGTCCGATGAAGGACACCATCACCCGCGACGTCAAGACCGCCGTCGGCAAGATCGAGGGTGTGACGGACGTCGGGATCGAACTCGACGTCATGAGCACCGAACAGCGCAAGGTCCTGCAGACCAAGCTGCGCGGCGACCGTGGCCCCGAGAAGGAGATCCCGTTCAACCAGCCGGGCTCGCTGACCCGGGTGTTCGCGGTGGCCAGCGGAAAGGGCGGGGTCGGCAAGTCCTCCGTGACGGTCAACCTGGCGGCGGCCATGGCCGCCAGCGGCCTCAAGGTCGGCATCGTCGACGCCGACATCTACGGCCACAGCATCCCTCGCATGCTGGGCGCCGCCGAGCGGCCCACCAAGGTCGAAGACATGATCATGCCGCCGGTGGCGCATGACATCAAGGTCATCTCGGTCGGCATGTTCAAGCCCGAGGGCAACACGCCGGTGGTGTGGCGTGGCCCGATGCTCGACCGGGCGCTCCACCAGTTCCTGGCCGACGTCTACTGGGGCGACCTCGACGTCCTGCTGCTCGACCTGCCGCCCGGCACCGGCGACATCGCCATCTCGGTGGCGCAGCGCCTGCCGTCGGCCGAGCTCCTCGTCGTGACGACCCCGCAGATGGCCGCCGCCGAGGTCGCCGAGCGGGCCGGCTCGATCGCGGCCCAGACCCATCAGCAGATCGCCGGGGTCATCGAGAACATGGCGTGGCTGCCGTGCCCGCACTGCGACGAGCGCATCGCGGTGTTCGGCGAGGGCGGCGGCCAGACGGTCGCCGACGCCCTGACCCGGACGCTGGGCTCGCGGGTGCCGCTGCTGGGCCAGGTGCCGATCGACATGCGGCTGCGCGAGGGCGGTGACGAGGGCAAGCCCCTCGTCCTCACGGAGCCGAACGCTCCCGCGGCGGCCGAGCTGCGCAACATCGCGGGCGTGCTGAGCAAGCGCTCCTCCAGCCTGAAGGGCCTCCAGCTCGGCCTCGCGCCCCGCCGCTAGCCTCATATTCCGCACGTCCTTCCCCTCTCCACCGCATCGAAGGGGAGGGACGTGCGGATGCCGGGCCGGCCTTCTCCAGGCCCTACGAAAGTAAGGGTGGGAGCTGGTCTTTCGGGAATGTCGGGCCTGGTAGGGCGCTTCCTAGAGTGCTGCGCATGATCAGAACTCGCCGCAACGCCGCTGTCGTCCTCACCCTGGCTCTGACCCTCCCCGTGGCGGCCGCCACGGCCGCGACGGCGGCCTCCGACACCCGCTTCGCGATCCCGCACCCCACCGGGCGGTACGAAGTCGGCCGCGACACCCTCCACCTCGTGGACGGCGGCCGCCGCGACCCGTGGGTCCCCAAGGCGGGCGCACGCGAGCTGATGGTGTCGATGTACTACCCGGCCGCCGCCGGCGGGACCGCCGCGCCGTACATGACCGTCGACGAGGCCCGGCTCCTGCTCAAGGGGCAGAAGCTCGACACCCTCTTCAAGGCAGAGCAGCTCGCCGGCGTCCAGACGAACGCCCGCGCCGACGCCGGCCCCATCGGCGGCAGGCACCCCCTCGTGGTGCTCTCTCCTGGTTTCACCCTCAACCGCGCCACCCTGACCACGCTCGCCGAGGACCTCGCCTCGAAGGGCAACGTCGTCGCGCTCGTGGACCACGCCTACGAGTCGTTCGGCACCACGTTCCCGAAGGGCCGCACCCTGACCTGTGTCGCCTGCGAGACGGTGGAGAGCGCCCCCTCCGACGAGGCCGAGAAGAAGGTGATGGCCAAGGCCGCCGTCAACCGGGCGGCCGACGTCTCCTTCGTCATCGACCGGCTGACCCACGCCGCCGGGTCCGCGCCCGCCTGGAAGCACGGGAAGATGATCGACCAGCGCCGGATCGGCGCCGCCGGCCACTCGCTCGGCGGCAACGCGGCGGCGAGCGTCATGGCCACCGACCGCCGGGTGCGGGCCGGGCTCAACATGGACGGCTCGTTCTTCGCGCCGGTGCCGGCCTCGGGGCTCGGCAAGCGGCCGTTCCTCATGCTCGGTACCAAGGCCCAGCACTCGCCCGGCTCCAGCGACACGACCTGGCTACGGGACTGGCGGCGCCTGGACGGCTGGAAGCGCTGGCTGACCGTGGCCGACGCCGGCCACTTCACCTTCATCGACCTGCCCATCCTGGGCGCTCAGGCCGGGATCACCGACCCCGGCGCGCCGCTGCCCGGGAAGCGGTCGGGCGAGATCACCACGTCGTATGTGGGCGCCTTCTTCGACCGGCACCTCCAGGGCAAGGACCAGCCGCTCCTGGACGGGCCGTCCGCCGCCAACCCCGAGGTCACCTTCCAGAGCCCCTGAGCAGGGCCTGAGGGCCTCTCAGGTGGCTTCTGAGTCGTAGGGGGGCAGCTCGCCGTAGGAGAGCTCGTCCACCGGCTCAGGGACGTAGGGGGCCGTGGTGGCCGGTTCGAGCTCGCGTGGCTTGTCGCCGTTGTTCCAGTCGTCCTCGATGTCGTCGAGGAGGTGCTTGCGAACGAAGTTGCGCGGGTTGAGGTCGGCGGGGTCGAAGTTGGAGAACTCCGGGCCCAGGCCCGCGCGCAGGTCGTCGCGCGCGTTGTTGGCCATCCGGCGCAGGTTGCGCAGCGTCTTGCCCGCCTGTGAAGCAGCCTGAGGCAGCTTGTCGGGACCGAAGACGAGCAGCGCGATCACGATCAGCGCCCCGATCTCCAACCACCCGAGTCCGAACACCGTGAGCTCCTACCGCAGTCCGACCTCTCCGAGGACAACCCCGGCCTATCCACAGACTAAGGGCTCTCACGGGTAGGTCGGTCGTCCCCCCTGGGTCATATCAACCGCACTAACGTCGTGGCCGTGGCCGGGCGCGCGCGACCTCGGCCGACGGTTCACCACCCAGGGGGTGAACCCGGTCGTTACGGCGGTGCGGCGGGGAGGCGGTGCGGCGGGGAGGCGGGGAGGCGGGGAGGCGGGGAGGCGGAGGAGCGTTCCCCTGGAAGGCCGGTCACCGGCGACGGTGGCCGGTGCCGGCCTGGGCGGAGCCGTAAAGGCTCCTAAGAGGGAGACGGCGACGGCTGCTCGGCGTCCGCCGTGACGGTCAGGGTCGCGGTGCGTTCCTGACCGGAGCGTTCGTACTTGACGGTGATCTTGGAGCCCGGCGCCTTGCTGCGGATCAGGGCGATCAGTTCGTTCCCGTCCTGCAGGGTCAGGCCGTCGATCTCCAGGATCACGTCGCCCGCCTTCAGGCCCGCCTTGCCCGCCGGCCCGTTGGCGTCCACCGGCTGCTGGCCGCCCGCCGGCTCGTTCGCAATCTTGACACCCTGCCCCCGGTAGTCCTTGTCCAGGACGATGCCGATCTTGGGGCGCTTGGCCTTGCCGGTGGTGATCAGCTCTTCGGCCACCCGCCGCGTCTGGTTCACCGGGATCGCGAAGCCCAGCCCGATGCTGCCGCTCTGGCTGCTCATCGAGCGGCCCAGCGTGGCGATCGCCGAGTTCACCCCGACGACCTCGCCCCGGCCGTTCACCAGCGGCCCGCCCGAGTTGCCCGGGTTGATGGCGGCGTCGGTCTGGATCGCGCTGATGTACGCGGGCTCCTCCGCGCTGGCGCCGGTGTCGTCACCGGCGATGACCGGGCGGTTGAGCGAGCTGACGATGCCCGTCGTCACCGTGCCGGTCAGACCCAGCGGGGAGCCGATCGCGATGACCGGATCACCGACCACGACCTGGTCGGAGTTGCCGAGCGTGATCTCCGGCGTGCCGAACGTCTCCTCCGGCTTGACCACGGCCAGGTCGGAGCCCGGGTCACGGCCGACGATGCGGGCCGGGGTGGTCTTGCGGTTGTTGAACATGATCCGGATCTCGCCGCCCTTGGCGGCCATGGCGACGACGTGGTTGTTGGTCACCACGTAGCCGTTCTTGATCAGGAAGCCGGACCCCGACGCGCCCTCGGTGTTGTTGCCGTTGCCGACCTCCAGGGAGACCACGCTGGGCAGGACGCGCGCGGCCACCCCCGCCACCGAGTCGGGCGCCCGGTTGGTGGCGCCGGACGGCAGCGGGCCGAGGCTGTAGGAGGGGTCGTTGGCGGTGCTGCTGGGCTTGGTGAGCAGGTAGGTGCCCACGCTGCCGAGCAGTGAGGCCACCAGCGCGATGACCACGGCCATCACGACCAGGAGGCCCGTCCCAGGGCCGCGTCGCGCCGTGGCCTGCGCACCCGGCGGTGGCGGCGCCCAGCCGGCGCCCATGCCGAGCGCCTGGCGCGGCGGTGGCGGCGGCGTGGGTCCGCTGGGGCCGCCGCCGTAGGAGGACGGGCCGCCGCCGTAAGAGGGCCCGTCATACGCCCGCGCGCCCCCGTCAGGAGAGCCGAAGAACGGGCTGTCGTACGAACGCGTGCCCCCGTCGGGCGAGCCGAACGAGGGACTCTCGTACGAGCGCGTACTCGAATCGGGCGAACCGAACGACGCGCTCTCGTAGGAGCGGGCGCCCGAACCGTAGGACGAGTCCGGAGCCCCGAACGAAGGACCGTCAAAAGTACGTGTGCCCCCGTCCGGCGGACCGAACGAGGGGCTGTCGTGGGAGCGGGGACCCGAATCGCCCTCATAAGAGCGCTGGCCAGGATCGGGAGCGCCGAACGAGCCATATGAGGATGATCTGTCCTGGGACCCGCCGTCATACGGCGGGCGGCCCGACGGGTCGCCCCAGGAACCGCCGAACGAGGCAGGCGGCTCGGGCCGCCTGCCCTGCTGATCGGCCACGTCGTCCGCGGGCAGGAAGTCCGGCCGCCCCTGTGGCTCGGGGGAGTCCGACGTTGTGCGTCCATCGGTGGGGCGCGTCTCGTCGGTCATCTAAGTCTCACCACTCCTTGGCTCGGCCACCGCAATCCTCGCTCTTGCGGCATACGCGGGCTATAAAGCTTTTGTCAGGACTTGCTTGTGACAATTCCCGAACCCAGATCGTATGCCCAGCGCACCGTCAACTACGCCAACCGATGTTCCCCGGCCTATCGGGGCGTCAGGGCGTGGCGGTCGAAGGAGCGTTCGTAGCCGAGGTACGAGCCGGCTGCTGGAACAGTTCAACCGGCGGCGCGGGGTTGTTCTGCCCGACGCCCGTGGTGGCGAAGAAGGTGCCGAGCGCGACGGCCGCGGAGACCACCCCGACCGCGACGTACGCGGAGCGTCTCCTGCTACCACCGCGTCCAGGGCCCGAGGCCCCACCGATGGCGTCCCTGCGCGGGCGGTTGTCCAGCGGTGCGATGGTGTGCGGCCCAGGGATGGGCACTCCCCCGAACGTGCGGGAGGGAAAAGGGCGCTCCCTCGGCGGCAGCGGGCCGCCCGGCTCCGACATCCGGAGCAGGGACATCGTCAGGTCGGCCGGCATCGCGGGCGTGTCGAGCGAGCGCAGGCGCGACTTCAGCGCCCGTGTCGACTCAACCTCTCGCCTGCAGTCAGCACAGAAGGTCAGATGGGCGAGCGCGCGATCACGCTCGGTGTGGTTGAGCTCACCGTCGACGAGCGCGGAAACGCGTTCTCCAAGATGGGCCATATCAGACTTCCTCCCCACGGATCACGGTCGGGGGGAGTTGTGAATTACGGGGGGCCCGATGGTCGAGCGCCTCCCGCAACTGCGCCCGGCCACGGTGAATACGGCTTCGGACCGTACCCAGCTTGACGCCGAGCGTGGCCGCGATCTCCTCATAAGACAGGCCCTCGATGTCACACAGCACGATCGCGGCCCGGAACTCGGGTGCGAGCGCGTCGAGGGCGGCCTGGATGTCGGGCTCCAAGTGGGCGTCGTCGAACGCCTGCGCCGGCGACGGCTCACGACCGCGCAGCCGCTCCGCGGCGTCGTCGGCCAGCCCCTCGAACCTGATGCGCTGCTTGCGCCGCGCCATGTCGAGGAACAGGTTCGTCGTGATCCGGTGCAGCCAACCCTCGAACGTGCCGGGGGTGTAGCTCGACAGCGACCTGAAGACCCGGACGAAGACCTCCTGTGTCAGGTCTTCGGCATCGTGGACGTTGCCGGTCAGCCGGTATGCCAGCCGATACACGCGTGCGGAGTGAGTCCGCACCACTTCCTCCCACGAAGGGGGAGTCCAGTCAGACGACACGGGAGTATCAGTCTGGTGGTCGCTTTCGTCCACCAGAACTCCTCTCTTTGGGACCACCGCTACCGCCATAGTGCCTGGTTTCGTCCCTTCGTGCGCACTGCCTGCCCTCCGGACCGGCAAAGCCCGTTTAAACCTGCAACGCCTCAGGACCGTCTTGAGTTCCCGTCCCGGCGCGTCTCCCCTAGGCTGCGATCGGTGCCGATCGCGCGTATACCCTGTGCGACCGTGCCAGCATCGCGAAACGAGCGCACGAAAGCGGGGGGAGGAGGCCGATGACCAGTCCGGTGGAGGCCACTCTGGCCTATGCGGAGCAGTTCCATCAGGAGGACGAGGTGCTGCGCGTGGCGCGGCATCGCGGGCTCGAAATGGGGGCCACGCCCATCCTTCCCGGCGGTGGGGCGGCGCTGTGCTTCCTCGCCACCGCCGTCAACGCCAAGTCGGTCGTCGAGATCGGCACGGGGTGCGGGGTCTCGGGGTTGTGGTTGCTGCGCGGCATGCGTACGGACGGCACTCTGACGAGCGTCGACGTCGAGCCCGAGCACCAGCGGCTGGCCAGACAGGCGTTCGCGGAGGCGGGCTTCTCCGGCGGCCGGGTGCGGCTCATCTCAGGGCGCGCCCTCGACGTGCTGCCGCGGTTGTCGGACGGCGGCTACGACATGGTGTTCGCCGACGGTGCCAAGCGGGAATACGCCGACTACCTCGACGAGGCCGTCCGGTTGCTGCGGGTGGGCGGGATCGTGGCCTTCGACAACATGTTGTGGCACAACCGCGTCGCCGACCCCGCGCAACGCGACACCGACACGGTGGCGCTGCGCGAGGTGGGCAAGCTGGTGCAGTCGGACGAGCGCCTGCGCTCGGTGCTCATGCCCCTGGGCGACGGCCTGCTGGCCGCCGTCAAAATCGCCGACTGACCGCCACCCGAGCCGGCCGCCCTCCTCTTCCCCGCCGCACTTCGGCGGGGTCCCTTGACGAGCGGGGAGAGGGTGGTTCGCCTGCGGTGGTTCGGGGCGTGCGGGCTAGTAGCCGCGGGTGAGCCACTCCAGGAGGGCGCGTACGCCGAAGCCCGTGGCGCCCTTGGAGAGGGTGCCGTCGTCGACGGTGCTGCGCCCGACCCCGGCGATGTCGAGGTGCGCCCACGGCCGCTCCCCCGCGAACTCCCGCAGGAACAGCGCCGCCGTGATCGACCCCGCCCCGAACCTCGACCCGGACTCCACGTTGGCCAGGTCGGCGATCGACGACTCCAGCGCGGGCGTGTAGTCCTCGATCAGCGGCATCCGCCAGAGCCGGTCGTCGCTGGCCTGCCCGGCCTCCACGAGCTGCTTGGCCAGCAGGTCATCCGAGGCGTAGACGGCGCCGACGTTGCGGCCGAGCGCCACGGTGATCGCCCCGGTCAGGGTGGCGATGTCCACGACCACGTCGGGGTCGAGGACGGCGTCGGCGTAGGCGAGCGCGTCGGCCAGCACGAGCCGGCCCTCGGCGTCGGTGTTGAGCACCTCGACCGTGCGGCCGCCGTAGTGCTTGATGACGTCGCTGGGCCGCTGGGCGGTGCCCGACGGCATGTTCTCGGCGGAGGCGACCAGCCCGGTGACGCGTACGGGCACGCGCAGCGCGGCCAGCGCGCCGAGCACGGCGATGACCACCGCGCCGCCGGCCATGTCGGTCTTCTGGGTCTTCATGTTGTCGGTCGACTTGAGCGACAGCCCGCCCGAGTCGAACGTGATGCCCTTGCCCACCAGCACCACGTGCCGCTCGGCGGGCTCCTCCGGGGTGTAGGAGAGCTGGATGAGACGCGGCGGGCTGACCGAGCCCTGCCCGACGGCGAGGATGCCGCCGAACCCGTCGGCCTGGAGCTGCTCCTCGTCCCACACCCGGACGGCCACCCCGGCCTCGGCGGCCCGCTCGGCGAGCCAGGCGGGGTTCTTGACGGAGGCGGGCGTGTTGGACAGGTCGCGGGCGAGCGCCACCGCCTGAGCCACCGTCCGCGCCCGCGAGACCTCCGCCTCGCCGGCCCCGGCGAACGCGAGCGCCCGCACGGGCTTCTTGCCGCCATTACCGATCTTGAACGAGTACGCCGCCAGCAGCGCCGCCTCGGCGAACGCCGCCGCGTCGCCTTCGGGCACCACCACGGTCAGCGTGTCCTTGCCCTTGACCCTCCTGGTGAGAGTCGCGGCGGCCTTGCGCAGGGCCCGGGGCGAGCCGTCGCCCACCCCGTAGAGGAGCACCCGCCCCACTCCGCCGCCCCGTGCCACGGGGACCTCGACGATCTCCCCCGCCTCCCCCTTGGCCTCGTAGTGCGCCAGCAGGTCGCGCACCGGCAGGTGCAGCTCCACAGCGTGCGCGGGGCTGAGATCGGAGGCATAGGGTACGGCCAGCAACTCGGCATCGTCGGAAACCTCGGTGACCACCGACGCAGTGGTCTCAATCGGCACGGAATCTCTCCTCGAACGTCAGCGACCCTGGCGCCGGACCACGCCAGGGTCGTAAATCAAGTTGTCTCTCGGGAGCGCTCAGCCGACGACGTTCTTCAACGCCTCGCCGAGCGCCTTTGCCTCGTCGGCGGAGATCTCCACGACGAGCCGGCCGCCACCCTCCAGGGGGACCCGCATGACAATGCCGCGCCCTTCCTTGGTGACCTCGAGCGGACCATCGCCGGTCCGCGGCTTCATCGCCGCCATGCGTGCATCCCTTCCTGCCTTGGGCTCCCGCGGCCCGCGATTTCCGACCGCCCGTGAGGGGTGGTCGGCGCATTCACGTCTTCTGTGATGTCCTATTCTCCCGCATCGAGAGCGCTCATGGGTAACGATCTCCTCCCAGAATGCGTTGTCGAGGCGTGCGATGACGTCCAAACTGGACTTCGTGCACGCTCGCGCCGCTCTGTTCGATCTCTATGGAGACCACCTGCGCTCGCGCGGTGGACAGGCGTCCGTCGCGGCCCTCGTCAGGCTCATGAAACCCCTGGAAATAGCCGCTCCTGCCGTGCGTACGGCGGTTTCGCGCATGGTGCGGCAAGGATGGCTGCGGCCGCTCAGGCTGCCCCAGGGAGCCGGTTACGGGCTGACGCCGAAGTGCGTCAGGCGCCTGGATGAGGCCGCACTGAGAATTTACCGAGCCGGAACGCCGACCTGGCATGGCCGCTGGCATCTGATCGTTTTCGAGCCGGTCAAGGAGCGTCCGCGCAGGGAGCGGCTGCGGGCCGACCTGACGTTCCTGGGGTACGCGTCGCTGTCCGAGACCACCTGGATCGGGCCCCGCTCCTCGATCGAGCTGGACAACCTGCTGGAGGGCGAGGGGGTGCTGGCCGACAGGTTCGACGCGGCGCTCGAAGGCGACCCGCGTGAGCTGGTGGCCAGGGCCTGGGATCTGGCCGCCATCGGCGAGGCGTACGAACACTGGCACACCGAGGCTGTCACGCTGATCAGCACGCTGCCCGAAGGGGCGCCGGCCGATCAGGTGTTCGCCACGCGGAGCAGGCTCGTGCACGGCTGGCGCAACTTCCTGTTCCGCGATCCTGGCCTGCCGCCCGAGCTGCTGCCCGCGGGCTGGCCAGGCGAGAAGGCCAGGGCGTACTTCGAGCAGGAGGCCACCCGGTTGCTGCCCGCGGCCGCCGCGTTCGTCGACAGGGAGTTGCTTTGATCCGCTATGACATGGCCGACGCCGTCGCCACCATCACACTCGACCGTCCCGACGCGATGAACTCGCTGACCGCCGAGCTCAAGGAGGCCCTGATCGGCGCGCTGCGGCGGGCCTCCGGCGACGCCGCGGTCAGGGCCGTCCTGCTCACCGGCTCGGGCCGGGCCTTCTGCGCGGGCCAGGACCTGCGTGAGCACGCCGGCAACCTGGAGGCGGGGCGCGGCCTGGCCGGCACCGTCCGCGAGCACTACAACCCGATCGTGGAGCTGATCACCACCATGGCCAAGCCGGTGGTCGCCGCGGTCAACGGCGTGGCGGCGGGCGCGGGCGCCTCCCTGGCGTTCGCCTGTGACCTGCGGGTGGCCTCGGAGAAGGCGAAGTTCGCGCTGGCGTTCTCCGGCATCGGCCTGGCGCCCGACTCGGGCGCGTCCTGGACGTTGCAGCGCCTGGTGGGCCAGGGCAGGGCCGCCGAGCTGATGCTGCTCGGCGAGCCGCTCGACGCCGCCCGCGCGCTGGAGCTGGGCCTGGTCACCCGGGTCGTGCCCGCCGACGACGTGCTGAAGACCGCGCGGGAGCTGGCCATGCGTCTCGCGCAGGGACCGACCCTGGCCTACGCCGCCACCAAGCGGGCGCTGACCTACGCCGCGACGCACTCGCTGACGGACGCGCTGGCCATGGAGGCCGACATCCAGGACGTATGCGTCGCTACCCGTGACCACCAGAACGCGACGCGAGCCTTCCTCGCGAAAGAACGTCCAACATTCAACGCAGAGTGACTGATCCAACACGCTCCCATGAGTAAAGCTAGCGCCATGCGCCTCTCCGACGCTTCGCGTTCGCCCGCCCCTCACGACTTCGACGCCCTGCGCGCCACGGCCGTGGATCTGCTCACCGGCGGCGACTTCGACGCATCCGACCCCGTGTACGGCAGGCCGCTGGCCACGCTGAGCGAGACGGCCGCGACCTGGCTGGCCCAGATGGTCCCCGGCCTGATCTGGCCCGACCTGTCCCTGGAGGGCCGCCCTGGCAACGTCACCGGCAGTTACGGCCGCCTGCGCCTGATCACCACCGCCTGGGCCACGCCGGGCACGGCCCAGCACGGTGACGACGCCGTGGCCGAGAAGGTGGTTCAGGCCCTCGACCTGCTCTACGAGAGCCACTACAACGAGCGGCTGCCCGAGACCGGCAACTGGTGGTTCTGGGAGATCGGCACCCCTGCCGAGCTGGCCCGCGTGTGCGTGCTGCTCGGTGACCGGCTCGACGCCGGGCGGCTGGGGTCGTATGTGGCGGCGATCGACCGGTTCTGCCCGGACGCCGACCGCCGGGCGGGGTGGCCGGAGGCGAGCGAGAGCGGCGCCAACCGGGCCGACAAGGCGTCCATCGTGGCCCTCCGCGGCGTGGCCGGGCGCAGCGCCGGCAAGCTGGCCCTGGCCCGCGACGGGCTGTCCGACGTGCGCGACGGCGGGCGCAACAGCGTGTTCGGCTACACCGACTCCGGCGACGGCTTCTATCGCGACGGCTCCTTCATCCAGCACGGCGACGTGGCCTACACGGGCTCCTACGGCCTGTCCCTGCTCACCGCCGTCGCCGGGGTCCTGGCGCTGCTGCACGGGTCGCTGTGGGAGGTGGACGATCCCGGGCGGCGGGTCGTGCTGGACGCCGTCGAGCGGTCGTTCGCGCCGTTCATGCACGACGGGCTGCTGATGGACACCGTCAGAGGGCGGGCGGCCACCCGGCAGACGTTCTCCGACAGCGTGGCGGGGCACGGCGCGATCGGGGCCGTGCTGCTGCTCGCCCGCACCGCGCCCGAACCGTATCGCGGCCGGTTCCGCGAGCTGGCCAAGGGATGGATCGAGCGCGGCCGGGCGCGGCCCTACCTGGAGCATGCGGACGTTCCCGAGACGCGGCGGGCCGTCGCGGTGCTGGACGACAAGACGGTCGAGGCGGCGCCCGGGGCGGTCGGGCACTTCGTGTTCCCCGCGATGGACCGGGTGGTGCACCGGCGTCCCGGCTGGTCGCTGGCGATCAGCCTGTCGTCGCGGCGGATCGCCGCGTACGAGGCGATCAACGGGGAGAACCTGCACGGCTGGTACACCGGTGACGGCATGACCTACCTGTACACCGGCGACCTGGAGCAGTTCGGGCGCGACTTCTGGCCGACCGTGGACCCGTACCGGCTGCCGGGGGTGACGGTGGACACGCGGGAGCGCGCGAACCTGTCCTTCAGCGCCCACCGGCCCGGCAACGCGTGGGCGGGCGGGGTCTCGCTCGAAGGCCGCTACGGCGCCACCGCGATGGAGCTGGCCGGCGACGGGGTGAGCCTGACGGCGCGCAAGTCGTGGTTCTGCATGGACACGGTCGTGGTGGCGGTCGGCAGCGGCATCACGAGCCTCGACGGCCGCACGATCGAGACCGTGGTGGAGAACCGCGCCACGGACGAGGAGCCGTACCTGGGGGACGGCTGGGCGCATCTGCCCAGCGTGGGCGGCTACGTGTTCGAGGGGGCGCTGCGCCTCGTGGAGACGCGTACGGGCCGGTGGCGCGACATCAACGAGGGCGACGACACCCGGGGCGCCTTCGACCCCGTCTCGCGGCGTTACGTCACGTTCTGGTTCGACCACGGCGTCAATCCCGTGGAGGCCGCCTACTCCTACGTGCTGCTGCCGAACGCGACCCGCGACCGCACCAGGAAGTTCCGCGCGACGGGCCCCGCGAAGGTGCTGTTCAACACGGCGCGGTTGCACGCCGTCCAGGTGCGCTCGGTGTTCGGGGCCACGTTCTGGACGGCGGGCGACGCCGGGGTCGTCCGGGCGGACGCGCCGTGCATGGTGCTGCTGCGCCGGGCCAGCGGGCGCGTCGTCGTGTCCGTGGCCGACCCGAGCAGGACCGTGGACGTCGTACGGCTCACGCTCAACCGCCCGGCGCACGGCGTGGTGCGGGCCGACGACACGGTCACGGTGCAGCCCGGGCAGCGGCCCGTCATCACCGTCAAGCTCGGCGGGTCACTCGGGCGCAGCCACAGTGCCGAGCTCAGCGCGTACGTGCCACGCAGCCCTCGATATGATCGTTGACCAGCCCGATGGCCTGCATCAACGCGTAGGCCGTGGTCGGGCCGACGAACGCGAAACCGTGCCGCTTCAACTCCTTGGCCAGCGCCTTCGAGCCGGGGGTGATGGCGGGCACGTCGGCCATCGTGCGCGGCATCGGCGAGTCGGGGTCGGCGTGCCGCCACACCAGCTCCGACAGCCCCTCGGGCAGGTCGAGCGCGGCCCTGGCGTTCTGGATCGCGGCCAGGATCTTGGCCCGGTTGCGGACGATGCCCGTGTCGCCGAGCAGGCGCTCCACGTCCTGCTCGGTGTAGGCGGCGACCTTCGGGATCGAGAAGCGGTCGAAGGCGGCGCGGAAGTTCTCTCGCTTGCGCAGGATCGTCAGCCAGGACAGGCCCGACTGGAACGCCTCCAGCGCCACCCGCTCGAAGACCTCGTCGTCGCCTCTGAGCGGGCGGCCCCATTCCTCGTCGTGGTAGGTGATGTAGATGGGGTCGGCCATACCCGTCCAGGTGCAGCGGATCGGCTCGGTCACGCGCGCTCTTCCCCATCCTTGCCCGACACGGCCCGCACGGGCTCGTCCTCGTCACGCCCGTCCGCAGCGACTTCCCCGTTCCGGGTCTCGCCAACGACCTCACCGCCGGGCACCTCGTCATCAGGAACGGCGTCGGACGCCGTGACGTCCCGCGTCTCGTCGGCGAGCGTCTCCCCGTCCCGCGTCTCCCCGTCGCCCGTCCCGTCGTCGCCCGTCCCGTCGTCGCGCGGCTTCTCGTCCCGCGACTCGTCGTCGCGCGGCTTCTCGTCGTGCGCTTCTTCGTCTCGTGTTTCCCCGGCGGCCGCTTCGGGCTCGGCGGCGTCGGATTCCTCCGCCGGCTTGCCGGACCGCTGCGGCTCGGGGACCCGCCACTCCGGGTCGTCCGGCGGGTGGCGGAGCTCCGTGCCCGTGTCCCAGGCCACCGTGGCGCCGCTGGCCGACACCGGGTCGCCCGACTCGGGCAGCTCGCGGTCGGTGGCCGGCGCCTCGGGCTCGTGGTCGGTACGCAGCCCGGCCCCCGGCGCGGCATAGACCTCCTGCCGCGCGTGCAACCGGCTGGACAGCAGCTCGGAGACCCGCTGCTCCAGCACCGCGATCCGCGTGTCGCGCGCGCTGATCGCGCTGGCGGCACGGCGCAGCGTCTCATCGACGCTCTGCGTGTGATAGCCGACCAGATTGACCGGCAGTTGGAGCGCCATGAAGTCGACCGCCGTGAGCCGGCCCGCCTCGGGCAGGTCGAGCGGCGGCACGTCCGGCGGGAACTCGGTCAGCTCACCGCCCCTGCCGAGGGAGACCAAGACCACGCAGGCCAGGATGGCGATGGCGGCGATGGCGAGTATGACCAGCACATTGGCATCGTACTCACACCATCGGGGCACGAGGTCCCGCACTTGCCGCGGCCGGTACGTTCCAGGGCCCGGAAAGCACGGCGGGCCCGCAGGTCAGACCGTCAGCCGGTGGCCTCGCCGAGTTCGGCGATGCTGGGCCTGACCGGCTGCGCGCGTGCCTCCAGGCGGGCGAACGCCTCCTCCACGGTGGAGGTGAAGGAGATCGCGTCGAAGACGTCGGGCCGGGTGAAGCCCTCGTCGTACATGTTGCCGATGAGCTGCTTGAGCGGGTCGTACAGGCCCCAGGGGTCGAGGACGACCAGGGGACGGTCGTGGATGCCGAGCACCCGAGCGGTCCAGATCTCGAACAGCTCCTCCAGCGTGCCGATGCCGCCGGGCAGCACGAGGAACGCGTCGGAGCGGGCGTCCATGATGCCCTTCCGCTCCCGCATGCCCTCGGTGACGATCAGCTCGTGGGACTCCTCGTCCGCCACCTCGATGTCCACCAGCACCTGCGGGATCACGCCGACCGTGTGGCCACCGGCGGCACGGGTGGCCGCGGTGACGGCTCCCATGCACGAGACCGTGGCGCCGCCGCTCACCAGGGTGTGTCCCCGGCGGGCCAGCTCGGTGCCCACGTCGGTGGCGAGGTCGAGGTATTTGTGGTCGATGTTCAGGCTGGAGGCGCAGAAGACGCAGATGTTCACAACGGGGAAGCCTATTGGGGCTCCGCGATCTGGACGCCCGCGGCCTCCAGCTCCTGCCCGCGCTGATGGGAGCGGGCCCGGTCGGCGTCGGCGATGATGCGCACGGCCTCGTCGGGGTCGTCGGTGACGGTGATCAGGTCGAGGTCCTGGGCCGCGATCTTCCCGGTGCCGAGCAGGGTGTCCTTGATCCAGTCGAGCAGCCCGCCCCAGAACTGCGAGCCCATCAGCACCACGGGGAAGGAGGTCACCTTGTGCGTCTGGACCAGCGTGAGCGCCTCGAACAGCTCGTCGAGCGTGCCGAAGCCGCCGGGCAGGGCGATGAAGCCGCACGAGTACTTCACGAACATCGTCTTGCGGACGAAGAAGTAGCGGAACTCGATGCCGAGGTCGACGTAGTCGTTCATGCTCTGCTCGAAGGGCAGCTCGATGCCGAGCCCGACCGAGACCGCGCCGTCGACGTCGCGGGCGCCCCGGTTGGCGGCCTCCATGACGCCCGGCCCGCCGCCCGTGATCACGGCGTAGCCGGACTCGGCCAGCCGCCGGCCCAGCGCCTGGCCCATCTCGTAGTCGGCCGAGTTTTCCGGGGTGCGGGCCGAGCCGAAGACCGTGACCGCCTGCGGCAGCTCGGCCAGCTGGCCGAACCCCTCCACGAACTCGGCCTGGATGCGCAGCACCCGCCACGGGTCCATGTGCACCCAGTCGGAGGACCCCTGGCGGGCCAGCAGCCGCTGGTCGTGGGTGGAGCTGGGGACGAGGTTGCCCCGGACGACGGCCTGGCCCTGCCGGCGCTCCCGGCGGTTGTGTTCCATGTGGATCACGCTAGTCCTCTCGAACGCGGTCGATTCCGCTACCCGTACGGGAGCCTAGACTGTCCCCCGATGACGAAACCGCAGGTAACCCCGGCAAAACAGTGTCCTAAAAAATCTTGAAAAAAGCAGGGAACCGAATTTCGACTCCCCCGCGTCTAACTGCCGAGGGTGCTGCTCGGGACTGAAAGTGGTCTTCCCCGCCAAATGGCCGGCGAGGAAGGCCACTTTCATATTGTGAGCCAGTCCAGCATCGCCCGCTCGCTCGCGACGATCTTCGGCAGCGACACATACTCCCCCTGCTGGTGGGCCAGATTCGGGTCGCCGGGGCCGTAGTTCACGGCCGGGACCCCCAGCGCGGAGAAGCGGGCGACGTCCGTCCAGCCCAGCTTGGCGCGCGGCGTGCCCCCGACGGCCGCGGTGAAGGCCGCCGCCACCGGATGCGTCAGCCCGGGCCTGGCTCCGGGTGCCGCGTCCACGAACCGCACCTCGAAGCCGTCGAACACCTCCCGTACGTGCTCCTGCGCCTCCTCGATCGACAGGTCGGGCGCGAACCGGTAGTTGACGCTCACCACGCACAGGTCGGGAATGACGTTGCCCGCCACCCCGCCCCGCACGCCGACCGCGTTGAGGCCCTCGTGGTATTCGAGCCCGTCCACCACCGGCCGCCGCGCCTCATAGGCGTTCAGCCGCGCCAGCACCGGCTCGATCCCGTGAATGGCGTTGACCCCGAACCACGACCTGGCGCTGTGGGCCCGCTTGCCCGTCACCGTGATCTCGGCCCGCAGCGTGCCCTGGCAGCCGCCCTCGATCACGCCGTCGGTCGGCTCCATCAGCACCGCGAAGTCGGCCGCCAGCCAGTCGGCGTGGTCTCTGGCGACCCGGGTGAGGCCGTTGCGCTCGGCCTCGACCTCCTCGCAGTCGTAGAAGACGTAGGTCACGTCGCGGTTCGGGGCCGGCAGGAGGGCCGCCAGCTTGAGCGCGACCGCCACCCCGGCCTTCATGTCGGAGGTGCCGCAGCCGTAGAGCAGGTCGTTGCCGATGCGGCTGGGCAGGTTGCCGGCGACGGGGACGGTGTCGAGGTGCCCCGCGATCAGCACCCGCTCCGAGCGCCCCAGCTCGGTGCGGGCGACGACGGTGTGCCCGGACCGGTCGATCTTCAGGTGCGGCAGCGCGGACAGCGCGCGTTCGACCTCGTCGGCCAGCTCCTGCTCGTTTCCGCTCACGGACTCGATGTCCACGATCGCGGCGGTCAGGTCGCGTACGTCCTGGGTCAGGTCAAGCATCAGGTGTTCACCCCGTGTTCGCGCAGCACCTCGTTCAGCGCCGCCTTGTCATGCCGCTGCCCCGGCTCCAGGCGCTTGAGCACCAGCACGCACGGCAGGCCGAACGTACCGCCGGGGAACTCCTTCTGTCGCGTGCCGCTCACGGCCACGCACCACGCGGGGATCCGGCCGCGCGCCAGCTCCTCGCCCGTCTGGACGTCGATCACCGGGATCGAGGCGGAAAGGATCGTTCCAGCCCCGACGACCGCGCCTTCGCCGACCCGCGCGCCTTCGACGATCATGGCGCGGCTGCCGATCAGCGCGTCGTCCTCGACGACGACCGGCACCGCGTTCGGCGGCTCCAGCACGCCGCCGATGCCCACGCCGCCCGACAGGTGCACGTTCCTGCCGATCTGGGCGCAGGATCCGACCGTGGCCCAGGTGTCGACCATCGTGCCGGAGTCGACGTACGCGCCGATGTTCGTGAACGACGGCATGAGCACCACCCCGGGCGCCAGGTAGGAGCCCCAGCGGGCGATCGCGCCCGGCACGAGTCGCACGCCGTCGAAGGACGTCTTCAGCGGGATCCTGTCGTGGTGCTGGAAGTCGCCCACCTGGGAGCGGGCCATGCCGAGCACCTTGAAGGCGAGCAGGATGGCGCGTTTGGCGCGCTCGTCCACCACGACCTCGCCGCCCACCAGGTGGGCGGCCCTGGCCGCGCCCTTGTCGAGCAGGTCCACCGCGCCCACCACCAGGTGGCGCGCCTCGGCGTCGGCCGGCGACAACTCCGCGCGGCGCTCCCACAGCTCGTCCACCACGGGGGGTATCGGTGACGAGGTGCTCACGTGACTCATGGCCACGGAGCTTATCCGGCCGGGTAGGTTTTTCAGGGTGCGCGTGCGCTTCTCCCGTGGAGTCATCACCATCGCGATCATCGTCGTCGTGCTCGCCGTGGGCGTCTCCTTCGGGCTCTACCACCTGCTGAAGAGGGCGACACCGCTGGCCGTGCCCGAGGCCTACTGCACCGTGCGCGGCCCCGAGGGCACGCTCGACCTCTCCCCGCACCAGGCCCAGATCTCGGCCACCATCGCGGCCGTCGCGGCGCGGCGCAAGCTGCCCGAGCGGGCCGTGGTGATCGCGTACGCGACGGCGATCCAGGAGTCGAAGCTCGCCAACATCAACTACGGCGACCGCGACTCGGTGGGGGTGTTCCAGCAGCGGCCGTCGCAGGGCTGGGGCACCAGGAAGCAGCTCATGGATCCCGTCTACGCCACGAACAAGTTCTTCGCGGCGCTGGTGAAGGTCAAGAACTATCGCAAGCTCCCGCTGGCCGAGGCGGCTCAGGCGGTGCAGCGCTCGGCGGGCGGTTACGCGTACGCGCCGCACGAGACGGACGGCAAGATCCTGGCCGCCGGCTTCACCGGGCGTGTCCCGCAGGCCGTGCACTGCTGGTATCCCCCGGACAAGACGCCTGTGCCGCAGCCGAAGGCCGACCAGGCGCGCAAACAGCTCGCCAAGGCGCTCGGGAGCACGGCGATCACCACGAAGAAGCGCGGGTGGCTGGTGGCGGCCTGGTCGGTGGCCCATGCGGAGAAATACGCGCTCAACCGCGTCGGCTACGGCGGGGCCACCTGGGTCAACAACGTCGAGCTCGAAGGCTGGCAGACCGGCGGCAAATCAGGCACCACCGAGGTCGACCTGAGCTGAGCTGACCGGGCCGGGCCGGGCCGGGTCAGGAGGCGCGGCGGACTATGGAGATGGAGCCGGGCGGCAGGGGCTGGGCGTAGCTGGCGGTCCAGGAGTTGCCCTGGATGCGTTCGAAGGACAGCAGCCGCCCGTCCGAGGCGCGGTAGTCGGCGAAGTCGAGCAGGCCCCTGTCCGGGTTGCCGGTGTTGCCCTCGCTCCTGAAGGCCGCCGTGCCGCGCTCGATCGGGAAGAACTCCACGCCTTCCATGATCAGCATGCTCTTGGCCGGCACCATGCCCTGCGTGGGCACCTCGGTCCAGAGCTGCACCTCCAGGTGCGGCGGGTCGCCCGCCCGCACCTCGACGGAGAGCCACTGGAGGCGGCGCGAGCCGTCACGCAGCAGATATTCGGTCCACTGCTGCCCCTGCCAGGAGATGTACATGGCGCCGAGCACGCGCGCGGGTGACCCGTGCACCTCGATCCGGTCGCCGACCCGGATCGTGCGCGGGTCGGTGTAGTCGGTGCCGGCATGCCCTGGGGCACTCACCGGGGCCGCCAGCGGGGTCTCGCTGGGAGCGGCCTCAGCCGGCGGCGCGCTCGCGCGGCCCTTCCTGTCCTGCCGCAGGGTGGTCAGAAACGCCCCCAGCAACAGCAGGACGGTGGCGATGCTCAGCCCGAGAACGACCATGGAGGTCATGCTCATCGATCAGCTCGCTCCACTCGCGGTCTGCCTCGGCATAAGCCCTTATCAATTTATGCGTGTTCAAGCCCATTCCGCTGGCTATGACGCGCGATCCTACTGGAGGCGGCGCACTGCCGCATCGATCCGCTCATCAGAGGCTGTGAGCGCGATGCGGATGTGCTGTCCACCTGCTGATCCGTAGAACTCGCCCGGCGCGACCAAAATGCCGATTTCGGAGAGCTTGGCCACCTGGTCCCAGGCGTTCTGCCCGTTGGACGCCCAGAAGTACAGGCCCGCCGTCGAATGGTCGATGCTCCATCCCGCCTTCTCCAGCGCGGGGCGAAGGAGCGTGCGGCGGGCGGAGTAGAGCTCACGCTGGTGGTCGGCGTGCGCGTCGTCGCCGAGCGCCGCCGTCATCGCCGCCTGCGCGGGCTGGGGCATGATCATGCCGGCGTGCTTGCGCGTCTCCAGCAGCCGCTTGACCAGGACGGGGTCGCCCGTCACGAACCCGGCGCGGTATCCGGCCAGGTTGGAGCGCTTGGAGAGCGAGTGAACCGCGAGCAGCCCCTCGTGGGAGCCGCCGCAGACGTCGGGGTGCAGGATCGAGATCGGCCGCTCTTCCCAGCCCAGCTCGATGTAGCACTCGTCGGAGGCGACGATCGTGCCGCGCTCGCGAGCCCAGGACACGATCTTGCGCAGGTGCTCGGCCGGCAGCACGCGCCCCGTGGGGTTGCCAGGGGAGTTGACCCAGAGCAGGTCCACGCGCTCGGGGCCGAGCGCGACCGTGCTGTCGGAGGCCGTGCCCACCGCCCCCGCGAGCCGGGCGCCCACGTCGTAGGTGGGATAGGCCAGCTCGGGGAAGACCACCCGCCCGGCGCCCAGGTAGGTGGGCAGCCAGGCGACGAACTCCTTGGAGCCGATCAGCGGGAGCACGTCCTGCTGATCGACGGTGACGCCGTGCCTGCGCCGCAGCCAGCCGGCCGCGGCTTCGCGCAGGGCCTTGGTGCCGTGGGTCAGCGGGTAGCCGGGACTGTTGGCGGCCTGCGCGAGGGCGTCCTGGACGAGCCGCGGCACCGGGTCGACGGGCGTGCCGATCGAGAGGTCGACGATGCCGCCGGGATGTGCCAGTGCACGCTTCTTGTACGGCTCCAGCCGATCCCAGGGGAAGTCTGGCAGCTTGTTCACGATTCTCCAGGGTGTTGCGTTTGCCGTACCGAAGCGCGCGAACACGCCGCGCGGCCGGGCGCACCTCCGTGGATGCCCCCGCGCACGGCGTGTGTGAGAACGACCGGTTAGTGGTCCTCGGCCTGCGGCGGCAGAGCGGACACCACCGGGTGATCCTTCTCGATCTTGCCCACCTTCGAGGCACCTCCGGGCGAACCGAGGTCTTCGAAGAAGTCCACGTTCGCCTTGTAGAAGTCCTTCCACTGCTCGGGAAGGTCGTCTTCATAGAAAATCGCCTCGACGGGGCACACAGGCTCGCACGCGCCGCAGTCCACGCACTCGTCGGGGTGGATGTAAAGCATGCGCTCGCCCTCGTAGATGCAATCGACGGGGCATTCCTCGATGCACGCCTTGTCCAGGACGTCCACGCAAGGCTGCGCGATGACGTAGGTCACCTCGAGCTCCTTCTTCTCCGCACCATGGCATGACTTCGACCGCGGTTTGCTACGCCCTAGTATTGCCGTGCTTGGCAGCAGGCCGAAACGGAGGGTGGCAAACTCGTGCCCGCACGGCTCGTCATCGCCATCACAAGTCAGGACATCGGCGCCCGGATCACCACCCGAAGACGCGTGCCTGAAGGCTTTCGCGACGCGGTGGGAATCCTCGTGTCGTGGGAGAACGGGGTGCTCGAAATCCGCAAAAGGGACGGCACCGTGGTGGTGATTCCCGAAGAGACGCTGGTGGCGGCCAAGGTCGTTCCGGCCGCGCCTCCTCGACCTGGGCGAATGTAACAGCAAGTATTCGTTCTGTGACTGTACGTACCTGCGCCGCCGCAGCAGTGATCATCGCCAGCGCCGGATGCGGCGCGTCGTCCACGGACTCCGTCTCCACCAAGGCCGGGAACCAGCCGCCCATCAACGCGCGGGCGGCCTCGCTGAAGGCCGGCTTCGGCTCCATGGAACGGCTCGCCGAGACCGCCAAGCGCGAGGGCGAGCTCAACGTGATCGCGCTGCCCCGCGACTGGGTCAACTTCGGCGAGATCATCGACACCTTCGCCGACAAGTACGGGCTCAAGGTCGTCCAGCTCGAACCCGGCGCTAGCAGCCGGCGCGAACTGGACGCCGCCGCGCAACTGAAGCCCGACGTGTTCGATCTCACCATGGACGTGGCCGTCTACGGCGCCGACCGGTTCGCCCCGTACAAGGTCCAGGGCTGGCAGGACCTGCCCGACCACCTCAAGGACCCGTCCGGCGCCTGGTACGCCGCCTACGGCGGCTACATGTCCATCGGGTACGACCCGCGCGCCGTCAAGCCGCCCGCCTCCTTCGCCGACCTGCTCAAGCCCGGCTACAAGGTCGCGCTCGACGGCGACCCGCTGCGCTCGGCGGCGGCGTTCGACGGGGTGATGGCGGCCTCCATGCGCGCCGGGACGCCGTCGCCGCAGCAGGGCGTGGAGCTGTTCGCCAAGCTCAAGCAGGCCGGGCGGCTCACCGATCCGGCCAAGGCCAACACCATCGTCGCCTGGGACCACCTCAACGCCGCCCGCGGCGCCGCCCACTCCGACGCCTGGAAGGTGACCATCCCCGGGGACGCGCCACTCGGCGGCTACCACGTGCAGGCGATCAACGAGGCGGCGCCGCACCCGGCGGCGGCCAGGCTCTGGCAGGAGTTCCTGTTCTCGGACGAGGGCCAGAACCTGCTCCAGAAGGGGTTCGCCCGGCCCGCGCGCGGCGAGGCGATGCTCATGAAGGGCACGCTCGACGCCGAGCAGGCCGCCAAATTGCCCAAGGCGGCCGGGCCTCCCGTGCTCATGACGATCCCGCAGGCAGATGCCGCGAAGGCGTACCTGAAGAGGGAATGGGGGAAGAGTGTGGGATGAGTCCGAAGTGACTTGATATGTCGGAGGGACGATCAGGCTCTAAAGTGAACGGACAGCACGGCCACGGGGGCCCGATGTCTGATGAATGAGAGCTGATCGTCTTGCGATACGACACACCGAGTTTGGAGCGGTGGAACAGTCGCGCCTACGACAGCAGCTTCGGCTACGTCTCTACGCAGGGCGCGCCACTGGTCGACCTGCTCGACCCCCGGCCCGGCGAGCGCGTGCTCGATCTCGGATGCGGCACCGGGGTGCTGACCGCCCAGATCGCCTTCAGGGGCGCGGACGTCCTCGGCATCGACGGTTCCGCCGCGATGATCGAGAAGGCGATCGCGCAGTATCCGGGTATCAACTTCATCGTCGGCGACGGGCACGACTTCACGGTCGTGAACCCGTACGACGCCGCCTTCTCCAACGCGGCGCTGCACTGGATGAGCCGCGACCCGGTGGCGGTCATCGCGAGCGTGCGCGAGGCGCTCAAGCCCGGCGGGCGCTTCGTGGCCGAAATGGGCGGCGCGGGAAACTGCGCCGAACTGACCACGGCGATGCTGACCGCGTGGCGCGAATACGGCCTGCGCGAACCTGAGCTCCCGTGGTATTTTCCCTCGCCTGCCGAGTACGCCCGCCGCCTCGAGCAGGAGGGGTTCGTCGTCAGGTTGCTCGAATACTTCGACCGGCCGACCTCCCTTGACGAGTGCCCCGGCGGGGCTGCCGACTGGGTGCGCACGTTCGCCGCCTCGGTGCTCGAAGGGCTTCCGCCGGAGATCGTGGAGCCCCTGCTCCGTCGCGTCAACGAACTGGCCGCGCCCGCACTTCGCAGGGAGACTGGCTGGATGGCCGACTACGTGCGTCTACGCTTTGCCGCTGTTCGGCGTTGATGCGTCGTGCATGATGCGTAGGGCTGTTTTGCCGGACTATGGTCTGTTCCGTGGGCGGCGAGATATTGGCTGCACCGCTGCGGCGGCGTGAGGGGCTGGTGAACGGAACGGGATGAACTTCTGCCTGAGCGACCTCGTACCACCGTTGAGGTGGAGCGACGCGTCGACGATCACGCTACTCACCGGGCAGCCGGATCTGCCGGACGCATGGTGGCGCACTCTGCCGATGCCGCGTGTCCTGGCGGCGATCGGCCCCGAGTCGCTGGGTGAGCTGCTGACGGAGATCGCCCTGGAGCACTGGCCGGCGGCGGCGGTGGGCGACGTCCTGCCGGCGCTGCACGTGCTGGACCCGGACGAGGCCGACGAGCCCGCCGTCGCGATCGCGCTCGACCGGGCCGGCTCGTGGGCCGGGCTGCTGGCGCTGACCAGCAGGGACCTGGTGGACCAGCCGTTCATCCAGGCGCGGCCGGTGCTGAACACGCTGTTCGCGGCGGTTCTGGTACGGCTGGCGCACCCGCACCTGATCGGCGCCTCACCGGCGGCCCGCGAGGCGCACCGCCAGGCCGCCCACGCGGCCGCGGCCTCTGGCGTCGTGCCCGCTGAGCCGGTGGCTCCCGAGCCTGTGGCCCCTGAGCCCGTGGTTTCCGAGCCTGCCGGCTCTCAGCCCCTGGCGGCCGAGCCCGCGGGGTCCGAGTCCGTGGAGTCTGAGTCCGTGGAGTCTGAGTCCGTGGGGTCCGGGCCCGTGGCGGGTGAGCCCTTGGCGCATGAGCCTTTCGCGCATGAGCAGGAGGCGCGCGAGGAGGCGGCGTTCGAGCACGCCCGCCAGGAGCAGGCGGCCTCCTACGAGCAGGCCGGGCACGAGCCCATGACGGCCGAGCAGGCCGACCACGAGCAGCCGGCCGAGGCCGAACACGAGCACGGCGCGGACGAACATGCCGCGGACGAGCACGGCGCGGACGAGCACGGCGCGGACGAGCACGGCGCGGACGAGCCTGAGCCGGTCGCTGCCGCGCCGGAAGACGAGCCCGTGGCCGAGGAACCGGCCTCGGGACCGCTCGCCGCTCAGAACGCCGCTGAGGCTCCCGACGTGGAGCACGGCGAGCAGGCCGAGCATGGCGCGCCCGCCGAGGCCGAATCGGACGCCGAGGCTCAAGCCGAGGCCGGCGACCATGACCACGGGCGGGACTCGCATGATCCCTCCCCCTCGCTCGTCGCCCGGTTCCCCTCCGAGGGGCCGCGGCACGGCGAGAGCGCGGAAGTGGTGCATGAAGAGGCCGAGCCGGTCTCCGGCGAGGGCCACGAGCCCGAGAACGTGCTGGACGCCCCCGAGGAGCCCGCACCCGGCCCGGCCGCCGAAGAGGCCCTTGAGGCCGCCGAGCACGCCGAGCCGGACGCCGGAGAACCGGTCTCCGAGCACGAGGATGCCGGGGAGCCGGTCTCCGCACAGCCGGCCGACCCGGAGGATCAGGAGCTGCCCGAGCTCATCGAGGCCGCGTTCGCCGGGCTCGACGACAAGACCTGGGCCGTCGCGCAGAACCGGGTCTTCACCGACGAGCCGTCGGCGGTCGACCAGCTCGCCAAGCTGTTCGCCGTCCCCCCGGCCGAGATCTCCGCCACCGAGGACCGCCTGCGCATCCGCCTCGGTAACTGGCTGGCCAGCGAGGAGGCGGCCCCGTACCGGGCGCATCTGGACGAGCTGGTCAGAACGCTGGGCCCGGCCGTCCCCAAGGAGCAGCTCATCGGCGCGGCCTCCTGGCACAACGTGGAGATCCGCGCCCTGGAGGTCCCGGCCTGGCAGTTCGTGCTGGCGACCCTGGCCCCGTCACCTCCGGCCGAGGTCGAGGTCGTACCGCAGTCGGCGTTCGGGCCGCTGCAGGTGGCCCCGCCCCCTGGCCCACCGCAGTTCCAGGCGTTCACGCCGGTCGCTCCGCCCCAGAGCGAGTCCAACGGCGGTCCGCCCGAGGAGGAGCACGAGCAGGAGCAGGAGTACCAGCCGCTCAAGGACGTCTCCCAGACCAGGCGCTGCTTCCGTCAGCCCGACGGCCGATGGTGGTTGCGCATCGACGTGACCGCCGAGCAGCTGGGCGGCGGCGAGTGCACGCTGCCGACGGGGTTCGCGTCGTACCTGGGGCTGTCGCCGGGTGAGAGCAGGACGGTCAGGAGCGCCGCCGGCGAGCTGACCATGACCTGGCACGGCGGGCCGGTGCTCGAAACCATCGAACGCCTCCTCATCGACGTGGGCGCCAGGGAGGGCGGTCACCTGTTCCTGACGCTGTCGGACGAGGGGGTGCTGCGGGCCAGGCACCTGCCGGTCGCCGCCCAGGGCGCGGAGAAGATCACCAAGGCGCTGCGCCTGGTGGGCTACACCGCCCCGGGAGGCACCCGCGACCAGGCGGCCAGGGTGATCGCGACCCGGATCGGGATGACGGGCCCCGTCGCCCTGCCCGAGCTGCTCAACAGGCTCCGCGAACGCGGAGACCGCGATCTGCTCGAACTTCTGGACTGAGCCGGTGCCGCGGCTCGCGATCGGCCCTGAGTTTCCCAGGGAGCTCAGCGCACTGGCCCAGCCGGTGCGCAGGGACGCCGTGGTCGCGCTGCGCCGGTTCCTGCTGAACGTGTCCGGCGCCCCGCACCCCGAGCGGGTCAGGGGCGCCAGGGACCACCGGGTCGCCACCCTGCGCCTGGCCGCCGGCCATCGCGGGGTGGTGGTGCGGGAGCGTGACGTCTACTGGCTGCACTCGGTGCTGCCCGACCCCGAGGCCTGGTCGTACGCCCGCCGCCACCGCTACGGTGTCAACCCCGTGATCGGCGTCCTGGAGGAGTGGGACGCCGAGGCCCTCGAACGGGTCGAGCCGGCATTACGCAGGTCCGCGGGCCCGTCCCGGCTGTTCGATCCCATCTGTGATGGCGACCTGCTCGCGCTCGGCCTCGACGTGCACGCGCTGCCGCTGTTCCGGCTGATCACGACCGAGGCGGACGTCGCGGCGCTGGAGCCGCTGCTGCCGCCCACCCAGTACGTCCCGCTCGCCGTGCTGGCCCGGGGCGGCACGCTGGCCGAGGCGTGGCGGGAGCTGGACGCCTGGCGTGCCTCCGACGAGGCGGGCGGGCCTGTCGACCCCGAGGACCTCTACACGGCGCTGCGGCGCAGCCCCGACCGGGCGGCGTTCGTCCCCGACAAGGTGGCGCTCGACCGCGTCCTGCAGGCGCCCGCCTGGTGCGTGTTCCTGCACCCTCCCCAGCACCGGCTCGCCAGGGCCGCCAGGTTCGAGCACCCGGTGCTGGTCGTGGGCGGCGCGGGCACCGGCAAGACCGTCATCGCGCTGCACAGGGCCGCCCATCTGGCCGCGCGCGGCGCGGGGCCCGTGCTGCTGGTGACCTTCTCCCAGAGCCTGGCCGAGGAGCTGTCGGCGAAGCTGGACCTGCTGATCGAGGACGAGGTGGTCCGCAAGCGGGTCGAGGTGGACAACCCCGAGCGGCTGGCCCTGCGGATCGTGACCGACTCGGAGGGCCGCCGTCCTGCGCTGGTCGGGGCGGGGGCTCGCTCGCTGGCCGAGCTGACGGACGAAGCGCTCAGGTTGCTGTCGATCACCACGGGTGATCTGCTCGACGATGTGGACCCGGGGCACAAGCCGTACCGTCACATCGTGGTGGACGAGGCGCAGGACATCAGCACGGCGCAGTGGCGGCTGCTGCGCGCGGCGGCGCCGCACGCGCGCGACGACCTGTTCATCGTCGGCGACCCGCACCAGCGGATCACCGACACGCGGGTGGCGCTCGGCGCGCTCGGCATCCCCGCCGTCCAGCACGCGCTCAGGCTCTCCCACCGCCTGCCCCAGGAACTGCTGTCCTTCGTGGTACGGCTGCGCGGCGGCGGCCCCTCCCCCGGCCTGGTCAAGGGCGTCACCGAAATGTACGGCTTCGCCGCCACGCGCATCGGTGAGCGGCCGGTCGTCAGGATGTACGACACGCCGGAGGCCGAGCTGACCGGGCTGCGCGCCACGGTCGAGTCCTGGCTGGCCGACGGCGTGCCGGCCACGGAGATCGCCGTCGGCGCGCGTACCCCCAGGCTCGTGCGGGCGGCAAAGGGCGCGCTCGCCGGCCTGGACGTGCGGGCGCTGACCTTCCAGCAGCTCAAAGGGCTCGAGTTCGAGCGGGTGGCGCTCATCGGCGTGGCGGAGGGCGTGGTGCCCGAACCGCCGCCGGATGACCCCTATGCCCGGGCTCGTGCCCTGCAGCGCGAACGGAGCATACTGTTCGTCGCCTGCACCCGGGCCCGCTCGATGCTCTATATCTCCCATTCCGGAAGAGGCAGCCCGTTTCTACCCCTCTGATCACATAGTCTGAACTGCGGATATCTTCCCTTTGCCGGTTGGACCTCAATGAACCTCAGCCTGAGCGACCTCGCGCCACCCCTGCGCTGGACCTCCCCTGGTCAGATCGCGCCGATCGTGGAGGAGCCCCAGCTGCCCGAGGCCTGGTGGCAGGCGATTCCCCTGGACCGCGCGTGCGCCATCATCGGAACGCAGACCGTGGCGGGTCACCTGGCCGACCTGGCCGTGGCCTACTGGGGTCATCTGATGCTCGGCGACATCCTGCCGCTGCTGCGCTTCTCCGACCCGCCCGAGGCCGAGCGGACTCCGGAGACGCTGGGCAAGGACGTGGTGCAGAAGCTGTTCAGCGGCGTGTTCGAACGGCTGCTCGAGCCCGCGCCCGAGGCCGTGCCCGCGCCGTCCAGGCCGGACCGGCCGCTGCCCGAGTTGATCGACGAGTTGTTCGCGGCCATGGACGACCGGCAGCGGGCCATCGCCCGCGACCGGCTGTACGCGGCGCAGCGGGCCACCCTCGACGAGCTGGCGCAGCGTTTCTCCGTGACCCGGGAGCGGATCAGGCAGATCGAGCGCGACCTGCGCGACCACGTGGAGACCTGGCTCGGCAAGCCCGACTCGGCCGCGCTGGTGGCGCACGTGTCCTGGCTGCGCGGCCGGCTGGGCTCGGCGGTGCCGGCCGACGACCTGCAGGCCGCCGTGCCGTGGCACCGGACCGAGCTGCGCTCGCTGGGGATCCCGGCGTGGCGGTTCGTCCGTACGCTGCTGACCGGCTACGAGCAGTCGGACGGCTGGCTCGTGGCCGGCGGGGCCGACGACCTGAGGGAGAAGACCCGCCAGTTGTTCACCGACGGGCCGCGCCCGCTCGGCGAGGCCGTGTCCATGGTGGCCCAGCTCGGCGTGCGCGAGGACGTGGCCGAGCGGTGGATCCTGGCCGTGCCGCAGCTCCGCGTGCTGGGCCAGCACGTGGTGCCGTGGCCGCGCAGCATCAACGAGAAGGCCGAGGCGGTGCTGGCGGTGGCGGGCTCGCCGCTGACGCCCGAGGAGATCCAGGAACGCATCGGCGAGGACTACAGCCTGGTCGGCATCCGTAACCAGCTCACCGCCGACGAGCGTTTCCGCCGGGTCGACCGGAACAAGTACGGCCTGACCCGGTGGGGTGGCGACGAATACCTGGGGATCAGGGAGATGATCGCCAGGGAGATCGAGCGGGCCGGCGGCGAGGCGTCGGTGAGCACGATCGTGACGAACCTGACCGGCCGCTATGACGTGAGCGAGAGCTCGGTCCGCGCCTACTCGGGCGGGCCCGGGTTCGAACGCACCCAGCGGGGCTGGATCCGGGTGGCGGGCACCGCGCCCGGTGGGGAGGCGGAGCCGTACCAGCCGCGCCGGGACGTCTCCGAGACGCGGCGGAGTTTCCGCTCGCGCGACGGCCGCTGGTGGCACCGGGTGGACGTCAACGCCGAGCACCTGCGGGGCTCGGGGTCGCCGCTGCCGACGGGGTTCGCGGCCTACCTCGGGATGGCGCCGGGCGGGCAGCTCACCGCCTCCGCGCCGTCCGGCGACGTGGTGATCAGCTGGCACAACCAGCCCACCATGGGGTCGATCAGGAACGTGCTGGCCGAGTACAAGGCGAGCGAGGGCGACCACGTCTTCCTGACCGTGTCGGACGGGGGCGAGCTGCTGACCCGCTACCTGCCCGCCGCGCCCGTCGGGATGCCGCCCATCAACCGGGCTCTCTACCTGTTCGGCTACACCGCTCCCGTCAGCTCCGAGATGGAGGGGTTGCGGCTGATCGGGGCCAGGATCGGGCTGCCCGACACGGCCGGTCGCGACGAGGTCCTGACCCGGCTGCGCGAGCGGGGTGACAGGGACATCCTCGGTTTCCTGGGGGGCTGACGGGCTAAGCTCGGGAGATGTTGCGGATCTACGACACGCGCGCCCGGCAGGTCGAGGAGATCGCCGCCGGGCGGGCGCTGCGGATGTACACGTGCGGGCCGACGGTCTATCGCTACGCGCACGTGGGCAACCTGCGCACTTATGTGCTGTCCGACCTGATCAGGCGAACCCTGGAGCGGCGGCGGGTGCGGGTCGTGGCCTGTCAGAACATCACCGACGTCGGGCATCTCGTCGATGACACCGCCGACGAGGGCGAGGACAAGATCCTCGCGCAGGCGCGGGCCGAGCGGCGCTCGCCGCTGGAGGTGGCGCGCTTCTACGAGGACGCGTTCAAGAGTGACACGAACGCGCTCAACGTCCGGCCGCCCGAGCACACGCCCCGGGCGAGCGAGACGATCGACCTGATGATCGAGCTGATCGCCGGGCTGATCGAGAAGGGGCACGCGTACGCGGTGCCGGACGGGTCGGTGTTCTTCGACGTACGAACCTTCCCGGCGTACGGCGAAATTTCGGGAAATCGTCTCGACGCGCTCAAGCCCGCCCACCGCATCGACACCGTCGACCCCCGCAAGCGCTTCCACGCCGACTGGGCCCTCTGGAAGCCCGCCGCCGAGGGCGAGCTGACCTGGGACACGCCGTGGGGCCGAGGCTTTCCCGGCTGGCACGTGGAGTGCTCGGCCATGTCGCTGCGCTTTCTCGGGTCGTCCTTCGACCTGCACACCGGCGGGATCGACCTGCGGTTCCCGCACCACGAGGACGAGCGGGCCCAGTCCAACGCGGCGGCCGGGCACGAGGTCGTACGGCACTGGGTACACGGGGAGCACCTGCTCTTCGACGGGCGCAAGATGGCCAAGTCCACGGGGAACGTGGTGCTGCTGTCCGACGTGGTGGCGGCCGGGCTCGATCCGCTCGCGGTGCGCATGGCGTTCCTGGAGCACCGTTACCGGCAGCAGATGAACCTGACGTGGGAGACATTGCGGGCCGCCGACCGTACGGTGCGGCGGTGGCGTACGCGGGTGGCCGAGTGGTCGGAGTCGGTCAGCGCGCCCATGGCCACCGGTTACGCCGAGCGCGTGGAGTCGGCCTTCGACGACGATCTGGACACGCCGGCGGCGCTGCGGATCCTGCGGGAGCTCGAACGGGACGACGCGGTGGCGCCCGGGGCCAAGTTCGAGACGTTCCTGCATCTGGACCAGTTGCTGGGGCTGGACCTGTCGACGGAGATCGGCAAGGCGCGGGTGCTGCCCGCGGGCGCCGGTGAGCTGCTGGAGGCCCGGTCGAGGGCTCGGGAGGCGCGCGACTGGGCGGCGTCCGATCGGCTGCGGGACGAGCTGGCCGAGATGGGGGTGCGGGTCGCGGACACCCCGGAGGGCCAGACCTGGACCTGACGACATTTGGCTTTAAGGACACTCTTCCCGGCTTCTCACGACGAGTCGTGAGCCCTTTGCTCTTCACCGTTACCGCTGCGTCGAATGTCCTTTTCGGGGCGGACGGAGGAGTGATCGCGAACTGCCAGACTTGATGCGAGTTCGCCAAGAGGAGGTGTCGGTGAGGCCCTACGCGTGGATGCCATGGCCGTTGAGGTGGTTCGCCCGCGTGCTGACCGTGCTTCTCGCGCTGGCCCTGGTGCTGGCAGGGGTTCTCGTCTACACGGTGCGCAAGTCGTTCCCTCAATTGGAGGGTTCGCTGCGGTTACCCGGACTAACCGGAAGTGTGGAGATTTATCGCGATAAATCAGGAATTCCGCACATCTACGCTGACACTTCCGCGGACCTCTTCATGGCACAGGGTTTCGTCCACGCCCAGGACCGTTTCTACGAGATGGACTTCCGCCGCCGCCTGACCTCCGGCCGCCTGTCCGAGCTCTACGGCAAGGCCACGCTCGACCAGGACAAGGCGCTGCGGACGATGGGCTGGCGCAAGGTGGCCGAGCAGGAGCTGCCCGAGCTGGCCCAGCAGACCCAGGACTACCTGGGCGCGTACGCCAAGGGCGTCAACGCCTGGCTCAGCGCCAACCCGAACGCCTCCGACCGCAGCCTCGAATACTCCGTGCTGAAGCTCCAGAACGGCGGCCACGAGCCGGAGAAGTGGGGCCCCGTCGACTCCGTGGCCTGGCTGAAGGCCATGGCGTGGGACCTGCGGTCCAACATGGAGGACGAGATCGACCGCGCGCTCGCGCTGACCAAGCTGCCCAGGGAGCGGGTCGAGCAGCTCTACCCCGGCTACCCGTTCGACCGCCACGCCCCGATCGTCGGCGAGGGCGCCATCGAGCAGGACCGCTTCGACCAGCGGGCCCAGCCGCGGCCGCGGGCCGGTCAGGCGTTCGCGCAGGCCGCGAGGACGCTGGACGCCGTGCCGAGCACGATGAGCTCCGCCGACCGCGAGGGCATCGGGTCGAACTCCTGGGTGATCTCCGGCGAGCACACCGCGAGCGGCAAGCCCCTCCTGGCCAACGACCCGCATCTGGCGCCGCAGATGCCGTCCGTCTGGTATCAGGCGGGGCTGCACTGCCGCAAGATCACCGAAGACTGCTCGTACGACGTGACCGGGTTCACCTTCTCCGGGGTGCCCGGTGTGATCATCGGGCAGACGGACAAGATCTCGTGGGGGTTCACGAACCTGGGGCCCGACGTGGCCGACCTCTTCCTGGAGCAGGTGGAGGGGGACACGTACCTGTACAAGGGTGAGCGGGTCAAGCTGGAGACCCGGCAGGAGCAGATCAAGGTGGCCGGGGGCGCGCCGGTCACGATCACGGTCAGGAGCACGCGGCACGGGCCGTTGATCAACGAGGTGATGGACGACGCCAAGCCGAGCGGCGAGGCCAACGCCGTGGCGCTGCAGTGGACGGCGCTGACGCCCGGCCGGACGGTCGACGCCATCTTCGCGCTGAACCGGGCGGGCGACTGGGAGGAGTTCAAGGCGGCCGCGGCACTGTTCGATGTGCCGGCCCAGAACCTCATTTATGCCGACACGTCGGGCAAGATCGGCTACCAGGCGCCCGGGCGGGTTCCCGTACGGCCGAAGGGCGACGGCACCTGGCCGGTGCCGGGGTGGACGGGCGAATACGACTGGAAGACCGCCCCCATCCCGTACGACCAGCTCCCGTCCGTGCAGGACCCGGCCGAGGGCTTCATCGTCACGGCCAACAACGCCGTCATCGACCCCAGGCGCTACCGGCCCCTGCTGACCAAGGACTGGGCTTACGGCTACCGCTCCGAGCGCATCCGCGACCTCATCAAAGAGGCGATCAAGAAGGGCCCGATCGACGCGGCCGCCATGGGGAAGATTCAGCAGGACACCTACAACGGCTTCGCGGAGACGCTGATCCCGGCCCTGATGGAGGTCGACCTGGCCGGGCCCGCCGGGAAGGCCAGGGAGTCACTGAAGACGTGGGATCGCGCGCAGGGGCTCGGCTCGGCGCCGGCCGCGTACTTCAACGCGGTCTGGCGGCACGTTCTCACGCTGACGTTCAACGACGACCTGCCGGCGGCGGCCAGGCCGACCGGCGGGGACCGCTGGTACGAGGTCGTCAGGCGGCTCCTCGCCGCCCCGGACGACCTCTTCTGGGACGACGTCACGACGGGGAACCTCAAGGAGACCCGCGACGACATCCTGCGCCAGGCGATGGCCTCGGCCTATCAGGAGCTGGCCGACCGGCTCGGCGAGGACGTCAAAGGGTGGCGCTGGGGGGATCTGCACCGGCTGGAGCTGGTCAACGGCACGCTGGGGACCTCGGGCATCGGGCCGATCGAGGCGCTGTTCAACCGGGGGCCGCTGAGCGTGGCCGGTGGCAAGGACGCGGTGAACGCCACGGGGTGGAACGTGCAGAAGGGGTACGAGATCACCGCCGTGCCGTCGATGCGGATGATCGTCGACCTGTCCGACCTGGACAAGTCCCGATGGATCAACCTGACGGGGGCCTCCGGGCACGCCTTCCACGATCACTACTGGGATCAGGCGGAGGTCTGGGCCAGGGGGGAACTGCTGCCGATGTACTCCAAGGCGGGGTCGGTCAAGAAGGCGGCGGTGCACGTACTCAAGCTGAACCCCTGACCTCCCGCCTCGGCCGTGCGGTCCGGCCGTCGAAGCCCTGAGCGTACGACCCCGGTTGTAGTCGCGATCCAACCCCTGGTCCGACGCGCCCGGGGCTGCCGGGCTGCCAGCATGGCGTCCATGAATCGCCTCTGGTACGTCATCGGGGCCCTGCTGGTGCTCGCCGGGCTCGTTCACCTGGGCGTGTTCGTCGTGGACGGCGGGCCGTGGGAGGGCGCGGTGTCGTGGCGCAAGCCGTTCACGTTCGGGGTGTCGTTCGGGCTGAGCGTGCTGACTTTGACCTGGGTCTCGGGGTTCATACGGCTGCGCGGCCGCTCCTGGCTGGTGGGCGCGTTCACGGCGGCGTCCACCCTGGAGGTCGCCCTGATCACCGTACAGGCGTGGCGGGGTGTGCCGTCGCACTTCAACATGGAGACCTCGTTCGACACGGCCGTCGCGAGGACTTTGGCGGCTGGCGGCGGCGTCCTCATCGCCATCGCCGTCATCATGACCATCGCTGCCTTCCGCCCCCTTCCCGAAACAACCCCGGCACCCACCACACCCGACGCCCCACCCCCATCCCCGCCTCAGCCGCCTTCGCCCCCATATTCACCCCCGCCCCTGACCCCATCACCGCCCTCGCCCTCGCCCTCGCCCTCGCCCTCGCCGAGTATGCGGCTGGCCGTACAAGCCGGGCTCGGGACGTTCCTGGTCGCCATGGCCTTCGGCGCGGTCATGATCGCGCGTGGCGTGGTGGAGGTGGTGTCGGGCGACCAGCAACTCGCGTACACGGTCGCCACGGCGCTGAAGCCGGCCCACGCCGTGTTCATGCACGGCGTCCTGCTGTTACCGGCGCTGTCATGGCTGCTCTCGCGCACCTCGTTCCCCGAGGTGACCCGCCTCAAGCTGGTGCGCCTGGCAACCTGGATCTACGTGGCCGTGGCCGCCGCCGTCTCGGCCTTCGCCGCGGCAGGCGTCACGCTGGTCGCCCCCTCCACGGCCTCAGTCCTCTGCGCGGGCGCGATCTCCGGCCTGGCGATCGCCGCTCTCGTCCTCGGCCGCCTCAAGGAAGGGCGATGACCCCGTACCCGATCTGCCCCCTCAGCCGCCTCAAGACCCTCGCCGTCGGACGCTCAGGGACCCGCGATGACGCCCGTAAAGCTGGTCTCGGGGCGGTGAAATTTACACGGGCGTGTCAACCCGTGCCCTTGGACCTTCGCCACCACAGCGGCTTCCGGGGGTAGCCGCCGTCGTCCAGATCGGCGAGACGTTCAAAAATATTGTACGAAGCCTGATGCCCGCAGATGATCATGGATAGGAGCATGGACACCAGATAGAGCGGCAGCATGGGCAGCCCCACGCACCAGGCCCACTGCGTGGCGTGCCTGCCCTCGTGCAGGATGAGCCGCTCCCCCAACGAGTCTTGCCTGGTCAGGACGACGTTCCCGACGGTGAACGCCCCCGCGATCGGGAAGCGGTAGCGGTAGCCGAAGGCCAGGATGAGCCCGTCGGGACCGGGCCGTCTGACCGCGCCACCGATGATCGAGATCAGCAGTCCGAGCGGCGTGGAGAGGTTGATGTAGTTGGCCACGCGCCGGAACCGGAAGCGCCTGTTCATGCGTCTCGGTCTTGACCAATCTTGACAAGTCGGAATAATGATCCACGTCCTGAAATCTCCCACAAGAGCAGGATTATGAGATTCTCCATCCTGGGCGCGCTGCTCGGCACCGTCGCACTGGCAGGAGCCGGCGGAGTTGCGATCACCCAGACGTCAGCGACCGAATCCCTACAACTCAATGGCACTCCTCTCAACGCTCAGGTGGCTTTAGCCGCCGCCCCGAGCACGTCGCCACCGGCGGAGTCGCCACCACCGCAAACGTCACCCAGCCCAACGGCGACGGCGCCCCCTACGAACGGGGAGTACACCGCCAAGACGCAGGTGGTCAAGAGAAGAGGGGTCTCCTATCTGAACGTCTCCGTCACCTACGACGGAGCGGCCCTCTTCAACGTCAAGCAGAGAGTCTGCAAGAAGAGGACGTGCAAGACCGCGGACACCGAAATCACGGTCATCAACGGCGAAGCGGACTCCCGGACGAGGCTGGGCTTCGGCACGTACAAGAAGAGAGGGCAGGCGGCCGTCGCCATGGCGCCCCTGCCGACCGTCACCGTGCGGGAGACGGTCACCATCACCGAACCAGGTCCCACGACCACGGTGACCGAGCCAGGCCCCACGGTCACCGAGACGTTCACCTGTCAGCCGTACGTCGAGCCGACGGACACCGCACCGCCGTCCGAGCTGCCCACGGCCACTCCGACGGACTCCGTGTCCCCCACGGTGTCGCCCACCGTCACCCCGACGGATGACACGACACCGACCGTCACTCCGACGACCACCGTGACGCCCACGCCGACGGTGAGCCCGACCGGAAACCCCACGGAAACTCCCACTGCGACCCCGACGGTAACTCCGACGGACACGGTGTCTCCCACGGTGTCTCCCACGGAGATCCCCACCTGCCCGCCGCCGTCGGAGCCCCCGGCGGAAACCCCGACCCCGACCGAGACACCTACCGTGACCCCCACGACGTCGGAAACGGTCACCCCGCCCGCCCAGTAACACCGAACATGATCCGGGCCAGGCCACGCGCCTGGCCCGCTTCATGACCAGACGACCTTGGAACCCCCTGCTAGAGGGTCTTGTAACGCCCATCGTGGTACAGGAGCGGCGGCCCGTCGGAGGGCGTGTCCAGCGCCGTCACCTCACCCACCACGATCGAATGGTCACCGCCATCATGCACGGCCGTGGTGGCGGCCTCCACGGTGGCGATCGCCTCGTCGAACAGCGCCACCCCCGACTCCCCGCGATGATGCGGCCACCGCGCGAGCTGCCCGTTCAGCGGCCGCCCCCGATGCGCGAAAAAGCGCGAGGCGTCCTCCATCGAGGCGGGCAGCACCGACACACCCCACACCCCGGCCTCCAGCACCGCGTCATGAAACCTGGCCACCTTCTCGGCGCAGAACAGCACAAGGAGGGGGTCGAGGGAGACGGAGGTGAAGGAGTTGACCGTCATCGCGTGATCGACACCGTCGAACCTGGTGGTCACGATCGCGACTCCGGTGGCGAAGCGGCCGACGACTCTGCGGTAGGTTCCCGGGTCCACGTGCCGCTCAATGGAATGCACGAACGTTACTTTATGCCTCTAAGTGGGACTCTTTGGAGGGTACCCATGCATGAGCCATGACCCCCCTCCCGACGAGGGCGACAGCAGATAAGCCGCCACAAGTGCCGCCAAACCCCCGTACAGGTACGTGTAGCCAGGCACACCACTCGCGATCACCAGATCGCCCGACCCCAGCTCCAGCGTGAACGGCATCGTCACCAGCAGCCAGCCGATCCCCGGCGCCATCACCCCGAGCCGGGCACGCATCAGCTTGGCCGCACCCAGGCACACCCCGAACAACCCCAGCACCCAGGCGACCGCCCCGGCCGGGACCGGGCCGACCTCCGCGGGATGCGTGAAGCCGCCCACGACCGCCATGACGACGCCGAGCACGAACAGCATGCCGTACGCGGCCCCGCCCAGCGCCGACTCGGCCTGGCTGCGATGTTCCATGTCGAATGAGGTTAGTGGATGCCCGAGAAGAGATCGTTCTCGCGGTTGTGCGGCTCGCCGAGCCCCCCGGCCTCGACGCCCGGCCCTGGGACCGGAGGCCCGGGCACGCCGATGGCCAGCGTGTAGTGCTCGACACCGAGCACTTCCTGGCCGACGTCGTTCGAGAGGGCGAACCAGGGGGGCGCCACGCTGATCTGCGTGGCGTGCGCGCGCATGGCCTCCGTCTTGTGGCCGAGCCAGGGGCGCGCGTCGATCTCGGTGGTGATCTCCTCGTCCTCGCTGCCGAACCCCAGGTCGTCGACGTTCACGGCGACGAAGCCCACGTCGGACGCGCGCAGCGCCTCGTCGGCGCGCCGCAGGACGGACTTGGCGACGGCCGTGTGGTAGAACTTCGCGATCTGCCAGGGCTCACCCTCGCCGAAGTCGGGCTTCGCGGCCAGCTCGTACGCCCTGAGCGAGACCCGGTGCGCCTGGATGTGGTCGGGGTGACCATAGAAGCCGTTGTCGTCGTACGTGACGAGCACCTGGGGGCGTACCTCACGAATGACCTTGACCAGCTCGCCCGCCGCCTCGTCGAGGTCGGCGCGCCAGAACGCCGACGGGTGGTCGTTCGACGCGACGCCCATCATGCCGGAGTCCCGCCAGCGCCCGGGCCCGCCCAGGAAGCGGTGGTCCTCGACGCCGAGCGCCTGGCAGGCGGCGGCGAGCTCGCCGATCCGGTACGCGCCCAGCGCGTCGTCCCGGTCGGCGGCCAGGTGGGCGAGGTCCGGGGGGATGACCTCCCCCTCGTCGCCGAGCGTGCAGGTCACCAGCGTGACGTGGGCACCTTCGGCCACGTATTTGGCCATGGTGGCGCCGGTGCCGATCGACTCGTCGTCCGGATGGGCGTGTACGAGCAGAAGCCGTCGATCAGTCATGGCCACGAGCGTAACAATGGCTCGTTCCTGGCAGGATTGGCCCCATGAGTGAGAGCTTCCCGCGTCTGTCTGCCAGGACCCGCCGGTTCACCTTGGGGGTGCCCAGAGGCTTCACGATCTCCCCGGACGGCGGCCGGGTGGTCTTCCTGCGGACGAGGTCCGGCACCGATCCGGTGACCTGCCTGTGGGAGCTCGACACGGAGACCCACGTCGAACGCCTGGTCGTCGACCCGCGCCGGCTCCACGGCGACGAGGAGGAGAATCTGCCGCCGGAGGAGCGCGCCCGGCGCGAGCGCAGCCGCGAGGCGGCGGGCGGCGTGGTGGCCTACGCCGCCGACGCCTCCGTGACCAGGGCGTGCTTCGCGCTGTCCGGCGCGCTCTACGTGGTGGAGCTGGGGAGCGGCGAGGCCCGCAGGCTGGAGACGCCGGGCGCGGTCATCGACCCGCGTGTCTCGCCCGATGGGCGGCATGTCGCCTATGTCACCGGCGGTGCCCTGCGCGTCCAGGACCTGGTCTCGGGCGACGACCGCGCGCTGGCGACGCCGGAGTCGGAGACGGTGACGTACGGGCTGGCGGAGTTCATCGCGGCGGAGGAGATGGACCGGATGCGCGGCCACTGGTGGGCGCCGTCGAGCGACGCGCTGCTGGTGGAGCGGGCGGACGAGGCTCCCGTGCACACGTGGCACATCGCCGACCCGGCCAACCCCGACCGCCCCGCCGTGACCCAGCGCTATCCGGCCGCCGGGACGCCCAACGCGGTCACCGGGCTGTTCGTGCTGGGGCTGGACGGGTCGCGGGTGGCGGTGCCGTACGACGAGGAATACCTCACGACGGCCGCCTGGGACTCCCACGCGCTGTCGATCGTGACGATGACCCGCGACCAGCGGACGATGCGGCTGTTCACGGTCGATCCGGCGACGGGCGCGTCCACGCTCGTGCGCGAGGACACCGATCCGGCCTGGGTCGACATCGTCACCGGCGTGCCCGCGCACCTCGACGACGGGTCGCTGGTCTGGGTGGCCGGCTCCGAGGGCGGGCACCGGCTGTTCGTCGGCGACCGCGCCGTCACCCCGCCGACGCTGCAGGTGCGGGCCGTGCTCGACGTCGATCATGACAGCGTGCTGTTCAGCGCGAGCGGCGATCCGACCGAGATCCACCTGTGGACGTGGGACGGGCACTCGCTGCTGCCCGTCTCGACCCGGTCCGGGGTGTTCTCGGGGCGGATGTCGGGCGGGGTCGGCGTGCTGAGCGAGCAGAGCCTCGACGCCGAGGGCGTGTCGACCACGGTCGTACGTCGTGACGGCATGGCGGTGCCGATCCCGTCGTACGCCGAGCGTCCCGGCCTCGACCTGCGCGTCTCGCTCGGCCGCTCGGGCCGCCGCGAACTGGCCACCGCCGTGGTGCTGCCCTCCTGGCACGAGCAGGGGTCGGGCCGGTTGCCCGTGCTCATGGACCCGTACGGGGGGCCGCACGCGCAGCGGGTGCTCAACCGGCGCGGCTCCTACCTGGAGAGCCAGTGGTTCGCCGAGCAGGGCTTCGCCGTCATCGTGGCCGACGGGCGCGGCACCCCAGGGAGGGGCACCGACTGGGAACGGGCCGTGCGCAACGACCTGGCGACCCCCGCGCTCGACGACCAGATCGACGCGCTGCAGGGCGTGGCCGAGCAATATCCCGACGACCTCGACCTGACGCGCGTCGCCATTCGCGGCTGGTCGTTCGGCGGCTTCCTGGCCGCGCTCGCGGTCCTCCGGCGCCCCGACGTCTTCCACGCGGCCGTGGCGGGCGCGCCGGTGACGGACTGGCGCCTGTACGACACGTGCTACACCGAGCGCTACCTGGGCGATCCGGGCAAGCAGCCTGAGGTGTACGAGAAGTCATCACTGTTCGCGGACGCCGCCAAACTCGAACGCCCGCTCCTGCTGATCCACGGGCTGGCGGACGACAATGTGGTGGCCGCGCACACCCTCCGCCTCTCCTCGGCCCTGCTCGCCGCCGGCCGCCAGCACAACGTGCTGCCGCTGTCGGGCGTGACCCACATGACGCCTCAGGAGGTCGTGGCCGAGAACCTGCTCCTCCTCCAGATCGACTTCCTGAAGAAGTCCCTGGGCTGACCACCCGCCTTCCCGGGAAGGAGCGCCCCTGCTCACAAGGACGGGCGCTCCTTCTCATAGGGACGGGCGCTCCTTCTCATAGGGACGGGCGCTCCTTGAAAACCCATCGGCCATGCCCTGGTCTGACAACCCCAGGTATGACTTCCCGCCCCCGAAAACCAAACCCTGGTCCGACGCGATCCCACCGCCCACTCCGCCATCCTGATCGCCATGTTCAAACCCCTCGCGATCACTCTGACCCTGCTCGGAGCGGGCCTCCAGGCCACCCCGGCCACGGCGGCGGCCACCACTCTGGACTGGCAGACCTGCCCCAATGACAAGATCGGCCTGCAGTGCGCCGACCTCCAGGTCCCGGCCGACTGGCAGAAACCCGACGGCCGCAAGATCACTCTGAAACTGGGCAGGCTGAAGGCCACCGGCACCACCTCCGAGGGCTCGGTCCTGGTGGCCTACGGCGGCCCCGGCGGCCCCGGCATCGCCATGACCCAGTCCCTGCCCACCTGGTGGGCCAAACTGCGCGAGCGCATGGACGTGGTCACCTGGGACACCCGCGGCTACGGCGAACAGTTCAAGGGCCTCAGCACGGGCCTGCAGTGCGCCTGGACCCGCGTCCCCATCGCCGACACCCCGGGAAACGACGCCGACCTCGGCCGCCTGTCCGACACCAACCGCGGCTACGCCGAAGCCTGCCGCCTCAAGGACCCCGAGCTGTTCGCCAACATGAGCTCGGCCGACCACGCCAGAGACATGGAGGCGATCAGGAAGGCCCTGGGCGACGACAAGCTCAACTACTACGGCGCCTCCTACGCGGGCTTCTACGGCCAGTCCTACGCCCGCCTGTTCCCCGGCCAGGTCCGCACGATGGTCCTCGACGGCACCTGGAACCACAGCACCACCGACTGGCAGGGCGAGCTGGAGGAGATGGCCAAGAGCAACGAGCAGTTCATGCGGCGCTTCTTCACCTGGTGCGACGACAACGACTGCGGAGACGTACGCGGCCTCTGGCGCACCCTGATCGCTCGAGCCGACCGCCGGCCGATCCCCACGACCACGGCCAACGTCGCCTACAAAGCCCGTGACCTCCAGTCCTTCGCCCTGGCCCTCGCCCGTCAGGGCGACACCACCTGGCCCAAGCTGGCCCAGGCGATCCGCAAGGCGAGCAAGGGCGACGCCTCCGACTTCGTGCCTTCCCGCGGCGCCCGCTACCCCGACCAGAGCACCGGCGTCACCGAATGCGTCGACTGGCCCCGCTTCGCCGGCCGCAAGGAGATGACGACCACCCTCAACCGCCTGCGAGCCGTCGCCCCCAGCACCGGCTCCGCCAACACCCTCGCCTCGGCGACCCTCAACTGCATCGGCTGGCCCGTCCCCGTGACCAACCCACCGGCCGCTCTTCCGAAGGGCCTCCCGCCGATGCTGGGCGCGGGCGCCTGGGGCGAGTCCGACGCGGTCGAACGCGTCCTCTCAGCGGTCCCCGGCAGCGCCACCATCCACCACGCGGGCCCCGGCCACACCCTCTACGGCAACAACCCCTGCGCCCGCGACCACATTAACCGCTACTTCACCACCCGCACGCTGCCCGCCAAGAAAACGGCATGCTGACCCCCGGCCTCCTGAGCAACAGCAACACACCGCCCCCTTGAGACGGGTGGCGGACACCGGCCCAACGCCTCACCGGCCAAGACAGGCCGAGCTGAGGCACCACGGCTCCAGGCGGGCATAGGGGCCGGCCCAGCCCCAAGGCAGGCGAAGGAGCGGGCCCGGCCACCCGCCCCGCAAGACGGGCGAAGGGCCGACCCCACAAGACGGGCGGAAGAGGCGGCCCGATGGCACACCCCCACAAGGCAGACGAAGGAGGCGGTCCAATGCCCTACCCCCGCAAAACCATCACCTCACCGCTTGACCGGGGTGCCGTGCCAACTGGTCCAGAGAGCCGCGTACGAGCCGCCCTCCGCCACGAGCTCGTCATGGGAGCCCAGCTCGCTGATCTGCCCATCCTCCACCACGGCCACTCGGTCGGCGTCATGAGCCGTGTACAGCCGGTGGGCGATGGCGATCACCGTCCGGCCCTCCAGGACCGCCGCCAGGGAGCGCTCCAGGTGCCGGGCCGCCCGAGGGTCGATGAGGGAGGTGGCCTCGTCCAGCACCAGGGTGTGCGGGTCGGCCAGGACCAGCCGGGCCAGGGCGAGCTGCTGCGCCTGGGCGGCCGAGATCGCGAGGCCGCCGGAGCCCACCTCGGTGTCCAGCCCGGCGGGCAGGCCCAGCACCCAGTCCACGGCGTCCACCGCTTCCAGCGCCTTGAGGACGGCCGGGTCGGCGGCGTCGGGGCGGGCGATCAGCAGGTTGTCCCGCAGCGAGCCCTTGAACACGTGGTGTTCCTGGGTGACGAGCGCGACGTGCCCGCGCAGGTCGTCCAGCGGCAGGTCCACCAGCGGCACCCCGCCCACGGTCACCGCCCCGGTGCGCGGCCCGTGGATCCCGGCCAGCAACCGCCCCAGCGTCGACTTGCCGGCCCCGGACGGCCCCACCATGGCCAGCCGTTCCCCGGGTCGCACGGTCAGCGACACCCCGTGCAGCACGTCCCGGCCCTCGCGGTAGGCGTAGCGCACCTCGGAGGCCTCCAAGGACTCCCCGGCGGGCTCGGCGGCGGAGGCCACCCGGTCGTCGGGGACGTTGGCCACCCCGAGCAGCCGGGCCATCGAGGCCCCGCCCACCTGCAGCTCGTCGATCCACATGAGAAACCGGTCCAGCGGATCGATGAGCTGCTGCGCGTAGAGCGCGGCGGTGGCCACCTGGGCGAGCGTCACGAGATCGTTGGTGTAGAAGAGCCCGCCGACCAGCAGCGCCGCCACCACGGGGATGACGTAGCCGAGCTCGACGGCGGGATACCACCGGGTGCGCAGCCCCAGCGTGTACCGCTCGGCGGCGAACGACCCCGCGATGTCGCCATCGGTCCGCTCCCGCCGCCGCTCCTGCAGCCCGAGCGCCTCCACGGCCCGGGCGCCTTCGACGGTCTCGGCGAGGCCCTCGGTCATGTCGGCGTAGGCGGCGTTCTCGCGGAGGTAGCCGTCGCGCGCCCGCCGGAGATACCACCGGGTGGAGGCGTAGATCAGAGGGCCCGCGATCAGCATCGGCAGCATGAGAAGCGGGCTGACCAGCAGCAACGCCCCAATGGTGATGACGAACGTGACCAGCGCGATCAGCGTCTCCGGCACGGCGTGCCGCACGGTGCGCGACAGGGCGTCCACGTCACGGGAGGTCCTGGTGATCAGGTCACCGGCGCCGGCCCGCTCGACGGTGGACAGAGGCAGCCCCAGCACCCGGTCCACGAACTCCTCGCGCAACTCGGCGAGCACCTTCTCACCGAGCCGGGCGGAGGCCAGCACCGCATACCGCATGAGGAAGCCCTGCAGCACCAGAAAGACCCCGATGAGGACGGCCACCAGGGTGACGTTCACCTCGGCGCCATACTGAACGTCCTGCACCAGCGCGCCCAACTGCCACGGGACGACCAGTCCGGAAACGGCGGCCAGCCCGTGCAGGAGCAGGGTGAACGCCAGCCGGCGCGGATACTTCAGAGTCAGCCGCCGAGCATAGGCGCGCACCTGTTTACGATCGGCCACCGGCAGAATCTCGCGGGCCATACGTCAGTCCTCCCCACGAGTCGTCACGGTCACAGCACACTTGGGCGAGCCATCCAGAAGGACCTCGCGAATCATCCCCCGGCCCTCCCCACAAGCCACAGACACAACGCGTCCAGGCGAGCCGCCCAGAAGGACCTCGCGGACCATGCGTCGGCCCTCCCCGCGAGCCACAGTCGCAACGTGTCCGGACGAGCCGTTCAGAAGGATCTGGCGGGCCATTCCCATTCCCCCTCAGTCCTCCCCACGGGTCACGGTCGCGGCGTATTCGGGCGAGCCGTCCAGCAGTTGCCGGTGGGTGCCCTCGGCCAGGACCCTGCCGTCCTCGATGTAGATCACGTGGTCGGTCCGGTCGAGGACGAGAGGGCTCGTCGTGCAGATCAGGGTGGTGCGTCCGGCGCGCGCCTTGGCCAGGCGCTCGGCGATGCGGGCCTCGCTGTGGGCGTCCACCGCGCTGGTGGGCTCGACCAGGATGAGCACCTCGGGGTCGGCCAGCAGCGCCCGGACCAGCCGCAGCCGCTGCTGCTGCCCGCCGGAGAACTCCCGGCCGGCCTCGGCCACCTGGGAGTCGAGCCCGTCGGGCAGGGCCTCCACGATGTCGGTGGCGCAGGCCGCGTGCAGGGCCTGGCCCAGTTGCTCATGGGAAGCGGTGCCGCGCACGTCCAGCTCGTCGCGGAGCCTGCCGGTGAACAGCCGGGCGGCGTTGTCGGCGACCAGAATCCGGGAGCGGACCTCGCCGATGGGCAGGTCCCGCAGGTCGGTCTCGCCGAAGGTGACGTCTCCGTCGGCGTAGCGGCCGAGCCGGTCGGCGATGGCGATGGCGTCCTCGGGGGTGTTCGCGGCCACGGCGGTGAGCGAGCCGGGCTGGAGGGTGACGCCGCTGTACGTGTCGCGCAACACGCCGCCCTCGCTGGCGCCGGTGCCTCCGGCGACCTCGGGGTCGATGGACAGGATCCGGATCACCCGCCCGGCCGCGACGTGGCCCTTGGTGAGCTTGTCGGCGGCCTCGGTGAGCGTGCGCATGGGCCCGATGAGGAACACCGCGTACAGGTAGAAGGCGACGAGCTGGCCGGTCGGGATCTGCCCGGCGACGGCGAAGGTGGCGCCGATGCCGGTGACGATCGCGATGAGCAGGCCGGGCAGGATGATCTGGGCGCCTTCGAGCACCGACTCGACCCCGGCGACGCGCACGCCGGCCTGCCGCACCCGCTGCGACTCTTCGCGGTAGCGCTCGGCGAACACCTGCTCGCCGCCGATGCCGCGCAACACCCGCAGCCCGGCCACGATGTCGGCCGCCCGGGTGGACAGGTCGCCGGTCAGCTCGCGCTGGCTGCGCTGCCGCTTGTGCAGCGGGCGCAGCAGCGGCCCGACGGCCACGGCCATGAGCGGCACGCCGAACAGCACGAGCAGCCCGAGCGGCAGCGAGGTCGAGATGAGAATCACGGTGACGGTCACGATGGCGACGACCGCGCCGGTGCCCCGGAGCAGGATGTCCATGGAGCTGCCGATGTGGGCGATGTCGGAGTTACCAACGCTGACGACCTCACCGGTCGAGAGCCGCTTCGGCAGCGTGGCGCCGAGCCGGGCGGCCTGGCGGGCGGTGACCTGCACGGTGCGGTACGCGGCCGCCAGCCAGTTGTAGACGGCCATCCGGTGCCGCATGACCCCGGTGAACGCCTGCACCAGCCCGAGCGCGAGCAGGATCGCCGACCACAGCAGCAGCGAGCGGGTGTCCTTGGCCGTGACCGCCTCGATGCCCTTCCCGAGCACGGCCGGCATGAGCGCCTGCACCAGCCACCACAGGGTCGCGAAGCCGATGCCCGCGAGCAGCGACGACGCCTGCCGCCGCGCGTTCCACCACAGGTAACGCAGCGGGCTGCGGATGTCGGGCACGCCGGGATCGGCCTCAGGAAGGGAGCGCATAGCCTGACAACATTGACAAGGCGCCCCCTGCTCCGGCAAACCATTTTCGTCGAGCTAGAGCGTCCGAAATGCCCTTATTGTGTAGGCCAATGCGACCAGGGCGGTGGCCGCGAGCAGGACGTATCCGATCAGGTACGCCCCTGTGGCCGCATAGACGGTGCCCATCACGAGCGGCGGAAAATATCCGCCGAGCCCGCCCGCCGCCCCGACCAGCCCGGTCACCGTCCCCACCTTGGGCGCCTCGACCAACCGTGCCACCAGCGCGAACACCCCGCCGGTGCCCAGCCCGAGAAAGAACGCCATGAGCACGAAGCTCACCCCGGCGGGCACCTCGACCGGCGGCCGCAGGGCCAGCACGAGTGCCATCAACGCGGTGCCGCCGAACGAGATCTCCAGCACCTTGACGGCCCCGATCCGGTCGGAGAGCGCGCCACCGAGCGGCCTGGAGAGCACGGCGGCGATCGAGAACCCGGCCGTACGCAGCCCGGCGTCGGTCTGGAGGAAGTGGTAGGCGTTCTGCAGCAGCGTCGGCAGGTAGGTGGAGAAGGCCACGAACCCACCGAACGCCACCGCGTACAGGAAGGCGCACTGCCAGGTCGCCTTGACCTTCATCGCCTCCCGCATCCCCGCCAACGCGGACACAGAACCGGAACCGGACGCGGGAGGGGAACCAGCCTCGGCGCCGAGGCCAGGCACGGAACCGGAAACGGACGCGGGACCGGGTGCGGGGTTGGGGGACCAGTTAGGGGAGTCGCGGCTGGCGGTCAGCATGATCAGTCCCGTCAGGGCGAGGCCGGCGGCCACGAGCAGGTGGGCGCCGGGGCGGCCGAAGGCCTCGACCAGGCGGGGTGTGCAGAATGCCGACAGTGCCGTCCCGCCCATCCCCGCGCCGAACACGCCGGTGGCGAAACCTCGGCGGGCCGGCTCGTACCAGGCGTTCACGAAGGGGATGCCGATTGCGAACGACGTGCCGGGGATGCCCAGCAGGAACCCCCAGAACAGCAACCACCCGTACGAATCGGACCAGCCGACGAACAGGACCGGCACGATCGAGACGAAGCAGATGATCGCGAACATCCGCCGCCCGCCGAGCCGATCCGCCAGCATCCCGGCCGGGATCCGCCCCAGCGCGCCGACCAGCACAGGGATCGCCACCAGCAGCGAGGTCTGCGTCGGCGACAGCCGCAAACGCCCGCTGTAGCTCCCGGACAGCGGCCCGATGAGGTTCCACGCCCAGAACGTCACCGCGAACGCCGCCGTGGCCAGCGCGAGGTTCCGCACCTGACCTTTACGAAGCTCAGACATATACCCTGTGTAACAGAGGGTCACTTTCTGTGATGAAGTGGGGGGCATGAGCGCCGAAGATCTCCTCCTGCGCACCGGCCGTTTCCTGCGCAGGTCAGCCGTCAGCGACGACCTGCACACTCTTCACCTCAAAGGCGGCACGGAGGGCGACGCCTTTTACCGCGACCGCTGGAGCCACGACAAGGTGGTCAGGTCGACCCATGGCGTCAACTGCACGGGCTCGTGCTCATGGAAGGTGTTCGTCAAGGACGGCATCATCACGTGGGAGACGCAGGAGACCGACTATCCGAGCGTGGGCCCCGACCGGCCCGAATACGAGCCGCGCGGCTGCCCACGCGGCGCCGCCTTCTCCTGGTACACCTACTCGCCGACCCGCATCCGCTACCCGTACGCGCGGCGTGTCCTGGTCGAGCTGTACACCGAGGCGAGGACCCGCCTCGGCGATCCGGTGGCGGCTTGGGCGGATGTCACGACAAATCCGGATAAGAGGCGGCAGTACCAGCGCGCCCGAGGTCACGGCGGCCTCATCCGCGTCACCTGGGACCTGGCCACCGAGATGATCGCCGCCGCCCACGTCCACACCATCCAGACCTACGGCCCCGACCGCGTCGCCGGCTTCTCCCCCATCCCCGCCATGTCGATGGTCTCCCACGCCGTCGGCGCCCGCTTCGTGTCGCTCATCGGCGGCACCATGCTCTCCTTCTACGACTGGTACGCCGACCTCCCCGTCGCCTCCCCCCAGGTCTTCGGCGACCAGACCGACGTGCCGGAGTCGGCCGACTGGTGGGACGCGGCATACCTGATCATGTGGGGCGCCAACGTCCCCGTCACCCGCACCCCCGACGCCCACTGGATGACCGAGGCCCGCTACCGGGGCCAGAAGGTCGTGGTGGTCTCCCCCGACTACAGCGACGCCGCCAAGTTCGCCGACGAGTTCCTCGCCGTCCGCCCCGGCACGGACGGCGCCCTGGCCATGGCGATGGGCCACGTCCTGCTCAAGGAGTTCTTCGTCGACCGCGACACCCCTTACTTCACCGACTACGTCAAACGCTTCACCGACCTGCCCTTCCTCGTCACGCTCGAAGCGCGCGACGGCGCCTACGTCCCCGGCCGGTTCCTCACCGCCCGCGACCTCGGCTCCCAGGAGGAGGCCGCCGAGTGGAAGACCGTCCTCATGTCGCGATCGGGCACCCCGGTGGTCCCGAACGGCTCGGCCGGCTTCCGCTGGACCCCCTCGGGCGAGGGCCGCTGGAACCTCGACTTGGGCGACATCGACCCCATGCTCACCCTGTACGGCGGCGAGGCGGCGGAAGTCCTGCTCCCCCGCTTCGACGACGGCCACACGACCCGTGGAGGTGCCCCGGTCGAGCACGATGGCCACACGATCCGCCGAGGCGTGCCCGTCCAGCGCGTCGGCGGACGGCTCGTCACCACGGCCTTCGACCTGCTCCTGGCCCAATACGGCGTGCACCGTCCCCGCCTCCCCGGCATCTGGCCCACCGGCTACGACGCGACGGAGCCCTACACCCCCGCCTGGCAGGAGCCCATCACCGGCGTACCGGCCGCGAGAGCCGTGAAGATCGCCCGAGAGTTCGCGACCACGGCGGAGAAGACCCAGGGCAGGTGCATGATCATCCTGGGCGCCGGCACCACCCAGTGGTTCCACGGCGACACCATCTACCGCGCCTTCCTGTCGCTCCTGCTGCTGACCGGCTGCCAGGGCCGCAACGGCGGCGGCTGGGCGCACTACGTGGGCCAGGAGAAGTGCCGCCCGCAGGCCGGCCAGGCCCTGCTGGCGGGCGCCCTCGACTGGTCCAGGCCGCCGCGCCAGGTCCCCGGCACCCCGTTCTGGTACCTGCACACCGACCAGTGGCGCTACGACCGCTTCGACGCCGGCGAGCTGACCAGCCCGCTCGCCAAGGGCGCGTTCCAGGGCAGGCACACGGCCGACCTGGTGGCCGAGGCGGTACGCAACGGCTGGATGCCGATGTCCCCGGCCTTCGACCGCAACCCTCTGGAGCTGGGCGACGCCGACGACCCGATCGCGTACACCCGCGAAGAACTCAAAACGGGCAGGCTCCGGCACGCGGCGGAGGAGCCCGACGACCCCCGCAACTGGCCGCGCGTCCTCACCCTCTGGCGCTCCAACCTGCTCGGTTCCTCCGCCAAGGGCAACGAATACTTCCTGCACCACCTGCTCGGCGCCACCTCGAACCTGGAGCACCCCGACCCGAGGGCGCCGGTGGGCAAGCTGGACCTCCTGCTCACCCTCGACTTCCGGATGACCTCCTCGACCGTCTTCTCCGACATCGTGCTGCCCGCCGCCACCTGGTACGAGAAGCACGACCTGTCCTCCACCGACATGCACCCGTTCGTGCACGCGTTCAACCCGGCGATCAACCCGCCCTGGGAGACGAAGACCGACTTCGCCGCCTTCCACGCCATCGCCCGCGCCTTCAGTGAGCTGGCCAAGAGCCGTCTGGGTGTACGCAAGGACGTGGTGGCGGTGGCGTACCAGCACGACACCCCCGGCGAACTCGCCGGCCGGCCCGGCCACCCCGACCTCAAGGTGGTGGAGCGCGACTACGGCGCCATCGCCGAGAAACTCGCCGCGCTCGGCCCGCTCACCGAGCAGCTCGGCCTGCCCGTCAAGGGCGTGACCTTCTGGCCCCGCGAGGAGGTCACCTGGCTGGGCCAGCGCTGCGGCCTGGTGCCGCGCGGCGTGGCCAAGGGCAGGCCCGAGCTCGACACCGACGCCAAGGCGTGCGAGACGATCCTCGCGCTGTCGGGCGTGAGCAACGGCAGGCTGGCCGCGCAGGGCTTCAGGCAGCTCGCCCGGCGTACGGGCATGAGCTTCGACGGGCTGGCGAACGAGAACCACCGCATCGTCTTCTCCGACACCCAGGCCCGGCCGGTCGCCGTCGCCCCGAGCCCCGAATGGTCGGGCAAGGAGTCGCACGACCGCCGCTACGCGCCCTTCACGATCAACGTCGAGAACGGCAAGCCCTGGCACACGCTGACCGGGCGCATGCACTTCTACCTCGACCACGACTGGATCCACGAGTACGGCGAGGCGCTGCCGATCTACCGCCCCCCGCTTGACCTGGCCACGCTCGACGGCGAGAGCGGCGCCCTGCGCTTCCTGACCCCGCACAGCAAGTGGTCGATCCACTCCGAATATCAGGACAACCTTCTCATGCTGTCCCTGTCGCGCGGCGGTCCGACGATCTGGATGGCCACCGGCGACGCCGCCAGGCTCGGGATCGCCGACAACGACTGGGTGGAGGCGGTCAACCGCAACGGCGTGGTGGTGGCCAGGGCGATCGTCTCGCACCGCATGCCGATCGGGACCGTCTACATGTACCACGCCCAGGACCGGCTGATCGACGTGCCGAAGTCGGAGGCGACGGGCCGCCGTGGTGGTGTCCACAACGCCCTGACCAGGGTGCTCATCAAGCCGACGCACCTGATCGGCGGGCACGCCCAGCTCTCGTACGGATTCAACTACCTGGGCCCGACCGGCAACCAGCGTGACGAGATCACCACCATCCGGCGCAGGTCACAGGAGGTGCGATACCAGTGAAGGTGATGGCCCAGATCGCCATGGTCATGAACCTGGACAAGTGCATCGGCTGCCATACGTGTTCGGTCACCTGCAAACAGACCTGGACCAACCGGCCGGGCGTCGAATACGTCTGGTTCAACAACGTCGAGACCCGCCCCGGCCAGGGCTATCCCCGCCGCTACGAGGACCAGGAGCGCTGGCGGGGCGGCTGGATACGCACCAAAAACGGCATCAAGCCCCGGGCCGGTGGCCGCCTGCGCAGGCTGCTGACCATCTTCGCCAGTCCGCTCATGCCCTCAATCCAGGACTACTACGAGCCCTGGACCTACGACTACGAGAACCTCACCGCGGCCCCGCTCTCCGACGACGTCCCCGTCGCGCCGCCCAGGTCCCTGATCAGCGGCGAGCCGATGAAGATCCGCTGGAGCGCCAACTGGGACGACGACCTCGGCGGCGACCCGTCGCCCGATCCGCTGCTGGGCAGGCTGGAGGAGCAGGTCAGGCTGGAGTTCGAGAAGGCGTTCATGTTCTACCTGCCGCGCATCTGCGAACACTGCCTCAACCCGTCGTGCGTGGCCGCGTGCCCGTCGGGGGCGATGTACAAGCGGGCCGAGGACGGCATCGTGCTGGTCGACCAGGACCGGTGCCGGGGCTGGCGCATGTGCGTGACGGGTTGCCCGTACAAGAAGGTGTATTTCAACCACAAGACCGGCAAGGCCGAGAAGTGCACGTTCTGCTATCCCCGCGTCGAGGTGGGGCTGCCGACGGTCTGCTCGGAGACCTGCGTGGGCCGCCTGCGCTACATCGGGGTCCTGCTGTACGACGCCGACCGCGTGACCGAGGCCGCCTCGGTGGCCGACGAGCACGACCTGTACGAAGCGCAGCTCGACCTCTTCATCGACCCCCACGGCCCGGAGGCCGCCGCCGCCGGGCTCCCGGCCGACTGGCTGGACGCCGCCCGCAGATCGCCCGTCTACGACCTGATCAAGAAATATCGCATAGCCCTCCCCCTGCACCCGGAATACCGCACCCTCCCCATGGTCTGGTACGTCCCGCCGCTCTCCCCCGTCGTCGACGCCCTGTCCACCACCGGCCACGACGGCGAGGACGCGGGCAACCTGTTCGCCGCCATCGAGGCGATGCGCATCCCGATCGGCTACCTGGCCGAGCTGTTCACCGCCGGCGACCCGGCCCCGGTGAACGCCGCGCTGCGCCGCCTGGCCGAGATGCGGGCGTACATGCGCGGGGTCAACCTGGGCGAGTGGGAGGCCACGCCCGGCGACGACCTGCACGCCATGTACCGGCTGCTCGCGGTGGCCAAATACGAGGATCGCTACGTCATCCCCACCGCGTACGGCAACGTGCCGGGCGTCGTGGAGGAGGGCGGCTGCAGCCTCGACTACGACGGGGGCCCCGGCATGCAGGGGCCGTTCGGCGAGGCGTCGGGCCGGCCCGTACCGGTGTCGATCGAGACCTTCCACGGCCTGAAGGAGCGCCAGACCAGCGACGAGGTCACCCGCGACCGGGTCAACCTCCTCAACTGGGACGGCCGAGGCACCCCGGCGGGACTGTTCCCCCTCAAAAGAGCGCCCAAGAGAGGAAAATGATGAACGAACCCGTCATCTGGCAGGCCGCCGCCCATCTCCTCGCCTACCCCGACGAGCGCTTCTGGCGCCGTCTCCCGCTCATCGAGGAGGCCGCTCAGCCCCATTTCGGGGGTTTCCTCACGCGCGCCACCGAGCTGGGCCCGGGCGAGCTGGCCGCGCACTACGTGGACACGTTCGACCTGAACCGCCGCTGCTGCCTCTATCTGACCTACTACGCCGACGGCGACACCCGCCGCCGCGGCGAGTCGCTGGCCGCGCTGAAGAGCCGCTACCGCGCGGCGGGCTGGGAGCCGATGGAGGACGAGCTGCCCGACTTCCTGCCGGTGCTGCTGGAGTTCGCCGCGCTCGATCCGTCGGGCGCCGATCTGCTGTCCGACCACCGGGCAGGGCTGGAGCTCCTGCTGGCCGCGCTGACCGAGCGCGACTCGCCGTACGCGGACGTGGTCGGCACGCTCTGCGCGACCCTGCCGCCGATCACCGCCGCGCAGCGCACCAGGGCCGCCCGCCTGGCCGCCGCCGGGCCGCCCGCCGAGTCCGTGGGCGTCTACCGATGACCTGGGCCGAGAGCATGCTCTGGGTGGTCGCGCCCTACGTCACCCTGGTGATCTTCGTGGGCGGGCTGATCTGGCGCCACACCTACGACAAGTTCGGCTGGACCACCCGCTCCTCCCAGCTCTACGAGAGCCCGCTACTGCGCGTGGCGAGCCCGCTGTTCCACTACGGCCTGCTGTTCGTGATCGTCGGGCACGTGGCCGGCCTGCTCGTACCGATCTCCTGGACCGACGCCATCGGCGTGTCCAACGACGCCTACCACGTCAACGCGCTGGTCTGGGGCGGCCTCGCGGGCCTGGCCACGCTGGCGGGGCTGGTCCTGCTCATCTACCGCAGGCGCGCCACCGGCCCGGTGTTCCTGGCGACCACGGTCAACGACAAAGTGATGTACGTGGTGCTGGCCGCCGCGATCGTCGCGGGCCTGCTGACGACGGTGGCGGGGTTCGTACCCAGTGAGGTGAGCTATCGGACGACGGTCGCGCCCTGGTTCCGCGGCATCTTCACGCTGCGTCCCGACGCCGAGGCGATGGGCCGGGCGAGCGATCTTTACAAGGTGCACACACTTATCGGGATGGCACTGATCGTCCTTTTCCCGTTCAGCCGCTTGGTGCACGCGCTTTCCGCGCCGTTGGGCTATTTGTTCCGTCCTTACATCGTGTATCGGAGCCGCTCGGATAGCGCGCCGCGGCGCCCGGCAGGGTCCCGGGTACGCCAGAATCGTCCCTTGTGAAGCACGGGTACACCAACAGCACGGTCGGCGACGGCGCCCTGGTCGTGAAGTGCTACCAGGGGCCCGAGGCGGCGTTCAGGTTGAGCACGGAGAGCCGATATCTGCGCCGCCTGCGCGGCCGCCTGCCGGTTCCCCGCGTCCACGAGATCACCTCGACGAGCCTGACCACCCGCTTCGTCGACGGCTCCCACGGCCAGGACCTGCTCGACGAGGGCCGCGTCGTGGAGGTGTTCACCGAGTGCGGCCGGATGCTGGCCCGCATCCACCGGCTGGGCATCGTGCACGGCGACTACGGCCCGCAGAACATGCTGTTCCACCCGGCCACGTTCGAGACGACCGCGATCCTCGACTGGGAGTGGGCCCATCCCGGCCGCCCCGTCGAGGACCTGGCCTGGTGCGAGTGGATCATCCGCAGCCACCACCCCGAGCACGTGCCGCTGCTGACGCACTTCTTCGCCGCGTACGGCGACCCCGTCCCGGCCTGGCCGGAACGTCAGGCCGCCATGGTGGCCCGCTGCCGCGACCTGCTCGACTTCTGCGTCCGGTGGGAGCCGGGCGGGGGCTCGGAGCAGCTCTGGCGCAAGCGTCTCGACGCCACGGCCGCCTGGACGGAGTGAGCCGCCGGGCGGATCATGGGTCATGGACCCACGCACGCGCGCGGCGGTGGATTGGCTCCTGACCGGCGAGGAGCCCGGGATTCGCGGGCAGACCCGGCGCGACCTGCTCGGTGAGCCTCCGGACGAGGACGTCATGAAGGGCAGGAAGGTCCAGGCCCTGCTGGCCCCTGGGCTGGGGCGCGACCCGTACCAGAAGTGGTCCGGCGCCCACTGGCGGCTCGTCTCGCTGGCCGAGCTGGGCGCGCCACCGGGTGAGCCGCACGTCGTGGCCATCGCCGACTACGTGCTGTCCTGGCTCACCAACGGCGGGCGCGGCGTGCGCGTGATCGGCGGGCTGCCCCGGCAGCACGCCTCCATCGAGGGCAACGCCCTGGCCGCCGTCTGCCGCCTCGGCCTGGCCGCCGACCCGCGCGCCGGGCTGCTGGCCGGATGGCTGGTCTCCTGGCAGTGGCCGGACGGCGGCTGGAACTGCGATGAGCGGGCGGGCGGTCACCGCTCGTCCTTCCACGAGACCCTGCCGCCCATGTGGGGCCTGCACGAATACGCGCGAGCCACCGGCGACGAGCCCGCCGCCACGGCCGCGGGCCGGGCCGCCGAGCTGCTCCTGGAGCACCGGCTCTTCCGCTCGCTCGCGACCGGCGAGGTCATCCACCGCGCCTGGCTCGCGCCGCACTATCCGCCCTACTGGCACTACGACATCCTGCAGGCGCTGCTCGTACTGTCGCGGATGGGCCGGGCCGCCGACCCGCGCGCCGCCGACGCGCTCGACGAGCTCGAACGCCGCCGGCTGCGTGACGGCCGATGGCGGAGCGGGGGCCACTGGTTCAACCCGCCGGACCGCCCGTACATGCACGATCCGGCTGATTGGGGCCGATCGGGTCCGAACGAGATGGTCACCCTGAACGCGCTGCGCGTGCTCCGGGCGGCCGGACGTCTTTGACGGTTCTGTCGGTGGCCTTTGCTTGACTCAGGGCATGACTCACCAGGTGATCCTCGTCCTTGGTGCCACGGGCTCCACCGGCCGCCGCGTGGCCGAGCTGCTGCGCGCCGGCGGCCATACCGTACGAGCCGCCTCGCGCGGCGGCCAGACCACGTTCGACTGGAACAGGGCGGAGACATGGGAGGCGGCGGTGACCGGCGCGTCGGCCCTCTACCTCATGGCGCCCGACGGCACGGCGGTCGATCCCGCGTTCGTGTCCCTGGCCGTGGGGCAGGGCGTCGAGCGCATCGTGCTGCTGTCGAGCGGGGGCATCGAGATCATGGGCGACGAGCGGCTGATGTCCGCCGAGCGCACGGTCCGCGACAGCGGCACCGCCTGGACGATCCTGCGGCCGACCTGGTTCGACCAGAACTTCGACGAGGGCTTCTTCCAGCCGGCCATCATGGCGGGCGAGGTGACGCTGCCGATGGGCGACGTGGGCCAGGCGTTCGTGGACGCGGGCGACATCGCGGCCGTCGCCGCCGCGGCTCTCACCGAGGAGGGCCACGCGGGGCGCGCCTACGAGATCACCGGGCCGAGCTCGCTGCCGTTCGGCGAGGCCGTCGGCATCATCGGGCGGACGATCGGGCGGGAGCTGCGCTATCTCGGGGGTGACGAGGACTACATCGCGGGGAACGGGTTCTCGGGCCAGGCGATCGCCGAGGCCAAGGCGTTCGCCGCCCTGCGCGACCTCGGTGACCAGCCCGTCCTGGAGACGGTGAGCGAGGTGACGGGCCGCCCACCGAAGTCGTTCGAGTCCTACGCGGAGGAGGCCGCGGCGGCGGGCGCCTGGCGGGCGTGAACGACCACGGCCAGGCCCACGGCGGTCAGCCCGCAAGCACCGCGCACGACGGTCAGACCGCACTCACCGCGCACGACGGTCAGACCGCACTCACCGCGCACGGCGCCCAGGCCATAGTCAATGCTCACCGCAGTCGGCGGATCAGTGTCACCGCGTCGTCCAGCAGGCCCACTTCCCGTTCGCTGAGCCCTCGGTCGGCGGCACGACGCGCCCTGGCTCGCTCCAGCGGCTCGGCCACGTCCAGCGCGTCGCCGAGCGCCGCGACCAGCGCTCCCAGCGACGACCGCCCCGCCTCCTGCCAATCCGGTAGTTCCGGATCCACGACCACCTGAGCGAGGATCACCGCCGACAGCGCACAGTCCAGCTCGGGCGGCCCCTCCGCCGTGTTGCACCAGTCGATCACCACGGGCCCGTCCGGCGTGAGGATCACGTTGTCCGGATGAAGATCCAGATGCAGCACCCGATCACCGGGATCGGCCGACTCCCTGGCCGGAATCTCGTGCAGCCGCCGCAGCAGCCCCGCCAGGGTCTCTCCCACCTGCTCGGGCGTGATCTCCCCGGCGATCAGGGAGTGCAACATCGTGGTCCCGGACAGCCGCCCCATCACCAGGTCGGTGGGCCGCCCCTCGCCGGGATGGACCTCGGGAACGGGGTAACCGTGCGCGGCCACGTACGCCATGACGGCCGCCTCACGCCGGGCATCGACGTCGAACCGGTAGCGGCGCAGCACCCGGTCGTCGCCGAGCGCGTACACGTCCGCACTACGCCCCGACCCCAGCAACTCCCCGATCTCCATGCGCCCAATTTACCGAGCGAATAACAGCGATGTAATTGGGACTAAGGCCCTGGAACAGCAACAATGCCTGAGGTATGCATACATGGTGGACAAGGAGGACTTGGCCTAGCCATCCGGGCGGACTCCATGGCGCGTCGCAGAACCCGCAAGAGCACCCGTCCACGCCGACCCAGACGACGCACCAGACGCCACAATGCGCTCACGGTGCTCATCACCGAGGTTCTCAGCCTCGTCATCATGGGCATGGCCGCCACATACCAGGAGTGGGCCACCTTCGGCTGGGCCGCCTGCGTCGCGGTGGCGATCCCCTGCTGGCTCATCGCCTGGCAGAAGCCCACGCGTTGCGGAGTCACCACCCTGAAAGGCCATCCTTGTCAGAACCCGACGAATGGCGTCCTGTTCGGCTGCTCGAAACACACGTGGGACAAGCTGCTCGCCCGATTCGGCCTCAAGCGGCGCCCCGCCTCACCTCCAAGGCAGCAGGCCACGCCTGAGAGCCGGCCAAGCATGGCCGGTGCGGCGGCGTTTCACGAACTCCCCGAAGAATCGACGGTCAAGGTCGCGGTGGTGGAGAGCCGGCGCGACACCGTGGCGTTCTGGCTGGCATTGGCGGCGACGGTCGCGGGCGCGATATCAGCGGCAAAGGACGTCACCGAACTGCTCGGCTGAAGCATGGAAACGACCCCTAGGCTGATACGGGTTTCGGGAAGGGGGCAGGGGTGCGGGTGGCCGTGCTTGGGCCGGTCCAGGCGTATGCCGACGACGGGGCCCCGGTCGAGGTCGGTGGTGCCCGGCTGCGGGGGTTGCTCGCCAGGCTGGCCCTTTCGGCGGGCCAGGTCGTGCAGGCGGAAGCGCTGATCGACGCCCTGTGGGGTGAGCGGCCGCCCGCGGGGGCCGTCAAGGCGCTGCACGCCCTGGTGTACCGGCTGCGCAGGGCCCTGGGCAGCGCCGCGATCGAGTCCGTGGCCACCGGCTATCGGTTGCGCGCCGCGCACGTGGACGCCGACCGGTTCGAGGATCTCGCCGATCGGGGCCACCGGGAGCTGGCCGCCGACCGCCCTGAGCAGGCCGCCGCGCTGCTCGGTGAGGCGCTCGCGCTCTGGCGGGGTCCGGCGCTGGCCGACGTGCTCGATGCCTCTTTCGCCGGTACGGCCGCCGCCCGGCTGGAGGAGCTGCGCGTCGCCGCGGCGGAAGACCGGTTCGAGGCCGGGCTGCGGCTGGGCCACCATGCCGGCATCCTCGCCGATCTGGAGGCGGCCGCCGCCGAGCACCCGCTGCGCGAACGGCTGGCCGGCCTGCGCATGCGTGCCCTGCATGCGGTGGGTCGCCAGTCCGATGCCCTGCGGGTGTTCGAGCAGGTTCGCGGCACTCTCGCCGACCAGCTCGGCATCGACCCCTCGGAGGAGCTGCGAGCCATCCGGCTGGCGGTGCTGCGCGGTGAGCGGGAGGCGCCGAAGGTACGGGCCGAGGCGGCGCCCGGCCAGCTGCCCGCGCCGCTGACCAGCTTCATCGGCCGTGACGAGGAGCTGAGACTGCTCGGCGAACTGCTGGAGACCTCCCGGCTGGTCACCGTCGTCGGCCCCGGCGGCGCCGGCAAGACCAGGCTCGCCCTCGAAGCCGCGGCCCGCCACCGCACCCACGGCCGCGGCCGCGTCTGGCTCGTGTCCCTGGCCGGAACCGGCGCCGGAACCGGCGTCGGAGCCGCCGTCGGAGCCAACGCCGGAACCGATGTCGGAGCCGATGTCGAAGCCAACGCCGGAAGCGATGTCGGAGCCAACGCCGGCGTCGTGGCGGAGGCTGTGCTGGGGGCGTTGAGTTCCCCGGGCGCGTGGCCGGTCAGTGGTGGACCGGGGGAGCCGGTGGATCGGGTGGCGGAGTTGCTCGGCGGCGCCGAGGCCCTGCTGGTGCTGGACAACTGCGAACATCTCGTGACGGCGGCGGCCGAGTTCGCCGGCCGGTTGCTGGAGCGCCGCCCGCACCTGACGATCCTGGCCACCAGCAGGGAGCCCCTCAACATCATCGGCGAGGCGATCTGCCGCCTCGGCCCGCTCCCGGAACCGGCCGCCATCCGCCTCTTCACCGACCGCGCGACGGCCGTCCGCCCCGGCATCACCCTCGGCGACGAGCCCCTCGTCGACATCGTGCGCCGCCTCGACGGCCTCCCGCTCGCCCTGGAGCTGGCCGCCGCCCGCCTCCGCACCATGGACGCCGACCAGCTCGCGCGGCGGCTGGACGACCGGTTCCGCCTGCTGACCTCGGGCAACCGGTCCGCCCAGCCCCGCCAGCAGACGCTGCACGCCGTCATCGACTGGAGCTGGGATCTCCTCACCACCGAAGAAAAGACCCTTGCCCGCCGTATCGCGATATTTCCGGCAATAACCGGTGGCAAAGCCATCGAAGCGACCTGCTCCGACCGGACGCTACCCCCCGGAGACGTCATCTACGTGCTGGGCTCCCTGGTCGACAAGTCCCTGGTGGAGCGCACCGCGAACGGCTACCGCATGCTGGAGACCATCCGCGCCTACGCCGCCGCGAAACTCGACGCCGCCGGCGAACGCGAGACGACACGGCACCGGTTCACCCGTCACTTCGCCGACCTCGCCGAGGAACACGAGCCGCTGCTGCGCTCCCACAAGCAGGAAGAGTCGCTGCGCCTGTTCGACGCCGAGTACGACAACCTCGTCCACGCACTGCGTACGGCCATCGACGATCACGACGCCACATCCGCCGCCCGCCTCCTCGCCACCCTGCACTGGCACTGGAAAATGGTGCGCTACGAACCACGGAGCGAGGCGTACGTGGCCAGGGTGCTGGAACTGGAGCTGCCCACCGGCACCCGAGCCGCCTTCACCATCCTGCGCGCGACGGGCGACGACGCGCCGGCCACCACGTACGACCAGGTGAGAACCCTCATCGAGCAAATCGCCCTGGAACGCCACCCCACCCTGCTGCCGGCGACACTCTTCATGGCCTACGCCGCCGGCCTGGACGAGCCGGCCGGACACGAGATCGCCCGAGTACGAAGCCGCCCCGACACCTGGGCCACCGCCTGCACCTTCTTCGTAGAGGTGATCATCGCCTCCCAGCGCGGCGACCTGGAAACCGCCGCGACGGCGCTGGAGCGTGCGTTCCACATGTTCGAGGAGACCGGCGACCGGCTGTGCACCGCGCTGGTGCTGACCATGGTGGCGCAGTCCTGCTCCCTCCGTGGCGACCACGACGGAGCGATCGCCGCCTACGAGCGCGCCCTCGCCCTGACCCCCCACCACGGGATCACCCACCGGCTCGCGCTCGCCGTCGAACGAATGCGGGCGGGAGACCTGCCCGGCGCCCGCCACGACATCGAGATCGCCGAACGGGCCGCCTGGGAGAGTGTGCGGCAGCTCGAGGTCATGGGCGCGTGGGTGGAGCTGTACCGTCGCGCCGGCGAGGTGGAACGGGCCGAGCTGGAACTCGATCGGGCCGAGCGGGTCGCCCGGGAGGGTTCCCTTCCGCCCATTGACGCGATCAAGGGCTTCGTTCTCCGCGCCCGGATGGCGAACCTGCTGACGGCCGGCGACGCGGAACGCGCACGAGCTCTCCTTCCCGGCCTCGCCCGGATCGCGGCTCCGCTGCGCGACCTGGCCCTTGAGGCTCAGCACCTGGCCAGGCTGCTCCATCTCGAAGGCGACCCCGCCGGCGCCGCCACCGCGCTCGGCATGAGCCAGGCGGTCCGTGGCACGTTCGATCACGGTGATCCCGAGCTTCGCGAGCTCGCCGCCGCCCTGGCCGAACGGCTCGGCCCAGCGTACGAAACGGCCTATCGAGAGGGCGCGCGCCTGCCCCGGCAGGACGTCATCGACCGCCTGACCGGCGACGACTGATATCACCGCGCTGTCACCCGCTTATCAGCGCCGCTCCCCATGGTGGAGGCCCTGACCGGCGTACCGGTCGGGCCGTTCCCATCTACCAGGAGTGCAGAATGACCAGTTCAAGACGCGAGCGGGTGCAGGAGGTGCTGGACCGGGCGGTGGCCGAGGGCAGCGCCCCCGGCATCGTCGCCGAGATCCAGGACCAGGACGGCGGCTGGTTCGGCTCGGCCGGAGTGGCCGACCTCGAAACCGGCCGTCGCCGCGAGCCCGGGGAGCAGTTCCACGCCGGCAGCAGCGGCAAGGCGTTCACCGCCGCCGCGATGCTGACGCTGGAGGCCGAAGGCCGGCTGAGCCTCGACGACACGGTGGACACCTGGCTGCCCGGCGTGATCACCGGCAACGGCAACGACGGCCGCGAGATCACCATCTGGCAGTTGCTCACCCACACCGGCGGCCTGGGGATCACCGGCCTGAGCGCCGAGATCGTCCGGAAATATCACACCAGGGCCGGGGCCGAAGAGCACCGCTACGACGTCCTGACCGTCGACGAACTGCTGAAGCGCCAGCTCGCCATTCCACCGCTGTACAAGCCGGGCGAGGACTTCGCCTACTCCAACGGCGGCTACCACATCGCCGGCGCGATCATCGAGAAGGCGACCGGCCGCAGCTACGAGGATGAGCTCGACCGGACGGTCATCCAGCCGCTCAAGCTGACCGGCACCTACGCGCGCACCTTCGCCGAACGGCGGTACCGGGGGCCGCACACCAAGGCGTACACGAGGATGTTCATCCGGGACGGCGTCGATCCGGACAGCCTCACCCCCGACAACTACGCCTCGCTCCTGCTGGGCCCTGAGTCCGATCCGGTCGACGTCACCGACAGGACCATTCCCACGTGGGCCGCCGGCGGCGTCGTCTCGACCACCGGCGACCTGATCCGCCTCCTGCGCGCGCTGACCACCGGCTCCCTGCTCCCGCCCGCGCAGCACCGCACGATGTGGCGCACCGTCCCGACCAGGGACTGGATCCCCAACGCCCGGTACGGCACCGGCGTGGCCCAATGGCCGCTGGCCGACGGCCGCGTGCTCCACGTGGTGGCCGGGGTGGAGGGCGGCACCGTCAGCGTGACCCTGGGCACCCCCGACGGCGGCCTGATCGTCTCCACACATCTCAACGGCGACTGGAACTGGTACATGACCTGCTACCAGATCGCCGAGGCCGCGTTCGGCTCCCCTTTCCTTCTCCCCAATGAGGCTTCCCAGTGAGGACGACCATGCTGGCTGACCTGATCGCCGAACACCGGGTGCCGGGGGCGGTGCTCGCCGTGTACGCGAACGGGGAATTCCAGGAGCACGCCGCGGGCGTGCTCAACACCCGCACCGGCGTCGAGGTGACCACCGATTCGCTGTTCCAGATCGGCTCCATCTCCAAGGTCTGGACCGCCACCCTGGCGCTGCAACTGGTCGAGGAGGGAAAGCTCGACCTCGACCGGCCCGTCCGCGCGTACCTGCCGGAATTCCGGCTGGCGGACGAGTCCGCGGCCGCGCTGATCACCACCCGCCACCTGCTGTGCCACATGGCGGGCTTCGAGGGAGACCTGGTCACCGACACCGGCCGCGGCGACGACGCCATCGCCCGGTACGTCGAATCACTCGCCGAGGCACCCCAGGTCTTCGCACCGGGCGAACTGTTCTCCTACAACAACGCCGGCTACTGCGTGATCGGCCGGATCATCGAAGTCCTGCGCGGCAAGCCGTACATCCAGTGCCTGCGCGACCACCTCATCCAGCCGCTGAAGCTCACGCACACGGCCACCGACGCGGACGAGGCCATCCTGCACCGGGCCGCCGTGGGCCATGCCCCCGAGCCGGTCGGGCTCTGGGCGCTGCCCCGCTCTCTCGCGCCCGCCGGCTCCGCGCTGACGATGACCGCCCGCGACCTGCTCACCTTCGCCCGCGGCCACCTGTCCGACGACGGCACCGCGGTCGCCATGCGGGCCGAACAGGTGCACATGTCCCCCATCACCGCGCACGGCGACGCGTGGGCACTCGGCTGGGAGGTCTTCCACGTCGGCGAGCACACGATCTACGGCCACAACGGCGACACCATCGGCCAGTCCGCGTTCCTGCGACTCGTCCCCGAACGGGACCTCGCGGTCGCGCTCCTCACCAACGGCGGCGAGGGCGTGCCCCTGCACCACGAACTCTTCAGCCACGTCCTGCGCGAACTCGCCGGCATCGACCTGCCCGCGCTGCCCACCCCGAGCCCCGGCCCCGCCATCGACGCGAGCCGCTACGTCGGCGGCTACGGCAACGCGATGCTGAACATCACCATCAGCCAGGACGAAAGCGGCACCATCTGGGCTGACCAGACCGGATCCCCACGTTTCCGGCTCCTGCCCCACGACGGCGACACCCTGATCAGCGCTGAGCCGGCCCAGGGCATCCACCGCATGCAGGTCTTCGTCGGCGACGACGGCCACGGCAGGGCACGTTTCCTGCACATCGGACGTGCCCTGCCCCGGCTACCCGATCAGCCCTTGACGCAGATGAGCTGACGAAGGTGCGCGACCACCTGCACGAGATCCGTCTGGGCGGCCATCACGGACTCCAGGTCCTTGTACGCCCCCGGAATCTCATCGATGACCCCGGGGTCCTTACGGCACTCCACCCCCGCGGTCTGCTCCTCCAGGTCCTTGACCGTGAACGTCTTCTTGGCCTTGTTCCTGCTCATCTTCCGCCCGGCCCCGTGTGAGGCCGAGTTGAAGGCCGCGCCGTTACCGAGGCCCTTGACGATGTAGGTGCCGGTGGCCATCGAGCCCGGGATGATCCCCAGCTCACCGCTGCCGGCCCGGATCGCGCCCTTCCTGGTCACGAGCACGTCGACCCCGTCGTACCGCTCCTCCGCCACGTAGTTGTGGTGGCAGGAGATGGGCTGGTCGAACGAGATCTCCGGCAGGTGGGTCCGCAGGACATCGCACACCAGGCCCATCATGAGCGACCGGTTGCGCCGCGCGTAGTCCTGGGCCCAGAACAGGTCACGCCGGTACGCGTCCATCTCCGGCGTGCTGCCGAGGAACACCGCCAGGTCCCGGTCCACGAGCCCCTGGTTGTGCGACAGGCCGCGGGCGACCCCGATGTGGTGCTCGGCCAGTTCCTTGCCGATGTTGCGCGACCCGGAGTGCAGGACCACCCAGACCCGGCCCTCGTCGTCGGCGCACACCTCCAGGAAGTGGTTGCCGCCGCCCAGCGTGCCCATCTGGACGTGGGCCCGCTCGCGCCGCGCGTGCACCTCGGGGGCCAGGTCGTCGAAGTCGTTCCAGAACTTCGCCCACCCGGCCGTGTTCAGCCCCCGCACCTGGCCGGGGTCGACGGCCTCCTTGTGGCTCCCGAACCCGACGGGCACGGCCTGCTCGAGCTTGCGCCGCAGGAAGGCGAGGTCGTCGGGCAGTTGCGAAGACCTGTACGACGTCTTCACCGCCGTCATCCCGCACCCGATGTCCACGCCGACGGCCGCCGGCGACACCGCGTCCTTCATCGCGATGACCGACCCCACCGTCGCGCCCTTGCCATGATGGACGTCCGGCATGACGGCGACACCGTGCACCCACTCCAGGTTCGCGACGTTGCGCAGTTGCTGCATCGCCTGCGGATCGACCTGCTCCGGCTCCGCCCACATCCTGATGGGCCGTCGGGTCCCGGTCACCTCGTTGTACGTCATCTCGTATCGCCTCCTCCCGATCGCCTTCCGAACGTGATCTATCAGGCCAGAGTCCCCATACCCCCCGCAACCGAATTAGCCCTGATCAGGTCCAGCGTGGTCGCGTGCAGCCGCTCCGCCTCCCCAGGATCGGCCGCCGGGTCGATGGGACGCTCTCGCATGAAAGCGCTGAGCGGCACGGCGGGCGGGTCGTCGATGCGCGCCATGATCGGCTTGATGCCCTCCTCGACCGGCATCCCGTGCCTCCGCAGCGCCTCGGCGTGCGGCGCGGTCACCGCGTCGTACTGCCCGGCCACGCTCGTCGCCACCCCGCCTGGATGAATGAGCACATATCCGGTACGGTCCCCATGCCGGGCCGCGAACCCCACCCCGAGCAGATCGTTGGCCTTCCCCGCCTGGAACTGGGCCGCGACACCGTCGTACCGGCGCTCGAACATGAGATCGTCCCACCGGAGCCGCGTCGGCTGCCCCGGCCCCGACACGTTGACGATCGTCCGCACCCCCGCCAGCCCGTAGCTGAGCAGGAACCGGCTCAGATAGTCCAGCGCGAACGTCCCCTCCACCCCCTCATCCGTCACGAACCGGCTCGTACGGAAGTACCGCGCGCACAACACCAGCGCGTCCACCTCGGGAAACCGGTCGTTGAGCGCCTCGATCACCCGCCGGTTCTCGCGGATCAGGCTCAGATCGGCCCGGACGAACTCGGCTCCCGGCACCACCTTGCCGGCGTCCCGCCCCACGACGACGACCCTGTCGCCCCGCCCGAGGTAGGCACGCGCGAGCGCCCTCCCCATGCCGTCGGTACCGCCGGTGATCACCAAGGTCTTCATGAGGTCCTCACAAGTTCTTCGTCCGTGACCGCCCGCGCGTTCGGGCGACCGGGCAGCAGCGGGACGGCGGCCAGGACGATCACGTTCATCGCCACGGCGATCCAGAAAACGCCCTGAAACCCGGCCGCCGTCTGCACGACGACCGCGACCAGGGCGACGCCGAGGGCCGCCCCGAGCTGGTTGAGCATGTACAGCACCGAACTCCCCTGCGCCACCATCGGCGGTGGCAGCGTCCGGTAGAGCGAGCCCATCGTCGGCGCGCTGAAGAACCCGCTGCCCAGCCCGTACGTGAGCGCCGCCAGCGCCGGCCACACCTCCGGCGTGTCAGGGCCGATCCGCGTGAGGGCGAACGCGCTCAGGATCGCCACGACCGCGCCCCCGCTGGCCAGCCCCCGCGCGCCGAGCCGATCGGAGAGCCGGCCCGCCAGCGGCATCGCGATCGAGCCGCCGATGCCGAGCGGGGCCATGAGCAGCCCCGCGGCCAGGACGCCGTGCCCGTGCGCCTGCTGGTAGTACAGCGGCAGCGCGAACAGGGCCGCGAACAGCCCCATGCCGCCGAGCCCCATGATCGCGACGCTGGCGCTGAACCCGCGGTTGGCGAACAGCCGCAGGTCGATCAGCGGCGACGGCTTCCTGGCGTGCGCCGCGTACCCGATCAGCAGCACGCCGCCCACCACCGCGGGCCAGAGCGGCTCGACCGACTGCGACAGCGCCAGCACCACGGCCGCGAACCCGGGCCCGAGCAGGGCCAGCCCCAGGACGTCCAGCCGCACCACACCGCCGTCCCCCGGCCGGTCGGCGGGGAGCACCCGCGCGGCGAGCACCAGGGCGACGAGCCCGACGGCCACGCTGACCAGGAACATCGCCCGCCACGTGAACCCACCCAGAATCGCCCCGCCCGCGATCGGCCCGAGCACCGGCCCGAGCGACAGGACCACTCCCATCAGCCCCATCACCCGCCCGGCCCGGCGTGGCCCGGCGGCGCGGGCGAGCAGGATCAGGACGAGCGGGTCGAGCAGCCCGGCCCCGACCCCCTGCACCACCCGGAACGCGATCAGGCTGCCGACGTTCCAGGCCAGCCCGGCGGCCAGCGACCCGGCCAGGAAGATCACCAGCCCGGCGAGCCAGAGCCGCTTGCCGCCGTACCGGTCGACGGCCCAGGTGGTGAAGGGGATGGTGGCGGTCACGGCGAGCAGGAACCCGGTGGACGCCCAGCCGATCGTGCCGAGCGAGGCGCCGAAGGCGACCGCCAGGGTGTCGGTGGCGACCGCCGCCATCGTGCTGTTGAGAATCCCCAGCAGCCCACCGAGCAGCACGACGGCGATCGTCCCGAGCAACCGCCCATCGAACCGATCATCATTTGAACTCATGAGTTCAAAGTAGCTACCTCCATAGTTCTGTCGCAACTCGAACGAACAGCAACTTGAACCAGTGAGTACAATTAACGGCATGACCACCACGCGCGGACGGATCGACAAGCGGCAGGCGATCCTGGAGGGCGCGTTCACCGTGTTCTCCCGGCTGGGTTACGCGCAGGCCGGCGTGCAGGACATCGCGGACGAGGCCGGGGTGGCCAAGCCGACGGTCTACAACCACATGACCGACAAGGCCACACTGTTCAGGCACGCCATCGAGACCGCCGCACGCACCATCCTCGACCAGCGGATCGCCGCCCTGGAGCCGCTCGCCACCCCCGGCGACGACCTCCGCGCCACGCTGGAGGAGGTCGCCCGCGCCCTGCTCCGCCTGCACACCGACGGCCGCTCGTGCGCGCTGCGCCGGCTGCTCTACTCGGAGATCACCCACTTCCCCGACATTCTCGACATCGTCGTTGAAAGTGGCCCTGACCGGCTCAACCAGGCCGTGGCGGACCGGATGGCCCGGCTTGCGCTCGCGGGCCGGCTCCGCACCACGGACCCCGACCTGACGGCCGAACAGTTCATGGCCCTGCTCCTCGGCCCTCTGGAGGCCCGCTCCCAGATGGGGACCCGCGTGCTCGAAGAGGCGGAACTGCAGGTCATGGCCCGTACGGCCGTGGACACGTTCGTACGGGCCTGGGGCACGCCCTAACCAACACGCATGGCGAAATAGTGCCGACAAGACCCCTTGTCGATGGTAGGCAAGGGATATAGTCTGCCGCGTGTGGTAGAACGAGACGACTACGCGGCCATCCGCGATCGGATCATCGGGCTCTCCCACCTCCACGGCCTGCGCTGCGACTGGACGGAGACGACCAGGCGGCGGCGCTTCCTCCTGCTGTGGGACCCCGAGGGCCGGGTCGCGGCCCGCGCGATCGTCCCGCTTTACCCGGGGGAGACACCGCATCTGGTGGACCTGCTCGAACGAGGGCTGACGCACCTGTTCGGCGACGACTGGCTGAAGGACTGACTGGAGCACCCGATGACCGCAGACCGCGTCGACGTCCACGTCACCATGGCCGGCACCCTGTGGCTCGCTCAAGTGGACGGCGTGGCCGGCGGCATGTCCGCCCGTACGCTGAAGGAGTTGCAGGGCGACGTCGCCGAGGCGCTCCCGTTCCTGTTCGCCGACCGCGCCCAGCCGCCGGCGCCGTTCTACCGCTACGCGCTGCCCGGCCTGTCCGAACAGGACCTCGACGACTTCGCCGCCCTCCAGCGCCAGGCCGCCGCGATCGCCGAGGACTACACGCGCACGCTGAAGAAACGCGTCAAGCACATGAACGAGCTCGGCCTGTCCGACGGCGACATCGGCGAACTGCTCGGGCTCACCAAGCAGCGCATCCAGCAGATCCGCACGAACGCCAACGACGAGTCCCGCCAGACGGCATAGCCTTACTTAACAGGCTTCTCGTCGGTCCAGCCCGCCTCCAGCAGAACGCTGGAACCCCGTACATCGCCCGGCTCGAAACCGGTCTCCCCCTTGCCCGCCCGCACCTCGACGGTCTCCAGGGCCAGCGGCCGCCCGGTCGCCTCGTCGAAGATCAGCCGGTTCTCGGTGATCCCGCCGCCCCGCCCGGGCTCCTCGACCGACACGGCCGTACCCTGCCGGCCTTCGGTGTCGGTCACGTCCGCGGCGACCTTGACGTCATCGAGCTCGGCCAGCATGCGGAACGCCGCCCCGCGCACCTCGGGCGTCACCGGCATGTCCATGATCAGGCCGACGCTGACCCTGAACAGCCACGCGTCCCCCGACATCTTCTCGCTCGTGGACTCGGTGCCATGCCCCTTGTACGAGGCCAGCAGCCACTTCTTCAGCTTGCCCGGGTCGCTCGGCAACTCGCGGAGATCCTTCATCGACACGTTCTTGCCCAGCCAGAACACCTTGTCGCCATCGACCAGCGGGCTGTGATCCGTCCTGACCTTGCCCGGGGAGGTGGACACCTTGATCCCGAAGCGCTTACCCGGCACCACGATCTCGATCTCGGACGGAGACCCCGCCTGCTCCCACGCCTTCCGGTCCGCGTCCGTGGCGGGCTCGGCACCGAGCGACTGGCTACGGAACCACTGCGCGCCACCGACGGCGCTGGGCGTCCACTGCTCGGACTTCTGCTTCTCCAGGACCAGGTAGCCGCCCTTCTCCGCGACGGACAGGTGCCGCAGCACCGATTCGCTGTGCCAGTAGTCGCCGCTGCCCTCGCTCTGCCGATCGGCGTTCTCGGCCGCGGCCAGCAGCACGTCCCGCGCCGACAACTTCACGGTGGTCTTCGGGCTCGTCCGCGCCACGGCGGGCCCCTTGCCGGGCGTCGTGGGCAGCGTCGTGGGCAGCGTCCCGCTCCCGGACATGCCCACCGCCACCGCGGTCACGGCGGCCGCCGCCGCCCCGGCCAGCCCCAGCCCCCACGCGGGCCGCACCACCCTGGACTTCCGCCTGGCCCGCTGCCGGGGCCCGGACATGGCCAGGGCCAGCTCCACGGACCTGGTGTGCTCGTCCACCGGCCGATCACCGAGATGCGCGGGCCGAGCGGCTCGAAGTTCGTCGATCGGGTTCATGACCACTCCTCGCTGAGATTGCTCGCGTGCTTCCGCTTCCGTACGGGGGCCGTTTCCGTGGCTTCCATCACCGTGGCTTCCATCACCGTGGCTTCCATAGCCGTGGCTTCCATCGCCTGCTTGAGCCGCTTGCGCGCCCGATGCAGCCGCACCCGGTACGCCGCCGACGAGCAACCGATCACCCGGGCGGCCTCCTTGGGCGACAACCCGTGCCAGGCGACGAGGATGAGAATCTCCCGGTCGTCCTCCTCCAACGAGGCCAGCGCCCGCAGCACCCCCATCCGCTCGGTCACCAGATCGGCCACGTCCCCCTCGGTCCAGGCCCGCAGCTCGGCCCGGATGGCCTCCCTGCGCACCTCCGCCCGTACGTTGTCCCGCAGCACGTTCCTGGCGACACCGAGCAACCAGGGAAGAGCCGGCTCTGGTACGTCGTCCAGCCGCCGCCAGGCGATCGCGAACGTCTCACTCACCACCTCGTCCGCCACCTGCCGACCCGCCCGGCTGACCACGTAGGCCCAGACCCGTTGTCGGCATTCGTCGTACATGCTGGTGAACCGGTGCGAATCATCCGTCACCCGCCCAGCCCCTTCGTTCGGAATGCGTTCTTCTGACACCAGGAAGTGGTCCGGGCCCACGCGTTGTTACACGCCCTCAGAGATAATCGGGCACGACCGACCGACCACTCCACTAAGATTCGTAGTGGCGATATCACGCCGGGTGATGGCGGCCAGGGCTTCGTTCAATGTGCCAGGACTTCCTCCACGGGCAGAACCCTGGCGTCTGGGTTGGGGAACGACGTCCTGGCCGCCTTTATCCAGTGCCTCGCTGCCACCAGTCGAGCACTCGGAGCGCGCGGAGAGTGTTCCAGCGGCTCGCCTTCCCCACACCCTCCTCCTCCAGGTCGAAGTGGACACGACCTGGATGGACACGGTCGAGCGGCCAGCGGCCGTCGGGCCGCCGCTTCGACCGGACGATCTCCACGGCCTCCGCCATCCGGGGATCCGGTTCCGCCCCCGACCGCCGGAAATAGTCGAGCGCGCGCAGCACGTCGTGATGCCAGTAGTACGGGAAGGCGAAGTCGAGATAGGCCGCATCGGCGACCTCACCGGTGCTCTTGCGGCGGAACAGACCGCGTTCGAGCAGATATTCCTCCCCGCCGCGCCGCGCCTGGCGCACCGCCGTGGACAGGCCGGTCGCGCGCTCGAATTCGAGCAGCCCGTCCAGCACGTTGATCGTCGTGTCGAACGAGGAGCGCACGGACCCGTTCTCGGCCTCGCAGTTCCATCCGCCGTCGGCGAGCCGCTCACCGACGACCCGCTCCACGACCGCCGAGACGTCCACCCCGAAGTACGCGCCGGTCTCGATCGTCCTGCCGTTGATGCACGGCTCGACCTCACCGTCGAAGTATCGCTGCCCGGCGTGCTCCCATCGCCCGTGCTCGGCGACGAGCCCGATCGCGCGCCGCGCCGCCTCCGACGCCGGGTCGAGCCCCAGGATCTGCAAGGTCTGCAGGGTGTGCATCGTCGCCGTCCAGGGCTGGCCGGGATCATCGCCGGCGTAGGACCCCGGGAAACAGGCACCGCCGTCCCACAACCCGTCGGCGCCCTGCAGCGCCAGGAGGCGAGCGCCCCAGCCCTCACGCTCCACGCGAGCCCGCTCGGCGGCGACCTCGTCGGGCGAGGCGTCCGTGAGATCGCGCAGCGCCTGCCAGCGGATGGCGGGGTCGGATTCGAGCAGCCAATCGATCGCGCTCATCGTCGCACCCTAAGCCTTCCGGCGGACGGGCTTCAACGAACCCGGCTGTCGCGCCATGAAGACGTCGACGGGGTCCTGAGCCTCCACGGTGAACCCGTGACGTTCGTACAGCCGCTGGGCGGCGCTGCCCCGCAGGACGTTCAGGCGGACGAGCACGCCGTCGGCGTCGGTCTCCCTCAGCACCGCCCGTAGGACGGCCGATCCGATCCCCCGGCCCTGGAGGCTCGGGTCGAGGAAGAAATGCTCCAGCCATCGCTCATCCTCGGCCGGGCGGACGGCGACACAACCCGCGAAGGCACCGGCGACCATGATGATCCGTGCGTGCTGCGGGGCGTAGGAATCCCGCAGCCGCTGCCGTACCCGATGCTCGTCGAACCGCCCCAACCGCTCCAGGTCCGGGCGCATCACCACCGCCCGCAGCTCCGCGATCGCCTCGACGTCCGCCGGCTCGGCGGCACGCAGCGACCATTTAACGGGATGGTCCGAGTCGCTCCCCGAGGGCTTCTGACCTGGTCGCATCTGGCCTGTGTTCGTGCTCGTGCTCATCGTCGGAGAAGCATAATGCGCCGTTGTGACCACGTATGCGCGAGGGCGAATCCCACTCGCGGACCGCTGTCAGCAACCGATGGCGGCGGTGGTCTGGGGACGTTCCGAGGCGGGGTCCAGGGTTATGGGGAATGTCCGCCCATCGGCCACCCGGATCTCCACCGAGCTCGGCCCCGTCCACGTGACCGAGTCGAAGGCGTCGTCGGGGTTGTCGTCGTTGAAGCAGGCGAGATCCCACTCCTTACTGAGCGGCCCGGCGTCCCTGCGGACGCTGAGCCACATCACCGCGTCCGGCCCGTCAACGAAGCCGGCCTCCTTGGTGGAGGTGAACGCAAGGGCGATCATTCCCACGAACAGCGCGCCGGCGGCGCCCAGCGCGGCAAGGACGACGATCAGGACGCGTAACCACCGCCGCCGCAGTCCGACGGCGGCGGCCCACGCCATCAAGAGGCAGGCCAGCGCGGCGAACGCGAACGGATGGTTCAGGTGCTCCCTCAAGAGCACCAGGTCGGAGTCATGGAAATACGCCAGAGCCGCGAGGCCCGCCGCGCAGAGCGAAGCGGGCAGCAGGACGAGTGGGCGAGCAGGCATCGCGGATCCCATCGGTGAGGTGCCATCGAGATCATGACAGCGGCGCGGTACCGTAACCGCGCAGTGCACACAATCTCCACGAAACCCGCACAGCTCCGGAGCGACGCCTCCAGGCCGTGATTCGAGCCGGCCGCCGGGGCGGCCGGACCCAGGAAGTCCCACGAGCCGCGATGAGTTCTGCGGCGCGCGGCGGTCGTACTGACGAACCCGTCACCGAGGAGGACTCCGATGCGCAACGTGATCTATTCGATGAGCGTCTCACTTGACGGCTACATCGTCGGGCCGGACGGCGGCTTCGACTGGACGATGCCCGACGAAGAGGTCTTCCGCCTGGCCGTCGACGAGACCCGAGGGATCGGCGTTCACCTGTTGGGACGACGGCTGTACGAGACGATGCTGTACTGGGAGAACGCCGACCAGAACCCATCGCTCGACGACGCGGAGCTCGAATGGGCCGCGCTCTGGAACCCGCTCCCCAAGGTGGTGTTCTCCACCACGCTGTCGGCGGTGCAGGGCCATGCCCGCCTGGCCTCCGGCAGTCTGGCGGAGGAGATCGAGCGGTTGCGCACCGAACCGGGGGAAGGTGACATCGGGATCGGCGGCGCGACTCTCGCCGCCGAGGCGGCCGCGCTGGGCCTGATCGACGAATACCGGGCGAGGGTCTATCCGGTGCTGGTCGGTGGTGGTATTCCGTTCTTCGCCCAGCGCGAGCGCCGGGTGGATCTCGAACTCGTCGAAACCCGTACCTTCAAGTCGAATGTCGTCTACCTCCGCCACCGCGTGGTGCGCTGATCAGCCGTCGACGATCACACCTCCGATCGCGGTGCGGCCGGCCGGGGTGGCGACGAGTTCGACCGAGGTGGTGTCGCGCAAGTGCGCCCCAAGGACGCCGGCGACGGCGTCGGTGACGGTTCGTACGAGTCTGGCGACGAGCTCGCCGCTGTCGGGACGGTCGAACGCCGCCGCCCGGATGCCGAACGTGATCGCGGGTGCGGCCTCGTCGACCGGCTTGCCTCGCACGCCCCACCGCCCGGCGGGTACGCCGTCGAGGTGGATGACCGCGACGTCGCGCGCCCACTCGCCGTACACGTCGGCCACCGCGTCGGTCAGCGCGGCGATGAGGGCCGATTCGTTGCCCTGGAGCTGCGGCTCCAGGGCTCGGACCGTCAGATGTGGCATTGTGGCTCTCCTGTTTGTTCTTAAATTAGCTTTGATGTCAAAGGTAATCGGCGAGGTGCCCGATGGTCAACAACACGGACGGCATGGCCACCGACCAGGCGGTGCGGGCCATGCTGCTGCTGATGCCCAGGCTCGTCGGGCGGGCCAAGCGGCTGCCCATGCCGGAGGCGCTGCGGACGCTCGATCTCGCGCCGCGCCATCTGTCGCTACTGGCCTACCTGCAGTACGACGGTTCGCTGACGGTGAGCCGGCTGGCGGAGCGGCTGGAGATCGCTCCGACGACCGTCAGTCTCATGGTGGGCGACCTGTCTCGCCGTGGTGTCCTGACGCGGGAGGAGGACGAGGCCGACCGGCGACGACGGGTGGTCGCGATCGCACCGCGGTACGTCGAGCCGATCCGCGAGTGGCTGGCGGGCAGCGCGGAGGCGTGGACCGAGGTACTGACCGACCTCACGCCGGCCGACCGCGCCACGATCGTACGGACGATGCGTGCCTACGAGACCGCCTTGGGCAAGCGGACGCACGACTGAGTCGGGTACGGACTGTTCGGACCGGCTCGCGCATCTCAGGTCTGGGAGCCCCCGAAGGGCCCTGAGCGGCTCGCGGCCGATCATCGCGGGGTGAGGTGCCGTCAGCAGACCGGGGGGCGTCCCGCCCGGGCCAGCCGGGCCACCGTGGACCAGCGCATCGGTGCGCGGGTGCCGTATCCTCCGCGCAGCCCCTCGGCGAGCCCGGCAAGGGAGGCGCGGAACGCCGCGAGGCCGCGCAGGCGCCACAGCGCCACCAGGACCCAGGTGGCGAGGTTGAGGGGGATCAGCGGGGCGGGCAGGTTGCGGCGTGCCAGCCAGACCCGGTTGCGGGCGTTGAGACGGTGGAAGTTGGCGTGACGGGCCGGGTTGGTGGCCGGGTGATGGACGATGACGTCCGGCGCGTAGTGGCCGACACAGCCGCGGTCCCACAGCCGCCAGGCCAGGTCGACTCCCTCATGGAAGAGGAAGAAGTGGCCGGGCCACCCGCCGACGGCCTCGAACATGTCGCGGCGGACCATGACGACGCCCTCGGCCATGACCGTCGCGATGCCGTCCCGGTCGGGGTGGGAGGCACGCAGGCGGGGCACCCAGCGGCGCAGGGTGAGGCCGGTGACCGGGTCGGCGATGCGCGGCTGGACGAAGGCGCGGCGCGGATCGCGGCTGAACTCCGCGGCGAGGCGGGACAGCGCGTCGGGGGCGGGCAGTACGGCGTCGTTGTCGAAGAAGAAGATCAGCTCGCCCTTGACGTTGGCGGCGCCGACGTTGCGCCCCTCGGGGATGCCCACGTTCGTCGGCAGCTCGACGGCCCGCACGCCGTCCGGCACGTGGTCCGGTGCACAGCCGTTGCCGACCACCACGATGTCCAGGTCAACGCCGTCCTGGGCCAGCAGGGAACGTATGGCGGCGGGGAACTCCTCGGGCCGGTCGTTCATGGTCAGGACCACGGCGCCGATCGTGGGGCGTGCGGTGACAGTGCTCAGCGGTCTTCCTTTGCTGCGATCAGGCGCGCTGGTGCCGATGACGGCGCGGTCAGGTGAGGTTCGTGAGCCGCTCACCGTGCTGCCATGCCGTCGTCACGCTGCGGACAGCCCAGCTTAATGGGCTGTGCAGGTCCGCCGGGGCTGATCAGGGGAGAGCGTCACGTCACCGGCTGTCAGCCTCCCTGCTGGGCGCGGATGGCTGGGGGTTTCGGGCGCAGCGGTGAAGGGCCCTCAAAAACGCGGCCCACGGGTGATCAGCTCGATGCCGGAGGGCCGTTTTGGCAGCGCTCCGGGGGCTGGGTGAGGCGCCGTCAGCCCACTTCACGGGTGGGTGCGCCAGACGCCGGAGGCGCCCAGGCAGGACAGCCTGAGCGCCTTGGCGCGCGAAGACCTTTTGGGGCGGGGCCCACCCGCCAAGGGCTACTTGGCGTTGGCCTTGAGGTAGTCGCTGTTCATCTGGGCGATCGTGTCCAGGGGGATGCCCTTCGGGCACACCGCCGTGCACTCCCCCGTGTTCGTGCAGCCGCCGAACCCTTCCGAGTCCATCTGGTCCACCATCGCCTTGGCCCGCGTCAGGCGCTCCGGCTGCCCCTGGGGGAGCAGGCTCAGGTGGGTGATCTTGGCGGCGGTGAAGAGGGAGGCGGAGCCGTTCGGGCAGGCCGCGACGCAGGCGCCGCACCCGATGCAGGTGGCCGCGTCGAACGCCGAGTCCGCGTCCTCCTTGCGTACCGGGACGCTGTGGGCGTCCGGGGCCGAGCCGGCCGGGACCGAGACGAAGCCGCCCGCCTGGATGATCCGGTCGAAGGCGCTGCGGTCCACGACCAGGTCCTTGACGACGGGGAACGGGGCCGCGCGCCACGGTTCGATGGTGATCGTGGCGCCGTCCTCGAAGTGGCGCATGTGGAGCTGGCACGTCGTCGTGGCGACCTGCTCGCCGTGTGCCACGCCGTTGATGACCATGCCGCACATGCCGCAGATGCCCTCGCGGCAGTCGTGGTCGAACGCGATCGGGTCGTCGCCCTCGATGATGAGCCGCTCGTTGAGGACGTCGAGCATCTCCAGGAAGGACATGTCCGGGGACACGTCCTCCACCCGGTACGTCACCATGCGTCCCGCGTCCGAGGGGCCGCTCTGCCGCCAAACGCGCAGGGTCAGGTTCACTTGTAGCTCCGCTGGGTCATCTTGACGTACTCGTACTCGAGCGCTTCCTTGTGCAGCACCGGCCCCTTGGAGGAGTGCTCCCAGGCCGACACGTGGGCGAAGTTCTCGTCGTCGCGCAGGGCCTCGCCGTCGGCGTCCTGGGACTCGGCCCGGAAGTGGCCGCCGCAGGACTCCGTACGGAGCAGGGCGTCCAGGCACATGAGCTCGGCCAGGTCGAAGAAGTCGGCGACGCGGCCGGCCTTCTCCAGGACCTGGTTGAGCTCCTCGGCCGTGCCGCTCACCTTGACGTTCTGCCAGAACTCCGCGCGCAGCTCCGGAATGCGCTCCAGCGCCTTGCGCAGCGACTCCTCGGTACGCTCCATGCCGCAGTAGTCCCACATGAGCTTGCCCAGCTCGCGGTGGAAGGAGTCAGGGGTACGGGTGCCGTTGACGGCCAGCAGCCGGTCGATCTTGCTCCGGACCCGGATCTCGGCCTCGGCCACGGCCTCCTCGTCGACGTCCCCGAACGGGCCGGCGGCCAGGTAGTCGCCGAGCGTGGTCGGCAGGACGAAGTACCCGTCGGCCAGCCCTTGCATCAGGGCCGACGCCCCGAGGCGGTTGGCGCCGTGGTCGGAGAAGTTGGCCTCACCGATGACGAACAGCCCGGGAACCGTGGACTGCAGGTCGTAGTCGACCCACAGCCCGCCCATCGTGTAGTGGACGGCCGGGTAGATGCGCATCGGCACGTCGTACGGGTTCTCACCCGTGATGCGCTCGTACATCTCGAAGAGGTTGCCGTACTTCTTCTCGACGGCGTCGCGCCCGAGCCGGTCGATCGCGTCCCGGAAGTCCAGGTAGACGCCAAGGCCACCGGGCCCGACGCCGCGGCCCTCGTCGCAGACGTTCTTGGCGGCCCGGGAGGCGATGTCCCGCGGCACCAGGTTTCCGAAAGCGGGATAAATCCGCTCCAGGTAGTAGTCGCGTTCCGTGTCCGGAATGTCGCCAGGGGCCCGCTTGTCGTCCTTCAGCAGCGGCACCCAGACCCGGCCGTCGTTACGCAGCGACTCCGACATCAGCGTCAGCTTCGACTGGTACTCGCCCGACACCGGAATACACGTCGGGTGGATCTGCGTGTAGCAGGGGTTGGCGAAGTACGCCCCCCGCTCGTGCGCCCGCCAGATGGCGGTCGTGTTGCAGCCCTTGGCGTTCGTGGACAGGAAGAACACGTTCCCGTACCCACCGGTGGCCAGCACCACGGCGTCGGCCAGGTGGCGCTCGATCTCGCCGGTCACCATGTCGCGCACGATGACGCCACGCGCGCGACCGTCGGAGACGATCACGTCCAGCATCTCGTGCCGCGTGTGCATGGTCACGGTCCCGGCCGCGATCTGCCGCTCCAGCGCCTGGTACGCCCCCAGCAGCAACTGCTGCCCCGTCTGACCCCTGGCGTAGAACGTACGGGAGACCTGGGCCCCGCCGAAGGACCGGGTGTCGAGCAGCCCGCCGTACTCACGCGCGAACGGCACCCCCTGCGCCACCGCCTGGTCGATGATGTTCACCGAGACCTGCGCGAGCCGGTAGACGTTCGACTCACGGGCGCGGAAGTCGCCACCCTTGACCGTGTCGTAGAAGAGCCGGTAAATGCTGTCACCGTCGCCGCGGTAGTTCTTCGCGGCGTTGATCCCGCCCTGCGCGGCTATGGAGTGGGCCCGCCGCGGCGAGTCCTGGTAGCAGAACGACTTGACGTTGTAGCCGAGCTCGCCCAGCGTCGCCGCGGCCGAGCCGCCCGCCAGGCCGGTGCCGACCACGATCACGTTGAGCTTGCGCTTGTTGGCCGGGTTGACCAGCTTGGCGGAGAACTTGCGCTTCTCCCAGCGCTCCTCGATGGGTCCCTCGGGCGCCTTGGCGTCCTTGATCTCGGGACCTTCGGTGTACTTCACTTCACAACTCCGAACGTGATCGCGAGGGGCGGGGCCAGGAAGCCGATCACCAGGACCGCGGAGACCAGCGCGGCCGAGGCGCGCAGGGCCTGGTTACGGGTCCGGTTGGCCCAGCCGAGCGTCTGGAAGGCGCTCCAGATGCCGTGCCGCAGGTGCAGGCCGACCATGACGACGGCCACGAAGTAGATCAGCGTCACCCACCACCGGGAGGGGTCGAAGCCGGCGATCATCCGGTCGGCGGGGGCCGAGTTGAAGCCCTTGGGGTTCACGACGCCGAAGGTCAGGTCGAGCAGGTGCCAGACGAGGAAGAGCACGATCGTCAGGCCGCCGAACCGCATGATGTGCGTGGCGTAGCCGTTGGCCTGCGACTTCTTCTTGGCGACGTACTTGACGGGCCGGGCCTTGCCCGCGCGGCGGGACAGCGAGATCGCGGCCCACATGTGCAGGACGACCGCGACCACGAGCCCGATCTCCAGGATCGTCAGGACCGTGCGGTACGGCGCGAACGGCTCCAGCAGCGTGCGCAGCCAGTGGGCGTAGTCGTTGAAGGAGTCACGGCCGAAGAAGATCTTCAGGTTGCCGAGCATGTGGAGGACGAGGAAGCCCACCATCGCGGCACCCGTGACCGCCATGACGACTTTCTTGCCGTTCGACGAGCCCAGGAACCCGCCCGGCTTCTTCCGCGTTGGAGCGTTCTTGGGAGAGTTCTGGGGAGCGGTAACAGGCGCGGTCGCAGCGCCGCGCTCTATCGTGGCAGTCACGATTTAGACGCTAGATATCCAGCAATGATCCGTCCAAGTCATCACAGGTCTGGTTTCGATAGCCAAAGGCTATGATGTCTGGAATATAGGTTGACAGGGCCCTGACCGGCGCGGTCGGTGCGAGGAAAATCACATGCAGTTTCAGCAGCTCGCGTACTTTGTCGCCGTGGCGGAGACCCGGCATTTCACTCAGGCCGCCGAGCGCATGAGAGTCGCCCAGCCGTCGCTCAGCAAGCAGATCAAGGCGCTGGAGGACGATCTGGGCGCGCGGCTGTTCTCGCGGGCGCGCGGCAACGTCACGCTCACGGGCGCCGGCGAGGCGCTGCTGCCCCTGGCCCGCCGCATCCTGGCCGACGCCGACACCGCCCGCCAGGAGGTCGCCCAGCTCGCGGGGCTGCGCAGGGGCCGCGTGCGCCTGGGCGCCACGCCCTCCCTCTGCGCCGGGCTGCTGGCCGACGCGCTGGCGCGCTTCCATCGCGAGTATCCCGGCATCGAGCTGCTGGTGGAGGAGGGCGGCTCACGCGACCTGATCAGGGCCCTGGCGCGCGGGCAGCTCGACCTCTCTCTGATCATCATGCCGCTGCAGAGCGACGACCCCTCGCTGGTGACCGAGGAGATCCTGCGCGAGAACCTCGTCGTCGTCTCGTCTTCCCACGCGCACGTGAAGGGCCCGTACCTGCGGATCGAGGACCTGCGCGGCCGGCCGATGGTGATGTTCAGGCGCGGCTACGACCTGCGGGAGGCTACGCTGGCGGCGTGTCGGCAGGCGGGGTTCGAACCCCGGCTGGCGGTGCAGGGCGGGGAGATGGACGCCGTGCTGCGGTTCGTCGAGGCGGGTCTCGGCGTGGCGGTGGTTCCCTCGATGGTGCTCGACGGCCGGCCCGGGCTCTCCGGGACACCGCTGGCGCCACCGGGGCTCAGCCGGACCATCGCCCTGGCCCACCGCAAGGACGTCGAACCGACCAGGGCGGCACAGGCTTTCAGGGAGACTTTGCTTTCCTTCGTTGTAGAAGCAGGGCATGAGGGCACGCTTCCGCAAGGGGTAGAACTCATCGCAGAATGAGCAGCAACTGCTCCCACAGCACGGAGAGGCGTCTGTGACGGCCAATCTCTCGGAAACGCTGACGCTGCTCCTCATCGAGGACGACGACGGCGACGCCTTCCTGGTCGAGGAGCTGCTCAACCAGGCCGTCGCGCCCCCGAAGATCTTCCGGGCGCGGAGCCTGCAGGAGGCCAAGGCGCAGCTCAGCCCCAAGATCCAGTGCGTGCTCGTGGACCTCTCGCTGCCCGACGCCAACCGGCTGGAGGCGCTGGAAGAGGTGCTGGCGATCGCCCCGCACGCGGCCGTGCTGGTCCTCACCGGGCTGCGCGACGTCCACGTCGGCGTCACCGCCGTACAGGCGGGAGCACAGGACTACCTCGTCAAGCAGGACGTGGACGCGCGGCTGCTGGCCAGGTCCATCAGATACTCGATGGAGCGCAAGCGGGCCGACCTGGCCCAGCTCAAGCTCGTGCAGGCGGAGCTGATCACCGCCGAGAACGCCAGGCTGGAGAGCGCCCTGCTGCCCGGCCCACTGCTGGGCAGCGCGGACATCGAGCACATGACCCGCTACCTGCCGGGCAGCGGCGGGACACTGGCCGGCGACTTCTTCGACACGGTGCAGACGCCCGACGGCGCGGTGCACCTGGTGATCGGCGACGTGTGCGGGCACGGCCCCGACGAGGCCGCGCTCGGGGTGGCGCTGCGCATCGCCTGGCGCACGCTGGTGCTGGCCGGGCAGACGAGCGACACGCTCCTGCGCACGCTCGACACGCTGCTGCGGGCCGAGCGCAAGGCCCCCGAGATCTTCACCACGCTGTGCACCGCCACCATCTCCCCCGACCTGCGCCGGGCCAGAATGCTCGTGGTCGGCCACCCGCCGCCGGTGCTGCTGCGCGGGGGCGTCGTCGCGCTGCCGGACGGCACCCCGTCAGGGCCGCCGCTCGGGATCTTCGCCGACGTGGAGTGGTCGGAGATCGACGTGCCGCTGGGCGACGACTGGTCGATGATGCTCTACACCGACGGCCTGATCGAGGCCGCGGTGGGCGAGCCCGACGGGCTCCTCGGGGTCGACGGCCTGGTCAATCTGGTACGCGAGCACGGCACCATCGACCTCGACAGGCTCATCACCCATGTGGGCACACTGAGCGACGACCTCGCCGTGGTCCTGGTGCGGAGGAGAAAAGCATGAGCATCCACCCGTTGCCCCCGCCCAGAGAACCCATCGGGCTGGGCAGGGTGCCGGTCGGCCGCTGGTTCCTCATCATCGGGGCGGCGGCCGGCGTCGCGTTCGTGGCCGGGGGCGCGATCGTCATGACGATGACCGCCGAAGCCGTCCGGCTCAACCCGAGACCGGACGTGGCCGCGCAGCTCGACCGGCTGATCGTGGCGCTGATCGTGCTGTTCGCGGTGCTGCTCGTCTGCGGCGTCGGCCTGTGGGTCATGGTCCGCTACGCCGTGCTGCGGCCCATCGACCAGCTCACCGAGCAGGTCCGTACGGTGGCCGCCGGCGACTTCGACCACGACCTGCACGTCGACCGCCCGGCGGAGCTGGCCGAGCTGTCCAGCCACATCGACTCCATGCGCGCCCGCATCGTCTCGGCCTGGCGGGTGGCCGCCGACCAGACCGAGGAGCTGCGCAGGTCGAATGGGGAGCTGGAGCAGTTCGCGTACGTCGCCAGCCACGACCTCCAGGAGCCGCTGCGCAAGGTCGCCAGCTTCACCCAGATGCTCGAACAGCGCTACGGCTCCCAGCTCGACGAGCGGGCCAAGCAGTACATCCACTACGCCGTCGACGGCGCCAAGCGCATGCAACTGCTGATCAACGACCTGCTCGACTTCTCCAGGGTCGGCCGCGTCACCGGCGAGAAGACCGCGATCGAGTCGGGCAAGGCGCTCGACACGGCACTGGAGAACCTCTCGGCCACGATCGACGACACCGGGGCCACCGTCACCAGAGACGAGCTGCCCCGGCTGTACGGCAACCCGCTGCAGCTCACCCAGCTCTTCCAGAACCTCATCGAGAACGCCGTCAAGTTCCGCTCGGAGGAGCCGCCGCGCATTCACATCGGCGTCGCGCGCTCGGGCGACATGTGGGAGTTCAGCTGCGCCGACAACGGCATCGGGGTCGAGCCCAAGTACGCCGACCGCATCTTCCTCATCTTCCAGCGCCTGCACGCCCGCGACGTCTACCCCGGCACCGGCATCGGGCTGGCGCTCTGCCGGAAGATCGTCGAGTATCACGGCGGGCAACTGTGGCTCGACGGCAACGCGGAGAGCCGTGGTGCGACGTTCCGCTGGACGATACCCGCGACGGGAGACGAGAGATGAACGGCTGGCGCCCCATCGAGGTGCTTCTGGTCGAGGACGACCAGGGAGACATCCTGCTCACCAAGGAGGCGTTCGACCTCAACAAGGTGCGCAACCGCCTGCACATCGTCAACGACGGCGAGCAGGCGATGGCGTTCCTGCAGCGGGAGGAGGGCTTCGCCGACGCGCCGCGGCCCGACCTGATCCTGCTCGACCTCAATCTGCCGCGGATGGGCGGCATGGAGGTGCTGCGGGAGGTGAAGGCCGACGCCACGCTGCGGACGATCCCGGTGGTGATCCTGACGACCTCGGAGGCGGAGGAGGACATCTTGCACAGCTACCGGCTGCACGCCAATGCATATGTCTCGAAGCCGGTGGATTTCGAGCAATTTATCCGTGTTGTCCGCCAAATAGATGATTTTTTCGTGACTGTGGTTAAGTTGCCGGTCCAAGGGCAGGCCCCTGACGGGCCTACGTGACAGGAATCACAGCCGGTCATCGAAAAAGTGAGTGACCCCGCTCACAAATCTCGATCCCGTCGTCGTAACGTATCCCCCACCAACGCGCGCCTGAGCGGATACCGCCGTCCGCGCGCCCAGCTAAACGAAACCACGGACCCCCTGCGCGACGGGTCCGCGGGAGGTGGAGAGGTCCGCGATGACCCAGACGACGCCCGAAGCCCCGGTCAGAAGGCAGCGTGCGCAGATCAAGGTGCGCACCCTGCGCACAGACAGATGGTGGCTGGTCCCGCTCCTGACGTTCCTCGGGCTCAGCTCGTTCCTCGTCTACGGCGTGTGGGCCATCTTCGACGGAAGTTACTTCCTCGATCCCTACATAGCGCCATTTTCCTCGCCCTGTCTGGCCACGTCCTGCCCTGAGGGCGCGCGGCTGTTCGGGCTGGCCCCCTTCGGCGACTGGTACACCCTGCCGCCGGGGCTGCTGATCCTCGGTCTGCCCGGTGGCTTCCGGCTGACCTGCTACTACTACCGCAAGTCGTACTACCGCTCGTTCTGGCTGTCGCCGCCCGCGTGCGCCGTTCAGGAGCCCCACGGCAAGTACACCGGCGAGCGCCGCTTCCCGCTCATCCTGCAGAACGTGCACCGCTACTTCTTCTACGCGGCCATCGTGATCGGCCTCGTCCTGGCCTACGACGCGGTCCTGGCGCTCATCCACAAGCCGCTGGGCCTGGGCACCTGGATCCTGATCCTCAACGCCGTCCTGATCAACGCCTACACGCTGTCGTGCCACTCCTGCAGGCACATCACCGCGGGCAGGCTCAACCACTTCTCCCGTCACCCGCTGCGCTACCGGGCCTGGACGTTCGTCTCCAAGCTCAACGCCAAGCACCAGCCCCTCGCGTGGGCCTCGATGTTCTCGGTCATGGGCGCCGACCTGTACGTCCGCCTGGTGGCCAAGGGCATCATCGTCTTCCCGTACGCGTAAGGACCGTCTTCAGTGGAAAACTCGCTAAACACAGAGCGTCACGAGTACGACGTCGTCGTCATCGGCGCGGGCGGCGCCGGCCTGCGGGCCGCGATCGAGGCCCGCCAGCAGGGTAAGAAGACGGCGATCGTCTGCAAGTCGCTGTTCGGCAAGGCGCACACGGTCATGGCCGAGGGCGGCGCCGCCGCCGCGATGGGCAACGTCAATTCCGACGACAACTGGATGGTGCACTTCCGTGACACCATGCGGGGCGGCAAGTTCCTCAACAACTGGCGGATGGCCGAGCTGCACGCCAAGGAGGCGCCCGACCGCGTCTGGGAGCTGGAGGCCTGGGGCGCGCTGTTCGACCGCACCAAGGACGGCAAGATCAGCCAGCGGAACTTCGGCGGGCACGAATACCCACGGCTCGCACACGTGGGCGACCGTACCGGGCTGGAGCTCATCCGTACGCTGCAGCAGCGCGTCGTAGCGCTCCAGCAGGAGGACTACGAGACGCACGGCGACCACGAGGCCTACATCAAGGTCTTCGCCGAGTGCACGATCACCCGCCTGCTCAAGGACGGCGACGCGATCTCCGGCGCGTTCGGCTACTGGCGCGAGACCGGCAACCTCATCCTGTTCGACGCCCCGGCCGTGGTCCTGGCCACCGGCGGCATCGGCAAGTCGTACGTCGTCACCTCCAACTCCTGGGAGTACACCGGCGACGGCCACGCCCTGGCCCTGCTCGCCGGCGCGAACCTCATCAACATGGAGTTCATCCAGTTCCACCCCACGGGGATGGTCTGGCCGCCGTCGGTGCGCGGCATCCTCGTCACCGAGTCGGTCCGCGGTGACGGCGGCGTGCTGCGCAACTCCGAGGGCAAGCGCTTCATGTTCGACTACATCCCCGACGTCTTCAAGGACAAATACGCCACCACGGAGGAGGAGGGCGACCGCTGGTACACCGACCAGGCCAACAACCGGCGCCCGCCGGAGCTGCTCCCGCGTGACGAGGTGGCCCGCGCGATCAACGCCGAGGTCAAGGCCGGTCGCGGCTCACCCCAGGGCGGCGTCTTCCTCGACGTCTCCACCCGGCTGCCCGCCGAGGAGATCAAGAAGCGGCTGCCGTCGATGCACCACCAGTTCAAGGAGCTGGCCGACGTCGACATCACCGCCGAACCCATGCAGGTGGGCCCGACCTGCCACTACATCATGGGCGGCGTCGAGGTGGACGCCGACAGCGGCGTGTCCGCGGTGCCGGGGCTGTTCGCGGCCGGTGAGGTCTCCGGCGGCATGCACGGCTCCAACCGGCTGGGCGGCAACTCGCTGTCCGACCTGCTGGTGTTCGGGCGCCGGGCGGGCGCGGGCGCGGCCTCGTACATCGACGGCCTGGCCACCCGCCCCAAGGTCGAGCCGGAGCAGGTCGAGTCCGCGCGCGAGGAGGCGCTGGCGCCTCTGGGCCGCAGCGGCGAGAACCCCTACGAGGTCCACAACGAGCTCCAGCGCACGATGAACGACCTCGTCGGCATCATCCGCAAGGCCGAGGAGGTCTCCGAGGCCCTGGGGGTCGTGGAGAAGCTCAGGGAGCGCGTGCAGCTCGTCGGCGCGGCCGGCTCACGCATCTACAACCCCGGCTGGCACCTCGCGATCGACCTGCGCAACATGGTGCTCGTCTCCGAGTGCGTGGCGCGCGCCGCGCTCCTGCGTGAGGAGAGCCGCGGCGGGCACACCCGCGACGACTTCCCCGGGATGAACCCGGAATGGCGCCGTAAGGTGCTCGTCTGCTCCACCGAGGACGGCTCCACGGTCAAGGTCGAGGAGCAGGTCCAGCCGTCCATGCGCGAGGACCTGATCACCCTCTTCGACCGGGACGAGCTGAAGAAGTACCTCACCGACGAAGAGATCGCCGAATTCGACGGGATGAAGAAGGCATGAGTTACAAGGCAAAGTTCAAGGTTTGGCGCGGTGAGGGCGGCGAGGGCAAGCTCGAGGACTTCACCGTCGAGGTGAACGAGGGTGAGGTCGTCCTCGACATCATCCACCGCCTCCAGGCCACGCAGGCGCCCGATCTGGCCGTGCGCTGGAACTGCAAGGCGGGCAAGTGCGGCTCCTGCAGCATGGAGATCAACGGCAAGCCGCGGCTGGGCTGTATGACCCGCATGTCCACCTTCGAGGAGGACGAGACCATCACGGTCACGCCGATGCGGACGTTCCCGGTCATCAAGGACCTGGTGACCGACGTGTCGTACAACTACCAGAAGGCGCGGGAGATCCCCTCCTTCACGCCTCCGGAGGGGGTGCGGCCCGGCGAATATCGGATGAAGCAGGTCGATGTCGAGCGGTCGCAGGAGTTCCGCAAGTGCATCGAGTGTTTCATGTGCAACAACGTCTGCCACGTGATCCGTGACCACGAGGAGAACAAGACCAACTTCTCCGGTCCCCGCTTCCTCATGCGGATCGCCGAGCTGGACATGCACCCCTATGACGTGGCCGACCGGCAGGACTCGGCCCAGGAGGAGCACGGGCTCGGCTACTGCAACATCACCAAGTGCTGCACCGAGGTCTGCCCCGAGCACATCAAGATCACTGACAACGCGCTGATCCCGATGAAGGAGCGCGTGGTCGATCGCAAGTACGACCCGCTGGTCTGGCTCGGCAACAAGATCTTCAAGCGTTCGAGCAAGTAGCTCCAACGCGAAAGGGGGGCCGGACGTCCGGCCCCCCTTTCGCGTTGGCTACTTCTTGCGGCCGAAGCGCCTGCGCTTCGGGTCCGGCATCTCCTTGGTGGGCTCCTGCGGCGGCTGAGGCTCCGGGAGCGGCGTGACCGCGGTCACGTCCTCGTCGGCCGGTACGTACGGCGGCGGGTCGTAGGACGGCTGGTCGTGCGACGGCTTGGACGCCGGCTCGAACAGCGACCCGGGCTGCTGCTGCCACGGCTCGGAGTCGCCAGGCTCGGCCGCCGAGGCCGCGCCGAGCTGCTGGTCGTGGACGCCGTCCTCGTAAGGGGTCGCACCGCCCGGCGGAATGTCGGAGGGCGGCGGCTCCGCCGGGACCAGCGGCTCGAACATGTCGCGCTCGCGGGACACGGGCGGCTCGTGGTTGTAGGAGTCGAAGTCGTCCGGGTGCAGCACCACGGGCTCCGGCGGCGGGGCCTGCGCTGTGGGCGGCTCCTGGACGTACGCCTGGGGCGGGTACGGGTGGTTCGGGTCCGCGTACTGGGGCGGGCCGCTCGGGTAGGTCTGCACGGGCACGAAGCTGATGATCGGCGCGTACGCCGTGCCGCCCGGATAGCCCGGAGCGGGGAAGCCCGCCGTGGCGTAGCCGGGACCCGCCGGGTAGCCGCCGCCCATGGGCGCCGCGTTCGGCTGGCCCGCGCCCGCGTGCGGCCCGGCCTTGCGCACCGCCGCCGCGTGGGCCATGCGGCGCAGCCGTCCCTCGAAGATGAGGACCGCGAAGAGCGCGAGCAGGACCAGCACCAGGGCCGGGATGCTCAGCCGCTGCGTCAGCGTGCGCTGGTCGAACTCCGGCGTGCCGGCCCGCAGTTCGAGCGGCACCTCTTCGGAGGAGGAGGCGACCTGCGACTCGGACGGCGCGGACGTCGTGGCGGGCAGCGACTCGCTCGGCGCGATCGCCGGCATCTCCACCGACGGCTCGGTCGTGGGCGTGCTGGACGTGGCGGGCGGCACCTCGACGCTCTGCGTGGGCAGCGGCTGCGGGTTGTCCGGAGTGCTCGCGGGGGTGCTCGCCGGAGGCGGGGTGGTGCTCTTCTTCGGCGTGGGCGACTTGGTGGTCTTCGTCGGAGTCGCGGTGACGGTCTTGGTGATCGTCGTCTCCGGCTCCTCTTCGGGAGTCGGCGCGGTGATGGTGGTCGTGACGGTCGTCTCCGGCGTGGTCTCTTCACACGTCTCGACGTCGACGTCGCAGCCTTCGACCGGATCGTACGCCGCCACGGACGACGCACTCGCGCTCTGCACGATGAACGGGGTCGCTCCGGCGCCGGTGAGCCCGAGCGCCAGGACGATTGCGGACACGGCTGTCGCTCGTGTGCGTGCCACCGTTGTCCTCCGCGTAGTCCCGGAACCTTGGTCAAGGGAATACTAGCCGGGTAAAAGTAACAGTAAAGACGGATTTACAACACCTTTCTACGGCTACCTCCTCGTTGTACCGTGACAAAAAGCCACAGGGCCCCCAGAAGTACCGCGATACCTGCGGCGACCATGGGAAGAGCCCGAGGGCCGTCGATCGGGCTGACCCACCCGGCGGGCTCGACCGGACGTGTTGACATCGCCATATCCCAGGGCCATGGTGCCTCTCCGCTTTCGGACGAGAACAGAGCGCTCGGGGCCACACTGGGCAGAGGCGCCGCACTGACCAGAGGCGCCACGCTGATCTGAGGGACCACACTGGGCAGGGGCGCGGTCAGCTCTTGCGTCGCACTGCTCGCGAGCGGCTGCGGCGTGACCACGGCGACGGTGGGCCCCGGCGAGGCCACGCCGCCCCGAGCCTGCCCCTCACGGCTCACGGCGGCCCGCTCCGTGGCCCTGGGCCGCACCCGTTCGGTGGCGCCGAGCAGCGCCCGCTCGGTGGCGCTGGGACGCTCTTGTACGGCGACGCCCCCAGCGCCCTGCGAGGTGACCACGGCCGTCGGAGTGGCGAGCGCCGTCGGAGTGGCGGGCACTGCCGGACGAGCGGACGCCATCGGACGAGCGGACGCGGCCGGACGAGTGGGCGCTGCCGGACGGGCGGACGCCATCGGACGGGCGGATGCGATCGGACGGGCGGATGCCGCCGGAATCGTGCGAGCCGTCAGAGGCGTCCCCTGGACGGCGGCCGTCCTGGTCACGGTCGTCAGCCCGCCGCCCGCCGGATCCCGCAACCTGGCCACCGCCGCGAGCACCACTTCCGTGTCCCCCGCCGGCGCGGTGACCGCGACCTCCACGGCCCGCTCACCCGCGACCTTCCCGAGCGCGCACACCCGCACCCCCGGAGTCACGACCGAATCCCCGCCGGTCAGCGCCCGCATGGCCACCGCCCCGGCCGCGTCGGAGTCCGAGACCGGCACCTCAGGACCACCCGCCAAGGCGGTCTCCGGCGCGCAGGTCACCTCCGTCAACGCCTCAGCGGGGCTGACCGCCACCGCCACCTCGACCCCTTTGCCCACCCCGTCAAGCCGCACCCGGAACCGCTGCACGTCCCCGCCGGCCCCCGGAAGGCGCTCGATCACGAGCGACACCCCGGCCGCCGCCACCACCGGTACGGCGGGCACCGCGGCCAAGACCAGCGCCCCGGCAATGACCCAGCCACGCCGCATCCCGCCCACTCCCCCACCACGACAAACTACGCCTAGTAGTCATTGTGTCGCAGAGGGGGATGCTTTAATCCCGAAGCAGCAGATTCTCCACGGTCTTCATGACGGGCAGATCGGCCCCCAGCCAGGGAACGTCGTAGTACTCGTCAGGCCCCAGCCACCGCAGCGCCAGATGCTCCTTGGCCTCCGGGGTGCCCGAGATCAGGGAGCAGAGCCAGGCGCGCATCACATACCCCTCGGCCAGCGGCCAGTTCCCGCCGACGCGCTCACCCACCTCGATCTCCACGCCGAGCTCCTCGCGGCACTCCCGGACCAGCGCCACCGCCTCGCTCTCCCCCGGATCCACCTTGCCCCCGGGAAACTCCCAGCCACCGGCGAGGGCCGGGGGCTGGGCGCGCTGCGCGGCCAGCACCCGTCCCTCCTGGTCCACGATCACCGCGGCCACGACCACGATCTCGCTCATACAGTGAACGTCCTCATAGGGAAGGATTCTGCAGCTTCTTCAGCTGCTCCAGCACATCGGGGTTCTGCAGGGGCCGGGTGAAGCCGACCCGGCCGACGCGGGCCTGGTAGCTCGTGACCTTGATCGGCCCGCACAGCCGGCAGCGCGCCTCCAGCATCTTGCCCTTCGACACGACCAGCCCGACGTGGCCGGGGTTGTTAGCCGACGTGCCCGGTCCGGCGTTGAAGAAGACCAGGTCACCCGGCTGCTCCTCGCCCTCTAACACCTTGATCCCGAACGGCCACTGCCCGAACGTCGTACGCGGGATCGACAGCCCGGCCTGCTGGTAGGCCGCGTAGATGACGCCCGAGCAGTCGAACGAGTCGGGCCCCGTCCCGCCCCACAGGTAGGGCTTGCCGCGCTGCGCGAGGGCGTACTGCAGGATCTTGGCCACGACGTCGTTGGGCGCCGCCTCGACCAGCGGCTCGTCGCAGTCCTCCGACGCCTGCGGCGGCACCTTGACGGCGCCGGACTTGGCGTATTTCCTGGCGATCTCCTCGACCTGGTCGACGTACCACCAGGCCCGGTTGTAGACGAACAGCGCCTGCCGCACGTTCTCGGGGGCGCCGTTGCGCTTGAGCATCTTCGCCGCGCCCAGGATGGCGTCGGCCGGGTTGTAGACGTCGGCCACGCCGTCGTCGTCGCCGTCGGAGGCGTACCCGTTGAACGTCGACGACACCGGAATCCTGGCCTTGCCGCCCCACGTGGAGATGAGGAACTGCATCGGCCCGGCCGCGCCCGCCGAGTTGGTGCCGCTCTTGACGCCCGGCAGGCTGGACCGGCCGTGGTCGGTCTCACGCTTGCCCACGGCGGCCAGGATGTTCCACTGGACGCCGATCTCCTTGCCGTACTCCTTGTACAGATCCAGGTATTCGCCGGGAATGTCGGCAGAGGCCGAGTCGGAGGCGTCCTCCACCTGCGCGGTGTCCTCGCAGTCGACGGAGACGCCGCCGTTGCCGAGGAACGACGGCATCGACATGAGCAGCATCGGTGACACGATGACCGCGACGAGCAGGAGCATCCCGGCGAGGCCGATCACCACGGCAAGACGTGCTCGCGAGAGTTTCACCCTGAGGGATCCCCCTCCTGACCATCGGAGGACGGCAGGATTTCGTAGATCCGCCAGTCCGCCCCTGACTGACTTACCGTGACGGCGAACTCCTCGTTGTACTGCTTCGGACCACTCTTGGCGGCCACCTGCCTGCTGGCGGTGACCAGGAAGACGATGGAGGACTTGTCGATCTGCCTGATCTCCTTCAGCCTGGCGGTGGCCGTGGAGACGATCTCGTCGTCGCGGTTCTGCTCCACGGTGCCAGCGGAGGTGATCGTCCTGGTCAGGATGTTGCCGAGCTCGGCCGTCGTGTACGCCTTCACCCGGCTCGCGTACGTCGCCGGATCTTCGTCGTAACGGAAGGTGCCGTACGCGGCGGTGAACCGCTCGGCCAGGTCCGCCGCCGCGGCGAGCTGCTCCTTCGACATCGGCAGGAAGGAGTAGACGTCGAACGGCGCGGCGCTGGCGGTCGCCAGCGGCGTGCTCGACGGCACGGCCGAGGTGGTGACGCGGGCGGCCTGCGGACTGGATTCGTCCTGGTCGGACGAGTCCGGCCACATCGTCAGGTAGATGCCGACCGCTGCGATGACCACGACGATGGCGGCGAAGGCCACCCCGCGCCTGTCACCTGGCTGAGCCATGTTCTAGTCCTTGTCCGGGTTGCTCGGCTTGAGCCAGAAGGGCACGAAAGGGTTGTCACCCCCGGAGCCACCACCGTTGCGGCTGCTACGCAGCCAGAGCGGGGGTGCCTCGGAGCTGCGGGACGACGGCTCGTCGGAGCCGAAGATCCGGGATCCGGACGAGTTGCCGCCACCGGACCGCGATCCACCTGAACGCGCGGAACCCCCGGAACCGCCACCGGAACCGCCACCGCCACCGCCGAACAGCCCACCACCGGAGCCGCCCGAGCCACCAGAGCGGCCCGAACCACCCGAACCGCCTGATCCGCCGCCGAACAGCCCGCCGCCGGAGCCACGCGACCGCGTGCCGCCCGAGCGCGATCCGCCGCCACCGAACCGGGAGCCACCCGACCCGCCGGACCGCGAGCCGCCGGAGCCACCCGAGCCGCCAGAACCACCCGAGCCGCCGCCGAAGCGCGACCCGCGCGACGACCCACCAGAGGCGCTGGAGCCACCGCGCCGCGCCCAGCCACCACCGGACGCACCGCCGAACCAGCCGCCGGACCCACCGGAGCCGCCCGACGTTCCCGTGCCGGACGCGCTCGCGGCCCGGGGACCACCGGCCGCCGTGGCCCCGCGGTTACGGGCGGGCGTGCCCAGGTTGAGCGGCGGCGCGGTGCCCTTGCGGGGTTCGAGCGGCGTCCGGCCGGCCTTGCCGCCCTGCGCGTCGGTGTCGAGCGGCGCCGCCGTGGCCGGGATCCTGGCGCCGGAGGCGGCGCCCTCGCCTTCCTCGCCGCGTACCCGGACCTGTCCGGCGGCCGCCGAGGCCGCCGCTCCCGCCGGGTTGGCCGCGCCCGCCGCCCTGATGAGCGGCTCGGCCTTGCGCAGGCCCCAGCGGCCGATGCGGGCCGAGGCGACCGGCGGCAGCGCGCCTGCGGAGCGTTCGAGCACGGACGAGCTGGCCGCCTCCCCGAGCATGCGGGTGGCGACGGTGTGGCCGTTCATGGAGGCGAACAGGTGCTGGAACGGCCGGCGGTAGAAGAACACCGCGATCGTCAGCAGGGCCATGAACAGCACCTGCAAGCCCCAGGGCATGGCCGTGGAGATGATGAGGGCGTAGCCGTACACGAGGACGCTGAGCACGATCGTCAGCACGGCCTGTCTGAGCAGCGTGCCGATGAGCATCTCCACCCAGCGCATGGCGATGATCCGCCCGCTGCCCGGATGGACGCCGATCAGCAGGAAGATCGGCCCCAGGATCAGCAGCAGCAGGAATCCCACCTTCAGCACCAGCAGCGAGACCGCCACCAGGAAGATGAGCGTCCCCGCCACCAGGGCGGCGATGAACGCGCCCACGGCCACGCCGAGCCGGTTGGACCAGTCGCGGCCGGAGAAGGCGGCGTAGCGGGGGTCGTTCCTGAGCTTGTCGGCCAGCGCGGAGTATTCCGACTGGCGGGCCCCCACGTCAGGCGCCGGTTGACCGGCCACGGCCGGTGGGACCGACTGCCACTCCAGCATCTTGCGGCCCCAGTCGCGCACGATGGGCTGCTGCGGGTCGGCGGTGCCGAACTGGCCCACCAGCCACGGCTTGCAGACCAGCGTGGACCACAGCGCGTCGGCGTTCTGCTCGACCCCCGGCGTGCCGGTCTGGCCGTAGCCGCCCGCCTTGACCTGGGGGTTGGCCTGGCCCGGCGGCGGCAGGCAGGAGGCCCCGCCCGCGCCGGGCAGGCCGGAGAAGGCCGAGTTGACGACCTCGCCGGTCTTGTCGGTGACGACCTTGCCCAGGCCGGTGAAGTCGCCGGGCCTGCTGAAGAACCAGACGGCCACGGTGACCGCCAGGACCATCCAGATCACGCCTTCTGCGGTGGTGGTGGCACGTTTGCGGATGAGGCCGTACCAGGCCAGCCAGATCGCGCCGAGGATCACGATGGGCCGCAGGTACGGCCAGTACATGGCGGTGGACAGACTCGTGACGATGTCGTCGACGACGTCCTTGATGGACTGGAGCGGCCCTTCGGTCGCCGCGGCCTGGTACGTGGTGATCGTCAGCCGGTCGACGGCCTTGGCCGCGGTGAAGACGCCGTTGGCCCACATGTTGCCGAGCACGGCCACGTAGTCGGAGCAGGTCAGCTCGTGCGTGTGCCAGAACTGGCCGCTCATGCCGAACTGGCCGTAGTTGGTGGTCACCGGCTGCGGCCCGCCCTCGGGAGGCGGTGGCTGGATCAGGCCGTCGGTGCCGCTGCCGATCATCTCCGGCTGGATCGGGCCCGACAGGTCGCAAGGGGCCGCGGCGACCGGCGTGGACAGGCCGCCCACCACGACGGGCACCACGAGGACGGCGGTGACGAGAGCGAGCGCCAGAGATAGTCGCCGCGATAGCCGGATCTTCATGACCGTACCTCCTGCGCCCTGCCCACGCCCCCTTGAAGATCATCATGCCCGGTGCCGTCGGGTTTGTCGTGTGTCGGGTTCGTGTCGAGCCAGCGGAGAAGTTCCTCAGAGATCAGGTCTACTCCGATCCGGCCCGCCCTGCCATCCAGATCGCGGAAAACGCACTCACCATTGCCGAGCGAACGCAGCACGGCCTTGTGCTCTTCCGACGACTCGACCCCGAGCAGGGACATCACGTGATCCACTTCCACTCGTTCGGTGGACCTGAATGCGAAGACGGACGAGAGGCAGTTGGTCACCTGCTCGTTCAGCAGGTCTCCCGCGTTCTGCGAGACCAGCACGAGAGCGGTGTTGCGGGAGCGGCCCATCCGGCTGACCTCGGGCACCAGCTTGGCGCCCTCGGGCGTGGAGGTGATCGCCCACGCCTCGTCGAGGAAGATGGCCTTCGGGGCGCGCCGGTCGAGGCCGTTCATGAGCCGCCGGGCGAACTGCGAGACCAGATAGAGCAGCGCCACCGACAGCCGCTGCTCGTAGGAGTAGTCCTCCCGGCCCGTCGCCACGTCGGGCAGCGTCAGCCCGCCCAGCGTGAACACGGTCGTCCAGCCCTCGCTGTCGATCTGGTCGCCGCCCGAGGGGTCGAAGCAGAGCCGGGCCAGGTGCATCTCCGACATGGAGCGCAGCACGGCGCCCAGGTTCTTCGACGCCGGGTCGTCGGCCTGCTCCAGGAAGTCCACGACCTTGCCGAGCGAGGGGTCGTCGCCGTTGGACACGGCGGCCACCGCCTGGATCATCGCCGACTCGCGCTCCTCCGACATGCGGGGCAGCAGCAGCCGCAGCGTCTCGGTCGCCATGGTCTTCTTCGCCGCGATGTCGTCGCCGAACGAGAACGGGTCGAGCAGCCCCGGCGCCGCCGAGCCGAGCGGGATGATGCGGGCCTTGCGGCCGCGCTTGTCCAGCAACTGCACCAGGGACTCCGCGTCGCCCTTCGGGTCGATCACCGCGACCGTCACGCCGCGCAGCGCCATCTGGTAGATCATCAGCAGCGCGAGCGTGGTCTTGCCGCCGCCGGGCTCGCCGGTGATCGCGATGGCGGTCGGCCGGTTGCGGGTGGCCGCCACCAGCGGGTCGAAGTGCACGATGCTGCGCGCCCTGCCGACGGTCTCGCCGATGTACGGGCCCAGCCAGCCCTCACTGCCGTCGTCGAGCCGGTCGCCCAGGTCGACGGTGGCCGTGGCCATGCCGCCCGCGATCGTCCGCAGGGGCTGACGCTGGGCGTAGGCGTTGACGCCCACCTTCTCGCCCGGCAGCGACTCGCGGAACAGCGAGAACTGGTCGCCGGTCGAGTTGACCACGTCGATGCCCATGTCACGGTAGTGCTCGACGACCGCCTCGACGCGCTGCACGCAGATGTCCTCGCTCGGGGCCGACACGATCAGGCGGTGCCAGCCGTACACGAAGGGCAGACGTTCCTTCGTGATGCCGTGCTCCAGCATGCGGGCCGCGTCGATCTGCTCGGCCAGCGCCAGCGGCGCCTCCGCCCCGGCCTCGCGGATGTGGTGGTCCATGTCACGGGCGTGGGCCAGCTTGCGCGCCACGTCCCTGGACGCCTTGACCGGCGGGATCAGCCGCATCCGGGAGGAGACCTCCACGGGGAACGGCAGTTGGTCGGCGAAGTGCAGCCACGGCTCACCGTCGGGGAACGGCATCAGGTCGGGGAAGCGGGCGAACGACAGGTGGGCGACGTAGGACTCGCCCTGCGGCTGCACGATGCGCAGCAGCGACCTGCCGTTGTGGATCTCACCCTCGACCAGCGACTCGATCTCGCCCTTGCCCCAGCGCCGCCGCGGACTCGCCGACGGCTGCGGATCGCCGACCGCGCCGGCCGCCGAGTGCTGGAACAACCACGCCACCTCGACGGAGGTGGCGTGACGGGCGTAGAGGGCGCTCGATGCGAGCGCTCGGCCGAGCCTTTCCGCCTGCTCGGTCCACCGCCCGATCTCACTGTCGGGTACGTGGCCGTCCTCCATGCCCAGCGCCCGCTCGGTCTTCTGGTAGAAGCCGAACAACTGGGCCAGCACCCCGCTGCCGAGCTGCTTGCCGCGCGGGCCGAGCCGCACGCCGAGATAGATCTCCTTGGACCAGAAGTCCTTGGCCCAGACGTGCCGGTACATCTCCTCCAGGTAGTCGCGCCAGCCGGGCCCCTCGTCGGAGGTGGCGTTCAACGCCATGGCCCACTCCGCCGCCGGATATGTCCGGTGCGCCACCCTCAGGTGCACCTCGGCGTCGGGCATCCGGATCGCGGCCAGCGCGATCGTGATGTTGGTGGCCAGCGCCTCCCGCTCATCGGGGGTGACGAACTCGTAGCTGACCGTCGGAAGGCGGAAGTACGCCCAAGCGCAGGTGTCCGTGAGCAGGATGCGGTCGTCGAAGTAGCGGACCGCGAGGCGCTGGTGCGCTCGGGACGCCCTGCTCATGCCGCCCCCTCGGCGCATGAACGGGCCAAACCTGCTCGCTTGTTCACTTAGCGCTCACCGATTCTCGTGCCCGGGGGGTCACTCGCCAACTCCTCTTCGCTCGGTCGTACGGTCTGTGCCGCGAAGCCCGCGACCACCACACCGGCAAGGGCGAGGTACGCCCGCCGTCCGGCCGCGCGCAACTGCCCTGGATCGACGACCTCGGTGCCACCCGGCGCCAGATCGTCCTCCCAGGGGACCCTGACGATGGCCCGGCACCTGCCGCTGGCCACCGACTCCGCCTGCTCGACGTCGGTCATCGAGCGTCTGCTCACGCCGTTGACCACCATCACGGCACGCCTGCGCAGCTCCGCGCAGCCGTGCCCGTCGAGCCACTCGTACGTCATCGCCACCGCCTCGGACGCCTCCTCGCTGGCCGGCACCACGAGCACGAGCTGGTCCGCGTACGGAAGCAACCGGGCCGCCAGGGCGGCGGCCGGGTCGATGACGGCCAGCTTGTAGTGGCGGTCGAGCAGGCGCATGGATTCGCCGAGCCGGTGGTCGGAGAAGAAGGAACGATCGTTCAGGCGCTGTTCGGCGCCCGCGTCGCTGTCCGCGCTGATCACCTCTAGCCCGGAGGCGGTCCGCGTGGTGTAACCCCGCATGGTCAGATAACCACTGACCCGATCGAGCCCCGACAGCAACGAGGTCAGGGTCTCAGGAGTCTCAGGCTGAATCTTGCTGGTCAGCGTCCCGCCGCCGGTGTTGGCGTCGACCGCCACCACCCGGTCGTCACGGTAGCGGGCGAAGGTGTGGCCCAGCATGAGCGCCGTGGTGCTCTGCCCGGCACCGCCGGTGCACCCCAGCACGACGACCCGCCGGCTTCCGCCGAACACGGCCCGGGCCCTGGCCTCATCGATCTCCGACCCATCGGTACGCACTCCGCCGCTGCCGACGACGACCTGAGCGATCCGCCGCCACCCACCGGAGTCCCGCCCGACCACGGACTCGACCCGCCGCACCCGCCCTTCCCCAGGCCGCGGCACAGGCACCGGCGCGGCCTCTTCCTGCACCCGCTCCTCAGACACCGGCACGGCAGCCTCACGGGCCTGCCCTTCAGCCACCGCCGCGGCACCCTCCCGGGTCCGCCTCTCAGCCATCGGCGCGGCACCCTCCTGGGCCCGCTTTTCGGCCGCCGGCACGTCCGGCTCCTCGGCCGCAGCCGCTCCGAGGTCGCCCGGGGCGGCACCATGTTCGGCGCCACGGCCACCCGCGACCGGCGAGACGTCCTCATCCGCCACGCCCGCCCGAGCACCCGCCGGAGCGTCGCGATCGTCCACCTCCGCCCCACCACGTGGGCCGGGCACCTTGGGCGCCGCACCGCGTGCGTCCGGCTCCTCATGCCGCCCACCCGGGCCCTGCGCCTCGTCACCCGGCTGGGCGACGACGTCCTCTCGCACGTCATGCGCCGCACCACGGGGCTCCGGCACCTCGCGTGCCGCACCTCGCGCATCCGACGCCGCCGTCGGCACCGCATCCCCCGCACCTGGCGCATCCGATGCCAGCTCCGGCACCTCGTGTGCCGCACCCTGCGCGTCCGACATCGGCTCCGGCACCTCGCCTGCCGCACCCTGCGCGTCCGATGCCGACTCTGGTACCTCGCCTGCCTCACCTCGCGCATCCGACATCGGCTCCGGCACCCCGTGCGCCGCACTTCGCGGGTCCGATGCCTCCTGCGGCATGTGCTCGGCATCCGACGCTTCGGACCGCACACCCTGCGTATCCAGCGCCTCGGGCGAGGCGTCCTGAGCCTCCGGCCCCTCGGACGACGCGCCCAGAACCTCCGGCGCGTCGTGCGGCGCACCGCCGGCGCCCCGCCCCTTGGGCGACGCGCCCTGGGAGACTGCCGCCCCGGACGACCCGCCCTGAGAGACCGGAGCCCCGGACGAGGCATCCTGAGGGGCCGGCGCGTCGGACGAACTGCCGGCGCCCGGCGCCTCCGACGACGCATTCCCGGAGCCCGACGCTCCCTGGGAGACGGTCTCGGCGTCCGACACTTCGTGAGTAGCACCGCTAGCGTCCGATATTTCGGGCGGCACACCATGCGAGGCCGACGGGGCGCCGGTCGAGCCCACTGGAGTGGTTTCGCCGCCGGTGCCGGCCGGCTTTTCGTTCTTGCGAGCCGCCGGACGAGGCACCGGTTTGGCGTTCGGGTTGAGCGGCGGCCAGACCCGCTGCGTGCCCGGCAGCACCAGTGCCGGGCTGAGCCTGGGCGGCTGCCCCTTCCGGTGCTGGTCGCGCGCCACCTCGTCCTCGTGCCGGCCCTCCCGGCGCTCACTCTCGGCCCGGGCCACGGTGTCGGACGGCGCGTCGGCACTCGCCGCGAGCTTCCTCAGCCGCCGCAACGCCTCGGTGTCGATCGGCTTCCCGGCGGCGGGCTTGCGACTCTCGGCCGTCCTGATCGGCACGACCGTCTCCCGCGCGGCCAACGCCTCGGCACTCACCTCACCGCGCGATCCGCGCCCACCCTCGGCACTCACCTCGCCACGCGACCCGCGCCCACCCTCGGCCTCCGGCCCTGCGATCCGCCGGTCGTCGGGCCCGAGGTCCTGAAGGTCCTGGAGGTCCTGGAGGTCGGCGGTTCCGCCAACGAAAGCGGTCTCCGCGTCGGGGGTCTCAGTGGCGGCGGCGTCCCGTGCGACGACTTCCGGATCGACGCCCTGACCGCCCTTGCCGCTTGTGGCCTTCCGCGTGACGGTCCCGTTGTTGGCGGTGTCGCTAACAAACGGCTCGTGGGTGGGCGGCTTTGGCACCAGCAGTTGATCCTGGCCCCGTCCAGAGCCGCCTGAGAGCGCCTCCTCGGACCGTCCCGCCCCCGAAGCGACCCCAGGAGCCGGAGACGTGGTCGTCTGGCGTAGCTGGGCCTTGAGGGCGGGGGCCGTGCCGCGACGGGTGCCCCAGCGGGTGGGCTCCGCCACGGGAGCCTGCGCGGCCGCCGCGGCAGCGGCCGCGACGGCGGGGCGGACCTGGCGGGGGCCGGTGAGGCGCTGACCTTCGCGCTTGCGCTGCGGTTGGCGGGCCTTGCGCGGCCCCTTGGCCTTGGCCCGGACGGGCGAGGTGCGCCAGACGCGGCCGGAGAACGTGACGGCTTCGGGCTCGGAGGTGGGCGCCAGGCGGTACCAGGCCTTGGGCTGACCCAGGTAGCGGAGCTGGGACTCCAGAAGTTCGGTGAGCCGCTTGCCCTCGATGACGGGACGCGTGGACAGCCACGTCACGATCCCGGGCGGCACCAGGAACAGCACGTGCCAGGGCATCTCCACCGGCACACCCACCAGGACCAGCAGGAGCGACCACGGAACGAAGACCCCGACGAACACGCCGATCCAGACGATGGGCAGCGGCATCGGCAGCCGTAGGTCGTACAGCTTGTAGAGCCGCTTCTCAATCCGCCAGATGTTCGTATACGTGGGCAGGTCCACGCGGTCCTCCTCTCCACCCGCTCGTACATGACCGCCGCGGAGCGGTCTCAACCCTTACTTGATGCCCAGTGCGCCCGCGATTGCCTTAGCCGTCACCTCGATGATGTTGGGAACGTAGAAGATGACCCCGATGGCCACAGCCAGTATCAGGAACTGCACGAACCGTGTGATCTCGCGGGTGAAGAGGAAAAAGAGCGCGACCACGGAGACGACCACCAGGAACAACGGGGCGAAGAACGCCCGGAGGAAGTCGGCCAGCCCTCCGGTGTCAATGCCCGTGGGCGTTGGTGTCGGCGTCATTTCGAGCAAGGTGAGCATTACGGTCTTCAAGGTCACTGTTTGTCCTCCCGGGGGGTACCGATCAGCAGCGCGGCCGCGCTTCTATCCAACGACCCGGCCGGCGCCGCGGATGTCTGCGACGAACCACTTGTCGCCCTGCTTCTCGACGGTCAGACGATAGGCCTGCTCCAGCGTGCCGCCGACCGTCGCGGGGTCGGTGGCGGTCGGAGTGGGCGGGGCCTCGCCGCTCGGCACGGCCCACACCACCACCGCCTGGATCTCTCTGGTGGCACCCCCCACAGGCACCACAATCTCCTTGAGCTGCGAGAACGTGAACGCGCCACCGAAGCTCGGCAGGCTCTTGCCGGCGGCGACGTAGCGTTCGAGCCCGGCGGCGTTGCCGGACGCGTATTCCTTGAAGAAGCCCTCCAGTTGGGGCTTGAGCTCGGCGGTGGCCGCGTCGTCGCTCTCGGGGGCGGCCACCTGGGGGAGGTCGGCCGGGCCCGGGGCGGGCAGGATCGCCGGGCGGCCGGCCACGACGAACCGCCTGCCGGCGTCGTCGCCGGAGTAGTAGACCGGCACCGACAGCATCATCCGGCGCGGACCCGACTGGAAGGCCACGCTCACGACGGCGTTGTTGGCGTCGGTGGCCTCGATGTCGTAGGGCTGGATGGCGACGGCGGCCAGCTTGCCGTAGCCGTCCCAGCCCATCTGCGCGTCCATGCCGTCGGCCAGGAAGGCTTCCAGCTTGCGTGACCTGCTGGCCGCGTCTTCCGGGCTGAAATTGAGATAGACGCCGGCGAACTGGGCCGCGAAAGCCATGCCCCGGTCCGCCGGGAAACCGTTGTGCACCTGCGCCGCACCATTGGGCGTAACCGCATCTTGCGCGGTAAACCGCTCAAATGGGGCACGAATCCCATTCACCACGATAACCACAATAAGCGCCCACAGAATGATGCGGCCGGTCCACACCAGCCAGCGTCCGCCGCCACCGGACCAGCCGCCACGGCGGGGCCGGCGGGGCGGCGGCGCGTCGAAGTCAGCCGTGTCCAGGGTTGCGGAAAGCCCGGGCCCGTCAGCGATCCGAGGATCGTGCTGGACGGTAGACCTACGAGCCATCACGCCTCCGCTCGCGCCGATCCCCCCGGCTGGCGCGGTGTCGTCCGTTGCCGATCCCCATCATCCGTGGTGAAGTAGCCACACTATCCGGTCTCCGCCATTGTTCCAGGAAAGCCACGCCCCATGCTGCGGCATGACCGTCCTCACGGCAAACCGGGCCCGGATGACAGGCCACAGTGCCGATTCCTGTCACTTCCCGGTGGAATCGGCTTTTGACCAGGCCAGACGCCTAAAATCGCATAGCGCGGCGGCCATGGATTCCTGGCCAAAATAGGCATGGACTCCCGTGACCTGCGGATTCGGCATGGGTCACGAGCGGAGGAGGGCGGTCAGGCCGGCTCCGGATCCTGCGTGGTCCGCGGCTGTCTCCTGCTGTGGAGATCCACCACCGTCGGCCGCACCGCCCGCTCAAGGGAGCCACGCAAATCGGCCAGCATTTCGGCGGGCTCGCGCTCACGCATCCGGTTCGCCATCTCGTCGCGCTCGTCGACCTTCCTGCGGAGGTAGGCCTCGCGGTTGACGCGCAGGCCGTACATGAGCTCGACCCGGATCAGGGCCAGCTCCTCCTCGAGACTGATGCCCGTGAGCGAGGGCGCCGGGCGTCGTTTCCGGATGATGCGACGGATCATGAGGGTCTCCCGATTCAGCGTTAACGCCGTGACGTTCGACGCGCGGGGGCCCAAAGTGGTTGACGCGTCAGTTGTCCCGGGATCAAACGTCCGGTCGTTCCCGGGCATCGGACACCCAAGCGGGCCTCGTCGCCGTTCGTCGTCGGTAACCTACCGTAGCGAAAGATCGCTCTACGTGATTGGACTCATGACATGCGACGTTTCGCTTCGGCCCTCGTGCCCGCCGCCGTGCTGACCGCGTACGCGCTCGCCGGAATCTCCCCGGCCGCCGCCGCGCCGGCCTGGGTGACCACCGACGAGTGCACCGACGACGGGGGCCGGATCACGCCGGTCGGCGAGGGCATGGCCATCTGCAGCGGCGGCACCTGGGACCAGGAGCTCATCCACGACTGACCGCCCCAGGACACGCTGCCGGGGTCTGAGACGCGCCTCACGGGCGCCGGCCGGGCAGGCCCCACAGCGTGCGTCCGCCCGTGGCCGGACCGGCCACGGGCGCAGCGGGCGAGGATGAGGGCGGCCGCGAGACGACTGCGACGGATCACTTGCCGCCCTGCCTTCCGGCGGTCAAGCGGCAGGTCCGCGACAACCTGCCACCGCAGGAAACGGGTGTTACACGTTGAAGCGGAACTCCACCACGTCGCCGTCGCGCATGATGTAGTCCTTGCCCTCGACCCGGGCCTTGCCCGCCGAGCGGGCGCTGGCGATGGAGCCCATCTCGATCAGCTCGTCGTAGGAGACGACCTCGGCCTTGATGAAGCCGCGCTGGAAGTCGGTGTGGATCACGCCGGCCGCCTCGGGGGCCGTGGCGCCCTTGCGGATCGTCCAGGCCCTGGTCTCCTTGGGCCCGGCCGTCAGGTAGGTCTGCAGCCCCAGCGTCTCGAAGCCGACCCTGGCGAGCTGGCGCAGGCCCGACTCCTCCTGGCCGACCGACTGCAGCAGCTCCAGCGCCTCCTCCTCGTCGAGCTCGACCAGCTCCGACTCGATCTTGGCGTCGAGGAAGACGGCCTCGGCGGGCGCGACCAGCGTGGAGAGCTGCTCGCGCAGGGCGCTGTCGGTCAACTCGTCGGCGTCGAGGTTGAAGACGTACAGGAACGGCTTGGCCGTGAGCAGGTGCAGCTCGCGCAGCTCCTCGTTGTCGAGACGGCTCTCGAAGACGGTCTTGCCGGTCTCCAGGACCGCCAGGGCGGCCTCGGCAGCCTCCAGCGCGGCCTTCTTGTCCTTGTTGTTGCGCGACTCCTTCTGCAGGCGCGGGATGGCCTTCTCGACCGTCTGCAGGTCGGCCATGATCAGCTCGGTGTTGATGGTCTCGATGTCGCGCTTGGGGGAGATCTCGCCGTCCACGTGCGTGACATCCGGGTCGTTGAAGACGCGGATGACCTGGCAGATCGCGTCGGTGTCGCGGATGTTGGCGAGGAACTGGTTGCCCCGGCCCTGCCCCTCGGAGGCCCCCTTGACCAGGCCCGCGATGTCGACGAACTCGACCTTGGCGGGCAGGATGCGGGCCGAGCCGAAGATCTCGGCCAGCTTGGGCAGGCGGTCGTCCGGCACGCCGACGATGCCCACGTTGGGCTCGATGGTGGCGAACGGATAGTTCGCCGCGAGCGCGTTGCCGGTCTTGGTCAGCGCGTTGAAGAGCGTGGACTTACCGACGTTGGGCAGGCCGACGATGCCGATGGAGAGACTCACGCTGAGCGAGTTTACTGGCTCAGCACGTCCAGACAGGTCACGGGACGGTAGGCCTCGGTGGCCCGCAGGTAGCGCTGCGAATCCGGCGGGCAGGAGACCGGCGCGGTCTCGAACGACAGCACCTTGGCCCAGGCGTGCGGCGAGTCGCACGGCACCCGGGCGACGGCGGACCTGGCGAGCACATTGGTGGCCGGCTTCGCGACGCACGAGCCCCGGTCGAGCACCTGGCCGCCCGCGCCCAGGCAGACCACCTGGGTCTCGCTCTCCAGGGTGTCGAGGGTGCCGGTGGGGCAGGCCGCGGGTTCGGGTTCGATCGCGACGGCGCGACCGTACCAGCCGGGCTGGGCGCACGCGCGCTCCTGGCCGTCGAGCGTGACGCAGTCTCCCGCTCTGAGCAGGCCGCCGCCTCCTCCGGGGGCGCCGGGGTGGGGGTCGAGGAAGTTGCGTACGCACGCCGTACGGCCCGCGTCGATGCGCAGGACGTCGTCGGTGTCCACGGGACAGTCGCCCGGCTCCGGCGGGCCCGGGGCCACGGCCACCACCTCGGACTCGCCGCCGTTGCACGCGGTCAGCGCGTAGTCGCCCGTGACGCACGCGCCCGGCGTCCAGCGCAGCACCGGGCGGGGCTGATCGCCGATCGCCGACCCGGCGATGACGGCCCCGGCCAGGGCGACCAGGCCGACGCCCACCGTGGCCCCGGCGACGGCCAGCTTCGGAAGCGTGTCCATTCCAGTACTGTGAGTGACGACAGATGTGCGGCACAAGCGGAACACCCAAGCGTGTCGGGAAGATTCGCGCCCCGAAAGCCTGCAATCATCGATGGAGTGGACGTCGTCTCGCTTCTCATAGGGCTCGCCGTCGGTCTGGTCATCGGGTTCCTCGTGGCCAGGACGCGGTCCGCGGTGCGAGTGGCCGAGGCCGACGCGCGGGCGAAGTCGTCCGCCGAGAAGCTGGTCTACGTCGAAGAACAGCTAACCGAGCGCTTCCAGGCGCTGTCCACGCGCGCGCTCGACGTCAACAACATCCGCTTCCTCGAACTGGCCGAGACCCGGCTCGCGGCCAGCCGCGCGGAGGCCACCGGCGACCTCGACCAGCGCAAGCAGGCCGTCGAGCACCTGGTGGAGCCGCTGAAGGACGCTCTGGCCCGGGTCGAGTCGCAGTTGCGCGACACCGAGTCGGGTCAGCGGGCGGCGCGGGCCGAGCTGGTCAAGCAGATGGAGTTCGTCAGGCAGAGCAACGAGCAGCTCCGCTCCCAGACGACCGCCCTGGTCAGGGCCCTGCAGCGGCCCGAGGCGCGCGGCCGGTGGGGCGAGCTGCAACTGCGCAGGGTCGCCGAGATCGCCGGGATGCAGCGTTACTGCGACTTCGACGAGCAGGTCGTCGAGGGCGCCATGCGGCCCGACATGGTCGTGCGGCTGGCCGGGGGCAAGAACATCGTGGTCGACTCCAAGGTGTCGCTGGCGGCCTATCTGGAGGCCGCGGAGGCGTCGGACGAGTCGCTCGCGACCGTACGGCTCGACGCGCACGCCAGGCACATACGCGACCACATCGACCGCCTGGCCGCCAAGGCCTACTGGCAGGGGTTCAACCCGTCGCCGGAGTTCGTGGTGCTGTTCATCCCCGGCGAGGCGTTCCTGGCGCCCGCGCTGGAGCGCGATCCGGGCATGCTCGAATACGCCATGACGCGGCGGGTGCACATCGCCACCCCGACGACGCTGATCACGATGCTGCGCACCGCGCACTACGCCTGGCAGCAGGCCGCGCTGAGCGAGAACGCGCGGGCGGTGTTCGAGCTGGGCAAGGAGCTGTACGAGCGGCTGTCGTCCCTCGGCAGGAACGTCGAGTCGCTGGGCAAGGCGTTGACGCGGTCCGTGGAGGCGTACAACAAGTCGGTCGGATCGCTCGAAAGCCGCGTCCTGGTCACCGCGCGCAAGCTGCACGATCTGGGCGTCGTGGACGGCGAGCTCGACTCCCCCGAGATGCTCGAAGGGCTGCCGAGACCCCTGGCCTCCCCCGAACTGCTCGAAACCTCGTCTCTGCTTTCCCACTCGAACGGTAAGTTGGCCAACGGGTCGCAGTGATACGGGGGTGGGCCGTGGGTGAGAAAGGCAGGCGTTCAGCCGTCAGGCTGACGGCTCGCGGTGCCATCGCGCTCGCCCTGGTGTCCACTCTGGTGGGCTATGTGCTCACGGCCCTGTTCGGCATCGAGCACATCGTGGGCGCCGCGTTCGTGGTGTCGAGCACGCTGGGCGCGCTGCTGGTCAACCGGCGCGAGCTGCTGTCGCTGGTGGTGACGCCGCCGCTGGTGTTCTTCTGCGCCACGCTGTTCGTCGAGCTCGGGCGGGCTTTCGGCTCGGTGTCGATCGTGCAGTCGCTGGCGCTCGGGCTCTACACCTCGCTGACGCGCGGGGCGCCGTGGCTGTTCGCCGGCGCGGCCGTCGTGCTGGCCGTCACGTGGCGGCGCGGGCTCCGCGACAACGTACGCGAGCTGCGCGCGGAGCTGAAGGCGGGCGCGGAGTTGCCGCGCCCGCGCCAGCCGTTCGTGCCCGAGCCCGAGGGCTATTTCGAGCCCAAGGTGTACGGAACGCCGCGCAACGACGACTAAGAGGCCCGCAGGTCCTTGCGCAGTTCGTGCGGCAGCGAGAACCGCATGCGCTCCTCCACCGGCTGAACCTCCTCCACGTCGCCGAACCCGTGCTCGGCCAGGCGTGCCAGCACCTCGTCGACCAGCTCTTCCGGCACGGAGGCGCCGCTCGTCACGCCGACCGTGGCGACGCCGTCGAGCCATTCGTCACGGATGAACGTGGCGTTGTCGACCAGGTAGGACGCCCGCGCGCCGTAGTCCTTGGCCACCTCGACCAGCCGCTTGGAGTTGGAGGAGTTTTCCGAGCCGACCACGATGACCAGGTCGGACTCGGCGGCGATCTCCTTGACCGCCACCTGCCGGTTCTGGGTGGCGTAGCAGATGTCGTCGCTGGGCGGGTCGATCAGCGTGGGGAAGCGCTCCTTGAGCCGGGCGACGGTCTCGGTGGTCTCGTCGACCGACAGCGTGGTCTGCGACAGCCACACCAGCTTGCTGGGGTCCTTGACCTGCACCTTCCCCACCGAGTCGAGGCCGTCGACGAGCTGGATGTGGTCGGGGGCCTCACCGGAGGTGCCCTCGACCTCCTCGTGGCCCTCGTGCCCGATCAGCAGAATGTCGTAATCTTGCGCGGCGAACCTCTTCGCCTCGTTGTGCACCTTGGTGACCAGCGGGCAGGTGGCGTCGATGGTGCGCAGGCTGCGCTGCTTCGCCTCGTCGTGAACCGCGGGCGAGACCCCGTGGGCGGAGAACACCACGATCTCCCCCTCCGGCACCTCCTCCGTCTCCTCGACGAAGATGGCGCCCCTGGCCTCGAGCGTCTTGACGACGTGGGTGTTGTGAACGATCTGCTTGCGTACGTAGATCGGCGCGCCGTACTGCTCCAGAGCCTTCTCGACCGCAACCACGGCTCGATCGACTCCGGCACAGTAGCCCCGTGGCTTGGCGACGAGGACTCTGCGGGAAGTGGGGGTCTGGGGCTCCATACTTTCTATGCTACGTGGAGCGGCCATCTGGCCCGCGCGTGCGTGGTTACCCGCGGTTTGCCAGACTAGCCGTCCCATACTGACCTCCCAGGGAGACCGTTCATGTCCCTCAGCGACGTGATACGCAACATCGCCAGAACCGTGACCAACAAGGACGAGTTGAAGTCGAAGGCCAAGGACCTGCCGCTTCTCGTCGTCCAGACCACCCTGAGCGCCGCCGGGCAGGCACTGCTGCTGGTGGACCGGATGAAGAACTCCATTAAGGGCATCGGCTCCAAGGAGGAGCGCGAGGAGGAGCGGTACGACTCCCGCCCCACCGCCGCCGAGCAGGTGGCGGCCGCTCCGGCCGACGTGGATGAGAACAAGACGGCCCGTAAGGAGCCGGTCATCTTCGCGCCGCGGCCCAGCGCGTCCGAGCCCAACGGGGTCGCCAAGTCCAAGCCGGACCCGGTGATCTTCGCGCCGGCGAGCAAGGCCGAGAAGGCGGAGACGCTGGAGACGTCTGAGACCGTGACCGTCGCCGAGCCGGCCCCCAAGACCACCGCCGAGCCGGTCGTCGAGCCCGTCGCCGAGCCGATTGCCGAGCCCGTCGCCGAGCCGAAGGCCGCTCCCAAGGCCGCCGCCGAGGCCGTCGCCGCACCGGTCGTCGAGCCCGTCGTCGAGTCGACTGTCGCGCCGGTGGTCGAGCCGGTCGTCGAGCCCGTCCCCGAGCCCAAGGCCGCTCCCAAGCCGAAGGCTGCCCCCAAGCCGAGGGCCAAGGCCGCGACGAAGACCGAGGCGGCCCCCAAGCCCGCCGCTGAGCCGGTGCCCGCGCCGGAGACTCCCAAGGCCGCCGAGCCCGTCGCCGCCCCCGAGCCGGCCGTCGCTGCGGAGCCCGTCGTGGCCCCCGAGCCGGCCGTCGCGGCCGAGCCCGTCGCCTCCGTGCCCGTGAACCTGGTGGAGCCGCTGCCCGGCTACTCCGAGCTGACCGTCGCCTCCCTGCGCGCCAGGATGCGCGGCAAGACCGCCGAGCAGATCACCGACTTCCTCGCCTTCGAGCGGGAGACGAAGGCGCGGCCCGAGGTCATCCGCATGTTCGAGAACCGTCTCGCCAAGCTGCAGGCCGGGGAATAGGTCGTACCGAACCCGTAGTCTTCCGCCATGACCTCGAAGACCACGCCTGAGTCCCCCCTGCCGATCCGCACCGTCCTGCAAATGGTGGGCGGCTGGATCGGCAGACTCGGCACGGTCTGGGTCGAGGGCCAGATCACCGATCTGAGCGCACGTGGCGGCACGGTGTTCCTGACCCTGCGCGACCCGGTCGCCAACGTGTCCGCCAGGGTCACCGCCCCGCGTGGCGTCTACGAGGCGGCCGCACCCCGGCCGACCGACGGCGCCAGGGTCGTGGTGCACGTCAAGCCCGACTTCTGGGTCAACAGGGGCTCGTTCGCCTTCACCGCGATGGAGATCCGTCCGGTCGGCGTGGGCGAGCTGCTGGCCAGGCTCGAACGGCTCAGGCAGTTGCTGGCCGCCGAGGGGCTGTTCAACGCCGACAGGAAGCGGCGGCTGCCGTTCCTGCCGGGCACGGTCGGGCTCATCTGCGGCCGCGACTCGGCGGCCGAGCGCGACGTCCTGGAGAACTCCAGGCGGCGCTGGCCCGCCGTGCGGTTCAAGGTCGAGGAAGTGGCCGTCCAGGGGCCCTACGCGGTGGGCGAGGTGACCGAGGCGCTGCGCAAGCTCGACGCCGACTCCGAGGTCGACGTGGTCGTCATCGCCCGTGGCGGCGGCTCGCTGGAGGACCTGCTGCCGTTCTCCGACGAGACGCTCGTCCGCGCGGTGGCCGCCTGCCGCACACCCGTGGTGAGCGCGATCGGGCACGAGCAGGACAGCCCGCTGCTCGACATGGTGGCCGACGTGCGCGCCTCCACGCCCACCGACGCGGCCAAGAAGGTCGTGCCCGACGTCGGCGAGCAGCTCACGCTGGTGCGCCAGTTGCGCGACCGGGGGCGCAGGGTGCTGAGCGGCTGGCTCGACCGGGAGATGTCCTGGCTGACGTCGGCGCGCTCGCGGCCCTCGCTGGCCGATCCGGTACGCGAGCTGGAGCGCCGGGCCGAGCAGGTCGAGGCGCTGCGCGACCGGGCCAGGCGCTCGCTGTCCGGCTCGCTCGACCGCGCCACCGACGACCTCACCCACCTGCGCGCCCGCCTCGTCGCCCTGTCACCGGCGGCCACCCTGGAGCGCGGCTACGCGATCGTGCAGCACCCGTCGGGTGACGTGGTCCGCCTGGCCAAAGACGTCGCCCCCGGCTCCCCCCTGACGATCCGCCTGTCCGACGACCGCCTCACGGTCCGTACAGAGGAAGCGGGTTGATTCATGGGCAGGTGACCCGCAGGGGGTCTACGTTCGGCTCATGAGAGGACTCGCGCAGGTCGCTCAGCACGCCGACGACCTCGACAGGGCCACCGCTTTCTACCGCGACGTGCTGGGCCTGCGGCACATCGCCACCTACCGGCCGCCGGGGCTGGCCTTCTTCGAGCTCGACGGCGTACGCCTGCTGATCGAGAAGGGCGCCCCCTCGGCCGTCCTCTACCTCGCCTCCGACGACCTGGAGGCGGACGTGGCCCGGCTGCGGGCGCATGAGGTCGCGATCGTCCAGGAGCCGCACCTGATCTTCACCGACGACGGTACGTTCGGCGCCCCGGGCAAGGAGATCCGCATGGCCGCGTTCCGCGACTCGGAGGGCAACCTGCTCTGCCTCATGACGTAGCGACGGCCCAACGATCTTGCGGCAGCCCAACGACCTGGCGGCAGCCCGACAACCTGGCGACGGTCCTACGACCTGGCGACGGCCGAGACCAGGGTGGTCAGGCCGGACTTGATCTCCTCGACCGTCATGCCGCGCTCCTCCCGCTGGAAGGCGATCAGGCGGGCGTTGACCGGCGCGAGCAGGGCGTCGGCCAGGTAGGCGGCGTCGGCTGACGGGCACGCCCGCGCGATCAGGGTGGCCAGGTGGATGTGGTGCACCCGATAGGGCCCGCCGAAGCCGCCGCCCTTCGCCAGCAGCAGGAACAGCCCCTGCTGCGCCACGGTCCGATCGACCAGCGCGTGCAGGAACGCGATGATCCGCTCCTCCGCCGGCGCGCCGGGCCCGAGCGGCGGCGGGCCGCTCAGGAAGCCGGCCTGGAACTCTCGTTCCCGTTCGTCGATCAGCGCCAGGATCAGCCCGCCGCGGTCGCCGAAGCGCCGGTAGACGGTGCCCACGCCGACCCCGGCGACGCGGGCCACCTCGTCGAGCGAGAGCGCGTCGGCGCCCCGCTCGGCGACCATGCGGGCGGCCACTTCGATGATCTTGAGCCGATTGCGCGCGGCGTCGGCCCGCTCCGGTGGGGACTGCCCGATCACGGGCAGGGCTCGGCGTTCGCGCACGCCGAAATCCTACAGTGGTTGTAAACGGAGAACTCTCCGATTAGGCTTCAAGCGGAGATCTTTCCGATTAACGAGGAGCCGAGGATGCCCAACGAGTTCAACCAGCAGATCATCGACGAGTTCCGTGCCAACGAGGGCCGGGTCGGCGGCATGTTCGAGGGTGCTCCCCTGGTGCTGCTCACCACCACGGGAGCCAAGAGCGGCAAGCAGACGACCACGCCGGTGATGTACCTGGAGGACGGCGACCGCTACGTGATCATCGCTTCCAACGCCGGCGCGGACAACCACCCCGCCTGGTATCACAACCTGCGCGCGACGCCCGAGGCGACGGCGGAGGTGGGCACCGAGAAATTCGGGGTCAGCGCCGTGTTCGTCGACGACGAGGAGCGCGATCGGCTCTATGCCCGGATGGTGGCCCAGGCTCCCGGTTTCGCCGAGTACGAGGCGAAGACCACCCGCCGCATCCCGGTGGTGGCCCTGCGCAAGACGGCCGCCTAGAAGGGCGCGTCGTCGGCGTGGCCCGACGTGGGATCGGAACGGCGGGCCATGGCCGCGGCGAGCTTCACCCTGGCCCCCTGCAGCCACTCCTCGCAGACGGCCGCCAGCTTCTCACCGCGCTCCCAGAGCTCGATCGACTGCTCCAGGGTGAGGCCCCCGGTCTCCAGGCGGCGCACCACCTCGGTCAGCTCCTCGCGGGCCTGCTCGTATGAGGGCGTCTTCTCGTCTGCCACAGGCACCACCCTAGGGGCGCGGACCGACAACCTCAGCCTTTGGGGCGCTGCTGGAGCTGGGCGGCGAGTTCGGCCAGTTCGGGCCAGTCGGCGGTGCCGGTGATCACGAGCGTCACCTCAGGCGTGACGCGCACCAGCGAGCGCTGGTTCTTGTCCTCGCGGAAGCGCTGCTCCCACGCCACCCCGCCGACCTGCCGCGTGCCCGTGGCCTTGTCGGAGTTGGCCATCCGGTTGGCGAACCCGGCCGCAGGGCGCTCGTCGCTCTGCGCGAACATCGCGTGCTGCCGCTTGGCCGTGGCGTAACCCAGGTAGAGCACCTGCGCGCCGCCCTCGCCCTTGGCGATCCGATTGCTGTTGGGGACCCAGCCGGCCGGATCCTGCCGCGGGGCCCACACGCCGTACGGGACCGCGTGGCCGAAGTTAGCGACGGTGATCGAGTATTCGAGCCGCGGAATGTGCTCCTCCCGGCTCTGCGGGGTGATCAGCAGGAACAGCCCGGCCCCCGCCACGCAGACGAGGAGGGCTACCGCGTAGCCGTAGAAACCTTGGGTGAACCGTCGCACAGTTGGCGAGGTTACCCGCTGGAGGAGGCGGTCGCCGAAGCGGCCGGTCGGATCTGGCCGATGATGGCCAGCACCTCCTCGGCCAGCCCGCGATCGCCCGAGCGCACGACCTCGGACACGGCCGCGGCCAGCGCCCCGGTGACGACCACCACGAGCGCCGTCTCGTCCTCGAACAGGGCCGCGTTGCGCTGCGCCCACTTGCGCAGCCGGTCGCGCATGACCACCTCGAAGCCGGGCGGGCCGTCGCCGCGCAGGAAAAGCTCGGCCAGCTCGCGCTCCTCCAGGGAGCCGTCGAGGTAGGCGCGGGCCGCGCTGACGAACACCCGCATCGGGTCGCTCTCGCCCGAGGCGCGGGCCATGCGCACCGCCTGCTTGGTCCGCTGCGTCTGCCGGCCCTGGAACTCCTCCCAGAGCGTGAGGTAGAGGTCGGCCTTGCCGGAGAAGTGGTGGTAGAGGCTGCCCACGCTGGCGTCCGCCTTGGACACCACGTCGGTCACGCCCGCTTCGGCGAATCCCTTGGAGACGAAGATCTCCCGTGCGGCGGCGAGCAGGGAACTGCGCGTGGCCGCGCCACGTTCGGACGTACGCGGCTGGGCGACCACGTTCTCCACTTCGCTCATTCGGAATCTCCTCCACGGGCGGGGCGGCAGGCTCCATGTTGAAGGCAAGATCCCTGGCGCGCACGCGTAATAGCGCAATATCCGTTCTCCGCTAGCAGATTATCCCCCTCCGACCGGGAAGAGATGGGCAACTACGATCGACGTAGATGTCCCACGAGGAGGCCAGTCATCATGTCCGATCAGACTTCCGTGCCGCCGGCGCTCGCCACGGGCGAACACGCCCCTGATCGCAACCTGGCGATGGAGCTCGTCCGCGTCACGGAGGCGGCCGCGATGGCGGCGGCCCGGTGGGTCGGCCGAGGCGACAAGAACGGCGCCGACGGCGCGGCCGTGAACGCCATGCGGCAGTTGATCAGCACCGTGTCGATGAACGGGGTGGTGGTCATCGGCGAGGGTGAGAAGGACCACGCGCCGATGTTGTACAACGGCGAGCAGGTCGGCGACGGCAGCGGCCCCGACTGTGACGTGGCGGTGGACCCCATCGACGGCACCCGGCTGACCGCGCTGGGCATGCCCGACGCGGTGTCGGTGATCGCGGTGAGCGAGCGCGGTTCGATGTACGACCCGTCGGCCGTGTTCTACATGGAAAAGCTCGTCACCGGCCCCGAGGCGGCCGACGCGGTCGACATCGAGGCCCCCGTCGCCGCCAACATCGGCGCGGTCGCGAAGGCCAAGCACTGCTCCCCCTCCGACGTGACGGTGGTCATTCTCGACCGGCCCCGGCACGAGCGGCTGGTCAAGGAGATCAGGGAGACGGGCGCGCGGATCAAGTTCATCACCGACGGCGACGTGGCCGGCGCCATCATGGCGGCCCGCACGGGCACCGGCATCGACCTGATGCTGGGCATCGGCGGCACCCCCGAGGGCATCGTGGCCGCGTGCGCGCTCAAGTGCCTGGGCGGCGTGATCCAGGGCCGCCTCTGGCCGCGTGACGACGCCGAGCGGGCCAAGGCCATCGACGCCGGGCACGACCTCACGCAGGTGCTCACCACCAACGACCTGGTCAGGTCCGACGACGTGTTCTTCGCGGCGACCGGCATCACGCACGGCGAGCTCATGCAGGGCGTACGGTTCCGGGCGGGCTCGGCGGTGACGGAGTCGCTGGTCATGCGCGGCCGGTCGGGGACGATCCGCAAGATCGAGAGCGAGCACCAGCTCTGGAAGCTGCGCGCGTACAGCGCGATCAACTTCGACACGGCCGGCTGAACTCAGGGCTGAAGGCTCGGGCTCAGCGGCGGCGCTTGCGGCGCGGCGGTTCCTTGACCTTGACCTCGCCGGCGAAGTTCGTGGTGCGCACCTCGACGACGGGTGCGCCGGGCTCCGTCGGCTGCTTGGTCAGGCGGACCGTCTTGTCCTTGGCGACCCTGATCACCTCAAGGCCCTCGGGGACGTGGATCTCCAGCCCCCCGAAGACGAGGGTGGCGTTGATGATGATCCGGTGGTTCTGCAGGATCGCGTCGCGGAAGTCCAGCTTGGTCGTACCGAACATGGCCGTCACGCCGAGCTCGGCCGGCACCACCCAGCGGCCGCCGCGCTGCTCCTTCTTGAAGATGGCCGAGACCGGCCGGCCGTCGAGGTTGAGCGGCTGCTCCTCGGCCGGCAGCAGGTCGGTGGTGAGCGCGGCCAGTTCGCCGAGCGTACGCGCGGCGTAGAGCACGCCCAGCCGCTCCTCCAGCTCGTCGAGCGCGAGACGGCCGTCGGCGTGCGCGTCCTGGAGCACCTGGGCGACGCGCTCGCGGTCGGCGTCGGAGGCGCGCAGCTCGTGCGGCTGCGGTACGTCGCTCGACGCCGGGCCACGACGGGCGGACACCCACTCCTCGGCCAGCCGCTCTCCGACTTCCTGCAGCTTCGGCAACCACGATCCCGCGCGTTCGTTCACACTTCTGACGATATCCGGCGCCGACCGTGATCGCTCGTCCCAAAAGGGATGGGTGTCACCGGATTCTCCCGGCCTGCCCGGCGATCTCCGCGGCAAGCTCCTTATTCGCCTCGGCGTGGCGGTTGAGCCCGTTTCTCAGGAATTTCTTAGGAATCTACCTGCCTTTCCGGCCGTTGATCCCAAGCAAAGGGGAGGTGTACGCGTGCATCAACCGGCGCGATGGGGACTCGGTGCTGCGGGCGCGGGCGTGGCGGTGATCCTGGGCCTGGAGCTGGCGAGTCTCGGCGAGATGAACCCCATCAGGCGGACCATCAGCGAGCACGGCCTCGGCCCGGACGGCTGGATCTTCGGGCTCGGCGTGGGCCTGCTGGCGACCGGGTCGGCGGCCATCGGCGTGTCGCTGGCGCGCAAGCGGCTGGCCGGGGTCTTCGGCACGGTCGCGCTGATGGCCTGGAGCGTCGGGCTGTTCATGACGGCCTGGTTCGAGAAGCACGACTGGTCGGTCGGGCCGAGCATGAGCGGCAGCATCCACCGGGTGGGCAGTTTCGTGGCCTTCCTGAGCCTGCCGCTGGCGGCGGTGATCATCGCCAGGCCGTGGCGGCATCGGGAGCGGTCCCGGGCGACGCTGGTGGCGTTCGGGCTGGGGGTCTGCTCGGTGCTGTGGGTGGCGGGCATCGGCGCGGCGATGCTCATCGGGGCCGGCAACGGGCTGCCGTGGTATCGCGTCATGCCGCTCGGGCTGGTGGAGCGGGGCATGGCCGTCACGGAGGTGGCCGCGCTGCTGGCGCTGGGCGTGTGGGCGGCCGCCCGCCGGCTCGAAGAACCGCTCAAAGCCGCGGGCGAGGCGGCACGGCGGGCTTGAGGACGGTCGTTACGCGGGCCTCAGGACGGCGATGAGGTCGTCCACGTAGCCGCGGAAGACGGCCGCCATGTCCACCTGGTCGGGGTCGATCAGCCACTGCGTCTGCAGGCCGTCCATCATCGCGATCAGCCGGTCGGCGTGCGCCTCGGCGTCGAGGTCGGCCCGGAACTCGCCGCGCTCGGCGCCCCTGCGCAGCGCCGCCGCCACGCTCTCGCGCAGCTTGCGATAACGCCGTCTGGCCCACTCGTGCCCGGGGTGGCCGGGCGTCACGGCCTCGCCGCTGATCACGGAGAACAGTTGCACCAGCCCCGGCACCCGGGAGTTGTGCGCCACCACGTCGGCCAGCGCCCGCAGCGCGTCGATGCCGCTCGCCAGGCCGAGGTCGAACTTGCGCGTGTCCAGCTCGTCGCGGTAGTCGAGCACGGCGACGAGCAGCAGTTCCTTGTTCTTGAAGTGGTGCAGCAGCCCGGCCTGGGACAGCTCGGCGCGCTCGGCGATGCGGGCCAGCGACGCGCCCCGGTAGCCGTTCTCGGCGAACTCCAGCAGCGCCGTGGCCAGGATGCGCTCCCTGCGCGCCGCTCCGGTCGCGTAGCCCCGTCTCACTCCGGGCAGCCTATCTGGTGCTGGCGGAGCGCCCTGGCCAGCCGCTAACCTGACCCCGCCTCACGTTTGACATCCCCCCGATCAGGAGGCCCCCGTGCCGTCCTTACGTGATCGCCAGGCCCGTCTCGCCACGTACGTCGTCTATGGCGTACAGGGTCTGTCCTTCGCCTCTTTGCTCATCCAGGTCGCGAACCTGCAGGCCAAACATGAGCTCGACGAGGGCGCGCTCACGCTGCTGCTGCTCATCGTGCCCGTGTTCGCGGGGGTCGGCAGCCTGGCGGCGGGGACGTTCGCGGCCCGGTTCGGGAGCCGGCTGCTGCTGCGGATCGCGCAGCCCGTGGTGGCCGCCGCCGTGGTCCTCACCGGGCTCGCGCCGAACGTGCCGCTGCTGGTGCCGGCGCTGCTGCTGTTCGGGGTGGCGGTGGGCGCGGTGGACGCGGGCATGAACATGCACGGCGTGGCGGTCGAACGCAGGTACGGCGTCCAGGTGCTGAACGGCTTCCACTGCGTGTGGAGCGCGTTCAGCGTGGCCGCGGCGCTGTGGGCCTCGTGGGCGGCCGAGCTGCCGCTGGAGATCATCATGGCCGCCCCGATGGTCCTGGCCGTGGCGGGCTCACTCCTCATGGGACGCGACCTGTACGCGCCGCAGGACGAGCAGGTCCAGGTGGAGAGCGCGGCCATCGGCGGCTTCCCCTGGCGGCCGATCATCCCGCTCTGCCTGGCCATGGCCTTCCTGTACGTCGGTGACGCCGCCGTCTCCAACTTCAACACGGTCTTCATGAAGGACGTGCTGGAGGCGAGCCCGAGGGTGATCCCGCTGGCCTACGTCGCCTACCAGGCGACCACGCTGGCCGTACGGCTCGGCGGCGACTTCGCCGTCAGACGCTACGGCCCCGCCGCCATCGTCAGGATCGGCGGCGTGATCGCCACCCTGGGCTTCCTGGGCATCGTCCTGGCCCCGAGCCAGCCGCTGGCCATCGTCGCGTTCGGGCTGACCGGGGTGGGGCTGTCGGTGGTGGCGCCGCAGTCGTTCTCGGCGGCCGGGCGGCTCGACCCGGCCGGGACCGGGGTGGCCATCGCCAGGGTGAACCTCTTCAACTACGTCGGCTTCATCGTCGGCGCGGCCCTGGTGGGCGGCATCGCGGACGCCACGGACATGCGGATGGCCTTCGTCGCGCCGCTGGTGCTGTCGGCCGCCATCATCCTGCTGGCCACGGGCTTCGCCCCGAAACCGGCCGCCAAGCCCTCCGCCGCCTGACCGCCGGACCCTCAGCGCCGCACCTCCGCCACCTCGACGGAGCGGCCTTCGCGCATCGACAGGTCGGTGGCCTCGGCCACGTAGAGGGCCTCCAGCGCGTCCTCGATCGGGCACAGGCTCCGGTCGCTCCGCAGGAACCGGTCGATCTCGTTGCGGTAGGCGACCTCGAACCGGGCGACGAAGTCCGGCCACGGCTCGTCCTCTCCGGACGGGCCCTCCGTCGTGTGCAGCGGGGCGCGCGGGCTCAGGCCCACCGCCTGCGTCCGCCTGGTGCCCGCCAGCTCCATCCGCACGTCGTACCCGCCGCCGTTGTAACGCGAGCCCTGCAGCGTGGCCAGCGTGCCGTCGTCCAGCGTGAGCAGCGCGGCGCTGTTGTCCACGTCACCCGCCTCGGCGAAGAACGCGGCGCCCCGGTTGGCCCCCTTCGCGTAGACCGACACCACCTCGCGGCCGGTCACCCAGCGCAGGATGTCGAAGTCGTGGATGTGGCAGTCGCGGAAGATGCCGCCCGACATCGGGATGTAGTCGGCGTGCGGCGGCGCCGGGTCGGCGGTGACCAGGTGCACCCGGTGCAGCTCGCCCAGCTCCCCGGCTCTCAGGGCGGCCGCGGCGGCCGCGTACCCGGGGTCGAACCTGCGCTGGAACCCGATCTGCACCCGGTTGCCCGCACTGGCCTCCAGCACTTTCACGGTGTCGGCCACCGTCCCCGCCACCGGTTTCTCGCAGAAGGCCGGAATGCCCCGCTCGCACGCCTTGAGGATCAACTCGGCGTGGGTGCCGGTCGGCGTGGCGATGACCACGGCGTCCGACTCGAACGGATCCCCCGGCCTGCCGTACGGCGACGTACGGACGGGGTCGGCCACGATCAGCTCGTCCACCAGGGGATGCGCGGCCAGGGTCGCGGCGTGGAAGGCTCCGATCCGGCCCAGGCCCAGCAGTCCCACACGCATGACGCCTCCTCTTCGGATCCGGCTTTCTTTCTAAGCGAGCATTTCTCCCTCAGTCAACGATTTGTCCAGACATTCTTACCTTTAACCCCAAGACGGCCTCCGCCGCCTTGTGCGGGGGCAGCCGCGCGAACCCCACCACCACGGCCGGCGGCCCCGGCACGTCCCGCATCGGCCCCACGGGCTCGGCGGACAGGCCCAGCTCCTGCGCGACCCGTACCGTGCGCAGCTCGTCCCAGCCGTCGGGCAGCTCCAGGTACACGTGCAGCCCCGCCTCGATCCCCTTCACCCGGACCTCGGGCAGCTCTTCGGCCAGCGCACCGACCAGGGCGTCCCGGCGGCGGCGGTATTCCCTGCGCATCCGGCGCAGATGCCGGTCGTAGCCGCCGGTCCGCAGGAAGTGCGCGAGGGCGTACTGCTCGATGACCGGGGAGCCCAGGTCCAGCTCGCCCCGCGCCCGGCGGATCGCCTCGGCCAGCTCGGCCGGCGCCGCCACCCAGCCCAGCCGCAGGCCGGGCGCCAGCGCCTTGCTGACGCTGCCGGACAGGACCACCCGGTCGGGCGCCAGGCCCTGCAGGCAGCCCACCGGGTCGCGGTCGAAGCGGAACTCGGCGTCGTAGTCGTCCTCCAGGATCGCCCGGTTGCCCGCGTAGGCCCACTCCATCAGCGCGGCCCTGCGCTGCGGCGAGAGGACCACGCCGGTCGGGTATTGGTGCGCGGGCGTCACCAGGACGGCGTCCCCGCTGAGTTTGCGCACGTTGAGGCCCTGCTCGTCCACCGGCACCGGCACCAGGTGCGCACCCGCCCGTCGCAGCAGCGGGACCTGGCGGTGGCTGGTCGGGTCCTCCACGGCCAGCCGGAGCGTGCGGTGCTGGGACAGCACGTGCAGGACGAGGCTCAGCCCCTGCGCCACGCCGCCCACGATGACGAGATTCTCCGGGCGCACATCGGCGGCCCTGACCCGCCTGAGGTAGCCGGCCAGCTCTTCTCGCAGCTCAGGCACGCCGCCGGGGTCCCCGTAATCGAGAGCGTCCGAGGGTACTGTGGTCAGGACGTGCCTGACGGCCGCCAGCCAGCGTTCACGGGGGAAGTGGCTGAGGTCGGGGGAGGTGGGGCGATGTCCGTAGAACGTGCCGCACGCGGAGGTGCTCGGCGCCCGGCGTACCGGCTTGGGCCTGGGCGGCGGCGCGGTGGCGCGCTGCCGGGGAGCCGGTCGCGCCGTCTTGGGAGTGACCTGCGTGCCGACGCCCACCCGGGAGACCAGGAAGCCTTCGGCGACGAGCTGCTCGTACGCCTCCACGACCACGCCCCTGGAGACCTGGAGGTCGGTGGCGAGGTCGCGGGTGGCGGGCAGGCGGGTGCCGGGGGTGAGCCGGCCGCCGCGGATGGAGTCGCGCAGCTCGGAGGCGATCTGACCGGCGATTCCCCCCTTATCGCGATTTATCTGGATATGGAGGTCGGCCATATTGGTCCTGTCTTCTGGCGGGACATTGGACTGTTTGCGGGAACCATTGTCTCTCTAGCATCCTTCGCATGAAGAACGGAATCGTGGGCGCCGCCTCGGCCATGTTCCTGGTCGGGACACTGGCCGGCGTCTCGGGACTCGTGGGCGGATATCCCATATACGGTGGCCAGGCCGTTCGGTATCTCGTGGCATCGGTCATCCTGCTTGTCATAACGAGAGCGCTCGGCCTGCGGTTCGTGCGCCTGACCCGGCGGGAGGCCCTGTGCCTCGCCGGGCTCACCCTGCTCGGCCTCGTGCTCTTCAACGTCTGCGTGATCGAGTCGACCCGCGCCTCGGGCCCCGCGCTGGTCGGGACCGTGCTGGGCACCGTGCCGCTGGCCCTCGCGCTGGCCGGCGGACGTCCCGCGCCCCGGCTGCTGGCGGGGGCGTGCGTGGTGGTCGTGGGGGCGACGCTGGCCACGGGACTCGGCAGCGGCAACACGACCAGCCTGCTGTGGGCGCTCGGCGCACTCCTGGGCGAGATCAGCTTCTCCCTGCTGGCCATTCCGCTGCTGCCGAGGCTGGGGGCGATCAGGGTGTCGGCGTACTCGACGGCGCTGGCCGTACCGCTGCTGGCGCTGATCGGGTTCGCGAGCGACGGGCCGGCCATGCTCAGGGTGCCGACCCTCGCCGAAGGGCTCGGGTTCGCCTACCTGGCGATCGTGGTCACCGTCGTGGCGTTCTTCCTCTGGTACAACTCGCTGCCCAAGCTGGGGGCCGGCCGGGCGGGGCTGTTCGCGGGGCTCATCCCGGTGGCGGCGATCGTCACGGGGGCGGTGCTCGGGATCGCCATGCCGACGGGGTACGACCTGCTGGGCGCCGGGCTCGTCATCGCCGGCATCCTGCTGGGCCTGACCGCCGAACGAGCCGGCGCGAAGGCGGCCGTCGCGCCGTCGGAGGCCTGAGACCTGAGCCGGTCCGCCGGTCGCTCCAGAGGCGCGTACTCTCTTGGAGGACCGAAAGGATGGACATGGGCGAGTTCGACTACACCGACCTTCTTCCGCTGGGCGCCGATGAGACCGAATATCGGCTGATCACTTCGGAGGGGGTGCGGAAGGTCGAAGCGGCTGGGCGTACGTTCCTGGAGGTCGATCCGGAGGCGTTGCGACTGCTGACCGAGACGGCCGTCCACGACATCTCCCACTTCCTGCGGGCCTCGCACCTCGCCCAGCTCCGGAAGATCATCGAAGACCCCGAGTCCAGCGGAAACGACCGGTTCGTCGCGCTCGACCTGCTGAAGAACGCCTCCATCTCGGCCGGCGGCGTGCTGCCGATGTGCCAGGACACCGGCACGGCCATCGTCATGGGCAAGCGCGGCCGCCACGTGCTGACCGACGGGCTCGACGCCGAGCACATCTCGCGCGGCGTCTACGACGCCTACACCAAGCTCAACCTGCGCTACTCCCAGATGGCCCCGCTGACCATGTGGGAGGAGAAGAACACCGGCGACAACCTGCCGGCCCAGATCGAGCTGTACGCCGAGGACCCGCACGGCCACCCCGACGAGTACAAACTGCTGTTCATGGCCAAGGGCGGCGGCTCGGCCAACAAGTCGTTCCTGTACCAGGAGACCAAGGCGGTGCTCAACGAGAAGCGCATGCTGGCCTTCCTGGAGGAGAAGATCCGCTCGCTCGGCACCGCGGCCTGCCCGCCGTACCATCTGGCGGTCGTCGTCGGCGGCACGTCCGCCGAATACGCGCTCAAGACCGCCAAATACGCCAGCGCCCGCTACCTCGACTCCATCCCCACCGAGGGCTCGGCGTCCGGGCACGGGTTCAGAGACCTCGACATGGAGGCCAGGGTCTTCGAGCTGACCCAGAAGCTGGGCATCGGCGCGCAGTTCGGCGGCAAATACTTCTGCCACGACGTCCGCGTCATCCGCCTGCCCCGGCACGGCGCCTCCTGCCCGGTGGCCATCGCCGTCTCCTGCTCGGCCGACCGTCAGGCGCTGGCCAAGATCACGCCGGAGGGCGTGTTCCTGGAGAAGCTGGAGACCGACCCGGCCCGCTACCTGCCGGAGACCACCGACGAGCACCTGTCGGACGACGTGGTCCAGGTCGACCTCAACCGCCCGATGCCGGAGATCCTCGCCGAGCTGACGAAATATCCGGTCAAGACGCGGCTCTCCCTCACGGGCCCGCTCGTCGTCGCGCGCGACATCGCGCACGCCAAGATCGCCGAGCTGCTCGACAACGGCGGCGAGATGCCGCAATACCTGAAGGACCACGCGGTCTACTACGCCGGACCGGCCAAGACCCCCGAGGGGTACGCCTCCGGCTCGTTCGGCCCGACGACGGCCGGGCGGATGGACTCGTACGTGGGGCGCTTCCAGGCGGCGGGCGGCTCGATGGTGATGCTGGCCAAGGGCAACAGGTCCAAGCAGGTCACCGAGGCCTGTCAGCAGCACGGCGGCTTCTACCTGGGCTCCATCGGCGGTCCCGCGGCCAGGCTGGCCCAGGACTGCATCAAGAAGGTGGAGGTGCTCGAATATCCCGAGCTGGGCATGGAAGCCGTCTGGAAGATCGAGGTGGTGGACTTCCCCGCGTTCATCGTCGTGGACGACAAGGGGGACGACTTCTTCACCGACAAGACCGGACCCGTCCTGTCGATCGGCCGCCGCTGAGCGCGGGAGCGGCCTCGGGGCGTCGGACGCCACTGGGTGCCGGGTGGGTCAACGCGCCACTCGGCACCGGCCGGAGTCACAGAGCTCCGGCCTCAGGAGGTGCTCACGCGGCCACGGGGGCCCGGTGGGGTGCTACGACCCTGCCGTCGGGCAGGAGCAGGCCGGTGTCGTCGAACAGCACGACGCCGTTGCAGAGAAGGCTCCAGCCCTGGTCAGGGTGGGCCGAGATCACGTGGGACGCCTCACGGTCGAGGGAGTCGGCACTTGGGCAAACGGGGTAGTGACTGCACATCGCGCACCTCTCAGATTGCGCTCCTACTTGCGGGTCTTCAAAAGGGCAGCGGTCGCCCCGACGGAGTGCGAAGGTCCATTGCGGCTCTGGTCGACTTCTTCGGCCGGCGGCGAACCTGGGTCTGGCGCATCTTCATCACGTCCTTAGAAGAGTTCGTCGTTAGTGGCTTGGCGTATGACTCCAGTTTGACGACGGGGACCGACAGTTTCCGGCCGGTGGACGGTCGTCCGCGGGAGCTCGCCTGCTTCCATGGCTTCACCATGCCCCCGTCCCCTTACGGCACCCTTACAACTCGCTGACGGCGCCCCGTTGGTTCCTGTCAGTCAGCCTGCCGTACACCTGATATTCCCCTACCAGGCATCATGCACAATTATTCGGCGCGGTGCTGTGCTGATCGGCACACCTACGCGGCGACCTGCGGAAACGCTCCAAGAAAGCCGGGAGTGGCGCTGCCCGCAAGCGGGCCTCCCAGGGAAGATCACTCCGTCGCGGGCCCGGGGGTGCGGGCCCGCCGTGTTCGGCGCGTGGCGGCACGCGTACGATCTGCGGTACGCCAGAGAAACCGCGGCCCCATCAACTGGGATGATGTGGCCAGGAGGTTAGCTGACGTGACGAGTCAGGCGGGTTGACTTAAGTTCGCAACAAATTATCGGCCCCGCCTCTACTGGTCGGTTTACACAAATAGGTAAGCTGCCTGGCATGCGTGCGCCCTCCGGTTACCTACTCGCCGCGCGCTATCGGCTTCTGGAGCCGGTCGGCCGCGGCGGCATGGGCACCGTTTGGCGGGCGCATGACGAGCTCCTCGACCGCGACGTGGCGGTCAAGGAGGTGCGGCTGCCCTCCGTGCTCGACGAGGAACTGCGCGCTGAGCTGTGCGCTCGCACCGAGCGTGAGGGCCGGGCCACCGCGATGGTCGCGCATCCCTCGGTCATCACGGTGTTCGACGTGGTCACCGAGGACGACCGGCCGTGGATCGTGATGGAGCTGCTGCACGCCAAGTCGCTGGAGCAGCTCATCCAGGAGCAAGGACCGCTCCACCCCCGCAGGGCCGCCGAGATCGGCCGGCAGATCCTCGGCGCGCTGCGCGCCGTACACGCCAAGGGGATCCTGCACCGCGACGTGAAGCCGAGCAACGTGCTGGTGACCGAGGACCGCGCGGTGCTCACCGACTTCGGCCTGGCGGCACTCGAAGGTGACGTTTCCATTACCCAGGCGGGCATCGTTCTGGGATCGGCGGGATACATCGCTCCAGAGCGGGTGCTCGGCTCGAAGGCCAGCCCCGCGGGCGATCTGTGGTCGCTCGGCGCGACCCTCTACACCGCCGTCGAGGGCAGGGGCCTGCACGGGCGCCGTACGGCCGCCGCCGCGCTCGCCGCCCTGACCAGCGGCGAGCCGATCCCGATGAGCAAGGCGGGACCGCTGGCCCCCGTGCTCGACGCGCTGCTCAGAATCGACCCGGCGACCAGGCTCGACTCCGTACGGGCCTCTCTCATGCTGGCCAGGGTGGCCGCGGGCGGATCGGCAGAGGAGCCGCTGCCCCCGCGCAAGTTCGTCCGCCCCGGGCCGGCCATCACGCCGCCCTCTTTCACACGCAGGCCCGCGCATCGCGGGCTGCACAGGGCCGACGCCGTCACCACGGCCGTCAACGTGCCCCCGCCCCGGCAGGAGCGCAAACCCGGTGAGGGCGTGCACAGGAAGCGGGTGGAACCGCGGCCGACTCCGTCCGCTTATGCCCGATTCAAAGCGACGGTGATAAAGTTGTGTCTTCCTCGGCGGTTCTGGCCAAGAGAACTTCGCAAGCGAGGGTAAAGCACTTCCCAAGCGAGAATCGATATCTTCTTCTCATGCCGGAACAGCAGACACGCCTGCTCGCGGAACGCTACGAGCTCATCGCCCCGCTCGGCCGGGGCACGATGGGCACCGTATGGCGTGCCCGCGACCGCGCGCTCGGGCGTGAGGTGGCGGTCAAGGAAATCCGCCAGGACCCCGGGCTGACCGAGGAACAGCGGTCCGAGCTGCGCGAACGCATGGTCCGCGAAGGGCGCATCGCCGCGCGGATCAACCACCCGTCCGTGGCCGCCATCCACGACGTGCTGATCCAGGACAGCAGCCCGTGGATCATCATGGAGCTCATCGAGGCCCGCTCGCTGGAGCAGGTGATCGAGGAGGAGGGGCCACTCCCGCCGCGGCTCGTGGCGGAGATCGGCGTGGACCTGCTCGGAGCGCTGCGCGCGGCGCACGCCCAGGGCATCACCCACCGTGACGTCAAGCCGGGCAACGTGCTCATCACCGAGAGCGGCCGCGTGGTCCTGACCGACTTCGGCATCGCCAAGGCGGAGGGCGACTCACGGCTCACCAAAACGGGCATGGTCATCGGATCGCCCGGTTACACGGCTCCGGAACGTGCCAGGGGCGAGTACACCGGGCCCGAGTCGGACATCTGGTCGCTCGGGGCCACTCTTTACTTCGCGGTCGAGGGGCGGCCGGCGTACGAGCGGTCCACGATCGCCGAGACGCTGGCGGCGCTGCTGACCGAGAGCGCCGACCCGCCGACGCAGGCGGGGCAACTGCGGCCTGTGCTGAACGGGCTGCTGAGCAAGGACTATCGGCAGCGGCTCAACGCTGCCAAGGCGGAGACCCTGCTGCGCATGGTCGCCGACACCCCGACGAGCGAGATGCCGGTGCTCACGGCCGAGGCTCTTATGGCGCAGGAGGCCGCTTTGCCCGACCCGTTCGCCGCCCAGCAACCCCATACCGGCGGCCCCGGCGGACCAGGCCAGTCCTCCGTCCCCACCCCTCCGGCCCGGCCCACCGGCCAGGGCGCCCCGATGGCCGGAGGTCCGATGCCCGGCCCCGGCGGTCCTGGTGGCCCTGGTGGCCCTGGCCCTGGCGTCCCCGGCGGGCAGCGGCCCGGTGGTGCTGGCGTGCGCGGTCCTGGTGGGCCTGGAGCTCCGGGGCAGCGTCCCGGAGGGCCGCAGGGTCCCGGATACCAGCCGCAAGGACCGGGAGCGGGGCGCCAAGGCCCTGGATCCGGCCCGCAGGCCCCCGGACCGCAGGGTCCTGGCGCCAGGCAGCCCGGAACTGGACCACAGAGACCTGGAGCCGGGCCACAAGGACCTGGAGCCGGACAGCCCGGAACCGGGCCGCAGGGGCCCGGGAGCGGGGCTCAGGGGCCGATGCGCGGGTCCAACGCGCCTACCGTGCCGCACTCCGCCGCCTCCGGCCGCCCCCACTCCCAACCCCCCGCTGGGGCGTCCCAGGGAGGCTACGACCCCGAGCGCACGGTCAGCATCGCGCGCCCGAAGGGCCCGCTCCCCTCGGCCCCCGACCAGAACAGGCCACCACAGCCCCCGGGCGACGAGAGCACCATCGCCACCACCCGCATCCCGACGGGCAAGTCACCCGGACAGCAGGTCTACCCGGTCCCCGCACCCCAGATGGGCCAGCAGCAGCCCGGCCCCCAGCAGCCGATGATGCCGCCCCAGCAGGGCATGCACGAGAGCCAGGGCCTCGGCACCGACCTGTTCGCCATCGCCGGCCAGCCGGAGCAGAAGCCGGCGGGCAACCGCAACGGCATGCTGGTCCTGATGGCGGTGGCCGCCGCCGCGGCCGTGGTGATCGCCGTCCTCATCGTGGCCCTCCTGTCCGCCTGACCACTCACGCGCCCGGGCCGGGAGACCGCCCGGGCGACGGTACGGACGAGACGACGGCGGGGCCCTCGAACCCGGGCGGGCGGTCGTGAGCCAGACTGGAAGTCATGAGCGAGTTCAGGATCGAACATGACTCGATGGGCGAGGTACGCGTGCCCGCAGGCGCCAGGTGGCGCGCGCAGACCCAGCGGGCGGTGGAGAACTTCCCGGTTTCCGGACGGCCGCTGGAGCCGTCCCACATCGCCGCCCTGGGCCTGATCAAGGCGGTGGCCGCCGAGGTCAACGGCGAGCTGGGCGTGATCGACAAGGATCTGGCGGAGGCGATCGCGCAGGCCGCGGCCGACGTGGCGGAGAACGAGCACGACGCCCACTTCCCGATCGACGTCTTCCAGACCGGTTCCGGCACCTCGTCCAACATGAACGCCAACGAGGTGATCGCGACGCTGGCCGAGGAGCGGCTCGGCCGGCCCGTGCACCCTAACGACCACGTGAACGCCTCCCAGTCGTCCAACGACGTCTTCCCGACCTCCATTCACGTGGCGGCGGCGACCGAGGTGACGTACCACCTGCTGCCCTCGCTCAAGCACCTGGCGGAGGCGCTGCGGGAGAAGGCGATCGAGTTCGACGGTGTGGTGAAGTCGGGCCGGACCCATTTGATGGACGCGACGCCCGTGACGCTGGGCCAGGAGTTCGGCGGGTACGCGACCCAGCTGGAGCATGGTGTCGTACGGGTCACCGGGGCGCTGGAGCACGTACTGGAACTGCCTTTGGGCGGCACGGCCGTTGGTACGGGCATCAACACGCCGCAGGGGTTCGCCCAGGAGGCGATCGGCAAGCTGCGTGAGGCGACCGGGATCCCGTTCCTGGAGGCCAGGGACCATTTCGAGGCCCAGAGCGCGCAAGACTCCATCGTCGAGCTGTCGGGGCAGCTCAAGGTGGTGGCGGTGTCACTGACCAAGATCGCCAACGACCTGCGCTGGATGGGCTCTGGGCCGCGGGCCGGGCTGGGTGAGATCAACCTGCCCGATCTGCAGCCCGGCTCGTCGATCATGCCCGGCAAGGTCAACCCGGTGATCCCGGAGGCGACGGCCATGGTCGCGGCGCAGGTCATCGGGAATGACGCGGCGATCACGTTCGCGGGGGCGTCGGGGAACTTTGAGCTCAATGTGCAGCTTCCGGTGATCGCACGGAACATCCTGGAGTCGATCAGGCTGCTCGCGAACGTCTCCCGGCTGCTCGCCGACCGCTGCGTGGCGGGGATCACGGCCAACGTGGACCGGTTGCGTGAGTACGCCGAGTCGTCTCCCTCGATCGTCACTCCGCTGAACAAATACGTCGGGTATGAGGAGGCCGCCAAGATCGCCAAGCAGGCCCTGGCGGAGCGCAAGACCATCCGTGAGGTGGTGATCGAGCGCGGCCACGTGGCCGACGGCACACTGACCGAGGACCAGCTCGACGCCGCACTCGACGTCCTCTCAATGACCAGGCCATAGCGGAGGGCGAAGGCGGGCAGGCCGGCTCATCCACCGCACTCCGGCTGAGGTCCTTTCGGAGGTGGAGAGGTGGAGGCGGGCAGACCGGCGCACCCGCCGCACTCTGGCCGGGGTCCCTCCGGAGCAGGAGGAGCGAAGGCGGGCAGACCGGCTCACCCGCCGCACTCTGGCCGGGGTTCCTCCGAAGCGGAAGAGGGTGCGGGGGAAGGCGTGGTCAGGTCGTCAGGGGGTGCGGGATTGTGTTCGTACCGAGTGGGGGCTGAAGGTGGTGGCGGCGGTTTGGGTGGCGACCGACCAGCGGGTGAGGAGGGATTGGGCGGCGCCTGAGTCCACGGCGTCGGCGGCGCGTTTGTAGGCGGCGGACAGGGCCGGGGTGAGGTCGGACGCCGGTGGAGTGCCGTCGGCGGCTACTACGGCGGCGGCGGCGTTCAGGAGGACGATGTCGCGGACCGGGCCCCGCGCGCCGCCCAGGACCGCGCGGGCCACCCGCGCGTTGTGGCGGGCGTCGCCGCCGCGTAGGTCGTCGGGGTGGGCGCGAGGGATGGACAGGTCGAGGGGGTCGAAGACGGTCGGGGTGACGGTGCCGCGGCGGACCACCCAGATCGTCGAGGGGCCGCAGATCGTCAGCTCGTCGAGCCCGTCGTCGCCCCTGAAGACCAGCGACGAGCCGCCGCGTTCGGCCAGGACGCCCGCGATGATCGGGGCGATCGAGGGGTGGTAGACCCCGACCGCCTGGGCGGGTGGCAGGGCGGGGTTGGTGAGCGGGCCGAGGAAGTTGAAGACCGTGGGGACGCCGAGTTCGCGGCGTGCCCCCGAGGTGCGTTTCATCGCCGGGTTGAAGGCGGGTGCGAAGCAGAATGTGATGCCGACCTCGTCCGCCACCTCGACCACGGCGGCGGGCGGCAGGTCGATGACCACCCCGAGCTCTTCGAGCACGTCGGCGGCGCCCGCCATGGAGGAGGCGGCCCGGCCTCCGTGTTTGACCACCTTGACGCCCGCGGCGGCGGCCACGATGGCGGCCATGGTGGAGATGTTCACGGTGTTGGCCCGGTCGCCACCCGTGCCGACGAGGTCGACGGGGTCGCCGGAGATCCGGATCGCGGCCGCCCTGGCCAGCATGCCGTCGGCCAGCCCGGCCACCTCGGCCACGCTCTCGCCCTTGGCCCGGAGCGCGATGGCGAACGCGGCGATCTGGGCGCTTGTGGCCCGGCCCGACATGATCTGGTCCATGGCCCAGGTGGCCTGGCGGGTGGTGAGCGAGGTGCCGCCGAGCAGCGTGGTGAAAACGTGCGGCCAGGTGATGGTGGTCATGAGCGCCCTTTCTCGTCAGTGCTCGACGGGGGCGCGTGCGACATGCCGGTGGCCGCCTCGTCGAGGCGGCCATGTGCGTATGCGCTGGGGTGGTCCGCCTAGGAGACGGGCCACCACGAGGTCGTATACGCGATCATGTGGCCCAAGATAGCAGACGCGGTGATCCACATAGTGCGACACCGATCTATGTCGGCCGCACCCATGCTTGAGGGCGTGGCGACCGCCTAGGGTTCGGGATATGGCGAAGGAGCTGACGGGGCGGACCGCGCTGGTGACGGGGGCGGGGGGCGGCATCGGGGCGGCGTGTGCCCGGCGGCTTGCCGTGGCCGGGGCCAGGGTGCTGGTCGTCGACATGCGGGCCGAACCCGCCGAGAAGGTGGCCGCCGAGATCGGCGGCACGGCCGTGGTGGCCGATCTGAGCGACCCGGGCTTCATCGCCGCGCTGCCGGACGAGCCCGTCGACATCGTGGTGAACAACGCCGGGTTCCAGCACGTCGCGCCGATCGAGGACTTCCCGCCCGAGGTGTTCGCGACGATGCTCAGGGTCATGGTCGAGGCGCCGTTCCTGATCGCGCGTAGGGTGTTGCCCGGCATGTACGCCAGGGGCTGGGGGCGGTTCGTGAACATCTCGTCGGTGCACGGGCTGCGCGCCTCGCCGTTCAAGTCGGCGTACACGACGGCCAAGCACGCCCTGGAGGGCTTCTCCAAGGTCGTGGCGCTCGAAGGGGCGCCCCACGGCGTGACCTCGACCTGCGTGTGCCCCGCCTACGTGCGGACCGGGCTGGTCGAGGCGCAGATCGCCGACCAGGCCAGGGTGCACGGCATCGAGCCGGACGAGGTGGTCGAGAACATCATGCTGGAGCCCGCCGCCATCAAACGGCTGATCGAGCCGGAGGAGGTGGCCGAGCTGGTCGCGTACCTGTGCGGGCCGAGCGGGGCGTTCATCTCCGGCGTGTCGCTGCCCGTGGACGGTGGCTGGACGGCCCGATGAGCACGCGTTTCCTCGAACTGCTGGCCAGGGAGGCTTCGGCGGTCGAGTTCGAGGGGCCGATCATCCAGGCGCGGGCGGCCGGCGCGGACCCGGCCACGATCGAGGCGCTGGAACAGGCCAAGGTCGAGGCGCTGAAGGTGCGCGCCCTGCTCAAGCGGCGCGCCAGGCGCGAGGCGGAGCTGTCGGCGCTCTACGACACGGCCGGCGACCTGGCCGCGCTGCGCGACCTCGACGCCGTGCTGGAGGCCATCGTGCACCGGGCCAGGCAGTTGCTGGCCACCGACGTCGCGTACATGACGCTGCACGACCCCGAGCGCGGCGACACCTACATGCGGGTGACCGACGGGTCGATCTCGGCCAAGTTCCGGGCGTTGCGGCTGGGCATGGGGGCGGGGCTGGGCGGGCTGGTGGCGCAGACGGCGACGCCGTACTCGACGGCCGACTATTTCGCCGACGCCCGGTTCCGGCACAAGGACGACATCGACGAGGCCGTCACGGAAGAGGGCCTGGTCGCGATCCTCGGGGTGCCGCTGCGGCTCGGGCAGCGGGTGATCGGCGTGCTGATGGCGGCCAACCGCAGCGCGCGGCCGTTCCACCAGGAGGAGGTGTCGCTGCTGGCCAGCCTGGCCGCGCACGCCGCCGTCGCGATCGACAACGCCAGGCTGCTGCAGGAGACCAGGAACGCGCTGGAGGAGCTCTCCCAGGCCCACAGGACCGCCAGGGCGCACGGCGAGGCCGTCGAGCGGGCCGCGATGGCCCATGACCGGATGACGTCGCTGGTGCTGCGCGGGGGCGGGATCGAGGACGTGGCCGCCGTGGTGACCGACGTGCTCGGCGGGTCGCTGGCGGTGCTCGACGACCTGGGGCGGGCCATCAGCGGTGACGTGGGCGAGCTGGACGCGGGGGTGTTCGAGGCGGCGCAGGCGTCGAGGGCGCTGGGGCGTACCGTGCGGAGGGGCGATCTGCTGATCGCGTCCGTGGACGTCGGCGGGGAGCCGCTGTGCACGCTGATCCTGCGCAGTGACGACGCCGACGAGCGCATCCTGGAGCGGGCGGCGCTGGTGTGCGCGCTGCTGCTGCTGTTCCGCAGGAGTGTGGCCGAGGCCGAGGGGCGGGTCAGGGGCGAGTTGCTCGACGACCTGATCGCCAGGCCCGGCTCCCCCGGTCTGGCGGACCGGGCGCGCCGGCTGGGGGTCGATCTGGGCGCGCCGCACGTCGTGGTGGTGGTCAAACACGAGGGGCAGCGGGAACGGGCCGCGTTCTGGGCCTCGTCGGAGGCGACGATGCGGCACGGGCTGGCCGCCGGGCGCGGCGACGAGGTGGTGCTGCTGTTGCCGGGTGAGGACGCGGGCGGTGTCGCCCGGCGCGTGGCGGCCGAGTTGTCCGCGTCGTTGCACAGCCCGGCCACGGTCGGCGCGGGAACAACCGCACAAAGCGGGACAGCCGCGCAAAGCGGGACGGCCACACAAAGCGGGATGGCCGCGCAAAGCGGGACGGCCGCACAAAGCGCCACCACCGCCCATCAGGCCGCGCGTCAGGACGTCGCCGCCGCCTATCAGGAGGCCAGGCGGTGCGCCGAGGCGCTGATCGCGCTCGGGCGGGCAGGTGACGGCGCGAGCGCGGCCGAGCTGGGCTTCGTGGGCCTGCTCGTCGGCGACGGCCGCGACGTGCCCGGCTTCGTCGGCAAGGTGCTCGGCGCCGTGACCGAGTACGACGCCCGCAGAGGCACCGCCCTGACCGACACGCTGGCGGCGTACTTCGGCACCGGCGGCTCCCCCTCCCGTACGGCCGAGGCCCTGCACATCCACGTCAACACCGTCACCCAGCGGCTCGACCGGATCGGCAGGCTGCTCGGCGACGGCTGGCTGGAGCCGGAGCGCGCGCTCGAACTCCAGCTCGCCCTCCGCCTGCACAGGCTCGGCCACACATCCACCCGGAAGACTGTGGGCCCCGACGCCATATGAGTGACGCCGGTCACTCCTTAGCGTGACCGGCATGGCCACTTCCATCAAGAAGATCGTCGCCGCGAGCCTGATCGGCACCACCATCGAGTGGTACGACTTCTTCCTGTACGGCTCGGCAGCCGCCCTCGTCTTCAACACCCTCTTCTTCCCCGACTCCGACCCGCTGACCGGCACGCTGCTGTCGTTCCTCACCTACGCCGTCGGATTCGTCGCCCGCCCGCTCGGCGGCCTGGTCTTCGGCCACTTCGGCGACCGGATCGGCCGCAAGTCGCTGCTGGTCATCAGCCTGCTGCTGATGGGCGCGGCGACGTTCCTGATCGGCTGCCTGCCGACGTACGAGACGCTGGGCCCGGCCGCCGCGCTGCTGCTGACGACGCTGCGGCTCGTGCAGGGCTTCGCGCTCGGCGGCGAGTGGGGCGGCGCGGTGCTGATCGTTTCCGAGCACGGCGACAACGCCCGCCGCGGCTTCTGGGCCTCCTGGCCGCAGGCGGGCGCCCCCGGAGGGAACCTGCTGGCCACCGGCGTGCTGGCGGCGCTGGCCGCCTGGCAGTCGGACGAGGCGTTCCTGGCGTGGGGCTGGCGGGTGCCGTTCCTGCTGTCGGGCGTGCTCGTGCTGATCGGGCTCTGGATCCGGCTGTCGATCAGCGAGTCGCCGGTGTTCCAGCAGGCGCCCCAAGAGGAGCGCGCCCCGATCGTCGGGGTGCTGCGGCACCACTCGAAGGACGTGGTCATCGCGATCGGCGCGCGCCTGGCCGAGAACATCTCCTTCTACCTGCTGACCGTCTTCGTCATCACGTACGCCAAGCAGAACAAGATCGACAACTCCACCGTCCTGACCGCGGTGCTGATCGCGTCGGCCATCCACTTCGCCACGATCCCGATGTGGGGCGCGCTGTCCGACCGCGTCGGCCGCCGCCCGATCTACCTGGCGGGCGCCGCCGGCATCGGAGTGTGGATCTTCGCGTTCTTCCCGCTCGTGGACACGGGCAACTTCCTGGCGATCACCGCGGCCGTCACCGTCGGCCTGCTCTTCCACGGCATGATGTACGGCCCCCAGGCCGCCTTCTTCTCCGAGCTGTTCGGCACCAGGATGCGCTACACCGGCGTCTCCATCGGCGCGCAGCTCTCCGCCATCGTGGCCGGCGCGCTGGCCCCGATCATCGCGGTGGCCCTGCTGAGGGAGTATGCGAGCAGCGTGCCCATCTCGATCTACCTTGGCCTGGCGGCGGTGCTCACCCTGGTCGCGGTCTACGCCGCACGCGAGACCCAGGGCCGTGACCTGGCCGAGAGGATCCACGCGCGATGAAGATCACCACGCCGCGCCTCACCCAGCACGTCCTGACGGCCGAGGGCAGGACCACCGGCGAGCCCGTGCTGTTCGTGCACGGCAACGTCTCCTCCAGCGCCTTCTGGCGCGACAGCCTGGCGGCGCTGCCCGCGGGTTACCGGCCGCTGGCCGCGGACCTGCGCGGGTTCGGCGAGAGCGACCCCGCGCCCGTGGACGCCACCCGGGGCCTGCGCGACTACTCCGACGACCTGATCGAGCTGGTCGAGGCCCTGGATCTGGAGGGTGTCCACCTGGTCGGCTGGAGCCTGGGCGGCGGCGTCGTGCTGCAGGTCCTGCGCGACCGCCCGGCCGCCGTCAGGAGCGTCACGCTGGTCAACCCGATCTCCCCGTACGGCTTCGGCGGCACCGAGGGCCCCGACGGCCGGCTCACGCACCCCGACGGCGCGGGCGCGGGCGCCGGAGCGGCCAACCCGGACTTCGTGGCCCGGTTACAGGCGGGCGACATGTCGGAAGAATCCCCCACGTCACCACGCAACGTCCTCCGCTCCGCCTACGTCAAGCACCCGATCCCCGACGAGGACTTCTACCTCCGCTCGATGCTCACCACCCGCGTGGGCGAGGCTCATTACCCGGGCGACGCCGCCACCTCCGGCTCCTGGCCGGGCGTGGCCCCGGGCAAGACGGGTGTGCTCAACGCCATCGCCCCCACCCACTTCCGCCTCGACGACCTGCACGAGATCGGCCCCAGGCCGCCCATCCTGTGGATCAGGGGCGCCGACGACGTGATCGTCTCCGACACGTCCCTGTTCGACCTGGCCCACCTGGGGGCGCTCGGCGTCGTGCCCGGCTCCCCCGGTACGCCGGCCCAGCCGATGGTGACGCAGACGAGGGCGGTGCTGGCGCGCTACGGCGCGTACCGGGAGGTCGTGCTGGACGACTGCGGCCACAGCCCGCACCTGGAACGGCCGGAGGAGTTCCGCCGCCTGCTGGCCGAGCACCTCGGGGAGGCCTGACGCTGGTCGCGAGCTTACTGACGCCCGTACCGCACCTCACGGTGCCGGGCGCCGAGCACGTCTACGCGAAGATGGCCGTTCCGCTACCACCGGGTCGAGGGCGGCGACCACCTGGACGGCCTGGTGGACCTCTACCCGGACCGGCTCAAACCCCTCCTCCCGGTCTTCAGGAGTGCCTTCGAGGAGCTGGAAGGCCGGGTCAGTCCTTGAGGTAGCGATGCCTGCCCGCGCGCGCCAGGCGCACGATGTGCCGCGCGCCGGGCAGCCGCCGGCCGAGCCGGTGCAGGGCGGTGTCCCGGCCCATGGGCGAGGGCCGCTCCGGGTCGACGGCGGCGGCCTGGCGTACCTCGACCTTGCCCCTGCGCATCTCCAGCGCGAACCTCAGCCCGATCTCCTCGTCGGGTGAGCGCAGCGAGGACAGCCAGCCGCCCGGCCCGAGGTGCTCGGCGCCCGGCATCAGGCGCTTGACCGGCACCTTGGCCACGAGCTGGCCGGCGATCCGTCCCGGCACCCCGGCCTCGACCAGCGCGGGCGCGCACACCTCACGGGCCCGCCGCCCGGTGCTGCGCAGCACCAGCTCCAGCGGCGGCCCGCCGCTCGGCGGCACGTACGGCACCGGCAGCACCACGTACAGGTGCCTGTCGAGCTGCTTGACCACCACGCCCGGCGACACCAGCGCGATCGACTCGGAGAACGAGCGCGGCTCGACGGCCAGGCCCAGCTCGCCGTTGTCGCTCCAGCACGGCAGAACCAGCCGCATCCTGGGCCGCTGGGCCAGCACGCCCAGGCAGTTGAGCGGGCCCTCGGGGCGGCTGATCCGGCTCCTGGCCTGGTTGGCGCCACTGAACATGCGGACGTGCACCTCCCACTGGCCCGGCCGCAGCGGCCGGCCGAGCGCGGCCTCGGTCACGTCGATCCTGGTCTCGCCCTTGATCTGGACGCGGATGCGGCGGCGCCCGTCTTCGATCCGCTCCACCCGCTGGGCCAGCGGCAGGAAGTGGATGAGGCCCGTCTCGGCGTGCCGCAGATAGACCTCGATCCTGGCGCGATCGACGGCGTCCGAGATGTCGGTGACGTCGTCGGGCAGGCGTTTGGTCTCCAGTGAGCGCGGCGGGATCCAGTGCACGCGGTCGCCGTCCGTGCGGTACCTGTCGGGCGTGCCGTCCCCGGCCATGATCTCCGCGGTCACGCCGAGCACCAGGACGTGGGCGTCCCAGCGCACCTCGGTGAGGTCGGCGCGCAGGCCGGCGCGCCTGGAGGAGTTCGACAGGAGCACGATCTGGTCCAGGCGTCCCATGCGCACGTACGCGGCCACCGTGCGGAGCTGGACGGGCAGGTAGCGGTCGAGCCGCTCGGGGAAACGCCGGGCCATGAGGTCCTGGACGACGCGGAAGTGCATGCCCCGATCGACGGAGGAGTCGGCGAACCTGCTGGTCAGCAGCGGGCGCAGGGCGGCGTAACGGAGCCAGTAGGCGTACATGCGGTCGCGCTGGCGGCCCTCGCCCACGTAGGTGTCGATGTCGTCGAGCAGGCTGTGCAGCTCCTTGACGATGACCCGGGGCGCCTCCTCGACGCGCGGGCGGTCCCCGAGGTGGCAGCAGACGTGCTCGGCCAGCACGGCGATGACCTTGGCCTGCAGATACGCCCGCAGCACGAACGCCTGCTCGCCCATCCGGCCGCCGGGCACCGAGAAGCCCAGCTCGTGCTCCTCCAGGAAGGCGCGGCGGTAGAGCTGCTGCGGGACGAGCAGGGTGAGCAGGCGGTCGCGCAGGATGTCGGCGCGGGCCGTGGCGCGCGAGAAGGCGGCCGTGGGCGGGCCGTGGTCGCGTACCAGGCGGCCGACCAGCACGTCGGCGTCGGTCTCGACCGCGCGTTCGTACATGCGCGCGACGGCGTCACGTTCGAGTCGGTCGACCTGGTCGAGGAAGTAGACGTACTCGCCGGCGGCCGCGGCCAGGCCGACGTTGCGGCCGCGCATGGGCGAGCCCGTGTGCGGCAGGCGCAGGGTGCGCACGTTCGAGCGCACCGTGGCGATGGTGTCCAGGCGGTCGGCGATCCCGTCCGTGGACCCGTCGTCCACGAAGATCACCTCGTACTCGTCCGCGGGCATGGTCTGCTCCAGCGCGGAGCGAATGCACGCGTCGGCGGTGCCACCCGGATTGTGGACATTGACGATCACACTGACCTTCACACCCATGCGGCCAGCGTGCGCCCGTATACAGGATCGGGCGCGACGGCTTGCCGATTGGAGAAGGAAAGTTGACCTGTTAGTACCAACCCACGGACTGTGAGTGGCCCCACGCCGCACAAGGGGTGCCGTAGCGGCCCTTGATGTAGCCCAGGCCCCACTTGATCTGGGTGGCGGCGTTGGTCTGCCAGTCGGCGCCCGCACTGGCCATCTTGGTGCCGGGCAGGGACTGCGGGATGCCGTACGCGCCGGAGTAGCGGTTCATGGCCCGCTCGTTCCAGCCGCTCTCCTTCTGCCAGAGCGACTCCAGACAGCCCCACTGGTCGGCGCCGAACCCATGGCCGGCGAGCATGGCCTTGGCGATGGCCTTGTTGCTGCCCGGCGAGGGGCTACTGCCGGGCGGGAAGTTCGCGGCCGGGAACCCGTTGCCGCCGGGGGCCTTCTTGGGCACGACCCAGTCGAGGTCCTTGCCCGCGGCTCCCGTGCGCTCCTTCTTGAGCTTGGCGGCTCGGTAGGCCTGCTCGGCGGCGGCCTTGAGCGCGTCGGTCTTGGGATCGGGCGCGTAGAGGTCACCACTGGCGATCTTGCCCAGTTCCTCGGGCGAGAAGCCCTCCTGGGGCGGCCTGTTGGCGTTCTCGACGGCGCGGTAGGCGACGAAGCCACCGCCGCCGACGACGATCACCAAGGACAGGGTCGTGATGATGACGCGCTTGGGGGTGATGCGCGAACGCCGGCGCGCCGGCGGAAGGTCTTCCTTCGGGGGGCGCTCACTCAATCTCTGACCGGGGCTCACGATCCATGAGCTTGCCCTGTACTGGGGGGTGGTTCGCAACCGAAACGCGGTAATCGCTTGGCGTAAATTTGGCCAACCAGCAGATTAGCTCGTCGTTTACGAAATATTGTGATATTCGTCACACTACGGATGGCTCCCCTTCGGGCACCCGCAGCCGAAGGGAAGCCGCTTTCAGACTCTCCCGCCTTCTTCGGGATCCCATGCACGACATGTCACAGTTTGGTGACACAACCCGGGTAATCCAGACATGGAATAATAATGTGCGCGTGGCTGGCATCCTCCTTGTTGAAGACGACCCCTCGGTCCGCATGGCTCTAGAGCTTGCGCTGACGAGACAGGGGCATTCCGTCACGTCCTACGCGACGGGCGAGGAGGCTCTCGACCACATCAGGGCCCGCCGCCCCGAGATCGCCATTCTCGACGTCATGCTCCCCGGGATCGACGGGGTCGAGGTGTGCCGCCGCGTGCGCAAGCTCGACCAGCTCCCCGTCATCCTGCTCACGGCCCGCGGCGACGACCTGGACGTGGTGGTGGGGCTGGAGGCCGGCGCCGACGACTACGTGGTCAAGCCCGTCGAGCCCCGGGTCCTGGACGCCCGCATCCGCGCGGTCCTGCGCAGGGCCGAGTCCGCCTCCTCCGACCGCATCACCTTCGGCGACCTCGTGATCGACCGGGGCGCGCTCAAGGTCACGCTGGCCGGCAAGGAGATCCACCTGACCCCGACCGAGCTGCGGCTGCTGCTGGAGCTGGTCAGGCATCCCGGCCAGGTGCTCAACCGCCGCTATCTGCTGCGGGCGGTCTGGGACCACACGCACATCGCCGACTCCCGGCTGGTGGACGCCTGCGTGCAGCGGATCCGCGCCAAGATCGAGCCGAAGCCCGCCGAGCCGGTCTTCATCCACACGGTACGCGGCTTCGGCTACCGGTTCAGTCCCCCGTGATCCCGCTGCCCACCGGGCTGCGCGCCCGCCTGGTCATCACGTTCACCCTCGTCGCCGTCGCCGCCTCGCTGCTGGTGGCCACGATCGGCTTCGAGCTGGCCAAGACCGCGCTCGTCACCCGGGCCGAGACCACCGCGCTCGACCTGGTGACCAGGGAGCTCGGCAGCATCACCTTCCCCGTCGGCAAGCTCAGACCGGGCGAGGCCGCGCCGACGATCAAGGAGCTCGACCGCCTGACCAGCGCGCTCAGCGGGCCGGGACGCAGCGTGCTGGTCGAATATCGCAGCCTGATCTCCTCCGAGGGCCCCATGTCGATGAGCGACGTGCCCAACGAGCTGCACGGGCGCGCCAAGCAGAGCATCGTCACCCAACGCAAGATCATCCGCGGGGAGCTCTGGCTCATCGTCGGGGCCGAGGTCTATCGGAGCAACGCCGGCCGGCCCGAGGCCACGGGGCTGCAGGCGTTCGTGTTCTTCCCGATGCACGACGACGAGAGCCAGCTCGCCACGCTCAGGACCACGCTCACCCAGGCGGGCGTGGTCATCGTGCTGCTCGCCCTGGTCGTGGCGCTGCTGTCGGCCCGTCAGGTGCTGCTGCCGGTCAGGCGGCTGAGCGCGGCGGCGCAGGCGCTCGGCCAGGGCCGGCTCGACACGCGCCTGCCCGTCCACGGCCAGGACGAGCTGGCCGGGCTCACCGCCAGGTTCAACGACGCGGCCGCGGCGCTGGAGCTGAGCGTGGCCGAGCTGCGCTCGCTGGAGGCCATGTCGCGCCGCTTCGTGGCGGACGTCTCCCACGAGCTGCGCACCCCGCTGACCGCGATGACGGCCGTGGCCGACATGCTGTCGGACGAGGCGAGCCGGCTGCCGGAGGCGCCCGCGGAGGCCGTCCGGCTGGTGCTCAGGGAGATCGAGCGGCTGCGTGAGCTGGTCGAGCACCTCATCGAGGTCAGCCGCTTCGACGCGGGCACCGCCACGCTCCTCCTCGAACCCGTCAACGTGGCCGACGCCATCCAGGACTGCCTGGAGGTACGCGGCTGGAGCGACCAGGTGACCGTCAAGGCCCCCCAGGGCCTGGCCGTCAACCTGGACCCCAGCAGGTTCGACGTCATCGTGGCCAACCTGGTCGGCAACGCGCTCAAGCACGGCATGCCTCCCGTCGTGGTGAGCGCGCGCGGCACCGAGAACGGTCTGGAGGTCAAGGTGCGCGACCACGGCCAGGGCATCCCGCGCGAGGCGCTGCCGCACGTGTTCGACCGGTTCTTCAAGGCCGGCGCGGGCCGGGCGCGCAGCCAGGGCAGCGGCCTCGGCCTGGCCATCGCCAGGGCCAACGTCCATTTGCACGGCGGCACGATCTCCGTACGTCTCCAGAACCCCGGAACCCTCTTCACGGTCTGGCTCCCGCACGCATGAAAGCCTTGCTGACGATCGCCATGCTGCTGGCCCTCACGGCCTGCGGCATCTCCCCCACCGACGTCCAGGACAGGGGCGGCGCCCCCACCATCAAGATCCCGCCGCCGTCCAAGACGATCTACCTGATCAAGAACGGCCAGCTCACCCTGGAACCGGCCGACGTCGAGAACGACACCGTGGCCAGCCTGCTCGGGGCGCTCTTCGCGGCCTCCTCCCAGCCGCTCGGCGACCGGGACACGGCGCTGCGCGGGTTCACGTACCTGCGGATCAAGAACTCGATCAACCCCATCCAGCGGGACGAGATCCAGCTCCCGCGTACGTCCACGCTGACCGTCTACGTCGGCGGTGAGGGCACGCTGACCCAGCTCGGCAAGGCCCAGATCGTCTGCACCGCGCAGCAGGACGCGGCGTTCGAGCTGGTCAGGATCGTCAGGGAGAACAGGAACCGCCCCTCCAAGTCGGAGGGACGGTTCACGTGCGGGGAGCTCAAATAGGTCACATGGTGATGTCCTCGAGCATCTCCGTCACCAGCGCGGCGATCGGCGACCGCTCGGACCTGGTGAGTGTGACGTGGGCGAACAGGGGGTGTCCCTTCAGCTTCTCCACCACGGCCACCACACCGTCGTGCCGGCCGACGCGCAGGTTGTCGCGCTGGGCAATGTCATGGGTGAGCACGACCCGCGAGTTGGCGCCGATCCGGCTCAGCACGGTCAGCAGGACGCCGCGTTCGAGCGACTGTGCCTCGTCCACGATCACGAACGCGTCGTGCAGGGACCGGCCCCGGATGTGCGTCAGCGGGAGCACCTCCAGCATGCCCCTGTCGAGCACTTCCTCGATCACCTCGGGCGAAGTGATCGCGCCCAGCGTGTCGTAGACCGCCTGCGCCCACGGCCCCATCTTCTCGCCCTCGGAGCCCGGCAGGTAGCCGAGTTCCTGGCCGCCCACGGCGTAGAGGGGACGGAAGACGATGACCTTGCGGTGCTGGCGGCGCTCCAGGACGGCCTCCAGGCCCGCGCAGAGCGCCAGCGCCGACTTGCCGGTGCCGGCCCGGCCGCCGAGCGAGACGATGCCGATCTCCGGGTCCATCAGCAGGTCGAGGGCGATGCGCTGCTCGGCGGAGCGGCCGTGCAGCCCGAAGATCTCGCGGTCGCCGCGGACGAGCCGTACGGACTTGTCCGGCTGCACCCGTCCCAGCGCCGAGCCCTTGGCCGACAGCAGCCGAAGGCCGGTGTGCGCCGGCAGCTCTCTGGCCTCGGCGAGGTCGGCGGTGCCCTGGTCGAAGAGCGTCTCGACGTCTTCGGTGGTCACCTGGACCTCGGCCATCCCCGTCCAGCCCGACTCGGACACGAGCTCGGCCCGGTATTCCTCGGCCACCAGGCCGATGGAGGCCGCCTTGACCCTCATCGGCAGGTCCTTGGACACCAGCACGACGTCGCAGCCCTCGCTGGCCAGCGAGCGGGCCACGGTCAGGATGCGCGTGTCGTTGTCGCCCAGGCGGAACCCGACGGGCAGGATGGACGGATCGCTGTGATTGAGCTCAACCCTGATGGTGCCATCCCCCGTCGGCATGGCCTCGTCCAGCCTGCCGTACTGGATCCGCAGATCGTCGAGGTAGCGCAGGGCCTTCCTCGCGAAGTAGCCGAGCTCGGGATGGTGCCGCTTACCTTCCAGTTCCGTGATGACCACGATCGGAAGGACCACGTCGTGCTCGGCGAAGCGAGTCATTGCCGCCGGGTCGGCCAGCAGGACAGACGTGTCGAGCACGTACGTGCGCTTGGCCGACTGGTGAGTAGGGTTGCTCGAGGACACTGCCACACGTTCTCCCCCGGGCGCCCCTTGGTGCGGGCACCCTGCAGACGAGGTGGGAATCGGACCGGACCCGCGTCCCCGACCGCGAGAAGCCGTCGGCGCCGGAGTCCGGCCCCCTCGGCAACTTTTGGCGCAAAGGCGGGCCCTCTCCGAAATGTCCGGCCTGTGACCGAACACTTCCAACGTTACGTCCTGGATACCCGAATGTCGCGTCAGGAACCGTAACGCCGGTTTCTCGCAGCGTAGTCACGCAGCGCACGCAGGAAGTCGACCCTGCGGAAGTCAGGCCAGTATGCCTCGTGGAAGTAGAACTCAGAGTGAGCGCTCTGCCAGAGCATGAAGCCGGACAAGCGCTGCTCGCCCGAGGTCCGGATGAGGAGGTCCGGGTCGGGCTGGCCGCGAGTGTAGAGATGCTCCGCGATGTGCTCGACATCGAGCACCTCGACGAGGTCCTCGATGCTCGCTCCCTTGCTCGCGTGCTCCTGGAGCAGTGAGCGCACCGCATCGGCAATCTCACGTCTTCCTCCATACCCAACTGCAACGTTCACAATCAGGCCTGGACGGTGTGATGACGCTTCTTTTGCATTTTTTAGGACATTAGCCGTGCGATCGGGTAGCAGATCGAGCGCGCCGACGGGGCTGATCCGCCAGCCCTCGGCCACCAGCTCCTGCGTCACGTCCTCGATGATGCGCAGGAGCGGCTCCAGCTCTTCCCTCGGCCGGTTGAGGTTGTCGTTGGACAACATCCACACGGTGACGACCTCGACGCCGCTCTCGCGGCACCAGCCGAGCAGCTCGGAGATCTTGTCCGCGCCCTTGCGGTGGCCCGATGCCACGTCACGCATGCCCATGGCGCGCGCCCAGCGGCGGTTGCCGTCAATGATGACCCCGACATGCCGGGGCACGCCGTCCTTCGACAGCTTGGTCTCCAGCCGGTGCTCGTACAACCGGTAGACCAGATCGCGCAGGCCCACGGAGTGCCTCCCCAGCGGTGCTGTGCCCTTGGTCGATTGACCTAACAGGCAATTATCACCGCGATTCGCCCGTGCCTGCTCCCTTACCTTGATTCCTGGCCAGATCTCTACCTTCTAGACACCCTTCCGCCTCATTTACCAGCTCACGCACGAACATCGACAGCTCCGCCGACGTCAGGACGGCCCGCATGCCCACACCCGTGGTGCCCCACGCCTCCACGTAGGCCCTTCTGGTCAGCCGCCACTCACCGCTCTTCGGCTGCCACAGCGGGATGGTCCTGAGCTGGCAACTCAGCTCGCCGCCCGCCAGCCCCTGCCGCGTGCGGTAGCGGAACGCGAACAGCTCGCCGTCCGGGTCCTCGCCAGGGAATCTGTCGTCGGGATCGGCCCACCGCCGGGCCGCTCCTGTGCCCTCGCGAGCCTCGTCGACGCCGCGCGCCAGCCGGGCCAGCAACCAGCCGCAGCGTTCGCCCACGCTGCCGTACGGGGTGCCGTCGCGATGCAGTTCGAGCGTGATCTCGTACGGCGTGCCGACGCTGTCCGTGCACGCGACCGGCGTGACGGTCAGAACGGAACCATCGACACAGCGTAGTCCTCCCATTCCCTCCCCGTTTCCGGCCGTATCCCCCCTAAACCCGCACTATGACCACCAGGCTCCTTGTTGACGATGCCCCAAGCGCTTGCTGGGATCAGCTTGGAGCGCGCCACCGCGACCACCAGCGCCGCTCTGGGGGAGGCGGATCGGGCATGCGGCCGCGGTCGCGCAGCCAGGCGGCGAAGTCGTCGGCGTCGGCCCGGTAGCCGGGCGGCGGGGTGGGACGCGAGCGCGCGTAGGCGGCGAACTCCGCGTTCAGGTCGGCGCCCGCGGCGGCGGCCGCGTCCGGGCGGATCCTGGCCACGATGGCGCGCCGCTTGGCGATCAGGCTCGACGCCTGGACCCGCATGCGCTCGGGATCGAACCCCGCGGGCACCTCCCCGCCCGCCACCAGCGCCGCCACGACCTGCCCCTGGACCTCGGCCAGCCGCTTCCGCTCCCGGTCGGTGGTCATCGCATCGCGGTCCTGATCCGGGACAGCTCCGTCTGCAGGACGGCGTCGCTGGGGTATTCGTCGTCCCACTCCAGCAGCACGCCCGGCGGGGTGGCCCGGGCGCACACCTCGGTGAGCAGGTCGAGCACCGGCTGCGGGGCTGCGGTGGTGTGGGTGTCGTGCCAGACGCCGTGGTGCTCGTAGCCGCCGGCGACGTGCACGTACGCGAGATGCTCCAGCGGAAGCGCGTCGAGCGCCGCCACCGCCGGCAGGCCCAGGTTGACCTGGTTGGTGTAGAGGTTGGCCACGTCGATCAGCAACCCGACCCCGGTGGCCGCCACCAGTTCGGCCAGGAACTCGGCCTCGGTCAGCTCGTCTCCCGGCCAGCCGAAGATGGCGGCGACGTTCTCCAGGGCCAGCGGAACGGGCAGCGCGTCCTGGGCGCGGCGCACGTTCTCGGTGATGACCCGCAGGGACTCGCGCGTGCGCGGGACGGGCAGCAGGTGCCCGGCCTCGATGCCGCCGCCCCTGACAAACGCCAGGTGCTCGCTGACCAGGGGCGCGTCCAGCTCCTGCGCGCACGCCGCCAGGTGGGCCAGCCTGTCCGGGGACGGAGGCTCGGCGCCGCCGATCCCGAGCGACACCCCGTGCGGGATCACCGGCAGGCCATTGGCGCGCAGCAGGCGTAACGATTCCGGGAGGTGGGCGGGCCGGATGTTCTCGGCGACCACTTCGAGGAAGTCGACGCCGGGCATGCGCTCGATCGTCAGGTCCAGCTCCGACCGCCAGCCGATGCCCACTCCCAGTTTCACCACGTCACCCTCCCCGGACTCACCTGTTAGCTGCCCCCGCCGCAGCCGCCGCCGCAGCCTCCGCCGCCGCCGCAGCTCGACGACCCCGAGTCGGCCCAGGCTCCGCAGCCGGCCACGCCGCCGTGGGTGTAGCCCGCGCTGCTCCCCCTCGTGACGCGGCGCCGGTCGCCGGTGATGAGCTCGACCTTCAGGTCGGCGTCGCGCACCTCTCCCAGACCGTACAACGCGATCGGCATCGGCCCTTCGCCGCCTTGGGGGTGCTCCCGCATGGCCGCGTAGAGCGACTCCTTGCCCGCCGGGGTGACGGTGTCGCGCCTGGCGCGCCGCTGCCGCACGATGGCCAGCCAGGCGCACACCATGGTGCCGCCGTAGATCGGCAGCGCCACAAGCGCCAGCGTCCCCCCGGTGAGAGCGGTGGCCGCCGAAATCACCAGCCCCGCGAGCGCGACCAGCGACAGCCCCCACAGTCGCCGGCTGATCCGGCCCGTGAGGGCGAAGACGTCGCCGGGCAGGATCATGCCCATGTCGGTGAGCCGGGCGCGGAGCGCGTCCATGGCCAGGCTCCGGTCGGTGTCGATTGTGAGCGCGACGGCGGGCAGTCCCGAGCGGAGTGCGACGATGCCCAGCACCGCCTCCTCGACGGGGTCGCGGGAGACGACGCCCGACCGTACCTGGTGCACGCGGCCACCCCGTGACACGCGCAGGTCCCCCGATTGCGCGAGCAGCGCGATGGCGGTGTTCGCCACCCGCCGCGAGCCGTCCGCCAGGTAGGCGAGCTCGTAGTGGCCGAGGTCGCGGGCCCGGCCGTCCGTGGCGGCCGCGCGGATGGAGCGCTCCTCGCGCCTGATGGCGACGATGGCGGTGACGGTGGGCACCGCCAGGATCGCCGAGACGATCAACACGATCAGGTCCATTCGACCTCCCCTCGTGCAGCCCTCCTGGGCTGGGTATTGAGGAGACGGATGGCGGCGGCGCGGGGGTTCCACCGCGATGGTGACAATTCCCGGCCTGTTTAGGTCTTTTGGCTAAGTGGAGCCGCAGCCGCAGAGGGTACGGTCGGGGGCGTCCCGCAGCCCGTACAGCGCGACCGCGAACGCCAGCGAGCTCTGGTCCTGCGCGCCCCTGGGGTGATGGTCCCGGGCAGCCTTCAGGACCTCGCGCCCGTCGCGGGTGATGACGCTGCGCAGCCGCCGCCGATGCCGGTGAATCGCCACGAACCCGGTGATCACGGCGAAGCCGGAGAACAGCAGGGCACCGAGGAAGAACGGCTCCTTCCCGGCCATTCCGCGGCCGGCGCCGGCCGTCGCGAGGACGGTCAGCGCCGTGTTGATCCCTTGCGGTACGGCAGTCCGCCCAGTCAAGGGCGGCGCGGCCGTACCGCACAAGAGGCTCTCCCGCCGGCCCCGTGCTGGCGAACCGGCCTCTCCGCCTCCCTGTCTGTCGAAAGGAGTGCGGCGGAGAGGAATACCGGGTTAGCCGAGGCGGTCGAGGAGGGCGTTGTACTCGTCCCACAGCTCCTTGGGCAGGTGCGAGCCGAACTTGTCGAAGTGGGCCGGGATCAGCGCGGCCTCCTCGCGCCACACCTCCTTGTCGACCGTGAGGAGCGTGCGCAGGTCCTCCTCCGACAGGTCCAGGCCGTCGGTGTCGAGGCCGGTCGGCAGCAGGCCGATCGGGGTGGACACGGCCTCGGCCTCGCCGTTGAGCCGGGCCACGATCCACTTGAGCACGCGGCTGTTCTCGCCGAAGCCGGGCCAGATGAACTTGCCGTCGGCGTTCTTGCGGAACCAGTTGACGTAGTAGATCCGGGGCAGCCGGGCGCCCTTGCGGCGGCCGATCTCCAGCCAGTGGCCGAAGTAGTCGCCCATGTTGTAGCCGCAGAACGGCAGCATCGCGAACGGGTCGTGGCGCAGCTCGCCGACCTTGCCCTCGGCGGCGGCGGTCTTCTCGGAGGCGACGTTGGCTCCGAGGAAGACGCCGTGCTCCCAGCTCAGCGATTCCGTCACCAGCGGGACGGCGGTGGCCCTGCGGCCACCGAACAGGATCGCCGAGATGGGCACGCCCTTGGGGTCCTGCCATTCCGGTGCGATGGTCGGGCACTGGGCGGCCGGGGTGGTGAAGCGGGCGTTCGGGTGGGCGGCCGGCTCGTCGCTGTCAGGCGTCCAGGAGCGGCCCTTCCAGTCGGTCAGGTGCGCCGGCGGTTCGTCGGTCAGGCCCTCCCACCAGACGTCGCCGTCATCGGTGAGCGCGACGTTGGTGAAGATGCTGTTGCCCCAGAGGGTCTTGATCGCGTTGGCGTTGGTCACCTGGCCGGTGCCGGGGGCCACGCCGAAGAAGCCGGCCTCGGGGTTGATCGCGTAGAGGCGGCCGTCGTCGCCGAACCGCATCCAGGCGATGTCGTCGCCGATCGTCTCGACCTTCCAGCCGGGGATCGTGGGCTGGAGCATGGCGAGGTTGGTCTTCCCGCAGGCGCTGGGGAAGGCGGCGGCGACGTAGCGGGTCTCGCCGGTGGGCGGCGTGAGCTTGAGGATGAGCATGTGCTCGGCCATCCAGCCCTCGTCGCGGGCCATGGTGCTGGCGATGCGCAGGGCGTAGCACTTCTTGCCGAGCAGCGCGTTGCCGCCGTAGCCGGAGCCGTAGGACCAGATCTCGCGGGTCTCGGGGAAGTGGCTGATGTACTTGGTCGAGCTGCACGGCCACGGCGTGTCGGCCTGGCCGGGCTCGAGCGGCGCGCCGACCGAGTGGACCGCCTTGACGAAGCCGCCGCGCTCCTCGATGAGGCGCAGCGCCCGGTCGCCCATGCGGGTCATGACGCGCATGGAGACGGCGACGTACGGGGAGTCGGTGATCTCGACGCCGAGCTGCGAGATCTCGCCACCCAGCGGGCCCATGCAGAACGGGACGACGTACATGGTCCGGCCGCGCATACAGCCCTTGAACAGCTCGCCGAACGTCTGGCGCATCTCCTGCGGCGCGATCCAGTTGTTCGTGGGGCCCGCGTCCTCTTCGCGCTCCGAGCAGATGAACGTGCGGTCTTCGACGCGGGCCACGTCCGTGGGGTCGGACTTGGCGTAGAAGCTGTTGGGCCGGGCGGCCAGGCGCGTGAGCGTGCCGTGCTCGACGAGGAGGTTGGTGAGACGCGTCCACTCCTCCTCCGACCCGTCGCACCACTCGACGCGGTCCGGCTGGGTCAGGGCTGCGATCTCGTTCACCCACGCGGCCAATTCGCGATTGGTGGTCGGTGCGGTTACTTCCACGGATACGGACACGACTGCGACTCCTCCACTCTCTCAGGGCCCAGTCATCATTAACGACGAAGCGGCATGAAAGCCAATTGGCATAGACCTATTGGCGGGACCGTCGCCGCAGGCAGCGGCCCTGACGATTGATGGAGCCTACCCATATGGAGAGGGTTTAAAAGACGAAATTCCGCGCAGTGGTCTAATCCAATCGCGCTGGTCTAAACCAATTTGTGAAGTGGTTTAGTCCATTAGCGGCGCCGTTTCCGCTGGGTGGTCTAGGAATTGACGTCGGGCCCGGTGGAGCGAACGCGGTCGACATGCTGCAGGGCATCGCGCAACTCCGCGAGCCACGTGTCGGTGTTCTTGCCGACCAGGCGTACGCACCAGGCCAGCGCGTCGCTGCGGCTCCTGGCCACGCCGGCGGCCACGAGAGTGTCGAGGACCTGGCGTTCGGCCTGGCGGAGCCGGGTCATGACCGGCACGGACAGTGTGGTGAACATCACAGTCTCGCCACCGCAGACCACACCCCAGGACACCTTCTGGCGGAACCTGCGCTCGGCCTCCCTGGCGATCTCGATCCGCCGTTCGCGGGTCTCTTCCCTGAACCTGCCGGCCAAACCCTCGATCAGGGCGGCCCGCTCGGCCTCCGGTACGTCGGCGGGCGGGTCGGGCAGCGTGCCGAGCACCGCGATCTCCTCACGGTCCTGGACGATCTCGGGCGCGCCGGTGAACCAGCCCTCGGGCAGCCGTCCGGTGAACCAGCCGTGTACCTGTGCCGTCGTGTCATCTGTTGCCATGTAATCAACATTACATAGTTGCGGCGCAATTGCACGCGCGGAAACCATGGACTATGCGCCGGGGAGAGGTCAGCGGACTCCGGCCGCCGTGGCGGGACTGATCCGGACGACTCCGGCCAGGTTGCGCATGTTCACCGGGGCGATCTTGACCACGTCGCCGGTACGGGGTGCGTGCAGCATCTTCCCGTTGCCCCAATAAATCGCCACATGCGAGATGTACTGCGGATTTGTCGGGTCATTACGCCAGAAGAGCAGGTCCCCCGGCTGCGCCTGCGCGAACGGCACCTGCGGCCCCGTCACCCACTGCTGGTGCGTCACCCGCGGCATGCGTACCCCGGCCTGCGCGTAGGCCCACTGGACTAGGCCCGAGCAGTCGAAGGTCTCGGGGCCTTCCGCGCCCCACACGTACGGGCGGCCCAGCTTCGAGATGGCCGCCTTGAGCGCCACGGTGAGCTGCTCACCCGACATGAACGACCCGGCCGGCCAGTTTCGCTGCGTCACCTTCTGCTGCGGCTGCGGCAGCACCGGGTTGACCAGGGCCACCTGGGTGCCCTTGGGCAGCGCGCGCAGGATCGCCCTGCGCAGGGTGTCGGAGTTGGTCTTGGGCGCGCTGACGATGAGCGCGTTGTCGTGCGGCAGCCCCAGCGTGCGGCCGACGTCCTTCGACACGACCGCGTCCACGGCGCCGAACCCGGTGGTGGCGTACGCGCCCACCCGGAGCTGCCCCGCCGGAGCCGTCACGCGGCTGTGCAGCGCGAGCCCGCCGTCGTTGCCCAGCACGAACGAGACCGCCAGGTCGCCCGCCGCGACGTTCTGCCAGAGCGCGTCGGACGAAGCGGTCACCTTGGGCGTGTACGAGCGGAACGTGGACGGATCCACCGCGAGCGTCTGCACCCGCTTGCCGTCGAGCGTGATGGACGCCGCGTCGGCCAGCTCCAGCGCCCGCACCCCGCGCAGCTTGGCGACCTTCTGTAAGAGCTCGTTGGTGAACGGCTTGCGGGTGAGCACGAACAGGTTGGGCTTGTGCAGCTTGCGCAGCGGCTGCACCGGCTGGAGCGTCCGCGCGGGCTGCTGCTGCGCCTGCTCCAGGGGCCGTTTCTGGGCCAATTGCGTCTGTCTCGGCGTGGCCTGGACGGCGACGGGGACGCGCCGCTCACTCGACTGCACCAGGAGCAGCACGTCCGCGGTCAGCACCGCTACCAGTGTCACCACGATGAACGGCACGAGCTTGTACGTATCGCGCCGCTTACGAGACTTCACCAGAAAACTCAGGTCTTGCCGAATTCCGGACGAATGCGAAAATTCCGCCGGGCCAACATGGGCCCGGCGGTCATTGTCCGGGGGTGTCAGTTGCCGATGTACGGCACAGCCTCGAGGATCTCGACGGTGTTCTGGCGGCCGTTGGGCATGGAGTAGGTCGCCTTCTCCCCGATCTTCTTACCGTTGATCGCCGCGCCGAGGGGGGACCTGGGCGAGTAGACGTCGATCGGCGCTCCGCTCTCCTCGCGGGAGGCGAGCAGGAAGGTGACCTCGTCGTCGTCGCCGACGAATCTGATGGTCACGGTCATGCCGGGGCCCACCACACCCTCGGCTTTGGGGGCCTCTCCCACCTGGGCATTGTCGAGGATCTGGCGGAGGTGGAAGATGCGGGCCTCCATCTTGCCCTGCTCGTCCTTGGCGGCGTGGTAGCCGCCGTTCTCCTTCAGATCACCCTCTTCGCGGGCGGCCTCGATCTTCTTGGCGATGTCGACGCGCCCGGGGCCCGAGAGATACTCGTACTCCGCCTTCAGGCGGTCGTACGCCTCCTGCGTCAGCCATGTGACGTTCTCATCGCGAGAGTCGGCCACGGGTTCTCCTTGCTTGCCTAGGGGGCCCTGAGATCATCTGAGGTTGCATACGGTTGAATTGCGAAAGGCTAACAACTGAACCGCTTGAACGCTTCCCCAAATGTCTCACTATACGAGATTGCAGTACTGGATGTGGACGGAAGTCGCCTGGCCACTCGTGTCCAGGCTTTCCTTGAGCTGCTTACTACCCGCACCAGCCGGGATTCTTACTTCCTTGCTGCCCACTTCCGCATGATCGACGTCCAGCGCCCTGATCCGGCAGACGGCCACCCTATCGTCTGCCTTGTACACCTCAAAGGTGATCTCGGCCCGGCTCGGGCCCGTCACCTTGAACGTCACGACCTGAGACGGCGCCTCGGAGCCGCCCGCCGTCATCGACCACATCACGTAGCCCCAGCCACCGGCGACGATGGCCACCAGCACGCCGATCACCACGTGGACGACGAGCCTGCCACCTCGCTTGGGACGGTCGGGGAAGTCGTCGGGTGTGCCGAGAACCGGTCCGTTCTCGACATCTCTGGTGACCATGGCGGAATCTCCCTGCACTCCCTCAGCGTTATCCGAGACAATTGTCGCCCGCGGGGGGTGTGCCCTCGCGACCGCCCAGCAGAAACTAACCTCTCTGGGCGACTGACCGGTCCTATGAGGGAGACATCGAGCCCGTGAGTGCACCGCTGAGGCTGATGGCCGTCCACGCCCACCCCGACGACGAGTCGAGCAAGGGCGCCGCCACGATGGCGCGCTACGTGCGTGAAGGCGTGGAGGTGCTGGTCTGTACGCTCACCGGGGGCGAGCGCGGATCCGTACTGAACCCCAAGATGGACCGGCCCGAGATCGTTGCCAACATCACGGAGGTGCGCGCGGCCGAAATGGCGCGAGCGCGCGAGATCCTCGGTGTCGAGCAGCGTTTCCTGGGCTTCGTCGACTCGGGGCTGCCGGAGAACGAGGACGAGGAGCTGCCCGAGGGCTGCTTCGGCCTGCAGAAGCTGGAGGACGCCTCGGCGCCGCTGGTGGCGGCCGTCCGTGAGTTCAGGCCGCACGTGATCATCACCTACGACGACGACGGCGGTTATCCGCACCCCGACCACATCATGACCAACAAAGTGTCCGTCGAAGCCTTCGAGGCGGCCGGTGACCCCGACCGCTACCCGGGCACCGGCGACCCCTGGCAGCCGCTGAAGCTCTACTACCAGATGGGCTTCACCAAGGAGCGCTTCGAGGCGCTGCACGAGGCGATGACCGAGCGCGGCCTCGGCTCCCCGTACGCAGACTGGATCTCCCGCTGGGAGGACCGCCCGGCCAAGTGGCCCGTCACCACGCGCGTGCCGTGCGGCGACTACTTCGACATCCGCGACGAGGCCCTGAAGGCGCACGCCACCCAGGTCGACCCCGAGAGCTGGTGGTTCGTCTGCCCGCGCGAGCTGCAGCAGGAGATCTGGCCGACCGAGGACTACCACCTGGCGCGCTCGCTGGTCGACACGGACCTGCCGGAGGACGACCTGTTCACGGGGATCCACGCCGACGACGTCGCACCCGCCTGCCACTGACGAGAGCACGACCCTCCGGTGGCAGACTGGAGGTGTGACCGTTCTAGCAGCAGGTGAAGTCAGTCCCGGACTACTCGGCTTCGTCGTCGTCGCCTTTCTGGGCTTCGCCCTGTATATCCTGATCAAGTCGATGAACAAGCAAATGTCGAAGATTCAGGTGCCGCACGCGGGTGAAGCGGACGACAAGAAAGCCGAGTAGATGCCGATAGAAGTCGTCGACAACTCGACGGAAAGCCGGTTCGAGCTCCTCGTGGACGGCAAGGTCGCCGGGTTCGCCGACTATCTCCTGCTGCCCACCAAGGTCGTTTTCACGCACACCGAGGTGCTGCCCGCCTACGAGGGCCAGGGTCTGGCGGGCAAGCTCGTCGGGCACGCCCTCCAGGCGAGCGCCGACACGGGCCTGCGGGTCGTGCCGCGATGCCCCTATGTGGGGAAATACATCGAGCGCCACCCCGAGTTCAAGGAGCTCGTGGACGCGGAGTGACCGCGGGTCGTCCCGCGGCCGCTCGTCATTCCACAGCGGTCGGTCGTTCCGCGGCCGGTCATTCCGCGGCCTGCGACCAGGCGCGCTCCAGTGCCTTGGGCAGGCCCCACCAGCCCAGCGGGGTGAGCACCTCGTCCTCGGTCACGATGCCGAGATAGATCCACAGGCCCACGACCGACAGGAACAACCCCTCGGTCGCGTCGAGGTCGTCGTCGTCCTGCTCGTCGGCGTCGATGTCCTCCGACTCGGCGATGAGCCGCGCCATCCGCTCGGGCGAGGCCAGCACCCCCGGCCCCAGCCGCGTCAGCGCCGCCACCCCGGCCAGCCAGTCGGCGTGCTGGATCGCGCAGAGGTTGGCCAGCGCCGTGTCCTCCTCGCTGAGGTCCCCGTCGAGGTCGGCGAATTCCTCCAGCACGTCACCACCCTCCGACAGGTCCGAGATGGGCCCCGCGATGCCCGCCGCCACCGCCAGCCACAGCTCCTGGTCGTCGTCGGGCACCGGCCGCTCGTCGAACCCGGCGCAGGCCCGCAGCACGTTGGCGGGATAGCCCGGCAGGGCCAGCAGCCGTCGCAGCCGCCCCGCGGCCGCCTCCAGGTCGTCGGCGGGCAGCTCGGGCTGCTTGGGCAGCTCCGCCACGATGCGCCGCAGCTCGGACAGGGCGAACGCCTCCTCCTCGTCCCACGCCGCGAACAACTCCTCGTCCTGCTCGTCGCTGACCGCGAAGCCGGGCACCCGCCCGTCGGGCAGCGGCGTGCCGAGCCAGCGCTCCTGCAGCTCCTCGTACGCCCTGCGCGCCTCCAGATCGCCGTTGGCCAGCGCGTCGGGATCGACCTCCCCCGAGGCGACCCGCTCCTCCAGGTGGGCCACCAGCCGGTCGAACATCTCGGCCGCCACGGGCCCGCGCTCGTCCTCCTCCGGCCACACGAAGTAGCTGGGCGTCATGAGGATCGGCTCGGTGCCGGTGGACTCGACCCACCGCTGCACGTCACCGACCGTGGCCACCCCCGCCTCGATCGAGCTGAGCGTCGCCTTGGCCGACTCCCAGAACGGGAGGGAGAGCGGGTTGCCCGCCGACATCATCGCCCGCCGCAGGTCGGGCAGCGCCACGAGCGCGACCCCGGAAGGCACGGCGAGCAGCGCGCGGGCCACGTCCCTGCGCGTGACGGAGGTCGCCGGGCGTCCGGCGTTGGCGCAGACGAAGTCCATATCCACGCCCGTAACCTACGCCGTCACCGGCACCGTAGTCAGCCGGGATCCCGCCCTAGTGGCGGGGCGTGAACGACGGCAGGTCGCCGGGCCGGCCCTCCAGGACCTCGATGGCGTGCCCGGTGCTGTCCACGGGTGCCATCAGATGGTCCCTTCGAGTTCCTCGCGCATGTACGCGCCGACGCGCACCACCCGCGACGGCACGAGCGTACCGAAGGGATGTGAGAGCCTGATCTCATGAACAGGCTTGGTAGTGAGACTTCTCCCTACCTTCTCCAGCACGCCGACAACCCGGTTGATTGGTGGCCATGGGGAGAGGGGGCGATGCAAGAAGCGAGTAGGCGGGACGTACCCCTGTTGATCAGTGTGGGGTACTCATCCTGCCATTGGTTACCCGCTTCTTGACATCCACTGGTGCCATGTCATGGCTCATGAGAGCTTCGAGGACGCCGAGACCGCGCGGCTCATGAACCAGCACTTCGTCAACATCAAGGTCGACCGGGAAGAACGTCCCGACGTCGACGCCGTCTACATGGGCGCCACGCAGGCCATGACCCATCAGGGCGGCTGGCCGATGACGGTCTTCGCCACGCCCGAGGGCCATCCCTTCTACTGCGGCACCTACTTCCCGCGCCCCACGTTCCGGCGCCTGCTCACCGAGGTCCACAACGTGTGGACCAGCGACCGCGACTCCGTGCTGCGGCAGGGCGCGAAGGTGGTGGAGGCGCTCAACACGCACACCACGCTGCCCAGCGGGGTCATGCCGGGCGAGGAGACGTTGCGGGAGGCCGTGGGCAACCTGCGCGAGTCGTTCGACGCGGCGAGCGGCGGGTTCGGCGGGGCGCCCAAGTTCCCGCCGTCGATGGTGCTGGAGTTCCTGCTGCGCTCCGGCGAGCGCGAGATGAGCGGCGCGACGCTTGGAGTCATGGCCAGGGGCGGCATCTACGACCAGCTCGGCGGCGGTTTCGCGCGCTACAGCGTGGACGCCGAGTGGGTGGTGCCGCACTTCGAGAAGATGCTCTACGACAACGCCCTGCTGCTGCGCGTCTACACGCACTGGTGGAAGGCGAGCGGTGGCGAGCTCGCGCGGCGGGTGGCGCTGGAGACGTCCGACTGGCTGCTGCGCGAGCTGCGCACGCCGGAGGGCGGGTTCGCGTCGGCGCTCGACGCCGACAGCGAGGGCGTGGAGGGCAAGTTCTACGTCTGGACGCCCGAGGAGCTGCGCGAGGTCCTGGGCGAGGACGACGGGCGGTGGGCGGCGGGGCTCTTCGACGTCACCGGCACGTTCGAGCACGGCACCTCCGTCCTGCAACTCCCGCGCGACCCCGAGGATCCCGCGCGCTACGCGGACGTGCGGGCGCGCCTGCTGGCCGCCAGGGAGCTGCGGATCCGCCCCGGCCGCGACGACAAGGTCGTGGCCTCGTGGACCGGCCTGGCCATCGCCGCGCTGGCGGAGACCGGCGCGGTGTTCGAGCGGCCCGACCTCGTGGCGGCGGCCACGGCGGCGGCCGAGCTGCTCGCCGAAGTGCACGTGGCGGACGGCCGGCTGCTGCGCACCTCGCGCGACGGCAGGGCGGGCGCGAACGCGGGCGTGCTCGACGACTACGCCAACGTGGCCGAGGGCCTGATCTCGCTGTACGGCGTGACCGGCGAGGCCCGATGGCTGCGGCTGGCGGGCTCGCTGCTCGACACCGTGCTCGACAGGTTCGCCGACGGGGCGGGCGGCTTCTACGACACCGCCGACGACGCCGAGCGGCTGTTCCAGCGTCCGCAGGACCCGACCGACAACGCCACCCCCTCCGGTCAGTACGCCGCCGCGGGCGCCCTGCTCTCCTACGGGGCCCTGACCGGCTCCATGCGGCACCGTGAGGCCGCCCAGGCGGCGCTGGGCGCCGTGTCGGTGCTGGCCGCCGGGCACGCCAGGTTCGCGGGCTGGGGGCTGGCCGTGGCGCGCGCGGCGCTGTCCGGGCCCGTCGAGGTGGCGGTCGTCGGGCCGCCGGGCGATCCGCGTACGGCGACGCTGCACCGGGAGGCGCTGCTGGCCGACCTGCCGGGGCTGGTGGTGGCACTCGGCGACGGCGACGGCCCAAGCTCGGGCGAGGCCTTTCCCGCGCTGCTGGAAGGGCGCGGGACGGTCGGTGACGCGCCGGCCGCCTACGTGTGCCGGGGCTTCACCTGCCGGATGCCCGTCACGACGGTCGAGGAGCTCAGGGCCGAGCTGACGAGCTAGCCCTGCTGCTGGCCGTCTCCGCCGTTGCCGGGCGGCCCGGTGTCCCGGGTGGAGGGCTGGTCGGGGACCAGCGTGGGTGGCGGGCCGGTCTCGTCCGGCTCGCCGTCCCCAGGCCCGTTGTCGTCGGGCGCCTCGGTCATGGGCGGGTCCGTGAAGGCGGGCTCGCTCTCGTCAGGCTCGGGCGTGAAGTCCGGGTTCTGCGGAGGCGTGTACTCCCGGTCGGGTACGTCCCTGTCCCGGTCCGGCGTCGAGTAGTCGGAGGAGTAGCCGTAGTCGGACGGCTCGGGGAACTCCTCGACCGGCTGGCCCGCCATGGCCTCCGTCATGAACGCCCGCCAGATCTGCGCCGGCAGCCGGCCGCCGAACTGGGTGCCGTATCCGGGGATGGTGACCGTGGCGTTGTCGTCGCGGAACATGTCCACCGCCACCGCGAGCTGCGGGGTGAAGCCGTTGAACCAGACCGAGCGCGAGTCGTCCGTGGTGCCCGTCTTGCCGGCCACGGGGCGGTCGTAGAGGCGGGCGGCGGTGCCGGTGCCGTATTTGACGACCTGCTGCATCGCGTACGCGGTGTCGGCGGCGGCCTGCTCGCCGACCACCTTCGTCGAGGCCGGCTTGAAGGTCTCCTTGTGCCCCTCGGCGTCGGTGACCGACTTCACGACGTGGGCCTCCATGTGCACGCCCTTGTTGGCGAACGTGGAGAACCCGGAGGCGTTCTGGACGGCGCTGATGGAGGCCACGCCGAGCGGGAAGGCGGCGGCGCTCTGGTGCTCCTGGAGCTGGGCGGCGGGGATGCCGGCGGCCTCGGCGGTCTTGGCGACCTTGTCGAGGCCGACCTTCTGGCCGAGGTCCACGAACGCGGTGTTGACGGAGTTCTGGGTGGCGGTGACCAGGTTGATGCGCCCGTACGAGCGCCCGCTGTCGTTCGGGATCGGCTGGGCGGCCGACGCCACGCGCATCGGGGAGTTGCCGTCGACCGTGGTGGACAGGTCGAAGCCGTTGTCGAGGGCCGCGGCCAGCGTGTACGGCTTGAACGTCGACCCGGCCATCACCTTCGACCTGAACGCGCTGTCGTAGTACTTCGACTGCGAGGGACGCCCCCCGTAGAAGGCGACCACCTCGCCCGTGGCCGGATCGACCGCAGCGAGGCCGGTGCGCACCTTCTTCGGCGTGGCGTCCGGCAGCGTGTCCAGGACCGCCCGCTCGGCCGCCTGCATGAGCTTCCTGTCGAACGTCGTGACGATCTTGAGCCCGCCGCTGTTGATGTCCTCGTCGGTGTAGCCGCGCCGGTTGAGCTCGGCGGTCACCTGTTCGAGCATGTATTGGGCCTGGCCCTTGAGCTCGAACGGCTTCTTCGGCGTCGTCAGCTCGGGGAACTTCTGGGCGGCCGCCTGCTCGGCGGTCAGCGCGCCCGTCTGGGTCATCGCGCTGATCACCGAGCGCCAGCGCTCCTGCGCCGCGGCCAGGTCGGAGCCCTTGGGGTCGGCGAACCTGCTGGGCTGCTGGATGACCGCCGCCAGGTAGGCCCCCTCTGACGGGGTCAGCTTCTGGACGTCCTTGCCGAAGTAGGCGCGGGCGGCCGACTGCACGCCGTTGGCGCCGCGGCCGAAGTAGATCGTGTTGAGGTACTGCTCCAGCACCCAGTCCTTCGACCGCGACTGGTCGACCTTCATCGCGATGAGGATCTCTTTGAACTTGCGGACGACCGAACGTTCCTGGCTCAGCCCGCTGTAGTAGTTGCGTACGAGCTGCTGGGTGATGGTCGAGCCGCCCTGGAGCTGCTGCCCCGAGACGGTGGACCAGACGGCCCGCGCGGTGCCCTTCATGGAGACGCCGCCGTCCTCGTAGAACGAGCGGTTCTCGGCGGCGATGACCGCGTCGCGCACGTACTTCGGCACCTTGGCCAGCTCGACGCTCCTGCGGTCGATGCCCTGCCGGGCGAGCACGCTCTTGCCGTCGCGGTAATAGATCACCGAACCCTGCGCGGTGGCCTGTTTCTGGGTCGTATCGGGAATTGGAGTCATCGCCCAAGCAATAGCGAAAAGCCCGGCCAGTACGGCGATTCCGGCACCGAATGAAATCAGCACCACCCGGAGAATCCGCCGCTTCCGCATTCCTTTTACACCACCGATCCGCACCCTCGACTCCCCTCGTCAAGCGTCGCCCAACCCCCGCAAGCTGGGCGAATGCCAAGGGTAAACGATCGACAATGGTGCCTCGTCCCAAAGCGATGGTACGTCTAGCGACCCTCGCGTTGGGGAACATCGGCGACCAAGGGCAGCACGCGGTACGGAACCGGGGTGTCCAAGGCGATGATCGAATTAGTCCGCAGTACGCCCTGAACATCAACGATCTGGTCGATAACCCGCTGCAAATCGGCATTGGTCCGCGCCACCACCCGGCAGAGCAGATCGCTGTCACCGGTGATCGTGTGCACCTCCAGCACCTCGGGGATGCGCGCCAGCCGGTCGGCCACCGGATCGTGCCCGGCCACCTGCCTGATCTCCATGCTGACGAACGCGGTGACGCCGTAGCCGAGCGCCGCGGGTGACACGTCGGGCCCGAACCCCGTGATCACCCCCCGGTCGGCGAGCCGGTCGAGCCTGGCCTGGACGGTGCCCCGGGCCACCCCGAGGCGGCGCGAGCATTCGAGCACGCCCAGCCGGGGCTCGTCCGTCAGGAGGGCGATCAGCCGGGCGTCGAGGACATCGATCGTCATGCTGTACAGATCTACCGGACATTTCGCTGGTCTACTAGACAGATTGTGCACTCGTTGAAGTAACTGTTGCGCAACTCGTCCACTCAATTCAAGAGTTAGAGGCATGAATGATGTCTTTCCGGTCAATGGCATGGACGCCGTGGTGTTCGCCGTGGGCAACGCCAAGCAGGCGGCTCACTACTACTCGACCGCCTTCGGCATGCGTCTGGCGGCCTACCGCGGGCCGGAGAACGGCAGCCGGGACGTGGCCGCGTACGTGCTCACCTCGGGGAGCGCCACGTTCGAGTTCCGGGGGCCGGTCCGGCCGGGCACGGACCTGGCGCGGCACGTGGCCGAGCACGGCGACGGAGTGATCGACCTGGCCATCCAGGTGCCCGACGTGGAGGCGGGGTACGCCCACGCCGTCGCTCATGGGGCCGAGGGGCTGGTGGAGCCGTACACGATGGAGGACGAGCACGGCAAGGTGGTGCTGGCGGCCATCGCCACGTACGGCGAGACGCGGCACACGCTGGTCGACAGGTCCAACTACAGCGGCCCCTACCTGCCGGGCTACGCGCCCGCCGAGCCGCTGGTGGCGCCGCCGGCGACCAAGCACGGGCGGCTGTTCCAGGCCATCGACCACTGCGTCGGCAACGTCGAGCTGGGCAAGATGGACGAGTGGGTGGAGTTCTACCGGAAGGTCATGGGCTTCACGAACATGGCGGAGTTCGTCGGTGACGACATCGCCACCGAATACTCGGCGCTGATGTCCAAGGTCGTGGCCGACGGCACGCGCAAGGTGAAGTTCCCGCTCAACGAGCCGGCCGTCAGCCGCAAGAAGTCGCAGATCGACGAATATCTGGAGTTCTACGGCAGCCCAGGCGTGCAGCACATCGCGCTGGCCACCAACGACATCCTGACCACGGTCGACCACATGCGGGCGGCCGGCGTGCAGTTCCTGGAGACGCCGGACTCGTACTACGACGACCCGGAGCTGCGGGAGCGCATCGGGCGGGTGCGGGCGCCGATCGAGGAGCTGAAGAAGCGCAAGATCCTCGTGGACCGTGACGAGGACGGCTACCTGCTGCAGATCTTCACCAAGCCGGTCCAGGACCGGCCCACGGTCTTCTTCGAGCTCATCGAGCGGCACGGGTCGCTCGGCTTCGGCAAGGGCAACTTCAAGGCCCTGTTCGAGGCGATCGAGCGCGAGCAGGAACGTAGGGGCAACCTTTAGTTTGTCCCGACTTAATGGGGGCCATCCAGAAATCATGGGATTGCCACCACCGGGGCTCGCGGGACGCTGGCGGCGACTGTTCGCCGGCGTCCTCGACTGGATCATCGTCAACATCGCCGCCACCCCTTTCAGCTGGACGAGCTGGGACTACGTCTGGGATCAGAGCAGGGGCGTCTGGGATCGTTATCCGGTGGAACACGCCTTCGTGGCCGGACTCGTGGCCTTTCTGTACTTCTGGCTCCTGCATGCCTTCTGGAATGGTCAGACGCTGGGCAAGAAGCTGTTCGCCATCCGCGTGGTGCAGGAGCACGGCGCGAGGATAGGTGTGGGGCAGGCGGCGGTCAGGCAGGCCGTGATGACCGTGCTCGAGTGGCTCTGCTGCGTCGGCACCCTGCTGGATCTCGGCTGGATCCTTTTCGACCCACGCAAACAGGCCCTTCACGACAAGGCCGCCAGGACGGTCGTCGTGGTCGCCTGACTCAGCGTAATATTCAGGTCACGGATCGAAAGGGGCTCGTACACGTATGCGTGTCAACAGGCGCGGGGTGGCCATGCTCGCGACGCTCGTCAGCGTGCTGGCGTGCGCTCCCGCCGACGAGCCGCCACCGGCCACCCATCCTGCTTCAGCGAGCGCGGGCGCGGGCGAGCCCGGCCCTGCTTCAGCGGGCGCGGGCGAGCCCGGCATCGGCGATCCCGACTTCCCGGAAGACGGCAACGGCGGCTACGACGTCTCCCACTACGACCTGGCCATCGACTACTCCCCCACGACCAAGCGGCTCGACGGCGTGACCACCGTCAAGGCCACCGCCACCCACGACCTGTCCAGCTTCAACCTCGACCTGACCGGGCTCAACGTGCGCACGATCACGGTCGACGACGCCCAGGCGACGTTCGGCCGGAAGGGCTCCGAGCTGACCGTCCGGCCCGCCGAGCCGATCGGCAAGAACGACCGGTTCACCGCGACGATCACCTACTCTGGCGTGCCCAAACCCGCAAAAGACAGCGCCAACCTGGGCACCTACGGCTTCATCCCCACCTCCGACGGCGCTTTCGTGGCCTCCGAGCCCAACGGCTCCAAGACGTGGTTCCCCAACAACGACCACCCCGCCGACAAGGCCACGTTCGACTTCACGGTCACCGTGCCCGCCGGGGTGACCGCTCTGGCCAACGGCGAGCAGATCGGGCAGCCCACGACGGCCGGCGGCAAGACCACCTTCCGGTGGCGCGAGCGGCATCCGATGGCGAGCTATCTGGCGACGGCCACGATGGGCAAGTTCGAGCTGCGCCAGGGCAGCACCTCCGCGGGCATCCCCAACCTCGCCGCCACCGACCCGAAGTTCAAGGGCTCCCTCGACTCGCTCTACACCACCTCGGCCGAGGTCACCGACTACTGGTCCACGGTGTTCGGGCCCTACCCGTTCTCCTCGACCGGGGGCGTGGTCGACGACTACTCCGCGGGCTACGCGCTGGAAAACCAGACCAAGCCGCTCTACGGGGGCTTCCACCCGGACGAGGCGATCATCGCGCACGAGCTGGCGCACCAGTGGTTCGGCAACAGCCTGACCATCAGCCGGTGGAAGGACCTCTGGCTCAACGAGGGCTTCGCCACGTACGCCGAGTGGCTGTGGTCCGAGCACAAGGGCAAGAAGAGCGCGGAGGCGCTCTTCAACGAGAACCACCGCCGCTCCGCCGACGACGCGATCTGGAAATATCCCCCGGGCCGCGCCAGGCCCGGCGACCTGTTCAACCAGTCGGTCTACACGCGCGGCGGCATGACGCTGCACGCGCTGCGCAAGTCCATCGGCGACGCCACCTTCTTCACCCTGCTCAAGGCATGGACCGCCGAGCACCGCTACGGTTACGTGACGACGGAGGGCTTCGTCGCTCTCGCCGAACGGCTGTCCGGCAAGGACCTCGGCCCGCTCTTCGACGCCTGGCTCTTCCAGCCCCGCCGTCCCGCCTGAGCCGCAGCCTGACCTGCTCGGAAACGCTTCTCGTCGCTCGGTCCAAGTACTGGTGTAAGGGCGAACGACGAAGGGAGCGAGGCCAGTGCGCCTCAACGACGACCCCGCGGCCTTCGAGGCCTTCTATCGCCGCCACGTCGATGCCGTCATGCGTTTCGTGGTCCGGCGGGTGAGTGACCCTCACCTGGCCGCCGACCTCACCGCGGACATCTTCCTGGCGGTCCTTGACTCGGCGCACACCTACGTGCCCGGTAGGGGTAGCGAGCTCGCTTGGCTCTACGGCATCGCGCGCAACGTCGTGTCGGCCCAGTACCGCAAGGCGGCGCGGGAGGCGCGGGCCACGGTCCGCGTCGCCGGTCGCCGGCTGATGGACGACGACGATCTCGTCAGGATGGAGGAGCGGATCGACGCCGAGCGCCGGATGCGCAACGCCCTGGAAGCCCTGGCCGGGCTGCCGGAGGGGGAGCGCGCGGTGCTGGAGCTCGTGGCGATCGATCAGCTCACCGTCTCGGAGGCCGCCAAAGCCCTGGGCATCAGACAAGTGACCGCACGGGTCAGATTGCATCGGGCCAGACGTGCTCTGGAGAGCGTCGCCTCGCCATCGGCCGTGTACCTGGAAGGACGGATATGAGCAACTTCGAAGATCGCCTTCTCAGTGCACTCAAGGACGAGATCACGACGAGGACGGCGGAGGACAAGATGACGACAGTGACACCGGTACGACGTTCGCGGCGGCGTATCGCGGGGCTGTCCGCCGCGGTGGCGGGGGTCGCGGCGGCCGCCACGGCGGTGGTGATGCTGACCGGGCTCACCGGCAGCCCGGCGTACGCGGTGACCCAGGGCTCCGACGGAGGGGTCAGCGTGACGATCCACTCGTTCACCGACCCCGAGGGGCTGGAGGCCGAGCTGGCGAAGGCGGGCGTCACGGCGGCGGTGGACTATCTGCCGCACGGGCAGACCTGCAAGCAGCCGCGCGGCGAGGTCGGGGGCGGCACTGGGCCGTTCTCGGCGAGCATACGGGAGGAGGGCGACGGGATCCGCTTCAAGATCGAGAAGGGGCAGGTGCCGTCCGGGTCGACGCTGGTGCTGACCATCTCGAAGAGCGCGGACGGGGACGGCGAGCCGCCGTTCGCGACCAACCTGCAGATCGTCAAGGGCGCGGTCGCGCCCTGCGAGGCCGTCTCGATGCCGGTCCCGACGCCCGGCTCCGGCGGCACGGTGGAGCGCAAGGACGACAGGCACGCCGGTACGGAGGAGCAGGGGCCGAGCCTGCACACCAAAACCGAGTGACGCACCTTCCAAGGCCGGCCCGCTGACCTGGCGCCTTTCAAGGCCGGCCCGCTGACCTAGTGCCTTTCAGGGCCGGCCCGCTGAACCGCGACCGGCCCGCCCACGACCGGGTGAAGTCCCGGTTCGGCCCGGTGGCCCCCTCCCGAGCAGCACGGGGGCCGCCGGGCCTCGCGTCATGGGCTCCAGTGGTCATCGCCCGCCAGGAGCAGCGCGGCCGCTCCGATCAGCCCGGCCTCGCGAGGATCACGAGCCCGACGGGCTCATGAACCGCTCGCCACGCTGGAGAACACCAGGACGGACGCCGTGAACCCATGGACGTGGTTGTGCCCCGCCACCGGCCCGACCTCGCCGGCCGCGAAGAAGCCCGCCACCCCGATGGGCCCCAGCGTGTCGCGCAGGGCGACCGGGTCGTGGTCGGCCGTGCCGAACATGGCCGACCCCCGCCCGTTGCAGGAGAACAGCAGCGCCCCGTCCACCCGGCCCAGTTCCTCGCGGTGGGCGTCGAGCAGGTCGTACAGGTCCTCGTCGGCCGTCGCGGCGTCGCGGACCTGGAAGCGTACGGTCCTGCCGATCTCCACGATGTCGCCGATCGCCACGGCCTCGCGCTCGGGGTCGATCCCGATGACGCCCCTGATGAGGAAGTCGCCGCGCTCGTGGCGTTCGGCGTACTCGTCCATGGCCAGGCCGATCTGCAGCCCCGAGGCGACCAGCTCGCGGTCGTCCTCGTCCAGCTCGCTGACGATGTCCTCCAGGCGGGCCAGCGCCGGCTGCCCGGCCAGTTCGAGCAGCAGGTTGTCCTCCGACGCCGTGACGACCATGCTGGGCCCGATCGGGCGGCAGCCCTGGCTGACGACGGTGCTGATCTTGACAGGGCCGCTGATGAGGACGCCGATCGCGCCCTCGGTGTAGATCTCGCCGTCGGCGAAGAGCCGTACCGAGCCTCGTCCCTGCAGTCCGTTGGCGAGCCCGCCGATCAGCGGCAGATCGCCCAGCACGTCGATCGAGCGCTCGACGAAGGCGTCGGTCGGAAAGCTGTACGGGTCGGAGAGCAGGATCGCCACATGATCGTCACCAGTGCGTTCCGGCAGCCCGACCACCACGAACCTGTCCTCCGCCGTCAGCGTCTCCAGCGCGAACGTCGTCAGCCGCGCCCCGTCCAGGGTCGCCGCCCACGCGCTCACGGCGGGCGTCAGCTCCACCCCCTGCCCGTCGCCGATCACGCCCGTCGCACTGCACCCGATCACGTGCGCCTCGGGTGCGAGCTTCATCGCGGCCTGGCCGGCCCGCGCGACGTCGTCAGGATCGTCGCCGCAGATGAAGAAGCAGACCAAGTCGGCTGGGCCGCTGAGCCTCGACAGTGCCTGACCGACGGCGTTCTCCGCGGCCTCCACCAGGTCGGAACCCACGGCGAGGCCGTCGGCGAAGCGGCTTGTCATCAATGCCACGGGTCTCGCCTCCCTCGACATGTCCAAGTTCCCTAGGCCCGATTCTCCCCACTAAAGGGACAAGCACGCACACGAACCGTCACGCAATAGTCAAGATCCGAAATCTCCGCCAGGTGCGAAACTCTCTGCCACATTCCTCGCGGGGGACGTAGTCTCGTTCCCGTGCATCAGCCACGTATTCTCCGGGAGTTGCGAGAGAGCGGCCACGTTCATCGCACCGTCAAGGCCGAAGTCCGCGAAAACCTGCTGGCCAAGCTGCGGTCGGGCGAGCCGCGCTTCCCCGGCATCGTGGGCTTCGACGATTCCGTCCTGCCGCATCTGGAGCGGGCCCTGCTCGCCGGGCACGACCTGGTCCTCCTCGGTGAGCGCGGCCAGGGCAAGACCCGGCTCATCCGTACGGTCACCGGGCTGCTCGACGAGTGGACGCCGGTGGTCGAGGGGTGTGAGATCAACGATCACCCGTACGCGCCGGTGTGCACGCGCTGCCAGGCGCTCGCGCGGGAGCTGGGCGACGAGCTGCCGGTCGCGTGGAAGCATCGGGACGAGCGCTACGGCGAGAAGCTCGCCACTCCCGACACCTCCGTGGGCGACCTGATCGGCGACGTCGACCCGATCAAGATCGCGGAAGGGCGCACGCTCGGCGACCCGGAGACGGTCCACTACGGCCTGGTCCCGCGTACCAACCGGGGCGTCTTCTCCGTCAACGAGCTGCCCGACCTGGCCGAGCGGATCCAGGTGTCGCTGCTCAACGTGCTGGAGGAGCGCGACATCCAGGTCCGCGGCTACAACCTGCGGCTGCCGCTCGACGTCCTGCTCATCGCCAGCGCCAACCCCGAGGACTACACCAACCGGGGCCGGATCATCACGCCGCTGAAAGACCGTTTCGGCGCCGAGATCCGCACCCACTACCCGCTCACCGTTGAAGACGAGCTGACGCTCATCCGCCAGGAGTCCGTGCCGGACATCGGGGCCGACGTCCCCGAGCACCTGGTCGAGGTGATCGCCAGGTTCACCCGGCTGGTCCGCGAGTCCACCGCCGTGGACGCGCGCTCCGGCGTGTCCGCCCGCTTCTCCATCGCCGCCGCCGAGACCGCGGCCGCCTCCGCGGTGCGCCGGGCGGCGCTCGCGGGCGAGGAGCAGGCCGTGGCGCGCGTGATCGACCTGGCCTGCGTGGTCCACAGCCTGCGGGGCAAGGTGGAGTTCGAGGTCAGCGAGGAGGGCAGGGAGACCGAGATCCTGGCCCATCTGCTGCGGCGGGCGACGGCGGAGACGTTCAGGAGCCGGCTGGGCGGCATGGACCTGTCCCCTTTGACCGACAAGTTCGCCGAGGGCAACCAGGTGGAGTCCGGCGAGCTGGTTCCGGCCGGGGAGCTGCTGCACCGCATCGGGCCCGTGACGGGGCTGGCCAAGGTCATGTCGCGGCTGGGCATGGGCGCGGGCGACGAGTCGCCCGGCCACGCGGCCGCGGCCCTGGAGTTCACCCTCGAAGGGCTTTACCTCATGCGGCGCCTGTCCAAGGAAGACCTTGACGGAGTGACTGTTTACCGGACGTGAACATCCGGGAGGTCTCCCGCGTCATAGTGATTGCCCATCACGCCGTCGGGGGAGACCACCCATGCGCCTGCTCGCCTGTGCCACCGCTGCCGCTCTCGCGCTGAGCGCGCTCGCCGTCCCCGCCTCCGCCGCGACCGTCGTGTACGGCTACGCCTGGGCCGACGGCAAGGGCAAGCTGCGCATCGTGCCCAAGTCCGCCACGTTCGTGAAAAGTCAGGGTTTCAAGGGCTACCGGCTCAACACCCTCCCCGGGGCCGGGGAGCTCCGGCTCGACTACACCGGGGCCGCGTTCGGCCGGGTGACGGTCGCGTGCGACCTGAAGGAGACCGAGGGCCAGGTCGCCCTCGACGCCAAGGGGCTGGGCCGGACGAAGTGCGCACCAACCGACCTGACGGACGGCCTCGCGCGCGGCCCCGTGCCACTGCGCGCCGAATACCGTGGCGGCAAGGCGGTCAAGGTCAACGAGATCCTCGTCTCGGGCCGGCCGGGCCCGCGCTCGGCCGAGGGCACGATCAAGCGGGTCAACGACACGACCGTGCTGTTCGCGAGCGGCGGAAAGAAGATCAAGCTGGGGTACGCGTACACGACGGCCTTCCTCCGCACCACCGCCCGGTGCGGCGACGGCTGGCTGGCCGGCCGGCCCGTGAACGCCGACCGCAACGGCCTCGGCAGGAAGCAGTGCACGTGGAAGCACCTGACGACGGCGCTCAAGAGCACGCGGCACCCGGTCCTGGTGAAGATCGAGTACACGCCCGGTGTGGACTCCCTCGACCAGGTCTGGGAGGTCTTCGGCGACGCCTGAGCGGCTTTCCAGAACACATGGCCGCCTTTCTCGGGTTAGCGTGGTTTCGTGATGGCCTTTCGCTATGGCGAGTACCACGACGGCCCCGACCCCCTGGCCCCGCCCTACGACGTCCGGGCGGCCCTCGACGAGATGGGCGACGCGATCCTGTCGGGCTCGACCCCGGTCCATGCCCTGCGCGACCTGCTCAAGCGCGGCCTGCCCGGCGCGCAGGACCGGCGCGGGCTGGACGACATGCTCAGGGAGGTCCGCAGACGCCGCCGTGACCTTCGGGAGCGCGGGCGGCTCGACGGCACTCTGGAGAAGGCCAGGGCGCTGCTCGACAAGGCCATCGGGCAGGAGCGGGCCGAGCTGTTCCCCGATCCGTCCGACGACGCGCGGCTGCGGGAGGCGGGGCTCGACGCGCTTCCCGAAGACACGGCCAGCGCGATCCAGGAGCTGAACACGTACGAGTGGCGGTCCTCGGCGGCCCGCCAGACGTTCGAGGAGCTGCGCGACCTGCTGCGCAGGGAGGTCCTCGACAGCCAGTTCAGGGGGCTGCGGGACGCGCTGGCGAACCCGGACCCCGAGGCGATGGAACGCGTCCGGCAGATGATGTCGGATTTGAACGACATGCTCGACAAGGACGCCCGGGGCCAGCACACCCAGGCCGACTTCGATGCCTTCATGAGCAAATATGGCGACCTGTTCCCCGAGAAGCCGCGCAACCTGGAAGAGCTCGTCGACATCCTGGCCCGCCGCGCCGCCGCCACGCAGCGCATGCTCGCCTCGATGACCCCGCGCCAGCGCGAGGAGCTGGGCAACCTCATCAACCAGACCCTCGACCAGGCGGGGCTCTCCGACCAGATGCGCCGCCTCGGCGAGGCCCTCTACTCCCGCCGCCCCGACCTGGCCTGGAACGCCCCCGAACGCCTCACCGGCGAGGAGCCCCTGGGCATGGGCGACGCCGTGACGGCGCTGGAGGAGCTGGCCGACCTCACGCAGCTCGAAACCGCCCTGCGCCAGGACTACCCGGGCGCGCGGCTCGACGACATCGACGAGGCCGCCGTACGCCGTGCGCTCGGCCGCTCGGCGGTCGACGACCTGGAGGCGCTCAAGCGCATCGAGCGCGAGCTGGAGGACCAGGGCTACCTGCTGCGCCGCCGCGGCAAGCTGGAGCTCACCCCGAAGGCGGTGCGGCGGCTGGGCGAGACCGCGCTGCGCCGGGTGTTCGCCTCGCTGGACGCGGGCCGGCGCGGCGACCACGACCAGCGCGACGCGGGCTCGGCGGGCGAGCTGACGGGCTCGTCGCGGCCGTGGCGCTTCGGCGACGAACAGCCGATCGACGTCGTCCGCACGCTGGTCAACGGCGTCCGCAGCGGCGGCACGATCCTCGACCGCCCGGCGTCGGGGCGGGCCTCGGTACGCCTGTCGGTGGACGACTTCGAGGTGGCCGAGACCGAACGCCGCAGCGCCGCGGCCGTGTGCCTGCTCGTGGACCTGTCGTACTCGATGGCCCTGCGCGGCACCTGGGCCGCCGCCAAGCAGACGGCCCTGGCCCTGCAGGCGCTGGTGGCCTCGAAGTTCCCGCAGGACGCCGTGCAGATCATCGGCTTCTCCAACTACGCCAGGGTGCTGCAGCCCGACGAGCTGGCCGGCCTCGACTGGGACATGGTCCAGGGCACCAACCTGCACCACGCCCTCCTGATCGCCGGCCGCCACCTGGACCGTCACCCCGACTTCGAGCCGGTGGTGCTGGTGGTCACGGACGGCGAGCCCACGGCCCACCTGATGCGCAACGGCCGATCGGCCTTCGAATGGCCGCCGTCGCACGAGACGCTGGAGCTGACGCTGGCCGAGGTGGACAAGATGACGCGGCGGCGGGCGACGCTCAACATCTTCATGCTGGCGGCCGACGACCGGCTGAAGGAGTTCGTGGACGAGGTGGCCCGCAGGAACGGCGGCCGGGTCTTCTCGCCGAGCGCCGAGCGGCTGGGCGAATACGTGGTCAGCGACTTCCTCCGCCTCCGCCGCGCCCGCTGACCCCCTTCATGCCGGCCCACTCCGCGTCCGTCGGGACCCGTTCGCGACGGACGCGGGCACAAGTCATCCGGTACGCGCACGAATCCGGCCTCATCCGTCCAGGGGACTGGCGCTCAGATCGACCTGCACGCCGCTGGCGGCGAACATGCCCAGCAAGTACTCCAGGGTGACCGCCTCACCCCATTTACGCAGGTCGTAGGGGGACCGGTCGTAGCCGGGAACGAGGTGCCGCCTTGCCACGTCCGCATCGTGCCAGACGAGCCGGAACGGCGACGAGGCTCCCCACCTGCCGCGCAGGCAATCGTTCAGAGCGTCGAGGTTCCAGCCGAAGTACCCGCCGGGCCCGTTGATCGCCTCGCCGAGCGCACAGTAGAAGCCCTCGATGTCGGTGACCGCGCCGCCATCGAAGTGATAGGTGCTCCCAGCCGGCCGGTCTTCCCCGGCGTGGTGGCTCAGGGCGGCACCCGCCCATTCGTGCCGCAGCGCCCGGTCGTAGCGCGTCCACAGGTTGCGCCGTGTGGGGCGGCCGTCGTACCAGGTCTGCCAGATCTCGCGGGCTCCGCTGGGGAGCGGATCACAGACCCCGTCGTTGAGCGTGATGTCGAGCAGCCCGTCGCCGAGCCGCGACGGCCGCACCCCCGTAATGGCACCGAACACCCCACTGCCGATCCCTGTCTCCCCGCCGGCTCCGTCGACCGCCTGAATGATGGCCGCGACCCGCCGCCGCCGGGCCGAGGTGGCCTCGATCGCTGCCGTCAACGGCGCCTCAGGCCGGCATCCCACGAGGGTCGCCGGCCGTACCAGGGGTTCCGGCCGCTCCCGGTAAACACCGCCGACGCTCCGGCAGGTGCCCAGGCGCTCGTCGTTCCTGCCCGTCAGCAGAAACCCGTCATTCTCCGGGACTTCCTCCGGCGCGATCCGAACGTAGCCCCGCAGGTCGATGTCGACGAGCCCCGGCCACTCGTCCGACGGGCACCAGCCGAGCACCGTGACGTCGATCAGCTCCTGCGAGCAGAAGCACCCGATCTCCAGGCCACAACCGCAGTTCGCCCCCGGACCGTGCACAGGGTGCAGCCCAAGGGTGGACAACCACGCCCCCGGCCGCGGCGAACCGGCCGGCTCACATCCGAGCAGGCAGTAACGCTCGGGCGGCGGAATCGGCTCGGACTCCAAGAACAACCCATCGATCTCGGCACAGACCCCCAGCAACAGGTCACTGTCCGTGTCGATCAGCGACCACTTCACCGGTACGTCCCCATCTCCCATCCCCACCCGCCCCATTCTTCCCGCGTCCAGACTGTCGGTGCGGGATGGCAGAGTAGCCCGTCATGGAAGCGGATGTGCGGTTGCGAGACGTGGTGGCGGCCGACCTGGAGGTGTTCCTGGAGCAGGAGCACGACCCGGAGGCGGCGCGCCGATCGAGGTTCGCTCCCCGGGAGCGAGAGAGGTTCCTCAACCACTGGAAGACCAACATCCTCGGCGACCCGGCCGCCTTCGTGCAGGCCGTCATGGTGGACGACACCCTGGCGGGCAACCTCGTGGCGTGGTGGGAGGAAGATCGGCGCTTCATCGGCTACTGGCTCGGGCGCGAGTTCTGGGGCCGGGGCATCGGCACGCGGGCCCTGGAGCTGTTCCTGGGCAAGGAGCAGAACCGCCCGCTCCACGCCGATCCCTTCCACGCCAACACGGCGTCGGTGCGGCTGCTGGAGAAGCACGGGTTCCAGCGGGTCGGCTCGATCCAGCACGACGAGGACGAACACATCCTGCTGGTCCTGCGATAGCCGAGTGGCGGTGGTGAGCCGGCGCTACTCGTTTGCTTCCCTCTGGGCCTGATGTGCCAGACTTCCCCCACAAATGGCGCAGATGGGCGAAATGGGGCTCGTGGAGCTACGGGACATCGAGATCTTCCTGGCCTTGGCCGAGGAGCTGCACTTCGGCCGCGCCGCCGAGCGGCTGCACGTCTCCGCGGCCCGGGTCAGCCAGGCGATCAAGAAGCAGGAGCGCGCCATCGGGGCCGAGCTCTTCGCCAGGAACAACCGCGGCGTCCGGCTCACGCGACTGGGCGAGCAGTTCAGGGACGATCTGCGCCAGGTGCACCAGGGCCTGACACAGACCTTGGACCGGGCACGGCTGGCCGCACGCGGCAAGACCGGCATCCTCCGGGTGAGCCTGTTCCCGGCCAACTTCCAGGAGCAGCGGCGCTACTGGGACACCTTCCGCGCCCGGCACCCGCAGTGGGACCTGCGCCTGCGGATGTCGACCTACCAGGATCCGTTCGCCCAGCTACGCAGCGGGGATGCCGACGTCCTGATCACGTGGCTGCCGGTCGAGGAGCCCGACCTCACCGTGGGTCCGCTGCTCTTCGCCGAACCGAGGGTGCTGGCCGTGTCCGGCGACCATGCGCTCACCAGACGGTCCTCGATCTCCCTGGAGGCGGTCGGCGACTTCCAGCACGTGGTCATCAAACCCGTGCCCGGCTACTGGTTCGACCACTACGTCCCGGATCTCACGCCCAAGGGCCGGCTCATCGACCGCACCGCCAACGTGGACAACCTTGAAGACGTCTTCATGAGCACGGCCCTGGGCGAGGCCGTCACCCTCTTCCCGGCCCACGTGAGCCGCTACTACCCCCGCCCCGACATCGCCTACCTGCCCGTCAAGGACATGGCCGCGCTGCCGTTCGGGCTGGTGTGGCGCAGCGACGCGGAGAACGACATGATCCGCGCCCTCTCCCACGTCGTCCGCGACCTGGGACCCCTGCCCGGCTGAGGCCGCGTGGTGGCGTTCGCGGTCACCGATCTGGCCAGGGAACACGCGCGCCCGCACGCCGAAGGCGCACCCGTCGCGCAACCCGTGGGGCGAGTGGGAGATGCGTCTCACCGACCCCAACGGCATCGTCGTCGAACTGACCGAATGGATCGCGCCCGGCGGCCATCCCGGCCGCTGACCCTCCGGCGTCGTGTCAGCGGCCGCGTCAGGACGGCAACAGCCCGGTATCAGAGCGGTCGGCGATCGTAAACGCATCAACGGAACAGCTTCGAAGGAGCACACCATCATGTCGATCACCCTCACCGACCAGGACCAGCTCACCCTCCGCGTCGCCGCGTGGGGCGCCGTCTCCCTGATGTCCGCCGCCGGTGCCGCCGGCTCGGCCCACAAGGTCGCCACCCACGGCTCCATCGCCCTGACCTCCGCCACCGGCGCGATCGGGCACGTGGTCGCCAAGGCGCCCAAGGGCATCAAGTACGGCAAGACCGTGGCCGAACTCGCCGACCAGGTGCTGCCGGCCCTGACCGCCTCCATGAGCCTGCTCAAGGCGCAGGATGCGGCCGAGGCCGACAACTTCCGCAGCACCGTCATCGTCGCCATCGACGCGGCCGCCCAGACCCAGCCCAGCCCCACCGTCACCGAGATGGTCCGCAAGATCACCGAGGCCCTCGACGCCGCCTGACGGGGGGCGAGGTGCGCAGCTTGTCACGGGGTCCTCGCCGGACCCCGTGACACGGCGCCTCGAACGACCCGACCTTGACTTTCGTAACAGCCTTTAAGGAGCACACCCATGTCCATCACCCTCAACGACCAGGACCGCCCGGAGCTGCAGAAGATCATCCAGGAGATGGCCGATTCCGGTTTCGTCGGGGTACGGCTGCGCGTGCAGGATGAGCGGGGCGTGTGGGTGGGCACCGCCGGCGTGGCCGAGCTGGGCCAGAGCGCCGAGCCGCCGGTCAACGGCCACGTACGGATCGGCAGCGTCACCAAGACCTTCACCGCGACCCTGGTGCTGCGGTTGGTGGCCGAAGGCAAGATCGGGCTGGACACCCCGGCGGACGACTACCTGCCCGAGTTCGGCCTGGACCGGCGGATCACGGTGCGGATGCTGCTGCAGCACACCAGCGGCATCTTCAACTTCACCGGCGACTACTACCCCGAGTATGTGCCCGGCATCGTCTGGTCGGGCCAGGCGTGGGTGAACGACCGCTTCAAGACCTACCAGCCCGAAGAGCTGGTACGGCTGGCGCTGACCAAGCCGGCCCGGTTCGAGCCCGGCACCGACTGGAGCTACGCCAACACCAACTACGTGCTGGCCCGGCTGCTGATCGAGAAGGTCACCGGCCGCACCTACGCCGAGGAGATGCACCGGCTGATCCTGGGCCCGCTCGCCCTGACCGGCACCGTGGCGCCCACCACCCAGACCGATCTCCCCGAGCCGCACGCCCACGCCTACTACCGCTACGAGGAGAACGGCCAGGAGAAGACGGCCGACGTCACCCGCCAGAACCCCTCCTGGATCTCCAGCGGCGGCGACATGATCTCCACCCCGCAGGACCTGCACACGTTCATCTCCGCACTGGTGGGCGGCAAGCTGCTGCCGACCGGCCTGCTGGCCGAGATGTGCACGCCGGAGTCCAAGGTCGGCTACGGCCTGGGCGTGTTCGTACAGGAAACCGAGGGCGGCGGCACCGTCATCACCCACAACGGCGGCCACGGGGGCCACGCCGGGCTGATGTACAGCACGCCGGACGGCGGCACGACCCTGACCGCCGCGATCAACTACATCGACGACGCCGACCTGTCCATGGGCGAGGCGTTCCAGAAGGCCACGCAGCGGCTCGTCAACGAGGTGTTCGGCAACGGCCGGACCGAATCGGCTCAGTAGTAACAGGGCCGAGCTCGGCGCTGGACTTCCCGTATGAGGAGCCCGAAGCCGAGTCCGCGTGACCGGCGAAGGCCCGTGCCGTCAGGGGCCCGGAAAAATGGGGATTCAGGCGCCGACGAAGCCCGTGTAGAAGTCCAGAGCCACGTCGAAGCCGTCGCGGCAGTTGCGGTGGGAGCGGTAGCAGGGGCGCCAGGCCGAGCTGGCCCCGACACCCGCCTTGGCGTCGCTCAGGGCCGACGGCACGCGTTCCGGCCGGGGCAGAAGCCCATGCCCGAGGTAGCGGACTCCCGACAGCTCGGTGTGCGTGCCACGCGTACCGGAGACGAAGGCGCCCAGGCGCCAGCCGCTCTCCTCGTCCCACACCAGCGCCCGGCCGTCGGCCAGCCTGAGGGTGGCGTCGCGCGGATCGCAGGGGCCTTCCCACCAGTCCGTGACCTCGGGTCCGAGCTCGGCGAGGACCTGCTGCACGTAGCCGATCGGCTGCTGCAGCCACTCGTCGGAGTACGGCTCGACGTGCTTGATGGCCACGGACGGCACCCCCTTGTGCCCAAACGGTAAGGAAAAAGCGCGATCCACAACCATACCCGCGCCGAACTTATTCCGTTGCACAAGCGTCTAGTCATTACGGACGATATTTACGTCCGAGACGGGGAAGGAGGGGCAGCCATGATAGCCACGGTTCTCCTCATAGTGCTGATGGTCGTCGCCGTAGCGGCCACGGAGCTGTGCCTGCGTTGCTCCAAAGAAGGCAAAGAGAGTGTCGAGTCGGCCACTGAGATCGCCGGGGACTAGTCTCTGCGGCATGTCCCTGCTTCTCTGGCTGCACATCGGATTCGCGATCTTCACGATCGGCCCGGTCACCGCCGCGACGATGGCCGCGCCCCGCGTCATCCGCAACAAGAACGTGCCCGCGCTGCAGTTCGTCCAGCGCACGACGAGGATCTACAGCCTCGGCAGCCTGGGCGTCCTCGTGTTCGGCGTGGCGCTCGGCGTGGTCATGGGTAACGGGCTGCTCGGCCAGTGGTACATGACGGCGTCGATGACGCTGTTCATCGTCGCCGTCGTGCTGCTCGTCATCATCGACCGCGACCTGCGCACCGCCGTCCAGGCGCTCACGAGTGAGAACAAGGACGACGACGCGAAGGTTCAGACCGGCCGGATCGCCGCCATCAGCGGGCTGCTGTCCATCATCTGGCTGGTGATCCTGTTCCTCATGGTGGTCCCCGGAGCCTAGGCGCCGAGCGCCTGGGTCAGGTCGGCGAGCAGGTCGTCGATGGTCTCGATGCCGACCGACAGCCGCACCAGGTCGGCCGGCACCTCCAGCGGCGACCCGGCCGCCGAGGCGTGGGTCATCCTGCCCGGGTGCTCGATGAGCGACTCGACGCCGCCCAGCGACTCACCCAGCGTGAACAGCTCGGCCTTGTCGCACACCGCGACGGCCGCCGCCTCGCCCCCGGCCACGCGGAACGACACCATGCCCCCATAGCGCTTCATCTGCTTGGCCGCCACCTCGTGCCCCGGGTGCTCGTCGAGGCCGGGGTAGAGCACCTCGGTCACGCGCGGGTGGGCGAGCAGCAGGTCGACGACGCGTTCGGCGTTGTCGCAGTGACGGTCCATGCGCACGCCGAGCGTCTTGAGCCCGCGCAGCGTCAGCCAGGCGTCGAACGGCCCGGCCACCGCGCCCATCGCGTTCTGGTGGTAGGTCAGCTCCTCGCCGAGGCCGCGGTCGGCGGCGATCAGCGCCCCGCCGACGACGTCGGAGTGCCCGCCCACGTATTTGGTGGTCGAGTGCACGACGACGTCGGCCCCGAGGGACAGGGGCTGCTGCAGGTATGGCGACGCGAACGTGTTGTCCACCACCAGCAGCGCGTCGTTGTCGTGGGCGAGCTGCGCCAGGGCCGCGATGTCGGCGATGCCGAGCAGCGGGTTGGTGGGCGTCTCGACCCAGACGATCTTCGTCTTCTGCGTCATCGCCGCGGCGACGGCGTCGAGGTCGTGCAGCGGCACCGGGTCGAAGTGCAGGTCCCAGCGCTGGTGCACCTTGGCGAACAGCCGGTACGTGCCGCCGTACGCGTCGTTCGGGATGATCACGTGGTCCTGCGGTTTGCACACCGTACGCAGGAGCGTGTCCTCGGCGGCCAGCCCCGAGGCGAACGCGAGCCCGCGCACCCCGCCCTCCACGGCGGCCAGCGCGGACTCGAGCGCGGTCCTGGTGGGGTTGGCCGAGCGGCTGTACTCGTATCCGGAACGCAGGCCGCCCACGCCGTCCTGCTTGTACGTGGACGTGGCGTAGATCGGCGGCACGACCGCGCCGGTCAGCGGGTCGGGCTCCTGACCTGCGTGGATGGCCAGGGTCTCAAAACCGTTGCTCATACAGCCACGGTAACGGAAGACCGGGCACGCCAACGAAAGACGGCCCGCGATCCGTTCCCCAACGGATCGCGGGCCGCTCGGCGGGTGACCGTCCCCAACGGCACCCGCCTGGGCTCGCGCACCATGCCCGCGCGAGCCGGGTCGTCAGGCCGCCTTGGGCTCGCGGTGCTCCCCGCCTGACCTGGACGGGAGCTGGACGATGTCCGCCTTGTCCACCTTGATGAACCGGCCGCGCCCGCCCTCCGACCGCTCTCCGTTGATCCGGGAGAGCAGCACGGGGTCGGCCACGGCCAGCAGCACCGCGACGACCAAACCGATACCCAGCAGCGCGAACCCGATGGCAACCATGCCTGTCCCCTTTCCGACATATCCAGCATCGGCGATTCCCCCTGGGTCGCGCCTCCGCTGAAGGGCTGGTCTCTCAGCCGCGTCCTCGGCCGAACGGTTGATACGACTTGTCCGACTTCCGGCTTAGGCTCAACGCCGTGGGGGATTCCAAGCAGGTCGTGTACTGGATCCGCCGGCTGAGCGAAATCGCGATGCTCGGCTGGCTGGGCATGATGTTGTTGATCGACCTCGCGGTCGCCGTGTCCGTCGGAACCTTCCAGTGGCTCGCACCGATCAGCGGAGTGTGCGGCATCGTGGCGGTGCTGCTGCGGCGGCGTCACCGGCTGTCGGGGTTCGTCTTCATGCTGGTCCTGTCGTTCGCCGTCTCCCTGCTGATGGGGATCATCGGGCTGGGGGGCGCGCCGGGCTCGGCGGAGACGGGGGCGCTGCTCGTCCTGCTCATCGGCGTGCTGCGGCACGTGGAGCCGATCCGGCTGGCCGCGGGGCTCGCGTGCGCGGCGCTGATCGTCCTGATGTCGGAGGCGAGCGGGCGCGACTACAACGATTCGGGGCTGGCGTTCTCGTTCCTGCTGTTCGCGGGCTGGTCGATGGCCGCCGGAGCCGGCGGTTACCTCCGCTTCCAGCAGGAACGCCGTACGGAGGCCGTCCACTCGGTACGCCGCGCGGAACGCCTGGAGCTGGCCAGAGAGCTGCACGACCTGGTCGCCCACCACATCACGGGCATCGTGGTCCAGGCCCAGGCCGCCCGCACGGTCGCGCAGACCAAGCCCGAGGCGGTGGCCCCCGCCCTGGACGCGATCGCGACGGCCGGGTCGGAGGCGCTGACGTCGATGCGGCGCATGGTCACGGTGCTGCGCACGGAGGACGAGGCGGGCCGCAAGCCCGGCGTCACCCTGGCCGACCTGCGGATGCTGACCGACCGGTTCTCCGCCGACGGGCCGAAGGTGGCCTTCGAGATCGGCCAGGGGATCGACGACCGTACGCTGGCGCCCGAGGTCATGACGACGCTGCACCGGGTGCTCCTGGAGGCGCTGACGAACGTGCGCAAGCACGCCCCCCGCACCGCCTGGGTGGAGGCCGACCTGCGGCGCCACGACCGGGTGGTGGTGCTGCGGGTGCGGAACTTCGGCTCCTCCTCAGATCCGCGGGTGTCCCGTCTTGGCGGCGGGTTCGGGCTGGTCGGGATGGGCGAGCGAGTGGAGGCGCTGGGCGGCCGGCTGTACGCGGGCCCGTCCCGCGAGGGAGCCTGGGAGGTGATCGCCGAATTCCCCCTCACCTGACGCCGGCGCCCGCCCGAACGCCTACTCCCCCGACGCCACCGCCTCCTCCCCCAGGGCTTCGCACGCCCGGCGGGTGATCCGGCCCACGTCCAGCCGCTCCCCGGCCGGCGGCGGCGCCCCCACGGACCTCCTGATGCCCCTCGCCGCCCCCACCAGCCCGGCGGCCTCCGCCATCTCCTCATCGGCCAGGGACATGACCCCGGCCAGCCCTTCCAGGGCCGGCGCGATCGCCCGGGGGTCGCCGGTCGCCCGTGCGGCCGCTTACCTCTAACGATGCCTGGCCAGCGCGGTCTCCGCGTCCCCGCGCTGCTCGGCCGCGAGCCCCAGCTCGGCCATCACGAAGGCGATCCCGGGTGTCGCCGCCGGGGATCGGGCAGCCGGGGGCGTACACGTTCTGCAGCAGGCCGCAGGACGTGCTCGAGTCGATCAAGAAGCCCGCTCGCCAAACTGCCGCCCCCTTCGCCGTGCCCGGTGAGGGCCGTGGCGGCAGTCCGATTTGCCTCGTTATCAGTGATTGGCGAGGAAGGCGAGCAGGTCCTGGCGGGTGATCAACCCGGAGGGTTTGCCGTCTTCCAGCACAACGGCCGCATCCGCCTTTTCCAGCGCTTCCACCGCACGCGCCACAGGTTCACCACTGCCGATCGTGGGTAGCGGCGCAGACATATGATCAGCGATCGGGTCGTCGGAGGAAAGCCGTCCGCGATAGAGGGCTTCGAGGAGATCGCGCTCCACGATGGAGCCGACCACCTCGGCCGCCATGACGGGCGGCTCCTCCTTCATCACGGGAAGCTGCGACACCGAGTATTCGCGCATGATCGCGATGGCCGTGCTGACCGACTCGTGCGGGTGCGCGTGCACGAACTCCGGCATGCCGGACGTCTTACGCGCCAGCACGTCGCCGACCATCCCCTCGTCGGAGGACGTGGTCAGGAAGCCGTAGTCGGCCATCCAGTCGTCGTTGAAGATCTTCGACAGGTAGCCGCGGCCGCCGTCGGGCAGCAGCACGACCACCACGTCGTCGGGCGCCGCCTTGGCCGCCACCCGCAGCGCCGCCACCACGGCCATGCCGCAGGACCCGCCGACCAGCAGCCCCTCCTCGCGGGCGAGGCGGCGGGTCATGTTGAACGACTCCTTGTCGGACACCGCGATGATCTCGTCACAGACCTCGGTGTCGTACGTGGCCGGCCAGATGTCCTCGCCCACCCCCTCGACCAGGTAGGGACGCCCGGACCCGCCGGAGTAGACCGACCCCTCGGGGTCGGCTCCGATGATCTTGACCCGCCCGCCGGAGACCTCCTTGAGGTAACGCCCCGCGCCGCTGATCGTGCCCCCGGTGCCGATGCCGGCCACGAAGTGCGTGACCCTGCCCTCGGTCTGCTCCCACACCTCGGGACCGGTCGAGTGGTAGTGCGAGTCGGGGTTGTTGACGTTGGAGTATTGGTCGGGCTTCCAGGCGTTCGGCACCTCGCGCGCCAGCCGGTCGGAGACCGAGTAGTAGGAGTCGGGGTGCTCGGGCGAGACGGCGGTCGGGCAGACCACCACCTCGGCCCCGTACGCCCGCAGCACCGCGATCTTGTCCTGGGCCACCTTGTCGGGCACCACGAACAGGCACCGGTAGCCCTTCGTCTGGGCCACGATGGCCAGCCCCACGCCCGTGTTGCCGGAGGTCGGCTCCACGATGACGCCACCGGGGCGCAGCTCGCCGGACTTCTCCGCGGCCTCGATCATGCGCACCGCGATGCGGTCCTTGACCGAGCCGCCCGGATTGAAGTACTCGACCTTGGCGAGCACCTGGGCGGGCACTCCCGCAGTGACCTTGTGCAGCCGGACGAGCGGGGTGTTCCCCATGAGATCGACCAGGGAATCGTATACGCGCACCGAGGTGTTCACCTTCTTTGCCGAAGCTTGATCAGCTTGTCAATGGCCGAGGTCCAGTGGGGGTGGCGGGCCCTCGGCTAGTTTTCAAGCAAACGCTACCGCCGAGTTCGACTGGGGAGGGCACCTACGTGGTCTGGGCAGCTGGCATGGCGCGCGCGGCACGGAAGATCGCTACCGCGGCGGCGCTCGGAGGGGGTGGGCTGACGGCCATCGGCGCCACGGCGTACGGACTGCTGATCGCGGAAGGACTGCTCGCGCGCAAGGCCATCGGGCGCCCGCACGGCCTGGACGGCCCGCCGTCCGACGGCGTCTACGGCGACTTCCCCGGCGAGCCGCTCCGGATGGCCATGCTGGGCGACTCCACGGCCGTCGGCCTGGGCATGACCGACCCGGCCCACACCCCTGGCGTGCTGCTCGCGCACGGCCTGGCCGCGGTGTCCGAGCGGCCGGTGCACCTGCTCGTCGCCGCCAAGTCGGGCACCCCGTCGGCCGAGCTGGGCGAGCAGGTGGACCTGGCCCTGAGCATGGAGGCCGACATCGCGGTGATCTTCGTGGGGGCCAACGACATCATCACCCAGACCGCGCCGGCCAGCGCCGTACGGCATCTGACCAAGGCCGTGCGGCGGCTGCGCGACGCGGAGATCGAGGTGGTCGTGGGCACCTGCCCCGACCTCGGCACGGTACGCCCGATCGCGCAGCCGCTGCGCTGGGTGACCCGGCGCTGGAGCCGTCAGCTCGCCGCGGCGCAGACGGTGGCGGTGGTGGACGCGGGCGGGCGCACGGTGGCGTTCGCCGACGTCCTGGGGCCGGAGTTCGATACAAATCCGACAGAAATGTTCGGACCGGATCGTTTCCATCCAAGTGACCGAGGTTACGCACAGGCCGCTTACGCGGTGCTACCGTCGGTGTGCGCTGCGTTGGGACTGTGGCCTGAGCCGCGCCCCGCACGTGGCGAGGCACTGCAACCGATCTACCTTGCGGCGGCTACGGCCGCGGAGGAGCCCGGCACCGAGGTCGCCGCGACCCGGGTCGACGGGCGGGCGACGGGCCTGCACGGCAAGTGGGCCACGTTGTTCCGCCGGAGACTCGGCGAGACGCTCAACGACGCCTGACGGCTCGGCGAGATCGCGCCCTGGGCCGGTTACTCCGCGAGTTGGAGTCGTCACTCCCCGTCCACTTTGGAGTGAATTGCCCGTGCTCCGGCCCCTCTGGAAACCGTCCATCGTTCTCGCCGGAACCCTCACCGCGACCGCCTGCTCCGGCAGCGACGCGGCCACCACGAACTTCGCGACCTGGCAGAACACCCAGATCAACACCGTCAGCCGGATGGCGGTGGCCGCCGGGGTCGTCGCCGCCACGTCCATGAAGCCCGACGGCTCGCTGGAGACCGTCGCCGTCGGCCTGCGCGACGGCAAACGGCTGTGGGCCTACCCCGCCACGATGGCCGGCCGCCTGCCCGGCATGGGCGTCTCGGCCCCCGCGCTCGTCGAGACGGGCAAGGGCCAGGGCGTGATCGCCGCGCTCGACCCGGGCAAGAAGGCCCACTGGAACGCCACCCTCATCGCCCGCGACGCGCACTCGGGGGTGCAGAAGTGGACCAGGCCGGTGCACTCGACGTTCGGGCCGCAGCGCTGCGGTCCGTACCTCTGCCTGTCGGAGCACACCGCGCTGACCAAGGCGCGCATGGTGGTGCTCGACCCGGCGACCGGCAAACAGCTCTGGAAGCTGCCCGGGATCTCCGAGGTCGAGTGGTCGGACCAGAACCGGGTCCTGCTGCTCAGGCTGGCCGCCAACCCCATGATCGAGTCGTACGACCTCAAGACCGGCAAGCTCCAGTGGCAGCAGCCCATCGAGCAGGCGCTCGGCCCGGGGATCGACATGTCGGGCGGCTGGGCGTTCGGCGCGACCGGCGATGACCTGGTCGGATATGTCGCCCCTTATACCGATCCGCAGACGAAGAAGGTCTCCACCTTCGGGCTGTTCTCCGTCAAGATCGCCAACGGGACGATCAACTGGATGCGGCCGTCGGTCGTCCGCGTCTATCCCAGCGGCAACCCCGGCTTCGCCCCGGTCGTCCGCCCCGTCGATCCCCAGGGCGCCTACGGCGGCTTCGCCCGGCTCGACTCCGCCACCGGGCGGGTGGTCGGCCAGGTCACCGCGGCCGACGTTCCCGGCTCCGGCTGGTGGCTGGCCTTCCCCGACCGGATGGACAAACTGGGCTTCCTCAAGCACAACTCCAAGGGCACGGCGTTCGACCTGGTCACCGGTAAGGCCGTACCCGTGGAGGAGGAGCGCGGCTGGTCCTTCTGTGTCACCGACCCCAAGCCACTGCCGCTGCGCGGGCAGGCGCCGGGCTTCTACTCCACGGCCGCCCTCTGCGAATACGACCTGGGCACCGGCAAGCGCGTCTCCCCTCCCACGGCGCCGCCGCCCTGGTTCACGGGCAGCCAGGACGGGTGGCGGCTGTGGCGCGACGAGAAGGGGGCCGTACGCGCCGTGAACGACCACACGGCGACGGCGCCCGGCATGTACGGATAAGGGGCCGCCGGGGGGCTTGCGCGGAGAACTGGAATATAGTTCTACTATCAGCGCCGACAAAGGAGGGGCCATGCCCGAGGCAGTCATCGTCGCGACCGCGCGTTCACCGATCGGACGAGCCTTCAAGGGTTCGCTCAAGGAGATCCGTCCCGACGACCTGACCGTGCAGATGATCCAGGCGGCGCTGGCCAAGGTGCCCCAGCTCGACCCGGCCTCCATCGAGGACCTCATGCTGGGGTGCGGGCTGCCGGGAGGCGAGCAGGGGTTCAACATGGCCCGCGTGGTCGCGGTGCAACTCGGGCTGGACAACGTGCCCGGCACCACCGTGACCCGCTACTGCTCGTCGTCCCTGCAGACCACCAGGATGGCCTTCCACGCCATCAAGGCGGGCGAGGGCGACGTGTTCGTCTCGGCCGGGGTCGAGATGGTCTCCCGCTTCACCAAGGGCAACTCCGACTCGCTGCCCGACACGCACAACCCGGCCTTCCTCGACGCGCTGGCGCGTACCAAGTCCTTCACCGAGGGCGGGCGCGTCTGGCACGACCCGCGCGAGAACGGCGAGATCCCCGACGTCTACGTGGCCATGGGCCAGACCGCCGAGAACGTCGCCCAGCTCAAGGGGGTGACCCGTCAGGACCAGGACGAGTTCGGGGTGCGGTCGCAGAACCTGGCCGAGAAGGCGCTGGCCGACGGGTTCTGGCAGAAGGACATCACGCCCGTAACGCTGCCGGACGGGACGGTGGTGGCCAAGGACGACGGGCCGCGGGCGGGGACGACGTACGAGAAGGTCTCGACGCTGGCGCCCGTCTTCCGGCCCGACGGGACGGTCACGGCCGGCAACTGCTGCCCGCTGAACGACGGGGCGGCGGCGGTCGTGGTGATGAGCGATGTCAAGGCGGCCGAGCTCGGGATCACGCCGCTGGCCAGGATCGTGTCCACCGGGGTCACGGGGCTGTCCCCGGAGATCATGGGGCTCGGGCCGGTGGAGGCGTCGAAGCAGGCGCTGTCCAGGGCGGGGATGGCGATCGATGACATCGACCTGGTGGAGATCAACGAGGCGTTCGCGGCGCAGGTGATCCCGTCGTACCGGGATCTGGGGATCGACCTCGACCGGCTCAACGTCAACGGCGGGGCGATCGCGGTCGGGCACCCGTTCGGGATGACGGGCGCCCGCATCACCTCGACGCTGATCAACAGCCTGCAGCACCACGACAAGAGCATCGGCCTGGAGACGATGTGCGTGGGCGGCGGCCAGGGCATGGCGATGATCCTTGAGCGCCTGAGCTGACCCCAGGGCCTTCCAGCTCCTCTTACGACGAGCCGTGGCTCACCACCCGCCGCACGTGGCTGAGGCGGTCCAGGGAAACGGCCGCTGACCGGATGACGGCGCCCGCCGTAACGCGAGCCCCCGCCACCCGGTTACGCGGCCTCCCTGCCCGCCACAGCACCGCCCTCACCCGGCCACGCGAGGCCCTGGCCGCAGGCCCAGCGGCCCCGCCGCCCTAACCCCGGCCACGCGAGGCCCCCGGCCGCAGGCCCAGCGGCCTCGCCGCCTTCACCCGGCCACGTGGTGCCGTGACCACCAGGCCGCCGCCTCGCCCTTGCCCTTTTTCCCAAAGGGACCTCGCCGAAGTGCGGCGGGAAAGAACGTGAGGCGGGAACCGGCCTACCCGTGGCGGTCCGGCCCCGCCTTCAGGGGCGTGATCCGCATGATCACGCGCCGATCCCGCTCCATGGCCGCCCGATAGTCATCCCAGTCAGGATGCTCGCCCGAGATGTCCCGGTAATACGTGACGAGCGGCTCCATGGCCTCAGGCAGCGAGAGGATGTCGGCGGTGCCGTCCACCTGGATCCAGTCGCCGTAGAAGCGGTCCGTGAAGACGCACAAGGACACCTGCGGGTCCCGGCGCGCGTTACGGACCTTGACCGCCGTCTCCCGGGTGCTGACGACCACGAGGCCGTCCTGAACCCCTGCCGTGACCGGTGACATCTGCGGGCGCCCATCGCCGTACCGGGTCAGCAGGATCGCGTGGTGGTTGTTGCGGAGGAAGGCCAGTGCCTTGTCGAGATCCATGCCCCCATGATGACGCGCCCGTGCCAAAGGACACGGGCGCGAAGGGCGGTGGGCTCTAGATGAAGCCCATGCGGTTACGGCGATGCCGCTCGTGTTCGTGCACGATCGCGGCGGCGTAGCCGTGGGTCAGCCCGTGCTCGTCGGCAAGCCAGTTGGCCCGCTCGTCGCACCTCAGGAAAGCCGGGCCGTTGTCGATGGCTTGGAACCACTCGGGGAGTTCGCGTCCCGTTATGGTCGGGACCCTTGCGATGAGCTTCGTCTGCGTCTCCGGTGAGTGGTTCAAGGACATGGGCACCTCCGCGGATTAAGGTCCTTTGCTTGACACTGCAACACAGACGTGCGAATGGCAACCCCTGAGCCAGGCATCATTTTGTGACGGCAGGTAGCTTTTCGGTCGCACAGCGCGAGAGGGCCCCGCCGTGACGGCGAGGCCCTCCCAGGTGACGCAAGATCAATCGCTGCTACTGAAGTAGCTGATGAAGCGCAGCACCTCCAGGTAGATCCACACCAGGCTCAGCGTGAGACCGAACGCGCACTGCCAGGCGAACTTGTCCGGCGCGCCCTGCTTGACGCCCTGCTCGATCTGGTCGAAGTCGAGCAGGAGGAAGAAGCAGCCGATCAGGATCATGATGATGCTGAAGCCCCAGCCGAGCGGGCTGTCGGTGCGCAGGCCGAGGCCGACGCCGCCGTTGAACAGCCCGACGATCAGGTTGACCAGCACGAGCCCGACCGCCGCGATCGCGGCGGCGATGCCGTATTTCACCAGTTTGGGCGTCACGCGTATGACGCGTAGCGCGTAGACGGTCAGCACCGCGCCGAACGCGAACGCCGTGCCCAGCACCGCTTGGAGCACGATGCCGTTGAACATGCTTTCGAACACGGAGCTGATCGCGCCCAGGAAGACACCCTCGAACACCGCGTAGCCCAGAATGAGGGCCGGATTGGTGCTCATGGTGAACGAGGCGATCAGCCCGAGGATCAACGCCACGATCGCGGCGCCGATGGCCACGGCGGGCGGGACTTGAAGGATCCAGGCCGCGGCCGCCGCCACGACGAGCGTGCCGAGGGTCAGGAACCCTCGGACCACGACGTCGTCGAGCGTCATGGTCCGGAAGGCCGGCCGGGACGGTTGGGCGTACGACGGGGCGTCGTACATGTTCTGCAACTGGTCGGGGGTCGGGTTGGGTCCTGCCCAGCCCGGGCCCTCCCGGCGCGCCCTGCTGAAAACGGGGTTCTTGCTCTCCATCGCTGCCTCCTGTGACGCCGAGCCTACGGGGCGCGGCGGCACCTTGGTCAACTGACGCTCAGATCGATGTTCATGGGTGGTACGGCTCCGTTGACAACGAACCCGTCCGGCCGGAAGTTCCCGGGGTGGCGGAGGACGGAAAATCCTCCCGGAGGGCCGCCCGACCAGCGGCGGCGTCCCCCTTGCGTTTTCCAGGAGCGAAAAGGCCGGTTGTAAAGCGTAGTCAACCATTCACAGAAAGAAACTCTCACACGTTGTCAATATCACCAGGAGCACAAAAAGTTTTCGAGCGGGCAAACAGGAGGCCACCCGGAGGGGGAGGTTACTCACCTGTGTGAATCAGTACGTAACCAACCCCCCACCAGCAGTGATCGGCGGAAGACGCACCTTGTGCGTGACAACTCGATACCGGCGGTGAACGCCTGGCGGGGGCCCGTTTCGACGATCGCGGTAAAGATCCAGGTCAGAGACCTGGAAGACCATCGAAGATGGCAGTGCCCCCGGCGGGATTCGAACCCGCACGTCAACCCTTTTAAGGGGTTTGCCTCTGCCATTGGGCTACGGGGGCGCCGCAATCATACGAAACGGACCATGGTTCCGAGGAGCACAACTTCGCATCAAGCGTCACAACTGTGAAGTCTGCGGTGAAGTGATAGCGCTCCCGGCACTCTGTCCAAGAAGAGTAGACCGTCCAGATGGTCCAGTTGGTGCTGAATGCAGCGAGCTTCGAACGCATCCGCTTCGATGGTGACCGCCTCGCCGGTGCCTGGCAAATGCCCAAGTACGGTGATACGCGTCGCACGCAGCACATCAGCGGTCAGTCCGGCGATGGACGCGCACCCCTCCCGGCCGTGATCCCAGTGGGATGCCCGTGCGAGCCGTGGATTGGCCACCACGAGCTCTCCGGCCCATGACCGGCTCCTGGGGTGGAGTTGGGCGTCAAAGGCGATCAGGCGCCAGCTCAGGCCGATCTGGGGGGCCGCCAGACCCATCGTGGAGGCTTCCGTGCGCAAAGTGGCGAGCAGATCGGCCGCCGCGGCCACCACGTCGGGGTCGGTCGGGTCCACGGACTCGGCCATGGCGGACAACAGGGGGTGCGGGGCGCCGATCACCTGTCTGACGGTGCCTTCGGGCCGGCTCACAGCAGGTCCGGTTCGACGGGGCGGAAGGTGATCTCGGCGTTGAGTCCGGTGCCGACGGCCGCCAGCCTGCGCATGAGCGCCGCCACGTCCACGTCCTTCGGCAGCTCGACGTCGGCGATCAGCACGTACAGGCGGCCGGTGAGCCTGGTGCTCATGCCGGTGATGTTGCCGCCGTCCGCCGCGAGCACCGCGCTGATGGCGGAGATGATGCCCGGCCGGTCGGGGCCGTGCACGGTCAGTACGTAGCCGAGGCCGTCGCCCCCGTCGCAGAAGTGGCGGCGGGCCTCTATGGCCGAGGCGGTCACCACCAGGTCGGGCGTGCCCAGGCGCTTGAGCAGCTCGGCGGAGTCCAGCTCGCCCGACACGAGCAGCATCATCGCCACGTGGCCGCCGAGCAGCGTCATGGTCGAGTCCTGGATGTTCGCTCCGCAGTCGGCGAGCGAACCGGTGACGGCGGCGATCACGCCGGGCCGGTCGACGCCGAGCACGGTCACCGCTGAGAGCCCCACCCGTGGTACCCCTTCCGCTTGCGACCAGGGGTGCCGAAAACGCCCCGGTGATGCTCACCGGGGCGCTGCCGTACCTGGGCTAGCGGCGAGTCGTCGCCACCGCGGCCCTGAAGCCCTCGCGCGGGTGCTCCATCTCACCCAGAGAGATCGTCTCTCGCTTGAAGAACAGGGCCAAAGTCCAATCGACGACGACACGGACCTTGCGGTTCAGCGTCGGCACCCGCGACAGATGGTAGGTGCGGTGCATGAACCACGCAGGGAATCCGCGAAGCTTGACGCCATAGACATTGGCGACACCCTGATGCAGACCCAGACCGGCCACTGATCCGACATACTTGTGGCGGTATTCGACCAGTTCCTGTCCGCGCAGGTGACGGATGATGTTGTCGGCCAGCACCTTGGCCTGGCGGACGGCGTGCTGGGCGTTCGGAGCGCAATACTGGCCGGGGTTCGTCACGTCGGGCACCCCGGCGGCGTCGCCCGCCGCGAACGCGCCCTGCGTGCCCGCCACGGTGAGCATGGCGGTGGCCTTGATCCGGCCGCGCTCGTCGAGCGGCAGGTCGCTGTCGTTGACCACGGGGCTGGGCTTGACGCCGGCGGTCCACACGAGGGTCTCGGCGTCGAACTCCGAGCCGTCCGAGAGCACGACGCGGCCGCCCTCGCAGGACTCGAGCCGGGTGTCGAGCTTGACGTCGATGCCGCGCTCGCGCAGCTGCTCCAGGGTCCACTTGCCCATCTCGGGGCCGACCTCGGGCAGCACCCGGTTCGTGGCCTCCACGAGCACCCAGCGGATGTCCGACGGCTGGATGTTGCGGTAGTAGCGCGTGGAGTGCTTGGCCATGTCCTCCAGCTCGGCCAGCGCCTCGACGCCCGCGAAACCGGCCCCGACCACCACGAACGTCAGCGCCCTGCGCCGCACCTCCGGGTCGTCGGTCGACTCGGCCACGTCGAGCAGGTGGAGCACGCGGTTGCGCAGCGCGATGGCCTCGCCCACGGTCTTGAACCCGATGCCGATGTCGGTGAGCCCGGGGATCGGCAGCGTACGGGAGATCGACCCGGCGGCCATCACGATGACGTCATAGGCCACCTGACGAGGCTCGCCCTCGGCGGGCTGGAAGGTGACCGTGCGGCCCGCGTGGTCGATCTTGGTGACCATGCCGTTGAGAATGCGCGCCTTCGGCAGGATGCGGCGCAGCGGCGCCACCATGTGCCGCGGCGAGAGGTTTCCCGCCGCGGCCTCCGGCAAGAAGGGCTGGTAGGTCATGTAGGACTGGGGGTCGATGATCGTGATGCGGGCTTCGCCGGAGCGCAGCTCACGGTGGAGTTTGCGCTGCAGCCGCAGCGCCGTGTACAGGCCGACGTATCCGCCGCCGACGATCAAGATGTGCTGGTTCATCCTGCGGCCCCATCCCTCGTGGAATGCTTGTGAAAGCATTCACAAGCCTACGTCAAGTGCGCTCGAGGAATCCAATCCGGGGATGGTGCGACGCGTCACACAGCCAGTGACCTGGCCCTTTGGAAGACGTCGTCCAGCATTTGGGCGGTGACGCGGCCGGTGAAGGTGTTCTGCTGGCTCGGGTGGTAACAGCCGATGAGGGTCACGGGGGCGTCGCCGTACCGGATCTCGGCCTCGGCGCCGTGGCCGAACGGCGGGCGGCTGCGCGGCAGCTCGTAGCCGGCCGACCTGAGCGCGGGCCACATGGCCTGCCAGGCGTAGCCGCCGAGCGCCACGACCACCCGCACGTGCGGCGCGACGAGCTCGATCTCGCGCTCCAGCCACGGCAGGCACGTCGCCTTCTCCGAGGGCTCCGGCTTGTTCGCGGGCGGGGCGCAGCGCACCGGCGCCACCACGCGCGCGCCGATGAGCGCCTGCCCGTCGCCCGCGTACGTGCTGGTCTCCCGCGCGGCCAGCCCGGTGCGGTGCAGTGAGGCGAACAGCCAGTCGCCGCTGCGGTCGCCGGTGAAGATCCGCCCGGTCCTGTTGCCCCCGTGGGCGGCCGGCGCCAGGCCGACCACCAGGATCCGCGGTCGCTCGTCGCCCCAGCCGGGGACGGGACGGCCCCAATACGTCTCGTCCGCGAACGCGCGCCGCTTCACCCGCGCGACCTCCTCGCGCCAGGCCACCAGGCGGGGGCAGGCGCGGCAGACGGACTGCCGGGCCGTGAGCTCCGCGAGGGTGCCGCTGGTGGCGGCGAGGCGGCGCACGTCCGCGGGGTCGAGGGCGACCGGGGTGTCAGCGGTCGCCGGGTCGCCGGGCCAGCCGGTGCCAGGAGGTACGGAACTCATGACACCGATGGTGCCCGATCACCTGGTCGACGCGGGACTGGGTGTCGCGCTCGGGGTCGGGCCGGTCGGGGTCGGGCAGGCCGACGGCGCGGGCGAGGGCACGCCCGGCTCCTTTGTCCACTCCTCGACCAGTGGCAGGGGGTAGCGGTTGAGTATCGGCGCGCCGCACGACCTGTCGACCTGGTAGCCGTACTGCTCGGGATTGGTGGTGAGCGGCTTGCCGTCCTGGTCGTAGAGGTAGACGTCGGTCAGCGGGGTGCCGTCCTTGGCGTACGGCTTGATGTTGTAGACGCCCTCGGTCGAGGCGTTGTCCACCCATACCGGCTGCCGTTCGGCCATGTAGACCGCCGGCGGCGGGTCGTCGAAGCCGGCCGAGCCCAGCCCGCTGAGCAGCACCAGCGCGGCCGCCACGTTGGCGGCCACGGCCACGAGCGTGAGCAGCCGGCCCCAGCGCCGGCGGCCGAACCACACCGAGGCCCAGATGCCCACGGCGACGGCCGCCAGGTCGGCGAGACCCGACGGGACCAGCCTCTCGCCGCTGGTCGCCGACAGCAGCAACATGGTGAGCAAATAGCCGCGCAGCACCCACCAGCCGGGCCGCAGCTCCGGCAGGAAGCCTGCGAAGCTCCGGTAGGGGCCCTGGCCCATCAGCCCCGCGTGCGCCCTCAGCGCCCACGCGCGCGGGTCCACACGGCGCCTGGGGCCGCTCCTGGGGCGCCCTCCGTAGGCGGCGGCCAGCTCCTCGGCGTAGATCTCCGGCGGGCCGAGGCGGAGCTCCAGCGGCACGTCGGAGTCCGCCGCGATCTCGGTCAGGTGGTCGTCGAGGTCCTCCAGCAGCTCTTCCCTGTCGGGATGGCCGGCCAGGGCGTCACGTACGGCCTGCGCGTACTGGTCGGGGGTCATGCTCGTCCCTCCTGAAGCAGGGCAGCCATGGTGGCCGAGAAGGAGGCCCAGGTCTTGGCGGAGGTGGCGTACATGCCTCTGCCGACGTCGTTGAGCCCGTAGTACTTGCGGTGCGGCCCCTCGTCGGAGGCCACCACGTATGAGGTCAGCGCGCCGGCCTTGAACAGGCGGCGCAGCGTGCCGTAGACGGAGGCGTCGCCCACCTCTTCCAGACCCGCCTCCCTGAGCCTGCGCACGACGTCGTAGCCGTAGCCGTCGCGTTCGTTGAGCACGGCGAGCACGGCCAGGTCGAGCACGCCCTTGAGCAGCTGGCTGCTATCCACGCGATGCACACTACTGTGCAAAGCGCAGTAGTGCCAACAAGGAAAACCGGGCGGGCCCGAAGGCACCGCCCGGTTCGACCACTCAACGTGTGACCGTGGTCACCCGTTCGAACGTTGTTACGCGTTCGGGCGGGCGGGAACGGACGGCTGGGTGGTGGGAGGAGCGGTGGTCGCACCCGGAGCCGGCGCGGGGGCCGAGCACGCGGAGTAGACCTTGCTGACCGAGACACTGTTGTCCGGACCACTGACCGACAGCGTCACGGTGCCACCCTTGGTGGCGTCACCCGTCAGCGCGCTGGAGATCGAGTCGACGCTCTTGGAGCCGCCGTGGTGACCGAAGTAGGTGTCACCGGAGGACACCGGCTTGCCGTTCACGAGCCAGGTCCAGCGGACCCGGCCGGGGCCGGTCGAGTCGATCGAGCCACTCGCGTTGACCTTGCAGTCGCTGGTGGTCGACACCGAAGCCGAAGCGCTCACCCGGGTGTCGGGAGCCTCGTCGCGGCAGGAGACCTTGTAGTAGGCCCTGTTCGAGTAGGCGCCGTCAGGGCTGAGGACCTGCAGCTGCGCCCAGCCGCGCTGGCTGTGACGCGGAGAGATGCCGAAGCCGACCTTGCGGGCCTCGTGGACCCGGACCCTGCCGTAGTCGACGACCTCACCGTTGAGAACCCAGCGGTAACGCACCGACGTCGGGCGGTCGGCCTTGATCAGACCAACGAAGTCGATCTTGTCGCCAGGAGTACAGGGGCCGACGTACCTGCTCGGGCTGGCCCAGGCGCTCGCCGAGACCGACACGTCGAGGTGCGTACGGACGTTGTCCTGACGCGGCTTCTCGCAGGAGACCGAGAAGTAGCCCTTCTTCGAGGTGACCTTCTTCGGACCGAGGACCTGGATGGCCTCCCAGCCCTTGACGTCCTCCTTGAAGGTGATGGACTGACGGACCGTCACCGACTTGGTGCCCTTGCCCGTGAGCTTGATCACCTTGACCTTGCTCTTGGACCCGTCACCGTGGAGCCAGCGGTAGGCCAGCTCCGTCTTGCCCTTGACGGGCACCTTGATGGTCGACGCGAAGTTGACCTTGGCCGGGCACGACCCCTCGAAGTCACCAGGGGAGGCCTTAGGCGCGGAGACCGCGACCTTGGGACCCGCGGTCGCCGCCTGTGCGGGGCTGGCGACCAGGCCCGCGGCCAGAGCGGACAGTACGGCGGCCGACGCGCCGAACGCGCAGACCTTACGTACTAAACCAACAGACATCATGTGAGAGTGCTCCATTCCGTGAGGGAAGAGACGCGCTCGGGAACGGTCGCCACGCCGCCGCTTTTTGCGCACAGCAATATGGCAAAGCCCCCGTAATGCCCCTTTACCTAATCACAATACTGTTTGCACGCTCAACACGACCCACAGATCGGAAATGTCCGGATTTCTTCAGCTACGCGGCTGCCAGGGACCAGGCAATACCGTCGAGGATGTCGTGCTCACTCACGACGACCTGGGAAAACGCGAAGCGGCGGACGATACGGTCAAGAATTAGCGCACCCGCGCCAATCACGTCAACTCTCCCGGGATGCATCACGGCAAGCTCGGCGCGTTCACCATGGGTCATCGCGAGGAGCCGCCGCGTCACGTCGTGCACCTGGTCGGCCGACAGCCGGGAGTGATGGATCCGCGCCGGGTCGTAGGCGGGCAGGTCGAGGGCGATGCCCGCGATCGTCGTCACCGAGCCCGCCAGGCCGACGAGCGTGTGCGCCCGGCGTACCGGCACCTCCGCCTCGACCCGGTCGAGCGCCTCCTCGATGTCGGCCACCACGGCCTCCAGGGACAGCGCCTCCGGCGGGTCGCCCGCGTCGCGCAGGTGCCGCTCGGTCAGGCGTACGCAGCCGATGTCCACCGACAGCGCCGCCTCCGCGTGCTCGGAGCCGACCACGAACTCCGTGGACCCGCCGCCGATGTCGACCACGAGGTAGGGGGGCAACGGCCCCTGCGGCACCTCGGTCTCGGGCGACAGGCGCAGCAGGCCCCTGGTCGCGCCGGTGAACGACAGCTCGGCCTCCTCGGCGCCCGTGACGACCTCGGGCTCGACCCCGAAGATCTCGCGTACGCCGGCCACGAACTTCTGCCGGTTGGCGGCGTCTCTGGTCGCGCTCGTGGCGACCACGCGGGTCGCGGTGGCGCCGTGCCGGTCGATCAGCTCCCGGTAGGCGCGCATGGCCTTGAACGTGCGCTCCAGCGCGTCGGGCGCGAGCCTGCCGGTCCTGTCGACGCCCTGGCCCAGGCGGACGATCTCCATCCGCCGCTCGACGTCGCGCAGCTCGTCGTCGCCGACGTCGGCGATGAGCAGGCGTACGGAGTTCGTGCCGCAGTCGATGGCGGCTACACGCATGGTCCGTCACTCCACCAGTCGGGGAGGGCATCGAGCGCCTCCCTGCCGAACGGGTTGGCACCGGGCGCCGCCAGCTCGTGCGCCACGAGCGCGTGCAGGCACTTGACCCGCTTCGGCATGCCCCCCGTGCTCTGCATGTCGCCGGGGAGCGGCTCCATGCCCTCGTCCTCGGCGGCCTTGTCGCGTCTGGCCACGTAGTCGTCGTGCGCGGCCTGGTAGGCGGCCGCCAGATCGGGCTCGGTGGCCAGCCTGGCCTGCATCTCGCGCATCAGGCCCGAGCCTTCGAGCGTGCCGATGGCCGAGGCGGCCTTGGGGCAGGTCAGGTAGTAGAGGGTCGGAAAGGGCGAGCCGTCCGGCAGCCTGGGCGCGGTCTCCACCACGTCGGGATTGCCGCACGGGCAGCGGTGCGCCACCGCGCGCAGCCCTCTGGGCGGCCTCCCGAGCTGCTTGTGCACGGTCTCGACGTCTTTACCTTCCAACACTTTCCTTCCCGGTGACCGCCCGTTGCCCGGTGCCCTTGTCGGCGGCCTCCACGGACTCCCAGAGCGTCTGGTACCACGGCGGAACCACCGGCGGCTGCTTCACGGCCGTCTGTTCCTTGCCCGTTTCCGGCTGCATCACCACATAGCACTTCTCGCCGGGCCCGCAGTAATGCAGTCGTTCCTTGGCCGTCTTCTTGATCCAGTTGGGGTCGTCGCTCTGCCGGTCGCGGGCCAGCAACGCCTGTTTCTCCGCCTCGACCCTGGCCTTCTCCGCCCGCAGCTCGGAGATGCTGCGGCGGAAGCTGATGTATTCGCGCACAGGGTAGGCCAGGCTCATCGCGATCGCGCAGACCACGACGGCCAGGATGGCGGCCCGCCCGGTGAGCTGCGGTCTCTTCGCCAAGTGCTGCACACCCCCTCAAGGACGGCTCGCGGCAGGTTCGGGGTGCCGCGAGCCGTACTCGAAACTAGCGCTGGAAACGCGGGAACGCCGCGCGACCCGCGTAGCGGGCGCCGTCATCCAGCAGCTCCTCGATGCGCAGGAGCTGGTTGTACTTGGCCACCCGGTCCGAACGGGCGGGCGCGCCGGTCTTGATCTGACCGCAGTTGACCGCCACGGCCAGGTCGGCGATCGTCGTGTCCTCGGTCTCGCCGGAACGGTGGCTCATCATGCAGCGGTAGCCGCTGCGGTGGGCCAGGTCGACCGCGTCGAGGGTCTCCGACAGCGTGCCGATCTGGTTGACCTTGACCAGCAGGGCGTTGGCGGTGGCGTCCTTGATGCCGCGCTCCAGCCGCTCCGGGTTGGTCACGAACAGGTCGTCGCCGACGAGCTGCACCTTGGCGCCGAGGGCGTCGGTGATGGCCTTCCAGCCGTTCCAGTCCTCCTCGTCGAGCGGGTCCTCGATGGAGACCAGCGGGTAGTTGGCCACCAGGTCCGCGTAGAACTCGATGAGCTCCTGCGCCGACAGGCCCTTGCCGTCGATCGTGTAGACGCCGTCCTTGTGGAACTCGGAGGCGGCCACGTCGAGCGCCAGCGCGATGTCCTCGCCCGGCGTGTAGCCGGCCCGCTCGATGGCGACCAGGATGAGGTCGAGCGCGTCACGGTTGGAGGGCAGGTTGGGCGCGAAACCGCCCTCGTCGCCCAGGCCCGTGGCGTAGCCCTTCTCCTTGAGGACGCCCTTGAGCGCGTGGTAGACCTCGGTGCCCATCCGCACGGCCTCACGGAACGTCTCCGCCCCGATCGGCGCGATCATGAACTCCTGGATGTCCACGTTGGTGTCGGCGTGCGCGCCGCCGTTGAGGATGTTCATCATCGGTACGGGCAGCACGTGGGCGTTGGGGCCGCCCAGGTAGCGGAAAAGCGGCAGGTCGGCGCTGTCGGCGGCGGCCTTGGCGACGGCCAGCGAGACGCCCAGGATGGCGTTGGCGCCGAGCTTCGACTTGTTGGGCGTGCCGTCCAGGTCGATCATGATCTGGTCGATGATGCGCTGGTCCTCGGCCTCGACGCCGTTGATCTCCTCGAAGATCTCGTCGGTCACGGCGAGGACGGCCCTCTCCACGCCCTTGCCGCCGTAACGCTTGCCGCCGTCACGCAGCTCGACCGCCTCGAACTGGCCGGTGGACGCCCCGCTCGGCACGGCGGCACGACCGGTGCTTCCGTCGTCGAGCACCACCTCGACCTCGACCGTGGGGTTGCCCCGGGAGTCGAGGATCTCGCGAGCGTATACGACCTCGATGGTAGCCACGGGATGCGCTCCTAGTTGAAAGGCAATATGCCATCAGAGCCTATCGGTACGCCCACATCAGGGACTGCACGCCCACGCGCGACGGGCGCAGCCCCGCACTGTCAGGCTCCATGCGGCGGCTCAACCTTGGGGGACCAGGCTCCAGGCGCGGAGTTTGCCGCCGATGCCGGCCGTCGGCCGACGTGACGCCCACGTTCGCCGTGCCGGTGGTGAAGTCGCGGACGCGTGCGCCGGTGCCGAGGTCGTACAGGGCGGTGGTACGGCCCACCGTGACGGCGGCCAGGCCCTCACCGAAGGTGGCCACCGAACGGACGGAGCCCGTCTTGATCAGCCCAGACGGGCTCAGCAACAGTGCAGCACCTTGACGGCCACGTGCGCGCCCGTGGCGTCCCTCCCCAGGAACACCGAGCCTGCCCGCCGTCGCCGAGCCCGCCGAGCAGGCGGTAGCCCGCGACCTCCCGTGGCCCTCCGGTATGCAGCCGTCTCAGCTCTACCAGTCCCCCTGGTCTCTACAGCCCCCAGGGGATTTCGCGACCTAGCGCGCCAAACTATTCGGAAGACTCCCAGGCCCGTACCCGATCCCGGTACGCCCGCGCAGCCCCCCGCAGCTCGCCTTCGGCGTCCAGCCCGGCCTCGGCGGCCCGGCGTACCAGATCGAACAGCTCCCGGGCCACCCCCTGCCCGACCGCCGCCGACAGCGACTCGGGCGCCCCGGCCCGCTCGGCCCTGCGTACGAGCTGCGCCACCAGCGACAACGCCGGCTGCCCCATGGGCACCCCGTCGAGCGCCGACTCGCTGCCCTTCGACGCCCGCTCGGCCGCCTTGATGGCCTCCCAGTTGTCGTTGACCTCGTCGGCGCTCTCGGCCCGCACCGAGCCGAACACGTGCGGATGCCGCCGGACGAGCTTCTCGACGATCCCGGCCGCCACGTCGTCCATGTCGAAGCCCTCGGCCACCCGCGCGTGGAAGACCACCTGCAGCAGCAGGTCTCCCAGCTCCTCGCGGAGCGCCGGATAGTCGCCCTGCTCGATGGTCTCGAGCACCTCGTAGGCCTCTTCGAGCAGGTAGGGCACCAACGTCTCGTGCGTCTGCTTGCGATCCCACGGACACTCGGTACGCAGCCGGTCCATCACCCCCACCAGATCGAGCACCCTGGCCCCCGGCAGGTCATAAGACCCCGGGACCACCTCGATCAGCGGCGGCTCGTCGAGCGCCACGGCGGCGTGCCCCACGGCCCGCATGAAGCCCTCGCCGTCCTGGTCGGACAGCCACACGACGGTCTCGGCGACCGCCCGCCCGGCCAGCGCCGCCGGATCCGGCGAGACGACCTCGACCTCGATCCCGGCCTCGCCCAGGTAGGGCAGGTGCGGATGAGCGGCGGAGCCGGTGAGCACCGGGCCGGAGCGCAGGGCCTGCCAGGCCTGATGGCTGAGCAGGCCCGGCGCGACCCTGGGCGAGGTGGTGACGACGATCAGCGGCACGGGGTCAGCCCTGCGGCTGCTGCGGCTGCTGCTGCGCCTGCGGGGCGGTGGCCTTGCCGAACCTGCCGGCGTCCAGGAACAGCCCCGGGTTCTCCTGCGAGCGCTGCGGGTTGAGGTTCCCGTAACGCGGGTTGAAGATCGGCTTGAACGAGGCGAACTCCTGGGTCAGGCGCTGCGTCCCGGCCTCGCCGCCGAACTGCTGCTGCAGCTTCGCCAGGCCCACCATCGCCCGGCCGTAGTCGCGCGCGTCGGCCGGCGCGACCCCGTTGGCCAGCAGGTTGATCTCGGGCGACTGGAACTGACCCGGATCCTTCAGCGCGGCGTCCACCTCGGCCTCGCTCACCTGCACGTTGTGACGCGCCAGGAGCTGCCTGGAGGCGCTCACGTTGACCAGCCGCTGCAGCACGACGTGGCTGGCCGGCACGCCGAGCTGCGACTCGTCGAGCTGCGCCCGCTTCAGCGCGGCCAGGTATGACCGCGTGTCCGTGTTGAGCTTGTCCGTCGAGATGCGCTCGTTCCCGACCACGGCCGCGGCCCCGGCCTGCATGGGCGAGGAGCAGGCGGTCAGTGCGATGGCCACTGCCCCGGCGGCCGCAGCCACTCGTATCGACTTCACGTATGTCCCTTTCCGACCCGAAAACCGCCGCTAGCTTACCCGTGCGGGCTCGAGGAACATCGCCTCGACCAGGTCACCACACCATTTGAGCAGTTCGAGGTCGCGCAGTGGTTGCCCGCCCAGCGGCTTGGTCTTGGGCACCGGCACCAGCAGCGTCTCGGCTGCCTGCTTGTATATCGCCTTCTTGTACAGCCGGTCGAGCCGGACCTGCTGCGACTCCCTGAGCCTCGCCGGTCCGAACTTGATGTTCTGGCCCTGCAGCGTGACGTCCGTGAGCCCGGCCGTGCGCGCCCTGATCCGGAACCGGGCGACCTCCATGAGGTTGTCGACCTCCGCCGGCGGCTTGCCGTAGCGGTCGGTCAGCTCCTCGCGTACCTCTTCGATGTGGATCGGCGCGGTGATGGCGGCGATCCGCTTGTACGCCTCCAGCCGCAGCCGCTCCGAGGTCACGTAGTCGTGCGGGATGTGCGCGTTGATCGGCAGCTCGACCTTGACGTCGGGCTGCTCCTCCTGCACCTCGGCGCCCGACAGCTTGGCCTTCTGCTCCTGCACGGCCTCGGCCATGAGCCGGACGTAGAGGTCGAAGCCGACGCCCGCGATGAACCCGGACTGCTCGGCCCCCAGCACGTTGCCGGCGCCGCGGATCTCCAGGTCCTTCATGGCGACGTACATGCCCGCGCCCATCTCGGTGTGCTGGGAGATCGTCGCGAGCCGCTCGTGCGCGGTCTCGGTCAGCGGCTTCTCCGGCGGGTAGAGGAAGTAGGCGTAACCCCGCTCCCTGCCTCGCCCGACCCGCCCTCTGAGCTGGTGAAGCTGCGACAGGCCGTAGTTGTCGGCCCGGTCGACGATGAGCGTGTTGGCGTTGGGCACGTCGAGCCCGGACTCGACGATCGTGGTGGAGACGAGCAGGTCGTATTCGCGCTCCCAGAAGCCCACCATGATCTTCTCTAGCTGGTGCTCGTTCATCTGCCCGTGCGCCACCGCGATGCGCGCCTCGGGGACCAGCTCGCGCAGCCGCGCTGCGACGCGGTTGATCGAGGCGACCCGGTTGTGGACGAAGAAGATCTGGCCGTCGCGCATCAGCTCGCGCCGGATCGCGGCCCCGATCTGCTTCTCCTCGTAAGGGCCCACGAAGGTGAGGATCGGATGCCGCTCCTCCGGCGGGGTGAGGATCGTGGACATCTCGCGGATGCCCGTCAGGCCCATCTCCAGCGTGCGCGGGATCGGCGTGGCCGACATGGCGAGCACGTCCACCTGCGTGCGCAGGTGCTTCATGGCCTCTTTGTGCTCGACGCCGAACCGCTGCTCCTCGTCGATGATGATCAGGCCCAGGTCCTTGAACCTGACCTCGGGGCTGAGCAGCCGGTGGGTGCCGATCACCAGGTCGACCGCCCCCGTCCTGAGCCCTTCGAGGGTGCCCTTGACCTCGCCGTCGGTCTGGAAGCGCGAAACGGGCTTGAGCGTGACGGGGAAGCTGGAGAACCGCTCGGTGAACGTCGACATGTGCTGCTGCACCAGCAGCGTCGTCGGGACCAGCAGGGCGACCTGCTTGCCGTCCTGGACCGCCTTGAACGCCGCGCGCACCGCGATCTCGGTCTTGCCGTAGCCGACGTCGCCGCAGATCAGCCGGTCCATCGGGACGCCGCGCTCCATGTCGCGCTTGACCTCGTCGATGGCTTCGAGCTGGTCGCCGGTCTCCGCGTACGGGAACGCGTCCTCCATCTCCCGCTGCCACGGCGTGTCCGCGCCGAACGGGTGGCCTGGCGAGGCCATGCGGGCGGAGTAGAGCCTGATGAGCTCCCCGGCGATCTCCTTGACCGCCTTCTTCGCCCGCGACTTGGCCTTGGCCCAGTCGGCGCCGCCCATGCGGTTGAGCGTGGGCGCCTCGCCGCCGACGTAGCGGGTGACCTCGTCGAGCTGGTCGGTGGGCACGTAGAGCCGGTCGCCCTTGGCGTATTCGATGACCAGGTATTCGCGGGTGGCGCCCTGCACCGTGCGCTGGACCATCTCGATGTAGCGGCCCACGCCGTGCTGCTCGTGCACCACGTGGTCGCCGACCTTGAGCTGGAGCGGGTCGACCATGTTGCGCCGGCGCGAGGGCAGGCGCCGCATGTCTTTGGTGGACGCCTTCTGGCCGACCAGGTCGAGGTGGGTGAGGACGGCGAGGCCGGGGGTGATGAAGCCGTGCTCGATCAGGCCGGTGGTGACGTGGACGACCTTCGCCTCGGGCGCCTTGTCCAGATATCTCTGGAGACGGGCGGGCACGTCGACGCCCTTGAGCAGCTCCACCATGCGCTCGGCGGGCCCGTGGCCCTCGCTGAGCAGCACGACGGCCTTGTCGTCGGCCAGCCAGCCCTTGATGTCGGCCAGCGCCTTGGCGGTGTCGCCGCGGTAGGCCTCGGAGTCTTGGGCGTCGAGCTCCACGCCGCCGCCGAAGGGCGCCATCGTCCACCACGGCTGACCGAGCGAGTCGGCGTGGCCGCGGATCTCCTCCAGCGTGCGGAACGCCGCCGCGCCCAGGTCGATCGGCGCCTCGCCGCCGGCCGCCGCGTTGATCCAGGAGGCTTCGAGGAACTCCTGCGAGGTGCGTACGAGCTCCTCGGCCCGCCCCCTGATCCGCTCGGGATCGCACACGAACACCGCCGAGCGCACCGGCAGATGGTCGATCAGCAGGTCCATCTCCCCGGCCAGCACGGGCGCGAACGCCTCCATGCCCTCGACCGGCAGCCCTTCGGCGAGCTGGTCGAGCACCTCGGCCAGCGCCGGATGCTCCTCGGCCAGCTCCCGCGCCCGCGCCCTGACCTCGCCGGACAGCAGCAGCTCACGGCACGGCGGCGCGAACAGCCCGTCCTCGGCCGCCTCCAGCGAGCGCTGGTCGGCCACCTTGAACCAGCGGATCTCCTCGACCGTGTCGCCCCAGAACTCCAGCCGCAGCGGATGCTCCTCGGTCGGCGGGAACACGTCGACCAGCCCGCCGCGCACGGCCACCTCGCCGCGCTTCTCCACCATGTCCACGCGGTGGTAACCGTTGTCGACCAGGTTGCCGACGACCTCGTCGAGGTCGGCGTCGTCACCGGCGCGCAACCTGATGGGCTCAAGGTCGCCGAGCCCCTTGACGATCGGCTGCAGCAGCGCCCTGACCGGCGCCACGATCACGCTGAGCGGCCCGGCGGCGAGGTCGCCCTTGACGGGGTGCGCCAGCCGGCGCAGCACGGCCAGCCGCTGGCCCACGGTGTCGCTGCGCGGCGACAGACGCTCGTGCGGCAGGGTCTCCCAGGCCGGGAACACGGCCACGGAACTCGGTTCGATCAGGCTGGTCAGCGCGGCGGCCAGGTCTTCCGCCTCCCGCCCTGTGGCGGTGATGGCGAGCACGGTGCGCTGATCGTGCGCGGTCAGCGCGGCCACGCCGAACGGGCGCAGCGCGGACGGCGCGATCAGCGAGACGTCGCCGCCCTCTTCGAGAGCGGCGGTCAGCTTCGGGTCGGCGCGAACAAGGTCAAGTAGTCCGGAAAGACTCATCAGAAACGCCCACAGCCCCACGACGGCAACACGATTACCCCCGGCCGTGTCAGGTCGCGGGGGTCTCGTACAAGCCTACTCGCCGCCAGGGCGCAACCGGCGCCGCGGGAGGCTCAGCCGACTCTGTAACCTGCCACGGAAGGCCAGCGCACGGTCAGGACGGTCGAATGTTCCTCCGCCCGCCATGAGTGGTCCACTCCCTTGCCCCACACCACATAGTCGCCCGGGTCGGCCAGGAGCACGCTGCGGCCGGGCAGCTCGACCCGGAACCGGCCGCTGATCAGGACGAGCAGCGCCGTACGCGCCTCGCCCTTGACCCACTCGGCCCGCTCGTCCCCAGGCGGGTGCACACCCCACTTGATCTCGACGTCCTCGCTGTGCCTTGGGTCGCCAGGGGGTTTGAAGTGACCGAGCAGCCAGCCCCGGTCGAGTGCCGCGTCGGCGCCGGCTTTCCCCACGTAGACCTGATCGCTCACGGCCCAGGACGCTAGCAGGGAAATGCATTACTAAGACCGATTGATTGATTACTGTAGGTCACATGTCTGAGGTGCGGTCTGTCGCCCAGAGAGGCGACCTCTTCGGTCAACGAGTCCGCGAGCACTGTGCCGGGCAGCCGATCAGGCGGCTCGACGTGCTGGTCGCGGGGTGCGCGCACGACGAGCCACTGACGCTCGACCATGTCGAGATCAGGGCCACCGGGGCCGACGAGGACCATCCGGCCGTCAGGAGGGTGGTGGAGGAGCGGGCCGACCTGGTCGCCTGGTCTCTGGGCGATCTGCGCTCCGCGCCGCTGCCGCCCAGGTCCTACGACGTGGTGCAGCTCTCGTTCCTGCTGGAGCGCGTCCGGCACGCCGAGCTGGTGTTCGACCGGCTGCTGCACTCGCTGCGGCCCGGCGGCCTGGTGCTGCTGCGCATGCGCGACCGCAGGTCGGCCTACGGCCTGCTCGACCGCATCACGCCGTCGTGGCTGCGCCGCCTGCTGTGGCGGCCCCTGGTCACGCCCGGCACGCCGGGGCCGCTGCCCACCGTCTACGAGCCGCTGGCCTCCAGTGACGGCATGCACGCGTTCTGCCTGAGCCGCGGCCTCATGATCACCGATGACGAGCGCGCCACCAGCGGCCCGGCCCGCTCGCGCAGGATCGGCGCGGCCGCGGTCGCGGTGATGTCCACACTGACCCGCGGCCGCTATCCCGCCTCTCACGACGAGATCACCATGGTGATCAGAAAGCCCCAGCATCACTTCGCACGGCTCCTCTAGCGACACACTGGTATCTGTCGCTAAACTCCTTTCCTACCAATTCAATCGGAATAGTTGGGATGTAGGAAGACGTGGAGTGGACCCCTGAGCCGCACGAACTGGCCGATCTCGAGCTGCTGCTCTCCGGCGCGTTCGAGCCGCTGACCGGGTTCCTGGGCCACGACGACCTGCACGCGGTCCACGAGCGGGGCACGCTCGCCGACGGCACGCCGTGGCCCGCCGCCGTCACCCTCCACCTGTCCGCCGAGGTCTCCCCCGGCGACGAGGTCACGCTGCTCGACCCCGAGGGCCTGCCGCTGGCCGCGCTCACCGTGGCCGCCCAGGAGCCCGACGGGCTGGTCTCGGGGCCGATCAAGGGGCTGGGCGCGCCGGAGCACGGGCCGTTCGCGCGCCTGCGGCGCACCCCGGAGCAGGTGCGCGAGGAGCTCGGCGGGCGCGCGGCGCTCGCCGTCACCATGCGGGGGCCGCTCGACGACCTCTCCGAGATCGTCGCCACCGCGCGAGACCTCGACGCGGTGATCCTGCTGCTTCCTCTCGCCTACGGCGAGCAGGGCCCCGCGGTCGTACGCGCCGCGCTGCGCGCCCAGGAAAAGCTGCCCGCCGGCACCCTGGTCGCCTCCGTGCCGCTCGCGCCGCGCGAGGAGCCCGAGATCGACCTGGAGCTGCGCGAGCACGTCGCCACCGCCTACGGCGCCACCGAGCACCTGGCGGGCCCCGACCCCGTCCACATCCCCGGCCCGCCGCACCGCCGCGGCCTGGTGGTCTTCTTCACCGGCCTGTCCGGCTCGGGCAAGTCCACGATCGCCCGCGGCCTGCGCGACGTCCTGCTCGAACTCGGCACGCGCACGGTGACCTACCTCGACGGCGACCTCGTACGCCACCTGCTGTCCAAGGGCCTGACCTTCTCCAAGGCCGACCGCGACCTCAACATCCGCCGCATCGGCTTCGTCGCCGCCGAGGCCGCCCGGCACGGCGGCCTGGCCATCTGCGCGCCGATCGCCCCCTACGCGGCCACCCGCGAGGAGGTGCGCGAGATGGCCGAGTCCGTGGGGGCCGACTTCCTGCTCGTGCACGTCGCGACGCCGCTGGAGGAGTGCGAGCGGCGCGACCGCAAGGGCCTGTACGCCAAGGCCCGCGCCGGGCTCATCCCCGAGTTCACCGGCGTCTCCGACCCCTACGAGGAGCCGGACGACGCCGATCTGACGATCGACACGACGCACCTGCCGATCGAGGCGGCCGTCTCCCGGGTGCTCGACACCCTGAAGGGCGGAGGGTGGATCCGTTGATCGACTGGGCTCTGATCGGCGGGTCGTTCCTCGTCGCCATCGTGGTCGGGCTGACCGGGATGGGCGGCGGGGCCCTCATGACCCCGATGATGATGCTGTTCTTCAACGTGCCGCCGCTGGCCGCGGTCTCCAGCGACCTCGTGGCCTCGGCCGTGATGAAGCCGGTCGGCAGCGTCGTGCACATGCGCCGCGGCACCGTCAACCTGCGCCTGGTCGGCTGGCTGTGCGCGGGTTCGGTGCCGGCGGCGTTCTGCGGGGTGTTCCTGGCGCGGGCGTTCGCGGTGACCGACGCGGTGAAGTACGCGCTCGGGGTGGCGCTGCTGCTGGCCGTCGCGGGCATGGCGCTCAAGAGCTGGCTCGGCGCCCGGGGCGGCACGTCGAGCGCCCACGAGATCGTCGTGCGCCCAATTCCGACCCTACTGGTCGGTACGGTAGGCGGAGTCGTCGTCGGCGTCTCGTCCGTGGGCTCGGGCTCATTGATCATCGTGGCCCTGCTGGTGCTCTATCCGGCGCTCAAGGCCAACCAGCTCGTCGGCACGGACCTCGTCCAGGCGGTGCCGCTGGTCGCCTCCGCCGCGCTCGGCCACCTGCTGTTCGGCGACTTCCAGATGGACCTCACGGTGTCGCTGCTCATCGGCTCGATCCCGGGCGTCTACCTGGGCGCCAGGATCTCCTCGCGCGCCCCGGGCGGCCTGATCAGGGCCATGCTGGGGATCGTGCTGCTCGCCTCCGCGCTCAAGCTCCTCGACGTGAGCAACACGCTCACCGTCTGGGCACTCGCGGCGGCCATCGCCGTCACCGTCGCCGGCTGGCGCCTGAAGGTCAGGGCCGCGGCACGGGAGTCGCGCGAAAGTACGGATCTCGAGCCAGCGCGCTGAACGCCTTGTCGCCCCCGGAGTCGGAGTCGAAGCTGGTGTCGCCGCGCGGCGCCCGTGGCGAGTCGAAGTAGAGCAACGCCTTGATCTGCGGATAACGCTTGATCTGTCTCAGCACCGACTCGAAGAACCTCCGCTTGAACGCCCCGTCGCGCGGCCGCTCGAACACCCCCCACTCGGCCACCATGACCGGCTTGCCGGGGAAGCGGGCCTGCATCCACCGATAGAACCCCGGCCAGTCCGGATATTCCTTGCGGGTCTTGTTCACCAGCCCGTCGAAGTCCTGCACCCGATCGTCGGCGTAGGGGTCCATGGCCACCCAGTCGACCACGTCGTCACCCGGATAGAGATCCTCGAACCACGGCTTGGCGGCCCAGTTGGGCGCCCCCATGTACGTCATCACCATGACGGCGTTCTTCACCCCCTCCGCCCGCAGCCGCAGCACCACGTGCCGGAACATGGCCGCGTAGTCGGTGGCCCGCATGCCCGAACCCGAGTCGGCGTCCACGTCGTTCTCGGGCTCGTGGTGCAGGGTGAGGAAGAACCGCTCCGGGAAGGTGCGCCGCAGGTAGCCGGCCAGGCGCTCGATCCTGGCGTCGAGGGCCCCACCGGCGATCTCCGCCCACGTGCGGTCGAACGACGGCTTCCAGTTGATCATCAGCAGCCGCGGCCTGGCCGGATCGCGGGCCAGCCTGACCTCCGCCTCGGTCGGGAACAGCTCGCTGCCCCGGTGGTAGACGTGCAGCACGTCGGCGGCGGCTCCCATGCGCGTCTCGGCGCCGTGCAGCGCCTGCTCCACCGGGGCTCCGGTGAAGACCTCGGGCGCCATGCCCCACCAGGCGCCGCAGGACGGGATGAGCCTGGTGGTGGCCGTACAGGCGGGCGAGCCCGACATCTCCTGCGACGGGCGGCTCGCGACCGGCGCGGGCAGGTGGGAGCCCTCCGCGCTGACGCAGGCGGCCAGCACCGCGACCAGGGCCATGATGACGCCGCTGAATGCGACATTCGTTGCGGTATGAGAAATAGCCCGTCGCTGCAAAGCCTTTCAACCCCCTCGTTGAACGCCCTCGCCTGTCACTCCTGAACCTTGCCATGTCGCTCCTGGAACTTCAGCCAGTGTGGAAGTCTCTCCAGTTCGTGGCGGTGAAGTAACCGTCCGAATTTTCCGACATTTCATTTTATTGGGACTCTTCTTTATGGCCTTACCGGAGAAAATCTTGCGTATTCAACCTGGGTACTGACCGTCCGTCCTATAGTGGGCGCACACTTCGACCAGTGACGCAGCGTCGTCGATCGGGTACAAAACGCACACAATCCAGGAGATCCTCCCCCATGAGCTCCGGCACCGATCTGGACGAGCACCTATCGCTGCTGCGCAGGCGGTGGCTGCTCCTGGTGGGCTGCGTCGTGTTCGGCGGCACCGCGGGACTCGCGCTGATGCGGCTCACCCCGCCCGCCTATACGGCGACCACGCAGGTGCTGGTCATGCCGGCCGGCCTCCAGGAGCCGGGCAACCCGGTGACCAGCCGCCAGCGCGAGCCGCTCAACCTCGACACCGAGGCCCAGGTCGCGCAGTCGGCCGTGGTCGCGGCGCGGGCGGCCAGGGCGCTCGGAGCCGCGGCGCTGGAGCCGGCCGAGGTCACCGTGCCGCCCAACTCCGCGGTGCTGTGGATCTCGGTGACGGCCCCGGCGCCCACCGCCGCCGCGGAGCAGTCCGGCGCCTACGCCACGGCCTACCTGGCCAACCGGCGCGAGAGCGCGCTGACCGCGATGGCCGAGCAGCAGGAGGCCGTGCTCAGCAAGCTCAAGCAGGTCAACGCCGGGATCGACGTGGTGATCAAGGAGCTCGACCGGCTGCCCAGAGGCACTCCCGGGCACGCGATCGCCACCCAGCGGCAGGGCGTGCTCAACCGGCAGGCGGCCAGCCTCGCGCTGAAGTACGACGCGCTGCGGACGGTCGCGGTGACCCCCGGCTCGGTCATCAGCCAGGCCACGCCTCCGGCCGCGCCCAGCTCCCCCAGCCTGCCGCTCCACCTCGGCACCGGGCTGATGGCGGGGCTGCTGGCGGGCTCGGCCGCCGCCTACGTCCGCGACCGGCTCGACAGGCGGCTGCGCACGGCCGCCGACGTCGAGCGGCTGACCGGCCTGCCCGTGCTCAGCGACCTGTCCAGCCCGCGCGAGCACGGCGTGCTGCACGACCTGGCCTGCGCCGTCGTCTCCGCCTGCCCCGGCAAGCGGCTGCTGGTCCGCGCGCTGCCCGCCGACCTCTACGCCTCCTCGCTGGCCGAGCCGCTCGCGGTCAGCGCGCCGCTGATCGTGCTCGACGGCACCGACGTGCGCGACCTGGCCAGGGCGGACGCCGCGCTGCTGCTCGTGGGCCTGCGCCTGGTCACCGCCGACCAGGTGGCGAACACCGTACAACAACTCGCCCGGCATGACGTGCCGATCATCGGCGTGGTGACGGCTACCGACGCGGTGCCCTCGTTCGTACCCCTGCTGGAGCCGCGCGCGCACACCTCGCTCGGCAAGCTCGTCGCGTCCGGTGAGCTGACCGGCGAGCTGGAGTCCGGCGTGTCGGCCGAGACCACGCCCATGCAGGCGCTCCACCATCCGCGGCGGCCGGGCCAGCCGACGTGAGAGGGCCCGCCTGGCCCATCGGCGCGCTGCTGGTCGGCTATCCGATCTGGTGGGCGCTGGGGTTCGGCGGGCTGTCGGTGATCGTGCTGGCGGTGCCCATGGCCGTGCTGCTGTGGCGGCGCCGGCCGGTCAGGGTGCCGCGCGGGTTCGGGCTGTGGCTGCTGCTGCTCGCCGGATACCTGGTGAGCGCGCTGATGCTGGCGGAGTCGCCGCCCGGCACGTACGGCGAGCTGGGGCCCGGCCGGGTGCTCGGCTACCTGATGCGGCTGGCGCTCTACGCGGCCATCCTGATCATGGTTCTCTACCTGGGCAACCTGACCGAGCGCGAGCTGCCGCAGCTCCGCCTGGTGCGCATGCTCGGCGTGCTGTTCGTCACCACGGTCGCCGGCGGGCTGCTCGGCGTGTTCTTCCCCGCCTTCGCCTTCACCGCGCCGATCGAGCTGCTGCTGCCCGACTGGATCGGCGGGAACTCGTTCGTCCAGAACCTCATCCATCCCACCGCTGCCCAGACACAGAAGGTGCTCGGCTTCTCCTCGCCCAGGCCCGAGGCGCCGTACGAGTGGGCGAACGCCTGGGGCAGCAACGCGTCGGTGCTGCTGGTCTGGTTCGTGGTCGGTTGGTGGGTGCACGGCAGGACGCGGCACAAGGTCTTCGTGGCCGTCGTGATCGCGCTGGCCGCCATCCCCATCGTCTACTCGCTCAACCGGGGCCTGTGGATCGGGCTCGGGCTGAGCGTGCTCTACCTGATCGTCCGGGTGGGCGGGCGTACCAGGGTGGCGCTCTGCGGGGCGGTCGTGGCGGCGGCGCTGGCGTTCGCGCTCAGCCCGCTGGCCGCGCTGGTCGCGCAGCGGCTGGACAAACCGCACTCCAACGACATCCGGGCCTTCACGGTCTCGGCCACCCTCGCCGCCGCCGGTCACTCGCCGGTGATCGGCTACGGCAACACCCGCAACGCCCTGGGCAACCACCGTTCGATCACCACGGGCAAGACCGAGTGGTGTACGAGCTGCGGGCACCCGCCGCTGGGCAGCGACGGGCAGCTCTGGCTGTTGATCATCACGCAGGGGTTCACGGGGGCGGCCCTCTACGTGGCGTTCTTCCTGGGCGCGATCCGCCGCCACTGGCGCGACCGCAGCCCCGTCGGGCTGGCCGGGGTGCTCGTCATGGGGCTGGTGCTGCTCTACATGTTCGTCTACGACGGCCTGGTCACGCCGCTCAGCCTCTATCTCATCTCGTTCGCCCTCCTGTGGAGGAACCAATGAACGATGCCGCTGTGCGGCTGGGGTATCTCGCGGAGACCGTTCGGCTGCTCTATCCCGGGTCCGGATCGCCGCGGGCCTACACCGTGCTGCCGCATCCCGCCGTGCCGCGCAGGCTGGCGCCGCGCCGGTGGTGGCACGTGGGCTCAGAGGTCTTGGTGCCGGTCGAGGGGTCGATCGCGGCGTACCTGAGCGAGGTCTTCCACCAGCAGGTCGAGACCGTCGTGCACGTACGTCCCGCGCTCCGGGCCAACCGCAAGCCCATCCTGGAGGCGCGCTCGGCAGGGCGGCGGCTGGCGTTCGTGAAGATCGGCGACAGCCCCAGGGCCCGCAGGCTGATCACCGCCGAGGCGGCCGCCCTGCGGCGGCTGGCCGGCCTGTCCCTGGACACGGTCACCGTGCCCGACGTGCTGCACCACGGCGACTGGCGGGGGCTGTCGGTCCTCGCGCTGTCGCCGCTGCCGGTGCGGCGCGGCCGGGTGCCGGGACCGCTGCTGCTGGACGCCGTCAAGGAGATCGCGGGCACCGGCGGCCCGCACCCGGCCTGGCACGGGGATCTCTCACCGTGGAACATGAGCCGCTCCTCCTCCGACGGGCGGCTGCTGGTGTGGGACTGGGAGCGCTACCAGGTCGGCGTCCCGTACGGCTTCGACGCCGTGCACCACTTCTTCCAGCGGGCGCTGCGCCGGATGGAGCCCCGGGTCGCGGCGGTGGCCTGCGTGGCGCGGGCCGTACGGGTGCTCGCGCCGCTCGGGCTGTCCGCCGCGACGTCCAGGCAGACCGCGCTGCGCTATCTCATCGCGCTGGCCGACCGGCACGCCGCCGACGGCCACGCGCCGCTCGGCCCGCCGCGGTCCTGGCTCAGCCCGGCCGTCGACCACGAGGAGCTGCTGATATGAGGACCATGAAGGAGTCCGTGCTCTCGCTGTCGCGGACCACGGGCAGGTTCACCTCCGGGGCGCGGGTGCTGCCGTCGTTCCTGCTCGCCGGGGGCCAGCGCTGCGGCACCACCTCCCTGTACCGGGCGCTGGCCCAGCACCCGCTGCTGCTCAAACCCGTGCTGCACAAGGGGGTGCACTATTTCGACGTCGCCTACGGGCGGGGCTCGGCGTGGTATCAGGCCCACTTCCCGCTGCGGGTGAGCGCGGCGCTGCTCGCGCACCGGTACGGCACGCGCGCCCAGGCGTTCGAGTCCTCCCCCTACTACCTGTTCCACCCGCTGGCCGGGGAGCGGATCGCGGCCGACCTGCCGGGCGTCAAGCTCGTCGTCCTGGTCCGCGACCCCGTGGAGCGGGCCTGCTCCGCCCACGCCCACGAGCTGGCCAGGGGCTTCGAGACCGAGTCCCATTTCGAGTACGCCATCGAGCTGGAGGCCGGCCGCCTGGCCGGGGCCGAGGAGCTCCTGCGGGAGGAGCCGCACGCCCTGCACCACTCGCACCGCCACCACGCCTACCTGGCGCGCGGCCGCTACGCCGACCAGCTCGACCGGGTGGAGGCGATGATCGGCCGCGAACGTGTCCTGGTGCTCGACAGCCACCGCTTCTTCGCCGAACCGGAGGCCGTCTATGACCGGGTGCTGGAGTTCCTGGGGGTGCCGCACCTGGGATATCCGGTGTTCGAGCGGCACAACGGCCGGCCCCTGCCGCGCCAGGTGCCCGAGGTGCTCGGCAAGGCGCTGCGGGATCACTTCGAGGCGTACGACGCGCGGCTGGTGCGCTGGCTGGGCGGTGAGCCGTCGTGGCGGCGATGATCGACCGGAGGGGGCTGGCGGGGGTCACGGGGGCGGCCTGTAGCGCGCTGGCGCAGTTCGTGCTCGTGGTGGTGGTGACGAGGGCGTTTCCGGCGTCGGAGGCGGGGGCCTTCTTCACCGCGACCGCGCTGGTGCTGATGGCGGCGGGGATCGCCAAACTGGACGCCGGCAATGGGCTGATCTACTTCATCGCGCGGGCGAAGACGTACGGGTACCGCGGCATATCCGGATATATCCGGGCGGCGCTCGTGCCCTGCCTGATCGTGGCGAGTGCGGCGGCCGCGGTGCTCTACCCCCGGCTCGGGCCGCTCGCCGCGATCGTGCCGGTCATGGTGGTCGGCGACGTGCTGCTGGCCGCCGGCCGGGGCTTCGGGGCCATGCGGCCCACCGTGCTCCTCGACGGGGTGCTGGTGCCCGCCTGCCAGCTCGTCCTCGTGGGCGCCGCCGCCCTGGCCGGGGTGGCCGGGTGGCTGCCGTGGGCGTGGGGGGTGCCGTATCTGGCGCTGATGGTGCTGGCGGGGGCCGGGTTGCGGGGGCGGGTGCCGCGGACGCCCTACCTGCCGGGGACCGGGCGGGACCTGTGGCGGTACACGGCGCCGCGGTCGGTCGCGGGGGCCATCCAGGCGGTGTTCCAGCGGGTGGACATCGTGATCGTGGCCGTGCTCGGGGGGCCGGCCCAGGCCGCCGTCTACACGGCCGCGACCCGGTTCAAGGTGGTCGGGCAACTGGCCAATCAGGGGCTGGCGCAGGCCGTACAGGCTCGGCTGGTCGCCGCGCTCGCCGACGGGGAGCGCGGGCGGGCCAGGGAGCTGTACCAGGCGGCGACGATCTGGCTGGTGCTGCTGACGTGGCCGGTGTGGCTGGCGTACGCGGCTCTCGCGCCGTGGGTGCTGGGATTGTTCGGGCCCTCGTACGACTCCGCCGTGCCCGTGGCGCTCGTGCTGGCCGGGACGATGATGGTGGCCACCGCCTGCGGGATGGTGGACGTGGTGCTGACGGCCGCCGGGCATACCGGTACGAGCCTTCTCAACCTGGTCGCCGCGGTCGGCTGCACCCTCGTCCTGGACGTGGCGCTCATCCCGGACCATGGAGCGCTCGGGGCGGTCGCCGGCTGGTCGGGCGGCGTGCTCGTCAAGAACCTGCTCCCCCTCTGGCAACTGCACCGCCGCTACGGGCTGCACCCGTTCGGCCGCCACACCCTGACCGCGCTACGCGGGCGCGGCCGGGCGGCGGCCGCGTGAGCCCGGTCCTGGTGACGGGCCTGCCCCGGAGCGGTACGAGCTGGACGGGCAAGATGCTCGCCGCCGGAGGAGACCTGGTCTACGTCAACGAGCCCCTCAACCCACAACACCCGCCCGGCCGCTGCCCCGGGGTGCTCGACGCCCGGGTGACACACCGGTTCCAGTACATCTGCGATGACAACGCCGCCGGCTGGCTGCCCGCCTTCCGCGACACGGTGGCCCTGCGTTACCGCTGGCTGGCCGAGCTGCGCGCGAACCGCTCCCCGTACGATCTGGCCCGTCTGCTCCGCTACGGCACCGCCTTCGCCTATGGCCGGCTGACCGGGCGGCGGGCGCTGCTGGACGATCCGTTCGCGGTGCTGAGCGCGGGCTGGTTCGCGCGGCGGCTGGGCTGCCGGGTGATCGCGCTCGTCCGTGATCCGGTGTCGTTCGTGGCGAGCTGGCAGCGTCTGGGGTGGACGGTCTACTTCCACGAGCTGCTCGAACAGCCGCTGCTGGTCCGCGACCATCCCGAGCTGCTGGAACTGCGCTCGCTCGTCGGCTCCCAGGACCGGGTGGCCAAGGCGGCCGCCCTGTGGCGGGCGACCCGGCTCATCCTGGCCGGCACGCCCGATGTTCTCGTCACGTCGTACGAGTCGCTGGCCGCCGACCCACTGCCCGGCTTCCAGCGCCTGTACGCCTACGCGGGCCTGCCCTGGACCCCCGCCGCCGCCCGCCGGATCGCCAGGGCCTGCACGGGGGCGGCCACGGCGGGGACGGGCTTCGCCTGGACGGGGCTGTCGCGCACGGCGTACCGGCCGATGGACTCCCGCCAGGCACTCACGGACGCGTCCCGCGGCCTGAGCCAGGAGGACATCACCCGCGTCCAGACCCTCACCGCGATCTGACCCTGGTGGCCAGGCTGCCGGCGAGCAGCCGGAGGGCGAACGGCAGGTCGTCGGCCAGATAGCGGCGGCCGAGCCGCCTCGGCTCGCTCCCGAGCCGGAACGCCCACTCCAGCCCCGCCCGCCGCATCCACTCCGGCGCCCTGGCCACCGTGCCCGCCGCGAAGGCGATCGCCGCCCCGCATCCCAGGAACCACGCCCCGGGCAGGTCCTTCCGCAGGTCGGCGATGAGCCGGTCTTGGCGGGGGAAGCCGAGCCCGACGAAGACGAGCCGGGGCCGGGCGGCGGCCACCTTGCGGCGTACCAGCTCGCTGCCCTCCGGCGTGGCGTCGAACCGGTAGGGCGGCGCGTCCACCCCGCACACCCGCAGCCCGGGGTGACGGCCGGTGAGCTCGGCGGCGGCCCCGCGCGCCGCGCCGGGAGGACCGCCGAGCAGATAGACGGGCCAGCCACGGCGGGCGGCGAGCCCGCTCAGCGACCAGATGAGGTCGGCGCCCGTGACGCGCCCGGGCACGGGCGTGCCGAGCAGCCTGGCCGCCCACACGAGCGGCATGCCGTCGCTGACGACCAGGTCGGCCGAGCACACCAGCTCTCTGAGCGCCGGGTCGGCGGCGGCGGCGCGGCAGATGTCGACGTTCGGGGTGACGATCCGCCCGCCCCGGCCCGCCTCCAGCTCGGCCGCCACCCGCTGGACGACCTGGTCCTCGGTGAGCGCGTCAACGCCGACCCCGCCCACCCGCACCCGCGTCAAAGCCGCGCCCGCCTCACAAGCTCCTGCGGTACTCGCGTCATATGCCGCGTCCCCGGCTGTGCAGGGCGGCGAGCACCGTGGGGGCGGAGACGAGGCCTGCCGCCACCGCCAGCGCGATCGGGGCGCGCGGCTCGCCGAGCCGGGCCGCCAGGGCGCGGACCGCCCAGCGGGCGGCCGCGCGTCGCCGGCCCAGCGCGGCGTGGCTGAAGGCCAGCTGACCGTAGACCCGCGCCGCGCCGCACGGGTCCACGGTCAGTTCGGGGTGCCGGGCGAGCATCCAGTCGAGCCCGGCGATGCGGTCCGCCCATCGGGCGGAGTAGTGGGACCCGGCCCATCGCACCCGCACAAGCGGCCGGTCGATGTGGACGAGCGGCCGCCGCTTGGCGGCGCGCAGGGCCAGGTCCCAGTCCTCGTTCTGTCCGCCGGGCGCGCTCTCGTCGGGCCGGAGCGCGCCGCGTTCGAACAGAAAGGTCGACGAGTGCACCATCACCATCCGCGAACGGACCAGATCGGCCACGGTCACGGCGGAGGTCCCGGCGAGGCGGGCGACGCGGCGGTGGCCGTACTCGACCTCGATGCCGCAACTGGCGAACTCGCCCCCGTCGCGCAGCGCCCGCACCTGGGCGGCGAGCTTGCCGGGCAGCCACACGTCGTCGTCGTCGCAGAAGGCCACCAGGTCGGTGTCGCAGGCGTCGATCCCGGTGTTCCGCGCCCCGGGCAGACCGGGCGTGCGGATGTTGCGCAACGTCCTGACACCGACGCCCGCCCGCTCGCCCCCATCGACCACCACGACCACGGACAACTCACCCGGATAGTCCTGGGCGAGCACCGCCTCGACGGCCTCGCGCACCTGCACCGGACGATCACCCCGGGTGGGGATCACCACGCCCACGGACGGGAACCGGCTCACGCCGCCACCCCCCGATATCCGTAGCGGCCCCTGAGCGGCCACGTGAGGGCGTTGACCAGCCGCCGGTCACCCTCGCGCAGTCCGGAGCGCCAGGAGTCGTCCCGCCGCAGCTCGACCCGCCCCACGTGGAAGCGCATCGGATTGCCGGAGGCGGTGTGGGAGGGCCCGAGCCAGGCGGTGCGGCCTTCGAGGAACGGCAGCTCCGGCTCCGGCAGCCCGAGCCGGAGCGCCAGCGCCGTCAGGGTGGCGCCGGGCGCGGAGAGCAGGTCTTCGTAGCGGACCCTGGTCACGCGCGCCCCGCGCCCGGGGAGCAGCTCCAGGGCGGCGTTCTGGGCCGACCAGTGGAGCGCCGTGCGGGCCGGGCTCCAGCGGGTCATCGGCCGCCCGTCCTCGGGCCGCCGCACGGTCCTGCTCCAGGAGTGGGCGACCGCGCGCGGGTCTCTGACCACGTGGACGATCCGCACGTCGACCCCGGTGGCCAGCAGACAGCAGGCCAGGGACGCGTGCTTGCTGGAGTCGATCACGATCGGCGCGCCGGCCGCGTCGTAGAGCAGCCGGTACGCCCGCGCGTATTCGGCCAGGTCGGGATGCTCGATGCGGGCGATCCTGCGGGTGCGGTCGATCGTGTGCCGCAGCGCCAGCATCCGCTCGGCCAGGCTCCGCGTCCAGCCACCGAACGCCCGCTCCCCCACCCGCCGCCAGAACGGACAGGAGGGGAAGGCGACACCGCAACCGCACAGCTCCTCCGCGAGGATCCCGCGCTGCCAGAGGTGCACCACCTCACCGAGCGCCACCACGCCGGGCAGCTCGCCGAGGAGCCTTTCCAGCAGCGTGGTGCCACTGCGGCCAAGGCCGCCCAGGTAGATCACCTGGGCGGTCGCGCGATCAGTCACGGGGAGGGCCTTCGCGTCGCGAACACGGAACGCGACGACCCTAGCGCTGAGAGTAATCAGCGGGTAAGGAAACCCCTAAAGATCTACCTTAGTTGGCATCGATGATCATGCCGGCGCCCACCGTGCCGTTCGTGGACTCGTCCACGAGGATGAACCCGCCGGTGAGCCGGTTACGCGCGTAGTCGTCCACGAACATCGGCTGCGTCACCCGCAGCGACACCCGGCCGATCTCGTTGAGGCCGAGCGCGGTGGCCTCCTCGTCGCGGTGCAGGGTGTTGACGTCGAGCCGGTAGTGCAGGTCGCGTACGAGGGCGCGGGCCGTACGGGTGGTGTGCTTGATCGTCAGCTTGGAGCGCGGGCCCAGCTTCAGGCCGTCGGCCATCCAGCAGATCATCGCCTCCAGCTCCTGCGCCACCTGCGGCTGGTTGTTGGGCCGCGCGATCATGTCGCCGCGCGAGATGTCGATGTCGTCCTCGAAGCGCAGCGTCACCGACATGGGCGGGAACGCCTCCTCCACCGGCCCGTCGAAGGTGTCGATCGAGGCGATCCGCGTGGTCAGGCCCGACGGCAGGTGCACGACCTCGTCGCCCGGCTTCAGCACGCCGCCCGCCACCTGGCCCGCGTAGCCCCGGTAGTCGTGGAAGGCGTGGTCGGTGGCCCGCTGCGGGCGGATGACGTACTGGACGGGGAAGCGCACGTCGGTGAGGTTGCGGTCGGAGGCGATGTGCACGTTCTCCAGGTGGTGCAGGAGCGACGTGCCGAGATACCAGGGCATGTTCTCCGAGCGCGAGACCACGTTGTCGCCGTTGAGCGCCGAGATCGGGATGAAGGTCAGGTCGGAGACGTTGAGCTTGGACGCGAACGCCGTGAACTCCTCCCTGATCTCCTCGAAGCGCTCCTGCGAGTAGTCGACCAGGTCCATCTTGTTGACGGCCAGCACCAGGTGCGGGACGCGCAGCAGCGAGGTCAGGAACGCGTGCCGCCGCGACTGCTCCAGCACGCCCTTGCGGGCGTCGATCAGGATGATCGCCAGGTCGGCCGTGGAGGCGCCGGTGACCATGTTGCGCGTGTACTGGATGTGGCCGGGCGTGTCGGCGATGATGAACTTGCGCTTGGGCGTCGCGAAATAGCGATATGCCACGTCGATCGTGATGCCCTGCTCCCGCTCGGCCCGCAGGCCGTCGGTCAGCAGCGACAGGTCGGTGTATTCGGTACCCCGGTCGCGCGAGGTGCGTTCGACCGCTTCCAGCTGGTCCTCGAAGATGGCCTTGGAGTCGAAGAGCAGCCGTCCGATGAGGGTGGACTTGCCGTCGTCGACGCTTCCCGCCGTGGCAAAGCGAAGAATGTCCATTTAGAAGTAGCCCTCTCGCTTCCGGTCTTCCATCGCGGCCTCGGACGCGCGGTCGTCGGCTCGGGTGGCGCCGCGCTCGGTGATCCGGGTGGCCGCGATCTCCTCGATGATCTCCTCGACCGTGGCGGCCGGGGACGGCACGGCGCCCGTGCAGGTCATGTCGCCCACGGTGCGATAGCGCACCACGGCCTCGAACAGCGGCTCGTCGTCGCCGCGCGACACGATGTCGGAGTCGGGCAGCAGCATGCCGTCGCGCTCGAACACCTTGCGGGTGTGGGCGAAGTAGATGGAGGGGATCTCGATGCCCTCGCGCCTGATGTAGTCCCAGATGTCGAGCTCGGTCCAGTTGGACAGCGGGAAGACGCGGATGTGCTCACCCTTGCGGATGCGCGCGTTGTAGAGGTTCCACAGCTCGGGGCGCTGGTTCTTCGGGTCCCACTGGCCGAAGTCGTCGCGGAAGGAGAACACCCGCTCCTTGGCCCTGGCCTTCTCCTCGTCGCGCCGCGCGCCGCCGAAGACCGCATCGAATTCGTGCTCCTCGATGCCGTCGAGCAGCGTGGTGGTCTGCAGGCGGTTGCGCGAGGCGCGCCGTCCGGTCTCCTCCACGACGCGGCCCTGGTCGATGGAGTCCTGCACGCTCGCCACGATCAGCCGCGCGCCCAGCTCCGCCGAGCGGCGGTCGCGGAACTCGATGACCTCGTCGAAGTTGTGCCCGGTGTCGACGTGCATGAGCGGGAACGGGATGGCGGCGGGCCAGAACGCCTTCTCCGCGATGCGGAGCATGACGATCGAGTCCTTGCCTCCGGAGAAGAGCAGACACGGACGCTCGAACTCGGCGGCCACCTCGCGCATGATGTGGATGGCTTCGGCTTCGAGCACGTCAAGCTGCGACGTCGTGTAGTCGCGCTGGAGCATGGGAGCTTCCTCCGGCGGTTCAGCGGTGCAGGTCCCGGATGCCGGCGAGCAGGGATGTCGCCAGCTCCGGTAGGGAAACCAGGATATCTGGTAGTGAGGGGTCGGCTTGGTTGTAGGCCAGCTCGGAGCCGTCGATTCGGCTGGCGTGGACCCCGGCGGCCAAGGCGACGGCGACCGGCGCGGCCGAATCCCACTCGAACTGGCCTCCGGCGTGTACGTACGCCTCCACCTCACCGGTGAGCACGGCCGAGATCTTGGCCCCGGCCGAGCCGATCGGCACGAGGTCGGCGCCGACGAGGTAGGCCAGCTTCTGCACGAACTCCGGCGGCCTGGTGCGGCTCACGGCGATGCGGAAACGGCCCTTCTCGTAAGCGGGCGGCTTGGGCGGGTCGGCGGTCGTCAGTGTGCGGCCCTGGGCGGGCAGCGCCACCGCCCCCGCGCTCAGCCTGCCGCGCTCCCACAGCGCCACGTGCACGGCCCAGTCGGGCCGGCCGGCCTCGGAGAACTCACGGGTGCCGTCGAGCGGATCCACGATCCACACCCGGTCGGCCTTCAGCCTGCGCGGATCCAGCCGCTCCTCACGCGTGGCCTCCTCCGACAGCACGCTGTCGCTCGGCCGCAGCCGGGCCAGCGACTCCATCAGGAAGACGTGCGCGGCCCGGTCGCCCTCGGCGCGCAGCGCCTTGGCGTCGTCGAACCCCGTGCGCTCGCGAATCCCCAGCAACCTCGCGCCCGCCTCGGTCGCCAGGTCGCCGGCGAGGGCGTGGTCGTCGCGAATCGTCATCAATAAGCTCCTTGCCCGCGGGCGACAGCCGACCAAGTCTTCCACAGGATCTGGAGGTCCAAAGTAAGGGACCAGTTCTCCACGTAACGCAGGTCGAGACGTACGGATTCCTCCCAAGATAGGTCAGATCTACCACTGACCTGCCACAGTCCGGTGAGCCCCGGACGGACGAGAAGTCGTCTGCGCACGTCGTCACCGTAGCGCTCCACCTCCTCCGGCAGCGGCGGGCGGGGGCCGACGAGCGACATGTGGCCGAGCACCACGTTGATGAGCTGGGGCAACTCGTCCAGCGAGTGGCGGCGCATCAGGGTGCCGAGCGGGGTCACGCGCGGATCGTTGCGGATCTTGAACAGCAGCCCGTCACGGTCGCTGACCAGGGTGAGCTTCTGATTCTCCGAACCGCGCCGCATAGTACGGAACTTGACCATCGTGAACAGCCTGCCGTCCCTGCCCACCCTCGTCTGCCTGAAGAGCGCGGTGCCCGGGCTCGTCGCGCGCACCGCCATCGCCAGCCCGGCCAGCGCCGGCGCCAGCAGCACCAGCAGCGTCGCGGCCACCAGCCGGTCGAACACGTTCTTGACGAGCTGTCTGGCCCCGGCCAGCTCGGGGTGCTCCACGTGCAGCAGCGGCAGCCCGGCGGCCGGTCTGATCGTGGTGCGCGGCCCGGCCACGTCCATCAGCGCGGGGGCGACCACCAACTCGGTGTGGGTGCGTTCGAGCCGCCAGGCCAGCCGCCGTAGCGCCTGGCCGTCCATCTCGGGGCAGGCGAGCACGGCCACGGTGTCGGCGTTGTACTGGTCGACCACGAGCGGCACGTCGGCGAGGTCGCCGCCGATGGGCACCCCGGCCACGGAGCCGCCGGCCGCGCCGCCGGGCAGGCAGGCCGCCACGACGTCCATGCCGTGGTAGCGCTCCCGGCGGAAGAGGCGTACGAGCTCGTCGATCGAGGCCGGGTGGCCGACCGCGACGACCTTGCGCATGCAGGCGCCCGACGCCCGGCGGCGGTGCAGCGAGCGGCGCAGGGCGTACCTGAAGAGCAGCGTGAGCAGGGTGACGAGCGGCAGGGACAGCACGACGTAGCCACGGGCGACGTCGGTCTTGGTGATGTAGGAGCCGATGGCGGTGCCGGCGGTCAGCGCCACACCCGCCTGCAGGACCCGGCGGAACTCCTCGGAGCCGACGCCCAGCATGCGCGGCTCGTAGGCCCGGTTGAGCGCCACCGCGCAGCACCACACCCCGGGCAGAGCCAGGCTGACCAGCAGATATGGCAGCACGTACGAAGTCGGCCCGCCGAACCTGACCGAGAACGCGATCGCCGCCCCGAGCCCGGCCCCGCACAGGTCGCCCAGCACCGCGAACAGGCGATAGGAGCGCACCCAAGAGAGCGTGCGCGGCCCGGCCCCCCAGCCGACCCCATGACCGGTCCTGACGACGGCCATGAGACCCTCACCGCGCACGCCTTGCCTCCAGGTGACCATTCCTGAACGGACAGTCACAGATGGTAGCCGGGCAAGGGCCGGCGAACCGGCGAACGGCTCTTTGCGGGGATCAGCGAGGAGGGCCGGAAATGTTCAGATCAACCCGGTGGAACTCGTTCTGCGTCACTTCCAGGCCGTGCGCCATCAGCGACTCCACCACGTCGGCCGCCCGGTCCACGAGGAAGGGCAGGTCCTTGCGCTCCATGGTCGCGAAGTCCCTGAGCACGAAGGAGGCGGCGTCCATGCGGCCGGGCGGGCGCCCGATGCCGAAGCGGACCCGCAGGTAGTCGCGCGTGCCGAGCACCTTGGTGATCGACTTCAGCCCGTTGTGGCCGTTGTCGCCGCCGCCGAGCTTGGCCCGCAGCGCGCCGTAGGGCACGTCGAGCTCGTCGTGGACGACGATCAACCGCTCAGGGCCGATCTTGTAGAAGTCGGCGAGCGCCTTGACGGGGCCGCCGGAGAGGTTCATGTACGTGAAGGGCTTGGCCAGGATGGCCGCGCTCGTCTCGCACACCTCGGCCCTGCTCTTGTGGGCCTTGAATCGCCCGCCGGCCCTGGCGGCCAGCTCGTCGAGCACCATGAAGCCCGCGTTGTGCCGGTTGCCCGCGTATTCGGGCCCCGGGTTGCCCAGTCCGGCGATCAGCCAGCGATCCATGCGATCCCCTCAAAAGCGGAACGGGACGGCTCGAGTCCGGCCGCCCCGTTCACGAGTGAACCCGTCGCCTACTCGGCGGCGGCGGCCTCGGCGGTCTCGCCCTCGGCGGCGGCGGTCTCGCCCTCAGCGGCCTCCTCGCCCTCGGCGGGAGCCTCGACCGGCTTGTTGATGACCTGCAGGATGACGGCCTCGGGGTCGGCGGTCAGCGTGGCGCCCTTGGGCAGGTTGAGCTGGCCGGCGGTGACCACGGTGCCGATCTCCAGGCCCTCGACGTCGACCTCGACGCCGGTCGGGATGTGGGTGGCCTCGGCCTCCACGCCGATGGAGACGAGCTGCTGGTCGAGCAGGCCCTCGGAGTTGACGTCGCCGACGGTGGTGACGGGGATCTCGACCGTGACCTTCTCGCCGCGCTTGACCAGGAGCAGGTCGACGTGCTCGACGAAGCCCTTGATCGGGTCGCGCTGCACGCCCTTGGGCAGGGCCAGCTCGTCGACGCCGTCACCCTTGAGGTGGATCAGCACGTTGGGCGTACGGAGCGCGAGCAGGACCTCGTGGCCGGGCAGCGTGAGGTGCTTGGGGTCGATGCCGTGGCCGTAGAGGACGGCGGGCACCTTGTCGGCGCGACGGATCTTGCGAGCGGCGCCCTTGCCGAAGGCGGTGCGGGACTCGGCGGCAATACGTACTTCAGACACGACATCTCCTAGGGATGCATGAGTCGGAATGGATCGAGCGCTCACCCTCACCCGCCCTAGCGGAAGGCGTTACGAGCGCAACCCTCTTATCCTAAGGGCTTCAGACGTCCCCCTCGAACAGGCTGGTGACGGAGCCGTCCTGGAAGATCTCGGTGATGGCGCGGGCGATCAGCGGGGCGATGGACAGCACGGTCAGCTTGTCGAAGCGGCTGCTCTCCGCCAGCGGCAGCGTGTTGGTGACGATGACCTCGGAGATCTGGGAGTTCTTCAGCCGGTCGACCGCGGGGTCGGAGAAGACCGCGTGGGTGGCGGCGACGATCACGTTGGTGGCGCCCTGCTCGTAGAGGGCGTCGGCGGCCTTGCAGATGGTGCCGGCGGTGTCGATCATGTCGTCGATGAGCACGCAGGTGCGGCCGCGTACTTTACCGACGACCTCGCTGACCTTCACCGAGTTGGCCACGTCGAGGTCGCGGCGCTTGTGGATGAACGCCAGCGGCGTGCCCAGCGTGTCGGCCCAGCGCTCCGACAGGCGCACCCGGCCGGTGTCGGGCGAGACGACCGTGGTGTTCTCCAGGTCGAGCTTGTTCTTGAGGTAGCTCTCCAGCACCGGCATGGCGAACAGGTGGTCCACCGGGCCGTCGAAGAAGCCCTGGATCTGCGAGGTGTGCAGGTCGATCGACATGAGCCGGTCGGCGCCCGCGGTCTTGAGCATGTCGGCGACGAGCCGGGCGGTGATGGGCTCGCGGCCGCGGCTCTTCTTGTCCTGCCGGGCGTAGCCGTAGAACGGCATGACCACGGTGATGCGCTTGGCGGAGGCCCGCTTGAGCGCGTCGACCATGATGAGCTGTTCCATGATCCACTTGTTGATGGGGCCGGTGTGGCTCTGGATGACGAACGCGTCGCACCCGCGTACGGACTCCAGATAGCGGACGTAGATCTCGCCGTTGGCGAAGTCGATCAGTTTGGTGGGGGTGAGGGAGACGCCGACGTGCTCGGCCACCTCCGCGGCCAGCTCCGGGTGTGCCCGCCCCGAGAAGAGCATGAGGTTCTTCTCGCCGGGCTGCTTGATGCTGGTCACTGCTTCTTCTCCTGCTCTTGCTCGGCCAGCGCCCGCTCGGCGGCCGCGGCCGACTTCGTTCCCGCGCGCCTGCGCAAGACCCATTTCTCGATGTTGCGCTGCCGCGCACGCGCCACGCCGATCGCGCCTGGGGGAACGTCGTCGACGATCGTCGATCCGGCGGCCGTGTAGGCGCCGTCGTTGATCGTCACCGGCGCGACGAGCATGGTGTCGCAGCCGACGAACGCGCCGTCACGCACGGTGGTGTGGTGCTTGTTGACCCCGTCGTAGTTGACGAAGATGGTGGAGGCGCCGATGTTGACGTCGGAGCCGATGGTGGCGTCGCCCGCGTAGGACAGGTGCGGCACCTTGGAGCGCTCGCCGACCTTGGTGTTCTTCATCTCGACGAACGTCCCGGCCTTGGACTTGTGGCCGAGCACGGTGCCCGGGCGCAGGTAGGCGTAGGGGCCGACGTTGGCCTCCGGGCCGATCTCGGCGTGGTCGCAGACGGCGTTGCGGACGACGGCGCCCTCTCCGACGAAGGTGCCGGTCAGCGTGGTGGCGGGGCCGATCTCGGCGCCGGCCTCGATGACGGTGTCGCCGTGGAGCTGGGTGCCGGGGTGGATGACGGTGTCGGGCCCGACGCGCACGCCCACGTCGATCCAGGTGCTGGCCGGGTCGATGATCGTGACTCCGGCGCGCATGTGCTGGTCGAGCAGGCGCCGGTTGAGCACCTGGCGGGCGGCGGCGAGCTGGACGCGGTCGTTGACGCCCTCCACCTCGACGAAGTCGCCGGCCACGCAGGCGCCGACCCGGTGGCCGTCGCCGCGCAGGATGGACAGCACGTCGGTGAGGTATTCCTCACCCTGGGCGTTGTCGGTGGACACGCGCTTGACGGCGTCGGCGAGAAGCAGGCCGTCGAAGGCGTAGATGCCGGAGTTCATCTCCCTGATGGCGCGCTGCTCGGCACTGGCGTCCTTCTCCTCGACGATGCTCAGCACGGCGCCGGCCTCGTCGCGGATGATCCGCCCGTAGCCGGTCGGGTCGGGCACCTCGGCGGTCAGCACGGTGACGGCGTTGCCGTCGGTGGCGTGCCGTTCGAGCAGCTCGGCCAGGGTCTGGGTGCGGAGGAGCGGGACGTCGCCGTACGTGACGAGGACCGTGCCGGCGATCGTGCCGACCTCCTCGAGCACGGTGCGCACGGCGTGGCCGGTGCCACGCTGCTCCCGCTGGACGACGGCGCGCGCGTCGGGGCTGGTGGCGGCCAGATGGCCGCCGACCCGCTCCAGCGCGTGGCCGATGACGACGATGAGCCGCTCGGGACCGAGGTCTCTGGCGGCGGCGAGCATGTGGTCGACCAGCGCGCGGCCGCACAACTCATGCAGGACTTTGGGGGTCTGGCTCTTCATCCGGGTGCCCTCGCCGGCGGCGAGGACGATGACGGCTGCCGGGCGCGGCACACTCACGGACTGAGGCTCCCTGTGGCTGGACGGATCAGGGCGTTGGGTGCGTCTACCGCACCGCTACCCTCCCGACACCGTGAGGATACCTGGCCTCTCCCCGAACATTTCGCTCGGGGAGCACCTCAGAGCTCCCGGAAGAGGACTCGAACCCCTACAAAGTGGACCAAAACCACTTGTCCTGCCGATTAGACGATCCGGGACAGATCGGACACGTGGTGTCCGACCCCTCCACCTTACCGAGCCCGCACCCGGGCGCGCGCCCGTAATTACACCCCACAGCCACCTCTAACGGGAAGTGCCCTGCTGACAAGGGGTGGACGGCGTGGCGTACCGCATAACAGACCACCCGAAATGGCACAAGCGTGGAAGCCCACCCACCTCGCCCGCCAAAGCGAGACCTTCTCCACATTATCGACTTAGGTCTTCCTTACTTACGCTGGCGTAGGTTACGGTTGCGTAGCCAGGACATTAGTTCTCATACATGCCGTTGGAGGTCGCCCATGACCGTTCTCACCGAGCGTTCCTCGCCTACCCCCAAGCCCGATTTCGAGCCCGAGCCCAAGTCCAAGGCGGAACTCATCACCTTCGGTCTCGTCGTCGGCCTGCCACTGGTGGCGATCGCCGCCGCGGTGCCGCTCGCCTGGGGATGGGGACTCGGCTGGACGGACATCGCCATCTCCTTCGTCTTCTACGTGGTCTCCGGCCTCGGCGTCACCGTCGGCCTGCACCGCTACTTCACGCACGGCTCGTTCAAGGCCAAGCGGCCGCTGAAGATCGCGATGGGCATCGCGGGCAGCCTGTCGCTGGAGATGTCCGTGCTGGACTGGGTGGCCACCCACCGCAAGCACCACAAGTTCTCCGACAAGGAGGGCGACCCGCACTCGCCGTGGCGCTTCGGCCCTGGCTTCGTGAACATGTCCAAGGGCCTGCTCTACGCCCACATGGGCTGGCTGTTCGAGAGCGAGCGCACCAACAGGGAGAAGTACGCCCCCGACCTGTGCAAGGACGAGGACATCGTCAAGCTGCACAAGTGGTTCGGCGCCATGGCGCTCATCTCCATCCTGCTGCCCGGCGTGCTGGGCCTGCTGCTGACCTGGTCCTGGCAGGGCGGCCTCACCGCGCTGTTCTGGGGCTCGATCGTGCGCATCGGGCTGCTGCACCACGTGACCTGGTCGATCAACTCGATCTGCCACGTCTTCGGCGAGGAGGACTTCCAGACCCGCGACAAGTCGCGCAACGTGTGGTGGCTGGCCATCCCCTCCTTCGGCGAGTCCTGGCACAACCTGCACCACTCCGACCCGACCTGCGCCAGGCACGGCGCGCTGAAGGGCCAGATCGACCTGAGCGCCGGACTGATCCGGATCTTCGAGAGGCTCGGCTGGGTGTACGACGTCCGCTGGCCGACCCCGGAGCGCCTGGCGGCGAAGCGCATTGCCTGATGGCGATCAGCCGATGAGCGGTCATGGATCCGTGGCCGTCATTATGGAGACCGTGACCGAACCCCGATCCCGCAGACGCATGTCCGGCGCCGAGCGAAGAGAGCAGCTGATCAGCATCGGCCGTACGCTCTTCGCGGAGAAGGGGTTCGACGGGACCTCTATCGAGGAGATCGCGGCGACCGCACAGGTGTCGAAACCCGTGGTCTACGAGCACTTCGGCGGCAAGGAAGGCGTTTACGCGGTCGTGGTCGACCGGGAGATGCAGAAGCTCCTCGGCATGATCACCGAAGCCCTCGCCGCCTCACATTCCCTCATCAAGCTGGAGCGGGCCGCCCTGGCCCTGCTCCGCTACATCGAGGAGAGCAGCGAGGGCTTCCGCATCCTGGTCCGCGACTCGCACGCCGCCTCGGGCACCGGCACGTTCGCCAGCCTGATCAGCGAGATCGCCAGCCAGGTCGAAGACGTGCTGGCCGACGAGTTCGCCTCGCGCGGCTACGACCCCAAGCTCGCGCCGATGTACGCCCAGATGCTCGTCGGCATGGTCGCGCTGACCGGGCAGTGGTGGCTCGACGTGCGCAAACCCGGCCGCGAGGAAGTGGCCGCCCACCTGGTCAACCTGTCCTGGAACGGTCTGACCGGGCTCAACCCGCACCCCGCGATCACCGCGACCTCCCGCGAGCCGGCGCCGCCGGTCAAGCCGCGCCCCGCCACCAGCGAGAAGGAGCTGCGCGAGCTGGAGAAGGCCCGCGAGAAGGAGCTCAAGGAGGCCGAGAAGATCCGTCAGCGCGAGCTCAAGGAGGCCGAGAAGGCCCGGGTGCGCGAGCTGAAGGAGCGCGAGCGGCTGCTGAAGGAGGCGGAGAAGGCCCAGGAGCGCGAGGACAAGATCCGCCAGCGGGAGGCCAGGCTGGCCGAGCGGGCCGCCCGGCTCGAACAGGTAGATCATCCCGAGTGAGTCTTGAACAGCCGGGCAGTGCGGAGTGACGATTGGGTTGAGCAGGGCTGACCTTTTAGGGTGAGCCGTTGCGGCTACGTTAACGTTCTGTTCAACCAAACGGGGCAATATACGCCATATGTCCGCGGAACCGTTCCAGCCAACCAATGACCTGCCCCTGCCACAGGAGCGGTTCCTCAACCGCGAGGAAAGCTGGCTCCAGTTCAACGAACGCGTGCTCGAACTGGCCGAGGACCCGGCGCTGCCGCTGCTCGAACGGGTACGGTTCCTCGCGATCTTCGCCAGCAACCTGGACGAGTTCTTCCGCGTACGCGTGGCGGGGCTCAAGCGCCGGATGGCGACGGGCCTGCTGCTGCGCACCAAGAGCGGGCTGAAACCGCGCGAGGAGCTGGCCAGGATCGCGCTGATCGCCGACGAGCTGGCCCGGCGGCACGCGGCGGCCTTCCACCAGCAGGTCTGCCCCCAACTGGCCACTGAGGGCATCGAGATCGCCAGGTGGGACGACCTGGGCCGCGAGGAGCGCACGGAGCTGCGCAAGCTCTTCAGGGAGCGGATCAGGCCCGTGCTGACGCCGCTGGCCGTGGACCCCGCCCACCCCTTTCCGTACATTTCCGGGCTGAGCCTGAATCTTGCGGTTCTGGTGCGTAACCCGGCGACCGATCACACGGTGTTCGCCCGGGTCAAGGTTCCTTCGCAGTTGCCCAGGTTCGTCCCCGCGTCCAAGGATCGCTTCGTTCCGCTCGAAGACGTCATCGCCGCTCATCTCGGGCAGCTCTTCAAGGGCATGGAGATCCTCCAGCACCACGTCTTCCGCGTCACCAGGAACGAAGACCTCGACGTCGACGAGGACGTCACCGAGAACCTCATGAAGGCGCTGGAGAAGGAGCTGCTCAAGCGGCGCTTCGGCCCGCCCGTACGGCTCGAGGTCGAGAGCACGATCACGCCCGAGGTGCTGGCGCTGCTCGTCGAGGAGCTGGAGCTGGCGCCCCACGAGATCTACCGGCTGCCGGGGCCGCTCGACCTGTCGGGCCTGCACGCCATCGCCGACCTCGACCGGGGCGAGCTGAGCTGGCGGCCGTTCGTGCCGGCCGAGGTGGTCAACGCCGAGGACGACATCTTCTCGGTGCTGCGCGAGCGCGACGTGCTGCTGCACCACCCGTACGACTCCTTCGCCACCAGCGTGCAGGACTTCATCGAGGTGGCCGCGGCCGACCCGAGGGTGCTGGCGATCAAGCAGACCCTCTACCGGACCAGCGGCGACTCCCCCATCGTGGACGCCCTGATCGACGCGGCCGAGGCCGGCAAGCAGGTCGTGGTCGTCGTGGAGATCAAGGCCCGCTTCGACGAGCACGCGAACATCTCCTGGGCCCGCAAGCTCGAACGCGCCGGCTGCCACGTGGTCTACGGCGTCGTGGGCCTGAAGACGCACTGCAAGCTCGCCCTCGTGGTCCGCCAGGAGCCCTCGGGTGAGCTGCGCCGCTACTGCCACATCGGCACCGGCAACTACAACCCCAAGACCGCCCGCCAGTACGAGGACTTCGGCCTGCTCACCGCCGACCCGCTGGTCGGCGAGGACGTCACCGACCTGTTCATCCACCTGACCGGGTACTCCCACCACTCTGCCTACCGGCGGCTGCTGGTCGCGCCGCACTCGATGCGCAGCGGGCTGCTGGCCAGGATCGAGCGGGAGATCGCCCACCAGCAGGCGGGCCGGCCGGCCCGGATCAGGATCAAGACGAACTCGCTGGTGGACGAGCCGATCATCGACGCGCTCTACCGGGCGTCCAGGGCCGGGGTGCCGGTGGACGTGTGGGTACGCGGCGTCTGCATCCTGCGCCCGGGCATTCCCGACCTGTCCGAGAACATCCGCGTACGTTCGATCCTGGGCAGGTTCCTGGAGCACTCCCGGGTCTACGAGTTCGGTCTGGGACGGCGGCCCGAGGTGTGGATCGGCAGCGCCGACCTGATGCGCAGGAACCTCGACCGCCGCGTCGAAGCCCTCGTCAAGGTGACCTCGCAGCAGCACAAGTCCTACCTCATCGAGCTGATGGACCTGGCCATGGCCGACACCACGAACGCGTGGCTGCTCGGCTCCGACGGCACCTGGGTCCGCCATCCGGGCGAAGACCTGCAGATCCATCTCATAGGTACGCGCCGCTGGAGGACCGTTGATGACTGACCTGCTCCGGGCAGCCGGAGCCGTGGTCTGGAGGGGCGAGGAGAGCCGCCCGGAGGTGGCCGTCATCCACCGCCCCAACTACGACGACTGGACCTTCCCCAAGGGCAAGCTGAAGTCCGGGGAGCACGTGATCGCCGCCGGCCTGCGCGAGGTGCGCGAGGAGACCGGCATGACCGTGCTGCTCGGCCGCGCCCTGCCGCCCATCCACTACCTCAGCTCGGGCCGGCTCAAGCGGGTCGACTACTGGGCCGGGCAGGCGGTCGCCGACGACGGGTTCGAGCCGGGCGAGGAGGTCGACGAGCTGCGCTGGCTGCCGGTCGAGGAGGCCAGGCGGCTGCTGACGTACGAGTGGGACGCGGGGCTGCTGCGGTCGCTGCGGGTCGCACCGCTCGACACGGTGCCGCTCGTCCTCGTACGGCATGGTTCGGCCGGTTCCAGGAGCGAGTGGGACGGCGACGACGCGACGCGCCCGCTCGACACCGACGGCGGCGCCCAGGCCGAGAGGCTGGCCACGGCGCTGCCCGCCTACCGGCCCGAGCTGCTGATGAGCTCGCCCAGTGCCCGATGTGTCCAGACGCTGGAGCCGTACGGGACCGAGATCAAGATCGAGCCCCTGCTCAGCGAGGAGAGCCAGGATCCGCAGAAGACGCCCGCGCTCGTCAGGGACATCACGGTGCCCGCGGCGGTGTGCAGCCACGGCAAGGTGCTGCCCGGTCTGATCGACACCCTGAGCGGCAAGAGCGTGCACCTGCGCAAGGGCGCGTTCGCCGTGCTGCACCGTCGCGACGGGGAGGTCGTCAGCGTCGAGCGGTACGCGACCTGACGCCCTACCAGGTGACCGGGAGCTTCGCGAAGCCCTCGGTGATCCTCCCCTCGCTGCGCGGCAGGTCCGCCTCCGGGACGGCCAGGCGCAGGCCGGGGAAGCGCTGGAACAGCCGGGCGAACACGGCCTCCAGCTCGACCCTGGCCAGGCTGGCGCCGATGCAGAAGCGCGGCCCGTACCCGAAGCTCAGGTGCGGGTCGGTCTGCGGACGGTTGATGTCGAACACATCCGGATCCGCATAGATCCGCTCATCCCTATTGACCACGCCTGGAACGATGACAATGGCCTCGCCCTTGCGGATGACGACGTCGCCGATCTGAATGTCCTCGTGCGCGTACCTGGGCAGGCCGTGCAGGCTCGGCGAGGCCATTCGCAGGATCTCCTCCACGGCGGCCGGCGCCAGCCCGGGATCGGCCTTGAGCAGGTCGAGCTGGTCGGGGTTGGCCAGCAGGAGCAGCACGCCGAAGTCGATGCGGTTGACCGTGGTCTCGTGCCCGGCGAACAGCAGCGCGCCGGCCAGCTCGGAGATCTTCCCGTCGTCGTCCAGCTCGTTGGCCAGGTCCGACAGGACGTCCTCGGCCGGCTCGTGCCGCTTGCGCTCGATCAGGCCGGCCATGTAGACGCTCAGTTCCTCGCGGGCGGCCAGGCCCTTCTCCTGGTCGAGCATGTCCCCCATGCGGTTGGAGACGCCGCTGAAATACTCCCTGTCCTCGTACGGGACGCCCAAAAGCTGGCAGATGACCAGGACGGGAAGCGGGAAGGACAACTCGGCGTGCAGGTCGGCCGGTGGCGTGAGCTTGGCGAGATGGTCGAGCCGCTCGTCCACCAGGGAGCCGACGTGGTCACTGAGCTTCTTCATGCGGCGCGCGGAGAAGGACGGCATGAAGAGCTTGCGCATGCGGTCGTGCTCGGCCTTCTCCGTCTCCACGTCGCCCGTGGGGCCGCCTAACAGGGCGGAGCCGGACAGGCGGGCGGCCTTCTCCGGCTCCGGGTGCGAGCGGCCCAATCTGGCGTCGTTGAACAGGGCGCGCGCGTCCTCGTAACCGCTGACCAGCCAGATCTCGTCGCCCGTGCGCGTGCGTACCTTCGCGATGCCCTCCGCGACCCGCAGTTCCCGGTACGCCTCGGGCACCTCGAGCAGACTGCCGCGTTCGAAGGGAATGGTAGGAAGGTTGCTCATAGAACCTTCCTAACCGCTTTGACGGTATCTGCCCAGACTCTGGGGAACTCCTCGTGGGCGCGCTCGGCGGTGTTGCGCTCGATCCCGATGAGCAGCCCGTACGTGAACGTGTCCTCCCCTGCCTGGCGCGCGCTCTCGGCCTCCTTGGCCAGCGTCTCCTGCGCGACCACGCCGTCCTGGTGCGTCCCGAGGACCTCCTGGACGTCCTCGGCCAGCTTGGCCAGCTTGCCCATGCCGCCGCCGATGGCCGGCTGCAGTGCTTCGGCGGTGTAGCGGGCGCGCTTGGCGGCCTTGCGGACGTCGTGCATGGCGATCTCGCGGCGCTCCGGGTCCGCGATGGACTGGGCGTGGTCGTACGCCTTCGTCACCCGATCCCAGTTGGCCGCGGCGATGGCGTGCAGCGCGTCCTGCGCCGGCTTGGCCGCCGCCTTGCCCAGGTTGGGGGCGGTGACGAGCTCGTCGAGCGCGTTGAGCAGGAGATAGTAGCGTTCGCCGCTCAGCGCCTCCTTGATCCGCTCGTACGCCTCTTCCTCGCGTTTGTGCAGATCCGAGCCGAGCCGGGTCTGGATGGGGCCCGTGACCAGTTCGGGTCTCAGGCCGGCCAGGTGCTTGGCGAACCTGGCCCTGATGACCTCGAGGTCGCGGGCCTCGCCGAGCACCGTACCGAGCCAGCGCAGCTCCTCCTGGATCGCCTCGGTGTCGACCACGACCTTCTTGAACGCCTTCAGCGCGCTGCGCGACCGGCGGGCGGCCACGCGCATCTGGTGCACGGCGTCCTCCTCGGCCCTGCGGACGCGCGGATCCTGCGACAGGAGGGCCTTGACCTGGCTCGCCAGGTAGGCGACGACGATCTCGCCGGCCGAGCCCGGCTTGGTGGCGGCCGTGGGGAGCGGGGCGGGTTCGAGGAGTTTGGCCAGTTTGCTGGAGGAGGCGGAGGGGACGGCGCCCGCCTTCCTGAGCCGCTTGCCGACCTTGGCCAGCAGCGCCTGGTCGCCGTCGAGCAGCTCGGCCTCGACCTCGCGCCACCGTACGATCGTGGGCGTCTCACCGCCGAACACGGTGCCCTTGACGCGGTCGTCGGCGATCTCGACCAGCTTGGTCTCTCCGTCGAGGAGGATCGTGACGCTCCTGCGGGTGTCGAGCTCAGCGACCGGCACCAGCTCGGCGCCGCGGGTGTAGGCGCGAACGAGTTCGGCCAGCTCCGCGGGGACGACCTTGGTGCTGCGGGTGAGCGGATGCGTGATCTCCTGGCGCACGCCCTTGGCCTTGGGCAGCTTCAGGTGCCAGCCCGCGTCGGTGCCGCCGCGTCTTCGCCTGAGCGTGACGCCTCGGGCGGCCAGCCGCAGGTCGGGTGTGTCGAAGTAAAGAGCCACGAGCTGGTAGCTCTTCGGGCCCACGACGCCCGCCAGACTGCTCAGGTCCGGGATCGTGTATTCCGCGGGAACGTCGAACTTGTCCTCGATCTCGATGCCCACTGCACCTCGCAAGAGTCCGATTTCGGACAATTCTGCCACCCGATGGCGAACTTCACACGGGTTGCAAGAGCTCGATTCTGTTCCCCACCGGGTCCGATACGTAGATTCGCCGGTATCCCGGGAGCAGTTCGTCCGGTACTTCGTCACCGTACGCGGCCAGGTCGTCGACCAGGAAGGCGGGGTGGGCCTTGCGTGCCGGCCTGAAGTCCTCCTCGATGCCGAGATGGACCTCGACCCCGTCGCCCCTGAACCAGACACCGCCGCGTTCGGCCAGCTCGGGCGGCTTGGGCGCCTCGCGCAGACCGAGGACGCCCTCGTAGAACTCGCGTAACAACGGCTCACTGCCCTTGGGCGCGGCCAACTGCACGTGATGCAGCCCTCTGATGCTCACTTTTGGGCTACTACGAAGATCCGCCGGAACGAGAAAGCCGTGCCATAGCTCTGAGCCGGATACATCTCCGCCAGCGGCTTGGCCAGATCGCGCTTGAACCGCCGCTGCTCGTCCGGGTCGAGGCGGTCGAGGATCGGGCGCAGGGCCGTACCGGAGACCCAGTTGAGCACCGGGTCCTCACCCTGCAGGACGTGCACGTACGTCGTCTCCCACGCGTCCACCTGGGCGCCGCCGTGGTGAAGCAGGTCGAGGTATTCCGCCGGTTCGTCGACCGGCTTCCCCCTGGGCAGGTCGCCGAGCCGGTCGGACCAGGCGCGGGAGGCGCACAGCTCGCGGATCGCCACGTGGCTGGGGGCGTCGTAGTTGCCCGGCACCTGGAAGGCCAGCCAGCCGCCCGGGGCCAGCTCCTCGACCCAGTGCTCCAGCACGGCGCGGTGCTCGGGCACCCACTGCAGGACGGCGTTGGACACGATCACGTCCATGGGCCGGTCGGGCCGCCACGTGGCCACGTCGGCGACCGCGAACCGGGCCGACGACTCCAGCTTGCGGGCCTTGGTGATCATCGCGGGCGAGGAGTCGAAGCCTTCCACGGTCGCGTTGGGCCAGCGATTGCCCAGCTCAACGGTGAGTTCACCGCTGCCGCAGCCGGCGTCCACGACATAATCGGGTTCGATCGCCCCCACTCTGGAGATCAGCTCGATGAACGGCCGTGAGCGCTCGTCCGCGAAGACGGCGTAGGTCACGGGGTCCCAGATATCTCTTGACATAGAGATAATTGATATCGAGAGATATATCTCGATGTCAAGACAGTACACTCTTGTGTCATGACGGAGGATGCTAGAGACGAGGTCGATCGCCTCGTCGCGGCTTGGCGATCGGAGCGCCCCGACCTCGATGTCGAACCGCTCCAGGTGCTCTCTAGGGTGTCACGACTGGCCAAGCATCTCGACCGGGCTCGGCGGGCGGCCTTCGCGGAGCACGATCTGGAGCCGTGGGAGTTCGACGTGCTGACGGCCCTGCGCCGTGCCGGCAAGCCCTACGAACTCAGCCCTGGGGCCCTGCTCCGGGCCACGTTGGTGACGTCGGGCACGATGACGAACCGCATCGACCGCCTCGCCCAGGCCGGCCTCGTCCGCCGCCGTCCTGATCCTGAGGATCGGCGGGGGGTGCTGGTCTCGCTGACGGATACGGGGCTGGAGCGGGTGGACGCGGCGTTCGCGGATCTGTTGCGGAGGGAACGGGAACTGCTGTCGGGCCTCGGCCTGACCGACCAACGCGCCCTCGCCGCCCTCCTCCGCACCCTCCTGACCCCCTTCGACTCCCCCCTCTGACCCTCTTCGCCCCTCACCCTCGCCCGGCCCCCCAGGCTTCCCGCCCACAGCCCTGCCTCCTCACCCACATCGGCTGCCCACCCGGCCACGCCCCCGCGCCGCAATCGCGCATCCGCTTGCGGCCCCATGCCGCGGCCCGGGCGTCGCAGTCCGGGCGGTCGGCAGCATCCCGTACCGCAGTCGTGCGTCTGGCCGCACCCGCCAGCCCTGTCGTGGTCATGTCCACAGCACGTCTCTCAGCGCCGCGCTCACAGCCGCCACACACCTCTGACACCGCGCCCCAGGCACCACGCCCCTGGCCATCGCGCCCGGCGGCTGTGTCTCCCGACCACCAGTCATTCGCCACCACACCTGCGCGACCTCGCCACGCCACCCAGCCAACCGACCGATCAACGCCACCCAGCCAACCGACCGATCAACGCCACCCAGCCAACCGACCGATCAACGCCACGCAGCCGATCGACCGATCGACCGTAGCCAGGCTGTCCAGCCGCCCAACCGTCGCCACGCCACCTCGGCCGTCAGATCGCCAGCCGCCCAGCTCTGACCATCAGGTTCCCAGCCGCCCAGCTCCGGCCGGCAGATCCCCAGCAGCCTGGCTCCGACCTTCAGCTCTCACCACCGACGACCAGGAGTCCAAGCCCACCACACAGGCACCCGGTCCAAAGAGCAGGCCAGCCGACCCCACCCCCAGCGCCAGGTCAGTCACCCAGGCGGTCGGCCACTTCCAGCCACTCGGCTTCGATGCCGTCCTTCTGGGTCGTGATCTCACGGAGTTGGGCGTCGAGCGAGCCGAGTTTGGCATAGTCGCTGGCCGCTTCCGCCATGGCGGCGTGAAGGCGGGACTCCTGATCACTCAGCTTGTCGAGCTGACGTTCCAGACGGTTGAGTTCCTTACGGAGCTCGCGCTCTTCCTTCGCGGAGAGCCCGGGAGCGGCTTGACCGGACGTACCAGCACCCGCCGAACCGTCACCGCCCGACACCGCACCACCAGAGCCCGCACCGGTGCCGGTGCCGGACGCCACAGCGGCAACGCTCTCACGACCGGAGGTGCCACCATCGGAGCCGTTGGCGGGCGTGGTGTTGAGGCGGGCGGTCACCGCCGTACCGGCCGCGCGGCGTTCGAGGTATTCGTCCACCCCGCCCGGCAGCAGCGACAACTTCCCATCACCCAGCAGAGCCACGCACCGGTCGGTCACCCGCTCCAGGAAGTAGCGGTCGTGACTCACCAGGACCAGCGTGCCGGGCCATGCGTCCAGCAGGTCTTCGAGCTCGTTGAGGGTCTCGATGTCGAGGTCGTTGGTGGGCTCGTCGAGGAGCAGGACGTTGGGGTCGTCCATGAGGAGCCTGAGCAACTGCAGCCGCCGCCGCTCACCGCCCGACAGGTCGCCGACCACCTTCCACTGCGCCTCGCCCTTGAAGCCCAGACGTTCGAGCAGTTGGGAAGCGGTCCACTCCCGCTTGCCGACCTGGAGGTACTTGCGTACCTCCTCCACCGACTCCAGCACCCGCCGGGCCGGATCGACCTCGGCCAGTTCCTGGGAGAGGTGCGCGAGGCGTACGGTCTTGCCCCTGACCACGCGGCCCGAGTCGGGCTTGATCGAGTCGGCGAGCAGCCGCAGCACCGACGACTTACCGGACCCGTTGACGCCGATCAGCCCGATGCGATCCCCCGGGCCGAACTGCCAGGTGAGGCGATCGAGCACCCGCGGCCCCGTGTCGGGACCACCGGCGTGCAGGGTGACGTCCTCGAGGTCGTAGACGGTCTTGCCGAGCCGGGCCGCGGCGAAGCGCATCAGCTCGACGGTCTCACGCGCCGGGGGCTCGTTCGCGATCAGCGCCTGGGCGGCGTCGACACGGAACTTCGGCTTGGACGTACGGGCGGGCGGGCCGCGTCGCAGCCAGGCGATCTCCTTGCGCATGAGGTTCTGACGGCGTTCTTCGGTGGCCTGGGCGATCCGGGCACGCTCGGCCTTGGCCAGCACATAAGCGGCGTATCCACCCTCGTACCGCTCGACTCGCCCATCCACGACCTCCCACGTACGGGTGGACACGGCGTCGAGGAACCACCGGTCGTGCGTCACGACCACCAGCGCGCTCTTCTGAGCGGCCAGGTGCCCGGCCAGCCACGCGATGGCCTCGATGTCGAGGTGGTTCGTGGGCTCGTCCAGCATGATCAGGTCGTGGTCGTCGATGAGCAACTTCGCCAGTGCCGTACGCCTGCGCTCGCCTCCGGAGAGGTCGGCGGTCTTGGCGCCGAGGTCGAGGTCGCCGATCAGGTTCGCCAGGATGTCCCGGACCCGTTGGTCACCCGCCCATTCGTGCTCGGCCAGCCCGCCGAGAACGAGCTCGCGGATGGTCGCGGTGGGGTCGAGCGTGTCCTGCTGCGACAGGAACCCCACGCGCAGGCCCCGGTTGTGGGTGACGCGGCCGCTGTCCGGGCGCACGGTTCCGGCCAGGACGGACAGCAGGGTCGTCTTACCGCCCCCGTTGCGCCCGACGACGCCGATGCGCTCACCGGCCTCTACGCCGAGGGAGATGTCGCTGAGGAGTGGCTTGGGCCCATATGCATGGGAAACCGACTCTAGATTGACCAGATTCATGGCCTTCCCAGGGTATCGGCTCCCCACCGACCTCCCGCCCGCCCACCAAACCGGGATTGTGGGGGGTGAGGAGCAAAGGGCGGGGCGGCAGGAATGGCCAACCCCGGACGAAGACTGAGGCGCTAAAGCTGAGCCGTTACGGGGTCGCGGACAGCCTGGGCAGGCGGTGCGAGCTTGGCTCGGACCGGGCCGGGTTGAGATCGGACCCGGGCTGGGATCGGGGCCGGAATCGGGATCGGAGCCGGGGCCGGAATCGGGGCCGGAGCCAGGGCCGGAATCGGGGCCGGAGCCGGGGCCGGAATCGGGGCCGGAGCCGGGGCCGGAATCGGGGCCGGAGCCGGGGCCGGAATCGGGAGTGGTGTGCTGCCAGGGGGGTTACCAACCAGACAGGACGCTAGCTGGAGTGGCCAGCGACGGGTGGTGGCCATGAAGACTGCCCAGCCATGCGGCGCTGCTCAGGGACGCAACTGCTCAGGGTGGGCAGGTCGAGACGAGACAGCTCGGGACGGAGCGGGGCTGGGCGAGTCGAGTCGTAGCCTGGCCGGTCGGGTCAGAGCCGGTCGGATCAGAGCCGGTCAGGGTTGGTCAGGAGCGGGGTGCTCGCGGTGCCGTGCTGGCCAGCGCTGGACGTCGGTCAGCCTGCGGTGTTGACCAGCGGCCCCGTCGATCAGGGGAGGTGCTCACCAGCGGTGCCGTGGTGACCAGCCATGCCGTGGTGGCTGTCAACCCGGCGCTGGCCGTTGGCGCGACGCCGACCAGCCTGCGGTGCCGCGCTGACCCAGAGGGCGGTGCCCACCCGCCGTGCCCTGCGGACCAGCGGTGCGGTGCCGTGCTGGCAGTGCGGTGCCGACCAGCCTTGCGGTGGTGATCAGCCTTGCGGCAGTGCTCTGCTGCGCCGACCGTGGGTGCGGTGTTTGCCAGCGGTGCGGTGCCGACCGGCCGTGTGGTGCCGTGCTGAGCAAGGGGTGTGCTGATCAGATTCGTGCTGGCTTGCAGTGCGGCGCTAACCGGCGGTGCGGTGCTAGCAGCGGTGGGGGCACCGACCAGGGGCGGGGTGCTGACCAGCGGTGGAGCGGCGGCCGTGTGGCGCCGGGCTGGCCGTGCAGTGCCGACGCGCCGACCAGCCGTGCGGTGCCGACCAGCCGTGTGTGCTGACCAGCCGTGCCGTGCCGACCAGCCGTGGGGTGTTGGCCGGCCGGGCCGCCCTGGCCAGGGTGGGGTGCTGGCCAGGGCGGCGGGGCTGGGGAGGGAGGGTGGGTTGTTAGAGGAGGGTGGCGCCTTGGACGGGGCCGTGGGCGGGGACGGCCATGTGGGCGGCGCCCGTGGCGGTGAGGCTTTGGGCCAGGTCGCGGGCGTGGGTGGCGTCGATGGCCAGGAAGGCGCACGTTGGGCCCGAGCCGGAGACTATGGCGCCCAGGGCTCCGTGTTGGCGACCCGAGTCGAGGGTGGGGGCTAGTTCGGGGCGGAGGTTGAGGGTGGCTGCCTGGAGGTCGTTGCTGAGGTGGGAGCCCAGCGCGTATGCGTCGCCTGTGCCGAGGGCTTCCATCAGCGCGTCGTTGAGTTGGGGCCAGGGGATGTCGGCGGCCGATTCCGCTCTTAGGCGGTCGCACTCCGCGTAGACGCTGGCCGTGGAGAGGCCGCCGTTGGCCAGGGCGAAGACCCAGTGGAAGGTGCCGCCGGTGGGGAGTTCGCTCAGTTGCTCGCCGCGGCCGGTGCCCACTGCGGTGCCGCCGATCAGGGAGAACGGGACGTCGCTGCCCAGGTCGCCGGCGATCTCCATGAGATCTTCGAGTGGCAGGCCCAGACCCCACAGCTCGTTGCAGGCCACCAGCGCGCCGGCGGCGTCGGCGCTCCCGCCGGCCATGCCGCCCGCTACGGGGATGTCCTTCTGGATGATGAGGTCGGCGCCGTAGGTGCGGCCGGCGTGCTTGGCGAGGGCTCGGGCGGCCCGGATCGCCAGGTTGCTGTCGTCGACGGGGACCTGGTCGGACCACTTGCCGTTGACCTGGACGGTGATCGACTCGGACTCCTTCGCCATCACCTCATCGAAGATCGATACTGCGTGGAAGACGTTGACCAGGTCGTGGAAGCCGTCTTCCCGGAGCGGGCCGACAGAAAGCTGTACGTTGACCTTCGCGGGCACACGTACGGTCACCGAACTCATCGATCTTCTGCCACTCTCATCACTTGCCGGGGTCAAGGACACTCGATGCTATCGGGGCACGCTGCCGTGACATGCGGTTCTCGAAATATGACTGTGAGTACTGCCGACTACTCAACACGTAGAGTCAAGTTGGTGGGCATTTGCCCGATCCTGATCTGTTGCTGAGAGTGGCCGCATCGCATGGCCGCATCGCATGGATGGTGGGTCCAGCGGCGATCGGCGTGAGTCGGTGTCGGTCGGAGGGCTGAATGGAGATCAGCGTCGGCCGGTAGGGGTCGGCGGGCTCAGTGGCAGTCAGCGTCGGTGGATGGGGCTCACCGACGCTCGGCGGGGGTCCGCGTCGCTCGGCGGGGCGTCGGTCGGCGGGGGTCAGTGGGGGGCAGCGTCGGCTGGTGGGGTTACCGGGGTCAGCCTGGGCGTACGGCGCCGCGGAAGGTTGTGCGGTAGTAGGGGGAGCCGAGGAAGTTGGTCTTTTTGACCACGTCGCCTGTCTTCGGGGCGTGGATCATGATGCCTTCCCGGAGGAACAGGGCCACATGGGTGGGGTCGCCCTTGCCGCCGCCGAAGAAGAGCAGGTCGCCTGTGCGCCGGGCGTGGAGAGGGACTCTGCGGCCCTGGCGGAACTGGGCTCCGGTGTAGTGGCTCAGTCTTATGCCCGCTCTTGACCAGGCGTAGAGGGTTAGGCCGCTGCAGTCGAAGCCTCTTGTGGTGGCGCCTCTGCCGATGCCGATCGTTGGGCCTTTCGTGGAGCCGCCGCCCCAGGAGAAGGAGACGCCGAGTTGGTTCAGAGCGGCATAGGCGGCTATCTGGCCCCTTGTGACGATGCGCTTCTTGGTATGGGCGTGGCTGGGGGTTGCGAGGGCGATCAGGGTGAAGGTCAGCAGGGCGAAGGTGACCAGGGGCATGAGGAAGGCGGTGGGGAAGAGGGTCGCGTTGGCGGTGCGGCGATCGGGGACAGCCGTGGTGGTGGTGGAGTTGCCGGCGGTCCTGATGGTGGTGGTGGAGTTGCCGGCGGTCCTGATGGTGGTGGTGGAGTTGCCAGCGGTCCTGATGGTGGTGGTGGAGTTGCCAGCGGTCCTGATGGTGGTGGTGGAGTTGCCAGCGGTCCTGATGGTGGTGGTGGAGTTGCCGGCGGTCCTGGTGGTGGGGTTGAGGGCGAGGTCGGGGTCAGTGCTGGTGGCGCTGCTGGTGGCGGGGTTGAGGGCGGTCCTGGTGGCGGTGGGGTTGAGCATGGGGGCCTCCTCCGGGTTTTGGGCGCGAGGAGGCCAGGATTGTTTGGTGGGGGTGGGGTGGGTGGGGCCGAACGGTGTTCTGTGGAAAAGGGGTGGCGAGAGTGGTGGGGCTGTGGAAAACGGTGCCGCCCCGCGAATGGGTGCTGCGCCGTCTGAACGTTGGCGATCCGCGCAAGCGGTGATGCCCCGCCTGGACGGTGGCGCTCTGCCTGAGCGGTGATGATCCGCGCAAGCGGTGATGCCCCGCCTGAGCGGTGGCGCTCCGCCTGGACGGTGGCGCTCCGCCTGGACGGTGATGATCCGCGCAAGTGGTGATGCCCTGCGTGGACGGTGGTGGTCTGTCTACGCGGTGCTGTCCCGTCCGGCAGTGCTGCCCCGTCCGCGGGGTGGTCTGGGGTCAGGGTTTTTGTTCGGCTATGCGGGCGAAGGCTTCGATGGTGAGTTGTTCGCCTCTGGTTGAGGGGTCTACGCCGGCCGCGCGCAGAGCCGTTTCGGCTTGGGGGGCGGTGCCGGCCCAGGTGGCTAGGGCGGCTCGTAGGGTTTTGCGGCGTTGTGCGAAGGCGGCGTCCACCACCGCGAAGACCTCCTCGCGGGATGCGCTCGTGGTGGGTGGATCGCGGCGGACCAGGGAGACGAGGCCGGAGTCGACGTTGGGGACGGGCCAGAAGACGGTGCGGCCCACCGGGCCCGCTCGGCGTACGTCCGCGTACCAGGCCGCCTTGGCCGAGGGCACCCCGTACACCTTCGAGCCGGGGCCCGCGGCGAGGCGGTCGGCCACTTCCGACTGGACCATGACCAGGCCCTTGCGCAGGGACGGGAGGATCTCCAGGAGGTGCAGGAGCACCGGGACGGACACGTTGTACGGAAGGTTGGCCACCAGCGCCGTCGGAACGTGACCCGACAGGTCGCCGAGGGCGATCTTCATGGCGTCGGCGTTCACCACCGTGAGGTTGTCGGCGGCGCCGTGTTCCGCCACTGTGATGGGGAGCCGGCCCGCCAGCACCGGATCGATCTCGACCACCACCACGTGCTCGGCCGACGGCAGGAGCGCGAGGGTGAGCGAGCCGAGGCCCGGGCCGATCTCTATGACCACGTCATCGGGGGACAAATCGGCCACTCGGACGATGCGCCGGACGGTCCCTGCGTCGATCACAAAGTTCTGGCCTAGCTTTTTTGTGGGACGAAGATCTAGCTTGTCCGCCAAAATACGTATTTCTGCAGGGCCCAACAGCCTCATCATCCAACCAGTCTCCCGCATCGAACAACGTGTGATGGCGGATGGGGAGACCAGAGGAGAGGATGGCGTGGAACAGGAAGGGACGTCCCTCATGGAGCCAACGGGCGCCGCACCGCTCCGCCCGACGGACTTGCGGGAGATCGGGCCGTACCGCCTGCTGGGGCGGCTCGGCGAGGGCGGCATGGGGACCGTCTTTCTCGCGCGAGCCCCGACGGGGCGGTTCGTCGCGCTCAAAGTGGTGAAGGCGGAGTTCGCCAACCAGGAGGGGTTCGCGGCCAGGTTTCATGCGGAGGTCGAGAACGCCCGGCGGGTGGCGTCGTTCTGCACCGCTCAGGTGCTGGACAACGGCAACACCGGGGACGGCCGGCCTTACATGGTCACCGAATACATCGCGGGCACTCCGTTGTCCGATCAGATAACACAGTACGGCGCCCTGGACCCGGGGCCGCTGCACGGCGTGGCACTCGGAGTGGCGGCGGCGCTGGCGGCGATCCACGTGGCGGGGCTGGTGCACAGGGATCTGAAGCCGGCGAACGTGATTCTGTCGCTGTCGGGGCCTCGGGTGATCGATTTCGGGATCGCCAGGGCGCTCGACCGTGAGACGGGGTTCACGATGTCCGGCGAGCTGCTGGGGAGCCCGGGATGGTGGGCTCCTGAGCAGGTACGAGGTGAGGTCGTCAGCCCGGCGGCCGACATCTTCGCCTGGGGATGCCTGGTGGCGTATGCCGGTAATGGGCGGCATCCGTTCGGGCGGGGCGACCCCATCACGCTGGCCACCAGGGTGCTGAACACGCCGCCAGAGCTGGGGGCGTTGCCCGCGCCGCTCAACGAGCTCGTACGGCGGGCCACCTCGATGGAGACCGCCCTGCGTCCCAGCGCGCAGGAATTGCTGATCGCCCTGGTGGGAGGCAGTGCGCCCACGCGGGCGGTGGCGGTCAATCCGCCCACCCTGGTGGCGAACGAGATGCTCACCGACTGGCAGCCGCCGCAGAACGTGGTGGACGAGCCGGACATCACGGCGACCTTCACGACCCCGCCGCCCAGTGACACCACGGGGCGGGCTCCGGTCGTGCCGCCGGTGGCGTTCGGGGCGGAGAGTCCGGACGCGGCGGACGCCGTGACCGGTCCGGTTCCTTCCGTTCCTTCTGTCGCGCCGGCGAGTGCCGGTGGTGGTCAGGCCGGTGCCGCTGGTACGGCGCCGGCGACCGCCTCTGGCACGCCGTCGGTGGAGGAGCTGGCCCGGCGGGAGGAAGAGGCGGCCAAGGCTGAGCTGGCTCGGTGGGAGGCTCAGAATCAGGTTCAGGAGCAGGGGCGGCCTCGTGGGCTGTTCCGATCCAAGGAGAAGCCCAAGGAGAAGTCCAAGGAGCGGCGGGAGGAGTCACAGCCTCAGCCGCAGCTCGGCAAGGCGCCGCTTAGCGTCTTAAGCACTGAGACGCAGCCTGGTGGACGTACCGCCGCCCCGGTGGACGAGCCCGACACCCTCGGCGGTACGCGTACGCCGGGCACCCGCTGGCTCATCGCCGCCGCGGCCGCCGTGCTGGCCATCGTCGTGACCGCCGCCGTGCTGATCGTCACCTCCAGCAGGAACGGGGTCACCACCGCGAACCCGAGCAGCCCCTCGCAGGCGGCCACCACGGCCAAGCCCAACGACGTGGGCCGCAGGTTCGTGCTGGGCGCCAACTTCGACGACCCGGTCGCGATCGTGTCGGCGGCGCCGGAGTGCGGGCTGAAGGAGTACGAGGGCAAGACCTCCACCTCGGGCCAGCTCTGCGTGATCCGCTGGACCATGATCAACCCGGGTGGCGAGCGCAGGCTGCTGATCCAGCCGGTGGTCACCATGATCGACGACAGGGGCGGGGAGCACGACGCCGCCGCCATCACCCTGCCGCCGGCGATCCTGCCGGGTGGGCGGGTGGACAGCGCGTTCGTGTTCGACCTGGCCACGTACCGCAAGCCCGTCAAGATGACGGCGAACATGCTCGAGAACGGTGAGCAGATCGAGGTGGCGCTGTGATGGTCAGAGCCGCTCTCATCGCGCTCGTGCTCGCGGCCGGGATGCCGGCGCCGGTGATGGCCGCCACGGCGGCGGCCTGCGCCGGGGCGGCCGACTTCGACGGTGACGGTGTGGACGACGTGGCGGTGGGCGATCCGTTCGCGGACGCTCAGAAGGGGTCGGTGCACGTGCTGTCCGGCGACAAGGTCGTCCCGGTCGCCGTTCCCGGCGTGGCCACGGGCGACGCTTTAGGTTGGTCGCTACGGCTCGCGCAGGTCAACGGCGACGCCTGCGCCGACCTGGTGATCGGCGCCCCCTACGCGGACGTGGACGGTATCGAGGACGCCGGGGCCGCGTACGTGGTCTACGGCGGTGGCACCACGCCCCCTCAGCGCCTCACCGCGGCCACGCCGCAGAGGTTCGCGCACTTCGGGTGGTCGGTGGCGGCCCGGGGCGACCTGGTGGCGATCAGCGCGCCGTACGAGGACGAGGCCGCGCTGCTCGACGTGGGCGCCGTCTACGTGCGCAAGGGCGCGGGCGATCTGCGCCGGATCAGCCAGGAGACCGTGGACGTCCGGGGCAACAGTGAGGTGGGTGACCAGTTCGGCTGGGCGATGGCGTTCGGGCCGAAGAACGGGCTGGTCGTGGGCGTGCCGTACGAGAACGACGACGGGGCGGGCCGGCAGATCGAGGCCGGCAAGATCGACTCGGGGTCGGTCGTGTTCATCGACGACGTGCTGGCTTCCAAGATCACATCGGTGAAGCTGGACTCGCCGACCAACGCCTCTGGTGATCGGTACGGGTACGCGGTCGCCTACTCCGAAGGGTCCGGTTATGCCGTCAGCTCGCCGGGGCCCGGGTACGTTCAGCTACTCGACACCGCCAGGAAGCCCACTCGGCGGGTGACTCAGCAGGGTAAGCAGGCCTTCGGGTTCTCGATGGCCGCCTCGGCGGATGGACGCCTGGCGATCGGTGCTCCCTATGGCGGGGGTGTCCGGGTGGTCTCCTGGAAGGACGCCGCCGAGGATCGGAAGCTGGGCACCGCCGATGGGCTGTTCGGGTGGTCGGTGGCCTTCAGTGGGAACAAGCTGTTCGTGGGGCAGCCGGATGCTCGGCCGTACGGGAAGGTCGGGGTGACCGGGCGGAACGCTGAGACGCTGCAGCCGCTTCAGCCGCCCAAGGGGGCTGACTTCGGGGTCGCGGTGTCCGGTTAGAGATGGGACCGCTCTGGAAAGGCCGGCAGGAGGGGTTATGGGGTGAACAGGCGGGAGCCGCAGTTGGGCCACTGGCTCTGCCACTTGCCGCCCACCTGCTGGTACAGGACCTGCGCCCGGTAGGTCTGTTCGTCGGCGGGCCAGGTGGTGGGCACGTCCATGCCGCCCACCGCCTGCCACATGGGCAGGCTGAACTGGTACATCCCGTAGTAAGGCCCGTTCGCGTTGAACGCCTGCGGATTCCCCTGGGACTCGCACGCGGCCAGGCCGCGCCAGTTGAGCCGGGTGGTGGCGGGGTCGATCTGTACGGTCCGGGGCGGGCTGACCGTGATGACCGTGCCGTCCGCGGGGAAGCTGCCGAGCGGCGGGCTCACCTCGTAGCCGCGGCGCAGGGCGATGCGCTTCTGCCTGAGCACCTCGCGTACCGTCCTGGCGGTCGTCCGCGAGGTGACCCGGGTGGTGCCGGCCACCACGTACACCTTCCGCCGCGTGTACACCGTCAGCGCCATCCCCTCCAGCGGCACCGCGTCGCCGCGCGGGGCGGAGAGGCGGCCGGCCGCCGGGGCGATGTCCAGCTCGGTCAGGGCGTCGCCCACGTTCGTGGCGGTGACCAGGTGTTTGCTGGTGCGGCCGTCGAGGGTGAGGGTGATCGGGCGCGCGCGGCGTACCTCGATCGTGCTCCCGTCGGCGACGATCTCGCGCGCGGCCGGGCGTACGACGTCGCCGAAGCCCACCGACACCCCGGCCTGGGCGAGCACCTCGTGAACGGTCCCGGCGAAGCCGTGGACCGGCCGCCGCTCGCCGTCCACCACCACGACGACGTCTTTGACCAGGAACGACACCGCGGCGATCGCGCCGATGGCCACCATGCCCAGCAGGCACACGGCCGGCGTCCACGGGGAACGCCACGGGATCGGCGGACGCGGCGCACGCCTCTTACCTCGCACGAACCACCTCCGGTAGGGGCAGGGCCGCCCGAACGCTAGCGGCGCCCGGCTCCCCGCATCCACCGGTTCACCAAAAGATGGTCACCACTCGCCGAAGACCGTGACTCCGTTGGCGCTGATCGCCGCGCACAACTCGTCCGGATGGACCTTTTTGACCTCCGCCAGGCAGCGCAGGGTGAGCGGGATCAGGTAGGGCGCGTTGGGCTTGCCGCGGTGCGGGACCGGCGGCAGGTAGGGCGCGTCGGTCTCGACCAGCATGAGCTCGGCGGGCGCGACCTCGGCGGCCGCGCGGAGGTAGGCGGCGTTCTTGTACGTCACCGGCCCGGAAAATGACATGAAATATCCGGCGTCAACGCACTTCTTCGCCATCTCGGCGTCGCCCGAGTAGCTGTGGAACACCACCTTGTCCGGCGCACCCACCTCCGCCAGCACCCTCAGCACGTCGTCATGCGCGTCACGGTCGTGGATCACCAGCGCCTTGCCGGTCCGCTTGGCGATCTCGATGTGCGCGCGGAAGCTCGCGTGCTGGTCGTCCTTGCTCGCCCAGTCGCGGTAGTAGTCGAGCCCCGTCTCCCCCACCGCCCGCACCTCCGGCCGCCCGGCCAGGGACTCGATCTCGGCCAGCACCTCAGGAGTGGCCTCGTGGGCCTCGTTGGGATGGATGGCCACCCCGGCGTAGACACCCTCCTGCCCGGCCGCCACATCGGCGTTCCAGCGCGAGGAGGCCAGGTCGTAGCCGATCGTGACCAGCCGCGTCACCCCGACGGCCCTGGCGTCCTCCAGGATGCCGCGCACGCTGGCCGCCGACGCCTGCGCGGCCTGGGCCACGGGATCGCCGGACGACGCCTGCCGGTTGCCGACCATGATGTCGAGGTGGCAGTGGCTGTCGAACACGGGGCTGGAGAGCGGCTCTGGCACGGCGGGAAGCTTCGTCACGGGGTCTAACGTAGCCGGGTGATGGCGGTGCCCGCCGCCATCACCCAAGGCCCGCCGCCATCACCCGAGGCCAGCCGTCATCACCCGGGGACGGCTACTGGCCCAGCCGGGACAGCTCCTCGTCCACGACCTTCGGGTCGAGCTTCTTGAACAGCGGCACGGGCGGCGCGAGCGGTGTGCCGGGCTTGATCGGCTGGTGCTCCCAGCGGGCGGCCCCGTCGTAGTCGCCCGTGATCACCGGGTAGGGCGTGCCACCGTCCTCGTCGACCTCGCGCATCTCCGGCATGCCCGACCACACGCCCTCGCCGCCCAGCATGGCGTGGACCTTGTTGGACGAGCCGGGCAGGAACGGCGTGAGCATCGTCTTGGCGTCGTCGACCACCTGGAGCGCGACGTGCAGGATCGACTTCTGGCGCTCAGGGTCGTCCTTGAGCTTCCACGGCTCCTGCTCGGCCAGGTATTTGTTGGCCTCGCGGACCACGTCGAACGCCTCGGTGATCGCGTTCTTGAAGCGCGACCGGTTGAGCTCGGCCCCGACCGGCGCGAACGCGCCCCGCGAGCGCTCCAGCAGCGCCCGGTCGGCGTCGGTCAGGTCGCCCGCCTCGGGCACGGCGCCGAAGTTCTTCGCCGCCATCGAGATCGACCGGTTGACCAGGTTGCCCCAGGCCGCGACCAGCTCGCCGTTGTTGCGGTTGACGAACTCCTGCCAGGTGAAGTCGGTGTCCTGGTTTTCCGGGCCGGCCACCGCGATGTAGTAGCGCAGCGCGTCGGCGTCGTAGCGGGCGAGGAAGTCGCGCACGTAGATGACGACCTGGCGGGAGGAGGAGAACTTCTTGCCCTCCATCGTCAGGAACTCGCTCGAAACCACCTCGGACGGCACGTTGAGCGCCCCGAGCGACCCCGGGGAGCCGTCGCGCGCGCCGATGCCGCTGTAGCCGAACAACATCGCCGGCCAGATCTCGGCATGGAAGACGATGTTGTCCTTGCCCATGAAGTAGTAGCCGCGGGCGTCGGGGTTCTGCCACCACTGACGCCAGGCGTCGGGGTCGCCCGAGCGCCTGGCCCACTCGATGGAGGCCGACAGGTAGCCGATGACCGCGTCGAACCACACGTAGAGGCGCTTGTTGGACTGGTCGCGCCAGCCGTCGAGCGGGATCGGCACGCCCCAGTCGAGGTCGCGGCTGATCGCCCGCGGCTGCAGGTCGCCGAGCAGGTTGAGGGCGAACTTCAGCACGTTGGGCCGCCACTCGCCCTGCTTGGACTGCAGGTAGGAGCCCAGCACGTCGGCGAAGGCGGGCAGGTCGAGCATGAAGTGCTCGGTCTCGACGAACACCGGCGTCTCGCCGTTGATGCGGCTCTTCGGGTTGACGAGCTGGATCGGGTCGAGCTGGTTGCCGCAGTTGTCGCACTGGTCGCCGCGCGCGCCGTCATAGCCGCAGATGGGGCAGGTGCCCTCGATGTAGCGGTCGGGCAGGGTGCGGCCGGTGGAGGGCGAGATCGCCCCCATCGTGGTCTTGGGGAAGATGTAGCCGTTGTCGTAGAGGCCCTTGAAGATCTGCTGCGTGACGGCGTAGTGGTTCTTGGTGGTGGTCCGGGTGAACAGGTCGTAGGAGAGGCCGAGGCCGGTCAGGTCTTCGGCGATGACGCGGTTGTAGCGGTCGGCCAGCTCCCTGGCGCTCACGCCCTCCTTGTCGGCCTGCACCTGGATGGGGGTTCCGTGTTCGTCGGTGCCTGACACCATCAGCACCTTGTTGCCCGCCATCCGCTGGTAGCGGCTGAAGACGTCGGACGGCACGCCGAACCCGGATACGTGCCCGATATGCCGGGGGCCGTTCGCATACGGCCACGCCACGGCGGTCAAGATGTGCTGGGACATGATTCCAAGCCTACGGGGTTTGTGACATTCATTTGTTACGCGCTGCCGTGCCCACCCCACCCGCCGCACTCCGGCCGATGGCCCTCCAGGAAACGGCCTCTGACCCTTCCGTGGTCACCCGCCGTTACGCGAGCCCACGGTTGCCCGGTTACCCGGCCCACAGTGCGCCTCGTAGCGGCGGCGCGCCACTGAAGGGTCAGCGAGCGTTTCCTGGAAGGACGCGAGCCGACGCCGGCGAGTGGCCGGCCACGGCAGCGCGTAAAGGGTGGTTGATCAGCTCTTGGCTTTTTCCATCGAGACCGCCTCGGCGGCCTCCTCGGCAGCGGCGGCGGCCACGTCGATCGAGGTCTCGCGCGTGCGGCGGATGCCCAGGATGCTGATGAACAGCGCCGCGAAGATGGTCTGGAAGCTCATGATCAGCGCCGTCGCCGACGGCACCACCAGGCGCAGCGACTCACGCGGGTCGAGCTCGCCGAAGCTGCGCACCTGCCAGTGCACCAGCGACATCACCAGGCCGACCAGACCGGCCAGCGCCAGCAGGCCGCCCACCACCAGCCCCTTCTCCAGGGTGATGATGTCGATCAGTCTGCGGATGCGCGGCGACTCCGGCAGGAAGCCCTCCTCGGCCGCGTAGACCTTGGTGAAGACCGCGAACAAGGCCGCCTGGAAGCCGATCACCACCATCGCCGAGGCGCCGACCAGGGTGTCGACGTCGAAGGCCAGCTCGCCGATCTCCACAGGCCCGAACGTCAGCGCCGTGCCGGCGACGGCGCCGATCAGCATCATGACGAGGCCGGGGTAGAAGAACAGCCACTTCGGGCTGTAGAGGAGCAGGAAGCGCAGGTGGCGCCAGCCGTCGCGCCAGGAGCGCAGGTGCGGCGGGCGGGAGCGGCCGTCGGGCGAGAGCGTCGTGGGCACCTCGCGCACGTCGAGACCCGACAGCGTGGAGCGGACCACCATCTCCGAGGCGAACTCCATGCCGCCGGTCTGCAACTGCAGCCGCAGGATCGAGTCGCGACGGAAGCCGCGCAGCCCGCAGTGGAAGTCCTTGATCGCCGACGGGAAGAACAGCCGCCCGATGAACGACAGCACCGGGTTGCCCAGGTAGCGATGGAGCGGTGGCATGGCGCCCGGCGAGATGCCGCCCCGGAAACGGTTGCCCATCACCAGGTCGGCGCCCTCGCGCAACTGCTCGACGAACGGCAGCAGCGCGGTGAAGTCGTAGGAGTCGTCGGCGTCGCCCATGATGACGTATTTGCCGCGGGCCGCCCTGATGCCGCCCATGAGGGCGTTGCCGTAGCCCTTCTCGTCGACGTGGACCACGCGGGCGCCGGCGTCGCGAGCGAGCTGCTGCGAACCGTCCGTGCTCCCGTTGTCGGCGATCAGGACCTCACCCTCGATGCCGTGCTCCTCCATGCACGCCACGGCCTTGCGTACACAGACTTCCACGGTCTCCGCCTCATTGAGGCAGGGCATGACCACCGTCAGTTCCACGTGTCTACCCTTCAGTTAAGGCTCTTCCAGTGAACCATCATGCCCTGTGCGCGACGATGCTCGGGCACAGACCTGAAAACGACTGGCATTCTTTACAGCATGGTGAGCGTCGCGGAGATTACCCCTGTGGACCACTCCGCCCCTGGCCGGACAGCGCGCGCGCTGTCCATGTTGCGCAGGCATCGGGTGTTCGCCGCGGCCTTCGGCGTCGGCGCCGTGCTGCGGCTCATCACCATGCTCGGCTACGGCCCGGCCATGTGGTTCAACGACTCCTACGAATACGTCTCGGTGTCGTTGCACCCACGGCCGCACCCGATCAGGCCCGACGGTTACAGCTTCTGGCTGATGCTGCTCAAGCCGTTCCACAGTTTCACCCTGCTGACCTTCACGCAGCATCTCATGGGTCTGGCCACGGCGTGCCTGATCTACGCGTTGCTGCGGATCAAGTTCCGGCTGCCGAAGTGGGGGGCCACCCTGGCGGCGGCGCCGGTGCTGTTCGATGCCTACCAGATCCAGCTTGAGCAGATGGTGATGTCCGACACCCTGTTCCTGCTGCTCGTCGTGGGCGTGATCACGATGGTGCTGTGGAAGCGGCGGCTGACGTGGAAGGCGGGCGCGGTCATCGGCCTGCTGCTGGCGCTGACCTGGCTGACGCGCTCGATCGGCCTGCCGATCCTGGCGCTGGTGGTGCTCTATCTGCTGATCAAGCGGACCGGCTGGCGGCCGATCACGGCCGTGATCACGGTGTGCGCGATTCCGGTGATGGTGTACATGGGGTGGTTCGCCTCGGCGTACGGCAAGTTCGCCATGACCAACAGCGACGGCCTCATCCTCTACATGCGCACGGCCATCTTCGCCGACTGCAACAAGATGGACATCGACAAGTACAAAGAGGTCCAGCTCCTCCTGCTCTGCATCACCGACCCCGTCGACCAGCGCAAGGACCACGCGCAGTGGTATCTGTGGGGCCAGGGCAACGGCAACGGCACGGGCACCGGCGAGGTGCTGCACCGCTGGGGCGCCAACAAGAAGTGGAGCGAGATCACCAACGACGCCGCCAGCAGGTTCGCGACCCGGGCCATCCTGTCGCAGCCCGGCGACTATCTGCAGGTCGTCGCGCGCGACTTCTTCCGCGCGTTCCACTGGTCGCGGCCCAGGTTCCCCGACGAGCCGACCTACCTGATGTACGAGTTCAAGCCGTACGAGCAGCTCGACGAGAACGGCCAGTCCAAGCGGCTGCCGAAGTGGGCCTCCTACGCGGGCGGCCGGACCGACACCGACGCGTTCAGCTACGAGCAGGGCCCGCCCGAGACGCGGATCGTGCACCCGTGGGCCGACATCATGAGCGCCTACCAGAAGGTGTTCTACCTGCGCGGCATCATGCTCGGCGGCATCCTGCTGATCGGCCTGTACGGCGTCGTGGTGCGCTGGCGCACGCTCGGCGGCCCGGTGGTGCTGCCCTGGCTGGGCGCGGTCGGGCTGCTGCTGGCCCCGGCTGCGACGGCGGAGTTCGACTACCGCTACGTGCTTCCGGCCGTTCCGCTGGCCTGCGTCGCGGCGGCGATCACGCTGCGCCGCGGCGTCAACTGGCGGGTCATTTGGGGGCGGCGGTCACCCAAGAACGCATCAGCATCCGAGCCCACCACTGTGTCTGCGTGATCGTCTCGGCGACCAGCACCGGATGGAGCCACCAGAAGTTGATCAGCACGATGAGCGCGAACGCCCCCACGACCGCGGCCCCGGTGGCGCGCCTGGTGGGCGAGGCGTCCTGTCTGCCCATGATCAGCCCTGCCATCAGCACGACCGCCAGCACCATGAACGGCACCACGGGGATCATGTAGAAGAGGTACATCGTGCGGTTGTCGGCGATGGCGTAGTAGAACCACGGCAGCCAGCCCACCGCGAACGCCAGCAGCACGGCCCCGGCCCGCCAGTCGCGGGAGGAGACGTACCAGACGACGAGGCCGAGCAGGGCGAGCGCGGCGCCGAACCAGAGCGCCGGCGTGCCGACTCCGAGCACGGCCTGCGAGCACTTGGCGGCCCCGCACGCCGAGGGCGGCAGGTCCGCCGGATACCAGAAGGAGACCGGCCGTAACAGCAGCGGCCACTGCCAGGGCTCCGACATGTAGTGGTGATACTCGTCCAGGCCGCTGTGGTAGCCGAGCACCTGCCGCTGGTAGGCCACCCACGACCGCATCGAGTCGAAGAGGAAGAACCCCGGCCCCGCCGAGGTGGCCTGCTCCCAGTTGCGCCCCCAGCCGCCCGCCGTGGCGAACCAGCCGGTCCACGAGGTGAGAAAGGTCACGGCGGGCACGAGGGCCATCGCTCCGAACCCGCCCGGCAGGTCGTACGCCAGCGCCCCCCGGTACGGCTCCCGCAGCCCCAGCGCCCGCCTGGCCCCCATGTCCCACAGGAGGCTCATGACCGCGAACGCGATGAGGAAGAAGATCCCCGACCACTTGACCGCGCACGCGGCCCCCAGGCAGAGCCCGGCGGCCAGCCGCCAGGGCCGGAACCCGAGCCGCGGGCCCATCTCGTTGATCGCGCTGCTCGCGTACCAGCCGACCAGCCGCCCCCTGGCCTGGTCACGGTCGGCGACCAGGCAGGCGAACCCGGCCAGCACCCAGAACATCAGGAAGATGTCCAGCAGCGCCGTCCGCGAGAGCACCAGGTGCAGGCCGTCGAGCGCCAGCAGCAGCCCGGCCAGGCAGCCGAGCAGCGTCGAGCGGGTCATCCGGCGCGCCACCCTGGCCAGGACCAGGATGGACAGCGTCCCGGCCAGCGCCGCGACGAAGCGCCAGCCGAACGGGTTCATCCCGAACATCCACTCGCCCACCGCGATCATCCACTTGCCGAGCGGCGGGTGGGCCACGAAAGAGGCGCAGTCGACCGGTTTGGCGCACTGCTGGAAGATGTCCAGGTTGTCGGTGATGAGGCGCTGGTCGGCGATGGGGTTCTTGGCGTCGCCGAGCATCATGCGCTCGACGCCGTGCTGGAGCAGCGAGTACGCGTCCTTGACGTAGTAGGTCTCGTCGAAGACGACCGCCTTGGGCTCGCCGAGCCGGACGAAGCGCAGGATCCCGCCGAAGAGCGCGACCGCGAGCGGGCCGGACCAGCCCAGAAGGGCCGTGCCCTGCATGGGCGGGACCAGCCGTCCCGCCGACACCGCCCAGTTCCTCACGTTGCGCACCCTATGGCGTGGCAGATCTCCTGTGAACCAGGTCGTACAGCTCTCGTTTGGGGATTCCGGCGCCCTTGGCCACGTCGGCGATCGCCAGCTTGCTCTGGGTGCCCTCGGCCACCCGGCGGTCCACCTCCGCGACCAGCGCGTCGAGGTCCGGCTCGCCCTCGCCCGGGGTGTGCCCGGCGACGACGACCGTGATCTCGCCCTTGACACCCGGCTCCGCCCAGGCGGCCAGTTCGGCGAGCCCGCCCCTGCGGACCTCCTCGTAGGTCTTGGTCAGCTCCCGGCACACCGCGGCCCGCCGCTCGGCGCCGAACGCCTCCGCCATCGCCTCCAGGGAGTTCGCCAGCCGGCGCGGCGACTCGAAGAACACCATGGTGCGCTCCTCCTCCGCCAGGGCGGCCAGGCGGCGGGCGCGGTCGCCGGTCTTGCGCGGCGGGAAGCCCTCGAAGCAGAACCGGTCGCTGGCCAGCCCGGACACGGCCAGCGCGGTGGTGACGGCGCTCGGCCCCGGCAGCGCGGTGACCGGGACGCCGGCCTCGATCGCCAGGTGCGTCAGGCGGTAGCCGGGGTCGGAGACGCCCGGCATGCCCGCGTCCGTGATCACGACGACCGTGCGGCCCTCCTTGAGCGTCTCGACGAGCTCCTTGGCCCGGCCCACCTCGTTCTGGTCGTAGTAGGACACCACCCGGCCGGTGATCTCCACCCCGAGGTCGGCCGCCAGCCTGCGCAGCCGCCGGGTGTCCTCGGCGGCCACGACGTCGGCTTCTCCGAGCACCTCGCGCAGCCGGGGCGAGACGTCGCCCGCCTGACCTATGGGGGCTCCTGCCAGCACCAACCTGCCGTTCACAGTCACCTGACCATTGTGGCAGGGCATCCCAATTAGACCGTGTTTCTTGGGTAACCACCGCTCTGGGGCCCGTACGATGTCCGAATGGCGGTGACCGATTCCCCGTACCAGGCCTACGACAGCTCGGAGGTCGGCGAGAGCCATCCTCAGACGCGGTCCGTACGCGATCGGGTCATACCTCCCATGCGCGGCAGCGTGCTCTGGGGGTGGGTCGGGCCGCTGCTCATCATGGTGTTCGGCGGGATCATACGTTTCATCAACCTCGGCCATCCCAAGGCCGTGGTGTTCGACGAGACGTATTACATGAAGGACGCGTTCTCGCTCATCACCCACTGGGTCGAGCGGGTCACGATCAAGGACGCGGACAAGGCGATCCTCGCCGGCAACCTCAACATCTGGCAGTCGTGCTCCCCTCAGGAGCTCGACAAGTGCGCCTCCTACGTCGTCCACCCGCCGCTGGGCAAGTGGATGATCGGCGTGGGCGAGTGGATGTTCGGGCTCAACCCGTTCGGCTGGCGGTTCGCGGCGGCGGTGATCGGGACGCTGTCCATCCTGATCCTGGCCAGGGTGGCGCGCCGGATGACCCGCTCGACGCTGCTCGGCTGCTTCGCCGGCCTGCTGCTGGCCCTCGACGGCCTGCACTACGTGCTCTCGCGGACGGCGCTGCTGGACATCTTCCTGATGTTCTGGGTGCTGGCCGCGTTCGCCTGCCTGGTGGTCGACCGTGACCAGGCGCGGGAGCGGCTGGTCGCCTGGTACGAGAGCTCGCCCATCTCACCGCAGGGGCCGTCGCTGGGCATCAGGTGGTGGCGGATCGGGGCCGGGGTGTGCCTGGCCCTGGCGATGTCGGTCAAGTGGTCGGGGCTGGCGTTCGCGGTGGCGTTCGCGATCATGTCGCTGCTGTGGGACTTCGGCGCCCGGCGGGCCGTGGGGCTGCGCCGGCCGTATCGGGGGGCGGTCGCCAAGGACGTGCCCCAGGGGTTCGTGGCGTTCGCGGTCGTGCCGTTCGTGACCTACATGGCCACCTGGACGGGCTGGTTCGCCACGGCGGGCGGCTACGGCCGCAACTGGGACCAGGCCACCTCGGCGGGCAACCCGCTCTTCTTCGTCTTCGACTCGATGCGGTCGTGGATCCAGTACCAGTGGCAGGTGTTCACCTTCCACAGCGGCCTGGAGACCTCGCACCCCTACATGTCCGAGCCGTGGCAGTGGCCGCTGCTGCTGCGTCCCGTCGCCTTCTGGTATGAGGGCAGGCAGGAGACCTGCGGCGTCAAGGACTGCTCGGAGGCCGTGCTCGGGGTGGGCACGCCGGTGATCTGGTTCGGCGCGGTGGCCGCGCTGGTGGCCCTGATCGCCTGGTACGTCTCCTCGCGCGACTGGCGGGCCGGGGCCGTGCTGCTGGCCTACGGCATGGGCTGGCTGCCGTGGTTCTACTTCGCGCTGGCCGACAACCGCACGATGTTCCTGTTCTACGCCATCCCGATGGTGCCGTTCATGATTTTGGCCATCACGCTCTGCGCCGGGCTGCTGATCGGGCCTTCGGCCCCGGCGGCCAAGGGCGGCGCCACGCCGGTACGGCGTACAGTGGGGGCCGCTGTCGTGGGCGCCTTCGCGCTGCTCGCGCTCATCAACTTCTGGTGGTTGCATCCCGTCCTGTCCGCCGAGCTGATCCCGTACACGGAGTGGAAGGCGCGCATGTTGTTCGAAAAACGGTGGATATGATCGGTTTCTTAAGGTAGTCGCTGTGCAAGACCCAATACGCACCGGATTCGGTCATCGTCAGGCCCGGGGTCGATACGGCAAACTTCGAGGCATGAGTGCACCGGATGTCACCGCCCTACTCGCCGAGTTGGAGCGATCTCAGCCGGACCTGGCCGAGGAGGCCAGGACCGCCGTCGAATGGTTGACGGGTGGGGAGCCGTTGGAGACGGTGACCCAGCTCGACGTCTGCGAGTTTCTCTGGTACACGTTGCCGATCAAGGTCGGGCCGCTCAAGGCGGACGGCGACCACGAGCGCCTGGCACGTTCCCTGGGGCGATTGCTCCAGCTCGGCGGCCTGGAACGATACGCCGCCCTGTGCGTGTCCCCGACGACACTCAAGATCCTGCGCACCTACGCCCGTGAGGGCGAGGACGCGGGCACCAGCGCCTACCAGCAGGCGCTCGAAGCCACGGGTGTGCTCCCGCCCGACGTGCCCGAACTCCAGTGGAGCATGATCATGGGGCCGGAGGAGCTGGGCGCGCACATCGCCTGCTCCGCCGCGCTCGAACTGGCGATCCTGGCCGGCGACGAGGTCGACCGGGCCGCCCTGACCCGCCGCTGGCTGACCGAGCCCCGCACCGAACTGGGCGGGGACAGCTGGCTCAACCGAGTGCACGGCGAGCGGCTCAACCGCTGGGTGCTGGGGCGCGGCCCGGCCAGGCGCGAGCTGGCGCAGCCGTTCGAGGTACGCCTGCACGCCCCCGTGACCCCGCAGCCGCTGCCCGCGCTGCACCGGCTGCTGTCCCTGGCCGCTTCAGGGGAGAGCCTGCCGTTGCGGCTGGCGCCGTCCCCCGAGGCGCTCAGGCTGCGCGACCTGGCCGAACGCGAGCTGGGTGCGATCAGCCGCGACGGCGCCAAGCTGGTCATCACCGACTACGGCAAGCGGCTGCTCAAGTCGCCCAAGTCCATGTGGCGGGCGGTCACCCGGCTGCTGCTGGCCAGGGGCGAGCACGAGTTCGAGGTGTCGGCCAGGGAGGCCGCGCTGATGCTGCTGGCCAACGGCACGCTGATGTCGCCGGGCGAGCTGCGCGAGCGGGTGGCCGAGGTGGTGGGCGGCGAGGGCTGGCATCCCGCCAGGACCGTGGACGACGTGGCGGCGCCGGTCGCCGACCTGGTCGCCCAGCTCACGGCCCTCGGGCTGGCGTTCAGCGACGAGCTGGCCGTGCGGATGGACCGCCCGGGACAGCTCGCCGCGCTGGCGGCGCTGCGTGCCCACGCCCTGCGTCCGAGGAAGTACGTCAGCTCCGGGTGACCCCTGTGAGCTGCCCGAACACTACGATTAGTTACGATTGCGGGGAAACGCTCTAGGCCGGAGGGGGGCCGTCATGGAGCTGTTCCCTGCCATGCCGCTCGCGGAGTGGACGGAGGCCAAGGAGACCTTTCACCGGTTCGCGCAGATCGTCGGGAAGATCCGGCTCGCGTCGAGCAACCGGCGCAACCACTGGTGGCAGGTCCCCTTCCACCCGACCGGGCGTGGGCTGACGACCCGGCCGATGGGCGGGCTGGGCGAGCAGCCGCTGTTCTGTGTCGACTTCGACCTGGTCCGCCACCGGCTGGTGGTGGACGTGTTCGACGGGCGCAGCTCGGAGTTCAGCCTGATCGGCAGGTCGGTGGCGTCGTTCCACGACCGGCTGTTCGAGACGCTGGCCGGGCTGGGCATCCGGCCGGAGATCTGGGCCGTGCCGTTCGACATGGGCGACGACACGCCGTTCGCCGAGGACACCCTGCACGCGCGCTACGACCCGGTGCTCATCAACCGATATTGGCGGATCCTTTCGCAGGTGGTGCAGCTCCTCGACCGCTTCGCCGCCGACTTCGCCGGCAAGACGAGCCCGGTGCACCACTTCTGGCACACGTTCGACATCGCGGTCTCCCGGTTCACCGGGCGTGTCGTCCGGGTCTCGCCTGATACCGACCCGGTCGCCCGGGAGGCCTATAGCTGGGAGGTCATCAGCTCCGGGTTCTGGTTTGGCGACAAGGAACGCCCGTGGCCGGCCTTCTACAGCTACACCGCGCCGGAGCCGGCCGGGCTGGAGCGCGAGCCGCTGCGCCCGGCCCAGGCCGAGTGGCTGGCCGCCCGGGGCAGCCATCTGGCGGTGCTGCGGTACGACGACGTACGGGTCATGGAGGATCCGGTGGGCGCCGTGCTGGAGTTCCTGGACAGCGCGTATCAGGCGGGGGCCCGGCTGACCGGGGTCGACACGGAGACGCTGGCCTCGCCCGGAGGCGTCACGGACCCGTACTACGAAAGGTCCTGAACGCGTGAACGCCCGCCCTCCGGAGAGGGCGGGCGCTTCACGAGTGCGTGTACCGGTGTGCAGGTCGCCTCTCGGCGAAAGGCACAACGCGGCTCCAGCCGAACGGTAGTCCGCGAAGGCAATAGGTGAGGCCCGGGGACACTGGACACACCGGCCACGCTGTATGTAACCACACCTGGGGGCCGTACATTCCCCGGCGCGGCCGATTATTTTCCGGCGAGTCGCGCGGGCGCCAGGAGAATCGCCGCAAAAGCCAGCAAACCGGCCACGCCGCCGATCCAGGCGATCGCCAACCGGCGTGGCCGGCCGGCAGGCCGCCAAGCAGCGCGTACGTCACCGCCCCGCGCCGGCCGGCGGTGAGGTCGTCGTAGAGGCCGGTCACTCCTTGAGGGCGCCGTGCAGGAACAGGTCGACCAACTCGGCCGAGGTCAGCGGGGACGCGCCCCTGCCCACCGCCATCGTCAGGAACTGGAACGCCTCGGCGAGTTGTTCGGGGGCCAGCCTGAGGGAGTCGCGGTCGGGCTCGAACAGGCCGGTCAGGACGTCCCGGCTGGCGGCCATCGACGCCTCGCGGCTGAACGCGGGCGAACGCTCTCCCTCGGCCTGGGCTTCCCTCAGGGCGGCTTCACGGCGGAGGCCGCCGGAGGCGGCGAGGGCGCCGGCGACCGCGCCCATGCGGGCCAGGTGGCTGCGCATCGTGTCGGCCGCCTCGACCAGCCGTTCGGCCAGTGGCTGGTCGAGGGAGATCGAGGCGACGTGGGCGAGCGTGTCGTCCGGCCGCGCCGCCTCCGCCATGCAGGCGGCCAGCAGCGTCTCCTTGTCGCCGAAGGCACGGAAGATCGTGCCTTCGCCGATGCCCGCCGCGCGGGCGACCTGGGCGGTGGTCACGGAGGTGCCGTATTCGACCACCAGGGGCAGGGCCGCGCGGACGATCATCTCGCGGCGCTGTTCTGGGCTCATCGCCGGCGCACGACGCCGGCCTGTGGTGTCCGTCATGCTTTCGACAGTACGGAGTGAGTACTCACTCCGTCAACCGTCTTTGAGGCGGGCCGCCTTCGCGTGCAGGTAGCGCTGCTGGGGCAGGCTCATGGCGCGCCCGGCCGCCTCCTCGTAGGAGTCGCGGGCGCCCGCGTGGTCGCCGGACATCTCCAGCAGATGCGCGCGGACGGCGTACAGGCGGTGGTCGTCCGCGAGCCGGTCGCCGAGGCCGTCGAGCAGGCCGAGACCGGCTTCCGGGCCACGCGCCATGGCCACGGCGACGGCGTGGTTGAGCGCCAGCATGGGGTTGTCGGAGTCGCGCATCAGCAGCTCGTACAGGGCCGTGATCTGCGGCCAGTCTGTCTCCTCCGCCGTGGCCGCCTCGTCGTGCACGGCCGCGATCGCCGCCTGGAGCTGGTACGGCCCCGGCCGCCCCCGGGAGAGGGCGCCGGTCACGAGTTCGACGCCCTCGGCGATGTACGCGGCGTTCCACAGGCCCCGATCCTGCTCGGCCATCGGGATCAGCGCGCCGTCCGGCCCGGTGCGCGCCGGGCGGCGGGCGTCGGTGAGCAGCATGAGGGCCAGCAGCCCGGCCACCTCGGGGTCGCCGGGCAGCAGCCGATGCACCATGCGGGTCAGCCTGATCGCCTCCGCCGCCAGCTCCGCGCGCTGCAGGTCGGGCCCTGACGTGCTGGCGTACCCCTCGTTGAAGATCAGGTAGAGGACGTGCAGCACCGCGCCGAGCCGTTCGGCGCGCTCGGGGCCGCGCGGCAGCCGGAACGGCAGGCCGCTGTCCTTGACGCGCTGCTTGGCGCGGGTGATGCGCCTGGTCATCGTGCCCTCGGGCACCAGGAACGCGCGGGCGATCTCGGCGGTGGTCAGACCGCCCACCGCCCGCAGCGTGAGCGCGATCTGCGAGGGCGGCGACAGCGACGGATGGCAGCACATGAACAGCAGGATGAGCGTGTCGTCCGAGGCGGATACCGGCTGGTCGGCGCCCGGCGCGAGCCGGTCCTGCGGCAGCGCCCAGGCCGCCACGACGTCCTCGCGGCGGCGGCGCGCCTGCTCGCCCCGCAGCAGGTCGGTCAGCCGCCGCGAGGCCACCGTGATGAGCCAGGCGCGCGGATTGTCCGGTACGCCCTCCGCCGGCCACTGCAGCGCGGCCGCCAGCAGCGCCTCCTGTACGGCGTCCTCGGCGGTGGCGAAGTGCCCGAAACGCCGGACCAGCGCGCCGAGGACCTGCGGCGCCAGCTCGCGCAGCAGGCCCTCGGCCGGGGCGCCGCCGATCAGAACCCCATGTCCTCGGCCGACTCGGCGATGGGCCGGATGTCGGCGTAGGCGTTGTCGTAGGCGTTGCCCGGGTAGGGGCACTGACCCAGGCGGGCGGCGATCTCGACGGCCCGGTCGATGCCGGCGCACTCCACGACCCAGTAGCCGGCCAGCACCTCCTGGGTCTCGGCGTAGGGCCCGTCGGTGACGTAGGGAACGCCGTCGCGGGCGCCGACCCTGCGGGTGTGCACGGGCGCGACCAGGCCGCGCGTCTCGACCAACTCGCCGGACTCCTCCAGCTCCCTGTTGACGGTCGTCATGAACTCCGCCATGGCCGCCATGTCCTCCGGGGTCCACTCGGCCTTGGTGGTGTGCTTGCCGGCCATGGCCTCGTAGTCCTGCTGGGACGCGTACGAAAGGATCATGTACTTCATCGAATCTCCTTGATCGTGGGTCCTTCAGCGGAGACGTCGGAGCCGGGACGGCGTACCGGACATCATGCCCCCGGGTTCTTGTCACGTCACGGTGTGCGGGACCATCGGAGGCGTGCCTTACACGACCACCGCCGACGGTGTGAAGCTGTCCTACCAGGTACGCGGCGACGGGCCGCCTCTCGTGCTGCTGCAGGGGCAGGCCAACGACCACCGCTGGTGGGATCCCGTACGCGCGGATTTCGGGGCCTATCAGAGCATCACCTTCGACTGGCGGGGCACCGGCGACAGCGACAAACCGGACGTGCCGTACACGACGCGGGGGTTCGCCGCCGACGTGGCGGCCGTGCTCGACGCGGTGGGTGTGGGGCGGGCGCACGTGTACGGGACCTCGATGGGCGGGCGGGTGGCCCAGTGGGTGGCGGCCGATCATCCGGCGCGTGTCGGGGGGCTGGTGCTCGGGTGTACGTCGCCGGGTGGCGTTCACGGGGTCGAGCGGAGCAACGACGTGCGCAAGTCACTGGTGCAGCCGGACCGGGAGGCGGCCAGGCGGGCGGTACTGGAGCTGATGTACACGCCTGGCTGGCTGGCCACGCATCCAGGGCCGCACTACACGACCGGCGACCCCCGGATGCCGGCGCATGCCCGGCGGCGGCATCTGGCCGCGAGCGCGGGGCATGACGCCTGGGACGCGCTGCCCGGCATCGCCGCGCCGACCTTGATCGTGCACGGGACGGACGACGTGTTCAACCCGGCGGCCAACGCGCCGCTGCTGGCCGAGCGGATTCCGGGGGCGGAGCTGCGGCTCATCGAAGGGGCGCGGCATGCTTACTTCGAGGAGTTCAGGGAGGTGGCGAGCCCGATGGTGCTGGAGTTCCTGGCCGGGGTCAGCCCGCTGCTCGGGTGAGGCGGGCCGCCAGGGCGCGCAGGTGCGCGGTCAGCTCGGGTGGCTCGTGCACCTCGAACTCGCAGCCCAGCGTCGTCAGCCGGAAGGCCAGCCAGTCGAGGGTGTCGGCGTGCATGCGGACGCGGCAGGCCCGCTCGCCGATCGGGGTGACTTCGCCGAGCGCCCTGACCACCTCCGTGACGGGTGCCCGCAGCGTGACGACGGCCTCGTACGTGGCCGCCAGCGAGTAGAGCTGGTCCGCGACGTAGGCGGCGGCGTCACCGGCGGGCGGTTCGCGCGGCACGACCCTGGCACCCGTAGCCCGCACGTCGTCGATGCGGTCGATGCGGAAGATGCGCCAGTCGTCGCGGTCGTGGTCGTGGCCGAGCAGATACCAGCGCCGCCCGGCCGCCACCATCCGGTGCGGGTCCACCAACCGTCTGGTGGTGGTGCCGTCATTCGTCCGGTACGCGAACCGTACCCGCTCCTTGTTAGCCACCGCCGCCGCGAGCGCGGTGAGCCGCCCGGGGTCGACCTGGGGGCCCTCGACGGCGGGCATCGGCACCGTCGCGCCGCTCAGCGCCCTGACCCGGTAGCGCAGGCGGGCCGGGAGCACCTGCTCCAGCTTGGCAAGAGCCCGTACGGACGCCTCCTCGATGCCCTGCACCGGATGCCGGGCGGCGGTGGACAGGCCGACCGTGATGGCCACCGCCTCCTCGTCGTCCAGCAGCAGCGGCGGCATGGCCGCACCCGCGACCAGCCGGTATCCGCCGGCCGCGCCCATCGTGGCCTCGACCGGGTAGCCGAGGTCGCGCAGGCGCTCGACGTCCCGGCGTACCGTCCGGCGGCTGACCCCGAGCCGGTCGGCCAGCTCGCCGCCCGGCCATTCGCGCGGGGTCTGGAGCAGCGACAGGAGGGTGAGGAGGCGGGAGTCGCTCATGTCTTCCAGAATGCCCGACATGTAGGACAGGTTCTGACCTACTCCCGGAATAGCGTCGTTCGTAGGCATTCGCTTCCGCTTCCGTTGGAGGAAACCATGACCGTCAACCCGATCCCCGAGGGCTACACCACCATCACGCCGTGGATCATCTCCCAGGACTCGGCCGGGATCATCCGCTATCTCGAGACCGCGTTCGACGCCGTCGAACTGGGCCGGGTGACCGACGCCGAGGGGCGCGTCGGGCACGCCGAGGTACGGATCGGGAACGCCATCGTGATGCTGGTCGACGCCAGGGCCGGCGCGGCGCCCACCCCGGCCTTCCTGCGCCTGTACGTCCCCGACGCCGACGCCACCCACCGCCGGGCCGTCGAGGCGGGCGGGACGTCGGTCACGGAGGTCACGCACCTGTACTGGGGCGACCGGGTGGGCCGCGTCCGCGACCCGTTCGGGAACCTGTGGTGGATCCAGACCCGCATCGAGGAGGTCTCGGAGGAGGAGATGACGCGCCGGATGAGCGACCCGGAGTTCACGAAGGCGATGGAGTACGTGCAGAGCGCCCAATTCTCCGTGTGAGCCAGACGATTCCCGGGATGGGGAAGATCATGAGGTAGAGGTTCGGCGCCCACCAGGTCAGGTCGAAGTCGCCGCGCAGGGTCCAGAACGCGATCGCCATCAGCCCGGAGGCCATCGTCAGCACGAGCGACACCAACATCAGGGGCGGGCCGGTCGGCTCGTTCCGGCGGAGGAGGATCAGGCTCAGGAGGCCGGTGGCGCTGGCCGGCAGGTCGATCCAGAGGAACGACCAGTTCCAGGCGATCATCATGGGGTCGGCGTAGTCGGCGAACGCCCACTCCGGGGGGATCAGCCCTAACCCGGTGATCGCGAAGTAGACCACGAACCCCAGGTCGGTGACCAGCATCAGCGCCTTGGTGACGGGCAACACGGCCTTGGTGTCCGGTTCAGGGACGGGTGGCACGGTCGATCTCCTCCATGAGGTAGCGGCGGGTGCGCTCGTGCAGCGCGGGATCCGGCTCGCCGAGCCCGAGCAGCCTGACCGCCCACCACCCGTCCACGGCCAGGCGTACGGCCGTCGCGACGGCCGGGTCGATGCCGTCGTCGACGAGCCGCGCCTGCCAGGCCGCGAACCTCTCCCGCAACGGCTCCAGCCCGGCCGGATCGACCAGCACCCCGGCCAGCAACGCGGCGGTGACACGGTCGGCCGGGAAGTCGTGGACCGTGTCGTCGGCGGTGCGGCCGACGGCTGCGGCGGCGGTGTTGGGGTGTCGCTCGGGGATGGTGGCCGCGACGTAGGCCCGCAGGAAGTCGCCGGGGCGGTCGCCCGCGCGGGCCAGCGCGTCGTCGAAAGCCTCGGTCAGCCGCCGGACCATGCCGGCGACCAGGGCCTGCTTGGTGGGGAAGTGGTAGAACAGGCCGCCCTTGGACACGCCCGCCCGCTTGGCGACGGCTTCGAGGGTGAGGGATTCGGCCCCATCGGAGAGCAGCACTTCGGTGGCCGCGTCGAGCAGCCGCTCCTTGGAACTGGGTCGTGGCACGCCTATTACTGTACCGGCTGACCGGTACAGTTGATTCGACGCGGATCCGTGGGGTTGCTACCTTGGCCTTCATGTCCAGCCCCGAGGCATCAAGACGCTAGCCACCGGTCGTCCGGTGGCTGCTCCGCGCTGCCGTCCCGCCTGTCAGGCCGGGGCGACTTCGTTCGCGCCATCGGATCTGTGGATTTCGTAGCGCCCGGGTGACGCGTCGCACTTCGCGACCGCGTACCGGGCGCCTCGGCGCGGCAGGACGACCTACTCCCCCGCCGGCTGCTTCGGCACGGCGAATCGATCTCGCCTTCCGCCGAGTGCTTCGGCACGGCGGGTTGATCCCGTCTCCTGCCGGATGCCTCGGCGCGGCGGGTCGATCTTCACTCCTGCCCGCTTCCTCATGTCGATCCACGACGTGGTCGCGGAGTTTTGTCATGCCTTTCGCTGTTTACCTGCTCGGACTGGCGGTCTTCGCCCAAGGGACGTCCGAGTTCATGCTGTCCGGGCTCGTGCCCGGCATCGCGCGGGACCTGCACGTGTCCATTCCGGCCGCCGGGCTGCTGACCTCGGCGTTCGCCGCCGGGATGGTGGTGGGGGCGCCGCTGATGGCGGTGCTGAGCCTGCGGCTGTCCAGACGGTCCGCCCTGCTGACCTTCCTGGTCGTCTTCCTGCTCGTACACGTGGTGGGCGCCCTCACCACCAGCTACGAGGTACTGCTCGTCACCCGCGTGCTGGCGGCGCTGGCCAACGCCGGGTTCCTGGCGGTCGCCATGGCCACCGCCATCGGCCTGGCGCCCCCGGACGCCAAGGGTCGCGCCACCTCCATCCTGCTCGGCGGGGTCACCATCGCCTGCGTGGCGGGGGTGCCCGGCGGTGCGCTGCTCGGTGAGCTCTGGGGGTGGCGGTCGGCGTTCTGGGCGGTGGCCATCGCGCTGGTGCCGGCGATCGTCGCGGTCCTGAAGTCCGTACCGGCTGCTCGTGGCGTCCGCGAGAGCGGGGCGCGAGACGAGCTGCGAGCGCTGCGGCGGCCCCGGCTGCTGGTGCTCCTCGCGCTGGGGGCACTGGTGAACGGGGGTACGTTCTGCACCTTCACCTACCTCGCGCCGCTGCTCACGGAGGTGAGCGGGATCGGGACCGCGTGGCTGCCGGGCATGCTGGCGCTGTTCGGGCTGGGGTCGTTCGCCGGGGTGACGATCGGCGGGCGGATCGCCGACGTACGGCCCACGCTGTTGCTGGTCGTCGGCGGGCCGGCCCTGGTGACCGGGTGGGCCCTCTTCGCGGCTTCGGCCGGAGCGCTGGTGCCGGCCGTGGTGCTGGTCTTCGTCCAGGGCACGCTGTCGTTCGCGGTGGGCTCCACACTGATCTCCCAGGTCCTGTACGCGGCCACCGACGCGCCCACCCTGGCCGGCGGATTCGCCACGGCGGCGTTCAACGTCGGCGCGGCACTCGGACCCTGGCTGGGCGGGGTCGTCATCGGGGCCGGGTTCGGTTTCCGCGCACCGGTATGGGTGAGCGCCGGCCTGGTGGCGGCCGCCCTGGCCGTCGCGGCCGCCGCCCATCTGCTCCCCCGCCTGACCCCGCGCCTGGCCCCGGCCGACCTCCCTTCTGACCCCGCGCCTGGCCCCGGCCGGCCTCCCGTCTGACCCCCGCCTGACCCCCGCCTGAGCCACCTGCCTCTCCACCGGGCTCATCGCCGGTTCGACCATCGGCGCCAGGAGCCACACCCGGCCCAAAACCCGGTGGAGGCAGGGACACGGCCTGGGGCACAGTGAGGACCATGGAGCTTGCCGCACATTTCCACCGGGAAGTACGCGCATTCCACGACGCCGCCCGTCAGGCGGCCGACGACGGCGACGCGCCCGCCGTACCGTCATGTCCTGATTGGACGATGTCCGACCTCGTGGGTCACCTGAGCGGGGTGCAACGGATGGTGACCGCCGTCATCAGGGACCGGCTCAAGGGGTTCCCCGACCCTGCCCAGCTCATGGCCGGCGAGTTGCCGGCGGACATGACGGGCTGGCCCGCCCCCGACCGGTCGCCCACCTTCGGGCCGATCCCGCTCACGCTGCTCGACTGGTTCGCCGAGGGGGCGGACCAGTTGGAGCGGCAGTTCCGGGAGCGCGAGCCGGGTGAGTTCGCGTGGACCTGGTGGGAGCAGGATCAGACGGTCGGGTTCTGGCTGCGGATGCAGACGATCGAGGCCGCCGTCCACCGCTGGGACGCCGAGCTGGCCATCGGCGCGGCGCGGCCGATCCACGAGGAGATCGCGGCCGACGCGGTCACGCAGACGTTCGAGGTCATGGCGCCCGCGCGGCGCTTCCTGACGCAGGCGCCGGCGGGGGCGGGCGAACGGTTCGGCTTCCGGCGTACCGATGGGCCGGGTGAGTGGGTGGTGCACTTCGACGGGGAGCACGTGCGGCTGGGGGACGGCGGCGCGGCGGACGTGGAGGCGGCCGGTACGGCGTCGGACCTGATGCTGTTCCTCTGGCACCGGCTCCCGGCCGACGAACTCGACGTCCGAGGCGACAAGGCTCTGCTCGACCGGTACTTCGTCCTGGTTCCTCCCGTATGACCTAATCTTGCGGCATGCAGGTCAGGGACGTGAACGGCACCCAACTCGCCGTCCTCACGCCGGCGTCGGGCGGTTTCCCCCGGCACAGCCACGACGAGTACGTCATCGGCGTCAACCTCTGCGGGCGTGAGCGGGTACGGCTGGACCGGTCCTCGTTCGAGGTCGATCTGGACGAGGTGACGGTGTACAACCCCGGCCAGGTCCAGTCGTGCACCACGCACGCTCCGGAGGGGGCGGCGTTCACCTGTGTGAGCTGGTACGTCCCGCCATCCACCCTCACCGCCCTGACCGGAGGCCCACCACCGGACTTCGAACGCCCGGTCGTACGAGCCCCACGTCTCCGCGCCCACCTCCTGAAGACCGCCCACGACCTGACCGCGTACGAGGCCGGACCGCCGGCGACCTCCCCTGGCCCGGCCACGTACGGGACCGGATCGGCGGAGGCCACGCCGGATCTGGGTGTGACCGGGTCGGCGGAAATCCCCCTCGGCCTGACCGGGCCGACGAACCTGACCGCTTGGGATACCGGGCTGACGGAGGAGCGGCTGACGCTCGTGCTCCTCCGCCTGCTCGATCTGATCTCCGTCGCGGCCCGCCGGCCGGCCGATCTTCCGGCGGCCGGGGACGCCAGGATCGCCGCCGTGCTGGATCGGCTGCGCGGCGATCTGACCAGCGCGCCGCGCCTGGCCGACCTCGCTCACGAGGCCGGGATGTCACGCGAGCACCTCGTACGTTCCTTCACCCGGGCGACCGGCTGCCCGCCCTACGCCTGGCATCTGCAGGCCCGCCTCGCGGAGGGGCGGCGCAGGTTGCGGCGCGGTGAGCCGGTGGCCGAGGTGGCCCATGGGCTGGGGTTCGCCGACCAGGCGCATTTCCATCGGCACTTCCTGGCCGCGTACGCCATCACGCCCGGCCGCTACCGGGCCATCAACATCTGACAAGACTCCTCGGGGTCCGGCCGGGAGAGTGAACGTCATGTCCGAGATCTTCATGCTGGCCTTCTGGGTGGGGCTGGTGTTCAACGCGGCACCGGGCGCGGTGTTCAGTGAGTCGTTGCGCCGGGGTGTGCGGGGCGGGTTCCGGCCGGCGTTCGCGGTGCAGGTGGGGTCGCTGGCGGGGGACGCCGTGTGGGCGTTGCTGGGGCTGGCGGGCGTGGGCGCGCTGTTCACGGTCCCCGTCCTGCGTGTCCCGCTGACGGTCGTCGGGTGCCTTCTGCTCGGCTGGCTCGGCCTGACCGCCCTCCGTGACGCCGCCTTTCCCCGCCCTTCTACACCCACGGAACCGCACCCAGAGCCGGCCACGCAGGCCAACAGCGCCCTGGAGGGGGCCGTTCCTTCAGGCGCCAGGCCAGGGGACGGCGGGCCCGAGGGCGGTCGTCCGGCCCGTGACGTGCGTGGGGACGGCCGCCGGGGAGCGCTCGTGGTGGGGGCCGCCATGTCGCTGGGCAACCCGTGGAACATCGTCTACTGGTCGGGAGCCGCTGGGGCCGTCAGCTCCGCTTTGGGCCAGAGCGCGGGCCTGGGCGCGCTGGCCGTCTTCTTCGCCGGATTCATGACCTCCTCACTGGCCTGGTGTTTTGTCTCGGCCGGCCTCATCGCTCTTCTGCGCAGGGCTCTGCCGCCGCTCGCTGTACGGCTGCTGGAGGCGGGGTGTGGTGTCGCACTGCTCGTATTCGCCGTCCTCCTCGCCATCCGCCTCGCGTAGGCCGCTCCGACTCGCACGGGGCAATACGGACCGCATAGGGCGACCCGGCTCACGCAGGGCGATCCAGACCGCACAGGCCGATCCGGGCCACGCAAAGCCGACCCGGACCGCTCAGGGCGACCCGAGCAACGCAAAGCGGGCCAGGACCACGCAGGGTGATCCGGGCCCGCCAGAGCGACCCAGCCGCGCAAGGCGGCCCAACCAGGGCCTTCCTGATCATGTTCGATGGGGTGCGTCTTTGGGTCAGGAGGGTGACTGCCAGGAGGATTTGATCAAGGCTCGCTCCGTGGCGACGAGATGGGTGGCCGCAGCAAGCCAGGCCCGTACGTACCGGTCGGAGCCGGAGTCGGTCAGTCGTCCGAAGACGTCCCGTTCGCGTCGGTCGGCCTCCGAAGTGAGCGTCTTCGAAAGGTCGGCGGCGGACCGGAAGCCGGAGCGGCGGAGCGACACCTCCTGAGACTTGAAGTCACCGCTGCGCCCCGACTCCGCAACGGCGCGGCGGCCACCGGCGACGGCCAGCTCGACCAGGCGCCGGACCCGCCACAAAGGTGCGCCCGCCAACGGGTCCGTCTGGCCGCCCTGGCCCGGTGGTGTGATGGCGTCGGGTGGGGGAAGGTGGGAGCCCTGGAGGCGGTCGTAGCCCAGGTCGGCCCGGCCCTGCCAGTCGTCGGGCAATCTGAGAGTCGCCTCGGTGTCCGGTACTGGTCCCACCGCCAAGGGCTGCAGGGTGGCCGCCCGGTCGGGTTCGACTCGGCCCACGACCCGTACCCGCAGTCCTGGCCGGGAGGCGAGGCGCTGGAGGTTGGCGACATGGGCGAGGTCGGGGTGCCGGCTCGCGGGTACGAGGTGGATCAGCGGTCCGTCCGTGTCCTCCCCGTCCGTGAGCTCGCGGGCCAGCACGTGGTCCCCGGCCGCCCCGACGATCACCAGGTCGCAGCCGACCGGCTCGCGAGCCTCGTCCGCCGTGTCGTCCTCGCTCCAGGCCGCCCCGGACAACCGGGCTCGGGCCGCATCGCTCAGCGGACGTGCGAACAGGGCGGCCATCGGGCCCTCGGTCCACGGCATGCCGCTCACCGGCGTGGCGCGTACCCCACTGCCCGCCCCGAGACGGCCGTCCGGCGAGACCGTGGCGCCGGCGATCAGCAACCCGGCCCTGGCGAGTTGGGCGTGGCTGAGCATGGCCGTTCCGATGGCGATGGTCGCGGTGCCCGCGCCACGGGCGCGCGCCGACCCGCCGGGGCGCACGTCGGAGACGGAGAACCAGCGTCCGTCCGCCGTGACGACATGGGTGACGACGCCACCGTATCCGGTGGCGCTGATCACCGGTTCGCGGAAGACGCCGTAGACGCGGAGGCTGCCGCCCTGTTCGTAGTTCCGGCGAACGGTGCCGATCAGCGCCGGGTCGGCATCGGCCGCGGCCAGCCGGCCCGCGATGAGCAGGAGTTCGCGCAGTGCCGACACGAGGTCCGTGAGCCGGTGGCCGCCGTGCGCCGCACGCGCCGACCGCAGCCCACGCACGACGCGTACGGCCGCCGCCTCCGCCCTGGGCAGCCCCGCCAGACGCGCGGTATGGGCGGCCCTGAGCAACTCGGCCTGCGGCACCGCACCGGCCGCGGGCACCCCGGCAGCCAGCACGGCCGCCCCGGCCGCCCACAACCCGGCCCCAGCCGCCACCTGAGCCGCACTCGGTGCGACAGGCCCCACGACTTCCGTCTGAGCCGAAGCCGCTCCCACGGCCTCCGCCGCCGGCTTCCCACCGGCGATCGGCGCTGCACGCCCCTCCCCGGCTGTCGGCGTCCGGCCGATTCCGGCAGGCGCGTGCGGCTCACCGTCTGCGGCGGCCGGCCGTCCACCGATGCCGGCCGCCGGCTGCGCGCCGATTTCAGCGGCCGGCTGTGCGCCGGTTTCAGCGGCCGCGTGGCCACCTCCGGCGGGCGTGACGCCGCCCGCCGCCGGCCCGCCACCCATTCCGGACGGAAGGGGCGAGTGTCCGGTGCCGGCAGGGTCGGCCAGGGGTGGCTGCCCCGTGCCCTCCTCAGCGGCCGGGTCGGCCACCGGGCAGGCGCTCAGGACGGCGGCCCGATGCAGACACCGGGGTGCGAGCAGGCAACTGCACCGTACCTGGTCCTCCTCCGTGATCATCCCGAGTGAGAGCGTGACCACGGCGTCCTCGCCGCACTGGATCCGTACCCCCTCCCCTTCCACGACCTCGACGGGAAGAGCGGCGTACTGCTCGACCGCCGCATCCAGCTTCTTCCGCAACCGGGAGGTGAGCCCCTCCACGGCGGCGGCGACCACCTGCGGCGCCACGGGAGGCAACGGCCCCCCGTGCTCAGAAACGTCTGATGGATTCACCGGTTCTCTCCGCGAAGGCGATCGCCCACCCAACGGGCCAGGGCGAGCGGGCTGAGGGCGGCGACCGGCATCCCGGCCGCGACGAGTTGCTGGGCGACGGGCAGCGAATAACGCGGTACGCCACTGTCGTCCAAGGCGGCGCACCCCAGCAGGTGCACGCCGGACCCGGCCAGCGCGCGTACCTCACCGAGCAGGCCGCCGATCGGATAGCCCTCCTCGAAGTCGCTGACCACCACGACGAGCGTCCGGCTGGGCACGCTCACCAGCGAGCGCGCCTGGGCGAGCCCGGCGGCGATGTGCGTACCGCCGCCCACCCGGACTTCGAGCAGCAGTGAGAGCGGGTCGGTCACCTGGTCGGTCAGGTCGATGACCTGCGTGGAGAACGTCAGGAAGTGGGTGGAGAGGGTGGGCACCCCCGCCAGCACGGCGGCGGTCAGCGCCGACCAGATCACCGACGCCTCCATCGAGCCCGACACGTCGACCACGAGGATCAGCCGCCAGTCGGCCTCCTGCCTGGACCGCGTGCTGAACACCGGCCGCTCCGGCACCACCACCAGCCGCCCGTCCTCAAGGCGCCGGCTGTGCTGGAGGTTGGCCCGCAGGGTACGCGGCAGGTCCAGCCGCCCACCTGGCCGGCGGGTCGGGCGCGGGTTGGCCAGCCCGGTCAGCGCGGGCCGCATCTTCGTCGCCAGCTCGCGGGTGAGCTCGGCGACCAGGCGCTTGACGAGGGGCCGCAGCTTGGCCAGCTGGTGCTCGGGCAGGCCGCCGGCCATGGACAGCACCGAGGTCAGCAGTTCGACGGACGGCCGTACGGAGGCCGGGTCCAGCTCCGCCACCACATCGGTACGCCCCGCGTCGGCGGCCCTGGCCAGCACCTCCTCGCGTACGTCGGTCCCGAACAGCGCCTCCAGCTCCTCCGCCCATTCGCGGGCCGTGGGGAACGACTCGCCCTGGCCGCCTCCGTCCGGCGATGCGAAGTCGTCCGAGCCCTCGCCGCGTCCGGCTCCGTACAGCTCGTCCAGGGCTCGTGCGTAGGCCCGGGCGCTGGACGGAAGCTGGTCGGACTCCCGTCCGAGCAGCAGCCGCCAACGATCGACCGGTCCCAGCCGCCGCGCCTCGGCCCTTTCTCGATCCGGCCGCCCGCCATCGTCCGGACGGTCGTCGGTGAGATCCTCTGCGCTGTCCGGCACCTCGGCCATGGCCAGGCCGAGTGAGCGGAGGACGGCCAGGCCGGCGCTGTCGGCGGCGGTCCAGAGGCCGAGCAGTTCGGGTGGCGCGGTGAGCACCACGTCGAGCCGGTCTCCGAGCCGCTCCGACACCGTCCCCAGCAGCCGGGTACGCGCCGCCGGGGTCAGCGTGTCGAACCCGCCGCGCAACGCCGGCAGCCGATCGAGGAAGCCCTGGTCGGCGAGGTCGTCGATGCGGTCCATGAGCGGGTCGAGGGCCGCCGGCGCCGCCTGGAGCAGGGGCCCGGCGGCCGTCAGTACGCCGGTGAGCAGGCGGCTCAGCCGGCGGCGGCCGTCCTGGCCCGTGGCGTTGTCGATCCAGCCGGCCGCCCGCGCGCCGAGCTCGTCGGCCCCGTCCAGGTCCAGCAGGACCCGCGCCGCCAGCGCCGCCCCCTGCATGAGCGGCGACGCCGTACGCGCGAGCTCCCCCAGCGTGTCGTCCATCCGCAGCCCGAGCCGGTCTTCGCCCGCCCGGGTGGCGAGCGCGACCAGGGCGGCCGCGTCCTCGGGATCGTCGCTGCCCGCGAGGCCGGGCAGCGCGCGTACCGCGGCCTCCATCAGGGTGCCGCCCAGCTCGGCGGCCTGGTCGCGGCCCTCCGGCGTGGTGCCGGGCAGGTGCTCGCGGCGGAGCGCCTCCAGCAGGTCGAGGGCGTCGAGCAGTTCGGCGAACGTGGCGGTGGCGGGCAGCGCTTCCGCCGCGTCGCCGAGCCGGTCGGCGACCAGTTCGGGCAGGTCGCACCGGGCCGCTCCGCGCAGGTTGTCGAGGATCAGCCGGCACGTGGGCCCGCCCGCCGCCGACTCCCTCCGGTACGCCTCCCGCAACGTCCCCGCCGCGGCCTGGGCGAGCGTCACACCGCGGACGCCCGCCAGGTCCAGCAGCGCCGGCACCGCCGGGGTCCAGGAGAGCCGCCACTTGGTGCTGAGGGCGGCGGCGTCACCCGTGCCCGCCACCTCCAGCGGCTCGCCGTAACCGACTCCGCAGACGAGCAGGCGCTGCAGCAGGATCTCGCGGCGGGAGTCGAGGTCGGAGCGGAGCGGGTCGAGGCGTACTTCGCGCCGCTCCGGGTTGTCCGGGCCCGGCAGCCGCAGCTTGGTCAGCTCGGCCTCGACCGCGGGGCCGAGTCCTGAGCGCGGGGTGCCGGGGGCGGTGCGGCCGCGTTCCGTACCGACGAAGACCGTGTCGAGGGCCCGCGCGAGTGCCCGGCCCCGGCCCAGGGGTTCGCCCTGACCGAGCACGGTGGTCATCGCTTCGAGCAGTTCGCTCCGGCCGGGGGCGGGCAGGCCGCGCAGCCGTGCCAGGTCGCAGGCCAGGCGCAACGTCTCGACGGCCTCCCCGGTGCCGGCCGTGTGGCCGGCGGCCCGCATCTCCCTGCACAGGTCGGTGATCGCCCGGGCGGCGCCGTCTCTGACCCGGTCGGGATCACCTCCGGCTTCGAACACGGCCTGCTGCCACCTGGGGTCCCGGATGCCGGCGGGGTAGCCGGATCGGGAGTCGAGCAGGTCGAACGCATAGGGGACGAGCGAGGTCACCGGCTGCGCCGTCGCCGGCTTCGACGGGGAAGCGGCGTCCGTCGCGGGAGCGGCGGTGGTGCCCTCAGCGGAGGCGGTTCCCGCTGGGGCAGCGGTTCCCGCCGGAGTGGCGGTTCCCGCCGGAATGGCGGTGAGCAGGGCAGGGGCGTGGAAGGCGCCGATCACCGCCACGACCCGCCGCCCGTCCGCAGCCGCCCCCGCGATGACGCGGCGCATGTGGGACTCGCGGGCCAGATCCCGCTCCTGCACACCCCCACCCGTCTCCGCGTCCCTGCGCAGGGCCCAGCCGACGCCGAGCGCCGCCCGGCGTACCGCTTCGGGCTCACAGCCGGGAGCGAGGACCTCCACGGCCCTGTCCCACATGTCGTCGCCGTCGCGCCCGCTCGCGGAGGCGGCCAGCGCGTCGGCGAACGAGCTCCGCCGCTCGGATTCGCCGGGCGAGTCCGAGCGGGCCGGCGCCGCGTCCAAGGAGGCCGGCGCTACGTCCGAGGGGACCGGTGCCGCGTCCAGGGAGGCCGGTGCCGCGTCCGAGGGGACCGGTGCCGCGTCCGAGGGGGCCGGCGCCGCGTCCGAGGGAACCGGTGCCGAGTGCCAGCCCGGGTCGCCCAGGGGAAGGTCGCAGCACAGCACCTCCACTCCGCGCTTCCACGCCCACCGGATCGCCACCAGCTCGGGCGAGAAGTCGGCGAACGGGTAGAACCCGAGCCCGCCCTCCGCGTTCGTCCCGGCCAGCGCGACCGGCGCCACCGTCTCGGGCGCGGCGAGGTGTTCCAGCCACGGCTGGAAGTCCGCAGGCAGCTCGACGCACACCACCTCGGCGTCCGCGGCCTCCAGCAGCTCGGGCAGGACCGCGGCCAGCGCGGGACTGTGGTGCCGGACCCCCAGCAGGTAGGGCCGGGCGGACGCCGCCAGAGCGGCCACCACCCGCCGAGGGTCCTCCCCGACAACGCCCCCGGTCAACGGAGGTTCTCCCGCAGGTCCCACAGCCGCCGCCACATCGCCGACCCGTCCTCGGCCCGGCGCCGCACCGGCCCGTCCCAGTAGCCGAGCAGCCGTCCGTGGTCGGCGGGGTCGTCCTTGCGGACCACGCCGAGCAGGTGACCGGGCACCAGGTCGAGCACGTCACCGGCGGGCAGGTAGGCCACCGCCACCCCGAGGGAGGCGGCCACCTGCACGGCCTCGGCCGTGGACATCACCGTGCCGGGCCGCTCCACGTCCCAGCCCTCGTCGGACCGCCCCGACCGCAGATCGCGGAAGACGGTCACCAGCGCCTCGATCACGGCGTCGTCCACCCCGAAGGCGGCCCCGGCCCGCTCCACGACGGCCGTGGCCTGCCGCCGCACGAGCGAGGTCTCCGCAGCGGCGTCCGCGATGGGGCCCACGGTCTCGAAGTTGAAGCGCCGCTTCAGGGCGGCCGACATCTCGGAGACGCCGCGGTCACGCAGGTTGGCCGTGGCGATCACGGTGAACCCGGACGCCGCCGCCACCTGCGCGTCCTCGCTCCCGGCCAGCTCGGGCACGCTGACCCGCCGGTCGGACAGGATCGACACCAGGGCGTCCTGGACTTCGGGCAGGCAGCGGGTGATCTCCTCGACCCTGGCCACGCGCCCCGACCGCATGGCGGTGAGCACGGGCGAGTCGACCAGCGCCGTCCTGCTCGGGCCCTGGGCCAGCAGCAGGGCGTAGTTCCAGCCGTACCGGAAGGCGTCCTCGGTCGTGCCCGCGGTGCCCTGCACGGTGAGGGCGCTGGTGCCGCACACGGCGGCGGCCAGCAGCTCCGACAGCATCGACTTGGCGGTGCCGGGCTCGCCGACGAGCAGCAGCCCGCGCTCGCCGGCGAGCGTCACGACGCACCGCTCCACGAGCGCCCGCTCCCCGACGAACTTGGCCGGCACCCGCAACCGCGCGGGCAGGCCGTCGGCGCGGCGGTCCTTGGGCAGCTCCAGCGTCTCGTCGCCGCTGCCGCACACGAACGTCACCACCGCGCGCGGCGTCAGCACCCACCCGGGCGGCCGGGGGCCGTCGTCGTGGGCGGCGAGGAACGCCAGCTCGGTCGCGTACCGCTCCTCGGCCGCGAGCACCTGAGGAGCCGCCTGATCTTGAACCATGGTCATGGGGAAAGTCCTTAGGAAGTGAGAAGGGGGCTCAGCGCCGACGTCCGCGCTTGACCTGCAGTTGCTCGAACCGGGGTACGTCGCCCGCACGCACCCGCCCCCAGGCCCTGGCGTAGAGGGCGGCGGCGGGTTCCATCGGCACCAGCGGCGCGCGGCGGTCGGCGGAGGCGCGGAACATGGAGATCTTCCACTGCTCCACGGGCAACTGCGGGGTACGGAGCTCGGTCCAGCCACCGGGCAGGAAGAGACCGCGCCCGGCCCGGCTCCTGACGGCCTCGACCACGAGGTCGGTCGCGGCCAGCTCCGCGCGGGCGGCCTTCATGCGGGCGGGCTTCCACCCGGTCCACCTGGACAGGTTGCGGTCCGTCGGATCGGGCATGGCCAGCAGCATCAGGTAGACGGCCGCCGCGTCGCCGCCCAGCCCGTGTGTTTCGGCCACCTCGGCGACCAGCTCGGGCACTGAGCGCGTGGGGTCCTGCGGCCACCACGTGCCGTCGGCGTCGCGCTCGCCCGCCTTGGGGTCGCCGGGGTCGGCGAGCAGCGCCTCGAAGCCCGGGTCGCGGACCGTGCGCAGGGCCACCTCGGTGGGGAACGGCTCCTCCTCGGTCGCGAGCAGGGCCTTCAGGTAGGGGTCGTCACCGTGGAGCAGCGCGGTACGGATGCCGGGCGCCGGCCGTTCGTCGTAGGTGGCCAGGATGACCGAGCCGTACCGGACGAAACCCTCACCCGTCTCGGTCGGCTCTCCCGCGGCCTTGCGGAAGCCGGGCAGGTCGATGTAGCGGTCGAGGTCGAGCATCAGCTCGGGGTTGGCCAGCCGGTCGCGTACCGCGGCCAGCGCCCCGGGCAGCGCGGCCCTGATCGGGTCGCCCGCCGGCAGCCGGTGGGACAGCCACGACACCGTGGACACGACCATGGTGAGCGTGCTCCCGGTGAACCCGGTCGCGTTGTCGTCGGCCGGCCGCACCCGGTCGCCGCTGACCTTCCACACCAGGTCACGGCTCAGCTCGGGGGTGCCGGCCGGGTCGATGACCGCGCGCAGGGCCGAGCCGGCCTCCTGGCCCACCCGCAGGACGCGTACCGCCTCGCCGAGCAGCCATTCGGGCACCGCCGCCTGCCGGCCGACCTTGGCGTTCCACACCTCGGCCGCCGCGGCCACGTCGGGGCCGTCGGTCCAGAGCCGCGCGGGGTCCGCGGGCAGCAGGGCGGAGACGACCGCCCACCGCACCTCGGCGTCGAGGCCGCGGAGCTCGTCGCGGACGACGACGGTGTCGGCCACCTTCACGCCGAGCAGCGCGCGGTCCTCCTTCGTGAGGAAGTTCCGCTCGTATCCGTCCACCCGCGGCAGTCCGGCCACCACCAGCTTCGCGGCGGTCTCGGACAACCCGGTCAGCCGGGCGAACTCCGCCGCCGCCTCAGGCACCCACGGCGCCGGGCCGCGCGCGTCGAGCTCGGCCAGGAACGCCTGAGCCCAGCCCGCGTCCCTGGCCGCTCCGACGGGATCCGAGGACTTGACGGTGTAGGGCGCGGGCACCTCGAACCGGCCTGCCGGGTCGTGGAACAGGGCCGTCCACGTGGTGCCGGAATTGCCGTAGTCGAGCACGTTGATGAAGGCGATGAACGCCCCGCCGCCCAGCGGAAGCAGCCCGATCCACGTGCCGGTCTGCCAGCTTCCGTCGGGCTTGACCATGTGCCGATGGTCGAGGTGCACCGTCATCCGGCGCCACCGGGTGGCGTCGGCCGAGACCGGCAGCGCGCGAGCGTGCAGCTCGCCGAGCAGGGTGCGCAGCACGGCCCGGTCGTCCTGGCCCGTCGTCGCGGCGGTGGCGCGGAAGACCAGGGCCTCGGAGTGGTCGAGCGCCTGGTCCCAGCGCAGCGCCGCCGCGCCCAGCACGGGCAGCTCCAAGTGGAGCCGGCCGGGACCGGCGGGCGGCTGATCCTCGGCCGACAGCGCCTCGCCGATGGCCCTGATCTGCTGGAAGACGCCGTCGTTGTCCTCCAGGTGCCAGGAGTAGCTCGCGTAGCGGCCCAGCCCGCTGAACGCCTGGTCGACCGCCTCGTCGGGCGGCCCGGCGGGCGCCTGCTCGCGGTGACCGCCGGCCAGCGTCTCGGTGAGCCTGGTGACGATCGCGCGCAGCGACTCCTGCTGCTGGGCGGCGAAGCGGGCGATCCCGGCGATGCCCGCCACCAGCCCGTCGTGGCTCACTCCCGGCAGCAGCGCGCGAAGCTGCGCGGGCAGGTCGTCGCCGTCGGACTCGGCCGCCTTCAGCAGCGCGGCCGCGGTGTCGCGGTCGATGCGGCGCAGCACGGCGGAGCCTTCGGCGTCGCGGGGCTCCAGGTAGTTCCAGTAGCGCACCGGCGGCAGCATGATCGTGCCGGTGGCGAACGTGCCGGGCGTCCGGTCCGTCTTGACCGTGGCGGTGACCACGCCGTCGGGGTCGACCAGGAGCAGCCGGTAGCTCCCCTGGACGACGGCGCAGGCCCGCTCGGCGCCGGGGAACCTCAGTCCGCGGATCGGGGACTCGGAGTCGGGCGGCACGGTGACCGTGGTCCCGGCGAGGTCCTCGCCCCGCCTGGACCCGTCGGGCAGCCGGATCGTACGCCAGCCGAGCATGCCGCCGACGGGGGTGCCGATGGGGGTGGGCGCGTCGGAGGGGGCGGGCAGCAGCCAGCCGCCGAGGAACTTGCTGCCGTCAGGTGCCGCGCGCAGCGCGTCGGCGAAGAAGCCGGGCATGGTCCTGCGGCCCTGGGCGCCGGTGACCGGGTCGAACTCGTACCAGCCGGCGGAGTCGTGCTCGGAGCCGTCCCACGACCACACCCAGTAGGAGGTGCCGTCGGTGAGCACCGACCGCTCCTTGGGGACCGCCGTGTCGCCGCGGTGCAGCACGCCGTGACCGGTCGTCCGCCCGCCGCCGGGCAGCGCCAGCGTGGCGGCGTCGTTGTTGCGGTACCAGTCGAGTTTCGTGCCTCTGGTGCCGTTGTCGCTCTCGATCGGCCGGAGCCGGTCGGGGGCGGTGTGCCAGTAGCCGCGCAGCCCTCCGTCGAGGTCGCGCGACTGCCAGTAGACCAGCAGCTCGCCGTCCACGTAGTGGCAGCCGACGTCGCTGTAGCGGTCGTTGGCGGGCACGCGCAGGTCGTGGGTGAGTGCGGTGCCCTCGGGGCCGAGCACCCGCACCTGGGTGGAGCCGGACACGATCAGGTGCGGCCAGGCGTCGGCGACCACCAGATCGTCGACGTCCTTCCTCGGTACGAGGTTAGCCGCCGCGTCCTCCCAGGCCGGCCAGCTCAGCTCGTCGATCAGCCCGGTCCGCAGCGTGCGGGCGAGCACCTCGGCGACGTCGGCCGTGGCGGCCTCGCGCACCTCGTCTTCGGCCAGCACCAGCGCCTCGCCCGGCAGCCAGGCCAGCCGCGCCATGGCGTCGGGCAGGTCGGGCAGCCCGGCGGCCGACGAGCGCCGTGCCACTGCGCGCATCCACTCGGCCAGCATCGGCCGGCCGCCCGGGGAGCCGGCCAGCAGCCGGATCGTACGCCGGCCGCTGTCGTTGTCGCCGCAACCGTCGGCGGCCCGGCGGAACGCGTTGCGGAAGCGGCCGTCGGCCTCCAATGCGACCAGGTCGCGCTGGTCCTTGCCCCGCGCCCAGTTCTCCAGCCACAGGGAGGAGTGGTCCTCCGGGTCGGCCACCGGGATCTCCAGGGCGAGCAGCAGGTCGAGCAGGTCGACCTCGCTCGGCGCCCACAGCGGCCGCCGCCCACTCTCGGCCAGCTCGGCCCGCACCTCGGGGGCCAGCCGTTCGATGACCGCTTCGAGCTTGGGCAGGCGCGGCGGGATCCCGTAGGCGCTGTTGCGCGCGGTCAGGTAGCGCGACAGCCAGCCCGCCACGCCGTCCTGCGGCCGGGCCGCGCCGGTGATCAGGTCGTCGAGCGCGCCGGACGACTCGACGATGTCCAGCCAGACGGCGGCCAGCTCGTGGTCTCTGGCCTCGGGGACGACGTCGAGGAGCGCGGCGCGTACGGAGGCGTCGTTTCTGCCCAGCGCCGCGATGGCGCCCGCGTGGGCCTTCCACCAGCCGGTGGCGGCCCGCAGGGTGGCGGGCAGGGTGAGCAGCTCGCTGAGGTAGGCCTGCTCGGTGGCGTCGGCGTCCTTGCCCGCGGCGCGCGCCAGCTTGCGCAGGTCCTGGGCCATCTGGGCGGACGGCGGCAGCCCTCCCGCGGTGCGCCGCAGGCACAGCCGGGTGAACCGGTCGAGCGCCTCGTCGCCGGACAGCCGGGCGGCCAGCTCCTTGGCGTATCCGGACAGCACCTTGACCGGCAGCGCCCCGGCCAGCGCGTATTCGAGGAACACGGCGTCGAGCCGGTCTTCGTCGAGTTCGAGCCCGTGCCGGGCCTCGGCCTGGCGGGCGTGGGAGAAGAGCTGACCGGCGTAGGTGGCGTTCTCGACGCCGATGAACACGCGCCCGGCCTGTTCGTAGTAGGTGGGCAGGAAGTGCGGCACGGCCGCGGCGAGCCGGCCGGCGATCGCGTGGTAGGTGTCGAGGGCCGCCTTGGGCTTCGACTTGGCCTGGCGGGCGGCGCGTTCGAGCTCGGGGACGATGGCGAGCGCCGCGTGCCCGTCCTCGGGGTGGTGCACCAGGATCCATTCGGGGAAGCCGAGCGAGCGCCGCCGGCCGAGCCCGACCACGGCGGGCTCGCCCTCGGGCGCCAGCCCGAGGAACCCGGTCGCCAGGTCTTCGGCGGCGAGCAGCTCCTCGGCCACCAGCCGCACGACCACGCGGTCGTCCAGCCCGGGGTGCCGGTAGGCGCGGGCCACCAGCGGCACCGCCCGGTCGCCCGCGTCCGGGGTGCCGGGAGGCAGCACGGCCCCGGCCTTCAGCAGTTCCTCGGTCGTGTCCACTGCCGGCTGCTCGCTCATGACCCCTCCTCGACCTGACGCCCGGCGTAGAGCGCCGCGGCCATCCGCATCCCCTCGGACCACGCGACCGGCCCGACCTCGCGCAGCGGCAGTGTCCTGCCGTCCTGGTCGTGCCAGGTGAGGTTGCCGGTGTGGACCTCGCTCTCCCAGTAGGGCTCGCCGATCCAGACGGCCGCCTCGGCGATCCGACCGGCATCGCGTACGCGGCACGTGGCGTAACCGCCGGACACCCGGTAGCCGAGCTGCGTGGCCCTGGCCGCCAGCCCGAACCTGGAGACGAACTTGCCGCCGGCGAACTCCGTCACCGCGCTCGCCTTCTCCCCCACCTCGGCGGGCTTGCGCCAGATGGCCCGGTGGATCTGCTCGACCTTCTGCGTCACGCCCAGCTCGGCGGCGAACTCTCGCAGGTCGTCGAGGTCGGGCAGCAGCACCGGGTGCGGCAGCGTCACCGTCTCGGGCGACAGCCGCACGGTCTCGCCGTCGAGGTTGACCATCCGCAGCTCGCCCGAGCCGCTGGCGTCGCGCAGGAACCCGACCTCGTCGGGGTCGTCGCCGACCACGGCCAGGTCGCGCAGCGCGGTCTGCCACGCGTCGTCCGGCCACACCTGGGCCAGCACCCCGGTCGGGACGGGCAGGGACGACACCATCCAGGTGTCCACCTGGGCCACGCACGACGCGGCGTGCCGGTCCAGCCACTCCGCCAGCCGTCGCAGCCGGTCCACCTCGGGATGCTCACGCAGGGCCTTGGGCAGCGATTTGAGCCGCCGCCCCGCCGCGCGCCCGGAGGTCGGCCTCGCCGCCACCCGGCCTTCTATGAGGGCGACCTCGTATCCGTCGCCCGCCGCCAGCCAACCCACAGCGCCTGCCTTTCGTGGTCATGGAAATGCGGACCCCCACGGCTCCCGCCGCCCGCGATGCGCGGAACGTTAGCGGCCTCGACCGACAAACGAAGGGAGTCGGGAATCCCGCGGCTCACCGTGATCGACCGGCCGGCCGGGCCGGCGGCGGCAGGGGGAGAGGGGACGCTCCATGCCCGAGCATGCTAGGGCCTATCACTCCAGTGCCACGAATGACACATTTCGGGCACCAGCTAGCGCAGCAGCGGCAGCCGGCCCGTGAGCCCCTCGACCAGGGCGCGCGGGCCGAACAGGCTGACCGCGAGGTAGGAGGGCTCCTCCGTGCGGGCCAGTTCGGCCAGGTATTCGTCGTAGACGTTGGTGCGCTGGGCGAGGTTCGCCATGTCGCTGACGACCAGTTCGGACAGGGCGGCGGCGTCGTTCCTGATCCGGCCGACGATCGCGGCGGGGGCGGCGAGCACCGTGCAGCCCGTCCACGGCAGCCCGGCGTGCGCCAGCCCGGAGGCGTCCACGCCGCCGGACCCGACGATCGCCGGCACGGAGACGCCTACGGAGGCGGCCAGGCAGGCGGCGGCGTTGGCCTGCAGGCCGCGCGGCAGGTCACGGTCGATGATGATCGCCCACTTGACCGTGAGACTCTTGGTGGGCAGGTCGGTACGGCGTTCGAGCACGTTCATCGTGGGATCCCTTCTCCGAAGTTCACCCAGCAGGCTCACACCGCAGCCGTTATATCACCAACTCCATGACCTGATTTCCGAAGGAAGTTCGGAAAATCGTGCCAGGATACGTATGTGGACGAACTTGATACGGCCATACTCACCGAGCTGCAGCGCGACGGCCGCCAGACCAACCGGGAGCTGGCCGAGCACCTCGGCATCGCCCCCTCGACCTGCCTGGAGCGGGTGCGCTCACTGCGCGAGCGCGGCGTCATCGAGGGCTTCCACGCCGAGGTCAACCTCGACGCGATCGGCCGGCCCGTGCAGGCGCTGATCAACGTACGCCTGCATCCCAAGATCCGCGAGGCCGTCGAGGGCTTCCGCGACTACGTGGCCGGCCTCCCCGAGACGCTGGCCGTGTTCGTCGTGTCGGGCGGGGACGACTTCATCATCCAGGTGGGCGTACGCGACGCGGGCCACCTGCGCGACTTCGTGCTCGACCACGTGTCGCGGCACCGCAACATCGCCGACGTACGCACCTCGCTGGTCTACGACCACATCCGCAAGACGTCGGTCGAGGTGCTGCCGCCCGAGAAGCCCTCGCGCCCGCGCACCGGCCGCAAACGTTAAATAGGTGGTGGCCGAATGGCGCGGTAAGTACGGTTGTGGCAGGTCAGCGAGCCCGCGGCTCACCGTTCGTTTCGACTACGGCGAGGCGATGGCACCGGGGCACCGTCCTGTCCCCAGAGCCGCGGGTTCGCTCCCTACCGGGTGGCGAACTCGTCGACGGCCTCGAAGATGGCCTTCCGCATCGCCTCGCTGCCGGTGTGCCCCGAGTCCTCGATGACGACCAGCTTGGCGTCGGGCCAGGCCTGGGCGAGCTCCCAGGCGGTGATGAGCGGGCCGCCCATGTCCTGGCGGCCGTGGATCAGCACGCCGGGGATCCCGGCCAGCCGGCCGGCCTCGCGCAGCAGCACGCCCTCCTCCAGCCAGGCGCCGTTGGAGAAGTAGTGCGAGCAGATCCGGGTCATCGCCATGACGGCGTCGGCTGGCCGGTCGCTGTAGGCGTTCGGCTTGCCGTTGGACTCCATCGAGATCACCGCGTCCTCCCAGGTGATCCAGTCGATGGCGGCCTTCTCACGGACCTGGTCGTCGGGGTCGGACAGCAGCCGCGCGTACGCCTTCAGCAGATCTCCGTCGCGGTCCTCTTCGGGGACGCCCTGCCTGAAGCGCTCCCACGCCTCGGGGAAGAAGCGGCCGACGCCCCGGTAGAGCCAGTCGATCTCGGAGCGGCGGGTGGTCGTGACCGCGACGATGACCATCTCCGAGACCCGCTCCGGATGCGCCTCGGCATAGGCCAGGATCAGGGTCGACCCCCACGAACCGCCGTACAAGAGCCACTTGTCGATGCCGAGGTGCTCGCGCAACCGCTCCATGTCGGCGATCAGGTGGCGGGTGGTGTTGTTGGTCAGGTCGGTGGCCGGGTCACTGGCGTGCGGCCGGCTGCGGCCGCAGTTGCGCTGGTCGAACAGCACGATCCGGTAGCGCTCCGGGTCGAAGGTACGGCGCATGTTGATCGAGCAACCCGATCCGGGGCCGCCGTGGACGACGAGCGCGGGCTTGCCCTCCGGGTTGCCACAGACCTCGTAGTAGACGAGATTGCCGTCGCCGGTGTCGAGCATGCCGTGCTCGTAGGGCTCGATCGCGGGATGCAAAGGGACTCCTCTCCAGAATGTAACAGCGCTTCAATATAGAGGAGTCCCTTCGCCACGTGCTAGCCGACCTTGGAGGACGCAGCCGTCCAGGCGTTGCACGAGGCGGGGTCACCGGAGGCGAACCCGCGCTTCATCCAGTAACGACTGTTGGCCGCCTTCGGGATGATGGGCGGCTTCCCTGGGGGGGTTGCCCTGGATCAGGGTCACGAGTTCCTTCCAGTCCTTGGTGGAGCGACCCTTCAGCGGCCAGACGCTCTTCAGGAAAGCGGCGCCCAGGCACTCCGACTGAAGCGTCAGTAGAGCGGGTTCGCGGTGAGCGTGGCGTCATTGATGGGATATGACGTCGTTTCAGCGGTGGCCGTTCCAGCCGAGGGGGCCATCAAAGCGGCAGCCAGTGTGGCTACCGGTAGAAATTTCACGAGGCGTGACAATAGGGGCATTTGGCCTCTACAGCAACGCGGTAAAGAGGGCTAGATCCAACTATGAAGTAATTGAACCACCACTAAGGGTACTGATCGCAGCGATAAGCAGATCATCCATCTAGTGGGGGAGCATCATGTACAAGCAGGCCATTGCCGTATTCACCGCCACCTCCGCCGTTCTGGCGGCGAACGCCTGGCCGGCGCGGGCGGACGGCGGGAACACCGCCCTCGCCGCGCAATGCAGTAATCGCGATGCCATCAGCATCAACGTGTCGCCGCCTCCGCCATTGACGGGAACCGTCCGGGCCGAGGACATCAGAGGGCTGCTCCAATCGATGGTCGCGGGTACGTCCCTGCAGGGGTTCTTCTCCCCTGGGCTGGACATGCCGGACGTCGGCCTGGACGCGCCGGCGGCCCCGGGTCTCGCGCCGATCGCCCCGCAGCCGCACGCGACCCCGGGCCTGGCCCCCTTGGCCCCGCAGCCCTATGCGGCGGCGAGCCCGGGGGCTGACGCGGCGGCGCCCGGCGAGCTCTCCCCTGCCCGCACCATGCTGCAGGACCTGGTCAGGCGGGCGCTGGCGTGTGTCGGTCAGCCCGGCGCCGCCCCGGGCACGATGGCGATGCCGCCCTTCACCATCCCGCAGTTGCTCGAAGCCCTGGTCACCACCCCTCCGGCCGCCTGCGCACCGGCCACGGCCCCGGCCGCCTCCACCCCCGCCGCCGCCGGCGCCCCGGTAGAGGCTCCTGCCACCCCGGCCGCGAGTCCCGCGTCGGTGCTCGATGCGCTCGGCGTCCAGCGACTGCTCGACACGCTGCTCACCCACCCGGCGGCCTGCGCGAACCTCGCGCCGCCGGCTCCCGGCCCGGCCACCTCGCTGCTGGACGCCATCGGGATCACGGGCCTGTTCCACGAAATGACCGGTGACTGACTCCGGCCGCCGGCACTACCCTCGTGCACCTGTGACAGGGGACGAAGGGAACACGACATGGCGGACAGGCACCCCGTACTGGCCCGGCTCGACCCGCTGATCGGCCGCTGGACCGTCAAGCTGAAGGTGGACGGCATGGGCAGCGGGTGGACGGAGTTCGCCTGGCAGGACGACGGGATGTACCTGCACCAGCGTTCGGGCGTCGAGCCACTGCCGACCGCTCCCAAGGAGTGGCGGGAGGACGCGCCGTCCTCGACCACCTCCGTGATCGGGCTCGACGACGCCTCGGAGGAGCTGACCATGCTGTACGCGGACGCGCGAGGGGTCCATCGCGTGTACCGGATGACGCTGGCCGACGGCGTCTGGCGGATCTGGCGGAACGCGCCGGGGTTCTTCCAGCGCTTCCACGGGACGTTCAGCGACGACGGCGACACCATCGACGCGCGCTGGGAGATGTCGGAGGACGGCGAGAACTGGCACGTGGACTTCGAGCTGACCTACACGCGGTAGGACCCGGGTTCGCCGGATCTTCAGGGGGAAAACTGGGGTTATGAGGCTTTCCCTCGCGGGCGGCGTCGTCGCCAAAGCCGCGCGCCGGTCGAACGAGTAGCTCGATGGGCTGGACGGAAGCGGACGTCGAGCGGGCGCACGAGCGCCTGCTCGAACTGACCGCCGGGCTGCCCGGCGTGGTGGCCGAGGAGGCGTACGGGCACGTCGCGTACCTGCTGGGCCGCAGGCGGATCGCGTGGCTGTTCATCGACCACGGGGGCGACGGACGGCTCGCACTGTGCGTGAAGGCGCCGCCCGGCGAACTGGAGGCCCTCGTCGCCGCCGATCCGGCCCGCTACTTCCGCCCGGCCTACGCCGCCGGCTGGGTGGGCGTCGAACTGCACACCGTGACCCCGGACTGGGCGGAGGTCGGCGCGCTCCTGGAACAGGCGTGGCGCATGCTGGCCGGCCGCCGCGAACGCACCGCCTACGACGCCGAACACCCGTAGCGCGCGAACGGTCACGGGCGCCGGGCGTACACCTCGATTTCGATCTTCATGCGGGGGTCGGAGAGGCCGCACACGAGCATGGTGGCGGCCGGGCGGACCGGGCCGAAGCACTCGCGGAGGACGGGCCAGCAGGGCTCGAAGTCGGCGCGGTCGGGCAGGAGGTAGCGCACGCGCACCACGTCGGCGAAGCCGCACCCGGCCTCCGTCAGCGCGGCGCCGATGTTGCGCAGGCACTGCCGGGCCTGCTCCACCACGTCGTCGGAGATCGTCATCGTCGCGGTTTCCCGCGGTGCGCATCGAGATCCACGAGATGACCACGGCACCACAGCTGATCGCGCTGCGCGAGCGGCGGATCGACGCCGGGCTGCTGCGGGAGCCGCCGGAGGACGAGCCGGAGCTGGGGTTCGCGACCGTGCTCACCGAGCCGTTCGTGGCCGTGCTGCCGGCCGCGCACCCGCTGGCGGCGCGGCGCGCCGTCGAGGTCGCGGAGCTGGCCGGTGAGCCGTTCGTGCTGCTGCCGCGCGCGGAAGGCCCGCGGCTGCACGATCGCATCGTCGCGATCTGTGCGGCCGCGGGCTTCGTTCCCCGGGTGGCGCAGCGGGCGGTGGAGTGGCAGACCGTCTGCGGGCTGGTCGAAGCCGGGCTGGGCGTCTCACTGGCGCCCGCGAGCATCCGCCGGATCCGGCTGAAGGGGGTGGCCTTCCGCCGGATCGTGCCCGGCGCCCGTACGAGTGTGGCCGTCTCGTGGCGCGGGGATGATGAGAATCCCCTGGTCGCCGCCTTGCTCAGGACAATTGATCAGGTCGGCGGGCCGAGGGCGACGGGGAGTTCCACCGGGCCTTCGGTGATCAGCGACGTGGAGTAGACGATCTCGTCCTCGCGTACCGCCAGCCGTAGCTCTGGGAAGCGGGCGAACAGCGACGACAGCGCGATCCGCGACTCCAGCCTGGCCAGCGGCGCGCCGAGGCAGAAGTGGGGCCCGCGGCCGAACCCGAGGTGGGCCTCCGGCTCGCGGGCGATGTCGAACCGCCCGGCCGCGTCGCCGAACCTGGCCCGGTCCGTACCCGCGCCGCCGATCGAGACGATGATCGGATCACCGGCGGGAATCGTCGTCCCGGCCACGTTCACGTCCTGTATCGGATAGCGGAAGAGCACGTTGATCACCGAGTTGCGGCTGCGCAACGCCTCCTCGACCACCTGCGCCCAGGAGTCGTCCTTCCGCGCGGCGGCCAGTTGCCCGGGGTCGGTGCACAGGGCGACGATCGTGTTCGCGATCAGGTGCACGGTCGTCTCGTGCCCGGCGATGAGCACCAGCCACAGGATCCACAACATCTCGTTGTCGGAGAGCCGGTCGCCGTCGTCCTCCTGCGCCCGGATGAGGTCGGTGGTCAGGTCGTCACCGGGCTCGCCGCGCTTGCGCTCGATGAAGGCGGCCAGGTAGCCCGTCAGCTCGCCTCCCGCCTTGATGGCCTCCTCCGGCGTGGTCGTGTGCGACAGCAGCGTGTTGGTGCACGCGCGGATCAGGTACCGCTCGCCCTCGGGCACGCCGAACAGCTCACAGATCACCGCGACGGGCAGCGGCTCACTGAAGTGCCAGACGAGGTCCACCACGTCGGCCTTCTCGTCCGCCAGCTCGTCGAGGAGTTCGTCGGTCATCTGCTGAATGCGCGGGGCGAGGGACTGCACGCGTGCCGGCGTGAAGGCGCGGTTGATGAGGCTGCGCAGCCGCCGGTGGTCCGCGCCGTCCTTCGTCAGCAGGTGGTCGCCCTCGATGAGCTGCCGGATGGGCCAGTCGGGAGGGACGGTGCCGTCGTGCAGCGCGGTGAAGTTCCGGGGGTTCTTGCTGTACAGGATGCCGTCGTTGGCGAGGACCTGGTCCACCGTCTCGTACGACGACACGACCCAGGCGCCGACCTTGCCCGGGAGTTCGACGGGGATGACCGATCCCCCTTCGTCCCGGAACCGGCGGATCGTCTCGGACGTCCGTTCGCCAGGGACCGGCATTTGCCGAGGTTCCATAGAAGATCTCCAATGTGCGGTTTGTCCTTCAACTGTCCGCGCCGCCCCCGTACGGGCCAAGGCGCTTCGTTGTCACCGCCAAGGCGTCGGCACCTGTCGATCACGCCACATCCCGCCACCTCCGCGGCTACCTCCGCGAAAGCCGCACGACCGCGCTGATCAGCGGCGGGCCGCCGACGATCATGAGCGGGCCCGTGACTCGTCCGAAGCGACGCCGGGACCGGCGAGTCCGCATCCGGCCACCCGGGACGTGAACATTCCTCCGGTACGGAGGTGCGTAGGGTGTCCGGGTGGACACCATTGAGACCCCGCTCGTCGTGCTCCTGCCGCTGAGCACGGAGCACGCCGACGAGATGGCCGTGACACTCTCGGATCCGGAGCTGCACACGTACACGGGCGGTGCGCCGCTCACCCCACAGGAGCTGCGGGCCCGCTACGAGCGGCTGGTCGCGGGGCCGGAGGGGTGGCGCAACTGGGTGATCTGGCTGCGCGAGGAGAAACGCCTGGTCGGCTACGTCCAGGCCACGATCGACGGCCGTACCGCCGAGGTCGGCTGGGTGATCGGCACGCCGTGGCAGGGCCGCGGCCTGGCCACCGTGGCCGCCCGGGCCCTGGTCGGGTGGCTGGTGAAGCAGGAGATCGACACGGTCGTCGCGCACATCCACCCGGACCACGCGGCCTCGGCCGCCGTCGCCGCGTCGGCCGGCCTGCGCCCCACCGACCGGTGGCACGACGGCGAGGTGCGCTGGGAGCGTACCGGCGGGCCGGCGTGAACGAGATCGAGCTGATCGCAGCGGCCGGCGACGCGCCCCTTCCCTGGCGGCAGCCAAACGGTTCCTGGGCGCGAACACGGACCATGGACACGCGTAGTTCGCCGATCCCCTGGTTCGTGTTCACGGCCGCCTGTGGTCAGGTGGCGAGCAGGCGGAGCGCGGCCTCCGAAGGGGAGCCGGGCTCGGCGTTGTAAACGGCTACCCGCTGCCCGTCGTCGTTGGGCAGCGTCATGAACTCGGTCGTCAGCGCCATCGTGCCCACCAGCGGGTGGCGCAGGACGCGTGCGCCGGTCTCGCAGTCGGCCACCGGGTGGGCCGACCACAGGTCCGCGAACTCCGTGCTGGCCGCGCTCAGCTCGCCGACCAGGCGTTCCAGCTCCGGGGCGTCCGGGTAGCGGCCGGCGATCAGGCGCAGGTCGGCGACCGTGGAACGGGCCTTGCCGGGCCAGTCGGCGTACAGGTCGCGCATGCGGGGGTCGAGGAAGAGCAGGCGGGCGATGTTGGGACGGTCTGCGGGGCGGGCCGGGGCGTCGAAGTCGAGGTGGCCGGCCAGCAGGGCGTGGGCCATCGGGTTCCAGGCGAGCACGTCGGTGAATCGGCCCATGACCAGGGCGGGAACGTCGCCGAACGATTCGATCATGAGGCGGACGCCTGTTCTTACCTGCTCCGGCCCGTGCGTGGCCGGCTTGGGGCGGGCCAGCGTGTACAGGTGGGCGCGCTCGGCCTCGTCCAGCCGCAGGACGCGGGCGACGGCGTCGAGGACGGCGTCGGAGGCGTTCGGGCTCTGGCCCTGTTCGAGGCGGGTGTAGTAGCCGGCGCTCACCCCCGCGAGCTGGGCCAGCTCCTCACGCCGCAGACCGGGCACCCGGCGGCGACCCCCAAAGACGGGCAGACCGAGCTCCTCGGGACGCAGCAGCGCCCGCCGCGACCGCAGGAACTCCCCCAACTCCGTCTGCACCTGGCCATTGTCCCGCACAACGGGCCCGATGGGCCGTGCTGGTGGCCAAGGTGAATTAGGTCAGGTCCGTTACACCGCACACGTCGCAGCGGTACAGCGTGCCCCGGCCGTCCTCGCCGAACTCACTCCACGCGTGGGCGTTGCCCGCCAGGTTCAACGGGTCCCCGGTGCAGACGGGAGTGGGCACAGCGGTTGATGGCATGGAGTCTCCAAGACGTAGGGTGCGTGCGACGTGCGGACTACTGCCCAAATCAAGACATTTCAAACCTTAAGCACCGAATGTCGGCCGATTCAGGGGTGATTCCGCTCTCATCTGGCCCGTGCGCGATCGGCGTCACGGCCGGCGAGCTGCCGTCCGCCGAACTAACCGGAAGGTCAGGTAACCGCACGGAGGTTCTCGGCCTATGTTGCCGGTGAGACCCCACCTTCATCGGCAGAAGGAGTCGTACCGTGCGCATCACAGCGGCCCTGACCGAGACCCGAGGCGCGCCCTTCGCCCTGACCCCCCTCGAACTGGACGACCCCCGGCCGGGCGAGGTCGTCGTGCGGATGGTCAGCTCCGGCGTCTGCCACACCGACCTGATCATGCGCGACCAGTGGTACCCGGTGCCGCTGCCGGTGGTGCTCGGTCACGAGGGGGCGGGGGTGGTGGAGGCCGTCGGCGACGGCGTCGGCCACGTGGTGCCCGGCGATCACGTCGTGCTCACGTTCAACTCCTGCGGCGACTGCGGCATGTGCGACCACGGCCGTCCTGCGTACTGCGACGGGTTCTTCGGCTGCAACTTCTCCGGCGCGCGCCCCGACGGCAGCTCGCCCCTGCGTCGCGTGGGCGGCGGTAGCGTCCACGGCGTCTTCTTCGGCCAGTCGTCGTTCGCGACCCACGCCCTGGCCACCGAGCGCAACGTCGTGAAGGTGGACAGGGACGCTCCCCTGGAGCTGCTCGGCCCGCTGGGCTGCGGCGTCCAGACCGGCGCGGGCGCGGTGCTCAACTCGCTCGACCCGCCGGCGGGCAGCAGCCTCGCGATCTTCGGTACGGGCTCGGTCGGCATCAGCGCGATCATGGCGGCCGTCATCGCGGGCTGCTCCCCGATCGTCGCCATCGACCTGAACGAGCGGCGCCTGGAGACGGCCCTGGAGCTGGGCGCCACGCACGCGATCGACGCCGCCACCGACGACCCGGTGGAACGGCTGCGCGACCTCACCGGCGGCGCCGACTACACCCTCGAGACCACCGGCGTGGCGAGTGTGCTGCGGCAGGCGGTCGACGCGCTCGGCAACGGCGGCACCTGCGGCCTGATCGGCGCCGCCGCCCTCGGGACCGAGGTCTCGCTGGACATGTCCGCGCTGCTGTTCGGCCGCAGTGTGCGCGGCATCGTCGAAGGTGACAGCGTGCCGCGCCGGTTCATCCCCCGGCTGATCGACTTCCACCGGCAGGGCCGGTTCCCGTTCGACAGGCTGATCAGGACGTACGCCTTCGAGGACATCAACCAGGCGGTCGAGGACTCCGAGAAGGGCACCACGCTCAAGCCGGTCCTCACCTTCGCGGGCTAGGCCGGCTGTCGGCGGCGGCGTTCGCCCTGGTGAGCGGCCAGGCCGTGAGGAGCGCGACCAGCCCGCCGCAGATCATCACGGTGGTGACCTCGGTGGCGTCCACGACAGCGCCGCCGAGGAGCGCCCCCAAGGCGAAGGTCGCCTGGAACGAAGAGGTGAAGACGACGGTGGCGGCCTCCGGCGTCCCTGGGGCCGCGTTGATGAACCAGGTCTGGGAGCAGACGGGCACGCCACCGTAGGCCAGGCCCCAGACGACCAGCAGCACGACGGCGCCGGCGGGCGTGGTGCCGGCCAGGGGCAGCAGCAGGGTGGCGGCGGCGATCAGGCCGCCGCAGGTCAGGAAGGCGAGGCGGGGGCTGGTCGCGACGGCCCTGCCCGCCAGGAAGTTGCCGGCGATCCCGGCGGCGCCGTACACCAGCAGCACGCCGCTGACGGCGGCGGGATGCAGGCGCGTGACCTGCTCGAGAAAGGGCGTGACGTAGGTGTAGGTCCCGAAGTGCGCGAGGACGATCAGGAACGTGGCCAGCAGGGCGATCTTCGTACCCCGCTCACGCAACAGTCCGAGCAGCACACCTGAGCTGGTCACCTGGTGAGCCGGCAGCCGTGGCAGCACCCTCAGCAGGGCGAACAGCACCAGAACGGACAGCGCCGCCAGGACGGCGAAAGCGGTGCGCCACCCGGCCAGGTGGCCGATGAAGGTCCCGGCCGGCACCCCCAGGACGGATCCCAGCGGCACGGCCGAGAAGATCACGGCGGTGGCGGTGGCCACGGCGGACGGCGGCACGAGGCGCCCGGCCAGCCCGGCGGCGATCGACCAGAAGCCGCCGATGGTGAGCCCGACGAGCACCCTGGAGACCAGCATGACCCCGTAAGAGCCGGCCACCGCCGCCAGAACGTCGGCGACGGCGAGCACCGCCATGAGGGCGCAGAGCATCACCCGGCGGTCGAGGCGGGCGGTGGCCACGGTGAGGGCGGGGGCGGCGACGGCGGCGACGATGCCGGGCAACGTCATGGTCAGCCCGGCGACGCCGTCGGAGACGCCGAACTCGGCGCCGATGGTGGTCAGCAGGCCGATGGGCAGGATCTCGCTGGTGACGATGGCGAAGATGCCCAGCGTGAGGGACGCGACGGCGAGTTTGGTGGTGGCCATGGTTCCGTTTCGGACGAGAGCACGTGAACGATGGCAACCAGCCAATCAACCGTGAAACCCCATACACCGGCCGTTTTCAGACCACACCATGAGGCGTGCCAGGATGTCGCCATGGCGGATGGCGTGGTGAAGATCTGGAAGATGGAAGAAGGGTGGGGCGTGATCGCCTCACCTGACCTGCCCGCGGGGCACGACGCCTGGGCTCACTTCAGCGACATTCTGGCGGAGGGCTACCGGGCGCTGGAGGCCGGCCAACGGGTGGAGTTCGAGATCGTCCAGCGTGAGCAGGACGGCTTCGCCTACGTCGCGACCAACGTCCGCGCGCTCTGACCTCGGGCCCGATTCCCTGCCGACATCTGTGCCGTCACCTCGAAGAGGGAAAGGAAGCGCCTGTGAGCCGGAAGGTCATCCTGGACGTGGACACCGGAACCGACGACGCGGTCGCGATCATGTTCGCGGCGCTGCATCCCGATCTCGACCTGATCGGCGTCACCACCGTGAACGGCAACGTCCCGCTGGAGAACACCACCGACAACACGCTGCGGGTGCTCGACTGGATCGGCAGGTCCGACGTCCCGGTGTTCGCGGGCCTGGCCCGCCCCATCGCCCGGCTCGATTTCCCCTTCGACAAGCACTTCGAGCGAGACTCCGGCAACGACCCGCACGGCAGCGCGCTGCCCATTCCCGAGCCGCGCAGCACGCGCCAGGACACCGGCGCCGTCGAGTTCCTCGTCGAGACCCTGCGGTCGGCCACCGAGCCGATCACCCTGGTTCCGGTCGGCCCGTTGAGCAACATCGCCACCGTGCTCGCCATCGATCCCGCCCTGACGGACGCGGTCGACGAGATCGTGATCATGGGTGGCGGTCATGCGGTGACCAATGTGACCGCGTCCGCCGAGTTCAACATCTGGGCCGACCCGGAAGCCGCGAACATGGTCTTCTCCGCCGGTTTCCGGCGCCTCACCCTGGTGCCGCTCGACGCCACCTACCAGGCGCTCGTCACGCGCGACACCTGCGCCAGGCTGGAAAAGTCGGCGACGCCGGCCGGGATCGGGGCCGCCCGGTTCATCTCCCGGCGCATCGACGCCTACGACGGCACCGTGACAACCGCCGGCGCGGCTCCCGTACACGATGTCGTGTGCACCGCCTACCTCGTACGGCCCGAGGTCATCACCACGCGCCGCCTGCACGTCACCGTCGACACCACCAGCCCCCTCACTGTCGGCCGGACCGTGATGGACACCCGGCTCGGCAGCACCCAGGAGCCCAACGCGGACGTCGCCTTCGGCGCGGACCCGCGGCTGCTGGCCGACCTGCTCCTCGACGTCTTCACCTCTGTTATCGTGCGAACCGAAATAACCTGAAACAAGAAATTCCTGCCCGGTGATGGAGTCGGCGTGGGGGCGTGTGTCCCCGCTCCACGCCAGCACTGGACGGTTCCAGGCGATGACCACGGGTCGATGAGTTTTCGGGCGCCGACGACCCCGGGTGGCTCGCCCCGCCGGGCAGTCGAGGGGACACGCATGTCGTCGGCGACCTACCGTAATTTGCTGCGCGCTCCTGGGGCCGCGGCCTTCTTCCTGACCGCCGCCCTGGGCCGGGTCGGAATCGCGATGACGAGCCTGGGCATCGTCTGGCTCGTGTACGGCGCCACCGGCTCCTACGCCGTCTCCGGCCTCGTGACCGGGGGCTTCGCGGTCGCCGAGGCCCTGGTCGGGCCGCAACTGGCCCGGCTGATCGACCGCTTCGGCCAGACCCGGGTGCTGCCGCCCGCGCTGCTCGCCCACGCGGCGGCGGTGGGCGCGCTGCTGGCCGCGGTCCACGGTGACGTGCCGGCCTGGCTGATGACCGCGAGCGGTGCGCTGGCCGGCGCCACCATCCCGCAGCTCGGCGCGCTGTCGGCGGCCCGCTGGGCGACAATGCTGCGCGGCGAGCGGGCCGCTGAGTTGCGTACCGCCTTCTCTCTGGAGTCGCTCGCCAACGCGACGGCCTTTCTGGCCGGCCCGTTCCTGGTCAGCGCTTTGGGGGCGGCCGGGTATCCCACGCTCGGAACCCTGCTGGCCGCCGCGCTGATCTGCTCGGGCGGGCTCGCTCTCGCCACGCAGCGCCGTACCGCGCCGGCGCCGGAGTCCAGCGCGGTCGAGCGCCGCCGGGCGGGACGCTCGCTCGTACGGCCCGCTTTCGTCGTGCTGGTCGGCCTCAACGTCTCCATCGGCCTGTTCTTCGGGGCCTCGCAGGTCTCGACGACGGCCTTCACCGTTCAGCACGGCGCGGCGGACGCGGCGGCGCTGATCTTCGCGGCGTCCAGTTGCAGCGGCCTGCTGACCGGCTGGCTGTACGGGCTGTCCCGGTGGCGGGCGGCGTCGCAGGTGCAGCTCGTGGTGGCCGTGTCCGGGCTGGCACTGGCGAGCACGCTGCCGCTGACGGTGGGCTCGCCGCTCGGCCTCGGGTTCGTCAGCGTGCTGACCGGCGGGACGATTCCCCCGATTCTGGTGCTCCTCTCCGTGCGCGCCGAAAGGACCGTCCATCCGGCCGTGCTGACCCAGGCGTTCACCTGGCTGAACTCCGCCTGCGCCGCGGGCTCCGCCGCCGCGGCGGCACTGTCGGGCTGGGTGGCGGACGCGTCCGGCGCGCGCTACGGCTTCGCGGTCGCCACCTCGGGCGCCGTCGTGATGGCCGCACTTGCCCTGATCGGCTCCCGCGCGAAATCGCCTACTCCGTGATCCACGGCGCCAGTGCGATCACCCGGTCCACGGCCCGCGGGTGATCAGCACCCGGCGCCCTGGTCACGCAGCCTGCGCGCGGGCCGGCATCGGCCCCAGGACGGCTCCCCGGCTGATCCCGTCGGTGTATCCCTAGGCGAGGAAGGCCGCCACGTCGCTCGCGAACCTCTTGTGGCGGAACGTCCCGAGGTGGCTGGCTCCCGGATAGATCAGCACCTTGCCGTTCGGCAGGCCGTCCGCGGTCTCCCGGAACAGCTCCGGGCTGTAGGCCAGGTCGCGCTCACCCCCGACGACCAGCGTGGGCGTACGCAGGCCCGCGAGCCGGCCGCGTACGTCGAAGGAGTCCTCGGCCTGCGCGAAGCGCAGCATGTCCATGGGGTCGGCGGGGCGGATGGCCGGGTCGGCCAGCCACATCATCGCGGCGAAGAACGCCCTGGTGAGCGGGTTGCGGCCGGCCAGCGGGGCCAGGTGGTGTGCGCCCCGGCGGCCCGCCGCGACGGCCTCGGTGTAGCGGAGCTGGGCCCGCCCGGTGTGCTCGGGCAGGACGCAGGCGGCCCCGGCCACCACCATCCGGCGGACCGCGTCCGGATGGTCGGCGGCCAACTGCAGCGCCAGGGAGCCGCCCGAGGACATGCCCAGCACGTTCACCGGCCGCCCGAACCGCCCGGCCAGAGCCTCGGCGTGCTGTGCGGCGAGCTCGGCCATCGTGATGCCGGACGGCAGGCCCGGCGGCCTGTTGACCGCGTGCACCCGGAAGTGCCGGGCCAGCGCCTTCAGGACCGGCCGCTCGCCGGTGCTCAGTTTGGCGGAGTGCTCGGGCGCGAACCAGCGCAGCACCACCAGGGGTTCACCGGCGCCCAGCGCCAGCCAGGGGAGATCCATGTCCTCCAGTCTGCGCCCTAATCCGGGCGTTTCTGCTCGATGGCCGCGGCCACGGACGCCGCCGCGCGCTCGATGGCCTTGGCGCCGGATCGGGGGCCGGTGTAGCTGAGGGTGGCCGTGACGTTGGCCATGCGGAACACCATGTTGGCCGTGTACGTGCCGTTCCCCGCCCGGTGGACGGAGGCGAACGACTCCTCGCCGACCACGGGCTTCTTGAAGAACTTGATGTCCGGATGCTCGTCCCGGAGGCCCTGATAGGTCTGCCTCGCACCGGTGAGGTTGGCCTTGGCCGCCTTGATGGTGGGGACCCGATAGACCGCGACGGTGGCGTAAGAGCCGTTGACGCCGAAGTACTGGCATATTTGCGGACTGCGATCGTCTCTTTGGAGCCCGGCGCCGAGCAGCGCACGTACCTGAGCGGCTTTCAGCACGCAGGAACGCAGTCCGGCCCCGAACAGCGGCTTCGCGGCCGCCGTGGACGGTTTGGCGGTGTGGGCCGGCTGCTCAGGGGTCGCGCCGGGGACCTCGGGGCGGGTCATGCCCCAGATCACCGCACCCGCCGTCACGCACAGCGCGACCGCCACCGCACCGCCCACGACGGTGAGCCGGCGCCGCGCGGGAGCGGCCCGCCGCGCGGTGGGCCGGGTGACCTGGGGAGCCTCGCCCTGAAGCCACGCCGACGCCTGTTGCGGAGTGCAGCGCCGCTGGGGGTCCTTCTCCAGCAGCGCGGCGAGGACGGGAGTCAGCGGGCCCGCCCGCTGCGGGGGCGCGGGCTCGCGCAGCAGTACGGCGGCCATCACCGCCGCCGCGTTGGGCCCGGTATAGGCCGCTCTGCCCTCCACCGCCATGTACAGAGTGGCGCCCAGCGACCACAGGTCGGCCTCCGGGCCGTCGGCCTCGCCGCGCAAGCGCTCCGGCGCGATGTAGCCGGGAGAGCCGTTCAGCAGGCCGGTCTGGGTCAGCGCGGCGTCCCCCGCCACGGTGGCGATGCCGAAGTCGGTCAGCAGCACCCGTCCGTCCTGCGTCATCAGGACGTTGCCCGGCTTGACGTCGCGGTGCAGGACCCCCATCGCGTGCGCGGCGCCCAGCGCGTCGAGCACATGCCGCCCGGCCCAGGCGACCTGGGCGGGCGGCAGCGGTCCGTCCTCGCGGACGATCCGGTCGAGGGAACGGCCGTGGACCAGCTCCATCACGATCCACGGCCGGCCGCTGTCCATGACGACGTCGTGCACCGTGACGATCGACGGATGCGAACGCAGCCGCGCCGCGGCCCGGGCCTCACGCAGGGTCCGTTCGGTCAGGTCCCTCCTGGCCGCCTCGTCCAGGTCGGCGGGCAGCCGCACCTCCTTGACGGCGACCTGCTGACGCAGCAGTTCGTCGACGGCCAGCCACACCGTGCCCATGCCGCCCTGACCCAGTTGCGACATCAGCGAATAACGGCCCGCCAGCAGCATCGTCACTCAGCCCGCGAGTAAGGCGTTGGTCTCGGTGATGAACTTCTGCACGGCCTCGTCAGGGGTCATCCGGTTGAAAATGACCTCTTCTGAATAACGCCGGAGAATGCTCTCCATCGCGCTGGAGCCCTTCGGCGGGGCGGCCGGCGGATCGGCCAGTTCGTCCTGGATCTCCTTCACGAACGCCACCGTCTTCTGGTCCACGGGCGGCAACTTGGCGCTGACCGCCGCCAGCACCTTCTCATTGGCCGGCAGACCGCGGTCGCTGAGAATGTCCTGGCCGGCCTCGACGTCGTTGACCATGAAGTCGATGAACTTGGCCGCCTCGGCTGCGTGCTTCGACCTGGCGGAGGCGGTGTAGAACATGGCCGGCTGCAGGAACATGCCGCCGGTCCTGGCGCCCTCGATCTTCGGCATCCGCAGCAATTCCAGGTTCTGGCCCGACGCCTTGGTGGCCGCGCCGAGAACGTTGCTCCACATCATCATCGTCGCGCCGGTATTGGTGCCGATCAGCGTCTGCTCGATGCCGGCCTCATAGATTTCGGTGCTCTTGGCGGCGTTGGGAGAACCCTTGGTCTCGATCAGGCTCTGCGTGATGCCCCACCATTCCTTGATGGTCTGCGCGGACATCCCGAGTTTGTTGCCGTCGTAAAGCTGCTCACCCTTTTGCGCGGCATAGATCTGCAGGTACGCGGGGTGCCAGATCAGCTGTGTGCCCGTGATCTTGCCGCCGCCACCGGCGCTGACCTTGGCGCACAGCTCGACGTACTGCTCCCAGGTCCACGTCTTGTCATCGGGCATCGTGGCCTTGGCCTGCTCGACCAGGGCCGGGTTGATCACCATGGAGAAGGCGTTGACGCCGGTGGGGACGGCGTACTGCTTGCCGTCGACGACGCCGGTGGACAGCACCTCGCCGTCGATGTCGGCGGTGTTGACCTTGGAGGCCAGGTCGGCCAGCGTGCCGCGTTCGGCGTATTCGCGCAGCCCACGGATCTCCAGGGTCATGACGTCGGGCGCGTCCCGGCCGGCGACCTGCGTGGACAGCCGGTCGTAGTAGCTCGGGAAATCGGAGATCTCACCCTGGACATCGATATTGGGGTTCTTCGCCTCGAACTTCGCGATGGCCGCATCCGTCATCTTCTGGCGCGCGTCACTGCCCCAGTAGGAGAAACGCAACGTGACCCGGCCATCGGCACTCTCGCCACCGCCACCGCAGGCCGCGGTCACCGCCAGCACGGCGGTGGCGAGCAATGCCGCCGACCAGATCTTCTTGCCAGAGCTCACGGCTCGACCTCCTATGGGTCCTCTATTGGGGGGTGGAAGGGACTTTTTCGGCACTGCGCTGCCCATAGCATGGATCAAGGGACCGACGTTAGCGCGATGAACCGTGAGGATCCATACCACTTCGCTACCGAACGTCACTCTGGAACCGCGACCTCGGCGAGGTCAGCGATCGCCCGCCGCCTGAAAGGTGCGGCGGTACGCCTGCGGCGAAACACCGATCGCGACGTGCAGATGCTGCCGCAACGACGCCGCCGTCGCGAAGCCCACCCGCCCGGCGATCTGCTCGACCGGCAGATCGCTGGACTCCAGCAGCTCCCGCGCCCGGGCGACCCGCTGCTGGATCAGCCACTGCCCCGGGCTCATCCCCACCTCGTCCTGGAACCGGCGCGCGAACGTCCGCAGGCTCATCCGGGCATGCCCGGCCAGATCGGTCAGGGTCAGCGGCTCGTCCAGCCGCTGGAGCGCCCACTCCCGCGTGGCCGCCGTCCCGGCCGCCGACGGCTCCGGCACCGGCTGCTCGATGTACTGAGCCTGCCCGCCGTCCCGCCAGGGCGGCACGACACACCGGCCCGCGACACGGTTGGCCACCTGGCTGCCATGGTCCTTACGGACAAGGTGCAGGCACACGTCCACCCCGGACGCGGCCCCCGCCGAGGTCAGGACGTCGCCGTCATCGACGAACAGCACGCCCGCGTCCAGCGCCACCTCGGGAAACAGCTCCCGGAACCGGGCCGCCAGGTTCCAGTGCGTGGTGGCCGGACGCCCGTCGAGCAGCCCGGCGGCGGCGAGCGTGAAGGCGCCGGTGCAGATGGACACGATGCGCGCACCGGCCGGGAACAACGCGAGCGCCGCCGCCACCGGCGCCGGAATCCGCGCCGAGACCGCCGGCACGTACGAGCTGGCGGACGCGGCGAAGGCCCACGAACTCGGCGAGACGGGCCGCACGGCGGGAAAACTGGTACCGACTGTCCCGAGGGGGCGGCCCGGCGGAAACGACAAGATCCCCGCCCGATCAGGATGATCAGGCGGGATCCGTCGGCTTCAGTCCAGCCGTGTCAAGAAGAGTCCCCTGCCACGGGACCTGCCGCCCCTGGGCAGGGGACGTCGGCCGGGCGTGAAGAACACGCTCACATGCCGGCTCCCACCGGCACCTTCTCCAGCCATGCCTCCTTCCAGGTGTCCTCGTCGATCTTGCCGGTCACCGGCAGACCCTTGAACTCCTGTAGCTCCTTGCAGATCGTCTCCGTTTGAGAGCCGAAGTCCCCGTCGACCTTGAGGTCCTTCCAGCCGCGGTTGTTGACCTGCCGCTGCCACTTACGGACGTTGTCGCCCTTGTCGCCCTTCTTCAGGACGTGGTCGGGCGCCGGCGGCGCTTTCGTGCTGCCCGCGGTCCAGGTGGCGTTCCACGTGTTCTTGTCGACGTCGCCGTTGTCGGGCAGGCCGTGCTCCATCTCGAAGTTGGCGCACAGACGCCTGCTCTCCTCGCCGAACTTGCCGTCGACCACGATGTGCCAGCCGCGGTCCCTGAGCTGCTGCTGCCACACCCTGACCTCGGGCCTTTTGTCGATCGGCGGGAAGGATAGTGCGGGAGGGTGGAATTCCGGAGCCGTCATGGCTACCTCCTTGATGCCGGATGGCGGATCCCACGGGGCGGTCTGTCTCCTGCCGCCTAAGATCGCGGGCCGTCCATTTGTGCGGGGCTCCCAGAGGGTGCCCCGCATATCCAGGACATCACGGAAAAGTCGGAAAAACATCCGACATAGATGCCTTTTGGGGTGGCTGTTGCCATATTAAGGGACGCGACGTTAGGCATTAAAAAAGCGACCAGGACCGATTGCAAGAGGGCGCGCCGGCCACCGACCGGCGCGCCCTCGCATGGACTACCTACAGGTAGTAGTAGACGTCCACAGAGCCGTCAGGGCAGTTGGAGAAGGCGGCCTCGCCCGCACCCTGCGCAGGGTCCACGTTGACGAATGCCGCAGCGTCGTCACGATTCGGAAAATTGTCCACGTTCCAGACTTTGATGGACTGGTCGAGACCTTGACTCCTTTTGGTGCTGTTCGCACGCGAGCGCTTGTCGATATCAATGGAAGACGACATGGATAATTCCCCCCGTTGTTCGTTCTCTTACCGGTGAATACGCGGGCTCGCTCTTTACGGAGCCCGCACCAGGCCGACGCCCCGGTCCGCCACATCGACGCCGGTGGCCAGTGGGCTGACGACGGCGCCCGCGAGCAGCCGCGCGATGACCGTGGACGAGGTCGCCGGCAGCGGCGACTTCGTCACCTCCTCCCACCACAGCGCCGCGACACCCGCGACGTGCGGCGTGGCCATGCTCGTGCCGCTCAGGGAACGCAGGCCGCCGCCGTTCCGCGCGGAGACCACGCCCACTCCCGGTGCGCTGACCTGCGGGAAGGTGTTGGAGAACGGCGCGATGATCAGGCCATTGCCGGTGGACGACTGTGCCAGCGCACCCACGGCGATGACGCCCTCCGCGGCGGCGGGCAGCGACACGGCGATCTCGAAGTCCGGCCCGCTCTGGCGCTCGCTCTCGTTACCGGCGGCGGCCACGACGACGGTGCCGGGACCGATGGCCCCGCGCGCGGCCACCATCCGCATGAGCGCGTCGAAGAGCCGCAGGTTCGCCCGGTATGCCTCCAGGGCGAGCGACGTGGCGAACTTGGGCCGGCGTCCCGCGTCGACCAGCCGCTGGACCATGCCGGGGAAGTCGAATCCCAGGGACATCGAGATGACATGGGCACCCTGATTCAGCGCCCATTCCAGGCCGCGCAGCAGACCTTCGGTGTCGCCGCTCCCATCGTCGGCGAGCACCTTGCCGATCAGCGCCCGGGTCACGCCCGGAGCGACGCCGATCCGGGTGCTCTCCACCGCCCGGCCGAAGATGGTGCCGGCGCAGTGCGTGCCGTGTCCCTGTTTGTCGCCCAAGCCTGAGCCGCTGAAGTCCTCCTGAATGAGGGTCACTCCGGTGAAGGCGGAGTGGGTGGCGTCGATGCCGGTGTCGAGGACGGCCACGACCGTGTCCGCTCCCGTCCGGGTTGTGACGTCGGCGCCCACGGCCTTGACACCCCACGTCGCCGCGGCGGCGGCCGCTTCGGCCTCCGCCCGCCCATCGGCTCCGTCCTCGATCGGCTGGATGAGCATCGTCGGCATGACCGGTGCCACCGCCCGTACCTCCGGGTCACGCGACACGTCGCGCAACTCGTGCTTGGCGAGCTCGACCACCTCCACATGCGGTTCGCTGCCGACGGCGAACCCCTGCGACGGGCCGCCCGCCCGCGCCGACTCCAGCGGACTCGCCGTACGCACGCCGCTCATGTCGCGCAGCACGCTGTATCTCTCACCCATGGCCTTCTGCCCTCACTCGACGTCGTCCACCAGGAACGTGGCACCGGTCCTGTCGGCCCCACCGGAACATGCCCCTGACCGGTTCTGCCGGTTGCCAAGCCATGCTGAAATGCGCCCAATGCTTCAACGAAGCGGCACCGTGTCCGCGGGCCTGTCCTGGTGCGCGGCCAGCTCGCGGGTCAGATGCTGCTGGAGCTCGATGTGCCGGAACTGGTAGTACGGCCCCTCCGTGCGCAGCAGGCCCAGGCGGTGCGCGTCGTCGAGGAAGTCCATCGCCCGCAGCGGCAGGCTCCCCCTGGTGGCCAGGCGGGGAACGGTCAGGTTGAAGGCCAGCCAGGCGTGGTGCCGGCCCAGCATGAGCCCGAACAACAGGCCCAGCAGCCCGCCGATGATGCCCACGCTGAGGCTGAGCCGGCCCCACATGATGGCCGCCGCGGTGATCCCGACCACGAGCCCGCCGGCGATCCGGATCATGGTCAGTTTGCGGTCCGCGCGCCAGGTCGAGCGCGGGGATCTCGCGCCGGCGTCCGCGGCCGGACGCTCGACCCACTGGGTCAGGCTGAGCATGACGACGAACCCGATTCCCGACAGCAATCCGACCTGCCACGCGGCTGTCGCACCCGCCGTCGTACCCCTGAGCAAGGTGCCGGTCAGCCAGCCGATGAGCGCGCCCAGCGCGCCGACGAAGAGCCCCGGGCGCAGCACCCTGAACAGCTCGACGAACCGGCCTCGCACGTGGAAGTCCGCGTGCCCCGGCGACTCCCTGAACCAGGCGCCGGTCGTGAGCACGATCGCGAGCATGCACAGCGCACCGAGCCCGGCGGCGGCGTGCGGGATGCCGCCCGCGAGGGTGAAGGCCACGCACACCACCACGCCGACCGCGATCCCGCTCCAGAACCGCACAGACCGGTTGGGGGTGTGGCGGGCCAGATGCCACCATGCCAGGTCCCTCGTGTCCTCCTCGCTCACCGAGAGCTCACGGCACAGGTACGTCAGCCAGCGATCGACCTGCTCCGGCGTCCACGCGTGCTGCGGGCGGAAGGGCTGCGCGGGACCGTCGGCCGGTGGACATGTGCTCACCAGAGCGGGGATGAGACCGTCGCACAGGTGGTCGTGCAACTCGGCGGCGCTACCCCGCCCGTACTCCAGCAAGGGCGCCGGGTCCGCGCGGGTGGCGATGTAGGTGACACGGACCAGCCACAGGCCCAAGGAGGTCGCGGCCACTTCGGCCAGCGCGGGGGCGGACCCCGTGCGCAGCGACCGCAGCACGTCGGACCAGGCGGGACGGGGCACAGGGGGCAGGCAGGCCTGGAGATAGTCGGCCGCGGCGGCGGGGCCCATGGGCTGCGGCTCGATGACCGCCGCCGCCGTGAGGACGTCGCCGAGCTCATCGACCGATTCGGCGAACTGCTCTGTGCGGCAGGTCAGGATGAGCTGATCGTTCTCGCACATCGAACGGTTCAGAGCGCGCAGCATGTCGGTACGCGCGTGCTCAGGCAGTTCGTCCAGCCCGTCGATGACGGGCAGCACCTCGCCACGGGCCGCCAGCGCCTCGGGGATGCCGGGACCGAGCGCTTCCGCGCGCAACGCCGGATAGTCCGTCGTCATGCTCGACGCCAGCCAGTCCTGCAACCGCGGATGGACCTGATCGTCCCAGCGGGCGGCCGACAGCAGCACGGGCACGCGCTCGTCCGGCTCCCGCGTCCGGAGCAGTTCGAGCACCAGTTGCACGGCCAGGATCGTCTTGCCGGTTCCCGGACCTCCCAGGATGACCAGCCGCCGGCTGGGCAGGGCGCGGAAACCGCGCGCCATGTCCTTGATGTGCATCGCCAGGCCGGGAAAGGACACGGTGCCCTTGGCGATGATCCCGGGGTGGTCGACGAGTTCACGCCGCTCGGTGGAGCGCCAGGGCAGCGGCATGGGCTCGGGATCGCCCAGCGAGCGCAGGGCCGTCTCCCCCCGCCACTGCTGGGCCACCAGACCGGCGAGGACGTCCTTCGCGGTGTCGATGTCGGCGGAGGTCGGGGCGCGCGCGGGCGTACGGTATCCACGCCACGAGGACAGGAGCTGCGCGAAGCCGTTCCCCAGCATGATCACGCCGGTGATCGCGGTGAGGACCTGGAAGGTTCCCGCCGTGCTCGCCGGAGTACCGGAGAGCTGCATCGCGAGGACGAAAAGCACGAAAGTCACAGCAAGGAACAGGCCGCCCCAGATGAACCACCTGCCGGCCTTCCGCTGCACATTTTGTTCCGACATAAATCCATTGTGTGCATATATGACCCGGATAATGGGACTGGCATATGCATGCCCACGGTTGATCAATCGGAAAAACGGGCCAGGCTATTCAGCGAAATACCCATCTTTCGCGGCATCCCGTCCCCTGCGTCCAGGAACGACGAGGTTACCGTCGGTGACCAGCATGAATCTCTCCAGGCCCGGCACCATCACGTGCACGGCGACCACACCTCGCGGCAGGGCGCACACGACCCTGGCGTAGGCCGTGAAGCCCCGCGCCGCCAGCGTCGCGGACACCCTCCGCACCTGTACGCCGGGCGCCGCCGCCACCGGCTCGGCAGCGGGAAAGGGCACCACACGCGCCTCGCGCAGGACGTCGGTGAGGTCGAAGCGCCCGCACGCGGCCAGCACGGGATGCGCCGCCGGCCCACGGTGCGCGCCTCCGCCCAGAGTGGTCTGGACGAGCTCGGTGAGGGCTCGCCATGCCGCGTGGGCCGGGCTCAGCGACGTCCCTGAGCCGCGCCGGTGCGGATGGCGGGACGTGGGAGCCGTGTACGCCAGCATGGTCGGAACACCGAGGTCACTGGTGATGTCCAGCAGGTGGACCGGGGAGCCGGTCACCTCGGCCGCCGCCGCGTACGCTCGTGCGACGTCGTACGGCAACGTGCCCGGATCGATGAGCACCGGCCGGAAGGGGGGCCCGCCGAGAAAGGCGCGCACCAGCGTGAGGGACAGGGCGTCGCGCTCGATGGTCTCGTTGAGCGCGTGCAGCACCGCCTCCGCCGCGGTGACGCCGACGGCCGAGCCGCTGTTGCAGCTATAACGCATGAGGTGGGCGTAGTCGCAGTCGTCACCGGCCCGCTCGCGCATCGGCGCCGCGCCGGTCTCGACGTACCAGGGCGACGACAGGAACAGCGGCACCAGCGCGTCGTCTCCGCCGGTCAGGGCACGATAGCGCCGGCACGCCATCCGCCGTCCCGGCATGCCGCCCAGCAGCAACGCGCACACGTCCGCGCGCAGCGGCCCTGCGGCGAGCGCGGCGGCGGGGGCGGGCTCCACGGTGTCCGGATCGAACCTGGCCGGCCCCGTCAGGTAATGCTCGACGGCCTCGAACAGCGCGCCCAGCCGGGCCTCCCGCCTGCCGCCCTTGCCCATCCCGCAGGCCACCGGCAAGGACTCCGCCTCGCTCCGCAGCCCGCACCACCAGACGGCCGGATCGCGGCCGCCGCCCACGTCGAAGAGCTCCGCCCGCAGACCGAGCGCGCTCAGCGCCGCCGCCGAACGCCGTCCGGCCTCGGCGAGCGGCACCTCGCGCTCCATCGGGGGGCGGGCCGGCCTACTCCTCGTCATCTCCGGCCGTCATCAGCTCACCCAGCCGATCAAGCTCCGCCTGGGTGAGCTGCTGGCTTCGCCTGTCCAGGGACTCGGCGCACACGTAGTCGACGACGTTGCCCATGAGGCTCCCCTCTCTCCAGCACTTCCCACGGTAACCACGGACCCAGGAAAGACCAGAAAAGCCAGAACAAGTCATCCCAATGACATTTTTAACGACCTCACATGGGCATTGAACGCCGAAAAGCGAGTCAACCCGCGGTCAATTGACCCACGGGATTATGGACGAAGTTCCGGCACACCGCGCACATTCGAAGGGAGATGCCTGTTTCATGGCGAAAGTGACGAACTGTCATGGATATATCAAGCGAAGTCCGTAAAAGCCAGCAGACCAAGGCAGCGGCCGAACGCTATCGCTGGAGCGACTCCGACCGTGACGAGGCGACGCGCAGACGGGAGCGGGGCGAGGCGTTCCCCGACTCTCAGGAGATGCTCGCCGCCCGAACCGCCCGCCTCATCCAGCGCAACGGCCTCCCGGTCGAGGCCGCGCTGGAGGCGACCAGAGCCGACGCCCTCGACCAGCCGAGAATGTACGAGCGCATCCTCGGGGTGGCCAAGGACCTGCAGGCATGGAGCTTTCTGCCCCGTGGGGCACGGGCCGCGCGGACGGTCGCCCGGATCTGCGTCGGCGAGAACGGCCGCGAGCTGCCGATCGGCACCGGCTTCCTGGTCTCCCCCAGGCTGCTGCTGACCAACCACCACGTCCTGCCCGACGCCACGGCGGCCGGCTCGGCGTTCGTGGAGTTCGACGCCCAGGTCACCGTGGACAACACCCCTGAGGTGTCCCAGCGGTTCACACTGGCCCCCGAGGCGTTCTTCGTCGCCGACGCCACCCTCGACTTCGCCTTGGTGCTCGTGAGCCCGGACGCCGACGGCCGGGCGGCCGGGGAGACCTTCGGCTGGAACCGGCTCAGCGTGCAGACCGGCAAGCTGGTCGTCGGTGAGCCGGTCAACATCATCGGTCACCCCAGTGGTCGTCTGAAGGAGATCTCGATCCGCGAGAACCGGCTGGAGGCGCGCCTGGACAACTTCCTCCAGTACCAGACCGACACCGAGCCGGGAAACTCCGGCTCTCCCGTGTTCAACGACCAGTGGGAGGTCACGGCATTGCACCACAGCGGCGTTCCCCGTACGGACGGCCAGGGCCGGATCCTGCGGTGCGACGGGCAGCCGTGGCGTGAGGGAGACGGGGACGACGCCGTCGACTGGATCTCCAACGAGGGTGTACGCATCAGCGTCATCCTCAAACACCTGGCCGCGCTGCCCCTCGACGGCGCCCGGTCGGCGTACCTGACCGAGATGGGCCCCGAGTCGGGCCTCCAGTCCGCCACCGCCCCGCACCCGGCCATCACCGTCCCGCGGCCCGCGCCTCCGTCCGACGGGCTGTCCATCGAAACGAACCTCCCGGCCCCCGCCGCCTTTGGCGGAGACAGGCACCTGGTCTTCCTGCACGGCCGCGGCCAGGAGGGCGAGAATCCCGAACGGTTGCGCCGCTACTGGACGGCGGGGCTGAACGGCGGGCTCACCCGGGCGGGGCTGCCCACGATCGAGCCGGCCGACGTCCGCTTCCCGTTCTACGCGGAACAGCTCATCCAGTCCATGCGACCACTGGAGGCGCTCCCCCGCTCACCGCGTACGGCCATCGCCGATCCCGCCGAGGCGGCGGCACCGGCCCCCGGCTCCGCACGGCGGCTGTACGAGGAGATGATCGTCGAGGCGGCCGGCCGGGCCGGTATGCCCGCGGCACGGGCCGGGAACCTGGAAGGGCTGGGCGACGCCGTACACCATGGGTTGAGCTGGCTCGCCGACACCACCGACCTGGACCGGCTGCTCATCGCCGCGATCTTCGGTGACGTGGCCGCCTATCTGGACGACCAGCGGGTCCGCGAGGCCGTCCTGGACTGTGTGCTCCGGGACATGCCGCGCTCCGGCCGCTTGCTGCTGGTCAGCCACAGCCTCGGCACGGTGGTGGCCATGGACCTGCTCACCCGGCTCGACCCGGCGGTGGAGGTCGAGCTGCTCGTCACCGCGGGAAGCCCGCTCGGCCTGGACAGTGTGCACCGGCGCCTGCTCGTCGGCGGGCCGCACCGTCCGGACCGGGTGACGCGCTGGTTCAACGCCTGGTGCCCCATCGACCCGGTCGCCATCGGGTGCCCGCTGATCGACCACTGGCAGGACGGTCCGGACGAGAGCGCCGTCTCCAACCCGGCGGGCCGCGCTCACGACATCGAGGAGTATCTCGCCCACCCCGAGGTCGGCCACGCGGTCGGGATCTCGCTGAGATCACCGGTCCCGGTGGGACGTCCAGCCTGAGAGACGGGCTCGGCTCGCCGGTGTGCTATTCACTCACGCCTGTCCTCGCCGCGCAGACGCTCTTCGAGGGTCTCCACCAGGCCGGCGATCACTCCATCTGGGGAGGGGCTGTAGTGCGGGATCGCCCAGCGCGTGATCCTGGCGTCGATCACCGTGGGCCGGCCCGAGCCCAGCGCCGCGCGGAAGGCGTCCTCGAACTCCGCGATCGTCTCCACCCGGTATCCGTCCGCTCCACACGCACGGGCGTAGGCCGCGAAGTCCGGGTTCTCGAATTCGACGAGGCCGCTCTCAAGGTACGCCGAGATCTGGTACAGCTTGATCAGCTTGAACTCTTGATCGTCGAAGATGACCCAGATGACGGGAATGTCGTGCTCGACGGCGGTCATCAGCTCGAATCCGGACAGCGAGTAACACCCGTCGCCGCAGCCGACCACGACCGTACGCCCGGGCTGGGCGAGTTTCACTCCGAGCGCGCCGTTGACATGCCCGGCCATCGGCCCGAACGAGCCGGCCTTGCGGAAGTTCTGGCCCTCCTCGACGTCCACGTAATAGCCGAGCCACGCGAGATGGGCACCCGCGTCGGCCAGGAGGACGGCGCCTTCGGGAAGCATCCGGCCGATCGCCTGCGCGAGCATCCCCGGGTGGATCCCGCGGGTCAGATGGATGATGTGCCTGCGCTCGTAGTCCTTGCCCGCCACGTCCGCGGCGGGAACCGGGCCGACCTTCCGCTCCAGCGCCTCGGCCAGGGCCGCGACCGCCGGGCGCGCATCCGACAGCAGCGCGTGGTCGGGCTCGTAGGCCTTGTGGAACTCGGTCTCCCAGATGTTCACGTGGATGAGCACTTTCCCGTCGAACAGATCCTCGCGGTAGTCGAACGTGGCGTGCTGGTTCAGGGAATTGCCGACGCACAGGACGACGTCGGCCTCGCGGAAGGCCTTCCAGGCGCTCGTGTGACCGCTGTCGGCGAACACACCCAGTGCAAGGGGGTGGGTCTCCGACATGATCCCCTTGCCGTCGAGCGTCGTCAGCAGCGGGATCTGAAACCGTTCGACCAAGTGCTTGATCTGGGGCCCGGCGCCGCTGCGGACAGCGCCGAAACCGGCGAGCACGACGACGCGCCGATGCCGCCGGATGGCGTCCGCCAGCACCGAGGCGATCTCCTCCACGCGAGCCGGGTCGGGCAGGACCGGCGCGACGCCGAGCCGGATGGGGCGCACGTTCCCGACCTTGACGCCGCGCTCGGTCAGGTCGAGGGGGACATGGATGTGAACGGGGCCCGGCCGCCCTTCGAACGCGATGTTGATCGCCTCCTCGAGCACCTCGCAGGTGTCGGCGGCATCCTCCAGCAGGTAGGACTTCTTGGTCGTGGCGGCGAACATGGCCCGCGAGTCGGGGGTCCCCGCAAGGCCGGAGGTCTCGTTCAGCGAGCCCCGGCCCTGCCATTTCCTGGACGCGTATCCGGAGACGGCCAGGACCGGATAGGAGTCGGACATCGCCATGGCCAATCCGGAGAACAGGTTGAACGCCCCGGGCCCGGCCGTGGCGAAGCAGAAGCCCAGCTTCCCGCTGAACATCGCGTACCCGCAGGCCATGAACGACGCGGCCTGCTCGTGGCGGGTGATGATCGGCCGGATCCGCCGCGAGTGCTTCAACGCCAGCATCAGGCCTGCCGCGTTCTCCCCCGCGCCGCCGAAGGCCGCCTCGACCCCGACGTCTTCGAGCCCGGCGACGATGGCTTCGTACACTCTCATGATCGCCTTCTCACGCGTGCCATCGCGCGTCATGCCGCCGATGCGCCTCGGTCGTCCCGTTCGCGAAGAACCGCTCGTAGTACTCGGGCTCGATGTGATGGGTCTGCAGCCAGATGCCCGGTACGTGCACGGCGTCGGCGTGTGCGGGGAACCGGCCGTGCGTGGCGTGGATGTAGACGCAGATGTCGCGCGCGCAGTCGATGACCGCCTGCTCGTACGGGCTCGCCTCGGCCAGGTAACGCCGCCCGTAGTCGCCCTTGTAGATGTGGGCGAAGGTCGCGTCGTCGGTGTAGATCCCGCCCGGGCCGAACTTCGCCCGTACGACGCTGTCCACGGCCGCCTCCATCGAGGGATGGTTGGGCGGGCAGGCGGCCTTGATGAGATGCTCCCCCTCCACCCGCAGGCCCACGGGGTGGGAGCGCAGCGCGGCGTACTTCGGCAGCGGCACGTGCCAGCGCAGGACGTCGGCGAGGCGGAAGCGCGGCGTGACGAAGTCGAAGCCGAGCATCCGGCCGTAGGCCCGGGAGAACTTCGGGTCGCCCAGCATGATCTGCGGGTGGATCGTGCCGTGGATCCAGGCGCCCAGCCCCATCGCGTCCGCGGTCAGCATCAGGTTCTGCACCAGCAGGTCCGCCTCGATCTGGGTGCGCATCGACCCCATGGCTCCGAGTGGCAGCTTGATGTCCGGGTTGAGGAATCCGTTCTTGACCCATTTCGCCACGCCGGCCAGGCGATAGAAGTTGCGGTCGTCGACGATCGTCGGCCTGGCCCCGTCCGGCTGGGTGAGCAGGAACATCAGGCAGTTGATGTACTGGTGGGAGAGGTCCACCACAGGCAGGAAGATCGTGGTGCCGGCCAGATTGGACAGGAACCGGTTGGAGTCGAGGTAGGCCGGGAAGTCCCGCAGCCCCTCGGCCACGTCGAGACGGTGGCCGAGGACTCGGACCTTGGCCTGACGGGCCCGCTCGATCAGCGCGTCGGCGGTGAAGGGCCGGTCCGGAGCCGGGGGGAGCTTCCTCAGGTAGTACGTGCCGGAGTCGTTGATCATGAAGAAGTGCGTGCCCTGCGCGTTGTCGGGGCTGCCCGCCGTCCGGCCGGCCATGGTGAGGTTGGGCTTGGCCATGATGGGATCGCCGTTCCGCGGATCCTCGAACGGCCGGTCGGGCATGGTCAGCCCGGAGCAGCCGGTGAGCGCGATGAGCAGCGCCTCCTCCAGCTCCGTCAGCGGCATCGGCGGGTGGGGCGACCGGTAGCTCATCGAACCCGCCGGGACGGACGCGCCGCGGCTGACGCGGTGGGTCCGGCGTTTCCAGATGGTCTCCAGCAGGGGCCGGGCCAGAAGCTCCTCCAGCCCTTCCTGCCTGGTGGCGGATGTGGTGGCCATGATCGGCCTCGCTTTCAGTCGTGCATGACGCCGGTGTTCGCCTCGGGCATGGCCGGCCGCCACGGCGCGAAGGCGCTCGCGGTCCGGGGCAGCAGGCTCGCCAGTTCGGGGCAGTGCCGCAGGGTGACGCTCGTCATGCCGTTGCGGTCGATCCAGTCCATTCCCAGCGGGGTGTAGATCTCGGGTCGGAAATCCACGGTGAGGAAGCGGTCGCTCTGGAGCCGCCTGCTGGCCATGAGGATGAAGATGCGGAAAGCGGTGTCGCCGAAGCCGAAGTTCTCGGGCGGGTTCTCCGCGAAGAGCCCGACCATCGTGTCGATGTCGTCCACCGAACGGTAGACGTCCTTCAGCCGGGCCAGGGCGTCCGGATCGGAGGTAAGGTCCTCGAAGCGCCGCAGACGCGGCTTGTGCAGGCCGGCGCGGAAGTCGTTGTAACGCGGTACGGCGCGGCGGCGGGTGCGCACCAGGTCGACCACGGACAGGTCGATGATCTCCCCGTCTCGCTCGAACGCCTGCAGCGCGCGCGGGAAGTTGCGCAGCGTGATCGCGCCGGGGTGAGCGATGCCGAACGAGTAGAGCGAGTTGGCCAGGCCCGCCCGGCGCATGAGCGGCTCCGTGGCGGCGCCCCGCACGTCGTTGAAGCCGAGGCTCTCCAGCGGCCGGCCACTCCTGTGGTCGGCGATCTCGTAGTCGTCCGGGATCAGCGGGTGCATCCGGTAGACGGTGACGAAGTCCTCGGTGAGCGAGTACGGCGCGCCGTGGTGGTCCGGCAGCGTCCGCGGTATCCCGGTGAGCGCGTGCGTGTCGGCCAGCCACAGCCCGAGGTGGGTCAGCCAGTTCTTCGGCGGCCCCTGCCAGTTGGCCGTCAGCCCGATGTCGATCAGCTCGGTCGCGAGGATCGCGGGCGTCCACTCCACCGTGTGGATCTTGGCGATGAGGGCGGAGACGACGAGCCTCGCCGTGTGGTACACCGACTCCTCGTCCATGCCGGGGTACTCGTCCCGTAGCGCCCGGCACACGGCGTTGTGCTCGCGGGCGAAGAGGGTGTGCATGACGCTGAGCCCCAGCCACCAGTTCTCGCGAAACCCCGTGATCGGGATGCCGTCCGGTCCTGGCGCCAGGTGGCCGTCCTCCAGGCGCAGCGAAGCACCGCCGCCCGGCTCGCGCAGGGACTTGGCGACGCTCTCGTCGCCGCCATAGACCTCCGAACCGTCCCACCAGTGGGAGGCCGCGTTGGCCGACAGAATCGGCGACCCCGCGCCGCCGGCCGGGCGCAGATCCTCGTTCTCGGCGAAACGCATCACCCTCTCAGGTGCGCCTCCGGATGAGTTGACCCAGGTCATGCCATGGGGAAGCGGCACCTCGACGTTCTTCGTCCCGGGTGGGCAGCGCTTGTGGTCGACCCAGTCGTGCACCTGGAACTGGATCCAGGCGGCGGCGAGGACGTTCAGCGACCTGGCCGGGATGAAGGTCTCACGGTGGAGCAGTTCTCTGCTGACGACCACCGGGTTGGGCTCGTCGAACAGGTCCGGCCGGTGCACGGGCGCGAGGTTGCGGCCGAAGGGTGAGCCGAGCGCGCCCATCGTGGGCGCGGACAGGTCGTTGAAGGTGCCGTCGTAGGTCCGCCGGACACGCACGTGCTCATCGATGGGCGGAGGCACCGGGTGCGCCGCGGGCGGGCCCTGCTCCGCGTCGGTGTCGATGAGGTTGTCCCGGCGCAGCACCTGCCGGATGGTCGCGACATTGAGCAGGCCGAGCCAGGTCGGCAGTCTGTGCCACGGGACGAAACGGCTGAGGACGCCGAACCCGGCGCGCAGCAGCGCGCCGACGACGAGGTTGCGTTCCGGCGGCGGCGTCAGGAAGCGGAGTCCGCGCCGATGGGCGCTGCCGGCCTCGTAGGCGGCCTTGCGCGCGCGGTTCAGGTTGCCGAGAGGACGGAACTCGCCGGTGGTGTTCCACGGGTCGAAGGCGAGGTGGTCGATGCGTGCCGCCGTGGCGCGCGCCTCCGCGGTGTCCAGGTTCTGGCGCGGGATCGTCAGCGTGGCCACGGGGACGACCGGCACGTCCTCGTCCGGCCAGTCCGCCGCGCCGTTCTCGACAGGCGTGAGCCGGACGTCCTCGAACCGCTGCACGCACAGGTCGAAGACGACGTCCTGCCTGGCCAGCCGGGCTTCGAGCTCGTGCGACAGGTAGTCGTCATCCCCGCTTGGGGGCGGGGGCGCCGCCGGGGCTCCCGAGGCCGGCCGCAGCCGGTAGCGCACCGGCCCGGCCGCGCCCCACAGGATGGCGCCACGGCTCCAGTACGTCTCCAGAGCCAGGCTGCGCACCTCACGGCGGGACCCGGCGAGCACGTTGCGCCGCATACGAGCGGCGGTGGACCAGCCCAGAGCCCAGGGCAGCCTGGCGTACAGGGCCACGGCCTTGCGCACGTTGGTGCTCGCGCCCGCCATGACCTGCGCGAACACCACGAACTCGCGCGCGTTCCGCGCGTGGGAGACCGGATGGTTCGTCATGAGGAGGTCGTGGGTCTCATCCGGCCCCACCTGAACCCGCAGTGCCGCGCCCCGCAGGTCCGGGGCGAGGTCGGGCTGGCGGGTGCCGCTCGCGTTCGACAATCGGACGATGACCGGGTACTCGGCGCCGGGCTGCGCGAATCCGGTCCGCAGGTCCTCGGGCAGGGCGGTGTGGAACCTCAAGGTGGCGTTCTCGACGCCGAGGATCGCCTTGGCGTGGAAGGCCCGGTCGATCCCGGGGGCGCGGCCGCGCTCCTTGATCTTCAACTGGACCCGCATGAGATCGCGGGCGAGCTTCTCGAAGATCACCCGTTCTCGCTCGGGCGTGCCCCCGACATAACGCTCGTACGACTCAGGCGCGGGCGGCTCGCGCAGCGCCGGAGGCTCGCCGGCGAGATGCTCCTGCTGCTTGGCCATGTGATCTCCCCCGAGATGCGGCCGCGTCGGCCATGAGCGGTCGCGGCGCGAGAACCTTCGTCCGGTATTCCCAAGCGCGATGGGACGATGCCCGCCTTTCCCTCAGCACTGCCCATTCTTGAGAGAACGGCTATCCGCGCGCGACATGGCTGATCAGGGGTTGTCCACGCCGCGAGAGCTATCCCGGACATTCCTGAGCACGTTCTGGCCCTGCTCGTCCACCAGCCGCGTGATGAGCTGCTGCGCGGCGCCGAAGAGAGCCGCCCAGCCCAGGATCTGCGCGCTGGTGTCGAGCTCGCTCAACCCGGGGACGAAGCGGGCCTGGATCAACATCAGCCCGATGACCGCGGACACGGCCCCGGCCGGAAGCTTCAGCAGCGCCAGCACGATCGGCAGCGTGTAGGGAGCCGAGGTCCCGTGGATGTGACGCAGGCCGATCGCGCCCACCAGCGATGCCGCCGACAGGCCGACGAGCTCCACGATGGCCACGTCCCAGGGGCTCGGGAGCCGCCCGATGGGGCACGCTGGCCCGGTGGAGGGATCGTTGAAGCAGAGTTTGATCGCCTGAGGGTGGAGCGCCCCCACCACGGACAGGGCCAGGGCGACGACGGCCATGACGGCGGTGGAGATCAGAATCGTGTTGCGGAAGCTGCGCAGCCGCACCTTCTCCTGCTGCGCGGCGATGTTGGCCGCCTGAAGCGTGATCACCGCCAGAGTACGGTCCTGCGGCGACAGCTTGCCGTCCTGACCACCAAGGTGCTCCTCCAGCTTGGCCCTGCGCGGATCCTGCGGCCCCAGGTGCTGCAACGCACGCGCGAGCACGTCACTGCCCCACCAGGGGAGCTCCATATCCGGGATCAGCTTCAGCAGGGCGACCTCGACCTTGTTGATGTTCGCCCAGGTACGGTCCACGGCGAGCCCCGACCACGCCCCCTTCAGGCTCGGCTCGGCCGCCGCGGCCTCACGCGCCGCGTCGAGATGTCGCTGCGCGCCCCGGGCAGGAGCGGACCCGTCGTTGTAGCCGTCAAGCTGGCTCTGCAGTTCGGCGATGTACGCCAACGCGCGCTGCCGCCACGAGAATGCGTTCTTTCCGGCCACATCCTGTGTGGGGTTCATCGTTGTGCGTCTTTCCGCGTGCGGGCTCGCTGTCCATTGACGAAATGCCCGGGATCGTACGCGGCGGAACGACCGCTTGTTCAACGACGATGAAGTCTGGGCGCGTTGTTGACCTTCGCATCTGGCAACGAGCCGAGATCATCGATCGTGCGGCGGCAAGGCATCTTCGCACCCACCGGCTCTGGCGCGGGGCAGATGGTTCCGCACTTCATCGCCATCGTCATCGAGAGGTAGGTGTACATCCTCGCGGTCGTCATCTACGAGGTCAGCGGCCCAGCAGTGCCGCCGACGTGAACCGCTCCGGTGCGCCGATGACCGTGAACAACGCATGGGCCTGCCCCCAAAGGCGCCGGGACTCCGTGCCTTTCACGGCATGACCGAGGGTCATCAGGGCGCGTGCGTGATCCAGGCGCTGCCCGGATCGCCGTGCGAGTTCCAGGGCCCGCGCGCACGCCTCGACGCACCGCTCGTCGTCGCCCATCGCCAGGTGGATGGCGGCGAGCAGGCCGTGCAGCCGCGGCAGGTTCAGCAGGTTGGACGTGTGCGCCAGCTCCAGCGACCGGTGCGCCGCGTCGCGCGCGTCTTCGTACCGGCCCTGGTGGTAGAGGAACTCCGCGCGGCCGAGCAGCACGTGGTCCAGGTCGATGGCCGTGTGCTCGGCGAGCTCCAGCGCGGCGTCGAGGTGGGCGAGCGCGCCCTCCGCTCTGCCGAGCTCCAGCTCCGCTGCCGCCATGCCGGTCAGCGAGGCGATCTGGCACCGCCGGTTCTCGACCTCCTCGGCGATGGCCAGGCTCCGGCCGAAGGCGTCGATCGCCCGCTCGTGGTCGCCGGCGTCGCAGTGCACCGAGCCGAACGTCTCGTAGGTGACCGCCTCGGCGTATCGCAACCCGTCGGCCAGGGCCAAGGCCTCGCGAAGGGACTCCAGCGCCTCGGGGAACCGGGCCTGCATCTTGCGTACGAGGGCCAGGTTCACCAGGGTCAGCGTCTGGAGATGCCGGTCGCCGGACGCTTCGGTCAAGGGCAGGGAGGCCCGCAGGCATTCCTCGGCGCGGTCCAGCCGGGCGAGCATGAGGTAGGCGGACGCCAGGTTGTTCAGCCCGCGTGCCTCGCCGCGTACCGACCCGAGCGCGTGGTGGATCTCCACCGACCGCTGATACCGCGGGATGGCCTCGTGCGGCTCTCCCATCTGTTTGAGCACCACGCCGCAGCCTTGCAGGGCCCTGGCCTCGCCCAGCGGCCAGCCCGCCCGGCGGGCCAGCGCCAGCGCACGCTCGTAGTGGTCCATGGCGCTCTTGAGGTCGGCCATACGCCATCGGGCGAGTCCTAGCGAATGGTGCATCCCGGCCTGCCCTCTGAGGTTCCGCTCGTCCTCGGCGGCGGCCAGCGCGATCTCCGCGAGACGCAGCCACTCCCCGCGGGTCCGCCGGTGGTGCAGGATGTCCGTCAGGGCCTCGACCAGCAGCCACGCGTACTGCCGCGGGCCCTGCTCGGCGGCGTACGACACGGCGGCCACGAGGTTGTCCCACTCGGTGTCGAGCCAGTCGAGGGCGTCGGCCGCGGCGTCGAAGGTCGTCGGAGTGACCTCGGGCCGAACCCCGTCGCGGGCGAGCTCCGCGACTTCGAAGCCGGCCACCGCGGTGGCGCCGACGACCGTACGCAGGTAGTAGTCGAGTAGCCGCCGGACGGCGGCCCACCGCTCGCTCGCGGAGTCCTCGGCGAGGCTGCGCTGTGCGGCGTACTCCAGCACCAGGTCATGAGCGGCGAAACGGTGCGGCCCCGTCTCCTTGATCAGGTGGATCCGCGCCACCGTACCCAGAAGGTCCTCCGCGTGGTCGCGCCTGGTCCGCATCAGGGCTGCCGCCGCCGCAGAAGTGATGCCGCTCCCCCGCGCCAGGCCGAGCAGGCGGAACATCCGCTGCGCCGCCGGCGGCAGCGCATTGTGCGACAGGTCGAGAGCCGCCTGTACGGCCACGCTGTCGTCGCCCTCCACGCGCAACCGCACCAGCCGCCCCCGGTCCGCGAGCTGGCGTACGTAGTGGCCGATCATCCGGTGCCCGTGGTCGCCGATCCAGGACACGGCTATGGACAGAGCCAGCGGCAGCCGGCCACAGAGCGCCACGAGCTCGTCGGCGGCGTCCGGCTCCCGGAGCAGGCGGTCCTCGCCGATGCCCTGAGCGAGCAGTTGACGCGCCTCCCCATGGTCCAGTACGTCCAGCGTGAGGCGCTCGATCCCGTCCATGGCCACCAGGCCGCCCAGCCGGCTGCGGCTCGTGACGACGGCCCGGCACCCGGGGTCCGCGGGCAGCAACGCGCGTACCTGCTCCGGGTCGGCGACGTCGTCCAGGACCACCAGCACGCGCCGGCCCGCCAGGAGCGAGCGGTAGAGCGCGATCTGTGCGTCCAGCTCGACCGGTATGTCCTTCGCCGCCGCGCCGAGCCCCTGTAACAGCAGTTGCAGCGCCTCGGGGAGGGACATGGGCTCGCGCTGGTCGAAACCCCGCAGGTCGAGGAACAACTGCCCGTCGGGAAAGAGCTCGCTCGCGTGGTGTGCCCACCGGATCGCCAGCGCGGTCTTCCCCACGCCGGCGGGGCCGACCACGAGCGTCACCCGGCCGGCGTCCATGCGCCGGAGCTCCGCGGAGCGGCCCACGAAGCGGCTGGTGGCGGGCGGCAACTGGCGCGGCATCGGTGCCGGCCCGGCCGCCGGCTCTTCTTCGAGCAGGCTCTGGTGCAGCCGCTGCAGCTCGCCGCTCGGTTCCACCCCGACCTCGCGTACGAGCTTCGTACGGAAATCCCGGTAGACCTCCAGAGCGTCGGGGAGACGGCCGTCGTCGCGGAGCGCCCGCATGAGCAGCGCGTGGGGCCGCTCACGGAGCGGCTGGTCGGCGAGGAGCCGCGTCAGGCCGGGGATGGCCGCCCGGCTCCGCCCGATCCCGAGCAGCGCGGCGGCGTGGCCCTCGGCCGCCTCACACCTGAGCTCCGCGAGCCGGTGGCGCTCCGCCTGGGCGTCCGGGTCGGCCAGATCGGCGAAGGGGTCGCCGCGCCACAGCGCGAGAGCCCGGTCGTACAGATCCAGCGCGGCCTGACCGGCTTCCTGCCGCGCGCTCTCCACCAGGGAGGCGAACTCCTCGGCGTCCACCGCGGCCGCTCCGGCGGGGATCAGGTATCCCGATCCCGGGCTCCAGGTGAGAACGACGTCCCGCCCATGAGGGCTGAGCGCCCGGCGGAGCTCCGCGACCAGCGCGCGCAGCCGTGCCGGGGCGGAGGGCGGTGGATCGTCGCCCCAGAGACGGTCGGCCAGCCGTTCCACGGACACCACATCGCCGGAGTCCAGGAGCAGGGCCGAGAGCAGTGCCCGCTGCCTGCCGGTCAGGTGGACGGGCCGGCCCTCGACGAGGATCTCCAGGGGGCCGAGGAGCAGGACTCGGACACCGAGGGAGATCACGGATTCGACGCTAACCCACACCTCCCGGCAGCAGCAATGTGCGCCCATGCGCGATCCATGCGGCGTCCATGCGCGCGGCTGCCACAGTGTTGCCAAATCCCCCCCTCAGAGATTGGCTGACGCACCGATGAGGCCACGGCTGAAAGGCATCTCCTGGGAGCGGGTCGGGGATGAGCTGCGGCTGGTCTATGACCCACGTGACCAACTGCTCCTGGCCGACCCCGACGGGATCGTGGAAAAGCTCGTGGGCCTCCTCAGCGAAGGAGGCAGGACCGTCGCCGAGATCGCGGACGAGCTGTCGCTGGACGTGGCCGACGTACGGGACGCCGTCGCGGCGTTCGACGCCGAACGGCTGCTGGAGGACGGCGACCGCCTCGACCGGCTGGAGCCCGCCGAGGCCGAGCGGTACTTCAGCAACCTTGCCTTCTTCGAGTCGTTCAGCACCCTCGACCGCAGCCGGGAGGACCTGCAGCGCCACCTGCGCGAGTCGCACGTCCTGGTGCTCGGCACCGGCGGCCTCAACTCCAACACCATCCCGCACCTCGCCGGGCTCGGCGTCGGCGCGATGACGCTGCTCGACCGGGACGCCGTGGAACCGCGCAACTTCGCCCGGCAGTACCTCTACCGCGCGAAGGACATCGGCGAGCGCAAGGTCGAGCGCGCGGCGGCATGGGTACGGGCCTTCGACCCCGCCATCCAGGTCGAGTGGGTCGAGGCCGACGTCGCCGGCCCTGAACAGCTCACCGAGCTCATCCGGCGGGTCCGGCCCGACGTGGTGGCCTCGGGCATCGACCGGCCGAAGAACATCGACCTCTGGGTCAACGAGGCGTGCGTACGCAACGGGGTGCCGTTCGTCCGCGGCGGCATGTCGGTCACCACCGGCACGGTCTGGTCGGTGAACCCGGGTGTCAGCGCGTGCCGTGCCTGCGTACCGGCCGACCCCTCGAACCCGGCGCACTTCCCCGACCCCGGTGACCCGGCCATCGCCGGCGCCATCGCCGCCACTCGCCTCTTCGTCAGCAGGCCGCAGCCCAACCGCGGGATCGGGCCGGTCGCCGGCCTGCTGGGGGCATTCGGCGCCTTCGAAGTGCTGCGCTACCTGACCGGTTTCGAGCCACCGGCGTACGCCGGCAGGCCACTCGACATCGACTTCGCGCATGGTTGTGCGACCAGTCGGGCCGAGTGGCCGCGTGACCCCGCTTGTGCGGTATGCGGAGGGAGGTGATCGCTATGAAGATCGAGATCGTCCGCGTCGAAAACGCCCGTCTCACGCAGAACGGCACCGATTCCTAAGAATCGGGCCAAGGGCCGCACTCCGGGAGTGCGGCCCTTCCCCTTCCACTTTCATGGCTATGGAGTGATATGGCCGCGTCCCTGGATGAGGAGCTGCGCGAGCGGGCCGCCCGGCTGACGGTCGCCTTCGACGGCGAGGCCTGGATCCTCGGCCGCCCCGAGCTGGGCGTTTTCGTCGCGGTGCCGGAGCCTGGCGCGGTCTTCGTCACCACGCTCCAGGAGACCGGCTCGCTCGATGAGGCCACCGCGCGGGCCGGTGAGGTCGCCGGCGAGGAGGTGGACGGCAGAGACTTCGTCGACGGCCTCACCGCCGCTGGACTGCTCGACCCGCCGGCCGATGCGGGCGGAGCGCGCGGGCGGATCAAATGGATCGAAGGGGTCAGTCCCCGATCAGCGGCCCGGCTGTTCGGCCCCGCCGCCTGGTCGTGTTACGGGGCCGCCGCGGTCCTCGCCGTCTCCCTCCTGCTGATCCGGCCCGATCTGCGCCCCTCCTGGCAGGACGCCTGGTTCCTGCCCAGCCCCGGCCTGTCCGCGTTCGGCTGGCTGCTGATCGGCATCGCGTTCGGCGCCCTGCACGAGGCGTGGCACTGGCTCGCGGGACGGGCGATCGGCGTACCGGCGATCTTCCGGGTCAGCTATCGGGGCATATACGTCGTCTTCGAGACCGATCTCACCCAGATCGTCACGGTGCCGCGCAACCGCCGTCACGGCGTCTACCTGGCCGGAATGGCCATCGACACCGTGGTGCTGGCCGCCGCGCTGGGACTGCGGCTGCTCGACCCGCCCCGCGCCCTCGACGATCTCCTCGCCGCCGTGGTGCTCTCCCAGATCGTCGGCATCGTCTGGCAGTGGGCCGCCCTGCCGCTGCGCAGCGACTCGTACGCCCTGCTCGCGAACGCCCTGCGGTGCCACAACCTCTATCGGACGACCTGGCTGACCGCCAAGGCCACGCTGTTCCGGCTCACCCAGGCGGAGACCGCCGAACTGTCCAGGACAAGCGCGCGCGATCGCCAGGCCGGGCGGTGGTTCGTGGTGCCGTACCTCGCGGGGATCGCGGGCATGACCTGGATATTCGTCACGGGCGTGCTGCCGCTGGTCGTCTCGCTGGGACAGTGGGGGCTGACGCAGTTCGGCGGCAGCGCGCTCGGCTCGGCGGGGTTCTGGGAGGCGGTCGCCGTGAGCGCGTACATCGTCGTGCAGCTCGGTCTGCCGCCGCTCCTGGCCCTTCGCGAACGCCGCCTGCGCCGGACCGGCGAACTCCTCTGAGGCTCCGCGCGGTCAGTCCCGTCCTGGCACGTGTGGCCGCCCCAGCCGTGGCACTGGCGCGCCTCTGGACGGAAACCCCATGGTCGGGCACGGCAGACCTTGTCGATCAGTCCGCCGTGCGACAACGATGCTGTACGCCCGGCGGCGGGCCCTCGTATCGTCGGATCATGGGATCCCACGAGCTCCATCTGGACCGCGCACGCGCCACGTCCTTCGGCTCGGTGGCCGCGCAGTACGACCGGTACCGCCCGGAGTCCCCGGACGCGCTGATCGACGAGCTCATGGCGGGCAGTCCGGCTCGCGGGCTCGACGTCGGGTGCGGCACCGGCAAAGTGGCCCGGACGCTGGCAAGACGAGGGCTGACGGTGCTGGGGATCGAGGTGGACGAGCGCATGGCGGGGGTCGCGCGGGGCCATGGCATCGAGGTGGAGGTCGCCCCGTTCGAGACCTGGGATGACGCGGGGCGTCGCTTCGACCTCATCACCTGCGGTGACGCGTGGCACTGGATCGACCCCGAGGCCGGCGCCGCGAAGGCCGCACGGGTGCTGGCCATCGGGGGCACCATGGCGTGGTTCTGGAACTCCTCGCAGGTCGAGGAGCCGATGGCCGCGGCGCTCACCCGCGTGTACGCGCGGCACGCGCCCGAGATCGTCTGGGTCTGGGGGCCACGGGACACGACCCGTTCCGAACGCGTGCCGCCGTCGGCCCGCGACGCGTTCTCTCCAATCGAGGAAAAGGTCTACCGGCAAGAACGCGTTCTGACCGCCGATCAGTGGACCGGGCTCGTCGCCACGTCGAGCGATCACCTCCGGCTCGGCGCCGAGCGACTCACGGCACTGCTGCGGGTGGTGCGCGGCACGATCGAGGCCCTGGGCGGTCATGTACGCCTTCAGCACGAAACCACGGCCCTGATCTGCCGACGACGACCCACTCCGCCACCCGGCTGAACCTGCCGGGGGCGCTGTCCTGGCCTCTGCCTGAGCTGACGAACGAGCAGTGCACCAGGGCCGAGACGCATGTCGCCGCGGCTCAGCCTCCGCCGGACGAGACCGGCCACAGCCGGATGCCCAAACCGGCCGCCAGTTTGGGCGATCGCGGCGACGTCGGCCGGCAGCGCCCGGCTGCCAGGTCATCGATGGCCTTCCGGCGGCCGGACATGGCCTGAACGGCGACAGCCGTATGACCGTTCCGGTGCTCGGTGACGCGCTCGGAGTCTGCCGGGACGGCGTGGTCACTCCGCTGACCTCCCAAAATGGCGAGAGGCCGCCTCTCCAGCTAAGGAGAAACGGCCTCTGACCTGGGTGGAGATGAGGGGATTCGAACCCCTGCCCCCTTCGATGCGAAGCATTCGAGTTGATCGCTCCACCTTGTGCATTGCCAGGTCAAACGTCTGTTCATGTGCATCGTAGTGTGCCGCCGGGGACACTCTGGGCACCCTTGGTGTCACTCACTTTGTCACTTGGGTGAAGCATCCGAGGGGATCGATTGAGCACATGTGTTGTCTGGCCAGGCAACCGCACTACTTCGTCACACGCATCACTTTATAGACGGCGAGGCGCGGATTGGACGAGCAATAGTACTTCTTTTTCCCCAAAAAATTGAGCGCGTTAAGAGTCTTGGCGGCCTTGTAGCACGCCTTACTATTGGGGTAGTAGGAATGGACAGTATCTGCGCTGGCCGGGGCCGCGTTGACCGTCAGCGTCAAACACGTCGCTGCTGCCAGCATGGCAATCGTAAAGAATCGCTTCACAAAACGCCTTCCCTTGAAGTTGATACTAGAGGCTAGTTCAACGATGACCGAATAAGTGTCGAGTGAACACCCGACAATCACCGGATGGCATCCCGGATGTCCTGCCAAGGTTGTGGATGTAACCATAGGGTGCGGCGGTATATTGCTGGTATGTCGTGGATACGTTGGCGACGGCTTACGAAGGATGCGCATGTTCCCGCCAGCATCACCCTTGGCCTGCCCGTCTGCGGGCCAGCCGCGGGCTACCCCGGCCGCGCCCGGCGCCCAGGGCCGTGATGGAGCGAAGGCGGCCCCGCGGCTGGTCTGCTAGGGCTTGCCCTGGGACGGCGGCAGGCGGGCAGGCTTCCACGCCAACCCACTCAGACGGGAAGGGAACGATCTTGGCTGCCCGGAGCCGGAGCGCCCCCGCCGGAGGCAGGCAGTAAGGCCAACACCGTGACCGTGCACGCGTGCGCTTACCAGGTCGGCCCCGTGACCGGAGAAGTGCGCTCCCCTGTGATCAGATCTGTACCGCCGCACGGCGGCCCCCTCCACTCGTCCGCGCCAGCCGTCCGGCGTGCTTTTAGCCGTCCGCCGGGAGCGCCAGCGTGAGGCGGCGGCGTGCCGAGACGGCGGCGCGTGCGGCCCCCGTGGGGCTGCTTTAAGTTTGTAGAGAAAGTTCTCACAGATTCTACGGCCGTGTCGCCGTCATGCTGGGTTGTCGCCAATGGGGATGTGGATTGCCTTAGTCCACTCGTACATGCGGCGATCACGGTGGAACACCATGAGTGACACGTCTGAGATCGTGACCTCGATGGCGTCCGTGTCGGTCGTGGTGAGTGCCTGCGCGATGCGGTCCGTTGGACTCTCCCCATTGACGTACGCGATGCTGACATGCGGACGATATGGGCGTGAGTCATGATCTATGGTCTGTGTCTCGAGTACGGTCTCACCGGCCGTGATCCGCAGACCATAGAGACCAATACGATCCTGTGCCGAGTCCATATCTTTCCTGACCTTGGCGCACGTAAGCTCAAGGATCTCAAGGCCACGGAGGTCGAGAAGTGGCTCAGGATCAAGGCTCGATCGCTTAGCACGCGGACCCTACAAGCCCTCTACTCCGCGTTTAACCGCATCGTCAAACGCGCCATGGCTCGCGAGAAGGTGAAGCGCAACGTCGTCGAGCTCTGCACCATCCCCAAGGGCCAAGGCGGCAGACCGTCTCGATCACTGACCTTCCGGCAAGCCCTTGCCATCCTCAGTGCGTCTAAGTACCACCGCATGCATCCCTACATTGTGGTCTCCCTCCTTACCGCACCGAGGAACTACGTGACCTTCGCTGGGGCCACGTTGACCTGAAAGGCAAGCCAGCGTCCTTCGGCAAACCGGCGATCCCCCCGCACATCGCCGTATGGCGGTCAGTCAGAGCAGGCGGCGATACCAAAACCAAGAAATCACGACGCACCCTTGCCTACCCGCGCGGGCCGTGGAAGCGCTCAAGCAGCAAAGGCGCCAGCAAGCCAACGAACGCAACGCGACCGGTCAACGGTGGAAGGAACACGAACTCGTCTTCACCAGTCGCATCGGCACACCGCTTGACGCTCACAACGTACGGCGTGAGTTCCGCAACGCCATCAGAGGCATCAAGGGCATCTACGCCGACGCGTGGACACCTCGTGAGCTACGCCACAGCTTCGTGTCCCTGCTCTCCGACGACGGCGGTCTATCCATAGACGAGATCGCAAAGCTGTGCGGACACGCCAGCACAACCGTGACCGAGACCGTGTATCGCCACCAGATTCGGCCAGTGATCCAAACCGGCGCGCTGGCCATGGACCGCATCTTCGACGACATCGCGGACGCGTAGTCCGCCAACATGTCACTCAGAAGATCACAGAGGCCACTTCCGATCACTGGAAGTGGCCTTTGACCTGGGTGGGGTGTTCACGAGTGACCCTGGCCTGGGATGCAGCAGAGGCTTCAAAGGTCGCTTCCCGAGTTCCACGTGATCGTTTCCCAGGTCGGATGAGGCGCTCGCCTCGATGTGGTTGGCGTGACCGTGGTTACGAGATCCGAAGGCGGTCTAGCTGAGGGTCGTAGCAGTGCAGACCGAGTTCGGCCGCAACCTGGACCGCGTACGCCGAGGCCTCCTCCGCACGGCGGTACACCATGGGGAAGTAGATGTAGGGGCCTGCCGCCTCTCCGATCAACGGAGATGTCGACCAGGGAATATCCTCATAGCCGTCCTCGTCCTCGTCCACCTCGTCAAGGTCCGGCCAGCGCCGCAGGAGCCGCTGCACGAATTCTGCGATCAGAGGGGTCGGCGGAATCTCGATGTCCGCGTGAATGTACTGGTCATACAGGGCGGAATGCATCTCTCCCGCTTCTTGATCATTCGCGGGACGCTCACCCTCCCACACCGCAAGGTCATAGCTCATGCCGGGATGATGTCACTTTCGGGGTTCAAGGTACTGGTGCCTCGGTTCGCGCTGCCGCAGCCCACATGATGGGCCATTCACGTCTTCATCCGGTCGGCCGCTGGGCGGCGACCCCGGATGACGGTGAAATTGTCGCCCACGCGATGGGGCCCTGTCTTCTTCGGGCGGTTCGGTTAGGGATCTTGCAGTCTTGGGGGTCAGCGATGCCAGTGCCGCCTACAGTTTGGAGTTGCAGCTATGCGTTGGGTGATGGTGATGGTCTGAGGATTGCCGCGAGGGAGGCGACGGTGACGTCACTGCTGACGAAGTTGGAGCGGGCCGAGGAGTCCGCACGGCAGCAATGCGCCGAGCTGTCCGGGCAGATGGAGGAGCTGCAGGAGCGGCTGGCCGTGGCAGAGCGTCGCCTGGAACGGCTGTCCATCGCACGTGAGGAGCTGACCGCGCTGGAGGCGGCCGACGAGCCGGCTGATGCGGAGGCCGGGCAGGCCGCCGACCCCCATCCTCATGGTGCCGGCGACACCACCCCGGAAACTGCCGGGCACGCGGAGGCTCCCCAGGAGCGTTCGGTCCTGCGGGGGTTGCGCAAGGACGCGGTGGTGTTGCTGGCCAGCTCCGACAAGCCGTTGCGGGCACGGGATGTGGTGCGGGCGCTGGGTCAGCAGGATGTCCGCGGTCAGGTGGAGGGGATGCGCGCACGGCTCAAGCGGCTGGTGGACGATGGCTGGCTGGCCGAGCGGGAGCAGGGCCTGTTCACGATCGCGGCCGGGGTGAACGGGTTCGCCGGCGAAGGGAGCTCCGCCACGAGCTGAGCACGGCTTGCCGGTCTGGCGACCGGGACAAACAGTGGTGCCGCCGAGTTGCAGCTCGACGGCACCGGGTTGCGTGAGCGCCCAACAGGTCCTAACTCTTTGAAGGCTCGCGCCTTCTGAACGTAACGCGCTAGGTGATCGCTTGGAGGCTGTCGAGCCAAATGACGGCTGCTCCTGCCCGGATGTCCGGGTTGCCGGGGCGGCGGAGAGAAGGCTCGATCATGCCGTCGAGGTCATCACGGCCGAGATCATCACGGCACTCGGCACCGTCATCGGGGCGCCGAAGCGCTGTCCGGCCACAGCCGGACAGCGAGCGCGGCTTCCAGCAGGGCGATGGTGGCCACGTCCGGCCAGGATCTTCCGGCCAGCAGGTCGGAGATGGATTGGCGGTTGACGCCGGAGGCGGCGGCCAGTCCGCGCAGGCTCAGGCGGCGTTCGGCCAGGATGCCAGCCAGGGCGGCGGCGATGGCCTGGACGACGGCGGCGGCGGGGTGGCGGGCCAGGTCCGCGTGGGGCCAGGCCTGCGGGTTCTCGGCCAGGTCCCGGGGGCGGCCGAGCGCGCGCATCCTCCGACCATGACAAACCACTCCTTTCGGTGGATGTCGTCGCGCTGCGTAACGGCTGCTTGTCCTGCCGCTATGGATGGAGTGTGACGCTCGATGCCGCGACCTCGGCCAGGATCACCGGTTACTGGCCGCAGAATGCGCCGCCGGAGTGGGACCGCATCTGCGGGCATGTGCGGATGTTGGTCGCCGCCAGCGCCGACCGCTCCCCTACCGGGTCGAGCGGCTGCTCACCGCGACCACCCGCCTGGCCGTGTGGTGTCACCGCTCCGGCCTGCCGGACGACCCGGAAGTGTGGCTGCGGCACGAGACGATCGACGCATTCGTCCTGACCGGCTGCACCGACCTGGCGCCGAGTTCGGCACAGACCTACCGCAGCTGGCTGCGGCACATGCGCGCCACGCTGGCCTGGCTGGAACGTGGCGAGCAGGCGCCGCCGCCGATGAAAGCCCCCAAGAAGGTCAGCCCGCCGTACTCGCCGGCCCAGCTCGGCCGCCTTCGCGGCTGGGCCGAGCGCCTGCCCGGCCAGGCCAGAGGCGACGGGCTGGCGTTGATGGCACTCGCCTTCGGTTGCGGCCTGACCTCTGGAGAAGTGGCCGCCGTCCAGACCAGGCATCTGCGCCGCCTGGACTGCGGCGCGGTCGTAGTGACCGTCCCCGGCACAGAGCGATTGATCGTCTGCCGCGCCGCTTGGGAGGACGTCCTGGCCCACGCCGCCGACCAGCCGGGCGACCGGTTCGTGTTCCGGCCCGGGCACACCGCCCGGCACGCCAAGAACCTGTTCAGCTCCTGGACCGCCCGCCACACTCCGACCGGCGGCCTGCCCGCCCTGTCGGTGCGCCGGCTGCGATCCTCGTGGATCGTCGAACTGCTGAGCGCCCGCATCGATCTGGGGGTGGTGGCCGCCGCGGCCGGGATGAGCGCCTCCGCACTGGCCCGCTATCACCGCTTCGTCCCCGCCCTGGATGAACAGACGACGGTCGCGCTGCTGCGCGGCCGTGCTTGTTGAGTACGACGACGCCACGCGCCTGGCCGCCGCGCACCACCCGAGCCCGAGCCACCCGACCCCGGCCTCCTGCCAAGCAGACCGCCCAGATCCCTGATGCCGTCATCAGCCACTACGCCCGGCTGCTGGACGACTCTGGCGTCATGGCGTTGATCGACGCCGAGCTCGGCCTGCGCCCCGGACCTCCGGGAGCGCCGATCCGTGCGGTGCTTGTCTGCCTGATGGTCTCGATCCACCACAGCGGCAAAGCCACCCTGGCCGAAGCCTGGCGGCTGGCCGCCTTCTGCCTGTCCCCGGCTGCCCGACAGCAGCTGGGCCTGGACGCCGACCGGCCACCGGCCGACGATCCACACGCCTGCCTGGCCGACAACCGCCGTTTCTACCGCGCTTTTGACCGGCTGACCAGCCTGCTGGACCCGGCCCGGCACGATCGCCGCACCCGCCTGCCCCAAGCAGAGGCCGATCACCTGGCCTCCGCCTGGGCAGATGACGATGCCGATCACGTCCGGCTTCGGGACCTGCTGCAGGACATCGTCACCGCACTCGTGCTCACCCCGGTCCGCTGGGCCAAGGGCCGCGGCTACCTGGCCAGATTCCGTGGCGACGTCGGCATCGACACCACCGCCGCCCCGGTCTTCGCCCGCCCGCCACGAGCGCGCCGCTCCACCGGCGAACTGATCGCCTCCACCGAGATCACCGCAGGCTGGCACCACCCGGCCGGCAACGACCCACCCGAATACGGCTACAGCGCCACCCTCACCGTCGCCGCCCGCACCCGCCCGGCGCTCGGCCCCTTCCCGCAACTGGCGCTCGGCCTCGTCCTCGACACCCCACACAAACGCATCGGCGCCAACGCCATCACCACCCTCAAACCCCTGGCCACACTCGGCCTGCCCGCCGCCTTCGCCGTCGTCGACCGCGCCTACACCGACCAGCAACCCGCCCACTTCGCCCAACCCGCCCGTGACCTCGGCTACCGGCTGGCCCTCGACTACAAGGTCGACCAGCGAGGAGTCCAAGGCAGCGTCCACGGCGCGCTGCTCATCGACGGCTCCCTGGCCTGCCCGCTGATTCCCGACCGGCTCGCCCAAGCGACCACCGGCCTGGACGATGCCGCCATCCGTGACCCCTCCGACGAACTGGCCGCGTTGATCACCGCGCGAGAGCCGTACTTGCTGCGCCTCAAACAGAGCGCGAACGCAGGCACCACCGACCGCTTCCAACGCCCGGCCGCAGGCACCTCCCCGTCGCTCACCTGCCCCCGCTTCGACCGCCTCCACCAGCACGAGCCCAACCGCCCAGCCCCAGTTGACCTGACCGACTCCCGGCAGCGAGCCGCCCACCCAGCCGCAAAACCCCGCGTTCTGCCACCCGTCCCCGACACCAAGAGCAGCGAACTGCCGAAAATCTGCCGCCAACACAGCATCACCCTGCGCAAAGACGACCTCGGCCACCTCGACAAGTTCCGCCAGGATCTGGCCTACCTCAGCCCCGCCTGGATCACCACCTATAAAAGTGCTCGTGCCATGACCGAGGGCCTCAACGGCCGGCTCAAGGGACACGACCTCGACCTCGGCGACCCCAAGAACCGGCTCGCCCACGGCCGCGTCGCCCAAACCCTGTTGATCGCTCTCATCGTCACCGTCGCCAACGACCACTTCCTCGACGTTTGGCGTCACCAGCACAATCCCGGCCGCGCCGTCCATCACGACGACGTCCCCGATGACGGACATCCGAGCGTCCCGCCCGCCGAAGCTGGAAAACCCCCACCAGACCCTTAAACCGCAATTCGGGTCATCGACATCCAACACCGTCCCGGCCGAGGGCTTCGCCATGCCCACCAGGCCATTCACCACGCCCACACGACCGCGTGATAGCACCCGAGCCACTCATCTCGCCGACTCTCGGGCCCCAAACCCGGACGAACCAGATTCGGGAAACCCCTGAAACGACAAGATCCCGCCCGATCGCGATGATCAGACGGGATCCCGTCAACTTCAGTTCGGCCGTTTCAAGAACGGCCCTGGGTGGAGATGAGGGGATTCGAACCCCTGACCCCTTCGATGCGAACGAAGTGCGCTACCGGACTGCGCTACATCCCCAAGGACTTGATTAGGTTAGCAAACTCCGGAGGGTCCTCGCGCCACCGTTTCAGTCCCCCACCGCCCGCCTGGGCGGTTCCGCGTACTGATCGAACAGAACATCCGATTGCACAGCGGCAAGATCGATGACCTCGGCCGCCTCCACCTCGGCCGCGACCCGCCGCTGCTCGCGTGCCCGCCGCTGCCGCTCAGCGCGCGCCAGGCGCCCGCGTTCGCGCCGTTCCATGTCCACCTGTACGGCGATGCGCAGAAACGCCATGTACGCCAGCATGATGACGATCGAGGGCGCCACGCCCCACCACGGCAGCATCTGCACCGAGGCCGTCACGATCGACGCCAGCACCAGCAGGAGGGTGAAGAAGAGCAGGCGCCGCCGGCGGGCCACGATGATGGCGCGGCGGCGGAACCGGAACTGGCGGACGTCGACCTTCTCGACCTCGGCGACCGTGGCCCCGTCGTATTCGTCGGCGTCCGAAGGTGCCAGATTTTCAAGATCGGGCAACTGGTGCTCGCCGGTGTAATACTCTTCGAGCTCGGCCAACTCCGCAAGGTTGGTCTTGTCCTTGCGCAGCCACATCGGGATGAGGACGCAAAGCCACATCAGGACGATGGCCAGATAGAGCAGGACAGGGCTCACGACCACCTCCGGGCAGCATGAAGACGCGGATGTCCTCGTTGCGTCTTCAATGTGCTCACGTCACGCACCGTAAGACCGCGTGTCACTGATTGACGAGCATTCGGTGCGGTGTGTCGCGAGATCGTCAAACCTCTTCGACAGAGGACCCCCCGCGAGCGGCTGACTCACGCGCGCGACGCCACTGCACGAGCAGCCCGCCAGGTACGTCCTCAACGGTCAGCGCGTAGCAAATGTGGTCGCGCCAGGCTCCGTCGATGTGGAGTTGGCGACGCCGAATGCCTTCTTCCCTGAATCCCAGCTTCTCAACCACTCTACGGCTGGCTTGATTCTCCGGCCGGATGTTCGCTTCCAGCCGATGCAATCCGGTGGTGAAAAAGCAATGGTCAACGGCCATGGCGAGGGCGGTGGGGGTGATCCCCCGGCCGGCCACCGCACCGTCGATCCAGTAGCCGACCTGGGCGGAACGGGCAGATCCCCACACAATGGCCCCCACGGTCAGCTGCCCCGCGAAGCGCCCCTCGTACGTCACCACCCACGGCAACGCCAGCCCCTGCCTCGCTTCGCGGCGCAGGGTGCCGACCATGGAGACGTAGGGCCCAAGCCCGGTCCTGAACAGCGGTGTCTCAGGATTGCTGGGCTCCCACGGACGCAGCCAGTCGGCGTTGCGCAGCCGAGTTTCGCGCCACACGCGCACATCGCTCAGCCGCAGCGGCCGAAGGCCCACCGGACCTTCGTTCAGGGTCACCGGCCAGCCACGAAGTCGATCCACATCTTTCATCATCCCCCCAACGGGCAGGATGTCGCCACGGATCACCGATTCGTTGGTCAGCGCGGGTGATCGCCTCCCCGAATCTGATCTACGGCGTGCCGCAGAATGGGCGCCAGTACGGCCACACCGTCCCGTACGCCGCCCGATGATCCGGGCAAATTAATGATCAAGGAATTGCCCGCCTGGCCCGCCAATCCCCTGGACAGTACGGAAGTGGGCACCTTTTCCCGATTCGCCAGCCGGATGGCTTCGGCAATGCCGGGAATTTCCCGTGAAATCACCCGAGCCGTCATCTCCGGCGTCAAATCCATCGGCGTCAGCCCGGTGCCCCCGGTCGTCACGATGACGTCGAAGCCGCCCGCCACCCCCTCACGGAGCGCCTGCTCGACCGGCTCGCCATCGGGCACGACCACAGGTCCCTCGACCTCGCAATCGGCCTCAAGCCGCAGCAGCTCGGCCAGCAGCGGCCCGGATTTATCCTCATAAATCCCAGCGGAAGCCCGGTTCGACACCGTGATCACCAGCGCCCGCGTCATGCGTCGTCCCGCGTCCACCGGCCGGTCTTCCCGCCCAGCTTCTCCTCAACGCGCACATCGGTGATCACCGCGCCCGGATCCACCGCCTTGACCATGTCGATCAGGGCCAGCGCCGCCACCGAGACCGCCGTCAGGGCCTCCATCTCCACGCCCGTACGGTCGGCCGTCTTCACCCGGCACGTGATCGCCACGCCCCAGTCTTCGACGTCCAGCGTGACCTTCACCCCGTGCAACGCGATCGGATGGCAGAGCGGGATCAGATCGGGCGTACGTTTCGCCCCCATGATCCCGGCGATCCGCGCCACCCCCAGCGCGTCGCCCTTGGGCACCTCGCCCGACCGCAGCAGCTCCACCACCTCGGCCGACAGCAGCACCCGGCCGGTCGCGGTGGCGGTGCGGGCCGAGACGTCCTTGGCCGAGACGTCCACCATGCGCGCCGCGCCGGTCTCGTCGATATGGGTCAGCTCACTCACAGCCTGATCACCTCCACGGCGGTACCGCCGGCCACCTCGGTCACGTCTTCGGGCACCACGATCAGCGCGTTCGCCGAGGCCAGGGCGGCGAGCTGGTGAGAGCCCTGCCCGTGCAGCGGCGCCACCGTTCCGTCGGCCGCCAGCCGTCCGCGCAGGAACGACCGTCGTCCCGACGGTGAGCGCAATGGCCCGGTGACATACGCGGTGACCGTCTCCGGCATGCCGCCGGGCAGCCCGCGCATCCTGTCGAGCGCCGGACGTACGAACAGCATGAACGACACGAAAGACGACACGGGATTGCCGGGCAGCGTGAAGATCGGCACCTGGTCCTCGCCCAGCACGCCGAACCCCTGCGGCATCCCCGGCTGCATCGCCACCTTCTCGAACCGGACCGTGCCCAGCGGCGACAGGGCCTCCTTGACCGGCTCGTACGCCCCCATCGACACCCCGCCGCTGGTGATGATCGCGTCGGCCCGTACGAGATGCGTGTCCAGCCGATCGAGCAGCACCTTCGGATCGTCGCCGACGGAGCCGGCGCGGAACCCCTCGGCTCCCGCCTCCCGTACGGCGGCCGTCAGCGTGTAGCTGTTGGAATCCCAGATCTGGCCGCGCGCCAGCGTGCCGCCGGGCTCGACCAGCTCCGAGCCGGTGGAGATGACGACGACGCGCGGCCGCGGCCGCGCCAGGACGCGCCGCCGCCCCACCCCGGCGATGATCCCCAGCTGGGCCGCGCCGATCGCGGTGCCCGGTTCGAGCACGACGTCACCGGCCTGTACGTCCTCGCCGGCCCGGCGGATCGCGTTGCCCACCTCGGCGCGGCGATCGATCCGGACGGTGATCGTCCCGCCGTCGGTCCACTCCACCGGCACCACGGTGTCGGCCCCGGCGGGCATGGGCGCCCCGGTCATGATCCGCACGGCGTGCCCGGCCCCCACGGCCCGCAACTCCTCGGACCCGGCCGCCACGTCGTCGATCACCGGCAGAGTGACCGGAACGTCGGTGATGTCCTCGGCCCGCACCGCGTAGCCGTCCATGGCCGAGTTGTCGAACGGCGGCAGCGGCACCGGCGACGACACCGCCTCGGCCAGGGTCGTCCCGAGTGTCTGTTCCAGCTCGAGTTCGAGGGGGGCCAGCGGACGTACAGTGGCCAGGATCTCGGCCAGATGCGCGTCAACTGATTTCATCAAGGAACTCCCGCAGCCACGGCACGAACTCTGGCGCCAGATCCTTGCGATCCGCCGCGAACTTCACCACCGTCCGCAAGTAGTCGAGCTTGTCGCCCGTGTCGTAACGCCGCCCACGGAACAGCACGCCGTGCACCGGCCCGCCGTCCTCGGGACCGAGCGTGGCCAGCGTGCGCAGCGCGTCGGTGAGCTGGATCTCGTTGCCCCGCCCGGGCGGCGTGTTCTCCAGCACCTCGAACACCGCCGGATCGATCACATATCGCCCGATGATCGCCCAGTTGGACGGCGCCTCGTCGGCCGGCGGCTTCTCGACGAGGTCGGTCACGCGGACGACGTCTTCTTCGGAGGTGGCCTCGATGGTGGCCACGCCGTACAGCGAGACCTGCTCCCTCGGCACCTCCATCAGCGCGATCACACTGCCGCCATAGGTGTTGCGCACCTCGATCATGCGCTTCAGCAGGTGGTCGCGGTAGTCGATGAGGTCGTCGCCGAGCAGGCAGGCGAACGGATGATCGCCGACATGCTGTTTCGCGCAGAGCACAGCGTGGCCGAGCCCCTTCGGCTCGCCCTGGCGTACGTAGTGGAGCGTCGCCAGCGAGGCCGGCTCGCGGACCTGGGACAACCGTTGCTCGTCGCCCTTGGCCTCAAGGGCCTCCTCCAGCTCGAACGCCCGGTCGAAATGATCCTCAATAGACCGTTTGTTCTTGCCGGTGACCATGAGCACATCGAGGAGCCCAGCGGAAGCGGCCTCCTCGACGACATACTGGATCGCGGGCTTGTCGACGATGGGCAACATCTCCTTGGGTGTCGCCTTGGTCGCCGGAAGGAACCGGGTGCCCAGACCCGCGGCGGGCACGACGGCTTTCGTCACAGGGTCGAAGTCAGCCATGAGTAGACCCTAGTGGAGGGACCTGTGGACAAGCTGAACCTCCGTCGCGAGGTGAACGCGGCGCGTAGCGACCTCTCCCCCGAACAACTTCGGGCAAACTCCATCAAGGTCCGCGAAACTCTGCTTGAACAACCGTGGGTCCAGATGGCCGGTCTGGTGGCCTGCTACTGGTCGGCGGGGTCGGAGCCGGAGACGCACGGGCTGGTGTTCGCTCTCTGGAAACATGGAGCCACAGTTATCCTCCCGATCCTTCAGGAGGACAATGACCTGGATTGGGCGGTTTACGACGGGCCGGACACGCTCGCCCCGGGCCGCTACGGGATCATGGAACCGGTCGACGCCCGGCGCGGCGTCGACGCCGTCCGTACCGCCGCGCTCGTGATCGTGCCGGCGCTGGCGGTGGACGCCCGCACGGGGGTGCGTCTCGGGCGCGGTGGCGGCTCATACGATCGAGCCCTGGCCAGAGTGGGTCCGAACGTACCGACCGTGGCCCTGCTCCACGACGGCGAACTGATGGACGATGTCCCATCCGAGCCCCATGATCGCCGGGTCCGCTATGCCATGACGCCATCGGGACTCACTAGGCTTATGTGAACGCAGGTACGAGAGGGGAGCCAGATGACGCTTGATATCTGGCTCCTTCTTGGTGCCGGAATCGTGATCGCGGCCATCGCGTCCGTACGCATCGCGCATCGCACCGGCCTGCCCAGTCTTCTGGTGTTCCTGGGCTTCGGTCTGCTCTTGGGGGAGTCCGGGTTCGGCATCCCTTTTGACAGTCCTGAGCTGGCTCAGCAGATCGGCCTGACCGCGCTGGCGGTGATCCTGGCCGAGGGCGGTCTCACCACGACCTGGTCCCATGTACGCCGTTCCGTCCCCTTGGCCCTGGTGCTGGCGACGTTGGGGGTGGCGGTCAGCATCGTCGTGGTGGCGCTCGTCGTACAGGGACTTCTCGGCATGGATCCGGCGACGGCCCTGATTCTGGGCGCGGTCCTGGCCTCCACGGACGCCGCGGCCGTCTTCTCCGTGCTGCGCAGGCTGCCGCTGCCCCCACGGCTGGCGGGCGTGCTGGAGGCGGAGTCCGGGTTCAACGACGCGCCCACGGTGATCGCCGTCGTGCTGCTCAGCGGGGCGTCGAGCTCGTCGGCCACCTTGGGAACGTTCCTGGTCGAGACTTCGGTCGAGCTGATCATCGGCGCCGCGGTCGGTCTCGCCGTCGGCCCCGCCGGTGCGTACGCGCTGCGCCGCGTCGCCCTTCCCGCCTCCGGCCTCTACCCCCTCGCCGTGCTCGCGCTCACCTTCGTCTCGTACGGCGGCGCGGTCCTGCTGCACGGATCCGGCTTCCTGGCCGTCTACCTGACGGCGTTGATCCTGGGCAATTCGCGCCTGCCGCACCGGGCGGCCACCAGGGGATTCGCCGAGGGCGCGGCTTGGCTGGCGCAGATCGGGCTGTTCGTCATGCTCGGCATGCTGGCCAGCCCCGAGGAGATGCCGTCGGCGATCGTGCCCGGCCTGATCGCCGGCACCGTCCTGGCGCTCGTGGCGCGCCCGCTGTCGGTGATGGTGAGTTCGCTGGTGGCGTGGGCGCTGCGGCTGGGCCGGGTGAGCTGGCGCGAGCAGGCGTTCTTGTCGTGGGCCGGGCTGCGCGGCGCGATCCCGATCGTGCTCGCGACCATCCCCTGGGCGGCCGAAGTCGACGGCTCCAAGGACATCTTCAACCAGGTCTTCGTGATCGTCATCGTGTTCACCCTGCTCCAAGGGCCGACGCTGCCGTTCGTAGCGCGTAAACTCGGGGTGGCCGCGCCTGGGGAGGCCCACGATCTCGAGGTGGAGTCCGCGCCGCTGGAGGAGCTCAAGGCCGACCTGCTGCAGCTCAAGGTGCCTCCCGGCTCGCGTCTGCACGGCGTGGAGATCTTCGAGCTCCGTCTGCCCGCCGGCGCTCAGGTGACGCTCATCGTGCGCGACGGCAAATCCTTCGTCCCCTCCGCCACCACCCGGCTCCGGGCGAACGACCAGCTCCTGGTGGTCGCCACCGCCGCCTGCCGCGACCAGGTCGAACGCCGCATGCGGGCCGTGAGCCGCAGCGGGAAGCTGGCCGGCTGGTACGGAGAGCGGGGGTTGGAATAGGTGTTTGACCCAATCGGTTACCATTAGCAGTCGCATCGCTCGAGTGCCAGAGCTAGAAGGAGGAGCGCGTGCCGACCTACCAGTACGCCTGCAACGACTGCGGTGAGCAGCTTGAGGCCGTTCAGAAGTTCACCGACGATGCGTTGACGGTGTGCCCCGCTTGCGAGGGCAAGCTGCGGAAGGTGTTCTCCGCCGTCGGCATCGTGTTCAAGGGCTCCGGCTTCTACAAGACCGACAACCGGTCTTCTTCGTCGACCTCGACCACGTCCACCGGCTCGTCGCCGAAGCCCGCCGAGACCAAGTCGGGCGACTCAGGTTCGTCGAGCTCGTCGAGCTCGTCCACGACCACCCCCGCCCCCGCCGCGGCCGCCAACTGACCTCACGGGCTCCAGGCCGCCCCGGCGGCCTGCTCACCACCCTGGGTACGCCTTCGGCTCCCCGGGCTTGATCGGGCTGCACGCCGCTACCTGAGACATCCCCGGCTGTACGCGCCACCACCCGGACGCCCTCGGCTGTCCGCCGCCGCTCCGGGGGCATTTCCGGCTGTACGCCCGCCATCCCGGGGCATCTCCAGCGGTATCACGCCTTCTCGGGTTTTCTTCGGGCTGAACGTCGCCTCCGATCCACCCTCGGGCTGACCGATGCCCCCGGTCCGCCCTCGGACCGAACGCCGCCGCCACCCCAGAACATCTCCGGCTGTCCGACGCCCCGCCCAAGCCCTGATCACCGAAGCCCGGCAGGAGTTCCCCGACTTCGACCGTACGATCGAGGAGCTGTGCCGCTGAAGCGCTGTGCCATCGAAGCCCTGTGCCATCGCCATCGAAGCACTGCGCCTCTAACGAGGCCGATCGGCATGGGCCCCCAGCAGTTCGGGCGCGATCCGATCGACGAGCCGTTCGAGCTCCGGATTCGGCCCCCAATCCGCCACCAGCGCGCTCAGCCCCTCCCGTGCGCACCGCAGCAGCCCTAGCGCGGCCTGCTCCCCTTCCGGCGTGAGCCGCAGCGCGTCGCCGTCCGCGGACCGCTCGACCAGCCCCGCCACCACCAGCCGATCGGCGTACGGCCGCCCGTACTCCCTGCTCACGTTGGCCCGCTCGGCCAGCTCCTCAGCCCTGACCCACCCCTCCCCACCCAGCCTGGCGATGATCCACACCCCTTGCGGCGAAATCCCGTCCAACCCCGCCAGAGCCCCCAGCCGGTCGTAATACCCCCGGCGCAGATCCGCGTCCGCGAGCCGCATGAGCCCCCTCTCGACTTCGGCCAGCGACGACCGCTCAGCGGACGTGGCCCCCAGCCCCTCCCCCAGATCAGCGGCCTTCGTCGTCTCCCTGAGCCGCGCCTGCGGTATGAACCAGCTGAGGACGAACGCCCCGAACATCACCGGAGCCGCCACCCGGAAAACGGCCGCGATCGCATCCGCGTACACATGCAGGAAGTCAGCGGCCAGCTCCCGCGGCAACCGCTGGATGACCGTCGGATCCTCCTGCACCCTGGAAGCGTCGAACCCGGGCGGCAACCGAGCCCCGCGCGCCACCTCGCGAAGGTCGTCGTTCAACGTCGCCGTGAACACCGACCCCAGCGCCGCCACCCCGAACGACCCCCCGATCGACCGGAAGAACGTCGCCCCCGACGTGGCCACCCCGAGATCCTTGAAGTCGACCGCGTTCTGCACCACGATCACCAGCACCTGCATGGTCATCCCCAGCCCCACGCCCAGCACCAGCAGGTATACGCCCAGTGTGAACAGACTGCTCAGCTCGGTCATCGTCGACAGCAGCAGCATTCCCGCCGACGCCACGGCCGTCCCGGCGATGGGCAAGAACCGATATTTCCCCGTTTTGGAGATGATCTGCCCGCTCACGATCGACATGGTCAGCATCCCGGCCATCATCGGCAGCAGGTAGATCCCCGACGCCGTCGGACTGACCCCGTGCACGACCTGCAGATAGAGCGGCAGGTACGTGAGCGCCCCGAACATCCCGAACCCCACCACGAACCCAACGGCCGACGCCATCGTGAACGCCCTGCCCCGGAACAGCCCCAGCGGCAGCACCGGCTCGGCCGCCCGCCGTTCGACCACCACCCAGGCGACCAGCAGCGCCACCGCCGCGCCCACCAGCCCCACGATGACGGGATCGCCCCACCCGTACATCGTCCCGCCCCAGGTCGTGACCAGCACCAGGCACGAGGTCGCCCCGCCCAGCAGCACGACGCCCGCGTAGTCGATCCGATGCCTGGTACGCGTGCCGTCTCCCGGCAGCACGGCCACGATCACGAAGAGCGCGACCGCTCCCAGCGGCAGATTGATGTAGAAGACCCAATGCCAGGACAGGTGATCGACGAACAGCCCGCCCAGCAACGGCCCCACAATGCTGGAGACGGCGAAGACGGCGCCGAAGAACCCCTGATACTTCCCCCTCTCCCGAGCCGAGACGACGTCCCCCACGATCGCCTGCGCCAGCACCATCAACCCACCGCCGCCCAGCCCCTGGACGGCGCGGAAGGCGATGAGCTCTCCCATGTTCCGGCTCAGCCCGCAGAGCGCCGAGCCGGCCAGGAAGATCACGATGGCGGAGACGAAGAGCCTCTTGCGCCCGAATTGGTCGCCCAGCTTGCCCCAGAGCGGCGTCGAGACGGTCGAGGCGAGCATGTAGCCCGTCACGACCCACGACAACTGCTCCAGCCCGCCGAGGTCGCCGACGATCGTCGGCAGGGCCGTGGACACGATCGTCTGATCGAGCGCCGCCAGCAGCATGCCGAGCATGAGCGCGATGATGATGAGTCCGAGGCCACGATGCCGCATGCGGCGATCCTACTCTTCGTACTGGTGTGCGTACGCACAGCGATCGAGTTATCCACAGAATCGCGTTCTAGCCACTCCGGCCCCTCGCCACCCCGGCTACTCTCTCCGCCATGGTCACTCGCGCAGACATCGGCGTCATCGGCGGTTCCGGCTTCTACTCCCTGCTCGACGACGCGGAGGAGATCGAGCTCACCACGCCCTACGGGCCGCCGAGCGACATCGTCACGGTCGGGCACATCGGCTCGAGATCCGTGGCGTTCATCCCTAGACACGGCCGCGGCCACCGTTTCCCGCCGCACCGCATTCCCTATCGTGCCAACCTCTGGGCACTGCGCAAACTCGGCGTCCGCCAGGTGCTCGCGCCGAGCGCCGTAGGTTCGCTCAGAGCCGAGTACGGTCCCGGCGCCCTGGTCGTCCCCGATCAGCTCGTGGATCGCACTTCTGGCCGCGCACAGACGTACTACGACGAGGACGGGGCGGTCCATGTCTCGTTCGCCGATCCCTACTGCCCGTCCGGCCGGGCCGTGGCGGTCGAGAAGGCCCGTACTGGCGGCTGGGAGACCGTGGACGGCGGCACGCTCGTCGTCATCGAGGGCCCCCGCTTCTCCACCCGGGCCGAGTCCCAGTGGTTCGCGGGCAACGGCTGGTCGATCGTGGGCATGACGGGTTTCCCCGAAGCGATTCTGGCCCGTGAGCTGGCCCTCTGTTATACGTCCCTGTCGCTGGTGACCGACCACGACGCCGGGGTGGAGGCCGGCCAGGGGGTGACCCATGACGAGGTGCTCAAGTTCTTCGCCCAGAACGTCACCCGCATGCGCACCTTGGTGTCGGAGGCCGTACAGGCCCTGCCCGAAGAGCGCACCTGCCCCTGCGGCACGGCGCTGGACGGCATCGAGTCCTCCTACGAGCTACCGTGATCCAGTCCTGGCTGGGCCGCCACGGCCGTCGCCGCCGCCTCGTGGCGGCGGCGCTGGCCGCCCTGTCCGTCATATCCGCCTACTGGGCCACCCGCCCCGCCACGGTCGCCCCCGTCCTGGTGGCCACCCGCGACCTCGCCCCCGGCCCGATCCGCCCAGCCGACTTCCGCCCCATATCCCTCAGTCACCCACCAACCGGGGCACTACGCACCACCCCCACCGGCCAAACCCTGGCGACTCCCATGCGCAAGGGAGAGCCCCTGACCGACGTACGCCTCCTGACCTCATTTCCCCTCCCGCCGGGCCTGGTCGCCACCCCGGTCCGCATAGCCGACGCCGCAGCGGCGGCCCTGGTCTCCCCCGGCTCCAGAATCAACCTCCTGGCCGCCCAGGAAGGGAGCAGCACGGCCCACTACCTCGCCTCAGACATAACCGTCATAGCCACCCCCGCCACCAAAACCGACAGCGCCTTGCTGGTCCTGGCCACCACACCCACCCAAGCGGCAGACCTGGCAGCCGCCCAGAGTCGGGGAAGTCCCCTGTCGATCACGATCAAACCTAACCAACAGTAATCGTTCAGCTACGATCCATCACCATGAACGGTTTCAAGAAATTCCTCACGCAGGGCAACGTCATCGACCTGGCCGTGGCGGTGGTCATCGGGGCCGCCTTCACCGCGCTCGTGCAGGCGTTCGTGGGCAACCTCCTCACCCCGCTCATCTCGGCGTTCGGCAGCCTGCCCGACTTCGCCTCGCTCAGGTTCACGATCGGCGAGTCCACCTTCATGTACGGCACTTTCCTCAACGCCGTCATCTCGTTCCTGATGGTGGCCGCGGTCATCTATTTCCTGGTCGTGAGGCCCTACGCCCACATCAAGGAGCGCACGGCCGCCAAGGTCGAGTCGAAGACCCGCGAATGCCCCGAATGCCTGTCAGAGATCCCCAAGCCCGCCTCACGCTGCGCCTTCTGCAGCGCCCAGGTCACTCCCGCCCAGACCGCGTAGATCGACCGTCGTCAGAGCAACGAATCAATCTTGGGGTCATACTCCCAATGCCACGGCTCGAACGGGCTGCTGTAGGCCCAGGAGGGGTGGAACCACCCGTACCGCTTGGAGTTCTTCTCCATCCACACGAACTCCGCAGACCCGGACCTTTCCACCCCACCACACAGGTCCACAGCCAGCCCGAGCCCGTGGTTGCTCCGCCCCGGCACAGCCGCGAACCCAGGCCGCCGGTAGTAAACGGACTGCTGCTCAGCGAGGTTCCGGTAGGCGTCGGTCACACAAATGGCCTTCCCGAAGCGCTGCCGGTACGCCTCGTTCAGGCTCACGAAGGCGATGGTGGCGTCGGCCCTGAGGCTGTTCCCCTTCTGCTGCAACGGGCAGAGCATGGCCTTGGGGATCAGCCCGTTGGGATAGTCCCCGGCCGTCGCCGCCCGGAGCGGATTGCACCCCAGCGCCGCCCGGCCCACCTTGTCGATCTTGATCCCCAGCTTCACCAGGGCCGCGGTCAACGACTTCACGATCTTGTCGGACCGCTGCCGCAACGTGTCCACCTCGGCCGCCAGCTGCGCCTCGGCCAGCAGGTTGCCGGCCCGCAGCTCCTGCGCCTCGCCGGCCAGCCGCTCGGTCTCCTTGTACAGCGCGCTGGTCTGCTCAACGGCCTGCTGCCGAACGGAAACGATCTGAGTGACGTCGGTCAGGGCCCGCAGAGTCTTCTCGTCCGCGTTCCCAGACAGAAACGGTATGACCGAATCAGCCGCGATCGGCTGCTCGTACAGCAACTCGACCATCTGCGACACCGGCTGCCGCATCACCGCCAGCCGCTGCTCCATCTGCTGCAGCGCGCTCAGCTTGCCCTTGAGCTCCTTCTCGGACCCCGCGATGACCGCCCGGCGCTTCTCGAGCGCCTTGGTGGCCTCCTCAAGCTCCTTGGCCGACCGCTCGGCCTCTTTCCGCAGCTCAGTCAGGTTGGACGGATCCCGCCGCTCAACTCGCTGCGTCTCGACCTGGCCCTGAACCTGGACCTGGACCTGGGTCTTGGCCTGGGCCGCCACCTGCCCGGAGGGCACGACGAGAGAAGCCAGAGCCATGACAACCGCGATCAGACCCGCTGATCGAGGGGCTGGCACGTTCGACTCCTCCGTTTGCAAACTCGTTACCCGGGTCAGGCACGCACGTTACTACAGCCCCCCGAGTGCCCGGACCGAACTCCGAAGAGCTGTTATGAGACAAATAACCCTCTTTGTACGACCAGCCACACCAGTTCGCCCACAGAAGCCGCAGACCGCGAACCCACCACGCCCTCGACCTGCTGCGAACGCCCTCAAGAACCAGTACGCCCACCCGCCACCAAAAGGTTCATATCCCCGACGCCAACCCCTCCTCGGCCTCGTCCGCCGCCGCCTCCTCCTCCCGCTCCCGGCACAACTCCCACAACCACGTATCCACCCATTCCCCCGCACACCCGGCCCGGGTCCGCACAGGAGCAGGCGTCACCGGCTCCTCAACCACGACCACCGGCACCTCCCCCCGATCAGCCTGTTCCGGCTCCAGCTCTGGCTCCGACTCCGGCACGGCCCGCACAGGCGCCAGCACGACCCCCTCGTACTCCCGATCAGGATGAGCAGGCGCAGGCACCAGCACCGGCTCAAGCACCAGCCCCTTACCCCCACCACCCACCGCCCTGGCAACCCCCGCCCCCTCCTCAAACCCCCGTATCTCCCCCGCCAACAACCCCCCGGCAAGAATCGCCGGCGCCAGCAACGCCCCGAACAGCACTACGGGGCGGCGGCGGGCCTGCGTACATCGCCTCCTGGTCACAGGCAGACGGTATCCACGCACGTTGAAGTGGAATCTGATCACTTGTCATGCCTTTAACCGCAGCTCAGAGCACCCATAACCAACCTCGCCAAACTCACCTCGGCCCCACGTCCCACGCAGTGCCAGACTTTCGCTAGGCTTACGAGAGTCCGCCTCCGTAGCTCAGGGGATAGAGCACCGCTCTCCTAAAGCGGGTGCCGCAGGTTCGAATCCTGCCGGGGGCACTCACCTGAACAGGCATTTCGGCGCCCGACCTGCGGTTTCACAGCCGCAGGTCTTTTACTTTGTGGACCTTGATAGGCAGCCGACGGTGCCCACATGCAGCCGTAAGACCATGATCAGGGGACATATGGGGGATGATCTTGAGTGCGTTTCCCCAGGTCAAACCCTAGTTACGGGCCATTCTGGCCTCCGGCAACCCGCTACGACCACCCGGGCATGCGACGAATACCGCCGTTGATCGCGCCAAATACGTGCGTGCATCCCTAGCGTCACCTCGCTGCACAAGCCCAATTCGGCCTCCCAGTTGGATCGCGTCCGGTGGCTATCGCGGCGTTGGCCGATCTTGAGCGTGCGCTGCCTGTGCACGCCGGTGCTGGTGACCGACAACGATGGCGATCCCGCCCCTCTGGGATGGCCCGCAAGATCGCCGAGGTCATCGACCCAGCTGACTGACCAGCCCTCGCGCTGACCATGCGGTGTCGTTAGCGGTCCACCAAGGCCTTCCACGCCTGGGCGGTCTCGTCGAAGATTCATCGTGGTCGTCCGTGGCGGGTCTCATCGATCCCCGGCACCGCCACCGGCTCGGGCTCGTCCGGCAGGACGCGGGCGGTGTGCGCGGTGAACGCGGCCGAGGCCACCGGCCAGGACACGCCGTGATCGGGAGCGGACTGCACGATGGTCCGGCCGCCATCGGCCACCGCCGCGCCGCTGACCCGCCGTAATCGAAGTGTGAGCCGGGAACGAGCGGGGATCTGCTCCACCTGCTCGATGAACGACCGGCGCGGGCGCTGTTCCTGATCATCGCGCCAGCGGCGCTTGCGCCACAGCATCGGGCAGATGCGATCTGCCACCGGCAGGTCACGCGGTCGGGTCGTCACCCACTCCTTGATCCGGTTGGCGTATGTCCCGCACGCTGGGCAGGCACGTACTCGTTCATCGGCCGTCTCCAACCAGATGACAGGACCCTGACCTGTACTCTCATCTCCCGTCAATGACCTTGGTGGCCGCCACGCCTCCAGGCCCAGCAGCCGGGTCGTAACATTGATCACGCTCGCGGCTCTTCTGTCGTGATCCTCTGTCTCGACAGCAGGAATGATCAACGAGAGCCGCGAGCCCCCTCAAGACGCCGACCACACCACACCCGCCACCATCGGCCACCCCTCACCGCTCAACCACGACTAACTTCGAAGAGCCCGCTTCGATCGGAGGGCGCGGCCGTGTGGAGGTGATACAGGATGCTGTGGCGGCGACGTTGCCAGGCCTTCTGAACGTCATAAGGCTGGGCGACCTCGATGGGACGAGGAACGAACAGCTTCTCACCTTGAGTAACGTGGGCCCTGATCATCACGGAGGCGCATTGACGCTTGAGGCCTCCGAGATCTGACCAGCCAGCGTGGAGCTGAGAGGTGATGACGTCCCACGGCGCTGACTCACGCCAGCAGCAGCGCACCTGCCGCGCTGATCAGCGCGGTGAGGAGCAGGAACCAGGCGCTCAGGGGCAGGCGCACCCTGCGCCGCGGCGCCTCCCGGCGCGGCCGGGCGGTCGCGGCCGGCAGCTCGGCGGCCCGGACGGTCATGGCGACCGGCACGCCCCGGTACCGCTGCTTGGCCAGCGCCTCCCACATGACCCACTCCTCGTCCTCGTGCCCCAGGTGCTTGAGCAGGTCGCCCCGGTAGACGTCGAAGGTGACCTTGACGTGCTCGCCATACAGGCGGGCCGGGCCTAGGGCACACACGTAGCTGAGCAGCGCCACGGCCGCCCCTCCGGCGTGGTAGAGCAGGAAGAGCCCCGCCGGTGCTCCGGCGGCCAGCAGGAAGAGGCCCGATGCCGTGAGAAGAAGGCGGCCAGGCTGGAGACGGTGAGGAAGAACTCCAGGTCGGCACGGGCGGCGGCGAGCGTGGCGCGGTGGTCGGCCGGGATCAGGGGTGTTCAGGCGCGGCCAGACCAGCGCGGCGTCGATCCCGTACAGCTCTTCCGGGTAGAGGGCGGCGTTCTTGAGGATGTTGCCGAGCCTGGTCGGCATGACCTCCTCAGCATCCTGGGGGTAGCTGGTGTAGAGGCACTGGTAGTGGCCGAGGTCCTTGGGGCGCAGCCGGGAGAACACGCCTGTGTGCCAGCCGCGGCCCGCCCCGGCGAGCCAGCGCCACGAGCGGCGGTTCCAATCGCCTTCGTACCAGCGCAGCAGCGGCGCGGTCAGGCCGGACAGCCACGTGGCGAGTAGGACCACGACCGCCGCGAAGGCGACCGAGCAGAGGGCCTTCAGCAGTGGATCCTGCCGGTTCCACGCGGCAAGCCCGGCCTGCGGCCCGACCGTCGAGCCGACCACGACGGCGCCGAAGAGCACGATGAGCACGAGCGCGGGCAGCAGAGAGCGTTGAGCAGGAACCGGTGCTCGAACAGCCCGGTCGTCTCCTTTCTGAGGCGAAGTACGCGCTGACCACGCCGACCGGCAGGACCGCCATCACCTCCGCACCTTCGAGTAGCACCAGGGCGCGCCCCGACGTTGAGCAGCGTCACCGCTGGGGACGCACCGAACTCGGCGAACGTCACGTCAGCGTCCGCCAGGATCGCCGGGGGCAGCGAGGCCAGGACGGGCCGAAGGTCGGGGACGCCGTCGAGTCGTGCGAGGTCCGCCTCCGTGACCGTCGCCACCACCTCCCCGGAGGCGTCGCGGACCACGCCGATGATGCCGTCGGCCAGCGTGGCGCGACCGCGGCATGATGCTTCTATGGCTTGTCAAGATGGGGCGGACGATGCGGCCGCTGGCGCCGACGGGCGGATGATGATCTTGTAGAGCTGGCGGGCGACATATTGCTTCAGACAGCGGATCTCTCTCTTGGACAGCCCGTCGGTGGTTCTGCGCTCAACGTAGGTGCGGGTGGATGGATCGCAGGACATGCGAGACAGCACGATGACGTACAGGGCCCGGTTGGTTCTGCCGGTCACCGCCATGGTTGAGCCGGTGGCGTCGTGTTTTGCCGCTGGAAGCCGGGACCGGCGATACCCCGCATAGGGCGGCGAACGATCCCTCGGAGCGCAGTCGATCAGGGTTGTCGCCGCAGGTGGCCAGTAGTTGCGCGGCGGTCTCAACACCTACGCCTTGGGCGGTGAGCAGCTCGGGCCTGGCCTGTTCGATCAACGCCTTCAACTGGTTGTAGATGGTGTCGATCTCGGCGCTGAGGGCGCGGTAGCGAGCAGCGAGGTGTCGCAGCGCCGCCTTGACGCTCTGAGCTGGGTCGGCCAGATCGGCGGATGGCCTTAACCGGAAGCAGGCGTCGGCGAGCCGGGCCTTGGATGGAACTTCAGGATGTGGCCGTCGCGAGGTCGGCTCGCTCGCCCATCCCGTCATTAGCGATAAAAGTCCTGGCTGGCGGGAGAAAAGGCTGGCCCCGCAGCGCGGCAGGGCCCAGCGGGTAACCAACTCCTGCTTTGCGTAGTGGGTCTCGCCGAACACTCAGCCTGAATCCACGGTGTGACTTGGCCTGATCATTTTTCGGTCCAATTCCTCGACGAGGGCCGGATGTGCAGGTGAGGGCGCGCTTTTGGGCATGGTGAAGCCGCCGCGTGCGGGGTCGCGGCCTGTCCGGTGTCCTTCAGGGGTCGGAAGCGAGGGTGGGCGCGGCAGCGCGGGTGTCGGTGCGGGACCGTCGAGGGCGGCGGTGACCTGGGGTTCGGCGGGTCAGGCCGGGTGTGCGGGTGGGTCGTGGGTGGCGGTGAAGGCGTTCAGCCAGGCGGGCTGCCGGTGCCATCCGGCGGGCAGGTGCAGGGTGAGGTGTCCCTGCCCGCCGGGTC
>NZ_FNVT01000007.1 GCF_900108335.1 Nonomuraea solani
CCAGAGTCAGGGGCAGGTTGCTCACGTGTTACTCACCCGTTCGCCGCTCGAGTACCCCGAAGGGCCTTTCCGCTCGACTTGCATGTGTTAAGCACGCCGCCAGCGTTCGTCCTGAGCCAGGATCAAACTCTCCAAAAAATGCCTGGAAAAAATGTCCCAGCCAGCACCCATCCAAAGATGAATGCCAACCAAAGGAATCCGTCAATCAATATGACGGGGTTGTGCATCATGCACTGGCTTTTAACACACTGTTGAGTTCTCAAGAAACGGACGCGTACATCCGGCAGTGACTCACTTGCGGTGATCTCTGCTCGAAGGCGCCATCTCGCTCTTCTCAATCTTACCGGATTGTCCTGCTTTGTGTCAAATCCGGAGACTTGATCGAAGCGGGCCAAACCTTTCAAGATTGTGCGCCCCGGTTCCGGGGCAACCCTCGTAACTTACCGTGTCATCGGGCTCGTGTCGAATCAACCGATTTTCCGGTGATCACGGCACTCGCCCTGAGACGACTCATGCTGACGCACGCCGAAGCGGATCTGCCGAGTGGCTCGTTGTTTCAAGGGGCTTGTCCTGGGGCCCGTCCGCCTGACTGGCGTCCGGCTCGCTCCCGGGGACGAAGTGAAAGATTAGGTCCGGATCCGCGACACGTCAAATCGCCTCCGGTCGGCGGGAGGCCGTCGGTTGCGGAGGCGGTTCCGACAGCCGTTCCGAGAGCGACGTGTCCTGGGTGAGGATGTCCGGTCGGCCGAGTGCCGGTGGGTGGGCTCCTGAGGGTGAAGCGCCGGGAGGAAGGACTTCCCGGGAATGGCGTGTCGGGACGCGGACTCCTGAGAGGTGGGCTCCGCAGGGGGACTTCTGAGAGGCGGAGATTCCCGGGGGTGGAGTGCCGGGAGGCCGACTCCTGGGCAGAGTGCCGGTGGAACGAGCATGCCGACCGCTCATGCGATGCCGTCACAGGGTTGCCGACGGCTCAGGGGGCCTCGGCCTGTGTGGCATCGCGGCTGCTCAAGGGATTTCGGCCTGCGTGGCGTCGCGATCGTTCGCCGGACATCTGCGGGTATGTCATGCCGGCCCCTCGCCGAGTGTCAGCGGGTGCCACGCCCGCCGCTCGCCGAATCTCGACGGGCGTGCCTTGTCGCCCGCTCACCGAACCTCGACAGGTGTGACCTATCGACAGTTCAGGAGCTGAGGCCGGTGACCTTGAAGCTGGCGGCGCCGGGGCCAAGAACGATGGGCCGGGATGGGCCGGGATGAGCTGGCCAGGCTGATTGGTCCGAATCGGCGGCCGACCGGGTTGTCTGTGGCGTGGTTGCGCGGGTGGTGTGTCACCGGCGTACTGCGGGGCACCGGTATGTCGTGGGCGGCCGGCGGTCGTGGGCGGCCGGCGGTCGTGGGCGGCCGGCGGTCGTGGGCGGCCGGCGGTCGTGGGCCGCCGGCTACTGCGCGAGCCGAACGCAGCTGCGACCACGCATGCCATTCAGCCTCCGGTGAGCGGCCGACATGGCCCGCTCACCGGAAGCTCGGGTTGCCGACCGCCAGATTGCGGGCCCAAGGCTGCCAACCGCAAGATCGCGTGTCTCAAGATTGCCGACCGCAAGGCTGCGGGCCCAAGACTGCGGGCCAAAGCGTTGCTGGGCCGCTGGTTGTTCGGCCGATCGTTCTCAGGCCCGATCGTTTCCCAGCCCGGTGTCGGAGCAGTGGCTACAGGTCGGGGGTGGTGCGGGTGATGGCTTTGGTGCATCGGGCCAGGAGGTCGCGGAGGGTTTTTCGCTCCTCGGCGCTGAACTCGTCCGCGATCGCCCGCTCCACCACCACGGCCCGCCGGTCCGCCTCCTCCAGTGCCGTACGGCCCGTGTCCGTGAGCTGGGTTTCCAGGACGTTGCGGTGCCAAGGGTGCGGGGAGCGTTCGATGAATCCCCGTTCCTCCAGGTTCTTGAGCACCACGGTCATGGCCTGAGGGGTGACCAGGCATGCTCTCGCGAGCGCCGCGCCCGAGATGCCGGGGCTGCCGGCGAGGGCGAAGAGGGCCGCGTACTGGGGAACGGTCAGTCCAGCGGGGCGTACGGCGGACTGTTTGGCGGCGATCAGGGCCTGCTCGGCTCGCTTGATGTGCAAACCGAGTCGTTCCTCCGCAGGCATCCCCATACGGGGGAGCGTACAACCTCATACGATTGTTCCATCCTTGATAAGAATCAAAGCTTTGATATCGTGCCCGGAGGCGACCGAAAAGAGAAGGTGTGATGATTCCTGAAAGCCATCTGGACCTGCTGACCCGTCCGGTGTTCGCTCATCTGGCCACGATCGGTCCTGACGGAACTCCGCAGGTGAATCCGGTCTGGACGATCTGGGACGGGGAGCTCCTGCGGTTCACGACCACGAAGGATCGCCGCAAGTACCGGAATGTCGTGGAAAATCCGCACGTTGCGGTCTCGATCCACGACCCCGAGCAGCCGTACCGTTATGTGGAGATCCGTGGCGAGGTCGTACGGGTGGACCCGGACCCGTCGGGCGACTTCTTCGACGTGCTGGCCCGCCGCTACGACCTCGACTACGACCGGCCCGTCGGCGACGCCGAGCGGCGGGTGGTGATCGTTATGAAGCCGACACGGATCACCCGGCAGTGACGCGGAGGTGAGCGACCTTGGGGCAGGCGGTGCTCGGGGTGAAGGACCACTGTGGCTGGGCGGTGCTGGTGGCGATCGGGGGCGTACCCGAGGCGCCTGAGGTGCTGATGCGCGAACGAGTGGTGCTGCTCGCCGACCCTGACCTGCCCGAACAGCCCTATCACGCCGCCGCCGGGCTCGGTGTGGCCGCGGCCGGCGAGCTGATCTCGCGCGTGGAACGAGCCGCATGCACGGCCTCACGCGACGCCCTCGCCACCGCGGCCCGGAAGCTGACCGGCGACGGGCATGACGTGCTGGGCGTCGCCCTCGACCTGGGCGCGGTCGGCGCCGGGCGGATGACGCTCCCGGACAAGCTGGCGGAGGTGCTGGCCAAGCACCATTTCCTCCACGGTGCCGAGGGTGAGCTCTACCACGAGGCGCTGGCGGAGGCGGCTCGGACGGAAGGGCTGGCGGTGAGCCGGTACGACTTCAAGGAACTCCGCGACACCGCCGCCCACCTGCTCGGCCCTGGCGTGGTGGGGCGGGTGGACGGTTTGCGGTCACAGGTCGGCTCGCCGTGGACGCGCGACCACAAGGACGCCGCCCTGGCCGCGCTGCTCGTCCTCGACGGCGAGCCACGCTAGAGGCGACGCACGCTAGAGGCGACGCACGCTGGACAGACGGGTAGCCAGGCAGGCGGGTAGCCAGGCCAGGCAGGCGGGTCATGTCAGCGGATCAGTGGATTGGCAAGGATCTGGAGGGCCTCGACGGCAACCGGGTCCGGTGGGCGACGCGGTCTGAGGGGCAGCCTGCAGGAGCGCTGAGCAAGTGGCTCGACGCCACACAGACGGCGTAACGCCGGCAGCGGCCGAGGTCGGAGGTCCGAGGTCTGGTGAAACGGGTCAGGTGCGGAGCGTGATGGTCTTCGCGAGCCTCCGTACCTGCTCCGCCGACTCGAACACCTCCGCCCTCATCCCCGCCTCCCGCGCCGCGACGACATTGGCGAGGTTGTCGTCGAAGAACAGCACGTCCCCCACCGCCACCCCCATCCGCTCCGCACAGATCTCGTACGCCCGCCGCTCCGGCTTGGCCACCCCGATCCTGCACGAATACGTCAAAGCGGCGAACCTCCCCAGCCAGTCACCATGCCCCGACTCCCACACCGGCACCAGCTCCTCGATGATGTTCGACAGCAGCCCCAGCCGGTGCCCCTGGTCCGCCAGTTCGTGGACGAGGTCCACCATGCCGGTGTCCACCTCGGACCAGCTGTCCAGGTCCGCGGCGACGAGGGCGGGAATGTCCGCGAAGGTCGTGCCGAGCCGCTCCCCCACCGCACCCCAGTACGCGGCACTGTCCTGGCCGGCGTCGTACGGCGGCCGGCAGGCCCAGTACGCCTCCCAGAATCCCTCCCCCGGCGCCCCCGCCAGCCCCGCGATCCGCTCCCGCGCCTCGGAGGACTGAGTTCGCGCTATAACGCCATAAAGGTCGAACACGATCACATTCGTCATGCTCCCGACCCTACGCGCGTATCCTGCCCCGGTGACCTCTGCCGCCACACTCGCGCCCCCGGCCCGCCCCGCCCCACGTCTTCGCACGTCAACCCCCTGGTGGATGGGGCTGGTCGCCGGGCTCGCGGCCTTCTCGGGCACGGGTGCCGCCACGCTGAACGGCGACGAGCTGGCCACCATCAGCTCCGCCTCCCGGTCCCTGCCGGGGCTGTTCGAGCTGGCGCGGCACATCGACGGCCATTTCCTGCCGTACTACCTGTTCATGCACTTCTGGGGGAAGATCGGCACGGCGGAGCTGTGGTTGCGGCTGCCGTCGGCGGTGGCGATCGGCGTGGCGGCGTGGTTCCTGGTCGACCTGGGCCGCCGCCTGCACAGCATCCGCGCGGGTGTGATCGCCGCAGCCGTCTTCACGATCCTGCCGTCGGTGTCCTATTACGGGGCTTTCGCCAGGTCGTACGCGTTCGCCGCGGCGGCGGTCGTGTTCTCGTTCTGGGCGCTGCACCGCGCCGTCGAACGGCCCGGCGCCCGGCGGTGGGTGGTGTACGGGGTGGCGGTGGCGCTCGTTTGCTCCACGCACCTTTTCGCGGTGCTCGTCCTGCCCGCGCAACTGCTGCTGGCCCGGCGCGCGGTGGTGGTCCCCATGCTGGCCGCGATGGCGATCGGATGTATACCGGCCGCCGTGCTGGGCCTGATCGGATACGGCGAGCGGCACGCGATCAGCTGGATCCCGCAGCGCGGGCCCGAGGTGTGGCTGAAGTTCCCGAAGATGGCGGCGGGCTCGGCCGGGCTCGGCCTGCTGCTGTTCGCGCTCGCGCTGGCCGGGGCGGTGCTGCTGTGGCGGACGGCCCCGCGCGTGCGGGAGTGGGCGTTCGTGCTGGTCGGCTGGCTGGTGCTGCCGCCGGTGCTGCTGCTCGCGGTCTCCCAGTTGCTGACCCCCGTGTACGTCGACCGGTACCTGTTCGTGACGGCCCCGGTGCTCGCTCTGCTGGCCGGGCTGGCCGTGGCCGCTCTGCCCCGGTTCCACGTGGTGGCGGGGGTGGTGGTCGTGGCGCTCGGGTGCGCGCTGGCGTTCGCCGACCATGTGGAGGTACGGGAGGAGAACGGGCGGTTCGAGAACATCCCGTGGGCGCTACGGGTGATCAAGGCCGAGCCGGAGGACGCGATCGTGTACGGGCAGAGCCAGTTGCGTTCGGGGTTCGATTACTACGCCGATTCCGCGATGCCGGTGGATGTCCTGCGATCGGGGGACTCACCCGATCCTGATGGCTTCGGTTACCCCGAGCGGTCCGATGTCTCGGCGAGCCTGGAAGGGCGGGAGCGGGTCTGGGTCGTGTGGCGGGGGACGAAGAAGTCGGGGCTCGAAGGCGATGCCATCGGCCGGGTGGGGGAAGTCGAACGGGCCGGGTTCGAGCTCGACGTGGCCAAGCATTCGGGGGATCTGCCGGGGTTGACGGTGGCGTTGTTCACCCGTCGGTGAACCGCACAAGGCGAAAGCGGGCCCTCCGCGGCGCGAAGGGCCCGCCCGGCTAACCGACCTCGACGCCGCCGATCGACTTCTTGCCGCGCCGCAGGACCATGAACCGCCCGGCCAGCAGGTCATCGGCGCCCGGCACGTACGACTCGTCGGTGACCTTGACGTTGTTGAGGTAAGCCCCGCCCTCCTTGACCGCCCGCCGGGCCGCCGACCTGGACTCCACCAGGCCGCTGTCGGCCATCAGGTCCACGAGCGGCGCGCCGAGGGCGGGCACGGTGGCCTTGGGCACCTCGGCCAGGGCCGCCGCCAGCGTGGCGGACGACAGCTCCTCCAGCGAGCCCTGCCCGAACAGCGCCTTGGAGGCGGCCACCACCGCGGCCAGCTCGTCGGCGCCGTGCAGCAGCTCGGTGAGGTCTTCAGCCAGCGTGCGCTGGGCCTCGCGGGCGAAGGGACGCTCGGCGACGGCCTTCTCCAGCGTCTCGATCTCCTCGCGGCTCCGGAACGTGAACACCTTCAGGTAGTGGATCACGTCGCGGTCGTCGGCGTTGAGGAAGTACTGGTAGAAGGCGTAGGGGGAGGTCATCGCGGGGTCGAGCCAGAGCGCGCCGCCCGCCGTCTTGCCGAACTTGGTGCCGTCGGCCTTGGTGATCAGCGGCTGGGTGAGCACGTGGACGTGCCCGCCCTCGATGCGGCGGATCAGATCGGCGCCCGCGGTGATGTTGCCCCACTGGTCGCTGCCACCGATCTGCAGCGAGCAGTTGTAGCGGCGGTAGAGCTCCAGGTAGTCGTTGGCCTGCAGGATCTGGTAGCTGAACTCGGTGTAGCTCAGCCCCTCCCCCGCCAGCCGCGCGGAGACCGACTCCCTGGCCAGCATGCGGTTGACCGGGAAGTGCTTGCCGATGTCGCGCAGGAAGTCGATCGCGCTCAGCTCGCCGGTCCAGTCGAGGTTGCTGACCAGGCGCGCCGGGTTGTGCTCGGCGTCGAAGTCGAGGAACTTGCCGACCTGGCCGCGCAGGCGCTCGACCCAGTCGGCGACGATGTCGCTGGAGTTGAGCGAGCGCTCGGTGTTGCGGCCGCTCGGGTCGCCGATCAGGCCGGTGGCGCCGCCGACCAGGCCGATCGGGTTGTGCCCGGCGAGCTGGAGGCGGCGCAGCGTGAGCAGCGGCACGAAGTGACCGATGTGCAGGGACGCCGCGGTCGGGTCGAAGCCGGAATAGACCGTGATCGGGTCCTTGGCCATGGCCGCGCGCAGGGCGTCAAGGTCGGTGGATTGCGCGATCAGGCCTCGCCACGCGAGGTCGTCAAGGATGTCGGTCACGGTGATCTGGCTTCCCTGGGTTGGAGGTCGTTGCCTTTAGCCTGCCCGATCCATCAGGATGCCCGCCACTTGGATACGCTGGGTGGCCATGTGGAGGGTCCGTCGCGAGCTGGCCGTTTTCAAGATCTTAGGGGCTCTGGTGTGTGCCGGGCTCGGCGTTTTCTGGTGGTTCGGGGGTGATGTCCGCGGGGTGATCCTGGCCGTTCCCGCGACCCTGCTGGTGGGCGCGATGGGGCTGCGCGACCTGCTCGTCCCCGTGCGGCTGGCCGCCGACACCGACGGCATCACCGTCGTGCACGGGTTCGCGGGCCGGCGGCACGTGCCGTGGGAGTCGATCTGGGACGTCAAGGTCGACGTACGCAGGCGGTGGGGCCTGCGCAGCGAGATGCTGGAGATCGACACCGGCGACTACCTGCACATCTTCAGCCCTCACGAGCTGGGCACCTCCCCCACGGAGGTGGCGGCGGCGTTGCGGCGGCGCGGCACGTGAGCGCGATACGGGGAGACCGTGGGGTCGCCGTCGATCCAGAACCGCCACGGGGTGTCCTTGGCGGTCGAGACGCCGGTGCGCGGGCCTGACCTGATCGTGGCGGGGTCGGCGGGCCGGCCTTCCAGCACGGTGACCGACTCGCGCGGCCGGCCCAGGCCCGAGCCTTCGAGGATGGCGTCGAGGCCGTTGTGCTCGCGCAGCAGGCCGAGGGCCACGGCCAGGCGGGCGGGGCCGCGGGCCAGGTCGCGGTCCTCGATCCGGGCGCCGGCCGAGCGCCGGGCGTGGGCCACGGTCAGGCCGGCCACGACCTCGCCCGCCCGCAGCAGCACGGCCGAGCCGTGGCCTTCCGGCAGGCAGACGAGGTTGGCGCAGAAGTGCATGCCGTAGGTGAAGTACACGTACAGGTGGCCCGGCGCGCCGAACATGACCGCGTTGCGTGGCGTTCTGCCCCGGTAGGTGTGGGAGGCCGGGTCCTCGCCGGGCAGGCCGTACGCCTCCACTTCGGTGAGGCGGACGGCGACGGGGCCGTTCGGGCCGCCGTGGACGAGCACGCGCCCGAGCAGATCGGGCGCGACCTCGTGTGCCGGCCGGTCGAAGAAGCCGCGCGGCAGCGCCGCGGAGCTCAGCTGCCCGCGGCCCATGCGGCCTGCGTGTCGACCACTTCCCTGAGCGCGCCGAGTTGGTCACGGACGCGGTCGGGGGCGGTGCCGCCGTGCGCCTTGCGGGCGGCCATGGCGCCGGGCACGCTCAGCACGCCGCGGACGTCGGGCGTCAGGTGCGGCGACACCTTGGCCAGCTCGTCGTCGGTCAGGTCGCCGAGGTCCTTGTCGTTGACCTGGCACCAGACCACGAGGTGGCCGACCGCCTCGTGCGCCTCGCGGAAGGGCACGCCGCGGCGAACCAGCAGCTCGGCCAGGTCGGTGGCCAGCGCGAACCCGTCGGGAGCCGAGGCCTCCATGCGGGCGGTGTTGACGCGCATGGTGGCGACCAGGCCGGCCATCGCGGGCAGGACCAGCAGCAGCGTGTCGACGGAGTCGAACACCGGCTCCTTGTCCTCCTGCAGGTCGCGGTTGTAGGTCAGCGGCAGGCCCTTGAGCGTGGTGAGCAGCGACATCAGGTTGCCGATGAGGCGGCCCGACTTGCCGCGGGCCAGCTCGGCCACGTCGGGGTTCTTCTTCTGCGGCATGATCGACGAGCCGGTGGAGTAGGCGTCGTCCATCTCGATCCAGCGGAACTCCTGCGAGGCCCACAGGACGATCTCCTCGCCCAGCCGCGACAGGTGCATGCCGATCATGGCGGCGTCGAACAGGAACTCGGCCGCGAAGTCGCGGTCGGCGACGGCGTCCATCGAGTTGGGCGCGGCGGCGGAGAAGCCCAGCTCGGCGGCGACGGCCTGCGGGTCGAGCGGCAGCGAGGAGCCGGCCAGGGCGCCCGCGCCGAGCGGGGAGATCGCGGCGCGCTTGTCCCAGTCGATGAGCCGGTCGATGTCGCGGGTGAAGGCGTGCACGTGGGCGAGGAGCTGGTGGCCGAAGGAGACCGGCTGCGCGTGCTGCAGGTGCGTCATGCCGGGCGCGGCCGTCTCGGCGTGCTGCTCGGCCTGGGCCATGAGCGCGGTCTCCAGCTCGACCAGGCGGGAGACGACGGAGCGCGCGTGGTCGCGGAGGTAGAGCCGCAGGTCGGTGGCGATCTGGTCGTTGCGCGAGCGGCCGGCGCGGAGCTTGCCGCCGAGCGAGCCGAGCCGTTCGAGCAGGCCGCGCTCCAGCGCGGTGTGCACGTCCTCGTCGGCGATCGTCGGCCGGAACTCGCCCGCCTTGCAGGCGCGCTCCAGATCGTCGAGCGCGCCGATCATGCGCTCGAGCTCCTCGTCGCTCAGCAGCTCCGCCCTGTGCAGCACGCGGGCGTGCGCCCTGGACGCGGCCAGGTCGTACGGCACCAGCCGCCAGTCGAAGTGCACGCTCACCGACAACCGGGCCAGCGCGTCGGCCGGGCCGCTCTCGAAGCGGGCGCCCCACAGCCGCATCGGCTTGCCATCACTCACCGTCATATCCTCCATTACCTTTCCGATGCCGCGTCCGGGGCCCGTTCATTCCCCCCGAGCCCCGGCGCGACCATAGTGCAAGTCAGCCCTTGCGCGCGTCCCGGGCCGCCGCGATCTTAGCGGGCAGGGAGAAGAGCTGGACGAAGCCCTTGGCCAGCGACTGGTCGAACGTGTCGCCGGTGTCGTAGGTGGCCAGGGAGAAGTCGTACAGGGAATCTTCGGAGCGGCGGCCGGTCACGGTCGCGTTTCCGCCGTGCAGGGTCATTCTGATCTCGCCGTTGACGTGCTTCTGGGCGTCGGCGATGAGGGCGTCGAGCGCGCCCTTGAGCGGCGAGAACCACAGGCCGTCGTAGACGAGCTCGCCCCACCGCTGGTCCACGCCGCGCTTGAAGCGGGCGAGGTCGCGTTCGACGGTGACGTTCTCCAGCTCCATGTGCGCGGCGATGAGGGCGATGGCGCCGGGGGCCTCGTACACCTCGCGCGACTTGATGCCGACCAGGCGGTCCTCGACCATGTCGAGGCGGCCGACGCCCTGGGCGCCGGCGCGCTTGTTCAGCTCGTCGATGACCTGGTACGGCGTCAGCGCCCGCCCGTCCACCTTGACCGGCACGCCTCCCTCGAACGTGATCACGACCTCGTCCGCCGGGCGCGGCGTGGCCGGGTCGGCGGTGTAGGAGTAGACCTCGTCGGTCGGGCCGTTCCAGATGTCCTCCAGGAAGCCGGTCTCGACGGCGCGGCCCCAGAGGTTCTGGTCGATGGAGAACGGGTTCTTCTTCGAGGTCTCGATGGGCAGGCCCTTGGCCTCGGCGTACTCGATGGCCTTGTCGCGCGTCCACGCGAAGTCCCTCGCCGGGGCGATGACGCGCAGGTCGGGGGCGAGCGCGGCCAGGCCGGCCTCGAAGCGGACCTGGTCGTTGCCCTTGCCGGTGCAGCCGTGGGAGACGACCGTGCCTCCGAACTGCTTGGCCGCCGTGACGAGGTGCTTGACGATGAGCGGGCGCGACAGCGAGCAGACCAGCGGGTAGCGGTCCATGTAGAGGGCGTTGGCCTGGAGGGCCGGCACGCAGAAGTCGGTGGCGAACTCCTCCTTGGCGTCCACCACGACCGACTCGACGGCGCCGCAGTCCATGGCCCGCTTCTGGATGATCTCCATGTCCTCACCGCCCTGGCCGAGGTCCACGGCGATGGCCACGACCTCGGCGTTCATCTTCTCGGCGAGGTAGGGGATGGCAACGGAGGTATCGAGACCCCCGGAATATGCGAGGACTACTCTTTCGGACATTTCACTCTCCTAAGGGTCTCTTAGCTTCGTTTGTCGGCGACCTTCAGCAGGGCGTCGGCGACCGCCTGCCCGCCCGTGGGGTCGCGGCTGATCACGAGGATCGTGTCGTCGCCCGCGACCGTGCCGAGGATCGACTCCCAGTCGGCGTGGTCGATGGCCGAGGCGAGGAACTGGGCCGCGCCCGGCGGGGTGCGCACGATGACCAGGTTGGCCGACGCCTCGGCCGCGACCAGCAGTTCCTCCGCGATGCGGTGCAGCCGCGCCGCCGGGGACTCGCCGGTGCCCAGCCGGGCCAGCGGGATCCGGCCGCCGCCCTCACCGGGCAGCGCGTACACGAGTGAGCCGTCCTCGGCGCGCAGCTTGAGCGCGCCGAGCTCGTCGAGGTCACGCGAGAGCGTGGCCTGGGTGACCTCGACACCGCTCTCGGCGAGCAGCTTGGCCAGCTCCGGCTGGGAGCGCACGGCCTGCCGCTGCAGCAGGTCGGTGATCTTCGCCTGCCGCCCCGCCTTGGTCATCGGGATCGTCATCTCCGGGTGGCCAGCCAGTGCAGCAGGGCCTTCTGGGCGTGCAGGCGGTTCTCCGCCTGGTCCCACACGACGCTGCGCGGGCCTTCGAGGACCTCGGCGGTGATCTCGTAGCCACGGTAGGCGGGCAGGCAGTGCAGCACGATCGCGTCCGCCGCGGCGTGTTCGAGCAGCTCGTCGTTCACCTGGTACGGCATCAGCGCCGCCACCCGCTCCTCCTTGCCGTCCTGCCCCATCGAGACCCACGTGTCGGTCGCGATCACGTGGGCGCCCTGGACGGCGGCCACGGGGTCGGACAGCGCGACCACCGAGCCGCCCGTCTTGGCGGCTATGGCGGCGGCCTGGTCGAGGATGACCGCGTCCGGCTGGTAGGCGGCCGGGGCGGCGATACGTACGTGCAGGCCTGCTGTGGCGCCGCCCAGCAGGTAGGAGTGGGCCATGTTGTTGGCCCCGTCGCCCACGAAGGTGAGCGTGAGCCCGGCGGTGCGGCCCAGCCGCTCGCGCACGGTCTGCAGGTCGGCGAGGATCTGGCAGGGGTGGAACTCGTCGGTGAGCGCGTTGACGACCGGCACCCCGGAGTGGGCGGCCATCTCGTCGATGAGCTCCTGGCCGCTGGTCCGCCAGACGATGGCGGCGACCTGCCGGTCGAGGACCCTGGCGAGGTCGGCGGGCGGCTCGCCGCGGCCCATGAGCGCCGAGACGTTGTCGACGACCAGCGGCAGGCCGCCGAGCTCGCCGATGCCGGTGTGGAAGGAGACGCGCGTCCTGGCCGACGGCTTGTCGAACAGGACGGCCACGGTCCGCGGGCCCTCGAAGGGGCGGTAGCCGAACCTGTCCTTCTTCATGGCGGCGGCGAGGTCGAGCACCTCCGCCTGCTCGTCCGGCGAGAGGTCGTCGTCACGCAGGAAGTGTCTGATCTGCGCCGAGTCCGCGCCAGGCCTGATGGTCATTTCGCCGCCTCCGTCAGGATCGCGGGGAACGCGGAGACGAACGTGTCCACTTCGCCGGCCGTCACGACCAGCGGCGGCGCGATGCGGACCGCGTCCGGCTGAAGGGCGTTGACCAGGAAGCCGGCGTCCTGGGCGGCCTGCTGGACCTGGGCCGAGCGCGGCTCGCCGAGGACGGCGGCCAGCCACAGGCCGCGGCCGCGCACCCCCTTGAGCAGCGGGTGATCGACCGATTCGAGGCCGGTGCGCAGCCGGTCGGCGACCGACGTGACGTGGCCGAGGTCGAGGGTGCCGAGCACGGCCAGCGCCGCGGCGCACGAGACCGGGTTGCCGCCGAACGTCGAGCCGTGGTCGCCCTTCTCGAACAGCCGGCCCACGTCGCCGAAGCCGATGCAGGCGCCGATCGGCAGCCCGCCCCCGAGGCCCTTGGCCAGGGTCAGGATGTCGGGGGTGACGCCGTCGGCCTGGTGGGCGAACCAGTGCCCGCTGCGGCCGATGGCGGACTGGATCTCGTCGGCGACCAGCAGGGCGCCGGTCGAGTCGCAGATCTCGCGGGCGGCCTCGAAGTAGCCCTCGGGCGGCGGGACCACGCCGGCCTCGCCCTGCGTGGGCTCCAGGAAGACCGCGATGCAGTCGCCGGTGACGGCCTCCTTGAGGGCGTCGGCGTCGCCGTACGGGACGAAGCGCACCTCCACCGGGAACGGGCCGAACTGGTCGCGGATGGCCTTCTTGCCGGTCAGCGACAGGGCGCCGATCGTCCGGCCGTGGAAGCCGTTCTCGGCGGCCACGAAGTAGGTGCGGCCCTCGCGCCTGCCGTACTTCAGCGCCAGCTTGTACGCCGCCTCGTTGGCCTCGGTGCCGGAGTTGGCGAAGAACACCCGGGCGGGGCCGTCCAGCAGGGACAGGAGCTTCTCGGCGAGCAGCACTTCGGGCTCGTGCAGGAACAGGTTGCTCGTGTGCGCGATCGTGGCGACCTGCCTGCTGACGGCCTCGATCAGGGCCGGGTGGGCGTGGCCGAGCGAGCTGGTCGCGATGCCGGCGATGAAGTCGAGATACTCCTTGCCGTCCACGTCCCACACGCGGGTGCCCTCGCCTCGTGCCAGCGCCACAGGGGGGACCCCGTAGTTGGGCATGAATGCTTGGCCGAACCTCTCGAACAGGTTCATCAGGGCATCACCATCGTTCCGATTCCTTCATTGGTGAAGATCTCCAGCAGCAGCGAGTGCGGCACGCGGCCGTCCAGCACGTGGGCCTGCGGGACACCGCCGCGCACGGCCGTCAGGCACGCCTCCATCTTGGGCACCATGCCGCTGGACAGGGCGGGCATCATCGCCTCGAGTTCGTCGGCGTTCAGCTTGTCGATGACGTCGGTGTCGTCGGGCCAGTTGGCGTACAGGCCCTCCACGTCGGTCAGGACGATCAGCTTGTGCGCCGAGAGCGCCACGGCCAGTGCGGCGGCGGCGGTGTCGGCGTTGACGTTGTAGATCTCTCCATCGTCGCCCCTGGCGACGCTGGAGACGATCGGGATGCGGCCGTCGTCGATGAGGGCGCGCACGGCGCCGGGGTCGACCTTGATGATCTCGCCGACCTGGCCGATGTCGACGGGCTCGCCGTCCACGATGGCGTACTTGCGCTCGGCCGTGAACAGGTGGGCGTCTTCGCCGGACATGCCGACGGCGAACGGGCCGCGCCGGTTGACCAGGCCCACGATGTCGCGGTTGACCTGGCCCGTGAGGACCATCCTGACGACCTGCATGGCCTCGGGCGTGGTGACCCGCAGCCCGGCGGTGAACGTGGACTCGATGCCCAGCTTGTCGAGCGCGCTGCTGATCTGCGGGCCACCGCCGTGCACGACGATCGGGCGCAGGCCGACGTGGTGCAGGAACACGACGTCCTCGGCGAAGCCCTCCTTGAGGGACTCCTCGATCATCGCGTTGCCGCCGTACTTGATGACGACGGTCGCGCCGCGGAAGCTCGTCAGCCAGGGCAGCGCCTCGATCAGGGCGCCGGCCTTGCTCTGGGCGGTGGACAGCCTCATGAGGAGTACGCCGAGTTCTCGTGCACGTAGTCGGCCGTCAGGTCGGTGGTGTGCACGGTCGCGGTGTGCGGGCCCGCCGACAGGTCGACGGTGATCGTCACGTCGCGGGGGCGCATGTCCACCTTGGAGCGGTCGTCGCCGACCGCGCCGGCCCGGCAGATCCAGATGCCGTTGATGGCCACGTTGAGCCGGTCGGGCTCGAACGCGGCGTCGGTGGTGCCGACGGCGGCCAGGACGCGGCCCCAGTTGGGGTCCTCGCCGTGGATGGCGCACTTGAGCAGGTTGGAGCGGGCGACCGAGCGGCCGACCTTGACGGCGTCGTCCTCGGAGGCGGCGCCGACCACCTCGATGGCGATGGCCTTGGAGGCGCCCTCGGCGTCCACCAGGAGCTGCCTGGCCAGGTCGGCGCAGACCTCCACGACCTTCTGCTCGAACTCGGCCAGGTCGGGCTTGACCCCGGCGGCGCCGCTGGCCAGCAGGAGCACGGTGTCGTTGGTGGACATGCAGCCGTCGGTGTCGAGCCGGTCGAACGTCTGCGCCGTGGCCCTGCGCAGCGTGGCGTCGAGCTCCTCGCTGGTCAGGTCGGCGTCGGTGGTGATCACGCAGAGCATGGTGGCCAGGGCGGGGGCGAGCATGCCCGCGCCCTTGGCCATGCCGCCCACCATGTACCCGCGGGGGGCTTTGCCCCCCGCGTTCCCCCCCAAAGGCTTCGAAGAGGCGTCTTCTGCTGCGGCGGCTTCGCCGCCGCGGCGGAAGGAGATCTTGGAGACGGTGTCGGTGGTGCGGATGGCGTCGGCGGCGGCCAGGCCGCCGTCGCGCGAGAGCTGGCCCGCGGCGGTCTCGACGCCGGACAGCAGCTCGTCCATCGGCAGCCGCTCGCCGATCAGGCCGGTCGAGCAGATCGCGACCTCGCCCGCGGAGTCGGCCAGCAGCTCGGCGGCCTTCTCGGCGGTGGCGTGGGTGTCCTGGAAGCCCTCGGGCCCGGTGCAGGCGTTGGCGCCGCCCGAGTTGAGCACGACAGCGCGCAGCCGCCCGCCCGACAGGACCTGCTGCGACCACAGCACGGGGGCGGCCTTCACCCGGTTGGCGGTGAACACGCCGGCGGCGGCGCGGCTGGGTCCGTCGTTGACGACGAGGGCCAGGTCGCGGGCGCCGCCGGATTTGATCCCGGCGGCAACACCCGCGGCTCTGAACCCCAGAGGGGCGGTAACGCTCATGCGGCCTCCTTCGTCGGCATGGGGAGCGTTAGACGCCCGTGCTCATTGGTTCGTTCGCTGCGCTCTCTCACGGTGCGACTCCTGTCAGGGGAAGGCCGAGCTCTTCCGGCAGGCCGAGGGCGAGGTTCACGCTCTGGATGGCGCCTCCGGCCGTGCCCTTGGTGAGGTTGTCGATGGCGATGACGGCGACCACGCGGCCCGCGCGTTCGTCGAGCGTCACCTGCAGGGCGGCGGTGTTGGCGCCGTACGTCATGGAGGTGGCGGGCCAGACGCCCTCGGGCAGCAGCCGGACGAACGGCTCGCCCTTCAGCGCGACCTCGTACGCCGACCGCAGCGACTCCTTCGTGACCCCGGGCGCGGCCGGGGCGGAGCAGGTGGCGAGGATGCCGCGGCTCATCGGCGCCAGCGTCGGCGTGAACGACACCCGCACGGGAGTGCCCGCGGCGGCCGTCAGGCCCTGCTCCATCTCGGGAGTGTGCCGGTGGACGCCGCCGACGGAGTAGGCACTGACCGAGCCCATGACCTCGCTGCCGAGCAGGCCGGGCTTGAGCGACTTGCCGGCGCCGCTGGTGCCGCTGGCGGCGACCACGACCACGTCGGGCCCGGCGAGCCCGGCGGCGAACGCGGGCGTCAGCGCGAGCAGCACGGAGGTCGGGTAGCAGCCGGGGACCGCGATGCGCGTCGCCCGCTTCAGCACCTCGCGCTGGCCGGGCAGCTCGGGCAGGCCGTAGGGCCAGGTGCCGGCGTGCTCGCCGCCGTAGAACTCGTGCCAGGCGGCCGGGTCGGCGAGGCGGTGGTCGGCGCCGCAGTCGGCCACCACCGTCTCCTCGCCGAGCTGGGCGGCGACGGCGGCCGAGTGGCCGTGCGGCAGGGCCAGGAAGACGACGTCGTGCCCGGCCAGGGTCTCGGCGGTGGTGTCCTCGATGATCCGGTCGGCCAGTTGCGGCAGGTGGGGCTGGTGGGCGCCAAGCGGGGTGCCCGCGCTGGAGGCGGCGGTCAGCGCGCCGATCTCGAACTCAGGATGGCCGAGCAGGAGGCGGAGCAGCTCCCCTCCCGCGTAGCCGCTGGCTCCCGCGATCGCTGCCCTCATTCAAATCCCCCTGCATGGTTATGCACTTACCCTCATGAGTTTGCTTACTGTGAAGATGATGCACCGGAGGGGATGGATATGCAAGCCGAGCGGAGGCCACTGATGGCAGTTCCTTCCCAGCCGGTTGCAAGAGGACACAATCAAGATGGGGTTTATGACCGAATTTCTGTCGGATGTGCCCTTGGTCACATCTCAAGGCGGGCGCGGCCCCGGCATGTTCGGGCGGATCGTCCTCGTCGTGCTGTGGCTCGGCCTGTGCGTGCTGCCGATGGTGCTCGCGATCGGCGACCTGGAGCTCGCGACCGGGCGGAGCGGCACGCCGGGGACACTGCGGGTCGTCTCGTGCGAGGACCTGGGCGAGGGCCGCTACGACTGCAGGGGGCGGTTCACGCCCGACTCCGGCCAGGGGGCCGTGGAGGTGAGCGCCTCACCCGACTCGGACGCGGGTGACGTGCTGCGGGCCCAGCTCACGCCGGCGGGCGACCGGGCGGTGCCGGCCGGGGCGAAGGGGATCCTGGCCGCGCTGACGCTGCCCGGGGTGGGGCTGGGCGGGCTGGGGTTCCTGCCGTACGTGGTCATGTACTGGCTGGGGGCGCGCAGGGGGCGCGGGGCCGCCGTGACCTGGGGTCTGCTGGTCACGGCGGCCGGGGGCGCGCTGATGCTGGCCGGGATGGTGGCGGCCTATTCCTGAAGGAACCGTCAGCGCAGGAAGGCGGCGGCCACGCCCGCGTCCACCGGGATGTGCAGGCCGGTGGTGTGGGTGAGGTCGCTGCCGGTGAGGGCGAAGACCGCGTTGGCCACGTGCTCGGGCAGCACCTCGCGCTTGAGCAGGGTCCGCTGCGCGTAGAACTCGCCCAGCTTCTCCTCCTCGACCCCGTACACGGCGGCGCGGTTGGCGCCCCAGCCGGAGGCGAAGATGCCGGAGCCGCGTACGACGCCGTCGGGGTTGATGCCGTTGACCCGGATGCCATGGGCGCCCAGTTCGGCCGCGAGCAGGCGTACCTGGTGGGCCTGGTCGGCCTTGGCGGCGCCGTAGGCGACGTTGTTCGGGCCGGCGAAGACGGCGTTCTTGGAGGAGATGTAGACGATGTCGCCGCCCATCGCCTGGTCGATCATGACCCTGGCGGTCTCACGGGCGACCAGGAACGAGCCGCGCGCCATCACGTCGTGCTGCAGGTCCCAGTCGGCCAGCGTGGTCTCCAGCAGCGCCCGGGACAGCGACAGCCCGGCGTTGTTGACGACCAGGTCGACCCCGCCGAACGCGAGCACGCCCGCGCGCACGGCGGCGGCGATCTGCTCCTCCGACGTGACGTCCACGCCCACCGCCACCGCGACGTCCGACACGCGGTACGCGGCCGCGCCCAGCTCGGCGGCCACCTTCTCCGCCGCGCCCAGGTCGCGGTCGGCCACGATCACGCAGGCGCCCTCGGCCGCCAGCCGGCGGGCGGTGGCCGCGCCGATGCCCGAACCGCCGCCGGTCACCAGCGCGACGCGGGTGGCCAGGGGCTTGGGCTTGGGCATGCGCCGGAGCTTGGCCTCCTCCAGCTCCCAGTACTCGATGCGGAACTTCTCCGACTCGGCGATGGGGGCGTAGGTGGAGACGGACTCGGCGCCGCGCATGACGTTGATGGCGTTGACGTAGAACTCGCCCGCCACGCGCGCGGTCTGCTTGTCCTTGCCGAAGGAGAACATGCCGACGCCCGGCACCAGCACGATCGCCGGGTCCGCGCCGCGCATGGGCGGCGAGTCGGGCGTGGCGTGCCGGTCGTAGTAGGCGGTGTAGTCGGCGCGGTAGGCGGCGTGCAGCTCGCGCAGCCGCTCGGCGGCCTGCTCCACGGACGCGTCCGGCGGCAGGTCGAGCACCAGCGGGGCGACCTTGGTGCGCAGGAAGTGGTCGGGGCAGGAGGTGCCCAGCGCCGCCAGCCTCGGGTGCTCGGCGCGCGCGACGAAGTCCAGCACCTCGGGGGTGTCGGTGTAGTGGCCGACCACGCGCACGTCGGTGGCGGCCAGGCCACGGATGATCGGGAAGAGCGCGGCGGCCCGCTCGTGCCGCTCCGCCTCGCCGAGCGTCTCGTAGATCACCGAGCCGAACGGATCGGGGCGGCCGTGCTCGGCCAGGTACGCCTCGGCCGTGCGGATGATCTCCAGCGACCGGGCCTCGCACTCCTCGGAGGTCGAGCCCCACGCGGTGATGCCGTGCCCGCCCAGGACGCAGCCGATGGCCTGCGGGTTCGCCTCCTTGATGGCGGCGATGTCGAGGCCGAGCTGGAAGCCGGGCCGCCGCCACGGCACCCACACCACCCGGTCGCCGAACACGCGCCGGGTCAGCTCCTCGCCGTCGGCCGCCGTGGCGATGGCGATGCCGGCGTCGGGGTGCAGGTGGTCGACGTGCGCGGCCTCGACCAGGCCGTGCATCGCGGTGTCGATCGACGGCGCGGCCCCGCCCTTGCCGTGCAGGCAGTAGTCGAAGGCCGCGACCATCTCGTCCTCGCGCTCCACGCCGGGGTAGACGCCGGTGAGGGCGCGCAGCCGGTCGAGGCGGAGCACGGCCAGGCCGGACTCCTTCAGGGTGCCGAGGTCGCCGCCCGAGCCCTTGACCCAGAGCAGCTCGACCTCCTCCCCGGTGACCGGGTCGGGCGCGGCGCCCTTGGCCGAGGTGTTACCGCCCGCGAAGTTGGTGTTGCGCGGGTCGGCGCCCAGGCGGTGGGAGCGTTCAAGCAGTTCGTTCACGACGTCCATCGGTTTCAGGCCCCCCAGCCGGCCTGTTCGCCACCGACGCGGTCGGCGGCGATCTTCTCGAAGTATCCGGACTTGGCGTAGGCGGCCATCGGGTCGGGCGCCAGGCCCGACTCCTCGCGCAGCTCGGCGAGCAGCGGCCGCACGTCGGTGTTGTAGGCGTCCATGAACACGGCGTTCGCGCCGAGCACGTCACCCTCGGACTGGGCGGCGGCCAGCGCCTCCCGGTCCACCAGCAGGGCCTTGGCGGTGGCCTCCTGGACGTTCATGACCGAGCGGATCTGGCCCGGGATCTTGGGCTCGATGTTGTGGCACTGGTCGAGCATGAACGCCACGCCGTTGGCCGGGTCGAGGCCGCCGCCGCGCACCACCTCGTACATGATGCGGAAGAGCTGGAACGGGTCCGCCGCCCCGACCATGAGGTCGTCGTCGGCGTAGAAGCGGGAGTTGAAGTCGAAGCCGCCGAGCTTGCCCTCGCGCAGCAGGAACGCCACGATGAACTCGATGTTGGTGCCCGGCGCGTGGTGCCCGGTGTCCACCACGACCTGCGCCTTCGGGCCCAGCTTGACGCAGTGCGCGTACGCGGTGCCCCAGTCGGGCACGTCGGTGGCGTAGAAGGCGGGCTCGAACAGCTTGTACTCCAGCAGGAAGCGCTGGCCCTCGCCCAGGCGGTCGTAGACCTCGGACAGGGCCTCGGCCAGCCGGCCCTGGCGGGCGCGGATGTCGTCCTGGCCCGGATAGTTGATGCCGTCGGAGAACCACAGCTTCAACGTGCCGGAGCCGGTGGCGTCCATGATGTCCACGCACTCCAGCAGGTGGTCCGTGGCCTTGCGGCGGACCCTGGCGGCCGGGTGGGTGACGCTGCCGAGCATGTAGTCGTCGTCCTGGAAGACGTTGGAGTTGATCGCTCCGATGCCCACGCCCACCTCGCGGGCGTGCCGGGCCAGGTCGGCGTAGTCGTCGACCTTGTCCCACGGGATGTGCAGGGCGACCGTGGGGGCGATGCCGGTGTAGGCGTGCACCTGGGCGGCGTCGGCGAGCTTCTCGTACGGGTCGCGCGGCACCCCCTTCTGTGCGAACACCTTGAACCGGGTGCCGCTGTTGCCGTAGGCCCAGGACGGCGTCTCGATGTGCTGCGCCCGCAGCACGGCCTTGATGTCAGTCATTACTCCCCGATCAATCCAGGTGGAACACTTCGGTCAGCGGTGCCATGCCCTCGTCGGGACGCCCGTCCAGGTCCTCGAAGAACGGCGCCATCTCGGCCTGCCAGCGGGCGTTGACCTCGGTCTCGGCCATGGCCTTCTTGGCGGCCTCGAAGTCGTCGGTCTCCAGGTAGCCCACGAGCAGGCCGTCGTCCCTGAGGAAGAGCGAGTAGTTGTGCCAGCCGGTGCGCGACAGCGCCTCTCGCATCTCCGGCCAGACGTCCTGGTGGCGTTCGCGGTACTCCGCCAGCCGCTCTGGGCGGACTTTCAGCAGGAAGCAGACGCGTTGCACTGACACTCCCTTCAAAACGTTTTAATCCATCGTGCAGGAAACTACGATTCCTGCAGCGCGCTGTCAATGCGCTACCCGCCCCCGTTAGGGTGCCGGCACCGGTGACACGTTTTAATCCGCGATGATCAGGACGTCGCCCGCCGGCACCGTGGCCGTCCCGCCGCCGGGGGTGGTGACCGTGGCGTCGCCGGTCGTGTGGTTGATGGCGAACAGGAACGAACGGCCGCCGGGGTGCGCGCGGCGTACGACCTCGACCCCGGGCGCGCTCGTGGCGGGCGGCTCGGCCCCGGCCTCGGCGCAGGCCGTGGCGATCACCTCGGCGAGCGCGTCGTCGTCGAGCCTGGTGGTCAGGTAGTGCGCGGCCCCCTCGCCGAACTCGTTGCGGGTCCAGGCGGGCTCGCCGGTGGCGTAGGTGTCCAGCACCTTGGCGGTGGTGGTGTGCGCCACCTCGCTCCACACGCTCCCCGACCTGCCGGAGGCCAGCCGGATGGGACCGTCGAGGGGGAAGAACTCCTCGACGCTCACGCCGAGCAGGTCCCGCCAGGCGCCGGGGTAGCCGCCCAGGCGCACCCGGTCGTGCTCGTCCACGATCCCGCTGTACGGCCCCACGACGACCACGCCGCCCCCGCGCGCGAACTCCTCCAGGTTGGCCGCCCCCGCGTCGCTCACCAGGTAGAGCGCGGGCACCACGACCAGGCGGTATCCGGTCAGGTCGCCCTCGGGGTGGGCCACGTCGCAGGTGATCCCGGCCCGCCAGAGCGCGGCGTGCCAGCGCTTGGCCTCCTCCACCGGGTCGAGGTCCGTGGTGGGCTGGGCCGGGTGGTCCTGGGCCCACACGCTGGAGTGGTCGAGGAGCAGCGCGACGTCGGCCTTGACCGTGCTGCCCGCCACGTCGCCGAGCCCGGCCAGCTCGGCGCCGAGCGCCACGACCTCGCGCCAGATCTTGGTCCGGGTGCCGGCGTGCGGCAGCATCGCCGAGTGCCACTTCTCGGCGCCCGCCCTGGACTGGCGCCACTGGAAGAACATGATCCCGTCGGCGCCCCTGGCCAGGTGCGACAGGGAGTTGCGGCGCAGCTCGCCGGGGGTCTTGGCGAGGTTGCGCGGCTGCCAGTTGACCGCGCTGGTGGAGTGCTCCATCAGCAGCCAGGGGCGGCCGCCGTTCAGCGAGCGGGCGTAGTCGGCGGCGAAGGCCAGGTCGATGTGCGGCTCCGCGCGGGCGCCGACCAGGTAGTGGTCGGTGGAGACGACGTCCAGCTCGGCGGCGAAGGCCCAGTTGTCCATGTCCCAGTGCGCGCCGGCCATCAGGTTGGTGGTCGCGGGCACGTCCGGGGTGATCTTCTTGAGCAGGTCGCGCTCGGCGGTGTACAGCTCCACGAGCGCGTCGGAGCTGAACCGGCGGTAGTCGAGCTGCTGGCCCGGGTTGGTGAAGCTGGGCGTGGCCCGGGGCGGCAGGATCTGCGCCCAGTCGCTGTAGCGCTGGGACCAGAACGCGGTGCCCCACGCCTCGTTGAGGGCGTCGAGCGTGGCGTAGTGGCCGCGCAGCCAGGCCCGGAACGCCGCCGCCGAGGTGTCGCAGTAGCAGCGGCTGTTGTGGCAGCCGTACTCGTTGTGCACGTGCCACAGCTCCAGCGCCGGGTGCTCCCGGTAGCGCAGGGCCACCTGCTCGGCGATGCGCAGCGCCTTCTCGCGGTAGATCGGCGAGCTGGGGCAGAAGCCCTGCCTGCTGCCGTGGTGCAGCCGCCGCCCGTCGGCGTCCACGGGCAGCGCCTCCGGGTAGGCGTCGCCGAACCAGGGCGGCGGGGCGGCGGTGGGGGTGGCCAGGTTCGCCCGGATCCCGTTCGCGGCCAGCAGGTCCATCACGCGGTCGAACCAGTCGAAGTCGAACACCCCCTCGACGGGTTCGAGCAGCGACCAGGAGAAGATCCCGACGCTGACCCGGTTGACGCCGGCCTCGCGCATCAGCGCGACGTCCTGCTCCCACGTCTCCTCGGGCCACTGCTCGGGGTTCCAGTCCCCGCCGTAGGCGATGACGCCCGGGACATCCGGCATGAAGCCTGCCTTTCGCGAAATTACTGTTAGCGCTCACAGTCTGTTACGCCTGTGTTTACGGGGGATTAAAACGTTCCTCTACCGTGCCGCACAAGTCCCATACAGCTCGCCAGAGGCGATTACCGCTGATCAGATGGGGTGATTCCGCAGGCAGGCGACGCGGGACCGAGCATGACCCGTGACACTGGAGTTATCGGAACGTTATGAGGTGGGCTCGGCGGTGAAGAACGATTCAATGCCGCCGTCGAGCCGGTGGTAGAACGGGTTGTCCGGGGTGATCTCGTCGCGGCGGACGGGGCGGCCGGTGAAGGCCGAGGCGTAGAGGCCGGTGACGAACTCCATGGCCCGCCGGGCGTCCGCGCCGCTCGCCGGTGGGCGCTCGCCGCGCTCGTAGGCGTCGAGCAGCAGACCGAGCTGGGTGTCGTGGCTGCTCGGGAGGTCTTCTGGCGGGTTCCACAGGGGCGAGGTGGAGGTCCAGTCGGCGTTGCGGTAGCCGTGCAGGTGGCGGAGCTCGACCGTGGCGTCGGCGAAGTCGAAGCGCAGGTAGCTCTCCTGGCGCGGCGACAGCACGCTGGTGACCACGGAGGCCATCGCGCCGTTGTCGAACCTGACCATGGCCATCGACACGTCCTCGGTCTCGATCGGCCGGTCGAGGCGGCCCGCTATGGCCCTGATCTCGGTCCAGTCGCCGAAGACCGACAGCATGAGGTCCATCTGGTGCACGCCGTGCAGCACGGTGGTGCCGCCGCCCTCGGTGTGCCATTTCCCGCGGTACGGGACGGCGTAGTAGTCGTCGCCCCGGTGCCACGTGGTCTGGCAGAGCGCGACCAGCGGCCGGCCGAGCGCGCCGCCCAGCTCGCGCAGGTGGGTGGCGCCCGAGCCGAAGCGCTGCTGGTAGACGACCGACAGGTACGGCCCCGCCGCGCCCTCGGCGGCCTGGATCCTGTCGTACTCGGCGAGCGAGAGCGTGGCGGGTTTCTCGCACCACACCCACGCCCCGGCCTCCAGGGCGGCGATCGCCTGCCCGGCGTGCAGGTGCGGCGGCGTGCAGATCAGCACCAGGTCGGGCCGCTCGGCGGCGAGCATCTCCCCCGTCTCGCCGTAGACCGCCGCCCCGCTCGCCCCGGCGAGCGAGCCGGCCCTGGCCTCGTCCACGTCGGCGACGGCCACGAGCCGGACGCGGTCGTCGTGGGCCCGCAGGGCGGGCACATGGCTGTGCGCGGCGATGGCGCCGGCGCCTACGATGGCAGCCCGGATCACGAGCGCTCCCTCTAGTAGAACGTTTTACTTCCGGCGCGCGAGGTTAGGTCTCCCTAAGCGGCCCTGTCAACGCGCATCCACGTCCCCACCGGTGCCGCGACTGGCGTAGTGCCTGTTAGTACGTTTTAATTAGGCGCCATGGCCATGGTCAGCATCAAGGACGTCGCCGCCCACGCCGGCGTCTCCCCAGGCACGGTCTCCAACGTACTGAACCGGCCCGGCAAAGTCGCCCCCGCCACCCGGGAGCGCGTGGAGGCGGCCATCAACGAGCTCGGCTTCGTCCGCCACGGCTCGGCCTCGACGCTGCGCGCGGGGCACAGCAGGACGATCGGCCTGAGCGTGATCGACATCGGCAACCCGTTCTTCACCGAGGTCGCCGCCGGTGTGGAAGACGTGGCCAGCGAGCTGGGCTACGCGGTGATCCTGGGCAACTCGGCGGGCTCGCAGGACAAGGAGGAGCGCAACCTGCGGGTGCTGGCCGAGCACCGGGTGCGCGGCGTGCTGATCACCCCGTCCGGCGAGGACCCCGCCCGGCTCGACCGGCTGCGTGAGCACGGCATCAGCGTGGTGCTGGTCGACCATCCCGCGCACCGGCCCGACCAGTGCGCCGTGGCCGTGGACGACGTGGCGGGCGGCAGGGCCGCCGTCGCGCACCTGCTGGCCAAGGGCGCGCGCACCGTGGCCTATGTGACGGGCCCGCTGTCGATCAGGCAGTGCGTGGAGCGCCGCGAGGGCGCCAAGGCGGCGATGCGCGCCGCCGGGCTCGACCCCGGTGACCTCTACGTGGCCGAGAACGCCACGATGACCGCCCGCGCGGGCGAGAAGGCCGCCGCCGACCTGATCGCGCGCGGTTTGCCCGAGGCCGTGTTCTGCGCCAACGACCTGCTCGCGCTCGGTGTGCTGCGCGCGTTGCTGCGGTCGGGCGTGCGGGTGCCCGAGGACGTGGTGCTGATGGGCTACGACGACATCGACTTCGCGGCCGCCTCCACCGTGTCGCTCAGCTCGATGCGCCAGCCCACCTACCAGCTCGGCCGGATCGCCACCGAGCTGCTGCTGGACGAGTGCGACAACCCGGAGACGCACGCCCACCAGCACATCATGTTCCAGCCGGAGCTCGTCGCCCGAGAATCCACCGAATGACCGCCGAATGATCACGGAATGACCAGGGAGTTCACCGAATGAGCCGCCGTTTCGCCGCCGTCGACCTGGGTGCGTCCAGCGGGCGGGTGATGCTGGCCGACCTGTCCGACGGGCTGCGGCTGACCGAGGCGCATCGTTTCCCCAACGGCCCGGTCCGGGTGGCCGGCCGGCTCTACTGGGACATCCTGGGCCTCTACCGGGAGATCCTCACCGGGCTGCGCGCCGCCGGGCCGGTCTCGTCGATCGGCGTGGACTCGTGGGCGGTCGACTACGGGCTGCTCGACGCGTCGGGCGCGCTGCTGGGCAACCCGGTGCACTACCGCGACGACCGGACGGCCGGGGTGTCCGAGCGGGTGGCGGCGTCGGTGGGCGCGGCCTCCCTGTACGAGGTCTCCGGCCTGCAGGTGCTGCCCTTCAACACGCTCTACCAGCTCCTGGCCGACCGGCTCGACGACGCGGCGACGATGCTGCTGGTCCCCGACCTGATCGGCTACTGGCTGACCGGCGAGCGGGGCGCCGAGGTGACCAACGCCTCGACGACGGGCCTGCTCGACGTGAACACCAGGGCGTGGGCGTTCCCGCTGATCGAACGGCTCGGCCTGCCCGCCGGGATCTTCCCGCCGCTGCGGCAGCCGGGCGAGGCGATCGGCGGGCTGCGGCGCGACGTGGCCGCCGAGATCGGCTGGTCGGCGCCCGTCAGGGCGGTGGGCTCGCACGACACGGCCTCGGCGGTGGCCGCGGTGCCCGCCGCCGGTCCCGCGTTCGCCTATGTCTCGTGCGGCACGTGGTCGCTGGCCGGGGTGGAGTTGCCGGAGCCGGTGCTCACGCCGGAGAGCCGGGCCGCGAACTTCACCAACGAGGCCGGCATCGACGGCACCGTCCGCTATCTGCGCAACGTCATGGGCCTGTGGCTGCTGCAGGAGTGCCTGCGCGCCTGGCCGGGCTCCGACCTGGGCGAGCTGCTGGCGGCCGCGGCGCACGAGAAGCCGTTCGCGGCCGTGGTGAACCCGGACGAGCCCGTGTTCCTGCCGCCGGGCGACATGCCGGCCAGGATCGCGGCCGAGTGCCGCCGCACGGGCCAAATCCCGCCGGCGTCGCCCGCGGCGTACGTGCGCTGCGTGCTGGAGAGCCTGGCGCTCGGGCACCGGCTGGCCGTGCGGCAGGCGATGGAGCTGTCGGGCCGCGACGTCGAGGTGGTCCACCTGGTGGGCGGCGGGTCGCGGAACGAGCTGCTGTGCCGGTTCACCGCGGACGCGTGCGGGCTGCCGGTGGTGGCGGGCCCGGCTGAGGCGACGACGTTCGGCAACGTGCTGGTGCAGGCGCGGGCGGCCGGGCTGGTGTCCGATCTGACGGAGATGCGGGCGCTGGTCGCCTCCGCCGAGCCGCTGCGCCGCTACGAGCCGTCCGGTGACACCGGCGCGTGGGCGGAGGCCGCCTCGCGCGTGTTCTAACCCCCGCTGACCTGCCGGTTTTCTCCCGGCTCGCCCCGGGCAGGACTCGTGCCGGGGACATCGGGGGGTGTCATGGATGTGCGGTGGCCGCTGCTGCGGCAGTTGATGGGCGAGGACCGTACGGCGCGGGGAGCGGCGGCCAGGTCGCCGAAGACGGACGCGCTGCGCGCCCGCACCGCCACCGCCGACCGCGTGGTCAAGTCGGTGTGCCCGTACTGCGCGGTGGGCTGCGGCCAGAACGTGTACGTACGCGACGAGCGGGTCGTCCAGATCGAGGGTGACCCCGACTCGCCGATCAGCCGGGGCCGACTGTGCCCGAAGGGCGCGGCCACCCTGCAGCTCACCACTACTTCCACGAATACGTGGTCAACTACACCAACGCGGCCACGATCCTGCGCGAGGACTACCGCGACGCCGAGGACCAGGACGGCGTGTTCTCCGGCTTCGACGCGGAGACCCGCACTTACGACGACCACACCTGGCAGTACGAGGGCACGTCGGTGGCCGCCGCGTCGGGCGCGCGCGACAACGAGGGCTCGATGCCCCCGGGACGCGGTGAGATGCTCGGCGGCACCGGCGTACCGTTGCGGGGCACGCCGCAACGTGACGAGACGCTGCGCCATCCGCGCTGCGTCATGCAGGCCCTGCGCCGCCACTACGCCCGCTACACGCCGGAGATGGTCGAGCGGGTGTGCGGGGTGCCGCGGCGCCTGTTCGCGGAGGTGTGCCGGCACCTGACGGAGAACTCCGGGCCCGGCAAGACCGCCGAGTTCGTCTACGCGGTGGGCTGGACGCAGCACAGCGACGGCTCGCAGTTCATCAGGGCGGCGAGCATCCTGCAGTTGCTGCTCGGCAACATCGGCCGGCCAGGCGGCGGCATCCAGGCGCTGCGCGGGCACGCCGGCATCCAGGGCTCCAGTGACATCCCGACGCTGTTCAACCTGCTGCCGGGCTACATCCCGATGCCGCACGCGCACGAGGACGAGCGCCTGCCGGACTTCCTGCGGGCCGACGCGCCGCACCAGGGGTTCTGGGCCAACATGCCGGCCTACCTGGTGAGCCTGCTCAAGGCGTGGTGGGGAGAGTCGGCGCGGCCGGACAACGACTTCCGCTTCGGCTACCTGCCCAGACTGACGGGGTCGCACAGCACGTACGACACGGTCCTGGCGCAGATCGAGGGCACCTGCAAGGGCTACCTGCTGCTCGGCGAGAACCCGGCGGTGGGCTCGGCCAACGCCAGGTTGCAGCGCCTCGGCATGGCCAACCTGGACTGGCTGGTGGTGCGCGACCTCAACCTGATCGAGAGCGCCACCTGGTGGAAGGACGGCCCCGAGATCGAGACGGGCGAGCTGACCACGGCCGGAATCGGCACCGAGGTCTTCTTCCTGCCCGCGGCCACGCACACCGAGAAGAACGGCAGCTTCACCAACACCAACCGCTGGCTCCAGTGGCACCACCAGGCGGTCGAGCCGGCCGGCGACGCGCGTAGCGACCTGTGGTTCATGTACCACCTCGGGCGGATCATCAGGGAGAAGCTGGCGGCCTCGGCGGACCCCAGGGACGCGCCGCTGCTCGAACTCACCTGGGACTACCCGGTCGAGGGCGAGACGGACGAGCCGTCCGCCGAGGCGGTGCTGGCCGAGATCAACGGCTGGGACGCCCAGGGGCGGCCGCTGTCCGGCTACAGCGAACTGAAGGACGACGGCTCCACGGTCTGCGGCTGCTGGATCTACTGCGGCGTGTTCGCCGACGGCGTCAACCAGGCCGCCCGCCGCAAGCCGGGCGCCGAGCAGGACTGGATCGCCGCCGAATGGGCGTGGGCGTGGCCGGCCAACCGGCGCGTGCTGTACAACCGGGCCTCGGCCAGGCCGGACGGCAGCCCGTGGAGCGAGCGCAAGCGGCTCGTCTGGTGGGACGCCGGGCAGGGCCGGTGGACCGGTCACGACGTGCCCGACTTCGAGGCGGGCAAGGACCCGGCCTACCGGCCGCCGCCGGGCGCGGAGGGGGTGGCGGCGCTGTCGGGGATCGACCCGTTCATCATTCAGGCCGACGGGAAGGGCTGGCTGTACGCGCCGTCGGGGGTGGTGGACGGGCCGCTGCCCACGCACTACGAGCCGCAGGACTCCCCGGTGGCCAACCCGCTCTACGGGCACCAGCGCAACCCGGCGCGGCGGCTCTACCCGCACGAGGGCAACCGCTACCAGCCCAGCGGGGACGAGCCGGGGGCGTCGGTGTACCCGTACGTGGTGACGACGTACCGGCTGACCGAGCACTTCACGGCGGGCGGCATGAGCCGGTTCACTCCGTACCTGGCCGAGCTGCAGCCGGAGATGTTCTGCGAGGTCTCCCCCGCGCTGGCGGCCGAGCGCGGTCTCGTGCACGGCGACTGGGCCACGATCGTCACGGCGCGCAACGCCATCGAGGCCAGGGTGCTGGTCACCGACCGGATCCCGCCGCTGCGCCTGGACGGCCGGGTGCTGCACCAGATCGGGCTCCCGTTCCACTTCGGGCCCAACGGGCTGGCCAGGGGCGACGCGGCCAACGAGCTGTCGGCGATCACGCTGGACCCCAACTCGCACATCCAGGAGGTCAAGGCGCTGTCGGCGGACATCCGGCCCGGCCGGCGGCCGCGCGGGGCCGCGCTGCCGGAGCTGGTCGAGTCCTACCGGCGGCGCGCGGGCGTGAGCGCCGCCACCGGAACGGAGGTGTGAACGGTGAGCTCCGACCTGAAGCGCGTCGGGTTCTTCACCGACACCAGCGTCTGCATCGGCTGCAAGGCGTGCGAGGTGGCGTGCAAGGAGTGGAACGCCGTCCCCGAGGACGGGCTGGAGTTCACCGGCATGTCCTACGACAACACCGTCGGGCTGGGCGCCGACACCTGGCGGCACGTGGCGTTCATCGAGCAGCGCAAGCCCCTCGGGCACCAGGAGCCCGGCGTCGGCGATATGGACTTCCGCTGGCTGATGGCCTCCGACGTGTGCAAGCACTGCACGCACGCGGCCTGCCTCGACGTGTGCCCGACGGGGTCGCTGTTCCGCACCGAGCACGGCACGGTCGTGGTGCAGGAGGACGTCTGCAACGGCTGCGGCTACTGCGTGCCCGCGTGCCCGTTCGGGGTGATCGGCAAGCGCGAGAGCACCGGCACGGCGGCCAAGTGCACGATGTGCTACGACCGCCTCGGCGCGGGCGAGGAGCCGGCCTGCGCGAAGACGTGCCCCACCGACTCCATCCAGTTCGGCGACCTGGACGAGTTGCGCGAGCGCGCCGACCGCCGCCTCGCGCAGGTGCGCGAGGCCGGGGTGGGCTCGGCCCGCCTGTACGGCCACGACCCCGACGACGGCGTGGGCGGCCAGGGCGCGTTCTTCCTGCTGCTGGACGAGCCCGAGGTGTACGGCCTGCCGCCCGCCCCCGTGGTGACCACGAGGGACCTGCCGTCGATGTGGCGGCACGCGGGCGTCGCGGCCCTGGCCCTGCTCGCGGGCATGGCGGCGACGGCGCTCAGGAGGCGGCGATGAGCCAGACGGACGTGCGGATGGACGGCTCGGCCGCGCTGCGCACCGAGCGGGAGGCCACGCCCGGCTCCGCGGGGCGCAGGCGTGAGCGGCTGATGGTGCCCAAGGCGGACTTCGACTCCTACTACGGGCGGCCGGTGCTGAACGAGCCGACGTGGCAGGCGCACGACATCGCCGGATACCTGTTCCTGGGCGGACTGGCCGGGGCGTCCTCGACGCTGGCGGCGGTCGCCGAGCTGACCGGCAGGCCGCGGCTGGCCAGGGTGAGCAAGGTGGGCGCGCTGTGCGCCGTGGGCGGGTCGCTCTACGCGCTGATCCACGACCTGGGACGGCCGGAACGCTTTCTCAACATGTTCCGGGTGTTCAAGGTGACCTCGCCGATGAGCGTCGGCACCTGGCTGCTGGCCGGCTACGCCCCGCAGGCCGGGTGCGCGGCGGCCGCCGGCCTGACGGGCCGACACCCCGGGCTCGGGCGGGCCGCCACGGTGGGGGCCGCGCTGGCGGGGCCGGCGGTGGCGACGTACACGGCGGTGCTGATCTGTGACACCGCCGTGCCGGCCTGGCACGAGGGCTACCGGGAGATGCCGTTCCTGTTCGCCGGCTCGGCCGCGGCGGCGGCCGGTGGGCTCGGCATGCTGGCCGCGCCGGTCGCCGAGGCGGGCCCGGCCCGCCGGGCGGCGCTGATGGGCGCGGCGGCGGAGTGCGTGGCCGCCGCCCGGATGGAACGACGCCTCGGGCCGCTGGCCGAGCCGCTCAAGCGCAACCGGCTGCTGCGGCTGGGCGAGGCGCTGTCGGTGGCGGGCGCGCTGGCCGGAATCACGATGGGCCGCCGGAGCAGGCTCGCCGCCATGGCGGCGGGCGCGGCCCTGCTGGCGGGGTCGGCGTGCACCCGGTTCGGGATCTTCCGGGCCGGGATGGAGTCGGCCGGCGACCCGAAGTACACCGTGCAGCCGCAGCGACTGGCCCGAGCGAAAGCCGAGCGTGACCTCACATGAGCCGGAAAATCATCGAATATCTGCCGTTCCTGGGCATCGTGCTCGTCATCTGCGCCACGTCCTGGCTGGCCGGCCGGACGCTCCCGGCCCCCTCGGTCACCAGGGGCCGCGCGTCGGCAGGGCGTCACGTCCGGGAGACCGGGCAGGGACGTACGATCAGCAGATGACCGAAAAGACCGAAACCGCTTCCGGATGGCTGGCACCCGAAGAACTCGAATCGGTGCGTGGCCGGCTGCCGATCCTCTACGTCGACGCGGTGCCGGTGCGAGTCGACGAGACCGGCGTGGTGACCCACGTCGGCACGCTGCTGCGCATCGCATCAGACGGGACGGTCTCCCGGGCGCTGGTCTCGGGACGCGTCCTGCACCATGAGCGGGTCCGCGACGCGCTGCTGCGCCACCTGGAGAAGGACCTCGGCCCGGTGGCGCTCCCCAACATCCCCCTCTCCCCGCAGCCGTTCACCGTCGCCGAGTATTTCCCCACGCCGGGTGTCACCGCGTATCACGATCCGCGCCAGCACGCCGTGTCGCTGGCCTACATCGTGCCCGTCGCGGGCGACTGCCGGCCCCGGCAGGACGCCCTCGACCTGGTGTGGTTCACCCCTGAGGAGGCGGCGTCCCCGATGGTGCAGCAGGAGATGACCGGTGGGCAGGGGGTGCTGCTGAAGCAGGCCCTCGCCCACGTCGGAAAGCTCCCCTAACGGGTCACGGGCGGTCCGCACCCGCGCGGACCCAGCGATAGAGCGGGTCACCGGGACACGAGGTGTCGTAGCCGTCCCGGTGGCCCTTCACCTCACGGCCGGCGTCGCCGTGCTCGCGCAGGTATTCGATGGCGTCGACCAGGGCGTTGAGCAGGTCGTCGTTGGGGTCGGTGAAGCCCGAGTCGCCGACCAGCGCGAGCACCGCGTAGTGGTCGGAATTGAGGCCCGCCCCGTTGGCGGCCGGCAGGGCGTGCGGCCCGCGGCCCATGAACGTGCGCCGGTGGGGGCAGCAGACCATGTTGTAGCCCAGGTCGATGTAGCGCTCGCCGCGGCCGCCCGACATGTGCATGCGCTGGATGTCGCGGACCAGCTCCACGCAGGTGTCGTGGTTGCCGGAGCCGTCGAGGTCGGCGGGCACCTTGCCGCCGGTGTAGTGGATCTTGATGCCTTGGGTCGAGGACAGGCGGGTGTAGTCGCTGCTCGGCTTCTTGGCGTGCCACTCGGCGCGGGTGATCAGGTTCATGTGTTCCTCTCCTGTCGGGAAAGCCCTGACCACCAGAATGCCAACACTAAGTAGTTATGTCATCACTCTTTGTCATTACAGTGAGGTGGCGGCGGAGAAACATCCCTGATCAGCGCAGGGTCACCGGGGCCACCTCGCCCTGGTGCGCCCGCCGGAAGACGTGCGACCGGCCGCCCGACTCGAAGTCCGCCCGTGCCGTGATCTTGCCGGAGCGCCGGGGGAAGCCGACCGAGATCGACATGCCCGGCTCCACGCGCGCCACCGCGTGCGCCCGCACCTTGGGCGACCCGTCGAGGCCGAGCCGGACGTCCCGCCAGGGCTCGGCCGAGCCGTTGTGCAGCGTCACGACGACCTGGTCACCGGTGAGCTCGGTCCGCAGGCCGTACGGGGTGCGCGGGTCGGGGCCGATCGAGCCGTCGAGCCGGTTCTGTAACCGCTCGGTCAGGTCGGGCCTGGCGGCGGCCAGGTCGCGGCGTTCGCCCGGGTCGGCGGTCAGGTCGTACAGCTCCACGCGGCCCTGCGGCCCGGCACCGGCGATGTTCGGGTCGAACCTGACCAGCTTCCAGCGGCCGCGGCGGATGGCCTGGGCCTTGCGCGGCCGGTTCCACACCAGGTGGTCGTGCCTGGGCGCGTCGTCGCCGGTGAGCAGGCCCCGGAAGGAGAGCCCGTCCAGGTGAGCGGGGACGGGCACCTCCGCCAGGTCGGCCAGGGTCGGCAGCACGTCCCAGAAGGCCACCGGCTGCCGTTCCACACGTGGCCGCAGGCCGGGCGACCAGGCGATCATCGGCACGCGGATGCCGCCTTCGTACACGTCGCGCTTGTCGCCGCGGAACGGGCCGTTGGAGTCGAACAGCCAGGGCGTCACGCCCTTCTCGCGGTGCGGGCCGTTGTCGCTGGTGAACAGCACGAGCGTGTCGTCGGCCCGGCCGGTGTCGCGCAGCGCCCTGATCAGCGCGGCGACATCGGTGTCGAGGCGGGCCACCTGGGCGGCGTGGCGGCGGTTCGGGCCGCTCCACGGGCGGTTCTCGTACACGCCACCGCCGCCGGGGATCACGCTCGGGGAGTGCGGCAGGTTGGTGGCGAAGTACAGCAGGAACGGGTCGTCGCCGTCCTGCCGGATGAACTCGACGGCGCGCTCGCGGAACAGGTGCGGCGCGTACGACCTGCCATCGAGGGTGACCTTCTCGCCGTTGTGCCACAGATACTTGGGAAAGTACTGGTGGGCGTGCCGGTGACCGATATAGCCGAAGAACTCGTCGAACCCGCGCACGTTCGGGTGGGAGTCCTGGCCGGGCTCCTCGGGGCCGAAGCCCCACTTGCCGATGCAGGCCGTCCGGTAGCCGGACAGCCGCAGCAGCTCGGCGAAGGTCAGGTCGGCGTCGGTGAGCGAGCGCTGCGGCCCGCCCTCGGGGTTCTCGCGCACGGTGCCGTGGCCGGCGTGCAGCCCGGTGAGCAGGGCGCAGCGCGACGGCGCGCAGAGCGGCGCCCCCGAGTACGCCGTCGAGAACCGCACCCCTTCCGCCGCCAGCCGGTCCAGGTTGGGCGTCTCGATGAGGCGCTGCCCCTGGCTGCCGATCTCCCCCCAGCCCAGGTCGTCGGCCAGGATGAGCAGGATGTTCGGCCGGGCGGGCAGGCTGCCCCGGCGAGCTGCTCGTGTGGAGGTGGCCTCGGCGCCCGCGGGGGTCACCGCGGGCAGGGCGAGGCCGGCGAGAGTACCGGCGAAGAAGGCGCGGCGCGAGGGCGCGTTGATCACGAAGGGGACCATATCGGAGGGCAGGGCGAATGGCGGGCAAATGGCGGGCGAACTCTGTCACAGCCTCGTCTCAAGGCAGGTAGTCCCACTGCCGGCAGATGTCGTGCAGGTCAGCGGGGATGTCGTCCGGTGTGGGCAGGGGGCGGCCCGCGACGACGGTGCCGGTGCGGATCTTGTCGCGCCAGTCGCCGATGCCCTTGACGAAGCCTCCGTGGTCCTGCTTGCCGTAGGTGAGCATGGCGGGCTCGAACTCGACGCCCAGGAACAGGCAGAGCCGGCGCAGCTCGGCCTCCGGGTCGGCGACCAGCGACTCGTAGCGCACGGTCAGGCCCTCCAGATGCGTACGGGCCTCCTCCAGGTAGGTCATGTACGCCATCGTCCGCGGCACCGCCTCCTCCATGGGCCGCTTGACCGGGTCGGCCTCGTGCCAGGACTGCACGATCGACATGGGGTGGCGCAGCAGGAACACGAACCGCGCGTCCGGCCAGCAGGTGGCGATGCGCCGCCAGGCGAACACGTTGCTGGGCGTCTTCTCGGCCAGGATCGGCTTGCCGCTGCGGGCCAGCTCGCGGTGGAGCAGCCGGTCCCAGACGAGGTGCTCGATGTCGCTGTGGGTGTGGCCGAGCAGCTCCATGGCCTGCCGTACGGGGTCGGTGCCGAGCCCCACGCTCATCCGCCTGAAGTGCGTCTCGATCGGCGAATGCACCCGCGAGTGGCTGTTGAGCATGACCCGCAGCAGCGTGGAGCCGGACCGCACGGACGAGAGCAGGAAGACCGGCTCGCGCAGCAGCCGGTCGTGCGCCGGGTCCACCGGTGGCCGCACCTCGTCGCCGGGCAGCCGCTGCAGCTCCAGCGGGATCTTGGGCGGCGGCGGCGGTTTCGGCGGCTCCTTCCGCAGCCGTCGCTTCAACGTGTATCCCGTCAGGCCCTCAAGCGTGGCGTTGGCCCGGTACCTCCAGCTCATGGCCCATCAAAGTAGGGGTGGCCAGTGAACCCCAGGTGAATCCGGCCTGTGAAGATGGCGGCGATCATGCTCGTTTGACGACGCGGTCGTGAACGACCGCGTACGTGTTGCGCAGCGCCTCCATCGAACTGTCGTAGGAGCCCTGCGCCACCCCCGTGAACAGGCAGTCCACCACCATGAGCTGGGCGATGCGGCTGCCCAGCGCGGCGGAGCGGAACGGGGTCTCCCTGGCGGCCGTCGTGAGCGTCACGCCGGCCACGCGCGCGAGCGGCGAGTCGCGGAAGTTGGTGATCGCCACCGTGGCCGCCCCCGACCTGCGGGCGATCGACAGGAACTCGACCGTGTCCGCGGTCACCCCGGTGTGCGAGACGGCCACCGCCACGCAGGCCGGGTCGAGCGTGGCCGCCGAGGTCCAGGCCGAGTGCGAGTCTGGCCAGTTGATCGCCGTCCGCCCGATCCGTGACAGCTTCTGCTGCAGGTCGAGGCCCACCAGGGCGCTCGCCCCCACGCCGAAGCTGTCGATCCTGCGGGCGGCCAGCAGGAGTTCCACCGCCTGGCCCAGGGCGGTCGTGTCGAGCGAGCGGGCGGTGTCGGCGATGGAGAGCGTCTCGTTCATCGCCACCTTGGAGACGATGCCCTCCAGGCTGTCGTCGCGGTCGATGTCGCCCGACTCGGGCAGGCCCGGCCTGGTCAGCTCCTCCCTGGCCACCGCCCGGGTGACGTCGATCCTGAAGTCCTTGTAGTGGGCGTACCCGAGGCGCTGGTAGAAGCGCACCACCGAGGTCGTCGAGGTCGCGCAGCGGGCGGCCACCTCGGCGATCGACAGGTTCGCCGTCCCGGCGGGGCCGCCGAGGAACAGCTCCGCGATGCGCCGCTCCGAGGGCCGCAGCGCGGGCAGGGCGGCACGGATGCGGATCAGTGCGGTCCCGGCGTCCTCGTCCATCGTCACCCGTCCCGGCGAAGGAAAAGAAAATACCCTGGTGGTAGGGTCTGCGTAATTTTATGACCTACTGCCCAGAGGAGACCACATGCGCCGTGGCGCCTTCTCCGCGGCCGGCATCGCCGCTGCGCTCTCCCTCGCCCTCACCGGCTGCTCGTCCTCCTCCGGGCCCGCCCCCAGCACCGGCAGCGGCGGCTCCGCCGGGAAACTGGTGGTCGGCGTGACCTCCGACCCCGACACGCTCTTCCCCTGGAAGGCCACCCAGTTCCAGGCCGTCAACGTGCTGCAGAACCTGTACGGCACGCTCACCGAGTTCGACAAGGACCTCACCGTGGTCCCGGGCCTGGCCGAGTCCTGGGAGACCTCCGATGACGGCAGGAAGCTCACCTTCAAGCTCCGCCAGGGCGTGACGTTCGCCGACGGCAGCGCCTTCGACTCGATGGACGCCAAGGACTCCCTTGAGCTGATCATGGACGAGGAGACCGCGGCCGTGGCCAGGACGTCGCTCGCCTCGGTGAAGTCGGTCGAGGCGCCGGACGCGAGCACGCTGGTGCTGGAGCTGACCGGCCCCGACGCCGCGCTGCCCGCGAACCTGGCCAGCGTCAACATGGCCATGATCTCCTCCGCCGACTCCGAGGCCGGGCTCAGCACCAAGCCCAACGGCACCGGCCCCTTCACCTTCGGCAAGCGCGTGGCCAGCCAGTCGATCACGCTGACCAGGAACGACAAGTACTGGGGCGCCGAGAAGGCGAAGGTCGCCTCCGTCGAGTTCCGGGTGATCCCCGACGAGTCGTCGATCGTGTCGGCCATGCAGTCGGGCAACGTCCAGCTCGCGGTCTTCAACGACCCGCTCGTCGCCCAGACCGCGCAGGGCGGCACGGTCACCGTCGCCAAGACGCCGCAGCTCAACTACCACGTGCTCCAGCTCAACGCCCAGAAGGGCGACCTCAAGGACGTCAACGTGCGCCTGGCCATGCAGTGCGCGATCGACCGCAAGCAGGTGCTCGACACCGCCGCGCTGGGCGAGGGCGAGGTGACCGGGCCGATCACCGCCCCGGCGTTCAAGTCCGACCCGGACAAGCGTCCCTGCCCGAAGCGCGACCTGGCCAAGGCGGCCGAGTATCTCGGCAAGGCGGGCAAGCCCGGCGGCGTGACCGTCAAGACCATCGTCTCCCAGGGAGAGTACGCCACCTCCGTCAACGAGGCCCAGAACCTCAAGGCCCAGCTCGCCGAGGCCAAGATCAACCTGGAGCTGGAGGTGCTGGAGTCGGGCGCGTTCGTGGACCGCTGGGTGGCGGCCGACTTCGACGCGGCCGTGGCGCTGAACGGCGGCCGCCCCGACCCCGACGGCTCCTACGGCCGCTACTTCACCAGCAAGGGCAACCTGAACAAGGTCGCCGGCTACAGCTCCCCCGAGCTCGACGAGTTGTTCGCCGAGGGCAAGGCCACCACCGACCAGGCCGCGCGCAAGGTCGTCTATGACAAGGTCGCGGCTCAACTGGAGGACAACGCCGCCTGGATCTGGCTGTTCTCGGGCTTCACCTACACCGCCACGGCCCAGAACGTGCGAGGCTTCGTCCCGATGGCCAGCGGCTCGCTACAGTACCTTCGCACCACGTCCGCCGGATGAGGCTGCTCCGCAACCGGGCCGTCCGGCGCACCGCGGAGATCCTCGGCACCCTGTTCGGAGTGGCCGTGGTCGTCTTCGTCATGCTCCGGGCGATCCCCGGCGACCAGATCACGGCGGGGCTGGGCACCGAGGCGGCGGCGCTCACCCCGGCCCAGCAGCAGGCCCTTGAGCGCTACTACGGCCTCGACCAGCCGCTGGTCACGCAGTTCTTCTCGTGGCTCGGCAACATGTTCACCGGCAACCTCGGCTACTCGGCCCGCGCCCAGCAGAGCGTGCTGGACCTGACCCTTCAGTCGTTGCCGGTGACGGTCGAGCTGGCGGTGCTGTCGATCGTGCTCGCCCTGCTGATCGGGGTGCCGCTCGGCATGCTGGCGGCCTCCAGGACCAACTCCGCCCGCGACGCCGCCGGTCAGGTCGTGAGCCTGGCCGGGCTGTCGATCCCGGCGTTCCTGCTGGCCACCACGCTGCTGTCGGTCTTCGCGGCGTCGTTCGGGTTCAACCCCAACGGGCAGGGCTTCGCGCCGCTCTTCGCCGACCCGCTGCTCAACCTGCGGCAACTGCTCCTGCCCGCGCTGGTGCTGGGGTTCGGCATCGCGGCGCCGATCCTGCGCACCACCCGGGCGGCGGTGCTGGAGGTGCGCTCGAACGACTTCGTGCGCACCGCCCGCGCCAAGGGCGTGCCGGAGCGGCGGCTGCAAATCAGGCACGTGCTCGGCAACGCGCTCGTGCCGATCGTGACCATGACCGGGCTGCAGTTCGGCTACCTGCTGGGCGGCGCGGTCGTGGTGGAGCAGATCTTCTCCGTGCCGGGCATCGGCCGTCAGGTGCTGCTGGGGATCCAACAGAAGGAGTACGCGGTCGTGCAGAGCACGGTTCTGGTGATCGCGCTGGCGTTCGTGCTGGTCAACCTGCTGACCGATCTGCTGTACCGGGTCATCGACCCGCGGGTGAGGGCGTCGTGAGGCGCGACCCCGCGGGACTGGCGGGCGTGGTGATCCTGGCGCTGCTGGCGGTCGTGGCGGTGTTGTCGTATCTGGGGCTGCTGCCGTACGACCCGATCGCGCAACATCCGCCGTCGCGGTTCCTGGCGCCGTCGGGCGGCCACCTGTTCGGCACCGACCAGTTCGGGCGGGACGTGTTCTCGCGGGTGGCGGCCGGGGTGGGCAACTCGGCGCTGATCGCGGTGATCGCGGTGACGTTCGCGACCGTGGTGGGCACGCTGGGCGGGCTGGTGTCCGGCTTCTACCGCGGGTTCGCCGACGGCGCGATCGGCGGGGTCACGAACGTGCTGTTCGCGTTCCCGCCGCTGCTGCTGGCGCTGTCGCTGGCGTCGGTGCTGAACCGCAACTGGTTCACGATCGCCGTGGCCATCGCCATCGTGTACGTGCCCATCTTCATCCGGGTGACCCGCGGCCCCGTGCTGTCGCTCAGGGAGATCGAGTACGTCAGGGCGGCCGTCTCGACCGGCCAGAGCCGCTGGCAGATCATGCTGCGCCACGTGCTGCCCAACATCACCTCGATCATCGTCGTCCAGGTGGCGCTGTCGCTGTCGTGGGCGGTGCTGACGGAGGCTTCCCTGAGCTTCCTGGGCCTCGGCACGCCGCCCCCGGCGCCGTCGCTCGGCTCGATGATCTTCGAGGCGCGCAGCCTCGTCTTCATCGCCCCATGGACCCTGATCGCGCCCGGCGCGGTCGTCGTGCTGCTCGTGGTGGGTCTCAACCTGCTCGGCGACGGCCTGCGCGACACCCTCGACCCCCGGAACCGAGGACATCGGTGAACCTCTCAGAACCGGCGACGGAATCCGCCGGCCCCCGCATCGACGCCATGAACGCGGCCGGCGCCACCGTGCCCGGCGCGGGCACCCCCGGCAGGCTGGGCGCGCTGGACGCCTCGCAGTGCCCGCCGGCCTTCTCCACGCCGCCGGAACAGGTCTTCGCGATCGTGTCGCCCCGCGAAGACGACGAGGAGGCCGGGCGGGCATGAAAGTTCTGGGAATGATCTCCGGCACCTCGCACGACGGGATCGACGTGGCCGTGGTGGACTTCGAGCTCGTCGGGAGCGTGCTCGAAGGCCGGGTCGGCCACACGGCGAGCACGCCGTACCCCGACGAGTTGCGGGCCCGGCTGATCGCGGCGCTGCCGCCGGCGCCGGCGACGCTGGCCGAGGTGTGCGAGCTCGACACGCTCATCGGGCAGAGCTTCGCCGGCGCGGCGGCCGCGGCGATCGCGGCGGGCGGGCCCGTCGATCTGATCGTGTCGCACGGGCAGACGGTCTACCACTGGGTGGAGGGCGCGCACGCGCTCGGCACGCTGCAGATCGGGCAGCCGGCCTGGATCGCCGAGCGCACGGGCGCGCCGGTGCTGTCCGACGTGCGGATCAGGGACATCACGGCGGGCGGGCACGGCGCCCCGCTGGTGTCGGTGCTCGACGGGCTGCTGCTCGGCGGGCGCGCGGGCGGCGCGGCGGCGCTCAACCTGGGCGGCATCGCGAACATGACCGTGGTACGCGGCGACGAGCTGTACGCCTACGACATCGGCCCCGCGAACGCGCTGATCGACGCCGTGGTCACGAGCAGGGCGCTGGATCCGCGCGGCTTCGACGGCGGCGGGCGGATCGCCGCCGCCGGGCGGGTGCACGAACGGCTGCTGGAGGTGCTGCTGGACGAGCCCTACTACGGCCTGCCGGCGCCGAAGAGCACCGGCAAGGAGCTGTTCCACCTTGGATACGTGGAGGCGGCCCAGGCCAAGGTGGGCACGCCCGTCGGCGACGCCGACCTGGTGGCCACGCTGACCGAGCTGACCGTGCGGACGGTCGCGCGGGACGTGCGGGCGGCCGGGACAGGCGCGCTGGTCGTCTCCGGCGGCGGCTGCCGCAACCCGGTCATCATGGACGGGCTGCGGGCGGCGCTGCCGGAGGTCGAGGTGGCACCGTCCGACGAGCTCGGCGCGCCCGCCGACGACAAGGAGGCCATCGCGTTCGCCCTGATCGGCTGGCTGACCGCGCACGGCCTGCCAGGAACGGTCCCGGGCGGCACGGGGGCCGCGGGCAGCCGCATCCTCGGCACGCTGACCCCGGGCGCGGGCCCGCTGGTCCTGCCGTCGCCGGTCGCCGAGCGGCCGCGCTCACTGGTGCTGGGCCGATGAACGAGGCGCGCGGACAGGCTCCGCCCGGATTGATCATGGCGGCGCGCACGCCGTGGTTCGACCTCAACGAGTGCACGGGCCACCGTGACGCGGCCGGCGACGCGCCGATGACCCTGGACACCTACCACGACCTGGCCTCGGTCACGAAGGTCGTGGCCACGACCACGATGCTCATGCGCCTGGTGTCCGAGCGGCTCGTGGACCTGGACGCGCCGCTGAGCGCGTACCTGTCGCGCTCCTACGAGGCGATCACCGTGCGGGACCTGCTGCTGCACCGGGGCGGGCTGTGGGAGTGGTGGCCGCTGTACATCCAGCCGCAGCTCCCGCCGCCGCGCTACCGTCCCGGCCGCGCCCGCCACTACTCCGACCTGGGGTTCGTGCTGCTCGGCCGGATCGTCGCGGCCGTCACCGGGCTGCGGCTGGACCGGGCGCTGGCCGAGCTGGTCACCCGGCCGCTCGGCCTCACCTCGACCACGTACGCGGGCCCGGCCGGCGCCGAGGTGGCCACGAGCGCGCTGGACGACCGGGTCGAGATGACCATGCTCGACACCGGCCGCCCGTACCCGGTGCCCTACCGCAGCACCGACTTCGCGGGCTGGCGCACCGAGCCCATCGCCGGGCAGGTCGCCGACGGCAACGCCCACCACGCCTTCGGCGGCGTGGCCGGGCACGCGGGGCTGTTCTCGACGGTGCCCGACCTGCTGCGGTACGCCACCGCCCTGTCCCGCTACGAGGAGTACGACCACCTGTGGCGGCCCGAGGTCGCCAGGGAGTTCTTCGCCCCCGGCCCCGACCCGGAGCAGGCCCTCGGCTTCCGCAGGTACGAACTCGACCTCGCGGGCGAAAGCGTCACCGTGCTCGGCCACCCGGGTCACGTGGGCTGCGCCGTCGGGTTCGTGCCCGGCCGCGACGTCGCCCTGGCGCTGGCGAGCAACCGGCTCCTCGTCGAGGGGCAACCGGCCTCCACCGACCTCCTCTGGGACGACCTGCTGCAGGCCACCGCTCGACGATCGAGGACCGAATGACGCCGCTGCTGGAGATCCGGGACCTGTCGGTCGCGTTCCGCACCCGCGGGCGGGAGGTCACCGCCGTCAGGAACGTCTCGATGGAGATCCTGCCGGGCCAGACCGTCGCCGTCGTGGGCGAGTCCGGCTCCGGCAAGTCCACCACGGCGGCCGCGGTCAACCGGCTGCTGCCCGGCAACGGCCGCATCACCGGCGGCCAGGTGCTGTTCGACGGCCGTGACCTGGCCACCGCCACGCAGCGCGAGATGCGGGCGATCCGCGGCGCGGGCATCGGCCTGGTCCCGCAGGACCCGATGTCGAACCTCAACCCGCTGATGCGCGTCGGCGACCAGATCGCCGAGGCTCTGGAGGTGCACGGCCTGGCCACCGGCAGGGCCGCCCGCGCCCGGGTGGTGGAGCTGCTGGACATGGTGGGCATCCAGGACGCGGCGCGGCGGGTGGGCCAGTATCCGCACGAGTTCTCCGGCGGCATGCGGCAGCGGGCGCTGATCGCCATGGGGCTGGCCTGCCGGCCGAAGCTGCTCATCGCCGACGAGCCCACCTCCGCGCTCGACGTGACCGTGCAGCGGCGCATCCTCGACCAGCTCGAACGGCTCACCGCCGAGATGGGTACGGCCGTCTTCCTCATCACGCACGACCTGGCGCTGGCGGCGGAGCGGGCCGACGTGGTGGTGGTCATGTACGAGGGCGAGATCGTCGAGACCGGGCCGGCGGCCGGGATCCTGGGAGAGCCGGCGCACGAGTACACGAAACGGCTGCTGAAGGCCGTGCCGAGCCTGTCGTCGGTGCGGGTGGCCGAGCCGGCCGGTGAGCCTCGGGACCTGGTGGTGGTCGAGGGGCTGCGCAAGGTCTTCCCGATCCGGGGCACCGGCGAGGAGCTCACGGCCGTGGACGGGGTGTCGTTCACCATCCCGCGCGGGCGAACCGTCTCGATCGTGGGCGAGTCGGGCTCCGGCAAGTCGACGACCGCGAACCTGCTGCTCGGCCTGGACGACCCCACTTCGGGCGGCATCCGGTTCGACGGCACCGACCTGGCCGGGCTGGGGCGGCGGGAGCTGTTCGCGTTCCGCAGGCGGGTGCAGCCGGTGTTCCAGAACCCGTACGCCTCGCTCGACCCGCGCTACACGGTCGAGCGGTCGATCACCGAGCCGCTGCGCGTGCACCGCGTCGGCACCGCCGCCGAACGTAAGAAGAGCGTGGCCGAGCTGCTGGAGAAGGTGTCGCTGCCCGCGTCGATGGCCGAGCGGCTGCCGCACGAGCTGTCCGGCGGCCAGCGCCAGCGGGTGGCCATCGCCAGGGCCCTGGCGCTCTCGCCCGAGCTGGTCGTGCTCGACGAGGCCGTCTCCGCGCTGGACGTGCTGGTGCAGGCGCAGATCCTGGAGCTGCTCGCCGGCCTGCAGCGGGAGCTGGGGCTCAGCTACCTGTTCATCAGCCACGACCTGGCCGTGGTCCGGATGATCTCGCACGCGGTGCACGTCATGCGCGACGGCCGGATCGTGGAGAGCGGCACCGCGGAGGAGATCTTCGACCGGCCCGCCGACGACTACACCCGCGAACTGCTCGCCGCCATCCCCGGCGCGCAGCCCCGTGGATGGTAGGGCTGGCCCTACCATCCACGGGGCCGTGCGCAAGATTGTCCGGCGCGGCCCCGATCCGTAGCGTTCTCCTCATGAAACCCCTCCAGCGGCTCGCCACCGACTCCCGCTACACCCTGCTCGGCCTGCCGATGGCCGCCGTCTCCTTCGCCATCTCCTTGGGCGGGCTCTGCGCCGGGCTGGGCTCCGCGGTCGCGTTCGTCGGCCTGCCGATCCTGGCCGGGACCGCCGCCGTGGCGCGCAACCTCGCCGACTTCGAGCGCGTCTCGCTGCCCGAGGTGCTCGGCCGCCCGGTCGCCCGCCCGCCGTACCCGCCGGCTCCGGCCGGGGCCGGTTGGTTCCGCCGCATGATGAACCCCCTCGCCACCGGGCAGGGCTGGGTGGACGTGCTGTACGGCATCGTCTCCTTCCCCATCTCGCTGGTCGCGGGCGTCATCGCCCTCGTGTGGTGGGGCGGCGCGATCGCCGGGCTGACCTTCCCCCTCTACGGGTGGATCCTCGCCAGCCTCCCGGGCGTCGACGGCGGCTGGCCCGCGATGCTGGGGATCGGCGGCGGCGACGCGATGTTCGTGGGCGCCAACACGGTGGCCGGCGTGCTGTTCGCGCTGACGCTGCTGCCGGTCGTGCGCGGCGCGGCGCTGGTCAAGGCGAACCTGGCCCAGGCCATGCTCACCCGCGCCGCGCCCCACACGACGGCCTCCATCAACGAGCCCGAGTGGGCCTGATCAGCTCAGCGCGTACGCGCGCACGACCTCCTGCGACACGGTGTTGCCGTTGACGTCGGACGCCTTCAGCCGCAGCGAGACGAACCCGGGCCGCGGCCGGGTCAGCGTGGCCTCGTAGACCCGGTCGCCCTTGTCCCGCAGGACGGCGGGCAGCCAGGTGGCGCCGTCGTCGTACGACGCCTCCAGCGTGACGTCCTTGACCGCGCTCTGCGCCGCACCCTCCTGATGGCGGAACTTCACCTCCAGCGTGCGCGCCGATGTCCGGTTCTTCAGATCCACGGGCGCGTCGAACGTGGCCAGCAGCAGCGGGATCACGGTCGGCTCCGCGGCCCGCTCGGACGCGAACGTCCACACGCCCCTGGTCCTGGTCGACATCTTGGCCCACTCGGCCTCGTTGGTGAGGTCGTACTCGATCCGGTACGTGGCCTTGCCCGGCGTCAGCGTCCCCGACCCCGAGGGCAGGAACTCCGTCCGCCACAGCAGGTCGTCGCCCTGGTAAAGCCGGAAGTCGGTCTTCATGCCGCGCTCGAAGGTGCTGGTGTAGACGTCGCCGTAATTACCGGCGGCGTCCACGAACCCCTGCATCGAGACGCGCAGCTTGTCGCCCTCCCTGCGCAGCGGGTTGCGCGGGTTGACCCCGGGCAGCAGCGGCTGCTGAAACACCGTCGTCGTGACCCGCTCCCCCGCCTCGTACGGCCGGAACTCGGGCGACGACACCGCGACGCGAGGCGTTTCCGGGTGCGGCCACATGGTGTTGTAGTGCCGCTCCGGCGCGATCGCCGACGAGCTCCACCGCAGGTCGGCGCCCGGCGTGACGTAGTCGACCCGGGTGCGCGGCGCCTGGGCCATGGGCAGGTTCGAGGAGATCGACGTGGTGTCCCACGGCTCGAAGACGAAACGGGTCTCGTTGACCGTCACGTCGTCGGAGAGCTGGGTGTGGTAGCCGGTGTCGATCCTGGCGAGGTCGGCCGTCTTGACCACGTACGTGAGCGAGTCGCGCACCCGGCCCTGCTCGCGCAGGTACAGGTCGTACACGTACGGGCTGGCGGGCTCGCCCTGGGCCACCACCGGGGCCGGCAGCCGGCCCAGCCGGTCGATCAGCGCCAGGCCCTCCTCATGTGTCAGCCGCACGGTCGGGACGGCCAGCTTGACCTTGCTGCCGCCCGTGGTGACGTCCGCGCCCGGCCGGTCACTGTAGAGCGCGACCATCGCCGCGCCCGCCGCCGCGGCCGCGTTGGCCTGGGCCGATACCGGCACGCCGTCGGTACGCCGGATGACGGCGAGCCGGCCGCGCAGGTTGAGAGCCTTGATCTCCTCCGCGCCGCCCCGGCCCGCGTTGACCGCGGTGAGCTCGCGGGTGCCGTCGAGGCGCGGATATTCGGTGGCGAAGTCGCTGAACTGCACCGGGTCCACGTACTGGGGCGACAGCTCGACGCCGGGCGTGGTGAGGGTGATCTCCGGGGCCTTCAGCCGCCAGCGGGTGGCGACGACGAACGTGCCCTTGGTGACCTGCCTGGTCGGCTGGACGAACAGCCGCTCCTCGATCTGGCCGCCGGGCGAGATGGTGGTGCCGCCGCGCAGCACGGTGCCCCGCTCTCCGGCGCGGTACCACTTGAGCGCGGCGGCCGCCCCGGTGTTGCGCTTGGTCACGTGGTCGGGCGTCTCGATCTCGACCTCGACGGCCTCGCGGGCGTCCAGCACGACCTCGGTGTCCCGCGTGATCTCCATCTCCGGGTCGCCGACCAGGCTCTCGTTGAGCGGCTTGCCACCCTCGGTGCTGGGCTGGGTGGCGGGCATGGTGAAGATGTGGCCGAGCACGGAGTAGGTGCCGGGCTTGACCAGCAGGCAGGTGCCGGAGCCGTTCTTGGCGTCGGTGCAGGGCTGGGCGGGGTCGCCGGGGAGCACGCGGCCCACCAGGGTGCCCTCGTCCAGGTTCAGCACGGTGAAGCCGCCCCGGCCCGGGCGGCCGTCCCTGGCGATGCCGCGCACGCGCAGCTCGACCCGCTCCTCCCCGGCGCTCGCCTGGGACTCGGTGGAAGGGCACGAGTCGCAGTCGAACCGGGTGCCGTACCGCTCGGTCAGCCGCTTCACCGCCGCCTCCACCGGGCCGCCGGCCTCGGCCACCTTCACGGCCTCTGCGGGCTTCTCGGCGGCCGCCTTCTCCAGGCCGTCGATGATCGCGGACAGCCGGCCGTTCGCCGTCTCGCGGTCGAGCCACACCTTGGTCACACCCGGCTCCAGCTTGGCCGGGGCGGCCAGCGACACGCCCACGCCGCCGATGCTCTCCAGCGTGACCGCCGCCTCGGGGGCCTGGCCCGCGTAGGTGATGATCACCGGGATGGTGCCGCCGTAGTCCTGCCCGGCCAGCTCCGTCACGTTGAACAGGGCGGCGTCGAGCCGCTCCGGCACCTGGGCGGCGATGTCGTCGGGGATGACGGTCACGCCGTCCTCCGACTCCAGCACCTGGAACGCCGGCACCGAGCCGTCGGGCCGTGGCGCCGGGGTGACCGTGACGGCCTGGTGCGCGCCGTCCACGGCCCGCACCCGTACCCGGTCACCGGTGATCAACGTGATCTCATCGCTCGCCGCGTCACCCGTGAACGTCACGGGCGGCGCGGTGGTCGCGTGCGCGCCGGGGGCCGAGAGTAAGGAGGCCGCCACGGCCGTGGTGACGGCCATCACCGTCCCCCGCCGCAAGCGCCCCATCCGGCCCATGCCACGCAGCATCGGACGACCTCCAGAACATCGGTAAGCATGAATACCGAATTCCTAGCGACCCTGAGCTGCTGTTGTCCATGAATTTCGGGTGGCCACATCATGACTTGTCGCACATCCGCCATCCACGGCGCGGTCTCGACCGCTCGCCGCATCCGTCCTACATTGGCCAATCATGGACACTGGACTGCTCGAGGTTCCCGGCGCGCGCCTCTATTTCGAGGTACGCGGCACCGGCCCGGCGCTGCTGACCATTCTCGGCGGAGGCGGCGACGCGGCGATGGCGGGCCCGCTGGCCGAGGCGCTGTCCGCCCACTTCACGGTCATCACCTACGACCGTCGCGGCGCCAGCCGCAGCCCGCTGACCGGCCCGCTCGCGGAGCAGCGCATCGAGGTCCACGCCGACGACGCCCTGCGCCTGCTGCGGGCGGCCGGCTCCGGCCCCGCGTACGTGTTCGCCACCCACTCGGGCGCCCTGATCGCCCTCGACCTCCTGGCCCGCCATCCCGAGCGGATCCGCCGCCTGGTCGCCCACGAACCGCCCGCCTTCGACCTCCTCCCCGACGCCGCCCACTGGCGGCGGCTGGCGCAGGAGGCGGTGGACGTCTGCCACCGCGAGGGCATCGGCCCCGCGATGCGCAAGTTCGGCGAGGAGACCGGCACGGCCGCGCCACCCGAGCCGGACCCGGGCCTGCCGCCGTGGGTGCGCGACATGCTGACCAGGATCATCGCCAACATGGAGACCAGCCTCCTGTACGAGGTGCGCTCCTTCGGCGCCTTCGTCCCCGACGCCAGGGCCCTGCGCGACGCCCCTCTCGTCCTCGCCTCGGGCGCCGGCACCCGGGGCCGCCTCATCCACCGCGCCACGCTCGCCGTCGCAGAACACCTGGCCGTCGAGCCCGTCGAACTGCCCGGCGACTACGTCGGCTATCTCCGCAGCCCGGCGGAGTTCGCCACGGCGCTGCGCGAACTCCTTCCGTCCTGACCTTGCCAAGCGGGCGCGGCCGTTAGACCGTGGCGACGTGCGCGACATCCCAGGACCCCCGCCCCAGGCAGACGGCGGGCTGAGCGCCATCGCGACGGCGGGCGGCCTGCACACCTACCAGCTCCAGTTGCACGAACGCTACGGACCGGTGGTGCGCTTCCAGCTCCCCGGCGCGCAGGACGCGGTCTCGGTGGCCGACCCGGTGCTGCTGGAGGCCACCGCCGCGGTGAACGAACGCCCTGACAAGCTGTTCGAGTTCCTGGCCCCGCTCTGCGAGGCGGGCAACCTGCAGACCCTGCCGTCCGGCGAGCACGCGCCGCTGCGCCGGGCGCTGCTGACGGCGCTGGCCGGGCGGCGCTCGCACGAGGCGCACTTCGCCGGGTTCACCGCGCTGGCCGAGGAGCTGGCCGGCCGGTGGGCGGACCACGCCGCCAAGGGTCCCGTGGAGCTGCAGCAGGACCTCAGCGAGCTGTCGCTGCGGATGATCTGCCGCTACGCCCTCGGTGGCGGCGTCGACGACCCCGCCCGCGTGGTGAGCGCCTTCGAGACCGTCCTGACCGGCTACCTGGGCCGCCTCTACGAGCAGGGCGACGATCTGTCGCGGGCCGAGCAGGCGCTGGCCTACCTGCGCGAGGTCACGGACGGCGTGCTGGCCGCCGGCGGCAGCGACCTGGTCGCCGCCCTGGACCGGGCCGAGCTGAGCCCGGCCAGGATCAGGGACACCGTGCTGATGATCATGCTGGCGGCGCACCACACGACCGGCGTCGCGGTCTCCTGGACACTGCACCTGCTGGCCGGGCACCCGGCGGAGGCGGCGCGGGTGGCCGCCGAGCTGGACGAGGTGCTGGGCGACCGGACCGCGCCCGACTACGCCGATCTCAAGCGGCTGCCCCACCTGGAGATGGCGCTCAAGGAGTCGATGCGGCTCTACCCGCCCGGCCCGTACGGCGCCCGCGAGACCACCGAGGACCTCACCCTCGGCGACCACCACGTCCCGGCCGGGACCACGATCTTCTACCCGTTCTGGGCCGTGCACCTCAACCCGGACTACTGGCCGGACCCGCACGCGTTCGTCCCCGCCCGGTTCACCGCCGAGGCGCAGGCCGCCCGGCCCCGCTACGCGTTCGTCCCGTTCGGGCTGGGCCCGCGGAGCTGCGAAGGGGCCTCCCTGGCCATGGTCGAGGCCGAGCTGGTGCTCGCGGTGCTGCTCAAGAGGTTCCGCTTCGAGCCGGTCGCCGGCCATCCCGTGGTGCCCGTGGAACGCTTCGTCCTGTGGGCGGACAACGACATCCGCATGAACCTGACCGACCGCCGCCCGGTATAGCCCTTTGGCTGTGGCATTGCCCGTTTGCCGCCGGGGTGCCTAACGTGCTGTGTGACTCATGATCTCATCACCATGCCTTGAGGAGTTCTGATGCATGACGACCGCGATCTGATCGAGGCCCGGCTGAGGCGTGTCCTGAACGAGCGGATCCGCCCGGCGATCTATCCCGAGTCCGTGCCCCTTGAGGTGAGCGTCTGGCACGCGCCGGACGAGCCCGTGCCGGTGGCCGAGGGCCTGGCGGCGACGCCTGAGCCGATCTCCGTGGGCCGGATGTGGGGCGTGCCGTGGGGCACGAGCTGGTTCACGGTCACCGGCACCGTGCCCGCGGAGTGGGCGGGCCGGACCGTCGAGGCGATCCTCGACCTCGGCTTCGACGAGAACAAGCCGGGTTTCCAGTGCGAGGGCCTGATCTACCGGCCCGACGGCACGCCGGTGAAGGGTCTCAACCCGCGTAACCAGTGGGTCAGGATCGGCTCGCCGGTCGAGGGCGGCGAGGAGGTGCGGCTGCACATCGAGGCCGCCTCCAACCCCGTGATCCTCGACTACCACCCCTTCCTGCCGACGTTGATGGGTGAGAAGGAGACGGCCGGGAGCGACCCCCTTTACCTGCTGACCCGCATGGACCTGGCCGTGTTCGACGAGACGGTGTGGCAGCTCGTGATGGACCTGGAGGTGCTGGGCGAGCTGATGCTGGAGCTGCCCGTGGACAGCGGCCGCCGCGCTGAGCTGCTGCGGGCGCTGAACCGGGCGCTGGACGCCGTCGACCTCCAGGACGTCAACGGCACGGCGGCCGCCGCCCGAGCCGAGCTGACCGGCGTGTTCGCGTCCCCGGCGGTGCCGTCGGCGCACCGGATCAGCGCGGTGGGCCACGCGCACATCGACTCGGCCTGGTTGTGGCCGCTGCGCGAGACCGTACGGAAGGTGGCCCGCACCACCTCGAACATGACGGCGCTGCTGGAGGACGAGCCGGAGTTCGTGTTCGCGATGTCCCAGGCGCAGCAGTGGGCCTGGGTCAAGGAACACCGGCCCGAGGTGTGGGCGAAGGTCACCAAGGCGGTGGCCACGGGCAGGTTCGTCCCGGCGGGCGGCATGTGGGTGGAGTCCGACACGAACATGCCCGGCTCGGAGGCCATGGCCCGCCAGTTCGTGCACGGCAAGCGGTTCTTCATCGACGAGTTCGGCGTGGACAACGAGGAGGTGTGGCTGCCGGACACGTTCGGGTTCGCGGCCGGGCTGCCGCAGATCATCAAGGCGGCCGGGTCGAAGCGGCTGCTCACGCAGAAGATCTCGTGGAGCCAGACGAACACGTTCCCGCACCACACGTTCCTGTGGGAGGGCATCGACGGGTCGCGGATCTTCACGCACTTCCCGCCGGTCGACACCTACAACTGCTCGATGCAGGGCCGGGAGCTGGCGCACGCGGCCCGCAACTTCAAGGACAAGGGCGTCGCCCGGCACTCCCTGGCGCCGACCGGCTGGGGTGACGGGGGCGGTGGCACGACGCGGGAGATGGTGGCCAAGGTGGCGCGGGTGCGCGACCTGGAGGGCTCGCCCGCCGTCGCCTGGGAGACGCCGGCCGAGTTCTTCGCCAAGGCCGAGGCCGAATATCCCAGCCCGCCCGTGTGGGTCGGCGAGCTCTACCTGGAGCTGCACCGGGCCACGCTGACCAGCCAGGCCAAGACCAAGCAGGGCAACCGGCGCAGCGAGGCGCTGCTGCGGGAGGCCGAGCTGTGGGCGGCGACGGCGGCCGTGCGTACGGGGGCGGCGTATCCGTACGCCCAGCTCGACCGGCTCTGGAAGACGGTGCTGCTGCACCAGTTCCACGACATCCTGCCCGGGTCGTCGATCGCGTGGGTGCACCGGGAGGCGCGCAGGACGTACGAGCTGGTGGCGGAGGAGCTGAACGCGATCATCGACGGCGCCCAGCGGGCGCTGGCGGGCGACCCGGCGGGCGGCACGCTGATCTTCAACGGCGCGCCGCACGCCCGCAACGGCGTCCCGGCCGGCGCCGCCGCGCGGCCCGCGCTCCCCCGCGGCGTCGACGCGAGCGCCCGCGAGGGCGGCGGTTTCGTCCTGGACGACGGCCTGCTCAGGGTGGAGATCGACGGGCGCGGCCTGGTGGTCTCCGCCTATGACCTGACCGCCGGCCGGGAGACGGTCGCGCCGGGCCGGGCGGCCGGCCTGCTGCAGCTCCACCCCGACTTCCCGAACAAGTGGGACGCCTGGGACGTGGACGAGTTCTACCGCAACACGGTCACCGACCTGACCGAGGCCGACGAGGTGCGCCTCGACGGCGACGCGGTCGTGGTCAGGCGCTCGTTCGGGACGTCGGCGGTGACCCAGCGGCTCGCGCTCGCCGAGGGCCGGCTGGAGATCGAGACGGAGGTCGACTGGCACGAGACGGAGAAGTTCCTCAAGCTCGCCTTCCCTCTTGACGTGCGCGCCGACCGGTACGCCTCCGAGAGCCAGTTCGGCCACTCCTTCCGCGCCACGCACACCAACACGAGCTGGGAGGCCGCCAAGTTCGAGGCGTGCAACCACCGTTTCGTGCACCTGGAGGAGCCCGGCTGGGGCGTCGCCGTGGTCAACGACTCGACCTACGGCCACGACGTCACCCGCACGGTCGGCGACGACGGCACGACCACGACGCTGCGCGTCTCACTGCTGCGCGCCCCGCGCTTCCCCGACCCGGAGACCGACCAGGGCGTGCACCGCTTCCGGCACGCGCTGGTGCCGGGCGCGGAGATCGGCGACGCGGTCCGCGAGGGCTGGTCCATCAACCAGCCCGAGCGCCGCGTGCCCGGCGACGCCGAGGTCGAGCCGCTGGTGGCGGTGGACGACGACGCCGTCGTGGTGACCGCGGTCAAGCTGGCCGACGACGAGAGCGGCGACGTGATCGTGCGCTTCCACGAGTCGCGGGGCGGCCGGGCCCGCGCCACCCTGCGCGCGGCCTTCCCGGTCGCGGAGGTGGTCACCACGGACCTGCTGGAGCGGCCCACGGGCGAGCCGCGGAGCGCCGGCGACGCGCTGCCGGTGGCCCTGCGGCCGTTCGAGCTGGTCACGCTGCGGCTGAAGCGGGCCTGACGTTCCGGCGGGCAGGGACCACGGGTCCCTATCCGCTCAGCAGGGTGCCCAGGCGGGGCGCGTACGTGGCGTGGAAGACCAGCGACGCGGCGCCGATCGCGGCGGCGTCGGCCGCGATCGGCGAGGTCTCCACCCGGACCGCGTGCAGCCGCCTGGTCAGCGCCCGCTCCGACACGGCCCGCGTGATCACCTCCCGGTAGATCTCGCCCACCTCGCGCAGCGCGGGCCCGCCGAGCACCAGCAGGTCGATGTCCAGCATGTTCACCACGCTCACGGCGGCGTCGGCGAGCCGCCCGGCCACCCGCTCGATCACCCGGAGCGCCTCGGGCTCCCCGGCGGCGGCCGCCGCGCAGACCGAGGCGTGGTCGGCGCCCATGGCCGCCTCGATGGCGTTCGGGCAGCACACGGCCTCCACGCAGCCCCGGTTGCCGCAGTAGCACTCGGGCCCGTCGGGCTCGACGGTGATGTGCCCGAACTCGGCGGCGTTCAGCGACCGCCCCCGGTAGACCTGGTTGTCCAGGATGAGCCCGCCACCGATGCCGGTCCCGAGGTAGAGGTAGGCGAAGCTGGGCGTGGCGCGCGCGATCCCGGCCCACCGCTCGCCGATCGCCGCCGCCGTCGCGTCATTGTCCACGGTCACCGGAAAGCCGGTGTACTCCCGCAGCAGCCCCTTGATCGGCACCTGGTCCCAGCCGGGCAGCCGGGGCGGCGACACCATCACGCCCTCGCCGTCCAGCGGCCCCGGACAGGCCAGCCCGACCCCGAGCACCTTGCCGTCCGGCACGCCGGCCTCCCGCAGGATCCGCCGCGCCGCCCGGGCCATCTGCCGGACCACGGCGTCGGGCCGGGCCCCGGGCCGCACCGGCAGGTGCAGCCGGGCGACCGGACGGCCCGCCAGGTCGGCCAGCACGCAGGACAGCTCCTGCGGGTCGAAGTGCACGCCGACCGCGTATCCCGCCCCCGCGTCGACGCGCAGGATCGTCCGCGGCTTGCCACCGCTCGACGGCGCCGAGCCGTCCTCGACGACCAGCCCCTCTTCGAGCAGCCTGCGCACGATCACCGACACCGTCTGCGCCGTGAGCCCGCTCACGGCGGCGATCTGCACCCGGCTGATCCCGTCTGAAGCCTGGATCGCCTCCAGGACCACCGCCTGGTTGTAGCTCCCCACCTTGGGCAGATTCGTGCCCTGCTGCATGTGAGTCATGTCACCACAGAGTGTTGACTTAGTAAATCAAAAAGATTTACGTTCTCCGCAAGGAAACACGGGGAGGCCGTGATGAGACGTACGCTGGCCGGTTCGCTCCTGCTGCTGACAGCCGTGACCGGCTGCGGTGGCACCTCGCAGACCACATCGGGCGGCAAGGAACTCGAAGTCCTCTACAAGGTCGAGCCGACGTGGCCGCATCTGGAGAAGATGCTCACCGACGCCAAAAAGCAGTATGAGACCGCCCATCCCGGCGTCACCATCAAACTCACCGCGGTCCAGGGCAACAACGAGGCCTACTACACCAAGCTGGCCCTGTTGAATCGCTCTCCCGACTCGGCGCCCGACCTCTACTACCACGACACCTTCCAGGTCAACGCGGACGTCGCGGCCGGCAAGCTGGCCCCGCTCGACGACTACCTGACCAAGTGGAACGACTGGAACACCCAGTTCCCCGACTCGGTCAAGGAGGCCGCCAAGGGCGGCGACGGCAAGATCTACGGCGTCCCGATCAGCACCGACACCCGCGGCCTGTGGTACCAGAAGGACGTCTTCGCCAAGGCCGGCCTGCCCGTCCCCTGGGAGCCGAAGACCTGGAACGACGTCCTGACGGCGGCCCGCACGATCAAGCAGAAGCTGCCCGGCGTGGTCCCGTTCAGCATGTACTCCACCAAGATCCACGGCGAGGCGTCGACCATGCAGGGCTTCGAGATGCTTCTGTACGGCACCGCGGGCGGCACCCTGTACGACGACGCCCAGAAGAAGTGGGTGGCCGGCGGCAAGAACTTCACCGACGCCCTGACCTTCGTCAACACCGTCTACCGCGAGGAGCTCGCCCCCAAGCAGGCCGACGCCCACAACCCCAAGCTGGGCGACAAGGTCAACCTGGAGTGGTTCCCGGCCGGCAAGGTCGGCATCTCGCTCGACGGCGCCTGGTCCGCCGGGGCCTGGAAGCCGACCAGCACGAAGCCGTGGCCGCAGTGGAAGGACAAGATGGGCTGGACCGCCATGCCGACGCAGAACGGCGAGGCTCCGGGCGCGGTCAGCATGTCGGGCGGCTGGGTCATGGCGATGAGCTCGTACACCAAGCTCAAGCAGGAGGCGTTCGACTTCATCACGACCGCCACGAACAAGCAGAACTCGATGACGTACGCGGTCGGCTCGGGCGACCTGGCCCCCCGCAAGGACGTCGCGGCCGATCCGGCGTACAGCGCGGACAACCCGAGCGTGAAGTTCTTCACGGACCTGGCCGCGGTGACGCACTACCGGCCCGCCTTCGAGGTCTACCCGAAGGTGTCGGCCCAGGTCCAGGAGGCCATGGAGGCGGTCACCACGGGCGCCCGCAGCCCTGAGGAGGCCACGGCGGCCTACGCCAAGGCCCTGCCGGCGGTCGTCGGGGGCGCCGACAAGGTCCTGGCGCGATGACGGTCGCCACGGCGCTCTCCCCGTCCGTGACGAGCTCGCCACCCGGCGGGCCGTCACGGCGGCGGCGGGTCCTGCGCTGGCTGCTCCCCCTGGCCCCGGCGCTGGTCCTGCTGACGATCTTCCTGGCGGGGCCCATCCTCTGGAGCCTCTACATCGCCTTCACGAACGAGACCCTCACCGGCTCGGCCTCGGTGAACTCCCGGTTCGTCGGCTTCGACAACTTCGTCAAGATGTTCGCCGACCCGAACTTCGTCAACTCGTTCGTGCTCACGTTCGTCTTCGTCATCGGCTCGGCCGTCATCGGCCAGAACACGCTGGGCCTGATCATCGCCCTCCTCCAGCGCGGCCGCGGCCGGGTGACGCGCAGCGTGGTGAACGGCGTCGTCATCGCCGCCTGGGTGATGCCGGAGATCGTGGCGGCGGCCTGCTGGTTCTCGTTCCTGGCCGAGGACGGCACGCTCAACACCGTGCTCGGCATCTCCCAGGAGTGGCTCTACACGGCCCCGATGGTGGCGGTGATCCTGGCCAACGTCTGGCGCGGCACGGCGTTCTCGATGCTGGTGTACTCGGCGGCGCTGTCGGAGGTCCCCTCGGACCTGGTGGAGGCCGCCGCGGTGGACGGCGCGGGCCCCGTACGGCGGCTGCTGCACATCACCCTGCCGCTGATCCGCCGCTCCATCATGGCCAACCTCATGCTGATCACCCTGCAGACCCTGGCCAGCTTCGGCCTCATCTACGCCCTCACCGGCGGCGGCCCGGGCACGGAGAGCCAGACCACCCCGCTCTACATGTACGAGCAGGCGTTCCGCTACTTCGAGATCGGCTACGGCTCGGCCATCGCCCTCGTCATGCTGGTGATCGGCGCCCTGTTCTCGCTGATCTACCTGCGCCTGATCAAGGTGGAGGACGCATGACGCGACTCGCCGCGCGGGGGGCCGCCTGGCTCTCCCTCCTGCTCATCACGCTGGCCTTCGTCGGCCCGTTCCTGTGGGTGGTCATCGCCTCGGTCCAGCCGGAGGCGACGCTGGCCGCCGCGCCGGCGCTCACCTTCTCCCTGGACAACTTCAAGGCCGTGCTGACCTGGGAGACGATCATCCTGCCGATGATCAACTCGATCGTCATCTCGGGCACCACGGCGATCCTGACGGTCCTGGTGGCGGGCCTGGCCGCCTACCCACTGTCGCGCTACCAGCTCCGCTTCCGCCGCTCGTTCATGCTGACGCTCCTGTTCACCACGGGCCTGCCGGTGACGGCGATCCTCGTCCCGGTCTACGCGATGTTCTTCCGGTTCAACCTGTACGGCTCGGTGCCGGCGATGGTGCTGTTCCTGACGGCGAGTTCGCTGCCGTTCTCGATCTGGATGATGAAGAACTTCATGGACGGCGTGCCGGTCAGCCTGGAGGAGGCCGCCTGGGTGGACGGCGCCGGCTGGGTGCAGTCGCTGAGGTCGGTCGTGGGCCCGCTGATGGCGCCGGGGATCGCGGTCGTGGCGATCTTCGTCTTCGTGGGCCAGTGGGGCAACTTCTTCGCCCCGTTCGTGCTGCTGGACGCCCCGGAGAAACAGCCGGCCGCCGTCACCATCTTCACCTTCTTCTCCCAGTACGGCCAGGTCGCCTACGGCCAGCTCGCGGCCTTCTCCATCCTCTACACGGCCCCGGCGGTGGTCCTCTACGTGGCGGTCAACAAGTATCTGGCGGGCTCCTTCAACTTCGCCGGCTCGGTGAAGGGCTGACCGTGTTAGAAATCAGTATCAAGATCTCGTGAGTGGGGAGCCACATGCTGAAGTCCTGCCTCGCCGTCGCGGCGGCCGTCATCTCCTTATGCTCCTTGGGCGTGGGCCCGGCCGCGGCGGCCACGTGCTCGCCGCAGGCCCCCACCTGCACGGAGGTCCGCGGCACCCCCGGCGCCCACCACTTCTGGTTCAGGTTCCAGCCCGCCCCCGCGACGCCGGCCTTCACCCTCACCCTCAACGGCATCCCCGCCTCGGGCGGCGTCTCGACCTACCGCGTGGGCACCGCGCTCGAAGGCGAGTTCCGCCCCTCCGCCGGCCTGGTCACCGGCGACAAGGTGTGCGTCCGCCTGTCCGGCAGCACCCAGGATCACTGCGCCACCACGCCTTGAGCCAGGGCCTTAACGAAGGTAGTTGAAAGGCGTACGGTTAGGGCATGGCTGCGACCCCGGAAACGGTGCACTGGCGCGGTGTGCACCACCTTGCCCTGGTGACCGCGGACATGGACGCCACCGTGCGCTTCTGGCACGGTGTGCTCGACGCCCGCCTCGTCACCACCCTCGCCGTCCCCGCGTTCAAGCACTACTTCTTCGAAGTCGGCACCGGCAACACGGTCGCCTTCTTCGAATACACCGACCAGCCGCTGGACAGCTTCGCCAAGCCGGCCGGAGTGCCGTACGCGAAGGCGGCCCAGTTCGACCACCTGGCCCTGCACCTGCCGGACGAGGACGCCCTCATCAGGCTGCGCGACCGGCTCAAGGCGCACGGCTGCGAGGTCACCGACGTCATCGACCACGGGTTCCTGCGCTCGATCTACTTCAGCGACCCCAACGGCATCGCGCTGGAGGCGTCCTGGTGGACGATCGACCCGACCGGCAGGCCGGTCGACTACGCCGACGAGCGGCTGTTCGCCGACCCGGACCCCGTGCCCGCCGTGCGTGAGCTCCGGGAGGACGGCCGGCTGCACCACACGGTCGCCACCCGGCTGGTCGACGGCATCGTCGAGGACCTGCGGCGCGAAGGCATCACCCTGGAGCCTTGACGATCTCCGCGGCGAAGGTCGCCATACGGGAGAACGCCGAGGACGATCTCAGCATCGTCATCTCCTCGGGCCCGGTTCAGCGCTGACTCAGGGGATGCGGCGTACGGTGCCGGTGACCTTGCCGTCCGCCAGCTCGGCGGAGAGCTTGAACGACCGGGACTTCACCTCGGCGGAGAACCAGCGCACGCCGCCCGGCACACTCTCCGGGCCGAGCGCAAGCTCCTCCGAGGTTCCGTCCTGGTAGGCGATGCGCACCTTCACCACCCCGGCCGCCGCGAAGCCGACGAGAACGTTGTCACTCGGCAGCCCGAGGTCCGTCACCTCACGCATGATCACCATCGGTCCCCGGTTGTACGCCGCCTTCCACTCGCCGAAGGTCGAGCCGCCACCGTCGATGGCCTCGTCCCGGCGGGAGAGCAGGCGGAACGCGTGCGTGAGGCTCTCGCCCCGCATCCCCGCGGCCACGGCCCAGGCCCGCTCGCCGAGCCTGCCGGACGTGACCACCCGCAACGGCCGGCCATCACCGTCGTCGGGCGGGAACAGCAGGTCAGGCGGATAGTTCAGGATGGAGTCCCGCGCCCGCTCGACGGCCTCGGGACCGGCCGGGCTCAGACCCTCGACGAACGCGTCCACCGCGTCGTCGGCCAGCCCCAGCGAGGACACCTTGACGATCATCCCGTTCTCCCGCCAGAGCCGGACCTTGGGCATCATGAGGCTCAGGTCCTCGTGCACCCAGTCCATGCTGAGCGAGCCGTTGATCAGCAGGTCGCCGCCCGACAGGCCGGTGGTGCCGCGCATCTCCCGGCGCTCCCCGCTGACCGTGGTCCCGGCGAGCACCTCCATATCGGCGTCGCCGGGCAACTGGCTGACGACGATCCTGGCGCGCTTCTGCCGGTTCGTCCAGACGCGCTCGGTCCCCCCGAGCTCCGCGCGCCACCCACCGACCGGCAGCGAACCGTTCTTGACGAGGCTCAGCCCGTCCGGCAGGCGTCCGTCGTCGATCCGGGGCCGCCGCCGATCCTCGACCACCCCGTTGGCCGCCGCGGTCAGCTCGGCGTCCGACAGCCCGTGGCCCAGCACCGCGAACGACTCGAAGTCCTGGCTGGTCTTGTCCGGCCAGGTGATCCAGCGGTGCCGTCCCGAGCCGCCCATGGTCGCCTCGTGCCTGTCCAGCTTGACCGGCTTGCCGCCGTACGGCGGATCCCAGTCCTCCGAGTCCGTCACCAGCACGGCCAGCGTCCTGTCACCGTCCGCATAGGCCGTGACCGGGTCTCCTTCGGCTTTCGATGGCATCATCTCCTCCAGATGAAGACCTCCTGGCCGCTCCGGTAAGAGCGGAGCCGCCGAGACCGCCACGTCCTGACCACACCCGGCGCCCAGGGCGATGAGGACGGCCGCCAGGAACACGCGAAAGGCTCTCATTCCGGCTTTGACGCGAATTCCGGCGCCCGAGTTCCCGTTGGGCGCGACCTGCCGGCCGTCGCACCGGCAGGTCACGAAGCGCTAGATCCGGAAGAAGAGATTCAGGTACCGGTCGGCGATCGCCAGATCACCCCGGACCGTCCCCGAGTTGCTGCGCCCGAACGTCGTGAGCACCATGCTCCCGGCGTCGAACTCGATGACCGCCGGCAGCCCGTCCAGGTTCGCCTGCCGGTACGTCATCCCCTCAGCCCCGACCGAGACCCGGAAGTCGCCGCCGTTGACGCCGCCCACCCGGATCCCGACGTCGAACGGCGTCAGGTCCGCCCCCTGTTTGATCGTCGACTGCCACAGCACGAACATGAACGGCACGAGCAGGTCGGCCGACTCCCCCGGCAGGCCGTGCGCGCGGCCGGTGCCTTGGCGGACGTCCCACGAGTGGACCGCGTAGTCCATCAGTTGCCCGGCCGCGTAGAAGTAGGCCGGGAGCGGGCCCATGTAGAAGTGCGGGACGGTCAGCCCGCTCCACTCGTCCTCGCCGAGGTCGCGCAGGATCGCCTGCATCCGCTCGAAGTCGGTCTTGAGCCGGTCGAGCAGCTCCTTCTGCGGGACCCCGCGCAGCGCCATGGCCTGGTCGTTGACGCGGGCGCCCATCCCGGGCAGTCCGTACGCCGTACCGAGCTCCCCGCCACCCCGGGCGGCCTCGAAGGCGGCGAAGTAGCCTTCCGTCGTGTCGACGATGTGCGCGACCACGTCGCGCGTCGTCCAGCCCGTGCAGGCGGTCGGAGCCTCCCACGCCTCCTCGGGCTCGGCCAGCGCGAACAGCCGCTCGGCCTCGTCCCTGACGACTCGCAGGATGGTGTCCTTCCCGGCGTACGAGGTGGCATCCCATTCGTTCATGCCGTTCACCTCCTATGGCGAACGACAGACCTCAACGGTTTAACTGTCAATATTCCCACCGGAGAGAATCCCCTGGGGCGGGCCGGTAGCCGGGCGGGCAGGCCGGGCAGACCCCAGGGGATCCCCGTTCAGGGCTGGTCAGGCACAGGTGTATCCGGAGACGGTCTGCGTGTTACCGCTCGGCCGGCTGACCTGGAAGCCGAAGGTGGTGCCGCCGTTGGGCGCCAGGTTGCCGTTGTGGCCGGCGTTCCTGGCCGTCACGGTCTGGCCGCTGACGGTCAGGGCGGCGTTCCAGGAGCCGGCCAGGGTCTGACCGGCGGGCAGGGTGAAGGTGACGGTCCAGCCGGTGATGGCGGCGGTGCCGGTGTTGGTGACGGTGACGGGCTGGACGACGTAGCCGTTGTTCCACTGGTTCTGTACGGTGCCCACCGCGGTGCAGCCACCGCCGCCCGGCCCGCTCGTGGTCGTGAACGTGGCCAGCGCCGAGTTGCCGGACAGGTTGCCGGCTCCGTCGCGCGCCCGCACGTACACCTGGTATTGGGTGCTCGGGCTCAGCCCGGTCAGCGTGATCGAGTTGGTCGTGCTCTGCCCGAGCTGGGTGTCGGTGGTGCCCTGCTCGCGGTAGACGTTGTAGCCCGCCAGGCCGCTGCCGCCGCTGTCGGTCGAGGCGGTCCAGGTCAGCGCGGCGGAGTTGGAGGTGACGCCGCTCGACGCCGGTGTGCCGGGCGTGGTCGGCGGCGTGGTGTCGGTGGTCGAGCCGCCGGCCAGGGCGTCGTGGACGGCCGTGTACGACGGTTTCTGCTGGTAGCTCTCGTTGTAGATCAGCGCGGCGCCCTGACCGGAGAAGGTGTCGGGCACCCACGAGTATTTGTCGGTGAAGCCCCAGATCGTCACCCCGGCGCAGGCCGAGACCGCCAGGCAGGCGTTCACGACGTTGCGGTAGTAGGTGGCCTGGGTGGCGTCCTTCGTGGCGTCCCTGGGCATCTGCATCCGCACGTCCAGCTCGGTGATCCGGACCTGGACGCCGAGCGCGGCGAAGCGCTGCAGGTTCTGCTGGAGGTCGCTCGGGAAGCCGTACTGGATCGCGAGGTGTCCCTGGAAGCCCACGCAGTCGACGGGCACGCCCTGCTGGCGCAGCGACGAGACCAGGTTGTACATCGCGGTGCTCTTGGCGTTGATCCCCTCGACGTTGTAGTCGTTGATGCACAGCCGCGCGTTGGAGTCGGCGGCGCGGGCCGCGCGGAAGGCGTCGGCGATGTAGCTCTGGCCCAGCGTGTTGTACCAGAACGAGGTCCGCATGTTGCCGTTGTCGTCGAAGACCTCGTTGACCACGTCCCAGGAGACGACGGCCGCGTTGCTGGCGTAGCGGCCGACGACCTGGCTGATGTGGTTCTGCATGGCCGAGCGCATCGCGGTGGCGCCGAGGCCCTGCACCCAGCCGGGCGTCTGGCTGTGCCACACGAGGGTGTGGCCGTGGACCTGCTGGTTGTTCTGGGTGGCGAAGTTGACGATGGCGTCGGCGCCGGAGAAGTTGAACTGGTTCTGGCTGGGCTCGGTGGCGTCCCACTTCATCGCGTTCTCGGCGGTGATCTGGTTGAACTCCGTGGCCGCGATATTGCGGTAGGAGGTCTCGTTGGCCAGCGGGCTGGTGGCGAGGGCCGCCCCGATGAACTTGCCCCGCGCCTCGGCGTGCGTACGCAGGGGGCCGGACGCTTCGGCCGCGGTGGCGGGCAGGAGGAAGGCTGCGAGCATCCCCACCAGGGTGAGGATTCTGACAAGCGACGAATGCACGGACATCTACCTCCGGAGGCAGGCACTCGGTTCCGAAAGTTTTCGGCCCGGACAGGACCGCATCGCCGACGGTATTGACATGCCCGTGCATGGTCAATGGCAGGCAAACCCCGCCGCCAAAGCAGCAGTTGACGCGCTGAAACTATCGGCAGATATATGAAACTTTCACGGAGGTTTCCCCGCAGGCGACCCCTGGGAACATCAACGGCAGAGGGGGCAATATGGCCATTTTTCCTGGTCTAGCGCGACGTACCTACCGGTCGGTACTGTGAATTATCCGGAATAATCGTCCACTGCGGGAGTTCTGCGCATGTCTCTTTCGCACGCCCAGGTCCAGGCCCAGCTCACCGGTCCAGGCCAGCTGTTCGAGATCGAGGAGATCGGCGACAGCGGCGTACGCACGTGGAAGCACGCACCGGCCCACTTCCGCGCCCTGCTGGAGATGAGCCGGTTCCACGGCGACAAGGTCTTCCTGGCGTACGAGGACGAGCACCTCACCTTCGAGGAGCATTTCCGCCGCGCCGCCACCCTCTCCGCCCGCCTGGTCGAGGAGTACGGCGTGACCAAGGGCGACCGGGTGGCCGTGGCCATGCGCAACTATCCGGAATGGGCTATCTCGTTCTCGGCCGTGCTGGCGGCGGGGGCCATCGCCGTACCGCTGAACGCCTGGTGGACGGAGGCCGAGCTGACCTATGGCGTGCACGACTCCGGCGCCAAGGTGCTGATCGCCGACGGCGAGCGCGCGGTCAGGCTGGCCTCAACGGGCGTGCCGATGATCGTCACCAGGGGCGAGGCCCCGGCGGGCGCGCGGGCGTTCGACGAGGTGCTGGGTGAGGTGGTCGCCGACGTGAAACTTCCGGACGTCGAGCTGTCCCCCGAGGACCCGGCCACGATCTTCTACACCTCCGGCACGACCGGAAACCCCAAGGGCGCGCTGGGCAGCCACCGCAACCTGGGCCAGTCCCCCATGACGGTCGCGTACGGTCTCATGCGCGCCACCGCCCTGGCCGGCAAGGACGTCGCGGCGGCGGCCGGAGTGCGCCGGGTCACGCTGCTGACCGTCCCCCTCTTCCACGTCACCGGCTGCTTCTCCGCCCTGACCACCACGATGTTCAGCGGCGGCGGCCTGGTGCTCATGTACAAGTGGGACCCCGAGCAGGCCCTGCGCCTCATCGAGCGCGAGCGGGTCACCGCGATGATCGGCGTGCCGACCAACGCCTGGCAGCTCATGTCCCACCCCGACTTCGGCAAGTACGACCTGTCGTCGCTGACCACCCTCGGCTACGGCGGCGCCCCCGCCCCGCCCAAGCTGCTGGAGCGCATCACCCAGAACCTGCCCGACCGCGCCCCCTCCAACGGCTACGGCATGACCGAGACGACCGCCCTGGCCATCGGCAACGGCGGCGCCGACTACCAGGCCAGGCCCGACAGCATCGGCCTGCCCGCGGCCGTGGTGGACGTGCGCGTGGTGGACCCGTCGGGCGCCGAGCTGCCGCCGGGCGAGGTCGGCGAGCTCTGCGTACGCGGCCCGAACGTCATCCTGGGCTACTGGAACAAGCCGGAGGCGACCGCGCAGACGTTCGTCGGCGGCTGGCTGCACACCGGCGACCTGGCCAAGATCGACGACGAGGGCTTCGTCTACATCGTGGACCGGGCCAAGGACATGCTGATCAGGGGCGGCGAGAACGTCTACTGCGCCGAGGTGGAGGCGGCCCTGTTCGAGCATCCGGCGGTGGACGACACGGCGGTGATCGGCGTACCGGACGACGAGCTGGGCGAGGAGGTCGGGGCGGTCGTGCGCCTGGCCCCCGGCCGGACGGTCACCGCCGAGGAGCTGCAGGCGTTCCTGGCGAACCGGATCGCCAAGTTCAAGATCCCGGTGCACGTGTGGTTCCGCGAGGGCGAGCTTCCCCGCAACCCCGGCGGCAAGATCCTCAAGACCCACCTGCGCAGGGAGATCCTGGGCAGCGCCTGATCATCGTCCGCTAGAGTTGGCGCTCCAACCCCCCGGGAGTGCCCTCGTGCGTCGCCATCGGTCAGGCAGGATCGCCGCGTTCGCCGCGGCGGGCTATGGGCTCGTGGCCATCGCCGCCGGCGTGGCCACGCCGGCCACCGGCAGGCTCGACCACGCCTGGTGGCTGGTCGTGCACGACTCCCCGCTCATGGACTTCACCGTCAGGTGGTGGCTCGTGCTGCTCCTGGCGCCGGTCGCGGCCGTACAGGGCTGGGCCTACTGGCAGATCCTGCCCGGCCCGGCCCGCGGCGACCCGCGACCGGCGGGTCACCCTCCTGCGCCGGACGTTGTACGCCTCCGTCGCCAGCGCCTGCTGGTCATGGCGTACCCGGCCGAGGGCGACAAGGTCGTGACGTACCGGAAACGGTGACGACGGTCACATTTCAACGGCGTTTCCGCAGCTCGGCGCCCCACGCTTACCTGACGCGTAATCGCGGCCCCTACCCCCTGGCTGACATCTTTCAGGTGTCGCACCGAACAGCCACAACAAAGGGAGCCCGACATGACCGCTGTGACCGTCACCGCCGACCGGACGAAGTTCCTGCGCCTCGCCCTGGCCGCCGACGCCGTCGTCACCGGCGGCAACGGGCTGATCTACCTCGCCCTCGCCGGCCCCGTCGGCACCCTGCTCGGCCCGGACGCCGGCCTGCTGCGCGGCATCGGCGTCTTCCTCCTCGTGTACGGCGTCGCCGTCGGCCTCCTGGCCGCCCGCCGCGCGATCAGCCCGGCCGGCACCAAGGCGGTGATCGCCCTGAACATCATCTGGACCCTGGGCAGCGTCGCCGCCGTCGTCACGGGCGCGCTGGAGTTCACCACCATCGGCGCCATCTGGGCCATCGCCCAGGCGCTCGTGGTCGGCGGCTTCGCCGAACTGCAGATCATGGGCCTGCGCAAGGCCCGCACCAACTAGACCCGGGAGACATCATGACCCTCATCGAACGCTACGTCGCAGCCTGGAACGAGACCGACCCCGACGCCCGCGCCAAGGCGGTGGCCGGCCTGTGGACCGAGGACGCCACCTACACCGACCCCCTGGCCGACGTGGCCGGGCACGCCGCGATCGCCGCGGTGATCGAGGGCGCGCAGGGCATGTTCCCCGGCCTGGTCTTCACCCCCGGCGAGACGTACGACGCCCACCACCACGTCGCCCGCTTCACCTGGCACCTGGGCCCCGAGGGCGGGGAGCCGGTCGCGATCGGGTTCGACGTGGTGGAGCTGGCCGAGGACGGCAGGATCCGCAAGGTCCTCGGCTTCCTCGACAAGGTCCCCTCCTGATCTTCCTGATGGACGGCCTCCGGGTACTCCCGGGGGCCGTCGGCGTGTGCGCTGAAATCCATTTGCCCTGATCACTTCACGTGTCGGACAATCTGAACTCGTGCTCAATGCCGTAAAGCGCCTTTCTCGCCATCTGACCATCGACGTGAGCCCGCTGCGCGACTCGCGCGACTACCGGCTGCTGTTCACCGCCGGGGTCATCACGATGTTCGGCTCGTTCATCACCTTGGTGGCGGTGCCGTACCAGATGAAGCAGCTCACCGACTCCTATCTGGCGGTCGGGCTGGTGAGCCTGGCGGAGTTCGTGCCGATGGTGGTGTGCGGGCTGTGGGGCGGGGCCATCGCCGACGCCCTCGACCGCCGCAAGATCATCGTGGTGAGCGAGCTGGGCCTGCTGTTCACCACCGCCACGCTCATGGTCAACGCGATGCTGCCCGACCCTCAGGTCTGGGTCCTGTACGTGGTGGGCGCCGTGTCCACGGGCATCGCCTGCCTGCAGCGCCCGAGCCTGGAGGCGGTGATCCAGCAGGTCGTCAAGCACGACCAGCAGTCGGCCGCCGCGGTGTTGTCGAGCCTGCGCTGGAACTTCGGCGCCATCGTGGCCCCGGCGCTGGGCGGCCTGCTGGTGACGACGTGGGGCCCCGCGGGGGCGTACGCGCTCGACAGCCTCACCTTCGCCGTGTCGCTGGTCCTGCTGTGGCGCGTGGGCTCGCTGCCGCCGGCCGAGGACGCCGCGCCCGCGTCGCTGAAGTCCCTGGTCGAGGGCGTCCGGTACGCGATGGGCCGCAGCGACCTGATCGGCACGTACGTGGTGGACATCGCCGCGATGGTGTTCGCCATGTCCACGGCGCTGTACCCGTGGCTGGCCGACGAGCTGCGGTCGCCGCAGGCGCTCGGCCTGCTCTACTCGGCGTCGGCGGTGGGCGCCCTGATCGCCTCGGTCACCGGCCGATGGACGGCGCGGGTGCAGCGCCAGGGGCTCGGCGTGATCGTCTCGGCGGCGCTGACGGGCGCGGCGGTGGCGCTGACCGCGCTGGCCCCCAACGTCTGGCTGGTCTTCGTCTGCCTCGCGCTGGCGGGCGCCGCCGACATGGTCAGCGGCATCTTCCGGATGACGATGTGGAACCAGACGATCCCGCCGGAGCTGCGCGGCCGGCTGGCCGGCATCGAGCTGCTCTCCTACGCCAGCGGCCCGATGCTGGGCAACGCCCGCGCCAGCCTGATGGCCAAGCTCAGCGGCACCCGCTTCTCGCTCGGCGCGGGCGGCCTGCTGTGCGTGGGCGCCGTCCTGGCGCTGGCCGCCACGTTGCCCAGATTCCGCCGGTACGACGCCAGGACCGACGAGCACGCCCTGTCGGAGAAGGCCCGCCGGGAAACGGCCGCCGCCTGACCTACCCCCGCTTCCCGAACGCGGCCAGCGCCTCGGCGTCGGAGTAGACGCTGGTCACGTATTCGGCGACCCACTCCTCGATCCCGCCGAACCCGCTCTCGGCCACCAGCCGTTCCCCCACCCGCCGGGCGTCGAGCGGCGTGTTCCGCAAGGTCACCGCGCCGCTCTCGCCGTCCAGCAACGCCCACTGCGCCCCGTGACGCCCGTACGGCATCCCCACCGAGCCCGGATTGACGACCAGCACCCGATCGGCGAGCCGGACGAACGGCATGTGCGTGTTGCCCAGCACCACGGTGTCGGCGCTCTCCCCCGCCAGCACCTCGCCCCACCGCTCGATCGAGCTGTCGACCAGCACGATCTCCTCGTCGCTACGCGGCGTCCCGTGCACGAACAGGGTGCTCCCCAGGCGCCCGAGCTCGACCGTCCACCGCTCGGGCATGCCGCTCAGCAACGCGACCTGATCCCGCCGCAGCTCCTTCGCCGCCCACTCGGCCGACGCGAACGGCCCGGCCTTGCCCCCGGCGATCTCCACCAGCTCCCGATCGGCGTTGCCCCGCACCCAGAGGGCCCGCTCCCCCAGCGAGACCAGCAGATCCAGCGTCTCGACCGGCATGGGCCCGGCGGCCACGTCACCGGTCAGCACGATCAGATCAGCCGCGGCCACGTCGGGCTCACTCAGCACGGCCTCCAGCGCGGGCAACACCCCATGGACATCGGACAACACGGCGATTCGCATATCGCCACCCTGCCCTGATTCAGGCGCCCCGGCCCCGCTGTTCGCTACCCGGAGAACCCCTCACTCGGCCTCCCGCCACCCCTCATACCGCTCGGCCAGCTCATCGACCTTGGCCAGCGCCTCTTCGTCCAGCCCTTCGACCACGACCAGCCACTGCGCGTCCTCGGCGTCGTCCTCCCCGGCCAGCGTCTCCCGCACCACCCGCGGCACCCCGAGCCCCGGAAACCACTCCCCCAGCGTCTCCGCGACCTCCTCGGCGTCGTCCCGCTCCCCGAACACCAGCAACTGCCTCATGAACCCGCATTCTCCCAGCCATTGCCCGCACACGGACCGTCGCGGCCGATAACGTTGCGTCATGACAGAGGACCTCGATGCCCTCCCTCCTGGGGTCATCCCCCCACCCGACGGATTCGCGGCCGAAGACCTCGATCGCCTGCCCGACCTCCCCGTCCACACGGAGCTGATCGACGGCGCCCTGGTCTTCCCGAGCCGCCGCGCCCTCTTCCACATGCGCGCCGTCTCACTCCTGGACGGCAGGCTCCGGCGCGCGGCCCCGGCCGCATTCCGCGTGCGCCGGGAGATGAGCGTCATCCTCAGCAGAGGCCAGCGCCCCGAACCGGACCTCTGCGTCGTGGCAGCGGACGCCGGGCAGGGCGCCAAGGAGACCTTCTACCGCCCTGACGACGTCTCGCTCGTCGTCGAGGTGGTCTCACCCGCGTCCGACGTGCGCGATCGCCAGCGCAAGCCGCACCTCTACGCCTCGGCCGCCATTCCGCACTTCTGACTCGTCGAGAACGAGGCCGACCAGCCGGTCGTCCACGTCTACGAGCCCGACTCCGTCACCGGCTCCTACATCCCCACCGGCGTCCACCGCGACCGGCTGAAGCTGACCGTCCCCTTCGACCTCGACTTCGACCTCGCCGCGATCAACCGCATATGACGCGAAAGGGCCGGCGCGGCATCCGCCGCACCGGCCCTCCGGAGTCAAGCTCACGAGCTCCGCAGCTGAGCCCCCACCCGATCGGCCGCCATCGCCACCGCCGCGTCCCTGGCCGCCGTCGTCTCCTCAACCGTCAACGTCCGGTCAGCGGCCCGGAACCGCATCGAGTAGGCGAGCGACTTGTTCCCCTCGCCCACCTGCTCCCCGGCGTAGACGTCGAACAACCGGATCGACTCCAGCAGCTCCCCGGCCCCATCGCGCAACGCGGCCTCCACGTCGGCCACCGGCGTGAAGTCCGGGACGATGAGGGCGACATCCTGCGTGGCGACGGGATAGGCCGACACCGCCGGCGCCTGGACCGGCCCCGTCATGGCAGCCTCCAGCCGGGACAGCTCCAGCTCCATCGCCGCGGTGCGCGGCGGCAGCCCGTAGGCCTGGATGACCCGCGGATGCAGCTCGCCCGCGTGCCCCACCAGCGTGTCGCCCACGTAGAGGGCGGCGCACCGGCCCGGGTGCCAGGGCTCGTGCTGGTCGGCGCTGATGGACAGCTCGACCCGCGCCTCGCCCGCCACCAGCCGCGCGGCCTCCACGGCGTCGGCCCACGACACCGCACGGCCCGCGCCCCACCAGCCGGACCGCTCGAACTCCCCGGCCAGCACCACCGCGACCCGCATCGGCTGGTCGGGCAGCGCCGCCTCGATGGAGGCCAGCTCCTCGGCGGTCGGCCGGCGCTCGACGCCGAGCACCGGCGCCACCTCGGGCGCACCCGGCCGCGGCCGGTAGACCGGCCCCGTCTCGAACAGCGCCACGTCGGTGAAGCCGCGCCCGACGTTGCGTACCAGGGTCTTGAGCAGACCCGGCAGCAGTGTCGTCCGCATCAGCGGCTCGTCCTCCGACAGCGGGTTGGCCAGCCGCATGGCGTTACGCCGCGCGTCGTCGGCGGGCAGCAGCAGCCGGTCGAAGTCGTCGGCGCTGATGAACGGGTAGTCGAGCACCTCGACGTAGCCGCCTTCGGCCAGCGTCCGGCCGACCCGCCTGCGCAGCCGCTGCCCTTCTGTGAGCCCGGCGCCGGCCGGGGCGGCGGGCAGCACCGACGGCAGGCTCTCGTAGCCCTCCAGCCGGATGACCTCTTCGGCCAGGTCGTTGGGGTCGGTGAGGTCGGGACGCCAGGACGGCGGCGTCACGGTGATCATGTCGTCGCCGGTGACGGCCAGCCTGGCCGCCAGCGCGCCGCCGGTCACGACCCCGGTCGGGTCGACGCCGCCCTGGCGCACGGCCGGGTCGTCGCCGCCGGTGACGACGCAGCCGACCTGCTCCAGCCGCGCGACCACGGTGTCCCTGGAGTAGGACACCCCGGCCACCCGGCCCGGGTAGCCGGACGGGATCGCGATGCGCGCGGGCGCCACCTCGACCTCGGCGTGCGTGACGCCGGGCGCCACCGTGGCGCCGCCCAGCTCGGCCAGCATCCGCACGGCCCGCCACGAGGCGATCAGCGGCAGCTCCCGGTCGACGCCCCGCTCGAAGCGCTTGGACGCCTCCGACACCAGCCCGTGCCTGCGCGACTCGCGCGAGATGCCGGTCGCGGAGAAGTGGGCGGCCTCGATGACGATGTCGGTGGAGGCGCCGGAAATCTCGCTGTCCAGGCCGCCCATCGTGCCGGCCATCGAGATCGGCCCCGACTGGTCGGTGATGAGGATGTCGTCGGGGTCGAGCTCCCGCACGACGTGGTCGAGCGTTTCGAGCTTCTCACCGGGCCTGGCCCGGCGTACGACGATCTCACCGCGCAGCTTGTCGCGGTCGAACGCGTGCAGCGGCTGCCCGAGCTCCAGCATCAGGTAGTTGGTGATGTCGACGGCCAGGGAGACGGGACGCATGCCGGCGCGCTGGAGGCGTACGCGCATCCAGAGCGGGCTCTGGGCCGACGGGTCGAAGCCGCGCACCTCGCGCAGCACGAACCGGTCGCACGCCGTCGCGTCGGCGATCGACGCGGGCCAGGACGGCTCGGTCTCGGCGGGCGGCTCCTCGACGTCGGCGGGGTCGCGGAACGGCACCCCGAACGCGGTGGCCGCCTCGCGCGCCACGCCCCTGATCGACAGCGCGTAGCCGATGTCGGGCGTGATCTCCAGCTCGATCACGTCGTCGCGCAGCCCGAGCAGCTCGACCACGTCGGTGCCGATCGGCGTGTCCGGGGGCAGCACCATGATGCCGTTGTGGTCGTCGCCCAGGCCGAGCTCGCGCTCGGAGCAGATCATGCCCTCGGACAGCCGCCCGTACGTCTTGCGCGCCCCGACCTCGAACCCGCCCGGCAGCACGCCACCGGGCAGCACGACGGGCACGCGGTCGCCGGCGGCGAAGTTCGTCGCGCCGCAGACGATCTCGCGCGGCGCGGCCTCGCCCGTCTCGACCTTGCAGTGCCTGATCGGCTTCTTGAACCCGGTCAGCTCCTCGATCTCGAGCACCTCGCCGACCACGACGTTCTTGACGTCATGGCCGTGCGAGACGATCGACTCGAGCTTGAGCCCGGCCGCGGTCAGCTTGTCGGCCACCTCGTGGGCGGTGACCGCCGGGAGATCGACATACTCCCGCAGCCAGGAAAGCGGGACCCTCATCAGATCTCCATTCCGAACGGGAGCGTGAAGCGCACGTCTCCCTCGACCATGTCACGCATGTCCTCGGCGTTGTGGCGGAACATCAGCGTCCGCTCGATGCCCATGCCGAACGCGAACCCGGAGTAGCGCGAGGGGTCAACGCCGCACGCGATGAGCACGCGCGGGTTGACCATGCCGCAGCCGCCCCACTCGATCCAGCCCTCCGACTTGCAGGTGCGGCAGGGCGGGTTGCCGAGGATCGCCGAGGCGCCACGGCAGACGAAGCACTTGAGGTCCATCTCGGCGGACGGCTCGGTGAACGGGAAGTAGTTGGGCCGGAACCGGGTCGTGATGCCCTTGCCGAACATCACCTCCGCGAACCGGTCGAGCGTGCCCTTGAGGTGGGCCATGGTCAGGCCCTCGTCCACGGCCAGCCCCTCGGTCTGGTGGAAGACCGGGGTGTGGGTGGCGTCGAGCTCGTCGGTGCGGAAGGTCTTGCCCGGCGAGATCACGTAGACCGGCAGCTCGCGCTGCAGCAGCGCGCGGATCTGCACCGGCGAGGTCTGCGTGCGCAGCACCATGCCGGAGTCGGTGGACCCGACGAAGAAGGTGTCGTGGTCGGAGCGGGCCGGGTGGTCCTTGGCGATGTTGAGCGCGTCGAAGTTGAACCACTCGCCTTCGAGGTCGGGCCCCTCGGCCACCTCGTAGCCCATCGCGACGAACGCGTCGGCGATGCGCTCCTGCAGCGTGGTCAGCGGGTGGCGGGCGCCGCGCGGCCGCCGGTCCCAGGGCAGGGTGACGTCGACGCTCTCCTCGACGAGCACGCGCGCGTCGCGCTCGGCCTCCAGCTCGGCCTGGCGGGCGGCCAGCGCCTCGCCGATCGCCTTGCGGGCGCCGCCGACGCGCTTGCCGGCCTCGGCGCGGGCGGCCGGCGGCAGGGCGCCGATCTCGCGGTTGGCCAGGGCGATGGGCGAGCGGTCGCCCGCGTGCGCCAGCCTGGCCTGCTTGAGTGCGTCGAGGTCGGCGGCGGCCTTGATCGCCTCGATGGCGTCGGCCTCCATGCGGGACAGCTCGTCGGCGTGCAACGGTGTCACCTCGACGGGGTCGTAATCAGACAAGAGTGAGCTCCGTATCCAGGGCTTGAGCGGAAAAGAGTCTAGTGGGACCCGCCCACCGGGGCCGACTCGCTCACTACGGGATGACGAAGTCGGGGGTGCCGGTGGGCACGGTAAATCGGAACTCCGCGCCGCCCTCGGGCGCCCGCTGCACGGCGATCGTCCCGCCATGCGCCTCGACCAGGCCCTTCACGATGAACAGGCCGAGCCCGGTGCCACCGCGCCTGCGGCTGTTGCCGCCCCGCCAGAACTGCCTGAAGACGCGCGGAGCCAGCTCGGGCTCGATGCCCTCGCCCTCATCGCGCACCGACACGGCCACTCCCCATCCGACGGATTCGATTTCGATGGTGACGGTGCCCCGCCCGTGGCGCACCGCGTTTTCCACCAGGTTACCCAGGATCTGGTCGATCTTGTCCTGGTCGAGCCACATCTCCGGCAGGTCGTCGTCGACGATCAGCTTGAAACGTTCCTCGCTCTCACCGGCCGCGACCCGGCCCGCGACGAGGCGGCGGGTCCTGGCCGGGATGTCGACGACCTGGCGGCGCACCTCCAGCCGCCCGGACTCGATCCGCGAGACGTCGAGCAGCTCGGTGATGAGCCTGGTGACGCGGTCGGCGTCGTTGTTGACGGTCTCCAGCATGACGCGCTTCTGCTCGTCGGTGAAGCGCGTCCATTTCGCCAGCAGCGTGGCGGTGAACCCCTTGACGCTGGTCAGCGGCGAGCGCAGCTCGTGGGCCACGGTGGAGACCAGATCGGCGCGGCTGCGCTCCAGCCGGGCGCGGGCGCCGCCGTCGCGCAGGGTGATCGCGACGCGCTCGACCTCGCCGCCGCGCTCCGGCTCGCGTACGAGCCTGGCCGCGACGTAGAGCTCCTGGCGGCCCGGCAGGTGCAGCGGCCGCTCCGGGACCCTGCTCCGCGTGCGCAGCCCGCCCTCGGGGTCGAGCGCCTTCCACCAGTCGCGCCCGTCATGGTCGCGAAAGGGAAAGACATCGTTCATGTGCCGGCCGACCGCGCGTTCCATGGCGACGCCGGTGAGGCGTGACGCGGCCTGGTTGACGGCCACCACGCACCCATATCGGTCGGTCACGATGAGCCCGTCAGGAAGGTCGTCGATGGCTATCGTGCACGCGGCGGCCACCACTCGCCCGTCGGTGTCTGCGCCGTGCACGACCTCGCCTCCTCCGCCTACAACGCCGACAATAGCGGGTTTCCGGTCCCCTAGGGGACCCGCTGCGCCCTGGCCGATGAGTAAAGGCATACCGCCGCCGCGGTGGCCAGGTTCAGGCTTTCCGCCTGTCCGTAGATGGGCACCCGGACCACGTCGTCGGCCTCGGCGAGGATCTCCTCCGGCAGTCCCCAGGCCTCGTTGCCGAAGATCCACGCGGTCGGTCCGGAAAGATCGACGTCGTCGAGCGTGTGCTTGCCCGCGCCGTCGGCCGCCAGCACGCGCAGTCCCCGCTCCTTCAGTTGACGCACGGCGGTGGCCACCGGTGCACCGATGGCGACGGGGAGGTGGAACAGGCTGCCGGCGCTGGCGCGTACACACTTGCCGTTGTACGGGTCCACGGAGGCGTCGGTGAGGATCACCGAGTCGGCGCCGGCGGCGTCGGCCGCCCGCATGACGGTGCCGGCGTTGCCCGGGTCGCGCACGTGCGCGAGCAGCGCGACCAGCCGGGGCTCACCGGTCAGTGCCCGCTCCAGCGGCACGTGGACGAGCCGGCAGACGGCCACCAGCCCCTGCGGGGTCACGGTCTGGGACAGCTCGGACATGACCTCGCCGCTGGCCCGGTGCACGGGGACGCCCTTGAGCGTGGCCTCGGTGATCAGTTCGGGGTGGCGCAGCTCGGCCTCGGCGGTGCTGAAGAGCTCCAGGGTCACGTCCTCGAGCTTGAGCGCCTCGCGTACCGCCTGGGGGCCTTCGGCCAGGAACTTGCGGTCCTGCTCCCTGAAGGCCCGCTTGGTGAGCCGTCTGGCGGCCTTGACCCGCGGCGATCTCACGTTGGTCAGCTCGGACCCCGCCATGCTCTCCCCCTGCGTTTCATACAACAAAGGGCCCACCGCAATCGGTGGGCCCTCGATTTAAGGCGATCGCTCAGCTCGCGGCCGGAGCGTTCACGTTCGCCGGAAGCGCCTTCTTGGCGGCCTCGACGAGCGTGGCGAAAGTCTGGCTGTCGTTCACCGCGAGATCGGCGAGGATCTTGCGGTCGACTTCGATGTTGGCCAGGCGCAGACCCTGGATCAGGCGGTTGTACGTCATGCCGTTCTGACGAGCGGCGGCGTTGATCCGCTGGATCCAGAGACGACGGAAGTTGCCCTTACGGTCCTTACGGTCCCGGTAGGCGTACGTCATCGAGTGGAGCATCTGCTCCTTGGCCTTGCGGTAAAGACGTGACCGCTGGCCACGGTAACCGCTCGCCCTGTCGAGGACGACCTTGCGCTTCTTCTTGGCGTTGAGCGCCCGCTTCACGCGTGCCATGTTCTTCTCCCCGGGGGTTCGCGCTACTTACTTGGCGAGCAGCTTCTTGATCTTCTTGGAGTCGGCGTCGGAAAGGACGACCTCGTTCTTGAGACGGCGCGTCAGCGTGGACGACTTCCACTCGTTGTAGTGCGCGCGGTTGGCACGGCGACGCTTGATCTTGCCGGTGCCGGTGATCCGGAACCGCTTCTTCGCACCGCTGTGCGTCTTCATCTTCGGCATGTCGCCGTCTCTCCTCGTTTCGGTCGTGCCGCTGGCCGGGCCGGTGCTGGTCGGCCCGGTAGCGACGTCTTCGTCTGCCGGTGGCTGGCTGGGGTCCCGCCTGTAAGGCTAACCCCAACTGCGGGTCACGCTTCCGGTACGGATTCCGGTACGGAAGGCTCCTCGTCGCCACGCTGGGCCTTGGCGGCGGCCTTTTCGGCCTTGGCCTCGGCCTTCTTCTTGTGCGGACCGATCACCATGATCATGTTACGGCCGTCCTGCTTGGCGTGGGACTCCACGAACCCGAGCTCCTGGACGTCGTCCGCGAGCCGCTGCAGCAGCCTGAAGCCGAGCTCCGGCCTGGACTGCTCACGGCCACGGAACATGATCGTGACTTTGACCTTGTCTCCCGCCTTGAGGAACCGCACCACGTGACCCTTCTTGGTCTCGTAGTCGTGCGGGTCGATCTTCGGCCGGAGCTTGATCTCCTTGATGATCGTGTGCGCCTGATTCTTGCGCGCCTCGCGCGCCTTCATCGCGGACTCGTACTTGAACTTGCCGTAGTCCATGAGCTTGCACACGGGCGGTCGAGCCGTGGCCGCGACCTCGACGAGGTCGAGGTCGGCCTCCTGGGCGAGCTTGAGGGCGTCGTGAATGGACACGATGCCGACCTGCTCGCCGTTCGGGCCCACGAGGCGAACCTCGGGAACTCGGATACGCTCGTTGATGCGGGGCTCAGTGCTGATGGGGCCTCCTAGGTTTGCGATCCCTACGTGCTCGTCGTGCCCGGGACTTCTCGCTTTCAACGCGAAAAGCCCCGCACGTCGCGCATGCGGGGCCACTGAGCTCTTTGGCTTCGTGGCCTCGAGCTCCCCGGAGTAGTCCGGCGTGATCCTGGACCCGGCCACCTTGCGGTGACTCAGGTGGGAGGGAGACCTCCGCTTGCGCGTCCAGCAAGGCATGCCGGACCGATCAGAGAGCTACATTACCACAACACCGGCATCCACTCGAATCATCCCCGCCGGCCAAGACCGCCCCTCAAACTTCTGTCCAGAAAACCAGCCAGGAGGGGCAAATGACAGTACAACAGGCCGAAATTACCAAGTGGCAGGCTGCGGGAGGCCGAACAGCGCTTCAGCGAGGTCGCCAGGAGGGCCCATGATGAAGGCCCGCAGATCGTCACCGGGCATGGGCACGACGTGGCGGTCATTCTCGGCATGACCGTCGGCTCAAGGGCGAGCAGCCGGACTTCAGCTCTCGGCTCCCGATCTGAGCGTTCTCGACCTTGCCCGCGACAAGAGCGCCGAGACGCGGGGCCCGGGCTTCGAGGGCGCCGAGTGAGCTACCTGTCCTGTCAGAGATGACCAAGCGCACCAGAGACGCGCACGTGCAGGCATGGCTCGGCACCGGCTCCGGCCTTTACGTGAGCGTCATGGTGTTCGGCGAGATCCGCAAGGGTGCCGTGGTCGCCGAGGAGTGGGGGCGGTTGCACGCCGTGCGGCCGCTGCCGATCATCGACGGCCTCATCGCGGCCACCGCGCGTACCCATGACTGGACCCTCGCCACCCGCAACGTGAAGGACTTCGCCGGGCTCGACGTCAAGACCGTCAACCCGTCCGAGGGCCGACCGCCTGACGATAAGACCGTCGTCAACCCGTTCGGCTGGCCGACCGCCTGACGATCTCGGCCGTGCCGGCGGCGCGCATGGCCTCCACCGGCACGTCGGACCGCCCCGTCATCAGCTCCACCTGCCGCACCGCCTGGTGCAGCAGCATCTCGAACCCCCCGACCACCGTGCCGCCCCCCATCTGGACGGCCGCCGCCGCGCGGGTCGGCCAGGGTGAGTAGACCACGTCGAAGAGCGCCGGCACCCGCGTCAGCCGCCCCGCGAAGACGTCGGCCGCCCCTCCGGGCAGCGTCGAGACCACCAGGTCGACGCCGATGAGCGCGTCGAGCTTGTCGAACGTCTCCACTGCCAGCGCCACCCCCAGCCGCTCGGCCACCTCCACCGTCTCCCCCGCCCGCGCGGGGTCGCGCACCAGCAGGGTCGCCGAGAACAGGCCGAGGTTGCGCAGCGCCGCCAGCGCGGAGGCCGCCGTGGCCCCGCCGCCCAGCACGGTCGCCGAGCGCGGCGCGGGCACCCCCGCCTCGGCCAGCGCCTGCTCGATCCCGTAGACGTCGGTGTTGTGGCCGTGCCGCGCGCCGTCGCCGAACACCACCGTGTTGGCGCCGCCGACCTCCACGGCCAGCTCGGACACCGTGTCGAGCAGGGGCAGCACGGCCCGCTTGAGCGGCATGGTCAGCGACAGCCCCGCCCAGACGTCCGCGCCGGCACCCGGACCGGCCTCGGCGTCGGCACCCGCACCAGGACCGGCCTCGGCATCCGAACTGGCACCCGCACTCGCACCGGCACCGGTCTCGGCACCGCCGCGCACGGGTGTGAGCCCCGCCAGCAGCCCCGGCAGGCGCGCCTCATCGCACTCGTACGCCTCGTAGCTCCACCCGTCGAGCCCCATCGCCTGGTAGGCGGCCCTGTGCAGGTAGGGCGAGAGCGAATGGCCGATGGGTGACCCCATCACCGCAGCCCGCATCCACACTCCTTCCGAACAGCAAGACCTTATCGCCCGGGCACGACAGCGGCGCACGACCGCCCGGTCGTGCGCCGCCTGGAGAATGCCGGGTCAGCCGCCGTTGGCCTTGTACTTGGCCAGGAGCGCCTGGCGCTCGGCCTCCGTGGTGGCGAAGCTGGTGACGTCGCTCTTGGGGTCGGTCGCGACGAAGTAGAGCCAGGTGCCCTTGGCCGGGTTGAGCGCCGCCTCGATGGCGTGGTCGCCGGGGTTGACGATGGGACCGGGCGGCAGGCCCAGGTTCATGTACGTGTTGTACGGGTGCTTGACCTTCGTCTCGGCGAAGGTGGCGGCGGTGCCGTACTTGTTGAGCGCGTACATCACCGTGCTGTCCATCGCCAGCTTCATCTCCGGATTGCTCTCAAGCCGGTTGTAGATGACACGGGCGATCTTGGACATGTCCTGCTGCCGGCCCGCCTCAGCCTGCACGATGCTCGCGATGATCATGATCTCGTGCGGCGTGTGGCCCAGTTCCTTGGCCCCGCCCTCGAGGTCGATCTGCTCGGCCGTCTGCGAGAACCGCTTGACCATCGCCGCCAGGATCTCCTTCGGCGTGGTCTTCGGCCCGTACTCGTACGTGGCCGGGAAGGCGTACCCCTCGAGTTTGCCCTTCGCGTACGACGGCAGGTCGAGGTCCTTGGTGTTCTTGGCCGCCGCCTGGAACTCCTTGAGCGGCTTGCCGGTCTCCTTGGCGAGGATGGCGAGCGCGTCGGACAGGCGCTTGCCCTCCGGGACCGTCGCCGTGGCGAGCAGCCGGTTCTCAGGCGTGAGCAGGGCGACCGCGCTGGCGGCCGACATCTTCTTGCGCATCTTGTACTCGCCCGGCTGCAGCGCGGCGCTCTTGTTCGCGCTGGCGACCGCGTTGGTGAACGCTCTGGCGCTGGCCACGACCCCCAGCCGCTCCAGCTCCACCGCCACGTCGGAGGCGCTCTGGCCGTCCTTGATCTCGAGGACGACCTCGCCCGTGCCGCGACCGCTGAAGTCGTCGGGCACGAGGGCGTCACTGAGCCAGAGGTAGCCGTAATATCCGCCGCCGCCGAGGATGCCCGCCAGCACGATGAAGGCGAGCAGCGGGGCCATGAAGCCGCCCCGGTTGCGGCGCCGGCGCCGGCGGCGGCCACCGCGTTTGCCGCCGCGGCCACCGCGCCGGGGAGACCCTTCGTCGTCCTCGGCGCCGAGCAAGGTGTTCAGATCGAGATCGTTCATAGGTGCGCTGGCCAATCTCCCGGTAGTGCCCGCCGGACGTCAAGCGGAACTGCAGAACCGGCTGGGGTCACCGAGCGAAACTGGGGGGTTCGCCGGACATGTTCCCATGCCCGACAGCTATCACTCTGCGTAGCCATGCTAAGGGACGGAAAGAGCACGCGTGCCCCCTTTTGGGGCTTTTGCGCGGGAACAGAGGGGGTTCCGTGGAACATCAGCTCGCCCCGAGGTTCTTGTTCAGCTCTTCCCGGTATCTCACGAACTCGCTCTCTTTGTTGGTGAATTTGGTGATTCTATGCGCCGGATCCGTCGTTACAAACCAGTGCCAATCACCTTCCGCCGGGTTCAGCGCCGCCATCAGCGCCTTCTCTCCGGGATTGGCGATGGGTCCTGGCGGCAGTCCGCGATGGCGATAGGTGTTGTAGGGAGAGTTCACCTTGGTGTCGCTCTCCGTGACCTTCAGGGTGCGGCGGTTCTGGGCGTACAGCACGGTGCTGTCGATCTCCAGCGGGGTGCCTCTCTCCAGGCGGTTGTAGATCACTCTGGAGATCTTCGGGTAGTCCTCGTCGGTTCCGCCCTCGGCCTGGATCATGCTGGCCACCGTGACGGCCTGGAGGGGTGTCAGGCGTACGCGTGCCGCCTGCTCCTCCAGGTCCACCTGGCGGGCGGCGGCGATGAAACGCTCGGCCATGGCCGCCAGCACGTCCACGGCGGTGTCGCCGGGCTCGATCTCGTATGTGGCCGGGAACAGGAAACCCTCCAGCCCCCGGGCGTACGCGGGCAGGCCGACCAGGGCCTTGTCGACGTTCATGAGGTCCTTCAGCGGCAGCCCGGCCAGCTTGGCGACCCGGCTCAGCACCTCGGAGGTCCGCAGGCCCTCGGGCACGGTGACCCGCCGCACGATCCTGGACGCGGGGGCGAGCAGCAGGTCGAGCGCCGCGCCCGCGGCCATGCCCTTGCGCAGCCGGTAGTGCCCCGGCCGCAGCCGGTCGCTCACCGCGCGTTCCTCGGTGACGTTCACGAACGACCCCACGCTCGCCACCACCCCGGCCTCGGTCAGCGCGGACCCGATGGCCTGCGCGCTGGACCCGGGCGCGATCCGCACGGTCACGGCGCCGCTGCCCGGCCCCTCGAAGTCATCGGGACTCAGGTACGGCTTCACCGCCACGACCGTCCCCACCCCGAGCACCAGCAGTCCGGCGGCCAGCGCGGCCGACAACAGCCCCGCCTTCCGCACGGCCCTCTGACGCCGGGCCGGCAACGGAATGACCTCCGCCTCGGCAGCCTCGTCCCTGCCCTCCTCCGGCCCCGAAGGCTCACCTGTGGTGTCCCCGGACCGGAACGGAATCACCTCGCCGCCGTCATCCTCATCCTCAGGCGTCCCGTTCACACGACCACCCCGCCCACACACCCGTGAGCATGGGCACCGCCGCCGCCAACCGCCCTCCCGGCGACGCCCGCCCAGGCAGCGGCCCTCCCGGCCACGCCTGCCCGGCCAACGGCTCTCTCACCCGCAGGCACCAGGGCGGTGGCCCCGTCGTTCACATGTTCGCGCCCAGTGGGGCGACACGTGGCTCCGGCGCGCACCGCAAGAGCCCGGCACCCCATCGGAGCCCCGACGCGCACCGCACGAACGCGGCACGCCATCGGGGCCCTGGTGAGCGTCGCAGGAACATGGCCCGCCACCGGGGCCCAGCCGCGGGCCGGAGAAGGGCGGCACGTGGCCAGGGCACAGGCGCACGCGGCACGTAGGTGGGACGCCGGGTCTGCGGGGCCGGGGGGTGGCCCGCTCATGAGGCAGGTCCGTCGGCCGCTGGTGGCGGTTCGACGGGCCTGCCTGGTGGTCTTTCCGTCGCCCGCTCCGCGTCGAGCGCGTCCTGCAGCAGCACGACCGCCGCCGCCTGGTCGACGACACCGCGCTGCTTCTTGGCCCGCACACCGCTGGCCCGCAGCCCCTGCTGGGCGGCGACCGTGGTCAGCCGCTCGTCGAACAGCCGCACGGGCGTCGGCGCGAGCCGGGCCGCGAGCTTGGCGGCGAACTCGCGCGCCAGCCCCGCGGCCTGCCCCTCACGCCCCGACAGCGAGGTGGGCAACCCCACCACGACCTCGATCGCCTCGTGCTCGGCGACGATCGCGGCGATGCGGTTGAGGTCGCCCTTGCCGCGCCTGACGGTCTCCACCGGCGTGGCCAGCATCCCGGAAGGGTCGCTGCGGGCCACGCCGACACGTACCGAACCGACGTCCACGCCGATTCGCGAACCGAATCTCATATCAGCTGAGCTGCCCCGAAATGGCCTCTTCGACCAGTCGCAACGCGTCGCCGATCGACTCCGCTCGCGTGCCACCGCCCTGCGCGACATCGTCCTTGCCGCCACCGCCACCCCCAAGAGCCTTGGCGGCGACGCCGACCAGTTTCCCGGCCTTGAGCCCCCGCTCGCGCCCCGCCTCGTTGACCGCGGCAACCACCACCGGCCGGTCGGAGGGGGCACCGGCGATCACGACGACCGCCGGCCGGTCGGCCGGGAACCTGCCACGCACATCAAGCGCGAGCTTACGCAGGTCATCGGCGCCGGTTCCATCAGGCGCGCGGTGTGTCACGACGGAGACACCCCGCAGGTCACGAGACTGGGACGCCAGATCGCCGGCCACCTGGAGCACCTGCGCGGAGCGGATCTTCTCCAGCTCCTTCTCCGCCGTGCGCAGCCGGGTGACGATGCCGTCGATGCGCTCGGGCAGCTCCTCGCGGCGCGCCTTGAGCTGCTCGGTGAGCTGCGCGACGAGCACGCTCTCGCGCGCCAGGAAGCGGAAGGCGTCGATGCCGACGAGCGCCTCGACGCGGCGCACGCCTGCGCCGACCGACTGCTCGCCCAGCACCTTGACCAGGCCGAGCTGGCCGGAGCTGTGCACGTGGGTGCCACCGCACAGCTCGCGCGAGTAGTCGCCGATCTCGACCACGCGGACCTCGTCGCCGTATTTCTCGCCGAACATCGCCAGCGCGCCCATCGCCCGCGCCTCGGCCTGCGAGGTGTAGAAGGCGTTGACCTTGAGGTCGTTGATGAGCACGGCGTTGACCTCGTCTTCGACGTCACGCAGCACGCTCTGCGGGACCGCGCCCGCCGCGGTGAAGTCGAAGCGGAAGCGGCCGGGCGAGTTCTCCGAACCGGCCTGCGCCGCCGTCTCGCCGAGCGCGTTCTTGAAGCCGCGGTGAACGAGGTGGGTGGCGCTGTGGCTGCGCGAGATCGCGCGGCGCCGCTCCAGGTCGATCTCCGCCTGCGCGTCGTCGCCGACCTTGAGCTCACCGCTGCGGATCTTGCCGCGGTGCACGACGAGCCCGGCGATCGGCGACTGCACGTCGTTGATCTCGACCTCGGCCCCACCGGTACGGATCACGCCCTGGTCGGCGAGCTGGCCACCGCCCTCGGCATAGAACGGGGTGCGCGCCAGCACGACCTCGACCGTCGTGCCCGCGCCCGCCGCCGGGACGGGCACGCCGTCGACGAGGATGCCGAGCACGCTGGTGTCGGCCTCGGTCTGGTCGTAGCCGAGGAACTCGACCTTGCCCGCCGCCTCGAGGAGTTGCCCGAACACGGAGATGTCGGCGTTGCCGGTCTTCTTCGCGGCGGCGTCGGCCTTGGCCATCTGCCGCTGCTCCTTCATGAGCCGGCGGAAGCCCTCCTCGTCGACCTTGAGCCCGTGCTCGGACGCCATCTCCAGCGTCAGGTCGATCGGGAAGCCGTAGGTGTCGTGCAGCTTGAACGCCTGGTCGCCGGAGAGCGTGGTGCCGGACTTGCGCTTGGTCTCCTCGACGGCCACGTCGAAGATCGCGGTGCCGGTGCGGAGCGTGCCGAGGAAGCTCGCCTCCTCGGCGTCGATGACGCCGTGGATCTGCGGCGCGTCGTTCTTGAGCTCGGAGTACTGCTCGCCCATGACGTTGATCGCGACGTCGGTCAGCTCGTGCATGTAGCGCTCGTCGCCGGAGCCGAGCAGCCGCAGGTTGCGGATGGAGCGGCGCAGGATGCGGCGCAGCACGTAGCCGCGGCCCTCGTTGCCGGGCATGACGCCGTCGGCGACCAGCATGGTGCCGGTGCGCACGTGGTCGGCGATCACCCGCAGGCTGACGTCGGCGCGGTGGTCGCGGCCGTAGCGGGTCTTGGTGAGCTCGGCCGCCCGGTCGAGGATCTTGTAGGTGGTGTCGATCTCGTAGAGGTTGTCGACGCCCTGCAGGATCGTGGCCATGCGCTCGAGGCCCATGCCGGTGTCGATGTTCTTCGCGGGCAGCTCGCCGGCCACGTCGAAGTCGACCTTGGTGCGGACCTGGCTGAGCTGGTATTGCATGAAGACGAGGTTCCACACCTCGAGGTAGCGCTCCTCGTCGGCGACGGGACCGCCCTCCTTGCCGTATTCGCTGCCGCGGTCGTAGTAGATCTCCGAGCAGGGGCCGCCGGGACCGGGCACGCCCATGTGCCAGTAGTTGTCCTCCAGGCCGCGGCGCTGGATGCGGTCTTCGGACACGCCGACGCGGTTGCGCCAGATGTCGTACGCCTCGTCGTCGTCGTGGTAGACGGTCGCCCAGAGCCGCTCCTCAGGGAAGCCGAAGCCGCCGTCGGACTCGGACCTGGTGAGCAGCTCCCACGCGAACGGGATCACCTCGGCCTTGAAGTAGTCGCCGATGGAGAAGTTGCCGAGCATCTGGAAGAACGTGGCGTGCCTGGTGGTCTTGCCGACCTCTTCGATGTCGGGGGTGCGCACGCACTTCTGCGCGGTGGCCAGCCTGGGCGCCGGAGGCTTGCGCTGCCCCAGGAAGTACGGCTTGAACGGCACCATACCGGCATTGACCAGGAGCAGCGTGGGGTCCTCAGCGATCAGGCTGGCCGAGGGCACTACCTTGTGCCCACGCTCCTCGAAGAAGCGCAGGAAGCGGCGGGCGATCTCTGCCGACTCCATGGTGGCCATCCTTTGCTGTAGTCATCGATTGTCGTTCTGGGTGTTTCAGGGGGTGGTATCAGGGTTGTCGAGCCCGAAGCGCGCTCGCAACTCGGTTTCGCGCTCCGCGGCCTCGCCGAGCGCGTCCTGGGTAAAGTCTCTCACCCGCCGGACCATGCCCGCGGCGCCGTCGGCGGTCCTGCGGGCCACGTGATCGGGATGAAGCGCCTGCAACCGGCGCATTACCCAGAAGGCGATGAAGGCGCCGAGCGACAGGTAGAACAGCCGTCTGATCATCTCGGCCGCCCCTGCCGGGCCCTGGTCACGGGCTTGCGCGGGCGGCGGGCCTCGATGGCGCGGCGCACGCCGTAGCCGAGCGAGGACACCTTGATCAGCGGCCCGGTGAACATGGTCTGCGTCACCGCGCTGAGCTTGGCGGCGTGCGCGCTGACCTGCTTGACGTCCTTGGCGATGGCCTCGACGGCGACCAGTTGCCTGTTGGTCTCGTTGACGGTGACGCTCATGTCGTCGAGCAGCGGCGTCAGCCGGTCGTTCAGGTCGGAGACCGCCTTGGTGGTCTCCGTGAGCAGCCTGGCGAGCTTGACGAGCACCATGGCGAGAACGCAGACCAGGACAACCCAGCCCGTGGCCGCGATCAGCCCGGCGACCTCTCCAGCGGTAAGCATCCGCTCATCTCCCTCGTACGCTGGGCCGGAACGGCAAGACCCTATCGCGTTCGAGTGACAACGTTAGTGACCAAGGCGGGCGCGATCAGGCAGCCACGTCGGCCCCTGACACTTCCGTGACCGCTCGCATGAGGCCGCGGGCCGCCCTGATCTCGGGCGCCACCAGCTTGGCCGGCAGGGCCATGGCCGCCGCGCGAAGGGCCTTGAGTGCCGTGTCCGCCGCGTATTCGGCCGCTCTGTTGCCGCGGCAGCCGTACATCTGACGGGCCCAGGCCGGCAGGGTGGCGAAGGCGAGCGCGCCCGCGGCGGGCAGTGAGCCGAGTTCGAGCGGGGGTGTCATGAACGCCAGCCGGAACGACAGTTGCGGGCTCACGCTGCGGCGCAGCGCGTCGCGGGCCTCGCCGGTGACGGCCAGGCAGGGGCGCATGCCGTCGAAGTAGTCCGCGAGCTCGGCCGTGTCCCCCGGCACGTCCCCGGCGCCCAGGAGCCGGGCGCTGCGCCGCTGTTCGGCCACATAGGCGTCGCGGTCGGCCGGGGTGAGCGGCACACCCGAGCGCAGGGCGACCTCCAGGTGCGAGGAGACCTCGGCGCAGTGCGCCCAGCGCAGGTTCTCCTCCTCGTCCACGCGGAACAGGGTGCCGGTGTCGGTGTCGAGGCCGATGAGGCGGGCGTGCACCCGGCGGATCCGCTCGCCCGCCTGTTCGGCCTGCTCGCTGGTGCCGAAGGTGCGCACGGCCACGAAGTCGAGCTGACGCCGCAACCGGGCGCGGGCCACCTCGGGGTCGTCGAGGAGGCAGTTCTGGGCGATGCCGCGGATGGTGCGGGGGTGCAGGGCCTGGAGCTGGAAGGCGCGCAGGGCGGCCGGCCTGGCGGGGGTTTCGGTGTGGACGCGCCAGGTGATCGACTGAGGACCGAACAGACCGCCGCCGGGGGTGACCATCGCCTTCATCCGATGGTGATTCCCCGCGACCACCGCTTTAGTACGGCTTTCTCCGGGTCGGTACGGCTTCAGCCGGGTATGCGGGCGTAAGCCCGTATCGGCACATGTCCGACGCCCTCAAGGCGCGGCGGCGCGGCCGTGAACAGCGCCCCGGTCGGCGGAAGCGACTCCAGCCCGGCAAGCCGCTCCACGACGGGCACACCCGCACCGAGCAGCACCTCACGAGCGAGCGGGCCGACGCGAGCACCACCGCCGACCCGGGCACCACCGTCGAGACCGTCGGCGCGGGCACCGCCATCGCCCCCGTCGGCATGGGCGCCGTCGTCCAGGCTGCCGGCGTCCGTGCCGACCAGCGCGACCCCCTGCTCCACCAGCCAGCCGGCCGCCTCAACGGTGAGGCCGTGGCCGCCGGACCCGCCGGTGTGCAGCAGCACGGCGTGGTCGCGGACGTCGAAGGCGGCCAGCGAGCCCACGCCGACCGGCCGCGCGGTCCCGGCGACGCGCACCACCACGGCGGGCACGTCCACGGTCCGCCCCAAAGGGACGGCCGCGAGGTCGCCACCAGGCGCCTCCAGGCAGGTGCCACCGTCCCCCGAAAGGCGTCCGAGCTCGACCAGCCGCCCCGAAACCAAAGCCCGGCCAGGGCCGGCGGAGCCCCGCCCCGACGCCGAGTCGGACGGCCCGCCCCTGGTGCCCTTGTGCGGCTCGGCGAAGATCCGCACGTTGGTGAGCTCCACGGTGTCCGTCATCAGCAGCCCGAGCGAGGCCACGAACAACGCCGCGATCTCGCTCTCACCGGCGGCAGGCCCCGGCAGGTCCACCCGGAACCCGTGCACGCTGAGATCACCCCCGTTGCTGAAGGCGATCGCCGCGTCGAAGGAGGCGCGATAGTCGGTCATGACCCTCTCAGAAAGGCGCGGATCTTGGCCCACCGCTCCGACACCGGTGCCTCCGCCCCATGCCGGGTCGGCTCGTAGTAGCGCTTGTCGCGGACGACCTCCGGCGCGTAGTCCTGCCGGACCAGCCCGTGGTCGAAGTCGTGCGGGTATTTGTACCCGTCGCCGTGGCCGAGCTTGGCCGCCCCCTGGTAGTGGGCGTCGCGCAGATGCCCGGGCACCTGGCCGATCAGCCCCCGCCGGACGTCGCTGACGGCCGCCCCGATCGCCTTGACCACGGCGTTGGACTTGGGCGCCGTCGCGCAGTGGATGACCGCGTGCGCCAGGTTGATCTGCCCCTCGGGCAGCCCGATGAGCTGCACCGCCTGGGCGGCGGCCACGGCGGTCTGCAGGCAGGTCGGGTCGGCCAGGCCGACGTCCTCGGAGGCGAAGATGACGATGCGGCGGGCGATGAAGCGCGGGTCCTCCCCCGCCTCGATCATGCGGGCCAGGTAGTGGAGCGCGGCGTCGGCGTCGGAGCCGCGCATCGACTTGATGAACGCGCTGATCACGTCGTAGTGCTGGTCGCCCTGCCGGTCGTAGCGCACGGCGGCCTTGTCGACGGCCTTCTCGACGACCTCGACGGTGATGTCGTCGGCCAGCAGCGCCGCGGCCTCCAGATAGGTGAGCGACCTGCGCGCGTCACCGCCCGCCAGACGGACGAGGTGCTCCAGGGCCTCGGGCGCCAGGGTGGCGCGCTCCCCCAGGCCGCGCGGGTCGGTCACCGCCCGCTCCAGCACCGCGCGTACGTCGTCGTCGGACAGGGACTCCAGCGTGAGCAGCAGCGAGCGCGACAGCAGCGGTGAGATGACCGAGAAGTACGGGTTTTCCGTCGTGGCGCCGATGAAAGTGACCCAGCGATTCTCGACGGCGGGCAGCAGGGCGTCCTGCTGGGCCTTGTTGAAGCGGTGCACCTCGTCGACGAACAGCACCGTCTGGCGGCCGCTCATGCCCAGCTCGCGGCGGGCGTTGTCGATGGCCGCCCGCACGTCCTTGACCCCCGCCGACACGGCGGAGACCTCGACGAAGCGGCGCTTGGTGACGTTGGAGACCACGTAGGCGAGCGTGGTCTTGCCGGTGCCCGGCGGCCCCCACAGGAACAGGGACATGGGCGCCTCGCTCTCGACCAGGCGCCGCAGCGGCGTGCCAGGACCGAGCAGGTGCCGCTGGCCGATCACCTCGTCGAGCGAGCGCGGGCGCATCCGCACCGCCAGGGGCTGCGGGGTGGCCTCCTCAGCCGCCGAGTCGAACAGGCTATCCACAATGCGAGATTACTAGGCCCAGACCGCTCTCGCGCCCGAGTCCCCCGCGCGGAAGACGTAGTAGCCCGCCACCGCGCCCAGGACCAGGGTCAGCCCCGCCAGGACGAGCGTCATGGAGCGGCCGAAGCGGTCGCGGCCGACGGAGTCGCGGGCCGGGCGCGTGACGTACACGAGAAGCAGGGCCGCCACGGACAGCCCGAGCACCGACAGCAGCAGCGGCGTGGCGAAGCTCTGGTGCGTCGAGATGCGGGTGGCCAGTTCGCCCTCCGCGGTGGAGAACCGGGCCGCCTTGAGGCTCGCGCCGCTCTGCCTGGCGGCGAAGACGGCCGCGGGCGTGGCCAGGGAGAGCAGGACGACCGCCCACGCCACATACGGACGCCGGCGTGGCAGCAGCGCGTAGGCCGCCGCGACGACGACGAGCAACGGGGTCAGCACCACGGCGAAGTGAATGATCAGCGGGTGGGCCGGCAGGCCCAGGATCTGGTCGAACATGGGGCGCTCCTTAGTGCTCATTTCAACTACGCATCTCAGCACCATATGGTTCGCGACCTCTGTAGTCCCACCTACGGCTTTCGCCACTTACGTCCGGCACATAACGAAGGCCGGTAGCATTCGCGGAGTTGTTTGGTCATGCATCGGCAAAGATGAGGGGACTAGCGGTGAGCGGCGACGACCGCCAGAACGAGGAAGACCGCCAGGCAGAGCTGGCGCGGGAGCACAAGGAGCGGCAGGCGAAGCGCGCCTCCGACCAGACCGCCAAGGCACGGCGGAACACCTTCATCGGTGCGGGCGTGGCCGTCGTCGTGGTCGCGGCGGGCGTCTTCGCCGCCACGACCCTGGTCGGCAACGACAAGGGGGCGGCCGAGGTGGACGCCGCCGCGAGGGCGTCGGCGAGCGCGAGCCCGTCCACGAGCTCCGGCCCTCTGGAGCCGGCGCCGTCGATCACTCCGACGAAGACCGGGCCGGTGTCGTGCGCGTACAAGCGTGAGACGGCGGTGCCGAACAAGTTCGTGGGACTTCCGGGCAAGCGGCCCAACATGAAGCTCAAGAAGATGACGATCGAGTTCAACCGGGGCAAGGTCGTCGTCGACCTCATGACGGCCGCCGCGCCGTGCTCGGTCAACTCGATGAGCTTCCTGTCGAAGAAGAAGTTCTACGACAACATGAAGTGCCACCGCCTGGTCACGCCCGACGTGGCCGGTGTGCACATGCTGCAGTGCGGCGACCCGCTGGCCAAGGCCGACGGCAAGAACCCGACGGACGGCCAGGGCACCTCCGGCTACGTCTTCACCGACGAGAACATCGACATCCCGGTGGGCAAGGGTGTGGTGTTCCTGACGCAGGCGGGTGACGCGGCGGGCCAGAACAACAGCCAGTTCGCCTTCTCGCTGTCGGACGAGAACGTCCAGATCGGTGCCGGCTACAACGTGCTCGGCATGGTGAGCGAAGGCATGGACACGCTGCTCGCCATGGCCACCAGCGGCAAGGACCTGCTCCTGAACGACGCCGACATCACGGGCGACGGCGGCACGACCGCGCCGAAGAACCCCGTGATCATCAAGCGGATCACGTTCTCCTGAGGTAGAGCGCGAAAAATACGGCGGGCGCCCGATCGGGCGCCCGCCGTATTCGCGTTTCAGGGGCTGATCACTCCTTGGGCGTCGCGTCGACGCCCGCCTCCTTGCGCTGCACGGTGGTGATGGGCGTGGGCGCGCCCGTGAGCGGGTCGAAGCCGGAGGCCGTCTTCGGGAACGCGATCACGTCACGGATCGAGTCGCCGCCGGACAGCAGCATGCAGATCCGGTCCCAGCCGTAGGCGATGCCGCCGTGCGGGGGCGGGCCGTACTTGAACGCCTCCAGCAGGAAGCCGAACTTGCTCTCCGCCTCCTCCTTGGAGATGCCGAGCACGTCGAAGACGCGCTGCTGCATCTCGGCCCGGTGGATACGGATCGAGCCGCCGCCGATCTCCATGCCGTTACAGACCATGTCGTACGCGTACGCCAGCGCCTCGCCCGGATGGTCCTGGAAGTTGTCGGCCCACTCCGGCTTCGGCCCGGTGAACGGGTGGTGCACGGCCGTCCAGCCGCCCTCACCGTCCTCCTCGAACATGGGCGCGTCCACGACCCACAGGAACGACCACAGCGACTCGTCGATCAGCCCGCAGCGCCGCCCGATCTCCAGGCGGGCCGCGCCGAGCAGGTCGCGCGCGGCGTTACGAGCCCCGGCGGCGAAGAAGATCGCGTCACCCGGCGCGGCGCCCACCTTGGCGGCCAGGCCGGACAGCTCCGCCTCCGACAGGTTCTTGGCGACCGGGCCGCCGAGCATGCCGTCGTCCTGCACGAGCACGTAGGCCAGGCCCTTGGCGCCGCGCGAGCGGGCCCACTCCTGCCAGCCGTCGAGCTCCTTACGGGTCTGCGAGCCGCCACCGGGCATCACCACGGCGCCCACGTAGTCGGCCTGGAAGACGCGGAAGGTGGTGCCCGCGAAGTAGCCGGTCATCTCGACCAGCTCCTGGCCGAAGCGCAGGTCGGGCTTGTCGGAGCCGTAGCGGGCCATCGCGTCCGCGTACGTCATGCGCGGCAGCGGCGACGGCAGTTCGTAGCCGAGCGTCTCCTTCCAGATCCGGCCGATCAGCTGCTCGCCGACCGCGATGACGTCCTCCTGGTCCACGAAGGACATCTCGACGTCGATCTGGGTGAACTCCGGCTGCCGGTCGGCCCGCAGGTCCTCGTCGCGGTAGCACTTGGCGAGCTGGTAGTAGCGCTCGAGCCCGGCCACCTGGAGGAGCTGCTTGAACAGCTGCGGCGACTGCGGCAGCGCGTACCAGTTGCCGGGCTGCAGGCGCACCGGCACCAGGAAGTCGCGCGCGCCCTCGGGCGTGGAGCGGGTCAGCGTCGGCGTCTCGACGTAGACGAAGCCGAGCTCGTGCATCACCTCGTTGGCCAGGTAGGTGGCCTTGGAGCGGGTACGCATCGCGGCGGCCACCTGCTGGCGGCGGATGTCGAGGTAGCGGTATTTCAGCCGCGCCTCCTCCGACACCCCCACGTTGCCCTCGATCGGGAACGGCAGCGGCGCGGACTCGCTCAGCACCTCGACCCGGTCGGCCACGACCTCGATCGCGCCGGTGGGCAGCTCGGGGTTCTCGTTGCCCTCGGGCCGCGTCCTGACCTGGCCGACGACCTGCACGCAGTATTCGGCGCGCAGGTCGTGGGCGTGGTCCTCCTCGCGGAAGACCACCTGCGCCGAGCCGGAGGCGTCACGCAGGTCGATGAAGACGACGCCGCCGTGGTCACGGCGGCGCGCCACCCATCCTGCGAGCGTCACCTGCTGCCCGGCGTGCTCCTCGCGGAGCGACCCGGCGGTATGCGTGCGGATCACTGCACTTTCCCTTCATGCGAATAGGAGAGGGGCGGCAGCGGCCCTGGCTCGCCGGTCACTGCACCTTCCCCTTCAGTACGTCGACGACCTTGGCCAGCGGCACTTCGGTCTGCTCGGCGGTGGCCAGGTCCTTCACTTGCACGGCTTCGGCCGCGAGGTCACGCTCGCCCAGGATCAGCGCGAACGCCGCGCCCGAGCGGTCGGCGCCCTTCATCGCGCCCTTGAGCCCCTTGCCACCGAAGGCCATGTCGGCGCTGACGCCCGCCTCGCGCAGCTCGCCGACGAGCAGGAACATGCGGCGGCGAGCGTCGTCACCCAGCGGGACACCGTACACCTGGACGCGCCTCTGTGCGGTGTCGTCGGCGAGCAACCCCTCGGCCTCCATGGCCAGGAACGTCCGGTCCACGCCGAGCGCCCACCCGACGCTGGGCAGCGGCGGGCCGTCGAGCATCTCGCTGAGCCCGTCGTAGCGGCCGCCGCCGCCCACGGCCGACTGCGAGCCGAGGCCGTCGTGCACGAACTCGAACGTGGTGCGCGTGTAGTAGTCGAGCCCGCGCACCAGGCGCGGATCGTCCTCGAACGCCACCCCGGAGGCGGTCAGCAGGCCACGGACCTCCTCGTGGTAGGCCTCGCAGGCCGCGCACAGGTGATCGACGACCAGCGGCGCGCCCTCCAGTCGAGCCTGGACCTCGGGCCGCTTGTCGTCGAGCACGCGCAACGGGTTGATCTCGATGCGCGCCCTGGTGTCCTCGTCGAGGTCGAGCCCGCGCAGGAACTCCTGCAGCGCCGCCCGGTAGGCGGGCCGGCAGTTCTTGTCACCGAGCGAGTTGAGGATCAGCCGGACCTGCCGGAGCCCGAGCGAGGCGAACCCGCGCGCCGCCAGGATGATGATCTCGGCGTCGAGCGCCGGGTCCTCCGAGCCGAGCGCCTCGGCCCCGACCTGCCAGAAGTGCCGGTAGCGGCCCTTCTGGGAGCGTTCGTAGCGGAACTGGCTGCCGGAGTACCACAGCTTCACCGGGAGCTGGCCGTTGTGCAGGTTGTGCTGGAGCACCGCGCGCACGACCGAGGCCGTGCCCTCGGGCCGCAGCGTCAGGGAACGGCCGGCCTTGTCGGGAAAGGTGTACATCTCCTTGGAGACGATGTCCGTGGACTCGCCTACGCCCCTGGCGAACAGCTGGGTGTCCTCGAAGACCGGCGTCTCGATGTAGCCGTATCCCGACCGGCGCAGCGGCTCGCTCAGCGCCTCGCGCACGGCGAGGACCCGCTCGGAGCGGGGCGGCAGCCAGTCGAAGGTGCCTTTCGGTGCTTGGAAGCTCATTAGATCCCTCGTGTGGGACCGGCGTGCGGCGCTGCTTCCTTGAGGTAGGGGTTGGTCGCGCGCTCGCGGCCGATCGTGGTCTGTGGTCCGTGGCCCGGCAGGACGACCGTATCGTCAGGCAGCGGCAGGCACTTGGAGGCCAGGCTGCGCAGGATGGTCGCGTAGTCGCCGCCGGGAAGGTCAGAGCGGCCGATGGAGCCGGCGAACAACAGGTCACCCGAGAACATGATCTCGTCACCGGGCAGCCGGAAGCTCACCGACCCCCTGGTATGGCCGGGCGTGTGGTCGACCACGAGCTCAAGACCGGCGAGCGGCAGCACGGCGCCGTCGGACAGCTCGCGCACGTCGTCGGGCTCGCTCAGCGTCAGCCCGCCGAACATCGAGGCGCTCGTGCCGGACCAGCCCGCGGCCGGGTCGCTCAGCAGGTGGCGGTCCTCCGGGTGGATCCACGCGGGGACGTCGCGCGCGCCGCAGACGGGGGCCACCGACCAGACGTGGTCGAGGTGGCCGTGGGTCAGGAGGACCGCGACCGGCTTGAGCCGGTGCTCGCGCAGCAGCTCGTCCACGCCTTCGGTCGCGTCCTGACCTGGATCGACGATCACGCACTCCTCGCCGGCGGCAGGCGCGACAACGTAACAATTGGTCTGGAAGGCCCCTGCGGGGAAGCCGGCGATGAGCATCTGCCTCAGGTGATCTCGTCGAAAAGCCAATGGGAATGTAACTGAAGGGTACCGGTGCGGGTCGCCGGGCTGCGAATCATTACCCGTTGGCCGATACGATTCGCCCACCTCAGTTGATTGACTATGGGAGGCAAAGCGGTGGCCACGGGGAAGGACCGGCAGAAGCAGCTGGCACGCGAGCACTACGAGCGGCAGATGCAGCGCCGCGTCGAGCGTGAGCAGAAGGCCAAGCGCACGGCGATCATCGGCTCCACCGTGGGCGTGGTGATCGTGGTCGGCGGCATCGTGGCCGCGGTCGCCCTGCTCGGGGGCAATGACCCGGCGACGGAGGCGGCGGCATCGCCCTCGGCGACGCCCGCCGACACGACGGCGACGACGGCGCCGCCCGCGACGGGCCCCAAGCCGTACAACGCGGCGACGGGCACGTGCGACTACGCCAAGGACACCGGCGGCGGTCAGGTCAAGGACGTCGGCACGCCGCCGGCGAAGGTGAAGACCGAGCCGGCGACGAAGACGATGACGCTCAAGACGAACCAGGGCGACATCGTGGTCGAGCTCAACAACGCCAAGGCGCCCTGCACGACCAACTCGCTGGAGTTCCTGGCGAAGAAGAACTACTACAAGGGCAGCAAGTGCCACCGGCTCGGCAGCGACAAGTTCCCGATGCTGCAGTGCGGCGACCCGACCGCGAAGGCGGACGGCAAGAGCCAGGACGGCTCGGGCGGCCCCGGCTACGTGATGGCCGAGGAGAACCTGCAGGGTGCCCAGTACAAGCGCGGCGTGATGGCCATGGCCAAGACGCAGGCGCCGGGCAGCACGGGCAGTCAGTTCTTCCTGGTTTACGGAGACATCGGACTCACCCCGGATTACACGCCGGTGGGTACGATCACCAAGGGGCTCGACATCCTGGACAAGGTGAACAAAGCAGGCGTCATCGGCGACGCGGGAGACGGGACAGGAGCGCCAAAGCAATCCGTCGAAATCAAAGACGTGACAATCGCCGGCAAGAGCTGACGTAATACAAACTAGGGACGAAGTAGTCCCGAAGGGTCTGATGGATAGTGCGGGAGGACACGGTGAGCACCGACCCGTGGGGCCGGGTAGACGACGACGGCACCGTCTACGTGCGTACGGCTGAGGGAGAGCGAGCCGTCGGCTCCTGGCAGGCCGGTGAACCCGAAGAGGCACTGGCCTACTTCCATCGCAAGTACGACGAGCTGGCCGGCCAGGTGCAGTTGCTGGAGCAGCGCGTCAAGGGCACCGATCTGGCCCCGGCGCAGGCCGAGGCGAGCATCGTCAAGCTGCGCGAGGCCGTCGCCGACGCGCACGCCATCGGCGACCTGGCCGCCCTGGTGGCCCGGCTCGACGGCCTGACGGAGCTCGTCGGCCAGCGCCGCGAGGAGGTCAAGGCGGCCCGCGAGCACGCGCGGGCCGAGGCCAGGACGGTCAAGGAGCGCATCGTCGGCGAGGCCGAGCGCATCGCCGACGAGACCACTCACTGGAAGTCGGGCGGCGAGCGGCTGCGTCAGCTCGTCGAGGAGTGGAAGGCGGCCGACCGGATCGACCGGGTCACCGAGGCCGCGCTGTGGAAGCGGCTCTCGGCCGCGCGCACGGCGTTCGCCAAGCGGCGCAAGCAGTACTTCGCGGGGCTCGACGAGCAGCGCGAGGGCGTGCGGGCGACCAAGGAGCGCATCGTCGCCGAAGCCGAGGCGATCGCCGACTCGACCGACTGGGGCACGACCGCGGCGATCTACCGCGAGCTGATGCAGCAGTGGAAGAGCGCTGGGCGCGCCTCACGCGAGGCCGAGGACGAGCTGTGGGCGCGCTTCAAGGGCGCCCAGGACCAGTTCTTCCAGGCCCGTTCGGCGGTCTTCGCCGAGCGTGACGCCTCGCTGGCCGCCAACGCGCAGGTCAAGGAGGAGCTGCTCGCCGACGCCGAGAAGATCCTGCCCGTGACCGACGTGCGCACGGCCCGAGGGGCGCTGCGGCACATCCTGGAGCGGTGGGAGGCCGCCGGCCCCGTGCCGCGCGAGCAGCGCGACCGCCTGGAGGGCGGGCTGCGCAAGGTGGACGAGGCCGTGCGCAAGGCCGAGGACGCCGAGTGGAAGCGCTCCAACCCCGAGGCCAGGGCTCGCGCCCAGAGCACGGTCGACCAGCTCCGCACCTCGATCGAGCAGCTCGAGAAGCGGCTGTCCAAGGCGCAGGCCGCAGGGCGCGCCAAGGACGTCAAGGAGGCCGAGGAGGCCCTGATCGCCCGCCGCTCGTGGCTGGAGGAGGCCGAGCGCACGCTGACCGAGTTCAGCTAGTCCGGCGCGGGGGCCTCGCGCCCCTCGCCGGACGGCTCGGGCGGTCCGCTCTGTTTCTCCTGCCCATTGATGCCGCCGTCGCGTGAATCGGGCGGCGAGCGGCGGCGCCACGGATCTAGGCTGACGGCATGGATCCCGTCAGCGCGGCGCGCGCCTTCATCGAAGAGATGTTCCCCGGCGCTCTTTACGCCTTCGTCGGCGGCAGCGTGCTCACCGAGCGCCGCACCGGCACCTCCGATCTCGACGTCGTGGTGGTGCTCGACGGGCTGGCGCGCCCCTATCGCGAGACGCTGCGCTGGCGCGAGTGGCCGGTGGAGCTGTTCGCGCACAGCGAGACCAGCCTGGCCGCCTACATCGGCAAGGGCTTCGACGAGCGGCGGCCGATCCTGGCGCGCATCTGCGCCGAGGGCGCGGTGCTGGCCGACAGGACGGGCGGCCGGGCCAGCGACCTGCAGAGCGCGCTGGCCGAGCGCCTGTCGGCCGGGCCCTCGGGGCTGACGACCGGCCAGGCGGAGCGGGCCCGATACGTGCTGTCCGACCTGCTCGACGACCTGGCGGGGACGACGGATCCGGGTGAGCGGGCGTTCATCGGCTGGGAGATCGTGCAGGCCACCGCCAGGACCGCGCTGGGCATGGGGCGCTGGTGGCAGGGGAACGGCAAGTGGCTGCTGCGCGAGCTGCGCACCCTCGATGCGGAGCTGGCGGATGAGCTGCTCGCGGCCCGCGACGACCCCGCGAAGCTGACCGCCGTGGCCACGACCGTGCTCGAACGGGCCGGAGGACGCCTGTGGGAGGGCTATCGCACCCAAGGGGACCCCTTCCACCGGCCCCTGCGTCACATCGCCTCAGGAGAGCTCTCCGGCGATACGGCGCAGAGCCCCGGCATGCGGCGGCTGGCCGCCGTCAGCGGCGCCTCGGCCGGCTCGGCGCGGCTGTGGATGGGGCAGACGCACGTCGCGCCCGCCAGCCGCTCCTCGGACCACCACCACGGCGCCTCGGAGACGGCCATCTACGTCGTCAGCGGCCACCCGTCGTTCGTGTTCCTGGAGGACGGCCAGGAGGTGCGCCTGGACGCCAAGGCCGGCGACTACATCTTCGTGCCGCCCTACGTGCCGCACCGCGAAGAGAACCCCGACCCCTCCGAGGAGGCGGTCGTGGTGATCGCGCGCAGCACGCAGGAGGCGATCGTCGTCAACCTGCCCGACCTGCGCCAGCGCTGAGCTTCCCGCCGGGGGCTCAGCCGCCGGCGCCGCTCACCCGGTAGACGTCGAAGACGCCCTGGATGTTGCGTACGGCCTTCAGCACGTGACCCAGGTGCTTGGGGTCGCCCATCTCGAAGGTGAACTTGCTGATCGCCACCCGGTCGCGGGAGGTCGTCACGGAGGCGCTCAGGATGTTGACGTGCTGGTCGGACAGCGTGCGGGTGACGTCGGACAGCAGGCGCGGCCGGTCGAGCGCCTCCACCTGGATGGCCACCAGGAACACGCTGTCGTCGCTGGGCGACCAGCTCACCTCGACCAGGCGGTCCGGCTGCGACTTGAGCGCCTGCACGTTGGTGCAGTCGCCCCGGTGCACCGACACGCCGTGGCCCCGGGTGACGAAGCCGACGATGTCGTCGCCGGGCACCGGGGTGCAGCACTTCGACAGGCGTACCCACACGTCGGCGTCGCCCGCCACCACCACGCCCGCGCCGCCACCGCCACGGGGGCGGCCGCGCAGCCGGGTCGGCAGCGAGGTCTCGGCGATGTCCTCCTCGGCGCTGTCGACGCCGCCGATCGAGCTCACCAGCTTCTGCACGACGGTCTGGGCCGCGATGTGGCCCTCGCCCACGGCCGCGTAGAGCGCGGACACGTCGGGGTAGCGCAGGTCGCGGGCCAGCGCCAGCAGCGCCTCGCCGGACATCAGCCGCTGCAGCGGCAGGCCCTGCTTGCGCATGGCCCGCCCGATGGCCTCCTTGCCCGCCTCGATCGCGGTCTCGCGGCGCTCCTTGGAGAACCACTGCCGGATCTTGTTGCGGGCGCGGCCGGACTTGACGAACTTCAGCCAGTCGCGCGACGGCCCGGCGTCCGGCGACTTGGAGGTGAAGATCTCGACCGTGTCGCCGTTGCCGAGCCGCGACTCCAGCGGCACCAGCCGCCCGTTGACCCGCGCGCCGATGCAGCGGTGGCCCACCTCGGTGTGCACGGCGTAGGCGAAGTCGACCGGCGTGGCCCCCTCGGGCAGGGCGATGACCGAGCCCTTCGGGGTGAACACGTAGACCTCGGAGACCGACAGGTCGAAGCGCAGCGACTCCAGGAACTCGCCCGGGTCGGAGGTCTCCTTCTGCCAGTCGAGGAGCTGGCGCAGCCAGGCCATGTCGCTGCCCGGCTTGACCTTGCCGGTGGGGCCGGGGGCGCCGACCTCCTCTTTGTACTTCCAGTGCGCGGCCACGCCGTATTCGGCCCTGTGATGCATCGCGTGGGTGCGGATCTGCAGCTCCACCGGCTTGCCCTCGGGACCGATCACCGTCGTGTGCAGCGATTGGTACATGTTGAACTTGGGCATCGCGATGTAGTCCTTGAACCGCCCCGGCACCGGGTTCCACCGGGCGTGGATGGTGCCGAGCGCCGCGTAGCAGTCGCGCACGCTGTCGACCAGCACGCGGATGCCCACCAGGTCGTAGATGTCGTCGAACGCCACATCGCGGGCGATCATCTTCTGGTAGACCGAGTAGTAGTGCTTCGGCCGGCCCTTGACCACCGCGCGGATCTTCGCCTCACGCAGGTCGCCGGAGACCTTCTCGATGACCTCCTGCAGGAACAAGTCCCTGCGCGGCGCCCGCTCCGACACCATGCGCGCGATCTCGTCGTAGCGCTTGGGGTAGAGCATCGCGAAGGCGAGGTCCTCGAGCTCCCACTTGATCGTGTTCATGCCCAGGCGGTGGGCCAGCGGGGCGAAGATCTCCAGCGTCTCGCGCGACTTCTGGTGGCGCTTGTGCTCCGGCAGGTAGCGCATGGTGCGCATGTTGTGCAGCCGGTCGGCCAGCTTGATGATCAGCACCCGGATGTCGCGCGACATCGCGACGACCATCTTGCGCACCGTCTCGGCCTGCGCGGCGTCGCCGAACTTGACCTTGTCGAGCTTGGTGACGCCGTCGACCAGCGACGCGATCGTGTCGCCGAAGTCGCCGCGCAGCTCGTCGAGGCTGTAGGCGGTGTCCTCGACGGTGTCGTGCAGCAGCGCCGCGCACAGCGTCTCGTCGTCGGTGCCGAGCTCGGCCAGGATCGTCGCCACGGCCAGCGGATGGGTGATGTACGGGTCGCCGGACTTCCGCTTCTGGTCGCGGTGGTGATAGGCGGCGACGTCGTAGGCGCGCTCGATCACGCGCAGGTCGGCCTTGGGATGGGTGGCGCGGACCGTGCGGAACAACGGCTCCAGCACCGGATTCATGGCCCCACCCCCAAACCGCCTTCGGCGCACCGACGGCACGCCGGACGTCTCGGCGTTGCCAGAGTCGGTCACGTCGGGCACGACCACATCACGGGGCACACAGACTCCTCACGCAATGGCTCCTCACGTTTCGAGTCCAGATCCCCCAGTGTATCCAGGCGGCGAACCTGGGCCGCCGCGGGCCGGGGCTCAGACGATCAGCAGGGAGTGCACGTCCACCCCCGTCAGGCGCTCTCGTCCCTTGAGAAAGGCCAGCTCCATCAGCACGGCGATGCCGACGACCTCGGCTCCGGCCCTTTGCACCAGCTCCACGGCCGCCTTCGCGGTGCCTCCCGTGGCCAGCACGTCGTCGACGACGAGAACCCGGTCGCCGGGCGTGAAGGCGTCACGGTGGACCTCGATGGTCGCGGAGCCGTACTCCAGATCGTAGGACTCTTCCAGGGTCGCGGCGGGCAATTTCCCCTTCTTTCGTACGGGAACGAACCCCGCCGCCGCCCGATACGCCACCGGCGCGGCCAGAATGAACCCCCGCGCCTCGATCCCCACGATCTTGTCCACCTGGTGAAGCCCGGCCAGTTCGTCCACCACGGCCGCCATCGCGACCGGGTCCGCCAGGAGCGGGGTGATGTCCTTGAACATGACGCCCGGCTTGGGGTAGTCGGGCACGTCTCTGATCCGATCCAGGATGATCGCGCTCAGCTCACTCATGGCGTTTCCTCGCCTCTCTCAACCGGCCGTATGCCGGGCTCCATGATGGTGCATTTCCGGCCGCACCCGGACACGACGACGCCCTCACCCCGGTGCAGGGCGAGGGCGTCGTACGGATGCCGTCGCGGCTACCCCTTGGCTACGGCCGCGCTTTTGGAGCCCTTGGCTCCCTTGCCACCTCCCGTGGAGGCGAGCCTCCTGGCGATGGCCTGGTATTTCGGCTCGCGCTCCTTCAGCGTCACCAGCAGCGGCGTGGCCACGCACAGCGACGAGTAGGTGCCGACGATCATGCCGACGAACAACGCCAGCGACAGGTCCTTCAGCGTGCCCGCGCCGAGCAGCGTGGTGCCGATGAACAGGATCGCCGCCACCGGCAGGATCGCGACCAGCGAGGTGTTCAGCGACCGGATCAGCGTGTGGTTGAGGGCGTTGTTGGCCGCCATCGAGTAGGTCTGCTTCGACCCGTGCCCGAGCTTGGCCGTGACCTCCTTGATCATGTCGAACACCACGACCGCGTCGTAGAGCGAGTAACCGAGGATGGTCAGGAAGCCCAGCAGCGTCGCCGGCGTGACCTCGAAGCCCGACCAGGCGTAGATGCCGGCCGTGATGACGAGGTCGTGGATGAGCGCGACGATGGCCGCCAGGGCCATCTTCGGCTCGAACGCCATCGACAGGTACAAGATGATCGCCAGCATGAACACGCCCAGGCCTATCCAGGCCTTCTGGGACACCTCACCGCCCCAGGACGCGCCGATCGACTGGATGTCGACCTGGTTGGTGGGCACGTTGAAGTCCTTGGAGACGGCGGTCTGCACCTGGTTCATGGTGCTTTCCGACAGCGTCTCGGTGGTCACCCGCCAGCGGTCACCGGCCGTCTGCACGATCGGCTGGTGCACGCCCTGCTCCTGGAACACCTCGCGTACCTGCTCGATGTTCGCGGTCTGGGCCTTGAAGGAGAACACCGACCCGCCCCTGAACTCCACGCCCAGGTTGAGGCCGTTGATCAGCAGTCCGGCGAGGGAGATGATCAGCAGGAAGCCCGACAGGCTGTACCAGAGCTTCCACTGGCCGACGAAGTCGACATCGATCTCGCCGCGATAGAGGCGACGCCCCAGTCCCATCTCAGGCCTCCTGCGGAGTGGTCGTGCGGCCGGTCGTGACCTCGCTCATGCGCTCGGCGTCGAGACCCGACAGCGGGTGTCCCTTGGCGAAGAACTTCACCCTCGCCAGCAGGGCGATGAACGGCTTGGTGAACAGGAACACCACCACGATGTCGATCAGCGTGGTCAGGCCCATCGCGAACGCGAACCCGGCCACACCGCCCACCGCCAGGAAGTACAGCACGATCGCGGCGATGAACATGACGGCGTCGGCGATCAGGATCGTGCGCCGGGCACGGACCCAGGCCACCTCGACGGCCGCGCGAAGCGTCCGCCGTCCTTCCTTCATCTCATCACGGATGCGTTCGAAGTACACGATGAAGGAGTCGGCGGTGATGCCGATCGAGACCACCAAACCGATGATGTGCGGCAGCGAGAGCCGGAAGTTGGCGTTGTGCCCGAGCACCACCACGGCCGTGTACGTGATCAGCGTGGCCACCACGAGGCTCAGCACCGCCACGATGCCCAGGCCCCGGTAGTAGAGCAGACAGTAGACGACCACCAGCGCCAGGCCGATGAGGCCCGCGATCAGGCCGCCCTGGAGCTGGTCCTGGCCCAGGGTCGAGGAGACCGTGTCGATCGAGCTGCGGTTGAACTTCAGCGGCAGCGCGCCGTACTTGAGCTGGTCGGCCAGGTTGGTGGAGCTGGCCTGGTCGAAGCCGCCCGTGATCTCGGCACGACCGCCGGGGATCGGGCTGATGATGTTGGGCGCGGTGATGACGACGCCGTCGAGCACGACCGCGACCTTGTTGCGCGGCTCCTGCGAGTTGTACGCGGTGGTGGTGAGCTTGCTCCACTCGCCCGCGCCCTTGCTCTTGAAATCGAGCTGCACGACCCACTCGGTGGTGCCCTGCTGGACGCCCGCCGAGGCCGTGTCGATGTCGGTGCCGACGACCTTGGCGACGTCGAGGACGTACTTGTAGCTGCCGTCGGTCTCACAGCCGGCGTACTGCTTGTTCGGGTCGTCCTGGACGCCCTGGCCGCGGTTGGCCGGGTCGGCGCAGTTGAGCTTCTGGAACTGGGCCAGCACCGCGGGGTCGATGCCCTCGGTGTTGATGCCGGCCATCGGGTCCTGCTGCTGCGGCGGCGTGCTGGCCTGGCCGGTCGGGCTCGCCGACGGGGAGGCCTTGTTCTTCTTGGTGTCCTGCTGAGTCGCGGACGGCTGAGCCGACGGCTCGGCGTTCTTGGCGCCGGTCTGGTCGGTCTTCGCCCCGGTCTGGCCGGTCTGGTCGGTCTTGGCGCCGGTGCTCTGCTCGGCGGCCGGAGCGGCCGGGCTCGGCGCGGTCAGCGCGGAGGACAGCGCCTTGCCCGTGGGCGAGGGGGTGGCCTTCGGCGCGCCGGCCGACTCCGAGGTCGACGGCTTGGCCGAGCTCGACGGCTTGGCCGACTGGCTCGGGGCGGCCGAAGGAGACCCGCTGGGCGTCGGCGCGTTGGTGGCCAACTCCTGCGGGACCTCCGTGGCCGCCATCGCGAGGACCTGGCGGAAGCGCAGCTCCGCGGTGGTCGCGACCAGCTTCACGGCCTCGCTCTGTCCGACGCCCGGAATGGAGATGATGATGTTGTCGCCCGACTTGGCGACCTCCGCGTCGGAGATTCCGGTGCCGTTGACCCGATCGCGGATGATGTTGACCGCGCGGTCAAGGATCTCCTCCGGAGGAGCCGCGTTGTTCTGAGTCACGGGAGACAGAGTCACCGTCGTGCCGCCGGCGAGGTCGAGTCCCAGCTTGGGCGTGAACGCCTTCTGCAGGAACATCGTCCCGAGCAGGGCGAGGATGAGCGCCAGAAGCACGAGGAGCGTACGCCCCGGTCGGCTGTGGCTGCTGGTCGATCGGGCCACTGGTCGTCAGTTCTTTCGGATAGGGGTGTTTGTCGCAGAGCTTAGTCAGGACTGCTTGGTACTGGAGTCCTGGTCGCCGTTACGCTCCACGGTGGCCTCGGACTCCTTCTTGCCCTCCTCGCCGAGTTCGGCCTCGTCATCGGCCGGCTCCGCGTCCGCTGGGGCGTCACCGGGGGTGACGACGCGGCCGATGGCGGCCTTCACCCAACGGGTCTCGATCCCGGGCGCGACCTCGAGGATCACATCCTCATTGTCCACCGCGACGACGGTGCCGAAAAGTCCGGTCGTCGTCATGACCCGCGCGCCGGGGCCCAGGGAGTTCTGCATCTTGATCGCCTCTTGCTGGCGCTTGCGCTGGGGGCGGATCAGCAGGAAGTAGAACACCACCACCAGAAGAATCAGCGGCAGGATGCTTCCGAGTTGTCCCATGTCCATAAGGGGCGACCTTCCATTGTCGTACAAGAAGTTGACACCGGCCTCGCGCCGGAAATTCCGTGCGTGGCTTGGGGCCGCGCCGCTCAGCCCGTCAGCCTACACAGCCAGCCAAGCCACGGAGTGTAGGCGCTTGTTGCGAAACGCGGCAACGAGGCAGCGTTTCGGCGCGCGGGGAAGTTCCCAATTTGAAACGGTTGCAACCGTTCTGTAATCAGTCGAAAAGTGCCGCTCCGAACGCATCGGGTGGCGGTGTCATACCGAGATGGGTCCAGGCCGCGGCGGTCGCGACCCGGCCGCGCGGAGTCCTGGCCAGCAGACCTTGGCGTACGAGGAACGGCTCGGCCACCACCTCGACCGTCTCCGGCTCCTCCCCCACGGCCACGGCGAGCGTCGACAGGCCGACGGGGCCGCCGCCGAACTTCTTCAGCAGCACGCCGAGCACCGCCCGGTCGAGCCGGTCGAGCCCTTCTGCGTCGACTTCGTAAAGGTTCAGTGCCGCGGAGGCGATGTCGCGGTCGATCAGCCCGTCGGCCCGCACGTCGGCGAAGTCGCGTACGCGCCGCAGCAGCCGGTTGGCGATGCGCGGCGTGCCACGGGAGCGCCGGGCGATCTCGTGGGCGCCCTCGATGGGCAGCTTGACGCCGAGCAGCTTGGCGGAGCGGTAGAGCACCTGCTCCAGCTCGCCGACCTCGTAGAAGTCCATGTGGGCGGTGAACCCGAACCGGTCGCGCAGCGGGGCGGGCAGCAGCCCGGCGCGGGTGGTGGCGCCGACCAGCGTGAAGGGCGAGACCTCAAGGGGGATGGCGGTGGCGCCCGGGCCCTTGCCGACGATGATGTCGACCCGGAAGTCCTCCATGGCGAGGTAGAGCATCTCCTCGGCGGGCCTGGCCATCCGGTGGATCTCGTCGATGAACAGCACCTCGCCCTCGGTGAGCGTCGACAGGATGGCGGCGAGGTCACCCGCGCGCTCCAGGGCGGGCCCTGAGGTGATCCTGAGGGGCGCGTTGAGCTCCGCCGCGACGATCATGGCCAGGGTCGTCTTTCCGAGCCCTGGAGAGCCGCTCATGAGCACGTGGTCGGGCGGCCGCCGCCGTCGCAGGGCGCTCTCCAGGACGAGGGAGAGCTGTTCGCGCACGCGGGCCTGGCCGATGAACTCGCCCAGGCGCTTGGGCCGGAGCGCCGCCTCGATCTGCAGCTCGTCGCCCTCGGCCTCGGACGAGAGAATCTCCCTCTCAAACCCCACGCCGCCCCCACCTCCCGTTCAGCACCTGGCTATCACACACCCTGCCTTGGACCGCCATCTGACTGGACACCGATTTCCGGAATGGGTCCGAAGGCGTCACCACCGCGCCGGGACGGCGGGGTGTGGCGCGGCGGGGGCCGGCGCGTCTGGGACGGTGGCCGGCCGGGGCACGGTGGCCGGTCAAGGTGGCGCTCGTCACGGCGAGCAGCCCGTGAGCCTTCACGACCGGCCATGACGGACGGTCACCGGCGTCGGCGCGTGCGGGGACGGTGGCTTCGCCGTAAAGGCTCATCGGATGCTCAGAGACTTGAGAGCCGCCTTGAGCAGGGCGGCGACCTGGGGCTGGCGGCCGGCGGCGAGGTCGGCGTCGGCGTCGGGCTCCACGGCGGCGATCGCCTCGTCGGCGTCCTTGCCGGAGTAGCCCAGCCCCACCAGCCCCGAATGGACCTGGTCGCGCCACGCCGCGACCCGCCGCTCCCCGTTGAGCGCCGCGTTGACCGCCTCCTCAGGCGTGCCCAGCCGGTCCTTGAGCTCCAGGACGATCCGCTGCGCCCCCTTCTGCCCGATCCCCGGCACCTGGGTGAGCGCCTTGAGGTCGGCACTTGCCACGGCGACCCGCAGCGCGTTGGGCGGGTGGACGGCGAGCATCGCCAGCGCCAGCTTGGGCCCGACCCCGCTGGCCGTCTGCAGCAGCTCGAACACGGCCCGCTCGTCATCGCTGACGAAGCCGTAGAGGGTGAGCGACTCCTCGCGCACGACCAGCGACGTGGCCAGGCGCGTGTCCTCGCCGACCCGCAGCGTCGCGAGCGTGCCCGGCGTGCAGTGGGCGAGGATGCCGACCCCGCCGACCTCGATCACGGCCCCGTCGGGCGCGACCGCCGCCACCTTGCCCGCCACCGACGCGATCACGGCCCCACCCCCGTCGCCTGAAGGTCTGTCACAGTCTGGGGTCCTTTCGGGTGGCCTTGGCCAGGGCCTCGGCCAGGCGGTGCTGGGCGCCGCCGCGCCAGGTGTGGCAGATGGCCAGGGCGAGGGCGTCGGCGGCGTCGGCGGGCTTGGGCATCTCGCTCAGCCGGAGCAGCCGGGTGACCATGGCGCCGATCTGCTTCTTGTCGGCCGTGCCGCTGCCGGTGATGGCCGCCTTGACCTCGGACGGCGTGTGCAGGGCCACCGGCAGGCCGCGCCGGGCCGCGCACAGCACCGCGATGCCCGCCGCCTGGGCGGTGCCCATCACGGTGCGGACGTTGTGCTGGCTGAAGACGCGCTCGACCGCGACCGCGTCGGGCCGCACGTCGTCGAGCCACTGCTCGATCCCCGCCTCGATGCCGACGAGCCGGGCGCCGAGCTCCTCGTCGGCCCCGGTGCGCACCACCCCGACGGCCACCAGCGTCAGCGGCGCGCCCGGACGCCCTTCGACAGCGCCCAGGCCGCACCGGGTCAGCCCCGGATCGACGCCCATCACCCGCACCGGCATGCCTCCCCGCGCCGCCGAACATCTGTTCGGCACGAGACTTTACCCCGGCTGAGGTGGCCGTGCATCGGAAAACGCCCTCCGGATCGGTGACCGTACCCTGGAAAGCGCCCATCGGACGCACGGCCGCGCCGTCCGCGGCCCGGATGCCGGTCAGAAGTAATCCAGCATGTACGGCTTCGCCGCGAAAGCCGTGTCCAGGGCCTCGTCGTAGCGCTCGTCCCCGGACATGAGCCCGGTGAGCCGGAGCGTCGCCGCCGGAATCCCGGCGTACAGGGCGGAGAAGCCGTTCACCGAGAGCGTGACCCCGGCCCCCTCCACGGGCGTGGCGGCGCCCGAGCCGCCTCCGAACTCCAGCCGCCACGTGCCCGAACCCTGGATCGGGTCCTCCACGGTCACGACCGCCTCGCACCCCACCTGCTCCGGATAGCCTCTGCGTTCCACGGCGGCGGCCACGTCCAGCACCCTGAACATCCACCGCCGCTGCAGGACCTGCTCCGTCGACCGCTCGCGCAGCAGCCACAGCACCGGGTCGTCCGGCGCCACGGAGGCGATGACGTCGCGGGCGATCGAGGAGGCGCTGCCCACCATCGACCACAGCGCCCGCAGGCTCTCCCCGGAGGCGGCGACGACGTTCTCGACCTCCATGTCCTCGCCCTTCCACCGGTAGATGACGTATCCGTCGTCGGCCAGGTAGAGGAAGTCGTCCGGGTTGCCGAGCCAGAGCCGCCAGGTCTGCTCGTCCCAGGAGACGGGGCCGCTGGAACGGGCCGCGCCGTGCACGCGGTGCAGCACCGACACGATCTCGGAGGCGTCGTCCGGGCCCATCCTGCGCAGCTTGACCGGCCCTGACGACCGGATCCGGCGCAGCGCCTCGGCGGGGATGCGCACGTTGTACTGGGCGCCGGCGTGCTCGTAGCCGAGCCCGCGATAGATGGCGGTGGTGGCCGGATAGAGCGCGGAGATCGCGTCGCCGAGCGCCACGCCGCGCTCGATGACGGCCCGCATGATGCCGCTGCCGACGCCGCGCCCGCGGTCCTCCGGGCTGACGGTGACGCCCGCGATTCCGGCCATCGGCTGCGGCCTGCCGTGCCACCACTGCGTGAACCGGCGCAGCCGCGCCGCGGCGGCCAGCCTGCCGTCGTCGAACGCCCCCAGATACCGGCCCTCGCCGAGCACGGGGATCACCGCGGCGCGCCATCTCTCCACATCGGCCGCGGACAGCGGGCCGAAGGCGCGCTTGCGGAGGTCAAGGGTGGCGTCGAGGTCTTCAGGAGTCAGGTCGCGAATTTCCACAAGGAGCCAATTTATTCAGCGTGCGCACGTCATCGCGAACCCTTTGTGGCGATGGCGAGCCGGTCGAGGTAGAACACCTGGGCCGCGACGAGAGCGGCCAGGGCGATGGCGACGACGACCACGGGCGTGGTGGCGCCGACGTCGATCGCCTGGGAGCTGAAGCCGTTGAGCTGGGCGACCTGGGCCACGGGTGCGGTGTACAGGCCGGGCTTCTGTACGACGAGCATCGGCCACAGCAGGTCGTGGGCGTTCACCAGGGTGACGGCGCCGGCGAGGATGCCAGCCATGGGGAGGGACGGGACGAACACGCCGCCGAAGAAGTCACGGCCCGCGCGCTCGGCCAGGCCCTTGCAGAGCAGCGTGAGCACCAGCAGGGCGGGGACGCTGACCAGGAGGGGCGGGAAGAGGGCCAGGAAGGAGTCGATGAGGCCGAGGTTGCGGACGTTCTGCCAGTTCGCGTTGCCGAGCGGTCCCGCGCCGACGAACAGCCAGGGCGCGAACGCCAGCAGCAGCCACTCACTGCCGCGGCCGAGCGGGCGCAGACCGCCGATGCCGAGGGCCGCCAGGTACGCGACGCCGACCGAGACCAGCGCTCCGGCCAGGGCGGGCACCCAGGTGTTCATGTGCACGCGCAGGCTGCCGGCCGGGCTCCCGGGCGAGGCGAGCACCCCGTCGATCCACGGCCACGCGCACAGCAGCCCGGCCCCGGTGAAGACCACCAACGCCACCACGCCCACGACCACTCCGACAGGCCCGGCCGACCCCCTGCGGGCCGCGCCGGGCGAGCCGGAGGAGGAGACCGGTGCGGGCCCTTCGGCCGGCGCGCCCGGCGCGGCCCACGAGCCGGACGCGTCTTCGGCGGGGCGCGGGCCCGGGATGCCGGCCGCGGGCCAGGACCCGGCCGGCCCACTCGCGGTCGCGGAACCCTTAGGCCCCTCGAAGGGGGAAGGGCCGGCGCCATGCGGGCCCGTCTCGGTGCGGGAGGTCAGGGTGATGCGCAGGCGGGAGGCCGCCGCGATGACCGTGGCGATGATGCCCAGCGCGCCGAGGATCACCCCCGTGAGGACCGCGATGGACGCCCCAGGGCCCAACTGGGCCATTCTGAAGGCGTAGTCGTACTGCAGGCCCGCGAGCGTCTCTGTGGACCGCTCAGGGCCGCCCCGGGTGAGCACCATGCCGACGGAGAACGACTGCAGCCCCACGGCGACCGTGGCGAGCACGACGAGGGCCCCGACGGCGAGCATGGCGGGCGCGACGGTGCCGCCGCGCAGGGCGGGCAGGAAGGCGATCACCGCCAGCGCGCACACCACCCCGAACGTGGCCGCCGCGACGATCAGCCGGAGCGTTCCAGGGGCGGTGGCGGGCTCGCGCAGCCCTTCGGCCAGGGAGGTGATCCCCGAGGCGTCGGACATCAGGCCCCGCATCCAGGCGGCCGCGACGCCCACCGGCGAGAACGTGACGATGGCCAGGGACAGGACGACGTATCCGGCCCGGCGCGGCCAGGTGCCCGCCCGGTCGAGCGCCAGGGCCAGCAGGGGGCCCGCGATCACGGCCACCAGCAGCGGGATCAGGGTGAGGGAGAGGGTGAACCCCAGGGCCCGCCAGAACTCGTCCTCGCCGAACAGGTCGGTGTAGTTGTCCGCCCCCACGTATGCGCTCGCCCGCATGACGCCGCCGCTCTGGAAACTGAGCCAGATCGTCTGGACGGTCGGCAGCACCAGCGAGATCAGGGTGCCGAGCAGCGCGGGCACGGCCAGCAACCAGCCGAGCGCCCGCGAGAACGCCTGAGGCGGGGCAGGGAAAGCGGGGGTGGGGGAAGTCACGTCGCCCGACCCTACGCTGCCCCGGCCCTCTCGCGCACGCTTAGAACAAGCCGGAAGGTCACGGAATGAACGCGAAAGTGTACGCGGAGCGAGCGCGGCCGTTTTCGTGCGCCGCGACCGCCGGGCCGCACGTCCAGGAGAACGCGGAGCCCGGCCGCGGCCGCAGCGGTGGCTATTCGGCGTCGAGGCCGGCCAGGACGTCGTCGCTGACGTCGAAGTTGGCGAAGACGTTCTGGACGTCGTCGCTGTCCTCCAGCGCGTCGATGAGCCGGAAGACCTTCTTGGCCCCGTCTTCGTCCAGCGGCACGCTCATCGTCGGCAGGAAGCTCGACTCGGCCGAGTCGTAGTCGATGCCCGACTCCTGCAGCGCCTTGCGCACCGGCACCAGGTCACCGGCCTCGGAGACGACCTCGAAGGAGTCGCCCAGGTCGTTGACCTCCTCGGCGCCCGCGTCGAGCACGGCCATCAGCACGGTGTCCTCGTCGAGCCCGTTCTTGGGCACGAGCACGACGCCCTTGCGGTTGAACATGTAGGACACGGACCCGGGGTCGGCCAGCGAGCCGCCGTTGCGGGTCAGCGCCACGCGCACCTCGGAGGCCGCGCGGTTGCGGTTGTCGGTGAGGCACTCGATGAGCACCGCGACGCCGCCGGGCGCGTAGCCCTCGTACATGATGGTCTGCCAGTCGGCGCCGCCCGCCTCCAGGCCGCCGCCGCGCTTGCGGGCCCGCTCGATGTTGTCGTTGGGCACCGAGTTCTTCTTCGCCTTGAAGATGGCGTCGAAGAGGGTGGGGTTGGCGTCCGGGTCAGGGCCACCGGTCCGGGCCGCCACTTCGATGTTCTTGATGAGCTTGGCGAACAGCTTGCCGCGCTTGGCGTCGAGCGCGGCCTTCTTGTGCTTCGTCGTCGCCCATTTGGAGTGGCCGGACATTACCTAGAGCTCCCTCACCATGTCTACGAAGTATCGGTGCACGCGTACGTCCCCGGTGAGCTCGGGATGGAACGACGTAGCGAGCAACGGCCCTTGACGGACCGCGACGATCCTATCCCCAGGCTCGCACCGGCCCAGCACGGTGACGTCCGCGCCGAGCGATTCGACCCAGGGCGCGCGGATGAAGACGGCGTGCACCCTCTCCCCCGCGAAGTCCAGGTCGGACTCGAAGGAGTCGACCTGCCGGCCGAACGCGTTGCGCCTGACCACCATGTCGATGCCGCCGATGGTCTGCTGGCCGGCGACGCCGTCCTCGATCCTGTCGGCCAGCATGATCATGCCGGCGCAGGAGCCGTAGGCGGGCAGGCCCTCCTTGATCCGCATGCGCAGCGGCTGGAGCATGTCGAAGGTCTCGGCGAGCTTCCACATCGTGGTCGACTCCCCGCCGGGGATGACCAGGCCGTCGATCGCGTCCAGCTCGGCGGGCCTGCGTACGGCGACGGCCGAGGCTCCTGCCTCCTGAAGCATGCGCGCATGCTCGCGCACGTCTCCTTGGAGAGCGAGTACACCGATCGTGGGCACAGCCGATCCTTCCGTCCGGGTCAGGGTTCCGACCATTCAACACCAGGATGGCCTGGCATCTTCCTAGAAGGCCACCTTGATGTAGACGGGCTTGTGATCGGAAAGGGTGACGTCGCGTTCGACGTGACAGCGCCGCACGGTGCCCTTGGGGGCGAACAGGTAGTCGAGCTTCCTGCCCTCGCGGGTCCACCCTCCGGTACGCCGCGCGCCCCGCTGGCCGCACTCCTGGTACGCCCGGTAGAGCGGGGCCACCGCGCGGCGCCCGGCGGCGCTGCCGTAACCGCTGTCGGGCGGGGCGACGTTGAGGTCGCCACCGACGATCGTCCGGTATCCGGGCCTGGCGGCCACCTCCAGCAGCCGCCGGAGCTGCCTGGTGCGGTAGGGAGCGCCCGGCCGGCGGTCGTCGTAGCCGTTGCCCGAGGACAGGTGGGTGCCGCAGGCGCGTACCTTCCTGGCGGGGATGGTGGCGCAGATGGCGGCGCGCCGGACGTACCAGGGCGGGGCGGGCAGCGGGTGCGTCTCGAACGTGGCCGTGTCGCCCATCACGGCCACCGCGATGCTCTGCGCGCCGCGCGGGCGGCCGAGGCGGTCGGGGTGGCAGGCGTACGGCTTTCCGCCGGCGCCGGTCAGGCCCCACGAGCCGACCGACCAGGGGCGGCCGGTGCGCCGTTCGAGCCACAGCTCCAGCGTGCCGGTCGCGCCCGTGCAGAACTCCTGCAGGAAGATCACGCCGGGCTTGATCGGCTGGTCGAGCGCGTACCGGCCGATGTTCTCGGCCAGTTCGAGCGGTGTCGCGCGGTAGAAGCGGCAGTCGGAGTTGGTGCCGGTGCAGACGTTCCACGTCATGACCGACAGCTCCGACGGCGCGACGAGAAGACTCGCCGCGAGCAGCAGCGCGTGTCCCACCATGGTGGGACATCCAATCACAGGGGCACGGGCTCGGCGTCGCGCAACGTGTGGCCGGCGTCCACGCGGGACAGGGAGCGCAGGTGGTGGCGCCGGGTGTACAGGATGGCCATGCCGATCAGGCAGCACACGGCCCCGAGCGCGTACGGCACCGCGACCCCGATCTCCTCACCCAGCTTGGTCGCGATGAACGGCGCCAGCGCCCCGCCCATCCAGCGCACGAAGTTGTAACCCGCCGAGGCCACGGGCCTGGGCGCGTCGGAGACCTCCATGGCCGCCTCGGTGAAGACGGTGTTGTTGAGCCCGATGGGGATGCCCGACAGCACGGTGAACACGATGACACCCCCATGTCCTGACAGCGCGATGCCGATCTGGAGGACGGCGAGCAGGGCCAGGGACAGGTGCAGGACGTTCACCGAACCGAGCCTGCGCCGCAGCGGCGGCGCCCCGAAGACCGAGGCCAGCGCCACACAGACGCCCCAGCCGAAGAAGACCGAGCCGATGCCGTACGGGGACATGTGCAGGATGAACGGGGTGAAGGCCAGGATCGTGAAGAACGCGAAGTTGTAGAACAGCGCGGTGAAGGCGGTCGTGGACAGGCCGCCGTGGGCGAGTGCCCTGATGGGGGCGCTGAGGCGGGTCTTGACGGCCGGCTTGGGCGCGGTCCTGAGCAGGGTGGCGATCAGCACGAAGCCGGCCGCCATGAGCGTGGCGGTGCCGAAGAAGGGGGCCCGCCAGTTCCAGTCGCCGAGCAGCGCGCCGACGAGGGGTCCGGCGGAGATGCCCAGGCCGAGCGCGGCCTCGTACAGGATGATCGCCGACTCCGCCCCGCCGCTGGCCGCCCCGACGATGACGGCCAGCGCGGTCGCCACGAACAGGGCGTTGCCGAGGCCCCAGCCGGCGCGGAAGCCGACGAGCTCGGCGACGCTGGAGGAGGTGCCGGCCAGCGCGGCGAACACCACCACCAGCGCCAGCCCGGCCAGCAGCGTGCGCTTGCCACCGATGCGGCTGGACACCCAGCCGGTGATCAGCATGGCCACCGCGGTCACCAGGAAGTAGCTGGTGAACAGCAGCGACACCTCGCTCGGGGTGGCGCGCAGCCCCTGGGCGATGGAGGGCAGGATGGGGTCGACCAGCCCGATGCCCATGAAGGCCACGACCGCGGCGAAGGCGGTGGCCCAGACGGACGTGGGCTGGCGGAGAACGCCGGTCGACATGGATGCTCCTAACGCTACGAGCGGCCGAGCTTCGCCAGCACGGGCAGGGCGGCCGCTAGTGTGGCGCGCTCGTCGTCGGTGAGCGCGGCCAGTTCCCGGGTGAGGTGGCCGATCCTGGCCTGGCGTACGGCGCGCAGCCGGTCGCGGCCCTCGCCGGTGAGCTCGACCGTCCTGACCCGGGCGTCGGCGGGGTCGGAGCCGCGCGCGACGAGGCCCGCGTCCTCCAGCCGGTTGATCTGGACGGTCATCGTGGGCAGTTGCACGGCGTGCTCCTCGGCCAGCTCGGTCATGCGGCGCGGGGCGCCTTCGAGCGAGCCGAGCACGGCGTACTGCTGGCTGGTGACGGGCTGACCGGCGACGGTGCGCCTGAGCAGGAGGACCAGGTGCCGCAGCACCGAGGAGACCTGTTCGGCCAGGTGAGTGGGATCGTCCCTCATACTTAGCCCAACTAACTTAGCCTGGCTAATATTCCGTCCGGAAAAAGGGGCCGGCACAGGCCGGCCCCTTTGAGGAGCTACGGACGCTCGGTCTCCAGGCGGACGGTCTCCTCCACCGTCATCTGCTGGGCGGCGCGGAGGGCCGGGTCCATCGGGCGCAGGTACGTCTGCTGCACGCCGGGCACCTGGTCCTCGATGACGAACGTGGCCCTGGTGTAGACCCCGGCGCCGGGGGTCTGGACCTGGGGCACGACCTTGAAGTCGGCCGTCATCTGGTCGCGCTCGATCTTCGTCAGCACGTATCCGCGCTGGTTGTTGTAGAACTTGAGGTGCGGGTTGATCGTCAGGAACGGGTGCTTCGCCGGGTCGGAGTCGGCGCCGTTGCCGCCCGTCGAGATCGACGTCGCCACCAGCTCCGCGCCCACCGACGGCCCGGTCGGGTCGTCGTAGTCGAGCTTGAGGTCGCTGGCCCAGTGCGCGTGCACGTCGCCGGTCAGCACCACCGGGTTGCGGACGTCGGCGTCGATCCAGCCCTGGGTGATGCGCCGGCGGGAGGCCACGTAGCCGTCCCAGGCGTCCATCGAGGTGACCTTGGCGGGCCCGGCGTTGTTGTCACGCTGGGCGAAGAAGACCTGCTGGCCCAGGACGTCCCACTGCGCCCGCGACTTGCGGAAACCGTCCAGGAGCCACGACTCCTGCTCGGCTCCCGTGATCGAGCGCGCCGGGTCCACCGCGGCCGGGCAGTCGCGGTAGCCGTCGCCGCAGCCCTGGTCGTCGCGGTACTGGCGGGTGTCGAGCATGTGGAACGTGGCCATCTGGCCCCACCGGATGCGCCGGTAGAGCTGCATGTCGATGCCGCGCGGGATCGAGGTGCGGCGCAGCGGCATGTTCTCGTAGTAGGCGCGGAAGGCCGCCTCGCGGCGGGCGCGGAAGTTCGGCTGGGGCACCTCGGGCTTCTCCGGCACCTCGTCGGCCCAGTTGTTGTCCAGCTCGTGGTCGTCCCACACGACCAGCCAGGGGGCGGCGGCGTGCGCGGCCTGGAGGTCGGGGTCGGCCTTGTACTGGGCGTGGCGCTGGCGGTAGTTGGCCAGCGTCTCGGTCTCGGGGCCGTCGTGGTGGCGGACGTTGCCGCCGGGGATGGTGTAGGTGTTCTTGGTGTACTCGTACTGGTAGTCGCCCAGGTGCAGGATCAGGTCGGGGTTCTCCTCGGCCAGGCGGCGGTACGAGGTGAAGTAGCCGTGCTCGTACTGGGCGCAGGAGACGAAGGCCATGGCCAGGCCGCCGCCGTACGACAGGGGGTGCGGGGCGGTGCGGGCGCGGCCGATCGCGGAGACGTACGGGCCGACGCGGAAGCGGTACCAGTAGTCGCGGTCGGAGCGCAGGCCGTCGACCTCGACATGGACGCTGTGGCCCCATTCGGGCGCGGCGACGGAGACGCCACTGTGAACGACGCGGCGGCCGCCCTCGTCGGCGTAGATCTGCCACTGGACGGTGAACGGCGTCTGGGGCATGCCGCCGAGCCCGTCCTCGGCGAGCGGCTGCTGGGCCAGCCTGGTCCACAGCACGAAGCCCTCGTGGTCGGGGTCGCCGGAGGCGACGCCGAGCGTGAACGGGTCGCTGCGCAGCCCCTTCCCGGCCAGGTCACGGCCGGTCTCCGCGGGGGGCTCCGGGTCGGCGTAGGCGGCGGTGGCGGGAATCGCGGCGCCGGCTCCCGCCGCTAACCCGGTGACGAGGAAGTGCCGGCGGTTCAGCTTGGACACGTGTGACTCCTGGGACGTGCGAGGGTGAGGGACGCCCGTAGCCTGACTGAAGATCATGACTACCTGGTGAACACCACACAACACGAAAAAGGCGACATCCTTCGCGGATGCCGCCTTTTTCGGCAATTATTGCCGTCACATTGTGGCGCCCCCACCAGGCGAGGCTCGTTGCTCCTCGCCTGCCGAAAGCGATCTTCTCACGCGCTCAAGCCTGTGACCTGCAGCGACGCGCCGCGCACGTGCTGAATCGCCTGAGGGCGGCCGATCTGCCCACCTGCCCCTCCTTCATGAGGATCCGCCAAAGTCGGGCGGAGAGGGCCGGCGGGAGGGACTACCAGCCGCGCTCGGCCAGGCGGTGCGGCTGGGCGATCTCGTCGACGTTGATGCCGACCATGGCCTCACCCAGGCCGCGGGAGACCTTGGCGATGACGTCGGGGTCGTCGTAGAACGTGGTGGCCTTGACGATGGCCGCGGCGCGCTTGGCCGGGTCGCCCGACTTGAAGATGCCCGAGCCCACGAACACGCCCTCGGCGCCGAGCTGCATCATCATCGCGGCGTCGGCCGGGGTCGCGATGCCGCCGGCGGTGAACAGCACGACGGGCAGCTTGCCGGTCTTGGCGACCTCGACGACGAGGTCGTAGGGGGCCTGCAGCTCCTTGGCGGCGACGTAGAGCTCGTCCTCGGGCAGCGAGCCGAGGCGCTTGAGCTCGGCGCGGATCGTGCGCATGTGGGTGACGGCGTTGGAGACGTCGCCGGTGCCGGCCTCGCCCTTGGAGCGGATCATGGCCGCGCCCTCGGTGATGCGGCGCAGCGCCTCGCCCAGGTTGGTCGCCCCGCACACGAAGGGCACGGTGAACTGCCACTTGTCGATGTGGTTGGCGTAGTCGGCCGGGGTCAGCACCTCCGACTCGTCCACGTAGTCGACGCCCAGCGACTGCAGCACCTTGGCCTCGACGAAGTGACCGATGCGGGCCTTGGCCATGACGGGGATCGACACGGCGGCGACGATGCCGTCGATCATGTCGGGGTCGCTCATCCTGGAGACGCCGCCCTGGGCGCGGATGTCGGCGGGCACCCGCTCGAGGGCCATGACGGCGACGGCGCCGGCGTCCTCGGCGATCTTGGCCTGGTCGGGCGTGACGACGTCCATGATGACGCCGCCCTTGAGCATCTCGGCCATGCCGCGCTTGACGCGGGCGGTTCCGGTGACGGGGGTGCTCTCTGGCGTGCTGCTGGACACGGTCGACCTCACGGGGCTCTCACGGCGGTTCGGTAAGTTATCAAGCCCATCGTAGGTCCTGAAGGACCCCTCCCCCGACATGCCAAGATGTCAGGATCAGCCCCCATATTCGTACAGGACGGCGCTACGGGATGACGGGCTTGCGGCTGGCGAGAGCGACCCAGACCTGGCCGGGCGCGAAGTTCATCGGCTCGCCGCTCTCCGTGGTGAACGTCGTACCGGAGTCCTCTGATTCCCGTTCCCACTTCGCCTTGAAAGCTTTACCGTCGCGCAGCACGATCGCCGACCCCTTGCCCGTGGTGTGCACGAGCGGCGTGTAGCTGTCGTTCTTGTCGTGGAACTCCGAGCGCTCGGTCTTGGTGTACTGGACGACGATCGTGGGAGCGCCGAGCTGCCCGCCCTCGGCGGCCATGTCCTTCTTGCCGTCCTGCCAGATCATCCACTGCTTCTTCTCCTCCGACCAGGCGAAGGTGAAGCGCGCCGCGGGCCATTTGACGCTGTACGACTTGCGCTCGACCCCGCCCTCGGCCGGGGCGTCGCCGAAGGTGAAGCCGATGTCCTTGGCCTTGGTCGCCTTGGGCGCCTTCGACAGCAGTTGCTTGGTGTTGGCGAACAGGTTGTAGGGGGCGAAACGGCCGGGCTGACGGAAGTAGGCCCCCGGGTTGCGCGTGTCGCCCACGTCGAACAGCGACGCCTCCGCGATGAACGGCAGCATCTTGGTCTGCGCGCCCGAGTAGGAGAAGGCCGGCTTGCCGAACTGCGGCGCGATGTGCAGGTCGGAGATGCGGGCGCTGCGGACCGGGCCGACCTTGGCGGGCAGCTTGGAGGAGAAGATGGCCATGATCCGGGTCAGACCGGCCTCCACCTGCTCGACGTAGACGATGTCCGCGCTCTTGAGCCCCAGCTGCGGCTTGCCGGCCGCGGTGTTCTCGATCTTGACGGCCAGCACCGGCCTGAGCGACCCGTACGGCTTGCCGGTGAACGGATGGGCGTTGACCTCCTCGGCCGGCGCCTCGCTCGGCGCCGCCGTGGTGGCCTGCGGAGCCTGGCCCGCGGCCGGCTCGTCCGAGGAACAGCCCGCGACGGGCAGCAGCACGGCCGCTCCGGCCAGCCAGAACGTCATCATCCGGGGTAGCCGCACCTGTAACTCTCCTCGCTTCAGCCCAGAAACGGAGAGAAGCTTACTGGCTCTCCCAAATCAGGTCATTCAGTTGCCATAGTCGCAGGCGGATTGTCATCAATCTCGAAGAATTGCGGATATTCGGTGTGCCCGGCCAGGCGCAGGGTCCTGGCCAGCCAGCGGCGCTGGGCCGTACGGGTGACGCCGACGGCGTTGTTGTAGAAGCGGCGCGAGTAGACCACCTTGGCCACCGCCGCGTCGAGCTCCTCCAGCAGGTCGGGCCCGCCGGCCGCCTCCGACAGCTTCTCCCTGAACCGCTCCTGGTCCACCGCCGCCCGCAGCGCCCCCGACAGGTCGCTCTCGGCGTGCTCGCGCTCCTCGGGCCCGGCCATCCTGGCCTCGTGGGCCGCGGCGGCCAGCACCAGGGAGGTGGCCGGGTCGAGCAGCCGCGAGCCGGCCAGCTCCAGCACCACCGCCCGGCGCCGCATCAGCGCGGCGTCCAGCGACTCCTGGGCCAGCTCCAGCCGGATGTGCAGCCGGTCGAGCCGGCCCGCGCGCCAGGAGACGTAGACGGCCATGAGCACGACGACGATGCCCACGATCAGCACGATCATGGTCGATGTCACAGGTCTTCCTCCACGCGCCCCGCGCCGCTCGTGGTCACCGTCTCGTAGACGCGCACGACGTCTCTGGCGACCGTGGACCAGTCGTACTTCCTGACCGCCACCAGCGCCTCCGCCGCCAGCTTGGCCCGGCGCTCGGGCGCGTCGAGCAGCGCGGTGGCCTCGCGCGCCAGCGAGGCCGGGTCGCCGTTGGTGAACAGCGCGCCCGCCTGCCCCTCGCCCAGCACCCTGCGGAAGGCGGGGATGTCGCTGGCCAGCACGGTCGCCCCGGAGGCCATGGCCTCGGCCAGCACGATGCCGAAGCTCTCGCCGCGCGTGTTGGGCGCGCAGAACACGTCGACCGAGTGGTAGGCGCGGATCTTGTCGGCCTCGCTCACCATGCCCAGCACGGTCACCCGGCCGTGGTAGGGCTTGCGCACCTTCTCGTAGACGTCCTTGGCGTCGCCGGGCCCGGCGAGCAGCAGCTTCACGTCGGGCCGCGCCTCGGCGAGCCTGTTGAACGCGTCGAGCAGGATCGGCAGGCCCTTGCGCTCCTCGTCCATCCGCCCCAGGAAGCCGATCGTGGTCCCGTCGGGCCCCCAGCCGTCGAGCGGCTCGGCCTCGGTGTAGCGGGCGACGGTGACGCCGTTGGGGATCAGCACCATGTCGCCGCCGAACTGCTCGACCAGGCTCTTGCGGGCCGCGTCGGAGACCGCGATGCGGCCGCTCAGCTTCTCCAGCGCGCTGCGCAGCAGCGGCTCGGCCACCGCGATCGCCCGCGAGCGCTTGAACGAGGCGTGGAACGTGGCCACGATCGGCCCCTTGGCCGCCCAGCAGGCCAGCACGCCCAGGCTCGGGATCAGCGGCTCGTGGATGTGCAGCACGTCGAAGTCGCCCGTACGCACCCAGCGCCGCACCCGCGCGGCCGAGATGAACCCGAACGACATCCTGGCCACCGACCCGTTGTACGGCACCGGAATCGCCCTGCCCGCGCTCGTCACGTAGGGGGGCAGTTCCTCGTCGTCGGCCGCCGGAGCGATCACCGACACGTCGTGGTCCTGCGCGATGAGCGCCTGGGCGAGATCGTCGATGTGCTGCCTGACGCCGCCGGGCATGTCCCAGGAGTAGGGACACACGATGCCGACCCTCATCGTGGCAGGTCTTCCAGCCAGAGCCGCTGCAGCATGTGCCAGTCCTCCGGATGCTCGGCGATGCCCTTCTCGAACACGTCGGCCAGGCCCTGCGCCACGGCCGCCACCTTCTCCTGCCGGGTGCCCTCCGCGGGGACGGGGACCTCCTCGTGGATGTGGACGGCCCAGTCGTCGCCCACGTTGTAGAGGATGGCCGGCAGCAGGGCCGCCCCGGTCTGCACGGCCAGCAGCGGCGGCCCGGCGGGCACCTTGGTCGTCGCGCCGAAGAACCGCACCTCGATGCCGCCCTTGGTCAGGTCGCGCTCGGCGGGCAGGCAGACGACGCCGCCCTTGCGCACCCGGGTGGCCAGGGTGCCGAAGTTGTGCCCGTCGCCCCCGGTCAGCGGCAGGACCTCCATGCCGAGCCCCTCGCGGAAGGCGACGTAGCGGCGGAACAGCGACTCGGGCTTGAGCCGCTCGGCCACGGTCGTGAACGGGTGACCCACGCCCACCAGCCACGCGCCCGCCTGGTCCCAGTTGCCCATGTGCGGCAGCGCCAAGACCACGCCCCGCCCGGCCGCCACGTTGTCGTGCACGTGCTCGGCGCCGATGGTGTGGGAGCGGCGCACGATCTCCTCGGTGCTCATCGACGGCAGCCGGAAGATCTCGTGGAAGTAGCGGAAGTACGAGCGCAGCCCCGCCTTGCTGAGCTCGCGCAGCTCCGGGCTCCCGGCGCTGAGGCCTGTCACCCTCGCCAGGTTGGACTCCAGCCGGAGCACCGACTTGCCACGCCTGCTCCAGACCCGGTCGGCCAGGAAGCGGAAGACCGCGGCCGTCGGGCGCTCGGGCAGTTTCGGAACGAGCGTCCAGCCTGCCGCGAAGCCCGCGGCCACCACCCGGTCCCCGAACGACGCCTTCTCGCTCATCTCTCCCTCGTCTGCTCGTCCGCACCTTGCTGTTGCCGCGTCTGCTGATACACGGTCATGACGCGCTGCCCCACGGTGATCACGCTGGCAAGCGCGAGCAGCCACATGCCCCCGGCCAGCACGTACGGCACCCCGAGCCCCGCCAGGAAGGCCGCGACCAGCGCCACGACGAGCCGCTCCGGCCGCTCGGCCAGCCCCACGTCGGCCGTGAGCCCGAGCCCTTCGGCCCTGGCCTTGGCGTAGGAGACCAGAGCGCCCGCGATCAGGCACACCAGTGTCACCGCGGCCATCAGCGTGTCGCCTCCGGCGATGAAATACAAGATCAGGCCGGCGAAGATGGCGGCGTCGGCCACCCGGTCGAGCGTCGAGTCGAGGAAGGCCCCCCAGGTGCTGCCCCCCTTGCCACCGAGCCGGGCCACCAGGCCGTCGAGCAGGTCGAACAGCACGAAGACGGTGATGACGAGGGCGCCCCAGGTGAGCTGCCCCAACGGGAAGAAGAGCAGGGCCGACACGACGGTGCCGAGGGTGCCGATCGCCGTGACGACGTTCGGGCCGATCCCGCGGCCGACGAGAGCCCTGCCCAGCGGGGTGAGTATCCGGGTCATGGCCGGGCGCAGGAGTTTGAGCATCGCCGTCCGATCGTAGGCCATGACGCAACTGACAACTTTCTTTGCCCCGCCCCCCTTGTGATATCCGCCACAGGGGTATTTGGTGAACACACCGCGTCCATGCGGTTTCTGGCACCCTCCGCGCGGGCGCGGCGTTGGGGAACACCGACGACGCGGGAGGCGATGTGGCGGAAAGAAACTCGGGCGGCGCCGTAGGAGCCGCGGGCAGGGCACCCGCGGCCGACCGGGCGGACGCGATACGCAATGTCGTGCTGGTCGGCCACTCAGGAGCGGGTAAGACGACCCTCGTCGAGCAGCTGCTGGCCGCCACGGGCACCATCCAGCGCCCGGGACGGGTGGAGGACGGCAACACGGTCAGTGACTTCGACGAGGTCGAGGTCCGGCAGCAGCGGTCGGTCAACCTGTCCGTCGCGCCGCTGATGCACAACGACATCAAGATCAACCTTCTGGACACCCCCGGTTACGCCGACTTCGTGGGCGACCTGCGCGCGGGGCTGCGCGCGGCGGACGCCGCGCTGTTCGTCGTGTCGGCCTCCGAGGGGATCGACGGGCTCACGCAGATGCTCTGGGAGGAGTGCTCCCAGGTCGGCATGCCGCGGGCGGTGGTCATCACCAAGATCGACCACCAGCGGGCCGACTTCGACGAGGTGCTGGCCACCTGCCAGGACGTCTTCGGCGACGGCGTCGCGCCGCTGTATCTCCCGGTGATCACCAACGGCCACGTCAACGGGCTGATCGGGCTGCTGTCGCAGAAGTTCTACAACTACGCCACGGGCACCCGTACCGAGAAGGACCCCGGCGCCGAGTACGAAGCGCAGATCGAGGAGCACCGCGGCGTCCTGATCGAGGGCATCATCCAGGAGAGCGAAGACGAGTCGCTCATGGAGCGCTACCTCGAAGGCGAGCCCATCGACACCAAGGTCCTCGTCGACGACCTGGAGAAGGCGGTCGCGCGCGGCAGCTTCTACCCGGTCCTGTGCAGCGGCCTCGGGGTGGGCGCCCAAGAGGTCCTGGAGCTCATCACGCAGGGCTTCCCGTCACCGCTCGAACACCCCATGCCCGAGATCACCGACCTGTCCGGCAAGCCGGTCAAGGGCATCACGTGCCAGTCCGACGGCCGGCTCGTGGCCGAGGTCGTCAAGACCACCAGCGATCCGTACGTCGGCCGCATCAGCCTCGTACGCGTCTTCTCCGGCACGCTCCGTCCCGACATGACCGTGCACGTGTCCGGCCACGGCCTGGCCGACCGCGGGCACGAAGACCACGACGTGGACGAGCGCATCGGCACCCTGACCTGCCCGCTGGGCAAACAGCAGCGCGGCGCGGCCAAGGGCGTGGCGGGCGACATCGTGGCCGTGGCCAAGCTGTCGCGGGCCGAGACCGGCGACACGCTGTCGGAGGTGGAGCACCCGCTGCTGATGACGTCGTGGGCCATGCCCGACCCGCTGCTGCCCGTGGCGATCAGGGCCAAGTCCAAGGCCGACGAGGACAAGCTGTCGCAGGCGCTCGGCCGGCTCGTGGCCGAGGACCCGACGCTGCGCCTGGAGAACAACGCCGAGACCCGCCAGCTCGTCCTGTGGTGCATGGGCGAGGCGCACACCGACGTCCTGCTCGACCGCCTGGCCAAGCGGCACGGCGTCGAGGTCGAGCGGGTCGACCTGCGGGTGCCGCTGCGCGAGACGTTCGGCGGCAAGTGCCAGGCGATGGGCCGCAACGTCAAGCAGACCGGCGGCCACGGCCAATACGCGATCTGCCACCTGGAGGTCGAGCCGCTGCCGTCCGGCGGGGGCTTCGAGTTCGTGGACAAGATCGTGGGCGGCGTGGTGCCGCGGCAGTTCATCCCGTCGGTGGAGAAGGGCGTGCGCGCCCAGATGGAGCGCGGCGTCGTGGCCGGCTATCCGATGGTGGACGTGCGCGTCACCCTGTACGACGGCAAGGCGCACTCGGTGGACTCCTCCGACATGGCCTTCCAGATCGCGGGCCAGCTCGCGCTGAAGGAGGCGGCGTCGAAGGTCTCCACGCTGCTGCTCGAACCCGTGGACGAGCTGTCGGTGCTGGTCGCCGACGACTACGTCGGGTCGGTGATGTCCGACCTGTCGTCGCGGCGCGGGCGGGTGCTCGGCACCGAGCCGGTGGGCACCGGCCGCACGCTGGTCAAGGCGGAGGTGCCGGAGCTGGAGATAACACGGTACGCCATCGACCTGAGATCCATGTCACACGGCACCGGGACCTTCCAGCGCACGTTCCTGCGTTACGAGCCGCTGCCGCCCAACCTCGCGAGCAAGGTCGCGGCAACGGATTGAGCCGCCGGCACGGGCTGTGAACGAGCCGGGAGGGATATGTCCCTCCCGGCCCAGCCGTAGGCTTTTATCACAAAAGTGTCACGACTTTGTTTCGATTTTTCGTCGCGAGCATGCCTGAGCAGGTGTCACACTGGGTGGCACTATGCGAACAGGACGCCCACTCCTAGCCGCTGCCACGCTCGCGGTCGTCACCATGACCGCCGCCTACGTCTTCGGCCCAGGCGCCGGGGAGAGCCCCGCAGCGAGCGAGAAGAAGACGGCCATCGCCGCACCCTCCGCGGCCTGCAAGGCCGATGCCCGATACCCCAAGCGTGAGCTGCGCGGGATCTGGATCGCCACGACCCAGAACATCGACTGGCCCTCCAAGGCCGGTCTCAGCCCGGAGCGGCAGAAGGCCGACTACGTCAAGATCCTCGACAGCGCCGCCAAGCGCAACTTCAACGCGGTCTTCCTTCAGGTCAGGCCCGCCTCCGACGCGCTCTACAAGTCCTCGCTGGAGCCCTGGTCGCAATACCTGACGGGCACGGCGGGCAAGGACCCGGGCTGGGACCCGCTGCCGTTCCTCACCGACGAGGCGCACAAGCGCGGCATGGAGTTCCACGCCTGGTTCAACCCCTACCGCGCCTCCTACGGCGACAGCACCGCCAAGCTGCCCGCGAGCCACCCGGCGCGCCGGCACCCCGACTGGACGGTCAAGTTCGGCGGGCGCCTCTACTACAACCCGGGCCTGCCGGCCGTGCGCGAGCACGTGGTCAAGGTCATCAGTGACGTCGTCGACCGTTACGACATCGACGGCGTGCACTTCGACGACTACTTCTACCCCTACCCGGTGGCGGGGGCGAAGTTCGACGACACGGCCGCGTTCCAGAAATACGGCAAGGGCAAGAAGCTGGCCGACTGGCGCCGCGGCAACGTCAACACGCTCGTCTCCGAGGTCGACGAGGCCGTGCACGAGGCGAAGAACCACGTGAAGTTCGGCATCAGCCCGTTCGGCATCTGGCGCAACAAGTCCAACGACCCGGCCGGATCCGACACCTCGGGCATGTCCGCCTACGACTCGATCTACGCCGACGCGCGCGCCTGGATCAAGGCCGGCACCGTCGACTACGTGCTGCCGCAGCTCTATTGGCCGCGCGGGCACAAGCTGGCCGACTACAACACGCTGGTGCGCTGGTGGTCCGGCGCGGTCGAGGGCAGCGACGTGCAGCTCTACATCGGCGAGGGCCTCTACCGGGTCGGCGCCAAGGACGACAAGGCGTGGACCAAGCCGGGCGAGCTGGCCGGGCAGATCGCCGCGAGCCGGGAGCAGAAGCAGGTCGACGGCGCGGTCTACTTCAGCGCCAAGCAGCTCCTGACCAACCCGCTCAAGGCGATGGACCGGGTCGCCAAGACCCACTACAGCCGTCCGGCGCTGCTGCCCCTGATGAAGGAGCGCGGTGGCGAGGCCCCGGCGCCGCCCGCGGGCGCCAAGGCCGCCGGCACCAAGCTGACGTGGACGCCTTCGGCCGGCGCGCGGGCCTACGCGGTCTACCAGGTGCCGAAGTCCGGCAAGGACTGCCGCACCACCGACAGCCGCAACCTGGTCGCCGTGGTGAGCGATCCGTCCTACGCGGTGAAGGCCGCGGGTAGCTACCTGGTCACGTCGCTCGACCGGCTGCACCACGAGAGCAAGGCGGTCAAGGTGAAGGTGGACGCGGTCTGACCCTCGCCTGACCTTCCGTCTGACCCGAAGGGCCGGTCCCACGACCGGCCCTTCGGCATGTCACCGCTCGCGGGAGCCCGTTCTCCCTCAGGGGACGCTCACACCAGGCCCTGTCCTCCCGCAGGCCACCGCACGCGGGAGCCCGTTCTCCCCCAGGGGACGCTCACACCAGGTCCGGCCCTCCCGCAGGTCACCGCTCGTGCCAGGCGTGGGTCAGGGCCGTCAGGGCCTGGTCCAGGAGTTCGGGGGGCAGGGCGAAGCTGAGGCGCAGGCGGTCGCGGTGGCGGCCGTCCGGGGAGAACAGGGAGCCGGGCGCGACCGCCACCCCGTGCTCGCGGGCCACGGCGGCGAACCGGTCGGTGTCGGTGCCGGGCAGGCGGGCCCACACCGACAGCCCGCCCGCCGGGCGCGTCCAGGTCCACTCGGGCAGGCGCTCGGCGAGCGCGGCCGTGCAGTGCTCGCGGCGGCGGGTCAGCTCGGTCAGCCAGGGGCCGATCGGGTTGCTCTCCAGCAGGTCCGCCGCCAGCCGCTGGGCCACCGCGCTGGTCGCCAGGTCGGCGTCCACCTTGGCCTCGATCAGCCGGGCCAGCAGCGGCTCGGGCGCCGTCAGCCAGCCCACCCGCAGGCCGCCCCACAGCACCTTCGACAACGACCCGACCGTGACCGTCCCGTGCGGGTGCAGCGTGGCCAGTGGGTCGGGGGACGGGGTGCCGTCGTACACGAGCGCCGCCAGGGTGCGGTCCTCGACGAGCGGTATGTCCGTGTTCCTGGCCAGTTCGGCGACGTGGGCGAGATGGGCCACGGAGCCGGTGGGGTTGTCGACGCCGGCCACGTAGACGGCGGCGGGCCGGTGCCGGGCGAGTGCCTCCTCGACGGCGGTCTCCGAGGTCAGATCGACGGCCACCACGTGCGCCCCCGCCCGCCGGAACGCGCTGAGCGCGCCGCCGTAGGCCGGATCGCCCACCAGCACGCGATCTCCTGGCCGTAGCAGCACCCGGGCCGTCAGGTCGATCGCCTGCTGGGCGCCGGCCGTCACCAGAAGGTCGCTCTCCGCGCCGGCCGTCACGACAGGGTCGCCCTCCGCTCCGGGCAGTGCCAGCAGGGCTCTCAGGCGGGGGTCTCCCTGGGCGTCGTAGCCGTGGCCGCTGGGTGAGCGGAGGAGGTCGGCCGGGTCGAGGGCGGGCACGACCAGGTGGGAGGGGTCGGGGACGACCGAGGTGGACAGGTCGGCGAGGACCGCGCCGCCGCGGAGCAGGCCGCCGAAGGACGGGGTGCCCAGGACGTACGTGCCGCTGCCGTGGCGTCGTTCGCACAGCCCGTCCTCGCACAGCGCGTTGAACGCCGCCGCCACCGTCCCCCTGCTCAGCCCCACCGCCTGGGCCAGGTCCCGTTCGGACGGCAGCCGGGTGCCGGGGACGATCAGGCCCGTCTGGGCGAGGTCCGCGAGCGCGCCCGCCAGCCGGCGGCTGGGCGTGCCCTGGTGGAGCCGGAGGCGGTCGCGGACGAGTGTGACGAGGTTGTCTTCCCTTCCCATGCCACCATTATCCAGTTATTGTGCCACTTATCGGCATATTGGCCTAAATAGTTGAGCCTTTTGTAGCCAGAAGGAGGACCGGTGGAGGAAGCCGAGTGGGTCTGGATGGACGGGACGCTGGTGCCGTGGGGTGAGGCCAAGGTGCACGTGCTGACCCACGCCCTGCACTACGGCACGGCGGTCTTCGAGGGCACCCGGGTGTTCGCGACGCCGCGGGGGCCGGCCGCGTTCCGGCTCGACGAGCACCTCGAACGGCTCGTCCGCAGTACGCGGATGATCGGGCTGACGCTGCCGTACACGATGGACGAGCTGCGCGCCGCCACGCTGGCGACGGTGGCCGCGAATGGGCATCCCGCCTGCTACATCCGCCACCTCGTGCACCGCGGCTACGGCGAGATGGGCATCGCGGCGCGCGGCTGCCCGACCGTCGTGTCCATCGCCTCCTGGAGCTGGGGCCCGCTGCTCGGCACCGGCGGGGTGCGGCTGATGACCAGCTCGTGGCGGCGCAACGACCACACGGTGGTGCCCACCGCGGCCAAGGCCACCGGTCCCTACCTGAACTCCGTGATGGCCAAGAACGAGGCGCTCGACGCCGGGTACGACGAGGCGGTGCTGCTGAACGCCGCCGGGTACGTCAGCGAGTGCACCGGCGCCAACATCTTCGTCGTCCGCGACGGGCTGCTGGCCACGCCTCCGTCCAGCGCGGGCGCCCTGGACGGGATCACCCAGGACACCGTCGAACGGCTGGCGGCCGGGCTGGGGCTGCGGGCGGAGCGGCGGGAGCTGCTGCGTTCGGACCTGTACGTCGCCGACGAGGTCTTCGTGTGCGGCACCGGGGCCGGGATCGCGCACGTCAGCTCGGTGGACCGGCGCGAACTGGGCGGCCCTGGCCCGGTCACCGCCAAGCTGGCCGACGCCTACGACGCCGCCGTCCACGGCCGCGACGACCGCTACCGCTCCTGGCTGACCCCGATCACCGCCTGACGCCCGCACCAGCCGCGCGCGAAGCCGACCGTCCCACCCGAAGCCGACGGTCCTACCCGAAGCCGACCGTCCCATATGAAGCCGACCGCCCGACCTGAAACCGGCCGTCCCACGTGAAGCCGACCGCCCGACCTGAAACCGGCCGTCCCACGTGAAGCCGACCGCCCGACCCGAAGCTGACCGTCCCCCGTGAAGCCGACCGTCATAGGGGAAGCCGGTCGGCGCGTGGCGCCGGTCATAGGCCAAGCCGATCGCCGTGTGACGGTCAAGACGGCCTTTCGCGGGTCCGCCGCATGAGAGGGTGGTGCCGTCTGGTGGCGCGCCGGAATGTGACCTAGCTCTCCCGCGCCACGGAAATCATCGACGTGGGAGGTCTTCGGGTGAGGCGCGCGCTGGTCGTGCTGGCCATGCTGGTCGGCCAGGTCATAGTCGGAAACGGCCTCTTCGCGGGGCCGGCGGGCGCGGCCGCGAAGCTCGCGGCGCCGTCGAGGGCCGACACGGCCGCCGAACTCACGGGGCGATCGAGCGCGGGCGCAGCGGCCGAACTCGCGAAGCCGACGGGAGCGGAGCCGGCGAAAGCGGGCACGGCCGCGGAACAGGTGGCACTGATCGGCGTGCCCGGTCTGCACTGGAACGACCTCACCCGGTCCGACACCCCCCACCTGTGGGGCCTGGCGAAGGCGAGCGCGATCGGCTCCCTGTCGGTCCGTACCGTCGGCAGCGTCACCTGCCCCTACGACGGCTGGCTCACCGTGTCGGCGGGCACCAGGTCCGCCGTCGGCTACGGCTGCGGCGCCGCCCCGGCGCCGGAGCCCAAGGACGGCGGCGCCGTCATCCCCGACTACCGCTACCTCATCGACGTGGCCGGGCAGCGCACCGCGGGCACGCTGGGCGAATCGCTCAAGGCGGCCGGCCGGTGCTCGATGGCGATCGGCCGCGGCGCCGCGCTGGCGCTGGCCGACCGGCAGGGCGCGGTCCAGAACTACCGCCCCTCGCCGCAGCAGGTCAGCTCCGCCGACCTGCGGAAGTGCCCGATGATCGCCATGGACGTGGACGACCTCATCCTCCCCTACCTGGCCGGCGACCGGCTGCCCAAGGTGCCCGACCTGCTCGGCCCCACCGAGCGCCGCGCCGCGCTGCGCCTGGCCGACGCCAAGGCGGGGGCGCTGCTGTCGATCCTGCCCGCCGGGACGACGGTGCTGCTGGCGGGGCTGTCCGACCACGGCTCCGTACCGCATCTGCGGGTCGCCGCGCTGCGCGAGCCCGGCGCCGAGGGACGGCTGCTCGGCGCGGCCTCCACGCGCCGCGAGGACATCTCGATCCTGACCGACCTGACCGCCACCGTGCTCACCAGGCTGGACGTGCCGGTGCCGGCCACGGTCGTCGGCTCGCCGGTGCGCGCGGGCGACACCGGCGCCACCTTCGAACGCCTGAGCAGGGCCGACGGGACCGCGCAGGAGATTCGTTCGATCAAGGGCATCTACTTCACCGTCGTGGCGGTGCTGCAGGTGCTGTTCTATCTGGTGGCGTTCCTGCTGCTGCGCCGCCGCAAGGGCCTGGCGCCGGTACGGTTCGCGGCCGTCGCGCTGGCCTCGATCCCGGTCTCCAGCTACCTGGTCAACCTGCTGCCCTGGTCGGACCTGCCGCAACTGGTCGGCGGGGTGCTCGGCTGGGCGGCGCTGATCACGGCGGTGGCGTTCGGCGGACCGTGGCGGCGCCGGCCGCTGGGCCCGCTGGCGGTGGTGGCCGGGGTCACCGCGCTGACGCTCGCCGGCGATCTGCTGACGGGCACGACGCTGCAGCTCAACAGCATCATGGGCTACGGAGCCGACGTCGGCGCCCGCTACTACGGCCTCGGCAACATCCCGTTCGCGCTGCTGGCGACCGGCACGCTGCTGGGCACCACGGTCATCGCGCACCGGTGGCCGGGCAAGGTGGGTGTGGGCGCGATCGTGGTGCTGGGGGCGTTCGCGATGGTGCTGGGCGGGTCCGGGATGGGCAGCGACTTCGGCGGCGTCATCGCGTTCGTGCCGGGCATCGCGGTGACCGCGCTGATCCTGTCGGGCAGGCGGGTCTCGCTGGTGAAGCTGGGCGCGTTCTGCGTGTTCGGGGGCGTGATCGTGATGGCGTTCGCCTGGCTCAACTACCTGCGGCCCGCCGCCGAACAGACGCACCTGGGCCGGTTCGTGGGGCAGGTGCTGACCGGGGAGGCGCTCGACGTCATCTGGCGCAAGCTGCAGGCCATGCTGTCCACCCTGCTCAGCCCCAACCTGATGCCGATCGTGATCGCGGCCGTGGCGTTTCTCGTGTACGCGGTCATGCGGCCCGAGCAGGCGTCGGCCGGCGTGGTGCCGGCCGCGTTCGAGCACTCCCCCGCGCTGCGGGCCGGGCTGATCGGCACGCTGGTCAGCGGCGTGGTCGGGATGCTGGTCAACGACTCCGGCGCGGCCGTGCTGTCCATGGCGCTGGCGCTGGCGGTACCGCTGCTGCTGGCGACCGGCATCGGCGCGCTGCCTCGCACGAAGAGATCAGTCCCAGGCGTCGGCGAGCAACTGGCGAGTGTCACGAAGTAGCTGCGGCAGGACCTTGGTCTGGGCGACGACCGGCATGAAGTTCGTGTCGCCGCCCCACCTCGGCACCACGTGCTGGTGCAGGTGGGCGGCGATGCCGGCGCCCGCGACGTGGCCGAGGTTCATGCCGACGTTGAAGCCCTGCGCGCCGCTGGCCTTGCGCAGCGCCCGCACCGCCTTCTGGGTGAACTCCCCCAGCTCCGCCATCTCGGCGTGCTCCAGTTCGTCGTAGTCGGACACGTGCCGATAGGGCACGACCATCAGGTGACCGGAGTTGTAGGGGTAGAGGTTGAGCACGGCGTAGACGGTCTCGCCGCGCGCCACGACCAGGCCGTCCTCGTCGGCCATCTTGGGGATCGCGTCGAACGGGCACCCGTCGCCGGGACCGGTGCCGGTCGGCTTGTTCTCGCCCTTGATGTAGGCCATGCGATGCGGGGTCCACAGACGCTGGAAGTTGTCGGGGGCCCCGGCCCCTGCCTGATCGTGCATAACTAGCAGCATAGGACCACGGACAAACGGGGTGTCCGTCCGGCACAATCCTGAGCACCGCCTACAGGAGGCCGCGATGAGTGAAGCCTTAGCCGAACAGCCCGCCAGCCCTGTCGAGGATGGCGCGCCGCCGTCCTCGTACATCGAGGCACCCACGTCCGGCGCGGTCGTGAAGGGCCGGATCAAGGTCGCCGACGAGGTCGTCGAGAAGGTCGCGGCGCTGGCCGCGCTCGAGGTGGCGGGCGTCGCCGACATGGGCGGCGACCTGGCGCGCGCCTTCGAGTCGGTACGCGACCGCATCGGCATCGGCTCGCGGCGCGGCAACCAGGGCGTCAGTGCGCAGATCGAGGACCGGCAGGTGGCGGTGAGCCTGACGATCGTGGTCGAGTACGGGCATGTGGTGATGGACGTCGCCGCCGAGGTCAAGACGAACGTGGCCAGGAGCGTGAGCCGCATGCTGGGCATGCGCGTCACCGAGGTCAACGTGACGGTGGACGACGTCCGGCTCCCCGGCGAGATCCGCCCCAAACCAGGCGACCCCGCCGAGGAACCCCAACCATCCTGAATCCGTCGTTCTGGGCACCCCGGCGAGGTCGGCGTGCCACCGCGTAACCGCGTCCCGATGCGGTCGGCGTGCCCATGCGCAGGTGTCCCGGGCGGGGCCCGCACGCCCCGCCGTCGTCATGTGCGAGATCCGGGTCGGGTCGCTCAGCTCACCCTCGTCATGTCCGCGTTGTAGCCGCCGCCCCGGGATACACCCAGGCGCCGGTGACGCTCGTACCTTCCGCGTTGAACGTGCCCCGGTAGTAGGCCCCCGAGTCTCGCTGGTGGGCCCAGATCGTGAGCGTGTCGTCCACGATCTCGTACACGTAGGCCAGGGTGGCGCCCTGGCTGTCGAAGTACCAGGAGTGCACGTCCTCGCTCGGCCGCTCCGCGCCGAACGGCCGCTTCCTGCCGATGAACTCCGTGCCCTTGACGCGCCCGCCATCCTGCGCGAGGTCCACGTCCTGGATGAGGAAGTGCCCGCCCTCCATCCAGCGGTAGGTGACGGTGCCCTCGGCGTCGCCGGTCACCTTCCAGGTGCCGACGAGCCGGTCGAGGGCCTTGAGCTGAGTGTCCACGTGCTCGGTCATGGTGGCGTCCCTTCAGTCTCCGGAAGTGAGGTACGCCTTTATGACGGCGCGGCGCGGCAAAAGCAATCGGTCTCGGCGAGAAAACTTCCTCCTCGGCCGTGTCGCGTCCTTCTGCGGCCCTTTCGCACCAGGATCGGGCGCCCGGCCCTGTCAGGATGAGAACCATGGCAGACCGATTTGAGCCCATGCCCGAGGACTGGCAGCGCGCGCTGGCCATCGTGGCCCATCCCGACGACCTGGAGTACGGCTGCGCGTCGGCCGTCGCCACCTGGACCGACGCCGGGCGCGAGGTTTCCTACCTGCTCGTGACCAGGGGCGAGGCGGGCATCGACACGCTGGAGCCGGCCAAGGCGGGGCCGCTGCGGGAGCGTGAGCAGCGGGCCGGTGCGGGCGTGGTCGGGGTGACGAGCGTGGAGTTCCTCGACTACGCCGACGGGGTGATCGAGTACGGCCCCGCGCTCAGAAGGGACCTCGCCGCCGCCATCCGCAGGCACCGCCCCGAACTCGTGATCACCTTGAACTTCGACGACACCTGGGGCGGCGGCGCTCACTGGAACACGCCCGACCACCGCGCCGTCGGCAGGGCCGTGGTGGACGCCACCGGAGACGCCGGAAATCGCTGGATTTTTCCGGACACCGAGGCCGAACCCTGGCCGGGCGTCCGCTGGGTCGCCGTGGCCGGATGCGACTCCCCCACCCACGCCGTGGACGTCACCGACGGCCTGGAGCGCGGCGTGCGCTCCCTCATGGAGCACCGCGCCTACATCGAGGCCCTCACCACGGAGGACCCGGAGGCGTATGCCCGCAACCAGGTCGAGGGCTCCGCCAGAGAGTCGGCGGAACGCTTCGACGGCCGCCCTGCGGTGCCTTTCCGGCTTTACCCCCAATAAAGGAGATTTCGGGATCTTCCGCATATTGCTGGATATTGGACGCATCGTCCACGAAGCATCTGCGACGGCCTGAAGACCTTGCTAGGGTTTCGTGCCCTGCGGTCGATCGTTTCCCGCAGGCGCTGCCGGTCGGGCGCGCCATGCCCTGCGCCCGGCCGATCCCCCCGATGCGAAAGGTTCTTCTCATGGCCAAATCATGGATCGTGGCCGTTTTACTCTGCTTCTTCCTTGGTGTACTGGGTGTGCACCGCTTCTACGTCGGCAAGATCGGGACGGGCATCCTGATGCTCATCACCCTGGGTGGCTTCGGCATCTGGGCGCTGATCGACTTCATCATGATCCTCATCGGCAAGTTCACCGACAAGCAGGGTCAGCCGCTGGCCAAGTGACCCGGCCGCACAACAACGGCGGAGCGACCCCCACGGGCCGCTCCGCCGTCCTTTGGAACCGGACACCGACCGCCACCAGCCCCGCCGTACTCCGGCACAGGTCCCTTCGCCGAAGGGGAGGGCGAGAGGGAGGCACCAGACCCGCCGCACTACGACAGATCCCTTTCGCTGAAGGGGGCAGGACAGGAAGTGCCCTCCGGCGCACGTCACCTGCCGGAGGAGAGCCCGAAGAAGGCGCCAGGCCCGCCCACCCACCACCCGCCGCACTACGGCACAGGTCCCTTTGCCGGAGGGTGGGTGAAAGGGAGGCGCGCGTCTCCTGCCGGCGGGGCGAGTGGGAGGATGTGGCCAGGCCCGTCGGCATGCGACGTGGCGCCGGACCCGTAGGCCCGTCGGTACGCGACGCGGTGCCGGACCCGCAGGCCCGTCGGTTGGCGATGCAGCGCTGGACCCACGGGCCCGTAAACCCGTGACGCGGCGCCGGGCTCCCAAGCCCGGCGCTGTGGGCTCGGTCAGACCTGGACGCGGCTTTCGACGGCGTTGATGATTTCGGTGATGGCCTCGTCGACCGGGACGCCGTTCTTCTGTTCGCCGTTGCGGAAGCGGAACGACACCGCGCCGTTGGCGATGTCGTCGTCGCCCGCGAGCAGCATGAACGGCACCTTCGCCTTCTGCGCGTTGCGGATCTTCTTCTGCATGCGGTCGTCCGAGGCGTCGACCTCGATCCGGATCCCGCGCTCGCGCAGCCGCTTGGCCACGTCGTGCAGGTAGGGCGCGTGCGCGTCGGCGATCGGGATGCCGGTCACCTGGACCGGGGCCAGCCAGGGCGGGAAGGCGCCCGCGTAGTGCTCGGTGAGCACCCCGAGGAAGCGCTCGACGGAACCGAAGAGCGCCCGGTGGATCATGACCGGCGTCTGCCTGCTGCCGTCGGCCGCCTGGTATTCGAGGCCGAACCGCTTGGGCTGGTTGAGGTCGAGCTGGATCGTGGAGAGCTGCCAGGTGCGGCCGATCGCGTCCTTGGCCTGGACGGAGATCTTGGGGCCGTAGAAGGCCGCGCCGCCCGGGTCGTCGACCAGCGTCAGGCCGGACTCGGTGGCCACCTGGCGCAGGGCGGCGGTGGCCTCTTCCCACTCGGCGGGGTCGCCGATGAACTTCTCGGAGTCGTCGCGGGTGGACAGCTCCAGGTAGAAGTCGGACAGGCCGAAGTCGCGCAGCACGCTGAGCACGAACCGCAACAGCGACTTGATCTCATCGGCCATCTGCTCGCGGGTGGTGTAGATGTGCGCGTCGTCCTGCGTCATGCCGCGCACCCGGGTCAGCCCGTGGACCACGCCCGACTTCTCGTAGCGGTAGACGGAGCCGAACTCGCACAGCCGCAGCGGCAGCTCGCGGTAGGAGCGCCCGCGCGCCCGGAAGATCAGGTTGTGCATCGGGCAGTTCATCGGCTTGACCCGGTATTCGATGCCCTCCAGCTCGAAGGCCGGGAACATGTCATCGGCATACCAGGGCAGGTGGCCGGAGGTCTCGAACAGCGACGACTTGGTGATGTGCGGGGTGTTGACGAACTCGTAGCCCGCCTCGGCCTGCCGCCGCCGCATGTAGTCTTCCATCTCCTTGCGGATGATCCCGCCCTTGGGATGGAAGAGGGGCAGGCCGCTGCCCAGCTCCGGAGGGAAGCTGAACAGGTCGAGCTCGGCGCCCAGCCTGCGGTGGTCGCGCTTCTCGGCCTCCTCCAGCAGCTTGAGGTAGTCGTCCTGCTTGTCGCGGGACTCCCACGCGGTGCCGTAGATGCGCTGGAGCTGCGGGTTCTTCTCGCTGCCCCGCCAGTAGGCGCCGCCGGAGCGCATGAGCTTGAAGGCCGGGATGGACCGGGTGGAGGGCACGTGCGGGCCACGGCACAGGTCCTTCCAGCACAGCTCGCCGCTCTTGGGGTCGAGGTTGTCGTAGATGGTGAGCTGCCCGGCCCCCACCTCGACCGACTCCTCCGCGTCGGCGCCGCCCTTGAGCCCGATCAGCTCCAGCTTGTACGGCTCCGCCGCCAGCTCGGCCCGCGCCTCCTCGTCGGAGACGGCCCGGCGGGAGAAAAGCTGCCCCTGCTTGACGATCTCCCGCATGCGCTTCTCGATGCGCTTGAGGTCGTCGGGCTGGAAGGCCTGCTCGACGTCGAAGTCGTAGTAGAACCCGTTGTCCACGGGCGGCCCGATGCCCAGCTTGGCCTCGGGGAACAGCTCCTGCACCGCCTGGGCCATGACGTGGGCCGTGGAGTGGCGGACGATGGCCCGTCCTTCCTCGCTGCCGACCTCGATCGGCTCGACCACGTCGCCCTGGGCCAGCGGGTGGGCCAGGTCGCGCTGCTCGCCGTTGACCTTGGCCGCGATGACCGTGCGGCCGTCGGCCTCCAGCGCCTCCCCGGCCGTCGTGCCGGCCGCGACCACACGCTCGGCTCCGGCGAGGGTGATGCGTAGCTCGGCTGACACGGTGACTCCCTTGGATCGCGCTCGATGCCCGGCACCGATGCGGCTTCGATAGAGAACACCGATGCTATCGCGGGTGAAACCCCAGCTTTGTCAGCTCCTGCCGGGTGCCGTGGAAGAGGTTGCGGTCGATCGGGCTGTTGGCGTACTGGTGGATCGTCCAGTCGCGCCAGGGCCGCGGCACGGGCGGACGGCCGCGCTCGCTCTCCGGGCTGGCGATCCAGAGCGGATATTCGGCCAGCCCGGCGCAGTGCCCGCCACTCGCGAACGCGCGGAAGGTGTAGATGAACGGCCGTACGCCCGCGTGCCGCTCGACGTGGTGGCACCAGCGGCGGGCGTAGCGGGCGACCTGCTCCGGGCGCAGGCCGTCGTTGGTCTCCAGGTCGAGCGCGATCAGGTCGCCGCGGCGCAGACCGCCGGCCGACCTGACCACGCGCAGGAAGTGACGCGCCTGCTCGATGGGATCGCCCTTGGGCCTGGCGAAGTGGTAGGCCCCGCAGACGATCCAGCTCTCGCGCATGCCGTTCCAGTTACGTGAGAACCATTTGTCGGTGTAGTCGCCGCCCTCGGTGGCCTTGGCGAACGCGAAGGCCACGCCGGCCTCCGCATGGTCCGCCCAGTCGACGGTGCCCTGCCAGTTCGACACATCTATGCCCTGTAGCAAGCGCTTCACCTTGTCGGAGTTTATTGAGATGTCGGCTGATCAGCCCTTCGCCGCGCCGATCAGCAGGGCGCGGGTGCGGTCGCGGTTGGCGAACGGCGATCCCACGAAGTCGGTGACCCCGGCCTGGCGCAGCTCGTCGAGCTTGGCCAGCACGGTGTCCTCGTCGCCGACGATCGCCACGTTGCCGGGGCCGGCCGCGCCCTCCCTGTCGAGCATGGCACGGTAGGAGGGCAATTGCCCGTACACCGAGAAGATCTCGTTGCCGCGCGTGATGGCGGACTCGGGGTCGTCGGTGACGGCGATCGGCAGCGCGCAGACGATCCTGGGCGCCTCGCGGCCGGCCTCGGCGGCGGCGGCCTTGATGGTGGGCGCGATGTGCTCGGCCACCGTCTTCGGGCCCGTCATCCAGAGCACGGTGCCGTCGGCCTTGGTCCCGGCGAGCTTGAGCATGCGCGGGCCGAGCGCGGCGATCAGGACGGGGAAGCCGGCGCCCGGCGTGGTGAGGCGCAGGTCGGCCTTGAGCGTCTGGCCGTCGTACTTGACCTGCTCGCCCCTGGAGGCCGGGATGAGGATGTCCAGGTATTCCTTCATGTGGGTGCCGGGGCGGTCGTAGCTGAAGCCGTACATGTTCTCGATGACGATCTTGTGGGACAGGCCGATGCCGAGCGCGAGGCGTCCGCCGAGCGCGGCGTTGGCGGTCATGGCCTGCTGGGCGAGCACGGCCGGGTGGCGCGGGTAGGTCGGCACCACGGCGGTGCCGAGCTCGATCGCGGGGGCCTGGGCGCCGGCCACGGCCAGGGCGGTGATGGCGTCGAGGCTGAAGATGTTGGAGAGCCAGGCGGAGCTGAAGCCCTCGTCCGCGGCGCGGGTGATCTGGTCGCGCAGGTCGCCGATGGGGTCGGAATCCTTGGATTCCGCCAGAAAGTATCCATATCGCATGAAACAGAACTCCATTCTAGTGGCTGACGCGAATGTATCTCCCCACGCCCCCACTCGGTCACCCCTGGCCGGGGCCCGATTTGTAAAGTGGCCCCCATGACCCACGAACGCGCGGGACAGCCCGCTCAGCCCGCCGATCTCGTCGACGTCGCCAAGCTGGTGACGTCCTACTACGCGCTGCGTCCCGATCCGGGCGAGGCGGGTCAGCGCGTGGCGTTCGGGACATCGGGGCATCGGGGGTCGTCGTTCGGTACGGCGTTCAACGAGGAGCACATCCTGGCCACCAGCCAGGCGATCTGCGAATACCGGCGGGCGCAGGGCACCGACGGGCCGCTGTTCCTCGGCATCGACACGCACGCGCTGTCGGAGCCCGCGCGGGTCTCCGCGCTGGAGGTGCTGGCGGCCAACGAGGTCGAGGTGCTGATCGACACGCGCGACGGCTACACGCCGACGCCGGCGGTCTCGCACGCGATCCTGCGGCACAACCGGGGCCGCACGGACGGGCTCGCCGACGGCGTGGTGATCACGCCGTCGCACAATCCGCCGGCCGACGGCGGGTTCAAGTACAACCCGCCGCACGGCGGTCCCGCCGGCACGGACGCGACCTCGTGGATCCAGGACCGCGCCAACCGCCTGCTGCAGGACGGGCTGAAGGGTGTGCGGCGGGTCCCGTACACGCGGGCCGCCGCACAGGCCGGGCGTTATGACTTCCTCGGGACGTACGTGGACGACCTGCCGTCCGTGGTCGACCTCGACGCGATCCGGTCGGCGGGGGTACGCATCGGCGCCGACCCTCTGGGCGGGGCCAGCGTGGCCTACTGGGGCGAGATCGCCGAGCGGCACGGCCTGGCGCTGACCGTGGTCAACCCGCTGGTCGACCCGACGTGGCGGTTCATGACGCTCGACTGGGACGGCAAGATCCGGATGGACTGCTCGTCCCCGTACGCGATGGCCTCCCTGATCGCCGGGCGCGACACGTACGACATCGCCACCGGAAACGACGCCGACGCCGACCGCCACGGCGTCGTCACGCCCGACGCCGGCCTGATGAACCCCAACCACTACCTCGCGGTCGCCATCTCCTACCTGTACACGCACCGCGACGGCTGGCCGGCGGACGCCGGGGTGGGCAAGACCATGGTCAGCAGCGGGATCATCGACCGCGTGGCCGGGTCTTTGGGGCGGCGGCTGTACGAGGTGCCCGTGGGCTTCAAGTGGTTCGTGCCGGGGCTGCTCGACGGGTCGCTGGGGTTCGGCGGCGAGGAGAGCGCGGGGGCGTCGTTCCTGCGCCGCGACGGCTCGGCGTGGACCACCGACAAGGACGGCATCATCCTGGCGCTGCTCGCCTCGGAGATCCTGGCCGTGACCGGCGAGTCGCCGAGCGCCCATTACCGGGAGCTGACCGGGCGGTTCGGCGAGCCCGCGTACGCGCGGGTGGACGCGCCGGCCACCCGCGAGGAGAAGGCCGTGCTCGGCAAGCTGTCGGCCGCGCAGGTGACGGCCTCGTCGCTGGCGGGCGAGCCGATCACGTCCGTGCAGACCGCCGCGCCGGGCAACGACGCCGCGCTGGGCGGGGTGAAGGTCTCGACGGAGAACGCCTGGTTCGCGGCCCGGCCGTCGGGCACCGAAGACGTCTACAAGATCTACGCCGAGTCCTTCAAGGGCCCGGATCACCTGGCCAAGGTGCAGGAGGAGGCCCGCTCCCTGGTGTCGGACGCGCTCGGCGCCCCATAGCCCTCGCGCCGGCCACGTCTAATAGCCCAGGTGCCGCCCGCCGTCGCCGACGAGGATCTCGCCGGTCACCATGTCCGCCTCCAGCAGCGCGGTGACCATCTGGGCGATGTGCTCGGGGCGGGCGGTCCGGCGCAGCGGCGCCTTCGCCTCCTCCTTCGCGGCCATGTCGGCGAACACCTGCTCGCCGACCCGGTCGATGTGCCAGCGGGTGGCCACGAGGCCGGGGGCGACCGCGTTCACCCGGACGTCGGGGCCGAGCGCGACCGCCAGGTCCTTGGTGAGCTGGAGCAGGGCGGCCTTGCTGACGCCGTACGCCATCGAGGAGCCCGTGGCGAGCAGGCCGGCGATGGAGGCCACGTTGACGATCGCGCCCCGGGCGGCCTTCAGGTCGGGGGCGAAGGCGCGGGCGCAGTAGAAGGCGCCCATGAGGTTGACGCCCATGATGTCGCGCCACACCTCGTCGGTGAGCCCGTCCAGGTCGGGGAACGGCACCCACGCGGTGGTGCCCGCGTTGCACACCAGGGCGTCGACCCGGCCGTACGCGGCGCGTACGCGCTCGGCCATCCGGCGCACGGCGGCGTCGTCGGACACGTCGGCCGCCATCGCCTCGGCCTTGCAGCCCAGGCTCTCCAGCCGGGCGACGGTGGCCTGGGCCGCCTCCGACGATCGCGAGTAGTTCACGACCACGGCCGCCGCCCCCTTCCTGGCCAGGCTCTCCGCGACGGCGGCGCCGATGCCGGTGCCGCCGCCGGTGACCACGGCCACCGTGCCGTTGACGTCCATGCGCTCACTCCTTCAGCGAGATGTCCATGTCCCTGGTCTCCCGCGAGACGTAGAACGCCACGAACGAGACCACCGCCGTACCGACCAGGAAGGCCGCCACCAGCCACGGCGCCCCGCCCATCCGCGCCGCCAGCGCCGCGCCGATCAGCGGGGAGAACCCGGCCAGCGCCGCGCCCAGCTCGCGCGAGGCGGCGAACCCCGTGTAGCGCACCCGTGCCCCGAACAACTCGGCGTAGAACACCGGCTGCACGGCCACCTGCGGCGCGAATCCGAACGCCCCCATGATCATCATCGCCAGCCACACGAGCCAGGTGACGCCGGTGTCGACCATGAGGAAGTACGGGAAGGCGAAGATCGCCACGAACACCACGCTGAACAGGTTGAGCGGGCGCCGCCCGATCCGGTCCGACAGGTCGCCGTAGAACGGCTGGAGCGCGATGACGGTCAGCCCGAACAGGATCACGCCCAGCAGCGCGGTACGGCTGGACAGGCCGAGCCGGTTCGCGGCGTAGGCGACGCTGAAGGTGGCCAGCGTGTAGACCACGGCGGTGTCGTTGATGTGCGCCCCGACGCCGACCAGGAAGTTGCGCGGGTGGCGGGCGATGGCGTCCCTGATCGGCAGCCTGACGATCTCGCGGGTGCGCTCCATCTCGCGGAACACCGGCGACTCCGCGACCCGCAGCCGCACGTACAGGGCCACCCCGATGAGCGCGAAGCTCAGCAGGAACGGCAGCCGCCAGCCCCAGGAGTTGATGTCCGGCTGCGGCAGGAGCTGGACCAGCAGGAACGCCGAGGTGCCCAGCACGAGCCCGATCTGCACGCCGGTCTGGGCGAAGGAGGCGTAGTAGCCGCGCCGGCCCGGCGGCGCGTGCTCGGCCAGCAGCGTCGCCGCGCCGCCGAACTCGGCGCCCGCGCCGAGCCCCTGGCACACGCGCAGCAGCGTGAGCAGGATGGGCGCCCACACCCCGATGGCCGGGTACGTGGGCAGCAGGCCGATCAGCCCCGTGGACACGCCCATGATGACGGTGGTGATGATCAGCGTGGAGCGGCGGCCGATCCTGTCGCTGAGATGGCCGAACAGGATCCCGCCGAAGGGCCGGACCACGAACCCCACGCCGAACGTGGCGAACGCCGCGATCGTGCCCGCGGCAGGGTCGGACTCGGTGAAGAACAGGCGGTTGAAGACGAGGGCGGCCGCGGTGCCGTAGATGAAGAAGTCGTACCATTCCAGGGCGGTGCCGACGAGGGCGCCCGCGACGACGCGGCGTAATTCAGAGGTGGCGGACATCTGACCTCCCAGGGGGCGTGTCGGGCCACGGAACGCCGAGCCGCGAGGCGAGCACGCCGAGCTCCTCCCACACCGGCGCGGGCAGCGGGATCCCCTCCTTCAGGCGGGCCGCGCGCGCCGCCGCCTCGGGCTCTCCCGGCACGACCACGCCGGGACCGGAGGCGCGCAGGGCCGCGCAGAAGGATTCGACCTGAGCGACGTAGCTCTCCATGGGGACGAACGCGGTGATGTCCACCGCGGTGATCACCGTGCCGAACGTGCCGTCGTAGTCGGGCGAGCAGGCCGTGCCGGTGCCCGTGAGCAGGCCGCCGACCAGCTCGATGAGGACGCTCAGGCCGTAGCCCTTGTGGCCGCCGAACGGCAGCAGCGCCCCGCCCCGGTAGAAGTCCGCCGGGTCGGTGGAGGCGCGCCCTTCCGGGTCGACGAGCACCCCTTCGGGGGCCGGGGAGCCCGCGGCCCGCAGCAGGCCCAGCTTGCCCTCGGCCATGGCGGCGGTCGCCCAGTCCATGACCACCGCCGCGCCGCCGGCCCGCGGCACGGCCCAGGCCATGGGGTTGGTGCCGAGCATTCTGCGGTGCCCACCGTAGGGGGCGACGGTCGGGTCGGCGTTGCCGACGATCTGGGCGATCAGGCCGGAGCCCGCCAGCGTCCCGGCGTACTCGCCGAGCCTGCCGACGTGGTTGCACTCCCTGATGGCGACCACGCCCACGCCGTGCGCCGCGGCCAGCGTGGCCGCCTCGGCGGCGGCCAGGCGCGCGGCCGGCTGCCCGAAGCCGCGCCGCCCCGACACGACCGCGCTCGCGCCACGGCGCGAGACGACCTCGGGCAGCGCGTCCGGCACGATCGCGCCGGCCTCGATCCGGTCGAGGTACGGCCCGATCCGCCGTACGCCGTGGGAGCCGTGGCCGGCCAGGTCGGCCTCCACCAGGGACTCGGCGACCGCCGCCGCCGTGCCGGGCGGGACGCGGGCGGCGCTGAGGAGGGCGCGGGCGAGATCGCGGAGGTGGCCGGCGGTGAGCAGACGGGAGGATGCGTTCACGGGGACCCTGTTTCGGCTGCGTTCCGTGTGCGCGCTTATGCCCGCTTCGAGAACGGCCGAAACGGCCTACCGAAGCTCGGGGGCGGTCGTGGCGCCCATCCCGGTACGCCCGAGGTCGGCCCTGCGGCCTGCGGCGACCCCGTCCTGGTAGCCGGTGCCGCTGGTCCTGGGCACGCTGTTGCGGATCTTCGGATAGTGGGCCGCGACCGCCCGCTCGACCTCGGCGCGGCGGTCGGCCAGGACGAGGGCCGAGCCCGTGCCGGCCGACTCGGCCTCGGCGCGGGACTCGGCCGCGCACAGCAGCCGGTAGACCTCGTCCGCGAACCCCAGCAGCCAGGACCGGCGGTAGGCCCGCACGGCGGTGACCTCCGGCGGGAGCTCCACCCGGTTCAGGCCCGTGGCCATCTGCAGCAGCAGCGAGGTGGCCAGCAGGTCGGCGCGCTCCAGGTCGGCGGCGAACCCGAACACGTGCACCCGGTGCCCGTCGTCGCCCCGCCCGATGAGCAGCGGCCGGCAGCGCACCGCGCGGGCGACCATGCTGACCAGGCGGGCCTTCTCCCTGGCCCACGGGTTGGGCAGGGAGACGATCCGGTCACCGGGCGTCTGGCGGGCGCCGGCGGGAGGCAGCGCGTCGATGCCGTATTTGGCCATGAGCGCCGACGCGGCCGCCATGAACGTCGCCCGCTCGTGCTCGTTGTCCGTGCCTTCGGCCTTGGCCAGCAGCTTCCTGACGCGCTCGAGCGTGCGCTCCCGCAACCGTGCTCCCCTAGGGCTTGGCGGTGAGCACCCGCCCGTCATCGGCGATGGCGGGGAAGGCGCCCGTGTCCACGATGCCGTGCTGCTGGTACAGCGCCTCGATGAGGGCGTGCGCCTGCGGCTCCAGCTTCCACAGGGCACGATACTCGCGCGCCGTGGCCAGCGAGATGCCGATCTCCTGGGCGATGTCCACGGTGCGGGGCACGATGCCCTTGGCGATCTGCCGGTCCCAGAACTCGCGGGCGGCCCGCATGCGCGCGGCCCGCTCGGCGGTGCTGAGGACCTGCGGCGTGGTGTCGAACACGTCGAAGTCCTCGTCGTCGTCGGAGACGAGCTCGGCCAGCGCGGGCGGCAGCGCCGGGCGGGCCGGCACCGGGTGGTGGTCGGCCGTGGGCTCCCAGGGGACGCGGGGGTCGGCGTCGATGAGGGCGGAGGTGTTGTACAGGGCGGCGATCTGCGCCAGCAGCGCCTCCTGGCGGCCCTGGTCCACGGCCAGCCCGGTGTGCTCGACGGCCTGGTCCATGGCCTTGTCGAGCTTGGCCAGCGCGGTGCGCATCTTCCGCTCGGACGCGCCGTTCTCGCGCAGCGCCTTGGCGCGCTTGGCGGCCAGCGCGACCCGGGTCAGCCTGCGGTGGGCGTCGACCTCGCTGGCCGTACGGTCGCTGACCTCGGCCAGGCCCATCCTGACCATCAGCCGCTCGGGCGTCAGGCGCCAGTTGATGCGGCCGGTGCCACGGATGCGGTGCCGTTCGATGGCCATGCCCCGCTCCCACAGCCACGCGGCCACGAGCGGGGCGGCCAGCCTGAACACGGCCTCGGGCAGGCTGCGCGCGTCCATGCTGGACAGGACGGCGGTCAGGCAGGTCAGGGCCCACACGGCGATGCCGTCGATGCCGGCGGAGAAGTTCTCGCGCATGTTGCGGCGGGCGCGGACGGCGGAGGTGATGATCGCGACCTCGATGAAGGCGAACAACAGTAACCGGAGCGGACCGTCGAGGCCGAGCACGTCACCGGAGAAGCGCCACATGCCCTGCGCGGACACGCCCGTGGCGATGGAGGCCGCCACGACGGTCAGCACGTCCTCGATGGGGCGCGGGGCGATGTATCTGGTGAACAGCCAGGCGGTGACGCGCCAGGCGATCCTGAGCGCAAGGAACGCCACCACCAGCCCGATCAGGCTCAGCAACGCTATGACGGCGGTGGCGAGGGGCTTCTCGGTGACGAAGGTCGTTATTTCCTCGAATGTCGGCATCAGTCACTATCCGTGAGGCTCAAACTCCGGCTCTATGCGACGAGATCATCGCAGAATGTTGCCATCTTGTACGCCAAACGGCGGCTGCTGCCCCAGTTTGCCCACCTTTCACTGCAGTTCGGGGGCCTTGACAGAGGGTGTGACAGCTCTCAGGCCGTCTCGATTACACCGCGATTCGGACTGGCCGCCTCCAGGGGGCGGGCGCACAATGGATCCGAGGAGGGATTGTGAGCAAGCGATCGCGCAGACGCCGTGCTCTACCCAGCGGCGCGCCCGCCTGGCCGCCCGGTTTCGGCCCCGGTGAGCCGCACGGGCCCAAGGACGACTTCGATGATCCGCCGGGCGACCCGGGAAGAGAGGGCGGTGTGCGCGAACCGCGCAGGCCCAAGCCCGCCCCGCCGGCCTTATCGGCCGAGGCGCCGCTGCCCGAACCGCTCGTGTTCGTCCACGACAGGTCCGAGCCGCCGCCCGCCGAGGTGACCAGGACTTTGGCCGTACGGTGACCCGTGACGGCACGCGATCGGCCGGTGACGGAACGGCCGATCGGCCCTGAGTCTTACGGCTAAATTCGTCCTTTCGGAGGGCACCTTCCACCCTTCCTGATGGGACCATCTATGCAGGGATTTATCCCAACATGGTGCGATGTATCCCAGCAGGACGGATATCGATGTCAGACACAGAAGAGTTCCCGCTCGTCCAGTTCATGCGCGACGGGTTCGACCCTGTCGGAGAGCTCGGGCGCATCCGGGCCGAGCACCCGGTCTTCCCCATGGAGATCCCCGGCGGCCAGACCGTGTACCTCGTCACCCGCTGGGAGGACGTACGCGGCGTTCTGGGCGACCACGAGCGCTTCAGCAACGACTTCGCCGGTGTGATCGGGCTCGGCTCCAACCAGGAGGACCCGGGCGGGCTCGGGTTCCGTGACCCGCCCGAGCACACGCGGCTGCGCAAATACCTGACCCCCGAGTTCACCATGCGCCGCCTGCGCAGGCTGGAGCCGCGGATCGAGGCCATGGTCGAGGAGCATCTCGACCGGCTCGAAGCCAAGGGCGCCGGGGGGCGGCCGGTCGACCTGGTGGAGGAGTTCGCGCTGCCGCTCCCGTCGCTGGTGGTGTGCGAGCTGCTCGGCGTCCCGTACGAGGAGCGCGCCGGCTTCGTCAAGATCAGCAAGGACCGGTTCGACTTCACGGCGGGGCCCGAGGCGTCGCTGCAGGCCATCAACGACGCGATGGCGTACCTGACGGACCTGGTCGCCAGGGAGCGGAAGAACCCGGGCGAGGGGCTGCTCGGGCAGTTGCTGCGCGAGCACGGCGACGAGCTCGACGACCGCACGCTCGCCAGCATGGCCGACGGGCTGCTGACCGGCGGGCACGACACCAGCACCAGCATGCTCGCCCTCGGCAGCCTGTGGCTGCTGCGCAACCCCGAGCAGGCCGCGAAGGTGCGCGAGGTCGACGGCTACGTCAACGACGTGATCGAGGAACTGCTGCGGTACATGACGGTCGTCCAGGTCGCCTTCCCGCGCTTCGCCCGCGACGACCTGGAGCTGTACGGCGTACCGATCAAGAAGGGCGAGATGGTGCTGTGCTCGCTCACCGGCGCCAACCGCGACGCCGCGCTCGGCAAGGGCGTGGGCGACATGGACGAGGTACGCCCCGGCAGGGAGACGGCCGGCCCGCACATGGCCTTCGGCCACGGCATCCACCGCTGCATCGGCGCGCCGCTCGCGCAGATGGAGATGCGCATCGCCTTTCCCGCGCTGCTGCGCCGTTTTCCCGGGCTGCGGGTGGCCGGCGAGGTGCCGTTCAGGGAACTCGCCATCGTCTACGGGGTCAAAGAACTACCCGTCGCCTGGTAGAGCGGTTACGTTCGCAATGTGAACGAGCCTGTCATCGACCTGACCACGATCAACGCCGTCGTCTTCGCCACCGACGGCGTGGTCACCGACACCGCTCGGGGGCACGCGGCCGCCTGGAAACACGTCTTCGACACCTTCCTGCGCGGCCGCTCGGATCCGTTCGACATCCGCGACGACTACCTGCGCCACGTCGACGGCCGGCCGCGCCTCGACGGCATCCGCACGTTCCTGGCCGCGCGCGGCATCGAGGTGCCCGAAGGCTCTCCCGAGGACGAGCCGGGCGCGCCGACCGTGCACGGGCTCGGCCTGGCCAAGGACCAGATCTTCGTGGCGCAGGTGGACAAGTACGGGGTGGCCGCGTTCCCGTCCACGGTGGCGCTGCTGCACGAGTTGCGGCGGCGCGGCGCGCGTACGGCGGCCGTCTCCGCCAGCCTGCACGGCCGCAAGCTGGTCGGCTCGGCGGGGGTCATGCACCTGTTCGACCTGATGGTGGACGGCCATGACGCCGCGCTGATGAACCTGCCCGGCACGCCCGACCCCGCGCTCTTCACCGAGGCCGCGCGCCGGCTCGACCTGGCCGCCGCCAGGGTCGCGGTGGTGGACTCGGCCCTGCCCGGGGTCGAGGCGGCCCGCAAGGGCGGGTTCGGGCTGGTGGTCGCGGTCGGGGAGACCGACGAGCTGCGGGCCCGTGGGGCGCACCTCGCGGTGCCCGATCTGGGCGAACTGAGCGTTCGTGGCAGGGTCCTACCCTTGACCTCGTGACCGTTCTCATCGATCCGCCCAACTGGCCAGGGCCGCGCGGCCTGATGTGGTCGCATCTCGTCAGCGACAGCTCGCTGGAGGAGTTGCACGACTTCGCGGGGCGGCTGGGGGTGCCGGTGCGGGCGTTCGACCGGGATCACTACGACGTGCCGGAGACCGTGCACGCGCGGGCGGTGTCGATGGGGGCGGAGGCGGTCAGCTCGCGTGAGCTGCTGCGGCGGCTCATCTCGGCGGGCCTTCGCCGGCGTAAACGCCATCATTCTTGATGGCCTGCGGACCGTCGCCGGGCGCCGCTACAGTCCTCGATCATGAATTTTCATGGCAAGACGGTCGTCCTCGCGGACGCCGGGCGGGAGGACCTGGCGGACCGCCTCCGTGCCCTCGGCGCCCGCGTGACGGACTCCCTGGAGGAGCCCGCCGATCTGTGGTGCGGCTCGGAGCCGGACGAGGACGTCTGGCGGCTCGGGATCCCGATGCTGACCGAGGCCGACCTGTACGAGCTGCTCCTGCGCGGCACGCCCGAACCCGGCCCGGGAGACTTCCCGGGGGCCGGTGTGCCGGGGGGCGAGCCCGAGCGGGTGCACGCGGTGCTGCGGGCGGCCGACTGGGCGGCGTTCGTGCCGGAGCGGGACCTGCCGCCGCTGCGTGAGACGCTCACCGCGCTGGAGCGCGCGCACGGGGTCACGCCCGCCCACCTGCTGGCGACCGAGCGGCTCGTGGAGCGAGGGGCGCGGTTGCGGCACCCGTACGCGCGGCCGGCCTTCGGGGTCACGGGCGCGATCACCGGCTTCGCGCTCAGCCCGTCCGGCCGCCACCTCGCCACCGGTCACTGGCACATGGAGGAGGAACGGGGGACGCTGCAGATCTGGGAGCTGGCCACCGGGCGCGCCGTCAACGCGGTCGCCGGCATCGAGGGCGGCGTCGGCTGGCCGGGCTGTGTGGACACGGTCCAGTGGTCGGCCGACGGGAGCCGTCTCGCCCTGGCCTTCCGTACGAACATGGTGGGGGTGTGGGATCCGTTCGGCGCGTGGCTGAACCCGTACGGGGAGGCCAACGTCACCGACGGGAACGACAGCGCGGCCACGTTCGCGCTGGCCCCGGACGGGCGGAGCGCCTACATCTCGATGCGGAGCGACCACGAGGTCATGGGGTGCGTGGCGGCGCTGGACCAGGGTCACGTGTTCTTCGCCGCGCAGTTCGGTGACGTCGAGGGCCCGCTGCCGGAGCTGCTGCCCGAGCCGATCCCCGGGGAGATGAAGTCGCGCCTCGACGACGGCGAGTGGTTCTTCGACCAGGTGTGGTACTCCCGGGACGGCAAGCGCCTGCTCGGCCACGACCACGACTTCGCGTGCGCGGTCGAGTTGCCCGGCGGCCGGATGCTCTGGCTGGCCGAGACCGGCGGCCCCGCCGTGTGGAGCCCCGACGAACGGCTGGTGGCGGCGGTGGGGAACGGCCGGCTGGTCGTCCTCGACGCGAACACGGGCCACGAGATCGGCTCGCACCCGGTGGCCGGGGCGCCGTACTGGGGCATGCGCGGGGACGTACCACGGCTGGCGGTCGTGATGGAGGACGGCGCGGGCGTCGGGATCCATGACGAGCACGGCGGGTTCCGGTACCACCTCGGGATCGAAACCATCGACGGGACCGGCGCGGACCCGCACTCCGGGCAGGAGCTGCCGTGGGCGTGGGCGCCCTCCGGCGAGCACGGCGCCTGCCTGACCTCCGGCGGGCGGGTCGAGGTGTGGTCGCTGGGCGCGGAGCCGGAGCTGGTGCGGTCGGCCGAGGCGCCGGACGAGGCGACGGCGGTCTTCTGGGGCGACGGCGACGTGCTGGCGCTGGCCGGTGAGCGGGCGCTGCGGTTCGTCCGGGCGATGACCGGTGAGGTGCTCGGAGACTTCGTCTTCGACCTGGAGTGCGACGTGGAGCCTCCGGTGGAGGAGGACGCCCTGCTGGACGACGTGTTCGGGGCGGACTCGTTCGTGCTGGACGAGGAGGCCTGGTGCACGATCGCCGCCCCCGCCGTGGGGCCGGCGGCGGGCCTGGTCATCGTCCCTGGAGATCGGCTGGCCGAGCTGGACGCGGATCTGGCCTGGACGGTGGAGCGCCGCTTCGCCTGGCCGGTGCGGTGGGGCCGCCTCGACGTCGTCCCCGACGCCGAGTCCGCGCGCGCCACCCTCGAACGCGCCTCGGAGGAGCTCTAACCGGTCAGCCTGGTCAGTTCGGCCGTCATGCTGGCGCGGGCCGGAGCCTCCCACAGCTCCCGTGCCAGGGCGGTGCGGAAGAGGGAGGGTGTGGCGAGCAGGCGGCGCAGCACCTCCGCGCGGCCCTGCCTGAACAGCTCGTCAGGGACGTGGGCGTACTCCTGGCGGATCGCCGCCGCGTAGTCGTCGTAGCCGGGGCTGCCGAGCACGGCCAGGTCGGCGTCGCACAGGACGGCGCCGTTACGGTCGCCGGGCCGGAGGGTGTCGTGGGCGGCCGTGAGACGCACCAGCCGGGCGACCTCGGCGACCCGGCCGGCGGGCACACCGCACCTGGGGAGGGCGGACTGGGCGAGCTGGGCGCTGCGTTCCTCGTCCGAGCCCGGCCTGCCGTCGTAGACCGCGTCGTGGAACCAGGCCGCGAGCCGCACCGCCGTCACGTCCTCGGCCTCGGTGGCGAGCCGGTCGGTGGCGGCGAGGACGGCGGCCAGGTGGGTGAGCGTGTGGTAGCGGCGGTGCGGCTCGGACCAGCGGGCGACCAGCTCGGCCCGCACGGCGAGGGCCGCCGGCGAGCCGCCCGCCAGCCCCGCCCACCGAGCAGCCGAGATCCGGACGTCAGAAGAGTCGATCACCCTGCCCACCGTAGCCGGGTGACCGGTTTGGTACCGTCCTGGGCATCGACAGCATCGGAGAAGAGCCACGGCGCCTGCCCCGCTGGCGGGAGTTGCGGGCCGTCGTGCCCCGGCGGCCGCGGTTGTCCAGGAAGGCCAGGGTCGCGGGGGCGGCCGACGTCGCCGATCTGCGGCTGCTGGCGCGGAGGCGGGCTCCGCGGATGGTGTTCGACTACGTGGACGGCGCGGCTGAGGGCGAGTGGTCGATGGCCAGGGCCGTGGAGGCGTTCGACCGGGTGGAGTTCAGCCCGCGGGTGCTGCGCGACGTCGCCGACGCCCCCACCTCGGTCGAGATCCTGGGCCGGCGGATCGAGATGCCGGTCGTGCTCGGCCCGACCGGGTTCACCCGGATGATGCACCGCGAGGGCGAGCGCGCCGTGGCGCGGGCCGCCGCGGACTCGGGCGTCCCGTACACGCTGTCCACCATGGGCACCACGACGGCCAGGGACGTGGCGGCCGCGGCGCCGGGCGGGTGGAACTGGTTCCAGCTCTACGTGGTCCGCGACCGCGCCCGCAGCCTGGAGATGTTGTCCCTGGCCGCCGGCGCGGGCATGGACGTGCTGGTGGTGACCGTGGACGTGCCGGTGGCCGGGGCGCGGTTGCGCGACGTGCGGCACGGGCTGACGATCCCGCCGTCCCTGCGCTGGCGCAGCGCGCTGCAGGCGCTGCGGCATCCGGCGTGGTGGTTCGACTTCCTCACCAGCGAGCCGCTCAGGTTCGCCACCGTGGACGGCGCGCCCGGCGACCTGGCGGGGATCACCAACATGATGTTCGACCCGTCGGTCACGGTCGCCGACCTGGAGTGGATCAGGTCGGCCTGGCAGGGGAAGCTGCTGGTCAAGGGCGTGCAGCGAGTGGACGACGCGAAGGAGCTGGCCGCCGTCGGGGTGGACGGGATCGTGGTGTCCAACCACGGCGGGCGGCAGCTCGACCGCTCCCCCACGCCGCTGGAGCTGCTGCCTTCCGTGGTGGACGCCGTGGGCGATCGCACCGAGGTGTTCCTGGACGGGGGCGTCAGGAGCGGGGCCGACGTCGCCGCCGCGGTCGCGCTGGGCGCCCGGGCGTGCTTCGTGGGCCGGGCCTACCTGTACGGGCTGATGGCGGGAGGCGAGCCCGGCGTGCGGCGGGTGCTCGACCTGATGCGCGCCGAGCTCGTCCGTACCCTGCAGTTGCTGGGAGTGGGCGGGGTCGGCGGCCTGAGCCGCGACGCCGTCCGGATCCGCATGTAACGAAATTTCCGGCATTTATTGACAGAAAGGCCGCGTATTTAGCCGCCGGTGTCTTCACTCTGCTCCTTCACACGGGGATCTGTCCCGCGCGGAGAGGAGATCGAAATGGCCACCGGAGAGTTTCAAGTGATGAAAGTGCCGGCCGAGCAGTTGACCGGTATTCTTCACGGCCAGGTTGTCGATCCCGGAGCCCAGCCCACGAACGTCGTACGGCAACGTGAGGGCTGGACCGTGGATGTGAGCTGGGAGGTCACCGGCGAGCTCATCGACTGGCTGGCGGGCTGCTGGCAATTGGAGATCATCGCCGACCTGCTCGGGGGAGGCGAGACGAGGCATCCGTCACCTCCGGTGGAATTGACCTTCACACCTGGCTCGGGGCGATATACGGCCTCCATTCCCATGCGCGGCCAGCTCTCCCCTGGGACATATGACCTCGTGGTCAATCTCACGACCACGACTGCCGCGGGCACCGCGGGGGCGCTCGGCGGATTCGTGGTGATCAGCAAGATCCTCGTGAAGGAATGAGAGCCGCCGCCCCGGGCGGGCGTCCCGGGGCGGCGCGACGTGTGCCCGCGCGCGATTCCTCTCCTATCGCCCTGCAAGCCTTCCGCAAGGTGCCCCTCCTACCCTCCTGGCTGGCGGCCACGGGGCAAAGGCAGGCCGCCGACTGTATCTGACGCCGCCGGAGCCGCTCTTATCTCCATGAGCACTCCTCTCGAGGCGACGGGACCGGCAAAAACGGGAGACCGCAATGTCCGACACTCCGATGACCGCGGACGACGTGCTGCGCATCGCGGCCTACAAGGACCGCAGCGCCGCGCTCGAAGCGATGGTCATCGCCTACAGCTACCACCGCGTCGCCGCCGACCTGGCCGTGCACCTGGGCAGGGCGGCCAACAACTGGTACTGCTACGCCACCTGGACCTCCAAAGCGGTCGGGGAGAGCCTCGACCTCGGCCCTGATTCGCCGTTCATCGACGACTTCGGCCGCCGGTTCCGAGTGCCGCACCGCTTCCGGAGACTGTTCAGGGCCATGCTGCTCACCCTGCTGGGGCCCAGCTACCAGCTCGGGCTGGCGCTGGCCAACCGCGCCATCTTCCTGGAGACCGCCAGCCTGGCGGTCAACCTGTGGAACGACGAGCCCGACCGCTACCTGAAGGTCAGCCCGGAGTCCGACCTGACACCGGCGCCGCCGGAGTTCCTGACCGACCTGCTGTCACCGGCCGACCCGCGCTACCTCAAGGAGGCGGCGCGGCTCCTGGTCGAGGCCAAGAAGGCCGACGACCCCGAGGTGCGGGCCGAGCTGATGCTGGGGGCCAACATCGCGCTGTCGGCGTACGAGCAGGCGCGCGCGCAGGCCGCGCTGGAGCTGGTGCTCTACCGGCCGGTGCGCTGGATGACCCGGGTGTCGTGGCGCTCGCTGCGCTCCCTGGTGACCCGCAGGCGCTTCCCGAGATTCCGCCTCTACGCCGCCCGCCACGAGGACCAGCCCTGGCTCACCCGCAAGCTGGAAGAGCTCTGGGCCTCCCTCTACACGCGGCACCTGTTCTCCGTGCGCACCCCGCTCAGCGACATCAAGGTCGGCCGGCCGCTGACCGCCCCCCAGGGCGTCGACCTGGCCAAGGTGTGGCGGCCGATCCAGAACGAGCGCGTGCGCAAACTGGCCGAGGAGTTCATCACCGAGGACCAGGAGGCGTCCACGGCCGGGGTCGCCAACTGGGTGTCCTATCCCGACCGCATGCGCTTCATCGTCAGCTACTTCCGCGTCTACCAGAACGTGGACGCGCTCTACCGGGTGCCGTTCGACCAGGAGATCGCCGACGGTCTGGCCGCGGAGATGACGCGGGGGCTGGTGCCCGAGGCCGTCAGCCAGTTGCTGGAGGCCAGGCCGGGCCGGCGCCGCCGGGGCAAGGTCTACTCCTATCCGACGGAGACCGACCCGGACGCGTACGAGATGGCCCACTTCGACTTCGAGCCGTTCCTGGAGGCGATCCCCCTGGACCCGGCCCGTAAATAGACAGCTTCAGTCGAGGAAGTCACGCGTGATCTCGCGGGCCTGAAGAAGCCCGCGCAGTTTCGCGAAACAGCGGGCTCGGGTGGGCCCGATGCTCCCGACCGGCCTGCCCAGCCTGCGCGCCACGTCCACGTAGTGGGGCTCGGAGGTCTCCGTGAGCGCTCTGAACAGCACGCGCTGCGCCGCCGGCAGCTCCTCCACCAGCTCCTCCAGCGTTCCGGCCAGCCAGATCCTGGCCAGTTCCCTGTCCACGTCGTCCGTGCTGCCCAGTGAGTCGAGGTCCGGTGTGCAGATCTCCTTCGTGCGTCTGGTGAGCTTGAGGCACTCGCGGAAGGCGATGGTGGCCAGCCAGCCCGCCATGCGCTGGCCGTCGGCCACGCTCCTGAGGTTCTGCCAGGCCAGCAGCCAGGTCGTCTGCAACACGTCCTGGGCGTCCTCGTGGCTCAGCCTGAACCGGCGGATGCGGGCCTTCAGCATGGGACTGAACTCCTCGATCAGCCGCTCCCACGCTTCGGCGTCGCCGTCCTGGGCGGCCGACACCAGCGCGGCTGTGTCGAGTCGTTCGATGGTCTCCACAAGCATGTCGTTCTCCCTGCCGGTCCGGGTTCTCGGGGGGCCTCTTCCGGCCGGCATCACCACCGTGCGCCGAGTGATCGCGGAGGGCTGTTTCGCGCGTGACAGTGGGAGTGTGTTCTGCGTCACATTCGACAGATCAGTTACCAGATACTGGCGACTCGCGGAATGCGGCCTAAAGTTCTTGCATGACTGCGCGCAGCGGGCTGCCCCACGAGGTCGAGCCGGTCGCCGCCGTGCTGGCGGAGATCCCGTTGTTCCGCGTACTCGGGGAGAGCGGCATCCAGAGCACGGCACGGGCGGGCCTGGCCCGCAGATACCGGTCCGGGCAGATCATCTTCCATCAGGGAGACCCGGGAGAGTCGCTCTACGTGCTGCTCGACGGGCTGGTGAAGGTGGTGTTCACCACCGAGCACGGCGACGAGATCGTCCTCAACATGCTGAGCAGGGGCGACACCTTCGGCGAGATGGCGCTGCTCGACGGCTCGCCGCGCTCGGCCTCGATCGTGACCGTACGTCCCGCGTGGGTGTTCGCGCTGCCCAGGGCGCGGCTGCTGGAGCTCATGCGGGAGCACCCGGCGCTGGCCGACGAGTTCCTGCGCCTGCTCGGCCACATGGTGCGCAGGCTCACCGGCCAGGCCGCCGACCTGGCCTTCCTCGACCTCGGCGGGCGGCTGGCGAAGCTGCTGCTGCAACTGGCCGACAAGCACGGGCAATCCGACGGCGTGGTGGACCTGCCCGGGCTGACCCAGTCGGACCTCGCGGCGCTGATCGGCGCGTCGCGACCGGCGGTCAACCGGGCTCTGCAGTCGCTGGTGTCACGGGGACTCATCGACATCAAGGGCCGGACGATCACGCTTCTCGACATCTCCGCCCTGCGGAAACGGGGCGGCCTCTGACCGAATCTGGAGTACGGGGTACATGAACGTTCAAGATGAGCGCTGGCCGGCGGAGAGGTTCCGGCAGCTCAGGCAGCAGGCGGACCCAGACGTCGACAAGGTGGTGGCCGAATATCTGGAGACGCAGCCCGCGGACCGGGGGCCGCTGCAACTGCTGCAGGACATGATCGTCGAGCTGCGCCAGGCCAAGGAGGACGGCAGGCCGCCGTCCGCCGGCATCTTCGAGGCGCTCGACTTCACCAAGGAGCTGCCCGAGTGGGGCCACGACCGGGCCATGCTCGCCCGGGGGCAGGCCGTCTTCGCCGATTACGGCCTCTACCAGTCGGCCGCGCTGTTCTTCGCCTGCCTGCCGATGGCGTACGTGGAGGTCTCCAGCGCCAAGGTGCTGGCGGGCGTGTCCCACCTGGCCACGCACAGCCTCACCCGCCGGGTGGCCGAGACCGGCCAGATGCTGGTGGACGTGATGGGGCTCAAGGCCACCGACAGCCTGGAGCCGGGCCGTCCTGGGCACACCACGGCGATCGGGCTGCGGATCCTGCACTCGTTCGTGCGCGCGCTGGTCGAGGAGCGCCACGCCGATGACTGGGACACCGCCAGGTTCGGGCCGCCGGTCAACCAGGAGCTGCTGCTGGCCACGCTCTTCGACTTCTCCGTCGTCACCTGGGAGGCCATGGAGACGATGGGCGTGGAGCTGAGCCGCGACGAGCGGGAGGCCCACCTCTACACCTGGAGCGTCTTCGGCCACCTCATGGGCGTGGAGGTGTGCCGCGACGGCCCCCTCACGCTCGACGACGTCGACCCCGTCGGCGCGCGGCTGGGCCGCCTGTGCGAGACCAGCGACGAGGGCCACCGGCTGATGGCGACCCTGCTGTCGGAGATGGAGGGGTTCATGCATCTGGGCTGGCGCAAACTGCCGCGCAGCCTGGTGCACTGGATCTTCCGCGACGCCGCGCACGGCGCCGACCGGGTGCCCGAGCTGCTCGGCGTACCGAAGCCGGCCTGGTGGTGCACGGCCCTGTTCTGGCTGGGCCGCGAGGCTCACCGGACGCCATGGGTGGCCCGTCCGGTGCGCGGTGTGATTCGCTGGCTGGTACGCAGGGCCGGCCGTCACATCGTGGTGGCCCTGATCGACCGCCATTCCAACGGGACGGCGGCGTTCAGGATCCCCGACGACCTGGCCCGCGCGTGGCGGATCAAGCAGTCCAAGCCGGCGGTGAAGACTCGCGCGATCCGCGGCACCGTCCGCGAGAAGCTTCGAGCGCCCACGCAGGGGCTGAAAGGGCCGCGCACGTGACTGCGCCACATGAGCCGGGCACCCTCACCACGGCGACGATCCTGTTCACCGACGTGGTGAGCTCCACCGCGCTGCGGATCAGGCTCGGTGAAGAACGCGCCAACGACGTCTTCCGGCGGCTCTACCAGCTCCTGCGCTCGGTGGTGACGGCGAGCGGGTCGACGTTCACCAAGAGCCTGGGCGACGGGCTGATGGCGGTGTTCGACTCGGCCACGGCCGGGCTCGACGCCATCATCGCGGTGCAGCAGGCGGTGGCCGACGAGAACGAACGGGCCCAGGAGAAGATCTCCATCAGGGCCGCGCTCGCGGCGGGCGACGTCGCCTGGGGCCGCGACGACGTGAGCGGGCTGCCGACCGTGGAGGCGGCCCGCCTGGTCGCGGTGGCCGAGGGCGGCCAGGTGCTCTGCACCGACCTGGTGCGGCGACTCGCCCAGGGGCGCAGCAGGCACGAGTTCAAGGATCTCGGGCGGCTGCCCGGCAAGGGGCTGCGCGAGCCGCTGCACACGTTCGAGCTGCACTGGCAGAGCGCCGACCACCATCTGGGCGGCCGGCTGGCCCCGTGGCTGGACGACGGGCACGTGCTGCCCTTCGTCGGGCGGGAGGAGGAGCTGCGGGCGCTCGACGGGGAGTTGGCGGCGGCCGAGTTCGGCAGCGGGCTGGTGATCCTGGAGGGCGAGCCGGGGGTGGGCAAGACCCGGCTGGCCTCCGAGGTGGCCAGGCGGGCGCTCAAGCGGCAGTTCACGGTGCTGGCGGGGCGGTGCACGGATCCGGCGCGGCAGGCGTACGAGCCGATCGCGGCGGCGGTGGAGCGGCTGGCCCGCACCTCGCCCGCGCTGCTGCTGCGGGCCGGGGTGGACCAGCAGTGCGGCCAGCTCGTCCGGCTGGCGCCGTCGCTGGCCGCGCCGCCGCTGTCGCTGGAGGTGCCGCCGGCGACCGAGCCGGTGTCGGAGCGCTACCACCTCATGGCCGCGGCCCGTACGCTGATCGAGCGGCTGGCCACCGTACGGCCGGTGCTGCTGGTGATCGACGACCTGCAGTGGGCGACGCTGGAGTCGCTGCAGATGCTCAACGCCCTCATGTGGGACGCCGACGCGCTGCCGCTGCTGATCATGGCCATGTCGCGGCCCGTGCCGGTCGAGACGGCCGTGCCGGAGCTGCACAAGCTGACCGCTGACGCCCGCGTCGTCCAGGTGCCCTCGTTCGGGCTCGACGAGGTCTCCCACGCGCTGACGGAGGCGCGCGCCCGCGGCGACGCCGCGCAACTGCACCGGATCACCGGCGGCAACGCCTTCCTCATCAGCGAGGTCGTCAGAGAGCTGGCCGCGGGCAAAGAACTCGACGCGCTGGCGGTGCCCGACTCGGTCACCCGGATGGTCATGGCCCGCATGGCGCAGCTCCACCCGGACGCCAGAGACCTGGTCAGCCTGCTGGCCGTGGGCGAGCGGATGGAGTCGGCGGCGCTGCGCCGGGGCCTGGGCGACGACGCGGGTCTCGGTGAGGGCCGGTTCGTGGCCGCGGTCGAGGAGGCCATGGGCGCGGGCCTGGTGACCATGCTGGACAACGGGTCCTGCCAGTTCTCCCACGAGCTGACCAGGAACGCCCTCTACGCCACGCTCTCGCCGCCGCGCGCCGCGCTGCTGCACGGGCGGGTCGCCGACGCGCTGGTCCAGTCCGACCCGAAGGCGATGGAGTCGCGGCCGTACGTCGTGGCCACCCACCTGCTGGCCGCCGCCGAGCACGGCCGCGACCCGGCCCGGGTGAGCGCGGCGGCCGACGCGGCCGAGCGCGCGGCCCGGCACGCGCTGGCCGGGCTGGCCCACCGCGAGGCGGTCACCTGGTACCAGCGGGTGCTCGACCTGCTGCGCGACTACCCCGGCGCCACCCAGGAGCGGCGCGCGGACCTGCTCGTGGAGTGCGGCAGGGCGATGTGGCTGGCCGGGCACCCGGAGGCCAGGCAGACCCTCGCGCAGGCGGCCGACCTGGCCAGGGAGTGCGGGCGCGGCGACCTGATCGTGCTGGCCGCGCTCGGCGGCGAGCGCGGCTTCTCGACCGTCTCGGCCGCCCCCGACCAGCAGCGCATCGCGCTGCTCACCGAGGCCCGCAAGGTGGTCGACTCCACCGACGTCAGCACCAGGGCGCTGCTGGCCGCGCTGCTCGCCTCCGAGCTCATCTGGGCCCCCGACGGCGAGCGCCGCTTCGCGCTCAGCGACGAGGCGGTGGCCCTGGCCCGCAAGGCCGGCGACCCGCGCACGCTGGCCAGCGTGCTGGGGATGCGCAGCCTGACCATCATCCCGGCCGACCCGCTGCACCAGCGCAACCGCGACGGCGACGAGATGCTGGAGGCGGCCCGCCAGACGGGCGACGACCTGGCGCTGTTCCACGCCTACGTGCAGCGCACTCCCCCGGTGCTCGACAGCGGCGACGCGGCCAAGGCCGCGACCCTGCTCGACCGGGCCGACGAGCTGGCCAGGCGGCTCGGGCAGCCGCACCTCAACTGGCTGATCGGCTACTCCAAGGCCGGGCTGACCCTTATGCAGGGCGACCTGGCGCAGGCCGAGTCCGAGGCGGAGGCCGCGATGCGGCTGGGCTCCGGGATCGGCCGCCGCCTGGAGGCCGTGGCCATCTACTCCGAGCAGATCGCCGAGATCCGCCGGCTGCAGGGGCGGCTGTGGGAGCTGCGCGACCGGCTGCGCCGCATCGCCCAGGCCCCGCAGGTCGACCCGGTGCACGCGGTGCTGCGCTACCTGTGCGAGCTGACCGATGCGGAGGCCGCTCCCCTGCTCGACCGCATCCTGGCCGGCGGGGGCGCCGAGCCGCCGCGCAACATGGCGCACCGGCCCGCTCTCGACAACCTGGCCGTGGCCGCCGCCCGCCTGGGGCGGGCCGAGCTGGCCGGGCAGCTCTACACCTCGCTGTCCTCCGACGGGGAGACCTTCGGGCACGGCGCGGTGGCGCACCACTGCGGCCACCACTACCTGGCGCACCTGTGCGTGGCGATGGGCGACCGGCAGCGGGCCGCCGAGCACTTCGAGGCCGCGGCCGAGGTGCACGAGCGGCGCGGGGTGCCGCTGATGCTGGCCGAGTCGCTGCTCGACTGGGCCGAACTGCTCGACGGCGGCGAGGTGAACGGGCCCAAGCCGGAGGATCTGCGCGAATGGTGCGGGTCGCTGCTGCCCGGCCGGGGCGCGCTGCTGCTGGAGCGCCGTCTCCGCTGAGTTACAGGGCCGCTGAGTTACAGGGCCAGGGTCTGACCTGCCTCGATGGCCTCACGCACGCTCTTGGCCAGGGTCTGCTCCAGCGCGTCGCCGCTCGCTTCGAGCGAGCGCATCGCGTCGGCGTCGTCGGTGTGCGCGAGCAGCGCCCGGTATTTGTCGTTGTTGTCCAGCGCCGCGCGGGCCCGCAGGGCGGCGTCGGCCTCCTGGACGCGGTGGGCGTACCGCTCAAGGCTCTCGACGCGGGCCGTCACCGCCGCCACGGAGCGGCGCAGCGCCTCCTGCTGCGGCTCCAGGACGGCCATCAGCTCGGGTGTCACGACCCCTCTCATGGCCCGCTCCTGCTCCTCGTTCAGATGCGTCTGTACGCGTAAGAGCAGCGCGATCTCCCAGATCTGCCGGGGCAGCAGCACCTCGTTGGCCAGCCCGTCCAGCAGGCGGGTGCGCATGGCCTCGGAGGTGTAAACGGACATGACCGCCGATCTGGCGCGTTCCAGGAGCGCGCGGGCCCCCGGGTCCAGCTCCGGCACCAGCACGAACCTGTCCCGGTACGGCGACCGCGCGGCGCTCAGTCCGAGCCTCGGGATGAAGCAGTCGATGACGGCCAGCCGCTCCTCCTCGGTCAGCCCGGGGTCGGCGACGAAGTCGACCGTGCGCTTGACGTGGTCGCGCTCCCTGGCGAGCTGCCGGCCCTCCTCGTCGGCCAGTTGCCTGCGGCGCAGGGCGTCGTGGCCGACGAGGTAGCCGCAGAGGTTGAGCAGGGCGAGCGCGAGGACGACGAACGAGGCCCGGGGACCGGCCTCCACCGCGATGACGAAGCAGACCACCAGGACGACCGCGCAGCCCGCTAACAATCCCAGCGCCCACCCACAGCCCTTGGCCACAACGTCCCCTCTGCGCGAGATCCCGACGTGCCGAGTTCACCATAACCCGCCAATCCGGGAAGATCCCCAGATTCCGGTCAGCGGAGGTAGGAGGCGCCGTTCAGGTCGAGGACGGTGCCGCTGGCCCATTCGGCGGCCGGGGAGGCCAGGTAGAGGACGGCGGCGGCGATCTCCTGCGGCCGCGCGACCCGGCCGAACGGGCTCTGAGCCCGGATGGCGTCGCCGCGCGGGGACTTGAGGTGCTCGTTGGTCATGTCCGTCTCGACGAAGCCCGGCGCCACCATGGCCACCGCGACGCCGCGCGGGGCCAGGGCGATGGCGAGCGACTGGCCCAGGGCGTTCAGGCCCGCCTTGCTCGCGCCGTAGGCCGGGCTGTCGGGCTCGCCGCGGAAGGCGCCGCGCGAGGTGACGTTGATGACCCGGCCGCCGGCGGGCATGTGCGGCAGCGCGCACCAGATGAGGTTGGCCGCGCCCACCAGGTTGACGTCGAGCGTGCGCCGCCAGGCCCGCTGCCACTCCTCGTAGGAGGTCTCCGCGATGGGGTGGTGGAGGAAGATGCCCGCGTTGTTGACCAGCACGTCGATCCCGCCCAGGGCCTCGGCGGCGGTGTCGGCCATGCGCCGCACCGCATCGGCGTCGGCCATGTCGGCCTGGACCACCGTGTGGCCCTGCCCGGGCAGCGTGCCGAGCAGGCTCTCGGCCTCCTTGGCGGAGTCGCGGTGATGGATCGCGACACGGTCGCCCGCGGCGGCGAAGGCGCTCGCCACCGCCCGTCCGATTCCCCTCGAAGCCCCCGTGACCAGAACATTTCGTGCGCTCATCCACCGCAGCTTAGGGGGTCGTGATCCAGGCTTGAGAACATGGTCGACAACGGCAGGATCGAAGAGCTGGCGCGGGCGTACGGGCTCGGGGAGCCACTGGGCCCACCGGCGTACGCGGCGCGTGGTGAGCTGGGCCGGATCTGGCGGCTCGACACGGCCTCGGGCACGTGGGCGGTCAAGGAGCTGCTCGTGCCGGTCGAGGAGCGGGACGCGCGGGCCGACGTGGCCTTCCAGCTCGCGGCCGCCGCCGCGGGGGTGAGGCTGCCACGGCCCCGGCCGACCCTGGAGGGCACGGTGATGTGCGGCGGCTTCCGGGTGTACGAGTGGGTCGATCTGGCGGCCGGGCAGCAGGTCACGCCGGCGGAGCTGGGGGCGGTCACGGCCGGGCTGCACCGGGTGGCGCACCCGGCGTCCGGCCCGGTCATCCCGTGGTTCTCCGAGCCGATCGGCCCGGCCCGCTGGGAGGCGCTGGCGACGGCGGCGGCGGGCGAGGAGTGGTCGCCCGCGCTCGACCGGCTGCTGCCCGAGCTGGTCGCGCTGGACGCCCTGGTCGTCGCGCCCGACCCGGCCTCCCTCACCACCTGCCATTGCGACGTCAACCTGGAGAACGTGCTGCGGGCGCGGGACGACGGCGGCGTGGTGGTGCTGGACTGGGAGAACTGCGGCCCGGCGCGGCCGTCGTGGGAGCTGGCCAAGATCCTGGCCGACCTGCCCGACGCCGCCGCCGCTTACGACGCCTACCGGGCGGCGGGCGGTCCCGGGCGGCTCGCGGAGCCGGCCGACTTCTCCATGGCGATCGCCGAGCAGGGGCACCTGCTGGAGTTCTACATCCGGCGGGCGCTGTCGCCCCAGGAGACGGACGAGAACCGGTCCAGGGCGCGCGGGCGGATCGGCACCATGCTCGGCCGGCCGCTCACGACGGCCAGGATCGACGCGCTCCTTGCTTAGGGGGTCAGCGGCCGCGCACGATCAGGCGTAACAGGCGGCGCGGCCGCTTGCGCCTGAAGTCCGCCCGCTCGTTGGCCCGCGGGTACGGCACCTCGGGCACCGGCACCCCGAGGAACGCGCACAGCGGCTCCCACCCCTCCCCCGCCTCGAACACCAGCAGCCGATCGCCCGGAATCGCCGCCTTCACCTCGGCGACGTGCCGTTCGAAGACCTCGATGACGTGGTCACGATCGCCGACGCGGCCGTCGAAGACCCGGTCGATGAAGGTGGCCCTGGCCATGCGCGGGTACAGCGCGAAGTCCGGGGACCGCCAGCTCACCAGCCGGCGGATCGCCCGGCGGCGCAGTGACGGCCGCCGCTGGTCCAGCGCGCTGCGGAAGATGGTGGCGCTGACGCTGTCGTACCAGCGGGCGGGGTCGCGGACGGTCAGGATGACCTTGGCATCGGGATAGTACGCGGCCAGCTCCCGCCAGTACGCCGACGCCGGCCAGTCGAGCGCCGACCGGAACCCCGCGAACACCGTGTCCCAGTCCTGGGACCGCCCTTCGCCCACGTCGAGCCACTGCCGCACCCGGTACGGCTCCGCGATGACCGCCGACATGTGGTAGCACGGACCGAACCCGAGCAGTTCGAGCGCCGCCTTCAGCGACCGCGTCCCCGTACGGCCGAACCCCGCGCCGATCACGTCCACGCCGAGCCCACCTCTCTGATCTAGCTCTGATCTGAATCCCGTTATATGACGACATATCTAAATGGGAAATCGCTCAGAGGAGCCCGGCCATGCTCTTCCCGCACCCCCTCCTCCACGCCCTGCGCGCCGCCCCCGCGACCCCGGCCTTCGAGCACGCGGGCAGGACCGTCACCCGCGCCGAGCTGCTGGACCTGATCCGCCGCCTGGCGGGCGCGATGCGCGCGGCGGGCCTCGGCCCCGGCCGGGCGGTCGCCGTCCGCACGGCCGTCACCCCCGAGGCGTTCGCCGCCCACATGGCGGCCCACGCGCTGGGCTGCCGCGTCGTCGGCATCCGCCCCGGCTACCCGCCCGGCCAGCTCGCCCACGTGCTCGCCATGGACGTCGACGCCGTGCTCGTGGACCCGGGAACGGCCGCGCCGGGCCTCATGAGCACGGGGACGGCGCTGTCGCTCGGCCCGGTGGCGGGCGCGGCCGACCTGCTGGCCCGACCCGACGACGGCGGGCCGCTGGAGGTGGGCGCCCGGCCCGACGACGTGGCCGCCCTGACGTTCACCAGCGGCAGCACCGGGCGGCCGAAGGGGTGCGCGATCACGTACCGGGCGCTGAGCGAGCACTGGGCGTGGCAGCCGCGCGTGTGGTCGCCGGTCGCGCGGGCGTTCGCGGCGGGGTTCGAGCGGTATCTGCTGTTCGGCACGCTGGCGAGCATGGTGGTGATGGAGTTCCTGGCGCCGTGCCTGCTGGGCGGCGGCACCGCGGTGATCCCGGAGGAGGACGGGCGGCCGATGTTCCCGTACGCGATCGAGCGCCACCGGATCACCGGGTCGATCATCACCGTGCCGCGCCTGTTCCAGCTCCTGGACCTGGCAGACGACGCGGACGTCTCCAGCCTGCGGGCGCTCATGGTGTCCGGCTCGCCCATCGGCCCGAAACGGCTCGCGGCGGCGGCTCGGCGGCTCGGGCCGGTCGTCTACCAGGGGTACGGGCAGACCGAGGCGGGCAACGTGGCCATGCTGACGCCCGAGCACATCGCGGCGGGCGTCCTGGATCCGGTCGGCCGGCCGCATCCCGGGGTCGAGCTCAGCGTGCGCGACGACGACGACGCCGAGCTGCCCGCGGGCGCGACCGGCGAGATCCACGTGCGCAGCCCGTACCTCATGGCGGGTTACTGGGGCGACGAGGCGGAGACCCGCGACACCCTGCGGGACGGCTGGCTGCGCACCCGCGACCTCGGCCACGTGGACGCGGACGGTTTCCTGCACCTGGCGGGGCGCACCCGCGACGTCATCATGGTCAACGCGATGGTCGTCTACGCGGGGCCGATCGAGCGCGTGCTGACCGGCCATCCCGACGTGGACGAGGCGTACGTGGCGGGCGCGCCCGACGAGGGCACCGGGGAGGCCGTGCACGCGTTCGTCGTGCCCGCGCCCGGCCGCGTCCCGGACCGCGCCGGCCTGGCCGAGCTGGTGCGCGGCGAGCTGGGCGGCGACAGCGTGCCCCAGACGATCACCCTGGTGCCCGGCGTCCCCGTCGCCACCAGCGGCAAGCCCGACAAGCGCGCCCTGCTGAACCGGATTCTCTGAGCATTTTCTGAGAATCGCCCGCCAACACTGACGTTGTCCGTTCAACCACATCGCTGGTCTGGAGGCGTCAGTGCCGGACAATTCCCTGGACTACCTGGTGATCGGAGCCGGGCCCGCCGGCCTGCAGCTCGGCCACCTCCTGCAGAAAACGGGCCGGAACTACCTGATCCTCGAGGCGGGGCCGGGACCGGGCCAGTTCTTCCGCACCTTCCCACGCCACCGCACGCTCATCTCGATCAACAAGAAGCACACCGGCTGGGACGACCCCGAGCTCAACCTCCGGATGGACTGGAACTCGCTGCTGTCCGACGACCCCGGCCTGCTGTTCACCCACTACAGCGACCGGTACTTCCCGCACGCCGACGACATGGTCCGCTACCTCACCGACTTCGCCGAGACGTGCGGGCTGCGCGTCTCCTACGACTCCCGCGTGGTCCGGGTCGAGCGTCCCGGCGAGGTGTTCCGGGTGACCGACGAGGGCGGGCGCACGTACGAGGCGAAACGGGTCGTCGTCGCGGCCGGCGTCACCCGCCCCAACCTCCCGCCCATTCCGGGCATCGAGACGGCTCAGCTCTACGGCACCGCCTCCACCGACCCGGCCGACTACCTCGGGCAGCGGGTGCTCATCATCGGCAAGGGCAACTCTGGCTTCGAGACGGCCGACAACCTGATCGAGACCGCCGCGGTCATCCACGTGTCGGGCCCGCACTCGCTGCGCATGGCGTGGCGCACGCACTACGTCGGGCACCTGCGCGCGATCAACAACAGCCTGCTCGACACCTACCAGCTCAAGTCCCAGAACGCCATCCTCGACGGCGACGTCAAGAACATCGAGCGGCGCCCGGACGGCACGTACCTGGTGACGGTGTCCTTCGCCCGGGTGAACGAGGTCACCAAGGACATCCCGTACGACAGCGTGATCGTCTGCACCGGCTTCCGGTTCGACTCCTCGATCTTCGCCGACTCCTGCCGGCCCGCCCTGACGATCAACGACAGGTTCCCTGCGCTGACCCCGGCCTACGAGTCGGCCGACGTGCCCGGCCTGTACTTCGCCGGCACGATCACCCAGTCGCGCGACTTCAGGCGCGGCACCAGCGGCTTCATCCACGGCTTCAGGTACGGCGTCCGCGCCCTGCACCGCGTCCTGGAGTCCCGCTACCACGACGTCCCGTGGCCGGCGCGGGAGTTGCCCGCCGACCCGGCGGCGCTCGCGGCGGCCGTCATCGAGCGCGTCAACCGCTCCTCGGCCCTGTGGCAGCAGTTCGGCCTGCTGGCCGACGTCATCGTGGTGGGCGACGGCACCGCCCGCTACATGGAGGAGCTCCCCCACGACCTGCAGGGACCGCCGATCGGCGACCGCGGCCACTTCGCGATCACCCTGGAGTACGGCCCCGAGCACGACAAGATCGACCCCTTCGACATCGCGGTCGGCCGCATCAGGCAGACCGACGCGGCCCGCGCCCACGAGGGCCACTACCTGCACCCCGTGGTCCGGCACCACCTGCCCGGCCAGGCCCCCGTCGCCCACCACATCACCGAGAACCTGGAGAACGAGTGGGACTCGCCTGAGGTCCACGTCGAGCCGCTCAGGGCCTTCTTCGCCCGCAGGACCGCCTCGGTACCGGTCTGATGATGATCGCGCTGCTGCTGACCCTGGCCGTCGTGGTGAGCCTGCCGTGGTGGCTGCCGGGCCGGGTCGTGGCACTGCGCGCCCGCCTGTTCTCCCGGATCAACGGCGACGAGGGCATCCCCGTGCCCGGCGACCTCGTCGGCGTCGAGCGCTTCAGGGAGATCTACTCGCACCCGGCCGCGGGCGGCCGCAGCAGGGGCGCCGCGCTGTCGGACCTGTTCTGGTACTGGTTGTCGCCCGGCCCCGAGATGCACCAGGAGCACCTGGAGGCGGGCGAGCGCTACGACGCCGTCGCCCGCGTCACCCGTGATCTGCTGGCCGTGCCGCGCGGGGAGGCCGAGGAGCTCACCCGCCGCTGCGCGGTCCGCACGCTCGGGGACGCGGGCGGGTTCGTCCGGCTGCGGGATCTGATGATGCCGTTGTGGGCGGAGTTCTCGTACGAGCTGGTGTTCGCCGAGCCCTGCCCGCGCGCCGCCCGCGACCTGATCATCGGCAACGCGAACGACGTCGTCACCTCGCTCAAGTGCACGGGCCTGCGGCACATGGAGCGCCGCCACCGCCTGACCCGCTATCTCACCGCCCGCCTGTCGAGGGTGCGCCTGCCGCTGCCGCCCGACCTCACCCCCCGGGAGCAGGCGTTCTACCTGCAGGGCGCCTTCTTCAACACCGCCGTCGTGCAGATGTCGGAGGCCATGGCGCACCTGCTGATGGTCCTGGCCCAGCATCCCGGCGTGCAGGAACGGGCCCGTACGGGCGACTCCCGCTACCTCGACCAGGTGATCGCCGAGACGCTGCGGCTCTATCCGCTGTTCGGCATCGCCCACCGCATCACCACCGGCGCGATCCCGCTCGACGAGGACGCCGCGATCCCGGCCGGCTCGGTGCTCTGCTTCAACTACCCGGAGTTCCACCGGGCCGGTTTCGCCGATCCCGGCCGCTTCGACCCGGACCGGTTCCACCGGCCGGTCAAGGAGCTGAACCACATCCCGTTCGGCGTCGCGGCCAACCGGCCGTGCCCGGCCTGGCGGCTGGCGCCGATCGCCATGCGGGTGGCGGCCCAGGAGGTCCTGCGGCGCTACCGCCTGGATTCCTCCGCCTCCCACACCAGGTCCCTGCCGAACCGGGGGCCCTGTCTGCTCACCCCTCTCGGCGCCGCCCGCCGGTCGCCGCGTGCCGCGCTGGCGTACATGCGCGTCCGCGACCGCTGGGAGGACGTCTGGCGCAGCCTCGTACAGCTCGTCCTCGGCACGTACATGGTCTGGGACGCGCGCAGGCAGCGGCTGTGCGGGCGCCACTTCGACCCCTGACCCCTTTCCGAGCGGAGAAACCGGAATGCCCTACCTGGCCTACGTCGCTCCCGCCGACGCCAACCTCGCCATCATGCTGAAGGTCTTTCCCGCCCTGGTGGTCCTCCTGATCACCGCGGCGGTCTGCGGGCGGCTGGCGATCATGGTGATGCAGCCGCGCGTGCTCGGCGAGATGGTCGCCGGCGTGCTCCTCGGGCCCACGCTGTTCGGGTGGCTGTTCCCCGACGCGCAGGCCGCCCTGTTCCCGCCCGAGGTCAGACCCGTCCTGTACGTGCTGAGCACCATCGGCCTGACCCTCTACATGTTCCTGGTCGGCGCCGGCCTCGACCACAGCGCGCGGACGCCGAACGAGCTGCGCAAGGCGGCCGTGCTGGCCACGTCGGGGATCGTCCCGTCCATGCTGCTCGGCTTCGGCACCGGCCTGCTGCTGTGGAGCACGCTCTCGCGCCCCGACGTGCCGCCGTTCCAGTTCGCCCTGTTCGTCGGCGGCGCGCTGTCGCTGACGGCTTTCCCCATGCTGGCCAGGATCCTGTACGAGCGCGGCCTGGAGAACAGCCCCATCGGCCGCCTCACCCTGCTGGCCGCCTCCGTCGACGACGCCCTGGCCTGGTGCATCCTGGCGGTCCTGTCGGCCATGCACCTCGGCACCGGCGCGAGCGGCGCGCTGCCCACGATCGGCCTGACCGTGGGGTTCGCGATCGTGATGCTCACGGTGGTCCGGCCCATGCTGCGCCCGATGGGCAGGACCGTCGCGCGCACCGGCCGGTTCAGCGCCACCCACGTGTACATCGTCGTCCTCATCCCCCTGGCCGCCGGCTGGGCGACCGACTGGATCGGCGTGTACGCGGTCTTCGGCGGTTTCATCGCGGGCCTGGCCATGCCGCGCGACGCCGAGTTCCGCCGGGTGCTGCACGGCCGGATGATGGAGATCGTCTCGACGCTGCTGCTGCCCACCTTCTTCACCTTCTCCGGGCTGAACACGCAGCTCGGGGGCATCGCGGGCGGGACCATGCTGCTGGCGTTCGCGGTGATCCTGCTGGCCGGGTTCAGCGGGAAGTACTTCGGCTGCTCGCTGGCGATGCGAGGGATCGGGTTCAGCTGGCGGGAGTCGTACGCGGTGGGCGCGCTCATGAACGCCCGCGGCCTGATGATCCTCATCTTCATCAACATCGGCCTGGCCCAGGGCATGATCACCTCGGAGCTGTTCGCGATGCTGGTCCTCGTGGCCGTCCTGACCACGGCCGGCGCCCTGCCGCTGTACAAGCTGGCGCTGCCCGACCGCCTCGAACGGGACGCCAAGGCCGAGCCGGCCGCGGAACCGCCGGTGACCGTGAGGTCCAATTCCTGATATTTGCCCATGTGGGCGGGTTGATGCGGATTTGCCGTCGGTCCAATCATGCAGTGGACCTGGTAAATCCCCGGCGGTGATGTAACGGTTGGGGCGTGGCTGGGACATCGGGCACGGCCGCCCTCCCCTCCCGTCGGCTGCTGCTCGTCGAGGACGACCGCGAACTGGGTCACATGCTGGTCGGCCTGTTCACAGAACAGGGCTACACGGTCGATCTGGCACTGGAGGGACAGACGGGGTTGCATCTCGGGCTGAGCCGCGCCTACGACGTGCTCATCGTCGACCGCGGCCTGCCCGCCCTCGACGGCATCGACCTGCTGCGACGGCTGCGGCGGCAGGCGGTCACCGTACCGGTGCTCGTGCTCACCGCCTTCGGCTCGGTCTCCGACCGGGTCGCCGGGCTGGACGCGGGCGCGGAGGACTACCTGGTCAAGCCGTTCGAGATCGAGGAACTGCTGGCCAGGGTGCGCGCGCTGCACCGCCGCAACCTCGACCAGGCCCGGCTGCTGCCGCTCGGCGCCGGCTGGCTGGACGCCGACTCCCACCTCGTCCGGCTGCCGACCGGGGAGCAGGTGGCGCTGTCGGGGCAGGAGTGCCGGCTGCTCAGCGCGCTGGCCGCCCGCCCGCGGCAGGTGCACACCCGCAGGTCTCTGCGCCAGCGGGTCTTCGACGGGGCGAACAAGGAATCGATCGTGGACACCTACGTCTACTATCTGCGCAACAAGCTGGGCCCCGGGGTCGTGTGCACCGTGCGAGGTGTGGGCTACCGCCTGGGCCGGCTATGAACCGTCCGGCCCCCGACCCAGACCGGCTCCTGCTCATCCGGGCCCGCCGCCGCCTCACCGTGCAGGTGGCGGGCGCGATCTCGGTCGTGCTCGCGCTCGTCGGCGTGCTGGTCTACTGCGCCATGGTGCACTCCCAGACCGGCTCGGCCCGGCGCGACCTGGCCTCCGCCGCGCAGCGCTCGCCCGTCGCCCACCCGCCGCCCTGCGTGTGGCTGTACGAGCTGCGCCCCGACGGCACCGTCCAGGGCTCCCCCGGCGCGCCGGCCGCCCTCCCCGTGCGGACGTCCCTGGCCCAGGTCGCCGCCGGGGCCGGGCCGGAGACCACGCAGGTCACGGTGGCCGGGCGCGACTACCTGATCCACACCCGGCAGCGCGGCGCCACGACGATCCAGTCCGTGATGGACCTGCGCTACCAGGCCGGCGAGCGTCAGCGGCTGCTGCGTACCCTCTTCGGGGCCGAGGTCGCCGGCCTGCTGGCCGCGCTCCTGGTCGGCCAGGTCGTCTCCCGCCACGCGATCGCGCCGCTGGGCGAGGCCCTGGCCCGCCAGCGCCGCTTCGCCGCCGACGTCAGCCACGAGCTGCGCAGCCCGCTGACCCGCCTGCACACCCGCGCCCAGCTCCTGTCGCGGCGGCTGCGCGGCGGCACCGACCCGATCCTGCTCATCGACGAGGTGGACCAGCTCGTCATCGGCACCAGGCAGCTCGGCGAGGTCGTCGAGGACCTGCTGCGCTCGGCGCAGCTCAAGCGCCTGCGCCGCCCGTTCGGGCCGGTGGACCTGGCCGTGCTGGCCACCGAGCCGGCCGTGACCGAGAACGCCAGGGCGGCGGCCCAGCGGGTGATCGTCGAGGTCCGCTGCGACGGGCCCGGCGACCACGTCGTGCGCGGCGTGGAGTCCGCGCTGCGCCGGGTGATCTCGGCGCTGCTGGACAACGCGCTCGGCCACACGGGCGCCGGCGGCCACATCTGGGTGACGCTGTCCAGCGAGCCCGGGACGGTCCAGCTCGTCGTGCGCGACGACGGGGCCGGGCTCGACCCGGACGACACCGAGCGGCTGTTCACGCCGTTCGTGGGGGCGGGGTTCGGGCTGGGGCTGGCGCTCGTACGGGAGGTGGTGGACGGTCACAACGGCACCATCACGGTGGACGGCAGGCCGGGCGGCGGCGCGACGTTCACCGTACGCCTGCCCGCCGACCGCACCGCGCCGGCCGCCCCGGAACCCGTGCTGGAGAGGTATCAGCGCCCGCTCTCGGGGTAGCCGGAAACGGATGCGCATCCAGGACTGGTTCCTCACCGATGAGGAGCGGGGCAACCCGGCGACCAAGCTCGAACCCTGGTCGTCCGGCAATGACGTGCGCCCGCTCATCCACGGCGCCACCTATTTCGCCGAGCTGAACGCCCGTCTCGACCGGCTCGGCAAGGACGACCTGCTGCTGTTCGCCGACTGGCGCGGCGACCCCGACGAGCGCCTCACCCCCGACGGCCCCGGCGTGGGCGCCGCGATGGCCGCCGCCGCCGAACGGGGCGCCCTGGTACGCGGCCTCATCTGGCGCTCCCACCTCGACCTGCTGCGCTTCAGCTCCGCCGAGAACCGCCACCTCGGCCAGGCCATCGAGGCCGCCGGCGGCCAGGCGCTGCTGGACACCCGGACGAAGGCGGGCGGCTCGCACCACCAGAAGTTCGTCATCCTGCGCCACGACCGCGAACCGGATGAGGACGTGGCCTTCGTCGGCGGCGTCGACCTGTGCCACAGCCGCCGCGACGACGCCCGCCACGGCGGCGACCCGCAGCCGGCCCCGATGCCCTCCGTGTACGGTCCCCGGCCGCCCTGGCACGACGTCCAGGTGGCCATCCGCGGGCCCGCCGTCGCGCAGGTCGAGGAGGTCTTCTGCGAACGCTGGGAGGACCCCGCCCCCGAGACCCGCGATCCACTGCGGCGCGTACGCGACCATTTCGGCCACCTCGACGACGCCCCTCCCCTGCCCAAGCCCGGCCCGCCGCCGCCCCGCGCGGGCCACCACCACGTGCAACTCCTGCGCACGTACCCGGCCCGGCGCCGCGGCTACCCGTTCGCGCCGGGCGGCGAGCGCAGCATCGCCCGCGCCTACTGCAAGGTCCTGGCCCGGGCCCGCTCGCTGATCTACCTGGAGGACCAGTACCTGTGGTCCACGGAGGTCATCGAACCCTTCGCCGAGGCACTCGAACGCGAGCCGGGCCTGCGCATGGTGGTCGTCGTGCCCCGCCACCCCGACCAGGACGGCTGGCTGGCCTCCCCCGCCAGCCTGATCGGCCGCGCCGGCGCGCTGCGCCGCCTGAGCCAGGCCGGCGGCGACCGGGTGGCCATCTACGACCTGGAGAACGAGCAGGGCGTCCCCGTGTACGTCCACGCGAAGGTCTGCGTCGTGGACGACGTCTGGGCCACGGTGGGCTCGGACAACGTCAACCTGCGCTCGTGGACGTACGACTCGGAGCTCAGCTGCGCCGTCCTGGACGAACACGAGGACCCCCGCCAACCGGCCGGCGCTCTCCGCTTCGCCCGCGACCTGCGCCTGACCCTCATGGCCGAACACCTCGACCGGCCGGCCGAACGGGTGGACGACCTGTCCGACCCGGCGGTCGCCTTCGACGCGTTCGCCCGCACCGCGGCCACCCTCGAAACCTGGCACAACTCCGGCCGCACAGGCCCCCGCCCACCCGGCCGCCTCCGCCCCCACCCCGCGCCGCACCTGTCGCACCTGCAGAAGCTGATGGCGATGCCGCTGTACCGCATCGCGGTGGACCCGGACGGCCGGCCCCGAAACATGCGCCGCTCACGCGCGTTCTGACCCGGAACGCGAAAAGGGCCACCTCCCGTGATGGGAAGCGACCCTTGAGCGTGGTGGGCGATACTGGGATCGAACCAGTGACCTCTTCGGTGTGAACGAAGCGCTCTCCCCCTGAGCTAATCGCCCGCCCTGCCGGTGCCTTGCGGTGCCGACGTGGAAAACCATACCGCACTCTGGCACCTGATGGCGAAGCGGAAACCGGTGGGGACGATCAAGGGGCCGGGGCTGGGCGGGAGGGCGGTCAGAGGGATTCGGGTGAAACGCGGCGGTTGCCCATCGGCGTGGCGGGCGTGTGTCATACCATCGTCGTGTCCCGGAAGGCATCGGCCGCGATCTTTGGCGAAAAACGTTCATGGTCGGCGCGGACGGGGAAGGGCTCCACCGCACGCAAAACCCTTGTAAATACGACCCGATTGATGCCGTTTAGCCTGGTAGATGCCTAAATGTCCAGCTGTGATGTGCGTTACAGAAGGCCCTAGAAGCGGAATCTTTCCTACAGGTTTCTTCGTTCCGCGTCATAGCTCAGGACGAAGTCCGTCAGAGCAGTGAAAGCCCCGAAGAGGGGACCTACGACGAAAAGGTTTGGCTGACGATGAACAGCACCACCGTCTCCGCCGAGCTTGGCCTTCGGCTAGTGGTCCCCGACCGTACTACCGTCCCCCTGCTCGCCGGACTGAGCTACACAGCCGACGATCCGTACGCCATCCGCATGGCCTTCCACGTAGGGAACGACGAGCCGGTCGAGTGGATCTTTGCTCGCGAACTGCTGACCGTAGGGATCGTACGACGTGTCGGCGACGGCGACGTGCAGGTGTGGCCCGCACGCGCCGACGGCGAACGCACGCTGCACATCAGCCTTACGTCGCCGTTCGGGCAGGCGCTCTTCGAAGTACCGCTGGCCCCGCTCACCGAGTTCCTCCATCGCACCTATGAGAAGGTGCCGGCGGGGCGGGAAACCGACTACATGGATCTGGACGCCGAGCTGACCAACATGCTCTGGCCCTCCTGAACGAGGGTCACCACCGTCCGGCACGCTCCCCTGAGCCGGACGGATGGATGGATCGTAGGGTCTGCGTGTGAAGATCCTTACCGTAGATGGTCATTGGCCCGAACACGGAATGATCGTCGTCAGGGACACCTGGGGCGTGGATCCGGCGTCCCGGTCGGTGCCTGGCCTGCCCCTGCTCGGCGAGTTCGACGTTCCGGTCCAGTCCAGTCCTGCGGGACGATCGCCAAGGCGGGCGCCGGCTCGCGGTGCGCCCGCGCAACGGTCCGCCGCCCCAAGACGGCGATGACTGGCATGACGTCGTCGAGACCTCCTATCACTCCGCCACCGGCTCGGTCGTCCTGACCACCTTGATGAGCGGTGATCGCCAAGAGGACCGCCCGCCCCAGATCGGCCCGCCGGGGTTCTACCGGGTCCGGGTCTCCTGTCGAAGGACACCGCCGGAGATTCCCGGCCTCGCGGCCTCCGAGGGTGATGTGTGGCGGATGCAGTTCTGGGGAGGATCGCCCGAGCCTCCTCGATGGCAGGCCAGGAGCCGGCCCGCGGGCACCGGCTGGGACGTCGTTCTCGGGCGCCCTGGTTATGAGGTGCTGTACGGCGTCGGCGGTGGGTGGTGCGGCCACCGAGGAGCAGGTCGCGGCCGCCTATCAGCCGTGGTCCAGCGGCTCCGGGCCCTGGGATGCCGCGCTCTCCGTCGAGCTGCCGGAGTACGCCGTAAAGCTCGGGGTGCCCGCGCCTGCCACGCGCCGTGAGCTGCTCCGGCTGCTGGTGGCGGCGGGGCTGGTGACCACCGACGGCGAGACCCGCTATCGGGTCGTCGAGACGCCGCCGCGCGCCGAGGACGTGCTGCGCCTGCCGGCCGGGCAGAGCGCCACCATCCGGGGTCAGGACGCGCACCGCCGCTACGCCCCCTTCGCCGCCGATCTGTGGACCATGGGCCGGGCCGCCGCAGCCACCGCTGAAGCATGGGCAGGCGGCGATCCCTCAGGCGGGCAGTGACTCCAGGACCTTTCGCATGCGGCCGATCTCGATGCTCTGCCCCGAGTACACGTCCTTGGCCATCATCCGCATCCGCCGATCACGCCCGTCCGCCAGCTCCTCGCCCGCCATCTTCACCGCCCCCTCATGGTGCCGGGTCATCAGTTGCAGGAACAGCCGGTCGAACGCGCCGCCCTTGGCCGCGCGCAGCGCGTTGAGCTGCTCCTGGGTCGCCATCCCGTACGCGGCCGCCTGCTGGTGCCCGTGGCCGGCGGGGACGGAGCGGCCCAGTTCGGACAGCCAGCCGGTCATGGCCTTGATCTCCGGCGTCTGGGCGGCGGTGATCGAGCGGGCGATGGCGAGGGTGCCGGGCGTGGTGGTGCGCTCGTTCACCAGGGAGGTCATCTCCAGGGCCTGGCGGTGATGCGGGATCATGCCCTCCGCGAACCGCACGTCGGCGGCCACCGTCGGCGAGGGCGTCGGCCCGACCCGCTGCCCGGGCGTCGCCGTACGGGCGGCCGCGCCGGGCTTGCCGGGCAGGATGACGGGCGCATCCGTACCTACTGGTGACGGCCCCGACGGCACCCTCTGGTCCGGCGAACAACCCGCAAGGGCAAATGTCGCCAATACTGTGATGATTACCGTACGCGGCCGCGAACCTGCTGACATAGCTTCCATAGTGAGCTACGAGACAAAGGGGATGCGCGTTGATCTCTGCCAAGTTGCGCGGAGCGTTGTTGTGTACGGTGATGCTGCTGGCATCCGCATGTGCCGCGGGCCCGCAGGTCACCGGGGCTCCGACGCCCCCCACCACCACGCAGGAGACCAGCGCTCCAGCCAGTAAGCCCGCCCAGACGGGCAACGTCATGATGAGCGGCAACATCAAGCAGGTCGCCAGCATGCCGCGGACCGCCCCCCTCAACGGGGAGGACGACATCAACACCGACCTGGCGTTCCAGGGGGATTACGCCTACGTCGGCAACTTCGGCGGCTTCACGGTCTACGACATCAGCGAGCCGGCGAAGCCCGAGATCGTCAGCCAGGTCTCCTGCCCGGCGCAGCAGAACGACGTCACCGTCTACCAGAACCTGCTGATCCTGTCGATCGACGAGCCGCGCGGCGGCCCGGAGTGCGACTCCAAGGACGGCCCCCGCGCCTGGGAGGGCCTGCGGATCTTCGACATCACCGACAAGAAGAGCCCGCAGTACGTCGGCGCCGTCAAGACCGAGTGCGGCTCCCACACGCACACGATGGTGCCCAACGGCGAGAGCCTGTACGTGTACGTCTCCTCCCCCGGCCCCGAGCCCGAGTCGGAGACCTGCCCGCCGCCGCACGAGCTCATCCAGATCGTCGAGGTCCCGCTGAAGGCGCCGCAGTCGGCCAAGATCGTCGCCAAGCCCGACATCTTCCCGGAGCGGCAGCACTCCGATCTCGCCTCGGGCTGCCACGACATCACCGCCTACCCGGAGAAGAAGCTGGCCGCGGCCGCCTGCTTCGGCGACGGCGTGCTGCTCGACATCTCCGACCCGGTCAGCCCGAAGGTGCTGCAGCAACTGACGGACACCGAGAACTTCCAGATCTGGCACTCGGCGACGTTCAACAACGACGGGACGAAGGTCGTGTTCAGCGACGAGCTGGGCGGCGGCGGCCAGGCCACCTGTGACCGCAACACACCGCCCACCAAGGGCGCGAACGCCGTCTACGACCTGGTGGGCGGCAAGCTGGAGCGGCGCGGCTACTTCAAGATCCCGAGGGAGCAGCAGGAGAACGAGAACTGCGTGGCCCACAACGGCTCCCTGATCCCGGTTCCGGACAAGGACATCATGGTGCAGTCGTGGTACCAGGGCGGCGTGTCGGTCTGGGACTTCACCGACTCCTCCAGCCCGAAGGAGATCGGCTTCTTCGAGCGCGGCCCGCACCCCGAGCCCGCCATCGCCGGTTCCTGGTCGGCCTACTACTACAACGGCTACATCTACTCCAGCGACATCATGGAGGGCCTGGACGTCCTGGAGATCAACGACCCGCTGACCGACCCGGCCAAGAAGGTCAAGATGGACGACTTCAACGTCCAGACCCAGAAGTCGTACTAGAAGCACTCCGCCGACCGCGCCGCCGCCCTCGCGACGGCGGCGCCGTCGAGTGGGATGGCCTCGGGCCCGATTCCGGCCCAGAGCCATTCCACGGTCAGCAGGAAATCCTCCGGCGGCGGCAGCGGAGACAGCCACAAGGGCATCTCGTACAGCGTGTACGCGCCGTCGCCGCGCACCCCTCCGGGAAACCAGGACAGGCTCGGCGGCGCGCAATGGCGGTCGTCGTCGGAGGCGGCCTCGCTGCCGTCCGGATAACGCACCGTGACGTGCAAGGACGTGCTCTCCTCGCCGGAGAGGGCGGAGTCGAGGCGTAGCGCGAGGCCGCGGGGGGCCATGGCGTTGCGTACGACGACGTCCAGGCGCACGAGGCAGCCGACGTCGTACACCTGGAGCATCGGCAGCAGGACGGCGAGCGCCGGAGTACGGGCGAGCACCCGCTCCAGAGTGACGATCGCGCCCATTCTTGAAATCGGCGGCACCGGGCCGCCATCCCCACTCATGATCGATCCCAAGCTGGCTCGGAGGCTGTTTGCCGCGAAGCGTAACCCCGGTTGCGCGGGCCTGGAGCCGAACGCCGGAAATATGGGCCCCGCCGGGACGAAAGAGGGCGGGGCCGCGCGGGGTCAGGGGTTCAGGTCGGCGGCGGAACGCTCGGCGAAGATCCGCATGGCCTTGGCGGTGATGGGGCCGGGAGCGACCGGGAGCTCGGTGTCGTCGACCAGCCTGATCGGCTGGACGTCGCGGGTGGTGGAGGTGAGGAACGCCTCCTCGGCCTCGTAGAGGGCGCTCAGCGGCACGTCGGTCTCGTCGCCGCCGCACCATTCGAGCACCAGCGCCCGGGTGACGCCGGCCAGGCAGCCGGACTCCAGCGTGGGGGTGAGCAGGCGGCCGTCGTGGACGATGAAGATGTTGGAGCCGGTGCCCTCGCACAGGTTGCCGGCCAGGTTGCCGAAGATCGCCTCGCCGCCGCCGCGCTTCTTGGCGTGCAGCAGGGCCTTGGCGTTGTCGCCGTACGAGGTGCTCTTGACCCCGGACAGGGCGCCGCGCTCGTTGCGCGGCCACGGCACGACGGCCACGTTGGCGGTCGCGGGGAACGGCTTCTGCTCGTCCACGATGACGACGGAGGTGGTGCCCTGGTCGCCGCGGTCGGAGCCGAGCGGGCCCGGGCCGCTGGTGTAGGTGACGCGGATGCGGCCGAGCGGCCAGGTGGGCGCGACCTCCAGGATCTTCGCGACGCCGTCCGCGATGGCGTCGACGTCGGGCTCGGGCAGGTCCATGCGCTGGGCCGAGAGGGTGAGCCGGTCGAGGTGGCGGGTGAGCGCGAACGACGTGCCGTTCACGATCTTGATGGTCTCGAAGACGCCGTCACCGACCATGAGCCCGTGGTCGAACACCGAGACGGTGGCCTGCGCGGGGTCGATCAGCTCCCCGTTGACCCAGACAGGGATGTTCATTCAGTTTCCTCCTGTGGATGCCAGTGCGATGAGCCTGGCTGCCTTGAGCTCGGTTTCGAGCCATTCGCCATGGGGATCGCTGCCCCAGGTGATGCCCGCTCCCGTTCCGAAACGGATCTCTCCTGCGGAGATCCAGAATGTTCTGATGCCTACGGCCAGCGCCGCCCTGCCTCGGTCGGCGTCGACCCAGCCCACGGCCCCACAGTACGGGCCGCGAGGTGCCGCTTCGAGTTCATTGATGATGCGCAGAGCGGACGACTTGGGCGCACCCGTGACAGACCCGGGCGGGAATGTCGCCGCGAACAGGCCCGGCCAGCCCACCCCCCGCGCCAGCCTGGCGCGGACGGTGGAGACGAGGTGGACGAGCCCGGGGTGTTCTTCGAGCGCGCACAGCGACGGCACCTCGACCGAGCCGACCGCCGCGACCCTGCCGAGGTCGTTGCGGACCAGGTCGACGATCATGACGTTCTCGGCGTAGTCCTTGTCGAGCAGGTCGCCGGCGGTCGCGCCGGTGCCCTTGATGGGACCGGACTCCACCATGTCGCCGTCGCGCGACAGGTAGAGCTCGGGCGAGGCCGACACCACGCTCAGCCCCGGCACCTGGATCACGCCCGCGTAGGGGGCGGGATTGCCCTCGGCCAGCCTGGCGGCCAGCGCGAGCGGGTCGGCGCCGGGCTGGACGGGCGCGCTCAGGACCCGGCAGAGGTTGGCCTGGTAGACCTCACCCTGCTCGATGTACGCGCGGATGGCGCGCACCCCGCGCTCGTAGGCGGCCCGGTCGAGCGAGCTGCGCCACTGGTCTGGGCGCGGCCCGTGCCAGGGCGCGGCGGGTGCGGGCAGGGGCGCCTTGCGCACCCGGTCGAAGCGGGCACACGTCACCTTGCCCTCGTAGTCGACGACGACGGCCCACCAGCCCTCGCCGTCGAGCGCGGCGAGGTCGGAGGTCACGTCGCGCAACCCGGTTGCGAGATGGTGACCTAAGTGGGCGAAACCGTCGTACACACCTCCCATTGTCCCAGCATCTCGACCAGTTCCCGCGCGGCGGGTAGGGGGATCTCTGGGAGGGCCGCGTACACCTTGCGCACAGGGGCCATTCCGCGCAGCGGCCGGAGCACCAGATCCCCTGGTACGGCCCGCGCCGCCAGCTCCGGCACCAGCGTCACCCCGAGCCCGGCGGCCACGAATCCGAACTTGCCCGACCACTCGGCCACCCGCAGCCCGCTGCGCGGCGTGAACCCGGCCGCCGCGCACGCCGTCACCAGCAGCGTCGGCTGGCCGCGCGGCGCGGCCTCGATCCAGTTCTCCCCGGCCAGGTCGCGCAGGTCCACCTCCGGCTCGCCGGCCAGCCGGTGGCCGGCGGGCAGCGCGACCAGCAACCGATCCTCAAGCAGCGGCACGGCGCGAGCGCCCTCCGAACCGGCACGCGAGCCCTCGGCGGGCAGTCCGGCGGGATAGTCGCTGATCACGGCCACGTCGATGGCGCCCGCGCGCAGCCGGTCCATCAGCCGGGCGCTGAGCCCCTCGATCAGCCGCAGCTCGACACGCGGATGCCGCCCGGCGAACCGCTTGAGCGTCCCCGGCACCAGGTCGACGTTGGCGGTGGCGAAAGCGCCCACCCGCAGCGTGCCGCCCCGCCCGCCGTGGATGGCGGCCAGTTCCTCGCCCGCGCGGTCGAGGCGGTCGAGGACGGCGACCGCGTGCCGGTGCAGCGCCACCCCGGCGGGCGTCAGGCGCACGCCGCGCGCCAGGCGCTCGAACAGCGGCCCGCCTGCGGCACGCTCCAGGGCGGCGACGCGGCGCGAGACCGCCGACTGCGTGTATCCGAGCAGCTCGGCGGCGGCGGTGAACGAGCCGCTCCTGGCGACCTCGTCGAAGAGCCGGAGCGCGGCGGTGTCCAAGGCATTCGTGTCAAGCATGGCTGGTATGCAATCTAGTCGGTGGTGGAATGCCTCGCGTCCAGGTTCACTAGGGCACGTGATTGCTTTTCTCGGACAGGGGCGCATGGGCGCCCCCATGGCCCGGCGGCTGATCGCGGCCGGGCATCAGGTGACGACGTGGCGGCGCGGGGCCGGGGTGCCGGTCGCGACGACGGTGGCGGGCGCGGAGCTGGTCATCACCATGCTCAGCGATCCGGCGGCGGTGCGGGAGGTGCTGGCGGGGGCGCTCCCGGGCCTGCGGCCGGACGCGACGGTGGTGGAGATGTCCACGATCGGCCCGGACGCGGTGCGTGAGCTGCGCGCGCTGCTGCCGCCGTCGGTGGGGCTGGTGGACGCGCCGGTGCTGGGCAGCGTGGGGCCCGCCGCCGAGGGCACGCTGACGGTCCTCGCGGGCGGCGACGTGGCGGGGTGCCGCGAGGTGCTGTCGGTGTTCGGGACGGTACGCGAGCTCGGGCCGCTGGGCTCGGGGGCGGCCATGAAGATCGCCGTCATGAGCGCGCTCGTGCCCGCCCAGGTGCTGCTCGCGGAGACGTTCGCGTACGGGCGGGCGCACGGCGTGGATCACGACGCGCTGATCGACGTGCTGTCGGGCACCCCGCTGGGCGTCCTGGCCGACCGCCTGCGCGCACCATCGGCGCAGACCCGCTACGCGCTCGCCCACGCGGCCAAGGACCTGGAGCTGGGCGCGTGGGAGGGCGCCTCGATGGCCACGGCCGCCCGCGCCAGGCTCCAGGAGGCGCGGGCCGCCGGGCTGGGCGAACGCGACCTGTCGGCCATCGTCGAACACATCGGCGGAACCCCTGCGCACCGGGCCGTACCGCTCAATCCGGCGACGGTGCCGGCCACGAACGGCATGTACTCGCACGCCGTCCGCGTGGGCGACATGCTCTACGTCTCCGGCCAGGCGGCCTTCGACGAGGAGGGCAAGGTGGTCGGCGAAGGCTCCATGGCGGCGCAGGCCGAGCACGTCTTCCAGGTCATCGGCCGCATTCTGGCCGATCAGGGGGCGACGTTCGAGGATGTGGCGTTCATCAGGACGTACCTGACGGACATGGACGACCGGGTCGAGTACGGACGGGTGCGCAGGAAGTACATCACCGGCACGCCCCCGGCCAGCACGACGGTGGAGGTGTCGAGGCTGTTCATGCCGGGGCTGCTGCTGGAGGTGGACCTGATCGTGGCCCTTACGCCAGGGGGCCGGTGACCGACTCCACCGCCGCGACCACGGCGCCGTCGGCCACCAGGCGCACCGCCGAGTCGATCTCCGGCGCCAGGAATCGGTCGGGCCCGGGCGCCGGGACGGTCTCGCGCAGCGCCTTGACCACGGCCGCCGTCGCGGGCGCGGGCGTCAGCGGGGCGCGCAGGTCCAGGGCGCGGGCGGCGGTGAGCACCTCGATGGCCAGCACGCGGGTGAGCCCGTCGACGGACTTGCGCAGCTTGCGCGCCGCCGACCAGCCCATGGACACGTGGTCCTCCTGCATGGCCGAGCTGGGGATGGAGTCCACGCTCGCCGGCACGGCCAGGCGCTTGAGCTCGGAGACGATGGCCGCCTGGGTGTACTGGGCGATCATGTGACCGGAGTCGACGCCCGGGTCGTCGGCCAGGAACGCGGGCAGCCCGTGGTTGCGGGCCACGTCCAGGAACCGGTCGGTACGCCGTTCCGACATCGAGGCCAGGTCGGCGGCCACGACGGCGAGGAAGTCCAGCACGTACGCGATGGGCGCGCCGTGAAAGTTGCCATTGGACTCCACGCGGCCGTCGGCCAGCACGGCGGGGTTGTCCACGGCGCTGGCCAGCTCCCACCCGGCCACGGTGGCGGCGTGCGCGATCGTGTCGCGGGCGGCGCCGGCGACCTGGGGGGCGCAGCGCAGCGAGTAGGCGTCCTGGACGCGGGTGCACGACTCGGGGTCGCGGTGGCTGGCCATGATGCCCGAGTCGCGCAGGACCTTCGTCATGTTGGCGGCCGACAGCGCCTGGCCGGGGTGCGGCCGCAGCGCCTGCAGTTCGGGGGCGAAGACCCGGTCGGTGCCGAGCAGCGCCTCCACGCTCATCGCGGCGCTCACGTCGGCGGTCCTGACGAGCCCGGTGAGGTCGTCGATGGCCAGGATGAGCATGCCGAGCATGCCGTCCGTGCCGTTGATCAGCGCCAGGCCCTCCTTGGCGGCCAGCTCGACGGGGTCGATGTGGGCCTGCTTGAGCGCCTCGGCCGCCGGCAGCAGGGCCCCCGCCCTGTCGCGGACGACCCCTTCGCCCATCAGCGTGAGCGCCACGTGGGCCAGCGGGGCCAGGTCGCCCGAGCAGCCGAGGCTGCCGTACTCGTGCACGATGGGCGTGATCCCCGCGCTGAGCAGGGCGGCCAGGGTCTTGGCGGTGGTCGGCCTAATGCCGGTGTGGCCGGTGGCGAGGGTGTGCAGGCGCAGCAGCATGAGCGCGCGCACGACCTCGGTCTCGACCTCGGGGCCGTTGCCGGCCGCGTGCGAGCGCACCAGGGAGCGCTGCAGTTGGGCTCGCAGGGCCGGGTCGATGTGCCGGGTGGCCAGCGCGCCGAAGCCGGTCGAGATGCCGTACGCCGGCGTCGGGCTCTCGGCCAGCTCGTCCACCCGCTGGCGGGCCGCCGCGATGGCGGCCATGGCGTCGTCGGTGAGCTGGACGGGGGCTCCGTGCCGGGCCACCCTGATGACGTCGCCGAAGGTCAAGGGCTCCGGGCCGACGTTCACGACTCCGTTGTCGCGCATGATGCGTCTCTCTCGCTCAAGTAATTGGTGTTCCCGATGTTAGCTCCTTACCGGGGAACATCGCCTCCAGCCCCTCCCTGCCCTCGTCGGTGAGGATCACCGCCCTGGGGACCGTGCCCCGGCGGTACCACCCGCGCTCGAACAGCACCTCCGTGATGGCCGCCCCGAGCGCCCCGCCGAGATGCGAGCGGCGCTCGGTCCAGTCGAGGCACTCGGGCGCGAACCGCCTCCTGGACCTGCGCGCGCCTTCGACGTCCACGCCGAACCCCGACAGCAGCCGCTCCCCCGCGCCGGTCAGGTCGTGGCCGTCGTAGAAGCCGCCCTCCCGCAGCCGGTCGAGCAGCCCCACCCCGGCCCGCCCGGCCAGGTGGTCGTAGCAGGTACGGGCCTCCTCCAGCTGCCTGGCCTGCCTGGACTGGCGCAGAGAGCGTACGGGCGGCCGGGCGCTGATCCTGGCCAGCACCTCGAGCACCTCGGCCACCTCGTGCCCGGCCAGGCGGTAGTAGCGGTGGCGGCCCTGGCGTACGACGTCCACGAGCCGGCCGTCGAGCAGCCTGGCCAGGTGGGCGCTGGCGGTGGCGGCGCTCACCCCGGCGACCCTGGCCAGCTCCCCCGCCGCCAGCGCGCGCCCGTCGAGCAGCGCCGTCAGGATCGCCGCCCGGGTGGGCTCGGCGATGAGCGCGGCGACGGGTGCGATGTCGGCGTCACGAGCGATGTACTCCATGTCCACGACGGTAATACGCCGATATTTCGCCCGGCGTCGAAGGGTCAGCTCCGCCCCAGGCCCTTCCTGATCAGGTCCCTGGCCCGCTCCGCGATCGCGAGAGGCGTGCCCACCAGCACGTTCATGGCCAGCGACTCAGTGCCGGGGTGCGGGCGCGTCGGCGCCAGCGCCTCGGCCGCCCGCACCGCCGCCGCCATGGCCCGCCGCTCAGCCACGGAGGTGCTCTCCCGCAGCCGGGCGAACTCGTAGCGCTCCTCGCTGCGCGCGTGGGCCGTCACGGCGGTGCGCAGCTCGGCCAGCCGCTCCCAGAACTCCGGATGGTCCACCCCGGCCTTGTGCAGGTCGAGGAGGAGGCGCTTGGCCTGGTGCTCCTCGGCGAGCCGGTCGCCCACCACGCCCTGGCCGTTGTCGAGCTTGTGGCGCGCGTACGGGTGCACGACCTCCTCCTCGGCGGTCTCGTGCACGGAGAGCAGCCGCGTCAACCGGCCGAACGCCTCCCCGGCCTTCTCCGGCGGCGCCTGCTCCACCTCGTCGAACAGGTCCCTGATCTGCCCATGCTGGGCCATCAGCAGGTCAATGACATCGTGTTCAGCCACGTCGGCGCCCTACCCCGGTTTCGGCCCGGCACGCGTCGCCTTACCGAACGCGGGCCGTTCGAGGACCCAACGCCGAGATCGCTCCATCGGGCCTGCGAGTGAGCGGCTGAGGCCCCGCCGCTACAGTCGGATGCCATGACAGCAGTCGCCCTCGTCACCGGAGCCTCGCGCGGCCTCGGCGCCGTGATCGCCCGCCGCCTGGCCGCCGACGGACTGGCCGTGGCCGTCAACTACCACTCCGACTCCGCCGGCGCCCAGCGCGTGGTGGACGACATCCGCGCCGCCGGCGGCACCGCCGACGCGTTCGCCGCCGACGTCACCGACGAGGCCGGCGTGACGCGCCTGATCGCCGGCGTCGCCGGAAGGCTCGGCCCGGTGAGCGTGCTGGTGGCCAACGCGACGGGCCCGCAGCCGGCGATCGGGTTCGAGGACCTCACCTGGCAGTCGCACCTCGACCAGCTCACGTTCTTCGTCAAGAGCCCGACGCTGCTCCTGCAGGCGGCGCTGCCCGGCATGAAAGAGCTGGGCGGCGGCCGCGTCATCCAGATCGGCTCCGACGTCGTGGACCGCCGGCTGCCCGGCATGTCCGCCTACATCGCCGCCAAGGCCGCCCAGCACGCGCTCACCGAGGTGTGGGCCAGGGAGCTGGGCCCTCATGGCATCACGGTCAACGTGGTCGCGCCCGGCTGGATCCCGGTAGAGCGGCACTCAGGCCTGGACCTGAGCACCTACCGGGCGGAGGTGCCGCTGCGGCGGATGGGCACGCCTGACGACGTGGCGGGCGCGGTGGCCTACCTCGCCTCCGACGGGGCCGCCTTCGTCACCGGCCAGCGCGTCACGGTCAACGGCGGCCACACGTGACCTGCGCCGGGCTATTTCAGTTTGGGGACTCGGCCGAGATTCGCTAGAGTTCTCTCGTCGCCCGGCGCAAGCGGGGCACAAGCGGAAGTGGCTCAGTGGTAGAGCATCACCTTGCCAAGGTGAGGGTCGCGGGTTCGAATCCCGTCTTCCGCTCGGAGCTTCCGGCTCGGTGGCGTGGCCGAGAGGCGAGGCAGCGGCCTGCAAAGCCGTCCACACGGGTTCAAATCCCGTCGCCACCTCCAAGGACGATTAGCTCAGCGGGAGAGCGCTTCCCTGACACGGAAGAGGTCACTGGTTCAATCCCAGTATCGTCCACCACCTCCGAAAGCCCCGGCCACCGGCCGGGGCTTTCGCGCGTTCCCGGCTCACCTGGCGGCCACTTCCGGGTCACCCCGGTGCGGATCCCGTCCGTGGCGGGCAGATGACAGGGCGTGGCGAAGACGACCCGGACCTTCCTGCTCGCCGCCGCGGGCACCGCGCTCGGCCTTTCCTGCCTGTGCGCCCTGCCGCCCGTGGGCGGGTTCCTGCTCGGCCGGGCGCTCGCGGCCGCGCTCGTCTTTCCCGGCCTCGGCCAGGGGCGATTCGCCGGTACGGCGGTGGCGCTGGCCGGCTTCTCCGTGGCGATGACGGGCGGGGCGTACCTGGTGTTCCGGTGGTCGGGGTTCGGCCCGTCGCGGGTCGGGGTGCTCGTCTGCTGGGCGCTGACCGGCGGGCCCGCCGGGATGATCGCGCTGCTGGCGTGGGCGCGGTTACAGGGACTGCCGTTCGCCGGGTACGCGCGGTACGCCGCCGCCTGGGGCATGGCCACCGCCCTGCTCTCCTGCCTGCTCGCCCTGGCCGCGACCCGGACGACCCCGGCCCCCGGGCGGGAGCGGAAGCGGACGTTCCATCCGCGGGCCTGGGTGCTGCCGTGCCTGGTCGCCGGATGGTCCATCGTGTGGAGCCTGTTCCTGCGGGAGCACGACCTCCTGGCCTGGCTGCCGCTCTCGCTCGGCTACTTCGACCAGGTCGCCGTGGTGCTCGCGGCCATCGCGGCCACCTCGCTGGAAGGGGCGCTGCGGCGGCGGCTGCCCGTGGAGGGGCGTCCCGGGCGGGCCTTCGTGCTGGCGTGGATCGCGCTGTCCGTGGCCCCCATCGTGTACGCGGCCGTCGTGGCGATCGACCGCGGCATGCGGGAGCCGCTGATGGCCGCCCCCTGGAACCCGGCCTGGGTCACCGAATACCTCAATGACGCCGGAGCCGCCCTGGTCGCGGCCCCGGCGCAGGTCGCCGTGCCGCCGCTGCTGCTGGCGCTGGCCGGCACCGCCCTGCAGTGGGCGCTTCCCTGGAAGGCGCCCACGCCGGGCGTCCCCGATCCGGTGCGGCCCGACCGGCGGTGGAGTCTGCTGGTGGCGGGGGCGGCGATCGTGCTGACCTACTTCTGCCTGGCCGCCACCTCGCGCTTCCCGGTGCTGACCGGGCGGGAGTACGACGAGGAGACGCCCGTGATGCTGCGCGCCCTCGCGCTGCTGGCGCCGCCCGATCCGGCGCTGGGCCGGACCGCGGTGGTGTGGTCGTGGGCGGTGGCGGCGGTGTTCGGGGTGGCGGCGGCCGCGCTCGTGTACGTCGCGGTGCGCGGGCAACTGGTCCGGGTGTTCCCCGCGACGTCGTACCTCGTGCTGACCGGCGCGGTCGCGCTGGCGGCGGCGCTGGCCTGGAACGCGGGCAGCGTGATCGGCCACCTGCTGGCCGGGGAACGGCCGCTCGGGATCTCGCCCGCGACGGAGGCCGCCACGTTCACCGCGTTCGTCGCGCCGGTGTTCGCGGCGGTGCTGTTCATCGTGCACTCGCAGGTCGGAGTGTCCAGGTTCGCCCGTCTCGTGGAGTTGGAGGGCGAGCAGACATGGGAGAAGCTGACCGAGCGCTACCGGGCCTGGAAGGAGAGCGTCCGGGAGCACGTGCCCGGCGGGCGGGAGCGCGGGCTGCTCGCGGCGCGGGCCGCCGGGGGCGCGCTGGTGGTGGCCGTGGTGGCGGGGACGCTGCGGGCGTTCGGCGTCTGGAGCGACGCCGAGGTGGCGGGGGTCTTCCTGGCCGCGCCCGCCGTGTCGTTCGCGCTGCCGTGGCCGGACAACCTCACGGGCCTGCTCTACCTGGCGTTACTCGCGGCGCTGGTCTACGCGGGACTGCGGAAGGTCAATCTGCGGGAGCGCGGCCGGTCCGTCCGGCCGGCCGTGTGGGGGTTCTCGGTGGTGGCGGGCGGGCTGGCGGGGGTGGCCGGCGGGTTACCGGGGGTCGTGGGGCTGCAGATGGGGCTGGTCGCCGGAGCGCTGACGGTGGCGGTTCGATGGCCCGCGAGCCGGAAGGTGCTGCTGGCGGGAGGAGTGGTGCTGGTGCTGGTGAGTGCGGCGCCGCTCTTACGGCCGGCTCCCGGGCCGGTCGTGATCGGTGAGGGAGTCTGGCGGGGCGCGCAGCGGCGGCTCACGATCGACGTCACCTATCCCAGGGTGAGGGGCGGGGAGGCGGTCCGGATCAACGCGGCCCTGGCCGCGCCCCTGCGCGCGTACGTCGAGAACGCGCTGCGCGAGCACCGCGAGCAGCCGGGCGTGGTGACGGGCACCTTCGTCGTGGTGCGCAACGACCCCGAGATCGTCTCCGTCCGGTACGTGATGACGGGCGAGGCGGGCGCCGCGGTCACCTATGACCGCCGCGCGGCCAGGGTCCTCACCGTGCGCGACGTCTTCGCCCCCGCCGCCTTCTCCCCCGCGGGCCGGCGGCGGCTGGCCGACGCGCTGCGGCCCCTCGTGCCGGAGGGCCAGGACCCCAGGACGGTGACCGTGGACAGCGATCGTCTGCTGGTCAACCTGGTCACCGGCGGCGTGGAGTTCACCTTCGGCCGCGACTACTTCTGCGTGCCCTGCGAGCCGTTCACCGTCCGCGTGCCGTCCGGACGGCTGACCGGGCTGCTCCTGCGCTGAACGATCTGGTCATCGAGCCCTCTTGGAGCGACGATCACCTCATGGAGACTCAGGAGATCGCCGACCGATTAGAGATCACCGGCCTGCTGGCCCGCTACACCCACGCCATCGACTCGGGCCGGTGGGACCTGCTCGACGACGTGTTCAGCCCGGACGCCGTCATCGACTACACCTCCTCCGGCGGCATCAGGGGCACCAGGGACGACGTCAAGGCGTGGCTGGCGGACGTCCTGGCGCACTGGCCGGCCCGGTTGCACCTGGTCGGGGCCGCGTACATCGACTTCCAGGACGGTGAGGCGCGGGTGAGCGCGCCGTTCACCGACACGCTGGCCCCGACGCGGGAGATGGTCGCGGTCGGCACCGAGGGCTTCCTGCACGGCGGCGGCTGGTACCACCACCGCATGCGACGCACCCCCGACGGCTGGCGCAGCACCGAGCTGGTGGAGGAGCAGAGCTGGCGCACCGCCCGCTGATTCCGGTAATTCGGTTCCGAATCGTTCCCGTTTGATGTGGAATTGAGTTGGACGACGGATGGGAGCCGTCTCCGAGGGTTTTTCACCTATGCGGTTCATCGGCCGGGAAGCGGACGAGGGACCGCTGCCCCATGGGTGCTCACGCGATGGGCGATGCCACGGGGGTAGGGGCCGGTGATCGAGGCACTGGAGTGGGCTCTCCAGGACGGAGAGCACGCGCTGCTCGTCAAGGGGGACATGCGGCGGGCGCGCGAACGGTTCGACGTCGCCTACCGCGAGGCCGCGCAGCAGGGCGACGGGCCCGCCATGGCCCGGGCCGCGCTGGGCCTGGGCGGGATGTGGGTGCACGAGCACAGGACGGCGGCCGGGGCCGCGATGGTACGGGTGCGCCAGCGGGAGGCGCTCGCCCAGGTCGACCCCGGCTCCTCCCTGGCGCTGCGGCTGCGCGTGAGGCTGGCCGCCGAGGAGGACTACCGGGGCGGCGGCCTCGACGCGATCCTCGCGCTGCTGTCCGAGACCAGGGCGTCGGGCGATCCGGTGGCGCTGGCCGAGGCGCTGCGCCTGGCCCACCACTGCGTGCTGGGCCCCGGGCACGGAGCGCGGCGGCTGGAGCTGGCCAGGGACCTGATCGGGGTGGCCTCCCGTACGGGCCGCCGCGCCGACCTGCTCACCGGCCTGCTCTGGTACGCCGTGGACCTGCTCCTCGAAGCCGACCCGCACGCCGAGCGGGCCGTGGCCGAGCTGCGCCTCGCGCTGGACGGCGAGGACCACCAGGCGATCCGGTACGTGCTCGGCGCCATCGAAGTCATGCTGAGCATCCGCGCCGGCCGGTTCGCCCAGGCCGAGCAGCGGGCGGCTGCCTGCCACGAGCTGGGCGTGGCGGCCGGCGACCACGACGCCACCGGCTGGTACGGCTGCCAGCTCGTCACCGTCCGCTGGTACCAGGGCCGCGTCGGCGACCTCGTCCCCCTCCTGACCGACCAGCTGGCCTCGCCCCAGCTCAGCGCGGTGGACGACTTCCCCTACGCGGGCCTGGCGCTGGCCGCCGCGGCGGCGGGCGACCGGCGGATGGCCGAGAGCATGCTGGCCCGGCTGCGCGGCAGCGTCCTGGCCGATCTGCCGCGCACGGGGACGTGGCTGCCGTCCATGTACGCGATCGTGGAGGCCGCCGATCTGCTGGCCGACGCCGAGCTGGCGGCGGGGGCGGCGAAGCTACTGGCCCCGTACGCGGACCTGCCCGTGGTCGCCGGCCCCGGCGTGGCCTGTCTCGGCTCGGTCAGCCACAGCCTGGGCGTGGCCGCGATCACCACGGGCGACCTGGACGCGGCCGTCGGCCACCTGCGCGCCGCCGTCCACGGCAACCTGGCGCTGGGCCACTGGCCCGCCGTGGCCCTGTCGCGCTCCCGCCTCGGCCAGGCGCTGGCGCTGCGCGACGGGCCCAGGAACGAGGGGGCGCGCCGGCAGCTCACACAGGCCGAGCAGGAGGCCAGAGCGCAGGACATGGTGCTGCCCCGGTACGTCACCGGCCCGCTGACCTGCCGCCCGTCCGGCACGCAGTGGCGGGTCGAGCTGGGCCCGCGCTCGGTGCTGGTCGACCACAGCGTGGGCCTGCTGCACCTGGCGGTGCTGCTGGCCAACCCCGGCCAGGAGATCCCGGCGGCCGAGCTGGCGGCGGGCCCGGCCGTGGCGGCTTCGGCCGGATCCGCCGCCGGCCCGGCGGAAGCCGCGGCCGCCGGGTCCGCGCAGCCGGTGCTGGACGGGCCCGCCGGGCGGGCGTACCGGAACCGGCTGGCGCGGCTCGACGCCGAGATCGCGGAGCTGGAGTCCGGCTCCAAGCGCCGGCAGGCGCAGGCGCGGCGGACCGAGCGCGACTGGCTGATCGCCGAGCTGGCCTCGGCGACCGGGCTGGGCGGGCGGGCGCGCAGTTTCACCGGCAGCGAGGAGCGCGCCCGCACGGCCGTGGGCAAGGCCATCCGGCGGGCCATCGACCGCGTCGCGATAGCCGATCCCGTCATCGGCGACGAGCTGCGCGCGACCGTGCGCACCGGCGTGCGCTGCTCGTACCACCCCGGCTGACCTGCGGCGATGTCGGAGGGTACGGACTTAATACGTTTGTGGGGAATTCCCTGCGGGCAACGCGAGGGCAGGCAGTGTCCCCCTGCCCCACCCGGTCGAAAGGCTGTGCGGCAATGGCATTCGCATGGGCTCTTCTCGGTCATGACATAGCGGTTGATCTCGGGACAGCCAACACTCTGGTGTACGTCCGCAGGAAGGGCATCGTGCTGAACGAGCCCTCCGTCATCGCGATCAACCTGCACAAGAACACAGTCGTCGCCGTCGGCAAGGCGGCCAAGCGCATGATGGGCCGCACTCCCCCGCACATCGCCACGATCAGGCCGCTGAAGGACGGCGTGATCGCGGACCTCGACGCGGCGGAGCGCATGCTGCGGATGTTCATCCAGAAGGCCCACCCGAGCCGGTTCCTGGCCAAGCCGCGCATCGTCGTGGCGGTCCCGAGCGGCACCACCTCGATCGAGCAGCGGGCGGTCAAGGAGGCCGCCTACGAGGCCGGCGCGCGCCGGGTGCACATCATCGAGGAGCCGATGGCGGCGGCGATCGGCGCCGGGCTGAAGGTCGGCGAGGCCACCGGCAACATGGTCGTGGACATCGGCGGCGGCACCACCGAGGTCGCGATCGTCTCGATGAGCGGCGTGGTGGTGGCCAAGTCGCTGCGCGTCGGCGGTGACGAGCTCGACGAGGCGATCATCACGTACACCAAGAAGGAGCACGCGCTGCTGCTCGGCGACCGCACCGCCGAGCGGCTGAAGATCGACCTGGGCATGGTGCGTCCCGCGCCTGTGAGCGCCCGCGACGCCGACTCCTCACCGAAGGGCCGGCACCGGGTCGGCGTCGCCGCGCCGGGCGACGCCGGCCCGGTCATGACCGCGGACGACGAGCTCCCCGAGCCGCCGCCCGCGCCGCGAAGCTGGAACCCGTTCAGGCCGCGGCCCAAGCCCGAGAGCGTGCCGCCGAGCGCCGCGCCGCGCCCGCTCGACCTGCGGACCTCCGCCCCGGTACGCGGCCGTGACCTCGTCAGCGGCCTGCCGAAGACCGCGACCCTCACCTCCGAGGAGATCAGCGAGGCCATCGAGGACCAGGTGCAGTCCATCATCGACGCGGTGCAGACGACGCTGGACCAGTGCCCGGCCGAGCTGGCCGGCGACCTGCTGGACAACGGCATCGTGCTGACCGGCGGCGGCGCCCTGTTACGGGGCCTGGCCGAGCGGATGGGCGACGCGACCGGCATGCCCATCCGGGTCGTGGACAAGCCGTTGTACTCGGTGGCGCTGGGCGCCGGGCGTTGCGTGGAGCGCTTCCAGGCGATGCGCGACGTGCTGCTGCCCGATTGGTCACGGCGGTGAGGCGGGCGTTCGTCCTGCTCGTGCTCGCCACCGCCGTCCTCCTCGTCGTGGTCGATCGCACGGTCGCGCCGCTGGAGCCGCTGCGCGAGGCCGGTGCGACGGTGTACGGGACGGCTCAGGCCGCGGCCGGCGCGGTCACCCGGTCGTTCGGTGGCGAGGGGCGGCTGCGGGCGCTGGAGCAGGAGAACGCCCGGCTGCGGGCGGATTTAACGGCCTCGGGCACGCGCGGGCTCGGCACGGACGCGGGCACGGCGTTGGGCACGGCCTTGGGCACGCGCACGGCGGGCGGGGCCACGACGGGCCCGGCCCGGCATCGAGGGGTGGCCGCGCACGTCGTCGGCTTCGGGGCCGGGCAGCGGCTCACCATCGACGCCGGTTCGGCGGCCGGCGTCGTGCGCGACGTGACCGTGCTGAACGCCGACGGCCTCATCGGCAAGGTCACCTGGGCGGGCGCCGCGACGGCCTCGGTGTCTCTGATCACCGACCCGGCCTCGTCCGTGGGCGCGCGCATGGCGGGCTCGGGCGAGCTGGGCGTGGTCACCGGCCTGCCGGGCGAGACACGGCTGCGGCTCAGCCTGTTCGATCCGCACGCGCCGCTGAAGGTGGGCGACCAGGTGGTGACGCTCGGGTCCGCGGGCGCCCGGCCGTACGTGGCCGGGGTGCCCATCGGCACGGTCGCCGCGATCGAGAGCGTGCCGGGCGCGGCCACCCGCACGGCGCTGGTGCGGCCCGCCGCCCGGCTCTCCGCGCTCGGCCTCGTCGCGGTGATCGTGCCGCGGTCCGGGAGGTGATCCCGTGGGACTGGTGTCGCTGCTGCTCGCGGCGCCGCTGCTGCAGGTGCTGCTGGTCAACCGCGCCCCGTGGGGCGGGCCCGACCTGGTGACGCTGGCCGTGCTCTGGCTGGCGCTGGCCAGGGGGCCGGTCTGGGGGTGCGCCGCGGGCCTGGCCGGCGGGCTGGCCGCCGACGTGGCACCGCCCGCCGACGGCACGGTGGGGCGGGCGGCGCTGGTGCTGTCGCTCACCGGGCTGCTGGCGGGATGGTGGTCAGAACGCCGTTCACCGGCGGGCGCGGCCCGGCTGCTGGTAGCCGCCGCGGGCGCCGCGCTGGGCGTCGTCCTGCTGGGCGCGGCGGCGGTCGCGCTCGGCGACGAGCCGTGGCGATCGGCGATGGCCGGGCTGCCTCTGGTGCTGGCCTGGACGGTGGCCGCCGCCGTCGCGGGCGCCGCGCTCATCCGCCGGCGGCCCGCCAGGGTGGTGCCGCACCGTGTCTAGCGCCCGGTTGTTCCTGTTGCGGCTGGTGGTCACGGCCATGCTGCTCACGCTGACGGGCCGGCTCTGGTATCTGCAGGTGGTCAGCGGCGACCGGTACGTGCGGGCGGCGGCCGACGTACGGATCAGGACCGTGTCGCTGCCGCCCACCCGGGGCCAGATCCTCGACGTGGCCGGGCGTCCCCTGGTGACGAACAGGACGCGGCCGGTGGTCACGGTGGACGCCGTGGCGCTGGCCCACCAGCCGGACGGCGGCCGGGCGGTGCTGGCGCGGCTCGGCGAGGTGCTGGGGCAGCCGGAGCGGCAGCTCGCCGAGAAGGTACGCCCGTGCGGGCCGGAAGTGGCGCAGCCGTGCTGGCAGGGCTCGCCGTACGAGCCGATCCCCGTCGCCGAGGGCGTCACGGTGCCGCTGGCGCTGCAGATCAGCGAACGCCAGCAGGACTTCCCGGGCGTCCGTACGGAGCTGCGCCCGGTCCGCGTCCATCCCCTGGGCCGGGCGGCCGCCCACACGCTCGGATACGTGCAGGGCGTCAAGGGCCGCGACGGCCTTGAAGCGGTGTACGACCGGGAGCTGGCCGGGCGGGCGGGCCGCCGCGACGTGGCCGTCGACAACACCGGCCAGGTCACCAGGACGATCCGCGAAGACCGGCCCGTCCCCGGGAACACGCTCGTGACCGGCATCGATTCCCGCATCCAGGCCATCGCCGAGCGCGCGCTCGGCGATGGCCTGTCGAGCAGCGGCGGCTCGTCCGGCGCGGCGGTGGTGCTGGAGTCGGGCACCGGGCGGGTGGTCGCGCTGGCCGGGCGGCCCTCCTACGACCCGGCCGTGTGGATCGACGGCGTGACGGCCCGCGAGTACAAGGCGCTGCCGCTGCTGTCGCAGGCCGTGCGGGGCGAGTGGGCGCCGGGCTCCACGTGGAAGGTCGCCTCGGTGGTGGCCGCCGCGTCAGCCGGGTACGGCCTCGGCGCCACCTACGACTGCCCCAGCGGCTACACCGTGGGTGACCGGGTGTTCAGGAACTTCGGCAGCGCGAACCTGGGCCTGATGACCATGCACGGCGCGCTCGTGCGGTCGTGCGACACGATCTTCTACCGGCTCGCCGACGAGCTGTGGCGGCGCGGCTCCGGCGCCCTGCAGGAGACCGCGCGCGGGTTCGGCTTCGGCCGGCCGACCGGTGTGGACCTGCCCGGCGAGGCCGCCGGCGCGGTGCCCGGCGCGGCCGCGAAGAAGGCCCTCTGGCGCGCGACGCGCGCGGAGAGCTGCCGCCGGGCCGTCAAGGGCTATCCGGAGCAGGCGGATCGGGGGCGGGCGGCGTACCTGACGGCGATCGCCAGGGAGAACTGCCGGGGCGGCGGCGTGTGGCGGGGTGGCGACGCGGCGAACCTGTCGATCGGGCAGGGCGGCGTGCTGGTCACGCCGCTGCAACTGGCGCGGGCGTACGCGGCCATCGCCAATGGCGGCACACTGTACAGCCCGCGCGCCGGGCTGCGCGTCGTGCGCCCGGACGGGACGTCGGTGCGGACGATCACGCCGCCGGTGGCCGGGCGGCTGCCCGCCTCCGCGGGGACGCTGCGGTTCATCCGCCAGGCCCTCGCCCAGGTGCCCAGGTCCGGTACGGCGGAGGGGGCCTTCAAGGGGTTCCCGTTCGGCAAGATCGCCGTGGCGGGGAAGACGGGCACGGCGGAGTCGTTCGGGCATCGGGACACCTCCTGGTTCGCCTCGTTCGCCCCGGATCCGGCGTACACGGTGGTCGTGGTCCTGTCGGAGGGCGGCAGGGGCGCCGAGGGCGCGGCGCCGGCGGCGCGCGCCATCTGGGAGGGCATCCTCGGCCTGCGGGAGCGGCGATGACCTTGAGGGCCGAGAAGCGGCGGATCGTGTGGGCGCCCTCGCTGGCCGCGCCCGACCGGATGCTGACGCTGCTGGCCCTCGCCCTGTCCGGGGTCGGGCTGCTGCTGGTGTGGTCGGCGACCCGGCTGTCGGGCGGGCACGGGCTGCTGCTGCGGCAGGCGGGCGCCGTCGGTGCCGGGCTGGTGCTCATGTGGCTGGTGTCGCGGGTGGATCTGCGGGTGCTGCGGGCGTACGTGCCGCTCGTGTACGTGCTCGCGCTGCTGTCCCTGGCCGGGGTGCTGAGCCCGCTGGGCGTGCGGGTGAACGGGGCGCACTCGTGGATCGTGCTCGCGCCCGGGGTGCGGTTCCAGCCGTCGGAGTTCGCCAAGGTGGCCCTGGCGCTGGCGTTCGCGGTGCCGCTGGGCGAACTGCGCGACGGGCAGCGGCGGCCGGGGTTCGGCGGGGTGCTGCTCGCGCTGGTGCTGGCCGCGGTGCCGATCGGGCTGATCGCGCTGCAGCCCGACCTCGGGACGATGCTGGTGTTCGCGGCCATGGTGGCGGGCGCGCTGCTGGTGTCGGGGGCGCCCAAGCGGTGGCTGCTGGTCCTCGGGGTGGGGGCGGCGGGGGCGGCCGTGGCGGCGTGGAAGCTGGGGCTGGTCCGGCCGTACCAGCTCGAACGGCTGCTCGTGCTGGCCGACCCGGGAGCCGACCCGGGCGGCGTCGGGTACAACGCCGCCCAGGCGCGCATCGCGATCGGCTCCGGCGGGCTCACCGGCAAGGGGCTGTTCAACGGGGAGCAGACGGCCGGGCACTTCGTACCGGAGCAGCACACCGACTTCATCTTCACGGTCGCGGGCGAGGAGCTCGGGTTCGCCGGGGCCGCGCTGATCCTGCTGGCCGTGCTGGCGCTGCTGTGGCGCGGGTTGTCGATCGCGCGGCACAGCGCCTCGCCGTACGGGACCGTGCTGGCCGGCGGGATCGTGTCGTGGATCGCCTTCCAGACGTTCGTGAACGTGGGCATGACCGTGGGCCTCATGCCGATCGTGGGCGTGCCGCTGCCGTTCGTCTCCTACGGCGGCTCCGCCACGGTGGCCGGGCTGCTGGCCATCGGGCTGTTACAGGCGGTGCACCGGACCAAGGCCATGCAGTCGTAGCAGGTTCTCGCCCAGGATCTTGCGCTTGGCCTGGTCGGTGAGCTGCGGATAGCCGTAGCCCTCGCACAGGTCCTGCGGGATCTGGAAGTCCCTGAACGCCCTCAGCGCCCACTGCGGATGGAAGATCGGCGCCTCCGAGCCGTAGATGATCTTGTCTTCGCCGCACCAGAAGAGCAGCTTGCCGATGATCTCGGCGAACATCCTGGGCGCCCTGACGATGAAGTTGATCGTGGCCGCCAGGTCGGCGTACAGGTTGGGGTAGCGGATGAGCTGCCAGCAGGTCTCGTCGAGGAACGGCAGGCCGACGTGGAAGATGACGAAGTTGATGTCGGGGAAGTTGGCGGCGGCGCCGTCCATGTCCCACGTCTGGGTGTGCTCGATCGGCTGCGGGCCCAGCGGGACGCCCTTGTGCACGCCGATCAGGTTGACGCCCAGGTCCTGGGCCTTTTCGAAGATCGGGAAGGCCACCCGGGGGTCGTCCATGCGCCACGGGTACGGGGAGCCGTAGTCGTAGCGGACGTTGTACAGCTTGAAGGCGCGCGCGTTGAACTCCCCCACCTGGCGTTCCATCAGGTCCAGCGCCTTGCGGCCCTCCAGGGGGTTGACCGTGCCCCAGAAGATCGTCCGGTCGGGGTCGCGGGCGGCCAGCTCGGCGCACTCCTGCCACGGCGACAGGCCGTCGTGGTAGAGGTCGGTGAGTGGCAGCGGCATGGCGACCAGCATGTCCGTGTCGGACTCCTCGTACACCATGCGGTGGATGTCGTCGATCGTCCACTGCCGCAGGAACTCCTCGGGCGGCAGCTTGGTCTCGCCCTCGGGGGTGAGGGTGGTGTGGAAGGCGTACAGGTGGTTGGAGAACATCTGGCCCGCGGAGCCGTAGGCGTTCTTCGGCTCGAAGTTGAACACGTGGGCCACGCTGTCGAACACGAAGAAATCGTCGATCACCGTAGTTCCCTCCTGATGTAGGCCGACTTGTCGGGCACTCGCGCGGGATCCGGCAGGAAGCGCAGAAGGCCGGCCGCCCTCGGGGACAGCCGGTCCGTCGTCCAGACCTCGTCCCACACGACCTCGACCTCGGCCTCCCGGATGCCGGGCTGCTCCTCGATGCGCTCACGTACCTCGGTGAGGACGCGGGCCGCGAACGGGCACCAGCCCGAGGTCAGCAGCAACTCCACCCGGGCCCGGCCGCCGTCCACCTCGACCGACCTGACCAGACCCATCTCCACGACGGAAATGCCCTTCTCCCTGCAGCACGGGTCGTAGACCTCGGACAGCGCCTGGCTCGCCCACTGCGGTATCTCCGGCATGGCCTCATCATGAAACCGGTATGGCCTCTTGGATAGAGATCCGGCCCATATTCGATTTCACATCTTGACGTGCCCGGTCAAGCATTAATCTGCGCTCAGACCGGCACGTGACGTGAGAGAAGCCGACATGGCGAGAATGCTGGCGAGATGACCGGCGAACCGCCCAGTGACCTGATTCGCAGCGTCTCCCGCGCGCTTCGCGTGCTGGAGGTGGTCGCGCGCGCCGACCGGCCGCTGCCGGTCAAGGTCATCGCCCGCCGGTGCGGCCTCAACCTGTCCACCACCTACCACCTGGTCCGCACGCTGTGCTACGAGGGTTATCTGCACCGGCTGCCGGACGGTGACCATCTGCTGGGCTCCAAGGTGGCCGAGCGGTTCCACGAGATGCTCGACACGTTCCAGCGTCCGCCGCGCGCCTCGGCGGTGCTGCGGCATCTGGCCGAGGCGTCCGGCCACACCGCCTATCTGGCGCAGCTCGCCGAGGGGCGGCTGATCGTGGTGGACGTGGCCGAGGGGCCGCGCTCGCCGTGGCTGGAGGACCTCCAGGCGGGGCTGGAGACGGCGCCGCACGCCACCGCGCTCGGCAAGGCGCTGCTGCTCTCCCTCCCGTCCCCCGTCAGGCGCGGCGTCCTGACCGAGTACGGCCTGCGCCGCTTCACCCCTTCGACCCCCGCCAGCGTGGAGGACCTGGAGGAGGAGCTGTCGAGGTTGCGGCCGGGGCAGGTGGTGGAGGAGCACGGGCAGTTCAGGGAGGAGGTGGCCTGCGCGGGCGCGATCGTCCCCGGGACGCAGTGGGCGATCGGCTTCTCGACCCGCGGCCTGGCCATCCCCGCGGCCGCCACCGCCCGCCTGGAGGCCGCGATCAGGGACCTGACGCGGACATAACCCGTTGCCTCCGAGCTCCCGGCTTGGCCAGGGTGAACGGCATGAACGTCCCCTACCGCCAGATCCGCGCCGCCTACACCGAGCGGACCATCACCGTCTATCAGGCGTACGACGGGGGTGTCGGGGGAGGCGGTGGGGCGGTATGTGGACGAGTGGACGGTGGCCATCACCGACGTCACGGACCGGGCGCGCGAGGTGCACGCGGCGGTCCGCCGCCGCGAGACCCCGGACGAGTTGCTGCCGGCCGAGCGGCCGTACCCGCTACGTGACGACCTCGCGGAGATCATCGAAGCGAGCGTCGGCTCACTTTGAGCTGCTCGTCGCCAAAGTCCGCGATGAGCTTGAGCGTCCCGCCGCGCCTGTAGCCTGGCCACAGCGCCTCCTAGCACCGCCGAGAGATCGTAGATCGCCTAATGTGGGTTGGCGTCTTGGCGAGGAGCGTGCCATGCGGGTGATCATCTTTGGGGCGACCGGTATGGTCGGGCGGGGTGTGCTCAGGGAGTGCCTGCTCGATGAGCGGGTGACGGCCGTGCTCGGGGTCGGGCGGAGCGCGACCGGGGTCGCGCACGCGAAGTTGCGGGAGATTCGGCACGCCGACCTGCTCGATCTGACGGCGATCGAGGGTGAGCTGGGCGGATACGACGCGTGTTTCTTCTGTCTGGGGGTCTCGTCCGTCGGGATGGCCGAGGCGGACTATCGGCGCATCACGTACGACGTCACGTTGTCGGTGGGGCGGACGCTGGCGCGGCTCGGTCCTGGGTCGACCTTCGTGTACGTTTCCGGCGCCGGGACCGATGCGCGGGGGCGGGCGATGTGGGCCCGGGTGAAGGGTGAGACCGAGAACGCGCTGCTGGCGTTGCCGCTGGAGGGGTACATGTTCCGGCCCGGTTACATCCAGCCGATGCACGGCGTCACCTCGCGGACGCGGTTCTATCGGCTGGCCTATGTCGTGACGCGGCCGCTCTATCCGATGCTGCGGCGGTTGTTCGGGGGCGGGGTGACCACGACCGAGCGGATCGGGCAGGCGATGATCGCGGTGGCCGAGCGGGGGGCGCCGCGGCGGATTCTGGGGCCGGCGGACATCAACGCGCTCTGACCGGGGCCGGGGCCAGGGGGATGGCGAGGAGGGCGGCCGCGGCCGTGAGGGCCCAGACCGCCGTCCAGGAGGCGTGGGCGATGACCACGGGGATGAGCAGCGGGGTGAGGAAGCCCATGGCGAAGAGGGCGGTGCCGAGCAGGCCCAGCGCCGTGCCCGCCCTGGCCGGGCCCGCCATGGCGGCGATCTCCGTGTAGGCGATGCCGTGCCAGGAGTTGGCCAGGAGGCCGCCGAGGGCCAGGGCGGTGACGGTGATCGGGGTGGGGGCGCCGGTCAGGACCGCGGCGGCGGCCATGGCGATGCCGGCGAGCGCGCCGATGGCCCGCAGGTAGGCCCGGCGGGTGCCGGAGGCGCTGCCGGCGCGGTCGGTGCGGCGGCCGGTCCAGATGCGGGCCGCGCCGCCGCCCAGCTGGGCGATCAGGACCGTGACACTGGCCAGGGTGGCGCCCTCGCCCTTGACGTCGTGCAGGAAGATGGCGGTGAAGGAGAGGACGGCGAACTGGGGGACGGTGAGCAGGGAACCCGCCAGTGCGAGGCGCCAGACGTCCCACCGTCGTAGCGGCGAACGGCCTCCGCCCTCGGGGCCTTCGCTGACGGGGTGCCCGGTGACGGGGTGCTCGGTGGCGCGGGGCCGGTCCGCCGGGTCGTGGAGCCAGCGCCAGGTCGCCGCGGCCGCCGCCAGGCAGAAGGCGGCGGGGGCGGCGTAGACGGCGCGGAAGTCGTACGTGTGCGCCAGCCAGGGCAGCAGGCCCACGCCGACGGCGCCGCCCACCGGGATCGCGGTCTGGCGGATGCTCATCGCGAAGCCCCGCTCCCCCTCCTGGAACCAGGTCATGATCGCGCGCCCCGACGCCCCGTTGACGCTGCCGCCCAGGGCGCCGGCGACCGCCATGCAGCCGGCCAGCGGCACCACGCCGGCCCCGTCCGCGGGGGTCACGGTGGCGGCCATCACGGCGAGCAGAAGACCCGTGGAGGTCAGGCCCGTGAGCAGGACGCGGCGGTCGCCGAAGCGGTCGGTCAGCAGCCCCCACACCAGGTCGGACACCGCCACCCCGAGCCCCAGACAGGCCAGCACGAGCCCGAGTTCGCCCGTGGTCAGCCGGTAGCCGGCGCGCATCGCGATCCCCGTGACCGGGATGCCGGAGAACATCGCCGCGAAGGCGCCCTGTGCCCCGACGCCGACGGCCAGGACGACCCATCGGTGCCGCGACCTGCTCAATACCGCCATGACCAGACATCTCCCGAAATAACCATCAAATCCGGTTATGGACTCTGGCAGCCGCCGAAGTAACTTGTCAATCCGGTTAGCATGGAACCCATGGAGTTCACCTTCGTCAGCGGCAATCTCGGGCTCGACCTGGCCGGCACCATCGGGCGGCGCCGAGGCGGGCGGGTCGATCTGCTGGCGGCCCCCGAGGATCTGGCCCGGTGGACGGTCGCGGCCGGGCTTCTCGAAACTCCGCCCGCCGCCACGGACGGCGACCTGGCCGAGGCCAAGGCGCTGCGGGAGGCGGTCTACCGGCTGGCGAGCGCGGCCCGTACCGGAGAAAGGTTCGAGCCGGCCGACCGCGGCGTGCTCAACCTGGCCGCCGGCCGCCCACCGGCGGCCGTCCTGCTCGGCGAGCGCGGCGTGGAGAGGGCCGGCGATCTGCGGGCCGCGCTGTCGAGCACCGCCCGCGCCGCCGCCGAGCTGCTCGGTGGCCCGCAGGCCGCGCTGATCAGGGAGTGCGAGGCCGACCCGTGCACCCGCCTCTACATCGACGCCTCGCACCGCCGCACCCGCCGCTGGTGCGACATGCGCGGGTGCGGCAACCGGGCGAAGGCGGCGGCGTTCCGCGCCCGGCGGCGATAGCGGTCGCGGGCTTGCCGGATGATGGAATATCCCGGGAGGCGAGAGCGCTACCCTAGCCGTCAAAGATTCAACAGTCATGGATGGTGACTAAAGTGCAGTTCGGAATCTTCAGCGTGGGCGACGTGACCACCGACCCCACCACCGGCAGGACCCCGACCGAGCACGAGCGGATCAAGGCGATGGTGACGATCGCGCTCAAGGCGGAGGAGGTGGGGCTGGACGTGTTCGCGACCGGCGAGCACCACAACCCGCCCTTCGTGCCGTCCTCCCCGACCACGATGCTCGGCTACATCGCGGCCAGGACCGAGCGGCTGCGGTTGTCCACCGCCACCACGCTGATCACCACCAACGACCCGGTGAAGATCGCCGAGGACTTCGCCATGCTGCAGCACGTGGCCGACGGCCGGGTGGACCTCATGCTGGGCCGGGGCAACACCGGGCCCGTCTACCCGTGGTTCGGGCAGGACATCAGGCAGGGCATCCCGCTGGCCATCGAGAACTACGCGCTGCTGCACCGGCTCTGGCGCGAGGACGTCGTGGACTGGGAGGGCCGCTTCCGCACGCCGCTGCAGGGGTTCACGAGCACGCCGCGCCCGCTGGACGGGGTGCCGCCGTTCGTCTGGCACGGCTCGATCCGCAGCCCCGAGATCGCCGAGCAGGCCGCCTACTACGGCGACGGCTTCTTCGCCAACAACATCTTCTGGCCGAAGGAGCACTTCATGCGCCTGATCAGCCTCTACCGGCAGCGCTACGCCCATTACGGCCACGGCACGCCCGAGCAGGCCATCGTGGGTCTCGGCGGCCAGGTGTTCATGCGCAAGAACTCCCAGGACGCGGTACGCGAGTTCCGCCCCTACTTCGACAACGCCCCCGTGTACGGCCACGGCCCGTCGCTGGAGGAGTTCACCGCGGAGACGCCGCTCACCGTGGGCAGCCCGCAGCAGGTCATCGACCGGACCCTTGAGTTCAGGGAGTTCTTCGGCGACTACCAGCGCCAGCTCTTCCTCATGGACCACGCGGGCCTGCCGCTGAAGACCGTGCTGGAGCAGCTCGACCTGCTCGGCGAGGAGGTCGTCCCGGTGCTGCGCAAGGAGTTCGCCAAGGACCGGCCGGCCGAGGTGCCCGGCGCCCCCACCCACGCCTCCCTGCTCGCGGCCAAAGACGCCGCCGAGCCCGTCGGAGCCTGAAAGACCGGAAGGAACCTCATGAAGCTCGTCGTCGTCACGGCGGGGCTGACCCAGCCCTCCTCGACCCGCCTGCTCGCCGACCGCCTGGCCGCCGCCGTAGCGGAGCGCGCAGAGGTGGAGGTCCGGGTGGTCGAGCTGCGCGACCTCGCCGTGGACATCGCGAACACCTTCGTGACCGGCTTCCCCGGCGGCCGGCTGCGCGAGGAGATCGAGGCAGTGACCGAGGCCGACGGGCTCATCGCGGTCACGCCGATCTTCAGCGGCTCCTACAGCGGCCTGTTCAAGTCGTTCTTCGACGTGCTCGACAACACGGCGCTGGCGGGCAAGCCCGTGCTCATCGCCGCCACCGGCGGCACCGCCCGGCACTCGCTGGCGCTGGAGCACGCGTTGCGGCCGCTGTTCGCGTACCTGCGGGCCGTGGTCGTGCCGACCGCCGTCTACGCGGCCTCGGAGGACTGGGGCGGCGGGCGCGACGCGTTGACCGACGGGCTCGGCGAGCGCGTCGCGCGAGCCGCCGGCGAGCTGACGGATCTCCTGCTGCACCGCGCACCCCGGCGGGCGGAGCCGGTGGACGAGGTCGTACCCTTCGAGCAGCAACTCGCGGCATTGCGCCCCCTCGATCCGGGATCGGGGAGTAAGGTTCGTTAGGAACCTTTCCTAACGAACGGGAGCCCACGTGCTGACAGCCGCCCTCCTCACCCTGTCTCTCACCGTGACGGGCACCGTAACCGGCACGGGCCTCGCCGACCCGCACAAGAAGGACATCGCCATGCGACTGGTGTCCAGCGCGGAGAACTCCTCGCTCGACTGGAAGGCCCAGTACGGCTACATCGAGAACATCAAGGACGAACGCGGCTACACGGCCGGCATCATCGGCTTCTGCTCCGGCACCGGCGACATGCTGGAGCTGGTCGAGCTCTACACCAAGCGCAAGCCGGGCAACGTGCTGGCCCGCTACCTGCCCGCGCTGCGCAAGGTCAACGGCACCGACTCCCTCAAGGGCCTGGAGCCGACCTTCATCAAGGACTGGAAGACGGCCGCCAAGGACCCCGCCTTCCAGCAGGCCCAGAACGACGAGCGCGACCGGGTCTACTTCGACCCGGCCGTCAAGCAGGCCAAGAAGGACGGGCTGCGGACGCTCGGCCAGTTCGTGTACTACGACGCCATGGTCATGCACGGCCCGGGCGCGGACAAGATGAGCTTCGGCGGCATCAGGAAGGCCGCCCTGGCCAAGGCGAAGACGCCGGCGCAGGGCGGCGACGAGGTGACGTACCTGAACGCGTTCCTCGACGTCCGCAAGGCGGCGATGAAGGCCGAGGAGGCGCACGAGGACACGACCCGGGTGGACACCATGCAGCGGGTGTTCCTCAAGAACGGCAACCTCGACCTGAACCCGCCGCTGACCTGGAAGGTCTACGGCGACCGCTACACGATCAAAAAGTGACGGGCCGTGTCCTGGCGGATCAGCGCTTGACGGAGACCACGTCGTACGTGGTGTCGGGGGTCGGCGGGGTCGTGAAGCGGGCGTTGGGCAGGTAGAGGCGGTGGCCGGAGGCGGCGACCGTGGTGGGGACGTCGAACCTGGGGTCGGTCAGCCGCCGGACGACCGTGCCCGACGAGCCGTCGCGGGCCAGGCCGATGACGGCGATCGTGTTGAGGCGGTTCTGGACGGCGTACAGGGTGCGGCCGGACAGCAGCAGGCCGTCGCCGTTGGTCAGCAGCTCGCCGCCCAGGTCCACCTCGGTGGTGACGCCGGACGACGGGTCCACCTCGAACAGCTTGCCGGTGTTCGACTGGACGATCAGCAGCGACCTCCGGTCGGGGCTCGGGGCGATGCCGTTGGCGTTGTTACCGGTCGTGTACTGGATGGCGCCGCTGAGCGGGATCTTGACGGCCTCGTCGGGCAGCGCGCCGCCCCGGCCGAGCTCCAGCTTGTACAGCACCGGGTTGGCCGAGTCGGTGAAGTAGGCGGCGCGGCCGGTGAGGATGACGTCGTTGACGAAGGACGTGCCGGTGGCCAGCTGGTACGACTTCAGCACCGCGCCGGTACGTAGGTCGACCACCCGCGCGTTCCCGGCGTTGCCCCCGGCCACGAACAGCCGCCGCCCGTCGGTCTTGAGCCCGAGCGACTGCGTGCCCGGCCCCTTGCTGATGACGGCGCCCTTGCCGGTGCGCAGGTCGGCCCGGTAGATGTCACCGGTCGCGCGCGAGCCGAAGTAGGCGTACGGCCCTCCGATCGCGATGCCCTCCGGCTGGAACCCGTTGGGCAGCGGGAACGTGTCGGGCTTCGTGGTGGCCTGTGCGGGTATGCCCGCCACCAGGACCACGACTACGGCACTGAGTGCGGTCTTCAGGATCGCGGATCTCATGCGGCCCACGATGCCCCGATCACGGGTCGGGGCAAAGACCCATGATTGCCTTCACAGGGAGTTTTCAGCATCAGCCGGGCACCGATACCTTTGCGCCAATGCGGAGGCCCCTGTTAGTCCTGTTCACCGTCGCGCTGGCCGTCACGGCCTGTACCGCGCCGAAGCCGCCTGCCCCCTCGCCCGCCCCGGTGAGCCCGCAGTCCGAGCCGAGCCCGGCCGAGAGGGGCAGGTCGGAGCCCGTCGCGGACCCGCTGTACCCCGAATATGGCAACCCGGCCATCGACGTGCTCCACTACGACCTGAAGCTGGACTGGCGGCCCGGCTCCCGCACGCTGACCGGCACCGCCGCGCTCACGCTCCGGGCGGTCAGTCCCCTGTCCAGCGTCCGGCTCGACTTCGGCCGCGCGCTCGAGGTGGACGACGTCACGGTGAACGGCGGCAAGGCCCTGCCGACGCGTAAGGGCGACGACCTGACCGTGCCATTGGCCCGGCCGATCGGGGCCGGCCACAGCGCCATCGTGACCGTGCGCTACCACGGCACGCCCAAGCCGATCGACACCGGACTCTGGCGCGAGGACCTCTCCGTTCTCGGCTTCCACACGCGGGCCGGCGGCCGCGCGTGGGCGCTGCAGGAGCCGTTCGGGTCGTTCACCTGGTTCCCGGTCAACGACCACCCCTCGGACGAGGCGCTGTACGACGTGGCGATCACCATGCCCAAGGGCTGGTCGGGCGTCGCGCACGGCACGTACCGGGGCAACACCATTTCTGGACGGACCAGCACGTTCCGGTGGCGGTCGACCGATTCGGTGGCCAGCTACCTGACGGTGTTCGCGGCCGACAGGTTCCGGATGTTCAGGGACAAGGGGCCGCGCGGGATCCCGATCACGTACTGGATCCGTCCCGGGGACGTGGCCGAACAGTTGCCCGTGGCCCGCACGATGCCGGCGGCCATCCGGTGGCTGGAGAAGAAGCTGGGGCCGTACCCGTTCCCGAGCGCCGGGCTGGTGGCGACGAGCGAGTCCGGCATGGAGACGCAGCAGATGATCGCGCTCGGCCCGGACTACATGCGGCCGGAGGTGGTGGCGCACGAGCTGGCCCACCACTGGTTCGGCGACACCGTCACCCCGCGCACCTGGCGTGACGTGTGGCTCAACGAGGGCTTCGCCATGTACTTCCAGATCCTCTGGGAGGCCGAGCACGGCGACGAGACGCTGGAGGATCTCCTCGACGACCTCCGCTTCCAGGACGCCGGCCTGCGCGCGGAGCACGGCCCTCCCGGGAACTACAAGCGCGACTCCTTCGGCGAGAGCAACGTCTACTACGGGCCGGCGCTCATGCTGCACGAGATCCGGGCCCGGCTCGGCGACCGGCGCTTCTTCGCCATGATCAGGGCCTGGCCGCAGGAGCACCGCAACACCACCCAGGACCGGGCGTCGTTCGTCGCCTGGCTCAACGAGCACACTGGCGAGGACTTCACCGCGCTCGTCGACACCTGGCTGGACTCGGAGACCACACCGCGCTGACGGCGACGGGCGAGTAGGTTGGGACAGAGCCGACCAAACGGGGTTGATCATGTCAAACGGTGCCCGTCATGCTCTGGGAGTGGTCGCGGGGCTGCTCCTGCCTCCTCTCGTCGCCGCCGGCCTCTGGTACGGCGTCGGCGATCTGCGTCTCCAGGCCGCGCAGGCGTTCCAGATCTCCTGGATCGCGATCGGCGCGCTCGTCGCGGCCGGGATCGTCCTGGCCTTCCTGGCGGGGTCGCGGCTGTCGCCCGTGGCCTCGCTGATCGGCGGGCTGGCCTTCACCGCCCTGGGGGTCCTTCCCCTGCTGGAGATGACCGGTGTGCGCCTGCTGCCGGACGGCCTGCCGCCCGCCGCCTTCCAGACGGGTTTCCAGACCCTGGGCTATTCGGGGCTGCAGCTCGTGTTCGGTGTGATGCTGCTGATCGTCTCGATGTTCCCGTCCCGCTGGCGGTCGCAGATCGTCTACGAGGCGGTGGAGTACGACTCGAACACGGCGGCGCCGTACCTGCCGCATGACACCACCAGGCCGATGTACCGCGAGTAAGCCCCCGATGGCCTGGCAGAATGCCGCCATGCGCGATTTGAAGATCGTCGATTTCCTGGCCGAGCTGGCCGACCGGGTGCCCGCGCCCGGCGGCGGCGCGACGGCGGCCCTGCACGCGGCGCAGGCCGCCGCGCTGCTCGGCATGGTGGCCCGCTACAGCACCGGGGAGAAGTACGCCGACCACGCCGAGACCATCGTGGCCGTGATCGCCGAGACCGACACGCTCCGGGTGCGGGCGCTGAAGCTGGCCGAGGACGACGCGACCGCGTTCACCGCGGTCACCGACGCCTACCGGCTGCCCAAGGGCGAGGAGCGCAGCGCCGCCATCGCCAGGACGCTGGCCGGCGCCGCCGAGCCGCCCGCCCGGGTGATCGAGGCCGCCACGCGCCTGGTCGAGCTCTGTGAGCTGCTGCTGCCGATCGGCAACCGCAACGTCGTCACCGACGTGGCCGCCGCCGCGGAGGCCGCCCGCGCCGCGCTCACCACGGCGCGGGTGAACGTGGAGGTCAACCTGGGCGGCATCAAGGACGAGCGGGTACGCGAGCGGCTGAACATCCGTGTCTCCGGCGTGGACGCGGCCGTCGCCAGGGCAGACTGGGTGACCGCCGAAGTACGCGAGGAGATCAAGCCGTGAAGACGCTGACCGGCAAGGACCTGGCCGCCGCCATCAGAGCCCAGGCGCAGGCCGAGGCGGCGGCGGGCCCGCAGCCGAGGCTCGCCGTGGTGGTGGCCACCGACGACGAGGCCAGCCTGTGGTACGTCCGCTCGATCGCCAAGGCGGCGGCCGGCGTGGGCATCGCCTGCGACGTGGTCGACCTGGGCCGCGACGCCACCCCCGGCCACATCGGCGAGACGCTGGCCCGGCTGAGCGCCGACGCCAACGTGCACGGCCTGATGCTGCAGACCCCGCTGCCCGCCGGCGCCTCCGCGCAGGAGCTGGCCGCGGCCATCGATCCGCGCAAGGACGTCGACGGCGCCAACCCGCTGTCGCTGGGGCGGCTGGCCGCCGGGCTGCCCGCCTTCCCGCCCGCCACGGCGGCGGCCGTGATGGCGCTGCTCGACCACCACGAGGTGGAGCTGCACGGGCGGCGGGCCGTGGTGGTGGGCCGCTCGACCGTGGTGGGCAAGCCGCTGGCGCACCTGCTGCTCGACCGGCACGCCACCGTCACCGTCTGCCACTCGCGCACCCGTGACCTGGCCTCGGTGACCGCGACGGCCGAGGTGCTGGTCGCGGCCGTGGGCCGGGCGGGGCTGATCGGCGCCGGCCACGTGGCGCACGGCGCGGTGGTGATCGACGTCGGCACCAACCCGACCGACGACGGCGGGCTGACCGGCGACGTCGACTTCGAGGCGGTCTCGCGGGTCGCCGGGGCGCTCACCCCGGTGCCCGGCGGCGTCGGCCCGGTGACGACCGCCCTGCTGCTCCGCCACACGGCCAGGGCGGCGAACCTGCCGTGACCCGGTGGACCTGCCCGCAGTGCGACCGCGAGTTCGGCCGCACGCGGCAGTCGCACGTGTGCGTCCCCGGCTGCACGGTGGAGGAGACCTTCGCGCCGTATCCGCCGGTCTACCGGGAGATCTACGACCGGCTGGTCGAAGACCTGGGCCCGATCCACGAGGACGCCGTGCGGGTCGGGGTGTTCCTCAAGAGCGGGCGCACGTTCGCCGAGATCCGCCCCAAGGCCCGCAGCCTGACCCTGGCGCTGGTGCTCTCCCGGCGGGTCGAGCACCCGCTGATCGCCAGGGCGCTCCCGGCGCCGGGCGGGAGCGTGTGGCACTTCTTCAAGCTCACCCGCGTGGCGGACGTGGACGAGCGGATCATCGACTTCATGGCGGAGGCCCACGATGGGTGACATCCTGATCGTCCAGAACAGCCGGAGCGGCGGCCCGAGCCGGATGGCCGGCTGGCTGGAGGAGGCCGGGCACAAGCTGGACGTCGTGCCCGCCCACGACGGCGCTCCCCTGCCCGCCCGCCTGGAGCACCACGCCATGATCATGCTGGGCGGCGGCTACCTGCCGGACGACGATGACCGGGCGCCGTGGCTGGCGGACGCGCGGCGGCTGATGGGGCAGGCGCTGGCGGACGGCGTGCCGCTGTTCGGCATCTGCCTGGGCGGGCAGATGCTCGCCCACATCGCGGGCGGCGAGGTGGCCGGCGACGTGGGCGAGCCGGAGAACGGCAGCCTGCCGCTCACGATCAGGCCCGAGGCCGCCGACGACCCGCTCTTCCACGACCTGCCGCCGGTGGTGCCCGCGATCGAGCACCACAAGGACGCGATCGTCCGGCTCCCGGCCGGGGCCGCGCACCTGGCCGAGACCGGGCGCTGCCCGTACCAGGCGTTCCGGACGGGTGAGCGGGCGTGGGGGGTGCAGTTCCATCCGGAGGTGCTGCCGGTGCGCATCCGTGAGTGGCGGGTGGAGGGTTTCGACCCCGACGAGGTGTACGCGCGGGCGGTGGCGGACGAACCGGTCTCGACGCCGATCTGGAAGCTGGTGACGAGCCGGTTCGCCGATCTCGTCACCGAACGGGCCACGGAGGCGCCGGTCTAGGCATTACGGACCTGGGCGGCGGCCTGCAACCCCAGCAGGCCGACCGAGCGTTCCCGCATCTCGACCTTCCTGATCTTCCCGGTCACGGTCAGCGGGAACGCGTCCGTGACGTGCACGTACCGGGGGATCTTGAAGTGCGCCAGCCGGCCCGCGCAGTAGTCCTTCACCCGTTCGGCCGTCAGGGGTTCCGTGTCCGGCCGCATGACGATCCAGGCCATGACCTCCTCGCCGAACTTCTCGTCGGGCACGCCGATGACCTGCACGTCGGCGATGTCCGGGTGGCCGTAGAGGAACTCCTCGATCTCGCGCGGATAGACGTTCTCGCCGCCCCTGATGATCATGTCCTTGATCCGGCCCACCACGTTGACGTAGCCGGCGTCGTCCATCGTGGCCAGGTCACCGGTGCTCATCCACCGGGCCGCGTCGATGGCCTCGGCCGTCTTCGCGGGCTCGTTCCAGTAGCCGAGCATGACCGAGTAGCCGCGCGTGCACAGCTCGCCCGGCTCACCCCTCGGCACCGTGAGCCGCGTCTCCGGGTCCACGATCTTCACCTCGACGTGCGGCATCACCCGGCCCACGGTCTCGGTCCTGCGCGCCAGGTCGTCGTCGGACCTGGTCATCGTGGACACCGGCGAGGTCTCGGTCATGCCGTAGCAGATGGCGACCTCGCGCATGTTCATCTCGCCGACGACCCGCTTCATCACCTCCACCGGGCACGGGGAGCCGGCCATGATGCCGGTCCTGAGCGACGACAGGTCGAACTTCGCGGCCTGGGCCAGCTCGGCGATGAACATGGTCGGCACGCCGTACAGGGACGTGCACCGCTCCTGCTGCACGGCGCTCAGCGTGGCCTCCGGGTCGAAGCCGGGCGACGGGATCACGATGCAGGAGCCGTGCGAGGTGGCGCTCAGGTTGCCCATGACCATGCCGAAGCAGTGGTAGAACGGCACCGGCAGGCAGACCCGGTCCTGTTCGGTGTAGTGGATCAGCTCGCCGACGAAATAGCCGTTGTTGAGGATGTTGTGGTGCGACAGGGTCGCGCCCTTGGGGAAGCCGGTGGTGCCCGAGGTGTACTGGATGTTGATCGGGTCGTCGAAGGCCAGCTCCGCCATCCGGGCCCGGAGCGCGGCGTCGTCCGCCTGGCGGCCGGTGAGGGTGTCCCACGTGGGGTCGTCGAGGAAGATGACGTCGGCGAAGCCGATCTCCCCGACCATTGTGCGGTAGTCGCTGCCCTTGTGCTCCTGGGCGCTGATCAGCAGGCGCATGCCGGACTGCTCGGTCACGTACCGCAGCTCGTGGGTGCGGTAGGCCGGGTTGACGTTGACGAGGATCGCGCCGATCTTGGCGGTGGCGTACTGGACGATCACCCATTCCGCGCGGTTCGGTGCCCAGATGCCGACCCGGTCGCCCTTCGCGACGCCTCGCGCCAGCAGGGCTCTGGCCAGGGCGTCCACGTCGGCGTTGAGCCGCTCGTAGGTCCACCTGCGGCCGGTCGGCACGTCGACGAGGGCTTCCCGGTCGCCGAATCGGGCCACGGTGCGTTCGAGGTTCTCGCCGATGGTCTCGCCCAGCAGGGGTGTGACGGCGGTTGCGCTGGAGTACGACAGCATGACCACAGTGTCAGCCGCCATCCCGCGTACGCACCAGCCCCCGCCTCCGGCGCGCCGCGAATCCGAGCGCCAGCAGCGCGGCGGCCGCCCCCGCCACGATCCGGCGCTGGCGGGCGACGCGGCGCTCCACCCCGGCGTACGGGGTCGTCGAGAACGACACCAGCTCGTAGCGGGAGGCGTAGCCCGGCAGCACCCGTTCGAGCGCGTGCTCCACGCGTTTGCCGGCCAGGAACATCCGGGAGCCGACCTTGTCGCGCATCTCCACGAAGTTGTCCAGGGCCAGCCTGGCGATCACGTCGGTGTCGGCCTTGCGGCGCTCGAACAGCTCCAGCGCCTTGGGGAAGTCGTCCCCGGCCTGGTCGAGACAGCGGTCCAGCTCGACGCAGTCCTCGAAGCCGCAGTTGGCGCCCTGGCCGTAGAAGGGCACGATGGCGTGCGCGGCGTCGCCGACGAGCCCGACCGTGGTGGACCCAGTGGTGGACTCTGTGGTGACGTGCCAGGGTGAGCAGTGCATGGTGACGAGGTGGCCGACCGGGTTGTCCCGGTAGGCGGGGATCAGGTCGGGCATGAGCTCGAACGCGTCCGGATAGTGCTCCGCGAAGTACGCCCTGACCCGCTGCGGGCCGTCCAGGGCGGCGAGGGTCTCGTGCGGCCAGAACAGGGTGCAGGTGAACGAGCGGTCGGGGTTGGGCAGGGCGATCATCATCGAGCGGCCTCTGGGCCAGATGTGCAGTGCGCCCGGGTCCATGGCGAACGCGCCGTTCCTGGCCGGGATCGTCAGCTCCTTGTAGCCGTAGTCGAGGTAGTCCTGGCGGAAGCTCACGCCGGGGAGCTGCTGCAGCCTGGCCCTGACCGCGCTGTAGGCCCCGTCCGCGCCGATCACCACCCTGGCCGTCTCCGTCTTGCCGTGCTCGAATTCGAGCCTGCCCGTGCGCTCGTCCAGGCCGGTGAGCCGGTGCCCGAACCTGACCTCGACGCCCGGCAGCGCGGTGGCGGCGTCGAGTAACTCCCTGTTCAGGTCGGCGCGGCCGATCGAGTTGATGGCGTGGGAGCGGTCGGCGCTGTAGGGCTGGAAGGTCAGGGCGCCGTCGGGGGCGTGCATCATCCGGCCCGGCATGGGGATCGCCGCGTCCAGGACCTTGCCGTCCAGGCCGAGGCGGCGCAGGGCGTCGATGCCGCGTTCCGAGATGGCCAGGTTGATCGACCTGCCCCGGTCCGCTCCCTCCTGGCGGGGGTCGGGGCGGCGTTCGTACAGGGTGACGTGGTGGTTGCGGCGGGCCAGGAAACAGGCGAGCAGGCAGCCGACGAGCCCGGCCCCGACGATCGTGACCTCCATCTCTCCTTCGTACGGCGGGGGGCGGCCGCTGTCTAGGTGAGGGCTTCGGTGATGGCGTGGGCGGTGGCCTGCCAGATGGGGGTGGACGGGGTGATGACGTCGAAGTGATCACCCACCATTTCCAGATATTTCACGTTATCGCCCGCTTCCCGGGCCACCCGCGCGTACCGCCGGCCGAAGTCGACCAGATCCAGGTCGTCGCCCGCGCCCTGGACGACGAGCTGCGGCACCCCGACCGGCACCCTGAGCAGCGGCGAGGCGTCCGCGTCCCCTGACTCTCCGAGCGCGGCCGCGACCGCCCCGGCGCTGAGCCACCGCCGCTCCCCTTGGACGAGGTCGAGCACCCCGGCCAACGACACGACCAGCGACACGGGCAGCGACACGGGCAGCGACACGGCCGGCGACGCAGGCGGCGACACGGCCGGCGGCACCCGCGCCCCGTCGGCCACCGCCCGCAACGCGAGCTGAGCCCCGGCCGAGTGCCCGGCGACGGCGACCCGGCCGAGGTCCACGACGTCGCCGAGCCCGCCGAGGGCGGCCAGGCCCGCGGCGATGTCCGCCGTGGTCGCCCGCCAGCCGTGCAGGTCGGGGCGCCGGTATTCGAGGTTCCACACCGCCAGGCCGCGCCCGGCCAGGTCGGCGCAGAGCGCCTCCATCAGATCGGCGGCCCAGATCGAACGCCAGTAACCGCCATGAATCAGCACCACGGCCGGCGCCGTGTTCCCGGGTGTGTACAGGTCGCCCCATTGCTCCGGCTCCGGGCCGTAGGCGATCCGGCGGGACGGGTGCCGGGCTCGGTGGACGGCGTGCCGGATGCCCCAGGCCAGGCCGCCGATGCCGCGCCCGTGCAGGTGAGTGGCACCCTCAAGGGCCGTCACCCCGTCCACCCTTTCGAGGTCCACCCACACCACGGCCCCCAGCGGCCGCTCCATCAGCGCGCGCACCTCGGGCCTGGGCCCGGGCAGCACCACCGTGCCGTCGGACACGAGGGACCGCACGTGAGCGGCGCCCTGGGCGTGGACCAGCGCACCGCTGACGCCCGCCCCCGCGAACTCCCGCTCCGCGATCTCCGCCAGCAGGGCCGGGTCGGCCGTCACGCCCGGGCCGACGACCACCAGGACATCGTCGCTCATAAGGCCCGACCCTATAGAAGAGCGCATGATCGCCGTCGTGGCGTACCTTGGGCCGGTGCATGTGAAGCAGCTTCACCCCTGGCCCGCCACCGTCGCCGAGGCCGAGGCCATCCAGGACCGGCTCCGCGGGCAGGTCGAGCTCACCGGGCCCACGACGTTCTCGCTGGTGGCGGGGCTGGACGTGCACTATCACGGCGATGACGCGCTGACGGCCGCGGTGGTCGTCCTCGACGGCGGCACGCTGGAGGCGGTGGAGCGGGTGGTGGTGCACGGGGAGGCGGCGTTCCCGTATGTGCCGGGGCTGTTCGCCTTCCGCGAGCTGCCCGCTCTCGTGCGGGCGCTCGAACGGCTCACGGTGACGCCCGACCTGCTGGTCTGCGACGGCTACGGGCTGGCCCACCCGCGCGGCTTCGGCCTGGCCTGCCACCTCGGCGTACTGACCGGGCTGCCGTCGGTGGGGGCCGGCAAGACGCCGTTCGTCGGCACGCACGAGCCGCCGGGCCAGGAGCGCGGCGCGTGGACGCCGATCGTCCACGAGGGCGCCACGGTGGGCCGCGCCCTGCGCACACAGCCCGGGATCAAGCCGGTGTACGTCTCGCAGGGCCACCGCATCTCACTGGACGCCGCCACCGACCAGATCCTGCGCCTGGCCGCCCGCTACCGCCTCCCCGAGCCCATCCGCCACGCCGACCACCTGGCCCGCCACCCGGCCTGACCCCCGTACGGGCCGGGTGGACCGGGGTCAGCGGCGCCAGGACCAGACCAGCAGCCAGACGCTCAGCCCGAAGAGCGCCATCCCGAGCGGTACGTGCACCGTCACCACCCCCGAACCGCCCATCGCGGACTGGACGAACCCGAGCAGCAGCACCGCCAGGCTGACCAGCGCCGGCCAGCCCGCGCCGCGCCCCGGCCGCCACAGCAGCACGGCCACGACCAGCTGGGCCAGCCCCAGCACGTGCACCGCCGTCGCGCCCACGCCGTGCGGGCTCTCCGCTCCCCCGCTCATGAGCTGCCCGGCCGTCACCGCCTGCGCGAGGACGGACAACGTGCTGAGCGCGGCGACGACCTGGAACGCGGTCGCGTATCCGCTCCGCTTGACGACCTCGGTGACCACTGGACCCTCTCCTTCGATCCTGGACGAGGTCTCCAGAATTCCGCCGCGCCCCCGTGACGGCATCCGCCGGGCGTCGTCATCCCGGCTACACCGTCAGTCGTACGCGGGTGACGGGTGGTCGCCCGACAGGGCCATCGGCGGCAGGATGGCCTGGGCGTCGGCGCCGCCCACCCACAGGCCGATCACGAACGCCGCTGTAGCCTCCAGCAGCCGCGCCCGGTCCAGCCCGCCGCCGCTCACGGGCGTGCAGCCGAGGGCCTCGACCAGCGTGCGCGCGGCCTCCAGGGCCTCAGGGTCGTCCCCGCACAGCGGCACGGCCAGCGGTCTGCCGTCGAACACCGGCGGCGTCATCCGCCACACGTCCACATGGCACAGGTTGAACGCCTTCACCACGTGACCGCCGGTGATGTCGCCGATCAGGCGGGCGAGGGGACGCGCGGGGTCGTACCGGCCGGGGTCGCCGTTGGTCACGTCGATGAGAGGCTTGCCGCGCAGGGCGGCGCCGGCGGCCTGGAGCGTGCCGAGCAGCCCCTCCTCCCTGACGGCCACCACCACGACCTCCCCGAACGCGGCCACCTCCGCCCAGCTCCCGGCCCGCACCTCTGTGGCCCCGGTGGTCATCTGGGCGGCCCGTGCCGCGCTCCGGCCCGGGTCGCGGCCGCTGATCATCACCTCGTGGCCCGCCGCGGCCCACTGGGTGCCCAGCGCGTCCGCCATGCCGCCCGCGCCCAGGATCCCGATTCGCATGTTCCGTCCTCCGTCATTCGAGGGGCTTTACTTATGGGAGGACTGTAGAAATGTCGTCGCACACCATTCGGTGCCTAACGGAGGCTCGCGTTGTATCTCGCCGACTGCCAGGCCAGGCTCGCCTTCGACCTGATCGCCAACACCTGGAACGCGGTCGTCGTCTGGTCGCTCCGCCACGGCCCGCGCCGGCCGGGCAGGCTGCGCGAGGAGATCGGCGGCATCAGCACCAAGGTCCTCACCGAGACGCTGCGCCGCCTGGAGCACAACGGCCTGGTCGTCCGCCACGCGTACGCGGAGGCCCCGCCCCGGGTCGAATATGAGCTGACAGACCTGGGCCGCACCCTCCTGGGCCCGATCGAGGCGTTCGGCGAGTGGGCCTTCGACCACGCCGACGAGGTCATGGCCGCGCAGGACCGCTCTGCCTGTCACATACGGTGAACACTTTACTTGAGCCGAGTGTTACCGAATCACTACTCTGGGTAGCAAGTCGAGAGTTGTTCATTGCTGTTACCCAGGAGGTTTCATGCACGTCACCCCCCGCCGGATCGCCGCCGCCGCGCTCGTGGCCGGTGGCCTGACCTTCATCGCCGCCCCCGCCGCCCACGCGGTCGTCGACCCCGTCGCCTTCCTCACCTGCGCCGGCGGGACCCCCGCCGACCTGACCGCGCTGGTCGACCCGACCGCCGTCGTCGCCGACCCGGCCAGTCTGGCCGCGCCGCCGGAGATCCCGGCGGCCACGCACTGCCTCGCGCCCTGACCGTCCGGAAAGCCTCGGCCCCGGACCGCCCCTCGACACGGGTGCGGGCGGCGCGCGCACCGCGCCGCCCGGTCCCCACCATGACAGCGCAACGCGTGTACGAAGAGCAGCAGCAAGGAGTTCTGTTGAAGATCCGAGTCCTGATCGCCGCCGGCGTTCTCGCGCTGGCGGCGGGCGCCCCACCCCTCGTCCTCGACAAGCTCGGCGAAGGCACTCCTGTCGTCAACGTCGAGTCCTACGTCCAGCACATCAACGTTCTGACGTCCTAGTGCGGCTCGCGCAGGTGCCCGGGGCCGGCGAGCCGGCCAAGCCACGGACAGCGCTCACTCGTGTCGGCTACGTCATGTTCCTCAGCCGGTGGATCCAGGTGCCGCTCTACCTGGGGCTGATCGTCGCCCAGGTCGTGTACGTGTGGCGGTTCATGCTGGAGCTGCTCCACCTGGCCCAGCTCGGCTTCGGCGGCACCCCGCCGGAGACGACCGTCATGCTGATCGTCCTCGGGCTCGTGGACGTCGTGATGATCTCCAACCTGCTCATCATGGTCATCATCGGCGGCTACGAGACGTTCGTCTCCCGGCTCCGCATAGAGGGACATCCCGACCAGCCGCAATGGCTTTCGCACGTCAACGCCAACGTGCTAAAGGTCAAGCTGGCCATGGCGATCATCGGCATCTCCTCCATCCACCTGCTGCAGATCTTCATCAACGCGGCCAGGCCGACCATCACCGACCGGGAACTCATATGGAAAACCCTGATCCACCTGACCTTCGTCGTCTCCGCCCTGGCGCTGGCCTGGATCGACCGCCTCATGGCGGGCGGGCGGCCCCAGCACGACACCGGCAGCGAGGAGCGTCCCACGCAGATGCAGCAGCAGCGGCACGCCGCGTAGGCCGGTGCCGGACGCGGCCGGGTCCGCGGCGGAGGTCCTGATGGGAGTCAGGGGCGCCGCGCTCGTCTTGTCGGCCGTGTTGCCGGGCGTGCTGTTCTGCGGCGGCGCGTACGCCGACGACGCGGCCCCGGAGAAGGGCCCGGCCCCCCTCATCGGCGACGTGATCATCTTCAACGACGAGATCGTGGAGCCGGTGTCGTTGCCGCTGAGCACGTGCGGGAGCCTGCTGCCCGTGCTCAGCAAGTCGTCGCCCGCGACCTGCGAAGGCGCATCCCGCGTGTCGGACGACGACGCGTGAGACCGCACGTGCCCGCCCGCGGGGGTGGGCGGGCACCAAGGCGGCCACCCCAGCGGGTGCGATGACGGGGTTGGTCAGGGACCGAACAGGCGCTCCAGCACCACGGCCACGCCGTCCTCGTCGTTCGACAGCGTCCTGTGCTCGGTGGCCGCGGTCACCATGGGGTGGGCGTTGGCCATCGCGTAGCCCGCGCCCGCGTAGAGCAGGACGGCCACGTCGTTGGGCATGTCCCCGAACGCCACCACCTCGTCGGGCCCGATCCCCCGCTCCCTGCAGAGCACGTCGAGCGTGAGCGCCTTCGTCACCCCCGCCGCGCTGATCTCCAGGAGCCCCTCCACGCCCGAGAACGTCACCTCGGCCAGGTCCCCGACCGCCTCCGACACCACCGTGTACATCTCGTCCGCCGTGTGCTCCGACGACATGGCGAGCAGCTTGACGATGGGCTGATCGGAGTCGAAGACCGAGTCCACCTCATGGTAGAACGCCAGGTCGCGGGCGACTCTCCGGGTGTAGGCGGCCTCGGCCAGCACGTTCCTGCCGGTCTCGACGGCCAGGCCGACGCCGGGGAGGGTACGGGCGAGAGCCTCGGCGACCTTCGCGGCCGTCTCCGGGTCCATGGGGTGGCTGGCGGTGATCTCGTCGGTCGTCAGGTCGTACACGATGGCGCCGTTGCTGCAGATCGCGATGCCGGAGCCGTCATCCTCCCCGACGACCCGCAGGACGCCGCGCGGTGGGCGGGCGGTGACGAAGACGATCTCCGCCCCGGCCGCGCGGGCCGTGCGCAGAGCTTGGCTGGTACGGGGGCTGACGGTGCCGGCGGTGGTGAGGAGGGTGCCGTCGAGGTCGGTGGCCACGATGCGAGGAAGGGTCACCCGAGTGATTATTCCAATCCGGTGCGTTTGTGCTGCTGTAGGGTTACGCGAGTGCCCTTACAGCCCCTGCCTGATGACCGCCCTGACGACCGGGTCGCGTCCGTTTTCCGGTTCGCCACCGAGCTGGTCGCCTGGGTCGCGACCCCGGGGGCGCTCTGGTCGGTTTCGGTGCCGCTGGCCGTGCTGTCGGTGATAGTGCTGATCGGGCTGCCGACCGTGTTCTCCACACCGGGCGACAAGCGCAACGTGATCGTCGCCGTCCCGGGCTACGTGACGATCGCACTGGTCGTGCTGCAGGTGGTGGCCGCTGTCGCGGCGGCCTGGGCGGTCTGGCACGCGTTCGCGGCGGCGCTGGTCTCCGTGCTGGCCATCGTGGCGGTGGTGATGGAGCTGCCGCGCTGGCGGTGGCTGTTGTCCCGTTAGAGCGGCTGTCCCGTCAGAGCCGTCGGCCCGTCAGATTCGCATCTCGGCGGGGAGCAGCCGCTCCGCGTCGATGAGCTCCAGGCCCAGCAGTTGCCCGGCGTCACCGTAGTCGAGGACGATGTCCTCCGCGACGAACTGCCGTACGGCCTCGCCGGGCACGACTTCATGCTTCATCGCTATATAAGCAATATTCCGGAGCTTGTCCCAGCTCACGTACACCGTCTGCGCCCGCTGCCCCGCCGGCTCGTCGTCCCAGGTCAGCAGCCCCTCCTTGGCCTCGTGCGAACCCGCCAGGGCCGCCCTGACCATGGCCATCGCCAGCTCGACCGCCTCCAGCGAGTCGAGCCCGGTGACCTTCCGCTCGTGCTCCCACCCGGCGAGGCCGTCGATCCGGTACGGGCACGACCACTCACCCGTCGGTTCCTCGTAAGGGACGCCGATCGCGACGACCACGTCACGCGGCGGATCGGTACGCAGCGCCAGCACCCGGTGGGCGATCTCGTACATGTCTGCTGATCTACCCACGAGGCCGCCATGGAAGACTCGGTACCATATCGACCCTGGAGATACATTCGTGCCCGAGGAGCCCAGCCATGAACGAGTCGTTCGGGAGCCGCCTGCGAGCCAGGCTCGACGAGTACGGACCGCTCTGCGTGGGCATCGACCCGAGCCCGAAGCTGCTCGGCGCCTGGGGGCTCGACGACTCCCCCGCCGGTCTCGAACGCTTCAGCCGCGCGGTCGTCGAGGCCGTGGCCGACGTGGCGGCCGTGGTGAAGCCGCAGTCGGCCTTCTTCGAGCGCTGGGGCAGCCGCGGCATCGCCGTTCTGGAACGCACCATCGCCGACCTGCGCGAGGCGGGCACGCTGGTGATCCTCGACGTCAAGCGGGGTGACATCGGCAGCACGATGGCCGCGTACGCGGAGGCGTACCTGGACCGGGGGAGCCCGGTGGCCGCCGACGCCGTGACGCTGAGCCCGTACCTGGGGTTCGGGTCGCTGGAGGGGGCGATCACCTCGGCGGTGGCCAACGACGCGGGCGTGTTCGTGCTGGCTCTGACCTCCAACCCGGAGGCGGCCGCGCTGCAACGGCTGGTCGCGGACCAGGTGCTGGCCGGCGCCGCCGCGGCGAACGCCGGCCAGTCCCCGTTCGGACCGGTCGGGGTGGTCGTGGGCGCGACGCTGCCCGCGATCGAGCACTCGCTGACCGGGCTCAACGGCCCCGTCCTGGCTCCCGGGCTGGGCGCGCAGGGCGCCTCACCCGCCGACGTGGCGCGGCTGTTCGCCTCGGTGCGGCACGCGGTCATCCCGTCGGTGTCGAGGGCCGTGCTGACCGACCCGAAGCGGGTGCGCACCCGTACGCTGCACTACCGGGACGAGTGCGCCGCCCACCTCGACGTCAAGATCGCCACTCGGCACTGACCCCGAACGCCTCGCTCAGCCGGGCCAAATCGTGCAGGTCGCGTTCCCTCGGCTGATAACCCTGGTGAAAGTGCACTTGCTGGTCGAGTGACAGGCAGGGCACCCGCACGCCCTCGATCACGCCGCTGGCGAACGCCCGCACCGGATAGGTGAAGGCGCCGCCCGCGTCGTCGAGGCGCTGGAGCGCGGAGCCGTCGGGCTGGAACAGCAGCGGGTGCAGGTCCAGCTCGTTGCCGGCGGGGTCGGCCATGACGAAGCGGGCGGGCCTGCCCGGCACGGCGCCGTCGCGCTCGGTGTAGCCGAGCTCTTCCAGCGCGGCGATCGCCGCCGGTTCCTGCTCGGCGCGGTGCAGCAGGTCGAGGTCGCCGTGCGGCCTCGTGACCCGGCCGACGAGCGCGTCGATGCCCCAGCCGCCGCCGATCCAGACCTCGCAGCCCGCCCGGCGCAGCGCTTCCAGCACGGTCAGGACCGTCGTCGCCTCGAACATTCGCCTGATCGTAGCCTCGTTTTCGGCACGTGCTGAATCGCCCCAGGCGAACCGGCCTCCCCACCTCCTCTTCCCTTCGAGAAGGACCCCGCCGAAGTGCGGCGGAGCGGAACGGGCCTAGCCGTCGATGGCCCGGTTGACGGCGGAGAGTACGGCGTGCACCGAGGCGGTCAGGACGGAGGTGTCCTGGGCCGCGCCCCAGCGCGTGACGCCGCCGACGCGGGCCTCCACGTAGGCGATGGCCCGGCCGTCCCGCCCGGGGTCCAGGGCGTGCTCCGCGTAGTGCAGGATGTCGACCTCGATCCCGTCGGCGGCGAGCGCGCTGGTCAGCGCGTCGAGGGGACCGTTGCCGGTGCCGTGCAGCCGCCGCCCTGACCGCAGCGTGCCGGCGAACTCGTGCGTGCCCGGCCCGGTCTCGACCGTACGCCAGTCCGCCAGCGCGCTGGTCTCCCCCGGCGTCAGGTAGGTGGTGTGGAAGAGCCGCCACAGCTTCTCGGCGGTCATCTCCTCACCGCTGCCGTCGGTGGCCCGCTGGACGACCGAGGAGAAGTCGATCCGCAGGCGGCGGGGCAGCTCCAGGCCGTAGCGGGTACGCAGCAGGTAGGCGATGCCGCCCTTGCCCGACTGGCTGTTGACGCGGATGACCGCCTGGTAGTCGCGGCCCACGTCGGCGGGGTCGATCGGCAGGTACGGCACCTCCCACGGCGCCTGCTCCGGCGGCACACCCAGGTCGGCGGCCCGCTTGGCGTGGTGGGCCAGGCCCTTGCCGATGGCGTCCTGGTGGGTGCCGGAGAAGGCGGTGTAGACGAGGTCGCCCGCGTACGGGTGACGGTCGGGCACGGGCAGGCGGTTGCAGTGCTCGACGACCCGGCGTACCTCGTCGATGTCGGACAGGTCGATCATCGGGTCCACGCCCTGGGAGTGCAGGTTGAGGGCGAGGGTCACCAGGTCGACGTTGCCGGTGCGCTCGCCGTTGCCGAACAGGCAGCCCTCCACCCGCTGCGCCCCGGCCAGCAGCGCCAGTTCGGCGCAGGCCACGCCGGTGCCCCGGTCGTTGTGCGGGTGCACCGAGAGGATCACCGAGTCCCTGCGGTCGAGGTGGCGGTGCATGTGCTCGATCTGGTCGGCGTACACGTTGGGGGTGGCGATCTCGACCGTCGCGGGCAGGTTGTGGATCACCGGGCGGTCCGGCGAGGCGTCCCAGAGGGCGGTCAGGTCGTTGCAGACCTCCAGGACGTAGTCCGGCTCGGTGAGGTTGAACACCTCCGGCGAGAACTGGAACCGGATGTCCCGGTCCCCCGCCAGCCGGGCCACGTGCCCGGCGGCGTCCATGATCAGGTCGCGCAGCTCGCGCCGGTCGTGGCCGAGCACCACGTCGCGCCAGGTGGGCGCGGTGGCGGTGTAGAGGTGCACGACCACGCGGGGCAGGCCCTCGATCGAGGCGAACGTGCGCTCGATCAGGTCGCGCCGGGCGGCCGTGAACACGACCACCGTCACATCTTCCCCGCCTCCCCGTTCGGCCAGGTCGCGCACGAAGTCGAAGTCCTGCCGGCTGGCCGACGGGTAGCCGGCCTCGATCTCCTTGAAGCCCATGCCGGTGAGCAGATCGAACATGCGGCGCTTGCGGACCGGGTCCATCGGCTCGGCCAGGGCCTGGTTGCCGTCGCGCAGGTCGACCGGCACCCACAGGGGCGCCTGGGTGATCCGCCGGGCGGGCCAGGCGCGGGCGTCCGTCAGGGGGACGTCGACGCGCTCGTGGGCGGGGCGGTATCGGTGGTAGGGCATGGTGCTGGGGCGTTGGCGGTTCCAGTCGTACACGTCTGCTCTTCTCTGTGAGGTCGTGGGCAGACCGGCGGGCACCCGAATCGCCGCGGCGGGGTGCCGGTCCGGTCAGGCCCCGCCGCGGCGGCCGAGAAGGAGACCGTGCGTCGTCATGGGCGCTACACTAACCACAACACAGGTCCTCAGACAACCTGAGAGGTTTGACGACGATGCCCCTCGGCGCCATCCGCCCCAGCCCCCTGGTCGAACAGGCCACCGAGCACCTGCGGGAGCAGATCACGCGGGGCGAGTGGCCGGTGGGCACCCGGCTGCCCGGGGAGAACGCGCTGGCCCAGACCCTCGGGGTCGGGCGTTCGACGGTGCGCGAGGCGCTGCGGGCGCTGGCCGGGGCGGGGCTGGTGCAGGCCAGGCAGGGGTCGGGGGTGTTCGTGATCGCCACGGAGCCGGCCGAAGACTGGCCCGCCCGGCTGCGGCGGGCCGCGATCACCGACGTCTACGAGGTCAGGATGATGGTCGAGACGCAGGCGGCCCGGCTGGCGGCGGGGCGGCGTACCGACGAGGACCTCGCGGCGCTGGAGGCGGCGCTGGCGGCCAGGACGAGGGCGGCGGCGGGCGACGACGCGGGGTTCGTGGACGCCGACATCGCCTTGCACGCGGCGGTGGTGGCGGCGGCGGGCAATCCGGTGCTCACGGACCTGTTCGCGGAGTTCGCGCCCGCGCTGCGGTCACGGCTGATCGACCTGGTGGAGCTGCTGGGGTTGCGGGAGCATGAGCGCGATCCCGGGCACGACTCGCACGCGGCGCTGGTGGCGGCGATCCGGGCGGGGGACGGGGACGCGGCCTGCGGGATCCTGCAGGCGGAGCTGGAACAGACGCTCGCCCACCTGCACCGCTGACCGCACCGCTCAGCCGGTCGGACCCGCCTCGGGCCGGACGACCTCGTCACTCTCCTCCTCGACCTGCGTCTCGGCCGCCTCCGACCGCTCGGACTGCCCGGCCCGCTCGGCCCCCTCCGACCGCTCGGACTGCTCCGAGGCTTCCGGCTGGTCCGGCGCTTCGGGCTGGTCGGGCTCCACGGGTGGTTCTTCGGCTTGGGCCTGCTCCTCGGGCTGCTCCGGCTCTTCGGGGCGATCCGGGTCCTCGGAACGATCCGGCTCGTCCTGGTCGGCTTCCTGGTCGGCTTCGGGGTCGGGCAGGTCGGCGGGGATGGGGCGGCGGGCTCTCGGGGTGTCGGCGCCGGAGCGTTCCGCGACGATGTCGCTCTCGCCGTTGATGCGGCCGACCGCCTCGGGCAGTTCCTCGGATGTCTCGCTCATAGCCACCCACTGCCCCGGCGAACCGGCCTGTTAGCGTCCCAAAGGTGATCGATCCCACGCGACGTCCCACCGGGCGCGTCATCCTGGCCGGTCCCGACGACCGGGTGCTGCTGTTCCGGTTCGTCCCGCCGGAGCCGTGGCCGCGGGAGCCCGCCTGGCACACACCGGGCGGCGGGATCGAGGCGGGCGAGACCCCGGCGCAGGCCGCGGTACGCGAAGCGCTCGAAGAGACCGGCCACGTGCTGGACCCGAGCACCTTGGGCGACCCGGTGGCGGTGAACGAGGGCCCGTGGTCCAACGAGGGCCGTAACTTCTACACCGTGAGCACCTATTTCTTCGTCCGGGTCCCGGCCGCGACCGTGGCGCCCACCGCGCTGGAGCACTACGAGCGGGAGGAGTGGCGGCTCGGATACCGCTGGTGGAGCGCGGCGGAGCTGGCGGCCACGGACGAGCGCGTCTTCCCGCCCGGCCTGGCCACCCTCCTGCCCGGCCTGCTCTCCGGTGCTCGCCCGGCCGCCCCCGTCATGCTCCGGTGGATCGCGTAGGTCAGGTCGTGAGGTTGTCCTCGATCTGCCGGCGGGACGGCATCGAGGTGCTGGCACCCTCGCGCTGCACCGACAGCGCCGCCGCCGTCGAGGCGAAGCCCAGGGCCCGCTCCATGTCCATGCCCTCGGAGCGCGCCACCGCCAGCGCCCCCACGAACGTGTCGCCGGCCGCTGTCGTGTCGACCGCCTTGACCTGTACGGCGGGCACCCGCAGCCGCTCCCCCGACCGCGACCCGTAGAGCGCGCCTTCGGAGCCGAGCGTGATCACCGCCTCCTCCACCAGCTCCAGCAGCGCCTCCAGGGCGGCGTCCGGGCCGGTGACGCCGGTGATGGCGGCGGCCTCGTGCTCGTTGGGGACGATCGTGGTGACCGCGTCGAGCAGTTCCTGCGGCAGCGGCTGGACGGGCGCCGGGGTGAGGAAGACGGGCACGCCGGAGACCATGGCGGCCTGCGCCGCCGCCACGACCGCCACCATCGGCAGCTCCAACTGCAGCAGCAGCGCCCGCGAGGCGGCGATCGCGGCCAGGTCCTCGCCGGAAGGGCCGGTGATGGTGCCGTTCGCGCCGGGGACGACGATGATCGAGTTGCCGCCGTCATCGTCGACCACGATGTGCGCGATGCCGCTGGGCCCTGGCACCTGGCGCAGGCCGCGTACGTCGATCCCGGCCTCCGACATCGTGGCCCGCATCTCCGCGCCGAACCCGTCGTCGCCCACCGCTCCCAGGAACGCCACCCCGGCGCCCGCGCGCGCGGCCGCGATCGCCTGGTTGGCGCCCTTACCGCCGGGCACGGTACGGAACCGGTGCCCGGTGACCGTCTCACCCCGTTTGGGGGCTTCGGGAACGTACGCGACGAGGTCCATGTTGGCGCTGCCGAAAACCGAGATCATGACCTCATCATCTCCCGAGTACGTGCCGCCAGCGCGCCGAGACCCACCCCATCGAACCCGGTCAGACTGCTGGCCAGGCTGTCGCGCATCCGCCACCGCTCCGGCACGCCGCCGTTGAGGGCGCCCGCGATGGACCCGGCCGTGGCTCCGGCCGAGTCGGTGTCCCAGCCGCCGGCGACCGCACCGGCGATCGTGGCGGTGAAGTCGCCCCTGCCGTGGATCAGCGTGGCGGCGATCAGGGCGGCGTTGTTGATGGTGTGCACCCAGTGCAGGCCGCCGTGGCGCTCGTGGAGCAGGTCGATGACCCGGTCGAAGTCGTCCTCGCGGGCGGCGTCGGCGGCGGCCAGGCTTACCGCCTCGTGCAGGCGCGAGCCCGCCGGCACCACGGACAGCCCGGCTCGTACGACCTCCTCCGCCGACGTGGCCACCAGGGAGGCGGCGCACATCGCGGCCGTGAACATGGCCCCGTAGATGCCGTTGGCGGTGTGCGTGAGGCGGGCGTCGCGCCAGGCGTACTCGGCCGCCGTGGCCGGATCGCCCGGATTGACCCAACCGTAGACGTCCGTCCTGATCAGCGCACCGATCCACTCGCGGAACGGGTTGCGGTGGCGGGCCGTCCCCGGCGGCTCCACGCCGTCCAGCAGGTTGCGGTACGCCACGCGCTCGGCGGTGAACGTCCGGCCCGCGGGCAGTTCGTCCAGCCACAGCTTGGCGACGTCCTCGGTGGTGAAGGCGCGGCCGTGGCGCTCCAGGACGGACAGGGCGAGGAGCGGGTAGTTGAGGTCGTCGTCCTCGGGGATCCCGTCGATGTTCTCGGCCAGGGAGTTGACGGCGCTGCGGCGGTTCCAGGGCCAGCGGCGGGCGATGTCGTCGGGCAGCCCTTTCGCGGTGAACCAGCCGCTGATGGGCCAGTTGCCGGTGGCCTCGGCGATCTGCCTGATGCCTTCGCGCGGGATCTTCTCGACGGGCTTCCCGAGCACACACCCGGCCGCCCGCCCCTGCCACGCCCCCAGCACCCGAGCGGAATCCACCCCCCGCACCTCGGCGACCGACCCAGCGACCGACCCGGCGGCGATTGGCCCGGCGGTCCGTGTTGCGGTCGGCCAGTCCGGGCAGGCGGCGATGATGCCGGCCAGGTCCGACGGCTCCGGGAGCGGGGACGGGATGGCCGTCAGCTCGTCGAGTAGTTCCTCCGCCAGCCCTCGCAGCCGCGCCGCGCCGGGCTCCGAGGCGCCGGCGCGCGGCGGGGCGTCGTGGCCGCCCGCCGCGTGCCACCGGGCGGCGATCTCCCGCGCGTCCCGGCCGTCCTCGGCGGCCTGCCGCAGCTCGTGCCCGATCAGGTCCTCGGGCTGAACCCAGGTCAGCCGGATCACGAGCACCCCCCGGACCGAGCCCGCGCAAGCCGGATCGGGGCCGGGCCCTGGGTCTGGGCGAAGCCGGTCATGGGCGGTCCAGGTCGGCGAAGGCGGACTCGTGGTCGCGCCGCCGTACCAGGTCCTCGGCGTGCACCCGGCGCGCCACGTCCGCGATCGCGAGCCCCGGAGCCACCAGGTCCGTGCGGCTGGCCACCCCCACCTGCTCGACCCACTCCCCCGGCACGCTCGCGAGCCCGCCGAGCGCCCCCGCGACGGCCCCGCCCATGGAGGCGATCGAGTCGGCGTCGCGCCCGTAGTTGACCCCGCCCAGCACCGTGCCCCGGTAGTCGCCCTTGGCGATCACCAGGAACCCGAGCGCCAGCGGCAGCTCCTCGATGCTGTGCACCCGGCTCGGCCGCCGCGCCCCCAGCCCCTGGTCGCGGTAGGTGTCGGCGACCGTGTCGAACGGCCGTACGGCCGCCCGCAGCGCCTCGAACGACCCGTCCCAGTGCCCCAGCCCCGCCGCCGCCTCGCAGACCGCCTCGATGGCGTCCCTGGTGCCGTCCTTGGCCAGGCGCAGGCAGGCGGCGACCACGGAGTCGGCCGTGGCGCCCGGCCGCATGGCCTCGGCGACGGCGGCGGCCATGACGCCGGCGGCCTCGCGGCCGTAGCTCGACTGGTGCGCGCCGGCCAGGTCGATGGCCTCGGCGTAGGCGGCGTCGGGGTCGGCGGCGTTGACGATGCCGACGGGGGCGACGTACATGGCGGCGCCGCAGTTGACGATGTTGCCGACGCCGGCCTCGCGCGGGTCGGCGTGCCCGTAGTGCAGCCTGGCCACGATCCACTTCTCGGCCAGGAAGATCCGCTGCAGCGGCAGCGCCTCGGCCTCCAGCTCGGGGATCCAGCGCCGCTCGCTCATCAGCTCGGGCACCAGGTGCTCAGCCATCGAGTACGCGTTCAGGTGCCCGCCGGCCTTCTCGTACACGCGGATCAGGGCGTGCGTCATCAACGTGTCGTCGGTGATGTGGCCGTCGCCCTTGTGGTACGGGGCGATGGGACGGGCGTTGCGCCAGTCCTCGTTGTACGGCGGCACGATGCCCTCGACGTGCCCCCCGTACCGCGTGACGATCTGTTCGGGAGTCCAGCCCTCGGTGGCGCCGCCCAGCGCGTCACCGACCGCCGCCCCCGCCACGCAGCCGGTGGCCTTGTCCTCAAGCGGCGTCATGCGATTCCCTCCACTAGTTCGATCAGATCTCGGCCCGCCAGTTCGGGCAGGCAGCAACCGGCCAGCGTGCGGGCCGACGCGGTCCACCCCTCCGGGATCGCGTCGTATCCGCCGCACGCCCCCGCCAGCGCCCCGGTCAGCGCGGGCGCCGAGTCGGCCAGCGGAGCGAGGCACGCCGCCGCGGGCACGGCCCGGCCGAGCTCGCCACCGGCCGCCTCGGCCAGCGCGAGCGCCACGGGCACCGTCTGCGCCGCGCCCACCCCGTAGCTGTACACGTGGTCGAGCAGCGCGGCGTCCAGCGCGGGGATCGCGCCGAACGGGTCACCCGCCTTGCGGGCGGCGGCCAGCGCCAGGCGGGCGTTGTGCCCGATGGCGGTGTCCGCCGGCAGTACGGCCAGCGCCGCCTCGACGGCCTGGCCGGCGTTCCCCGACGCCACGGCCTCGGCCACGGCGGCGGCCATCGCCTGGGCGCCCAGGACGCCGTCGCCGGCGTTCGTCACCTGGGCGTCCGGTGTGGGGTCCCGCCCCAGGACCCCGTACGCGACCGCCCTGACGGCGGCGGCGTCGTCGAAATGGTGCGGGTTGTCGTGCCCGGACGCGGGCGGTTCGACGCCCTTGGCCAGGTTGCCGAGCGCGGTCGCGACGGAGATGCGCGCCCTGACGTCCTTGAGCTCCCGGTAGGCCGCCGCCCGCGGGCGGTCGATGGTGAGCAGCGTCCACGCCAGCCATTCGGCGTCGTCGGACGGGCCTGCTCGCAGCGGCGCGACGGGCTGGTTCAGCGCGAACGGCACCGGCAGCGTCGTGACCCGGTGCTCCTCGGCGAACGCGTCCAGCTCGCGGTGCAGGCGGCGGCTCCAGGGTGCGTGCAGGGCCGCCCGGTGCCTGGCCGCGGGCCAGCCCACGGCGTCACCGATGGCGAGCCCGGCGAAGGCTCCCCTGATTCTGTCCCCCGACATAAAGATCTACCGTCCTCCCGCCAGTTCGTCGGCGACGTCCAGCACGTGTTTTCCGGCGACGACGGGCAGGCATTTGCCCGTCACCGGCCCGATCCTGGCGGCCCACCGCTCCGGGACGCCACTCTCACCCCGCAGGGCGCCGGCGATCGCGCCGGCGATGGCGCCGATGGTGTCGGCGTCCCTGCCCAGGCTCACCGCGAACGTCACGGCCGCCTCGACCTCACCGTCCCCGGCCAGGAACGCGGCCAGCGCCAGCGCCACGGCCTCGGGGGCGACGTCGGTCCAGGGATAGTGCTCGACGACGACCGCCTCGTGCAGCGCGTCGATCACATCCGTATCGTCCGCGCCGATCGCGCCCGCGCCATCCGCCTCGCGGCTCGCGAAAGAGCGGCCGAGCGTCTCGCGGGCCCGCACGACGTTCCTGGCCGTCCACGAATCCTCGGGGATCACCGACAGCGCCGCGGCCACGACCTCGCGGGGCGTGGCCCCGTCCATCGCGGCGGCCACCGCCCCGGCGACCGCCCGGCCGCCGAGTATGCCCTCGCCCGACCCGCTGACCAGCCCGTCCTGCTCCACCAGCCGGGCCGCCTCCGCCGGATCACCCGGGCAGAAGATCCCGTACGGCGCCGCCCGCATGGCCAGCCCGTCCGACCAGCCGTGCGAATGCACGAGCCCGGTCAGAGGCGGCTCCAGCCCCCGGCGAAGCGCTTCGATGGTGCCCAGCTCGGAGAACCCGGCCCCGCGCATGGGACCCGCCACGAGCGGAATGATCTCCGTCCGGTACGCCGCCGCCACGTCCGCCGCGGTCAGCCCGTGCCCGTGCCGCACCAGCAGTGACGCGGCGAAGATCGCGTATTCCGTGTCATCCGTCCCCCCGCCCTCGATCTCGGTGAGCCGCCCCCACCGCCGCCGGATCTCCGGCGGCGACAGGTTCTCGGCCGGGGCCCCGAGGGCGTCGCCGGCCGCGAGGCCGAGCAGACACCCCCGGGCTCTATCCCGATAAGTCACCGCTGGTACCGCTCCAACACCTTGTTACCGTCCTCGACCAGCTTCGCCGCCGCCTGGTCAAGCGTGATCTTGTTGCCGTAGTACTCCTGGAGCACCGGCGTGGCGACCTTGCTCTTCCACTCGTCGAACCCGTTGACCTTGAGGAACGGCGCGACGACCAGGTTCTTGGCGGACGCGGTGGCCACGTCCCAGCCGTTCTCCTTCGTGGTCATCGACGCGTCGGCGGCGGCCGTCGTCGAGGTCGGCAGCAGCCAGTCGCCCTTGGCGAGCTTGGCCTGGTTGGCGCCGTTCAGGAAGAACGAGATGAACTTCATGGACTCGTCCGGGTGCTTGCTGTCCTGCGCGATCGACAACGTCTGCGAGACGGCGCCCTGCTGGGCCGAGGTGCCCTTGGGCGCGGGCAGGGTGACCCACTCGAACCCGTCGGGCGCCTGCTCGGCCACCTGCTGACGCAGGAAGACCCCGGCCGGGAGCAGCGCGAACTTGCCCTGGTAGAACGTGGGCAGCGGGTCCGCGGTGCCCTGGCCGAGGGCGGCCGGGTCGGCGGACTTGTCCTTGTAGAGCTGGTCGTGGATGCGCTGGAGCACCTCGCGCTCCTCGGGGCCGACCTTGACCGTGGTCTTGCCCTCGGCGGTCTGGAAGAACGTTCCACCGAAGTTGAGCGCCAGGTTGAGCGTCTTGTTGACCGGGGACTTCATCGGCCAGGCGACGCCGTACGTGCCGCCCTTGGTCATCTTCTTGGCGGCCGCGGAGAACTCGTCCCAGGTCCACGGCTCCTCGGAGGTCGGGACGCGGACCCCGGACTCGTCGAGCAGCTTCTTGTTGGCGATGATGACCTGCGACTCCTGCAGGAACGGGACGCCGTACACGCCCTGCTCGCCCTTGCCGCCGTCGAACGTGACGGTGTCCCAGGCGGCCTGCGGGATGTCGCTCTTCAGCTCGGCGGGCAGCTTGCCGCCGAGTTCGAGCAGGTAGCCGTCGGCGGCGAAGCCGGCCAGCGCGGGCGAGTCGTTGTGGATGACGTCGGGCGCCGTGCCACCGGCGAACTGGGTGACGAGCTGGTCGTTGACGTTGTCCCAGCTTCCCTGGACGTACGTGACCTGGATCTTGGGGTTGGCCTTGTTCCACTCGTCCACGAGCTGCTTGTTCGCGGCGACCGATTCCTTCTGCCAGGCCAGGCTGAGGAAGTTGATCTTCACCGGCTCGCCGGAGGCGGACGACGACTCGCCGCCGCCACCGCCTCCCCCGCCGCACGCGGCGGCGAGCGTGAGGATCGCCGCCGCCGCCAGAGCGGACCTGATTCGCATATGAGCCTCCTAGCCCTTGACGGCGCCGGCCATCAGGCCGGACTTCAGCCGCCGCTGAATGATTGCGAAGAAGATCAGGCTGGGGATCGTCGCCATCAGCGACGCCGCTGCCAGCGGCCCGAGCCTGGCCACCCCCTCGGGGCCGGTGAACCTCACCAGCGTGAGCGGGAGCGTCATGACGTCCGGGTCCTGCAGCATCACGAGCGCGAACATGAACTCGTTCCACGACGAGATGAACGCGAACAGCAGCGTGGCCACCACGCCCGGCGCCAGCAGCGGCGCGACCACGCTGGCGAGCGCGCGCAGCCGGGTCGCGCCGTCCATGGCGGCGGCCTCCTCCAGCTCGTGCGGCACCGCGCGGACGTAACCCTGCAACATCCACAGCGCGAACGGCAGCGTGAACGTCACGTGCACGGCCACCAGCCCCGGCAGCGTGTTGACCAGCTCCAGGTCCCGCATGATCAGGAACAGCGGAATGATGATCAGGATGAACGGGAACACCTGGCTGACCAGCACCCACCCGATCGCCACCCGGTTGATCAGGCTGCGATAACGCGCCATGGCGTAGGACGCGGGCAGCGAGATCAGCACCGTGATCACACTGCTGAACAGCGCCACCACCAGGCTCCGCAGCGCCGCGCCCACCAGGTCCTGCTCGCCGAACGCGTCGCCGAAGTTGGCCAGCGTCGGCTCGCGCGGCAGCCACGTGGGGTCGGCCAGCGCCATCTCCTGCGGCGTCTTCAACGCCGTGGACAGCAGCCACACCAGCGGAAACGCCAGGAAGACGACGTACGCCAGCAGCGCCGCGTACTGAGGAACGCGTCTCATCACCTGGTCTCCCTCATCTGCCGCCACAGGTACAGCCCGAGCACCGCCAGCACGACGATCGCCATGGCGAGACCGAGCATCGAGGCGTAACCGGCCATGCGATAGCGGAACGCCTCCTCGTAGGCGAACAACATCGGCAGCCTGGTCCGGCCGCCGGGGCCGCCCTGGGTGAGCACGTACACGAGGCCGAACTGGTTGATGTTCCACACGAAGTCGAGCGAGGTGATCGCCACGATCACGGGCTTGAGCTGCGGCAGCGTGATGTTCCAGAACCGCCGCCAGCGGCCGGCCCCGTCCACCTCGCCCGCCTCGTAGAGCTCCTTCGGCACGCCCTGGAGGCCGGCCAGCAGCACCACCGTGGTCTGCGGCATCCCGGCCCAGACGCCGACCACGATGATCGCGGGCAGCGCGAGCGAGAAGTCGGCCAGCCAGTTGACGTGCGTGCCGAGCAGGCTGTTCAGGACACCGGCGTCGGGGTGGTAGACGAGCTTCCACATCAGGCCGATGACCACCGGCGGCATCGCCCACGGCACCACCGAGAGCACCCTGGCCACGCCTCTGAACCGGAGCTTCTCGTTGAGCAGCAGGGCCAGGCCGAGCGCGGCCAGGAACTGCAGCACGGTCACCGAGACCGACCAGATCGCGCCGATCTGGAACGACGCCCAGAACTGCTCGTCGCTCAGCAGCGCGCCGAAGTTCTCCAGTCCGACGAACTCGGTCTCGTGGTTGCGCGTGTTGCGGGCGTCGGTGAAGGCCAGGCCGATGCCGTACAGCAGCGGCCCCACGCTGAACAGCAGCACCGGCACCATGGCCGGCAGCAGCATCACCCACATCTCGCGCGTCTGGCGCGAGATCCGGCGGCGCTTGTGCCGCGTCCCCCGGGGCGGCGCCGCTCTCGTCACGGTCGCCGTCACTCCCCGCCGTCCTTCCTGTCGATCCGCTCGTACGCGGCGCCGGCCGTGGAGGCCCGCACCACGAGCCGCGGCGGCACGGTGACCAGCCGGGGCTCCCTGTCGCCGCCCTGGAGCCGGTCCAGCAGCAGCTCGGCGGCGACCTTGCCGCGCTCGGCCGAGCCGAGCGAGACGCTGGTCAGCGACGGCCACGAGGCCGCGGCGAGGTCGGTGTCGTCCATGCCGACCACGGCCACGTCCTCGGGCACCCGCCGGCCCGCCGCCCGCAGCACGTCGAGGGCGCCGAGGGCGATCAGGTCGTTGGCGCACAGCAGCGCGTCCACGCCGGGCTCCCTGGCGAGCAGCTCCGCCACCGCGCGGCCCCCTTCAGCGCGGTAGAAGTCGCCGATCTGCACCAGGTTCTCGTCGTAGGGCAGCCCCAGGTCCTCCAGCGCCTCCCGGTACGCGGCCCCGCGCCCGGCGCCGGGCACGGTGTCGAGCGGGCCGTTGACCATGCCGATCCGGCGGCGGCCGAGGGAGTAGAGGTGGTCGATCGCCTGTCGTACGCCGGTGCGGGAGTCGGCGCGCACGTTGTCCACGCGCGTCCCGTCGGGCACAGAACCGATGATCACGACCGGCGCCCTGGCGGTGGCCAGCATCCGCAGGTGCGCCTCGGTGACGCGCAGCGGGCTCATGATCAGCCCGTCCACGTAGCGTTCGCCCAGGCTGTGCAGCACGTCGATCTCGTCGGCCACGACGGCGTCGGTGGAGTGCAGCACGAGCCGGTATCCGGCGGCCTTGAGCACCGGCTGGATCTGGCGCAGCATGGCCAGGTAGGCGGGGTTGCCGACGTCCGCCATGGCGAAGGCGACCTGATGGGTGCGGCGCGACTTGAGCGACCTGGCGACGGCGTTGCGCACGTAGCCGAGCTCGTCCGCGGCCGCCATGACCTTGCGCACGGTGTCCTGCCGGGTCGGCAGGCCGTTCAACACCCGTGAAACGGAGGCGATCGAGACACCGGCGCGCGCGGCGATCGTGTTGATCGTGGGTCCGTCGGCCAAGGCTGTCCTTCCCGTGGGCGGTAAACTGTAAACGTTTACGGTGTGCGCCATATGAAACCCGCCCGTAACTTGCAGGTCAAGTCACGATCGCATAACACCAGGTCAGAGGCCCTGACGGCAAATCGCCCCGGCCCCTGACCACTGACCCGCCACTCAGTCGCGGGCCGGCTCGGCCCACCGTCCCACACCGCCGTCGGACTCGGCGGGCTCGGCGGCCGGCACCGGCACCGGCTCGTTCCCGGCCGGGGACAGCCGCAGGAGAGCGCGGATGGCCGGGGAGCCGGTGAGGGTCACGACGGCGGCCAGCACGGCCGGGATGATGAGGGCGACCGGCAGGGACGACGCCTCCGCCACGTAGCCGAGCACCGCCGGGCCGAGCAGCAGCCCGCTGTACCCGAACGCCGTCACCATCGCCAGCGCCCGCCCGACGGGCCCGCCGGCCGCGCCCACCGCGCTGAACAGCACCGGCACCACCGTGGCCAGGCCCACCCCGGCCAGCGCCCAGCCGGTCCAGGCGCACGCCACCCGCAGCGGCTCGGCCACCACCGGCGAGAGGAGCACCAGGACGTATCCGGCGGTGGCGAAGACCCCGGCGAGCTGGATGGTCCGCACGGAGCCGAGCCGGGCCCTGATCGGGTCGCCGAGCAGCCGCACGGTGGTCATGGCCACGGAGAAGATCGTGTACGCCAGCGGCGCCAGCGCCGGATCGGTCGCCAGCACCAGCTTGGCGTGCAGCGCGGCCCAGTCGATGGCCGCCCCCTCACTCAGGTGCCCGGCGAACGCGGCCAGCCCCAGCAGCGCGATCAGCCCCCAGCGCAGCGAGCCGCCCCGCTCGGTCTTCACCTCGGTCTCGGCGTGCGCGGGCTCGTCCGGCAGCAGCAGCCGCGCCGCCGGCACGTACAGGAAGGGCACCACGAGAGCCGCCACGATCAGCAGCCACTGCGGGTCCAGCCCCGCCTGGAGGACGAGCGAGGTGAGCCCGCCCCCGGCCGCGCCGCCCAGGCTCCACGTGCCGTGGAAGGCCGAGATGATCGGCCGCCGGTAGCGGCGCTCGACCTCGACGGAGTGGGCGTTCATGGCGACCTCGGTCACCCCCAGCCCGATGCCGAACAGCACCGCCAGCGCGGCCAGGCTCCAGTACGAGGGCGCGAGCGCGGGCCCGAGCAGGACCACGCCGGAGAACGGCCCCGCGATCCAGCACACCCGGCGACTGGACCACCTGTCGACCAGCGGCCCGGCCAGCAGCATCGACACCAGCGCGCCGCCGGAGATCAGCAGCAGGACGCTGCCCAGCCTGGCGGTGTCGAGCTCGAGCCGGTCGTACAGGGACGGCAGCCCCGCCGCCCACAAACCCATGACAAATCCGGCTAGGAAGAAGAATCCGAAAACTCCGGCACGTGCCCGTCTGGCATCAATGAGGCTTTTGTTCACGGCTAGAGCATAAACTGTGTTCCGTGAATGGAGCCACCACCAGCGGCGAACTCCGGGCGCACAACCGGGTCAGGCTGCTGCGCGCCGTACATGACTGCGGGGCCTCCCGCACCAGGTCCCAGCTCACCCGTGACCTGGGCCTGGCCAGAGGCACCGCTTCGGTCCTCGTCGCCGGCCTGGCCGACGACGGCCTGCTGCACGAGGAGCCCGCCCCGGAGCACGCGCGGGGCCGGCCGACCCAGATCCCGGGCCCGCACCCGCTCGGCCCGCTGGCCCTGGCGGCCGACATCCGCGAGGACGCCTGGGAGCTGGCCGCCTGCGAGCTGGGCGGCCGCGTGACGATCATCGCCGTACGCCCCCACGACGGCACCCCGGAGGACGCCCTCGTCCCCCTGGGCGAGGCCATGGCGGCCCACCGGGCCCAAGCGGGCTACCGCGTGATCGGCGCCGGCGTCGCCCTGGCGGGCCCGGTCCGCCACGGCGGCCTGGTGGACATCGCCCACCTGGGCTGGCGCTCGGTGGACGTCCCCAGCCTCCTGGGCGTCGAGACGCCATTGATCGTGGGCAACGACACCGCGCTCGCCGCGCTGGCCGAGGCGCGGCGGGGCCGGCTGCGCGGGGTGCGGGTCGGACTCCATCTCCACGTGGACTTCGACCTGGGCGGCGTGCTGGTCGTGGACGGCCGGCCGCTGGGCGGGGCGAGCGGGACCGGTGCGGAGTTCGGGCACATGCCGCTCACCGGCGGCGACCGCCCCTGCCCGTGCGGCGCGATCGGCTGCTGGGGCATGGACGTCGGCGCGAACGCCCTGCTGCGGCACGTCGGCCTGGCCTACGGCGGCGGCCGGGGGCGGGAGCAGGCCGAACAGGTGCTCGCCACCAGCCAGGAGGCGGTCACGGCCAACGCCGGGGCGCTCGGCCGGGGCGTCGCGGCCCTGGTGAACGCGCACGACCCCGAGGCCGTCACCCTGTCCGGCCACGGCCGGGAGCTGCTCGAACGGGCCGGAGACGCCCTCCAGGCGGCCTGTGAGCCCGCTCTGATGGCGATCCGCCGCGACCGCCCGCCCCGGATCGAGGGCTCGGCCCTCGGCTGGCGTGGCTCGCTCCTCGGCGCCATGGAGTCGGTCTTCGACGCCTTCCTCACCCCGGAGGGCCTCGGCCGGTGGCGGAAAAACCAGCCTGACCAGGCTCGCGACACGCCCGACCGGGAAAATGTGATGCATTCCACGCCGAAGCGGTAAACACCGCCATAGAACGCCCGCACCGGGGCGCTCTTCGCGATCTTGGACAGCCCGTCCGGCGAGCGGTACGAGTGGAAGGGTCCGATGCGCGAAACAATCATGACCCAGGGACGAATCCCGTGAACCTCGAACTCGCCCTCCGCATGACGGAGGCGGCCGTGAAACAGGCGTTCCGCGAGGGCGCGGCCATCTCCGTCGCGGTCGTGGACGAGGGCGGAAATCTGGTGTCGTACCAGCGTATGGACGGTGCGGAGATCTCGGGGCCCGTCCTCGCGCGGGGCAAGGCGTACACCTCGGTCGCCCTGCGGAGACCCACCTCCGAGCTCGCCGCGCGGACCGCCCCCGGCGGAGAGCTGTCCGGCCTGGCGGGCTGCGGATTCATCTGCGTTGGAGGTGGCATCCCGCTGTGGTCGGACTACGGTGAGGGAGAACGCGTGGTCGGCGGCATAGGGGTCAGCGGAGGCACGGTCACGCAGGACGTGGCGTGCGCGGAAGCGGCCGAGTCGGTGTGGCGGACACGTTGAGCGGGCGCTTTCGACAACACGAACCGCTGGTATCCGCCATGATTAGCCACTGCACCACGGGTACAACACCCGAACGTAAAACTCCCCGAGGAGAGAACTGAGATGGCACTTCCCACTCTCACCCCCGAGCAGCGTCAAGCCGCTCTGGCCAAGGCCGCCGAGGCCCGTGCCGCCCGCACGGCCCTCCTGGGCAAGGTCAAGGCGGGCGAGATGACGTTCGCTCAGCTGCTCGAGCGCGACGACGACATCGCGAAGAAGATCAAGGTCTCCCAGGCGCTCCGCGCCGTCAAGGGCGTGGGTCCGGCCAAGGCCACCGCGCTGATGGAGGAGGCAGGCGTCGACGAGAAGCGCCGCCTCGGCGGCCTGGGCGCCCAGCAGCGCAAGAAGCTGGTCGACGCGCTCGGCTGATGCCTGAGCGGCCAGGTCCGCGCGCAGCGCCGCGCGGACCGGCCAGCGACCCTCGGCGAACAGGAGGGACCGGCGAGCGGAGCCGCCCCCGCTCGACGGTGACCACCACGGGGAGGCCGGAAAGTTCAGGAACGCAGGTAGGCCAGGACGGCGAGCACCCGGCGGTGCTGGTCGCTGTCCTCCGCGTAGAGGCCGAGCTTGTTGAAGATGCTCCTGATGTGCTTCTCCACGGCGCCGTCACTGATCACGAGCTGCCGCCCGATGGCCGGATTCGACTTCCCCTCGGCCATCAGCCCGAGCACCTCACGCTCCCGCGGCGTCAGCTGCGCCAGCGGATCGTCCTTGCGCCTGCGCACCATCAACTGGGACACCACCTGCGGATCGAACACGGTCCCGCCCGCGGCCACCCGCCGCAGGCCCTCCAGAAACTCGTCCACGTCGACGACCCGGTCCTTCAGCAGGTAGCCCACCGCGCCACGGGCGTCGGCGAGCAGGTCGTCGGCGTAGGAGACCTCGACGTACTGCGACAGGATGAGCACGGGCGCCCCCGGCACCCTGCGCCGCGCCTCCACGGCCGCCCTGAGCCCCTCGTCGGTGAACGACGGCGGCATGCGCACGTCGACCACCGACACGTCGGGCTTGTGCTCGGCGACCGCCTCGACGAGGGCGTCGCCGTCGCCGACGGTCGCCACCACCTCGCAGCCGAACTCCTCCAGCAACCTGACCAGGCCCTCCCTGATCAGCACCGCGTCATCGGCCACGACTACCCGCACGGAACCTCCGCCACGATCAATGTGGGCCCGCCGTCGGGTGAATGGACGGCCAGCTCCCCGTCAACGGCGCGGAGCCGGTCGGCCAGCCCGGCGAGACCATGTCCCTTGGCGACGTGTGCGCCGCCGACCCCATCATCCCCGATCGAGAGCATCAGGACGTCACCGATGCGGACGAGCTGGATCGTGCAGACGGTGGCGCGGCTGTGCTTGGCCACGTTGGTGAGGGTTTCGGCGCAGACGAAGTAGATGGCGTTCTCGACGGCCGCCTGGTAGCGCTCGACGGTCTGCACGTCGAGGTCCACGGGCACCGTGCAGCGCCCCGCCAGGGCGGCCAGGGCGGGCGCGAGGCCGCGGTCGGACAGGATGGGCGGGGCGATGCCGCGCGAGAGGGCGCGCAGCTCGTCGAGGGTCTCGCGGGTGGCGGTGATCGCCGACTTGATCGTGGCCTGGGCCGCCTCGGGGTCCTTGGCCATCTGCCGCTGCGCCCTGGACAGCTCCATCGCCAGCGAGACCAGCCGCTGCTGCGGCCCGTCGTGGATGTCGCGCTCCAGCTTGCGCAGCGCGTTGGCCTCGGCGGACACGGCGGCGGCCCGGCCCTGGGCCAGGTCGTCGATGCGCTCCTGCAGCTCGGCCACCCCGGTCAGCAGCGCCCGGCCCAGCCCGGCCCTGACCAGCGCGGCGCCGCGGATCACGAACGGCATGAGGAGGGTGAAGACCAGGCCGATGGAGACGTAGAACATCGAGTTGATCCAGTAGCCGTCGCCCATGCCGAGCAGCTCGGGCAGCTCCATGTTGCCGGGGATCTGCGAGGTGATGATGCCGTAGATCGGCCAGGTGAGCCCGGCCAGGGGGACCGCCCAGAACACGACGGTGAGCACGAAGCTGATGATCGCGAACGGCAGGTTGATGATGCCGTGCAGCAGGTCGAGCCAGGACTGTCCGCTCGTCAGCGGGTTGACCAGCCGCCGGAACCGGCCGGCGCCCGCCGGGGCGGGCTTGTAGCGGGGCCGGACGGGGGGCCGTTTGAGCACGTCGGACAGCCAGCCGCGCTCCGCGTCGGCGAAGCCCCGCGCCAGCATCAGCGTGCCGGCCAGCAACGGCACGCCGATCCACACGACCGCCGTGCCCAGCCCGGCGGCGAAGCCCGCGAGCATGAGCACGAAGCCTATGAGCGTCGTCGGGAGGCCGACCAGCGTGTAGCGGGTGTCGAGGAGGACACGCCTCATCAGGGAGCGCATGGCCTCAACGGTAAGACGTCGCCGCGACCGGCACGAGCGGGTGCGCCTTCCAATAGGGGTAGGGCCAGCCCTACCCCTGGTGGTGGTGTGATCTTGACCGGCATACGGTGGCCCGCGGCAGTGTGCCGGGACGCCGTGAACGGGAACCTTGATTCATCCGCTCTCAGCGAATCGAGGCCCCCCAATGACCGTCCTGCTGGACCGCCCCGCCGCCACAGTCGCGCCGCCGCGCGCGGCGGGCGCGCGCCGCACGGCGCGGGATCCGTTCATCGACCTGTTGCGCGTGTTCGGCATGGCGCTCATCGTGTTCCAGCATTGGACGATCCCCGTGCTGTCGTACGACGGTGTGCGGCTGACCACGGGCAACGCGCTGGCCACGCCGGGAGTGTGGGTGGTGACCTGGATCAGCCAGGTGATGCCGCTGGTGTTCTTCGCGGGCGGCGCGGCGAACGCGATCAGCTTCGGCCGGTGGGACGGGAGCCCGCAGCGGTGGCTGTCGGCCCGGCTGCGCCGGCTGGCCTGGCCGCTGCTGCCGCTGGCCGCGGTGTGGATCCCGCTCCCCCACATCCTGCTGACGCTGGGCGTGCCGGCGCAGCCGCTGGAGGTGGGCGCGAAGCTGACCGGCCAGCTCCTGTGGTTCCTGGCCGTCTACCTGATCGCCGTCACGGTCATGCCGTACGCGCACCGCCTGCACGAACGGTACGGCCTCCTGGTCCCCGCGGCTTTGGCGGCCGGGGCGGTGCTGACGGACGTGGCGCGCTTCTCGACCGGGTTCGACGCCGTGGGCTACCTGAACATCGTGTTCGTCTGGCTGGCCGTGCACCAGCTCGGCTTCTTCTACGCCGAGGGCCGGCTGCGGCTCCCCTGGGCGATGCTGGCCGGTGGTTTCGGGGTGGGCGCGCTGCTGGTGGCGTACGGCCCCTACCCGGGCAGCATGATCGGCCTGCCGGGCGCCGAGGTGTCGAACATGGCCCCGCCCACGCTCGCCATGCTGGCCGTCGGCGTCGGCCAGATCGGGCTGGCCGTGCTGCTGCGCCCGCTGCTGCTGCGCCTGCCCCTGGACCGGCTGCTGGACTGGGCGGGTCCGCGCGTCATGACGGTGTACCTGTGGCACATGCCGGCCCTCTTCGCGGTGACCGGGGTCGTGGTGGTCCTGCTGGGCGTGGAGACGCCGGCGCCGGGCAGCGGCCTGTGGTTCGCCGGGTGGCCGCTCTGGTTCGGGATGTTGTGCCTGGTCATGTGGCCGCTGCTGAAGGGGTTCGCCAGGTTCGAGACGCCGCCGTCGCTGCCGTACGGGCAGGCGGGCTGGGGCGGCACGCTCGGCGCCGCGGTGCTGGTCGGCGCCGGGGTGCTGACCCTGACCGTGGGCGGCTTCGCGCCGGGCGGCGGGCCGTTCCTGGGAGTGCTCGCCCTGCTCGGCGGGCTGCTGACGACGGTGCCGCGAGCCCGCGCCTGAGAGTCGTGGTGAGGGTCCGGAAATGCGAACGTCACCCGCCGTTGAGGAGAATGCAGCGGTATGACGAAGATTCGGGCCCTCGCCGACGCCGACCTTCCCGCCATCGCGGAGATCTACGCCCACTACGTGACCGGCACCGTGGCCACGTTCGACGAGAAGCCGCTCACCGTCGCCGACTGGCGGGCCAAGGCGGGCGCCATCGCCGACGCGGGGCTGCCGTTCCTGGTGGCCGAGCTGGACGGTGAGGTCGCCGGCTACGCCTACGTCGCCCAATATCGTCCCAAGCCCGCCTACCGGCACACGCTGGAGGACACCATCTACCTGGCGCCGGGCTGCACCGGGAGGGGCCTCGGCCGGCTGCTGCTCGGCGAACTCGTCGCCCAGGCCCGCGAGACCGCGGCCCGCCAGCTCGTCGCGGTGATCGCCGATTCCGGGGACCCGGCGTCGGCCCGGTTGCACACGGCGTTCGGCTTCGAGGAGGCGGGCCGGCTGAGGGCCGTGGGGTTCAAACACGGGCGCTGGATCGACACGGTGTTGTTCCAGCTCGACCTGAAATAGTCGAGCCCGGTTCGACCACACGGCAAACTTCGGCAGGATAGGAGCCGTGAGCCTACTCGTTGACCGCCTGCCCGAAGACATCGACGCCGACCCGGACGCCATCTTCGACGCGTTCGTCGCCTGGAACGCCGAGCGGGGGCTCACGCTCTATCCCGCCCAGGAGGAGGCCCTCATCGAGGTCGTCTCCGGCAGCAACCTGATCCTGGCCACGCCGACGGGCTCGGGCAAGTCGCTGGTGGCGGCGGGCGCCCACTTCGCCGCCCTGACGCGCGACATGCGCACGTTCTACACCGCGCCGATCAAGGCGCTGGTGTCGGAGAAGTTCTTCGACCTGTGCGCCGTCTTCGGCACCGAGAACGTCGGCATGATGACCGGCGACGCCAGCGTCAACCCCGGCGCCCCGATCATCTGCTGCACGGCCGAGATCCTGGCCAACGTGGCGCTGCGCGACGGCGCGGCGGCCGACATCGGCCAGGTCGTCATGGACGAGTTCCACTTCTACGCCGAGCCCGACCGCGGCTGGGCCTGGCAGGTGCCGCTGCTGGAGCTGCCCAACGTGCAGTTCATCCTGATGTCGGCCACGCTCGGCGACGTGTCGATGTTCGAGCAGGACCTGACCAGGCGCACCGGACGCCCGACCTCCGTGGTCAAGCACGCCGAGCGGCCGGTGCCGCTGATCTACTCCTACCGGATGACCCCGCTGCACGAGTCGCTGGAGGAGATGCTCTCCACCGGGCAGGCGCCGGTCTACGTCGTGCACTTCACGCAGGCCGCCGCGATGGAGCGGGCCCAGGCGCTGATGTCGATCAACATGGCGACGAAGGCCGAGAAGGAGGCCATCTCCGCCATGATCGGCGGGTTCCGCTTCACCACCCGGTTCGGCCGGGCGCTGTCGCGGCTGGTGAAACACGGCATCGGCGTGCACCACGCCGGGATGCTGCCGAAATACCGGCGGCTGGTGGAGCGGCTGGCGCAGGCCGGGCTGCTGAAGGTCATCTGCGGCACCGACACGCTCGGCGTCGGCGTCAACGTGCCGATCCGCACGGTGCTGTTCACGGCGCTGTCCAAATACGACGGCAACAAGGTGCGGCGGCTGCGGGCCCGCGAGTTCCACCAGATCGCTGGCCGGGCCGGCCGCGCGGGCTTCGACACGATCGGCTACGTCGCCTGCCAGGCCCCCGAGCACGACATCGAGAACCACAAGGCCCTCGCCAAGATCGGCGACGACCCCAAGCGGCGGCGCGGCTACGCCCGCAAGAAGCCGCCGGAGGGCTTCGTGGGCTGGAGCGAAGACACCTTCACCAAGCTCCAGGAGGCCGAGCCCGAGCCGCTCAACTCCCGGTTCAAGGTCAGCAACGCCATGCTGCTGGCGGTCATCAACCGCCCGGGCGACTGCTTCCAGGCGATGCGCCACCTGCTCACCGACAACCACGAAGACCGCAAGTGGCAGCGGCGGCACATCAGCCAGGCCATCGCCATCTACCGGTCGCTGCTGGCCGGCGGCATCGTCGAGCAGTTCGCCGAGCCCGACGAGCAGGGCAGGCGGGCCCGGCTGACGATCGAGCTGCAGGAGGACTTCGCGCTCAACCAGGCGCTGTCCACGTTCGCGCTGGCCGCGTTCGACCTGCTCGACCGCGAGTCGCCGTCCTACGCGCTCGACATGGTCTCGATCGTCGAGTCGATCCTGGAGGACCCGCGCCAGATCCTGTCCGCCCAGCTCAAGAAGGCCAGGGGCGAGGCCGTCGGGCAGATGAAGGCCGACGGCATCGAATACGAGGAGCGCATGGAGCTCCTGGCCGAGGTCATGTATCCGATGCCGCTCGACGACCTGCTGCTCGGCGCCTACGAGACCTACCGGCGGGGGCATCCGTGGGTGGGCGACTACACGGTGAGCCCGAAGTCGGTGATCCGCGACATGTTCGAGCGGGCCATGACGTTCGGCGAGTACATCCAGTTCTACGAGCTGACCAGGTCAGAGGGCACGGTGCTGCGCTACCTGGCCGACGCCTACCGCACGCTGTCGCGCACGGTGCCCGAGCATCTCAAGACCGAGGACCTGATCGACCTGATCGAGTGGCTCGGCGAGCTGGTCCGCCAGGTCGACTCGTCGCTGATCGACGAGTGGGAGAAGCTCACCAACCCCGACGCGGTGCTGGAGCAGCAGGAGCAGCTCGAAGCCAAAGTACGCCCGGTCACCGCCAACCCGCGGGCCTTCCGCGTGCTGGTGCGCAACGCCATGTTCCGGCTGGCCGAGCTGTGCGCCCTGGAGAAGGAGGAGGAGCTGGCCGAGCTGGCTCCCGACGTCGACTGGGGCGCGGCGCTGGACGCCTACTACGACGAGCACGAGGAGATCCGCACCGACGCCGACGCCCGTGGTCCCGCGCTGCTGCGGATCGAGGAGGAGAGCGGGCTGTGGAAGGTGCGGCAGACGATCAAGGATCCGGCCGGCGACGGTGACTGGGGCATCGACGCCCAGGTCGATCTGACCGCCTCCGACGAGGAGGGCCGCGCGGTCCTGCACGTGCTCGGGCTCAACCGCCTCTAGGGCATGAAAAAGACAAGCCGTGTGCCGGAACGGACTGGCAAGGGCGTCCCGGCACAGGCCTGTCGATACGAGTGTCCGACGAATTACGTCGAGGTCGTGTCATGACAATGTCCCAAGATCGAGACATTTCATGAAATCAGCAATCGGCGATGGTGCAGATCTTGGCCAGCATCGTCTTGGTGTCCTTCGTCTGCTGCTTGAAGTCGGAGGTCGCGGGCTTGCCCCACTCGCCTGACACCATGTAGAGGATCAGGGCGTTCCCGCGCCGGGTCACGATGCCCCGGTCGCCGCCGACGGCCGGCTTCCCGTCCTGATACGCCTGGCCGGTGACCGACAGCGCGCGGTCGCCGAGGCCGGCGGTCACGTTGGCGGAGTAGCGGTAGCCCTTGGTGCCGCACGAGCGCACGGCCGCCTCCACGTCGCGCAGCACCTTGCCGGCGGCCGCCGCCGACGAGTAGAGGATCACCTGCTCCGACTTGGCGTAGTCGGGCACCGCCGTGTAGACGAGCGTCCTGGCCTGGGTCCGTCCCTTCTGGCCCAGCGCGGCCTTCTGGCACGGGTTGACGACGAGCCTGGCCGCCTTCTTACTGCTGGCCGACCAGCTCGTCTCGGGGTTGTCGTCCTTCTTCGCGGCCGCCTTCTCGTACAGCAGGAAGTTGTTCGGGATGGCGACCGTCGCCGCGAGCAAGAGCACTGAGATCATGGGACAAAATGGTATGAGTGAACGACGAAGACATCAGGCGCGTCCTCGGACTGCTCTACCAGGACGACACTTTGCGGACCTTCGCCTCCCTGGTGCTCGGGACGACCGACGGGCTCTCCCCCAAATGTCTGCACAAGCTGGCGGCCGGCGGCCTGGCGGCGCGCGGCGACGACGGAACATGGCGGGCCACGCCCGAGCGCTTCCGCGACCTGCTGCGGGCGCACGCCGAGCCCGCCGAGGAGCTGAGCCCCGACGAGCGGGTGCTGCGCACGTTCCTGGTGGACGGGCGGCTGACGACCATGGCGATGCGGCGCGACAAGCGGCTCGTCGTGCTGCGCTACATCGCGATGGTCTTCGAGCCCGGCATGCGTTACGCGGAGAAGGACGTGAACGTGGCGCTGCGCGCCTTCCACGACGACTACGCGGCGCTGCGCCGCTACCTGGTGGACGAGGACCTGCTGTCACGCGAGGGCAACGTCTACTGGCGCAGCGGCGGCCACGTGGACATTTAACGGGACATTTAACGGGACATTTAGCGCAGGTTGCTGGTCCAGGCGTCGAGCTTGGCCTGCCACCGCTCCGGCGTCTCAGGGCGGCCCGGCACCCCCGGCCTGGTCTGCCAGGGCAAGGGGCCGTCCGCCCGCCGATACTCGACCCCGAGGGCGTCCAGCCGGCGTAGGTGGGCGTCCAGCCGGGTGCGGAAGCCGGCCAGGTCGCGCTCCTCCGAGCTCCAGACCGTCTCGGCGAAGGCCGCGAGCCGGGGGAAGGCCATGTAGTCCACCCGCCGGCCCGAGTCGATCAGCTCCGTCCAGACGCCGCACTGGGCGCCCAGGACGCGGGCGGCGGCCGGGTCGCCGCGCAGCTCGGCCGGGATCGGCTCGAAGGCGTAGACGTCCTCCAGCGTCAGCACCGTCCCGAACGGCACCGGCTCGTCCTCCCCCGGGCCCTGCCGGTAGTCGAGGTAGAGGGAGGTGTTCGAGCAGTTGATGACGTCGTGGCCGCGCCTGGCCGCCGCCACCGCGCCCAGCTCGCCCCGCCACGAGGCGACGACCGCGCCGGGGGCCAGGCCGCCTTCGAGGATCTCATCCCAGCCGACCAGCCGGCGTCCGCGCGCGGCGAGGAAGGTGCCGAACTGGCGGATGAACCAGCTCTGCAGCTCCTCCTCGTCGCGCAGGCCCAGCTCGGCGATCCGGCTCTGGGCCGCCGGGCTGGCCTTCCACTGGTCCTTGGGGCACTCGTCGCCGCCCACGCACACGTACGGGCTCGGGAACAGCTCCAGCACCTCGTCCAGCACGTCCTGGAAGAACGCCACCGTGGCGTCCTCGACGTTGAGCACGTTCACGCCCACCCCCCAGCCCGTGCGCACCTCCAGCGGGGTGCCGAGGTTGCCCAGCTCCGGGTAGGCGGCGATGGCCGCCTGCGTGTGCCCCGGCAGGTCGATCTCGGGGACGACCGTGATGTGCCGCCTGGCGGCGTACGCCACGATCTCCCTGAGGTCGTCCTGGGTGTAGAAGCCGCCGTGCGGGCGGCCGTCCATGGCGCCGTTCCAGCCGGTCTGGCTCTCGGTGCGCCACGCGCCGACCTCGGTCAGCCGGGGGTGACGGCGGATCTCGACGCGCCAGCCCTGGTCGTCGGTGAGGTGGAAGTGCAGCACGTTCAGCTTGTGCAGCGCCATCAGGTCGATGAAGCGCAGCACCTCGTGCTTGGTCAGGAAGTGCCGGGCGACGTCGAGGATGACGCCGCGCCAGCCGAAGCGCGGCGCGTCCTCGACGTAGGCGCCCGGCACCGTGAACGGCCCGCCCGGCCCCTTCCGGTACGCGGCGGCGGGCAGGAGCTGCCGCAGCGTCTGCGCCCCGTAGAACGCCCCGGCGGGCCCGCCCGCGACGATCTCGACATCCGGCCCGACACTCAGCCGGTACGCCTCCGGCGGCAGGTCCCCGAGCGCGAGGCTGATCGTGCCCGAGCCCGCCCCCGGCAGGAGCTCCCCGCCGGTGACGGGGGCGAGCTCACCGCGCAGCCAGGCCGCCACCTCGCCCAGCGCCGGATCGGCGGTGAGCGAGGTCCGGCCGTCGAGGACGAACGAACCCGGCCTGGACTCGTGCTTGACGGGCTTGGGGACGATCATGAAACTCCTCTACTCGCAGGTGATGGTGGCGTCGGCGAAGTCGGCGTGGTCGGAGGTGGCGTTGTCGCCGCCGTTGGTCGCGACCAGCCGGACGAACCGGGCGCCCTTGATCGGCGCGGTGACCTTGCGGGCGGGCATGGCCCCGGTGAGCAGGCCGGAGTAGGCGACCCGGCCTCCGTCGGCCCAGACCTCGAACCCGGCCGAACCGGCGGAGCCGACCTCGTCGTCGATCCCGGCCTGGAACTCGACGGTCGTGCAGCGGCCGGCGGTGTGGTACTCGATCTCGGCGGGCGCGTGGGTGCCGAGGCCCTTGGCGTACCGGACGCCCTCGATGGTGAGCGGGCGGCCGTCGCCGGCGGCGCGCTCGCCGTTGCTGGCGTCCTTCTCGACGGGGCCGAAGTGGTTCTTGACGCTCGTCCAGGCCAGGTCGCTCAGGTACGTCCTGCCCGGCCCCGGCGCCCTGGCCACGGTCACGACGGCCGTGGCGCTCCGCCCGCCCTGGCGGAACGTGAGCTCGCGGGTCCCCTCGGCGGACGGGGTGACGGCCCACGTCACGGTGAACGTCTCCCCGGCGGCCAGGCTGCCGGTCCTGGCCGGCGTGCGGGCCTCGACCTTCCATCCCGCCGGCACGTCCGCCGTCACCTCGACGCCACGCAGCGGCGCCGTGCCCCCGGTGTTCGTGACCCGGGTGAGGATCTCCCCGGCCACGCCCGGCTCCAGCACCGACGGCCGGTCGTCGCCCAGGAACTTGGGCGGGTCCGCCTCGAACGTCACCACCGGCGGCGCCTGCTCCTGGCTCGCGCTCACCCGGTAGAGCAGCGCGGCGTGCGCGGGCACCTGGGCGGCCAGCTCACCGGTCGTGCTGGTGACCGCGCCGGTCCACAGGTCCTCGACGCGGTGACGGGTGCTCCCGACCTTGGTGGAGATCGTGGCCGACCGGTCGCTCTCGTTGAACAGCGCGATCGCGCGGTCGCCGTTCTCCAGGGGCTTGGACAGGACGTGGTACCAGCCGTCGCTGGTGACGAACGTGCCGTGGGCGCCCAGTTTGTCCTGGTCCACGGCGATCACCTTGGGGTTGGCGACGACCGAGGCCGGCGCCTTGGCCGGGTCGGCCTGCAGGATCAGCGGGGCCGCGCCCATGGCCCAGAGCGTGAACTGGGTGCGGTACTCGGTCTCGGTCATCCCGCCGCGGCCGGCCTGGATGAGGTCGGGGTCGGCGAAGCTGCCCTGGCCCGCGTACTCGGCTCTGAGCTGGTTGGTCTCCCAGATGTCGGCCATGGTGGCGTAGGCGTCGGCGATGGGCCGGTTGTAGACGTTGGTGCGCCACGTGGTGGCTCCCGCTGACTTGCCCCAGAGCCAGGGCACGGTGCTGCCGTCCTCGTTGTTCATGGCGAACACGACGTCGGGGCCGAGGGCCTGGCGCATGGGCGGGTAGAGGGCCTGGCCGATCTGCTGCACGTTCTGGCCGGGGAAGTCGGCCGCCGGGATGTTGCACCAGTCGTACTTGACGTAGTCCACGCCCCACGCCTTGACCTGGGCGGCGTCGGCGGCCTCGCTCTTGTACGAGCCGGGGCCGCCGCCCGCGCACGCCTTCGTGCCGGCCGACAGGCTGAGGCCCAGTTTGAGGCCCTTGCCGCGGACGTAGGAGGCCAGCGCGGCGATGCCGCCGGGGAAACGGGCGGGGTCGGGGGCCAGGGCGCCGCCTGAGCGCTGCGGCGCGAGCCAGCAGTCGTCGAGGATGACGTACCGGTAGCCCAGGGGTGCCAGGGGGGCGAGGGCGTCGGCGGCCTGGCGTACCGACTGCTCGGAGACCGAGCAGCCGAGCGTGCGGCTGCTCCAGCCCATCGGCGGGCCCGCCACCGCGGCGGCGGCGCTGGTCACGGGTAAAAAGGGCAGGGTGAGAAGGGCCGCCGCGGCGGCGGCCGTGATCGTGCGCATGGGAGTCCTGTCAGGCGGGGTTGAGCTTGGGGCTGCCGGGCTCGATGACGAAGGAGCCGGAGGTGTAGGCGGGGGCGTAGGGCTCGGTGACACGGGACAGCGAGCGGAACTCGACCTTCATCTCCCGCTGGTCGATCCGGGTCCTGACGTAGCCGCGGCGGCCGTTGAAGAACTTCACGTGCGGGTTCTCGTTCATCAGGATCTGCGTGTTCGGGTATTCGTCCAGGCCGTTGCCCGCGCTCGTCACCGACGTGGTGACCAGCTCGACCGCGACCGACTTGGACTCGGGGTCCTGGTGGTCGCGCTTGACCTCGCCGGCCCAGTGCGAGTGCACGTCGCCGGTGAGGACGACCGCGTTGCGCTTGTAGGTGTCGATGGCGGCGGTCAGGCGGTTGCGGGAGGCGACGTAGCCGTCCCAGCCCTCGTTCGAGTAGCCCTTGCCCTCGCCGTTCGCCCAGTCCATCTCCATGAAGAAGACCTGCTGGCCGAGCAGGTCCCAGGTGGCCTCCGAGGTCTTGAGCCGCTGGTCCAGCCACGCCTCCTGGTCCCGGCCGAGAAGGGTCCTGTTGGGCTCGAAACGCTCCAGGCAGTCGGGGCCGACGGTGCCGCTCTTGCCGGTGCAGGCGTACAGGTCGCGGTACTGGCGGGTGTCGAGCAGGTGCAGGTTGGCGACGTCGCCCCACCGGATGCTGCGGTGGAGCTTGAGCGCGGCGCCGTCCGGCTTCTGGGCGCGGCGCAGCGGCATGTTCTCGTAGTACGCCTGGAACGCCTCCGCCCGGCGCTTGAGGAACGGCGGGTCGGGCTGCTCGGGCACGTCGCCGGCCCAGGCGTTCTCGATGTCGTGGTCGTCCCACACCACGACCCAGGGGGCGATGGCGTGCGCGAGCCGCGACTCGGGGTCGGCCTTGTGCTGGGCGTGGCGCAGGCGGTAACCGGCCAGGTCGAGGCACTCGCCGCCGGCCTGGTCGCGGACGGGGTACTTGTAGTCGCCGTACTCGTAGATGTAGTCGCCGAGGAAGGCGATCAGGTCGGGCTGGTCCTCGGCCATCCTGCGGTACGGCGTGAACCAGCCGGCCTGGTAGTCGGCGCACGACGTGAACGACAGGTTCAGCGGCCGGGTGCGGATCCCCGGGGCCGGGGAGGTCAGGGTGCGGCCGACCTCGCTCAGCTCGCTGCCGGCCTTGAAGCGGTAGAAGTACTCGGCGCCGGCGGTCAGCCCTTCGAGCTCGACGTGCACGCTGTGGGCCGACTCGCGGCTGGCCGGCTCGGTGCCCTGGCGGACGATCTGGCGGAAGTTCTCGTCCTTGGCGAGCTGCCAGTGGACGTCGACCGCGCGGTCCGGCATGCCGCCGAAGCCGTCGGCCGCGATCGGGTTCATGGCGAGGCGCGTCCAGAGCACCACGCCGTCCTGCGTGGGCTCGCCCGAGGCGACGCCGAGCTGGAAGGGGTCGGAAAGAGGGACGGGCCGGGCGGCCGCGCGCACGGGGGTGACCCCCAGTGCGGCGGAGATGCCCAGGCTCGCGCCCCCGGCGAATAGTGAACGCCGGGTGATCATGAGGATCCTTAACCTGTACAAACGAGGGAGCGAACTTGCAGAGAACGAGGGAGCGCTTCCGACGGAGTCGGAAGCTTCATGGCGACCGAGCCCCGCGGAGCGGGGTCATCAGATACACCGCGCTTCCGACGGAGTCGGAAGCATCATGGCGACCGAGCCCCGCGGAGCGGGGTCAATCAGATACAGCGACCGAGCCCCGCGGAGCGGGTCAATTGGATACAGCGGCGTTGCCTTCGGCGACAGCTTGGTCGGCGGCTTCTTTCGGAGAGAGTTCGCCGAGGTACATCTCGTTGAAGATCTGATTAAGTTTCGTCTCGAACCCGGTGAAACCGGTGGTCACCGGCAGGGGGAAGGTGGTCCCGGCCGCCTCTTCGGCGAACGGCGAGACGTCGATCTTCTTGGCCTTCCAGTAGTCCACGTAGCCCTGCGACAGCCCGTTGAGCGCCGGGAAGACGTAGCCGCCGTCGGCCATCAGCTTCTGCGGCTCCTCGGTGCCGAGGTAGTTCGCCAGCTTCATGGCCTCCTCGGGATGGTCGCTCTTGGCGTAGACGGCCTCGGCCAGGCCGTTGAGGTTGACCGAGCGGCCCGCCGGGCCCTCGGGCATGAGGGCGACGCCGACCTCGAAGGTCGACTCCGGGGCCACGAACGGCAGCAGCGCGTTGTTGGCCGGGAACATGGCGATCTGGCCGGCCTTGAACATGTCGGTGACCTTGCCGGTGGGCGGGTTGGTCTGGGTGGCGGGCGGCGACACGTGGTGCTTGTTGACCAGGTCGACGCCGAACTGCAGCGCCTGCACGGAGGCGGGGTCGTTGAAGGCGTACTTGCCGAAGGGCTGGTCGACCAGCTTGCCGCCGTTGGAGGCCACCCAGTTCATCCACTGGGTCTGGTAGTGGTTCCAGGAGGCGAAGCCGTACGTCTTGACCTTGGCCGCGTCGAAGCCGGACTCGCCCGGGTGCTTGCCGGCCTCGTCCACGGTCAGCTTGCGGGCCGTGTCGAGCAGGGTGCCGGTGCCGTCCGCCGTCCAGGTGAGCTTGTCGGGCATCTCCACGCCGGCCTGCTTGAACAGGTCCTTGTTGTAGAGCAGGCCGACGACTCCCCAATCCTTGGGCACGCCGTACGGCTTGCCCTCGTAGGTGAACGAGCCGACGACCGTCTGGTGGTACTTGGCGGCGTCGATCTTGACGGGGGCCAGGACGCCCTTGGTGACGTACTCGGGGAACTGGGTGGGCGTCATCCAGAACACGTCCGGCGCCGTGCCGGCGACCGCGTCGGCGGTGAGCTTGGTCCAGTACTGGTCGTACGGCAGCAGCTCGATCTGCACGTCGATGCCCGGGTTGGCCTTCTCGAAGGCCGCCATCACCTTCTCGTAGCCGGCCTTCTGCTGGTCGTCCCAGAGCCGGTACGTCAACGTCACCTTGCCCGTGTCCGAGCCGGAGCCGCACCCGGTGAGGGCGAGCGCCACGGCCGCGAGCAGGGCCCAGCGAATCGGGGGGTTCTTCGACATCCGCTGCCTCTTTTACTTGAGGCCGGTGAGGACCACCGACCTGACGATGTACTTCTGGAAGAAGACGAAGATCGCCACCATCGGCACCAGCGCGATCAGGCTGCCGGCCATCATGAGGTGGTAGTCGACGCCGATGCCGTCCTTGAGCGTGGCGATGGCCACGGTGATGACCTTGGTGTCGTCGCCGCTGGTGATGATCAGCGGCCACAGGAAGCTGTTCCACGACGAGATCACGGTGATGATCGCCAGCGTGCCGAGCGCCGGGCGGCAGAGCGGCAGCATGACGCGCAGCAGGATCGTCATCGGCCCGGCGCCGTCCATCCGCGCCGCCTCTTCGAGCCCGGCGGGCAGGCTCTTGAAGAACTGGCGCATGAGGAAGATCCCGTACGGGGTGCCGAGCACGTACGGCGCGAGCAGGCCGTACCAGGTGTTGACCAGGTCCAGCTCGCGCATGATCAGGAACAGCGGGATCATGGTGACCGCGCTCGGCACCATCATCGTGGCCACGAACAGCCAGAACAGCACGTCCCTGCCCCGGAACCGCAGCCGCGCGAACGCGTAGGCGGCGAACGTGGTGAACACCAGTTGCCCGGCCGTCAGCAGCGCCGTCATCACGGCCGTGTTGAGGATGAAGCGCGGGAAGTCGCCGCCGAGCATGTCCGCCAGGTTGTCCGTGGTCGGCGGCAGCCCGGGCAGCCAGGGCGGGGTCGAGCTGAGCTGCGCCTGCGTCTTGAACGCGGTCAGCAGGACCAGCAGGTACGGGAACACGGAGATGAGCGCGCCGGTGGCGAGGGCGGCATAGAGCAGGATTCGTCTGGTCACGGCCGCCTCAGCTCAGGTCGTAGGTGGTGCGCTTGGAGAAGAACCTGACCTGCGCCAGCGTCACCAGCAGGATGATCACGAAGAGCAGCGTCGACAGTGTGGCGGCGTAGCCGAAGTCGAACTCCTTGAACGCCGTCTGGAAGATCCGGAAGTTGAGCACCTCGGTGCTCTGGCTCGGACCGCCGTCGGTCATCGCGTACACGGTGTCGAAGACTTGGAAGGCGCCGATCAGGTTCGTCACCGTGACGAAGAACATCGTGGGGTTGAGCAGCGGCAGCGTCACCTTCCAGAACCGCTGCGCCGGGGTGGCGCCGTCGGTCTCGGCTGCGTCGTGCAGTTCCTTGGGGATGCCCTGGAGCCCGGCCAGGAAGAACAGCATGTTGTAGCCGGTGTGCTGCCAGACGCTGACCAGCGCGACGGCGGGCAGCGCCCACGCCGGGTCGGACAGCCAGTCCGGGCCGGTGATCCCGATCACCGCCAGGGCGCTGTTGAGCGCGCCGTCACGGGGGTCGAAGATCCAGTTCCAGACGAGGGCGAGGACGATCGGCGTGGCCATCCACGGGACCACGAACAGCGAGCGGTAGAACCTGACGCCCTTGATCCGCCGGTCGAGCAGCATGGCCAGGCCCAGGGCCAGCACGGTCTGGAGCGGGATGCAGAGCAGGACGTAGGCGACGGTGACCCAGAGCGAGTGCCAGGTCTCCCCGTCGGCCGCCAGCCGCGCGTAGTTGTCGAGGCCGACGAACTCGGGAGCCGATAACAGCTCCCAGTCGAACAGGCTGAGCACCAGCACGATGACCATCGGCAGCAGCAGGAACGCCACCACGCCGAACAGGCTCGGGCCGACGAACAGGTACGGGTACCAGTTGTTCCTTCTCACGAAGGGACCTCGGCCGTCGGCACCATGAGCCGCCTGGTGGTCTCCATCCCCCACGCGTCGAGCGCCGCGATCGGGTCGCTCGACCCGCGCAGCCCGCCGGTTGCTTCGATGTGCGCCGCCCACTCCTCCCTGGCCTCGACCTCCGGCCGCAGGATGATGCAGTCGGGGTCGTTCACCCACCAGCGGGCGTGCAGGAACTCGCGCGCCGCGCCGGTGAGCCGGGCGCCGAGCTGGGAGGGCTGGCTGATGTCGCCGGACTTGGGCTGCAGGGTGGGGGCGATGTCCGGGCTGACCCGCATGATGTCGACCAGGCCGATGCTGGGCAGCATCGGCGCGCCGCAGCCGTGCAGCGTGGCCTCGGGGCCCGCGCCCTGGCGGACGAGCTCCAGGCCCAGCCGGTACGCGGCGATCGGGTCGATGTCCTCGTGCCGCCGGCCGTGCAGCGCCCCGGCGTAGAGGTAGTCCATCTTGAAGTGGCCGATGCCCATCGCGGCCAGCGTCCTGAACACCTCGACCAGGTGCGCGGCGGCGTCGGGGTGGGTGACGTCGAGGACGGCCAGGTCCTGGTCCCACATGTGGCCCGCGTACGCGCCGCCGACCAGCCAGTCCGGGTGCTCCCTGAAGATCCGGCCGTGGTGCCCGACGAGGAACGGCGCGGTCCAGATCCCGGCCCGCCGCCCGGCTCCCGTCACGGCGTCCACGGCCCGCCACAGCGAGCCGAAGCCGGGCCGGCCCTCCAGCCAGTCGCCGATCCCGGCCTCGTAGCCGTCGTCGATGAGGAACATGTCGGCGCCCAGGTCGTGGCGCCGCGCGAGTTCGAGGTTCTCGATGACGTCGGCGTCGGTGACCCGGTCCCAGTAGCCGTACCAGGTGCACCACATGGGCGGCACGGCGGGGAACTCACGTTGCTCGGTCATGCCGGCGGCCCAGTCGCGGAGTGCCTGGTCGAGGCCGTTCTCCGCGCGGTGGTGGCGTACGGGGCCGTCGGCGGAGACCACCAGGCGGCCCTGCTCCTCCCGCACCCTGATCGAGGGCACGGTGCGGGGATCGGGCGCCGACCACAGCTCGACGGAACCGTCGCCGGGCTCGATCGCGAGCAGCCCCTCGCCCTGGAAGGATCCCTCAGGCACGGGCGTCTCTGGCCGGTAGGCGAGGACCCGGATCGTCGCGTCGGCCGGGCGCGGCGGGGTGTCGGTCCAGCGGTAGCGGCCCGTGGGGCTCCACGACTGCCAGCCGTGCTCGAACACCCGCGCCTCTTGGGGCCGGCACCTGATCTCACCGACGTCCGCGAACGGCATCAGTCCCTCATTCCTCTCAACTTACGAAGGAGAGCTTTATTAGTAGCACCGAGTTTCTTGGATGGTCAACGGGCCATCTCCTGGCATAATCGTTAATTAACGAGGACTCTTACATTAAGGACGGGCGATGGCGGACCTACGCGGCGGCGACCTGTCCCGCCTGCGGCAGCTCAACTCGCTGACGGCCATCCGCGAGCTCCGCGGGTCCGGGCCGCTCACCCTGTCGGCGCTCGCCGAGCGCACCGGCCTGTCCCGGCCGTCGATGAAGGAGGTCACCGACGAGCTCATGGCGCTCGGCTGGGTCGAGGAGGTGCCGCCGAGCCCCGGCACGATGGGCCGGCCGGCCCGCCGCTACCGCTTCCGCGCCGACAGCGGCTACCTGGTGGGCGTGGACATAGGGGGTCACAACATCCGGGCCGCCCTGTCCGACCTCGACGGTGAGATCCTGGCCGAGACCCGGCAGCCGGTGCTGCCGGACGCCCCGCTGGAGGAGCGCCTGGCCGCGATCGAGCGCGCGGTCTCCGGCTGTCTCGCGCTCAGCCGCACCACGGTCGAGGACCTGTGGACCATCTCGGTGGGCACCATCGGCGTGATCGACGTCGAGGGCCGGGTCATCTTCTCGGCCGCCGTGCCCGCGTGGCGCGACCTCGACCTGGCGGGCAAGCTGCGCGAGATGTTCCCGTGCCAGGTGCTCATCGAGAACGACAGCCGCCTGGCGGCCATGGCCGAGCACCGGCGCGGCGTCGCCAAGGGCGCCCGGGACGTGGTGTTCCTGCACGTCGGGCGGCGCATGGGCGCCGGTCTCATCATCGGCGGCCGGGTGCACAGGGGGTTCGGCGCGGCGGCCGGCGAGATCTCCATGCTGCCCGAGGCCCGCTGGTTCGACGCTCCCGAGCACCTCAACACGTGCGCGTCCGTGCCCCCGGGCACGCCGCCGGAGGACGCGGCGGGCCACACGCTGGCGGCGGCTCGCGACGGCGACCCGGCGGCGATCGAGGCCGTCGAGCGGTACGTCGACGACCTCGCGGTGGGCACGGCCGCGATGGTCCTCATCCTGGATCCCCAGCTCGTGGTGCTCGGGGGCGGCTTCTCGCGCTCGGCCGACGTGCTGCTCGACCGGCTGCGGGAGCGGCTGGAGCGTACGTGCATGCGCATGCCGGAGGTGCGCGCCTCGACGCTGGGCGACGAATGCGTGGTCGCCGGGGCCATCGACTACGCCGTCGACCACCTGGACGACCGGCTCTTCACCCCGGACAGGGGGCCACTGCCGGTCAGCCGGTGACGGGGCGCACGCGGGCGCGATAGTCGCGGGGCGGCAGGCCGTACTCCCTTCTGAAGGCGCGGCTGAAGTGGAACGGGCTGACGAAGCCCGAGGCCGCCGCCACCTGGCCGACGTCCAGGTCGGTGACCTCCAGGAGGCCGGCGGCGTGGCGGACGCGCGCCTGGCGTACGGACTGCATGGGGGTCTGGCCGGTCTCCTCGGCGAACAGGTGGGCGAAGCGGGAGGGTGAGAGGGCGACCGCGCGGGCGAGCGAGGCGACCGAGTGCGGGGCGCCCGGCTCGGCCGCGATGATCGCCAGCACCCGGCGTACGCGCTCGTCGCCCTCCTCCCCCCGCCGCGCCCCCACCGGCCGCGCCGACGCGGTGGCCAGCACCAGCGCCTCCTCCACGGCCCCCATCACCAGCTCCCGCGCAGGGCCGCCGACCACCACGGCAGGCACCCGCGCCTCCCCCGGCACCGGCGCGTCCGGGGCGGGCGCGTCCGGGGTCCAGCGGGAGTCCTGGAGCGCTCGCTCGAACGCCCGGCCGATCCGCTCGTGCACGATCGCCGGAACCCCGGCCACCAGGTGGAGCCCATCCCCCCTCGCGTACGGCCCCAGCCAGGCCGCCCAGGTCGCGCGCGGCTGGAAGTGCACCCACCAGAACCGCCACCTCCCCGCCCCCGCCGGCACCCGGTAGTGCTGCGCCACCCCCGACCCCAGCACCACCAGATCCCCCGGCCCCACCTCGCACGACACCCCGCCCTGCTCGACGAGCCCGGCCCCCGCCTCCGTCCACAGCAGCAGCCAGCTCGGCGAGCCGCCGGCGCGACGGGTCGCGTAGCCTGCCACCTTGTCGTAGTGGCCCACGATCGTCAGCTCGGCAGCAGGAACAGACAGGTCCTCAGCGGTCACAGGCATACCGTTACACGATCCGGCTCTTTAGCGTGAGAGGCATGAGGCTCAACGACTTCCACGATCAGGGGTACCTGCTGGTGCCCGGTCTCCTCGCCCCGGAGGAGGTGGCCGAGCTGCGCGAGGAGTTCATGGCGCTGCACTCCAGGGGTCCCATCCCCGGTCACTTCGCCCCCCAGCCGCAGGAACCCGGCCGGCCGTACGACATCCTGCGCGACTACCCGCGCATCATGCACCCTCATGTGGTGAACGACCTGGCCCTGCGCTACCTGCTCGACACGCGCATCGCCGCCGTGCTCCGCGACCTTCTGGAGGAGGAGCCGATAGCAGCCCAGAGCATGTTCTACTTCAAGCCGCCGGGCGCCAGGGGCCAGGCTTTGCACCAGGACAACTTCTACCTCCGGGTCGAGCCGGGCACCTGTGTGGCCGCCTGGGTGGCGCTCGACCGGGTGGACCGCGCGAACGGCGGCCTGGAGGTCGTGCCCGGCACGCACAAGATGGACCTGTTCTGCCCGGAGGAGGCCGACCAGGACGTCTCGTTCACCAGGGAGTACGTACCCCCGCCGCCCGGCCTCGAACGGGTGCCCGTGGACATGAACGCCGGCGACGTGCTGTTCTTCAACGGCAGCCTGGTGCACGGCTCGGAGCCCAACAGCACGGCCGACCGCTTCCGGCGCAGCTTCATCTGCCACTACGTGGGCCGTTCCGCGGAGCGGATCGCCGAGTACTACCCGACGATGACGATGTCCGGCGAGCGCGTCCAGCTCGAAACGGCCGTCGGCGGCGGCCCCTGCGGCACCGAGGTCAGCGGCCCGCATTAGGAGATGTCAGCCGCCGGACATCTCGAACTCGTCATCAGGGGCCTGGGTGTCCCACGGGTCGTCGAGCCACCCGTCGGGCAGCAGCACCTTGGCCCGCTCGCCCGACTTGCCCCGGGGCGTGTCCGTGTTCGGCGGCCACGGCTGGTCGTGCTCCAGCTTGGCCAGCCCCTCCCGCAGCCCGTCGAGCGACTCGGCCGTGGCCAGCTCGCGCCGCAGCTCGCTCCCGACCGTGAACCCCTTCAAATACCACCCGACATGCTTGCGGAAGTCGGCCACCGCGTAGCGCTCGATGTCGAAGCACTCGGTCAGCCCCTCGGCGTGCCTGGCCATCACCTCGGCCACCTCGCCGAGCGTCGGCCGGACCCGCTCGGGGCCGCCGTTGAACGCGTTCTCCAGATCCCGGAACAACCACGGCCGCCCGAGGCACCCCCGCCCCACCACGACGCCGTCGCACCCGGTGCGCGCCACCATCCTGAGGGCGTCGTCGGCGGACCAGATGTCGCCGTTGCCCAGCACGGGAACCTCGGGCACGGCCTCCTTCAGCCGCGCGATCGCCTCCCAGTCGGCGACGCCGCCGTAGTGCTGCTTCGCGGTGCGGGCGTGCAGCGCGATGGCGGCCACGCCCTCCTCGACGGCGATCCGGCCGGCGTCGAGGTAGGTCAGGTGGTCGTCGTCGATGCCCTTGCGCATCTTCATCGTCACGGGCAGCGGCCCGGCGTTCGCCACCGCCTGCCGCAGGATCCGCCGCAGCAGATTGCGCTTGTACGGCAGCGCCGACCCGCCCCCGCGCCTGGTCACCTTGGGCACCGGGCAGCCGAAGTTGAGATCGACGTGGTCGGCCAGGTCCTCTTCGGCGATCATCTTGACCGCCCGGCCCACGATGTCGGGGTCGACGCCGTAGAGCTGGATGCTCCTGGGCCGCTCCGACTCCGCGAACCTGATCATCCGGAACGTCTTGGGATTGCGCTCGACCAGCGCTCGCGTGGTGATCATCTCGCACACGAACAGCCCCGCGCCCTGCTCCCGGCACAGCATCCGGAACGGCGCGTTCGTGATGCCCGCCATCGGCGCCAGCACCACCGGCGGCCACACCCCAATCGGCCCAATCTTCACCCCCACAGTTGTAGCGCAGGTCAGGCCGTAACCGGTATTCGCGGATAGGCTGTGAGAGGCATCTGGAGTGGAGGGGATGGATGCTTCTTCGAGTGCGCGTCGGGCTGCCCGACCGGCCGGGGTCGCTGGCGCAGGTGACCAAGGTCCTGGGGGCGGCGGGGGCCGACATCACGCAGGTGACCGTGCTCGAACGCGGCGCGGGCATGGCCGTCGACGACATCACGATCTTCTGCCCCGACAGCACGCCCAGGCAGGCCCTGGTCAAGAGCCTGCTGAGCGTCAAGGACGTGACGGTCGAGGGCATCTGGACCACCCGGGAGGCGCCCGGCACCTATCCGGAGCTGGAGATCCTCAAATACATCACCACGGCCGGCGACCGCGCCCTGACCACCCTCATCGACTCGCTCCCTGTCCTGTTCAGCGCCGACTGGGCCGCCACGACCGCCGACGACCGCGTCGTCTACGCGAGCTGGCGGGCCCCGCAGGATCTGACCGTCCCCGGCCAGGTCCCGGCCCGGCCGACGGCCGTCACGCTCCACGGCGGCCTGCACGTCATCCACGCCCCGCTGCCGCCGCTGGCCCTGTCGCTCCTGCTGGCCCGCTCGGAGGGCCCGGCCTTCCACCGCATCGAGGTCCACCGCCTCACCAGGATTCTGGAGATCTTCCTCACCCTGCCCGCCACGGAGCGCAGCGTGGCCCGGCAACTGCGCAAGGACCCCCGCTGAGGCTCGCCACGTAAGCATCCGCTCCAAAAACCCGCTAGAGTTGTGCAAGCAGCTACGCGGAAGTGGCTCAGTGGTAGAGCATCACCTTGCCAAGGTGAGGGTCGCGGGTTCGAATCCCGTCTTCCGCTCGGAGTAGAGATTTGACTCGGTGGCGTGGCCGAGAGGCGAGGCAGCGGCCTGCAAAGCCGTCCACACGGGTTCAAATCCCGTCGCCACCTCCAAGGACGATTAGCTCAGCGGGAGAGCGCTTCCCTGACACGGAAGAGGTCACTGGTTCAATCCCAGTATCGTCCACCAGCTTCACAGCCCCAGCTCACGCGAGCTGGGGCTGCTCTGTTGTACGGGTAGTGAAACTTTCAGCCTCCATTGACACGCCGGACGTGAGCGTTAACAAAGGAGAGCGGAATGTTAGCGCTACCAAGGAGTCCGACGATGATCCGAAGCATCCTGGCGGCCCTGTCGCTCCTCCTCTTAGCCCTGGTCCCCGGCACGGGACCGGCCTCGGCGGCCACGTCGTACACCAACCCGATCAAGTCGCAGAAGGGCGCCGACCCCTGGCTGCAGTATCACGACGGCAACTACTACCTGATCACCACGAGCTTCACGAACACGCTGGTGATGCGCAGGTCGCCGACCCTCGGCGGGCTGGCCACCGCGCCCGGCATCCAGGTCTGGCAGGACACCACGGCCTCCCGCGGCACCAACTTCTGGGCTCCTGAGCTGCACCAGTTCAACGGCCGCTGGTACATCTACTACTCGGCCGGGGCCGTCGGCGCCGCCTGCTGTGACAGTCAGCGCACGCACGTGCTGGAGAGTTCGGGCAGTGATCCGCTGGGGCCGTACGCGTACCGGAGCATGCTGACCGGCTCCAACCTCACTCCGGGCGGGTGGCTGATCGACGCGAGCCCCATGACGTTGAACGGGACGCTCTACCTGCTGGGCAGCGGGTTCATCGCCGGGAGCACGCAGAGCCTGGTGATCGCGCCGATGAGCAATCCGTACACGGTGAGCGGGAGCACGTTCAGCCGGATCTCCAGTCCGGCGCTCAGCTGGGAGACGCAGGGTGGCACGGTCAACGAGGGGCCGGAGGCGCTGCAGCGGGGCGGGCAGACGTTCGTGATCTACTCGGCGAGCGCCTGCTGGGGGCCCGACTACAAGCTGGGGCAGCTCACCTACAACGGCGGCAGCCCGCTCAGCGCGTCCTCGTGGGTGAAGAAGCCGACGCCGGTGTTCCAGCGCTCGGGCAACGTGTACGGCCCCGGCCACAACGGCTTCTTCACCTCCCCCAACGGCGCCGAGAACTGGATCGTCTACCACGCCAACAGCTCCAGCGGCGGCGGCTGCGACAACAACCGCACCACCCGCGCCCAGAAGTTCACCTGGAACTCCGACGGCAGCCCGAACTTCGGCACCCCGGTGGCCACGGGCACCTCGCTGCCCGCCCCGGCGGGAGAGACGGCCGCGACGCCCACCGCGTACACGCTGGTCAACCGGAACAGCGGCAAGTGCCTGGAGGTCGCGGGCGGATCCGGCACCGACGGCGCGAACATCCAGCAGTGGACCTGCAACGGCGGCACCAACCAGCGCTGGCGACTGGAGGACCAGGCCGACGACACGAGCCGCCTGGTGAACGTGGCCTCCGGCAAGGTCGCCGACGTGACCAACTGCGCTTCCGCCGACGGCACCGACATCCGCCAGTGGAGCTGGCTGAACAACACCTGCCAGCGCTTCCGGCTCGTCTACACCGCGACCGGCGGCTGGGTCAGGATCGTCAACGCCGCCACCGGCAAGGTCGCCGACGTGGCCGACTGCGGCACGGCGGACGGCGCCGACGTACGGCAGTGGAGCTGGCTCAACAACACCTGCCAGCAGTGGTCGATCCGGCCGGTGTAGCGGGTCGGCGGTTATGATCGCGCGCTCGCCCCTTTGGCCTGTTAGCGTTACCGCCAAGGGGGGTGAGCCACGGTGAAAGCCAGATCGGGCAGGCCCGCGGTGCTCATGGACGTCGCCGTGCTCGCCGGCGTCTCCACCATGACCGTCTCGCGCGTGCTCAACGCGCCCGACCTCGTACGCGCCGAGACGAGGGCCCGGGTGCTGGCCGCCGTGCGCGAGCTCGACTACCGGCCCAACCAGGCCGCCCGCCAGCTCGTCACCGGCCGCTCCGGTGTGCTCGGCGTGGTCAGCATCGACACCACCCTCTACGGCCCCGCCTCCACGCTCTACTGCATCGAGCAGGCCGCCCGGCACGCCGGCTACAACGTCAGCATCGCCAGCCTCAGCTCGCTCAACCGGCGCTCGATGGAGGAGGGCCTGCAGCGGCTGCGCACCCAGTCGGTCGACGGCGTGATCATCGTCGCCCCGCACGAATCGGCCACCGACGGGCTGCGCCACCTGCCGCCCGAGATGCCGGTGGTCGCGGTGGACGCCGGTGACGACATCCCCGTGCCGGTGGCCAAGGTGGACCAGCGCACCGGCGCCGCCCGCGCGACGAGGCACCTGCTCGACCTCGGGCATGAGACCGTTCTGCACGTGGCAGGCCCCGCCGACTGGCTGGACGCCAACGACCGCATCGAGGGCTGGCGCGGCGTGCTGGAGGCCGCGGGGCGGCCGGTGCCCGAGATCCTGCGCGGCGACTGGAGCTCGCGCTCCGGCTACCAGCTCGGCGGCCGCTTCGCCGCCGATCCCGGGGTCACCGCCGTGTTCGTGGCCAACGACCAGATGGCGCTCGGTGTGCTGCGGGCGCTGCGCGAGGCCGGGCGGCGGGTGCCGGAAGACGTGAGCGTGGCCGGGTTCGACGACATTCCCGAGGCCGCCTACTTCTGGCCGCCGCTCACGACCGTGCGCCAGAACTTCGGCGAGGTGGGCCGGCTCGCCTTCCACCTGCTGCTGGACCGGATGGCGGGCGCCGAGCCGGACGCGCGCCGGCTGGTCGAGCCGGAGCTGGTCGTCAGGGAGAGCACCGGACCTAAGCCAGTCTGATCACGTTCCAGGAGACCGGGGGCAGCAGGATCCGCAGGGGGTCGGGCTCGACGTCCGGATTCGGCCGGGGCGCGATCCGGTCCGGGTCGTCGGCGGTGTTGCGGGCGTAGACGTCCGGGTCGGTGAGCGTGGTGGCCTCGACGACGCGGACGCCTCCGAGCGCCCTGGCGTCGATCTCCAGCGACAGCGGCTCATCGGTCGAGCGGTTGACGGCGAACAACGTCGTGCCCTCCTCGGAGTGCGTGGCCACCGCGTGCACCAGCGGCACCTCGCCGTACAGCTTCGTGTCGTACGACGGCGACACCGGCTCCACCCGCAGCACGTCGCCCGCCGCGTACCGGGACGCCTGCGCGAACGGGTGGAAGGTGGTCTGCCGCCAGGCCCGCCCGCCGGGCTCGGTCATGATGGGCGCGATCACGTTCACGAGCTGGGCCAGCGACGCGGCCGTCACCCGGTCGCTGTTGCGCAGCAGGGTGATCAGCAGCCCGCCGAAGGTCACCGCGTCGGCCAGGTGGTAGTGGTCCTCCAGCAGCGGCGGCGCGACCGGCCAGTCCGTGGGCGGCTCGGCGTTCACGAAGCGGGACAGGTACCAGACGTTCCACTCGTCGAAGGAGATGTCGATCTTCTTGCGCGACTTCAGCCGGGCTCCGACGCTGTCGGCGGTGGCCACGACCGAGCGGATGAAGTACTCCATGTTGGTCGAGCTGGCCAGGAAGCTGCCGAGGTCGCCGTCCTTCTCCTCGTAGTAGGCGTGGCAGGAGACGTAGTCGACCAGGTCGTAGGTCTCCTCCAGCACGGTGGCCTCCCACGCGCCGAAAGTGGGCATACTCGCGCTCGAGCTGCCGCACGCGACCAGCTCCAGCTTCGGGTCCACCATGCGCATGGCGCGGGCGGTCTCGGCGGCGAGCCGGCCGTATTCGAGGGCCGTCTTGTGGCCCGTCTGCCAGGAGCCGTCCATCTCGTTGCCCAGGCACCACATCCTGATGCCGTGCGGCTCCTTGGCGCCGTTGGTGACGCGCAGGTCGGACAGCGTCGTGCCGGACGGGATATTGCAGTATTCGAGCAGGTCGAGGGCTTCGGCGATGCCACGGGTGCCGAGGTTGAGCGCCATCATGGGCTCCACGCCGGCCTTGCGGCACCAGCGGACGAACTCGTCGACGCCGACCTCGTTCGTCTCGGTGCTGTGCCAGGCCAGGTCGAGGCGGCGCGGCCGCTGCCCGACCGGGCCGATGCCGTCCTCCCAGCGGTAGCCGGAGACGAAGTTGCCGCCGGGGTAGCGGACTGTGGACACGCCCAGTTCCCTGGTCAGGTCCAGGACGTCGCGGCGGAAGCCGTCGTCGTCGGCCGACGGGTGGCCGGGCTCGTAGATGCCGGTGTAGACGCAACGCCCGAGGTGCTCCACGAACGTGCCGAAGGTGCGCCGCCGTACCGGGGCGACCTTGAACGCGGGATCGAGGGTGAGCTTGGCCTGATGCACGGATGCTCCTGGTTCGCGGCGTTACGTGCTCCAGATTGTTAGCGCTATCAGGAAGTCCGGTCAAGGGGCGGGGAGTGGCACGGTGATCGCGGCAACCGTTTGCCGACGGGCCTTGACAGGCTGCTTGTTACCGCTAACACTCGGGTAACCCCGCTGAAACAACGGGGTCCACGCGGCGACCTCCGCGACCCGGACGGTACGCCCATGACGCCTTCGCGCCGCGCTGCGCGAGAGGCCCTATTCACGGCTGCCCTGACTCCTCTGATGTTAGCGAGAACATAGCCAAGCGATAGCTCGGTGCAGGAAGAGGCTCACGTGCACGGTCCCCCCATCAACCGCCGGCATCTCCTCGGCGGCAGCCTCGCACTTCTCGGCGCGGCGGCCACGGGCTGCGCCATCCCCGTCGGGCTCGGCTCGTCCCAGACCCGGGTCCAGTACTGGCATTTCCTCGGTGCGAGCGACGGGATCATCATGAACAAGATGGTCCAGGCGTTCGCCAAGGACAACCCGGCCATCTTCGTCGAGGAGAACGTGCTCGCGTGGGGCGAGCCGTACTACACGAAGATCGCGATGGCCGGCTCCGGCGGGCGCTCGCCCGACCTGGCCACCTTCCACCTGGCCCGGCTGGCCGGGATCGGTGCCGGGCGAATCCTCGACCCCATCAACGTCAAGCTGCTGGAGGAGGTGGGCCTGCGGGGCGCCGACTTCAGCCCGCCGATCTGGGAGCGGGCCCACCTCGACGGCGTCCTGTACGCGATCCCGTTCGACGCCCACCCGATGGTGCAGTACTACAACACCGACATCTGCGGGAAGGCGGGCCTGCTCGGCTCCGACGGCAAGCTGGTGCCCACCAAGAACGCCGACGAGCTGATCGCCCAGCTCAACAAGGCCAAGGAGGTCATGGGCGGCAAACCGCCGCTCGCCTTCGACTGCCTCGGTCTCGGCACGGTGGGCCCATGGCGGGTGTGGTATTCGCTGTATCCGCAGAGCGGCGGCACCCTGCTCTCCGACGACGGCGCCACGGTCACCATCGACGACGCCAAGGCGCTGGAGGCGCTGCGGTTCATGGCGCGGCTCGGGCAGGAAGGGCTGTGCGACCCGCGTACCGACTATGGCGCCTCCGTGGCCAACTTCACCAACGGCCAGGCGGCCTTCCTGTGGAACGGCGACTGGGAGACCACCGGGCTCAAGGAGCGCAAGACGCCGTTCAGCATGACCCGTTTCCCCAGCGTCTTCGGCACCGGCGCGGCGCAGGCCGACTGTCACGCGTTCGTCCTGCCGCACCAGCGCAACCGGGATCCGCAGGTGGAGCGGGCCACGTACCAGTTCATCGCGAACCTCGTCAAGAACAGCGCCGACTGGGCGGTGGCCGGGCACGTGCCCGCGTACCTGCCGGCGCTGGAGGAGCCCGACTACCTCGCGCTGCAGCCGCAGTCGGAGTACCGCTCGGTCATCACCGAGGTCGCCCTCGACCCGCAGGCGTGGTTCGCCGGGTCGGCCTCGCGGCTGTGGATCGAGTTCGGGGAGGCGTTCTCTCCGGTCATCAGCGGCGCGCGGACGCCTGAGGAGGGCCTGGCCGCCGCCAAGGCGTCGCTGAACAGGCTGCTGTCCGCCCCGAACCCCTTCCCCGACGAGGAGCGCTAATGGCCACCATCACCGCGGCCCCCGCGACCGCCGCCCCCGTCGCCAAGGCCAAGGTCCGGCGTGGCTGGACCCAGCACGGGCTGCTGTTCGTGGGGCCGTTCCTGCTGATCTACCTGGCCTTCCTGGTCTGGCCGACCGTGCTCGGCTTCCAGATGAGCCTGTCGAGCGTCAACATCGCGGGCGGCAACAACAAGTTCGTCGGGTTCGGGAACTACCTGGAGGCGTTCGGCGACCCGCGCATGTGGCGCTCGCTCTGGAACACGCTGGTCTTCACCGTGCTGAGCACGATCCCGCTGGTCCTCCTGGGCCTGGTGTTCGCGCTGCTGGTGCACAACCTGCGCTGGGTCCAGTGGTTGTGGCGGCTGTCGTTCTTCGGGCCGTTCCTGCTGCCGTCGGCCGTGATCTCGATCCTGTGGCTGCAGATGATCTACCCGCCCGACTACGGCCTGCTCAACGGCACGCTCGGCACCGACGTCCTGTGGCTGAGCGACCCCTCCGTGGCCATGTGGTCGGTGGTGCTGACCACGGTCTGGTGGACGGTCGGCTTCAACTTCCTGCTCTACCTGGCCGCGCTCCAGTCCATCCCGGCGCACCTGTACGAGGCCGCCGCCATCGACGGCGCCTCCTCCTGGGACAAGCTGCGCTCGATCACCCTGCCGCTGCTCGGCCGTACGACGGCGCTCATCGTGGTGCTGCAACTGGTGGCCTCGCTGAAGGTGTTCGACCAGATCTACCTGATGACCGGCGGCGGCCCGCAGGACTCCACCCGGCCGATCATCGAGTACGCCTACGACGTCGGCTTCACCGGTTACCGCATCGGCTACGCCTCGGCCGTGTCGTACATCCTGTTCGTCCTGATCGTCATCGTCTCCCTGGCGCAGCTCCGGCTGTTCCGCAAGCGCGAGGAGGTCGCGTCGTGACCAAGCGGTTCAGCTTCAGCCAGGTCGTCCTGCTGGTGGTGACGCTGGTCCTGGCGGCCATCTGGCTCGCGCCCATCGCCTGGGCCGTGGCCACCTCGCTCAAGCCCGAGAGCGAGACGACCAAGATCCCACTGGAGTGGATCGGCAGCGAGATCACCTTCGACTCCTACGAGCTGGTCCTGGGCACCGGCGGGATCGTCAAGTGGGCGATCAACTCGACCGTCACCGCGGTGGCCGTCACGTTCATGACCGTGCTGTTCTCCGCGATGGCGGCGTACGGGTTCGCCCGCACGCAGTTCAGGGGCCAGCGCGTGCTGCTCGGGGCGATCCTGGCCGGGATCATGGTGCCGCCGCAGGTGCTGATCGCGCCGCTGTTCGCGGAGATGGTGGCGTTCGGCCTGGTGGACACCTGGTGGGCGATCATCCTGCCGCAGGTGGCCGCGCCGCTGATCGTCTACATCCTGTTCAAGTTCTTCCAGGACGTGCCGCCCGAGCTGGAGCAGGCCGCGTTCGTGGACGGGGCGGGCCGGTGGCGGGTGTTCTTCACGATCGTGCTGCCGCTGTCGCGCCCGGTGCTGGCGGCCGTGTCGATCTTCACGTTCATCAACACCTGGAACAACTTCCTCTGGCCGTTCCTGGTGTCCACCGACCCGAACACGATGACGCTGCCGGTGGGCCTGGCCAACGTCGTCCAGGGCACGTTCGGCCTGCGGTACGCGCAGATCATGGCCTCCGTGGTGCTCGCCGGGCTGCCGCTGCTGGTGGTGTTCGTGCTGTTCCAGCGGCAGATCGTACGCGGTGTCGCGCACACCGGCCTGGCCGGTCAGTGACCCGGGTACGAGCAGGTACGGGAGGGCCGGGCGTGCCGTAGCCCGGCCCAGTCGACGCGGTCGAGATCGCCGAGCGGCTCATCCCTGCGCGAGATCGTGGCGTCACGGCTCTTCGTCGTGCCGGACCAGCAGCATGAAGGTGCGGGCGTAGGAAACGCCGGTCTGGAGGCGGGGCCAGCCGAGCTCGGCCAGCACCCGGGACCCCGCCTCGTGATAGACGCCGTCCACCCGGATCTCCGCGGCCTCCGTGTCCTCTCCCCCGCCGAAGAACGCCTTGACGCCCACCAGGCGGTCCCGGCCGACCGTGTCCTTCAGGGCCGGGGCCAGGTCGGGGAGGAGCACGTGCTGGACCGCCCACCGCTGGACGGCGTCGTGGTCGTCGCCCGTGCCCCAGCCGACGATGCCGCCGTGCACGGCGTGCCGGCCCGGGAAGCCGTGGGGGTCGCCGGGGGCGAAGTGGCCGGCGTGCGAGCCGTCCTGGACGAGGAGTTCGAGCAGCGCGCTGCCGGTGGTGCCGAGCCACAGCCGGACGGCCCGGTCCACGGCCTCCTCGGTGGTGGCGCCGTAGCCGGCCACGCGGTCGCCGATGCTGGTGTCCGCGTTGAGCTGGAAGTCGAGATCGAGGTGGTACGGGTCGCCGGTGTGGCCGCCGAGGGTCACCGCCGCCGAGCCGGGGCCCTTGGCCCTGCCGTCCTCGACCCGCCACGGCCGGCCCATGGCCGCGCTCAGATGTCCGGCCACCATCCCCAGGACCACGTCGTCCGGTAGCCGTTCCTCGCCCATGCCCTACCCCTCGGTCAAGATCAGCAGCTCGACACCTGCAAGGCTAGCGGTCTTGATCATCGGGCGGTCCGGCGCTCCCAGGGAATCACCAGGAACAGGCGGTAGTCTGCGTCGGCATGAACTGGCAGCGGAAGATGAACAAAGCGCTGGTCAGGTTCACGGGATTCCAGATCGAACGTGCAGGGAAGAAGGCGCCCGCGGCCGAGGCGCCCCTGCCCGTTCCCGAGACGAGAGCGCCCGCGGATCCGGCGATCGACCGGCTGCTCGAAGCGCCCGTGTTCCTGCTCTCGCCGGTGCGCTCCGGATCGACCCTGCTGCGCTCGATTCTGAACGCGCACTCGGCCCTGCACGCGCCGCACGAGCTGCACGTACGGCGGCTGCGGGTGCAGTTCGACACGAACCTGGCCGCCAAGGCGATGGCGGCGCTCGGTCACAACCAGGCCGACCTGGAGCACCTGCTGTGGGACCGCGTCCTGCACCGGGAGCTGGTGCGCAGCGGCAAGCGGTACATCGTGGACAAGACCCCCGCCAACGCCTTCGCCCACCAGCGCATCGCCACCTGCTGGCCCGACGCCCGTTTCGTCTTCCTGCTGCGCCACCCGGCCTCGATCGCCACCTCCTGGCACGAGGCCGGCCCGGACAAGCGCACCCCGGCCGAGGCCGCCGCCGACGCCCTGCGGTACATGAAGGCCGTCCAGCGCGCCAGGGCGGCGCTGCCCGGCCTCACGGTCAGATATGAGGAGCTCAGCGCCGAACCCGAGCGGGTGACGCGGGAGATCTGCGCGTTCCTGGAGCTGGAGTGGGAGCCGGGGATGCTCTCGTACGGCGAGCAGGCCGTCATCGAGAAGGGGCTCGGCGACTGGCGCGACAAGATCCGCTCCGGCACCGTGCAACCGGCCCGCGAGCTGCCCCCGGCGGATCAGGTCCCGGACGTGCTGAAGCCGATCAGCCGCACCTGGGGGTATCTGACGTGAAGATCCGCTACCTCATGCTGCACGCCTACGGCATGGGCGGCACCATCCGCACCGTCGTCAACCAGGCGAACGCGATGGCCGCCGCCGGTCACGAGGTGGAGCTGGTCAGCCTGGTACGCCGGCGCGAGATGCCCCAGTTCCGGCTGGACCCCCGCATCACCGTCACCACCCTCGTGGACCAGCGCACCGGCCGGCTGCCGGACTCGATCGGCCGCAGGGCGTGGCGCCGGGTGCGCGGGAAGATCGTGCCGCGCGGCGAGTTCGCGGCCGACTACTTCACCGAGCGGGTGGAGTGGGCGGCGATGGAGTACGTGTCGGGTCTGCGGGACGGCATCCTGGTGACGACCCGGCCGGCGCTGAACCTGATCGCCGCCCGGCGTACCCCTAGAAATGTCATCAAGGTGGCCCAGGAGCACATGAACCTATCGGCCTACCCCGACACCATCCGCAGGGAGATCGCCCGTCATTACCACCGGTTCGACGCGATCTGCGTGCTGACCGGGACGAACCGGCTGGAATACCAGCGGCTGCTGCCCGGCACCCCGATCGTGCAGATCCCGAACGCGGTGCACAAGGTCGAGCAGGAACGTTCCCAGCAGGTCAATCCCGTCGTGATCGCGGCCGGGCGGCTGGTGCCGCAGAAGGGGTTCGATCTGCTGATCGCCGCCTTCGCGCAGGTGGTGCCCGAGCATCCGGAGTGGCGGCTGCGCGTCTTCGGCACCGGACCGCGCAAGGGGCAGCTCGCCGGGCTCATCGAGCAGTACGGGCTGGGCGAGCACGTCGAGTTGCCGGGGCGTACCGAACGGATGGAGCGGGAACTGACCGACGCCTCCGTGTACGCGCTGAGCTCGCGTTTCGAGGGCCTGCCCATGGTGATGATCGAGGCCATGACGCACGCGCTGCCCGTGGTCGCCTTCGACTGCCCGACCGGCCCCAAGGACGTGCTGACCGACGGCGTGGACGGCGTGCTGGTGCCGCCCAGGGACGTGGACGCGCTGGCCGCCGCGCTCAACCGGGTCATCGCCGACCGGGAGCTGCGACTGCGCATGGGCGAGGCGGCGGTCGTGACGTCGCGGGCATACGGGCCCGGCGTGGTGATGCCCTTGTGGGAGAGGCTGTTCTCGGAGCTGTCGGAGGACCGCCGCGCCGTGCGAAACCACTGGTCAGCCCGCTGAAAAGATTTACCTCATTTCGTTAAACGCACCCCAAATCGGGCGGCACGCTGGGTGCCATGCGTATCCGTCACGTCGTCCCGGCAGGTCTTTTCGCCCTGGTCACCGGGCTGGCCGCGCCCGCGCACGCGGACACTCCGGCCGTTCACGGCCAGGCCGCCATCCTGCTGGACGCCACCTCGGGTCAGGTGCTGTTCAGCAAGGAGGCCGGCGAACGTATGCCGATCGCCAGCCTCACCAAGACCATGACGGCATATGTCGTACTGAAAACCGCCAAACCCACGGACGTGGTCCGGATCGACTCCGCGGACGTCGCGTACGCGGAGGACGGCGGCGGCACCACCGCGGACCTGCGCGCCGGCGACCGTCTCACGGTCGGCGAGCTTCTCTACGGCCTGATGCTCCCTTCGGGCGCCGACGCCGCCCACGCGCTGGCCCGCACGTACGGCCCCGGCGTCGGCGGCTTCGTCACCAAAATGAACGCCACCGCCCGCGAGCTGGGCATGAACGACACCGCATACGTCAACGCCGACGGCCTGCCGATGCCCGGCGGCGACGGCTACTCCACCGCCAGGGACCAGGCCGTGCTGGCGGCCAGGGCGCTGGCGGTGCCGCTGATCAAGCAGACGGCCGCGACCCGTCTGCACTCCCTGGACGCCACGGCCCAGCACCGTTCCTATAGCTGGCGCAACACCAACAGGCTGCTGGGCACGCCGGGCGCGGTCGGGCTGAAGACCGGATTCACGCGGGCGGCGGGCTACTGCCTGGCGTTCGCGGGCGAGACGAACGGGCGGCGGCTGGTCGGCGTCCTGCTCGACGAGTCGGTCTCCAGCCGGCGCTTCACCACGGCCGAGGAGTTGCTGGAGTGGGGCCTGAGCGTGCGCTCATTGCAGTAATGACTGTAACCTCTGGCAATGAGCACTCCCCCGGAAGCAGAGCTGGAGTTCGTCGATGACGTCGCCGGGTTCTTCGCCCGGGAGGGCATGCCGCTGATCGCCGGCCGGGTGATCGGCTGGCTGCTCATCAGCGACCCGCCGGAGCAGAGCGCCGCCGAGCTCGCCGACGTGCTGCGGGTCAGCCGGAGCTCGATCAGCAGCGCGACCCGGCTCCTGACGCCCAGCGGGCTCGTCAAAGGGGTGCGGCGGCGGGGGGATCGCCAGGAATACTTCCGCATCGAGCCTGACGGGTGGAGCCGGATGCTGGCCGCCCGCTACGCGAAGACGGCCGCGTTCCGGGAGATCACCGAGGCGGGCCTGCGGACGCTCGCGAACGGCACGTCCGAGCGGCGGGAGCGGCTGGCCGGGGTGAACGAGCTGTACCGGTTCCTGGAGGAGGAACTGCCGGCGCTGTGGGAACGGTGGGAAGCCCGGCGAGACGGCGGCCCGCGACCTTCCCACCGGGAAGACCGGAGATGACCGGCCTCCGTGGCACGTACCTCCCCTCCCCGGAAGGCCGGCTGCACGTCTATGAGGCCGGTGACCACGGCTCACCTGTGCTGCTCCTGAGTGGCGCCGGGGTGGACAACGCGCTGCTCAGCTGGCGGCACCTCATCCCCGTGCTGGCCCAGGAGCACCGCGTCCTCGCGCTCGACTGGCCGAAGCAGGGCAGGAGCCGGCCCTGGGAGGGGCCGGCCACCCACGCCCGCATGCTGCGCTGCGTCACCGACGTCCTCGACCGGTTCGGCCACGACTCGGCCGCCCTGATCGGTCTGTCCCAGGGCGGCGCGCTCACCCTCGCCTACGCCATCGAGCACCCCGAACGCGTCGACCGGCTCGTGGCGCTCGCGCCGGCGGGCATCCTGTCGTTCCCGCCCGTCGTGCACCAGTTGCTCCGGCTCACCGCCAAGCTGCCGCTGCTCAACCGGACGCTGCCGAGGGCCATGTTCGGGACGAGGGAGGGCATCGCGCGGTTCGCCAGACGGGCGCTGTTCGCGGGGCCGGTGGCCGACTTCGAGGAGGTCGTGGACGAGATCGCCGCCGAGGTGCGCGACGGGGGCGCGGGCTCCTCCGACTGGCAGAACGCCTCCATCGGCCCGTTCCGCATGCGTGTCGACCTCCGGCCACGCCTGTCCGAGATCGCCTGCCCTTCCCTGCTCATCCAGGGCGATCGGGACGTCGGCGTACCGCACGCCCGCACGCGAGCCGCCGCCGCCCTCATCCCCGGCGCCCGCTTCGAACTGCTCGAAGGCGTGGGCCACTGGTCCAGCCGTCAGGCACCCGAACGGGTCAACGCCCTGATCGCCGGATTCCTCATGGACGGTGCTGATCCTTTGGGTTAGTTTGCCCGACATGAAGCTTCGAATCGCGTTAAGCGCGCTGTCAGCGGCAGCCGTTCTCGCCACCCCGCTGCCCGCCCAGGCCGGCGCCACTGACATGACCGACGCTGCCGGCACTGCCAGTACGGCCGGCGCTGTGGACCGCGCCGGCGCTGCCGGCACCGTCGGCGCGGTCGGCACCCCCGCGCTCGGCTGGGAGCTCAAGGCGACCGGGGTGACGGCGCGCCTGCGTGGTCTGTCGCCCGTCAGCCGGGATGTGGTGTGGGCGTCGGGCTCGGCCGGCACCGTGCTGAGGACCGTGGACGGCGGGCGGAGCTGGCAGAACGTGTCCCCGCCCGACACCGCCGCGCTGCAGTTCCGCGACATCGAGGCGTTCGACGCGCGCAGGGCGGTGGCGCTGTCCATCGGCTCGGGTACGGACTCGCGCGTCTACCGGACCGAGGACGGCGGACGTACATGGACGGAGACGTTCAGGAACGACGAGCCGAGGGCGTTCTACGACTGCCTGGCGTTCTTCGACCGGCGGCACGGGCTGGCCATGAGCGACCCGGTGGACGGCAGGTTCCGGATCCTGGCCACGGAGGACGGCGGGCGGAGCTGGCGGGTGCTGCCCTCCGACGGGATGCCGGAGGCGCTGCCGGGCGAGGCCGGGTTCGCGGCGAGCGGGCAGTGCCTGGTCGCGTCGGGCAGCCGGGACGTCTGGCTGGCCGGCGGTGGGGCGGAGCGGGCGCGGGTGTTCCACTCGGGCGACCGTGGCCGTACCTGGACGGTGGCCGACACGCCGATCCCGGCCGGAGACCCGGCGCGCGGCGTCTTCGGCCTGGCCTTCCGCGACCGGCACCGGGGCATCGCGGTGGGCGGGGACTACCGGCCCGAGCAGCAGTCACCCAGCGCGGGCGCGGTGACCGGCGACGGCGGCACCACCTGGCGACCGGCCACGACTCCCCCGCCCGCCTACCGCTCGGGCGTCACCTGGCTACCGCACCTGCCGTTCGCGGCCATCGCGGTGGGGCCGTCGGGGAGCGACGTGACGTATTCGGGCGGGCGCCGGTGGGAGACGTTCGACAGCGGCTCGTTCGACACGGTGTCCTGCACACGCGACCTGTCGTGCTGGGCAGCGGGCGAACAGGGCCGCGTCGCCCGCCTCAAACTGAAGCGACCCGGTTCAGGCTGAACAGCCCGGCTCACGCCGAGCTGGCCCGGCGCACGCTGAAGCGGCCCGGCGTACGCCGAGCGGGCCGCCTCACGTTGGAGCGGTTCCCCTTCTCCACCGCACTTCGGCGAGGTCCCTTCAAAGGAGGGGAGGTGGAGAGGTCAGTTCGCCTGTGGCGGTCCAGCACGTGCAAAGAACGAGGCGAGCGCGGCCCGGCTAGCACCGCAGTGGCCCGGCTGGTGCCGCAGTCGCCCGACTCGCACGGGGCCGCCCGGCTGCTGCAGCGGCCGCCCGGCTTCCGCCGCAGTCGCCCCGCTCGCGCTGCGGTTGCCCGGCTTGCGGCGCAGTGGCCGACTCGGGCTGCGGTGGTTCAGCTCGCGTCGGGGTTCTCGGCAGGTGTTTGCGGAGGTTTCAGCGGACGCCGTGGGGGCGGAACTGGATGCTGATGCGGGGGCCCGCGGGGCGGGAGGTTTTCGGGATGGCGTGTTCCCACGTGCGCTGGCAGCTACCGCCCATCACGATCAGGTCGCCGTGGCCCAGGTCGCGGCGGATCGAGGGGCCGCCGCCTCGGGGGCGGAGCAGGAGGGGCCGGGGGCTGCCGACCGAGATGATCGCGACCATGGTGTCCTCGTGGCCGCCACGCCCGATGGTGTCGCCGTGCCAGGCCACGCTGTCGCGGCCGTCGCGGTAGAAGCAGAGGCCGGCCGTACGGAATGGTTCGCCCAGTTCGCGGCCGTAGTGGGCGTCGAGGGCGCGCCGGGCGTCGTCGAGCACCGGGTCGGGCAGGGTCTCGTCCTCGTCGTAGAACTTCAGCAGGCGCGGCACGTCGACCACCCGGTCGTACATGCGCCGCCGCTCCGCCCGCCACGGCACCGCCTCCGCGAGCCGTTCGAACAGGGTGTCGGCGCCCGTCAGCCAGCCCGGCCGGAGGTCGAGCCAGGCGCCGTGGTCGAGGCGGGTCCTGCGCACGGTGTCACCTAGCGGTCCGACCCCGAGCTCGTCGTCGAGGCCGAGCAGAGATGCTTGGAACGCGGCTGTCATGGTGCCGAGTTTATGCCATCGTTCAAACACCCATTCGATTGGCGTTGGGTGGCCAGGCCGTGTCAGGCTGTACGCGTGGCGTCGCCCCTCCAACCGCGCCAGAGGTGAAGAGGCCACCCACCGCTTCGTCACGCGAAGGAGCAGGGCCATGCTCACCACCCACTACCTCCCCGGCACCCCGTGCTGGCTCGACGTCAGCAGCCCCGACCTGGAGGCGTCGAACACCTTCTACACCGGGCTGTTCGGCTGGCGGTCCCTCTCGCTGGGCTCCGGCCACGGCGACTACCGCTTCTGCCAGACCGACGGCAAGACCGTCGCGGGGATCAGCCGGGAGACCGCGTTCAGGACGGCGCCGGCGTGGCTGGTCTACTTCCAGGCGCCCGACGCCGACGTCATCACCAAGACGATCGAGCAGGCGGGCGGCGCGGTCCTGGCCGCGCCGGCCGACATCGAGGGGCAGGGGCGGATGGCGGTGTACGCCGATCCGGCGGGGGCCTCGTTCGCGGTGTGGCAGCCGGGGGCGACCAAGGGGCTCGGCCTGGTCACGGAGCCGGGCTCGCTGGGCTGGGTCGAGCTCTACGTCCCCGATCCCGGTGGCATCCAGCCCTTCTACCGGTCGGTTTTCGGCTGGCACGTCGAGGATCTGCCGATGGGCGACCTGCCCTATCCCGTGATCTCCCCGGCCGGTGGCGACGAGTCGTCGGCGATGGCCGGGATCGTCCGGCTTCCGGACGGCGATGAGGCGCACTGGCTGCCCTACTTCGAGGTACGCGACTGTGACGCCACGGCCATCCTGGCGCAGGAGCTCGGAGGCACGATGCGGGAGCCGGCGGTGACGGCGGAAGGGGTCGGACGGATGGCGTTCCTGACCGATCCGTTCGGCGCGCGGTTCGCGATCATCACCAGCTCGGCCTGACCGAGGGGCGTCCGGCCTGCACGGCACGCAGTCCGTGCAGGCCGGACCCTCCCCGGATTTCGGGTGTATCCATTCCCCCGAACCGTCCCGCCTAACGTCCTGTAACGTCTTCTTCATGTTATGGCGTTACATGGTGGGGGCCGTCGCCGCCCGCACCGGGGATGAGATGTCCGGGCCCGCCCTGCTCGTCACCGGGCTGGCCGTCACGGGGTCGCCGGTGCTCGCGTCGTGGCTGCTGGCGGGGCTGACCATCTCGGCCGCCGTCGGCGGGCCGCTGCTCGGGGTGCTGCTCGACCGCGTGCGGCGGCCGGGGCGGGTGCTCGCCTGCTGCCTGGCCGGGTACGCGGGCGGGCTCGTGTGCGTTCTCGGCGGGCTGGGGCGGGTGCCGGACGCGGCCCTGATCGGGCTGGCCGTCGCCGCCGGGCTGCTGGGGCCGGCGCTCACGGGCGGCTGGACGGCGCAGTTGCCCCTGGTGACGGGGCCTGAGCGGCTGGGCAGGGCCACGGCGTTCGACTCCATGAGCTACAACGTGGCAGGGCTGGCCGGACCCGCTGTGGCCGGCGTGGTCGCGACGGTGAGCGGTGGCCCGGTGGCGCTCCTGGCGTGCGTCGCGCTCCTGCTGATGGCGCTCCCCGCCGCCTGGCACCTCCCCGCCGCCCGGCGCAGGATCCGTGACGATGAAGTGGGCCGGTGGCGGGCTGTTGCCTGGCGTGGGATTCGTGGCGATGAAGTGGGCCGATGGCGGGGTGCCTGGCGTGGGATTTGGGGGGATTTGGGGGCCGGGTTCGGGGTTCTTGTCCGGAGTGGGGCTTTGCGGCGGGCGACCGTCGGGTCCATGGTGTCGTGTGCGGGGCTGGCCATGATGGTCGTGTCCGCGCCCGTGCTCGGCGCCCGGCTCACCGGTGAGAGCGGGCATGGTGCCCTGTTGCTCGCCGTCACCGCCGCCTGCGGGCTGGCGGTCAACGGGGTGGTCGCGGCCTGGGGGCGGGTGAAGAGGTGGGACGTGGTGCTCGCCTGGGGGACGGCGGTGCTGGGGGCGGGCATGGCGCTGGCGGCCTTCGCACAGGCGTTCTGGGTGGCGGTGGTGGCCGCCGGTGTGGCGGGCGTGGGTGAGGGGCCGCAGCTCACCGCCCTGTTCGCGGTACGCCACCAGCATGCGCCCACCCATCTGCGTGGTCAGGTGTTCACCACGGGCGCCAGTCTGAAGATCACCTCGTTCGCCCTCGGGGCCGCGCTGGCCGGGCCGCTGGCGGCGTACTCGACGGGTGCCGCTCTGCTGACCGGCGCGGCGCTGCAGGCGCTGGCCGTCGCCATCCTGATCCCAAGGCGCGCAGCCACCTGAGCGGTCCGACCGCCCGAGCGGGCCAGCCGCCTGAACCCGGTCGGACGCCTGAACCGGCCAGACGCCTGAACCGGTCGGACATCTGAACCGGTCGGGCGACTGAAAGGGTCAGCCGCCGACCGTTGAGCGGGAGCGGTGGGCGGCGACGCGTTCGCGGGTGGCGCAGCGGGCGCTGCAGTAGCGGCGCGGGCTGCCTCCGCCGAAGTCCAGGTAAGGCCGCCCGCAACTAGCTGAAGCGCACAACCCGCCCGGCACCCGCTGGTAGTCGGCCAGCAGCACCGCCAGCGCCAGCGCCGACGACGCCAGGAACCACTCCCCCCACGGCGCGTCATCCCCGCTGTCCACGTGCAGATGCCAGCTCGTCGAGCTCCCGTGGCTGGTCAGCCTGGGCGCCTGGGCCGCGCCCGCGAGGAGCCGGTTGAGCAGGGCCGCCGCCTCGTCGGCGCCGGCCGCCCCCAGCACCTCGCGCAGCCGGACGGCCGCCGACCGCATCGCCGCCACGTCCGCCTCGCCCAGGTCGAGGTCTCCGACCTCGCCATGGTCACGCAGGACCCGCGACACCGACTCGATCGACGGCCGCTCGTGCAGCAGCGCCACGCACAGGTCGACGGCTCGCACGGCCATCGCCTTGGTCGAGTGAACCTCCACCCGAGAAGCGTATGCCCGCCTCAGCCCCCGCAGGCCGCGAAGAAGAAGGTGTCCTTCAGCGTCGTGTACCGGTCCCTGATCCCGACCGCGCCCGTCTTCGTGTCGATCTCGGCGATCGCCACCTTGGCCGGGCCTGACGACCGGCTGGCCAGGTGGACGGTCACCTGGGTGTCACCGGTCCAGTCGACCCCGTGGATCTCTCCGGCGGGCAGCTTGATCCGCTTGCGGCCGATGAGCTGGTCGCCCTCGGCGTCGTACGTGACCAGCTCCTTCTTGGACCCGTTCACGATGCTCGCCACGGTGCGGCCGTCGGCGGCCAGCGCCTGCGGCGAGTTCGAGGCGATGACCTGCGGCGGCGCGACGCGCCGCAGCTCCTGGCCGGTGTCGCTGTAGACGATCAGCTCGGTGACGGTCTCGTCGTTGACGAGCACGGTGAGCAGTTCGCCGCCGTCGCCGCTGAAGCCCAGCACCGCCGACTCGGCCGGTACGGTGCCGAGCAGCGCCCCGGTCGCGGTGTCGAAGATCCGCGTCTCCTTGGCCAGCACCGCGGCGAGCCGTTCACCGTCGTCGGACAGTCGCAGGGTCACCTCCCACTGCGGCACCTTCGGCAGCGCGTCCTTGGCGAACACCTCGGCCCCGCCCCCGACGGTCCTGACCGCGAGGCGGCCCTTCTTGGTGAAGTACGCCACCCGCCGCCCGTTCCCGCTCACCGCGATGGCGGCCGTGTAGTTGTGGCTGGACGAGCCGTTGGCCTCCAGCGCCACCCCCTGGCCGTCGGGCAGGGTGGCGATTTCGCCGCTGTGCATGACGAGCCGCCAGTCACCGCACGGCCTGGTCCCGCCGCCCTTGACCGCGCAGCCCTTGATGGAGGCGTACCGGATGGCATCGTGCTCGTGCGGCTGCGCGTGCGCGGCCGGTGCGGTCAAGGCCCAGGACAGGCCGGCGACGAGGGCCAGTGTTGTCAGGATCCTCATGATGATCACTCCCCCGCCACGACGAACGAGTGGCGCTCACGGCTGATCGAGTACTTGTCGGCCTGCGTGGCCTCGCCGGTGGCCGGATCGACGGTGAGCACCCGTACCACCGCCGTCTCCCTGGCCTCTCCGGTGCTGATCGTGGTGCTGACCCGGCCGTCGGCGTCCCACACGCCGACGGTGGGTTCGGTGCCCTTCTTGAACGGCAGGTCCGCCCCCGCGGAAAGCTCCCCCGATTTCAGGTCATAGGTACGGATCCTGGGCCCCGAGGTGAAGGCCGCCACCGTGGTGCCGTTGGAGTCCAGCGCGTAGGTGTGGGCGTTCGCGATGACCAGGGGCGGCGTCCGCCTGGTCGAACCGCCGGCGAGGCGGTGGGCGTACAGGGCGGTGGTGTTGTCGCCCAGCGCGCGTGAGGCGAGCAGCTCGTCGCCGTCGGCGCTGAAGCCGAGCGGCTCGTACGCGGCCGGCAACGTCACGGCCCGGCCCGTGGCCACGGTGATCACCTTGGACGGCAGGTGTTCCTCGTCGTAGTCGACCAGCACCCGGTCGCCCGCCGGGGAGAGGGCGAGGTAGACCTGGTCGGCGCCTCGGGCCCGCGTCGGCTTCGGCAGCACCTTGGCCGGGCCGCCGGCGACCCGCTGGACGACCAGCCGGCCGTCACCGGCCCGTTCGTAGGCCAGCACGCGGCCGTCCGCGCTGATCGCGAACGCGCCCGCCTCGCTGGTCGGGTCCCCGTTGGCGTCCGCGGCGCGCGTGGCCGCCCCGTGCACGGTGACCTGGCGGCCGTCCTTCGTGAGCAGCCGCCAGTGGCCGCAGGGAGCGTAGTCTTCCAAGGTCTTGTCGTAGCAGCCCTTGATCCAGGCGGCACGGGCCACCGGAGGGGCGTTCTCGGCATGGGCGACGGCGGGGGACAGTCCCAGGGCGGCCGCCGAGAGCGCCGCGGCCGCTGAGATGGGTCTCATGGCGTGATCCTTTCGCTCACCCCGTTAGACCCCCACAGGACGTGCCCGGTTGGTCACATGTCGGCCACGGTGCCGAGCAGGACGGCCAGGCGGTCCATGGACTCCCGCCCGCCCCTCGGGCCGTCCGCCCGCACGATGGCGTCGCGGGCCTCGACCGAGGGGTGCACGGACTGGGCCACGTACCGCGTCCGGCCGTCCACCTCCGTCAGCGTGACCGTCTCCAGCGCCACCTCCTCCGGCGCGCCCTCGAACTCCCACGTGCGCACATATCGCTCCGGCGGCACGACGGCGTGGTAGACGCCGCTGAAGGCCCACTCCCGGCCGTGCGCGTCGACGTTGACGTAACGCCAGCGGCCACCCGGGCGGACCTCCATCCGATCGACCCTGGTGGTGAGGACGTGCGGCCCCCACCAGCGCGGGATCAGCTCCGGGTCCGTGATCGCGCGGAACACCACGTCCGGCGGCGCGTCGAACATCCGGATCATGACGAGGTCCTGCCTGCCGGGTTCGATGACGAACTCGGTGTCAGCCATGCTCGTGCCCTTCCTGCCGGCGCTGGATGCTCTTGATCTCCTGGTCGAGGCGGTCGAACCGGTCGCTCCAGCGCCCGCGGTAGCGGTCGACCCACTCCGACACGGTCTCCAGCGGGGCCGTCTCCAGGCGGCAGGGCCGCCACTGGGCGTCGCGGCCCCTGCTGATCAGCCCGGCCCGCTCCAGCACCTTGAGGTGTTTGGAGATCGCCTGGAGGCTGATGTCGAACGGCTCGGCCAGTTCGTTGACCGTGGCCTCTCCGTCGGCGAGCCGGGCGAGGATGGCCCGCCGGGTCGGATCGGCCAGCGCGGCGAAGGTGAGGCTGAGCGGGTCGTCGGGCATGCCGGCCGGTCTTTCTCTCGGGTGCCGCTCAACCCTAGTAGTCCACGATCGCGCCGCAGGAGATGTTGACGGTCGCCGACGTCATGGTCCTGGCCCGGTCGGAGGCCACGAAGGCGGCGACGTCGCCCACGTCGGCCAGGCTCGCCGTGCGCTTGAGGAGGGTCGACTCGGTGAGCGCGGCGGTCAGCTCCTCCTGGTCGGCGAAGTCCTCCGGCAGGCTCTCCGGGATGCCGCCGGTCACCATGGTGACGACCCGGATGCCGTACGGGCCCGCCTCGCAGGCCCACTGCCGCCGGATGCTCTCCATGGCGTCGAGCGCGACCTTGAGCCCGCCCACCCCCGGTATGGTCTGCGGCCCGCCGCCGCCGAACATCAAGATCACCCCGGACCGGCGCGGCGTCATGTGCCGGACGGCGGCCCTGGCGGTGAGGAACTGCGTGCGCGCGGCCACCTCGATCGGCCGCAGGAAGTCCGCGGCCGACAGCTCGGTCAGCGGTTTCTGCACGTCCTGGATCCCGATGGCGTTGAACGAGATGTCGATGCCGCCCGCCCGGCCGGCGACGTCCGCGGCGAAGGCGTCGACCTGGCCCTCGTCCAGGGCGTCGACCTGGGCGGTCTCGGCCGTGCCGCCCGCGTCGCGGATGGCGGCGGCGGTCTTGTCGAGCGCGGCCCGGGTGCGGCCGGCGAGAAAGACGCGGGCGCCCTCCCTGGCGAACGCCCTGGCGGCCGCGCCGCCGATCGAGCCACCCGCGCCGTACACGATCGCGATCTTGTCTTGAAGGAGCATCGTATTCAACCTTTCGGTTTATCAACCTGTGAGTTGAATATAGGCGACGACGAGGCCCTGTCAAGGGGTGCGTGACGGTTACAGCGGGCGGCGGCCCGGGAAGCCCAGCTCCGTGCGGTGGTACCAGCCGAGCTCGCGCTCCCCCTCGATCCAGCAGAGCCGGACGGAGACGCCGTCGAGCACGGCGGGGAAGTCGACGAGCACCGGCGCGATGCCCTTGACCTCGATCCCCTGCTCGCCCCAGCCGCTCAGGATCTCCTCGATGCGGGCCTGCAGGCCCTTGAGCTCCGGCAGGCCGCCCAGCTCGGACCGGCCGCCCGAGCGCCGTTCGAAGTCGATCTCGGCCAGGTCGGCGCGGGCGGCGATCACCGCGCGGGCGTCCTCGATGACGGCGGGGAGCAGCGCACGGGCCTCGTCCAGCGTGAAGATCCGGTCCATGCCCGCAACGTTAGCGGTTCGGCTCGTAGGCGTGGATGAGCAGTCGCTCGGCCTGGTCGAGGTAGTCGTCGAGATAGGCGGCGGCCTTCTCCGGCTGCCCCGACTCCATCAGGCCGACCAGCGCGCGGTTGCGGTCGACGAACGGCTCGTGGAAGGCCCGCGGGTTCTCCATCACGTGGAAGACCAGCCGCAGCTCGGCGAGGAGCTGGCGCATGGCCTCGTCGATCCTGGGGCTGCCGTTCAGCGAGACCAGCGCCTGGTGGAAGCGGATGTTGGCAGTGCCGACGCCCTGCCAGTCGTCCTGCTCGGCGGCCCGCTCGGCGTCGAGCACGGCCTCCTTGATCAGGGCGAGCGCCTCCTCGGACGGCGCGCGCCGCAGGGCCGCCCCTTCGAGCACCCGGCGCACCCGGTAGAGGTCGGCCACATCCTCGGCGGACGGGAGGCGGACGAACACGCCCTTGTTGAGCCGGTGGTCGAGCAGTCGTTCGTGGCCGAGCAGCCGGAACGCCTCGCGCAGCGTGTTGCGGGAGACGCCGAGCCCTTCGGAGATGGACTCCTCGGACAGGCGCTGGCCGGGCTGGAAGAAGCCTTCGCTGATGCGGTCGCGCAGGATGTCGGCGACCCGTTCCGCCGTGCTGCTGCGTCCCAGCCGGGGCCGGTCCTGGGAAAGATCAGCGACCACGTTATCCACATTTAACAGGAAATCATGGAGCAAACCTCTTGTCCAATTGTTCAACGATCCATACGTTGATAAGCATCCCCCTTCGACCCTAGGAGCATCGGATGGCAGGCTCCACGCAACAGACCCGGCGGGTGATCCTCGCCAGCCTGATCGGCACGTCGCTGGAGTGGTACGACTTCTTCCTCTACACCACCGCGGCGACCCTGGTCTTCCCTCAGCTCTTCTTCCCCAGCCTCGACCCGTTCAACGCGACCCTGGCCTCGCTGACCACCAACGCCGTGGCGTTCGTCGCCCGGCCGCTCGGCGGCGTGGTGTTCGGCCACTTCGGCGACCGTGTGGGCCGTAAGACCGTACTGGTGGTGACGCTCCTGGTGATGGGCGTCTCGACGTTCCTCATCGGCCTGCTGCCCGGCTACGCGAGCGTGGGCGTCCTGGCGCCCGTGCTGCTGGCGCTGCTCAGGTTCGTGCAGGGCCTGGGGCTCGGCGGCGAGTGGGGCGGCGCGGTGATCATGTCGCTCGAACACGGCGACGGCCGCCGGCGCGGCTTCAACGCGAGCTGGCCGCAGGTCGGCGTGCCCGCCGGCTTCGTGCTGGCCACGGGCCTGCTGACGATCATGTCGTTCACGATGTCGGACGCGGCGTTCCTGTCGTGGGGGTGGCGGGTGCCGTTCCTGTTGTCGGGCGCGCTGGTGTTCGTGGGCCTGTGGGTGCGGCTGAAGGTCACCGAGTCGCCGCTGTTCGCCGAGGTCGAGCAGCGCGGCACGAAGGCGAGGATGCCGCTGGTCGAGGTGCTGACCACGCATCCGCGCGCGCTCCTGTCCGCCTTCACCGCGCGGATCGGGGTGGACGTGGCCTTCTACACCTTCACCGCGTTCATCATCGTCTACATCACGACCGTGCTGAAGCTGCCCCGTTCGTACGCGCTCAACGCGGTGCTCATCGGCTCGGCCCTGCAACTCGTGCTCATCCCGGTGGCCGGCGCTTTGTCCGACCGGTACGGCCGGCGTCCCGTCTACCTCGCGGGCGTGGCCGGCGCGGCGGTCTGGGTGTTCGCCTTCTTCCCGCTGCTCGAAACCGGCTCCTTCCCGCTCATCGCGCTGGCCGCCATCGTGGCGCTGGTCACCCACGCCGCCATGTACGGCCCGCAGGCCGCCTTCATCGCCGAACTGTTCAGCACCCGCCTGCGCTACAGCGGCGCCTCCATGGGCTACCAGCTCGCCGGCATCGTCGGCGGCGCCCTGGCCCCGGTCATCGCGCTGCAGCTCTTCACCGCGTACCAGAGCACGGTCGCGGTGTCGATCTACGTGGTCATCGCCCTGGCCGTCACGGCGCTGGGCCTGGCCATCGCCCCGGAGACCCGCGACCTCGACCTGACCGGCGACGCACCCGGCGACACGCCCGAGGACGCCCCCAAGGCCCCGCACCCCGGACAAGTGGGGCCTTTCGCCTGATCTGCCGCGAAAGCCGCGGGCGGCGGCTGCCAACGCCGCCCGCGCGGAAGGGTCCGCATGAGAATCGCCCTGGCCGTCATCGGCACGCTGATCGCGATCCCCCTGCTCATCGGAGTCATCGGGGGCCTGGAGCGCACGAGCGGCGGTGAGGTGGCCGTCGTCCGTGACGGCGGGCCGCTCGACGACAACAAGGTACGCCAGGTCATCGACCCCGGCTCGGGCCTGACCTGGGTCGGCCTGTGGTCCTCCACCCACCCCTATCCGGCGCAGCAGCGCTTCTACACGATCACCGCCGACGCCAGGCGGGCCACCGCGCTCGGCGTGGACGTGGTGACGGTGCCCAGCAGCGACGGCGTGAACCTTGGCATCGAAGGCACCCTGTACTTCACGCTCAACCTGGACCAGGACACGCTGAAGAGGTTCGACGACAAGTACGGCACCCGCACGTTCCGCGCCCAGGACGACCAGTCGCTCTACCCGTGGGACGGCGACGAGGGCTGGTCAGCCTTCTTCGGCCAGGCCGTCCGCCCGGTGATCGACAACGCCCTGCGCGGCCAGATCGGCACCATGCGCTGCGCCGAGCTCGTCTCCTCCTGCGCGCTGCTGGAGAGCGCGTCGCTCAAGCCGCAGGACGGCAACGCCTCCATCGCCAAGGTCCAGGAGGCGGTCAACGCCTCGCTGGCCCGCGACCTGCCGGCCACGCTGGGCGGCGAGTTCCTGACCGGGCTGCGGTTCACACTGGTCAAGGTGACGCTACCGGTCGAGGTCCAGCAGGCCGTGGACCGCTCGCTGGCCGCCTCGGCCGCCGTCTCCGAGGCCCAGGCGCGGGTGGCCCAGGCCAAGGCGGAGTCGGCGGCGAACCAGGCCAGGCAGGACGGCTACGACAAGTGCCCGGCCTGCGCGGAGATCGAGAAGCTCAAGTCGCTGCCGCAGGGCATCACGGTGTACGCGCCCGGCAACCCGCAGTCCGTGGTCGTGCCCGCTAGACCGTGACCTTTAGACCGTGACCTTGGGTCGCCGGGCCCACGGCCCCTTGAACGCGACGGTGGAGACCAGGAACACGATCTGGCCGGCGAGCGCCACGGTCAGCCACGTCTGCCAGCCGCCGGCCTCCACCACCAGCGGGGAGACGACGAGCAGGACGACGATCATGACCCGGACGACCATGCCCCACAGGCCCAGCGCCGAGCCCTGCAGGCGGGGGTCGACGTCCTCGGCGTCCTCGGAGAAGCTGGCCATCCACGGCACGTAGGCGATGCCGAGGAAGACGAAGAGCAGCGCGTACACGAAGGTGATCTGGCCGACGGGCACGCCAGGGCCGATCAAGGCGATGAAGTACGCCAGCGTCGCCGCCGTGAGCACCGTGCCCACGGCCGCGAACGGCTTGCGCAGCCGCAGCCGGTCGGACAGCCGGCCGACGGTGACCACGGCCAGGGCGTTGAGCACGATGCCCAGCGCCACCACCCGGTTGGCCCCGGCCGGGTCCATGCCGAACCCGCCGGCCAGGATGGTCTGGCCGAAGATGGTGAAGGTCCAGTAGAGCACCTGCCAGCCGGTGTTGCCGAGGACGTGCGCCCACAGGTGCGGGTGCCGGAACAGCAGCCGTACCCGGCCGTGGTGGGTGTGCTCCCGCACCTCCAGGGCCTGCTCGGCCTCCAGCACCTGCGCCCGCAGCGACGCCGACGGCTCGGCGATCTTCCAGATGATCACCGCGCACATCGCCAGCGACACGACGCCCATGATGATCGCCTGCGACTGCCAGGCGTTGCCGAACAGCGGCAGCGTGAACCCCGCGATGAACGAGGCCAGGAACGACGCCCCGACCGGCCCCCACGTCCAGAACGCGAACGCCTGCGCGCGTCCCATGCGCGGTGAGAAGTCCCGTACGAGGGAGGCGGTGATCGTGATGCCCGCCCCCTCGATGAACAGCATCAGGCACCGCACCCAGAACAGCTCGGCGACGGTGTCCACGGTGGCGAGCAGGAAGTTGCAGGCGGCCGTGATCGTCAGGGTCGGCACCAGGATCGTGACCCGGCCCCACCGGTCGGACAAGATGCCGCCGAACCCCGCCGACAGCCCGCCCACCAGCACCGACAGCGCGGCGATCTGCCCGTAGACGGTGAGGGACATGCCGAGGTCGGACATCAGGAGGGGCAGGATGGTGGCGATCGTGGTCTCGAAGTTGGCCACCAGGCTGGCGAGCACGGCCACGGCCAGCAGGAAGATCCGGCGGCGGCCGACGGGATACACACTCAGTTCGCGGACATAGAACGGCTTCATTCCCATCCTCCGGGGACGGTCCTGTGACTGTCGCTCTAGAACGCGTTTCTAGTTGCTTCAGAGTTGCCGTTTTGTACGGATAAGTCAACGTATTCAGGGCTCGCGATGTATTTTCGATCACAGCCCGGTGGTTGTGACGGAATCGCCATCGATTCCCAGAACAACCAGCCCCGGATAGGCATAAACTGCGCGGCTGTGAGCTTGCCTGTACGTCAACGTTCCCCCCGCCCGGGCGGCGGCCGACACCGCGCGCCCGTGCCCACGTCCCTGCCGCCCGACGCCCCCGTGCTCGTGCTCGCCGCCCCAGGGAGCGCCACCGGCGTGGCCGAGGAGATCGCGGCCGTGGTCCGCGTCGACAACCCGCAGATCGAGGTGCGGCTGTCGAGCGTGACCGACCTGGCGGACAATGTGCCCTCCGGCCGGGACGCCGTCGTCGTCCCGTTGCTCACCTGGGACGACCCCCTCGTCATGGCGGAGATCGGCAAGGCCGTCGCGGCGAGCGGCTCGGGGGCGGTCGTCACCGAGGCGCTCGGCCCGCATCCGCTGCTGGCCGAGGCGCTGCACATCAGGCTGGCCGAGCGCGGCCTGGCCAGGGCCGACCGCGTCCGCCTGCTGAACGTCGGCAGCCCCGTCGACGCCGTCATCCTCGCCACCGTCGGCGGGGAGCGGGCGGTGCACGCCGTGCAGGCCACCGCCGTCCTGCTGGCCTCCAGGCTCACGCTGCCGGTCGTGGCCGCCTCACTGGACAGCGACCCGGCCGTCGCCTTCGCGGCGCAGCGGCTGCGGGCGTCGGGCGCCCAGCGGCTGGCCATCGCCCCCTGCCTGATCGGCCACGAGGCCGCGCCGGACATCGTCGAGCAGGCCGCCACGGCGATCAGCGCCGGGCACGCGGCGCCGCTCGGCGCGCACAGCGCCGTCGCCGAACTTGTCGCGCGAGCTTACGGGAGTCAACTCGCGACTTGACAAGGGCTTGTAAAGATCACGGGACTCGCGTTACCTTCTGCGCATGCGGCGCGTGGTGTGCGACGGCCAGCGACTCGGCCTCCGGGACGTGACGGAGGCCGACGTGGCCGCCCTCCACTCCATCTACGGCGATCCCACCGTGACCCAGCACATGCCGTTCACGCCGCGTAGCCTGCGCGAAGTGGCCGAACTCGTCGGCCAGGCCATGGAGGCGGCCGCCGCCGAGCCGCGCCACCTCTACGTGCTGGCCGTGGTCGACGCCGATCGGCGCCATGTCATCGGGGTGGCGCGGCTGCACGTCGAGGCCGAGCATCCGCACAGCGCGGAGATCGGGTTCGGGCTCCATCCCGACCAGTGGGGGCGGGGCATCGGGACGGATCTCGTACGGCTGCTGCTGTCGTTCGGGTTCAAGCAGCTCGGGCTGCACCGCATCTGGGGCGCCCGCTCCCCCGCCAACCTGCCCGCCCAGCTCGCGATGCTGACGGCCGGCATGGTCGAGGAGGGCCGCATCCGGCACCACGTGCACACGCCGCACGGGTGGCGCGACTCGATCGTGCACTCGGCGCTCCAGGACGAGTGGATCGAACGCTAGCCCTGCCAGCCCTTGATGACCTGGGCGGCGACCTCCCCGGGGGTGCCGTGCGTACCGTCCACGGTGTAGTCCTCGACGCGCGCCTCGTCGAGAACGGCCGCCAATTCCCCGGCTCTCGCGAGGTGCCAGTCAAGCCCGCCATCGTGTACGTGACGGCCCCGCAGGCGCCGGTGCACCTCGGGAAGCTCGACGTGGACGCGGCAGACCGCGAGCGGGACGCCGAGGACCTCCTCGTGGCGGCGGCGCTCGGCCCGGCTCTCGATGACACCGGCGAGCACGAGCCGCTCGGCGCCCGCCGCCAGGAAGTTCGCCGCCACGGCGCTCAGGTTGCGCATGGTCAGGGCGGCGTGGAACGGGTCGTCGGGCGGGGCGGGCCAGCAATGGCGCAGCCGGTCGAGGTCGATGACGGCGTTGGGCACGCCCGCGTCGATGAACAGGTCGCCGGCGGCGTCGGCGACCGACGTCTTGCCCACGCCCACGGTGCCGGTGATCAGAAGGGCCGTCGCCATTCACCCGATCTTACCGAGCGGTCCTGGCCGGGCGCGCGTGATTATCGGGCAGGTGCCGGCCGGGCGGGCGTGGCTGGAACCGGGATTGTCGGTGGGACATCCTACGATGAGGCTCCTCACGGAGGGATAGTCACATGCTCGACTCGCTGATCGTGCCGTTGTTCGTCACCACGGACCTGCCGCCGGAGGCCGAGCTGGCCGAGTTCGGGGAGTTGCTCGCCGAGACCGCCCGCCTGCTCGGCCGCGAGGGTGACGGCTACGAGGCGTTCCTGGCGGGCAAGGTGTTCTGGCTGGACTCACCGCTCGATCAGCGGCCGGCGGCCGAGGGCGAGCTGCGTTTCGCCGGAATGCTGGGCTACCTCGCCGCCTCCGGTGGCGGTCACACCGCGCGGGAGGTGGTCGGCGACGTGCGCCGGGCGATCGGCGCGGCCGTGACCCGCCGTTACGGGGACGTGGGGGTGGTTCCGGCCGTGTTCGCGATCCGCGACCAGGACGTCCGCGAGCGCACCCCCGAAGTGGCCCTCTACGTCGACACGCCTGGGGCGGCGGCCGAGCTGGTGAGCGCGACGAAGTCGTACCTCTAGGGTGGCCGGGCGGGCTCGCCGCATGCGATGGTGATCTCCTGGCGGCGATCTGGAGGCTCTCATGGCGGTGCTCGGCGCGATCTGCTTCGGCCTGGTGATCGGCTGGATCACCTATGGCACGCTACGCCGCCGGCAGGCCGCCACGGGGCTGAGCGAGCTGTCGGCGGTGCTGGCCGCGGTGGGCGGCGGCTGGGTGACGGCGCTACTGGGCTCACCCGAGGCGTTCGGCGGCTACGCGGTGGGGCTCGCGGCCGGCTTCTTCGGCTACCTGGTGCTGGTCACGCTCATGCCGGACTCGAAGTGGACAGGCGAGAACAATTGAGCTGAACGGCCACCGGAAGGGCGGATATGGTCTCCGCCATGACCGACGACGTTTACCGCTACAACGAGGAACGCTGGGAAGCCCTGGTGGCGGCGGACGCCTTGTTCACCCGTCCCATGCTCGACCTGGACGAAGAGAAGGCCCGCGCCTATCTGGGCCTGGCGAGGCTGGGCCTTCCCGACGACCTGGCGGGGCGGAAGGTGCTCTGCCTGGCGGGCGGGGGCGGGCAGCAGTCCGCGGCGTTCGCCCTGCTCGGAGCGGATGTGACGGTCTTCGACATCTCGGCCGGGCAACTGGAGCGTGACCGTTCGGCGGCCGAGCACTACGGCGTCGGTGTCCGTACCGTCCAGGGAGACATGCGGGACCTGTCGGCTCTGTACGACTCGTCGTTCGACCTGGTCTGGCATCCGTACTCGTTGACGTTCGTCCCGGACTCCCGGGTCGTTTTCCGCGAGGTCGCGAAGGTCGTCGAGAAGGGCGGCCACTACCACCTGATGTGCGCCAACCCGTTCTTCTCCGGCCTCACCCACAGTTCGTGGAACGGCGAGGGCTACACGCTCAGGCAGCCCTACACGGACGAGGCCGCGACCAGCTATCCCGACCAGGAATGGGTCTACGACAGGACATCGGACGGCCGCTCGATCCGCGAGCCGAGAGAATACCGGCAGACGCTGAGCCGGATCGTCAACGGCCTGACCGGGGAGGGCTTCCTGCTGACGCACCTCTCCGAGGTCCACAGTGATCGCCCCGGCTTGGAACCGGGGAGCTGGGAGCACTTCATGTCGGTGGCACCGCCGTGGCTGGAGTTCGTCTGGCAGTATCGCCCCGGCGTTCTCGGCACCGCCTAGCCACGTCTCCGCACGCGCCGAAATCGCCGCAGGCGAACCGACCTCGCAACCTCCGCCCACTCCCCCACGCCACCGACGAACCGGCCTCCCCGCCTCGGCCCACTCCTCCCCACGCCGCAGGCGAACCGACCTCGCAGCCTCCGCCCACTCCTCCCCACGCCGCGGGCGAACCGGACTCCCCGCCTCCTCCTCTTCTTCAAAAGGACCGCGCCGAAGTGCGGTGGGATAGGACGAGAGGGGAAGCCATGGCGACATGCGGAATCCCCGGGCTAGCGCGGCAGGCCGGTCAGGATGTACGCGGCCCACAGGTCGGGCTCGGCCGAGCCGTAGAGTTCGCGCAGGCCGAGTACGGCGGCGCGCAGGGCCTCCGCCGGGGTGGCGCCGTGGTGGAGCCTGGTGTGGAGGTCGCGCATCAGGACGCGGGTGATCTCGGGCGAGACCGGCCAGAGGGTGAGCACCGCGGACCTGGCTCCCGCGTGCAGCAGGGCGTAACCCAGTTCGGCCACGCCGGCCCCGCTGGTCGTACCGGCCGGTTGGTGTTCGTGGGCGCTGAGGAGCGCCAGCCGGGCGTCCACGTTCATGGTCATGAGGCGCCGGGTGGTGAGGAGGCCGTCGGCGAGTCTGATGCCCGGGCCCGACGGGCCGGCGTCGTCGAACACGCCGTGGCAGGCCAGGTGCACGACGTCCCATGAGCCGTTCAGGAGGCCGCTGGTGGCGTCCTGGCCGGTTCGGGGGCGGGTGGCGAGGATGCCGGCCACGTCCTCCGCCTCGGATTCCACGACGAGTCGCTCGGCCGGGTCCGGGGTGAAGCCGAGTGCCAGGGAGTCGGCGCCTCGGGCGGGGGCGCGGTGGTGGAGGCGGCTCAGGACGGTCGCGGAGGGGGCGTACGTCACGGGAAGGCGTTCGAGGAGCATGCGGCCGTTGGGGGCGAGGGCGTGCAGAGGGACGCGGCGCAGCTCGGCGTGCGGGAACAGGTGAAGATGGGTCAGGTCGTCGCCCAGGGCCGCGAGGGCGCCCGCGAGCAACCGGTCGGCCAGTTCACGCCAGAGGGCGGCGCGCCGACGACGGGCCTCGATGTCGAGGAGGCCGGGGCGGCGGCCGTTGGTGGTGCGGAGGAAGGCGGCCAGCAGGGCGCGGGTGACCGTGGTGGGGAAGGCGCGGGGCTCGGGCCAGCCGGTGCGGTGCGCGAGCACGATCACGGTGTCCTCACCGTTCAGACCGCCGTCCCCGATCAGGGTGTCGTCCTCGGTTTCGGAGGGTCTGGTGGGCGGGGGCGCCTCGGTGAGGTGGAAGGCGAGGAGGCCGATCGGGCCGTCCGGTCGGCCGACGAGGAAGTCCAGGTCTGCCTGGGTGAGGGGGGCCGGTCTGTGGAGGGCGACGTGGTCGGGGGCCAGGGGCTCCATGCGGGTCCACAACGCCTCCAGGGTGGCTTGGGCGGTGTGGGCGCGGCGGAGGAGCCGGGCGGCGTGTTCGGGGTCGCGGGTGTGGCGGGCGGCCGTCGTGAGGGTCCGGACCTCGGTGAGGCCGCGGTGTTCGGCCTCCGCCAGGTCGCGGGGTACGCCATGCGGCGCGTCCTGGCCGGGCGTGCCTGGTGCGGCGTTTCGGTGGAGGCGGGCGGACAGGACAGTGGACAGGGCGGTGGACTTGGCGGTTTCGGCGTGGGTCCAGGCGGTCAGGCCGCGGTTCAGGCGTACCGCCAGGTGGACGGCGCGGTCAGTGGCGGGAGGGTGGCCTAGGGCGCAGGCGTGTTCGGCGTCGGTGAGGGCGTTCGGGAGGTCGCCGAGTTCCGCCGCGGCCATGGAGCGGTGGTGGTGGGCGGCGCCCAGTTCGAGGTCGTGGCCCAGGTCGGTGAGCAGGTCGATGGCGGTGGACAGGCGTCGGCGGGCGCGGGCGTAGGAGGCCGTGGTGAGATCGAGGGCGCCCAGATGCCTGAGGGCGATGGCCTCTCCCGCTCTGAAGCCGAGCTCCTGGGCCGTCGCGAGGGCCTCCGACAGCAGGGACTCCGCACGTTCCGGGGGTGTGAGGCGGGCGAGGGCGAGCAGGATCAGGACCCTGCTCCGGGGGGCGTCTTCGAGGTCCAGGGCGCGTTCGGCGAGGGGCAGGGCCTGGGCGGGGTCGCCGCTCAGCTCGTGGGTGAGGCTCAGGTCGGCGTAGGCGTCCGCCAGGCCGGTGGTGTCGCCCAGTTCCTCCTTGAGGGAGATGGCCTGGCGGTAGCGGGTGGTCGCCTCGTTCAGCTCGCCGAGTTCGAGGTGGAGGGCGGCGCGGCCGGACAGGAGGGGGGCGCGCAGTGCTCGCCAGATGGGGGCCTCCAGGAGGGACAGGCCCTCTTCGTACGCGCGGGCGGCCTCCTCCCAGCGGGCCTGGTCCGTGAGGGCCGTGGCCAGGAGGCCGAGGGAGCGGGCGAGCCGGGCCGGGAGGGCGGAGTCTGCGTCGCGGGCCAGGTCGACGGCCTTCGACAGGTGCTCGACCGCCTCGCCGGTCCGGCCCAGGGCTCTGGCCGCCGTCCCGAGGTTACGGAGGTGGTCGAGCATCCGCTCGTCGCGCAGCCGGTATCCGTGGGCCGCGTAGTCGTAGGCGGCGGCCGGATCACCGAGGGCGAGGCAACAGGCCGAGAGCTTGGCCAGCAGGTACGAGCGCTCGGAGGGGTCCCCGGTCGGAACCGGCGGGCCGGCTGATCCTGGCAGGGCGGTCCCTTCCGGGCGGGCGGCTGCTTCGGGGAAAACGGCCGTACCCAGCGGGGTGGCCGAGGCGTCGGCAGGGGGCCACTCCGTGGGAGTGCCAAAAGACGCGGTAGCGCTCGGGGAAGCGGTGGTGAGGGCCTGTTCGGCGAGGTGGCGGACCGTGGTCAGGTCGCCTGCGGCCTCGGCCTCCTCCAGACGCAGGCGGTTCTCCAGGCGGGTGGCCGCCTCCCCCCGGTGCCCGCCCGCCCGCAGCGTCGACAGCGCCTGGGTCAGGGTGGCGCGGCCGCCGCTCAGGTCGCCGAGTGTGAGCTGGATGGTGGCCAGCCGGGACAGGACGTCCGCGTCCAGGTCGCCCGCCATGGCCGCCACCACCTCGAACGGGGTCCCGGCCGGACGCGGGCCAGGGGCGGAGGCGAGCCCGGCCAGCCCCTCTTCGAGGGCCGTTCTGGCGCGGCGGAACTCGCCCCGCTCCTCCAGCGCGAAGCCGAGCTTGATCGAGGCGAGCGCCGCCAGCCGCGCCTGGCCGCCGGCGTGGAAGAGGGTGAGAGCCTCCTCCAAGGCCGCCACCTGCCCCCTCGCGTCCCCGGCGCGGGCCGCCAGTGCGGCCAGGCGGTCGCGTACGACGGCCTCCTTGAGCGGGTCGCCGGCGGCCAGCCCGAGCGCGGAGTACAGCCGTTCCTCGGCCTCCTGCGGCTCGCCCAGCTCCACGTCCAGGGCGGCCCGGCCCAGGGTGGCGGTCAGCAGGGCCTCCAGGTCGCCCTCGGCGGCGGCCAGTTCGAGGGCCCGGTCCAGGTCGGCCAGCGCGTCCTCGACCCCGCCCAGCGCGACCGAGCAGGACGCGCGCATGGTCAGCGCCGCCGCCTCCTTGGCGGGCGCCCGCAGCCGTACGAACGTCTCCGCCGCCGCCCCGAACTCCTCCAGCGCCCGCTCCGGTTCCCCCTCCGTGTACGACAGCACGCCCAGGTTGTACCGCACGGACCCGGCCCCGTCGTGGTGGGCGATGGACTCGTACTCGCGCTCGGCCAGCTCGAAGGCCGCCCGCGCGCCGATCACGTCGCCCAGGCCACGGCGGCGCTGCGCCAGGCGGTACCACTCGTCGGCCGGCTCCCGTCGCCGCCCCTTGCGCCGCACGATCTCCACCAGCCGGATCTCGCAGGCCGCCGCCTGGGTCCGGTGGCCGCGAGCGGCCAGCAGGACGGCCTGGGCGTCGAGCGTGCGGCAGGCGTCCTCCCACGCCCCCGCCGCCTCCAGCTCGATGGCGCAGGCGGCAATGCGCTCCCCGGCCGCGACGAGGTCGTCCTGGTCCACGGCCGCCCTGGCGGCGTGGACCAGGGCCAGGGCCGCCGATTCCGTCTCGCCGAGCCCCAGGTACAGCTCGCGGGCCCGGCCCGCGCAGTCCACGGCGCCGTCCGGGTCGCCGGCGGCCAGGTACGCCTCCGCCGCGTGCCCCAGTTGCCCCGCCTCCTCCGCGGCCAGCCCGGCGCCCTCGCACAGCGCGACGGCCCGCAGGTGGTGCTCGACGGCGCGGGCCGGATCGCCGGCCTGGAGGTGCACGATCCCCATGTTGCCGAGCTGCAGCGCCTCGGAACGCGTCTCCCCGACGTCCCGATAGGCGTCGGCCGCCCGCCCGAAGGCCGCCAGCGCCCGGTCGGGCTCGCCCAGCTCCTCGTGGCCGGCCCCCTTCCGGGACAGCGCGTAGGCCGCCCGCGCCAGGAGCCCCGCCGCCTCGAACGCCGCCGCGGCCCGCTCCAGCACCTCGCCGGCGATGCGCGGGCGGCCCAGCTCGCCCAGGTGCAGCGCCGTGTCCAGCAGGAACTCGCCGCGCTCGCCCGGCGACCAGGGCCGCTGCCCGGCGAACCGCAGCAGCTTGAGCGCCATGTCGTCGTCCGCGATGCGCAGCGCCAGCTCGGTGGCCGCCTGGGCGAGCTGCTCGTCCACCGGCGGCGGGTCCGCCAGCGCGGCGCCGAGCCGCTCCAGCAGGTCGGCGTCCCCGTCGCCGGCCAGGGCCAGCGCCTCGGCCAGGTCGCGCGGGTCGCCCTGCGCCGAAAAGCGCGCCAGCAGCGCCCGGCAGAGCGTCCCGTGCACGGGCCCGTGGTCGCTCGAGGTCTTCACGGCCAGCTCGACACCCTGGCGGGCGGAGCGTACGGCCTCGTGCAGGTCCTCGGTCCCGCCCTCCCGCGCGGCGCGCCACCGCAGCACCTCCGAGAGCAGCCCGTACGCCTCCGCGCGGAAGGCCAGCCGCTCACCGGCCGCCAGGGCGTCGTGCAGCGCGGCGACGGCCTCGTCGGCGGTCTGGGGGGTGAGCTCCAGTTTGAGCGCCCGGGCGAGCAGCAGCAGCGACGTGGCCCTGGCCGGGTCGCGCCCGTCGTACGCGGCCACGGCGGCACGGGCGGCGGCGATCGCCTCCGCCGGGTCCCCGCCGGCCACCACGGCCCGCCTGAGCAGCGCGTTCGCCAGGCCGTCCAGGATCCTGGGGCGTTCCCGGTGCCCGGCGGGGGCGAGCCTGGCCGCCTCGCGCAGGACGTCGACGGTCACGTCCAGGTCGGCGAGGTCGCCGGTCACGTCGTAGCGGCGCCGGCGGCGGTCGCCGAGCAGCCCGAGGCGGACGACGGGGTCGGTGCCGAGCCCGCGCGCCGTCTCGTCGGGCGTGACGTGCAGGGCCTCCAGCATCTCCATGCCGGCTTCGAGCGAGCGCTCGTTCCCCGTGATGACGAACCACTCGATCAGCCCGGCCGCGTACGGCGCCAGCACGGCGGGATGCGCCCACTGCTCGTGCCAGAAGTCCAGGGCGCACTGCCCCACCCTGATGAACGCCAGCAGGTCACCGTCCGCGCACGACGCGGCGGCCCGCGCCTGGGTGACGTCGACGAGCGCGAGCAGCGCCTGCGACCGGTCCTGGCCGCCCGGCGGGGTCTCGGCCGCCGACAGGTAGGCCCTGACCAGCTCCTCGTCGCCGGGCGCCGCCAGGCCCAGCGCCGCCGCCAGCTCGCCCGCGTACGCGGCCTCGACGGGCCCGGACAGCGCCGCCCTGAACAGCACGTGCACCGCGTCGTCGATGACCTCCCGGTCGCCGGTCAGCCCGTACAGGTGGACCAGACCGGTGCCCAGCGGTTCGAGCGCGCCGGGCGCCCAGGAGGGGTCGGGCGAGCGCATCGACTCCTCCAGCAGCAGTTGCCCGAGCCGGTCGGCCACCTCCCGCGTCGGGCGCGCCATGGCGCGGCGGACCAGCGCGTGGATCAGCAGCCCCACGTGCCGGTAGGAGGCCGGGTCCACGTGCCGGAACAGCTCCTCGACCAGCCCGGCCCACGTGCCGGCCGAATCGCCCGGCGGCCCGCTGGAGCCGCGCAGCTTCTCCGGCAAGCGCCCGGGGTCCAGCACGGCCACGGCGGCGAAGAAGGCGCCCGCCACCGCCGCGTCCCGCGTGGTCCGCTGGTCGAGCCGGTAGCGGGCCAGGTGCAGCATCCCGATCAGCCGCCAGGTGGCGGCGTCGGACCGGTCGCCGGCGCACGCCCGCATCGCCTGTTCGGCCTCGGCGAGGGCCGCGGGATCCCAGATCAGCTCGGGATCCGCGGCCCGCTCGAACCGCTCGATGCGGGCGGCCAGTGCATCGGCCGGATCGGTCATGCGCACAGGCTCTCACCAGCGTGCGCCTCCGTACAGGATTGCCTATTACGGTGCGAACTCGATCAGGGAAACACCCGGCATGGGCAGCTCGAAAGTGAGGCTCGGCGAGCCGCCGGTGACGGTGGCGGGCGGGGTCAGCTCGTCGAGGCCGTCGGCCGCGCGGAGTTTGTCCCACTGCTCGCCGGACGGCCAGTCGCCGCCGCCCATCGACTGCCAGACCGCCTCCACGTTGGTGTGGTCGCGGTCGATGCGGTGGTGGGTGAGCGTGTACGTGCCCTCCAGCCCGTCCACGGTCAGCTCGATCGTGCGCGCCAGCTCGGGGGCGCCGGTCGCCTGGGTGTTGTTGAGCGTGCCGTTCCAGACCAGCACGCCGACGCGGCCGTCGTCGTGCCGGGCCGCCCACACCTCGACGCCGCCCGCGTCGCCGTCGAGCTCGGCCGCGAGTTCGGCGCCGCCCAGCCGGTTGGCCAGGCTGAGCGCGTGGAAGCGCGGCTTGCGCAGGTTGCCGACCGTCAGCAGCCCGAACCCGCCGTGGAACAGCCGGGGCGGGCGCCCCAGCTCCTCGAAGTGGTCGGAGGCCACCCAGTGCGACAGCGCGTCGACCCGGCCCGCGGCCGACTTCATGCCGTGCAGCAGGAACGCCGCCCCGAACGGGCCGTCGCCGATGCCGTGGAAGTGGGTCGGCGTGGGGCCCCACTCGGTCCACCAGATCGGCACGTCGCGCCCGTGCCTGGCCAGCGCGGGCCGCCAGTCGAGCGGCGCGTTGCCGTAGGTGTGGGTCGAGATGAAGTCGAGCGCCGCGCCCGACTCCTCGACGTGGGCGAGCAGCTCCTCGACCCAGCCGTTCGCGGCCGAGGACGGGCCGCCGACGCGCAGGTCCGGGTGGACGTTCTTCACGGCGGCGGCGGTGACGTCGTAGAGCAGGAAGTACTCCTCGGGGGTGCCGGACCAGAAGACGGCCAGGTTCGGCTCGTTCCAGACCTCGAAGGCCCAGTGGTCGATCAGCTCGTGTACGCCGTACCGCTCCGCCAGGTGCTCGACCAGCGCCCTGACCAGGTCGCCCCACGCCTCGAAGTCCTTGGGGGGCGAGATGACGGCCGCGTACTCGAAGACGGTCTTGGATGGGTCGGCGGCCAGGTCGCGGGGCATGTAGCCGAGCTCCACGATCGGCCGCAGGCCCAGCTCGACGACCTTGTCGTAGACGCGGTCCACGCCGCTGAAGTCATAGACCGGCCCCTCGCGGTAGACGCCGAGGTCGTCGCCGAGGATGGCGTGCGCCCTGACCGTCTGGACGCCGAGCTCGTCGCGCACCGTCCGCAGCGCCGCCGCCAGCTCCTCGCCGATGGGCCTGCCGCCGGTCTCGTCGGTGCTCAGCAGGTGTGACAGGTGCTCGGAGCCCACCATGTACGCCCACGGCCGCAGCAGCTCACGCGTCACCCGCCCCGCGTCCACCCGCACGGACAGCACCGTGGTGCCCGCGGTCAGCGGCTCGGCCCGCACGGCCGCGGAGAAGGGCCCGGTGTGGTCCATGGCGGAGACGGCGGCCACGGTGTACTCGGCCGCCCCATGACCGGTGTCCACGTAGCGGCACGCCGGGACGGCGGGGACGTCCACCTCCGGCGGGGCGGCCGGAGCCCCGTCCCTGTGCACCAGGTAGCCGATGGCGCCGGGGACCGGGTCCCAGGTCAGCGTCACGTGCCCGGCCCCCGGGGCCGCCCGGAGGCCGGTGGGGGCCTTCAGAGCGGGCCTCGGGGCTGCGGCGACCTCGCCGGACGCGTCACCGATGCGGTCCTGCCAGTCGCTGTGGGCGGCCGAGTTCATCAACGATTACCCCGTTTCATCTAAAGGGTCATTTCTTGGGCGGGACGACGTCCCATTCCTCGATCCGCATCACCGGGCGCAGCTTGGCCTCCACGCCGGAGCCCGCGAAGTAGCGGTGCAGGTTGCCGCCGGTGAGCACGTTGCTCAGGGCGGCCATGGCCATGCCCTGGTCGAGCGCCAGGTACCACTTGGACACGACCCCCGAGCGGACGGCGATCGCGTCGTAGAACCCGCCGGGACCGTAGGCGTCGAAGTCCCTGCGCAGCTTGGCCAGGTTGTCCAGGGCCGCGGACTTCGCGTACGGCAGCGCCAGGAAGCTGGCGTGCGGCGTCACCACGCCCTCCTTGTACGATTCCGGCGCCGGCTGGGCCGGACGGCAGCCCTCGTAGCCGGGGTCGACGTTGGTGCGCTCGCGGTCGGACATGTAGCCGGGCCCGTCCATGCCGAGCTGGTCCACCCCGTACACCTCGTAGGTGCCGAGCGGGTCGTTGGACGGGGAGAAGCCCCAGTAGCCGTACTCGGCCTCGTTCAGGCCGTGCTCGATCTGGGCCTGGACGAACACCGGGTGGTTGCGGCCCCAGGCGCGCGGCGCCCACTTGGCCTCCGGGACGACCAGGTCGGGCATGAGGGCCTCGAACATCGAGCCGCCCCAGTTGGGGACGAATCGCATGCCGCGGTACTCGTACGTGCCCTCCCAGACGTTGACGCCCAGGTACTGCTTCCAGGAGCCGACCGGCTTCTGCTCCTGCCAGCCGAAGTCGCAGCCGTTGTCGGGGAACGTGCGGTAGGGGCCGTAGTAGCTCTCGCGCGGGATCTGGCCGAGCGCGATACCCACGTACTGGCCGATGCGGGTCTCGGCGGGGGCGCCGTAGTGGTGGCAGGTGGAGTAGACGGTCGTGCCCGTGCCGGCGTAGTCGCTCTCGACGAAGCAGTCATTGGGTCCCGGCGGCCGCTCCGGCCAGAAACCGCCGCGCAGCAGGCCGGTCCCGGCGTCGGGGCGGGCCGCCGGATCGTAGTAGGAGGCGAAGTTCATGGAGGTGACCAGCCGGTCGGCGGCTCTGGCGTGGGCCGGCACGGCGGTGCGGATCATCATGAGGGCGCTCGCCAGCCAGCCGTTGTCCACGCTGGAGGCGAACAGCCGGACCGGCTCGCCGGTGCCGGGCCAGGAGGTGACGAGCGCGAGGGTGGCGGGGTCGTACCAGTTGTAGTACTGGCCGGTCGGGGTGTCGCGCTCCATCTTCTCCAGCGCACGCAGGACCCTGCCGACCCTGGAGGCCGCGTCGGCGCCGCTGATGAGGCGCAGGTCGCGGGCGGCGAGCGTGCTCCACAGGTACGTGCCGATGTTGGTGGGCGAGGTGACCTGGGCCCTCGTCCTGAGGTCGCCGGTCACCTTGTCGGAGGGGACGCCGGTGGCCGGTTCGACCATGGCGGCCATCGAGCGCCAGGTGTCCTTGGCGTACCGGTGGAGTGTGCTGTCCGTTGAGGCGTTCGCTGGAGCGGCGGTCGCGGCTAAGGAGAGAACGAGCAGGCCGGAAAGGACCGTCTTGCGCATGGAGGTGCTCCTCTACTTGAGGCCGGTGGTGGCGATGCCCTGGATGAAGAAGCGCTGCAGGAAGACGAACAGGAACAGGATCGGCGCGATGACCACGACCGATCCGGCGACCAGCAGGTTGTAGTGGGTGCCCTCGAAGTCGTTGAGGATGTTGAGTGCGACGGGGAGGGTGTACATGTTCTCGCTCTGGGCGACCACGGCCGGCCAGAGGAAGTTGTTCCACGAGCCGAGGAACGTGATCAGCCCCAGCGTGGCCAGCGGCGGCCCGCACAGCGGCAGGATGATGGTGGCGAAGATCCGGAACTCGCGCGCGCCGTCCACCCGGGCCGCGTCGATCAGCTCGTCGGGCAGGTCGGAGATGAACTGCCGCATCATGAAGACGCCCAGCGGCGTCACCACGGTCGGCAGGATGATCCCGATGAACGTGTTGACCATGCCGAGCTTGGCGATCAGCACGAACTGCGGCACCATCAGCACGATCGCCGGGATCGCCAGTTGCACCAGCACCAGGCCGAACGCCAGGTTCTTGCCGCGGAAGGAGAGCTTGGCGAAGGCGTAGCCGACCATGGAGCAGAACAGCAGGTTGGTGGCGACCAGCACGAGCGCGATGATCAGGCTGTTGGCGAACGCGGTGCCGATGCTGACCCGGTCGAACAGCTCGGCGAAGTTGTCGAGCGTCCACGTCTGAGGCCAGAACGTGGGCGGGTCCTGCCGGATCTCCCGCTCGGGCTTGACCGAGCTGAGCGCCGTCCACAGGAACGGCCCGGCGACCAGCAGCAGGCCCACGGCGAGCCCGAGGTAGACGATCGCGCGCTGGCGGCGGGTCCTGTTCACCGGTTCCTCCCCAGCCTGAGTTGCAGGATCGCCAGCGCCACGATCACCGTGAACAGCACGGTCGAGGCGGCCCCGGCGTAGCCGTAGTTGCCGACGCCGAACTGGTCGAAGATCGCCAGCGAGGCCGACAGCGTCGAGTTGAGCGGGCCGCCGTTGGTCATGACGAGCGGCTCCTCCAGGAACTGCATGAATCCGACCGAGCTGTAGACGGTGCAGAACAGCAGCACCGGGCGGAGCGAGGGCACGGTCACCGAGCGGAAGCGGGCCCAGCGGCCCGCGCCGTCCACCTCGGCCGCCTCGTACAGCTCTCTCGGGATGGTCTGCAGGGCGGCCAGCAGCACGACCATGTTGAAGCCGAAGCTGCGCCAGGCCGTCATCACGATGATCGAGGGCAGGGCGGTGCTCTCGTCCTGCAGCCAGTTCGGGCCCTGGATCCCCACCAGCTCCAGCAGCCGGTTGACGAGCCCGGCCTGCGGCTCCAGCAGGAACTTCCAGGCCACCGCGACGCCGATGATGCTGGTGATGTTGGGCAGGTAGTAGCCGAGCCGGAAGAACGCGGCGGGCAGCCGGGCGATGCCGGAGTTGAGCGCCACGGCGGCGGCCAGCCCGAGGCCGATCGTCAGCGGCAGCGCCGTGAGCACGAACACGACGGTGTTGAGCGCCGCCCTGCGCATGGCGTCGTCGTTCATGAGCCGCAGATAGTTGTCGACGCCGACCAGGTTGACGCCGAGCGGGTCGGTCACGTCGGTGCTGCGCATGTCGGTGAAGCTCATCCCGATGCCGACGAGCAGCGGCCCCAGGTAGAACACCATGAACAGCACCACGAACGGGAGGATGAAGATCCAGCCGATGCCCGACTGGCGTAATGCGCCCCTGACCTTGATCGGGGGCGGGGCGGCCGGCGCCTGCCTCGTCAGGACCGCCATGGGATCAGAGGCCCGTCCCGATCGTGTCGGCCTGCGACTGGATCGCCTTGGCCGTCTGCTCGGGCGTGGACCGGCCGCGCGCCAGCTTCTCCAGCTCGCTCTCCAGCACTCTGGCGACCTGCTCCCAGGTGGGGAACGGCGGCGGCGTCTTGGCATCCTTGAGCTGCTCGCCGAAGACCGCGAGCTGCTCGTCGGACTTCAGCTCGGGCTCCTGCCAGGCCGACTGTACGGCGGGCAGCGCCTTGACCGTGGTGTACCACTTGGCCTGCACCTTCGGCTCGCTCAGCCACTTGATGAACGTCCAGGCGGCGTCGCGGTTCTTCGCCTTCTTGAACACCGCCATGTCGGCGCCCCCGACGAAGCTGGTGCCCGCCACCGGCCCCTTGGGGTAGGGGGCCACGTCGAACTTGTCCTTGAACCCGGGACCGCCGTCGTTGTTGAGCACCCCGATCATCCACGGGCCGGAGAAGAACCCGCCCACCTGGCCCTTGATGAACGTCTGCGGGAACGCGTTCGCGGGGACGTCGGTGGGGGCGAGCCGCTGCTCGAACATGGACCGGTACTGCTTGAGCGCCATCACCGCCTGCGGGGTGTCGAAGGTGTATTTCCCGTCCTTGACGATCTCGCCGCCGGCCTGCCAGATCAGCGGCAGCACCTCCTGCCACGACGCGCCGAGCGTGTAGCTCTGCTGGAAGCCGTCCTTGGCGCCGCCCTCCTCCTTGAGCGCCTTGGCGAACGCGGTGAACTCCTGCCAGGTCTCAGGCGGCCGCACGCCCGCCTTGCTCGCCTGGTCGGAGCGGTAGTAGAGGACGCGGGTCTCGACGTACCAGGGGACGCCGTAGGCGGTGCCGTTGACATCGACGGTCTGCCAGGCCCCGGGGAAGAACGCCGCCTTGTCGACCAGGTTGCCCGGGGTCGGCTCCAGCGCGCCGGTCTTGGCCAGCTCGCCCGACCAGGTCGAGCCGATCATGCTCACGTCGGGCGTGGCGCTCCCCGCGATGGCGGCGGTGATCTTGTCGTGCGCCACGTCCCAGCCGATGGCCGTCACGTTGACCTTGATGCCGGGGTTGGCGCTCTCGAAGTCCTTGACGAACGCGCCGAGCGCCTTGCCCTCCTCGCCCATCGCCCAGACCGTGACCTCCCCCGTGGCCTTGCCGGTCGTCACGTCCTGCGCCTGCTCGGGCGCCCTGTCCGCGCTGCGGCCGCAGCCCGCGGCCAGGACCGCGAGAGCCAGCCCGCCGGCGGCGGCGCGCCGGGTGGTGGTGTTCACGTGCTTACCTCCTGGGGGTGGTGACCGCAGCTGGTGCGAATGACCAGCTCGGTGGTCAGGATGAGGTGGCTCGGGGTGTCACGGACCCCGGTGATCAGCTCGTCGAGCGCGCGGGCGGCGCGGGCGCCGAGCTCGCGCATCGGCTGCCGCACGGTGGTCAGCGCGGGGCGGGCGTGGCGGGCGGCCATGATGTCGTCCCAGCCGGTGACGGCCACGTCGCCGGGCACGTCGAGGCCGAGCTCCTCGGCGGCGAGCAGCGCCCCCAGCGCCACCTCGTCGTCGGAGCACACGATCGCCTCGGGCCCTTTTCCGGTCTTGAGCAGCTTCCTGGCGGCCTCGAAGCCGCTCTCCACGGTGTAGCGGCCGGTGTCCACGGCCTCGATGGCGCCGCCGAGCACGCCCCGCACGCCCTGCCAGCGCTCGTCCACGTCGTCCCGGCTGGCCAGCGGCGCCCCGAGGAACGCGAACCGCTCATAGCCGTGGCCGACCAGGTGCCCGGCCAGCGCCCGTGCCGAGCCGATATTCTCGCTGCGCAGCGTGTCGGCGCCGGTCAGCGGGTCGCGCGAGATGAACACCAGCCGCACGCCGAGCCGGACCAGCTCGGCGACCATCGGCTCCGGCACGGTGTGGCCGAAGATCAGCATGCCGTCGACCCGCCCGGCGAGATCCTTGACCAGGTCGCCGACCTTGGTGCGGCCCTTCGTGGACAGGATGACCACCGAGCGGCCCAGCTCGGAGGCGACCTCCTCGTAGCCGAGCAGGACCTCGGTGTAGTAGGGGCCCGCGAGGTCGGGGAAGACGATGCCGTTGGCGGCGTGGCGGCCCTCGGCCAGGCTGACACCGAGGCGGCTGGGCGTGAAGTTGAGCTCCTCGACCGCCTTGAGCACCTTCTCCCGCGTCCTGGCCGCCACGGGGCCGGTGCCGCGCAGGGCCCTGGACACGGTCGCGATCGACACGCCGGCCCGCTTGGCCACCTCGTAGATGGTCACGTCCATCGAGTCGCTCCTTACATGTAAGCGCTTTCATAATGAGCTGCTGTAAGCGCTTACACAAATGCAGTGTGCCAGGGTTGTTAACTTCTCGTACAGGGCCCGGCAGGTAACGGTGAGGTCACGGCGGGGCTGGGTAGTGGGGGATCATGCTCTATGGCAAGGAACATGTCCAGCGCTATCAGGAGACCGACGGCGCCGAGGGACACGACTGGAACAACACCACGGTCCTGCTGCTGACCACCAAGGGCCGTAATTCGGGCCGGGCTTACACGACGCCGCTCATCTACCAGAAGCACGGCGACGACCACGTCATCGTGGCCTCGAAGGGCGGGGACCCGGACGATCCGGAGTGGTACAAGAACCTGGTGGCCAACCCTGAGGTCGAGATCCAGGTGAAGGGCGACAAGTTCACCTCGCGCGCCCGGACGGCGACGGACACGGAACGGCCCGAGCTCTGGCGGCTGATGACCAGGACGTGGCCGGACTACGACGAGTACACGAAGAAGACGAACCGGGAGATCCCGGTGGTGGTGCTCGAACGTATCCCGTAGCCCGGCCCACTGTGCGCCGTGACGGCGGCCCGCCCTGTGCGGGTCAGACGGCGTCACCCTGGAGGCCACCCGCCCCGTGCGGCGGGTGGCGCCGGCCGCCGCGAAGCCGTACTAGATGGAGGTGTAGAGGTCCAGCGTGCGGTGGGCGATGCGCTCCCAGGAGAAGTGGTCGATGGCGCGGGTGCGCCCCGCCTTCCCCAGCGCGCGCGCCCGGCCCGGATCCCCCAGCAGCGCGTTGACGCGCTCGGCCAGGTCGGCGGCGAAGCGTTCCGGATCGTGCGGCGTGCCGTCGGCGCCCTGCTCGATCGGCACCAGCAGCCCCGTCTCCCCGTCGGCCACCACCTCCGGGATGCCGCCCGTCGCCGTCGCCACCACCGCCGTCTCGCAGGCCATCGCCTCCAGGTTGACGATCCCCATCGGCTCGTAGACCGACGGGCACACGAACACCGTCGCGTGCGTCAGCAACTGGATCACCTCGGGCTTGGGCAGCATCTCCTGGATCCAGAACACCCCGTCGCGGTCGAGGCCGCGCACCAGCTCGGACACCTCCGCCGCGATCTCCGGCGTGTCCGGCGCGCCCGCGCACAGCACGAGCTGCGCCTCCGGGTCGAAGGCGCGCGCCGCGTGCAGCAGGTGCACCAGGCCCTTCTGACGGGTGATGCGGCCCACGAAGATCACGTAGGGCCGGTCAGGATCGACGCCGTGCTTCTCCAGCACGTCGAGGCCCCGGTCAGGGGCGTATTCGGCGGTGTCGATGCCGTTGTGGATCACGCTCACCCGGCCGGGCTCGATCTCCGGGTACGCGGCCAGCACGTCGCGCCGCATGCCCTCCGACACCGCGATCACCGCGTCGGCGGCCGCCAGCGCCGTCCGCTCGGCCCATGACGAGATCGTGTAGCCGCCGCCGAGCTGCTCGGCCTTCCACGGCCGCAGCGGCTCCAGGCTGTGCGTGGTGACCACGTGCGGCATGCCGTGCAGCATCTTCGCGACATGCCCGGCGAAGTTGGCGTACCAAGTATGGGAGTGAACGACGTCGGAACCCTGGCAGGCGGCGGCCATCTCCAGGTCCACGCCCAGCACCTGCAGCGCGGCGTTGGCACCCTCCAGCCCGCCCGGCACCCGGTAGGCCGAGACGCCCGGCTCGGCCCGGCCGGCGCCGAAGCAGCGCACCCGTACGTCGGCCAGTTTCCGCAGCTCCCTGGCCAGATATTCCATGTGCACGCCGGCCCCGCCATAGACCTCGGGCGGATACTCCCGGCTGAGCAGATCAACACGCATGAGACGACCTTACGGGTGACCCACCCGCCACGGACACATCGACAAGCCCCAGGTCGGCAACTCCTCTTCGTACATTGAGCCCCAAAACCGGACACGCGGGAAGTTCACCGTGCGGGGTTTCGTCGATAGATCGGCGATTTGAGGGTAGCGTCCTGGACATGAGGTCCCGGAGGGTACTTGCGGTCGTGCTGGCAGGTGGAGAGGGCAAGAGGCTCATGCCTCTCACGGCGGATCGGGCGAAACCGGCGGTCCCTTTCGGGGGGATGTATCGGCTCGTGGATTTCGTGCTGTCCAATCTCGCGAACGGTGGCTTTCTCAAGATCGTCGTACTGACGCAGTACAAGAACCACAGCCTTGACCGGCACGTGTCGCGGACCTGGCGGCTGTCGGCGATGCTCGGCAACTACGTCACGCCGGTGCCCGCGCAGCAGCGGCTCGGGCCGCGGTGGTTCTCGGGCTCGGCGGACGCCCTGTTCCAGAACCTGAACCTGATCTATGACGAGATGCCCGAGCACGTGATCGTGTTCGGGGCCGACCACATCTACCGGATGGATCCCCGGCAGATGGTCGAGCAGCACGAGGACTCCGGCGCCGACGTGACGGTGGCGGCGATCAGGCAGCCGATCTCGCTCGCCGACCAGTTCGGCGTGATCGAGACCGACCCCCAGGGCCGCCGGATCGTGGCCTTCAGGGAGAAGCCCAAGGACGCGGTCGGGCTGGCCGACTCCCCCGACGAGGTGTTCGCCTCGATGGGCAACTACGTGTTCAAGACGCAGTCGATGATCGACGCGCTGCGCGAAGACGCGCTCGACCCCACCAGCAAACACGACCTGGGCGGCAACATCATCCCGATGCTGGTCAAGTCGGGCGGCGCCGACGTCTACGACTTCGCCAACAACATCGTCCCCGGCTCCAGCGAGCGCGACCGGGGCTACTGGCGCGACGTCGGGACGCTGGACGCCTACTACGAGGCCCACATGGACCTCATCTCGGCGCATCCGGTGTTCAACCTCTACAACGACAAGTGGCCGATCTTCACCGGGCACGACCCGCTGCCCCCGGCCAAGTTCGTGCACAACGACGGCGACCGGGTGGGGCGCGCGATCGACTCGCTGGTGTCGCCCGGCGTGATCGTCTCCGGCGGCACGGCGATCAGGTCGATCCTGTCCCCCAAGGTCGTGCTCCACTCGCACTCGCTGGTGGAGGATTCCGTGCTGATGGAGAACGTCAAGGTCGGCCGGGGGGCCATCGTCCGCAAGGCGATCATCGACAAGAACGTGGTGATCCCCGATGGCGCCCGGATCGGGTTCGACCTGGACTACGACCGCACCCGGTTCGCGCTCACGCGGGGCGGGGTCGTGGTGATCGGTAAGAACGAGATCGTCGACCGGTAGGAACGGCCGGCCGGGCCGCGGGCACGCGGCGGCCCGGTACGCCTGCCACGGAGTGGACACGTGCGGCGGGCGCTTCGAACGCACGGGTGTGTCGAACACTACGGGCGTTTCGAACGCTACTGGTGGTTCGAACGCTTCGGTGGTTCGAACACTTCAGGTGGTTCGAGCGGTTCGGGTGGTTCGAGCGGTTCGGGTGGTTCGAGCGGTTCGGGTGGTTCGAGCGGTTCGGGCGGGGAGATGTGGGTGATCGGTGGGGACAGGGGTCCCGGGTCACCGTGACAGTGTCCCGGGACCGAACCGGACTGATCATCCAGGACCGGTTACGCCAGTTCCGGCCGGCAAGGCCGGCTGTTAGTAGCGGCCGGCCCAGGCGCCGGGCCAGCCGTAGCCGACCAGGCCACGCTCGCCCCAGCCGCCGCGGGTGCCCCAGCCCGTGTCGCTCCAGCTTCCGCTGCCCCAGTGGCGGGACGGCCAGGCCCAGGTGGTCTGGTGACCGCGGTCGTGCCCGTTACCCCAGCCGGAGTTGTCCCAGCCGGAGTTGTCCCAGCCGCCGCCGTTCCAGCCGCGGTCGCCGCCGTTCCAGCCGCCGCCGTTCCAGCCGCCGTTGCCCCAGTTTCCGCCGTTCCAGCCGCGGTCCCCGTTGTCCCAGTTGCCGCCGTTGTCGTGGTCGCCGTGGTCGCGGTTGTAGGTGTGGCGGCCCTCGCAGGCGTCGGCGTCGCGGCGGCCCGCGTACACGCCCCAGCCGTCGATGCGGAGCGAGTGCGTGCTGTCGCCGACGCTCAGGTCGCATACGACCGGGTCGGCGCTGGCCGGTGTGGCCATCGCGATGACCGTGGCGGCGGTGACGAGCACCCCACCTGCCGCTATGAGCTTAACTTTCATGATCTCCCCCTGTAGTCACCTTGTGACAACGCTTCCTCACTGTACGTAGTCAGTCCCGGAACGTCGCGTAACGCCACGCCTGAACATTCCGTCACGTTGGTGAACCTGCCTTGTTGGCACTTGTCCGGCTTTGGGGCATATGCCGCTTCGCGACTTCCATCATGATCAAAATGCGGCGATCACGGGGCCTTGGCCGGGCCTGGTTTCGGTGGTGGCGGGCCGGGCCGCTGGTGGTGTGGGTGACCGGCCAGGTCGTCATCCCGGCGTTCGGAGGTCGCTACTGGTAATACCGCGGGCTGGGGGCGGGCTCCGGTGAGGCCGTGGTCCGGCTGTTCACCACCCATCCGCTCGATGCCTGGCCGTGCTCACCACGCCGGGCGTCAAGGTGAGCACGATGCTGCTGCTCGTGCCCGTGCCGTTCCTGCCGCTGCTGCCGCCCGCGCTGCTCGTGCTGGAGCGCGTGCCGGCCACCGGCCAGCCGGGCTGGTGGGGCACGAGCCACCACGACAACTGCGCCGTCGTCATCGCGCTGTTCTGCGCGTCCATCGACGCGATCGAGCGGCTCCAGCGGCGCCGCAGGGAGAAGCCTTCCCGGCGGCGCCGGTCGAGAGCGCCAACCAGGTCGGGCCGAACCTCTCGGCCCGGGCCAAGGCGGTCATGTGGCGGCCGATGCCCCGGCGCGCCCCCTGGGTCGTGGTGGACGTGGCGACGTGCCAGCCGATCTTCAAGTCGCTGGACGAACACGTCGCCGGGCTGCGCGCTCGCGGCTATCGGCTGGTGCTGGAACGGGAGGGGTACGTGGTCCTTCACCTGCCGGGTGGGTGATCGGGCATTTGGGTCTTGTAGCCGCCGTACCAAGGGATCACCCTGAACGGCAGGAGGCAGTGACATGTCGCACCCACTCGGAGTCAGCCGCCCGGATCTCGAAGTCACCGACCTGCCCACGCCTGAGGAGGTCTTCAAGGTCTCCAAGATCGGCCCCAAGGAACTGGTCAAATACGCCATCGGCCCCAGCCTGATCGCCCTCGGCATCTCGATCGGCAGCGGCGAATGGCTGCTCGGCCCGCTGAGCGTGGGCCAGTACGGATTCATCGGCGTCGGCTGGGTCATCGTGGTCTCAGCCGTGCTGCAGACGTTCTACAACGTCGAGTGCTCCCGCTACATCATCGCGACCGGCGAGACGCCGGTGGTCGGCTGGGGGCGGGTGCCGCCGGGCTGGCCACTGTGGGTGCCCCTGTCGGTCCTCATCGTGATCTTCGCGTTCGTCGCGGGCGGCTGGGCCGCCTCGGCCGGACAGGGCGTGTACGCGCTCGTCCACGGCGTCCCCCCGGCGGCCACCGACCTCGAACCCCGCTGGTGGGCCGTCGGCCTGCTGGTGCTGGTGTTCCTCATCACCGCCGGCGCCCGCCGCATCAGCCGCGTGCTCGAACTGGCCAACTGGCTCATGGTCGGCGCCATCCTCATCTCCCTGCTGGCCGTGGACCTGCTCGTGGTGCCGTTCAGCCAGTGGTGGGACGGCATCCTCGGCTTCATCACCCCGGCCGCACCGCCCGCCGGCATCACCGCCACCCAGCTCGGCGCCCTGGCCGGCTTCACCGCGCTGGCCTCGGGCCTGAACTGGTACGTCATGGGCCACTACCGTGACAAGGGCTACGGCATGGGTTACCGGGTCGGCTACATCTCGGGCCTGCGCGGTGAGCGGCGCGAGATCCTGGCCAGCGGCGTCACCTTCCCCGACGACGACCGCAACCGGGGCCTGTGGCGCCGGTGGTATCGCCTGCTCATGGTGGACATGTGGGGCGTGTTCTTCGTCGGCGCCATCCTCGGCATGCTGCTGCCCACGCTCCTGATGGCCCAGGCGGTCACCCTGTCCGGCGAGAGGCCCACGCGGGCGAACGTCCCGACGTTCGTGGCCAGCGCGCTCGGCGAGGAGTACGGGCGGGTGGTCTTCTACGTGGCGCTCGCGGTGGGGGTGCTGATCCTGTTCTCGACGCAGCTCGGCATCTTCGAGGCGATGGTCCGGGTGACGACCGACGCGGCCAACGCGACCAGCCCGCGCCTGCGCGCGCTGATCTCGGGTGACCCGCGCCGCTTCTACTATCCGTTCATGCTGGTGCTGCTGGTGATCATCTCGATCATCATCTTCCAGTCGCTGCCGGTGGGGCTGGTGGAGTGGTCGGCCAACATGTCCAACCTCGGGGCGCTGCTGTATCCGTTCATGCTGATGTACCTGAACAGCAAGCTGCCGCGACCGGCCCGGCCGCGCCCCTGGCACTACGTCATCCTGGTGCTCAACTTCCTGTTCTTCGGGTTCTTCTTCGTCAATTTCATCGCCGACTTCATCGGGGATCCGCTGGTGACGTTCTAGCCACAGTTACCGGGAAATTGAAGTGATCTTCAGGGCGGGTACGCGCTGTTAGTTTGACGGGCGTCAAGTCAGCCATTCGGAGGGATCTCGGATACATGGCCCTGTCATTCGGTCGCATGACCCGCCCCGTCGGCCTCGGCCTGGCGGTCGCGCTGGGCGCCACGCTGTCCCTCGGCGCCGCCGCATCGGCCTCGGCCACCACCGAGCAGCCGGCCACGAGCGTCGCCGCGCAGCGGGTGAAGGTCTACGAGCTGGTGACCAAGGACGGCGGGTTCTTCTACACCGCCAGCGAGTCGGAGAAGCAGAGCGCGATCGCCAAGCACGGCTGGTCGACGACGCAGACGCCGCTCTATTACCTCTCGTCCGCGCCGTTCACCGGCGGCAAGCCGCTCTTCCGGCTGCGCTGGTCGAAGAAGGCCTCGTACCTGGTCACCGCGTCCGTCGCCGAGCGGGAGAAGCTGGTGGGCTCGGGCGACTTCCGGTACGAGGGCATCCTGGGCTACGCGCCCGGGTCGGCCGGTGCCGGGGGCAGCGTGAAGGTGAACCGCCTGTCCAACGACAACAAGTGGCGCCTGGCGATCGAGTCGCACACCCAGAAGATCCTGGCGAACGAGCCCGGCTGGAAGCTCGACGGCCCGCTGCTCTTCCAGTTCGGCACCGCGCGCTGAGCACCGGCGAAAGGGGCGCGCCGGGCGCGCCCCTTTCGGGTGTCAGCGGTGGAACAGTTCGAGGAGTTCCTCGGCGCGGTGGGTGCGCCCGACCCACACCTCGCGGCCCCGGCGCTCCCTGGTGATGAGCCGGGCGGCGCGCAGGCGGTCGCAGTGGTACGTGATGCTGCTGGGCGCGATCTTCATGTCGGCCGCCAGCATGCTCATCGTCATCGGCCGGCCGATCGCGCAGAGCAGGTCGGCCCGGACCGGGCCCATCAGCGCCGACAACTCGTCGTGCACCGGGGCGGCGGGCTGGCGCCACAGGGACTGCGCGCCGGGCACCGGGTAGGCGATCCAGACGGCCTCCTCGTTGTCCAGGCTGACGATGACGGCGTCCTTGCCGGCCAGCATGGGGACCAGGACGATGTCGCGGTCGCCCAGGTCGTACACGCTGGCCTCGACGTCGGAGATCAGCAGGCCGCGCTCGCCGCAGGTGATCCGGCTCGTGAGCGAGCCGAGCAGCAGTTCGGGGCCGCCGCGGACGGTGGCGACGCCGACGCGGTGCACCTCCCTGTCCAGCAGGGCGCGGGCGCGCTTCCACAGGGGCTCGGTGGTGCTCCAGACCTCGGCCAGCGCGCTCGCGTAACCGTGCAGCCAGGCGGACGGCCGTTCGGCGGCCGAGCGCCAGTGCACGGGCAGCGGCCCGTCGCCGAACGCCTGCTCCAGGTCCGTGAGCAGGGTGTCCGGCGGCAGGTCGCGCAGGGCGCCGATCTGGGCCCGCACCGAGACGTCGGCGCCGATGGGCGTGCGAGGGACGAGACAGTCGGGGACCACCGAGTAGCCGGGGGCGGCGAGCGGGCGTACCGCCTGGTGTCCCGGCCGGCCGACGCGGGCGCTGATCGCCTTGCGCCAGAGGTCCGGCAGGCCCCGGCGGCGGCCCGCGAGGGCATCGGTGATCATGGCCAGGGCCGTGAGGTGCGGGGAGAGCGAGATGGACAGCTGAGGTGCGGAGGAAACACGCAGCTCACTCCATACGGTCTGGCTGGTTACGTCGGCTCCTAGAGGTCGGCTCCATCGGGCAGAGAGTCAACCTAATCGGGCGGCTTTCCAACGACTTAACGTCCGGTTGCAGGATGATTCGATGAATCATGAGAGGCCCATTTTTGTGCGACCGGTTCGTCAGGTGAGGTCGGGCAGGCCGAGGTCGAGGTTGGGGCGTTCGATGCCGCCGTCCACTTCGAGCACCGTGCCCGTGACGTACCGGGCGGCCGGTGAGACCAGGTACAGGACGGCCGCGGCCACGTCCTCCGGTTCGCCGATGCGTTTCAGCGGCGTGGCCTGCTCCATGCTGGTGCGCAGGCCGTCGTCGTTCATGACGAGGTCGAGCGCGGAGGTGGCGACCGAGCCGACGGCCACCGCGTTGACGCGTACGCGCGGCGCCAGGTCGAGGGCGGCCAGGCGGGTGTAGTGGGCGACGGCGGCCTTGGCGGTGCCGTACGCCAGGTAGCCGCGCCCGGCCAGGCGGCCCATGGCGGAGGAGATGTTGACCACCGCGCCGCCGTTCGCGAGCAGGTGGGGCAGGGCGGCGCGGGTCAGCTCGTGCATGATCCCGACATTGAACTGGAACGCGTTCTCAAGGTGCTTGCGCCGGGTGTCGGCGAACGCCCTGGGCAGCGCCCCGCCCACGTTGTTGACCACGACGTCCAGCCGGCCGAAGGCGTCCGCCGCGCGCGCGGCGAGCTCCTCGGCGGCGCCCGGCGCGCTCAGGTCGGCCGGGACGACCAGGGCCCGCCTGCCCGCCTTCGCCACCTGGTCGGCGACGGCACGGAGCTGGTCCTCGGTACGGGCGCAGAGCGCGACGTCGGCGCCTGCCTGGGCGAGGGCGATCGCGGTCGCCGCGCCGATGCCCCGGCCCGCGCCGGTGACGACGGCGGCGGCGCCGGTGATCTGGAAGCGGTCCAGGATCATGCCGCCAGCCTAGAGACGAACTGCAACCTGTTTCAATATGGCCAGCCCGCTATAACACCCCAAAGCCGGAATGGTCGGTACATATGGATAGATTCGGTCCAGCGAGCTGTACGTTATAACGGTCACCTCCGGCGGACGGGAACGGAAAGGGATCGATGTCTGAGGCTCGGAACCGCCGGTACGCGACGGCGGTGCTGCTGGCGCACTCGGTGGGCACGCAGGTGGTCACGTTCGTGCTCCGCCCCACGATGTCGTACCGGGCGATCGAGCTGGACGTCCCCGCGGCCCTGCTCGGCGTGCTGGGGGCCAGCTTCGCGATCGCGCCGCTGCTGCTGGCGCTGCCCGCCGGGCACGCCGCCGACCGGTACGGCGAGCGCCGCATGGCCGTGGCCGGCGCCCTGCTGCTCACCGCCGCCGGAGCCGCGTTCCTGACGCTCGGCCACACCGTGCCCGGCCTGGTCGCGGCCGGGATCCTGCTCGGCACCGGCCATCTCGGGTGCGTCATCGCCCAGCAGGCCCTGGTCGCCAACACCACCCAGCGCGGCGGCCACGACACGGCGTTCGGCCGCTACACGTTCGCCGCCTCGCTGGGGCAGGCCGCGGGGCCGGTGCTCATCTCCGCGTTCGGCGGGGACCAGGCCATCCCCGACACCGGCCGCATCTTCCTGTGGGCCTGCGGCCTGGCCGTGCTGCTGGTCCTGCTGTCGATCCCGCTGGCCCGCAGCCCCCGCCCGGAGCCCGGCGAACGGCAGGACGCCATGAACGTACGCTCCCTGCTGCGCCGCCCCGGGATCGCGCACGCCCTCGTGACGAGCTGCGTGGTCCTGGCCGCGGTCGACATAACGCTCGTCTACCTGCCCGCCCTGGGCACCGAGCAGGGGCTGACCGCGGGCACGGTCGGCCTGCTGCTCACCATCCGCGGCCTGGCGTCCATGATCTCGCGCTTCTTCCTCGGCCGCCTGTCACGGGCGCTCGGCCGGCGCCGGCTGCTGGTCACCAGCACGGTCGCGGCGGCGGCCGCCATGCTGATCACTCCCCTGCCGATGCCGCTCTGGCTGCTGGTGCCCGTGCTCGTCGTGCTCGGGTTCGGGCTCGGGGTGGGGCAGCCGCTGACCATGTCCTGGCTGGCGGAGTCGGCGCCGCCGGGGTTGCGCGGGCGGGCCATGTCGCTGCGCCTGGTCGGCAACCGCACCGGTCAGTTGCTGCTGCCGGGCGCGGCGGGCCTGGTGGCGGCCGGGATGGGCGCGGGCGGCGTCCTCATGATCACCGCACTCGGGCTGGGCTGGGCCGGGGTGACGGCACGGCGGCTTCCAGCGGATCCTTGACATGACACCTGTGCGGATGACGGTAGATCGCCCGCACACCTCCGGGAGCCGCGGCGCTCGGCATGTACCGGCAACGGCCCAAGTGAGGAGTACCGGTGACCCGGCCGCCGGGGCCGGGTCACCAGTGGCTCGTCACTCCTCGTCGCCGCCCTCGAAGAAGTCCTCCACGACCTCCTCGATCACTTCACCGGCCACGAGGCCGCCCACCACGCCGGCGGCACCGGCGGCGGCGACCATCCCAAGGCCCGGCCCGCCGTGGTGCCCCCCATGATGGCCGCCGTGGTGGCCGTGGTCGCTGTGGTGGCCGTACTGGGACAGACCGTCGAGCCAGCGGCTCAGTTCGCCGTCCCAGTCCGTACGCAGGGCGTCCTCGTGGCTCACGTGGAAGCGGCCGATGGCGTCGCTCGACGAGTAGCGGCCCGAGCGCTTGTCGGCTTCGAGCACCACCTGCAGCCCGGCCGGGTCGGCCACGAAGGTGACCTCGACCTCGCCCACCCGCCCGGCGTACCGGCCCCCGGGGTAGAACTCGATCTCCTGGTAGAAGGGCAGCTCCTGCCGCACGCCGTAGAGGTGCCCGTACTCCAGGTCGGCGGACTTGAAGACGAAGCCGAGCCGCAGGAAGGACTCCAGGATCCGCAACTGGGACGGCAGCGGCTCGATCGCCACCATGTCCAGATCGCCCTTGTCCACGGCCTTGGCGATGGCGAGCTCGGTCCGCACCCCGATCGCCATCCCGGTCAGCGGCCGGCCCTGGATCTCGCTGATCGGCGTCTCCCATGGCACCGGGAGCCCGAAGCCGACCGTGCGCTCCTCGCCCTTGAGCAGCGTGAAGGGGCCGGAGACGCGGACGTTGGCGAACTGGCCGAGACCCGAGCCCTCGCCGTCGCCGTGCTCGATCTCGACCCTGGCCACCAGGCCCAGCGTGATGTGCTCGATCTCGGCGTCGAAGTCACCGCCCTTGAGCCGTACCTCGCCCGCCAGCGTGCCGCCCGGCTTGGTCCGCGGAGTGGACAGCACGGTGTCCACCGAGGGCGCGCCGACGCCGAACGCACCCAGCATCCGTTTGAAGACCACGGCTCTCTTCTTTCTGTCGAAGATCGATTGTCCGCTGGCGTCAACGATCAACCGGGGAGCCGAGTTCCGCCGAAGGTGACGGTGATGGCGTTCGGATGAGGAGCCGGTCGAGCTTGGCGTTGACCGCCGCCAGCTCCTGCCGTACCGATTCGAGCTCGGCCCGCGTCTCGTTCTCCGCCGCGTCCCCCTCGACGTCGTTCATGGCGTTGACCACGACCGCGATGAACAGGTTGAGCGCTACGAAGGTCGACATGAGGATGTACACGATGAAGAAGATCCACGCCCACGGCTTCTCCTCCATCACCTCCTGCGCGACGTTCCCCCAGTCGTCGCCCGTCATGATCTGGAAGAGGGTGAACAGCGAGCGCGGCAGCTCGTCGAACCGTTCGGGCACGATGTCGCCGAACAGCTTGGTGGCGATGACCGCCGCGATGTAGATCATCAGCACCAGGAGGCCGATGATCGAGGCCATCCCCGGCACGGCGGCCAGCAGCGCGCCGACCACGCGGCGCATGCTGGGCACCGCCGAGACCAGCCGCAGCGCCCGCAGGATCCGCAGCGCGCGCAGCACCGACGTCGGCCCGGAGGCCGGGATGAGCGCGACGGCCACGATGATGGTGTCGAACCAGTTCCACGGGTCGCGGAAGAACGCCGCGCGGTAGGCGTACAGGCGGGCGGCGATCTCGGCGGTGAAGATCGCCAGGGCGATCCGGTCGATGGCGTGCAGCAGCCCGCCGGCCCGCTCCATCAGGTACGCGCTGGTCTCGCAGCCGATCGTGACGGCGTTGACGATGATGACCAGGATGACCGCCCGCTGCACGAGCCGGCTCTCCAGTGCGGCCCGAACCCGCTCTTGCCCAGACAAAGACCCTCGATTCCCTCCGGCTGATCGAAGATCATCGTAGGGACGCGGGAAGGCCCCGGCCGCCGGCCGGGCCGGGCTGAGAGATGGATCACACCCTGAGAGGCCCGCCCCCTTAAGAGGCGCTTTCGCCGGTGAGACCACCGCTCTGCCTGACACGGTCGACGAAGCCGCACACGTGCTCGCGCAGCAGCCGCGCCGCGTCCGTGGCGGAGCCGGACTGGGCGGCGCGCAGGATGTCGCGGTGCTCGTCGGCCTCGCGCTCCCAGGTGGGCACCCGCTCCCACGCCGCCGCCGAGATCAGCGCGGTCTGGTCGCGCAGCGAGTCGAGGGTGCTGACGAGCAGCGGGTTACCGCAGCCGGCGTAGAGGGTGCGGTGGAAGTCGCGGTTGGCCAGGCTGCGCTCGGCCCGGTCGGCGGCGGTGTCGGCGCGGTGCAGCGCCTCGGCGGCCGGGGTCAGGTCGGCGCCGCGCTCGACCGTACGGGAGACCGCCTCGGGCTCCAGCAGCAGCCGCAGGTCGTAGACCCACTCCAGCAGCGCGTCGTCGACCGTGCGCACGGTCGCGCCCTTGTACTCGCTCATCGTCACCAGCCCCGCGCCCGCCAGCGTCTTGAGCGCCTCGCGCACGGGGGTTTTGGACACGCCGAGCTGCTGGGCCAGGTCGGTCTCGACGAGCTGCTGCCCCGGCTGGAGCGCGCCGGTCAGGATCGCGTTCTTGATCGTTTCCAGCACGATCGTGCCCCGCGAGGACAGCGACCGGGACTGTCCGGCGAAGACGGGGGACGCCATGACCTCACTCATGCGACAAAGATATCGTACATCGCATCTCGTATATGACCGATATTTCGGTTACAGTCGCGTGAATTACGACTTCAGGGACTTCACCGAAGGGAGACCCGTACCGATAGAGCCGTCCGGTGTGGCCCGCGGCAACGGACCACACCGGCGAGACGGCTCCGTTCACTCGCACACCCGGACCCCACGGTTCCCCGGGGACGCCGTTGGCGCGGCGGCCTTTCGGGCTCACGAGCCGGCGGTCCGGCGTGACCACTGCACTGACCTGCAGCATGGAGCTCGAATGCAGTCTAACTCCGCAACCCCCGCCCCCGCCGGGCCCGCGACCGCGCGGCCCGCACGGTCCCGGCTCCGCTGGTCGATCATCGCCCTGTCGGGCCTCGGCCTCGCGATCGCCTACCTCGACCGGTCCGCCCTCAGCGTGGCCAGCACCGACATCCAGAAAGACCTGGGCTTCGACCAGGTCACCAAGGGAATCCTGCTCAGCTCGTTCTTCTGGACCTACGCGATCTTCCAGTTGCCCTCCGGGTGGCTGCTCGACCGCTTCGGCCCGCGTCTCATCTATCCCATCGCCGTCGTGTGGTGGTCGCTGTGGACGGCCGCGACGGCCCTGGCGCACGGCGTCGGCACGCTGCTGGTGACCCGGCTCGGCCTCGGCATGGGCGAGGCGCCCGTGCAGCCGGCCAACATCAAGGTGGTCTCCGCCTGGTTCCCGCGCAGGGAGCGGGCGCTGGCCTCCAGCCTGTTCGACACGGGGCAGCAGGTCGGCGTGGCCCTGTCCGTGCCGGTCATGGCCGTGCTCGTCGGGGCGTTCGGCTGGCGGGCGGCGTTCGTCGTGATCGGCCTGGTCGGCATGCTGTGGGTGATCGGCTGGTGGATGATCTACCGCTCGCCCCAGGAGCACCCGAAGATCTCGCAGGCCGAGCTCGACTACATCGAGGGCGGCGACGCGGCCGTGCCCGAGACCGGCCCGCGCGTGCGCTGGGTCGAGCTGCTGCGCTACCCCACCGTGTGGGGGCTGGTGCTCGGCTACATCTGCCGCTCGGCCACCGGCGCGTTCTTCCTGACCTGGTATCCGAGCTACCTGATGGAGGCCAGGAACTTCTCGCTCGTGGAGCTGGGCATCTACGGCTCCATCCCGTCGCTGCTCGCGGTGGGCGCCACGATCGCGGGCGGCGCCTTCTCCGACTGGCTGGTACGCCGCGGCGTCCCGATCTCCCGCGCCCGCAAGATCCCGATCATCACCGGCATGCTGCTGGCCTCGACGATCGCGCTGACCACGTTCGTGGACGGCACCCTGGCCGTGATGATCCTGCTGTCGATCAGCAACTGCGCCCACTCCTTCGCCGGCGCCGCCATCCTCAGCCTGCCGGCCGAGGTCGCCCCGTCCCCCACGGTGATCGGCTCGGTCGCGGGCTTCCAGAACTTCGGCTCGCAGATCGGCAACATCATCAGCCCGATCCTCATCGGGTTCTTCCTGGCGCTGAGCGGCAACTCCTACACGGGCCCCATGTTGTTCGCCGGGGCGATGGCGATCCTGGGCACCCTGATCTACGGATTCGTGGTGAAGGTGAGACCGCTGAACGAGACCGTACCCGCAGAGAGCAGAGGTTGATTTCATGCGTTCACTGACCGAGCGGCTGGCCGACGTCGCGGCCGTCACCGTGACGCCGTTCGACGCGGCCGGCGGCCTCGATCTCGACGCGAACGTCAAGCTCGTGCGGCGGCTGGTCGACGCGGGTGTCGGCGTGATCACGCCGAACGGCAACACCGGCGAGTTCTACGCGCTGACCCCGGACGAGCGGCGCCTGATGCTCGAATCCACGGCCGCCGCCGTCGGCGAGGACGCGATCGTGCTGGCCGGCGTCGGGCTGGACGTGGCCTCGGCCGTCGAGTCCGCCCGGCACGCCGGGGAGCACGGCGCGCGCATGGTGATGGTGCATCAGCCCGTGCACCCGTACGTGTCGGCGGACGGCTGGGTGGACTACCACCGGCGGATCGCCGACGCGGTGCCCGGCCTGGGCGTCGTCCTGTACGTCCGCGGCCCCCGGGTCACCGGCGAGCAGATCGCGCGGCTGGGCGAGGCGTGCCCGAACGTCGTCGGCGTCAAGTACGCGGTGCCCGACCCGGTGCAATTCGCCTCGGTGGCCCGTGACGCCGGGCTGGAGCGGTTCGCCTGGTTGTGCGGGCTGGCGGAGCCCTACACGCCGGCGTACTGGGCGGCCGGTGCCCGCGGCTTCACCTCCGGCCTGGTCACCGCGGCGCCCGGGCTGACGCTGCGGATGCGCGACGCGCTGCGGGCCGGCGACTATCCGGCCGCCATGGAGGTATGGGAGCTGATCAGGCGGTTCGAGGAGCTGCGCGGCGCGGACGCCTCGGCCGACAACGTGGCGGTGGTCAAGGAGGCCCTCGCCCAGCTCGGGTTGTGCCGCCGCGACGTGCGGCCGCCCAGCCGGGCGCTGCCCGCCGAGATCCGGGAGGAGGTGGCCGTGATCCTGGCCACCTGGGAGGGAACGGTATGAAGATCACCGCGTTGCGGACGTACATGCAGCGGGTGGACGAACGCCCGCGCCTGCTGGTGAAGGTGGAGACCGACGAGGGCGTGTCCGGCTGGGGCGAGGCCTACAACCACGGGCCCGACCACGCGCTGGTGCCGGTGCTGGAGTACATGTTCCGGCAGATCGAGGGCGTGGACCCGCGGCGGGTCGAGTACGTGGTGCGCCGGCTCCTGCAGGAGGCGCGCTTCCCGCCGGGCGCGATCGGGCTGGCCGCGATCTCGGCCATCGACCAGGCCCTGTGGGACATCTCGGGCAAGGCGGCGGGCCTGCCGGTCTACATGCTGCTCGGCGGCAGCGTCCGCGACCGCGTCCCGGTCTACTGCGGTGTCTACACCGCCCCCGACCCGCCGGCCTGCCGCGACCTCACCCAGGAGTACAACGACCGGTACGGCTTCACCGCCTTCAAGCTCAGCCCCTACCGCCGCGACCTGTACGCGGGCCGCTGGGGCAACGTGGTCAAGGAGGCGGCCGACTATTTCGCCGAGATCCGCTCGATCCACCCGCCGGAGTGGGAGTTCGCCTTCGAGGCGCACGCCCGCATCTTCGAGCCGCGCCAGGCCATCCAGCTCGGCAACGCGCTGGCGCCGTACGACCCGCTGTGGTTCGAGGAGCCCATCAGGCCCGAGTACATCCCGGCCTGGGGGCACCTGCGCAACCAGCTCAGCGTGCCGCTGGCCACCGGCGAGTCGCTGTTCCTGCCGCAGGACTTCCTCGCCCTGCTGAGCGCGGGCGGGGCCGACATCGTGCAGCCGGACGTGTGCGTGGTGGGCGGGCTGGCGCAGATGCGCAGGATCGCGACCATCGCCGAGGCGCACTACGCCAGCGTGGCGCCTCACAACCCCATGGGGCCGCTGGCCACGGCGGTCAACGTGCACTTCGCCGCCACGCACCACGGGCTCAAGCTGGTGGAGTACAAGCCGTGCGAGACGACCTGGTGCCCGGACCCGTACCTGCCGGTGGACGGGTATCTGGAGCTGCGGCCCGACCGACCGGGCTGGGGCGTGGAGATCGACGAGTCGGCGCTGGGGACGGACGACTACGTGCATTGGGAGCGCAGGCTGCCGATCCGCCCCGACGGCTCCACGGGTTACGTCTGACCTAGCGGGCGCTCCACTTGATCTCGTACGCCTTCAGCGAGTACTCCTTGCCGTCCACCGTCGTGGTGACGTCGCCGTCCGTGGTGTTGACCAGCAGCAACTGCTGCGGCTGGGCCAGCACCCGGACGGCCGGGTCGGACGAGGTGACCGGGTCGAGTCGCGCCGCGGCCGGGAACCACTTGGTGAAGTCGGCGACGAGCTTGCCGGTCGGCGTCTCCTTCCCGCTGCGCGGATCCCACATGCACCCCGTGCAGGTGCCCTCCTTGGCCTGCGGGTTCCAGTACAGCGCGGTGGCGGCGCCGCTGCGGGCGAACTCCATCATGGACGCGGCCTGGACGGCCATCCGCTTGGGCTCGGCCCACTTGGTGCCGTCTTCGGGCACGAAATACCACTCCGACCACCAGATCGGCAGGTCACCGGCCTTCTTGCGGAGCCATTCGGTGACCGCCCCGAACTTGGCCAGCGCCCCGAACTCGTCCGGCAGCAGCTCGTGGGCGTCGGTGGGCGAGGCGCCGTCGACCACGATGAAGTCGGCGCCCTTCTTGTTCTCGTACCAGTAGTTGAAGGCGTCGAGGACGTTCTGGTTGACGACCCCCCAGTCGCCGCGCAGCTCGGAGTCGCCGCTCTTGTTGCTGTCGAACCCGATGTACGGGCCGCCGATCATCGCGTCGGGCCGGACCTTCTTCACCGCGTCGTAGACCTTGTTGTACATCTCGGTGTAGCCCTTGAAGTCCGCCGGTTTGGCGTGGTCCTTCCAGAAGCCCTTCAGCTCGTTCCACACCATGAAGTACTTGACGTCCTTGAACCGCTCGGCGACGGCCGCCGACAGCTTGGCGAAGTCGTCGAAGTGCTCCGGGTAGGGGGCGTCCTCCAGATGCTCGCCCCAGGCCGAGTCCTCGGTGGGTCCCTCGGGGCCGCCCTTCATCCAGTCGGGGGCGCAGCAGAGCGTGATGATCGGCGTGCCGCGCGACTGCGTGATGAGGTTGAGCCGGCTGTCGAGGTCCTCCCAGAAATACTGGCCGGGGTACGGCTCGGGGTTGAGCGCGCCGAAGCCCATGATGTGCTGGTTCTGCAGCATCGGCGTGCGCTGCAGGCGGCCGGCCACGACCTGCTCGAACTCCCGGGTGATGTTGTTGGCGCTGACGCCGGTGTGCGTGAGCCCCCAGCGGGGCCAGCCCTCCTCGACCGCCGGCGCCTTGACGGTCTCGGCCGTCTCCTGCGCGGTGGGCTCTTGCGGAGACGCGCTCCCCTGGGGCGGCTCGGCCGGCCGGCCACAGCTCGCCACGACCAGTGCCAGGGCGGTGGCCCCGGCGACCGAGGCGGTCAGCCTGCGCAGCCGCCGCCAGAACGATCCCCCGTTAGTCGATGCCACCCGGCCTCACCCGATTCCTGCCGTCTGCCTGCCGCCTGAAGCGTTCCACGGGAAATACGAAAGGGGCATATCCAGGGACTGCTTTCACAGGTAATCGTTACCGTCGCGTGTTAATGGAATTCGCTTTCCCCGGGCTTGTGCAGGCGGGCAGCGGAAACCAGCGCAATCGTTCGAATTCCTCCGGCGGGTGGGGGTCGATCTCGCCGGGCAGCGCGCGTACCTGCTCCAGATAGCGGAAATGGTTGCACGATCGGCAACCGGCGGGAATGGCGGTCGCCAAGAAGGTCGATGTTCGAACGGCGCCCCACCGGTCGAGGGCCCGATGCGTAGCGCGGGAGCACCTGGTCGCGGATCTCGTCAGGATCGCTCACGGACCCCCATGAAGGTCAGGGCTTGGCGTCGATCCGGGCGGTGAGGCCGTCGAGGATGCAGGCCAGGCCGAACGCGCGCCCGTTGTCGTGGGGCGCGTCGCCCAGGTCGCCGATGGCGGCGGCCAGGGCGGGGAAGGTGGCGCCGTGGCGGTCGAGGATGCGGGCGAAGGCGTCGCTCGGGCGGCGGTCGGAGGTCCAGGGCTGGGTGCCCGAGGTGGTGAGCGACTCGGTGTTGCGCAGGTGCCCGAACAGCAGGAACACCGCGTCCATCCGCTCACCGCCCGACAGCCCGGTGCCGTCCAGCGCTCCGACGGCCGCCTCGACCCAGCCGACCTCCCTGGGCCCCATGACCCGCTCGCCCAGGGTCGCCCACGGCAGCCACGGGTGGCGCTGCCAGACGGCGGCGAGCAGGCGGCTGAACTCCAGTAGCCGTTCCCGCCAGCCGCCCTCCACCCGCGACAGGTCGGGCGGGGCCCCGACCGCGCTCTCGACCATGACGGCGACCAGGTCGGCCTTGCTGGAGACGTACCGGTAGAGGGACATCTTCGTGAAGCCGAGGTCGCCCGCCACGCGCTGCATGGACACCCCGTCGATGCCCTCGGCGTCGGCGATGGCGGTCGCCGCGGCCACGATGGCGGGCAGGCTGAGCGAGGGCCGCGCCGGAGCGGGCTGTTTGCCGAGCTGCCCCCACAGCAGGTCGACGATGCCGTTCTGGTCCGCGGCCGCCATTGGCCCTCCTTCACGCTTCCGGACTGTCCAGTGTACGCACTGGTGTACACCGGACACTACCGGGCGCGCGAAAGGGGCTCACGCCTCCACGGCCATGTACATGACGTTCCACAGGTGGCCGTCGAGGTCGCGGAAGCCCCTGGAGTACATGAACCCGTGGTCCTCCGGCTCCTTCGACTCCTTGCCACCGTTGTCGCGGGCCAGGTCGACGAGCTGGTCGACGTGCTCACGGCTGTCGGCCTCCAGCGCCAGCGCGACCTCCTGGGCGACGTCGAGGTTCGGAAGCCTCTTGCCGGTCACGGAGGTGAAGAAGTCCTCGGAGACGAGCAGGACCTTCGCGCCGGGGGCGACGTTGACGCAGCCGGCCTGCTCGTTGGTGAACTCGTCGTCGATCTCCAGACCGAGGGCGCGGAAGAAGTCGACGGCCGCCTTGACGTCCTTGACGTGCAGGTTGATCCAGATGGCGTTGGACATGACGATCTCCTTCGTACGATGATGTTTCCCCGAGACATTCAGTGTCCGGGGGACACATCCGCATACGCTAGAGATTCCGCGCACGCTTGGCAAGGGGCTATCGCGCCCAGGCGATGTGGCCGTCGGGGCGTACGAGGGCGGCGCTTACGTCTTCCCAGCCGGCGACCGGCTCGGCCAGGCGGAGGCCGTGGCGGTCGGCGCCCGGAATCTCCGGATGGCCGCCCGACAGGTCGAGCAGGACGTGCCGGCCGGCGTGCATGAGGGCGAACAGGCCGGTGCCGCCGGTGAAGGCGAGGTCGGGGGCGCGGGTGCCGGCCAGCGGATGGGCGTCCGGTACGTCGTACCGGACGTCGAGCGCGGAGAGCCGCCCGGCCAGGGCCCGCGACAGCTCGGGGACCTCGGCGATGAGCGCGCTGAAGACCGCGCGCAGCGCCTGCCCGTCGGCGGAGAAGCCGGCCATGAGCGCGGTCTGCGCCTGCGTGTGCGCCAGCAACCGCGCGCCGACGGGGTGGCGTTCGGCGTGGTAGGTGTCCAGCAGGTCGCCGTGAGCGTCCCGGATCGTCGCGGCGAGTTTCCAGCCCAGGTTGGCGGCGTCCTGGAGGCCCACGTTCAGCCCCACCCCGCCGGCGGGGAAGTGCATGTGCGCGGCGTCGCCCGCCAGCACGACCCGGCCCGCGCGGTAGGCGGCGGCCTGGCGGGCGGCGTTGCCGAAGCGGGAGAGCCACCGGGGGTCGCGCATGCCGTGGTCGGTGCCGAGCACGCGCCGGACCTTCTCGCGGAGCCGCTCAAGGCGCAGCTCGCCGGGGTGTTCCGGGCGCAGGTCCTCGGGGTTCAGGCCGACGAAGCGGTGCGCGCCGCCGGGCAGCGGGACCACCATCGCGAGCCCGTCGGGGCCCGACGCGCTGAGCGGCCCGGCGGGCGGGTCGTCGAGGACGACGTCCCCCAGCCACCCCCAGGCCGTGGCCTCGGTCCCGGGGAAGGCGATGCCGGCCGCCTCCCTGACCGTGCTGCGGGTGCCGTCGCAGCCGGCGACGTAGGAGGCGCGCACGTCGTAGGCCCCGCTGGGTCCCGTCACCCGCACGGTCACCGCGTCCGTTCTCTGCTCCAGGCCCGTCACCCGGTGCCCGCGCAGCACCGTCGCGCCCAGCGCCACCGCGTGCTCCTCCAGCAGCTCCTCGGTACGCGCCTGCGGCAGGAACAGCGTGTACGGATAGGGCCCGTCGAGCACGCCGAAGTCCATGCGGTCGGGCAGCCCCGCGAAATGCCCGACCGGGATCGGCATCCCGGCCGAGACGAAGCGCCCGGCGATCCCCCGCATGGCGAGGATCTCCAGCGTCCTGGGGTGCACGGTGATCGCCTTGGAGTGCTCATCACGCTCGACGCGGGCCTCCAGCACGATCACCGGTACGTCGTGCAGCCGCAGCTCGGCCGCCAGCCACAGCCCCGTCGGCCCGGCGCCGACGACGATGACGGGATCCATGAGAACCTCCTTGGTCACTGACCAACTCTGGAAGGCCGAGTAAACTAGGTCAGTGACCAAAAGGCAAACCCTCGACCCGGGCACCGTCGTCGCGGCGGCCCTGCGCCTGCTGGACGACCAGGGGCTGGAGGCCGTCACCACGCGCGCCGTCGCCGGACTGCTCGGCGTGCGCATGAACACCGTGCTCTGGCACGTCAAGACCAAGGCCGGGCTGCTGGAGCTGATGGCGGACGCGATCGCCGCCGAGATCTCGCTCCAGGACCTGCCGGCGTCACCGCCGGAGCGGGTCAGGGAGCTGATGCGGCGCTACCGGCGCGCACTGACGAGCCATCGGGACGGCGCCGCGCTGGTCGCGGGCACCTACGCGGCCGAACCCGGCACCCTGCGCTTCGCCGACGCGGTGGTGGCCGCGCTGATGGACGGCGGCGCGACACCGCGCGAGGCGGCCTGGACGCTCAACGCGCTGGCCTACTTCACGCTCGGGCTCGCCCAGGAGGAGCAGGGCATGCCCGCCGGAGACGCCTCCCGGCTGCGCGACGCCGTCGCGCGGGGCTCCTACCCGGCCCTGCGCGAAGCCCTCGGCCACCTCACCGACGCCACCTTCGACGAGCGCTTCGAGGACGGGCTCACCCGGATTCTGGCCTGAGCAGTTCGAGGGGGAACGCCCGCGCCAGGGTGCGGTAGCCGGCCGGGCTCAGGTGCAGGTGGTCGCCCTCGTCGCAGTCCGCGCGCAGCCTGCGGGGGTCGGCCGGGTCGCGGGCCGCGCGGTCGAAGTCGATGACGGCGTCGTACCGGCCGGAGTCGCGGATCCAGGCGTTGACCGTCTGCCGGGCCGCCTCACGGTGACCTCCCGGGTCGTCGTAGGAGTGGCCGCCGAAAGGGGTGAGGGTGGCGCCGTACACAAGGAGGCCGCGGGCGTGGGCGCGCAGGATGATCTGCTCGTAGGCGGCGATCAGGTCGGCGACCGTCTCGCGCTGCGCGGCGGGCTCCGCCGTGCCGAGGTCGTTGACGCCCTCGAAGACGGCCAGCCACCGCGCGCCGCTCTGCGCGAGCACGTCGCGGTCCAGCCGGGCCAGGGCGCTCGGGCCCAGGCCGTCGTTCAGCACCCGGTTGCCGCCCGCGCCCTGGTTCGCGATCGCGACGCCGCCGGGCAGCCGGTCGAAGAGCTGGTCGGGCCAGCGGTCGTCGCCGTTGGTGGTGGACCCCCTGCCGTCGGTCAGCGAGTCGCCGAGCAGGACGAGCGTGGCCGCGCCGGACCACACCTCGGCCCCGCTGAGCAGGTACCAGTGATCGACGGGGGTCGCGCCGGGCAGGTCGCCGGCCTCGGTGTGGTCGCCCGTGGCCAGGTGGGAGGTGGTCCTGGAGCCGGGGTGCGAGGTGAGGGCGGAGGAGGCCAGGCCCTTCGCGAGGTAGGCCGACACGGTCAGGACGGAGCCGGGGGCGAGATCGAGGTCCACCGGGTCCGACACGACGTGCGCGCCCATCGGCACGACCATGGAGGCGCGCCCGGAGAACGTCACCGGCTTACAGGTCCCCGGCCTGATCGCGCTCGCGCCCGCCCCGCCGTCCGGGAGCGCCACCGTCACGCGGGTGAGCGGCAGCGGCGCGCCGCCGAACGCGTTGGACAGGCGCAGCCGCACCCGCCGCCCACCGGCCGACACCCGCAGCGTCTGCCGGAGCGTGGTGTCGGCGAGGACCAGCCCCTCCTTGGCGTACGGCGGGGGCGGCAGGTTGTCCGGCTCGGTGAGCTGCGGCATCGCCGTCCACGTGGTGACCCAGTGCATGTACGCGGCCTCCTTGGAAATTTTCGGCACGATACCGAACGTTTCCGGCGGCGCTGACCGGCGGGGGTGCCTTTCGGGTTTTACCCCTGCTTGTCGATCAAGTCATAGGCCGCCCGGCGCTTCCCGCCTAGGGTCACGTGCATGCACTCTCCAGAAGAGCGGGAGTCGATCCTGCGGTCCGCGACCAGCCTGTTCTCCGCACTCGGCTACGACGGCACCGACCTGGCGCAGATCGCCGAGGCGGCTGGGGTGGACACGGCGGCCGTCGGCGCCTGCTTCACCGACAAGCGACACCTCTATCTGGAGGTCATGGGCCTGGCCCACCGGCTGCTGGCCGACGTCATCGAGGCGCGCTCCGCGGAGCTGGCGGCGGCCCCTCCAGAAGGGCGGGCGGAGGCGCTGCACCGGTTCATCGACGGCTACATCGACCTGTGCGTCGACCATCCCGAGGTGCCCGCGCTGTGGATGCACCGCTGGCTGTCCGACGCCAGCGACATCGCGGACCCCGACTCCGACAACGCCCAGCCGCTGACCCAGGCCGCGGTGGACGCCGTGAGCACGCTGGCGGAGCCGATCGGCGCCGACGCGCTGTACACCACGTACACGATGGTCTGGTGCATCCAGGGGTTCTCGCTGAGCGGGGTGCTCAACGGGACGGGCACCCGGCGCGGCCCGGAGGATCGGCAGCACCTGCGGCGTTTCCGCGCGCACATGCACCAGTTGCTCGGGCGGGAGCTCGGCCTGGAGGTCCCCGGCGGCCCCTAGGCTAGGCCGTATGGGGGTAATCCGGGTGCCCATTTCGCCGGAGACCGGGCGGCCGGTGCTCCGCCGCTGGCCGTTCGCCGCCGCGGCCGTGGCGCTCCTGGTCCACGACGCGCTGCTGCTGTCGGTCAGCTCCGGGTTCGGCGTGCTGGCCGTGCCGGCCGCCGCCATGATCGCCGCGCCGGTGCTGTGGGCGTGGTACCGGCCGTTACCCGCGTGGGCCGCCATGGTGGTGGCGCACGTCGCGCTCCTCGGGCTGGGACTGGCGCTGGACAGCCCGCTCGTGCCGGAGCCATGGCTGTTCGACCAGATGCTGTCGCAGGCGCCGGTGATGTACGTGCTGGCGTTGTCGTCGCCCCGGCGGGTGACCGTGCCCGCCTTCGCGCTGACGCTCGCGGCCGTCCTCCCCGTGACGACGCTGCTGAACCTGGAGCCCGACCGGCTCGCCAGGGGCCTGCTGAGCTGGGCGCTGGCCCTCCTGGTCGCCACGCTGCTGGGCCACACCAGGCGGATGCGGCTGCTGCACACCCTGCGGGTCGCCGAGGAGCTGGGCCGGCGGCGGATCCTGGAGGAGCGCTCGCGCATCGCCAGGGAGCTGCACGACGTGGTGGCCCACCACATGTCGGTGATCGCCGTGCAGGCGGCCAGCGCGCCGTACCGGATCGAGGGCGGCGTGAGCGAGGCGGCCGCCCGCGAGTTCGGGGAGATCAACGTGGCCGCACGCGAGTCGCTGCGCGACATGCGGCACCTGCTCGGCGCGCTGCGCGGCGCCGGCACTCATCCCGGCACCACTCCGCAGCCGGGGCTGGGCGAGCTCGGCGGGCTCGTGGAGTCGGTACGGCGGGCGGGCGTCCCCGTGAAGCTGAAGATCGGCACCCAGGAGCCCTCGCCGGTGGTGTCGCTCACCGCCTACCGGATCGTCCAGGAGGCCCTGAGCAACGTCGTACGGCACGCCCCCGGCGCCAGGACCACGGTCACCATCTCCGGCGGCGACGGGGAGCTGACCGTCGAGGTGGTGAACGAACCCCCCGCCGCTCCGGCCGCCACCCCCGGCTCCGGGCTCGGGCTGATCGGCATGCGCGAGCGGGTGGCGGCGCTCGGCGGGCGGCTGACGGCGGCCGCCACCGGCGAGGGCGGCTTCGCCGTGCGCGCGGTGCTACCAGAGGGAGACGAATGATCACGGTGCTGGTCGCCGACGACCAGGCGATGATCAGGGCCGGGTTCGCGGCCCTGCTCTCCGCGCAGCCCGACCTGCGGGTGGCGGGCGAGGCCGCGGACGGCCTGGAGGCGGTGGCGATGGCCCGCGAGCTGCGCCCCGACGTCGTGCTCATGGACGTGCGCATGCCGAACCTCGACGGCCTTGAGGCCACCCGCCGCATCACCGAGGCCGGGCGCGCGACGAAGGTGGTGATCCTGACCACCTTCGACATCGACGACTACGTCTACGCCGCCCTGCGCGGCGGGGCCAGCGGCTTCCTGCTCAAGGACGCCCCGCCGGCCGACCTCATCACCGCGGTCCGCGTCGTCGCCGGCGGCGAGGGGCTGCTCGCGCCCTCGGTCACCCGCAGGCTCATCGAGGAGTTCGCGGCCAGGCGGCCGGTCGACGAGCGGGAGGCGCTGCGGCTCAACGCGCTGACCGCGCGCGAGCTGGACGTGCTCAGGCTGGTGGCGGCCGGGCTGGCCAACGCCGAGATCGCCGGGGAGCTGACGATCGCGGCGGAGACGGTGAAGTCGCACGTGGGGCGGATCTTCACCAAGCTGGGGCTGCGCGACCGGGCGCAGGCGGTGGTGCTCGCGTACGAGAGCGGGCTCGTCGTGCCCGGCTCTCCCCCCTCGGGGGCACGGCGGAGGCCCGGAATGCGTACCTGAAGGGGATGTGGCGCCGCCCCTCCCCCGCCTACGGTCGCCCGCATGATGCGTGTAAGAGCGGCGGACGCCCTGCTCAGGACCGGGGCGCGGATGTCCTTGAGCGAACCCGAACTGCTGGGGCTGGCCGAGTTCGTCCGGCCGGGGGCGGTCTGTTTCGACATCGGGGCCGCGTACGGGATGTACACCTATCCGCTGGCCAGGCTCGCCGGGCCGGCCGGGCAGGTGCACGGCTTCGAGCCGCTGCCGGTGCCGTACCGGATCCTTGAGGCCGGGCTGCGGGCGGCAGGGGCGCGGAACGTGCGGGTCACCAACGCGGCGCTCGGCTCGTCGTCGGGGTGGGAGCGGCTGGTGCTGCCGTACCGGTTCGGGCTGCCGATCCACGGCTGGGCCCATCTGGAGAAGGGGCTGCGGCGGCCGGGCGGCAAGACGCTGGAGGTGGCCGTGCACACCGTCGACGGGGTGTGCGAGCTGCGGGAGCTGTCGCGGGTGGACTTCATGAAGCTGGACGTGGAGGGGGCCGAGCTCGACGTGCTGGACGGGGCCGCGTGGACGATCGAGCAGCACCGGCCCGCGCTGCTGCTGGAGATCGAGGAGCGGCACCTGGGCAAGTACGGCAGGAGCGCGGGCGAGGTGGCCGGGTCGCTGCTCGATCGCGGATATCACATGCACGTGTGGCATCGGGGGCGCTGGAGCCGCACAAAGGAGGTGACCACGCGGCGGCGCAACTACCTGTTCGCCATACCAGGGCATTAACGTACAGTAAGTGCCCTGCTACGCCAATGCGGGTATCCTGCCACTATGGGGGGTTCAAGGTCGTGAGCGGGGCGTGCTGAGGCGGTGCGGGACGAGCGCACCTCGGGTCCTGGCGCGGCGGACGAGTCGCAGCGCCTGGACGACCTGCTGATCGAGGCCATCATCTGTGCGGGAGCGCACATCGGCGCGGTCTACCTCCTGGACGAGGACTGCGAGGTCCTGCAGATGACCACCGAGCTCGGCCTGCCCGCGCCGATCGCCAGGGCGTGGTCTCGCATCAGGACGAACGATCCCGTACCGGTCGCCGTGGCGATCCGCGAGCGGCGGCTGATCTGGATCAGCGGCCGCGAGCACCTGGCCCGCGACTTCCCGGCGGCGGCGCTGGCCCTGCCGTACCACTTCGCGGCGGCGCTCACCCCCATCAGCACCGGCGACGTCATCTGGGGCGGATTCATGCTCCTGTGGCCGGCCGGGCACGCGGCCGAGCTCACCGCGCGCCAGCGCGAGGTCATCGAGGAGGCCTGCACCGACATCGCCGGCCTGCTCGAACGGGCGGCCGAGGCGGGCCGGCCGATCGCCGCCCCGTCCAGGCCCCGCGTGCTCGACCCGTGTCCCGTGCACAAGACGGACCGGCGGGCCGGCATGGTCGCGCTCGAATGCCTCAACCGCCTGCCCGAGGGGTTCTGCTCACTGGACGTCGAGGGGCGCGTGACCGTCGTCAGCGCGCCGGCCTGCGACCTGCTGGGGAGCTGTTCGTCCGAGCTGCTCGGCCGGCGCCCGTGGGAGGCGCTGCCCTGGCTGGACGACCCCGTGTACGAGGACCGCTACCGAGCCGCGGTCGTCAGCCGGCAGGTCACCCACTTCCAGGTCCGCAACCCCGCCGGGCGGAACCTGTCGTTCTGGCTCTATCCGGGCCTGACGGGCATCACCGTGCGCATCAGCCCCGGCACCGCCACCCGCGTCCCCGACATCGTGGCGGAGAACGAGCGGCGGCCCCGGCTGATCATGGTGCACGAGATCCTGCAGCTCGCGACCAGCCTGGCCAGGGCGATCACCGCGCAGGAGGTCATCGACCTGGTCGCCGACCACGTCATGCCGGTCTACAACGTGCAGGCCCTGGCCATCCTCACCACCAAGGGCGACCGCGTGCACGTGGAGGCCTCGCGCGGCTACACCCGGGCCGCCATCAACGACTTCGACGGCCGGCCCGTGATGCCGCCGATCCCCACCAGCAAGTCGTTCGACCCCACCCAGCCGGGCTTCTTCGCCGACTGGGACGAGCTGCGCGCCACCTATCCCGGCGCCATCCGCTCCGACGACATGTGCGCGTGGGCGTTCCTGCCGCTGGTCACCTCGGGCCGGCCCATCGGCACGTGCGTGCTCGCCTACGACCGTCCGCACCGGTTCAGCACCGACGAGCGGGCCTCGCTGACCGCGCTCGCCGGGGTGATCGCCCAGGCGTTCGAGCGGGCCCGCATGTACGACACCAAGCACCAGATCGCCCAGTTCCTGCAGTCGAGCCTGCTGCCCCGCGAGCTCCCCAGCATCCCGAACCTGGAGGTGGCCGCCCGCTACGTGCCCGCCACCCCGGGCATGGACATCGGCGGCGACTTCTACGACCTGATCCGGCTCAGCGACACGATGGCCGCCGCGGTCATCGGCGACGTCCAGGGCCACGACGTGACCGCCGCCGCCCTCATGGGCCAGGTGCGCACCGCCATCCACGCCCACGCCACCGCGGGGGCCTCGCCCGGAGAGGTGCTCGCGCACACCAACCGGCTGCTCATCGAGCTGTCGCCGGACCGCTTCACGAGCTGCCTGTACGTCAGCCTCGACCTGCAGACGCACACCGCCTGCCTGGCCAGCGCGGGGCACCTTCCGCCGCTGCTCGGGCTGGTCGGCGGGCCCGCCGAGATCATCGAGATCTCGCCGGGCCTGCTGCTCGGCATCGACCCCGACGCCGGCTACCCCACGACGGAGATCAATCTGCCGGTCGGCTCGGTGCTGACCCTCTACACCGACGGCCTCGTCGAGGCACCCGGCCTCGACATCGGCGACGCCATGGCGGCGCTGGCCCACCGCTTCAATCCCACGGCCGGTCAGCCCCTGTACGACCTCGCGAGTGCGCTCATCGACCCGGTCACGGAGGCGCGTTCCGACGACATCGCGGTGCTGCTCATGCGCGACGGCTCCTGATCAGCGCCCGGGCTTCAGCCGCAGCACCGCCTTGCCGGCGGACAGCGAGATGATGCGGACGCCGATGCCGTTGACCGACCCGGTGGCGTTGCGGCCGATCACCGTCTGCGACATCGTGCGGGCGCTGGTGCCCCGGATGCTCACGGTGGAGCCGGTGAAGCTGATCCGGAGTCTGGTGATGCCGAAGCGGGGGCTGACCCGGAACGACACCGCCTTGGTGATGGTGAGCTTGCAATTGCCGTCGTAGCAGGCCCGCAGGTTGGGGCGGGCGGCCGTCTCGGCGGTGGCGGCGGTGGCGGCGGTGGCGGCGGCCGGCGCCAGGGCGAGGGACGCGGCGACGGTGAGGGCGGCGATCTTGGCGAACATGATCCTCCTTGCTCCGAAGGGGTCGGCGCCGCCAGTCTGCCGTGATCGAGCCGGGACCCGTCCCGGCTCGATGGATTTTCCCTCGATGGACGTCCCTGCCGGCCGTCCCGCCGCGCACCGAGACCCCGCCGTCGAAGCGGTGGCCGTTCGAGGGCTCAGCGGGTGTCGCGGCGCAGCGGGTGGTCGCCCGGGATCTGCACCAGGACGATGCGGTGGCCGTCGGGGTCGGCGATCCACAGCTCGATGAGGCCCCACGGCTCCTGGCGCGCCTCGCGCAGCACGGTCACGCCCGCCTTCCTGAGGTGTTCCTCCTCGCGGGCGACGTCGCGCACCTGCAGCCAGAGCGACACCCCCGGGCCGGCGCCGTCGTCGGGGTGGCCGGACAGCTCCAGGAACCCCTGGCCCAGGAAGAAGACCACGCCGGGATGCTCGGGCGGGCCGAACTCGCGGTAGATCGCCAGGCCGAGCGTCTCAGCGTAGAAGCGGCGGCTGCTCGCCAGGTCGTTCGGACGCAGCAGCACCCGGCTGCTCAGCACCTCCATGCCGGTTCTCTTCCCCGCGACCTCGCCACCGGTAACCTTGATCGGCATGGATCTGAGCCTGTTGTGCGTACACGCCCACCCCGACGACGAGTCGATCTGGACCGGCGGCACCCTGGCCCGCTACGCCGACGAGGGCGCCAGGACGGCGGTCGTGACCTGCACCTGGGCCGAAGGGACGAACCGGGCGGGCGAGCTGGAGCGCGCCCTCGACCTTCTCGGCGCGGGCAAGCCCCGGCTGCTCGGCTACGCCGACGCCGGCAAGCCGGAGTCCGCGCCCGGCCGCCCGCGCTTCGTGGACGTCCCACTCGACGAGGCCGTGGGGCTGCTGGTCGAGCACATCAGGAGCGTACGGCCGGACGTCGTGCTCACGTTCGACGGCTACGGCTCCTCCGGCCACGCCGACCACGTCCACGTGCACCGGGTGACCATGGCCGCGGTCGAGGCCGCCGGCTACGACCAGCTCTATCCGGAGGCCGGCGACCCGTGGCGGCCGCGCGCCCTCTACCTGTCGACCCTTCCCCGGTCGGTCGTGGAGTCGCAGTGGGAGTCGGTCTTCGGCGCGCCCCCGGCCCCGGGCCAGACCCTGCCCGGCGTGCCCGACGACCAGATCACCACGCACCTGGACGTCTCCCCGTGGGCGGAGCGCAAGTGGGCCGCGATGCACGCGCACGAGTCCGAGGTCGGGCGGGGCGCGTCGATGACCATGCTGACCGCGCTGCCCGAGCAGGCCCGCGCCCAGCTCCTGTCGAACGAGTGGTACCGCCGCGTCGCCTACACCGGCCCTCAGGAGCGCACGCTCTCCTGAGGGCCGGTCAGGGGTGTCACACGACGGCGCCGCTGCCCTCGCGGGGCCGGCTGACGCGGGGCTTGGCCGGTTCGGGCGCCGGGCGGCGGTCGAACCGGCCGAGCAGGATGGCCGTCGGCCCGGCGACGAAGGCCGACGACAGGGTGCCCGCGACGATGCCGGTCACCAGGGCGATCGCGAAGTCGCGCAACGAGTCGCCGCCGAAGGCCATCAGGGCGAGCAGGATGAACAGCGCGCCGAGACCGGTGTTCACGGTGCGCGGCATCGTCTGCAGGATCGCGCCGTTCACCGCCGCCGCGAAAGGCTCGCCACGGCGGGCCGTCCACAGCTCCCTGACCCGGTCGAACACCACCACCTTGTCGTTGACCGAATAGCCGACGATGGTCAGCATGGCGGCCAGGAACACGCCGTCGATCGGCTTGCCCAGCCAGGCGAACAGCCCGGCCACCAGGATCACGTCCACGAGCAGCGCGATCACGGCCGCCGCCCCGAACGTCCACCTGAAACGCACCGCCAGGTACGCGAGCTGCATGGCCACCGCCACCCCGAGCGCCACGAGGGCGTTACGGCGCAGCTCCTCGCCCAGGCTGGGGCCGATGAACTCCTCGCGCCGCTTGGTCACCTCGCCGCCCTGCCGCTCAAGGGCCTGCTCGATCCTGCTCACCTCGTCGATGCCGAGTCGCCCGGCGCGTACGGTGACGCCGTCGCCGGTCGCCTGCACCACCGCCGACGGCACCCCGGCCCGGGTGACCGCCTGCCCGGCGGCGTCCGCCGACAGCGGCCGGCTCGTGGCGAACTCCACGAGCCGCCCGCCGGTGAACTCCACGCCGTAGTTGAGCCCGCGGACGAGCAGGCCGGCCACGGCCACCGCCGCTACCCCGGCCGCGATCGCCAGCCACACCTTCCCGGCCTTCATGAGCTGCGGGCTCCTGCGCGTCAGCCAGGTCCGTACGGCTCCGGGCGAGCCCAGCCCCGACAGGCGCGGCCCGACCCGGTCGATGACGGCGTGGGCGAGCACGCGGGTGATCAGCATGGCCGACACCAGCGAGGCCAGCACGCCGACGGCCAGCGTCACGCCGAAGCCCTTGACCGGCCCCGAGGCCAGCCAGAACAGCAGGCCGGCGGCGATCAGCGTGGTGACGTTGGAGTCGGCGATCGCGCTCCAGGCGTTCTTGAACCCCCGGTCGAGCGCCGGCCGCAGTCCGCGGCCCGGCGCCTGGCCGTACTCCTCCCTGGCCCGTTCGAAGACCAGCACGTTGGCGTCGATGGCCATGCCGATGGCCAGCACGAACCCGGCCAGCCCCGGCAGCGTGAACGTCGCCCCCATCGCCACCAGCGCCGCATACGAGATCAGCCCGTAGCAGAGCAGCGCGATCGCCGACAGCAGCCCCGCCATCCGGTAGACGGCGACGATGAACACGGCGGTCAGCACCAGCCCGGCGAGCGCCGCCTTGGCGCTGGCCTCGATGGCCGCCGCTCCGAGCGTCGGGCCGACCGTACGCTGCTCGACCAGGTCCAGTGGTACGGGCAGCGCGCCGCCCTTGATCAGCACGGCCAGGTCGCGCGCCTCCTCGTGGCTGAACGAGCCGGTGATGTCGGCACGGCCGCCCGGGATGCCGGTCCGGCAGGCGATCGACGCGTCCATCGGCGGCGAGGAGATGATCTCCTTGTCGAGCACGATGGCGATCCGCCGGCGCGGGTCGTCCTGCGACCGGCAGGCCGCCTCGCCGGTCAGCCGCTGCCAGGCGCCGGCGTCCCGGAATTCGAGGCTCACCCACCAGCCGGGGCCGCGCTGGGGGTCGCTCTGCTCGACGGCGTCGCTCACGCCGTCACCGGTGATCGCGGCGGGGCCGAGCTCGTACGGCACGCCGTTCTCGTCGCGCGGCGCGCTCTTGTCGCCGGGCTCGGCCGCGCCCAGGACGGGATGGAACGCGAGCTGCGCGGTACGGCCGATGACCTCGGCCGCCTGCGCCGGGTCGAGCACGCCGGGCAGCTCGACGATGATCCGCCGCTCACCGGAACGGACCAGGGTGGGATCGACCACGCCCAGCGCGTCGGCCCGCTGGCGCAGCACGTTGATGGCACGGTCGGTGGCCGCGGCGTCGGCCTTGACGGTGGCGGAGTCCTTCGTCTCGAAGACGAGCTGGGTGCCGCCCCTGAGGTCGAGCCCCAGGCGCGGCGACATGGTAAAGGTCAGAATGATCGAGGTCACGATGACGGCGAGAGCCGCCACCGCACGCCAGAAGGGCGCACGGAACATGGAAGCCTCCACAGGCTCAGACGTGCGAAAAGAGACGCTTCAGAACCGGGTGGAGGGAGGCGCCCTGGCCGGCGCGGTGTCCGGCCTGGTGCGGGCGGGGGCGTCGGTGGTCGCGGGCGCGACGGCGACGGCCCAGCCGTGGCGGTGGCCGGCCGGCCCGGACCCGAGCACGGCCGCGCCCGATCCGGTGACGCCGTAGGGGCCGGCCCACGCCCGCATGACGGGGCCGGGGTGCGGGACCTGCCGCATCCCGGAGTGCTGCTGCTCGGCCCGCCAGGACGTGGCCTGAGCGGTGGCGGTGAGCTGCTGGACGGCCTGCGCGTGGGCGGTGGCCGGCAGGAACCACGACAGGAGGAGGAGCAGCGCCGCAGGCAGCCTGGTACGCATGTCGCCCCCTCCCCTTCGCGGCTTACCCTAGCCGGGTTCGCCCGCATGCCGCATCAGTCGCCGTAGGCGTCGATGGGGGCGTCGATGCGCAGAATCTGGGTGATGGTGGTGACGACCTCGCCGTCGTCGTGCCGTACCGAGATCGGGGTGGGGACGGAGCACGAGATGTCGTAGCCGACCGAGAGCCGGACCTTCTCCGACATCCCGGACGGCGCGCAGTCACGCTGGAGCTTGGCGAGGGCCCTGTTGGCCTCCTTCCGCAGCGCCTTGTTGGCCGGCCACAGATGGGTCACCGCGATGTCGAACGCGTCGGTCCCGAGCCTGGTGGTGTTCTTCACGGTGGTGCCCTGGTTCACGGCCTGGGTCGAGGCCACGATGACGACCTCTTTCATGGTGCCGTCGTCCTTGTTCGGCGGAGCCTCGTAGCCCAGGCTCACCCGCCTGGTGTACGGCTGGTCGACGGTGTTGACGCCCTGGCACTCGGCGTTCCTGAGCTTCGTGCCGCTGCGGTCCTTCTGCCCGGCCCGGTAGCAGGTCCACTTCATCGCCTTGGCGATCCGGCGCAGGAGGGCGGGGCCCTGGTAGGCGGCCGGGAAGCAAGAGAAGCCGCGCTCCAGGGCCGGATCGCAGGGCACCGGGGCCTCGGGCGCCCTGGTCACGCTCGGCTTCGGGGCAGGCGTGGCGTCCGGCGCCCAGGTGCGGGCGGCCTGCCCGGCGGCGGGATCGTCCCTCTGGCCGCCGTTCAGGACGATGACCAGGACGGCCGCGCCCAGCAGGACGGCCACGGCCGCCACGCAGCCGGTGATGATCCACGGGACGGGGCCGCGGCTGGCGGCCTGGTGGGGAAAGCGCTGGTCGCCGCCGCAGAAGCGGCCGTTCCATCGGTCCACCCAGAAGCCCGCCGCCTGCCGGTCGGGCAGGACCGGCGTTCCGCAGCGCGCGCACGGACTCGCTGTCATGGTGGCGTGCCTTCCTTCCCCCGGAACCCGGCGTACCGGAAGGGACCTTAAGCCACGAAACGCCTGGCGGCGGCTCCCTTCGAGGAACGTTGAACCGAACGCCTCAGCGCCGTGTCGCCACCATCGCGCCCGCGCAGGCGATCAGCGCGGCCGAGGTCACCAGCGTGGCCCCCGGGCCGGCGGCCTGCGCCAGGGCGGTGAGCGCGAACCCGCCGGCGATCTTCCCGGTGTTCTCGGCCTGGGAGAGGAACGAGTGCACGGTGGCCCGCACGTCGCTCGTGACGCGCCCGTTGACCCAGATGACGCCGACGGCCCGGGTGACGGTGAAGCAGACGCCGCTCACGAGCAGCACGCCGAGCCCGCCGACGAGCGCGCCCGGCGCGTACGCCAGCACGAGCGCCCCCAGCGCCCCGGCGAGGCAGGCGAGCGCGTAGACCCGCCGCGCGACGCCTTCGCCGTCGATGCGGGCCTCGACCAGGCGCAGCGTGACCGCGCCGGCGACGGAGGCGAGGAGGCCGAGTGCGGTGTACCAGAGCGTGGGGTCGCCGGGGAAGCCCAGCTCGACGAGCCGTCTGGGGAAGATCCAGCCGATCACGCCGGCCCCGTTGACGGTCGTGGTGGCGGCCAGCACGAGCAGGATCTGGTGGTCGCGGCGGGCCAGGCCCAGCCCGCGCCGCAGGATCGCCGGGGCGGCCCTGTGGCGTACCGGAGTGAAGTGCCGTTCGGTGAAGCGGGCGGCGACGTACAGGCCGATCAGGGCCATGCCCGCGCCCGAGACCGCGATCGCGGCCGCCGGGCCCGCGACCAGGCTCAGCACCCCGAACGCGACCATCCCCGCCGCGCCGCCGGCCAGCTCCCAGCGGGCCGCCGCGGTCAGCGCGCGGGCGATCCCGGCGGGGTCGTCGAGCTCGTCGGTCAGCCACGCGACGTCGGCCCCCGCCATGAGCGCCCACCCCAGCCCCCACAGCACCTGCGTGGCCACGATCCACGGGAACGCGGTCACGAAGCCGGTCGTCACCATGCCGGCGGCCAGCAGCGCGTGCCCGGTCGCCAGCGGCCACCGGCGGCTGATCGCGTCGGACCAGACGCCGGCGGGGGCGTCCGAGGCCAGCATGGTGACGGCCACGACCGTGCCGAGCAGGAGCAGCTCGCCGGCGGGCAGGTGGGCGACGACGACGAAGTACAGGCCGGAGACCAGCACGTAGCCCCGATGGCACGAGGCCCGTAAGAACGTCCAGATCAGGTACGTCCTGGTCACCATGGTTCAGCCGGGCAGCGGCGACTCCGGCCGCGCCCCGGAGGCCAGCCGGCCGGCCCGCCGCCGGATCGCGTCCTCCCACCCGCCGGGCACCACCGTGAACCGGTTCTCGCCGACGGCCTGGAGCGCGTTGTCCGCGATGTCGGCGGGATCCTCGCCCTCAGGCGACATTCCGGTACGCACGAGCGCCGGGCAGAGCATCGTCACCCCGATCGGCGTGTCCGCCAGCCCGAGTGCCGTCTGCTCGGCGAGGGCGACGACGGCGTGCTTGGCGGCCGCGTACGCGCCTCCGGCGGGGAACGTGACCAGCCCCGCCAGCGACGCGGTGATCAGGATGTGCGCCGGCCGGTCCGCCGCGAGCAGCCGGGGCACGAAGGCCCGCAGCCCATTGACCACGCCGCCGACGTTCACCGCGAACACCCGCTCCCAGTCGGCGGCGCTCACCTCCCACGGCGCGCCGAGGTCGCGGCCGACGATGCCCGCGTTCAGGCAGACGAGGTCGGCGTCCGGGACTGCGGCGGCCAGCGCCTCCATGGCCTCGGGATCGGAGACGTCGGCCGGGAAGGGCACGGCGCCCAGCTCCTCGGCGGCGCCGTCGAGGGCCGCCGCGTCGATGTCGGCCAGGGTGACGTGGGCGCCGTCCGCGCGCAGCCGGGTGGCGAGGGCGCGGCCGATCCCGCTCGCGGCACCGGTGACGACGGCGTTGGTGATCTTCATGTCCTGCTTTCGTCCGGGGAACATGCCTTCCGCACGTTACCCAACCCTTTACTGGCCGACTGCCTTCCATGGGACGGAACGCCCCCCGATACGCTGTCGCCATGACGCGGCGCACGCGTCACCGGACCGCTCCAAGGAACGCGTGTGACCTCGCTGCCCCGCCGAGCCTCGCTCGGCTACCAGATCAATCACCTGGGCCGGCTGCTCGGCAACGGCCTGCGGGTCAACATCGCCGATACCGGGGTGACGCCCGGGCAGTTCGCCCAGCTCCTGGCCCTGTACGAGCAGGACGGGCTGACCCAGCAGGAGTTGTGCGAGCGGGTCAGGATCGACCAGTCGACGATGGCCCACACGCTCAACCGGATGCAGCGCGACGGCCTCGTCGTGCGCTCCACCGACCCCGACGACCGGCGGCGGTCCCGGTACACGCTCACCGAGCGGGCGCGCGCGGTCCAGGACACGCTGACGGCGGGGGCGCGGGCGGCCAACGCGCGGGCGGTGCGCGGGATCCCGCCGGAGGAGATGGAGGCGTTCATGCGGACCCTCCAGCGGATGATCGCCAACCTGGAGTCACCCGGCTGACCACCCGGGCCGGCCCGGCCCCTCTTCGGCGGGATCCCTTTTCGAAGAGGGGGAGGCCGGATTGTCTGGCGATTCAGCACGTGCGGAAACGCGGCTACCCGAGCGCCCACTGGTCAGCCAGGCGTGATCGGCTGATGGTCAGGGGTTGTCGGCGATGTGGTTGGCGGCGATGTAGCCGAAGGTCATGGCCGGGCCGATGGTGGAGCCGGAGCCGGCGTAGCTGTGGCCCATGACGGCTCCGCTGGCGTTGCCGGCGGCGTACAGGCCCGGGATGACCGAGCCGTCCGCGCGCAGGGCGCGGGAGCGGGCGTCGGTGCGCAGGCCGCCCTTGGTGCCCAGGTCGCCGGGCTGGATCTTGAAGGCGTAGAAGGGGGGCAGCCACAGGGGCGCCAGGCAGGGGTTGGGCTTGACGTACGGGTCGGCGTAGTAGCGGTCGTAGGCGCTGTCGCCGCGCTGGAAGTCGAGGTCCCGGCCGGTCTGCGCGAAGCCGTTGAAGCGGGTGACGGTGTTGCGCAGCGCGGCGGGCGGCACGCCGATGCGGCTGGCGAGCTGTTCGAGGGTCCACGCCTTGTGGACGGCGCCGCTGGCGTACCAGGAGTCGGGGAACGGCAGCAGCGGGGCGATGTCCTTGAACAGGTAGCGGTTGCGGTACTGCTGGTCGACGATCAGCCAGGCGGGGATGTGCGGCGCGGACGGCGTGTTGCGGTCGTACATGACATGGACGACGTCGCTGTACGGCGCCCCTTCGTTGACGAACCGCGCGCCGTTGCCGTTGACGATGAGGCCACCCGGCAGCGTGCGCTCGGCCAGGCAGAAGTACGGCTCGCCCGGCAGCGGGATCACCGGCCCCCACCAGGCGTCGTCCATGAGCTCCAGCGCGGCCCCGGCCCGCTCGCCTGCCTCGATGCCGTCGCCGGTGTTCTCCCTGGCGCCGAGCGTCCAGGCGGTCCCGATGGGCTGGCGCTGGAACTCCGCCCGCATCGCCGCGCTCCGCTCGAACCCGCCCGACCCCACGATCACCCCGCGCCGGGCCCTGACCACGCCGGCCGAGGTGACCACCCCGGCGACCCGGCCCGCCTCGACGTGCAGGTCGAGCAGCGGGGTGTTGAGCCACACCGGCACCCCGGCCGCCATCAGCCCGGCCCGCAGCGCGCCGGCCAGCGCCTGGCCCATGGTCAGCGGCTTCTCGCCGCGCAGCGCGGCCTCCGTGCCCCGCAGCAGGGCCGCCGCGCTCACTTCGATCCCCTTCGGGTGGACGGCGCTGAGCGTCAGCCACTTGTAGTCGGCGCTGAAGACGACCATGCCCGCGGGTACGGCCATGTAGGGGGCGTTGAGCCGGGCGAGCTCCGCGCCGAGGCGGTTGCCGTCGAACTGGTCCGGCTCGATGGAGCGGCCGTTCGGCATCCCTCCGGGGTACTCGGGGTAGTAGTCGGCGTACCCCTCCATGAACCGGAAGCGCAGCGGGCTGTTGCGCATGACGAACGAGATCATGGCCGGTCCGGCGGCGAGGAACGCCTGCTGCCGCTCGATGGGCACCGTGCCGCCGACGACGCGCGCGAGGTAGGCGGCGGCCTTGGCCGGGGTGTCCGGCACGCCGGCGGCCAGGATCACCTCGTTGTTCGGGATCCAGATGCCGGCGCCCGACCTGGCCGCCGTCCCGCCGTACGTGGGGGCCTTCTCCAGGACGACGACGCTCAGGCCGCGCTTGGCGGCGGTGAGCGCGGCGGTCATGCCGGCGGCTCCCGATCCGACGACCACGACGTCGTAGTCGGCCTGGGCGTACGCCGGGTTCTGCCCCAGCGCCGCACCGGTCACCAGGATGCCGCCCGCGATCAGCAGGGTACGGCGGCTGCGGCCTTCGGCGGTCAGGCCCTCGGGGGCCGGCACGACAGGTCTCATCGATCGATCCCTTCGCAGGGGAGAGCCTCGTGGCCCCCTCGCCGCACCGAAGCATGCGCTTGGTTGGTTGGCCTGTCAACACCCCGCGATCTCGTACCTGGTCGCGCCTCTACGATCGCCGGTAGCATTGGGCCGATCGCGGCGAAGAGGGACCAGGCGGAGGAGGGCGGTCGGATGGCGCGCGGACTGGGCGAGCTCGAGTCCACGATCATGGATCGCATGTGGGCCATCAAGGAGCCCGCCTCGGTCAGGGACGTTCTCGAGCATCTCCGCAAAGACCGGGCCCTGGCCTACACGACGGTGATGACGGTGATGGACAAGCTCCACACCAAGGGCCTGCTCAAGCGCAGACCGGTCGGCCGGGCCTACATCTACGAGGCGGTGTCGTCGAAGGAGGCGTACACCGCCGAGGTGATGCGCGAGTCACTGGCCCGCAGCGGCAACCAGGCGGCCACGCTGGTGCACTTCCTCGAACGGCTCACCCCGGAGGAGGCCAGCGCACTGGAGGCGGCCCTGCAGGTCTACCCACCCAAGGGACGCGGCTGATGGCGGCCCTGCACCTCCACCCGCCCCAAGGGGTGCGACTGATGGCGGCGCCGCAGGAGCGTCTGCCCGAGGGGCGCGGCTGATGGTGGTGGCGGTCCTTCTCGCCCTCTACTGCGTGTTCGCGGCGCTGGCGCTGCCGCGGCTGCTCGGGCGGGCCGCGTGGGCCGATCGTGCGCCCCGGCTGGCGATCGTCCTGTGGCAGGCGGCGAGCGCGTCGGCGGTGGTCTCGGCGCTGCTGGCGGTGTTCGCGGTGGTGGTGCCCGCCTCGCTGGTGGGGCACGGCCTGGCCGGGCTGTTCGACGCGTGCATGGCGCTGGTCGAGGTGTGCGCGGAACTGCTGAACGACCCGTCCGCGCCGAACGCGGCCGCCGCAGGGGCCGGTCTGGCCGCCGGTGGGCTGGTGCTGGCGCGGCTGGCGTACGCGGGCGGCGCCGTCCTGCTGGGCGCCCGCAGAGAGCGGCGGCGGCACGCCGGCGCGCTCGCCCTGCTCGGCCGGCACGACGACGGCCTGGGCGCGACCGTGGTCGACTACGAGGAGCGGATCGCCTACTGCGTCCCGGGGCGCAGGGGACAGGCGGTCATCACCACGGGCGCCCTGCGGTCGCTCGCTCCCCCGCAGGTCGCCGCCGTGCTCGCCCATGAGCGGGCGCACCTGCGCGGTCGGCACCACCTGGTGCTGGCCGCCGCCGAGAGCTTGACGCGGGCGTTCCCCCGGGTCCCGCTGTTCGAACGGGCGCGTACCGAGATCGGCCGCCTGGTCGAACTGCTGGCCGACGACATGGCGGCCCGCCACCACCCGCGCGACCAGCTCGCCGCCGCCCTGGTCCGGCTGGCCACCGGCCGGGCGCCGGCCTTCGCGCTGGGCGCGGGCGGTGAGACGGCGCTGGAGCGCGTCCGCCGCATGCTGCACCCGCAGCCGCCGCTGGAACGGCGCGAGCGCGTCACGGGGCTGCTGGCGGTGGCGTCGCTGCTGGCGGGCCCGGCGGCACTGGCGGCGGCCCCGGCGGTGAGCGCCTTCCTGGCCCACCACTGCCACGCCCTGCTGACGCTCTGACCCTACGAACCCGCATAGTAGACCCCATCCAGGCAGGCGGCCAGGCTGTGAACCCGTTCTCGCAGGTCGGGGGCTTCGGCTGGAGAAGCGCGTTGCGAACCAGGCCGGAGGGCTCCGGCTGAGGCAGGGCATCGCGAACCAGGCCGGTGAGGTGGCGTGCTCAGGAGGCGTGCGCCGCCGCGTGCTGTGGGTCACCATGCCGGTGGTGCAGCACGCGCGGCGGTGGCGACCGCTCGCAGCGTCAGGTCGTCCATCCCCCGCTCGGCGACCACCCGCCGCACCGCCTCGGACAACGCTCGGCCTGGTCGGCCTGTTTGGGCATCCCGGCCTCCACATGACCGCTGTTACGTAACAAACGTTGTGCTACCGCGAGCTGTCGGTGGGCCCGACAGGGAAACGGAAGCGGGGTGCCGCAGAGTCAGGGGGTCGACCGAACCGGCTTTCCTGAGGATGAATCATGAGCGTCAACCGTATGATCCGGCTTGTCTCCCGCCCCGTCGGTGAGCCGGGGCCGGAGAACTTCGAACTGGTGACGGCCGAGGTCCCACGGCCGGGTCCCGGGCAGGTTCTGGTGCGTAACACCTGGATGTCGGTGGATCCGTACATGCGGGGCCGGATGGACGACGCCGAGTCCTACATCCCGCCGTTCCGGCTGGGTGAGGCGCTGGAGGGCAGCGCGATCGGCGAGGTGGTCGCCTCCGAAGCCCCTGACATTCCCGTCGGCGCGACGGTGTCGCATTTCCTGGGCTGGCGCGACTTCGCCGTGCTGGACGCCGCCGGGGCGGCCGTCGTGGACACCGGGCTCGCCCGGCCGCAGGACCATTTGGGGGCGCTCGGTACGACCGGGCTGACGGCGTACCTGGCCGTCACCGAGATCGCGCCGGTCAAGGAGGGCGACGTGGTGTTCGTCTCCGGTGCCGCCGGAGCGGTGGGCAGCGTCGCCGGGCAGCTCGCACGGAAGGCCGGTGCCGCCATGGTGATCGGCTCGGCCGGTGGGCCCGCGAAGGCCGGGAAGCTCGTCGAGGTCTTCGGCTTCGACGCGGCCATCGACTACCGATCGGAATCGGTGGCCGCGCGGCTGGCCGAGCTGGCGCCGGGCGGTATCGACGTCTACGTCGACAACGTGGGCGGCGACCACTTGGAGGCCGCCATCGGCGCGCTGAAGGTGCACGGGCGGGCGGCCCTGGTGGGCATGGTCAGCCGCTACAACGCCGTCGAGCCGCCGCCCGGGCCGCGCAACCTCTACGACGTGGTGACCAGGCGGCTGTCGCTGCGCGGCGTCCTGGTGAGCGACCACTTCCACCGCTTCCCGGAGTACGTCGCCAAGGCCGCCGCCTGGCTCGCCGACGGCAGCCTGCACACCGAGGAGACGGTGGTGGAGGGCCTGGAACAGGCCCCGGCCGCCTTCCTCGGCGTGCTACGCGGCGCCAACCTCGGCAAGATGCTGGTCCACCTGCCCTGACCAGGGTGACCACGCCGAGCCGCCCAGACGGAGGCGACCGTGCCCGGCCGACCGGAGGCCCGGCCCGACCGGAAGGCCCGGTCTGGGCGAAGGGCCCGGTCTGGGCGGGCTGTGCGAGCGCGGTGGGCGCCGAGTGTTCGGCCTCAGCGACCGAACCGGCCGAAGGGTCCGGCTCGGTTCAGGCGGGGGTGCGGTTCATGTGAGGGTGGTGATCGCCGAGCGTTCGGCCTCGTAGATGGTCCCCAGCCGGGAACTCAGGTCGGCGAACAGCGGGAGCGTGTCGGGGAGGGTGGCCAGGGAGGCGTTGGCGGTGGCGCGGGCCGCCCACAGTTCCTTGGCCGCCTGCGCCGCCTGAGGGCCGCCCGCGGTGCCGTCCGCCATGACGCTCTCCTTGATCGCGGCCGTCAGCTCCCGGATCCTGGCGAACTCCGGCACCTCCGCCGGCAGCGCCGCCTCCGCCAGCTCGTGCCACAAACCGCGAATCTCCCTGAACCGCGCGGCCGACTCGGCCAGCGATGGCCGGTCGAGCAGGGCGGCGGCCTCGTCGAGGGCGTCGGCGAACAGGTCGCGGAGGTTGCCGCCGTCGATGCCCACCGGCTCGGCCCCCTCCCAGATCGACAGCAGGGCGTCGGCCAGGCCGCGCCGGTCGGCGAACACCTTCGGCCACGCCTTGGCGTTGCGCGTGTCGACCAGCAACCTGGCCCACTTGCGCCAGGCGGGCAGGGAGAAGGAGTCGGAGGTGGCCGACAAGTGCGCGGCACAGTCGCGCAGCCCTTCCCGGGCGGCCTCCGCCAGCGCCGCCTCGGTGATCTTCGCCTCCCCCAGCACGTGCATGACGTTCTTGTACGACCCCACCCGCGCCCGCGCCGCGTCGAACCGCTCACGCGGGACACAGATCGGTGCCTGCCCGCGATCGTCGAGGTAGACCCCGTCCTCGTCGCGCCGGTAGGCGACCACCGGATGCCCGCCGTGCCCCTCCAGGGCGTCGGGAAGCTGCCAGTAGCCCGTACGGTGCCGGTCGGGCAGGACCACGCACGGCCGCCCGGCGTCCAGTTCGGCGGCCAGCCGATCACTGGCGGCGCGAACGCCGGACGTGCGGTGCTCGTCGAAGGGAACGCCGAGCCGGGTGAGCGTCTTGGCCATCCACCGGTCGTGATACTGCCACTGGTTGCGGAAGCCCAGGACGACATGACGGGACGCGTCGTGCTGGAACTCCCACAGGATGTAGCCGGCGCCGATGCCGCCGCCCGCCAGGAACACCAGCGGCTCACTGACGGCCGCCCCCTGGTTGACCAGGACGGAGGTGATCGCCGCGCTGGACGGGTGCCGCCCGCCGGCGAACCGCCAGCCGCCGTCAGAGGAGGAGGAGGAGGCGCTGCCCGCGACATGGGCACGAGCGGTGGTGTAGCTCTCCCCCGTCTTGGCCATGCGAGCCCTGATGCGGGCCTTGAGCTGCTTCTTGCTGGTCATGTCAGGCTCTTCCCGCGGCCATCGCCAGGGCCCGGCCCACGCCCGCGGCCCGTGGCGGCCGCGACAGAGCGTCGACCGTTCGGAGCGCGACTCCCGAGGCTCATGGCGTCCCCTTTGCCCCCGCGATCGGCGGGCCGCGTGGGGACCCGCTCTGGAGGTTCGGCGGGAGAGCACCGCCGTACCTCCGGATATTAGTACAGAACCGGCTAGTTCTTCGGGCCGTAGGCGTGGACGACGATGCCGGACTTGAAGCGGGTCGTCTCGATCAGGTCGAGGTGGGTGAGGTCGAGGCCCTCCAGCAGCCGGTCGCCGCCGCCCGCGATGACCGGGAACACCCAGAGGTGCAGCTCGTCGACCAGCCCCGCGTCGAGCAGCGCGCGGTCGAGGGAGCCCGTGCCGAACTTCAGGATGTTCTTCCCCTCCTGCCGCTTCAGCTCGGCCACGGCGGTGGCGACGTCGCCCTCGATGAGGGTGCCGTTCCAGGCGTCGGCCGACTTCAGCGTGGTGGAGGCGACGTATTTCGGCATGCTGTTGATGTGGTCGGTGTACGGGTCGCCCGAGCGTCCCGGCCACGCCTCCGCGAAGCCCTCGTACGTCTCGCGCCCCAGGAGCAGCGCGTCCGCGTCGAACAGCAGCTTGGCGCTGTAGTTCTGGTGGTCCTCGTCCCAGTAGGGGACGCCCCACACGTGCGGGTCGCTGATGACCCCGTCCAAAGTGACGAACGTGGACTCGACGAGCTTCCTCATGACATGTCTCCTTCAGGGGCGTTCCGGCTGATGAGACTACTTTGGCGTGGCCCGCTTACCGAACTCTGCCAAAATCCTTAAGGTCGCCGCGCGAAGAACACGAACTCCCTGCCGGGGCGGTCGGGAGCGTCGCGGACCTCCTTCACGACATAGCCGTGCGCCGCCAGGTCGGCCTCGACCTCGTCCCGCTCGCGGAAGCGCAGCGTCGAGTACGACGTCAGCCGCTGCCCGTCGGAGGCGAACTCCCAGGTGCCGCGGAAGGTGACCAGCGGCCCGCTGATGTCGAGCACCTCCGACCAGGTCGTCACCTCACCGACCCCGTCAATGGAGGTGACCTGGTAGGACGCGGCGCGGTTCCACTCCAGCCAGCCCTGCCTGGCCGGGTCGCGGGTCTCGAACACCAGGTGTCCGCCCGGCCGCAGCGCCGCGTGGATCCCGTCGAGCGTGCCCGCCCAGTCCGCCGGTTCGATGATCGCCTGGGCGACGTTGCCGGTCATCGTGGCGAGGTCGGCCCGCATCGGGGGCAGGCCGGTCGCGTCGCCGTGCAGCCAGCGCACCCGATCGGCGCCCGGCTTGGCCCTGGCGACATCGAGCGAGGCCTCCGCCGGGTCGACCCCGGTCACCTCGAAGCCACGATCGGCCAGGAGCAGCGCGAACGTGCCGGTTCCGCAGCCGACGTCGAGCACGTGGCGGGCGCCGAGCTCCCGGGCGATGTCGGCGTACACCTCCAAGTCACTCCGGTCGGGATCGAGGGGGTCGTAGACGGCCGCCAGCCGGGGGTGCTCGAAGAGATCGTCAGCCATGCGGAGACGATACGCCGTGCGACCTCACGAGTGCTCCCGGTTTCCGGGCGAGGGGCCCGTGACAGGGAGGCGTTCTCGGTGGACGGTGTTCCCATCGAGGAGGTACGCAGATGAAGCCGTTACTGATCACCGTGGGCAGCCGGGGCGACGTGCAGCCGTACCTCGCCCTGGCCAAGGGCCTGCTGGCCGCCGGGCACCAGCCGGTGGTCGCCGCCCCGCGCCGTTTCCAGCCGCTCGCCGCCGCGCACGGGATCGACTGTGTCCCGCTCAACGACGAGATGCTGGACCTTCAGGACCTCGCCAAGGGCAAGGGCGCCAGGGCGGCCATGGCCGCCGCCCGGTCCGTCAAGCCGCTGGTGCGGCGCGTCCTGGACGACGAGGCCGAGCTGGCGCACCGGGACGCCGACGTCGTGCTCTATCATCCCAAGTCGCTCGGCGGCCCGTACGTGGCCGAGAAGCTCGGCGTCCCCGCCATCGCGGGCCTGCTGCTCCCCCTCTACGTGCCGACCGCCGCGTTCGCGTCCCCCATTCTTCCCGTACGGCTGCCGCGCGCCCTCAACCGCGCGAGCTGGCGGACGTCGAGCGTGATCGAGATGCCCTACCGCGGCCTCATCCGCACCTGGCGGGCCGAGGCCCTGGGCATGACCGGCGGGTTCCGGCCGGTCGCCGACGTGGCCAGGCGCGGCGCCGTGCTGCACGCCTGGAGCGCGCACCTGCTGCCCGCGCCCGCCGACTGGCCGGACTCCGCGCGGCCGACGGGGTTCTGGAGCATGCCCGCGGCCGTCGACTGGGCACCGCCCGAGCGGCTGGCCCGGTTCCTGGAGGAGGGCGAGCAGCCGGTGTACATCGGCTTCGGCAGCGCGGTCGGGCGTGATCCGCGCGCGCTGACCGCCACCGTGCTGGAGGCGGTCCGGCTGGCCGGGAAGCGGGCGGTGCTGGCCACGGGCTGGGGCGGCCTGCGGCCGGGCACCGAGCCGGACGGTGTGCTCGTCGTCGAGGACGTGCCGCACGACTGGCTGCTGCCCCGGATGGCGATGGCCGTGCACCACGGCGGCATCGGCACGGTCGCGGCCGCGCTGCGCGCCGGGGTCCCGCAGGCCGTCCGCCCGTTCATCGGCGACCAGCCGTTCTGGGCCGCCCGCCTGCACCGGCTCGGCGTCGCCGCCGCCCCGCTCGGCGGCCGCCTCACCCCGGCCCGGCTGGCCGCCGCCCTGGACCAGGCGGCCCGCCTGGCGCCTGCGGCCCGTACGCTGGCCGGCCGGATGGCGGAGGAGGACGGCATCGCCACGGCCATCGCCCGGCTGGAGAGCGCGCCGGGCGCGGCGAAATCCGACTAACGCCAGAAATGGGCCCTCTCCGCACTTAATCCGACGTTTACGCTATCGACAGCATTCGTTCACCGAATACGACATATAGGCATGTGTCGATGCCCTTGTCCCGAGGGGAAAGCACCATGACCGAGCTCGACAGACGATCCTTCCTCGGCCGCGGCCTGGCCACCACCGGTGGCGTGCTGGCCAGCGGCGTCGCCATCGAGACCCTGACCGCCCACGCCTCCTGGGCGGACGCGGGCCGTCCCGCCGCCGGCGCGCACCGGGCCGGGTACGGCCCGCCGGCACGTACCCCCTCGAAGAACACCGGCGAAGAGCTGCTCGCCCTGCCCGCCGGCTTCTCCTACGTCGTGCTGGGCAGGACCGGCACGACGATGACCGACGGCGTCGCCACCCCGATCGCCCACGACGGCATGGCCGCCTTCCCCGGGACGCGCCGCCACACCGTGCGCCTGATCCGCAACCACGAGGTCCGCACCGCCCCCGGCTCCCCCGTCGGCCGGGTGCTCGTCGAGGGCTCGGCCCGCTACGACGAGCTGGGCGTGGCCGGCACCACCACGCTCGAAGTCGACCTGCGCAGCGGCGAGGTGCTGCGCCACTTCGTCAGCCTCAACGGCACGATCGTCAACTGCGCGGGCGGCCGGATGCTGCACGATCGGGGCTGGCTGACCTGCGAGGAGACCACCGCCGGTGTGGCGCAGGGCTGGCGGCGCAAGCACGGCTACATCTTCCAGGTGCCGCTGAACGGCCCCGAGCCCGGCAGGCCCGCGCCCTCGCAGCCGCTGACGGCGATGGGCCGCTTCTCCCACGAGGCCGTCGCGGTGGACCCGCGCACCGGCTACGTCTACGAGACCGAGGACGACTCCGGCAAACCCGACGGCTTCTACCGCTTCCGCCCTCGGGACCCGCGCGACCTGGCCGCCGGCGGCGTACTGGAGATGCTCAAGGTCAAGGGCGCCGACGGGTACGACTGCCGCGAGGGCCAGACGATGGGCGCCCGCATCCCCGTCGAGTGGGTGCGCATCGACGACCCCGACCCCGACCTGGAGAACGGCGCCCAGACCTGCACCCAGCAGGGCCTGGCCAAGGGCGGCGCCATGTTCAACCGCCTGGAGGGCTGCTGGTACGGCGACGGGAGCATCTTCTTCAACTCCACCAGCGGCGGCGACGCCAAGAACGGCGACGCGCCCGGCGCCGACGGCTACCGGGAGGGCTACGGCCAGGTCTGGCGGTACGTCCCCGGCCGGCGCGACGGCGGCACCCTGGTCCTGGTGTACGAGTCGCCGGGCCGCAGGGAGCTCGACTCGCCGGACAACCTGACGTTCACCCCGCGCGGCGGCATCGTGCTGTGCGAGGACGATGCCGGCTCGGTGGACGCCGACCCGCACCCGCTGGCCCCGGGGCTGGTCAACGTCAACCGGCTGATCGGGCTGGACCCGCGGCGGGGGCAGCCGTTCGAGTTCGCGGTCAACATCGCCGACGACAGCGAGTTCGCCGGGGCGTGCTTCAGCCCGGACGGCTCGGTGCTGTTCGTCAACCAGCTCGGCGACACGGTGTCGCCGGACCCGCCGGGCCGCACGTACGCGATCCGTGGCCCCTGGCACCGCGGGCCGCTCTAATAGGCTGTAACGGCCTGGACAAGCCCCGCCCGCCGCCTGACGATTGACGCGTGCCCACGGATGAGAGGTCGCCGCCGGGGCCGCCCATTCCCTACGCCACGGCCGTCGCCCGCGCCCGCCGCCTGCGGGCCATGGCGGATCCCGATCGGCTGCGCCTGCTCAGCGTGCTGCTCTGGCAGAGCGGCGCGCCCTGCGGCGCCGAGCGGGATCTCGCGGTGCTGCGCGAGGCGGGCCTGATCGAGCCGTGCCCGGGCGGCCACCGCGCCACCCCGGCCGGGCGGGAGCTGTTCGCCCGGTCGCTGCGCCTGCAAGAGGCGCTGGAGAACGGGAAGGTGTCAGAGGCCGGTGGAGCGTTAGGGGATCAGGCCGCGCAGGGCGTCCAGCCGCTCGGGGACGATCGAGTACCACGCCCACTTGCCGCGCTTCTCCCTGGTCAGCAGCCCGGCGTCGACCAGGATCTTCAGGTGGTGGCTGACGGTGGGCTGGGTCAGCCCGAGCGGCGCGGTGAGGTCGAGGACGCACGCCTCCCCGGCCGGGCTGCCGCTGATCATGCTGAGCACCTGCAGCCGGGTGGGATCGGCGACCGCCTTGAGCGCGCTCGCTAGCCGCTCGGCCGCCGGCCGCGAGAGAGGCTCGGCGACGGGGGCGGTGTCGCGCCGCTCATCGGCCGGCGAGATCTCTTCGGGCTGCACCGGCCCATTTTAGGTACCGTTCGACCGTGGTGGATCACCAGCCGTGATGCGGTAGCCGATGCCCCGCACGGTGAGCAGGATCGCTGGATGCCGCTCGTCGTCGCCCAGCCGCCGCCGCAGCCGCTTGACGTGCACGACGATGGTGTTGTTCGGCGGCTTGCCCTCGCTGCGCCACACCTTCCTGGTGATCTCGTGCTTGGTCACCACGCGGCCCGCGTTGCGCATCAGGTAGCGCAGCAGCTCGTACTCGCGCAGCGGCACGTGCACGGCCGCCCCGGCGACGCGGACGACGTGCGCGTCCTGGTCGAGCTCGATGTCGCCGACCCGCAGCAGGGGCAGGGACCCGGGGATGTGCGTGGCGTGGATCAGCGTCAGCAGCTCCTTGCACCGGTACGGCCGCGCCACACACGCCGTGGCCCCGGCCGCCAGGGCGCGCATGGCCAGCTCGGCGTCCTCGGGCCCGGTGCCCAGGATGATCGGCAGGGTGGCCAGCGAGCGGCGTACCGACTCGATGAGCGTCACCGGGTCGATGCCCGGCAGGCGCGCGCTCACCAGCAGCACGTCGGGCGGGCAGGCCCCGATGCGCAGCAGCGCGCCGGGGCCGTCCACGGCCCGCACGACCGTGATGCCCTGCGCGGCCAGCTCCGTCAGACCGTGATCCGGATCGGCGACCAGGAGCTCGGGGCCGCCGGGGCGGTCGGACTGGGGTGCCGCCATGGCCTGGGTCACGCTCGATCGCTCCGTTCCTGGTCTGCTTCTGTCAGCCGAACCGCCCGGTGATGTAGCCCTCGGTGCGCTTGTCGGCGGGGTTGCTGAAGATGCGCGCGGTGGAGTCGAACTCGACGAGCCGGCCGTGCCGCTCACCCCTTTCGTCCACCTCGGCGGTGAAGAAGGCCGTGCGCTCGGACACGCGGGCCGCCTGCTGCATGTTGTGGGTGACGATCACGATCGTGTAGTCCCGCGACAGGACCTGCATGAGGTCCTCGATCTTGGTGGTGGCGATCGGGTCGAGCGCCGAGCAGGGCTCGTCCATGAGGATCACGTCCGGTTTGACCGCGATGGCGCGGGCGATGCACAGGCGCTGCTGCTGGCCGCCGGACAGCGCGAGGGCGTTCTGTTTGAGCTTGTCCTTGACCTCGTCCCATAACGCCGCGCGGTGCAGGGCCTCCTCGACGATCTCGTCCAGTCCCCTGCGCTGGCCGTTGATGCGCGGGCCGTAGGCGATGTTGTCGAAGACGGACTTGGGGAACGGGTTGGGCTTCTGGAAGACCATGCCGATCCGGCGGCGTACCTCGATGGGGTCGACGGACTCGCCGTAGAGGTCCTCGGTGTAGTAGGTCACCTTGCCGGCCACGCGGGCGTCCAGGATGAGGTCGTTCATCCGGTTGAGGCAGCGCAGCACCGTGCTCTTGCCACAGCCTGAGGGGCCGATCAGCGCGGTGATCTCCTGCGGGGCGATGCGCATGTTCACGCCGCGCACCGCCTCGTAGTCGCCGTAGAAGACCGACAGGTCCTGGAGGGTGAAGACGGGGTCGAACAGGTCCGGCAACTGGGAGGGGGCCATGGCCTTCTCGGATCGCGGGGTCGTGGGGGTGGTCACGGTCTGTTCACCACCGCTTCTGGGAGCGATTGCGTACGTAGATGGCGACGGAGTTCATCGCGATGATCACGATCAGCAGCAGCACGATGGCCGCCGACGACAGGTCGTGGAAGGACTCGCGTGACTGGCTGATCCAGCCGTAGATCTGGATCGGCAGCACGGTGTAGCCGCTGAGCAGGCCGTCGGGGATGTAGGCGACGTAGGTCAGGCCGCCGAGCAGCAGCAGCGGGGCCGCCTCGCCGGCCGCCCGCGACAGGGCCAGGATGGAGCCGGTGGCCATGCCGGGGATCGCCGAGGGCAGCACCTGCCGCCAGATGGTCTGCCATTTGGTGGCGCCCAGGCCGTAGGAGGCGTTGCGGATCTCGCCCGGCACCGCGCGGATGGCCTCGCGGGAGGCGATGATCACGATCGGCAGCACGAGCAGCGACAGCGTGATCGACGCGGTGATCACCGTGGTGCCGAAGCCGAAGCCGCGGGCGATGACGCCGAGGCCGAGGATGCCGTACACGATGGACGGGATGGCGGCCAGGTTGGCGATGTTCAGCTCGATCAGCCGGTTGTACCAGCGGCGGTGGTCGGCGTACTCCTCCAGGTAGATGGCGCCCAGGATGCCGACCGGCAGGCAGAACACCGCGGTCATGCCGATCACCCACAGGCTGCCGAACAGCGCCGACTTCGCGCCCGCCCGCTCGGGGCGGCGGATCGACGGGAAGTTCTCCCACAACCTCGGGTCGAGCCGCGACCAGCCCTTGTAGACGACGTAGACGAGCAGCGTCACCAGGAAGGCCACCGCGACGGCCAGGCACAGCCGCAGCACCAGCTTGAAGGCGATGTCGCCCCACGGGACGCGGCGCCGGACGAGCAGCCGCCGCTGGGTGGCGGTCATTCGTACACCTCCCGGAACTTGCGGACCAGCCGGGCGCTGACGAAGTTCATCGCGAACGTGATGAGGAACAGCAGGGCGCCGACGGCGAAGATGGTCTTGTAGTCGAGCGAGGCGGTCGGCAGGTCACCGGAGCCGGCCTGGGCGATGAACCCGGTCATCGTCTGCATGGCGTCCAGCGGGTTGAACGACAGCGCGGGCTTGTTGCCCGACGCGATCGCGACGATCATCGTCTCGCCGATGGCCCGCGAGATGGCCAGCACGAACGAGGCCACCACGCCCGACAGCGCGGCGGGCAGCACCACGCGCACGGCCACGAGCCTGGTCGACGATCCCAGGGCGTAGGCGCCGTCGCGCAGGCCCTGGGGCACCGCCGACATGGCGTCCTCCGACAGCGACGCCACGGTCGGGACGATCATGACGCCCATGACGAGGCCGGCCGAGATCGCGTTGAAGATGTCCGGTTGCAGGCCGGCGGGCAGGTACGTCTGGAGCGCGGGGGTGACGAAGCGCAGGGCGAAGAAGCCGTACACGACGGTCGGGACGCCCGCGAGGACCTCCAGGATCGGCTTGAAGACCTTGCGGGTGCGGGCGTGGGCGTACTCGCTCAGGTAGAGCGCGGCGCCCAGCCCGAGCGGGATCGCGACCACGACGGCGATCAACGTGATCAGGAACGTGGCCGTGACCAGCGGCAGCACGCCGTAGGCGGGCGGTTCGAAGAGCGGCGCCCAGACCGTGGTGGTGAAGAACTCCGCCACGCTCACCGACTCGAAGAACTCGGCGGTGGGCGGCACCAGCGAGATCACGATGCCCGCGGTCGTGGCGACCGACACCAGGGCGGCGGCCACGAGCACGACCTGGACCGCGCGTTCCCCGTAGCGCGAGCGGGCCCTCTCCAGCGGGCTCGCCGGAGAGGGCTCGGTGCCGGTCGTGCTCATCCGCCGGCCTGGGTCTTCAGCTTGGCCAGGTCTCCCTGGAGCTCGGTCTCCTGCTGGGCGTTGAGCGGGATGAACTTGGCGTCCTCGGCGATCTGCTTGTGGTTGGCCACGTAGTACTCGACGAAGGCCAGCACCTCGGGCCGCTTGAGCGAGGCGGCCTTGGGATAGATGAACAGCGGCCGCGACAGCGGCTTGTACGTGCCGTCCTGCGCGCTCTGCACGCTCGGCCCGACGCACCCGTCGCCGCTGTCGACCTGCACGGCCTTGAGCTTGCCGGCGTTCTCCTCGAAGTAGGAGAACCCGAAGTAGCCGAGCCCGCCCTTGGAGCCCGCCACGCCCTGGACGGTGACGTTGTCGTCCTCGCTCGGGCTGTAGTCGGTACGGCTCTTGCCCTCCTCGCCGTTGATCACGTCGGTGAAGTAGTCGAACGTGCCGGAGTCGGTGCCGGCGCCGAACAGTTTGAGCGGTTCACTGGGGAACTTGGCGTCCACCTGGTTCCAGTTGTTCACTTTGGAGCCGGGCTCCCACATCTTCTTGAGCTGCTCCACGGTGAGGCAGTTCGCCCAGGTGTTCTCCTTGTGCACGACCACCGTGAGGGCGTCGTTGGCCACCGAGAACTCCTCATAGGCGATGTTCTTGGCCTGGCACGCCGCCTTCTCCTCGTCCTTGATCGGGCGGGAGGCGTTGGAGATGTCGGTCTCGCCGTTGCAGAACTTCTCGAAGCCGCCGCCGGTGCCGGACGTGCCGACCGTGACCCGCACCTTGGCCTGCTGCTCGGCGAACAACTCGGCCGCCGCCGTGGACAGCGGCGCGACCGTGCTGGAGCCGTCGACCTTCACGTCGCCGGCCAGCTCCTTGGCCGGCTGGGACGCGCCCGGCTCCTGTTCGGCGGCGGTCTGGTTGCCGCCGCCGCACGCGGCGAGCCCGATGGCGCCGGCCGCCACGACCAGGGCGAGTGCGGTCCGCATTCGATTGCTCACGATCATTCCTCCGGCTCCTGACGAGCCCGGCCGCGACCAGGCATCCGAGTCCCGCAATCGCATAGAAATCCGTCAATGTGAACAGACGGGAAACAGCGCTTGAGCACTCACTGAATTCATTGATGATCATCTATATATGGTTTTCGCCTGGCAGGCGCCGCGCACCGGCTCCTGCTCACGCGCGGCCCCCCGGCCTGACCGCCGGTTCCCATACTGGGATGGGGTATGGTCTAAGTCGTACAGACATGTACGAGATAGGAGGAGCCGATGGTCGGCCACACCCTGCGGGCGAACGGGCGGTCCCACGACCTGCCGACGGACCCGCGCGTCAGCCTGCTCGACCTCCTGCGTGAGGGGCTCGGGCTCACCGGCACCAAGAAGGGCTGCGACCAGGGCGCCTGTGGGGCGTGCACGGTCCTGCTCGACGGTGAGCGGGTCAACTCCTGCCTGGTGCTCGCGGTCCAGTGCGCGGGCATGGAGGTCACCACGATCGAGGGCGTGGCGCATCCCGTGCAGGAGGCGCTCGTGCGCCACGACGGGTTCCAGTGCGGCTACTGCACCTCGGGGCAGATCTGCTCGATCATCGCCATGCTGGCCGAGCACCGCGCCGGCGCGCCCAGCGCCGTGACCGGTGATCTCACCGCTCCCGCGCCGCTGAGCGACGCGGAGATCAGGGAGCGGCTGTCGGGCAACCTGTGCCGGTGCGGCGCCTACAACGGCATCGTCGCCGCCGTCAGGGAGCTGTCATGAGGCCCTTCGTGTACGAGCGGCCGGCCGATCTTTCCGAGGCCGTCGAGCTGGGGGCGGCGGGGACGTACCTGGCGGGCGGGACGAACCTGGTCGATCTGATGCGGCAGGAGGTGGAACGCCCGGAGCGGGTGATCGACATCTCGCGGCTGCCGCTGGACCGGATCGAGGACCTGCCCGGCGGCGGCCTGCGGATCGGGGCGCTGGCCCGCAACGCGCGGGTGGCGGCCGACGACCGGGTGCGGGCGCGGTACCCGGTGCTGGCCCGCGCCCTGCTCAGCGGGGCCTCGCCGCAGCTCCGCAACCGGGCGACGGTCGGCGGCAACCTGCTGCAGCGCACCCGCTGCGGCTACTTCTACGACGTCGGCGCCGCCTGCAACAAGCGCGTGCCGGGGGCGGGCTGCGAGGCGATCGGCGGGCTCGACCGGGGACACGCCGTCCTGGGGGCGAGCGAGAGCTGCGTCGCCGTGCACCCCTCCGACATGTGCGTGGCGCTGGCGGCGCTCGGCGCGACCGTCAACCTCGCCGGCGTGCACGGTGCGCGGGCGGTGCCGGTGACGGACTTCCACCTGCTGCCGGGGCGGACGCCGCACGTCGAGACCGTGCTCGGGAACGACCTGGTCACCAGCGTGGACCTGCCGCCGGGGCTGCCGGCCCACGGCGCCTACGTCAAGGTGCGCGACCGGGCCAGTTTCGCCTTCGCGCTGGTCAGCGTGGCCGTGCTGCTGCACGTCGAGGACGGCGGGATCGGCACGGTACGCATCGCGCTCGGTGGCGTGGCGGCCAGGCCGTGGCGCGCGTACGAGGCGGAAGAGCTGCTCACCGGGGCGGCGCCGGACGAGCGGGCCTTCCGCGAGGCGGCCGTGGCGGCGCTGGCCGGGGCGCGGCCCCTGCGGGACAACGCGTTCAAGGCTGAGCTGGCCCGGCGGCTGATCCAGCGCACCCTCACCGAACTGGCGGGACCGTCATGAGCATCGCCGCGAAGGGCTTCGGCCTGGTCATGCGTGCCGTGGGCAAGGTGGCCCGGCTCCTGCCGGACGGCCGCCACGATCCGCTGTCCACCGAGCCCGGCGAGGTCGGCCGCCTGGTGGACCGGGTGGACGGGCCGGACAAGGTGTCGGGTGCCATCCGGTACACCGCCGACCACGTGCCGGAGGGGCTCGCGTACGCGGTGCCCGTGCCGAGCGCGACCGCCAAGGGCCGCGTCACGGGCATCGACACCTCGGCGGCGTCGGCCGCGCCCGGCGTGCTGCTGGTGATGACGCACGAGAACGCGCCGGAGATGCGGCCCACCGGCGCGTACGCCACGCTCAGGGCCCCGGTCGGGGCCGCCGCGATGAGCCTGCCGATCCTGAACACCGACCGCGTCCACTGGCACGGCCAGCCGGTCGCGGTCGTCGTGGCCGGCACGCGGGAGCAGGCCGAGCACGCGGCGGGGCTGGTCGTGGTGCGCTACGCCGCCGAGCCGGCGGTGCTGGCGATGACGGACGAGGGGGCGCGTACCCCGGCCCACTCCGTGCTGGAGGAGTCGCGTACCGTCGTCGGCGACGCGCGGGCGGGGCTGGCGGGCGCGGCGGTGACGGTGCGGGCGGAGTACACCACGCCGCTCGAACACCACAACGCGATGGAGCCGTACGCCACGCTGGCGATGTGGGACGGCGACGACCTCACCGTGTACGACACCTCGCAGTACCCGTACGGCCTCAAGGAGATGCTGGCCGGGAAGTTCGGCCTGCCGATGCGGCGGGTGCGGGTGCTGGCCCCGTACATCGGGGGCGGGTTCGGCGGCAAGACGACGGCCTGGCCGCACGTGGCGCTGACGGTGGCCGCCGCCAGGCTCGCCGGGCGGCCGGTCAAGCTCGTGCTGTCGCGCGGGCAGACGTACACCATGACCGGCGGCCGGGCGCCCACGCGCAGCCGGATCCGGCTCGGCGCGGACGATCAGGGGCATTTGACCGCGATCGTGCACGACGCGCTGTCCACGTGCTCGGCCGACGAGTTCGCCGAGGCCGCCATCGCCGCCTCCCGTCACCTGTACGCCTGCCCCAACCTCACCGCGCACCAGCGGGTGGTGCGGGTGGACCGGATCCAGAACGCGTTCCTGCGCGGGCCCGGCGTGACCCCCGGGTCGTTCGCCATGGAGTCGGCGATGGACGAGCTGGCCTGGGAGCTCGGGATGGACCCGCTCGACCTGCGGCTGCGCAACGAGCCTGAACGTGATCCGGTCTCCGGGCGGCCGTTCACGAGCCGGCATCTGCGCGAGGCGTACCTGCTCGGCGCGGAGGCGTTCGGCTGGCGCGAGCGCGCGCCCGCGCCGCGCGCCACCCGCGACGGGCGCTGGCTGGTCGGGCAGGGCATGGCCGCCGCGATCAACCCGGACGCGGTGCTCATCGCGGCGATACGGCTGCGGCTGCGCGCCGACGGCACGGTGACCCTCCACAGCAGCACGAACGAGCTGGGCGCGGGCACCGCGACCGCCCAGATCCAGGCCGCGGCGCAGCGGCTGGGCGTGCCGATGGGGAAGATCCGTTTCCTGCAGGGCGACTCGGACGTGGCCAAGACCCGCATCCCCGGCGCCTCGGCGGCGACGACGACGCTCGCCTCGGCGGTCTGGTCGGCGCGCGACCACCTGGTCCGCGAGCTGCTCGCGCTCGTCAAGGGCACCGATTCGCCGCTGGCCGGGCGGCGGGCGGGTGAGGTGGCGACGCGCGACGAGGGCCTGTACCTGCCGGACGGGCGGGGCGAGAGCTACCGGCGGATCCTGGCCAGGGCCGGGCGGGAGGAGGTGGAGGTGACCGGGAGGTCCGCGCCGCCGTACCAGACGATCAAGCGCTCGACCAGCACGTACGGCGCGCACTTCGCGGAGGTGCGGGTGGACGCGGACACCGGCGAGGTGCGCGTCACCCGCTGGACGGGCGCGTTCGACGGAGGCCGGATCGTCTCGCCCAAGCAGGCCGCCGGGCAGATGCGCGGCGGGATCATCATGGGCATCGGCATGGCGCTGATGGAGGAGACCCTGCTCGACGAGCGCTCGGGCCGGATCGTCAACGCGAACCTGGCCGGCTCTCATATCCCGGTGCACGCCGACGTACCGGACATCGACGTGCGCTTCGTGGACCGGCCCGACCCGCAGACGCCGCTCGGCGCCAAGGGCATCGGCGAGCTGGGCATCGTGGGGGTGGCGGCGGCGGTCGCCAACGCGGTCCACCACGCCACCGGTAAGCGGGTCCGCGACCTGCCCATCACTCCGGAGAAGGTCTTCACCTGAGACCTTGAGACGTGCGGCAGAGCCCGGGCGCGCGGTTCGGCGTCCGGGTCTGACCGTTGCCGGGATTTCGGTCCCGGCGGAAGAGGACACCCGGGTTCGGGTGCGGTACAACGCTGGTATGGGTCCCTCCCCGATCGAGGTCAGCGTCGGCGCGCCGCGCCTGTTCTGGGCCGTCGAGGGATCGGCGCGCCGGATCTACGGGCACGCGGGCAGCCTCGACGGGGTGACCGTGCACGGGCGCGGGGTCAGGCTGCCGATCAGCGTGGCCAACACGACCGGGTCGCCCGTGGAGTTCCCCGGGATTCAGGTGGTGGCGCGGCGGGGGCAGGACGGCTATCCCCCTTCCCTGCGCTACGACCGGCTGGAGACCGGCCTCGGGTCCGCGCGGCTGCCCCTCGAAGGCGAAGGCCGCCGGGTGCGCCTCACTTCACCGGGCGCGGAGGGCTGCACGGTGGCCGTCGCCGGCAGCCGCTGCACGCTGCCGGCGGGGGCCGCGCGAGGGTTCGACCTCTTCGTCGAGGCGGCGGTCAGCGGGCTCTGGGAGTGCTCGCTCGACGTCGCGCCCGGGCCGTCGGGCGGGAGCGAGCGCATCGGCTCCTTCCTCGTGCTGCTCAGGGGCAGGTAGATGGCCCGGCCGGCGCTCCTGGGCGGTCTGCGGCTGCGCGCGGAGCTGGAGGAGCGGTGCCGTACGGTCGAGGGCGCCCTGGCCGTCGACTTCGCCTCTCTCGTGTCGGTCACCTGGCTCACCGTGCCGGACGTGATCGAGGTCCTGGAGGCGGTCGCGCTGCGGGAGATCGAGGACCGGCGGGCGGCCCGGCGGGAGTCGCACCACCGGCGCCTGACCGAACTGCGGCCTGCCATGCCCGAGCCCGAGGTCCCGTACGAGCTGCCGGAGTTCACCGAGCGCTTCCAGGGGCTGCTCGAATGCGTCCGTCTCCATGCCGAGCTGGGCGAACTGGACGAGGTCATGGAGCTGGCCAACCTCGGGGCCGCCTTCGTCATGGACCCCGAGATGGAGCGCAACCCGCTGCTCGACAACCTGGCCGGCGAACTGCTCTGGGCGGTCGCGGACGGGCTGGCCGTGGAGTCGTACTACGTGCGGGCGCTGGATTACTTCGGGGCGGCGAGCGAGATGCTGCACGCCACGCGCATGCCGCTGGACGTGCGGCGCTCGATGGACCTGCTGATCGCCGAACGCTGCCTGCGGCTGCTGGAGGCCGGGCTGCCGATGGAGGAAGACCTGCTGGGCCGGGCGGGCGCGGCACTGACGCGCATCGACCCGTCCTACGACCGGCTGCCCGAGGTGGCGGCGGCCAGGTTCGCGGTGGCCCGGCTCGCTTCGGACCGGCCGGTCCTGGCACGGCTGGCGTCCCGGCCGTCGCTGAGCCCGGCCGTCCGGCGGGCGGCGGAACTGCTGGCCGGTCTGGACGGGGTGGCGGCCTGGGACGCCGAGTTCGGCCCGTTCGCGGCCCCGATCTACGCCGAGTGCCACGACATCGGCCTCGGACGCGCCTTCGCCCACTTCTCCATGGACGTCCTGCCGGGCGGCGAGGCCGGCCACCGTTCGGCCCGCATCGGCGACGTCGAGCTGGCCGAGGCCCTGTGCGACGAGCTCACCGCCGCCATCCACCGCTGGTCCGGCGCGGCACCGGCCGCCGGTGCGGCCTTCGTCCGCGACGGACTGCGGCTCCCGCTCCGGCGGGCGGTGCCCACGGCGGCCATGCACGTCCTCCTCCCCTTCGCCCGCCGCCCGCCCGACCAGGCGCCGGAGTCCGTACGGTTCCTCTTCGGGCTGGGCGTGGACCGGACCCTGCCGGCACACGTGGACCGCATGCTCTGGTTCTTCGACACCACCGGCGCCGAGACCGGGGGGATGGAGAGCGAGGCGGCGCTGGCCTGTGCGGCGATCCTGGTCGGCCACGCCCGTCGGCTCCTCCCACCCGGCGCGCTGACCCGCTATGTCGGCCACCTCGAACTGGGCGACTCCCACGAGGAGGCCCTGTCCCGCGCGCGACGAGGCGTGCCCCTGGACCCGGCCCACGAGCAGGCCACCTCATGAGCTCGGGGTCGTGGCAGGGTGGGCGGCCCCTGGAGGAGGCGTGCTTCCGGCAGGTGGCCTCGCTGCTGGCGCTCATGGGGTCGGCGGGGAATCTGCTGGCCCGGCGGCTGAGCGAGCTGCGCGGGGACGGCAGGCCGTTCGAGCGGTGGTGGCCCGACGTGCGCGCGGACCGTACGTACTGGGCGTGCCTGACCCACGGCGACCCGGCGCCCGCGACCGCCGGTCAGCTCGCGCTGGCCTGCCTGCTGCTCGGCAGAGGGCTGCACCGCCGGGGCACCCTGCTCATCCGGCTCGCCCGGCCCTTCGCCGACCCCGGCACCCTGGACGTCCTGGGCGAGCTGATCGACGAGGTGAGCTGGCGGGGCGGCGAACTGGCGGCCGCCCTGGAACCGGGCCTGGCCGCCCACGACCGGGGAGACCACACAGCGGCACTGGAAAACCACGCCGCGGTGGCCGCCCGCTGGCCGAACGACCCCTGGCCCAGGCACGAACAGGCCCTGGCCTTGTTCGCCCTGGACCCGGCCCCAGCCACGGACGCGGCTCAGGGCGCGGACAGAGCCCGGCATCCGGCCGTCGTGGCGGCGCTGGAGCGGGATCCGTTCTACTACCGGACCCTGCTCGTGGCGGACCCGGAGCGGGCCGAGCTGGTCAGGACGTCCATCGAGCCGGTGACCGAGAACGACGATCTCAGCCCGGCGGCCCTCGTCGGGTTCGCCGACGCGGCGGCGCGCATCGATCCCTGGTCGGCCGCGCACGCCCGGGTTCTCCTCGGCCACCTCGGGATTCCCCAAGACCTGCGGGCGGCGCTCGGCGAGCTGGGCATCGACGTCCCTGAGGCGTCTCCGGTTGAGTAGGGGGTACTCATCCCGTCCCGGCGCGGGACACCGATCCTGAGGGCGAGTCAGGAATTTCGGCGACGCTTCTCGGGATGATCCATGACACCATCGCGGTCACGTTTGCTCATCATGGCGGGCGTCCTCACCCTCGTGGGGGCCTTCGGGGTCGTCTGGCTGGTCGGCGTGGCGACGGGCGGCGGCGACGGGCGGCTCACCGGCGCCCCAGGAGGTACGTCGGAGGACGTCCGGCCCGGCGCCACCGGAGAAGAGCCCGGCGAACAGGCCACGGACGGTGCGGAGCAGGGTTCGGACGGCGGCCAGGGCTCGGACGGCGAGCAGGGTTCGCGAGGTGGTCAGGGGCGGTCTGGGAGGTCTCCTGGGTCGTCGGGCAACGGCCGGCAGAGCGTCACCTGGAACGGCATCCATCTCGACGGCAGCGGCGGCGGGGGCTGCATGAAGGTCATCAACAAGACCTCCACCCCCGGGGTGATCGAGTCGGTGTCCTTCCTGGTCGAGTCGGGGCCGGGGAAGGCCACCGTCCGGTCCGGCGCCGGGCACTGTGAGCGCGACGGCGATCCGTCGTGCCAGGGCGTCATGCTGAGGCCCGGTACCCAGTGCATCGCGGGAGCCCAGGTCAGCGGTCCCGCCTCCGAGACGGCGTACGTGCTGAGGGCTCAGGTCCGGTACCGGTACGTGTGCGTCGACCCCGAGGACTCGCCCTGTGACGAGGTCGGCGACTGGAAAGGCCCGCCGCCGACGGCCGAAAGGCCGATCACGATCAGCGGCACCACCGACGACGTCCCCCCGATGAGCGTCTCCATCGAAGGGCCCTCCTCCCCCGACGAGGAGTCCCCGAGCCCGTCCCCGGACGACGCCGAGCAGCCCGACACGTCGGCCACGGACGAGGAGTCGAGCAACTCGGACGCTCCCGCCGAAAGCGCCGCCCCGGCGCCGGAGGAATGATGACGAGCAAGGCGGCCGCGGAGGAGACAGAGCCCGGCCCGGCGCCGGACCGGGCCGGCCCTGAGCAGACCGGCGCTGAGCAGACCGGCCCTGAGCAGACCGACGCGGGAGCGGCGGCTGATGGGCAGGAGCCGGTCTCGGTGCGGATGCGGCAGTTGGCCGAGGCCGCCGGGCCCACCACGCTGGCCACCGCGCTGCTGATCTACTTCGGTTACATCGCCACCCGCGCCCGCTTCGCGTATTTCGGTATCTCCATCGACATGACCGGCATGTCCAACCAGACCCTGCTCCTCCTCGGCCTGGAGGTCGTCTACGTCCCCGCCACCATCATGTGCCTGAGCGCCCTGCTGGCCATCGGCGCCCACACCCTGCTCACCCGCCAGATCGCCCGCCACCCCGGCGACACGGTCAACGCCTTCCTCGCCGCCGTCATCGGGCTCGTCGGCACCCTCCTGATCGCCCGCGCCCTGATCGGGATCTTCCTGGAGGGCACGGAAACCAGTGTGACGATCAACGTCACCCCTTTGGCGCTGGCGTTCGGCCCGGTCACCGTCGCGTACGCGATCCACCTCCAGGGCAGGAACCGTGGCCGCCCGCTGATCTCGAAGCGGCTGGCCAGGAACGGCGTCGTCAGCGTCCTCGGCCTGGCCCTGGCCGGTCTGCTCTGGTTCTCGACCACGGTCGCGTGGGCGTACGGCACCGGCAGGGGCGAAGACGACGTACGCGAGCTCCCCCACCGGCCCGAGGTCATCCTCGACCTCAAGGAGCCCCTGCAGGGCACCCCGTCGGGCATCGCCTACACCCCGCTCCCCAGCACCGCCAAGGACCCGGCCTTCGCGCACCGCTACCGCGGGTTCCGGCTGCTCCTGGCCGCCGGGGGCCGGCTGTTCCTGGTGGGTTCGGCCTGGACGCTCGGCCGGGACCAGACGATCGTGGTGCCGTACGACGGAAGCACCCGCGTCCAGCTCGTCCCGCAGCCGTGACGCCACGCTCTGGGCGGGCGCGCGGATCGTGCCTACGCTAGGCGGTATCGCCATCTACGGGGGTGGGAATGGGGCACTATCGGTACGCATTCCACATCGCACTCGACGGCAACGGGCTCAACGGGCTGGAGGGCAGGGCGGGGGTCTGCGCCTTCCTGTACGACCCGGACACCGAACGGTACGCGTACAAGATCAATTACTTCGACGGGGTGTCCGGCGGCCACGCCGTCAGCGTCAGCCCGAACCGGCAGCTCGGCTTCCTCGGCAACGTCGGCCAGCACCTGCTCTTCTACGACACGGCCACCCTCCGCGAGGAGGACCGCTTCTCCACGCTGCGGCTGGAGCCGGTCGACGCGGCCATCAAGAGCAGCACGCACATCGTCTGGCTGAACGAGCGCGAGGGCGTGAGCGCCATCGGCGAGAACCTGTGGCGTTTCGACGTGGACCGCCTGACCAAGGCCGAGTGCCTGGGCCGGCACGCGCTGAAGCTGCCGCACGCCATCAACCGCACGGCCTCGGGCCGCTACCTGGTGTACGGCGGCATGGACCACCCCACCAGGGGCGAGGCCCGCGAGGTCGGCATCTTCGACCTGGAGACCGGGCGGGCCCGCCGGGTGGAGTTACCGACGACCTGCTGGCACGTGGCCGCGCATCCGCGCGAGGACCGCTTCTACGCCCTGTCGTTCCGGGTACGCCCGCAGGAGGGCCACGACTGGCACGAGTGGGCGATGGCGTACTTCAAGGAGTACGTCTTCGAGATCGACGCCGAGTCCGGGCAGGTACGCCGGCACTGGGCCTCGGGCCTGGACACCCCGGCGCACGTCAACTCCGACGTCTGCGTGTCCGACCACGAGCTGATCTACTGCAACGGCGGCAGCGGGACCATCGTGATGATCGATCTGGAGAGCCTGTCGGCGTACCGGATCATCGACGAGCGGCCCTCGCTGGGCGAGCAGTTCCGGGCGGGACGGCAGGCGGTGCGCCAGGTGACCGACGCCTTCACGCGCGGCTCGCCCGCCCCGAGCGGCAAGCACTTCCTCGGCGCGCTGCGGGTGTCGCGCGGCACGCTGCTGGACTCGGTGTACGCCTGCCGCCTCTCCGGCGACCAGAGCCTGCTCTTCACCGCCAACCGGGGCCTGAACACGATCACGGTGTACGACTACCCGGCCAACACCGTACGGCTGCGCGTGCGGATGCCCGATCTGCAGAGGTACGACCCCGGCCTGCCCACCTGGGCCGACCCGCGGCTGGGATTCCACCACAGCACACTCCTGGAGGACGCATGACGACCACGAGCGACGACGTCTTCTCGCGCTACCTGAACGCCCAGCTCGACATGTGGCGCGTCGCCCTGGGCACCGCCGACGAGCTGCTGCGGGCGGGCGTGTCGATCCGTACGGGCGGCGCGGCGCTGGACTTCATCACCAAGGAGACGCCCGAGCAGGCCGCCAGAATGGCCTCGGCCGCCGTGGACTACACCGAGGCGCTGACGGCGCTGGGCAGGGACTTCAGCACCCGGCTCGTCGAGCACGTACGCCAGGCCGGGGGCGATACGACACGCGGGGATCAGGCCGGGGGCGGGACGACGCGCGGTGGTGGTGCCGGGAAGAGTTCGCGGGCCTCGTAGACCTCGGGGAGCGGCCGTAGCCAGGCGCGGACGGGTCTGGGCACGTGGTCGCTGGTGATCAGCCAGCTCAGTGCCCCGGCCAGGGCGCGCCTGACCGGCATCGGGGCGTACCCGAGTGCCGCCGCGCGCTCGTGCCCGTACCAGAAGCGGCGGCCGATGGTGGCCGCCTCGGCGCGGGTGGACAGGGCGGGGCCGCCGGTGAGCCGCGCGGCCAGCTCCAGCACCGAGGCGCCGACGTACGCGCTGGTGTGGGTGGCGGTCAGGCCGGGGCCGTGGGTTCCGCACAGTTCGGAGACCAGCTCGTGGATCCGCCGCCAGGTGAGGTTCTCGCCGCCCAGCAGGTAGCGCCGCCCCGGTACGCCGTGCTCGGCCAGCAGCAGGTGCCCGTCGCCGACGTCGCGGGCCGCGACGAGGTTGCCGCCGCCGGGGAACGTCGTGCGCAGCGGGTCGAGCAGATAGCGCACGAGCAGCGCGTTGCTGGGCACCAGCCGGTGATCGGGGCCGCCGATCACCACGGTCGGGCAGGCCACGACGACCTCCAGGGCCAGCTCCCCGGCCAGGCGCAGGGCGAGCGCCTCCTGTTCGGCCTTGGCGGCGAAGTAGGCGGGCATGCCGTCGAGCACGGGGTCGTCGTCCTCGCCGGCGCCGCAGGTCACCGAGGAGGAGGTCACGACCAGGCGGTTCACGCCGGCGTCGGCGGCGGCCAGCAGGACCGCCTCGGTGCCGGCGACGTTGACCTCGCGGGTGTCCTCGGCGTACGAGAACGCGCCGGCGCAGTGCACGACCACGTCACACCCCTCGAACGCGGCCCGCAACCGCGCCGGCCGCCCCAGGTCCGCGACGGCCAGCTCGGTCCCGGCCAGCTCCCGCGTCCGGCTGGTCGCCCGCACGACCGCCCGCACGTCGTGGCCCGCCCGCGCGAACGCCCGCACCACATGCCCGCCCACCAGCCCGGACGCCCCGGTAACCGCCGCCTTCACCCCAGCCCCGCCTCCCGCCCCGCCCCACCCCTCACCGCTGTCTTCCCCTTCCGAAGTCGCGGGTGATGGCCTCGCGGAGGCCGCGCAGGTAGTCGGCCACCGGCCGGGACACCGGCGAACCGCCGTCGCCGCGCAGCCGGGACAGCAGGTCCTCCGGCCGGTCGTCCGCCGAGAAGTGCTCGAACCCGTCGGCGTCCAGCTCCCCCACCGGCGCCCGCAGCCGCTCCCGCGCGCTCTCCGCGGACACCGAGGCGAGGTCGAGCAGCAGTGAGAGCCGTTCGGTCGGCCGGCCCACCGGTTCGGAGCGCCGGCCGATGCGGAAGTCCCTGTCCTCGTACCGGGCCTCGAAGTTGTCCATGGTGGCCGCGAAGAACTGCCGGTACGCGTCCGCGACCAGGGCCGCCTTCAGCTCGGGCCACGCGTCCAGATCGACGACCTGCCAGAACAGCGGCAGGGTGAACCGCTGCCTGACCCGTACGGTGATGGTGGTGCGCCGCCCGCCGTCGGCCGCCGCGAAGGTGACCGACCCGTCGTCGAACAGGGCCGACCCGTTCGGGCTGCGCACCGTCCGCCAGGAGATCTTCCGCCGGCCGGGCTCGTACCGGATGCTCTCCAGCTTGCACACGTCGATGACGTCCCCGCCGAACATCGCCAGATAGTTCGGCTGCGGCAGATACAGGTTGCGCTCGGCCTGCCACACCACCCGCCCGTCCTCATCGGTCGCGACGGGCACGACACAGCCGCCAAGATAGTCGTTCATGTACGAGATCGCCCGGCTGATGTCCACCCGGGCGGCGAAGTCCGCGTACGGCGCCGCCACGGTCCGCTCGCACCCGAACACCGTCGAGCCGTCCAGCAGGCCGAGCCGCATGCCGTGCTCGTCGGCGGGCAGCGCGTCGATCAGGCTCTCCACGGGTTCCAGCAGCGTGGCGACGGCCTCGTAGTCGGCCGCGGCGTAGTCGCCGAGCCGCAGCCCAAGTGACGTCCGCCGCCGCGCGACCCGTTCCTTGGCGAACATCACCTGCCAGCTCCGTACCGCCGCCTCGGCCGTGCCCAGGGCCTGCAGCGACCAGCAGAGCGCGGCCAGCGCCAGCGGGTTGCGCTCTCCCGCGCGGAGGGCGCCGCCGACCACGTCGCCGATCCTGACCAGCACCCGGTCGGCGTCCCGCGGCGCCTCGGCGGCGGCCAGGATGGTCCGGCGTAAGGCCCCCTCGTCGGCGAGCCTGCCCATGGCGTCCAGCAGCGGGCGGGGCGGGTTGCGCCAGCCGGCGAAGGGCGTGAGGTCGCCGTCGATCCGGTACGCGGCGGGCAGGCCGGGGTCGGCCAGCGCCCGGGCGACCAGCGGCGAGGTGGCCGGGTCGACGCCCATGAGGCAGGCGCCCACCACGTCGGCCAGCACCCCGTCGGCGCAGGCGACGACGGTGCCGGTGGCCAGCGGCACGGGCACGAAGGTCCCGGCCGGGCCGTGGCTGCTCTCGACCGCGTCGATGAGGTGGAAGTCGGCCAGCGCCAGCAGTTCGGCCGCCGCCTCGGCCCGGTCGGCGGGCGGTTCGGGCAGCAGGTCGCAGAGGGCGGCCAGGCACAGCGTGTACCCCTGCTCGGGATGCGTGGCGCAGCCGGCCACGCTGATCCGGAAGCCCGCCTCCACCCAGCCGCGCGCCAGCGACACCCCGTGCAGCCCGCACTCGGCCGCGAACCCCCCGGACACCAGGTCCGCACCTAAGTCGATCACCCCAAGGCCGCCCAAAGGGCCCTCCGAAGAGCCGGCCGAAGGGGCGTCCGAAGAATCGCCCAAAAGCCCGTCCGCATGACCGCCCGCACGGCCGCCCACATGACCGCCCGCAGGGCCACCCGAAGGCCCGCCCGTATGGCGGCCCGCGTGCCCGGAGCGGCCGGTGACCGCGACCGAGGTGTACCCGTGCGCGTACAGCAATCCGACCAGGCTCTCCACCACGGCGGGCGCGACGCCGCGGCCGGCCGCGATGGCGACCGTGAGCGCGGTATCCGCCGGGAGCGCCGCCCACAGGCCCGCTCCGGCCACCGCCCGTTCCACGAGCCGTCCGGCGTCGCCCCCGTCCCGGGCGACGGCCGCGACAACAACCGTCATGCCGTGATTTTGACCCCCACGCCCCTCCGAGACCAGAGCCATCACCAGTGGAAGATTCCGAGCCCGAGCCGCACCACGTCCTGTGCCTCCATCGACCGGGCGAAGTTCGTGTACGTCTCCTCCCTGGCCGCCCCCAGAGCGGGATCGACGAGAGTGACCCGGGTGCCTTCGGCCGTGCCGTCCCCGCGGATGCCGGTGACGATCATGGCGTGCGACAGCCGATCATCGGAGAAGCCGACGTCGCCGATCACCCACAGCGGCCCGTGCGCCTCCAGCAGCAGGAAGATGCCCTTGGGCAGGTAGCTCTGCGGATTCTCGCGGCGCAGCCCCAGGGCCGCGGTGAAGGCGGCCACCTCGGCGGCCTCCAGCCCGGTCCCGGCCCGCTGCTTGGCCAGCCACTCGGGCGCCGCCCGCTCGGCCGCGCCCGCCTCGCTGATCGAGATCCGGTCGCGCCAGCCCAGCATCATCGCCCCGACCGCCGCCCAGCAGTTCAGCGGCTTGCTCTGCTTCAGCGGCGCGACCGGCGGGACGACGGTGAAGTCCATCTTCCCGTCGGCCCGCGCGCCGGTGCGGACGTCGACCTCGCCGCTCGACCGGGTGATCTTGACGTGACTGTCGGGGCTGCCGGCGGCGCGGTCCAGCAGCTTCTGGACCGACGGGTTGTCCACCGGCCGGCCACCGGCGGGCGCCTGCCCGGCGGCCCCGCCCAGCGCGGCCGACGCCAGCTCGCTCGCCTGCTCCTCGGTGATCAGCCCGCTCTTGCGCGCCTGCTTGATGCGCTCCAGGTTGCGTTCGCTCTCGCCGGCCTGGAACCGCTGCTGGGCCAGCCCGGCGGCCTGGGAGCCGAACTCCTTGGCGGCGCTCATGGTGCTCTTGAACGCCTCGGCCACGTTGGCCTGCGTCAGGTCGATCCCGGTGAGGTCCCTGAACAGGTTGGGCGTGCCGATGAGGCTGAGCGCCGCCGCCAGCCCGGTCGGGTCAGGGGCGCGCGGGGCCGTCTGCATGCGCACGATCGGGGCCGGGAAGTCGTCGGCCGTGACGCCGGCCGGCGTGGTGCGGCGGGTGAGCGTGGACAGCGGCAGGATGTCGGCGGGCTCGCCCGGAATGGGCGCCTCCTCCCACCGCCAGAACCGGGTGTCGTCGATGACCTCGCACGAGTTGCACGCGCCGGGCATCGCCTCGGCGAACACCCCGGGCGTGGGCACGCTGATCCGCGCCGGCGGGGTGGGCGGGGTCGCGTACGCGTCCAGCAGGCTCGTCCCGTTGGCCTGGTAGCCGGGGTCGAGGTGGAGCCCGGGCGCGACGGGCATCACCAGGCAGTTGCCGACGATGGTGATGAGCCGGTTCTCGACCGCGCCGGCCACGCTGCGGCCGGTGTTCGGCGCGAGGTAGCCGTCGAGGAGCAGGTGGCGGCGGCCCGGGTCCATGTTCCACCAGATGGCGTGGTGGTAGTGCTCGACGTGGTCGTTGAGGTGGCCGAGCAGCGCGGCCGCGCGGCGGACGTCCTCCTCGCGCGGGTTGCGCCGTTCCCAGGCGTCCAGCGGCGTGGGGATGAGGACGTCGTCGGTGTTCGACAGGTCGTTGTCCAGCCGCCAGTCGCCGAACAGCGGCCGGGTGGCGTAGGCGGTCCTGTACGTCATCGCGGCCGTCGTGGCCAGCACCCTGGCCAGCCCTGGCAGGGCCGCGCCGAACGTGAACCGCACGCCGCTCACCGCCGCGCGGGCCAGGCCGGGGGGCGCCTGGTCGAGGCGGAGCGTGACCAGCAGCGGCCGGTCCTGCGCGAACGGCGTGACCAGCGTGGGGTCGATGGTGACCGGCGCGGGCGGCGACCCGTCGGCCTTGACCAGTTCGAGCGTCAGGGTGCCGGCGATCCTGCGGGCCACGCGCGGCGCGATGCGGGTGTTCCAGATCCGGTCCCGGTCGACGCGCCGGGCGACGCCCAGGTAGGTGCGCCAGACGTGCTCGGCCAGCTTGTTCGGCGGCACGCCCGGCGTCTGGGGCAGGAACGGGACGTACGCCTCCCAGTCGGTCCCGTCGAACCCGTCGTCGGCGGCGTCGCGCGGCCGCAGCAGGGTGAAGGCCAGCCACAGTTCGCCGTCGAGGTCGGTGATCGGCTGGTCGGCGTTCCTGCCCACCGGGACGCCGGCGTTCTCCCAGCCGGTGACGACGCGTTCCAGCGCGGCGAAGGAGCCGGCCAGGTCGGCGCGGCGCAGGGAGCCCTCCAGGACCCGCCGGTGGCGCAGCGCCTTCTCCGGGGTGAACGGCGTGATCTCCAGCGGGACGAACAGGCACTCCTGGACGTCGGCGACCTCGTTGGTGACCTGGAAGTGGCGCAGCACCTCGAAGTACTCGACGGTGACGGCGTGGCAGTGGTTGTGGTTGGCGAGCACCTCGGTCTGGGCGCGTACGGACTCGCCCACGCGCGCCCCCTGCACGACCGTGGCGCGCTGGCTGCGGACGGCGCTGGCCGCCTGCAGGGTGCGGTCGCGCATGTTGCTCAGCGAGGTGGCCGCGACCGAGCGGGCCGAGGACTGCCAGGCCGAGGCCGAACTGGAGGCGTACCCGCCGCCGACGCCGAAGACGACGGCGCCGATGAAGCCGGCCACTCCGCCGCCGACCGCGCCGACGTTCGACTCCGAGTGGCCGCGCGTGTTCTCGCGCAGCGCGGTGTCGAGGACCTGGGAGATGTCCCGGTCATGGACGAGCTGCGCGCCGAGCCGCTCGCTCTCCCTGCGCTCGGCGCTCCTGGAGGCGACCTCCTCGCGCCGCCAGTCCACGATCGCCACCCGCTTGCGCTGGCCGGGGGCCAGCGGCAGCGAGTACAGCAGGTCGCCGAGCGAGTAGCCGTCGGCTCGCCACACCTGCTTGAGCGTCAGCAGGTGGCCGTGGGCGATGGTGGTGGCCTGGTACGTGGTGGGCGTCTCGTCCCAGTCGATCTCATGGTCGGCGTCCAGCGTGACGCGGCCGGGGTGCGGTCTGGCCAGCGGCAGCACGGCCTGGCCGATCTGCTTCCTGAGCGTCAGGTGCTCGGCGCGGATCAGGTCGAGGGAGCGGAGCTGGTCGGGGCGGCGGGCCACCGCGCTCAGGATGGCCGGATCGAGCCGCAGGTCGGGGCCACTGTCGTCGGTCAGCCGGGCCGACATCAGCTCGGTCGCCTGCGCGGTGACCGGCTGATCGGCGGCGAGCCGCGGCGTCCCCCCAGAGAGCCGCTCCCGCTCGACGACCACCCGCTCCCGCTCCGTGCCCAGCCGCTCCCGCTCGACGACCAGCGTGGCCACGTACGCGGCCAGCGGCTGCGACAGCTCCACCGCCTCCGGCGCGGTGACGCCCTTGACCTCCGGCTCGCTGGTCCGTACGACGGCGTGGAACGTGGCCTCCTCGACCGTGCGGTTGGGCACGGTGACGTCCCCGCAGCCGCCCAGGTCGGCCGCGTAGCTGGCCGGGTTGGCGGCCAGGTCGAGGGCGTCCGGCACGCGCGGCGGCGCCGGCAGGCACTCACAGTCGTCCGGCGACTCGGCCGCGATCGGCACCGGCAGCTCGGCCAGCACGAGAAGGATCCGGTCCGGCAGCCGCCCGGCCGCCAGCGGGATCGACGTCTGGACGCCGCCCTGCACGACGCCGTAGGCGCCGTCCAGCTCGTCCACCGGCCACAGGTCGGAGAAGTAGCCGTCCGTCGCGGTGCGGGTGACCGACAGCGGGTACGCGTCCCCGCCGCCCCTCGGCGTCCCCCACAGCACCACCAGCAGGTCGGCCGGCGCCCCGGTGCCGAGCGTGTCGAGCACCCTGCCGGTGTAGCGGAGCCGGCGGCCGAGCGTGGGGTCGGGCGACTCCTCGATGGGCACGGGCGGGGCGGGCAGCACATCGAGCCGTACCGGCTGGGACACCTCATTGGCGCTCAGCTTGGTGCGGCCCGCCACGAACCCGCTGGGCGTCGAGGCGGTGACCGCCACCGGCTCGCGCCACCCGTCGGGCAGGGCCAGGCTGAACGCGCCGTCGGGCGCGACACCGGCCGAGCGGTGGGCGGGGATGACGACCGGCTCCTGCCCGGTGGCCTCCTCGAAGTCGGCGCTCAGCCGCCAGCCGGTGAAATCGGCCGGCCCCGGCGCGATCAGGTGCCCCGTCAGCGCTGCCATCGCCACCACTCCCCCTATGCGACCGGGCCCTCGTCGCCCAGCTCGATCGGATCGTGCAACGGGCCCTGGTAGGTCACGCCCGTCTCGCCCAGCCGCCTGCCGTAGCCCACGGACAGCCGGTCGCCCTTGGCGGGTTCGGCCCGCAGGAACCCGGCGAACCCGGCGCCCTCCGTGCCCAGGGTGATGCCCTCGACCGGCTGGCCGCCGACCGCGGCGCTCAGGCCCCTGGTGGTCGCGCGGAAGCCGGAGCCGGACACGAGCAGGCGTACCTTCCACTGCGGGTGCATGCCCTGCGGGATCTTCATGAACAGCGCCGAAGCGGCGACCAGAGGTTCCATGACGTCCTCACCTCCTGCTGACCCGGAGGTCGTCCACGAACACGTGCTGGGCCGTGCGGGCGACGGATTCCACGATCACCTTGCGCACCTTCTTCAGGTCGACGCCGGTGAAGGAGCCGAGCGCGATGCTCGCGGTCTCCAGGCGCAGCACGGTGACCGCCTTCTTGCCGGCCCCCTCGTCCACCTCGTGGAAGGCGGGCCGGCCGGGCACCGAGCGCGGCCGGAAGCCGGTCCTGGTGACCGACGCGGACTTGCCCGCGTCGTCCACGAGCGAGACCTTCAGGTCGGGCAGCGGGCTCGACGCGATCGACGCCTTGGTGGTCAGGTCGAAGTTGCCGGTCATGGCCAGCGTCAGGTCGGTGAACGCGCTCAGGTCGCGCGGCGCGGCGAAGCCCAGCTCCAGGCACTTGCTCGCGCCGCCGGTCACGTCGCCGTGCAGGACGCGGGTCTGGTGGCCGACGCGCGGGGCGAGGCTGGTGCCGATGGTGATGTCCCCGAACGCCTTCACCTCCGCCGCGGTGCCGACGGTCCTGGTGGCGCCCGCCGGGGCGGCGGTGGCCTCGAAGTCGTCGAGCAGGGAGACCTGCGTGCCGAAGGCCCACTGGATCGAGGCCGGCACGCCCCTGCCGTTGGCCTGCGTGCCGTCGAACAGCGGGCGGAACTGGGTGCGGCCGGCCAGTTGCCAGGCGAACAGGCCGCCGACGTACTCGCCGGCGAGCATGCGGTGCTCGCCGGCGTCGCGCACCGCCTCGCCCGCGACGCGGAAGGGGTCGTTGACCGGCCACGTCGTGTTGAACCTGTTGTGGTTGCAGCCGTCCAGGAAGATCATCGCCTTCTGGCAGCGGGCCCGGTCGTAGTGGCGGAAGCCGGTGCCGATGGCGTCGGTGACGCCGTTCAGGGTGTGCGCGTCGCCGTCCTGGGCGCCGTACAGGACCAGGTAGAAGCCGAGGTCGGCGGCGGCGAGGTCCTGCCGGCCGATCTCGCCGGCGGCGGCGAGGCGGGCGGTGCCGGTGATGTCGGTCGGCGCGAGCGAGCAGGCCGCGACGATCTTGTACGGCGTCCCGGCCGTGGCCCGGTTCTTCTTGACCGCGCGGACCACGGCGTCACCGCCGCGCGAGTGGCCGAACAGGCCCACCCGGTCGAAGTCCAGCCGGCCGTGGAAGCGGTGCGTGGCGTCGCCGTCGAGCCTGCGCAGCGCGTGCAGCGCCTCGATCGCCAGGTCCGCCCGCGTCTCCACCCAGGAGTCGAACGTGTTGGCGTAGTTGCAGTCCACCGAGACCGACACGATGCCCAGCCGGGCCAGAACGTCCTGGAGGTAGGCGAACCCCTCGTGGCTGGCCGCCTGGTTGACGTGGTCGGCGTCGAAGACGTCGACGCCGCTGACGGTCGCGGTCGGCGTGCTCTTCCACACGACCGACCAGGCCGCGCTCTGGCCGTGCAGCAGCACGACGACGGGCAGCCGCCCGGTGCCGGCCACCGCGCCGGTGGAGTCGGTGGGCCAGGTGATCCGCAGCCGCATCTGGGCCAGGAACGAGGTGGGCGCCGCGGGGTCGGGGATGAGCAGGCCGGCGTCGAAGAACGCCTTGCCGTAGCGGCCCACCTTGCCGGTCCCCAGCGACTGCAGCCGCCCCTTCACCCCGGTGATCGAACGCTCGGGCGGATCGGAGGTGAATCTGACCGGCGTGCCGGCCCGGCGGTCGTCGAGCTGGATCGGCACGGCCACGAACTCGGCCCGCGAGTCGCTGCGCGGCAGCAGCGCGCCCCCGGCGCCCACCACGCCCTCGAACGTGGCCTCCACCGTCTCCTCGGGCGTACGGACCGCGACCTGTGCCTGGCCGGCCTGGGCGGCCGCGTCGATGACCTTCTTCACCGCCGGGTCGTCGGCCGGCGGCCGGTCGGCCTGCTGCGGGCGCCCGACCATGGCGCGCAGCGCTGAGACGGCCAGGTTCTGCGCCTCTGCCGGGTTGAGCAGCCCGTCGGCGCGGGCCTGCTCGATCTGCGCCAGCGTGCGGTCCACGGTGCGGCCGAGGTTGTGCTGTTTGGCCAGGTCGGCGGCCTGCTTGCCGAAGAACTGCGCGGTGTCGAGCGCGCCCTTGAACGCGGCGAGCGCGTTCTTCTGCGTCTCGCTGAGGCCGGTGATGTCCTTGAACAGGTTGTTCTGGGCCAGCACCTTCAGCGCCTCCTGCAGCCCGAGCGGGTCGGGCAGCTCCGGCGCGTTCTGGATCGCGACCAGCGGCTGGGGCAGCGGGGTCGGCGTCAGCGCCGTCTGCGGCTCGGCGCGGCTGGCGGTGGACAGCGGCTCGATGGCGGTCAGGGTCTCCGGCAGCGGCGACTCGTCCCAGCGCCAGAAGCGGGTGTCGTCCGGCACCTCGCAGGAGTTGCAGCTCCCGGCCACGACCTCGGCGAACACGCCGCGGGTGGGCACGCTGACGCGCAGCGGCGGGGGCGCGTCGGCGGCGTAGGCGTTCTGGAGGCTGACCCGCTCGTCGTCGCGGACGAGCGTCGGGTCGAGGTGGATGCCCGGCGCGACCGGCATGATGAGGCAGTTGCCGGAGATCCCGATCAGCCGGTTCTCCACCACGCCGGCCACGCTGCGGCCGCCCGCGTTGGGGGCGATGACGCCGTCGAGCAGCAGGTAGCGGCGGGCGGCGCTCATGTCGGCCCAGATCGCCTGGTGGTACCACTCGATCTGCTCGTTGAGGTGGGCGACCAGCCGTTCGGCGAGCTTGCGGTCCTCGTCGCGCGGGTCGCGCAGCTCAAGGCGCGACAACGGCGTGGAGACGACCGCGCGGTCGGCGCCGCCGAGGTCGTTGAGCAGCCGCGGCTGGTCGAACAGCAGGTGCCGCAGGTGCGGGGTACGGTAGCGGGCGCGACCGCTGTGCACGATCACCTGAGCGTCCGGCGGGAGGTCGGCGTCCGGGGCGGCGATCATGAAGCGGGCGATCTCCTCACGCGGGATGGGCGGCAGCGGGCCGGCCGGGCGCAGGCTGACGTACAGCGGGACACCCTCCGCGTAGCGGGAGACGAGGGTCGCGTCCAGCGGGATCGGCACCTCGCTGCCGGAGCGGGTCACGTACGCGAACCGCAGCCGCTGGACCAGCCGCTCGGCGAGCCCCGGCGCGATCTCGGTGCGGAAGACGCGGTCGCGCTCGGCCTGGGCGCGGGCGTTGAGCCTGGCCGTCCACAGTTCGAGCGCGTCGACGTTCAGGAACGGGCGCAGCCAGCGCCAGTTCTCAAGCTGGAAGCCGCCGTCGTCGGCGTCGCGCGGGCGCGGCAGGACGAACGAGACCCGCAGCTCGCCCATCAGATCCTCGGGGGCCTCCTCGGAGAAGCGGTTCGGGGGCAGGTTGTGGCCCTGCCAGTCGTCCAGGACCCGCTCCACGGCGTCGAACGCGTCCCGCAGCGTACGGTCGCGCAGGTGGCGCCGCAGCGGCTCGCGCCAGCGCCTGGCCTTGTCGGGGTCGAACAGGGTGATGGGCAGTGGCACGAACAGGCATTCGCGCACGTCGGCGAGCTCGTGGTCCACCAGGAAGTGCCGCAGCACCTCGAAGTGCTGGATGGTGACGGCGTGGCAGTGGTTGAAGTTGGCCACGATCTCCGTCTCGGCGCGGACGCTCTCGCCCTGCGCCACGGTCTGGATGACGGTGGAGCGCTGGTCGCGTACGGCCGAGGCCCGCTGGGTGGTCCGGTCGCGCAGCGCCTGCAGGCTGTTGGCGCTGAGCGTGCGCGAGGAGTTCTGCCAGGCGTCGGCGTCGGCGCCGCCCGCGCCGCCGGCCACGCCGCCGAAGATGCCCCAGCCGTTGCCGATGAACCCGCCGCCGATGCCGCCCGCCACGCCCCACTGCGAGGCCCGCGACCCGCCGGCCGACTCCTCGGCCAGGCGCGAGCCGGCGATCTCGGTGATGTCGCGGTCGCGGCCGAGCATGGCTTCGAGCTGCTCCTCGAACTCCAGCACCTCGTCGCGGCGGCTCTCCTCGCGGCGCTCCCAGTCGAGCACGGCCATCCGCCGCTGCTGGCCGGGAGCCAGGGGTACGGAGTGCAGCAGGTCGCCCAGGGAGTAGCCGTCGGCCCGCCACACCTGGCGGAAGCCGAGCAGGTGACCGTGGGCGACGGAGGTCGCCTGGTAGAGGGTCGGGGTGTCGTCCCAGTCCACGGGGGTGGTGGCGTCAAGCGGGACGCGGGCGGGCGCGGCCCGGCGGGCCACGTCCACGACGTCCACGACGTGCCGGAGCTCCTTGTTGAGCACGGCCAGCTCGACGGCGCCCACGGTGAGGGCGGCGGGGCGGCGCAGCAGGTCGCGCACGGTGGCGGCGTCCACCATCGGCGCGATCCCGCTCCCGCCCCGGCTCCACGCCCCACCGTTCCCACCGGCACGCCGGCCACCATTCCCGCTGGCACGCTCCTCATCGGACCCGGCGCCGCGCTCGCCGCCGGTGTCTCCGTCCCCGTCACCGTCCCCGTCCCCGTCCCCGTCGCCGTTCGGTTCGCCCGGGGGCAGGGCCAGGTCCACGCGGGCGGCGCCCGCGACCCGGGCCAGGTCGGCCAGCACGTTTCTGGGCACGGCCCGGCGCTCGCCCAGCGTGGTGCCCTTGATCTGCGGTTCCGTGGTGCGGACGACGAGGTGGTAGGCGAACTCCTCCACCACCCGGTTGGGCGTGGTGAGGCCCTGGCAGGTGCCGCCGAGGTCCTGGGAGAAGCCCACCGGGTTGCCGGCCACGTCGTCGGGCGCCGCGCCGAGCGGCGGGGCGACCTCGCACTCGCAGGAGCCGTCGGCCAGCGTCTCGTCCGCGAGCCGGCTCACCAGGATGATCCTGGCGGGCAGCCGCTCGGCCTCCAGCCGGATGGGCAGGGCGGCGCCGCCCGCGATCATGGCCTGCGCCCGCTCCAGGACGTCGGGCGCCCAGTCCGCGCCGAAGTAGCCGCTCGGCTGCGTCTCGGCCACCACCAGCGGCACCAGCGCGTCCGTCCCCTTGAGCACGCCGGAGATCAGGATCGGCAGCCCGGCCGGCACCGTACGCCCCAGCTCGTCGAACACCCGGCCGGACAGCCGGAGCCGACGCCCGAGCGCGGGCACGCCGCTGGGCCGGATGTCGCGCGGCGGCATCGGCACGGCGTCGAGCAGGATCTCGTCCTCCAGCTCCTTGACCGTGAGATCCCGGGCCGCCAGGGACGCGCCGTCCGGCCCGGTCACCGAGACGCGCACCGGCGGCACCACGTCGGCCAGAACCGCGATCCGCAGCTCGAAGGCTCCGTCTGCGGCCAGGGCCGCGCCGGCGGTGCGGGGCACGGTCACCTTCTCCGGCGGCTGCCCCGGACCTCGGTCCACGGAAACGGTCTCGCCATAGGACAGCTCGACCCGGTGACCGCTCCAGTCCGCTTCCCCTGCCGCGCGTACGTGCCCATGGACAGCGTGCATGTCCGCCCCCATCCCCACGAGACAAACCGTTCCTACCACCGCCCATCTCACCGATACAGCCACACATGTCTGACCCCTCGCTCAGGCGTCGCGGGCCCTGAGCAGCAGCCCGCCGCCCAGGAGGGCCGCCGCCGCCCAGGCGGCCGCCACGCCCAGTCCGGCCCACGGGTCGAGGGGCAGCGCGGCGAGGCCGGTGGTGGCCTGGACGGTGAGGCCGGCGTTCATCGGGGAGAGCCGCCAGAGCAGGAGCTGCCAGTCCGCGTCGGGGATCATGAGGATGAGGGCGGGGAAGAGGAAGAGCAGGCCGAGCACGCTTCCCGCGGCGGCGGCGGAATCCCGTACGGCGATGGCGACACCCAGGCTGAGCAGCGCGATCACCGTCAGATAGAGCACCGAGCCGACGGCGGCGCGCAGCACGGGACCGTCGGCGAGGTCGAGTGAGCCGGCCGGGAAGCCGTTGCCGAGCAGGATGCCGCGCGCGGCCAGGGCGGAGCCGAGCACGGCCACGCTCCCGGCGGCCAGGGTCAGCGCGGCGAGCAGGATCGCCTTGGCGGCCAGGACGGCGGCCCGGCGGGGCATGGCGGTGAAGGTGGTGCGGATCATGCCGGTGCCGTATTCGCCGCCGACCGCCAGCACGGCCATGACGACGACGGCCGCCTGGCCCACCTGGACGCCGAAGAACCCGATCCTGGCCGGGTCGTAACCGCAGGCCGCCGGGCCGCAGGACACGAGGGCGGCCGCCGCGGCACTGCCGGCGACGGTCAGCACGACGATCGTGAGCAGCAGCCCGGCGGTGCCGGGCAGGGTCCGGAGCTTCGTCCACTCGGCGTGCAGCAGCTCTCTCATGCGGTCCTCCCGCAATGGCACAACGGCTCTCTCATGCGTCCCTCCGGCCGAGTTGAACGGTGGCCAGGGTGAGGGCGAGCGCGGCGTAGGCGGCCAGGACCGCGAGGCCGGCCCAGGGTGGGAGCGGGTAGTAGCCGGCGATGGGCGCGTAGTGGCCGAGCACGTGCGCGTACTCGGGCAGGGTCTGCTGGACGGCGAACCCGGCGGCCGGGGTGAGCCGCAGCAGCCAGCGCGCGGCCTCGTCGGGCAGGACCGAGGTGGTCGCGAGGACGTGCGGGACCACGATCAGTGCGACGGCCGCGATGACCGCCGCGACCCCCCGCCGCAGCAGCGCCCCGAGGGCGAGCGCGAGCACGGCGGCCAGCGCGAACAGCGCCGCCAGCCCCGCCATGACGCGGATCTCGGTGAGCGTGGTCACCGGGAGGACGGCGTTGCCGTTGGCGCGCAGGATCCGCCCGCCGGCGACGTACGTGACCACCACGGCGGGCAGTGCGGCCGCGAAGGTGACCAGGCCGAGCGCGAGGGCCTTGGCCGCCAGCGCGCGCCCGCGCCGGGGGCCGGCGAGCAGCGTGGTGCGGATCAGCCCGGTCCGGTATTCGGCGGTGACGAACAGGACCGCCACCACGATCACCAGGACCAGCCCGAACAGCGCCGAGCCGAGCGGCCGTTCGGCGGTCTGGCCCTCCGTGGCCGGCGCGATGTCGCCGACGCCGGTCACGGAGAAGGCACTCCCGGACCCGCCGGAGCGGCCCGGGTGGTGAGGTTGGCCGTCGGGCCCGAGGGTGGCGCCGATGTCGTCGTGACGCCATCCCCCGGACGCCTTTCCGGTCTGCTCGACGTGGTCGAACTCGCCGGTGGCCTCCGTGAAGCGGGCTGCGGAGATGGACCCGCCGAGGTCTCCCTGGGTCACCGTCAGGTCGCCGGGCGAGGTCGCGAACAGCCCGATCTCGACCGTTTCCGGCAGTTCCGTCAAGGTGGCGGTGCCGACGGGGGTCCAGGTCGTGCCGTCGGCGGACTCGTACCCGGTGATGAGGTTGCCGGCGCGGGTGAGCCTCAGCCAGCGGGGTGACTTCGCCGAGACGCCGCCGGGTCGGCCGGCCACGTCGTGGGTGAAGTCGTGCTGCATCCGCACCCCGTGCGCGCCGGTCATCATCACGGCCGCGTACGACGAGCCCTGCTCGGTGCTCTCCTTGATCATGACGCCGGCCTTGGCCCACGGTACGAGCCCGGCGACCACGTTCCGGACGCCCGGGGTGGCGTCGGGCTTGCGGATCTGGCCGGTCATGGAGGTCAGGCGGGCGGTGATGGCGCCGTCGCCGGTCAGCCGCCGGTGCACGAAGAAGAACTTGTCGTCCACCGCCTCGCCCCCGGGCCCCACCGGGGGCGCGGGGCAGGCCGTCTCCTCCGGGCCCGCGCCGCACGAGGCGTGGCTACCGGCCGCCGACGTCAGCCCGAGCAGCACGGTGACCAGCGCCGCGGCCACCAGGGCGATCATCCAGCCGCGTACCGTCCTGAGCTTGGTCAGCTCCGCGCGCAGCATCCTCATCGCGCGGCCCCCCGGTACTCGACCGCGTCCCTGGTGAGCTCCATGTACGCCGCCTCCAGCGTCACCCGGTGCGCCGACACCTCGTGGAAGGGCACCGCGTTCGCGTTGAGCACGGCGACGACGTGCTCGGACGGCAGCCCGGAGACGGTGAGCGCGCCCCGGTCATCGGCGCTCACCTCGGCCCCGGCCGCCGACAGGGCGGCCATCGCCCGCGACGGCTCCGCGCTGCGCAGCGCGACCCGGCCACGGGAGGCCCGGGCGATCAGCTCGGCCACCCCGACGTCGGCCACGACCCGCCCGCGGCCCGCCACCACGAGATGGTCGGCGGTGTCGGCCAGTTCGCTCATCAGGTGGCTGGACACCAGCACGGCCCGTCCTTCGGCGGCCAGCGCGCGCAGCAGGCCGCGGATCCACACGATGCCCTCGGGGTCGAGGCCGTTGACGGGCTCGTCCAGCAGGAGCATGGGCGGGTCGCCGAGCAGCGACGCCGCGATGCCGAGCCGCTGCCGCATGCCGAGCGAGTAGCCGCCGGCCCTGCGCCGCGCCGCCGGGGTGAGTCCGGCCTGCTCGATCACCTCGTCCACCCGCCGCGCGCCCAGCCCCTGGGAGTGGGCCAGCCACAGCAGGTGGTCGCGGCCGGTGCGGCTCGGCTGCAGTGCGCCGGCGTCGAGCAGCGCGCCGACGTGGCGGAGCGGGTCGCGCAGGCTCCGGTACGGCCGCCCGCCCACCAGCGCGTGCCCCTCGTCGGCCGCGTCCAGGCCGAGGATCACCCGCATCGTGGTGGACTTGCCGGCGCCGTTGGGGCCGACGAACCCGGTGACGCGGCCGGGCGGAACGGTGAAGGTCATCCCGTCGAGGGCCGTGGTGCCGCCGTACCGTTTGCGCAGGCCGCTGACTTCGATCGTTGCTCGCATGTGATCGGTTGTACGGATCGGGCCCTAACACGGGCCGAACGACGGCTGTCACATCGTTGTTAGGTCCGGCAGGGCATCCTGGTTCCCATGAGAAAGCCGTGGCGTACCGTACGGACGCGCTTCACCGTCCTCTACGGTGCCATGTTCCTGTTGTCGGCCGTCGGCCTGCTGGTGATCACGAACCTCGTGGGGCTCGGCGGCACGCGGGTCAGCCAGTCCGTGCCGGCGCCCGTCCAGGCGACCACGCTGTCCGTCGCCGCCACGCGGATCGCCCGGCTGGAGGCGGAGCTGACCGCCGCGTACGCGGACCAGGAACGCCGGCTGCTCATCGGCTCGGCGGTCGGGCTCGGCGTGATGGCCCTGGTGTCGGTCGGGCTGGGCCGGCTCACCGCCGGTCGGGTGCTGCGCCCGCTGCGGACGATCACGGCGGCCACCCGCCGCATCTCGGCCGACAACCTGCACGAGCGGCTGGCCGCCGCGGGCCCGGCCGACGAGGTCAAGGATCTCGCCGACACCATCGACGAGCTGCTGGAACGCCTGGAGAGCTCGTTCGCCGCGCAGCGCAGATTCGTGGCCAACGCCTCCCACGAGCTGCGTACACCGCTGGCCACCATGCGCGCCTCCATTGACGTGGCCCTGGCCAAGCCGGACCCGGTGCCGCCGCAGACGACGGCGCTGGCCGGGCGGCTGCGTACGGAGCTCGACCAGGTGGACCGGCTGCTCGAAGGCTTCCTGCTGCTCGCCCGCGCCCAGCACGGCGCCCTGTCCGACCGGGCGACGCTCTCGCTCGGCCGGCTGCTCACCGCCGCCCTGGACGCCCGGGCCGGCGACATCGCCGCCAAGGGCCTCACCGTCCGCTCCGGCGACGTCCACGACGGCGCGTGGACGGAGGGCAACGGGACGCTGCTCGCCCGCATGGCCGACAACCTGATCGACAACGCCGTCACCCACAACGCGCCGGGCGGCTGGATCCGCCTGGCGACCATCGCCGACGGCGCGACGGCCGGGCTGGTGGTCGAGACCGGCGGGCCGGTGCTCGACCAGGAGCAGGTGGACCGGCTGGCCCGGCCGTTCCAGCGGCTCGGCGCCGATCGCGTCGGCACCGGCTCGGGGCTCGGCCTGTCGATCGTCGCGGCCGTCGCCGCCGCGCACGGGGGCTCTCTCGACCTGCGTGCCCGGCCTGAAGGCGGCCTGCTGGCCACCGTCTCGCTGCCCCTGGCCGCCGCCGGGGTGCCGGCGTGAGGGTGCTCGTGGTGGAGGACGCCAGGACGCTCGCCGCCGTCCTGGCCGAGGGGCTGAGCGATCAGGGCATGGCGGTGGACGTGGCGTACGACGGGCTGGAGGCCGCGGCCAAGCTGGACCTCAACGCCTACGACGTGGTCGTCCTCGACCGGGACCTGCCGGGCATCCACGGCGACACCCTCTGCCAGATGATCACCGAACGGGACGACCGGGTCATGGTCCTCATGCTGACCGCCGCCGGTTCGCCCGGCGACCGGGTCACCGGGCTGACGCTGGGGGCCGACGACTACCTGGCCAAGCCGTTCCACTTCCCGGAGCTGGTGCTGCGCCTCCGCGCCCTGGCCCGCCGGCGGCCCTCCGCGCGGCCTCGTACGCTGCGCGCGGCGGGCATCGAGCTCGACCCGCTGCGCCGCACCGCCACCCGCGACGGCCGCCCGCTGGAGCTGTCGGTCAAGGAGTTCGCCCTGCTGGAGGCGCTGCTCCGGGCCACCCCGGCCTTCCTCAGCGCCGAGGACCTGCTCGAACAGGTGTGGGACGAGCACGCGAACCCGCTCACCAACACCGTCACGGTCACCATCGGCCGCCTGCGCCGCAAACTCGGCGACCCGCCGGTCATCGCCACGACGCCGGGCGTGGGCTACCGCATCACGTGACCTTACGGCCGACGCCCACCAGGACCCAGGCCTTGTCGGGGGGCCCGGAGGCGAACGGGCTGTCGGGCCGCCACTCCCGGACGTAGACCAGGCCGGGATCGACCAGCTCCAGGCCGTCGAAGAAGGGCAGCACCTCCTCCCGGCCGCGGGCGCCGCCCTCGGTGTGGCCCAGCATCTTGCGGTAGAGCTGCACGATCGGCTCGGCGATCTCCGGGCGCGAGTCGAAGACGACATGGGTGATGACGACGTGGCTGCCGGCCGGCAGCGCGTCGATCAGCTCGGCCACGCGCCGGTAGGGGTCGTGGTCGTCCGGGATGTACTGCAGGACGGCGAACAGCAGCACCGCCACCGGCTGGTCGAGGTCGATCACCTTGCGCAGGCCGGGGTCGGCGAGCAGCGCGGCGGGATGCATGACGTCGCCCTTGACGACGGTCGTCCGCGGCCCTCGGGCGAGGATCGCCCGGCCGTGCGTGAGCACCACGGGGTCGGTGTCGACGTAGGCCACGCGGGCGTCCGGGGTGTGGGAGCGGGCCAGCTCGTGCGTGTTGAGATCGCTGGGCAGCCCCGAGCCGAGGTTGATGAACTGCGTGATGCCCTGCTCGACGAGGAAGCGGATCACGCGGACGTGGAACGCCTGATGCTCCTGCGCCATCACCCGGACCTCCGGCGCGATGGCGAGCACCGCCTCGGCCGCCTCCCGGTCGGCGGCGAAGTTGTCCTTGCCCCCGATGAAGTAGTCGTGCATTCGGGCGAGGTTGGGCGTGTTGGGGTCCACGCCTGCGCCCCACCGCGCCTCGTCACTCATGCGCCGCCCCCTCCACGGGCTGGAGAACTCCTTGATTATGCCCGACGACAGCACGCTATCCAGTGATGGTGACAAGCCTCAAGTGCGCGACGGTGGTGGCCCCACCGATTGCCCGGGCACGAGGGTGCACGGGATGAGGCGGTGCGGAGGGGCGTCCTGGACGCCTTCGAGCTGGTCGATCAGCGCGTTCACGGCCAGCCGGCCGAGCGGCGCGGCCGGTGCCTCCATGACGGTCAAGGAAGGCTCGATCATTTCGCCGAGTTCGCGCGTGGTGGACACCGAGACGATGGACAGGTGTCCTGGCACGTCACGGCCGAGCGCCCGCGACCCCTTGACGAGCCCGGCCGAGGCGCCCTCGTTCATCAGGATGACGGCCGTCGCCTCCGGGGCGTCGGCGGCGAGCGCCCGCGCGGCCTCCCGGCCGCCCGCCGAGGTGCCCTCCACGGTGATGACGGCGGGCGGCGACCCGAGGATCGCCATCGCCTCGCGGTAGGCGGACTCGGCGCGCATGATCCGGCCGGGCTCGTTGCCCGGCGCGGCCTTCGTGCGCTGGGTGACGAGCGCGATCCGCCGGTGGCCGTATGAGCGGAGGTGGTCGACCGCCTGGTGGATCGTGGTGTCGAAGTCGATGTCGACGAACGGCAGGTCGTCGTTCTCGGTCCGCCCGATCAGCGCGAACGGCACCCGCGAGGCGATGAGCCGGTCGACGCGGGAGTCGTGGATCTGGACCTCCATGAGCAGCGCGCCGTCGACGAGACCGCCCGCGAGCAGGTGCGACATCTGCTCGTCGTCGTTGATCGGCCACAGCACGAGGTCGTAGCCGCGCTCGCGGGCGCCGTGGGCGGCGCTCATGACGAACTGGATCACCGTGGCGTTGGGCCGGGACTCCAGGTCGGGGTGGAGCAGCGCGAGGATGTGGGTGCGCGAGCTGGCCAGGGCACGGGCGACGACGTTGCGCCGGTAGTCGAGCTCCCGGATGGCCGCCTCGATGCGGGCGCGCGTCTCCGGCGCCACCGGCTTGGTGCCGTTGATGACGAAGGAAACGGTGGCGATGGAGACCTTCGCCCGCTCGGCGACCTCGCGCATCGTGGCCATGGGTGACGCCTCCCGGCTCGTAGGGACGGCGCCTGCGACTATAGCGCAAATTCTCTTGTAAAACGCTTAACTTCTTGTTGACATCGCCGGTCGATAGGCGCAACATACTTCACAAGCCAGCGCCGGTTAAGCGCTTTGATGATGGCCCGGGCGGACGCGCCCGTGTGGCCCTCCTTTTCCGCACGAATTCGCCGAACGACTCCCCCCATACGCCGGATGCATTCAGCAGAAGGAGTAGCCCATGAGGACAGCGCGAAAGCGTCCGCTGAAAGCCGTCGCGGTGGCGGCCCTCGTCCCCCTCTCCCTGACCGCGTGCGGCGGATCGAGCTCCGCCGGCGCCGGGTCGCCGAACACGCTGACGATCCAGGACTACTACGAGCCCGCGCACGACCCGATCTACCACTCCTGCGCGAAGACCGTCGGCGTGAGCGTCGAGATCAACCACCTGCCCGGCCCCGGCCTGATCCCCAAGGTCCTGCAGCAGAGCTCCTCGCGCACCCTGCCCGACGTGCTGATGCTCGACAACCCCGACGTGCAGCAGATCGCCGCCTCCGGCGCGCTCTCGCCGCTCACCGACTACGGGATGAGCGGCGACGGCATGGTGGAGGCCGTGGTCAAGGCGGGCACCTACGAGGGCAAGCTCTACGGGCTGGCGCCGTCGGTGAACACCCTGGTCATCTTCTACAACAAGGACCTGTTCAAGGCGGCCGGTCTCTCGTCGCCGCCCAAGACGTGGGACGAGCTGCGGGCGTACGCGAAGAAGCTCACCCGGCAGGGCCGGTACGGCTTCGCGATGAGCAACGTCAACACCTACGAGGGCTCGTGGCAGTTCCTGCCGTTCATGTGGGGCAACGGCGGCTCCGAGCAGGACATCACCGGCCCGGAGACCGCGCAGGCGCTGCGGTTGGTCCTCGACCTGCAGAACGACGGGTCGATCTCGAAGAGCTCCATCAACTGGAGCCAGGACGACGTGATCGACCAGTTCATCGCCGGCAAGGCCGCGATGGTCGTCAACGGGCCGTGGCAGATCCCCGCGCTGGAGAAGCGGAAGGACGTGAAGTGGGCGGCGTTCCCGGTCCCCACCCGGCTGGCCACGCAGACCACGGTCGCGCCGCTCGGCGGTGAGGTCTACACGGTGCCGCGGACCGCCGACAAGGCCAAGATGACCAAGGCCGGGCAGTTCGTGAAATGCCTCATCTCGCCGGAGATGCAGCTCGAATCGGCCAAGCTCCGGCAGACCGTGCCGTCCGATTTGAAGGTGGCCGCGGAGTTCGGCAGCTCCAACGAGGTCATCGCGCCGTTCGTCACGACCGTGAAGACGGCGCGGGCGCGGACCGCGATCCTCGGCGCGGACTGGCCGAAGGCGGCGACGAAGATCTACACCGCCGTGCAGGCCGCGCTGACCGGCAAGGCCGCTCCCGAGCAGGCGCTGCGGCAGGCGCAGGACCAGTGACGTCGGCCGACCTCCGCCTCGGGGCCGCCGCGGGCGCGTCGGGAAGCCGGGCCCGATGGACGCGCCTGCTCCGGCGGCATTCGCACTGGCTGTTCTCGCTGCCCGCCATCGCGTTCGTGGCGGTGTTCTTCGGTTATCCCATCGTCCAGAACGTCGTCATGAGCTTCCAGGAGTACACGACGGCGACGTTCTACACCGGCGAGGCGCCCTGGGTCGGCCTGGCGAACTATGTGGCCTCCCTTTCCAGCAACCTGTTCACGACGACCGTGGTGAACACCGCGCTGTTCACGATCGGGTCGATCTCGTTCCAGTTCGTCATCGGGCTGGCGCTGGCGCTGTTCTTCAGACGCAATTTCCCGTTGAGCGGTTTTCTGCGGTCGTTGCTGCTGTTGCCGTGGCTGCTGCCGCTGATCGCCTCCAGCGCGGTGTGGAAATGGATTCTCGACCACGAGAACGGCGTGCTGAACCAGTTTCTCGGCCTGTTCGGCGTCGCGCCCGTCCCCTGGCTGGTCAGCCCCGGGCTCGCGCTCGCCGGCGTCATCGGGGTGAACATCTGGCTGGGCATCCCGTTCAACGTGGCGATCCTCTACAGCGGGCTGCAGGCGGTGCCGCGCGACCTGTACGAGGCGGGGTCGCTGGACGGCGCGGTCGGCTGGCGGGCGTTCCGGCACATCACCTGGCCGAACATCCGGTCCGTGGTCAGCGTCGTCATGGTGCTCGGCGTCGTGTACACGCTCAAGGTCGTCGACATCATCCTCGGCCTGACCGGCGGCGGCCCGGCCAACTCCACCCAGACGCTGGCCACGAACGCGTACAACAAGTCGTTCGTGGAGTTCAACTTCGGGGAGGGCGCCGCGCTCAGCAACATCCTCATCGTGGTGTCGCTGGTGTTCTCCCTGGTCTACCTCTACATCTCGCGCCGGGAGCCCGACGAGTGATGAACAATTCCGTCAACGTACGCCGGTTGCCCATGACGGCGCTGGGCCTCGTCTTCCTGACGCTGATGATCTTCCCGGTCTACTGGATGGTCAACAGCAGCCTGCAGACCGGCTCCGGGGCCGCGTCGACCAGTTTCTTCCCGATCCATCCGACCCTCGACGGGTACGCGACCGCGATCTCGGAGCAGGGCCGCAACTTCCTCACCAGCCTGGTCATCGCCCTGGGGACCGTGGTCCTGACGCTGCTCGTCGCCACTCCGGCCGCCTACGGGCTGTCGCGGTTCCGTACGCGGGGCGGCACCGTGTTCCTGCTGGTGCTGCTGGTCACGCAGATGATCCCGGCCATGGTGATCGCGAACGCCCTCTATCCCCTGTTCAACTCGCTCAACCTGCTCAACGACGTCTTCGGCCTGATCCTGGCCAACACCGCCGGCGGAATCCCGTTCGCGGTGCTGCTCATCAGGGCGTTCATGGGGGCCATCCCCCGGGCGCTGGTGGAGGCCGCCCTCGTGGACGGGGCGAACAATCTCCGGGCGTTCGTCTCGATCGTCGTACCGATCAGCAGGAACGCGATCGTGACGGCGGCGCTGTTCACCTTCCTGAACGCGTGGAGCGACTTCCTGTTCGCCCTCACCCTGACCAGCACGCCCGAGGTGCGGCCCATCACGCTCGGCATCTACGACTACATCAGCGCGGACACTCAGAACTGGGGCCCCGTGATGGCGACGGCCGTGCTCGCCTCCATCCCGGCGGGCCTGCTGCTGATCTTCGCGCAGCGCTCCATCGCGGCGGGCGCCGTCAGCGGCGCGGTCAAGTGAACGAAAGGGACTTTTTCATGACATTGCACGTCACGGTGTGGGGCGAGAACCGCCACGAGCAGGCCGAGCCCCTCGTGGCCGGGATCTACCCGGACGGCATGCACAACGCCATCCGGCGCGGCATCGAACGCTGGCTGGGCGACAGGGCGACCGTCGCCACGGCCACGCTCGACGACCCCGAGCACGGCCTGACCGAGGAGGTGCTGGCCAACACCGACGTCCTGACCTGGTGGGGCCACGCCGCCCACGAGGAGGTCGCCGACGAGGTGGTCGAGCGGGTGCACCGGCACGTCCTGTCCGGCATGGGGCTGATCGTGCTGCACTCCGGCCACTGGTCGAAGATCTTCCGCAAGCTCATGGGCACCACCTGCACGCTGCGCTGGCGCAGCGACAACGACCGCGAGCTGGTCTGGACGGTGAACCCGGCCCACCCGATCGCCCGCGACATCCCGCACCCCATCGAGATCCCGGCCCAGGAGATGTACGGCGAGCAGTTCGACATCCCGGCCCCCGACGAGCTGGTCTTCATCAGCTCGTTCACCGGCGGCGAGGTGTTCCGCAGCGGCTGCACCTTCCGGCGCGGCAACGGCAAGATCTTCTACTTCAGCCCCGGTGACCAGGACTATCCCGTGTACCACCACGAGGACGTGCTGCACGTCATCGCCAACGGCGTCGAGTGGGCCGCCGGCGACCGGTCGAGGCGCGAGCTGCCGACCCTGCTCCGCTACGAGATGGGCGACTTCTTCACCGGCCACGGCTACCGCGGCGCCATGCACAACAAGGAGAGCTCGGAGTGACGCTGCGTTTCGTGCAGGTGGGGGCGGGCTCGATGGGGCTGGCCTGGATGCGTACGCTGGCCGCCACCGAGGGCGTCGAGCTGGCCGGCGTGGCCGATCTCGACACCGAGCGGGCGGCGGCGGCCGTACGGTCCGTGTTCGGGGACGCCGATGTGGTGGTGGGCGCGTCGCTCGGTGAGGTGCTCGCGGCGACCGCGGCGGACGCCGTGCTGAACGTCACCGTGCCCGCCGCCCACACCGAGGTGAACGTCGAGGCGCTCTTCGCCGGGCTGCCCGTCCTCTGCGAGAAGCCCGCCGCGCCGACCCTCGCCGAGGCCGTCGTCCAGGCCGCGGCGGCCGAGGTCACCGGGCGGCTGCTGATGATCAGCCAGTCGCGCCGCTACTACGCCGCCCTGGCCGCGTACCGGAGCCGGCTCGCCGAGCTGGGCACGGTCGGGCTGCTGACCACGGGCTTCTACCGGGGCCCGCGCTTCGGCGGCTTCCGCGAGGAGATGGAGCAGCCGCTGCTGGTCGACATGGCGATCCACGCCTTCGACGCGGCCCGCTACCTGCTCGGCACCGAGCCGGTCTCGGTCACGTGCGAGAGCTGGAACCCGGCCTGGAGCTGGTTCAAGGGCGACGCCGCCGCCATGGCGACCTTCCTGTTCGGCGACGGCGCCCGTTACGTGTTCACCGGGAGCTGGTGCGCGGAGGGCCTGGAGACCTCGTGGAACGGCGAGTGGCGGGCCTCCGGCTCCGGCGGCACCGCGACGTGGGACGGCGAGGACCGCGTCACGTCCAGCGCGGGCGGCGCGGTGGACGTGCCGCCGGGCGGAGCGGAGCAGATCTCCGGGGCGCTCGCGGAGTTCGTCGCCTCACTGCGCACGGGCGCGGAGCCGTCGGGGGCGATCTCCCGCAACCTCTACAGCCTGGCCATGGTCGAGGCGGCGGTCCGTTCCGCGGAGTCGGGCGAGCGCGTCGAGATCGACGCACTGCTGGAAACGGCGCACGCGGACGCGCTGGCCCTTCCCCTGCGGGAGGAGATCCGGGTACGGCTCCAAGGCGCGTCCTAGTTCCGGGTGGCGGACACGATCACGCGCGGCGTGTCCGGCAGGGTCGCCGGCGTGTCCCGTGCCTCGGCCAGCAGCACGGACACGCCGGGCCCCAGCTCTTTCTCCAGCGCCACCGAGTCCGCCAGGATCCGCCGGTACACCTCCAGCTGCCGCTCCAGCCACCGATCGGCCTCCTCCCTGGAGGTCACGGTGAACCCAGCCCGGCCCAGCATCCCGGCGTGGTCGAGGTAGGACGGCTCCCAGGTGCTGAACACGAACCTGCCGCCCGGACGCAGGACGCGGGCCACCTCGGCGAAGGCGGCCCGCTTGTTCCAGACCATCCACAGGGCGTCCACGCTCAGCACGGCGTCGCAGGCCGCCGCCTCCAGGCCGGTCTCGGTGAACCGGCGTCCCTTTCGAGCACGGCGGTGGTGACGGCGCCGACGGCCGCAGGGACGAGCGCCACGGACGCCGTCGCGGCCAGGCTCGCCGCCACCCCGCCGGCGATCCGTCCCAGATGTGCCCGCAGGTACGGCAGCGCCGCCCGCAGCAGCCCGGTTCTGGGCGGAGCGTCCCTCAGCGGCACGACCTCACCCATGGTGGTCCCGCAGAGCGATGATCTGGGTGGCGGCGCGGAGCAGGGCCGGGCGGTGGGTGACGGCGATGACGGTTCCGGTGCCCATCCAGTCGCGGACGCCCGTCAGGAGAGCCTCCTCGGTGCGCTCGTCCACGGCTGAGGTGACGTCGTCGAGGAGGAGCACGTCGGGACGCCGGAGCAGGGCCGCCGCCAGGGCGACGCGCCGGCGCTGGCCGCCGGAGAGCGTGGCGCCGCCCTCGCCGATCACGGTGTCGAGCCCGTCGGGCAGGGCGTCGATCTCCTGGAGGATCGCCGCCGCCCGTAAGGCCGCGCGCAGCACGCCGGGTTCGGGGGGTTCGGGCAGGCCGAGGGTCAGGTTGCCGGCGATGGTGCCGGAGACGAGGACGGGTCGTTGGGGCACCAGCGTGATCCGCCGTCGTAGCGCTTCGGGGTCGAGGGCGCGCAGGTCGGTCCCGCCGTAGCGGAGTTCGCCATGGGTCGGCTCCCGGAGCCGGGTGAGCAGGCGCAGCAGCGTGGACTTGCCCGCCGCGACCGGCCCGGTGACGACGGCGAACGCCCCGGGCTCGACCCGGAAGGTGACCGGTCCGAGCAGCACCCGGCCCCTCGTGCTCGACCGTGACGCCTGCCGCTTCGAGCGTCCCGGGTGTCACGTCGGTGGTTCCGGTGGGCGCGGTGGTGGTGAGGAGTTCGGCGAGGCGGGTGGCGGCCTCGACGGCCTGGGCGCGCTGGGAGACGCGGACCGACAGCGTGGTGGAGGTGGCGGCGAGCATCAGCATCCACGAGGCGAACGCGGCCAGCCCGCCGACGGTCATCCTGCCCGACAGCACGGCCGGTGCGGCGGCCGCGACACCGAGTCCGATGGCCGGCAGCGGTACGAAGGACGACAGGGCCGACCAGGCGGCCCCCACCCGGCTCATGGCCAGGGCCCGTTCGCTCACCTCCGCGCTCCGATCGTGGTGCGCCCGCAGCAGGGCCGCCTCGCCTGTCGTGGCGCGGAGGGTCAGGCCGCCCGCGACCAGTTCGTCCACGAGGTCGGCCCGCGCGCTGTGCGCCGTGGCGAGGGCGGCGCTCCTGGTGGCGAGGGCGCGGCCGAAGAAGAGGTTCATGGTCAGTACGGCCGCCACGGTGGCCGCGCACAGCAGGGCCAGCAGCGGGTCGAGCAGCGCGACCGCCACGACGACCGTGCTCAGGCCGATGACCAGGTGCGGAAGGGCGACCGTGCCGCCGATCCAGATCCAGACCAGGTCCACGTCGTGAGAGTTGCGCGCCTGCAGGTCGCCGTGGCCGAAGCCGCGGGTGTCTTCGAGCAGGTGGTCGGACAGGCGCCGCCGCAGCCTCCCGATGACCTTGGCGCCGGCCAGGTAGTCGAGGTGCTGACCGGCCCGCTGGGCCAGCCAGGCGAGCAGCCCGGTGCCGGTGATCACCGCGCACCAGGCGAGCAGCGCGGAGCGCTGCCCCGCGACGAGGCCGTCGTCGAGGGCGCGCCGGATGGACAGGGGCAGTGACACGAGCGCGAGCTGCCAGAGCGTGGTGAGCGCGGCGGCGGCCGCGATGGCCGGGCCTTCGGCGCGCAGGCACCAGCGCAGCAGGTCGCGGGCGGGCCGCGGGCGGGCCGCGGGGAACGCCCCGCGGCCCGTACCCGGACGGTGGTGGTCGTGGTCACCGGCGCCTATTCGCCCATGGCCCGCTGGAGGCTCAGCGGGCGCATGTCGGTCCAGTTCTGTTCGACGTAGTCGAGGGCGGCGGCGTGGGTGCCCGGTCCGAAGACGGTCTCCCACCCGGCCGGTACGTCGGCGAAGTCGGGCCAGAGCGAGTGCTGGCCCTCGTCGTTGACGAGAACGAGGAAGGTGCCGTTCTCGTCGTCGAAGGGGTTGGTCATGGATCCTCCTATGGGGTGTTTTTTCAGGATGTTCTGGTCGGTTGGCTGTCGGGTTCGCGGAGCGGGGTCAGGAAGGTGGCCAGCGCGAGGACCAGGACGCTCGCGCCGGCCCCGTACACGAGCAGTGCCGTCGCCGGGCCGACGGCCTCGGCCAGCAGCCCGGCGACCAGGGAGCCGGCCGAGGCGGCGGCCACGACCTGGGCCTGCCACAGGCTCGACACCCGGCCTCTGACCTCGTCGGGTGTGTGCCGCTGGATCAGGGTGAAGCACAGGATGTCGGTGAGGACGCGGCCGGCGCCGTACCCGGTCAGGGCCAGGAAGGCGAGCACGGGCGTGACGCTGAGGCCGGTGGCGAGCACGGCCAGGCCCATCGCGAGCATGGCCGCCAGCAGGGCCACGCCGGGACGGCGGGCGCCGCCGATCCAGCCGCTGGTCAGCGAGCCCAGCACGGCGCCGACGGCGGGGGCGCTGTAGAGCAGGCCGAGCGTGGCCTCCCCGCCGCCGAGCCGGGTGTCCACCAGCGCGGGCAGCAGCACCACCGGCCCGCTGAGCAGCATGGTGGCCAGCCCGGCGATCAGCACGCTGCGGACGGTCCGGTGGCGTACGGCGAAGGCGAGGCCGGCCGCGATCGCCCGCGCCGGCGATTCGCGGCCGGCCCCGGGCGCGGGGTAGGGCGGTAGGCGGCTGATGCTGAAGGCGGTCAGGACGGTGGCGAGCGCGGCGGCGACGTAGTTGGCCGCGACGCCCATCGTGGCGATGAGCAGGCCGCCGAGCGCGGGCGAGATCATCGACGACAGGTCGGCGGTCAGGCTGAGCAGGGCGCCGGTGGCCGGCAGGTCGTCGCGTTCGACCAGGTTCGGCACGAGTGTGGTGAGGGTGCTGGCGCTGATCCCGGCGGCCAGGCCGTCCCAGGCGGCCAGGGCGTAGATCGGCCAGAGCGGCGGGTCCGGCAGCAGCGCGGTGGCCACCCGGTGCGCGACCAGCCCGCCGTAGGACCACCCGACCAGGTGGTACGGCCCCCGCGGGCTGACCTCCCTGATCTGGGCCAGGTACCCGGCGACGGCCTGCTCGAAGGTGCGGCGCGGCGCCGACGGGTCCGACAGCAGCGGCTCCTGCAGCGCGTAGATCGGATGGACGGCCGGCAGGTGGGAGACCAGCCCGGTGTACGACCAGCCGAGCCCGCCCGCCGGATGGAAGCAGAACACCGGCGCGCCCGCACCGGATCCGCGGATCTCCAGCAGCGGTTGCAGCCCGCTGCCGCCGGCCTGCTGACCTTGGGCGATGGCGGCCAGCGCGGCGGGGGTCGGCGCGTCGTAGACGTCGCGGACGGAGACGGTGCCGAGGCTCTCCCGCAGGCGGCCGACCAGTCGTACGACCAGCAGCGAGTGCCCGCCGAGCGCGAAGAAGTCGTCGCCCCTGCCCACCTCGGCCAGGCCCAGCACGTCGCGGAACGCCGCCGCGACCGCCTCCTCGACGGGCCCGCGCGGCGGGTCGCCCGCGCCGGGGGCGGCGATGACGGGGTCGGGCAGCGCCTGCTGGTCGAGCTTGCCGTTCACGGTCAGCGGCAGCCGGTCGAGGGTGACGACGGCGGCCGGCACCATGTAGCCGGGCAGCACGGCGGCGGCCTCGGCCCGCACCCGCTCGGCATCGACGTCGGCGGGCACGTCCGCACCCGCGTTGGTGTCCGGGCCAGCCGGTACGAGGTAGGCCACCAGGTGCACGGCGCCCTGGGCGTCGGTGCGCGGGACGACCGCGGCCTGCCCCACCCCGTCGATCCCGGTGAGCACGTCCTCGACCTCGCCGGGCTCGATCCGATAGCCCCTGATCTTGACCTGCCCGTCCGAGCGCCCCAGGAAGTCGATCATCCCGTCGGGCCGCCACCTGGCCAGGTCCCTGGTCCGGTACATGCGCCCGCCGCGCGGCCCGAACGGGTCGGCCACGAACCGCTCCGCCAAAACGGCTCCTCTCCTCGGGCATCCGACCGTGGTGGCACGACAAGTATGAACTTGAAATTTAGGTAAGGCTAGCCTAAATAAGAACTAGCCAGGCTCGGCCCTGCCGGTGGCCCAGGCCCAGGCGGCGATGGCCACCCGGTTCCTGGCGTCGATCTTGCGCTGGACGACCGCGACGTGGTTCTTGACCGTGCCGGGCGCGAGGAACAGCTCGGCGGCGATCTCGGCGTTGGTCAGGCCCTGCGCCACCCTCGCCACGATCTCCTCCTCGCGCCCGGTGAGAACGACACCCGGCGTCTCCCGCGGCGCCCCGCGCTGTCGCAACAGCCGAACGGTGAGCTGGGGGCTGATGAGCATGTCGCCGTTCATCGCGGCTCTGACGGCCTCGACGAGCAGGGCCGGGCCCGAGCGCTTGAGAACGAACCCGCAGGCACCGTGCCGCAGGGCCGCGTGCACGTACTCGTCGCGGCCGAACGTGGTGACGATCACGACGTGGATGCCCGTGTCCGCCAGCGCCCTGGTCACCTCGATGCCGTCGGCGCCCGGCATGCGGATGTCGGCGAGCACGACGTCGGGCTCGATCGCCCTGGCGGTCTCGATCGCGCCGCGGCCGTCGGCGGCCTCCGCCACGACCGTCATGTCGGGCTGGGCGTCGAGGATCAGCCGGAAGGCACTTCTGATGCCTTCCTGGTCGTCGGCGATGAGGATGCGGGTGGCCATTCCGGTGATTGTGCCAGCGGCAGGCGGGCGGTCAGCGACCACCCTTCCGGTACGGCCGCCGCCACCAGCTCCCCACCCCGCTCCCGGACGAGCGCCGCCAGCCCGGCCACCCCGTTCCCGCCCCGCCGCCCGCTCCCCGCTCCGGTCACACCGTCGTTCGTCATCGCGATCCTCAGCACCCCGGCCTCCACTCCGATGACGAGATCGACCCGGTCCGCCTTGGGGGCGTGCCGCCGTACGTTGGTCAGCCCCTCGATCACGATCCGATAGGCCAGCGCCCCGATCTCCGCCGGAACGGTCATGTCCGGCTCCATCCGCAGCCGCACCTCGGCCGCGCCCGCCTCGGAGAACCGCCCGGCCGCCGCGCGAATACCGGCCAGGTCTCCGGCGGGGCCGAGCGGGCGGTCCTGGTGCAGCATGTCGAGGGTGCGGTCCAGCATCGACATGGCCCGCTGCCCGGCGGCCTCCACCCGCTCCAGCGCCGCGCGCGGATCGCCCGTCACCAGGCCCGCCTGGGCGTGCGCCACCATCTCGCTGATGTCGTGGGCGACGAAGTCGTGCAGGTCTCCCGCCAGCCGCAACCGCAGCCCGGTACGGGCGTCGGCCGCCGCGCGCACCGCCCGTTCGTCGAGGTGGCGCAGGTATCCGCCCACGGCGGCGGCCAGCAGCGCTCCCGTCCCCCAGAACGCGCAGACGCCCACGCCCTCCAGCGGTGAGGCCGGGGTGAAGAAGCGCAGCACCCAGGTGGCCGCCGCCAGCCCGGCCGCCGGGGCGGCGACGGCGGCCCGCCGGGCGGGCGCGTACCGGACGGCCAGACCGGCCAGCCCCATGAGCGCCACCCCCTCGGCCATCCCGAGCGCGTCGGCCCCCGGCGGCGCCCCGAACCTCCAGACGACCGTGACGGCCAGCGAAACACCCGCCGCCACCCCGGTCAGCCCGGCCAGGCGCCCCCGCCACCGCACCGCCCCGGCACCCACCGCCGTCACGGCGGCCAGCGCCGGCACGAACGCGACAATCCACGACCAGTCCACCGGACCGAAGATACGCCGGAGTGCCGGACGGCACGGTCACCGGCCCAACAGGTGCCGAACGGCATCTCGCCCCATCACCCGCCGCCCCGCGACGCTTGATCACATGAACAAACCTGTGAGAACCGGCCATGTGGCGGCGTTGTGGGCGCTGGTCTACGGGGTGCTCGGGGTGGCGTGGGCGCTGGGGATGCCCGGCTTCCCCTGGGGCGCCTCCGACCCCGACCCCGACGGCGCGCTGTCCATCCTGGCCGCCACGACGCCGCGCTCCGGCTGGTGGATCGCCGCCTTCGCGCTGCTCACCGCCGCCACGGCCCTGGCACTGACCCGCCCCGCCGGAAGCCGCCTCCCGCTGTTCCCGGCCTGGCCGATCGCCGCGATCCTGGTGCTGGTGATCCCCGACTCGCGGCTCATGATGGGTGTCGCCTACACCCCGCTCCTCCTGGTCGCGCCGCTCTTCGGCTGGGGTCTGGGCGGCGCCACGTTCGCCGACGCCTGGCCGTGGCCGGTCCTCAACCAGTTGCTGTGCGTGCTGGGCGGCCTGCTCCTGGCCGCCGCCGCCCTCGCCTGCGGCCACGACCACGCCCGCTGGTTCACCCCGGAACGAGGCCGCAAGGCCGTGTACGTGGCCGCCGGGGTGCCGCTGGTCTACTGCCTGACCCGGTGGGCGTGGGCCCTCGGCATCCCGCTCGGCGTGGACCGGGAGTTCCTCGCGGCGGGCGAGGACGGCCTGTGGCTGGCGGGCGCGTACCTGGCCACCTTCGGCGCCCTCGGCGGCGTGCTCACCCTGGGCCTGACCCAGCGCTGGGGCGAGATCTTCCCCCGCTGGCTGCCCGGCCTGCGCGGTAAGAGGGTTCCGCCGCTGCTGGCGGTCATTCCGGCCGGATTCGTCTCGATCATCGTCACGGTGGCCGGCCTGACCTACCTGCGCGCCACCGTCGCCGGCCGCTTCGCCCTGGCCGAGTGGGGCGCCTGGCTGCCGGAGTGCTTCTGGCCGGTCTGGGGCGCCGCCCTGGCCACCGCCACCATCGCCTACCACCTGCGCCGCAGGGGCTCTACGCCGGCGCCATGACCAGGCCCGCGAAGTTGCGGGCTTCCCCCGTGCCGGTTTCTTCTTTATCCTCAACCCCAATACGTCTGTGAACGTTCACAGACCGGTTTCGTCCTACAAAGCCCTATTTTTCAGCGTGTTTTCACCCCATCAATCCGTGAACGTGCACACAACACGACCAAGGAGATCGGGATGCCCGCGTACGGCTTACGGAAGACGCTCCTCACCCTCGCGGCACTGCTCGTCATCGTGCCGCTCACCCCCGCCCCCGCCGCGGCCGCGACGCTGACGATGCGCGGCGCCGACATCTCCTCGGTCCAGCGCAGCCTGGACCTGGGCGCCACGTACTACAACGCCGCCGGTACGGCCGCCGACCCGCTCGACATCCTCACCGGCGTCGGCGTCAACTACGTCCGGCTGCGCATCTGGAACAACCCGGCCAGCGGCTACAACAACAAGGCGAAGGTCCTGGCCCACGCCAGGGCGGTCAAGGCCAGGGGCCTCGGCCTGATGATCGACTTCCACTACTCGGACACCTGGGCCGACCCCGGCAAGCAGTACAAACCGGCCGCGTGGGCGAGCCACGGCATCGGCCAGCTCCAGACGGACGTCTACAACTACACCTACGACATCTGCACCAGCCTCAAGGCGCAGGGCACCACCCCCGACAGCGTGCAGATCGGCAACGAGATCAACGTCGGCATGCTCTGGAACGACGGCAGGGTCGTCAACAACGACTTCACCAACCTGAGCCTGCTGCTGAAGGCCGGCTACAACGCCACGAAGGCGTGCAACGGCGGCACCCAGGTGATCATCCACACCGCGAACGCCAACAGCCAGGCCAACGCGCGCTGGTTCTACGACGGGATCCGCGCCAAGGGCGTGCCGTGGGACATCACCGGCCTGTCGTACTACTGCATGTGGCACGGCTCCCTGTCCACGCTCTCCACGGTGATCAACGACACCCGCACCCGGTACGGCAAGCCGGTCGTCGTGGCCGAGACCGCGTACCCGTTCACCGCGGCCAACGCCGACAGCGAGGCGAACGCGGTGAACGGCACGGCGCCGTGCTCGGGCTATCCGGCCACATGGGCGGGGCAGGCGAGCAACTTCACCGCCGTCCAGAACACCGCCCGCAGCGCGGGCGCGATCGGCTTCTTCTACTGGGAGCCCACCTGGTACGCCGTCCCCGGCCACGGCTGGGACCCGGCCAACATGAACGGCACCGGCAACCAGTGGGACAACATGGCCACCTTCAACTGGACCGGCTCCATCAACCCCGGCATCAGGTGGACCCCATGAATCGTGGGCGGTGACGACTTCCGCGCCGACCGGGAGGCGGCCGGGCAGATCATCCGCATCACCCGCCGCCCCTGACCGTCTGCTGGTCCGGCTGCCGGCCCGTCTGCTGGTCCGGGGCTATGACGCGCCAGGCGGCGGGGCGCAGGGTCCAGGAGCGGTAAGGGGCGGCCGGTTCCAGCTCGCCGTCGGCGTTGGCCGGCACCGGCTCGCCCTCGACGACGATGGACCGCCCTTTGAGCGTCACCACGTCGTGCCGTTCGCGGTGCCGGCCGAGCCGCAGCAGCACCGCGTACCCCAGCCGGGCCCAGGCCGAGACGGCGTGCGAGATCACCACGTCGGCCACGCCGTCGTCGGGCCGCGCGCCGGGCGCCAGCGGGGTGCCGCCGCCGATCGACGCGCCGTTGCCCACCCCCACCATGAGCAACCGCCCGTCGGCGACCAGCCGGCCGTCCACCCGCACCCGCAGCCGCCATCCCTTGGCGCGCACCCCGGCGAGCAGGGCGCCCACCGCGTACGCGGCCCGCCGCAGGGCCGGTTTGAGCGGGACCGCCTGCTCCGAGGCCAGCGCCCCGACCCCGACGTGCACGGCGTTGATCACGATGCCGCCCCGGTCGTCGACGAGCACGTCCAGGGGCCGCTCGGTCCCCCGCAGCACGACCAGCGCGGCCTCGCGCGGGTCCAGCGGGATGCCGAGCGTGCGCGCCAGGTCGTTGCCGGTGCCCATCGGGATCAGGCCCACCGTCCGCGCCGGTTCGTCGCGGGCGAGCAGCGCCGCCACCACCCGGTGCAGGGTGCCGTCGCCGCCGAGGACGACGGGATCGCGGCCGGGGTGCTCGTCCAGGATGCGGTCGAGGTCCTCCGGCCCCGCCACGACGGCGGCCACCACGTCGGCTCCCTCGCCGAGCGTGCTCAGCACCGTCTTCCGCGTCTCGTCGTCGTCCCCGCCCGCGGCGGGGTTCGCTATCGCCAGCAGCCTGCGTGCCATTCCGTGGCCCTCAGGACGCGGACCGGTACGACGGGGGGTCGTTGGCGGGCCTGTCCCACTCGCAGGCCCTGGTCTCGGCCAGCAGCAGGTCCACGACGTCGGCCAGCCGCTCACCCCGGGCGTACGCGCGGCGCTGCCGCTCGGCGGAGCTCCCCTTGGCCAGGGCCTCCTCGACCAGCTCGGACACCAGCTCCCAGTCGCCCGACTGCTCCAGTTGCGGCCGTAGCCCCTCGACCAGCCGCCCGAGCACGACGGCCGCGGGCCGTGGCACGCCGCCCGCCGGGTCGATCAGCTCGCCCTCCAGCCCGGACCGCGCCGCCTGCCACGTCGCGGCCCGTACGGCCTCCAGGTGCACCTCGCGTTCGACCCCTTGGCGTACCGCCTCCAGCTCCCTGCACACCAGCGCCCGGAACAGCCCGGCGACCAGCACGACGGACTCCACGCGCGGGTTGGCGTCGCAGATCCGCAGCTCGACCGTGGGCACGTGCTCCGACGGCCGGATGTCGAAGTAGAGCATGCCCGGATCGGCGATCACCTCCGACCGGATGAGCTCCCTGATCATCTCCTCGTATTCGGCGGCGGACTCGTACTTGCCGATGGGACCGGCGGTGGGCCAGCGCGACCACACGAGGGTGCGGTAGCTGGCGTACCCGGTGTCGGAGCCGTCCCAGAACGGTGAGCTGGCCGACAGCGCCAGCAGCGGCGGCAGCCACGGCGTCAGGCGGTGCGCCACGGCGACGGCCAGGTCGCGGTCCTCGACCTGGACGTGCACGTGGGTGCCGCAGATGAGCTGCTCCCTGGTGAGCTGCTGGTAGTCGTCGAGCATCTGCTCGTAGCGGGGGCTCGGGGAGACCTTCAGCTCGTCCATGTCGGCCAGGGGCGAGCTGCCCGCCGCGTTGATGCCCAGCCCCAGCCCGTCGGCCTGCCGGATCAGCCGTCCGCGCATCCCGCACAGGTCACGGGCCAGCTCCTCCAGGGTCAGGCAGGGCGTGCTGTTGCTCTCCACCATCGACCGCTGCAGCTCGTCGGTGAACCGCTCGGACGGCAGCCCGTCGAGCACCAGCTGGCCACGCGGCGCCAGGCGGCGGGTGGCCAGGTCCACGACATGGAACTCCTCCTCGGCCCCCACCCGCATCCCATCCCCAGTCATGACGGCACCTCCGGCTCATAGGACAGGCATGACCACTCCCCAGAAATCGCCTTTACGCACCTATGAGAGCCAGGAGCAGGTCCTTGACCTCCACGGCCTCGTAGCGTTCGCGGGCGGCGGCCGGGTCGGAGCAGAGCAGGACGGGCCCGTCGGCGGGGTCGGCGGGAAGCAGCCCGTGGGAGCCGCGGACGGCGCGGGCGCCCGCGTCGAGGCCGACGACGCTCATGAGATAGCGCATGCCCGCCTTCTTGCGCAGCAGTGCGACGGCGGCCCGGCGTTTGGCGGCGCCGGGGGCGGCCGGGTCGAAGAAGAGCTCGGCGGGGTCGTAGCCCGGTTTGCGGTGGATCTCGACGAGGCGGGCGAAGTCGGGGGCGCGGGCGTCGTCGAGCCAGTAGTAGTAGGTGAACCAGGCGTCGGGGTCGGCGAGCAGGACCAGTTCGCCGGAGCGGGCGTGGTCGAGGCCGTACGCGGCCTTGCCGTCCTCGTCGAGCACGGTCGCCACGCCGGGCACGGACGCGCAGAGCTTGGCGACGGCGGGCACGTCGGCGGGGTCGCGGACGTAGACGTGGGCGATCTGGTGGTCGGCGACCGCGAACGCCTTCGAGGTCCACGGGTCCAGATACTCCATGCCGTCCTGGGTGTGGACGCTCAGGAGCCCTTCGGCGCGCAGCGCGCGGTTGACGTCGACGGGGCGGGAGACGTCGGTGATGCCATATTCCGACAGCACCACGACGGTCCGGTCCCCCGCGGCGTCCAGCAGGGGTGCGAGCACGGTGTCGAGTTCGGCGGCGGCCTGGGCGGCGCGCGGGTCGGAGGGGCCGTAGCGCTGCAGGTCGTAGTCGAGGTGCGGCAGGTACGACAGGGTCAGGTCGGGGTCGCGGGTGGTCATGACGTGCCGGGTGGCCTCGGCGATCCAGCGCGACGAGGCGATGCCCGCGCCCGGCCCCCAGTACGTGAACAGCGGGAACGGCTCCAGCTCGTCGTGCAGCTCGGGCGGGTGGGTGTAGCAGTCGGGATCCTTGCGGCCGTCGGCGCGGTAGATCGGGCGCGGGGTGATCGTCCAGTCGACGTCGGCGCCCATGGCGTACCACCAGCAGATGTTGGCCACCGTACGGCCCGGCAGGGCCTGCCAGATCTTCTCGCCGCCGACCAGCGCGTTGTGCTGGCGCCAGAGCAGGACCTCGCCGAGGTCGCGGAAGTACCAGCCGTTGCCCACGACGCCGTGCCCCGACGGCGGCAGGCCGGTCAGGAACGTGGACTGCGCCGAGCACGTGACGGCGGGCAGGACGGTGCCCAGCTCCGCCTGGAAGCCCCGCGAGGCGACGGCGCGCAGGCGGGGCATGTGGGCCAGCAGCCGGGGGGTCAGCCCGACCACGTCCAGCACCAGCAGCTTGATCATCCGGTCACTCCCAGCTCACGTAGCTCGGCACGGGCGAAGTCCAGCTCCCCGGCGATGCCGGCGGCGAGCCGTCCGGGGGTCTCGGGCCGCAGCGCCGGCGGCAGCACGCCCCAGGTGTAGGTCTCCACGTCGTAGTGGTCGCACAGCGGCTCCGGCCCGCCGGCCAGCTCCTTGAGCGCCTCGCGCAGCACCGGGATGGTCGTGGCCAGCGGCGCGGCCGGCTCCGCGTGCAGCGGCACGTGGTAGTGCACCCGCCACGGGCCGGGCAGCCCGCGGTCGAGGGCCTCGTCGAGGTCGTCGGCCGCGCCGCCGCTCGGGTTGCGGGTCTGGTGCAGGAAGCGCGGCTCCACGTACTCGCGCAGCGCCTCCGGGTCCGCGGTCTCCAGGGCGGCCGACAACTGCACCTTGACGATGGGCAGGCCGGCCGTACGCAGGGCGGCCAGCGCGTCGGCGGGCCGCTCCCACGCGCAGGCGAGGTGGGCGAGGTCGAGGCAGAGGCCGAGCCGGTCGGTGTCCATGCCGGACAGATGGGCGACGGCCTGGGCGGTGGTCTCGACGACGCAGCCCGGTTCCGGTTCGAACGCGACCCGGATCACCCGCCCGGTGGCCGACTCGACGGCGGCCAGGCCCTCGGCCAGCGCGTCCAGGCGGCGGGCGGCCAGGTCGGACGTCTCGGCGGACCAGGGCTCGCGCCAGCCGAGCGGCAGCGTGGAGACCGACCCGCGGGCGGCGTCGTCAGGGAGCAGGTCGGCGAGGACGCGGGCCAGGTCGAGCGTGTACGCCAGCCGGTCCCGCGTGGTCCAGTCGGGGTGGTAGACGGCCTGTTTGACCACCGGGTCGTGGAAGGAGCGGTAGGGGAAGCCGTTCAGCGTCACCACTTCGAGGCCCCGCGCGTCCAGCTCACCGCGCAGTTTGGCCCGCAGCGACGGGTCGGCGGCCAGCTCGGCCGCGACGGGGGCGGCCAGCCAGAGCCCGAGCCCCAGCACGCCGGTGCCGAGCGTGGCCCGGATGGGGACGGCGTAGGTGTCGAGCTGGCCGACGATGCCGGCGAGGTCCTCGGCCGGGTGCACGTTGGTGCAGTAGCTCAGGTGCAGCGGGGTCCCCGAGGGGTGGCGGAGCCGCATCACTCGCCGCCGCGCTTGATGGAGCTGCCGGCGAACGTCGGCTCGGTGGCCCCGGTGACGTCCGTCAGGTCGAGCCGTCCCGACTGGCCGTAGAACTCGACCGGGTTGCGCCACAGCACCCGGTCCACGTCGTCGTCGGTGAACCCGGCCGCCAGCATCGCCTCGGCGGTCTCCAGGGTGAGCAGCGGGTCGGAGACGCCCCAGTCGGCGGCGGAGTTGATCAGCACCCGCTCCAGGCCGTGCGTACGCAGGATCTCGACCATGCGGGGCGGCGACATCTTGGTCTGCGGGTAGATGGAGAAGCCCATCCAGCAGCCCGAGTCGTGCACGAGGCCGACGGTGACCTCGTTGAGGTGGTCGACCGCGACCCGTCCCGGCTCGATGCCGGAGGCGGCCACGACCTCCAGGGTGCGGCGGGTGCCGCGCGCCTTGTCGCGGTGCGGGGTGTGCACGAGCGCGGGCAGCTCGTGCTCGACGGCCAGGGCGAGCTGCCGTTCGAACGCGTCGTCCTCCTCGGGTGTCATCGAGTCGTAGCCGATCTCACCGACCGCGACCACCCGGTCCTTGTCCAGGTAGCGGGGCAGCAGGTCGAGCACGGGGCGGCAGCGCGGGTCGTTCGCCTCCTTGGGGTTGAGCGCGATGGTGGCGTGGTGGGCGATGCCGAACTGGGCGGCCCGGTACGGCTCCCAGCCGATCAGGGAGTCGAAGTAGTCGGCGAACGACCCCGGGTTGGTCCGCGGCTGGCCCAGCCAGAAGGCCGGCTCCACCACGGCCAGGACCCCGGCGGCGGACATGCGCGCGTAGTCGTCGGTGGTGCGGGAGGTCATGTGGATGTGCGGGTCGAAGATACGCATCAGGTCTCCTCGCTGGTGAGACGGCGGAGCAGGGCGGCGGCGTCGCCGGGCATCGGGCGCCCGGCCGCGGCGAGCTCGTCGGCGTACGCGGCCAGCATCGCCGCCAGCTCGGCGTCGGCTCGCTCCGCCAGCCGGTCCACCCCGGCCAGCGGCACGCCCATGAACACGCACTTGAGCACCGCCTGCCGCCAGGCGGACTGGTCGAGGTGCGCGGCGTAGGGTCCGAGGGCGGCGGTCAGCAGGCGGGCGTCGTTGGTGCGGATGGCGTCGAGCAGCAGGGGTACGGCGTCGGCGCCGATCGGCAGCAGGGGCAGCGCCTTGAGCACGGCGCGTTTCTCGTCGGCGTCGCCGTACCGGTAGAGGTCGTGGGCCTCTTCGGGCAGGCGGCCGGGCGGGAGCGCGGCCAGCAGCAACGCCCTGGCCGCCTCGTCGGCCGTCCACCCGGGCGCGCCGGGCAACGGCGCCCGGCCGGTACGCCGGCCGGCGGCGGCGAAGGAGCGCCTGATCGTCTCGGGGCGTCCGGCGGCCGCGAGCGCGCCGTCCAGCCAGGTGCCGTGCTCGGTGTCGCGCAGCGCGGCCCGCAGCCGCTCGGACGACGTCACGTCCTGCCTCCTTCGGCCGCCCGCTGGAGAAAGGTCAGGGAACGGGCGGCCACGTCGGGGGCGGCGTGGGAATGACGCGGCAGTTCGACGGCGACCAGGCCCCGATAACCGGACTCGGCGAGCGCGCGCAGCACCGGCGGGAAGTCGATCTCCCCTTCGCCGAACTCCAGATGCTCGTGCGCACCCCGGCGCATGTCGTCGATCTGCACGTTCACCAGGTGCTCCGCGACCGCCTTGACGCAGTCGGGCGCCGGGTCGGGCTCGTTGCAGCGGCAGTGCCCGATGTCCAGCGTGATGCCGAACCCGTCCGGCGCGCCGAGTGCCCGGTGCAGCGCCCGCCAGCCGGCGATCGTGTCGACGAACATCCCGGGCTCGGGCTCGAACCCCAGCGGCAGGCCGTGCGCGACCTCCAGCACCTGGGCGCAGCCGTCCACGAGCCGCTCCCAGGCGAGGTCCGGAGCCACGTGCGGAGGCCGGATCCCGGCCCAGAACGACACCGCCTCCGCCCCCAGGTCGTCACCGATGGCGACGGCCCTGCGCAGGAAGTCGATCCGCCGGCCGCGGTCGTCGTCGAGCAGGGTGGGGGCGTGTTTGCGGCGCGGGTCGAGCAGGTAGCGGGCGCCGGTCTCGATGACCACGGCCAGGCCGAGCGCGCGCAGGTGGTCGGCGACCTTGGCCACGCGCCGGCCCAGCCCGTCGGCGTACGGGTCGAGGTGGTGATGGTCGAGGGTGAGCGCCACCCCGGCGTACCCGAGGTCGGCGAGCACGTCGAGGGCGTCGGGGAGGCGGTGGTTGGCGAAGCCGTTGGTGCCGTAGCCGAATCGGATCATGTCGGGGACAACTTCCTGGCCAGGCGGCGGGCCAGCGGCACCGCCGCCGCGAGCGCGAGCCCGGTACGCGGTGCGCCGGCGCGCGCGGTGAGTGCGCCCTGGAGCGCGGGCAGGCTGACGATGCCGGCCGTGACGGCGGCGCGGACCCGTGCCGGGGAGGGGTCGGCGACGGCGTCGGCCTGGGAGGAGCCGAACTGGGCGGCGTACCAGAGGGCGAGCGCCGCCCGCACCGCGTCAGGGCCGCGCTCCCCGGTCACGGGCCGGGCCGCGGTGGCGGTGGCCAGGGCGAGGGTGCCGGTCAGGGTGGTGGCGGGCCGGCCGCGGCCGGTGCCGGACACCTCGCCCCGGGACAGGACGGTGAGCAGGTAGGTGTGCACGGTGATCGTGAACGCGGCGGGCAGGGCGCCGGCGAGCGACCGGCCGGGGGTCGCGCCGAGCAGCACGTCAAGCCCCCGGCACAGCGCCATCACCAGGGGTCCCGCGCGGGTGTTCTTGGCGACCAGGTCGTACGTCCAGACGGCCGCGGCCAGGGGTACGGCGACCGCCAGGGCGCGGCGGCCACCGGTGAGCGCCGCGGCGGCGACCCCGGCCGCGGTGAGCCCGGCGGCCACGGCCAGCGCCGCGCCCGGCGACACCCGTCCGGAAGGGATGGGCCGCTCGGGCCGCTCGACCGCGTCGAGGCGCCGGTCGGCCCAGTCGTTGGCGGCCATGCCGGCCCAGTACAGGCAGACCGAGGAGCAGGCCAGGCCGGCGGTCCGGCGACCGAGCGCGCGCCCGGCCGCCGCCCCCGCGACCACGTCGCCGGGCACCGACAGCGCGGCCGGGGCGCGTACGAGTTCGAGCAGATCGCGCAGGGGCGCCCTGTTCACGACTCGTCCGGTGGGCTGAGGGCGGCCACGAGGGCGTTCAGGGCCTGCCACTGCTCGGCGAGCCCGTGCGGGACCTGTCCGAGGGGGTCCTTGAAGAAGAAGGCCAGCTCGGTGATGGGTCCCGAGCGCCCGGCGCGGTGGGCGGCGGCGGTGAGCCGGGCCAGGTCGAGGATCAGGGGCGCGGCCAGCGCGGAGTCGCAGCCGTGCCAGGTGAACTCCATGCGCATGGACGTGCCGAGGAAGCCCTCGAACGTGACCAGGTCCCAGGCGGTCTTGAAGTCGCCCAGATCCTGCAGGTAGTCGATGCGGGTCTCGCCTTGGGGGGCGTAGCCGAGGGTCTCGGCCAGGACGCGCTGCTTGCTGGCGGCCTTGGCGGCGTTCGCGCCCGGCTGAGCCAGGTTGGCGCCGTCGCCGCCACCGAGCAGGTTGATGCCCGACCAGGTGCGTACCTTCAGGTTGCGCTGGGCGAACATCGGCGCGAGCACCGACTTGACCAGGGTCTCCCCCGTCTTGCCGTCGTGCCCGGCGTACGGCAGCCCCGCTTCGCGGGCGAGCTCGTCCAGCGCGGGCAGGCGCGTGCCCGTGGACGGGGTGAAGTCGACGTACGGGCAGCCGGCCCGGAGCGCGGCGTACGCGGCCAGGGAACTCGGCGGCAGCACGGGCTCGGGGCCGACCAGCGCGGCCCGCAACGCGCCGAGGTCGGCGTGGGCGGGGTGCGGGGGCGGAAAGGGCTCGGTGGTGGAGACGTTGATCACGACCACCCGCTCCAGCCCGTGCCGGCCACGGAACCGTTCGAGATCCGCTGCGATGGCGTCGGCCGTTCCGGCCTGGGCGGACTGGGTGGGCAGCGGCCGGACGTCCTGTTCGATGGCGGCCAGATCGTCGTGCAACGCCCTGGTCAGCGCGAGCGGGACGACCCCCGCCTCGGCCAGTTCGGCGGCCTTCTTGTCCAGCGGGACCGAGGTGATGTCGTGCCCGCCGAAGACCAGGTCGCCGATCCCGGGCCGGACACGGTCGCGCAGGCCGGGCGACTCCAGGACGCACCCCGTCGGCGCGGCCAGCCCGGCCCGGATGGCCAGCGCCCCGATCATGCTGGTGACGGCGACCGACCCGCGTGCGCCGATCAGCCATACTCCCGTTCTCATGTGCTCTCCTTCGCGCGGCGCCGAGGGGGTCATCCGGCGTCGGAAGGGTGGTGCAGGGGGCCGATGTGCAACGTGCTCGACTGGATCATGCGCGTCCTCCACAGAGGTCGGGCGGCGGCCGCCCGCCGTGGTCGTACGACGGCGCGAGGGCGGTGCCGGAGACGATCGCTTTTCAGGGAGCCCTTCGCCAGCAGGGTGAAGGGGTGCTCATAGCCGAGGCCGGGCGCAGACGTAGGGATGATCGGGCTCAGTGACCAGGATCCGCTCGAAACCGCCACCATACAAGCCGGACACAGATCATTCACGTTCTTGACGCCGGGCACCTCCTCGCCTATGGCCGGGACTCCTCCGCGCGGTAATTACCCATGACCTCTGACCGAAGTCGAGGTAATGTCAGGCCGCACAGGCGACCACCTAAAGGGCGGGCAAATGAACTGCGGCAACTGCGACCTACTAAATCCACCCAATGTCGCTATATGCGGAAACTGTGGACAGCACACTCAGCCGGCCGCCACCGAAACGACCCGCCACCTCTGCATCGCCATGCTGCTGGACCCCAGAGCCCGCAATTCGGCCATCAACGCCATTCTCCACGACACTTTCCGCGCGATCGCCCACTCCCCCGGCGTCGACCTGGCCACGGTCCTGAAATACGCGCTTCTCGCGCAGAGACGCCAGCGCATCCGGGATGCCACGCTCGCCGCCATCACCATCACGATTTTGGCGGTTTTCGGTTTCTCGCTGCCCTTGCTGCTCGTGCTGAGCGCCCTCGTGGTCTTCCTGGAGCTCTATTACACCTACGAGGTCATCATCTTCCCGAAGCTGACCCGTTCATTCTTCGACCCGGCCGACGCTCCGCTCCCCAAATCGACCGAGATGTGCGATCGCCTCAACGACATCGCGAAACGCGACTCGGGAAATGTCACGGTTTTCGCGGGCTACTCGCCCTTCATCGGACACGGCGGCAAAATCAGCAACTGGTCGTTCAGCATGAACGTGGCCAAGGCCGAGAACGACGCGCAGGTCGTCCCGTTCACCGCCGGGCAGCTCTACGACCGGGTGGCCGCCGAGATCCGCGCCCTCGGCCTGCCGGGGCTCACCGTCGAGGACCGGTTGTTCGTCAACGGGCTCGACCTGCGCGACGAGATCGACGCCGACCTGCGGCAGGCCGTGCTCCCCCGGGAGCAGGCCCCGCCCGTGTCCACGGTGAGCACGGAGTTGATCCACCGGCTGCGCGACGACCCTAGGACCCGCGCCCGTCCCTACCTCACGGTGAGCGTGACCGGCTGGGAGGGCGAGGTGGTCATCTCGATCTTCCTGCGATTCGTGCTCCTCGCCGAGAAGGGCCTGCTGTTCACCGAGGCCCACTATTCGCTGCTGCCACCCCTGCGGGACGCTTATCGCGCGGCCGACAGGATCGCCAACCGCACGTCGTCACGGCGGCAGATCTGGATAGCCGGGCAGGCGCTGGCGCGCACCTTCGGCGCTCTGCTCTTCGCGCTGCCCGGCACCGTCAATACGCTGGCCGCGCGAGGCAGGAACATGCGGCTGCGGAAGGAGGCCGTCAAGGCCATCGAGGGCCACACGTTCAACTACGGCGCGGCCCACAACCCGCGCGAACACGCCACGGACCACCGCTATCACCGTTACTTCCAGCAACTCGACAAGGAGATGTACGTCAAGGCCGCCGAACAGCGGATCATGGACGCCCTCACCGAATTCCTGGTCGAGCACAACGTCGACGTGAGCGCTCTGCTCGAACGCCAGACGACCATTCTGAACAACGGCATCTTCGTGACCGGCCAGGGACAGATCAACAGCGACAGCGTGGCGGCCGGGACCGGCGCGGTGGCCCGTGCGGAACACCTCATCGGCCAGGCGCGCTCGGCGGCGCAGAGGGGCTCGAAATGAACGAGAACAGCGGCATCTACATCGCCGGCAACGCCCACGTCCAGGCCGACGCCATGGCCGCCGGCTCGCACGCCCAGGCGAACAGCCGCAAGATCGACCGCCGCCAGTACGGCGACGTCCGTACCCGGCTCGACGACCTCCTCACCGAGCTGCGAGCCACCGAGGTGCGGCATCCCGAACTGCGGGCGGCGATCGAGGCGGCGGAGCAGGCGGGCCGCGAACTCGCGGCCGACGAGCCAGACCCGGGCCGGGTGATGGGGTTCCTGAGCGCCCTCGGCGCAGGGGTCAGCGGCTTGTCCACCTTGGCCGCGGCGGTCGCCGCCATCGAAGAGAGCGTCCGCGCCCTCCTGCAGTAGCGACGGCCCACCGACTCGCCCGGCCTAAAAGAAGTGGATTAGCGGGCGGCGGCGTAGAAAACTGGGGCGCATGATGGGAAGCGAGCTCGTGTCGGCGGCGATCTGCGGCGAGAACGAGGAGGTCAGGCGGCTGCTGGACGGTGGCCTGGCTCCGGACGAGCCTGATGAGGACGGCGGCACCGCCCTTTATCAGGCGGCCGTACGAGGTGACGCGGACATGGCGCGGATCCTGCTGGCGGCGGGCGCCGATCCCAACAGGGAGAGCGGGGGCGACAGCGAAGGGCTGCCTCTGTGCGCCGCCGCGAGCTGGGGGCACCTCGACGCGGTGACCGCGCTGCTCGACGCCGGCGCGAACCCGGACCAGCGGGAGGACCTGCCGAGGTCCGCGATGACGGCCCTGCACTGGGCGGCGTCGAGGGAACACCTGGCCGTGGTGCGGGTCCTGCTCGACCGGGGCGCCGATCCCGACCTCGGTGACTCCGTCGGGGGCACCGCCCTCTCCCACGCCGCCGGGCACGGCGCCACGGCCGTGGTCAGGGCGCTGCTCGACCACGGCGCCGACCCCGCGCCCACCGACGACCAAGGTCTGCGGCCCATCGATCGGGCCCGGCGCTACGCGGGCGCGGACATCGAGGCCGAGCTGCGCGCCCAGGCCGCCGAATATGCCCGCGAGGGATCGCGGATCTCCGTCCGTAGTGAGGAGTCCGAGGGCGGCGACGTACGGATGGTGGCCGAGGTGCGTGACGCGAGCGGTGACCTGCGCTCGGAATCGGTGCTCGGGACAGGTCACGCCGAGATCGTCCGCCTGCTGGAGGCCCGTACGATCTGACGCCCGTGAAAGCGAATCGGCACTTTCGCGGAGTAACGGTGTACCGAAAGAAGGGACACCATGCGGATGGCCGCTCCCCCCGACATGCCGGCGTTGCTCGATGACACCGAGCTCATCGCACGGTCGTGGCAGCACCCCGACTCGTTCGCCGTGCTGTACGACCGCTATTTCGTTGACATATACCGCTACGTCGCCGGGCGAATCGGCACGCAGTTCGCCGACGACGTGGCGGCCGAGACCTTTCTCGTGGCCTTCAGGAAACGAGAGACCTTCGATCCGGACCGGGGCACCGTACGTGCCTGGCTGTTCGGGATCGTCACCAACCTGATCGGGCACCACCGCAGGAGCGAGACCCGCCGGCTGGAGCTCTTACAGCGCGCCTCGGCCACCCAGGGCACGTCCGATCCGGGGCACGAGGACCGGGTGGCGGCCTGGGTGAGCGCGGCGGGCCTGCGGGGGCGGCTCGCGGCCGAACTGGAACGGCTCTCGGACGGCGACCGCGACGTGTTGTTGCTGGTCGCGCTGGCCGGCCTCAGCCACGAGGAGATCGCCCAGACCCTGGACATCCCCTTCGGCACCGTCGGCTCACGGCTCAACCGGGTGCGCAGGAAGCTGCGCGCGGCTCTGGGCGGCGTCAACCCCACGATCGGAGAAGCCGATGCATGAGCCGAACGACCTGGGCGACATGCCACGCGACCCGGACAACGTGCCACGCGACTCGAACAACGTGCTCCGCGACTCAGACGGCATGGCGCACGACCCGGACGGCGTGCTCCGCGACTCAGACGGCACGGTGCACGACGCAGACGGCGTGATGCGCGACCTGGACGACGTGGTACGCGACCTGCTCGGCGGCCCGGATCCGACCCCGGGCATGATCGCCAAGGGCCGCACCCGCCTGCTCGCCGAACTCTCGGCCCTCCCCGCCGCCCCAAAAGACGCCGCCCAGGGCCACCCCGAAGAACCGGCCCCCCGTCCCGCACCCCACACCGAGCCCGGCCCCGCGACCTGGGATGAGCCCGGCCCCCACGGCAGGCCCGCGTCACGGGGCGAGTCCGGCCGCCACGGCGAGCCCGGGGCACGGGGCGAGGCCGGCCTTCGGGTCCTCGGCGGGCCCGTGGTGCGGAATGGGCGGGCTTACCGGGGCGGTCCCGCGACGCGGGAGGTGTCCGGGCCTCGGGGCGGGCCGGCTCGTCGGAGGAGATCGCGGGGTGGCTGGGCCGTTGCCGTTGCCGGTGGGGCGTTGGCCGCGGTCGCCGCGGTGGTGATGGTGACCGCCGCCCCCTCGGTGCCCCCGCCGCAGCCAGGAGTCTCGCACAGTGCCTCCCAGAGCCCCACGTCCGGCCCCGCCGCGCGGCAGATCCTGCTCGCGGCCGCCAAGGCGATCGCCACCGCGCCGGCGGAGGGCCGCTACTGGCGGGTCAGGGAGGTGAACCGGTCGATGATGATCGATCCGACCCGCTCGTACGTGCTCCAGCACAGCCTGTCGGTGGAGAAGTGGCTGGCCCGGCAGCCGGCCGACCAGGGCTGGCGGATCGGCCGTGACCTGGGCGCCGCGCCCGCGACCCCCGAGGACGAGGCGGCCTGGCGGGCGGCGGGTTCGCCGTCGAGCTGGCAGTACCCACAGAACACCGCGGACCTGAACGCCGAGTCCGGCCAGAAGCTGAAGTCGGCCCCGGACGAGCCGGAGGCCGCCAGGCTGACCGGTCAGTGGCAGGGTTCGGGCGGCGCGCTGATGATGAAGCTGATGTCCTGGAAGGACCTCGCCGAGATCCCCGACGAACCCGGCGAACTCCGCTCATACCTGGAGAAGCGCCTCGACGACGCAGGAAAGGAGCTGGAGCCGCTGTTGCGCGAGGCATGTCTGCAGATCCTGCGGGGTCTGGCGGTCTCCCCCGAGGTGCGGGCCGCGGCGTACCAGTTGCTGGCGCAGCTCCCGGGCATGCGGGCCGAGGGCGAGGTGATGGATCCGCTGGGCCGTCCCGGCCAGGCGCTCAGTTATGAGGTGGAGGCGAGTCCGGGCACGATGACGGAGATCCGGCTGATCGTCGATCCCCGCAGCGGCCTGCCGCTGGCGCTGGAGACGACGTTCCCGGCCGCCCTCGCCGACGGCCGGGAGGTGCAATTGCGCCAATCCACCTCGTACGAGGCCATCGGCTGGACCGACGACCAGCCCGATCTGCCCGGATAAAGGCGCTCAGTCCTCGCCCACCACGCTCAGGTCGTCTCCCAAGGCCATGGCGATCTGAGCGGCGCGGGAGTGGTCGTCGAGCCTCCGGGTCAGGTACGCGCACGCGTGGTGGTGCTTACGGGACCACCACGCGGCCGAACCGCCGATCCCGCCCTTGGCGATCTTGCCGTGGTCGCGGACGAAGCCCAGCGTCCAGGTGATCCGGGTGCCGAAGACCTCGTCGAAGTCCGTGACCTGCGAGGTCAGAAGGTCGGCGTGCAGCTTCGGCCCGAGCAGCGCGCGCACGGGCCCGTCGTCGGCGGTCAGGCGGGCGAAGAACGCGGCCATGGCGGTGGCGGTCGTGTGCAGGTTGACCGCGCCGAAGACCGACTGCCGCCAGGCCGTGGAGTTGGCCCGCTCGACGTCGAGCACCCCGTCGGGGATCTGGAGCCACGGCGCCGCGTGCAGCAGGCGGGGCCAGGCCGGGTCGGCGTACTCCAGGTCGGCGACCCGCTCCAGGTCATCGTCCGGCACGCCGAACCAGGCGTCCAGCTCCAGCGCGGGGCGTACGACGTCGTTGAACATCTCGCCCAGCGTGGTGCCCGCGCCCGCGCGCAGGGCGCCGTCGATCAGATGTCCGTACGTCAGCGCGTGCTCGCCCAGCGACGTGCCCGGTACGTACTCGGGGGCCGCCCGTTCCAGGCTCTCCCGCAGGCCGGCGTCGTCGAGCAGGCTCAGGCCCGCCGCCTCGGCCGGGAACCGCGGCTGGCCGGCCTGGTGCGTGAGCACTTGGCGCAGCGTCGTACGTTCCTTGCCGTTGACCCCGTAGGCGGGCCAGTAGGTGGCCAGCGGCTCGTCCAGCTCCAGCGCGCCGTCGCGGACCGCCACCAGCGCGGCGAGTGTCGCGAAGGACTTGGACAGCGAGTACGGCTGCACCAGGGTGCCGGCGTGCCAGGGGCGGCGGCGTCCGGCGTCGGCCCAACCGGCGTTCAGCCGGACGACCTCGCGGCCGTCGCGCCAGACCGAGACCCCCGCTCCCGTCTCCCGGCCGTCGTCCACGAGTTGCTGGAAGACCTTCCGCACCTCGTCATATCCGTCTTCGGCGAATCCCTCGACCGCGGTCATGTCATGCACCTCCCGTTACCCGCACCATACCCGGCTGGGGTATCGAGGACAATCAGAGGCTGACCGCCGTCTGACGGGTGAGCCAGCCGGTCGGGTGCTGGCGGATCTGGTCGATGGAGGTCAGGGCGGCGCCGATGACGGCGGCGTCCGGCCCGAGCAGGGCGGGGCGGATGGTCACGGGGGCCCAGGCGGCCGTGAGGACGCGCTGGTCGAGCTCGGCCCTGGCGTTCATGGTCAGCCAGGACGCCAGGAGGGAGAAACTGCCGCCGAGCAGGACGGTGTCGATGTCGAGGATGTTGAGCATCCCGGACAGGGCGATGCCCAGCGCGGTGCCGGCGGTGTCGAGCGCGGCCAGCGTCTCGGCCCCACCGGCCTCGGCGCGACCGGTGATGACGGCCTCGGGGGTGGCGGCGACCCCGGTGACGCCACCGGCCCCAAAGGCGGCGGTCCCGGTCGTGGCGCCGGTCTCAGAGGCCGTCCCGGTGGTGGCATCAGCCCCAGGGATCGCAGGAAGGGTGCCGGTGGGGGCGTCGCCGAGGATGGCCGCGAGGCTGGCGTACGTCTGGAGGCAGCCGCGTGAGCCGCAAGGGCAGGGCTTGCCGTCCGGGTAGACGGTGACGTGGCCGAGTTCGCCGCTCCAGCCACGCGCCCCCCGCATGAGCTGGCCGCCCAGGACGATGCCGGCCCCGATGCCCAGCCCGCCGGAGACGTACACGAAGCTGTCGAGACTGTTGTCGCTGGCGTAGAGCTCGCCGAGGGCGGCCAGGTTGGCTTCGTTCTCGACGGCGATGGGCAGGTCGAGGTGCCGGGTGGCGGTGCGCAGCAGCGCCCCGGCGTCGACGTTGCGCCAGCCGAGCGCGGACGCCGAGCGCACCACCCCGGCGGAGACGGGCCCCGGGACGGCGAGGGTGGCGGTGACGACGGCGAGGTCGTCCGCCGCGACGGCGTCGATCGCGGCGCCCGCCATGGCGGCCAGGTTGCTCAGCACGTCGGGGGCGTCCCGGCCGGCGGAGGGGGCGAACGCCAGGTGGCGGACGGTGCCGGTGAGATCGACGACGCAGGCCGCCAGCCCGTCGGCGCGGATGTCGAGCCCGAGCCCGGCAGGGCCCTTCTCGGAGAGGGTCAGGCCGACGCGGGGCCGGCCCGCGCGCCCGCTGTGCGTCACGGCGCCCTCGGTGATGAGCTGCCCGGCCAGCAGTTCTTCGGCGATGCGCGTGATGGTGGGCCTGGTCAGGCCGGTGAGGGCGGCCAGTTCGGTACGGGAGATGGGGCGGCCGGCGGACAGGATGTGACGGAAGACGAGTTCGAGGTTGAGGGTGCGCAGGTTCTCCTGCCGGACGGGTTCCTGGGGCTGCCTGGGCTGGCTCGGACGGACAGGTGGGGTCATCATCGCGGCCGGGCGATGTCGGCGAGCTCGGCGGCCGTCCCGGGGGTGATCGCGCCGTCGGCGACCACGATGACGACGTGCCTGGCGATCGTCTCGCCCGGGGCCAGGACCAGCGGCTCGTCCCAGGTCGGCGAGGAGCAGACGCCGAGGTAGTCGCGGGCGCGGACGAACCATCTGTCGCGGGCCGTCGTCTCGTCGCCCGGCGTGAACACCAGCGTCCACTCCCCACGGTCACGGTCGGCACCGGTGACGGCGATCCACGGCGCGGTCGCGCCATGAACCCGCCCGACATCAGCCCCGAAGGCACTGAAAGCACCGGAGGCACCCGATGCGCCCGAGGCACCGGCGACACCGGAAGCACCCGAGGCACCGGAGGCACCGGGCACACGTGCGAGACCGGCGGTGCCCGGCCCGTCCCCCAGGTCCGTGACGGCCGGGCTGAGGACGCGGGGGGCGCCCGATACGGCCGGGCCGCGCCAGAAGATGCCGCCGAACCCGGCCCCCACCCGCCCGAGCGCCGCCGGGCTGCGGATCGGCAGCGGCGCCCCGGTGACGTTGGTGAGCCGGGTCCGCACCCCCAGCGACCAGGCGGTCTCCCCCAGAGCCCGGCAGGTGATCGAACGCTCCTCCGCCAGCAGCGTCGTCGCGTGCGGCCCGACCCAGTGCAAGGTGTGCGTCAGCTCCGTGCCCGTCCGGCGCAGCCAGCGCTGGTGCCGCTGCGTGCCGTGGTTGTCCAGCCAGGCCGGCCCGTGCCCGGCCACGAAGGTGCGCCCGCCCCAGAAGTTGCGCCCGTCAATGTCGGGAAAGGCGACGCTGATCCCGAACTGGTGACTGTGGGAGTCGGGGGCGGCGTCGGTGACGGTGGTGCCGGCCAGCGTGCGTACCGGATGCAGGTAGGGGCGCGGCGAGGTGGACAGCGGCAGGTCGGGCTCCCAGTTGTAGTGGGCGACGTCGTGGCCGCGCAGGCGCAGGACGGCGACGCCACGTGGCCGCTCGGCGAGCACCGGACCTGCGCCGGGAGCCTTCATGGTGGTATCGCCGCCTCTCTCCGCCCTGACCAGGCCGAGTGGATCTCCCGGAGGTCGCGGTGCTTCCTGAGCGTACGACAATTCTCGGGCTCCCCGTTTCGGCGGCCGGCGGGTGGGCGCGGCTATTTCAGTCCGGTCGTGGCGATGCCCTTGACCAGGTATTTCTGGCCGGCGATGAAGAACCCGATCACCGGTGCGAGGGAGAGGAACGACATGGCGAACATCTGCCCCCACTGCGACTGGCCCTCGGAGTCGATGAACTGCCGCAGGGCCAGCGGCACGGTGTAGAGCTCGGAGTCGGTCAGATAGATCAGCGGACCGAAGAACTCGTTCCAGACCGAGATGAACGTGAAGATGGCGGTGGTCGCGAAGGCGGGCATGCACAGCGGCATGATGACCTTCCAGAAGGTACGGAACGGCCCGCAGCCGTCGATGCGCGCCGCGTCGTCGAGCTCCTTGGGCAGGGCGCGCATGAACTGCACCATCAGGAAGATGTAGAACGCGTTGGTGGCCAGGAAGTTCGGCACCAGCAGCGGATAGTAGGTGTTGAGCCAGCCGAGTTTGGCGAACACGATGTACTGCGGCACCAGCAGCACGTGGCCGGGCAGCATCATGGTGCCGAGCATCAGGGCGAAGAAGAGCTTGCGGCCGGTGAACTTCAGCCGGGCGAAGCCGTACGCGGCCAGCGAGCACGAGATCAGGTTCCCGACGATGCTCAGCACCACGATGACCAGCGAGTTCACCAGATAGACGGTGAACGGGTGCTCCAGGGCGGTCCAGCCACGCGCGTAGTTGCTCAGGTCCCACGCGGCCGGCCAGAGCGACAGGTCGGTGAAGATCAGCTCGTCGGGTTTGAGCGAGCTGGAGATCAGCCATCCCAGCGGATAGAGCATGACCGCCCCGGCCAGGCAGAGCAGCACGTGCTTGACGAACCGGGACCGGCGGCTGCTGCCGATCCGTTCGATGTAACTGTCCTCTTCGTACGGAGGAGCCGACATGTTGAGACCTCAGTTGTCGTAGAAGACCCAGTACTTCGCGGCCAGGAAGTTGACCGCGGTGAACGCCGCGATGATCACCAGCAGCATCCAGGCCATGGCCGAGGCGTAGCCCATGTTGAACTGGGAGAACCCCTGTTGGTACAGGTACAGGTTGTAGAAGAGCGTGGAGTTGGCCGGGCCGCCGGTGCCGCCGCTCATGATGAAGCCCTGGGTGAAGGTCTGGAACGACGAGATCAGGGACTGGATCAGGTTGAAGAAGATGATCGGGCTGAGCAGCGGCAGCGTGATCGAGCGGAACCGGCGCCACTTCGACGCGCCGTCCATGGCGGCGGCCTCGTAGTACATGACGGGGATCTGCCGCAGCCCGGCCAGGAAGATCACCATGGGTGAGCCGAACGTCCAGATGTGCAGCACGATCAGCGTGGTGAGCGCGTAGTCGGGGTCGGTCGTCCAGCCGGGGCCTTCGATGCCGAACCAGCCGAGGAAGCCGTTCACGATGCCGTCGAGGCCGAAGATGTAGCGCCACAGCAGCACGATCGCCACGCTGCCGCCGAGCAACGACGGCAGGTAGAACACCGCCCGGTAGACGGGCAGGCCGCGTACGCCCCGGTTGAGCAGCATGGCCACGCCGAGGGCCGCGAGCAGCGACAGCGGCACCGACACGAACGTGTAGACGAAGGTGACCTTCAGCGACTGGTGCAGCACCGGGTCGCCGAGCATCTCGGTGAAGTTGTCCAGGCCGATCCACCGCGGCGCGTTGAGGAGGTTGTAGTCGGTGAACGCCAGATACAGCGACGCGAAGAACGGGATGACCGTGAACAGCATCCCGATGAACCACGGCAGCAGGAACAGGTAGCCGGCCCGGTCCTGCGGCGGCTTCGCCCGCCGCCGGGCCGCCTTGACGGGAGGCGCGGCGACGGGCCGCTCCAGCACGGATCGAGTCACCCGCCGAGCGCCTTCGCGCCCGCTTCGAGGAACGCCTTGGCGCCCTGCTGCGGCGTCTGCCGCTTGAACTCGACCTCGGTGGCGATCGTCTCCAGGCTGCCGGCGATGCCGCTCGAACCGGGCGGATACGTGTACGCGCGCGGCAACTCCTCCTTCTGCAGCCCGGCCAGGTAGTCGGTGGCGACCTGGTCGTCGGGCGGCAGGCTCGGCTTGACCTCGGCGGCCACCTTCGCGTTGGCGGGCACGCCGCGCGTCGTGCCGGTGGCCTTGGAGGCGTCGGGGTCGTTGATGAGGAAGTCGAGCAGCTTGAGCGTCTCGGCGGGGTGCTTGGACCGGGCGGCGACCGACCACAGGGCCGGGGTGTCGATCGACTGGCCGCGCCGCTTCTCGGTGGTCTCGCCGGGGATGCGCAGCAGCGCCAGGTTGCCGCCGGCGGCGGCGTTGTAGCCCAGGAAGTTGTTGGTGGGGATGATCTGCGAGGCGAGCGTGCCCTTGGCGAGGTATGACTGCTCGGCGGAGCCGCCGATGTTCTCGAAGAAGCCCGCGGGCGGGAACCCGCCTTCGGCCCGCATCTTCTCGACCATCTCGAACCAGGCGACGACGGTGGCCTCGCTGATGCCCAGCTTGCCGTCGGCGGTGTAGAAGTCCTCGCCGCGCTGGCGGGTGTAGACGATGAGGTTGGCCAGGGTGGCGGGCTCGAATCCGGTGCCGTAGACCTTCTTGCCGCTGGCGTCGGAGATCTCCTTGGCGAACGCGGCCAGGTCCTTCCAGCTCCAGGTGTCGCCGTCGGGGATCTTGACGCCGTACTTCTCGGTCAGGGTCTTGTTGACGACGAAGCCGATGCTGTTCAGGCCGGAGGCGATGCCGAAGTTCTTGTCGCCGACGGCGGCCAGGCCCAGCACGCTCTCGCTCAGCCCGGTGACGTCGACCGCGCCCTTGTGCTGGTTGAGGTCGAGGAGGGCGCCGCGGTCGGCGTATTCACGCAGGCTGTCCATCCGCATCATCATGAGATCGGGCGGGTCGCCGGCGGCGAAGCGGGTGGCCAGTTTGTCCTTGTACGGGCCGCTGTCCTGATACTCGGTCTTGACCGTGATGCCGGGGTTCTTGCGCTGGAAGACGTCGAGCGCGGCCTGCGTCTTCTGCGCCCGGGTGGCATCGCCCCACCAGACCATGTTCAGCCGCACGCCACCGCCGGTGGGCGCGTCGCCGCCGCCGCCGAAGCCGCGGCCGCACGCGGTCAGGCCGAGTCCGAGGCCGGTCAGCCCGGCCATTCTCACCAAGTCCCGGCGGCTCAGGCCGATCCCGGATCGATCCGTCATGTGGGCGCAGTCCCTTCACGAGAATTGCCGCGTTTTCACGGCATGGGGGGTGTCTCGGGCACGCGGATCGGCGCCACCCTGCGACGGCGGCGACCTGCGGGGTCGTGGGTCGCTCGCCGGAATCTGCCGGTCACGTTACGACGGAATTTCGGGTTACGTCAACCCATGAAACAAATAAGGAAATGGCACGATGAGCGGCGATGATGACCGAGAGCCTGGTCCGCGTCTCGACCGATCCCGTCGTGGACCTCTTCACCGCCCGCACCACCACGGCCCCCGGGCCCGCCCTGCTGGTCGTGCACGGCGGCCCCGACTGGGATCACACCTACCTGACGGAACCGCTGGCCCGCCTGCCCCGCCAGGTGGTCTTCGCCGACCTGCGCGGCTGCGGGCGGTCCACCCGGGGGCTGCCGGACGGGGCGTACACCCCGGACGCGGCGACCCGCGATCTCGTGGCGCTGCTCGACGCGCTGAAGATCGGCGAGGTGGACGTGCTCGGCTTCTCCTACGGCGGGCTGATCGCCCAGCGGCTGGCGCTCGCCCGCCCGGTACGCCGCCTCGCCATCGCCTCCAGCTCGGTCCTCCCCGTGTCCACCCCCGACGGCCGGCCCCGGGCGGAGCGGGCGGCGGCGATGATCCCATCGGCCACGGCGGTGGTGCTGGAGGAGGCGGGCCACATGGCGCACGTGGACCAGCCGGAAGCCTGGCTGCGGGCCGTGGCCGCGTTTCTGGGTGGAAAACCAGGTTAGGTTTGTCGGGTGTCGACCGCCGAAGCCGATATTTCACACTTATCCGCGCACTCCCGCATGGCCTGGCTCGATGCCCTGCGCGGCCTAGCGGCGGTCGCGGTGCTCGCCGAGCACATGCTGCAGGCGATCATGCCGTCCCTGCGGCCGTACTGGTGCAACCTGGGCATCTACGGCGTGATGGTGTTCTTTCTGGTCAGCGGTTACATCATCCCGGTGTCGCTGGAGCGGCGCGGAGATCTGCGGGCCTTCTGGATCTCGCGGGCGTTCCGGCTATATCCGCTCTACGTCGCCGTCATCGGCCTGACCCTGGCGCTGGCGTGGTGGATTCCGGTGCGCGACGCCGTGCCCCGTGACCCGTCGGCGGTCGCCGCGCACGCCACCATGCTGACCGACGTGGTCGGCGTCGCCACGGTGGTGGATCCCATGTGGACGTTGTCGTACGAGATGGTCTTCTACCTCGTGTGCGCCGCCATGTACGCGGCCGGCGTGCACACGCGCGGCGGCGTGGCGGCTCTGCTGTTCGCCGGGGGCGCCGTGCTGGCCGGGCTGCTGCTGTCCGGGCCGCCGCTGACCGGCGGGTGGGTCGTGTGGGCGTCGACCGTGGCCTTCGCGCTCGGCCTGGCCTGCGTGGTCGCGCGGCGGGGCGCCGTGCCGGTCACGCTCGCACTGGGGATCGGGGCGGTCGCGCTGCTGTTCCTCAGCAGCCGGGCGCCGTGGTTCGGCGCGGCCATCCTGGCGGTGATGTTCGCCGGGGCCGCCGTCCACCGGTGGGAGCGGGAGGCGGGCCGCCTGTGGCCGGTCGGGGCCGCCGCCGTGCTGGTGGCCGTGGCGCCGGTGTGGGCGCCGCAGGCCGGATGGTGGTGGGTGCAGCCCGACGTGTGGATCACCACGCTCGCGATGGCGGCCGCGACGTTCGCCGGGGTCATGGCGGTGCGGGAGAGGTGGCGGATCCCCCGGTCCCTGGTGTGGCTGGGGATGGTCAGCTATTCGCTCTACCTGACCCATGTGCCGGTGCTGAAGCTGCTCACGGCGCTGGCCGGGGATCTGCGGACGGCTCCCCCGCCGGTCCAGGCGCTGGTCATGACCCTCACCACGGCGGCCATCCTGCTGGTCAGCGGGCTCACGTACCGGCTGATCGAGCTGCCCGCGCAGCGCCTCGGCCGCTCGCGCTAGAAGGTCACCAGGAAGTCGTGCAGGTGCAGCAGCCAGATCAGCGCCCACAGCAGCACCGCCGGCCACCGTAACCGCCGGCGCCCGCTGCCTCCCACGTCGTTCGGCCCCCCTTGTGGCAACTTATGCCCAAGTTTGCCCCACTTTATGGGGGCCGGTTGGGGCGCTCTTGATCCACAGCCAATTCCCAGGTAGGCCCGGTACTGTCCCTCGACATGAAGTGGCAGCGCAAGATCGACAAGGCGCTGGCCAGGTACACAGGATTCCAAATCAACCGAGTAGGAAAAGCGGAGAAGGTCTCTCCGAAAAGGCCCGAGGTGCCCTTCCGGCCGCCTGCGGACCCGGAGACCGACCGGCTGCTGACCGCGCCGGTGTTCATCATCTCGCCGGTCAGGTCGGGCTCGACGCTGCTGCGGGCGATGCTGAACGCTCACCCGGACCTGCACGCTCCCCATGAGCTGCACGTACGCCGGTTGAGGGTGGAATTCGATACCTCGCTGGCGGACAAGGCCATGGCGGCGCTCGGGCACAACCGGGCCGACCTCGAACACCTGCTGTGGGATCGGGTGCTCCACCGCGAGCTCGTACGCAGCGGCAAACGGTTCATCGTCGAGAAGACCCCCGCCAACGCCTTCGCCTTCGAGCGGCTGGCCACCTGCTGGCCGGACGCCAGGTTCGTGTTCCTGCTGCGCCACCCGGCCTCCATCGCCGCCTCCTGGCACGAGGCCAGCCCGGACAAGCGCACCCCGCGCGAGGCGGCGGCCGACGCGCTGCGCTACATGAAGGCCGTACAGCGGGCCCGTAAAGCACTGCCGGGCCTGACCGTGCGCTACGAGGAGCTGACCGCCGAACCGGAGAAGACCGGGCGCGGCATCTGCGACTTCCTGGACCTGCCCTGGGCGCCCGAGCTGCTCTCCTACGGCACCCCGGACGTCGTGACCAAGGGGCTCGGCGACTGGAAGGACAAGATCCGCTCGGGCTCGGTGCAGCGCGGCCGCGACCTGCCCAGCGCGGCGGACATCCCCGACGAGCTCAAGGACATGTGCCGAACCTGGGAGTACCTGGTTTGAAGATCCGATACATGTTGCTGCACGCCTACGGCATGGGCGGCACCATTCGCACCGTGGTCAACCAGGCGAACGCGATGGCCGAGGCGGGCCACGAGGTCGAGATCGTCAGCGCGGTCCGGCGGCGTACCGACCCGCAGTTCGCCATCGACCGGCGCGTCACGCTGTCGTCGCTGGTGGACCAGCGCGACGGCGTCACGGCCGACACCCTGGCCCGCAAGGTGTGGCGCCGGGCCCGCGGCAAGATCGTCCCGTACGGCGAGTTCGCCGCCGACTACTTCACCGAACGGGTCGAGGGCGCGGTCATCGACTACGTGTCGGGCCTGCGCGACGGCATCCTGGTGACCACCCGCCCGGCGCTCAACCTCATCTCGGCCCGCCGCGCCACCTCCGGCGTGATCCGCGTCGCGCAAGAGCACATGAACCTGGCCTCCTACCACGAGGCCGTACGCGAGCAGATCGGCCGCCACTACGACGGCTTCGACACGGTGGCGGTGCTGACCGAGACCAGCCGCAGGGAATATCACGCCCTGCTGCCGCGCACACCCGTGGTCCGCATCCCCAACGCCGTGCACATGGACGAGCGCAAGCACTCCGACCGGAGCCGCCCGATCGTCATCGCAGTGGGCCGGCTGGTGCCGCAGAAGGGCTTCGACCTGCTCATCCCCGCCTTCGCCGCCGCCGCCCGCGAGCATCCCGAGTGGAGCTTACGCATCTTCGGCACGGGACCGTCGAAGGAGAAGTTACAGGCCAGGATCGACGAGGCCGGCATGGGTGACCGGATCAGGCTGATGGGCCGGAGCAACCGCATCCACGAGGAACTCGCCAAGGCGTCGATCTACGCGCTGAGCTCGCGCATCGAGGGCCTGCCGATGGCGATGATCGAGGCGATGGGCCACGCCCTGCCGGTCGTCGCCTTCGACTGCCCCACTGGCCCCGGCGACGTGCTGACCCCCGGCGAGGACGGGCTGCTGGTGCCGCCTCGCGACGTGGACGCGCTGGCCGAGGCCCTGTCCCAGGCGATGGGCGACGCCGATCTCCGTGACCGCCTGGGCACCGCCGCCGCGGAGACGGCGCAGGACTACACCCCGCACGTCGTGATGCCGCTCTGGGAGGACCTGTTCACCTCGCTGATCGGCGGGGGGACCTTTAGCCGCCTTTGAGCGTTATCGCCCATAAAGCCCGCTGTGTGAAAGCGAGAACGGAGTCCTGTGGAGGAGTGCAATACCAGGCCGGGCCCCGGCCCGGCGCGCCACCTCCGCCCAGTGACCCGTCCATGGCGGCCTCTCTTCCAGCTCAAGGAGTTCTTCAGCCGTGGACGGCTATGGGTTTCAGCTTGCCCTGGTCCTGGTTCTGATCATCGTCAACGCGATCTTCGCGGGTAGCGAGCTCGCGCTGGTCTCCCTCCGGGAGGGCCGGTTGCGCAGGCTGGAGCAGCAGAACGCGGGCGGCCGCATCCTGGTCCGCCTGGCGCGCGACCCCAACCGGTTCATGGCCACCATTCAGCTCGTCATCACCCTGTCGGGCTTCCTGGCCTCGGCGACCGCCGCCGTCACCCTGTCCGCGCCCCTGGTGCCGCTGCTCGGGTTCCTCGGCGGCGCCGCGAGCCCGGTGGCGATCGTGCTCGTGACCATCGTGCTGACCTTCCTGACCCTGGTCTTCGGCGAGCTGGCCCCCAAGCGCGTGGCCATGCAGCGCGCCGAGACCTGGGCGCTGCTCGCAGCGCCTGATCATCTCCGGCGCCGTCGAGATCAGTGAGCGCATCCTGCGCGAGGTGCTGATCTCCCGCCGCGACGTCTTCACCCTGGACGCCGAGACCCCGGTCGAGGAGGCCCGCCGGCTGCTGGCCGCCTCGGGCCACTCCCGCGCGCCCGTGATCCGCGACAACGCCCTTGAGGAGAGCGTGGGCATCGCCAGCCTGCGTGACCTGCTGACCGACGAGAGCGCCGTGACCGCCGCCGACGTGGCGCGCCCGCCGCTGCTCCTGCCCGACAGCGTGCCCGTCGCCGACGCGCTGCGCCGCTTCAAGAGCGAACGCGAGCAGTTCGCCCTCGTCATCGACGAGCACGGCGTGGTGGACGGCATCGTCACGCTGGAGGACCTGCTCGAAGAGGTCGTCGGCGAGATCTACGACGAGACCGACCGCGACGTCATCGGCGTCGGCCGCGAGGCCGACGGCAGCATCCTGGTGCCCGGCGGCTTCCCCGTCCACGACCTGCCCGACCTCGACGTGCACCTGGACGGCCGCCCGGACGGCGACTACACCACCGTCGCGGGCCTCGTCCTCGCGCTGCTCGGCCGCGTGCCCACCGCCCCCGGCGAGTCGGTCACGACGGGCGGCTGGCACCTGCGCGTCGCGGCCACCGAACGTCACGCCATCACCCAGGTACGCCTCAAGCGCGCCGCTCCGGCCCCGGCTGACTAGGCTTCGAAGGCGGTGACCGCGAACGGGCGGGGCGAGTCCCGCTCGACGTGGTGCAGCACCCGCGTCATGGCGCCGTCGATGTGGGTGTAGAGCCGCCGGGCCTCCGGCCAGGGATGCACGAGGATCAGCAGGCCGCCCGGCCGGACGAGGTCGACGAGACGGGCCGAGGCCAGCCGGAGCCGTTCGTGCCGGCCCACGTAGTAGAGCGTTTCCGCGCACACGACGAGGTCGAAGGCGCGGGAGCGCTCGTAGGAGATCAGGTCGGCCCGCGTGAAGCTCAGGCGGGCCGGCCCGGGGCGGCCGCGGGCGCGGTTGAGCGCGCGTTCTGAGACGTCCACGCCGGTGACCTCCGCCTCGGGATGGCCGGTGGCCAGCATGTGCGTGAACACGCCCTCGCTGCAGCCCACGTCCAGGATGTGGCGGTAGGTCCGGTCGGGCAGGAGGCGCAGCGTGGTGGCGTACTTGTGCCGTTCGTAGTCGTCGGTGCCGAGCCGCCACGGATCGGGCGAGCGGTGCCACCAGTCGAAGTAGCGGCGCAGCAGGGCCGCCTGGACGGCGGGCGGGAGCAGGGACACCCCTTTGAACAGGGCGCGGTGCAGCAGTTCCGGCAGAGGCATGGGCGCAATCTACGAACGGCGCCGGCCGGCCGTCACGAGCCCCAGGACCGATCTTCGCCGTCGTGCTCAAGGGTTAGGGGGAATCACCTAGGGGGTTGACGTTCTCTGTCAGAGCGGCGACGGTCGAGGACGAGTCCCACACGAGTCCCACACGGTCCCACTCCCCCGTCCGGGTAGGCGGCGATGCTGCACAGACTCCTGACCCTCGTCCTCGTCGCGGCGAGCCTGAGCGCGACTCCAGCGGAACCGGCGTACCAGGTGCTGGTCTTCTCCAAGACCGCCGGGTTCCGGCACGACTCGATCCCGGCGGGCCTGCGGGCCATCGGTGAGCTGGGCGCGGCGCACGGTTTCTCCGTCACCGCGACGGAGGACGCGGCCGCGTTCACCGACCTGGGCCGCTACGACGCCGTGGTCTTCCTGAGCACCACCGGTGACGTGCTCGACGCGGCGCAGCAGGCCGCGTTCGAGCGGTATATCGACGGAGGCGGCGGCTACGTCGGCGTGCATTCGGCGGCCGACACCGAGTACGACTGGCCCTACTACGGGCGGCTGGTGGGGGCGTACTTCAAGAACCACCCCGCCATCCAGCAGGCGACCGTGCGCACCGAGGACCGCGCGCATCCCGCGACCGCGCACCTCGGGCAGACGTGGACGCGTACCGACGAGTGGTACAACTACCGCGCCAACCCGCGCGCCGACGTGCACGTGCTGCAGAACCTCGACGAGAGCAGCTACACCGGCGGCGACATGGGCGACCACCCCATCACCTGGTGCCGCACCCAGGGCAAGGGCCGCTCCTTCTACACCGGGCTGGGCCACACGAACGAGTCCTACGCCGACCCCGCCTTCCGCGACGTGCTGCTCGGCGGCATCAGGTACGCGGCCGGCGCCGCCCAGGCGGACTGCCGGCCGGAGAACGGCTACACCGCGCTCTACGACGGCTCACTCGCCGGCTGGTCGCAGGCGGGCCCCGGCGGCTTCACCGAGCAGGACGCCACCCTGACCTCGCAGGGCGGGCTGGGACTGCTGTGGTACCGCGCCGAGGAGTTCGCCTCGTACTCGCTGAAGCTCGACTGGCGGGTGACCGGCGACGGCAACTCGGGCGTCTTCGTCGGCTTCCCGGCCTCGGACGACCCGTGGTCGGCGGTGAACAACGGCTACGAGGTGCAGATCGACGCCACGGACGCGCCCGACCGCACGACCGGCTCCGTCTACGGCTTCAAGGCCGCCGACCTGGCCGCCCGCGACGCCGCGCTGAACCCGCCGGGCCAGTGGAACACCTACGAGCTGCTGGTCGAGGACGAGCGGCTGCGGGTCTTCCTGAACGGCGTGCGGATCAACGACTTCACCAACACCGATCCGCGGCGCTCGCTGCGCCAGGGACACGTCGGCATCCAGAACCACGGTCCCACCGATCAGGTGTCCTTCCGCGACATCCGGATCAGGCGGCTGGGCGCCACCGTCGAGGCCGAGTCGTGCACCTCCGGCCGCGGCGTGCGCGTCGTCCGCGACCCGCGGGCCGGCGGCGGCAAGGTGCTCGGCCACCTCGACGACGGCGACTGGGCGGGCTACGCGAACGTCACGACGCGGGACGCGGCGTCGTTCTCCGCCCGCGTGTCCGCCGGGCGCGGCGGGACGATCCAGATCCGCTCGGGCTCGCGCACCGGCCCCCTGCTCGGCTCGGTCGCCGTACCGGCCAGAGGGGGTTTCAGGACCGTCACCACCCCGCTGACCGGCACCGGCACGGGCCCGCTCCACCTGGTCTTCAAGGGCGGCAGAGGTCACCTGTTCGACGTCGACGCCCTCACCCTGGTACGGAGGTGACTCCCCGGGCATGGGGGACACATGCCTCTGTCACCCGTGACCCACCGGACCATCGACGTCGACGGGATCGAGACCTTCTACCGGGAGGCCGGGCCGCCGGACGCGCCGGTGTTCCTGCTGCCGCACGGCTATCCGTGCAGCTCCTACGAGTTCCGCGGCCTCATGGCCGCGCTGGGCGACCGCTGGCGCCTGCTCGCGCCCGACCTGCCGGGCTTCGGCCTCAGCGGCACCCCCGAGCACTTCTCCTACACCTTTGACGGCTACGCCGGCTTCCTCGAACGCTTCACCCAGGTGATGGAGTTGTCCAGGTACGCCCTCTACCTGCACGACTACGGCTCCCAGTTCGGCCTCCGGCTGGCCCTGCGGGCACCGGAGCGGGTCGCCGCGCTCGTCATCCAGAACGGCGACATCTACGAGGACGTCCTGGGCCCCAAATACGCCTGGCTGAAGGAGTTCTGGTCCTGCCCCACGCCCGAGGGCCGGGCGAAGATGGCCGCGAACGTCTCGGAGGAGGGCTTCCGCGACGAGTTCGCCGGCGACCTGCCCCCGCACCTGGCGGAGCGGGTGAGCCCGGACCTGTGGAAGCTGCACTGGAGCCTGATGAACACGCCGCGGCGGCGCGCCAACGTCGTGTCGCTGTTCGAGGACCAGGCGACGACGCTCGGCTGGTTCCCCAAGGAGCAGGCGTACCTGCGCGAGCACCGGCCGCCTGCCCTGATCGTGTGGGGGTCGCACGACGGCTACATGCCCGAGGAGTCGGCCAGTGCCTACCTGCGCGACCTGCCGGACGCGGAGCTGCATCTGCTCGACGCCGGCCACTGGGCGCTGGAGACCAATCTGGGCGAGATCGTGCCCCTCGTCCGCGACTTCCTCGGGCGTGTGCACGCCTGAGGCCGGTCAGCCCTTGGGCGGGGTGGGGTCGTTGCCGGGGGCGATGGTGCGCTGGTCGCGCACCTGGCCGTCGACGCCGTGGATGCGCAGCTCGCCGCCGCCGTCCCGCTGCAGCAGCTCGCTGGCCCGCCGCACGGCGTCCGCCTGCGTGTCCGCGGTGTAGAGCGCTCGGTCGGCGTCCGGCCTGGTGACCGCCCAGCTACCGTCAGGGCGCTGGACGACGTCTCGGGAGTTGGCCTGGCCTGCCATGAGAGGTGCCCCTTTTCTGGAGGTTTGTAGTGATTGGCACCTTCTCGTGCCCCGAGCGGGCTCTTCTAGTCCTCTCTCGTTGTCCGGGCGGTGACGCACAGTACGATAAAGGTCGTGATGACCCTGGGTGAGGCGACACCGCGATGGCCGTGAGCATGCACGACGTCGCCCGCGCCGCCGGGGTCTCCCAGCGCACGGTCTCCAACGTCGTCAACAACTACGAGTTCGTCCGCCCGGAGACGCGCCGCCGCGTCCTCGAGGCCATGGCGGCGCTCGGCTACGTGCCCAACGCCGCCGCCCGCAGCCTGCGCGCGGCCCGCACCGGGCTCATCGCGCTCGTCGTCCCCGACTTCAGGGCCCGCTTCTTCGCCGACCTCGCGGGCGTGGTCGTCCGCGAGGCCGAGGCGCACGGCTACACGGTGCTGATCGAGCTGACCGGTTCGGAGCGCGAGCGCGAGCTGAAGGTCCTGGGCGGCGGCCGCAACCAGCTGACCGACGGTGCGATCATGGCGGCGCTGACGCTGAAGCCCGACGACGGGCTGCACCGCCGCCCCGACTACCCGATGGTGCTGGTGGGCGACCAGGTGCTGGATCCGCCGGTGCACCACGTCGGCACCCCCAACCGACAGGCCGCCCTGGCGGTGGTGCGCTACCTGACGGGGCTGGGCAGGCGGCGGCTGATGCTGCTCGGCTACGCCCCCGAGGGAAAGGTGACGGCCAGGCAGCGGACGCAGGGCTTCCTCGAAGGGCTGGCGGAGGCGGGGCTGAGCGCGCACGAGGAGTTGCTGGTGCACGCCGACTGGACCCGTCCCGGCGGCCAGCAGGCGATCGAACAGCACCTGGACGCCGGGCTGCCGATGCCGGACGCCATCTTCGCGATGAACGACTCCCTCGCGCTCGGCGCGCTCCGGGGGCTGCGCTCCAGGGGGATCCGGGTGCCGCGGGAGATCGCGCTGGTGGGCTTCGACGACGCCGAGGAGGCGCGCTACTCGACGCCGTCGCTGACCACGGTCTCCCCCGACGTGAACGCGCTGGCCAGGACCGCGGTCGCGATGCTGCACGAGCAGATCACGGGCAAGGCCAGCGGGCTGGAGCCGTACATTCTGGTGGACTTCGAGCTGAAGGTGCGCGAGTCGAGTCAGTGAGGCCGGACCGCGACCCTGCGCCCCGTCTCGAACGCCTCGATGATCTTGTACGCGATCCGCAGCGCCCGCCGGCCGGCCTCCGCGGGCGCGGTGTCCTCGATCAGCAGCCGCCCGGCGACGCTCCACCCGGCCGCCGTCGGTCAGGAACGGGGCCGTGGTGACGCGCACGCTACTGCCCGCCGAGGCCGGTGGTGGCGATGCCCTTGATGATCTGCCGCTGGAAGAACAGGAACACGAGGATCAGCGGCAGCGCTGCCAGCACCGCGTTCGCCATGTTCTGGGCGAAGACGACGCCGTAGCCGTTGGTGACGGTCTGCAGGCCGACGGGCAGGGTCATGAGGTTGGGGTCGTTGGTCACGATGAACGGCCACAGGAAGTTGTTCCACGCGCCGACGAACGTGAAGATCGCCACCGCCGCGATGATCGGCCGCGACAACGGCAGCACGATCCGCAGGAAGATCCGGAACGACGTCGCCCCGTCCACCCGCGCGGCGTCCTCCAGCTCGCGCGGGATGCTGTCGAAGAACCGCTTCAGGATGAACACCATCACCGGCGCGACCACCTGGGGCAGGATGATCCCCCAGTACGTGTCCACCATGTCGAAGGCGAGCATCTCGTCGAACAGCGGCACGATGAAGATCGTCCCGGGGATCATGATGGAGGCGACGGTGAGGGCGAGCAGCGGCTTGCGCCCGGTGAAGTCCAGCCGCGAGAACGCGTACCCGGCCAGCGTGGAGATCACCAGCGTGATGAGCGTGACGCCGGTCGCCACGACGAAGCTGTTGACCATCCACGTCGGGATGTTGCCCATCTCGAAGACCTTGGCGTAGGTGTCCCAGGTGTAGCCGCCCTTGGGCAGGATCGAGATGGGGGTCGCGCCGGCGTCGGCCTCGGATTTGAGCGAGGTGTTCACCGCCCACAGGAACGGCGCCAGCATCAGCAGACTGAACAGGGCCAGGACCACGAAGGCCACGATCCGCCCGGCATTGGTGCTCTTCATCAGCGGTCGGACCTCCGGGCGAACCTCAGCTGCAGCAGTGACAGGACCAGGATGATGGCGAAGAAGACGTAGGAGATGGCCGAGGCGTAGCCGAGCCGGTAGCCGGTGAAGCCGGTGTCGAAGACGTACATGAGGACCGAGCGGGTGCTGTCGTCGGGGCCGCCGCCCGACATCTGGTAGATCTGGTCGAAGACCTTGAGCGAGGCCAGGATCTGCAGCACCAGGATCAGCATGGTGGTGTTGCGCAGCAGCGGCAGCGTGATCGAGAAGAGCTGCCGCCACTTGCCCGCCCCGTCGATCGAGGCGGCCTCGTAGACCGTGGCCGGGATGTTCTGCAGCGCGGCCAGATAGAGCAGGAAGTTGAAGCCGAGCGTCCACCAGGTGGTGGTGAGCGCGATCGCGACCATGGCGGTGTCGGGATCTTGCAGCCACTTCTGGGCCTCGACGCCGAACAGCGCGACGAAGCTGTTGACCAGCCCCAGCTCCGGGTTGTAGAGCCACTTCCAGATCAGGCTGACCACGGTCGAGGCGAGCAGGTACGGCAGGAAGAACGACATCCGCCACACCCACTGCCCCGGCAGCCCGAGGTTGACCAGCAGCGCCGCCACGAGGGCCAGCAGGATCAGCGGAACCGTCGTGAGCACGGTGAACAGCACCGTGTTGCCGAACGTCGTCCACACCATCGGGTCGGTGAGCGCCTCGGCGTAGTTGGCGAACCCGACCATCTTCGGCTCGGTGCCGGCCGCCAGGTCGCGGTCGGTGAAGCTCATCCAGATGCCGTAGACCGTGGGCCACAGGAGGAAGAGCACGAATGACACGAAGAACGGCAGGACGTACAGGAGCCCGACGCGGCCCCTGCGCACCTTGGCGCCGGTCTTGGGCTTCTCCGTCACGGCGCCCCGCGTGAGGGTGGCCGACGTCATCGCTTCACCGCCTTGGACATGAGGACGTTGACGCGCTCGGCGAAGTCGGCGACGGCGTCTTTGACAGTGGTCTGCCCGATCAGCGCATTCTGGATCACGCCGCCGAACTGGGTCATGAAGTTCGAGCCCGAGCCGGAGAACGACGACGGCGGATCGTAGTGCGTGTACGACGCGGTGACCGCGTAGTCGCTGTTCGGCCGCAGCGCCTTGAACTCCGGGGAGTTGACGACGGGCTGGTAGGCGGGCGTGTGCCCGGCCGCGCCCCAGGGCAGCGAGCCCTTGAGGATCCTCGACACCGCCTCGTAGGCCAGCTCGCGACGGCTCTCGTCCGGATCCGACTGGTGCGGCAGCACGAACGTGTGCGAGTCACCCCAGGTCGCGTCGATGCCGGTGCCGAACATGTTCGGGATCGGCATGGCGCCCAGCGGCATCTTCGCCTCCTGGAACTGCGGCAGCTCCCAGACGCCCGAGAAGAGCAGGCCGATCTCGCCGTTGAGGAACGCCGAGGTGGCCGTGGAGTAGTCGGCGCTCGTGGAGGCGACCTCGCCGTCGACCAGTTGGCGCATCGTCTCGACCGACTCGCCGAACGCGTCGGCGTCGTAGGCGAACTTGTCTCCCTGCAGGCCGAAGGTGGCGCCGTGCTGGCTGTAGAAGGTCCAGAACAGGCGCCAGAGCTGGCCGCCGTCGCCGAGGAAGCCGAAGCCGAGGCCGTACTGCTTGCCGGTGAGCTTCTTGAACTCCGCGCCGAGCCGCTTCATGTCGGCCATGCTCTTGATCTCGGGCAGTTTGCCCGACGAGTCCAGCAGCCCGGCCTTGCTCGCCAGGTCGGTGTTGAAGAACGCCGCGAACACGTGGGAGTCCAGCGCCAGGGCGAAGGTCTTGCCGTTGACGATGGAGTTCTTCCACGCGGGGGCCGTGAACGTCGACTCGCTGACGCCGTAGCGGGCGAGCCGGTTCAGGTCCCAGGGGTCGAGCAGGCCGCCGGGGGCGTACCCGGCCAGGCGGGACATGTGCACGATGCCGAGGTCGGGAGCGCGGCCGCCGGCCGCTGACATCGCGAGTTTGGTGTAGTAGGGGGCGCCCCAGGCGAGAATGACCTGTTTTATTCGGGCGTTGGGCATCTCCGCGTCGGCTTTGCCGACGATCGCGTTCATGCGCTCGCCGTCGCCGCCGCTGAGGAGATGCCAGAAGGCGATCTCCTGCCCGCCCGACCGGGCGGACTGCGTACCGCAGCCTGCCAGAAAGGCCGACAGTCCGGCGACTTGCAGCGCCCGGCGCCGGGAAAGCCGGGTATTGGGCCACTCGCTCATTTCGTGGTTCCTCCAGAGGGCCCGACCAGCCCTCACAACGGGGCGTAGCGGGATGTTGACTCCGGTTGGAGGGAGTGTGGCACACTTTGCTACGTAGCAAAAGACCTGACCTGCCCGCTGTCTGCGATTTCCGAAGGTTGTTCAGATGCCGAGTTCAGCCCCTCATGACGTGCCCCGTCCCGAATATCCCCGTCCGCAGATGGTCCGTGCCGACTGGCTGACCCTCAACGGCCCGTGGCAGTTCGAGATCGACGCCGCGGACTCCGGCCTGGAGCGTGGCCTGCGCGAACGCGAGTTGTCCGGAACCATCACGGTGCCCTTCGCGCCGGAGTCGGAATTGTCCGGCGTCGGGCACACCGACTTCATGGAGGCGGTCTGGTACCGCCGCAGTGTGACCGTTCCGGCCGCGTGGGCGGGGCGGCGGACGTTGCTGCACTTCGGGGCCGTCGACCATGACGCCACGGTGTGGGTGAACGGGGCCGAGGTGGCCCGGCACCGCGGTGGTTTCTCCCCCTTCACGGCCGACCTTTCGGCCGTGGTGCGCCCCGGCGAGGAGGCGACGATCGTGGTCCGCGCCCGCGACCCCCGGCAGGGGCCCCAGGCGCGCGGCAAGCAGTCGACCAAATACCAGAACTTCGAGTGCCTCTACACCCGGACGACGGGGATCTGGCAGTCGGTGTGGCTGGAGCCCGTCCCCGACGCGCACCTGCGCCGCCCGCGCATCACGCCCGAGGTCGCGACCTCGTCGTTCACCGTCGTCACGCCGCTGTCGGCCAACCGCCCCGGCGGCTCGGTCCGCGTGACCGTCGCCGACGCCGCCGGCGTCGTCGCCACCGCGACCGCCCGCGCCGACGTGGACCTGGCGCCCTCCGTGCGCCTGGAGATCCCGGCCGATCGGGTACGCCTGTGGGAGCCGGGCGACGGCTTCCTCTACGACGTCAAGGTCGAGCTGCTCGACGCCTCCGGCGCCGTGACGGACGCCGTGGACAGCTACGCCGGGCTGCGCTCGATCGCGATCGACGGCAAGCGCGTGCTGATCAACGGCCGCCCGGTCTTCCAGCGTCTGGTGCTGGACCAGGGCTACTACCCGGACGGCCTGATGACCGCCCCCACCGACGCCGCGCTCGTCCAGGACATCGAGCTGTCGGTGGCCGCCGGCTTCAACGGCGCCCGCCTGCACCAGAAGGTGTTCGAGGAGCGCTTCCTCTACCACGCCGACCGGCTGGGCTACCTGGTGTGGGGCGAGTTCGGCGACTGGGGCGCCAACGACGGCACCGAGCAGCTTCCGTCCGCCTCCTTCATCACGCAGTGGCTGGAGGTCCTGGAGCGGGACTTCTCGCACCCGTCGATCGTCGGCTGGTGCCCGCTCAACGAGACCACCCAGGTCATCCACGACCACGTCGCCCAGCTCGACGACGTCACGCGCGGCATGTACCTGGCAACCAAGCTGGCCGACCCCACCCGCCCGGTCATCGACGCCTCCGGCTACAGCCACCGCGTCTGGGAGACCGACATTTACGACTCGCACAACTACGAGCAGGAGCCCGCCGCGTTCGCGAGCCAGATGAGCGGCCTGGGCAAGGACCAGCCGTTCGTCAACGACAAGGACGGGCGGCCCATCTCGGTGCCCTACCGGGGGCAGCCGTACTTCGTCAGCGAGTACGGCGGCATCTGGTGGAACCCCGAGCTCGCCGGGACCGACCAGGACGCCGACCGGGAGAGCTCGTGGGGCTACGGCCAGCGGGTGCGGGGCGAGGAGGAGTTCCACATCCGCTTCGCCGGCCTGACCGACGTGCTCCTGGACGACCCGGACATGTTCGGCTACTGCTACACGCAGCTCACCGACGTGTTCCAGGAGGAGAACGGCATCTACCGCTTCGACCGGAGCACCAAGCTGGACGTGGAGCGCGTGCGCGCGGTCCAGATCCGCCAGGCCGCCGCCGAGCGGTAGGCCCCTCATCCCGTCATGGCCGCGCACATCTCCGTGGCCATGACGGCACTGAGCTGGGCCGACAGGGGCACCTTGCCGCGCGGCGGCCGGTTCCAGTCGCCGTTGGCGAGCAGCAGGCCGTCGCGCTCGCACGAACGCCACAGCCGTTCGGTGCTCCCCAGCACGAACTCCCTGACGTGCGGCACGTCCGCGACCTCGACGAGCTCGCGGGCGTAGCGGTAGTAGACGCCCTTGAACAGCCCTTCGTCGCCACCCTCGCCCTCGTCGGAGAAGACGCCGTCCCTGCTCAGCTCGGCGATGGCGGTGCGGGCCGTGCGCGCGGCGCGGGCCAGGTAGTCCTCGCCGAGTTCGACGCACGCGCCGACGTACAGGCCCTGGTTGTAGGTGAAGCGCCAGTCCACGTCGATGGCGTGGTCCTCCTGGCGGTTGATGCCGTCGTGCACGAACCCGTCCGGCTCGACGAGGGTGCGCTCCAGCCAGTCCATGACGCGCAGCGCCTGCTCCAGGTAGCGCGGGTCGCCCGTGTGCCGGTGCAGCCGGGCCGACAGGATGACGAACGGGGCGTTGGCGGGGGTGTTCTTGTAGTACGGCTGCGAGACCCGCCAGGCGATGCCGCCGCCCTCGTGCTCGTTCCAGCCGTGCTCCAGGACGTGCTCCCAGAGCCGGACGGCGTCGCCGTACAGGTCGGCGGCGCCGGTCGCGTCCGCGAGGCGCAAGGTCGCCAGCGCGAGCCAGAGCATGTCGTCGAAGTAGTCGTTGAACAGCGATCCCCCGTTGCGCCAGCGGATCCCGTCGTGGATCTGCCTGGCCTGCTCCAGGTAGGCCGGGTCGGAGGTCCGCTCATAGCCGTCGAGCCGGGCGTCCATGGCGTGCGCGAGCCACCAGTAGTTGAACACGTCGTTGTCACCCGGCTCCAGCGGATGCCAGTTGTCGAACAACTGCTCTCCGGGGGCGCCGAAGAAGTGGTCAAGGCTGCGCTGGGCCTGGTCGGCCCGGTGGTTCCACACGGGTTCTGCCTCCATCAGGTGGGCTCGGCGATGGTGAAGGGCACGATGGACCGTCCTGGCACGACCTCGCCGCGCGTCTGCGCCAGCAGCAGGTCGACCGCTCGCCGGCCCATCTCCCGCTGGTCCTGCCGTACGTGCATGAAGGCCGGCCCGGCGACGGGGTCGAGGGGCGAGTCGAAGCAGGCGATGACCGGGCCGTCGATCGCCCGGCCCATCACCCGCGCCAGGTTGTACTCGCAGACCACGAACGCGGTGACCTGCGGTTCGCGGGCCTGGAAGGCGCGGATGCGCTCGACGTCGGCCGAGACGTTGTCCGAGGTGAAGGCGCCGGGCAGGGTGCTGGACAGGTCGGTCAGCAGGTGCTGCCGGTCGGGCGGCAGGCCGCGCCCGGCGCAGGCGGCGCGGAAGCCCTCCAGCCGCTCCTCGATGCTGGAGGTGTTCTCCGGCGGCGGCGAGACGAACGCGACGTGCCGGTGCCCCTGGTCGAGCAGGCGCTCGGTCAGCGCCCGCGCGGCGGCCACGTTGTCGGTGTGCACGGCGCACACCTGGATCCCGGCCAGGTAGCGGTCGACCAGGACCAGCGGGTAGCCGTCGAGGATGGTCCTGAGCAGGCCGGCATTGTAGTACTCGCCGTGCACGGGGAAGACGATCAGGCCGTCGACCAGCCCGCCGTCCACCATCGCCTCGATCGCCTTCTCCTCCTCTTCCTGGCTGCCACGGGTGCGCTTGATCGCCAGGGTGAGGCCGTGCTCGGCGCAGCGCTCCTCGACCGCGCAGAGCAGTTCGAGCCCGTACGCCTCCGAGGCGTCGGGATAGATCATCGCGATCGCCGCCGGAGCGCGTTCCGCCTCGGCGGGGCGCGCGGCGAACGTGAGCGTGCCGAGATCGGGCAGGTCCGTGGCCACGAACGAGCCCTTTCCCCGGATCCGGTGGACAACGCCGGCCTCCCGCAGGAGTTCGAGCGCCTTCTTGGAAGTGATCCGGCTGACCTCGAACCGCTCGGCCAGCTCCATCTCCGAGGGAACGCGGTCACCCGGGGCCAGGGCGCCCCGCCTGACCTCGTCCAGGAGGTAGTCGATGATCCGCTCGTAGAGCAGCGGGCCTCTCGCAGCCACGGCTCCCCTTCTTGATAGGTCCAGATATATACCAACTGATCCTAGACATATTGACTTATGCCAACTTGATTCTTACGTTGCTTCCAAGTGACATCTCACGCACGGCGATGGGAGGTGGCCCGGCGATGACCCGCTCCTTACTGAGCCGGCACCAGGCGCGGGCCGGCGTCCTGTTCGCCACGCCTCCGATGGTGCTGTTCGTCGTCTTCACCGTGCTGCCCGTGATCGGCGCCCTCGGTCTCAGCTTCACCTCCTACGACGTGCTCACGCCGCCGACGTGGGCGGGTCTGGAGAACTATGCCAGGCTGCTCGGGGACGCCACGTTCTTCACCACGCTGAAGAACATCCTGTTCTACTGCGCGATGTTCGTGCCCGCGATGATCGCCGCCTCGCTGCTGCTGGCGGTGGCGCTCAACAGCAGGCTGCCCGCGATGGGCCTGTTCCGCACCATCTACTACATTCCCGTGGTCACCTCGCCCGTCGCCGCCGCGACCGTGTGGACCTGGATGCTCAACAGCCACTACGGGCCGGTCAACGAGATCCTCGGCTTCTTCGGGTTCCCGGGCCCGGCGTGGGTGGGCTCCAGCGACACCGCCATGCTCTCCATCGTGCTGGTCACCCTGTGGCAGGGGATCGGCTCCAACATGCTGATCTACCTGGCCGGACTGCAGAACATCCCCGGCCACCTGTACGAGGCCGCCGCCCTCGACGGCGCCGGCCGCTGGGCGTCGTTCGCCCACATCACCTGGCCGTCACTGCGTACCACGACGTTGTTCGTCACCACGCTGTCGCTGATCGGCGCCTTCCAGCTCTTCGACCAGGCGTACGTGATGACCAAGGGCGGGCCGGGCAACTCGACCCTGACGCCCGTCTACCAGATCTACGAGACCGGCTTCAACCGGCTGCAGATGGGCTACGCCTCCGCGCAGGCGTTCACCCTCTTCCTCATCATCGTGGCCGTCACCGTGGTCAACATGCGGATCAACCGGAGTGACGAGACATGATGCGGAAGATCCGGATCGCCCTCTTCTACGCCGTGCTCACCGTGGTCGGGCTGTTCATGCTGCTGCCGTTCCTGTGGTCGCTGAGCACGTCGCTCAAGCCCGACGACGAGATCATCTCGCTGCCCATCACGTGGCTGCCCAGCTCGATCACCTTCGAGCACTACTGGGCCGCGTTCACCACCGTCCCGTTCGCCCGGCACTTCGCCAACTCGATGGTGCTCGCCGTGGGCGGCGTCGTCACCAACCTGGTGCTCGGGTCGCTGGCCGGGTACGCGTTCGCGCGGCTGCCGTTCCGTGGCAGCCGGGCGCTGTTCCGGCTGCTGCTGGCCTCCATGATGGTGCCGGCCGTGGTGACCCTGGTCCCCTCCTTCCTCATCGTCAAGAACCTGCCGCTCGCCGGGGGCAACGACCTGGCCGGTCAGGGCGGCTTCGGGCTGCTGAACACGTACTGGGCGATCCTCCTGCCGGGCGCCGTCGGCGCGTTCGCGGTGTTCATGATGCGGCAGTTCTTCCTGGCGCTGCCCAAGGACCTGGGCGAGGCCGCCCGCGTCGACGGCTGCCCCGAGTTCCGCATCTTCTGGCGGATCTACCTGCCGCTGTGCCGTCCCGCGCTGGCCACCCTGGCGGTCTTCACCTTCGTCGCGGGCTGGAACGGCTTCCTGTGGCCGCTGATCGTACTCAACGACCCCGACATGAGCACCATCCAGATGAGCCTGGCCGCCTTCTCCTTCAACAAGCAGACCGACTACGGGCCGCTCATGGCCGGATCGATCGTCGCGATGCTGCCCACGCTGCTGCTGTTCGCCTTCGGGCAGCGCTACCTGACTCGTGGCCTGGCCTTCACCGGCTCCGGCATCCAGTAGAGCTCCGGCATCCAGTAGAAAGGACTGAGCCGCCGATGCGCGCCATCCTGACCAGGCGGCTGGCCGCCACCTCCATCGCCGCCCTGCTCACGATCACGACCGGCTGCGGCTCGTCCGGCGCCCCCTTCTCGGACGGCGTGGTGCGCCTGAAGTTCTGGGGCGACTGGTCCGGCGAGGGCGAGCAGCAGTTCAGGACGATGACCGCCGCCTTCAACAAGACCCACCCCAAGATCCAGGTCGAGTACGTCGTCCAGGAGGACATGCTCACCAAGTTCCTCACCGCCTCCACCTCAGGCCAGGCCCCCGACGTCATGTTCTGGGACCGCTGGCGGACGGCCGGCTACGCGCCCAAAGGCGTGCTCCACCCCATCGACGACCGGCTGAAGAAGGACGGCATCGAGCGCGAGCGCTTCTACGGCGAGGCGATGCGCGAGCTCACCCACGGCGGCAAACTGTACGGCCTGCCGCTCACGGTCGACGCCCGCGCCCTGTTCTACAACAAGGCCCATCTGAAGGCGGCCGGCATCGAACCGCCGCGCACGTGGGCCGAGCTGGAGCGGGCGGCGGTGAAGCTGACCGAGCGCGAGGGCGGCAAGCTCGTCCGCGCCGGCCTGTCGATGGACGACGTGGGCCTGTTCAGCATGTACCTGCGCCAGGCCGGCGGCCAGATGGTCAGCGACGACTGCGCGCGCACCACCTTCAACGGCCCGCCCGGCCTGCAGGTCCTCGGCCTCTGGGACCGCATGATCAAGGCGGGCGTCTACCAGAGCGGCTTCGAGAAGGGCCTCGGCGAGGGCACCGACGCCTTCGCGACCGGCAAGGTCTCCATGATCCTGACGGGCCCCTGGAACATCACCACCTACAAGAAGTACGGCAAGGACCTCGACTTCGGCATCGTGCCGCCGCCGTCGGGCCCGCAGGGCGGCCAGGCCAGCCTCATGGGCGGCTTCGGCCTGGTGATCCCGCAGGCGGGCAAGCACAAGGAAGAGGCCTGGGAGTTCGTCAAGTGGTGGACGGCCGAAAAGGAGAACGCCGTGTTGTGGGCCAAGACCAGCCTGAACATCCCCGGCAACGTGCAGGCGGCGCGGGATCCCTTCTTCGCCGGCGACCCGTTCTGGAAGCCGATCCTGGACACCCTGGAGTACGCCAAGATCCGGCCCGCCTGCGCCGGCTACGCGCCGATGGAGGAGGAGTCGCTCATTCCCGGCCTCCAGCTCCTCATGGAGGGCAAGGCCGGCGCCCAGGATGCCCTCACCCAGGCGCAGCAGCAGGGTGACCGGGTGCTGACGGAGAACAACTCATGAGGGGCCAGATGGCGGTCGCCTGCCTGCTGTTATCGGCGGCCCTGACCCAGCCCGCGCAGGCGGCCACCGTACCGGCTGACGCCGATGCCGCCATGTCCGCTTTTGTCGCGACTTTCTGGGATCCGGCGAAGAAGTACTTCTACACCAACAGCGACCGGCAGACCCACGCCGAGCACGCGCACGGCCCGGAGGGCGGGCTCTACACCGACTTCTGGTGGGAGGCGCAGCTCTGGGAGCTGGTGATGGACGCCTACCAGCGCACCGGCAGCGCGACGTACCGCCGGATGATCGACGAGGTCTACGACGGGTTCGTCGCCTACTATCCGACGTTCGTCAACGACTACAACGACGACATCGGCTGGTGGGCGCTGGCCAGTGCGCGGGCGTACGAGATCACCCGGGACGCCAGGTATCTGACCCGGTCGCGGTCGTTGTTCGACCAGATCTGGGCCGAGCACGATTCGACGTACGGGGGCGGCATCTGGTGGCGCCGCAGCGTGCACAACCAGAAGAACGTCGCCACCAATGCCCCGGCGGCCCTGACCGCCGCCAAGCTGTACGCCGCCACCGGCGACGCGGCCTACCTGACCCGGGCGCAGTCGCTGTTCGCCTGGCTGAAGGCCAACCTGCAGGAGTCGGGCCACGTCTACGACCACATCGAAGGCTCGGGCACCCTGGTGAAGTGGGACTTCAGCTACAACTTCGGCACCTACATCAGCGCCGCCGCCGCGCTGCACACCGCGACGGGCACCGCGTCCTACCTCGCCGACGCCCGCGCGGCGGCCGACTGGGCGACCACCTACCTGACCAACGGCGGGACGATGACGCACGAGGGCGTCAACGACGCGGGCGGCTTCAAGTCGCTGCTCTTCCGTGGGCTCAACACCCTCGTCACCCGGCACGGGCAGAGCCGGTATCTGCCGTTCCTGCAGCGTAACGCCACCCAGGCGTGGCGGCACCGCCGTACCGGCGACGACCTGGCGGGCCCCGACTGGTCCGCGCCCGCGCCGGCCGCGTACCTGCAGAGCCTCACCGCGGCCGCCGCCGTCAGCGCGCTCCAGCTCGTCCAGCCCGACGGCAACACCGGCCTCCAGCCGGAGAACGGCAGATACGAGGCCGAGAACGCGATCCCCTCGGGCATCGGCGCCGAGAGCACCCAGCCCGGCTTCACCGGCCGGGGCTACCTCGCCGGCTGGAACGCCTCGGGACAGACCCTGACGTTCCAGGTCAACGTCCCGTCCGCCGGCCCGTACGAGCTCCGCTTCCGCTACGCCGCCGGCGCCGGGAACGCCTCCCGCCGGGTCGTCGTGCACGGCACCCAGACCGACGTGGCGTTCCCGTCCACCGGCGGATGGGGCACCTGGAGCACCGCCGTCCTCAACGGCGTCACCCTCGTCCAGGGCCACAACACGATCCGCGTCGAGCTGGGCACCGGCAACTACCTCAACCTCGACCGCCTCGACGTCTCCGCCCAGCACCAGGCCGAGTCGGCCACCCTGAACGGCGTCGGCACCGAATCCACCCATCCCGGCTATACCGGCACGGGCTACGTGGCCGGCTGGAACGCCGACGGCCAGTCGGTGACCTTCCGCCCCGACGTCAGCCGGGCCGGCCGCTACGACCTCACGTTCCGCTACGCCGCCGCCGCGGGCGACGCCACCCGGCGGCTCACGCCCGGCGCCACCGTGCGGTTCCCCTCGACCGGCGCGTGGGGCACCTGGAACACGGTGACCGTGCCGGACGTCGCGCTCCAGGCCGGCGCCAACACCGTCACGCTGGCCTTCGACGCCGCCCAGGGCAGTACGAACTGGCTCAACCTTGACGAGATGACCATCCGTTACGCGGAAAGCCCCTAGCCTCGGCATGCGCGGTGGCCCCCTGCCACCGGCCCATGCGAAAGGCACGACCCGCGATGACAGCTCACCCGGACCGCCTCGACCAGGGACATCCGTTCCGGCAGTGGAAGACCTGGCGGATTCCCGGCACCGGGATCACCATGACCGGCTATTCACGCGCCAACGACAAGACCTTCTTCCACCTGCCCGAGCTGCGCTGCGTCCTCGACGCGGGGCTGTGCGAGGGGCGCCAGGCGGAGACGGTGTTCCTCACGCACACCCATCACGACCATGCCAAGGATCTCGACTTTCTCGCCTCGCGGGCGGGCGGCACGGACATCTACCTGCCCGCCGAGGCGGTGCCGTACGTGGAGTCGTACTTACGCGCCTCCGCCGAGCTGAACCACGGCGCCGGCTACGACCCGGAGCTGGCCGGCGGGCACCGCCTGCACGGTGTGAAGCCCGGCGACGAGTTCGCCTTCGGCCGCCGCGGGCACCACGTGCGGGTGGTGCGGTGCGAGCACAAGGTCCCCTGCGTCGGTTACGCCTTCTCCGAGCGCGGCAAGGAGCTGCTGCCCGAGTACGACGAGCTGCGGCGTTCCCTGGCGAGTGACGGCCGGGCGGCGGAGTTCGGCCGCGTCATGGCCCGCGAGCGCGCGGCGGGGAACGAGGTCGAGCGGGAGGTACGCCGCCCGCTCTTCGCCTTCCTCGGCGACACCCACGTGAGCGTGTTCGAGCACAATACGTGGCTGTTCGACTATCCGGTGATCATCACCGAGTGCACCTTCCTCCACGACACCGAGCTGGAGCGCGCCGACCGGGTCGGGCACACGGTGTGGAGCCGCCTGCGGAAGGTGGTCGAGGCGCATCCGGAGACGCTCTTCGTGCTGACGCACTTCAGCCTGCGTCACTCGGATCGGGAGGTGCTGGAGTTCTTCGGGCGGCGGTTCGCCAATGTGCTGCCGTGGGCGCACCCGGACAGCCGGCTGCCGGAGCAGCACCAGTCCGGCGTTCTGAAGACCGCTCTGGGTTGACCGCCGCAGGCTGGGCACTACCTCCGTGAGGCGAGCCCGTTTCCCGGTCGTCCCCGGCCACGAGATCACCGGCACGGTCGCCGCGCTCGGCTCCGGTGTGCCCGGCCTGTCCGTGGGTGACCCGGTCGGGGCCCGGTTCCTGTACGACTCGTGCGGCCACTGCGACCACTGCGTGTCCGGCGACCAGATCCTGTGCCCGGCCAAGCGCGGAGGTCGCCGCGTCATCACCTTCTGCTGATCCCTCAGGAGCCCGGGTGGCGGGCCGATGACGGGGACAACGTCAGGGAACGGACACGAATCCCAGCTTTCTGGACACGTGCGCTCACGATGGCGCGCGGCCCGATCTCTCGTGGCGGAGAGTCGGAGGCGACGGGGGCGGCGATTTCGCCGCTGGGTCGATCGAGGGAGAAATGACATGCGAAAGTTCGCAGCGGGGGCGGCGATCATCGTGAGCGCGACGCTGGGCGTCGGAGTCGTCGCCCTGTCCGGCCACGTCGACGGCGGCGCCGCCGTCGCCGGGCACGGCTGGGCCAACGTCACCCCTGCCGGTGACGACTGGATCGGGGTGGCACCGGCCAACCGCGACTGGGCCGCACCGGCCAGTGACGACTGGATCGGCTAGCCACAGGTCGTCCCAGACCCGGCAGCGGTGTTCGCGAGTGTGAGCCCCTGCCGGGTCACGGGCCCCGGGTGCCGATGGCGGCCACGAGGGCGAAGGTGCCGACGCCGATCAGGGCCGCCGTCGCGCCCGTCGGGCCCAGGTCGAAGAGGCGGCCGATCAGCAGGTCCGCCGCGCACGAGAACATGCCGGCGCAGAACGCCAGAACACCGTAGTAGGAGCCGAAGCGCTCGGGTGGCGCGTGCCGGGCGGCGCGCTGGAAGATGGCCGGCTGGACCAGCCCGTTCGACACCCCGTTGAGCACGGCCGCGACCATCAGCGGGCCGGCCTGCGTACCGTCGAGCGGGGCGAGCACGAAGAACGTCGCCGCCGCGCACAGCAGGCCGAGGCGCAGCACCCACGGACGCTCGCCCCGCCGCCCGGCGGCGACGAACGGCTGGGCGGCCGCCGCGACCGCGGCCAGCACGCTGAAGGAGAGCGTCGCCGCGGCCGGGGTGAAGCCGAGCAGCGGCACGGCGGTCATGATGTGGTTCGCGAGCAGCGACGTGGGCGCGGTCATCAGCGCGAAGAGCACGAACGTACGGTCGCCGAGCACCCTCCGCACCCCGGTGAGAATGTCGCCGAAGCGGGCGGGCGCCGGTTTCCTCCCGGAATGCGGCAGGAGCAGGAACAGGACGGCGGACACCGTCCACATGGCCGCCGCCGCTCCGGCCAGCAGCACGAACCCGGGCCCCAGGGAGAGCAGGACGAGCCCCACGGGCGGTCCCACGACCGTCGCGATGTGCTGGGCCCCGACATAGGCGGCGAACCCACCGGCGCGGCGGGCGGGGCCGACGCCGGCCAGCAGGCTCTGGGCCGCCGGGTTGTAGAGCGCGCCGCCGACGGCGAGGACGACGGCGGCGCCGAGCAGTCCGCCCACCCCGTCCGCGACGCCGAGCAGACCGAAGCCCAGCGCGCGAAGGACGCAGGCGATCACCCCGGTACGCCGCGCGCCGAGCAGATCGGTGACCGCCCCGACCGGCAGCAGAAGGGCGAACTGCAGCCCGACCCGCACCCCGAGGATCAATCCCACCGTGCCGGCCAGCAGGCCCAGGTCGTGCCGGAGGTGCGCGACCAGGTGCGCCATCACCGAGAAGAACCCCAGGCAGGCGGCGAACTGGATGGTGACCACCATCACGACCAGCCGGCGGCCGGACGGCGGGTCCGCGACGGGGTCGGGCGGCGTGAGGGCGGCGACGGTCACCCGGGAGATGACAGCAGAGATCGGGCAGGCCGTCCAATAGTGATATGTGACATCAATCCATACAAAAACGGATATCGCCGGTACGGGCTTGTCCTGATCACCGTCGCGCTTGCGAACACTGTGCGCACAGAGTACAGTGTTCGCATAAGCGGAACGGCGTACAAAAGGAGTCGAGCATGTCGACGAACGTGAACTGGACCGAGCAGGGCGGCTGGACGGCCAAGGGCGAGTGGGGGACGGCGGACTCGCGGGGCCGCACCTTCGACGTGGCCCGCTGGCAGGCCCGCTTCGACGAGCTGCGCGAGCGGCACCACGTGCCGGGCGCGTCGCTGGCCGTGCTGGTCGACGGCCAGGTGCACGAGCTGGCCAGCGGGGTGCTGCACCGCGGCACCGGCGTGAAGGTGACGACCGACTCGGTGTTCCTGTCCGGCTCGATCGCCAAGGTCTACACCGCCACGCTGGTGATGCGGCTGGTCGACGAGGGCCGGCTGGACCTGGACACGCCCGTGGTGAGCGTGCTGCCGGAGTTCGCCACCCCCGACCCGGTGGCGACCAGGACGATCACGGTCAGGCAACTGCTGTCGCACACCGGCGGCGTCACCAACGACTTCAACCACGACAGCGGCCGCGGCGACGACTGCCTGGCCGAATACGTCAAGGCCGCTCGCGGCGTGGCGCTGGACTGCCCGCCGGGAACGGCCGTCTCGTACGGCGGCCTCGGCTACGTGGTGCTCGGCCGCGTCATCGAGGTGCTCACCGGCCGCACCTGGGACCAGGCGCTGAAGGACCTGCTCTTCACCCCGCTCGGCCTGGAACGCTCGATGACCCTGCCGGAAGAGGCCCTGCGCTTCCAGACCGCCATGAGCCACCTCGGCGAGCCCGGCGCCGAGCCCGGCCCCGCGCCGGCCTGGGACCTGATGCCGCGATCGGCGGGACCCGCCGGGCGGGTCATCGTCTCGGCCGGCGACATGGCCCGCCTCGCCGGCATGCACCTCGGCCACGGCCTCGCTCCCGACGGCACCCGCGTTCTGTCGGCGGAGGCGGTCGCCGCGATGCAGCGCCGCGAGGTGGACGTGCCCGACAAGTGGACGGTCTCCGCCGACGGCTGGGGCCTCGGCTGGACCCTGTACGACTGGGACGGCGTCGCCGGCTACGGCCACGACGGCGCCGCCATCGGCCAGTACGCGTACCTGCGCGTGGTCCCGCGGGCGGGGCTGGCCCTCGCGCTGATGACCAACGGTGGCAGCGCCCGGCTGCTCTACGCCGACCTGTTCCGCGAGCTGCTGGCGGAGCTGGCCGGCGTGCGGATGCCCGAGCCCTTCGCCCCGGCGAACCCCGCGCCCGCGGTCGATCTCGCGCCGCTGCTGGGGACGTACAAGCGTGAGGGCGTGGTCATCACGGTCAGCGGGGACGGCGGCGGCAAGGCGCACATGCGCTACGAGTTCGTGGACGGCATGAAGGACATGTCACCGCCGCTGGAGATGGACCTGGAGCCGGTCACCGAGACCGTGTTCGCCGCCTCCGGCGCCGGGGCGGCCTTCAGCGAGGACTACATGCCCGTCGTCTTCGCCACGCTGGCCGACGGCTCCCAGGTCTGTTACGTCGGGATGCGCGCCACCCCCAAGGTCCAGTAAGTATATTAATTGACTTATATAAGCGAGAACGCAATAATGACGCGACCCCCCTAGAACGCGACAAGGGACACCCCATGATCGACATCGCCAGTCAGCTCCAGGCCATCCACCGCGAGGTCGGCAAGAAGCCGATCGACGGCGGCGAGGGCGTCGGAGTCCTCCTCCGGCGCACCTACGACGCCGCGATCGACGACGTGTGGGACGCCGTCACCGACCCCGATCGGGTCAAGCGCTGGTTCCTGCCGCTCAGCGGCGACCTGCGCGCCGGCGGCACGTTCCAGCTTGAGGGCAACGCGGGCGGCGACATCCTCACCTGCGAGCGGCCCCGCCTGCTCAAGGTGACCTTCGGCGGCCCGGCCAGCATCGTCGAGCTGCGCCTGACCCCCGGCGGGGACGGCGCGACCACGCTCGAACTGGAGCACACCGTGCCCGTCGAGATGGCCGGGAGCGGCGCGGGCGCGCTCTACGTGGGGCCCGGGTGGGACGGCGCGTTCATGGGCCTGGACCTCTTCCTGCGCGGAGAGGTCGTCGGCGACCCGGTGGCCGCGGCGAACTCCCTGGAGACGCAGGAGTTCTCCAAGGGGTCCGTGCACGCCTGGACGGCCGCCATCGAGGCCTCGGGCGCCGCCACCGCCGACGAGATCGCCGCGGCGGTGGCGGCCTCCCTCGCCCAGTTCGCCCCGGACGCCGGCTGAACCGCATCTTCCCCATCGGATAACCCTAATTTCAGGTCTGTTTATCCGTATATTGTGGGAATCATGCGCACAAGCCAGGAGGCGGGATGACCTCACCGACCGATCCTTTCAGCACCGGCGGTGACCAGCATCTCGGCAGGCTGCTGAAGGACTTTCAGCGGGAGATGGAGGCCCTGGACGGGCTGCGCGATCGCATCGCCTCCGTCCGGGGCCGGGGCGAGGCGGCGGACGGCCGGGTCGTGGTGGACGTGACCCAGAGCGGCGCGCTCGCCGGGATCACCATCGACCCCCGCGCGATGAAGCTGGGCTCCGACCGGCTCGCGGCGGCGATCATGGAGGCCGCCGGCCGGGCGGCCCGCGACGCCGAGCGGGAGGCGGGCGACGTGGTGACGCCCTTCCTCACGGGCACACCGCTGGACGACGGGACCGGGCGGTGAAGATCAATCCCACCCGCGCGAGCATCTACGGCTTCGGCACGCTCGGCATCGCGGGCTTCGTGTTCCAGATGCTGGCGGTCGACTACCCCAGCGGCGAACCGGACAAGGCACGCCAGGCCGCCGCCGTCTGGGCCCGCCTGGCCGATCGGATCGAGCGGAGCCCGGACGCGACGTACCCGGCCGCCGCGTCGGTGTGGCGCAGGAACGAGGGGCAGGGGGTGGCGGCGTTCAAGTCGGCCGTCACCGCCGGGCTCTATCCGCAGCCGGAGGAGAACGGCTACGCCGCCAAGCTCGCCCGGCGGTGCCGTGACAACAGCACCGCCTGCCTGGAGTTCGCCGAGGTGATCGAGGAGGCGCGGAAGGCGTACTGGACGCTGGCCTTGGCGAACTTCGCCAGTTTCGTCTTCATCACCACCTTTCCCTGGCAGGCGGGGGTGGCGTACCAGATCACGCAGATCCTCATGCGGCGGGCGCAGGCGGGGCTGCTGGCCAAGCTGCTGGAGCACAGCATCGCCAAGATCGTGCTGAGCAAGCTGACCGAATACTCGATCGGCAGCGCCTTCTTCGCCGTGGGCGACGTGGCGGTCGTGGCCGGGGTGAAGGCGGCGCGGGGCGAGGATCCCGGCTCGTTCGGGGACAACGCGACGCAGGCGCTCAAGGAGTTCACCGCCTCGGTCGCCTTCTACGGCGTGTTCGACGCGGCCGCGCCGCTGGCCAGGAAGGTGACCGCGAACGCGGACGTGCAGTATTTCCTGAGCCGGCTCGCGGGCGGCTCGGTCGGCTACGGCCCGACGTACGACTCGCTGAACGGGCAGTCGGGCGAGGAGCTCATCCCCACCCCGAAGGAGACCCTGGGCCGCATCCTGCTCTACTTCACGATGGCCCACAAACCCGCCTGAGGATCACATGGAAATCGACAAGACACAGATCCGCTCCGCGGCCACCGCCTTCGACCTGGAGCGGGGCGAGCTGGGCAGGTTCATCGCCGAGGCGGCCGAGGACCTGAACGCCATCGGCGACTTCTGGGGTGACGGCAAGGAGGGCACGGCGTTCTTCAAGGGTCAGGGCGCCGCCGGCGGATACGAGGCGGTCACCGGCCAGATCATCGAGGGCACCGAGGTCTACCTCGACGCCCACCACGAGATCGCCTCCCGCCTGCGCCTCATGGCCGACCTCGTGCAGGTGGCCGACTGGGACAGCGTGGCCGCCATCCTGTCGAAACTGCCTCCCGCCGACCCGGGGCAGAAGATCTGGGGCACGGGCTAGGAGACCGCCACCGGGATGATCGCGCGGGTCGGCTCGCCGGCTTCGAGCTCGGCGCAGCGCCCCTTGCAGAAGCCGTTGGCGACGATCAGCCGAGCCCGCTCGGGCGTGTAGGCGCTGGTCCGCAGGACGACGAGCACGCCCTGGCACGCCGGACAGGTGGCCGGTTGGTCAGCAGACATGGAAGCCCCTTCATCGAAGTCGAAGGAGACTCCTGTCCAGAAACCGGTCGGCCACACCTATGACCTCTCAAGCCCCCGCCGTCACCTCCTGAAGAGGGAAGTGACAGGCGGCCGCGTGCAGCGGTTCACCGTCGGCCGGCTCCAAGGGCGGCACGTCCTGGGCGCAGACGTCCTGAGCCTGCCAGCAGCGGGTACGGAAGCGGCACCCCGACGGCGGGTCGAGCGGCGAGGGCACCTCGCCCTTGAGCAGGATGCGCTCCCGCCGGACGCCGGAGGTGACGTCGAGCACCGGCGCCGCGGACATCAGGGCGGCGGTGTAGGGGTGCCGCGGCCGGTCGAACACCTGCCGGGTCGGGCCGGTCTCGACGATCTTGCCGAGGTACATGACCGAGACGCGGTCGGCGACGTGGCGGACGACGGACAGGTCATGTGAGATGAACACGTACGACACGCCGAGCCGGGCCTGCAGGTCGGTGAGCAGGTTGAGCACCTGCGCCTGGACGGACAGGTCGAGCGCCGACACGGGCTCGTCGCACACGATGACGTCGGGTTCGAGCGCGAGCGCGCGGGCGATCCCCAGCCGCTGCCGCTGGCCGCCGGAGAACTCCTGCGGATACCGCCGGGCGTCGCCCGCCCGCAACCCGACCATTTCGAGAAGGTCGGCGACCCGCTTGCCGCGCTCCTTCGCCGGTACGAGGTCCCGGTGCGTCCGCCACGGCTCGGCGACGATGTCCTCGGCGCACAAGCGGGCGTTCAGCGACGCGAACGGGTCCTGGAACACCATCTGGACACGGCGGCGCCACCGCAGCAGCTCCTTGCCGCGCAGCGCGAACGGGTCCGTGCCCTCGAACCTGACGTGGCCCTGGTCGGGCCGCTCCAGCATGAGCAGCACCCTGGCCAGGGTGGACTTGCCGCAGCCCGACTCCCCCACCAGGCCCAGCGTCTCGCCGTGCCCCAGGCGCAGGTCGACGCCGTCCAGCGCGCGCAGGCGGCCCTTGCCGGACACGTGGAAGGTCTTGCTCACCCCCGCCACGTCGAGCAGCGGAACCGTGGCGGCCTCAGTCATCGGCCAGCTCCTTCCAGTGGTGACACGCGGAATGGCGGCCGGGCCCGGACTCGGCGAGGACCGGGCGCTCCTCCGCGCACACGTCGGTGGCCATCGTGCAGCGCGCGCGGAAGGCGCAGCCCGAGGGCACCGAGTGCAGGTCGGGCGGGCTGCCCGGGATGGACTTCAGGTTGGTGCCGCGCGCGACCTCGGCCGGCACCGAGTCGAGCAGGCCCCGCGTGTACGGGTGCCGGGGCCGGGCGAACACGTCGGCCACGCGGCCCGTCTCGACGATGGCGCCCGCGTACATGACGGCCACGTGGTCGGCCTGCTCGGCCACGACCGCGAGGTCGTGCGTGATCAGGATGAGCGCCGTCTGCTGCTCGGTGCGCAGCTCGCGCAGCAGCTCCATGATCTGGGCCTGCACGGTGACGTCGAGGGCGGTGGTGGGCTCGTCGGCGAGCAGCACCTTGGGCCGCAGGGCCATCGCCAGCGCGATGAGCAGCCGCTGGCGCATGCCGCCGGAGAACTGGTGCGGATAGGCGCCGGCCCGGGCGCGCGGCTCGGGGATGCCGACCCGTTCCATCAGCTCGACGGCGCGGGCCCGCGCGGCGCGGCGTGACACCCGCTCGTGGATCCGGAACGGCTCGGCGAGCTGGGCGCCGACCGTCTGGACGGGGTTCAGCGCGGTGAGCGCGTCCTGGAACACGATCGACAGGCCGGGACCGGCCAGCCGCCGGCGCTGGGCCGGCGGCAGGGTGAGGAGGTCGGTCCCGTCGAGGCGTACGGCGCCGCCGGCCACGTGCGCCACTGGGTCGAGGAGCCCGGCGATGGCCTGCGCCGTCATGCTCTTGCCGCAGCCCGACTCGCCCAGGAGCGCCAGCGTCTCGCCGGACTGGACGGAGAAGCTGACCTCGCGCACGGCGCGTACGGTTCCGGCGGGGGTGCGGATGTCGACGGCCAGCCGATCCACCTCCAGCACTGGGTTCACGCCTTCACCTCCTTGATCTTGCGTTCGGCGCGGGGCAGGGTGAGCCGCCACCGCTGGCCGGGGTCCATGGCCAGGCGCGCCCACGAGGCGAGGATGGTCGCCGACACGGTGGTGACCACGATGGCCAGGCCCGGGAAGACGGCGATCCACCAGGCGCTCTGCAGCACCTGCCGGCCCTGGGCGACCATCAGGCCCCAGCTCATGTCCGGCGGCTGGATGCCGATGCCGAGGAAGCTCAGCGACGACTCGGTGAGCATCACGAAGCAGAAGTCCAGGGTCGCGACGGTGAACAGGGTGGGCAGCACGGTGGGTGCCACGTGCCTGCCGATGATCGCCCAGCTCTTGGCGCCGAACGTGCGCGCCGCGTCGACGAACAGCCGGCTCTGCAGCTCGGCCGACTCCGCGCGGGCGGCCCGCAGGTAGATCGGGATGCGCGCGATCGCCAGGACCAGGATGATGTTGCCGGCGCTGGGCGAGAAGACGTACAGGACGACGACGGCCAGCAGCAGCGACGGAAAGCTGAGGATGACGTCGGCGACGCGCATGGAGACGTTCTCGCGCCAGCCGCGGTGATAGCCCGCCCACATCCCCCAGACGGACCCGACCACGAGGGAGATCACCACGGCCGGGACGGCGACGGAGAGCGTCGTACGGCTGGCCACGATGAGCCGGGCGAGCAGGCTGCGGCCGAGCGAGTCGCTGCCGAGCAGGAACGCCCAGCCGTCGTCGAAGCTGAACGGCGGCCGGTTGACCGCCCGCAGGTTCTGCTTGGTGGCCAGGTCGCCGAGCAGGATCGGCCCCACGAGGGCGGCGGCGAACACGACCAGCAGGACCACCACCGCCACACAGGCGAACTTGTCCCGCAGCAGCAGCCGCCACCAGGAGGTGTGCCTCATGCGGTCACCCCCTGACGGACCCTGGAGTCCAGAAGCGCGTAGCAGGCGTCGATGATGATGTTGAGCGCGAAGATGGTGATCGCGGTCACCAGGACCGCGGCCTGCAGCACCGCGAAGTCGCGCTGCAGGATCGAGGTGATCATCAGCTTGCCGATGCCCGGCCAGCCGAAGATCGTCTCGACGACCACCGCGCCGTTGACCAGCCCGACCGCGAGGTCGCCGGCCACGGTGAGCGCGGGGGGCGCGGCGTTGCGCAGCGCGTGGCCGAAGACCACCCGCAGCTCTCCCGCGCCCTTGCTCCTGGCCACCTTGATGTACGGCGCCGACAGCGCCGTGACCATCGCCCCGCGTACGACCTGCACGAGCACGCCGAACGGCCTGATCAGCAGGGTGACCACCGGCAGCACCCACGCCGCCGCGCCCTCGGTGCCCGAGGTGGGCAGCCAGCCGAGCGCCACGGCGAACACCAGCACGCCCATGATGGCGAACCAGAAGTCCGGCATGCTCGCCGCGGTCGTCGAGGTGAAGCTGGCGACCCGGTCGGCCACGGAGTTGGGGCGGTAGGCCGCCCAGCTCCCGACCACGATCGCGCCGAGGATCGCCAGGATCATCGTCGCGCCCGCGAGCTGCAGCGTCGCCGGGAACGCCCGCAGCACCGCGTCGGCGGCGGGCTCGGCGGTGCGCAGCGACTCGCCGAAGTTGAGCTGGATCACCTGGGACAGGTAGTCGCCGAACTGGACGAGCAGCGGCTGGTCGAACCCGTGGCGGGCGGCGAACTCCGCCCGCATCTCCGGGGTGGCGCTGAGGGGCAGGTAGAGATTCGCCGGATCACCGGTGAGGCGCGCCAGGTAGAACACGCCGAGGATCACGACGACCAGCGGGATCGCGCTCGAAACGATGCGACGCCGCAGGAAGGTCAGCACACTCGTTCCTCTCAGCCGGCCGGGTGGATGTCGGCGAGGCGCATCTCGTCGTTCGTGGCGGCGTCGGGCTTGTAGGTGACCTTCTTCGACAGCGCGAGGATGCCGGTCATGTGCGCGAGGACCGCGTCGCGGACGACGTCCTTGTTCTGGTACTCCAGCGCCTTGGCGAACGCGGCCTGGCGCTCGGCGCCCGAAGCCTGCTCGGCGGTGGAGATCAGCTCGTCGAGCTCCTTGGTGCCGTAGCTGCTCTGCGCGCCCTTGCTGCCGTAGATCTGGCCCATCGTGAAGGCCGCGTCACCGGCCTGGTTGCCGTGCTGGGCCTGCAGCAGCGTGGGGCCGGCGTCCTTGGGGAACGGGGCCAGCAGGTATTCGAGCCAGGCGTTCACGTCGAGCATCTGGATCTTGACCGAGAGCCCGGCCTCCATCAGCGAGTTCTGCACGACCTCCATGGCCTCGGCGGCCTTGGGGTAGATGCCGTTCCTGCCGATGATCGTGATGGCGGTGCCCGTGGGGACGCCGTCCGCCTTGGCCTCCGCGATCAGCTTCTTGGCCTGGTTCATGTCGTACGGCCACGGCTGGATGGCCGGGCTGTGACCGGTCACGCCCTCGGGGACGATCTGGCCCGCCGACTTGCCGAGCCCGGCGAACACCGAGGCGACGAGCCCGTCCTTGTCGATGGCGTAGTTGATCGCCTGGCGCACGCGGATGTCGTTGAGCGGCGGCTTGGTGGCGTCGATGCGCAGGTAGGAGGTCTCGTTGTTGGGGAACTGCACGGCGGAGTCGCCGGCGCCGTCCTCGGGGGCCAGGCCCACCGCGATGTCGGCCTCGTCGCTCTTGACCATGGCGGCGCGGATGCTGCCCTCGGCGCGCCAGACGTACTCGGCCGCCGCGAACTCCGGCGCCTTGCCCCAGTAGCCGGCGTACTTCTCCAGGCGCAGGCTGCGGCCCGCGTCCCACTTGGCGATCTTGTAGGGGCCGGTGCCGACGGGCTCGCGGACCTTGCCGGTCGCGTTCGTGGTCGTCGGCACGATCTCCACGAACGACAGCCGCAGCGGCAGGATCGGGTCCGCCTTGGCGGTCTTCACCTTGAGGGTCACGTCGTCCACGGCCGTGGCCGTCAGCTTGATGCCGCCGAAGACGTAGCCGTTGACGTTGCAGTCGACCTTGGGGTTGAGGGTCCGGTCGATGGAGAAGGCGGCCGCCTTGGCGTCGAACGCGCTGCCGTCGTGGAACTTCACGTCCTTGCGCAGGGTGAAGGTCCACTCGGTCGGCGAGTCCTGCTTCCACTCCGTGGACAGCGCCGGCTTCAGCTCGCCAGTGCCCGGGTCCCGCTCCGTGAGCGCCTCGGTGATGTTGGCGCGGGTGACGCGCCCGGTCGCGGTGAGAGAGGCGTCGCACGGCTCCAGCGTCGGAGGCTCCTCCGGCAGCACGATGCGGACGGTGCTCGCCGCCGCGCCGCCGGCCGACGGCTCAGGGCCGCTGTTGGCGACCGAGCAGGCGCCGGCGGTCATCATGGCGGCGAGCGCCAGGAGGGCGGAGGCCGCCTGACGGCGGCTGGGGGTGGTGATCATGATTCCTCCGAAGTCGCCTGCCCTGGGGCGGGGCAGGCGGGTGCTATGCGACGGGCGTCGCGGTGAGGGCGGCGAGGCCACGGTCGATGATGCGGGCGAGCCGCTCGCGGTGCTCGGGAGTGACGTGCCCGAGCGGTGAGCGGACGGGTCCGGCGGAGCGGCCACGGATCTCCAGGCCGGCCTTGATGAGGGAGACGGCGTAGCCGGGGGTGGTCTTGCGCAGGTCGGCCAGGGGCGCGTAGAACTCGCGGAGCAGGAGTTCCTGGGTCGCGTCGTCGCCGGTCTCGAAGGCCAGGAAGAACGCGGTGGCGACCTCGGGGACGAAGGCCAGCACCGCCGAGGAGTAGGCGCGGGCGCCGAGTCCGGCGTAGGAGCGGGCGAAGACCTCCGCGGTCGGCATGCCGTTCAGCAGCGGGAGCCGGCCGGCGGTGGCGGTCTGGATGAGCTGGAGCAGCTCCATGTCGCCGTGGCCGTCCTTCAGCGCGACGATGTTGTCCACCTCGGCGAGCTCGGCCACCGACTCGGGGGTGAAGATCGCCGTGCCGCGCTGGTAGAGGATCACGCCCAGGTCGGTGGCGGCGGCGACCTGGCGGTAGTGCTCCACCAGCCCGGCCGGCGGCCCGACCTGCAGGTATGGTGGGAGCGCCAGCAGTCCGTCCGCCCCGGCGGCCTGCGCGGCCCGGGCGAACTCCGCGGCCGTACGCGTGCCACCGCCGACCCCGGCGAGCACGGGGGCCGCCCCGGCGACGTGGTCGACGGCCGCCCTGACCACCGCCTGATGCTCGGTGGCCGTCAGCGACGCCAGCTCACCGGTGCCGCACGCGACGAAGATCGCGCTGGGCTCGGTCGCGAGGACGTCGGTGAGATGCGTCCTGAAGCGGGACAGGTCCACCTCGCCCGACTCCGTGAACGGAGTGACGGGGAAGGCGAGCAGTCCGGCCAGGGAAAGAGCGGGGGGCGCCACGAACAACCTCTTGTCTACATATGAAGACGCTGTCTATATTTGTAGCCGAGACATTAAGTCGGGGTTTCTACGCACGTCAAGAGGTGGTCGATGACGAAACATGATGGAGACCCGTCGCCGGAGACCGGCGGGGGCGTCCGCAGCGTCAAATCGGCCGAACGGACCATCGCGGTGCTCGAATATCTGAGCTCCGCCGATCACGCGTGCTCGCTGCGCGAGGTGGCCACCGGCCTGACCCTGCCCAGGGCGAGCGCGTACGCGCTGCTCACGACGCTGGTGAACACCGGCTGGATCGACTCCGACGCCGCCGGCCGCTACCGGATCGGGCTGCGCGCGCTGCGCGCGGGGGCCTCGTACGTCGAGCACGACGACGTCGTCCAGCGGGCACAGCCGGCGATGAACGAGCTGAACAACGAACTGGGCGAGACCGTGCACCTGGCCCGGCTCGACGGCGCGGAGATCGTCTACCTGGCCACGAACATCTCCCGGCACTCCCTCGCCGTCGTCTCCCGGCCGGGGCGGCGGCTGCCCTCGTGGGCGACCGGTCTCGGCAAGGCGATTCTCGCCATGCGCCCCTGGGACGAGGTGGACCGGCTGCTGCCGGAGACGCTGACGCCGCGCACCGTCCACAGCTTCACCGACCGGGCGGCGCTGCGTGCCGAGCTGGAGGCGATCCGGCTGCGCGGGCACGCCATCGACGAGCAGGAGTCGACCATCGGCCTGCGCTGCTTCGCCGTCGCCCTCGGGTTCTCCTCGCCTCCGAACGAGGCTCTCAGCTGCTCGATCCCCGTCGTCCGCCTCGACGCCGACCGCGAGGAGAAGGTCGTGGCCGCCCTGCTCCGGGCCCGGGGCCGCATCGTCCGCTAGGCCGGCTCGCCAGGCTGGGGGGCGAGGGTGGCGAAGGTCTCGTCCACGAGGGTGACGAGGTCGAGGCCGCCGTCCGAGGCGGTCCAGTGGTCGAGGGCGACGCTCAGGCAGTCGAGGGCGGCGGCGGAGCTGGACGCGGGTGAGCTGACCTCCAGCGCCCTGGTGCAGCGGCACCTGGCCGGGTCCCGCGTGGTGAAGGCGTTCAACAACATCGACTTCCACCGCCTGCTCACCAGCGCCCGGCCGGCCGGCGCCGCCGACCGCAGCGCCCTGCCCATCGCGGGCGACGACGCGGCCGCCAAGGCCGAGGTGGCCGGGCTGCTCGGCCTCCTCGGTTACGACGTGGTGGACATCGGCCCGCTGGCCGAGAGCTGGCGCAGCCAGCCGGACACCCCGGTCTACGTCGACCCGTACGTGGTCCCCCGGCCCCAGGGGGAGCTGAGCCAGGAGGATGCCTACCGCTGGTTCGAGACCCCCGGGGTGCCGGTGCCCGCCGGCCGGGTGAGGGAGCTGGCCGCCGCGGCGCGGCGGCCAGGCTGATCCTCAGTACGGCCGCTGCAGGAAGCGGCCGAGCGACGGTTCGTACAGGCGGCCCGCCACCAGGACCGTCCCCAGCGTGGTCGGGTTGAACGCGCCGCCCAGCCAGCCGTAGCGCTGCGGCTGGGTGGCCACGCCGAACTCGTCGTACCCGATCACGGTGGCCAGGTCGGCGTCGAGATCGAGGTCGGCGCCCACGTGGCCGCCGACGGTGAGCAGTTGCACGCGCACCCCTCCGGTCGCTCCCGTGAGCGCGGCCAGCTCGCCGCCGACGCCGGGCACCTGGCGGACGACCGTGCCGTCACCGGTGGTCCAGGAGGGGCGGTCGCCGTCGGTGCCGTAGTGGTGCACGGTGACCGCGCCCGTCTCTGTGGTCTCCGACCTGATCCGGCCCGCCGGGTCGCGCGTCCAGGTCAGGCTCTGGTCGCCGGCGGTCTGCCGGGCGGGCGAGCCGCCCGCGAAGTAGCCGATGGTGCGGCCGTCCGGCAGCGCGGTGGTACGGCCCGCCGGGTCGTAGCCGTAGCCGTCGCCGGTCAGCCTGCCGTCGGAGGTGTAGGCGTACGACGTGATGCTCGCGGCGGCGTCGTCGGCCACCGGGCAGTCCTCGTCCGACGCCTGAACCGCCAGCCGGGTCCGGTTGCCCGCGCCGTCGTGGGCGTAGCGGCGCAGCGTGCACAGCGGGAAGCCCATGTCCAGCACCGAGGTGAGCAGGCCCGCCTTGTCGTAGGCGAGCTGCCCCTCGTTCATGGTGTCGGTACGCATGCGCAGCAGCTCCTGCCCATGGACGGTCCGGCCGACCTGGTCGATCAGCACCGGGGCCTCCAGCCCGTCCCTGGTGTAGATCTGGGCGAAGTGCCGGCCCCGCTCGTCGTACAGGGCCTGCGCGTGCAGCCCGCCCGGCAGGTCGCCCCCGGCCTGGCGGCCCTCGGCGTCGTAGCGGGCGGTGAACCTGCCCGCCACCGAGTCGGTGACCGCGGTGGGCAGGCCGCGCGGCTCGGCGGTGTGATCGTAGGTGTAGATCCTGGTGGACGGGACCGAGTCGGTGACCTTGGCCGGACGGTCGAGGTCGTCGTACTCGGTGCGGGTCTGGCCGCCGTCGGCGTCGATGTGGGACATGGCCCGGCCCAGCCGGTCGTAGGCCGTCACGATCTTCTCCGTGCCGCGCCACCGCTCGGTGGGACGGCCGCTGGCCGGGCTGTAGCCGAGGCCGATCTCGGGCTCCCCGCCGGTCTGGGTCGTGATAGGGCGGCCGCCCTGGTCGTGCTTGATCGTGGTGACCGTGCCGCCTTCGGTGATGGTGTACGGCAGGCCGGCGGCGGTGTAGGTGTAGGTCCGGCCGCCGTCCTGGCACACCAGACCGGCCCATTCCGGCCGACCGGCGCACGTGCCGGTGCCGGTCGCCGTGTAGAGGACGGATCTCGCGGTCTCGGCGGTGACCGCGCGGCCGCCGGGGTCGCGGACCGTCCTGAGCCGCGTGCCGGTGGCCCAGTCGTAGGTGAAGGTGGTGGTCTTGACGTCGGCGTCCGGCCTGGACTCGCGTCCGACGATCACGGCGCCGGTCTTCACGGTCGTGGGCAGGTCGCGGGCGGTGGCGGTGGCCGGGCGGCCCTCGTCGTACGTGCTGACGGTGCGGGTCCTGGCGCCGATGGCGTAGCCGGCCGGCAGGTCGTCCACCTCGGACTCCAGGTTGACGATGTGGACCGGGCTCAGCTCCTCGATCTTCCTGCCGCGGTCGTAGACGGAGCGGGTGGACAGCAGTTCGGCGCGTTCGTCCGGGCCGTAGGCGGTGATGGCCAGCTCGACGAGCCGGTAGTCGGTCGTGTCCCGCTGCGACAGCTCCCTGTTCGCGGCGGTGAGGACCCTGACCGGGTGGCCGTAGCGGTCGTAGTCAGTGGCGGACAGGTGCCCGCCGGGGACCAGCACATTGACCGCGCGGCCCGACTCGTCCAGGTACGTCACGGTGGGGCGGTTCGCCGAGCCCGGCGGGTGCACCGCCGTGGCCGTCACGGGCGCCACGGCCTGGCCCCAGCCGGCCACGTCCCCGGCCGTCACGTTCGCCGGGCCGCCGGCCGCCATGGTGAGCGGCACGCCGTAGGCCACCGTGGTCCGTGCCTCGCCGGCGATCTGGTCGGCGGTGCCGGGCTTGAGGGTGGCGCGGGTGACCGAGCGCAGGCGGCCATCGGCCTCGTACGCGAAGGTCCACGGCAGTTCGCCGGGCGGGGTGAGGGTGGCGACGCGGCCGGCGGAGTCGTACCCGTAGAGGGTCTTCAGCGGCGGGCTGACGCGCGGGTCCCACGTCTCGGACAGCCGGCCCGCGTTGTCGTAGCCGTACTGGGCGATCACCGCTCCCTTGAGCGAGACCGTGGCCAGGCGGCCGGCGGCGTCGTGGCCGAAGTCGAGCGTGTGGCCCGAACGGGTGATCGACCTGATGCGGCCCTGCTCGTAGGTGTGGCCGGCGGGCGCGTAGAGGTCCCCCTGCTTGGTGAAGGCGGTGACCTCGCCGCGGGCGTCGGTGAGCGTGTACGTGCCGGTCAGGGTCAGGTTCTCGGCGCCCGGCTCCGGCCTCCAGCCGTCCTTGGTCCTGGTGAACCTCACCGGCGGGCCGTCCGCGCGGGTCAGTTCGACGGACGTGGGCGAGGTCTCCCTGAGCACGGTCAGCGCCGGTGCCCACGAGGGGTCGAGGGAGGAGGCCGTACGGGTGAGCGTCAGGCCGAAGGGGCCGCCCGCCGTCGTCTGGAGGCGGTAGTCGCCGGTGCGCAGGTTGACCACGCCGGGGCCGATCTCGCTGGTGGCGGCCCTGGTGGCGCGGCGGTCGACGACGATCTCGGCCGGGGCGGACTCCGCCGTGGCCCCGGTCGAGCCCGCGACGAGCGCGCGCACCTGGACGGCGGCGTCGCCGAGCTGCGATCCGGCGTCCCAGACCAGCCCGGACAGCTTGCCGGGCGCCGCGACGGGCCACGCGGTCAGCGGCTTGCCGTCCGCGCCGGTCACGTTCGCCACCGGCAGGTCCGCCCAGTCCTCGGTCTCGGACCGCCGGTACTGGAAGCGCGCCTGCGTGAAGGCCGTGCCCGTCACTGCCAGCGGCACCTTGCCGGTGCTGCGCAGGCCGTCCTCGGGGGCGGCGAGCACGGCCACGGCCGCGCCGGAGCCCGCGTTGAAGGTGTACGCGGTGACCGGCGAGGCGTTGCCGGCCTTGTCGATGGTGTGCACGCTGAGCGTGTGCGCGCCGACCGTGGCGGGCGTCAGCTTGGCGGTGACGGCCGCGCCGGTGGTCAGCACCTTCGTGGTGGCGCCGCTGTCCAGCTTGTACGCGACCCAGCCGGTGTCGGTGTTCGCCGGGGTGAGCGTGAACGTGCCCGCCTTGCCCGCGTCGCCGTGCCAGCCGCCGTCGTTCGGATAGTCGGCCGAGGTCACCTTGGGGGCGGGCGGCTTGGCGGTGTCGACCGAGAACGTCCTCGCCAGGTACGCCTTCGAGGTCAGGGAGCCGTCGTTGGCCCAGGTCCGGGTCGTGTACGTCTTGCCGTGGGCGAGCTTGCCCGCGGGCACGTTGGCGCCGGAGAAGCCGTTGCTGGCCACGTACGCGCCGTAGAGGTTGTCGATCAGCAGCGTCGAGCCCGCGTACACGTCGAACAGGCCGCGCACGTTCCCGCCGTCGGGGTCGCGCACGTGGTTGCGCAGTTGCGGGGTGAGCGAGTTGGTCCAGTGGACGCCGTCGTAGGCGCTGTGCGGCGAGAGCCAGGCCGAGACCGGGGTGCTCGGGTAGGAGTTGTACGTCACCGAGATGACCGGCACCTTCGACGAGGCGTTGCCCGAGTGGAATCGCTTCCAGGCGTATTTGTCCGTCTCGCTGGAGGCCCGCAGGCCCATGCCGGACTCTTTCCAGCCTTCGTTGGCCCAGTGCTGCACCAGTGAGGTGACGTTGGCGGTGACCCAGCCGTCGGCGCAGCCGCTGCCGTGGCCCTTCGTCTGGCTGGAGGAGGCGTATTCGGCGGCCATCGCCGGGCCCGGCCAGCGCGACGACGTCGAGGCCCGGTTGGCCGACCAGACCTCCCAGGTGCGGGCGTCGCACGACCACGAGTGGTAGTTCCAGAGCTTCAGCGTGGCCGCGGTGATCTTCCTGCCCGCGATGCCGGGGGTCTTCCACGTGATGAACGACCGGGCGACCTGGCCACTGCCGTTGTTGCCGATCTTGAGCTCGGTGGCGCCCGACTGGTCGGTGCCGTAGCCCTCCTGCACGAACGTGTCGAAGACCTGGCCCAGGTTGAGTGAGGGGTCCACGGTGACGGGGTATGTCGTGGCGGGGTCGTTCAGGAAGGCCGGGTCCGGGGTGAGGACGAGGTCACGGCCGTCGACCTTCATCGCCACGGGGGCGCGGCGCAGGTGCTCGCCGGAGATCGGGTGCTCGGTGGCGTCCCACATGACGGGGGCGGGGACGGTGACCGCGACCTTGCCCTTGGCGTCCACCAGCTCCACGCCGCCGCCCGCCGCCGGGCGCGGTTCGAGACCCGGCGCCTTCAGCCCCAGCCGGTACTCCAGCGGAGCGGCGGGGCGGGACTTGAGCAGCAGGAACTGCTCGGCGCCCGTCCTGGTGGCGGTGACGACGAGGTCGGCGGCCGGCATGACGCCGGGGTAGGTGGCCGTCTCCCCCGACAGGCGCGGCACCGGCAGCGCGCCCGGCCATTGCATGGTCACCTTGGAGGCACCCTCACCGATCGTGATCAGATCGGTCCTGCCTGTCGCGCTCGCCTGCCGGGACGCGCCCGCGCGCCCGCCGCCGAACCTCAGCGCGCGGCCGTGGCCCCTGGTGACGATCTCGCCCGTCGGGGCCTTGGTCAGCGTGATGTCCACGGGGGCCCAGGCGCCGTCGCGGCGAAACCTGACGGGACCGGCGAACGAGTCGACCGTCAGCGAGCCGTCCGGGTTCGCGTAGGTCGTGGTGGTCTCGGTGCGCACCCCGGCGACCTCCACCCGTCGGCCCGTCAGCCGCGCGGACAGCCGGGCGGACGGCTCGTCGGGCGCGCTCGGCTCGGCCGTGAGCCGGGCCGGGGCACTCGGGTCGTCACCCCGCTCGGCCACGGGCGTCGGGGCCGATGGCGTCGCGGCCGACGGAAGGGCGGTCAGGGGCAGAAGCAGCAGGGCGAGACCACCGGCGAGGGCCCGTGGCGTGATGGCAGGCATGGAGGCTCCGGGGGGTGTGCGCGTAGGGCGACGCCCCCGCCGGACCGGCGGGGGCGTCGGGTGGTGCTGGGGGTTACTTGCTCTGGCAGCTCTTCTTGCGGACCTCGTACCAGACGATGCCCGGCGCCTGGAACCGGATCGCGAGGCACTGGTTCTTCCTCGCGGCCTCCCGGACCTTGTAGATGACCGAGGCGCCACCCGCCGTGTAGGCGATCTTGCAGATGACCTTGGCCTTGCCCTTGAGCTTGTCGCAGGAGCTCTTCAGCGCCTCGATGGCGCCGGCGACGCCGGCGACGAGCCAGACACCGTAGATCTTCTTGGTCAGCTTCTTCGAGAAGATGAGCCGGCACATGGCCTTCCACCACTCGCACTGCAGCTTGAGCGCCGGGTCGGCGACCACGGGGTAGGCGGCGCCCACGTGGTCGACGGTCTGGATGAGCGTCATGCCCTCCACCCGGTACGACGTCGGCACCGCGTTGCCGTTGGCGTCCTTGGCCCACGGCAGGTCGATCTCGGCGAGGTAGAAGTCGTTGTTGTAGATCAGGACGGTGCCGTCGTCCTCCTCGACCTCCAGCATGCTGCCCTCGGGGGCGGAGATCGGGAAGCGGTACTCCGTCGGCGCCGAGGCGTCCTTGATGATGGTCATCGCCCGCGCGATCTGGCCGGTGCGCTGGTGGGCGTAGGCCACGCTGGGCTGGTTGGCGGCGTACGTGACCAGGCCGGGCAGCGGCTGGTTACCGGCGCCGGCGGCCTCCGGCATGCCGATGCCGATGTCGGAGTCACTGACGGTCGCCACCAGCGTCCGGTCGGGGTCCGTGGCGACGGCGAAGGGCCGCTGCACGTTGCCGTCGGGGATCTCGGTGGGCGGGATGGTCTTGGCCTCTTCGACGATCTCGGGGACCACCTGGGTGAGGGCCGCGAGAGCCGGGTCGTCCTGCGCGAAGGCCGGGGTGCCGGCGACGTTCACGCTGCTGAGTGCCAGGGCCGTCGCCAAGCCGACGACGAACGCCCGAGCGGAGATGCGCATGGATGTCCTTCCACGTGCGGGTGGGGGGTTATGCACAAACGTCGCAAACGTAAAGATCATCGGCGACCATTCGGGTGATCTTGGATGGCGCGGCCGTAAACGTTTGCCGTCTTCCAAGATCCAGTAGTCGCCCGCTCACCGAGGGGTCTGAAAGGCGCCTGCAAGGGGTCCGGCAGATGGGCTGCAAGGGGTCCGGCTTATCAAGGAGGCACCCCGGCCATGAAGGAGCCCCCAATGCCGTTCCTCTCCCCGCGAGTCGCCACCGGTGCCCTCCTGGCCGGGCTGACCGGCGCGGTCGTCCTGGCCCAGCCCGCCGCCGCTGCCGCGCCGCTGAAGGGCGCCGGCACCTGCGCCGGCAACGACGTCGTCTACCAGCCCAAATCCGCATTCCCCGGCACCCGCGAGGGGCTCGCGGCGTTCCTGCGGCAGCAGCTCGCCATCGAGCCGGCCGTGTTGTGCCTCGTCAACGCCGAACGCGCCGCGCTCGGCCGGCAGCCGCTGAAGAGGTATCTGTCGCTGGGCAAGAAGGGCCCGCTCACGCTCGGCAGCGCCGCCGCCAGGCACGCCGCCGACGCCGTCAGGCTGCGCTGGTGGGGCCAGGTCACGCCGGGCAAGAACTGCCGGCCGACGCAGGGTGACCCCGGCCGGTGCGATCCGCACGTCAACCCGCAGACCGGCTCGACCCCGCTGAGCCGCGCTCAGGCCGTCGGCTACAGCAGCCGCTGCTCCTCGTTCGCCGTCGCCGAGAACACGTACGCGGGCTGGGGCGCCTCCCAGGTCACGCCCCGGGCGGCCGTCACCTGGTGGATGAACAGCAAGCCGCACCGCGAGGCGATCCTGAACCCGGCGTTCACCGAGGTGTACACCAAGGCCGCCCTCGGCAGCGCGGACCCGGCCGCCGGGTCGATCACGCCGGCCGTGACGTACGTGCAGATGTTCGGGCGCTGCGGCTGACCTCAGGCCCACGGGCCGGCGTCCACGGTGCCCTTGTGGCCGGTTGGGTCACCGCGCCGGGCGGGAGCTCGATCCAGCCGCCGGCGAACGTCACGCGGGCGCCCGCCGGGCTCACGGTGACCGTCGTGTCCGGGTCGGCGGCCGCCGGCGTCACGTCCCCGGCGACGGCGCCGGAAGCCGCCGCGACCGCCGGCACCGACAGCCCGGCGATCACCGACAGGAGAGTCCTTCGAAGGCACCATGGGGACTCCCAGGTGGATGAGGTTCCGCCTGGATGGCGAACCCGCCACCGGCGGCGCACAAGGCGCGCAGCGAACCGTTACCGCAAGGACTCCAAGCGGCGGATCAGGTCGAGGCCGGGCGTGTCCACCGACCTGTGCGTGTCGCTCAGGATGATGACGGCCACCTCCTTCTCCGGGTTGAATCCCACGAACGAGGAGAACCCGCCGATCCGCCCGTTGTGCCAGATCAGCAGGCCGCCTCCCTGCTTGGGGTGCGACCGCAGGCCCATCCAGCCCAGATGCACCCAGGAGAAGGGGCTGGCCCGGTGCTCGACCTCGTGGCTGAGCCGGATCGCGTCGGCGAGGCCGCCGGGCTCCGGGGCCAGTTGGGCGCGTACGAAGGTGACCAGGTCAGCGGCCGTCGAGCGCAGCCCGCCCGCGCCGGCCAGATCGGCCAGGTGCCAGGGCGCGACGGGCCGCTTGCGCCGGTCGTGGCCCTGGACGAGCCGGCCCTGCCGATCGGCGATGCCGGTGTCGGCCATCCCCAGGGGCGCGCAGATCTCCCGGGTGACGAGCGTCTCGTAGTCGGTGCCGCTCCGGTGGGCGAGGGCCAGTCCGAGCAGGCCCGCGCCGAGGTTGGAGTAGCGGAACCGGCGGCCGGGCGTGGCGCCGAGCCGGGTTCTCGACAGGCCGTCCAGCAGGAAGCCGGCGGTGCAGTGCGCGTACGGATCCGGCTTCGACGGCCGCAGCAACGCCTCAAGGAGCATGCCCTTGGGCAGCCGGGGCAGGCCCGACGTGTGGCCGGCGAGGTGCCGCAGCTTGATCTCCGCACCGTCCCGCGACGGCACTCGTGTCCCTTCGGGCAGCAGCGCGGCCAGCGGCTCGTCGAGGCCGGCCGTGCCCGCCACGACCAGCCGCGCCAGGGTCAGCGCCGTGAACACCTTGGTGACCGAGCCGATCTCGAACAGCGTGCCGGCGCCGTAGGAGCCGGAACCCTGGATCTCCGTCGACGCTCCCGCCACGGCGGCGACCACCACGCCCGCGTGCCGTGCCGTGAGCCCGTCAACGGTTCCCCCCACCAGACTGCTCAGATCTCCCATAACCGGACAATGTATCGGCGTACGAGAGGGCGACGTCGCCCCTGGTGAAGAAGACGCACAGCGACATGGTGGACGGGTTGCGGCCCATGGACTCCATCTCAAGGACGGAGTCGGGCTGGGGCGCCTGTTCCGCGACGGCCGCGGTGGCCGTCGTCGCGGTGAGCAGGGCGGCGGCGATGACGGCCGGCCCGCGGTCATTCACCTGGACGAAGCCGGAGGGCGTCAGGCGGTCGGCGGCACGATGCCGTACTCGTGGATCTTGCGGTAGATCGTCGCCCGGGACATGCCGAGCGACCTGGCCGCCTTGATCTTGTTGCCGTCGTGGTCGAGCAGGCTCCGCACGATGGCGTCGCGCTCCATGGACTCCAGCGGGCTGAGCACCCGGCGGCTGACCGTCCGGCACTCCGGCGGCAGGTCGTTCGGCTGGATGGAGCCGGTACGCCGGTACTGCACGACCCGCCTGAGCACCTGCCAGAGCTGTTCGGTGTTGCCGGGCCAGCTCGACCGGACGAGGAGTTGCATCGCCTCGGGCGAGCAGACCAGCCGGCCGCCCGGCATCAGCTTGGCCAGGAAGAACGGCACCAGCACGTGCACGTCCTCGACGTGGTGCCGCAGCGGCGGCAGCTCGACCGTGCTCGGGAAGAAGCGCAGCAGCTCGGCCAGTTCGCCGAGGTCGTCGCGCCGGCTCAGCGTGACCGCGACCCAGAGCGGGCTCGGCCGGTCCGCGGCCGTCGCCGCGCGCAGGGCCGCCGACAGCGAGCGCAGCCGCCCGGGGGTGAGCCGGTCGACGTGCCGGATCACCAGGGTGCCGGACGCGCCGAGCAGCTCACGCCGCGCCCCGGCGAGCCAGCTCCGGTCACCGGCGTCGGCGGCGTCCAGGACGGAGAAGTGCGCGGCCGGGGTGTGGCGCTGGTGCACGGCCCTGACCAGGGCCAGCTTGCCGACGCCGGGCTCGCCCTCCAGCGCGAGCCACTCGCCGGAGGTGTGGACCGCCTCGACCTGGTGGCAGCCGCGCAGCCACAGCGCGCCGGAGCCGGCCAGGCCGGGCAGGAACGTGCGCGGCGGCGTCACGATCTCGGTGTGCTGCCGGTTGCCGAGCTCGGTCAGCTTCACGTGCACGACACCGCCGGCGGGCCGGCCAGGGCCGCGTACCGGGCGGCAGTACATCCGGGCCTTCATGCCGCTGGGCAGCTCGACCGAGACCACCGCGCTGGGCTGCCTGCCGGAGAGCGTCTCGGCGGCCTGGCCGAGCAGGATCGACTGCTCGCTCGGGTCGAGCACCTGCCGGGCGTGGTCGTTCATCATCACGACGTCGTTGTCGAGCGCGAACACGATGCCGGCGGTGCGCCGGCAGGTCCGCAGGTACTCCTGGAGCAGCCGCAGCTCGCGCACGCTGCTGTCGGTGAACAGCGTCTGCTGGATCTGGTCGGCCGTGGTCTTCGCCAGCGCCAGCAGCAGCGGGTCGGCGTCCCTGCGCCAGCAGGTCAGGTCGACGGCGCCGATCGTCTTCCCGGTGATCGGGTGGTGGATCGGCACACCGGCGCAGGCGAGGTCCTCCAAGTGCTCCGCGTAGTGCTCGTGGCCGAACACGTGCATCGGCCGGCCGCCCTCCAGGGCGGTGCCGATGCCGTTGGTGCCGACGAACTCCTCGGCGTAGCTGAAGCCGGGCGCGAGCTGGACGCGGTCGAGGTGCGCGTCGAGGTCGCGGTCGGCCGCCAGCCGGGCCAGCACCAGGCCCGCCGGGTCGGTGAGGATGATGCTGATCGGCTGGCCGTCGAGGTGCTCGCGCAGATGCATGAGCACCGGCATCGCGCTGCGGCTCAGCGGGGTGTCGAGGTCGGGGTCGCGCAGGTAGGTCAGGTCGATGTGGTCGGCCGCCACGTTCCAGTGCCGGGAGCGCCACCACGACGCCAGGATGGCCTCGCGGACCTGGTGCGGATCGACGGTCTCCGCGGTCAGGAACCGTTCGCGAACCTTGGCCAGGTTGTCGCCGTCGGCAGGGTCACCTGGACGCGTCAGCGTGGGCGGCATGGGGCCCCCTGTTCGCGGGAACGCTCCCGCGGGCGAGGTCCGGCCCACGGGCGGATTCGAGATTACGTCGCGACTTTCACCATACGCGCCCGCTGTCCGATACCTGTCTCAGATTGAGACCGCCGCGGCGCCGATGACGCCGTTCGATCGGATGATGGAACCGCACGACGAGACCTTCAACCCCTGGAGCGTCGTCAACCTGGTCTTCCACCACCTGGCCGGGCAGGGTCTGCATCCGGTGCTGGGCGATCGCTGACCGAAACCCGTCCACCGCCTCATCTTGAGACGCCCGAGGCGCCGTCCGCGTGGTCTGATCCGGGCACGACGAGTGTCGGCCCACGGTGAGGAGTGACCGATGAGTCGCCAGAGCGTGGCCAAGGCCCACCAGAAGATCCAGGAGCTGTCCTGGGAACCGATGTACCACGAGCCGGTGTCGCAGTACGGCACCGACTACACCTTCCAGAAGGCGCAGAAGAAGGACCCGCTCAAGCAGGTGCTGCGGTCGTACTTCCCCATGCAGGAGGAGAAGGACCACCGCGTCTACGGCGCGTCCGACGGCGCCATCCGCGGCAACATGTTCCGCCAGGTGCAGGAGCGCTGGCTGGAGTGGCAGAAGCTGTTCCTCAGCATCATCCCGCTGCCGGAGATCTCGGCGGCGCGGGCGATGCCGCTGCTGTTCCGTACGGTGCCCAACCCCGAGCTGCACAACGGCCAGGCGATCCAGATGATCGACGAGGTACGGCACTCGACGATCCAGCAGAACCTCAAGCGCCTGTACATGAACAACTACATCGACCCGGCCGGCTTCAACAGCAGCTTGCGCAACTTCCAGAACGACTACTGCGGGACGATCGGCCGCCAGTTCGCCGAGGGTTTCATCACCGGCGACGCCATCACCGCGGCGAGCATCTACCTGACGATCGTGGCGGAGACGGCGTTCACCAACACGCTGTTCGTCGCCATGCCGGCCGAGGCCGCCGCGAACGGCGACTACCTGCTGCCGACGGTGTTCCACTCGGTGCAGTCCGACGAGTCCCGGCACATCAGCAACGGCTACGCGACCCTGCTGATGGCCCTGGCCGACGAGGGCAACCACCAGTTGCTGCAGCGCGACCTGCGCTACGCCTGGTGGAACAACCACCGGGTGGTGGACGCCGCGATCGGCACGTTCATCGAGTACGGCACCAAGGACCGCCGCAAGGACCGCGAGAGCTACGCCGAGATGTGGCGGCGGTGGATCTACGACGACTACTACCGCAGCTACCTCGTACCGCTGGAGAAGTACGGCCTGGTCATCCCGCACGACCTGATCGAGGAGGCGTGGAACCAGATCTGGAACAAGGGCTACGTGCACGAGGTCGCCCAGTTCTTCGCCACCGGCTGGCTGGCCAACTACTGGCGGATCGACCCGATGACCGACACGGACTTCGAGTGGTTCGAGCACAAGTACCCCGGCTGGTACGACAGGTACGGCAAGTGGTGGGAGAACTACAACCGCCTGTCGAAGCCCAACGGCCACAACCCGATCGTCTTCGAGGACGTCGACTACCAGTACCCGCACCGCTGCTGGACCTGCATGGTGCCCTGCCTGGTCCGCGAGGACATGGTCATGGACGAGGTCAACGGCCAGTGGCGCACGTACTGCCACGAGGCGTGCCGCTGGACCGACGTCACCGCGTTCCGCCCGGTCTACCAGGGCCGCCAGACGCCCAACATGGGCCAGCTCATCGGCTCCCGGGAGTGGGAGACGCTCTACCACGGCTGGAACTGGGCCGACGTCGTCAGCGACATGGGCTTCGTCCGCGACGACGGGAAGACGCTGGTCGCGCAGCCGCACCTGAACCTGGACCCGTCGAAGATGTGGACCCTCGATCACCTGCGCCGCTGCCCGCCGCTGCAGAGCCCGAACGTGCTGCTCAACGAGATGACCCCGGAGGAGCGGGAGGCGTTCCGCGCCGACTACGTGCGGGGCGGGCCCGCGGGCCGTCCGGCTCCGAAACTCACGTAGATGGCCGACAAGCACGTCGTGCGCTTCGAACCGGTCGGCATCGAGATCGAGGTCGGCGAGGACCAGGCGGTGCTGCGCGCCGCGGCCGAGCAGGGGCTCATGCTCATGCACGGCTGCAAGGAGGGCCAGTGCGCGTCCTGCAAGTCGTTCGTCCTCGACGGCGACGACATCGAGCTGGACCGGTACTCCACCTTCGCCCTGCCCGACTACGAGAAGGAGGAGGGCTACACACTGCTGTGCCGGGCGCACGTGTACGAGGACGTCACGATCGAGCTGCTCAACTTCGACGAGGAGATGATCCGCTCGGGGCTACCGATCGTGAACGCGGTGGCCGAGGTCGTCGCCAACGACCCGGTCACCCACGATCTGCGCCACCTGGTGCTGCGGCTGGCCGAGCCCAAGGAGCTCACGTTCTTCCCCGGCCAGTACGTGGACATCGCCGTCCCGGGCGCCGAGGCCACCCGCTCGTTCTCGATGGCGAACACCTCCAGCCGCGACGGCGGCCGGCTGGAGTTCGTCATCAAGGTGTATCCGGACGGCCTGTTCTCGCACTTCCTGGACACCCGGGTCGCGGTGGGCGACCGCCTCTCCCTGACCGGCCCGTTCGGCGTCTTCACCCTGCGCGAAGGGCACGGCGAGGACCTGCTGTTCGTCGGCGGCGGCGCCGGCATGGCCCCGATCCTGGCGCTGCTGCGCTCGATGGCCGAGCGCGGCGTCCAGCGCCGGGCCACCTACTACTACGGCGCGCGCCGCCGTCGCGACCTCTGCTTCGAGCAGGAGTTGCGCGCTCTGGAGAAGACCCTGCCGGGCTTCCGGTACGTGCCGGCACTGTCCGAAGAGGACTGGGACGGCGAGGTCGGCCTCATCACCGACGTGGTCCGGCGGCACGAGCACGACCTCAGGAACACGCACGCCTACCTCTGCGGGCCGCCGCCCATGGTCGAGGCGGCGATGCCGCTGCTCACCGCGCTCGGGGTGCCGCAGAAGCACATCTACTTCGACAAATTCACTACGACCGGGTGAGGGGAGCAACCTTATGACAACCCCGCGAAGCGTACCGAAGCCGGTCTTCACCGACGCCGAAGCCGGCGCCAAGGAGTTCCCGGATTCGACCGCGCGCCAGTTCGCCTACTACACGCCGCAGAAACGCAAGCGGACGCACTACGAGGACGTGACCGTCGAGGTCCAGCCGGACCCGCGCCACTACCTGAGCCAGGGCTGGCTGTACGGCTTCTCCGACGGCCGCGGCGGCTACCCGCTGGACTGGACCGCGCTCAAGGCGTGGGGCCAGGACCGGCCCGAGCCCGAGCGCGGACCCGGCTCCGGCGGCAAGGGCTACGAGTGGCCGGCGCACGGCTGGCACGAGTTCCGCGACCCCAACCAGGAGTGGGAGCTGTCCCTCTACCGCTACAACTCCAACGTGGTGCGCCAGGTCGGCCAGAACATCGAGGCGGCCAGGCAGTCGAAGGCGTTCGAGCAGTGGAACCCGAACTGGGTGCGGTTCGTGGAGAGCCACGTCGGCGCGTGGATGCACGTGGACCACGGGCTCGGCCTCTATCTCTTCGCCAACGCCAACCGCCGCGCGCCGACCAACATGCACAACAACGCGATCTCGGTCAACAGCATGCACCGGATCAGGTCGGCCCAGGACCTCGCGCTCTACAACCTGACGCTGAGCGAGGAGATCGACGGGTTCGACGGCGCCGCGCACCTGGAGGCGTGGAACCGGGACCCGGCCTGGCAGGGCGTGCGGGAGACCGCCGAGCGGCTGACCGCCGTCGACGACTGGTGCGAGGCCGTGTTCGCCGCCAACGTGGTCTTCGAGCCGCTGGTCGGCGAGCTGTTCCGGAGCCATCTGGTGCAGCAGGCGGCCCCGCGCAACGGCGACTTCATCACTCCCACGATCGTCGGCGCCGAGGAGTACGACTACGCCGAGCGGGACCTGCGCTACACGAGGGTCATGTTCGGCCTGCTGGCCAACGACCGCGAGTTCGCCCACCACAACACGACGATCATGCAGGAGTGGCTCTCGCTCTGGGTGCCGCGCGCCCTCTCGGCCGCCCGCACGCTGCAGCCGCTGTGGTCGCAGCCCGACGCGAAGGCACCCCGCTTCGAGGACGGCCTCGACCGGGCCAAGAGCCGGTTCACCGATCTGCTGGCCGAGTTCCGCCTCGACACCCCGAAGGAGCTGACCCAGTGACGACGTTCAGGACGGCCGAGAGCCCCTTCAAGTCGGACAGCACGTCGTCCGGAATGTGCGGGTTCACGCTGATGAACAACCAGGTCGGCGTGGTGGTGGCCGAGGTCATGGCCACCAAGGACAACGTACGGGTGACGCCGCTGCCCTCGATGATCCGGATCGACGCGGTCCGGCGGATGGACGTCGTCTACGACGAGATCTCCGAGGCGCTCGGTGAGGAGCCCGGCTACTTCGACGCCGCCGAGTTCGAGGAGAACATGTCCACGCACTACGGCCGGATGATCCACGAGGACGACCGGACCATCATGTTCGCGAACCCGGAGGACGCGGCCGGCTATCTCGGCTTCGACCTGACCGTCACGCCGAGGAGCTGAACCGTGTACGAGAAGGACGGCGAGAAGTACTTCATAGTCGATGGTCACATGCACTACTGGAACGCGGCGCCGGACAACTGGGTGCCGGGCGCCGAACGGTACGCGAAGGGCTGGATCGAGTGCTTCCACGCGTACCAGGGGCTGGCTCCGGCCGAGACCCACTGGCCGATGGAGAAGTTCCAGAAGTACTCCGAAGAGGACCTGATGAAGGACCTCTTCGAGGACGGGCACGTGGACGTCGCGATCTTCCAGCCGACGTACCTGACGGAGTGGTACAAGGAGGGCTTCAACACCACCGAGCGCAACGCGGCGCTCGGCGAGCGGCACCCCGGGAAGTTCATCGCCAACACCCGCTGGGACCCCCGCGACGGCGACGACGGCCTCAAGACGCTCGCCCACAACGTCGAGCGGTACGGCTCCAAGGGCGTCAAGCTCTACACCGCCGAGTGGCGTGAGGGCTCGCGCGGCTGGACGCTCAAGGACCCGGCCGCCTACCGCTATCTGGAGGCGTGCCAGGAGCTCGGGATCGTCAACATTCACGTGCACAAGGGGCCGACGATCTGGCCGCTGGACAAGGACGCGTTCGACGTCTCCGACATCGACCACGCGGCGACCGACTTCCCCGACCTCAACTTCATCGTCGAGCACGTCGGGCTGCCGCGCATCGAGGACTTCTGCTTCATGGCGACGCAGGAGCCCAACGTGTACGCGGGGCTGTCGGTCGTCATCGGCGGCCTCATGCACGCCCGTCCCAGGTTCTTCGCCAAGGTGATGGGCGAGCTGCTGTTCTGGGTCGGCGAGGACAAGATGACCTTCGGCAGCGACTACGGCATCTGGGAGCCCAAGTGGCAGATCGAGGGCTTCGTCGACTGGGACTACCCGGGCGAGGAGTTCTCCGACTTCCCGCGGGTCACCACCGCGACGAAGAAGAAGATCCTCGGGCTGAACGCGGCCCGGCTCTACGGCATCGAGGTGCCGGCCGAGTGCCGGCTCGACGCGGGGCAGAGCGTCCCGCCGCTCGCGCCGGCATGAGCGCCGTGCTCGACGGGTCGCGGACCCTCACAGCGCGCGTTCTCGCCGCACTGGCGACGGTACGCGACCCGGAGTTGGACGAGCCGATCACCGCGCTCGGCTTCGTCGCGTCGTGCACCGTCTCCGCCCGCGGGCGGGCGGAGGTGCGGCTGCGGCTGCCGACGTACTTCTGCGCGCCCAACTTCGCCTTCCTCATGGTCGCCGACGCCCACGACGCGGTGTCGGCGACGGAGGGCGTGCGCCACGCCGAGGTGATCCTTGAGGACCATTTCGCCGCCGAGGAGATCAACGGCGGGGTGGCCGCGCGGGCCGGGTTCGCGCGGTCCTTCGAGGGCGAGGCCGCCGGGGAGCTCGACGAGCTGCGCGCCGACTTCCTGCGCAGGGCGGTGCTGGCGGGCACGGACCAGGTGTGCCGGTCCCTGCCGGCGGGTGAAGATCCGGCCGGGCTGACGCTCGGTGACGTGCCCGGCTCACGCGAACTCGATCGGCTGCGGCGCCGGCGCGCCGAGCTGGGCCTGCCGTCGGGGGACGACGCCCCGCTGCTGATCGACCCGGCGACGGGCGCGCCGATCGGCCCGGACGCGGTCGTGCCGCACCTGCGCCGGGCGCGCACCACGCGGGTCGCCATCGAGGCCAACACCGGCATCTGCCGCGGCATGCTGCGGCATCGGTATCAGGACAAAGGGGAAGGCGAGGAGGAGCGATGAAGGCCGTCCGGCTGCACGGGTACCACCAGATGCCCGTGGTCGAGGAGGTAGCGGAGCCGACCGTCCAGGGGCCGCTCGACGTCGTCGTACGCGTCGGCGGCGCCGGCGTGTGCCGTACCGACCTGCACATCGTCGAGGGCCAGTGGGCCGAGGCGATGGGCATCGCGCTGCCCTACACGCTCGGCCACGAGAACGCCGGCTGGGTGCACGAGGCCGGCTCCGCCGTCACCAGCGTGCGGGCCGGCGACACGGTGATCCTGCACCCGACGCCCACCTGCGGGCTGTGCCGCGCCTGCCGGATCGGGCAGGACATGCACTGCGCCGACAGCGCCTTCCCCGGCCTGTCCCGCGACGGCGGCATGGCCGCGTTCCTGCTGACCTCGGAGCGGGCCTGCGTCAAGCTCGACCCCCGGACGCGGCCGGAGGACGTCGCCGCGCTGGCCGACGCCGGCATCACCGCCTACCACGCGGTCCGCAAGGCGATCCCGCTGCTCCATCCCGGCACGACGTGCGTCGTCATCGGGGCGGGCGGGCTCGGCCACATCGGCATCCAGTGCCTGGCCGCCCTCACCGCGACGCGGATCGTCGTGGTCGACCGCAACCCCGACGCGCTCAAGCTGGCCGAGCAGCTCGGCGCGCACGCGGGCGTCGTCGCCGACGGGCGGCAGGTGGACGCGGTCAAGGATCTCACCGACGGCCGGGGGGCCGAGGTCGTGCTCGACTTCGTCGCCGAGCAGGGCGCCGAGCAGGACGGGTTCGCGATGACGGCGCGGGCCGGCTCCTACTACGTGATCGGGTACGGCGGCACCGTGCGCATCCCGACGCTCGACATCATCTCGACCGAGCGCAACCTCGTCGGCAACATCGTCGGCACCTACAACGACCTCGCCGAGCTGATGGTGCTGGCCCAGGCGGGCAAGGTCACGCTGCACACCAGGACGTACCCGCTGGAGGCCGCGGTGGACGCCCTGCGGGATCTCGACGCGGGCCGGGTCCGCGGCCGCGCCATCCTCGTCCCGTAGCCGGATAGTCGCGACAGCCCGATTGGAGTATCGATGGCCAAGGAACTGCGTTTCGGCCCGGAAGCGCGCACCCTGCTGCTGAGCGGGGTCGACCAGCTCGCCGAGGCGGTGAAGTCGACGCTCGGGCCCAAGGGCCGCAACGTCATCCTGGAGAAGCTCACCGGCTCGCCGGTCGTCACCAACGACGGCGTGACGATCGCGCGGGAGATCCACCTCAAGGACCAGTTCGAGAACATGGGCGCCCAACTGGTCAAGGAAGCGGCCATCAAGACCAACGACATCGTCGGCGACGGCACGACGACGGCGACCGTCATCGCGCACGCCATCGTCAGGGAGGGCATGACGGCGATCGACGCCGGCGCGAACCCCGTGCTCGTCAAGCGGGGCGTCGACCTGGCCGTCGGCCGGCTGGTCGAGCGGCTCGGCGAGGTCGCCCGGCCGGTGAGCACCGAGCGGGACCTGGCGCGGGTGGCCGCGATCTCGGCCAACGACGACGACACGGTCGGCGCGGTGATCGCCAGGGCGCTGAGCACCGTCGGCGACGGCGGCGTCGTGACCGTCGAGGAGTCGGCGGAGCACGGGATGAGCGTGGAGTTCGTCGAGGGGTTCGAGTTCGACAACGGCTACCTGTCGCCGTACATGGTGACGAGCCCGGCCAGCCTGGAGGCGGTCGTCGCGGAGCCATACCTGCTGCTGTGCAGTGAGAAGATCACGAAGGTGCAGCAGCTCATGCCGCTGCTCGACAAGATCATGCGGGCACCGCGGCCGCTGGTCATCATCGCCGAGGCGGTCGAGGGCACGGCGCTGGGCATGCTGGTGCACAACCACGTCAACGGGATCTTCCAGTGTGTCGCCGTCCGGGCGCCGGGGTTCGGTGACCGGCGGCTGCACAAGCTGGAGGACATCGCCGCGATCACCGGCGGCGCCGTCTACAGCAGGCACTCCGGATTCACCCTGGAGACGATGACCGTCGACCAGCTCGGCACCGCGGCCCAGGTGCGGGTCACCGCGGACAGGACCGCGCTCATCGGCGGCGGCGGCACGGCCGAGGCGGTCGAGTTCCGGCTCACCCAGTTGCGCGCGGAGCTGGGGCGGGCCACCTTCGGCGTGGACGAGGACGTGCTCACCGAGCGGATCGGCGCCCTGTCGGGCAAGGTCGCCGTCATCAAGGTGGGCGCGCCCACCAACGCCGAGCTGAAGGAGCTCCAGCACCGGGTCGAGGACGCGCTGTCGGCCACCCGGGCGGCCATGGCCGAGGGCATCGTGGCCGGTGGCGGCGCCGCGCTGCTGCACGCCGCGAGTGCGCTGGACGACCTGGAGGTCAAGGACGACTACGCCACCGGCGTGGAGATCGTGCGCCGGGCCCTGACCGAGCCCGCGTACCTGATCGCCGCCAACGCCGGGTTCTCCGGCCCCGAGGTGATCGTGAGGACCGCGCGGATGGGCCCCGGCGAGGGGTTCGACGCGCTGCGGGAGCGTTTCGGCGACATGATCGAGATGGGCATCGTCGACCCGCTGCGGGTCGCCCGCTCGGCCCTGGAGAACGGCGCCTCGGTGGCCGGCCTGCTGCTCACGACGAACACGCTGGTCGCCGAGGAGCAGCCGCCGTGGGGCGGCAGCCGGGCGCTCATGACCGAGTTCGGGCCGCTCGACGAGGGCCTCAACCAGCCGTCGCCGGACTCGAGCACGCCGCAGTCGCTCGGGCTCGGGCCGTCGGTGGGGTGAGGGTTCCCCCGTGACCCTCACCTCCCGGCACAACGCTCTGCGCGGGCTGCGCTCACGCGGGCGGGTACGCGGCCCCGTGGCGCTGATGGGGCCCGCGTTCGTGGCGGCGGTGGCGTACATCGACCCGGGGAACTTCGCCACCAACTTCACCGCCGGCGCGAAGTTCGGCTACACCCTGGTCTGGGTGATCGTGGTCGCCAACCTGATGGCCATGCTGGTCCAGTACCTGTCGGCGAAGGCCGGCGTGGCCACCGGGCGCGACCTGCCGGAGCTGTGCCGCGAGCACCTGCCGCGCCCGGTGTCGCGCGGGCTGTGGGTGCAGGCCGAGATCATCGCGATGGCGACGGACCTGGCCGAGTTCGTGGGCGCGGCCGTCGGGCTGAACCTGCTGTTCCGGGTGCCGCTGTTCACGGCCGGGCTGATCACGGCCGTCGTCGCGTTCGCGATCCTGGCCCTGGAGCAGCGCGGCTACCGGCGCTTCGAGCTGGCCATCGCCGGGCTGCTCCTCATCGTGTTCCTCGGCTTCCTCTACGACCTGGTCGTCGTGGGGGCCGACCCGGCCGGCGTCGCCGGCGGGCTGGTCCCGCGCCTCGCGGGCGACGACAGCCTGCTGCTCGTGGCGGGCATCATCGGCGCGACCGTCATGCCGCACGTCGTCTACCTGCACTCGGCGCTGACGAAGGCGCGGGTGGCCTGCCGCGACGACGACGAACGCCGTGAGCTGCTGCGCTTCCAGCGGCTCGACGTGGTGGTCGGGCTCGGCGCGGCCGGGGTGATCAACCTGTCGATGCTGGTGATCGCCGCGTCGCTGTTCAACGGCACCGGCAACGCCGGCGTCGACTCGATCGAGGCCGCGCACGAGGGGCTCGGGCGGCTCGTCGGCGGCGGGGCGGCCCTGGCGTTCGCGGTGGCGCTGCTCGCCTCGGGGCTGTCGTCGTCGAGCGTGGGCACGTACGCGGGCCAGGTGGTCATGCAGGGCTTCATCCGGTTCCGGATCCCGCTGTTCCTGCGGCGGGGGCTCACGATGCTGCCGGCGCTGGTGGTGCTCGGGCTGGGCCTGCCGGCCACCGACAGCCTGGTGGTGTCGCAGGTGGTGCTGTCGTTCGGCATCCCGTTCGCGCTGGTGCCGCTGCTGATGCTGACCCGCCGCGCCGACATCATGGGCTCGTTCGTCAACAACCGGCTCACGAACGCGGCGGCCGGCTGCATCGCCGCCATGATCATCATTCTGAACGTGTACCTGCTCTACGTCACGTTCGTCGCCTGAGTCAGTTGTAGAGGGGGTTCTTGGGGAGCCGGTCCGGGGTGACCAGCAGGCGGACGTGGCCCTCCTTGACGGGCTTGGCGTCCCAGACCTGCCAGTCCCGGCCGACCTCGGTCTCGGGGACCGGCTCGAAGGACAGCGAGCTCATCGTCCCCCCGGGACCGCCGGCCGCGCTCACCTGGACGCGGCTGTAGGTGACGGTCAACGGCCTCCTCGCCGGGCGGCACGTCGTCGATGCGGCGCCAGGCGATGGCGAACGTCTCCGCCACCACGTCCGACGCGTCCTCGGGGCGCTCGCAGCGGCGGATGGCGTAGCCGAGGATCTGTTCGTAGGCCTGGCGGTACACCTCTTCGAAACGGGTGACGCGGTCATCGTCCACGGGCGGTTCCCATGGTCGGCCTCCTGGAGGGCGGGGTCGTCGGTCACCCGTCTATGCCCGGCGGGCGCCGCGCCATTTCAAATCACTCCCCCAGGCGCTGGGCGACCTTCAGGTCCGTGATGAGGATGTTGACCCAGCCGCCCTCGACGGCGGCCCTGATGGCGGACAGCTTGCGCAGGCCGCCCGCCACGCCCACCCGGCGGCCGACGGCGCGGAAGGTGTCCGCGTCGATGCCGACGACCCGCTGGCCGAAGCCCGAGTCGATGAGCCGTCCGGCGGTGTCGAAGAAGTGCAGGCACACGTCGCCGACGGCGCCGAGGGCGCGCAGCTCCTCCTGGTCGGCCTGGCCGACCGCGTTGCCGCTGCTGAGCAGCAGCGGCGAGGGTTCGAGGCTGCCGATGCCGATCAGGACGACGGTGAGATCGTTCCACTGCGCCATGACGTCGCGGATGGCGCTGTCCTGGAGCAGGGCGTCGCGGATGGTGGCGTTGCCGACGACCCCCGGAGACGGGACGAAGATCGGGCGGGCACGGGTGAGATCGGCCAGCCGGCCGACCAGCCGGGTGGCGTGCACCTGGGCCTCGGGGCTGCCGACGCCGCCGACGAGCTGGATGACCCGGTCGGCGACCTGGCTGGTCTTGGGCTGCATGCGCTCGACCGTGGCCAGCAGCGTCTCGCTCCACGAGGAGATGCCGACCACGTCGCCGCCCGCGAACGTGGCGTCGAAGTAGTCGGCGGCGGCCGAGGCGAGGGCGGGCAGGACGTCGTGGGTGGACTCGGGGATGTCCACCACCACGACGTCGCGCAGGCCGTACCGTTGCCTGAGCCTGTCTTCGAGCTCGGTGTGCACGCTCTTGGGCAGGACGACCACGGTCCGCACGATGCCGCGCCTGACCGCCTCGCGCAGCAGCCGTGACACGCGGGGCTGGGAGATGTTCAGCTCGGCGGCGATGGCGGGCTGGCGGATGCCCTGTTCGTGATACATGCGGGCGACCCTGACCAGCAGCCGCAGATGCCCGGTGGACACGTCGCTTTCGAGCCCTAAGCCCGCCACCGTGACACCGCCCTGATATCTATTCCAGCATCGTTGTTCATTCAGTCTACTGGCAGAGGTGGCGGGCCACCCGCAGGTCGGTGATGAGGATGTTGATCCAGCCGCCCTCGATGGCGGCCTTGATCGCGGACAGCTTGCGCAGGCCGCCCGCCACGCCGACCCGCCGGCCGACGGAGCGGAAGGTGGGCGCGTCGATGCCGATGACGCGCTGCTCGAAGCCCGAGTCGATGGGCTTGCCCGCGCCGTCGAAGAAGTGCAGGCACACGTCGCCGACCGCGCCGCGGCCGCGCAGCTCCTCCTGGTCGGCCTGGCCGACCGCGTTGCCGCTGCTCAGCAGCAGCGGCGACGGGTCGAGGCTGCCGATGCCGACCAGCACGACGGTCAGGTCGTTCCACTGCGTCTGTACGTCGATCACGCTGGGGTCCTGCAGCAGCGCGTCGCGGATCGCCGTGGTCGCGACCACGCCGGGAAGGGGCACGAAGACGGGCTTGGCGTAGGTCAGGTTGGCCAGCCGGGCGATCAGCCGGGTGGCGTGCACCTGGGCCTCGGGGCTGCCGACGCCACCGACGAGCTGGATGACCCGGTCGGCGACCTGGGCGTTCTTCTGCGGCATGCGCTCGACCGTGGCCAGCAGCGTCTCGCTCCACGAGGAGATGCCGATCACGTCGCCACCGGTGAAGGTGACGCTGAGGTAGCTGGCCGCGGCCGAGGCGAGCGGCGGGATGACGTCGTCCTGGAACTCCTCGACGTCCACGACCACGGCGTCGCGCAGCCCGTAGCGGCGCTGCAGCTCCTCCTCCAGCTCGGTGTGCACGCCGTCCGGCAGGGTGACCACCGTACGGACCATGCCGCGCGTGACCGCCTCCTTGAGCAGGCGGGACACGCGGGGCTGGGAGATGTTGAGCGCGGCGGCGATCTCGGGTTGGCGCATGTCCTGCTCGTGGTACATGCGGGCCACTCTGGCCAGGAGCCGCAGATGGTCCTTGGTCGTATCGCGCCTCCCGCCCAGGTTAGGGGCCACCGCGCACCACCTTTCATTCGACGCCGAAGCTGATTTTCTATTCACGCTTGGATAACCGATTCAGCTTATTGGGCGCCATGCCAGGGCCGTGACATCCGAGGGGACATCCGGTGGCTATTTCCTGGCGAACACCCCGAACTCGTCGGCGTTGTCGGCCGTGACCAGCTCGCAGTCGATGGACTGCTTCTCCTCTTTTCCGGTCTTGCCGGTCTTGATGAACTGGTCGGCCTGCTCCACGGCGCTGGTGGCGCCGAGCGCGGCGGGCTGCAGGGCGGTGGCGTGCATCTGGCCGGCCTTGACGGCGGCGATCGCGTCGGGGCTGCCGTCGAAGCCGACGACCGTGACCTTGTCCAGCAGGCCCGCGGCCTTCAGCGCCGCGACCGCGCCGAGCGCCATGGTGTCGTTGCCGGCGATGACGCCCTGGATGTCGCGGCTCTTCTGGATGATGGTCTCCATCTTGGTGAACGCCTCCTGCTGGTCCCAGTTGGCGCTCTCCTTGGCGACCTGCTTCATGTCCGGATACTGGGAGATCACGTCCGCGAAGCCCTTGGAGCGCACGCTGGCGTTGGTGTCGGACTCCTTGCCGACCAGCTCGACGTAGTTGCCCTTGCTCTTCATCTTCTCCACGAACGACTGCGCGACGAGCTGGGCGCCCTGGGAGTTGTTGGAGACGATCTGCGCCTTGGCGACGCCGGTGGCGTTGATCTCCCGGTCGATCAGGAAGACCGGGACACCGCCCTCGGTGGCCTTGCGCACCGGGCCGATGGAGGCGTCGGCGCCGGCGTTGTCCAGGATGATCGCCTTTGCCTGGCGGGAGATGGCCGCGTCGATCAGCTCGCTCTGCTTGTTGGGGTCGTCGTCGTGGGAGGCCACGGAGGTCTGGTAGCCGAGCGACTCGGCCTTGGCCTTCGCCGCGTCGGCCTCGGCCTTGAAGAACGGGTTGTCGTGCGACGGGGTGATGATCGCGATCAGGCCACCGGCGGCGGCACTGGTGCCGCCGCTCGCGGAGGCGCTGGTGGCGGGCTGCTCACCACCGCCGCCGCACGCGGTCAGCGCGGTCGAGCCGATGACTAGAGAGAACGCCAGGGTGAGCAGGCGACGGTAGGGGGGCATCTGGTCTCCTTGTGGTTCAGTGGTGCTCTTTGCTGGCGGCGACGGCCGCCGCGGCGGCTCCCCGTCGCTTGAATCGCTGCTGACCCTGGTCGAGCATGACGGCGAGAATGATCACCGCACCCTTGATGAGGATCTGCCAGAACGTCGACACACCCAGGATCACCAGGCCGTCGGCGAGGAAGCCGATGACGAACGCGCCGACCAGGGTGCCGCGCACGGTTCCGCGCCCCCCGCTCAGCGCGGCGCCGCCGATGACGACGGCGGCGATGGCGTTCAGCTCGTACGTCTCCCCCGCCTGCGGGGCGGCCGAGGTCAGTTCCGAGGCGATGATGAGCCCGGCCACGGCGGCGCAGGCGCCGGAGATCACGTACACGATGGTCTTGACCCGCCGGATCGGCACGCCGGACAGGTCGGCGGCCCGCTCGTTGCCGCCGGTGGCGTACAGCCAGCGGCCGAACGGCGACTTGGCCAGCAGCAGCGTGGCCAGCACCGCGAGCGCGATCATGATCCAGATGGACGTGGGCAGGCCGAGTGGCCGGCCGCTGCCGAGCAGGCCGAAGCCGGTGTTGCCGAGTGCCGGGTCGCCGCCCAGGTTGGGGTAGGTGGCGCCGTCGGAGATGAGCATGGCCGCGCCTCTGGCGACGTACAGCATGCCGAGGGTGGCGATGAACGGCGCCACGTTGAAGCGCGTGACCAGCAGCCCGTTGACCGCGCCGACCGCCATGCCGACCGTCACGCACAGGACGATCACCACCCACACGGGCGGATAGGCGATCACACCGCCGACGTGCAGGCCGCCCAGCAGTTCGCCGGCGACCACGCCGGACAGGCCGACGATGGAGCCGACCGACAGGTCGATGCCGCCCTTGAGGATGACCAGCAGCATGCCGAGCGCGATCACGGCGTTGATGGCGACGTGCTTGGTCATCGTGATGAGGTTCGGCACGGTCAGGAAGGAGTCCGAGAGCAGGCCGAAGATCACGATGAGCACCGCGAGCGCGATGAAGGCGCGCAGCTCGAAGGCCACGTTCAGCAGCGACAGGCGGCGCGCCCGGGCGGCCGAGCGCTCGGCCGGGACGGCGGCGGGGGTCTTGGTGGTGGCCGTCATGCCGCACCGTCCTTCGGGGTTCCGCCGTCGGACACGCGCATCAGTTCCTCCCGGGTGAGCTCGCCGCGCCGGAACTCGCCGACGAGGGCGCCGCGGGCGAGCACGAGCAGCCGGTCGGGGATGTGCAGGGCCTCTTCGGCGTCGGATGTGGTGAACAGCACGGCCAGGCCGCGCCGCGCCTGGCCGGCCATCAGTTCGAAGATGTCGGCCTTGGCGCCGACGTCGACGCCGCGGGACGGCTCGTCCAGGAGGAGCACGCGCGGCCCGGTCAGCAGGGCCTTGCCGATGATGACCTTCTGCTGGTTGCCGCCGCTGAGCGAGCCGATGGGCGCCTGGGCGCCGCTGGTCTTGACGGTGACGTCGGTGATGGCGCGGGCGACGGCGGCGCGCTCACGCGGCTCGGAGACGAACAGGCCGCGGACGAACGTGCCCAGCGCGGCCAGCGACAGGTTCTGCCCGACGGACATGGTCTGGACGAGGCCGTCGCGCTGACGGTCCTCGGGCACCAGCACCACGCCCCGCTCGATGCGCGCCCGGATGCCGGGCTCGGCCAGCGGTGTCCCGTCCAGCAGGACCTGCCCGGACACCGGCCGGAGCCGGCCGGCGAGCGCTTCCAGCAACTCGGTGCGGCCCGCGCCCATGAGGCCGTAGACGCCGACGATCTCACCCGCGCGCACGGCGAGCGACAGCCCGTCCACGGCGAGCCGGTCGGGGATGGCCGGGTCGGCGACCCTGAGGTCGCGCACGGTCAGCGCCTCCTCGCCCAGCACGGGTTCACGGTCGGGGAAGAGGGTGTCCTGGTCGCGGCCGACCATCTGCTCGACGATCCAGCGGATGTCCACCTCGCCGGCCCGCGCGGTGGCGACGAGCGCGCCGTCGCGCAGCACCACGACGTCATCGGCGATGTCGAGGGCCTCGTCCAGGTGATGGGAGATGTAGACGACGGCCACGCCCGCGGCGGTCAGCTCCCTGATCACCCGGAACAGCACCTCGACCTCGGGCGCGGTCAGCGCGGAGGTCGGCTCGTCCATGATCAGGACGCGGGCCTCCTGGAGCAGGGCGCGGGCGATCTCCACGAGCTGCTGCTGGCCCAGCCGGAGGTCGCCGACCAGCCCGTCGGGGTCGGCGTGCTCCTCCAGCCGGTCGAGCACGGCCTGCGTGGCCCGGCGCTGCTCCTTGCGGTCGACCGCGCCCAGCCCGGTGCGCACCTCGCGGGCCAGGAACAGGTTGTCCTGGATGCTGAGGTTCGGGCACAGGCTCAGCTCCTGGTGGATGATGGCGATGCCCTGGTCGGCGGCGTGGCGGGAAGACCGCAGCCGCACGGGCCGGCCGTCGAGCTCGACGTCGCCGGTGGTCGGCTGCTCGATCCCGGCCAGGATCTTCATCAGCGTCGACTTGCCGGCGCCGTTCTCCCCGAACAGGGCCGTGACGCGGCCGGGCGCGACCGCGAAGTCCACGCCTTTCAGCGCGTGGGTGCCGCCGTACACCTTGGTGACGTCGCAGGCTCTCAGCACCGGCGCGGTCATGAGATCGCCACCGGGGTGATCGTCACGGTCTGCGGGGTGAGCAGGGTGAACGCGCCCACGAAGGAGACGTCCTTGCCGTCCAGCGCCGCGGCGTCGAGGCTCTTGAGGAGCTTGGCGCGCATCTCGTTGTTCAGGGCGGTGGCCGCGTCGGCGTACTCCACCTGGTTGGTGAACTGGCCGAACGTGATGAACCCTGAGGCGTCGCGCAGTGCGGTGCCGTTGATGGCGGGGCCGATCTGCAGCGAAACCCTGGTGCCGGCCAGGCCCTTGACCGTGACGGGGAGCAGCCCCGACCTGGCCTCTCCGGCCTTGCCGGTTCCCTTGACGGCGAAGGTGTAGGGGCCGGTGCCCTGGCGCTTGCCGTACTTCTCGCCCGCCGCTTCCTTGTCGTCGGTGATGGCCTCGATCAGGGTCGGCAGGTCGACGGCGGCCCGCTCGATGGCGGGCACGACCTTGGCCTGGTAGTTCTGGGCGCCGAAGGCGGCCGGGTCGAACTTCTTCCGCGCCGTGGCCGCCGCGGTCTCCGCCGTCCGGTATTCGGTGCTGACCGCCATGAGCACGATCAGTACGGCGACGGCCGCGGCGGCGATCCAGCGGGCCGGCGGCGCCTTTGTGGTCATGTCCTGCTTCCTTCCTGCGGGGGCCGCCGGGCTCGGCGGACGGCCGCGTGCCAGGCGGCCTTCCTGCGGGCGCGCTCGGCCGCGTCGATGGACGGCTCGAACGTGTCGGCGGGCCGGTGCCGCGCCTCCAGTCGCTCAAGGGTCCAGAGCTTGGCCGCGAGCCCGGCGGCGTCGGCCGCCCCGAGCGCGGACAGGTCGTGCTCACCGGACCGGGCGACGGCCCGGCCGCTGAGGTCGGCCTGGAGCCGCATCAGCGGGGCGCTGCGGGTGAGGCCGCCGTCGGCCATGAGCACGCGTACGTCACCGACGGCCTGATCGACGGCGGCCACCACGTCCTCGACCTGGAAGGCGACCGCCTCCAGGGCGGCGGCGACGAGCTGGCCCCTGCGGGTGCCGAGCGTCAGCCCGGTGATGACCGGGCTCGCGTCCGGGTCCCACCAGGGGGCGCCGAGACCGCCGAAGGCGGGCACGAAGTGCACGTCGCCCGGGTCTGTGGCTTCGGCCAGCAGCACGTCGGCGGGTACGTCGAACAGCTCGGCCAGCCAGCTCACGGTCCGCCCGGTCGCGCGGATGTTGCCCTCGACGGCGTGGACGGGGCCGGCTCCGAGGTCCCAGGCGATGCTGCGGCACAGGCCGGGCGCGTCAGGGGGGCCGCCGATGGCCATCACCGACGAGCCGGTGCCGTACGTGGCCTTGACGACGCCGGGCCGCCAGCCGGCGTGCGCGAACATGGCGGCGTGCGAGTCGCCCATGACGGCCAGCACCGGAACCCCGTCGGGCAGCGGCGCCAGCCCCCTGACCGCGGGGAAGGGCCCGCGGGAGGACACCACCTCGGGCAGCACTTCGGCCGGCACCGCGAACAGGTCGAGCAGGCGAGGGTCCCAGTCGCCCGTCCCGAGGTCGAGGAGCTGGGTGCGGGAGGCGTTCCCGGCCTCGATGACGTGCCGGCCACCGAGCCGGCTGAGCAGCCAGGAGTCGACGGTGCCCAGGCACAGCTCCCCCGCCCGGCTGCGCCGACGGTCCGGGTCGTGGGTGTCGAGCAGCCAGCGGGCCTTGAGCGCGGAGAACATCGGGTCCAGCGGCATACCGCTGACCGACCTGACCAGCTCGGCGGCCCCGGTGGCGGCCAGTTCGTGGCACTGCGCGGTGGTGCGCTGGTCCTGCCAGCTGATCAGCGGCCCGGCCGGTTCGCCGGTGCGGCGCTCCCACAGGACGAGCGACTCGCGCTGGGTGCTGAAGCCGACGCCGGCGACGTGGGCGGCGTGCTCGGGGGCGACGCAGCCGGCGACCGCGCGGCGCACGCTCTGCCACAGCTCTTCCGCCGACTGCTCCACCCAGCCGGGACGCGGCTGCGTCTCCGCGACGGGGACGGCGGCGCGCGCCACGACCCGCCCCCCGGCGTCGACGAGCAGCGCCTTGGTGGAGCCTGTGCCCTGGTCGACGGCCAGGATGAGCGGGCTAGCCATGGCGCAGCAGGTCCTTCACGGCGGCGACGATGCCGTCGGCGGACAGCCCGAAGTGGTCGAGCAGGAAGGCGGTGTCGCCGGTGGGGGCGAACACGCGGGGGATGCCGAGGATGCGCATCGGGACGGGGTGGTGGGTGACGACGGCGGCCGACACGGCCGCGCCCAGGCCGCCGCTGATGGTGGCCTCCTCGGCGGTGACGATCCGGCCGGTCTCGCGGGCCGCCGCGACGATGGCGTCCTCGTCGAGGGGGTCGAGGAAGGGCATGTTGAGCACGCGTACGGAGATGCCCTCGCCGCGCAGCCGGGCCGCCGCCTCCAGGGCGCGGGAGGTCAGCGAGCCGATCGCGATGACGGTGGCGTCGCCGCCGTCCTGGAGGAGCACGGCGCGGCGCGGTTCGAACGGCGCGTCGCCGGGGGTGACGACCGGCACCTTGAAACGCGGGATGCGCAGGTAGGAGGGCCGCTGCGAGGCGGCCGCCCAGCGGACGGCGGCCCGGGTCTGGACCGGGTCGGCCGGGATGATGATGTCGAGGTTCGCGACCGCGCGCATCCAGGACAGGTCCTCGATCGAGTGGTGGGTCGGCCCCAGCTCGCCGTAGGCCATGCCGGGGCTCTGCCCGCAGAGCACCACGTGCGCCTCGCTGTAGGCGACGTCGGCCTTGATCTGCTCCAGGGCGCGGCCGGTCAGGAACGGCGCCGCCGCGCACACGAACGGGATCTTGCCCGCGTTCGCCAGCCCGGCGGCCACGCCCACGAGGTCCTGCTCGGCGATGCCGACGTTGATCAGCCGGTCGGGGAAGCGCTGGCGGAAGCCGACCAGGTTGCTGGAGCCCACGGAGTCGTTGCACACCGCCACGATCCGCTCGTCGGCCTCGGCCAGGGCGAGCAGCTCGGCGGCGAAGTCCTGGCGGCAGTCGAAGACGGCCTGCTGCTCCGGCTCGGTGAGGGTCATCGGGCCAGCTCCGCCAGCGCCGCGTCGACCTGCTCGGGGGTGGGCACCTTGTGGTGCCACTCCACCCTGTCCTCCATGAACGACACGCCCTTCCCCTTGATCGTGTTCGCGATGACGGCGACCGGCCGGCCGGTGCGCGGGCCGTTCATCGCCCGCAGCAGCGCGAGGTGGTCGTGCCCGTCGACCTCGCGCACCTCCCAGCCGAAGCTGCGCCACTTGTCCTCCAGCGCGCCGAGGGCGTTGGTCTCCTCCGTCCTGGCGCCCTGCTGCAGCCGGTTGCGATCGACGATCGCCGTCAGCGACGACAGGCCGTAGTGGGAGGCGGCCATCGCGGCCTCCCAGTTGCTGCCTTCCTGCAGCTCACCGTCCCCCAGGACGACGAAGGTACGCCAGCTCACGCCGTCGATCTTGGCCGCCAGCGCACAGCCGGTGGCCACCGGCAGCCCGTGCCCGAGCGCGCCGGTGTTGGTCTCCACCCCGGGCACCTTGAGCCGGTTGGGATGGCCGTTCAACGCCGACAGCGGTGCCATGAAGGTGTCCAGCTCCGCCGTGGCGAAGAAGCCGCACTGGGCCAGCGTGGAGTAGAGCGCGGCGGCGCAGTGGCCCTTGCTCAGCACGAACCGGTCGCGCCCGGTCCACTGCGGGCGCTCGGGGTCGACGGACAACGCTCCGTAGAAACAGGACACCAGGATGTCGGTCACCGACAGATCGCCGCCGATGTGTCCCATGCCGGCCCGGTCGATGGTCCGGACGATGTTCCGGCGCACGTCGGTGGCCAGCCGGTCCAGCTCCGCCCCGACGGCGTCCTCATCGGCCGCTCGGAGGCGCTCGACCGTCTTGCGGTAGGCGGCCGCCCGCACCGGGTCAGCGGAGAGCATCGGCACCACCCGTGAGCTGAATATCTATTCCATAGCGACTAGGCATACTTGAGACGCTACGACCGCCACCGGATCGATGTCAATGAGGGGACTTCTTGACGGTTGTGTGTCGGCGACGTTACATTCCGGCTGAATAGCAAGGCAGCACTGAATAGTTATTCAAACCTGCCGAACGCTTGGAGAAGCACATGAACATCCCCACGAAAACCGCGGCGCTGGCGACCTCTTTGCTGCTGATCGCCGCCTGTAGCGGCCGCGTACAGGACACACCCGGTGCGACCAGCGGGGGGCAGGTCAAGCTGAGCTGGTGGATGGTCACGCAGAACGCGGAGACTGCCACCGACGCGCTGAAGTCGATCATCGCCGACTTCGAGAAGCAGAACCCGAACATCAAGGTGGACCTGCAGTATCGCGCCGTGGACGCGCACAAGGACGCGCTGCGCACCACGGCCGGCAGCACCGAGGGCCCGGACATCTACTACAACTGGGCCGGTCCCGGGCTGGGCGGCGAGCTGGTCAAGTCCGGCGTGAGCCTCGACCTGGGCAAGTACTACCAGCAGTACAAGTGGACCGACCGGTTCAACGCCTCCACGCTGTCGGCCTACAACCAGTACGGCGGCCACCACGGCGTTCCCTGGACCCAGCGCACCGAGGTCGTCTACTACCACAAGGACCAGTTCGCCAAGGCGGGCATCAGCGCTCCGCCCACCACGTACGAGGAGTGGGCCACGGCCGCGCAGAAGCTCAAGGACGCCGGGCTCACCCCGATCTCCATGGGCGGCAAGGAGAACTGGCACGTCATGCGCCTGCTCGACACCTTCATCGAGACCAACTGCGGCGCCGAATCGGCCGACAAGCTCAACACCCGCGCCACGAGCTGGACCGGCCAGCCCTGCATAGACAAGTCCTTCGAGCAGCTCAAGCAGTGGTCCGGCGCCTACTTCAACAAGGGCTTCGCCGGCCTTTCCGTGAACGAGGCCGGCGCCATGTTCCACTCCGGCAAGTCGGCCATGCAGATCGAGGGCGACTGGTTCACCCAGCAGAACCTCGACGCCGGCGACGACCAGAACAACGTCGGGGTCTTCCCCATGCCGACCGGGACCGACCGGCTCTACGGATTCTCCGAAGGCATGTACATCACCAAGAGCAGCAAGCATCCGGACGAGGCCGCGAAGTTCCTGGACTTCTTCACCTCCGCCGCGGTCGAGGGCAAATATCTGGGCGTCTTCTCCTCGATCCCGGTGAACAAGGACACCAAGTCCGCCAACCCCCTCCAGCCGCTCAACACGGAGATCGCCGCGCTGACCGGCAAGGCCAAGGGCTTCTTCCTCAACAACGACCAGAACTTCCCCACGGACGTGACGACCGAGTACTGGCGCATCCAGAACGGCGTCACCAGCGGCTCCATCGAGCCCAAGGAGGCCGGCGCGCTGCTGCAGAAGTTCATCGACACCCACAAGGACTGACGTGTCCATCCGGAAGATGCCGGTCCTGGGCGCGCTGCCGTTCCTGGCCCCGGCACTGCTGCTCTACTCGGTGTTCCTGCTGTTCCCCATCGTCTCGGCCGTCTACCTGAGCTTCATGCGGTGGAACGGCTTCCCCACCGTGCCCCAGGTGTGGGCCGGACTCGACAACTACCGCGACATCCTCACCAACGACACCGTCTTCCACACCGCGCTGCGCAACAGCGTCATCTGGGTGGTGCTGTCGCTCGTCGTGCCCACCGTGCTGGCCCTGCTGCTCGCCCTGGCGCTCAACCGCCGGCTGCTCGGCCGCAACCTGCTGCGGTCGGCGTTCTACATCCCGGCCGTGCTCGCCTCGATCGCCGTGGCGACCATGTGGACCTGGATGTACAACCCGAACTCCGGCCTGGTCAACGGCACGATGACGTCGCTCGGTCTGTCGTCGTGGATCCAGGACTGGCTCGGCGACCCGCAGATCGCGCTCTATTCGGTGTTCGTCGCCTTCGTCTGGCAGACGACCGGTTTCTCCATGGTGCTGTTCCTGGCCGGGCTGCAGACGGTGCCCCTCGACCTGGTGGAGGCGGCCAAGCTCGACGGCGCCTCCGCGTGGCAGACGTTCCGCAACGTCACGCTGCCGGCGCTGCGGCCCACGTTCACCGTCGTCCTGGTGCTCACCGTGATCAGCTCGCTGAAGGTTTTCGACCTCATCGTCGGCATGACCAACGGCGGGCCCGCCCAGTCGAGCCAGGTGCTGGCCCTGTGGTCCTACAGCCAGTCGTTCATCAACCACAACTTCGGCGGCGGCAACGCCCTGGCCGTGGTGCTGCTCCTGATCACGCTGGCACTGGTGCTGCCGTACCTGATGTGGACCCTGAAGGAGGACGGGCGATGACCGCTGTCCGCCGCGCCAACTATCCCCTCATCGGGCTGTGGATCGCCCTGGTGGTCACCGCGCTGCTCTGGCTGGCGCCGTTCGCCTTCATGGTCTTGACCTCGTTGAAGTCCACCGCCGAGATCGGCCGCGGCTCCATCTGGGCATTGCCGGAGGTATGGCACTGGGACAACTACCTCAAGGCCGCCGAGCGCGGCGAGCTGTGGACGGTCGCCGCCAACAGCGCCTACATCGCGCTCATCAAGGTGCCGCTCGGCCTGCTGGTGTCGGCCGCCGCCGCGTTCGCGATCGCCCGGCTGCGCTTCAAACGGCACCGGGCCCTGCTCATCGTGATCACGCTGGGGTCGATGGTGCCGGTGCAGGTGGCCCTCGCGCCGATGTTCACCACGCTGTCGAGCATGGGGCTGCTGAACTCGACGAACGGGATCATCCTGCCGTATCTCGCGTTCGGCATCCCGTACCAGGTGTTCTTCCTGTACGGGTTCTTCCGCTCGCTGCCCGGCGAGCTCGACGAGGCCGCCCGCATCGACGGGTCCGGCAACTGGCGGCTGTTCGTGAGCGTGTGCCTGCCGCTCGCCAAGCCGGCCCTGGCCGCCCTGTTCATCCTGGACTTCGTCGCCACCTGGAACGAGTACGGGATGGCCCTGGTGCTGCTGCAGGACCAGGAGGCGCGTACGGTGCCGCTGGCGCTGCAGGCCTTCCAGTCGCAGTTCGCCTCCAACTACGGCCAGCTCAACGCGTTCATCATCATGTCCATCCTTCCGGTACTGATCGTCTATCTGATGTTCCAGCGATTCTTCACACAGGGCGCCCTCGCCGGCGCCATCAAGGGATAGGAGCCGTTCCATGGCCGCAGAACCCCTCTTCGGCGCCGGACTCTGGCACTTCGGCCAGTTCCGCGACCGCTACGCCACCGACGGCTACGGCCCGCCCGTCTCCACCCTGGAGGCCATCGACCGCGCCGGCCAGGTCGGCAGCCTGTCCGTCGTGGACATCAACTACCCGTTCAACCCGGCAGACACCGACGTGGCCCAGTTGGAGGAGCGGCTGAAGGCCAACGGGCTGCGCGCGATCGCCCTGACGCCGGAGATCTACACCCGCAAGTTCAGCCGCGGCGGCTTCACCAACCCCGACCCGGAGATCAGGCGCGCCGCGATCGAGCTGGTCAGCGAGTCCGCCGACCTGGCCCGCCGCCTCGGCTGCGACTACGTCAAGCTCTGGCCGGGGCAGGACGGCTGGGACTACCCCTTCCAGGCCGACTACAAGGCCCTGTGGCAGATGTCCATCGAAGCCGTCCGCGAGCTCGCCCAGCGCCACCCCGACCTGCGCTTCGCCATCGAGTACAAGCCGCGCGAGCCCCGCAACCGGATGACCTTCTCCTCCGCCGCCCGCACCCTGCTGGCGATCGAGAAGATGGACGTGCCCAACGTCGGCGTCCTGCTCGACTTCGGCCACTCCCTCTACGGCCTCGAATCCCCCGCCGACGCCGCCCAGCTCATCCTCGAACACGACCGCCTGTACGCCATCGACGTCAACGACAACTTCCGCGGCTGGGACGACGACATGGTCGTCGGCTCCATCCACCTGGTGGAGACGTTCGAGTTCTTCCACACCCTGCGCCAGGCGAACTGGCAGGGCGTCTGGCAGCTCGACCAGTTCCCGTTCCGTGAGGACTCCGTCGAGGCGGCCCGCGCCGGCGTCGAGGTCATGCGGACGATCTGGCGCGCCCTGCAGATCCTCGACGTCGAGGCCCTCACCGAGGCGCAGTCCCGCCAGGACGCCCTGGCCGCGCAGCGCATCGCCCGCAAGGCCCTGCTCACCGCCCAGGTGGAGGGCTGATGGGGGCCTGGCGCGAAACGGAGATCACCCTCACCGCCGCCGCCGACCTCCCCGACCCTTACACCGGCGTCGACGTGTGGGCCGACTTCACCCACGACGGCGGGCTCAGCCTGCGCCGGCCCGCGTTCTGGGACGGCGGCCGGACGTGGCGGGTCCGCTTCAGCTCGCCGCTGCCGGACGGCCGCTGGCGGTGGACGACCGGCGCGTCCGTGGACGACCCCGGCCTTCGCGGGGTGAGCGGGGTCGTCGAGGTCGAGCCCGGTGAACCGGCGAACCGTTTCCAGCGCCACGGCTTCTGGACGATGGCGCCGGGCGGGCGCGGCCTCGTCCACGCCGACGGCACGCCCGCGATCCTCGTCGCCGACACCGCCTGGGCGCTGCCCTGGCGGGCCACCGAGGAGCAGGTACGCGTCTACGCGGCCGACCGGCACGCCAAGGGCTTCAACGCGGTGCTGCTCATGTCCGTGCAGCCCGACATGCGCGCCGTCGGGCCGCGCGACCGCCAGGCCGACGAGGGGTTCGGGGTCGCGTTCGAGGACCTGCCCACCGGGCACATCAACGACCTCGATCCCGCCTACTTCCAGTACCTGGACTCCCTGCTCGGCATCCTGGCGGAGCACGAGATCGTCCCCGTCCTGCAGCCGGTGTTCCAGGGGTTCGGCTGGAAGGGCCTCGACGTGGCCGGCGTCGTCGTACCGCCCGCCGAGTACGCCCGCTACTGCCGCTACCTGGTCGCCCGCTACGGCGCCCGGCCCGCGATCTACCTGGTGGGCGCGGACGGCTCCGGCCGCGAACCGCAGATCGCCGCCGGCGGTGAGGAGGTCCACGCCTGGGACTGCTACGGCCAGCCCACCGGCATCCACTACCGCCCGCACGCCGACAACCGCGCCTCGCAGGATGCCGGCTGGCTCGACTTCCAGTGGTGCCAGACGGGCCACACCGGCGAGCACGTACCCGAACGCGTCGCCGACATGTGGCGAAATTTGCCGATAAAGGCCGTTGCCAACGGCGAGCCGACCTACGAGTGCACCCGCTCGGCCACCAACGCGGCCGGCTGGTGGCAGGGCCACGAGGCGTGGAGCAACCTGTGCGCCGGCGGCACGATGGGCGTGGTCTACGGGGCCGCCAACATCTGGCAGTGGCGGCTGCACGAGGACGAGCCCGGCCAGGCGCCATATTTCCTGGCGCCCTCGGGCGGCTGGCGCGAGTCCCTCGACTTCGAGGGCTCCACGTACGTCGGGCTGCTCGGCAAGATCCTCGACGGGCTGCCGACGACCGGCATGGAGCCGGACTGGCAGAGCTTCATCAGCCCGCGCAGCCTGCGCGTGCCCGGCCGCCTGCACATCGTCTACCAGGAGAACGGCGGCCCGCTCCCGCCGGCGCGCGACGAGAGGGTGCCCAAGCGCTATCGCGTCGTCGACCCGCGCACCGGGCTCACGCGGGCGCAGGGACTGCGCGAGCCGGGGCAGCCGATCCCCGACGATCACGAGGGGCCACGGGTGGTCATCTTCTCCGACGAGTGACATCGCGCGGCAATGGACGTCATGGCTGACGCCACTGGCGCCGAGCGGGGCGTCCAGTTGTACGGCCGTGCGCGCTCCCGACCCGTCCCGGTGCGGCTTCGAGGCGGCCGTCGGCGAGGTCGTCGCCCTCCTCCACGAACTGCCTCGAACGCGCGGGTTGACCTCTAGTTCGGTTGAGGTTGCATGCTGAGGACCGATACCGGCCGAAGAAGAGGAGAACGTTGTGCGCGCAGTGTGGTTGAAGGAGTTCGGCGGACCCGAGGTGCTCACGATCGGAGACGCCCCCGATCCGGTCCCGGGGCCTGGGCAGGTGCTGATCGACGTCGCCTACGCCAACATCACCTTCGTGGAGACCCAGTTCCGGTCGGGCGCCCCGTCGCCGTTCAAGGCGGAGCTGCCGATGATCCCGGGCAACGGTGTCGGGGGTGTGGTCGCGGCGGTCGGCGCGGGTGTGGACGCCGCGCTGATCGGCCGCCGGGTGGTGACCTCCATGGGCGGTTCGGGTGGTTACGCGGAGCGAGCCGTGGTGGACGCGGCCGGGCTCTTCGACGTGCCCGGCGGCCTGGAGCTGGACGACGCGGTCGCGCTGCTGGCCGACGGGCGCACGGCGACCATGATGCTCCGCGCGACCGAGCCACGGCCCGGGGAGCGGGTGCTGGTCGAGGCGGCGGCCGGCGGCGTGGGCTCGCTGCTCGTGCAGCTCGCCAAGGCGGCCGGGGCGACCGTGGTCGCGGCGGCCGGCGGCGCTCGCAAGGTCGCTGTGGCCCGCGACCTGGGCGCCGACGAGGTGGTCGACTACACGGTGCCGGGCTGGGCCGACGGGGTCGCCCCTGTGGACGTCGTGCTCGACGGGGTCGGCGGCGACATCGCGCGGGCCGCCTTCGGGCTGCTCGGCCGGGGCGGGCGGATGGTCAGCTTCGGGCTGGCGAGCGGGGAGTGGGCCGCCATCGAGGAGGAGGCGGCGGCCGTGCGCGGCGTCACGCTCGTCCAGGCCAGGCCCACTCCGGAGACGATGCGCGCGTACACCGAGAGCGCCCTCGCCGAGGCCGCGGCCGGGCGGCTGCGGCCGCTGATCGGGCAGCGTTTCCCGCTGGAGCGGGCCGCCGACGCGCACGCCGGCATCGAGTCGCGCGCCAGCGTCGGCAAGACCCTGCTTGAGGTGCGCTGATGCTCAAGGTCGGAGTGAATCTGCCGGCGTTCGGCGTGGACGAGAGCGCCGGGGTACGCGAGCACGCCCGGCACGCCGAGCGGCTCGGCCTGGAGTCGGTCTGGGTGGGCGACCACCTGCTCCCGGTGCGGCCGTACCTCGACAGCACGATCGTGCTGGCCACGGCCGCCGCCGTCACCGAGCGCGTCAAGATCGGCTTCGGGGTGATGATCCTGGCGCTGCGCCCGGTCGCCTGGGCCGCCAAGCAGATCGCGAGCCTGCAGCACCTGTCCGGTGACCGGGTGCTGCTCGGCGTCGGCTCGGGCGGCAGCGTACACGGCGACGCCGCCTGGCGGGCCGTCGGCATCCCGTACGCCGAACGCGCACGGCGTACCGACGCCGCCCTGGAGATCCTGCCGAGCCTGGTCGAGGGCAAGCCCACGGACGTGAACGGCGAGGTGATCGCCCTCTCACCGGGTGCGACGATGCCGCCCGTCCTGATCGGCGCGGGCCCCATCCGGCGGGCCGCCCGGTTCGCCGACGAGTGGTATCCGGCGTTCTCCGCGCCCGCCGAGATCGCCGAGCAGACCGGCCGGCTGGCCGGCCTCGCCGCCGAGTACGGCCGCCCGGTGCCACGGGTCACGATCGGCCTCAGCGTCGGTCTCGGCGACCTGCCCGCCTCCGTGATCGACGCGCAGGCCCGGTCGCTGATGGAGTACGGGATGTCGGAGGAGGAGGCCCGCCGCGGCCTGATCACCGGCCCGCCCGCGGCGGCCGCCGAACGGTTCGCCGAGCTCGCCGAGGTCGGCGTGCACCGGGTGATCGGGATGCCGTTCCCCGCCGACCGGCTTCGCCAGAGCGAGCTGCTGGCCGAGACGAACCGCCTTCTCAATCCTTGATCCGGTGCACTAGCGTGCCCGGATGAGTGAAGCATTCCCTCGCCACGTGCTGTGCGTGCTCGGCTCCGGGCTGGGTCTCGCGGAGATGGAGCGGATCGCCACCGAGTTCGGCGGTTTCGTCCTCGACCACGAATATTCGGAGGCCGAGCACGATCCGCGGATGCCGGAGGCGTTCGAGGCGAGCTTCCAGGCGAGCAGGGCGGCGGCGTCGTTCAGTGAGGCCGACCGGGCCGCCGTCGAGTCCCACGACACCGTCGGCTACCTGCTGTCCATGCCGATGATGCGGGAGCTGGCGGCCGACACCTCGCGCCGGCTGCTGGCCGCGACCGCCGCCCTGCTACGGGGCGGCGCCGTCGCGGTGAAGAACGAGAGCAGCGGGATCACCCACGGCCGGGTGCGCTGGCTCACGCTGGCCCGCCAGGCGGCCGGCGCCAAGGACGAGGAGCTGGCCGACGCGCTCGTCTCCGCCTGGGTGAGGCGGCCGATCTACGGCGGCCGGGTGCTCTACAGCTGCGGCATGCACCTGCTCGGCGCGCCCGAGGTGGAGATCGAGGTCGACAGGGAGCTGACCGAGGACGGCGTCAGCGACCTGGTCACGCACCTGGACGCGCTGGCGCTCTATCTGCTGACCGATCCGCGCGCGGCGGAGATCGAGGACGGGGCCGGCTTCCGGCTGACCGAGGACGCCCCCCGCCGGGTGCTGCGGACCGGCGCGTGCGACCGCTACGACGAGGACGACCTGTTCTTCAACCCGTACGGATATGTCCGGCTGACCCCTTCCGAATAGGGCACGGGGTGTGTCCCCGGTATGGAACGGCTTGGAACGCCTCCCGGATGTAGGTATTCAACCGCAAGGAGATTCCATGACGTCCCTGATGAAGAAGCTGATGGTCGCGGTGGCCGCGGCGGCGCTGGCCGGCTCCGGTGTCGCCGCCGCGGTCGCGCTGCCCGCCTCCGCCGGTGTCACCGACCAGAGGGGAGCGCTGTTCGACGGGTTCGCCAAGAACATCGACGAGAACGTCGCGCTCGCCGAGGCCGAGGCCGCGGCCCGGCAGAACGCGCTCGAACACGGGTTCACGGAGTGCAACGTGTTCGAGTCGGTGACCTCGCAGAACGCGCGTGGCGTGTGGTTCGCCGTCGTGGCGGTCCTCTGCCAGGCCAGGGCCGCCTAGCGGTGCCCGGCCGGCACCTCGTCCTTGTGCGAGAGCCGTCCCCCGGTGAAGCACAGCCGGTACGCCGGTGACGGCGCGTTCGCGCTGATCCGGCAGAACCGGCACGTCGGCCCCCCGCGGATTCGCGGGCGCACCCCTCAGCCACCCGCCCCCCTCACCCGCCTGGTACGCCGGCCCTAGAAGAAGTGCTCCCGGTCCTCAGGGTTGCCGTCCACGACCAGGCCGTCATCGGTCAGGTGGCGCGGACCGCCCGTATGCGGGTGCGTGAGCCGTGGACCTCGATCCGCCATGCGGACCGGCCCCCGATGGGCGCACCCACAGCGCTCCCCCGAACCCCACGGCGGCGGCCTGGCTCGGCCCGGAAATTGTCTGTGCCCTCCGTCATGATGGCCCCTCACACATGATCCTTGAGGAGCCGCCATGACCGCTGCCGATTGGTCCGATCTCATGCCGCGCTGGGAAGACGTCGCTCTTGTCCGCGCCCGACTCGACGCGGGCGCCGACCCGAACAACGACCTCTACCAGCCGCCGCTGCACGCCGCGGCGGAGTCCGGCTCCCCCGAGGTGGTCGCCGAACTGGCCGGTCGCGTCGATGATATCGATGCCGAGTGGGAAGGCCGTTCCGCGCTCTGGTTGGCCGTCTTCAACGACTGCCCCGACAACGTCCGCGCCCTGGTCGCCGCCGGGGCGGACCCGTGGCGGCCGATGATGGCGGGCTGGTCTCCCGGCCGGCTCAGCCTGGCGGGGCCCACGCCCGGCCTGTTCTTCCCGTTCCCACCGGGTCATGCCCGCCTGACCGAAGCCGAGACCGCCGCCGTCGTGGAGGCCGACCGCCTGATCGGTGTGCTGAGCGACACCCCGAGCGAGGGATTCAGCCTGGCCTGCGTACGCGGCATCAGCGCCGCCGAAGCCGCCCGGCGCCTGGCCGCCGAACCTGTCGGTGCGGAAGAGCTGGAAGAGATCATGTTCGACCCCACCGACGACGAGGCCCAGCCGATCCTCGGCTTCACCGACGTTCCCGGCGGCTGCGTCGTCAGCCAGGAATACTCCTACCTGGCCTCAACCCCCGGCGTCATGAAGGCCCTGTCCGCGGGCACGGTCGCCTATGGCATGTTCGCCAACGCCAAGAGCGGCGACCAGACCAGCGTCTACCGCGACGGCGAGGTCGTGGCCTGGGATTTCCACGCGGGCGGCATCGGGGCCCCCGCCGACTCGGCCGAGGAGGTCCTGCTCAACTACCTCTACGACGGCCTGACCTACGCCTACTGCCACGCCGCCGCCGGCCTTCGCCCGACCGGCAACGTCGCGATCACCAACCCGGACACCTACCTCCGGCTGCCCGAACACGACTACTGGAGCTGACGCGAACCGCGCGAGGCCGTCCACCGGGCCGGCGGATGAGGGCCCGCTCAACCGGTGGACCGCCCGTCCTCAGCGGCGGGCGGGCGGGCGCGGTGGCGGGGCCGGGTGGTCAGCCGTCGCGCTCGGCGAGGAACTTGACGATGAGCTCGGTGGTCTCGTCGGGGCGCTCCAGGCTGGGCAGGTGCCCCGCCCACGGCAGCTCGACCAGGCGGGCGCGCGGCAGCCGGTCCGCCAGATCCGTGGCGACCTGCCGGAAATAGCCGAGATCGTGCTTGCCCGCCACCACGAGCGCCCGCGACTCGATCGCGCCCAGGTCGACCTCCACCTCCAACTGGTCGAACTCCTCGTCCACCGCGAGCTGCACCTCATAGGCGTGCCGCTGCATGACGCGCACCTTCTGGCGCGTGTCCTCGGACGCGTCCGGCCCCAGCCAGGTCCGTACGTTCAGGTCGACCGCGCCGTCCAGGTCATCGGCGTCGATCAGCGCCTCCTCCGCCTCGTCGAAGGCGTCGAGCTCCTCGGTCGGCTCGTGGGCGGGCGATCCCGCCGACAGCAGGACCAGCGCGTCCACCCGGCCCGGCCAGCGGGCCGCCAGCTCCAGCGCCACCCGGCCGCCGTAGGACGAGCCGACGACGGTGGCGCGTTCGATGCCCACCTCGTCGAGCAGCGCCAGGACGTCGTCGGCGTCGTTGTTGGGCTGGAGCGGCGCGGGCGTCTCGCCGTAACCACGGAAGTCGCAGCGCATCACTCGATATCCGGCGTCCAGCAACGCCTGCCACTGCGGGTCCCACATGCGCCGGTCACCCACCGAGGAGTGCAGTAGGACGACAACGTCCCCGGTTCCCGCCATGTCGTGAGAAAGCACGTACTTTCTTACCTTTCTTCGGTGGTTGCCCAGCGCAACCAGCTGTGGGCGTCGTCGACTCGCCCTTGATGTAAATCGGTGAGCGCGGTGCGGAGTTCCATGGCCAGCGGGCCCGCCTTGCCGTCGCCGACCAGCCAGCCGCCGTCCCCGTCGCGGACTTCGCCGATCGGGGTGACGAGCGCCGCCGTACCGCAGGCGAACGCCTCCGTGATGAGGCCCGACTCGCTCTCCTCGCGCCACTGGTCGACGGAGATCCGCTCTTCGCGCGTGGTGTAGCCGAGTTCGGCGGCGAGGGTGAGCAGCGAGTCGCGGGTGATGCCCGGCAGGAGCGTACCGGTGAGCGGGGGTGTCAGGACTTCGGCCGACGGGCCCGATCCACGGACGAAGAAGAGGTTCATGCCGCCCATCTCCTCGATCCAGCGGCGCTCCACCGGATCCAGCCAGACCACCTGGCGGCAGCCCGCGTCGGCGGCCTGCCGCTGTGCCAGGAACGCGCCCGCGTAGTTGCCCGCGCACTTGGCCTGGCCCGTGCCACCCGGCGCGGCCCGCGAGAACTCCCTGCTGACCAGCACCGACACCGGATCCGGCCGGTCGGAGAAGAAGCCTTCGGTCACGAAGCCCATGAGCAGGAAGGTGTATTCGCGCGCGGGGCGCAGCGCCAGGCTCGCCTCGCTGGCGAACAGGATCGGGCGCAGATACAGGCTCAGGCGCGGGTCGTCGGCCGGCAGCAGCCCGCCGTCCCGTGCGACGAACGCGTCCACGGCCTCCAGGAAGAGCTCCTCGGGTAACTCCGGCATGGCCAGGCGCCGGGCCGACTGCTGGAAACGGCGCGCGTGGGCGTCCGGCCGGAAGGTGCCGAGCGCCCCGTCCCGCCGCCGGTACGCCTTCAGCCCTTCGAACACCACCTGCCCGTAGTGCAGCCCCGCCATCGCCGGGCTGAACGGCAGGTCGCCGAACGGCAGCACCCGTGGCCGGCCCGCCCAGCCGGCGTCGGCGGTCCACGTCAGCGTCACCAGGTGGTCCGTGAACCGCTCTCCGAACCCGTACGTCGCCATGACGACCGGCTCCTTTCCTCAGGGTCAGACCAGCGGAGCGAAGAAGAAGGTGTCCCGGGTGCGGAAGGCGCCGCTGGCCGAGAAGGTGAAGAAGTCCGCGAAGGCCAGCGACACCTCGCGCCCGTCGTGCAGCGTCCCCTCGAACGTGCCGTGCACCGCCGCGCCCTCCTCCTTCACCAGCGTGGTGGACAGGGTGTGCCGCCCTTCCTTGATGACCCGTTGCTCACGATAGAAGCGCTCTAACTCCGCTTTACCGACGAGCGGCTCGTATCCGGGACGGCGGTAGACGACCTCCGGATCGAAGAGGTCGACGAGCGCGGGCACGTCGCCCGCGTCCACCAGTTCGTAGTAGTGGCGTATGCGCTGTTCTCTGTTCATTCTCGGCTCCTCAGGTACGTGACCGCTCCGAGAGCGCGGCCTCACGCGCGATGCCGGTCACCTCGTCCAGGTGCGCGTGCAGGTAGAAATGTCCGCCGGGAAAGATGTCCACGGTGAACGACGCCGCCGTCAGCTCCCGCCACGCCGGCAGCGTCTTCTCCCCCGCCTCCGGGTCGTCGGCGCCGCCCAGCGCCGTCAGCGCGACGGGCAGCGGGGGCCGGTCCTCGAACCGGTACGTCTCGCACAGCTCGTAGTCGGCCCTGATGACCGGCAGCAGCAGTTCGAGCAGTTCCGGGTGGTCCAGCACCTCTCCGGCCGTGCCCTGCAGCGCCTCGATGTGCGCCACCAGCCGGGGGTCCGGCATCTGGTGGACGATCTGGTAGGCGGGGTCGTAGGGCAGGTGCGGGGGCGCGTACCCGGACACGATCAGGTGCACGGGCGGCCGGCCGTAGGCGATGAGCTGGTGCGTCAGCTCGTAGGCCAGCAGCGCCCCCATGCTGTGGCCGAACAGCGCGAACGGCCGGTCGCCCGTCGCGCGCTCCAGCAGCGGCCCGGCGAGCGCGGCCGCCATCTCGGTCGCGGAGGTGACGAAGGGCTCGGCGAACCGCGCCTCGCGGCCCGGCAACTGCACGGGCACCACCTCGACGTCCGGGCCGATCTTGTCCTGCCAGTCGCGGTACGCCGACGCGCCCGCTCCCGCGTGCGGCAGGCAGAACAACTGCGCCGCCGCCTCCGGGGCCGTGTTCTCGGCCGCGAACCAGCGGCCGGTCATGGGCTTCACGTGCTCTCCTCTGCTTTGCTTCGGTACGGTCGGCCGCGTCACGGGGACGGCGTGTCCCCGTCGGCGAGCAGCTTCTCGATCTCCTCGTCCGAGAGGTGCTCGATCTCGTCGAGGAGCTCTTCCAACGGCACCGAGTCCGTCTGCGCCTGCGCCAGGACGGCGGCCAGGTCGCGCAGCACCGGGTGCTCGAACAGCGACCGCAGCGGCACTTCGACGCCGAGTTGTTCTCTGACGCGGGCCATGAGCTGGGTGGCCAGGAGTGAGTGGCCGCCGAGCTGGAAGAAGTCGTCCAGCGCGCTGACCCGCTCGACGGCCAGGACTTCGGCGTAGATGGACGCGAGCAGGTGCTCGTGGACTGTCGCGGGGGCCACGTACTCGGAGCGGTCGGCGAACTCGGGGGCCGGGAGCGCCGCCCGGTCGACCTTGCCGTTGGGGGTCAGCGGCAGGGCGTCCAGCACGACCACGGCCGATGGCACCATCGCGTCGGGGAGCGCCCGCGCGACCTGCGTCCGCACCAGGGCCGCGTCCACCGCGCCGGCTACGTAGCCTGCCAGCCGGGTTTGTCCGAGATGGTCGGTGACCGCCGTCACCACGGCGTCCGTTACGCCGTCGATCTCTCGTAGGGCGGCTTCGATTTCGCCCAGTTCGATTCGCTGGCCGCGTACCTTGACCTGGTGGTCGCGGCGGCCCAGGAACTCCAGCCGACCATCCGGCAGATACCGCACCACATCGCCGGTGCGATACAACCGTGCCCCGCTCACCCCGGAGAACGGATCCGGCACAAACGCCATCGCGGTCCGCACCGGGTCACCCAGATAACCCCGCCCAACACCCGCACCACCGACCAGCAGCTCGCCGGGCACGCCGACCGGGACCGGCTCCAACAGCTCATCCACCACATAGAGCTGGGTGTTGCGGATGGCCTGCCCGATCGGCGCACGCACCGG
>NZ_FNVT01000026.1 GCF_900108335.1 Nonomuraea solani
ACCGCCTGGACATCACCGGCGCCCGCTGGGGACTGGCCGGAGCCGAGGCCATCTTGAAGCTCCGCGCCCTGATCGCCAACAACGACCTCGACGAGTACTGGACCTTCCACGTCGACCGCGAGAACCAGCGCGTCCACCACCACCGCCACCAGGACGAATACACCCTCAGCGCTTGATCGAATCAGTCACTACGGAAGAGCTACACCCAACCCCCATAGCGGGGCCAAACAGGTCTCATGGCGTAGACTCCACCGCTGTCACGAAACCTGGAGAGGACCATCGGTGCCGTTCTCTGAAGGCTGGCGAGATCACTACGACCGCATGCTCCGCAGCCGGAGGCGCCTGGCGGAAGCCGCGGGGCCGTCATCGATCGGATCTGATGAGGCGCGCGACCACCTCTACCACTTCTTCCAGGATTCCTACCATCTCAAAGATTGGCTGGTGAACGACCCCAGCCTCGGGTTCACTCCCGCTGCCAAGCAGGCACTCGAACGGCACATCACGGCCACGCGTGCTCTTGCGAACTGCGCTGACCTGTGCAACGGAACCAAGCACCTGGTGCTCAACAACCCCCGGGTCCCCGGCACGCCAGCGAACCTTGCCAGCCAGAGCGTTAGCGTCACCCTAGGCGCCTTCGAGACGGTGTCCGAGTTTGGGCCGTCCGTGAAGGAGCTGGCCACGCCTCCAGCCGACGCAACCACCGCCGAGCACTTGTGGCTGGTCGAGTTCGACGGCCACTACTACGACGCAGCCAACCTTGCGGACGAAGTCGTGGCCGAGTGGCAGAACCTGCTCAGAGTACAAGGACTGATCTACTGACCTGCGGCACAACAGGTGATCATCCCTCTCAAAGGGAGCCCATCCGCCTCGCGAAGATAGGCCTTTCCTTGGCGAGGTCCAGGGGAAGGCCCACACCCCCAGCCGCCGCGCCGTGGCGGTGGTGACCGAGCGGATCACCCATCGGCGCTTCTGCCGCAGCTGCTTGGCCACGGCCTGGGCGCAGGTGAGGCAGGTGCCGCCGCCGAGGGTGAGGGTGAAGGCCCGGATACGCGGCACGTAGGCCTGCCCGTGGCCCTCCAGATAGGTGCGCAGCTTGGTGCAGGCGCCGTAGACCTCGTCCTCGGTCACGAAGTCCAGGTGCACGTGATCGGCGTAGGTCTCGCCGAGCAGGCCGATGGCCAATTCGCCCTTGGTGGCGAAGGCCAGGTCCAGGGGCGGGCCGGTGGTGATCGCGGTGACCGGGTCGCTGATCTGCTCGGCGGGATCCATTGCCGTGCGCCGATCAGCGCATGCCTGGCGTCGGCGCGGACGTAGGCGAGGTAGACGGTGTTGATGCCGTTGTCGATGCTGCCGGCGCAGCCCATGTGCTGACGTTGGACACGGTTGTGGCAGTGCCCTTCTTCTCCTGGCCGGACTCGTCCAGCACGCCCACGGTCAGGCTGCCTAGCCGGGCGGCGGTGGCGATGAGGCATGACTGGTCTGCCGAATGGGACTTGTTTCATCGGCGACTCGCTTCGGTTGCCTGATCCAGCACTCCGTTACCAAAAAGGATCTTTACACAGGATCGCGACATATGTGATGATCGCTCCGTTTTGCTACATCTGTTCGAAAGGCTCGAGTGAACCCATCACGAACATCGTCCGGATTATCCGACCGGACGCGCCGCCGCGCTGCCCTGATCGCTGCCGTGGCCATGCCGCTCTCATTGATGAGCGCACCCGCAATCGCCCAGGGCCCCACGCCGCCCTCCACCACCACCGCTCCCTCCTCCAAGACGCCGCCGAGCGCCCCCGTCACGCCCACCAGCAATGCGCTGGCGCAGGCCAAGAAGGACAACCGGCGCGTCGAGATCGAGTCGCTGCGCTCGGAGACCGCCACCTACTACGCCAATCCCGACGGCAAGACCCTGCGCTTGGAGCAGTACCTAGAGCCCATCCGGGTCAAGAACGCCAAAGGTAACGGCTTCACCCCGATCGACACCACCCTCATCGAGGCAGGCCGCGTCATCAAGCCCAAGGCTGCCGCGGGCGGCCTGACGCTGTCCGCGGGCGGCAACACCGAAGCGATCAGGAGCAGGAGCGGCGACCTTGCCGCGCAGATCGACGCTCCGCGCACGTTGCCCAAGCCCACACTCGACAGCAGCACCGCCACATACACATCCGCCTACGGCAAGGGCATTGACCTGGTCGTCACTGCCACCCCGACCGGGTTCCGCCAGCAGATCATCATCCGGCAGCGCCCCGCCGAACCGGTAACCTTCCACGTCCCCGTGGATCTGCCCAAGGGCCTCTCTTTCGGCAAGAACGCCAAGGGGCAGCCGACGCTGAAGAGCGCAGACGGCAAGCACAGCCTCGACATCCGGCCCGCGGCGCTGCTGGACGCGGCCGCGGCCGACGCGGACGCCGATCTCGGCGCCGTCAGGCTCGGCAGGGCGCAGGTGAGCTTGAACGGCTCGGCGCTGGTGTACAGTCCCGACCCGGCCTTCCTCGCCGACCCGGCAACGACGTACCCGGTGACCATGGCCGCAGTCGACGACGACTGGTACGAGTGCACCCTCGGAGGCGACCCCTGCCCCGCCGGCGACCCGATGGACACGTACATCAACGACGTGGACCTCACCGACAGCTGGAACATGCACTACCGCGACCAAATGTGGGTCGGCAAGTCCTACTCCAGCAGCATCGCCAAGCGCTGGCGCGCCTACATCCAGTTCCCGCTTCCCCAGGCAAGCGATCCGTTCTGGGGCTCCACCATTCAGGACGCGAACCTGGAACTGTGGAACTTCAAGTCCAACGACTGCGGCGAGTTCGTCGGATCCGGAATCACCGCCCGGCAAGTCACCTCTGACTGGGACCATCTGACCTTACAGTGGTCTGACCAACCGTCGGTCACCAACCTGGGCGCGGACACCGAGGGCGGGGCCTACAGTCCCGACTGCTCCGGTTCGATGAACTACGAGCACGACCTCGTCCACTCAGTCGATGACATCGTCCAGGCCTGGGCCGACGGTGAGGAGAACTACGGAGTCCAACTCCGCGCAGGTGACGAATCCGAGCTGCGGAACTGGCGTCACTACCGCAGCCGCGAGCATGGCCAGAGCTACCCCGCCCACGGCCCCAGGCTCACGATCGACTTCGAGCCGCCAACGCCGCCACGCCTGGAAACGGTGGTCACCACCTCACGGGAGCCGCTCACCTCGATTCCTGAATACGAGGAAGCCCTAACAAAATCCGTTTACACGCCGGAGCTCGACGAGCCGATCGAGCAGTTGAGCAAGGAGTTGATCGCTGCCAATGAAGGGCGGCGAAACGGCGAAGGTACCTTGATCGCACCCGAACAGCTCTCCCCTCCGCTGCCGGATCCCGGCGATAGCGACGACACCACCAATCCAGACGGTGAGGACACAACACCGCCGCGGGTACGGGCGACAGAGCCGACCAGCGGCGCCACCGGTGTTTCTCTGGGTTCTCATGTCCGGGTGACGTTCTCGGAGGAGATCTTCGATCCAAAGTTTGTGGTGAAGAGCGCGCAGGGCGTCCAGCTCCAGGGCACTACCGTGCTGGACGAGACCGAGAAGATCGCGACCTTCACTCCTGCGCAGCCGCTTCGCCCCGGCGCAGCGTACACCGCTGAGGTCTCAGAAGCGATCGATGCGGCGGAGAACGAGATGGCTCCCTACACCTGGTCGTTCCGGACGATCGATGAGGCGGCCGCGCGTTGGACGTTTGATGAAGGGGACGGCCGTACGGCTGCCGACTCCTCTGGCAACGATCACCATGCGAGCCTGAACGACACCGCGTCGTGGATCACCGGCAAGAGCGGGAACGCGGTTTCCAACGTGCCCTCGCAGGTGCGGATCGCTACCTCGAAGTTTGCGGCCAAGAGCGGCAAGGCGGTCGAGGTCGCGGACGAGACGACCGCGACGAGCATCACCTACGCCCAGCCGGACGGGAAGACGTTCAAGACCGAGGTCGCGGCCGGTCCTGTGCGGGCCAGGCAGGGCAGCGGCTGGGTGCCGATCGACACCACCCTGGCTGAGCAGGGCGGCAAGCTGCGGCCCAAGGCTCTCGCCGAGGGCGCGGTCGTGGAACTCTCCACCGGTGGCACGGACCCATTCGTGAAGATGTCCGCCGATGGGAAATCGTACGCGCTGCGCTGGCCGACGCCGCTGCCGAAGCCGGCGGTCAAGGGCAGTGTCGCCACCTACACCGATGCCGTAGGCGCCGGGGTGGACCTGGTGGTGACGGCGTTGCCGACCGGGTTCCGGCATGAAGTGGTGCTGCGGCAGCGGCCATCGAAGCCGCTGGAGCTGCGGATCGGCGTCGAAGACGACGGCCTGACCTTGACCGAGGGCAAGGACGGCCGGTTGCTGCTGAAGGGTAAGGACAAGAAGCTCGTCGCGGCAGGCACACGGCCGGTCGTCTCGGACGGCGGCAAGGGCCTCCTGGTCAAGCACGGTACGGCCGGCGCGGACTTGGTCACCAAGGACGGCCGGACGGAGCTGGTGGTCAAGCCGGACCAGGCGTTCCTGACCGACGCCGGCACCACCTACCCGGTGCGGGTGGCCGCGGCACTCACCCTGCCGCTCGGCGCCGACGTCGAGGTCAGCACGCTCGACGTGGACGCGCCCTCCTACCCCAGCAGCGCAACCATCATGGCCGGCACCATGAGGGGCGGGGTGGCGGCTCGCGTGCACCTGCAGTTCGACACCACGGCCCTGCAAGGCAGCACGGTGACCGACGCCAAACTGTCGATGAACACCCTCGACAGCCACAGCTGCGGCGCCACGCTTGCCAACGGCATCCAGGTCGCCCGGCTGACCGGCGCATGGGACCAGGCCAGCGGCATGTACTGGGCCGGCAAGCCCGCGCACACTACCGAGGACGCCTCCACCAACTTCAAGGGCGTCACCTCGGACTGCCCCACCTACCCCGACAGCATGGACTGGAACGTCACCGGCATCGCCCAGGACTGGGCCGCCGGCGCCGCCAACCACGGACTGGTGCTCAAATCGCCCGACGAGGCGAGCATCAACAACTACCGGGTGTTCACCTCCTCCGAAGACACCGACTTCAACCTGCCGCCCAAACTGACCATCACCACCAGCGGACCGGCCTCGCAACCGGTCGTCTCCGCCCCCGCCATCACCCCGTCCCACACGGCGGACGACACCACCGTGACCACCTCGCTCACCCCGCAGCTCGCCGCCACCGTCGCCGACCCCGCGACCGGGACCCTCACCGGCCAGTTCGAGATCGAGCACGACCCAGCCGCCACCGGGCAGGGCACCGGCCAGATCTGGACCGGCTCCTCACCGGCGGCCACCTCCGGCGGCCAAGCCACCGTCAGCGTCCCCGCCGGGAAACTGACCGACGGCTGGAAGATCCGCTGGCGCGCCCGCGCGGCCAATGCCACCGCCACTACCACCTCAGCGTGGACGGACTGGCAGAGCGCCACCGTCGACGTGCCCAACCCGACCGTCGGCGCCTTCCAGGTCACTCCCTCCCAGGTAGTGGACGGTGTCACCACGGCCACGAGCCTGACCCCGGCCCTGCGCGCCACGGTCACCGACCCGGCCGCCCAGCCGGTACGGGCCGAGTTCGAACTCGAGCACGACCCCGCCGCGACTGGGCAGGGCACCGGCCAGATCTGGACCGGTGCCGTCGATGACGTCGCCTCCGGGAGTCAAGCCTCGGCGACCGTACCCGACGGTAAGCTGGCCGACGGGTGGCAGGTGCGCTGGCGTGTCCGGGCGATCAACACCACCACGACGGTCGGCTCGCCGTGGTCGGACTGGCAGAATCTGACCATCGACGTACCCGACCCGGTCTCCGAACCGGCCGTGGGAGCGCTGCAGGTCAGCCCATCCGAGCAGGTGGACGATACCACCGTCACGCCTACGCGCACCCCGTCCCTGCTGGCCCAGGTGAGCGACCCCGCTGGCAAGCCCCTGCGGGGCGAGGCCGAGATTGAGCACGACCCGGCCGCGACCGGGCAAGGCAGCGGCCAGATTTGGACCGGCAGCGCCGACAACGTCCCGCCCGGGACGCAGGCGAGCATCGCCGTTCCGGACGGGAAGCTGGCCGACGGATGGAAGGTACGCTGGCGCGCCCGTGCGGTCTCGTCCACCGCCGCCTCGGCCTGGTCGGATTGGCGGGCGTTCACCGTCAGCGTGCCCAAGCCCACCGCCACTGGTCTGGCCATCACCCCGTCCAAGGTGGTGGACAGCGTCACGGTGACCACCAGGATCACCCCCACGCTGCAGGCCACCCTCACCCACCCGACCGGCCAGACCCTGCGCGCCGAGGCCGAAATCGAGCACGACCCGGCCGCACCCGACGGCCAGGGTACCGGTCAGATCTGGACCGGCGCCGTAGACAACGTGGCCTCCGGCACCCAGGCGAGCATCGCCGTCCCGGACGGAAAGCTGGCCGACGGGTGGAAGGTGCGCTGGCGTCTGCGCGCGGTCACCGAGCAGGCCGCTTCGACCTGGTCGGACTGGCGGCAGGTCACTGTCGACGTCACCCAGCCCGGCGAGGAGCCTCTGGCGCAAACCGCCGGCCCGGTGATCCACACCGATCAGAGCTTCACCGCCGCCGCCTGGCTGCGCTGGAGTGACAAGGACGGCGACTACAGCGTCCTCGAGCAGAAGGGCACCCACCAGGCACCCTTCCGGCTCGGCAACACCGCCGACCACGGACTAGTGCTCACCTTTATCAGCGCCGACGCCGCCGGTGCGACGGTCGAAGGCGTGCTGTCCGGGGTCGAACCGCCCGTGGATGAGTGGTTCCACCTGGCGGGCGTGTACGACGCGGCCACCCGTGCGGTGACCCTGTACCTGAACGGAACGCAGGCCGGAACCGCGCAGTTGTCCTTCCCCGCCTGGAACGCCCAGGCCCCGCTACGGATCGGCGCGGCGATGGCAGGAAGCCTCGACGAGGTTCAGATCTACCAACGCCCGTTCAGCGCCGATGAGATCGCCAATGTGATGGTCCCGGCTCCGACGCTTGTGGCTGTGCCCGCACCGCAGAAGACCGCTTCTACTCAGGCCGCGGCTGCGACCGGCGACTTTGATTACGAGCGCATCAATCTGCAAACGTGCCAGGTCAGCGGAAGCGAAACCGGGCATGGTGAGTACGATGCACGAATCCGCGAGCTGCCGTACAACTCCTGCTGGTCCTCCTACCTGCAAGTGAACGACTACGTAGAGGACGAGTCGAGCGGCAGACTAGTGAAAGCCGGCTGTAAAAGCGCGTTCAAGAATCCGGTCCTCAAATGGGCCTGCAAGCAGATGGCTGAGCCGTTCGATGAAGACATCGCCCTCCGCTTCCGCGCCACGGTGGTCATCCACAGCTATCTCGGAGACGCGACCGGAACTGGTGTGGTGCATGGGGCCGGAACCGGCATCAAGCCGACGGACATGAAGATGTTCATCCAGCTCGATGAGTTCGCACTCATCGATGAAGACGGGCGCGTGATCAAGCCCGGAAACCAGTTGAGCGGCATGCCCATCACGACGAGGCTGTACATTCCGGATCCTCCTCTCACAAATGAAGGCTGCACTACTGGCGACGGCGAGAAGAAGAAGGACATCTCTACATGGCGATCCAGCCCGTACGATATCTTCAATATCCGAACGACCATTAACAATCCGGGCGTAGTCACCTGCGCGTTCCATCCCGAGGTCGCGTTCTACGCCGACAATGGGATGGAGTGGTTGCGCCTGCCTCTCTTCAGTCAGAAAGTAATTGACGTTAGGGGCGAGTGGGTCGGCGTCGCACGCGAGGGTGAGGGTGTGCCCGAGGGCTGGAAGCGGTGGATGCCCCACTTCCGCTGCGACACCCTCGCGTTCGGCGCGGGTGACCCGCAGGTCGAGGATCGCGTCGGCGGCTGTATCAACACCAGGTCGAAACGTGTATTCGTCATGTCCACGAGTCCTGGTACGGAATTTCCAGAAACGGCTCAGCACATCAAGGACGCTCTCAACCCCTCGACGAACAAGAGTACCTATCCGCCTAAACGTGCTGGGGAGTACGAGGTTCCGAATCCGCCGAACAGGGCCGTCCTCGGCACTGAGCAGCCCAAGCGCATCCCTGGGAACTGGGCGGCTCCTATCGGGAGCGACGCAGGCGAACCACTGCACAGGACCACCAGCAAGCTCCGGAAGAATTCCAACCGGCTCGTCTTTTCGGGACGCTCCTTCATTGCCGACCGCGGCGATGAGAAAGACTATGAATGGCCACAGAACTACGGCAACAACTATTGCAAATACTATCAATGGGAGAAGTATCTCGCCCAGAAAAGGTTCAACGATCTGAATTGTGACGAATATCCATTCGCCACAACACTAGAAGGAGCCGCGAGCACCGAGTGGGATTTCTCGATTCGGGCAATCAAAGCAAAGGACAACCAGGATCAAGGAAACGCTCTGGGCAGATTCTATGCCCAATTCAGAGTCGGCGATGAGAACTCTTTCTGGGTGATGATCCAATAGCAGTAGGCGCAGTACCGGATGCCGAATTCAAGGCCGCTAGAGAATTCGACATCCGGCACTGAACCCTTCGGTAGCCCTTGATCGGCCATGACCGATCAAGGGCTACCTTGCTCCAGCAAGTACGAATTACGCCCAGCCTCGGTCACGCCGCAACGACGACGGGGACATCAACGTGCATATCGCAATTTCAGCTCGTCCATTGCGAGGTCCCAGAAAGACCTGTAACGGTTAGCCCCAGGCAGCCATGGCGCGAGATACCATGCTTCCCACTCACCTTCAGCGGTGCTGACGTGCGGATTGAGGAGAGCCACTCCGTCATCCCAATATCCGATCAGAAGAGTGTCGGACACATACTCCCCTCTGTAATGTATGGAGTCCTGCTCCAGTCCGTAGACGAAGTAGAGCTCGTCAGGCACGCTCCATAAGTTCTCCCGCTTGGGAGCCGACCAGCTCTCGGCCCTCGAGGGGTCGACATCACGGAGCCAGCCGACTTTATCGACACGCAGCAGACAGCAGTCATCGTCGCTGCCCCACCCGTCGGCGAACAGGAGAAACTCCCGATAACTCGGCGGCAGTTTCACACTCAGCCGATCTTCAAGCTCGCGAACCTCTGCTCCGGTGGCCGGGGAATACAGATCGCCGAGTGGACTGACCGCCGGGCGATCAGAACCCTCGGTCATCGGAAGCCTTACAGGAAGGCGTTCAGACCATGCGTACTGGGCACTCATAGCGGAGAAGATATCCCGTTTCGAGTGGCTGGCGCACGTGCGGCACAAAGCTAGATGATCTATTCCAAGGGGTCAGTGATCGTAGGCGATCAGTGAGCGTAGGACGGTTTGTCCGGTGGCGTCGTTGTGCCGGTACGGCCCGCGGGACATCGCCGAGGCGATCAGCATTCACCGAGCGGGCGGTGCAGACCATCGTCTCTGACCTGTATGAGGCGGACTATCTGATTCGGACGTCGGGGTCGACTTCGGGGTGCGTGAACCGCACGGGCTTGCCCAGCGACCGGGCGTAGGCGATTTCGGCTCGGGTGCTGTCTCCGATGTAGTCGCCGACTACGAGCACCTCATCAGCGAGCCGGATCTTCGCCCGGTGCAGATCGTCGAGTCGAACCTTCAGCGCCTCGGCCTCGACAGGGTCGGACCAAAGTTCGTGCGGCGACTTCATGTCGCAACCCGGCTTGACGACGATCTTTCCGGCTTTGGTCTCCCGCAGATCGGCCTCGTTCATCTCGGTCATGAAACGGGTGGAGCCGCAGATCACGACGATACGCGGGAGGCCCAACAGCTTCTTCGCGTCGGCAAGCTTCTCCTCGGGGGCGAGCGGTTGCGGGTATGACACTGGTTCCTCCTGGTGGTGTGGTCCAAGCGGTGCCTGCGGAGACGAGAACGAGGGTGTGCGGCGACCGACGACATGCTGAAGGAGCATCCCGACCTGGCGCCGTGGCGCCCGCCCGGTCGGCATGACGCCCCGCCTGAGCGAGGCCGAACTGGTCGCCCTCGCCATGATGCAGGCCATACTCGGCTTCACCTCCGAGGCCAAATGGCTCCGCCATGCCCGTGCCCACCTGCGCCACCTCTTCCCCTCCCGGCCTCAGCGACCCGGCTACAACAAGCGGCTGCGCAAGGCCGCCGGTCTGATGCGAAGCGTCAACCGGATCCTGGCCACCACCACCTCGGTGTGGAGCGACGACGTATGGGTTGTGGACTCCTCCCCGGTGGAATGTGGCGCTCCCGCGAGACCGTCAAACGCTCCGACCCGGCAGGCTGGGCCGAATACGGCTACTGCGCCAGCCACAGGCGCTTCTTCTGGGGCCTGCGCCTGCACCTGGTCTGCACCCTTCAGGGCCTGCCCATCGCCTTCGCCCTGACCGGGGCCAAGGCGAACGAACGTAAGACCCTCCTCGACCTCCTGGCAGCCGAATGCGAGCTTCTGCGAGAGCGCCGGCGACAAGAACGGCTGCAATGCGGGCACGGGGCCTTTCACGCCTCTCTTCACCTGAACCTCCTGCGTTAAGCAGGTGCGGATCCGCGTTGAGATTCTCTATCGGTCCACAGCCCCAACGTGTTGGTTAGCTTCTCGCATAAATGAAACCAACCTTTCCACGTGCTTCTCTAGAACTTTCGGAAAATCCAAGCCTGGCCAATTCTGACATACGGAGCGAGCGATGCGGATTTTATCTGCTGACCCGCCCCACGCTGGTACGTATTCCTTCAGAGGATCACGCCACCTGTCTCCCGACCAAAGGATTCGACGACCATGAACTTCCAGCACGGCCGCAGATAGCACATCGGACGGTACATAATTCTCGATGGTGTAGCCATCGGTAATCCAAGCATGGCCTGGATAGCCCTCGGCGTCAAATTCATCGCGCACGCGCTTCTTGGTCCGATTAATTGGCTTGCGTACAGATGTTTTGTCACTGTCAATAAGTATCGCGATATGTCGATTGAGTCGGCGCAGCGATATAAAATCCGAAACCTCTGGATCAAGCGCACTCAGGTGATTCAGAAGCCGCCCCCCATAGAACATTATGGAATAGTGTATTCCTTCGATCAAGTCGGGGGCCTTCAATTGAATCCAGTGCTGCAAATAAATTCGATCGCTTGGTCCTTCAACCCAGACCACTGCGTTAGCTTGTAGGAGATCAGACGGGCGGTATCCCAGATCTGAGCAGACGGTGGCGACCTCTGCAGGCGTTTTAGCGCGACAAACCGATGTAGATCCTTCAATGTCCCTCACATGAAAGACATGAGACTGATCATAGTCCAATATGTGTGGAGAATGTGTCGCGATGAGATACTGGTTTGAAGGCTCATCCCGAAGGTATCGAACCAGTTTTCTCTGCAGAAGGGGGTGCAAGTGCACCTCGGGCTCTTCGATGCACACAAAGTGGTCCGACATCACCGTTGCAGCGACGGCCAGGATTATCACCTGATGAATACCGGTTCCAAGATGAGTTAGCGGCAGAACCTTCCCGCCCCTGTGAACGTTGATTGTGTTTCTCTCGAATGGGACTTCCAGATAGGCACTTGCATCCTCTAGGACGGTCTGCAGGAACCGATTCACCGCATCAAACCTCGACCGATCATTTTGTTGAGACGCACTTGGATTCTGCAGCCGAGCAAGGCGTTCAATAATATCCGATCCATTATGTGGCCCGATCGCAGCTCCACCAATCATCCTAAAAGCATCGATAGAAGCAACGGGGGGAAATGATTCCCACGTGTGAAAGGATGCAAGAACCCTTCTGGCATCCTCACCCTGTTGGCCACCTGCATTGCCTGTTAGCGCCGAGGACAGCTCACTCAACCCATGATGGCCCAAGTCGCTTGTTATTGCAGCTACCTGTCGATCACTGGGTGTCAGAGAACTGCTGGTACCCGCCATGAATTTATAGTGGAACCACAGCAAATCGTCTTGCGTGAGGCTGAGCATGGGATGGTCAAGCAAGTGACCAGGGTTTGGTAGCCGTCGCGTCGTCACGAAATGATCAGTGGCGAGGTTGGCCGTGAGCCCGAGCGATTTTTGGAGCTGCGAGCACGTAAGCAAGTGTGGCGCCGGGGGCGGTCGAAGGGATGCGTCCTGTTACCACGAGTACGCCGACCAGATTCGTCGGTCCCACACCGCCCTCCGGCCGGCCTCAACCGTAGCGATCTATCGATGGTTGGGGAAGTCGCGTGGTACGAGTTCAACAGACGGCTCCTGTGGCCGACGGTGTGCATGATGGTGAGCCCGACGGGGAGCCGGAGGAGATCCTGGCGCGGGTCGCCGCGATCGATGTGGGCAAGGACAGCGGGATGGTGTGCACCCGGCTGCCGCACGATACCCGGGCTGGGCGCAAGGTTCAGAAGGTGTGGGAGATCCCCGCGCGTCACGACGACATTCTCGCCCTCGGCGATCATCTGCGTGCGCACGGGGTGGAGCGGGTGGTCATCGAGAGCACGTCGGATTACTGGCGGATCTTTTACTATCTGCTGGAGGCGGCCGGGCTGGTGGTGTGGCTGGTCAACGCCCGTGAAGTGAGGAACGTGCCGGGGCGGCCCAAGACCGACAAGCTGGATGCGGTGTGGCTGTGCAAGCTGAACGAGCGGGGGATGCTGCGTCCCTCATTCGTGCCCCCGGCCGAGATCCGGGATCTGCGGCAGCTGACCCGGCTGCGGACCAAACTCGGCCAGGACGCCGCCCGGCATATGAATCGGATCGAGAAGGTCCTCGAAGACGCGCTGCTGAAGATCTCGGTGGTGTTGTCGGACCTGTTCGGCACCAGCGGGCGCCGTATCCTGAACGCACTGGTGGCCGGACAGCGTGATCCGGCCCGATTGGCCGAGCTCGCCGATTATCGAGTCCGGGCGAGCCCGGCGCGGTTGCGCGCCGCGTTGACCGGTCGTTTCCGCGACGTGCACGCCGTCGAGATCGGCATGCTCCTGGAACTGATCGGCCTGCTGGAGGCCAAGGTCGCCGACCTCGACGACCAGATCGCCGCGATGGTCGCCGACCTGCCCGGCGCGGCCCCGGCGTGCGGTATCTGCGCTCTGGTGGGCGGCGAGCATGCGCCCGGCTGCGCCGATGCCGGGGTACGGCTCCTTGGGCTGGCCGAACGCCTGGACGAGATCACCGGCGTCGGCATGTCCTGCGCTCAGGTCATCATCGCCGAACTCGGCACCCACGTGACCACCCAGTTCCCCACGGCCGGGCATGCTGCCGCCTGGGCCAAGCTAGTCCCCGTGGTTCGCCAGTCCGGCAAGACCTCACGCAGCGGACCGACCGGCAAGGGCAACCGGTGGTTACGCGGGGCGCTCGGCACCGCCGCGATGGCCACCGCCAAGAGCAAGGGCACCTTCCTCGGCGAACGCTACCAGCGGATCCGGCGACGCCGCGGCAAACAGAAAGCCATGGTCGCGGTTGGCCGCTCCATCCTGGAGATCGCCTATTTGCTGATCGCCAACCCCACCCTACGTTTTCATGACCTCGGCGCCGACTACTACGACCGGCTGAACAGCCCTGAGCAGCAAGCCCGCCGGAAGATCCGTGAGATCGAACGGCTTACCGGAAAGAAGGTTCACCTCGTCGACGGCGAAGCCGTCGCATCCTGATCGATCGACTTGTCTCTCACATCTCGGAGTCGGTGACTTACCCAAGGTAATAGCGCAGGCCCATGCCAACCTGAACCTCCTGAAGATGCCAGGTTGCTGACGCGCGCCTACCAAACGGTCCTATTTCCGACCAGAGCTTGAACGCCTTCGACGCCACAGAGTCGCCAGGGATGGATGCGGAAGTATTCGTGATGATCGGACTGTCCGCACTGATCGCTATAGCTATCTCTGCCGGAGCCTGGCCTTGGGTCCCGTAGGGAGCGTCAAGTTCTTCTGCGCCAGGATGCGCGTTCTTAAGGAATCGAGTAGCTCGGAGGAGATTAGATTTTCCCGCATTGTTTTGCCCGGCTAGCAAATTCACCTTGCCGAGCGGACCCAGGAGCTGCAGGTCATCACGAATACTTCGATATCCAGAAATGCCAAACCCAGGGAATAGCGCCATCTGCAAACCCCGTATCTGATCGATGCCAGCTTCGGCTGCGAGGGTGAAGTTACAGGAACATGACTCTAAGCCTGGATTCACAGCGTGAAGTCCGGGGCGAGGTGCTGGAAATGAAGTGAGGTGTCCCTTGACCTGGGAGGATGGGAGTTCTCTAGGCTTCCATCAGCCCGCTGCAAAGGACACCTCGTAAGTTGGAATTCTCGCATGCCGCCAGCCGTACGCAGGCGATCTTCGATGACGAGCACGTGATTTCCTACGCAGGGCTTGGCTCCGGCGCTGCGGTTGGCCGGGCGGTCCGGCCTTGGGCGGCTGGTCGGTGAGCACGTGGCGCTGGGCACGGCCGACGGGGTCAACGCGCCGGCGAAGGTGGTCTCGATCGTGGCCGGGATGGCCTGCGGCGCCGACAGCATCAACGACCTGGAACTGCTGCGGCACGGCGGGATGGGCAAGATGTTCACCGGTATCCGCGCGCCGTCCACGCTGGGGTCGTTTCTGCGGGCATTCACCTGGGGCAACGTCCGCCAGCTCGACAAGGTCGCCCGGCAGGTGCTGGTGGCGCTGGCCGCTCACACTCCGTTGCTGCCGGGCAAGGAGGTGCTGGCGTTCTTGGACGTCGACTCGATGCAGCGGCGAACCTATGGGTATGCCAAGCAGGGCTCCGGCTTCGGGCACACCAAGATCGGCGGCAAGAGTGTTCTGGTCAAAGGGCTGAACGCGTTGACCATTACCCTGTCCACGCCGCTGTCGGCACCGGTGGTTGCCGCCAGCCGGTTGCGCGGCGGCACGGCCGGGTCGGCACGCGGCGCCGCCTCAGCGGTCCGCGAGTCCATCGGCACCGCCCGCCAGGCAGGCTGCACCGGCACCCTCCTGATGCGCGGCGACAGCGCCTTCTACGGCGCCGAACTCATCGGCACCTGCCGCGAGCACGATGCGCGCTTCTCCGTCACCGCCAAGCTCGACCCCAAGGTCAAAGCCGCCATCGCCACCATCAGCGAGGACGCTTGGAAGCCGATCAAGTACCCGCGAGCGATCTTTGACGAGCAGGCCGGCGGCTGGGTCTCCGATGCGCAGGTCGCCGAGGTCGGCTACACCGCCTTCACCAGCAAGAAGGGCCAGGCCGCCTGCGCCCGGCTGATCGTGCGCCGGGTCAGAATGCGCCATGAGCAGGCGGGATGCGGCCAGGAGGAGCTGTTCCCGGCCTGGCGCTACTACCCGATCTTCACCGACAGCCCGTACGCGCTGCTCCAAGCCGAGGAACAGCACCGCGATCACGCCGTGCAGGAACAGGTCAACGCCGATCTGATCGGCGGACCGCTCGCGCACCTTCCCTCCGGCCATTTCGCCGCCAACGCGGCCTGGCTGACCTGCGCGGCGATCACCCACAACCTGCTGCGCGGCTTGGGCTGCCTGGCCTCGGCCTTCCACGCCAAAGCGCGCGGTGCGACCCTGCGCCGCCACCTCATCGCCGTGCCCGCGCGGCTGGCCCGGCACAGCCCTGCCGACGAGCGCGGCCACCTGACCCTGCACCTACCCGCTGGATGGCGCTGGCAGCCCGCCTGGACCAACGCCTTCACCGCCACCCACGACCCACCCGCCGCCACAGCGGCCTGACCAGCCGCAACCCTGGTCATACTCTGCTGACGACCTTCGCGGTCACCGCGCTCTCGCGCACCCGAGCCTCCGAACGCACCCGGACAAGCCGCGACCCGAGCACGGCGGCCCTCCCACGCCCGAAAACAGTGCCTCCACCTGCGGAACCCGTCCTCGTGGAGGAATCGGGTCGGAAAATGATCAAACGGAATCACGCCGTGGATTCAGGCTCAGTCCTCCTGATAACCGCTCGCCTGCAGTCGAAACAGCCGCGCATATGAGCCGTCCGCTGCCATCAACTCCTCATGCGTACCCGACTCAGCTATCACCCCATCGCTGAGCACAGCGATCACATCCGCTTCCCGTACCGCGTTGAGCCGGTGCGAGATCAGCAGACTGGTGCGTTCAGTCCGATAGCGGCGCATTCGCGCGTGCACGTCGTGCTCGGCTTCCGGGTCCAGCCCGGAGCTAGGCTCGTCAAGCATCATGACGTCGGAGTCGTCACGCAGGAACGCGCGGGCCAGAGCCACGCGCTGCCACTGCCCGCCCGACAACACCACACCGGTTTGGGGTGCCCGCTCGTTGAGGAGAAACACCCTGGTCAAAGCGGTGTCGTAGCCGTCAGGCAGTGCGACGATGGTCTCATCCACACCCGCGTTCCTGGCGGCTGCCCTGATGCGGTCTAGGTCGTCGAGTGCGCTTAGGTCACCGACGGCGATGTTATCGCGGGCGCTGAAGTCGTACGTCATGTGGTCCTGGAATACCGCGCCGAGCCGGACGCGCAGGTCGACTGGGTCCAGGTCGCGCAGGTCGACGCCGTCCCAGTAAATCGACCCGCGCACCGGGTCGTAGAAGCGGCACAGAAGCTTAGCGAGCGTGCTCTTGCCCGCGCCGTTAAGCCCTACAAGCGCCACAACCTGCCCGCATGGGATAGTGAGCGTGATACCGCGCAGCACCCAGGGCAGGTCATCTGCGTAGCGGAACCATACGTCACGCAGCTCGATACATTCGGTGAGTGGTGTCGTGGGACGAGGGCTAGTGGCGACGGGCAGGTCCCGCTCCGCATGAACGACATCGGCGTAGTTGCCGAACAACAGCAACTGCGTGTGGGTGCGGGCGATGCCTAACAGCAGCGCGGACAAAGCGCTTTGCAGCCCGGCCACGGCTGCGATAAACATCGACACGTCCCCGATCGTCAGCCCACCGCCGCTGGCTGCCAGCACCGCCCAGATCAAACCACTGCCAGCGACCAGCGCACCGAGCAGTTCCAGAGCGGACTGGACGAACAAGTCCTTGCGTTCCAGTCGCCGCTGAGCCTCATCGGCAAAACGCCGCTCGGCCAGCATCCGTCCGCGCAGAAATGCGCCCAGCCCGAACAGGCGATTCTCCTTGGCAGCCGCCACGCTGCTGAGCAGGTGGGAGTAGAAAAGCTCGCGGCGTTGTGCAGGAGCGATCTCCAACATGGTTCTGTCGTGCTTACGCGCCAGCGCAAGCTGCGCAACCAGCGCCGGTATGGCAGAACCGAGCACCAGGGCGGCCATGGCCGGTGAGATGATCACGACGGAGGTGAGGAATCCGGTCATCGTCACGGCGTTCCGGCCCAGTTCGAAAACTCTGCCGACGAATACCGGCGCAATCGTGCTGCCGTGAGTGGCCAGCTTGAGCCGGTCGAGGAAGATCGGGTTCTCGTATGGGCCAAGCCCGACAAACCGGTCGGTGGCCGTGAACAGCCGGTCCAGGGCGTGCAGGCCGGTCCTGCGGCCCATCTCTGCCGATACGTACTGATTCACCCGCGGGAGGACGGCCGCTGCTAAACCAACGGCAGCCAACGCCACGACTAAGGACATGATCTCGGCCGACGAGCCTTGCCCAGCAAGGTCATCGAGCACCAGCTTGGTCAGCCAAGCGATGGTAACGGGGATGCCTGCCTGCAGCAGGGTGAACGTCAAGGAGCACACCGCCCGCAGTGGGGCGGCACGCCAGACTAAACTGGTAGCTTCTATCACACTGCGCCACGTGGAGCTCATTCCACCAGGCTAGATGACGATATACGACCCACCGAAGACTCGCTGACCACTCGGCTCGAGCTCGTCGTTGCGGAGAAGGCTAAATTCCTGATTATAGCGATGTGCAATCGGCGGCTGGCCGCACCGCAATCACCTCGGTTCCCTGACCAAGGAGGGTCTTCCAGGCAGACCCACCTGCTTGAACCAGGTGCATTTCGTCAGGTACTGGCGGTATACGCGACGCGGCCACCTGTTCGCTGATGGATAGCTTCGACGACCTCGCCATATAAGTGGGCGTTTGATCCGGCGGATTCTGTTTGGTCCCTAGCCTTTTCCGGTGGAAGCGGCCATCCGGGACGAGATCGCTGATGGCGCTGCGGTGGCGTCATCGCAGGTCAACCGGCAAAGGCGAGCAATCGGCCGGCTGGGGCCGCGGGTCGTCTGTCGATGATGAGCGGTACGAAGTGCCACATCTTGTGACCAAACAGGAACCTGAACGCAGAAGTGGCCCTATTCGGACAGTCGATCACCCGCGTTGGCTCACGATATCCACCTAAAACGTACTAATACGACAGATGCGCCACAGGATAAACCGGACGAAGTGTGGCATACAGAGGCTAAACGCCCACTAAGAACTGACGCCGAGCTGATTGGAGTCCATGGCACGCTCTGGATGGAGCCGAAGTTGGAATAGCGTATCCAGCTTCTCTGTCAGGCTGAGCGGTTTGCCAGGCATAGGCGCATCGTCCTCCCAAGCCACTGGCGGCGTCTCCACCGTCGCTCACAGCACAAATCGAAAATATGGGCCACGGGGGCACCGTCAACTGGCGCGGTCTTCAGGTCGGGCTCGGACAAGTCAGTTGACAGTCTGTAGATCAAGGCGCATATTGACCGGGGTCTGCCCTCAAGATTCACCCCCGGGCACGAGCACATGCGGTCACTGGTCGTCCGGTTGGACGATGATCGTCATAGTCGCATGGAGGTGACGTGAGCTCCACTTCTCAGCTCCGGCTTGGATTTCTCGGCCCGATCAGCATCTGGGATGGTCATCAGGCCGTGGCCTTGTCAGACACCCGCGCACGCAGTTGTCTAGCCAGACTAATGCTCGAGCCTGGCACTCCCATCACTCGGGATCTCCTCGCCGACGCGATCTACAACCGTCGGCCACCTCGTACGGCACAGAACCAGGTGCAACGAGCCGTGTCCGTACTGCGCCGTCATAAAGTAGATATCGAGACGTACGAGGACGGCTACATCTTGCGCATAGAGCAACTGAGGATCGATGGGTTTGCGGCGGAGGCGATGATCGAGCAAGCGCGCCAAGCTCACTCCGCCGAATGCGACGAGGAAGCCGTCGAACTCTTCCGCACTGCATTGCAGTTCTGGCGTGGCCCTGTGCTTTGCGGTCTGGATTCAGCCGATCTCCAACTTCGGGCGCTGCCTTGGGAGGAACTTCGCCTGATCGCCCTGGAGGAACGGACGTGGGCGGAGCTCCGGATGGGCAAAGGACGCGACCTGGTGCCTGAGCTGACGAACCTCGTTCACGAGCATTGCCTGCACCAGCCGTTTCACGAGCAACTCATGCTGGCACTCTTCCGCGCCGGGCGTCCTTCCGAAGCAGTGAACGCCTATCACGGATTACGCGAGCGACTGGAGGGTGAATTGGGCGAGGCCCCCCGTCCCACTCTGAAGAAGCTTCTGCATCGCATCGCCATGAACGACAGCAGTCTGTTGCCGGGAGCGCCCAGCACAAGCGCCCCTCGCCAGCTCCCTCGACGCCTGCCGGTCATCGAGGGCAGGAAGTCTGAGATCGACTCAATCCTGTCCACGCTTGCTGTCGCCGGGCCCGGCTCCCCCGTGGTGGTCAGCGGACCGGGCGGGGTGGGCAAGACAACCGTCGCGACAGGCGCCGCTCATCAGGCCCTCGACCTGTTCCCCGATGGACAGCTATTCGCGGAGCTATCCGGCTCCAGCGATCCCGCCATGCCGGCCAACGTACTTGGGGATTTCCTCAGAGACCTGGGGGTCTCTGAACAGAACATTCCCGATGACGTCGAGCAGCGCGCGAAGCTTTTTCGATCCGTGGTCGCGGACAGACGTCTCCTGATGGTCCTGGACAATGCCGCAAACACCACGCAAGTCGAGCCCCTGCTCCCAGGGGTGTCCAGCTGTAGGACGATCATTACCAGCCGGCGGCCGCTGACTGAACTCCCAGGCGCGACACTTATCCGGCTCTTCCCTCTGTCTGACTTGCCAGCGCGGGCGATTCTGGCCGACAGCGGGCGGCGACTCGACGTTGATCCCGCTGCCGTACACGCACTCATCGAACTGTGCCAGGGGTACCCGCTGGCATTGAAAATCGTCGCCGCGCGCCTCGCAGCCAAACCCCATTGGAGCTTCCGGAAACTCCTTAATCGGATTCTCGGTTCGCCTGTAGACGAGATGGCGAGCGGGGAGCTACGGGTCCGTCCACTGCTGGATTCCAACTACCAAATGCTAGACGATCAATCGCGTTCGCTCCTTCGACGTGTCGGCTTCTACGGCCAACACCACTTCTCGCTATCGGACGCCGCAGCCCTCGCTGACTGCTCGCAGGACGCTGCTGAGGACTTGCTGGACAACCTGATCGACGCTCATTTTGTGGAACCCGGGTATCGCGGCTATCTTCTCGTTCTGGACTATGCCAGAGGGCGGGCCGTGGCCGAAGAATCGGAAACTGAGCTCCTCGCGGCCCTCACCCGCGTCCTCAAGCTGCAGCGACGGAAAGTGCTTGCTCGCGATTGAAGCAATCGCCACAGCGACGCTTCGCCGTCGCGCCCTTGACCCATGTTCCGCGTAATTCGGTGGACTAGAGATGCAGATTGGTGCTCTGAACTGGGCTGACATGGCTGCGGCCGCCTGGAGGGCGTTTCTCTACGCGGTGCCGTTCAGGCTGGTCAGCTGGGTGTGGGCTGAAGGTCGATGACCTGCAAGGAACCCGACAACCTGGCCGCTGGTCTACATGCACGGCACGTACCTGGTGAGGTAGAGCCGATCGATACAGTCAACGTCGAGTGCGACATGCCCATCAAGAATGTCCGTCAGTGTCTCAGCACGAATCACGTCGATCACCTACTGTAACGCAACCGTTCCTACGGTTGCGAATGTCCACGATCCCGCACGATCACGCCTGCTGAACCACGAACCTTGGTGGTCCGAGGCGAACCCTCGTTAGATTCTTCAAATTACGGGAAACGTGGGCTTGAATCCAGGAACGGCTCATTGGTACGTTTTGACCGCTTACAGCTTGTGGCGATGGCGTTGCGTTCTGCGAGACCTCACATCACCGCTCTTCGTCGCTGTTGAACGAGGACAGCGTATCGACAGCGCTGCAAGATACATTTAGCGCACAGTAAAGGGCCAATGTGCTAAGGAGCGGGCGATGGACCGTCGATATGAGCTCTACTGCACCAAGGACCCGTACTTCTACGACCGCACAGACCTCGACTCTCCGCACGTCTCCATCTTTGAGCCATTGCGGGAAGAGGCCACACCGGCTGGCTGGGAGCGCATATCAGCCGAGGGCTGGATCCACCTCCGTCCGCCTGGTGCGCTCATTCCTCGCCAAGGATGGAAGATCCACGTCTCGGCGACATTGAAGAATGCGGAGCGCGTGACTAAAGAAGTCCGGAACTATTGCGTCCGCTATGAGATAACGTTCAAAGTGGTGCCGGACCCAGTGGAATGGAGAAACCGTAACTCCAAGTACGCCCCACGAGCCGCCAGTGGCAAACTAGCAACGATCTACCCAAGTAACCACGCACAATTGCACACCGTATTGGCCGAGTTAGGAGAAATCCTTCAGGGTGAGGCAGGACCGTACATCTTGAGCGATCTGCGGTGGGGCGACGGCCCACTACATGTACGCTACGGCGCGTTTCAGCGACTCATGACGTGGGACGCGACCGGGCAATCCGTTCTGGCGATCGAGGATCCTCAAGGAAAGCTTGTCAGAGATCCTCGCGATCCAGTTTTCAACCCTCCAGAGTGGGCCAAACTACCCTCGTTCCTGCAGCCCCATCTGGATCGAAGAAATGATCTACGGCTCGACGGCTTCCCCTATGAAATCGTCGGCGCCCTCCATTACTCCAATGGTGGCGGGGTCTACGAGGCGAGGGACAAGCGTACCGCTCAACGGGTAGTTGCCAAGGAAGGCCGGCCCCATGCCGGAATCGACCTCGCGGGCCGTGACGCGGTGGATCGACTCCGTCTCGAGCGGAAGATCCTAGAGCGGCTAGACGGGATGCTGTGCGTTCCTCAGCTCCTTGACTATGCCACGGTCGGCGAGCATGAATTCCTCATCGAGGAATTCATCGAAGGCCAGACTCTGTGGCACGAACTCCTCCGACGGAATCCCCTGATCAAGACTGGACCACGACCTCGACAGGAACTGACGGACTATGGTCGTTGGGCGATGGCGCTGTGGGAGCGTGTCACCGATGCGGTACACCTCATGCATGATCGGGGGGTGGTATTCGGCGACCTCCACATGTTCAACATCTTTGTCATCGAACAGGGTGATGAAGTCAAGCTGATCGATTTCGAGGCCGGATGGTTCCTCGAGGAGGGCGGTCGGCAAGTTATGGCCAATCCTGGTTTCGCCGCCCCACGCGGCACTAAAGGGACAGACGTTGACGAGTACGCGCTTGCATGCCTGAAGCTGGCCCTCTTCACACCGGTGACCACGCTGACCCGTCTCGATAACGGGAAAGCGGCGGATCTGGCGCACCGAATCGCGGAAATGTTCGGGGTGCCGTGGTCGTGGCTGGAGTCGGCAGTACGGATGCTTTCGGGGACGGAGCCGTCTGTGCCGGTGCCAGGCGAAGCCGATGTCATAGGCTCGGCGACATCAGCGATACGAGCAAGCGCGTCGCCCAGTCGGGAGGACCGTCTTTTCCCCGGCGATATCAACCAATTTCTGGAGCCGAGTGGGGGCCTCAGTTTGGCGTATGGCGCGGCAGGTGTGTTATGGGCCTTACAGCAGATTGGGTCTGGAAGTTATTCAAGTGGCGAACAATGGTTGCTCAAGCAGACTCAGCAGGGACAAAAAGATCTACCGTCAGGCTTCTACAACGGTGCGCACGGAATAGCCTACACGCTGTGGGAGCTCGACCATCGAGAAGCAGCCCTAGACCTTCTCACGACACTGACCGACCGGTTCGACTCTGATGAGCCGGACAACAGCCTATACTCCGGCCTGGCTGGTATCGGGCTGAGCTGGCTGCATTTCGCTAGGCTGTGCGGAAATGATTCTTTCCTGAGGAAGGCTATTCGCGCCGGCGCCACTATTGAGGAGCGCCTGGGCACAATTGACTCGGTGCCAGAAACCAGCGGTGGCCCGCATGGTTACGCCGGTCTAATGTATGGCGCCTCCGGACCGGCCCTGCTTTTCACCGCACTCTACGAAGCGACCGGGGAAGCTCAATACCTCGACACCGCAGAGACTGCATTACGTCAGGACCTCAGGCGCTGCACCCATGACTCCGACGGCGGACTCCACGTTAACGAGGGCAGACGAATCCTGCCTTACCTAGCCGACGGGAGCGCGGGCATTGGCCTGGCCTTGCACCGCTTCCTAGCACAGTACGACGTTCCTGATCTCCGCAAGAGCTTCGATGAGATCCGGCATGCGACCACTATCTCTTTCGCAATCTTCCCGGGGCTGTTCCGAGGTCTGGCAGGTTTGATCTTGTTCAATACGCACTGTGGAGCTGCCACGTACGCCAGCGAACAGGTCCGTGGCCTTGAGTGGCACGCTACCCGCTGGAACGGGAAAACAGCCTTCCCTGGCTCCCAGCTACTGCGACTTTCTATGGACCTGGCCACCGGGAACTCGGGTGTGCTCCTCGCGCTGGCCGCTAGTCAGCCAGGTGCAGAGACACCCGTGGGCCTACCGCTGGTCACGGATTACGTCAACGGTTATGCCGAGAGGAGGTGAACCAGTATGTCACTTTACGATCTCCAGGGGTTGAGTCCCGATTTGGACGCTTCTGCGTTCGAAAGCCTCACTAGCACAATCTGTTGTAACCCCTCGGAAGAGCACAGCTCGCTGTCTCCGTGGTGTTACGAAAGCGATGACAGCGGATACTTCTCCTAATTGAACGCCTCCGGTGCTTGCTCCGAGCGTTATTCGGAGCAAGCATCGGACACGCACAGCAAGCTTACTATCCGTGTGGAGGCGGTTGCGGTGATGATGCTCGCCTGGAGGACGCTTCGCTGGCACAAGGGGAATTTGCTTGGCAGTCTCATCGCTCTCGCGATCGCGGCATCTCTGACCAGTGCCTTCGTCTTCCTCCTTGACTCGGTCGGCCGCCAACAACCGACGGTGGAACGATATGCTGCGGCAACGGCGGCTGTGTACTCCCAAGACAAGGGGATGATCACCCCCGACGTGGTCGAGCGGGTATCCGCGGTGCCGAATGTCGTTAGTGTTGCCCCCGAGTTGAACTTCGCCGCTGACGTTCTCGACGCAACAGGAACGGCCGTGGTGGTGCCTGGCGACCAGCATCCGAGTGCCTGGGCTCACGGCTGGGCGAGCGCTGTCCTGACGCCGTTCACTATCCAGCGAGGAACACCACCGCATGCCGCAAGTGAAGTGGTTCTCGACACGCGGCTGACTCGTGAAGCACGAGTCGAAGTCGGTGACGTGATCCGGATTGTTGTGCTCGGTGTGGCGCGCCAGTACAAGGTCGTAGGCATCGCCTCCTCTCGCCATCCAGTGCGATATCAGTCGTCGGTGTTCTTCAACGACGAACACGCCGCTGAACTCGCAGAGCAAGGCGGCAACGTCGATGCGCTCGGGGTGTTCGTGCGGCGGGGGGCCAACGCCGCACAGGTCGCCGCGGCTTTGAAGCGAGTCACTCACGGGCTCGACGTCGCCATCGGGTCGAGGCTCGCTCTTGCGGAGGGCAATCTCGTCGACGACGGCAAGATGGCTCAGTCCATGGTCGTCTTGGTCGTACTGGTTCTGTTAATCGCAATCGGAGTGACCAGCGGCGCGATGGGGGTGTCAATCCGGCGCCGGAGTAAGGAGATCGCGATCCTGCGCGCACTCGGTGCTCGTCCTGGCTCGGTCCGGCGGATGCTGCTGGCCGAGGGCCTGCTGCTATGTCTTGTGGCCGCGGCATTGGGTCTGCCAGCAGGACGACTGATCGCTGCGGGGATCACGGGCCCCCGCTTCGGGTTTCTCCAGTTCAGCGCGTCCTACAGAATCGTGGTCACGCCATGGGCTATCGGGTGGACGACCATACTTATGGTGTTGATTGCTGAGGTGTCCGCGCTCATCGCGGTTCGGGAAGCGCTGCGTATCCGCCCGGGTGACGCCCTGATTGAGGCTCCGGCTGAAGGGCGATCGCTACGGAAGCCGCGACTGCTCGCTGGCGCAACCTGTCTTGCGTTCGCCGCCAGCACGACTGCCTTGTTGACTAGCGGCTGGATAACTCTGGACGCCACAGTGGGTCTTTTCGCGCCCTTTGGTGTCATCGCCCTGGTAGTGGCCGGGGCTGGACTGCTCGGTCCGTGGGCGGTGCTGTTCCTGAACAGGCTGATTCCAGGCGCGGTGGGCGCGCTGTCAAGGGTTACTGGATTCTTCGCCGTCGCCAACGTGAAGTTCAATCATCGCCGGTTCGCCGGGACTATGGGGCCACTCGCGCTCGGCGCGACGCTGGCGGGGTCAGCAGTGGGCATGCAGCAGTTCTTCAATTGGCAGGCGGCCGCGGATGTCGCACGGACCGTGCCGGCCGAATATGTCATCGATGCCGGACGCATCGGAGTACGATTCAGTGAGGATCTCCGGCTAGCGCTTGAGCGGGTGACCACGGTCGCCGGGACCAGCGGGCTGTCGAATATGAGTGTGATTTCCAAGCGCGGTGTAACCACAGGCCGGGCGCAGATCTTCACTGGAAATATCGAAGACGCTTTAAACTTCCCTGCTTCCGATGGCGATGTTTCAGCACTCGACGCCAATTCCATCGCGGTAAATGCATCCACCGCGACCCGACTCGGGGTCGCGCGCGGGTCACAGGTGGAGGTCAGGTTCCCCGATATGAAGAGCGCGCGCTATGAAGTCGCTGCAGTCTACGGTGACATAAACGGTGTGCCCCCGCTGGCGATGTCTGCGGAGGCCGTACGCCCGTACGCCAAGGTTCCCCCCTATCAGCGACTCTATGCGCGAGCCGGAGATGGGGTATCCGCTTCGGACATCAAGCAGGTGGCCGATCGGGTGGCGATAGATCCCACGGTGGTGGAGGTTCGTACGCACCAGGAGTTCGTCGCCGAGGTGGCGCGGCAGAGGGCTGAGCTCAACCAGCCGTTCATGTACATCGTGGCACTGATCGCAATCTTCTGCCTGGTGGCTACGATCAACGCGTTGGCGGTCGGGATGCTCGACCGGCGCACCGAGTTCGTGAGTATGCGGTTGCTGGGTGTCAGCCACCGCCAGATCAATCGCATGGTCGTCTGGGAAGCCATCCTCAGCATCGCCCCGATAATGCTGCTCGCCACAGTCCTTGCCGTCTGGACAACTACCCTGTTTGTCGTACGTTCCCCAGAAAGCCTAATGGCCCTGGCCGACTTCGTCCCGTGGGATTGGCTTGCCGCTCTCGGCGGGGCCGCCCTTATAGCGGGGGCCGTGGGAACGATGCTGGCGTCACGTGCCGTACTCAAGGAGGCAGGATGACCCGCGACTTTGCACGGTTTCTGCGCAGGTTTGCGGGGCGGATCAGCCTTCTGCTTATCCTGATTGTTGTGCAGTCCGCATTGTCAATCATTCCGATTCTGATTGGCCAACTCGTCATTGATGAGGGCGTGCTGGCAGGTGATGCGGCGCGATTGACCCAGCTCGGCATGTTTTTGGTGGCCGTCGCCTGCATGCATTCAGTCACCGCATTCGCCGAACGGGCGTTTGCCGCACGCATCGGCGAGGATATGGTGCTACGGCTCCGCCTCGACCTTTACGACCACCTGCGCCAGCAGTCGGTGGGGTTCTTCAACAGCGCGAAGACGGGTGCGATCGCCTCCCGAGTGCACGGCGACGTGACCGGGGTCCAGCGGCTCATCTCGGGCACCCTCCCCAGCGTGGTCTCAGCGGCGGTCACCTTGCTAAGCGCGGGGATCGCGCTCATCATCCTGGAATGGCGACTGGCCGTGGCCGTTCTGGTCGCAGTACCTCTCGTTTACGGGGTCACCGCCTGGATTTCCCGTGCGCTCAAGATCGTGACCAGAAAGAAGCTCACTGCCAACGCCACGCTCGTTTCCAGAGTGGTGGAGCGATTCAGTGCCGCAGGGGTCGAGACCATTCAGCAGTACGGCTGTGCCCAGCTCGAACGGGCCGCGTTCAACGTCGACGCGATGCGGATCCGGGATCTCGCGGTCCGGCAAGTCATGTTGGGTGCGGGACTCTCCGCCGCCCTCACATTGACGATGGGCGTGGCCACTGCAGGTGCATACGTTGTAACTGGGCTCTGGACGATTTCGGGAACGGTTAGCATGGGCACCATGGTGGCCATGGTGGCGCTACTGGCGCGCTTGTACAGCCCGGTGGTCACCCTTTCCGGAATCAAGGTCGATCTCGTAGCGGCGCTGGTGAGCTTGAACCGGGTCCAGGAGGTCCTGAATTTCAAGCCACACATAATGGACCGCCCCGACGCTCGAAAGCTCCCGCCCGGGCAGGGCGCCTCGGTCGTCTTTTCGAACGTATCGTTTGAATATCCTTCAAGCACCGGCCTCTCGATCCCGTCGCTCATGGGTGAAAAACTAGATAAGCAGGCCCCTCGCGGGCCGACGCTAGACCGATTCGACCTCACTGTGGAGCCCGGGATGACAGTAGGCGTGGTCGGGCTCTCCGGCGCAGGGAAGTCGACGCTCGCGCGACTCCTGGTGCGCTCCTGGGAGGCTACGTCGGGCCGCGTTCTCGTAGGCGGCATGGATGTTCGGCGGCTGACCCTGGAATCCTTGCGGAGCACTATATGCGTGGTGAGCCAGGCGCCTTTTCTCTTCAACGACTCCATCCGTGCGAATCTGCTGATGGCCAAGCCGGACGCGGACGAGGACGAACTGGTTTCAGTCTGCCGGGACGCGCAGATCTGGAGCGTGATCGAGGCGGCTCCCGACGGACTCGAAACGATCGTCGGAGATGGGGGGCTACAGATGTCTGGGGGAGAGCGTCAACGAATCTCCATTGCACGGCTATTGTTGAGAGACCCGCGTGTCGTGGTGTTGGATGAGGCAACTTCTCATCTCGACAACGCAACCGAGAACGCGCTCCAACAGTCGCTGCAACCGTACCTGAAGCAGCGGACCTGTCTAATAATCGCGCATCGTCTAGCTACAGTCCGCCATGCTGATCTAATAGTTGTAATGGAAGGCGGCAGCCTGGTAGAAAAGGGATGCCATAACGACCTAATAGAAGCTGGAGGACTTTACACCCGGTTAAGTCGGAGCATACCGAGGTATCCACATGAATCCTAATGTCATGGCCGAACAAACAGTCTCCGTCGCAGTACAGTTGGATGCGGTTTCCAAGGTCTACGGCAGTGGCAGCGGCAGTGTCATAGCGCTCGACAACGTCACACTCTCGTTCCGGCGAGGCACCTTCACCGCAGTGATGGGACCGTCAGGTTCGGGAAAGTCGACACTGCTGCAATGCGCGGCTGGCTTGCTGCGGCCCAGTTCAGGCCAAGTGCTTCTAGACGATAAGGAGATCAGCAGGCTGAGCGAGAAGGAAAGCGCTGATGTCCGCAGAGAGCGGATCGGTTTCGTCTTCCAGTCATTCAACCTCCTGCCAGCACTGACTGCGATTGAGAATATTACGCTTCCCTTTCGACTGGCCAAGAGAACACCAGATCAGGAGTGGCTGAATTCTTTGCTAAGTGTGGCCGGGATCGCCGAGCATGTAGGCCGGCATCCACACGAGTTGTCGGGTGGTCAGCAGCAACGGGTCGCCATCTGCCGAGCGCTCGCGCCGCGACCCCAAGTGGTCTTCGCAGATGAACCCACTGGAAACCTGGACACCCGATCCAGCAGGGAAATTCTAGAACTGGTGCGTGCCATCGTCGATCGTCTAGACCAGACCGTCATAATGGTGACGCACGATCCGGGCGTGGCAGCATATGCAGATGCCATTGTTTTCCTGGCCGACGGACATGTCGTGGACACGGCCGGTCAGTTGGCTGCGACCGACGTGGCCGAGCGACTGACTCGGCTCGCCGATGACTGACGCGTACAATATCGCAGTCATGCCATCAATAAACGCTTCCGGCTCAGGCCGTGTGGGGTTCTCATGAGAATCACACGCAGTTCCTGGGATGTGGTGGGATAGTACGTCGGGAGCGGCCGACCACGCTGACTGGTCTGCCGTGTACCGGCCGAGCCCCTCTCCAGAACGGCACAACGGGCTTGTGAGCGGCGAGCGATAGCACCGCTGGCCAGGGAGGCGACGGTGTCTGGGTTGGCCACGATGGGCACGGCGGCCACGCCGATGACCGGGTGGTCATGGTGTCCATAGCGCGCGATGTACCGCTGGAATATTGAGCTACGCACCCTGAGCTGCGGTTATGCGGGCTAAGTGGTCCGCGCTGGAAGTTCCTCGGGGGTTGACTTCTGACTGGTGGGATGCGGGTGGTGATCAGAGGTCAGCGTTGGTGACGTGCAAGTCACAGGCGAGGTCGAAAACGTCCTCGACCTCGCCGGTGAACCAGATCTGGTCCTCATACTTCCCGTTGCTTGCCACGTAGATCGCTGAGCTCCACCGGTGAGCCGATCCGCCGTAGCGCAGGCGGAGCAAGGGCAGCAGCTCGCCGTCGCGTAGTTCGCCGTCGACATAGGCGAACTGGGCGCGAAAGCGGACATTCACCCCGATCAGTTGCGGCCAGTTCTGCTCGGCACGCTCCCACAACCGCTGCTGCAGGGAGATCTTGGTGGACTCGGGGATCGCGGGCATGCAGACCATCGTGCCCTACCGGCGTGTCGCACCGGCACATCCCGATCATGGTCGGGCAACCTCGGCGAGGTCTACCCCGCCCGATCCCGAAAGACCCCGGTGCCTGCTCCCTCCGCTCGCCAGATCACCCTGACCGCCGCCGAACGGCGACGGCTCAAGCAGATCGCCCACTCCCATACCGCCTCCTACCAACTGGTGATCCGTGCCCGGATCGTGCTGGACGCCGCACACGGCTACTCCAACAACGCGATCGCCGAGCGGCAGCAGGTGAGCGTGGACACCGTCCGCTTATGGCGGGACCGCTACGACAGCCGCAAAGGCCCGGCCAGCCTTCGCGACCGGCGCCGATCGGGCCGGCCCCGGCAGTTCACGCCCATCCAGATCGCCGAGATCAAGGCTCTGGCCTGCCAACTGCCCGCCGAGTCCGGCGCACCGCTGTCACGCTGGAGCAGCAGCGAACTGGCCCGCGAGGTGGTCACCCGGGGCCTGGCGGCGGCGATCTCGGCCTCCACTGTGCGCCGGATCCTGGCCGAGGACACCCTCAAGCCCTGGCAGCACCAGTCATGGATCTTCATCCGTGACCCGGCCTTCAGCGTCAAGGCCGCCCGCGTGCTGGAGTTGTACGCCCGCCGCTGGGACGGCACCACGCTCGCGACGACGAGTACGTGATCAGCGCCGATGAGAAGACCTCCATCCAGGCCCGCTGCCGCTGCCACCCCACCCTGCCGCCGGGACGGTCGCGGATGATGCGCGTCAACCACGACTACGAGCGCGGCGGCGCGCTGGCCTACCTGGCCGCCTACGACGTCCACCACGCTCGCGTCTTCGGCCGCTGCTCGCCCAAGACCGGCATCACGCCGTTCATGGACCTGGTCGAACAGGTGATGACCCAAGAGCCCTACGCCTCGGCCACGCGGGTGTTCTGGGTCGTCGACAACGGCTCCTCCCACAGGGGCAAAGCCGCCGCCGACCGACTGGCCGAACGCTTTCCCAATGCGGTGATGGTGCACACGCCCGTGCACGCCTCGTGGTTGAACCAAGTGGAGATCTTCTTCTCCATCGTGCAGCGCAAGGTCGTCTCACCCAACGACTTCACCAGTCTTGACCAGGTCGAAGACCGGCTGATCGCCTTCGAGCGCCGTTACAACGAGACCGCCCGGCCCTTCCAATGGAAGTTCACCCCGGCCGACCTCGAGGACCTCCTGGCCCGGATCGAGCGACACGAACAGAAAGAGCGTAACTCCCAACAACCCGCCAGCTGCGACCATCAGCCTGCCGCACTCGACGCAGCCGCGTAACCCCCGAAAGATTTACGCAGACGACCACTAAGCCCCGAGGCCAGCGGTGTTCACACGACCAACCAAGGACCTTTGGTCGCCGCTTGCCGCCTCTTCCAACGGCCAGGCCCTATCACCTCGGTGTTCATCCCGCCTGCCAAGGCTCAAGATCACGAGGCGTCATCGAGGGTTCACTTGCGTTCGCCCGCTCGGTCTTTCCCTCGCCCGGTTGCTCCCCTGGACGGAACAGGAGCCCTTGGGCTTCTTCCCTGAGTGCCCGTGTACAAACTGATCGTCAGGTCGATTTGGGAGACCCGGATCGTGCGAGTCGTCGTCCCATGGGGATGATCATTGCCCACAGGACCATGGCCTCGTGATGCTCGGATAACCGTTCATAGTCCCGCACGCATCGCCTGCGCTGGGAGATCCACGACAATGTGCGCTCGACCACCCACCTGCGGGGCAGGACCACGAAGCCGCTGACGTCGTCGCTGCGCTTGACGATCTCCAAGGTGAGCCGGACGTGCTTTTTGGCCCAGGTCACGAGCTTTCCGGCGTAAGCACTGTCGGCCCAGACCAGCGTGATCCGCTCGTACCAGTCGCGCAGGCGTTCCAGCGCGGGCTTGGCGCCGTCGCGGTCTTGCGCGCTGGCGGCGGTGACGATGACGACCAGCAGCAGGCCCAGGGTGTCCACGATGACGTGCCGCTTGGTGCCCTGCACCTTCTTGGCCGCGTCGTATCCGCGCGAGCCGGCGGCGGCGGTCTCGGCGGCCCGCAGCGACTGCGAATCGATGATCCCCGCGCTGGGCTCCGGTTCGCGCCCGTCGGCTATCCGGACCTGTTCGCGCAGGTCATTGTGGAGCGCATAGAGATCGCCATCCTGCCACCAGCGGGTGAAGATCGAGTGGACGGTGCGCCAGGGCGCCAGGAAGTCGACGGGCAGGTTGCGCCACTTGCATCCGTTGTCGGCCACATACCGGATGGCATCCATGATCAGGCGACGGCAGTACTTCTCGGGGCGTCCGCCGTTGCCGTGTAACCAGGCCGGCCGGGGCATCAACGGCTCGATGGCCTGCCATTCCGCGTCACTCATGTCGGTGGTGTAGCGGGGCGCCCGGATCGGGTGATCGGCTCCGCGGCCGTACCGGCAGGCCACGCATGAGCAGGCGGTTTCTTCGTTACGCAAGACAGCGGCGGGAGCGGTGGCGTACAACGGCGGCAGACCTTCCGGTTGGCGATGGGGCTTCGATAACCACCGTTGCTACCGGAAGGTCGCTCTATGTCGCAGAAGATTCGCTCTACGTCACAGTTTCGCCCGATATCGGCCCCGCGCAGCAAGCACAGGGATCAGTTTGTACACGGGCACTGAGCTCCGCACCCCCGGCAGGCAGGACCTGCGGACGCACGTCAGGGCGGGAACCGATCTCGAACACTGATCGGGAACTACGCACCCGGCATGGCGGGCCTCCAATCTGCGAGTTCACTCGCTGTGCGCGACTTCGTGTCGCACTCCCTGGATCTTGGTGTGGCCGAAGCCCGAGCCCTGCTTGGCATACCCGCAGGTGCGCCGCTGCATGGAGTCGATGTCGAGGAAGGCCAGCACGTCAGCGCCGGGCAGCAGCGGCGTGTGCCGGGCCAGTGCGGCGAGTACCTGCCGGGCGACGGTGTCCAGCTGGCGTACGTTGCCCCAGGTGAAGGCGCGCAGGAACGATCCCAGTGTGGACGGCGCGCGGATGCCGGTGAACAGCTTGTCCATCCCGCCGTGCCGCAGCGCGTCCAGGTCATCGATGCTGTCGGCACCGCAGGCCATCCCGGCCATGATCGAGGTGAGCTTCGCAGGAGCGTTCGCCCCGTCTGCCGCTGCCGGGTTCACATGCTCGCCGGTCAGGCGCTCCAGGCCTGCCCGCTCGGCCAGCCGCAGCGCCGGAGCCAGACCGCCGTAGGAGATCAGATGCTCTTCGTCGAAGATCGTGTGAGTGTTGCCGGCGGCGTGGGAGAATCGCACTTACGAGGTGCCTTCCTGAGCTGGCTGATTGAAGCGTAGAGAACTCCAATCTTCCCAGTTCAGAGGGCACCTCGCCGCATTTCACAACGCATGCATCAGATTTCAAGCCGTGGATCCAGGCTCAGCGTCACGGAATAGGAGGCTCACCAAAGGCATCGGCGGCGAGGTGGTCATGCAAGGCCGCGTGGCGGAACTGATAGATCGGCCCGACCGTGCGCAGCAGCCCGAGCCGGTGGGCGTCATCGAGAAAGTCCATGAGCCGCAAGGGGAGCCGTCGTGTGAGGGCCAGCCGGGGGATTGCGATGATGCATGCGAGCCAGGCATGGTGGTTCCCGCCCACGAGCCCGCCCACGAGCCCGCCCACGAGCCCGGCCACGAGCCCGCCCACGAGCCCGAGCGCGGGCCCGGCCACGAGCCCGCCCGGGAGCCCGTCCCCGAGCCCGTCCATAAAGTCGAACACGAGCCCGGCCACGAGCCCGAATGCCAGCCCGGCCACGAGCATTCGAAGGAGGGTGAGCGCTCTGTCGGATCGCCAGGTGGAGTGGGGGGTGCTGGTTGAGGTGAGGGTGGGCTGTTCTGCCCACTTGATCAGCCCGGCCACGATCCCGCCCACGGATCCGATCACGGACCCGCCTATGGACCCGAACACGAGCCCGCTCACGAGCCCGACCAGGAGCCCGTCCACGAGCCCGACCACGGGCCCGATCATGAGCACGCCCGGGAGCCCGAACACGAGTCCGATTGGGAGCCCGGTTACGAGCCCGGTTATGAGTCCGCTCTTAATGGTGTGGAGAAGGGGGAGTCGTCCACGGAAGCTGGCGTAGCCGGGTGTTTCGTCGACCCATGACCTGCCCCTGAGCCCGCCCACGAGCACGCCCGCGAGCCCGCCCACGAGCACGCCCCTGAGCCCGAACACGAGCACGCCCGCGAGCCCGCCCGCGAGCCCGACCAGGAGCCAGGTCAGGCGCCTGCTGTGAGATGTGGTGAATGCGATCCGCCACCAGGTGATGTCGCGGGTGGTGTCCGGAGGAAAGGCGTGGGCGAGATACGTCAGGTAACGGCGGGTGGCGTCCGGATCGAGGCGGCGCCGGGGCCGGAAGTGGTCGGCGGGGTCGCTGCTGGGCGGGCGAGCGCCGATGACGGCAGGGATGACCCGGTCCAGCAGATGAGAGCGCAGGGCTGCGGAGTCACCGGCCAGAGGGTCGGCCAGCGGGGTGGGATCGGTTCCGGGGGCGACATAGACGGCGCGGATCAGCCATAACCCGAGCGGGGTGGCGGCCAGCTGGGTCAACGCGGGAATGGCGCCGGATCGTAGTTCGGTCAGTACCTTCTGCCAGGCATCGGAGGGGGAGTCTGCGAGGCAGGCCGTCAGGTAGTTGGCGGCGGCTTGCGGGGTGATGGGTTTGGGGACGATGACCGCGGCGGCGTTCAGGGGGCGGCCGGTGCCGTGGATGGCGGTGGTGAACTCGGCGCGGCGGCTGGTGAGGATGAGCTGGTCGCGGGCGGTCAAGGAGGAGTTGAGCGCGGCGATCACGGTGGCGCGTGCGGGGGCGGGGATCTCGTCCAGGCCGTCCAGGACAGCCAGGATGTGTCCGCCTTCGGCCAGGGCAGCGGCGGCGCCCTGGCCGAGCTGGGGGGCTTTCAGCGCCGGGTAGTCCTGTTCCAGGCGGTCGGCCAGCCACTTGTGCAGCGTGTCGTGGGTGCCGGTGTCCCAGCCGGAGACCGGTAGCAGCACCGGCACCGGCACGATCTCCCCTTCGCGAGCGCCGGCCTGGTCGGTCTGGCGGGTGGCCAGCAACTTCAGCAGCAGCTGGACCGCCAGCGTGGTCTTGCCCATGCCCGCTCCGCCGGTGATGACCAGCCGCCGCCGTTTCAGGCCGCGAAAGGACTCCGCCAAGGCCGCGATGTCGTCGCTGCGGCCGGTGAAGGTCAGTTCAGCTTGGGCGGTGATCAGGCGGGGCTGGCTCATCACCGTCTCGTCGGCGATGAGCTTCCAGTGGACCGGGATCGGTTCTGGGTCGTCCAGCAGCCGGTGGCGGGCTTCGGTGCGCCACTGCTGCTCCACCAGTCCGGCCAGCACGTGCGCGGCGGTGTCCACGACGCTGCGCGCCTCGGTCCCGGTGTCGGCATCGGCGCGCGCGGTTGCGGAGCGGCGGGCCCAAACCGCCACCCCGGCCGCCGCGACGATGAGAGCGGTCATCAAGGAGGTGAGCTCGGCGCGGTTGATCTTGTCGTCCGGATCAAAGACGGGCCAGACCACAGCCACCACCGCGCCAGCCGCCAGGAAGGCCAGCCCGGCGAGGAGGACCCGCCAGCCGATCTTGCGTCTGTTCACGCCGCTATCGTCACCTTTAGCAGGCGATCCGGCAGCGGTTGCATGCGAATCGTGATCAGAAGGTCGTTGTCGTCAGAGACTGCCGCCCCCGGCTTGACGGCTCTCAGCTTCGACGGCGCAGCGGGGTGATGTTCGGTTCGGGCAGCTCCAGCTGCTTGCGCAGTTCCTGATTTTCCAGGGTGAGCTGGTGAACGGCCCGGACCTGCGCGGGAACGTCTTCCCTGATTTGGGCGAGTTCCTTATTCTTGTTCGCGATCGTCTTCTTCAGCTTCTTGATCGTCTCCCGCAGCCGCACCTCGACGTCCGGGGTGACCCCGCGGGCTTGACCCGCCCTGAGAAGCGCTGCGTGAGCGCGTTGCGGGGGACGTCGACACCTGGGCCAGGGCGACGATGGTGAGGGCGCCGGTGGAGTTCTCTGGCGCGCCGGCCAGGATGCGGTCCATCGCAGCGCGGATGCGTGTCGGGGTCAAGAAGACGCGCATCGGACAACTCAACACCTTCCTGCGCGACGTCCGCAGACATGGCTGGGATGACACGCTGCCCAGCACCGCCGCCTTCTTCCCCGGCGACACCGCACCGGTTCCCGAGAAGCTCAACCGCCGTCTGGCCGAATACGTCATGGCGCAGGTCGAGGCACCCGAGAACCTCGATCGTTGGCCCGACCCCGCCGGACGACTGATCATCTTGATCCTCATCCGCTGCGGTCTGCGCATCTCCAGCGCCCTCGGGCTGGAGTTCGACTGTCTCCTGCACGACGGGCAGGGCGCCCCCTACCTGCGCTACCTCAACACCAAGATGAAACGCGAGGCGGCGGTCCCCATCGACGAGCGGCTCGAGGCCGACATCGTCGAACAGCAGCGCCGCGTCCTGCACCGGTGGCCCGACGGCATCCCACACCTGTTCCCACGGCCGAACTCCAACGCCACGGGACAGATCCCCGTGCAGCCCACCAGCTTCCGCGGCTCCCTGGACCGGTGGCTGAACAGCTGCGACATCCACGACGAGCACGGCCGCCCGGCGAAGCTGACCCCACATCAATGGCGGCACACGTTCGCCTGCCGTCTGATCAACCGCGACGTCCCCCAGGAGGTCGTCCGTGTCCTGCTGGATCACGAGTCCCACAAGATGACGGCCCGCTACGCCAAGATCACCGACCAGACGGTCCGGCGGCACTGGGAACAGGCCACCAAGGTCAACGTCAACGGCGAACGCGTCACCCTCGATCCCGATGGCCCGCTCGCCCAGGCGCAGTGGGCCAAGACCCGCGTCGGCATGGCCACCCAGACCCTGCCCAACGGCCACTGCGGGCTTCCCGTCCAGAAGAGTTGTCCGCACGCCAATGCCTGTCTGACCTGCCCGGTCTTCATCACCGGCCCGGAGTTCCTCCCCGAGCTGCGCGAGCAGCACCGCCGGACCCTCACCCTCATCGACATCTCCACCGGCAAGGGCCAGACCCGCGTCGTCGAGATGAACCAGCAGGTCCTCGCCAATCTGGACCGCATGATCGGTGAGATCGAGAAGGACGACCTCACGCCGGGGGCAGCCGATGCGAGCTGACAACACCCGTCACCTCCTCGCCGCGGCGCAGCGCCGAACAGAGCAGACTCGGACGCGGGCCCTGGCGGCCCTTCTCCGCATGGACGCCACCGGCAAGGCGGTCAATTTCGACACCGTCAGCCGTGAGGCGGGCGTCTCTCGATCCTGGCTCTACGCCCAAGACGACCTGCGAGCCGAGATTCAACGGCTTCGCAAACGCTCGCCTCAACCGGCCGGCTCTTCGCCACCGGAGCGTCAGCCCGCCTCCGAGGTCACTCTCCTTCGACGTCTGGAGGCTGCCACCACACGCATCCGAGCGCTCGAAGATGAGAACCGGCAGCTCCGCGACGCGTTGGCCCGCGCTCTCGGCGAGGTGCGGGCCCAGGAGATCCTCAGCCAGCCATGCACCCGCGACACGCCGAAGAAGAAATCCTCGAAAGTGGTCGGACCGTGCTGATCACACGCTGCGAATGCTTCGTCGGAGACACCGTCCGCCGCGCGGAGCACCAGGTCAACATAATGATCATTCCGAGAGCTCAAGATAAGGGCAGCAAGCGAGGCATTGTCACCGATACGCTCGGCGTCATCCTCGCCGTATTCGTCGCCGCCGCGAGCCTGTCCGACAACGTGATCGGAAAAAGTCTCTTAGATAAAACCAAAAGTCTCCACCCATCGATAACCAAAACCTGGGTCGACACCGGCTTCAAGAACGCTCTGATCGAACACGGCGCTAAACTCGGCATCGACGTCGAAGTCGTTCCCAGGAAAGCCGAAACGCGCGGATTCCACGTCGTAAAACGCCGCTGGGTCGTGGAAAGAAGTCTGGGCTGGCTCATGATGTACCGTCGTTTAACCCGTGATTATGAGACTCTTCCCGCCAGCTCCCAAGCCATGATCCACATTGCGTCGATAACGACCTAACCAAGCGAATAACGGACGAACGCACGCTAACCTGGCGAGGCACCTAATAGAACTTAAGCCGCAATCTACTCAAATCAAACGCCCTCTTAGAGGTCCCACCAGCGGCTGATCGCATCCAGGAGTGTGTGGTCGGCGACGGGGAGAGCGCGCCCAGGTAGTTGAGCAGGGCCTGTGCCAAGATCAACGCCTGGGAAGACGGCGTCTGCTGGGAGCGAACCCAGCCCCGCCCGAGCGCGTCGAGGCCCGAATAATTGAGGGCAGCAGTTCGCCCCACCTCTGCAGGTGGGGCGAACGTTTCCCTGCTGGGCTAGATGTACCCGCCGAGGAGTGCGTGGTCGCTCGAGCCGAGGTTCCATCGGATGGTAGCGTCGCGGCCGCACTCGACGGGTTTGGTCCTGAAGACGTAGTCGACCTTCCGTTCGAGACCGTTAACGCGCCTGTGTGTCGCCCGGTGCCTGCCGAAACAGATATCCCCCTCAGAGTTGTTGGCGAAGAAGTCGGCGCCGAAGTTGTTGGTGATGCCGGACGGTGTCAAGTAGAAGTCGCCGCCCCAGTAGACCGAATCTCCAGTGGCGGCATGTATCCACGCGACAACGTTCCGCATTTCTTGGAACTGCCTCTTCTGGTACACCCCTCCTTCGCCGTCCAGTTGCTCATGCGGCGTTATGTGCGCGGAACATGCCTGGTACTTGTAGACGGATCGGATGCAGGCGAATCCGCGCTGCTCGTCAAAGGGATACTGATTCGCGTTGGCGAAGGCCCCGTGGACCTCGCTGAGCTTTCCGATTGCAAAGACGGCAACGCCGTAGCCCTGCCCGTCACATCCACCCGGGTTTTGATTGTGGAAGGAGACTTGGTAGTGCGGGTTCTTTTCCTCCCTGAGCCAGGCGGTCATGAGTAATACCTGGCCGAGGCAGGCTTCCTGCATCCCGATGGAGAGGGGGAGGTTGGATTGTGCGGTGATCGCGGACTTGAGCGGATTCAGGGCCTTCGCATGCCCTCCGTGTGTTCTGTTGCCGGAGATGTTGTGGGTCCATGTAGTGGGTCCAGGCTCGGCTGAGACCCATAAATTCGCTCGTTCGAAGGGTACGCCCGCCGAGAGTTGGCGGAGGTTGTGCGCCATGGCCTGCTGCCACGAGACGCCGTGCGGCGCCTGGAGCCGCGACGCCCCCGCGGGCGTGGCGCCGACCGCGCACAGCAGCATCACTACGGTCGCCAGAAGTATTGATCTTGTGGCCACTTGATTTTCCTTCCTGGAGGGTGATCTGCACTGCTAGCTGGCCACATTTGGTGGGCCTTGTCACCGCTTCTGGACTGCGAATCAATAGCAGCAACAAAGGCAACAACCGGGAGCGGGCCATGGCTCGAGGTGGACGCAAGGACCAGCCGATCGACCGGGGGTCGGGGCCCGTGGCGGAGTTCGTCGACGATCTACGACGGTTACGGGGTGAACTGTCGTTACAGGAGATCGGGCGGCGAATGCGCTATCACCCCAGCACGCTCTCCCGTCGCCTCAATCCGGAGGAAATGCCGCCGCTGGACTTCGTGCGATCGTACGTTACGGCCTGTGACGGGGATTCCGTTGGCTGGGAGACCCGGTGGCGCCAGATCGCGGGCGAATCGCCTGTCGAGGAGCCGGCGCGGCGTACGTCCTGGAGGCTTCCGGTGGCCGTCGGGCTCGCCCTCGTGGTCGTCGTAGGGGGCGCCGGTTATCTCTGGCTCTCCGGCGGGAGGTCGGGCCCCGCGATCGCGGCGCGCGCCTCGGCTTCGCCTCCGGTCTCCCCAGACAGCGGCTTTTCCTGGCAGGTCAAGAACATGTACAAGCAGGTGACCTCCCGCGAGTGGACTCAGCAGACCGATGGCGACCTCGAGGTCTGGGCGAAGTTGGCGTGTCCCAGCGGGATGACCGAGTACTGGATCGCGCTACGCCCGGGCGGCACGTCCGCCCGATTCGAGTGCAACGCCTGGCAGGTCCACACCTGGGCCGGACTGTCCGCCGGCCGCTACAACTTCGAGCTCTGGAAGGAGAACGACGGACGGGCCGTGTCCGGCGTCGGCGTCGTCCGGTCCACCTCCCCCATCGTTCAGCACACCAAAGCCCCGCCCCTCTGAGCCTTGCGCTCCCGTGCAACGGCGTGAGGAGGGTCCCCACATATCTCCTTCGCGAGTCCGCTGAGCATTGTCACCGACAAAGGCGCTGATGCATTTCTCGCGCGCCGGTCTCGATCGGCAGGAGGGAGCGGCGTACTGATCGCGGGTGCCGGCAGCATCTCCAGCCTTCGCCTACCCAACGGGCAGGATTGGATCCATCGGTCGGATGCGGGAGCTTCGCCGATCGCAGTCCCCGACTGGGGTGCCTCGCGCGACCACGGGCTCACGGAGCGACGGGGCGGTCTCACCGGTAGTCATCGATCACGTATCCCCGGCTGTAGTGAATGACCAGGTGTAGGGCGTCATGACGTTGCCCCAGCCATCCGTGGCGCCGCTCACCTCGACTCGGTACACCTTCGAGGCGGCGAGCGGCGAGGTCGGCGTGCAGGTCCATTCGGCGTTGTCGCTCGCCGTTGTTCCCTGCACGGTTGAGTCCTTGACTGTGATCCGAACGTCGGACACCGCCTCGTCGAAGCCACCTCGGCGGGGTCGATGCCATCCACCGTGGGCGGGTCGATGTCAGGGCCGCCCGTGGTGAACGACCAGTTGTGCGGGCCGGTTGCCCGGCCCTGGAGGCGTATCGTCGTGCAGGTCGGTGGTGGAGACGCTGGATTTGGTGTTGACCGCCTGCAACTCCTGCAGCAGTTGTTCTTCGGTGATGTCGTGGCCGGGCTCGACCTCGCCCGGGACGCGGTCGCCGAGCTGCCCGAGTACGACCGCACCATCTTCGTGCGCTTCGACGCGGAGGCCGTACTCAGCGAGCCGTATGTCCGGGTTTACGAGGGCGTCCACGCCGACCCCTCCTATGAGGCGAACCCGCTCTTCAGTCGCAACGCCTACCTCGACCGCGCCTCCGCCCAGGCGCGGCATCCCGGCTTCGTGGTCGTGTCCGCCGAGGAGGGACCGAAGCTCGTCGGCTACACCTACGGATTCACGATGGAGGCCGGACGCTGGTGGCGCGGTGCGCGCCGGTGCAGGTCATCCGGCGACGGTGAGCACGATCTTTCCGGTGGTACGGCCGGTCTCGCCGAGCTCGTGAGCCTTGGCCGCCTGCTCGAACGGCAGGACGGTGTCGACCTCGACGCGCAGCCGCCCTGTCTCGACGAGCTCGGCGATCGTCGCCATCGCGGCGTTGTCCGGCTCGACGAGGACGGAGCCCGCCCAGATGTCGCGCTCGCCGGCCTGCCGAAGGAGGCCCTCGTCAGGATCCGATGCGAGTTGGACAAGGGTGCCACCGTCCCGCAGCGTCCGCAGGAACGTACCCCGTAGTCACCACGGATGCTGTCGATGGCCAGGTCGATGTCGCGGACCGTCTCGGCGAAGTCCTCCTCGGTGTAGTCGATCACGTCGTCGGCGCCCAGTTCACGTACGAAGGCGTGCTTGGGCGTACGAGCGGTACCGATCACGTACGCGCCGAGATGCTTGGCGAGCTGCACGGCCAGATGGCCGACCCCGCCGGCCGCGGCGTGGATCAACACGCGCTGGCCCGGCTGCACGTTCGCGGTGTCGTACAGGACCTGCCACGCGGTGAGCGCCGCCAATGGCAGCGCCGCGGCGTGCACGTGGTCGAGGCCGGCCGGCTTACGGGTGAAGTGTCGTGACGGGGCGGTCACGTACTCCGCGTAGCCGCCGGCCTTGTGCGGGAAGCGCGGCATGCCGAAGACCTCGTCACCCGGCCGGAAGCGGGTGACCCGCTCGAAAACACGGGTTCGCGTTGTGAACTGGGGTTTTGCTGCGCGATCAGGGCGGTGGCTGCGACCATCGCGATGTGGTGTTATCGCTTGTCTACCGGTTGATAAGGGGCTTGTTCGGCCTGCTGACGGTGCTGGTCCGTTCTGATCTGTCCAAGGATGTTGAGCTGCTGGTGCTCCGTCAGGAGAACCAGGTGCTCCGCCGGCAGCTCGGCGGCCAGCCGCGGTGGGATCACGCCGACCGGCTCTGGCTTGCAGCGTTGTCGCGGCTGATTTGCCGCCGTCGATGGGCGGAAGTCTTCCCCGTCACGCCAGCGACGATCTTGCGCTGGCACCGCACCCTCGTGGCACGTACATGGACCTTCACCGACAGGCGGCGCCCGGGACGGCCCTGCACTCGCCGGCCGGTCAAGGCACTGATCGTTCGGATGGCACGGGAGAACCCGACCTGGGGCCACAGAAGAATCCAAGGCGAGTTGGCGCGCCTGGGGTACCCGATCGCCGCCTCCACGGTGTGGGAGATCCTGCACACCGCCGGTATCGATCCGGCGCCCCGCCGGGCCGGGCCAACCTGGCGGCAGTTCCTGGCCGCTCAGGCCCACGCGATCATCGCGTGTGACTTCCTGGTGGTCGAGACCGTGCTGCTCAAGCGGCTGTGTGTGCTGGTCTTCATCGAGCATGGCACCCGGAAGCTGCACCTGGCCGGAGTAACCGCGCACCCGACCGGAGCATGGACGGCGCAGCAGGCCCGCAACCTGGTCATGGATCTGAGTGACCGCATCGCCGGGCTGCGGTTCGTGATCCACGATCGGGATCCGCTCTTCACCTCCGCCTTTCGGGAGGTCTTCGAAGCTGAAGGGTTGCGGCTGGTCACCACGCTGCCGCGGACGCCGAGGATGAACGCTATCTGCGAGCGGGTCATCGGCACCCTACGCCGCGAACTCCTGGACCGGATCCTGATCCTTGATGAACGCCACCTGGCACTCGTGCTCCGCGAGTATCTGATCCACTACAACGGGCGCCGACCGCACCAGTCCCGACAGCAACGTCCCCCGGACATCGCAACGCAGCCTGCCCACGACGCGACCGACCTCAACGACCTACGATCCATCCACCGAAAACCCGTCGTCACAGGCACGATCAACGAATACCACCACGCCGCATAACCGCAGCTCAAGCCACGCAACTCAATATTCGAGCGGCACAGGCTGCGGCGCGGAGCCGAAGCCGGGGATCTTGGTGCGATGGCCGGCTGGGGATGCGAACTTGAGGACGATGGCGACCTGGACTCCGCACGTTACTGGTATGAACGATCCGCTCAATCTCCAAACGGCTGTGGTTCGCTCTTTCTCGGAACATTCCTGCGGAACCACGGAGACTTGGAAGGCGCGCGCGATCGGTTCCGAAAGGCAGTCGATCACGCCCAAGCCGAGGCCGCCTACGTCCTGCCTCACCTCGTAACCGATGACGGTGACCCAGACGCGCCGGGAAGGAAGATCCGTCAGACCTATCTCAATAACTTCGCCGATGCCGCTGCCAGGCTTGGCGAGGTACATCGCGCCTTGGGGGAGTCGGACACGGCGTACACGTGGTTGAACCAAGCCGCTGGGCTCGGCAACATCCATGCCATGGCTCAACTTGGGGCGATGCTGTGGGACCTCGGCAGATACGACGAGGCCGTTCGCTGGCTTGAACCGGCCGCCGACGCCGGGGTCCACGACGCCATGTTCTACCTCGCCCTCATCATGGATGACCGCGGCAACACAGCACGTGCAGGAGCATGGCTGGCTAAAGCCGCCGACGGCGGCGCCCCGTACGCGATGGGCCGGTTCGCACTTCACCTGCTCGAACACGGAGACATCGATGAGGCAACGAGTTGGGCGCAACGAGCCCATGAGGCTGGCGATCCACTTATCGAGCATGCCTTCGCAACGGTCTCCGAACGCATGGGCCCAAGGGAGGAAGGGCCCCAATCTACTAACAGCACGGGCGATATCCACTGGACGCCGTTTGAACACCCATGCGGATGTGTCATCGACTGGGGTTGGTCAAGCCAAGAGGCCGATCCGCGCTCCTTCATCGCGTGGTGCACGTACATCATCAATGAGGTCTGCCCGTGGCACGCTGAGGGTTCAACAATCGCCCCAGAAGCACGGAAGTCGATGGTTCTCCTGCAGTGGCGCGCTGGGCAGGGCGGCTTCTTTGCTCGCGAGGCAACCGGTCAGGATGTTGAACTAGGGCGCAGTCTAACTGAGAGCTTGCGGACTCTCATCGGACAACTCGCATCCGCCACCCACAATTCGATTAAGGTAGGGGAGATCCCGGCGGCCTATAGCGCAGCGCTCAGGCGCCATGGCTTCGATCCTCGCTCCGCATGGTTCGAGCAGCAGTTGACCGACATAATCCTCAACCGCGGAGAGTCAGCATTGGAGCCGCTGCTTCGTACTCTGGAAGCCCGCGAAGGGGATCCGGAACGATAGCCAGAGCCGCGCCGTCGCCGATGGCCAACACCGGCGCGCGCATCCTGCGCCGCTTGGCATCGAGCAGCAGATCGGCCGCCTGATCAACGAGTACCACCGAGCCGCGTATCCACGGTCTCTGGGTGTTCTAGCTGTGACAGATCACGGCGTCGAGGCGTGAGGACACGCTGGCTGATCCTCGCCCACCGGCCATCGGTGGTGCGACCGTCCAGCACCTATCCCCAGCCAGGTCGCCGACCCCCGGAAGGCACCTGCCCGTCCTTGGTCAGAGAGAAATAAATTCAGTTCGCATTAGACCTATATCGCCAGGACTGACGAGATAGACTGCTGCGCTGCACCGGCAAAGGAGCTATGTGTTCGACACAGTGGCTGATCGGTATGCGCTGCTGCCTCAGCAGGAGCGCTCAAGTGGCACGGCCACGGTGGTGGTCAAAGCGATAGACATGCGCTCGCCCGACGGTAGGCACGTCGCGGTGAAACTGATTCCGCGAACCGACGCCGATGACACACATCGGGTGCTTTTCCGCCGTGAGGTCGAGTCCCTGCGCAGGTTGCGCCACCCCAACATCGTGTCGCTGCTCGACTATGGCGAGGACGAAGGCAAGGACTCGTTTTACCTGGTATTCCCGTGGCTGGAGCGGCAATTGCCAGAGGTGTTGCCTTCGGTCGACGACTTCGGGTGGGACGACCTCATTGAACGGTGGGGGTTGCCTCTACTGGACGCGTTAGCCTATTCCCACGAGCACGAAGTCGTGCACCGTGACGTCAAGCCATCCAACATCCTCATCGACAACGATGGGACGCTGCTGCTAGCCGATTTCGGCATCAGCACTATTCGTAGTCGCATCGCCACTGAGGCCACCGTCGCCAGCCTAGCCTCCCGCCCCTTCGCGCCGCCGGACTTGACAGGGATGAGCCGTGCCAGCCGTGACGTCTGGGGGTTCGCTGCCACAGCGCTGAGCTGCCTGATCGACGGCCCTTTCGAAGATTACCCACACCTGGAAACTGCACTTGATGACGTCGATGTGCCGCCGGAGGTCGAGAAGATCCTGCGGGAATGCACTAGCCGCGACCCCGACGCCCGCCCTAGCAACGCCATCATTCTGCGCGATCTGATCCGGGAGATCCACCTGCGTCGCACCCGTAAATGGATGCAGGTGCATAAAGCCCAACTCATCGTGCGGGACGAGGCGGCTCGCCAGCTCTTGACTCCGCCCAACGATCGCGACCGGGATGCGATTGAGCGCACCTTGCAGGCCGAGTTCGCCCACGGAACGCACCTGGCGCGCATGGTTGACCCCAATACCGCGGAACGTAGAGTCGACATTCTGCACCTGGTCGGGAGCCAAAGGCGGCTGCGACTCGTCGTGATACCCGACCAGCCAGCGTTCATCGTCACCAAGATTTACAAGGCCAATGAAGGAGAACTCGACGCGGCCCGGCGGGATGCCTGGCCCGTCGTCGAGGAGGTCGAATGGACCTCACGCGATCAGGCAGCCGCGACAGCACGCCAGACCAAGGACCGCGTGCTCGCTGCCCTGGACGCGCACTATCTACAGCAGGACGACCTCCAGCAACAGCGCGACGAGAACCGCATGTTCGACAAATGGCTTGATCTGCTCGAGGCTAAGGAGGACCTGGAAGCCGAGCGCTCTGCTCCACTTCCGTACCACGCCGTCTCCGTGAAGGGCAAGCAAGCGCGGTTCCACCTAGCAGCTGCCCCCGACACTGATGTCGTCGGCGAGGAACGCATCTGTCGTGTTCGTGCCTCCAACTACGGGCGGACCAAGGTCGTCGGCGGCATCGGAGTCGTGATCGCTCAGGACGATCACAGCGTCACACTGGCCTACAAGTACAAGCCGGCAAACCTTCCCACTGCAGGCGAACTTGTTCTGAGCACCGGCGCGAGCTCCGTGGCGCTGTCGCGGCAGCGCGAAGCCGTCGTCAACGTTCGTTCCGAAACCTCGGTACGCCCTCAGCTCCGGCAACTGCTGCTAGACCCATCGCGCATCGCGCCGCCCATGCTTCAGCCCGAGATGAACTGGTTCGACGAGCACCTGGATGAGGATAAGCGGACCGCCATTGCTGGTGCCCTGGGCTGTGAGGACTTCTACCTACTCGAAGGACCGCCCGGCACGGGGAAGACGAGCTTCATCACCGAACTAGTACGGCAAGAACTCCGCGGCAACCCCGACGCCCGAATTCTGCTGGTCAGCCAGACCCACGTGGCGGTCGACAATGCCCTGGTCCGGCTTGTCGATGCAGGACTGGACAACGTCGTGCGACTGGGTCGGCCCGATGACTCGCGTGTCGCCGAGCGGGCCCAACCCTACCTGCTCGACCAGCTCATGCCCGGCTGGGTGCAGGACATCCGTGACCGGGCCGAAGGCCAACTGGAGGAGATGGCGCACACTGCGCAGGTGGACCTAGAGAACGTACGTGGTGTGGCCGCGCTGGGTGAACTCATCGCCGCGCTTGAGGAACAGAGCGACCTACACGCCCGGCGCGCGGCAATCATCGACGTCCTACAGCAGCCCGCCGCCCCGCCGGTATCCAGACAGGCCGACGGCGATAATGACACCTCCGCGGCGGGCCAGCTTAATGACAGCCTCCAGCGGCTGTCCGATCGGATCAGTGAGCTACTCGATCGCGCCGCCTCGCTGCTTGGCACCGATGCGTTGACCGCCCTGCTGCCTCCTGGCCCAGTGCTCACACCCGCCACTGCCCGCACAGCATTTAACTCCGCAGTCGACCATAACCCCGCACTGCGTAAACTAGCCGGGATCCTCAGACTGCAGGCCGAATGGTTCCAGCGCATCGAATCCAGCCGAGACCTGGAAGCGGTTTTGCTGCGTCAAGCTCGCGTCGTGGCCGGCACATGCCTGGGATTCCTATCTCACCCAGCAGTGCGGGACCTGGAGTTCGACCTGTGCATCCTCGACGAGGCATCCAAAGCCACCGCGACGGAGACCTTGGTTCCGCTGGCCCGCGCTCGGCGATGGGTACTCGTCGGCGACCCACACCAACTTCCCCCGATGCAGGAAGAAGTCCTCGACCACCCAGACATCATGGATCGTCACGGCCTAGAACGCACCGACGTTGAACGCAGCTTGTTTCAAGAACTGTTGGACGGCGCCCCAGCCGCTGCACATCACCAACTCACTCAGCAGTATCGGATGCACCCCAGCATTGGTGGCCTGATCTCCGACTGCTTCTATAAGGGCTCCCTTCGCTCGGCAGCCCGCCCAAAGCTAGCGGGCTGGGACACCTGCTTCCACAGGCCCGTCGCCTGGCTGGACACCGGCCGATCAGCACAGCGCCGCGAAGAACGCGTCGGGACCGGCATAGTCAACCACCACGAGGTTCGCGTCGTGAAACAGGCGTTGGCTGACTTGCGCCAAGCTCTCATAGCCCAGAAGGTCCGAACCGACGACGGCAAACCCCTTCGAGTCCTGATTCTTACCGCCTATCGCAAGCAGATGGAGGAGTTGCGCCGGGCCATTGCTGGTCCCAGCTCACCGCTCCTTGAGGTCGAAGTCAACACCGTGGACGCCGTCCAAGGCCGTGAGACCGACGTGACCTTCTTCTCCGTCGCGCGCAGCAACGACCACCACAGCCTCGGATTCCTCGGCCCAACGTACTGGCGCCGCGTCAACGTGGCACTGTCCCGATCCCGTTACGGACTGGTCATCATTGGGGACGCCCCATTCTGTGAAGCCGAGCCCGGCCCGTTTCAAGATGTCCTCACCCATATCCGCCGCCACCCCGACGCCTGCTGGATCGGAAACGCTCGCGCATGACAGACGCCACCGCCCTCGCCGCGCGCCGCTACAACGAACTACATCCCGGCTACCACTTAGTCGCCGCCATTGATGCCGCGATCCCCTTCGCCTGGCTCACCCTCGACGTCATCGCCCAAGAACGTAAACCGCTGCCGCTGGTCGAAGAGTTCGTACTACGGCTGTGCGCAGCGGGCGTCGACACCATCACCGACGTCGCCGCCGTCCTCGGCATGAAGGACGACGTCATCAGGGACTCCGTCGCCTACCACCTGTCTGCTGAGACCCTCGACTACCGGCCTGACCCGCGGCCCGAACACCGCGGTAGCCGCATCATCAGTCTCAGCACAACCGGAACCCGTACGGTCAACGACCTGGAAGTCATCACTCCTCGCCGCGTCGAGCTGCCGCACGCGTTCAACCGCCTGCTGTGGGCACCCTCTGCACACCTCCACCATGACCTGATCACCCGCGACAACGCCACAGCCCGCGGCATGCTACTCCTGCCGTCTACCCGCACTCACGAGGTCACCACGCAGGAAGTCTCGGCGCGCGCTCTCAACCGCACATTCGAGGAGCTGCGCCGAGCCCGTGGCACGGTCTCAGGGGAGTCCCGCCGCCGAGCCGGCGCCGGAACGGTCGAAGTTCTCTCCGTCGAAGAGGTCATCCGACAGCGCCGCCGCTACCTGCCAGCCGTCCTGTTGGTGTACTCCGCGACCGGTTCTGACGACATCCGCCTGACCCTCGTGGTTGACGACCTGCCCAGCCGGGAACATGACGATCTACTCGCTAAACTCGGCGGCGCCTACAAGCTAGGCATCACCGTGGCGCCGCCTAAAGGCGAACCCGACCTGCCCCAGCACCTGCGCGACCAGAGGGCTCCCTACGACACCGTCCGAGCCCTGCAACGACGCATCGACGCCGCCCTGCCCGAACTGCCCAACCTCGACGCAGCAGCAGAAGGCGACAGGGTAACCGCTCGGGAGGAACTGGACGCCCTGACCGTACGATGCGTGCCGGTATTCGAGCACCCAGAGCTGTTGGCGAACGCAATCGAGCACACCCGCCGTCGATTCTTGCTCGTCACCTCCACGCTCCACAGCGCCGTCGTCACTGACAACCTGATCACGCAGCTGAAAGCGATGCTGCGCCGCACCAGCGTTAGCGTGCACATCGCTTACGGCCCCGCGAATCAAGACTCCAGTGCCGTCAAACGTCTACGCCGACTCGCCGACCGACACGACAACCTCACCCTCACTCGCCTCGACGAGCCGTACCCCCACTGCCTCATCTTCGACGACACCTGGATCAACAGCAGCTTCGAGTGGCTGTCCTATCGGGGTGGTTCCTCCCCCATCTACCGGCGCGAGGAAGGCACTCTGATCCGCGAGATCGACTTTGTTGACGGCCGCCACGCGCAATATGTGGGTCTGATCGAGTCAGCCCGCCGCGATACATCCGGTTAGGCGACCTGAACCTGTCGCGTCTCGATTTGGCCCTACTGAGCGCAACGGAGGGAAGCCATCGCAGGCGCTGGCGCAATGCTCCGACCGCGCGGTACGGCCCCGTCCTGACTTCTGCCGCCGACGTCCGGCGGCGTGTCGGTAGTCGGCGAGTGCGGCGCTGCTTGAGTATGGGCCTCGTCATTCGTCGCACGTCTCGTAGGTTGACGGCTACATGCTGGGCTATCTAGGGGTAGATCAGGGCCGGAGCCGAACGCGGAATCACGGAGGCCCAGTGGCTGCCACAGGTCGCCGGGCCTCCGTTGATCAGTCGACTAGGTAGTGGGCTTCGATGTAGGCGACGGTGGAGTCATATGGCTCTCCCACCGGCTTCAGCAGGTATTTGCGGAAGACTGCGGCGGTGGCGCGACGGACACCGCGGTTGCGGGCGTCGGCGTTGTCCCACGTCTGGGCGAGGGTGCGGGTGACCACTTGGTCGATCTCCTCGGCCAGGTTTCTTTCCGTGATGGTGAGGCCGGGAGGTGCGTGGTCGTGGATGATCCGTGACAGGACGCCCACGTGGTCGTCGTCCAGCACGACCGCTTCGTCGGGGTGCTTGCTGGCGTTCACGATGGCGCGAGCGATCCGGAGCGCCTCGGACAGGAACTCCAGGGCGTCCTGGGAGTTCTGGATGATCCGGTCCCGCAGCAGCTTGATCCGCTCTGCGAGGGCGGTGTACTTGGCGGACCCCGGTTCGACGCCCTTTTCGAGGGCGGCCTTGATGTGGTCCAGGATCTCCGCTGCGGACGGCGGCCTCTTGTCCTCGCCGTCCTTGCTGGGCTTAGGCCGGACAAGGGCCATCAGTTCCTTGAGGATGGCGATGCCTTGTGCGTCCAGGATGAGGGCTTCCTCTCGGGTGGCGACCACGGAGAAGGAGTGGACGTGGGCGTTGATGATCTCCAGGACCATCGGTCCCAGCTCACTCAGCCGCTCTTTCCTCTCTTCGTCGGAGGACCTTTTGAACAGGGTCGTGTACACGGATCCGAACAGCCCGAGCCCGTCCCGGTACTTGGCCACGCGCTTGTCGGTGCTGATGAGCGGGTACAGGCGGGCCAGGAGCCGGTAGTCCTTGCTGAACACTTCGGCGGTGCCAGGGTTGGCGTCCAGGAAGGCGTTGATGGCTCGTACGGACTCGTATCCGTGGACCGTGAGGTCCAGGCCGTCCACGTCCACGAGAAGGTCTTCGATGCGGGCGAAGGTGGTGCGGAACTCATCGACGAGCTCGGACAGGTCGGTGACGAACCCGCCGCCCTTACCGGTGCCCGGCGAGGTGGGATCGACGACGGCCCGCTGCACCTCTTCGGCCAGCCCGATGTAGTCCACGATCACGCCGGAGGTCTTGACGAACCCGGTGGGGGACACCCAGGTACGGTTCGGGCGGGTGATCGTCTGGAAGAGGGTGTGGGCCTTCAGCGGCTTGTCCAGGTAGAGGACGCCCTCGTTGGGGGCGTCGAACCCGGTCATCAGCTTCGCGGTCACCACCAGAAAGCACAGCGGGTCGTCCGGGGTGAGGAAGCGCCGCTTCTGCTCCTCTTCCTCGGCCTCCGAAAGCCGGAACGGGCGCATGGCGGGGTCTTCGCCCTTGGCGTCCGAGACGGAGATGTTCACCTCGGCGGTGATCCGGTCATGCTTGCCGACCTCGGCGAGCACCTGTGACGCCTCGAAGCCGGCCAGCAGCTCGTTGATCTTGTCCGTGTAGGCCACGGCCAGTTCACGGTTGTAGGCGACGACCTGGGCCTTCAGGCTGTTGCGGTAGGCGCCGGCGAGGTAGTGGTCCACGATGTCCTGGCAGACCGCGTGGATGCGGTCGGGGTTGGCGAACACCGAGGTGAGGCGCCCGAACTTGCGGGACAGGAGCTCGCGGTCGGGGTCGTCGAGGTCGAAGTCGTCGGCGAACTGGTCGAATTCAGCCTGCAACGCCTGGTCGTCTAAATCGAAGGCGACCGGGTGCGGGTCCAGCAAGACCGGAACGGTGGCCCCATCCAGCAGAGACCGGGACACCGAGTACCGGTGCAGAACCCTGCCTGGATCGGTCTCTTCACCGAAGAGGGCGAAGGTGTCGGTGGAGAGGTTCCTGACGGGGGTACCGGTCATGCCGAAGAACTTCGCGCGCGGCAACGCTGCGCGCATCTGCCCGGCCAGGGACGCCGACCGGGCGGACTGGGTGCGGTGTGCCTCGTCTACCAGCACGATGATGTTGTCCCGGGTCGACAGGTTCTTGCCGGCGTCGGCGAACTTGTGGACGGTCGTGGAGATGACGCCGCGCACGTCGTCGGCTAGCAGGGCACGCAACTCCTGGCTGGTGGCGGGCTGGTGGAAGTAGGCGCTCCCCATGGCGGAGGTGAACACGCCGGAGGTCTGGCGGACGAGTTGGGTCCGGTCCGAGAGCAGGATGATCGTGGGGGACTCCGTGCGGGTGTCGGCCAGCAGTAGGGAGGCGGCGAACACCATCAGCAGCGTCTTCCCGCTGCCTTGGTGGTGCCAGATGAGCCCTTTCCGGCCGCCGGCCAGGACTCGCTTGTGGATGAGGTGGGCGGCCTCCATCTGGGGATAGCGTGGCAGGTACTTCGTGTCCACCCCGCCGCCGGAGGTGTCGAACAAGGCGAAGTTGGCCAGCATGTCCAGGACGGTGGCTGGGTTGAGCAGTAGTTCGACGGAGCGCTGCACGTCGGTCTGCCCGGACAGGTTCTCGTCGTCGGCAGTGGACCGGAACGGTTGCCACAGGTTCGTGGGGGCTCCGGCGGCACCGAACCGCAGCTTCAGCCCGTCGGAGGCGACGGCGAAGACGTTGGGGGTGAAGAACCATGGGTACTCGGTGGCGTAAACGTCGTTGATCTCGCGGGCGGCGTCCGCCCATCCAGAGTTCGCGGTCGGCGACTTCACCTCGACCACGACCAGGGGCAGCCCGTTGACCCAGTACACGAGGTCGAATCGGCGGGAGGTCTTGCCGGGGACGGTGATGGTCACCTCGTCCGACACGACCAGCGTGTTGGCGGTCGGGTCCTCGAAGTCGATGATCTTCAGGGCGTGCCACGCGCCGTCGGCATCCCGGAACTCCTTGTGCCCTCGCAGCAGGCGCAGCACCTGCTCGTTGGCCCGCACCAGCCCGCCCTCGACAGCATTGACCGTGGCGGTGATCTCCTCGACCACTGCGTCCACGTCGTACCCGTCGATCACTCCGGGGTTGAACTGGACGATGGCGTCCCGCAACAGGCCGGCCAGCACCGTCTGTGTCGTCTCACGCGGCAGCGCCCTGCCCGCGGTGAAGGTCCAGCCCATGGGGAGGGACCACTGGATCAGCAGGTTCTGGAACTCGCGCTCCCGAATGCCCTTCGCCACGGCTCATCCCTCTAGCTCGGCGGACTTGATGTCGATGGTCCGATCCAACAACCCTGCCAACAGCCCCGCCCGAGCCTGACGCAGTCTGACGGCCTCCGTGCGCAGTGTGGCTACCAGCGCATCAACCGCTTCGGCGCTCTCAGTGAGTCCCGTCTGCTCTTCCAACGCAGGCAGCGGAACCTCGCGGGCGATGTACTCCTTCACCGACAGATTCGTGATCCCGGTCGTTCGGCGGGAGTAGCTGTAGGTCAGCCCTGATGCCCAGTCGTGTCGGAGCCGCCAGAACACGTACCTGGGGGACACCTTCTGCGGGTCTACCCGAATCAACCGCTGGAAATCGGTGGGCACGCACGGCTCCAGATCGGAGCCTGCGATGACGACTCGGCCGACGGGCTGCTCGGGCGAACCGCCTGACCGCTCCAAGATGATGTCCTGCTCCTGTACCGTCCGGGTGCCCGCCTGCTTGCTTGTGAACGACCGGACTGGGGAGCCGTCGGTTACAAAGTCGGAGGTGCCGGGCGCGTAGATGCGAGGCCCGAGCGCGAGCCGATCAACTTCGCCCTCGCCCTCGGGATTGCCCCAGACACCCCCGACCACATGGGAGCACAGATCAACAATCCGACGCCTTTCACCCTTGACAGTCGCAAAGTGCTCTGCGAGCACCCCGTGGAGGAGTTTCCGTGCAGTGTTGGCCTCGGAATCGAGTGCGGTGATCTGGTCGTCGACTGCGTCGAGTATCTCGACGATTCGCGCTTGTACCTCTCGGGGTGGGATCGGCAGTTCGATCTGCAAGAGTTGCTCTGGATTGAGGCGCTTACGCCGTTGAACTGTCCCGCTCACCCGGTTCTTCATTTCTGCCCACAGTCGCGGTGAGCGGCAGACGTGCCTCATCCAGGCGGGCACCAGTTCTGGACCAAGCGTGAATGTCGGGAACTCGTTGCTGACGACGAATCCGTCGAACTCGGCAGGTACTACGGTGATCGGGCCTTCCCACGCCGTCAGCTTTCGCATCACGACCTGGTCGACGCGCAGCACGTTCATTGCCGAGTACTCTGTGCCTCCGCCGTCGATTTCGCCTTTGGCGACGAGCCCCTGTCCTGCGTTCAGGACTCCGGCCAGACGGTAGGTGGTTGCAGGCCTCATCGGTGTGCGCTGGATGTCGAGGCGCATCACCTCTCCGAGCGGACGAAGCGGATAGCTGTCACTCATCGAAGCCCTCGATTCCAGCATCGGCGAGGACGGTGAGCATACGCTGCTCGGTCCTCTGACGTTCAGCACGAGCGAGGTTGTAGGCGTCGATGAGGGTGCCGAGGTCTTCCTGCTCGGCGGCGACCTGCTTGATGTACCGCCCGATGTTCAGGTCGTATCCGTTCGCCGCGATCTCCGCGGCGGGGACGAATCGCGCCGCGAGTCCGCCTTCTCCGTCGGGGTCCACCGGGTTACCGTCGGCGTCCATCTTGGAGTGGTAGGCGGTCACGATGTCGGCGATGTCGGCGTCGGTGAGGACGTTGCGGTTTTTGGCCTTGGAGAACCGCTTGGAGGCGTCGATGAACAGTACGCCGCCCTGCCGCTCCGGGTCCTTGGTGCCGGGTGCGCGGAACACCAGGATCGCTGTGGGGATGGTGGTGTTGTAGAAGAGGTTGGCAGGCAAGCCGATGACTGCTTCGAGCAGGTCATCGTCCAGGACACGCTGGCGGATGGCCGCCTCTTGGCCGCCTCGGAAGAGGACGCCGTGGGGCAGGACGACGCCGGCGCGTCCCTTCTGAGGGCTCATGCTGGCGATCATGTGCTGGACGAACGCCCAGTCAGCGGTTGAGGGCGGGGCGACCCCGCCGAGGGCGCGCGGGTCGTTGGTCCAGGGCTTCCACTTCAGGCTGTAGGGCGGGTTGGCAACGATCACGTCGAACTGCGCGACGGACCCGTCCGGCCTCTTGAAGCGTGGGTCCTTCAGGGTGTCGCCGACCTCGACCTTGAACTGGGTGAGGTTGTGCATGAAGAGGTTCATGCGGGCCACGCCCGCGGTGTCCGGTACGGCCTCCTGCCCGTACAACTTGAGCGTGTAGCCACGCCCGCCGCGGGTCTTGAGGAGGTTAGCGGAGGCGATGAGCATGCCGCCCGATCCGCAGGTTGGGTCGTACACCGACTCATAGCCCTTGGGGTCTAGGACCTCGACGATCAGCTCGACGACCTCGCGGGAGGTGAAGAACTGGCCGGCTCGGGTGCCGGACCCGTCGGAGAACCGCTTCAGCAGATACTCATACGCCCCACCAAGGACATCGTGAGACATGTTGCCCTCGTGCATCTTCGGGGTGCGGTCCATCGTCTGCATGACCGCCGCCAGCACCTCCCCCCGCAGTACCTCTTCGGAGGTCCAGGTCATGGCCCCGAACAGGCGAGAGTACTTGTCAGGGTTGGCCGTCTCGATGGCTTGCAGGGAAGTGCGGACGCGCTGGCCGAGGCCGGGCTGGGTGATGGTGGCGAGGATGGACGTCCAGGAGGCGCGACGCTGGTGGACGGTGCCAGGGTGGATAAACGGAATTTCGAACGACTGGTAGTCGCGGTACTCGATCTCGTGAGCTTCCTCGGCGGACAGGTCGTCCAGGCCCTCGTTTTCGGCCAGGAACTGCTCGTGCTGGTGCTCCCAGGTGTCCGACAGGTACTTCCAGAACATCAGAGGGAAGATGACGGAGGCATATTGTGCCTCGGGCATCGCCACGCGCAGTTCGTCGGCGGCATCCCACAAGCGGTTCTCGATCTCCTGCTGGGTCACTGCCATCAGTCGGGGGTCCTCGCTCGTCAAAGGTGGCGGCCCGAAGGCCGGGGAATTTCTACTGGTCACCCATCGCGGGCGTTACCGGCATGTTCACAGCGGGCACGGCCTGAGGAAGAACACACAAGGCGTCGTACTCCTGTATGGGCGACCTAACAACGATATCCCTCGCCAGGATCACGGACTTAGACAATCGGCTTGAGCGCACGACTCGCCCTACAACGGGCAGATGCCCCTGCAGGGCGATCCTTCTTCCGGGCCCCAACGGGCTGCCCTCCTGCTGCAGGTCGGCGTCTCCATTCCACTCTCCCACAAGCGGCATCATGGCAGACGTCGCCGACACAACGAGCCCACAGCCACGAACCCCGAGTACAGCGGAGGGGCGTCCAAATATGGGGTTCCTGACTTGGGACTGGCTAACGATGTCTCCGTCGGCATCCTGACCAGGACACGGATATGGCGCATAGCGAAGGCTGAGACACTGCGGAATCTGCTGCAGATGGCAGGGGTATCGGTGGCGAGGCGGCGGCACACCTGGCCGCCCTCCGATAGCATTGCGCGAGTGTCAGCGGACAGTGCGTCACCAGTCGAGTGTCCTGACCGTCTGCGCGCCGACATGGTCGCCGAATTGAGAGCGTGCGGCGTGCTTCGCTCGCCCGAGGTCGCCGCCGCCTTCGCTGCGGTGCCGCGCGAGAAGTTCGCCCCCGAGGCCGTCGTCTCCGCCGCCTACTCCATTCGTGACACGGTCGTCACCAAGCGCAATGCGGAAGGAAAGGCGACCAGCTCGATCAGCGCGCCGTGGCTGCAGGCGTAGATGCTCGAGGCCGCGCAGCTGCGGCCGGGCGCGCGGGTGCTGGAGGTAGGCAGCGGCGGTTACAACGCGGCGCTCATCGCCGAGCTCGTCGGCCCGGAGGGTGTGGTGATCAGCGTAGACATCGACTCGTTCGTCACCGAGCGGGCCACCCGCTTCCTCGCCGAGACCGGCTACCCGCATGTGAAGGTGGTGCTCGGAGACGCCGAGCACGCCGCCGACGACCTTGGCCCGTTCGACGTCATCCTCGTCACGATCGGCGCCTGGGATTGCCCCTGGGGCCACCTGCTGGCTCCCGGAGGCCGGATGATCGTCCCGCTGCGCTTCGGTGGGCTCACCCGCTCCTTCACCTTCGTCCGCGACGGCGACCACTTCGCTGGCCTGAATCCCACGGTGTGCGGGTTCATCCCCATCCAAGGTGCGGGTGCCCACCTGGAGAACCTGGCCGTGCTGGTCGACAGGACGGTGAATCTGCTGGTGGATGCTGGCCCTGCGCTCGACGCGGCAGCGCTCGGCAGGGCCTTGGACGGCGACCGGACCGAATATTGGACCGGCGTCACCGTGGGCTACGACGACCCGTTCGACACCCTCCACCTGTGGCTCGCGGCCCAGCGCGAGACCTTCGGCGTGATCTGGGCCGACCCGGAGCGCGGCAGTGACCGTATCGAGCCCGCCATGCGCTGGTTCACCCCCGCCCTCATCACGCCCGACAGCTTCGCCTACCTCACCATGGGACCGGAGCACCAGGACAGCGAGAGCGGGGAACGCCGCTACGAACTCGGTGCCTACGGCCACGGCCGCCTCGGCGACGACCTGGCTCGCTAGCTCGCCGCCGAGGTCGTGACCTGGGATCGGGAGTGGCGGGCTCATCCCGGTCCGGACTTCACCCTGTACCCGATCGACGCGGCCGTGGCGGCGCCGAAGATCGGCCGGGTCTTCCGCAAGCGCCACACGCAACTCGTCATGACCTGGACCTGAACCCAGCCCGGCAGCACGCGTGAGGAGGAGGATGTGCCTGTGATTCGTAGTTGGCGGCTGTGAACGATAGATGGCGGGTGTCGGCGCACACCACCCGGTGCAGATGCGACCTCCAGTTATAGATGACGGTTCCCAGGTTTTGTTGGCGGCTGGGTAGTAGAGGTCATGATCAGTCGATCAGTCTCGCTAGGGATGCGGCAAGCTTGCGGAGCTCGATCATGAGGTTGGCGTAGTGAGGGCCGGGGCGGTCCGGTTCAATATCCACTCATGCAAACCCACGATGTGCAGATCAACGGCGACCTGGTGCGCAAACGTTTCGTCGATGGCAAGCCGGGCGGCGCCGAGCGGGAGTGGCGGGCGCTGGTGCTGCTGGCGGAGCACGCACCCGGGCTCACGCCCTCACCCGTGGAGTACGGGACCGATCTGGTGGTGATGTCGCGTATCGAGGGCACGCCGCTCTTCCTGCTGCCTGCCGTACCGGAGAAAGAACTGGTGGAGGCGGTGGACCGGCTGCATAGCGCCGTGCCTCGGCAGGTACTCGACCAAGTACCGCAGCGATTGTGGCCGGTGGAGCGGATCAGGGATCAATTGCTCGCGTGGGCCGGGCGGTGGCAGCCGAAGAATGAGCTCGCAGACCAGGCCGTTAGGGAGGGTGTGCGGTGGCTATCTAGGTGGGAGCCGGGGGAGCACGGGGTGCGGCCGGTGTTCGGGGCCGGTGACGGCAACACGGCGAACTTTCTGTGGGACGGCGTGCGCGTCAGGATCGTCGATTTCGAGGAGTCCGGTCGCAGCGATCGGGCGACCGAGATCGCGGAGATGGCCGAGCACGTGTCGTGCTGGGTACATGGGGAGAGCGAGCTACGTTTCGAGCTCGACTCCGCTGAGGAGCGCAGGCTGTTGGAGTGTCGCAGGCTCTTCGCGTTGATGTGGGTCTTCCTGCTTAAGGACGAAGGGCCGCGAAACCCACCCGGTACGTTCATGCGAGCGGTCGGGAGGGCTCTAGATCGGCTCAGTTAGGTACGGCTTATCGCTCAGGGGCATCCTCGTCGCGGTCAGACTGATCAGGGTTACGAAGCGGCCGGATGCCGGTGGGGCCGAGGTTGGGTCGGCTGAAGGGCGTGTACGCAGCCGCCAAGAAGACCTGGGAATTCCCGCCAACAACCCCTGGGAAACACCACAAGTCCAGCGGCCAGCCAACTCTCAGCCGCCATCTATAACTGGGAGTCGCAGCAGAGTCAGGTACACGCAGACGTACACAGGGTGACGCCGCCAGAAGTTGGCAATTGATCATTGATTTGTCATGTTGATCACGCACGCCGATTCGACCGCATGAGGACCCAATGACGCCGCCTCCCGTCCCTAAGCTCGATATTCATCAAGCCCTGAGCGAGTTGCCCGTTCCTCTCATCTACGAGGGGCCTTGCCCCGGCGGACAAGTAGGTGCCGCCTACGTGCGCTGGCCCGACGGCCATCGATCCGTTCTGACCCGCGGCCCCAACGTGAGCCACCTGTTGTCCCTGGCCCGGGCCGTCGGCATCCCAACGCCTGAGTACGAACTGGTTCACCCCCCGATCGTCGTCCAGGAACTGCTCCCCGGCACCATCGCACGCGTTCCTACGGCGGAGACCATCCAGTGCATGATCGAGATCAACCAGCGGTGCCGCGGCGTGCTCGCAGGGCGTGCGGACCTGCCTGCACTCCGGCTCTATCTACGTGAGGACGGACCTGGCTTTTGCCTGCACGGTTCGCTGCGCTCCTATGACAGCCGAACCCGTTATCTGCTCGATCAGATTGAGGAGATCGGCCACGCGTTCCCCGACACCCTTGAGGGCGACGACCTGGTCCACACCGACTTCCACCCGGAAAACGTGTTGGTGGACGAGAACGGAATCGTCACCGGCGTGATCGACTGGGACGGGGCCGTCCGCGGCAACGCAGACTTCGACCTCTTCACGCTCCGCTTCGATCTAGCCCATCGAGCCCCTGACCTGCAAGTCAGCGTCCCGGACGCCGTAGCTGTGGTCTGCTGGGCGCACATGAGCTTGCGCATGGTGGATTGGGCGATCCGCCACTTCGCCGCCCCCGACGTCACGATCTGGTTGGACATAGCCCAGAGGCTCAGACCCTGAAGGGAGGGCATCTCATGGGGCACACAACGTCTGTGTACGAATGGCCGTACCTACCTCTGCACGTCTACGGGTACGCCGACAGCGGGCGTTGATCTCGGTTCGGAATCATCGACGGCGTAGGTACCGCCGATTTCTGCACGACATGCTCTGCTTTGTCGGTGACTCTGCGCGACTCAGGGTTGGTGCGATCAGATCGCTGCGGGCTGGATGAGTTGTTTCTGGCCTTCGAGGTCGGCGAGGCGGAGCGTGGCCGTCTGGCGTTGCGGGCCGATTGGGCCCGGAGGTGGACGGGCACTTGGCGGACTTCGGGTGGTGAGGTGGCGTGCGCAGTCCGGGATCTGGGAGCGGTTCCGGTGGCGCAGTGCGAGCCGGTCCGCCGGTTTTCTTGGCGGCCTCGGCAGCGGCACCGGCCTGGATTGGAATTTTTGGTGTCGACGGGCCGGTTGCACGGGTTCGAGTCGTTGGAGGAGCGGTCGCTGCTGGTGGCGCTGGACTTTGCGGGGACGGTGGTGGAGGTCCTGCCGCAGCCGTTCCGTCTGCGGTTCGAAACCGCCGAGGGGTTCAGCGAGCACATTCCGGACTTCCTGGCGGTCTTCCACGACGGTTCGCGGTGGTTGTTCGACGTCCGCCCGGGTCCTCTGATCAAAGAGCGAGACGAGACGTGCTTCGCGGCGTCGGGTGAGGCGGCGCTGGCGGTGGGGTGGCGGTATTCGGTGGTGACCGGATGGCGGTCGCACGTGCTGAGCGTGCTGGACGCCTTGTCGGCGCAGCGCCGGCCTCTTGAGGATCAGCTAGGGCTGCAGGATTGGATGCTGGAGGCTTTATCCAGGGGTTCGGTCACGTTCGGGGAGATGGTGGCGGCGACTTCGTTGCCGGTGGTCGCTCGCGCGCATGCTCTTCATCTGCTCTGGCATCGGAGGCTGGGCATCGATCTGTCTCGCCCGTTGGGGGACCACTCGCTGGTGTGGTCGGTAACGGAGTCCGGTTGATGTCGAGCCAGGCGGGGTTGCTAGAGCTGGCGGCGGGGTCGGTGCTGCGCCTGGACGGCGTGGAGTGGCGGGTGGCGGCCCTGGAGGCCCAGTACGGCCGGGTGTTGCTGGATGCGGGTGAGGAGCAGATGTGGCGGAGCATCCGGTGGCTGTCGCACCACCGCGACTGCCAGAGCGTTCCGACAGAGATCGAGGTAGCGGACGGTCCGGTCAGACAGCCGCCCAGCTTGGATGACTTGACCAGCTATCAGAGGGAAGTGGTCTGGCTCCGGGTCGCTCATCTGCTGGAGACCGAAACCGGGTTCCGTGACGGTGATCCGCTGCATCCAAGGCTTGGGGAACCCCATCCCGCCTACGACCCGCAGAGCACGACGTTGACGCAGCGTCGGCGCGCCAAGGTCGCCGAGTTGCGGGAGCTCGGTGACGAAGAGGCTGCGTTGTTGGGGCTGGGGAAAGTAAGCGAGAGGACGCTCGAGCGGATGGCCGCGGCCTGGCGCAAGAGCGGCCCGGCCGGTTGCGTTGATGGACGGTGGTTGCGGGCAGGTGGCGGCCACCCGAGCATTACGGAGGAAATTAGAGAGGCGATCTTCGCGGTTCGGGCCGAAAGCCTGCACCGATCGAGGATGAGCATGCGGGCCCGGTGCGTCCAGATTCATCAGTACGTCGCTGAGAAGTTCGGACCGCAGGTCCCCGTCCCCAGTTACTGGACGTTGCGGGCGGTCTGGCTGGAGTGGTTCGGCCCTGGCGGGACCCGGCAGCGTTATGTTCGTTCGGCCGCCGTGGGCGACGGCTCGCCGGTTCATGTGGTGGTGCACCGGCCCGGTCAGGTCGTCGCGTTGGACACCACCGTGTTGCCGGTGAAGGTGCGCGACGGGGTGTTCGGTGACCCGGTATCGACGCATTTGACTCTTGCGCTGGATCTGTTCACGCACTCGGTAGTCGGTTTCCGGCTGACGCTGGTGTCGGATACCTCGGTGGACGTGGCGATGCTGCTACGCGATGTGATGCTGCCGCTGCCGATGCGGGAAAGCTGGGGCCCGGAGATGGAATGGCCCTACCCCGGTGTCCCGGCTGAGGTCGTCGCTTCCTTTGCTGGACACAAGGTGGCCGGGTTGCCGTTCTTCGCTCCGGAGACAGTGACCACCGATCATGGTGCCGTCTACAAGAATCACGCCTTGGTGGACGCTCAGCGGGTGTTGGGTTGCAACATCCTACCGGCCCGCACGCTGCGCCCTCAGGACAAGGCCGCCTGCGAGAGGGCTTTCGGGGCGTTGAGGAGCCTGCTGTTTGAGCAGTTACCCGGCTACACCGGCGTGGATGTCGCCGACCGGGGCGCCGACCCCGAAGGCGACGCCGTGGTGACCATGGCGCGGATGGAGCATCTGATCGCCACCTGGCTCATCAGCGTGTGGCAGAACAGGGCCCTGGGTGAGCACGCTCCGGCCTGGGGGCCAGGGGAACAGCACAGCCCCAATACCCTGTTCGCCGCCGCGATGAACCAGGGTGGGTTCGCGTTGCAGATCCCTAAGCCGGAGTTGTATTACCAGCTTCTTCCGGCTCACTACGTGAAGATCCACGGCCGCCGCGGGGTGAAGATCGGCGGACTGTGGTACGGCAAGTCCCATCACGCATTGGACCCCTACCGGGGCAAGTTGTCGGATCGCGGTGGCCGGCACAAGGGCAAATGGGTGATCCGGTCCGACCGACGCGACCGGAGGACGGCGTTCTTCCAGGACCCTGCCGACCCATCCGTCTGGCATGCTCTGCGCTGGAACGGACTCCCGCCCGAGGACGAGGTTCCCGCCTTCTCCGACAAGACCGCCGAAGAGTTGCTGCGCGAGGCCCGCGCTTGCGGGCTATCGCCGCACTCCGATGAGGAACTGTTGCCGGTCCTGCTGAGGCTGCTGGGCGGGCTGGTCCCGGTCGAACAGTGGCCGACTCAACTCGGCAAGAAGGGAAAGAAGGAACGAGCTCGCGAGGTCGCCCAAGGCGATCAGGCAGCCAGCGACCGGTTGAGTCTCACTCCCGCCCAGCGGCCTGGGGCGGAGCCCGAAGCGGCGGGCGATCGGCGCGGAGAAGATACGGAGGGCAGGGTCGTCCCATTGCGCTGGCCCGACCAGGCGGTTCAGGTCGGCGACGCGATCGACGCCGAACGGCGGCGCCGCCGCGAGCAGGTCGTCGCTGAGCGGCCCTCACCGCCGGAGCGGCTGGCAGACCGGCTGCGTCGCACCAGCCTGCTGCTGCTTCCCGAGGAGGACGAGTAGTGGCCAGCGCTCAGGCGAAGCCCGCGATGTTCCTGCCTGGCCCGGTCCCTGATCGGACGATCTGGTCGGGCTGGGACCGATTCCGGCGCACCCGTCACGACTTCGTCCCCGCCCCAAGAATCACCCTCAAGGCCTTTGAGGACATGAGTAGCCGGCAGCAGCGGGTCCACAACCTGCACCGGGTCGCCACCCACTCCAACCTGGCGATCCAGGAAACCCCGATGAGCGCTCACGTCGCATGGAAACTGCGCGCCCTGATCGAGGACAACGCCCTCAACCACGGCCCCGACACCCGTCCTGGCGCGATGCTCAACGGCGGCGGTTGCCAAGGCAAGACCGAAACGATCTGCGAAGTCCTGGCCGCGTTCGAGGAGGCATGGCTGAGCCTCTACGACCAGATCCCCGGCGCCATGCCCGGCACCCGTGACCTGCACGCCCCGGTCGCTTACATTCGCACTCCGGTCAAGGCGACTCCGATCTCCACCTGCCAGCGGATCTTGGACTTCTACGGCGAGGACTACAAAGGGATGCGGCAGGAAGACCTGATCCGCACCGTCAAGACCGCCATTTACGATCATGCCACCAAGGCATTGGTCCTGGACGACATCACTCGTCTCAAGCTTCATCGCGAGGCCGACCAGGACGTCCTGGACCTGATCCGGGAGCTGATGAGCCTGCCTGTCACCTTGATCCTTGTCGGTGTCGGCATCCCCTCCTCCGGGCTGCTGCGCGACGGCCGCCGTGACCCCCGCACCGGCCAATGGTTATTCCCGCCGGTCAAGGACCGTGGCAGGAGCCCCAACGCTGACGCTCCAGGCCAAACCGATCTGCGTTTCGACCTCCTGGAACTCGGTGCGTTCACCTACGACACCAAATCTGCCATCGCCGCCTGGACCGCCCACCTGGTCGGCATCGAGCAGCAACTACGGCTCCTGAAAGCCGAAGACGGCATGCTCAGCGAAGGCGATATGCCCGAATACCTCTACCGCCGCACCGGCGGCGTGGTCGGACTGCTGAGGAAACTCATCCAATCCGGATGCCGCTACGCCATCGAAACGGGACGCGAGCGACTCACCATCGGATTGCTGGACGAACTCGCCCTCAGCCCTGCTGACCTACCCGATCTCGACCCCGAGTCCGGCGAGATGCCCCACATCCCAGAACCTGCTGCCGCACCGGCACGCAAGGCCACCAAACCCCGCAACACCGTCTACGACGACCGTGGCGCATGCGAAACCGCGAGCTGAACGACCGTGACAGCCTCACCCGGGCAACCCCTCGCCAGAAGCCTGGCCCCGCTCCCTGATGAATCGCTGCCTGGATTTCTGCTCCGGCTCTCGCATCGACTGGGGTTGTCCCCGATCCGGGTCGCTGAGCTATCCGGTTTGAGCAGCGACGCCAGACGTGTCGCCACCGATCACCTTCTCGCCCTGCCCAACCCCGCGACCTTCGCCTCCGCGACACGTCTGTCCATCGCCGAAGCACACACCCTCACCCTCAGCAGCTACGCTGCCGCTTACCCGGCGCTGAAGAAGATTCAAGCCCACACGACACGGAACCGCGCCGCACAACGTGACGCCTGGGCCTTCAACGACTCCAGCCGCTACTGCCCTCAATGCCTCGCCGGTGATGGAAGCCCGATCCAGACCAGCCTCGGCGGACCCTGGAAGCTCAGATGGCATCTGCCCATCGTGTTCGCTTGCACCCTGCATCAGCGGTTACTGGAAAGTGCATGCCCGGCCTGCCGCAACCCGCTGGGCGGGTCCATCCGCGGCCGCGGCAGCCTCATCCGCCGGCCCGGCAGAGCTGAGCTTCACCCGCTGCAGTGCCGCAACGCGCCGATTAGCGGCCAACCAGCGGGGACGGCATCCCGCTATCACGCAGCCTGCGGTGCACGCCTCGATGCCACGCCGCGCTCAGCAGATGCGCTGCCCCCCGAGGATCTGGCGCGCCTTCTCGCTCTCGAAGACCGCCTGGATCAAGCTCTCGACCAGCACCGGCACGCCGACGCCGAGGATATCGTCCAGGAGTTCTACTTTTCCGACCTGATCATCGTCAGTCAGTTGATCAAGGTTGGCTGGCCTGCCGCATCGCCATTCGCACCCTCAGACGCGATGGCCGCACTCCTCAACGAGCACATCGAGCCGATCACGGCCATTCTGGAGCGCCAATACCCGCAGGCCCGTGGTGGTTACCTCCGAATTTCGGACCTCTGGGCGTCGCCCGACCACACCGCTCAATGCGGAGCGCTCCTGCTGACAGCGGAGAACATCCTCGGCGACCGCGACCCTGCCTCGCTGCGCGAACGAATTCAACCGCTGATTCAGGCAGCCTACGACCGCGTGCCCCAACGCACCTACCACGCAATTCGTGACGCAGACTTCTCCCCAGCGCTGGCCCGCGCGATGGTCCGCCGCGCCCGCGTCTTCCATCGCGGCGACGAACAAGCTCGCCTGCTCGTCCCCTCGCGCGACTGTCTGTTCAGCGTCGAAGAGATCCCTCCGCTGCTACCCCAGGACTGGTTTGATGCCCACTTCGCCGGCTTCCCTGAGCGCATGATCAACACCAATAACTGGACCATACGCCACCTGCGCAGGGCGGCCTCACTCAAGTTAGTCGAAATGGCCTCAGGCACCCACTATGTCCAAAGCGCCGACGCCCTGGGCATGCTCCAGGGAAGCGCATCGCGAACACAGGCGGTCCTGCGAAACCAGATCCCCGACGACGGGATGTGGCAGGAGTTCGAAACCGCCGTCGAACAGATCGCCTGCATCCTCGACAATGATCCCGAACGCATCAACTACACCGACCGGCGTCGCGCCATGGCTACCTGGGAGATGCCCCAGGCCGACTGGATACGACTATGCACCGGCATCCCCAAGATGGCCCGAATGGCTACACAAAACCCCTTGATCGGCACCGCACTTGTGTGGTCGGAAGTCACTCAAGCTGAACATCTGCAGTGTCCGCCCCTGAAAACCCTGCGCCAAATCGATGGTCCGGAGGCCCGCAGAGTCGGCGACACGGTCGCCCAACTCCTGACTCCCAGCCGCCAGAGGGCAGGATCGTTCGTCCTCCGTCGCCGCTTGAACCAGTACGCCGCCAACCTCGCGGCACAATGCGACAACGGCACAGGACCGCTCTCACCTTCCTGAGTTGCCCAACACAATCGGCCCGCCACCGGAGCAGATCATGGTGGCATTGCGCAGGCTGACCCAACTGACGTCCGCCATCTATCGTTCACAGCCGCCAACTACGAATCACAGGCACAGAGGACGGTAAGGGAGGTATCGCTGTATGACGCATCGCCGTCTGGCCGCCGCTGTCGAGTTGCTGCGGAGCAACCGCCGCTACCGCCGGTACGCCCTCGCCCGGATCTCCTCCACCATCGGCACCACCGTCGCGCCGCTCGGGCTCGCGTTCGCCGTCGTCGATCTCGGTGGCGGAGCCACGGCGCTCGGGTTCGTGCTGATGAGCGGGCTGCTCATCTTCCTCGCGGTCACTCCGGCCGCCGGCGTGCTGGCCGACCGGCTGCCGCGGCTGGCCATCATCGTGACCTGCCAGCTCGTCTGCGGCGTGGCACAGCTCGGCGCGGCCGTGCTGGTGCTGTCCGGGACGGCGACGGTGTGGGCGCTGGCCGGACTGGCGGTGCTCGCCGGTGCGGCGGGCGCGTTCTTTCAACCGGCCGCCAAGGGGCTGGTCGTTCAGCTCGTCCCTGCGGGGCCGATGCTGGTACAGGCCAATGCGCTGCTGCAGATCTGCTTCAACGCGGTCGCGATCGTCGGGCCGGGGCTGGCCGGTTTGGTGATCGCCGAGAGCAGCCCCGGCGTCATCCTCGCCTGGGACGCGCTCACCTTCCTGGTCTCGGCCGCGGTGTTCGCCACGCTACGCCTGCCACCAGCTGCCCGGCAGGAGCGGCGGCGGTTTCCTGGCTGACCTGGTCGAAGGCTGGACGGCCTTTGCCGGGCGCCGCTGGCTGTGGCTGCTCACCGGTCTGAGCATGCTGACCTCGGCCTGCTGGGCGGCCGGCATGGGCGTGCTCGGCCCCATCTATGCCACCCGCTACCTCGACGGAGCCGTCAGCTTCGGGCTGCTGAACTCCGCCATCGGCATCGGCCTGGCCGCCGGGTCGATCACCGCCCTGCTCTTCCCGCCCGCTCGCGTCGGCCTGGTGCTGTGCCTGGCAGCGATTCCCGAAGCGTTGCTGCTTACCGGCATGGCGGCAGGCGTCCCGCTGCACGCTTTGGCCGTGGCGGGAGCGCTGACCGGCGGCGCCGGCACGCTCCACTTGATCGTCTGGACCTCGTTCCTGCAAGAGGCCATCCCTGAGGACCAGCTCAGCCGCATCCTGGCAGCGAACGCCACCCTGGGCAGCCTCCTGGTACCGGCCGCGTACGTGGTGACAGGCCCCCTCGCCGACGCCGTCGGCGTGCGGGCCGTGCTGGCGGGATCCGGTGCCCTCGTGCTGGCCGGTGTCGCCACCGTCGGATGCGCATGGGAGGTGCGGCGGCTGAACACCAGCGACCTTCCGCGAGCGACGACCGACACTTAAAGAACGAGACAGGTCATGTTCGCCGAGGTGGGACTCATCGCCCACCGACGCCCGTACTTGGCTACGTTCCCGCTGATGGACAGTTACGGTTGGCGCGCATGCCTGTGTCCGGGCTTACCGTCATGCCAGCCGACGACCTGGTGGGACTACCCTCTCGCGGCGCCTTCTGGCCAGATGACGGTCACGGAGAGACCGCGTTCCCTGGCCTCCGCCACGACCTCGGCCGTCCCGCCCGAGCCGGTACCGGGCTGCCCGTCCCAGACAGCCACCAGCTCATCGACCGACGAAAGGACTGCCTCGTTCGCAGCCTCGTACGCCTGCCTGTCGGCGTGGTCGCAGTCCATAAGGCGGACGGTCTTCGCCGCCGCCATGAGCCGGTCGAACTGTTCGGCATGATCCGGCTTCACCTTGGCCTGCCGGTAGTCCCGTGACGGCAGCACCACCTCCAGCGATCCGCCGGCTGCGAGTACCGCGTCAGCGAACAGGCTGTCCGCGCCGCGAGCGATGCAGGACACGCCCACCAGTTCGCCAGTGAACGAGGCAAGGTGCGCGCGGAGCGCGTCGGCGACGAGAAGCTCCGCCGCCGGGGTCAGGTTCATGTGGCCGGTCACGCCGATACGCATCATCAAGTCCTTCCTGAGTGTCAGCGATCGTCTAATTGAGCCGGGCAACGATCAGGGAATTGAGCCACCTGAAGTCACCGGCCCGTTCGGAGCCGACGCCCAATACCGGCCGTTGTGACGGCATTCCTCATGGTTCGGCACTGCGCTTGGGGCTTCGGTTGCCTCGGCTTGATCGGAAGGGGTGAGAAGGCAAACCGTTGCCGTGCGGCCGACGAAGGAGGTCGTGCGGCGCCGATCGCCCCCGGCCCTGTCCTGAGCTGTGCCATCGCAGGGCGATCGTCGGGCGGATTTGGCGTGTCGAACGTGGCGGTTCGGGGTGAATGCTGAGGTGGAGGCGGGGGGACCGTCCATCTGGGAAGCGCTGGTGAGCGACTCAGGAGCGGCTCTTGGCCCGGTTGGCCGCAGGCGTCTGGCCAGGGCGTTTGTTGGTGGACGCGCCGGTCGCCGACCTGTACGCACCGACGCAGGACGATCCGACCGCACGCCTCACAACGCCTTCGGCAGGTGATCCCGGCGCAGGCGCTGATCGAGCTCCCACAGGGCGGTCCTGTCGTCGTCGTAACGCAGGATCTCGCGGGCCGCCTCGTACGCCAGCCACCCCACTGCGCGGTGTTCCCCCGACAGCACGATCTCGTCTTCCTGGCTTGTGACATCTATGGCGAAATAGTGCTTCGTCACGATGTACAGGCCCTCGGGCCAGCTCGCGGCGGCGGCGAAGCACTCCTTCTCCACGCCGCTGATCATGTCCAGCTCATACAGCGGCGCCGTCTCCGGCAGACCGGCCTCCTCCGCGCTCTCGCGGCGGGCCGTGGCCGGCGGATCCTCGCCCGCCTCGCCCCCACCGCTCACGCCCTGCCAGTGGCCGTCGTCGGACCGCTGGAAGACCGCGTACTCAGGCCCGCCTGCCACGGTTCTGAAGACGTAGACCACCACGTTGTACGGCTCGCGCATGGGAGGCATTCTCCCCGAACCTCAGGCGGCGGAGCGTCTCCTGGCGTACACCTCGATCTTGATCTTCATGCGCGGGTCGGCGAGGCCGCATATGAGCATCGTGGTGGCGGGCCGTACCTCGCCGAAGCGCTCGCGAAGCACCGGCCAGCACGGTCGAAGTCGTCGCGGTCGGGCAGCAGGTAGCGCACGCGTACAACATCGGCGAAGCCGCACCCGGCTTCCTCCAGGGCCGCCCCGATGTTGTCCTTGATGGACTACCAAAAGGATCATGGACAGGATTGACCAAGTCCAGACGACACACACACGTCGTGACCTGGCTCAATTAGGCGATTGAGGCTCCCCGATCCGGCTCAAATCGGTGAAATCGATCATGCTCTTCTGGCTCAATAACGTGATCGCTGACACCTGAGCGCCGGTCCCTGGCATGCCAGCGTCTCGCGGATGTGCTATCGAAGGTGCCGCTATCCGTCGTAAAGCGGCCGCTGGCAGGACGGAGAGACGACGATGACGATGCCCCCAGCCCAGATTGGGGGAGGCCGGTGTGGCTCAAGCCGCCGGCAATGTGAGGTACAGGCGTTGAAGAGCGGCTGCGCCAGCCTCTTCGACTTCTGGCAAGACTCCTCGTGAGGCTCGCATGGCGCGTTGGATCTGATGAGGAAGCCGTGTGCTCTCCGCGGTCGCGATTGACTGCAGGAGCGCGTGGGAGGCTGCGGCTTTGTCACCCGTGGCGCGGAAGACTTCGGCGACGGTGACGCGTTCGATGGTTCGCCATTGTGGCGCGACACCGGTCGCGTCTGGTGTGTCCGCTTCTGCGAGACGTGTTGCTTCCTGGAGGCGGCCGGTGGCGAGCAGGCCCCGGAGGTGGACTTCTCGTAGAACGAAGGGGTTGACCAGGGGTGTGCCGTGGTGGGTGTCCACGAAGCGTTGCAGGTCGATGATCGTGGTGTCGAAGTACTCGATGTTGCCGAGTTCGGCGAGCGTACGAGCCAGGGGGATGAGAACTGCGCCGCGTTCGGAAGGTGGAGCGATGTCGCAGGCTCGTTGGAGGCGAGCAGCGGCTGCTGGCTTCTTTCCGATCTTGCGTAGTTCGTTGCCGTGGACGCGTAGAGCGCGGGTCAGAAGGGCGACGTCGTCGAGGCGGTGGGCGATGAGGAGGGCGCGGCCGGTCCAGCGAGCGGCGGAGGCGAGGTTTTCCTCGGGAAGAACGTCGCCGAGTGCGACACCCAGCATGGCGCGGGCTTGTCCGAGGAGTCGCGCGGCGGCATGGTCGGCGTGCCCTTCGAGGAGCCGTGCTTCGAGCCGCCAGACGAGGGGCCACAGTTCGTTGATGGCCTCGGTACTGTGCCCTGACTCCCGGGCGATGGAGGACAGGCGGATGGTGGATTCGCCGAACTTGATCATGGAGATGAAATCGGCGTCTGCGGGGTCGGTAACGCCGAGAACGTGTGGGGGCAGTCCCATGTAGTGGGCCACCCGTCGAAGGGTGGCCACGTCCGTGATGGCTCGCCGCCCGTTCTCGAGCATCGAAATGTAGGTCGTGTCGTAGCCCAGCGCTGCGGCGAGGGTGGACTGGGTGACCTGGGCGGTGCGCCGGTACGCCTTGATGATCACTGCCAGGTTGCCGGAGGCCAGGGCTGGGCTCGCGGATGGAGATGTCCACAGCCAGATCGGTGAGCCGGCGGAGGCGCGGCTGGGCAGTGGGGCGCCGCTGATGACGTGACAGGCGGGGCAGAGCTGGGAGGCGCTCCATCCGTCGTCGACGGTTGTCGCGCACGCGGCACACTGCATGTGCTCTACCTCACTGGGTCACGCAGCCTGGAGAACCACTCGGCGATCGAGCGCTTGTAGCCTTGCGGCATCCGCAGGTTCTCCACCTCGTGTTCGGCGAACAGACCCACCTGTTTGTGCTCGTGGCTGAGCACCGGCGGCTTGTCGGTGGTCACGGTGGCGCCGTACGTCACGATCAGCACGTCGACGCCGTCGCGGATGTGGTACTGCCAGGAGTCTAGGATCGGCCCGATCTGCGCATCCCAGCCGGCTTCCTCGCTGATCTCGCGCTCAAGCCGGGCCGGCGGGTCTTCGCCGAGCTCGAGTTTGCCGCCAGGCAGTTCCCATTCATCGCGTTCGTTGCGCAGCAGCAGCACCTTGCCATCGCGGACGATCACGCCCTTCACCGACACAGGAAAGGTGTGGGGGCGGTAGTTCATCGGCAGCGGCCTCTCTGCGTGGATGGCTGTGCCTGGAACCTAACACGGTCAACCGCTGCTGACCGGGGTTCCGGGAGTTGACAATCTGTCACTTGTTCAATGCGCACGGTCTACCGGACGCTGGGAGCCGAGAATTCCCGCCCCGGCAGCTATCAGAGGTGATGACGGTGGACCATGAGGATTTCACCAGCCACTACGTGAGCCTGGCGAGCAGCGATGGGCTGGAGCGGGCCGCCGCGATGTTGGCGCGCGATGGCCTGGTCACCTTCGACGGGGTTCACGACCGGCGCTCGGTGGTCGATCTTGCCTCGCGGCTGCTGACCACCTGGGAGCACCGGGATGCTGGGGCGGACGGTGTCACGATGATCGCCGATCGGGGTTCCGTGGCGGATCGTCTCGGCTATGCCGGATTCGGAACCAGAGAGCTTCATCCTCACACGGACGCTTCCGCGCTGGCCCGGCCGCCCCGGCTGGTGATGCTGGTGTGCATCCAACCTGCCGAGTCCGGGGGCGAGTCGTGTGTCGTGGACGGGGCCGCCGTCTATGCCGACCTGGCCGCTCGTGCGCCTGGTTTCTTGCAGCGGTTGAGAAGGCCTGGAACGGTCCGATTTGGCGACCCTGGGTATTGGGGGTCGGTGTTTGAGCCGACCGTGGATGGCCGCGTGACGGTGCGACTCCGGCTTGACGGTTTGGAGCATTTCACCGAGCCCGTTGATGAGGCCGTTCCGGTGCTACGCGCCGTGATCAGCAGGTACGAGCGGGACCTTCCGCTGCGGCCGGGGCAGGGCTATGTGCTGGACAACTGGCGAATGTTGCATGGGCGCCGCGAGTTTCGAGGATCTCGTCTGATGTACCGCGTTCTTGGGGATCCTGTGAGTGCCTGGGTGCTGCCTTCTGGATTCGTGCCAGGCTCCCTTGCCGTGGTGGGAGCGTCTACTGACGCGTGGGATCGTCCATGACGATCTCCGTGGCCGCCCGCTGGCAAAGTACGCAGTGCCTTCTGCGAGCGGTATCCGCCGTGTGGCGGGCATGCGGACGCTCACCGTCTGCTCGCCGCTGCACCTCAGGCACCGATGACGGCCCCACCCCGGAGAACCCCGGACGGTGCCATCAGCGGTCCACGCTTCCGCGGGACGGGGTCTTGCCTTTGGGCCAGGCCGACGCCACCGCTGATGCGGTGGCCGAGAAGCATGTCACCGACCTCCAGCAACGCGCTCGTGGGCTGTTCCTGTTGATGTATTCGCTCTACTGGCGTCGCTTCGTGGCCATCTATATGGGCGAATGCGATCACGGCATTGTCCTGAAGGCGGCCACGCCAGATGAGTTGTGGGAGCTCATGAGCCGGGTTGCACCACCGGACTGGTTGGGAGATTCCCTTCCACGTCTTGCGGCCAGGCCTTCCTCGGCCGTCGATGTGCCCGGCCTATCGCCTGTGTTTCCCGACGAAGACGCCGACCGATGACCACGACGCGCGAGAGAAGACGACGTCTCCTGGCAGGTTGCGCAGCAGCTCCTGGCGTCCGAGCGCGGCTGACCAGAACGCACACCACGTGGAAGAAGCAGACGATGGCCAGGGCGCAAGAACCGCAGACGATGGGCCACGAGCAGGAGGCCGTGTTCGAGTGGGCGCCGCACAGGCCGTCCGGTGGCACGCTCCGGGTGTCGCACACCTCCTGCTGCGGCCGGTATGAGTGGGGCTGCGAGGGCGGGAGCTTCTTCGTGCTGCGTTCCACAGCAGACGGCTACCAGGAGACCGGGCGCGGCCGTTACCGCCGAGCCCTCGACGTTTACATCGCTCTCGCCGAGGCGCACAACGCTGAGCACGTACGCCGCGGAGAAACACCGGAGCCCGACACCTTCCTCGCAAAGGGACGGCGCGGCTAACCGCGAGTCAGCCCGCCGGCATCCGCCATCGACCAGTTGCTCACCACGGCCAAGAAGAGGGGAGTCGTCCGTGAAACATCGACAACTCCCGCGCACGCGACAGCCCTTATGCGCGGTGGGTAACGGCTGCGGCGGACGGCTGCGCCGCGCAGCAACGGCGGCGCTTTCGGACGGAGGCACCGCCGACAACCTGAATCCTCTTCCCTTCACAAACGTCAACGCAGGACAGGAGCAGAAGCCAATGACTACTTCAACCATCGAGCAGGCCACCGATCAGGCGAATGAGGTCGCCGGCGCGGAAACAGAGTTCGACCCGTTCAACCTCGACATCAAGCTCGCGGAGAACACTCCGGCGGCCAACACGTCGCTGAGATGCGGCACCGGTGACACATGCGGGAGCTCCTGCCCGAGCGCCTGCACCACGTCATAACCGCACCGGCCCGGGTCCCTTTCGGCCGGACCCGGGCCTTCCGCCCTGAATGCTGAGCGACGACGGAGCGAAGACGATGACGCGGACGCGGATCAGGCGGTATCGGCGTACTGGTGCCGGGATGTTGCGCGCCACGGTGCATTTGGCTCCTCCTGCCCTTCCGGATTGGCCGGAACCTGGCTGCTCGATTGGGCGATGGCGGTCGTGGCTGTCCCCGGTGTGGGCGGATGAGCCGTTCCGTCAGGCGCTCATCAACGCGAGCCCGGACCTGGCTCGCCAGGTCCGGGCCGTGCTCGACGGGCAGGTGACCAACCCCCGCCGGGCCCGGCGCGCTGCGCTCGCCGTCGCCCGATACGCCTTGCGTTATGCGCACCGCTCCACACCGTTCGGCCTGTTCGCCGGTGTCGCTCTGGTCGAGTTCGGCGACAGGCCGCTTGCGCGCGTCGGGGATGCGCACGAGGCCGTTGCCCGGCCCGAGCCCGCAGCCTTGGACTTGGCGATCACCGCGTGGGAGATCGGCGGGGAGCGGATGGCCGACGTCGAGGTGTGTGTCAACAATCTTGCCCGCGTGCGCGATGGCCGTGTCTATGTTCCGGCCGAGGGTGCGGATGAGTTCTCCTTGGCCTCGACGGCGGCGGTGGAGCTGGTGCTGCAGGCGGCCAGCTCTCCTATTACGCATGCGGCCCTGTTGGGGAAGCTCGCGGCCGAGTTCCCGCACGTCGAGCCCAGCCGCCGGGCCGAGCTGGTCGCTGAACTGCTGTGTACGCGACTGCTGCGCTCTGGACTGCGTGCCCCGGCCACCGTCACCGACCCGGCCGCCGTCGTGCCGCCCGCGCTCCTGGCCGCCTGCCACCGTACGGCGGTGGACGTGCGGTTGGACGCCGAGGTGCGGCTGCCCGAAACGGTCGCGGTCGAGATGGAGACCGCGGCAACCGTGCTGGCTCGGCTCGCGACTCATCCCGCCGGTACGCCGGCCTGGCGGCGCTACGCCGAACGGTTCGCCGACCGCTACGGCGAGGGGGTCGAGGTGCCGGTGGAGCAGCTCACCGACCCGGGCAGCGGATTGGGATTGCCGGACGGGTTCGGCCTGTTGTCGGAGCCGCCGAGAGCGATGTCGCGCCGGGACCGGCTGCTGCTGGAGCTCGCCGGGACGGCCGCCGTCGAAGGCAGCCGGGCGGTGATCTTGTCCGAGGCCCTGGTTGAGGATCTGGAGGCCGCTGCGGCTGAGCCGTTCACCACCCTGGCGCCCGCGCCGCACTTCGAGGTGTGCGCCCAGGTTCAGGCCCGCTCGATCGCCGCTCTGGACGCGGGCGACTTCCGGCTTCGGGTCCATACCGTCTCTCGTGCGGCCGGCGCCATGTCCGGACGGTTCTGGCATCTGTTGCCGGACCTGGCCGCTGGGTATGCCGCTCTGCCGACCGTCGCGCCCGGCGCGGTGCCGGCGCAGTTGTCGTTCCATCCCACCCGGGCCGAGGCCGACCTGCTCACCCGGGCCCCACGGATCTTGGCGAAGCTGGTCAGCGTCGGCGAGTACCGAGACAGCGGCCAACAGGACGTGCTGCACCCGCGGGACCTGGTCGTCGGCGCCCGGGACGGTCACCTCTATCTGGCGGTGGCCGCGACCGGGGAACGCCTTGAGCTGCTGGCACCCACGGCGATCAACTTTCTCTGGAACAACTACACGCCGCCGCTGGTCCGGTTCCTGGCCGAGATCAGCCGCGCCGCCACCGCGCAGGTGACGTGGTTCGATTGGGGAGCCGCGTGGACGTTGCCGTTCACCCCGGCCCTGCACTACCGGCGTACCGTCCTGGTCGCCGCCCGCTGGCAGCTGCGCGCCCGGACGCTGCCCGGCCGTACGGCGCGCCTGGAGGAGTGGGCCGAGCGCCTGCATGCCTGGCGCGGCCGTGCCGGGGTGCCCGAGCGGGTGCTGCTGGCCGTCGATGACCAGCATCTGCCGCTGGACCTCACCCGGGAGATGGACGTTGACCTGCTGCGCGCGCACCTGGGCGCCGCGCCGGTCGCGGTGTTGTTCGAGACGCCGCCGCCGGATGCCGATGGGTGGATCGGCGGGCGGGCGCACAGCATCGTCGTCTCACTGGAGTCGAGGCGATGACCGCACTGGCGACGCAGGCCTTGGCCGAGGACGCGCTCGGAGCGGCGCTGCTGCACATCGAGCGCGCCGACCTGGCCGCCGCGCGGCCCCTATTGCAGGAGGCGGTCGCCGGTGGTGTCAGTATCGGGTCCAACGCCAGCCTGTATCACGGAGCTCCGGCCCTGGAGTTCGTTCTCGGCCGTGCCGGGCGCATCGACTCCAAGGTACAGGCAGGGGTCGACCGGGTCGTGGCCACCCGCCTGGCCACCGCCCGCCGGCGACGGCTGGCCCGGCACTTGCCAACGCTCGCGGAATTCGACCTCATCCGCGGGCTGACCGGGCTGGGCGCGCTCCTGCTTACCCGCCCCGGTCCCTCACCGCTGCTCGAAGACATCCTGATCCACCTGGTGTCGTTGGCGTGCCCGGTCGAAACCGAGGGTCGGATGCTGCCTGGATGGTGGTCGCCGGACAGCCCCACCCACGAGGTAGACATCGTCGGTGGCCATGGCAACAACGGCGTCGCGCACGGCATCGCCGGACCGTTGACACTGCTGTCCATGGCCGCTCGTCGCGGCATCCGCGTCGACGGTCAGAACAGCGCCATCACCACGTTCGCAACCTGGCTGGAGCAGTTCGGCAGCTCCTACTGGATCACTGTCGACCAGCTCACTGACCAGCCCTTGCGGGTGCCGCCGCTGCGGCCGTCCTGGTGCTACGGGGACCTGGGGATCGCTCGTGCCCTGCAGCTGGCCGCGCTCGCGCAGCGCGATCCTGCTCGTGGGCAGAAGGCCGAGGGCATCGCCCTGGCCGCTCTTGCCGACACAGAACGTCTCGAACAGGTGAGTGATGCCTCCCTCTGCCACGGCTGGGCCGGAATCCTGACCGTCACCACCGCCCTCGCCGCCGACAGCGCCACCCCCGACCGGTTCACGACGTGCATCCAGCACGCCCGCCAACGACTGGCCGCAGAAATCAACGAGCTGCCCAAGCCGGGATTTCTGGAAGGGCGCGCCGGGGCGCAACTGGCGTTGGACGGCTCCAACACCACCCGCTGGACCAGCGCCTTGCTCATCCACTGAATAACCGCCGTACACGCCGCACCCGACCGAGCAGGAGCAACAACGACGACATGGACAGCTACGAGGACAATCTCGCCCCGCCGGCTGAGCCTGAGTGGTGGCAGGTCACGATCCGCTTTCCCGGCGATGCCGGGGTGAGCCCCGAGGCGGCGGCCACGCTGTCGGCCGCGCTGACCGGACGGCGTTTCCACTTCTTGCGCAAGGAGGGAGGGCTGCGGCTGCGCACTGACCGTTCCGTGGACGCCCTGCTCGACCAGCTCGTCGCTGACAAGGTAGCGGCCGGCTGGGTCAGCGGCATCTACGAGGCTGAGACCGACGCGTTCGGCGGTCCGCAGGGCATGGTCATCGCCCACGCGGTGTTCTGCGCCGACAGCCCGGCCGCGTTGGCCGGGACCGGCAGCCCCGACGGCAGAGAGCGGTGCATCCTGCTGCTGTCGGCGATGTACCGGGCCGCCGGGCTTGATCCGTTCGAGGTCGGCGACGTGTGGGCGAAGATCGGCGACTTGCGCCCGCCGATCGACCCGCCCGCCGAGGCCCGCCGGGCGGCGGCGATCACCACGATGTGGCGCCTCATGAACGCTGACGCCGCCCAGCGGCCCGACCCCGAACCGGGCTGGGTCGAGCGCGTCGCCGCGTTCGAGGAAGCCGGCCGCCGCCTTGCCCGCCTGGCGAAGGAGGGGCAGCTGAAGCGCGGTCTGCGTGCCGTCCTCGCCCACCACGCGATCTTTGCGTTCAACCGGAACAACACGCCCGTGGCCGAGCAGGCCGCGGCGGCGTGGCTCGGCTGGCAGGCCGCCTTCGGAGATATCGAACCGGCGGCCGTGTCTACCAGCCGGACCTCACCAGTAGCCCCTACCTCTACCAGGATGGAGACCGCCATCAGCACCCCCGTCGACCCCACCAAGCTGCGCGAGGCCATGGTGGCCACGTACATCGACTCCGGCCACCTGCGCACCCCAGAGATCATCGACGCCTTCCGTACGGTCGAGCGCCACACGTTCATCCCTGAGGCCGACGTCGAGGCGGCCTACGTCGACGACGCGGTGCCGATCAAGCACGACACCGGCGGCGAGATGATCTCCTGTATCTCCGCGCCGTCCATCGTCGCCACCCAACTGGAGCAGGTAGGCGCCCGCCCCGGCCACAAAATTCTGGAGGCCGGGGCAGCGACCGGCTACAACGCCGCGCTCCTCGGCCACCTGGTCGCCCCGACCGGCCGGGTGTGGACGATCGACGTCGACCAGGATCTCGTCGACACCGCCCGCACCCACCTGGCAGCGGCCGGGGCTGGCAACGTGACCGCCGTGCTCGGTGACGGCGCGGCCGGGCTGCCGGAGCACGCCCCCTTCGACCGCATCCAGTTCACGGTGGGCGCCGGCGACATCTCCACCACGGTGCTCGACCAGCTCGCCCCCGGCGGCCGTCTGGTCATCCCGATGCGCCTCCGCGGCAGCATCTCCCGCAGCTTCGCCTTCGAACGCGACGGCGACACCTGGAAGACGGTCTCCTGCGAGATGGCGACCTTCGTGCCGCTGCGCAAGGGCATCTGCGACGACATCTACACGCGCGTCCAGATAGCCGGGGACGGCGATGTCCACCTGGAGACCTTCAGCGAGCAGCAGGTCGACCGCGAGGCGATGCCGGCGATCCTGGACACCCCCGCCCACCCGGCCTATACCGGGGTGAAGTTCCGGCAAGGAGACCCGTGGCAGTGGGTGTATCTGTGGCTGGCGTGCGTCTTGCCGAACGGGCTGTCTCGGATGCCCGGCCGGCGGGCCGGGTTCACCCCGCACTTCGCGTGGGGTTCGATGGCCGCGCTCGACGGCGACACCCTGGCCTACCTGACCATCCGCGAAGGACAGGACACCGAGGGACGTTTTTGGGCGATCGGCGTCATCGGTCACGGTCCACGCGCCGCCGTCCTGGCCGAGCAGGTCGCCACCGCGATCGAGGAATGGGAGCGCGACTACGGCAACCACGCTCCCGCCCCCGGCTTCCGCATGGCCACCGGCGACAGCCGTGACCAGCTCAAGGCGGCCGATCCGCGCTTCATCATCGACAAGCCCGCGAGCCGGCTCATCGTCGACTGGCCGTAGAAGGGACACCAGCGTCGTGATGAACCCTGCGATCGCCGCCCGCATCCCGCTGGTCTGCCGTACCAAACCGCCCGGCAAACCGTTGGCGGCGCGCATCGCCGATCTCAGCGCGCTGACCATCGAACCCGCAGGCGCCGACCACCACGACCTGGTAGCCCGCGCCTGCGGGGTCCTCAACATCTCCGCGCTCATCGCCTCCGACGCCGGACTGCCCGACCTGGCCGCAGATCTGTGCTGGAGGCAGCACAAGATCTTCGCCGAGAGCGGCCGCCTTGAGCAGGAGATCGCGGTCATGTCGTTGATGCCGCTGATCAACATTGCCCGGTTGCTGATCCGCGAAGGCGACGGCAAAGCCGCCTACGAGGTGCTCGACCAGCTCTACCGCGCCGCCCAGCAGCGCGGCGCCACCGTGATCCACGGCCACGCCGTCGACCTGACGCCTCTGATCCACAACCGCGACGGCCACCGCGCCCTCTGCACGGAGTTGTGGATCGCGCTGCTCATCGACGGGGCCCGAGCTCTGGCCCATCAAGGCCGCTGGGGCGAGGCCGCCGACGCCATGGCCGCCCACCGCGGCATCGGCGAACGGCTACTCGACGGACGCCAACTCAAGATCATGGCGCTGATGGAACAGGGACTTCCCGACGAGGCCGCCGCCATGATCGACGCCACCGTCCCTGCGGAAGAATGGGAGCACACCGTTGCGGCGCTGTTGCGCATCGCCTGCCGTCCGCCCGGCACCACCACCCCACCGCAGGAACCGGACCATGTCGTCCAGAAGGCGCTGCCTTTGATCACCCAACACGAACCGACGATGGCGGCCTTCCGGGCCCGACTCGGTCTGACCGCGCTCGACCTGACCGCTGGCCAATCCCCGTCCTGCGCCGCCCGTCTGGGCGTAGCGCTTGTCGAGGTGGCTTCCACCGATGCCTACGCCGCCCGCGACGTCCTCGGCCATCAGGGGATGCGCTCCCACATGTCTGATCAGCAGCAGCAGAACCTCGAAGAGGTGATCACCGCTGCAGGGTTCGGAGCCGGGCGTCTGCCTCAGGTCCACGAGCACGCTCTGGCTGCGGCTGTGGGTCACGCCGAAGACCGGCTGCGGGCGCTGCTCGGCCAGGATGGCCCCTCACGGGGCCCAGGAACACGCGATGGACCTCCCTTTCAGCCCTGACGGCGGCTACTACGGCTCGGCCCCGACAGAAGGTACGCCGCGCTGGCCCTGGGTCGCATGGCTATTCGCCCGCTTCGGTGAGCCGGCCCAACAGGCCAGCGATCCGGGGGCAGCCGAAGAAGATGCCGACCTTCTTTGACCGGCTCTGGTTGCCCGCAGCACCAGCCGCGGTTGGAAGTGGGTCAGCGGAAGAGCCTATGACAGGCAATGTTGCGAATCCGGAACTCACTCCTGTGAGCGGGGAACAACTCGTCGCACTTCATGTCGACCAGCGATGGGTTCCCGCCGAGTCCGGCAGCGTCCGGCCAGGCCGGACGCGGATCACTCGGTGCGCGCTTAGATCGAGGATTCGACCGAGGAGAGCGACGATCGGCTGCTGGACCGGCCGGTGGCCGTGGGCGGAGGAATTCCTGGCGACCATGCGGCTCATTCACCTGTGCACGGTAGCTGGCTGCGGCGACGCTCTTGGTGCCGCTCCTGTCGTCGCCTCGTTCGGCGGCCTTTTCGAGAGGGAAAGCCAGCAACACTGGTGTCACCGAGGTGGATGAGATGGTCGACTTACGCCCCGGCGGAGAAGAGGTATCGGCATGGTTGCCGGTGACGCCGTGCGGAGCGTCCATGGTTTGAGGTGACGAACCCTGTTGACCGCTGGAACTGTCTGTCTCAGCGCCACTCAGGGCTATCGCGACCATCGCGGTGGCTACGGCGGCGGCTCCGCCCGCCTGCAGCAGAGTCCTGGCGCGTGCTTGTCCACGCGGTCGTTCACCCTTGTCGGGCATTCTCTGCTCCCCGGATGCTCTTGATCATTACGATGCGTAGCGTAGCTGCGGCTCTGCGGCTGAATCGCGGGTTTGATCATGCCTTGGTGATTCATGGCATTGGTATTCCAGTGGTCCACTGGATGACCAGATGCTGAGCCTGTCGAGGTCGAGGCAGGTTCTATGTGGAACTTTCAGCTCACATGGAGCGGTTCGGGGTGGTCGGCGGTGGTGGCGATCAGGTGGGTGTGGAGGAAGGCGCTGATGGCTTCGTAGGCGGTCAGTTCGTTGGCGCGGTTGGTGAAGCCGTGGCCCTCGTCGGGATAGATGTCGTAGCGGACCTGGACGCCGCGTTCGCGTAGCCGGGCGACGATCTGGTCGGATTCGGCCTGGGGAACGCGTGGGTCGTGGGCTCCCTGGAGAACGAACAGGGGGGTGGTGATGTTGTCGGCGTGGGTGACGGGGCTGCGCTGCAGGAGGTGTTCGGCGCGGGTGTCGGGGTCGCCGAGGACGGTGGCGACGAAGGTCTTCCAGGTGGGGGGTGATGCCTTGGCCAGGGTGAGGAGGTTACTCGGGCCGCATATGGAGACGCCCGCGGCCCAGGGGTAGGGGAGGCGGGCCAGGCAGGACAGGGCGGCGAAGCCGCCGTAGGAGGCTCCCATGACGGCGAGGCGGCTGGGGTCGGTCCAGTCGAGGACGTAGAGGTGTTTGACGGCGTGGTCCAGGTCGTCGAGGTCGATGCCGCCCCAGTCGCGGTAGATGAGCTTTTGGTGGGCGGTGCCGTAACCGGTGGATCCGGCGAAGTTGGGGGCCAGGATGGCGATGCCCTGGTGGAGAAGGTGCTGGTAGAGGCCGGAGCGGGCGTAGATGGGGCGTTCTTGGGATTCCGGGCCGCCGTGGATGGACAGCAGGACCGGGTGCGGGCCGGGGCCGTCGGGGCGGTAGAGCAGGGCGTGGACGTCGCGTCCGCCGCGAGCCGGGTAGGTGATCAGCTCGGGGGCGATGGGGTCGATGACGTGCAGGGCCGGGGGGCGGGTGTCGGTGAGGTAGCGGAACTCGTGGCGGGCCAGGTCCACGACCGCTATTTCCGCCGGCCTGGCCGCGGAGTTGATCAGGATGATCGCGAAGGAGGCGTCAGGCGCCAGGGACAGCGCGGTGATGACGCCGGGCGGGATGGCGGGCAGCGGGAGGGGGCTGTCGTCGCGGTCGGCGTGCAGGCGTGAGCTGCCGCCTTCGTTGACGGACCAGATGCGGACTCCTGCGGCGGCGTCGAGGACCTCGACGTCCCAGCTCGGGCGTGCGATGGCCTGCAGAGAACGGGCTGCGAGGTCGTAGAAGGCGGCGGCGGTGAACTCGCTCCAATGGTCGGTGAGCAGGTGGAAGCCGCTGGCGTCTGCCGCCCAGACTCCGGGCTCGAAGACGCCCTCGCCCAGGGCGGATGTCAGGCAGACCGGCTTGGCGTCCGGGTCGCTCAGGTCGGTGAGGTAGATAGCGATGTCGGTGTTGGAACGGAACCCGGTCGCCAGCAGCCGGCGGCCGTCGGGGGAGAGGCTGACGGCCTCGAACGCGACCCCTTCAGGGGGCGTGAAGCGGCGCAGTCCGCCGGTCTGCAGGTCGTGGACGATGAGGTCCTGAGCTGCGGGGTCGCGGTCGTTGGCGGTGTAGGCCAGCAAGCGGCCGGTCGGGTCGAACGGCGAGGTGGCCAGGACACGCTGACAGTCCGGACCGGAGCTGACCTCGGTCAGGCCGCTGCCATCCAGCGCGACGAGGTAGAGGCGGAACTGCTCGTCTCCGTTCTCGTCGGCGGTGAAGACCAGCCGCTCGCCGCAGGGTGTCCAGGCGATCTGGCGGACGGTCCGGTCGTCGAAGCCGGCCACGCGACGCGGCTGGCCACCGGCGACGGGAACCACCCATAGGTCGTAGTGACCGGAGACGTGGCTGGAATAGGCGACCAGCTCGCCGTCCGGGGACAACGCGAGGGTGGGCTGGAATCGTTGCTGGGGAACAAAGTCCAGGTATCCGGGCATGACAAGACCCTTTCGGTGTTTAGTCGATCCAGTTGCGGCGTACTGCTGCGGCTCCGGCGGCGAAGCGGGTCTCCACGCCCAGTTCGTCGCGGATGGCGGTCCAGTGCCGGCGCATGGTGTTGACGCTGATGTCCATCCGCCGGGCGATCGCCTCGTCGGGCAGTCCTTGGTTGAGCAGCTGAAGCACCTGCACCTGCGCGGGCGTGAGCGGGCCGGCGGCTTTCGCGCTGCCGAACGGGATCGCCTTCTCCCAGAGCAGTTCGAAGTACTCCCGTAGCGCTCCCACGATGACGGGTGAGCGTACGAGCAGTGCCCCTCCCATGCCGGTCGGTGTCAAGGGGACAAGGGCGACGGTCTCGTCGGCGAGCTTCATCTTCATCCCGATGCGGGGCAGGAGCCGCGCCTGTTCGCCGGCTTGGACCGCTGCCTCGATCGTCTTGGCGCCGATCGGATGCTCTGCGCAGCGGGTCTCGTAGATCGCCCGGCATTGCACCTGGCCCTCGAAGACCGGTAGCGGTACGTAGCCGGTGGCGTCTTCGACGGGCGCCTCCAGGACGTAGTTGTCCAGCGTGAGCCAGTCGTGCCGGGCGGCGTTGATGAGTGCGTAGGACAGGGAACTGATTTCGTCTCGGTCGGTGACGATGTGTACGAGCCGGTCCATCGCCGAGTTTGAGGATGCCGCGGCCGGGGTCTGATGGAACTCGCTCAGTCGCTTGTGCCCTGCCAGCAGCCGCTCCTGATCGCTGAGGAGACGGCGTGAGAGATCCGTCAGGACGCCCTGCAGCGCGAGTTCCGGGGGAGCGGGCACGAGGCGTGGCGGCATCGCGGGGCCGTCCGGCCGGCGATGCGCCATCCCGCGGGCCGTCAGTTCCGTGACGTGCTCCTTGCTTCCCAGCAAGGACGCGGCGTCGTCCTCCGGGCAGCCGCCCTCCGTGAGCAGGATGGAGTACGACACGAAAATCTCATCCGGGACGACGCCTTCCAAAAGGCGCTGTGCTTTGACCTGATCCTGTCCGTCCACCGCCACCTCCGATCAGAGAGTAATGGTGACGACGCTCTCCGTGACGGTCCTTCTTGCCGTGTCGGCTGATGGGTGGTTCCGCGCGATGGTGACTTCTCACCATCGCGCGCCTTGCGCAGGAGAACCCGCTGCCATAGGGGTTCTCGCCGCCCTGGACACCGCGCCGCCGATCAGTAGCTGCCGTGGAGGGTTTCACCACCCCTGTCGCGGGGCCGCGCACGGTCTGATCAGTGCGAAGGCTCAAGAGCGGCAGGGAGGCACTATGCGGCGGCAACTCGTCGAAGACGTGGTCAGGAAGCTGGGCGCAGTGGTTGCGGCGTCAATGCTGTGGGCCGTGAGTTCGCCAGCCAGCGCGCTGGTAAACGCGCAGCCTTACTGTCCGCCCGTGGGCCGAATACCGCATCAGGTGTACGACATCGAGAAGTTCTGTGCGTTGGCGTATGGCGATCTGGTGGAGGGCCGCGTGCAGGCCATCTCGGATCTCTTGGGATTGCTGGCGCGGTCGCAGCGTAATCGGGCGCATACCTCGCCTTCTTCTGAGCCGCAAAGGGTGTCGAAGCCGCGTGGTGCGGTTTCAACGAGGAAACAGCCTGAAGTTGACCCAGCGAGATTTCGTGGGAGGGAACCCGAAGCGCGCCTCCTGGTTGGAAGCAGCAGGGAAGTCGGTCGGGCTCCGGGTCGAGTTCTGAACCGAGATCGTCAGGCAAGGGCCGACCGTCAGCAGCGCCCACACAAGGACAATAGGAAGCCCTCATCCACGACGGTTCCAACAGCACCGGCTGCTGCACCGGAAACGCCCTTGGCATCGGCCCCGACATCTTCCCCTGCGCCCGCAACGGGTTCCTCTGCGCCTGCACGGGGCGATGTGGTGAGGCCGCGGTCAGGGTATCTGCCTGAGGCGATAGGTCCGCTGGGTGGCGCGCTGGCATTCGGGCTCATGCTCATGGTCCTGACCACTGCGCTAATCGGTCGGCTACGGCCCTGGCCGACGCAGGCGGGCGCGAGCTCATCTGCTGCGAGCCTGTCTGGCGGTGCTGCTCGCCCACGCGGCATCGATGATCGCAACGGAGAGGAGGCCGAAGCATCCCCGGCGGTTGCCCTGTCATCCGCTGGGGTGCAGGCGCCTACGGTCACCTGCGGGACGGCGGAGTCGGTTGCCAAGCGCGACCGCGGTGAGCACATGACGGCGACTCCGTCCCAGCCTGACCAGCCCGGCTTTCGCTCAGCGGCTCCAGAGGCGGAAACGGAGGCTGAGGTGCCCCTCGTATCAAGCGCTTCGGCCAGGCTGGGGTCGGGTTTCGTAGCGGCTGCGGGTAAGGCGAAGGTCGAGGTGCTGGGGGTGCCGCGGCTGTCGTATGGCGGGGTGGAGGTCTGTTTCGGTCGTGCCGAGGCACGGGAGTTGTGGGCGTTGCTTTCGGTGTCGCGGGACGGCGTTTCGGCGGAGGGGATTGCCGAGACGCTGTGGCCAGGGGAGGTTGGCGGGCGCCGGTTGGAATCGGCGGTGCGGGAGATCAACCGCGCGATGCGGCAGGCGGTGAGTTGTGCGGCTGGCGTACGGTTCGTGCTGAAGTCCGGGGAGCGGCGACTGCTGCCGGCGGCATCGTTCGACGTGGACTTCTGGCGGTTCGAGGACGCGTGCAAGCTGGCCTCGATCGCGGCTGAGGACGCTGTGCGGGTGGCGGCGTTGCACGAGGCGCTGTCCTTGTATCGGGGGCCGCTGCTGGCTGGGCGTGATGATCTGTGGGTGCTCCCGTTGCGGCAGGCCGCTCAGCGGCAGGCGGCGGATGCCGCTGAGCGGATGGCCGAGCTGATGCGGGCCGATGATCCAGGGCGGGCGGTGGACGTGCTGAGGCTGGCGGTCGAGTGCATCGATCCGTACAGCGAGACGTTGTGGTGTCTGCTGATGTCGGTTCAAGGTGACCTCGGGCGCCTGCCTGCGGTCCGGCGTTCGTTCGAGCTGCTGCGGGAGCGGCTGGCGGAGATCGACGCGGTGCCGAGCGCGCAGGCGCGGCAGGTGTATGAGCGGTTCATTCGTTGATCGGACCCGTTAGGAGCGGTGGATGGCGGAGACCTGGCGGTGCCTGGGCCGGGGTTCACCCTTCTTCGTGAAGTGTGCGCTGGTCGCGCTGTGCGTAGGTGGCCAGCGTCTCGGACGTGAGCAGGTGGGCGGGGCGGGTGCCGTAGATGCGGGCCAGGAGGCGAAGCGTGGAGACGGAGGGTCGCCGGCCTGCTTTTGGCCCGGTTTCGTACTCGTAGAGACGGGACTCGCGCAGTCCGGCACCGGTGGTGTCGGCGAGCCGGTGGAAGGCGGCGACGGCTTGTGCTGCGGTGAGGCCGGCGGCATACCGGTAGAGGCGGAGCGGGGTGGCGGGGTGGTCGAGGGCGAGGATGGTGGCGATTTGGTCGGTGGTGAAGCCGTGCTGGCGCAGGTATCGGCTGCGGCGGCGGCAGTCGAGCAGCGTCTGATAGCCGGTGCCGGACATAGGTCGGGTCCCCCTGGCTCGGTTCGGTCGTGACGGTGGCGGCGCCCTGTTGGCGCGGGTTGGGGGACGGTAGACGAGCTCTGGCGAGGGGCTCAAGTCTCTGCGTGGGGTGATCGCCGGGATCCGTGCGGGCGTGTGGTGGGCGGCGCGGGTGGCGTTGGTGCTGGTCGGAGCGTGTTGGGTGTGGGGTTGCGGGTTGGGGATGTGATTCGGGCGGCGAGGTGGGCGATGGTGCTGGCCGCTCCCCGGACGGGCCGGGGCGTGACCGGAAGGAACCGTCAGCATGGACCGCACGCAGCACATCTCGGACGAGCAGAGCCGCCTCCTCGGACTGCGGACGTACCGGCAGCCGTTGGGGGAGGAGTTTCCGGATCTGGCGCCGGGACTGGTGATGTCGACCTTCTGCTCTCGGCCGGTGTGGCGGGGGATGGCCTGGCGGCAGGCGTTCCCGGGGCGGGCGGATCAGTCGGCTCCGGCGCGCCGGATGGTGGGCCGGTTGCTGGCGGACACCGGCCGGAGGCAGGACGCGGAGTGGGTGACAGCCGAGCTGGTCGCCAACGCCCTGTGCCACTCGCGGTCGGGACAGGAGCAAGGGTTCTTCGTGATGGAGGTGCTGCGCGGCGCGGAGGTGGCCCGGATCGTGGTGTACGACCTGGGCGGGGGGTCGGTTCCGGACTTCTCGCGGACGCCGGGTTCGGTGCCGGGGTTGGCTGAGCATGGGCGGGGGTTGGCGGGGGTGGCTGAGCTGGCGGTCCGGGTCGGGGTGGCGGGTGATGCGGTCATCGGGCATGCGGTCTGGGCCGAACTCGCCCTCACCGGTGGGACTGCCGGAGCGTTGGGGAAGGCGGAGGAGGCGTGCCTGGTCTCAGTGGGCGAGGTGATCGACTCCACCGCGCTGGCCGTGGAGTCGGGTCGCGGAGAGCTGGAGCCGGTGGCAGCCGGTCTGGGCGAGCGAGAGATGATGCGCGCTGACCTGTGTGTCGACCCCGCGTTGATGGGGCACGAGGAGGGCGCAGGCCAGGTGCCGGGCAGCCTTCCGGGCGTCGTGACGATGCCGGTGGGCCGACCGGGTTCCGGACGTCAGGAGGAGGCCGGTGGCCGGGGAACTTTCGCGTCGCTTGCGGGAGGCGTGTTCAGACAGGAGGAGGACCGCGTGTCCGCGTTCGGTCAAGAGCCATGGGCGCGGCAGGCGCTGGCTGGGTTGCGCCGGGATTGGCCCGATTGGGCCTTCCTGGTGGTGCGGTCGCGGTGGCGCGCGATGCGCGGTCCCCACGTGGTGATCGACGCGGCGGGTCCGGAGGAACTGCGTCAGGCCCTGCCGCCGATTTCGGGCAAGTCCGTCTTGGCCGGATCGGCCATTTTCGTCCTGGACGAGCGTGGGGCTGCGGGGTCCGGCTCGCTGGTGTCGCCCTTGCTTGGGCTGCGGGTGGCGGAGCCGGATGAGGGCCGAGTGCGGCCGGGCACGTCACCGCTGCCTGCGTCGGTGGCAGGGGTGGGCGTGGGCGGGTTGTGCGGGGGTGGTGGTAGCGGGGTGGGGCTGAGCGGCACGCTGACGGTGGGTTTGCCGCCGTTGGGGGTGGTGGCCGCTGAACGGTCGGGGACGGGCACGTGGGCGGTTGCCGCCGCTGACGGGGCGCGGGTGGGGTGGTGGCCGTGGGGTAGGCGGCGGGACCGTTCCCGGCTGGAGACGCGGGTCGGGGCAGGCGGCAGACGGGCGGGCCGTGACCGGTTTTCTGCTGGCGGGGCCGGGCCGCGTCATCGGCGGGTCCGCTCGGAGCCTGCCGCAGCGGTCGCGGCTGCCGTTGCCGCCTGAGCGGTGATGTGCCCGCGTGTGATGGGCGGGTGATTCCGGGCGGGGGTGCGGGCTTGACACCTGGGGTGCAGGTGGGCGTTGATACCCGTCCGCCCGCCGCCCGTCCGGCGGGGAGGGGGTGCTGTGCGGGCGGACCTGGGTGGGTTCGCCTCGCGTCGGGGCGAGGCGAACACCCGCCCAGGTCCGGGGAGAGGGCCGCGTCACCCTCGGTTCCCGGGTGCGCTCTCGGGGCATGGGCGGCGGCGGAGGCGTGTCGGATGGGGGCAGATTTCCCTGCCGGAAATAGGGGTGGCGTTCCCTCTCGCGATTAAGGCCGCTACCCCGCGCAGGTGTTGTTTTCGCAGGTCTTCCCGGTTTCGGACAGTGCGGTGGGCGGCCCGACTCGTCTAAAGACGACTCCTTTGAATATGTGTGCGCGTACGTTGAGGGGCTGGCCGTGCTGCGGCGTCCGGCTCGGTGGCTTGCCCTGTGTCCCTTGATTCTTCTTCGGCTACCAGCAGTCTGGCCGGCTCGCGGCTTGGCCGCGAGCCGGCCCTGGTGGTGACCTCGGCTTGAGTGAGCGGTGAGCAGCGCCTTCGTCCGGGGTGGTCATGGTGTGGTGGCGAGCGTGTGACGGGTGCGACGCGGGGCCGGGGAACTGTCGGCCGGGTGTTTTGGGGGTTGGCGGCGTGGGATGACGCGGCCGGGTGCGGGGTCGCTGATGTGGGCTGACCGGCCGAGGGCGCGCGTACGGCCCCCGATACCGCCGTGGGGCGGTACCGGGGGCCGTGCCGTTCCCGTTGCCCGGTCAGGCGGGGGTGGGCGTGTCGGCCACGTCAGCGCCGTTCCTGGCATCCGTGGTGGGTGTGGGCGGGTGGCTGGCCAGGTGGGTGGCGATCATGGCGGCGATGTCGGCGGGCGGGGTGTCGGCCGGGGCGACGGATTCCGGGCCGGGGTGGTCGGGGGTGGTGGGGTGGGTGCACAGGTAGGTCCACTCGATCATGAGCGGGGATGCGGGGGCGTGATCGGGGGTGGTGGGTAGGGGGATGGTCAGCTCGATGAGGTGGCCGTCGGGGGAGCGGTAGAGCTGATCGAACAGGTGGGTTCGGCGTACGCCCTGAAACCGGCGGTGGAGTCCGTGTTCGGCGAGGGCGCGGGTGTAGGGAACCGTGAGGGGCATGCACGCGGCGATGTCGGCGCGGTCGTGGTAGATGTCGCCGAGGATGTCGGTCATGTGGGCGGCGATCACGTCGAAGTCGGGCTGTGCGTGCGGGTCGCATGCCGGGCAGGTGGGGCCGTCTGTGCCGGGGTCGCATGCGCGGCCGAGGGTGTACATCTCTTCGTAGGTGCAGATTTCGAGGAGGCTGCCGTCGTCGCCGTGTTCGGGGCGGACGATGACGGGTTGCACGTGGCCCTCGTTCCACATGATCGCCCATCCGGGGCCGTGGTTGGCCAGCGCGCGGGCGTGCCCGGGGCTGACCATGCGGCGGGCGGCGGTGGCGGTGCGTGTCATGCGTGTGCCTTTCGATTTCCCCCGGCGTGTTATTCCGGGGCCGTGTCCGGCGGCGTTTACCGCCTCATTCCATGGACGCTCGATCACGCAATGTTTGTCAACCGGAATGCACATTGACGTCGCAGATTCTTTCGCGCGGCATTCGGGCATTCGGGCATCGTTCGCCGTCGTCCGGTGAAATAGGTGAAGAGCTGGACGCGCGTCTAATGTCAAGCCGCTTCTATAAGCCTCTTGGAAGACATTTACGCAGGTCGGTGGTTGATTTGTTAGGGCAGCCTCTCCAGCCGTTGGGGTGACATAAAAAATGGCCCGGTCGACTTGCCGTCCGCGTTATGGGCGAGGGATGGTCGTGACGCAAACGAAAAACACCGGCCCGGACGGGGGCCGGTGATGCGACCAGAAAGGGCGTCACGCAATGGCTATTCAAACCCCGGAAATGACCGTCACCGAAACCATTCCCGCTGACGCGGAAACCGCCGCCGCCATTCCCGCCGACGCGCCCGTGACGGCCCCTGACGGCCCCGACGCCGCTGCCCCGGACACCGGCCCCGCCACGGATGCGGACGGGCGTGTGGCGGCGGTGTGGGCCGCGCTGAACGCCGAGCCGGGCGGGTCGGCCACGGTGATCGGGGCGGCGGCCGGGCTGAGCCGGATGGTCGCGGGCAAGATCCTCAACCAGTTCGAGACCGAGGGACGCGCCCGCCGTGAGCCGGGGGCGAACGACGGTCAGACGCGGGGCCGTGCGGCTGACCGGTGGTTCCCGATCACTGCTGACATCCCCGTGCCGACCGGCACCGCCGACGCCCCGGCTCCGGCTCCGGTTCCGGCCCCGGAGCCGGAGCCGTCGGAGGTCGCGCCCGCCGCGATCACCGCGCCGGACACGGAAACCCCGGACGCGGACATGGTGCCCGCCTCGGATGAGGAGGTGGTCCCGTCCGCCATCGTTTCGGCCGAGCCCGCCATGGCGGAGGAGCTGACCGGCGAGGCGGATCTGGCTGAGGAGCCGGGCGGCCAGCCGGAGGGGCTGAGCTGTGACGATACGGCTGGTCAGGACTCAGAAGACGAACAGGGCGGCGAACACGACTCGGTTTCCGACGCCGACATGTCCGAGGTGGTGTCTGAGCCGGTGGCCGATGATCCGGCATGGGAGCGGGCGGGGGCGGACCTGACGGAACTGATCGAACTGTTCGGCGGGGTGCTCTCGGCAAAGGACGAGGGGAACGCCGTGATGGCGTTGGGGTACCTGGAAATGGCGATGACGAAGGTCGCCTCGGCGCACCGCAACGCCCGGGCGGTGCTGACCGGCACCACCGCCGCCCCGGCCCGCCCGGCGGCGGCCCGTCCGGGGACCGCAAGCGGAGCGGGTGCGGGGGACGGGGTCCGGCCGGGTGCGTTGCGGGACATGGTGCATGCGCATCTGCTTGAGTTTCCGGACAAGGACTTCACCCCGTATGAGATCGGGCGGGCGCTGGACCGTTCGTCCGGTGCGGTGGCCAACGCCCTGGACCGGCTGATCAGCCTCGGTGATGCGGTACTGACGTGCGAGCGGCCCCGCCGCTTCGCCCTCGCCCCCACCGCCACCCCCGTCACGGTTCCGGCGCTCCCCGCCGACGCTGACGCCGAGAACCCTGTGGGGGCCGACACCCACGGCGACTGAGCCGGGGTGCGGGCGGGCCGCCCCGACCGGCCCGCCCCACCCGTGGCCTCGGCCCCGCGCCGCGCTGCGACACCCCCTGATCACCGGCCCGTCCGGCACCCGCCACGGCGGGACCGGACCCCACCACACCCCATCGCGTCTGTTTCGCCTGCCCGCACATCACCACCACGCATCAGCACCACACGTCAGAAAGGTCCTGTCATGGCTCACGAGATCGAGATGTTCGCCAATGGTTCGGCCGGGTTCGCCGCCGCCGGTAAGCCGGGCTGGCACGGGCTCGGCTATACCGCGCCCGGTCCGATGACCGCCGAGGACCTGCTGTCGAACGCGCAGCTGGCCGGGTGGAATGTGCGGAAGGTGCCGGTCGGCCAGGTAACCGACCCGGTCACCGGTCTGCCGGTCGTCACGGACGAGGACTTCCTGGTGGTACGCACCAACCCGATCACCGGGGCACCAGAACGGCTCGGCCGGGTCGGCCGGGACTACCAGGTCCTGCAGAACGAGGACGTGACCGGGTTCCTGCAGACGCTGGTGGATGAGTCCGGGGCGATCTTCGACACCGGCGGGTCGCTGAACAGCGGACGCCGGGTGTTCGTCACGATGCGGCTGCCCGAGCCGCTCATGGTCGGCGGGTTCGATCAGGTCGACCTGTATCTAGCGGCGTTTTCGCGGCATGACGGGTGGGGGTCGTTCGTCACCGTCGCGACGCCGGTGCGGGTGGTGTGTGCGAACACGGAACGGGCTGCGTTGGCCAATCACGCCTCGAAGTTCACCGTCCGGCACACGGGCAACGTTGCCGGGCGCATCGCCGAGGCGCGTGAGGCGCTGAAGCTGACCTGGAAGCACGGCGAAGCGTTTGCGGCCGAGGCGGAGAAGCTGCTCGCGGTGCCGATGGAGGTGAAGGAGTTCCGGCAGTTCGCCAACCGGCTGCACCCCCTCCCGGCCGACGCCAAGGAACTCGCGAAGCGCAATCACGACCTGGCGATGCGGGAGCTGGAGTACCTGTTCACCACCGCGCCGACGCAGGAGCCGATCCGGAACACGCGGTGGGCGGCGTACAACGCGGTGACCGAGCGGCTGGACCACAAGAGCCCGGTGTTCGGCAGCCGCGACGTGGCGACCGTGCGGGCGGAGCGGGCCCTGCTCGACGATCACGACAACGCCAAGCTCAAGGCGCGCGCGTTCCGGCTCCTGACCACCGCGTAACTCACCGTCCCCATAGCCCGGCGTCCGGTACGGCCCCGGCAGGGGCCGGTACCGGGCACCACGGCGCTACCCGGCAGCGTGCCGGAACCCGCTCCCAGAACCGGGCCGACGGCCACACCGGCCCCGCCTCGACACCGGATGCGCCCGGGGGGAGGGCAGCCGGTCGGTGCCTGACCCCGGGGGGCACCCGTGATCGGCCGAAACCCCACCCCACCAACCATCACCAACCGTCACCGAAGGAGATCCTCATGGGACGACTCGAAGACCAGGCCGTCCGCCACGCTAACACCGCCCGCTGGGAACTCAGCGAGGCGCTCAACCGCATCGCGTTCCTCGATGAGGAGGGCACGTTGCACGACAAGGACTTGGCCCGGATCGCCTACGCCTACCAGCGGTTGTCGTGGTGGCAGCAGGTCACCGACCTCACCCACGGCCGCGAGGACACGGTGGACGGCGGCACCGCCGTGCTGACCGTGCGGCGGCGGGCCCAGGAGGTGCTGATCAACTCCCGCCCGGTGAGCAACGGCGGCCTGTTCGCCCTGGCGATGGCCGAGTCCCGCCGGGGCGGCGCGCGTGCCTTCCTGGACGCGACCGACAAGCTCGCCGAAGCGCTGGCCCTGCCCGTCGATCAGGAAGCCTGTCCGGCCGACATCGGCACCCTGGAGGCCGCGACCGTGCGGGACTGCGCGAATGGGCACCGGCCGTGACGAGGCGCGTGGGTGGTTCCCGGTTTGAGTTGATGGGCTGGGAGTGGGACCCCGTTCATGCGAGGTTCTTGGCCGCCACCCAGCAGCCTGCCCGGCTCGCCGATGCCCGCTGGGCAGTGCTGGCCTTTCTTCTCCCGATCACGAACGCAGGAGAAGGCCGAGGCGAAGCCGATCGTGCGGGCGGCGCCGCCGACCGCCTCTGGTGGGGTCGGACTCGTGCTCACGCAGGGCGGGGTGGCCGTTGATCGCGGTTCCCATCCCCGGCGCGGCCGTCACCCGCCGCCCACCGTTCAGCCTGCCCGGCCACGCCTTCTCGGCCAGGGCTGGGCGAACCTTCGAGCCGCCAGCCGGGCGGCCATTCCATGACCCTCCACCCTCTCAATTCTCACCGATCCCTATCACCCGAGGAAAGGACCACACGCGATGGAGCACCCCCACCAGCCCGACCCTCAGCCCCCGTCCCCGCCCGGGGGACCGGGCAGCATCATCCCCGCGCGGGACATCGGTGCCGACCAGGCCGGGCAGGAGCGGCGCTTGGTCGATCATCTGACCGCCGAGAAGATCACCGCCGTCCGGCACGCCTTCTACACGGCGGCAGCAAAGGCGATCTTCGCCTTGCAGAACGGGCAACGGCTGTCCAGCGAGCAACTGTTCGTCACCGTCCACGCTCAGGCGGCGCGCGCCTGGTGGGACCGGGTGGATGAGGAGATCACGGGCAAGCGGCTGACCTGCGATCACGCCCTACGGCGAATGCGCTCCTGGGCCCGCCATTACCTCACCGGGGAACCTCCGGCCGCCCGGCCGGGCACGTTGTTCGATCACGCCCTCGCCCACGCCGCGCGCATCGCCGCGCGTGACTTCCTCACCGACAGCGGCCACCTGCTCACCCAGCACCTCATCAACCAGGCAGCCACAACCACCCCGGCCACGGCCGCACCGGTGGACCACGACCACCCCGGGCTGGTCACCCCCGCCCCGCCCGCCTCAACGGTGGCGGGGCCATGACCGGCCAGCCGACCCGGCCAGCGCATCCCGGCGCTGGCGACATCCCCCGAAGGAAGGACAGCCCTGTCATGAACAACGCCCAGCGGCATCCCGCCACCGGCGCACCACCCGCACAGGTCCCGGCCGCACTACAGGCGATCACCGAGCAGGCCCGGCAAACCTGGCAGCGTCACCTCGACGACATCGTCCGGCGACTGGGCCGGGGCGAGCGGCTGACTGCCGAGCAGATCTTCGACACGCTGCGCGCGCAGACCGTGTGCACGTGGTGGCGGCTGCTGGTCCGGCACCTCGAGTACGCCGATGGCGGAGGGTTGCGTCCGGCTCAGGCCGTGGCCAGGTTCGTCTCCTGGATCACGCCCTACCTCGACGACCCCACCCCACCGGAGTCCAGCCGGGCCGCACACGCGGGCGGGCAGGACGGCGAACTCGAGCCCGCGTTGGCCCACCTCGACCACAGCCTCGCGCTCATCCGGCAAGGCGCCGCCCGCACCTTCCTCGCCCAGGCCGAGACACTCGTGCCGGCCTCCATCACGAAGCAGTCACCGAGCGCTTCGGCCGGGCAGGAGGCCACGGCATGACCCGCCGCCGCACCGTCACCGGCGAGCCCCGGTTTCCCTTCCCGGCGTCTCCGCTTCTGGACGGGCCGGAGCCCGGGCGGACGGACAGCTCGCGGGTGGAGTTCTTCCAGATGCTCGGCTGGCGCTGGGATATCACCGAGGCCAAGAGGATCACTCAGGGCCGGGCCCCGGATGGGTGGATCGTGCCCGAGCGGTGGGCGGCCATGATCCAGCTGATCGCCATCGACGCCGAGCACGCATACCGGGTGGATCTGTCCGAGCCGTTGATCATGGCCAGGGTCCCGAACGGCGGCATGCTGATCATCGACGGCTGGCACCGCCTGTGCAAAGCCGTGGCCCTCGGGGTTGCGGAGCTGTCCGCCGTGATCCTCACCGAAGAGGAGGAGCTCGCCTGCCGGATCTTCGACGGCCAAGAGGACGACGACAAGGAGGAGACGGAGGAAGAGGGCGACATGCCGGACGAGGACATGTTCGGTAGCGCCTGATCCGGTGGCGTAGGGGGTGCGCCCCGTCCAGCACAGAGAAAGTGCGCTGGCCGGGGCACACCTCCTCTGCCACCGGGTCTCATGACGTTAGCGGCTTAGCTGTCCCCCATACACATAGGTGCCCGCCTTGATCTGCGCGATGATCTTCTTCACGTCTTTAGGTGGGCCCAACGGCGGGCTGGTGGCGGGGGCCGGTCCGAGCGGGCTGAGGTGGGGGGCGGGCTTGTTCGCCTCGGGCTTGGGCTTGATCCTGTTGACGAGGGGGCCGCCGCCGTCGGGGGCGTCTGCTGGGCTCGGGTAGAGGGTGTGGCCGATGAGCCGCAGCACGGACTCGATGGGCCGCAGGTAGTCGAGCAGGCTGGTCTCGTCGTCGTCGGACAGGGTGGGGTCGTGGGGCCGGTTGCGGTTGCGCAGCTCGACCTGTCCGGCCTTGGCGAGGTGGTCGTAGAGGCGTCCCTCGAGCCATCCGGCTTCGCTGCTGTTCAACGTTTCGTCGTCGTTGGATTCGTAGCGGATGAGCAGGGCCCGGTACCAGTGGGCGCGGTCTTTGAGCTGTTGCAGGACGCGGTGGCGCAGTCCGGGGGTGGTGGCTTTGCCGACGTAGGCGCCCCACCGGCCGTCGCGGTTGGGCCGGTCGAGCAGGAGGTAGGCGCCGGGCACGTTCCAGCCTCGTTCGAGGCGGTTGGCGTGGTCGCGGTCGAGCAGGAGCATGCCGGCGACTTTGTGCTTGGCTCGGATTTTCATCGGGTTGTTCAGGTCGTCGGAGAGGCTGACGACAAGCTGGGACGGGGCGAACCGCATCGCGCACACGGGGGTGTTCCTTTGACTGGCGCTGCCGAAGGTTTCCCGGAAAGTATCGGTCACATCGCTCTGTGTGACCACGAGTTTCGGGAGAAACGTGCAGCTCACCCGCCGATGCTGTTGCGGCCCCGGGTTGGGGCACCATGTCGCTGGCCTGCCGTGGCCATGGCTCGGGGGTGTGGGCGGGCCCGTTCGCGGCCCATGATGGCCGTATGGCGGCCGGTAGGGGCGGGGCCGTCCGGTGTCATGACATCGGGGCTGTCCGGGGCCGTCCGGTGCCGTGGCGCGGCGGCCCGGGGCTGTTGCTGTGGCGTCCGGTCAGCGTGGGTCGGGTCGGCCGGTGGCGGGCTGGCCAGCGGTGGGGTGGGCGATGGGGCGGGTGAAGCTGATCAGGTTTCCGCGCCGGTAGGGGCCTATCTGGACGACGGTGTGCCGGTTGGGTGCGTGGATCATCTGTCCGTCGCCGATGACGAGGCCGACGTGTCCGGGGCCGTCTGCTTCCATGCGGAAGAAGACGAGATCGCCGGGCTGTTCCTGACCGGCTGGGATGGGTGGCCCGTGCCGCCATTGGTCGGCGGCGACGCGGGGGATCGAGATTGCGGCGGCTTGGTAGGCGCGCATGGTCAGCCCGGAGCAGTCGAAAGCGTCAGGCCCTTCGGCTCCCCACACATACCTTTTGCCGAGTTGAGCATGCGCGTACGCGAGTACGGCGGCGATGCGCTCACCGGGGATGAGCGGGACGCAGGTCCCGGAGAAGGCGTCAACGGTGCGTTGGGCGAGGGCCTCCCACCGGGCGTAGGCGTCGGGGTGGCCGGAGCGCTGGACGGCTTGCGCGGCCTTGGTAAGTGCGAGCCGTTCCCAGCGTCGCACTTTGACCAGGCGCTGGTAGAAGGTGATGGTGGCGTGGCGGGGGTCGAGGACCTGCTCGGATGTTCCCCAGCCCTGCGAGGGGCGCTGCTGAAACAAGCCCAGGCTGTCGAGGTGGCCGTAGTGCACATTGCGTAGCTGGGATTCTTGCAGGGCGGTGGCGACCGCGATGACGCCTGCCCGCGCGGGCAGGCCGCGCTCCATGGCGACCTGGATGATGAGGGCAGCGTTGGCCTGCTGCTCGACGTCCAAGGTCAGCGTGGAGGCCACGCCGGTCGATGGACCGGCCGCGACCGGCCCGCCCGTCGTGCTGCTCGTCGTCGCGGGTGTGATCGCGCAGGCCAGGCCACCGGGTGTGCCGGAGCCGGTGAGGATGCTGGTGGGGGCTGCGATGAACGCGCAGATGATGAGCAGCAGCAGGGCGGCGCCGGCCGCGATGGCCTTCACTTGTTCTCGGTCTCGTCCTCGGCGGCGAAGATGCGGTCGAGGAGTTCGTCGTCGTGGTCGTCGGTGCTGGCGGGTTGTTCGGGGTTGCGGCCGAGGGTCAGGTGGGGCCAGCCTCGGTTGAGGTTGGCCAGCCGTATCCGTGTCTGCCCTGCCCTGGCTGGGGCGGGGAGCCAGACGGGACCGGCGGGGCCGTCGCCGTGGGTGGTGTGGACGGCGGTGGCGACCGGGAGGTCGCTGCTGGCGAGGAGTTTGCGCAGGTTGGTTTCTCGGGCGGGGTTGGGCAGCCAGAACAGGATGGGGGTGGTGATACCGGTGGCGTCGGTGAGGTTGCGGTAGTCGTGCAGTTTGTCGGCGACGCGTTTGAGGGTTTCGGTGCCGGTGTCGTGTTCGAGGAAGAAGTCGATCTGGTGGCCGTTGTCCTGCCAGCAGCCGTAGGCGTCCGGGCGGGCCAGGTCGCCCCACTGCTTGGCGCATTGCCGTTCTGACAACCAGGCCCGCACGGCGGCGTGCGGGGTGTGGCGGGCATGGTGGTGCAGGTGGGAGAAGAAGTCGTTGACGCCGACCTGATGGTTCAGGCGTGAGGAGACGGCGATGGGGATGTCGGGGTTGTAGCCGAGTTCTTTGAGCGTGGTGCCGTGGCGGGCGGCCAGGGCGGCAGCTCCGGCTTTGCCGAGGGCCCAGTGGATGGGGGCCGATCCTGAGCCGTATCCGGCCCAGGGGCGGAAGCGGGTGACGGCGTTGAGCTGGAGCAGGATGGTCATGCGGGCGCGGGTGGCTTGGGCGATGGTGAAGAAGATGCGCTGTAGCTGGTGGGTGGTCAGGACGCGGTGGTGGTGCAGGTGGTCGAGGATCTGGTAGTCGCGTTCGGTCAGCCTGGCGGCGAGCGTCATCAGCGCGGTGTGGTCGAGCCGGGGCTGGGCTGCCGGGATGGGCTGAATGGTGAACCGGGACAGCTTGCGAGCTGCCGCTTGACGGGTGGCGGGCTGCTTCGCCGGCTGCTTGGCCGGCTGGCAGGTGCACGAGCAGCCGCAGGGCTTATCGGACATGGACATGGTGAACCTCCGTGAAGTGGTTGAGCAGGACATCGGTCGGGTCGTTGGGTCAGGAGCGGCTGGATGCTGAGGGTGCGCCGGGGTCGCCTTCGTGAGAGGCGTGGCCGGGTGCTGTGCTTGCGGTTGGTTCGGATGCCTGGCCCTGGCCTATGTGCCGGGTGACTGTCGGTCCGGTGAACCGCTGGCGGGATGCTTGGCGGATCTCTTCTGCGCGGCCCTCGATCACCAAGGGGAGGGGTCGGGTGCGCAGGGTGAAGGCGGAGGTTTGCTGGCCGTTGATGATGAGGCGGGCGGCGGCTTGGTAGGCGCCGAGGTGGGTGAGGTCGTGCGGGCTGATCAGCGGCGCGGTGTGGTGTTTGAGCTCGGCGGCGTCTTTGGGTGAGGCGTTGAAGTAGATCTTGTTGCGGGCGTCGGCGGACAGGGCTTCGCGCAGATCGCTCGGGAGCTGGTCGAGATGCTGGTGGGCCAGAACAAGCGAGAGCCGATAGCCGCGCGCCTCGGCCAGCACGTCGTTGACGTGGCCGGGCAAATGCAAGAAATTGTGACACTCATCGATCACCAGTGACGCGTCCGGCCGGTCGGCCTCGGACAGGTGTGAGCGGCGGGTGGCGGCTTGCCAGGTGTGGGCGAGCAGGATGGAGCCGAACAGCCGGGCCGCGTCGTCACCCAAGACGCCCTTCGGGAGCCGGGCCAGGACGAGGCCGCCTCGGTCGAGGAGCCGGCCGATGGGGACGGTGGTGTCCGGGCTGGCCAGTGCCTGCCGGACGAACGGGCGGAGCAGGACCGCGCGGAGTTTGTTCATGACGGGGCCGATGACGGTGGCTTGTCCGGCTGGGGTGAGGGCTTGGTAGGAGTCCCAGAAGCCGGTCAGCAGTTCATCGCGCAGCTCGGCCGTGGTGCGGGCGCGGAACGCCGCGTCGGTGAGCAGCCGGGGCACGTCGGCCAGGGTGGCTTTGCGGCCCAGGACGTGCGTGAGGGTGAGGCAGGTGGAGCGGAGCAGGTCATCCACCCGCGGTCCCCAGGCGGAGGAGAAGCAACGGTGGAAGATGGTCACGACGGAGTCGACCGCGAAGGCCGGATCATGCCCGGCGAGAATATTGATCGACGGTGGCGGGGCCGCGTCTTGCGGGTCGAACACGACCGTCTTGCCGATGGCTCGCTGCGGGAGTCGGTTGAGGATGTCGGTGACCAGGTCACCCTTGGGGTCGATGACCAGGGCGCCTCGGCCTGCTGCGGCGTCGGCAAGGACGAGGTTGGCGAGCAGGGTGGATTTGCCGACGCCGGTGCCGCCGAGCACGTGCGTGTGGTGCCGTCCGTCGGCCACCGGTAGTGCGACGGGCCGCCGTGGGCCGCTGTCGGCGTCGCCGAGGATGCGGGCGGTGCCGCCCCCGGTGGTGCGGGGTATGGCCGGGGACGGGGCGATGGGGCGGGCTCCGGCGCGGGTGATGCCGGGGGCGTCGATGTCCCAGGGCAGGTGGGCGAGCGCGGCCAGCTCGGTGACGGACAGCAGGTAGCCGCCGTCGAGGCGGCGGGAGCCGATTGCGCGGCCGGGCCGCCGGAGGCGGGCTCGGCGCAGGTACTGGTGGCCGCCGGTGAACAGGGCGAAGACGCCGGCCAGGGTGTGTGCCTCGCCTCGTAGCCAGCCGCGGACCAGAGCAGAGGCGCTTGTGCCGTTGTGGTTGCTGGTTGCCGAGGTGCTTGCGGAGCCGGGTGCGCGGCTGGTGGCGACGGCGTAGCGGATGGCGACGGTGTAGCGCGGCTGACCGGCCTTGGCCAGGATGGTGCGGATCTGTTCGGCGCGTTCGGGGAAGTCACGGGCCAGATCGCCCGTGCGGTGGTGGTCGCGGCTGCTGGTGGGCAGGGGCAGGATCGCGTCGAAGACGCGGCCGAGGTGGTGGCGGCTGCCGCCGCCGCGCAGGTGGGCGGCTGCCTGGTAGGCGTGCCGCAGCCGTCTGCCGGTGGTCGGCCGGGCCAGGATCTGGACGACGGCGTGCTCGCCGTCGCGCAGTCCGCCCATGGCTTCCAGCAGGGAGCGGACGGGGTCATGGTCGTGGTCGGTCTTGAGCGGGAAATGCTCGGGCGCGGCCAGGACCAGTCGCCCGCCCGCGACCTCCGCCCCCATCGGGAGGGGCGAGGCGGCAGGGCTGGTGGTGGTAGTCGCGCCCGGCCAGGCGGCCTGGATGGCCTTCTCCACGATGCCGGGCGGGATGCTGCCGGGCACCCACAGGCGGATGCGGACTCCGGCGTCGCTGCCGCAGTACTCCCACACCAGATGCGGCTGGCCGGTGAAGAAGCGTTTCCACGCGGGCCGCAGGAGCCCGACGAGCTGGCGCCACAGCACCACGGCGCCCTCGGGATCGCTGCGCGGTGGGCTGGAGATCTCGATGAGCCGGGCTTGGGGTGCCATGTCGGCGTGCTGCAGCCAGCCGAGCAGGTACCGCACCACAGCAGCCACTGCCCACACCACCCCGACGGCCGCCGCGAGGCGGGGGCCGTAGGTGAGGGCGAGTTTGGGCAGCCGGGCGGGTAGCTCGGCCAGGAAGTCCAGGGTTTCCCGAACGTCTCGTTCGTCGATGCCGCACAGCAGGCACGGCTCATCCTTGCTGGGTGTCGGGTTGGGCGTCATAGCGGGTCGCTCTCCTCGTTGTCGTTCTGGCTGGTGGTGATCTCGGTGAAATCGGGCGGGCCGGGTGGTGGCGCGGCGTGCGCCTGGAGCAGGCGGGGCTGATCGTGCTGACCAGGCAGGTCGAGTTCGGCGAGGACCTTCGGGTCGGTCGTGGCCAGCGCCTCCTCCGAAGGCGAAGCGACAATGCTCAGAGCGGTCCGACGCGCGGGGCCTGCGACCAAGAGCGCCTCGCCACGCTCGGCGGTGAGCAGGAACTGGCGCTCGCCGTCGGTCAGGTCGAAGGCGTCGCCGACCGCGCCGATGGCCTGCGGGGCTTGGCGCAGCAGGATCTGGCCGGCGGCGTTGGCCACGATCGCCTGGCCCAGTTCCGAGCCGAGCAGGTCGGCGGCGTCCTGGGTGACGACGGCGAGCCCGGCCCAGTGCTTGCGGGCTGCTTTCGCCATCCGGAACAGGAAGCGGGCGCCCTCGGGCTCCTTCATCAGCAGCCAGGCCTCGTCCACCACAACGAGCCGCTTGCGGCGGTCGCGCGGGTTGGCCACCCGCCGCCAGATGGCATCCAGCGCCAGCAGCGTGCCGACCGCTTTCATCTCTTCGGGCAGGTCGCGCAGACAGAAGACGGTCAAGTGCCCCGAGGGGTGAGTGGTGGTGGGGCCATCGAACAGCTCGCGGTAGGAGCCCGTCACGTAGGGGGCGAACTGCACGGCCAGCTCGGCCTCCGGGGAATCGGCTGCTTGTCCGCTTCCGGTCAGGGTGGCGACCAGATCGGCCAGGAGCGGTGCGGGCCTGCTCCAGGTGGCGGGTTCACGGGTGATCCCGGCAGCCTGGTAGGTGGCGATGATCGCGGAATCCAGGACCGCGCGTGTCTGCGCGGTGAGCGGTGCGCCACCGAGCATGGTGGCGCACAGGGTTTGCAGGAACATGGCCCGCCGGGACAGCACGTCATCGTGGGGGCCGTAGCTGGCGGGCAGGTCGAAGGGGTTCCAGCGCACCCCGGCGGCGCCGAGCCGCAGGCAGGTGCCGCCGACCGCGCAGGCGAGGCGCGCGTATTCGTCTTCGGGGTCGGCGACCGCGACCTCGACCCCTTGATAGAGCAAGCGGAGGGCTTCGAGTTTGGTGAAGAAGCTCTTGCCAGCGCCGGAGCGGGCCAGGACGACGGAGTTGTGGTTGTCCTGGGCGAAGCGGTCCCACACGACGACGCCGGAGCTGGTGGCGCTCAGCCCGTACAGCACCCCGGTCTCGCCGACGGTCGTGGCGAGGTCGGGCGAGGTGAACGGGAAGGCCGCGGCCAGCGCCGTGGTGTTGAACGTGCGTGTGGCGTTGAGGGAGTCCACGCCCAAGGGCAGCGTCGTGGTCCAGCCCTGCAAGGCGCGGAACGTCGCCGGTTGGGCATCGAGCAGCAGCGATGATGCCAGCGCCCGGACGCGCTCCACCTCGGCGGCCAGCTCGGGTTCTGTGGCGGCGTGGATGGTGAGGTAGAGGCCGACCTTGAACAGGCGGCCGTGGCCTCGGGCGAGCTGGTCGGCCAGGTGGGTGGCGTCGTCGGCGGCGGCTTCGGCGGCGAAGTCGGCGAGCCTGCCATGCTGGGCGTCGGAGCGGCTGGCCGATTCCAGGCGGGCGAGCTGGCGGCGCAGCCGCATGGCCGCGACCTGCTGCGGGATCGGCTCGATGTGCAGGGAGACGTCGAGGTGGCCGGGGTAGGTGAGCAAGGGCTCGAGCCATCCTGCGCCGACCTCGCGCGGGTAGCCGGTGACGGCGAACGACGCGCAGACCGCGCTGGGCAACGTCAAGGTCCGGACGCCGACATGCGCCGACCCAGGGTGAGCGAGAGCGCTGGGCTGGTGGTCGCGGTTGCGGCGGCGTAGTTTCACGGTGTGCTCCCGGTGGTTGAGGTGATCAGTTCGTCGGGCAGGGCCTGGCCGAGCGGGTGCCGGCCGCCTGGGTCGAGGCACTCGGCCAGCGCCTGGCCGGCTTGGTCGGCGTCGAGGACGCGGGTGGCGATGCCGAGTGCGGCGAGGCTGCGTTCGGCTTCTGCGGCTCGGCGTAGGACGACGGCGGCGCTGGCGTCCCGGCGTACGGCGCGGCGTCCCTGGTGGGTGGTGGGGTGGTCGCGGAGTACGACGAGCACCTGCCGCATCAGCAGCTCGCGCGAGTCGTTCAGCTCGGCCAGGTAGTCGGCGTGTTCGCGGGCGGCTGCGGCCAGGGCGGCGTGTGGCAGCACCTGTGCCTGCTGTTCGATGGTCTCGATCAGGTCGGACAGGTCGGCGGGGCGGGCGCGGGCGAGGATCTGCACGGGCGCTTCGAGTGAGTTCAGCCACCGCCCGAACGCCCCGACCAGGGCCGTCTGTTCGCTGGTGGTGCGCAGGTGGAAGGACAGGGTGCTGGTCTCCACCAGTACCGCGACCCCTCCGTCAGCCAACTCGAGGGCGCCGTCGGTGCGGATCGCCCGCACCGGCAGGCGCAGCGGGGCGGGCAGCGTGCCTCGCAGGCGGCACCACCGGGGCGGCTCGGCGATCCCCTCGGGCGCCGATACGAGTCGTTTGCGGGCGCGGGTGTGGAGCAGGGCTGCCAGGGCGAAGCGGTCCAGGCTGAGTCCGTCGCGTCGGCCGAGCGCGATGGTCAGGCCGAGCGCCAGCAGCGGGAGCATGATGGCGGCCAGGATGATGACGGGCAGGAGCTGGTGGAACAGGTAGTAGATGGCGGCGGCGATGCCGCCGGTCAGGGTGATGATGAGGATCTGCCGGAAGCTCAGCCCATACATGATCTTGTCAGGGGAATTAAGATCGGCGGGAATGTTCATGATCAAGGGTTCGGGCTCGTTCACTGGCTGTCCTTCCTGCGCGTCTGGCGGGGTGGCGGGTCAAGGCGGAGCTGGAGTTGCCGGGGCCGGGCGGGTCGGGTGGGCATGCCGGGCAGCATGGGTTGCGCCCAGGGCGGGCGCGGGCGGATCCAGCGTCCGGTTGGCGGGGCCGGGGTGGGCGGTGTGGGTGGGCGTGCGGCGCGGGTGACTGGAAACGGCAGCGCCAGTTGGCGTCCCCGCGCGGCTGCCGATCCGGTCCGTCGCGAGCCCGATGGCGATGCAGCGGGTGGAAGATGGAGCGGCAACTGGAGTTGCTGGTGGCCGCGCGGTGCGGCCGGGGTGGGTGTGTTCACTGGTGGTGTTCCTGTCGTGGTGGTGGGTCCGCTGGTGGGCTGTGTTCCGTGTGGTCCGCCTCGTGGGCGAGGTGGTGCGGGGCCGCGCCGTGTGCCGCCTGCGGGGCCGGGCGGGCGGCGGCGTTGGCGCTGGTGCGTGGTTGGAGCGTTCCGGGTGGCGGTGCGGGCGGCCTTGCCGCTTCTGGTCAGGGCGGTTTTGGCCAGGCCGAGGGTCTTGTAGACGATCAGCGCTTTGACCAGGCGGCCGAGAAGCTGGGGTTGGGAGGGTTGCCAGACGGAGCGGGCGACCCAGCCGGGGATTTTGATCAGGATGAACAGCAGGCCGATCAGCACCAGGGCGTCGATGGCGCGCGTGACGATCGGTTTCACGGCGGCCAGGGCGGGGTCGCTGGCGGGGGTGGTGAAGGCGTCGGTGGCGTCGGTGAAGTACACCTTGAACGCCAGGATGAGGACCAGCGCCTGCAGCACTTGCATGATCAGGACGCCGGTGAAGGCGCGCCACCACAGCCGGGCGATGTGCTCGGTCTGCGGCAGCGCGTGGCACAGCAGCGCCAATGGCGCGGCGATGATCAGGAACAGCAGCAGCGCGATGCGGACGATCGCGATGAAGGCCAGGATGAGGCCCATCACCACGGCCAGGCCGATCATCCAGATCAGGAACATCTGCGGCGCCTGCAACTGCCCCAGCGGGTTGGCCAGCTTGTTGGCGAGCAGGTCACCGGCCCGCCGCCCGTCCACCCCGTCCTCAAGCAGCGCGCCGACCAGACCGTTGGCCAGATCGATGGCGTACTCGCAAAGGGTGAGCGAGAAGTTGAGTCCGATGGCGGCGACCACCACGCGCGGGATGACCTCGGCAGCGGTGGTGGAGCTCTGCACGCTGCCGTACGCCATCACGATCACACCTGCGGCCAGCACGAACAGCGCCAGCAGCGCGTTGGCCACCACCCGCACATGCGCCGACAGCTCCTGAACCCGCGCCACCATCGAGGGCGGCGGCGAGGACAGCAGCAGGGTGCCGACGGTTTGGAAGGCGGGCTGGATGGCCTCGGTGACGATCAGGCCGAACCAGCCGTTCAACGCCCGGTTGATCTTGCAGCCGAAATCCAGCCACCCGCACTCCTCCGCCTGCCCGGCTTGCTCGGGTTCTGGTGCCGGAGTCGGTTTCGAGAAGGGAGCCGTGGGCTCGGTGCTCGGGATCGGCTGGACCGGTGGCGTCAGCATCGGCCCGGTCGGTGCCGTGGGCGTCGAGGCCGGTCTCGGCGCGGGCGTGGCGGGCGGTGCGGGTTGTGAGTTGGCCGTGGGCGAGGGTGCGGGTGGCTCGGGTTCTGCGGCAGCCGACGTGGCCGTAACGGTGAGGGTGATGGCGATGATCGTGAGGATCCGCGCCATGCCACGCCAGGCGATGGCCAGGAGCATGCCTGCCCGGTGCAGGCGCGGTGGTGGGTGGCGGGTCACGGTCAGGCTCCGACGATGCTTTTGAGGATGGTGACGAAGAGCGGCGCCAGGACGGCGATGCCGTAGCCGAGGGCGGCGTAGCGCAGGGTCTTCTTGGCCGCTTCGACTTCGCCGGGGTCGCCGCCGGCCAGGATGTAGCGCACCCCGCCGACGGTCAGGAACAGGGTGGCGAGGGCGACGAGTAGGCCGACGATGACGTTGCGCAGGTTGTCGATCACCGCGTTCAGTGAGGCGGGCGCGGCCAGAACCTGACCGGAGAAAGAGACGGCGGCAGGGCTGGAGATGCGGGTGGTGGCGGCGTGGGCGATGGCGTATTCGACCAAGATGCCCAGGACGATGCCGCCGAGGATGGTCACGGCGATGAGCAGGACTTTGCAGCTGTGGGCCTGGGACGATGGGCTGGTGTGGCGCTGGCGGGATGTCATGTGCTGTCTCCTGGAACGGGTTGGGCTGGGTGTGTTGGGTGGTGCGGGTGAGGTGGCGGCGCGGAGGTGCCGGGCCCGGCGCGGGGCCGGTGGGCGTCCTCCTTCGGCGAGTGAGTGTGGGTGGGCTGGGCCGGGTGACAGGGACCGGTGACCAGGTACGGGTCCCGCTGCCGGGCCGGGCGCCTTCCGCGCTGCCTTCTCAGTGGTTAAAAGACCTGGGTGAAAGGCCGAGTTAGGACATCGGGGCCAGCGGATTTTGCGTGATCTTTGCTGGCCGCGCGCCGTCGACCCTGGTGCGATCGCTACAGGCTGCTGGACAGCTCGCCGGTCTGGAGGGCCTGGTGGAGGGCGGTTTCGGCGCGCTGTCGGCGCTTGAGCGCGGTGCAGTAGAGCAGGCCGCGGCGGCGGCAGTAGGAGCTGAGCGCGATGCCCTCCAGCCGGGTGGCGGCGATCAGTTCCGCCTCCTGCTCGGTGATGATCTGCTGGGCGACGGCTTGGGCCAGGAGCAGGTCCGGGTGGCCGGTCGGGTAGGCGAGCGTCCGCTGGTGGCCGCCTTCGGCCCGGTCGGTGAGGTCAGGGTCGGCCAGCGGGTGCGGCTGGCCGGTGGCGTGGGCGCGCAGGACGGCAATGCGGGTCAGCCGCGACAGCCGCAGCAGCGGGTGTGACCAGGTCAGATTCACCCGGCACAGGGCTTGCATGTAGGCCGCCAGGACGTCGGCTTCCAGGTCCTCACGGTCCATCCGTTCGGCTGGGATGGTGTCGGCGAGCGCTGCGATGAGGCGGCGCAGCATCGGGATGGCCAGGGTGACGGCGGCGACCATCCACGCTCCTCGCTGGGTGCGGGCCTGCTCGATGAGGTGCCGCCACACGTGGTCGCGGGTGGTGCGGGAGCAGGACGGGTGCAGCAGCATCGCGCGCAGCTCGTGGAGCGGGATCAGCCGGGCCGGAAGCTCGTGCCCGAGCAGTGCGCCGTCGGCCGACAGCGGGTCCGGGCCGCGCATGAGCAGGTTGAAGGCGTGCTCGGCCGCATCCAGCGGCAGCGCCCCGCCCAGACCCAGATGGGCGTCGAGGAGATCGGACGCCTGGCTGTGGTGCGCGTCGTCTGCGTCGAGGCCGCCGGTGGACAGCGCTTCAGCCGGGGCCGGGCGGGTCCTGGGCAGGTGGGGCGGGGTCGGGCCGGTAGCGGCCGGACGGTCGGCGGCTGGGCCGGTGATGGTCTCGCTGGCGCTGGCCGCATCGGTGGTGTCGGTGGCGAGGCGGATCGAAGGGTGAGACAAGGCGACGCTCCCGAGAAGGCGTGGTCGGTTCGGACGTCGCCATGGCGCCACAGCGCCCAGACAGAAACCGGGCAGGAACCGGGCAGGAAATGATCAGACATCGGGCACGGCAAAGATCACTCCAGCTTCCGGTCACGCTCCGAACCCACGGGTGACCTGCGAAAACACTGAGGAGTGGGAGTTTGCGCCCGTCGAGAAGCACGAAGACAGGATCCAGGGCATCGAACTAAGAAAACAGCCTTGACCTGCGGTAATGCGATGACGCCGAGATTTTCGGGGTCAAGGTTGCGTCAAAGCGCTGGACCGGAGCCCGAACCCCGTGACATGCCCTGGATTGCCGCTGCGGGGATCGGCCTGCGCCGGGCCGCTCAGAGGCTGTCCCCAGGGCCGGACGGCCGGGTGGGAAAGGTGCTGGGCGCGCTGGTGCGGAGCATGCGCTCTTCGGCCTGGGCGCCGGCGATGACGGCCGAGACGGCTTCGGCGGAACGGCGGGCCGCCAGCTCCCGGACCTCCTGAGGTGGGTCGCGGTCATCAATGATGATGAGCGTTCCGTCGTCGGCGGCGTGGGTCCGGACCTTCCAGCCGAGCCGGCGTCCGGCCGTCCGCGCGGCTCGTCGGACTTCGGCCGCCTCACCCGCATCCCCCAGTTCGGCTACCGCGTCGCGGGTGAGGACGAGCTGGCCGTAGAAGCCGCGGTACTCCGGCTTGAGGCAGGCCGACATCATCGCCTCGATCTGTGCGACGAGCTTGGCGAAGCGGCGTTCGGCCAGTTCGTCCTTCTGGCGCGGCATGCTGATCGCCTCCCGCTCATGGCACGCCTCGGTGTGTCCTCATCTCAGGGTAGGTCGCACGGGGTCAACGGCGGGCGGGTGCCCGTGATGGAGCCGGTGACGGACATTGCCCGGAAACTGTCCGGAAACTGTCCGGAGCGGCTGTGACCTGCGAAAACGTGCTTCGTTGGTGAGGTGTCGCGGGCCGGAGATGCGGGAGTGTGGGCGCCGGCCCGGCTGACTGGCCAGCCCGGCCTGCACGTCTCCGTACGGGCCGGATCCCCCTCCCGGCATCCGACCCGTACGCCGCAACATTATCTGCGTGACTATTTGAATGCGAAGAGTGAACAGCTTAGGTGGGGTGCAGAAAATCGTCCTTCCAGGCGTGGTACAGCCTCGATGGTCTGGCGAGTGGCTGACCGGCACGTTCGCCCACAGCCTGTGGATGAGAAGCCGGGAGCCCCCGAGCGGCGGTGCCCGGCGGGGGCATGGCACGGACTGGTATTGCCGAACCTTTGCTGGACGGCTTGTCCTAACTCGGGTCTCGCGGCAGGTATTTGGAATAGTGACAGGGATCGGTAGCCCGGCACTTCGGGCCACACCCACATGACCGAATCCACCACCACCTCAACCGCTTCCACCACTGCCAACTCCGGCGCCGCTACCGGGCCTGCCGGGTCTGCCACGCCCGGCTCCTCATCCATCGCATCCGAGCCGGACGCCCGGCTCCGTGAGCCCGGCCTCCGGCTGGCTCGGGAGGCTCAGGATGCGGGTCGAGGGCACCTGCCGCTGTCGGTGTGGCTGGCCGCAGCCGACACCGAAGCAGCCGCGACCTGCCCGGCGGGCTGCTGTCATCCGGTCAGCGGCCCGCTGGCCCGCCACCTCATCGCCGCCTGCGCCCGCCTCGGCGAGACCGTCGTCCACCTCGGCGCGAGCGACCACCAGCTCGTCTCGGCCGCGCTAACCGCAGGCTGCCTGCCGGTGGCCGTCTTCACCGACGCCACCCGCGCGGGCGTGTCCTGGACCTGCCTGGCCCGCACTCACCCCAATTATGACCTGGAGGTCACCGAACTACGCATCACCGACCCCGGCGATGACTCCCCGATGCTGGCCGACCTGGCGGGCGGTGCAGGGCTGGTCGTGGCCGAGCAGACCTGCCGCCAGCCCCTGCTCCCGTCCACCGGCCGACCGGACTCTGAGGCCGGAGGCGAGGTCTTCGACGTCACCGGTGCGGCGGAACTGGTCAAGCCGGATGGCCATCTGGCCCTGATCACCGGCCTGCACCGGGAGGGTGGTGTGGTCGACCCGGTGCCGGAGATCATCGCCCGCGCCCGCGCTGCGGGGCTGGTGTATCTGCAGCACATCATCGCCCTGCGGCATCCCGCTCGGGGCGAGCGCATCGACCCGGTTCTGTCCCGCCGCACCCAGACGGCGATCGAGGAGATGTCGGGGTGCGCCGGGTTGCCGGCCAGCGCTCGCGTGCACAGTGACGTGCTCATCTTCACCAAGCCGAAGTCGTCCGCAGGTTCACGGGAACTGAAGGGTTCTCCGCACGAACCCGAGGGTCGGGGGCTGAGCTGTGCGCCGGTGGAGTCTTCGGTTCAGGGCGGGGGTGAGCGTTGATGGCCGGGGTGACGACGTCGGTGTGGGCGACGGGGCAGCGGCCGTCGCGGGTGCAGCGCGCGGGCCGGTATGTGCCGGAGTCGATGCGGCATCCGGGCAAGATGCTGCCCTCGATCGCCGCCAAGGTGATCGCGACCTACACGGGTCCGGGGGAGTTGGTGGTCGATCCGATGTGCGGGATCGGCACCACCCTGGTCGAAGCTGCCCATCTCGGCCGACATGCCGCGGGCGTGGAGTACGAGGAGCGGTGGGCGCGCCTGGCGGTCGCCAACCTCGGCCACGCTCGCGCGCAGGGGGCGCCCGGTGTCGGGCGGGTGGTGGCCGGGGACTCCCGGCACATCGCCCGGCTGCTGCCCGACCTGGTAGGGCGGGCGGCGCTGGTGCTGACCTCGCCTCCGTACGGGGCGGCCACGCACGGGCACATCCGCTCTACCCGCGACACCGGACAGCCGGGCGTACGCAAGTGGAACCAGCGCTACTCGGCCGATCGCGCCAACCTGGCCCACCAGCAGCTCCCGCAGCTCCTGGACGGGTTCGGCCGCATCCTGGCTGGCTGCGCGCAGCTGCTGCGGCCGGGCGGCGTGGCGGCGATCACGGTGCGGCCGTACCGGGTGCGGGGTGAGCTGGTGGACCTGCCCGGCCATGTCCACCGGCTGGCGGAGGCGGCCGGTCTGGTGTTCGCCGATCGCATCGTGTGCCTGCTGTGCGGCCTCGGCGACGGCCGGCTGCTGAACCGGGCCTCGTTCTTCCAACTGCACGAGGCGCGTAAGGCGTGGGCGCGCGGGGTGCCGATTCACGCCGTCGCCCATGAGGACCTGCTCGTGTTCCGCCGGCCGCAAGAGCCCGCGGGTTCACGAAAGCTGAAGGCTCTTCGAGCGGAGTGCGAGTTGGAGTAGCGCGGATCGTTTCCGGCGTCCTGGCCCGCAATTCGGGCCGGGCGCTGGGGCGCGGCGTGAACCTGCGGATTTTGGCTTGACGCGGGACGTGGAGGCGGGCGTCGATACCGCCGTCACCGGCCCGTCCGCACCGGAACCCCGTGGTGATGGGGCTGTGGCCGCCCGTCCATGAACGGCCGGTCACACCCCGGCCCGGGGGCCGGGCGGCGCCGGGTCGGTGGCGTAGCACCCACACAGCCCGCCATGGCCATACGGACCCGCGCATCCCGCGCGGCCCGTGCCGCGCCCTGTTCATCAACGTCACGGAGGTGATGCATGACCAGCAGTACAAGCCCAACCGGCCACCCGGCTCAGCAGGAGCCGGAGGTGATCAGTCTGCTCGCGGCCGGTCGGTTGCTTGGCCTGAGCCGTTCCACGATCTACCGCCTCGCCAAGGCAGGCGCGTTTCCGTGCCGGGTGCTGCGCATCGGCGGCCGGTACGCGGTGCCGGTACGCGGGCTGCGGGCGCTACTCGACCACACCAACCTCGACCACATCAACGAGGACGGCATCAACGAGGACGGCCCCAACAGCCGCCCGACACCAGAGAAGGGATGACCACGATGGCCAAAGACCCGAACACCACGGCGGGCAGAGAGTTGAACGTCGCCAAGGGCACCACGTTCAAGATCTGCTCGTGTATCGACCCGGTGACCGGCAAGAACATCAGCAAGAGCTGCCCCAAGCTGCGCCGCACCCACGGAGACGGAGGCGGCGGCAGGTGGAGCAGCACCCACGGCACCTGGGGCTACCAGCTCGAACTCCCAGCGAACGCCGACGGCAAGCGGCGCAACCCGCTGCGGCGCAGCGGGTTCGCCACGCTGGAGGATGCCGAGGCCGAGCTGGACCACGCCCGCGGTCTGCTCGCTCTCGACGCCGATCCGGCCGTGCGGCGGCAGATCACCAAGCTGATGCTGTCGGTCTTCAAGGACACCAAGCGGTTGCCCGACCTGGAGGAGGTGCGGCGTAAGGTCCGCACCCGCCAGGATCTGAACCGGCACGTCACGGTGGCGGAGTGGCTGGAGGAGTTCCTCAAGCGCAAGCGCGCGATCGAGGCGACCACGAAACGGTCGTACGAGTCTCACGTGCGGCTCTACCTGAAGCCGTATCTGGGGGAGATTCGGCTGGATCGGCTGCGCGTGTCGGACATCGCGGGCATGTTCGATGCGATCGAGGAGTTCAACGACATCATCGCCACCGAACGCGCCAGCGGCGACCCCGCCCGCATCACCTCGGTCCGGTACCGGCGTCCGGTCGGGCCGACCACCCTGCATCGCATCCGGGCGACGTTGCGGCACGCGTTGAACATCGCGATCAGCCAGGACCGGCTGCTGGACTTCAACCCCGCCGCCGTGGTCGAGTTGGCTCCCGCCGTCCGCCCCAAGCCGGTCATCTGGACCGAGGAGAAGGTCACCCAGTGGCGCAAGGACCACGCCGGGCACCTGGACCGGCTCAAGTGGGCCCGTGAGGGCAAACGGGTTGACCCGATCGCGGCCTACATCGGGGCGGTGCGGCCGTCGCCGGTGATGGTGTGGACGCCCGAGCAGACCTCGGCGTTTCTCGCCTACGCGCGCCGGGATCGGCTGTTCGCGCTGTACCGGTTGATCGCGGTGCGCGGGTTGCGGCGGGGTGAGGGGGTGGGGGTGCGCTGGCCGGACGTCATCTTCGAGAAGGGGCGGATCGGTGTGCATTGGCAGATCACCCAGCTTGGCTGGGACCCGATCCAGGGCACTCCGAAGACCGACGCCAGCGACCGCGAGATCGCCGTCGACGCCGACACGATGGCGATCCTGAAGGAACACAAGAAGCGCCAGACGGCAGAGCGGCTGGCCGCGGGCGAAGACTGGATGGACTCCGGGTTCGTCTTCACCGACGAGATCGGCCGTCCGCTGCACCCGCAGCACGTGACCGACCGCTTCTACTGGCTGTGCTACCAAGCCGGCCTGCCACCGATCCGGCTCCACGACCTCCGCCATGGTGCGGCCACCGCGATGCTCGCCGCCGGGGTGGACATCAAGATCGTGCAGGAGACCCTCGGGCATAAATCCTCGGCCTTCACGCGCGACACGTATACCAGCGTCTACCCCGAAGCCGCCGCCGCGGCGGCAGAAGCGACCGCCGCCTTGCTCGCCGCTCAACCGCTTCCCGCGCCGTCGTCGATGCCGCCGGGGCTACGCGCAGCGAAGTCTGGCGTAGACGATGGGCCGGGAAAGGGCGGCGGGTCGGTGATTGCTCTGCCGCCAGCACGACGGCCACGCTGACCTCCGGGAGGTAGCCGTAGTGGGGAGGCAGGTCGGCCGACCTGCCTCCCCGACCGTCCTGCCGCAACCTTTCTGTGTTGTCAGGGGGGTCGAGGCCACCTGTCCAGCCAGATGTCGATGATCGGGTTGTCCGGCTGGTTGCACTGCCCGGCGTGCTCGCTCAGCAGGTGGTCCCAAACGGCGCGTGCCTGCGGATACCGGCCCCGTGCTGTTTCCTCACGGTCGCCGGAGCAGGAGCGTCGCAGAACCAGATAGTGTCCGCCTTGGCAGGCGAACTCCAGTGCGCCACATCGGCATGCGCCTCTGGTCCGAGGCGGTTGGCCGGTTGAGCTGTGATACGGCTCCCACTTGATCACGGTGTTTCGTCTCGACGGTCAGCGCCGCCCACGACCGGATACGGATCCGCCACCAAGCGACGGCCCAACGGCGTGCTCCTTCCTGATGCTGAGAGGGCCGGCCAGGTGAGACGGAGGCCACAGCCGTGCACGTGGCGCAGAAGCGCATCCGTACCGGGCTGCGTCCGTGGACACAACCCGTCCGCGCGGCGAGGCAGGTCGGTGGCGGGGAAGGTCATACCGCCGTCTGAAGCCCTCCCGGTCCGGCACCCAGGTGCGCGACTTTGAGGATTACTGGCACGGCCGCCGCCAACTGACCGCCTGACAGGTGTGTCTCTGATCACCACTGCGCCCTTCACCGCCCCGGCCGCCGTCGATGCATCACCGGGGCCGCCGGACGGTGGGCATCCGTACGCCGAGAATGGGGCGTCGGCCGTGTCGCGTTGAGCGGGGCTACGCGGCGCTCGGGGATGTTGTGGCCAGGACGTAGCGGATGCGCTCGGCGGCTGTTGCGAGCTGGGCGACGTCGGTGATCGGTGCGTTCCAGGACCACCAGAACAGCCATTGATCGTCCCTCGGCCTGACGGAGATGGTCTCCGTCAGGGTGGTGGCTTCGGGGTTGATCACACGCAGACGCGGTAGCCGGTCGTCCTGGGTGAGCAGGCGAGCGTGCAGTCCGAAGCTCTGCAGCGCTTCCTGCAGGTTGCCGAGGTGGGTGGCGGCTTCGGCGGCGACAGCGGGGGTGATGGGGTTGGGCATGGCTGACTCCGAAAGGTGGTGGATGGTTGCTGGGGAGGGGGAGGGCCTGCTGTTCACGGGGTGGGCGGGGAGGGCGGCTGTGGGCGTTCGGGATGTGGCCGGTTGCGGTGGGCGGCTCGCCGTGCCTGGTAGACCGCCCGCAGGGTGGCTACGAGGCAGGCGATCAGCAGGCCCACCACCAGGGCTTGAGTGATCGGCTTGGTCACACTGGCCGGGGCCAGCAGGACGAAGGCGACGTAGCCGGCGGTCAACAGCAGCGCCAGCACGCTGATCATCTTCGAACGGGACACGACGAAGGACTCCATTCACGGGGGAAGCGGCATCCGGGGGAGGCCGCTCAAGCTGCGTGGGATCAGAGGTCGAACAGCGGATATGAGCAGCCCGGTGCCGGACGTGTCGGCGGTGCCAGAGCAGAGCGGCCCCAAAGCCACTCGGCTCCAGGGGAGAACCATGTGACGATCACTGGCGCGGGGACAGTGCCAGGGGCGGCGGTGATCCCGTCGGCGATGTGGCGGGCAACCTTCCGACCGGTCTCAACGCCTTGCCCAGACCGTCCGGCTTCGTCCGCTGTAGGCCGTCGAGCCCGACGAGCAGTTGCGTGGCCAGCGCGTACTCCAACACCCGGAACGCCTCCAAGGGAACCTGCACGGCGTGCTGGACCACGACGACCTTTCGCGCGGCGGCGGTCCGGTACACATCCGCCACGACCCCGTAGGGCTCTGTGGCCCGTGCGGTGTAGACATACGACTCCGAGCCCAGCCACGGGCACCACACGAGCGCTCGCGGGATGCACCCCCGGCAGGTTGGCGGCGCGTGGGTGACCTGCCGGCCGCAACCCGTCATGCCCGGAGGTTCGGGCAGTGGTTCTGTAAGCGAGTTGCGACAGCGTTCGTAGGTCAGCCGTACCCGTCAGTCGCCTCAGCGTGCGGGCATGCGGCGAGCTGATAGGCCACGCTCTCGCCGTCGTACGCCGTCACGTACGGCACCACCCTCGTGCGGCTGCTCACGCCCGGCCGTCCTGCCCCGCATTCGGCCTGTAGCCCGTCCCCGACCCGGCTGCACCGTACCTTCGCCTGTATCGCTCCTGATACAAGCCCTCGATGCGCTGCACCGCCGTGTCCATCTCCGAGCACGGGCACACCGTGTACTCCCATCTTCCCGTCCCGCGTTCCTCTCTTGGTGACCACCGGAAACGCCACATGCCGCGTTCCCACTCGCACCACACCGTCACGCCCACCGACCAGATCCCCACCAGCGCGATCCCGTGAGCCTCGGAGACCTCCGACGTGACGCCCCGACGGCCCAGACGCTCCGCCAGCTCACTCGCGAGCTCACCCGCCGACCGTCCCGGATCACTCCACACTCCGGCCGCCGCCCTCAACGCTCAGCTACCCCGGGCCGGCTCACGTCGCTGGCTCCTCTGATCGCTCATCCAGCGGGAGCAACGCCCACACGACCCGTTCGCCCACCTGCGTCAGCTCGGTGCCCCAGCAGCCGCCTGTCAGCTCGTTGACCAGCCATAGGCCCCTCCCGCGTATTTCGCCCAGGGCGGGCATACGCGGCATGGGAACCGACGCCGATCGGCCAGGGTCCAACACCGCCAGCCGCCAGTAACGCCGCCCTCCCACCTCCTCCGACCGCAGACTCAGCCGCACCCACGCGCCACCACCATGAACCAGCGCGTTGGTCATCAACTCCGACACGATCAGCTCTAGATCATCCAGCGCAGGGTGATCCCCCACCCACCGTCGAAGTTCCCGGCGAGCCAAGCGCGGCAACTGACGCTTCTGATCTAGCTCCCGGAGCATCCACACCCTGATGCCTGCGCACGGAGGATCTGACGCGACTGCTGCTTGCATACCGCTCACCGACTTTGGTTGTGATCGATTCCCTGGACGCGCCTTTTGTCTTGAATATCGCTGTGTCATCACACCTGTGAGGGTGCGATGAATCACTAGTCAGGATGGCATTCAGCAGGTACTTTTCTAGCGTTCGCCAAAGTCTGTAGTGACACAGTTTCCACGCCACAGAGTTTCACCAGAGTGGTTTAGACGAGGAGGTGAGGTATTGGGAGTCGAGGTGAAACTGGATCCCGAAACCAGCCCAGAAGCCCGATTCGGCTACGAATTGCGTGAACGGCGCAAAGCAGCGGGATTGACGCTAGAGCAGCTTGGGGCACGAGTTGCGCTCACCGGTCAGCAGATCGGCAATATCGAGCGAGCAGAACGTCGCATGAACGAGGATAGAGCGCGTCTGTGCGAGGAAGTCATGGGCCTGCCCTCAGGCGATCTTGTGCAGCACCTTCCCCGCAGAGCCCGCAGCAACGCGACCTTCCGGAACTTCCTTCCGTGGATCGACCGGGAAAAGCGCGCTACGGAGCTGTGCGCCTACGAGGCACTGATCGTTCCCGGTCTTCTTCAAACACAGGAGTACGCGGAGGCGATCTGCCTCGGCGTCCCCGGCACAACCCCTGAGCAAGCGCGGGAGAAGGTGGAAGCCCGCATGCATCGGCAGACCATCCTGCGTCGGGACAACCCTCCGTACCTGTACGCAGTCCTCGATCAAGCCGCCTTGCTGCGCCCGGTAGGGAACGAGGAAGTCACCCGGAACCAGCTTCAACACCTCCTCGCCATGGGCAGAAGTCCGAATATAGTGATTCAGATCGTCCCCCTACGTGCCATGTCCGCCAGTGGCCTGGTCGCGGGGTTCGTGATCGCCCGCACGGCTGGAGATGGAGACGAAGCCGCCTACATCGACGCCCCGGGTGGAGGTCGCATGATCGATCAGCTGGACCACCTGGAGAGGCTGAAGGCGTGGTTTCAGGCGATCAGGGCGGATGCACTTCCCCGGAAAGACTCGTTGACGCTCATTGAAGAGAGGTTGGACCAGAAATGGATCTGGAGCTGAGTGAGGAAATCGCGAACGCGTCATGGCGGAAGAGTCCTCTCTCGGATGGCGAAGGGAACTGCGTCGAGGTGGCTACCCTTGCGGCCGGCCGCATCGCGGTCAGGGACAGCAAGGACCCAAACGGGCCTGCTCTGGTGTTCACCACTCCGGAGTGGATGGCGTTCACCGGAGGTGTGAAAGAGGGAGCGTTCGACCTTTAAACACCCGGCAACCGGGGACCTGACCTTCTGGTTGGGTTCTCGTCATGTCGCGTGACACGAGCTGCTTGTTGTGCTTCACACGCCTGAAGCACTCTGTACTGAGCCAGTTGGCATTCCGGCAGTTGCGACATCCGATATTTGTCAGCGGTGGTGATGTCCACGTCACCGCTGATCGTGATCAGGCATACGCCGGGCAGGTAGCGGTGGGTCATTCTCATGCCAGCCTCCGGGGGCGCGGAATCAGCGCCTGAGTATCGAGGAGCGTCGTGATCGCGGCTTCTGTGCTGGGATGGATGTTGAGGGCGTCCCAGACTTCGGTGATCTGGAGCAGGCGGGCGGGCAGATCCCGCACCGCGGCCAGGTGCAGGAAGCTGCCTTGCCTGCGCACGTCGCCGTGGACGCGGAGCAGGACGTGCAGGCCAGTGCTGTCCATGAAGGTGAGCCCGCCCAGGTCGAGCACCATGGGCCGACCAGGCTGCCGCATCCGACCGCTGTAGGTCTCCAGGTCGTCGGCGTTTGTTAGACGACGTCTGGTGCGACGATGATCCGGGGTGTTGGCGTCACGGTCGTGAGTATCGCCTGAGAGGACAAGGTAAGGCCTTGTCCTCGTTCGTGTGCGGAGACAACGTGCGCATGTCCGGGAAAGAGACGGCCTTCCCGTCTCTCTTGGCCGAGTCACCGGGAGGGCTGTGTTCGCGCACGGAGGCGCTGTGCTCACGGTAGAGGCCGACGCGGCTGGGGTCGAGACGCGACTGCTGGTGGGGGAGATCATCTGTCCGGGGTGTGAGCTGGGGTTGCGGCCGTGGGGCTGGGCGCGTCGCCGGGTCATCCGCGGGCTTGCCGGGCAGCAGGTGATGCGTCCGCGTCGTGGTCAGTGCCCTGCGTGCTGGGAGACGCATGTCCTGTTGCCGGTGACCGCCTTGCTCCGCCGGGCAGACGCGGCGGTGGTGATCGGCGCTGCGCTGGCGGTCAAGGCCGCTGGTACGGGGCATCGCCGGATCGCGGGATGGCTGGATCGGCCGAGCCCCACGGTGCGGGGCTGGCTGCGCGCGTTCGCCCGCGCGGCCGAGGCGATCAGAGCGTACTTCGCCGTGGCACTGGTCGGGCTGGCCGCTGACCCGGTGCTGCCGCGCACCGGTGGGGACATGACGGCCGATGCAGTGGCGGTGATCGCCGAGGTGGCCGATGCGGCGGGGCGGGGCACGCACCAAATCTTCGGTGCTTCTACCTGCGGTTTCGCATGGTCGAGGCCCGTACTGAGGTGGTCAAGGGCGGTGTGGAGCGATGAGGATGCCTGCGGCCTTCGCCGCGCCAGGGGCTGCGCAAGCCGGTCGGCGACCTGTCCCGAGGCGCCGTCGTGGCCGACATCGTTACCACCGTGGCCGTCACGGCCGCGCAGGTGCACGACGGAACGACTCCTCTTGGGGACGAACTCACCGGAGGCGGCAGCGACCGGGCCGTATCGCGGGTGTTCAGGAACGGCCGATTGACGAGGGGAGAGGAGGGGAGGCCAGCCGTGCGAGGGTCTGGCGGGCGATCTCCTGCTCTTCGTCCGTGGGGATGACCAAGACGGGTACGCCGGCGCCAGCGGGCGATACCGCGCGCTCGCCCGCTGAATCCGTCTCGTTGAGTGCCGGGTCCAGGGCGATGCCGAGGCGGTCGAGCCCGGTCAAGGAGGCGGCGCGGGTGGCGGCGTCGTGCTCGCCCACCCCTCCGGTGAACACGATCGCGTCCACCCGGCCGAGCAGGGCGTAGTACGCGCCGACGTACTTGCGGATCCGCCTGGCGTATATCTCCAGGGCCAACTTGGCCTCCTCGTCATCGCGGGCCCGCACTGCGCGCATGTCACTGGACCCGGTGAGTGCGAGCAGGCCGCCTTGGTGAGTCAGCGCGTACTCGACCTGCTGGGCGTCGAGAGCGCCTGCCCGGGCCAGATAGCCGGCGAGGGCGGGATCGACGTCGCCGGAGCGGGTCCCCATGACAAGCCCTTCCAGGGGGGTCAGACCCATGGAGGTGTCGACGCTGCGGCCACCGGAGATCGCGGTGGCGCTGGCGCCGTTGCCGAGATGCAGCACGATCAGGTTGAGCTCGGCGAGGTCGCGGCCCAGGACGGCGGCGGCGCGGCGCGAGACGTACGCGCACGAGGTGCCGTGGAAGCCGTAGCGCCGTACACCGAACTGCTCACGCCAGTCGCTCGGCACCGCGTAGGTGTAGGCCTCGGGCGGCAGCGTACGGTGGAACGCGGTATCGAACACGGCCACCTGCGGCACCTCGGGGAAGACCTTGCGCGCGAGCCGGATGCCGGTCAGGTTGACCGGGTTGTGCAGGGCAGCGAGCGGGGCCAGCTCCTCGATGGCGGCGATGACCTCGTCGTCGACGAGCACGGCCTCGGTGAATCGTGTACCGCCATGCACCACCCGATGCCCGACCGCGACTGGCTCCAGCCGCGGCCCAACGGCGGCGAATGCTCCCATCATCGCGTCCAAGCCCTCTTCGTGGCTGGGGAAGGGACGGTCACGCACATACGGAGACCCGTTCCCGCTGTGATGCGTGAGCCGCCCCTGCTCCTGCCCGATGCGCTCGATCAGTCCCTTGGCCGAGCGTGCGCGGGTGTGTGGGTCTACGAGCTCGTACTTGATCGAGGAGGATCCGGTGTTCAGGACGAGAACGCGATCGGCCATGTCCATGAGCCTATTTCTCTTCAGCGGGTCACACGCTGGTGACGCCGTGAGCGTGGAACTGGGCGTGGACCCGGCTCAGTAGGGCCGGGTCGGGCGGTGGGACGTCGGCGAGCGGGAAGCGCAGGCCGAGGCGTTCGTACTTGCCGGTGGCCATGCGGTGGAAGGGCAGGACGTCGACCCGTTCGACGTTGCCCAGGCCGGCCACGAAGCGGGCCAGGGCGTCCACGTTCGCGGGGGCGTCGGTAAGGCCGGGGACCAGCACGAACCGCACCCAGGTAGGTCGGTCCAGGTCGGCAAGGCGTTGGGCGAAGCGCAGGGTGGGCTCGACCGGGCCGCCGGTGAGGCGGCGGTAGGTGGCCGGGTCGAAGGATTTGATGTCGAGCAGCATCAGGTCGGTGTCGGCGAGCATGGCGTCGGTGGCGCGGGCGCCGAGCAGGCCGGAGGTGTCGAGGGCGGTGTGAAGGCCGCTGTCGTGGCAGCGGTGCAGCAGGTCTGCGGTGAAGCGGGGCTGAAGGAGCGGCTCGCCCCCGCTGATGGTCACCCCGCCGCTGGCGACGGAGATGAAGCGCCGATATTTGCCGATCTCGTCCATGATCTCGTCGGTGGTGACCTGGTACCCGTCGCGCATCCGCCAGGTCTCCGGGTTCTGGCAGTACTGGCAGCGCAGCGGGCAGCCGGCGGTGAACAGGACGAACCTGGTACCGGGGCCGTCAACGCCGACCGACAGGTCCCAGGAGCTGATGACGCCGTTCATAGCGAGCCGTGGAAGGTGCGGTTGATGACGTCGCGTTGCTGGTCGGGGGTGAGACGGACGAAGTTGACGGCGTATCCGGAGACGCGGATGGTCAGCTGCGGGTAGCGGTCAGGGTGGGCCATGGCGTCCAGGAGGACGGCGCGGGTGAGGACGTTGACGTTCATGTGGAAGCCGCCGGCGTCGAAGTAGCCGTCGAGTACGCCGACCAGGTTGCCTACCCGCTCATCCTGGGTGCGACCGAGGCCTTCCGGGGTCGCGGTGTTGGTCAGGGAGATGCCGTCGAGGGCCTGCTCGTAGGGGAGTTTGGCGACCGATAGGGCGGAGGCGATCATGCCGTGGCGGTCGCGGCCGTTGCTGGGGTTGGCGCCGGGAGCGAACGGCTCGCCGGCGCGGCGGCCGTCGGGGGTGTTGCCGGTGTGCTTGCCGTAGACGACGTTGGAGGTGATGGTGAGCACGGATTGGGTGTGCTCGGCGTCGCGGTAGGCGGGGTGGCGGCGGATCTTGGTCATGAAGGAGTGGACGAGTTCGACGGCGATGTCGTCGGCGCGGTCGTCGTTGTTGCCGTAGGCCGGGTAGTTGCCGTCGATCTCGTAGTCGATCGCCAGGCCGGTGGCGTCTCTGATCACCTTGACGCGGGCGTGCCTGATGGCCGAGAGGCTGTCCGCGGTGACGGACAGGCCGGCGATGCCGCAGGCCAGGGTGCGTTTGACCGGGTAGTCGTGCAGGGCCATCTCGATGCGCTCGTAGGCGTACTTGTCGTGCATGTAGTGGATGATGTTGAGCGCGTTGACGTAGGTCCGGGCGAGCCAGTCCATCATCTGGTCCAGCGCCTTGGTGACCTCCTCGTAGGCGAGGTAGTCTCCGGTCAGGGGTGGATGGGCAGGGCCGACCTGGGCGCCGGTCATCTCGTCACGGCCGCCGTTGATCGCGTACAGCAGGGTCTTGGCCAGGTTGACGCGGGCGCCGAAGAACTGCATCTGCCGGCCCACCGGGGCGGCCGAGACACAGCAGGCGATGGCGGTGTCATCGCCCAGGCGGGGACGCATCAGCTCGTCGCTCTCGTACTGCAGGGCGCTGGTCTCGATGGACAGGGCGGCACAGAATCGTTTGAACGGCCCAGGCAGGCGCGGGGACCAGAAGACGGTCAGGTTCGGCTCCGGCGCGGGGCCGAGATTGCGCAGCGTCTGCAGGTAGCGGAAGCTGGTACGGGTCACCAGGGTGCGCCCGTCCGTGCCGATCCCGCCGATCGACTCGGTCACCCAGGTGGGGTCGCCGGAGAAGAGCTGGTCGTATTCGGGGGTGCGCAGGAAGCGGACGATGCGCAGTTTGATGACGAAGTCGTCGATGAGTTCCTGCGCCCGTTCCTCGGTGATGCGTCCTTCGGCGAGGTCGCGTTCGAGATAGACGTCGATGAACGTGGAGGTGCTGTGGACGCTCACGTAGTTCCCCCGGGGTTGGCTCACGTAATTCCCCCAGTGCACGGCGACAGGGTCGTGAACCGCTCGGCGTCCCCGGGCCTCGCACTGCCCACGCTGCCTCCAACAGCTGACCGATCTTGCGCGAGCGCGACCGGGTCAAGGATCGGCCGTAGGCCGACCGCGCAGCGGCGCGACAGCGTCCTTGACGTGGGCGTGGTCGTGTAATTCCATCGGGCGGCGGAGGCGGCGCCTTCGTCGTGGTCAGGCAGACGTCCGTCGTCCCTGGGGCGAGGATTGCGAGCGGCCTTTCCGGTCCATGATGAGCGGCCAGTGGGGGAATTCCGTGAGCGGATCACGCCCGGGTGGGGGAATTACGTGAGCGCCGACAGTGCGGCCCAGCGACATGGCGGCACCGTTCTGCTCCTTGATCGCGGCCAGGTAGGCGAAGTACAGCCACTGGATCGCCTGGTGCGCGGTGGCCGCCGGGCGGGAGATGTCGTGGCCGTAGGAGGCGGCCATGTGCTTCAGCTCGTCCAGCGCCCTGAGCTGCTCCGACAGCTCCTCGCGGTCGCGGATGATCGCGTCGGTGGCCGGCTCGTCGTCCAGGGAGCGTAGCTCGGCGCGTTTGGCCTCGATGAGTCGGTCCACGCCGTAGAGCGCGACGCGGCGGTAGTCGCCGATGATGCGGCCACGGCCGTAGGCGTCCGGCAGGCCGGTGATGAGGCCGGAGCGGCGGGCGGTCAGGATCTCGGGGGTGTAGGCGTCGAACACGCCGTCGTTGTGGGTCTTGCGGTATTTCGTGAAGATCTCCTTCACCGCGGGGTTGAGCTGGTAGCCGTAGGCGGCCAGACCGTTCTCCACCATGCGCAGCCCGCCTGCGGGCATGATGGCCCGCTTCAGCGGCGCGTCGGTCTGCAGGCCCACGATCAGCTCACGATCGCGGTCGATGTAGCCCGGTGCGTAAGCCGTGATCGTGGACGGGGTCGTGGTGTCGACATCGAGAATGCCGCGCCGCCGCTCCTCCGGAAACAGTCCGGTCACCTTTACCCATACCGCGCGCGTTCGTTCGGCCGGCCCGGCCAGGAAGCCCTCGTCGCCCGTATAGGGCGTGTAGTTGGCCTGGATGAAGGAGCGGACGTCCACCTCGGTCCGCCAGGCCATGCCGTGAAAGCCGCGCCAGGCCTCGAACGCGATCGTCGTGGCGGTCATGGTTCCCCCTTCGTATCGGACGTCTCCTTCCAATCTCTCCGTGAGGAGGTGCGGGCCACCGCGGTCCAAGGTCCCCGACAGGTGGGACCAAGGTCATCGGGAATAGGGACGTCCGCCTCCGTACCTGCTGCGACGGCGCTGATGTGCTGGTGATCCTGGAAGGGGGACATCATCGTGTCCGTCACGCCGCTGCCACGACGCCGCAAGCTGGGTCCGTGGATGGCGACCGCGCTGGCCGGCGTCTCCATGGTTGTGGCCACCCCCGACGTCTACCGGCCGAACTCCGAGGGTGAGGCGATGGCCCAGAAGATCTCCACAGGCGGGGAACTGCTCATCACCCATGAACCGTATGAGGCGGTCCGGGGGTGGCTGCGGTCTGCACCGATGTGTGGTTGTCCATGGGAGATTCCCTCGGGGAGAAGGTCGCCAGAACCGCCGCGCTCACCCGTACCGCGTCACCGCCGACCTCCTGGAAGCGGCCGCACCCGGGGCGATCTTCCTGCACTGTCTGCCCGCCCACCGCGGCGAGGAGGTCGCCGGGGACGTCATCGACGGCCTCACCTCCCAGGCGTTCCCCCAGGCTGCCAACCGGCTGCCCACCGCCCAAGCCGTCCTGGAAGCGCTGCTCGGCCGGATCGTGGCAGACGCACCGTGAGAATCGTCATCGCGCTGGCGGCAACGCGCTGCTGCACAGCGGCGAACGCGCCGACGCGGTCACGCAGATCCGCAACGCCGCGTACACCGCCGAGCAGATAGCCCGCCTGGCCACGTACCACCAGATCCTCATCGTGCACGGCAACGGTCCCCAGGTGGGGCTACTGAACGACGGCTCCTTCACCCCCGGTTCCATGGGACCCAAGTTCGCGGTGGCCTGCGCGTTCAGCCGCGCCACCGGCCGGCCGGTGGCCATCGGCGCGCTGGACAAGCTCGCGCAGGTGATGGACGGCACCAGCGGCACTCGCGTCCAGCTCGTCAAGTGACCGCCGTGCCTCGCCGATCAGGGACCAAAGGCCCTGCTTCGCGGGACCTCCTCCCGCGGCGCCCTTCCGCGCCCGTGTTCGAAGCTGGAAGTGCGAGATCCGAATTGTTGAGGAGATGTGTGATGGCCAGTCAGATCGTGGTCGGCGTGGACGGGTCCGCCCCGGCCAATGCGGCGGTGGAGTGGGCGGCGGCCGACGCCGGACGACGCGGGCTGGACCTGCGGCTCGTGCACGTGTGCGAGCAGTGGCAGCACAGCGAGGGCACCGAGTACTGCGTCGGCGCGCTGGAGGCCGCCGCCGACCGGGCACACGAACACACCGACGGCGTCAAAGTGACGACGGACCTGCGGACCGGGAACGTCGTCGACGACCTGATCGGCGAGTCCGCGACGGCCGACAGCCTGGTGCTGGGCAGCCGGGGGCTCGGTGGGTTCACCGGGATGGTGCTCGGCTCGGTGAGCATCGCAGTAGCTGGACACGCTGCGGGACCGGTCGTCGTCGTCCGCGCATCCGGCCTGGCGGAGCACGGCCGCGTCGTGGTCGGCTACGACGGCTCCGAGCACGCGCGGGCGGCCATGGAGTACGCCGTCGAGCAGGCCAGGAGCCGCAAGACCGAGCTGCACGTGGTCACGGCCTGGCAGGTGCCGTCCTTCTCCCCGTACGCCGTTGCCTACAGCGGCCTGATCGAGCAGGTCATGCGGGAGGAGCCGCAGAGAGCACGCGCGCTGGTCGAGCCTTGGCGCACGAGCAACCCGGACCTCGTCCTCACCGACGAGCAACCCTGCGAACACCCGGTTGCCGCCCTGATCAAGGCGGCCGAAACCGCAGACCTCGTAGTGGTGGGCTCGCGCGGATTGGGCGGCTTCGCCTCGGCGCTGCTCGGCTCGATCGGCCACGCCGTGCTGCACCACGCGACCTGCCCCGTCGCCGTGGTCAAGCCGAAGGAGGAGGCATGACCGTCGAATCCCTGACAGCCGCGCAGGTGATGAGCCGCATCCTGGTCGCCGTCAAACCGGCGGAATCGCCGCTCATGGCCTGGGAGCTGATGCGCCGGGCCGGAGTGCACCACCTGCCGGTCGTCGACGGCCCGCACGTGCTGGGCCTCCTGACCCGCGAAGACCTGGCCGCGTCCTGGTCCGGCGGGCCACAGGAGCAGTCCACTCGTCACGTCCGCGACCTACTGGACCCCGCTCGCAGGCCGCGGGTGCGGCCGGAAACACCGCTGACTCAGGTCGCGGCCGTCATGCTCGACGCCGGCGTCGACGCCGTGCCGGTCCTGTCCGGAGACGGCCTGATCGGCCTGATCTCCGCTCGGGACGTGCTGTCTGCGGTCGCAGGCCGCGTCGTCCCCTCGCAGGAGCCGAGTGAAGTGATAACCGGCATGTTCCACCTGGAACCCGTCCTGCCGACGCGGAGCGAACCGGTCCTGCCGACACGAAGCTGGAGGCAGGCGTGACATCAGCGCATTAGTGATCCGCCGGGTGTGATGACGGCGATGCCGCAGCTCGTGAGCCAGTTCAACGCGGTCGGCGGCGGAGCCGCGGCGCTCATCGGCGTGCACGATTTCGCCGTGCATGCAGGCGGGCAGAACGCGTCGATGCCGGTCGTGCTGATCGGCGCGGTGACGTTCTCCGGCTCCCTCGTCGCGGCAGGGAAGCTGTAGGGCCTGGTGCCGGGCCACCCGCTCGTCTTTCCCGGCGTACGCCTGCTGACCCAGGCGCTGGCCCGGTCATGGTGGCCGCCTCGATCCTGCTGCTGATCGGCGGCGGCGCGGCGGTACTGGGCGCCGCCTCCCTGGCTTTCGGCGTGATCATGGTGCTGCCGATCGGTGGAGCGGACATGCCGGTGGTGATCTCGCTGCTCAACGCGTTCACCGGCACGGCCGTCGCGATGGCGGGGTTCTCGCGTTGGGCAACGCCGTTCTCATCACGGCCGTCGCGCTCGTCGGCGCCTCCAGCGCCATCCTCACCAAGCTGATGGCCGATGCCATGAACCGCTCGCTCGCCAACATCGTCATCGGCGGCTTCGGCACCGGCGACGAGCTGTCCGTGAGCCTGTCCGGGCCGGGGCGGGTCAGGTCGCTGTCGGCCGACGACGCCGCCATCCAGCTCGCCTATGCCGCCAAGGTCGTCGTCGTCCCCGGCTACGGCCTGGCCGCGGCCAGGCCGTAGCACCAGCTCCACGCCCTGGCCCAGCTTCTGGAACAGCGCGGCGTCCGCGTTTCCAATGCCGTCCACCCGGTGGCGGGGCGCACGCCAGGCCATGAACGTGCTGCTGGCCGAGGCTGGCGTGCCCTACTCGCAGATGGCCGACATGGACGACGCCAACGACACCATGCCACAGACCGACGTGGCCCTCGTCGTCGGCGCCAACGATGTCGTCAACCCGGCCGCCCGCCGCCCCGGCACCGCCGTGTCGGGGATGCCCATCATTGATGCCGACCGTGCCAAGAGCGTGATCGTCATCAAGCGATCGATGGGGCACGGGTACGCGGGCATCGACAACGAGCTCTACACAGACCTCAGGACCGGAAGGTACTTCGCCGACGCCAAGAAGGCGCTGACCGAGATCACCGCGGGCCGTCAAGGTACTCGTCGGCTGAGCGAGGTGGTCGAGCCTGGCCTGCCAGGCGTACGTTGACTCGGTCTTGAGCAGGACCAAAGCCCTAAGCGGCCGGGGACCATCGCCTCTGAGGGCTCCGCCCGTCGCGCCGGACGATAATGGTATGAGCGGAAAAGTCGGTGGCACGGTCGGCGACCATACGGCTCTCGGCGATCCTCTTGGGCGAGATCTTGGGCACGCCGCTGAAGGAGAGGCCAAGATCCTGCTCACCACGGACCTTGACGAGGACCGGCTGGCCTCTGCACGGCGCCTGATCTTACGCGCGGCGCGGGAGCAGGGACTCGAGAGCGACCGGCTCGGCGACTTCGTGATGGCGGCGTACGAAGGGATCGTCAACGCGGTGGAGCACGGCGGCGGACGCGCCCGGCTCACCCTGTGGCGGAGCGGTGACGAGCTGACGTGCGCGGTCGAGGACGCCGGACCGGGCATCCCGGCGTCCCTCCTGCGCAGAACGGACTTCCCGCCATCCGGCTCCCTCGGCGGCAGGGGTATCTGGCTCATGCGCCGCCTGACCGACGAGGCGGTCTTCACCACCGGCCCCGGCGGCACGGTCGTACGGCTTCGCATGAGGCTGCCCACCCGCCGGGCCGTTCCGCATCTGCACCGAACTCCGCAGGACGGCAGTAGGGACGTTCGGCCCTAGTGCCCGCGCCGTCCCCTGGACAGGCTCGTACGATGATGTCCCGTACGACGAGCGGGTGCAGTGCCCCGCGTCGCAATCTCAAAGAGCTGTCCGAGGCCGAATCTCTGCGGCGGCTCGCCGGTGTTCCGTTCGGACGGATCGTGTTCACCCGGCATGCCCTTCCGGCCATCCGGCCGGTGAATCACGTGGTCGTCGACGGGCGGATCGTTCTGCGGTCCGGGTCTGGGACGATCATCAGCACCGAGGTCGCGTCCTGGAACGCGGTGGTGGCGTACGAAGCGGATGAGCTGGATGCCGGCCGGCGGCTGGGCTGGAGTGTGGTGGTCACGGGCGTCGCGCGACTGGTGGCCGATGCCGAGGAGGCGGCCCGACTGAGAGAGCTCGTGCACCCGTGGGTGGAAGGCGCGATGGAGCAGGTCATCAGTATCCGCCCGGAGATCGTCACCGGCTTTTGCCCTGACGAGCGGCGACGGTCACCGTCGCGCGGATCCGGATCTCGTCCATATAGGCGTGGTGATCTGTTGGTGCGACACTGGGCCACATGGAGAGCGAGCGCCGGCTGCTGATGCCGCACATGCGACTCGATGAGTTGCTGGCCGAACTTCAGGTGCGCCTCAACGCCGTGCTGGCCACCCGTGACCGGGTGCATGCGCTGCTGGAGGCGGTCGTTTCGGTCGGCAGTGATCTCGACCTGGAGACGGTGCTGCGCCGTATCGTGGCCACGGCGACCACGCTGGTGGACGCGAGCTATGGCGCGCTCGGCGTGGTGGGGGAGGGGCACACGCTGCTGCAGTTCATCCCGGTGGGGCTGAGCGAGGAGGAGATCGCCAGGATCGAGCACTGGCCGCATGGGCTGGGGCTGCTCGGTCTGCTGATCAAGGACGCGCAGCCGCTGCGCCTGAGCCGCATCTCCGATCATCCTGAGTCGTACGGGTTCCCGCCGGGTCATCCGCCGATGGGCACGTTCCTGGGCGTTCCGGTGCGGGTGCGTGATGAGGTGTTCGGCAACCTGTACCTGACGGAGAAGCGGGGCGGCGTCGACTTCGACGAGGAGGACGAGGCGGTGGTGATCGCCCTGGCCACGGCCGCCGGTGTCGCGGTCGAGAACGCCCGGTTGTATGAGGAGTCGCGGCGCCGGGAGACGTGGCTGCAGGCGTCGTCGGAGGTGACCACGAGTTTGTTGTCCGGCGCCGACCCGCGCGAGGTGCTGGCCGTGGTGGCCGCCCGCGCCCGCCGGATGAGCGACGCCGATCTGGTCCTGGTGCTGTTGCTCGACGCGTCGAAGCAGGAGCTGATCGTGGAGGTCGCGGAGGGCGACGGAGAACTGGACCTGGTCGGGACGGTCTTCGACATTTCGGGCACGCTCGCCGGTGAGGTCTTTACCCGGGGCGAGCCCCTGTCCGAGCCGGACATGCAGAGCGCCCCGTACCCGTCCTCACCTCTGCAGCAGCAGGGCTACGGGCCGGTTCTGATCATCCCACTGGGCGTGCCGTCGGCTGTCCGCGGGGTGCTGCTGCTGGCCAAGCGGAGCGGCCGGCTGCCGTTCAGCGGCGCGGACCAGCAGGTGCTGCACGCGTTCGCGGGCCAAGCGGCGATCGCGCTGGAACTGGCGGAGACGCGCAGGGACGCCGAGCGGCTGAGTCTGCTGGAGGAACGGGACCGGATCGCCAAAGACCTGCACGACGTGGTCATCCAGCGCCTGTTCGCAAGCGCGATGACGCTGATGAGCACGGTCCGCCTGGTGGAGCACCCGGAGGCCGCCAAGCGGCTGCAGCACACCATCGATGAGCTCGATGAGACGATCCGGCAGGTCCGCTCGTCCATCTTCGCCCTCCAGGGCCCGCTCGACGGGCCCGCTCCGGGGGTGCGCGGGCAGATCGTGGAGCTGGTGGAGGGCGCGAGCAGCCACCTGGGCTTCGCACCGGGTCTGCGCATGGAGGGGCAGATCGACACCCTCGTGCCCCAGTCTGTGGCCGAGCATCTGCTGGCTGTGCTGCGTGAGACCCTGTCCAATGTGGTGCGCCACTCACATGCGGGCCGTGCGGAGGTCTCCGTTGAGGTCGCGACCGGTCAGCTCACCCTTGTGGTGACCGACGACGGTGTCGGGGTGGGCGAGGCCGGACGCCGCAGCGGCCTGCGTAACATCGAGGACCGCGCCGTCCGCCTGGGTGGCACCGCGGCGCTGGAGACGCCGGAAGGAGGCGGGACTCGCCTGCGCTGGCACGTTCCTCTGTGAGCCCGGCCCCCGGAGTTCGGGGCCGAGGCCCCTGGCGACCGGTACCGTGACGTATTCAACTGTGTCGTATTCGGCTGGTAGCTCGTCGGTGTGGAAAGACATGGCGCCGTGCATCACGCGTCGGCTTGTTGCCGCTCGGCCTCTATGAGGTTGGCCTGCGCGATAGCGCGGCTGTGATCATCCTTCGTGGAGTCGAACATGGACATGGCGTGCTTGAACGCGATGATGGCGTCGTCGAAGCGCCGCACCTGCTGCAGGGCGCTGCCGAGGTTGTTCAGCGCCCCGCCTTCGCGGTGGCGGTCGCCGAGGTCGCGGTAGATGGTGGCGGCGTCCTGGTGGGCGGTGATGGCCTCGTCGAAGCGCCGCACCTGGCGCAGGACGAGGCCGAGGTTGTTCAGCGACCGCCCTTCACCGTGGCGGTCGCCGAGGTCGCGGCAGATGGTGGCGGCGTCCTGGTGGGCGGTGATGGCCTCGTCGAAGCGCCGCACCTGGCGCAGGACGCTGCCGAGGTTGTTCAGCGACCGGCCTTCGCTGTGGCGATCGCCGAGGTGGCTGTTGGCGGTCACAGCGATGGTGTTAATGGTCAGGCGATCGTTGAGGGCGCGTCGCCAAGACAGGTAGGCGTTTAGACAAAGGGGCAGACGGTAAGCGATGCGGTGGCGTCCGGTGGCCTGGGCGAGCGTGACGGCGGTGACGAGGTTGGCCCGTTCGGCGTCGAACCACGTCATGGCTTCATCCCTTCCGGTGAAGCGGTCCGGGACAGCCTGGCCGGGCAGGGCGCGTAGGTGGTCGTCAGCGGCGTCGGCGGTGCGCAGGTAGAAGCCCAGCAGTCGATCCAATGCCCGCTCGCGCTGGTCGGCGGCCGCTTGGGTGCGGCCGTGCTGGTCGGCATACAGGCGGACCAGGTCGTGCATGCCCCACCGGCCGGTGACCGGAGTGGTGAGCAGATGAGCCCGAGCCAGCGCGGCGAGCTGCCGGCGCACCACCAGCTCCAGAGCGCCGGTCAGGGCGGCGGTGGCCGGAAGGGAGATGTCCGGGCCGGGGTTGAGCGGCAGCAGCCGAAACAGCCGGGCCTGTTCGGGCTGGTCGGTCAGCAGGTGCTGGTAGGACAGGTCGAAGGCGGTCCGGACCGCCAGTGGGCGGCCGCGCTGGTCCTGGTCTCCACTGTCGAGGGCATCCAGTCGGTGGCGGGCGTCGGCCAGCTCGGCTGACATGTCGGTCAGGGGACGGTCGGGTTCTGCGCGCAGCAGGGCGGCGATGATCTGCAACGCCAGCGGCAGCCGCCCGCACAACCGGGCGATCTCGGCCGCAGGTTCGGGCTCGGCGTCCACGCGCGAGTCGGTTCGCCCTGCCTGCAGCGCGGTACGTAGCAGGTCAACGGCGTCGGCCTCGGGCAGCACGGTCAGGTCGACCAGGTGGGCGGGCAGGGCCAGGGTGTGCCGGGAGGTGATCAGCAGCCGGTGACATAGCTGGGCCGGAAGCAGCGGTTCGACCTGGCCGGCCGTGGCGGCGTTGTCGGTCACCACCAGTACCGGCCGTCCCTTGCGGGCTCGGTCGGCCAGCACCGATCGGTACAGACCCAGTTGCTCCTCGCCGGTCGGTGGAAGGTCGGTGTCGCGGACGCCCATCGCCCGCAGCAGCTGCCCGGCTGCGGCTGCGGCGTGCACGCGTTCGGTTGGGTTGGGGGCGTAGCCGCGCAGGTCGATGAAGAACACCCCACCGCCGAACCAACCCTGATCCATCGCCTGGTGGGCGGCCACCAACGCCAGCGCGGTCTTGCCGACCCCGGCCATGCCCGCCACCGCTGACACCACCACTCCCGACCTGCCCCCGCCTGCCGGGTTCAGGAACCCCAGCACCTCGCTGAGGGCGTCGGTGCGGCCGACGAAGCCGACGTGCGCGGCCGGCAGGCCGGCCAGGGCCGCCGGGGCTGGGCCGGTCGTCTGCACGATGGTCGCCGAGACGTTATCGCCGGTCTGGATGATGCCCGGGTTGCTCCCGTCCACGCTGACCGCGCGCGGCCCGTAGGCGGACACAGAGGAGTGCTCCGGTGGAGGGATGCTCACCGTTCGGCGCGGGCGTTGTCGCCGGTCTGGATGATGCCGGTGTTGGTCCCTGCGGCTACCGCCCGCTCGCCGACTGCGTTCACCGTCATCGCCGGCGAGGCTGTGGCCGGGCCGAGCATGTCAGCGAGCTCCATGGCCAGCGCCGGGTCGGCGGCGAGCGCCTTTTTGATCTGCAGCCGCAGCGCGGCCAGGCTGTCGTCATCGTCGGGCGCCTGGACCCGGTCGGACACCGCGCTCTCCAACTCGGCCCGGCTTTCCGGCCGCTGCCAGACGCGCTGTAGCAGGCGACGCCCCAGGCCGACCGTCTCATCGGCGGCCACATCTTGCGCCTTGGTCAGCACCGCACTCCCGTAGGCGCCGATCGCCGCGCTCACGTACGGCATCAATAACGCCACCACAGCAGAGACGTCCATACGCCCCTCCGGTCCACCTCGGCAGGTGAGCCGATCGTACGCCGCACGACCGCGTGCGCCAGGCACCTTCCGGGCAAGCCTTGGGATATCTCCGAATCAGACCCGCACCCGAGGCAATACGACACAAGGCGCAATAGTCGCATCCGATGCTATACGGCACAGTGCGCACTGGCGGAGCAAGATACGTGACGGAGGTCCCGTCCGATCGGAGGCGTAAGGCTCTGCTCGGTGGGATCGTCTGCAGTGTGCTTGGGGTGTGAAGGACGACGATTCCACCTCGGAAGGAGGCCGTTATGGCCGCCACTGTCAACACCCCCGCCGCTGCGCGTGAGCCGGTCGACTATATCTGGGAGATCAACGCCGCCACGCCTCGGCGGACGACCTCGTGGTCGTCGACGAGGAACACACGAATCATGCCCGCGACGCTAGCGGTAGTCCGTTGAATCAAGGTGGCGTGTAGAGGTAGAGGCCTTGACCTGCGGTGACAGCGTCGATCATCGCCTGGAGTTCAGGTGGTGGGGGCGCGGTGGACCAGGCTTTCCACCAGCGTGACAGCGCGATGGCCGGGGTCAGCCAGCTGCGGACGGCGCGCAGCGTGTGGGGCCAGCTGGGTGCCGATGGGGCGGGTAAGGCTGAGAGGTATGGATGGGATCGGGCCTGGCCGCCCCCTCTCGAGCTCGGTGTCAGACGCTGGTCCAGGTGGGGCGGAACCTGAGGTTGAGTCGCTGATCCAGGTTGTCCAGCAGAAGCTGAACGCGCAGTGCACCAGGCTCTGGTGGCGGCGGATGGCGATGTCGGAGCGGACTTGGAAGTCGGCCCAGCCGAGTTCGTCCTTGATCTGTTTGTAGCCCTGCTCGACCCAGTGCCGCAGGCCGTAGAGGCGCACGATCTCGGGCAGGCCGGCGGGTGGATGCGGGCTGTCCCCGCCGCCGGCGGGGTCGTGCGGGCCGCCGGGGCGGGGCAGGTTGGTGGCCAGGTACCAGGTGGCCTTGTCCCGGAGGGTGGCCGGATCGGTGGTGGCGACCACGAGCCGGGTGAGCCGGTCAGGTCCCCAAAAGCCCAGCGACGCCTCGGCTGCCCACCACATCTCGGTGTGTCCGTCTCGGAAACGGCGCTGGACCGGCTGCCAGTCGCCGGGCTTCTCTGGCCCGCTCCACCTCAGACGTGCGGCGGCGTCGCGGGGGGTGTGCGCATCGGGGCCGTAGGCCCAGGTGCCACGCTTGGGGCGGACCGCCACCACCCAGCCCGTACCCGCCTGGCGCAGCTCGCCCCGGAAATCGTCCAGGTCGCCGTAGGCGCAGTCGGCCACCACCGCCCGGAAGTCCACCCCGGCCGCCACCGCCTAGCCGGCCAACTCGACGGCGATCCGCCACTTGGTCCGAAACGCCGGGTCGTACTTGCCCCGGGCGAAGTGATGGGCCGGAGTGTAGGGCCGGGCATGCAGCGGATAGTAGATCCGCTCATCGGCCCACAGCGTGCTCACCGTGACGATGCCGCTGTCGGTCTTGCCGAGGCGGCCCAGCCACTGGCGGCCCACATGCGCGGTGGCCCGCCCGTCCTTGCGATCCCCGCTGTCATCGATCACCAGCACCCCATCCGGATGGGGTGCGGTCGCAGCCTCGGCCAGCAGCAACTCCAGCCGACGGGCATTGGCCCGCTCGGGATCCCAGCACGACTCGGACAGGAAATACTGCACCCGCTGCGCTGCCGCGCTCTTGGACCCGGCCACCGGTTCAGCCCCGGCCAACGCCGCAGCTGTCTTGTTCCGCTCCCGCGGCGCCAGTAACCCCGTCACATACTCCCGGAACCCGCGCCGCTGCCCCAGATGCGTGAACAGACCATCGAACCTGGCCGCGTACCCCTCCAGCGCCCCTGGCGCGGCTGGAACCGGTTTGGGCTTGGTCATCGCCTGGCTCCCTCCTCGGAAGCCCCCGCGACACCATCCTGCCCAGCCAAAATCTTGATCTAACGGACTACCGCTAGTGCGGTGACCACATAGGTTCACCGGGTCGGGGACACACTCGGCGGCTTGCGCAGGCTTCGCTGGATTCTGCTTCAGTGTCGTATCGACATGCACGATGACGGCAGGAGGATCCGTATGGCCGAACCTGTGCGAGCACGGCGGTTGTCCGATCAGGAGGGACAGACCCTGCAACGGCTGGTCCGGCGAGGCCGGCACGAGTCGATCCGGGTCCGGCGAGCGCTGATCATTATGGCGTCGGCCAGTGGCACGCCGGTTGCGGCGATTGCGCAGTTGGTCGCCGCCGATGAGGACACCGTGCGTGATGTCATCCACGCCTTCAACGAGCGAGGGCTGTCCGCGCTGGACCCTAACTGGGCGGGTGGCCGTCCCCGTCGCATCACCTCGAAGGATGAGAACTTCATCGTCGCGACGGCCAGGACACGCCCGGGGAAGCTGGGCCGTCCCTTCACCCGGTGGAGCATCCGCAAACTCGTCGGCTACCTGGCCGACAACCCGGTGCGGACCGTGCTGGTCGGACGGGAGCGGCTGCGGCAGTACTTACGCGAGCACGAGATCTCCTTCCAGCGCACCCGGACGTGGAAGGAGTCCACCGACCCCGACCGCGATGCCAAGCTGAACCGCATCGAAGAGGTCACCACCCGCTTCCCGCAGCGGTGTTTTGCCTTCGACCAGTTCGGGCCACTGTCCATCCGGCCTCAGCCCGGCTCCGGCTGGGCATCCGAGGGCAAACCCGAACGACAGCAGGCCACCTACACGCGCACCCACGGCGTGCGCTACTTCCACGGCTGCTACAGCCTGGGCGATGACCAGTTGTGGGGCGTCAACCGCGAGCGCAAGAGCGGCGCCAACACCCTGACCTCGCTCAAAAGCATCCGCCGCGCCCGCCCGGACGGCGCACCGATCTACGTCATTCTGGACAACCTGTCGGCCAACAAGACCCCCGCCATCCGTGCCTGGGCCACAGCGCACAAGGTCGAGTTGTGCTTCACCCCGACCAGCGCCTCCTGGGCCAACCCGATCGAAGCCCAGTTCGGACCGCTGCGCACTTTCGTGATGAGCAAGTCCGACCATCCCAACCACACCGTGCACCATGTACGGCCCCGCTCGCACCGGAAACCTCATCGACCGCCGCCTCCTCATTCGCGTCTTCGGCGTACTCGGCCCGGCTCAGGCAGTGGCCGAAATGGCGGCCTTCGTAGGGATTCTCTGGCTGGGCGGCTGGCACTTCGGAACGGCTCCGGACCCTGTCCTGCTCGCCGCCGCGTCCGGCACCGCCTTCACTGCCGTGGTGCTCGGTCAGTTCGCCAACGCCTTCGCCTGCCGCAGCGAGTTCCGCTGGATCGGCAAACTGCGCTGGCGCCAACCCGCTCCTGCTGGGCGCGCTCGTCTTCGAAGCCGTCATGCTGCTGCTCTTCCTCGGCCTGCCTTCCGTCGCAGGCGTGCTCGGTGGCGCCTTTCCGCCGCCGGTCGGATGGTTGCTGGCCGCACTGGCGATCCCCGTCATGGTATTGGCCGACGCGGCGCACAAGGCGGGGCGGCGCCGGAAGTGACGAACATTCCGCCAGGGCCGGGCACGCCGGGGCGGAGGCTGGATAAGGAAGGGAGGTGGATTCCAGCCGTTCGGAACGGGTTGCCGTCCGGGCGGTGCAGCCGTGCGAGCAACATCATCGGGTTGAACGACCTCGTTATCGGACACCTCCTCGTTCATGTGACTTAGGTCACCACCACTCTGAGTCGTTCGCCTCCAGCGGGCGAGCGTGGCCGGGGAGAAGGTGGGATCACGACGAAATCCTGAGCGAGTAAAGGTGATCGAGATGGCCGTTCTCCTGGGTGTGACCCACATTGAGACCGACCCGCTGAGCGAGACGTACTTCACCAGAGCCGCCGGAGCGCTGGACGCGCACCGCGCCGATTCCGCACATGCCTGCGTCTCCTGCGCCGCCACCTGGCCCTGTGCGCCGGCCCTGGCCGCGGCCTTCATGCTCGAACTGCACGCCGCCTGATCACTCGCACAGGCTTGGGGATCGTTGCGACGGCCGCCCGCGTTCACCGAACGCGGGCGGCCGTCGGCCATTGTGCGGGTCCTCACGGTTCGAGCGACTGCGGGATGGAATCCGAGTGACCGGTCGGCTGCTGAGTCGTCCCCGCGGCGTCGTAGATCTTCACCCACTTGATCGAGGGGAACTGCTTGAGCGTCGGCCTGATCTCGTCGGCGATCGTGAACGCGGAGCCGCCGCCGGTGACACGGCCAGTCAGGTAGACCCTGGCGATGCCGTGCTTGACGGTGAGCTTGCTGAAGCCGGTGGCCTTTGAGCTGACGAAGCGCAGCCCTTGCGCCTTCTCGGTCTGCGTCGGGCCGGCGAACAGGCGCTGCAGCGCGCCGTAGGCGGTGGCGGGCGGGATCACCGGCCGCTGCACGGCCGTGGTGTACGGCCTGCGCCCGGTGTTGTACGCGGCGGTGTTGAGGAAGTAGGCGCGGGCCGGCACCGTCCGGTAGCGCGTGACGAGGTCGACGACGACGCGGCTCGGCCGGGTGAGCGTGTAGACCCGGTAGGGCACGGTCTTCGCCAGCCCGGCGCCGAAGGTCAGCGTCGACTCGAAGTTGCCGGTGCTGACGACCTGGATGACGCCGGGCAGCGCGTAGGTCCTGCGGGCCGGCCCGTAGGTGACGTTGCCGTGACGGTCATGGCCGTCGGCCCGGCCGAAGCGGATCTGCAGCAGCGCGTCGCCCACGGCGTTCACCTGCCGGCCGGAGCCGTCGGCGATCAGCCGGGACACGTAGCGCACGTCCCGCTGGGTGGGCACGCGGCCGCGGAACTCGAAGACCAGCCGATCCAGGCCGTGGTGGTGCGTGGCCCGGATGCCGACCAGCGTGGGCGGGGCGGCGAACTGCGGCGTGGCGGCCCGCGCCGGCACGGCCAGTAGGCCGGTGGAGGTGGCCACCATCGCGGTGGCGATGAGGGGCGGATCGGGAGCATGGCGATCATCTCTTTCCCGTGAGTGCTCCTGATCCCAGCATGACCTTCGCGGCCGGTGGGTGACACCGGCGAAAGTCCCCTTCCGCCGGGATTAAGACGCTGCCCACCGCCCCAGACCACGGCGAAAGAGGACCAAAGGCACCCGTATGGGGGACCTCGTCCCCGGGTGCCGCGATCCCCTGCGGACGACGCTGAACTTGACAGACCGAGTTAGTGGAGGTTGCGATGAACCGACGCATCGTCGTGGGTGTGGATGGATCCGCTCCGGCAATGGCAGCAGTGGAATGGGCCGCGGATGACGCGCGGGGCCGAGGCGCCGGGCTGCGGATCGTGCACGTGTGCGAACAGTGCCCGCAGGCCGAGCACTGCGCGCGGGCACTGGCCGCCGCAGGTGAACGGGCACGCGAGCTGGCCGACGGGGTCGAGGTGAGCACAGAGGTGCTTCCCGGCAACGTGATCAAAACTCTGATCGCCGAGTCCGCGTCCGCCGACAGCGTGGTCCTTGGGACCCGGGGGCTCGGCGGGTTCGCCGAGATGGTGGTCGGCTCGGTCAGCATGGCCGTCGCCGGGCATGCCGAGGGGCCGGTCGTGGTCGTACATGCTCCTTCCGTCAAACCGCACGGCCGGGTGGTGGTCGGCTACGACCGCTCAGAGCATTCCGAGGCCGCCATGGGGTACGCCATCGAGCAGGCCAGGGCGCGGGCCGTTCCGTTGCACGTGGTCTTCGCCTGGCAGACCCCCGTCTTCTCGCCGTACATGGCCGCCTACAACAGCCTGCTGGTGGATGCCTATCAGGCGGACACATGGGCGGTGGCCGAGAGCGTGACTCAGTGGCGGGAGAAGAATCCCGGCGTCGAGATCACCTATGAGGCCGTCACCGGGCACCCGGTGCATGTTCTGGCCAGGGCCGGGGAGAGCGCGGACCTGGTCGTGGTGGGATCGCGTGGGCTGGGTGGCCTGGCCTCCACCGTGCTCGGCTCCGTCAGCCACGGAGTGCTGCACCACGTGGCCTGCCCGGTCGCGGTGGTGCGGCCCCGTTGAGCACCGGCTTCCGCCTCGTTCAGGGCGTGTTCTCAGAAGATCTGAGGACACGCCCGTCCGGCTCAGGTCGAGGTCCTGCCGGGTCAGTCGTCTGCGTGGCGGGACAGGACGACCTTCAGCGCTCCGGTGGCCGCCGGGTCGGAGAACGTCTGGTACGCGGTGTCCATGTCGTGCAGGTCGTAGCGGTGGGTGATGAAGGTGGTGGGGTCGAGCCGGCCGGCGGCGATCATGTCAAGCAGGGCCGGGGTGGAGTGGGTGTCGACGAGACCGGTCGTGATGGTGAGATTGCGGATCCACAGGTCTTCGAGGTGCAGCGTGGCCGGGGCGCCGTGGACGCCGACGTTGGCGACGTGGCCTCCGGGGCGCACCAGGCGGGTGCAGAGCTCGAACGTCTCGGGGATGCCGACCGCTTCGATGGCCACGTCGGCGCCCAGGCCGCCGGTCAGCTCCGCGACAGCGGACGCGGGATCGTCCCCGGCCCCGATGAGGAGATCCGCGCCGAGCCCTTTGGCGGCCTCCAGCCGCGACGCGGCCGGGTCCACGGCGATGATGTGACTCGGCGTGAAGAGCTGCGCGGTCATGATGGCCGCCAGGCCGATCGGCCCCGCGCCGACCACGACGACGGTGTCGCCGGGCCGGACCCGGCCGTTGAGCACGCCGACCTCGTAGGAGGTGGGCAGGATGTCGGCGAGCATGAGCGCCGCCTCGCTGGTGACGCCGTCGGGCAGCCGGTGGGTGGAGGTGTCGGCGAACGGGACGCGAACGTATTCGGCCTGAGTGCCGTCGATGCGATGGCCGAGTATCCAGCCGCCGCCGCCCAGGCATTGCCCGTAGGTGCCGGTGCGGCAGTAACGGCAGCGGCCGCACGCCGTGATGCAGGAGACCAGCACCCGTTCCCCCGGCCGCACGGTCGTGACCGCGCTCCCGGTCGCCGTGACCGTGCCGACGGCTTCGTGGCCGAGGGTTCTCCCCGGCTCGACCGCGGGCACATCGCCCTTGAGTATGTGCAGGTCGGTGCCGCAGATCGTGACGGCGTCCACGCGCACGATCGCGTCCGTCGGCTCGGTGAGCTGCGGATCCGGAGTCTCTTCCCAGGCACGTCGGCCGGCCCCGTGATAGATCAGCGCCTTCATGATGGCCTCCTCGTCTTTCTTCCACGCTCTCGCCGCGAGCCGGAGAGGGGTAGGGGCGAAGGTCCCTGGCCCGTCCTGGCGCGGACGGACGTGCCCGCCGCGTGAAACCGGGCGGGTGCCGAAGGTCCTGATCTGAAGGGACTTCGTCCTCTGACGACAGACCGGTTGCCGATGTGTGCTGGAGGTGTGGGATCCAAGGACCCACGGAAGGAGGTCGCGATGAGCCTGCCTGAGCGGAGGGAGATGAGGCTCCCCTTCCCGGAGCTGTTCGAGTGGATGGAGAGCCCCATGTTCGGGTTCCGGCCCTTCGGACAGATCGTCCGGGTCGAGGACTATGTCGCCGACGGCCGGTACGTGCTGCGCGCCGAGCTGCCTGGCATCGACCCTGACAAGGATGTCGAAGTCACCGTGAGCGGTGGCCTGCTCCACATCCGGGCCGAGAAGACCAAGAAGACCACCGACCCGCACCGTTCCGAGTTCGCCTACGGGGCGCTCACCCGGACGGTGACGCTGCCCGCCACGGCCAAGACCGACGACGTCAAGGCCGTCTACCGGGACGGCATCCTGGAGGTCAGCGTGGGGCTGACCGAAGGCAAGAAGGCCGAAGGCCGGCGGATCACCGTCGAGCACTGACCCCTGGCCGGGCGCGGGCGGGCCCCCTGCTCGCGCCCGGCTTCCCCACGGGAGGCGGTCCTTGGGCCCTCATCGCCGGGACCAACGGCCCTGCACACCCGTTCTCAGCCGCGGTTCGCTGGTGTGAGACAGAGGAGGAACCATGATCGTTGTAGGTGTCGACGGCTCCGTGCCCGCACGCGCCGCGGTCGACTGGGCCGCCGGTGACGCTGTCCGCATGCATCAGCCGCTGCTGCTCGTTCATGCGGTGGACCGCTCGCCGTACCAGATCTCGAAGTTTCCTGGTCCCGCCCGGCCCGACACGTTGCTGCGTGCGAGTCAGAAGGTGCTGCTGGAGGCGGTGGCGTTGGTGCACGAGCGCCAGCCGACCGTCGAGGTGACGACACAGGTGGTGGAAGGGTCGCCCGCGATGGTCCTGCGTGACCAGGGCAGAACGGCCACCGAACTGCTCGTCGGCAGCCGTGGCCGCGGCGGGATCGCAGCCGCGCTTCTCGGCTCGGTGAGCGAACACGTCGCGGGGCAGGCCGGCTGTCCGGTCGTGGTGGTTCACGGCGACTCGCGGCCCAGGTTCGGGGAGGTCGTGGTGGGCGTGGACGACTCGCCCGAATCCCGGCCCGCCCTGGCCTACGCCTTCGAGCAGGCGGCCCTGCGCGGAAGCACTCTGCGGGCACTGCACACCTGGCAGCCGCCGGTGCGCGCGTTCGCGACCGAGCTCCCCCATGAGATGGACGAGGCCCGCACCGCCCGGCAACGGGCCGTCGCGGACTGGCTGGAGACGTTCCAGATGGAATATCCGCAGGTGACGGTCATTGAGGATGTCCGGTGCGGCCGGGCGGTGGAGGCGCTCACGCAGGCCTCCCGGCACGCCGATCTGCTGGTGGTGGGCACCCACGGGCGCGGCACCGTGGGCTCGGCGCTGCTCGGCTCGGTCAGCCGGGGCGTCCTGCACCACGCGCAGTGCACGGTCGCCGTCGTCCGCGGGTCCTGAGACGTGCTCCCGGAGGAGGTGCTCATGGACGTGGCCTGGCACATCGAGGTGTACGGAGCCGTACAGGGCGTGGGGTTCCGGCCCTTCGTCCATCGCCTGGCGACCGGGCTGGGGCTCCGGGGAGACGTACGGAACGCGGGCGGGCACGTGGTGATCAACGCGATGGGCCCCCAAGCCCGCCTGGAGGCGTTCCTGTCCACCATGAGAGCGGGCCAGCCCGGCGCGGCACAGATCCGCGATCTGGTGGTGACCCCCGACCGGCCGGACGGGCGATCGGCCGGCTTCGCGATCGTCGAGAGCGAAGCCGTGCCGTGCCGGCCCCGGGAGATCCCGCCTGACCTGGCGACCTGCGCGGAGTGCCGGCGCGAGCTGTTCGACCGGGCCAACAGGCGCCACCGCTACCCGTTCATCAACTGCACCGCCTGCGGGCCGCGGGCGACCATCGTGGAAAGCCTCCCCTACGACCGCGTTCGCACCACGATGCGGGCGTTCGAGATGTGTGCCGCGTGCGCGGCCGAATACCACGACCCCGCCGACCGCCGCTTCCACGCCGAACCCATCGCGTGCGGCTCCTGCGGCCCCCGCCTGCGTTTCATGAGCGTGGAGGGGGACGCCGCGTTGCGGACCGCCCTCGAGATCGTCTCGGGAGGCGGAGTGGTCGCGGTCAAGGGGCTCGGCGGTTTCCAGCTCGTCTGCGACGCGCTTGACAGCGCGGCCGTGGCGCGGGTGCGCGAGATCAAGGGGCGGGAGGAGAAACCGCTGGCGGTCATGGTCAGGGACGTCACGACGGCGGATGCGCTCGCCGTGCTCACCGAGCCCGGCCGGGACCTGCTGCGGGGACCGTCGGCGCCGATCGTGCTGGCGCCGCGGCGGCTCGGGGTGCTGGCTCCCGAGGTGTGCGGCGGGCTGGCGGACGTCGGGCTGTTCCTGCCGTACACGCCGCTGCATCATCTGCTGCTGGACGGGATCCGCGGTCCGCTGGTGGTCACCAGCGCGAACCACGCCGGCAGCCCCATGTGCGTCGAGCCGCCGTCCGGGCTGGAGGTGGACGGCGTGCTCACCCATGACCGGCCCATCGCGGCCCGTTACGACGACTCCGTGATCCGCTCGTTCGGGTCGCGTTCGACCGTGCTCCGCCGCGCCCGCGGCCTGGCGCCGGCGCCGCTGCGGCTGCCGATCGGCGCGCCAGAGCCGTTGCTGGCCGTCGGCGCCCAGCTCAAGAGCACGTTCACGCTGGCGGACGGGGAGCGAGCGGTCCTCGGGCCGCATATCGGCGACCTGTCCGACGCCGAGACCTTGGAAGCGTACGAGGCGGCGCTCGAGCGCCTGAGCCGCATCCACGCCATCGACTCCGTCCACACCGTGCACGACCTGCATCCCGGCTATCTGTCGAGCCAGCTGGCCCGGCGGCGGCCCAGCCGCATCGCCGTCCAGCACCACCACGCGCACGTCGCCGCGGTGGCGGCCGAGCACGCCCTGCGTCCGCCGTTCCTCGGCGTCGCCTACGACGGGATCGGCCTGGGCGACGACGGCACGTTCTGGGGCGGCGAGCTGCTGCTCGCCGGCTACACCGGCTACCGGCGGCTCGGCCGCTTCTCACACGCTCCGATGCCCGGCGGGAGCGCGGCCGTACGCAGGCCGGCCCGCATGGCCCTCGGCTACCTGTTCGGCGGTGAGACCACCGGTGGGCCCGTACCCGAGGGCCTCGCCGATGGCCTGCCCGACCGCGACGTCATCCGGCGCATGATCGCGCGCGGGGTGAACTGCCCTGTCGCCTCCAGCGCGGGCCGGCTGTTCGACGCCGCGGCCGCCCTGCTGGGGTTGTGCGACGTCAACGGCTTCGAGGGCGAGGCGGCGATGCGCCTGGAGCAGGCGGCGGCCGCGTTCGCCGGGGCCGAGCCGCTGGCCTGGCGGCTGGAGCGGCAGGACGGCCTGTGGGTGTACGACGGTGTGGTCACGCTGCGGCACCTGCTGGAGGCCAAGGCCGATGGCGAGCCGGTCGGCCGGCTCGCCGCCGCCTTCCACGCCACGATCGCGGCGGTCACCGTGCTGCTGTGTGAGCGGGCCGCCGCCGAGCACGACGTCACCCAGGTGTGCCTGTCCGGCGGCGTGTTCCAGAACCGGCTGCTCGCCACCGACGTGCTCGCCCGGCTGGCGGCAGCCGGGTTCGAGCCGTACATCGGTGAGCGGGTGCCGGTCAACGACGGTGGCATCAGCTACGGGCAGGCGGCGATCGGCGCGGCGCTCCTGTCGAGCCGTGCCGGGCGGAAGGGACCGTGAAGACGGTGAGCGAGGTGGAGACGATGCCGGGCATGATTGAGGACGCTTGCGAAATGAGGCCGTCATGCGCTTAGGAGTGCCGGGCCGGATCGTCGGCCGCGACGGCGAGTGCGAAGACCAGCTCGTCCGCGCCCTCCCGCAGCCGGTAGGTGCCCGGCCTCTGTTCATCCGTCCAGCCCGCGGGCAGGACGGCGGCCGATTCGATCTCGGCGTAGCGGATCACGCCGTCGTGGACGGCGGGGCCCTGGACGATGCCGGGCACGGTGTGGGCGAGCACACCCCGGCTACTTGGCTTCCCATTTGGAGTCGTCGGTCTTCCAGGTGAGCTTGTCGACGACGTCGACCACGCCGTTGACGCGGCTGGTCATGCGGGCAGCGATGCCGGTCTCGGTGCGGCGCTCCATCCAGCCGGACAGGGTGACGATGCCCCGCTCCACCTGCACGTGCACGCCTTCGGTGTTCACCCACAGGGCGCGGTCGAGGATGTCGTCGCGGACCGCGGTGGCGATCTCCTCGTCGCCGCGCAGGAAGAGTTTGACCAGGTCGCGGCGACTGACGATGCCCTGCAGGCGGCCGTTGTAGTCGGTCACGGCGAGCCGTTTGACGTCGTGGGCGTCCATGAGACGGGCGGCCGCCACCGCGGAGGCCTCGGGGTAGACGGTGACGGCGGGGCTGGTCATGAGCTCGGCGGCGGTGTCGCCGGCGGCCTTCTTCCGGCTCTTGGGGTGGCGCAGGCGGGCGCGCAGCGGCGGCCGGTAGCCCTCGCGGTAGTACTGCTCGCGGAACTCCTCTTTGCGCAGCAGGTCGGCCTCGGACACCATGCCGAGCACGTGGTTGTCGTTGTCCAGCACTGGTATGGCGCTGATGCCGCCGGTGATGAGCGCCTCGGCGATGTCCTTGAACGGGGTGGCGGCGGTGACGGAGACGACCTTGGTCGTCATCACGTCCGCGACGGTCATGTGCATGGTGAGCCAGCTCTCTTTTCTGGGTTCTGCGCCGTCTTCCTCTTATTCGGTGCCTCCATCACAGCTCGGCGCGCGAGCCGGACCTAGGGCCGGAAGTCCCGATCGGTGGCGGTCCTTGGTCAACGTGCGGTGCTGTAGCTCGTGACGGGCGACTGAAGGCGTCAGCCGGTTTCCAGTTCGGCCGCAGGACGGCGTGGGCTGCGGGCCACGTACGGCCCGTAGCCGAGCCGGATGATCATTTGAGGGTGTCCGCGCCGGTGATGGGGGTCACGGCGCTGACGCATATCGCGTAGATCCAGAGACTGGTTCAAGAACGACGCTGACACATCGTTTCTGGCCGCGACCAACAGGACCCGCTGCAACGCCTGGCCTGCCTTCAGCCAGTCGACGGGCCGATCGCCCATCGTGGTCAGCACCGCGAGCTGCGGCCGTTCCTCGAACCGCGCCCTGCCTTCCTGACGCCCGAAGTCCCTGACAGGGGAGGGGTCCTGCAGCGCGTACGGCCCATGGGTGCACCCGGGCATTCCGTCGTACCGGGCACCAGGCATCGTCCAGGCGGCCAGCTCGGCACGGTATTCGTGGTCTCGACCGAGCTCGTCCTCGGCGATGGTGGCGTAGTCGAGCATGTCGGTCGCGGCGTGGCGGTCGAGAGGGATGAGCGTCGCGCCCTCGCGTGAGGCGGCGACCCGGAGCTCGGCCAGCACCGCGCGGGGCAGGCGCTGGTCGGCGAAGGGCCGGCGACTGGTGCGGCGCACGGGGATGAGGTCGTACAGCTCACGGTGCTCGTCCGAAACGGGCGACGCCCCGTCCATGCGTACGGCCGCCAGCAGGCCGGGCTCCTCCTCGGGTGAGGGTAGCAGCCACACCATCGGCCGCTGCCCGGCCGTGCGGATCGCCAGACGCAGGTTGAACAGGGCTGCGCCGCAGCTCACGTACTGGTTGCGCCCGCGTGGATCGCTGACCCGCAACCGCCGATCAGGATCGGCGAACACTTCGACGAACTCCCGGCGGACCACATGGAAGCGCCATGGCTGGGTGTTGAGCACCGACGGAGCCTGACCGGCCGCCACCAGCAGCCGCCGGACACCGAGTTCGGTAGCAAATGAAGAGAACATCACACACCTCCTGCGACCGACGCTGCCGCACCGGAGTGGGTGCCGTGAGTGCCGGACGGCCCGCCATGGCGGCCGAAGGTCCTTCACAGCGCCCGTGCTGGACGGGCGCGCTTCACCATCACCTTCGAGGTCAAGGACTCGCCTCGCCACCCGCTCGCCGACATCGTGGGGTGAGAGGACCAAGGTCCCTTCGCCATGGGCCGTACGGCACTGAGCGCGGGCCGTCCCAAGCGGTGTGATGGGGGTGCGACAAGGACTGTCACGAAGAGCTGAAAGGGAGGCTCGCCATGGCCACCACCATCCACAAGCCGACGGCGGCAGGTACGATCGCCGCTGCTCACCGTCCTGTCGATTATGTCTGGGCGGTCGCCCGGATCTCGATCGGCTGGGTGTTTCTGTGGGCGTTTCTGGACAAGACGTTCGGCTGGGGTTTCGCCACTCCGGCCAACCGGGCCTGGATCGAGGGCGGTAGCCCGACGACCGGGTTCCTGAAGGGGAGCGGCGAGAACGCGCTGGGCGGCTTCTTCTCGGGCCTGGCCGGGCATGCGTGGGTGGACTGGTTGTTCATGGCCGGTCTGCTGGGCATCGGCCTGGCGCTGACCCTGGCGGCCGGCCTGCGGATCGCCG
>NZ_FNVT01000027.1 GCF_900108335.1 Nonomuraea solani
AGGCCGCCTTCACCGCCACGATCTCCTCATGAACCTTCAGGTAGTGGCCGGACAGGAACGCGCCCCGGTCGATCACCATGTCGATCTCGTCGGCGCCCGCCGCCACCGCCAGCGCGGTGTCGCTCACCTTCACCTCCAGCGAGGAACGCCCGCTCGGGAACGCGGTGGCCACCGAGGCCACCTTCACCCCCGAACCGCGCACCGCCGCGACGGCCGTGGCGACCAGGTCGGGATAGACGCACACGGCCGCCACCCGGGGCGCCTCACCGCCCGGGTGCACGGCCTTGGCGCACATCGCGCGTACCTTGCCGGCCGTGTCGGCCCCTTCGAGTGTGGTCAGGTCGACCATGGAGATGGCCAGGTCAATGGCCTTCGCCTTGGCCGTGGTCTTGATCGAACGGGTGCCCAGCATCGCCGCCCGCTGGTCCGCGCCGACCCGGTCGACCCCGGGCAGGCCGTGCAGAAATGCTCGCAGTGCCGCGTCAGACGAGGCGACGTCCGCGAGCGAGGTGGTCACAACGCTCATCGCGATCGGGTCTTTCTCGTGCGTGAGGGGGCCGGCCATCCGCCCGGCGGGGCGGTGGAGGCGCGTTCGATCAGCTTGGTGTCCAGGACGATGCGGCTGGCGCCGCCGCCGGTCTCCTCGGGGGCCAGCCGGCGCAGCAGCAGCCGCATGGCGAGCACGCCCTGCTCGAACATCGGCCGGTCGATGACGGTCAGGGGCGGCTTGAGCAGCGGACCGGTGTCCAGGTCGTCGAAGCCGATCAGGCTGATCTGGCCGGGGATGTCGATTCGCATGTCGTGCAGCGCCTTGAGCACGCCCAGCGTCATGAGGTTGTTGGCGGCGAAGATGGCGGTGGGCGGTTCGGGAAGCGACAGCAGGGACAGGGTGAGCTGGTAGCCGCTGTGCTCCTTGAAGTCGCCGACCAGGTCGTACTCGGGCGGCACCTCGATGCCCGCGTTGGCGAGCGTCCCGACGAACCCCTCGCGCCGCAGCCGGCCGGGGGTGGTGTCCAGGGTGCCGCTGATCGCGGCCACCCGGGTGTGCCCGAGGGCGAGCAGGTGCTCGGCCGCCTGCCTGCCGCCGCCGTCGTTGTCGACCAGCACGGCGTCGAACCGCTCGCCGCCCGCCAGATCGCGGTCCACGAACACCAGGGGCACGTCGGCGTCGTGCACGTGCAGCGGGGTCTCGTCCTGCTCGGTGGCGGGGGCGAGGATGATGCCGTCGACCCTGCGCACCATGTCCGCCAGCACATCGTCCTCCTGCTCGCTGCTCTCGTCGCTGTTGGCGAGCAGGATGCGGTAGGGCTCCGTACGCGTGACGGACTCCATGCCCTTGACCACCGCGGCGAAGTAGGGGTTCGTGATGTCCGGGACGACGACGCCGATCGTGTTGGTGCGCCCGGACTTCAGCGACTGCGCCGCGGCACTCGGCCAGTAGCCCAGCTCGTCGATGGCGGCCTGGACCGCCTCGTACGAGCGCACCCGCTGGCCGCGCAGGAAGCGCGAGACCGTGGCGGGAGAGACCCCCGCGCGAGCTGCTACGTCATGGATGGTGACCAAGTGAGCTCCAAACTGAAATCGATGTCAGTGATGATGGCAGGATGTGGCCGCAGAGTGTCAATGCCATGTATCCAACTCGTTACATACATCGGCATTTCTCCACCTCGAGGCCGGGTATGCCTCGACCGCGGACGGGTCTGCTGGAATGCCTACTGAAACCGTTATCAGTTGAAGGGACCCACTCGCGGGTCATCGCGCCAGGAGCGTATGTTCAGCCGAAGACGGCCGGGGGCGGGACCGGGGCCAGGACCGGGTCGCCGTCCTTGATGGCGGCGGCTCCGGCGATGAAGTTCGTCAATGTTGCCCCGTGGAGGCAGCGTGCCTGGGTGAGGCCGCCCGCCGCCCTTCTCGTCAGCAGATCCAGCGGCAGCTCCGTCCGAGACGCCGCGACGATCAAGTTGCCGAAGCGGCGGCCGCGCATGATGCCCGGTTCCGCCAGCAGGGCCACGTGCCGGAAGGCGCCCGTCACCGTGGCCAGCAGGCGTCTGGCGAAGGCCAGGCCCTTGCCGTCGGCCAGGTTGATGAGGAGGGTGCCGTCCGGGCGGAGGATGCGGGCGATGTCGCCCATGTACTCGGCCGTCGCCAGCTCCACCGGCATCGTCGCCCCCGAGAACGCGTCCAGGACCACCAGGTCCGCCGTGGCGTCCCAGATCTTGGCCGTGCCCTCGCGCCCCCCGTCGATGATGACCTTGAGGCGGGGGACCGAGCGCAGGTCCAGTTGCTCACGGACGAGGTTGACCAGCAGGCCGTCGGGTTCGATGACGATGTGCCGCGAGCCGGCGCGGGTGGCGGCTACGTAGCGGGGGATCGTGCAGGCCCCGCCGCCCACATGTACGCAGCTCAGCACCCCTTCTGGCAAAAGGTCGATCACGTCCGCCATGAGTCGTACATACTCGAATTCCAGAAATGTCGGGTCTTGTAGATCTACGTACGACTGAGGTACGCCATCTTTGGACAGCACCCAGCCGTCCTGCCTGTCCAGATCACGGAGAAGTTCGATCTCACCGAACGTCACCGGATACCGGCCAGGCATCGGTTCCCGCTGTCCACGAGCCACGTCTGATCCCCTCCTGGGAGAAAACGGTATGCGACGACGAAGGCTGATTGTGCTCGTTATCGCGGTGGTCGCGGTAGTCGGGGCGGGTGCTTTCGCGGTCATGGCGTCCAGCAGGGTCAAGGGGAGCCCCTCCCAGACGGCCGCGGCGTACTTCGCGGCCTGGCACAAGGGCAACGTGTCGGCCATGGCCCGCCTGGTCTACCAGCCGCCCGCGGACTTCGCCGTACGGCATCGCGCCCTCAGTGACGAGCTGCACGTCGAGTCCATCCAGCTCACGCCGGGCCCGTTGAAGAGCACGGGGGAGCAGGCCGCCGAGGTGCCGTTCGCGGGGGTGCGGCAGCTCACCGAGTTCGGGGCGTGGCAGTTCGACAGCACGTTGCGCATGGGCGTACGCGATCGGGCCTGGAAGGTGCTGTGGACTCCCGAGACGCTGCACCCCCTGCTCAAGGGCGGCGGCACGCTGGAGCTGGGCGAGATCGACGCCTCGGCGGCCGAGCTGGTCACCAGCGAGGGCGACAGGATCCCGAACGACAGCTACGCGGACGCGTACCTCAACCCGCTCAAGCCCGAGTTCGCGCAGGCCAGCCACGGCTGGGCGCTGGTGTCCAAGGTGCCGGGGCAGCCCGACAGGCAGTTGCTGACCAGCCGGCCCGAGGCGAATGTCGAGCGCACCACCCTGTCGCGCCCGGTGCAGGCGGCGGCCGCGCGGGCGCTGGACGGGGTCGAGGACTCGACGATCATCGTCATCCGGCCGAGCACCGGCGAGATCATCGGGCTGGCCGACCGCCTCAAGGACAACTTCAGCGCCGTACGGGACGTCTTCCCGCCCGGTTCGGTCTTCAAGGTGATCACCGCGGCGGCGCTGCTCAGGAGCGGGTACGACCCGGCCACCCAGGTGGGCTGCCCGGGGGCGTACACGATCCCGTTCCACAGCTCCTTCACCAACGCCGGCGAGGTCGACCGCGGCGTGGTCACCCTCACCGACGCCTTCGCCCACTCCTGCAACACCACCTTCGTCGAGCAGGCCACGACCCGGCTCACCGTGGACGACCTGCGCGCGACGGCGGACGAGTGGGGATTCGGCCGGCCCATCGCGACGGGCATCGGCGGCACCTGCGGCACCGTCCCGGAGACCGACGATCCCGACATGTTCGGCGCGGACGTCATCGGCCAGGGCGAGGTCGTCGCCACGCCGCTGTGCATGGCCGCGCTCGCCGCCGCCGTGGAGAGCGGCACCTGGCGCTCGCCGCGGCTGCTGGCCAAGGACGAGGTGCTCAGGATCGACGGGCAGCCGCACGAGGACGTCCCCATGGACGAAGGGATCGTGACCGCGCTGCGGGACATGATGGCGGCCGTGGTGGACTACGGCACGGCCAGCGAGTCGGAGCTGCCCGAGGGTGTGGCGGGCAAGACGGGGACGGCCGAGGTGCCGGACGAGACCTCGCATGCCTGGTTCATCGGATACCGCGACGACCTGGCGTTCTGCGTCTTCGTGCGGCACGGCGGGTCGGGGCGGGCGGTGGCCGTTCCGATAGCGGCCCGCTTCCTTAAGGGCCTGTAACCTACGGTACCGTAGGTTATATGACGACCATCACCGTAAAGCCCAGGCTGCGTGGCTGGTTGCACACTGGAGCACTGCCCGTGACCCTGGTGGCCGGGTTCGTCCTGGTGGCGCTCGGCCCGACCCTGCAGGCCCGTCTGGCCTCCTCGATCTACGCCCTCACCTCGGCGCTGTTGTTCGGCATCTCGGCGACCTATCACCGCGGCACGCTCGGCCCGCGGCTGGCGGAGTTCCTGCGCAGGATCGATCACGCCAACATCTATTTGATCATCGCGGGGACCTACACCCCGTTCGCGTTGCTGGCCTTGGACGGGGTGGCCCGGGTGGCGGTGCTCTCCGTCATCTGGGGCGGGGCGCTGGCCGGGGTGGCGTTCCGGGTGCTGTGGATGAACGCGCCGCGCTGGCTCTACACCGTGCTCTACCTCGGCCTGGGCTGGACGGCGATCTTCGTGATGCCGCAGTTGCTCGAAGGCGCGGGCGTGGCCGCCGTCGTGCTGGTGGCCGTCGGCGGCGTGTTCTACTCGGCCGGCGCGATCGTGTACGGCCTGCGCCGCCCCGACCCCTCGCCGAGCTGGTTCGGCTTCCACGAGGTCTTCCACGCCTTCACCATCGCCGCGTACCTGGTGCAGTACATCGCGGTCTCGATCGTGGTCTACTCCCACGTGTGAACGACTCTTGACCCCGCGCTGGTCTGTTTCCGGGCACGTCCAGGAAAGGCAGACCAGCATGGAGGACATTTCGCGGTCGTGGTGGCTGCTGCTCGTACGCGGCATCGCGGCCATCGTCTTCGGCATCCTGGCGCTCATCTGGCCGGGGCTGACGCTGCTCGTACTGGTGATCTTTTTCGGCGCGTACGCCCTGGTCAGCGGAGTCTTCGCGCTGATGGCCGGGTTCCGGCACGGGGCCAGGTCACGGGCCTGGCTCATCATCTCCGGCATTCTCGGCATCCTCGCCGGAATCGTGGCGTTCATCTGGCCGGGCCTCAGCTCGCTGGCCCTGCTCTTCATCATCGCCTTCTGGGCCATCCTCACCGGTGTGGCCGAGGTCGTGGCCGGGATCCAGCTCCGCAAGGTCATCGACAACGAGTGGATGCTCATCGTCGGCGGTGTCCTGTCGGTGATCTTCGGTCTCCTGCTGCTCGGCTGGCCGGGCGCGGGTCTGCTCAGCCTGCTCTGGCTGATCGGCGTCTTCGCCATCATGTACGGCATCGCCATGATCGTTCTATCGATCCGCGTGAGGAACTTCACTCCAACCCCAGGCATGCCGTAAATTTTCAAGAGAAGCTCGCATTTCTCGACAGGAATGTCACCGCTGTGGAGGCGCCATGGACGTACACGCCCGCCTTGCCCGCCACCTGCTCGTCGACGGCTACCGCCTGGTGCTCGACCTGGAGCTCAGTCAGGGCTCCTGGCTCGTCGACGCCCGGAACGGCCGCCGATACCTCGACTTCTACACCTTCTTCGCCTCGGCCCCGCTGGGCGTGAACCCGCCCTTCGACCCCGGCTTCACCCAGTTGCTCGGCCAGGTCGCCCGCAACAAACCGGCGAACCCCGACATCTACACCGAGCACCTGGCCGACTTCGTCGACACCTTCGCCCGCGTGCTCGGCGACCCGGAGCTGCCGCACCTGTTCTTCGTCGAGGGCGGCGCCCTGGCGGTCGAGAACGCGCTCAAGACCGCCTTCGACTGGAAGAGCCGCCGCAACGAGGCCGCGGGCAGGTCCCGCGACCTGGGCACCAAGGTCATGCACCTGACAAGGGCCTTCCACGGCCGCAGCGGCTACACCATGAGCCTGACCAACACCGAGCCGGGCAAGACCGACCGCTTCCCCAAGTTCGACTGGCCGCGCATCGACGTGCCCGCCATCCACCTCGGCGACGTCGAGGCGGCCGAGGAGCGGGCGCTGGCGCAGGCGAGCGCGGCGTTCGAGCGGTATCCGCACGACATCGCCTGCTTCATCGCCGAGCCGATCCAGGGCGAGGGCGGCGACAACCACATGCGGCCCCAGTTCCTGCAGGCCATGCAGCGGCTCTGTCATCGCAACGACGCCCTGTTCATCCTTGACGAAGTGCAGACGGGCGGCGGGACGACCGGGACGCCGTGGGCGTACCAGCAGATGGGGCTCGCTCCCGACGTGGTGGCGTTCGCCAAGAAGGTCCAGGTCGGCGGGATCATGGCCGGTCGCCGGGTGGACCAGGTGCCGGACAACGTGTTCCAGCAGAGCGGCCGGATCAACTCCACGTGGGGCGGTGGCCTGGTCGACATGGTCCGCAGTCGCGGCATCCTGGAGATCATGGAGCGCGAGGGGCTGATCGCGCGGGCCGCGACCGTGGGCAACGTGCTGCTCGAACGCCTCACCAAGCTGGAGGCCGAGCACCCTGACGCGATGTCCAACGTCCGGGGCCGGGGCATGATGTGCGCGTTCGACCTGCCGGACCAGGCCGCCCGCGACGCGCTGGTGGCCCGGCTCAGGGAGGAGCACGGCGTCCTGGTGCTGCCGTGCGGCTCCAGGTCCGTACGTCTGCGCCCGGCCCTGAACATCCCGGAGGCCGACGTCGACCACGGCCTGGCCGCCCTGTCGGCCGCGCTGTGAGCCCTACTGCGTGACGCTCGTGGCGCTGCGCCGTGGACCGAAGTAGCGCCAGAAGAAGTTGAGCAGCACGCTGACGCGGTTGCGCCCGCCCAGCAGGTAGGCCACGTGGATGAAGATCCACACCAGCCAGGCGGGCAGACCGTGCATGGTCAGCCCGCTGGGCAGCTGCAGCACGGCCTGCGCCTTGCCCACGGTGGCCATGATCCCGGGATCCCGGTAGGAGAACGGCCGCAGCTCCTGCCCCTGGGCCGCCGCGATGATCTGCCGCCCGACGAACTTGCCCATCTGGATCGCCGGCTGGGCGAGCTGGGGCAGCGGCGCGGGCGGCCCCGCGAGGTCGCCGGCGACGAAGATCTCGGGATGCTCGGGCACGTTGAGCGCCTCGGTGGTCGTGATCCGCCCGCCCTGGCCCTGCGGCAGCCCCCAGACGTTCACCTCCGGCGGCGCGGTGACCCCCAGCGCCCACACGGTCACGTCGCTCGGCAGCCGCGTGCCGTCCTTGAGCACCACCGCGTCCGGCTCCACGGCCGCCACCGTCGATCCCAGCCGCAGGTGCACGCCGCGCCTGCGCAGCGCCGCGGCCGCCGCGTCGCGCAGCCGCGCCTTGTAAGGGGCCAGCACGAAGTCGAACCGCTCCACCAGCGTCACGCTCGTCTGCTCGGGCCTGATCTCGGGATGCGTCAGCGGCAGCGTGCGCCGCCGGAGCTCGGCCAGCGTGCCCGCCATCTCGACCCCGGTCGCCCCGGCGCCCACGACCACGACGTGCGTGCCGTCGCGCCGCCCCAGCGCCGTGTCCTCCAGGCACTGCTGCAGCCGCCGCCGCAGGTTGCCCGCGTCGGCCAGCGAGTAGATCGGCAGCGCGTTCTCCCGCGAGCCCGCCACGTTGAGCCAGTTGGTGGTCACCCCGGTGGCGATGACGAGATAGTCGTATTCCAGCTCGCTCCCGTCCTCGAACTCCACCCGCCGCTCCTGCGGCTTCAGCTTGCTCAGCGAGGCCCGCCTGGCCCGCACGTTCGGCCATCGGGCGGCGAAGGTCCTGTTGGGGTAGGACACGTCGGCCGAGCCCATGCCGGCGGCCGCCACCTGGTAGAGCAGGGGCTGGAAGGTCGAGTACGGATTGCGGTCGACGAGCGTCACCAGAGCGCCGCCCTTGGCGAGCTCCCGCGTGGCGGACAGCCCGGCGAAACCCGCACCCACGACGACGACCCGCGGTCTATGCACCATGACAGAGTCCTTCCCCCTCAACGACGTCATGGATGCCTCTGGCACCGCCGGCATCTTTTAAACCACCGGCGCTACTCCTGACGGGATCGCCACAGCCCGATGGCCGTGACCCTGGAGTCGACGCCGAGCTTGGCGTAGATGCGGTTGACGTGGTTCTTGACCGTCTTCTCGCTGAGGAACAGCCGTTGTGCTATCTGCCCGTTGGACTGGCCTGTGGCGATCAGGTCCATGACTTCGGCTTCGCGTTTGCTCAGGGACGTGAACACGCTATCGAACGCTGCGTCGTCGACTCTCATCCGGCCTCCGGGGGCGCGCAGACGGTCAGATCGCCGAGGCCCCCGCGCTTCCGGCGTTAGCGGTAGACAGCGAGCATAACCCGCATTGTCATGATTTGGGGCCGTTGCCCGTGAGAAAACGAAACGGCCGGTCCCTCAAGACCGGCCGTTCGTGTCAGGGTGAGTGAAGGGACTTGAACCCTCGACATCCAGGACCACAACCTGGCGCTCTGCCAACTGAGCTACACCCACCATGGCCGCCCGCTGTGTGGCGGCACAGGAAAAGTGTAGCGGGGTTCGGGAGTCTTTACGCCACCGGTTTAACCGCTCACCCGCTCTGCCAGGCCTCTCGCCGTCGCGGAGTCGGGTCCGGGCTGCGCCACGAAGATGGCCGCGCGGTAGTAGCGCAGCTCCCTGATGCTCTCCGTGATGTCGGCCAGGGCCCGGTGCCCGCCCTGCTTCTCCGGCGCGGCGAAGTAGACCCGCGGATACCAGCGGCGCGCCAGCTCCTTGATCGACGAGACGTCGACCATCCGGTAGTGCAAATAGGAGTCGACCCCGGGCATGTCGCGCGACAGGAACGTGCGGTCCGTGCCGATCGAGTTGCCGCACAGCGGCGCCTTCTTCGGCTCGGGCACGTGGCGGCGGATGTAGTCGAGCACGAGCGACTCCGCCTCCGCCAGCGTCACGCCGCCCGCCAGCTCGGGCAGCAGCCCGGAGGAGGTGTGCATCTCGCGCACGACCTGCGACATCTGCTCCAGCGACTCCGGCGGCGGCTTGATGACCACGTCGACGCCCTCGTCCAGCTGATTGAGCTCGCTGTCGGTGATCACGCACGCCACCTCGACGAGCGCGTCGCGGCTAAGGTCGAGCCCGGTCATCTCGCAGTCGATCCAGACCAGCAAGTCACTCATTCGATCTCCTCGCCCAGCGGCTCGGAGCTATCCGCCCGCTTGTTACCCCACAAGCCTAGTGCCACCGGTTACGAGAGCTTGAGCGAGCTCACAACCTTGCCGACGACGTCGGTGCCCAGATTGTCGGGAACGGAGATGTAGACGATGGCCGGATATTCGCCCTCGCCACGATCTATGAGCACGATAGCCCCGTTCTCCTTCTTCCACTTATAGCCCTTCTCCTCCGAGACCTTGGTGAAGTCGAGTTCGAACTGCAACAACCAGGCGTCCCGGTCGCCGACCTTCATCGCCTTGTCCTCGACGACCTTGCTCTCGTGAGCGGGCTGGTAGTACTGGGTGCTGAACTCCACGAACGCGGACTTCGCCGTGTCGCCCAGCCCCGAGGAGCTGCCGGAGTAGGGATAGAGCTCGTTGAGCACGCCCGTGAAGACGTTGCCGATCCAGTCGTCCTGGCCCTGGTAGTCCTCCTGCGAGATGGCCTTGACCGCGGCCGACCACTGCTGCGTGGCCGGGTTGCCGTTGTTGACGGTGGCGGGCTCGGGCACCGTCCAGCCGTCGGGCACCTGGAACGAGACGCCGCTGCGCGGGTCGGTGAGGAGGTCGCCCGCCGGCTGGGGGAACTGCCCGGCGCCCTGGCTGGGCCGCGGGTCCTGGGACGGCGGGGGCTCCTGCGAGGGCGGCGGCTGCGTTTCGAGCCGCTCCGGCGTCGGCGTCGTGGGCGACGCGGTCAGCGCGGCGTTCCTGTTGACGAAGAAGATGGCCGCCACCACGATCAGCGCGAGCACCACCAGCGCCGCCAGCCCGCCGAACACCCAGGGCAGCGGGTTGCCCTGTTTGGGCGGCGGGCCGTAGCCCGGCCCCTGCGGCCCCTGTGGCCCCGGCGGTGGCCCGCCGCCCAGCGGCTGGGTGGGCGGCGGGCCGCCGTAGGCGCCTTGGCCGTAGGTGGGCTGGCCGAACTGCAACGTCGGGTTCGCCGGTGTCGCCGCCCAGTTGGGGCCGGTCTGCTGTGCCTGGGGGCCTGACTGGGGTGACGGCTGTTGCTGCTGCGGTCCTGAGGAGGGCTGGCCGGGCCCCTGCTCCTGGGCGTGCGTGGCGTCCGTCCACTGGTTGCCGTCCCACCAGCGGAGCCGGGGCTCTCCATAGGGGTCCGGGTACCAGCCCGCGGGGGTCTGCGTGGTCATGTTCGCCAGATTAGTAAGAACCGCTTTGATATGCATTGCTGGAGCGGGATCAACACTTGTACGTGAAGCTCGCCTTGTCGGCGCGCACCGGCCCAGGGGTGAGAATGCGCAGCGTGGCGGTGGCCTTGACGCTGCTCTTGCCCCGCAGCGTCCACCGTAGCGGCACCTGGTACGACGTCTGGTCGGCCCGCGTGCGCAGCGTCCCCTTCACGACCTCCTTGTCCAGGTTCTTGCGCCACTCGTAGCTGATCTCCCCGGGCGCCCCGTTGGTGACGACCGTGCCCGTGACCACCACGGCGCTGTTGCAGCCCTGCGTCTTCTTCGGCGCCACCACGTTGATCGACTTGACCGTCAGATCAGGTGAGTCGCTCAGCGTGAACCAGGCCAGGATCGCCCCCGCCATGATGATCGCGAAGACCGCGGTCGACAGGATCGTCCGGCGCCGCCGCGCCCGCGAGACCTTGCCCTCCCGCCTGCCTGCCCGCCTGCCCGCACGGTGCTCGGTGGCCGCCTCGCCGCGTCCCGCCCGCCAGATCCGCTCGGCCGTCGTCTCCGGCCGCTGCTCCTGCGTGCCGACCCCGGGCCCGAAGTGGACCGGTCCCGCGGAGGGGCCGGGAACGTGCAGCAGCGTGACGATGTCGCCCTCGTCTCTAGGCGGCGCGATCGGCGCCCGCGCGTACGACGGCGGCTGCGCGAACGCCGACCGCCCGCGCGCCGCCCGCGCCAGCCCCTCCCTGCCGATCCGCCCGTCGGGCAGCAGGCCCCGCTCGTTGACCAGCGTGTCCCGTGCCGTGGCCAGGCCCAGGGTGCTGGCGGCGGAGGCGGCCCGCTCGAACAGTTCGGCCGCCCGCGGCGCGCTCTGCCCGAAGGAGGCGGCCAGCCCACGCGCCAGCGACGCCCAGCCGGCCGCGTCGCGCTCGCGCGGTGAGACCCGGCCGCGGATGGCGTCGGACAGGCCGCGTTCCGACAGCAGCGCGGCGCCCTCGGCCGTGATCACCACGGTGCCCGGGTGCACCGAGCCGTGCGTGACCCCGGCGGCGTGCAGCGCCAACAGCGTCTGTGCGGTTTCCACCAGGACGGAGGCCGCCCCGCCCGGATCCACGGGCCCGGCGGCGATCAGGTCGGACAGGGTGGGCTTGACCGCCTGCGCGGTCAGCAGCCACACCTGGTCGCCCGCCGCGACCACGTCGGCCACGGGGATCAGCCCGGTCAGCCCGGCCAGCACGAGCCGCTGGTCGGTCATGACGGTGTGGACCACGCGGTCGCGTACGCCCGGCAGGCCGATGATCTTGGGATCGAACAGCAGCGCGCCCGCCCTGCGCCCATCGGGTGAGATGGCGTCGATCCAGTTGCCCAGTTCGGTCATCCAGGTGTGCTCGGTGAGCCGGAATCCGGCGATACCGTTTCCAGGGTTGTCCATCTCGCCGTTGCCCCCCGGCGTGTTCTAGCGCTTCCTTCGGTGGCGCCCCGCCAAACGGCGCTTCACCGCAAGTGTGACCGGAACGGCGCCCGACGTCACCAGGCCGAGCGCGATCAGTGCGGACTGCGCCTTGCTCGCGCCGTCGAGCTGCGGCGGCTGCTCGGGCGACGGCGTCGGCTGCGGTGTGGGTTCGCCGCCGCCGGTCTTCGTCGGTATCTCGCCGCCCGGCCCCTCGTCGTCCCGGGTGGGCGTCTGGGTGGGCCTGGTGGTGGGGCCCTGGTCCGGCGGCGCGCTCGTCTGCGTGCTCGTCTGGGTGGGGGCGGCCGTCGCCGGCGGGTCGTCGCCCTCGGGGTCGCCGACCTCGCCGCTCATCTCGGGGTCGGCCGACGGCGTCGGCGTGCCGGTCGGGGTGGGCTTCTTCGTCCTGGGCGGCGTCGTCCTGACCCGGGTGGGCTTGGGCGTCACGGTCTTCTTGGGCGTGGCGGTGGGCTGGACGGGTGGCGGCGCGGCGGTCGACGTGACGGCCGGCGTCGGCTCCGGCGTGTTCTCCGGCGCGGACTCCTCGGGAGTGGGCGCCGGCTCCTCGGTCGTCTCCTCCGGCTCCGGCGAGGCGGGCTCGGACGTGGTCGGCGCGACCTGGCTGGTCTGCGCCTGCAGCACGGGCTCCGTGGAGCCGATGTTGGCGATGACCACGATGGCGCCCACCAATACCCCGACCACCACCGCGCCGATCGCGATCTTGGCGGGGAGCTTGCTCAGGACGCTGGGCGGGTCGCTGAATTCCGTCTCGGTGAGCGCGGTCTCCGTCTCGGCCGGCTCGTTGAGCGCGCCCGGGAAGAGCAGCACCAGCAGGCCCGCGAGGGCGGCCAGGCGGCGACGGCCGCGCTCCTCCCAGTCGGGCCCGTACGCCTCGGCGGCGACGGCCTCCAGCTCGGTCAGGAACGCCTCCGCCGACGGCGGCCGCTCGGCCGGGTCCTTGGCCATGCCGCGCTCGACCAGGCCGCGCAGCGCGGAGGGCACCTCCTCCACCGGAGGCGGGGCGCTCTGGTGCTGGTGGGCCAGGGCCACGACGTTGGGCGCGCGGAAGGGGCGCGTGCCCGTCAGGCACTCGAAGAAGACGATGGTGGCGGCGTACACGTCGGTGGCGGGGCCGGCCGGCGCGCCCGTCCACTGCTCAGGAGCCATGTACGGCGGCGTGCCCGCCGCGTTCGCGCCCTCCCCGGCCCTGACCGCGATGCCGAAGTCCACGAGCTTGCTGGTGCCGTCGCCCTGGACCATGACGTTCTCGGGCTTGAAGTCGCGGTGCACGACACCGATCGCGTGCGCCGAGGCCAGCCCCCGCAGCGAGCCCTTGAGCACCGTCAGCGCCGCCTCAGGCCCGGTGGGGCCCTCGGACCTGAGCATCTCGCGCAGCGACACGCCGTTGATGAGCTCCATGATGATCGCCGCGCCGCGACCGGTCTCGACGTAGTCGATCAGCCGGGCGTGGTACGCGCTCTGCAGCGTGCCGAGTAACCGGGCCTCGTGCCGGAACCGGGCGACGAACCCGACGTCGGCTCTCAGCTCGTCACTGAGGTACTTGACGGCCACCTCGACGCCGTCGTAGTCGCGCGTGGCCAGCACGACCCGGCCGGCGGCGCCCGCGCCGAGTTCGCGTACCTCGGTGTAGCCGGGGACCCCCCACTGACCATCACCGTACATAACGGTCTCCTCTGGAGTTGCTTGGGCCCCCACCCTCATCAAACGGTCCGTAGCTTAACCAGACAGGAGCACTTTCCGGCTACCAAAGTCCCTCTAAGTCAGAATTGTCACTCCACGGTGCCAGGGGTATCAGGACGGGGACTTTCCGGGTCTGGCTTAGGCGTGACCTTCGGCCCTTCCCGCGTGGGCTCCTCGCTCGGTTCTTCGCTCGGCTTCTCGCTTGGCTTCTCGCTCGGCTTTTCGCTCGGCGGGCACGCCTGCGTGGTCCCGCTCCTGCTCGCGCTTCCGCCGGCCGCCGCCGGGTCGGTGGAGGCCGTCACGGTCCATCGCGTGCCGCAGGGCAGGCTCCGGCCGTAGCTGAAGACCCGCCGGTAGGAGGTGTCGCCGGACAGGGTGACCGTCTGGGAGCCGGAGCCCTCGCCGGCCGAGAACCGCACGGTGAGGCGTACCGGCTCGGCGTCCCTCGTGGTCACCGAGACGGCCGCGCTGAGGTCCTTGCCGACGCCGACGTCGCCGATCGACACCGACCGTACCCGCGGCGGGCAGGGCACCGAGGTCCGGCCCGTGGCCGTCCGGCCGCCCGCGGTCACCCGTACCGACAATGTCGAGCCGCAGGGGCGAGCCTCGAACGCGTGAGTGAACGTCTCGTTGTAGGAGGTCTGGCCGCGCAACGTCGCGGTACGCGTGCCGACCCCGTCGCCGTTGACCGCGAACCGGGCCGTCACGGGGATCTCCCCGGTGCCGCTCGCGACCACCCTGACCCGGGCGGTGGCGGTACGGCCCGGCGCGGCGGGCAGGTTCAGGCTGACGCGCAGCCCGGTCACCCTGGTCGGGCAGGCGGGCAGCGGCAGCGAGACCGACCTGGCGCCGCCCTGGGACGCGGGGGAGGTGGTGACGGTCAGGCCGACCGTGCCGCCGCACGGGCGCTCGCCGATCGACCAGGTGAGCGCGCGGGTGTAGGACCGGGCCCCGCTCAGGTTCAGGCGTTCGACGCGGCCGTTCGTGCCCGGCGCCGTCCAGCGCGCGGTGGCCGTGACGTCGTCGGTGCCGCTGGCGCGCACCGTGACGGTGCTCCGGACGACGGTGCCGTCGATCGAGATCGGGCCGACGTCCACCCCGAGCACCGAGGTGACCGGCGGCGCCGTCGTGGGCGTCAGCGTCACCGGAGGCGTGGTGGGTGTGGTGGGCGTGCTGGTCGAGGTGGTGCGGGTCCTGGTCGGCCTGGGCGGCGGGTCGGTCTCCTCGTCGGGCGGGGGAACCGCGCGGGTGGGGCCGTCGTCCGGCTCGTCCGGTTCTGGCGAGCCCTGCGGCACGGGCTCGGGCGTGTCCTCGGGGAAGGAGTCGGGGAAGGAGTCGGGGACCGTTTCCGGAAGCGTTTCGGACTCAGGAGGTTCGGAAGGCGGCTCGGAGATGGGTTCGAGCGAGGTCGGCGGCCCGGCCGCCTCCGTCGTGACCGAGGTCGGCGGCACGGCCGCCGCCGCGCCGATCGGCTGCTCGGGCGGCTGCTGCCGGTTGGTCAGCACGACCACCACCGCGACGGCGGCCGCCGCGGCCACCGCGCCGCCCATGGCCACGCGGCTCATGTTGGAGCGCATGCCGCGGAACACCGTCCTGGCCAGCGACGTCGTCACCTCGGGCGGTGACGTCTGCGGCATCGGCCACAGGAGCGCCAGCAGGGCCACCAGCGCGGCCAGCCGCCGCCTGCCGCGCTCCTCCCAGTCCTCCCCGTACGCCGCCCTCGCCGTGACCTCCAGCTCCTCCACGAACGCCAGCGCGCTCGGAGGGCGGAGCGCCGGGTCCTTGGCCAGCCCGCGCCTGACCAGCTCGCGCACCGGCTCGGGCGCGTCGTGGAAGGGCACCGGGGCGTGCACGTGCTGGTAGCCGAGCACGCTGGGCTCGGTGGAGCGGTAGGGGCGGTGCCCGGTCAGGCACTCGAAGAAGACGGCCGTGGCCGCGTACACGTCGGTGGCGGGCGAGGCCGGCAGGCCCTCCCACAGCTCGGGGGCCATGTAGGGCGGCGTGCCCTCGGGGCGCGCGATCGTGCCCTGGCGTACCGCGATGCCGAAGTCGACGAGCTTGCTGACGCCGTCGTCGCGTACGAGCACGTTCTCGGGCTTGTAGTCGCGGTGCACCAGGCCGAGCCCGTGCGCCCGCGCCAGCCCGAGCAGCGAGCCCTTGAGAACGACCAGCGCCGCCTCGGGCTCGGTCTCCCCGTGCTCGCGCATCAGCGCCCGCAGCGAGACGCCGTTGACCAGTTCCATCACGATGGCCGCGCCACCGGTGTCCTGGATGTACTCCCACAGCGTGGCGATGTGCGGGTCGCGCAGCGTCGTCAGCAGCCGCGCCTCCGACTGGAACCTGGCCAGGGCGGAGGGATCGCTCCGCAGTTCCTCGGACAGGTACTTGATCGCGACCTTGACGCCGGTCTCGTCGTGCACGGCCAGCGTGACGCGCCCGCTGGCACCCACCCCGAGCTGCTTGATCTCCGTGTAACCGGGAGCGCTCCACTCCATATGACTCTCCCATCAGGAGCCGGTCCACCTGATGAGACGTGTGATCAAGGAGCCGGGTTTTCCAGGTGGGTCCGGATTTATGGAACTACTCCCGATGGAGGATGTGAACAGGCGCATCGATACCTTCTGGGAGCACTGAATCCGGCTCGGGTTCGCCCCACGACGTGACCAGCGGCAGCACGCCCGCCCAGACCGGCAGCGCATAGTCCTCCTCCTCGTCCTTGGGCTCGCCGCGCCGGATCTTGACCGACGCCTCCTCCAGCGACAGCGCCAGCACGGCCGTCGCGGCCAGTTCCTTGCGCGAGGGGCGCCTGACGTAGTCCCACTGGCCGGGCGCGAGCTGCTCGGACAGGGCGCGCAGCCCCTCCATGCGCTCGTCCGGGTCCGTCACCAGCCGCGCCCGCCCGTAGATGATCGCCGAGCGGTAGTTGACGGAGTGGTGGAAGATCGAGCGGGCCAGCACGATGCCGTCGAGGTGCGTGACCGTGACGCACACCTCGCCGTCGCCGCCCGCCCGCAGCGAGCTGGCGCCGGTGGAGCCGTGCAGGTAGAGGGTCTCACCGACGCGCCCGTAGCCGGTGGGGATGACCATCGGATGGCCGTTCACCACCACGCCCAGGTGGCAGATCAGGCCGGTGTCGAGCACCTCGTGGAGATCGCTTCTGTCGGTGCTGCCGCGGTGCTTCTCGCGGCCCAGGGTGGTACGGGGAGTGGTCGAGAGCATGATTCGACCGTAACGAGGAAGTGGACCTATCCTGTAGGGCCACTACCGACCCCTTCATAGAGACCACTTTCGTGCGTACCCACGTTGACCTGCCCGTATCCCTTTCCCGCGACTCGGCCGAGCCGCTCACGGCCCAGCTCGCCGGCTGGCTGCGCGGCGCCATGCTGGACGGCACGATGGCGCCGGGCGAGCGGCTGCCGTCCACGCGGGCGCTGGCGGCGCAGCTCGCGGTGAGCAGGACCGTGGTGACGGAGGCGTACCAGCAGCTCTACGCGGAGGGCTGGCTGGACGGGCGGCACGGCTCGGGCACGTTCGTGGCCGACATGGAGGCGACGCCGAAGCCGCCGGGGGAGAGCGCGTACGTGCCCGCCCCGCCGCCGCCCCCGGCCGACTGGATCGATCTCACGGCGGGCCAGCCCTGGGTGCGCGACTACGATCAGGCGGCCTGGAAGCGGGCCTGGCGCAAGGCCGCCGACCTGCCGCCGGGCGACGCGCCCGACCCGTACGGGCTGCCCCGGCTCAGAGAGCTGCTCGCCGACCACCTGCGCCGCGCCAGAGGCATGGCCGTCGGCCCGGAGAACATCCTGGTCACCAGGGGCACCGGCAACGGGCTCGACCTGTGCGCGCTGGCCCTGCTCAGGGGCCCCGGCGCCCGGGCCGGCGTCGAGGACCCCGGATACCACGTGGCGCGCACGGTGTTCGCGGCCAGGGGCGCCGAGGTGGTGCCGTGCCCGGTGGACGAGGACGGCGTGATCGTGGACGGGCTCCCCGGCGACCTGCGCCTGCTCTACACCACGCCCGCGCACCAATATCCGCTGGGCGGGCGGCTGCCCATCCCGCGCAGGGAGCGGCTGCTGGCCTGGGCCAGGAGCACGGGCGCGATGGTCGTGGAGGACGACTACGACGCCGAGTTCCGCTACGACGTCGCCCCGCTGCCCGCCCTCTACGGCCTCGACCCCTCACGGGTGGTGCTGCTCGGCACGCTGTCCAAGATCCTCGCCCCCGACGTGGGCGTGGGCTGGCTGGTCGGCGAGCCCGAGCTGGTGCGCAGGATCGCCGTCCTGCGCCGAGAGGTGGCCGACCGCACCAGCGGCCCCGTCCAGCAGGCCGTGGCCACGCTGCTGGAGCGCGGCGACCTCGACCGGCACCTGCGCCGGATGCGCCTCGAATACGCGCGCCGCCGCGCCGCCGTGGTCGAGCTGCTCGGGCCCGTCTGCCAGCTGCGCGGCGACACGGCCGGGCTGCACGTGCTCGCCGAGCTGCCCGCCGCCCTGGTGCCCGCCGTGGTCGAGCGGGCCGGGGAGCGGGGCGTCCTGCTCGACTCCACCGCCCGCCACCACCACGGCGGCACCCGCCTGCACGGCCTGGTGATCGGGTACGGCTCCGCCTCGCTCGCCGACGTCAGGCGCGGCTGCCGCATCCTGGCGGGGCTGATCAGGGACGTGTCGCAGGCGGTTCGAGGCGGCTCAGGATCGGGAAAGAGCGGGTGACGTACATCGGGTCGACCGGGAGCACGTGCCGCGCCCACCAGCGCGCCGGGCCCGGGTCGAAGGAGTGCTCGGTGAAGTCGGGGGCGTAGTCGTCGTACGGAGGGTCGTACAGGTAGCCCGTGGCGACCCCGTGCCGCTCCAGCTCGGCGATGGCGGCGTCCCTGTCGCGCACCAGGAGCGGCACCCGGAACAGCGGCCGGGTGAGATCGTCGAGCACCGCCGGGGCGACCGTGGGCAACTCGGCCAGACGCCGCACGCCCGCCACCCGGCGCGCCCGCTCGCCGGGCACCTTGGCCACGCGCCTGCCCTGGTACCAGCGGGCCAGGCCACCCCGGTGGGCGCGGTAGCGGTGCAGGTCGGCGCGTACCCAGGGGTCGAAGGGCGGCAATTGCGGCACCTGCTTGAGCGCCAGCTCCAGCCCGTCGGGGTCGAGGGCGATCCGGTAGCCGTCACGCTCCTCCTGCAGCCCGAGGGCCCGCATGAGATGGAGCGCCGGACGGACGAGGTTGAGCCTGAGCGCCACCTGCCTGGCCATGGAGGTGGTCACGCTCATCAGGTCGTCCAGCGGGCTGCCCGGGGTCAGCAGCTCGTCGCGGGCGCGGGTCAGGGCGTCAAGATCGGACTTCCGCTCGACGACCAGGACGCCGCCCGAGCCCGCCCCCGGATGCTTCGAGAGGCTGAACACCCCCGCCTGGCCGAACGTCCCCAGCGGCCGTCCGCCGACGTCGGTCTCCATGGCGTGGGCCACGTCCTCGATCAGGATCTTCCCGGTGAACGCGGCGACGTTGTCGGGCAGGCCGTACAGGTTCGTCGTCAGCACCGCGTCCACCTGGCCGAGGTTCACCCGGGACGCGTCGATGTTGCCGTCGCGCGGCGACAGTGGCGCGATCACCGGGCGCAGGCCGGCGGCCAGCACCAGGAAGAGGATCTCGTCGGCCGAGATGGGCGACATGAGCAGCCGCATCCCGGGGACGCACCAGTGACGCAGGGCCAGGTAGAGGCCGAGACGGTTGGACGGCAGCGACAGACAGTGACGACCTGTGCGCTCTGCGAAGATTTTCACCCTTGTAGGACAGTACGGAGTCGTCCATAGGTTTTCAATGCCTTGTCGGCGGTTTTCAGCAGGATCGGGTTGGCCATCACCGTCGCACGTGTTTTGCGCACCGGTACCCGCATCACCCAGTGCACGCCCGCCGCCGGGCTGCTCCTGGCCACGCGGCCCTCGGCCACCTCCAGCTCGCCCGTCTTCAGCTTGTCCTTGTACTCCTTCTGGCCACGGCCCATGTCGATCACCTCGACGCCGGACTCGGCGGCGCGCTCGGCCATCGCCAGGTGGTGGATGAGGCCGGGGGAGTATTTGGCGAACTGGGTGTCGTAGGCGGGGAACCAGCCGGCGAGCGTCGTCCGCGTACGCAGCCCGAAATGCCCCGCCATCGGCCGGCCGTCCACGTAGACCATGTCCAGCACCCCGGCGAAGCTCTCGGACTGGGTGGCCAGCAGCCGCTCGACCAGCTCCACGATCCACTGGTGCGCGAACCTGTCGGTGCGGCCGGTGCGGCGATATTGGTCGGTCTTCCAGCCCAGCAGCGTGCGCAGCGGCGCCAGGTCGGTGGTCGCGTAGTCGTGGCGCAGCTCGCCGGCCTCGCGCTGGAGCTTGCGCGACTTGGCCAGCGTGGTCTTGTACGTCTTGCCGGAGTGCAGCCGCAGCGTCTCGGTGTAGCGCTGGTAGCCGTCGCGCAGGTCGATGATCGGCGACGGGTGCCGCTCGTGGCGCCCGCTCAGCAGCGGCTGGCCCGACACCAGGTGGTCGAACTCGTAGACCGCCAGCCCGCACTCCTTGAGCAGCCGCGTCGGGTCGATGTCGAGGCCCTTCGCGAGGACCAGCCCCTGTGCGTCCGTCAGGCCCGCGGCGACCGGCTTGCCGATGCCCATCGGATGCCGCTCGAAGGGGAAGAATCCCACGATCTCCGGACCGTCGTGGATGACGGCGACCCTGACGAAGTCACGCAGCTCACCCACCGTGATGGTGAACTCCGGGGACAGGAAAGGGTTGTCGAAGGCGGCGTCCGCTTCCTGCAGAGCACGCCATCGGCTCAGTTCGTTGTGACCCAGTTCGCCAGGGTGGGCAAGGGTGACGCGCATGGGCTCCTACTGACGGGCATGCCACTCGCTGTCCATGTTGCGGGCAGACGTGTACAGCCAGGGTAAAGGATCTCGTCTGATGCTTATCGACGCAGGTCCGGAACGTTACACAACTGCCAGGGTGTATTCAGTTCCGAGTGACGTTCTAATGTGTGTTCATGACCGTACCTGGCATCGACCAACCCCGTCTGTCTGCGTGGATGGGCCGGAACGTGCCCGACGCGGGCGAGCCCCTCACCGTCTCGCTCATCGCGGGCGGCCGGTCGAACCTCACCTATCTGGTGGAGACCGGGGAGCGCCGGCTGGTGCTGCGCAGGCCGCCGCTCGGTCACGTCCTGCCGACCGCCCACGACATGCGGCGTGAGTGGCGGGTCATCTCGGCGCTCGCGCCGACGCCGGTCCCGGTGCCGGAGCCGGTCGCGTTCTGTCCCGACGAGGACGTGGTGGGGGCGCCGTTCTATCTCATGGGGTACGTGGACGGCGCCGCCGTACGGACGCGGGAGCAGCTCGGCGACCCGGCGCCGGACCGGACACGGCGGCTGTCCGAGCGCCTGGCCGAGGTGCTGGCCGCCGTCCACGCCGTCGACTACCGCGAGGTCGGGCTCGGCGACTTCGGCCGCCCCGAGGGCTACATGACCAGGCAGCTCGACCGGTGGTGCCAGCAGTGGGAGCGGTCGAAGACCGCCGACCTGCCGGAGTACGACCGGCTCGTGGAGCGCCTGCGGGCGCGGCTGCCCGCCGAGGCCGCCGGCACGCTGGTGCACGGCGACTACCGGCTGGACAACACGCTGATCCGGCTCGACGACCTGGAGATCAGGGCCGTGGTGGACTGGGAGATGTCCACGCTCGGCGACCCGCTGGCCGACCTGGGGCTGACGCTGACGTACTGGCACGATCGCGGGGACGACGAGCGGGCGGGCATCCCGGTGGCCGGCGACGTGACGATCGCGCCCGGATTCATGAACGCCGCCGAGTTCGCCGGGCACTACACGAAGGTGTCCGGGCGCGACATTTCAGACCTCGGGTTCTACGTGGCCTTCGGAAACTTCAAGCTCGCCGTCATCGTGGAGGGTATTCACGCCCGCTTCCGGCAGGGTAAGACCGTGGGGGAGGGATTCGACCGCATCGGCTCAGCCGTACCCACCCTGATCTCTCGCGCGCACCGCATGCTCGACCAGCCCTGACCCCGCAAGGAGCGCCATGAGCACAGTTGCACTGATCACCGGAGCGGCGAGCGGCATCGGTGCCGCCGTGGCTCGGCGCCTGTCGGCGGGCGGCGTCAAGTGCGTCCTCGTCGACCTCGACGGCGAAGGCGTCGAGCGGCTGGCCAAGGAGGTGGACGGCGCCTGGCTGGCCGCCGACGTCGGCACCGAGGAGGCGTCCCTGGAGGCCGTCGCGCTGGCCGAGCGGCGTTATGGGCGGCTCGACCTGGTCCACCTCAACGCCGGGATCCCGGGGCGGGTGGATCTGGCCGACTTCGACCTGGCCCGCTACCGCCAGGTCGTCGGGGTGAACGTGGACGGCGTCGTCTTCGGCGTCCGGGCCAGTGTGCCGCTGCTCGTCCGCTCGGGAGGCGGCGCCATCGTGGTCACCTCCTCGCTGGCCGGGCTGGTCGGCTTCGCCGGCGACCCGATCTACACGATGACCAAGCACGCCGTGGTCGGCCTGGTCAGGGCGCTGGCCGAACCGCTGGCCGAGCAGAAGATCCGGATCGGGGCGGTCTGCCCCGGCTTCACCGACACGCCGCTCGTGGCCGAGGCGCGGCAGATGTTCCTCAACGCCGGCTTCCCCCTGCTCACGGTCGAGGACGTGGCCGCCGCGGTCGAGTCGGCCTTCTACGCGGAGACGCCGGGAACGCTCCTCATCGTGCAGCCGGGGCGGCAGCCGGTGCCCTACCGTTACGCCGGGGTGCCGGGGCCCGCGGGCGGGCAGCGACCTCCAGGCTGACGGCAAGTCACTCGCAAGTGGGACGACTAGCGTAATAAGGGCCGGGCACTCCGCCCGGCCCTGGATAGTTGGTGAAACTTTGTAGGGTCCTTTGTGATTCCATGATTCCCGGATGAGGAGCGTTCAGTGATTCCGACCGACGGCCGGCATGCGCGCCGACGATCGCCTTGGCCGATCGCCCTTGGAGCCGGCATCCTCGCGGTGCTCCTGGTCGCGGGCATCATGGTCTACGCCTCGCTGCGGACGCAGTCGCGCACCGAGTTCAAGGGCAGCGAGGTGGCCACCACCGTGCCCACCGAGCCCGCTCCCCGGCTGGAGGAGCCGCCGGCGGTGCCGAGCTGGCCGCGCTGGGGCATCACCCACACCCAGTACAGCGCCGACAACGAGCCGCAGGCCGTCGTGGACGAGGCCAGGGGCGTGCTGGGGCGGGTCCCGATGCTGCAGAACCAGCACATCATGGGCTGGGGCGTCGGCAACCCGGAGCCCAGCCCCGGGCAGTTCAACTTCCGTGATCTCGACCGGCGGCTGAAGTTCATGGCCTCCTCGCGGGCGCTGCCGGTGATCACGCTCTGCTGCGCGCCCGACTGGATGAAGGGCGGCCAGGCCGGGCGTACGGACTGGAGCAAGAACCACACGGTGGCGCCCGAGCCCGAGCACTTCGACGACTTCGCCAAGCTCGCCACCCGGGTGGCCAAGCAGTATCCGACGGTCAAGCACTACATGGTGTGGAACGAGTTCAAGGGCTTCTGGGACCCGAGCACCAACCGGTGGGACGCCCAGGGATACACCGAGATGTACAACAAGGTCTACACGGCCTTGAAAAAGGTGAACAAGGACATTCAGGTCGGCGGGCCGTACATTCCGATCGAGACCAACACCCGCGGCGGGCCGTCCGAGCTCAAGGGGCCGTGGGGGACGGTCGACCAGCGGGCGCTCGAGGCCGTCAAATACTGGATCGAGAACAAGAAGGGCGCCGACTTCATCGTGGTCGACGGGGCGTCCATGACGAACGACAAGGGGAACGTTCCCAACGACTACGGCGCCCAGGAGAAGTTCAGCGCCATCACCACCTGGCTGCGCAAGGAGAGCGGTGACCTGCCGGTGTGGTGGGCCGAATGGTACGTCGAGCCGGAGAACTCCGGATGGAGCGAGGAGAAGCGCACGGCCGTGCAGGCGGTGACGCTCATGGAGTTCGCCAGGAGCGGCGTCACCACCGCCCTCTACTGGAATCCCCAGCAGAAGGACGAGGGCGACTGCGCCGGGTGCCTCTGGTCGCCCAAGGTGGGCGGCGAGATGCCGATGGCGGGGCTGCTCAGCGGGTTCACCAAGTGGTTCCCGTCCGGGGTCCAGGTCGAAGAGGTGAAGTCGTCCGATCCGAAGGTGAAGGCGCTGGGACAGGCCAGCCAGGTCGTGATGGTGAACACCTCGGACCGTCAGGTGTCGGCCACGGTCGACGGCCGGCAGGTCACCCTGGCCCCCTACGAGATCAAGTGGTCCGGCCGGGGCGCGTAGGCCCCGGCGGGACGTGCTCCGGCCGGGGCGCGCGGGTCTCGGCGGGACGTGGTCCGGTCGGGGCGCGCGGGTCTCGGCGGGACGTGGTCCGGTCGGGGCGCGCGGGCCCGGCCGGATGCGGGTTCAGGACTTGAGGGCCTCGGCGAGCCGGGTGACGAAGTCCTGTTCGGCCGTGGAGACGCCCTCGGCGCCGTTGGAGACCGTGACGGCGATCTCGATCAGCCACTGCCCGTAGGCGTGCACGTCCTGCTCGGTGCCCTTGGCGCGGAGCAGGGCGATGGCCGTCGGCGCCGTGCCGAGCGCGTCGGCGATCGCCTCGTCCGGGGTGCCGCCCACGGTCTCGCCCACGGGTGTGCGGGCGGCGAGCGCGTCGAGGAAACCGCTGCCGTACTGGCCGGTCTCCATCAGCGCCTTGCCGCCCGAGTAGAGCTCCTTGGCCGTCGCGTTGACGCCGTTGTCCTCGGCCAGCACGGCCGCCCAGGCGACCTGTCGCGGCACGTGCAGCAACTGGTCGAGCTCGTCCTCGGTGAACGCCGATAGGTCGGTCATGGTCTGCTTTCTCCGTACGGGATCCGGTCCGGACGATGATCCCACTTCCGGCGCGGGCGTTCGTACCCCCGGAAGGCGGCCCAGCACACCGCCAGCGCCACCCCGAACACCGGCAGCCAGGCCAGCCGGGCGAGCACCCAGGCGGGCGAGCCGGGGGCGGTGTGCAGGCCCGGGAGGGAGTGGCCGGTGAGCAGCCCGAGGGTCGTAACGGCGATCATGGCGGTCTGGTGCCAGAGGAAGATGGTGATCGCCGACAGGTTCACCAGGGCCACGGCCGCCCAGGCGAACGGCCTCGCCAGTGCCCGGCGCAGCGGCCCGAGCACCAGCAGTGCGGCGCCGCACTGGGCGAGGCCGAAGGTGACGGCGGCGAGGGTGGGCGGGTCGAGGTTGGAGATCACGGCCCCGGGCACACCGACCATGGCCGCCGGATAACCACCCCAGAACACCAGCGCGACGGTGACCACCCCACCGCCGACCAGCAACCTCCCCCCATACGTCACGCCAGGGTTTCCGGCCAAGTTCGTGCCCAGGCAGTACGGCACCAGCCAGCCCGCCAGGACGTTCACCGAGCCGAGCCAGGCGGGGCCGCCGAGGCCGTAGCGGAGCAGGTCGATGAGGGCGACCGTGGTCAGAGGCCAGGCGGGGTGCAGCCGGGCGGCCAGTGGGGTGGCCGCCGTCAGCGCCGCGAACACCAGCAGGAACCACAGCGGCGACCACACCAGCCGGGCCAGCGTGCGCACCGGCTCCAGCCCGGTCCCGGCGGCGAGCATCGTGACCGCGACGACCGTCCACACCGCCACCACGGCGGCGACCGGCCGGAACAGCCGCGCCAGCCGCCCGCCCAGCCACTCCCGGTACGTCATCGGCGTCGAGCCTCGGCTCCGGGCCGCCACCAGCCCGCCCACCAGGAAGAACACCGCGAGCGTCTGGAACACCCACGAGACCGGGGCGAGGTAGGGCATGTCACGCAGCGGGCTCGCCCCGCTCATGGTGCCGCTGTCGGCCACCAGGGCCGTCACCAGCCAGTGGCCGAGCACCACGCCCAGGATGGCGAGCGCGCGCAGCCCGTCGACGCCTCGGTCGCGGTCGGCCGGGGTGGTCGTGTGGACGCGCAGGAGAAGGTCACGCACGCGGGGTCGCACCGGACACGATGGCGGCGATGTTGCGCAGGGAGAGGGAGCCGGGGCGCAGGTAGTCGCTGTGGGCGGCGGCACCGGCCGCGAAGCGCCGGGCGCCGGACTCCGGCGAGACCGGGTCGAGGCCGAGCCCGAGGGTGAGGAAGGGGAGCCGGAACTGCGCGTGGGGGACGGCGGAGATCCAGTCGTCCGTGCCGCGGGCGGCCCAGACAGGAGTGGTGGTGCGTAAGGCCGTGGTGGTGCCGGTGCCCGCGCCGCCGTACAGGATGATGCTCGCCATGCCCACCGGCCCGGCGGCAGCACGGCCGCAGACGACGGTGCCGTAGGAGTGGCACACCAGGGAGACCCTGGAGGGGCCGAGCTCCCGTACGAGAGCCTGGAGGCCCGGGACGGCCCCTTCCGCGCGGGCCGGGGTCAGGACGGTGGCGCTGAGCGTGCGCGGGGTCTTGTAGCCGAGCCAGGCGACGACGGCGGCCCGGTCGCCCAGCTCCCGCCGGAGGGCCTGCGCGCCGGCCTGGAGACGGCCGTATCTGTCGAGGCTGGTGTCCGAGCCGGGCACCAGGACGGCGACCCGCCCGGCCGTGGACAGGTCGCCGAAGACCTCCGCGCTCCGGCCGCCGTCGCGCCCGTCGAAGAACAGGAAGCGACGCCCCGGATCCGCCATCGCGCGCAGCGCGCCGGCCCGGCGCCGCTGGCCGTGGCCGGCGGCCATCCGCTCGGCCGCCAGGATGCCCCGGCGGACGGCGGCGTAGCGGGCTTCCGTGAAGCCCGCGGGCGTGGCGGCCGGCACGGGGGCGGGCACCTCCGTGCTCGCCATCGGCACGGCCACCGAGGCCGTGACCAGGGTGGTGGTGAACAGGGTGTGGCGCAGACGGGTGAACATGAGGCGAACCTATGGATCACGCCTCGTGGTCGGCGTCCCGCTGGAGAGTGCATCTTCGGCGTAGCTCTGAAGTACTACTCGGGGTACGCCCGCGCGGATCGGTCAGGCAGGTTCGAGGCCGAAGTGCGGCAGGCACGGCTCCAGGCCGTGGATCTCCACCGGAACGGACGCGGTGAAATCCGCTCGATCCAGGAGGAGTTGCTGCTGCACCGCCCGCTGCCCCCGCGCCTCGTGGACCGTCGTGCCGTTGAGCCGGTAGCCGAGCTTGCGGGAGACGGACAGCGAGGCCGGATTGTCCAGGAAGGCGCAGGAGACCGCCGTCTGCGCGCCCAGGCCGGCGAAGGCCAGGTGGAGCACGGCGGCGCGCATCTCGGAGCCCAGCCCCTTGCCCTGGTACGCGCGGCCCAGCCACGAGCCCGTGGACACCTGCCGCCTGATCGCGAAGCCGGTGGCCGCCAGGTCCTGGGTGCCCACCACGCGCCCTTCGTGGACGATGACGAAGTTGAGGCACCAGTCCTGCGGCTGCCACCGGCCCATGACGCCGAGCTGGTATCGGATCACGTTCCCGCCCAGCTCGCCGGCGGGCGCGTCGGTCCACGGCACGCCGAACGGCATCCGGTCAGGGGCGTGGACGCCTTCCAGGGCGCGGTCGGCCAGCTCGTCGAGGTCGTCGAGGGTGGGCAGCCGCAGTTCGAGGCGGGGCGTGGTCAGGTGCAGGTCGAATATCGGCCAGTGGCGCATGCCGCTCCATTGTTCCGGCTCGCGCGGCGGGAAGCAGGTGAATTACGCGCGGGCGGCCGGCGGCTGGCTCGACTACGCGCGGGCCGCCGGTTTGCGCCAGTACGTCAGGAAGCGCAGCAGCCACTCCACGGGCCCGTACCGGTGCCGTTTGAGCCACCACCGGCTGTACACGACCTGGAGGGCGAAGATGCCGAGCGCCATCAGCACCTCCAGCGCCGGGCTGACCTGGTCCACGAGCGCCAGCCCGTACCCGGTGAAGATCAGCGAGCAGATCAGCGACTGCGCCAGATAGTTGGACAGCGCCATCCGCCCCGGCGCCGCCAGCAGCCGTCCGAGCCGCGGCAGGTGCGGCAGCAGCCGAAGGAACGTCGCCCCGTACGCCGCGGCCAGCAGCGGAGCCGTCACCAGGTCCACCGCCTCGCCCCAGAACTTGCCCACCGCCCCGCTCCACGCCGACAGTGTGTAGAAGAACGCGCCCGCCAGCCCGGCCGTGAACCCGGTCCACTGCAGTTTGCGCAGCGTCCCCGTGTGCCGCGACAGGTCGCCCAGGACGCCCAGCTTGCCCACCGCGAGCCCGATCAGGCACGCGGCCAGCACGGCGGGCCCCTGGAAGAGGACGCGCAGCACGATGATCAGCGACAGCTTCCTGAGGTGCTCGGAGACGATCTGCCAGAACCCCCCGCCGAGCGCCGTGTCCGACGCGGCGGCCTCGGCGCTCCCGTCGGCCACCGTGCCCGACATGTCCAGTCCGGTCATGGCCAGCACCGCCAGCAGCACGAACCCCAGCGCCAGCAGCAGGGTCAGCGCGACGGCCAGCAGCACCGCCGTCCGCGGCCGGATCCTGCGGAAGATCAGCAGGGCCAGCCCCACGGCCGCGTACGTCGTCAGGATGTCCCCGGGGAACAGCAGCACCGCGTGCGCCAGCCCGAGCAGGAACAACCCCGCCAGCCGCCGCAGGAACATCGGCCCGAACGGCCGTCCCTGCCGCTCGGCGGAGCCGACCTGCAGCGTGAAGCTGTAGCCGAACAGGAACGAGAACAGCAGGTAGAACTTGTTCTCCAGGAACAGCGTCACGACCCAGCGCACGCCCCAGTCCAGGGACGAGTCGAACGCGGGCTCCGCCAGCCCGGCCATCCGGTAGCCGGAGGCCAGGAAGGCGATGTTCACGACGAGGATGCCCAGGAGCGAGAAGCCGCGCAGGGCGTCGACGGAGGCGATCCTCGCAGCCGCGAGTCGTGCGCCCGGCGTAACGGGAAATGTCTCCTGTGTCCTCATCAGGAGACATCATTCCGTACTACCTGAGTGTTTCCTGTGAATTTAGTTATTTAGGGCGATATAGATGAACCGCTCGATGATCACTGCCAACGCCACCGCGAAGGCCGGTATCGCCAGGAACAGCAGGCGCCTGCGAGCCCGGGGCGCCCGGTTCGGGCCGTTCAGCCGGATGATCTCGTAGCCGAAAAGTGCGACCCAGGTCACGCCCAGCGCGCCGATGCCCACCGGCGTCCACGGCGAGGTGGGGTCGCCACGCCCCTGGTACGGGTTCGGCTCCGGAATCTCGGTGCCCCGGACGAACTTCTTCCAGGTGTAGAGCGCCGCGTCGTCGTTGGAGAACACCCGCTTCAGATCGGGCGACTTGTCCAGCGCTGCCCGGTATTTCGCACCCCAGTCCGCCGGGAACCCCTCGTTGAGCTGCAGGTAGCTCACCTGGCCGCGACTCACCATCAGGTACGAGTTACGCGGCTGCTCCTTCAGCTTCTGCACCGAGTCCGCGATCAGCGTCGGATCCTTGTGCACGAGCGCCTGCCCGCCGAAGTTGACCCGCTCGATGTCCCGCTCACCCCATGGCAGCGTCGGCGTGACCTCCGGCCCCTCCTTGGGCACCAGGTAGAGCACCCTGGCACTGGGCTTGTCGTGGTCGTAGACGTAGTGCAGGGCGGCCACCTCGCCGGAGGTGACCCGCTCGAACTTCTCGTTGCCGTACCTCGCCACCAGGAACGCCATCGCGAACAGGACCGCGAAGCAGGCCGCGAGCACGACCGAGAGCTTCTTGGTCATTTCCGGATTGAAGCGCACGTTCCGCTTGCGCAGCGGCACCGTCTCCTCGCGTACGTCCGCGCTGTCGGACGGCAGGTTGGGGAAGAACGCGTACGCGGCCAGCAGACAGGCCCCGGGCAGCGCGAACATGTAGATCCGCAGCCCGATCTCGCCACCGTAGCTCTGCAGCCCCAGCGCCAGCACCGGCACGCACAGCAGGATCAGCGCCGAGCGGTCGAACACCCCGCGCCGCAGCCGCCTGAACAGCCCCGCCGCCGCACAGCCCAGGATCACCACGAGGATGCCCAGGCGGGCCTGCAGCACCAGCGCGTGCGCGGGATCGCTGCCCTCCACCCGGTCGGCGGTGTTGGTACGCAGGTTCTGCAGCACGTTGCCCAGGCCGCCGAAGATCGTGTCGATCTGGCCCGCCCAGAAGCCCACCGTCATGTAGCTGATCCACGCCAGCACGATGAGCCCGAGGAAGAACGGCAGCGCCCACGTCAGCGACGTCCGCTTGAACAGCAGGAACGCCGTCACCACGCCGAGCATCATGAACGGCGTGATCTGGTGCGAGGCCACCGACGCCACGAACAGCGCCACCAGCATCATCAGCATGAGCAGCTTGTCGGCGCGGTAGGTGCCGGTGTTGGCCAGCTCGCCCGGCGTCATCGCGTCCAGCTTGCCGAGCAGCTTGCGCAGGCCCTTGGGCGGGATCGGCTTCGTCCGCGTCTCCACCCGCCCGAACCAGCGCAACAGGATCGCCACGAACGCCAGATAGAGGGCGAAGGTGAACCCTTGGGGCGAGAAGTAGTCCTGCCCGATCCACTGCACCAGCACGAACAGCAGCGCCGCGAACCACCGAGCCCGCGTGGTCGCCACGACCTGACGCAGGATCAGCACGAACGGCAGCAGGTAGAGCAGGTTCGACAGGAGCGGCGTCCACTGCAGGATCGTCGTCATGTCGTCGATGCCGGCGGCCTTCGTCACGAAGGCGAACAACGCGAAGTATCCCGGCCAGCCCATGCGGGCGTCGATGCTGATCGCCGTCTCACCGGTCCTGCCGATGAACTCGACAAAACCGGCATGGATGTACGCGGTCGGGAAACGCGGCTCGTCGGCCACCAGCGCGCCCGCGCCGTGCAGGGCGAAGGTTATGGCGGCGATCTGGAACAGCAGCAGGAACTTGCGGTCCGTGCTCTGGGCGACCGTGACGAAGAACGACACGATCATGATCAGGATGGCGATGAACGCGGTGGTCGGCAGGGCCGAGATCAGCCCGAGGCCGTCGATGTCATCGGGGTTCACGCCGCGCAGCGGGCCGGGGGCGACCTTGAGGGCGAGGATGTACATGAAAAGGCCCTCGAGGACCAGCAGCACGGGCAGCCACTTGGGCGCACTCGCCACCAGCGCCCCGACCCTTGCCCCGAACCCGCGCGGCTTCTGGGCCACCTGCGCCTGCTGCCGCGTCCCGGCCTGCGGCGCCTCACCCTGCAGAGGCGGCGCACCTTGCGGCGACGCCTGCACCCCTTGAGCAGGCTGCACCAAATCGGCCAGCCCCCGCGCCTTACCCCCCGCCGCCACCCCACCGGCCGGGGCCCCACCGGGCACGCCACCGGCGGCTGCCGCTCCGGCAGGTCCACCAGCGGCTGTCCCACCAGCAGGTGCTCCGCCAGCGGGCGCTCCAGCAGCGGCTGCACTGCCAGCGGGGGCTCCACCGGCAGGCGCTCCACCGGAGGCTGCACCGCCGGCGGGGGCTCCACCAGCAGGCGTCCCGCCAGCAGGTGCGCCACTAGTGGGCGGCGCCTCGGCGGACGACACGGCGAAGGGCATCGTCCCGGCAGCGGCTGCGTCGAACGCCGACTTCCCAGCAGGCGACGCGGCCCCAGCGGCCGAAAACGCTCCCAGCGCCCCCGGCTTCCCACCGGCCCCGGGCTGCGCCCCTGCGGAACCCGGCGTCCCGGCCGCGCCAGTGGTGCCCGGCTTCGCCCCGGCGGACCCGGGGGTCCCGGCCGTGCCCGGCTTCGGCTCAGTGGAGTCTGTGGCGCCGCCCGTGCCCGGCTTCGGGCCGGTGGATCCTGCGGTGCTGGCCGTGCCTGGCTTCGGGCCGGTGGCGCCGAGCTTTGGGAGGCTCAGGCCTGGCTTGGTCTCGCCCTCCTCCTCGGCGTCGGCCTCAGGGTCGCTCGCCGGTTGGGGCCGGGCCGTGCTCTGAGGGCCGCTGGCGGGCTGCGGTCGCACGCCCTTCTGCGTGCCCGCGCTCGCACCTGCCGGGGGAGTCCCACCGGCCGGTTGCGGGCCGCTGGGCGGCTGGGAGCGGAGGCCGGGCTTGGTCTCGGACTCGTCCGGGGAGGCCGCCTCAGCCTTCCCCGACCCACCGGAAGCGCCGGTGCCCTTCGAGGCCGTCCCCGCAGCACCGGTCGTCTTGGACGCGGCACCATCAGTGGTGCTCGTCTTGGACGCGGCGCCATCAGCACCAGTTGTCTTGGACACGGCGCCATAAGTGGTGCCCGGCTTGGGTGCGGCACCACCACCGGCGCCCGGCTTGGCAGCCGTAGCGCCCGGTTTGGCGGGCGTAGCCCCGGCGGCAGGACCAGGCTTGGCGGCCGTCGTGCCACCAGCGGTGCCCGGCGTAGCGGGAGTCTCGCCGGCGGGGCCCGGCTTGGCAGGTGTAGCGCCCGGCTTGGCGGGCGTAGCGGCGCCGGCGGGGGCCGGTTTGGTGGGTGCGGGGCCTGGTTTGGCCGTGGTGCCGCTGGTGCCGGTGCTCGCCTGGTAAGGCGCGGAGCGGGTCTTCCGAGGCGCTGTGGGCACCTTGGACGTGCTCTCGGGGTCACCCTGCGCAGGCTTCGAAGCCGTCCCAGACTCAGTGGCGTCCTCGGCCGTCGGCGGGTGCCCGATGTGTACGGGCCCAGGCAGCCGGAACGCCGTGGTCCGCTCCGCGCTGGGCTCGGCATCCTCCCCAGCACCCTCAGAAGTGCCCTCAGCCGAGCCCTGCCCCTCACCAGAGGGCGGCTCGAACGTCAGCTTGGGGATGACCCCCGTAGCCTCCGGATCGAAGGGCACGTTCGACTCCTCCTTGTCCACATCCGAGGAGCCGGTGATCCCCGTTGTCCTGCCATCGCCGTCCCGTTGCCTCACGTTGACCATCATGCGGCCCCGGACGACCCCTGGGTGACAGTCGGTCTACCACTTTCGTCGAATTTGAGAATTTTACGTAGATTTCCAAAGATCAAAATTGCGACAAGCAGCTCGCTGAAGAGCAACCCGTACCCAACCGCGTTCACCTGGAAGTAAGGGAAGAGCGCGACAGTGGACACCAGCACGAGCACCGCCAGCCCGATCTGAACGGCCGCCAGCTTCCGCGCCTCGCTCTGCGCCCGCAGCGCGCTCAGATAGACCTCGATCAGCACCCGGGGCAGCACGGCCAGCGCCATCAGCCGCAGCAGCGTCGTGCCCTCGTCCGCGAAGGCGGAGCCGAAGATGGTCAGGATGAGCGGCGCCCCGAGTATCGCCACCGTGATGATCGGGATGACGATCATGAAGGCCCGCCGCAGCGCCCGCCGGCAGTTGAGGGCGAGCCTGGCCCGGTCGAAGGAGCCCTCGACGGTCAGCGACACCGCCATGTTCATGGCCAGCAGCTCGATCATGCTCGCCAGCGTGTGCGCCATCGAGAAGCGCCCGAACGTGGCCTCGCCCACCTGCGTGGCGATCACCACGGGCACCAGGTAGACGATCGCCAGGATCGACAGCGTGCCGGGGAAGTCCCCAGCCAGGAACCTTCCAATTTGGCGCAGCCGAGGCGGCTCCTGCGCCGGATCGGCCTGCTTGACGTGCCGGGGCACGATCACGCCGAAGATCAGCCAGTTGATCGGGATCAGGGCGAGCGCGGTCGGAATGACCCAGGAGACGAAGATGCCACCCGAGGGCAGCGCCCCGGCCAGGGCGACCAGCAGACCCATCTTGACCAGGCCGAAGATCAGGTTGTTCACCGGGACGAAGGTGGCCCGGCGCAGCCCGGTCAGCACCACGTCCTGCAGCGTGAACACGGCCCACACCACCACGGACGCCAGGAAGAACAGGCCCGGCCCGAACCCGGCCAGCACCGAATACGTCTTCCCCCACAGTGGCAACGTCAGCAGGAAGCCGACGGCCGCGACCCCGCCCGTGGCGGCGGCCAGGCCGTAGCCGCGCAGGATCAGCTCAGGGGTGCGGCGGCCCGCCACCGGCAGGAACCGGGCCAGCGCGCCCACGAACCCCAGCGCCGTCAGCGACGCGAACAGCCGCATCGCGGTGATCACCGCCTGGCCGCGGCCGAACTCCTCGGGCGTGTAGTAGTGGGCGGCCAGCAGCCAGTAGCCCATCCCGAGGACGCCCGTGATCACCGTGTTCGCCATGAGCGCGTAGCCCTGGCGGAACAGCGGGTTTCGGAGGTCGACGAGGATCTTTCCCCAGACCTTAGACATTGCCGCGCACCCGCTGCAGCCCGTACCTCGTCCTGCGCACGACGGCATAGCCCTTGGTGAGGATGCGCTCGCGCAGGTAGATGAGGGGTACGGCGTTGCCTTCGACGGCGCGCTTGAACATGTTGATGGTCGTGCCCTTGCCGACCGTCAACCGGGGGATGGCGAGCATGTCGTGCCGGTCCGCGGCGATCGTGTTGGCCACGGCACAAGCGGCGAAATATCCGGCCTTGCGGACTTCTCTGCGTACTCGGGCGCTGGAGTACCCGTACGGGTAGGCCATCGTGGCCACCGGCGCGCCGATCTTCTCCTCCAGCAGGCCCTTGTTCCTGCGCAGCTCCTGCCGCAGCTCCTCGTTGCGGAGCTGGTCGAGCTGCGGGTGGCTGTGGCTGTGCCCGCCGATCTCGATGCCGGTCTGGGCGGCCTCACGGGCCTGGCCCCAGGACAGCATGTCGTCCAGGGGCCGGCCCGCGGCGTCCTTGCCCGCGTCGGACACCCAGCCACTGGTCAGGAAGACCGTGGCCGGGAAGGCGTACCGTTCGAGCAGCGGCAGCGCGTTGCCGTGAAAGTCGGCGTAGCCGTCGTCGAACGTCACCACGATCGGCTTGTCCGGCACCGTACGCCCGTCGATCTTGTTGAGCGCGGCCACCAGGTCACCCAGGGTGAGCGGCGTGAAACCGCTCTCCTTCAGGTACGCCAGTTGCTCATCCAGGTCGGAGGGCCGGACCGCGTGCGGCCTGGTCTCGTCGTTGGGCGTGTCCGAGACGGAGTGGTACATCAGGATCGGAACCCGGATCATGAGCGTGCCACCTTCAGCCTGACGGAACCCACCACATAACCCCAGGTCGTCCAGGCCAGCCCGATGACGATCGCGGCGGCCCTGCCGAGCCCGCCCACGTCGCCGCGGACGGCCTCGCCGAGCCCGCGCAGCGCGCCGAGCGGCAGCGTCTTGATCGCGTGCGCCCGCTCGCTGGCCAGACCGTCCTGGGTGCCGACCTCCTGCGTCACCAGGGCCTTCGACAGCCCCTCCGCATAGCACCTGGACCTGAAGTAGGCGAACCGCTCGCGCTGCCTGGACACCTTGTGCCCGATCACCGCGCGCGGTTCGAACAGCATGACCGAGCCGGGCTTGCGCTGGCTCAGCCTGATGCAGAACTCGGTCTCCTCGCACCCCAGCGGACGCGACTTGCGCCCCTGGACGCTGCGCCCGATGCCACTGTGGAAGCCGCCCACCTCGGACACGACGTCACGCAGGAAGGCGGCGTTGCCACCCATGACGTTGCGGATCGGCGCCCTGACCGCGGGCATGCCGCGGTAGGTGCAACCGACCGTCCAGTCGAACTCGTACGGGAACCACCCCGGTCGCGCGCCCGACGCCCACAGGGGGTCGGTACGGCCACCCACGCCGACCACGCCGGGTTCCTGGAAGCCCTCCTCCAAAGCCTCCAGCCACCCGGCATCGGCGACCGCGTCATCGTCGAGGAACGCGACAATCTCACCGCCGGCCGTGGCCACACCGGTGTTCTTGCCCCCCGACAACCCTTGCTCGTGCGTGTTCTCCACCACGATGGCCTGCGGATATTCGCGCTTGAGCTTGAGGTGCAGGTCCGGGTTGTGGTCGACCACCAGGATCAGCTCGTATGCCGGGCGTGTCTGGTTCTCGACCGACTCGACTGCCTGCCTGATGTCCTCCCACCGCTCATCGGTGTAGACGCAGATGACAACAGACGTGTTCACAACGTTCCTCTTTATGCGACGCCTCGGTCAGCGGCGGGAGTGGCGGTGGGCTCAGGCTGAGGGGGAGAGGGCTGGCGTCGCCACTCCTTCAGGATGGTCTTGAGCACCCGGAAGCCATCTCGTACGACGTGCAGGTTGCTTTCGCCGTGAATGCGGTTGTGCTCGTGACTCGGCACCTCGTGCACCTTGAGGCCGGCCTTCGCCGCGCGCACGTTCATCAGGGTCTCCACCTCGAAACCGTCGCAGTCGAGGTCGAGCACCTCGAGGTGACGGGCCCAGAAGGCGTTGTAGCCGTAGCACAGGTCGGTGTACTTGGTGTTGTACATCACGTTGACGATCCCGGTGAGGACCTTGTTGCCAAGCCGCCGGTTGATCGTCAGGTCGTCGCTGCCACCGCCGGAGGCGTAGCGCGACCCCTTGACGAAGTCGGCACCGGTCACCAGCGCGCCCACGAAGTTGATGATCTCGTGGCCGTCGGTCGAGCCGTCGGCGTCGATCATCACGATGATGTCGCTGGTGCACGCGGCGAACCCGGCGGACAGGGCGTCACCCTTGCCCTTGCCGGTCTGCGTCACAATCTTGACGTTCGGCCGCAACCGCTTGGCCACGGCCACGGTGTCGTCTTTGGAGTTGCCGTCGACGAGCACGATCTCATCGACCCACTGGGGGATCGTGGCGAAGACATGAGGGAGGTTCTCCGCCTCGTTCATCGCCGGAACGACCACGCTCACCGTCGGGGAAATGGCCAGGTGCGGGGTGACGGGCGTGAAGCTCGAAGGTGGCGGCATGGAACGCAAGGGCGAGACTTGGACCTTGCCGTTGTGCTTGGTGATCTCGGGACTCATGGCGAGGGAAATCCTTCCGGGACCCGGCGTTGCGGACCGGACGGAACCACTCCCGGGTGCTGCGGGAATGGCGAAGCCGGTGGACGGTGCATTGATGGGTCCTGTGGAGTGTGAGGGTGGGTGGTGCACTGCCGGGAGGGGTGGTGAGGCGCTCAGCGTTCTTCGGTCGGTTCTGCTACTGCGTTGGTGACTCTTGCTGCTGCATCGAGCTGCGGACCCGACCGAAGCCCTTGAGGACACGGTCGGCCGCTCTATAAAGAGACGGTCGATCCATGACAATTGTTCGGGCTTTGTTGAAAGGAGTTCGGCCCATCCAGTGGACCGCCGCCGACGGGGACGGTCGTGCGATACGGCCTTCGGCGACATAGAGGACCCCGCTCTTCAGCCAGTCCTTGTACTCCTTGCCGCCCTTACCCATGTCCACCATGTGCAGACCATCGTTCGCGGCGGCTTCGGCCATCTGGAGATGGTGGACGATACCGGGCGAATAGCGGCCGAACTCGGTGTCGTAAGCGGGGAACCACCCTACAAGCGTGGTGGCGGTACGGAGGCCGAAATGCCCGGCCACCGGGACGTCTCCGGCATAAAGCATGGTCAGAACGCCCGCGAAGTCCGATGACTTTTCGGCATGCATCATGTCCGTCAATTCGACGATCCACGGCTGCGCGAACCTGTCCACCCGGCCAGTTCTCCGATACTGGTCCGATTTCCAGGCCAGCAGGGTGCGCAGCACCTCGGGGTCGGCCGAGGCCCACTCCAGGCGCAGCTCGCCCTGTTCCCGCCCGAGCTTGCGCTCCTTGTAGCGAACGGTCTTGAGGTTCTTCGGCGAGTTGGTCTTCACCTGTTCGATCCAGGCGTCGAACCCGGCGGTGAAGTCCATCACCGGCGCCGGCCGGACGTCGGCCTCGTAGGGCGCGAACGTCGGCTGCCCCGCCACCAGGTGGTCGAAGTCGAAGACGCTGAGCTTGCAGGCCCGCAGCAGGGCCTTGGCGTCGAGCTTCAGGTCGGGCGTGGAGATCAGCCCGTGGCACGTGGTCAGGAAGCCCCCGAGCGGCTTACCGATGCCGAAACTGTGCCGTTCGTACGGGAAGAATCCCGTGATGCCGCTCCCGTCGGAGATGACCGCCACCCTCACGTAATCGCGCAAGCGGTCCATCGCCACGGCGAACTCGACGGACAGGAACGGGTTGTCCAAGCTGGGATCGGCCTTCTGCAGCTCCCGCCATCGGGCGCGCTCGGAGTCTCCGAGCTCTCCCGGCCGAACTACCTGGATGTTCACCTTGCCCTGGCCCCCTGTTCGGTCTGCATGCTCTTCCCCCGGTACAAGACCCGAAGCACGTACATGAACCCTCCGAGCACGGCCACCGTCGCCACACCGGCCCGGGGCGACCACGCGTTGAAGAGCAGCATGGCCTCAGCGAGAAGCACGTTGAGCACGAGACTCGCCGCGGCTCCTACTGATAGTGCGGCAAGGGGGTCACGATCCCGCAACAGTCCCACCACTGCCGCTCCTGGTACGACCAGGAGGAACAAGGAGATAAGGAACGGGCGCAGCGGTGTCTCGATATCGAACAGCGCGACGACCGCTCCCGCGATGCAGGCGAGCCCGACCAGCCAGGCCAGCGCTCTGCGGTGCTGCTTGAGCATCTCCCGTTTCTCTCCTGCTCTCACTGGATATAGCGCGATTGATCGCAGTTCATGGGACCAACCCTCGCTAGGACACGTCAATGCCGACGCTTGGTGACGCGCTCCGGTTTACCCGCAGGCGGAGTTTTCTCATGTGACCTTCAGCACATGGTCAAGCGTTCGTGGTTCCGACACGTGTCGCCAAGCACCCCAGGATGCCCTATGTAGCCTAGGATCTTCGAGTCAGGGTCCGATATATCCCGATTTGTCGTCCCAAACCGCGGATCTACTTTACGTTGACGTTGCCTTTGCTCGCGTCATCCGGAGCGGTGGCCACTCCTTCGCCGGGCGTGGGGGTCGGTTCCTCGGTCTCCGTGGGCTCGTCCGTCGGCGGCCCGGCCGTCGAAGGCCCGCCGTGCCAGCTCAGCGAGCAGGTTGCCGGACCGCCGCTGGAGGTGAAGGAGACGCGGCCGCTGCCGGAGCCGGCCGGGTCGGCCACCGTCACCTGGATCGTCACGGAGCCACCGGCCCTGATCGACCCGCTCGCCGGCCGCACGTCCAGCCCCTGCGAGGCGGTCGCCACCCAGGAGACCGTGGCGTTGCGGGCCCTGAGACCGATGCCGGCCTCGCCGTCGATCGTTCCAGGGCACGAGACGCCGAGCCGGGCGCCGGGCACGGCCCTGCGCCGTGTGGGGACGGGGGCGGGCCGCGTGTTCCTGGGCCGCGCGGCCGCGGGCCGCCCGCTGGGAGTGGCCGACCGGGTACGCCTCGGCGTCGGTGCCGGCGACGGCGTGAGCGAGTCGTGCCCGATCACGGGGTCGGGCGTGGGGGTCTCCTCGGCGGCGGAGACCGTGGGGGAGGGTGTGGGCCGCAGGGCGCCGCTGGTGGACGCGTCGCGGCCGTTGATCACGACCATGGCGCCCGTCGCGGCCAGCAGCGCCGCGCCCGCCAGCACCAGCGGAGCCAGCCGGCGCGGCCGGCGCCGATTCGATGGGTATTCGAGCGTCACGGGGAAGCCGGTCCTGTCGAAGCTGTCGCCGCGATCGGTGATCAGCGTGCGCGTCTGGTCCCGCTCGGGGTTGACGCACGTGTCGATCACCCGCCGGCGCAACGACAGCGGCGGGTACGCCACCGGCACCATCTCCAGCAGCCGCGCGGCCGAGACGTGCCGGTGCCGCCCCTCGGTGCACACCTCGCACCCGCCGACGTGCCCGGACAGCCTTCGCCGCAGCAGCGGGGTGAGGGGCCCTTCCCAGGAGTCCAGCATCGCCGACAGGTCGGGGCAGTGCGCCCGGCCGGTTCTGGCCAGCACCACGGCCGCGGCGGCGTTCTCCAGGTGGTCGCGGGCCCTGGCGAGCCTGGCGGCCGTCTGGCGGGAGGTCAGCCCGAGCACCGCGCCGGCCTCGGCGGGCGTCAGGCCGTGGCGCAGCGACAACTCGAGGATCTCGCGCTCGCTCCTGCGCAGCTCGCCGAGCGTTTCGTAGACCTGGCCGGACAATTCGGAGTCGGGTTCCGGTTGCGACGGGGTGGGGCCGGCGCGGTGGGCCAGCCGGGCGCGCACCTGGAACCTGGTGAGCGCGTACAGCCAGGCCCGGAGGCGCGCGGGCTCCTTGAGACGGGCCACGCACCCCTGGGCGGTGACCAGCGCGTCGTGCACGGCGTCGGCGGCCACGTCCGCCGGCTCGGACAGGGAGTGGGCGTAGTCGTGCAGCCGCTCGCCGTAGGAGTCATAGAGCTTGGCGGGCGCGTCGGCGTCGGCCCGCCGCAGCGCCTCCACCAGCTCGTGATCGTCGGCGCGGTCGACGGTCGGCCATCCAGGCACGGATTTCCTCCCCGCGTGTTGGAGCGGCACTCAGACCCCACGCGGAGAGGACGCGTCCTGGATTATCCAGGTTCGCCCGCCATGCCCAACCGGTATCAGCCGTCGCAGTTGGGGGTGCAGAGGCGGCGTTCCATGCCCTGCAGGAAGAAGTCGCGCACCTGGAGGATGTTCTCGGCGATGTACGCCTCGCCGCCCGTGGCCTTGGCCAGGGCCTCCATCTGCGTCTTGCCCTTCTTGGCGTCCGGGCCGAACGCGATGAGCAGGATGCTGATCGGCTTCTTCGGGTTGTAGGTCTTCTTCAGGTACTGCAGGATCTCGGGGTTCTTGACGCCGCCGTCAGGATCGTCGTTGCCCGCGCCGTCCGTGAGGATCAGCAGGGTGTTGACCTTGTCCTCCTGGAAGGTCTTGGTGAGCTGCCCGTACGCCGCCTTGACGGTGTCGTTGAGCCCGGTGTCGCCCGTCGACTTGGCCTGGATCTGGGCGAACGTCTTGACCAGGGCCTCCTTGCGGAGCGACCCGTCGATCGACTCGGCCAGCGGACCGACCGAGACGAGCTCCTTCCAGTCCTTGTTCTGGCCGTCCAGGTGCGTGGAGAACGTCCACAGCCCCATCTCGGAACCGGCCGGGAAGAGCCCGAGACCCTCGGTGGCGATCTTGTTGATGGCCTGCATGCGGGTCATGCCGGTGCCGGGCACGGGCAGCGCCATCGTCCCCGAGACGTCGAGCAGGGTGAGCAGGCGGGTGCCGAGGTTGAGCCTGGACCAGGTCTGCACCATCCGCGTCACGGTCGCGGTGTCCGGCGGGTCGAGGGCGGCCGGCGTCTCCGGGGTGAAGCCCTTGTCCTCCGACAGGGCGGTGCCCGCCTTGCCGTCCGCGCTGCGGAAGCCCGCCTCGCGCAGGGTCTTCTTGGCCGACTCCGTGTTGAGGTCCTGCTTGAAGTCCGTGGCGGCCTTCAGCACCGCCGGGTCCTTGGTGAGGATGGTGACCGGATAGTCGAGGCTGAGCGTGCCCTCCTTCGGGTAGAGGGCGACGACCGGAGCCTCCGGCTTCTTGGTGTTGTGGGCGTAGATGGCCTGCTCGGAGGTGACGCCGACGGGCACCTTGCTGCCGGACTTCACGGTCAGGCTGGCGAGCAGCGCCGTCGAGTCGGAGGCGAGCGCGCCCGACAGCTCCTTCAGCGCGCCCACCAGGGCCTTGTCCTGGCCCGCCTCCTTGGCGGTGCCGGCGGCGGCCAGCAGCGCGGCCAGGCCGGCGGAGTTCTTCTGGGGGTCGAGGGCGAGGACGCGTACCTTCTTGCCGGGTCCGTCCACGTTGGCCACGTTCGCGGCGGAGATCATGGCGGCCCAGCTCGGCTGCAGCGTGCCGGACAGCTTCGTGGCGGCCGCCTTGGCCGCGGCCAGCACCACGGGCGAGGTCGCGATCGAGCTGTCGATCTGCGGCAGTGCCTCGCCGGCCGGGGTCGTGCGCAGGCTCTCCATGAGCAGGCTGGAGTCCGCCACCCAGAAGTCGGCGCCGACCTTGCCGGCCGCGAGCGCGTTGGCCGTCCTGGCCGCCGCCTCCTTGGTCACCGTCACCTCGACGCACTTGCTGTCGATCGAGTGCATGGCCTTGTTGTAGTTGCCGGCGATCCTGCTCAGCGCGGGCTGGATGTCGGGGGTCGCGACGACGCGCAGCGCCAGCTTGCCGCCCGTGCAGTCGTGGTCGCGATTGAAGATCACGAACGCGGCGACGCCGAGCAGCACCGCCAGGGCGACAGCGCCGGCCAGGGGTACGAGCACCCTGCCGCGGCCACGCCTGGCCCTTCTGCGGGGGGAGGGTTCGTTGGCTCTGTATCCGCCATCGAGCTCGTCTGTGCGGTGTCGCCCCACGATGTCCTCTTAGGTGTGTTTTGAGACCTTCCGGAGACCCTAGCGGGAGATACTCCGCAATACTCCGGGAACGATACTCGGTGCAGTCAGTGTGGCAAAACAGCCCTTTTGGTGCGGCGATTACGTACTGTGGCGTTCAATGGCAGCATGCGTGACCATGCCAGGCCCGCTTTCCCTCCCGTACGGCCACCATCGCCAGTACCACCGCGACGGCCGGATCCACCCACCACCATCCCGCCGCGTTGAGCCCCAGACCGGCGAGCACGCCCGCCGCCATGGCCGCGCAGAGGAGGTTCTGCGTCCCCTCGCCCGAGGTGGCCGCCGAGGCCAGCCGCGCCCCGAGCCGCCGCTTGGCGATGCCCAGCACCGGCATGCTGACCAGGCTGAACGACGTCACCACGATCCCCAGCACGCTCGGCACGGCCCGATGCCCCGCCTGCAGGTCGTGCGCCACGTGCAGGACGAGATAGGGCGCCAGCAGCCAGAAGCTCATCGCCACCGCCCGCCTGGCGGTGTGCTCGGCGCTCGGCGACAACGTGCGGGTGCCGGTGAACCGCCACACCACGATCAGGCTCGCCAGCGCCTCGACGAGCGCCGACAGCCCCCAGCCGATCAGCGCCACCGAGTGCGCGGCCAGGCCCGCCGCCAGGCCGAGCGTGCTCTCCGCCCCGAGCCAGACCAGCGTGGCCACGGAGAGGGTGCGGGCCGCGCGCGCATCCCGGAGCCATGCGGCCGACGCGGCCGGATGCTCATGAATCCGCTGATCAGACACCATGAACCCCCGAACTCCCGGCTATCCGGCCGTCGACAGCGATACGTACGGTACCCGTTACCGGCCGTAACCCCGGTGCGCGGCGGCAAAGGATGGTCAAGCTTCGGCCGCATAATGAGCGTCGATCATCCGATCCTCAGGGGGGCAGGGTCATGCCGTTCACGCCCGGGCACATCGCCGCGGTGCTGCCGTTGATCTCTTCGCCGCGGCTGCGCGGACATGTCGATCCGTGGGCGCTGGCGCTTGGGGCCATGGTGCCCGACCTGCCGATCTTCCTGCCGTTCCTGCCCGACTACACCGACTGGCACTCCTGGCTCGGCGTGGTCACCATCGACCCGCTCGCGGTCCTGATCCTGCTGCCCCTGTTCCACGGCGTGCTGCGCGACCCGCTGATCGCGCTGCTGCCGCCGTCTCTCGCGGGCCGAGCCGCGCTCCTGGCCCCCGACCGGCTCCGCCTCCTGCCCATGATCGCCGGCGCGGTGCTCGGCGCCGCCACGCACGTCCTGTGGGACTCCTTCACCCACTCGACGGGCCCGATGGAGTGGGGCGCCTGGCTGGCGGTGCCGGTCTTCGGGGTGATCAGGCTGTTCCGCCTGCTGCAGTACGTCTCGTCCGTGGTCGGGCTGGGCATCGTCGTGTGGTGGGGGTGGCGCGGGCTGTCCAGGATGGCGGCGGCGCCCGTACCGGAGAGACTGCGCATCGCGCCGCGCGTGCGCCGGACCGTCATGGCGGCCGGCGCCGCCGGGATCGTGGCGGGCGCCCTGCTCTGGCCGCTCGTGGACGAGCCCAGCCCCGCGCTCGGCCTGCCCAGCGTGATCACCAAGACCGGCGCCGGCACGGTGATCGGCCTGTGCCTGGTCCTGGTGTCGTACGCGGCGGTCTGGCAGGTCAGGCGGCGCATGGCAGTATCGGAAGGTGCTTGAACACGTAACCGACGCCGACGACCCCCGCCTGTCCGACTACACCCGGCTGAGGGACGTGGAGCTGCGCAAGAGCCTCGAAGCCGAGCGCGGCCTGTTCGTGGCCGAGGGGGAGAAGGTGATCAGGCGCGCCATCGGCACCGGCCACCCGATCCGCTCGATCCTGACCACCCGCCGCTGGCTGGCCTCGCTGGAAGACGTGCTCGGCGACGCGACCGTCTACGTGGCGAGCGACGAGATCCTGTCGGGCGTCGCCGGCTTCCAGGTCCACCGCGGCGCCCTGGCCTCGATGGAACGCCTGCCCCTGCCCTCGGTGGAGAGCCTGCTCAAGGGCGGTGGCCGGCGGGTGCTGGTGCTGGAAGACCTGGTCGACCACGCCAACGTCGGCGCGATCTTCCGTTCGGCGGCCGCGCTCGGCGTGAACGGCATCATCCTGTCGCCCCGGTGCGCCGACCCGCTCTACCGGCGATCGGTGAAGGTGTCGATGGGCGCGGTCTTCTCGATCCCGTACGCGCGGATGGACGACTGGTTCGAGGGGCTGACGCGACTGCGGGAGGCGGGCTTCCAGACCCTGGCCCTCACCCCCGACCAGCACGCCACCCCCATGGACACGATCATGCCGGCCGAACGGGTGGCGCTGCTGCTGGGCTCGGAAGGCGACGGGCTCTCGTCCCGCTGGCTGGAGGAGGCCGACGAGACGGTGTGCATTCCCATGAGCGCGGAGGCCATGGCGGCGGGGGTCGATTCGCTCAATGTGGTGGCGGCCGCGGCGATCGCCTGTCATGAGCTGATGCGTTCCGCGAACGAGTTTCCCTAAGATCGCCACCATGCTTTCACCCGCCGGTTTATGCGGAGTCATTCTGCTGCTCCTCTCCGCCACTTCGTGCGCTGCTCCACCACCCCTTCCTGGCCGGCCGGAAAAGCTTCCCGCGGCGCCCGAATACGAACCGGCGGCGAAAATATGGCCTGACGCCTTTGTCAAGGTGCCCGCGCTCGTCAAGAAGGGGAGCGCCCTTGAGCCGGCGGCCATGCTGGGCAAGGAGAAGGTTCTGCTGATCGCCGGGCGATGGTCGCGGCCCACTTTCCACTCCTACGACCTTCGGACCAAGAAGTTCCGCACCCTTGGTACGGCGCCGAAGTGGACGGACTGCAGTGCCTGCTTCGAGCTCAGGAGTGTGGCCACGAGCGAGACCCGGATCGTCTGGACGGTGGGCGTCTACCGCTCCGAGCCGTGGAACGCCGGCAAACGCCACGTGGAACTGTGGACCATGCCCCGGTCGGGCGGCGACATGAAACTGGTGACCTGGCTGACCGGCCATGACGAGCTGCCCATGGACGACGAGCTGTCGATCGCCGGCGACGACGCGGTCTGGCGCGGCGGATCGCATGCGTACCGCGTGCCGCTCGGTGGCGGCCCCGCGCAGCGGCTCTCGGTGGCCGAGCGGAAGGCGCCCGAATTCCCGGGGCTGGAAAGCCTCGCCACGCAGTGCGGACGTGAATGGTGCGTCGGCATGGTGCCGTCCCGTCGTTACGCACTGACCGAACTCGCCGTGCTGCGAAAGGACGGGTCGGATCGCCGAAAAGTCGTGGCCGCGTATGGAAAGCCGCTGATGAACGATCGGTTCGGTCTTTTCGGCGGTCCATATATCGGTGACGTCTACGACGGTGACAATCCCGGGCCGCAGCCGGTTCTCTACGACCGGTGCACCGATACCACCGCCCGGATCGGCGGGTTACTGAAAGAGGACCCCGGCTACGAGATGCGGACGGGCGGTGAGACCGCGGCCGCCCCGGACGAGCCGATTCTTTACTGGACCTCGCCCGATCGGAAATCCTGGACGGTGCTCGATCTGTCACGAATCCCGGACTCCCCGTGTCAGGGCGGTTCCGTGTCCACCGAATAGGCCGGCCGTGTCGGCGTCGTGGTCGAGCCCGGTTCCCGGCGGGCCGGTGATACCTCACCCTGCGTACCGTCATCGAAGGGGCGGCGGGCGTTTAGGAGCGTGCCACGGGGCACGGGCAGAGACCACATCGACGCAAGGAGTTGGGATGAACCCCGTAGAGAAGGCCACCGCGCTGGGAATGAGCCTGGTCAGCGGCGCCTTGGCAGCCGCGATGTTCAAGCAGGTGTGGAAGCTGGCCTCAGGGCAGGACAACGCCCCGGACGCCGACGACCTCGAACGCGGCTGGACGGAGGTGCTCGTCGCCGCCGCCCTCCAGGGCGCGATCTTCGGCCTCACCAAGGCCGCGGTCCAGCGCGCGGGCGCCCAGACCTTCCACCGCAGGAGCTAGCCCGCTACTGGCCGTCGATGAGCCAGTCGGGATGGCGGTCGAAGTCGTAGGCGTCCGGCTCGCTGATGATCGGACGGTTCGCGCCGCCCTCCCTGATGTGCCGCTCCAGAGTGGTCACCTGCGGCTGCGTCGTGATGAGCGTGAGCTCCCAGGTGGCTCCGTCGTGCGGGTGCGGGACTTCGGCGATGTCGATGGAGGTCGCCAGGCCGGCCCGGAGGATGCCGTGCGCGAGTTCGGCCGCCCTCACATGACCCTCGATCGTCGTGCGAACCTCGATGTATTCCGCCATGAGGTCGTCCTTTGCGGAGGTGTGTGCCCTTCACCCTACTTGCGGGCACTCGTGATCGGACCGCCTTTTCCGCTTCGCTTGCGCATGATTGGCATCAGAAATTTCATATCAAGAACGCGGTGGCGCGGTGGAGTCGCGGACGATCAGCTCGTACGGGAACAGCACCCGTTCCGGCTCGGCCGCGCCCCCCGACAGCAGCAGCCGCCCCGCCGCCGCCCCGATCTCCTGCTTGGCCTGCCGGATCGTCGTGAGCCCCGCCTCCTCGGCCGCACTGTCGGAGAACCCCACCACCGACACGTCATCCGGCACCCGCAACCCCAGGTCGGCGGCGGCGTCGAGGATGCCGAGCGCCAGCACGTCGGTGTTGGTCAGGATCGCCGTCGGCCGCGGCTCCCGCTCCAGCAGCGCGTGCCCGGCCCTGCGCCCCGCCTCGCGCGAGTTGCGCGCCAGCTCGTAGAACGGCACCTCGGCCCAGTCGACGCCGGCCTCCTCGCAGGCCCGCTGGTAGCCGCCGCGCCGCGCCCGCATGGCCGCGAACACCGCCCCCTCCTGCCGCTCCTGATCGGCCCAGCCGTTGTGGCCGTCTTCGTGCAGCCCCACCATGGCCACGCCGAGCCGCCGGTGCCCGAGGCCGAGCACGTGCCGCGCCGCCGTCGCCCCGGCCGCGGGCTCGTCGATACCGAGGAAAGGATGCCCGGGCACATACGGCTCGTCCACGAACACCACGGGCAGCTTCCTGGCCAGCACCTCCGCCAGCGCCGGATGCCCGTCCGGCAGTGACATGACGCAGAACGCGTCCACCACCGCGCCCTTGACCGTGTCGCTGCGCCGGTCGCCATGCGGCAGCGGCAGGATGAGCAGCCCCACCCCGGCGTCCTCGGCGGCGGTGGCCAGCCCCTGGAAGAACCCGATCGAGTACGGGTCGGCGAACGCGTAGGCCAGCGTCTCGCTGAACAGCAGCCCGAGCGCCCCGGCGCGGCCGAGCCGCAGCGAGCGCGCGGTCGGGTTGGGGCCCGCGTAGCCGAGTTCGTCGGCCACCTCCAGGATGCGCCGCCGCAGCCCGTCGCTGAGCTGGTCGGGGCGGGAGAAGGCGTAGGACACCGTCGCCCGGGACACGCCGAGCCGGTCGGCGATCGTCTGGAGGGTCACCTTGGGCACCGTCCAACCGTAGCGGAGAGCTTGCCGCGCCGTTCTTAATCAATTAAGGTCTTAATTGATTAAGGAGGAGTCATGGAGGCTATGCAGGTTCTCGCTCACCAGACGGCGATGGGTTATCGGGAGTCGCTCGGCGAGGCGCTCCCGGGTGCGCCCCGGCGGCCGCACCGGAACGCGGCGAAGGTCCGCGTACGGCTCGCGTACTCGCTCCGCTGGACCGCCGACCGCCTCGATCCGGCCTGCCGGACGATCTGATGTTGCACAATGTGAGCGTCTAATCACTCAGGGCGGCACGGGCCGGGGGTTTCATGAACGTGGTCTGGATCATCGCAGTCGTCACCACGGCCGGGCCCCTGAGCCCGGTCCCGGCTCACAACACCGCCCAGGACACCGCGCTCACCTGCGCCGTCGCCACCCCGTCGGGCCGGCCGCTGACCTTCACGCCCCGGGTCGGGCTGGCCCCGCGCCGCGTCACCGCCCGTGGCCACCTGGAGCTCACCGGCTGCACCTCGCCCGACGGCTCGGCCACGTTCCTGCGGTCGGGGTGGGCCAGTGTGCGGGCCGACGCTCAGACGTCCTGCACCAGCGCCCGCCACGTGCGCGGCAAAGCCGTGATCACCTGGTTCGGTGTGACCGGTCGTCCCGTGGGCACCTCGAAACTGCTGGTCAGAGCTGACCGCCTCGTCGAGCAGCACCCGGCCGACACCCTGCTCACCGGCAGCGTCGCCGCGGGACGGCTCGCGGGCGAGCGCGTCCGTGGCGGCATCACCCCCGCCACGGCCATCCTCGGCTGCGCCACCCAGGGCATGGCCACCCTCCCGGGCAGCGGCCGCATCACCTTTGGCTGACCAGGTCAGCTCAGGGCGGACTGTTCGCCCGCGTAGTCGAGCAGTTGCTCGGCCGTGCCGAACCGGCGCTCGTTCCTGTCGCCCAGCAGCACGCCCACGATCCGCTGCCCGTTGCGCTCACCCGCGAACAGCAGGCAGTAGCCGGCCGCGTTCGTGTAGCCGGTCTTCACCCCCAGCACCCCGTCCGCCCGCCCGAGCAGCTTGTTCGTGTTGCGCCAGGTGTGCGCCCGGTGCAGCGCCGTCTTGGTCACCTTGTGCACCTTGCTCCCGACCACGGCCGTGAACGTGTCGCTCGCCAGCGCCCGCTGTGCCAGCTTGACCTGGTCGACGGCCGTCGAGTAGCCGCCCTTGGCCGGCGTCGGCATGCCGTCCGGGTTGGTGTAGCGGGTGTCGGCCAGCCCCATGGCCTGGGCGGTGCGGTTCATCTTGGCGATGAAGGCCGTCTTGCCGGGCCCGTAATGCCGCGCCAGGGCGTTGGCCGCGTCCGCGCCCGAAGGGAGCATGAGCGCGTACAGCAGGTCTCTGGTCGTGAGGCGCTCGCCCTTCTTCAGCCCGGCGGTGGCGGCGCCGCCACGGGCCGCGTACTTGACGTCGGTCGCGGTGATCGTGATCGTGTCGCTCAGGCTGGCCTCACGCAGCACGACGTACGCCGTCATGATCTTGACCAGGCTGGCCACCGGCACCCGCCGTGTCTCGCGCTTGCCGAAGTGGATCGTTCCCGCCGAGTCGACGACGTACGCCTCCGAGGCCCCCACGGCCGGTGCGTCCGCGGCCATGGCCGGGGACGAGACGCCCAGAAGCACCGCGACGATGGCAGAGCTAATGAAACCCCCAATACGCATGATGAACATGGTGACAGGAGATCAGCCGTTCGTTTGCCTAACTCGGCCATGAGTCACCATCAGATGGGGGTAAATCATTGATAGATCCGATATGGCGGGGAGTGTGGCCATGACAGGTGGCATGGCGGGCAGGTTCGTCATCAGCGAGGACGGGCAGGGCGGCTACCGTTTCGCGCTCGTCGCGAACAACGGTCAGACGCTGGCGGTCGGGGAGGGTTTCCCGAGCAAGGTCGCCTGCGTGAACGGCATCGAGACCGTGCGCAGGAACGCGCCCGAAGCCGCCATCGAGGATGCGAGCGGGCAGGAGATCTAGGAGATCAGCAGCTTCTCGTCCGCGCTCCGCCGCCTGCGCCTGCGCCGCACCACGAACCAGACCGCGAGCGCGACGGCGAGCACGGCCACGATGGCCGCCGTGACGGGTGACCGCGCGGCCAGCTCCAGCCAGCCCCACACGAGCGCCGTGAGGCCGAACCACCACATCGGCGCCCAGGTCAGGCAGCCGAGGGCACTGGCGACGACGTACCAGGGATAGGACACGCGCAGCGCGCCCGCCACCCACGGCAGCGTGTGCCGGAGCACGGGCACGTAGAAGCAGCCGTAGACGGCCAGCGCGCCCCACCGCTCGATGACCTGCTCGATCTTCTCGATGCGCTCCCGGCCGATCTTGACGCCGACGCGCGAGTCGTAGAGGCGCTCGCCGAGCGTGCGGCCGACCCAGTAGTAGACCTGGAACGCGCCGAACAGGGCGACGATCAGGATGGCGCCCACCAGCCAGTAGGGCAGCCCGAACCAGTATGGCGCCGTGGGTGCGGGGACGGCGATCATCGCATGCCGCATGTACCGGCCACCACCCCTCCAAAACCCTTAGGTCAGCCTTACCTTAGTTCAAGGTGCAAGTGATTGCCACACCGGCTTGCAAGCCCTCCGGAAGAGGGTGCAACCAGCCGACAACCAGGACTCAACCACCCTGTCTCACTCTATGGGTGAGCAAGAAGGGGTGATGACGATGCCGACGAGAAGCGCGGCCGTCCTGGCCAGTGGCACCGCGAGCGCGGCCAAGCTGTTCGTTGCGGCTCTGGCGTTCACCAGCGCGTACGTCGGCTTCTCCGCCTACAGTAACGCCAGCTCGGCGACCGAGCCCACCCGGCCCGTCACCCTGTCGGCCCGCGAGCTGCCCATCACCGTCCCCGTCCAGGAGACGGCCGCCCCGGTCAAGGCCGGTGAGGTGGCCGTGACCCTCCTGGCCGACGGGAGCGCCGGCTGCCTCAGGTCGTACGTGGCCCGCACCACGGTGGCCAACCCCGACCCCGGCCAGAGCGTCTCGTACGGCTGGAAGCTCACCCGCTGGAGCCCGGCCACCAAGACCTGGCGCTCCTACCTGGTCGACTACGCCGGGTTCACCGGCGCGGGACGGCCGGCCGAGTGGCGCCCCCAGATCTCCGGCAACCCGGGCTGGTATCGCGTCGAGCTGTCGGTCGAGGGCGCCGAGCCCGTCACGAGCGACCGTTTCCAGGTGAGCTGTTGACCGACTGCCGCGCGGCCTCGACCCAGCGCGGCACGCCCACCCGCTCGGCCACCTCCAGCGCCTTCTCGTAGTGCTCGCGGGCGGCGTCGGGCTGCCCCAGCCGGATGGCCAGGTCGCCGAGCGTCAGCGCCACCGGCCACAGCGCCACCACGCCGGTGCCCGCGCCCGCCACCCGGTCGGCGAACGGCTTCAGCTTGTCGTAGCAGTCGACCATCCGCTCCCGGTCGTCGAGCAGCATGCCGGCCAGCGCGCGCCAGGTCATCACCAGTTCGTACAGGAAGTCGGGGCGCACCGGCGGACGCGTGGCGGCCACGGCCCTGGCGTCGTTGAGGTGCCCCGCCGAGGCCAGCGCCAGCGCGTAGGCGTCGAGCGTCCACTTGGCGCCGCGCAGATGGGGCTCGGCCAGCAGGTCGACCGTCTCAGCGGCCCGCCCGGCGACCAGGTGGAGGCAGAACTGGGTGATCAGCGGCAGGTCCTGGCGGCCCTCCAGCATGCCCGCGCGCGCGGTCATCCTGGCCGCGTCGCGATAGGCCCGCTCGGCGCCCTCGTAGTCGCCGGAGATCATCAGCCGCTGGCCCGCGTACCAGACGACGACCGCGGCGGGGGCCGACAGGTCGTACTGCTTGGCCAGGGCGTCGGCGGCGGCCGCGTGCTCGTCGGCGGCGGCGAACTCGCCCCGGGCCGCCGAACACTCCAGCAGCACCAGGTGGGCCAGCGCCTGCGTGGCCATCTGGCCGGAGCGCTGGGCCACCTCCAGCAGCTCCCTGCCGATGCTCTCGCGGGAGTCGACGGCGGGGATGTCGTAGGACTGCCGCAGCCGCCCGCTCAGCGCCGCCGCGATCAGCGACGGATCGCCGCTCTGCCGGGCCAGCTCCAGCGCCTCCAGCGACGCCTGCCGGCCGCGCTCGGGCGAGGAGGAGCCCTCCAGCTCCAGGGCCAGCGTGGTCAGCAGGCTGGCCCGCAGCCGCTGCTCACCGGCGGGCAGCTCGATGAGCGCCTTCTCGGTGACGTCGACGATCTCCCACGCGGTGCGGGTGAAGTCGCGCGCCATCCCCTTGTGCGGGACGGCCAGCGACGCCGCCACCTTCGCGGTGATCTCCAGGTCGCCCAGCGGCAGCGCGGCGTCCATGGCCTGGCGGCGCAGCAGCCGGGCCGCCGACATGTCGCCGCACAGGGCCAGGGCCCTGATCTGGCGCAGCATGAGCCGCAGCCGCTCCTTGGCCCGCTCGGGCCGCTGCTCGCCGCTCTGCTCCTCGCCGCGCGAGCGGTCGAACGCGGCGATGGCCTGCTCCCACAGCGTGGCCGCCTCGCGGTGGGCGAAGCGCCGCTCGGCCTGCTCGGCCGCCAGCCCCGCGTAGTGGACGGCCTTCTCCGCCGCGTCGGCCAGGTAGTAGTGGTGGGCCAGCGCCGCCACGTCGGACGGCGTGTGCTGCTCGATGACCGCCGCCACGGCCGCGTGCAGCCTGGCGCGGCGCAGCCTGGAGGCGTCGGAGTAGATCGTGTCGCGGACCAGGTCGTGGTCGAACCGCAGCATGCCGGGCCCCGGCTCGGTCACCAGACCGGCCAGCAGCGCCGCCTCGACGGCCTCGATCACCGACTCCTCGTCGACCGCGACGGCGACCAGCACGTCGAGGTCGACGTCACGCCCGATCACCGCGGCCTGCAGCAGGATCTGCTGCGCGCCCGCGGGCAGCCGCGAGATGCGCCGGCGCAGCACGTCGCGCACGCCGGAGGGCACCTGCGAGAGCACCTCGGTGGCGCTGGCGCGGTCGGCCGCGCCCTCGGAGTCGAGCAGGCGCACGGTCTCGCGGACGAAGAACGGGTTGCCGCCGGTGCGCTCGACGATCGACTCGACCGCATCGTCGTCGATCTCCCGCACGCAGGTGGCCTTGACCAGCTCGGCCACGGCCTTCGGGTCGAGCCCCGACAGGCCCACGCGGACCGGGCTCAGCCGGGCCAGGGCGGCCAGCACGTCGGACTGGCGGTCGTCGAGCTCGCTCTCCCTGCACGTCACCACGAGCAGCACCCGGCTGGTGGCCAGCAGGCTCGGCAGCGCGCGCAGCAGGGCGAGCGTCTGGTCGTCGGCCCAGTGCAGGTCTTCGAGCGTGAGCAGCACCGGCGAGTGCCGCGCGACGCCGGCCAGGTAGCCGCCGACCGCGCGGTGCAGCCGGAAGCCGCCGGAGGCCTCGTCCTCGTCGGGGTCGGGGGCGGCGTCGTCGATCAGCGGCGCGAGCAGTTGCGCGTATTCGCCCGCGCCGGTCGTGCCGATGAGCGTGCGCAGGATCTCCACCCAGGCCCAGCCGGGCGGGGTGGCGCTGGAGTCGGGGCAGGCGCCGGACGCGGTGGTCCAGCCGTCGGCGCCGAGCCTGCCTTCGAGCTGGCGCAGCAGCGTGGTCTTGCCCGCGCCGGCGACCCCGGCCACGATCGCGACCTGGAACCTGCCCGTGCGCGAGGCCGCCGTGGTGAGCCGGGACAGCTCGGCGTCGCGGCCGACGAACGGCTCGGGCTCCAGCGGCGGCGGCTCGACGGGCGCGGCAGGGCGGGGCGGCCAGGTGTCGCTGACCTGCGCGGCGGGCCGTGCGGGCCGCGCGGGGGTGGCCAGCTCCAGCTCGGGCGACTGGGCCAGGATGTCGGACTCCAGCTTGCGCAGCGCGGGCCCGGGGTCGATGCCGAGCTCGTCGGCCAGCATGTTTCTGGCCCTGCGCAGCGCGGCCAGCGCGTCGCCCTGCCGGCCGCAGCGGTAGAGGCCCAGCGCCAGCAGCCGCCAGCCCTCCTCGCGCAGCGGATGCTCGGCGGTCAGCGCTTCGAGATCGGGAACGGTCTCGGCGTGCAGGCCCAGCCGCAGCCCGGTGTCGGAGTGGCGCTCGCGGGCCACCAGGCGCAGCTCGGTCAGCCGGTTGACCTCGGCCTCGGCCCACGCCTGGTCGGCGAAGTCGGAGTAGGGAGTGCCGCGCCACAGCCCCAGCGCCTTCTCCAGGCGCCCGCGGGCGGACTGCGGGTCGCTCTCCTCCAGGTGCTCGCCCGCGGCGCGGACGAGTTGCTCGAACCGCAGCGCGTCGACCTGGTCGGAGGCCACGCGCAGGGCGTAGCCGGACGCGACCGTCACCAGCAGCCGGTTGGGCCCGCCGCGCGGGCGGCCGGGCTCCAGCACCCTGCGCAGGCGCGAGATGTAGACCTGCAGGCCCGACTGCGCGCCCTTGGCCGCGTCGTCGTCCCACAAGTCGTAGAGAAGGGTGTCAACGGGCACGACCTGACCTCTGGCCACGAGAAGTCGGGCGAGGACGGCCCGCTGCCGCAACCCGCCGAGGTCGAGTTCGTCGTTTTCGTACGCCTCGACTGGCCCCAGAACTCGGAACGCCACCATGTCAGCCGCCACGCTATGCGGGCCTATGAATCACGCACAAGGTCTTTGATGGAGTTGGGATTGTCACTAGGTGGCCTTCGAGATCGCGGACGGGGGTTCCGCGCCGGCGTTCCGGCCGTTGCGCCTGCGCAGGAGCGCCCATGCGCCTAGTGCCAGGCCGCCGAACGGGATCTCGATAGTGTAAGTCCAGAAGCCGAAAAGCAGTGCGGTCGCCACCGCCGGAGCGCCCGCCACACCGAAGGCGATGAGCAGCCCGGCCACCCCGCTCTCCATGATCCCCGCCCCGCTGGGCGTGACCACGGCGCTGGTCAGCACCCGCGACAGGGCGAAGACGGCGATCGACTGGGCCAGCCCAGGCCAGGCTCCGGTGGCGTGCATGCAGGCGGCCATGATCGCCCACTGGAACCCGAGGAAGAACACCATGCCGAACGACAGCCCCGCCCACCGGGTGTGGACGACGCCCGCGGTGTCGGCGCGCAGCCGGTGGAAGGCGCCCGAGGCGTCGACCTTGAGCCGCAGCAGCCGTGTGAGGCGGTCGAGCGCCCTGCCGAGCACGTCGGCGGCGCGCTGCCAGTAGAGCGCGACCGCCACGATCGCGACGAGCGCCAGGATGGAGATCGCGCCCGTCCAGCCGGCCTTGGCCACGGTCGCGTTGGGCACCTGGCCCGCCATCAGCAGGGCGATGATCCCGACGGCCGGCAGGATGAACCTGAACAAGGTGTTCCAGATGCCGCTGACCAGCGTCATGACCACGATCGACCGGTTGGCGAAACCCCAGCCCCTGGTCATCGCGAACGACAGCGCCACGCCGACCGCGCCGCCGAACGGCAGCAGGTTGCTCACGGCGCTGCCCGCCGCGTTGAGCGTGAGCGCCTGCGGGTGGCTCAGGCCCGGCAGGGAGTTGGTCAGCACGAACGTGTAGGCCAGCAGGCTCAGCAGCCACAGCGCGGCCATCAGCGCGATCTCGCCCGCGCCGAGCGAGGTGAAGATCGTGCCGATGTCGGCCCAGGAGACGTCCTTGCCGGTGAGGGTGCGCACGATCTGCGGCAGGTAGACCATGAGCAGCACGGCCAGCCCGAGCGACAGCACGGACAAGGTGATCTGGAGCCACTTGTTCTTCATCGGGGTCCAGTCTGCCGGGTGGCCGGTGTGGCCACGTCAACCCTGAGAACTACTTGGGCCACCGGTCGAAGGGATGAGTGAGCCGGGCGCCCAGGGGGAGGTCGCGGCGGACGTACCACTCCGTGCCGAAGACGAAGCGGTAGATCACGCGCGGGACCTTGAGCATCACGGCGAGCGTGCGGTCGGTCTCGCCGCCGCTGGCCTGGGAGGAGTGGGCGGCCATGGAGGCCCGCTTCTGTTTCGTATATTTCCGGACATTGACGCGGTGGGTGATCGTCTCGCTCGCCGAGTACGCGCTCTCGAACGTCCGTACGTCGAACTCCGGCGGGAACTTGTAGAACCTGCCCGCCAGCTTCAGCAGCCGGACCAGCGGATCGCGGTTGACCGTCGCCTCCAGGACGATCTCCGTGCCCGCGATCTTGGCCGCCCGCTTGCCGACCCGGTGCACCTGCACGTGGTCGGGATGCCCGTAGCCGCCCGCCGGATCGTAGATCGCCAGCAGCTCGGCCTCCTCCTCCTGCAGGATCGCGGCCAGCGCCTTGGCGGCCTCCTCGGTGTCGGCGTCGATGAAGGCGTTGTCGGGCCGCTCCTCGGCGCTCCCGCCCTGCGGGCTCAGCCCGGAGTCGCCGTAGCCGAGACACTCCACGCGGGCGCAGCCGAGCAGCGCGGCGGACTCGTAGAGCTCCTTGAGCCGGGTCTCGCCCAGCTCCTCACCGGGCCCCATCTCGGCCAGGCCGCGCTCGCCCGCCGTGGCCACCACGAGCACCACGCGGTGACCCTCGGCCGCGAGCATCGCCATGGTGCCGGCCGTCAGCAGGGCCTCGTCGTCGGGGTGGGCGTGGAAGAACACAGCGGTACGTGGAGGCACACGCCCAGATTAGTCTGGGAGGGGTGCGGATCTTTCACGTGAGTGACTGTTACCTGCCTCGACTCGGGGGGATCGAGGTCCAGGTGGCCGATCTCGTGCGCATGCAGCGGGAGGCCGGGCACGAGGTGTCCGTGGCCACGGCCACCAGGGGCGAGGCGTTGCCCGGCGTCCACAGGATCGTCGCGAGGATGCCGTTCGACCTGCCCGTGCACCCGTTCGGAGTGGGGCATCTCACGCGCCGGATCACCTCCATCCGGCCCGACGTGGTCCATGTGCACACGGGTGCGGTCTCGCCGTTCGCCTGGATGGGCGTGCGCGCGGCGGCCAGGGCCGGGGTGCCGTGCGTGGTGACCGTCCACAGCATGTGGGATCCGGTCACCCGCGGCGTCTACCGGCTGCTGCGGCTGGGGTTCGGCTGGCAGCGGTGGCGGCTGGTGGCGACAACGGTGAGCAACGCCGCCGCCGTGCCGATCCGCGCCGTGGCCGGGCCGGGCGTCCCGGTGCGCGTGGTCTCCAACGGCCTCGACCTGTCCGGCTGGGCGCCGCCGCCCGGCGCCCCGCCGCGGCACTCCGACGTGCACATCGTCGCCGTGGGCCGGCTGGCGCCGCGCAAGCAGCCCGTGCGCCTGCTGAAACTGCTCCAGGCCGCCCGGGAGCGGGTGCCCGCCCGGATCCCCATGCGGGCCACGATCGTCGGCGACGGACCGGCTCGCGGGCAGATGGAGCGTTTCCTGGCCCGGCACGGCATGGCCGGCTGGGTGTCGTTGCCCGGCCGCTACACCCGGGAGCAGATCGCCAAGGTGCTGGAGTCGGCCGACGTGTTCGTGGCGCCCGCGCCCAGGGAGTCGTTCGGCATCGCGGCGCTGGAGGCGCGGGCCGCCGGGCTGCCCGTGGTGGCCAGGGCGCAGAGCGGCGTCGCCGACTTCGTCGCGAGCGGCACCGAGGGCCTGCTCGGGCGCACGCTGGGCGACCTGGCCAGGGCGGTGGCGCGACTGTGCGAGGACACGGAGCTGCGCGAGTCGATCGCCGCCCACAACCGGGCGACGCCGCCCGCCGCGGGGTCGTGGCCCAGCGTGCTGGCGGGGTTCGACGGGGCGTACGAACAGGCCGTGAGCCTCAGGTCAGGTGCGGCGTAGCACCACGTACCCGTCGCGTTCGAAGACCTTCGTGTAGCCCTGGCCCTGCAGCTCGCCGACCTCGGCGAGCTGGTCGGCGGCGGAGCCGAACGGAAACTCCCAGCGCGTGACGTCGGCCACCACCCACGGCGCGCCCTTCGATTCGGCGGTCCACAGCAGGACGGTGGCCTTGGACGTGAGCGCGGGCCCGACGGAGTTGACGGCCTCGACGGTCACTCCGGCGGGCACCTGGGCGACGGCCGCGGCCGCCGCGGCCGCCTTGGGCTCGGCGTAGAAGCCCGGATGGTAGAGCTGGTCGAGAGCGAACTTCGGCACCAGGGTGAGCGCGACGACGCAGGCCCCCGCCGCCCAGGCCAGCTTGAGCGAGGCGTCGTCGGAGCGCTTCGCCCAGCGCAGCAGCCGGGCCAGCCCGTCGACGCCCGCGCAGAAGAGGATCACCACGGTGAACGCGCTGTACTGGAAGTCCGCCTGCCACCACTGGCCGCGATCGGAAAGCATGCGTTCGAGCACGTGCGGCAGCGCCACCAGCGACACCGGCGAGAGCAGGCACAGCAGCAGCGTCGGCCACGCCAGCAGGAACAGCGTGTCGACCTTGGCCTCGTCGCTGAACGGCAGCAGCACGGCGGCGATCGGGTCGCGCAGCAGCCCCATGATCGCGCCGGGCAGGTCGGGGCCGAGATGGTCGTAGGCCCAGAAGTCCTTGGCGTCGCCGCCGAACGAGGTGATCAGCAGCCCGCGGACGAGCAGCACGGCCCCGAGCCCGAACCCCATGGCGATCAGGCCGCGCAGGCGGTCGCCGATGGCGATCAGGCACAGCCCGGCCCCGATCACCATCAGCCCCATGTCCTCCTTGACCAGGAGCAGCGCGATCATCGCGACGAACGCCGGCGGCACCCGGCCGGCGTGGTAGCGCTCGATCATGATGGCGGTGAGCACGGGGACGAACATCACCTCGTGCGCGTCGAACGCGGCGGCCTGCGCGATCGGCCACGACAGCGCGTACGCGACGGACACGAGATAGGCGGGCGCGACCCCCAGCACCCGGCGGGTGAAACGCCACAGGAACGGGATCGCGGCGGCGAACAGCAGCGCCTGCGCGACGATCAGCGTCCCGGGCCCGTCGTGGATCCAGTAGAACGGCGCCAGCGCCGCGTAGACGGGCGAGAAATGATCGGCGAGCTGGAGATACTCCATGCCCCGCCCGTGGAACATGCCCAGCACGGGAATGTAGGGCGGGCGGAGGTTCGCGTAGTTGCGCACGGCCTGGTCCACGATCACCAGGTCGAACGAGGTGGCCCGGAAGGTCGCCAGCTTGACCAGGCCCAGAACGGCGTAGGCCACCGCGGCGGCGAGCGCGACTGCGCCCACCCGCCCGCGGTGGCCCGACCACTTCTTCCATGGGGAGGGAGCGGCGCTCGCCCCCGTTCGCGCCACGTCTGTCTCACCCGTCACGAGCAGCAAGACTAGAACGAATCCTCCCCAACCTGACGCGGCCGCCGCCCCAGCCTGCCCCCCACAGGTGGTGTACGGCGGCCGCGAGCCCGTCAGGTGCAGGCAGAGGTGATCTTGGTCTGGAAGCCCGTGATCTTGCCGGTGAACTCGGTGGCCTTGCCCAGGTCACCGTCCTCAAGAGTGCTGAAACCGGCGGCGAGGTCGTTCAGCGCGGCGGCGACTTCGCCGTCGTACTTGCCGGCCAGTTCCTTGGTCTTGTCCGCCGCGGACTTCGAGGCGTCCCCAAGGGCCTTGGTGTCCGTGGCATTCGCGGTGATCGCGCTGGTCCACTCGGTGACGATCTTGCTCGCGTCATTGGCGGCGGTGTTGCAGTCAACGGCCTGGCCAAGCGCACCACAGGCGGTGGTGAGGGCGGCAAGAGTCAGCGTCGCGGCCGCGACGGCCAGGCGACGACGAGGGGGAGTCATGTTCCGTGCCCTTCGTAGGTTTAGCGAACGAAGGGAACATTATGGGCCAGGACTTGACCATCGCTTGCACCCCACTAACACCACGGGTATCAAGTGGCCGTAAAGCCGTGCAGGAGGACCCGCACGATCTCCTCCGGTTCCGGCAGGGGAAGATCCAGGAGCCCACGGTAGGCGACGAATCCGGCGAACAGGTCTGTGAGCAGCCACAAGTCGGCTTTCGGCGGCAGTTCGCCGCGTTCGATGGCGCGCTCGTACACGACCCATGAGCGCCGCATCCGGGTGCGCATGCCGGTGCGGATGATCTCGGCGACCGCGGGGTCGCGGCCGGCCTCGCCGAACACCTGCCTGGCCATGCGCGACACCTCCGGGAACCGCCAGAGGGCGAGGGTGTCCGCGACCACCACCCGCAGGTCGCCCTCCAGGGAGCCGGTGTCGGGGACGGCGACGTGCGTGTCCATGAGGCCGGTGATGGTTTCGAGGAGCATGTCGCGCTTGGTGGCGTAACGCCGGAACACGCTCGCCCTGCCCACGCCTGCCGCGGCGGCGACGTCGTCCATGGTGAAGTCGAGGCCGTGGGAGAGCAGCAGCCCGGTGGCGGCCTGCCTGATGCGGTGATCGACCGTCGGGTCGGGTTTGCGGCCGCGCGCGGACATTGTGATACTCCTAGTATCTGATACTGCCAGTCTCGGTTATGGGGGTCGTAATGAGAGTAATCGTGATCGGCGCGGGCGTCGCGGGGCTCGCCCTGGCGCGCGGGCTGCTCAACGCCGGGCACGAGGCCGAGGTCTACGAGGAGGCCCCCGAATTGCGTACGGCCGGGGGCTCGGTGTCGCTCTGGCCCGGCAGCACGGCCATCCTCGATGAGCTCAAGGCCGATCACACGGGCGTCGGGCGGCGGCTGGAGACCCTGGAGTCGTGGTCCGGCGACGGGCGCGAGCTGCTCACCATCGACCTGACCGCGGCCGAGCGCCGCTACGGCCACCCCAGCGTGCACGTGGCCAGGAGCGAGCTGGTCGAGCTGCTCGCCGACGGGGTGCCGGTGACCTACGGCATGCCCGTCGAGCACGTGGTGCCCGAGCGCGCCGAGGCGCGGCTGGCCGATGGGCGTACGGTGCGCGGCGACGTGCTGGTCGGCGCGGACGGCCGCCGGTCGGTGGTGCGCAGGGCGCTGTGGGGCGACGATCCCGCCAAACTGAGCGGCTGGGTCACCTGGCAGGGCTTCACCACCATGCCCACCGCGCTGACCGAGACGCACAGGGCCGTGATGATCGCCGGCGCGAAGGGGTTGTGCGGGCTGATCCCGGCGGGCCAGGGCCGGCTGCTGTGGTGGTTCGACGTCAGGTCGGCGCCGGGGGAGCCGTTCTGGGGTGACGACACGCGGGTGGTGGAGCGGCTGCGGGAGCGGTTCGGCGGCTGGGCGGAGCCGGTGCCCGGCATCCTGGAGACGATCACGGACATCGACTTCTTCCCGCACCACCGGCACGTCATCCCGCCGGTCTGGGGCAAGGGGCCGACCACGCTGGCCGGCGACTCCGCGCACACCATGCCGCCCACCATGGCCCAGGGCGCGAACCAGGCGCTGGAGGACGCCTGGCTGCTGGCCGGGTCGCTCGGCGATCTGCGCGGCTACGAGCGGGCCCGGTCGAAGGTGGCGCGCAGGCCCGCCAGGCTGGCCGCGACAGAGGCCACCAACATGCAGCGGCCGATGGTGGAGCTGCTGTCCGACAGGTTCGTGACCAGGCTGTACACCACGCTGCTGCGCAGGTACAGCAACTACCTCTTGACAGCCTCCTGAGGCCAACTGACTATGTCGCATATAGAGCAACTCGGTGCGTAATACGCAACAAGAGGTGTCGGTTGACCAGCTTGATCTCCACGCTTCCCGGCCGTTCGTACACCGATCCCGAGGTGTTCGCGGAAGAGCAGGCCAGGATCTTCGAAAACCTCTGGTTCTGCGCGGTCAAGGCCGAGGACCTGCCGAAACCGGGCGCGTTCAAGACGGTCCAGATCGGCCGCGAGAGCGTGATCGTCGTACGCGGCCGCGACGACCGCCTGCGCGCCTTCCTCAACGTCTGCCGCCACCGCGGCGCCCGCTTGTGCGTGGAGGACGCGGGCGAGGTCAGGAGAACGATCAGGTGCGCGTACCACGCCTGGTCCTACGACCTCGACGGCCGCCTGGCGGCCGCGCCCAACCTGGCCAAGATGCCCGACATCGACCGGGCCGAGTACGGCCTGGTCCCCGTGCACCTGCGTGAATGGCTGGGTTACGCCTGGTTATGCCTGGCCGCGGAGCCGCCCTCGTTCGAGGAGACCGTCACCCACTCGGCCACCGAACGTCTCGGCGACCCGGCCGCCATCGAGCGCTACCACGTGGACAAGCTGGCCCTCGGCCGCCGCGTCGTCTACGACGTCAGGGCCAACTGGAAGCTCATCGTCGAGAACTTCATGGAGTGCTACCACTGCGCCACCATCCACCCGGAGCTGACCGCCGTGCTGCCGGAGTTCGCCGGGGGGTACGCGGCGCAGTATTACGTCGGGCACGGCGCCGAGTTCGCCGCGCGGGCCGAGGGGTTCACCGTGGACGGCAGCCGGGGGTTCGGCAAGCTGCCCGACGTCTCCGAGGACCAGGACCGCCGCTACTACGCGATCACCGTCAAGCCGCAGGTGTTCGTCAACCTGGTGCCCGACCACGTGATCGTGCACCGGATGTTCCCGATGGCCGTGGACAGGACCGTCGTGGAGTGCGACTGGCTCTACCACCCCGACGTCGTCGCCTCGGGCGCCGACCTGTCGCTGTCGGTCGAGTTGTTCCACCGGGTCAACGAGCAGGACTTCGACGCCTGCGAACGCACCCAGCCGGGGATGTCGTCACGGGCGTACCGGGCGGGCGGGGTGCTCGTGCCCAGCGAGCACCACATCTCGCTCTTCCATCAGTGGGTGAACCAGCGCTTGCGCGGATAGCGCACGGTGAGGCCGCCGTATTTGGTCTTGCCGCTGACCACCACGGAGAGGTGGCCGGGGCGGGGCCTGCCCGGCACCTCGGACGTCGCGGTCCTGCCCCAGTCGCTGCGGAAGGCGTCCACGTTGACCGACGCGCCCTCGGGCAGAATGATCTTGGCGGAGCCGTAGTCGAGCGCCAGCTCGATCTCCACGACGGAGTGCGCGATGACGGCCTCGGACAGATCGAGCTCGACGCTGCCGTACTTCGAGGTGACCCGCATCCGCCGGGGCACGGACCAGTCGCCCGAGCGCTTGATGTTGCCGTTCTTCGAGTCGAGCTCGACCACCTCTGGGACGGGCGGGGCGTGCTCGGCCGGCAGGTCGGTCACCAGGCCCAGCAGATCGCCGTACGTCTTCGCGGTCAGGGCGATCTCGAGCCGGTCCTCGAGCTCCAACTGATTGAGACGGCCTTCGCTGAATGCGTGCTGTAGCTGCTGTGCGGTGCGCTCTCGGTCCTCGTCGGAGACCCGCATCTGCATTTCTGGCATGTCCCGAGCATAGGTTCGCAGGGCTCAGAACGGGAGGCGCCGGCCAGATGGTGTCCGCAGATCGAGAGGTAGGGGCCGTTGTCCGGGGCGGGGGCGTTGGATGACCTGGACTCTCTTCACAACTTATTAGGTACCCAACGGATTGCCTTGAACTCCTCATCCTTGGGTAGCGTGAGGCGTGATGTCAGCGGACCCGTTCGTACATCCGGCGCTCTTCTACCGGGGCGACCGGCACTACACCGCTGCCACCACGGCTTTCATCCGCGCCGGGCTGGCCGCTGGTGAGCCGGTGGCGGTGGCCGTGCCGGCCCGGAATCTCGCCCTGATCGAAAAGGAACTGGGCGCGGACGCGGGCGATGTGCTGCTGCTCGACATGGGCAAGGCGGGGCGCAACCCCGGGCGGATCATCCCGGCCGTGCTGCGCGACTTCGCCGACCGGCATCCCGGCGGGGGCCACGTGCGGATCATCGGCGAGCCGATCTGGCCCGATCGCACGGCGACCGAATATCCGGCCTGCGCCCAGCACGAGGCGCTGATCAACCTGTCGTTCGCGGGGCAGGCCGTGACGATCCTGTGCCCGTACGATGTCGAGAACCTGACCTCCGAGGTGGTCCTGGAGGCGGCCCGCACCCATCCCGTGCTGCAGGACGACTCGGGAGAGTGGGCCAGCGACGACTACGCGCCCGAGCTGGTGATCGACGGGCACAACCGGGCGCTCGACGAGCCCGCCGAGTTCACCTCCGTGCGGTTCGACAACACCAACCTGTCGGCGGCGCGCGGGCTGGCCGCGCGGGAGGCCGCCGCGATGGGGTTCGACCACGACCGGATCGACGACATCCGGCTGGCGGTGGCCGAGCTGGGCGCCAACAGCCTGGACCATGGGGGCGGGTCGGGGACGGTCCGGGTGTGGCGGGCCGATGGGCTGCTGGTGTGCGAGGTCACCGACAAGGGGCACATCACCGACCCGCTGGCGGGGCGGCGGCCCGTCGATCCGCGGGAGGCCGGGTCCCGGGGGCTGCTGATCGTCAACCTGCTCAGTGACCTCGTACGGGTGCACACGCGGCCTGGGGGGACGACGATCCGGATCTACTTCGACCCCCGCCCGTCCGGCTGACCGGCCGCTTTTCCGTCACCCCCGTGGTCAGCGTTCGACCTCGGTCATGCTGGGGTAGCGGGCCCCGCGTACGGCGTCCGCCGGGACGGCCGTGACCAGTGCGTTCAGTTGCTCGGGGGTCAGGGTGACGCCGTCGGCGGCGGCGTTCTCCTCCAGGTAGCGCAGCCGCTTGGTGCCCGGGATCGGGACGATGTCGTCGCCCTGGGCGAGCAGCCAGGCCAGGGAGATCTGCGCCGCCGTCACCCCGGCGGCGTCGGCGATCTTCTTCACCTCGTCCGCCAGCGCCCGGTTGTGCTCGGCGTTCTCGCCCATGATGCGCGGCATGTGGCGGCGGAAGTCGTCGGCGGGCAGCTCGTCGGCGCTCGGCAGCGCGGCCGACAGCAGCCCCCGGCTGATCGGCGAGTACGCCACCAGCCCGACCCCCAGCTCCCTGGCCGCCGGCAGGATCTCCGCCTCCAGCCCCCGCGTGAACAGTGAGTACTCGCTCTGCAGGGCCGCGATCGGGTGCACGGCGACCGCGGCGCGCAGGGTGTCCGCGCTCACCTCCGACAGGCCCAGGTGGCCCACCTTGCCCTGCCGTACCAGCTCGGCCATGGCGCCGACCGACTCGTCGATCGGCACGTCCGGGTTGCGGCGGTGCATGTAGTAGAGATCGATGTGGTCGACACCGAGGCGGCGGAGCGAGGCGTCGCAGGCCGCCCTGATGTACTCGGGGCTGTTCTGGATCGTGCGGCCGGAGCCGTCGCGCTGGATGCCGAACTTGGTGGCCAGCACGACCTCGTCGCGCCGGTCCGCGATGGCCCGGCCGACCAGTTCCTCGTTGGCGCCCCTGCCGTACATGTCGGCGGTGTCCAGAAAATTCATGCCCAGGTCGAGAGCGCGGTGAATGACCGCGATCGACTCTTTCTCGTCACCCTGGCCGTAGAACTCCGACATGCCCATGCAGCCGAGACCGAGCGCGGAGACCTGGAGTCCGTTCGTGCCGAGCGTGCGCCTGTTCACATCAGCTCCCGGTAATTGTCGATCTTGTAGTCCAGCACCTTCAGGTCCTGGGTCAGCTCGGCGATCCTGGACCGTACGCGCTCCCGGTGCAGCTCCAGCATGTGCATGCGCTCGGTGGCGGTGTGGTCGCCCATGCGCCGCAGCTCCGCGTACCGGCACATGTCGGCGATCGGCATGCCCGTCGTCCGCAGCTTGAGGAGGAACTCCAGCCACTGGAGGTCCTCCTCCGCGTAGTCGCGGTGCCCGCTGCCGTCGCGTCCCACGGAGTGGATGAGCCCGATACGCTCGTAGTAGCGCAGCGTGTGAGCGCTCAGCCCGGATCGCCGGGCGGCCTCCTGGATCGTCATGAGTCCAGGTTCACCCTTCGAGCGCGCTCTAAGTCAAATCGGGTGCCGCCTCCCGTACCCACCCTGAGGGGGCAGGCCCTACCCAGGGTCACGTCCGCGCAGGTCATCGGTCATCCCTAGGGGATCACCAGACCAAGGTATTAGGGGATCCTTCAGGGCCGGTTCGGGAGCATCTCCGATACTGGTCAAGGCCGCATTCCTCGACCTTTGACTCATGAAGGGATTGCTTGTCGGCGGGTTCGCGGCCATCGGCACCGGAAGCGGTGCCATGCTCACTTTGCACGCCGGGTCGGATCTCGACCCGTTGCACAGCGTGATCAGCGAGTACGTCTGGCAGTCGGCCGGTTGGCTGCTGCCGGCCTCGCTGACGCTCTTCGCCGTCGGCTCGGCACTGATCGCCGAGGCGCTGCGCCGGGCCGGGATGAGCCGGTGGGTCGTCGCGCTGCTGGTGGCGTGGGGGGCGAGCATGTTCCTCATCGGGGCGTTCCCCACCGACCGGCCGGGCGTGCCGCTGTCGTTGTCGGGCGGCATCCACCGCTATGCGGCCTTCGCCGCCTTCCTGATGATGCCCGCGGCGGGCATGCTGCTGGCCAAGGCCAAGATCCGGTACGCCAAGGCGGTGCGCATCCTCAGCGCGATCGCGCTGGGCGCGCTGGTGCTGGTCGTGATCCCGTACGTAGTGCGGATGTTCGGCATCCCGATGACCAACGACGACATCCCCGCCGGGCTGACCCAGCGGGCCGTGGTCGTCACCGAGCTGGGCGTGCTGGCCCTGGCCGGACTGTCGATGCTCAAGCCGTCGGCCCGGCGCGGCGTCTCGCCCGCCCTGGCCGCCTGACGATCATCAGGCGTGAAAGCCGCCTCGCTGGAAAGAGGTAGGGCCCCTACCTCTTTGGAGTGGCCGAGATGACGATTCTGATCGCGTACGACGGTTCCGACGACGCCAAGGCCGCCATCGCCTTCGCGGGCGAGATGTTCCGCGGGGCCTCCGTGGTCGTGCTGACGGTGTGGGAACGGCTGGCGGTGACCTCGGCGCGAGCCTCCGCCGGGCTCATGGTGACGCTCGACCAGTCCGGTCTGGAGGACGAGGCGATCGAGAAGGCGATGAGCGAGCTGGCAGGCCGGGGGGCGGAACTGGCCCGGCAGGCCGGGCTGGACGCCACGCCCCGGTGCGAGGCGGACGCCGTGGCCGTGTGGTCGACGATCGTGGACGTGGCCGACGAAATGGACGCCACCCTGATCGTGACCGGCACCAGGGGACTCGGCGGGGTGCGGTCGCTGCTGCTCGGCAGCACCTCCGACCGGGTGCTGCACCACGCGAGCCGGCCCGTCCTGGTGGTCCCCGGCCCGCGGAAATGAGGCGTACGATGAGATCATGACGACACGCCTGGAGATGATGGCCCCCTAGGGGGCTCCTTCGGCGACGTCTTGTTGAGGCCCTGCTAGCCGGGGCCTCTCGTCATGCCGGGGCCCCTTGGAGGCACCCGATGTACATCACGACGACCATCCCCTACGTCAACGCCCGGCCGCATCTCGGCCACGCCCTGGAGCTCGTCCAGGCCGATGTGCTGGCCCGGCACCACCGGCGGCGGGGCGAGCCCGTACGGTTCCAGACGGGGACCGACGACAACTCGCTGAAGAACGTGCTGGCCGCCGAGGCCGAGGGCGTCCCGGTGCGCGACCTGGTGGACAGGAACGCGGCCGCGTTCGAGGGGCTGCGGCAGACGCTGGACCTGTCGTTCGACTCCTTCATCAGGACGAGCTCCCACCCGGGGCACCGCGCCGGGGTGGAGCGGATCTGGCGGGCCACCGCGCACGACCTCTACCAGCGGCACTACGAGGGGCTCTACTGCGTGGGCTGTGAGCAGTTCTATCCCGAAGGGCCCTGTCCCGACGGGCACGAGGCGCCGCTGCAGCTCGTCTCCGAACAGAACTGGTTCTTCCGCCTCTCCCGCTACCAGGACGCCCTCCTCGACCTCATCAGGAGCGGGCGGCTCACAATCGAGCCCGCGGCGCGGCGCAACGAGGTGCTGGCCTTCATCGAGGCCGGGCTGGACGACCTCAGCGTCTCCCGGTCGGCCGCCCGCGCCAGAGGGTGGGGCATCCCGGTGCCGGGCGACCCCGGCCAGGTGGTCTACGTGTGGTGGGACGCGCTGGCCAACTACGTGACCGCGCTCGAAGGCGACGACTACGACCGCTGGTGGGTGCGCGAGCCGGGCAAGGTGCACCTGATGGGCAAGGGCGTGATCCGCTTCCACGCGGTCTACTGGCCGGCGATGCTGCTGTCGGCGGGCAAGCCGCCGCCCTCGGCGATCTTCGTACACGACTACCTGACCGCAAACGGCCGCAAGATCAGCAAGTCGTCGGGGAACGCCGCCGATCCGGTGGCTCTCGTGGACGCGTACGGGGTGGACGCCGTGCGCTGGTGGTTGCTGCGCGAGGTGCCGCGCGTGGGCGACGCCGACTTCACCGAGGCCAGGCTGATCGCCAGGGCCGACGAGGACCTCGCCAACGGCCTGGGCAACCTGGTCAACCGGGTGGTCACCATGGTGCACCGCTTCCTGGACGGCCACGTGCCGCCGGCGGGCGAGCCGCTCGCCGAGGTGTCGCCGCACGAGGCGCTGATGGCGTTCGACTTCAGGCGGGCGGCCCTGGCCGTCTGGGAGATCGTCGAGCGGGCCAACAAGTACGTCGAGCGCACCCGGCCGTGGCAGCAGGACCGCGCCGGGCAGGAGGCGTCGCTGGGCACGCTGGTGCACGCCTGCCGGGAGCTGGCCGTACAACTGGAGCCCTTCCTGCCGACGGCGGCGGCGCGCGTGGCCGCGGCGGTGGCCGGCGAGCGGCTGCCCCGGCCCGAGCCGCTTTTCCGGAGACTGGCCGGTTGACGGGGCTCGATGTGAAAGCCTAGGTTGACGCAACAGACCGGCCGGTATGGAGGCACGCATGCCCACCGTCGAGACGCTTCGCGGTCCCGTGGACGTGGCCGAGCTCGGGCAGACGCTGATGCACGAGCACATCTTCGTCGTGACCGCCGAACACCTGGACAACTACGGCCGGGGCGCCTGGTGGGACGAGGAGTTCCGGGTGGCGGACGCGGTCACCAAGCTCAACGCGGTGGCCGCCAAGGGCGTGCGGACGATCGTCGACCCGACGGTGTGGGGGCTGGGCCGCTACATCCCGCGCATCCAGCGCGTGGCCGAGCAGGTGCCCGGCCTCAACGTCGTCGTCGCGACCGGCATCTACTCCTTCGAGGAGTTGCCGCACGCGTACGCCTTCCGCGGCCCCGGCCTGTTCCTGGACGGCCCCGACCCGCTGATCGACGACTTCGTCCGCGACCTCACCACGGGCATCGCCGACACCGGGGTGAAGGCGGCCTTCCTCAAGTGCGTGGTGGAGGAGAAGGGGCTGACGCCCGGCGTCGAGCGCATCTGCCGGGCCGTCGCGACGGCGCACGTGCGTACGGGCGCGCCGATCACCGTGCACACGAACTCCTTCGCGCGGACCGGGCCGATCGCGCTCGACCTGTTCGCGAAGGAGGGCGTCAACCTGGAGAAGGTGGTCGTCGGGCACGCGGGCGACAGCAACGACCTCGACTACCTCATGCGCCTGGCCGACACCGGCGCGACGCTCGGAATGGACCGATTCGGCCTCGACATCTACAACCCGACCGCGCAGCGCGTCGCCACCGTCGCGGCGCTCTGCCAGCGGGGATACGCGGACCGGATGGTGCTCAGCCACGACACCGCCTGCTTCATGGACTATTTCGGCGGAGCCTGGGACGACGCCCGCCCCACGCTCGCGCCGAACTGGCGCTACGATCACATTCACGACGACGTCTTGGCCGCACTCCTGGACTCGGGTGTGACCGATGACCAGATTGAGCAGATGCTGGTGTTCAACCCGAAGCGCTACTTCTCGTAGAGTGGTCGGATCGGTAGAGCTACGCGGGTAGGTGGAGCTGGGTGACTTCGGAGCAGGCCTTGTCGATCAGCCTCGGGCTCCAGGGACCCTGTGTCATCGCGCGGCTGACGGGGGACTTCGACTTCGGCTCCGCGGCCGAGGTTCGCGATCGCGTCACCAAGGCCCTCGATCTCACCCAGCCCCCGCTGCTCGTCATCGACATGCAGGCCGTCAGCGTCTGTGATTCCTCCGGTCTTTCCGTGCTGGTCTATCTGCACAAGGCCGTCACCGCCTCCGGCGGCCGGCTGCTGTTGTCCGGGCTCAACGGCAGGTGCAAGCACCTGTTCGCGATCACCGCGCTCGACAAGTTCTTCGACATCCGCAGTACGGCGGAGCTGGCCATCGCGGAACTGAACGAACCGGGGAATTCGCCGCCGTTTACCGGGTAGGGCCCGTTCATGTCGGCCGAAGAGCCCGATCTGCTCGGCACGTACCTGGAGCAGATCGGAAAGACTCCCTTACTCTCCGCCGCGGACGAGGTGACCCTCGCCCGGCGGATCGAGGCAGGCCTGTTCGCGGGCCATCTGATCGAGCGTGGTGAGGGCACGCCAGAGCTGGAACTCGTCGTCATCGACGGGCAGCGCGCCAAGGACCTGCTCATCAGGTCCAACCTCCGGCTGGTGGTCTCGGCCGCCAGGCGCTACTCCTTCCGGGGGCTGCCGCTGCTCGACGTCATCCAGGAGGGGAACCTGGGACTCATCAGGGCGGTGGAGAAGTTCGACTACACGCGCGGGTACAAGTTCTCGACGTACGGCATGTGGTGGATCAGGCAGGCCATCGAGCGCGGCATCCATGACAAGAGCCGCACCGTACGGCTGCCGATCCACGTGGCGGAGGAGCTGTCGCGGCTGATCAGGGTGGCCAGGCAGTTGTCCGCCGAGCTCGGTCACGAGCCGACGGACGCGGAGCTGGCGGAGGCGGCCGAGCGGTCGCTGGGGCAGGTCGCGGTGTTACGCCGGCTCGGCCAGGACATGGTCAGCCTCGATGTCCCGGTCGGGGAGACCGGCGAGGGCCGGATGGGCGACATGATCGCCGACGAGGACGGGGTCGAGGTCCAGGAGCTCACCGAGCGCCGGGCGCTGAGCGCCGAGCTGCGTCAGGTGGTCAGGACGCTGCCGCCCCGGGAGGCGTTCGTGATCAGGCGCAGGTACGGCCTCACCGGGGAGGAGGCTCAGACGTACACCGAAATAGCGGCTCATCTGGGGCTCACCAGGGAGCGCATCCGGCAACTGGAGAAGCAGGCGCTGAGACGGCTCAGGCAAGGGGGGCCGTTGCTGGCGTGGGCATCCTAAAATCTACATAAAGGAATAACCGTTTCATATCGGATCTTCGCCGGTGAGCGATGATCTTCGTGGTTCCTGGTAGTAGTCGGGACGGTACGCGCCGCTGCCAGTGGGGGAAGCGGCGTTTTTCTCCAGGGAGCATGATGATCAAGCGATTTGCCGGGATGGTCTTAGTGGCGGCTGCCGCGAGCTCGCTCATGGCGGCACCGGCCGCCGCGGCGACCACGGAGACCGTCTCGGCCCAGGCCCAGCTGATCCGATCGAAGATCTACTTCGGCCGTTGCCGGGACACCTGCCAGATCAAGGTCCGGATCACCAACATCTCGCGCCGGAACCTCTACAACGTGAAGCTCAACGTCCGGCTGAAGGTGAGCGGCAGGAAGGCCGGCACCTGCTACGACTACGTGGGGCGGATCGGGGCGCGTAAGGTCCGCTGGGCCTCCTGCACCGTGCGGACGAGGTCTCTGTCCGAGATGTACAACGCCGCCCTGGACGGGTACGCCAGCTTCCGGCCTTACGCCAGCACGTACGTGTCCTACCGGTACTACCGCTGAGCATGGAGAAGGGGCCGGCCAAGCGGCTCGGCCCCTAAGGCTCAACGCGGCTCACGCGGTGACGAGGAGCGCTACCCCGATCAGCACTACGACCGGGACGACCCACATCACGGCCTCGACAGCGAACTCCTTGTACATCGCGCAGATCTCCTTCAGGTGAGGGCAACGTCATTGCGCATGATAGCCGCCCGTAGCGCCTGCCAGGTCCTCGACCTCAGGCCGTGACGGCGCCGTCGGAGGCCGAGCCGACCGTGGCCACGTACTTGGTCAGCACCCCCCGCTCGACCTCCCGCGCGGGCCGCCGCCACGCGGCCCGGCGCTCGGCCAGCTCGGCGGCGGGCACGACCAGGTCGACCGTGCCGGCCGCGCTGTCGATCACGATCGTGTCGCCGTCGCGCACCAGCGCGATCGGCCCGCCGTGGTACGCCTCCGGCGCCACGTGCCCCATGACCAGCCCGTGCGAGACCCCGCTGAACCGCCCGTCGGTCACCAGCGCCACCGAGCTCCCGAGCCCCCGGCCGACGAGCGGGCCCGTGATCGAGAGCATCTCGCGCATGCCGGGACCGCCCGCCGGCCCCTCGTAGCGGACCACGATGACGTCGCCGGCCACGATCAGGCCCTCCTGGATGGCGACATAGCAGTCGGCCTCGGAGTCGAACACCCGGGCCGGGCCCTCGTGCCGGAAATCTTCCTTGCCGCCCAGCTTGAGCACGCACCCGTCGGGGGCGAGCGAGCCGCGCAGGATGGCCAGCGCGCCGCGCCGCTTGAACGGCTCCGCCGCGCTCGCCACGACCCCCTGGCCGGGCGTCTCCCGGGCGTCCGCGGCGACGTCGGCGAGCGTGCGGCCGTCCACCAGCGTCACGTTCTCGCGCAGCAGCCCCGCCTCCAGCAGGCGGCGCACCACCAGCGAGGTGCCGCCGGCCCGCCACAGGTCGAGAGCCGTGCTGTCGCCGCCGCTGGGCTTGAGCCCGGTGATGATCGGCACCTGCCGGCAGACCTCGCCGATGCGGTCGATCTCCAGCGGCAGCCCCGCCTCGCGGGCGATGGCCAGCAGGTGCAGCACCGCGTTGGTGGAGCCGCCCATGGCCGCCACCGAGACGATCGCGTTGTGCAGGGCGTCCTCGGTGACCACGCGGGAAGGCCGCGCGTCGCGGGCGAGCGCCTCCATGGCGACCTGCCCGACCCGGCGGGCCGCCGCGTTCTTCTCCTCGGCCACCGCCGGGATGTCGCCCACCCCGAACGGGGCCAGGCCCAGGAAGTCGGCGACGGTGCCCATGGTGTTGGCGGTGTATTGGGCGGCGCAGGTGCCGGCGCCCGGGCAGGCGTGCCTGGCCAGGTCGTCCAGCTCGGCCTGGTCCAGCCGGCCGACCTCGCGCTCGCCGAGCGCCTCCCACATGTCCTGGATGGTCACGTCGCGCCCGCGCCAGCGGCCGGGCATCATGCTGCCGCTGTACAGGACGACCGAGGGCACGTCCAGCCGGGCCAGCGCCATGATCGCGGCTGGCACGGTCTTGTCGCAGCCGACGATGGCCACCAGCGCGTCGAACCCGTGCGCGCGGCCCATCAGCTCGATCGAGTCGGCGATGACCTCGCGGCTGATCAGTGAGGCGCGCATGCCGGGCGTGTGCATGGTGAGGTTGTCGGAGACCGCGATGGTGTTGAACTCCATCGGCAGGCCGCCCGCCTCCCGCACCCCCTCGGCCACGTGGGCGGCCAGCTCGCGGTGGGTCAGGTTGCACGGCATGGTGCCGGTCCACGTGGTCGCGATGCCGACCACGGGGCGGCGCATGTCCTCGTCGGTCATGCCCATGGCGTACAGGTGGGAGCGGGCCGGTGCGCGGTCGGGATCGTCGGCGATGCTCAAGAGGTCCTCCGAGGTGCGGGTGGTGGCACCTCAATGATCCAGCGTGCGCTCTCCGTGACGGCCCCCGCCCCCCTCACTGCTCGCGCAGCCCCCATGGTGAGTCGTACGCGACCAGCAGATCCAGGAACGGCTGGGGCTCGAACGCCTCGGGCCCCAGCACGCCCGTGCCCTTCCAGGCGCCCTCCGCCAGCAGCTCCAGGGCGATCACCGGGTTGACCGCGGTCTGCCACACGACGGCCTGGGAGCCGTACTCGCGCATCGACCACTGGTTGTCCACCACGTGATACAGGTACACCTCGCGCGGCCGCCCGTCCTTGACGCCCTTGACCCAGGTGCCGGCGCAGGTCTTGCCGCGCATGCGGTCGCCGAGCTCGGCCGGGTCGGGCAGCACGGCGGCGACCACGTCCCGCGGGGACACCTGGGCGGTGCCGCGGTCGGTCCTGACGGCGACGGGCTCGGTGCGGTCCACGCCGAGCGCGTGCAGGGTCTTGAGGGTGCCGATGAACTCCTCGCCAAGGCCGTACTTGAACGTCACCCGCTGGGCCGGGATCCACCGGGGCACCAGCACGACCTCCTCGTGCTCGACGTTCACGCACTCCACGGGGCCGATCCCGTCGGGGAAGTCGAAGATCTCGGGCTCGCTGAAGGGCTCGGTGGTGTACCAGCCGCGGTCCTTCTCGTAGATGACCGGCGGGTTGAGGCACTCCTCGATGGTGGTCCAGATGGAGAACGACGGGGCGAACTCGTAGCCCTCGACGGTCAGGTTGCCGCCGTCCCTGATGCCGATCTCCTCGATCTCGTCGAAGAGCTCGTCGGCGGCGTAGCGGGCGAAGACGTCGGCCAGGCCGGGCTCGACGCCCATGCCGACCAGCGCCAGCCGGCCCTTCGCGGACCACTCCCGCGCGCGGGCGAACTGCTCGTCGCCCAGCTTGATCCCGACCTCCTCGTACGGCCGGTCGGGGTGCGGCTTCGACATCGACATCGCCATGTCGAGGTAGTCGGCCTCGCCCGCCAGCGCCGCCTCGAACAGCGGCAGCACGAAACGCGGGTCGGTGGCGTTGAGCAGGACGTCGCAGCGGTGCTCGGTCAGCAGGGCGGTGACGGCGGCCGAGTCGGCGGCGTCGATCTTGACCGGGGTGAACCTGTCCGCGTGCTCGCCGAGCGCGGCGACGGCCGCCTTGGCGCGGGGGAGGTCGTAGTCGGCGACGACCATGTGGTCGAAGAACGGGCGGCGGGCGGCGATTCGGGTGATGGCGGTTCCCACGCCGCCGGCTCCCACAAGAAGGATACGCATGACGATAAAGCCCCTTTTAACGCTGTTTGGGGGGTGTGTCGTTCATCCAACGTCAGTAGTCTCATCAACGTCAATGGCGTTGGCATAAGGAGCGCACCATGGCCAAGCGCGTCGTACCGGAGGCCGGCCGTCGCCGGCGGCGGCCCACCAAACAGGGGCAGGTGCTCACCCACCGGCTCATCGTGGAGACCGCGCTGCGGATGTTGCGCGAACATGGCGCGGCCGGGCTGACCGCCCGCCGCCTCGGCCTCGCCCTCGGGGCCGACGCCAGCACCGTCTACCGGTACTTCCGGGGCATGGACGACCTGATCCTGGCGATCGCGGACGAACTGTTCGGGCACGCGATGGCGGACTGGCGCTCCACCGGCGACTGGCGCGCCGACCTGCGCGACCTCGGCCTGCGCATCCACCACGCCTACCAGGCCCACCCGCAGGCCGCCGTGCTCACCGCCAGCCGCGTCACCGGGCGGCCGAACGAGGTGGCCAGCGACGAGACCATTCTCGGCGTCCTGCGCGGGGCCGGGTTTCCGGACGCGGACGCCGTACGGATCTATCACGCGTTCATCGACCAGAGCCTGGCCTTCGCCATCCTCGACGCCGCCACGCTGGCCCTGCCCAGGGCGGCCAGGGAGGCCGATGAGGAGGTGTGGCGGGACACGTACGCGCGGCTGCCCCGCGACACCCACCCCCACATCGCCGCCACCGCGCCGCTGCTGGTCGCCCGGATGAACGACAGCGCCTACCCGACGGCCCTCGACATGCTCCTGTCCAGCGCGTCGGCCCAGCTCAAGCGACCTGCGCCGGGGGAGTGACATGGCGATCGCTTCAGGTGACAACCTGCTCGACGTCCGGGCGCATCCACGTCGAGCCCGCCGCCGCCGAGCTGCCGCGCGGCCCTCGCCCGCTTCCCGACGCCGGGCGCATCGGGATGGCCGGCCACCGCGGTCCCCGAGCCACTCTTCGCGCACCCCTTCGGCCTTGGCCATCTCCGGCCTCCACTCTCGCCCCGACCCTCGGCCCCACGCCTACCCGTAACTTCCGGTCACCTTCGGTCGCCCCGACCACCCGCACCCGCCCGCAACCTCCGGTCACCTGTGGTCGGCCCGGTCACTCCGCAAGTTCCGGTCGCCTTCGGTCGTTCCGGCCACCTCCGACCCCTCCGAGTCGCTAAAGGTCGTGGGGTTCGCTGGGGGTGGGCAGGTCGTTCGAGGTTGCTCTGGCGATGCGTTTGGCGAGGCCGGCCAGGGAGTCGTCGGCCATCAGGGCGGGTAGCCGGGGAGCGTCCTCATCGATCCGCCGCAACACCGCGGCCTGGTCTCCGTTGTAGCGGGTCCAGGCACGGAGCACCTCGGGCATCGCCTCGATCGCGTCCTCCGACAGGATCGCCTCCCGGGGCAGCCATGAGGTCAGGAACTGAGAGACCCTTCCCGGACTCCACCACAGCGGCCGATCCCCGACGAACTCGGCCAGCTTCTCGAACGCCTCTCGCGCCCCCGCCACCTCGGGCAGGTCGCGGAAGCGGGCCACGGTGTCGTCGGACGCACCGCGTACCAGGCCGGGCACGGCGCGGGCCCGGTCGATGGCCAGCGGGCGGACGGCGGGAAGGGTGTCGGCGACGACCGCCCCCATGATCCGCTCACCAAGCTCGAACGCGTCCAGAATCCGGCCCGCCACCACCCCTGGCGCCTCTTCCCGCAGGCCGAGGCCCTCCAGGAACTTCGCCTCCTCGACCAGCGCGTCGACCGCCAGCCCGCCGTTGGGCTGATCGATGCCGACGACCAGGATGTGAGGCTCCTTGCCGTTCTCGTATCGGAAGGCCAGGACCGCCAGCACCTGCTCGCCAAAGGGGTCGGCCTTCCCATACCACCCACCCTCGGCCACGACCCGCCCCATCCGCCGCGCCCACCCCGGCTCAACACCGGCCCCGGCCCGGACCGCACTCGCCTCAGCCCGCTCGGCCTCGTCGTCGGCCGGGCGCGCGTCCGACTCGGGCTGATGACCTTCGTTGGCTGGGTCCTCAGTCGGCCGGCCCTCGTCGGTGGAGTGCGCGCTCGGCTCGGGCCGGCGTACGACCGCCAGGGCCGTGAGGGTCAGGCGGGCCTCCAGGCTCCCGTCCTCGGCCAGCCGCATCAGGAACGGCTGCATCTCGCCGGTGGACTCCAGGTCGGCGGCGAGGCGGGCGGCCCAGAGCTCCGTTCGCAGAGGGGAGCGCCATCTGAGCAGGTCGCGGGCCTGGGCGATCACTGTGTCGAACGCTGTCGTGCTCACCCTCAAACCGTATCGATCGTCACGACCTTCCGCGGCCCGGGAGCCGGCGCTGGGCCGGTTGAGGGCCTTGTGGGCGGCCTGGGGCGAGGCGGTTGGTGGTCCGCTCTCGGTCTCAGGCCGCCCACAACATGTGAGCCTGGTCAGCGGTTGTCGCCGGTCAGGCCCGCCTTTCTGAGGGCTTCGGCCATGGCGCCCGACGGGGCCGGACGGTCCTGGCGGCGCTGGCCGCCGCGTCCGTCGCCGCGCCCGCGCTGGCCACCGTCGCCGCCATTGCCGCCGTTGCCGCGCTGGCCGTCGCCGCGCCCGCCCTGGCCACGACCGCCGCCGTCCCCGCGACCGCCGTCCCCACGAGCGCCCTGCCCGCGACCGCCCTCTCCACGACCGCCCTGGCCGCGACCACCGTCGCCGCGAGCGCCGCCGCTGCCGTCACCTCGGGCGCCGCGCGCGCCGTCTCCGCGACCGCCGCCGTCACGGCCGCCGTCCCCACGACCGCCGCCGTCGGCGCGGCCGGAGGTGCGGCGGGGGCCGTTGCCGGAGGTGTCGGTGGTGACCTCGTCTTCCAGGCGCAGGGTCAGCGAGATGCGCTTGCGGGGGATGTCCACGTCGAGGACCTTGACGCGCACGATGTCGCCCGGCTTGACCACGTCGCGCGGGTCCTTGACGTAGTTGTGCGACATCGCGGAGACGTGCACCAGCCCGTCCTGGTGCACGCCGACGTCCACGAACGCGCCGAACGCCGCCACGTTGGTGACCACGCCCTCCAGGATCATGCCCGACGACAGGTCGGAGAGCTTCTCGACGCCCTCCTTGAAGGTGGCGGTCTTGAAGGCCGGGCGCGGGTCGCGGCCGGGCTTCTCCAGCTCGCGCAGGATGTCGGTGACCGTCGGCAGGCCGAACGTCTCGTCCGTGAACTCCTGCGGCTTGATCGAGCGCAGCGCCGCCGTGTTGCCGATCAGCGTCTTGAGGTCCGACTTGACCGAGCCGAGGATGCGCCGCACGACCGGGTAGGCCTCCGGGTGCACGCTGGACACGTCGAGCGGGTCGTCGCCGTCGGGGATGCGCAGGAAGCCCGCGCACTGCTCGAACGCCTTCGGGCCCAGCCGGGGCACGCTCTTGAGCGCCGTACGGGTCCTGAAGGGGCCGTTGGAGTCGCGGTGGCGCACGATGCTCTCGGCCAGCGTGGAGCCGATGCCCGACACGCGCGTGAGCAGGGGCGCCGACGCCGTGTTGACGTCGACCCCGACGGCGTTGACACAGTCTTCGACGACCGCGTCGAGCGAGCGGGACAGCTTCGACTCGGCCAGGTCGTGCTGGTATTGCCCGACCCCGATGGACTTGGGGTCGATCTTGACGAGCTCGGCCAGCGGGTCCTGGAGGCGGCGGGCGATGGAGACCGCGCCGCGCAGCGACACGTCGAGCTCGGGCAGCTCCTGCGACGCGTACGCCGACGCGGAGTAGACCGACGCCCCGGCCTCCGAGACCACGATCTTGGTCACCGACGGCATGTGCTTGACCAGCTCACCGGCCAGCTTGTCGGTCTCGCGGGAGGCCGTGCCGTTGCCGATGGCGATCAGCTCGACGCCGTGCTTCTGCGCGAGCGCGCCCAGGACGGCCAGTGACTGGTCCCACTGCCGCTTGGGCTCGTGGGGGTAGATGGTCGAGGTCTCGACGACCTTGCCGGTGGCGTCGACCACGGCCACCTTGACGCCGGTGCGCAGGCCCGGGTCGAGACCCATCGTCGCCCGGGTGCCGGCGGGGGCCGCGAGCAGCAGGTCGCGCAGGTTGGCCGCGAAGACGCGGACCGCTTCTTCCTCAGCCGCCTGCCACAGCCGCATGCGCAGGTCGATGCCCAGGTGCACCAGGATGCGGGTGCGCCACGCCCAGCGCACGGTCTCGCCCAGCCATTTGTCGGCCGGGCGGCCCTGGTCGGAGACGCCGAACCGGGAGGCGATGCGGAACTCGTAGTCGGGGCTGTCGTCGGGCTCCAGGGTGACGGAGAGGACCTCCTCCTTCTCGCCCCTGAACATCGCCAGGATCCGGTGCGAGGGCAGCTTCGTGAACGGCTCGCCGAACTCGAAGTAGTCGGAGAACTTGGCCCCCGCCTCCTCCTTGCCCTCCCGGACCTTGGACACGAGCCGCCCACGACCCCAGAACTGCTCGCGCAGGCCGCCGATCAGGTCGGCGTCCTCGGCGAACCGCTCGATCAGGATCGCCCTGGCCCCTTCGAGCGCCGCGCCCGCGTCGGCCACGCCCTCGGTGACGAAGCCCTCGGCGGTCGCCGCCGGGTCGAGCGAGGGGTCGGCGAGGAGCTGGTCGGCCAGCGGCTCCAGGCCCAGCTCGCGGGCGATCTGCGCCTTCGTGCGCCGCTTGGGCTTGTAGGGCAGGTAGATGTCTTCGAGCCTGGCCTTGGTCTCGGCCGCCATGATCTGCTCGCGCAGCTCGTCGTCGAGCTTGCCCTGGGACTCGATGGACTCCAGGATCGCCGTCCTGCGCTCCTCGAGCTCGCGCAGGTAGCGCAGCCGCTCCTCGAGCGTGCGCAGTTGCGCGTCGTCGAGGGCGCCGGTGGCCTCTTTGCGGTATCGCGCGATGAACGGCACGGTCGCGCCGCCGTCGAGCAGGTCGACGGCCGCCTGCACCTGCCCGTCGCGTACGCCGAGCTCTGCGGCGATCCGCTGATCAATAGAGAGCACTTGCCTGCCTTTCGATGGTCCCGCCGGTCAATTGTGCAGGACTACGCCGTTCTTCATGACCAGAGTGCGCGCAGGGTGAACGACCACCGCCTCCGCCGGGCCCGAGGCGGGCACCACGACGAGGTCGGCACGATCACCCTGGCCGAGGCCGTATTCGGTCAGCCCCAGCGCCCGCGCGCCGCCGTGCGTGGCGGCCTCCAGCGCCAGCTCGATGTCCTCATCCCTGCGGAACGTGCTGCGGTAGGCGAGATGCATCGCCCGCTCCAGCATGTCGCCGCTGCCGTAGGGGCCCCACAGGTCGCGGATGCCGTCGTGCCCGCAGGCCACGGTGACGCCCGCGGCGCGCAGCCTCCTGACCGGAGGCACGGGGAAGCTGTAGACGGCCGCCGTCACCACCGCGACGCCCGCCTCGGCGAACCCCTCGATCAGGCGGCCCTGATAGGCGTCGTCGAGCTGGCCCAGCGCGTAGGCGTGGCTGACCGCCACCCTGCCGCCCAGCCCGAGCACCTTCGTGCGCTCGGTGATCAGCTCCAGCTCCCACCCGCCGAGCGAACCCCCGTCGTGCAGGTGCAGGTCGAGATGGGCGCCGTAGCGCTCGGCCAGGCCGAAGACCAGGTCGAGGTGGCGCACCGGGTCGCGGTCGATGCCGGCCGGGTCGAGCCCGCCCACCGCCTCGACGCCGCTCTTCAGCGCCGCTTCGAGCAGCTCGGCCGTGCCCGGGTTGACGAGCACGCCGTGCTGGGGGAAGGCGACCTGGCGCACGTCGATGGGGGAGCCCGCCGCGGCCTCGCGCACGGCCTCCACGCCGCGCAGCCCGACCAAGGGGTCGATGTCGGTATGGGTGCGGACATGGGTGGTTCCCGCCGCGCTCATCGACGCCAGCAGCGCGCCGATCCGCGCCACGCTCGGCACGCCCAGCTCGGCACGGCGCCCCAGATCGTTGCCGATGCGGCCGGCGAGCGTGTCGTCGGCCGAGTGGGGCTCCCACGGCCCGCCGTAGAGGGTCTTGTCGAGATGACAGTGCGCCTCGACGAGACCGGGCAGAACAAGCTGCCCGGAGACGTCGATCACGTGAGCGCCGGGCGCGTCGATCCCGGGGGCCACCCGGTCGATCCGCCCGTCGCGAACCAAGATGTCCTCGGAGGAGGGCGTGCCGGGTCGCCAGAGGTGGCCGCCCCGCAGCAGCACGTCGGTCATGCCCAGCACCCTAAAGGGCGTGACCGACGATTTCCGTGTCTCTTTTGAGACGCTTCTGATTCGGTGAGGTCCGGCTACCGGATCTCGCCGAGGTGGGAGACGTTGGCCACGTCCGCGGAATCACCGCTCGGCCGCCCCGCCAGCCAGGCGTCGAGGATCTCGTCGAGCACCACGTCGGACGTCAGCCGGAGGCTGAGCGCCAGCACGTTGGCGTCGTTCCACTTGCGGGCACCGTCGGCGGTGTAGGCGTCGACGCACAGGGCCGCGCGCACGCCGGCCACCTTGTTCGCCGCGATCGACGCGCCCGTGCCGGTCCAGCAGCAGACGACCGCCTGGTCGGCCCGCCCCTCGCTCACGTCCTTCGCGGCCAGCTCGGAGGCCCACGCCCAGTCGTCGCGCTCCTCGTCGCTGAGCGCGCCGTGGGTCACCACCTCGTGCCCGCGCCTGCGCAGCTCCGACACGACCCGTTCGGCCACGCCGTCCTTGCTGTCGGCGGCCACAGAAACTCGCATACGACCTCCCGGTCGCTCATTTTCGCACGTACCAGGCACTGGCGCTTTGAGGTGGCATGTGCTTGGTTGTGTCGCCATATGAGCATTGAGATAAACGATATTCCGGCTCTCGCCCGGGGGTGCGCCATCCTGGGCACCGGAGGCGGGGGCGACGTCCGTACGGGATCGCTGGCCGCGATCAGGGCCATCCGCGCGTACGGCGAGGTGCCGCTGGTCCGGCTGGCGGACCTGCCCGACGACGCGCTGGTCGTGCCACTGTCCGGCATCGGGGCGCCGACCGTCAGCCACGAGATGATCCACGGCGAGGACGAGCCCAAGCGCATCGTCGAGGAGGTCGAGCGGCTCTTCGGCCGCCGGCCGAGCGCGATCATGTCGTGCGAGATCGGCGGCGCCAACGGGGTCGCTCCCGTCGCCTGGGCCGCCCGGCTCGGCCTGCCGCTGCTCGACGCCGACGGCATGGGGCGGGCGTTTCCCGAGGTCCAGATGGTGTCGATGTACGTGGCGGGGCTGCCGGCCGAGCTGGTGATCATGTCCGACATCGTGGGCAACGTCGTGACCATTCGCCCGGTCGACGGGCTCTGGTCCGAGCGGCTGGCGCGGGCCGTCTGCGTGGCGGCCGGCTCGCACGCGCTGATGGCCGACTACGTGCTCACCGCCGCGCGGGCCAGGGGCGCGGTCATCGAGGGTACGGTCACCCGCGCCCTGGAGGTCGGCCGGGCCACCGAGGGCGCCGCCGACCCGCTCCGCGCGCTCCAGGACCGGCTCGGCGCCGCCCGCCTGATCACCGGCAAGCTGACCGACGTGGAGCGGCGCACCACGGGCGGGTTCGTCCGCGGCACGGCCACGATCGAGGGCACCGGCGCCGAACGCGGCCGCCGCCTCACCCTGGAGCTGCAGAACGAGAACCTGGTCGCCCTGGAGAACGGCGAGGTGCGCGCGATGGTGCCCGACCTCATCACGGTCGTGGACACCGAGACCGCCGCCGCCGTCCAGACCGAGGGCCTGCGGTACGGGCAGCGCGTCTCGGTGCTCGCCTGGCCCTGTGACGCGCTCTGGCGTACCCCCAAGGGCCTGGAGACGGCGGGCCCCCGGGCCTTCGGATACGACCTGGACTACGTACCCGTCGAGGAGCTGACGGCGCATGGCTGACCTGCGGATCGGGATCGACGTCGGCGGCACGAACACCGACGCGGTGGCGCTGGACGCCGACGGCCGGGTGATCGCCAAGGCCAAGCGGCCGACGACCTCGGACGTGACGGGTGGCCTGCGGGCCGCGCTGGACGCCGTACTCGAAGAACTGGGCGACAACGCGCGCGACCGGGTCGCGCGGATCATGCTGGGCACCACGCACGCCACCAACGCGATCCTCGAACGGCGCGGTCTCGGCCGGGTCGCCGTGCTGCGGCTCGGCGCACCCGCCACCACCGCCGTGCCCCCGCTCTCCGACTGGCCCGACGACCTGCGCGAGGCCGTCTCGGCGGGCGAGGCCATCGTGCCCGGCGGTCACTACGTGGACGGCCGCGAGATCAGCCCGCTCGACCTCGGCGAAGTCCGCCGCTTCCTGGACGGCGTGACGGCCGGCGACGGTGTGACGGCCGACGCCGTGGCCGTGACCAGCGTGTTCAGCCCGGCGAGCGACGAGCACGAGCGGCTGGTCGAGGAGCTCGTCAGGACCGAGTACGGCCTGCCGGTGTCGGTCAGCCACGAGATCGGCTCGCTCGGCCTGCTGGAGCGCGAGAACGCGACCGTGCTGAACGCCGCCCTGTACGGCGTCGCCGCCCACGTGACCGAGGCCCTGGTGACGGCGCTGGCCGAGCGAGGGCTGGGCGCGCGGCCGTACCTGGCGCAGAACGACGGCACGCTCATGACCGTCGAGCACGCCGCCCGCCTGCCGGTCTCGACCATCGGCTCCGGTCCGGCGAACTCGCTGCGCGGCGCCGCGTACCTGTCCGGCGTGGCCGATGCGATCGTGGTGGACGTGGGCGGCACCTCCACCGACCTGGGCGTGCTGGCCGGCGGTTTCCCCAGGGAGTCGGCGGCGGCGGTCGAGATCGGCGGGGTGCTGACCAACTTCCGCATGCCCGACATCCTGGCCATCGCGCTCGGCGGCGGCACCGTGGTGCGGCCCGGCGGCGTCGGCCCCGACTCCACCGGCTACCGGATCGTGGACGAGGCGCTGGTCTTCGGCGGCACGACGGCGACGATGACCGACGCGGCGGTGGCGGCGGGCCGGGTTCCGCGCGAGGCCGAGGGCTGGCCGGAACGGCTGGGTGACATGCCGGAGGGAATCGCCGACATCCTGCGAAGGGCGGTGCCGCTCGCGGACGAGATGATCATCGACGCGGTGGACCGGATGACGCTCGGCAGAACCGACCGGCCCCTGGTGGCGGTGGGTGGCGGGGCGTTCCTGCTGCCCGCCCGCATCCCCGGTGTCAGTGAGGTGATCCGCCCCGAGCACGCCGAGGTGGCCAACGCCGTGGGCGCCGCCATCGCACTCGCGAGTGGCAGAGTCGATACGATCTTGCCTGCGGGAGATAGCCGGTCAGAAGCGATCGAACAGGTCAAAGAGGAGGCGCGGGCGCGGGCCGTGGCGGCGGGGGCGGACCCCTCCGGCGTCGAGATCGTGGACCTCCTGGAGGTGCCGCTCAGCTATCTCTCCGAGCCCGCCGTACGGGTACACGTCAAAGCCGCCGGACCCCTCGCCCGGTGACAGACCGAAAGGATCCCCCACCATGAGCTGGCACAAACGTCTGCTCGTCGCCGGGGTCACGGGCGCCCTGGCCCTGACCGCGTCCGCGTGCGCGGGCGGTCAGGTACGCGGCGCCGGCGGCACACCGGAGCCGGCCACGAGCACCGCCACGGGCACCGCCACTGGCGGTCAACCGGCGGCGACCCGATCGGGTCAGGCCAACGACACCACGTTCGTCTACGCGCCGAACCTCGACGTGGTCACCGACTGGGACCCGGCGACCTCCTACTCCAACGAGATCGTCGCCCTGTCGAACATCTACGAGGGCCTGACCAGGTACAACTCCCAGACCAAGACCACCGAGCCGCGTCTGGCCACCGAGTGGACCTCCTCAGGCGACGGCAAGGAGTGGACGTTCAAGCTGCGGCAGAACGTGAAGTTCCACTCCGGCGCCACGCTCGACGCCGAGGCCGCGAAGAAGGCCATCGAGCGGACGATCGAGAAGAAGGGCGGCGCGGCCTACATCTGGGACCCGGTCGACAAGATCGAGGCCGTGGACGCGGGCACGCTGAAGTTCACCCTCAAGTACGCCAGCCCGCTCGACCTGATCGCCTCCTCCGGCTACGCCGCCCACATCTACGACGTGGACGCCGTGGACGCCGACGGCAAGAAGACCGCCGGCACCGGCCCGTACACGATCGACTCCTGGCAGAAGGGCAAGGAGACCGAGCTGACGCTGAAGGCGTACGAGGGCTATTGGGGCGGCTGGAAGCCGGAGCAGTACAAGAAGGTCGCCTTCCGCGTCACGCCCGAGATCACCACCGCGTGGCAGCTTCTGCAGCGGGGCGAGGTGAACTTCGTCGAACGCCTGAACCCGCAGCTCTTCGCACAGGCCGGGACGACTCAGGCGGTGCAGACCTCGCAGTCGCCGTCGTTCCAGAACCTGCTGGTGCTGTTCAACACCGCCGAGGGCCCGGCCAAGGACGTGCGGGTACGGCAGGCGCTGCAGCTCGCCATCGACTACGACGGCCTGGCGGGAGCGCTCAAGGGCGCCGGGCTGAAGGCCAGCGGCCTGGTGCCGCAGGGGCTGCTCGGCCACGCCACCGGCATGGAGCCCAAGCAGGACCTGGCCAAGGCGCAGGCGCTGCTCGCCGAGGCCGGTTATGGCCCCGACAACCCCGAGCTCAAGCTCAGCATGACCTACGCCCAGGGCGACGAGGACCAGAAGCTGCTGGTCACGCTGCTCAGCTCGGCGCTGACGAAGATGAACGTGACGCTGCAGGCCAAGCCGATGACCTGGAGCGCGCAGTGGGACCTGGGCAAGAAGCAGGGCCAGGACATCTTCGTCATGTACTGGTATCCGGACTATCCGGACGCCTACTCCTGGTTCCTCAATGTGTTCAAGAGCGCTGACAAGCCGCAGTTCAACCTGTCCTACCTCAAGAACGGTGACATCGACTCGGCCATCGGCAAGCTGCCCGAGCTGACGGCCACGGACAAGGCGATGGCCGAGCGCGAGTACGGGGAGCTGCAGAAGAAGATCATCCAGGAGGAGGCGGCGGTGGCGGTGCCGTACGTGCAGACGTATCAGCGCGCGCTCTCGTCCGACGTCCGGGGATATGTGGACAACCCCGCCTATCCCAACGTGGTGTTCTTCTACGACCTCACGCGCGCCGGCTGAGCATGCTGCGCTATCTGGCCCGCCGGCTCGGCCAGGCCCTCCTGGTCGTGGCCGGCGTGGTCGTGCTCACGTTCGTGGTCATGCGGCTGGTGCCGGGGGATCCGGCGGTCGCGTTCGCCGGGCCGAAGGCCACGCCCGAGCAGCTCGCCGAGGCCCGCGCGCGGTTCGGGCTGGACGACCCGCTCTACGTCCAGCTCGTGAACTACGCCCGCGACCTGGTCAGCGGCGACTGGGGCACGAGCCTGCGCACCCGGCAACCGGTGCGCGACGACCTGTACGTGGCGTTTCCCGCCTCTCTCGAACTGGTCGGCACGGCTCTGCTCATAGCGGTCGTCGCGGGCATTCCGATCGGCGTGCTCGCCGCCCGCTTTAAGACGAAATTTCCGGACTTTGGAGTGCGGGTGGGCAGCATGCTCGCCGTCTCCGTCCCCGTCTTCTGGCTGGCCCTCGTCCTGCAGACGGTGTTCGCCACCAACCTCGGCTGGTTCCCCATCGCCGGCGAGTACGACTCCTCGCTCGACCGCACCAGCCCCCTCACCCTCTGGACCAACATCACCATCGTCGACGCCCTCATCACCGGCAACTGGCCCATCTTCACCAGCACGCTCCAGCACCTCGTGCTGCCCGCGCTGGTCGTGGCCGCCTACCCGGTCGGCGTCATCGCCCAGATGACCAGGGCGGCCCTCATCGAGGAGTCCGGTCAGGACCACGCCCGGCTGGAGCGCGCGCTCGGCTTCGGTGAGACGTCGATCCTGACCAAGTTCGCCCTGAGACCGGCGCTGAATCCCGTTCTGTCGCTGATCGCCCTGGTCTTCGCGTACGCGATCGTCAACGGCTTCCTCGTCGAGGCCGTCTTCAACTGGCCGGGCCTGGGCCGCTACGCCGTCGAGTCGATCCGCTCGCTGGACACCCCGGCCATCGCCGGCGTCACCCTCCTGGTCGCCCTGGTGTACGTCCTGGCCAACCTGGTCGTGGACATCCTCCAGGGCTTCGTCGACCCCCGGACGAGGATGCGATGACGGACGTCGAAACCGCGCCGCTGCGCCGGACCCTGCCGAGGCTGCCCGACCGCTTCGCCGCCCTGGGCGCGGTGCTCATCGTGCTCGTCGTGCTGGCGGCGATCCTCGCGCCGTGGCTGGCGCCGTACCCGGTGGACGAGCCGAAGCCGCTGGAGGCGCTGCTGCCGCCGAGCGGCGCGCACTGGTTCGGCACCGACCAGGTCGGGCGCGACGTGCTCACCAGGATCCTGTACGGCGGCCGCACCTCGCTGTTCATCGCCGTGGCCGTGCTCGCCGTCTCGGCCCTGGTGGGCGTCGCGCTGGGGGTGGTCGCCGGGTACGCGGGCGGCTGGCTCAGGGACGTCATCATGCGCGTCACGGACGTGTTCCTGGCCTTCCCCGCGCTGCTGCTCTCCCTGGCCCTGGCGGTGGTGCTGCAGCCGAGCGTGAACACCGTCATCCTGGCCATCGCGGTGACCTGGTGGCCCTGGTACGCCCGGCTGGCCGCCTCCGTGGCCGCCTCGATCGCGACCCGCGGCTACGTGGACGCCGCCCGCTGCCTCGGCGTGCCCGCGCCGCTGATCATCCTGCGGCACGTGGTGCCCAACTCGCTCACCCCCGTGCTGGTGCAGCTCTCGCTGGACGCGGGCGGGGTGATCCTGACCTCTGCGGCGCTGTCGTACCTGGGGCTGGGCGCGCAGGAGCCGACGGCGGAGTGGGGCTTGATGGTGCAGCAGGGGCAGACGCTGTTCACCACGAACTGGTGGGTGGTCACGTTCCCCGGGCTGGCGATCCTGGTGACGGCGTTCGCGTTCAACGTGCTGGGCGAAGGGCTGCGCAACGCGCTCGACCCTCGGAGGGTGGTCAAGTGATCGAGGTGCGCGATCTTCAGGTGCGCTACGGCGGGCGGCTCGTGGCCGACGTGCCGGTGCTGGACGTGGGCGCGGGGGAGTGCGTGGCGATCGTGGGGGAGAGCGGGTCGGGCAAGTCCACGACGCTGCTCGCGCTGCTCGGCCTCACCGAGAATGCCGAAATTTCGGGACAAATTGGGGTCTGCGGCGTCGACGTCCTGACGGCCTCGCCGCGCGCCCTGCGCGAGATCAGAGGCGCCAGGGCGGCGCTCGTGATGCAGTCACCGCAGGCCGCGCTCGGCCCCGCCACCCGCCTCGGCGTCCTCATGCGCCGCGCGCTCAAACTGCACGGCCGCGACGCCTCCGGCGCGAACATGGCGAAGGCCGTCGAAGAGGTCCTGCTCGACCGCGAGATCCTGCGCCGCTACCCGCACGAGATCTCCGGCGGCCAGGCCCAGCGCTTCGCCATCGCGCTGGCCATCGCCCTGGGCGCCGAGGTGATCCTGGCCGACGAGCCCACCAGCGCCCTGGACGTGACCGTGCAGGCCGAGGTGGTCGGCGTGCTGCGCCGGCTGCGGGAGGAGCGCGGGCTGGCGCTGCTGCTCGTCTCCCACGACCTGGCCCTCGTCTCGACGATCGCCGACCGGGTGCTCGTCATGAAGGACGGCGCGGTGGTGGAGTCGGGCCCCGCCGCCGGCGTGCTGGCCGAGCCGTCGCACCCCTACACCCGCGAGCTGCTGGAGGCGCTGCCGTGACGATGCTCAGGGCCGAGAGCGTGACACTCGGGTACGCCCGCAATCCGGTCGTCCACGACGTCACCCTGGACATCACCGAGGGCGGCGTGGGCCTGATCGGGGAGAGCGGCTCGGGCAAGACCACGCTGGCGCGCGCGTTCCTGGGCCTCCTCACCCCCATGTCCGGAAATATTTGGTACGGCGACCAAACCCTGAAAAAGTCCGACCTGAGGAAGTTCCGGAAGGACGTCCAGCCCGTCTTCCAGGCCGAGGCCCTCGACCCCCGGATGCGCGTCGGCACCTCCATCGCCGAGGCCCTGCCCCGCGCGGCCCGTTCCCGGGTCACCGAGCTGCTCGAACAGGTCGGCCTCGACCCTGACCTGGCCACCCGCAGGCCGCACCAGCTCTCGGGCGGCCAGCGCCAGCGCGTGGTGATCGCCAGGGCGCTGGCCGTCGGCCCCCGCCTGCTCATCCTGGACGAGCCCACCAGCGCGCTCGACGTCACCGTCCAGGCCAGGATCCTCGACCTGCTGGCCTCCCTGGACACCGAACGCCTGCTCATCACGCACAACCTGGCCGTCGTGGAGCGGCTCTGCCGCACCTCGCACGTGCTCTTCGCGGGCCGCGTCGTCGAGTCGGGGCCCACCGGGGACCTGCTGGCCGCTCCCGCGCATCCGTACACGCTGGCGCTGCGCGACGCCGTGCCGAAGCTCGGCGGCGACCCGCCCCAGGCCAAGGGCCGGACCGAGGCGGTGCCGGCGGCGACCGGCTGTGCGTACCGGCTGCGCTGCCCGCTGGCCGTGCCGGAGTGCGAGCGCCCGCCCGCGCCGCGGGACGTCCAGGGACGTCAGGTGGCCTGCCACCGCGCGGAGGACGTCTTAGGCGTCACTTGACGATGGCGCGGGCCTTCAGGAGCTCGCACAGGTCGTCGGAGAGCTTGCCCATCAGCCGGGCCAGCTCGTCCTTGTCCTTCTCCGGCCAGCCGGTCAGCGCGCCCTCGAACCACTCGGTGGTCACCCGGCGGCACCGGACGGCCGCCTCGGCGCCCGCCTCGGTGAGCGCGATGCGCCAGGCCCGGCCGTCGTCGGGGTCGCGTACGCGCTCGACCAGCCCGCGCTGTTCGAGCGCGGCCACGTGCCGGGTCACGTGCGGGCTCTCCACCTGCAGGCTCTCGGCGATCATGCCGATCCTGCGCGGCTCGCCCGCGTCCAGCAGATCGACGATGATCTGGACGTCCGGCCGGTCCAGCCGGACGCCGGCGGCCTCGGTCAGCCGCTCGTGCGTCTTGCCGCGATTGAGCGTGGTCACCAACCGGCGGAAGGCGGCCACCGTGTCCTTGAGATTGTCGTCCATCCGCTTGCTTACCTAACTTAGGTATGTATTATCGGTTCTCGGTTACTTACCCAAATTATCCAAAGGAGCCGACATGGCGACACTCGTCGCACCCGGAACACGGGAGACGTCGAGCCGTAACCCCTGGCCCGCGGTGGTCTCCCTGGCCTTCGCGGCGTCCATCGCCGCTCTCCAGAACACCGCGGTGGTCCCGTTGCTTCCGGTGCTGCAGCGGGAGCTGAACGCCTCGTTGCCCGCCGTCACCTGGACGCTCACGCTGAGCCTCCTGGTCGCCGCGGTGGCCACGCCCTTGCTGTCCCGCTTCGGCGACATGTACGGCAGGCGCCGCATGATCCTCGGCGCCCTCGCCCTCCTGGTGATCGGCTCGGTCATGGCCGCGCTGGCTACCTCGCTGACCTGGCTGATCGTGGCAAGGGTGCTGCAGGGCTTCGTGTCCGCGCTGGTGCCGCTGTCGATCGGGGTGGTGCGCGACATGCTGCCGAGAGAGCAACTGGCGACCGGCATCGGGGTGCTCAGCGCCACGATGGGCTTCGGCAGCGGCGGCGGCATGATCCTGGCCGGGCTCACCTCCGGCGACTACCACCTGGTCTTCTGGATCACCGCCGGGATCTCGCTGCTGGCCGCCGTCGTCGTGGCCTTCCTCGTGCGTGACACCTCGCCGCCGGTGAAGGGCCGTCCCGACCTGCTCGGCGCGGGACTGCTGGCCGCCTGGCTGGTCGCGCTCCTGCTGGGCATCAGCGAGGGCGGCTCGTGGGGCTGGACCTCGCCGGGCGTGCTCGGCCTGTTCGCCGCCGCGGCGCTGCTGGCGGCCGTCTGGGTCCTGGTCGAGCGCAGGGTGGCCGAGCCGCTGGTGGAGATGGCGATGCTGGTGCACCGGGGCACGATCGGCGCGACGGTGTCCTCGATGCTGCTCGGGTTCTCGTTCTTCACGCTGCTGACCGGCATGTCGGCCTTCGCCCAGGCGGGCTTCGCCGCCTCGACCCTGGAGGTCGGGATCTACCTGCTGCCCAGCACGCTGTTCATGCTGGTGATCTCGTTGTTCGCGGGCCGGTTCATGCGCCGCTTCGCGGCCTCGACGATGGTGGCGGCGGGCTCGGGGGTCACCGGGGTGGCCGCGTTGTGGCTGGTGGTGGCCCACGACGCGTCCGTCCACCTGTACGTGGCGTCCTCGCTGATGGGCGTCGGCCTCGGCATCGGCTACGCGGCCCTGGGCACCATGGCCGTCGAGCACGTGGACCCCGCCAAGACGGCCGTCGCGGCCGGTGTGAACGCGCTCGTCCGCGTCGTGGGCGGCAGCACCGCCGGCGCCGTGATCGCCGCCATCCTGGCCGCCCGGCCCGGCCTGGACGGCTACCCGTGGATCTTCGGGGCGGCCGCCGCGGGAGGTGTCGTGGCCGCGCTGTTCGCGGCCGTGTACGGACACCTCAACCGCGCGGCCGTCACTACAGGGCCTTCAGCCCGCTGATCACCTCTAGCAGCACCTTCGCGTCGGGAGCGGGCGGGGGCAGCTCGACCTGGACGAGCTGCTGCGCGTGCAGGTCGCCGACCAGCACCCTGACCACGCCGATGGGCAGGTTCAGCTCGGCCGCGACGTCCACGAGCCGGGTCGGCTGGGTGCACTTCTGCATGATGATGAGATGCTCGGGGGCCAGGCCCCGGGGCGGCGCCAGGCCACCGGCCGTGATGATCACCGCGATGAGGTCGATGGCCTCGCTCGCGGGGACCGTCCGGCCCCTGGTCAGCAGGTAGGCGGGGACGATCGGACCGGCGTCCTCGTCCAGCCAGCGCTCTTCACTCACTTCGCACCACCCGCATGGGGCGAGCCGGTTCCTGAACGGCGGCCGGGGCCTCCGGCTCGGCCACGTGCTCTTCCGGGATCAACACGATCGCGGTGGTCCCTCCATATGGTGAACCGCGTAACGTCACGCGGATGTCATGCCTGGCGGCCAGGCGGGAGACGACGAAAAGGCCGAGCCGGTCACTGTCGGCCAGGTCGAACTCCGGTGGGCTGGCCAGCCGCTCGTTGTAGTCGGCCAGCTCCTCGGGCTCCATGCCGAGCCCGCGGTCCTCCACCTCGAAGGCGAAGCCGCGGGCCGCCTCCTCGCCGCGCACGATGACCGGGGTGTGCGCGGGCGAGTAGACGGTGGCGTTCTCGATGAGCTCGGCGATGAGGTGGATCACGTCACCGACCACGGCGCCGGCCAGACGCTGGCCGGTCATCGGCTCGACGACGACCCGCTGGTAGTCCTCCACCTCGGCCGCCGCGCCGCGGGCCACGTCGTGCAGCGGCACGGGCTTGCTCCAGCCGCGGCCGGGCGTGGCGCCCGACAGGATGATCAGGCCCTCGGCGTGCCGGCGCATGCGCGTGGTCAGGTGGTCGAGCTTGAACAGGTCTTCCAGGTGGTCGGGGTCGGTGGCCCGGTGCTGCATGTCGGCGAGCTGGATGCGCTGGCGGTGCAGCAGCGTCTGGCTCCGCCTGGCCAGATTGCGGAACACGTGCCCGACCCCTTCACTGAGCTGCGCCTGGCCCACGGCCGCCTCGACCGCGGTCTGCTGGACGGTGGAGAACGCCTGGCCCACGTCGTCGATCTCGGCCGTGGTGCTGGTCACCGACAGCTCCGGCACCTCGACCGTCTCGCCCTTGCGCAGCTTGGCGACCACCTGCGGCAGCCGCTCCTGGGCCACCTCCAGTGCGGTCAGCCTCAGCGCGGCCAGCTCCTTGGACAGCCGGTCGCCCATGCGCAGCGAGAACGCGATCGACACGATCACCAGTGCCAGCGCGGTGCCCGTCAGCAGGAAGGCCCTGGACAGCACCTGGTCGGCCACCGGGTCGGCGCGCTCGTTCAGGATCTCGCTGGCCCGCATCTGGGCCGCCTGGAACGACTTGGCCAGCTCTTCCGTGGTGCCGAGCCAGCCCGACGGCGTGCCGCCGGCGATGATCTGGTCCTCCATCATCCGCATCCGCTGGTAGGCGGGGGAGGTGAGCAGGGTGACCTGGGGATCGCGCAGGACCGTGTCGAGCTCGACCACGGCCTGGTCGACGAGGAAGCGCCGGTTGCCGACGAGCTGGGTGAACAGCCTGCGCTCGGCGGCGTCGACCCTCCCGAGCCCGATGGCCTGCTCCCTCGTCAGCAGCTCCTTGGCGTAGCTCATGTCGATGGTCACGCGCGACTGCTCGTAGATCGGGATGTCGTCGATGAGCGCCACCCGCCGGTGCAGGCCGAACAGCGTGTCGATGATCGAGCTGTACGCCTCCACGGTGTGCAGACGGTCGGACAGACCCGCGTCGATCTCACCTCGGACCGAGTCGAGCCTGTCGAGTTGCGTGTACACCGCGTCCACCTGTGTGCGGATCTCTTCCGATCTGTCCTTGGAGTTGCTGGAGAGCTGCTTGAACGCGTCCCTGACAACGTCAGTACGAGTGCGTTGTGCGCTTACGGCGGATTTGTCCGCTGTGTGACGCAGGAGCCTGGCCGAGACTAGACGTTCGCGCTGGATCTCGCTGATCAGTTTGTACGCGGGAAGGCGCAGGTTCGTCCAGACTGTCTTGTATTGACGCAGCTCCAAGCTCTCGCTCGCGGTGACGGCGGTGATGACCCCCCACAACACCACCATGGAGGCCAGCGGCACGAGCAGTAGTCCGATGATCTTCATGCGGATCGTTCGGCTACGACCCATGGCACCTCTCCCCGGTCGGTCCCCTGCTGGCAAGGCCGGACGGGACAACGCCAGAGGATAGCAATTGGATCACCGAAATGCCCAATTTTTCGGGACTTTTGGACACCTGAGCACCTACGGCTTGATCTTGGAGTAGGTTTCCCGGGATACATCGGTGACAGAGGGAGACGCGTTGCGCCGTCGATTTGCCGCGGCCGCCGCGTTGATCCTGCTCGCCGCCTGCTCACCGCCGCCCGAGCCGCAGCGGGCCCCGGAAGGCGAATCGCCCTTCGTGTACGTCAAGAACACCGACATCATGACCGAGTGGGACCCGGGCCGCTCCTACTCCAACGAGATCATCGCCTTCCAGAACATCTACGAGACCCTCACCCTCTGGGACCCGGTCACCAAGAAGTCGGCCCCCCGCCTGGCCACGTCGTGGCGGTCGTCGGCCGACGGCCGGACCTGGACGTTCAGCCTGCGCCCCGGCGTGACCTTCCACACCGGCAACCCGCTGGACGCCACGGCGGTCAAGGCGTCGATCGAGCGCACGATGGCGTCCAAGACGGGCGCCTCCTACATCTGGGACGCCGTCTCCTCCATCAGGGCCGAAGGGCCGCACACCGTCACCTTCGCGCTGAAATACCCGGTCCCGCTGGACCTGGTGGCCTCCGCCGGGTACGCCGCCTACATCTACGACACGAAGGCGGCGCCCGACCTCGGGAAGTGGTTCAAGGAGGGGCGGGACGCGGGCTCGGGGCCGTACACGGTGACGAAGTGGAACAAGGGCAAGGAAGACGAGCTCACGCTCAAGGCGTACGACGGTTACTGGGGCGGCTGGCGGCGGCCGCACTACAACACGATCAAGTACCAGGTCGTGCCGGACCCCGAGCGGGCGTACCGGATGTTGCAGCGCGGTGAGGCCAGCTTCGTGGACCGGCTCGACCCGCGCCTGTTCGCCAGGGCCAAGGCCGCTCCGGGCGTGCGCACCTCGGACCGGCCGTCGTTCACCACGGCCGTGATGCTGTTCAACACCGCCGAAGGCCCGACGAAGGACGTACGGGTGCGCAAGGCGCTGCAGAAGGCCGTCGACTACCAGGGCCTGATGAAGCGGCTCAAGGGCGCCGTGATGCCGGCCAGCGGCATCATCCCCGAAGGACTGCTCGGCCACGTCTCCGGCCGGGTGCCCAAGCAGGACCTGGCCGCCGCCACGCGGCTGCTGCAACTGGCGGGCTACGGTCCCGGTGGCCGGCCGCTGCGGCTGAGCCTGACCTACGCCGAGGGCGAGGCCGACGAGGAGGTGCTCGTCAGGCGGCTGCGGGCGACGCTGCGGCAGCTCAACGTCACCCTGGACGCGCGGGCGATGCACTGGAACGAGCAGTGGGAGCTGGGCAAGAAGCGCGGCCAGGACATCTTCGTCATGTACTGGTGGCCCGACTACGCCGACGGCTACTCCTACTTCGGCCAGGTCTTCCGCAGCATGAACCCGCCCGTGTTCAACCTGGCCTATCTGGACGACCCGGGCCTGGACGCGCTGCTCGACGTCGCGCCCGAGCTGACCGTGACCGACAAGCCGGCGGCGCAGCGCACCTATGAGCAGGCCACGGTCAGGGTGCTCGACCAGCGGGCGGCCGCCGCGCTGCCCTGGGTGGTCAAGTCACAGCGGGCCTTCCTGGGCAGCATCCAGGGCTACGACGACAACCCCGCCTACCCCGACGTGGTCTTCGTCTACGACTTGCGGCCCTCCGGCTGAGCCTCCTTGGTGGCCTCGACGCGGTCGCGCAGCCGCGCCCTGATCTCCTCCGGCGTGTAGGCGCGGCGGCGCCGTTCGGCGCGCGCGATCACCACTCCCGTGGCCGCCACTCCCATGATTCCGGCCAGACCGAGCATCTTCCACCAGCGCATGTTGCCTAGGCTAGCCCTTGTGCTGACTCTCGATGAGGCCGTCAAGGTGACCAGGACCGGCGATTTGTGGATCTTCCGAGGGCGCTCCGTGCCCGACCGGGCCATCCAGACGATGACCAACAGCCCGGTCAACCACGTGGGCATGGCGATCGTGACCGAGGACCTGCCGCCGATGATGTGGCACGCCGAGCTCGGCAAGTCGCTGCTCGACCTGTGGTCGGGCACCCACCAGCGCGGCGTGCAACTGCACGACCTGCGCGACGCGGTGACGACCTGGGCCGACCGCTACGACCAGCGTCCCTGGCTGCGCCAGCTCGAACCGGAGGCGACTCCCGAGATGGAGGACGCGGCGCTGCGCACGGTGGCCAGGCTCGACGGCACCCCCTTCCCCTCCACCGCCCGGCTGGCCGCCCGCTGGGCCAGGGGGCGCGTCCCACGCCGGCTGCGTAAGGAGGCGACGCTGGAGAGCGCCTACTGCGCCGAGGTCGTGGCCGTCACCTACGAGGAGATGGGGCTGCTGCCCGCCGGGCGCCGGCCCAACTGGTACGACCCGGGCAGGTTCTGGAGCGGCGACGACCTGGAGCTGCTGCTGGGCCACCGGCTCGGCAACGAGATCACCGTGGGCGTCGAACGTACGCGACGGCCCTGAGCCGGGTCAGCGGGAGCGTGGCCGCCATCAGCGCGGCCACGATCGCGAACCCCGTCGGATAGCCGGTGTACCCCAGCACCAGCCCGAACCCCATCGCCCCCGCGCCCATGCCCGCGTCGAAGGCCAGGTTCCACAACGTACTGACCCTGGCGGCCTCGCCCCGCTCGAACATCAGCGCCAGCGTCGCGTTCTGCAGCACCCCGAGCCCGGCCCCGAACAGCGCCATCCCGGCCACCACCGCCACCGGGCCACCGGTCCAGAACTGCAGGCCCACCCCGAGCGCGCAGGCCAGCACACCGGGTTTGAGCAGCCCCGCCGAGCCGTGCCGGTCGCCGTGCCGGCCCGCCAGCCAGCGGGCCGCCGGCGTGGCCAGCGACTGGATGAGCAGCGCGACCGAGGCCAGCTCGGGAGAGCCCGCCAGCGGCAGGAACGTCACCATGACGCCCGTCGCGACCGTCGCCGCCGCGAAGACCGTGGCCAGCTTGATCAGCTCACCGGACACGACCACACCGCCGGGATCACGTACGGGCCGCTTCGCGGGCAGCCCCAGCACCGCGGGCAATCCGGCCAGCGGCACGAGCCCGGCCACGACGAACACGGGCGTGTGCCCGAGGGCGTCGCTCGCCCACAACCCCAGCGGCAGGCCCAGCACGGACGGGATGCCGACCGCCACCCCGTACACGCCGAGGCCCTCGCCGCGGCGCTCGGCGGGCACCAGCTCGGCCGTGAGCGCGGTCCCCGTGACCACCAGGACGCCCAGCCCGGCGCCGCGCAGCGCGCTGATCCCCAGCACCCAGCCCAGCCCGGCCGACAGCGGCAGCAGGAGCGCGGGCAGGCCGAGCAGCGCCAGCCCGAGCCCCATCACGGCGCGATAGCCGAACCGGGACAACGACCACGGGACCGCCAGCTCGGCCACGACCGTGGCCAGCATCATGACGCCGGTGACCGCCCCGGCGCCGAGCCCGCCGGCGCCACCGGTCGTGGCGTAGAGGGGCACGGCGGAGAACAGCAGATAGAAGCCGAGCAGCCCGGCCGTCGATGCGGCCATCATCAAACTCATCGAACGCGTCAACATGCCTACGACGGTCGCGGAAGCGCGCATAAGGCACATCGGGCATGAGACGTAGCCGCCTCTTCATAATGGGTGCGTGTTCGTCGGACGTGAGGGGGAGCTGGCGCGCCTGGGCGCGGCGTGGCGGCGCGCGCCGGGCGCCGTGCTGGTCGTCGGCGAGGCGGGCATCGGCAAGTCGCGGCTGGTGAGCGAGTTCGTGTCCGGGATCGACGCGCTCGTCGTCGAGGGCGGGGCCGATCCCGGTGGTACGGCGTACGCGCCGTTCGTGCCGGTGCTGCGCCGGCTGGTCAGGCAGTACGGCGCCGGGCTTGTCCCGGGCGGCGGCCGGCGCGGGCTCGCCCGGCTGCTGCCCGAGCTCGGCGAGGTCGAGGAGATGCCCGACCTGGGGCGGGCGCGGCTGTTCGAGGAGGTGCTGCTGCTGGTCGAGCGGTCGGCCGAGCGGCGGCCGCTGGTGATCGTGCTGGAGGACCTGCACTGGGCCGACCAGGCCGGCGTCGACCTGCTGGTGTTCCTGTTGCGGAACCTGATGGCGCCCGGCGTGCTCGTCGTCGCGACCTCGCGGGAGCCGCTGCGGCTGCCGGACACCGAGACGATCAGGGTGCCGCCGCTGGGGCGCGACGAGGTGGCGCGCATGCTGGGCCGCGACGACGTGGCGCGGATCATGGCGCGCAGCGAGGGCAACCCGCTGTTCGCCGAGGCCCTGGCCGACGTTCCCGCCGGGGCCGCCACGCCCGCCTCCTTGCGGGAGGTGCTGCTCGCCGGGGCCGAGCGGCTGCCGCCCGACGGGCTCGACGTGCTGCGGATCGCCGCCGTGGCCGGGCGCAGGACGCCGCACGACGTGCTGCGGGCCGCCGCCGGGCTGGACGACCTGGCGCTGGACGAGGCGCTGCGGCCGGTCGTACGCGCCCGGCTGCTGCTCGTGGACGGCGACGGCTACACCTTCAGGCACGCGCTCATCCGCGACGCCGTCTACGACGACCTGCTGCCGGGGGAGCGGCGCCGGCTGCACACCCGCTGCGCCGAGGCTCAGCCCGATCGGGCCGCCGACCACTGGTACGCGGCCGGCGACCGCCGCCGCGCCTTCCAGGCCGCCTGGCAGGCCCGCCGCTGGGACCGGGTCCTGGAACTGTGGGACCAGGCCGGCGCAGAGGACCATGCGCAGGTGCTGGAGCTGGCCGCGCGGGACGCGCTGACCGAGGGTGACGCCGAGCGGGCCGAGGAGCTGGCCACCCGGGCGCTCGACGAGGTGTCCGAGCCGCTGCGCGCCGCCCACCTGCTGGAGCTGCGGGTGGCCATCCGCGACCTGCTCGGCGAGGAGGGCCTGGACGACCTGCGCGAGGCCGTACGCCTGGCGCCGCGCGAGTCGAGGCTGATCGGCGCCCTGGCCACCGTGCTGGCCTGGAACGGCCAGGACGCCGAGGCGCGCGCCCACGCCGAAGAGGCGCTCGCGCTCGGCGACACCCGCTCCCTGATCACCCTGGCCGCCCTCACCGCCCTGGACGGCGATCTCGGAACGGCCGCCGGCCTGTACGCCGAGGCCAGGGCGTCCGCGCCCGACGACGACACCCTGCTCATGTCGTACGCCAGCGAGGCCGACGTCCTGGAGGCCGCGGGCGAGCACGTCAGAGCCGAGTCGGTGGCCCGCGAGGGCATCGCCAGGGCCCGCCGCCTGGGCCTGGCCCGATCGAGAGGCGGCCACCTGGCCGCGAACCTGGCCGAGCCCCTCACCTCGCTCGGCCGCTGGCAGGAGGCCCGCGACGTGATCAGCACGGCGCTGGCGCTCGGCCCGCCGCCCATCCACCGCGCCTGGATCCTCATGGTGCTCGGCACCGTGGCCGTCCTGGAGGGCGCGCACGACGAGGCCGCGGAGATCGTCCGCCAGGCCAGGCCGCTGATGCGCGGACGGTCGCGGGGCTACGACTCGTGCCTGGAGCCCGACCTGCTCGAATGCCGCCTCGCCGTGGCCCGGGCCGACCTGGGGCGGGCCCGCCGGGTGGTCGATCACGTGCTGGCCGAGCACGATCTGACGCTGAGCCGCCGCTACGCCTGGCCGCTGCTGGCCCTGGGCGCCAGGATCGGCCGCGTCCGCGAGGCGCCGGCGGGCATCGCCACGACGGGGCGGGTGCAGGAGGCATACCGTGCCACGTTCGAGGCCGAGTGCGGCGGGTCCTGGGCGGCGGCCGTGGCGGGCTGGCGGGCGGTCGGGCAGCCGTACGCGCTGGGCCAGGCCCTCGTCAGAGCCGCCGAGCAGGACCCGGCTCAGGCCACCGGGCCGCTGCGCGAGGCGGCCGCGATCGCCGGCGCGCTCGGCTCGGAGCCGCTGCGGCGCGAGGTCGAGGCGGCCGCGGCCACGCTGCGGGTGAGCCTCTCCGGCGGCCTGGTGCTGTCGGCCCGGGAGCGGGAGGTGCTCGGCCTGGTCGCCGAGGGGCTGAGCAACCGGCAGATCGCGGAGCGGCTGTTCATCTCGGCCAGGACGTCGGGGGTGCACGTGTCCAACATCATGGCCAAGCTGGGCGTGACGTCGCGGGTGGAGGCGGCGGCGCTGGCTCGCCGTACCGGCTTGATCTGAGGGTTTACGCATTATGCTCGGTCGGGATGGACATCCGCGTGCTCGGCCCGGTCGAGGTGTGCGAAGGCGGCGCTCAGATTCCGATCGAGGGGGCCCAGCAGCAGTGCGTGCTCGGGCTGCTCGCCGCGTACAAGGGCTCCTACGTGCCGGTCGACCGGCTGATCGAGGCCCTGTGGGAGGACGATCCGCCCAAGACCGCCAAGACCATCGTGCAGCTCAAGGTGTCACAGCTCCGCAAGACGCTGGGCGGCCGGATCTCCAGCACGACGGCGGGCTACTCGCTGGCCGGGGCCTGGTTCACGCTCAACGAGCCGCGACCGGCCATCCGCCACTGCGAGCAGGCCGCCGAGCTCTACGAGCGCATCGGCTGGAAGACCGGCGTGCTGGTGGCCTCGAGCAACCTCGTCGTGGCCGGTGACCTGCACGAAGGCGCCGGCCAGTACGAACACATCGTGCGGCTGTGGGAGGCCCACGACCCGTCCCGCCTGCCCGCGCTGCTGGAGAACTTCGCGATCAAGCTCATGTGGGTCGGGCTCGCGGGCCAGGCGCTGGAGCGGCAGGAGCGGGCCGTACGACTGCGCGAGGAGAGCGACGACCCCCAGCCGCAGGGGTGGCGGGGCCGGTCCTACTCCATCCTCGGTGACATCCACCTGGCGCTGGGCGACCTCGACGCCGCCATGGACGCGTTCGACCGCGCGCTGGAGCAGGCGGAGGGCGGCGAGCTGGCCGCGGCCCTGTCCAGCGCGGCCCTCGTCGCACAGGCGCGGGGCGACGGCGACGGCGCGGCGGACCTGGCCCGGAGAGCCGTCGCCGTGGCGGCCTCCGGCGGGATGGTCAGGGAGTACGAGGAGGCCAGGAGCACGCTGGCCAAGGTCGACGCGTCCACGGCGATCGGTGAGCGGATCCGCGTGCTGAGAGACGTGCTCGACTACTACCGCGACCGCACCTACCCCTACATCGAGGTGCGCGCCCGGGTGTGGCTGATCGAGGTGCTCCTGGCGGGCGGCCTGCCCGACGAGGCCGCGGAGCTGGCGCGGGAGGCGTGCGCCGCGGCCGCCGCGCATGGGCTGCGGCGGCTCGAAGGCCAGGCGCTCACCCTGCTGGCCCGGGCCGAACCGCCCGGGGCCGAGCACGCCCGCAGGGCCGCCGAGCTGCACCGCGCCCACGGGCATCGGCTGGACGAGGCGGCGGCGCGGGCCGCACTCGATCACGCCTGAGCGGTGAGCAGCGACGCGAACGTGGCGCGCAGTTCGTGGCCCGGGTCCACGCCGAGCTGGTCGGCCAGGAGGCGGCGCGTGCGGTCGTACAGCTCCAGCGCCTCCGCCTGCCGCCCCACCCGGTAGAAGGCCGTCATGAGCAGCGACACCAGCCGCTCCTGGTGCGGCGCGGCCGTCACGATCGCGCGCAGCGGCGTGATCGCGCGCTCCGGCTGCCCCAGCCGGAGCCGGCGGCGGGCCAGGTCCTCGATCGCCGCCAGCCGCGCCTCCTCCAGCTCGATCGCCGCCACCTCCAGCGACTTGCCACCCCTCGACTCGCCGAGCGCCGGGCCGAGCCACAGCCCGAGCGCCTCCTCCAGCAGCTCAGCGCCCGCCTCGTCGCCCTCCCTGGCCGCCTCGGCCGTCAACCGGCGAAAGCGCAGCGCGTCGACGCGCTCGGGGTCGGCCCGCAGCACATAGCCGGACGAATCCGTCTCCACCTCGGCGCCGACCAGCGCGCGGCGCAGCCGGTACACGTGTCCCTGCACGGTCATCCGCGCACTGTCCGGGGGATCGGTCTCCCACACGGCGTCGACCAGCCGCTCCACCGGGACCGGACGGTTCAGGTCCAGCAGCAGCGCGGCCAGTACGAAACGACGCTTCCGCGGCCCAAGGTCCAGGCGGCGGTCCCCGACACAGGCGTCGATGGACCCGAGCAGGCGAAACTCCAAGTGATCCACCTGTCACAGGGTGCGGCAGGGCGCTAAAAGCCCGCTAAAAGCCCTTACGGCGCCAATCAAACGCCAACCACCTCTGCGAACGTCTTTGGCTCACGATCTACGCCTCAACAGGAAGAGACGAAAGTTGATCACGAAGAAGGCCGCGATCGCCGTTCTGGCGGGCTCGCTCCTGGCCGGCCCGGTGGCCACCGTCGCCCTGACCCAGCCGGCCAGTGCCACCGTCACGCTCAAGGGGGACCGCCTCGGGCCCGGCGAGTGGCTGCTGCCCGGGCAGTCGCTGACCTCCGGCCGGTTCAAGCTCGTCCAGCAGGCGCAGGGCAACCTGGTCTTCTACGACGGCACCCAGGCGCTGTGGACCTCGCCCACCTCGGGCAGGCCCGGCGCCCGCGCGACCATGCAGAAGGAGGGCAACCTCGTCATCTACGGCGCCGACAACAAGCCGCTGTGGGCCACGCCGACCGCCGGCAACCCCGGCGCGTACCTGCTGCTGCCCAAGGAGAGCGGCAACCTGGTGATCTACTCCAGGGACAACAGGCCGCTGTGGTCGACGAAGGCCGCCATCGGCAAGCTGCCCTCCGGCCACGTGCTGCGGCCCGGCCAGGTCATCCAGTCGGCCAACGGCCGCTACCGGCTGATCCAGCAGGACGAGGGCAACGCGGTGCTGTACGACGGGCAGAAGAGCCTGTTCACCACCCCGACCGCGGGGAACCCGGGGGCTCGCTCGATCATGCAGCCCGAGGGTAACTGGGTCGTCGTCGACCGAAATGACAAGGCCCTGTGGACGACCAGGACGGCCGGCAACCCCGGCGCGTGGCTGGCGGTCACCAACGACGGCCGGGTCATCATCTACTCGGCGGACAACAAGCCTCTCTGGTCCAGCCGCTGACCCCGCTTCTGGCCGGGCGGACTTCCGCCCGGCCTTCTTGGGTGGTGCCGCTCACCGATGGCAGGCTAGGGGGATGCGCCTGGCTACCTGGAACGTGAACTCGGTCAAGGCACGGCTGCCGCGCCTGCTCGACTGGCTGGCCGAGACCAAGCCCGACATCGTCTGCCTGCAGGAGACCAAATGCCCCGCGGAGGCGTTCCCGGTGGCGGAGGTGGGCGCGCTCGGCTACGCCACCGCGGCCCACGGCGACGGGCGCTGGAACGGGGTCGCGCTGCTGTCCAGGGCCGGGCTGGACGACGTGACCCTGAGCTTCCCCGGAGAGCCGGGCTTCGCCGAGCTCGACACGGTCGGCGCCGCCCGGGCCGAGGCCCGTGCGATCGGCGCGACCTGTGGCGGGATGCGGGTCTGGTCCCTGTACGCGCCCAACGGCCGCAGCCTCGACTCCCCGCACTACACGTACAAGCTGGGCTGGTTCGCCGAGCTGCGTGAGGCCCTCGCGGCCGAGCTGGCGACCGGCCCGCTGGTGGCGTGCGGCGACTACAACGTGGCGCCGACGGACGCCGACGTGTGGGACCCCGCCCTGTTCGCCGGCTCGACCCACGTCACGCCCGCCGAGCGGCAGGCGCTGGCCGACCTGCGCGATCTCGGGCTCCAGGACGTGGTGCCGACGCCGATGAAGGGGCCGCACCCGTTCACGTACTGGGACTACCGGGCCGGGATGTTCCACCAGAACAAGGGCATGCGCATCGACCTCGTGTACGCCAGTGCCGACGTGGCCGGGCGGGTGCGGTCGGCGTACGTCGATCGTGAGGCGCGTAAAGGGAAAGGACCGTCCGATCACGCGCCGATCGTGGTCGACCTCGAGCCGTAAATACCATTACAAAGTGCTGTCGTCCGAGTATCCTGAGTTCTCGAAAGTCACGGGGGAAATACGTCGCATCCAGGCCCAGCAGGGGGGATCTCGATGGAACCCGCAGACGGCCGCGTCATCTTGTTCATCCTCATCGCCCTGGCCGTGTTCGCTCTCGGCCGCCGCTTCCAGACCATGGTTCTCACCCGTCAGGTGTGGAAGCAGAGTGCCAGGCAGGTGGTGGCCAGGAAGGTCACCGCGCACAACGCGGCGAAGTCGATGATCGGAATTACCCTGACGGCCGTATTCGTGATCTGGCTCGTCCTCAACCTCAACCGCGTCATGTGAGGAATCACCGGGTAAAGGCCCGGTGCAGGGCCCAGGCCGTGATCACCGCCGTGCCGGCGGCGGCCAGGCCGACCGCTCGCGTCAGGCGTACCGCGCGGCGAATGTCCTTGACGGCGGGCTTCGGTCCCTCACCCATCGTGGGGCGGTTCTCGGTCCTTTCGCCGTACACGTTCTTGCCGCCCAGCGTGACACCGAGCGCGCCGGCGAACGCGGCCTCGCACCTGCCGGCGTTCGGGCTGGGGTGCCGGTGCCCGTCCCGCCGCAACATGGCCAGCGCCTGCCGCGGGTCGGGCCCGGTCAGGACGGTGAGCACGCCCGTCAGCCGCGCCGGTACGTAGTTCGCCACGTCGTCGAGCTTCGCGGCGGCCCAGCCGAAGTTCTCGTACCGGGGGGAGTGGTGGCCGATCATGGCGTCCAGCGTGTTGATCGCCCGGTACGCCAGCAACCCCGGCACCCCCGCCACCGCACCCCAGAACAGGGGCGCCACGACCGCGTCGGAGGTGTTCTCGGCCAGCGACTCGACCGTGGCCCTGGCCAGCTCGGGAGCCTCCAGGTGGGAGGGGTCGCGGCCGCAGAGGTGAGGGAGGCGGGCCCTGGCGCGTTCCAGGTCGTCGTGTTCGAGGGCGTCGGCCAGGTAGGCGCCCTCGCGGGCCAGCGTGGTGCCGCCGAGCACGGCCCAGGTGGCCACGGCGGTCACGACCGTACGGGCGACCGGGTTCGCCGCCCGTTGACCCAGCACGCCGAGAGCCGTGGCACCCCCGACGCACAACACGACGTGAACCACACCGCGCGCCCTCTCGTCCCGATACAGGACCCGCTCCAGTCGCGCGGCGGCCCGTCCGAACACGGCGACAGGGTGGGCCGGACTCTGCGGGTCGGCCAGGACACGGTCGAGGGCCACGCCAAGGGCAAGGCCCAGGGGGTCATACCAAATGGGCATGAAGCTCATCTTCGTGCACATCCAGCCAGGCCGCGGCCCTGCGGATGCGCTCACCGGCGCCGCCCGCCCACATCCGCGCCCAGTTGCCGCCTGTCGTGGCGCGGGTGCGCATGACGGTGTAGGAGCGCTGGAAGCGGATCCTGGCGAGGGCGAGGAGGCGGCGGCGATCGCGGGGCGGGACGCCGTACGCGTCGCAGAACAGGCGGAGACGGGCGCCGACGTCGAGGGAGCGGAGGAGGGGCGGGCAGTCGATGGGGTCGGCGATGGGGGCCCAGTGGCGGAGGGTGGTGACGATGTCGAAGAGCCGGGTGGTCGGGCGAGCGAGGTCGAAGTCGATCAGCGCAGCAGGTTTGCCATCCCGAAAGACCACATTTTCCGGCGTTAAATCACAATGTCCGATGACTTCCGGCGCTTTGTCATCATTCGACCCGCCTTCCCACCCCTCAGTGGTCAGCGGGAACCCGGCCGTCGCGTCGTGATACCGGCGCACCAGCTCCGCCAGCTCCACCAACGCCCCCTCGGCCACGCTCTCAAGCCGAAGCCCGGTCTTCCCCGGTACATAGGTGAGAATCTCCCGGCCAAGCCCGTCCATCCCCATGACACGGGGCGCCCCCTCGAACCCGGCGGCTTCCAGGTGCCTCAACAGGGCATGCACAGCGGGCGTTGACGTACTGGCCGGTCTGCGTACGGTGTCTCCAACACGCACTACCCCGTCAGTCACGTCCCCGCCCTGCAGGGGAATCTCATGCAGGAGCGTCGCGACCATGCCACGACAGCTTAGACCCATTTGCCCCGCCCCCGCCTGGCCTTTTCCAAGCTGGGCCGCACATCTCCCGCTCGCTAACCTGTCACCTCGTGCCCATCCTGCTGTCGCTGGCGGCGTTCCTCATGACGCTCCTCGGCGGCCTGGTCGCCGACCGCGTCGGCGGACGCCGCCACCTCGTCCTGGGCTTCGCGGCCGGCGTGATGCTGGGCGTGGTGGCCTTCGACCTCCTCCCGGAGGCCCTGGCCCTCGACTCTCTCCATGCGCACGGCGTACCGCTGCCGATGCTCATGTTCGCCCTGGCCTTCCTCGCCGTCCATATCGCGGAACGCTCGATGAGCATCCACGACACGCACGAGGCCGACTACACCCCGCACCGCCACAGCCGAGCGGGCGTCGGCCTCACCGCCGGCTCCGCCTTGATCGTCCACAGCCTCCTGGACGGAGCCGCCATCGGCGCCGCGTACCAGACGGACAGCTCGCTGGCGGTGGCCGTCGCGATCGGAGTAATCGCTCACGATTTCACGGACGGCTTCAACACGTACACGGTCACATCTCTCTACGGCAACACCCGCCGCCGCGCCCTCACCCTCCTCACCCTGGACGCCCTCGCCCCCATCACAGGCGCCACCCTGACCTCCCTCCTGACCATCCCACCCGAAGCCCTGGGCGCCTACCTGGGCCTTTTCTCGGGCTTCCTCCTCTACCTGGCCACCTCCGACATCCTCCCGGAGGCCCACACCCCCCGCCGCAGCACGGGTTTGACGCTGGGCGCGACGGTTGTGGGGGTGGTGTTCATGTGGGGTGTGATCGGGCTGACAGACTGACACGGGGAAAACGTGTGCGTGACAAGTCGCCGGATCATGCACAATAAGGCGGGAGCGCCCTTAGCTCAGCTGGATAGAGCACCGGACTTCTAATCCGACGGTCGCAGGTTCGAATCCTGCAGGGCGCGCCACTTCACCTGGGCAAACTCCAGCCGCGCCTGCGCGCTGGCGCGGCATGGGGCAAATGTGAGGCAAAGCTGAGTCAGCCGCCGAGTGGCCGCCCCAGCGCGGACGCGGCGTTCAGCACCAGCCGGGCCGTCTCCCGGGCGGCGTGGTGGGCTACCTCTGGCAGCACCGAGACGTAGGTGTCGGCGGTCAGTACGATGCTGGCATGCCCCAGCATTGCCTGCACCACCTTCAGGTCGGTGTGCGCGGCCAGGGCCAGCGTGGCGGCGCCGTGCCGCAGGTCGTGCAGCCGGATCGGCGGTTGTCCGGAGGTCGCCACCAGCCGGCGGAATCGGCCGGTGAGGTAGTCTGGCCGCAGCGGCGCACCCGTCGCGGTGGTGAACACGTATCCCGAGTTCTGCCAGCGGGTGCCCGCCGTCGCGCTCAGCTTCTCTTGCCGCTCGCGGTGCCGTCTCAGCACCCGTACGGTCTGCGCGTCCAAGGCGACCACTCGGCAGCTGGTGGCGCTCTTCGGCGGGCCGACCACGACCTGGCCGTCGGCGTGCACGCGCTGCTGCGTCACCGTCAGCTCTGCGGTCTGCAGGTCGACGTTGGTCCAGCGCAGCCCGGTCAGCTCGCCGCGGCGCAGACCGCGCAGCGCGGCCAGCCACCAGGCGGCGTACAGGTGATCCTGCGCGACGCCGACCAGGAAGGCCGCGAGCTGTTGTTCCGTCCAGACCGCTACCGCCGGACGTTCTCCCGCTTGCTGCCACCGGGCCGTCCGCCCGACGGTCCAGACGACCGGATGCGGCCGCCGTGGATGGGGCAGCTCGGCGCCGTTCGCCGGGTTGACCGGGATCAGCCGGGCACGCACCGCGGCGTTCAGCGCGGTCCGCAAGGTGGCGTGGATCCGCACCACAGTCGCGGGCGACAACCGGCGGCCGGTCGGCGAGGGGTGGGACGCCAGCGTCGCGAGCAGTCCGTTGACGTGGCGAGAGGTGAGTTGGTGAAGGAGGATCCGTCCCAGCTGCGGGATGAGGTAGAGGCGGATGTGCGCGGCGTAGCCTTGCCGGGTCGACGGACGCAGGGCGTTCTTGGTGGCCAGCCAGCGTGCCAGCCACTGTCCAAGGGTGCATCCTGCCCCTGCACCGTCGTGGTCGGCCGCGGCCAGAGCGCGGCCTGCCGCTTGGGCTTCTTCAGGGTCGGTGTAACCGCCCTGGCGGATGCGCTGCCGCTGCCCCTCCAGGCCGCGTACCTGCACCGCGAAATACCAGCTGCCGTGATCGCCATCTACTGGCAGACGCGGACACGTCACTCCTCGCTGACGTCCTGTTTCCGTATCCACGCAGCCGCATCGCCTGCTGACCTGCACACGAGCTTTTGGCATCTGCCCCACCTCCACCTCTCACGGTGTGCTAAGACAGACGCGTCAGCCAGGGCTCGCATTCGATCAGGGATGACCTCAGGCCAAGTGTCGGGGAAGCGCAAGCCGAGAAGGAACCGATCAGTCGGCGCGAACGCGGGCTTGGTCACCTGCCGCTGCAGTGCGGTCAACTGGTGCCGTAACACCAGGATTTCGATCTCCTTGTCATGATCGGTTCGGCGGAGCAATTTCAGGGACGAAGAGGTGGTCGTCGCCGTGGGGTAAGCCAAGACGGCGGACGAGCCACCTCACACCAACCCACCCACCCACCCAGGTCTTCAGGACACCCCTAAACCCTGTCGAGCACGTCCGGGCGGGTCGACAGCAGCTCGTACCCAACTGCTTCCTGCGGCAGCCGGATGCCAGTGACCAGCATCTTCCTGGCTCGTTCTGCGAGCGGGCCGAGCCACGCCGACACGCGCACAGCGGCATTCGCTGGTACGGGCACGGCGGGACGCTCGCGGCCTGCCTCGAAGAGCAGTTCGTAGAGCGGAAGTGCCGGCACAACCGCGGGAAGGCCGGCCAAGACCGCACTGGCGCAGGCCGTGGCGGGGATCTGCAGTCCTTGCAGATCCACGTCGCCGAAGTAGACGATCCGGTCGGGTCTCGGAGACAGCAGCGGCGTCGACAACACCGCCGACGGGAACTGGTTACCGGTGCCGTAGCCCACATGCCGTCCCGGACCTGCGGCGGCGTGGAGCCGCGTGGCCTCCAGAAGCGAGGTGTAGGTGTGATGGTTCTCCGCGATAAGCAGTGCCGTACCGCGAGGGTCAGGGCGTCCCGGAACCCATTGCGAGACGAACGGAATGGGCACCTGGTGACAACGCAGCAGTTCGAGCGTCAGCGCCCCGGACGCGAACAGCCGGTGCGTCACAAGCCCATGAAGCCGTTTCTCATCGCCGAACAGCTCCAAGGACCGTTCTCTCATCGGCACGCTCGGCCTCGTCGTCCCTCCGTCGCGAAGAAAGGCGGCCACCGTCTCGAGCACGTCGAACTCGTCCTGCCTGGTTGCGATCCGTCCGGCAAGTTCGAGCGTGGGCGGCCATACCCGTACGGTCCTCGCCTCGCGCACGACCCGCTCGCGAGGAGGGCGGCGGACCCAGAGCGGCAGGGGAGGCGCGTCTCGCGTGTCGAAATGCCGGGAGGTGCTCGGGAAAATCACCGACTCGGCAATGGCCAGCTCGTTCAGCGCGTCACGGATCTCGGCACGCGCGGTCGGCACCGTCGCCAGGCGCCGATCGAATGCGACCGCCGCGTCGTACAGCGTCTCGATCTCGATCTTCTGCCGCGGCGAGGCCGCGACCTGTTCGGCGAGATGCCGGGCCAGGGAACTCAGCTTCATGATGCAGCGCCGTCCGTCGTCTCATCACGTGTCAGGCGGACGCTGGTGATGCCTTCCACCGCGGATCCGAAGCGTTCCTCCAGGACGACGTACCTCCGAGTTCGGAGCGCTCCTGGCGCGTTGCGCATTCGCAGCACGTTCGGAAACTGACCGACGGCACCGAGGTCTTCCACGCCGGTGGTGTAGACGAGCTGCACGCCATGAGCGGTCGCCACCTCGCGCTGTAGCCGCAGGAGCGCCACGTGGCTCGCGGTGCCCAGCGGATTGTCCAACACGAGGGTGCCGCCGAGCGCTGCCCTTCCCCTGCCCCGGTTGACGGCGCGCAGCCGGGCGAGTGTGCAGTAGAGCGCGACGCACACGGTCAGCTTCTCGCCGCCGGAAAACTTGCCGAGGCGGGTCACGTCGACCGGTTCGACCGCCAGATCGCTGTTGGGTTTGAGTACTTTGACGGTGAACCCGCGTGGTGCCACAGCTTCGTGGACACATCGCTTGAGGAGCGCGAAACCCTCGGGTTTCGACTTCTCGACCACGATCCGGTCGACGACCGCGTCAATTCGTGCGTGCAGGTCCTCCTCGCTGCTGGGGCGGGCGAACCGGATTCGGAGGAAGTGCTGATCGGCCCATCCGCCCAGGGTCCCGGGCAGTTTAGAGTGCCGGTTTGCGGACTCCAGGTTCGCGAGCACGTCCTGAACTAGTGCGGCGATCTCCACCACGACGAGCCGCTGATCGCGTCCGATGTCGGCGAGCTGGCCGTCTATGGTGGTGCGACGCGCCCGCATCTCTTCGGCGCGGGCGGCGGCACGATCGCCGAGCGTTTCAGGATCGTCACCGGTGAATCGATCTCTGATCGCATCGGGGATTCCGGAGAACCTGCCCTCCGACGCCAGCCTGCGCACAGCGTCGATGGCTTCGTTCGTCTTGATCCTCGCTACGGTTACGATCTCCGCGGTAGAGGCCAGGCGACCGAGTACCGCCCGTGTCTCCGACTCGGCCCGCGCATCGTCGCCGTCGAACGCTGCCACTCCATCCACCACGTCGGCTGGCGCGGCAGCGTCGGTGAGACGATGCGCGCGCTGTGCGAGCACCTGCGCCGCGGTGTCCGCCTCGCTCGCGGCTGAGACCGCGTCGTCGGCCTCCCTGTTCAGAGCGGTCACTTGTCCACTCATGTCGGTCGCAGTCGCCGCCTGTATCGCGGCGAGCTCCCGCGCCTCGGCTTCGCCTGCGGGCTCGACGTCGAGCTGGGCGTGCCGCAGCCTGTCGCGCGGCGTCCGCTCAGTGACCTCTTTGCGCGCCTGTTCGAGCTGGAGAATGGCACGGCTCAACCCCTGCTGGGCCTGGTCGGCCTTCTCCCGGGATCGGCGTCGCGCGATGGCACGCCGTTCAGGATCCTGCCCATCGCCCGTTTCGAGCAACGACGCCGCACGTTCGCGAATGGCCTCCGGATATCCCGCGAGCGCCTGTTCGGCGCGTTCGGCGCGACTGATGAGCCCCGTTAGCCGTTCTGCGAGCACGGATTGCGCTGCCACAGCATGCCATTGAATGTCGAGATCGTTGAAACGGCTCGTCAGCATGGACAGGGGGTCGTCCGTCGGGGTGGCGACGTCCTTGCGGCCCGCATCGAGCATGGAGATCGCGCGGCCTTCACGTTCGTATCGTTCCTTGTTGGATCTGTGCTCGGCGGCTTCTCGTTCAGCGGCGCGCTCGGTCTTGCGCCACTCGTTCGCGAGAGTGGTGGCTTCGTCGGCGACCCGCGTGTACGCCCGGACGTCCCGGTCTCGTTGTTCGATGTCTCGCTTGAGTTCCTGCAGTGTTGAGACCTTGGCGACGAGGGCTGTCAGGCGCTCGATTCTGCTCGCGAGCAGGTTGAGATTGTCGGACAGCCGTTGCTCTGTGGCCGCGTCCGCGAGGTCATGGGCTTCGAGTTCGTCGATCTGAGAACCAAGTGTTGCGTCGGTGCTGTCGATCATGTCGATGGCCTGCCGGCATTCCTCGGCCCTGATCTCCAAGGTGTGCAGGTAACCGGTTGGGCAGTCGCGCAGCAGGGATTCCAGCACCTCCAGCAGCGTTCGGTCCGCCTGTGTCTGCTGGTGGAGTTCGGCGATTCGCCGTTCCTGCTCATGGCGCCGGCGTTCACGTTCTGCCCGCGCATGTTCCGCCGCGGCCGGATCGTACAACGCCGGGTCACTGGGCACCGCCGACCATTCAGGGGCAACCGCATTCAACGCCTGCTGCATCTGGGTCGCGGAGCATACGGTGACGTGGGCGATCGACCAGCAGCCCTGCTTTTCCAGAGCGAGGTGGGCCTTGCCGAGGTCTGCGTCCGCGACGACCACGCCCGCGGCGAGTTCCGCAACGATGGAGTTCCGCAACGCGACGGCGCGTGCGGGCTCGCTCACCAGGTCACGCAGCAGCTCCCATCCCGGCCGCGCAGTCACTTCGCCGGCGATCGCCTCGGCAACGCGCTGGGCATCACGTGTGGTCGGGAGGAATGCGTCGGTGCGCAACCCGTCCAGCGCACGATCGTCGTCGGCCGCATCGACACGGGTTTCCACGATGACCGATTCGGCCGTCGAGACCGCATGTGTCAGCGCGGCACGAAGGTTGGCCGCTTCGGCCCACAGATCGAGCCGCCCATCCTCGCTGAGCTCCATGAGTTCAGCGAACCTGGCGTTGGTGGCCAGCATGCTGACGCGAGCGGAGAGTTTCTCGTGGTCGGAGACGAGTTGATCCCGTTCGGAGTTCCTGGCGGCCCGCTCGGTCGCCAGGGCTCTCCGCTGCTCACTCAGTGATGTGCGCAGCGCCGGCCGGCCAGCGCGCCGTGCGCGTACCTCATTCAGCAGCTGGTTCGCCTCGTTCTTGGCTGCCCGTGAGTCGCCGAGAACCTCAGCGGGAACCGCTTCTCGATCGGGTAGGTCGCCCAGGTTGGCTGCGGTTTCGATGGCATCTTCGATGCTTGCCATCTGCAGGCGGAGGTTGTCCGCGCGTTCCTCCGCTTTGGCGGAGAGTTCCCGGTTGACGCGCACGCGCTCCTCTTCGGTCGCGGCATGGGACCTCGCGGTCTCCGCCGCTGAGGTCATCTGCTCCTCGGCGGTACGTTCGTCAGCCGCGAGAGCGACGTAGCGGGCCTTGAGAAGGGCCGCGGCGTCATCCCGTGCCCTGCGCAGCGGAGCGGTCTCTCGCTCCGCCTCGGTCATCTGTCGGCGCACCGACCGTGCTTGATCCTCTGCCTCCGCCCGCTCGGCCAGGGGGCCGACCGCTTCCCAGGCCAAGTCGTCATTCTTTGTGGTGGTGGCTGCCGACTTCGCCTCATCGGCTGCCTTGGTCACCGCAGCGAGCCGATATGTGGCCGCGATCCTGAGCAATTCATTCGCGACGTCGTTGAGTCGGCCGCGTTCGCTGTCCAGCCTATGAGCCTCGCCGCGAAGCCGCTTCGCCTCCCCGGCGAACCATTCCCTGTCGGTTTCCTGCGCCGAAGCCGCGCTTTGGAACGCGGCTGCCAGCAGAGCGGCCGCCTGCTTCGCCTCGCCTGCTTCTCGGTCCGCTTCGTTGGCGAGATGGTGTCTTTCGGCCAGCGTGTCAAGTATGCCGGACATCTCAGCACAGAAGTCACGATCCACAAGCAGATCTGGTTTCCGACCAAGGACGTCGATGACCTTCCGCAGATTGGCCGCGACGAGCTCCGGCTGAGCGCTGTCCACGGTCAAATCGATCAGGAAGTCGATGAATTTGTCCGTGGAGGGGAAATTGAACAGCTCGGCGACCCCGCCCTCCGAGTGGTTCATCTCCTTCTGATAGCCGAACAAGGTCGGATCGAGATTTCGCGCGATAAGTGTTTCGGTCCACACACCGCGCTGATCAGTGATCGCGAACGAGAACTGCTGCGGCCGTGACGCCGCGATCTCCCGCAACAGGCGAACGAACTCGGCCATCGGCCGGGTGCGGCCCGTTTCATCGTGAACGGGAAGGTGATCGAGATCGAGCACACCAGGCACCTCGAAGAACGAGTAGTACCACCCTCTGAGCTTTTCACGATCACGATCGGGGTCGACGGGTTTGCGGCGGTCGATCCATTCGTATACGGCTCCGGTGATGAGTCGCGGCGGGGGCAACAAGCTGTCGTCGGACTGCGCGATCCATTCAGCGACCGTGTGGCTCGTGTCGCCGGAGGCGATGTAGTCCTCCAGATACCGCTTGACGGACTTGCCCATGAAGTCTTTCCGCAAGGGCAGGAGCAGGGCGAAGAAGAGCGAGAGCAGACTTGACTTGCCGCCTCCGTTACGCAGCCAGAGGATCGAGTCAACGGGCTCACTCGAACCGTCTGCGTCTGACGACACGTCCAGTGTGAGATCCGTGAACCGGGCAGCCCTGTCGCCGACGTTCGCCAGCCGCAGACGAGACAGCTGATAAGTCACGGTGCCGCCCTCCGGTCGTGGTCGCTACGTCTGATGGCGGCCAATACGTCATATGCGGCGTTGCCGGCGAGTTCAGCGGCCTGGATACGGAAGCGTTCGAGCAGTTGGAAGACCTCAGGACCGCGGGCAGGTGCTGACCGGGCGAGGGCTTGGTCGACCATCCAGGTGAGCACGTGCGCTATCCAGTAGGTGGAGGATGCGGGGGACCGGCGTGCCTTGCCCTTTCCTCTGTCCGCCTTGTAGCCGGGCGACAGACGGTCATAGGTACGCCACGCCTCGTCAAGCGATCCCTGTGCCTGCTCGGGTGTGCGCTTGAACCGTTCGCACGTCTCGCGGAGAAAGCGTTCGAGCTCGTCGACCGACACCCACCTAACTCGGTCGTCATCGAAGTCGGCCGGCGTCGGGAACGCGTAGGCGGCGACCGCGACGCTGACGAGTCCCACCAGCAATCGTTCGGTCACGCCACCGACGTTCGGCAGGTCCGAGATGCGATAGGCGAACACCGACTCGCGGCGCACGCCGAGGACAAGTCCCAGATCGGAATCGGACAGCACCTGAGTCTCGAGTCCCTCGAGGACGCTGTCCACGGCGTTGCGGAACTCCACGTCGGCGCGGTAGCGGCTCAGCAGTGCGCGATAGTCGCTGTCCGCGCCGGGCCGCATCTTCGGCCGCAGGGCGCAACCGATGAGCACACCCACATCGGCGAGATCGCGTTGGCTGAGGGTCATGAGGCATCCCGGTCCGCCACCGCCGCCCACCGGCTGAGCGCCTCCTCGTCCTGCGCGACGATCAGATCATCGCCCGACCAGCCGGGCAGGGTGATCCGCGCGCCATCGGCGTCGACCGCCGCCGCGGCGCCGAGGACGCGAGCAGCCGTGTCCACCGCCGTGGACACGTCCTGCGCCGTCTCGGGTGCGTACTTCCACAGCGCGGCGAGAACGATGACCTGCTCGACCTCCGCGGGCAGATCCGCCGCCCGGGCGGAAAGCAGGAGATCTGACAGGCGCGCGGGCAGCCCGACCTCGTCCACCAGGCGTGCGGCGGCCCCCAGCACCTCCGGAGGTATGGCGGGAGGATCGGGATCGCCGAGCTCCTCGTCGGGAACTGGCGGATCTTCCAGTGAAGGCGCGCGTCGTGGCGCGAGAAGGTCATCGACCAGGTCGGCGATGCGCACGACCCTAGGCACCTGGCCGCCTGACACCAGGACGGCGAAGGTCTCAGCAGGCTCCACCGCCACGTCGGCGCGCAGGACAAGCAGTGGGAGGTACAGGCCGTCCATGATGTCGGGGTTCCGCAGCCCGCCGACCGGCCGGAACGACTGGCGGGCCTGCTCGTCGAGAAAGATCGTCCGTGCGTTGACCAGCTTCCCGTGGAGCTCGGTGTGCCGTTGACGGCACTTCTCCAGCAGTGCTGCGATGCGCGCTGAGGCCTTGGCGACCTCCGGTTCGGTGTCGGGTGCGTCCAGCGCTCCTCGGAGATGGCCGAGCAATCTGGACTCTGTCGCGAGCCGTTCCTCCAGGTGTGTACGGTTGCGCTCCAACTGTTCCGGCACCTCCCTGACCCATTGGGGAAGCACGGTCCGAATGTCCCGCACCGTGTCCGCCAGCAGCGTCCGCAGTTCATCGGCATAGCGGATGGACAGGAGCAGCGATCGTTCGGCCGCCTTCTCCGCCTGTCCGAACGCTCCGCGTTCGAGCTGCCGCGCGAGCATGAGCTCGATCGCAGCTTGCTCGTCTTCGACGTCGAACTCCAGCCCGCCCACCAGGGCGTTGATGGCGTCCGTCGAAGCCCGCAGGACATTGACGCCTCTACGGTGATCCTCATGCTCGGTCAGTAGCCGGAACTCGGCCGTCCCGACCCGATGGCGGACCGAGCCGTCGTTGTCACGTCTGAAGATCGAGACCTGGTAGCTGAACGGCGCTTCGCGTTCCTTGCGGTTGAGCAGCGCGTCCACCACATACCGCGCCACCGCGCCGTGTTCATCGATGGAACGTTCCGGATGAGCGCCGGCGGCCAGCACAGCCAGCCCCGCAACCGCTTCGTCGTAGGTGACCTCGTGATCGAATCCCTGCTTGGCGATCACAGCATCGATGGCGGCCAAGGCGAGCGTCACGACGTCGTACTCACGTCCGCCCCACATCTGCCGTGCGGCGTTGTCCGCCGCGTCGGCCACCGGCCGGGCCCGCAGGAGCGCTCGCACGCGATCCCCGAACGACTCCTCGAACACCGCCCCGCCCACGGTCGAGAGATCGCTCACTGAGGCGTAACCCCCTTGGTGTGCCGACATCCGCCGCAACAGTGTGATGGCCGGGCAGCGCCCGCATCACAAGTCACTATCTTTTGATCGCAGAAAAGCCGGCTACGGTTACACGCGGCGAGTAGCGGGAGCCCTGCCGGGCCGGACCGACTCCTTCGCTACTTTCCGCCTCGTTAGGCCCGGTTCGGGAGCACTCTGGAGGCATGGCGAAGACGCCCCGTACCAATCGAGCGGCACGTTTACGGCTGTGGCGGATCATGGCGATCGTCGTGCTGGCGGCCGTGCTGGTGTGGTTCTTCGCCGATCCGCTGCACCTGCCCGCAGAGGTGCTGGAGGTGCTGGATCAGCGGGCCAGCGTGGTCGGCATGTTCACTGGCATGGCGTTGGGCGCGGCCGCCCTGCTGGTCTCCGTGGCGGCGCTGCGCGCGCAGGTCCGTGCCGAGCGGGCCCAGCAAGCCGAGCAGCCCGCCGCTGGCCCGGCCGTGCCGTCCGAGGCCGGGCGCCAGGCACCGTCGCAGGGGTCGCCGCGGGTGTCGGCCTCGGGGGAGCGGTCGGTCGCCATCGGTGGCGACAACTCCGGCATCGTCTCCACCGGTGACGGGGCACGGAACGTGCAGATGCGCGCGCAGGCCTCAGGCCAGGGCCGGGTGTACCAGGCGGCCGGCGACCAGACCATCCACGAGGGCGATGACCGGCGGCACACCTACGGCGGCGATCACCTTGAGTTCCACCACAACACCCTTCATGGCAAGGTCGTCGGCAAGCAGGTGACCGGCCCCGAGTCCGCCGCACCGGACCGGGATAACGATGGGCGGCACTGACGGCGGCCACGACGCAGACGACCACAGCGCGGGCACCCACGGCGCGGGCCACCACATCGACTTCCACCACAACGACATCGGCAAGGCCGTCGGCGTCGAACACCACTACACCTATCCGCCGCCGCCGGGACAGATCGTAGAAGGTGACGTCCCGCAATGCCCGCCCGGGTTCCAGCGGCGTGAGCAGCGGCTGTCCGGCTTGCTGGGTGACCTGGCCCCGGCCTCAGGCCAGGGTCAGGGCTGGGAGAAGGGTGAGACAGGCGACAGGCACTGTGGGGCGGTGGTGAGCGGCGCCCTGGGCGGCACGCCCCGGGGTGGGCAAAACCATGCTGGCCGCCTCTTAAGGAAGTGAACTTCACCGCTCCCGCGCGCGGGGACCATGAATGACCCGCACCGGGCGGTTCGAAGCCATCACGGTGATGGCGTGCCAGGGTCTGCCGGTACAGGCTGCTGGCGGGTGCTGCAGGTGTCCGAGTCGAGCTACTACGCGTGGCGCGGCTGTGCGTCCGTGGCCTGTGCGGCGCGGCATGCCTGGCTGACCGATTTCATCCGCCAGGTGTACGCCGAGTTCGCCTGGGGCCCGTGGCGTCGCCGATCGGGCACGACGCGGTGGCCATCTTGATGCAGTGCGCCGGACTGAAGGTGCTACCCGGCAAGCGGCGGCGTCGTAGGTCGCGTAGGGGCTGGCCGCCGATGGCCTCGTCGATCGCGGCGTCGCCTGCAACGAGTTGGATGTGTGGGTTACCGATGTCACTGAGCATCGCACCCGTGAGGGCAAGCCGTATTGCTGCGAGGTGTTGGAGGTCTGCTCTCGTCAGATGGTCGTTAGAGTGGCCAGGTACTCGGCGGCCGTGGTCTCCTCGGGGACGCCGAGTCGCCTGTAGATCTCTACCGCACGCCGCAACTCGGTCACCGCGACTTTCCGGTCCGCTGTCGCGGCCGCGCAGCGGGCGACACCTTCCAGCGCGTGCGCCTCATCCAAAGGGCTTTCGATCTGTCGGGCAAGGTTCAGTGCCTGCCGATACATTTGGGCTGCCTGCTCCGGGCCAGCGCAAGCGGCCAGCAGGGCTCCGGTGTGGTTGAGTGCCTCGGCCTCTCCCTGGGGGTCCCCCACCTGGCGGAACAGTGCCAGTGCCCGCTTCAGCAGGTCGGCCGCCGCTGGGTGCTTCCCGGTTCGGGTAAGAAGGCAGCCAAGCTGCTGCATCGCGTTGGCCTGTCCGAGTCGGTTGCCGAGCTGTTCATATAGCGCCAGCGCCCGCTCGTGCAGGTCGGCCGCCTGCGTGTACTTTCCGGTCAAGTGTCGGGTGCGTCCCAACGCGTTGAGGGCGTGGGCCTGCCCACTACGGTTGCCGAGCTGTTCATATAGCGCCAGCGCCCGCTCGAACAGGTCGGCCGCCTGCGCATAGTCTCCGGTGATGCGCAGGGGACGCCCCAGATCGGTGAGGGCATGGGCCTTCCCGAGGCGGTCGCCGAGCTGCTCAAACAACGCCAGCGCCCGCTCATGCAGGTCGGCCGCCTGCAAGTACTCCCCGGTCACGCGCCGGACCCACCCCAAGCCGTTGAGGGCGTGGGCCTGTCCGAGGTGGTCGCCGAGTTGGTCGTAGAGCGTCAGCGCCCGCTCGAACAGGTCGGCCGCCTGCGTGTACTTCCCGATCACGCGCCAGACGCGCCCCAGATCGGTGAGGGTGTGGGCCTGTCCAAGCTGGTGGCCGAGTTGGTCGTAGAGCGTCAGTGCCCGCTTGAGCAGGTCGGCCGCCTGCGTGTATTCCCCAGTCATGCGCTGGACCCACCCGAGGTTGTTGAGGATATGGGCCTGTCCGAGGTGGTCGCCGAGTAGTTCATGGAGCTTCAGTGTCCGCTCGAACAGGCTGACCGCTTGCGCGTACTCCCCGGTCAGATAGCGGATGTCGGCCAGGTGGCGCAGGGCGGTGGCCTCGGCGGCTGGATCATGCTGCATGTGGGCGGCGTTGGCGGCGGTGTGGTGCAAGGTGGCTGCCTGCTGCCAGGGGCCTTCCTGGCGTAGGTAGGCGGCCATGGCCGCGGTCAGCTCGATGAGAGGGTGGGGCAGGCTCTGGTTAGTTGCGTGCTCCAGGCAGGCCAGTAGATTGGCGTGCTCTGTGCGCATCCACGCCAGCGCGGTGTCACGCTCGGCTAAGTCTGGGCCGTCCGATGCGGGATCGGGGGCAGCTGGGGGTAGGGCAGGGTACGGGGTGCGGGTCAGATGGGAATCGGCGGTCTGGGCGGTACGAGTGTAGTAAGCCAGCAGCCGATCGGTTGCCCGCTCGCGCTGCTCGGCCGTCTCACAGGCGGTGGCCAGGTCGCGGGTGTAGGCGCGCAGTAAGTCATGGAGTCGGTAGCGGCCGGGGCCGGGCTCGTCTAGGAGATGATCGACATACAGCGCTTCCAACTCGCGACGGGTTTGAGCCAGAGGGATGTCAGCCAGGGCGGCGGCGGCATAGAGGTCGATGTCCGGACCGGGATGTAGTCCCAGGTGTCGGTACAGCCGCTGCCGGTCGGCCGGCAAATGCTGGTAGGACATATCGAAAGCGGCGCGCACCGCCCGGTCCCCGGCCTCCAACTCGCCCAACCGGTCGGTTGCGGCGGCGAACTCGGTGGCAAACGCATGCAGCGGCCAGGCGCGCTTGTGCGCGATCCGGCCGGCCAGGACTGTGATCGCCAGTGGCAGATGGCCGCACAAGTGCACCAAGTCTGCCACCGCCTCAGCGTCCGCCCTGGTCAGGGTGCCGCGCCCGGCGAGCCGGGTGAACAACGTGATCGCCTGCTCGGGCGGAAGGGTGGCCAGGTTGAGGGATTCGGCGCCATCCAGGCCGATCATCCGGCTGCGGCTGGTGATCAGTACCAGACAGTTGGGCGCGCCGGGAAGAAGGGGCTCCACCTGGGCGTGCCCGGTGGCGTCGTCCAGAATGAGCAGTACCTTCTTGTCGGCCAGGCGGGAGCGCCAGCGGGCGGCCCGCTCGCCGAGGTCGTCGGGGATCTGGCACGGGTCCATGCCGGTGCGAGCCAGGAGCCGACCCAGCGTCTCGCCGGGGTCAGCGGCGGGGACGTTGGGGGTGTGGGCGTACAGGTCGACAAAGAGCTGCCCATCGGGATAACTAGCAGCCAGCAGATGCGCCACGCGAACGGCTAAGGCAGTCTTGCCGACGCCGGGCATGCCGTCGATGGCGTGGATGGCCACGATCCCGGTGCTCTGTGCGGCGGCGGTGGTGAGGTGACGCAATTCCTCTTCGCGGCCGGTGAATGCAACCATGTCACGGGGCAGCGTGCGCATCTCTGGTGACACCGGTGGCGACAGTTGGTGGATGTGTTGGTCACCGGCGGCGATGTACTGGCGGGCCTGACCGTCCGCGTGAGTGTCGATCCGCACCTGGGGCTGGTCGTCGCCGCTCATCGCACGGTGGTCTGCTGGTCGTGGCCTGTGATGTACCGCCGCGCCTGGTCATCCGCGCGGTCGGGGATGTTTATGGTCGGGGCGCTGATCTGCTGTCCAATGGACAAGGGGAGGCGCAGGTGCTCACTCGGTAGGTGCTGCAGAAGCGGCCCTAGCGTGGGACCGTCATCCAGTAGGTAAGGCAGCCATAGGCGCCACATATCTTCCAGGGCATGTGCGGTGTCGGCGGTGTTCAGCCGACTGGTCTGCTGGGGCTGGATGTGGGCGGTATCCGGGTCAATCTGCGCCTCCTTGGCCCCCTTGGGGCACGGGGTACGCCACGTGGTCACCATCTTGGTACGAGTCTGGGTACAAGCGTCGGTAGCCATCGCCCCCTGTAGCTTCGTCGCCGCGGCCGACATGATCGGGTCCATCCCGTTCCACTCCTGCAAGCAACTTAGGACTTCACGTTAGACACGCCCATGGACCACGTACACAGAAAAACGCGAACACGATCTGGAAATCGGGATGGTAGGAACGGCGCGGTCTGTCTGATCGTTGCCGCTCCGGCTCGTCGGTCGCTACCGCAACCACGCGTGCCGATATCTTATTGCCAGTTCACGCAGCCTTTTTCCAACCTGAAGTTGCAGTCACGTCTACGAACCCGGTGTACGGGTTGGAGCACGCGCCGAGCACTGCGGCTGTCACCGATGGATGGTGCCGTCATGACCGGAGCACGGAATCCTTTCCGGGAAGCGCGGTGTAATGATCGAACATGTGCTAGCCGTGCTCGGTGCGTGCTCGTATGCCCCGTCATGTGCTGTCAGGGCCCGGCACCGCCTGACATTCAATACATGCGGAGGTGGCACGAACTACCATCAAGTGGCATCGCACGCCACTAAAGGATCTTGCTTCTAATCCGACGGTCGCAGGTTCGAATCCTGCAGGGCGCGCTTTGATCATGGTCTGACCTGCGACGATGCGGGATCGGATGCGTTCTAGAATTTTCATCTAGCGTTTGTGTGCTCCGTGCGCGCTCGGTTGCACCAACCCTGCACATTCCATGATCATCCGGTGGCCTCGGCTGCTGCGGGAAAGCAGCGGCCCCGCTTCGCTGCGAGCAGGTGGCGAATGCGGGGCCGGACGTTTAATCCGACTGTTCAGCTCCTCAGTGAGATGAGTGTCCCCGGTTCAGCCTGGCCTTCCTCGCCGAACAGCAGGGCTGCGGTCTTCTCGGCTGCCGCCGTGGCGACCTGCGGGTAGACGGAGGTGTAGGTGTCGGCGGTGAACGCGCTGGAGGTGTGCCCGAGCGTTTCCTGCACGACCTTCATCTCCACCCCGGCCGCGAGCATCAGCGACGCGGTGCCATGGCGCAGGTCGTGGAGCCGGATCGGCGGCAGCCCGGCGAGGTAGGCCAGCCACAGGAATTGGTCGGAGACGTGCTGCGGGTGCAGGCGGTTGCCGTCGGGCTGGGTGAACACGAATTCGGTGTGCGTCCACGCCTCACCCATGGCCAGGCGTTCCTGGCGTTGCTGTTGCCGGTGGGCGCGCAGCACCTGGGCGGTTGGGGTGTCCAGGGCGATGGTGCGGACCGAGGCGTCGGTCTTCGGGGTGCCCTCATGTACCTCCCAGGCCAACTGCACCAACTGCCAGTTCACCGTCACAGTGCGGGCATCGAGATCGACTTCCTTCCAGCGCAGCCCGCACGCCTCGCCCCGGCGCAGCCCGCGCAACGCGATCAACTGGTACAGCGCGAACAGGCGGTGCCGTCGGGCTTGTTCGAGGAACAGGCGGGTGTGCGCGGGTGTCCAGACCATGACCGTGGAGGGTCGCGGCACGCTGGTGTAGGCGTCGATCGGGTCGACCCGCCGCCCGCCCCGGCGTTGCTTCTCCCTCTCCTTGTAGCTGCGGAAGTCGCTCTGCCAGGCACGGACCCGGTCGTCGGTCCACACCAAAGGCTTGGGCCGGGTGTGGGCGGCCATCTCCAAGACCGCAGCCGGGTTGAAGTCGATCAGCCGGTCTTGGCGCATGGCCATGTTGAGCGCGTGGCGCAGGGTGGCGCGGATGCGGTGCATGGTGGCGATGCTGATCGGCCGCCGGTATTTGACGCTCTCGCGCACCTTTGGGTCGGGGTCGGCGCGGCGTTCGGCGATGGTGTCGTTGAACTCCTCGATCTGTTCGAACATCAACGCGATGTCGCTGACCTTGAGCTGCTCCAACCTGAGCCGCCCCAGGTAGGGGGTGAGGTAGAGGCGGATGTGGCCTTCGTAGGAGCGGCGGGTGGTCTCCTCGATCTTCCGCTTGCGGTTGAGGAACTCGGCCAGCCACTGCTCGACGGTGATCTCCTGGGTCAGATGCTGCCCGGTCTTGACCTTGCGGCGGACCGTCTCCACGTTCGGCAGCGTGTCGGTCTCGGCCAGGGTGCGTTTGATCAGGTCGG
>NZ_FNVT01000028.1:0-76258 GCF_900108335.1 Nonomuraea solani
GAACTGACCGGCCGCGCCATCCAGGGCGTGGGAGCCGCACTGATCGCCCCATCCGCACTCACCCTGCTGATGATGCTGTTCGGCCACGACCCCAAAGAACTGACCAAGGCCCTGGCCCTGTACGGCGCCGCCGCACCCGCGGGCGGCACCGCCGGCGTGTTCCTCGGCGGCCTCATCACCGAATACCTGAGCTGGCCCTGGATCTTCCACATCAACATCCCCATCGCACTCGCCGCACTCCTGGCCACCGGCCCGCTGATGCCCGCCGGCCGATCCCAGCGCGGCCCCATCGACGTACTCGGCACCCTGACCGTCACCCTCGGCCTCGGCACCGCCGTCTACGCCATCGTCCGCGCACCCGAGACCGGCTGGGCATCGGCCCAGACATGGACCACCCTCGCCATCGCCCTGACCCTGCTCACCGCGTTCCTCGCCATCCAAGCCCGCCACCGCGAACCACTGATGCGCCTGTCCATCTTCCACACCCCCAACCTCGCCGCCGCCAACCTGACCCAACTCCTGCTCGGCGGCGCGTGGATCCCCATGTGGTTCTTCCTCAACCTCTACCTGCAGCAGGTCCTCGGCTACAGCGCCTTCCCCAGCGGCGCCGCGCTGCTCCCGATGACCGTCCTCATCATGATCGGCATGATCACCCTGGCACCCCAGGCCATCAACCGCCTCGGCCCCAAACCGACCACGATCACCGGCCTGCTCCTACTCACCGCCGCAATGGCCTGGCTATCCCAGATCAGCCCCAACGGCGACTTCACCACCGACGTCCTGCCCGCCAGCCTCCTCGCCGCCCTCGGCATGTCACTGGCCTTCATCCCCTCCCTCGGCACCGCCATCTCCTCCGCCCGCCCCGAGGAAGGCGGCCTCGCCTCAGGCATCGTCAACACCAGCTACCAAGTAGGCTCCGCACTCGGCCTGGCCGCCATGACCGCCCTAGCCGCCGCCAACGGCTCCAGCCGGACCGGCGACCTGCCCGCACTGACCAACGGCTTCTCGGCCGCCTTCATCGGCGCCGCCGGCATCGCCCTCACAGGGGCCCTGATCGCCGCGGCGACCCTGCGTACCCGCACCACCGCCCCGGCCGATGCGGCCGGTGGCTGACCCGCAGGATCGTGACCGTGCCCCGGCTCTGGGTGAGAGCCGGGGCACGGTCACGTCACGAGTCCACGGCGCCGCAGCCGGCGGCCGCGAACGCCTCCTTGATGAGCTCCTGGTCCAGGCGGCCGTCGGCGAGCACGCTCACCCGGGAGCGCGCGGGCGTGACGTCCACGCCCACGACGCCCGGGACCTGGATGAGCTCGGACCTGACGGCCGCCAGGCAGTGCTCGCACGTCTCCGGGGTCAGGCTGCTGACGTCGTACGCGACCAGACTGTACGCGGTGGTGATCAACCGGATTCCTCCTTCAGCACGGGACGCCGATGGGATCTCGCGCCCTCAGTCGGGATCGTGCCGCACAACGGGAGGCCGGAGGGGCCGCGGAGGCTTCCGGGAGACGCCATGGCGGAAACCGGAAGCGGCTCAGCGTGATGTCTCAGGCGCCCTGGTCGCGCGCGTTCAAGGGGAGGGACGGGAAGCGCAGGACCCAGCGGCGTTGCCATGGGGTCTCGATGGCCCGGTGATGGTGGTGGGCGCGTGTCCAGGTGACGGCGTCGGCCGGGGCGAGGCCGGCCAGGATGGCGAGGCAGGCGACGACCGTACCGGTGCGGCCGATGCCGCCCCCGCAGGCGACCTCCACCGCGGCGCCCGCCCGCGCCCGCTCGTACAGCGCGTGGATTCGCCGCACGGCGAGATCGCGGTCGCGGGGCAGCAGGAAGTCGGGCCACTCGATCCACTCGTGCGACCAGCGCAGCTCACCCTCGTGGTGGCGGCGGAGCCGGTCGGAGCCGAGGTACAGCCCGAAGGCGGGGGTCGGCCCCTCGGGCAGCGGATGGCGCAGGCCACGGCCCCGGATCCAGGTTCCGTCCGGGAGTTGGAGGGCGCCGGTGAGCGGCGGCGTCGCGCTGTCTCTTGGGTTCCGCATCAGTTCTCCCGTCACTGTGACTTTCACTCGGTGAGGCTGCCCAGCCGGTTCCGTGCGCGGTGGTTGGCGACATTGAGCCGGTTGCCGCACAGGTCGGGCGTGCAGTAGACGCGGCGTCCTCCGCGGCTGGTGTCGACGAACACGCCGCGGCAGCCCGGGGCGACGCAGGCGCGGAACCGGCCGTGGCCGAGGGCGCGAACGGCGCCGAGCAGGCCGACGCCGATGACCGCGGCCAGTTCCCCGGCGATCGACGCGCCCCGCGCGGTCGGGACGTACCACTGCCACTGACCTGCGGGATCGCGGTCCAGCACCGGGCTGAGGCCGGCCCGCCCGGCCAGGACGGCGGCACCCGCGACGGCCTGGTCCTCCGTCTCGGTCTCCACGACGCCACGCGCCTCGCGGCGCAGCAGGTGCACCTCGCGGACGTCGTCGCCGGTCGGCGGCCGCCCGTCCGCCAGGGCATCGAGCCGCAGGCCGTGCCCGTCGAGAAAGCGGATCAGCGCCTCCGGGGTCGGCAGGGCGTCCCCTGTGGCGGTCTGCACGGTGGGAGAGGTGTTGGCCAGGTCACCGGCCACCGTCGCCCCCACCGCATAGTCGGTGATGGAGATCCGCATGCCTCACCACCTTCCGTGTAACCGAATAAAAGCGAATATACCCCTTACGTCCTGCTGCGCGGAACTACCGCGAGCGTCTGAGGAAGGTTCAACCTCAGGGTTGACGACATGGGAAGCGGCGCCCAGCACTCTTGACGGGTCGAACCTTGAACCTCCTGATGTCGATGGAGAGCTGAGCTGTGGTGAGAGTCCCGGACGAGAGCGACGAGAGCGGACGGGCTCGGTCGCTCATGGAACGGGTGCATCTCGGGGAGTGCGACCACGCGGCCGACGCCCTGGCCGCCGAGCGCGAGGCCATCGCCATCTACCGGCGGCTGGCCGCGGCCTCCCCCGAGCCCTACCTGTACGAGCTCGTCATCTGCCTGATGACACTCGGCGTGACCCTCTCCGAGCTCGACCGGCACGACGAGGCGTTACACGCCGAGCAGGAGGCGATAGCCCTCTACCGGCGACTGGCCGCAGTCTCCCCCGGCCGCCACCTGGCCGACCTCGCCGACGCGCTCATCAACCTCGGCACGACCCTGACCGCGCTGGACCGGCCGGCCGAAGCCCTGAGCGCCGGGCAGGAGGCGATCGCCATCTACCGGCGACTGGCCGCGACCTCCCCCGACCGCTACCTGGCCGACCTCGCGGAGGCGCTCGTCGACCTCAGCCTGATCCTCACCGAACGCGGCCAGGCGGCCGAAGCGCTGCCCCTGGCGGAAGAGGCGGTGAGCATTCGCCGGCGGCTGGCCGCGGACTGCCCCGAACGCCGCCACATCGACCTCGCCCACTCCCTGACCGGCCTCGACATCGTCCGCTCGGCGCTCGGCCACGACCGGGAAACACACTAGCCTCGGCTGCGGGACCCGTACCGGCTCGCGCTCCAGGACGCGCTCGGCGAGCCGGAGCACCGGGTCCTGTTCTTCATCGACGTCATCGTCGGAACGCTGCTCCACCGGATGGGCATGACCGGCGAACCGATGGCCGACGCCGACGTGCCCGCGCTCGTCGAAAGGGTGCTGTCACACTTCGCCGAACGGCGGGTTTCGTGATGACGGGCATTTCCGGCTTCGAGCCGGACTTCCTCGTCGGGCTCGAAGCAGTCCGCGAGGCGCACGGGCCCGGTCTGGCCGCGCTTGAGGGGCGGCGGCTGACCGGGTTCGCCGTCGTGCGTTTCGCCGAGGACGGGGATCGGTACGCCGACTGCCCGGTCGTCCTGGACTTCGACGGTGTCCAGGTGGAGATCTGCCACTCGAAGCTCGATGAGCTGTCGATCGGCTGGAACAGCAGCGACACGACGGCCGCGATCAGTGGCTGGGAGTGGTACGAACCGACGCCGGTGTGGTCCGGCGCGGACGAGCGGCTTGAGCCGTTGGCCGGCCGGGAGCTCCGCGAAGTCGCGCTGCTCGAGTGGCGGCCATCAGGTCTCGACCTGGCGGAGGGCACCGGCGCCGTGGAGTTCGTCTTCGACGTGGGCCGTTTTCACCTCGGTAACGGCCTCGACGAGAACGTCATCGATGTCGGCGAGCCCCATCCAGATTTCGTACGACACCGGCCGGGCGCGGCCTGACCAGACCGGCCGCCCGGGGCGCGGGTCATTTCCGGAGCCAGGTCTGCGAAGCGCTAGCCTTGCAGGACCACTGGATCGCGGCCTTGCCCTTGCGCTTCTCGCCGTTCCCGATGGCCAGGCACATCTTCGTGGCCTCGTTCTTCAGGTGCGTACCGGTGTAGTTCCACACCTGCGCCAGCCCGCCGTCGGTGCACGGCCACTGGATCGCGACCTTGCCCTGCTTCTTCTCACCGCGCCCGATGGCCAGGCACATCCCGGTCTTGACGTTCACGAGCCGGCCGCCCCGGTAAATCCAGCGCTGCGACTTGCTCCCGATGCACGGCCACTGGATCACCTGCTTGCCCGCCCTGGCCTCTCCCCTGCCGACGGCCAGGCACATGCCGGTCGCGCCATTGACGTACGCCCGGCCGGCCGCGGCCGCGGCCGTGGTGGCCGTGGTGGCCGTGGTGGCCGTGGCGGACGTGGCGGACGTGGCGGGCGCCAGGGACAGCAGGGTCAGGGCGGTCACGGCCACGGCGGCGGCCTTGGAACTCGTACGCATGGATGTCCTTTCGAGGGTGATCGATTCGGTCGCCGGCTTCGGTCAGCGAGCAGGCCGGGACAGGGCCACGCGTCCGTGTGCCGGCCCCCGCGATTGCGGCGGCATACGGTTCCGTGGCCGCGGCACCATCACGCCGACCAGCCTTCCCCGTCGCGCATCGCTCCCCCACCGGGAACGAGACGACATTCCGCCAACGTACAGATCGGCGAGCGGCGTGAAATCAACCCGGCGATGGACATCGGAGTCAACTTTGGCGGTAGTGAGGCGTCCTGGCCCACGGGTGACATGGCGGGCGCCGGGGAGGCACACTACGAAGCATGCGGACCCCTGCCGTGGTGATGTTGTCGGTCCTGATCCTTACGGCATCGGTGGCGTGCGCGCCCGCCGCGCCGACACCCTCCGGGGCGGCTCCTCAAGGGGTTCTCCGGCAGACGGAGGACCAGATCGCCCGTACGGCGGCCAGCCTGCGCCGGCTGGACGACATGCCGCTGTTCGAGATGACCTACCACGGCGGCTACGACGTCGAGGCACCGCTCACCGACGCGGAGCTGGCCAGGAAGGGCGACGGCTGGGCGTGCTCGCTGTTCCACCGTCCCGGCGAGTTCGGCAGGAACTTCGACTGGGACCCCAACCCGGCCATGGTCATCCACTCCCGCCCGCCGGACGGCTACGCCTCGCTCTCCCTGGCCGACGTCTCCTACTTGTTCCCGCCGGGGGCCCGGCCGGATCTGAGCGCCGCCCAGGACCGGCGGCGGCTGGCGCACGCGGTGCTGACGCCGTTCGACGGCATGAACGAGAAGGGGCTCGCCGTCGGCCTGGCCCAGGCGCCCGACGCGCGGTTACCCGCGCGCACTCAGGGACGCACCGTCGTGAGCGGCGTACGGATCATCCGGCTGATGCTCGACCGGGCCGCCACCGTGCCTGAGGCGATCGACCTGATGCGCCGCTACGACCTCGACTTCACCGGCGGCCCGCAGCTCCACTACCTGATCGCGGACCGGGCCGGCAGGGCCGCGGTCGTCGAGTACGCCGACGGCCGCATGAACGTCATCGACGACCGCTACCTCACCAACATCACGATGTACGGCGCCGACCGCGCCACCAAGCTGGCCGACCGCCGCTACCGCCTCCTCACCGAGGGTGGCGGCACGGAGGCGATGGAGTTGCTCAAGAGGGTCGCTCAGCACCACACGCGGTGGTCGATCGTGTACGACCTGGAGAACGCGACCGCCAAAATCGTCACGGCGCAACGGTGGTCCCGTGTGCACGATCTACGCCTTTCCGCGGACGGTTAACGCGTACGCGCATTCCCTGGGCGATTAACTTATTCGGCGGGCCACCGGGCGTGGCCCCCGAGAAATCAATTCGAGAATTCTTTTCCCGGTGAATAAATGCACAATCCGTTCACCGGGCCTGGACCGCGCCTGAGTGGCGGCTCAATCTTGCACGTCGAGCCGGAGTTTCGGCATGTCCCAAGCCCGGATTAGGGCGGCAGGACAATCGGACCGGCCAATATTTGAAAGATTCATTGCCACTTGACAAGGCGGGCGACAAACGAGTCCGGAGGCGTGTGTACGTCCTGCAAGGCACCGGCGATCTCGAGCACCCGAAGGGCCTTCTCGCACGGCCCTATTGGCGCGGCGCCGCACTTCGACAGGGACATGCCGTCCTTCGAGAGGCCTGCGACAAACACCCCAAACCGGATAGAACCCATCAAACATATCGAAACTTCGTTCGGATGAGGTTTCGGTCGCCCAAATCGTATTTACGGTCATTTTGGGATGCGAACCGCACATATCATCGCAGGTCCAGCGATGCAAGAGGCATTTGGGGGCGGACTTTACTTACCTTCCAACCGGCCGCAAGCACCGCTAATCGCGCCGTTGACTCCACCCGGCAAACATCGATATAAGAGTTAATGTCGTGCAACGGCGTGAGATCACACGCCATGTCAGACAGTTCGCACAGCTCCCTATTTCGATGTTGTTACGAGGAAATTGTCGAGGAGCGCCGTAACATGGCGGTTGACGACCTCTGTATTCAGCGACGAATCCCCCAATCCGCATCCTTCCCCCGGCCGCGCGCGCCGCGTACGGCGACTCCCCGCAGGGGAGGTGCTGGGCGATCAGCGGCCAGCTAGCCGCGGCAGTGCAGGATTCCCACCCCATGGATCCACGCCCTGTCCGCACGATGTTCTGCCTGCCCTACGCCGGAGGAGGCGCCGGCGCCTACACCGGACTCCTCCGCGAGCTCGCCGATCTCACCGTGGTCCCCGTCCAGCTTCCCGGCCGGGAGAACCGCATCGCCGAACCGCCGGCCTTCACGATCGCCGAGGTCGCCGACGAGGTGGCGGCCGCCACGGACGAGCCGTACGCCCTGTACGGCCACAGCATGGGCGCCCGGCTGGCCTTCGAGGTGGTTCGCGAGCTGCGCCGGCGCGGTCTGCCGGCGCCGTCGAGGCTGTACGTCGGCGGGGCGCATCCACCGGACCGCCGGGTGCCGCTGGCGGCCGCCGTGGACCTGCCCGACGACGCCTTCATCGACCAGCTCATCCGCAGGTCGGGGGCGCTGTCGGAGCTCAAGCACGTGGCTGAGCTGCGGGAGCTGATGATGCCGGTGCTGCGGTCGGACTTCGCCTGGATCAAGAACTACGTGTTCGCTCCCGAGCCTGCGATCGGCTGTCCCATCGTGGCCTTCACCGGGGTGGACGACGGGGAGGTCGGCGCGGCGGAGATGCTCGGCTGGGCCAGGCACACCAACGCCGGTTTCCGCCTGCGTACGTTGCGCGGCGGCCATCTGTTCGTCAAGGACCGGCCCGCCGAACTGGCGGCGCTCATCGCCGCTGATCTGGCGGGCAAGCGCCCTCTGCCCGAACCGGACGAACTCCACCTCTGGCTGGGCCGGCCCGCCGACCACACCACAGTCCTGCGCCACTACACCGGCCGGGCCACGGTCGCCACAAGCCACACGAACGACCTGACCCTGCTGGCCGCCATCGCCCCTAGCCACGCGGACGGTCCTGGTCACGCGGAGGGTCCTGGTCACGCGGAGGGCCCAGACGATGCGGACAACCCGGGTCACACGAACGGCCCGACCCACCAGAACGGCCCTGGTCACACGGATGGCCCGACCCACGCGAACGGCCCGATCCACGCGAACGACCCCAGCCGCCGGGACGGCGCGAGCCATGCGAACGGCCTCGGTCTTGCGAACGGCGCGGGCCCGGCGGTGGGTGCCGGGCATGAGGCCGGAGCAGGAGCCAGGGTCAGGGTCGGGGTGTCCATTCTGCGTGGGCTGGATCTCGAGGGGCCGGATGGCGGACTGGCCGAGTTGAGCGAGGACGAACGCGAGCAGATCGAGGACGCCGCCGAGGAGGACCGGCGGTGGCTGGCGGTGCGCGCCGTCGCCGCGAAACGGGCGTTGATGGCCGCCGACGGCCGGCGGACCGATCCAGCGGTGGTCGGCTTTCCCGACCTCACCGATCCCGGCCCCTGGCATGCCCAGTGCGGGCCGGAGCTGGATCGGCTGGCCCGGTGGCAGGTCGTACACCTGCCGTTGCACACCTCACGGGGAGAAGCGTTGGGAGCAGTCGCGGTGCCGCACGACAGGGTGCGGCTGAGATTCGACATACCGGCAGAACAGGCAGGGTAACGGGGGGACAGGGTGACCAACGGGGCGCTTCTTCATGACCTCGTCCTGGCTCAGGCCGGGCGCACTCCGGACGCGACGGCCGTGTCGCAAGGAGACCACGGGCTGACCTATCGCGAGCTGGTGTCCGCGTCGGCGGCGCTGGCCCAGCGGCTGCGCGACCTCGGGGCCGGGCCCGAGGTCCGGATCGGCATCTGCCACCGCCGCACTCCTGACCTGCTGGTCTGCGTGCTCGGCGTCCTCATGTCGGGAGGCGCGTACGTACCGCTGGATCCCTCACACCCGCGCCGGCGGCTCGAAGCGATCATCGAGGACGCCGGGATCACCACGTGCGTCGCCGACGAGACGGGCATCGGCCTGCTGGCCGGGCTCCCCGTCCGACTGGAAACGGCGCGCCGGCCGAACAACGGCAAGCCACCCGCGCCCATCCCACCCACGGGCCAGGCCACGCCCGTCACATCCACCGGCCGGCCCATGCCTGCCACACTCACCGGCCAGAACGTGCAGGTCACGCCCTCCGGCCTGGCACATGCGCACGTCGACGTCGCGACCAAGCCGCCCACGCATGTCACGGGGGCGGGCGCGGCCGAACCGACCGTACGTGCCATCCCTCCGGGCACAGTCGATCCGCGTGTGACACCACCGGACAGCACAGTCGATCCGACCGCGCGTGCCACACCACCAGGCACAGCCGATCCGACCGCGCGTGTGACACCCCTGGGCATGGTCGAGTCGCCGTTGCGTCCCACACCATCGAACGCGGCCGCGCCACCCCCGGGCGTCACCCTGCCCGATGCGGCGGCCTATGTGCTCTTCACCTCCGGCTCGACGGGGCGGCCCAAGGGGGTGGTGGTGAGTCATGCCGCGGCGGTGTCGTTCGTGACCATGGCGGGCGAGGTGTTCGGGCTGGACGCCGGGTGCCGGTCCATCGGGTTCGCGGCGCTCGGGTTCGACGTGTCGGTGCTGGACGTCTTCGCCCCGCTGGCACGAGGCGGGTCCGTGATGTTCATCCCCGACGAGGACCGCGTCGACCCCACCCGGCTCCAGCGCTTCCTGGAACGGCACCAGGTGACCTGGGGCACGATCCCACCCGCCCTGCTCCCGCTGCTGGAGCCGGACCGGCTGCCCTGGCTGCGCGACCTGCTCACTGCGGGCGAGCCGGCCGGGCCCGAGCAGGTGGCCCGCTGGGCGACGGGCGGGCGGCGCTTCCACAACTGGTACGGCCCCACCGAGACCACGGTCTGCGTGGTCGGCACCGAACTGACGGGCGTCTGGGACAGGCCACTGCCCATCGGGTACGCGCTGCCGGGCTGCCACGCGTACATCCTCGACGACCTGCTCCGGCCCTGCCCGCCCGGCACCCCAGGGGAGCTGTGCATCGGCGGCCCGCAACTGGCGCGCGGTTACCTGGACCGGCCGGGGCTGTCGGCCGAACGGTTCGTGCCGAACCCGTACGGCGGGCCGGGGGCTCGGATGTACCGGACCGGGGACCAGGTCGTGCTGGAGGACGACGGCCGCATCGGTTTCCTCGGCCGGCTGGACCGGCAGGTGAAGGTCCAGGGCCAGCGCGTCGAGATCGGCGAGGTCGAGGCGGTGCTGCGCGCGCATCCCGGGGTACGGCAGGCGGTGGCGGACGTGACGGCCGGCCCGGCGGGCCTGAAGGAGCTGACCGCCTATCTGGCGCCGGAGGACGCGCCCGGCATCGATGGCGTGCGGGCCCACTGCCTGGAGAGCATGCCCGCGTACATGGTGCCGACCAGGGTGATACGGCTGGCCGTGCTGCCGCTGACTGTGGCCGGCAAGATCGACATGGCGGCCCTACGCGCCCACCGCGCCGCGTCCCTCGCGAACGGTGCGCCGAGCACGAGCACGGACTCCGGGACACGCGGCACGCACCCACCGCAGGAGGCCGGACCGGACCGGCACGCAACAAGCGAAACCAGGCCAAAGCGGCCCGCAGTCAGGGAGCCCGGACCGGACCAGCTTGCCGCGAGCGAGAGCGGTCCAGAGCCGCTCGCCGCGAACGAGACCAGGCCGGAGCGGCCCGCGGCAAGAGAGATCGGGCCGGCGCGGTCCGGGGATGAGGCGGCGGGCGAGATTGAGCGTCGTGTCGCGGCGGCCTGGGCTGAGGCGTTCGGGACCGGGGAGCCGGGGCCGGATGACGACTTCCTGGCGTCCGGTGGGCACTCGCTGGTGGCGATGCGGCTGACCGCGCTGCTGCGTACCGGGCTCGGCAGGGAGATCGAGGTCGGCGACGTGCTCGCGGGCCGTACCGTGGCCGGCATCGCCCGCCTCGCCGAGCAGGCCCCGCCAGTGCGGGACGAGCCGCTCGCCGTGGCGCCGGCCGCGCTGTCGGCGGTGCAGCGGCGGATGTGGTTCGTGGAACGGCTGGCGCCCGGGACGCCCGCGCACAACATCGCGATGGCGCAACGTCTGTCCGGGCCGCTGGACGTCGCCGCCCTGCGCGCCGCCCTGGCGGTGGTGGCCGAGCGGCATGAGGTGCTGAGGTGGCGCGTCCCGCAGTCGGACGGGGTGCCGGCCGTCGCCGTGTCGCCGCCCGGCCCCGTACCGCTGCCGGTGGAGGACGTGACCGAGGCGGAGGTGGGCGAGCGGCTGGAGGCCGAGGCCCGGCTCGCCTTCGACCTGGCGACGGGGCCGCTGTGGCGGGCCAGGCTCCTGCGCGTCACCGACAAGAAGGCCGGCGAGGGGACCGACGAGAGGGGCGGGGAGAGGGCCGAGGAGGGCATCAACGAGAGGGCCGGCGATGGGGCCGATGGAGGGGTCGGTGGAGAGGCCGATGAGGGCGTCGGCGGAAGGGCTGGCGAGGAGTATGTGCTGGCCATCACGGCGCATCACCTGGTGTTCGATGGCTGGTCGCAGCAGGTGCTCTATGACGATCTCGGCCGCGCCTACCGCCGCGCGGCGCTCACGCCGCTGCGTACGTCCTTCGGCGGGTACGTGGCCTACCTCGACGGGCGGGACAAGGAAGCGAACCTGGAGTGGTGGCGGGACCATCTGGAGGGCGCGCCCACCGTACTCGACCTGCCGCGCGACCATCCGCGCCCGGCCGTGCAGACGTTCGAGGGGGCCGGCGCCACCGCCGAGGCCGATGCCTCCGTCAGCGCCGGGGTCCGCACGCTGGCCGCGCGCTTGGGTGGCACGCCGTACGCGGTGATGCTGGCGGCGTTCGCGCAGGTGCTGCGGCGGCTCACCGGGCAGCGGGACCTGATCGTCGGGGCGCCGGTCGCCGATCGGCGCGATCCGGCCTTCCATCCGCTGGCCGGGTGTCTGGTGCAGGTGCTGCCGGTACGGCTGCGGGTCGAGGACGGCGAGACCTTCGAGGCGCATGTGACGCGCAGCCAGGAGGCGTTGTCCGGTGCGCTGGCGCATCTCGACGTACACCTGGAGCGGCTGGTCGACCGGCTCGGGCCCGGCCGTGACCTGTCCAGGAATCCGCTGGTCCAAGTGCTGTTCAACATGTACGACTTCACCGAGCCACGGCTGGAACTCCCCGGTGTCACGGCCGTCCCGCTGCCGCCTGGGCTGCCGGGGGCGTTGTTCGACCTGACCCTGTACGTCGGGGAACGGGACGGGCGGTATGTGCTGCAGGCCGTGTACAACCCGCGGCTGTTCCGGAGGGAGCGGATCGAGGAGCTGCTCGCGGGTTACCTCGGGATTCTCGGTGACCTGGTGGCCGTTCCTGAGCGGGCGGTCCGGCGCGCGTCCCTTCGCAGCGGACCGAGCGGGATGACGCTGCCGGACGGGACCGGTCCGCTCCCCGGCTGGGACGGCCCCGGGGTTGTGGAACGCGTCCTCGCACAGGCCGCCGGGCTGCCTCCTTTACGGGGCGTCCTCACACGGACGGACGGTGACCAGGCGCGGGACGCTCTCGGGCGGGCCGACGGTGTTCAAGCGCAGGACACTCCAGGGCAGGCCGGTGGTGATCGGGTGGCGGTCGCCGGTGAGAGTGGCGAGCTGACCTATGCCGAGCTGGTTCGCCTTGCGGTGGCGACCGGCGACGCCGTGTCCGCGACGGTGCGGCCGGGCGAGACGGTGGCGATCCTGGCCGCTCGCACGTGCGAGTTGCCCGCTCTGATGCTCGGCGTCCTGGGCGCCGGTGCCCGCTGGGCCGTGCTCGACTCCGCCCTGCCGCCCGCCCGCCTCGCGGCCCAGGCCCGCTCCGCCGACGCCCGCGCGCTGATCGCCTGCCCCGGCGTACCCGTCCCCTCCGAGCTGACCTGGCTCCCCCAACCAGCCGGACGTTCCGAGCCGGCCGAACCAGCCAAGACGGCCGGGTGGCGCGAAGTGGCTGGTCTGTTGGGGGCGGCCGGAACCGCTGGCGAGGTGGGGTTTCCGGTGCCGTTCGGAGGGCGGGGGTATCTGGCGTTCACGTCCGGCACCACCGGTGAACCCAAGCCGGTCCGGGCCGCGGAACGCCCGCTGGCCCGCTTCCTCTCCTGGTACGCCACCGAGTACGACCTGACCGCCGACGACCGGTTCGCGCTGCTGGCCGGGCTGGCGCACGACCCGCTCCTACGGGACGTCTGGACGCCGCTCACCCTGGGGGCGACGCTGCACGTGCCGGGCCAGGACCGGGTGCGGGACCCGGCCCGGCTGGCGTCATGGCTGCGCCAGAAGGGCATCACGGTCGCGCACCTGACCCCGCAGCTCGCCACCCTGATAGCCGCGGCCGGGATGGAGCTGCCCGATCTGCGGCTGGTGCTGTTCGGCGGGGACCGGCTGACGTACGCGGAGGTGGCGCGGTTCGCGGCGGTGGCGCCGAAGGCGCGGCTGGTCAACACGTACGGCACCACCGAAACGCCCCAGGCGCAGGCCGTGCACGAGATCATCGGCCAGGTGACGGGCAGCGACCCGGTGCCCGTCGGCCACGGCGTGGACGGGGCGGAGTTGCTCGTGCTGGACGCCGCCGGCGCCCCGGCCGCCGTCGGGGAACTGGGTGAGGTGGTGATCAGGAGCCGCCGTCTGGCGGAGGCGTACCTGGACGAAGAGCTCACCCGGCAACGATTCGCCCGCGAGCCGGACGGCGAGACGGCCCGCTACCGCACCGGCGACCTCGGCCGCCACGACCCGGACGGCCGGGTCATGATCGCCGGACGAGCCGATGGGCAGGTGAAGATCCGGGGCTACCGGGTCGAACTGGGCGAGGTCGAGGCCGTGCTGGCCGCGCACCCCGGCGTCCGGGCCGCCGCCGTGCGGGTGGCGGAGCAGCCGGCCGGCCGGGTGCTGCACGCGTACGCGGTGCCGGAGAGCGCGGCCGTCCAGGCGGGCGAGCTGCGCCGGCACCTCGCGGCCGGCCTGCCCGACTACGCGGTCCCGGCCGAGCTGGTGCTGCTGCCGGCGCTGCCGCTGACGCCGAACGGCAAGGTGGACCGGGCCGCCCTGCCCGCCCCGCCCCCGAAGGCCGCGGCGGGGCACGGACAGGAGCCCGCCACCGCGACGGAGCGCCTCGTCGCCGGCATCTGGCGGGAGGTCCTCGGCCTGCCGCGGGTCTCCGCCGACGCGAACTTCTTCGAGATCGGCGGGCACTCGCTCGCCACCGCTCAGGTCCAGGCCCGCCTCGCCGCCTCACTCGGGCGCGAGGTGCCGATCGTGGACCTGTTCCGCTTCCCGACCGTACGAACACTCGCGGCCCACCTCGACGGCGAGCGGCGCACCGCGGGAACGGAGCGCGCGGCCCGGCGGGTCGCGGCGCGCCGGGCACGACCCACAATTCGGCCCCACCGGGCCAGACGGGAGAACGAAGAATGACCGCTGCGCTGAACCACGAGGAAGAGGGGCCCGGCGTCGAGCCGATCGCGGTCGTCGGTCTGGCCTGCCGTCTGCCCGGCGCCGAGGACGTGTCCGCCTACTGGCGCAACCTGACCGGGGGCGTCGAGTCGGTGCGTTTCTACACGCGCGCGGAGCAGGAGGCGCTCGGCGTACCCGACTATCTGCTGGACGATCCGACGTTCGTCCCGGCGTGCTCCATCGCGGACGACTACGGCGCCCTCGACGCCGCGTTCTTCGGCATGTCGCCGCGCGAGGCGGAGTTGCGCGACCCGCAGCAGCGGATGTTCCTGGAGCTGGCCAGCACCGCGCTGGACGACGCGGGCTACGATCCCGCCCGCTACGCCGGCGAGATCGGGGTGTACGGGGCCATCGGGTCGGATGAGTACCAATGGCTGTACATCCGGCCGAACAAGAAGGTGTTCTCCTCCGTCGGGAACCTCGCCGTCTACACCGGTAACCACCCCGACTACCTGGCCACGATGGTGTCGTACAAGCTGGACCTGCGCGGCCCCAGCATCACCCTGCACACCGCCTGCTCCTCCTCGCTCGTCGCCCTGCACGTGGCGTGCGAGGCGCTGCGCACCGGCGAGTGCGACATGGCGCTGACCGGCGGAGCCTCCCTGGAACTGCCCGCCGAGTGGGGGTACCAGTTCCACCAGGACGGCATCTACGCCCCCGACGGGCACTGCCGGGCGTTCGACGCCGCCGCGGCCGGCACGATCTGGGGCGGGGGCGGCGGCATGGCCGTGCTGAAGCGGCTGTCCGACGCCATCGCCGACGGCGACCACATCCGCGCGGTGGTGATCGGCAACGCGATCAACAACGACGGCGCGACCAAGATGGGCTTCTCCGCGCCGAGCTCCGAGGGCCAGGCGGCGGCGGTCTCCCAGGCGATGGGGGTCGCGCAGATCGACCCGCGTACCGTCACCTACGTCGAGGCGCACGGCACCGGCACCTCGCTGGGCGACCCGATCGAGGTCGCGGCCCTGTCCAGCGTGCTCGGCGCCGGCACGGACGAGGCGGGCTGGTGCGGCATCGGCTCGGTCAAGACCAACATCGGCCATCTCGGCCCGGCGGCCGGCATCGCGGGCTTCATCAAGACCGTGCTCGCGCTGGAACACGGCATGATCCCGCCCAGCCTCAACTTCGAGACGCCGAACCCGCGCATCGACTTCGGCACCAACCCCTTCCGGGTCGTCTCGACGCTGACCAAATGGGAGACGAACGGCTTCCCGCGCCGGGCGGGCGTCAGTTCCTTCGGCATCGGCGGCACCAACGCGCACGTGCTCGTCGAGCAGGCGCCGCCCGCGCCGCTGCCGACCGCCCCGCCGCGCCCCGCCCACCTGCTGCTGCTGTCGGCCCGCACGCCGGCCGCGCTGGACGCCGCCGTCGCCCGGCTGGCCGGGCACCTCGAAGGGCGGGAGACCGATCTGGCCGACGTGGCGCACACGCTGCGTGCGGGCCGGCGGCGGTACGCGCACCGGGCCGCGGTGGTGGCCGCCGACGCCGCCGACGCGGTCACGGCGCTGACCACGCCGCGCCGGCTGGTCAAGGGCAAGGCGGGCACGGCCAAGGTGGCCTGGCTGTTCTCGGGTCAGGGCGCGCAGTACGCGGGCATGGGTGCCGGGCTCTACCGTACGGAGCCGGTGTTCGCCGCCGCGGTGGACGAGTGCACGGCGATCCTGCGCGAGGAGCTCGGCCTGGACCTGCGTACCCTGCTCTTCCCGGCCGAGGACGAGCGGGAGGCCGCCGACGAGCGGCTGCGGCAGACGGCGCTCACGCAGCCCGCGCTGTTCACGGTGGAGTGGGCGCTGGCCGCTCTGTGGCGCTCGTGGGGCGTGGAGCCGGCCGCGATGATCGGGCACAGCATCGGCGAGTACGTCGCCGCGACCGTCGCGGGCGTCTTCTCCCTGCCCGACGCGCTGCGCCTGGTGGCCGCCCGGGGCCGGCTCATGCAGAGCATGCCGCCCGGCGCGATGCTCGCCGTGCGCCTCGACCACGAGGAGGTGCGCCGGGACCTGCCGGAGGGCCTGTCGATCGCCACCGTCAACGGCCCCGGCACGTGCGTCGTCGCCGGCCCAGGCGAGCTGATCGCCGCCTACGCGGCCCGGCTCGGTGAGAGCGGCGTCGAGCACACCACGCTGCGCACCTCGCACGCCTTCCACTCCGGCATGATGGACCCGATTCTCGGCGACTTCCACGAGGCCGTCGCCGCCGCGGCCCGGCACGCGCCCGGCCTGCCCTTCCTGTCGAACGTGACCGGCACCTGGATCACCGCCGAGCAGGCCACGGACCCCGCCTACTGGACGAGCCACCTGCGTGAGGCGATCCGGTTCGGCGACTGCGTGGCGACGCTCGCCGCCGAGGGCGAGTGGCGGCTGGTGGAGTGCGGTCCCGGACGCCAGCTCGCCGGTCTGGCCAGGACCCAGTTGCCCGCGAACGCCCCGCGGCCGCTGACCAGCCTGCCCGGCCCCGCCGACGCCAAGTCCGACCTGGAGGTCCTCTACGCGACGGCCGGCGCCCTGTGGACGGCGGGCGTCCCGCTGGACACCGACGCGCTGGCCGAGCCCGCCCGCCGCGTCCCGCTGCCGACCTATCCGTACGAGCGCACGAACCACTGGGTGCACACCGACTTCGACCCGGAGCTCGTCTTCACCCGGCCGCCGAACACGGGCGCGCTGCCGCTGGAGGAGTGGTTCTCGGCGCCGGCCTGGCGCCAGGCGCCCGTGGCCCCGGCGGGGACCGCCGCGCTCGCCGGCCTGCGCTGCCTGGTGTTCGCGGGCCCTGCCGCCGAGCCGCTGCTGGACGGGCTGCGCGCGGCCGGCGCCGACGCCGTCCGGGTGGTGCCCGGCAGCGCGTACGGCACCGCCCCCGACGGCACGATCACCATCCGCCCGGCCGAACGCGACGACTATGAGGCGCTGATCGCCGAGACCGGGGTGCCGGCCCGCGTCATCCACGCCTGGACGCTGGACGGCACCCCGGCGACCACCCCCGAGCAGGCCACCGCCGCCCAGGATGTCGGCTTCCACAGCCTGCTGGCTTTGGTGCAGGCGCTGGCCGGCGCCGAGCGCGAGGCGGGGGTCCGGCTCGACATCCTGACCGCCGGCACGCAGGGCGTCACCGGCCAGGACGTCCACCGGCCCGAGCACGCCACGGTCGCCGGCATCACCGGCGTCGTCCCGCTGGAGGCCCGCTGGCTGACGGCCCGCCATCTCGACCTGGAGCCGGGGCCGTACGACGTGGGCAAGGTGCTGGCCGAGCTGGCCGCCGCGCCCGCCGAACCGGCGGAGGGCGAGCCGCCGTCCCCCATCGCGCTGCGGGCGGGTCACCGCTGGCTGCGCGGCTTCGAGCCGGTGCCGCTGCCGCCGCAGGACGACCCGCTGCGCCGGAACGGCGTGTACGTCATCACCGGCGGGCTCGGCGGCATCGGCCTCACCCTGGCCGGGGACCTGGCCGAGCGCGTCCAGGCCAGGCTGGTCCTGCTCGGCCGCTCCGGGCTGCCGCCCCGGGCCGACTGGGACGCGCTCGACGGGGCGCCGGAGCGGGTGCGGCGGGCCGTCGCCGCCGTCCGCCGCATGGAGCGGGCGGGCGCCGAGGTGATCGTGCTCGCCGCCGACGTGACCGACCCCGGGTCGCTGCGCCTGGCCAGGGACGAGGCGCTCGCCAGGTTCGGCCGCGTCGACGGGGTCGTGCACGCGGCCGGGGTTCCGGGCGGCGGCATGGCCGAGGTCAAGGAGCGCCGGGCCGCCGACGACGTCATGGCGCCCAAGATCGCCGGCACGCTGGCGCTGCGCGAGGTGTTCGGCGACCTGCCGCTCGACTTCGTGCTGCTCTGCTCCTCGGTGACCGCCGTCGCGGGCGGCTTCGGCCAGGTCGACTACTGCGCGGCCAACAATTTCATGGACGCGTACGCGCACGTCTGGCCCGGCCGGGTCCTGTCGGTGAACTGGGGAGCCTGGCTGGAGGTCGGCATGGCCGCCGAGGTGGCCGCGCCGGTGGCGTTCCGCGCCCTGCAGCGCGGCGACCGGGTGACCCGGCTGGACCACCCGGTGCTCAGCCACCGGCACGAGAGCGCCGGCCGCCAGCCCTGGTACGCCGCGACCCTGTCGGCCGGCACGCACTGGATCCTGGACGAGCACCGCGTGGCCGGAGTGCCCGTGATGCCCGGCACCGGCTACCTGGAGACCGCTCGGGCCGCGTTCGAGGCGGCTGTGCCGTGCCCCGGGCCCGGCCACGCGATCGAGCTGCGCGACGTCGCCTTCGTCGCGCCGCTGCCGGTCGCCGAGGGGGCCAGCGCGGAGTTGCGGGTGCTGCTCACCCCCACCGGCGACGGCGTGGACTTCGAGGTGGTCAGCGTCACCGGCGGTGACCCGATCCAGCACGCCCGCGGCTCGGCCGCCTGGGTGGCAACCGAGGAATCCGCCGAAAGCCTCGCCGAAGCGCGGGCCCGCTGCACCCACGACACCGGCGGGGCCAACCCGTTCGCCTCGGCGTCGGGGCTGGTCACGTTCGGGCCGCGGTGGAACAGCCTGCGCGCCGTACGGCTCGGCCAGAACGAGCAGCTCGCCCACCTGACGGCCGGTCCTGACGTCGCCGCCGAGCTGGCCGTCCTGCCGCTGCACCCGGCGCTGCTGGACGAGGCGACCGCGTTCATCGCCGTCTCCGGTGAGCACAGCTACCTGCCGCTCGGCTACGGCCGGATCACCGTGCACGCCCCGCTCCCGGCCGCGCTGTGGAGCCACGCCCGGCTCCGCGACACCGGCGGCGGCGAGGTGCTGGCCGCCGATCTCACCCTGTACGACGACGCCGGCGAGCGGGTGGTGAGCGTCTCCGACTTCGTGCTCAGGCGCATCGACCCGCAGGCGATGACCCGAACCGTCGGCGAAGGGGCCAGGCACGCGGCCGAGGACGTGACGGTGAAGGAGGAGTCCGCGGCCGCGGGCGTCGCCCTGGACCTCGACGGGGCCAGGCGCGGCATCCCGCCGGCGGACGGCGCCGAGGCCTTCCGCCGCCTGCTCGCCACGGACCTGGGCACCCAGGTCGTGGTGAACGCCACCGCGCTGCCCGAGTTCGTGGCCGGGGTACGCGAGCTGACCCAGGACACCGTGGCCGACGAGCTGGCCGCCGCCTCCGCCGCCGGCGACGCCGAGGCGGTCTCCGACGATCATGTCGCCCCCCGCAACGACCTGGAGAGCATGCTCGCCGGGCTGGTGGGCGAGGTGCTCGGCGCCCGGCGCGTCAGCGTCGAGCAGGACTTCTTCGACATGGGCGGCAACTCGCTGGTGGCGGTCCAGCTCATCGCCCTCATCAGGAAGCAGATCGGCGTCCGGCTGCCGATGCGCAGCCTCTTCCAGGTGCCCACCGTGGCCGGCATGGCCGCGCTGGTGGAGGAGCTGCGCGGCCAGGGCGCCCAGAAACCGGCAACGACGATCACCCGGCTCCCCCGAGAGGAAAGGCGCTGACATGCGGGACGGCCAGTACAAGGTCGTGGTCAACGACGAGGAGCAGTACTCCATCTGGTTCGCCGAGCGTCCCCTGCCGCAGGGGTGGCGGGAGGCCGGCTTCGAAGGGGAGAAGCAGAGCTGCCTCGACCACATCGAGCAAGTTTGGACGGATATGCGCCCGCGCAGCCTGCGCGAGGCCATGGAGCCCCGGTGAGCGGCACGTACGCCCTTCCCGCCTCTTTCGCCCAGGAACGGATGTGGTTCCTGGCCAGGCTCGATCCCGGCGCGCCCGCGTACCACGTCAATGCCGTGATCGAGCTGCCCGAGCGGGACGATCCGGACCGGTGCGAGCGCATGCTGGGCGAGCTGGTCCGGCGGCACGAGACGCTGCGCACCGCCCTGGCGGTCGAGGACGGGGGCCTCGTCCAGATCGTCCAGGTCGAGCTGCCGGTCACCCTGCCCCGGACCGACCTGCGCGACCTGCCGCCGGAACGGGCCGAGCGCGAGTTCCGCGCGCTGGCCCTGGCGGCGGCGCGGCGGCCGTTCGCGCTGGATCGGGCGCCGCTGTGGCGGGCGCACCTGGTGCGGATGCCGGGCGGCGGGCAGCGGCTGGTGTTGGTGGTGCACCACGCCGTGTTCGACGCCCGCTCAGGCACCAACCTCGCGGAAGAGCTCCGGGAGCTGAGCGACGCCTTCGACGAGGGCCGCCCGGCGCGGCTGCCCGATCTGCCCGTCCAGTACGCCGACTACGCCGCCTGGCAGCGCGAGCAGCTCGGCCAGGGGCTGCTCGCCGACCGGCTCGGCCACTGGCGGGACCGGCTGGCGGGCCTGCCGCCCGACCTCGGGCTGCCCGCCGACCGGCCCAGGCCGGCCGTCCGGGGGCACGCGGGGGCCGAGCATCACCTGGCGCTGCCCGCCGGCCTGGTCGACGAGCTCGAAGCGCTGGCCAGGCGGCGCGGCGCGACCCTGTTCATGGTGCTGCTGGCCGGGCTGAAGGCGCTGCTCTCCCGGTACGCGGACCAGCGGGACGTCGCGGTGGGCACGCCGGTGGCCGGGCGCGACCTGCCCGAGTTCGAGCCGCTGATCGGCATGTTCATCAACACCCTGGTGCTGCGTACCGACCTGGGCGGCGACCCGTCGTTCGGCGAGCTGCTCGACCGGGTGCGGGAGACCGTCCTCGACGCGCTGGACCACGCCGAGGTGCCGTTCGACCGGCTGGTCGAGGCGCTCCAGCCGGTCCGCGACACCAGCCGCACGCCGCTCTACCAGGTGGGCTTCAACCTGCTGCCGACGGAGTCGCGCGCGCAGTTCCCGAACGGCACCGCCCAGCTCGACCTGAACCTGGACGTCGTCAGGACCGCCGAAGGCGCCGGCGTCTACCTCGAATACAGCACCGACCTGTTCGACGCCGCCACCATCGCGCGGCTGGCCGACGCCTACCGGCTGGTCCTGGAGGCCGCCGCAGCCGATCCAGAGACGCGGTTGTCCGAGCTGCCGTTGATGACGGTGGCGCGGCAGCGGGAGGTGCTGACCGGCTGGAACGACACCGACGCGCCCTACCCGGAGCGGACCCTGCACGAGCTCGTCGCCGAGCAGGCGGCGCGCACCCCCGGCGCGGTCGCGGTCCGCGCCCCGGACGGCGAGGAGCTCACCTACGCCGAACTCGACGCCCGCACCGAGGCGCTGGCCCGGCGGCTGGTGGCCGAAGGCGTGCGGGCCGAGACGTGCGTGGCACTGTGCCTGCCGCGCGGCGTGCACCAGATCGTCGCGCTGCTCGCGGTGCTGCGGGCGGGCGGGTGCTATCTGCCGCTGGACGCGGCGTACCCGGCGGAGCGGCTGGCCTACCTGCTGGCCGACTCGGGGGCCGCCCTGCTGCTGACGGACTCCGCCCACCGCGACCGGCTGCCGGCGGAGTGTCCTCCGGAGCTGCTGCTGGACCGGCCTTTTGATGAACCAGAGGTGCGGCTGCCGTCGGTGGGGCCCGACAACCTGGCCTACCTCATCTACACCTCCGGCTCCACCGGCCGGCCCAAAGGGGTGCAGGTGCCCCATCGCGGCGTGGTCAACCTGGTCACCGATGTCGTCAGGCGGCTGAGCGGCGGGAGCGCGCTGTTCATGACCTCGCTGTCGTTCGACATCGCGGCTCTGGAGATCTTCACGCCGCTGCTGTCCGGCGGCACCCTGGTGATCGCCCCCGAGGACGCCGCCCGCACGCCCAAGGAGATCCGCCGGGCCGCCGAGGACGCGGACCTGGTCCAGCTCACCCCGTCGGTCGCGAGCGTGGCGCTCGACCATCTGCCGTCCGGGCTGCCGCGCGTGATCCTCGGTGGCGAGCCGTTGCCGCTCGACCTGGCCGCGCGACTGCTCACGGTCACGGACGAGCTGTGGAACTTCTACGGGCCCACGGAGACGACGATCTGGTCGACCGCCTACCGGGTGCCGCACTCCCCCGCCACGATGCTCATCGGCCAGCCGGTGGCGAACACGACCGCTTACGTCGTGGACCACGACCTGCGGCCGGTGCCGGTGGGGGTGCCGGGCGAACTGCTGCTCGGCGGGGCCGGGGTCACCCGGGGCTACCACGGCCGGGCTGGGCTGACGGCCGAGCGTTTCGTGCCGGACCCCTTCGGTTCGCCGGGTGGACGCCTCTATCGCACCGGCGACCTGGCCCGATGGCATTCCGACGGCACCCTGGAGTGCCTGGGCCGGCTGGACGACCAGGTCAAGGTGCGCGGCGTCCGGATCGAACCCGACGAAGTCGCCGCCGTTCTCGGCGAACACCCCTCGGTGCAGCGAGCGGTGGTGGCCGTCCGCGACGACGCCCCGGGTGGACGCGGACTGGTCGCCTACGTCATCACCACCGCCGAGGAAGGCGAGCTGCGGGCACACCTGCGCGCCCACCTGCCCGAAGCCATGATCCCGGCCGCCTTCGTGTCGGTCCCGGACTTCCCCGTGCTGCCCAGCGGCAAGCTCGACCGCGCGGCGCTCCCACCACCCGCCGGTGCCACGACCGCCGCGTACGTGCCGCCGCGTACCCCGATGGAGGAGACCCTCGCCGCCATCTGGGCCGACCTGCTCGGCCGGGAGCGCGTCGGGGTGAGCGACGACTTCTTCGCCCTGGGCGGCCACTCGCTGCTGGTGGTCCGGCTCATCGGCCGGATCGACGACGAGTTCGGCGTGGAGCTGCCGCTGCGCCGCTGCTTCGACGCCACGACCGTGGAGGAGCAGGCGCTGGCGGTGCTCGAAGAGGGATTGACGGATGCGGATCTGCTGGAACTTCTGGAGGAGGAGCGGTGAGCGACGGGAACGCGGTACGCGCGCGGCTGGCCCGGCTCAGCCCGGAACAGCGCGCCGCGCTGGAGGCCCGCCTCCCGCGTGGGAAGAAGCACGAGTCCTTCCCGCGCGGCCCGGCCCAGGACGCCGTGGGGCTGTCCGCCGCGCAGCGCCGCCTCTGGGTCGTCGACCAGCTCGACCCGGGCAACCCGGCCTACACGTTGTCGTGGGCGTACCGGATCACGGGTGACCTGGACGCCGCCGCGCTGGCCACGGCGTTCGACGCGCTCGTGGACCGGCATCCGATCCTCGGGTACGTGGTCGAGACCCGCGACGGCGAGCCCCGCCAGACCCCCGGCCGGGTCCGGCCCGCGCTGCGCGTCGAGACGATGTCCGCCGACGAGGCCGACGCCGTCGCCCGTGAGGAGGCCCGGTTCGCCTTCGACCTGAGCGCCGGCCCGCTGACCAGGGCCCGCCTGGTGCGCGTGGCGCCCGGGGAGCACCGGCTGATCCTGACCCTGCACCACATCCTGGCCGACCGCTGGTCGGTGGCGATCCTGTTCGGGGATCTCTTCCGGCTCTACGCCGGTGAAGCTCTGCCCGCGCGGCCGGTGTCGTACGCCGACTACGTGGCGTGGCAGCAGGACAGGCCGCCACGGGAGCGCGACCTGGACCACTGGCGCAAGGCCCTCGACGGCCTGCCCGACGTGCTCGACCTGCCCGCCGACCGGCCGCGCCCGCCCATGCAGTCGAACCGGGGCCGCCGGCTGCTGTTCGAGCTGGACGACGAACTCACCGCCGGGCTCCGCGACCTGGCCGCCGGCGAACGCGCCACCCCGTTCATGGTCCTCGTCACCGCCCTGCAGGCGCTGCTCGCCCGCTACACCGGGCAGCCCGACATCCCGATCGGCACACCGATGTCCGCCCGGCCGCATCCCGCCCTGGACCAGACCGTCGGCCTGTTCCTCAACACGGTGGTGCTGCGCGGCGACCTGTCCGGCGACCCGTCCTTCACCGAGCTGGTACGGCGTACGAGGGAGCGGACGCTGGCCGCGTTCGACCATGCGGGCCTGCCCTTCGAGACGCTGGTGGAGGAGCTGTCCAGCGGCCGGGACCTGTCCCGCAACCCGTTCTTCCAGGTCATGCTCGCCTACCAGAACACCCCCGACCTGCCGGGCGACCCGCGCGGCCTGCGGCTGGAACGCCTGGACGTGCGCCCCGGCACGGCCATGTTCGACCTGGACCTCATCGTGGAGGAGCGCCAGGACGGGTCGCTGCTGTGCGTGCTCGACTACGCCACCGACCTGTTCGACGACGACCGCGCGCAGCGCCTGGCCGCGCACCTGCGTACGCTGCTGGGCGCCGCTGTCGCCACCCCGGACCTGCGGCTCTCCGAGCTGCCGCTCATGGACCCGGCTGAGCTCCACGACACCCTGCGCGCCTGGAACGACACGGCGGCCCCGTACCCCTCTCGTGGCCTCCACCACCTGGTCGCCGAGCAGGCGGCGCGCACCCCCGGCGCGGTGGCGGTCCGCGCCCCGGACGGCGAGGAGCTCACCTACGCCGAGCTCGACGCCCGCACCGGAGCGCTGGCCAGGCGGCTGGTGGCCGAAGGCGTGCGGGCCGAGACGTGCGTGGCACTGTGCCTGCCGCGCGGCGTGCACCAGATCGTCGCGCTGCTCGCGGTGCTGCGGGCGGGCGGGTGCTATCTGCCGCTGGACGCGGCGTACCCGGCGGAGCGGCTGGCCTACCTGCTGGCCGACTCCGGCGCCGCCCTGCTGCTGACGGACTCCGCCCACCGCGACCGGCTGCCGGCGGAGCGTCCTCCGGAACTGCTGCTGGACCGGATCGGCCCCGGACCGGAAGGACCGCTGCCGTCGGTGGGGCCCGACAACCTGGCCTACCTCATCTACACCTCCGGCTCCACCGGCCGCCCCAAAGGGGTGCAGGTGCCGCACCGCGGCGTGGTCAACCTGGTCACCGATGTCATCAGACGGCTGGGCGGCGGCAACACGCTGCTCATGACCTCGCTCTCCTTCGACATCGCGGCCCTGGAGATCTTCACACCGCTGCTGTCCGGCGGCACCCTCCTGATCGCCCCCGAGGACACCGCCCACACCCCCAGCCGGGCTGCCAAGGACGCCGACCTGATCCAGCTCACCCCATCGGTCGCCGGCCTGGCGGTCGAGCACCTGCCGCCCGGCCTGCCCCGCGCCATCCTCGGCGGCGAACCGCTACCCCTCGACCTCGCCACTCGGCTGCTCACGGTCACCGACGAACTGTGGAACTTCTACGGACCCACCGAAACGACGATCTGGTCCACCGCCTACCGAGTGCCGCACTCCCCCGCCACGATGCTCATCGGCCGGCCGGTGGCGAACACGACCGCGTACGTCGTGGACCACGACCTGCGGCCGGTCCCGGTGGGCGTGCCGGGCGAACTGCTGCTCGGCGGGGCCGGAGTCACCCGGGGCTACCACGGCCGGGCCGCACTGACGGCCGACCGCTTCGTACCGGACCCCTTCGGCTCGCCGGGCGGACGCCTCTACCGCACCGGCGACCTGGCCCGATGGCACCCCGACGGCACCCTGGAATGCCTGGGCCGCCTCGACGACCAGGTCAAGGTACGCGGCGTCCGCATCGAACCCGACGAAATCGCCGCCGTCCTCGGCGAACACCCCGCCGTCCAACGAGCCGTAGTGGCCGTCCGCGACGACGCCCCCGGCGGACGCGGCCTAGTCGCCTACGTCACCACCACCGCCGAGGAACGCGAACTACGGGCACACCTACGCGCCCACCTGCCCGAAACCATGATCCCAGCCGCCTTCGTCACCGTTACCGACTTCCCCGTACTGCCCAGCGGCAAGCTCGACCGCGCCGCCCTCCCCCCGCCGCGGGCCGGGGCCCCGACCACCGCGTACGTGCCGCCGCGTACGCCCGCCGAACGCGTCCTCCACGCGATCTGGGCCGAGCTGCTCGAACGCGACGACATCGGGGTCGAGGACGACTTCTTCACCCTGGGCGGCCACTCCCTGCTGGCCATGCGCCTGGTGGTCAGGCTCAGGGAGACCCACGGCGCCGAGGTGACGCTGCGCCGCTGCTTCGCGACCCCGACCATCGCGGGCCTCGCCCCGCTTCTCTCCGGCACGGGGGACCTGGCCGCGATCCCGTCATCGTCCGGCGAGCCGGTGCCCTCCCACGCGCAGGCCCGTCTCTGGTTCCTCGACCAGCTCGACCCCGGCAACCCCGCCTACAACGTCGCCTGGGCGGAGCGGCTGACCGGCCCGCTCGACGTGGCCGCGCTGACCGCCGCGTTCGACGACCTCGTGGACCGGCACGAAGCCCTGCGGCTGGTCATCGTGGCCGACGACGGCGAACCCGCGCTGCGGGAAGGCGCTCACAGGGCGCGGCTGGCCGTGCGCTCAGGCCCTGACGTGGGACTGGAGGAGGCGCGGCACCGGTTCGACCTGGCGGCCGGGCCGCTGGTACGGGCCGCCCTGGTACGGCGTGGCGAGACGGAACACGAGCTGTACCTCACTCTCCACCACGTCATCACCGACCGGTGGAGCCTGTCGATCCTGCTGCGCGACCTGATGGAGCTCTACCGGGCACGGGTCACCGGCGCCCCGGCCGAGCTGCCCGCGCTCTCCATCGGCTACCGCGACTTCGCCGCCTGGCATCGGACGCGGGTGTCCGAGCGGACGGCCGACCTGGCGTACTGGAAGGACACGCTCGCCGATCTGCCCGCCACCCTGGACCTGCCCGCGGACCGGCACCGCCAGGGACCGGCGAGCATGGCCGGGCGGCGGCTGACGTTCCCGATCGACGCCGGGACGATGGCGGCGGTGCGCTCGCTCGCGCTGGAGCGGCAGGTGACGCCGTTCATGGTGCTGCTGGCCGCGTTCCAGGCGGTGCTGGCCCGCTACACGGGGCGTACCGACATCCCCGTCGGCACTCCGATCTCCGGCCGGGCCCACCCGGACGTGGAGGAGATGGCCGGGCTCTTCCTGAACACGCTCGTGCTGCGCGGCGACCTGTCCGGCGAGCCGAGCTTCGCCGGTCTGCTGTCGCGCACCCGCGAACGCGTCCTGGACGGGCACGATCACGCCGAGCTGCCGTTCGAAGTGCTGGTGCAGGAGCTGGCCCAGGAGCGTGACCTGGGCCGCAACCCGCTGTTCCAGGTGATGCTCGCCTACCAGAACGTGCCGCCGGCGCCGCCGGACGTCGCGGGGATCTCTCTGCGGACCCTCGACATCGACCCGGGGGTGGCGCAGGCGGACCTGCACCTGGTGATCGAGGAGGCCGGCGACCGGCTCACGGGGGTGCTGCACTACGCGAAGGACGTGTTCGAGCACGACCGGATGGAGCGCTTCGCCGACCACTTCCGGGCGTTCCTGGCGGCGGCCGTGGCCGAGCCGGAGCGGCCGGTCGCCGACCTGCCGCTGCTCACGGCGGCCGAGCTGGACCTCATCCAGCGGGCCAACGACACGGACGCGCCCGCCGCCGACGCCACCCTTCCCGCGCTGGTCGCCGAACAGGCCGCCCGTACGCCGTCCGCGCCCGCGCTGAGCTTCGAGGCCGGGCCCTGGCTGACCTACGCGGAGTTCGCCGGACGGGTGAATCGCCTGGCCAGGCGACTGCGCGCGCTTGGGGCCGGCCCCGGCCAGGTCGTCGGGGTGTGCCTGGAGCGCGGCGCGGACCTGGTCATCGCCGTCCACGCGGTCGTCGCCGCCGGCGCGGCGTACCTGCCGCTGGAGCCCGACCATCCGGCCGAGCGCCTGGCGGGCATGATGGCCGACGCGGGCGCCCGCCTGGCCATCTCGATCGAACGCCACGCCGACCGGCTGGGCGGCGTTGAGACGGTGCCGCTCGATCGCGATGCCGAGGTCGTCGCCGCTGAGGACGGCGGGCCGCTCGGGGTCCGGCCGCATCCCGACTCCCTCGCGTACGTGATCTTCACGTCGGGTTCCACCGGCCGCCCCAAGGGCGTCGGGGTCTCGCACCGGGCGATCGTGAACCGGCTGCGCTGGATGCAGGACGCCTTCCGGCTGACCGGGGACGATCGGGTGCTGCACAAGACGCCGTTCTCGTTCGACGTGTCGGTGTGGGAGCTGTTCTGGCCGCTGATGACCGGGGCCGGGCTGGTCGTCGCCCGGCCCGGCGGGCACGCCGACCCCGCCCACCTGGCCGGCCTGATGGCGAGCGAGTCGATCACCACCGCGCACTTCGTCCCGTCCATGCTGGACGCCTTCCTGGCCGAGCCCGGGCTGCGGCTCGGCGCGCTGCGTACCGTGGTCTGCTCGGGGGAGGCGCTCGGCGCCGACCTGGCCGCGCGGTTCGCCGCCGCGCTGCCCGGGGCGGGCCTGCACAACCTGTACGGGCCGACCGAGGCGGCGGTGGACGTGTCGTGGCACGCGTGCCGGGCGGGTGACGGCACGATCCCGATCGGGCGGCCGGTGGCGAACACCCGGCTGGAGATCCTCGACGACCGGATGAACCGCGTCCCCGTCGGCGTGCCGGGCGGCCTGTGGATCGGCGGCGTGCAACTCGCCCAGGGGTACGCGGCCCGTCCCGCGCTGACGGCCGAGCGCTTCGTCCCCGACCCGTACGGTCCGCCGGGCGGACGGCTGTACGACACCGGTGACCTGGCCCGATGGCGGCCCGATGGCGAGATCGAGTATCTCGGCCGGTCCGACCACCAGGTCAAGATCCGTGGCATGCGGGTGGAACCGGGCGAGATCGAGGCGGCCCTGGCCGCCCTGCCGGGCGTCCGCGCCGCCGCCGTCCGCGCCATCGAGGACGGCGCCGGCCTGCGGCTGGCCGGCTACGTGGTGCCCGCCACGGCCGAACAGGCGGGCGACTGGGAGCGGATGCTGCGCGACACGTTGCCCGACCACATGATCCCCAAGGTCTGGACCGTACTCGGCGAGCTGCCCCTCAACCGCAGCGGCAAGCTCGACAGGAACGCCCTCCCCGACCCGCGCACCCCTTCGGCCGTCCGCCACGCCGAGCCCGAGGGGGTGGCCGAGCTGGCCGTCGCCGCCGCCTGGCAGGGGGTGCTCGGGCTGGAGCGGGTCTCGGCCCACGACAACTTCTTCGCCGTCGGCGGCGACTCGATCCGCAGCCTCAAGGTGGTCGCCCGGCTGCGGGCGGCCGGTTACGCGATCCGGCTGGAGCAGCTCTTCAGCCACCAGACCGTCAGGGAGCTGGCCGCACGGCTCCTGCCCGCGGCGGCGGCCGGGCCACCCGAGGTGCCGGAGACGCCGTTCGGCCTGCTCAATCCCGAGGACCTGGCACGACTGCTGGAAGGCGAGACGCGATGACGGTGACGACGGGGGCCGCGCGTGGCCTGGAGGACGCCTATCCTCTGGCCGCGCTGCAGGCGGGGATGCTCTACCACAGCGCGTACGAGCCGGATTCGGCCACCTACCACGACCTGACCACGATCACCTTGCGCGGCCGGTTCGACGCGGGGGCGTTCGAGGCGGCGCTGGCCGAGGTGACGGCCCGGCATCCCGTGCTGCGCACCTCGATCGACCTGACCGGGTTCAGCGAGCCGCTGCAGCTCGTCCACCGTGCGGCCACGCTGCCGCTGGAGGTGACGGACCTTTCGGGCGATCCGGCGGCCGCGCACCGGCTGGCCGCATGGTCGGAGGCGGAGAAACGGCGGCCGTTCGACTGGGCGTCGCCGCCGCTGGCGCGGGCGCACGTGCATGTGCTGTCCGGGGAGCTGTTCGCGTTCAGCCTGAGCTTCCACCACGCCATCCTGGACGGGTGGAGCGTGGCGTCCCTGGTCACCGAGCTGTTGCAGCGCTACCACGGGCACCTGACCGGCGACCGGGTGCCGGTCGCCCGTCCCGGCGCGGCCTTCCGCGAACTGGTGGCCGCCGAACGCGCCGCCGTGGCCGCACCGGAGACCCGCGACTTCTGGCACGCCCAGGTGTCCGACGCCCCCGACACCCGGCTCCCCCGCCTGCCGGGGAAGCTCGACCGGGGGCAGCACGACCCGGGGCCGCACGACCCGGGCCCGCACGACTCGGGGCAGCACAGCGAGGCGGGGGCCGAGGTGCTGCGATTGCCGTTGGCGGCGGAGGTGGTGGACCGGCTCGGTGCGGTGGCCAGGGAGCTGGCGGTGCCGTTGCGCACCGTGCTGCTGGCCGTTCACCTGCGGGTGCTCGCCCTGGTCACCGGCGAGAGCGAGGTGATGACCGGCCTGGTCACGCACAGCCGGCCGGAGAGCGAGGCCGGCGAGGAGGTGCTCGGCCTGTTCCTGAACACCGTGCCGCTGCGCCTGGACACGACCGCTCCGACCTGGGCGGCGCTGGCGCGCAGGGTGTTCGAGGCGGAGGTGGCGCTGCTGCCGCACCGGCGCTATCCGCTGTTCGAGATCCAGCGGGCGGCCGGTCGCTCTCCGCTGCTGGACGTGCTGTTCGACTTCCGCGACTTCCACGTCTACCGTGGCCTGCCCGGCGTCGAGATCGTGGACCAGGACTTCTTCGAGGAGACCGACGTGCCGTTCGCGGCCGCGTTCAGCCGTTCGCGGGAGCACGGCGGCTTCGATCTGACCCTCACCTACGACCGGGCCCAGTTCGGTGCCGGCCAGGTCGGCCGGATCGGCGAGCTCTACCTGACCGCGCTCCGCCAGGCCGCCGATCCCGGCTCCGACCCGCGTCCGGCCGATCCGTACCTGGCTCGCGACGCCGCCGCGATCGACGGCTGGAACGCCACCGCCCGGCCGTACCCGAGCGCGGCGCTGCACGACCTGATCGGCGAGCAGGCCGCGCGCACGCCCGCCGCTCCCGCCGTCTGCTACGACGGGATCTGGATCACCTACCGGGAGCTGACCGCGCGGGCCGGTGACGTCACCGCCCGGCTGCTGGCCGCCGGCACCCGGCCGGGCGATGTCGTCGGTGTCTGCCTCGAACGCGGCCCCGACCTGCTGCCCGCCCTGCTCGGCGTGCTCGGCGCCGGGGCCGCCTACCTGCCGCTGGAGCCCGGTCTGCCGGCGGAGCGGCTGGCGTACATGATCGAGGACGCCCGGGCCCGGACGGTGCTGACCGATCCGGCGGTAACGGCGGCGCTGCCGGACGGCGTCGCGCTCCCCCTGACCGGCCCCATCCCCGACGCCACCGCCGCGCCGCCGCGCGTGCATCCCGACGCGCTGGCGTACGTGATCTTCACCTCGGGTTCCACCGGCCGCCCCAAGGGGGTCGGTGTCTCGCATCGGGCGATCGTCAACCGGCTGCGGTGGATGCAGGAGACGTTCGGGCTGAGCGCGGGCGAGCGGGTGCTGCAGAAGACGCCGCTGTCGTTCGACGTGTCGGTGTGGGAGCTGTTCTGGCCGCTCATGGTCGGCGCCGGGCTGGTCGTGGCCGAGCCGGACAGCCACCGCGACGGTGCCAGGCTGGCCGCCCTCGCTTCGGGCCACAACGTCACCACCATGCACTTCGTACCGTCCATGCTGGAGCTCTTCCTCGACGAGCCCGGCCTGCCGGCGCTGCGCCGGATCATCTGCTCCGGCGAGGCGCTGGGCGCCGAGCTGGCCGCCCGCTGCCACGACCGCCTCCCGGACACCGAGCTGCACAACCTGTACGGCCCCACGGAGGCGGCCGTGGACGTCACTTGGCACCCCTGCGAACCGGGCGAGCGGCTGATACCCATCGGCCGGCCCGTCGCCAACACCCGCCTGGAGGTCCTCGGCGCCGACGGGCAGCGGGTTCCCGTCGGCACCCCGGGCGAGCTCTGCCTGGGCGGTGTCCAGCTCGCCCGCGGGTACGTCAACCGGCCGGAGCTCACCGCCGAGCGCTTCGTGCCCGACCCGTACGGCCCGCCCGGCGCCCGCCTCTACCGCACCGGCGACGTGGCGCGCTGGCTGCCCTCCGGCGAGGTCCAGTACCTCGGCAGGACCGACTTCCAGGTCAAGATCCGTGGCCAGCGGGTGGAGCTCGGCGAGATCGAGACGCTGCTGACCGCCGACCCGGCGGTCCGCGCCGCCGTCGTGGTGCTGCGCGGCGAACGGCTCGTCGGCTACGTCGTCCCCGAGGGTGACGACCTGCCCGATCTGGCCGCCGCGCTGCGCAAGCGGCTGCCCGACCACATGGTCCCGTCCGCCTGGGTGCGCCTCGACGCGCTGCCCGTCACCGCCAACGGCAAGCTCGACCGCGCCGCCCTGCCGGATCCCGGGGACGCCGGGCGCGCGCCGTACCTGCCGCCCCGCGACCCGTTCGAGGCCAGGCTGGCCACGCTGTGGGAGGAGACGCTCGGCGTCGACGCGGTCGGCGTGCACGACGACTTCTTCGCCCTCGGCGGCCACTCCCTGCTGGCCCTGCGCCTCACCATGCGGCTGCGCAAGGAGCTGGGCCGCGACGTGCCGCTGTCGAGCGTCCTCACCGCCCCGACCGTCGCGCAGCTCGCCGCCGAGCTGCGCCGCCCCCAGGACAACGACGGCGCCCCGCAACGGATCGTGCCGCTGCGGGGCACCGGCGACCGCGACCCGGTCTTCCTGTTCCACGCGCTCGGCGGCCAGGTCTTCCGCTACCTGCCGCTGACCCGCCACCTCGGCTCCGACCAGCCCGTCTACGCCATCCAGGCGGCCGGTCTCGCGCCGGGTGAGGAGCCGCACGCCACGCTGGCGGAGATGGTGGACGACTACACCGCCCACCTGCGCAAGATCCGCCCGCACGGCCCGTACGTGCTGGGCGGCTACTGCATCGGCGGCAACATCGCCCTGGAGACCGCCCGCCGGCTGCGCGAGCTGGGCGAGAAGGTGCCGCTCGTCGTCCTGTTGTACTCCGACGCGAACGAACCGGTGCTGCGCGCCTCGCTGGAGGACGACGCCGTCCTGCTCACCCACGCCCTGGCCGGCGGCAAGGTCCAGGTCGACCTGGACGACCTGCACCGGATGAGCCCGGACGAGCGGCTGCTGGCCGTGATCGACGCCGCGGCCCGCGCCGACACCCTGCAGCCCGACACCGCCGACCTGCGCCAGGCCCGCCGTTTCGTGGACGTCTTCCGCGCCAACGCGCACGCCGTCGGCCACTACCGGCACGACCCGTACGACGGGGACGTCCTGCTGTTCTCGCCCGCCGCCGAGGGCGTCCCGCCCGACGACATGGGCTGGCGGGACGTCATCACCGGCCGCCTGCGCATCTCGCCCATCCACGGCGAGCGTTTCACCGTCATGTACGAGCCCCGGGTCGCCCTCGCGGCCGCCGAGTTGAGGAGCAGCATCGACCATGGCCTCACCCCCCGCGACTGATCCCCCCACGGCGGAGCCCGCCACGCTGTGGAAGAACCGCGACTTCCTCAAGCTGTGGAGCGGCGAGAGCCTGTCACTGGTCGGCTCCCAGGTGACCGTGCTCGCCATGCCGATCGTCGCGTACCTGTGGCTGCACGCCTCCGTCGCCGAGATGGGCGTGCTCGGCGCGCTGGCCAGGCTGCCCATGGTGCTGTTCTTCGTCGTGGGCGTCTGGGTGGACCGGATGAGGCGCCGGCCCGTGCTCGTCTGGAGCGACGTCATCCGCGCGTTCATGCTGGCCACCGTGCCGCTGCTGTTCGTCATGGACCTGCTGACGCTGTGGTGGCTGTACGTGGTCGTGTTCGTGATGGGCGTCTTCGGGGTGCTGTTCGAGATCGCCTACCGGTCGTACCTGCCGGTGCTGGTGGCCCCCGAGCACCTCGGTGACGGCAACAGCAAGCTGCAGCTCAGCGACTCGATCTCCAAGGCGGTCGGGCCCAGCCTGGCCGGGTTCCTCATCGCCACCCGCTCGGCGCCGCTGGTCATTCTGGTGGACGCGGTCAGCTACGTGCTGTCGGCGCTCTTCCTGGTCTCCATCCGCAAGCGTGAGGACCCGCCGCCGCCCGACAGCGGCGGCACCATGATCGCGGCGATCCGCGCGGGCTTCGGCTGGGTGATGGGCCACCCGGTGGTCCGCCCGCTGGCCATCGCCAGTGCCGTCTACTCCTTCTTCGACATCGGCATCCTGCAGACCCTCTACATCCCGTACGTCATCGACGGCGCCGGCGTGCCGGCCGGCTGGGTCGGGGCCGTGCTGGCGGTCGGCGGGGTCGGCGCCGTGGCCGGCGCGTGGCTGTCGGTGCGGCTCATGAAGGGGGTGGGGCCGGGGCCCACCATGTTCTGGTCCACGGTCGTCGGCAACAGCGCGCTCATCCTGGTGCCGCTGGCCGGCGGGCCGCTCTGGCTGGCGATCGGCATGCTGGCCCTGTCGCAGCTCCTGGTCGGCCTGTGCGCGCAGGTGTTCGTGGTCAACAACATCACCGTGCTGCAGTCGGCGACGCCGCGCGAGCTCGTCGGCCGGGTCATCGCCACCATCTGGGCGATGGGGCTGGTGCCCGCGCCGCTCGGCGCCCTGGTGGCCGGGCTGCTCGGCCAGGCCGTGGGCATGTGGCCGGTGGTCCTGGTGGCGGCGGTGATCGGCGCGGTCGTACCGATGATCGTGCTCGCGCTGTCGCCGATCCCCCGCATGCGCGAAATCCCCCAGGCCCCGGCCACGACCTGAGCCCGGCCGGGCTCAGGTTCACGCGTTGAGTTCGGCCAGCCAGCCGAGCTGCTCGGCGCGGTCCTCCGCGGTGGGCGCGTTCAGGCCGACGATCAGCCTGGTCGCGCCCGCCTTGCGGTACGCCTCCAGCCGCTCACGCACCCGCGCCGGCGTACCGCACAGGGCCAGGGCGTCGACCAGCTCGTCGGGCACCTCCTCCATCGCCTCCCCCAGGTCGCCGTCGAAGTAGGCGTCCTGGACACGCGCCGCCGCCGGCCCGAACCCGAGCCGGTGCGCGAGCCGGTTGTAGAAGTTGACCCCCCGTGTGCCCATGCCGCCCAGGTAGAGCGCCAGCATCGGCCGGATCAGGTCACGCGCGTAGTCGGCGTCGTCGTCCACCATGGCCATGACCATCGGTGAGACCTCGACCCGGGACGCGTCGCGCCCGGCCAGGGCCGCCCCGGCCCGCAGGTGCTCCATCGACTCGGCGAGGTGCTCGGGCGGGAAGTGGATCGGCAGCCACCCGTCGGCGATCTCCCCGGCCAGCGCCACCGCCTTCGGACCCATGGCCGCCAGGTGGATGGGCAGCGGCTGCCGTACCGGCGAGACCGTCATGCTCAGCGCCTTGCCGCGGCTGTCGGGCAACGGCAGCACGATCTCGGGGCCGGGGTGCTCGACCGGGCGGCCGTCCAGCGCGGTGCGTACCACGGCCACGTAGTCGCGCAGGTGGGCCAGCGGCCGCGCGTACCTCTGCCCGTGCCACCCCTCGGCCACCTGCGGGCCGGACGCGCCCAGCCCGAGCAGGAACCGGCCGCCGGACACCCGGTCGATCGTGGTCGCGGCCATCGCCGCCGAGATCGCGGTGCGGCCGGTCACCTGGATCACGCCGCTGCCCAGGCCGATCCGCTCGGTGCCGGCCGCCAGCCAGGCCAGCGTGGTCGCCGGATCGACCCCGTAGCCCTCCGACGCCCACACCGAGTCGTAACCGAGCCGCTCCGCCTCGCGTACCAGCGTCAACTGGGCTTCATGCGTGGCCGCCACGGGGCCAAGGGTGCCGATGCTGAATCCGAGCCGCACAGCCGCCTCCTCATAGGCCGATCTTGCTCCACTCTCCCGCAGAAGCCGCGCGGAGACCAGAGGCCGGCCGTCAGAGCAGCGGCTCGATGGACTCCCAGGCCGGAGGCTCGGGCCAGTCGTCCCCGGCGGCCTCCAGGCCGATGACCGCGCAGGCCAGCAGGTGCTCGCCGGGCGCGAGCTCGCCCTTCAGCGTGGGGATCGTGGTGTGCGGGACGAGGACGTTGGTGCCGGGCAGCGCCGTGATGAGGGCTCCCTCGCGCCGGCCGGACAGGTCCTCGATCACGCACAGGCCGCCCGGCGAGTCGAGCCGCGCCCGGCCGGGCCCGAGGTCGACCCGGTTCGGCGGCAGGTCCCGGTCGACCGCGAAGCCGCCCTCGGCCGTGTGCAGCGCCCGCCCGGTCCTGATCCGGTGCACCCGCACGTGCCACGGGGACCGGGCCACCAGCCAGGTCTCGATCTCCACGTCGTCCCAGGGCGTCCAGCGCGCGTGCAGCACGCCGTCGGAAGCGGAGACGGCGTCCGGCAGCTCGCACGGCCGCCAGCGCAGGCCGTCCTCACTGAGCGCCAGCGTGCTGTCGAAGGCGCCCTGTTCGAGCATGAGCGTTCCGGCGGGCACGCTGAAGCCGAACCGCGTGGAGTAGGCGAACTTGGCGTATTTGGCCGCGCCGTGCCGGGCCCACTGGTTGCGCTGTCCCGCGCTCAGCAGCACCACGTGCCGTCCCTCCTCGCAGCGCATGAGCGCCACGCCGGCCTGCGGCTGGGTGCTGACCTCGGGCAGAGGGGGCGCCTCGGCCTCTTTCGCGGTCCAGAACGGGTGCTCGGCGGGCAGGGCGAGCGGCAGGAACGCCTTCATGGCCCAGTAGGGCGAGCCGGGCGCGTTGTACTGCTCGGCCATGTGCGGCTGGGGGTAGCCGTAGCCGATGGTCAGCAGCCCGGCGGCGTCACGGATCGGCCGGCTCTCCCACCAGCGCAAATTGCGCAGCAGATGCCCCTTGGTGACCTCCCACGGCAGCGCCTCGACGTCGGCGAAGGCCAGCGCGCCCCAGAACGCCGACTGGGCGAAGCGGTAGGTCAGGCTCCTGCCGAACGGGACGGCGACGCCCTCGCTGGTGAACCAGTGCTGGAAGTCCTGGGCGAACGCCGCCGCCCGATCACGGAAGCGCCCGGCCCTGGCCTGGTCGGCGCCGAGCGCGGCGTAGATGAGGCCGTAGTAGTGCATGGCGAACGGGATGTAATAGTCGCGCTGCCACGTGGGCCCGTCGGAATACCACCCGCGCCCCAGGTCGAACGCCTCCAGCCGGTCGAGCCTGGCCGTGTTGGCGTCGTGGTCGTGGGCGACCCCGACGCGGTCGAGGCCGAGCCCCACCAGGACCGGGAAGAACAGCCAGTTGTTGTTGTTCGGCTCCACGGTGACCGCGTGCCGCAGCCAGGCGGCCACGGTGTCGCGCTGGCGGCCGGTCAGCGGGTCCCAGACGTGCTCGGGGGCCAGGGCGAGCGCCAGGCCGATGGCGGCGGTCTCGACCAGCCGCTGGTTGCGGTCGAAGACGGCGCCCCAGTGGTCGGGGTGGTCGGGGTCGGTCCCGGCGGCGAGCCCGTCGCGCCAGAGCTCCCAGTGCTCGAAGTCCATGCCGCCGGCCGCCAGCGGCGCGAGCCCCCACAGCGGGCGGGCGTACGCCTCCAGCTCGGAGGCCGCCTGGTCGTAGTGCGCGGTGTTGAACCCCAGTCGCAGCCGCCCGCCACCAGGGCTGAACCGGGAGGTCAGCGGCGCGACCAGGTCCAGGACCTGACGTCCCAGGTCGTCTCGATCGTTGTTGATAGGCCGTCCTGTGCGGTCGTCGGTGCTCAAAGGCCCTCTTTCATCCGTTCTGTACGGGCGGTGCGGTGCTTTCGCGTACGTGCAGCTCCATCGACAGGTACACCGGCTCCCCGTCGTGCCCCTCGGTCATGAGGCTCTCCAGCATCTCGGCCGCCTGCTTACCGAGCTGCCCCCTGGGCACCGACACCGTGGTCAGGCTGGTGTGCGCCACGTGGTCCAGCTCGATGTCGTCGAACCCGACCACCGACAGCTCCTCGGGCACCCGCACCCCGAGCTCGCGCATCCGGGTCACCGCCCCCAGTGCCACGAGATCGTTGTACGTGGTGAGCGCGGTGGCCCCGGTGCCGGCCACCCCGGCGGCGGCCTCGTACCCATGGCGGCTGGACGACCCGCACGGCAGGATCGTGACCGAGAGGCCGAACGCCTTGGCCGCCTCCAGCGCCCTGATCCGCTCGGCGTTGGCCCAGGACACCTCGGGCCCGCTCAGGTAGGCGACCCGGGTGTGGCCGAGCTGCGCCAGGTGGCCGCAGATCAGCATCATGCCCCCGAAGAAGTCGGCGGAGACGGCCGGCGCGGCGATGCCGGGGACGATCCGGTCGAGCAGGACGAGCGGATGGTCCCGTGCGGACAGGACGGCGAGGTCCGAGCGGTCCATGCGGGAGGAGCAGAGCAGCACCCCGTCGCAACTGCGCATCAGGTCCTCGACCAGGTCGTGCTCGATCGAGGGGTCGTCGTTCGACTCCATGACCATCACGCGCCGCCCGTGGGTACGGGCGACGGCCGAGACGGCCTTGAGCACGTCGGGGAAGTAGGGGTTGGCCAGGTTGGGGACCAGCACGCCGATGGTGCCCTTCTCGCCTCGGGCGAGCCCCTGCGCCGCGGCGTTGGGCCGGTAGCCCAGCTCCCTGACCGCGTCGTGAACGCGCGCCGCCAGCGCGGGATCGACCTTCGCCGTGCCGTTGAGCACGCGGGAGACCGTCGAGGCCGACACTCCCGCGGCCTCCCCGACGTCGCTGATCGTCACCCTGGCCGGGCGGCCCTGCCGCACGTTACGCACCTGCTCCTCCTGCCTCCGTGGACCCTCCGTCAGCCGAGCAGGCCGCGCAGGTGGTCCATGTCCCGCCGTAATGCCGCCGCCGGGTCGGCCGCCGGGTAGTGGACGTGCAGCGACAGCGGCCCGGTGTAGCCGCGTGCGCGCAGCCCGGGGATGATCTCCGGCCAGGGGACCACTCCCCCGTCGGTGAACGGCCCCCACTCGCACACCCAGCCGTCCGCGGCGGCGCGCCACACGGCGTTCTTCACTCCCATGCAGGCCATCCGGTCGCCGAACAGGTCGGCGTTGAGCGCCCATGCCTCGCTGCCCTCCTTGGCCTGGTTGCCGGGGTCGGCGTAGAAGCGCACATCGGGCAGGTCGCCCGCGAGTGCGAGGGCGAGCGAGGCGGACGGATGGATCGTACCGTGATGCAACTGCAGTGCCAGGCGCACGCCGTGCCGGGCGGCGAGGCCGGCCAGGCGGCCCAGCGCGGCCCTGGCCTCCTCCACCTGGCGGCGGTATCCGATGGCGGGGTCGTAGCGGTAGAAACCGACCCGCATGAGGGGGACGCCGCTGCCGGCGCAGGCGGCGATGATCCGTTCGGCGTCCGGGCCGGCGTCGAGCAGGTCGGTGGTGACGACGTCGAGGGTGAGGTCGCGGCGCTTGAGCTCCGCGGCGACGTCGGCGATGCGGCCGGGGTCGGCGGGGGCGACCGTCTGTCCCTCGCGTACGAGGAGGTCGGCCCCGTCGGCGCCCACCGAGGCCAGGGCCTCGGCCAGCGGGGCGACGTCGATGGGGCCGAAGGGTTTGGTGAAGGCGAGCAGGCGCACACATACTCCCAAAAGTTCAGAAAGCGCTTGTCGTGCTTCGCTGAAATAGCCGACCACAGCAACCTTGCTCCCTGAAACCGCTTTCTCACAAGTCTTGAATCGGCCTGTGACCCGCGTTACAGTCGTCCCACTCTCGGGTAAGCGCTTACCCGCTTCCTGGCACCCCTCTGGCCTCCGCCTCTACGGGAGGACCCCCGAATGAACCTTCATCGGCGTGGCACCACCGCGATGATCACCATGGCCCTGGCGTCACTGCTCGTGGCGGCCTGCGGCACATCGCCCGACGGCAGCAGAAGCGGCGGTGGTGGCTCTCAGACCACGCTGCAGATCTGGGACTTCTCCGCCGAACAGGTGAAGTTCCACAAGGACGTCGCCGCCCAGTTCAACAAGGAACATCCCAACATCAAGGTCGAGTGGCGTTCGATCACCCAGGCCGACTACATGAAGACCCTGCCTCTGGCCTTCCAGAGCAACCAGGCGCCCGACATGTTCTACTGGAACGCGACCGGGCTGGCCCAGCTCATGGACCAGAAGTGGATCCGCCCGCTCAGCCCGGACGGCACCGTCCCCGCCGACTTCACCAAGCGCTGGCCGGACGGGTCCTTCCTCGAAGGCATCAACATGCAGGACGGGAAGACCTACGGCTTCCCGTTCTCGGAGAACCTCTACTGGGGCTCCGGCTACATGTTCCTCAACAAGGAGGTCTTCCAGCAGGCCGGGCTCGACGTCAACAACCCGCCCAAGACCTGGACCGACCTCAAGAACGCCTGCGCGCAGATCAAGTCCAAGACGAAGGCCGAGTGCATCGCCGCCCCCACCAAGGGCGTGGACATGCAGCGGATCTGGTTCGGGCTGATCAGCAGCGTCTCGACGGACGAGTTCTTCGACTTCAAGACGGGCAAGTTCGACCTGACCGAGCCCAGCCAGGTCAAGACGTTCGGCTTCATCCAGGAGCTGAAGAAGGCCGGTTATCTGGCGCCGGGCACCAACGACAAGAACTTCTCCCGCCAGCAGTTCGCCGCGAACCAGGCCGGCATCTTCTTCGACGGCACCTGGATGCCGAGCGTGTGGGCCAGCCAGGGCTTCAGCAGCGACAAGTACGTGGTGGCCCCGCGCGTCGACCCGGACGAGGGCCGGACCGGCGCGGCCGGCCGCGGCTACGACGACAACAAGTACTGGGTCAGCTCTCAGACCAAGAACGCCGACGCGGCCTGGACGTTCATCCAGTGGATGACCGACCCTGACGGCTACTTCGTCCAGCAGTACTACAAGAACGCCTTCGGCACGCTCTCGTACGTCGACAACCAGAAGATGGTCAGCGACCCGGCGCTCAAGCAGATCATGAAGATCGGCGGGGCGCCCGGCTACCGGGTCCAGCTTCCCGTGCCGCTGCTCAAGTGCCCCGACATCGCCAAGTCCAAGGCGTACGTCAACGCGATGGCGCGCAACCCGGAAGGCGAATGGGAGGCGATGAGCGAGGCGCTGGTCAGCGGCCAGTCCCTGGCGACCACCGGCGCCGCCATCGTCAAGCAGCGGCAGGCCGCCCTGGAGGAGGAGCTCAAGAAGGAGGCGGCGGCCGGGCTGAAGGTGTCGATGGACTGCTACACCTTCCCCGACTGGGAGTACACCAAGGACTACACCTCCGACATGTACAAAGGCTGACCGGAGAGGACCTCCATGACTACCACCGACACCGCCCCCGCCCCCGGCGGGGAGAAGGTGACGGACAGGCCCCGGTCACCGGCCGCGCGAGCGCCCGAACGCGCCGATCACTCCCGTGAGCGCGTTCGCGGCCTCGACAGGATCTGGCTGATCGTCTTCCTGGCCCCCTTCCTGCTGCTCTACCTCGGCTTCACCCTCTGGCCGCTGGCCGCGACGATCTACTACTCCTTCTTCGACTGGTCGGGCCTCGGCCCGGTCGAGGACTTCGTCGGAGCCGGCAACTACGGCACGATCCTGGCCGACCCGCTCTTCTGGGTGTCGGTGGTCAACACGCTGATCTTCGCCCTGCTGACGACCGTCATCAAGCTGCCGATCTCGCTGGTCGCGGCGATCGTGCTCACCCGCAAGTGGCTGCGCGGCAAGCGGTTCTTCCGGACCATGTTCTTCGCGCCGCTCATCATCCCCGTCGCCATGGCGGGGCTGGTCTTCACCTACCTGCTCAACCCGTCCAACGGCGCGCTGAACGCGATCCTGCGCGACCTCGGCCTCGTCGACCAGGGCTTCGACGTGTTCGCCAACCGGTGGAGCGCGCTGCTGGTGCTGGTGCTCGTGTCCATCTGGCAGATCTTCGGCCAGTACATGATCTATTGGATCGCGGCGCTGCAGAACGTGCCGGAGGAGGTCTACGAGGCGGCCGCCATCGACGGTGCGAGCGAGTGGAAGAAGCTCACCCGCATCACGCTGCCGATGATCAAACCCGTCGCGGTGATCATCACCCTGCTCGGCCTCGTGAACGCCATGCACGTCTTCGGCCTTGTGGTCACGCTCACCGCGGGCGGGCCGGGCACCAGCACGTACATGATGTCCTACTACATCTACCAGAACGCCTTCGGCTCGGTGCCGTTCGCCTACGGCTACGCCTCGGCCGCGGCCCTGCTGTTCTCCGTCATCGCGTTCGTCCTGGTCTCCGCCCAGGGCATCGCGGTCCGGCGGGCGCAGCGGCTCAGGAAGGAGTACGGCGTCTGATGACGACGATCGTCACACCCGTCAAGCCCGCTCGCCGGAGCCACGCCGTCCGCGCCAACCTGATCGCGTTGCCGATTCTGCTGGTCATCGGGCTCGTGTGGGTCTATCCCTTCCTCTGGACGATCTCGGCCGCGTTCAAGACGCAGGCCGGGATGTTCACCAGCGGCGCGAGCCTGGTGCCCGACCAGTGGAGCTTCGAGAACTTCACCCGGGCGTGGGTCAACGCCGGGTTCTCCGGCTATTTCTTCAACACGGTGCTGTATTCGGCCGCCTCGACCCTCATCGAGCTGGTCAAGGCCGCCCTGTGCGGCTATGTGCTGGCCAGGTACGAGTTCCCCGGCCGCACCCTGCTCTACCGGATGATCGTGGGGACCCTGTTCATCCCGGTCGCCTCGATCATCGTCCCGCAGTTCGTGCTGATCGAGAACCTCGGCCTGCTGAACACGCGGGCCGGGGTCATCCTGGCCATGTCCGGCGGCGCGGGAGCGCTCTACGTCCTGCTGTTCGTCGGGTTCTTCTCCAGCGTCCCCTCCGACCTGTTCGAGGCGGCCAAGCTCGACGGGGCCGGTTTCCTCAAGACCTTCCGCCTCATCCTGCCGCTGGCCAAGCCGGTCATCGCGGTGGTGGTCATCTTCCAGTTCATCAGTAGCTGGAACGAGTTCAACGTCCCGCTGGTGTTCACGCTCGGCCAGCCCGACCTGCAGAACCTGGCCGTCGGGATGCTGTCCTTCCAGGGCGAGCACGCCACGGACTGGACCGGGTTCGCCGCGGGAATGACGATCTCGTTCCTGCCGATGTTGATGATCTTCCTTTTCTTCCAGAACTACTTCACGCGCGGCCTGGCCGGCGCGACCAAGGGGTGATGGTGAGGCACGGTACGTTCGCCTACACCTGGGACATCGTGGGCGATCCCGCGGCGGCCGAACGCATCGCCGGGCTCGGCGTGAGCACGGTGACCCTGCAGGCCGCCTACCACTCGGTCCGGGCCACCACCCCGTGGCATCCCCGGCACCGTGTCGTGCAGGCGGACCACGCGGCGGCCTACTTCCGGCTCCGTCCCGAGCGCTGGCGTGGGCGGCTCCGGCCGTACCCGCCGGGCTGGGGGGTGCCCGACGAGGACAGGTTCGGCACGGCGCTGGCCGCGCTGACCGAGGCCGGGCTGCGCGCCGAAGCCTGGCTGGTGCTCACGCACTCGTCGGTGCTGGGCCGCGACGCGCCCGACCTGACGGTCAGGAACGCCTACGGCGAGTCCTACCCCTACGCGCTCTGCCCCGCCCAGCCCGCCGTCCACGACTACGCGCTCACCGTCGTGCGCGAGGTGTGCGAGCAGTACGACGTGCCCGCGCTGATGCTGGAGGCGTGCGGCTGGCTCGGCATGGACCACGTCGGCCACCACGAGAAGACCTCCGGCGCGGGCCTGTCCGCCTGCGGCCGGGCGCTGATGTCCCTCTGCCTGTGCCCGGCCTGCCGCACCGCGCTGGCCGGGCGCGGCGTGGACACCGGCGAGCTGGCCCGCGACGTGCGCGCCGCCGTGGACGGCGAGCTCCAGCGGGACGTCCCGGCCGGGACGAGCCTGGACGAGGCACTCGGCCGCGAGCGCGCCCAGGCCGTGTACGACCACCGCGACCAGGTCATCTCCGGCCTGGTCCGCGCCGTGGCGGAGCTGGCCGGCGGCCGCGAGCTGCTGCTCATGGCCACCGACGACCCGCAGGTCACCGGCCCCGACGTGGGGATCGACCTGGCCGGCTTCGACGCGCCGGTGGACGCGTACGTGCTCAAGTGCTGGGGCTCGGAGGAGGCGGCGCTGGCCCAGGTGAAGGCCGCGGCGAGCCGTACCGAGATCCCCCTTGTCGCCAACCTCACCGTGCTGGAGGACGGGCACGCCCGGATTCCGGCTCTGGCCGCCGACCTCGTCGCCGAGGGCGCGCGGCAACTGCGTTACTACCACGCCGGGCTCGGCTCACCCGCCCGCCTGGCCAGTGTCCGGGCGGCGGCCCGCATGAAGGAGAGAGAATGCTGAACGGCCTGTACGTGATGGACCCCAACCGCTTCGACGACGTCTACGGCCCGGAGGCCAGGGCGGCGATCGAGCGGCACCTGACCATCACCTCGCCCCCGCTCACCGCCGACCGGCTCACCCCCGACGTCCTGGAGAACCTCGATGTGCTGGTGACCGGCTGGGGCGCGCCCAAGCTGGACGCCGAGCTGCTCGCCGCCGCACCCAAGCTCTCCCTCGTCCTGTACGGCGCGGGCTCCATCCGCCCGATGGTCACGCCGGAGTCGTGGGCCAGGGGCGTGCGCGTCACGTCGGCGGCCACCGCCAACGCCACCCCCGTCGCCGAGTTCGCGCTCTCCCAGATCCTCTACGCGCTCAAGCACGGCTGGCGCTACGTGCTGACCGCGCGCGCCAACGCCGCCACGGCCCCGCGCGGGAACGAGATCGGCGTCTACGGCGCGGTGGTCGGGCTGCTCTCGCTCGGCGCGACCGGCCTGGCCACGGCGCGGCTGCTCGCCCACCACAATCTCGTCGTGCAGGCCCACGACCCGTACGCCGACCCGGAGAAGGCCGCTCAGGCGGGGGTGCGGCTCGTCGGCCTGGAAGAGCTGTTCGCCACCTCCGACGTGGTCAGCCTGCACGCGCCGCTCACCCCCGAGACACACGGCATCGTCGGCGCCACGCTGCTGGAGTCGATGAAGCACGACGCCACCCTGATCAACACGGCGCGCGGCACCCTCGTCGACGAGGCCGCGCTCGTGGACGTGCTGAGCCGGCGGACCGACCTGTTCGCCGTCCTCGACGTCACCGACCCGGAACCGCCGGTCGCGGGGTCGCCGCTGTTCACGATGCCCAACATCGTGGTCACCCCGCACGTCGCGGGCAGCCTGGGCCACGAGCGGCGGCGTCACGGCGAGGCGATGGCCGAGGAGCTCGCCCGTTACGTCGCCGGTGAGCCGCTGCTCTACGAGATCAGCGAGTCCGGCCTGGCGAGGAGGGCGTGAGCGGTAGCACCCTGGTGCTGCTGCCGCCGCACGAGCCGGAGGTCGCGGGCTGGCGGGAGCGGCTGGAGCAGGAGGTGCCCGGCCTCGTCGTGCTCCAGCCGGAGACCCGGGAGGAGGCGGCGCACGCGCTGGCGGAGGCCGACGCCGCCTACGGCACGCTGCCCGCGGACCTGCTGGAGCGCGCCGGGCGGCTGCGCTGGCTGCAGGCCCCGCAGGCCGGGCCGCCTCCGGGGTTCTACCATCCGGCGCTGGTCGAGCACCCCGTCCAGGTCACCAACATGCGCGACACCTACACCGACCACGTGGCCGCGCACACGCTGGCGCTGGTGCTCGCGCTGGCCAGGGGCCTGCCCCGCTACGCCCGCGACCAGGCCGGCGCCCACTGGGCTCCCGACTGGGACCCCGGCGCCGTGCTCGCCCTGAACGAGGCCACCGCCCTGGTGGTGGGGGTGGGCGCGATCGGAGCCGAGGTCGGCAGGCTGCTGGCCGCGTTCGGCACCACGGTCGTGGGCATCGACGCCCGGCGGGACGGCCCCGTGCCGGGCTTCGCCGAGGTGCTGCCGGCCGGCGCCCTCGACCGGCGGCTGCCCGGGGCGGACCTGATCATCCTGACGGTCCCGCACACCCCGGCCACCGAGGGCCTGCTGGACGCGCGCCGGTTCGCGCTGGCCAAGCCCGGCGCGTACGTCGTCAACGTCGGACGCGGGCCCATCCTCCGGCTCGACGACCTGACCGCCGCCCTGACCGCCGGACGGCTGGGCGGCGCGGCCCTGGACGTGTTCGAGACCGAGCCGCTGCCCGCCGGCCATCCGCTCTGGCGGCGGCCCGACGTGCTCATCACGCCGCACGTCGGCGGCGTGGGGCCGCACAACGAGGAGCGGCGCTTCGCCGTCCTGCTGGAGAACGCCCGGCGTTTCGTGGCCGGGCGGGAACTCATCAACCTGGTCGACAAATCCGAATGGTACTGATGAACCGGATAGCACGTGTAGAGACCTTCACCGTGGCCCTGCCCTCGCTACGCGACTTCGCCGTCGCGGGCGGGTCCGTCGTCCAGGGGGGCCGCCCGGCCATCCGGGTGCTGGTCAAGGTCACCGCCGACGACGGCACCACCGGCTGGGGCGAAGCCACCCCGATTCCCTCCTGGACGTACGAGACCACCGAGTCCATCGTCTCCACCATCGACGGCTACCTGGCACCGGCGGCCGTCGGGCGCCCGCTGTGGGACCTGGACGGGCTCTGCCGCGCCTTCGACCGCACGATCAGCAAGGGCTTCTCGATCGGCATGCCGCTGGCCCGCGCGGCGGTGGACGTGGCCTGCCACGACGCCTACGCCCGCAGCCTGGGCGTGTCACTCGGCGAGCTGTGGGGCCGGCGCAGGCGTGACACCATCGACCTGGCCTGGATCGTGGCCCCCGGCTCCGCGGCCGAGGCCACCGACTCGGTGGCCGAGGGCCGCGCGCACGGCTACCGCCACGTCAAGGTCAAACTCGGCCTGCACACCGAGGACGAGGACGTGGCCATCGTGACCGCCGTGCGCGCCGCCGCGCCCGACGCCGTGCTCTGGGTGGACGCCAACCAGGGCTACACGGCCGCCGCCGCGCTCCGGGTGGCCGGGCGGCTGGCCGATCTGAACGTCGCCGTCTTCGAGCAGCCCCTGCCGTCCAACGACATCGCGGGACTGCGCCGTCTGCGGGACGCCAGCCCCATCCCGGTGGCCGTGGACGAGAGCCTGCGCCACCCGAGCGACCTGGCGACCTTCGTCCGGCTCGACGCCATCGACGTCGCGGTCGCCAAGGTGCAGCGGTGCGGCGGGCTGACCCTGGCGCTGCGCCAGTGCCAGCTCGCCGAGGACAGCGGTCTGGAGATCATGGGCTCGGGGCTCACCGAGTCCGACATCGGGCTGGCCGCCTCGCTCCACCTGTTCGCCGCGTTCGGTGTGGCGACGCCGGTCGACCTCAACGGCCGGCAGTTCATCACCAGCCCCTACGCCACGGATCCGGTCATCACCGTCACCGACGGCGTCGCCCACGTGCCCGACGGGCCCGGTCTGGGGATCGGCGTGGACGAGGAGGCGGTCAGAGCGCTCACCGTCTAGAAATATTCCTTGACACGAATATTCGTTGCCGTGAATACTTCTCGGCATGGACGCACTCCTCGCCGCGCTGGCCGACCCGGCCCGCTGGCGGCTCGTGGGGCTGCTGGCCGAGCGGCCCCGGCCGGTCGGTGTGCTCGCCCGGCTCGCCGAGGCCCGCCAGCCTCAGACGACCAAGCATCTGCAGGCCCTTGAGCGGGCCGGCGTCGTCACCTCCCAGCGCTCCGGCCAGCGCCGCGTCTACGCGCTCCGGGCCGCACCGCTGCGGGAGCTGGCGGCCGCGCTCACCCGGCTGGCCGACACCGCAGACCAGGCCGGTGGCTCGCACGAGACCTTCGACCGCTACGGGCTCAGCCTCGAAGCGGAGCGGCCGGCCGCCAAGGAGCCGGGGTGGGCCGACGGCCGTTCGTTCAGGTTCCTCCGGTCGCTGGCGGCGCGGCCGGAGGAGGTCTGGCGTCACCTGACCGAGGCCGCCCTGCTCGCCCACTGGTGGACGCCCGACGACCTGCGCGTCTCCGAGCTCGTCTTCGAGGCGCGGCCGGGCGGGCGGATCGTCCACGAATACCGCGACGCCGAGGACACCGACGGCTCCGACCTGGTCGCCGGGCGCGCGCTCGGAGCCGTCGAGGACGTACGACCCGGTGAGCGGCTGACGTACCGGCTGTCCCCGCTGCTCGCCGACGGCGGCACCGCCTTCACCGCCCACCTGGAGCTGGACCTCCGGCCCACCGGCACCGGCACGGAACTCGACGTGCACTTCGGGATCACCGGCAGCACGGTCGAGTCCGCCGACTTCATCGCGGGCATCGAGATCGGCTTCGGCCAGAGCCTCGACAAGCTCGCGGCCACCCTTTCCCCCACGAGGAGCACGAAATGACCAGCCGCAAAGTGACCGCGAACCTGAGCCTCACCCTCGACGGGCGTTACCACGGCCCCGGCGGGCCCGGCGACTTCGCGCCGTTCGTCCCCTATGTGACCACCGACGTCGCACGCGACCACATGAACCGCATCTGGGAGAACGCCACGACCGCACTGCTCGGCCGGATCAACGCCGAGGGGTTCCTGGGCTACTGGCCGTCGGTCGCCGAGGACGACAACGCCGACCCGCGTGATCGCGGATACGCCAAGTGGCTGGTCGACACGGAGAAGGTGGTCCTGTCGACCACCTTGACCGACTCCCCGTGGGGCCGTACCCGCGTGGTGAACGCCCCCGCCGCCGACGTCGTCGCCGACCTCAAGGCCACGGGCGCGGGCGACATCCTGGTCAACAGCAGCGCCAGCATCATCAAGCCGCTGCTGGCGGCCGACCTGCTCGACCGGCTCTACCTCATGATCTTCCCCGAGATCGCCGGAGGTGGAGGGCGGCTGTTCGACGACGGCCTGCCGGCCACCAAGTGGACGCTCACCCACCAGGAGACCGGCGCTCTGGGAGAAATGGCCATGGTCTACGACCGGGCCCGCTGAACCGGGCCGGTCAGCGCACCAGGTCCAGCAGCCGGGGCGACTCCTCGTCAAGGGCCATCGCCGTGGCGTGGGCGCGGATCAGGGCGTGGAACCGATACCGTCCCGCGATCGGCTCCTGCAGGAGGTGCACCTCCTGCAACCGGTCGAGGAGCACCGAGGCCCGATCCGCGGTGGTCGCCAGCAGCGCGGCGGCCGCGTCCGGAGCGAAGTCCGGCGCGGTGCGCAGGCCCAGCACCCGGTAGGCCCGCCGCTCGTCGGCGCCGAGCCTCCAGTACGACGTGTCCAGCGCGGCGGTGACGCTTCGCTCCCCGGCACGCAGTTCGCTCAGCAGCCGCCGGTGCTCGTCCAGCCGCTCCAGCAGATGGCTCACACTCCACGCCGGATGGGCTGTCAACCGGGCCGCGGCCAGGCGGATCGCCAGCGGCAACAGGCCGCACCGCCGTACCACGCCGGCCAGCACCTCCCATGGCACCCCCGCGACCCGCCCCTTCCCGGCGGCGCCGATGAACAGCCCGATCGCGTCCGCGAGCGGCAGCACGTCCACCGACACCGTGCGGACGCCGTCCAGGCCGGCCAGCCGCCGCCGGCTGGTGACGAGCGTCGGACAGCCGCCCGCGCCGGGCAGCAGCGGCCGTACCTGCTCCTCGTCGGCGGCGTCGTCCAGGACGATCACCATGCGGCGGCCGGCCAGCACGCTGCGGTAGAGCGCCGCCCGGTCATCGAGATGCCGCGGAATCGACTCGCCCGGCACACCCAGGACCTCCAGCAGCCGGGCGAGCGTGTCGGACGAGTCGGCCGCCGCCCTGCCCTGGGTGTGACCGTGCAGGTCGACGTACAGGTCCCCGTCGGGAAAGCGCGAAACCAGCCGATGAGCGGCATGGACGGCCAGCGCGGTCTTTCCCGCCCCCGCCATGCCGTCGATGACGGTGATCGTCCCCGCGATCTCTCCCAGAACGGCGAGTTCCCGCGTCCGGCCGACGAACGCCGCCACATCGGCGGGCAACTGCCGCGGCGTCGTGCGTACCGGGCTCGAGATCTCAGGCACGGTGATCGCGGCGCTCAGCAGCATCGACAGCTCCGCGCCACCCAGGCCCAGCGCCGTGGCCACCGACCGCATCGACGTGCCGCGGGGGCGCCCCAGCCGACCGGCCTCCCACCGGCGGACGGTCCTGACGTTCAGGCCCGCCCGCGCCGCGAGCTGGTCCTGGGTCAGCAGCGCCCGTTCACGCCACGACCGCAGCAGCTCGCCCAGATCCGGCTTGCCGTTCTCGACGACCCGGTCGGTCATGATCGCACCTCCTTCGGGGGCTCAGCCGTAGGCTTCGATCTCGGCCAGCTGCATGTGGAAGGCACCGAGCGGGTCGCTGCCGAGCTTCGTCCCGGTCACCTTGACGTAGCGGGCCTCCACCGCCGGGAAGGAGAACGTCTGCGCGCCGGCCCCCGGGCGGGGCTGGTTCGTACGGGAGGCCACCGTGCTCCACGAGGTGCCGTCGGCCGACACCTGCACGGTGAAATCGACGGGGAACCCCAGGCCGGTGTTCGCGCCGTCGGAGCGCGGGAACAGATCGACGCGACTGAGCGACCGCTTCGACTGCAGGTCCACGCTGATCCACTCGGTACGGTCGGCGGACGTGCCGGCCGCGCTGGTCCAGCCCAGCGAGAGCGGAGTCGACGACTGGATCCCGTCCACGGCCGCCGTCGCATGCCAGCCGTCCGCGGAATAGCTGCTGGAGGTGGTGACGGGCCTGCCGTCGGCCAGGTTGTCGTCCGGGTTGGCGGTGAAGTTGTCGAACCGGACGCTGGCCCCGCCGGTCACCAGGGCGAGATGTCCCGCCGGGAAGGCGTTGTCGGTGACGCTGACGACGGGCTGCGGATTGTTGCCGAGGAAGGCGCTGATCTTGTTTCCGAACGCCATGACCCGCAGCCGGGTATAGGTGCCCGGCCGGTAGTTTCCGGCCACCGCCTTGGCCAGCGTCTGGCCGGAGCGGTAGATGAAGACCTCGCCGTTGTTGCGCACGGCCACGAGGTAGCCCGTGTCCATGTCGGTGGCGTTGGAGCCGCGGACCACGAGGCCGGCCCAGTTCGCGTTGCCGCCTTCGGCCGTGTTGACCGAATCGATCTTCAGGTCGACGGAGGCGACCACGTCGCCGTACGAGCTGGATTTCGGGGTGGAGGTGAAGTCCCAGCGGGACTTGTCGGTCTGGAGGTACTCACCGGTCGGCGCCACCGACCAGGAGCCCTTGCCGGGCTGCCAGTTGGTGTGGCCCGCGCTGAAGTTGTCGGTGTAGGGGAAGCGCCGGTCCGGGCCGTTGTCCACGAGGAGTTCGAGCAGCATCTTGTGGCGGTCGTCCACGAGGGCGCCGGAGCGGGTGTAGGTGACCGTGTCCGTGATCAGGCTCGACGCGACCAGCCGGGCCAGGAGGGGCTTGGTCTTGGCGAGCAGGTTCAGCAGCTCGTAGTCCTCAAGGCCGTCGAGTTGCGTCTCGCTGCGCAGGCTGTCGTAGATGTCGTATTTGTCGCTGTTCGGCCGGACCAGCCAGGCGTCACCGGTCTGCCGGACGTCGAAGGTGTTGACGATGGTGTCCGGGTTCTTGGCGTCGTGCCAGTAGTTCCAGCCCCAGTGCAGATAGCCGGTGCCGCCGATCTTCCAGGTCAGCCACGGGGTGAGCCGGGTCTTGGCCAGGTGGTAGCTGATGAACCTGTTCATCTGCGAGCCCTCGGGGACGATGCAGTTGTACAGCCACAGCTCGGTGCCGTTGGCGCGCAGGTTCTGGTAGTAGCCGATGTTCTGGTCGTAGTGGCCCAGCACCGGCGTGATCGTGGTGAGGTCGCCGGCGAGGCCGGCCAGGACGGTGTCGTGCGCCTCGTTGGTCCGATGGGCCGGGAAATACTTGCGGTACTTGCCGTACAACCAGTTCGCGTCCTGCGCCTGCTCCTGGGTCTCCGGCTCGTCCACCGCGCTCATGTAGAACCGGTCGGTCCATCCCTTGAGGTCAAGGTGCGCCTTGAGAGCGGGGAACACCTTGTCGTAATAGGCGTTGGCCTCCGCGCTCTCCGGCTCGACCAGCACCCGCTGGACCACGCCGCCGACGTTGCGCAGGATCTCCGCCTTGACCGGGTCGGCCGAAGCCGGCCTGGGGTTCTCCAGCAGGGTCGGCGTGTAGATGTACTGCAGGGCTTTCGCGGTCTCGAACGTCTCGATGAACCGGTCGAAAACGTCCCAGCCGAACTGCAGCTCGCCGCCGGGGCCGACCTTGCTGCCGGGGATCAGCAGGGCCTGGAAGTCCGCGTAGATGACGTTGTTGCGGTGCCGTTCGTGGTTTCTGGCGATGCTCTCGATCACCTTCCACCAGTTGTCGCTGTACATCTCCGCGTTTCTGTACTGCTGCGGGATCGCCCTGATGGTGCCGGTGTAGTCCCAGCCGGCGGAGGTGAACCAGTTGTTCATCTTGAACGTGGACTCGTTCGGCTCCGGCAGGGTCACGTCGTAGACCACGACCCGCACGTTCACCGTGGCCGTGCCGGCGTTGCGCGTGCTCACGGCCACGGTCCCGGTGTAGACGCCGGGCGTCTGCCCCTTCGGCACGGTGACGCTGTAGTGGTAGGGCTGGGTGACTCCGCCGTCCAGGGTGAGCGGGCGGTCCGCCTCCACCAGGGCGTCGGGGTAGATCGTGCCCCCGCCGGGCGGCTGCTCGACGTCGCCCCTCATCACCACGACGTCCCGATGGTGGTACGCCCGCCGTAGCAGAATGTCCGACGTCGGGATGCTCGCCCCGCCGGGTCCCGTGAGCGCGCTCACGGTCAGCAGCACATCGCCGAGCGCCTCACTCGTGGACGACCGGACCGCGATCTGGGCGGCCTCCTGCTCGCCTCGGGCCGAGTACAGGTCGATCGAAGTCGGTGCCGACGACGGCGGTGGCGAGGTGGAGAACACCCGGTCCGCCGCGCTGGCCGTCCATATCCGTAACCCGGCCGCCGCGTGGGCCGGGGCGACGGCGATCAGTTCGAGCAGAACGAGCACGGCCACACATAACGGTAGTAAGCCCCTGCGTGGCGTTCTTCTCTGTGGCACTACTGCGCTCCTTAGTCGACGCGGTCCACGGTTTCGTCGATCTTGTAGGGCCGGACCGCCTCCGTCGTGATGGCGATCGCTTCCCTGGTCTGTTCGAACGTTCGTTGCGCGATGGCGATGTACAGCACGTCCAGGACGGCCAGTTGAGCGTGGCGGGCGAGGATGTTCTCGGTGTCGGAGCTGCCCATCTCGTACACCGCGGTCGCCAGCGCGAGTTCGGCCCGGCGGGCGACGGGGGAGGCCAGGTCGTTGGTGACGGCGATCGTCCGGGCGCCGTGCGAGCGGGCTTCGTCGGTGAGGTCGCAGACCTCGCGGGTGCGTCCGTTGTGGGAGACGACGACCAGCACGTCGCCGCGGGTCATCAGGGCGGCGCCGGCCAACGCCACGTGAGTGTCGGTGTCGAACCAGGCGGGCACGCCGATCTGGTAGAGCCGTTGCTGGAACCCCAGGGCCGTCGTCGCGCTGCCGCTGACCCCGTAGACCATCACCCGCCGCGCGGCGGCCAGCAGGCTCGCCGCACGATCCACGGCGGCCAGGTCGAGGTTGCCGATCGCCTCGGCGACGACGCGTCCGATGTTGGCCGAGATGACGTTGGCGACCCGCCGGATGTCGTCGCCCTCGGTCACGTCCGTTCCGATGTGCGCCGCCCAGGTGCCCCCGCCGATCCGCCCGCTGTCGGAGGCGAGCGCGATCCGCAGCGCGGCGTACCCGTTCATCCCCAGGGCCCGGCAGAACCTGGTGATGGTGCCGGTGGACACCCCGCACCGCTCCGCCAGCTCCACGATGGTCATCCGGGCCACGGCCGCGGGATCGCCGAGCACGAGCTCGGCCAGCGACCGCTGGGCGTCCGGCATCGTGGGCAGCAGCCCGCGGATGCGCTCGATGATGCCGCTCGACGGCTGGTAGGTCGACATTCCAACTCCTCACTCCTGGAGGGAAATTATTCTTCATAACTGGGGTCGTCAACGCTATAGAGCGAAAAATTTTTGTCCATGCAAGTGTCCGCCAAACGTCCGGTCACCGCCCTGGTCACCCCGGGCGCGAAGCGAGAGAGTGCCTTGACATGGAGACGGAACCGTCGGCGGCGCTCATGTCAGCGATCGTGACCGAGCATTTCGTGCTGCAGTCGGGGGCCGGCACGACGGTCAGCGAGGCACTCGGGCGTTCGTCGTTGTATCTGTCGGCGCTGTCCAGCAGCCTGATCGCGCTGGGGTTCGCCGCGCAGACGCCGGGCCTGCTGCTGCCGTTCGCCGCCGCCGCGCTGCCGACGGTCTTCGTGCTGGGCGTTTTCACCATGGTCCGGCTCGTCGGCACCGGCGTGCAGAACATGCTGTACCTGAGCGGCATCTCTCGCATCCGGGGCTACTATCGCACGCTCGACCCGGAGGCGGCGCGCTACTTCGCCCGGTGGGGCGCGGGCGACGGGGAGACCGACGACGCGCTCGGCTCACTGGCGGTCAGAGGAGGTCCGATGGCCGGGCTCTTCACCGCCGCGAGCATGATCGCCGTCATCAACGGCGTCCTGGCGGGCGTGGGACTGGCCCTGCTGACCTACTACGTGGTGACAGATCACCACCTGCCGGCCGCTCTGGCCGTCGGGCTCGTCGCCATGACCGCCGGCCTCGCGATGTTCTTCCGCTACCAGCACCGCTGCTACCTGAGGGTCCAGCGCTGACCGGACAGGAGATCACCCATCAGACAGCGAATGAGCGTCATCACTCTCGGCGTCGCCGACGTCGCGCGGTCCACCGCCTTCTACCGGTCGATGGGCTGGCACGCCGACGTCGGTATCGACGATGAGAACGACCAGATCACCTTCTTCCAGGCCGGGGGGACGATCGTCTCCCTCTGGGATCGCGCGAAGCTCGCGGCCGACGGCCGGGTCACCGACGGGGGCGGCTGGGGCGGCGTGACACTCGGGCACAACGTGAACTCACCGGAAGAGGTGGACGAGATCCTCGCCGCCGCGAAGGCGGCCGGCGCCACGATCACGCGGCCGGGCGGGACGATGTTCTGGGGCGGCTACTCGGGCGTGTTCGCCGACCTGGACGGCCATCCGTGGGAGGTGGCCCACAACCCGGCCTGGACGGTACGCGAGGACGGTTCGGTCGCACTCTCCTGAATCCGCGTCCGGGCGTGGGCCGAACTAAGGAGGGCCCGAGGTTTCCCCAGCGCGCGAGGAGTGCCATGTCCCTGCGATCGCGTCCCGATCCGGCACTGGTCGAGCGCGCGGAGGCCGAGGCGATGTACCGGCTCGGATCGAGAGCCCCCGCCGCCGCGCGGGAGGCGCTGGGCCTCGAATGCGTCCGGCTCGCCGGCGGCGTCGTCCTGGCGATGCGCGACGACCCGGTGAACTACTGGAGCAGGGCGCTGGGGTTCGGCTTCGACGGGCCCGTCACCGCGGAGCTGGTCGGCGAGATCTGCGACTTCTACCGGTCGAGGTCCGTCCCGTCGGCCGTGCTGCAGGTGGCGCCCGCGGCCCTGCCGGCCGACTGGGCGGAGATCTGCGCGAAGTACCGCCTGGAGCGCACCTCGTCGTGGGTGAAGTTCGCCCGCGACCTGACCGACGTACCGGAAAGGGACGCCGGGCCGGCCGTCGAGCGGATCGGAGCGCCGGGCAGGACGGCCCGGGAATGGGCGTCGGCGCTGATGCGCGGCTTCGGCATGCCGGCGGAGCCACTCATCCAGATGACCGCGGCCCTCACCGGGCACCCCCGTTTCCACGCGTACCTGATCAGGTCCGGCGGGGAGGCGGTGTCCGCGGCCGGCATGTACGTGCACGGCGAGATCGCCCATCTCGTCGCCGCCGCCACCCTCCCGCCCCATCGCGGGAGGGGCGGCCAGTCCGCCCTGCTGCGGGCGCGGATCCGCGACGCCGCCTCCGCCGGGTGCCGCTTCTCCGTGGCCGACACCCAGATCGAGCGGCCCGGCACGCACAACTCGTCCCTGCACAACCTGGGACGAGCGGGCTTCACCCGGCTGTACGTCCGCGACGACTGGACCTGGACCCTCGCCAATGACACGGCCGGATGTCCAGAGTGAACGGCCGCGCGATGGTGATCACCAGCCCGAACACCACCCACCTGCGATTCAAGGTGACCAAGCTCTGATCAGCCCGCCCTCAGTTGCCGTCGATGAACCGCTGAGCCAGGGTCCTGCCCAGGTTGACGGCCTGCGTGTGATGCTCCCTTCTCGCTACGAGACGTCGATGTAGTCGACGTTGGGGCCACCGCCCGCCGTGGTGGCGGTGGCGCGCACGGTGTTGGCCCCGGCCGTCAGCGGCAGCGTGAACGTGTCGGTCGCCCAGGTGGCCCAGGCGCCGGTGCCGTTGTAGTCACGCGTGATCGTGGTGCCGCCGGTGGTGATCGCCATCGGCCGGTTGGCCGTCGTGCCGTTGGCGTAGCGCAGGGTGACGGTCGCGTTCCCGGCCTGGGCGGCGTTCACGGTGAACTCGACGTAGGAGCCGACCAGGTTGTCGTAGTTGACGAAGCCGGTGCCGGAGTAGCTCGCGTGGTTCGACTCGGCGGCGCCCTGCGAGATGGTCGCGTTCTCGGCCTCGTAACGCGGGACGGCCGTGGCCGGTCTCGCGCGGATGAGACGGGTCTCGCCCGGGCGCAGCGTGGCGCTGTAGGAGGAGGCGACGGTGCCCTCTGACGCGCCCGACCACAGGTTGGTGACGGCGGCCGGCCCGGTGAAACCGGCCTGCGACCAGGTGACACTGACCGTGGAGTTGCCGGACGTGCCGGTGTTGTAGAGCGCGATGATGTGGTCGCCGTTGGACTCGCGCTTGCGCCACACCTGGTTGACGCCGCTGTTGACGATCCGCTGGGCCGCGACGCCGTCCTGGTTGACCGCGATGAGCCGGTCGTTGGTCAGCATGGTCAGGTCGGTCGCGGTGAGCGCGGTCAGGTCGGTGCCGAGCAGCAGCGGGCTGGCCGCCATCGCCCAGTGCGTCATGTGCGAGCGGCGCTGGTCGGCGGTGAGCCCGACCTGGTCGCCGTTGCCGATCTCCAGCGAGTCGTAGTCGTTCCATCCGCCGGGGCCCGCGTACGGCTGCCAGGAGGCGGCCGAGTTGAACCGGCTGACCACGTGCGCCCAGTCGGTCAGCGGGAAGCCGCTGCCGTTGGGGCCCGGGCCGCAGTAGCACTCGACGTCGCCCTGCGTACGCCAGCTGTTGGCGAGCCGCTTCCAGGTCGTGGCCTGGGCGATGGGCAGGTTGTTGGACAGCGCGAAGTTGATCGGCCGGCCGGTCCGCCGCAGCGCCCTGTCCCACGCCTCGACGTCGGCGATCGTCGTCGCGTCCACGCCGTCGATCTTGAGGTAGTCGACGCCCCACGAGGCCATCTGGCCGGCCCACGAGTCGATGAACGCCTGCGCTCCCGGATGATCGAAGTTCAGCCGGTACATGTTCTTGCAGTTGTAGTTCTTGTGCGTGCGCGAGGTGTCGGCGATGTCCTGCGCGTGGTACGACGTCCCCTCGATGGGCCGGTTGGCCGTGACGGCGTTCTTGGCGATGCCCGGCGTCACGTAGAAGCCGAACTTCAGGCCCTTGGCGTGCACGTAGTCGGCCAGCGCCTTGATGCCGCCCGGGAACTTGGCCGTGTCGACCGCCCAGCGGCCGAACCCGTCCACCACGTAACCGTTGGCGTCGCACTTCTGGTAGAAGTCGTCGAGGTTGACGTAGACGTAGCCCTTGGCCGCCAGGCCGCTGCTGACCAGGGCGTCGGCCTGTGCCTTCATCTTGGCCTCGGTGGGCGTGCGCCGCACGAAGCTCCAGCTGCTCCAGCCCATCGCGGGCCTGATCGACAGGCCGTTGTCCGAGGCGGTTTCCATGACGGCGCCCGATGAGAGGTCGATGTAGTCGATGTTGGGGTTGCCGTTCGCCGTGGTGGCGGTCGCTCTCAGCGTGTTCGATCCGGCGGTGACCGGGACGGTGAAGGTGTCGGTCGCCCAGGTGGCCCAGGCGCCGGTGCCGTTGTAGTCACGCGTGATCGTGGTGCCGCCGACGGTGATCGTCATCGGCCGGTTGGCCGTGGTGCCGTTGGCGTAGCGCAGCCTGACGGTCGCGGTGCCGGTCGTTTCGGCGGGGAACGCCCACTGCACGTACGAGCCGGTGACGTTGTCGCCGTTGACGTAGCCCGTACCGCTGAAGCCGGTGTGCGTGTTCTCGAAGACGCCCTGCGAGATCGTCGCGTCCTCCGCCTCGTGGCGGCCGGGCGGCGGCTCGGTGGCGCCGGCCGCGTACTGGCCGCCGGCCCACGCCTCGTCGACGCGCCACCTGGCGATGCCGTGGTGGCCGGTCTTGGTGAGCCGGACGTAGCGCGCGGTGGTGGCGGTCAGGTCGATGAACTGCACGCCGCGCGCGTTCGGCACGGTGCCGGTCTTGACCGCGCTCCCCCAGTTCGTGCCGTCGTCGCTGACGTGCACCTGGTAGCCGGAGATCCGCGCCGACCCGCTCGCCGGGTGGACGGTCGAGTCCTCGCGCTGGTTGAACGCGAGGTACTGCACGCGCTTGGCCGAGCCGAGGTCGAAGGTGAGCCTCGCGGGCTCGGCGGCGTTGCTGTCCCAGTAGGTGAGGTAGTCGCCGTCGCCGGCGGCGGAGGCGGCGTGGCCGCTGGTGGACGAGCCGGCCGACAGGGTGACGCCGCCGTGGATCCCCTCCCGGCCGCTGGAGACGACCTTGAAGACGGTGTCGTACGGGTCCCACGAGGTGATGCCGGTCAGCCGCAGCGAGCCGCCCGACTGGGTGAAGGGCACGGCCGCGCCGGTGCGCAGGTTGGTGACCGAACTGATCCGGTAACCGTTGTCGCGCACCGACAGCGTGCCGCCGGTGGGCGGGGTGAGCACGTGGACGTAGTGCCGGTTGGGGTCGTTCTTGGCGATCGTGGTCACGCCGTGCGCGCCGTCGTTCCAGAACCCGGGCTTGAGGCCGCCGTACATGTAGCCGCCGCCCTCGGTGCCGCCGAGCGACTCCCAGATCTCCGACAGGTACGTGTTCGCGAAGTTGTTGAAGCCGGCCTGCTGGGCGGGGAACCGGCCGTTGACCATCGCGGTCTCGGCCATCAGCGCCTTGACCGACGAGCCCGCGTTGGTGATGAGCCGGCCCAGGGTGAGCTTGCGGTCGACCGCCTGGTCGGAGCCGCCGTACCACCAGGGACCGGCGGTCGGCAGCTTGAAGTCGGCCTCGATGAGGCGCGGCAGGGCCGTGTAGATCGCCTGCGGGTAGTCGTACGACGGCGTCATGCCGGTCTTCTGCTCGTTGCTGATCATGTCCATGATCGGCGTGTCTTCGTTGTTGTTGGAGATCGTCATGTCGGGGCGCTGCTGGTAGATCTTGGCGTAGAGGTCGTTGCGCTCCCAGTAGGCGTTGTCGTTGTCGATCCAGAACCCGGCGAGCTTCGGGTAGCGCCGCATCTGCTCGAAGAACTGCAGGTAGCTGAACTCGCCGAACCCGTCGCGGGTGGTGAGGTCCACGGTGCGGCCGACGTGACTGGAGAAGGCCGCGGAGTTGAGCCAGTCGCCCGAGCTCAGGCCCTCGTTGTGCCACTGCGGGTCGTCGGTCATGTAGTTGATGACCTTCAGCCCCTGCGCGTCGGCCGCGTCGATCAACTCGCCGAGGAAGTCCCTGCTGGTACGGCACGAGCCGGGGATCGACGACGGGTACGGCCGGGCGTAGCCGAGCCTGCTGTGGAAGGTGGCCAGGACGATGTACTGGGCGTGCAGCTTCTTGGCCTCGTTCACCCAGTAGGCCGGCGTCCAGCCACCGCTGACGACGTCGGCCTCCCAGGCGGCGCAGTCGGTGTGCTGGGGCGAGGTCCGCTGGCCCCAGTGCAGGAAGAGACCGGCGGTCGAGTCGCGCAGGAACGCCTGCCTGGGATGCTGCAGGTCCGCTCGCGCGGGGGGCGGCGCGATGAGGAGGGCGGCCAGCAAAGTGAGGACGGCCGGTAACACACGGGACATGGTGGGGCTCTTCTCGCTGAAAGATGGGAGCTTTCCATCGTGTTCCCACAAAGCGCCACACTCGTCAACAGTTGGACCGATCCAATATTTAGGAAACTTTCCTAACCTATCTGACCAGGCACTATATGGCTATGATGCAGGTCCGTTAGTGGTCGGGCGGAACGACCCCACCGACACGCGCGCCCGCTGATACATGGGATGTATCGCAGCCAGAGCCACCAGGACACCGCCGATCCACAGCACGCTCACCGCCCCGGCGGCGTCGACGGCCAGGCCCCAGACGACGAGGATCACGGCCGCCGACAGGGTGGTGTGGTCGGCGATGGCGAGGGTGGCCATGGCGGCGGCGAGGAGCACCCCGATGCCGCACACGGTCTGCCGCAGCCGGGCGGTGATCAGCGCGCCGACGCCACCTTCGGCATCACGGCGACCATGCAGGCCAGCGAGATCAGCCCGAGCACGCCCACGGCCGCGAACGCGCTCCGCCAGCCGCTGAGGTCGCCGGCCAGCGTGCCGGCGGGCACGCCGAGCACGGCGGTCGTTCCTGGCGGTGGCCACGGTGACCAGCGGCGCCGCGACGGCGGCGGCGAGTCCCGGGACGGTCACCATGAGCGCGGTGGTGCCCTCGGAGACGTCCAGTGCGGTGCCGATCGGGGTGAGCAGGCCGACCGGCAGCAGTTCGGAGGTCATCAGGGCGAAGATGCCCAGGGTCACGGCGAAGATCGCGAGCCAGCCCCGCACCAGGGAGGTTTCACTCGGTTCCCGGGGTCTTGCGGGTGGTCACGTTCATGCGGTTCCAGGCGTTGACCGTGAAGATCAGCGCGATGAGATGAGCCAGTTCCGTGTCGTCGAAGTGCCGCGCGGCCTCGTCGTACACCTCGTCCTCGACCCCCTGCGGCAGCAGGGTCACCGCCTCGGTCAGCGCCAGGGCGGCGCGCTCCTTGGCGGTGTACAGGCCGGCTTCCTGCCAGGCGCTGAGCTGGTAGATCCGCGCCTCGCTCTCGCCCGCCCGGCGGGCGTCGCCGGTGTGGTAGTCGATGCAGTACGCGCACCGGTTGATCTGGGAGGCGCGGATCTGCACCAGCTCGACCAGGACCGGGTCCAGTCGTTCGCGGGCCACGGCGTCCAGCGTCAGGACGGCCTTGAAGACCTTGGGCGCGACAACCGGCAGGTTCATGCGTGGGGGAATGGCGACGTTCGTCATGCACTCGACCCTAGGAGCGGGATCGGCCCAAGATATGGTGCATTCTCATGGACGTTTCGTGGGTCAATTTCCGATGAGCGACCTCCATCTGGAGCTCACGGGCGGTGGCGGCGCGCGCGTACGGCTGATGCGGGCCGTGCGCGAGGCGATCCACTCGGGACGGCTCGCGCCCGGCACCCGGCTGCCGCCCTACCGCGCCCTCGCCCTCGACCTGGGGATCGCCCGCAACACCGTCGCCGCCGCGTACGCCGAGCTCGTCGAGGAGGGCTGGCTCACCTCCCGCCAGGGCTCCGGCACCCACGTCGCACACCGTGCCGTACCCCTCGAAGCCGGCCGCCCCTCCCCCGCGCGCCCGTCCCGCGTTCGCGTCGTCCACGACCTGATGCCCAGCTCGCCCGACGCCGCCGCCTTCCCGCGCTCGGCCTGGACCACCTCGGCCCGGCGGGCGCTGGCGGCCGCGCCCAGTGACGCCTTCGGCGTCGGCGACCCTCGTGGCCGGCCGGAGCTGCGGCGGGCGCTGGTCGACTACCTGGCCCGGACCAGGGGCGTGCGCACCAAGGCCGAGCACGTCGTGATCTGCTCGGGGTTCGCGCACGGGCTGCGGCTGGTGTGCCAGGTGCTGGGTGGCCCGGTCGCCGTCGAGGCGTACGGGCTCGACTTCCACCGCTCCATCCTCACCGGCGCCGGCCTGACGACCGTGCCGCTCGACGTGGACGTCCACGGCGCGCGCGTCGGAGACCTTCCGGCCACGGGCGCGCGGGCCGTCCTGCTGACGCCGGCGCACCAGTACCCCACCGGAGGCGCGCTGCACCCCGAACGCCGGGCCGCGGTCATCGACTGGGCCCGCGCCACGGGCGGCCTGCTGCTGGAGGACGACTACGACGGCGAGTTCCGCTACGACCGCGAACCGATCGGCGCCGTCCAGGGCCTCGACCCCGACCGCGTCGTCTACTTCGGCTCGGCGAGCAAGAGCCTGTCCCCCGCGCTCCGGCTCGGCTGGATGGCGCTGCCCGGCCGGCTGGTGGACGACATCGCCGCCGCCAAGGGCCCGCGCGAGCTGTGGGCGAGCGTCACCGACCAGCTCACCCTCGCCGACTTCATCGCCTGCGGCGCCTACGACCGCCAGTTGCGCCGCATGCGCCGGATCTACCGGCGCCGCCGCGATCTGCTCACCGCCACGCTCGCCGCCCGTGCTCCGCACATCACCGTCAGCGGCATCGCCGCGGGCCTGCACGCCGTCCTCGACCTTCCGCCGGGCACCGAGGAAGCGACGCTCCGCGCCGCCCGCCGCCTCGGGCTCGCCCTGGACGGCCTGGGCCCCTACCGGCATCCCGGGAGCACGATGCCACCGCGCGACGGCCTGGTCATCGGGTACGGCACACCGCCCGAGCACGCCGTCACCGCCGCGCTGGAAGCCCTCTGCCTCGCCTTGCCCGATAGTTCGTCCTGCGAATTTGTTACTCTGGGCGAATGAGTAAAAATGTTGACGGCCCGATCGGGGCGGTGGCGGCGCTGGTGCGGTCCACCTTCCTGGTGAATGCCGTATACGCGGATTCCGCCCGCGACTTCGGCATCACCCAGCAGCAGGGCCAGTTATTGTGCGTCCTGATGGCGCAGCCGTACGGCATGGGCGAACTGGGCGCGGTCCTGGGCCTGGCCAAGTCGAGCCTGACCGGCCTGGTCGACCGCAGCGAACGCAACGACCTGGTCCAACGCCGGCCAGACCCCCATGACTCCCGCGCGGTACGGGTGGCGCTCACCAGGCGGGGCGCCAAGCTGGCCGACGAGTTCTACACCGAGACCTGCCGCCGCGTCGAGGAGCTGACCTCGGCGTTCACCCCGGAGGAGCGCGACACCCTCGCGGCTCTGCTCGGCCGGGTCGTGACGGACAACAAGGTCCCCACGGTCTTCCTCGAACCGGACCGGCCACACTGAACAGTTGCAGTTCGTACTACGAACCAATATGGTTCGTAACACGAACTGCAGCTTTTCTTGCGTTGGAGTGTGAATAGACCATGTCCGCACATGATGTCGTCTTCGGTTTCGGCACGCATCCCGGGATCGACGACATAGCCGAGTTGTTGCGCACGACCCAGCAGGCCGACCGGGACGGTCTCGACCTCTTCACCCTGTCCGACCACCCCTACATCGGCGACCGCCTGGACGCCTACGCGGCGCTCGGTTTCGTCCTCGGGCGCACCGAGCGCATCGCCGGCTTCGCCAACGTCACCAACCTGCCGACCCGTCCCGCTCCCATGCTGGCCAGGACGGTGACGTCGCTGTCGGCGCTGTCGGGCGGCCGTGTCGTGCTCGGCATGGGCGCGGGCGGGCTGTGGGATCGCATCACCGACATGGGAGTGCCCCGGCTGACGCCCGGCGATGCCGTGGACGCCTTCGAGGAGGCGATCGTGCTGGTCAAGCTGCTGTCGGGCGGTGGGCCCGCGGTCACGTACCAGGGCAAGCACTACCAGGTGCACCGGATCGAGCCCGCTCCCGTCGCCGCGCCGCCGGTGTGGACGGGATCGGTCGGCCCGAAGTCCCTGGCCGCCACCGGGCGCGTGGCCGACGGCTGGATCCCCGGCCACGCGGCCGACTGGCTCAGCGAGCGCTACCGGGCCTCCCGGCCGATCATCGACGAGGCGGCGGTCGCCGCCGGCCGCGATCCGAGCGAGATCCGCACGGTCTTCAACCTGCCCGGCCGCATCACCGACCGTCCGCTGCCCGCCACGCGCGACAGCGACGGCCGCTGGCTCGGCGGCTCCGCCGACCAGTGGATCGAGGAACTGACGGGGGCGGTGCTGGAGCACGGCGCGTCGGGTTTCACCCTCTTCGCCGCCGGCCACGGCGCCCCCGACCACACCCAACTGGCCCGCTGGGCCCAGGAGATCGCCCCGGCCGTACGCGAGGCGATCGCGACCTAGCGCACGCCGTCGTGGCGGACGCATCGCGACCAAGCGCGCGCCCGAAGGAGACGGGCTGGACGCTGATGTACTTCGTGCTCGGCCTGGTCAAGGAGGAACAGGCGCCGCCGGACCGTACGCTCGGCATCGAAGCGGCGGCGGCCAACCCGGCGGCCTTCCCCTCGCTCGCGGAGACGATCGAGCACCTCACCAGGGAGAGCTTCGACGACCGGTTCACGTTCGGCGTCGACCTGATCCTTACCGGGCGCTCACCCGGCCGGTTCGGGACGTGATGCCGCGTCGGCGCGGTGCCGGTCGCCGAACTCCTGGGTGGCCGCCCAACTGGACAGGAGGGCGAGCCTGTCGGCGGACGGTGAGCCCTCCTCGACGGTGTAGGTGCAGATGGACAGACCGGGACCTCTTCGCGGCGCAGGCCGGGCACGCGCCGTTCGTCGCCGTAGTCGGGGATTCCCGCCTGCTCGGGGGTCACGTGCGCGCGGCGCGAGATCAGGAACTCCCGCACCTCGTCCTTCCTGCTCATGTACTCCCCCTAGGATCCGTTCACCGTCCATCGAACCGGCTGGACGCGCTCACCGGCAGGGTCTGACAGCACCCCCCACCTACCCCTTGCGGGCGAGGCGGACCATGGCCCGGTAGAGAGCGGTGGGTGCGGGGGCCGGCTCGATCGGGGGCAGCTCGGCGCCGGGGGTGGCCCAGGCGCAGAGCATCTGGCCGACCAGGCGGCGCCAGGTGCCGGGCGCGGCGTCGGCGGTGGCGGCGATGACGCCGGCGTTGGCCATCAGCAGGATGACCATGTCCTGGTCGGTGAAGTCGGCGCGCAGGTGGCCGCTCGCCTTGGCGCGGGCGATGAGTTCGAGAAAGCCGTGGAACGCCTCGTCGCGGCGCTCTTCCAGGGCTTTGGCGGCGGGGAAGGTCATGGCCAGCACGTCGGCGAAGCCGCGGTCGGCGGCCTGCATGGCGCACACGGCCTGGACGTAGCCGACGAAGCCGTGCCAGGGGTCGGGATCGGCGAGGGCCTCGGCCGTGGCGGCGGCGTAGGCGTCCATGCGGTCGGCGAAGACCGCGTTGATGAGGTCTTCGCGGCTGGCGAAGCGGCGCGACAGGGTGGCCTTGCCGACGCCGGCCGCGCGGGCGACGCAGGCCATCGAGACGCCGAGCCCGTCGCTGGCGTACAGGCGGCGGGCGGCGGCCAGGATGCGGTCGCGGTTGCGTTCGGCGTCGGCGCGCAGTCCCGGTTCGGGCTGCCGGTCGCCGGGCTCTGCGGTCGGTGTCATGGCCCCATCCTAACCAAGTGGAACGACCTGCCCAGTTCTGTTGCTAGGCTGCGTAGTGGAAACGGGAAGGCCGTTCCACTTTTCGAAAGGTGCCGCTCATGCGTGCCGTCACGCTGAACTCCGTCCCTGAGGCCCCGGCCGTGACCGAGGTGCCCACCCCCAGCCCCGAGGCCGGCGAGGTGCTGGTCAGGGTGACCGCCTCCTCGATCAACGGCTTCGACACCGCCACCGCGGCGGGTTACCTGCAAGGGGTGATGGAGCACCGCTTCCCGCTGGTGGCGGGCAAGGACTTCGCCGGTACGGTCGAGGCGCTCGGCGAGGGCGCCGACGGCTTCGCGGTCGGTCAGGCGGTCTTCGGCGTGGTGATGAAGCCGTTCCTGGGCACCGGATCGCTGGCCCAGTACGTCACCGTCTCCGCCGGCTACGGCATCGCCCCCATCCCCGAGGGCCTGAGCGCCGCGACCGCGGGCGCGCTGGGCCTGGCCGGCGCCGCGGCGCTGGACAGCCTCAACGCGGTCGCCCCGGCCGACGGCGAGACGGTGCTCATCTCCGGGGCCACCGGCGGGGTGGGCGCGCTGGCCGTGCAGCTCGCCGCCGCCCGCGGCGCCCGGGTGATCGCCACCGCCCGGCCGGGCGCGGAGGCCGACTTCGTCACCGGCCTCACCGACGCCAAGGTCGAGCTCGTGGACTTCGGCGGCGACCTGCCGGCCCAGGTACGCGCGCTCGCCCCGGAAGGCGTGGACGCCGTGCTGCACCTGGCGGGCGACGGCCCCCTGCTCGCGAGCCTGCTGCGGCCCGGTGGCCGCTTCGCCTCCACCCTCGGCCTGAACGCCGACGCCGTGCGGAAGCCCGACGTCACCGTGCACACGATCATGGCCGACCCGAACGCCCAGACCCTGACCGTCCTGGCGGAGCAGGCCGCCTCCGGCGCGCTGCGCGTCCCGGTCACCGCCACCTACCCGCTGGAGCAGGCCCCGCAGGCGTTCGCCGCCTTCGGCGCCGGCACCCTCGGCAAGATCGCCGTCACCACGAAGGAGGTCTGACCGTGCCCGCCATCGCCATCGTCGGCGCCGGACCCGGCATGGGCCTGGCCATCGCCCGCACCTTCGGCGGCCGGGGCTTCGGCGTCGCCCTGATCGCCCGGAGCAAGGACAAGCTGGAGACCCTGGTCGCCCAGCTCGAATCGGAAGGCATCACGGCCGCGGCGTTCCCCGCCGACGTGCTGGACCGCCCGGCCCTGTCCGCCGCCCTCGACGCGGCCAGGGACCATTTCGGCGGGCTGGACGTGCTGGAATACTCCCCCGCCCCGCACTCGCCGGTGCCCGGCCTGACCATGGCCGTGCCCAGCGAGGTCACCGTGGACAACCTGCAGCCGCAGATCGAGTACACCGTCTACGGCGCGCTGGCCGCCGCCCACGCGGTGCTGCCCGCCATGCGGCAGGCCGGCGCCGGGACGCTGCTGTTCACCACCGGCGGCGGCTCGGTGCACCCCATACCGATGCTCGGCAACGTCAACGCCGCCGCCGCGGCGCTGCGCAACTGGGTGCTCAACCTGCACAACGAACTGGCCGGCACCGGCGTGCACGCCGCGCACGTGGCGATCAACGTCTGGATCGGCGCCGGCGGCCCAGAAGGCTTCCCTTCCGCCGCCCCCGAACAGATCGCCGGCCTGTACTGGGACCTGCACGAGCGCCGCGACCGGTCCGAGGTCGTCTTCAACGGCTGAGCGGGACCCCGGTGTGACTCTCCAGCACCTGGATGAGGCGGGCCTGGAACTCCTCGTCCTGCGCCGCGGGGTGCGGTCTCTGGATCTGCCGGTGGAACCAGTAGCCGCCGGTTTCCGGGCTCACGTCCTGGTGTGTGGCGAGCCACACCTGTGTCTGGTGCCCGGCGACCAGGTCGTCCGGGGCGCCGGCGCCGCCCATCCGGGTGGGGACCCACCCGGGGTCGACCGCGTGGGCCGAGGTCCCCGCCCACCGGGACGCGAAGGCGAGCGCGAGGGCGGTGACCCACAGCTTGCTGTCGTCGTAGGAGGCGCTGCCGTCGGTCAGGCGGCTCAGGTCGGTGGAGCCGGTCCGGTGCATGGAGCTGCTCAGGTAGATGAGCCGGGCCGGTTTGTCCATCAGGGCCGTCAGGACGTACGGCGCGACGGTGTTGACCACGCTCGCCTCCGGCAGACTCATGGTGCCGGCGTTGTGGATGACGGCGTCGAAGCGGCCGAACCCGGCGGCCTGCCCGGCGACGTCGCGGGTCTCGTCCAGGTCGGCGAGATCCCCCGTGACGACGCCCTTCCACCGGTCGGCGTCGGTGAGACGGGCCGGGTCGCGGACGTGGACCACCACGTCGTGGCCCTGACCGGCCAGCGCGTTCGCCGTGTCGTGCCCGAGGCCGGTGGAGGCCCCGGTCACCAGGATCAGTGCCATGTCAGTCCTTTCGCTTCCGCGTCACACGCTCAGGAGGGCCTTGATGGCGCGGCGCTCGTCCATGGCCTGGTAGGCCTCGCCGGCCTCCTCCAGCGGCAGGGTGAGGTCGAAGACCTTACCGGGATCGATCTTCCGGTTCCATATGAGGTCGATCAGCTCGGGCAGGAACCGGCGCACCGGGGCCGGGCCGCCCAGCAGGCTGACCTGGGCGAAGAAGAGCTCCTCGCCGTTGAGCTCGACACCGTGGTTGACGCCCACGAAGCCGACGTGGCCACCGGGCCGGGCCGAGCGGATGGCCTGCTGCATCGACTCCTGGGTGCCGACCGCCTCGACGACCGAGTGGGCGCCCAGTCCGCCGGTCAGGGCCTTGACCTTGGCCACGCCGTCGTCGCCGCGCTCGGTGACGATGTCGGTGGCGCCGAACTCCCTGGCCAGCTTCTGGCGCGCCTCGTGGCGGCTCATGGCGATGATCCGCTCGGCGCCGAGCTGCCCGGCGGCCAGCACCGCCAGCAGGCCGACCGCGCCGTCGCCGACGACCGCGACCGTCTTGCCGGGGCCGGTCCGCGCGGCCACCGCGCCGAACCAGCCGGTGCCCAGCACGTCGGAGGCGGCCAGCAGGCTGGGGATCAGGTCCGCGCCGGGCATCCCCGGGGTGGCGACCAGCGTGCCGTCGGCGTGCGGGATCCGGGCGCGTTCTGCCTGGGTGCCGACCTCGTTCATGAACACGCGGTCGACGCAGGAGGAGGGGAAGCCGGAGCGGCAGATCTCGCAGGTGCCGTCGGCGGCGACGAACGAGCCGACGACGAACTGGCCGGGCTTGATGGTCGTGACCTCGCCGCCGACCTCCTCGACGACCCCGACGTACTCGTGGCCCATCGGCGTCGGCCGGTCGACGGCGTCCACGCCGCGGAAGGGCCACAGGTCCGAGCCGCAGACGCAGGTCGCCGACAGCCGGATGATCGCATCCGTCGGGGCGGTGATCTTCGGCTCGGCGACCTCCTCCACCCGGACGTCGCCGGGGGCGTGCATCACAACACCACGCATATCGCTCACTCCTCGAGTGTCTCGTCGCTTCCGGCCACCTGCCCATAAAAGCACTGGTCAGACAGGTTTCTGAGGGGGTCTGACAGCCCCTCCCGGAACGGCCGCTCCACCGAGGACCCGGCCACGTTCGAGCGGCTCGCCGGGAGCTTCGACCTGATCATCAACACCGTCTCGGCACGGCTGGACATCGCCGCGTACGTCGGCCTGCTCACCGTGGACGGCACCCTCGTCATCGTGGGCGCCCCCACCGAGCCGATCTCGGTCGACGGCATGTCGCTCATCGTGTCCCGGCGCAGCGTCGCCGGCTCCGCCAACGGCGGCATTCCCGAGACGCAGGAGATGCTCGACTTCTGCGCCGAGCACGGCATCCTCCCGGAGACGGAGCTGATCGAGGCGTCGCAGATCAACGACGCGTACGAGCGCGTGCTCTCCTCCGACGTGCGGTACCGCTTCGTGATCGACGCGAAGACCTTCTCCTGAGACGGTGGTCTTGATGAAGGAGGGTTCATGCAGGGAACCGCCAGACGCCGTCTCACCGTCCTCATCGCGCTCACATCGATGATCGGAGCAGGGGGAACCGCCACCGCGTCGGCGGATCCCCCGCGCGGCGGCAAGCCCCGCGTCATCCTCATGGCCGACCCGGAACTGGACGACCAGAACACGCTCATCCGCTCGCTGAACCGGACCGTCTCCCCCGGGCAGCCCGTGGCTCTCGACGGCCGCACCCGTGACCCGGACGGCGACCGGCTGACCGGCATCTGGTGGCAGTACGGCGACGCGGACACCTACCCGGGCACCGTCGCGCTCACGCGGACCTCGCGAGCGCGCCACCACATCGCGAGGTTCCGCGTGCCCCAGGACGCGGTGCCCGGCCAGACGATTCACCTGATTCTTCAGACCACGGACAACGGCTCGCCGGCGCTCACGTCGTGCCAGCGGGTGGTGCTCACCGTGGGCTAAATCAGCGGGCAGCTGTTGCGATACTGCGAGACGCCGTTCCGGTTGGCCATCGGGCACAGGAACTGGCTGTAGCGGGTGTCATCGTCGATGAATATCTTCATCCAGGGGATCATCGTTCGCGCGAGCGTCGTGCTCGGCTGCCCGATGTAGTTGTGGCCGGCGCCCGCGACCTCGATGTACGCCTTCTCGGTCGCCGCCGGCACGGTGTTGTACATGGTGGTCAGGCGCGACGGGGTCACCAGGGTGTCGTTCTGCATCGCGTAGATGAGCGTCGGCACCCGGTCACCGGACAGGTTTCCCGAGGGCAGGTAGGGCGCGTTCCCGATGGCGGCCTGGAGTGAGGGCCGCCGCAGGGCCGCGTCGAGGGCTCCGCCCCCGCCCATGGAGTGCCCGGCCACGGCCAGCCGGCCGGCGTCGACCCGGTCGCGTACGGAACTGCGCTGCGTCAGATAGTCCAGCGCCGCGAGCAGTTGCGTGCCACGGCTGACGGGGCTGTCGTTGAGTGCGTTGGTCTCGATGCCGAACACGACGAACCCCTGGGAGGCCAGCCGGGGGCCCAGCCAGGCGATGCCTGGCCACGTGCCGTTGAGACCGGGAGAGATGGCCATCGCGCCGAAGGTGCCCTGGTCGGTGGCCGTCGGGTAGTAGATCGTCCCGCCGCCGAAGCCGTTCCCGCGCGGCACTCCGACCGATGCCGTCGCGAAGGGTCCGGTGGTGGCAGCGACGCTGGCGGGCGTCGGGTCGGGGCCTCGCTGGTAGGGGTTCGCGGCGGCGCGGGCCGGCGCCGTGGCGGTCAGGACGCAGAGGGCGATCGCGGTCCCGGCGAGGGTGCGTAACCAGGGGCGCGGCTTTCGGCTCTCGTGTGGAGGCATGTGCGATCTCCAGAGTTATGGGCCTTTAAGCCGTTAACGTAGGCACGTCATGAATCAGTGTCAAGAGTCAATTCGGGTAACGGTTTTCATCGTTTCCGCAGATGAAACAGCCGATAGGACGTGTTAATGCGTAACGTTTCTCTTGAGGTCCTGCGGGACATGGCCGCGCAGATCGCGGCGGGCGCGCCACCGGGCTGGCGGCGGGGATGGGTGCACGCCTATCGCGACGCCTACTCCGCGGGGCACCGCGGCAAGGGATACGAGCTGCCCGACGGCACCATCGGCGACCTGCGCCTCGATCTGGGCGGGCTGAAGGACGCCGCACCGGCGGAGCTGATGGTCGAGCTGGCCGTCGAGCCCTCGGGCCGGTTCGAGGCGGTGACCTCCCGGGCGATCACCCGGGAGCATGCGGGCGCGTTCCTGTACGTCCTGCGCCCGGACGTCCTCCCCCGCGAGCCCGGCGCCGACCAGGGTCCCCCGTCGAACCCGACGCCGGCGGGCGACCCGGAGGAGGCCGTCCGGCTGTTCCGGGAGTACCTGAGGAAACGCGCCGACATCGTCGGCGAGGCGGAGCCGCTGCCCGCCCCGCTGGACCCGGCCGAGCGGGCCGCGCTGCTGGACACCTGCGACCTGCCCCCCGACCTGGTGGCCCTGTACGGCGAGGCCGACGGCGACGACGAGACCGGCCTCTTCTACGGCCATCTGTGGTTCTCCCTGGAGTCCACGACGACCTACGTCCATCACCGGCCCGAGCGCGAGTGGAACGGCAACCTGTTCTGGTCGATGACCGGCGACGCCGAGCCACCCGGCACCATCCGGCGGCAGTTCGGCAGCCCGCGCTGGATCCCGTTCGCGACCAGCACCGGCGGCGACTACCTGGCGGTCGACATGGATCCGGGGCCCGCGGGCCGTCCTGGGCAGGTCATCCGGGTGGGAATCCACTACGACGGCGCGCCCGTCTACGTCGCCGACTCGGTCACGACCCTGCTGCGCCGGCTGGTGCGGGCGCTCGACCGGGGCGACTACGAGGGCGGTGAGGGCTACCTCGACATCGCCGCCAGGCTCCCGAGCTACCTGGACGAGAGCCGTACCTACTGGCGCGGGCAGGCCCCGATCCCGAAGAAGACGCGCCGGATCCAGACCCTCGTCGTCGACAAGGTGGGCGATCTCGATCTGGCGCCGGTGCGAGCCGCGTCCCACCTGAGCGCGGTGGCGTTGTTCGGCGCGGGTCCCGTCGATCTGAGCCCCTTGCGCGACGTGCCCCTCGAAGCGTTGCGGCTGGAGCTGGACGCCGTGGACCTGAGCCCGCTCGCCGGGCATCCGGCCCTGCGCATGATGACCCTGCGCACGCGGGAACCCGTCGATCTCGGTGTGCTGCGCACGTTCCCGCGCCTCGAAGGGCTCGACGTGGCAGGGGCCGCCGTACAGGACCTCGGTGAGCCGGACGGGCTGCTCCTTCTCACCCTCTCGCCCGAGCAGTGGCGACGGCTCGGCACGCCGCCGCCGCTGGCCGCCGCCGGACTGGACGGCGACCCCACCCCGGGCCAGGTGCACGAGTGGACGGCCAGGTTCGGCCGCGAAGAGGGCTGGGAGTACGTCGAAGGACGGCTCGGTTAGACGACCTCGAAGTTGGCCATCATCATCATGTCCTCGTGCTCCAGGTTGTGGCAGTGGAAGACGTATCTGCCCCGGTAGCCGTCGAACCGGATGAGGATCTCGGCCCGCCCGCCGTTGTCGAGGTTCACGGTGTCCTTCCACCCGTGGTTGAACGGTCCGGGGTCGTCGTCGCCGTCCGTGCCCACGACCTGGAACGGGGCGAGATGGATGTGGATGGGGTGCTCGACGTTCTTCGCGCGGATGATCCATCGCTCGGTGGCGCCGAGTTTCGGCCGGGCCACGATGGTCTCGGGGTCGAAGGGCTTGCCGTTGACCGTCCACAACGACATGCCGTGCGCGTGGGCCCCGCCGCGGGCGAACACGAACTCCCGCTCGGCGGTGACGGCGCCCGCCGAGAGCGTCTCGACGTCGGCCAGCCGGTCCGGTACGACTCTGTCGTCGCTCTCCTGCCGGGTCACCCGGAAGCGCATCACCTCGGCGGTGCCGCCGCTGCCGTGCTCGTTGACCAGCGTGATCTCGTCGCCGACGCGGTGGCCGGAGAAGTCGACGACGACGTCGAAGCGTTCGGCCTGGGCGATCTCGATGCTCTCGTGCTCGACCGGGGCGGCCAGCAGGCCCTGGTCGCTGCCGATCTGGGTGAAGCCGGGGCCGCCGTCGAGGCGCAGCCGGTAACGGCGGGCGTTGGAGGCGTTGAGCAGCCGGAACCGGTAGCGGACGGTGGAGACGTCCAGGACGGGCCAGGGCGCGCCGTTGACCAGGACGCAGTCGCCGAGCACGCCGCTCATGTACGTGCCGGTGACCCCCGGCGTCTTCGTCAGGGTCGGGTCGAGGGACGGATAGCGGAAGCTCCCGTCGGCGGCGAACGACCGGTCGAGGATCATCAGCGGGATGTCGCGCCTCCCTCTGGGCAGGCCGAGCGCCTCCTCGGCGTCGTCGTGGATCAGGTGGAAGCCCGCCAGCCCGCGGTAGACCTGGGGGCCGGTGAAGTCCATCCGGTGGTCGTGGTACCACAGGGTCGCCGCATGCTGCTCCATCGCGTACACGTAGTCCTTGCCGCCGCCGGGAGCGATCACGTCGGTCGGATAACCGTCGTGTTCGGGAGCCGTCCTGCCGCCGTGCAGGTGCACGACGACCGGCACCGGCAGCTCGTTGCGGTGGGTGACCACCGTGCGGCGGCCGCGGCGTGACACGAGGGTCGGCCCGGGGAAGATGCCGTCATATCCCCAGATCTCCGTCCGCAGCCCTGGCAGGATCTCGACCTTCGCGGCCTTCTGGGTGATCTCGTAGTAGTCGGTGCCGCCGTCGCCGCGCACCGGCTTCAGCACCGGCGGGATGGGCAGCGCGACGGTGAACGGATCAGGGAGGGGCGCCTCGCTGGCGAGCAGGGCCCCGGCGCTGCCCTCCTCGCTGGTGTTGGCTCCACCCGTCCCGCCGGTCCCGCCCGTCCCTCCACCGTCGCCGCCCGAACAGGCGGCGGCGGGCAGGACGAGTGCGGCGGCGCCGGCTCTGAGCAGTTCGCGTCTGGACAACATCAACGCACTCCGCGCAGCCGCTGCAGCAGCAGGGCGAGCAGCCCGCAGGCCGCCCCCCACGCCAGGTTGGTGATGAGGATCGACGCGCTGCCGAAGATCAGGGCGGGGGCGCCGCGCATCGCCATGCCGCTGGTCGCGGTGGCGACGACCCCGTAGAGGAGGCCGGCGAGCGCGAGCGTCAGGACGGGCCTGCGCACCCGGGTCAGCCCGACGATGAGGATCCAGGCCAGCGAGATCAGGCCCGTCAGGACGAGCGGTGTCGCCGGCTTGCCGAGCGCGTCCGACAGGCCCGCCATGGAGAACAGCGGCCGGATGAGCGCGATGGCCGCCAGGCCGACGATGAGCAGCCAGTTGAGGGAATGAAGGGGCCGGTTCTGATCGGAGGTCATGCACGGAAACGTATGAACAGCCGGGTTCGCGGCACATCGCCCCTCAAGCGTCATCCGAGCGCCCGTTTGTACGTCGAGAAGCGACATCTGCGCGGCCTGGCCCGACTCACCGCCGGCCAGGCCACAGACTGGAACGGCACACGTGAGTCACATGGGCAGGACCTATCGCATGCTCCAGAATGGACGACCCGAGGACGCCGACGGTGTCCCGGACTGGGTGTTCCTGGCCCTCGTCGCCGCCGGTCAGACGTTCGCGATCTCGCTGATCATCGCGGTCGGCGCCCCGAGCAACGGCTACAGCGGCTGGGGCGCGTACGCCTTCGCGGCCGGGTTCGGCGCCGTGCTGCTCGCCTACCGGGCCGCTCCGCTCGCGGTGCTCGTGGTGACCATCGTCGGCATCTTCACCTATTACGCCCTGGACTTCCCGCCCATCGGCATGGCCGTCCCCGCGGCCGCGGCGCTGTACTTCGCGGCCGAGCGCACGGACATCTGGTGGCCGCTGGGCGGCGGCCTGGGGCTGCTGGTCGTGTCCGCCTACTTCCGGGCCGTCAACGAGAACGAGCCGGGCGACGTGCTGTCCTACGACCTGCTGACCAACGCCGCCCTGATCGGCTGCGCGATCGCGCTCGCCTCGACCGTGCGGAGCCGGCACCAGTTGCGCGAGCAGCAGGACCGCATCATCACGCTCGAACGCGAGCGGGAACGCGACCGCGCCGAACACGCCATGCAGGAGGAGCGCATCCGCATCGCCCGCGACCTGCACGACACGATCGGGCACGCCCTGGCCATCGTCACCGTGCACGCCAACGTGGCCCGCGAGGCCGTCGGACGCGACGACGGCACGGTGACCCGATCGCTGTCCAACGTGACCGACGCCACCACGCGGTCGCTGGGCGAGCTTCGCGCGACCGTGTCGATGCTGCACTCCCCGGCGCGGACCGACCGTGCGCCCCACACCTTGCAAGGGATCCAGACCATCATCGAGACCGCCCGGCAGGCCGGCCTCACCGTACGCGCCGAGCTGGCCGCCGAGCCGGAGCGCGTACCGCCGACGATCGCCACCGCCGCCCACCGCATCGCCCAGGAGGCCGTCACCAACGTGATCAAGCACGCCGGCGCGACCACGCTCACCATCACGACCGGGATCGAGGACGACACGCTCCTGCTGACCATCGGCGACGACGGCGCGACACCGGCCGCGCCGGGCCCGGGCGGGCACGGTGTCGCCGGGATGCGCGAGCGGGCGGCCCTCCTGGGCGGCACCCTGACCACCACCCGGTCGTCCGGCACCACCGTGACGGCCCGGCTGCCACTGACCAGGGAGTCTGGCGCATGATCAGGGTCGTCATCGCCGAGGACGAGCCGCTGCTGCGCTCCGGCCTGCGCGCGCTGGCCGAACACGACGGCGACATCGCCGTCGTGGCCGAGGCCGGCGACGGGGTGAGCGCGGTCCACGCGGTACGCGAGCACCGGCCCGACATCGTCCTCATGGACATCCGCATGCCCGTGCTCAACGGCATCGCCGCCACCGGGCGCATCGCCGGCGACCCCGGCCTGGACGGCGTGCGGATCATCATGCTGACGACGTTCGACGAGGACGACAACGTCTTCGACGCGATCCGGTCGGGCGCCTGCGGTTACCTCCTGAAGGACATCCGGCCGCAGGACCTGCGCGAGGCCATCCGGCTCGTGGCGAGCGGGCAGTCGCTGCTCGCGCCGTCGATCACCGAGAAGGTCATGCGCGCCGCCGCCTCGGCGCACACGCGTACCAGGCCGGAGCTGGTGGAGAGCCTGTCCGGCCGCGAACGCGAGGTCCTGGCCGCGATCGGGCGTGGCCTGAACAACCAGGAGATCGCCGCCGAGCTGTTCATCAGCCCCGAGACCGCCCGCACCTATGTCAGCAGGCTGCTCACCAAACTCCCGGCGCGGGACCGCACGCAGCTCGCCATCATCGCCTACGAGAGCGGCCTGGCGGGCAGGGGGTAGCCAGTATTCGGTGTTGCTATGTACTGGTAGTCAGTGTTACTTTGTACCGGTACTCAGCGACACCGAATACCGCGAGGAGGCAAGTGGCATGGACGAGCCCAAGAGGCGCTTCTGGCAGTACCTGGAGGTGGTCACCGGGTCATTCGAGGACAAGAAGCGCTGGCGGCAGTACAAGGCGCGCGTCAAGGCGCTTCCCGAGAGCTATCGCACGGCGGCCGAGGCGCTGGAGCGCTACCTGATGCTCTTCGGGCCGGGTGACGGCGCCGACGCGGCCTCGATGTTCGAGGACCTCGCCGACCTGTACGAGCGGGGCGCGGCGGACGGAACCCCGATCCGCGACATCTTCGGCGACGACCCCGTGGAGTTCGTCGAGGCGTTCATACAGAACTACTCCGTCGGGCGGTGGATCAGCCGGGAGCGGGAACGGTTCACCAGCGCCATCGAGCGCGCCGCCGGCGAAGAGGAAGGGACGGTCCGATGACGACGATCCATGTGCAGGGCCTGGAGAAGTCCTACAAGGACCTGCGGGTGCTGCGCGGCGTGGACTTCGACGTGGCGCGGGGCAGCATCTTCGCCCTGCTCGGCTCGAACGGGGCGGGCAAGACCAC
>NZ_FNVT01000028.1:76718-118554 GCF_900108335.1 Nonomuraea solani
TGGTCAACGGCACCCTGGCCGAGCTCAAGCAACTGCTCCCGCCCGCCAAGGTCGAATACGTCGAAAAGCAGCCGACCCTCGAAGACGTCTTCCTCACCCTCGTCGGCACCAAGGCTTAAGGAATCACGATGAGCAAGCATTTCTTCGGTGACACCACCGTTCTGTTAGGACGATCGCTGCGCCACATCATCCGCAGCCCGGACACCATCATCACGACCGCGGTCATGCCGATCGCCATGATGCTGCTGTTCGTCTACGTGTTCGGCGGCGCGATCAACACCGGGTCCGAGTCGTATGTGAGCTACATGCTGCCCGGCATCCTGCTCATCACGATCGCCTCGGGCATCGCCTACACCGCGTACCGGCTGTTCGTGGACATGAAGGGCGGCATCTTCGAACGCTTCCAGTCCATGCCGATCGCCCGCTCGTCCGTGCTGTGGGCGCACGTGCTGACCTCGCTGGTCGCCAACCTCATCTCGCTCGTGGTCGTCGCGCTGGTCGCCCTGCTCATAGGTTTCCGCTCCGGGGCGGGGCCGCTGGCGTGGCTCGCGGTCGCCGGCATCCTCATGCTGTTCACCCTGGCGCTGACCTGGATCGCCGTCATCCCCGGTCTCACGGCCAAGACCATGGAGGGCGCGAGCGCGTTCTCCTACCCGCTCATGTTCCTGCCGTTCCTCAGCTCGGCGTTCGTGCCGACCGACACCATGCCGGGGCCGCTGCGCGTCTTCGCCGAGAACCAGCCGGTGACCTCCATCGTCAACGCCATTCGCGCCCTGTTCACCGAGCAGCCGGTCGGCACCGACCTCTGGATCGCGCTGGCCTGGTGCGTCGGGATCATCGTCGTCGCGTACGCCCTCGCCATGAACACCTACCGCCGCAAGATCTCCTAAGGGAACACCATGGAATTCACCACGCTGCCCACCGCGCGCCGGCCCGGCTGCCCCTTCGACCCGCCGGCCGAGCTGATCGAAGCCCGCGAACACGGCCCCATCAGCCGTTTTCCGTTCCCCGACGGGCACGAGGGCTGGATGGTCACCGGCTACGACCTGATCCGGTCGATCCTGGCCGACCCGCGCTTCAGCTCCCGCAAGGAGCTCATGAACCACCACCCGCTGATGGACCTCAGCGAGATCGAGATCCCGCCGGCGCCGCCCGGCGAGTTCCTGCTCATGGACGACCCGCGGCACAGCCGCTACCGCAAGCCGCTGGTCGGCAAGTTCACCGTCCGCCGCATGCGGCTGCTCACCGAGCGGGTCGAGCAGGTCACCGCCGAGCACCTGGACGCCATGGAGAAGGCGGGAACGTCGGCTGACCTGGTGACCGCGTTCGCCAAGCCCATCCCCGCCGTCATCATCTGTGAGCTGCTCGGGGTGCCGTACGAGGACCGGGACCGCTTCCAGGAGAACATCGACAAGTTCCTCGGCGGCGAGGTCGGCGACGAGGAGCTGATCGCGGCCTACCTCGCGACCCAGCAGTACCTCGCCGAGCTGGTGGCCGCCAAGCGCGCCAATCCCACCGACGACGTGCTCTCCGACCTGCTCGACAGCGATCTCACCGACGAGGAGCTGAAGGGCATGGCCCTGATCCTGCTGTCGGCCGGTTTCGACACCACCGCCAACATGCTCGCCCTGGGCACCTTCGCGCTGCTGCGGAACCCGGAGCAACTGGCCGCGCTGCGCGCCGACCCCACGCTCACCGACGGAGCCGTGGAGGAGCTGCTGAGATATCTGACCGTCGCCAAGACCTCCTTCCGTACGGCGCTGGAGGACGTCGAGGTGGGCGGCCACACCATCAAGGCCGGTGCGATGATCTTCCTGTCGCTCTCCACCGCCAACCGCGACCCCGAGCGCTTCACCAACCCCCACACCCTCGACATCCAGCGTCAGGAGGGCGGTCACCTGGCCTTCAGCCACGGCATCCACCAGTGCCTGGGCCAGCAGCTCGCCCGCGTCGAGCTGCGCGTCGCGCTCCCCGCCCTGCTCGACCGCTTCCCGACGCTGCGCCTGGCCGTACCGGCCGACGAGGTCAGCCTGCGCCCGGAGACCGCCGACATCTACGGTGTCAAGAGCCTCCCGGTCACCTGGGACGCCTGACCGCGACCGTCTCGGATGTGTCACGAGGGTGTCAAACGGCACATCAAAGATCACACTGGTCGCATGATCGAATCGCGCACCGCCGTCTTATCCCGGCCATGGCGGCTACCCCTGATGGCACTCACCCTCCTGCTCACGATGCTCGTCTCCGTTCCCGAGGCTGCGGCCGCCCGGGTCGACGACCCGGCCGCCCAGGCCCTCGACCGGTTGATCGGGACGGCGCGCGCCGAGCAGGTCACCCTGCGCGCGATCGACAGGGGCACGGGACGGGACCGTTTCGAGGTGTCGGCCGAGAACGGCCGCCTCGTCGTCGCCGGTACGACGCCCGCCGTGCGACTGACCGGCTTCGGCTACTACCTGCGCCACGTGGCCCACGCCGACATCTCGATCAACGGCTCCCAGACCGACTTGCCGGAGCGGCTTCCGCTCCCCGCGGCGCCCATCGCCAAGGACTCCTCGGTGGATCACCGCTTCGCGCTCAACGACACCAACCAGGGGTACGCGGGGCCGTACCTGAGCTGGGAGGAATGGCAGCGACGGATCGACGTCATGGCGCTGCACGGCATCAACGAGGTGCTCGTCTACGAGGGCCAGGAGGCGGTCTACCAGCGCACGTTCACCCAGTTCGGCTACTCGGACCAGGAGATGCGCGCCTGGATCCCGCAGCCGGGCCACCAGGCGTGGTGGCTGCTGCAGAACATGTGCTGCACCGACGGCCCGGTCTCCCAGCAGCTCATCGACCAGCGGGTCGAGCTCGGCCGCAAGATGACCGACCGTCTGCGTTCGCTCGGCATGGTGCCCGTGCTGCCCGGCTACTTCGGCACCGTGCCCGCCGACTTCAAGTCCCGTAACCCGACGGCCAACACGGTCGCGCAGGGCACCTGGAACAAGCTGGCCCGCCCCCACTGGCTCGACCCGACGAACGCCGTGTTCGCGCGCGTCGCGGCCAGGTTCTACCAGGTGCAGACCGAACTGTTCGGCGACAGCACGATGTACAAGATGGACCTGCTGCACGAGGGCGGCACCGCCGGGACGGTCGACGTCGCCAAGGCCTCGCAGGCCGTGCAGCGGGCCCTGAACACCGCCCACCCGCAGGCGCTGTGGACGATCCTGGGCTGGCAGAAGAACCCGCTGCCGGCGACGCTGCAGGCGATCGACCGCGGCAAGATGTTCATCGTCGACGGCATCAGCGAGGAGCCCGGCATCACCGACCGGGACAAGGACTTCCTCGGCACCGGCTACGCGTTCGGCACCATCTGGAACTTCGGCGGCCATTTCAACCTCGGCGCCCGGCTGACGGTGTGGAACGAGAAGTTCCACGCCTGGCGCGCCAAGGCCGGGACGGCGATGAACGGCATCGCGCTGATGCCCGAGGCCATCGACAACAACCCGGCCGCGGTCGCGTTCTTCGCCGACATGCCGTGGCAGGACGGCCCCGCCGACATGCGCGCCTGGTTCGACGACTACGCCACCGCCCGGTACGGCGGCGACGATCCGCACGCCAAGGCGGCCTGGCGCGTTCTGCTCGACACCGTCTACAGCTGGCCGGCCGGCGCCGACAGCCGGCACGTGACCGGCCTGTACGACGACGAACCCGGCCTGGCGAACACCGGCTACCCGCTGCCGTACGACATCGCCGCCTTCGACAAGGCGCTCGACGAGCTGCTCCAGGTTGACCAGAGCCTGCGCGGCTCCGGCGCCTACCGCTACGACCTCGTGGACGTCGCGCGGCAGGTGATGGCCAACCACAGCCGGCTGCTGCTGCCCAAGATCCGCGCCGCGTACCACGCCAAGGACATCGGCCGTTTCGAGCGCCTCACCGGCCAGTGGGCGGACTGGACGCGACTGCTGGACCGGCTGCTCGGCACCGACCCGAACTTCCTGCTCGGCGCCTGGCAGGCCGAAGCCCACCGGCAGGCCGCCACCCCGGCCGAGGCGGCGACCCTGGACTACAACCTGAAGTCGCTGGTCACGCTCTGGGCCACCGGCACCGACCTGCAGGACTATGCCCGCAGGGAGATGAACGGCCTCGTCGGGCAGTATTACGCCAAGCGGTGGGAGCTGTTCTTCGACAGCCTGGCGGCCGCGCTGCGCTCGGGCAAGGAATATCCCCAGCCGATCGACTGGCAGGCCGTCGCCCAGGACTGGTCCAAGGCAGGCACCGAGCTGGCCGCGGAGCCCAGCGGCGACGCCTACGCCGAGGCGAGCCGGGTGGCCCGGCTGCCGTACGGTTCGGTGAGCGTCGGAGTCGACCACAAGGGCGTCAAGCCGGGCGGCACGGTGAAGGTCACCGCCACGTTCACCAACGACAACACCCTGCGGCCCGCCGACCAGGTCGCGCTCCGGCTCGACGCCCCGGAGGGCTACCAGGTGGCGCCCACCTCCCCGACCGGCAGCGACCAGGTGGCCGCGCGCGGCACGTTCTCGGCGACCTGGACGGTAACCGTTCCGGCCGGTCAGACCCCGGGTCACACACCGGCGCTGGACGTCACCGCCTCCTGGGGGGCCGGCGACGTTTCACAGGACAGTGCCTCCGTGAGCCTGCTGATCGCCGGCGCCGCCCCCGCGTCGTACAAGACCATGACCAGCACGCGGGCCGAGTTCGCCCCCGTCAGCGGCGGCGTCGCGATCGCGGCGGGTGGCGCGGACCTGTGGCGGGCGACCAACGAGCTGGCCACCGCCTACCGCAAGGACGCCCTGGCCAACGCCCGGCAGCTCACCAGCACGGTGCGGCGGCAGGACGGCGCGGCCGACTGGACCCGGGCCGGGCTGGTGGTGAGCAACAACCTGGCCGCCACCGGGTCCGCCGGTTACGCGAACATCGCCGTCACCCCTGGGCGCGGCTGCGTCTTCGGCTGGGATTCCGACAGTGACGGGCAGCTCGACTCCTACAGCGAGGTGGGAGGGTTCACCCCGCCCGTACGGGTGCGCATCGGCAAGTCCGGCGACCGGCTCACCGGCTCCTGCAGCGGCGACGGCAAGAACTGGTCGGTGGTCGGGTCGGCCCGCGTGCCCGGCGCGGAGGCCACGCTCGACGCCGGCCTGTTCCTCAGCGCGGCCAACCGCCACACCGGCCAGGAGGCGATCGCGATGCTGACCGATCCGGTGGCGGCCCCGTCGACCGCCCGCGACAGCACGGGTGACACGCTGCGCAGTCTCCGCAAGCCGGTCAAGGCGCTGAGCTGGGAACCGAACCGGAACCCGGAACACGCGGTCGACGGCGACCGGGACAACTCACCGTACTTCGCCAGCCAGATGGACTGGGGCGCCACCTGGTGGCAGGTCGACCTGGGAGCGGTCAACAACCTCTCACGCGTCAACGTGCGCAACTACGTCGCCGGCGAGCGGTACTACGAGTACCGGCTGGAGGGCAGCCTCGACGGCACCACCTGGTACACCATCGGCGGCCGCCGCGGCACCCAGCCCGCGACCGACGCGGGGGACACGCTGAACATGGAGGCCAAGGCTCGGTATGTGAGGGTCCTGGGCACGTACAACAACGCGAACCTGGCGTTCCACCTCACCGAGGTCAGTGTGTACGGCAAGCAATGAACCGTGTTCTTCCCCCGGAACCGCCCGGTTCCGGGGGAAGTCATGGCAAGATCATCCCCCAGACGTGGTGAAAGGGGCCGGCATGCGGATGCTCGTCGCGGGGGCGATCGTCGTCTCATCGCTCGGAGGTGGGCCCGCCGCGGCGGAGGCGGACCCGGCCTGCGCGGGCGGCATGCTGAACGCCGTCACCGACGCGGGCGCGAAGGGCGACGGGCAGAGCGACGACACCGCCAGCGTGCAGAACGCGATCACCACGGCGTACGCCTCGGGACGCTGTGTCTACCTGCCGCGCGGGGTCTACCGGATCACCGGCGGCCTCGACTGGAGCAGGCCCGCCTCGATCGTCGGCGACCCCGGCGCGCCCGCGATCCTGCGCAGCCCGGCGAACGCGGCGCTGGCCGACACCGTGTACGCCAACCGCTGGGACCGTACGCCGGTGCTGGACAACGTGGTGTTCGACGGGTTACGCGTGGACGTCAACGGCCCCTACAAGAGCGGGCCGGTGATCCGGCGCAGCGTGTTCGTCAACCGGCTCGGCGAGGGCGAGACGCCCGCCGGCGGCGACCAGCAGACCACGACCCCGGCGCAGGTCGCCGTCGCGCTCACCAACGTGCGCGGCGCGCAGGTGCTCGACTCGGTGTTCCTGTCGGACCGGCGCGTGGACGGCGGCGCCCCGCTGTTCACCTACCGCACCCAGGACCTCACCGTCAGCGGCAACATCCTGGGCGCGGACCTGTCGTCGCTGTCCTGGCTGAGCGCGTGGGCCGGCCGCGGCTCCTGGAGCCAGGACCCCGCCGCCCGCCTCACCGAGGTGCGCGCCCGCACCGGCCTGCCCGCCGCCCTCGGGCACCTCCAGCGGGGCATCAGCCTGAAACTGGACGTCAACGCCACCGTCTCCGGCAACGTCGTCAACCGCGACCCGCGCAGCCAGGCCAAGAGCGACCACGCCGTGTACGCCTGGGGCTTCAGCGGCCTGCGGGTCACCGGCAACTGGACGCGCGGCTGGCCGCAGGACGCCAGGGGCGGGCTCAAGGTGCGCAACGGCACCGGCGCGACCATCGCCGGCAACCTGCTGAACGGCACGGCGGTGCTGCTCTACACCTACGACGTGACCAACGCCCCCAAGGTCTTCCAGGACGTCGTCGTCTGCGGCAACGTCTACGACATTCGCGGCCACACCCCCGCCGCGGACCACAGCGGGATCATGTACTGGCGCAACTTCCCCGGCACGGGGGCCGAGCTGGCGATCGCCGTCTTCGGCAACCGCTTCCTCGACCCGCGGGCGGGCGCGGCGGGCCGCCCAGACATCTCCCAGGTCGCCGGTGACGCCGCGGCCTTCACCGCCTCCGGCAACACCTACGCCGACGGCCGCGCCGTCCCCGTCTCCGGCATGCGCGAGGCCGCGCCCACCGCCGCCCAGCGCGCCCGCTGCGCCGGCGCCACCGTCCCGGCGCTCTCCATCCCCGGCTATCAGGGCTGACGACGGTGGGCGGCGCCCGGGTGGGTGGCGGGGAGGCGGTGGACGCCCGGCCCGAGGAGGCGTTCGCGCAACGTCGAGTCCTCGTACGACGTGCGGTAGCGGCCACGGCGCTGCAGCTCGGGCACGACCAGCTCGATGAAGTCCTCGGCGGTGCCCGGTGACAGGTACTGCATGAGGTTGAAGCCGGTGGCGCCGGTCTCGTCGGCCCAGCGCTCGATCTCGTCCGCCACGCGCTCGGGTGTGCCGGCCACGAAGAACGGGCCGCCCTGGCCGACCCGGCCGACGGAGTCGAGCACGTCACGCACCCGCAGCCCCCGGCCGGCCAGCGGGCGAATGGCGCGCTCGGTGAAGTCACCGCCGCGCGCCACGATGTCGTCGATCAGCTCGCCGGGGTCGTAGGCGGCCAGGTCGATGCCGCTCCCCCGCTGCGCCAGGAAGCCTTCTGGCCGGATGTGCCGCTGCAGGTCGGCGAGCTTGGCGTCCACTTCGAACTGGGTCCGCGCCACGATCACCGACGCGCTGGGGAAGAACGTGATGTGCTCCGGGTTCCGCCCGTACGCGGCGGCGCGGCGCCGGGTGTCGGCGATGTCCTCGCGCACCGCCTCCAGCGAGAACGCGCCGGTGAAGACCGCCTCGGCGTGCCTGGCCGCGAACTCCTTGCCCCGCTCGGAGTTGCCCGCCTGGTAGATGACGGGCGTGCGCTGCGGCGACGGCTCCGACAGGTGCGGCCCGGCGACCCTGAAGTGCTTGCCGACGTGGTCGATGGGGTGCACCTTGGCGGGGTCGGTGTAGACGTGGCGGTCCCGGTCGCGGAGCACGGCGCCGTCCTCCCAGCTCCCCTCCCACAGCTTGTAGAGCACTTCTAGATACTCCTCGGCGATCTCGTACCGCCGGTCGTGCTCGATCTCGTCGTCCAGCCCGAAGTTGCGGGCGGCGCTGCGCAGGTAGGAGGTGACGACGTTCCAGGCGACCCGGCCCTTGGTGAGGTGGTCGAGGGTGGACATGCGGCGGGCGTGCGCGAACGGCGGCTCGTACGTGGTGGAGAACGTCACCGCGAACCCCAGGTGCCGGGTCACGGCCGCCATGGCGGGCACCACGAGCAGCGGGTCGTTGGCCGGGATCTGCACGGCCTCGCGGATCGCGGTCTCGGGACCACCCCGGAAGCGGTCGTAGGCGCCGACCACGTCGGCCAGGAAGACGGCGTCGAACAGGCCGCGTTCGAGCAGTTTCGCCAGGTCGGTCCAGTAGTCCAGGTCGGTGTAGCGGTGGCGGTTGTTGGCGGGGTGCGTCCACAGGCCGTGCTGGATGTGTCCGACGCAGTTCATCTCGAACAGGTTGAAGTGGATGATGCCGCTCATCGCGGATAGCTCCTGGGGGCGATGCCGTTGAGGTGGTAGTTGCCGACGTCGTGCACTTTGGCGCGCCGCGGGTCGTGGACGGTGTGGGTGCGGGCGTTGCGCCAGTGCCGGTCCAGGTTGAGCGGGCGCAGCGCGGCACTGGCCCCGGCCAGCTCGAACCACTCGCCGGTCACCCGGTTGGCGGCCCGGTCGGCCTGCGCGCGGGCCGCGGCCATCGCGACGGCGGCCTCGCCGGCCAGACGCTCGAACTCCTCCGCGGCCGCCGCGCGGGCTCGGTCCACGGCGTCGCCCGCGCTCTCCAGCAGCGCCCTGGCGGCCCTGACCTGTACGGACAGCTCGCCGAAGAGCTGCACCACGACCGGGTCGTCGACGACCTTCTCCGCCTCGTTGCCCGGCCAGCCGCCCTTCCGGTACCCGCGCAGGAAGGCGGCGGCCTCGGCCAGCGCGCCCTCGGCGATGCCGGTGTCGATGGCGGCGTGGATGAGCAGCCCGAAGCTCCGGAACGTGCTCACCCCGTCCCGCCGCACCCGCATCACCCGGCCGGCGGGCACGTACACGTCGTCGAGCAGGACCGTGCCGCTGGCCGTCGTACGCTGCCCGATGCCGTCCCAGTCGTCCACGACGGTCAGCCCGGGCGCGTCGCGCGGCACGAAGGCGACACTGTGGGAGTCCTCGTCGAGCGCGGTCACCGGGATCCAGTGCGCGAACAGCGCGCCGGTCGAGTAGACCTTGCGCCCGGAGATCAGGTATCCGCCGGCGTGCGGGCGCAGCACCGCGCGCGAGCGGGTGCCGTCCGGCTCACGGGCGTCCACGGCGGCGTTGCCCAGGCGCCGTCCCTCCAGCACCTCCCGGTAGAAGAACGCCCGCAGCTCGGGGGTGCCGTGTTCGCGGAGCGAGTCGACGTACCAGAAGTGGTTCTGCGGGATCTGCCCGATGCTGCCGTCGGCCGCCGACAGCTCCCTGATCACGGCGCCGAGCGTGGCGGTGCGCACGCCCGCGCCGCCGTGCGCGGCGGGGACGGTGATGGCGAGCAGGCCGCTCTCCGACAGTGCCTCGATCTCGGCGACCGGCAGGATCCGCCCGGCGTCGCGGCGGGCCGCGCCCTCGGCGAAGCTCCGGGCCAGCTCGCGGGCGGCCTCGACGGCCTCCTCATCGGTCTTGATCACATGTGTCACGTCAGACCGCCGCCAATCTCGGGACCGCCGCCACCAGTTCCCGCGTGTACGGGTGCGCGGGCTCCTGGAAGACCGTCCCGACCGGGCCCTCCTCGACCACGCGGCCGTCCTTCATCACCAGGACCCGGTCGCACAGGTGGTGGACCACGCCCAGGTCGTGCGAGATGAACAGGTAGGCCACGCCCGTCTCCCGCTGCACGTCCTCCAGCAGGTCGAGCACCTGGGCCTGGACGGACACGTCGAGCGCGGAGACCGGCTCGTCGCAGACGATCACCGACGGCCCGGGGGCCAGCGCCCGCGCGATGGCGACCCGCTGCCGCTGCCCGCCGGACAGCCGCAGCGGCCGCCGGGCCAGATGCTCCTCGCCGAGCCCGACCAGTTCGAGCAGCTCGACGGAGCGCGCCCGCCGCCGCTCGCGCGGCACGTCAGCCACGGACAGCGCCTCGGCGAGCACCTTGGCCACGGTGTAGCGGGGGTCGAACGAGGCGAGGGTGTCCTGGTAGACGACCTGGACGTCCCGCTTCCGCCCGTTCACCGCCACGGTCCCGGTGTCGGGCGCCGTCAGTCCGAGCGCGATCCTGGCCGTGGTCGTCTTGCCCGAGCCCGACTCGCCGACGATGCCGAGGGTCTCGGCCGCGCGCAGGGTGAACGACACGTCCTGTACGGCGGCCCGGCCACCGAAGGACTTGCCGATCCCCTCGGCCCGGACGACGACCTCGCCGGGAGCGCGCCGGGGCCCGGCCGGAGCGGCGCCGGAGAGCCTGGTGCCCTTGGTGTGCTCGGCCGGGATCGCCCGGAGCAACTGCTTGGTGTAGTCGTGCTCGGGCTCGGCCAGCACCCGCCGGGTGGGCCCGTGCTCGACGATCACGCCGTCCTTCATCACCGCCACCCGGTCGGCCAGCCGGGCGACCACCGCGAGGTCGTGGCTGATCACCAGCAGCGACCTGCCCTGGCCCTTGATCGAGGCGAGCAGGTCCAGCACCTGCGCCTGGATCGTGACGTCCAGGGCGGTGGTGGGCTCGTCGGCGACGACCAGCTCGGGATCGGCGGCGAGCGCGGTGGCGATCAGCGCCCGCTGGCGCAGCCCGCCGGACAGCTCGTGCGGAAGCTGCGCGGCCCGCAGCTCGGGCTCCGGCACGCCGGCTGAGGCGAGCAGTTCGATCACCCGGGCCCGGCGGGAGGGTCCGGAAAGGCCGGTGTGGGCGGCCAGGACCTCCTCGATCTCCTTGCCGACCTTGCGCAGCGGGTCCAGCGACACCAGGGCGTCCTGGAGCACGAACCCGATCCTGCCGCCGCGCAGCCGCCGCCAGGCGCGCTCGCGCAGCCCGGTCAGGTCCTGCCCGGCGAAGGTCAGCTCACCGGCGCTGACTCGCGCGCCCTCGCCGGTGAGGCCGACCAGTGTGCGGGCGGTGACGCTCTTGCCCGAGCCGGACTCTCCGACCAGGGCCAGGCACTCCCCCGCCCCGATCTCGAACGACACTCCGCGCACGACCTGCGCCGCCCCGAAGGCGACGCGCAGGTCGTCCACCTTGACGACGCTCACCAGGTCCTCCCTTCCGATCGCAATCTGAGTGCCCGGCCGACCACGGTCACACTGATCACCGTCAGCGTGATCGCCGCGCCCGGGAAGACGCCGTACCACCAGGCACGCGAGATGAAGTTGCGGGCGGTGGACAACATGGAGCCCCATTCGGGTTCCGGCGGCGGTGTGCCGAGCCCGAGGAAGCTCAGCGCGGAGCCCGCCACGAGGGCGGTGCCGACGCCGATGGTGGCCAGGATCAGCACCGGTTTGACCGCGTTCGGCAGCACGTGCCGCAGGATCACGCGGGGCGCGGACAGCCCCAGCGCGTACGCCGCCTCGACGTAGCTCGACCTGCGCACCGCGAGCGTCTGCGCGCGCACCAGGCGGGCGTAGCCGGGGATGTTGGCCACGCCGATGGCGATCACGGCGTTCGTGGTGCCGCCGCCGGCCACGGTGATGACCACGAGCGCCAGCAGCAGTTCGGGGAAGGCGAGCCCGATGTCGGACAGCCGCATGATGACGTTCTCGACGATCCGGTTGCCCAGCCCGGCGGCCAGTCCCAGCAGCCCGCCGAAGAGCAGCGCGACGGCGATCGCGCCGAAGCCGAGGAGCAGCGAGGTCCGGGTCCCGTGCACGATGCGGGCCAGCACGTCCCTGCCGTTCTCGTCGGTGCCCAGCAGGTGCTCGGCGCTGGGCGGCCGGAGCGTCTGCCCGCTGTCCACGGCCAGCGGATCGTGGCCGCTCAGCAGACCGGGTACGAGGGCGGCCAGCACGAGCACGGCCAGGACGGCGACGGCCAGGTAGAGGCCGAGACGCTTCACGCGGCCTCCTTCAGCCGGGGATCGATGACCAGGTAGAGCAGGTCCACCACGAGGTTGACCAGCACGTAGACCAGGGCGGACAGCAGCACGACGCCGAGCACGACCGGCAGGTCCTTGGCGTTGACCGCGGAGACCAGCAGGCGGCCGATGCCCTGCCGGGTGAAGAGCGTCTCGGTGATGACGGCGCCGCCGAGCAGCGCGCCCACCCAGTAGCCGGTCATGGTGACGAGCGGGGTCAGGGCGTGCCGGAGCGCGTGCCGCAGCCGTACGGTCGTCTCGCCCAGCCCGCGGGCGCGGGCGCTGACGATGAACGGCTCGTCCAGCACCTCCTCCAGCGCCTCGCGCAGCACGTGGCCGAGCACGCCCGCGATCGGCAGCGCCAGGCAGAGCGCGGGCAGCACCAGGGAGGCCAGGCCGTGGCTGCCGGTCGCCGGGAACAGCCGCAGCCCGAAGGAGAAGACGGTCAGCAGCACGATGCCCAGCCAGAACGTCGGCGTCGAGGCGACCAGCAACTCCGCCCCCGAGGCCAGGCCGCGTAGCCAGCGCCGCCGCTTGGCGGTGGCCAGCGCGACGGTGACGGCCAGGACGAGCCCGACCACGGCGGCGGCCAGCGCCAGTTCGAGGGTGGCGGCGGCCTGCTCGCCGATGGCCTGGGTGACCGGGGTGTGCAGGCGGTAGGAGGTGCCGAAGTCGCCGGTCACGATGCGGCCCAGGTGGGCCGCGTACTGGACGTACCAGGGCCGGTCGAGGCCGTATTCGGCGGTGACCTGGGCGAGCACCTCGGGGGTGGGCGCGGCGCCCTCCCCGCCGATGATGGCGTCGGCGGGGTCGCCCGGCGTGAAGTGCACCACCAGGAAGGTCAGGGTGGCCGCGCCCCACAGCACGCCGGCCCCGGCCAGCAGCCGCCAGCCGATGAATCTCAGGGTCGTCATTCGTCCAGCCAGGTGTCGTAGAAGTACGGCGACGGGTAGGCGGGCGTGAAGGCCAGGTCACGGACCTTCTTCTGGTACGAGACGGGCCGCGGGTCGTCGTAGAACGGGATGGCGGGCGCCAGCTCCAGCAGCCTGGCCTGCGCCTGGTTGTACAGCTCCGCCGGCTCCGCGGACTCCCTGGCCCGCTCCAGCAGGTCGTCGAGCCTGGGGTCGGACAGGCGGGCGACGTTCTGGCCGCGCCGCTTGTCGGTGGTGATGTTCTTCGAGGAGTACTGGATCCACAGCACGTCGGGCGTGTTGGTGGCCCAGAGGCCGGAGGTCAGGTCGTAGTCGCCCTTGACGTTCCGGTCGGTGAGCTCCTGCTCGGGCGGCGTCTGGATCTGGATGTCCAGGCCGATCTTCCGGGCGGCGGCCTGCGTCTGGACGGCGATCTGCATGCGCTGGGCGGGGAAGTTCGCCGCGATGGGGAAGTACGCGGTCAGCCTCTTGCCGTTCTTGAGCCGGATGCCGTCCTTGTCCTTCTCCATCCAGCCGGCCTCGTCCAGCAATTTGCTCGCCTTCGCCGGATCGTGGGCGATGGTGCCCGCCAGGCCCTTGGCGTAGCCGGGTGTGGAGGTGGTGACGAAGCCCTGCGCCACCTGGTACTGGCCGAACGAGATGCCCTTGATGATCGACTCGCGGTCCACGGCGGCCAGCAGCGCCTGGCGCACCTTGACGTCGTCGAACGGGGCGCGCGAGGTGTTCAGCCAGAACGCCATCGGGTGTCCCGGCCTGACCACGCTGAGGAAGCCGAGGTCGGGGTTGGCCTTGACGTCCTCGACGTTCTGCGGCGGCGTGAAGTCGATCGCGTGCACCTCGCCGGCGGCCAGCGCGTTGTAGCGGGTGGCGTCCTCGGTGAGGAAGCGGATCTCCAGCTTCTCCAGATACGCGGGCCCGGTGTGCTTGGCGCTCTTCGGGCCCCAGTTGTAGTCGGGGTTGCGGTGGTAGGTGACGCTCTGGCCCTTGGTCCACTTGTCGAAGATGAACGGGCCGGAGCCGATCGGGTGCTCGCAGATGCTCTGCGGGGCCTCCTTGATCTGCTTGGGCGAGATCATGCCGAGGTAGCCCTGGGCGAGGATGTCGAGGAACGGCGCGTACGGCGACGACAGCCGGACTTCGAGCGTGTGGTCGTCGACGACCTTGGCGTCCTTGTACGGCGCGATGTACGCCGCCGCCAGCGGTGACTTGGTCGCCGGGTCCTTCATGTGCTCGAAGTTGACCTTCAGCGCCTCGGCGTTCCAGACCGCCCCGTCATGAAATTTCACGCCCTGCCGCAGCTTGAACGTATATTTCAGGCCATCGTCGGAGATCTTCCAACTGTCCGCCAGCCACGGCTGGATCGTGCCGTCGGCGTCGAACCACACCAGCGAGTCGGCCACCGGCACCGTCGTCACCGGGCCGTCGGAGCTGGAGTTGCCGTGCGGGTCGAGGCACGGCGGCTCCTGCCCGTTCTCGCCCAGGACCAGCGTTCCGCCGGACTTGGTGGCGCGGGTGCTCGCGGGCGCCGTACCGCATCCGGCGAGCAGCAGCGCGGCGGCGAGAACGGCGAGTGTCTTCGTCATGTGTCAGCTCACCCAGGTGTCGTGGAAGGTGACCGCGCCATAGGCGTAGTCCCAGGTCAGGCCGTGCACCGTCTTCTGCGAGGAGACGAGGCTGGGGCGGTTGTAGAGCGGGATGGCGGGCGCGAGCTCGATCAGCCGTTCCTGCGCCCGGCCGTAGATGGCGGCGCGTTCGGTGGCGTCGGTGCTCTTCCTGGCCTGTTCCAGCAGCTTGTCGATCTGGTCGTCGTCGAGCCTGGTGGTGTTCTGGCCGCGCCGCTCGGCGGTGGTGATGTTGCCGGAGGCGTACTGGATCCACAGCACGTCGGCCGTGTTGGTGGTCCAGATGCCGGCGGACACGTCGAAGTCGCCCTTCGACGTGCGGTCGGACGAGACCTGCGCCGTGACGTTCTCGATCTTGAGCTCGATGCCCGCCTTGGCGGCGGCGGCCTGGGCCTGGACCAGGATCTGCGTGTTCTGGGGGTTCACTCCCGTGTCGAGGGCGGTGGCGGTCAGCCGTTCGCCGTTCTTGACGCGGATGCCGTCCTTGTCCTTGGCCGTCCAGCCGGCCTCGTCCAGGAGCGTGTTCGCCTTGGCGGGGTCGTAGGAGATCCGGCCCGCTTCGGCGTGGTCGGGGGTAGAGGGGGTGACGAAGCCGGTGGCGAGCTTCCACTGGCCGAACGAGACGCTGTCGATGATCGCCTTGCGGTCCACGGCGAGCGTGAGCGCCTGGCGGACCTTCGCGTCGCCGAAGGGGGCGCGGCCGGTGTTGAGCCACACCGAGAACGGGTGGCCTGGCCGGTCGATGGTGGCGAAGGCCAGGTCGGGGTTGGCCTTGACGTCCTCGACGCTGGCCGGCGGGGTGTTGTCGATCACGTTGACCTCGCCGGAGAGCAGCGCGTTGTAGCGGGTCGCGTCCTCGGCCAGGAACCGGATCTCCAGGCGGTCCAGGTAGGCCGGCCCTGAGCGTCCGGCCGGCCCCCAGGCGTAGCCGGGGTTCTTGCGGTAGGTGATGCTCTGGCCCTTGGTCCACTTGTCGAACACGAACGGCCCGGAGCCGACCGGGTGCTCGCAGGTGCTCGCCGGGCTCTCCTTGAGCTGCTTGGGCGAGATCATGGCCAGGTACGACTGCGCGAGCACGTTCAGAAACGCCGAATACGGCGAGGTCAGGCGCACTTCGAGGGTCCTGGCGTCCACGACCTTGGCGTCCTTGTACGGCGCGATGTAGGCGGCGGCCAGCGGCGACTTGGTGGCCGGGTCGCGCATGTGGTCGAGGTTGGCCTTGAGCGCCTCGGCGTCCCACACCGCCCCGTCGTGGAACGTCACGCCCTCGCGCAGGGTGAACGTGTAGGTCAGGCCGTCGTCCGAGACCTTCCACGCGGACGCCAGCCAGGGCTTGAGATCGCCCTCGGCGTCCTGCCACAGCAGCGAGTCGAAGATCGGGCGGCCCACGACCGTGGTGTTGGTGGTCGAGAGCTGGTGCGGGTCGAGGCAGGCGGGCTCGTCGCCGTTCTCGCCCAGCACGAGCGTGCCTCCGGACTTGGGCGTACCGGTCGCGGCGGGGGTGCCCACGGTGTCAGAACCGCAGGCGACCAGCGCGAACGTTGACAGGGCCAAGACCGTGGCGAGCGGCAGTTTCGAGCGGTTGAGCATGGAAGTCCTCTAAACAGGTATTGCCTACCGACATTGTAGGGATTACGGTGAACCATAACGTAACACGCAGAACGGACGAAACACATGACCCACGTGATCGCCGACGACGCCGAGGCGTTGACGGCGGCCCGCGACCTCGCCGGTGAGCTCGCGGCCGAGGCGGCGATCCGCGACGCCGAGCGCCGCCTGCCCGGCCCGGAGCTGGACCGGCTGTCGGCAGGCGGCCTGCTCGCGATCACCGTCCCCCGCGAGTACGGCGGCGCCGACGTCTCGGCGCGCACCGTCGCCGAGGTGTTCAGGCTGCTGGCCGCCGCCGACCCCAACATCGCGCAGATCCCGCAGAGCCACTTCGTGTACATCAACGTGCTGCGCCGGCAGGGCACGCCTGACCAGCGCACATTCTTCTTCGCCGAGGTCCTGGACGGCAGGCGGTTCGGCAACGCGCAGTCGGAGGCGGGCACCAGGCACGTCCAGGACTACCGGACGTCGCTGGTCGCCGCCCCCGGCGGCGGATTCCTGCTGAACGGCGTCAAGCACTACAGCACCGGCGCCCTGTTCGCCGACTGGATCCCGGTCCTGGCCCGGCGCGAGGACGAGACGCTGCACGTGGCGTACGTGCCGCGCGACGCCCCCGGCCTGACGGTCGTCGACGACTGGAACGGCATGGGCCAGCGCACCACCGCCAGCGGCACCGTCCGCCTGGAAGACGTCGCCGTGCCCGCGGACCGGGTGGTCCCGCACCACCTGACGTTCCAGGGGCCGCAGTTGCACGGCGCGTTCGCGCAGCTCCTGCACGCGGCGATCGACGTGGGCATCGCCGGAGGCGCCCTGGAGGAGGCCGTCGCCTTCGTGCGTACCAAGGCCAGGCCGTGGTTCGAGAGCGGGCAGGAGCGCGCGGCCGACGACCCGCTCGTCCTCCAGCGGGCCGGGGAGCTGGCCGTCAAGGTGCGGGCCGCCGAGGCGCTGCTCGACGCGGCGGGCGCGGCCGTGGACGCCGCCCGCGCGGACCTGACCGACGAGTCGGCCGCCGCCGCCTCGATCGCGGTGGCCACCGCCAAGGCGTTCGCCGACCCGGTGGCCGTCGAGCTGGGCAACGCGATCTTCGAGCTGGGCGGCACCCGTTCCAGCCTCGACGGGCTCAACCTGCACCGCCACTGGCGTAACGCCCGTACCCACACCCTGCACGACCCGGCCCGCTGGAAGATCCAGCACATCGGCCGCTACGTACTGAACGGCCAGCCGCCGCCCCGGCACGGCCTGCTTTAGGAGAAACGATGAGTCTCACGTTCCACTGGTTCCTGCCCACGTACGGCGACAGCCGCGACGTGGTGGGCGGCGGCCACGGGCTGCCCGCGGGCGCGGCGAGCGGAGCCCGGCCGGCCACGCTGCCCTACCTGCGCCAGATCGTGCACGCGGCCGAGCAGCTCGGCTTCGTCGGCGCGCTCACGCCCACCGGCGCCTGGTGCGAGGACGCCTGGCTGACCACCGCTCTGCTGGCCGGCACCACCGAACGGCTGAAGTTCCTGGTGGCCTTCCGTCCCGGCCTGGTCTCCCCCACGCTCGCCGCGCAGATGGCGGCCACCTTCCAGTGGCATTCGCGCGGCCGGCTGCTGCTCAACGTGGTCACCGGCGGGGAGAGCCACGAGCAGCGCGCCTACGGCGACTTCCTGGACAAGGACGCCCGCTACGCGCGTACCGACGAGTTCCTGCACGTCGTGCGGTCGCTCTGGCGGGGCGAGACGGTGAGCTTCACCGGCGAGCACCTCCGGGTCGAGGAGGCCCGGCTCAACCGGCTGCCCGACCCGGTGCCCGACGTGTACTTCGGCGGCTCCTCGCCCGCCGCGGGCCGGGTGGCGGCCCGGCACGTGGACGCGTACCTGACCTGGGGCGAGCCGCCGGAGGCGGTGGCCGCGAAGATCGCCTGGGCGAACGAGCTGGCCGCCGCCGAGAGCCGTACCCTCAGGCACGGCATCAGGCTGCACGTGATCACCCGCGACACGAGCGAGCAGGCGTGGGCGCAGGCCCGCAGGCTGCTCGACGGCATCGACCCGGCCACGGTCGAGAAGGTGCAGGCGGGCCTGGGCCGCGGCGAGTCGGAGGGGCAGAAGCGGATGCTCGCCCTGCACGGTGGCAGGCGCGACGACCTGGAGATCTACCCGAACCTGTGGGCCGGCGTCGGGCTGGTGCGCGGCGGGGCGGGAACGGCGCTGGTCGGCAGCCACGCCGAGGTCGCCGACCGCATCGAGGAGTATCACCGGCTCGGCCTCACCGAGTTCGTCCTGTCCGGATATCCGCACCTGGAGGAGGCGTACTGGTTCGGCGAGGGCGTCCTGCCGATCCTGCGCGAGCGCGGCCTGTGGCGGCACCCGGACGCGCCCGCCGCCGGCGAATCCGCCGGCGAATCCGTCGGCATCCCGTTCGCCGCGGCGGGAGCCCGATGACCACCCTCGGCGAACTGCGGCGGCGCGCCGCGGACGTCCTTCCCGAACTGGCGGCCGGGGCGGCGGAGCGGGAGCTGGCCCGCGAGCTCCCGCGCGCGCAGGTCCGCGCCCTGGCCGCCGCCGGCCTGTTCACCTTCCGGATTCCGGCGGCGTACGGCGGGGCCGGCTCAAGCGTCGAGGAGGTGTTCGCCTTCATCGTCGACCTCGCCGCCGCCGACTCCAACGTCGCGCAGGCGGTCCGCTCCAGCTTCGGCCGGGTCGAGCACCTGCTGACCGCCGCCGAGCCGGAGCGGGAGCGCTGGTTCCCGCGCTTTCTCGCCGGGGACGTCTTCGGCAACGCCGGCTGGGAGGTCGGCGGCCCGAACGGGGCGGTGCGCACCCGCATCAGCCGCGACGGGACGGTGAACGGCAGCAAGTACTACAGCACCGGCGCGCTCTACGCCGACTGGATCAGCCTGGTGGCGGTGGACGACGACGGCGAGAGGGTGTTCTTCACACTGCCGCGCGACCGCGAGGGGCTGGAGCTGCTCGACGACTTCGACGGCATCGGGCAGCGGCTCACCGCCAGCGGCACCACCCGGCTGACCGGCGTCCAGGTGCGGCCCGACGAGTTCGTCAAGCGGCCGGGCGGTGGTGAGCGGCCGGGTGGCGCCGTCCGATCTCCGGTCAGCCCGTTCATGCAGCTCTACCTGGCCGCCGTCGAGGCCGGGATCGCCCGTAGCGCGCTCGCCGACGCCGTGGCCTTCGCGCGCGAGCGTGCCCGGCCCATCGAGCACAGTGACGCCGGGCGGTCGGTGGACGACCCGTACGTGCGGCACGCCGTGGGCGAGATCTCCGCGCGGGCGTACGCGGCCGAGGCCGCGGTGTTGCGCGCCGCCGCCGCCATCGACCGGGCCTGGGCCGGTGGACTCACGTCCGAGCTGCTCGACGAGGCGTCCGCCGAGGTGGCCCAGGCGCAGTTCGCCGCCGTGGAGTCGGCGCTCAAGGCGGCCGAGCTGGTGTTCGACGTGGGCGGCGGCTCGGCCGTGGCCCGCCGGCACAACCTGGACCGGCACTGGCGCAACGCCAGGACCGTCGCCAACCACAACCCGCGCGCCTGGAAGGCGAGCGTGGTCGGCGCCTACCGGCTCAACGGCACCCCGCCCCCGCTCAACGGCCTGTTCTGACGGAGCGACCACTGTGACCTCTTCACCCCCCACCACCCTCCCCGTGCGGGAGCCCCTCGATCCCCCGCCCGCGCGACGGCCTGCCGGGACGCGGGCGGCCCGGCGGGTGGGTGTGCGCGTGCTCGCCGCCCTGGCGCTGCTCGGCCTGTGGCAGCTCGCCGCCACCGCGGCGGACAACCCGTCGTTCGTGCCGGCGCCCGCCGCGGTATGGGATCAGCTCGTACGGTTGTCCACGACGCACGACGGCGTCCGCGGCTACAGCGGCGGCCTGCTCATCGAGCACCTCGGGGTGAGCCTCCGGCGCATCCTCATCGGGTCGGTGATCGGCGTGGCGGGCGGGCTGGTGCTGGGCGTCGTCCTCGGCACCGTGCCGTGGATCCGCGTCGTGGCCGAGCCGGTGGTCACGTTCGTGCGGGCGCTGCCGCCGCTTGCGTACTTCAGCCTGCTCATCATCTGGTTCGGCATCGACGAGACGCCCAAGCTGTGGCTGCTCGCCATCGCGGCGCTGCCGCCGGTCGCCGTGGCCACCGCGGCCGCCGTGCACGGCGCGCCCGCCCACCTGGTGGAGGCGGCCAGAGCGCTCGGCGGCTCGCGGTGGGACGTCATCAGGGACGTGGTGCTGCCCAGCGCGCTGCCGGAGATCTTCACCGGGGTACGCCTGGCCGTCGGCCTCGCGTACTCGTCCGTGGTCGCCGCGGAGACCGTGAACGGGGTGCCGGGCATCGGCGGCATGGTCCGTGACGCCCAGCGTTATCTGCAGACCGACGTCGTCGTGCTGGGACTGTTCGCCATCGGCCTCTCCGGCCTGCTCATCGACGGCCTGCTGCGGGCCGCCGAGAAGCGGTTCATCCCCTGGAGGGGCCGCTCATGACCTCGACAAGAAAGGCCGCCATGCGCCTCAGACTCCTGCTGCCTCTGGTGCTGACCTTCGCCCTGGCCGCCTGCGGCAACGGCACCGCCTCGGGCGGCGGCGGTACGGCCACCAAGAGCATCCGCATCGCCTACCAGGCGTTCCCCAGCGGCGACCTCATCGTGAAGAACAAGAAATGGCTGGAGCAGGCGCTTCCCGGCTACAGCATCCAGTGGACCAAGTTCGACTCCGGCGCCAGCATCAACACCGCCTTCGTGGCCAAGAGCGTGGACATCGCCGCCATCGGGTCGAGCCCGGTGGCGCGCGGGCTCTCGGCTCCGCTGAACATCCCGTACCAGGTGGCGTTCGTGCTGGACGTGGCCGGCGACAACGAGGCCCTGGTCGCCAGGAACGGCACCGGCATCGAGAAGATCGAGGACCTGCGCGGCAAGAAGGTCGCCACATCGTTCGCCTCCACCTCCCACTACAGCCTGCTCGCCGCCCTGAGCCAGGCGAAGATCCCCGAATCCGCGGTGACCCTCGTCGACCTCGAACCACAGGACATCCTCGCGTCCTGGACGCGCGGCGACATCGACGCCGCCTACACCTGGCTGCCGACGCTGAAGGAGCTGAAGAAGGGCGGCAAGACGCTGATCAGCAGCCGCCAGTTGGCGACGGCGGGCAAGCCCACGCTGGACCTCGGCGTGGTCTCCACCGCGTTCGTCCAGGCGCACCCGGACGCCGTGGACGCCTGGCGCAAAGCCGAGGCCAGAGCCCTTCACCTGATCGCCGACAACCCCGACGAAGCGGCCACGGCGGTGGCCGCCGAGCTGAACCTCGCCAAGGACGACGCCAAGGACCAGCTCAGCCAGGGCGTCTTCCTCAAGCCCGCCGACCTGGCCTCCGCCGAATGGCTCGGCACCCCGGACGCCCCCGGCGGGCTGGCACAGAACCTGGTCAGCGCCGCCCAGTTCCTCAAGGACCAGCGGAAGATCGACGCCGTGCCCGACCTGGAGACCGTGCGGCGGGCCATCTACACCAAGGGGCTGCCCGGTGTCCTCGACTCCTGACGCGGTCCACGCCTCTGAGGTCGAGCACGTGTACGGCCGGGGCGCCGACGCCGTGACCGCCCTCGGGCCCGTCTCACTCGATGTGCCCCAGGGATCGTTCCTCGTGATCGTCGGCGCGTCCGGCTGCGGCAAGAGCACGCTGCTGCGCCTGATCGCGGGCTTCGAGCGGCCCACCTCCGGCACCGTGCTCACCAACGGCGGCCGCCCCACGCCAGGGAAGGGCGCCGGGATCGTCTTCCAGCAGCCCAGGTTGTTCCCGTGGAAGAGCGTGGGCGGCAACGTGGAGCTCGCCCTGCGCTACGCGGGCGTGCCCCGCGATGAGCGTGCCCGCAGGGTCCGGGAGCTGCTGGAGCGCGTCGGTCTGCGCGACGTCGCCCACCGCCGGATCTGGCAGCTCTCCGGCGGTCAGCAGCAGCGGGTGGCCATCGCCAGGGCGCTGGCGGCCGACGACCCGCTGCTCCTGCTCGACGAGCCGTTCGCCGCTCTGGACGCGCTCACCCGGGAGCGGCTGCAGGAGGATTTGCGGCTGGTGAGCGTACAAACCGGCCGGACCTCGGTGTTCGTCACCCACAGCGTCGAGGAGGCCGTGTTCCTCGGCAGCCGGGTCGTGGTGCTCACCAAGCGGCCCGGCCGGGTCGCGCTCGACCTCGACATCCCCCTGCCGCGTACCGGCCTCGAACCGGACGAGCTACGCGCCCTGCCCGAATACGCCGCCCTGCGCGCCACGGTCAGCCAGGCCGTACGCGCCGCCGCCTGATCGTCAAGGAGCCCCACATGTCCGCCTCGCTCACTCTTGACCCGCTCGGACCACACTTCGGCGCCCGGGTCGAAGGGCTCGACCTGGCCACCGCCCACGACGACGACCTGGTCGCGGTACGAGCCGCGCTCATCGACAGGAAAGTGCTCTTCTTCTCCGGGCAGACCCTCGACCCCGACGGCCAGATCGCCCTGGGGCGGCGGCTCGGCGAACTGACCGCCTCCCATCCCGTCGTCGGCGGAGTGGACGAGGCGCACCCGGAGATCTACGCGCTCGACAGCGCCGACAACGGCTTCGCCGACGTGTGGCACACCGACGTCACGTTCATGCCCCGCCCGCCGCTCGGATCGATCCTGCGCGCCGTGACCCTGCCTCCCAGCGGCGGCGACACGAGCTGGGCCGACAGCCAGCTCGCCTACGACTCCCTGTCCGCGCCGGTACGCGACCTGGCCGACCGGCTCACCGCCGTGCACGACGGCAACCGCGAGTTCGGCTACTACCTGGCCCAGCGGCGCGGCGGCAAGGGCAGCGTCTGGGACGGCGAGGTCGTGACCCGGCTGGACCCGGTGGAGCACCCCGTCATCCGCGTCCACCCCGAGACCGGCCGCAAGGGCATCTTCGTCAACCCCGGCTTCACCTCCCACATCGTCGGCGTCTCGGAGGCCGAGAGCCGCGCCATCCTCGACCTGCTGTACGCGCACCTCACCAAGCCCGAGCACATCGTCCGCCACCGCTGGAAGGAAGGGGACGTCGCCATGTGGGACAACCGCTCGACGGCCCACTACGCCAACCGCGACTACGGCACCGCGCACCGGGTCATGCACCGCATCACCCTGCGCGGCGACCGCCCGCTGGGCCCGACGGCCTCTGGCTGATCTCGCGCCCGAGATCGGCCGGACCGAGATCGGCCGGACCGAGATCGGCCGGACCGAGATCGGCCGGACCGGGACCGGCCGGCCGAAGGGCCGCTCAGGCCGCCGCGTGCAGCCAGGATCCGGCGACCTGGGCAAGCACGGTGCGGGACAGGGCGTCGGCCTGCCGCAGCAGTTCCGCCGGGCCACCGGGGCTGTCGAAGCCGGCGGCGCCGCCGAGGGTCCAGGAGCCCAGGGCGAACCGGCGGCCGTGCGCGGCGCCGGTCCGGCTCACCAGCCGGCGGTCCGGGAGACGTACGTCCAGCAGGCCCGCCGTCTCCCGGCACTCGCCCCTGGCGTACAGGCCGGCGATCAGCGGGTCGGAGCCGCCGGGCGGGTCGGCTTCCACGAGCGTGCGCGCCACCGTGGAGCCGGGTACGGTCGGGCTGGTCGCGCGCCACATTCCGGACTCCTCGTCCTGGCGGACGCGCAGGTCGGCGCCCAGGAAGGTGACGACGCCCGCGCGGGCGAGCGCGCGCAGTTCGGCCTGGCGGGCGAGCGACGGACCGTCTGCGAGGAGGCCGGCCAGCCCTTGGAGCCAGGGGTCGTCCGCCCGGACGGTGCGCGCGGACAGCAGCCAGTGGATCATCGCCAGGTCGGCGCTGAAGGCCGGGTCGGCGCCCCGCTCCAGGTCGGCGGCGAGGTAGCCGTGCATCCACCGCTGCAGCCCGGCGAGGTCGCCGAAGCGCATGCCGTGCAGCGGGCGTTCCAGCCGGTCGAGGCGCAGGCGGTCGGCGAAGCGCGGCACCGCCTTCGTGATCAGGGCGCGCATCTCCTTGCCACCCCACTCGGCCGCCTCGAAGGCGCTCTCGAACGCCTGCCACGTCGTCCGGGTGCGGGTCGAGTGCCGGGTGAACAGCTCGTGATAGTACGCGTACGCCAGCCCCTTGGCCTCCGCGTGTCCGTCCACGCTTGGAGGTGGGCCCGCGAGGCGGTAACCGGGGCGGGCGTGGTGCGGGACGCCGTGTCGTGAGCCCGCGTACAGCAGCGGCTCCGCACCGCTCGGCCGGTAGACCGGCTCGCCCCGCCGCCCCTCGATGAACCGGCCACCGCGCCCGACGGTGAGCAGGGCCACCAGGTCGGCGAACGACCGTCCGGTGCCACGCACCAGCACCGGCCGGCCCGCTGGAACGGCGTCCAGATCCAGGCCGTCGGTCAGGTAGGCGGGCCCGTGCGGGCCGGCGGGCCGGTCGGCGGACGCGTAGGCGAGCCCGTGCCGGTCGGCGGTCAGGTAGGTGAGCCCGTGCCGGTCGGCGAAGGCGATCTCCGCTGTGGGCGGGGGCGCCTTGGGGCGTCCGTGCGCCAGCACCACCGCGTCGGCCTCCAGCGACCCGCCGGTGGACAACGCCACCCGTTGCCTGCCCGCCGCCCCAGTGAGACCGACCGCCCTGGCCTCGTGCACGCGCACCCGGACGTCGCGGGGCGCGAGGCGTACCGTGCGCTCGAACGCGTACCGCAGATATTCGCCCACCTGGGACCGCGAGGCCGGCTGCCCCGGCCCGCCGCCCAGCCAGTCCGCCAGCGACGGCCCCTCGCCGTCGCGGAAGACGGTGAGCTCCTCGGCCGCCGAGCCGGCCCGCAGCGCGTCGGACTGCCCGCTCCGCCATAAGCGGCCCCCACCCGGCGGGTACGGGTCCACCACGTGCAGGTCCAGCACTCGTCCCCCGCCGATCCGGGCGTTGGCGCAGATCCGCTCCACCAGGGACGTTCCGGACGGACCGGCTCCCACCACCACGACCGCGCTCATGCGCGTCCTCCCCGCGTATGTCGTTTTCCGCTGCCACTCAGGTCGTGCGGGTCAGCGACATTGCGCGCTGGCGACGCGCACGAGGTCCACGTGCGGGCGCGTCGTCAGGAGAAGGCCGTGGATCATGAACCCCAAGCTACACACCGGCCGCCAAATAAGCAATATTACCTACTGGCTATACATGAAATCACAGGCGCCTTGCGCGGCAAGCAACTGGGACCGCATGCCATTAGAGGGATATTCATCCGACCTACTGGCGGACATGGCGGGCCGATCGTGCCGCAACGCACCCCCCACCGCCCACCCGGCCAGGAAATCCTTGACCACATCCGATGTTTCCTCTACGTTACGGGGCATATTGAAGTTGCGAAAGATTTCGCAACTACATCCCTTCGTTTGAGGTATGGAGTGCCGCATGCCCTCCCCCCACCGTTGCCTGGCCGGCGCTGATCCTCTTCCTGTACTTCAAGTACATCCCGATGGCCCAGGGCATGTGGCTGAGCTTCTTCAAGGTGCAGCCGTTCCTGGGCAACGAGTGGCTGGGGCTGGAGAACTACCGCAGGGTCTTCGCCGAGGAGGCCTTCCGCGACGCGACCGCGCACACGCTGATCTACTCGGTCGGCCAGACCGTGGGCTCGATCCTGGTCGGGTTCGGGCTCGCGCTGCTGCTGGAGGGCAAGGCCAGGACGTTGTGGTTCGTCCGTACGGCCGCCTTCCTGCCGGTGGTCACGGCGACCGCGGTGGTGGCGGAGGTGTGGCGGCTGCTGTACTTCCCGGGCGACGAGGGCATGCTCAACACCCTGCTGAGCTGGTTCGGCAGCGACACGCGGCGCTTCCTCGACGATCCGGACGGCGCGCTCGGCTGGGTGGTCCTGGTCGGGATCTGGAAGGGCGCGCCGTACGACATGATGATCATCCTGGCCGGGCTGGCGGGCATCGACCGGCAGCTCTACCACGCGGCCGCCATCGACGGCGCGGGCCTGCTGCAGCGGATCCGGTACGTCACCATCCCCGCGCTCAGGCCCGTCGTGACGATCCTCATCATCCTGGCCTGCGTCCGCAGCCTGCGGGTGTTCACCGAGATCTACGTGCTCACCGGCGGCGGCCCGGCGGGCGCCACGGACGTGATCATGACGCGGATCTTCGCCACCGGCTTCCGCAACGGCGACATGGGCTTCGCCACCGCCGCGTCGGTCGTGCTGTTCATGGCGACGCTGCTGCTCACGGCCGTGGTCACGCTCTACCGCAGACGGAAGGAGCGCAATGTTTGAGACCACGCTCAACTGGTCCTGGGGCCGCAAGCACCCGCTGGCCTCCGCCGCCCGCATCCTCGTGTACGCCGTCGTCCTGCTCGTCTTCTGCGGGCCGCTGCTGGCGATCTTCACGGGCGCCTTCGACCGGAGCAGCGACCCCAGCCGGATGTCGTTGTTCCCGTCGAACCCGACGCTGGTGAACTTCGAGGTGGCCGCCGATCAGGGCCTGTGGCGGTTCTTCACGAACTCGCTGGTCATCACCGGCGGCGGGCTGCTGCTCCAGGTGACCGTGAGCGTTTTCGCGGGTTACGCGCTGGCCCGAAAGAAGTTTCGGGGCCAGGCCGCGGTGCTGGTCGCCGTCCTGGCCACGATGATGATCTCCGACGAGGTCATCGCGATCCCGCTCTCGCTGGTGCTGAACGACCTGCCGCTGCTGGGCGTCTCGCTGCGCGGCTCCCTGCTCGGCATGATCGTGCCGCTGGGCGCGTGGGGCTTCTCGATCTTCGTGATCAGCGAGTTCATGAAGGAGATCCCGGCCGAGCTCGAAGAGGCCGCCCGCGTGGACGGCGCCGGCGAGCTGCGCATCTTCCTGCAGATCATCCTGCCGCTGTGCCGCCCGGCACTCGGCGTGATCACGATCTTCGGCTTCAACATGGTCTGGGACCAGTACCTGCTGCCGCTGATCGTGGCTCAGAGCCCCGACAACTATCCGATCGGCGTCGGGCTGTCGATGCTGCGCACCAACCCGGAGATCGGGCCGGGCCCGCTGCTCGCCGGGGCGCTCGTCGCCATGCTTCCCAGCCTGATCGTCTATCTGGCCTTCCAACGTACGTTCCTGTCCGGCCTGGTCGCCGGCGCCGTGAAGGGGTAGCACGACATGACACACGATCTCAGCCGCCGTTCCCTGCTGGCGGGCGCCGGTGGCGCGCTCGCCCTGAGCCTCACCCCGTCCCCCGCGTACGCCGACGCGTGGCGTTCGACCCTCGTCTACCGCAGGGGCGAACGCCTCGTCTACGGCCAGGACGCCGAGCACAACCGCGTCCCCGACTTCAGCCACGCCGGCTACCAGGGCGGCGAACGACCGATCCCGCACCTGCCGGTCGTCAAGACGATCGGCCCGGTCGAGGGCGACAACACCGCGCACATCCAGGCCGCGCTCGACGAGGTCGCGGCGCTGCCGATCCGCAGGCGGGGCGCGCTGCTGCTGCGGCCGGGCCGCTACCCGGTGTCGGGCACGATCTACGTACGCTCCAGCCGGACCGTGCTGCGCGGCTCAGGGGACGGCGACGATCCCGCGTTCAACACCGTCATCCTGGCGACGGCGGCCGGGCCTGCCGACCGGACGGTGATCGTCGCCGGTGGCGGGGGCCCGATCGACTGGGCGGCCTGGCGCGGCGAGGTGCCGGGCACGCGTACCGACATCACCTCCGACTTCGTGCAGGTGGGCGCGCGCTCCTTCGAGGTCGCGAACGCCGGCGGGCTGCGGCCCGGCGACAACGTCGTCGTCTTCCACCCGTGCTCCGACGCCTGGCTGCGGGCCATCGACTACGGCGGCCATGACACGGGCCGGCCGTGGAACGTGGACGAGGAGCCCATTCTCTACAACCGGTTCGTCACCGACGTCTCGGGCAACCGGGTCACCGTGGACGCCCCGGTCTTCAACCACCTCGACCGGTCGCTGTCGCAGTCGTACGTCTACAAGACCGACGGCGCCGGCGTGGTCACCGAGGTCGGCGTGGAGCGGCTGCGGGTGGACGTCGAGTTCGACGGCGACCCGTTCGCGGCGAAGTCGGTGATGCAGAACGCGATCCGTATCTTCCGCGCCCGCGACGCCTGGATCCGCACGTGCACCGCGCTGCGGTTCTGGCAGGTGGGCATGGAGGCGTGGGAGGCGACCCGGGTCACGATCGAGGACTGCCGCGCGCTGGAGCCGACCGGCTCGACCTCGACGGGCGGCAACCGGTACAACTTCTGCGCGCACCCGTTCGCGCAGAACGTGCTGTTCAAGGACTGTCACGCCTCGAAGGCCAGGCACGCGTTCATCGACAACGGCGCCGCCTCCTCCTCGGGCATCGTGTTCCTGCGCGGGCTCTCCGAGGAGACGTACAACACCAGCGAGGGCCACCGGCGCTGGAACACCGGCCTGCTCTTCGACGGCCACCGGGAGCTGAACCCGCACCGCGCGCTGACGCTGGGCCTGTACAACCGGGGCTGGTGGGGTACCTCCCACGGCTGGTCGGCGGCCCATTCCGTGGCGTGGGGGTGCGACATGGGCGGCAGCCAGATCGTCGTGCAGAAGCCGCCCACGGCGCAGAACTACGTCGTCGGTGCCAGGAGCGCCACGGTGAACGCCAACGGCCCGTTCGCGCAGCCGGTCGGCCACATCGAGGGCACAGGCGAGACCCGGTTGGAGATTCCGTCCCTGTACGTCGCTCAACTGCGCCAAAGAGGTTTCCAGAATGCCTAGGATCGACGCCTTCAGGGAGCGACGGTTCGGGCTGTTCGTCGATCCTGGTCGTTTCGGAGCTGTCCGCCGAGCAGGGGCGCATGGGCATCCCGTTCATCATCGTGCGGCCTTCGGAGAACGAGCCCCGACAGCTCGACGAGCCGGCAGGGCGGCTTGTCGGCCATCCGCCACCTCATCGAGCTGGGCCACGAGAGAATCGCGATGATCACCGGTCCGGCCGGGCGGCCGACCTCGCGGGTGCGCCTGGACGGCTACCGCGCGGCCCTCGACCGGGCCGGGATCACCCCGGACCTGGGGGGCTGATCCGGCACGGCGGCTACTCCCACGAGCCCGCCTACCAGGCGTCGCTGGAGCTGCTGCGACTGCCCGGCCGGCTCATCAACGGCGCGGAGCCGGAGACGCCGCGCGTCGACCTGGCCACCCGTCTGGTCGTACGCGAAAGCACCGGCCCGGTGCCCTGATCGCTCAGGACGGGACGCGCACGCTGCGCCCCTGCCCGATGTCCACGGGACCGGCCCCTGGCCTGACCACCCGGACGACGGTGCCGGTGCAGCCCGGCTCCTGGAAGACGGCGACCGAGACGTCGGTCCTGTTGGTGATGCTGGTGAAGACGGGTTCGGGAGAAATGCATCCCGCCTTGGGGTTGGGAATGGCGGCGTCGGGCCCGTCGGGGAAGTGCAGGATCAGGGAACCCGTCGCGGCATTGGCGGTCGCCATATTGACCGACCAGGCCATTCCGGTCAGCGCGAGTGCGGCTATGAACATTCTGGCAAGCTTCATGGAACGCTCCTTCTTGTGGATGGTTTTCGTCGCGTTCAGCATTCGACGATTTAGCCCCGGCCTGGCCGCGCTCAGTATGGGCAGATGAAAACCAGCCGAGCAAGAGCGATTTTCCCGCCGCGACACTCTGAGTCTGAGGTTTTGTCCGGCTCATCGCTCAACGATCCCGCGCTGTGACCAGCAGAATCACCGCCACGCCAGTGCGCGCCCGCTCCTCGCGTTTCCCGCCTGCACAGGCCGATTTTGTGCTAATCGAGGGCGACGACATGCTACCCGGAGCGACGAGACTCGACTTAGGTTTGACACCACCGGCCGGCACTTTGGAGGACTCATGCCACCTTAAAAGGGCCGTTCAATCCCACCACACCACGACCGAAAGACCTCGCGACGCGGCTCCTTCATAGAAGTCCCTCAGCGCGCTGAAGTGACCCGTCAGATATTCGGCCGGATCACCGGTGAACCCCGTGCCGATCAGCCCGCTCACATCCGCTTGATCATCGGACAAGGCCACCCGCAATGCCCCCGCGTCCATTGTCCGAAGTCCTCGCACGATATCCACGACGGCGCTGGAGCTCAGGGCCATCACCGGGCCGTAGGCTCCGGCGCCGATCCGCACCTCTCCGTCCAGCGCCCGCTTGACCGCGCTCAACGGGGCCGGCCCGGGATCGAGGTGTTCGCACGTCCGCAGCAGCGGCAGTCGCGCCCAATCCAGGTCCAGGTGGTCGCCCGGCCGGCCGGTCTCGAACGACAGAATCCGCTCCAGCCACTCGGGCGTCGAGTGGACCTCGGCGAATTCGATATCCGGAACTCGGGCGAGCTGCTGCGTCACGGCCATGATCGGAGTTTGCCGGCTCGCTCAGGGCATGGGCGACTGCTTTCGGTGGAGGGTCGCTCGTGCGCGGAACGTCGTCACCGAGTCCAGTTCGGGCGGGCGAGCGCTCGCGGTGCGGAGGTGATCGAGGAAGTCACCGGTCGGGGCCAGGCCGTGTTCGCGGAGGTAGTAGGCGAGGGCATCCGACCAGATCCATGCCCCGTCCGTACGGAAGTTCCAGGGGACGGTGGCGCGGCGTGCGGGGTCGACGATGTCGTCGCGGAGCACGTCGTTCGCCCGCACGAGGGTCGCCGAGGTGAGGTAGCCGGTCAGCCTCTCGCGCAGGTAAATGTCGGTCAGGAGTGGATGGTCGGGGGCGAAGCGGGGGCCCGTGCCGGGGTCGATGGTGTCGTACACGGGCGCGCGGTGGATGAGGTGCGGCGGGGTCGAGGCCCACAGGAGGGATGACCAGGCGCGGGCGGTTCGCTGGTAGAGAGGGAGGGGGGATCCGCTGGCATAGGTCTCGATCTGGGGGCTGATCTCTCCTTGGTCGCTCAGCGCCACCTGGGCGCGGAGGGCCAGCATGGAGGGGTCGGTCCGGGGGGTCACCTCGATGAGATAGACCCGGCGGCCGGGCGAGCCGGTGGGCGGGAAGCGCCATGTTCGCCACAGGCCCAGGCATCCGGGCCTGCCGGCCACCAGGTCGATCATGGTCCGGTCGCGGTCGTCGAGCAGGTCGGGCGAGATCGTCAGGTCCTGGTCGTCGGTGAGGTCGAGGCAGCGTCCGATCCGGTCGCCGCCGGTGCGCAGCGCGGTCAGGGGGGCGGGGGCGAAATCCCAGGTGGGAACGGGTTCTGTTGCCTGGCGTGGCACTCTGGACAACGGACCGGCGTCGAGGCCGCAGCCTGTCAGGACGCCGGCGAGGAGGTCGGCGTCGCGGTCGGTCAGCGGGACGCCGCGCTCGACGACCGCCAGGCTGACGGTCCTGGCCAGGCTCTGCAGGTCCTCGGCGACGAGCCGGTCTCTGGCCTCGCTGATCAGCCCGTCCGGTATCCAGCCGGAGAGCCGGAGCAGCATCGCGTGACACTCCGCGACAAGCCGCGGAAATCGGTAGGAATATTGGTTCACCCTGCTCTCCTTTCTCATCGCTCGGAGTCTTCGCGGGCCGGGTTCATGCCGGCGGCTATGTCGGCGAGGGTTTCCAGCGGGACAATGCGCCGGTAGAGGTCGATGGCATCGCGGTACGGCATATTCGGGTCGCCGAACAAGTGGGGTGACGCCACTTCGATGCCCCGGACGATCTCATACACCGAATGGTCTTCCATGGAGAGCATCCAGCCCAGAAGAGCACGGGTGAAGTGTTCCTCGGTGACGCCCTCAGGACGTATCCAGAGGAAAAGCGAATGCAGCCGGGCGGCCGTACCCGATATTCCGGCGACAAGGGGCAGGTTGCTTTCGCCGGAGACCTCGCGGACCCATGGGTGGTCGGTGTGCATTCCGTAACGGCCGGTGCCCAGCAACCATTCGAGTGGGGCATGCGGGTCGGGGGCGTCATTGTGCGAGTCCGTGAGCCGGGACCAGTCTTCCCCATCGGCCGGGTCGTCGAACCGGTTGCTTACGTCCTCGGTGCGCGGTGGTTCCGCGGCCGGGGGCTCCGGCACTGGGTCTTCGTACTGTGATCTCAGGTGGCGTTGGTGCGCGTCGATCTCGAGGGCGTGCATGGGGATGTCGCGGTTCACGAAATCCTGGGGCGTCACGCGGAACGCCTCCCGATCCTCGACGGTACGTGTCCATCGGGCCGCCTGGCTCTCCTCGAACTCCGCCACGGCGCGATCGGTCTCGCGCGAGTGCGTGCCCAGGTTGGGGACCTCGAAGATGTCCCTGGAGATGGTGAGGTCGCCTTCCAGGGCGGGCGCCAGGCGAGAGACGTCCAGGCCGGCGCGGTCGGCGATGGCGGGCCAGTCGGGGTGCGTACGCAACTCGAACAGGGTTCCCTGCACGGCGAGGTCGTCCTTGCTGAAGAACGCGGCGTTGTAGATCGCGGTCATCAGCATCCGCAGGTTGCCGTCCCGGCGCAGGTCGGCCAGGGAGATCGTGTCCCGGCCGACCTGTCCTGGGCTGGTCGGGTCGTCCTTGAAGAACGTCCGTTCGGTACGGGCCTCCGGGGCCTGGTAGAGCTCCTCGTGCAGGGAGATGAGGACCTCGCGCAGGCGGCCGATCATCCGGTCGGCGGCGACGCGGGCCTCGGGGTCGTTGGACAGGAAGTCCCCGATTCTGCGCTCGAATTCTCTCGATCTCTGCGGCGACCAGTCGGTGGCGTCGGGCGTCATCCCGAGGATATCGCGGAGGTAGTCTCCGGCTCCGTCGTGACTGAGCCACGGCTCGGCCATGGCCGCCACCTCGTCGGCCTCCCGGGACAGGCGATCGTAGGTCGCGGCGTCCTCGGGATGCTGCTGCCGCTGGTGTTCGAGCAGGGCGCGCAGGTTGTTCAGGCGGCGGGTGAACTCGGCCCGTTCGGCCGCCGTCCAGGGGCGTTCGCGTTCCGCGCGGAGGGCTTCCTGGGCGCCGGTCGTCCCCGTCCATTCTCCGTCGGGGCCGCGTTCGTTGACGAAGACGGCCTCGCCGTCGCGGAGCCGGATTCGTACCGCGTCGACCGTGGCCGGCGGGTCGGCCGACTCCAGGCTGCCGATCACCTCGGCGGATCCGAAGAATCGGACGTCGTGGTCGCCGCCCGGCACCAGGCGGCCGGCGCCTTCGCTGATCTTCTCGCTCAGATAGCGGGTGAGGAGCGACAACCGGCTCTGCGCGCGGGCGGTCGCGACGAGTTCCGTCTCGATGCGGTAGCCGTGCTCCTGGAAGAGGCGGATGAACGCGGCGGCGTCCTTGGGGTTGCCCAGAGTGGCTTCGACGATCACGTTGTAGCCGTTGGCGATGGCGTAGTCGAAGGCCATCGACTGCCACTTCTTGGCGATGGGCTGGACGATGTTGTTGGTCTCGATGTCGTTCCAGGCCCTTAGCTGGTCGTAGTCGGGATAGAAGCGTTTGTACTCGTCCATGATGATCTGCAGGATGCCGCCGCGGTCCCGGAATCCCTCGTGCAGGCGGGCGATCGTGGTCGACTTGCCCGCGCCTGGCTGGCCACCGACGACGATCATGGTGGGTTCCGGGGAACGGGTGGCGCCGGTGAGCATCTCGGGGATGATCACGTCTTCGAAGATCGTCCGGAGTTCCTCGTCGGTGGGGGTGCGGTGGAAGGCGGGTGGCCGGGTGTCCAGGCTTGCGGGATGATCTTGGACTCCGCCGGTTTCGGCTGTACGTCCTGGGCCGCTCGGAGAGCCTGCGGGCGAGGCCGGATCCGCCGTGCCGCCGGGTCGTTCCGGGGGTGTGGCCCGTACGGGTTCGGCGGCGGTGACGGTCGTGTCCGGACGTGCGCCTTCGGCCGGGCGTTCGGGCGCATGGGCGGGCGTATTGGCGGGCGTATTGGCGGGCGCGTGGGTAGGGCCGGTGTCCGGTCGTGCCTGGGTGGTGTCGTGGTTGAGGAGCCGTTCGATGCGGCTGATGGGAGGCTGTCCGGGTTCCTGGCGGGTTGGGGTGGGATCTGGCCGGTCTGGGTGGCGGAGGGTGGGGGTGGCACCCGGGTCCTGGGGCGTGGAGCGGCTCTGAGCCAAGGCCTCCGCGATGGGGCCGCCCCTCGCGGCGGCGCCCTGGTTGGGAGACGGGTGGGCCGGCGCGGTCGCAGGAGAATGGGTGCTCGGCTGGGCCGGGTGCTCGGGGCTCGCCTGCGGTGGTGGGGCCTGGTGAGCGGTTTGGTGGGCGGGGTCCGCGACGTGGCCGGGGGCCTGGCTCAGCGTCGTGTCGCGCGACTCGTTCGACGAGACCCGGGTGCCGTCGCCGTCAGCGGCTCGCGAGGCACCGCCGTCAAGAGATGAGCCACGGTCGGGAGACAGGCCGCCGTCCGGGGGCGGGCCACCGTCTGGGGACGGGCCACCATCGACAGACGGGCTACCGTCTGGGGACGGAGCACCGTCTGGGGATGAGCCGCCGTTGGTGGACGAGCCGCCTTCGGGGGACGGGCCGCCGTTGGTGGACGAGCCGCCGTCCGGGGGTGGGCTGCCCGCTGGGCTCGGGCCGTTGGCTGAGCCGCCATGGGGCAGGGACGTGGTCAGGTGCTGGCCGTCGGCGCCGAGGGCGCTGGAGGTGATGCCCTTGGCCAGCATCTCCCAGCTGAAGTTGCCCTCCGCCAGCAGGGCACCGGCCGTCGCCATGCCGCCGGTCACCGCGTACTGGGCGGCCTGACCGTACAGAGAGGAACTGGCGGCGGCCAGGAGCTTCTCGGCCACGCTCATCTCCGCCCGGGTGAGCCCCGCGCGCAGCGCCGGCGTCGCCAGGCGGGTCAGGCCGCCGGACAGGACGCCCATGAGGCCGCCCATCGCCCCGCCGGTCAGCGCGGAGACGCCGAGCTGGCGCAGGTCGATCTCGTCCCTGCGCCCCTGGACCAGCTGCAGCAACTGGACACCGCCGTCCATGGCGGCCACGATCGCGGCGAAGAGGGCGATGTTGCGCAGGGTCTGCCTGGCGATCTGGGCGACGGTCAGGCGGGCGAGCCGCACGCGGGGCGGGATGAGCGCCAGGCTGGCCCCGGAGCTGGCCAGCGCGGCCGCCGTCAGGTAGAGGATCTGCCCGGCCAGCAGCCAGACCGTGACCTCGATCATGTACTTGGCGTACTGGATCTGCACGCCGACGTTGTTCAGCGCGACCGCGGTGTTGACCAGCCGGTTGACCAGGTCGGCCACCTTGCCGCCGACGGCCGTGGTGACGTGCTCAGCGAAGGCCAGATGGGCGTCGCCCTCCCAGTCGGCACCGATCTTGGCGGCGTTCCACGGCTGGTCGGCCGGTGTCCCCTCGACCAGCCGGTACGCGGCCGTCACGCACGCGTCCGCTAATCGGAAGCAGCCGGTTTCGTCCCCTTCCGGCCAGTCCATGCCCACGACCCAGCCGATGTACGGCTTGACGCAGTCGGGCACCAGAAACCCATCGAACCCCATGGACGATCAGGCCCTGTCGGCCTCTCCGTAGTTGCCCTGGCTCCTGTGCAGGCCGGAGGAGACGCCGTCCAGGTCGTCGATGTAGTTCTTCAGCGCGGTGAAGATGCCCTCCTCGATGGCGGGCATCTGCTTCTCCAGCTCGGCGCCGTACTCGTCGCCCCCGAGCGCGCGCCGGTCCCGGTCGAACGCCTCGCGCAGGATGTCGCGGATCTCGGTGACGTCGAGCTTGTGCGCCCCGTAGACGGCGGCCTGGCTGCGCAGCGCCGACCGGCGGACGCGATAGCCGTCGTGCTCGCTCACATCGACGGTTCCACCGGACGGGGCAGGAACGCCTCCAGTGTGGCGTTCTCCCCGAAAGTCTGCTCGAACGGCAGATCGGCCGGCATCAGCGGCTGCATGAGCCGCCTGGTCTGTTCGGCGACGTCCCCCGTGGCCGCGGCGACCTGCTCCATGATCGCCTGGGCCAGCTCGGAGGGCGACAACTTGCGGTAGGCGCGCGGGTCCAGCTTGAGAGAGCGAAGCTGACCGTTCTGCCCGACCGTCACCTCCACCATTCCGTCCTTGGAGCGTGCCACGGCCCGCAGCCGGCCGAGCGCTCCGTACGCCTCCTTGACCCGCTGGACCTGCTGGTTGTACTCCCCTGCGAGTTCCTCGATCGTTGCCCGTAACGCGTCCGTCACACCTGCGCCTTTCGCCACTGTCTGCGTGGAGACGGACAAAATACCGCAAGGTAGATCAAGTTGACTCGCAGATGAACGAACTACAACGTCAGCGGACGGTCCCGTCCCACTGCCAGTGGTCCCGGCGGCCGTGACCGGGAAGATCGGCGCGGCCGGTGCACCACAGAAGGATCTCGGTCGCGTCCTCGCCGTCCGGAGCCTCAGGGAAGAGGCGCCGCACCGCGGGGGCGCACAAGTGCTCCGGTGGCCGCCAGTCGAGTCCGAGAGCGCGGCTGATGTCCGTACCGTGGACGAGCAGTTCGACGATCCCCATGGCGGCGAAGCCGGGGCCGTCGGAGTGGCCCCACGGATGCCAGGCGCGTACGTCATCGCCGGCCTCGCGGACGGCGGAGGCCAGGATGTGCGCCGCGATGCCGATCCCCTCCAGGCAGTCGCCGATGGGAGCCTGCGGGTCGAGCGAGGCGAAGAGGGTGATGTACCGGTCGGCCGGGCGGGCGATCAGCAGGCCGGCATAGCCGACGACGCCCAGGGCGAGGTGGTCGAGCGTGGTCCGGCAGGTCCACTCCAGCCCGGCGGCGTTGCGCGTCCAGTCCTGGCCGGCGCCCTTGTCCAGAATCGCGGTGGTTTCGCGGGCCGCCTCGACGACGAGGGCGGCCCAGGACGTGGCGGTCAGAGGGCCGTTCATGCCGCCGGAGCCCTGAAGTGGTCGATGATGCGGGCGTAGCTGTCGAGGGCGTGGCCGCGGCCGATCGCCTCGGTGAGGAGTTTCTCGGTGTACTCGGCCATGGTCGCGTCGATGCCCCGCATGCGGCTCTCGTGGATGAGGTGCCGGACCGGCGGGACCTGGGTCTCCAGCGTGGCGTCCTCGGCGGCGTGGGCGTCCTCGTCGATCTGGTGCGCGTACGCCGTCAGGAAAGACGCCACGCCCTTGAGCCAGTCGGTGGCCATCGGCACGAAGTCGGTGGCCGCGATCTTCTCGGTGCCCATGAGCGCCGCCGCGTGCATGAACCCGTTGAACGTCGACCACATGATCCCGAGCAGCGCGACGTCGTACAGCGACGGCAGTCCGGCGTCGGAGCTGATCAGCGTGGTGCCGCCGCCCAGCACCGCGAGGGTCTTCTCGTGCGCCTCGAACAGCGACGGCGGCCCTCCGTAGAGAATGACCGTCTCCGGCGCGCCGATGCCGGGCGGGGTCATCATGATCGCTCCGTCCAGGTATTCGGCTCCGCGCTCCGCCGCCCACGCGGCCATCGCGCGCGCCTCGTCGGACGCGCCCGACGTGAGGTTGACCAGGAGGCGGCCGGCCAGCGCCGTTTCGGCGGGGGCGAGCAGCTCGCGTACGGCGTCGTAGTCCCGCACGCAGATGATCACCAGCGGGGCGGCCTCGACGGCGGCGAGGGCCGTCGGGGCCACGCTCGCACCGGCCTCGGCCAGCGCCTCCGCCCGGCCCGGGGTGCGGTTGAAGACGGTCGTGGGGTGGCCGGCGTTCATGAAGGCGGTGGCCAGCGCCCGGCCCATCATCCCGAGGCCGATGACCGTGACGGGGGTTCCTGCCATGTCTGTCTCTTTCCTGTCCGTTTCGGTGGTGACGGTCCACCACGATGGCAGCGGGCGACGGCGGCCGACACTGGCAGGAGTGCCGATATTCACCAAATTAGTGCCATAGAGTACGTCTCATGAGTGCTGGTTCCGTCGCGCTGGTCGTGATCGACGACACCATTTCGATGTGGGACATGTACGAGCTGGGCATCGCCACGGCGGTCTTCGGCGTGGCGCACACCGATCTCGCGAACCCCTGGTACGACCTGCGGCTGTGCGGGCCGCGCCCGGGGACCTCCTCGTCGGTGCCGGGGTTCACGCTGAACGCGCCGTACGGGCTGGACGAGCTGGAGAAGGTCGACACGGTGATCGTGCCGGTCGTGCCGGAGTCGTACATGCGGGGCGACCGCGCGCTGCCCGAGGAGCTGATCGGCGCTCTCCAGCGGGCCGGCGCCAGAGGGGCGCGCATGGTCTCGCTCTGCAACGGCGTGTTCGCGCTCGCCGCCGCGGGCCTCCTCGACGGCCGCCCCGCCACCGCGCACTGGGAGCACACCCGCGAGCTGGCCGAGTGGTATCCGCAGGTGAAGGTGGACGACTCGGTCCTGTACGTCGATGACGGCGACGTGCTCACCAGCGCCGGGCTCAGCGGCGGGCTCGACCTGTGCCTGCACATCGTCCGCCGCGACCTCGGCGCGCGGGTGGCCAACCAGCTCGCCCGCCGCCTCGTGGTCCCCGCGCACCGGCCGGGCGGGCAGGCCCAGTTCGTGGAACGCCCCGTCACCGTGACGACCGACGACGGGATCGCCCCCGTCCTGCACTGGGCCCTGGAGCGCCTCGACCGCCCGCTCACCGTCGACGACCTGGCCACCCGCGCCGGGATGAGCGTCCGCAGCTTCCACCGCAACCTCCGGGCGGCGACCGGCACGAGCCCGATGAAGTGGCTGCTCCACCAGCGCCTCGCCCGCGCGCAACTCCTCCTGGAGACCACCGATCTGCCCATCGACCAGATCGGCGAACGCAGCGGGCTCGGCAGCGCGAACAACCTCCGCCACCATTTCGCCGGCCACCTCGGCGTGACGCCCACCGAATACCGGCGGGCCTTCGGGGAGACGTAGCCCGGCGCGCCAGAAGTTCGCCGGAAAGGTCAAGATCGAAAAGTTGGCGTTCACCGGAACGTCAGCATCGCTCTGTACCAAGATCACATGAAGATCAAGAGCAAGTTGGTCGCCGCCACCGCGATCGCCCTCAGCACCGTCGCCACCGTCTCCGCGCAGCCGGCCGCCGCGGCGGTCTGCCCGACCGGTTACGTGTGCCTGCAGCCGAGCGCGGCGTCGGCCCGGCCCGTGCTGGTCAAGGAGGGGGACAGCCGGTCCTTCTCCAGCGGACTCAAGGTCGGACAGGTGTCCAACCAGACCAGCGTGGCGTACTGCGTCACCAGCACGCCCTACAGCTACGCCCTGTCCGCCAGGCAGGCGGCGACCCGCGCGCACACCGTCCTGTCGGTCCGGCCCGGTCGCGTCTGCCCGGCCTGATCCAGGAGAAACGCCGGCGTATGGGGTGACCTCACCACCACTGTGATGTGAGGAGCCCCGGCATGACGTTTGACCGGCGTGCGTTTCTGCGCGGGCGGGCCTGACCGCGGCCGCGGGCCGGCTCGGGCAGGCGGCGGCCCCGGCGATGACCGGAGCCGCCGCCGATCCCGGCTCGCCGTTCAAGGCGGGCCGGTTCGCTCACCCGTGCCCTGCACGCTGGGCAGCCTCGGCGACTACGGGCCGCGCATGGTGACCGTCGGCACCGGCGGCATCGGCGTCGGCCTGGACACCACGCTGGAGATCGCCGAACGCGTGGTCGGCATCACGGTGGACCACGACCATCCGGGGGCCAAGGTTTACACGATCACGGCCGACCGGATCAGCCTGGGCAGCGCGGTCGGGCGCAACGTGCCCGGTCACGTGGCCGACAAGGTCTTCCCCGGCTTCCCGGGGCCGGGCCAGTGGGCGCAGTTCGGGTTCGCCCTCATCTCCAACTTCACGCACGAGTTCTTCAAGCCCTTCGCATCACCTTCGACCACACCCGCATGCGACTCGTTACGAACTGATATGTAACGCATGCTACATTCGCCAGTATGTGGCTGATCTTGGTGATCAAACTGCCCGCGGAGCCGTCCCGGCATCGGGTGGCGGTGTGGCGGGAGTTGCGCAAGGCCGGAGCCCTGTCGCTCGGGCAGGGCATCTGGGCCGTACCGGAGGTGCCGGTCTTCGCCGACGGCGTGCGGCGCGCCCTGGCCCTCACCGAAGGCGCCGGCGGGCAGGGCGTGACGCTCCAGGCGTCCGGCCGCACCGCGGAGGACGCCGCCCGGTTCCAGGAGATGTTCACCGCGGCGCGCTCTGAGGACTGGGCGGAGTTCCTGGCGGACTGCGGCAAGTTCGAGGAAGAGATCGCCAAGGAGATCCGTATCGGCAAGTTCACGCTGGCCGAGCTGGAGGAAGAGGAGCAGAGCCTGGAGCGGTTGCGGCGCTGGCACCGCGACCTGACCGCCCGCGACGTGTTCGGCGCGCCCGAGGCGGCCGAGGCCGCGACGCGGCTCAAACGGTGCGAAGCCGTCTGCGAGGACTACGCCGAGCGCGTCTTCGCCGCGCTGCACACCACCTCGTGACCGCCTCCCGGCGGGCCATGTGGCCGCTGTACGCGGCCGGGTTCACCACCGCCTTCGGAGCGCACGGCGTCGCCGCCAACCTGGGCGGGTTCTCGGAGGACGCCGTCACCTCGCTGATCGTCCTGGGCGGGCTGCTCGCTCTGTACGACGGCGCCGAGGTCGTGCTCAAGCCGGTCTTCGGCTCGCTGGCCGACCGGATCGGCGGCAAGCCGGTCCTCCTGGGCGGCCTGGTCGCCTTCGCCGCGGCCTCCGCGCTCTACGCGATCGCGGACAGCCCCGGCTGGCTGTGGGCGGCCCGCCTCGGTCAGGGCGCCGCCGCCTCCGCGTTCTCACCCGCCGCCTCCGCCATGGTCGCCCGCCTCAACCCGGCGGCCAGGCGTGGCCGCGCCTTCGGAAGTTACGGCTTCTACAAGTCGATCGGCTACACCCTGGGCCCGCTGCTCGGCGGTGTCCTGGTGTGGGCCGGTGGCCTGCGCCTGCTGTTCGCGGTGATGGCCGGGTGCGCAGTGGCCGTGGCGCTGTGGGCCGTGGTCGCGGTGCCCGCCGTGCCGCCGCTGCCGCGCAGGCGGCAGACCGTCGCCGATCTCGCCCGGCGCCTGGCCGACCGCTCCTTCCTCGCCCCCACCGCCTGCCTGGCCGCCGCCACCGCCGCGCTCTCCGTCGGCGTCGGCTTCCTGCCCGTCTCCGGCGCGGCGGCCGGGCTCGGCACGGTCGCGACCGGCGCCGCCGTCTCCGTCCTGGCCGCCACCGCCGCCATCGTCCAGCCCCAGGCAGGCCGCGCCCTCGACGGCGGCCGGCTGACCACCCGCACCGGACTGCTCGCCGGGCTGCTCATCACCGCGGCCGGCCTCGCCGCCGCGATGCTGCCCGGCCTCGCCGGCGTGCTGGCCGCCGCCGCCCTCATCGGCACGGGCACCGGGCTGATCACCCCGCTCGGCTTCGCCGCCCTCGCCGCCGCCACCCCGGAGGAGCGCATGGGCCAGACCATGGGCTCCGCCGAGCTCGGCCGCGAACTCGGCGACGCGGGCGGCCCACTCCTCGTCGCCGGGGTGGCCACGGTCTCCACCCTCACTTTCGGGTACGGGGCCCTCGCCGTGGTCCTGCTCGCGGGCGCGCTCGCCGTATCTAGGGCAGCAGGATCGTGCCGATGCCGAGCAGGGCGCAGATGCCGATGATGCGCAGCATCGGCCATTTCAGGACGAACGTCATCACGAGCGCGGCCACGGTGATCGCCGCGGCGACGGGGCTGAGCGTGCCCAGATCGGGGAGCGGGAGGTTGAAGGGGCCCCACGTCCAGGTGAAGGTGCGCCCGAACAGGGTGTGCTCGGCGAAGTAGAGCGCCAGGTTGGCGATGACGCCCACCACCGAGGCGGTGATGCCGGTCAGCGCCGCGCTGATGGCCGCGTTGTGCCGCAGCTTTTCGACGTACGGGGCGCCGAGAAAGATGAACAGGAAGCACGGCACGAACGTCACCCACGTGGTCAGCAACGCTCCCAGCAG
>NZ_FNVT01000030.1 GCF_900108335.1 Nonomuraea solani
AGAGGGGCGGGTCAGGGTTGTGGGGGGTGACCCTTAGGGGATGGGGGCTGGTGTCGGGGGTGGGGAGAGGCGGGTTCGTACGAGGAGCGCGGCGCCCGCGACGGCGGCCGGCATGGCGATGACGGCCACGAAGGGCACCAGGAAGAGCAGGAACACCGCCACCCCGAACCCCAGCGAGCTGGCCTTGTTCGCGCGCAGAAGCCGGAAGCGGTCCTTGCGGGCGAAGCCGCGGCGTTCGAGGGCCAGGGTGGTGAGTTCGACTGTCAGGAAAAATCCGGAAACGGCCGCGCCCAGGACCGGGGCGACCGTCTGGCCCACCACCGGCACGAACCCCAGGAAGAACAGCGGGATCGTGAACATCAGCACGTACATGAGCGTCACCAGGCTGTCCCGGATCGAGCGCGGCAACGTCCGCCACCACGGCTGCTCATGCTCCTCCACCAGCGGATCCACCGCCGCCGACAACTTCTCGTAGAACGGCTCCCCGATCACCAGCGTGATGGCCGCGAAGGTGATCACGGCCAGCGCCAGCCCCGCGACGAACAGCACGATGCCCACCAGTGTCCGGAAGGTCTCCCGCCAGCTCCACGAGTCCGCGAACGGCGTCAGGAACTCGGCCAGCTCCGTGGCGTTGGTGCCGAGGTAGATCAGCGCCGCCACGTACACGGAGAAGGCGATCAGCGCCGGGATCAACCCGAACAGCCACCACCGCGTGTTCTTGGCGACCCAGCCGAACCCCTGGAAGAAGAAGCCGACACCGGAGGTGAAGTCGCGCACTGATCGCATGCCCGGCAGGCTAGCGCCAGAACGACGTGATCGCGTAGCCGAGGTCGGCGAACAGCTCGCGGACCAGCGGCAGCGAGATGCCCAGCACGTTGCCGTGGTCGCCCTCGATGCCCTCCATGAACCACCCGCCGCGCCCCTCGATGCTGAACGCGCCGGCCAGGCTGAGCGGCTCCTCGGTGGCGACGTAGGCGGCGATCTCCTCGTCGGACGGCTGGCCGAAGCGTACGACGGTGGTGGCGACCTCGGCCGCCTGCCGGCCCGCGGCCACGTCGATCACGCAGTGGCCCGTGACCAGGCGGCCGGTGCGGCCCCGCATGAGCCGCCAGCGCGCGGCGGCCTCCTCGTTGGTGGCGGGCTTGCCGTAGGGGCGGCCGTCAAGCTCCAGGATCGAGTCGCAGCCGATGACCAGCCCCTCGTCGAGCCCGCTCGCGACCGCCTCGGCCTTGGCCTTGGCCAGCACCAGGCTGAGCGCGGCGGGAGAGTAGGCGGAGAACGCGTCCTCGTCGACGCCGCTGACGATCACCTTGGGGTCGAGACCCGCGCTGCGCAGGAGGGCCAGTCGGGTGGAGGAGGCTGAGGCCAGAACGATCACCGGCTTAGCCTACCGTTCACCAGTCGGGGTTCGACGTCCCCGGTGCCACCTCCCGCTCCTGCTGGACGCGCTCGCCCGCGGGGGTGTACGGCCCGCCCTGCTGCGGTACGGCGCCACCGAAGATGCTCCCCAGCAACCCCCCGAGCAGCTCCCCCAGCCCGCCGGGCACCGCCGACTGCTCCCGGTCGAGGGTGTCGGCCACGGCGCCCGCGTCCATGTCGCCGCGCGTGGCCCGGGCGGCGAGCAGCGACATGATCATGGGGGCGATCAGGGGCAGCAGCTTCATGATGGTCGCGGTGTCGACCCCGGCGAGCTGGGAGAGCCCGGCCGCGGCCTGCTCGGTGCCCTGCCCGCCGAGCACGTGACCGAGGATGCTGTGCCCGTCGCGGGTCAGCGAGGCCACGTCGCCGTTGAACGGGTCGGCGTCCAGATGGTCGTCGAGCGCCCCGCGCAGGGCGTCGGCGCCGTCAGGGTGCTCGGCGTTGCGGGCCATGCCGCCGACGATGGTGCCCGACACGGCCTCGACGACCTTGCGGGCCGTGAGGGTGTCCGTGCCGAGCATCCCGGCGATCTGTTCCAGTCCTGAGTCTCCGAGCCCGGCGAGCAGCTCGTCATTCAGTGTCACGACTAGTCCCCCGATCGTTGTACGCGGGAGACGTTCCCCTGCCGGGCTCCAGCCAACGTCCGGCCTGCCCTAATTCTCGGAAAAGCCCTCCGATGACGCACCGGAGAGTGCCGGCTGACCGTTGGAGGAGCGGGCGAGCCCGGCCGCCATGTAGGCGCTGGCCTCGTCGAGCGTCTCGTGCTCCAGCAGGGCCTCCACGATGGCGTCCAGCTTGTCGCGGTTGTCGCTGAGGATCCGGAGCGCTCGCTCGTAGCACTCGTCCACGATCCGCCGCGCCTCCTCGTCGACCATGGCGAGCGTGACGGGCGAGGCCTGCGGCGGCTGGCCGTCGTTGGGCAGGATGGTCAGCGGGCCGACCTTCTCCGACATGCCCCACCGGCCGACCATGCCACGGGCGATCATGGTGACCTGTTCGAGGTCGTTCTCGGCACCGGTGGTGATGACGCCGTAGACGACCTGCTCGGCCGCCATACCGCCGAGGGCGCCGGTGATGCGCCCGCGCAGATACTGCTCGTCGTAGGCGTAGCGGTCGGAGTCGGGGGTGGACAGCGTGACGCCGAGCGCCCGTCCGCGCGGGATGATCGAGATCTTCCTGACCGGGTCGGCGCCCGGCTGGAGCATGCCGAGCAGCGCGTGGCCGGCCTCGTGGAAGGCGGTCCTGGTGCGCTCCTCCTCCGGCATCACGATGCTGCGCGCCGCGCCGAGCTGCAGCTTCTCCAGCGCGTCGGCGAAGTCGGCCATCGCGACCTTGTCCTTGCCGCGCTTGGCGGCGAGCAGGGCGGCCTCGTTGACCAGGTTGGCCAGGTCGGCGCCGGTCATGCCGGGGGTGGTCTTGGCGAGCGAGTCGAGGCTGACCTCGCCGTCCATCGGCACGCCGCGCGTGTGCACGCCCAGGATCGCGGTGCGTCCTGCCGCGTCGGGCAGGCCCACCTGCACCGTACGGTCGAAGCGCCCGGGCCGCAGCAGCGCGGGGTCGAGGACCTCGGGACGGTTCGTGGCCCCGATGACGATCACGCCCTCGGCGCCGGAGAAGCCGTCCATCTCGGTGAGGATCTGGTTGAGCGTCTGCTCGCGCTCGTCGTGCCCGCCGAGGCCGCCGGCACCGCCGCGAGCCCGCCCGATGGCGTCGATCTCGTCGATGAACACGATCGACGGCGCCACCTTGCGCGCCTCCTCGAACAGGTCGCGTACGCGCGAGGCGCCCACGCCGACGATCATCTCGATGAACTCGGAGGCGCTGGCCGAGAAGTAGGGCACCTTGGCCTCGCCCGCGACCGCCCTGGCCAGCAGCGTCTTGCCGGTGCCGGGAGGACCGGCGAGCAGCACGCCCTTGGGCAGCTTGGCGCCCAGCCTGCGATATTTATCGGGGTCCTTGAGGTAGTCGACGATCTCGACGAGCTCGTTCTCGACCTCGTCGATGCCCGCCACGTCCTCGAACGTGACCCGCACCTGCCCGGCCTCGACCGGTTTGGCGGCCTTGGACTTGCCGAGCCCGCCCAGGCCACCGCCCATCATGCTGGCGCCGCGGCGCATGATCCAGATCCACAGGCCGGCCAGCAGCAGCACGGGCAGCAGCGACAGCAGTAGGTTGGAGAAGAAGCCCCGGGTGATGGGCTGGGAGGTGATCTCCACCTGGCCGGAGGCGAGCTGCTGGTCGAGCTGGTCGGTGTTGGCGAAGGCCGGGATCTCGGTCGCGAACTTGCTGTAGGACTCTTCGCTCTCGGGGTTGGTCGCGGCCTTCCTCAGGTCGCCTTCGACCGACAGGCCCTGGGCGTAGATGTCCTTGACGTTCTTGGCGTTCACCTGCTTGGTGAACTCGGTGTACGAGATCGTCTCGACCGATCCGCTGTCGACGAACGACGACACGACGAAGAAGCCCGCGTACACGACGAGCAGGGTGACGACGAACCGCCACCAGTTGATCTTGGGCCGGCCGCCAGGTGTTCCGGGCAGACCTTCCGAGCGCCAGGGCGGCTTGCCCTTGCCTTTGCTTCCAGAGGCCTGTGGCGGTCCAGAGCGTTCCACGGCGTCACTCCCCCACATCGCCGCAATACATGATCTTTCTAGCCTAGAACACGCACCCCTGAGGCCACGCGTGCGATATCGCGCCACTGTTTGCGCTGCGAGTCAGGCACTGACACGAACGCCAATCCGGGCTTGCTCATTCCCCCGTCCATCACCACGACGGCCGCGCGGGACGTGCGCTTGCCGTAGGTGACGCGGTAGACGAGCATCCAGCCGCGTTCGACCGGCTGGGAGGCCAGCCATTTGATGCGGGAGCCCTTGGGGTGGTGGTTGAGCGTCCAGCGGGCGGCCAGCAGCGCCGTGTTCCGGGCGGATTTCTGCTCCAGGATGGGCAGCGGGCAGGTGACGAACACGCCCCGCAGGCCGGTGCCGCGCTGCTTGGGGAGCACCTGCTTGGTGGTGAACGGCGCCGGCCCGTACGCCTTCCACGGCCGCGGCAACCGGGGCACGGCCAGCCCGGTACGCCCGTCCTTGATCACCCGCTTGCCCGGGGAGGCCAGGCTCATGCGCTTGACGGCGCGGGTCAGCCTGGGGACGCGCGGGTCGGCGTACAGGGCCTCCATGGCCGTGTAACCAGGGGCGAGCGACGACGTGGGAGAAGGCGTCGGGGAGAAAGACCCGGAGAACGACGGGGACGACGATGGGGAAGGTGCGGGGCCGGACGAGGGCGGCGGGGCCGGCGGCGCGGCTACCGGCCCCGCCACCACCTCGTCCGGCTCCGACGGGAGCGCCACGGCCAGCGTCACGGCGATCGCCACGACGGCGGCGACCACGGCCAGCCCCCGATACACCACCCGCATCCGGATATCTCCGATGCGGGAGCGTTTGGGCGGAGAAACAGGGATCCCGGGCCTGGGCGCGGTTCTCACTCGGGAACCCTTGATCTCTTCTTCCCCATCGAGCACGACGGGAGCGTACGACATATCCCGCCATTGCGCTCATGAAGCGACCGAAGTGCAATCATGGCAACGTGGAACAGGTTGAGCTGCGATTCGACCACGCCTCGCAAGCGTCTCAAACGCACACGAACCTCTCAGCGATCCGGCAGAGCGCCACCGGCCTTTGGGTCGCCGGCGACGAGACCGCGTCGTTCGAGCACCTCACGTGGACGGGCGACCATTACGGAGCCCAGCGCACGTACCAACTCGCCGACTACGTCAACCTCCCCGCGGGGCCCGAGGACGAAGCCGACATCGAGGGGATGGCCCGGGCCAACGGCCACCTCTGGCTGGTCGGCTCGCACAGCCTCAAGCGCCGGCGGGCCAAGGCCAAGGATCCCGACAAGGCCGCCGACCGCCTGGCCACGGTGATCAGGGAGGAGAACCGCTACATCCTGGTACGCCTCCCGCTCGACGACGCCGGAGATCCCGGCCCCGGGCTGATCATGTCGGGCGGCAACAGCCTGACCACGCACCTGAGCGACGACCGGCACCTGGCGCCGTTCCTGGCGCTGCCGGGCAAGGACAACGGGCTGGACGTCGAGGGCATCGCCGTCACCTCGGATCGTGTCTACATCGGCCTGCGCGGCCCGGTGCTGCGCGGCTGGGCGGTGGTGCTGGAGCTGTGCCCGGAGGAGGGCGGCAAGGGCCGGCTGCGGCTCAGGGAGCCGTACCGCAAGCACTTCCTCTACCTGCGCGGGCTCGGCGTGCGCGACCTGTGCCCCGACGGCGACTCGCTGCTGATCCTGGCCGGGCCGACCATGGACCTCGACGGCCCGGTACGCGTCCTGCGCTGGCGCCCGGGCAACAAGAAGCGCGTCGTGCCGGAGGACGAGCTGGAGGTCGTGCTCGACCTGCCCTACGGCGTCGGCTGCGACCACCCGGAAGGGCTGGTACGGCTGGCGGACGGCAGGCTCATGGTCGTGTACGACAGCCCGTCACCCGCCCGGATCACCCCGGCGGGCGGCGTGCTGGCCGACGTGTTCACGATCTAGCGACGCGCCCCCGCAACCAGGGGGCGTCCGCGACGAAGGTGCACGAACCCGGCTCGATCTCGGTGAACCCCGCGTCGCGCACCACGGGTAGCCCGGCGGCCACCATGGCGTCGAACTCGCCTCGCGCGGTGGCCGTGCGCACGGACACCGCCAGGCTGCGCTCCGCCCAGGCCGCCCGCTCGCCCGGGTCACTGGCCCACCAGGCGAGCTGGGCGGCGTGCCCGGCCTGGGCCATGGCCTTGCCCGCCGACATCTCCAGCGACGGGTTGGCCCACAGGACCGGTGGTTCGGCGGCCGGCGGCTCGGCCGTGTCGGTCAGCTCGGTGCCGCCCACCTGCAGCCGCGCCAGGTCACGGGGCCAGCCGTCGAGGGGCACGGGCGGGTGCACGCGCACCTCGGCCGTACGGTGCTCGACCGTGCGGCCGGGCAGCGCGACGGCCCTGCGCCACTCGGCGCCCCTGGCCCGGCGGACGACCTTGCGGATCCGGCCGGTGGACTGCCACGCGTGCAGCTCCTCGGCCCAGTCGCCCGGGTCGGCGAGCAGGCCGAGCACGGCCATGGCGGCGGCCTCCATCGCGTCCGTGCGCTCGGGAGGCGCCGCCTTCTCGATCCTGACGACCAGCGGCAGGACGTAAAGTTCGGAGTCGTTCATCGCCTTCTAGCATGCCCGATGGCCAGGGACATGCCGGCGGCGACGAGGCAGAGGGCGCCGGCGGCGTACCAGGCGAGGTCGTAGGCGCCCAGGTGGTCGCGGGTGAGGCCGGCGCCGACGGCGGCGATCGCGGCCCCGACCTGGTGCGAGCCGAACACCCAGCCGAACACCACGGCGCCGTCGGCCCCGTAGATCCGCCGGCACAGCGCCACCGTGGGCGGCACGGTGGCCACCCAGTCCAGGCCGTAGAAGATGATGAAGATCAGCATGCTGGGCTCGGTCGTGGCCGCGAACAGGCTGGGCAGCACCATCAGCGACAGCCCGCGCAGCCCGTAATAGACGCCGAGCAGCACCTTCGGGTCGATCTTGTCGCTGAGCCAGCCGGAGGCGATCGTGCCCGCGATGTCGAAGATCCCGATGACCGCCAGCAGCCCGGCGGCGACGGGCGCGGCCATGCCGTGGTCGTGCGCGGCGGGGATGAAGTGGGTGCCGACCAGGCCGTTCGTGCTGGCCCCGCAGATCGCGAAGCCGCCCGCGAGCAGCCAGAACGGCCGGGTCCGCGCCGCCATGACGAGCACGCCGATGGCTCTGACCGCCGCGTTGGCCTTGCTGGGCTCCGTACGCACCGCGCCCGGCTCCGCGCCGAGTGCCGTCGTGCCCACGTCCTCGGGGTGGTCGCGCAGCAGCCACCACACGAACGGCACCACGGCCAGCGCCGCCGCGGCCACGGTCAGCGAGGCGAAGCGCCACCCGGGCCCCTCGGCGAGCTGGGCCAGCACGGGCAGGAAGACGAGCTGCCCGGTCGCGCCGCCCGCGGTGAGCACGCCGGTGACCAGCCCGCGGTGCCGGACGAACCAGCGGTCCACCACGGTCGCGGCGAACACCAGCGCCATCGAGCCCGTCCCGAGCCCGACCAGCACGCCCCAGAACAGCAGGAGCTGCCAGCTCGCCGTCATCAGCACGGTGAGCCCGCTGCCCACGGCGATCAGCAGCAGGGCGAGGGCGACCACGCGGCGCATGCCGAAGCGGTCCATGAGGGCGGCGGCGAAGGGAGCAGTGAGACCGTAGAGCACCAGGTTGATCGAGACGGCCAGCGAGATCGTGCCGGCCGACCAGCCGAACTCCTCCCGCAGCGGGGTGATCAGCACGCCGGGGGTGGCGCGGAAGCCCGCGGCGCCGAGGATCGCGACGAAGGCGACGGCCGCGACGAACCAGGCGCGATGCAGCCTGCGGCGGGCGGGGGCGGTGGTGCTCACTGTCATGCGCCAATCCTGGTTCATCCCTTACCCGCTCACGAGTGGCCGGATAGCCAATATGTGAAAGAATCAGGCCATGCCCCATCGCATCGCCGTCGTGGTGGCCGACCATTTCGCCCCGCTCGACCTCGGGGTGCCCGGCCAGGTGTTCTGGGCAGCCAGGACGTCGTCGGGCGAGCACCTCTACGAGGTCGTGACCTGCTCGGAAGGGCGCCGTCCCGTGCGCTGCTCGGCCGGCTACAGCGTGCTGCCCGACCACGACCTCAACGTGCTCGACACGGCCGACACGGTGCTGGTGCCCGGCGTCCACGGCGGCCGGGTGATGAAGGACGGCACGATCTCCGCCACCCTGGCCGGGGCCCTGCGGGGCAGGCCACGCACGATGTCGATCTGCACGGGCGCGTTCATCCTGGCCGCGGCGGGGCTGCTCGACGGCCGCCGGGCCACCACGCACTGGACCGAGTCGGCGCGCTTCGCCCGGCTGTTCCCGCAGGTCGAGCTGGATCCGGACGTGCTGTTCGTGGACGACGGCGACGTGCTCACCTCGGCCGGGGTGGCGGCGGGCATGGACCTGTGCCTGCACGTGATCAGGCGCGACCACGGCAGCGAGGTGGCCAACCGGGCGGCGCGGCGCTGCGTGATGCCGCCGTGGCGGGAGGGCGGCCAGGCCCAGTTCATCGAGCGGCCCCTCCCGTACGGGAACGGCGGCGGCACCGCGGCCACCCGCGACTGGATGCTCGCCCACCTGCACGCCCCGCTCGACCTGAACGCGCTGGCCGAGCACGCCAGGATGAGCGTGCGCACGTTCACCAGGCGCTTCAGGGAGGAAACGGGCGTGAGCCCGGCCAAGTGGCTGACCGGGCAGCGGGTGCGGCACGCCCGGCACCTGCTGGAGACGACCGATCTCGGTGTGGAGGAGGTGGCCAGGCGGGCGGGCTTCGCCACGGCGGTGTCGCTGCGCCAGCACCTGCACGCGGCCGTCGGGGTGCCGCCGCTGGCCTATCGCCAGACCTTCCGCCGCGTCTGATCAGCCATTCAGCGCATGACTTGCGGCATTGGTCCGATTCCCGCCTAGAATCCCCATCAAAGATCATCTAGGGAAGGGCGTCAGATGTCCGAGGCGGACCGCGTACCCGCCGGGGTCAACCCGAACGTGCCCAGCGTCGCCCGGATGTACGACTACTACCTCGGCGGCCGGGACAACTTCGCGGCGGATCGCGAGGCGGCCGAGAAGATGATCGAGATCGGCCGTCAGATGGGTAATGACGCGCGCCAGATCGCCCTGGCCAACCGCGGTTTCCTGGGCCGCGCGGTGCGCATGATCGCGGAGGCGGGCGTGCGCCAGTTCGTCGACATCGGCGCCGGGCTGCCCACGCAGGACAACGTGCACCAGGTGGCCAGGCGGCACGCCTCCGGCTCCCGCGTCGTCTACGTGGACAACGACCCGATCGTGCTCACCCACGCCCGCGCCCTGCTGGCCAGGGACCCGGACGTCATCGCGCTGGAGGGCGACGTCAGGGACCCCGGCGCGATCCTGGACGACCCCCGTCTCACCGGGCACCTCGACCTCACCCGGCCGTACGCGGTGCTGCTGGTGGCGGTGCTGCACTTCGTCTCCGACGACGAGGAGGCCGCCAGGATCGCCGCCCGCGTCCGGGAGCGGCTGCGCCCCGGCGGCTATTTGGTGCTCTCCCACCTGTACGCGGGCAACGCCACCGACGACGTGACCCACGCGAGCCAGAGGGTCTACGCGAGCACCGCCCCCGGCGGCCTGGCCAGGCGCGACCACGGCCAGGTCGCCGGCTACTTCGACGGTCTCGAACTGCTCGGCCCCGGCATCGTGCCGGTCTCGGACTGGACGCCGGACGCCTCCCCCGCCGACACGTACGACCTCGTCACCCCGGGCATCGTCGCCGGGGTCGGCCGCGCGTAGTCACACCAGGCTGTCACACCAGGCTCTCGGCGAACCACGTCTCCAGGGCCTCGTCCAGCGTCCTGTCCGGCGTGCCCGCCCAGGCCACGTAACCGTCGGGGCGCACGAGCACGGCCTCGGGCCCGTCGGAGGGCACCACGTCGACCCGCCCGTGCCGTACGCGCAGGCCGCCCGTCACGTCCAGCAGCACCGGACGGGCCCGCGCGGCGGCCGCGGCGGGCACCTCGGGCAGGAACCGCCCCGCCAGCGGATGCGACGGCCCGGGCACCGGGTAGGCCACGTCGGAGCCGGCCAGCAGGGCGGCGACGCGGCGGCGGGCGGGCGGATCGTTCAGCAGCTCGCCGAACACCTCCCGCAGCGCCGTGACCCCCTGCCCCGGCGCGGTCAGCGCGAGCTGGGCCTGGCTGTGCACGGCGACCCGCTCGGCGGCGGGCCTGCGCTCGGCGTCGTAGGTGTCCAGCAGCCCGGGCGGCGCCCAGCCGTGGACCTCGGCGGCCAGCTTCCAGGCCAGGTTGGCGGCGTCCTGGAGGCCCAGGTTGAGGCCGGGCGCGCCCATCGCCGAGTGCACGTGCGCGGCGTCGCCCGCCACGAACACCCGGCCGGCCCGGTAGCGGTCGGCGACCCGGGTGTCGCGGCCGTTCAGCCGCCTGAGCATGTGCGGGCCCGGCCCGGCGGGGGCGGCCAGCGGCAGGCCGGCGCCGAGCACGCGGGCCAGGCTCTCGCGCAGCTCCCCGACGGTCATCGGCACGTCGTCGCCGGGCGCGTCCGCGTCCCACTCCATCGCGCTGACCGTCAGCACCTCGGCCCCGGCCGGCAGCATCGCGTACGCGCCCCGCTCGGTCCTGTGCCAGGCGTAGAGCCCGAACGTGCCCACCCCCGGCACCTCCATCTCGGCCCGCTCGGGCCGCAGCACGGCCCCCGGCACGGTCACGTGGGCGGCGCGGCTCACCACGTCGGCCGCGTGCACGCCGGGGAAACCGATGCCGGCGAGCTTCCTGACCGTGCTGTGCGCGCCGTCGCATCCCACCAGATAGCGGGCACGCAGCTCATAAGGCCCGTCAGGCCCTGCCAGCTTCAGGGTGACGCCCTCGGAGTCCTGGGTGAAGCCGCGCAGCTCGTGCCCGCGCCTGATCTCCACGCCCAGCTCGGCCGCCCGCCGCTCGAACAGCTCCTCCAGCTCGGGCTGCCTGATGCCCATCCCGTGCAGCGGGTTGTCGTCGAGCCCCGACAGGTCCAGCGGCATCGCGCCGAACATGAACGCCGGCATGGGCGCCTCCGCCTCGGCCAGGCCGCGCCCGCGCAGCAGCCGGACGACCTGGCCGACGATGCCGTTGGCCTTGGGCTGGTCGCTGCGCCGCGGCAGGCGCTCGATGACGAGGGGCCTGACCCCGGCCAGGCTGAGCTCACAGGCCAGCATCAGCCCGTTGGGGCCGCCACCGGCGATGACGATGTCCATGGTGTCCATGGGATCTCCTCAGGGAGTCGGCAGTCCCGCGGCGAGCGCGCGCAGGGAGTCGCGCAGCAGCGGCACCAGCGGGATCGGTGGCTCGGAGCGCAGCCAGTGGCCGACGGCGGCCTGGACGGCGGCGGTCACCGTGACGGCGACCAGGGTGGGGTAGAGATCGCGGGCGGGGTCGGTGCCGGTGCGCTCGGCCACGGCCGTGGCCAGCTCGCCGTCGGCCGCGAACACCACCTTCAGCGACTCGGCCCGCAGCATGGGCTCGTCGGCCAGCATGCGGATGCTCGCCAGCAGCTCGGGCGGCGGCGCCGCGTCGGTGGTGCCCGCATGGCGGGCCCATGGCTCGACCATGGCCTCGGTCATGGCCTCCCAGAAGGGCTCGCCCGCGGGCCGGGCGCGCAGCGCGGCCACCGACCGGCGGACGCGGTCGGTGTGGCGGGCGGTGATGGCCTCGTACTTGCTCGCGAAGTAGTTGTTGAACGTCCGTGGCGAGACCCCGGCCTCGGCCGCGATGTCCTCGACCCGGACGTTCTCCAGCCCTCGCTCGTGGGCCAGCCGGAGTGCGGCCGTCATCAGGGCCTCACGCGTGGCCAGCTTCTTCCGCTCTCTCAGCCCGCTCATGGCACGAGAGTCGCAGAATTTTGCCGAATCCGCAAGTTTTCCGACTCCGCAATTTTCGCCCGCGACGAGGCATTAGATTGAGGCAATGTCCTTGGCCTTGGAATTCGTCAGCACGGTGCGGGCCGATCGGTCCGGGCCGGTCGACACGCTGGCCGACGTGGACGGCCTGACGAGCTGGGCCCGCGCGCACGCGGCCGGGCCGGGCTTCACCGCCTCGGAGGAGGCGCGGCAGGAGACGGTGCGGCTGCGCCAGGCCGTCCGCGCGCTGTTCGCCAGGGCCGTGGCCCCGGAGCCGCCGAGCCGGGCCGATCTGCCTGACCTGCCCCCGTTCAAGGAGGCGCTGGCCCTGGTCAACGCCACCGCGCTGGCGGCGCCCACGGCCCCGCAACTGTCCTGGGACGACAAGCCGGTCCTCGTCATCGCGCCCGCCGCCGAGACGGACGAGCCGACCCGGCTGCGCGCCCGGCTCGCCACGGCGGCCGTGGAGTTCCTCGCGGGGCCCGAGGTGGCCCTGTTGCGCACCTGCCCGGCGCCGCGCTGCGTGCTCTATTTCGTGAAGGAACACCCACGTCAGGAGTGGTGCTCGACGGCCTGCGGCAACCGCGCCCGAGCCGCCAGGCACTACCGGGAGCACAAGAAATAGCCGACTTCTAACGCCAGAGACGCTGATTTGCCGTTATAGTCCTTCTAACGGCAAATCAGCTATTCATGCGTTAGAGGAGTGTTGGATGTCCTTTCAGACCGGGCACGTCGGGCTCAACGTCACCGATCTCGACGCCTCCAAGGCGTTCTACGAGCGCGTTTTCGGGTTCTCGGTGGCGGGCGAGTCGAAGGAGGACGGGCGGCGCTACGCGTTTCTGGCGCAGGACGGCACGCTGGTGCTGACGCTGTGGCAGCAGAGCGAGGGCCGGTTCGGCGCCGGGCTGCCGGGGCTGCACCACCTGTCGTTCCAGGTGGTGGATCTGGCGGCGGTGCGGCGGGCCGAGGCGGTGATCAGGGAGCTGGGCGCGACGCTGCACCACGACGGCGTCGTCCCGCATGGCGAGGGCGCCTCGTCGGGCGGCGTGTTCTTCGAGGACCCCGACGGCATCCGGCTGGAGATCTTCGCCCCCGACGGCGCCGGCGATCGTGGCGCGCCCACCTCGGGCGCGCCGACCTGCGGATTCTTCTAATGAGACGGCACCCGGGCGAGGTCGCCGTGCAGCGCAGGCTGGGTGTCCGGCAGGAGGATCACGGCAGCTCCCGCACCCGGCCGGAGATCCCGGAGGTGGCGGCCGCGTTCCTGCGCGCCCAGCGGCTGATCGTCACGGGCGCGGCCGACGATCTCGGGCGCGTCTGGGCGGGCGCGCTGACCGGCCCGGCGGGCTTCGCCGCCCCTGAGGACGACCGCACGATCGTGCTGCACGCCCTGCCCGCCGCCGGCGACCCCCTGCACGGGCTGTTCACGCGGGAGCGCGACCTCGGGCTGCTGGCCATCGAGGCGCACACGCGGCGCAGGATGCGCGTCAACGGCACCGCCGTACAGGCCGGTGACTCGCTGGTGGTCTGGACGGAGCAGGTCTACGCGAACTGCCCGAAGTACATCCAGACCCGCGAGCCCACCTCCGCCGCCGGCCCGCCCGCCGGCCTCGGGCGCGGCACCGAGCTGACGGAGCGGCACCGTGACTGGATCGGCGCGGCGGACACGTTCTTCATCGCCACGCGCGCGGAAGGGCACGGGGCCGACGTGTCCCACCGGGGCGGCAACCCGGGATTCGTCCGGGTCACCGGGCCGCGCACGCTGGAGTTCGCCGACTATCCGGGCAACGCGATGTACATGACGCTGGGCAACCTGGAGCTCGACCCTGCCGCCGGGCTGCTCTTCGCGGACTGGGAGCGCGGTGAGACGCTGCAGCTCACCGGCCGGGCCAGGGTGGAGTGGGGCGATCCGCGGGTGGTGCGGTTCGAGCTGGACGAGTGTGTCCACCTGTCGGGCACCGTGCCCGCCGGGTGGACCGCCCCCGGCTACCACCGGTTCAATCCGCCCGTGTGACGGCCACGCGCTTCTCGAACCAGTGGTGGGCGTAGGGCTCGTCGTTGAAGGCCGCCACCTCCTGGTAGCCGGCCTGGCGGTAGAGGGCGATGGCCTCGGCGAGCGCCCGGTTGGTCTCCAGCCGCAGCGTACGGACTCCGCGCCCGGCGGCCCGCGCCTCGACCTCGGCGAGCAGCCGGCGACCCAGCCCCAGCCCCCGGACGGACGGATCCACCCACATCCGCTTGATCTCCGCGAGCACGGACCCGGGGCGCGACTTCAGCGCCACGCACCCCACCGGCTCGGCGTGCAGCATGGCGACCAGCAGGAGCCCGACCGGGGGCCGCAGATCCTGGTCGTCGAGCGGCGTGCTGCGCGCCGGGTCGAAGCCGCTCTCGAAGCGGCGGGCCAGCTCGGCGGCGTAGGCCTGCAGGCAGTGCCGCGCGGCGGGGTGGTGCGGGTCGAGCGCGTCGATGTCCACCATGGACACGAGGAGCAGCCGCTCGACCTCGGACATGGCCGCCACCAGGCGGTCGCGCTGGGCCTCCGACAGCGGTTGGAGGATCGACGTGGCCGCCTCGTCGGACCGCCGGTCGAGCTCGGCGTGCTCGGCGAGCCCCGCCGGGGTGAGCCGGGCCGTGCGGACCCGACCGTCGGTGCCGCCGCAGTCGACGACGACCAGCCCGTCGGCCTCCAGGCAGCGCAGCAGCCTGCTCATGTAGCCGGAGTCGAGTTCGAGCCGGGCCCGCAGGGCGCGCACCTCGCTGCCGCCCGTTCCTATCTCCCAGAGCACCCGCGACTGCCCGAGGGGCCGGTCCCTGGCCAGGAACCTGTCGTTGAGCACCCCGATCCGCTGGGTCACGGTGCGCTGGAAACGCCGCACGTGCCCGATCGCCGTACCGTCCATTATCTGACCCTAGTCAGGTAACGGACGGTACGGAAGCCCCTAATCACATCAACGGGTCCGCGACCGGGACCGTGCTGTAGTCCTCGCCCATGATCGGGCGGATGTCCTCCCAGTGCACCCAGCGCGCGCTCCCCTCGCGCGCCGGCCAGAGCAGGTATCCCCACCGGGCGCCACGGGCGTCGTCGCCCCAGGCCAGCAGGTAGCGTGCCGCCCCGTCGGGTATCGCGGGAGCGTGCTCCACGATCGGCGGCCTCCAGAGCTCGGGCAGTTCCTCAGGCTTGAGATCCATCTCTCCATTATACGAACAAAAGTTCGATTTTGGTCTGTAACCTGCAAGATCGCGGGATCTTGTGGATGCTCCTGTTGTATCGTGCTGCCCGTCGATACGTCGTGGTCAACACGGGGGCCGCGGTCGCCGCCACTCCAGCCGTCGATCGACGAATCAGGGCCGGCCCGAGAGCCGCGCGAGCGAGCCCGGCCGGCCGATCCACGATGGGAGCACTGTGCCAGGAAGATCTTCTCTGCTCGCCACCGCCTTCATGGCGATGGCGACGCTGTTAACCGCATCCCCCGCCGTCGCGGCGGGCCCCACCGACCGGGCGACGCCGACCCCGGCGGCCTCGACGACCGCGAAGGCCGTGGCGACGCCGTCCGCGAGCCCGACTCCGTCGCCGTCGCCGACCCCGGCGACGACCGCCGGGAAGAGCACCATCACCTGGGCACCCTGTACGGAGGAGCCCGAGGCGGAGTGCGGCAAGCTGGCGGTGCCCATCGACTGGTCGCGCCCGAAGGGGCAGACCATCGACCTGGCCCTCGCCCGCCGCAAGGCCACCGACCCCAAGGCCCGCGTCGGCTCCCTGGTGATCAACCCGGGCGGCCCCGGCGGGTCCGGCGTGGAGGCCGCCTACGGCGCCCCCGGCTTCTTCACCGAGGAGCTGCAGAAGCGGTTCGACATCGTCGGCTTCGACCCCCGGGGCGTGGGCCGCAGTCACCCGGTGATCTGCTCGGCGTCGGTGTTCAACCAGATTCCGCCCGCCGTCATGAAGAGCCAGGCCGACTTCGTCAAGTGGACGGCCTACGCCAAGAAGCTGCGCGCCGACTGCCGGGCCCGCACCGGCCCGCTGTACGACCACGTCGACTCGGTCAACGTCGCGCGCGACCTCGACGCCCTGCGCGCCGCGCTGGGCGAGGAGAAGCTCACCTTCTACGGCATCTCGTACGGCACCCTGATCGGCCAGATGTACGCCGAGCTGTTCCCGAACAAGATCCGGGCCATGGCCCTGGACAGCAACATGGACCACAGCCTCGGCGTCAAGGCGTTCCTCGACACCGAGGCCGCCGCCGTCGAGGACGCCTTCGACCAGTTCGTCGGCTGGTGCGACCAGGAGGCCGCCTGCGCCCTGCACGGCAAGGACGTCCGCGCGGTCTGGGAGCGGATCCTGGCCAAGGCGCGCGACGGCAAGCTGTACTACCCGGGCGTCACGGACCGCCCCATGACCGAGATCCAGGTCCTGTGGCAGGGCGTGCTGGGCAACGAGGGCCCCGCCTGGCAGCTCCTGAGCGAGATGCTGCGCGCCCTGGACGGCGGCGACCCGCCATCGTGGGTGCCGCCGCTGCCCGGCCGTCAGCCCGTGTCGGGTGAGGTGGCCCAGTTGCCCACAGCGATCCTCTGCCAGGACTACAAGCTGCGGGTGCGCAACTACAAGGAGTACGCGGCCCTGCTGCGCAGCTCGAAGCGTCAGGCCCCGGACATGCGCTTCAACCCGATGCCCATGGAGGACCTGCCCGTCTGCCTCAACCACCCCACCACCAACCCGCAACACCGGCTGCGCTACACGGGCAACACCCCGATCCTGCTGGGCAACTCGCTGCACGACCCGTCCACCCCGTACTCCTGGTCGGCGAGCGTGGCCAGGCAGCTCGGCTCCAAGGCGCGCCTCATCACCTACGAGGGCTGGGGCCACCGCATCTACGGCAAGGACGAGTGCAGCACCGTGCCGATCGACAACTACCTGATCTCGCTGACGCTGCCTCCGCACGGCTTCCGCTGTGAGGTGGGCGGCCGAGTCGAGACCATGCTCAAGAAGCAGAAGCAGCAGCGTGAGCTGTGGCCGACGGACAAGCTCCCGTGGAGCGCCCCGTTCCTGGCCTCCGCCCGCACGTCCGGCTGAGTTCCGACCCGCTCCGGCCGTGCCGTCATCCAGACGGCACGGCCGGACGGCCATGTCCGGGCAGACGAAAACGGCGGCGCCCGGAAGGGCACCGCCGTAGTGATCGGGGTGGAGCTATGGGGATTCGAACCCCAGACCTCCTCCATGCCATGGAGGCGCGCTACCAACTGCGCCATAGCCCCTTGTTGCGTGCACAAGTCTAGCGGACTCCGGCACCACCGACGCACACGTATTTGACGGCGGTGGCGCGCAGGGCGCCACCGCCGCCGCGAGGTCAGCCCACCGACGACGCCTTGGTGATGAGGGAGGCCAGCTCGGTGACCATGGGGTCCTCCGAGTCGGCCGCCAGCCGGGTGACGTGTTCGCCGATCTCGGGCAGGTCGAGGCCGAACGCCTTCCGGTCCCGCATGTACAGCGCGAACGCGGCCACCGCCACGTCCACCTGCAGCCTGACCGGGGCCTCCTTCCACAGGGACTCGGCCAGCTGGCCGGAGGTCAGCGACTCGCTCGTCTCGGAGGCGGTCCTGGTGTCGGGGTCCTGCCAGCGCACGGTGGCCTGGGCGAGCTGGCCGGTGGCGCCGGGCTTGAGCTTGAGCGCGTACAGGGCGGTGACGGAGTGGCCGGGCCCGATCTCGCCGCCGTCCTTGCCGTCGTCGCGGAACTCCTCGGTGGTCAGGGCGCGGTTCTCGTAGCCGACGAGCTGGTAGCTCTCCACGACGGACGGGTTGAAGACGACCTGAGCCTTGGCGTCGCGGGCGCGGAGTTCGATGGTGGCGGGGAGCTGAGTGGTGAAGATCTTGGTGGCCTCTTCCTCGGTGCTGACGTACACGGCCATGCCGTCGCCGTTGTCGGCGAGCTGCTCCATCAGCTCGTCGCCGTAATCGCGGCCGACGCCGACCGTGAGCAGGGTGACCTGCCTGCCCGCATATTCCTTGGCCTGGGCCAGGATGGCCTGCCACTCGGTGTTGCCCTGGTTGGCCAGGCCGTCGGAGAGCAGGATGACCCGGTTGGTGGCGGCCGGGCGGAACGCCTTGGACGCCTGCTCGTAGCCGGTGACGAGCCCGGCCTCCAGGTTGGTGCCGCCGTCGATCGTGAGCTGGTTCACCGCGTCCATCAGCTCGCCCCTGGCGGTCAGCGGGGTCATCGAGGCGAGCACCTCGGCCTCGTCGCTGAAGGCCACGATGGAGACCTGGTCGCCGGGCGCGAGCTGGTCGAGCAGCTTCAGCAGGGCCGTCTTGACCAGGTCGAGGCGGCCGGGCTCGGCCATCGAGCCGGACACGTCGACCACGAACGTGAGGTTGGCGGGCCGCCGCGCGGACGCCTCGGACGCGCGGGTCTGCAGGCCGACGCGCATGACGGCCTCGTCGCGCGAGGGCATGCGGGCGCCGTCCACGTGCACGGCGAACCCGTCGTCGGACGGCTGCGCGTAGTCCTGCCGGAACGCGTTCACCCACTCTTCCGGGCGGATCTCGGCCGGCGCGGGCCAGCGGCCCTCCTGGAGGGTACGGCGGGCGTAGCCGTACGAGGCCGTGTCCACGTCCAGGGCGAACGTGGAGATCTGGGCCGTCGTCGTGTCCTTCTCGCTCTTGCTCTCGTCTTGGGCCTCGCTGGTCTGCTGAGGCGCTTGCTCAGGGCGCTGCTGCGTGCTGCTGTGCGCGGGCGCAGCCGCCCGGTCACCGCTCGTGGCGCTGGGGCCACCGCCGCAGGCGGCGAGTGCGAGAAGGGCGGTAAGCCCGACACCGACCACCAAAGGACGAAATTTCATTTCCAACCACCTCCGAGTCGTACGACGGAAGTGGCCCCCCGATGGCCGGGCCGGTGACGCAAGCGAGCACAAACCGCGATCGACACGTGATCAACCGTGACCATTGGCGCACGTGAGGCGGATGAGCGTTGCCGCTCAGGTCCTCAGAAGAGGTCGATCCGTTATCGAATGCCGATCACGGCTTCCATGCCGGATCCCGTCCGATGAGCCCGAGGAACCGGTCGAGCGACGAAGCGTCGTCGGGCACCGCCACCTCGTCGCCGAACGCCCCGCGAGCCCGGCCGGTCGGCGCCATCTGCGCCGAGAACGCCCGCAGCGCGGCCGCCGTCTCCTCCTCGACCTCGTAGTGCCTGCCCGTCGCCCGGGCCAGATCCCAGCCGTGGGCGACCAGGTCGGTCAGCGCCATGCGCGCGAGCACGGTCTTCGGCAGGCCGCCCATGGCCTCGCTGACGCCCTCCCACGTCTCCGGGCGCTCCCAGACGGCGAGCATGCGCTCGGCCCGCTCGGGGAAGTCGCCGGTGTAGTCCTTCGGCGGCAGGAACCCGCCGCCGCTCCCGACCGATTCGAACAGGGAGATGGCCCACTCCATATGGTTGATCAGGCCCTTGACGTCGTATTCGGAGCACGGCGTGGGGAGCCCCAGCTCGTCGTCGCTGACGCCCTTGACCAGCGCGGACGTGCGGTCAGCGGCCCCACGGAGCATCGCCAGGGTCTCGTTCATGTTCTCTTCCATGGGTACAGCCTGCCAGGGCCGCGTTCTCCACGTGTATTCGAACGGCGAGAAGCACCGCGTTCGCCGCCGTGAACGCCGACGCGGTCAGCCAGGCGGAGTGCACGAGCGGCAGCGCGATCCCCTCCGCGACGACGGCCACGTAGTTCGGATGCCGCAGCCACCGGTACGGCCCCCGCCTCACCAGCGGCAGCCCCGGCACCACGACGACCCGCGTGTTCCACTGCCGGCCCAGCGTGCCGACGCACCACCAGCGCAGCCCCTGGGCCAGGACGACGGCGGCGAGCATGGGCCAGCCGAGCGCGGGGACGAAGGGGCGGCCGAGCAGCCAAACCTCGGCGGGCGCCGCGATCAGCAGCGCCGTGTGGGCCACGACGATGAAGGGGTAGTGGCGGGCGCCGTACTCGACGCCGCCGGCGGACCTGGCCCAGGCCAGGTTGCGGCGGGCGACCGCCAGCTCGGCCAGCCGTTCGAGGACGACCAGGCCGATCAGGAGCGTGTAGGCGATCACCAGTGCAGCAGGAGGAGCTCGGCGGAGAAGCCCGGGCCCAGGGCCATGAGCAGCGCGGGGGCGCCGGGCTGACCGCGCGTCTCCTGCAGGACGTGCAGGACCGAGACCGACGACAGGTTGCCGTACTCGCTCAGCGAGCGCCGGGTCACCTCCAGGGCCCTGGGCTCCAGGCCGAGCGTCTCCACGATCTTTTCGATCACCTTCGGGCCGCCGGGGTGGCAGATCCAGGTGGCGACCTGCTCGGGGGTCAGGCCGTAGTCCGCCAGGAACGCCTTGATGTCGGCGCCCAGCACCTGCTCCACGAAGCCGGTCAGGTCCGCGTCCAGCACGATGCGGAAGCCGTGGTCGCCCACCTCCCAGCCCATGAGGTGCTCGGTGCCGGGGTAGAGCCGGCTGCGGGTGGCGACGACCTCGGGGCCGGGGCCGCGGCCGGTGGCGACGACGGCCGCCGCGCCGTCGCCGAACAGGCCGCTGGCCACCAGGTTGGCGATCGAGGTGTCGTCGCGCTGGATCGTCAGCGAGCACAGCTCCACGCAGACCAGCGCCGCGACGTGGTGCGGCCAGCCGCGCAGGTAGTCGTGCAGCCGCGCGAGCCCGGCCGCGCCGGCCGCGCAGCCCAGGCCGAACACCGGCACCCGTTTCACGTCGGGACGCAGGCCCATCCGCTGCGCCAGCCGGGCGTCGAGCGAGGGCGTGGCCAGGCCCGTGGTCGAGCAGAACAGCAGGTGGTCGATCTTCTCCGGGCGCACGTCGGCCTTCTGGAGCGCGCCGCGCAGTGCCCGTTCGCCGAGGTCGAGGGCGACTTCGGCGTACATGGTGTTCGCCCTGGCGAAGGAGTCGAGTTTGGTGTAGTCGGCCAGCGGGAGCGCGAGATTGCGCCCTTTCACGCCGGTGGCCGTGTGGAAGCGTTCGAGCTGGTCCTGATCGCAGTCGGTCAGCCGGGAGAACGCCTCGGTGATCTCCGCCTGTTCGTAGCGGTGATCAGCCAAAACGGTCTGCACTCCCGAAATATGCATACTGCTCTCCTGCCGCTGAGAGGCTCCGGCTAACATGCGGGCATGCTGCTCCCACTCCCGGCCAGGCGGCACGGAGTGGCCGTGCTGGCTTTCGAGGGCATGGCGCCGTTCGAACTCGGCTGTGTCGTGGAGTTCTTCGGCCTGCCCCGCCCCGAGCTGGACGTCCCCTGGTACGACCTGCGGGTGTGCGCGGAGACGCTGGAGCCGCTCCGGGTGGTCGGCGGGTTCACCCTGCAGGCGGCCCACGGGCTGGACGTGCTGGCCGGCTCCGACACGGTGATCGTGCCCGGGGTCGCCGACGTGCGCGGCCCGGTCTCCGGCGCGCTGGTCTCGGCCCTGCGCGCGGCGCACGCGCGCGGGGCGCGAATGGTGTCGATCTGTTCCGGGGCGTTCGCGCTGGCGGCCGCCGGGCTGCTCGACGGGCGCGAGGTGACCACCCACTGGAAGTACGCCGACCTGCTCCAGGAGCGCTTCCCCGCCGTCCGGGTCAACCCCTCGGTCCTGTACGTGGACGGCGGCGACGTGCTGACCAGCGCGGGCAGCGCCGCCGGGCTCGACCTGCTGGTCCACCTCGTCCGCAGCGACCACGGCCCCAACGTGGCCAACGCGGTGGCCCGCCGCCTGGTCATCCCGCCTCACCGGGAGGGCGGGCAGGCCCAGTTCATCCAGGCCGCGGTCACGCCGGTCGAGGACGACGACGCGGTGGCCAGGGCGATGGCGTGGGCCCTGGAGCACCTGGCGGAGCCGCTGTCCGTGGCCGATCTGGCCGGGGTGGCGCACATGTCGGAGCGCTCGTTCATCCGGCACTTCAAGCGGCAGACCGGGACGAGCCCGCTGCGGTGGGTGATCTCGCAGCGGGTGGCCGCCAGCCTGGCGATGCTGGAGTCGACGGCGGCCCCGGTGGAGGAGATCGGGGCGTCGGTGGGCTTCGAGAGCCCGGTGACCTTCCGGCACCACTTCACCCGCGCCATGCGCACCTCGCCTTCGGCCTACCGCAAGGCGTTCAGCGCCTGAGGCGCCACCACGAAGGCGGCCCGGCCTGAGCCGGCCCGATCAGCCCGGCCTGAGCCGCCACAGTGAGGTCACCTCGGCGGCGCGGGCCGCGTGCAGGGGGTCGGCCGGGTCGCCCGGCCGCTGGTGGCGGGGCGCGATGTCCAGGCGGGCCGCCACCCGCAGCCCCGCGCGCTCGAACGCCGCGAGCAGCTCGGCCCGGGTGCGCAGCCCGAGGTGCTCGGCCAGGTCCGACAGGATGAGCCAGCCCTCCCCCGCCGGTTCGAGATGCCCGGCGAGCCCGTCGATGAACCCCCGCAACATCCGCCCGCCCGGATCGTAGACGGCGTGGTCGAGGGGGGTGACGGGCTTGGCGGGCAGCCACGGCGGGTTGCAGACGACCAGCGGCGCGCGCCCCGGCGGGAACAGGTCGGCCCGCACGACCTCCACCCGGCCGGCAAGCCCCAGGCGGGCGAGGTTGTCGCCGGCGCAGTCGACCGCCCGCCGGTCGAGGTCGGTGGCCACCACGTGCCGCACGCCGCGCCTGGCCAGCACGGCCGCCAGCACGCCCGTGCCGGTGCCGATGTCGAAGGCCAGCCGGTCGCCGGGCAGCGGCGCCTCGGCCACCAGATCCACGTATTCGCCCCGGATCGGGGAGAACACGCCGTGGTGCGGATGGATGCGTTCGCCGAGCGCCGGCACGGGCACGCCCTTGACGCGCCATTCGTGCGCGCCGATCACGCCGAGCAGCTCCCCGAGCCGGCCGACCGCGGGCGGGGCCGTGCGGCCGTACACCTCGGTGCACGCCTCCCGCACGTCCGGCGCCCTGCGCAGCGCCACCACGTGCCCGTCCGCGTACGGAATGAGCACCATGCCCAGCGTGTGCGCCCGCTGGGACCGGGCCTGGCGATGGCGGTGGAAGCCGCTGCCGGGGGCGGCCGGCGCGCACCGGCGGCCCATGGCGTCGAGCACCTGGCGGGCCTGGTGGAAGTCACCCCGCCACAGCAGCGCCGTGCCCTCGCAGGCCAGCCGGTAGGCGACGGCGGCCCGCATCCGGTCGTCGGCGACCATGACGCGCTCCGGCGGCGGCGCGCCCAGCGCCGAGCGCCAGATCGCCGACCGCTCCCGCCCCGCTTCCGTCCACCGGATCATCGCCACCCGAAGGTTTCACGGTCCACGCCGCCCGGCCACCCTCTTTATGGAAGAAGTCCCCGCACCAGAGCGCGCACTCCCTTGGCGTAGGTGTCGCGCGCCGTCAGCTCCTCCCACCGGGCGCCGACCTCGCTCAGCCGTGGGAACTCCGCGGCGTCCAGCTCCCCGAACACCTGCTCCCGATACGTTCCGCCCCCTTCCTCCCTGCGCCCGCGCGCCGCCGCCCGCCCGCCGACCTCGCCGGCCGTGTAGTGCCAGATGATGCGGTAGACGTCCACGGCCTCCTCGATCGACGTCCCCGCCCGCACAGCGGCGTCGATGATCTGCTCCGGGTACCACAGCGCGCCGACCGAGAGCAGGTCGTCGGCCCTGAGCACGTCGACCACCCACGGATAGCCGGACAGCGCCTCGCGCAGGGCCACGGCGGCGGCCACCACGCGCTCGCGCGGCTCCTCCGGCAGCTCCGGCCTGGGCAGCGCCGCGGCGTGCTCGTCCAGCAGGAGCAGCAGCAGCCCCTCCCTGTCGCGCACGTGGTGGTAGAGCGCCATCGCCGTGCTGCCGACCTCCTTGGCCAGCCTGCGCATGGTCAAAGCGGCCACCCCGTCCGTCTCGACCACCCGGTGGGCGGCGGCCACGATGTCCGCTTTGGAGATTTTGGGCGGTCTTCCGGTACGCGTCGGCATGACCGCCATGTTACTTTCTATACATGTATAAAAACTCCTTGGCCGTGGCGGTGCTCGCCTTCGGGGTGGCCGTGGGGACCCTTCAGATGACCGTCGTGGTCCCGCTCCTGCCCCTCCTCCAGCAGCGCCTCGGCGCATCGCTCACCTCCGTCTCCTGGACGCTCACCGCCGGACTGCTGTCGGGAGCGGTCTCGATCCCGCTGCTGTCGCGCCTCGGCGACATGTACGGCCGGCGCCTGGTGACCCTGGTCGCCCTCGGACTCCTCGTCGCCGGCTCGGCCCTCGGCGCGGTGTCCGACGCCCTGGCCCCGCTCATCGCCGCCCGGGTGCTGCAGGGCACCGGCGCGACCCTGCTCCCACTGGCGATGGGCCTGGTCAGACAGGTGGTGCCCGGTCACCGGCTGCCGAGCGCGATCGGCGTGCTCAGCGCGACGATCGGCGTCGGGAGCGGCGGCGGCATGATCCTGGCGGGCCTGGTGGACGGGGATCACCGGGCGGTGTTCTGGGCGCTCACCGGGCTGGGCGCGCTCGCGTTCGCCCTGGTGGCGGCGGTCGTCAGGGAAACGCCGGCGCGCAACCCCGGGCGGCCCGACCTGGCCGGGGCGGCGCTGGTGTCGGGGTGGCTGGTCTGCCTGCTGCTCGCGCTCAGCAAGGGCGCGACCTGGGGCTGGACGTCGCCGCTGACGCTCGGCCTGTTCGGTGCGGCCGTGGTGGTGGCCACGGCCTGGGTCGTGACCGCGCGGCGCACCGCCGCCCCGCTGATCGAGATCCCGATGCTGCTGCACCGGGGCACGGTGGGGGCGACCGTGGCGTCGTTCCTGCTGGGGTTCGCCCTGTTCGCGACGATCACGACCGTCTCGGCGGTCGTCCAGGGCACGCTCGGCGCCTCGGTGCTGCGGGTGGGGATCTACCTGCTGCCGACGACGACGCTGATGCTCGTGGTCTCCGTGCTGGCGGGCCCGCTGATGCGCCGCTTCACCGCCTCCGCCCTGGTCGCGGCCGGCTCGGCGCTGGTGACGGCCGCCACGCTCTGGCTGGCCTTCTCCTCCTATTCCGACATCGACCTGTACGGCGCCGCGACCGTGCTCGGGCTGGGCCTCGGCCTCGGCTACGCCGCGCTCGGCACCATGGCCGTCGAGCACGTGGAACCCGCCAAGACCGCCGCGGCCGGCGGCGTGAACGGGCTGGTCAGGATCGTGGGCGGCAGCCTGGCCGGAGCGGTCGTGGCGGCGGCCGGCGACCCGGGGTGGAGCTTCGGCGTCGCGGCGACGGCGGCCCTGCTGGCGACGCTCTTCGCCGCCTGGACCACGCTCACCCTCCCGGTGGAGGCGCCGGCGGGCGCAGGGCGTCGAGCATGAGGCGGAAGTGGCGGCGCCACTGCCCGGGGTCCGCCTCCGCCACCCGCGAGTTGGCCATCATGAAGTAGGCCAGATCGATCGGCCCGATGTCGGCCCGGAGCGCCCCGGCCGACCGCGCCCGCTCCATGAGCCGTTCGACCAGGTCGCTCATCTCGGATCGGTCGTCCTGGTGCGACAGGCAGACCAGTTCGGTGAAGGCCCGGTCGCGCGCCTGCGTCTCGCACGTCTCCTCCAGAAAGCGCACGAGCCCGTCCCAGGCGTCCTCGGCCTCCAGCGAACGCCGCGCGAGCCCGGTCCAGGCGCTCACCTTCTCCTCCAGGAGCGCGTCGACGAGATCACCGCGCTCGGGGAAATGCCGGTAGAGCGTGCCGATCGCGACCCCGGCCCGCTTGGCGACGGCTTCGAGCGGCGCGTCGATCCCGCGCTCGGCCAGCACCTCCCTGGCGGCGGTCACCAGCGCGTCGCGGTTGCGCCGCGCGTCACGGCGGAGCGGTCGATCCATACAGCCATTCTAGTGAAGTCGAGGGTGTGCCTCAGGTTCGTGTTAACCTGAGGCATACCCTCGACTTAAGGAGACGTGACATGAAGGTCGCCATCATCGGCGCGGGCCCCGGCATCGGCCTGGCGGTGGGCCGCCGGTTCGGCGCGGAGGGCTTCGAGGTGTCCCTGGTCGCCAGGAACCAGGACCGGCTGACGGCCCTGGCGGGGCAACTGGCCGCCGAAGGCATCAAGGCGGGCGCCCAGGCGGGCGACCTGACCGACGAGGCCTCGCTCACCCGCGCCCTCGACCGCATCGGCCCGGTGGACGTGCTGGTCTACAACGGGGCGGGCACGGCCAAGGCGCACACCCCCGTGCTGGAGACGACCAGGGTCAGCGCCCAGGACGCCTTCGACGGCGCGGTGCTGGGGGCGATCACGGCGGTCCGCGCGGTGCTCCCGGCGATGCTGGCGCGCGGGTCCGGCACGCTGCTGTTCACCACCGGCGTCTCGGCCGTCCACCCGCTGCCGTTCCTGGGCAACATCGGCGTCGCGGCGGCGGCCCTGCGCAACTACGCGCTGTCGCTGGCCGAGGTGCTGGGCGGGCGCGGGGTGCACGTGGGCCATGTCCCCATCTCCGCCGCCGTGCTGCCCGGCTCGCCCGCCTCACCGGAGGCCGTGGCGGACACGCACTGGCGCCTGCACACGGAGCGGGACCGTACCGAGGTGGTGCTCGGCGATCTGGAGACGATCCGGGCGGCGATCGCGGCGCTCTAGATCGTACGGTGGGGGCATGAGCTTCGCCGGCACCCCGCGCCCGCGTCCCCGCTGGTTCCACGCCCAGACCGAGCTGGACGACTTCGCCATCGTCAGCTACCGCGTGGACGCCGACGCGCTGGCCCGGCACCTGCCCAGGGGGTTCGCCCCGATGAAGATGACCTTCGAGGACGGCCCTGGCGCGCTGGTGTCCGCCGTCGCCTTCCGCGACCGGGACTTCCACTTCCGTTTCCTGCCGCAGGTGGGCATCGACTGCGGCCAGATCAACTACCGGGCCTATGTCACCGCGCACGGCCGGCCGGGCGTCTGGTTCTTCGGCACCGCGCTCGACCATCCCGTCGTCGCGATCCCGCGGCACGTGTGGGGCATGCCGTGGCGGCGGGCCCGGATCAGCATCGAGGCGGACTGGGACGCCACTCCCGCCTGGTGGCGGCTGGAGGCGGGCACCGCCCATTGTGCGGCGGCCGAGCCGGACGAACCGCTCGCCCCGCTCGACGGCTTCACCGGCGAGACCGACTGGCTGGAGCGGCTCACCCATCCGACCCTGGGCTGGTATCGGCGCAGGGACGGGCGGGTGGGCACCTACAGCGTGTGGCATCCGGTGATGCGGCCGCGCCACCTGAGGGCGTCGGCCGCGAGGTTCCCCGTGTTCGAACGGCTGGGCCTGATCGAGCCGGGCACGCGGCCCCACTCGGTTCTGGCGCAGCCCAGCCTGCACTTCGACATCCACACGCCGCCGCGCCGGTTCGGCGCTCAGGGGCGGGCGGCGGGGTTCGGGCCGGGGTCCAGGACGGCATAGGCGTCATGGACCCACTCCGTCAGGGCGGGGCGGGTCTCGGCCGGGTCGATGATGTCCTCCACCAGGAACGCCTCCGCGGTCCTGAACGGTGACCTGACAGCTTCCAGCCGTCCGGCGATCTCGGCCTTCAGCTCCGCGGCCCGCGGGCCCGCCTCCGCCAGCAGCCGTTTGAAGGCCACCTCCAGCCCGCCCTCGATCGGCAGCGAACCCCAGTCGCCGGACGGCCAGGCCACCCGCAGGCCGTAGCGGTCGTGCGGCCGGTGGGCGGCGCCGGCCACGCCGAAGACGCGGCGGACCAGGACCGACGCCCACGGGACCGTCGACTGGTACACCGCCGCCAGCGCGCGGGCGCCCCTCCTGATCGTGCCCGCCCGTTCCGCGGCCGTGCCGATGACGAACCCGGGCTGGTCGACGAGGTGGACGACCGGCAGGTGGAACGTCTCGGCCAGGTCGACGAAGCGGGCCGTCTTGTCCGCGCCCTGGGCCGTCATGCCGCCGCCGTAGACGCGCGGGTCGGAGGCCAGGACCGCCACCGGGTGACCGTCCAGGCGGGCCAGGGCGGTGATCACGGACGGGGCGAAGCCGCGGGCCAGCTCCATCACCGTGCCCGTGTCGAAGACCAGGTCCAGGATCGCGCGCATGTCGTAGGGGCGGCGGCGGTCGCGGGGGACGATGGCGCGCAGCTCTGCCGCCGTCCTGCCCGGGTCGTCGGCCGGGGCGGTGACCGGGGGCGGCTGCCAGGCGCTCTGCGGAAGGTACGACAGCACCCGCCTGACCAGCTCGAACGCCTCCTCCTCCGAGTCGGCCACCAGGTCGACGGTGCCGGCCGCCGCCACCGTACGCCAGCCGCCCAGCTCCTCCTTGCCGACGCTCTCCCCCATCCCCGCCTCCACCACGGCCGGGCCGGCGATGAAGACCTGCGACAGCCCCTTGACCATGATCGAGACGTGCGAGGTGACCAGCCGGGCCGCGCCGAGCCCGGCGACCGGGCCCAGGGCCAGGGCGATCACCGGGATCCTGCCCAGGTTGGCCACCACCTGGTCCCAGCCGGGGTTGTGCGGCACGTACGTGCGCCCGTACTCCTCCAGTTGCCTGACGCTGCCCCCGCCCCCGGTGCCGTCGATCAGCCTGATGAGCGGCGCCCGCATCTCGCCCGCCATGCGCTCGGCCAGCACCTGCTTCTCGTGGATGGCGGCGTCGGCCGCCCCGCCGCGCACGGTGAAGTCGTCGCCCGCCACGATCACCCGGCGCCCGGCCAGCCGGGCCCGGCCGATGATGACGTTCGACGGCGTGAAACCGTCGTCACCGGTGCGGCCGGTGAGCCCGCCCACCTCCCGCCAGTCGTCGGTCAGGGCGGCCAGGCGCTCGCGGATGGTGAGGCGGCCGGTCGCGTGCTGGCGCGCGACCCGTTCCTCGCCTCCCATGCGCTCGGCCTGCTCTCTGCGGCGCCGCAGCTCGGCGAGTTCGGGGTCCCACACGACGCGCTCCCATCGGTCGGCGTACCGGCTGGTCGGTATATTAGATCAGCACGCCGGGATTCAGCAGGCCCGCCGGGTCCAGGGCGGTCTTGGCGGCCTTGAGCGCGAGGGCGAACGGGTCAGGCCGCTGCCGGTCGTAGAAGGGGCGGTGGTCGCGGCCCACGGCGTGGTGGTGGGTGATCGTGCCGCCCATCCGCAGCACGGTCTCCGACAGGCGGCGTTTGAGGTCGTCCCACTGCTCCAGCTCGCCGCCCTTCACGGCGGGGACGACGATCGTGTAGTACGGCGCGGGCCCGTCGGGATAGACGAAGGCCAGCCGGCACGTCGTGCCCTCGTGCTCCGCCATGACCGCCTCGTGCAGGGCCATGAAACGGTCCCAGGTGACGGCCGTCTCGACGGTCTCGGCCAGCACCCCCAGCCCCGGGTACGCGTTGCGCAGGTACGGCATCCGCGTGAACGCCCCCTTCCACGCCTGGTCCTGCCGCGCCTCCCCGGCCACGCCCCCGTGCCACGCGACGATCTCCAGCGCCCGCGACATCCAGGCGTCCACGGGATGGTCGGCCGACTCGAAGCCGATGATGAGCACGGGGTTCCGGCCATCGCCGCCCGAGGTCAGCGCCGCCTCGCGGGCGTCCAGCAGCCGGCAGTTCGACGGGTGCAGCCCCGACTGTGCGAGGTCGTGCACGGCGGACACCCCCGCCACCCATTCGGTGAACCGCACCGGCACCGAGACCTTGTGCACCGGCCGGCGGTGCACACGGATCCAGGCCCGGGTGATCACGCCGAGCGCGCCCTCCGAGCCGAGCAGCCAGCGGTCCGGCGACGGGCCCGCGCCGGAGCCGGGCAGCCGGCGCGACTCCCACGCCCCGGCGGGCGCGACGGCCCTGACGGACTCCACCAGGTCGTCGATGTGGGTGTGCAGGGTGGCGAAATGCCCGCCCGCCCTGGTCGCGATCCAGCCGCCGAGCGTGGAGAACTCGTACGACTGCGGGAAGAACCGCAGTTGCAGCCCCTCGGGCAGCCCCGCGTTGATCTCGGGCCCCGTCGCGCCGGCCTCGACCAGCGCCGCCTGCGAGGTCTCGTCCACCTCCACGATGCGGTTCATGCGCCGCAGGTCCAGGCAGAGGGAGGGCCCGTCGAAGCGGGATTCGACGCCGCCGACGACACTCGTCCCGCCGCCCCTGGGCACCACCGCCACCCCGTGGCCTGAGGCCCACTCCAGGGCCCGCTCGATGTCGTCCTCGTTCTCCGGCAGCGCCACCAGGTCGGGAGCGTTGGCGAAGTCGCCGCGGTAGGCGCGGATCAGGTCGCGGTAGGCCTGACCGTAGGTGCGCACGGCCCGCTCGAAGGGGTCGGCCGTGCAGAACGGCAGCGGGGGGACGTCGAGCCGGGGCGCGGGCAGCAGCGCCGGGGAGAACGGCACGGGCGGCTCCCAGGCGACCGGGTCGCCCAGCCCCGTGTGCTCGCTGAACAGCCGGGCGATCTCCCGTAGCTCGGACTCCTCCGGCTCTGGGCCCCATGCCCAGTGACTTGTCGGCATGGGACGATTTTTATCCCGATCAGAGCCTGTAGTCGAAGGTGTAGGAATGTCCGCCGTCGGGGGCGATGAGGATGTCCATCTCGCCGCGCAGGCCGCGCAGCTCTCCCGTCGCCGAGCCGGGGACGACCCGGACGCGCAGCGACTGCTCGCCCGCGTCGCTCATGGCGTCGTGCTGGACGACGAAGGCGCCGGTGCGCCCGTCGAGGGTTCCGTCGATGCGCTCCAGGGCGACGTACGAGCGCGAGTCCTCCTCCGGGGTGCTCGCCACCAGCATGGTCACGAGGCTGGTGGCGGTCAGGTCGCCGTGGAAGGTCTTGGTCAGCGTCACGAGGCCGAGCGTGACGCCGTCGCGGTCGTCATAGGAGGGCTGGGGTGTCCAGCCGGCGGTGTCGAAGGTTCCCTTGGCGGTCATGGCGACCATCGTGGCAGGCGTACCTGTCAGGTTCTGTCAGGTACCGGCGAGCTTTTCCACGACGGGTGCGAAGGCGTCCATGAACTGGGCGTTCACCGACACGTACGAGATTCCGAGCCGGTCTCTGCGGCGGCGTAGCGTGTCGGCCATCTCCTGCGGCGAGCCCGTGAGAATGCCGACGCCGCTGCTGCCGAAGCGGCTGACCGCCCACTCGGGCGGCTCGCCCCCGGCGCACGCCAGGTTCAGGTTGAGCTCCAGGCCGTTGAAGCGGTCGCCGGCCAGTTCGTACAGTTCGTCCAGCTTGGCGGTGAGCTGCTCCTCGGTGTGGTGCGGCGGGACGCCGAGCGCGATCGTGTCCGCCTTCTCCGAGGCCAACCTGAGCAGCCGGGGCCCGGCGGCGGCCACCATGACGCGCACGTCCTTCACCGCGTCGATGGTCTGGGACACCCGCTCGATGCGCCGGCCCGGCGTGCCGAAGTCGACGCCGAGGGCGGCCGCGTCCTGCTCGGCGCCCGGCCGTCCAGCGCCGAGGCCCAGCTCGAACCGGCCACCGGTGAGCGTCCGCAGCGTGCCGGTATCCCAGGCGACTGCCTCGGGGGTGCGCAGGGCGGCGTTCAGGACGAACGTGCCGACGCGCAGGGTCGTCGTGGCCGTCGCCGCCACGGCGGCGGCGGTGAACGGCGACAGAGTGCCCAGCGTGTCGGGCACCAGCAGGGTGGCGTAGCCCAGGCTCTCGGCGCGGCGGGCCAGCTCGGGCCACGAGGGAGCGCTGCCGGCGGAGTCGGCGGCATCATGGCGACCGAGCCGCGCGGAGCGTGGAAAAGCAGACACTGCGCCGAATCTGAACGGGTGATCGGTCATGCGTTCAACGATGTCCGACGGCCGGGCCCGGCACATCGTCCCCCGGACCGGTGGCCCGCTACATCCGGGGGCGCAAGCCCCCGGTCGTCCCCTACTCCCCCAGAAGTACGCCGGTGAAGTCGCTGCCGAACTTGCCCTCAGGGTCGAGGCGGCGCACCAGCGCGCGGAAGCGGTCGGGGCAGGCGGGCCGGCGGGTGAACAGCTTGCCCCAGTGCGGCCGCGGCTCGAACGGCGCCAGCGTCGCCTCCACCAGCTCCAGCACCGGCATCACCGAGGCGACGTCACGGATCCAGGTGAAGTGGATGCCCACGCTGTCGCGGCCCTGGAAGGGGCTCAGCCACAGGTCGTCGGCGGCCACGGAGCGGATCTCGGAGATCTGCAGGACCGGGCGGATGCGGTCGCCGATCGCGAACAGCTCGCGCAGCGCCTTGACCGCGTGCTCCCTGGGCACGATCAGCTCCGACTGCAGCTCGTCGCCCGCGCCGCTGGGCGGGAAGTCGGGGCGAAAGTGCGGCAGGCGCTCGAACCAGGGGCCGGGCACGCCGAGCTGGACCGTGCAACTGTCGGCGGGCATGGCCGGCAGCGGGTGGCGGGGGCCGTCCGCCGGGGTGGTGCCGTACCAGTCGGGGTCGGTCAGCTCCTCCGCGCGCTTCACCCAGACGCGGGTGTCGCGGTAGTCGGTGAAGAGGCTGACGCTGTAGCCGCTGGACATGATGGCGTCGAAGTCGGCGAGCGCGTCCGCGGACAGGCCCTCGCGGACGTACTGGCGCAGCTCGAACGCGGGCACCAGGTCGAGGGTGAGCGAGGTGACGATGCCGAGAGCGCCCAGCGACACCACCGCGCCGGGGAAGTCGGCGTCCCCGCGCGAGAGCGACAGGGTCGAGCCGTCAGCGGTGACCAGGTCGAGGCCGGACACGGCGGCCGCCAGGCTCTGTACGGCGTCGCCGGAGCCGTGCGTACCCGTCGCGACCGAGCCCGCGATGGAGATGTGCGGCAACGAGGCCATGTTGGCCAGCGCGAACCCGGCCTCGTGCAGCAGCGGCGCGAGCCGCGCGTACGTCATGCCCGCCCCGACGCGCACCTTCGACGCGGCGGCGTCGATCTCGACCAGGTCCGGCAGCCGGTCGAGCACCACGAGGTCACCGGTGGTGTCGGCGACGTGGTTGAAGGAGTGCCCGCTGCCCAGGGCCCGCACCCGGGGGCTGTTCGCCACGAGTCGCCGAAGCTCGTCGAGCGAGGTCGGATGGTGCACTTCTTTCGCGCGAAATGTGGTGTTTCCAGCCCAATTGGTCAGCGTCACGGCATTACCTTCCCACAGCTTCGCCTTGTCAGTCCGGTCGGGTACCGCTAGTTTCAGGTGCCGCTGACGGAGGTGTGCCGTGCTCTATTTGTCCCAGGCCGCCGGCCTGGTCACGCTCGTGCTCTGGCTCTACTGCCTCTTCGACGTGATCACCACACCGGACACGCTCTGCCGCAACCTGCCGAAACTGGGCTGGCTGATCGTCGTGATCCTGGTCCCGCTGTTCGGCTCGCTGCTCTGGCTGATCGCGGGGCGGCCCGCGCGTGCCCCGCAGAACGCCACGCAGCCGAGCGCGTTCCCCGAATACGACCGTCCCGGCCGGTTCGCCGCCGCTAATCCGGACGACGACGAGGAGTTCCTGCGCCGCTGCCGCGAGCGCGCCGAGGAGCAGCGCAGGAACGCCCCCAAGAAGCCTCCGGAAGAGGAGGGCTAGAAGCCCTGGGCCAGGCGGTAGTACGCCTGGTTCCAGCGCAGCTCCTTGGCGAACCGCTCGGTCGTGGTCTCGGCGTCGATGACCACCAGCTCCACGCCCAGCATGTCGGCGAAGTCGGTCAGCTCGTCGCGGCCGACGACCTGCGACAGCACCGTGTGGTGCGGCGCGCCGGCGGTGAGCCACGACTCGGTCGACGTACGCAGGTTCGGGTGCGGGCGCCACACGGCGCGGGCCACCGGAAGCTTGGGCAGCGGCTCGGGCGGCGACACGATGTCGATCTCGTTGGCCACCAGGCGGAACCGGTCGCCCATGTCGGCCAGGCCGACCACGATGCCGGGTCCGGGCTCGGCGTCGAACACGAGCCTGACCGGGTCCTCCCGGCCGCCGATGCCCAGCGGGTGGATCTCGCACGACGGCGTCCCGGCCGCGATGGACGGGCAGACCTCCAGCATGTGCGCGCCCAGGATGAGCTCCTGGCCGGGCGTCAGGTGGTAGGTGTAGTCCTCCATGAACGAGGTGCCGCCGGGCGCCATGGCCTTGAGGGTGCGCAGGAGGACCGAGGTCTTCCAGTCGCCCTCGCCGCCGAAGCCGTAGCCGTCGGCCATGAGCCGCTGCACGGCCAGGCCGGGAAGCTGGCGCAGGCCGCCGAGGTCCTCGAAGTTCGTGGTGAACGCCTTGAAGCCGCCCGCCTCCAGGAAGCCGCGCAGGCCCAGCTCGATCCTGGCCGCGTAGCGCAACGACTCGTTGCGCTCGCCGAGCAGCTCGGGAGCGACGGTGTACTGCTCGGCGTACTCCTTGACCAGCGCCGTCACGTCGGCCTCGGAGGCCGCGTCCACGACCTCGACCAGGTCGTTGACGCCGTAGGTGTTGACGGAGACGCCGAAGCGGAGCTGCGCCTCGACCTTGTCGCCCTCGGTGACGGCCACGTCGCGCATGTTGTCGCCGAAGCGGGCCAGCTTCAGCGTGCGCACCTCGGCCAGGCCCTTGGCGGCGCGCTCCCACGTCAGGATGCGCTCGCCCACGGCCGGGTCGCTGACGTGCCCGGCCACGGTCTTGCGCGGCACGCCGAGCCGGGTCTGGATGTGCCCGAACTCGCGGTCGCCGTGCGCGGCCTGGTTGAGGTTCATGAAGTCCATGTCGATGGAGCTCCACGGCAGCTCGACATTGGCCTGCGTGTGCAGGTGCAGCAGCGGCTTGCGCAGCGCGTCGAGCCCGGCGATCCACATCTTCGCCGGGGAGAAGGTGTGCATCCACGCGATCACGCCGGCGCACGAGTCGTCGGCGTTCGCTTCGAGCATCACCCGCCGGATGGCCGCGGCGTCGGTCAGCACGGGCTTCCACTCCACCGCGAGGGGGAGCTGCTCGGCGATCCGCTGGGACTGCTCGGCCACCTGGTTCAGGGTGTCCTCGCCGTACAGTCCCTGGCTGCCGGTCAGAAACCAGATCTTCAACGCGGGCTCCTCTGTCCGTAGACGTTCTGATAGCGGTCGTACAGGCGGTCGATGTCGTCCTGCGCGATGGGCAGCGGGTCGCCGAGCTGACGGGCCACGTGCACCGTACGGGCCACGTCCTCGCACATGACGGCGGCCTTCACCGCGGACTTCGGATCCTTGCCGATGCTGAACACGCCGTGGTTCTGCATCAGCACGGCCTTGGAGCGGTGGCCCTTGAGCGTCTCGACGATGCCCTGGCCGATCGAGTCGTCGCCGATCAGCGCGAACGGGCCGAGCGGGATCTCGCCGCCGAACTCGTCGGCCATCGCGGTCAGCACGCACGGGATGGCCTCGCCGCGGGCGGCCCAGGCGGAGGCGTACGTCGAGTGGGTGTGCACGACGCCGCCGACCTCGGGCATGTTGCGGTAGACGTACGCGTGCGCGGCCGTGTCGCTGGACGGCGAGTGCTCGCCCTCCACCAGGTTGCCGTCGAGGTCGCACACGACCATGTTCTCCGGCGTCAGCTCGTCGTAGGAGACCCCGGAGGGCTTGATGACGAACAGGTCCTCGCCCGGGACCCGGCCCGAGACGTTGCCCGCCGTCCAGACCACCAGGTTGTAGCGGACCAGCTCCGCGTGCAGGCCGGCGACTGCCGTTCTCATTGCCTCGCCCCGCATCAGTGGGCCTCGTTCCTGATCGCGCGCAGCGTGTGCAGCATTCGTCCGTCTCCGAAGAAGTCGTGGAGCCTGCGGTATTCGGCGTAGAGCCGGTCATATGCGTCGGCGCTGGCCTCGTCGGGCGCGTACGCGTTCTCGGTGCGCTTGCCCATGGCCGCGGCCGCCTCCTCGATGGAGGGGTAGGCCCCGGCGGCGACGGCCGCGTGGATGGCCGAGCCGAGCGCGGGCCCCTGGTCGGAGCCGATGACCGACAGCGGACGGCGCAGCACGTCCGCGTAGACCTGCATGAGGAAGCGGTTCTTCAGCAGCCCGCCCGCGACGACGAACTCCTCGACCGGCACGCCCGACTTCTCGAACGTCTCCACGATCATGCGGGCGCCGAACGCGGTGGACTCGATGAGTGCCCGGTAGACGTCCTCGGGCTTGGTGGCCAGGGTCTGGCCGACGATCACGCCGGAGAGGTTGTGGTCGACGAGCACCGAGCGGTTGCCGCCGAACCAGTCCAGCGCCACCAGGCCGTGCTCGCCGACGGCCTGCTTCCCGGCCAGCTCGGTGAGCCGCTCGTGGCCGTCGGTGCCGAAGTTGTCGACGTACCAGGCGAAGATGTCGCCGACCGCCGACTGCCCGGCCTCGTAGCCCCAGAGGCCGGGGACGATGCCGTCGCGGACCACGCCGCACATGCCGGGGACCTCGGCGAGCTGGTCGCTGGGCATGATGTGGCAGGTGGAGGTGCCCATGATGGCCACCATCTGGCCGGGACGGACGGCGTCCGCGGCGGCGGAGGTGACGTGCGCGTCCACGTTGCCGACGGCCACGGCCGCGCCCTCGGGCAGGCCGGTCCACGCGGCGGCCTGGGCGGTCAGGCGCCCGGCGAGGCCGCCCAGCGGGGCCAGCGTGGTGCCGTTGACCTTGTCGCCGACCTCACCGGTGGCGAGTTTGCCGACGAATCCGGCGAAGCCGGGGTTGAGCTCGGCCAGGAACTCCTCCGACGGGTAGCTCCCGTCCTGGAAGACGCCCTTGTAGCCGACGGTGCAGATGTTGCGGCTCTCGACGCCGGTGAGCTGCCAGATGATCCAGTCGGCGGCCTCGATCCAGCGCTCGGTCCTGGCGTACACCTCGGGGGCCTCTTCGAGGAGCTGCAGGCCCTTGGCGAACTCCCATTCCGAGGAGATCTTGCCGCCGTAGCGCGGCAGCCAGCTCTCACCGCGGCGCGCGGCCAGGTCGTTGATCCGGTCGGCGTGCGACTGGGCGGCGTGGTGCTTCCAGAGCTTGGGCCAGGCGTGCGGCTCGCCGGGCGTCTGCTCGCACAGCGGTGTGCCGTCCGCCGTGGTCGGCATGACGGTGCAGGCGGTGAAGTCGGTGCCGATGCCGGTGATCTCCTCGGGGCGTACGCCCGCGGCGGCCACGGCCCGCGGCACGGCGATCTTGAGCACGTCGATCCAGTCCTGCGGCGACTGCAGCGCCCAGTCGGGGCCGAGGCGCACGTCGGAGCCGGGGAGCGTGTGCTCGATGACCCGGTGCGCGTACTCGTGGACGGCGCTGCCCAGCTCGGCGCCGTCACTCACCCGCACGACGACGGCACGCCCTGAGAGCGTGCCGAAGTCCACTCCGACCACGTAATTGTTAGCGTTCACATTGAACTCCAGGGAATTTCGGGGGCATGCCAATCATCTACCTGACAGGGGCCGTGCTCGACCTCACCACGAAGCTGGGTCTGACGACCAGGCGCTCGTACGCGGCGACGCCCACATCGATCTGCCGCAGCAGCACCTCGATGCAGTGCCTGCCGACCACGTCGAAGTCCTGCCTGACCGTCGTGAGCGGCGGCGAGAAGAACTCCGACTCCGGGATGTCGTCGAATCCCACCACGCTGATCTGATCGGGAACACGCACCCCCATCTCCGACAGAGCGCGCAGCACGCCGAGCGCCATCTGGTCGTTGGCCGTGAAGACGGCCGTGACGCCGTCCATCGCGGCCAGGCTCTTGCCCGCCTCGTAGCCGGCACGCGCGCTCCAGTCGCCGGCCAGCGGCTCCGGCACCGGCCGGCCCGCCTCGACCAGCGCAGAACGCCAGCCCTCGATCCTGCCCTCGGTCTCCAGCCAGTCGGCCGGGCCGCTGACGTGCCAGACGGTCTCGTGCCCCTGCTGCAGCAGGTGCCGGGTGGCCAGCCTGGCGCCCTCGATCTGGTCGATGCACACCACCGACACGTCGGCGTTGTGCGTGCCCTCGACCGCCACCGCCGGCAGGCCGGGCGGCAGGTTCATCAGGGCCCGGGTGGCCGAGCGCTGCGGCGCGACCACCACGACCCCGTCCACGCCCTGCTCGGCGAGGTAGTCGATGGCGTCGCGCACGCCGGCCTGGTCGATGGACTTCAGGCTCACGATGCTGACGAAGTAGCCCGCGGTCCTGGCCGCCTGCTCGATGCCGTAGATGGTGCTGGCCGGGCCGTACAGCGTGGTGTCGAAGCTGACCACGCCGAGGGTCCTCGAACGCTTGGTGACCAGGGCGCGGGCGACCAGGTTGCGCCGGTAGCCCAGCCGGGTGATCGCCTCCTCCACCCGGGCGCGGGTGTCGGAGCGAACGTTCGGGTGATCGTTGAGCACCCGGGAGACCGTCTGATGCGACACGCCCGCCTCTTTGGCCACGTCGGCCATGACGGGCAGACGGCGCTTGGGGGTGGTCACGGTCTCTCCTCTCGGCTGGGCTCTGGAAATCTTAGTTACCGGCCTGCGCCCGCCCTGCGCTTGGTCCAGACGTCGAACGCGACGGCGGCCAGGAGCACGGCGCCCTTGACGAGCATGACGCGCTCGCTGGGCGAGCCGATCAGGGACATGCCGTTGTTGATGACCGCCATGATCAGACCGCCGGTGATGGCGCCGACGACCTTGCCAACACCGCCCTGGACGGCCGCGCCACCGATGAAGGCCGCCGCGATGGCGTCCAGCTCGAAGCTGTTACCGGCCGTCGGACCGGCCTGGTTGAGCCGGCCGGCGAAGATGATGCCGGCGATGGCCGACAGCACGCCCATGTTCACGAAGATCCAGAAGACCACCGACTTGACCTTCACGCCGGACATGACGGCCGCCTGGAGGTTGCCGCCGATGGCGTAGATCTGCCGGCCGAAGACCGTGCGGTTGGCCATCATCGAGTACGCCAGCACGAGGATCGCCAGCAGCACCAGCACCCACGGCAGGTTCTTGAACCGGGCGAGCTGGATGACCAGGAACATGATCAGCGCGGCGCCGGCGGCCATCTTCAGCACGAACAGGCCCATCGGCTCGACCATCTGGCCGTAACCCTTGCGGGCGCCCCTGGTGCGCCACTGGGCGGTGACCATGCCGACGACCGCGACGACGCCGATCAGCAGGCTGAACAGGTCGGCGCCGCCGAGCGGGCCGAGGCCCACGTTGCCGAGGTAGCTGTTGGTGAAGCCGTTGGCCAGCGTACGGACCTGGTCGGGGAACGGCCCGATGCCCTGGTTGCCCAGGACGGTGAGGGTCAGCGCCCGGAACAGCAGCATGCCGGCCAGCGTCACGATGAACGCCGGGATGCCGAAGTAGGCGATCCAGTAGCCCTGCCACGCCCCGATCAGGGCGCCGGCCACCAGCGTGGCGAGCAGGGCCAGCGGCCATGGCCAGCCCATGTTCACCATGAGCACCGCCGCCAGCGCTCCCGTGACCGCCACCACCGAGCCGACCGACAGATCGATGTGCCCGGCGATGATGATCAGGATCATCCCGATCGCGAGGATCAGGACGTAGGAGTTCTGGACGATGATGTTCGAGATGTTCTGGGGCGTGAGCAGAGCGCCGTCGGTGAGCACCGAGAACAGCGCGATGATCAGCGCGAAGGCGATGTAGATGCCGCTGGATCGCAGGTTGAGCGATATGCCGCCGAGCGACACCCGGCCCGGCTGCCGTGGCCCTCCCCCGTCGCCCTTGGCGCCGACTTTCACGTCGGCGGGCGTGATACTGCTCATCAGAGCTACTCCTGTCCCTTGGTCATGAGGTGCATGAGGCGTTCCTGGGTGGCCTCCTGGCGGGGCACCTCGCCGGTGATGCGACCTTCGGAGAGTGTGTAGATGCGGTCGCACAGGCCGAGCAGCTCAGGCAACTCGGAAGAGATCACCAGCACGGCCTTGCCCTGGTCGGCCAGCCGGTTGATGATCGTGTAGATCTCGTACTTGGCACCCACGTCGATGCCGCGGGTGGGCTCGTCGAGGATGAGCACGTCAGGTTCGGTCAGGATCCACTTGGAGAGCACGACCTTCTGCTGGTTGCCGCCGCTCAGCTTGCCGACGACGCTGTTGACGCTGGGCGCCTTGATGTTCATGCTCTTGTGGAACTGCTCGGCGACCTTGTATTCCTCGTTCTCGTTGACCCAGCCGTTCTTGGCCAGGCCCCTGAGTCCGGCGGCGCTGATGTTGCGCTTGATGTCCTCGATGAGGTTGAGGCCGTAGCGCTTGCGGTCTTCGGTGGCGTAGGCGATGCCGTGCCTGATCGCGTCCTGGACGTTGTTGATCTCGACCGGCTTGCCGTCCTTGAAGACCTTGCCGGAGATGTGCACCCCGTACGTCCGCCCGAACACGCTCATCGCCAGCTCGGTACGCCCGGCGCCCATCAGCCCCGCCAGGCCCACGATCTCACCGCGCCGCAGCGAGAGCGCGGCACCGTCGACCACCTTCCGGCCGGGCTGGCTCGGGCTGTAGACCGTCCAGTCCTCGATCCGTAGCGCCTCGGCGCCGATGGTCGGCTCGTGCGGCGGGAAACGGTTGTCGAGGGCGCGCCCGACCATGCCGGAGATGATGCGGTCCTCCGAGACGTTGTCGGTGGCCATGTCCAGCGTCTCGATCGTCCGGCCGTCGCGAATGATCGTGACGGAGTCGGCGATCGCGGTCACCTCGTTGAGCTTGTGCGAGATGATCACGCAGGTGATGCCCTCGTCCCGCAGCCCGCGCAGCAGGTCGAGCAGGTGCGCGGAGTCGTCGTCGTTGAGCGCGGCGGTCGGCTCGTCGAGGATCAGCAGCTTGACCTCTTTCGAGAGCGCCTTGGCGATCTCAACGAGCTGCTGCTTGCCCACGCCGATGTCGGAGATCGGCGTCGTCGGGTTCTCACGCAGGCCGACCCGCCGCATCAGCGCGCCGGCCTCGTAGTTGGTACGGTTCCAGTCGATGAAGCCGCGCTTGGCGCGTTCGTTGCCGAGGAAGATGTTCTCCGCGATCGACAGCTGCGGGCTGAGCGCCAGCTCCTGGTGGATGATGACGATGCCGGCGTGCTCGCTGTCGCGAATGCCGCCGAACTCGCAGCGCTTGCCCTCGAAGGAGATCTCGCCTTCGTACTCGCCGTGCGGGTAGACCCCGGACAGCACCTTCATCAGCGTCGACTTGCCGGCGCCGTTCTCACCGCAAATAGCGTGGATCTCGCCCCGCCGCACCGACAGGGTGACGTCCTGCAGCGCCTTCACGCCGGGGAACGTCTTGGTGATCCCGCTCATCCGCAAGATGTGCTCGGTCATATGCCCCTCACTCAGGGAGACCCCGGGGGCGCGACGGCCCCCGGGGTTCGCGCCCTTACTTGAGCTGGTCCTCGGTGTAGTAGTTGCCGCCGACGATGACTTCCTTGTAGTTGCTCTTGTCCACGATGACCGGGTCGAGCAGGTACGAGGGAACGACCTTGTTGCCGTTGTCATAGTCCTTGGTGTTGTTCACCTCGGGCTTGCCGCCCTTGAGCACGGCGTCGGCCATCTTCACCGTCTGCTCGGCGAGCTTGCGAGTGTCCTTGAAGATGGTGGAGTACTGCTCGTCGGCGATGATCGACTTGACCGAGGCGAGCTCGGCGTCCTGGCCGGTCACGGTCGGATACGGCTGACCGCTGGTGCCGTAGCCGGAGCTCTTCAGCGCCGACAGGATGCCGATGGACAGACCGTCGTACGGCGACAGCACACCGTTGACCTTGGTGCTGCCGGTGTAGGTCTTGGTGAGGATGTCCTCCATGCGCTTCTGCGCGGTGGCCGGGTCCCAGCGCAGGATGGCGGCGGTCTTGAAGTCCGTCTGGCCGCTCGGCACCTTCAGGGTGCCGTCGTCGATCTTCGGCTTCAGCACCGACATCGCGCCCTCCCAGAAGAAGGTGGCGTTGTTGTCGTCGGGCGAGCCGCCGAACAGCTCGACGTTGAACGGGCCCTTCTTGCCGTCCTCGACGCCCAGGCCCTTCAGCAGCGAGGTCGCCTGCTGCACGCCGACCTTGAAGTTGTCGAAGGTGGCGTAGTAGTCGACGTTCGGGCTGTTGCGGATCAGCCGGTCGTAGGCGATGACCGGGATCTTCGCGTCGGCGGCCTGCTGGAGCTGGGAGGTGATGGCGGTGCCGTCGATCGAGGCGATGATCAGGAGCTTGGCGCCCTTGGTGATCTGGTTCTCGATCTGGTTGGCCTGCGTCGGGATGTCGTTCTCGGCGTACTGCAGGTCGACCTTGTAGCCGAGCTTCTCGAGCTGCTCCTTGACGTTGTCGCCGTCGTGGATCCAGCGCTCGGAGGACTTCGTCGGCATGGTGACACCGATGAGGGCGCCCGCGTTACCGGCGGCGGCCGAGGTCGAGGCCTCGGCGTCCACGGTCTTCGTGCTCGAGCCACAGGCCGTCATGGTCGCGGCGAGCGCGATGGCGGACACCACGCCCCCGATTCGTCCCAACCTCATGTGCATCCCTTTCCATGGGGGTTGCGGCAGCGCAGGACGCGGCGACTGCCGATAGAGCGAAGGATTCGATCACCGAACGTGACGAATCAGAACAAAGTTCGCGTTCGTATCCGCCGATTGTTATCGCTAACAAAGTGTATGTCAACGCTCTGACATAACCCGACGGTAACTCTTAAGAAACTTTTATGGGCAGGTCAGCGGCGTGAGCGGGCTGAGAAGAGCCTCTGCAGCAAGATGAAGACGAAGAGCAACATTCCGATGAAGATCTTGGTCCACCACGAGGAGAGCGTCCCTTCGAACGTGATGATCGTCTGGATCAACCCGAGCACGAGAACCCCGAGCACCGTGCCGAACAGAAAGCCGCTGCCGCCGGTCAGCAGGGTCCCGCCGATCACCACCGCGGCGATCACGTCCAGCTCCATGCCCACGGCGTGCAGGCCATAACCCGAGAGCATGTAGAACGACAACAGCACCCCGCCGAGCGCCGAGCAGAACCCGCTGATGGTGTAGACGGCGATCTTCGTCCGGCCCACGGGCAGGCCCATGAGCAGCGCCGACTGCTCGCTGCCGCCGGTGGCGTAGACCGCGCGGCCGAGCCGGGTGTAGTGCAGCACGTACGCCGCCACCCCCACGACCACCACCGCGATGATCACACTCGGTGAGATCCACAGCCCGGCGAAAAGATCGACCTTGGTCTGCGCGAACGCCGTGAACGTCGGGTCGTCGATCGGGATCGAGTCGGTGCCGATCGTGTAGCACAGCCCCCTGGCCAGGAACATGCCCGCCAGCGTCACGATGAACGGCTGGATGTCGAAGGCGTGCACGATGTACCCCATCACCAGCCCCAGCCCGGACCCGATGGCCAGCACCAGCGGAATCACCAGGTACGGCGGCCACCCCGGCCCCTCCATGAGGCTGGCCGAGATCATCGTGGACAGCGCCACCACCGACCCCACCGACAGGTCGATGCCCCCGGTGAGGATCACGAACGTCATCCCGACCGCCACCACCAGCAGGAAGGCGTTGTCGACGAAGACGTTCAGGATCACCTGCCCGCTGGCGAACCCCTCGTAGCGGATCCCGCCCACCACGAACATGGCCAGGAACAGGCACCCGGTCACCAGGACAGGGAGATATTTGGTCGGCACGGAGGTCCGGCCGAGAGTCATCGTGGTCACGCTCGTGTTCATTGCCTCACTCCGTTCGGCGGGCTCGGTCGCCATATGCCGTCGCCTTCCCCCGCTCTGGTCGCTCCGCTCCCGCCGCTCCTCCAGGTGACGGCACCCCCTCGCGCACCCGCGCCTTCTCCTCGGAAACCGGGCTGGGCGGAGCCGTACGCCGCCGGCGGAACGCCTTCTCGCGGAAGGACGGGGACTGGATGAGGCAGACCGCCGTCACGACCAGCGCCTTGAACAGCAGCGTGGTCTCCGGCGGCACGCCGATCGAGTAGATCGTCGTCGTCAGGGTCTGGATGATCAGCGCGCCCAGCACCGTCCCGCCGAGCGAGAACCGCCCGCCGGCCAGCGACGTGCCGCCGATCACCACGGCCAGGATGGCGTCCAGCTCGATCCACAGGCCGGCGTTGTTGCCATCGGCGCTGGAGACGTTCGAGCTGATCATCAGGCCGGCCACGCCCGCGCACAGGGCGGCGAACGCGTAGACCATGATGATGATCCCGCGCGACCTGATGCCCGCCAGCCGGCTCGCCTCCGCGTTGCCGCCGACGGACTCGATCAGCATGCCCAGCGCCAGCCGCCTGGTCAGGAACACGGTGATGGCCAGCACGGCGATGACGATGAGGATGCCGAACGGCACGGTCAGCCAGTAGCCGCCGCCGATCACCTTGTACTCGGGGCTGTTGACGGTGATGATCTGGCCGTCGGTGATGAGCTGGGCCAGGCCGCGACCGGCCACCATGAGGATGAGCGTGGCGATGATCGGCTGGATGCCGATGCCCGCGACCAGGAACCCGTTCCAGGCCCCCAGCACCAGGCACAGCCCGAGCGCCAGCGCCACCGCGGTGAACAGGCCGGCGTCCTGGCTGATCTGCAGGCAGGCCAGCGCGCCCGAGATCGCCACCACCGAGCCCACCGACAGGTCGATACCGCCGGTCGCGATGACCAGCGTCATCCCCAGGGACACCAGGATCAGCGGGGCGCCGAAGCGCAGGATGTCGATCAGGCTGCCGTACAGGTGGCCGTCCCTGACCTGGATCGAGAAGAAGCTGGGCGTGAAGAACACGTTCAGCACCAGCAGCAGCGCCAGGACCGCCAGCGGCCACAGCAGGCGTCTCATGAGGCTCGCCCTCCGCTCGCGATGGTCTCCATCAGCACGTCCGTCGTCAGCCGATCGTCGTTGGGCAGCTCGGCGACCAGCCGGCGGTCGCGCAGCACCTCGACCTTGTGGCTGAGGCGCAGCACCTCCTCCAGCTCGGCGGAGATGAACAGCACCGCCATGCCGCCGTCGGACAGCTCCGCGACCAGCCGCTGGATCTCGGTCTTCGCCCCGACGTCGATGCCGCGGGTGGGCTCGTCGAGGATGAGCAGCCGGGGTTCCAGGATCAGCCACCTGGCCAGCACGACCTTCTGCTGGTTGCCGCCGCTGAGGTTGCGGACCAGGTGCTCGGGGTTGGGCGGGCTGATCTTCAGGGTCTTGATGTACTTGTCGACCAGCTCGTCCTGCTGCTCGCGCGGCACGGGCCTGGTCCAGCCCCTGGTGGCCTGCAGGGCCAGGATGATGTTCTCGCGCACGGTGAGGTCGGGGATGAGCCCGTCGGTCTTGCGGTTCTCGGAGCAGAACGCGATCTTCTGGGTCATGGCCGCGCGCGGCGTGCGCAACGACGACGCCGACCCGCCGATGGCGATCTCTCCCGTGCTGGCGTGGTCGGCGCCGAACAGCAGCCGGGCGACCTCCGTACGGCCCGAGCCGAGCAGCCCGGCCAGGCCGACGACCTCGCCCTCGTGGATGGTCAGGCTGAACGGCTCGATGGCCCCGGTACGGCCGAGCTGACGCGCCTCGACCAGCGGCCGGTCGAACACCTTGGCCTCGCCGTGCAGGCGCTCCAGCGCCGCCAGCTCCTGGCCGATCATCTTGGCGACCAGCTCGACCTGCGGCAGCTCGGCGGTGAGGTACTCGCCGACGAGCTTGCCGTTGCGCAGGATCGTCATGCGGTCGGAGATCTCGTAGATCTGGTCGAGGAAGTGCGAGACGAACAGGATCGCGATGCCCTCCTCCTTGAGCCGCCGCATCACCCTGAACAACTGCGCGACCTCGTCGGCGTCCAGGCTGGAGGTGGGCTCGTCGAGGATCAGCACTCTGGCGTCGATGTCGATCGCCCGCGCGATGGCCACCATCTGCTGGATGGCCAGCGAGTACGACGACAGCGGCGCCGACACGTCCAGGCTCAGCTCCAGCCGCGACAGCAGCTCACCGGCCCTGGCCCGCATCCGCTTCCAGTCGATGCGCCCCAGGCGGCGCGGCTCGCGGCCGAGCAGGATGTTCTCGGCCACCGACAGGTTCGTGCAGAGGTTGACCTCCTGGTAGACCGTGCTGATGCCGGCCTGCTGCGCCTCCAGGGGGCTGCCGAACGCCACGGGGGCGCCGGCCAGCTCGATGGTGCCCGCGTCGGCGGGGTACACGCCGGTGAGCACCTTGATCAGGGTGGACTTGCCCGCGCCGTTCTCTCCCATGAGCGCGTGCACCTCTCCGGGAAGCAGCCGCAGGTCCACGCCGTCCAGGGCCCTCACCCCCGGAAACTGTTTGCCGATCCCGCTCATCGTCAGGACCGGCGCGGGTACAGCCATGCTTGCCTTCCTTCCACTGATGTCTTTCTCAGCGCTGTCTTTCTCAGCGCGGGGGCGCCGGGGCCGGAGAGCCGATCCCGGCGCCCCCGTCTTCACGCCCCTCCAAAGGGACCGCAGGGGCGACCGCAGATCAGTACTGGCGGGAGGACAGGGCCTGCTTGGCCTGCTCCTGGTTGAAGGTGGTCTCCTCGGTCACCACGCGGGCGGGCACCTGCTCACCCTTGAGGACCTTCTTGGCCAGGTCCATGAGCTGCGGGCCGAGCAGCGGGGAGCACTCGACGATGAAGTTGATCTTCCCGTCGGCCAGCGCCTGCATACCGTCCTTGACGGCGTCCACAGTGATGATCTTGATGTCCTTGCCGGGCACCTTGCCCGCGCCCTCGATCGCCTCGATGGCGCCCAGGCCCATGTCGTCGTTGTGGGCGTACAGGACGTCGATGTCCGGGTTGGACTTCAGGAATGCCTCCATGACCTCCTTGCCCTTGGCCCGGGTGAAGTCACCGGTCTGCGAGGCGATGATCTCGAACTTGGTCTCGGCCTTGATGACGTCCTGGAAACCGGCCTTGCGGTCGTTGGCCGGCGCCGAACCGGTCGTACCCTGCAGCTCGACGATCTTCACCGGGTCGGTCGAGGACTTGTACTCCTCGACCAGCCACTGGCCGGCCTTCTTGCCCTCCTCGACGAAGTCCGAGCCCAGGAACGTCTTGTAGAGGGAGGTGTCCTTGGAGTCCACGGCGCGGTCGGTCAGGATGACCGGGATCTTCGCGTCCTTGGCCTCCTTGAGCACCGTGTCCCAGCCCGACTCCACCACCGGCGAGAAGGCGATGATGTCCACCTTCTGCTGGATGTAGGAGCGAATGGCCTTGATCTGGTTCTCCTGCTTCTGCTGGGCGTCGGAGAACTTCAGCGTGATGTTCGCGTTCTTCGCCGAGTCCTGCACGGACTTGGTGTTCGCGGTACGCCAGCCGCTCTCCGCGCCGACTTGGGAGAAGCCCATGGTGATCGAGTCACCGCCGCCGCCCGTGGCGCCGCCGCCGGTGCCGCCGCCGCAGGCCGCCACCGACATCGCGGTGAGCCCGGCCAGCACCATCCCCGAGATCCTTTTGAACACGTGGGGGTTCCCTTCTGATGTGAACGCTAACATCCCAGGGCGGGCGCCAGCGCTGCCTGTCTTTCCCGTACGGCACTAAGCCCGGGCCGTACTGACCCTGGCGACGAACGTCGGCGGCACCACGAGCCGCTCCCGCTCCTGCGGGCCGCCTTCGAGCTGCCGGATGAGCACCTCGATGCTGTGCCTGCCCACCGCGTCGAAGTCCTGCCTGATGGTCGTGAGCGGCGGCGAGAAGAACTCCGACTCCGGAATGTCGTCGAAGCCGACCACACTCACCCGTTCGGGCACCCTCACCCCCTGCTCGGTGAACGCCCGCAGCACGCCCAGCGCCATCTGATCGTTGGCGACGAAGACCGCGGTGACGTTCCTCATGCTCGCCAGACTGCGCCCCGCCTCGTATCCCGAGCGCGGGCTCCAGTCCCCGGCGAGCGGTCGCGGGGCCTCGCGGCCCGCCTGCTCCAGCGCGGCCCGCCACCCGGCCACGCGTCCTTCCGCCTCCAGCCAGTCGGAGGGACCTCTGACGTGCCAGACCGTCTCGTGGCCCAACGACAGCAGATGCTCGGTGGCGAGCCTGCCTCCCGCGACCTGGTCGACGCAGACCACCGAGACGTCTCCCGCCTCGCCGCCCTCTACGGCGACGGTGGGGACGCCGAGTGGCAGGTCGGCCAGCGCCTGGGCGGCCGAGCGCTGCGGCGCGACCACCACGATTCCGTCCACGCCCTGGTCGGCCAGGTAGTCGAGGGCATCGCGCACGCCGGCCTTGTCGATGGACTTGAGGCTGACGATGCTGACGAAGTAGCCGGCCGCCCTGGCCGCCTGCTCGATGCCGTAGACCGTACTGGCCGGGCCGTACAGCGTGGTGTCGAAACTGACCACTCCAAGCGTTCTGGAGTGCTTGGTGACCAGGGCGCGGGCGACGAGGTTGCGGCGGTAGCCGAGCTTGTCGATCGCCTCGAGCACCCGCGTACGGGTCTCGCTGCGCACATTGGGGTGATCGTTGAGCACACGCGAGACCGTCTGATGCGACACGCCCGCCTCCTTGGCCACGTCGGCCATGACCGGCAGGCGGCGCCCCAGGCTGGATCCCACTGCCGTGCTCCTTTCCTGGCTTGGGCACGACTGTGAACGTTAACAACGTGTCTCGTCAAGGGGACCTTGGTTACGGTCGTGTCACACGGGCCGCCCCTTGACGAGGGCCGTATCAGGTCCTTAACTTGTCGCGAATCGCCGTTGTTAACGCTCACTTTTGTGTTAACGCTAACAACTCCTGAGGAGCCCCCCGCTCATGCTGCGAATCGCCTTATCCGCCCTGCTCTTGGCGGGTCTGATAGTGGCTCCGCCGGCCGCAGCGCTGGCCGAGCCCATCCCGGAAGGGGCCGTCGTGGACCAGTTCGACGGCACCACGCTCGGCCCGGACTGGACGGTGCTGTCACCCGACAGCGCCCGCTACAGCCTGTCGGGCGGCGCGCTCCATCTGGACACGCTGACCGGCGACACCCACCAGGCCACCAACAACGCCAGGAACCTGTTCCTCGTGGACGTCCCCGACGGCGACTTCGAGGTGGTCACCAAGCTGAGCGCGCCGGTCACCCTGGACTACCAGAGCGCCGGTCTGCTGGCCTGGCAGGACTGGGACAACTACGTGCGGGCGGGGCTGGCCCACGTCGGGTTCGCCGGCGGGCCGGTGATCGAGACGGCCACCGAGGTGGGGGCGGCCTTCACCTCGGCCTTCGCGGCCAGGCCCGGCTCCACGGCCGAGATCGTCAAGCTGGCCAGGACCGGGGACGAGTTCGTCTCCTCCTACTGGGACGGCGCGGCCTGGGTGCAGGCGTCCAGGATGACCGCCAGGATCACGGTCGGGCAGGTCGGGCTCTTCGGGCTGTCGGCCCAGAACGGCACGTCCATGCGGGCCGACTTCGACTACCTCGCGATCAGGGCGGCGCCGGGCGAGACGGTGGTCCCGCCGGAGCCGTTCACGCTGCGGGCGGCGGCGCTGCCGTACCTGTCGGCCGACAGGTCGGGCGTCGTACGGGCCTCGGCGAAGGCGGGCATGACCAACCTGGCCTTCACGGCCGCGCCCGGCGGCGACGGGGTGAAGCTGAGAGACCTGGCGAGCGGCAGATTCCTGGAGGCCGGCGCGAAGGTGCGGCTGAGTGCGACCGGATCGGTCTTCACACTCAGGGACGCCGGCGGCGGCAAGGTCACGGTGTCCTCGGGCGGGCAGAACGTCGCGATCAGCGGCGGAACCCTGGTCATGGGCACGGAGGCGGCCAAGTTCCGCATCGAGGAGTACACGCGGGGCAGGCTCACCGTGGACACCCGGGCCAAGGGCACCAAGGTCAGCCCCGACCTGTACGGCGTCTTCTACGAGGACATCAACCACGCGGCCGACGGCGGGCTCTACGCCGAGCTGGTGCAGAACCGCTCGTTCGAGTTCAACGCCACCGACGAGCCCTCCTACACCGGGCTGACCGCGTGGACCAAGGCCGAGCGCGGCGCCACCGCCACCCTGGCCGTCACCGGCGAGGACCCGCTGAACACCAGCAACCGCAACTACCTGCGGCTGGACGTGACGGGGTCCGGCACGGCCGGGGTGAGCAACGCCGGGTTCAACCGCGGGCTGGCGCTCAAGGCCGGCAAACGGTACGACCTGTCGCTGTGGGCTCGCCGCACCGAGGCCGGGCCGCTGACGGTCACCGCGGAGGACGGCACGACCGTGCTCGGGAAGGCCACGGTGCGGGTCAGGGCGGGCGGCTGGGCCAAGTACACGGCCTCGTTCACCGCCTCGGCCACCACCGACGCGGGGCGGCTCGTCGTGCAGGCGCCCGGCGGGCGTACCGACCTGGACATGGTGTCGCTGTTCCCGCGCGACACCTTCAAGGGCCACGGCATGCGTACGGACCTGGCGAAGATGATCGCAGACCTGGAGCCGCGGTTCCTGCGCTTCCCCGGCGGCTGCGTGACCAACGTCGGCACCTACGACCCCTACGCCGAGACCGGCGACCGGCGGCGCATCTACCAGTGGAAGGAGACGATCGGCCCGATCGAGGAGCGGCCGACGAACTTCAACTTCTGGGGCTACAACCAGAGCTACGGCATCGGCTACTTCGAGTACTTCCAGTTCGCCGAGGACATCGGGGCCGAGGCGCTGCCGGTGCTGTCGGTGGGCGTGAACGGCTGCGGCGAGAACCGGCCGCTGACGGACGAGGCCAAGCTGGCCCGCTGGGTGCAGGACACGCTGGATCTGATCGAGTTCGCCAACGGTCCCGTGACGTCCGAGTGGGGTGAGAAGCGGGCCCGGCTGGGGCATCCGCGGCCGTTCGGGCTGGAGTACATCGGGCTCGGCAACGAGGAGATCTATCCCGAGTTCTTCGCCAACTATCCGAAGTTCGCCGACGCGATCAGGGCGAAGTATCCGTCCATCAAGATCATCAGTAACTCGGGGCAAACGTCGCAGGGCGCCTGGTTCGACCGGATGTGGCAGTTCGCCCGCGACCAGAAGGCCGACCTGGTCGACGAGCACTACTACAACAACCCGAGCTGGTTCCTGGCCAACAACCGCCGCTACGACTCCTACGACCGCGAGGGGCCGAAGGTGTTCGTGGGCGAGTACGCCTCCCGGGGCAACGCGTTCTCCAACGCGCTGGCCGAGGCGTCGTTCATGACCGGGCTCGAACGCAACTCCGACGTGGTGGAGCTGACGTCGTACGCGCCGCTGCTGGCCAACGTCGACTACGTGGACTGGGCGCCGGACCTCATCTGGTTCGACAACGACCAGGCGTACGGCTCGCCGAGCTACCACGTCCAGCGCCTGTTCTCCACAAACGTGGGCGACCGGGTGCTGCCGAGCACGTTCGAGGGCGAGGTCAAACCCGTCGAGGGCATCAAGGGCGCGGTCGGCCTCGGCGCCTGGAACACCGCCGTCAGGTACGACGACGTCAAGGTCACCGGGGCGGACGGCAGCGTGCTGCTGTCGGACGACTTCGCCGCGGGCGCTTCCCAATGGAGCCCCGGCCTGGGCACCTGGGCCGTACAGGACGGCGCGTACGCGCAGACGGCGCTCGTCGAGGACGCCCGCTCCACGGCGGGCTCGGCCGGCTGGTCGAACTACACGATGGAGGTGACCGCCAGGAAGACCTCGGGGGCGGAGGGCTTCCTGGTGATGTTCGGCGTGCGTGACAGCGGCAACTTCTACTGGTGGAACGTCGGCGGCTGGGGCAACACCCAGTCCGCCATCGAGAAGGCCGTCAACGGCGGCAAGTCCTCGATCGCCACCTCGCCCCACACCGTCGAGACCGGCCGCGACTACCGGCTCAAGATCCAGGTCACCGGCCGCAAGATCACGACCTGGATCGACGGTGAGCAGGTCAACGAGTTCGTGGACAGCGCCACGGTGGAGCCGCTCTACCAGGTCGTCTCCAGGGACGGCCGGAACGTGACGCTCAAGGTCGTCAACGCGGAGGACACGGCCGTACGCGGCAGCGTGGACCTCGGCTCCGCGCGGATCCGGCCGTCGGCCACGGTCACCACGCTGACCGGCGCGCCGTCCGACACCAACTCGATCGCTCAGCCGGAGCTGATCGCGCCGGAGGAGCGGCAGGTGAGCGGCTTCTCCTCGGCCTTCACCTACGACTTCCCCGCGCACTCGGTGACGTTCGTGAAGCTCACGGAACGCTGATCCTGGGCGGGCCCGTCCGCGGGCCCGCCCGCTCTCACGCCGGGACGACGCGGTAGTGGGTGGTCAGCCGGCCCCCGTCGTCGAGAACGTGGAACGCGATCACCGGCGGCAGGTCGTAGTCGACGCAGGTGTCGAAGCTGACCCCGCCCTCCCACGGCAGCGTCAGCGTCGACACCACACCCCCGCCCACCAGCAGCGGCCGCCCCCCGAACGTGGTCGCGGCGGCCATGTGGGCGTGGCCGACGAGCACCGCGGCCACGTGGGAGTGGGCCGCCACCAGCGCTTCGACGCGCTCGTGCCGGTGCAGCCTGATGCCGTCGATCGGCGCCGCGTGCAGCAGCGTCGGCGGATGGTGGAAGGCCACGAACACCGGCAGGTCCGTGCCGGTGAGCACGCCTTCGAGCCAGGAGATCGTCTCGTCGTCCAGGTGGCCGGAGGGCTCGCCGGGGATCGAGGAGTCGCACATCGCGTAGACGGCCTTGGCCGTGTGGCGGACCTGGTTGATCGGGGTGCCGGTCGGCTCCGCGCCGAGCAGGCCCCGGCGGAACTCACCCCGGACGTCGTGATTGCCGGGGCCGATCAGGACGGGGTGGCGAGACGTGAGCACCTTGGCGGCCGCCTCGTACTCCTCGGGGAGGCCGTGGTCGGCGATGTCGCCGGTGATGAGGACGGCATCGAGGTCGGCGGGCAGCGCGTCGAGATAGCGCATGACGGCGTCGGCACGGCCCGCGCTCTCGGGCGTGGCGCCGAAGTGCACGTCGCTCAGGTGAGCGATCACGATCATGGATGTGGTCCTTTCCCTCTCCGCCCAAGGTAGGCCCGGCATGGCTCGTACGTAAGATCCGGCTTGCGGCCCGCCCCGGCCGGTGAGGCACGAGGGAGCCGGACGACCGGCTCACGTTCCTCGCACACGCGATCTCCATGTCGTCCCTGCACGGTTCCGGCCCCTGGCCACCGCATGCCCAGGAGCTGCCGGACGAGCCCCCGCGCCCGGACGACGGAGGCGTACGAGGCGGAGCTGCGCGGCGTGCTCGGGGAACTCACCCGGGGCGCCGGCCGTTGTCCAGGGTGAGCACATGATGGCGGAGGAGGGGCATGGGCTGGCAATACCGCAAGTCAATCAAAGTGGGGCCGTTCCGGATCAACCTGTCGCGGCATGGCATCGGCCACAGCTACGGCAACCGGCGTTTCCACATCTCGACCACCCCCGACGGCCGCCGTCACGTGTCCTTGCGCCTGCCCGGCGGCTTCCACGTCGGCAAGACGTTCGGCGGCAGGCGCTACCCGCGTCATTACTGACCCTCGGCGGTCCCGCGACCGCTTGAGATAGAACGGGCCGGAGGCGAAAGCCTCCGGCCCGTCCACTTTCGCGCTGCCGCGGATGCGATCAGAGTGGGCGGATGAGCCCTCATATGACCCCGGAGGAGTTCCGCCGCCACGGCAGGCAGGTCGTCGACTGGATCGCGGACTACCTCGCCGGTGTCGCGTCCCATCCGGTGATGTCCCAGGTCAAGCCCGGCGAGATCCGCGACGCGCTGCCGGCGCGGCCGCCCGAGCGGGGTGAGCCGTTCGAGGCCGTGCTGGCGGATCTGGACCGCATCCTGCTGCCGGGCATCACGCACTGGCAGCATCCCGGCTTCTTTGGCTATTTCCCCTCCAACGCTAGCGGCCCGGCCATTCTGGGCGATCTGCTGTCCAGCGGGCTCGGCGTGCAGGGCATGCTCTGGGTCACCAGCCCGGCGTGCACGGAGCTGGAGACCGTGGTGGTCGACTGGCTGGCCGACCTGCTGGGGCTGCCCGCCCACTTCCGTACCGACGCGCGGGGCGGGGGCGTCATCCAGGACTCGGCGTCCAGCGCGTGCCTGGTCGCGCTGCTCGCGGCGCTGCACCGGGCCGGTGGCGGGCGGGTCGCCGTCGAGGGGATCGACCGGCGTTACACGCTGTACGTGTCGTCGCAGACGCACTCGTCGCTGGAGAAGGCGGCGCGGATCGCGGGGCTGGGGGCGGCGGGGGTGCGGGTGGTGGACGTCGATCCGGGCACGCTGGCCATGGACCCGGAGCGGCTGCGTACCGTGCTGGCCAAGGACGTGGCGGCGGGGGCCGTGCCCGCGATGGTGTGCGCGACCGTCGGCACCACCTCCACCACGGCCATCGACCCGGTGGCCGCCATCGGCGAGGTGTGCCGCGAGCACGGGGTGTGGCTGCACGTGGACGCCGCCTACGCCGGGGTCGCGGCCGTCTGCCCCGAGTTCCGGTGGCTGAACGACGGGCTGGGCGAGTACGCCGACTCCTACTCCACGAACCCGCACAAATGGCTGCTCACGAACTTCGACTGCAACGTGCTCTGGACGGCCGACCGGACACCGCTGATCGGCGCGCTGTCGATCCTGCCCGAATACCTGACGAACGCCGCCACGTCGGCCGGCTCGGTCGTCGACTACCGCGACTGGCAGGTGCCGCTGGGCCGCCGGTTCCGGGCGCTGAAGCTGTGGTCGGTGATCCGCTGGTACGGCGCCGAGGGGCTGCGCGCCCACATCCGCAAGTGCGTCGGCCTGGCGGCGGACGTGGCGTCGTGGATCGCCGCCGATCCCGGGTTCGAGCTGCACGAGCAGCCGCCGCTCGGGCTCGTGTGCTTCCGCCCGCTGTGGCCGGGGCTGGTGGCGGCGGAGGCGGACCGGGCCACGACGCGGCTGATGGAGCTGCTCAACGCCGGCGGTTCCCTGTACCTGACCCACACCAGGGTCGCCGGGCGGGTGGTGCTGCGCCTGGCCGTCGGGGGTGCGGCGACCGAGCGACGGCACGTGGAGCAGGCGTGGGAGCAGATCCGCTGGGAACACGCGGCCCTGTCGGCGACGCTCCCCGGATGATCGTCAGCGATGGCGGACTGATGGAGGCCCGCCGACGTCAGCCGTAACGGCCGACCAGCTCGGCTCCTATCCTCGCCAGCTCGGCTTTGACCTCCTCCGGCTCCACGACCTCCACCCGCGCGCCCCACCCGGCCAGTTGCTCGGCGATCGACAGCGCCATCGGCGCCGCCACCCGTACCCTGACCCGCCCGTCCTCCTCGTGCCCCTCGACGTGGCAGTGCCGGCCGAAGTGATCGCGCAGGATGGGCAGGAGCCTGGCCGCGATGAGCACGGTGGCCGAGAGCGTCGAGCGCCGCCGCTCCATGTCGGTCACGACCCGTTCCCACGCCTGCGCCAGCTCGAAGTCGCCGGGCCGTTCGAACTCCGTCTCGGTCACCGTGGCCGCGGCGATGCGATCGACGCGGAAGGTCCGCTGTCCCCGTTCGGTGCCCGCCAGCAGATACCAGACGTCGTCCTTGTCCACCAGCCCCCACGGCTCGACGACCCGCTCGGTACGCTCGCCGCGCCGCCCCTCGTACCCGATCCTGACCTGGCGGCGCCGCACGGTGGCGGCCTGCAGCACCTCGACCAGCTCGGGCCGTGCCTTCTCCGGCTCGCCCCAGCGCGCGGGATCGACCACCACCGCCGCCGCGGCCACCTCCGCCTCGGCCCTGAACGTCTGCGGCAGCGCCCGCAGCAGCTTGCGCAGCGCCGACTTCACCTCGGGAGCGGCGCCCGCGGCCGGGCCCGCGAGCAGGAACAGCGCCTGGGCCTCGTGGGCGGTGAGCCCGCTGAGATCGGTACGCGCGCCGCCCAGCAACGACCAGCCGCCACCCCGCCCCGCCTGCGGATAGACGGGGACGCCGGCCGTGGACAGCGCCTCCAGGTCACGCCGGGCGGTGGCCACGGACACCTCAAGCTCCACGGCCAGCTCCGCCGCCGTCACCCGCCCGCGCGCCTGCATCAGCAGCAGCACGGCCACCAGCCGGTCAGCTCTCATACCGCCGATTCTCCCGCGAAAAGCGCTCAACCCATGAGCACTTTGAGCCCGCTACCCTGACCGTGACCTCGCAGAAAGGCACCGCATGCCCGGCCCTCGCCTCATCCTGCTCTGCGGCCTGCCCGGCTCGGGCAAGACCACCCTGGCCCGCCGCCTGGCTACCGACCTTCCGGCCGTCCGGCTCTGCCCCGACGAGTGGCTGACGAACCTGGGCATCCACCTGTACGACGAGAAGGCGAGAGACCTGCTGGAGCGGCAGCTCTGGCGGCACGCCCAGGACCTGCTGCGGCTGGGGCAGACGGTGATCCTGGAGTATGGCTTCTGGGCACGGTCGGAGCGGGACGAACTGCGCCTGGCGGCCCGCGCACTGGGGGCGGCCGTCGAGCTGCGTTACCTGGAGGCGCCGGTGGAGGAGCTGTGGCGCCGCCTGCGAGACCGCAACGGAACCCCGGGCACCGCCCCGATCAGCCGGGACTCACTGGAACGCTGGGTGCCGCTCTTCGAGGCTCCCGACGAGGCCGAACTGGCCCTCTATGATCCTGCGTGAAAAGGGGTGGAGCTATGGGGATTCGAACCCCAGACCTCCTCCATGCCATGGAGGCGCGCTACCAACTGCGCCATAGCCCCTTGCGATCACCAAGTGTATCGGAGTCCGGGAGGAGTCGTGTCACACCGAGACGCCGTGATACGTCTTATCGAATATGCCCGCCTTTGAGGATTATCGAAGCCTGCTGATCGGCGTCGCCTACCGGATTCTCGGTAGTGTCGCCGACGCCGAGGACGTCGTCCAGGAGGCCTGGCTGCGCTGGTCGGGGGTGGACGAGACGACCGTCGCCGACACCAAGGCCTACCTGATCAGGGTGACCTCGCGGCTGGCCATCGACCGGCTGCGGTGGGCCAGGTCGCGGCGGGAGTCCTACGTGGGGCCGTGGCTGCCGGAGCCGATCGGCACCGAGCCCGACGTGGCCGAGCATGCCGAGCTGGCCGATTCGGTGGAGCTGGCGCTGCTCGTGGTGCTGGAGACGCTGTCGCCGCTCGAGCGGGCCGTGTTCGTGCTGCGAGAGGCTTTCGACCTGCCGTTCGCCGAGATCGGGGAGATCATCGGGCGGGCCGAGCCGGCCACTCGCCAACTGGCGCGGCGGGCTCGCGACCATGTGCGGGACAAGCGGCCCCGGTTCGAGGTGGACAGGGACGAGCGGCGGCGGGTCACCGAGCGGTTCATGAACGCGTCCGCCGGTGGTGACCTCGACGGGCTGATCTCGTTGTTCGCCGACCAGGTGACGATGGTCAGCGACGGCGGCGGCAAGGCCAGGGCGGCGCTGCGGGTCATCACGGGCTCCGAGAACGTGGGCCGCTACCTGCTGTCCATCAACACGCCGGTGAACATCGCCCGTTTCATGGCCTCGATCGGGATGGCGGACATCCCGGACCTGGCGTTCGAGATGACGGTGATGAACAACGCTCCGGCCATCGTCGTCTCGGCCGGTGGGCGGGTGATCACCGTCATCTCGCTGCTGGTGGCCGACGGGAAGATCGAGACGATCTATCTCCTCGCCAATCCGGAGAAGATCGGCCACCTTCGGCCGGGGTCCGCCGCCTGAGGTGCCGTCACGCGGGAATGCGGGCCTCTCGGACCAGTTGCCGCAGGTCGACGCCGGAGTCGTACAAAATTCTGGCGGCGCCGTTGGCGTGGTCGGCGAGCAGGCCCCACAGCAGGCGCTCACCCGTGACGGGCCCTGGGCGCCACTGGGCGACCTCGATCACCTTTCTGGTGTGCATGGCCAGCGGGATCTGCCCCAGCGGCCCGTAGAGGGTGACGCGCAGCGGGCGCACGCGGGAGCGGCGCAGGGTCCACAGGGCGGGTTCGTCGGCGCCGGCGCGGGTGCGGCGGTGCACTTCGTCGAGGTCGATGCCCAGCGTGGCGAGCAGCGGGCGGGGGTCGGGCGCGGCCACGCGCTCGCGCACGTCGTCGGCGGAGGCGGTGAACGACGCCAGCGCGAACGGCCGGACCTCCGCCAGCGCCAGCAGCATCAGATCCGGGTCCAGCGTGGGCCGGCCCGCGTCGAGCGCGTGGATCCCCGCCTTGACCACCGCCCGGCGGGCGTCCTCCGTGAACCTGGCGAACATCACCTGCTACCTCCCCGTCCTGCGAGCGTGCTTGCGATGGGCCGACTGACGCCTGACCCCCAGCGCGTCGGCCACCTGCTCCCACGACCAGCCCTGGGCGCGGGCGTTGGAGACGTGCATCGCCTCCAGCTCCTCCAGCAGGGCCCTGAGCGCGGCCACCGCCGCCAGCCCCACTCCCGGATCGCGGTCGGCGGCCGCCTCGGCCAGCTCCGTGACTTCCATGGTGTCAGCATGTGCTGACAAGCATCCGCTTGTCAACATCTGCTGACACTCAAGCGCATGGTGAGGGTGGCGTGGTCCTGGGAGAGCGTGACCTCAACCCGCCCCAGCTCACCCGTACGACTCACGTGGGTGCCGCCGCACGGGATCGAGGACTCGCCCTCGGGCAGCGAGCAGTGCCATGTGCGGCGGGCCGTCAGCCCGGGTCCCGGTACGTCCAGGCGGACCGGCGCGTCGGCGGCCACCCACGCCTCCAGCCGGTCGTTCACCTGCCGCGCCACCTTCGCCAGGTCCAGGTCCTCGGCAGAGAAGCCCTTCTTGCGCAGCGACTTGCCCAGCCGGTAGACGTCCACGCTCCCGTCCGGGACGATCCGGGACGAGGCGATCGCCGCCTGGTCGAAGTCCGGATGCCCGAGCGCGTCGAGCCGGGTCTCCTTGCGCCACCGGTCGGCCAGGGCGGCGTTGAGGGCGAGCGCGGCCAGGTGGCAGGCGGTGTGACCGGCCGAGAGCGCCGCGCGGAAGGCCGGGTCCACCTCCAGGTCCACCTCGGTCCCCACCGGCAGCGGCGTCTCGGTGACGTGCACCACCAGCCACGACCAGTCCTCGGACCCACGCCTGACCGGAATGTCCGCGCCGATGAAGACCTCACCGGCGTTCGACTGGGCCCCTGTAACGCAGTCGACGACCGGCAGGCCCCCGATCGTGCCCCGGTCGGCGGGCTGGTCGGGCCAGGTGTGGTCGAGGGGATGGAACGGCGTCTCGGCGACGACGAGACCGTGCCGGTCCCCCACCGGCACGGTCCCGGCGATCGTGGAGCGGCCGCTCGTCCGGCCGCCGGGGAAGGTGACGAGGGTGGAGTTCATCCGGTCATCCTCCCAGGCGCTCATCCTCCACATAGCGGTTGCGGCCGGCGTACAGGCCGGTGACGAGCTGCGCGACGAGGACCACGAAGATCAGCGCGTACGGCAGCGCCCACCCCCCGGTCGCCTGGTGCAGCACGCCCACGAGCAGCGGACCGGCCCCGGCGATGAGGTAGCCGGCGCTCTGCCCGAAGGCCGACAGCGCGGCCGTGGTCTCCGGCGTGCGGGTGCGCAGCGCCAGCATCGTCAGCGCCAGCGGGAACGACCCCATCCCGACGGCCACGAGCACCACCCACACCATCGCCGTCGAGGCCGGAGCGAGCCACAGCCCGAGGAACCCGGCCGCGTAGAACGAGACGAGCCCGACCACCATCGGACGCTGGTCCCGGAAGCGGGAGGCGAGGACCGGCACGATGATCGAGACGGGGATGCTCAGCGCGGTGAACACGCCGAGCATCAGCCCGGCCTGCGAGGTGGTGTAACCGCTGTCGGTGAGGATCGTGGCGAGCCAGCCGAACATGATGTACGCGATCATCGACTGCGTGCCGAAGTAGATCGCGATCATCCAGGCCAACCGGCTGCGCACCATCTGCCGGATGCCCGCGTCCCGGCCGCCCGTGTACCGCTCCGGCTCACTGCGCAACAGCGCAAGCCACGGAATGACGGCGACGGCGGCCAGGGCCGCCCACACACCGAGCGCGATGTGCCAGTCCCCCGACGCACGCTCGATCGGCACGGTCGCGGCGGCGGCCAGCATGGTGCCCGCCGCCAGGGCCGTGGTGTAGACGGTGGTCATGAGCCCGGTACGAGCCGGGAAGTGACGCTTGATCAGCGTCGGGATGAGCACGTTGCCGACGGCGCCGCCGGACAGCGCGACCGCGCTGCTCAGCAGGAACACCGGGGCTGAGTCGACCAGCGACCTGACCAGCAGCCCCACGCCCAGCGTGACGAGGGCGAGCAGCAGCAGGCGGTGCTCGCCGAGCCGCCTGGCCAGGGTCGGCGTGACCGCGCCTACACTGGCGAAGGCCAGCACGGGCAGCGTGGTGAGCAGCCCCGTGCCCACGCTCGTCATGCCGAGCGCGCCGGAAAGCTGGTCGAGCAGCGGGCCCACGCTGGTGACGGCGGTGCGCAGGTTGAGTGCGGCGAGGACGATCCCCAGCACGAGGAGCCAGGCGAGGGGGGCGGTTCTGCCTCTGGACTCTTGGACGAGCACGCTCATGGCGGGGGAGGTCCTCCACTCATCAAATCATGGGACGAATCACCACCTTAACAGGACCGAAATGTCCATTTATTCCCACCCATGACAAGACCCCCGGAACTAGGCTCCGGGGGTCTTCCGTGAGGTCACAGGACCGGACGAGGCCCCTCAGGGGGCTCGTTGCGCGGCGGGACAGGACCGGGAGGCGGGAGCGTTCCACCGGGCGGAAAGACGTCGCCGCCCACGGTGCCGGGCGGGACGCGGTCGTCGGCGTCGCCGAGCAGCGAACCGCTCTCGTGCTCGCGCTGATGCTTGCCGGGCACGTCGCCGCGCCAGCCGCCGGTCTCGCCGCCGCGCGCCTCGATGAACTGCTTGAAGTGCTTGAGGTCACTGATCACGCGCATGCGGACGAGCTGCAGCCAGTCTCCGGCGGTCTCGAGGAAGCCCTCGGGGTCGTACTCCATCTGGAGCGTGACCCGCGTGGTGTCGTCGTCGATCCGGTGGAAGGTCACCACGCCGGCGTGGTGCGGCCGGTCGGTGGAGCGCCAGGCGACCCGCTCGTCCGGGTGCTGCTCGGTGATCTCGGCGTCGAACTCCCGCTTCACGCCGGCGATCTCCGCCACCCACTGCGTACGCGTGTCGCCGATCTGCTTGACCGATTCGACGCCTTCCATGAACTCGGGAAAGCTCTCGAACTGCGTCCATTGGTTGTAGGCGACCCTGACAGGGACGTTGACGTCTTCTGAGTGTTCGATCGTGCTCATGGGGTCAGTCCCTGCCCCCGCACGGCGCGGGTTAACGCCTGCGCCACAGCCAGTAGAGGCCCACGAGGGGCAGCACGAGCGGAATGAACAGGTAGCCCCTGCCGTACGCCGACCACACCGTCTCGTCGGGGAAGGCGGCCGGGTCGAGCAGGCTCGCCGTGCCGATGACCAGCACTCCGGCCAGCTCGATGCCCAGCGCGACCAGCGCGAGCCCGCGCGCGCCGCGCCAGAGCGCGACGGTGAGCAGGATGTAGACCAGCGCCGCGAACGCCGACAGCGAGTAGGCCACCGGCGCCTCGCCGAACCTGGTGGCGATCTGCACGCCCGCCCGCGCCCCGGCGGCCAGGGCGAAGAGCCCGTAGAGCGCGATCAGGGCGCGCCCGGGCCCCGCGCTGAGTGAGGTGGTCACGCCACGCCCTGCCAGATCTGCAGCAGCCTGGCGTTCATCACCGCGATCGCGAACCCGGCCACGACCAGGATCGCCGGGCCCCACCTGCTCCGTTCGGCCAGCGCCAGGAACACCCCGGCGGGCGGGATCAGCGCCTCGCCTATGACGTAGCCGAACAGCGTGACCTTGTCCTCGGGCCCCGCGCCGCCCGCCACCGCCGCGATCACGAAGCCGGCCTGCACCAGCACGGCCGCTTCGAGCAGCGCGAAGCCGACCAGCAGCACCATGCCCATCGGCCGGTCGCGGATCGCGACGACGAGGCTCATCAGCATGAGCAGCAGCGCGCCGGAGATGACGATCGCAGAAACGACGGTGTTCATCAGGGGGCAAGGTTATCGCCCGGCGGGGCCGCCCCCGTCGCCGGGCAGGCCGCCCGCGATGCCGTCCAGCACCCAGGTGAGGCCGCGCTCGAAGTTGTCGTCGGCCCCCTGGAGACCCTGCTCGATCATCGGCGCCAGCCGGGGGAACTCGCCGCCGTCGATCAGCTCCCTGATGTACGGCTCCGCCACCGCCGTCCGCTCGGCCTCGTTGATCCCCCGCTCGCGCGGCGCCCCCCGCTCCATCGCCTCCCTGATCACGAACCCGGTCATGTAGTCGTTGAACGTGGCCAGGAACCGCCAGGCCGTCAGCGCGTCGACCCCGAGCCCGTCGAACGCGGCCAGCTTCTGCTCCACGTGCCGCAGCCCGTTCGGCCCCACGGCCACCCGCTGCGAGATCAGCTCGACCCGCCACGGATGCCGGCGCACGACCTCGCGCTCGCGCCCGGCCAGCAGCAGCAGCGCCGCGCGCCAGTCGGCCGGCAGCGGCTCCTCGACCAGCACCTCGGCGGAGATCTCGTCGAGCATCAGCGCCAGCAGGTCCTCCTTGCGCTCGATGTAGGAGTACAGCGTCATCGCCCGCGCGCCCAGCTCGGCGGCCACGCGCCGGATGGAGACCGCGGCCAGCCCTTCGGCGTCGGCCAGCGCGACGGCGGCGGTCACGATCGCCTCCCTGGTCAGCACGGGGCGGCGGGGCGGCGAGGGTCTCGACCAAAGGGAGCTCACCGGGACAGCGTACGGAAGTGCTACGGTGTACGATATGCGATACAGCGTACGAAATCCACTCTGGACCACAGGCCTGGTCGTTCTCCTGGGCGTCGTCATGACGATGCTCGACACCACGATCGTCAACGTCGCGCTCGGCACCCTGGCCCGCGACTTCCACACGACGCCCGCCACCGCGCAGGGGGCGGTCACCGGTTACCTGCTGGCCCTGTCGATGACCGTCCCGGTCACCGGCTGGGCGGTGGGCAGGTTCGGCGCCAGGAACGTCTGGCTCGTCGCACTCGTGCTGTTCGCCGCGGGCTCCGCGCTCAGCGCCGCCGCCTGGTCGGTGGGGAGCCTGGTCGCCTTCCGCGCCGTGCAGGGACTGGGCGGGGGTCTGCTCCTGCCGGTCGGCCAGATGATGCTGGCGCAGGTGGCGGGCAAGGAGCGCATGGGCCGGGCGATGGCGCTGATCTCGGTTCCCGCGATGCTGGTGCCCGTGCTCGGGCCGCCGCTCGGCGGGGTGATCGTGGAGGGTCCGGGCTGGCGGTGGCTGTTCCTGGTCAACGTGCCGGTCTGCGTGGTGGCGCTGGTGGCCGCGTACGTGCTGCTGCCCCGCGAGGCGGGCGCCGGCCCGCGGCGGCTCGACCTGGTCGGGCTGGCGCTGCTCTCCCCCGGGCTGGCCGCCGTGGTCTACGGGCTGTCGGAGGCGGGCGACGGGACGCCGCATCCGGTGCTGTGGGCCGGGGTCGTGCTGGTGGCGGCGTTCGTGGTGCGGGCGTTGCGGACCCCGGATGCGCTGCTGGACCTGCGGCTGTTCGGCGACCGCACGTTCGCCGCGGCGGTGGCCGCGCTGGTGTGCTACTCGGCCGCGATGTTCGGCTTCACCGTGCTCGTGCCCCTCTACAGCCAGTTGGCCGAGGGCGGGAGCGCGCTGGACGCCGGGCTGCTGCTGGCCCCGATGGGGATCGGCGCGGCGATCACGATGCCGATCGCGGGCAGGCTCACCGACAGCCGGGGGCCGCGCGGGGTGGGCGCGGCGGGCGTGCTGCTCGCCGTGGCCGGGATGGCGGCGTTCGTGCTGTTCCACGGAGGTCTGGTGCCGATGTTCGTGCTCGGGCTCGGCCACGGGCTGGTGTCGGCGTCGGTGATGGCGGCCGCGTTCAGGACGCTGGAGCGGGCCGTGATCCCGGCGGCGACCACGCTGAGCACGATCGCGGTCCGGCTGGCCGCGCCGTTCGGCGTCGCGCTGCTGGCGGTGCTGCTGCAGGCGCTCACCACGGCGGGCGTGCAGCGGCCGTTCACGTACGCGTTCTGGGCCGCGGCCGCGCTGACCGCGGTCTCGCTGGTGCCGATCGCGCTCATAGGATCGAAGACGTGGAGAAGATCCTCGTCAGCGCCTGCCTGATGGGCCGCAAGGTGCGCTACGACGGCGGCGCGAAGACCAGCTCCGACACCCTGCTCGCCGGCTGGCGGGAGGAGGGGCGGCTGGTGACGTTCTGCCCCGAGGTGGCGGGCGGGCTGCCGGTCCCCCGCCCCGCCGCCGAGATCGAGGGCGGCGCGGGCGGGGCCGCCGTGCTGTCCGGCGCGGCCCGCGTGCTGGCCACGGACGGGTCCGACGTGACGGCCGAGTTCCTGGCGGGCGCGCGGGCGGCGCTCGACGCGGCGCGCGCGCACGGCGTCCGGCTGGCCGTGCTCAAGGAGGGCAGCCCCTCGTGCGGCGTGCTGGCCGTCTACGACGGCAGCTTCGCGGGCCACCGCACGCCTGGTCAGGGGGTCACGACGGCGCTGCTGGAGCGCCACGGGATCCGGGTTTTCAGCGAGGACCAGGTCACGGAGGCCGCCGGCTACCTGCGGACCCTGGAGACGTAGAAGGCGCCGCCCAGCCCGGCGGCGAGCGCGGTCGCCATGACGGCGTGATACCAGGTGAGCAGCACGTTGGGCTCGGAAGGGGCGAACGTCAGCGCCAGGATCCCGAGCAGCACCCCGCCCAGCGCGGCGGCGTGGCTGTAGATCAGCCCGTCCCAGGCCCAGTCACGTCCGGCGAGCGCGCCGTACGCGCCGGAGGCCATGACCACCACGCACAACGTCTCCACGATCGCGGCCGGGACGATCACGGGCTGGCTCACCGGCCCGACCGTGATCCCGGCGTGCAGCAGCGCGAACACGAAGAAGATCAGCGCGTAGAGCAGCGAGAGCCGGCCCAGGGCCCTGCGGAGTGCGTCCATGCCCTCACGGTCCCATCGCGCGGCGGCCACGGAATCGTCCCTAGGGAGACGGCCGGGCTACACCGTCCGCAGTAGGCAGCAGCAACCTCACCAGCCGGATCACCTCGTCGATCGTCGCCTTGGCGTCCTGGCCGGACTCGCAGGCGGCCACCTCGCGGCCCGCCTCGCCCATCATCGTGGTGAGCAGCACCACCAGCACGTGGCTCTCCCGCGTGTCCGCCAGGCCGAGCAGGCGCTTGTTGCCGCCGATCCAGTCCCATCCGCGCTGCCTGCGCAGCGTGGTGAACTCGGCGGGCCCGTCGTTCTCCAGGAACAGCCTGGCCACCTCGCGCTGCTCCCACGAGCCCTCAAGATAGGCGCGGGCGCCGGCCAGGAACCGTTCGCCGGTGCCCTCGGTGGCCTTGGCCGCCCTGGAGGTGCGCTCCTCCTGGCCGCGCATGAACTGCTCCCACAGCGCCAGGAACAGGCCCGGCTTGCCGCCGAAGTGGTGGTAAAGGCTGCCGACGCTGATCCCGGACGTCTCCACGATGTCGGCGACCGTGGCCTCGCCGTACCCCCTGGCGAGGAAGACGTCGCGGGCCGCGCGCAGCAGCGTGTCCCGCGTGCCGCTCGAACGGCTCCAGCGCCGGCTCTTCATCAGTACTCCCAGGTGTCGGTGCGCCGCTCGTGGCTGATGCAGAACACCCCTGTGCCGTGCTCACCCTTGGCCAGGTCCACCCGGATCCATCCCTCGGCGCGGGCGACCTTGGCGGTGTAGCCGCTGACCGGGCTGGCCGACACCAGGCGGCAGCCTTCGGCGCCGAGCGTGAACACCACCTCGCCGCCTTTGACCGTGACGACCTTCAGCGGTTTCGCGGGCTTTGGGGAAGCGACAGGCTTTTTCGTCGTACGGCGAGGGGTCGCCGACGATTCGGCTCGCGCGGGAATCGTCCGCGCGAGAAACGGCTCGACGTTCACATCGTCCACGAACTCGTTACGCAGCACGCCACGCACGCCGAACCACGAGACCGACACGGCGACCACGGTGGCCCCGCACCAGATCGCGGTATATCTCACGGCTCGGCGCATGACAGGCATTATGTACGGCCCCGGTACGGTTGGTGCGCATGGCGATGGTTCTCGTAGTCGAAGACGACGAATTCGTCAGATCGGCGATCATTCACGAGCTCGGCCGGCGGTCTTCGGGCTGAGCAACCCCGCCCCGGCCCCCACGCCCACCGGCACGCCGTCCGCGACCCCGAAGCCCACGCCCACACAGGAGCCTGGTGGCGCCGTCCTCGTCAACGCCGGCGTCGGGGTGTCCCCGGTCAGCGCCCGGCTGGGCGCGCAGGTGAAGGTGACGGCGATGTGCGGCGGCTCGCGGGTGCGCGACATCGCCTCCAGCGCGTTCACGCCGACGCGGAACCGGCCCGGCACGCCCGCGGCCACGTGGTCGCCGAGCCTGAAGACGGCCAGGGCCGGGACGTTCCCCGTGACGGTGCGCTGCGAGAACGGCGGCACCGCGCGGACCGCGCTCACCGTCGGCTGATCGGGAAATCCAGTTTGCCCGTTTCCGGGAAACCATCCGGCGCTCTTCGGAGTCGTACAGATGGGGCGCGTCGCAACATGGGGGATTCGTGGTGAGCGATTTCGCCAAGACGCGTAAGGGGGCCCGATTTCCATCGGAAACGGGGAAGGATTCATCCACATGCCGGTCGATCTGAACAACGCACAACCCTTGGCCTGGGATTCGGCCACGCTCGACGCGGACACCAAGGCGATGCTCGACAATCTTCAGCCGAACATTCTGCGCGCTCACGTACGTGAGCACCTGTCCGTGCTGTTCGTCCGGTTCAACGACGCGCTGGAGGGGCGGGCCTACCTCCGGCACATCGCGACCACCACGATGAAGTCGGCCAGAAAGCACCTGGAGGAGGTGCGCGACTTCGCGACCGGCCGCCGCCGCGGCACGCCGTACGTGGGCATCGGCATCAGCAAGGCGGGTTACCGCGACCTAGGCCACTCGGTCGAGGACGTGCGCAAGTTCGGCGACCCGGTCTTCCGCGACGGCATGAAGCGGCGGATCGAGCAGGTCGCCGACCCCAAGGTGGAGGAGTGGGAGCGCGTCTACCAGCGCGAGATCCACGCCGTCATCCTGATCGGGGACGCCGACCCCGGCCCGGTCGGACGACTGCGCGCGGAGATCCTCGGCGCGCTGCCCGAGAGCGCCAGGCTGCTCGGCGAGGAGAGCGGGCAGGGCATGCGCAACCCGGCGGGCGACGGCATCGAGCACTTCGGCTACGTGGACGGCCGCAGCCAGCCGCTGTTCCTGAAGGACGAAGTGGACAAGGAGCCGAAGAAGCACTGGGACCCGGCGTTCCCGCTGGGCAACGTCCTGGTGCCCGACCCGTTCGCGCCGAACCCCGTCCGCCATCACGGGAGCTACCTGGTGTTCAGGAAGCTGGAGCAGAACGTACGGGCGTTCAAGGAGATCGAGCGCGACCTGGCCGACGACCTCGGACTGGCCGGCGCCGACCGCGAGCGGGCGGGCGCCATGCTCGTCGGCCGCTTCAAGGACGGCACCCCGGTGACGAGCAGGCGCAAGGCGAGCGGCGGGCCGGTGTCCAACGACTTCACCTTCGACGGGGACGACGGGTCCAAGTGCCCGTTCAGCGGGCACGTCAGGAAGACGAACCCGCGCTCGTTCGGGCGCAACGTGCTGATGGCCAGGCGCGGGCAGACCTACGGCGAGCGCACCGATGAGCCGTGGGACGACTCGCCGCCGGAGGACCGGCCGAGCGGGGAGGTCGGGCTGCTGTTCATGGCGTTCAACGGCAGCCTGCTCGACCAGTTCGAGTTCACGCAGCAGAGCTGGGCGAACAACGCCGACTTCGAGAACCCGGCGACCGGGCACGACCCGGTCATCGGGCAGGGTGCGCGCGACATCAAGGTGACGTTCCCGAAGGCGTGGGGCAAGCCTGAGATGTCCGTCCCGCAGGGGCAGGTGGCCCAGACGGTCACGATGAAGGGCGGCGAATACTTCTTCGCCCCGTCCCTGGCCTACCTGCGCAACCTCTGAGCGCCTGTCCCGGGGCCGGCGCGCCCGGCCCCGGGGCTTCTCCCTCAGCAGAAGGATGTACATCGGGTTCAGCCCGCCGGAGGAGGTGGGCACCCGCTCACGCCCGACATCATCGGTACATGACCATCGGACTGCTGCTCACCCTCGCCGCCCTGGCGATCGTCGACAGCACCAGCTTCGGCACCCTCGGCATCCCCGTCTACCTGCTGCTGTCCTCGGACCGGTCGCGGACGTCGCGGTTGCTGATCTACCTGGCCACCGTGGCGGGCTTCTACTTCCTGGTGGGCGTGGCGCTCATGCTGGGGCTGTCGACGGTGATGGAGCAGTTCGGTGACGCGCTGCGCAGCCGGCCCGCCTACATGGTGCAACTGGCCCTGGGCGTGGGGCTGTTCCTGCTGAGCTGGCGGTTCGATCCGAAGTGGCGGGCCAAGCGGGGCCTGCCGGAGCGCCGGTTCGAGCCGCGCGTGGGCGGGCCCCGGGTGATGGTGCTGCTCGGGCTGACCGCCGGGGCGCTGGAAGTGGCGACGATGGTGCCCTATCTGGCCGCGATCGGCATCATGACCACCTCCGGGCTGGCCATCGGGCGGTGGCTGCCGCTGCTGGCGGCGTACGTGCTGGTCATGATCCTGCCGCCGCTCGCCCTCATGGCGCTGCGCGGCGTGGCGGGTGACTGGCTGGAGCCCAAGCTGGAGCGGTTCCGTGCCTGGCTGGCCAAGCATTCGGCGTCGGCGGTGAGCTGGGCGATCGCGATCGTCGGGTTCCTGATCGCCCGCGACGCGGCCGTCTATCTGTTCTTCACCTGACCGCGACGCAGGGTGATCAGACGAGGGCTCTAAGATCGGATCTCCGGGGGGAGATCTTCGATGTTGCGGGCGTTCCTGAGGACCGAGGCCGGCAGCACCACCGTGCTGCTCGGGGCCACCGTGCTGGCCCTGCTGTGGGCGAATTCGCCGTGGGCCGGCACCTACGAGGCGTTCTGGCACACGCCGATGGGGCTGTCGTTCGGGGACGCCGCGTTCTCGCTGGACCTGCGCCACTGGGTCAACGACGGGCTCATGACCGTCTTCTTCTTCCTCATCGGGCTCGAAGTCTCCTACGAGGTCCGGCTCGGCCAGCTCAGGGACCGGCGGCTGATCGCCGTGCCGGCCGTCGCGGCGCTCGGCGGGATGCTCATACCGGCCGGGCTCTACCTGCTGCTCAACTTCGGCGGCCCGGGGGCGGTCGGGTGGGGCGTGCCGATCGCCACCGACACCGCCTTCGTGCTGGGCGTGCTGGCCGTGGTGGGGGCCCGCTGCCCCGATCCGCTGCGGGCGTTCCTGCTGACGCTGGCCATCGTGGACGACGTGCTGGCCATCATGATCATCGCGATCTTCTACACCGCCAGCATCTCGGTGCCCGCGCTCGTCACCGCCGCCGCGCTGCTGGCCGCCATCGTGCTGCTGCGGTGGCTGAAGATCTGGCGGGCGCCCGCGTACATCCTGCTGGGGTTCGGGCTCTGGGTGGCCACGCTGGAGAGCGGCATCCATCCGACGCTCGTCGGCATCGCGCTCGGGATCCTCGTCTTCGTGTACGCGCCCACCGACCAGAAACTGCTGCTGGCCGGGGAGGCGGTGCAGGAGTTCACCAGCGAGCCCAGCGCCCAGGCCGCCAGGGAGGCCACGCGGCGCGTGCAGCGGGCCGTCTCCGTCAACGAGCGGCTGCAGCTCCGGCTGCACCCGTGGAGCAGCTACGTGATCGTGCCGATCTTCGCGCTGGCCAACGCCGGGGTGCGGCTCGACGGCGAGACCCTGCGGGCCGCCGCCACCTCTCCCGTCGCGTGGGGCGTGGCGCTGGGCCTGGTGCTGGGCAAGTTCGTCGGCATCTCGCTGGGCACGTGGCTGCCGCTGCGGTTCGGCTGGGGGATCCTGCCGGGCAACCTGGTGTGGGGCCAGTTGCTGGGCGGGGCCGCCGTGTCGGGGATCGGGTTCACGGTGGCGCTGTTCATCGTGGAGCTGGCCTTCGAGGACCCCGGCCTGCACGATTCCGCGAAGATCGGCATCCTGGCAGGGTCGCTGCTGTCGGCGTTGCTGGGCTGGATCATCTTCCGGATGGCCTGGGACCGGGGCGGGGTGTGCGCGCCGCCCGACGCCGAGCCGTCCGAAGACCTGCCCACGCTCCTCACCTCGCCGGTCGGGCCGGATGACCACGTGCGGGGTCCCGCGGACGCCCGGGTGACCATCGTCGAATACGGCGACTTCGAGTGCCCCTACTGCGGGCGGCTGCACCCGATCCTGGAGGAACTGCGCAGGAAGAACCCCGACGTGCGGCACGTGTTCCGGCACATGCCGCTGCGCACCCTGCACCCGCGGGCCGTGGCCGCCGCGATCGTCTCCGAGGCCGCCGCCGATCAGGGGCGGTTCTGGGAGATGCACGACATCCTCTACGACAACCAGCGCTTCCTCACCGACGCCGACCTGGAGCACTACGCCGCCGAGCTGGACGTCCGGTCCTGGTCGGAGGTGCCGCGCCACGTCGCCAGAATCGGGCGCGACGAGGAGTCCGGCCAGGCGAGCGGCGTGCGCGGCACCCCCACCCTCTTCCTGAACGGCGTGCGCTACGAGGGCGGCCTGGATCTCGATTCGATCAGCAGGGCGGTGGCAGAACTCCGCCAGTCGTCATAGCGTCATCAAGTCTCGCTCCCTAATTCCTGGAGTTGTCTCCTCTATGGCTTTTTCCGTCCTCATCAACGTCGTGGTCATGATCGTGCTGGGCGGCCTGCTCGCGGTCGGCGCCGGCCTGATGTTCATGCGCCGGCAGGAGCACGGCCGCGGGGCCGTACTGGGCGCGACCGGCTGTGTCGTGCTCCTGCTGGGCGTGATCATCAGCGGGGTGTTCAGCATCGCCCTGCCGTCACTGGTCTCGTCGTTCGGCGACGGGTACACCGTCCTCATCGTCGCGTACAACCTGATCAGCCTGCTCTTCCAGGTCGTCGGTACGGGCTTGCTGATCTTCGGCGTGATCGCCCGGCGCAACCCGCCGCAGGAGGCCCAGCAGGCCCAGGGTGCCTGGAACCAGCCCCAGCAGCCCGGCTGGAACCAGCCCCAGGGCGACTGGAACCAGCCGCAGCCGCCGCAGCAGCCTCCCGCTCAGCAGCCTGGCTGGCAGCAGCCGGGGCAGCCGCCGTTCAACCAGGGCTAACGCCCGCTGAGATGGTCGGCCCAGGTGATCGCGCCCGCGGGCCTGGCCTTGGTGGTGAGATGGCCGGCTCGGAAGGCGCGGCCGAGCGCGCCGGGCACCCGCAGGCGTAGGAGGGGCCTGCGCAGCCCGCGCGCCCGTAGCCAGCTTTCGGCGAGCTCGGCCATCGTCAGCACCTGCGGCCCCCCGAACTCCTCGACGCCGTCGTCAGGACCGCTCTCGCCGAGTGTCCCGCCGCTCGGGCCGCGTTCCGTCAGTGCCACCAGGTGGGCGGCCAGGTCGCGCACGTCCACGGGCTGCGCCGGGATCCCCGGGTCGGCGATCAGCACACCGAACCGGGCCATACTCCCGAGCGTCTGGTCGACGAACTCGTGGAACTGGGTGGCCCGCACGATCGTCCACGGCACGCCACCCTCCCGGACGAGGCGCTCGGCGTGGACCTTGGTCCGGAAATATCCCCATGCCACCCGGTCCACGCCCACGATCGAGACGTAGACGAAGTGCCGAACCACTGCCTCGCGAGCCGCCGCCAGCAGCGCCGACGTCCCGTCCAGCTCGACCGCGCGCGTGTAACGCCCCTTGTAGGGAGCCGTGGCCAGGTGCACGACCACCTCGGCCCCACGCACGGCCTCGGCCGGCCCCTGCCCGGTGGTGAGGTCGGCCACCAGCCATCGCACGCCATCGCCGGAAGCGCGCGCCGTACGGCTGGTGGCCCGCACGTCGTGGCCCGCCTCGGCCAGTTGTTCCAGCAGCACGCGGCCCAGCCGCCCGCTGCCGCCTGTCACAAGTACCGATGTCATAGGAGCTGGACGGCTGGGCAGGGGGAAGTGTGACAATGTTGACGTATATCGAAACTCCGCAGCATGCCTGAGGGGATCATGAATCGCGACCAGCCGGAACCGGACCCCAACCAGACGATCAGGCATCGCTACCCGCACTCCCAGCCGATGCCCTCGCAGGGCCCGCCGGAGTCGCCGTACACGCAGCGGCTCCCGTACACGCCGGACATGCTGCCCGACGTGCCCCTCTACGAGGCGAAGCCGGCGCGGTCCGGCTGGTGGTGGGTGATCGTGGCCGGTGGGCTGGTGCTGCTCATCGCGGCCATCGCCGTGGTGGCCATCCTGTTCGTACGCGGCGGCGGCGCCGCCACCGGGTCGCGGGCGCTGCAGGCGGAGACCGTCACACTCGGGTGAAGTCCATCGTCCAGTTCGTCTCCCAGGTCCGCCCGTCGTCGTCGGAGAACGCCTGCTCCCAGCGGCAGGCGTTCTCGTCGATGACCGTCCAGACGAACCGGCAGCGCACCGGCCCGCCCTCGTGGCTCTCCTCGCCGTAGAACTCGCCCCGGTCGCCCTCGAACGAGCCCACCATCGGGCGGGTGTCGAGCTCGCCCGTCCGGCTGCTGGCCCAGTAGATGGACCACTGCCGGGTCTCCGGGTTGAACACGCGCACGGTGAGGCCGTGGGATCCCTTGGTCGGGAACTCGATCTCGTCAAAACTGGCCGCGCCGCCGAAGTGCCGGGTGGCGATCGAGTGGCCGGGGAACTCGTCCCATTCGTCGCTGCCGGCGAGGGGCTTGACGAGGCGGCGGTTGCGGACGTTCCAGTGGCCGGCGAAGAAGTCGAAGTCGTTCATGGGGAGGACGGTAGGCCCGGGCCACTGACAGGTAGTGTCAGTGTTCATGCGCGCTTCCCGGCTCGTCTCGATCCTGCTGCTGCTGCAGACGCGCGGCCGGATGACCGCGCAGGAGCTGGCCGACCGGCTGGAGGTCTCGGTACGCACCATCTACCGCGACGTCGAGTCCCTCCACTCCGCCGGCATCCCGCTCTACGGCGACGCGGGGCCGAAGGGCGGCTACCAGTTGCTCGACGGCTATCGCACCCGGCTGACCGGGCTGACCGCCGACGAGGCCGAGTCCCTGTTCCTGGCGGGGCTGCCCGGTCCGGCGGCCGAGCTGGGCCTGGGCGCGGTGGTGACGGCGGCGCAGCTCAAGCTGATGGCCGCGCTGCCGGTCGAGTTGCGCGACCGCGCGGGGCGGATCCAGGAGCGGTTCCATCTCGACGCGCCCACCTGGTATCGGGATCAGGAGCCGGTGACGTATCTGCCGGCCGTGGCGGACGCGGTCTGGAACGAGCGGCGGATCCAGGTCCGCTATCGCCGGTGGAAGGCGCCGCAGGAGGTGGAGCGGCGGCTGGAGCCGTACGGGCTGGTGGTCAAGGCCGGTCGGTGGTATCTGGTGGCGCGGTCGGAGGGGGACGTGCGGACCTACCGGGTGTCGCAGATCCTCGACCTGCATCCGCTGCCCGAGCGGTTCACCCGGGCGGAGGGGTTCGATCTGACCGCCTACTGGGCGGGCTATCTGGCCGAGTTCGAGGCCAGGCTGCGGTGGGGCGAGGCGGTGGCGCGGGTGTCGCCGGAGGGGCTGCGGCGGCTGACCGATCTCATGACGCCCGGGGCGGTGAAGGCGGCCCACGAGAGCGCGCAGCCGCCGGACGAGGAGGGGTGGATCCAGGTCACGGTGCCGATCGAGTCGATCGGGCACGCGCTCGGTGAGTTCCTGCGGCTGGGCACGGAGGCCGAGGTGCTCTCCCCGGCCGAGCTGCGGGATCAGGTGGGGGCCGCCGCGCGGGAGATCGCCGCTCGGTACCGCTGAAGACCGCTCTTTGTGGGGATATTTCGTGTTAGGACATCCCCTGCCTTCAGAGAGCGCGCGCCATGGATCTCCACGAGCGCCTGCTGGTTCAGGTCAGCGCCAGGGACGTCTACGACGCGGTGGCGCTGGCCGGGCATCCCGGCTCCGGGCTGGTCTTCACCGGCCAGGCCGCGCACGACGCGGTCCGGATGGTGCGGCGGCACGGCTACGACGGGCCCGTGCTGGCCGATCGGCGGCGGTACGCGGGGTCGGCGCGGGTCCGGGGGACGGCGCGGCTGTCGGCCGACTGGATCGCCGACCAGGTGGAGTCGGGGGTGACGGCCCCACTCACCGATTCCGGATATATCGGCAAAGGGGATGAGGAATCCCTGCACGCCATCCTCGAACAGGCCGCGCGGTGGGAGGGCGTGATCGCGGTGCTGCCCCTGCACGCGCGATGGCTGACCCAGGACCGGGCGACGCTGACCAGGACGGTCGTGGACTACGGGGTGCCGGTGGCGCTGGTCGTCGAGGACGGGGCGCCGTACCTGCCGATGGCGTTGCCGCTGCTCGCGGCGGGGGTCGAGGCGCCGGCGGCGCTGGCGTACGGGGCGGAGTGGGCCGCCGTCGGCGTGCGTGAGGTGTTGCGGCACCTTTATCCGGACACGCACGAGCCGCGCGGTGGCTGGCGGCGGGGCGGGGCGCGCAGCGCGTTCGTGACGGAGCGGCTGGCGTTCGTGCCGGTCGAGCGGCTCGGGCCGGGTACGTGCGGCTGCTCCACCTGCCACGGCCGCCCGCTGCGCCACCTGGTGGCGGCCGACGAGCTCGTGGTGAACACGCACAACGCCAAGTGCCTGCACCGCCTGCACAACCGCCTGCTCCGCGCCACCGACCGGCGACGCTGGTGGCGCGAGCTGACGGCGGCGGCACTCACGGCGTGACGGCCTGCCAGCAGTGGGTCCAGTGGCGGTCGTCCAGTTCCGTACGTGCCGGGGCTCCAGCAGCAACCGCGTGTACGGGTGCCGCGCCTCCACCGTCCGCTCCGTGCGCTCGTCGCGGGACATGCGCGGCGCGTGGATCCGCAGCACGTCGTCGATCTGGGCGCCGGCCGTAGGTCGAGGTCGCCCGCGTGGGCGCCGATCGCCAGGACGTGCGTCATGCCTGGCGCCTCATCACATGGAAGCGCCGGGTGACCTCGTAGCCGGCCTTCGTGTAGAGCCGCCCGGCCGGGCTGGTCTCGCCGGTCCACAGGAACCAGGACGAGTGCAGTCCTTCGGCGCGCATCCTGGTCATGGTGAGGTGGAGCAGGATGTTGCCCAGGCCGGTGCCACGCAGGCCGGGGCCGACGCCGAAGGGGCCGAAGCGTTCGGGGATGCCGCGGTAGGCCGCGTACAGGGCAAAGGCCACTATGTGGTCTTTTTTCGCGATGATGATGCGTTCGGGGTCGCGGTGCCGTCTGATCGCCTCGCCCCAGTCGGGGTTGAAGACGTCGGCCGCGAACCGGATCAGCTCGGGCAGCTCGCCTGTGGTGGGGCTGCGGAAGGTGTATCCCTCGGCTTCCCGCTCGGCCCGCAGCGTGTGCGCCTCGGGCGGGGCCTGGTAGCCGACGAGGGTCCTGTCCATGGCCACCGGCGAGTACAGGGTCCGGAAGCCGAGCCCTTGGAGCAGCCGATAGCCGTCCGGGTAGAGCTCGGCGTCGGCCCCCGGGAGCACGTAGTTCGGCGTATAAGACGAAAAATCGACTTTTGTACGGCTGTGGCCCTCCAGGAACGCCAGCGCCCCCTCCACCAGCCGCCGCCCGAGCCCGCCCGCGCGGTGCTCGGGGACGACGAAGAAGAACGGGATCCAGCCGGTGTCCGGCTCCAGATCGGTGCCGGGGGCCAAAGGGACGCGGCGGCGGACGGCGTACGCGCAGCCCACCACCCGATCTCGGGCCACGGCCACGCGCAGGCCGTGGGGGTCGAAGTTGGGATCGAGCAGCACGCAATCGCGGAACCAGCCGGACGTGGCGGGGTCGGCCGGCATGCTGCGACTCCAGGCGTCCACCAAGGGGTTCTCGTCGCCGGACGCGAAGGCGCGGACAGTGACCATGGGGGTGGTCCTTTCACCTGCGGCTCTCCTGCCACAGCTTTCCCAGTGTCAACCGCCCAGGTCAAGACGATTCGAAAAGAAATTTTCTCCTTCTCGGATCTATTGGAAATTACTTTCGCCTGCGGTATCTGTGGAACGTTGAGGATCATTTGCCGGGTTGATCATTAGCCGGACACGCATACCCCTTCGGACTATTTTGGGAGCGCTCCCGAACGAGCTTCCAACAGACCGAAAGGGCATACCTTGTCCGCTTTACCCACCCGGGTGGCCGCGACCTTATCCGGCGTCGCCCTCGTGCTGGCCACCGCCACCGCACCCGGCGCGCATGCCGCGACCGCCGCCACCGCACCCGGCGCGAATGCCACGACCGCCGCACCCGCGGGAACGGCTCCGGCCCCCGTGACCCTCACCCTCGTCACGGGCGACGTCATCGACTACACGCCCTCACGGAACAGCGGCGCGCCCTCCGTCGCCATCAGACGGCAGGCGGCCAGGCCGGACGGCGCGGAGGTCACCTTCGCCACGCTGCCGAGCAGGGACGGCGGCTACCTCGTCCTCCCCTCGGACGCCGCCGCCATGGTCGCCTCGGGCGCGCTCGACGAGGAGTTGTTCGACGTCGAGACCCTGGCGCGGGAGCAGCGCGACAGCACGATCGGCCTCCTGGTCACCTACAAGGGCGACCCGGCCCCGTCCGCGCTGGCCAAGTCGGCCGCCGCCCTGCCCGCGGCCGCGAACGTCCGCGTGCTCGACAGCGTCAACGGCGCCGCGATGACCGTGCCCACCGGGGAGACGGCCGCCTTCTGGACCGGACTCCGTACCACCAAGAAGGCCACCGGCGAGATCGCCAAGATCTGGCTGGACCGTAAGACGCACGTGTCCCTCGACAAGAGCGTGCCGCTGATCGGCGCGCCCAAGGGCTGGGAGAAGGGGTACGACGGCAAGGGGGTCAAGGTCGCCGTCCTCGACACCGGCATCGACGTGAACCACCCCGACTTCGCCGGCCGCATCCTCGCCACCGAGAACTTCTCCGGCGCCGCCGGCATCGCCGACAGGAAGGGCCACGGCACCCACGTCGCCTCGACGATCGCGGGCGCGGGCGCGACCTACAAGGGCGTGGCGCCCGCCGCGTCACTGCTGGTCGGCAAGGTGCTCGACGACAACGGCGACGGCTCGTGGTCGTGGGCCATCGCCGGCATGGAGTGGGCCGCCGCGCAGGGCGCCGACGTGGTGAACATGAGCCTCGGCAGTTGCTGCGGCAACGGCACCGACCCGATGAGCCTGTCGCTGAACGAGCTGACGAAGCGGCACGGGACGCTGTTCGTGGCGGCCGCGGGCAACAAGTACGACCCGCTGACCATCAGCGTCCCCGCGGCTGCCGACGAGGCGCTCGCCGTGGGCGCGGTGGACAAGACGACGGGCACGACGCTGGCCGACTTCTCCAGCAAGGGCCCGCGCCTGGACGACGCGGCGGTCAAGCCGAACATCGTGGCCCCCGGCGTGGACATCGTCGCCGCCCGCTCGGCCGACTCCACGCTGCCCGGGCTCCCTGGGCTTCCTGACGGCGACAAATATACGACGTTCAGCGGCACCTCCATGGCGACTCCGCACGTGGCCGGGGCGGCGGCGATCCTGGCGCAGCAGCACCCCGCCTGGCGGGCGGGCGAGCTGCGGGACGCGCTGACCTCGACCGCCGAGCGCAACGACGGGCACAACTGGTTCGAGCAGGGCAGCGGGCTGGTGAACGTGGCGCGCGCGGTGACCCAGACGGTGTTCGCGACGTCGGCGGTGGACTTCCGCCTGGTCGGCGGGGCCGCCACGCGGCAGGTCACGTACCGCAACATCGGCGCGGCGGCGGTCACGCTGTCCGTGTCGCTGGTGACGCGCGGCTGGAGCGGCAAGCCCGCTCCCGGCGGGGCGATCCGGCTCGGCACCGAAACCGTCACCGTGCCCGCGAACGGCACCGCCACGGTGGACCTCACCGTGGACCCGGCGGCCGGCCCGGTGGGCGCGTACGGCGGCTGGGTGACGGCGAGCGGCGGGGACACGCGGCTGGTGACGCCGTTCAGCTACTACACGGGTCCGGCCACGCACCGGCTCGGGGTGTCGCTGGTCAACTCGTACGGCACCAAGGAGTTCTTCCCCGGCTACCAGGCCGAGCCCCTCGTGTACGCGATCCCGCTGAAGCGGCCCAACAGCCCCGAGGACCCGTTCAACCCGTACGGGTACTACTACCTGCGCACCGACTTCGCGGGCACCGGCGAGTTCCATCTCCCGGCCGGTGACTACGAGGTGATCGGCGTCCTGCCCGAGAACCGGATCGCCAACCGCAGTAGCTGGGTGATCGAGACCATCACCCTCGACGGCGACCAGACGGTCACCCTGGACGCCCGCAAGACGGTACGCATCAGGCCGGACCTCCCGAACCCCGCCGACGGCGCCGGCCACGCCTACTACGTGCGCACGTTCGACGACCGCACCCTGCCGATCTCCGTGTACGGGGGCGCGGCAGGCGGCGGCCACGACCTGTACGTGTCGCCGGTCTCCTCGGTCAAGGCGGGCAAGGTGCGTCTGTCCCACCAGTGGGACCTGGAGCCACCGGTGCTCACCTCCGCCAAGGCCGGGCAGATCACCCTCGATCCGGCCTACGACATGGACACCATGCGCAACCTCTCCACCATCACGACTTATCCCATCGTGTCGGTGGGTCAGGGACGGCCCGAGGACTTCGCGGGCGTGGACGTGACCGGCAAGGTCGTCCTGGCCGGGGTCCCGCTCGCGGGCGGGGACCGGCCGTACGTCACCGCGGGCGCGCTGATGGACGAAGCCGGGACGAACGCCGCACGGCGCGGGGCGGCGGGCATCCTCGCCTTCCTGGACGCGGACGGCGGGCAGGCGCGGGTACCCAGCGGGGGCTCGTTCCAGCGGCTGGGCCTGACCGCGGCCGAGGGACGGGCCGTGCGCTCCGCGCTGGCCAAGGGGCCGCTGTCGTTGCGGCTGGAGCCGTATGCGGGGCCTGAGGTGGTCTATCACATGCGGTTCGACTCGCGGGGCAAGGTGCCCGCCCAGCCGCCGAAGGTGGAGATGGTGCATCTGGTACGGGTCGACGCCGCGTACCATGCCGACAAACCAGACACCAGCGGCTGGGAGTACGGCGAGTCGTCGACCGGCGAGGAGCCGGGACGCCTGGTGTACGGCGGGTCGCTGCGCATGCCCGTCGCCCGCACCGAGTATTTCGGCCCGATGTCCAACGACGTCGTGTGGTCGCGCACGATCACGAACGCGGGCCTGGACCTGCGCTCGGATGACCGGTTCACACGACAGGAACGGCAGCGCGCGGAACGCTGGTTCAAGGCGCCACTGGTGCCCGGGGCCGCGAACGTACCCGCTGATTACCCGGTCGAGCTGCCCTGCGCGCTGTGCCGCGACGGGGACAGGTTCATCCCCGCTGAGCAGTGGCGCGACTCGGACCCACGTCATTACAGCGGCCTGGGCCCGATGACCTCGTCGCCCCGGCTGTTCATCGGAAACCGGGAGATCCCGGTACAGGGCCGGCGACCACGCTCGTTCACGGTGCCCGGCCAAGCGGGACAGTACCGGCTGGAAACCATCGACACCACCGACCGCACCCTGTCCAGAAAGGTCACCACGACCTCCCGCTTCACCTCGACCCCGCCGTCCCCGGGCGCTCCCGACGGCTACACCTGCACGTTCGGCACGGCGTGCGCGTTCCAGCCCGTGCCGCAGATCACCTACGACCTGCCCCTCGACCTCCTGAACCGCGCCGCGGCCGGGCAACGCTACGCCTTCGAACTGCGCGCGCCGACTGTGGCCAAGGTGGAGTACTCGGTGAACGACGGAACAAGCTGGCAGGAGGCCGCCGGGGTCACCCCGGTGTCCGACGGACGCTATTTCATAACCCTGACCCATCCACCACTGGCCCAGACCAGCGGTTACGTGTCCCTGCGCGTCACCGCCTCCGACCGGGCGGGCGGCTCGACCACCCAGACGATCGACCGAGCGTACGGCCTACGCTGACCCTCTAAAACAGGACGGCCAGGGACATTCCCTGGCCGTCTTTTCCTTTCCCGCAACACTCCCCCGAAGAAGTCCCCCACAGCCCTCCCACAGAAGCTCCTCACAGCGCTCTCCCACAGAAGTCCCCACCGCCCTCTCTCACAGGGTTCCCCGCAGCGCTCTCCCACAGGCGTTCCCCACAGCACCCTCCCGCAGAAGTCCTCTTCAGAGTTCCCCACGCAGGAGAGTCCTCACAGAGGTCTCTTGCGGAACCTTTTCCACAGGGCTCACCGGCCACCGCACCGGTCATCCACAGAACCGTATTCGGCCGTCTTCGACAGCAGCCCCTCCCGGCATCCTCATACCCACGCCGCACATCTCACACCGCACACCGCACATCGCAGCCCCCACCACTCCTCCCCAGAAAGGATCACAGGATGCCCGGAGGCCCGCCCATGCTGGGATTCAGCCTGATCATCTACGCCACAGTCGGACTGATCTCCCTCATAGCCCTCAAGCTGAAGGGACGACGCAGATGAGCACGACAGGTTCCCCATCCCTCACCGTCATCGTCCCCGCCCACAACGAGGAACAGGGCCTGCCCGCCACCCTGACCTCCCTCAAGGCCCAGTCGATCCCCCCAGACGAGATCATCGTCATCGACGACGGCTCCACGGACCGCACAGGCGAGGTGGCCGCCTCCTACGGCGTGACGGTCCTGCGCCCACCCCAAAATCTGGGCAGCAAGGCCAAGGCCCAGAACCACGCACTCCCTCACTGCACCACGGACCTCGTCCTGGCCGTCGACGCCGACACCGTGCTCGCCCCCGACTACATTGAACGCATCAAACCGGTCTTCGACGACCCGAACGTCCACGTGGCCGCGGGCAACGTCCAAACCCGCTTCACCCGCACCCCGTGGGAGCGCGGCAGATCCACCGAATACCTCTTCGGCTTCCACTGGCACCGCCCGATCCAGCAGTTGGCCAACAGCCCCATGGTCTGCTCAGGCTGCTGCTCGGTCTTCAGACGCACGACACTGGCCGAAAACGGCGGCTTCCCCGAACGCACGATCGTCGAGGACATGGACTACACCTGGAGCCGGCAACTCGACGGCCACCGAGCCGTCTACGTGTCCGACGCCGTGGCCTGGGCCGCCGACCCGGAAACCCTCACCTACCTCCGCAAGCAGGTGTGGCGCTGGATGGCGGGCTTCATGCAGAACGTCCGCCTCCATCTCCCTCGCCTGCTCACCCGCAAGCCCATGCTGGCCACCTGGATCATCGTGGCCCTCCTGGAGATCCTCCTGGCCCCACTTTGGTGGGCGACCCCGCTCATCCTGACCCTCGGCCTCAACGAACCGGTGACCACGACTCTGGCCTGGTGGAGCGGCGGCGAACTCCTCCTGACCGTCCCCGCCCTCCTCTACGCCGCCAGACGCCGCCGCCTCCCGGTGGCCCGCGTCCTGCTCAACCTGCCCTTCGTCTACCTCAACAAGGCCGTCAACCTCTATTACGCCTGGAAGGCCCTACTGGTCGAGCTCATCATGGTCCCCCTACACCTGTCACGCGGCCTCCTGATCTACGAAAAAGGCCGATGACAACACCCCGATGATCGGCCACACGGGTCGCCACCGCCAAGAACTTCGGCGACCCACCCACTTCCCAGAGGACGACCCATCCACAGACCTTCGGCATCCCCGATACAGAGATCGTGATCCACGGCCCTGGCCGCCCGACCCACTTCAGCGGCCACAGGCTGATGACCGAGGGCCTCACCCTGACAGCCATCGCCATCCAGACCATCGAGAAGCCACCGCAGAACCTAGGCGAAGCCCGGAAAGGACGGACAACAAAAAGCTGGACGGGTCAAACCCCGCCCAGCCGTGTGTTACCAGAGGTGGAGCTATGGGGATTCGAACCCCAGACCTCCTCCATGCCATGGAGGCGCGCTACCAACTGCGCCATAGCCCCTGGTCACCGCTTCGAGTCCACCCGTTGCGGCGCTCCGAGAGCATATAGCCATCTGCCCGCATTCACCTAATCGCACCGCCCCCACTCCCTGGCCACCGCAGCCACGCCCACACCTTGGTTCTCAGAGCTGCCTACCCAAACCACCAGAGCCACCGCGCCCTACCTCAACTAGCTAGAACCACCATGCCGCGCCCTGCCCACGGGAGCCACCGCGCCAGCGCCCACAACCGCCCTCACCGCCCAACCACCGGAGCCGTCCTTCCACGCCCTGACCACCGAAGCCACCGCGCCAGCGCCCTAACCCCATTCCGCCCCCTGCCGCCCCAGCGACCACAACCGCCCTCACCGCCCAACCACCGGAGCCGTCCTTCCACGCCCTGACCACCGAAGCCGCCGTACCACACCCTGATCGCCAACGCCGCCCCCTGTCGCCTCGAAGCGACCACAGCCACCCGCCCCCCCAACCACCACAAAGCCCCCTCCTGCACCCTGGCCACCAGAGCCGCCACGGCATATCCGGACCACCAACCGGGGCTGGGCGGCATGGGCACGGGGCCGGCCGTCTACACCGCCGCGGATCTCGCCCTCGTTGCTGCCGAACTCAACAACCGCCCCCGCAAGACTCTCGGCTGGCAAGCACCCGCCGAGCTGTTCGCCAAGCTCGTTGCAACAGTCGGATGGTCACGTGTTGCGAAGATCGCTGGAATCCACCCGAGCTGTCAGCGCCAAGCCCAAGACGCCGACAAGTTCCTCGTCCCCCAGAAGAGATCCCACATCTGGCGGCGCCACCAGATCATGCGCCCGCTGCCGTACATATCAGGAAAAAGCCTGATCAAACGCATGACCGAGCGCGCCGCCACCGCCATCTGCCTCAAGGACCACACAGCCACCCTCAAGGACTACGCAATGCCCTCAGATCGTCCTCCACCGGCTCCGGCCCTTCCACGACCCGGGACCGCTGCACGCCGAGCAGGTCCACGCTGATCGTGACCGTGTCGCCTGGCGCCAGAGGCGCGTGCGCCTCGAACCCCAGCCGCCCCCACAGCTCGGCCAGGCACCCGCCCCCGCATGTCCCGGAACCGAGCACGTCCCCGGCCCGCACCTCGGTCCCTCGGGACGCGTACGCGATAATCTGCGGATAGGAGAACGCCATGTTGCTCCACCGGTCCCCGCCCACGGTCAGCCCGTTGACCGCCGCGGTCATGGACAGGTCGAAGGCGTTACCCGCCCGATAAGGCGCCAGCTCGTCGGGCGTGACCAGCACCGGTCCGAGCGTCGTGGCCGTGTCCTTGCCCTTGACGGGCCCCAGCCGCACCTCCATCTCGGCGAGCTGGATGTCGCGGGCCGACCAGTCGTTCATCAACGTATATCCGGCGATATGCGCCTCCGCTTCCTCGACGCCCAGATCCCGCCCGCCGCGCCCGATCACCGCGGCGACCTCCAGCTCGAAGTCGAACACCCCGCACCCCGGCGGCACCGGCACGTCGTCGTGCGGCCCGATCACGGCATAGGGGTTGGTGAAGTAGAAGGACGGAGCCGCGTACCACTGCTCGGGCACCGCCGCCCCCATCAGCTTGGCCACGCCCTCGACGTGCTGCTCGAAGGTCATGAAGTCCCGTACGGTCGGAGGGTCGGGGATGGGGGCGCGCAGGCGTACCGACTCCAGGGGCACGACCTCGGCGGGATCGCGCAGGGCGGCCTCGCCGGCGGCCGGCAGGTCGCCGAGCAGGTCGACCAGCCGCACCCCTGGCGGCAGGGCGTACACCTCCTCGGCGACGAGCACTCCGGCCCGATCGCCCGCGGAGCTGGCGTAGGTGACGAACCTCATCGGTACCTCCTCACACCGACGTCGGAAAAGGGCCGCGGTTCCAGGTGACCGCATCCGTGAAGGCGGCGGCCAGATCCACTTCGGTGCCGGCCGCGTCCGCGTACACGCGGTGCAGGTTGAGAACGAGGCGCTCCGCGTCAGCCCAGCCGTCGAAGTCCCGCAGGTCGGCGCGCCGGGCCGCGTCGAGCGGGCTCAGCCCTTGCTCGATCCCGGCCCGCCCGGTGTCCAGGACGAAGCGGTAGTAGCGCTCATGGTCGGCCAAAATGCCCGGCAGGTCGGCTGCAGAGGCCAACGGCCCGTGGCCGGGCACGATGTGGTCGGCGCCGAAGCCCGCCAGCCAGTCCAGCGACCGCAGCGCGCCCTCGGCCGAGCCCATCAGGATGAGCGGCGTGAGGCCATGGAAGAGCAGGTCACCGGTGAACAGCACGCGCTCCGCCGGCAGCCAGGCCACCACGTCGCCCGTCGTGTGCGCGGTGTGGCCGGGATGGAGCAGGTCGATCCGCCGCCCGCCGCTGTAGAGCGTCAGCTCCGTACGGAACACGAGCGACGGCGGCCGCCGCGTCACCGCGCCCCAGTCGGGCACCGGCGACCAGAACGGCGGGCACCCGTCGATGACGAAGTCCGCGAGCACGCCGGCGCGCACGCTCTCATGGCCGACGATCACCGCCTGTTCGGGAAGCAGGCTGTTGCCGTAGGTGTGGTCGCCGTGCTGGTGCGTGTTGACCGCCGCCCGGATGGGAGCGTCGCCGGTGGCCGCGGCGAGGGCCCCCAAGAACCGGCGGGTACGCTCCTCCGTGGCGCAGGTGTCGATGACGACCGTGCCGTCGGCCCCCGTCACCGCCCCCGCGTTGTTGACCCACCAGGTGCCGTCGGGTTGCACCCACGCGTGCACCCCGGGCACGATCTCGTACAACGCCGCTGGTTGATTTTCCATGCGTACGACGACACCACGAACCGCACGCGGGGATCATCAACGGGAACGGTTACGATCCCCCAGCAGCCGCGCCGCCCGCCGGAACGCCAGCACCCCCGGCCTCCCGTCGGCCACCCGAGTCGCCACAGCCACAGCCCCAACCGCAGGCACAGGCACAGGCACAGCCCCGGATTCAGCCGCAGGCGCAGCCCCAACCCCAGCCACAGCCACAGCCCCGGACCCAATCGCAGCCCCGGCCCCGGCCCAGGCGACAGCCGCCGAACACCCGGCCGACCGTCCCCCAGGCTCCGCCAAGAGCCGCTCCATATCGGCATATGTCGGCTGCACCGGCACCACGGCCGCCCCGGACGCCATCCGGTCGAACACGAGCCCGTCCACCGGCCCCGCGTACTGCACCACCCCCACGTCCACCCGCCCGGCCCGCACGGCCTCGTACTGGGAGGTGAGATCGAGCTCCCGGTGTTCGAGCACCAGCTCCGGCACCTGCCGCGCCACGATGCCCACGAGCACGGGCCAGGCCTGCGCCACCCCGGACCCGAGCACCCCCACCCGGAGAGGCGGCGGCGCGTCCGCCCGGGCCAGCTCCGCCAGCCCGTCGACCACCGCCAGCACCTTGCGCGCCTCGGCGACCAGCCGCTCCCCGGCGGGGGTCAGCGTGACCCGGCGGCTCGTACGCTCGAACAGCCGCCGCCCCACCTCACGTTCCAGGCGCTGGATGTGCCGCCCGAACGGCTGGGCCGCGATGAAATGCCGCTGCGCGGCGCGGCCGAAGTGCAACTCCTCCGCGAGCGTGACCGCATAGCGTAAAGACCGGATCTCCATCGGCGAACCTCCCCCGAGGCCGGCGACCTGCCGTCCCAGGCCACCGTCGGTGTCTGTCGCCGACCTATTCGTCCGAGATCCGCCGCCGTATGCCGATCACACGAACCGCCATATGCCAATCAAGCGAGCCGCCGTACATCGTTCACACGAACCACCGTACGTCGATCACACGGCAGACGTACGGCCCCCGAGCCGCACGACCTGTCCTAAACCTCGGCATCGGGCCGATCGTCGCTGTTCACCGGCTCCGGCAGGGTGCCGGCGTTGTGCTCCAGCAACCGCCACCCCCGTCGCCCCTCCTGCAACACCGACCACGAGCAGTTGCCGAGCCCCCCGATCGCGGGCCACAACTCCTCGGGCAACCCGAGCAGCTCGCAGATCCCGAGCCGCAGCGCGGCACCGTGCGAGGCGACGACCAGCAACCCGTCGTCGTCGATCCGGGACGCCCAGCGGCGCATGGCACCCGCGACCCTGGCGGCCACGTCGGGGACGGGCTCTCCGTCCGGCGCCTCCCAGGCGGCGTACTCCTCGGGCCACTGCGCGGCGATCTCGTCGCGCGTGAGCCCTTCCCACTGCCCGCCGCCACGCTCGCGGAAGTCCTTGTCGACCGCCACGTCGAGCCCGACGATGCGCCCAAGGGCGAGCGCGGTGTCGTTGGCCCGCTGCAGATCGGAGGAGACGATCAGCGTCGGCCGCAGCGAGGCCAGCAGCGACGCGGCCCTGGCGGCCTGCGCGACGCCGGTCTCGTCAAGGGGGATGTCGGAATGCCCTTGGAAGCGCTGCTCGACGTTCCAAAGCGTCTGCCCGTGCCGCAGACAAACGATGCGCTTACTCAAGTGCGCGCCCGCTGCAGGTTGGCCTGCATGACGCTCTCCGGCAGCGCGATGGCCGGGCAGTCCTTCCACAGGCGCTCGAGCGCGTAGAACGTACGGTCTTCCTCGTGCTGCACGTGCACGACGATGTCGAGGTAGTCGAGCAGCACCCAGCGGCCCTCGCGCTCGCCCTCACGGCGCACGGGCTTGGCGTCGGCCTCGATCCGCAGCCGATCTTCGATCTCGTCGACGATGGCACGGACCTGGCGGTCGTTGGTGGCGGAGCAGAGCAGGAAGGCGTCGGTGATGACGAGCTGTTCGCTCACGTCGTAGGCGAGGATGTCATCGGCCAGCTTGTCGGCCGCGGCCTCCGCGGCGATGCGCACGAGCTGGACGGCTCTGTCAGATGCGGTCACGATGCGGGTCTGTCCTCCTGTGTCGGCAGCATGCCTATATGTTGAGGGTACCCTTCCAGGCCGAAACCCCTCACCTACGGCACGAGTACCTTAGTCGGCGACCTGATAGAGCCCCCGCTTGTTGATGTACTGCACGATGCCGTCGGGCACCAAATACCAAATCGGCTCCCCCTCCGCCACCCGCTGACGGCACTCCGACGACGAGATGGCGAGTGCGGGAATTTCCAGCAATGTCACCTTTCCGGCCGGCAGCCCGGGATCGTGCAACGTGTGCCCAGGGCGCGTACAACCGACGAAATGGGCCAGCTCGAACAGCTCGTCGGCGTCCTGCCAGCCCAGAATGGCGCCCAGCGCGTCCGCGCCGGTGATGAAGTACAGGTCGGTCCCGGGACCGTAGATATCGGCCACGTCCCGCAATGTGTCGATGGTGAACGTCGGCCCCGGCCGATCCACGTCCACCCTGCTCACGGAGAAGCGGGGATTGGACGCGGTCGCGATGACCGTCATCAGATAGCGGTCCTCGGGCGCCGACACCAGGCGCTCCGACTTCTGGTACGGCCGTCCGGTCGGTACGAAGACGACCTCGTCCAGCTGGAAGTGGTGGGCCACTTCGCTGGCCGCGACAAGGTGACCGTGGTGAATGGGGTCGAACGTCCCACCCATCACACCTACTCGCCGCATCCCCTGCACACCAGGCGCGTTCATCATGAAACGGACCTTACGCGGACGCTTCGCCTCAACATGATGGCACCCCCCTTGGTGATGTCCGCGCATCACTTCCGTTGCGGACGTAGCATGCCGGGCATGACGACCACCCCGGACCGCAACCGCGTCCAACTGCCCGGCATCTCGTCCCGAGCCTACGAACACCCCGCAGACCGGTCCGCCCTGGTCGCTCTGCGTAAGTTGAGTGGGTTCGACACGGTTCTCAAGCAGATGTCTGGTCTCGTCAGCGAGCGCCGCCTCCGCCTCATGTACCTGGCCTCGGCAGTACGCGTCAGCGAGACCCAGTTCCGCTCCCTGTACGACATGGGGCGAGACGCCGCCTACATCCTCGACCTGCACCGGATCCCCGAGATCTACGTCCAGCAGGACCCGCGGGTCCAGGCCAAGGCCATCGGCTTCGACGACCCGTTCATCGTCGTGACCACCGGCCTGCTCAACCTCATGGACGAGGAGGAGCAGCGCTTCGTCATCGGCCACGAGACCTCGCACATCCTGTCGGGGCACGCGGTCTACCGGACGATGCTCGACATCCTCACCACCCTCGCCGCCCGCGTCGCGTGGATCCCGCTGGGCTACATCGGCCTGCGCGCGATCGTCGCGGGCCTGGAGGAGTGGTACCGCAAGTCCGAACTGTCCTCCGACCGAGGCGGCCTGCTCACCGGGCAGAACCCCGACTCGGCCAAGCGCGCGCTCATGAAGCTCGCCGGCGGCGACTACACCCACGAGATGAACATCGAGGCGTTCCTGGAGCAGTACCAGGAATACGACACCGCGGGCGACCTGCGCGACGGCTTCCTCAAGGTGCTCAACCTGCTCGGCACCACCCACCCGTTCGCGGTGGTGCGCGTGGCGGAGCTCGACAAGTGGCAGCGCAGCGGCGAGTACGACCGCATCCTGGGCGGCGACTACCCCCGCAGGGAGGACGACCCCAACGCGAGAGTGACCGACGAGATCAAGGCGGCGGCCGAGTCCTACCGCGCGTCCTGGTCGCAGTCGCAGGACCCGTTCATCGGGGTGCTGCGCGACGTGGCCGAGGGCGCGGTCAACGCGGGCGAGCGCATCTTCAACCGCTTCTCTCGCCGCGACGGCGGCCAGAGCTGATCGAAGCGCCATCCGCGGCCGATCCGCACGATCAGCCGCAGTGGCCCCGCCGCCGGCTGAGCGGCCGGGGCCGCAAGGGCTCCTCCGCCATCCGAAGTGCGGCCGATCCGCTTGATCAGCCGCAGTGGCCCGCCGTCCGGACAGCGGCGGGTCAGAGCAGGAGGGCAATGGCGCGCACGGCGGCCGCGCACAGGGCGACGAATCCGCCCAGCACGGCCAGTGCGCGCAGCCCTTCCCTCCGCAGGTCGGGCAGCCGATGCCCGATCCGCTCGATCTCACGCCCGGTGATGCCACCGCACAGCATCCCGAACACCACGCCCGCCACCGTCACAGGCGCGGGCTGCATCCACCAGTCGGTCGCGATCTGACCGCCGCCGGTAGCCCAGAGCGCACCGCCCGACGCCACCGCGACGGGCACGCCCGGCCACACGACGGCGGTCGCCGCGGCTCCGGTCAGCGCGAGCGGGAACGACAGCACGCGCAGCGCCACCCGTGTGCGCCGTGAGCTGCGCTTCCTGACCATCCAGTGGCCCATCCACAACGTCCTGGTCAGCACCACGAACGCGGTGGTGATCGCGATCGAGGCGATCGGCCAGATCACCGAGGCGACCACGCACGGCACCGCCAGCACCGCGAGCAGCAGCAGCGCGCCGTTGCCCGCGGGCAGCGTGGTGGCCGACTCGCCGCGCAGCCCGGCCCTGCGCCGGTCCTGCGACCTGGCCACCGTGGTCCTGCTCCGGACGGCCGCCGCCGCCCGCTGCCGCGGCGCCGTGACCTTTCCTTCTCCGGTACGGCTCCGCGGCGCCGGCACCTTGCCCTCCGCGCGACTACGCGCCGGCGCCCCTTCAGAAGCACGACCCCGCGCGGGTGTGCTTTCCGAGGCGCGGCCCCTCGCGGGTGTCCCTTCGGAAGCACGACCACGGGCCGCCGCGCCATCCGCACTCGCACGGCCGCGCGCACCGGTCCCGTCCGCCCCGGCCCGGCCCCGCGTGGTCTTCCCGTCGGAAGCGGCCCGGCTCCCGGTACGCCCGCGCGGCGCCGGCACCTTCCCCTCCGCCGGCACGGCGTTGGGCCTGCTGCGCGCGGACTTGGCCTCCCCGCGAGCCGCCTCCTCAGTCGTCCTGCTCCGCACGGCGGTCGTGCCCTTGCCGGCCTCCTCGGCCGCGCCGTCACCACCCGGCGTCTCCGGTTCGGTGGCGTTCGTGGCCTTGGCCAGCCGGGACAGCCGATCGGCCAGCAACGCCGCCGTGGGCCGCTTGCCGGGCTCCCTGTTGAGCGCCGCGCGGACGAGGGGCAGAAGTTCGACGGGCACGCCCTTGAGGTCGGCCTGCCCGTTGAGCACGGCGTACATCTGCGCCTCGGCCGTCCCGCGCCCGAACGTCGGCCGTCCCGTCGCCGCGAAAGCCACCGTCGCCGCCCATGCGTGCACGTCGGCGGGTGAGTCGACGTTCTCGTCGGCGAAGATCTCCGGCGCCGTGTAGCCGGGCGTGCCGAGGAACGTGCCGGTCATGGTGAGCCGCGTCGCGTCGAGCACCTGGGCGATGCCGAAGTCGATCAGCACCGGGCCTTCGGTGCCCATGATGATGTTGCCCGGCTTCAGGTCGCGGTGCACGACCCCCGCCGCGTGGATGATCGCGAGGGCGGCGGCGATGCCCTGGGCCATGTCCACGAGCTGGGACACGTCGAGCGGGCCGTCCTGGCGGACGCGGTCGAGCAGCGTGGCACCCTCGATGTGCTCCATCACCAGGTAGGGGCGGGCGCAGTTGAGGTCGGCGTCGAGCACCTTGGCGACGTAGGGGCTCTCGACCCTGCGCAGCGCGCGAACCTCGCGCTCCAGCCGGACCCGCATCATCTCGTCTTCGGCGAGGTCGTGCAGGACCTTGAGCGCGACATGCTCGCTGCGACGGGTGGTGGCGAGGTAGACCTCTCCCATGCCGCCCCGGCCGAGCCGCTCGACCAGGGTGTACGGCCCGACCTTGCCGAGCTTGCTCACCGTCCCTCCCCGCCCGGCGCGCCCATAAGGGACACAAATCTAGCGCCGGGAAGCGGATCGCCGCTTGAGGCACGCCGAAGGTTTATCGGCGTGTGTGATCGGACAGCATGGCGTCGAGCCCTGCCGTGGGCTCGTCGGACAGCTGTCTGCGGCCTTTCCTGCGCCAGTTGACGTGGCCCCGGCTCTCCAGCCAGAGCAGCAGCCGATCGGCACCGAACAGCACCGCGGCCGAGAAGACGAGGGCGACGACGATTTCCATGTCTCCCAGTCAAACCACGGCCCGCGGTGCGGGTCAGGCCGACACGCCGATTAACCGGCCACCACCGTACCCTCTGACGTGCGCAAATGCCCTTCACCCGTATAGATCCACTTGGTCGAGGTCAGTTCGGGCAGCCCCATCGGACCGCGCGAGTGCAACTTCTGCGTGGAGATGCCGATCTCCGCGCCGAACCCGAACTCCCCTCCGTCGGTGAACCTGGTCGAAGCATTGACGGCCACGGCCGCCGAGTCGACGAGCGCGACGAACCGGCGGGCGGCCCGCTGCGAACGGGTGACGATGGCGTCGGTGTGACCCGACCCGTAGCGCCTGATGTGCGCCACCGCGTCCTCCAGCGAGCCGACGACGGCGGCGGCGATGTCGAGCGAGAGGTATTCGGCGTAGAAGTCGTCCTCGGTGACGGGCACGACCTCACCGTATCCGGCGATCCGGGCGTCGCCGTGCACGGTCACGCCCGCCTCCGCCAGCGCCGTCAGCGCGCGCGGCACGAAAGCGTCGGCGATGCCCTCGTGCACGAGGAACGTCTCGGCGGCGTTGCACACCGACGGCCGCTGCGCCTTGGCGTTGACCAGGATCTGCACGGCCAGCTCGACGTCGGCCTCGGCGTCGACGTAGACGTGGCAGTTGCCGACGCCCGTCTCGATCACCGGCACCGTGGACTCCTCGACCACCGAGTTGATCAGCGACGCGCCACCGCGCGGGATCAGCACGTCGACCAGCCCGCGGGCCCGCATGAGCTCCTTGACCGAGTCACGGGTCTGCCCGGGCACGAGCTGGACGGCCCCGGCGGGCACCTCGGTGCCCGCCAGCGCCTCCTGCATGATCCGTACGAGGGCGGTGTTGGAGGAGTAGGCACTGGACGAGCCCCGCAGCAGCACGGCGTTGCCGCTCTTGAGACAGAGCGCCGCGGCGTCGACGGTGACGTTGGGCCGGCCTTCGTAGATGATCCCGATCACGCCCAGCGGCACCCTGAGCTGGCGCAGCTCAAGCCCGTTGGGCAACGTGGAGCCGCGTACGACCTCGCCGACCGGGTCGGGCAGGTCGGCCACCTGCCGCACGGCCTCGGCGATGGCCGCGATCCTGGCCTCGTCGAGCCGCAGCCGGTCGATCATCGCCTCGGCCGTGCCCTGCGCCCTGGCCTGCTCGACGTCCTTGGCGTTGGCCTCGACGATCTCCGCGGCGTGCGCGACCAGGGCGTCGGCGACCGTGCGCAACGCCCGGTCCTTAGGCGCCCGCGGCAGCGGGGCCAGCTCGGCGGCGGCCTCTCGTGCCGCACGGGCGACCTTCAGGAACTCTTCGGACATCGCGCGCTCCCTCTTCGGGCTTCAGCTGTGGGCTTCCAGTATGACCATGTCGTCGCGATGGATCAGCTCGCGTTCATATTCCGGACCGAGCGTGCTCGCCAGCTCCTTCGTGGAGCGCCCGAGCAGGCCGGGAATCTCGGTGGCGTCGAAGTTCACCAGCCCGCGGGCCACCACGAGGCCCTGCGGCCCGCACAGGTCGACGGGGTCACCGGCCGCGAACTCGCCCTCCACGGACGTCACCCCGGCCGGCAGCAGCGACTTGCGCCGCCCCACGATGGCCTCCACCGCGCCCTGGTCGAGGTGGAGGCGGCCGCGCCCGGTGGTGGCGTGCGCGAGCCACAGCAGCCGCGTGCCGGGATGCCGGCCGCCGGGATGGAAGTAGGTGCCCACATCGGCCCCGCTCAGCGCCTGGGCGGCGTGAGCGGCCGCGGTGAGCACCACGGGCACCCCTGCGCCGGTCGCGATCCTGGCGGCCTGCACCTTGGTCACCATGCCGCCGGTGCCGACCGACGCGCCGTTCTTGCCCAGCTCGACGCCGGCCAGGTCTTCTGGCCCGCGGATCTCGGCCAGCCGCCGCGAGCCGGTGCGGCTCGGCGGGCCGTCGTAGAGCGCGTCCACGTCCGACAGCAGCACCAGGGCGTCGGCGTGGATGAGGTGCGACACCAGCGCCGCCAGCCGGTCGTTGTCGCCGAAGCGGATCTCGTCGGTGGCCACGGTGTCGTTCTCGTTGACGATGGGCATGATGCCCAGCTCCAGCAGCCGCGCCAGCGTGCGCTGGGCGTTGGCGTGGTGGGCGCGGCGCATCATGTCGTCGGCGGTCAGCAGCACCTGGCCGACGCGCAGCGAGTAGCGGGCGAAGGAGGAGGTGTAGCGGGCGACCAGCACGCCCTGCCCGACGGACGCCGCCGCCTGCTGGGTGGCCAGGTCACGTGGTCGCGCGCTCAGCCCGAGCGGCCCGAGGCCCGCCGCGATGGCTCCGGAGGAGACCAGGACGATCTGCGTCCCCGTACGCCGCCGTGCCGCCAGCACGTCCACCAGGGCGTCCACGCGATCGACGTCGATCATGCCCTGGGGGGTGGTGAGCGAGGAGGAGCCGACCTTGACGACGACCTTCGACGCTGAGCTGATCTGTTCCCGCACGCCTGGCAGCCTATCGGCTCACCACCCCGCAATATCGCTACATTGACTGCATCAGTGCATTCGATGTAGTTATTTGCTCATGGATATCCGTACCTACGTCGTCACGGGCGCCGCTTCCGGCATCGGCGCGGCCACCGCCGAGCACCTGGCCAAGGCGGGTGCTCGCGTGATCCGCTGCGACGTCCGCGACGCCGACGTCCTGACCGACCTGACCACCCCAGCAGGGCGGGAAAGCCTGGTCTCCCAGGTCACGGCGCTCACCAGCGGCAAGATCGACGCCGTGGTCGCCGTCGCCGGCCTGGCCCTCCCATCCGACCTCACCGTCCGGCTCAACTTCTTCGGCACGATCGCCACCTTGGAGGGCCTCTACCCTCTCCTGCTGGGCTCAGGCCGGCCCAGAGCGGTCGCGGTCTCGTCCCTGAGCGCGATCGTGGCCGCCGACGACGGCGTCGTGGACGCCTGCCTGTCCATGGACGAGGAGCGGGCCGCCACCGCCGCTCGCATGGCCGCCGGACGGGGGCACGGCCGCGCCATCTACCCGTCGACCAAGCTGGCGCTCGACCGCTGGCTCCGCCGCGCCGCCGTCACCCCCGGCTGGGCCGGGGCCGGCATCCCCCTCAACGCGGTGGCGCCGGGCATCGTGGACACGGAAACCGCCAGAAACACGTTCCTGAACGACGAGAACACCCGCCGGCTGGTGTCGGCCATCATGCCCCAGCCGCTGGCCTTCCCCGGGCCAGTGGACGCGATCGCGGCGCTGCTGGCGTGGCTCGCGGGCCCGGAGAACACGTTCACGACCGGCCAGATCATCTACGCCGACGGCGGCGCCGAAGCCACCCTGCGCCCCTGACGCGCCCCTCCCGCCCCTGACTGCAACCCTGACGTACCCTTCCCGCCCCTGACGGCGACGCTGACGTACCCTTCCCTCCCCTGACGGCGACGCTGACGCGGCCCTGCAGCCCTGACGCGCCCCTGCAGCCCTGACGCGCTCCCGCGGCCCTGACGCGGATCCTGCAGCCCTGATGCGACCCCTGACACGACCCTTGACGCGACAAAGCGGCACCACCCGGGCTGAAAGCACCCGAGTGGCACCGCGCGTCGTGCCCGATCCTCACCCGAGGCGGGTGTCGGACCCCCGAGGCCCCTGCCGGATCGACTCGGCGTTCAGCGTGGGCTGCCAGTCGAAGATGTAGCCACTCTCCATCGACCCGATGACGACCTCGGCTCCCGCCTTGGCCCCGGCCTTGGCCAGCTCCGCCTCGACCCCCAGCCGTTCGAGCCGGTCGGCGAGATAGCCCACCGCCTCGTCGTTGGTGAAGTCCGTCTGCCTGATCCACCGCTCCGGCTTCTCACCGGTGATCTGGAACAGGTTCTCGTTGACCCGCCGCACCTTGAACCCGGTGTCCCCGAGCTGCTTGGGCCGGATGACCAGCCGCGTGGGCTCCTCGATCGGCTTGTTGGCCCGGGCCGCCGCCACCCACTCGCCCATCGCGAACGTCAGCTCCCGCAACCCGTCGTGCGTGGCCGCCGAGATCGTGAACACCTTCAGCCCCCGCGCCTCGAACTCGGGCGCGACCATCTCGGCCAGCTCCCGGGCGTCGGGAACGTCGGCCTTGTTCAGCACGACCAGCCGGGGCCGGTCCTCGAGCTTCCCGTACGCCCGCAGCTCTCCCTCGATCACCTCGTAGTCGGTGATCGGGTCACGCCCGGGCTCCATGGTGGCGCAGTCGATGACGTGCACGAGCATGTCGCACCGCTCGACGTGCCGCAGGAACTCGTGCCCGAGCCCCTTGCCCTGCGAGGCACCGGGAATCAGCCCCGGCACGTCGGCGACGGTGAACACGTTGTCCCCCGCCGTCACCACGCCCAGGTTGGGGATCAGGGTCGTGAACGGGTAGTCCGCGATCTTCGGCTTGGCCGCGCTCAGCGCCGCGATCAGCGACGACTTCCCGGCGCTCGGGAACCCGACCAGCGCCACGTCCGCGACGCTCTTGAGCTCCAGCATGACGTCGAGCCCGTCACCCGGCTCACCGAGCAGCGCGAACCCGGGCGCCTTGCGCTTGGTGGTGGCCAGCGCGGCATTGCCGAGCCCGCCGTGCCCGCCCTGGGCGATCACGTAGCGGGTGCCGGCCCCGACCAGGTCCACCAGCACCTCACCCGTGCCGGCGTCCTTGACCACGGTCCCGTTGGGCACAGGCAGGATCACGTCGTCCCCGTTGGCGCCGTCCCGGTTGGACCCGTGGCCCTGCTTGCCGTTCTCCGCCTTGCGGTGCGGCCGGCGGTGGTAGTCGAGCAGCGTCGCGGTGTTGGGATCGACCTCCAGGACGACATCGCCGCCCCGTCCGCCGTTCCCGCCGTCGGGCCCGCCGAGCGGCTTGAACTTCTCCCGGTGGATGGAGGCACACCCATTTCCCCCGTCACCGGCCCTGATATGAAGGACCACCTGGTCCACAAAGTCCGGCATCCCGTATTCCTCCATCGCCCCACCAGGGGCATCTCATGTGTCACAAGCCAAACCTCTACGGCGACCCCGTCCCCCGGCCGAACCACCAGAAGTCCGCTTCTGGCACACCCGCAGAAACGCCAAAGGGCGGATCGACACGCGATCGATCCACCCTTTGAACAACGCGAAGAAAGAAGGAAGAACCTTACTCCGCGACAGGAACGATGCTGACGGCCCTGCGGCCGCGCTTGAGGCCGAACTGCACGTGGCCGGCGGCCAGCGCGAACAGCGTGTCGTCGCCACCGCGGCCCACGTTGTCGCCAGGGTGGAAGTGGGTGCCACGCTGACGGACGATGATCTCGCCCGCGTTGACCAGCTGGCCACCAAAGCGCTTGACGCCCAGGCGCTGGGCGTTGGAGTCACGACCGTTCCGGGTGGACGATGCGCCCTTCTTGTGTGCCATCTCTCAAACTCCCCGTTCAGGCCTGGTCGATGCCGGTGATCTTCACCTGGGTGTACCGCTGACGGTGACCCTGGCGCTTCTTGTAACCGGTCTTGTTCTTGTACTTGAGAATGCGGATTTTCGGGCCCTTGGTCTCACCGAGGATCTCGGCGCTGACCATGAACTTGCCCGCCTCGGTGGTCACATCGCCGTCGTTGACGACGAGCACCGTCGGCAGCGAAACCGAAGAGCCGACCTCGCCGGCGACCTTGTCCACCTCGAGGACGTCACCGACGGAGACCTTCTGCTGCCTGCCGCCGCAACGAACGATCGCGTACACCGCGGAACCCTTCTACTGACTCACTGTTGCTTGACGATTCCCGACTGCCTCACGAAGAGGCGGTCGCCGAATGCTGCGCCTATCATTCGGCCTGTCTCAAACCGACGAACCGAGTAAGCGCGCCAACAGGGCACGTCACCTGACGCACCGATTCACCAGGGTACCGGATTAACGGGCCCCTAGGCGAACCGGACGGAACGTCGGAAGCCAGCCGAGACTAATCGGCCGACTTGGCTCGGCGAGAGCGTCGCCGCCCTCTACCGGAAGTCTGGTTTGCCTGGTCGTCCTCAGCAGGGACGTCCTCAAGCGCACCGGTCACGGTATCACGGCCTGAGGAGTCCTTGGCCGCGGAAACCTTGTCGGAGACCGCCTTCTCGACCGCCATCTTGCCCTGCGTACCACGTGCTTCCGACTTGGTCTCGACCGGCTCCGTGGAGATGAGCAGACCGCGACCGTTGCAGCAGTCACATGGCGTCGAGAACGCCTCCAGGAGCCCCTGACCGACCCGCTTACGGGTCATCTGGACCAGGCCCAGCGAGGTCACCTCGGCCACCTGGTGCTTGGTCCTGTCGCGGGCCAGGCACTCCAGCAGCCGCCGCAGCACCAGGTCGCGGTTCGACTCCAGCACCATGTCGATGAAGTCGATCACGATGATGCCGCCGATGTCACGCAGCCGGAGCTGGCGCACGATCTCCTCGGCCGCCTCCAGGTTGTTCCTGGTGACGGTCTCCTCCAGGTTGCCGCCCTGGCCGGTGAACTTGCCGGTGTTGACGTCGACGACGGTCATCGCCTCGGTACGGTCGATCACCAGCGAGCCGCCGCTCGGCAGCCACACCTTGCGGTCGAGCGCCTTGCCGAGCTGCTCGTCGATCCGGTACGACTCGAACACGTCGCCCTGGGAGCCGTCCCACTGGGACAGTCGCTCGCCCAGATGCGGCGCGACGTACTTGACGTAGTCGTCGACCGTGTCCCAAGCCTCGTCGCCCTGCACGACCAGCGAGGTGAAGTCCTCGTTGAACACGTCGCGCACGACCCGGATGGTCAGGTCGGGCTCGGCCGAGAGCAGCTCGGGCGGGCTGGCCGACTTGGCCTTCTTCTGGATGCTCTCCCACTGCGCGGACAGCCGGGCCACGTCACGGGCCAGCTCGTCCTCGGAGGCGCCCTCGGCCGCGGTGCGCACGATCACGCCGGCGTTCTCCGGCATGACCTTCTTCAGGATGCTCTTGAGCCGGGTGCGCTCCTTGTCGGGCAGCTTGCGGCTGATCCCGGTCATCGACCCGTCGGGGACGTAGACCAGGTAACGGCCGGGCAGGCTGATCTGCGACGTGAGCCGCGCGCCCTTGTGCCCGATCGGGTCCTTCGTGACCTGTACGAGCACCGACTGGCCCGACTTCAGCGCCGCCTCGATGCGTTTGGGCTGACCCTCCAGCCCGGCGGTGTCGAAGTTCACCTCACCGGCGTAAAGGACCGCGTTCCTGCCCTTGCCGATGTCCACGAACGCCGCCTCCATCGACGGCAGCACGTTCTGCACCTTGCCGAGGTAGACGTTTCCGACGTAGGACTGGCTGGCCTCACGGTTGACGTAGTGCTCGACGAGCACGCCGTCCTCCAGGACCGCGATCTGCGTACGGTCGCCCTGGCGGCGCACCACCATCATGCGGTCGACCGACTCGCGGCGGGCCAGGAACTCCGACTCCGTGATGATCGGCGGACGCCTGCGGCCGAGCTCGCGCCCCTCGCGGCGGCGCTGCTTCTTGGCCTCGAGCCTGGTGGAGCCGCGCACGCTCTGCACACCGTCGGTGGCGATGTCGTGCGAGGCCGCCCGCCCCGAGCGCGGCGCGCGGATGCGCACCACCGTGTTCGGCGGGTCGTCGCTGGCCGGCTCCGAGCCCTCGTCGCCACCACGGCGACGGCGGCGGCGCCGGCGGCGCGAGCTGGAGGCCTCCTCGTCCTGGGAGTCCTCGCCCTGCTCCTCGTCGGAGTCGTCGTCGGACTCCTCGCCGTCCTCGCTCTCGTCACGCTCGCGGGCCTTGCCACGGCCCCTGCCGCCACGCCGGCGGCGACGGCGCCGGCCTCCGCCCTCCTCTTCCTGGTCGTCGGAGGTGTCGAGTTCGGTCTCGTCCTCGACCTCGTCCTCGGCGACCGGCTCTTCGACGGGCTCCTCGAACTTCTCGTCCTTCTCGGGCTTCTTGGGCTCGGCGACGGGCTGCGGCGGCTCGGCTCGCTTGGTGGCGGCGGGCTTGCCCTTGCTGGGGTCCGGCGCCTGGAACAGCGGCGCGAAGATCGCGGCGGGCCGCTGGTAGGAGGCGCCCGGCTGGTCCTGCCTGCGCGCGGTCAGCCCGAACGGGTCGGAGAGCAGACTGGGCCGCTCCGTCTCCTCGTCCAGGTCCTCACCGGCCGGCTCGTCATCGAGCGGCTCGTCCTCGGGCAGGATCTCCAGGATGTCGTCGTCCGCCTCTTCGACGCCCTCGGCAGCCGCCACATCGGCACCTGCGCCACGCCCGTTCGCCTCAGCGGTCTCAGAGCCGGCGGCCCGTCCGCTGTCCACAGACGCCCCCTCAGCCCCTTGTACGGCCGCGGCGTCCTCAGCGCGCGCCTTGGCGCCCCTGGTGCGCGTCGTCCTGGCACGCCCGGCGCGCGTGGTCCCACCAGCGGCGGCAGCCGTCTCACTCTCGGACGCGCCCGCGGCGGCCCCGGCCTCACCGACCGTGCCACCAACGGCACCCACCGCCTCGTCCGTGTCCGCTCCGGCGCCGGTCCCGCGGCCGCTCACGGCCCCGGCGACGTCCGCGCCGCGACCGCCCTCAAGCCCGCCGGCAAGCGCCGCCGAGCCCTCCACGGCCTCGGCGGCCACGGTCTCTTCCGGCTCGGCCTTCTTGCGCGTCCTGCGCCGCTTCACCGGCTCCTCGGCGACCTCGGCAGCGGTCTCGGCGGGCGTCTCACCCTCCGGGAGCGCTCCCGCCGCGTCCGCCTGCTCCTCAGCGGCCTTCTTCGTCGTACGCCGCCGCGTGGTCGTGGCGGTCGATCTCGTCCTGGTGGCCCTCTTGGGCTTCTCAGCCTCGGCGACGGCCTCAGCGACCGCGGCCTCGACCACACTCTCCCCTTCCGGCACCGGCCCAGCGGCCGTGCCGGAACCAGCCGTACCGGTGCCAGTGGCACCCGTACCGGTGGCGGAACCACCGGCGACGGCGGGCGCCCCAGCGCCGGCCTCAGCCGACGCGGTGGCGGCCGCGAGCATCTCAGCCCCAGGCTCCCCCGCCGCGCGCTGCGCGGCGTTACGCTGCACCGCCTGTACGTCCGCCACCGACGGCGCGGACTGCGCCGCCGCGACGGTCACCGGTGCGGAGGCCGGCTCCTCAGGCAGCTCCGGCGGAGGACCCGCCGGGCGGCTGGAGCGGCGACGCCGGGTCACCTCAGGCTGTTCAATTGTCTCCCCGTCAGGGCCAGTGGCCCCGGCGTTGGGCTCGTTGTCGAGCATGCGGGCGCTCTCCCGTCAGCTCCCGGGCGCGTCGCCGCGCCGCGCAGGAGCCCTCGTGTCTCGTTGTCCGCCGGCACCTCCAAAACGGAGGCGCCGACGCCAAGTCCTGTCAGCGGTCGTGCCCGGCTCACGCAGGGCACCTCCTTAACCGGCGACGTGCTCACCTGTCGGCCCCGCCTCGCCGCCGCGCGTGGTGTCGCGGTCCAGGTCGAGCGGGTCGGCAAGCGCACCGGTGCTTGCGTCCAGCGGCCCCTGCGCCAGCCTGGTCACCTCGGGGGGAACCGGCGGCGCGAAGTCGGCCACAAGGCGCAGCCCTGTGAGCACATCGTCGGGTCGTACGGCAGGCGTAATGTGCCGAACAACCATGCGCAGTATGACACACGGCTCTCCAAGCACTTGAGCTGCGGTTCTGTCTGTTCCCTCGGACACCACGAGCACCAGGACGGCCTGCCGCGCGTCGAAGCGGCGGGGACCCTTCTTGGTGAGGCGCTCGACTTCCACCGTGCCTGCCGCGAGGAACTTCTCCACCGCCACCACGGCGAGTTCGCGATCGGCACCGGGCAGCCGCACCTCCCACTCGGAGACCTCCAAGCGGTCGGCCAACCCCCCCGGACCTGCCTCCACAACGTCGAGTACGTCGAGTCCAGGCGGCAACGACCCATCGAGGTCCTGTTTGACCTGGTCGGGGTCGCACGGCGTGGTAACACCGATCTCGAGGTATTCGGCTTCGCTGGCGACACCGGTCGGCGCCGCGCCCGCGTAGGAGATCTTGGGGTGGGGCGAGAAACCCGCGCTGTAGGCCACCGGAATGCCGGCACGGCGGACCGCCCTCTCAACGGCCCGCGAGATGTCGCGGTGGCTGGTGAAGCGCAGGCGGCCGCGCTTGGCGTAACGCACACGCAGGCGTTGCACCGTGGGCGCGGGCGGAGGCCCTTCGGGAACAGGTTTCAGAGCAGGTCGTCCTTCCCTTGTAAGAGTTCCTTCGTCTCAGGATAAGCCGCTCAGGCGTATGTACGTGTACGCCGTGACACGGCTCGCCCACTGAGCGCTCTAGACCACCGTCAGAGGAAGGAGTTTTCGCCCCGTGGGGCCGATCTGGATTTCGGTGCCCATGGTGGGGCAGACGCCGCAGTCGTAGCACGGAGTCCAGCGGCAGTCCTCGACCTCGGAGCCGTTGACGGCCTCCTGCCAGTCCTGCCAGAGCCATTCGCGGTCGAGCCCGGCGTCGAGGTGGTCCCACGGCAGGACCTCGTTCTCTTCCCGCTCGCGCGTGGTGTACCAGTCGACGTCGACGCCCGCCTTCTCGGCGGAGGCACGCCAGCGCTCGTAGGAGAAGTGCTCGCTCCACCCGTCGAACCGGCCGCCGTCCTCCCAGACGGCCCTGATCACGGCCCCGACCCTGCGGTCGCCCCGCGAGAGCAGGCCCTCCACGATGGAGGGTTTGCCGTCGTGGTAGCGGAAGCCGATGGCGCGGCCGTATTGCTTGTCGCCCCTGACCGAGTCGCGCAGCGCCTTGAGGCGCCGGTCGACGGTCTCGTGGTCGGCCTGGCCCGCCCACTGGAACGGCGTGTGCGGCTTGGGCACGAAGCCGCCGATGGACACCGTGCAGCGGATGTCGCGGCTGCCGGTGGCCTCCCGGCCCGCCTGGATGACCTTCTTGGCCAGGTCGGCGATGCCGAGCACGTCTTCGTCCTGCTCGGTGGGCAGCCCGCACATGAAGTAGAGCTTGACCTGCCGCCACCCCTGTGTGTAGGCCGTGGTGACGGTACGGATCAGGTCTTCCTCGGTGACCATCTTGTTGATCACCTTGCGCATGCGCTCCGAGCCGCCCTCGGGCGCGAACGTCAGGCCCGAGCGCCTGCCGTTCCTGGAGAACTCGTTGGCCAGGTCGATGTTGAACGCGTCGACCCGGGTCGAGGGCAGCGACAGCGAGGTGTTGGTGCCTTCGTAGCGATCGGCCAGGCCCTTGGCCACGTCGGCGATCTCGGAGTGGTCGGCGGACGACAGCGACAGCAGGCCGACCTCGTTGAAGCCGGACTCCTTGATGCCGTTTTCGACCATCGCCCCGATCGTGGTGATGGAGCGCTCGCGCACCGGGCGCGTGATCATGCCCGCCTGGCAGAACCGGCAGCCGCGCGTGCAGCCGCGGAAGATCTCCACGCTGAACCGCTCGTGCACCGTCTCGGCCAGCGGCACCAGCGGTTTCTTCGGGTACGGCCACTCGTCCAGGTCCATGACGGTGTGCTTGTGCACCCGCCACGGCACGTCGGCCCGGTTGGGCGCGACCCGCTTGATGCGGCCGTCGGGGTGGTAGTCGACGTCGTAGAACTTCGGCACGTAGACCCCGCCGGACTCGGCGAGCCGCATCAGCAGCTCGTCGCGCCCGCCGGGCCGGCCCTCGGCCTTCCACTCGCGGATGACCTCGCTGATGGCGATGGAGATCTGCTCTCCGTCGCCGAGCACGGCCGCGTCGAGGAAGTCGGCGATGGGCTCGGGGTTGAACGCCGCGTGACCGCCCGCGAGCACGATCGGGTCGTCCTCGCCGCGCTCCTCGGCCAGCAGCGGAATGCCCGCCAGGTCGAGCGCGGTCAGCATGTTGGTGTAGCCGAGCTCGGTCGAGAACGACAGGCCGAGCACGTCGAAGGCGCGCACCGGCCGGTGCGCGTCGACGGTGAACTGCGGGACGCCCTCGGCCCGCATGAGCGCCTCCAGGTCGGGCCAGACCGCGTAGGTGCGCTCGGCCAGCGTCCCGGGGAGCTCGTTGAGGATCTCGTAGAGGATCGCCACGCCCTGGTTGGGCAGCCCGACCTCGTAGGCGTCCGGATACATCAGCGCCCACCGCACATCGGCGGAGTCCCAGTCCTTGATGGTCGAGTTGAGCTCACCCCCGACGTACTGGATGGGCTTCTGCACCTTGGGCAGCAGCGCTTCCAGGCGGGGGAATATCGACTCGACAGACATAGAGTCCAGGGTAGCGGCGGTCAGACGGTGGCAGGTCCCTGGACGTCGATGTCCTTTCCGCTGAGCACCAGAATCCGATGCCCTTCGTAGCAGGTCAGTTCGACGGCGATGACGCCGCTTTCGAGGTTGTGCACACTGGTGACGTGGTTCGCGGGCAGCAGAAAGCGCTCCTCGCACGCGTCGCAATAGGCCAAGAACATACTTCTAATTAAACGACTGTCTTCGCACTTTGATGGCCTGCAGAAGCCCAATCGCAATGAGATTGGCGAAAGTGGCGGTGCCGCCATACGACACGAAGGGCAGCGGCAGCCCGGTGATCGGCATGATCCCGATCGTCATGCCCACATTGATGAACGCCTGGAACGAGAACCAGCACACGATCGTCCCCGCGACCAGGCTCCCGAACCTGTCTTCGCACTGCCGGGCGATCTTCAGCCCGCGCAGCAGCACGACGCCGAGCAGCAGCACCACCGTGACCGACCCGAGAAACCCGAACTCCTCCCCCGCCACGGTGAAGATGAAGTCCGTGTGCTGCTCGGGCACGAACCGCCCGGTCGTCTGCCCCCCGCCCAGCAGCCCTTTCCCCAGCAGTTGCCCGGACCCGATCGCGATCAGCGACTGCGTGCTGTTGTAGCCGGCCCCTCGCGGATCGACGCTCGGGTCGATGAAGGCCGTGAACCGCATCAGCTGGTACGGCTCCAGCAGTTCGAAGGCGAACACCGCCGCCACCCCGGCCGCCCCCACCAGGGTCAGCAGCCCGATCCACCGTTTCCGCACGCCCGAGATGATCAGCCCGGCCGCCACGATCACCGCCAGCACCAGCGCCGTACCGAGGTCGGGCTGAAGCATCACCAGCCCGATCGTCACCCCCGCGGCGACCAGCACCAGCGCCACATCGAGCCCCCGCGGCCGATCGCTGCCCTCGGCCGGCTGTGCCAGCAACATCGCGATCATGAGCAGCAGCCCGACCTTGGCGAACTCGGACGGCTGCACCGCGAACCCGCCGCCGAGCAGGATCCACGAGTGCGACCCGTTGATCGTCGCCCCCAACGGTGTGATCACCAGCCCCAGCCCCGCCAGCGACACCAGGAACACCAGCGGTGCGTAGGCCCGCATCGCCCGATGGTCCACCGTGGCCACGATCCCGCACATCACCACCCCGATGATCTCGTTGAGCAGGTGCTTCTTTACCAGCCCTGTCGCCCCCGGCGCCCAGGTCCTGGTCGAGGACCAGACGAGCAGGGTGCCGATCACGCTGAGCCCGACCACCGCGACCAGCATCAGCCCATCGAGCCGCCGCACCGTGGAGTTCTCGCGCGCCATCCGCCGCAGCAGCGAGGGCTGCCGGATGGCCACCGCCCGCGCGCTCACCCGCCGGCCACCATTCCGTCGGGCGAGAACCGGGGCAGGCGCGTCGTCAGCCGCCCGCCGGGCACGGCCGGCTTGCGTTTGATGCCGTAGATCCCCTCATAGATCTCTCGTACGGCCGGCGCCGCCGTCTGCGCTCCCATCCCACCCTGCGAGACCATGACGACCACCACGTACTGCGGGTTCTTGGTGGGCGCGAACGACGCGAACCAGGAGGTGTCCTTCTTGCCCCACACCTCGGCCGTACCGGTCTTGCCGCCCACCCGCACCTTGTTCATCGGAAATCCGGCGAAGGCCCCGGCCGCGGTGCCATCGGCGGCCACCTGGCTCAGCGCGTTCTTGATGTAGAGCCGCTCCTTCTCGCTGAGCGGCAGCTTCCCCACCACCGGCACGTCAATGGTCCTGACCACCTTGCCGTCCGGCCGCACCTGCGCCCACCCGATGCGCGGGCTGCGCACCTTGCCATCGCTCACCAGCGCCATGTACGCCCTGGCCAGTTGCATCGGCGTGACCAGCACGTCGCCCTGCCCGATGGAGAAGTTGGCGGAGTCACCGGGCCGCAGCAGGAACCCTTCGGTGCAGTTCTCCAGCGCCAGCCGCTTCAGGAACTCCGCCCGCGCCCGGTCCTTCTCCTCCGGGTAGCCCTTGCGGGACCGCTCACAGTTGATCGCGCTGGTCCGGTTCCACAGGTCCTTCTTCCAGGCCCGGTCGGGAATCCGGCCGGACGACTCGCCGGGCAGGTCGACGCCGGTCGGGCTGCCGAACCCGAACGCCCTGGCCATGTTGGCGAACACCTCCTTCGGTGTCCGCTTCGGATGCCGCCCGCCGTCCTTGAGGTATTGCTCGTAGGCGGCCCGATAGAAGATCGTGTCGCACGACTTCACCAGCGCCGTGTGCAACGTCAGCGAGCCCAGCGCGATGCCACGGAAGTTGTTGAAGGCCCGGCCGCCCACCGCATAGGAGCCGGGACAGTTGTAGTGGGCGTTGAGCGGATATCCGGCCCGCAGCATCGCCGACACCGACGAGACCTTGAACGTCGAACCGGGCGCGAACTGCCCGTTGATCGCCCGCGACATGAGCGGTTTGCCGGACTTGGTGGACAGCAGCCACTGGTAGCCCCGCGCCGAGATCCCGCCGCCCCAGATCTCCGGGTCGTAACCGGGCGCGCTGGACAGCGCCACCACCCGCCCCGAACGCGCGTCGAGCACCACCCCGGCCCCGCCGTCGGCCCCCGGCGCGCCCTTCACCGCCTTCGTGAGCGCCTTCTCCACCACGGTCTGCACCCGCGCGTCGATGCTGGTCACCAGGTGGTCGCCGGGGACGGGAGTGATCTGCTCCTCCACCCCGAGCGCCTTGCCCATCCGGTCGACCTGCACCCGGCGCAGCCCGGCCTTGCCCCGCAGTGCGTCGTCGTAGACGTATTCGATCCCGTCGCGCCCGGCCAGGTCGACCCCGGAGAAGCTCGCCTTCAGCCCTTCACGCTTCTCCAGCTCGGCCTCGGTGACCGGCTGCAGATAGCCGAACATCTGGGCCCCGGCCCGGCCGCCCGGATATTGCCGGACAGAGTGAATCTCCGCGGTGATGCCGGGAAACTCCTCCTGCCGCTCCAGAATCTGCAGCGCCTCCCGGGTGTCCACCTTCTCGTCCAGCGGAACCGGCTGGTACGGCGACCCGGTCCAGCACGGCTTGCCCACCCCGGGCCCGCACGGTGTGATGCGCTGCTGCAGATCGGTGACCGGCTTGCCGAGCACCTCCGACAGCTTGCGCAGCACCTTGACGCCGCCGTCCTTCATCCTGGTCAGCCGGGTCCTGTCCACCGAGACGACGAGCGCGGTCTTGTTGCGCACCAGCGGCCGCCCGGACGAGTCGAGGATCTGCCCGCGCACCGCCGGTACGATCACCGCCCGCGTCCTGGTCTCCGTCGCCCGCGTCACGAACTCCTGCCCGCGCACCACCTGCACCTGCCACAGGCGCACGGCCAGCACGACGAGCAGGGTCAGCACGAGGACGTGCAGCAGGAACAGCCGGGCGCGCATCCTGGTCATGCCGGGAACCTCGGCTGTCTGTCCCGCGTGGTCAGCCAGATCACGACCGGCGACGCCAGCAGCGTGTAGACGACGCTGACGGGCACCTGCTCGGTCAGCGTCGACATCGTCACCCGGGGATCGGAGATCAGGCCGCCCATGCCCGCCGCCAGCACCGGCGCCATCAGCACGCACAACACCACGGTCGTCGCGGGCCCGCCCGCGCCACGCCCGGCGACATAGCCGACGAGCGCCAGCACGAACGCGTACTGGCCCATCAGATGCGCGGTCGGCGGCATGACGTCCACCAGCAGCCCGGTGAAGAACCCGAGCATCGCCCCGGACGCGGGCCCCCGGGCCAGCGACGCACCGACCACGGCGAGCAGCACCAGATCAGGCGCACCCCCGGCGGGCAGCGGCACCCGGTTGACGAGCATGACCTGCGTCAGCAACGCCAGCAGAACGGACAGCCCCCCGATCACCGCACCCTCCCAGAACAGCCCTCAGCCACCGCACCCCACCCAAAAGCCCACGCCCCGACACCCGCACCCGACCCGAAAGGCCACGCACTGGCCACCGCACCCGACTCGAAAGACCACGCGTCAGTCACCGCAGTCCACCTCAAAAGCCGCGCCCCGGCCACCGCACCCCACCTCACATGCCGCGTCCCGGTCACCGCGATCCCTCCTTGGCGGGCAGCACCGCGTCTCGTGGATCGCGCTTGGGCGCCTCCACCACCACGCCCACCACATCGAGCGCCGTCAGATCCGCGTAGGGCCGGGCATAGGCGATGCGTGTCAGCTCCCCAGGCGTCGACTCCACCCGCTCGATCACCCCGATCGGCACCCCGGGCACGTAGGGGCTCCCGTGCTGCGACCCGAAGCTCACGATCCGCCCGCCCCGGGTCAGCGGCGCCGTCGAGTCGAGGAGCCGGAACTGCACGAGCCGCCCGTGCTCCCCCACCCCGTGTACGACACCGATCTCCTTGCCACCCTCCAGCCGCGCCCCGGCCGCCGAGGCTGGATCACTGAGCAGCACCACCGTGGAGGAGCGCACAGAGGCGTGCAGCACCCGCCCGATCAGCCCGTCACCGTTGAGCACGGTCATCTCCGGACGCACGCCGTCACCGGTGCCTACATCGATCTGCACGGCGTCCTCGAACCCCGGCTGCCCTCGCCGGGCGACGACGTTGGCCGTGACCACCTTGTATCCCCCGGCCCCGGACAGCCCGAGCATCTGCTTGAGCTGTTTGGCGCGATCGAGGTCGAGCTTGCCGGCCAGCAGACCGGCGCGCAGCTTGGCGTTCTCCGCCTTGAGCGCCTCGATGCGCTCCTTGGCGGCCGGCGCGCTCAGGATCGCGTGCACGAACCCGCCGACGGGGCGCACCAACCCGCCGCCGAACTGCTCCGCCGTGCCGAACAGGTAGGACCCGGCCGCGCGCAGCGGGCGCAGCGGCGAGTTGTCGCCGGTGCGGTGGTCGATGGTCAGGATGATCAGGGCCGCCGTCAGCAGCACTCCCAGGATCAGCCGGGCGCGGCGCGAGTCGTTCATCAGTGCCGCGACTCCGGCACCAGCACCTGCTGCAATGCTTCGAACTCCTCGGCGCACTTGCCGGAACCGATCGCCACCGAGTCGAGGGCGTTGTCGACGAGGTGCACGGGCATGCCCGTCTCGGCCTTGACCCGCTCGTCGAGCCCCTTGAGCAGGGCGCCTCCGCCGGTGAGGGCGATGCCCCGGTCCATGATGTCGCCGGACAGCTCAGGCGGGCACTTGTCGAGCGTGGTCCTGACCGCGTCGACGATCGTGTTGACCGGCTCCTCGATGGCCTTCCTGATCTCCTCACCGGACACGATGATGGTCTTCGGCAGCCCGCTGACCAGGTCGCGGCCGCGGATCTCCGCGTGCGACTCCTCGCTTTGGGGGCAGGCCGAGCCGATCGCCATCTTGATCTCTTCGGCGGTGCGCTCGCCCAGCATCAGCGAGAACTCCTTCTTGGCGAACGCGATCACCGCCTGGTCGAGCTCGTCGCCGCCGACCCTGATCGACTGGCTCGTGACCATGCCGCCCATCGAGATGATCGCCACCTCGGTGGTGCCGCCGCCGATGTCGACGACCATGTTGCCGGTGGGCTCGTGCACCGGGAGCCCGGCCCCGATGGCGGCGGCCATGGGCTCCTCGACGATGTAGACCTTCCTGGCGCCCGCCTGGTAGCCGGCCTCTTTCACCGCGCGCTGCTCCACGCTGGTGATGCCGCTCGGCACGGCGATGATGACGCGCGGTTTGGCGAAATGCCGCCGCCTGTGCACCCGCTGGATGAAATATCGCAACATCCGCTCGGTGACGTCGAAGTCTGCGATCACGCCGTCCTTGAGCGGGCGGACCGCGATGATGTTGCCTGGTGTACGGCCGATCATCCGCTTGGCTTCGATGCCGACCGCCACGATCTTGCCGGTGGCGGTGTTGATCGCTACGACTGACGGCTCGTTGAGCACGATGCCACGGCCACGCACGTAGACGAGCGTGTTGGCGGTGCCCAGGTCGACCGCCATGTCACGGCCGAGGAACGCGAGCTTGCTGCCCATGGGGAACGGAGCCCTCCGTAACGTCGTTTGGCGAATGACTACGGATTGAATTCGAATCGTAACGTGACGTACCCACCGATGAGCGCAATGAGCCATCGCGCCACTTCAAAATCTCCAGCCCCTACCTCAACCGCAATTTTGCCCGGATTGCACCACAACATCCGATGGCAACCTGGAACGGTCCAACATCCAATCCACGGCAACCCTACGGTAAGCCCCCGACAAAATCCTGGCCTCCATCGTCAAAAGACCAACGGATGTCCCGCCGGCAAAACCATACGGAGAAGTCCCGACAAAAAAGCGCGCCCGCGCGGCCGAAGCCGCGCGGGCGCGCCGGTAAAGCCAATGCACTCAGAAACGGTCCGGGAAGAAGATCTTGATCTCCCTGGCGGCCGACTCGGGCGAGTCGGAGCCGTGGACGACGTTCTCGGCGATCTCGAGGGCGTGGTCACCACGGATGGTGCCGGGGGCCGACTTGACCGGGTCGGTGAGGCCGGCCAGCGCGCGGAACGCCTCGACGGCGCGCGGGCCCTCCAGCACCAGGGCGACGAGCGGGCCCGAGGTGATGAAGTCGACGAGCTCGCCGAAGAACGGCCGCTCGGAGTGCTCGGCGTAGTGCGTCTTGGCGGTGTCGGCGTCGAGGGTGCGCAGGTCCATCGCCACGACCTTGAGGCCCTTGCGCTCCACGCGGGCGATCACGTCACCGATGAGGCCGCGCTTAACCCCGTCGGGCTTGATCAGGACAAGAGTGCGCTCGGACACTTGGTGTTCTCCTTCGAACAGATGGGGTCGCGACTTCGGGCACCGGCCCGGCCGCGAGAACGCTCCGCGGGGCAGGAACCCACGCGTCGCCGTGGCAGGGCCTCAGTTTACCGTCCTCCGCCCCTGCCCTCGTTTCGGTAGGCAAAGAGTACGCGGAAGCGCCCGTACGGAAAGACTACGCAGAAGCGGTGTCCTCGGGCGAATGCCCCTGGACCGGCACGGCCGGTGACTCCTCATCAGAGTCGGCGTCGAAGGCCCCCTTGGCCGCCACGGGCAGCGCGACCCGGGGAATCGCCCCGGTGGGCCGGTCCTCGTCGCCCTCGCCCCCCGCCGGCACGAGACCCGCCGCCGGCACCGCGTCCGACGCCGGTACAAGGCCCGACGCCGGCACGAGGCCCGCCGTCGGCACGACGTCAGACGTCGGCACCGCGTCCGACGTCGGCGCAAGGCCCGACGCTGGCGCAAGGCTCGCCGTCGGCACGACGTCCGACGCTGGCACAAGGCCCGACGCCGGCAAGACGCCCGCCGTCGGTACCGCGTCCGGCACCGCTACAAGGCCCGACGCCGGTAGGACACCCGCCGTCGGTACGAGGTCCGCCGCCGGCACGAGCAGCACGTCCGTACCCGCACAAGGCACCTCAGAACGGCCGGGAGGCACCTTGGCGGAACGCCGCGCCATCACCGACGCGAGGACGATGATCGCGACCACCAGGAACCCGCCGATCAGCGACCACCAGTGCAGCGCGCCCACGAACCCGTCGACCAGCTCCTGAGCCGACCGCACACCGTCCAGCATCGCCATCTGCACCCCGGCCCCCAGCAGGAACCCGCTCAACACCCCCGCGAAGCAGAGCGACAACCCGAACCCCGCCGCCCCCACGCTGACCTCCTGCAACGCCGCTGTGAGCGCCACCGCCGCCCCTACCGCGAGCAGGCTGAACGGCACCGCCAGCACCATCCCGTCGGCCGACGGCACCACCAGCCGCACCGAGCAGAGCCCCACGACCATGGCCAGCAGCCCCAGAGGCGCCAGCCACCGCCCGGCGGCCCGCGCGAACAGCCGCACCGCCACGGACGCGGCGATCGCGAGCACCCCGGCCACCCCGTAGGGCACCCAGAGGCCACGCAGCCCCGGCCCGCCGAGCCCGCCCATCTCCACCAGCGTGACCTGCGCGGCACTGGGCAGCAGCACGACGCCGACCGCGACCATGGTGTACGCCAGCGTGCGGCTCCCGGCCATCCCGATGGAGGCCAGCGCCAGCAGCGCCACGATCGCCAGCACCGCCAGGACGATCACCAGCAGCGGGCCCCAGCCCTCGGTCGCCGTGCTGATCGCCACGACGGCGATGCCCGCCGCGGGCACGGCGGCCAGCAGCAGCCGGCCGCGCTCACGATCATCGGGCCCCGGCGCGGCGGGCCGGCCGAGCACCATCCAGGCGACCAGGTGCACGGCGGCCAGGCCGAGCGCGATGCCCGTCACCATTGGATAGGGCTGCAACGTGACCCGCCAGCTACTGACGTCGTCGAGCGGCCACAACGCCAGCGCCTGTGCCGTGAGCAGGCTCAGGCTGAACATGCCCACCCACAGAGCCCGCAGCACCGGCGCCCGATCCCAGACGGCCGCCAGCGTGGCGGGCAGGATCAGCCCGGCACCGACGCCACGCAGCACGCGCACCACGCCGACGAGGAGCTCCGAGCCCGCGAACCCACCCGCCGCGTCGGACAGGGCCACCAGGACCAGCCCGCCGACCAGCAGGTGCGCCACCGGCACCCGCCGCAGCGCCGCGGCCGCGAGCGGAACGGTGAGCATGAGTGCGGGCAGGGCGAGCCCGTGCGTACGCATGAGCCCGGCCTGCCCCAGGTCGCTCGGCAGCAGCGCGGCGACGACGGACAGCGTGTTGGGGATGGCGACGATCGCCAGCGGCAGCGAAGCCACGACGACCAGCCCGAGCAGTACGTCGAGCAGCCACGGAAGTCTAGGACCAGCCTGTCGAGGCGACCGCTGGATCGGGGGGACGGCCATGTAGGCCGACTTTAGCGGGTAGTAGCGCCCTCGACACGGCGAGCGACGATAATCGCAGTGATCCACAGCGCGGCAAAGATCGCCCCGAGGAAGTACATGGTGCCGACGAGGAGGCCGGAGAAGATCGCCAGCCCCTGTACGAGACTGCCGAGCACGTAGCCGAAAGGCCTCTTGAGCAGGCCCGCGGCCACCACGCACAGCACGGCGAGACCGATGCCCACCGTCACCGCCAGCCAGGGCTCCACCCCGTTGACGCTGATCGCCACGGGCGTAATGAGCCCGCACACGATCGCCTCCATGCCGAGCACGGAGGCGCCCAGCCTGCGCATCCCGGGAGTGACCTGGAAATTCATCGCGTACCGTCCGCATTGAGCAGTTGCCGCGCGTCGCCCGCCGTCACGACGGACCCGGTGATCAGCACGCCCGTGCCGCTGAACTCACCTTCCGCGTCGGCGATGCCGATGGCCCGGTCGATGGCGTCGTCGAGCCGCTCGACGACGTGCACGCGATCCTCGCCGAAGAGCGGCTCGGCCAGCGCGGACAGCTCCTCGGCGGACAGCGACCTGGGCGAGGAGTTCCGGGTGACCACGATCTCGTCGAGAATGGGCTCCAGCAGCTCCAGCAGCGCGTCCACGTCCTTGTCGCGCATGACCGCTACGACGCCGACCACCTTGGCGAAGTCGAACGCCTCGTGCAGCCCCTCCAGGGTCGCCTGCAGCCCGCCGGGGTTGTGCGCCGCGTCGATCACGACCGTGGGCGTGCGGCGGACGACCTCCATCCGCCCCGGCGACGACGCCTGCGCGAACGCCTGCCGGACGAGTTCGGTGTCGAGCGGGTCGTCACCGCCGGTCAGCGCCTCGACGGCGGCCAGCGCGCACGCCGCGTTGCTCGCCTGGTGGGCGCCGTAGAGCGGGAGGTAGACCTCCTCGTAGACACCCTTCAGCCCGCGCAGCGTGAGAAGTTGCCCGCCGATCGCGACCTCGCGACTGAGCACGCCGAACTCCAGCCCCTCGCGCGCCACCACCGCGCCGACGTCGGCCGCGCGCCGCATCAGCACCTCTGCCGCGGCGAGCTCCTGCTGCGCCAGCACCGTCGTCGAGCCGGGCTTGATGATGCCCGCCTTCTCCGAGGCGATGCTGGGAATGTCGGGCCCGAGCCTGTCGGTGTGGTCGAGCGAGATGGGCGTGATGACCGACACGGTGCCGTCCGCCACGTTCGTGGCGTCCCAGGACCCGCCCATGCCCGCCTCGATGACGGCGACATCGACCGGCGTGTCGGCGAACCCCGCGAACGCCATCGCCGTCAGCAGCTCGAAGAACTGGATGCGCCGCCCCTGCGTGTCGGTCAGCTCGACGTAGGGGATGATCTCCTCGTAGACCTCGGCGAACCGCTCCTCGCTCAGCGGCTCCCCATCCACCGTGATCCGCTCGCGCATCGACACCAGGTGCGGGCTGGTGAACCGCCCCACCCGCAGGTTGCGCTCCTTGAGCAGCGCCTCGGTCAGCCGCGCCGTGCTCGTCTTGCCGTTGGTGCCGGCGATGTGTATGACCGGGTACGCCCGTTGCGGCGAGCCGAGCAGGTCCAGCAGGGCCGCGATCCGATCGAGCGTCGGCTCGAAATCCCACTCGACGCCACGATCCATGATCGCGCGTTCAACCGCTCGATAATCCACCCCTCAACCCTACTGACCGCGGGTAGCGGTCCGAACCGGGGGCGAACATATTGCGAACCATATAGAAGATTGGAGGGTACTCACTCCCGTGCCCGAAGTGCGACCTTGAAGATCAGCCTGCCCCACCCCCCGGCAGTCCGCTCTCAAGGAGGCCATCGTGGAACGCGAGAACCCGCGCGCGGAAAGGCAAGGCGGCATCACCAGAAAGACGCTCTTCAAAGCGGCTCTCATAGCGACCCCGGTCCCGCTCCTGGCCGGCCAGGCTCCCGCCCTCGCCCGCGACACGGCGCTGAGCGGCGGACCGCTCACGCCGACCCCTTACTGCGACGACGGCGACGACCCCACTCCTCCGCAGACGGAGGGCCCGTACTTCAAGCCGAACTCCCCGCACCGCTCCGTCCTGCCCGGCGCGGGCACGACTCTGACGGTCAGCGGGTACGTCTTCGGCCTCGCCTGCCAGCCCCTGGCCAACGTCCTCCTGGACTTCTGGCAGGCCGACAGGAACGGCGCGTACGACAATGTCACCTACAACTTCCGCGGCCACCAGTTCACCAACGCCCAGGGCGCCTTCAAGCTGACCACGATCGTCCCCGGCCTCTACCCCGGCCGCACCAGGCACATCCACGTCAAAGCGCAGGCACCCGGCCGGCCGGTCCTGACCACCCAGCTCTACTTCCCCGGCGAACCCCGCAACAACACCGACCCCCTCTTCGACCCGGCCCTGCTCATGACCGTCCGCACCGTGGGGACGGGCAGGCAGGGCACCTTCGACTTCGTGCTCAACGTCCCGGGCGCACCGCCCACGGACTCACCGACAAGTCCGCCTCCGGGCGGCGGCACCTGGCGGGTTGGGGTGACCTACCAGGCGGGCGATCAGGTCACGTATGGAGGCGCGGCGTACCGGTGCCTGCAGGGGCACCGCTCACAGGCGGGGTGGGAACCACCTGATGTGCCCGCCCTGTGGCGCCGCGCCTGACCCAGGTCCCCGAACGCAAGAGAGGGCCACTCCGGCTACTGGGAGTGGCCCTCGTGCGAACGCAAAAAAGGGCCCCGACGCGCTAGGCGTCGGAGCCCTTTCAAAGATTGTCCGGCGGTGACCTACTCTCCCACACCCTCCCGAGTGCAGTACCATCGGCGCAGAGAAGCTTAACTTCCGGGTTCGGAATGTAACCGGGTGTTTCCTTCCCGCCATAACCGCCGTAACCCCATGAAACAAACAAGCAGATCTGCTTGTTGTCTCAGAATTGCGTAGTGGACGCGAGCAAAAAGAATGCTTTGTGGTCAAGTCCTCGGCCTATTAGTACCGGTCAGCTCCACACGTTACCATGCTTCCACCTCCGGCCTATCAACCCCATCGTCTATAGGGAGCCTTACCCACTCTCGTGGTGGGAGACCTCATCTCAAGGCGAGCTTCCCGCTTAGATGCTTTCAGCG
>NZ_FNVT01000060.1 GCF_900108335.1 Nonomuraea solani
GGTTGAGGAACTCGGCCAGCCACTGCTCGACGGTGATCTCCTGGGTCAGATGCTGCCCGGTCTTGACCTTGCGGCGGACCGTCTCCACGTTCGGCAGCGTGTCGGTCTCGGCCAGGGTGCGTTTGATCAGGTCGGCGATCTGGGTGCGGGTGGCGGGCTCGCGCGGGTCGGCCAGCGCCAGCAGATCGCGCACCCGGCCGAGTTCGGCCTCGGCGGCGTCCTGGGTGGCGAACCCGCCGCGGCGCAGCGGCCCGCGCCGCTTGCCGTCCGGGGCGGGCGGGAGTTCGATCTGGTAGTTCCAGATGCCGTGCCGGTAGCTCCACCCGCCACCGGGGCGGCGCAGCTTCGGGCATTGCTGCCCGAGCGCCTTGCCGTCGTCGTCGCGGCAGGAGCAGCGTTTGAAGGTGCGTCCTTCGGCCATCGTGTGTCTCGTTCCTGTTCTCTTCGGTGCTGTTCGGTGGGGCTGAGGTGGTGGTGGGCAGGGCGGAGGGAAGCACTGTTCGGCATGGTGCGGGTGCGTAACCGGGGCGGGCCGTAGGTCACGTCCCGCCCCGGGCGTCCATCCCGCCGCGGTCCTGTCGGCCACGGTCAGAGTTGGTTGGGATGGGGCCGCCGCAGTGGGCCCCGGTCGTCATCGCCGCTGTGCGGGCGGCGAAGCGCAGGGCGTTGGTGCGGCCATCCGGCGCTGCCGATGCGGCGGTGTGATCGGGCGAGCACGCCTGTGGTGATCAACCCGCCGCATGGATGGCCGTGTCGGACAGGGGGTATCGACGCCCACCTGGATGGCGATGGTCAAGCCGAATCCGACGGTCACCGCGTTACGGGCGCGCAGGCCGCGGCGGCACGGCGTCGTGGTAGCCGCTGTGTGTCGGCTCCTCACGAAGCTGACGGGTACAGGGGTGGTCCTGGTGCAGATGCGCAGGAACGCCGGCGGGCGGAATGAGACAGACGGCTCCGTGACGGCCGATCGTTGGCGCCGCCCTGGATGGAACTGCGGGACGAAGCAGTGGCGGTTGGCGGGACGGATGACTCGGTTGCTCGTGTTTGTGCTGTTGTCGTGGGTGTCACGTTGGTGCGGCCCGATCACCGGGCCACCAATCCCTGTCATCTTTATAAATACCTGCCTGCAGGCCCGAAATGGGACAGCGCTGGAGGTAAAGACTTGATCATGGCGACGGAGCCAGGGCAGATGCATCTGGGCCACCATCATCTGGACGAACCAGTAGAAGGTGCCCGGTTATGGTAGGCGGCGGTCGCCGCGGCATATATGGCGACGGATCAGAAGCTCCACCTGCGGATTAAAAGTCGCGAGGTATTCTGTCGGGCTGTATTTCAATGTATTCAATTGTATCGCTCTGCCGAAGTTTGTCGCATTTAAAATGTCTGAAAATGTCGGCCTGTGTTCACGGGTGCCGATAGCCCCCCGAAGAGCACGTGACGAGCACGCGGCCGGGATCCGATGCGCTATGGCACACTCTTGACCGTTCGATTTGTCATGATCTCGGCATGTTCGTCTTCTACCGGTAGGGCCAGGTGCCAAGTGCCACGAGAGTGTCAGTGGGTATTGCGGTGTTTGCTGTGCGCTCGAGACGGGCCGGTGTCATCGTGAAGACGCCCTGTCCCGTTACGGCCGGACGCGACCCATGCACGAGCGCTTGCTGGCTTGGTCGCTGAGCCGCTGGTCGCCACGTAGGAGGCATTCGTGGACCCCTACACCGATACCGACACCGCCGTCATCTGTGCCCCACCCGGTCATGTCTTGAGCCCGGCGGTCATCGACGAGGTGCTGAGCCGTATCGGCCAGGCCACCGACGCAGTGGCCGCCCAGCACGCCGAGGCCCTGCAGGCGGACAGGGATCAGGCCGAAGAGCTCGAGCGACTGGAGCGCCGACGCGATCCCGTCATGATTGCCCTGGATCCGAGTCTGTCGCTGTGCGGAGTCCGCCGGTTGCTGGCCGAAGAGGTCGAGCAGCAACTGGCAAGGATGATGCTGGAGTTCGCCGCCTGGTGGTCCGATGTCGCTGCCTGCGCCGTGATAACCATCCTGACTGGCACCCCGTTGACGCTGGCCAGAGTCGCGGCTGTGAGCCCGCGTCAGGAGATACCTGTCGGCGCGCTGGACGGCATCGCCGTGGTGCCCGAATCAGAGCGCCAGCTGGCCGAGCTGGCCCTGTTCATGGACACGGACAGGCCCCCCGGGATTACTGCTGTGGGCGGGCAGGAGTTCGCCCAGCGGCTGGGGCTGGAGCCTCGCTATCTCGACAACGGTGAGGTGGTCCTGCACAACGGCGACTGGCCGGAGGCACGGCGGCGCCGTATGTGGGGCGAGGCCTGGCTGAGCCACAACACACCGCTCCTTCCGCCCTGGTGCGTCATGGCCCGGGCGATGGCCGTCGCGAGCGTACCCGAACCCAGCGTGACGGCGATCCTTCAGGCCACTCACGCGGTGGACCTGGCCCTGGCCGCCTCGATCCACAGTCGCTTGCTGATGGAGGCCGCCATCGAGATGGATGGCGCTGGTCAGGAACAGCAAGCCGCGCAGACTGAAGCCCAGGGGATCGCCTGGATGAAGATCGGCGATGAGATCCCGGCCGTGCTCATCGCTTACGCACGGACGCTGACTACCCATCTGCCCGCCGTGCGCCGGGCCTGCGCACCGGCCTCGTAACCACGGCATCCGCCCAGCCGTCCTCGGTGAGGATATCCAGGAGCGGACCCCGAGTCTCGTGGCTAGGGTCGGTCTGTGGCTGACAACATCGACCTGATCTGGCAGCAGTTGCGAGCGACGCGGTGGGATCCGCCGGCCGCTGCGGGGACGAATCGGGATCGTCGCCGTACGTATGTGATGGCATTGGAGCAGGCCGAGCAGCTGATGCGTGCTGCCGGGGGTGTTGGGCCGGCGGCGAGCCCGTTGCTGCTGTTCTACGGACTGAGCCAGGCCGGACGCGCGGTGGCGTCCGCCGCGGTGGCGCTGACCGGCACCGACTGGCGGCTGGAGGGGCATGGGATACGGGTGTTCCCTGGTTCGGCGTTGGCTGCTGCGAATTTGGCCGACGTGACGACGGTGACCGATGAACCGACTGGCAGGGGGAGCTTCGCCCGATTGTCGGAACTGCTGGGGTCGCCCTTGTGGCCTCGTAGTGGGGAGGGGCTGGTGCGGTTTGAGGTCTTGTGGGATTGCCTGCCGGAATCCCGGGATCTGCCGTTGAGGGGCGGGAGCCGCGATCGACGGATAGTTTTGAACGTAGAGCACCGTAGTATCTCCGCCGAACCCACCCCGATCGTCGACACAGCCGTGTGGCCGCTGCCGGCATGGGTCATGGACGCCGAGGACGGACACGTTTCCTTGGCCGAGTACCTGTCGTCGTTCGTGCTCGGAGCGCGCGCGCCGATCCCGTACGTGTTGGCCTCCGACGGCGGGTCGCCCCGGTTCGACCGCCATGTCGATGAGTGGGGTGAGGTCACGATGAACTGGCAACTCCCGGACGGTTCGCCCTGGGGGAAAGCGGAGAAGATCGCTCTCCTGCAGTCCTTCACCCGTCAGTACGTCGGCGGGCGCCTGCTGTTTCCCACCGTGACCTCGGAGCGTAAGTCCGTCCATCCGCTGATGGCCTGGTGGGCAGTGCTGTTTGTGTTGTCGATGCTGGCCCGCTATGAACCGGCTCGATGGAACGCTCATATCGACGTGGACTCCAGCCCTCACGCGGTCTATCTGGAGCGAATCCTCGCTCAGGCGCGCGAGGTGATTCCGCACCTGGTTGCCGAAACTCTCCAGGAGGTTCGCTAGGTCGGTAACCACAAAGGTTCACCAGATCGAATCTGCGCCGGGACCGTCGCTACTCGACGGATCAGCACCCCCTGAAGGCGGCAGCTATGACGCCACTCCTCACTGACCCCTTTTCATCCTCAGGCGGCTTGCGCGACGCGGTGGTTCTGAAGGACGGCGATGGCCTTGCACAGGTGGCCGGCCTTGGAAGGGCTGCAGCGTAGCTTGCGGAGGATTCTCCAGCTCTTCAGCTGGGCGTTCGCGCGTTCGCCGGGTCCGCGAAGACGGGCGTGGGAGCGGTTGGCCTGCTTCTGGGAGGCGGGCTTGTTCTTGCCCTTGTACGGGGTGCGGACCGGGCCTTCGGCACCCTGATACGCCTTGTCGGCCAGGGTGATGATGCCCGCGTCCTCGCGCGCGCAGAATGCCCCAGATTCGGGCGGCGCTCAGGTCGTGGGCCTTGCCCGGCAACGCTCCGGAGGTCCACAGAATGGTCCCGTCCGGTGAGGCGATGACCTGCACGTTCATCCCGTGCACGCGATGTTTGCCGGAGAAGTAGGGCCGGTCGGCCTTGATCCGGTCGGTGTGGATCAGGGTGCCGTCCAGCACCAGGTAGTGCAGCCCGTCCCGCTTGGCTTTGCGTAGCGCCTGGCCGAGCTTCGGGGAGCGCGCCGACAGCAACGCCACGGTCTCTTCCACATACCGCCAGGCGGTCGCCGTCGACACGCCGAACCCGGACCCGAGCTCGGTGAACGTCTCACCCTTGCGGAGGTGGACCAGCACCAGCAACGCCTGCTGCCCCGGGTTGAGCCGCCGCAAGGCGACCCGATCGCCTTGCGGTGCCGACGGATCACTTCGGCGACGTAGTTCAGCGTTGAAGGCGACAAATCGACGGCGGCACGATAGAAAAGCATCCGAGGCCCCTGGTTGTGACGGATCTGGTTGTGGTGATCAATCCATCTACCAGGGGTTTCTTACGTCGTCAGGCGAACGTCAGGCTCGCGATCATGCTGTGACCAGCAAACCGCCGTCAGGGGATGCAAAAGCCTCACTGCGTGGGCACTTTGCCGGGAAAGTTTCGCGGTGTCGGTTTGTCCCAGGCGTGACCCACCTCTTGATTCTTGATCAAGAGGTCGGCGAATCTGCAGGTCGGAGTGGTAAAGCGCCCAGGGCTCGAACCTGGAACCTACGGATTAAAGCTGATCGCTGCCGCGTTCGGCGGGAAATCTCAACGGTCGAGGTCAGCTCCGGACTCCGCTGATCAGACTGTCAACCGGAATGTCCGCCTGCTGAGCTGGTTCAACTTCTTCGGCGACTTCCGCATGTACGGGCCGATTATGGTCATCTACTTTGCGCAAGTCACCGGCTCGTACACCGCTGCCGCCAGCCTCCTGGCGGTGAAGATGCTGTCTTCGGCAGCGTTCGAAGTCCCTACCGGGGTGCTCTCCGACCTCCTCGGCCGACGCGGCACGATGATCGCCGGTGCCGTCGTCATGGTGGCCGCCCATCTCGGGTACGCCGGCGCTTCGGGCTACGGCCTCCTCCTGGCAGCCGTTGTGCTGGAGGGATTGGCGACCTCGCTGTGGAGCGGCAACAACGAGTCTCTGCTCTACAACACGTTGCTCGAAGCCGGCCGGGAGGAGGAGTTCCCCCGGCACTCGGGCCGGGTGAACTCGATGTTCCAGATCGCGCTCGCACTGGCGGCAGCCATCGGTGGCGTGGTCGCCGGCGCGTGGTCGCTGCATGTGGTGGTCGTGCTGTCGGTCGTGCCGCAGGTGCTGTGCGTGCTCGTCGCCTTGCGGGTCCGGGAACCGCGGGTGCACGGCCCGCTGGAATCGAACGTGCTGGTGCATCTCGGATCGGCCCTGCGCGGCATCCGCCGTAATCCGGTGCTCCGCCGAATAACTCTGGTGTCGGCGCTTCGTTACAGCAGCGAAAGCGCGGCCCAGTTGTCGCCTGTTTTCGTGGCAGGGCTGTGGCCGCTCTGGGCGCTGGGCCTGTGGCGCACCTTCGGCCATGGCGTGGCCTTCGTCGGCTTCCGCGTCAGTGGTTGGGTGATTGGCCGGGTGGGCGCGGCCCGCACTCTGCTGTTCGGTGAGCTGTTCGATAACATGGCGAACTTCGTGGCGCTGGTCAAGCCGACGGTATTTTCGCCCGTGCTGCTTGGGTCACCGGCCTACGGCATGTCGACAATCGCCCAGCAGACGTTGCTGCAGCGCGAGTTCACCGACCGGGAACGCGCGACGATGGGTTCGCTTGCGTCGCTGCTCGGCAGCGTGCTCTACGCGCTCGTCGCCCTGGGAGCCGGCCTGGTGGCAGACCGTTGGGGCATCGTTGCGGCGTTGCTCGCGATCCAGGCGGTGGTGCTGATCGCACTTCCGCTCGCCTGGTGGGTGCACGCGCGCGCTTCCTCGCTCCCCGCGGGCGCTGGGACGGTGACGGAATGAGCGTCTTCTCGGCCCCGGCCAGGCCTGCGGTCAACGTCGCAGTGCTGCAGGTGAGATCGAAGCGATTTTCGGCCTCCGCTGCTCGATGCCCTCCCTCGTCGCGGGAATCCCGGCCCCTTTTACCGGTCCCGCCGTGGAGCGCCGTACAGCGACTGCCACGCGGGCCGGTTATCCGTGACCCCTTGGATACCTGGCCTCGTCGGCACCGCAGGCATGACCCACGAGCAGTGTCGCGAGTTCGGCGAGCTGCTCGCACAAGTCCATGGAGCCCGGCTGCCGGCGGAGTTCGCCTCCTACATCCCGCGTGAGGACTACCGCACACCGGCCACGGCCGATCTTCACGAAGTGGACCAGTGGCTGATGCGCCTCATCAGCGGAGATGTAAAGGCTGACGGCGCAGCTGACCGGTCCGGGCATGCCCGAGGGCCGAAGGCGAGTCGGCGGGATGGCGGTCCCGGTCGCGCCTCCGGCTCTCAGGGGTTCGGGTGTCAGTTGCTTTCGCGGTCGTGCGCGTCATCGGGGTTGTCGCCCTTGGCGTAGGCATCGATCCACCTGGCGGCGAGGTCAGCGTGGCCCACTGCGGTGAGCAGTTCGGCGAGGGCGTCCAACTCGCCGCAGTTGAGTGCTGTGGCCACGTCGTACGCGCAGTACGTAGTGGTCGAAGGAGGTCACGAAGCCCTCGACCACTACGTCTGTGATGGTCATCCAGCCGCCGCCGTGGCGGCCCAGTCGGGAACTGCCAGGCCGAACGCCTGGCAGTACACGTCCAGCACGCCGATCTCGTGCATGTTCCTGACGTTGCCGAGGGTGTGCAGGGCGAGTGCGTCGAACTCGACGGAGCCGAGCTAATCGAGGTTGGGCAGGTGGTCAGGGAGCAGGTGGACCGCCAGGCGGGTTAGGCTCCGGTTTCCACGTTACGAGGGGAAGGCTAGCCGCAAGACCGCCCACCGCTACCTACACGAAGGCATCGACGTTCTGGCAACTTCCGCTCCCGGCCTGCGCCAGGTGCTGGACAGCGCAGCTGGCATCTGACTCACATCAACCTCAATGGCATCGTCATCGCCACCGATCGTGTCAGCCAGGTGCGGTGATGTCGGAGGCGTGCCGGAAGCCATTCCTGTCGGGGAGTGGGGTGGTGTTCATGGTCGCCGGGCTTCGTGGCGACGGTGAGGCGGCCGCTTCCTGCATATCCTTTGACGCTGCCGCGGGCCTTGCAGGCGGTACGCGGGCTGCACCAGGGGGTATCGGAGGCGGACGCTCACCGGACTAAGGATTAACTGGTACAGGCTGGCAAGTGGGCCGCCTGGACCCAACCCCAGCGCCGGGCGTCGGGGGAGTACCCAAAGATCCACTGGCTGGGCTTGTACGGTTGTCCGTCTAGACGCCGGCATTGCGAGCGTGCGATCTGGAAGGTCCAGCCGGGGCCCACGTTGCCGATGGCGAACTTGTTGGGCCCATTGCGAATGGTGCCGGCCGTGCCCACCGAGACTTGCCCTTTGATGGGGCGGTGGCTTGGGGTGATGTCCACGCGCTTGGGTATGTTGTTGCCGCCGGTGGCCCACCAGTCGTCCAGTCGGGGGGCGTAGTCCTCCGGGTCTGGCTGGCTTGCCCGGTCACGAGGTCTTTCGACTCTGGGGAACTTCCGGGCCACTTTGTCCAGTAGGCAGTCCTTTTCGATCCAGCCCCACCAAGGTGCCGTCTGGGCGCGTTGCCGTTGTCCGTCTCGGACGAGCGCGTAGTGGGCAGTTGTGTAGCGGACGCCGACGATCTTCGAGCCGGTGGAGGGGCCAGCGGGCCAGGTCTGGTCGTTGACGGCCTCGCGCGGGTAGTTCCAATGGATTGGGCAGTCCTTGATGATTTTGGTCTGGTTGGTGTAGTGAACTTTGGGCAGCTTTGGGTTGGTCTGCCTTTCGAGGGGTGACGACAGTGTCGCCGAGGCCTCGGGGACAGTGACGGCCGTATCCGCGACTGCGGTCAGCGTCATGGCCGTGCAGGCGACGATGAGCCCACGGCGGATGTTGGGTTTCATTTGGGTGCCTTTCTATGCGGAGGGCTTGCGGTGTTTGGTGGGAAGCCGGGGTGGTTTTCCCGTTGCTCTTTGAGGTTGGAGAACCAGCCTTCGGCCTACGGAAATACTGGATGCCAGGTTTTGCCACGTTCGTGCCAGGTTGCTTGGGAGACCGCTCTTGCTAGGAAGTGGAAATATCAGATTTACACTCCAGCGCAGAAAATCGGCCGGTAGGGATCGGCGCATGGGCAGAGCGCATCTGATGATCCTTTCGTTCGTGTGCCCCCAGGCGGGGCCGTTCGATGCCTAGATCACCTGTCCAGGGTGGTGTCCAGCAACACCTCCTGGACGCCTGGACGCCTGGACTTGGCCATCGGTAGACGGCTTGCTGGTTGGTCGCAGATGGAGGCGCGAGTCGGGAAGGTGTGTTGTCGATCATTTTGGCGGTTGGTGTTGTATGTTGGCCGCAGGTGCCAGTTTGCGGAATAATTGCGACTCGTGACCTCCTCTGAGCCTGAATCCACGGTGTGACTTGGCCTGATCATTTTTCGGTCCAATTCCTCGACGAGGGCCGGATGTGCAGGTGAGGGCGCGCTTTTGGGCATGGTGAAGCCGCCGCGTGCGGGGTCGCGGCCTGTCCGGTGTCCTTCAGGGGTCGGAAGCGAGGGTGGGCGCGGCAGCGCGGGTGTCGGTGCGGGACCGTCGAGGGCGGCGGTGACCTGGGGTTCGGCGGGTCAGGCCGGGTGTGCGGGTGGGTCGTGGGTGGCGGTGAAGGCGTTCAGCCAGGCGGGCTGCCGGTGCCATCCGGCGGGCAGGTGCAGGGTGAGGTGTCCCTGCCCGCCGGGTCGTCCGTGCCGGGCGATGC
>NZ_FNVT01000032.1:0-41662 GCF_900108335.1 Nonomuraea solani
ACATAAGCTGACTGAAGTCTGGAAGAGGTAGGTACGTGACGAGGCGTCGTAGGCGGTTCTCGCCGGAGTTCAAGGAAGAAGCCATCCGCATGGTGCTGGAGGGCGATCGGACGGTCGCGTCGGTGGCGCGGGAGTTCGACATCAACGCCAGCACCCTGGGCAGCTGGGTGAACCGGCATCGGATTGTGAGCGCTCAGGAGGAACCGCGGCCGGTCTCCGGGCCGGACCGGGCCAGGATCCGGGAGTTGGAGCGAGAGAACGCCGAGCTGCGCGAGAAGTTGATCTTCCTGAAAAAAGCAGCCGCCTTCTTCGCGGCCGAAACTCGATGACGCTCGCCATGTACGAGCTCATCGACGCGGAGAAGGCCGACCACAAGATCGCCCGGATGTGCGCCTGGCTGGGCGTGTCCCGCTCGGGCTATTACGAATGGCGCGAGCGGCCGGCCTCGGCTACCACGCAACGCCGCACCCTGCTGGCCGCGCTGGTTGCCGAGATCTTCGCCGACTCGCACGAGACCTACGGTTACCGGCGCGTGCACGCCGCCCTGGGCCGTCGCGGCGAGCACTGCTCGACCGAGCTGGTCCGCGCCCTGATGCGCGAGCAGGGCCTCCTGCCGGCCCAGGTCCGGGCGTTCCGGCCCGCCACCACCGTCCAGGGCGACTTTCGCGGCATTCCCGACCTGGTCGGCCGCGACTTCACCGCTGAGCGGCCGGGCACCAAGCTCGTCGGCGATATCACCTATGTCCGCACCTGGGAGGGCTTCCTCTACCTGGCCACGGTGATCGACTGCCACAGCAAGGCGGTGCTGGGCTGGGCGATGGCCGATCACTACCGCACCGATCTGATCAAGGACGCGATCCGGATGGCCGCCGGCACCGGCCTGCTCCAGCCCGGCGCCGTGTTCCACACCGACCGCGGCTCGAACTACACCTCAGATGAGTTCGGCCGCTACCTGACCGGCCTGAACATCCGCCGCTCGGTCGGCCGCACCGGCGTCTGCTGGGACAACGCGATGGCCGAGTCGTTCTTCAGCGCGATCAAGAACGAATGGCTGCACCGCTTCGTCTTCACCACCCGAGCCAAGGCGAGACGGCAGGTCATCCGCTACATCGAAGGGTTCTACAACCGCCGGCGCCTGCACTCGGCGCTCGGCTACCGGCCGCCCCTGGAGGTACTCAACGAATTCCTCTCAACTCGAACAGCCGCATAGGCTACGCCCATAGGACGGCTGTCCGGAATCACCGTGGCCCCTCACGCCCATGCCTTCATTGAGGCGCCCGCCACGCCCTCCTACGACAGAGCACACATCGAGAATGGGCCATGGCGCTACTCGAAATACAAGATTCTGCTTTTCCTGCTCACCAAGGACGGCGTGCGCCAGTTGACCCAGCATCTCGACTTCCTGAAGGCCACCACCCGCAGCCGGGCACGCACCAACTACCGCTACGACGCGTTCACCTCCGTCCAGGTGGCCGAGACCGACAGCGGAGAGAACGTTTTCGAGCTGACGCTGACCAACGGCGATCCAATCAAGGTCAAGGTGACCGACCCACCCACAGACGTCACCGAGACCGAGGACAAGGACCCGCAAGGCGCGTCCCAGCGGACTCTCAATACGGCCGGGCTCGGCAACGCCCTGCACGTCCTGGAGGGGGTAGCCGCGGAGGGCAAGGAATGGATCGCCTTCGAACGCCAACGTGAGAAGCTTCCCCTCGCGGAGGTGAGCAAGGCTGTGAACGCCATCTTCACCTGATGAACCAAGCCGGATCGGTGACTTCCGATGATCGCTCATTCTCCAGGCGCGAGCTGAGGCTCGACGGACGGTGGCCGGGTGGCCAATCTGCGCGACGTCGTTGAGGCGTTGATCCGCCGCCTGCATTCTGGTCTCGTAAACCGGCCCGTCACGGTGCCATGGCTCGGACAGGTCGATGGTGACGCCGATGCCGATTCTGTGCAGCAGGTCATGGAAGTACGTAGTCGCTGTTCTGCATTCAGCCCTACAGATCGTCCGGCTCGCTGCTCTTGGATCCGCCGGACCTCGTCAGTTTTCGGCTGGGGGCGCTGTCGAAGCTGACGTGCACCGAGCGTGCCAAGCGAGGACCGCTCGATCAGCTCCTCGAACGGCTCATCAGCCGTGCTGTTCACGAGAGCCGATTTTCTCCCCCCATCCGACAGTGGCGATCAAGAGCGGGCGAGCGGGATGGATCCGGCGTGTCGGTCGAGCGCACTTCGCCGGACGCTTCGGCGATTTCGTAAATGAGCGGAAGCGTCCGGGCGGCTGGTTAGGCTGCCGTGCCATGATGGGCGCCTCGAGTGATCGCCACCGTCCTGTCGCCCGCCTCCCGGCGGGCCTCGCCTGTACGCTCCTGATCTTGACGGCCGTGGCCTGCGCCGCGGAGGATGATCCGAGCAATGCCCAGGTCGGCTCCTGCCTCGAAGCGCTCGGTAAGGGCGGCAAGACTCTCCGGGAGGACTTCCACATCGTCGGGTGCACCACCCCGCAGGCGGCCTACAAGGTGATCAAGAAGGCGAACCGCTGCGACGACGTCACCAACGGATACCTCGTGATGTCCAGCCGCCGGACACGCAGCCAGCTCTGCCTGACGCTCAACGCGAAGAAGGGTGACTGCTTCTACCAGGAGATCGGCTTTCCCACCGGCAAGGCGTCCAAGGTGACCTGCGGGCCCTCGGCCACCTACCGGGTGACCAAGGTGTCGGAGGGTGCCGCCGACGCCTCGATCTGCGGCAAGGACGTTCCCAACTGGACCAAGACGCCTGACGAGCTGCCGCGCGCCATCGTCTACCGCCACCCCGCGCTCACGCTCTGCGCCGACCGGCCATGACCTCAGCCCGACCGACCAACTGGGACGAGGCGCTCGGCTTCGAGTCGGCTCTGGACATCATCGGCAGCCTCATGGCGTGGTGCACCGCCCGGGACCGGGCCGCGCCGGCCGACGCGTCGTGGCGTGCGTTGCGTGGCCAGTATCGGAGGGAGTTCACCGGCCTCGACCCGGCGGACCACGTGGCCGTGGCCAGGGCCGTCAGGGCGCATGGCGCTCGACTGGCGGAGCTGGGCGGTTCGGTCGAGGTCGTCGCCCGGCCATCGCCGGACACCTACCGGCTCTCCTCGGGTGAGCACGCCCGCGTGTTCGCGGAGACGATCGTCCCGGAGGCGCTGGACGTCGCGGCGCCCAGCCCGGCGCCGGTCGTCATGATCGTGGCGGGGGAGCAAGGCTCCGGCAGGACGACGCGGGCCCGCCAGATAGCGCGGGACCGGCCCGCGCCCGGCGGCTGGGAGGTGATCGATCCCGAGATGTACCTCGCCTATCACCCCTACAGCTGGGATCTCGTGCTCCACGACGATGCCGCCGCTGGGGACCGGGTGATGGCCGACGCCCTGGGATGGTGCGTCCTGGCCGTCGAGCGGGCCATCGCCCGCCGGGCGGACGTCATTCTCGAGGCTGGGGCGGACCGGGATGGTGAGGTGGACGCGTACGCGGCGATCTTCCGGGCCGCCGGCTATCGCGTCGAGGTGGAGATGACGGCGGTTCCCGAGGCGGTCGCGAGGCTTCGCCTGTTGATCCGCTACCACTGCCGCCACGGGAACTGGGAGGTGTTGGAGTCGCCCTCGCCGATCCGGTGACGGCTCACGTCGTGCGATACAGTGCCGCCCTGGCGCGGAACCAGCTCACGGTGTCCAGTGACGGCGGCCGGTTGCCCGCGTCGCCCAGATGGGCGAGGAAGTCCGCGGACGGGGCCAGCGCGTGCTCACGCAGGTAGTAGGCGACGGCTTCCGACCAGATCCAGACGCCGTCCGTACGGACGCTCCAGGGAACGACGCTACGGCGGGATCGGTTCACGGCGTCGTCGCGGAGGATCGGATTGTCGCGGATGGTCGCCGCCGACGTGAGGTAATCCAGGAGACGGTCACGCCGGGCCGGGTCGGTCACGAGCGGGTGATCGGTGTGGAAGCGGGGGCCCGCCTCGCCGTCCACGGCGTCGTACACGCTCGCCCGATGAAAGCTGTGCGGCGGGACGGGGGCCCACAACAGCGACGACCGCGCCCGGGCTGCCCGCTGGTAGGCCGGTGGGCTCGATGCGGCGGTGTAGACCTCGACCTGCGGATCGGCCTCGCCCTGCTCGCTCAGCGCGATCTGCGCGCCGAGCGCGAGCAGGCTTGGATCGGTGCCCGCAGCGACCTCCGCGAGGTAGACGCGCTTGGCGCGAGGCCCCGGGGGACCGCTGGGCGGGAACCGCCAGGCCCGCCACAGCGCGAGAACCCCCGGCCGGTCGGCGACCAAGCCGATCAGGGCCAGATCCCGCTCGTCGAGCAGGCCGTCCGCGAGCGCCAGATCCCCCGCGTCGGTGAGGTCCAAGCAGCGGCCGATCCGCTCCCGGTGAGCACGCAGCACGGGCAGCGGCGCCGGGGCGAACTCCCACTCCGGAGCGGGGTCGCCGCTCTGCCGCCGCACCCGGGAGAGCCGGGCGTGATCGGCCCCCGCGCTGTTCAGCAGGCCCGTCAGCAGGTCGGCGTCGGGGCCGGTCAGGGAGACGTCGCGCTCGACGACTGCCATGGCCATCGACGCGGCCAGGCCACGCAGGTCCTCGGCCACGAGCCGGTCCCTGGCCTCGGCGATCAGGCCGTCGGGGACCCGCCCGGCCAGCCGCAGCAGCAGCGTGTGACAGTCGGCCACCAGGCTCGGGAACCGGTACGGGGGCTGGCTCATCGTGGTTCCTGCCTCCCCTGACGAGCGGTGGGATCCATGCTAGTGAGGCGGTCGTACAGCTCAGCCACGTCCGCGAAAGCGCCGAACAGCCCCGGTGACGCCACCTCGACACCGCGGACGATCTCGTAGATCGAATGGTCCTCCGTCGGCAGCATCCAGCCGAGCAGCGCGTGGGTGAAGTGTTCCTCGGTGACGCCCTCGGGCTGGATCCAGCGGAAGATGGAGTGCAGGCGCGTGGCGGTGCCGGAGATCCCGGCGATGACGGGGAAACCCGCTTCGGTGGAGACCGTCGTGTACCAGGGGTGGTCGGTGTGCATGCCGTACCGCGCCGTGCCCAGCACCCAGCTCATCGGGTCCCGCGCGTCGCGCCCGGGATCGTCGTCCGGCCGGGCGAGAAGGTCCGACCAGGGGTCCTCGATGGCCGGGTCGTCCTGGACGTTGCGGACCTCGGCGGACGGGGCAGGCTCCGGAGGCGCGCCGGACGGTTGCGGTGGCTCGGGCGGGCGCCGCGCGGCGGCCAGTTCGAGCGCGTGCAGCGGCATGTCGCGGTCCAGGAAGTCCTGCGGTGTCCGCTGGAAGGCGTCGAGTTCCTCGACCGTACGTGACCACCTCGCGGCCTGGCTCTCCTTGAACTCCGCCACGGTGGCGGCCGCGTCCGGCGAATGCGTGCCCATGGTGGCGATCTTGAAGATCTCCCTGGAGTTGGCCAGCGGGCGCTCCAGGAGGGGGCGCAACCGGGAGACGTCGAGGCCGGCGCGGGTGGCCGTCTCCGTCCAGTCGGGCCGTGTGCGCAGCTCGTACAGGGTTTCCTTGAGGGTGAGAGCGTCCTGGCTGAAGAACGCGGCGTTGTAGAGCGCGGTCATCAGCATGCGCAGGTTGCCGTCCCGGCGCAGGCCGGTCAGCGAGATCCGGTCGCGGCCGACCTGGCCGGGGCTGGTGGGGTCGTCCTTGAAGAACGCCTGCTCGGTGCGGGCCGCCGGCGTTCCCGGATGGAGCTCCTGATGGAGCGCAGTGAGAACGTCGTACAGCCTGGCCACCGTCCGCTCGGCGGCGGTGCGGGCGGCGGGATCGTGGTACAGCGCCTCTCCGAGCCTGCGCTCGAACGCCAGCGAGGTCTCCGTCGGGCCGGGAGGTGTCAGCCACGGCGCCGCCATGCCCTCGACCGCGTCCGCCTCGCGGGCCAGGTGGTCATAGGTCGCGGCGCCATCGGGGTGCTCGGCGCGCTGCCGGTCCAGCGTGGCGCGCAACCGCTCGACCCGGCGGGTGAAGTCCGTCCGTTCGGCCGGGGTCCACGGACGCTCCCGCTCGGCCCGCAGGGCCTGCTGGGCGCCCGTCCGTCCAAGCCACGCGCCGTCGGGTCCGCGCCGGTTGGAGAAGATCGTCTCACCGGTACGCAGCCGGATGTGCAACGCGTTGACGATCGCCGGTGGGTCGTCGGACTCCAGCATGCCCACGGTCTTCTCCGACCCGGCGAACCGGCTGTCGTGCGCCGCCGCGGGCACGAACCGGCCGGCGCCCTGGGTGACCTTCTCACTCAGGTAGCGGGTGAGCACCGAGAGCCGGCTCTGCGCCCCGGCGGCCGCCACGAACTCAGTCTCCACCCGGTAACCGCGGTCCTGGAAGCTCCTGATGAACTCGCCGGCCTCCCGTGGGTCGCCCAGCGTGGCCTCCACGATCACGTTGTAGCCCTTCGCGATGACGTGCTCGAACGCCATCGTCTGCCACTGCTTCGCGATCGGCTGGATGAGGTTGTTCGTCGCCACGTCGTTCCAGGCCAGCAGCCGCTTGTACGCGGGGTGGAAGTCCTTGAACTCGTCGACGATCAGCCGGATGGCGCCCCCGTGGTTCTGGTACTCGTCGTGGAGGCGGCGGATCGTGGTGGACTTGCCCGCGCCCGGCTGGCCCCCGACGACGATCATCGTCGGGGCGGGGGAGCGCATGGCATCGGACAGCTTCTCCCGGACGATCCGGCGCTCGAAGATATCCCGTAACTCCTCGTCGGTGAGCCGGTGGTCGACGGGGGGCTCCGGAGGGGTCTGCGCTGGTCGCGGCGACGGGTTCGTAGCCGGGCGAGAAAGCGGGGGAGGGGCGCCGCTCAGGGCCTGCACGAGCTCCGCTTGGGAGGGTACGAGCTCGCCGCCGCGGCGCAGGGTTCCCGATGCCGACGGCTGAGGCTCGGGGACGGCCTGTGCTGTACGGGCGTTCAGATCGCCGGGAGCTCCAGGGGAGACCGGGTTCGCGGCGGTGGGCGGGGATGGCGTGGCGAAGGGCTGACCACCGGCGGCTGCTTGCGGCGCCCCCGCGACAGGTCCCGAAGCGACCCCGCCGCCGCCCCCGCCTGTCCCGCCTGTTCCGCCTGCCCCGGCGCCGGCGGCGACCGGGGCCGCGCTGGTGGGAGCGCTTGCCGGAGTGGTGGGGGAGCCGGTCGTGACCGGGGTTCCCGGAGCCGCAGGAGCGGCGTTGGCCGTGTGATCGGCTGCGACGGGTGGAACGTTCGCAGCCAGGCCGGGAGCAGCGGCGGCGGCTGCGGGCGGCGCGCTCGCCGCTCCCGGACCGGCCGCGGCTCCCGGACCGGCTGGCGCTCCCGGACCGGCCGCGGCTCCCGGACCGGTCGGCGTCGTGGGCGCGGGGACGCCCGTGCCGGGGCTCGGTGGCGCGTTCGTGGCCAGGTCGGTCGGGGTGACAGATGTGGCCGAGGCAGCCCCGGTGGTCGGACCGGAGACGGAGTCGGTGCCGCTGCGGCCCGCGTCCGTGGCCGAGGCCGTCGTGTGCGCGGTCTCCAAGGCGCTGTGAGGGTTGGCGATCGCGCTGAGGACGTCGACGCTGAACGGGCTGATCGTGTTCGTACGACCGGCGCCCGCCGCCATCCCGCCCAGCACCCCCTCCACCGAGGGCAGCTCCCATTTGCCGTACACCAGGCCGTTGGCCGCCACCCCCGCCGGCACCGACACCGCTCCGTTGGTGAGAGCGCCCCCCAGGGCACGGCCCGGATAGCGACGCAGGGCGTTGAGGATGCCGGGCGCGTCCCGGGCGGCCGCGTTCAGGGCCTTGATCCCCGGCACATTGCTCACGAACCTGGACATCGGCCCAGCGAGCCTGGAAGCGAGCACGGCGCCGCCGGCATCGCCGAGCATGGTGGCCAGCGTCCGCTTGCCGTCCCACCCCTCGCGGGTGCCCAGGTCACGCTGACGGGCCTGGGCGTAGCCGTCGATCACCAAGCCCTCGGCGACCTCCTCCGGCACCTCCCGGAGCGCGTGGCTGGTGACCGCGCGGGCCAGCAGCGCCTTGCCCTGTCCCAGGCCGCTCAGCCGGGCCGTGTTCACCGCCGCCGCTCTGGGGGCGATCGTCCCGGCGAAGCGGGCGCTCGCCGCGCCGTTCAGCCGTTCGAAGACCTGGTCAAGGAACCTGCGCAGTTCCCTGGCGTACGGCCCGAGCAGCGGGGTGGTGGCGCCTGCGCTGAAGAACGTGGCCAGTGCCGCCACGGTGGCCGCCGACAGCGTCACCCAGAAGCCGGCGTTGATGGACAACTTGGCGTACTGCGTCTCACGGGCGTAGTTGTCGTGCTGCACCGCGTACGTGTGCGCGACCTGCGCCAGCGCCCCCAGCCCCGACTCGCCGGAGCCGAACCGCTCGACGTCCGTACGGAAGGCGTCGGCCGCCGTCCCCTGCCAGCCTTCCAGGATCCTGGCCCCCGCGGGCCCGCACGCCTTCGCGGCGGTCGCCGAGCACCGTGCCAGGTCCTCGAAGGCCACCGCCAGCGCGGCCTGGCCGCTCTCGCTGCCTTCGGGCCACATCTGCCCGGACGAGATCAGCGCGGTCAGGATGTCGGCCAGCGGCGGCAGGCTCTCGCCCCAAGCCTTGGTCACGTCGGTGCCGAACCCGTCACTGCCGATCGTGTCGCCCTGGCTCGCGGGCGTGCCGGTGACGGGGGAGCTGACGTTGCGGCCCGGACCGGTCTCTACGGCCATGCCCGCCCCGGTTCACCCCCGCGCCGATGGGCTGTGGTCAACTTGTCAGACCCTCCTGTCGAACGACGCGGCCTCCGCCTCCGCCGAACCGTCGACGCTCTGACGTACCGCTGTGCCGCTGTCGGACATCCGGGCCGCCTGGGCGCGCGCCCAGGCGATCACCAGGTTGGGGCCATCGCCCTCCGTGTACGCCCTGCGGAACTCCCTGCCCGCCGAGTCGTCCCCCCACGGAGTCGCGGCGTGCAGCCGTTCGATGCGGGCCACGGCCTCGGCGACCGCGTCGTCGAGGCCGGCGGCCATGGCATCCCAGTGTGCCAACCCTTTCTCGACCAGCCGGCGGTCGATCCTGAGCGTCACAACGCGTCCCGGTCGCCGCGCATGCGCTCGCCCAGCTCCCACAGCCCCGAGTCGAGATCCCCTTCGAGCTCCGCTCGCATTTGGTCCGCCGGGACCAGCGGCTCGAAGATCGCGATGACCTCCTCCTGCGCCCTGGCCGCCGCCCGGTGTGCGGTCTCGGTGATGAGCAGGGCGATGGCCTGCGAATCGGACCGCCGCAGGACTCGGGGGTCGAGATCGAGACGGATCAGCTCCCCGCGTGCCCCCACGGTCACCGTGACCAGCCCGTCGGGCGAGCGCTCGGTCACGCGCACCGCTCGGGCTCTGTCGTGCAGGGCCCGCGACTCGCTCTGCAGGCGTACGAAGTTCTCGCGCAGCTCCTCGGCATAGGCCCGCAGCGCGTCCGCTTCCAGGGGCGGCAAAGCCATCACCCCCTTGTCACGACATGAACGGATCTTGCCGCGAACCTAACGCGAAGGGTACGAGTGCCGAACCGTTTCACGAATCTTAGAAATGTCCTCCGCCGCGGCCTGCTCCGGTGGGGTTTCGGCGTCGATCAGGTGCTGCCGGTTGGCGGGCACCCCCCGGGAGCCCGATCAGCGGGATCTGGCCGTTGACGCGATCCTGCTCTTCGTGCCGCTGCTGGAGCTCTTCCGGGGGCCCGATCATGATGCCGTTGATCCCGATCGCCGTACACCTCGAACAACCGCTTGTAGTCGCTGGGAAGTCGCAATCCGAGCGATTGCTCGATCCTCGGCCAGTCATAGGTGCGGCCGCTGTTCCGCGGCTCTCCGATGATCGTCGCCAATTGCGCCAGCGTGTCTCGCGGCCCCTCCTCGGCAGAGCACCGGGCTCGACGCCCGGGGGAACAGCACGCGCGTACGCGGCACCGCGGACAGCGACAGCACCGGCAGATCCAGCCGCCCGTCGAGCCACCGGTCGAGAAACCCCGAGGCGTCGTACGGCAGCCGCTGCCGCCCCAGCCCGCTGGCATCCAGCGGCACCACCGGCCTCTTCGGATAGAGCTGTGCGATGCGCAGGTCGTTCCGGCCGGAGACGAAGACGCTTGCGGTGGTGTGGGTCAGCATCAGGCCCTCCTTGTCGTCCCCGGACGAGGTTCTTTGCGACAGAACTGTCGCGCATGGTCGGCGTGATGTGCCGGTGCTACCTTGACCAGGATGTGCAGGACGGTCAGGGTGCATCGGTCAGCACAGTACGGGCGAGGCCCGCGGCCTCCTGCGGGGTCAGTTTCGTGCCACGCAGGAACGCCTCGGCGTGCGCGACCTCCCCCGCCAGTTTGAGCTCCTCGGCGATGCGCAGCCGTTAGCTCTGGCGGTGGGCCGCCTCGGTGCAGTCGCCCTTTGATCTCGGCGAGTGTGGACAGTGGTGACATGGTCTGCAATTCACCCCCACTCGTCGGAGGCCAGGAGGTCGAGGTCCTGCGCCCGGGAGTCCGGGCAGTTGCAGTACACGCTCTCCACCGGCGCCAGCGTGAGATCGAGGCCGCTGTCCATGAAGCGGTTCGACTGGATCAGTATCGTGCCGGCGACCGCCGACCGCGACCACCTGCTGTCCATCACCGCAGGCGGTCGCCAGGCCATCGGCCTCAGCATGGACATCAGCAACAGGGACTATTTCCATTACGCCCGCGACGGGCGCCTGGCGACCTCATTCAGGTAGTTACGCTTCGGCGACGACCCGTACGCGCTCGATCATCTGATGGACGGGCTGCGCTTCCAGATCAGCGCGGACGATGTCTTCGACGATCGCGTCGACCGGGAGGAGAGCGTCAGCTCGGTCCTGGTCCTGATCGAGCGCTTCACGGGAACCGACCCGCCGCCGACTGGTTCGAGGCGCGGCACTCCTGCATCCGGCCTGCCTCCTGACGGCTCACGCTCAGCCCGTGCGGCATGTCGCCAGGCTGTCGGCCCAGGCAACGCCAGCGGTGAACCCCTGCTTTCGTTGGCGGCGTACGACACCGTGTTCATATGAGGGCGGCCGCCGCCCGCAATGTGAGCCCGCCCCCAGCGGTCGAGTCCGCTCGCGTTCTCAGCCGTTCATGCGATCGTGAGAGAGACTGGCAGCATGCGTGAGCTGGTCATCGTCCGGAATCCGGATCAGCAGTCCCGGCTGCCCTACTTGATTCGGCTGCCTCTTGGGGAGGGGCTGTTTCTGCGGGCGGGTGGCACCTGGCCGCGGGAGAAGGCGATCTACTGTCATCCGGTCGGGGCGGAGGAGTGGCCGGTCGAGCCGGAGGTGGTTGAGCGGGTTACGGTTCGCTCGTGTGTGCGGCGGGGTGCGGCGATCGATCTGGTGCTGGACCGGGCGCGGGAGAACCGGTCGCAGATCGTCTTCACCAAGGCTCGCGGTCGGGATGTGATCTTTTGGCAGACGGCTCGGGTGCGCAAGCAGGCTCGCCCGCAGGTGACCACCCCCACCGCTCGCGCGTCCGGGGTCGCGGCTCTGCCGGTCGTCGTGGACAGCGGGGAGCGGTACGCCTACAAGTTTCCTCGGCAGCAGGTTGAGCTGGTCAGGCGGCGGTTGCCGTGCGGTGATTATGGCGTCGAGGTCGCTGGGGCGCTGTACGCGGCGGTGGAGCGTAAGAGCTTGGCCGACCTGGTGGGATCTCTGCTCAACAGTCGGCTGAAGTACCAGTTGACCGAGTTGGCCGCTCTTCCGCACGCTGCGGTGGTGGTGGAGGAGCGCTATAGCCAGGTGTTCAAGCTGGAACATGTACGCCCGGCGGTGGTCGCCGATGGGATAGCCGAGTTGCAGGTGGCTTTTCCCGGCGTGCCGATCGTGTTCTGCGAGAGTCGGCAGCTTGCCGAGGAGTGGACCTACCGATTCCTGGCCGCCGCCTATGCCGCCGGGGATCATTCAGCCGAGGCGGCGCCGATCGTAGACGAGCCCGCGACGATGCCGGAGCCCAGTACGGCCGAGGTTCGGGCCTGGGCTCGTGAGCATGGTCTGGAGGTGCCGGCCAAAGGGCGGCTTCGGCCGGAGGTCTGGCAGGCGTATCGGCTCGCCCATTCGTAGATCAGCCGGGCCAGGTCCGATGGGGCTCGACGTACGGCGAGAACTCACGACTGGATTTGGCGGGTGATGGTGGTGTCGTTCGCCTGCAGGAACGCCTTGCTGAGATGAGCGCCAACCGCCTGTCCTCCTAGAGGGGCGGCATCGAACATCCTGGTGCCGTTGAAGATCAGGTGGTGGCGCAATCTATAGCAGCAGCGAACGACATTCACCGCCCCGGTTCGGGGGCGAGGGGTGGGCCGTCGGAGAGGTCGGCCGGGTCTCGCCAGGTGGCGAGGAACTGTTCCGCCACGGCGGACGCGCCCGAGAACGGGCCACCTGGATGCTCCAGTGCCGTTTCGGTGAGCTGGCTGACCCGCTCTTCCACCAGGTCCCGTGCCGAGTCGGCGTCGGGGACCTGGCCGGCGCGTTCGCCGAGGTAGCCGATCGTGGCGCCGGCGCCGCAGACGAAGTCCGCCAGCGTCACTACGCCTCGCTCGGCAAGGGTGCGCAGGCCGGTCGCGGTGTAGGGCACGTTCGCCGCCGGGGCGATCACGCGGGCGTGCACCCGAGCGGCGCGATCGGCGGTCAGGGTGCCGGTTCGCGCGCCGGGTACCAGGACGTCGGCGGTCACCTCGTACAGAGTCTCGGCGGGTTGCACCGGCAGGCCGAGCAGGGTCACGCAGGCGTCGCCGTGTTCGGCGCGCAGTTCTTCGAGTGCGGTGACGTCCAGTCCGGCAGGGTCGGCCACGCACCCGTACAGGGTCGAGAGGGCGACGATGCGCGCGCCCCGCCGCGCGGCCTCCCGTACGACGGCGCCGCCCACCTTGCCGAATCCCTCCACCGCGAGCGTCCGCCCGGCCAGGCCGCCGAGCGCGGTTTCCGCGGCGACGACCACGCCCAGGCCCGTCACCATGGTGTCCACCAGTTCGCCGCCGACCTCCTGGTGCATCACCGCGTCGGTACGGTAGCCGGGCAGCAGGGCGAAGTCCTGCGTACGCGTGCCCAGGTCCGAGGCCGTGAGGAAACTGCTCTTCTCGACCATTGGGGCGATCTCCTGGCAGTAACGGGCCAGGGTGGCCTCCCGGTTCTCGGGCTCGGCCCGCAGCACCGCCTTGGCGCCGCCGATCTGCTCGCCGAGGACGGCCAGCTTGTACGTCATCGCCCGCGCCAGCAGCCCGGCCTCGCCGGGGGTGACGTCAGGGGCGAGCCGGGTGCCGCCCGCGCTCGTCGGGCAATCCAGGTCGAAGGCGATGTATCCGTCCACCGAGGCCAGTTCCACGATCCTCATGCGCGCTCCTCATGTCGTCCGGGCGATGGCCACGCCTTCCGACCAATCTCGACGCGAATCGGTTTCATGTCCACTGCCGGAGAGCGGATGGATCACCTCCAGTGCTGGGGGCATGATCAACCGCCGGCCTTCGACACCGCGAACGCGAGCAGGAACCCGACCAGCGTGATGAGGCCCGTCATCAGGTGCGAGTTCTCGAACGCCTCGGGGATCATGGTGTCGGCGATCATGGTGAGGATCGCTCCGCCGGCCAGCGCGATGATGCCCGCCAGCACGGCCGCCGGCGCCTGCCCCAGGAGCGCGTACCCGGCCAACGACGACAGCCCGCTGACCACGGCGATGCCGCTCCACAACCCGAACACGTACGTCTTGGACCGCCCGGCGCGACGCATACCGGCCGCGCTGGACAGGCCCTCGGGTACGTTGCTGATGAACACCGCCGCCACGGTCACCATGCTCACCGAGCCCCCGCCGAGCAGGCTCGCTCCGATCACCAGCGACTCCGGCACCCCGTCGAGCACCGCGCCCAGCGCGATCGCCGTCCCGGAACCCTCCTCCTGCGACGGCTGCCTGTCGCCGGAGCGCTTGCGGTGCCTGGCGCCGCGGCGGGCCAGCAGCATGTTGCAGACGGTGTAGAGGACCGCGCCGGACACGGCCCCCACCACTGTGGGCGCCAGTCCCGCGCGTTCGTGCGCCTCATCGATCAGCTCGAACGACACCGCGGACATCAGCACCCCGGCCCCGAACGCCATCACCGACGAGATCAGCCATTGCGGCATCCGAACCGTGTAGCCGGGCAGCGCTCCGAGCACGAGCGCGAACCCGGCCAGCAGCCCCCACCCACCTGCCTGCAACCACTCCGGCATGATCGGCGTCTGCCCTCCCGCCGCCCTTCCCAAACCGGGAGCCATTCCCCGCAAGTGGGGGAACTCTGGCCACCACGCCGAGATGGAGACGACCAAGGCATTCGGTTATGACAAGGGCACGTCCCCGGCTATCGGTTATGGGGTGATGTGGTGATCCATGAACCGGTGTATTTGCAGAGGCGTGCGGATCTCGACGGCGTGCGGAGGGATCTCTGCCTCTCGGTACGTGTGCGCTGAGGCGGGGTAGCTGGAACGGCGGAGGCCGCGGGGGTGTGCCTCGGCGGTGTCCACGTGCCACACATATGCGCGCAGGGATAGCGAATCGACGAGCCACAGTTGGTAGTCGTCGCGGTGTTCGGCCAGGTGGGTGATGTAGCGGGCGAGGACGGTCCGCGCGGCTGTTTCGGCCGTGTGGGCGTGGGTGATGCCTTCGGTGTGCTCGCTGGGAGCTGGGTGCCAGCCTTTGGCGTGCTGGTCGGTGTATTCGATGAGGAAGGCGAATCGCTCGGTGATCTCTGGTAGGCCGAGGTTTTCGGCTGCCCGTGCCGATAGCTGAGCCCAGTCGGCGATGGTGGTGTAGAGCGCCGCCTGTTGTTGGTTCTGCGGGGTGTCGTCGTTGTGAGTGGCGTTCTCGTCCAGGTCGGGCATATTGAGCATGGCTGCTACCTGGTAAAGCCGACGGGGAGAGATCAGGCGGTTCCAAGCGTCGGTGAGATCGTTCGTCACGGCCTTCAGTCTGGAGGGTCGTCAAACGATCGGTCAGGAGAAGGCCAAAAGATCTTCCAATGGTTCACGGGGTCCCGGCGGGACCCCGTGACAAGCTGCGCATATCGCCCCTGTCATGCGGCGTTGAGGGCCTCGGTGATCTTGCGGGCCATGTCGGTGACGGTGGGGCTGGGTTGGGTGTGGGCGGCTGCGTCGATGGCGACGATGACGGTGCTGCGGAAGTTGTCCGCCTCTGCCCGGTCCTGCTGCTTGAGCAGGGCCATGGAGGCGGTGAGGGCAGGCAGGACCTGGTCGGCGAGTTCGGCGACGGTCTTGCCGTACTTGATGCCCTTGGGTGCCTTGGCGAGCACGTGTCCGATCGCGCCGGTGGCGGAGGTGAGGGCGATGGAGCCGTGGGTGGCGACCTTGTGGGCCGAGCCGGCGGCGCCGGCGGCGCTCATCAGGGAGATGGCGCCCCAGGCGGCGGTGCGGAGGGTGAGCTGGTCCTGGTCGTTGAGGGTGATCGACATGATCGTGTGCTCCTTGATTCCATGGAACGGACGCTTCGTCGTTCCGTTCATGGGCTCTACGATCGCCGACCCCTCTGATACCGGGCTGTCGCCGTCCTGACGCGGCCCCTGACACGGGCACCGCATGGCCCGCCGTGCGTACCCGCCGCCACATCTGGGAGGACGAGCCCAGAACGTCCTGGCCGCGGCGGGGTGACCGCCGCGGCCAGGCGGGTGTCAGAGGTTCAGGCCCAGCAGGAGCGGGTCGTGGTCGGAGGAGCGGAAGGCGTCGGGCGCGTACAGGTAGGACGGGTTGTATTCGGTGTTGTAGTCCATGAACCGGCCCTCGTCCGCGTTGACGTGCCAGATCGTGGCGCTGGTCACCAGGTTGCGCGCGCCGCTGTCGGCCAGCATGTGGTCGAGCTCGCCGGACAGGCTGTCGAACACGTAGCTGTAGCGGTCATTCTCCTCGACGTACTTCTTGCTCAGGCTGGTCAGCCCGGCGGCCTCGAAGGTGTCGATCGGGTCCTCTTCGCTGTAGGCGTTGATGTCGCCGAGGACGATCGCGTTCTTCAGCTTGAGGTCGCCGATCAGGCTCAGTACGGCCTTGGCCTGCTTGACGCGCTTGGCGTTGTAGCAGCTCTGTCCGTCACCCTGGTCGGCGTCCGCGCCGGTGGCCGGGCCGTCGGCGTCGGTGCAGCCCTTGGACTTGAAGTGGTTCACCAGCACCGTGAACGTCGCCCCGGTTCCGTTGGCCTTGCCGAACGTCTGCACCAGCGGCGGGCGGTTGAAGATCGGGTCGGACGACGAGCGCGCCGGGCCGACCGGGGTGACCTTGGCCGGCTGGTAGATCAGCGCGGTCTGGATGAGGTCGGTGCCCGGGTTCGGGTGGGTGATCGCCTTGTACGTGCCCGCGCCCGCCTTGGCGTTCAGCGCGTTGACCAGGGCGTTGAGCGCCACGTCGTTGTTGCGCTCGACCTCCATCAGGCCGGCGACGGCGGGGTTCAGCGTGGTGATGTTGGAGACCAGCTTGGCGAGCTGCCGGTCGCGCTCGGCGGCGTTGGTGGCGCCGCGGGAGCCGAGCGTGGTGAACCAGTTGAGCGTGTTGAGGCTGGCCACCTGTACGTTGCCGCCGACCCGTACCGGCTGGTTGCGGCGCGGGTTCTCGGCGCGGAAGACCACCGGCTTGGCCGGCTGGAGGCGGTAGAAGTCGAAGCCGTACGTGAGCACGCCGGTCAGGTTCGACACCTCGTCGCCGAGGCGGACGCTGTTCGAGCCCTCGGTGTGATGCGGCAGCGTGGCCGGGTTCTGTACGGTCGAGCCGTCGTCGAGCAGGATCCTGCGGCGCGCGTCCAGGTCGGTGTCCACGCCCGCGCGGTCGGTCGGCTGCCACAGCCTGCCGTTCGCGGCGAGCGTGATCTCGCCGAAGCGGGCCAGGTTGTAGGTCTCGGAGACGGCCAGGTCGTCCTCGAACGTGACGGACATGTTCTCGTAGCGCTCGAAGGTGACGCCCTTGGCGAGCGGCAGGTCCAGCCTGGTCGGCCGGATCGTGCCGGTGCCGCAGACGTTCACCGCGGTGGCCGGCGAGATCTCGGTCAGACCGTTGTACTCGATCGCCTTGCCGGAGACGCGCACCCGCTCACCGGGCTTGACCTGCGAGGACGAGTACACGAACAGGCCCTCCGACGTCGCCGGGTCGGCGTCGGGCGTGGTGGCCTGGAGGTAGAAGCCGCCGAGTCCGCCGGAGCCCTGGAAGGAGCCGGTCACGACGCCCTCGACCCGTACGTTCTGGCCGGCGACCGGGCTGGCCTCGCCGCTGCCCTGCACCTCGGAGATCTGGTGCGTGGGCGCGGTGTCGCAGGTCTCGGTCGGGCTGGGGGTCGGCGTGGGCGTCGGGGTCGAGCCGCCGCCGCAGGGCGCGGGGGTGGTGGCGGTGTTGCGCGGTGCCGGGGCCGCCGTCGCGAAGTCGGCGCCGTTGTCGTCGGTGTCGGCGCAGCCGCCGCTCTTGCGGAGGCCGGCGGTGGCGTTGGTGAGCGCGGGGGCGGCGGTGCCCTCGAAGAAGTTCGCGGTGCCGTACCCGACCAGGTCGGAAAGCTGGGCGAGCTGGGCGTCGGTGCAGGGGGTGGAGGAGCCGTTGCAGGCCAGGCCCTCGGCCGACTTGACCAGCGCCACCTTGCCCGCGGTGCCGCTCATGTTGATCGAGCCGGCACTGTCAGGCGTGGGCAGCGCCCCGCTGGGCGTGGAGCCCGCGGCGAGCTGCAACAGGTGGTACTGGCCCGGCGCCAGCGTGCCGGAGAGCGCGGCCTTGTTGGCGGCGAAGTTCCCGGTGCCGGCGGCGCTGGTGTACTGCACCGACCAGCCGTCTAACGACACCGGGGCGCCGCTGCGGTTGAACAGCTCGACATAGTCATTGGTAAGGGGGGCACCGGAGTTGCCGCCTCCGCCGTAGACCTGGCTGATGACCACGGTTCCAGGGGTCGCGGCCATTGAGGGGGCGGAGAGGGCGGCGATGGAGCCGACGAGGACGCCGGCCGCGGCGAGGATCGCCGCGGCCCGGGGCTTAGCTTGCATGTCGGGGAGCGTAAACCGACATACGTGGAAAACGCTGTATTGAACGTGGACATGTCGTGAAATTTCACTACGCGGCGATGTGTTCCGGGCGCGCGCCCATGCCGATGAAGCGGCCCATGAGGTGACGCAGCGGCGGCAGTGCCCGGAACGCGGTGAATATCGGGGGTACGTGCTGCGTCGTGTCGTCGCCCAAGTTCTTGGGATAGAGATCACGCAGGATCCCGAGCTGGAAGGCCTGGGTCACCCTCGTCGCGCGCTCCCTGCGCGACTGCACCCGTACCAGATCGGCTTCCGCGGGAACGTCGCCGCGAGCGAGAACGGGCCCCAGCAGGTTGGCGGTGGCCACCGCGTCCTGCACCGCCAGGTTGATGCCGACGCCGCCCGCGGGCGACATGGCGTGGGCGGCGTCACCGATGCACAGCAGCCCCGGCCGATGCCACTGGCGCAACCGGTCGACCCGTACGGTCAGGTGGTGCACCGCGTCCCAGTCGTCGAGCTGCCGGACGCGATCGCGCAGGGCGGGCGCCAGGCTCGCCACCCGTTCCTGGAGCGCAGGCAGCCCGGCCGCCTTGAGCTCGGCGAAGGCGTCCGCCGGGATCGCGTAGGCGAGCTGCCAGTAATCACCGCGGTCAATGGAGATCAACGCCCCCTTGCCGCCCTGGAAGAAGGGCACCCGATCCTCTGCCCGGCGGGGCAGGCGGAACCACAGCACGTCCATGGGCGGCGAGTCGCTCGCGGGCGCCAGGCCCGCCCGCGCCCGTACGGTGGAGTGGCGGCCGTCCGCGCCGATCACCAGATCCGCCCGCACCTCCACGCCACCGTCGGTGATGACACCGGCCACCCGTCCTCCCTCGGTGATCAACTCTGTCGCCTCGGTACGACGCAGGAGGCGGAAGGAGGGGTAGGCCGCGGCCTTGCCGGCCAGGAAGTCCAGTACGTCCCACTGCGGCATGAACGCGATGTACGGGCAGCGCACCTTCAACCGGCTGAAATCGGCGAAGGTGACGTCCTTGCCGCCCATGTTGACCGTGACCTCGGGCATCTTGGTGTGCGGAAGGCGGAGAAACTCCTCGATCCACCCCAGCTCGGCGATCAGCTCTAAGGTCGAGGGGTGGACGGTGTCGCCACGGAAGTCCCTGAGGAAGTCCGCGTGCTTCTCCAGCACGACCACCTCGACGCCCTGGCGCGCCAGCAGCAGCCCGGCCATCATCCCCGCCGGGCCTCCGCCGACGACGCAGCACTGTGTACGCATCTCATCCTTCTTCCGGAAACAGCAGCCCGACCAGGGCCGCGATGTCGATCGGGGATCCCATCCGCCGGTTGACGGCCACGGTGGCGAACAGCGTCTTGGCCGCCGTACCGGTGTCGTGCGCGCGAAGCTCTCCCGCCGCGACCCGCTCGGCCAGAAAGTCGCCGATCAACCGCTGGCCTTCGTTCACCAGCTTCGCCAGCGGCGCGCGTGCCTGGGCGGCGCTGAAGAACACCGCCATCAGGTCGGCATGGCTCACCAGCAGCCGATCGAACGCCTCCAGCAGCTCGGTCAGCACCTCTTTGGCCGGGCGGGGGTCGTGACGCGCCGTCAGTAGCTCCCGCAGCCGGGGCAGGAAGCCCCGCTCCGACAGCAACGTCTCGACCATCGCTTCCTTGCTGTCGAAGTACCGGTACAGCAGACCGGGAGTCACCCCGGCCGCCTGCGCCAGGTCCTTGACCGTCGCGCCGTCCACGCCTTTGTCGGCGAACACCTTCAGGGCCGCGTCCAGCAACTGCTCCCGGCGCCATGCCGCCTGCTCGCTCCGTGTCCTGGTCATCGCCTCATCCATTGAGTAAACGTTCATTCAATGTAGCAGGCGATCCGAACCACCGTGCGGGCGGGCTCAGCGGTCTCGCGGCTCCGTGGCCGGGCGGCCGAGTAGTTTGTCGAGGTCGCGGCGTTCGCGTTTGGTGGGACGGCCCGCGCCTCGAGTCCGGACGGCCACCGTCACGACTTCCTCGCGGGGAGGCGGCGGCGGGCTCTTGTCGACGTAGCACTCGGCGGCCACGGCGGCGCCGACCCGTTTGGTGATGAGCCGGGAGACGACCACGATGCGTTCGCGGCCCTCGTGGCGCAGCCGGATCTCGTCGCCGGCCTTGACGACGTGCGCGGGCTTGACTCGTACCCCGTTGACGCGGACGTGGCCGCCCCGGCAGGCGTCGGAGGCGATCGAGCGAGTTCTGGTCAGCCGTACCGACCAGATCCAGCTGTCCACCCGCGCACTCGTCTGCTCACCCGCCACCCCCACACCTTACTGAAATCCCCTAGCCGTAATGGGCGGCGATGTCCTCGGAGCTGGACCACCGGCTGTAGGTGGGTGACTGGGGCCAGCCGTCGGGGGAGTCCTGCCACTCCTCCTGCCGCCCGTACGGCAGCAGGTCGATCAGGGCGAAGGTGTGGCTGAGCTGCTCGGTGCCCCGGCCGTTGGTGTGCCAGGTGCGGTACACGGTGTCGCCGTCGCGCAGGAACACGTTGACGGCGAAGCCTTCGCCGGGCGGTGCGCCGACGTCGGTGCCGAAGGGGCTGTTGGCGGTGGAGTACCAGGTCATCTTGTTGCCGACCCGCTGCTTGTAGGCGAGTGCCTCGTCGATGGGGCCCTGGATGACGATGACGAACCGGGCGTCGTAGTTGTCCAGGAACTCCAGCCGGGTGAATTGCGAGGTGTACCCCGTGCAGCCCGGGCACTGCCACTCCTTGCCCGGGAACCACATGTGGTTGTAGACGATCAGTTGGCTCATGCCGTTGAAGATGTCCACCAGCCGGACCGGTCCTTCTTCGCCTTCGAGGGTGTAGTCCGGCATTTCCACCATGGGCAGGCGGCGGCGCTGGGCGGCGATGGCGTCCAGTTCGCGGGTCGCGGCCTTCTCCCGGGTACGCAGTTCGTCGAGTTGACGCTGCCAGGTGTCGGCGTCGACCACGGGCGGTAGCGCGTTCTTGGTCATGGTTCCTCCCTGATTTTCGCGTGTTCAGGGGTAGACCTGCCCCGGTCGCCGAATTCATCGCCGGTCAGCAGTTTTTGTCGTGGGAGGGCAGGTTTCCGGTGGTCAGGAAGGTGGTGACGGTCTGGTCGCCGCAGGCGTTGCCGTTGGCGAGGTAGACGCCGTGGCCGCCGGAGTCGACGCTGACCATCCGGGCCCGCTGCCCGAACGCCTGGCGCATCTTCAGCGCTCCGCTGTACGGCGTGGACGGGTCGCGCAGGTTCTGGATGAGCAGCACGTTGGCGGGGCCACGTGAGGTGACGCGGACGGGCGGCTCGGCGGGCTTGTACGGCCAGAACTGGCACGGCCCCACATTGACCGGCATGCCCCCGGTCAGCGGGTGGGCGGCCCGGTCACGGGTCACCTGGCGCTGGTAGCTGGTGACCGTGTCGCGCCATTCGACGTCGTTGCACATGGTCGCGCCGGCGTGGGCGGCGGTGTTCTGCATGACGGCCACCGGGGGTGTGTTCGGCGGGGGCAGCTCGCCGGAGGTTCGGGCGGCTCGCATGAGGGTGGCCAGCATGGGGAAGTTCGCGTCCGAGTAGAGGGCGTTGAGCATGGTCTCCCGCAGCAGGTTGCCGTCCAGGTCCGTGGTGCCGGGCCAGGGGAGCGGCTTGCGGTCCAGCGTGGCCGCCAGGTCGAGGAAGGTACGGCGGACCGCGGCCGCGTTGGTGCCCAGGCCGTATTCGCCGTCGCGGGCCGCGGCCCAGGTGGCGAAGTCGGGGAAGCGGTCCTCCACGCCGACGGCGTAGTTGGCCAGCCACTGCCGGGCCACGCGACGCGGGTCGGGATCGTCGTTGCTGTCCAGGACGACCCGGTCGGTACGCCCCGGGAACATGGTGGCGTAGACGGCGCCCGCGTAGGTGCCGTACGAGACACCCCAGTAGGAGAGCTTCCGCTCGCCCAGTGCCTGGCGGATCCGGTCGATGTCTCTGGCCTCGTTACGGGTGCTGATGTGCCGGATGAGCGGCCCGCCGTTGCGGGCGCACGCCTCGGCGATCCGGCGCGACCAGGCGACGTTCTCGGCGATGCCGCCGTCGGCGTCGGGGTACGGCTTCAGCCTGGTGAACGCCAGATCGCGGGTCTCCAGGTCGCACGAGACCGGCGAGCTCTGGCCCACGCCGCGCGGGTCGAACCCGACGATGTCGTAGCGGTCGAGCACGTCCTGGGGCAGCTTCTTGATCTGTACGCTGGGCCGGTTCAGGCCAGGGCTGCCCGGTCCGCCGGGGATGATCAACAGGACGCCCCGGCGCGACGCGGGCTTGGCGGTCTTGATCCGTGACACCGCCAGCGAGATCGTCGGCCCACCGGGCGCCCGGTAGTCCAGGGGCACTTGAAGGGTGGTGCACTCCTGTCGCGGGTCCACCCCCGGCCCTGCGGGACAGGTGCCCCATGCCGTCGCCTGCGCCGGGGCCGCGAGGGTTGTGGCAAGGACGGTGGTGGCTGCTCCGACGGCGTACAGTCTGGCAAGGTTTCGCATGAGAAGTCCTCCTCGGTGAGCGGTGTCACCGACTCTGCCGAACCGCGAATCCCGCAGCCAGAGACCGTGTCACCGAAGGCCCATGACCTCATCACGAACCGGACATGTCCTACCGGGCAGCCAAGCCAGAGCGAGGAGGACACCGACGACGCCGAGGCCGCCGCTGACGGCCAGGACGAGGTCCAGGCCATGGACGAAGGCGGCGCGGACCGTACCTTCCAAGGTCGCGGACCCGGTGGATCGGGCGGCGGCCAGCCCGGCGAAGACGCTCTCGCGGGCCTGCTCCGGCACCCCGGCCCGATAGGCGGACGTCAGGATCGAGCCCAGCACCGCCGCGCCGAAACTGCCGCCCAGGGTACGGATGGACTGGTTCACCGCGGCGCCGACACCGGCGTTGGCGGGCGACAGGGTGCCCAGCGCCGCGTCCATGACCGTGGGCAGGACACAGCCGAGCCCAAGTCCGTACATGGCGGTCCACGAGGCCGCCAGCACGGTGCCGCTGCCCGTACCAGTGGTGGAACCCCAGAACAGAGCCCCAGTGAGCAGCGCGAACCCCAGGCCGACCGCGAGTTTGGGGCCGATCAGCCCGCTCAGCCGGCCCGCCGTCCCCATCCCGACGAGCAGCCCGGCGATGAGCGGCAGCAGTCGCAGGCTGCTGCCCATCGCGTCCGCCCCCAGGTTCGCCTGGAAGTACTGCGGCAGCGCGAACAGGACACCGAACATGGTGAAGTTGACGAGCGTAGCCAGCACGGTGCCGACGGTGAAGCGCGCGTTGGCGAACAGCGCGAGGTCCACCAGCGGCGCGTCGACCCGTCGTTCCCAGAGCACGAACAGCACCAGCGCGGCCACCCCGCCGAGAATCGGCCCGAACACGGCGGCATCGGTCCAGCCTCGCTCACCGATCTCGATGAGGCCGTACGTCAACGCCGTCAGCGCCGCGCTCGACAGCACCACGCCGCCCACGTCGATCCGCCGGCGGCGCTCCCGCGCCGATTCGGGCAGCCAGGCGGCGACCGCGAGGAGCGCCAGCACGACCACGGGAATGTTGATCAGGAAGACCGAGCCCCACCAGAAGTGGTTCAGCAGCCAGCCGCCCAGGATCGGGCCGATGGGAAAGGCCAGCAGCGAGGCGCCCGCCAGCGTCCCGATCGCCTTCGGCCGCTCCTCAGCGGTGAACATCGTCGGGATCAGCGCCAGCATCGTGGGCATGATGAGCGCCGCGCCCAGCCCCAGCACGGCACGCGCCGCGATGAAGACCCCGGTCGAGGGGGCGTAGGCGGCGGCCAGTGAGCTGACGCCGAAGATGACCAGCGCAATCAGGAGCGTCTTCTTGCGGCCCAAGCGGTCACCGATCATTCCCGCCGGGATCATGCCGGCGGCGAGCACCAGCGTGTAGACGGTGACGAACCACTGCAATTGGGCGTTGTCGGCGTGCAGGTCCCTGGCCATGCTCGGCAGGGCCAGATTCAGGATGGTCACGTCGAAGCCCACGGCCAGCGACGTGAGGACGAGCGCGGTGAGCGCCCACCATCGATGGTGCGACATGGCGGGGGCCTACTTCGTGGCGTTCATGACGAGCTTGTCGAACTCGCGGTCCGTCAGCGTCCTGTTGAGCTCCAGGAGCTGCTCGGCCGTCCAGCCGACCGCGTACCGCGTCTCGGGCTTGGCGGCCTCGATGGCCTGCCGGATCGCGGTGGCGACGACGCCGGGGTCGCTGCCCTGGCTGTTCTCGCCGAGCTGCGCCTCGGCCTGTCTGGCCATGGCCTCGGCCATCTGTCCGTACGCGGTCGCGCCGGAGATGTCACGAAGGTCCTGTGCCGTACGGTCTTCGAACTCGGTCTTGATGATGCCGGGCTGGATGATCACGACGTCGATGCCGAACGGCTCCACCTCCATGCGCAAGGAGTCGGAGTAGGCCTCCAGCGCGTGCTTGCTCGCGTAGTACCAGCAGCCGAGCGGGAGCGCGATCTCGCCGCCGATGGAGGAGACGTTGACGATCGTGCCGGAGCCCTGTTCGCGCATGTACGGCAGGACGAGCTGGGTCAGCCGGGCCGGTGCGAAGACGTTGACCTCGAACTGGTCACGCGCCAGGACGATGGGGATGTCCTCGGCCGCGCCGTGCAGGACGGTGCCGGCATTGTTGATCAGGACGTCGATGCGTCCCTGCTCCTCGACGACGGCGGCGACGGCGCGTTCCAGATCTTCCGGCCGGCGGGCGTCCAGCGCCAGGGCGTGTCCACCGGCTTCGCGGAGGTCGTCCATCTTCTGTACGCGCCGCGCGGCGCCGTACACGATGTGGCCGGCGCGGATGAGTTCGAGGGCGGTGGCCTTGCCGATGCCGGCGGAGGCGCCCGTGAGGAGAATGACCTTTTCCATGGGGGTAACGGTAGGTTTGTATTCTGAGATGAGACAACTCGAAGAAATTATCTGTGCAGGTAGAAGGCCATTTATTGGTGCAACAAGCTTGTAGATGAGTGCAACGCAGGGAGGATGACATGCCGGGAGACCGGTTGACGGCCGAGGATCGTCGCCGCATCGCCGAAGGGCTGGCGGCCGGCCTGGCGTACGCGGAGATCGCCCGCCGGCTGGGACGGTCCAGGTCCACCGTCACCCGCGAGATCGCCAGGAACGGCGGCGCGCACGACTACCGGGCGGCCCGCGCGCAGCATGCGACGAACTGGCGCGCCCGCCGCCGCAAACGCGCTCCCCACGCCGACGTTCCGCACACCACCGACAACCGTGACGTGCGTACGGTCCGGGAGTTCGAGGAACAGTTCATCGCGATGATGATCGAGGGCGGGATGGCGCCCATGACCGCCAGGGTGTTCGCGGCGCTGTTCCTCAGCGAGGGCGGCAGCCTGACCGCCACGGAGCTCGTCCGGCAACTCCACGTCAGCCCGGCGACGATCTCCAATGCCACCAAGTGGCTGGAGCAGCGGGGGATGATCGCCCGGGAGCGCGAGGCGCGCCGGGTGCGATACCTGGTCGACGTCGACGTCTGGTACCGCACCTGGGCGGCCAGCGCCAGGTCGATCGCGATCTGGGCCGACACCGCCCGGCACGGCGCCGGGATCTTCGGCACCGACACCCCCACCGGCGACCGGCTCCGCACCACCAGCCAGTTCTTCGCACTGCTCGGCCACGACATGGGGCAGGCGGCCGAACACTGGCGGCAGGCCCTGTCCATGCAGCGTCAGCGGTGAGCGTCGAGGGCCTCGGTGATCTTGCGGGCCATGTCGGCGACGGTGGGGCCGGGCTGGGTGTGGGTGGCGGCGTCGATGGCGACGATGACGGTGCTGCGGAAGTTGTCAGCTTCCGCTCGGTCCTGCTGGTTGAGCAGGGTCATGGAGGCGGTGAGGGCGGGCAGGACCTGGTCGGCGAGTTCGGCGACGGTCTTGCCGTACTTGATGCCCTTGGGTGCTTTGGCGAGGATGTGTCCGATGGCGCCGGTGGCGGAGGTGAGGGCGATGGAGCCGTGGGTGGCGACCTTGTGGGCTGAGCCGGCGGCGCCGGCGGCGGACATCAGGGAGACGGCGCCCCAGGCGGCGGTGCGGAGGGTGAGCTGGTCCTGGTCGGTGAGGGTGATCGACATGGTTCGTGTGCTCCTTCAAAGTCGTTGATGGGTCTACGATCGCCGACCCCTCTGATACCGGGCTGTCGCCGCCCTGACGCGGCCGCTGACACGAGCGTTCAGATGAGAGCGGCCGCCGCGCGCAGCGTGACCCCCGTGCCCACGAGCAGGACGAGCGCGGCGGTCATGACGGCGGTGTAGGGGCGAAAGCGCCGCATGCGCCCGGCCAGGGTGAGCGTGCCCAGCCTGCGCAGGGTGAGCGCCGTGATCAGCAAAGTGAGCGCCATGCCGAGCCCGTAACACACCACGGTCAGGACGCCGAACGCGGTACGTCCCAGCGCCATCGCACCGAGCAGCACCACCAGGGCGGACGGACTGGGCACCAGCCCACCGGCCACCGCCAGCGCCACGACCCCACCCGACCGGTGACCATGGCCGTGACCATGATGGGGCCGGAAAGCGGAGCGGAGCAGACCGGCGCCGATCACGGCGATGAGAAGCCCGCTGGCCACGCCGAGCCAGCCCAGCACCACCTCACCGGCGATCGCGCTGCCGACCGCGACCAGCACCCCCAGCACCAGCACGCCCGCCGTGTGCGTGACGGTGACCGTGGCCGCGACGGTGACGGCGTCCCGCAGCCGCCCTTGCCGTCCGGCGAGGTAGGCGGCCATGACGGTCTTGCCGTGACCGGGCATCGCCGCGTGTACGGCGCCCAGCACCAGCGACAACAGCAGAGCCAGCAGCCCGAGCGGCACGGTCAGCCGGTCGCCGCCGATCAGCGTGTTGAGCCGGTCGGCCAGCAGACCGGTGTAGCGGGTGACGGCGTCCACGCCCGGCGCGTCCGCCGAAGCGGCAAAGCCGTCGCCCGGCTCCGCCGTCAAGCGCGCCTCCCGTACGTCGAGCGGTGAGGTGAGCAGGTCGGCGGGGTATTTCCGAAGCTCGCCGGACACACTCTGAGCGGGAACGGTGGAGCCGCGCAGGCGCACGCCGTCGCCCTCGGCCGTGATCTCCCGCCAGCCCACGGTGTCACCGCGATAGGCGTTCGCGAAGGTCAGGGCGACCGGCCGGTCGATGCGCACGGGTGCGGTCAGACGGCACGTCAGCCTGCTGGTCCGCAGGCCGGCGGCGCCCGGCTGATAAGTAGCGGAGGCGTCGGTCACCCGCCAGGTCAGCGACTGTCCACCGGCCTGAGAGCGGGTGGCCTCACGCAACGAGGCACAATCGTGAAGGGCGGGCGGCTGTTGCAGAGTGGGGATCTCGGCGAGATCCACGATCGCGAGCAGCTCGATCCGGTCGCGGTGGATCGTCAGCCCGTCGTAGTGGTTGATGCTGAAGTTGCCCAGCGGATGCGCGGCCAGCACCACGGCGGCGAGGGCCGTGATCATGGCTTCTCCGCCAGCAGGGCCCGCGCCCGCGCCGCCCCGGCCGGTGAGAAGTGCGGGTTGATGGACAACGCCCTGGTCAGGTGGGTACGGGCGGCAGCGCTGTGCCCGAGCGCGTGCTCGATCTCGCCCCGGTGGTAGGCGAACAGCGCGTTACGCCCGCCGAGCGCGTCGGCGCGGACGGCGTACGCGGCGGCCTCGGCGGAATGGCCGGCCCGGTGCAGCGCCCAGCCGAGCGCGTCGGCGACCTCGACGCTCCGGCGCCGCTTCCATTCCGCCTTCAGGTATCGCACTGCGGTGTCCGCGTTGCCGTGGTTCGCCTCGAACGTACCCATGGCCAGGTTGTCGGCGTTCAGTTTCTGCTGGGCCGTGAAGACGGCGTACTGCCGCCTGGCCCCGTCCTCGTCGCCGAGGTGTTCGAGCAGCTCCCCGTACTCGACGACGAACGACGGGGCACGGGCGACGGCGGTGGCGTAGTCGCGCAGGGCCTGGTCGGTGTTGCCGAGCGCGGCCTCCGCGCGCGCCTTGCCCGCGCGGGCGGGCGCGTGTTCGGGGTCGGCGGCCAGCGCCTGGGTGTAGGCGGCGAGCGCGGTACGCGGGTCGCCGTTGTTCCAGGCGAGCTCGCCGAGTTGCCCCTGGCAGAAGGCGTACTCGGTGGGGTCGCCGGGGATCGCGCAGGCGCGGCGGAGCAGGTCGCGGGCGGGGCCGGGCCGGCCGCGCAGGTGTTCCAGGCGGGCGGCCCTGGTGAAGGAGGCGAGGTCGGGGCGGCCATTGAGCATGCGGCGCAGCGTGGTCTCGGCCTGTTCGTACTGGCCGAGTTCGAGGTGGGCGTCGGTGAGCACGCCGTACAGGGCCCAGCGGAACGGCGCGGCCTTGCGGGCGCGTTCGGCCCAGCCGACCGCGCCGGCGAAGTCGTGCCGCGCGTTGGCCAGGGCGCCCATGCCGATCACGGCGTCGATGTACGGCTCCCCGTCGCCGGTCGGCCGGCGCAGCGAACGTTCGAACGCGCCCTGGGCCTTGTCGTAGTAGGCGGCGTCCGTGGTGCGGCGGGCCTGCTCCAGGTACATGTTCCCGAGGCTCGCCCAGACCGCCGCGTCGTCGGGATGACGGCGCAGGTGCGTCTGGGCGGCCTCGATCGATCCGGCCAGATCGTACGGTGACCAGCCCACCGGCGTGGGAGGCGGCTCGTCCCGGCGCAGGAGTCCGCCGGGAGCGTACAGGGTCAGCAGGACGCCGCCCAGCAGCACGCATCCCAGCAGGGGCAGCAATCGCCGTACGCGACTCATCTGATCGGATGTCCTTGGAATCAGCCGGTGGCGGTGATGGGCAGTGCCAGGTAGGGGAAGCTGCCGGTGATGGGTTTGAGCAGGAACGCGGGGTTGTCCTCGGCGATGAGGCCCGGCGCGCCCCGGCCGGCGGGTTCGCCCAGGAGCATCCGCAGGTTGACGGTCACGACGTCGTCGATGAGGCGGCGGCCGTTGGGATAGCCCTGGGCGTCGCCCTTGAGGATGCCGTACTTGTCGGGTTCGGCGGCGACGGGCGTGCCCATGTTGAGCCGCAGTTCCTCCGCCTTGGCGACGCGCGGGGCGTCCTGGTTGAGCAGGTGGGAGTTGAGGTCCTGCTTGATCGGCCCGTCTCCCCGCGCGGTGAGGCCGGTGAGGTAGATCTGCTCCAGGTCCTTGCGCGGGGCCGGCGGCGCGGTGACGCCGGCCTGCTTGGCGACGACCTTGGCCTGGCCGGGGTCGAGCGTGGACGGCACGACGAGGCCGCCGCTCTCGTCGCCGTCCGGCCGCAGGGTGTTGAAGTGGTCGCGCTGCTTGAGCGGGATGATCACTTCGTTGAAGTTGGGGTTACCGAGCCGCGAGACCTGCTTGTAGTCGGCCGAGCCCGAGCCGAGCAGGCCGCTCGCCTTGCGGGAGGCGGTGGTCCAGACGCCGATGACCGGGTTGCGGGCCGGGTCGCCGCCGAGTGCCAGCTCCGACTTGGGGAGTTGCAGGGCCAGGGAGCTGACGTTCAGCGGCACGCCGGTCTTCACGGGGAAGAACGGGAGCCCGAACCTGAGCATGTTGACGGCGTGGTTGTCGGAGTAGAACGGGTCGGCGGCCGTGCCGGTGAACACCTTGCCGCCGCCCGGCAGGTCGCGGACGGCCTTGCCACGGACCGAGGCGTAGCCGGGGGCGCCCATGTCGGTGGGGGCGGCGTACCCGTCGCGGACCAGGGTCTCCGACTTGCCGTCGCGCAGCCGGGTCAGCGTGTAGCTCTGCTCGACCAGGGCGTCCAGCGGGCCGGCCTTGTGCTCGCGTTTGCGGATGAACGAGGGCACCGGCGCGCCCTTGTTGGCGAAGGTCCAGCGGTAGGTGATGGCGGCCTTGCCGGTGCCGGTGTTGTCGACGTGCACCTCGTAGCGGGCGTCGGTGTCGAACTGGTACGGCTTGTGCGGCGCCTGGAAAGGGATGTAGTTGGCCACGATGGTGACCGTGTCCTGACGTTCCGGGCTGGTGAAGGCGTACAGGTCTGTGGCGTCGATCTGCTTGTTGACGGTGGTGGCGGGGGCGTCCCAGTGGCTGGTCGCCGTGCTCGGACGCATCGCGGGGCCGAGGAGCATCGTGGTCGCCAGGACGGCGACGGAGCCGCCGGCGATCCATGTCCACGTGGTCAGTCTCATCTGTCTCTCGATTCGCGAGTACGGGCCGCGCCCGCGAGGGCACGGCCCGGTGTCGGGGATGTCGCCTACGGCACGTACTGGACGACCGCGTCGAGATTGGCCAGGTAGTCGCCCTCGCCCAGCGGGATGCCGGTCAGCTCCTTGACCGTCTGGCTGAGGTAGGCGCTGACGTAGAAGGGCCAGTACTTGGGTCCGATGCCACCTTCGAGCGGACGGGGCGTGGGCACGTTCGGGGCGAATTCCTGCAGCTTGTACGTGGCCACGAGCTGCTCGCCCTGAGGCTGGCCGTCGACATCCACCTGCGCGTGGGCACCGTCGGCGCGCAGGTAGATGTCGTGGATGGCGACCGTGTGCCCGCTCTTGACGTCATTGACGACGAAGCCGCCGGGGTAGTAGACGCCGTTGCACGGGTCGATGTGATCCTGCTTCCACCCGATGGGCATGTAGATGCCCTTGTTGCCGGGCTTGGCCTCGATGGGCTCGAGGCCCTCCACCTCTATGCCGCGCTCGTCGAAGAGCCGGACGATGTCGGGCCCGAAGTCGAAGTTCGCGTGCCCCTTCGGGCCGAAGTACGGGAACTGGAAGCAGGACGCGCTGGGCGGCTGAATGGACTTGGCGCCGGGGATCGGCGGGAACGGGCCGGCGTGGGCGGGGGAGACCGGTGCGGCCGCGAGTACGGCGGCGCTGATCGCGAGCGTTCGGGCGATGCGAACAAGAGCACGCACAGTTATCGACCTTCCGTCGACAAGAGGCCTGATGAAGCGCCTCTGACCTGCGATGACATGCTCAAAGTAGTGAATCGGTAACGCTCTGTAAAGCGATCTTCAAGAGTTGGTCTGAGTGGTCGCCGGGGTTTAGAAGAGAGTGTTCGGCCTCGGCAGCCCGGAGCCGCCACTTCCACCCTGGACGGCGTCGCTCATCGTCTTCAGTCCGAGCATGCCGACAGAGGCGCCCGATGGGATGGGCCGGCTCGGCAGGCCCCGCCAGGCGATGTCCAGATCGGCCCAGTGCGTGCCGCCACGGAACGCCGTACCGAGCTCCTTGTTGAGATCCGCCGACCAGCCTCGGTCCATGGACAGGACGACCTTCAGCGGGCCGATGCCGCCGTTGTGCGGGACGAAGTTGCCCGGGGTCAGGGCCTGCGGGACGCTGAAGTTGACCATGGCCAGCTCGCCGCCGGGCCGGGGCCGCCCGTTGACGGTCGGGGTGGCGAAGAACCTGCTGTCACCCATGGCCGCGAACAGCACCCAGAAGGTGTCGATCTCGTACGTCACGCCCGTCGCGTCGTTGACGAAACGGAACCCGCCGGGGTAGCAGACCCGCCCGCTGGGCGTCTCGATGTTGTCGTACCGCTCACCCACGGGCATCCGGGCGGCGGTGCCGCCGTCGACCATCACGATCGGGTCCAGCGTCTCGAACCTGACCCCGACCCTCATCAGCTCGCCGAGGAACTCGGGGGAGAAGGTGGCCTTCGCGCTGCCCTCCTTGGAGAGGTAACTGCCGATCTGCCCTTCGGCGAGGCAGCCGCCGCCGGGGGAGCCGGGCGGGGCCGTGGCCAGGGCGGGTTGTGCCGACAGCAGGACGGTGGCCAGGGCGGCCAGCGCCGCACGGGTCAGGCGCATGCGTGTGCTCCTTCGGGAAGAGTTGGCTACGGAGAGTAGTTATAGCACCACTCAAGGTTGCGCCATTGTTCGCCCATCCCGTCTAATACCATTTGGGCGTTTTGTCTGGTATTACTGTCGGCCATGCCGATGTCCGGAAATATCAGGAGAAGCCTGGCGGTGGCTCTCGCCTTGATCTTGGCGTTCCCCGCGAGCGCCGGGGCGGCCGAGCCCAAGCGGCCGAACATCATCTTCTTCCTCGTCGACGACATGTCAGCCGACCTGCTCCCGTACATGGACACGGTCGGCGGCCTGGCCGACGGCGGCGCCACGTTCACCGACTACTACGTCTCCGACTCGCTCTGCTGCCCGTCCCGGGCCTCGATGTTCACCGGTGAGTTCCCGCACAACACGGGCGTACGGACCAACCAGGGCTACGATCGCGGCGGTTACCGGGCGTTCGCGAAGCACGAGGGCAGGACGTATGCCCGTTCACTCCACCAAGCCGGATATCGCACGGGCTACCTCGGCAAATACATCAACGAGTATCCGGCGGGCCCCGGCTACCAGGTGCCGCCCGGCTGGGACGAGTGGCACGTCTCCGCCGGCGGCGGATACAGCGAGGTCGACTACCGGCTCACCCGCTACATCAAGGAAAAGGGCGTGCGGTCGATCGATCCCTCCGGGGGCGAATACCTGGTGGACGAGCTGGGCCGGCGCGCGGCGGGCTTCATCGAGCGGTCCAGGAAGTACGCCCCCGGCGAGCCGTTCTTCCTCCAGGTCTCGTCCTTCTCACCGCACAACAGGGTCGACTTCAAGCCCGGCGACAAGGAGCCGCGCTTCCCGCCCGCGCGGCGTGACCGCCCTAGCGAAAAGCTCCCCCACGGAGACTGCGGCGGCCACGACTGTAACGGCATCGACGTGGCCCGCCTGCCCGCGTTCAACGAGGACACCACCGACAAACCCTCCTGGGTCCGCCGGGAGCCGATCGGCGCGAAGCGCGTCCAGCAGCTTCGCGAGGACTTCCGCGACCGGATCCGCATGGTGCAGTCGGTCGACGACATGGTGGGGCGGGTCCTGTCCACGCTGACCGACGCCGAGAAGCGGAACACCTATGTCGTGTTCGCCAGCGACAACGGCTTCCACCTCGGGCAGCACCGTCTCGTGCGCGGGAAGTCCACCGCCTACGACCACGACGTACGGGTGCCGCTGCTGGTCAAGCGTCCGGCCACGGGCCGGCAGGGCCGCGTCGTGACCAACGCCATCGCCCAGAACGTGGACCTGTTCGCGACCTTCCTCGACATGGCCGGAATCGACGCGGTCAACCGCGACGGGCGTAGCCTGCTGCCCCTCATCCAGGGCCGGAAGGTCGCCGACTGGCGCGACGCGGCGCTGATCGAGCACGTCAAGCCGAACTCCGGCGGCCCACGGCCCGACCCCGACGCCGACCGCCTCAAAAAGGGCAACGCGCAGCCGCCCTCGTACAACGCCGTTCGCACGGCCGGGGAGCTCTATGTGGAGTACGAGGGCGATCCGAAACCCGAGTACTACAACACCGTCACCGACCCGCACCAGCAGACCAACCAGCCCGGCAACGCCAGGACGGCGGCCCTGAGCAAGGTGCTCGATACTCTGACGGGGTGCGGCAGGCCCGGCGCGGTGGACTGCTGGACGGCCGCTCACCTGCGCTGAGTCAGAGCCACAGCCACAGGGCGATGGCCGCTGCGATGGCGACGATGATCGACGCGCCGATGAGGACCTTCCCGGGCCGCCACTTCTCCTCGGGCGCGGTCATCCGGTCGAGGCCGGCCTTGACGCTGCCGGCGACGGACGTTCCGGTCAGGCCGAATTCGCGTATCGCGCCGCCCGCCAGCGCGTACAGCAGGGTCGAGGCCGTTCCGGGCGCGCTCTGGGCCACGATCGCGAGCAGGAAGGTCTGGGGCGGGCGGTCCAGGTCGGCGAGGATCTCTTCGATGTCCGCCGAGGTGAGCCGGCGGCGGTGGCTCACCCGGAGCACGTTCTGGTAGTAGAGAACGCTCTCCTCGGCGGCGAAGCCTGAGCCGATCGCCTCGATGAGGTAGCGGTGCCGCATCAGCGCGTATTTGACGGCCTCCATGGCGCGCGGATCGGTGGGCAGGGCACGGCGGTCCGCCTCGGCGATGACGATGTCCAGCACCTTGCGGTTGCGGGACTGGACGGCGACGTGGAACAGCTCGTCCTCCGACATGCCGTCGAGGATCGTGCGCAGCCGCTCGGAGCCCAGCAGGCTCGCGATGAGCAACCTCCCCGAGGGGGAGCTTCGCGGCAGGAGCCCGCTCAGCGCGGCGACCAGCGCCGGTGGGAGGGCCCGGCGCCGGCCACCCAGATCGACCAGCACCTCCTCGACGTCGGCCGCGTGCATCGGCGACGCGTACAGCAGCCGCAGCAGGGTCTCGAAGAAGGTCCGCACGACGACCGAATCGGCCAGCTTCTGGGGCGGGCGGATGGGATTCGTCCTGATGAGCATGCGGTACGTCTTGCGATCCTTGTCAGGCACCCGTTTGCGGGCCAGTTGCGTGGTGAGGACACCGAGCTGCCGCTCCTCGCCGTTCGCGATGCTCTCACGGCACTGGTGCAGCAACTGCTCCACCGAGAGCCGCGCGGCGGCACCGGCTTGGAGCAGCTCGGAGGCGGCGGCGCGGTGGGACGCGTCGTCGAAGTCGCGCGGTTCCGCCAACGTGGTGAGCCACCTCATCAGCTCCTGCAGGTCGGCGCCCCGATAGCGGGCCAGCTCCTTCTCGTAGAGCAGGGCCTGGGGCGGGTACGCCTCCGGCGGGTCGTCGTCCTCCCAGGGCAACTCCCACGCTCCGTGAGTGGGCGGCACCTCGGCGAAGGAGAGGCGGATCCGGTGCCGGGAGGCGCTGTTGGTCCAGGTGGAGGCCGCCAGCGTGGGGCGGAAGCCGTACGGGAGCAGCGCCGCCACGGCGTCCAGGAAGTCCAGCCGTTTCTCCAGCGGCAGATGGCCGGCCCGCACCACGCAGACCGGCCGCCCGGTGAGCAGCAGCGCCGCCGCCCGCCGGGCCGTGCCGTTCACCGCGCCGGCGAGCTGACGCTCGTCGTACGCGGAGGGGGAGAGCAGGAAGGGCGCGTCGCCGCCGGAAAAATCCTCCTTTGCCAGCGCCTCGTACAGGGCACGGTACGACAGCCTGGTCGACTCGGAGGCGACGTCGGCCCAGCGTACGCAGGCGTAGTACGTCATCGCGTACGGGCGCTGGAAGCCGTCCTGGGACTCCGGCTCGGTCTGCAGGGACAGCCCCAGCCAGGGCTCTTTGTCAGGACCGATGGTGAAATGGCTGGTCGCCACCCGGGGGAGGGCCTTGGGCTCCATGGTGCCGGAGGTGAACGCCTTCAGCCACATGCCGAACTCCGCGCTGGTGATCGCGCCCGAGCTGCAGGCGATCACGCCGTAGTCGTCCAGGCTCTCCGGCGTCTTGCCGAGGATCGCCCAGTGGGCGGTCAGCCATCCCATCGCCTGCTCCTCATCGCGCCGGGCCGGATCATGCGGCCGAGCCAGATCACGGGCTCCATGACGTTCATGGGACGGACGGCTCCCCGGATCGTCAGCCCGCCGTTCGCATTGTCGATGACGTTCAGGAAATCGTCCGGATCGAAACGGCCGAGATCCTCATCGATGAACAGGCCCACCGAAGAAGTCACGAAGTATTTGATGCGGTCGCGATGGAAGAACGCCTCGATCAGGTCGAGGATCATCTCCGCGTTGTGGTCGTGGGCCTCCCGGCACAGCAGCCGGAAGAAATCGGGGACCCGCTCCTCGGGCACCCGGGGAATGCGCAGCTCATCGCCGGGATCCCGCTCCGCGAACCCCTCTTCCATCGCGATGCGCAAAACCTTCGGATCGTCGTACTTGGTGATGCAGACCGCGATGTGGTGCGGCAGTTTGCCGTCTTCGAACTCGTCGCCGACGAGCATGCGCCCGGCGACCTCGTGCAGTGCGGCGTCCAGATGTTTGAAGGCGTCGCCGACCCTGGCCTCGCGGTCGGGGTCGAACATGTAAATCAGCCCACGGCTCTTGACCAGGCTGTCGACCAGGGCCTTCTTATCGATGTTGGACTCTGATTCGGCGTACAGGTCTCCGCGCAGATCCAGGAAGTCGAGCTTGAACTTCGGCGCCTTCGCCACGTGCGTCGCCCACGGCCACCACCATCGCCTGCGCTGTGCCGCCGGGCCGATGATCATCCAGCTGTAGTGGGTGAGCGCCTCGGTTGGGGCGGGGAACGTACGCGCCTGCAGCAGGGTGTCGCGCAGTTTCGCCAATTCGGTACGGGACACCGGGTTCTCCCCGATGAGCCGCCAGCCCGCGTCGCGAGCCTTGTTGAGCGCGATGCTCAGCGCCGCCAGAAAGGCGGTCTTGCCACTGCCCGAAGCCCCCCACATCGCGATGTCGGGCTCGCCGGGGACGGAGTCACTGTCGACCACCGATGTCCTCATTCTGGGAGACGAAGGGAAGAGAAAGCGCGGCGGACGACGCCACCAGGCCGAGCCGGACCACGAGTTCCTCGGCGTTCACCGCGTCCACCTGGAACAGCGCGGCCGAGCCGAGCCGACCCCAGGAGGGCGAAGGGCTGTCGCAGATGGCCGCGCTCCTGAAGTCGTGGCGCTGCTCCAGATCGCGCAGCAGCGCCAGCCAGTCGTGCCGCGCCGGGCAGGGCGGCACGCGGTCGAGGCCGCCCCGCGGCGGATGCGGCGGCCGCGCCCCGATGGTGAGCAGCGCCGTACGCGTGCCGTCCGGCTGAGGGAGCAGCCGGTCGCGCACCTCCGCGAGCAGGTCCTCGACCTGGGCGGCCTTCGGGTACGTCGGCGCGGTAGGTCGCAGGGACTCCAGAGCGGCCCGCGCCTGCGCCGTCGAGCCGGACCAGAGGGCCACCGTCGGCCGCGTCCGGTCCGCGTGCCTGGTGCCGAACACGTGGGTGCCGTATCCCACGACGGACACCTGAAGGTGCTGCTCGGTCAGCAGGTCGATGACGTAGCCGGCCCAGTGGCAGCGATCCTCGAACTCCTTCGGCGTCCCCGCCGTCTCGATGGCGCACACCAGGTGCGCCTGCCGAGGCGCGGGCGGCAGTACGGCCGGCACCGTGGCCACCACCTCCGTCCACGGACGGCTGTCCGGCCGCAGACCGTGGACCTCGGGAAAGCGGACGACGCCGGGCCGCTCCAGCACCGCCCGCAGCCGATGCGGCCCGGGCGGCAGCGGCGCGTGGTCGACCGACACCAGGTCCGAAGGCTGGAGCAGACCCTGCCAGGCGGAGACCGCGAGCAGCACACCGCCCGCGTCGGTGCACGTGATGGTCACCTGGGCGTCGTCCCCGGGCTTCGCGCCGGGGCCGAAGAGCCGCCGTCCCACCAGTTCGAGCCGGCCGTCGTCCGCGCGTTCCCTGGCCACGATCAGGTCGTACGCGTGCCGCAGGGGTGCCTCGGCGATCAGCTCCGGGAGCAACTCCGCGAGCTTGACCCCGGACGCCTCGACGACCTGAGCCGACGGTCGCCGCTGCCGCAGCGCGCGCAGCGCCGCCTCCTGCTCGTGTCCGTCGGCGGACCGCACCACGATCACGGGGTCGTCCTCGTCGGCGGAGATCAGATCCCCGGCGATCCGGAGCACCGCGTCGAAGACCTCGTCGCCGGAGGCGGTCAAGGTGGACCACTTGGCGGCGGCTCTGCGCAGGTGGTAGGGCGTACCGACCTCGTCGGCACGAACTTCGTAGATCCGTATTCCGGCGGCGTCGATCTCCACGACGGCCAGCCGTTCCCTGAACGAGACGATCAGATCGGCGAGATCGCCACGGAAATGGTGCAAAGATTCCCCGCCCGTTTCGTACCTTTACTGGGTTACATGGAGCTTTGTCCGCTTTGTCAGGATCTGTAAGAGGTGGTGACTTCCCGTAGTTGACATCTATCCTCTTGTGATAAATCAAGATTGCCGATTGTTTATGGTAGTCAGTGGATTACTCACGGGGTAGGGCGTAGGGGAGCCGCGCGTGATCGGTAGATGGCTGATTGTCCTGTCGGGTGCCCGCCCGGATGTGCTTGAGCGGTGCAGGGGGGAGCGCGCCAGGTTTCACGGCCTGGGCGGCGCCATCCTGACCACGGCCTGCGTCGCCGCCATCTCCATGACGTTCGCGCTCGCCTCGGCGCTCAAGGTGTTCGTGGTGCTCGCCGTCCTGATCGGCATCGTCTGGGGTGTGGCGATCCTGAGCCTGGACCGGTGGCTCGTCACCTCCCTGCCGGCACAGGGCGGACGGCGCTTCTGGCTGGCCCTGCCCCGGGTGCTGCTCGCGCTGCTGCTGGGCGCCGTCATCTCCACGCCGCTGGTCCTGCAGATCTTCAAGCCCGAGATCGACGCCGAGATCGTCGACATCCAGCAGGAGAAGGCCGACGCGTTCACCAGCGCGCAGCAGGGCGGCGAGACCGGCCGGCGCATCGCCGAGCTGGAGAAGTCGGCGGCGGCCCTGCAGGCCGTGATCGCCTCGCGCGGGGAGGTCACGCTCGACCCGGCGGCCGATCCGCGGGTCCGCGAACTGCGCAAGTCGCACGACCAGGCGGTGAAGCAGCGCGACAAGTTCTACCAGGAATGGCAGTGCCAGCTGTACGTCGGGCCGCCCAAATGCGCCAAGAAGGGGGCCGGGCCTCTGGCGGACGCGGCGGAGAGGGCGTACAGAACCGCCGACGACCGGGTCAAGGACATCGACCAGCAGATGGCGCTGCGCCGCAAACAACTCGGCGACAACCAGGAGGCCGGCAAGGCGAGCCGGCTGGCCCAGGCTGAGCGTGACCTGCGCAACGTACAGATCGAGCTGGGCAAACTGACCAAGCAGCAGGGCGGGCTCAGGGACGGCTTCGCCGCCGAGATCCAGGGCTCCGACGGCCTGATGCTGCGGCTTGAGGCGCTCGGCAGGGTGTCGCAGGACAACGCGACCCTCAACATGGCCCGGACCTTGCTGTTCCTGTTCATCCTGCTCATCGAGTGCCTGCCGGTCCTCGTCAAGCTGATGCAGCGGCCCGGAAACTACGACAAGATCCTGGTCGCGCTGGAGAAGCGGGAGGTCAACGACGCCATCGACCAGATCTACGAGGCGGACCGGCCGCGCCGCGCCTCTTGGCGGGACGGCACGACCCGGCCGTACGTAGCGGACGAACCTCGTACCGAAATCCTCCACGAACCCGCCGCCATCCCGCACCCCGCGGACCGGAGCTTCGAGGACGAGTCACTGCGCAACCTCCGTGACAACCGCGGCTCCCGGACGGACGACCGCGAGCGGACCTCGTACGCCGGACTGAACGATGATTGGTGAGCGCGTCGCCGGCCGCTTCGTCATCGAGGCGCAACTGGGCACCGGCGGCATGGGCCGGGTGTGGCGCGGCCGCGACGGCAAGCTCGATCGGGTGGTGGCACTCAAACAGGTACGCGCGGACGTCGGCCGCCTGCCAGAGCTGACGGCGCGCGCCGAACAGGAGGCCCGGGCCCTGGCCCGGATCGACCACCCCGGCATCGTCCGCGTCCATGACGTGCTCGACGCCCCTGACGGCCCATGGATCGTCATGGACTACGTCCGGGGCACCGTACTCGGCGCCCTGATCGAACAGAGCCCCCTGCCCGAGCACGAAGTGGCACGAATCGGCGCCCAGGCGGTCGCCGCACTCGCGGCCGCGCACGCGGTGGGGGTCTTCCACCGCGACGTGAAGCCGGACAACATCCTGATCACCGCCTCCGGCGAGGTCGTCCTGGTGGACTTCGGCATCGCCGCCATCGAGGGCCACGGGCGTCTTACCGCGCTCGGTCAGGTGATCGGCACCCCGGACTTCATCGCTCCTGAACGGTTGCGAGGCATCCCGGTGGACGGCGCGGCCGACCTGTGGTCGCTCGGCGCCACCCTCTACACGGCCCTGGAGGGACGTCCCCCCTTCCACCGGAGCACCTCGGAAGCCACCAAGTTCGCCATCCTCGCACTTCCCCCGGACCCTATGACCCGGGCGGCCGGCCTCAAGTCGACGATCAACCGCCTGCTGGCCAAGAGCCCGGCCAACAGAATGACGGCCGCCGAGCTGGCACACCGCCTGCGACAGCCCCCCAGAAGAGCCCCCGTGACGGTGCCGCGGCAGGCCCCCGCCCCCCAACCACCTCCGCCTCCCCTGGCGAACGGCGGCCACGTGCGCCGGACGATCGCCGGCGCCGAAGCGGCGGAAAGAGGCTCGATGATCCTCGCCCTGCCCGCCGCCGAGGCAGCGATCCTCCTCGCCCAGCAGTGGCAACTGTTCACCACCGCCGCGGTGGAGGAACTGTGCCGCGATGCGGCAAAGAGCGCGAAGATCCTGCAAATGCTGCTCCCGTACCGCGTCGCCTGGCTCCTGGACCAGGTACGGGACCCGAACTTGGTGGCCGGAGTCGTACTGGCGATGGACCCCCACCACCGCGGCCGCATGCTCGGCCACATGCACGACCGGCATTCCGCGGCGGCCCTTGAAGCGATGGCCACCATCGACACCCGGCAGACCGGCCTCGCCGTAGCCGCGATGCCGGAGGGCCCGGCGGGTCAGGCGCTGACCCGCCTCCCGTCCGCCACGATCGCCGCCTTGCTCATGCATTGCCCACCTTCCAGCCGCGACCGCCTGCTATCCCTGCTGCCATCCACGACCCGCGAGGACGTCGCCCGAAGACTCGCCCCCAAGGGATAGCCATCACATCAAGCGGCGCCGAGGGCCTCGGTGATCTTGCGGGCCATGTCGGTGACGGTGTGGGCGGCGCCTCGGCGATGTCTGGCTTTCTGTTTGTTCGCCGTGGCCGGCGCCACGGCCGAAATTTATGGGTTGACCTGGGGAAATCTCGCTGAGCAAGTGTCCGCCATATGTCCGGTAGATACCCTGGTTCGCCCAGAACCGGTCTTTCACAATCGTGCAGTGAACCTCCAGCGAATGATCCGGTTATTACACATCACAGCCCTCTCGTTATTGATGGCTGTCTCTTCAGTCGTGCTCTGGGCGGGAGCGACACCGGCCCATGCGGTGAAAGGCGGGAGCCCGGTCGCCGACGGCACGTGGGGTTTCGTGGCGAAGGTGAACGTCGGCGAGGCGCACGGGTGCACCGGCGCCTTGGTCAGCCCGCAGTGGGTGATCACCACCACCAGTTGTTTCGCCTCCGATGGGCAGCCCGTCACGAGCGGGGCGCCGAAGGTGGCGACGACGGTGACGGTCGGCAGGGCCGACCTGTTCGGTTCGGGCGGGCGGGTGCTGCCCGCGGACTGGATCCACCCGCACCGCGACCGGGATGTCGTGCTGGTCCGGTTGTCGTTGCGGGTGCTCGACGTCACGCCGGTCGCGGTCAGCTCCACCGTTCCCGCCGCCGGGAACGCGCTGCAGGTCGCCGGGTATGGCCGGAGCGCCGGCGTGTGGGCGCCCAACCGGCTGCAGGCCGCGCCGGTCGTGGCCGGGGCCGTGGCGGCCGGCTCGTTCGGTTGGACCGGAGCGAACGGCAGCGACGTGAGCGCCTGTCAGGGCGACGCGGGCGCGCCGGTCTTCCGTACGGGCGGGAGTCGCCCGGAGCTCGTCGGGCTCAGCTCCGGTGCGGGGCAGGGGGGCTGCCTTGGCGCGGCTGACAACGGGCCGCGCGGTGCCAACGCGGTACGGGTGGACGATCTGGCGAGCTGGATCAGCTCGGTCGCGGCCGAGCCCACCACGTCCTTCCGTACGGAAGGATCTAGTTCGACCGGGATCGGTGGTTATGACCTGAAGGACGCCCGGGATCAGGTGGTGGCGTTCGACTACGAGCATTCCGGCAAGCTGGACCATCTGCTGGTGTATCGGCCGGGGGCCGGGACCGTTCACATCCTCAAGCGCGGCAGCGGCGCCACGTTTACGCCGGTCTATTCCTCGACCGATGGTGGGATCGGTGGTTATGACCTGAAGAGTGTGGCGGATCGG
>NZ_FNVT01000032.1:42072-108977 GCF_900108335.1 Nonomuraea solani
GGGATCGGTGGTTATGACCTGAAGGACGCCGGGGATCAGGTGGTGGCGTTCGATTATGAGCATTCGGGGAAGCTGGATCACCTGCTGCTCTACCGCCCGGGCGGGCATACTGCCTGGGTTCTCGCGCACGGCACGGGCAACACGTTCAGAGCCGTGTTCAGCAGCGCGGCCGGCATCGGTGGCTATGACCTGAGGAGCGCGGCCGACCGCGTCATCACCTTCGATTACACGAGCTCGGGCGGGCAGAACCATCTGCTTCTCTACCGGCCGGGCGACCAGATCGCGTGGATCGTGGGCCGGGCCTATTCGCCTGGGCAGCAGCCGCCCGCCGTCACCGTGACGCCCGCCATCGGCCCGGATTCCATCGTGGAGAACTTCGTCTATCCCCTGGACTTCCGCCACGAGTTCGCGGGGACGTCCGGTCAGGTCGATTGGGGTACGGACGAGGCCCAGGCGAAGAACTTCGAACTGATCTCTGGGAACGGCGGGATCATCTGGGTCTCGTGCACGGCGGCCGTGCAGAACGGGATTGGCGTGATCAAGGTGTTCCCGGGCTTGCTGAATGGCGAACCCGTGGTCGGTGAGCCGCACCTGGGAGTGATGACGGTGTGCTTCAAGGTGCTCGCACCAAAGGGATACGTGAAGCTTCGGATCCCGAACGTGTTCGAGGTGCAGGGTGACAGCCGCTCGCCGGGGGCCGGTCATGACGTGGACGCGACGGTGGTGGACGTGACGTCCGGCACGGAGCGGACCAAGCTCGTCGAGCGGGACGAGAGCGAGCAGTTCGGGCGTACGGACGTCACGTGCGACGTGAGCCATCCGGATTATCCGGACAACTGCAGTGAGACCCTGCTGGAACTGCGGGTCGTCAACTGAGGACGGGGCGGCCGGCCTATGACGGCCGGCCGCCCAGCCCATTCCTTTTCAAGCGTCGACCGAAATGGCGGAGTGACGGCGATGAAGGTGTTGCGCGATAGGGCTTTATGGCGGACGGCGAGTGTCATCGGTGTGGTGCTCTCGTTGGTTGCCGTGGGCAGTCCGATGGGGGAGACGCGGGCCGCGGCGGCTCCGTCCGGCACCCCGGTATGTGAGCGCCAGGTGGTTCTGGACGCATGGGTGACGGGCGGGGTGAACGTGCGTCCGGCCGCGGAGAAGGCGCTGCTCGGCGACAGGGCGGCGGTCTGTGCCTTCCTGGACGCGCTCCCCCGGCTGGTGGCGCAGGATGATCGTGAACAGGTCGGCCGCGTCAAGGCCCACGGAGGACCCGAGGTGGCGGCCGCCGCCAACGCCGCCCTGGTCTCGGACAACGCCGGTGCCGTGACGGCGTTCCTCGACGGCGGTTGGGAGCGGGCTCGGGAGATCGACCTGCGGGCCAGCGTGAACGAGATGAAGGCGGCCGGCGGGCCGGAGGTCAAGGCCGCCGCCAACCTGGTGCTGCGGAACGGGTCGCGGGAGGAGTTGGGGCGGTTCATCGAGTCGGGGTGGCGGGTGCCGTACCGGATGGACCTGCGGGCGGTGGTCAATCGGGCGATGGCCGAGGGCGGGCCGGAGGTGAAGGCCACGGCGAACCGGGCGCTGCAGGACGGCAGCCTGGAGATGCAGGAGCGCTTCGTCCAGATCGACTGGGGGGTGGCCCAGGCGCGGGACAACGAGAACCAGACCTTGAGCGATCTGCGGGCGAGTGCCGCGGAGGCGACGCGCCTCGCGGCCTTGGAGACGGTCGCCGCCATCGCGCAGGCCGATCGCGCCGAGGCCGAGTCGCTGGCGGCCAAGAACGACGCGCTGGAGGCCGAACGCCTCGCCGCGGCGGCCGGGCGGGAGTCGGCGGAGGCCAAGCGCCAGGCGTTACGTGCTGCTGAGGCCGCGGATCGCGCCGCGTCGGCGTCTCGCGTCGCCGTACAAGCCGCTCGGGCGGCGGCCGGCGCCGCGCGCGCCGCCGCCGGGGCCGCCGGACGTGCGGCGACCGCGGCCGCGCGGGCGCACACGATGTCGGACGAGGCGTGGGCGGCAGCGGCGGCGGCGGAGCTGGACGCGGACGCCGCCGCCGCGGCGGAGGAGCACAACCGCATCATGCTGAAGGTCGGGCCGAAGATCTCCGCCTGGATCACGCCCATTGATCAGATCAACGCGGTGACCCAGGAGGCGTACGTCGCGGTCGCCGCCGCCGATTCGGCCAGGGCGAACACCGAGGCGGCCGGGCGCGCGGCCGAGGCGGCCGGCCATTACGCGGGGGACGCCAGCGCCGAGGCGCAGGCCGCGTTCGCCGCTGCCGCGCGGGCGGGAGCGAGCGCGGAACGGGCCAAGCAGGCCACCGCGGAGACGGTACGCCATGCCGACATCGCGCAGGACGCGGCCGGTAAGGCGCGTGACGCCGCGACGCGTGCGGTCTCGTACGCGGAGGCGTCCGCGGCCGCGGCGGCCAGCGCGGCCGAGCACGCGGGCAATGCCGTCAACGCGGCCCAGTTGGCGACGGAGCACGCCAACAACGCATTCCGCGCGGCGGAGGACGCGTTGCGGGCGGCTGAGATGGCTCAGGCCGTCTACAAGGCGGCACGGGAGGCGGACGCCGAACGCCTGCAGGATGAGCTCAAGCTGGAGTTGTCTTTCGCCCGGCATGCCAGTGCGCAAGCCGCCCAGGCCAAGTTGGGGGACGCGCGCGGTTTCGCAGTGCCGATGCGTGACTACCACACTCCACAGGTCGACGCGCTGATCGCCGAGTCTGCCAACGCGAGCACCGATCCGGCACTGGCGGTCGGCAAGGCGCGGCAGGTGGCTCGCTACTTCGCGACCGTGCCCGGTACGTGGACCAGTTCGGCGGCCGTGGCCGCGCTCGGCCGGGATGAAGATCATCTGGTGCTCGAATTCGTCAAGAGCGGGCTGGCGGCCGCCGAGGAACAGGACGACCGCACCACGCTGACCGGTCTGATGGTCACCAGCAGCCCGGCCATGAGAGCCGCCGCCCAGAACGCCCTAGACGGCGGCCGGGCGCGGGTCATCGCGTTCCTCGACGACCCGGACTACCCCGAGCGAGCCGCCGAACAACGCGCGCAGATCGGCCGCATCCTCGCCGAAGCCCGCAGCGCCGGTAAGACAGAGACCGAGCAAGCGGCCAACGCCGCCCTGCGCTCCGACGATCCGGACGCCCTGGAGAAGTTCCTGGACTCCACCTACAACACCGCGCACACGATCGACATCCGGACGAAGGTCGGCGCGATCGCCGGCGATGACTCCAACGGTGTCGAGGTGCGCAACGGCGCCCAGGTCGCGCTGGCCGGCACCACGGCGATGCAGGTCGAGTTTCTGGAGGTGGATCGCCACCGGGCGGCCGAACGCGATTACGCGACCGCGACGCACAACTACATCGCCTCCTCCTTGATGATCGAGACCTCGCAGATCGCGCAGCGCGCAGTGGAGTATGCGCGCACCGCGCAGGCCGCGGCGGCCCGCGCCCGCGGCGCGGCCGAGGCGGCCATCGACTACGCCAACGATGCCGGCAAAGCGGCCGGCCAGGCGGCGAAGTTCGCCGGTGAGGCCGTCGACGCCGCCCGTGACGCCGCCGCCTCCGCCGAACGCGCCGCGGCGGCCGTCCGCACCGCCGCCGCCGCGACCCAGCAGGCCCAGCAGTCCGCCCGCAAGGCGTCGCTGTCGGCGCGTTGGGCCCGCGTCTCGGCGGTCGAGGCGGCCCAGGACGCCGCCAGCGCGTTCGCCGCCTATGACACCGCGTACGCGGCGCAGATCCGGGCCGGCGAGGACGCCTCCGACGCGGCGCTGATCGCCGCCCAGGTGTTCGAAAGCTATCGGATCGAGGCCAAGGCACGCCTGGCCACGCTCAAGGGCGTCTGGTACGGACACTGCAAGTGGGGCCCCGAGGACGGCCTGCCGGGATACAACGACTGCAACGCCTACGCGGAAAAGATGCTCAACGACCCCAACGGCCCGCTGTACGACCCGGACGGCTACGCCCAGGAACGCATCGAGCACTGCCGGAACCAGTTCGTCGGCAAGGCCCAGGACGCCTGTATGTCCGTCGTCATGAGCCCGCTGTTCTACTTCGCGGCGAGAGGGATCGCCGACCGGGAGACCGAAACCCACCGGCTCGCCGAAGAGTACATGACCCGGTTCGGGCTGGACCTGATCAACGCCGCCTCCGAGTACTCGCTGGTAAAAGATTGCAAGAACGCCCCCAGGAAGGTTTTCGCCAAGGCAGGAGCGGCGTTCTCCGAATGCATCGCCGGTGCCCTGGGCCTGAGCGAAGATCCCGACTGGAACGAACACTCGCGCGAGTGGAGCGGCACCTTCGTCGAGTCGCTCATCCCCGAGGAACTCCGGTTCGCCGAGTACAACTCGCTCTGGGGACCGATGTACCTGTCCAAACACCTGTCCGATCGCACCATCATCTCGGCCGTCTACGAGACCGATCTGGCGACCTCCCTCCTGCGCATGCTTCCGATCGAGTGTGTTCGGGGCAACGGGCCGTGCCCCTACGCGGATACCGCACAACAGCTCAGGAACGTGAGCGAGTCGATCAAGCCGGAGAACAACCAGGCCTATCTCGTCGACGAGTCCGGCCGGGCGCTCAACGCGAACGGCCTGCCGATCGCGAACCTTCCCCCGATCGACGATCTCCAGAACTGGGCGAAGTACACGGTCGAAAGCGGCCTGCACGACGACCTGGCGGCCCTCGAAAACCGCCTCGCCCAGCTCTACCGGCAGGAGTTCGGTGTGCCCATGGCACCCCCGGCATGGCACCTGGAGACCCAGCTCGCCTACCGCGTCGCCACCCGGGAAGTGGCGCTGCGCGAGAACACGCTCCGGCTGGTCATGAACAACAGCGGCGGCGTCTGTGACGCGGTGCCGATCAAGGGCACCGGACCTGATCAGCAGCGACAGGCCGTGGCAGGGTGCATCCAAGCCATCAAAATGCTGCTCCCGGCCGGCACCACCATGATCATCTACTACCCCGACCCGGACGATTCGGCAGAACTGCTCGAAGTCACCGTACGTGGCGTCGGCCGCTGGCTGGACTGAGCACGCTCACACCGGTGTCCCCGCGAAGCGGGGGCACCACTCTCGATGCCGGAGGGCGTTCAGTCGGGCCCAATCGATCACGTGAGGACGAATTCAGGCCGCGTGGCAGGCGGGGCGGCGGCCACCCGGCACACCGCGATGTCACGGGGTCCCCACGGGGCCCCGTGACAAGCTGCGCACCTCGCCCCCCTGTCATGCGGCGTCGAGGGCCTCGGTGATCTTGCGGGCCATGTCGGTGACGGTGGGGCTGGGCTGGGTGTGGGCGGCTGCGTCGATGGCGACGATGACGGTGCTGCGGAAGTTGTCCGCCTCTGCCCGGTCCTGCTGCTTGAGCAGGCCCATGGAGGCGGTCAGGGCCGGTAGCACCTGGTCGGCGAGTTCGGCGACGGTCTTGCCGTACTTGATGCCTTTGGGCGCCTTGGCGAGGACGTGTCCGATGGCGCCGGTGGCGGAGGTGAGGGCGATGGAGCCGTGGGTGGCGACCTTGTGGGCCGAGCCGGCGGCGCCGGCGGCGGACATCAGGGAGACGGCGCCCCAGGCGGCGACGCGGAGGGTGAGCTGGTCCTGGTCGTTGAGGGTGATCGACATGGTTTGTGTGCTCCTTCAGAGTCGTTGATGGGTCTACGATCGCCGACCCCTCTGATACCGGGCTGTTGCCGTCCTGACGCGGCCGCTGACACGGGCACCGCATGGTCAGCGCGAGGAGGGTCGGCTGAGCCGGGGCGCAGGCGACCTTGCGGTCCATCTCAAGGTGTACGGGATCGCCATCGCTGTCAGTCACGAGAAACCCTGCGAGGTCGAGCCCCTGACACAGCGCCCGCCCGGCACCCGTGCCCCGTTTCACCCCCGCCGATCCCGCTTCGCGCCCACGTTCCCGCAGGCAGAGCACCTCCCAGGGAGGAAACACATCGCGGGCCGGGAGAAAGAACCACACCCGGCCACACTTCGTGCCCGGACGCTCACTCACCCATGTGCCACTGTGCTCATCGTCAGCTCCCGCGCCACCGCATCCGGCACGGGAATCCCCCTTTCAGCTTGAAAGGCAGGAGCGCGTGAACCTAGAGGCACAGATCCTCGACCTGATGCTGCGCATCCGGATGCTCGAGATGACCACCCGGATGGGTGCCGACATCACCAGGATCGGCATCGCCCTGATGCTGAGTGAGCTCGCCGACAGCCGCACCGAGATGAGACAAGACCTCGCGGCCCTCGGCGATGAACTCGCCGGCCTCCGGCGGCACATGAACGATCACGTCGCCGCCCTCCGCGCCGAGATCCTGCACCGGCTCGGCACAATCCAACAACACGAGAATCAACCAACGACACAGCACCCGGTCCATCGCTAGAGCCTGGTCTGAGCCCTCCACCATGCACGAGGTCCAGCACCAGGCGCCGGCCGGCGTCCAGATAACTACGGAACAGCACGGTTCTTCTGGGGCGACGAGCCGGGCCTCGTCGTGGGCGACGCGGCCCTGATGGACGGCTGGCGGCTGGCGTCGATCGAGCGGGACAACGACATGGGGTCAAGCGCGCGGATCAAGCAGCTGGTCGTCAACGACGTGCCCGGTATGCGCGGCGGACGGGCACACGCTGCCACGGGTCAGGGCAGGTTGAGCGGCGTGGTCACGACCAGGTCCCAGTCGTGCCTGTCCCCGACGTCCATCCAGGCGATCATCGGCCGGCCGTCGCCGTCCAGCGCCATGGCCAGGCCGTCACCACCACCGCGCCGGATCGTCGTCACCGGCGTATGCGTGCAGAATGTTCCCGTGCAGGTGGCGATGACGATCCGTTCGCGATCGAGGTCCTGGTAGGCCACCAGTGCCCGCCCGTCCCGGTCCATCACCATCACCGGCGCCGTGTGGCGACCGGGTTCGGCCAGCGTGGCGGTGGCGGCCTTTGAGCACTCGCGGGTGTGGTGACTCTCTGCCGACATGAGGCGATAAGCGAGTCACCGCATGCGGATCCCCCATCGTTGGCCGGCGCAGAGCCCGCACAGGCATCTCTTCGCCTGGGCCGCCGGGAACTCCTCTGACGGGGGAGACGGTGACCCTGGAGGGATGGGAGGCTTGGACGGTGCGTACCTGGTTCGAGCCCGAAGAGGCCGAGGAGTTCGAGGCCGCCAAGGATTTGTTGATCCGGCGGTGTGTGACCTGGGCGGAGGAGCACGGGCATCCGGTCGATGACCTGCTGCTCTCCGCCGCCGTCGACGCGCGGCACGAGAGCCGTGACGGCCGGCTGGCGTACTGGGACGGTGCGCGCATCAGGTTCTTCCTGCTGCGGTACGTGCCGTACAAGGTGACGGCGCCGCGGGAGGAGCTCGACCTCGCCCCGGAGGTGCTGCGCACGTACCTGCGCTATCTCGACGTCACGGGCCTTCGCGACCCGCGCGGTGCCACGCTCGCGGAGGCGGAGGAGGTCATCGCCGGCGCGCGGGCGGAGTTCGCGGCCGCGCTCGACGATCCCACGCTGCGGGGGGTGGCGACGTTCTGGGCGCACACGGCTCTCGGCCAGGGCGTCGATCTCACCGTGCCGGGGGCGTTCGAGCGGTTCAAGCGCGATCTCGACGCCGGTCGCGTTCCGTACGACGAGCAGGTGCTCGACAAGATCATGCAGAACCGCTTCGTGAACGGCGGCATCGGCGAGGAACGCGCCTTCCCTCAGCCGCCTGTCTCCCTGCCCCCTGCGTCCGAGCTGACGGAGGCCGCCGCGCGCAGCCAGACCGTCCAACGTCTCATCACCCTTGCCGATTGGGTGGGCAAGGACGGCCGCGCCCTCACCGACGCGGGCAACCTCCGCGTCGCCGACGCCCTCGAGGTGTCGGCCCTGCTGGGCACCGGCGAGGACCGGCTGCGCGTTCGCAGCGCCACCGATCTGCCGCAGCTCAACCTGCTGCTCGCCTGGGCCAAGAAGCTGCGCCTGACCCGCACCAGCAAGGGCCGGCTCTTCCGCGTGGCCAAGGCCGCACCCCTGCTGCGTGACCCGCAGGCGCTGTGGCGGCGCGCGTTCGAGGCGCTGCCGGAGCTGGGCCGTGTGGTCACCGTGCCCGTCGCGACGTGGCGGCCCGAGCCCATCCTGGCCGAGATCTTCGACGAGATCCTGCCGGACGTGCTCAACTCCATGTACGGGCTCGACGAGATGCCGGTGGTCCGACTCGAAGAGACGGTTTGGCTGGCCTGTCAGGAATACTTCGTTCTTGACCAGGAGGAAGAGCGCCTGCGTGATCTCTGGCGCCGAGAGGCCGCCCGGGACCTGGGGCGCATGTTCGAGGTCCTGTCAGACCTCGGGGCCGTGGAGCTCACCCGCGGCCCCGCCGACCCTCTCTACGCGAGCGACCTCGACCACGACGACCAGCCCTTGCCACCGGACGCGGTCGAACGCCTGCGCACCGCTCTCGCCGAGCCCGACCTTCCGCTGGTCCGCCTCACCCCGCTCGGTGTGCGCGGCGTCCGTGACCGCCTTCTTGCCGAGGGCCGCGACGCTCCCCTCATCGGCGAACTGGCCACCGCCCCGCCGGCCGAGCTGCTCGGGGTGCTCGCCCAGCACTATCCGCCGGAGGACGCCGTAACGGAGCTCCAGGGGTGGCTGGCCCGGCCCGGGCAGGACATCGAGATGTTGCTGCAGGCCGCGCGGGTTTGCCCGTTCCGTACGCGGGTGGGGGCGATGCTGGGCGTTCTGGCCGACGCCCTGCCCGAAAGGCGGCTTCTGCACGAACTACGTCACGACCCGGTCCTCGGGCCCGCCGCGTGGACGCAGCTCATCGATGCCGGGGAGATGGAGCCCGGGTCGTTGAGTGAGCGGGAGAACCTGCTGATGGGGGCGGAGAACTTCCTGTCGGTGCTGGAGCTCGCTGGGCCCGAGGGGCTTGTCGAGCAGCTCAAGAGGATGGGGGGCGGGGACGCGTACGAGTTCGTGGCGGCGATCCTGGCGTCGGGGCACCCCGATGTCGTGGGATTGCGGGAGCTGCGCGAGCTGGTGGCCGAGCCGCTCCGCAAGACCTCCCGCCACCCCCTCCGCCTCGTCCCCACCCGCCCGCCGGGAGCCCGAGGCCGCCGGAAGAAGCGCAAGCACTGATCTTGGTCTTACGGCCGCATGCGGGAATCGTCGGCGCCTACCAAGGTCGCGAAACAAAAGACCTGCGGCTGAGAAGCTGCAGGTCAAAGGCCGAAAACGCCTATCTGGGCGAGTGCCCCCGGGCGGGGCACGCGCCGGAGGTGGACAGGTCGGCATCGACCGCGTCTACCGCCAGGGCGGACGCTTTGAGGTCGACACGACAAAGGCGCTGGCAGTAGGCGGTCGACGCTCAGCAGCGGGTTGGCTTTCTTGCGCGGGGCGCGGCGGGTCTTCACGCGGTCTCCTTGACGTTGAGGATGGGGGCGAACGGGTCTTCGTATCGGGCCCAGGTGTCCGGACCCGCTGCTTCCTCCTCCGGGGTGAGCAGGCAGGAGTCGAGCAGGGCGTGGAAGCGGGCGGTGTCCAGGTCGGGGCCGGTGAAGACGAGGTGCTGGACGCGGTCGCCCTGCGCGTCGTCCCAGTCCAGAGCAGCGCTCAGGCGGCGGGCCGGGGAGACCAGGTCCCAGGCCGCTTCGGGCAGCGCGGCCAGCCACGGGCCGGCGTCCTCGGCCGAGACGACGCCGGCGACGGCGTCCCAGGCGAGGAGCCGGGTGGGACGGGTGGCCAGCCAGAAACGGCCTCGTGAGCGTACGGACTCGGTGACCAACTCGTCGACGGCCTCGAAGAGGCGAGCGGGGTGCAAGGGGCGGCGGCTGCGCCAGACGGTGGTGGCGATCTCGTCGGTCGTGGCGTCGCAGGGGAGCTGAGCGGTGGCCGGGTCCACGCGTTCGGCCAGCTCCCCGGTGCACACGGCGGCGCCGGTGACGTGGGGGAGGGTGCCCACGGTGTGCACCGGAGTGACGGGAGCCAGATGGGCCAGGATCGCGCGGGACAGCTCCCGATCCTCTTCGTCGCCGCCGTGCAGCACCAGGCCGGTGGGATATTCGAGCTGCCGGGCCAGGACCTCCGCCAGGTAGCGCTGGTCGCCCGCGGCGGCGGGTTTGCCGACCTCGTGGAGACGTTCACCGCGGGTGATGTCGTCCGGCATCGCTGCGGCGTCCAGCGCGGTGAACACGGCGGTGAGCCGCAAGTCCTCGTGTGCCTCGTCACAGTCGATGGCCTCGGCCACCGATCGCGGCTCCACCGAGTCCCACAGGTCCACGATCAGCAGTGCCGACCTCGGCGCCAGCAGAACGAGCTGGGGGATGAGGTCTTCTCGCACCGTGCAGGTGATGCATCCGTGGGCGAGCCGCACGACCGCCGTGTCCAGCATGCGTGAGCCGTCGCGGATGGTGCGCCGGACACGTCCTTGGGCCACGTTGCTCAGATCGTGATGGATGGCGAGCGATCCGGGATGTTCGGCGAGGAGCCGTTCGACGGTGGCGGTACGGGCCGAGCCGTGCAGGCCTGCGACGAGGGCGACGGGGGTGGGCACTCAGCCTCCAAGTGTTGTGATGATAATCGTTTTCGTTATCATGACACAGCTCCCCCAGTGGAAAGGAACCGCTTTGGCCAGAAATGAGGTGCGACCCGTGATCAAGCTCAAGTCCACGGCCGGCACCGGCTACACCTACGTGACCAGGAAGAATCGCCGCAACGATCCCGACCGGCTCACTCTCCGCAAGTACGACCCCACCATTCGCCGGCACGTGCTGTTCAGGGAGGAGCGATGAAGAAGGGCATCCATCCCGGCTACCGCCCGGTCGTCTTCCGCGACCCGGGCGCGGACTTCGCCTTCCTGACCCGCTCGACGATCGCGAGCGACAAGACGATCGAGTGGACCGACGGCAAGACGTACCCGGTGGTGGACGTCGACGTGTCGTCGGCGAGCCACCCCTTCTACACCGGCCGCAACCGCGTCCTGGACACCGCGGGCCGCGTCGAGCGGTTCAACCAGCGTTACGGAAGGACCTGATGTCCGCGTACTGCCAGCTCACCGGCGTCAAGCCGGTCTTCGGCAACAACGTCTCCCACTCCCATCGCCGCACCCGGCGCCGCTGGGACCCCAACATCCAGCAGCGCCGCTACTGGCTGCCGGGCGAGGACCGCTTCGTCCGGCTCACCGTCAGCGCCCGCGCGATCAAGACGATAGACAAGATCGGCGTCGAGGCGGCCGTCGCGCGGATCCGCGCCCGGGGAGAGAAGATCTGATGGCCAAGAAGAGCAAGATCGCCGCCAACGAGCGGCGCAAGGCCGTCGTCGCGCGCCACGCAGGGCGCCGCGCCGAGCTGAAGGAGATCATCCGCACCGGCGGCCCGCAGGAGCGAGCGGATGCCGTACGGGAACTGGCGCGCCAGCCGCGCGACGCCAGCGCCACCCGCGTCCGCAACCGCGACTCCGTGGACGGCCGGCCTCGCGGCCACCTGACCAAGTTCGGGCTCTCCCGGGTGCGCTTTCGCGAGATGGCGCACCGCGGCGAACTGCCCGGCATCACGAAAGCGAGCTGGTAGCCATGGCCGTACCCAAGCGCAAGATCTCACGGAGCAACACCCGGCACCGCCGCAGCCAGTGGAAAGCCGCCGCCCCTGACCTCGTCCCCATCACCGTCAACGGACGCGAGTTGCTCGTACCTCGCCGTCTCATCCGCGCCTACCAGCGCGGACTGATCACGACCTGAGAAGATTTCTCCGGTCACCGGGCCGCTCGCCGCGCGAGAGACAATGCCGGGCGCCCTATGGGCGGGTCGCGCGGACGTAGTACATCAGGTGCGGCAGCCGGTCTTCGATCTCCACCTGGAACCCGGCGTCCGGGATCTTGGCGCCCGGCAGTTCATGGGGTCGTGCCGCATGGCTGGGCCGGAGAGCAGGCCGACGAGGCGCCGGGCGAGGCGGCCGATGGGCGGGCGGAACGCGGCGATGAGTAGCCGCCCACCCGGCCGCAGCACCCGGAACATCTGCCGCAGCGCCTCGGGCCGCGCCTCGCGCGGCATGTGGTGGACGGCCAGGCTGGAGACCACCAGGTCGAAAGAAGCGTCGGGGAAGGGCAGGCTCTGGCCTTCCCCGACGACGTAGGTGCAGTTTGCGGGGGCCACCGCCCCCACCACCGCGACCATGCCGGGCACCGTCGGCTGCGCGATACCCCAGGAAGATCCCTGGACGGCGAACCAGCGCGGCCGCTCGGACTCGGGGGCGGCGTCGGCGACCAACGCCTGCCAGCGGCCCAGCAGAATGCCGCCAACCGCGGTCCAGGCGAGACGGACACCGATGGTGGCCGCGACGTTGTCCAGCCCGGCCATCGCCAGGGCGAACAGGCCGAGCAGCACCGAGCCACCGGCCAGCGCGACCCCCGGCAACCACGCGGGTGCGCCACGCTGCAACAGCACCAGGGGCATGAACATGATCATCGCTAGCTAGCCCACGGCGAACGCGGTGCTCGCGGCGGTCAGGCGGATCAGCCGAGCCGGCGGCCGCCAGCGCCGCCCGTCCCTCCCGAACGCCTCACGCCTGCTCCGCGGCAGGAACGCGAGCGCCACCACCGAGGCCGTCAGGCAGGTGGCGGCGTCGACCACCATCAGCCACCGCACCCCGATCGGCAGCAGCACCGAGGCCATTACCCCGGCGATCGCGCCGGCCGCCACCAGCGCCGCGCCGAGCATGGCGTACAGCCGTCCGCGCTGCTCACCTTCGGCCACCTGCGCCACCAGCTCCTGCGACGCGGGTTCATAGATCTCGAACGCCAGACCCACCAGGGCGACGGTGACCAGGATCTGTTCCGGCGTGCGCGCGGCCGACAAGGCGAGCAGGCACACCCCAGTCGCGCCCAGCCCGGTCGCGACCACCACCCGCGGGGCCGAGCGGATTCTCGCCGCGGTGCCCGGCGTCCGGCGCGTGGGATCCGTACGGCTGCGCTGGATCGGCCACGCTATGTGCGCCGAAGTTGACATCCGCGTGGACCACGGGCTGTCGCTGATCGAGGCGCACGCGGTGGCGGTAGCGGCCGAGCATCGGCTGATCCATGACCTGCCACGGCTGAAGGCCGCCACCGTGCACGCCGACCCCGACGGCCCTGAGGGGATCGACCACCACGCACCCTTGCTGGCGCATCGCTGACATCGTGTCCTGGAGGCGGCACGACCTTTACCTGCCGTATGAGCGCTGTGTTCATACAGTCGAATGAACCCAGGAAAGCGATCGCCGTGGGGGCGGGCATCGCCGGTCCGGCCACGGCACTGCGACTGCGCCAGGCCGGCTGGGAGCCGGTGGTCGTCGAACGTGCTCCCGCCCGCCGTACCGGCGGCTCCGTCCTCCACCTGTCAGGGCGCGGCTATGAGGCCGCCGAGCGCCTGAACGTCTTGGCCGTCCTGAGACGGCAAGGTTGCGCGATGGTAGCGCAGTCCAGACGGAAGCTCCCAGGACTCCCGCTCAGGCGAGAATGGGAGAAGATGACGGAAGGGCCATGCCAGGTCAGCTCACGCCGATGTCCTGGAAAACTAGTGTGATTTGCCGCTCTTCGGCGGATTCGTCCCAGTAAACCGGGAAGGCTCCGGCGAGGTCGATCCGGCCGAGGGTGAGATTCAACGGGCTGGTGACCACCAGTGCGACGTCCCTGGCATCGGTGCCCCAGGGGGCGTTTGCGCTGTTGCCGAGCCAGGAGGCGACCTCGGCGCTCTGTTCCGTGCCGCCGCTGACGATGGTCAGAGAGCCGCCGACCTTCACTCCGGGCAGCTTGCCGATGATCAGCTCGCCGCCGGCGCCCTCCTCGGCGACTCCTTTCTCGGGGTCGAGTACGACGCCGCCGAACTCCTTCAGGGATTCGACGTGTACGCCGTTCAGTTCCAGGCTGAGCCTGTTGTCCATCAGGTCCATGTCAGTCCCCTGTCACGAAACGCGGCGCAGGTCGATCGTGTAGAGCAGGCCACTCAGCGTGCGTTGCTGGTAGAGCCGCTGAGGAACGCCGCTGTCGCCCTGGCAGTCGAGGGCCTGGAGGGCGAAGTTGAGGCGGGGCTGGTAAGAGGTGCCGCCGTACTTGAACTGGAAGGCGTTGCTGGGATTGACGTCGAGCATCCTGATGCCGGAGCCCCCCGTCTTCGCCGCTCCTGTCCACACGGTGAAGCGGATCTCTCGTGGCTCGACCCTCGTCTCCAGGGCGTAGCCGCTGAAGTTCTTGTACACCGGGATGTTCGGCGTAGCGGTCGGCCGTACCTCGGTTTCCACCCAGTAGCCATCGATTCCGCTGGACTTCTTGCCGTACCAGAAGCGCAGGCTGACGTCGAGGTTCAACTGCTCCATCATCTTGGTGGCCATCGCCTGCCCGAAAGCCAAGAGTTGCCGCTGGCCGGATGGCGGCAGCGCGATGTCTCCGCCGGATTTCTCGATCTTGTGTGTGCCCTTGTACGTTCCGAAGTACAGGTCCAGTCCACCACCGCATGTGGTCATGGTGATCCCCTTTCCTAGATCGGGGAGTGCACGGGACGCCACGGGAGAGCTCCCTCATTCGACTCCCGGCCCAAACGCCTGTCAATGCGGCTGCTACAAGACAACTGAGTGAGCTCCGTGAGGATGTTCTTGACGTCTCGGGAGGAGCGATGGAATAGGTCATGGGCCTCTTTCGCGCTCTCCCGAAGCCTCAGGTTCTCGCCGTCGATCGGATACGGAATGGTGATATGCGCCTTCGGGTACGGCGAGGGCATCTCCAGAACATCCTCAGGAAGCGGCAAGTAGGCACGGCTTCTGTTCGTCGTTGACGTTTTCGTAAGGGCAGTGCTCTACTCCCTGCCATGACGACTCTGACGAACCTTCAGCCCACCCCTGTCATTGACGAGACGGTCCGGCTGCTGACCGAGCACTACGTTTTCCCTGAGATAGCCAAGCAGCTCGCCGACCTGCTCCAACAACGCCTCGCCGAGGGCGCCTATGACGTTGACAGTGCCGAGGAACTCGCCCGTTCGGTCACCGCGGACCTGCAGTCCGTCAATGACGACAAACACCTGAGATTGAGGTACCACGCCGACCCGGTGTCCTCCGAAGAGGGCGCGGCAACCCTGGAGTCCATCCGCCGGGACTTCGACACCTCGCTGGGCGGTGCGCCCCGGGTGGAGTTGCTCGACGGAGGGGTCGCCGTGGTGGAGCTGGCGCCGATGCTGTTTCCGCTGGATTGGGCCGCCGAACCGCTGAGTGCCGCGCTCACTTTGGCCTCCCGCGCCCGGGCGCTGATCGTGGACCTTCGCAACAACCGGGGCGGCGACCCGGACACCGTCGCCTTCGTCTGCAGTTACCTCCTGGACGAGCGCACCCACCTCAACACCATGTACTGGCGTAGCGGCGAGCGCAGCGAGCAGTCCTGGAGCCTGCCGCACGTTCCCGGCGCGCGCTTCGGCGGCAGCAAACCGTTGTACGTGTTGTCCAGTGACAGTACCTTCTCCGCTGCTGAGGAACTGGCCTACGACCTGCAGCAGCTCGGTCGCGCCGTTGTCGTCGGCGAGCCCACCCGCGGCGGCGCGCACCCGTGCAAGGGCTGGACCGTGCACCCTCACCTGGAAGCCACCGTCCCCACCGGCCGCGCCATCAACCCCGTCTCAGGTACGAATTGGGAGGGCACCGGTGTGCAGCCGGACGTCCCTTGCGCTGCCGCGAAATCCCTCGACCGGGCACTCGCACTGGCCCTCGTCCGGCTGGCAGGCTGACGCACGCTCTCTCACGACCAGGCTCCGGTGGCGGCCACGCGCGTCACGTAGTCCTCGAACGCGATCGGCTCGCGCCCCAGCACCTGCTGTACCCCATCGGCGGGAACGGACACACGCCCGGATCGACGCAGGGCGAACATGGTGTTCAGCGCGTCCGCGACGGCCTCCGGCCAGCCCTCGGCGAGCAGTTCGTCCTTGTACTGTTCCGGGCTCAGCTCCACGTACTCGATGGAACGGCCGGCTGACCGCGCGATGATCGCGACGGCTTCGGCGAAGGTCAGGGCGCGGGCCCCTGACACGTTGTAGACGCGGCCCGCGTGCCCGTCCTGCGTCAGCGCGCCGACCGACGCCCCCAGCCAGAAACCTTCTGAAGATGTTGCTTGTGTGACGGACAGCAGGAAGGAGAGGGCGGCAGGCGACCGGGGACGGTGAAACCGGGGCTGTGCGGTCGGTCCCCTGCGCCACCCGGGACCAGATAGCTCGAAGGGCGGGAAGGTCTCAGGGCCGGCCGGAACCCACCAGCGTGTCGAGAGCCCGGTGCAGCGTGGTGGTGTCGGTGCCCGCCCAGCCCACATACCCGTCGGGGCGGACGAGCGTCGCGGGACCGCCGGGGGCGGCGGGCGTCACGACCTTGATCCGATCCTCCCGGCCGGTAATGCCGGCGTCGCCGAGAAGGACGAAGCGCCGCTCGCGGAGCGCCTCGTACAGGCGGCCCCCACCGGCGAGCGGGACGTCGGCGGCACGGGAACCGGTGAGCTCGTGCGCGCCGTGGGGCGCCGGGTAGTGGTAACCGATGCCGCTGAGCTGCCCCGTGACCTTCTCGCGCACCTTGGGGATGGACAGCGCCCGGCTGGCGGCGAAGCCGCGGAGGGCTTGCCCGGCGGCCGACTCGATCATGGCGGCCCGGATGATGGCGCCACTGCTGCGCAGCACCGAGCGGCCGACCGGGTGACGCTCGGCATGGTAGGTGTCGAGCAGGGCGTCGGGAGCGCCGCCCAGCACGGCGGCGAGTTTCCAGCCGAGGTTGGCGGCGTCCTGGAGCCCGGTGTTCATGCCCTGGCCGCCCGCGGGCGAGTGCACGTGGGCGGCGTCCCCGGCCAGGAAGACCCGGCCGATCCGGTAGTGCGGCACCTGCCGCTCGTCGCTGTGGAAGCGCGACAGCCAGCGGGCGTCGTGCATGCCGAAGTCGGTGCCCAGGGCACGCCTGGCGACGTCACGGACCTCCTCCAGGTCGAGGGGCGCGCCGTCGGGTACGGAATGACGGCGGTCCCAGGCGAAGATCCGGTAGTAGCCGTCGCCGAAGGGCGCGACGAAGGCGAAGGCGTCACCGACCCCGTTGACGGTCAGCAGTTCGGCGGGCTGCTCGGCGACCTTCACATCGGCCAGCATGATGGACTTCAGCACCGACTTGCCGGGGAAGGGCTGGCCGAGCGCGCTGCGTACCGCGCTGTGGTAGCCGTCGGCGCCCACCACGTAGGCGGCGCGATGGACGCCCTGCGCGGTCGTGACCGTGACCCCGCCGGCGTCCTGGCCCACCTCCAGCACCTCGGCGTCGTACACGATCTCGGCGCCCGCCTTGAGCGCCCGCTCCAGCAGCAGGTGCTCCACGTTGTACTGCGGGGTGATCAACAGGTACGGGAAACGGCTGGGCAGGGTGCTCAGATCGATCTTCACCCGCTCGAACAGCCGCACGTGGCTCAGCACGGCGCCCATGGGCACGAGCTGGTCGGCCAGGCCACGCGCGTCCAGTTGCTCCAGGGTGCGGGCGTGCACGCCGAAGGCCCTGGAGAGGTTGGAGATCGTGCCGTCCCGGCGCTCCAGCACGGTCACCGCGATCCCGGCCTCGGCCAGGTCACCCGCGAGCAGCAAGCCGGTCGGCCCCGCTCCCACGACGATCACTTCGGACATGTCCTGTGCTCCTTAGTAGTAGGCACGCATGAGTTCGGTCGCCCACGCCGGCTGCACCGTCTCGCCCTGCGGGCCGAATTCCGCCATGTACGGCTTGACGTCCAGGACGGGGCTGCCGTCGATGGCGTCCAGCCCGCGTACGTGCAGATCGAGCCCGTCCACGGCGAGCAGCCGGCAGCGGGAGACGCCCAGCCGGTTCGGGCGGTTCTTGCCGCGCTGGGCGAAGATGCCGACCTCCGGCCAGTCCGGGTTCCCCCTGGGGCGGCGGGCGGAGGTGTGCACCGACGCGGGGTCCACGCGGTGGAACTGGAACACCACTTCCACGTGCGAGAACGTGTCCAGCCCGGCGACGCTGCCGGGCTCATAGCGGGTGGCGTCGAGACGGATCACCGCCTGCTCGGTGTTCCAGTCGTCGTCGAACGCCTCGGTCCGCCCGCCGATGACCGTTCCTACGGCCTCGACGATGATCGGCTCCATGATGATCCTCCCGGGTGTGCTGGGCTGCGGTTCCCGACAGTACGGTGCGGCGGTCCCGGCCGGATCAGTCACGGTGACCTGAGCCCTGTGGGGCCCCGACCGGTGGGTTAGGTAGGGTCGGCGCATCATGATCGGGCGAAATGCGGAGATTGCCGAGCTCAGCCGGTTGATCGCGGAGTCACGGGCCGGGCAGGGCAACGCCGTCGCGGTGTACGGCGAAGCCGGGATCGGCAAGTCGGCGCTGCTGGCCGAGGCCGCGAACGGAGGATCCTCTCTCGTCCTGCGCGCCGCCGGCGTGGAGGCCGAGTCCGAGTTGCCGTACGCCGCGCTGCACCTGCTGCTGCGCCCGGCACGCCACCTGATCGCCGGGCTGCCCCCGGGACAGCGAGCGGCACTGCACGGCGCGTTCGGCGAAGGCCCCGGCCAGGCTTCCGGGCATGACGGCGCTCCCGGTCGCACGGGAGAGTACGGCGCGCCCGACCGCTTCCTCGTCGGGCTCGCGGTGCTGACCCTGCTCGCCGACCTCGCCGAGGAACGCCCACTGCTGTGCCTGATCGACGACGTGCACTGGCTGGACCGCGCGTCCCTGGACGCGCTCACGTTCGCCGCCCGCCGTCTGGCCGCCGAACCGATCACCATGATCTTCGCCGGCCGCGACGGCGCGGAACCGGCGATCAACGGCGTCCCGGAGCTGCGGCTGTCCGGCCTGGCCAGGACCGACTGCGAGCGGCTGCTCGCCGGGCGCGCGGCCGGTCTCACCCCCGAGGCCCGCGACCGGGTGATCGAGGAGGCCGAGGGCAATCCGCTGGCGCTGCTGCACTTCGCCGAGATCCTGACCCCCGAGCAGCGGGCCGGCCACCTGGCCCCGCTGCCCCTGCGGCCGCCGGGGCCGTCCATGGCCGGGCGGCTCGAACATTCGCTGCGCGCCACGGTCCGGCAGTTGCCAGAACGTACCCGGCTGCTGCTCCTGGTCGCCGCCGCCGACGGCTCGGGCAGCCTGCACCTGGTGCTGCGGGCGGCACAGGCATTCGGCGCGGGGCCCGAGGACCTGGAGCCCGCCGAGCAGGCCGCCCTCGTCGACGTCTCCGGCGACCGGGTACGTTTCCGCCATCCACTCGTCAAGGCCGCGGCCTACCACGAGGCGCCGCTCACCCGGCGCACGGCGGCCCACCGGGCGCTGGCCGGCGTCCTCGACGGCCATGAGCACGCCGACCGCCGGGCCTGGCACCTGTCGGCGGCCGCGCTCGAACCCGATGAGGAGATCTCGGCCGTCCTGGCGGCGGCCGGTGAGCGTGCGGGTGAGCGGGGCAGCAACGCCTCGGCCGCCACCGCGTACGAGCGGGCGGCACAGCTCACCGTCGACAGGGAGCGGCGCGCCGGCTGGCTGGCCGCCGCCGCGGAGTCGGCGCTCGGCGCCGGGCAGCTTCCCCGTGCCGCGGCCACCGCCGACCGGGGCCGCCGCCTGACCGCGGATCCGCTGCTGCTGGCCCGGCTGGCCAGCGTGCGCGCCGCGGTCGAAGCCGAGGGGGATGACCCGGCTCCGGCCGCGTACACCCTGATCGCCGCTGCCGCCGACATCGTACGGGCCGCCCCGGCGGACGCCGCGTCCCTGCTGGCCACGGCCGCGTCCGAGGCCTGGTTCGCCGGCGACCGGGGCGCGCTCGGGCGGGCCGCCGACCTTCTGGAGTCTTTCGCCCCGCAGGTGGACGCACGTCTGACCGGCGTCGTCGCCGCCGTGCGCGGCATGGAACGCGTGGCCGCTGGCGACCCCGCCGCAGGGCTCCCCCTTCTCCGCGCCGCCCTTCACAGCACAGAAACCGGCCTCGGACACGCCACCCCCTTGATGACCGGCCCGGGCGGCGGCGCGATCGATCGGGTCGCCGGGACGTACGCCGTGTTCGGGGCTCTCATGACCGGGGACGACGACGCGGCGTGCGAGCTGGCCGCCGCCCGGGTGGCCGCCTGCCGCCGCCACGGGCTCGTCGGAGCGTTGCCGCACGCCCTGCAACTCCTCACTCAGGCGCAGATCCTGCGCGGCCGCCACGCCGAAGCGGCCGCGTCAGGGGCGGAGGCCTGGCAGATCGCACGCGACACCGGGCAGGAGGGACGGCTGCGCCACCTGCACGGCGTCCTCGCCCGCCTGGCCGCCATCCGCGGCGAGGACGACGAATGCCGGCGCCTCGCGGCCCAGGCCGAGGGGTCTTCCCGGGAGCGCAACGGATCCGGCTGGGGAGGGTGCGCGCTGACGCTGCTCGACCTCGTACGGGCCCGTTACGACGCCGCGGCCGAGCGGATGGCGGGAATTCTGGACGGCCCGCTCGGTCACACGGTGATCGTCACCTTCGCCCTCGCCGACCACGTCGAAGCCTGCGCCCGCCTCAACCAGGTCGACAGGGCCACCGCCGCGCTCGCCCGGTTCGACGCCTGGGCCGAGGCCGGCGGCCGGCCCTGGGCGGCGGCGGTCGCCCACCGTTGCCGGGCGCTGCTCGCGCCGCGCGAGGAGGCCGAGGCGCACTACGTGGCGGCTCTCGCCGTGGATCCCCAGGCCGGGCGTCCCTTCGAGCAGGCGAGGACCCGCCTGCTGTACGGCGAATGGCTCCGGCGCGCTCGGCGGCGAGCCGACGCCGGCACCCAGTTGCGTGCCGCGCTGGAGAGCTTCGTCGAGCTGGGAGCCGTGCCCTGGGCCGAACGTGCCCGCACCGAACTCGCCGCGGCCGGTGTCCACGCCGCCGAACCCGGGCCACCGGCGGCGGGCGCCGCCCTCAGCACGCTGACCCCGCAGGAGCTCCAGGTGGTCCGGCTGGCCGCCACGGGAGCCACGAACCGGCAGATCGGCGCCCAGCTCTTCCTCAGCCCGCGCACCGTGGGCTTCCACCTGTACAAGGCCTATCCCAAGCTGGGCATCTCCTCGCGGGCCGAGCTGACAGACCTTGAACTGGGCCCGCCGGTGTGAGCCGCCGATCGGGATTTCGGCATCTCAGGATGGGTCGGTGACGTATTCGGTGGTGCTGGTGTGATGTGCGTTGAACGGAGTTTCGAGCCCGACCGCCGTCGTATGTGACTGGGCGGTCGGCAGCTTTCCGCCGTGCGGGGCTGAGTGCTTCTTGGCTTTGCAGAGCGGTTCAGCGGATGGATTTGACGCGCAGAATGAGCAGGCCGCCCCGTGTCGGGAGCGTCTTCCAGCACTGCCACAGGGAGACCGGCGGCGATCACAGGCCTGATCATGAGCATGAATCAGGCTCAGGCACCTATGTGGAGGCCGTCAGAGCAACGCGGCGAGATCCGCCGGTCGCGAGAACATCGGCCAGTGCCCGGTCGGCAGCTCGACAAAGGTCCATTCGGGTGTGCCGAGCGGGGCGAACGCCGGGTTTCCCGAAGCGATCAGCTCGCGGATCATCGCCACCGGCATCGTCGAGGCGACCATGGTCTTCGGCGTCGCCGGGATCTGCTGCGGCCGCCGAACCGACTGGGTGACCGCGCCCCACGGCTGCGGCGTCGCCTTCGCGAGGATCTGCGCCCAATGCTCCTCGGTCAGTCCCGCGAACTTCCCCTCCCCCTGCTCGAAGGAGGGCGTGTCGAGCGCATAACCGTCCCCTACCTGAGCGCGCCACGCCTTCTGAGTGTCCTCGTCATTGAAGTCGATCACCGCCATACCGGACGGCAGCGGCGCGGTGTCGACGTAGACGACCCGGCTGAGCCGTTCAGGATGCCGGTCGGCGACCGCGGTCACCGGGACACTCGCCCCGCTGTGCCCGACCAGGACAACCTCCTCCAATCCGTCCATCGCCGCGAGAATGTCGACGACATGGGCCTCCACGCCGACCTCTGGCGACAGCTCCCCAGCCCTCTCCGCCAGCCCCGTCAGGGTGACCGCCCGCACCTGGTGTCCGGCGGCGCGCAACTTCTGCGCCACCTGGTCCCAAGCCCAGGCACCGAGCCAGAAGCCGGGAACCAGCACGTAGTTCGCCATCTCATCGTCCTTTCAGTGAGCCGACGTCGCTACGCTAAAGCCGATAGCGGACAGAATCCGCCCGGATTAAGTGGGTGACCTGTGTCATATCCGGCGACCCGGATGCTGGCGATGCTCGAACTGCTCCAAGCACACCACGGGCTGGGGGGCCGTGACCTGGCGCAGCGGCTCGGTGTGGACGAGCGGACCGTCCGGCGCTACGCCGCCCGACTCGCCGAGCTGGGCATCCCGGTCGCCGCCGAGCGCGGCCGCTACGGCGGCTACCAGCTGACGCCCGGCTACAAGCTGCCACCGCTGATGCTGACCGACGACGAGGCCACCGCCGTGGTTCTCGGCCTGCTCGCCGGACGCCGCCTGGGCCTTGCCGCCGACGCCACCGAAGCGACCCTGGCCAAAATCCGGCGGGTGCTGCCGGCCACGCTGCGAGAACAGGTCGGCGCACTAGAGGAGACCTTGGACTTCACTCTGGCCGAACGTGCGATGCCAACGCCCGCGAGCCGGGCCGTGCTGACCCTGGCCACCGCGATCCGCGACCGCCGCCGGGTCACACTGCGCTACCGCTCCTGGAAAGGCGCCCAGACCGAACGCGAACTGGACGGCCACGGCCTGGTCTTCCACTCCGGCCGCTGGTACGTGACCGGCCACGACCACCGGTCCGGCGAGCTCCGCACCTTCCGCGTCGACCGGATCTCCTCCGTCGCCCCAGGGACGGCCTCCTATGAGATCCCCGAGGAGTCCGACCCGGTGCGGCAGGTCACGGCGTCGCTGGCCCAGGTACCGTATGCGCACATTGTCGAGGTCATTCTGCACGTTCCCCTCGCTGAGGCGTCCCGCCGCATCCCGCCGTCGGTGGCCACACTCACCGAAACACCGGACGGAGTCCACCTGCGGACGCGTGCCGAGTCCCTGGACGGCATGGCCGCCATGCTCGCCGGGCTCGGCTTCCCGTTCACGATCTTGTCACCGCAGGAATTGCGCACTGCCGTCCGGCGCCTGGCCCAGCGCCTGCTGGAACGGACATCGGAATGAACATCCCCTGCGACCGGGCTTCTATTGATCATCCGACCCTTGCGCTATCCCCACTACCTGACCATCCTCGGTGATATGTAGCGGCATTACTCCTGCCGGGAGTACTTTCGCCTGAATGCATGTCCCTCACGAGCGCCAGCTTTCCCCAAGGTCCCTGATTCGCAGCCATTCCCGCCGGCTACGTCGTTCTGGCGCACGGCTTAGCCGCATCACCGCACGTACCAGCGCCTCGGTGTCTCGAATCAGCGTCCGCGCCGCGTTCCCGGCATCGATGAGCAGCGCCTGTCTGTGCATCTCGCCCCGTGCCAGCGGCTACGGCCCACGCGGTGAGGGCAGCCACGACGCCGCTGATGCCTGCACTAAGCCCGCCCTGCAGAGGGTTTGCCCACCAACCCATGGAACGTTGACCTTAGCTGGTTGAAGAGATCGGGAGGCGAGTTCATCTCGATCAACGAGAGAAGTCTGATGCGACGTGCACGCCGATTGCGTTGAGCACGCGATCCAGCCCGTCCTGGAAGCGCTCGGCGAGGGGGAGGTGCGCGGTGCGGGATTGCAGCAGGGAGCGGTTGAACAGCGGATAGGCGCCCGATTCGACGATCTGCCGTACGTACGGGCCGATGTAGTCCCGCTTCCATCGTTCCGGATCCAGGCCGGTACGGCGGGCCTCCTCCAGCCAGCCGATCTCGCGGCGGATCGCGCTGTGAACGTAGTCGTTCAGCATGTCGACGAAGCCGGTGATGTCGTCGATGTCGAGGCCGCGCCGGTCGAGTGCGCTGAGCGCGAACTCGCGCACGCGCAACAGGTGGGGGCCCAGGATCGGACGACCGGTGAGCAGCGTGATCAGCCAGGAATGGCGTAGGCCGACGGCGCGGACCTGGTGGGCGAGCAGCGAGAGATCGGAGCGCCAGTCTCCGGACGGGCCGTCCGGGAGCTCGATCTCGCCCATCGCCATGTCGATCATGAGGTCGAACAGGTCATCCCGTTTCGGTACGTACCGGTAGAGCGACATGGCGCCGGTGCCCAGTTCGTGCGCGATCCGGCGCATGGTGGTGGCCTCCACGCCTTCGGCGTCGGCGATCTGGACCGCCGTTCGGGTGATCTGCTCGCGGCTGTAGCCGGGTCGCCGTCCGGGCCCGGAACGCTCCTGGCGCTCCGGGAGCATCCAGATGCTGATCGGTTCCTCGTCTGGCATCTGCCCCCCTCCATTTGCGTACATCGTATCTGAATGGCTATGGTTCATTTCGAGTACGAGGTACGCGAAATGGGGACGTGTGGACCGATCTCTCGACGCCGATCTGGGAAAAGGCCGGCGACCTGCACGGGCGCAAGCCGGTCTCCATGGCCGCGATCGTGCTGTTCCTGCTGGGGCCGGGGATGCCGCAAGACATGATCACCATCAGCAGCGCCGAAACCGGCAACCGGATCGCCTCCGGCCGGCGTACCCGTCTTCCTGATCGAGCGGCTGCCTCCGCTGATCGGACCCCAGAGCGAGAACACCCTGTTCGCAGCCCTGCAAGAGGCCGCACAGCTGGAAGGAGAACACCATGTCCGATAGCCGGCTCAGGCTGACCGTCATCGTCGGCAGCGTCCGCGACGGCCGCATCGGCTCGACCGTCGCCACCTGGTTCGCAGGCCAGGCGGCCCAACGCGCCGACATCGAGGTCGACTGGCACAACACGCAGTTCCACGCCAAGCCGGTGGCGTTGTGTCCTACGGCGGCCTGCCGGGAGGCCTGAGGGCGGTGGAACACCTGCGCGCGGTCTTCGCCGAGCTGTACGCCGTCACCACGCGGGACACGATCAGCTTCCACGGCGTGTGGGAGTGCTTCGGCGGCGATGGACGACCCACCGACCCGGACGGGCCCGCCACAGCCGCCAAGACCCTGCTGGACCAGGTGACCTGGTGGGCGCGCGTGCTGCGCGATGCCAAGGCCACCACCCCCTCTACCGTTTAACGGAAAGGCCTGATCAGCATGACGACATTGACCGGTAAGACAGCGCTGGTGACCGGCGCGAGCAGGGGAATCGGCCGGGCCATCGCCACCCGGCTGGCCCGGCAGGGCGCCCGCGTCGCCGTGCACTACGGCAGTAACCACACGGCCGCCAAGGACACGGTCTCGGCCATCGAAGCGGCGGATGGGCAGGCCTTCGCCATCCAGGCAGAGCTGGGCGCGCCCGGAGATGCCGAAGCGCTGTGGGCCGCGTTCGACGCGCACGCCGACGGCCTGGACATCCTGGTCAACAACGCGGGAATCCTCGGCGACCAGGCCGAGATCGATGGCGTGACCCGGGAAGGCTTCGAGCGGCTGTTCGCGGTCAACAGCACAGCCCCGTTCTTCATCACCCAGCTCGCTCTGCCGCGGCTGAGAGACGGCGGGCGGATCATCACGATCGGTACGATGCTGACCCGCGGCATGGCCATGCCCAGGGCGATCGACTACGCCATGTCCAAGGCGGCACTCGACGTGCTCACCTCGACACTCGCCAAGCAACTGGGACCGCGCGGCATCACCGTCAACACCGTGGCGCCGGGCGTCATCGACACCGACATGCACCAGGGCCGCCTGGTCGGCGAGGCCTTGGCCTGGCTGTCATCCCAGTCGCCGCTGGGCCGGTTGGGCACCCCGCAGGACGTCGCCGACACGGTGGCCTTCTTGGCCTCGGACGACAGCCGCTACGTGACCGGGCACCACCTGGACGTCTCCGGCGGGACGCTCGTGTAGCCAGCGGCAGCAACGCCGGAGGTTCCCCACCGATGCGGCCGGGGTCGTAACCGGCCACACCACTGAAGAACGCGATCGTCAATGGCTTGCCGAGCTGCAGGTAGTTACCTTGCGCGACACGGTCCCCGAGTTCCGCCTGATCCACCAATGAAACGGCCAAGGAGAGAAATGATCGTCAGCCATGATCTGTCGCTCGATATCACCCGTCCCGATGCTGGAACCGTCCTGGTCACCGAATCATCCGCACACCACCTCACAGCGGAGGAGATCGTGGCCGCGATGGAGCACGGGTCCTGGCCTCAAGGGCTCATCTCGTTCAGTACGTTGGTGAGTACCGACGGCGAGCTGGTGCTGACCTACACCCAGTGGGCCAACGGTGAAGCCGGCCATGAGTTCGTGGCCGCACGCACTGGCATCGAGCCGGTCGAGTATCGGCTGTACCGCAGCAGTGGGCGGGAAAATCCACCGGTCCCCGGCTGCATCGTCGTCGTGGGTGTCGAGTTCGACGGACCCGACAGCCAGCGGCAACAGCACTGGATCGACACCGTGTTCGAAGCGATGGCGGGCGAAACCCAACCACATCCTGGCGGAATCTCGGGCCATTTCCACATGAGCACCGACGGCACCCGGGTACTCAATTACGCGGAGTGGACCGACGAACAGGCACACCGCGACGCCCTCAGCAAATCCGGCCAGGCAACGGTGGGGTCGTCGCGCGGGTGGCGGCGGGTCGTGGACTTCCCCGGCGTGAAAAGCGGCGGATTCCGGCGCTACCACCTGCGACACAGCCTTTCCACGACTCCGTCGACCGAGCAGTCCGAACGGGACGCCGCATTGGACGGCCCCAAGGGCTGAGTGGCGAAGCACGTCCGCCCCTACGTCGAAACCCACGGCACAGAGCGGCCACCTTCACCAGCTCGCTCACCCCGAGGTAGCCGTTCAGATCGGCGCGGAGGACGTTCACCACGCGCGCGCCCACGCCGCCACCACCGAGGAGAAACAACAGTTGTGGCCGAAGACGACAGCGATCTTTCCGCTCAACGCCACCTACCGGAATCGAAACGGCCAGGACATCCCGCTGGTCATCGTCGAACGTCTTCCAGGTAAGGCAGGTCCGAGCAGCCCATGATTCTGGTGACAGGCGCGACCGGCAACATCGGCCGGCAGGTGACGGCCCAACTCCTGGATGCAGGAGTGCCGGTGCGAGCCGTGACCCGCGATCCCGACTCCGCCCGGCTCCCAGAGGGCGCTCAGGTCGTACGCGGCGACCTTCTCGCAACGAACACGATGGCGGCCGCCCTACGCGGAGTGGAAGCCGTGTTCCTGATGTGGCCCTTTCCGACGGCCGATCCCGCGCCCGCGCTGCTGGATGTTCTCAAAAGGCACACCCGGCGGATCGTCTTCCTCTCCTCCGGGGCCATCCGCGACGACCTGGACGAGCAGGCCGACCCGATCGGCAGACTCCATGCCGAAGTGGAGCGGGAGATCGAACGGTCCGGGATGGAATGGACGTTCCTCCGTCCGCACGGATTCGCACGGAACACTCTTTCGTGGGCACCACAGATCCGCGCCGGCGACACCGTGCGGGGCGCCTATGGGACGGCGGCCATGACGCTGCTGCACGAGCACGACGTCGCCTCCGCGGCGGCGCGAACACTGATCGACAATGAGCATGCCGGCCGCAGATACGTTCTCACCGGCCCACAGATCCTGACGCAGGAAGAGCAGGTCCACATTCTGGGTGACGCGATCGGTCGCCCACTGCGCTGGGAAGAGATCTCGCCAGGACTCGCGCGGCAACAGATGCTCACCTGGCTACCCGCCTCGGTCGCCGACGTCGTGCTCGACGGGTACGCCCACATGGTGACGAGACCAGGCCCCCTGACGTCGACTGTGGAAGAGATCACCGGAGTGCCGGCACGTACCTTCCAGGAGTGGGCCACCGACCACGCCCACGAGTTCAGTCGAGCACCTGTCACCTGACGATGCAGCCGCCCTGTGAACAGGAGCCCGACCCCTTCATACGCCGCCGATGGGCCAGGCCTGACTCTCACATTGTGAGACCGAGTGCGATCGGTGAGTTGAGCAAGTCGTTCAGGTTCTGCACGATTGCCTCCGGCCACAACAGCATCGGGCGCCGGGCAGTGATCTGCCGATCCGGTCGCGGGGGCGCTGCACGCCCTTATCGATCAACCTGCCGCTGAGGCGGGTTGATCGGCGAACACGAGCTGGGACCGCCGCGCTCCGGCGCGTTCGTGGTCAACCCCGAAGTGTACGAGTGGATCGGGCTCATGGCCGCCATGCCGCATTCCGCGCCGTGGCGTCAATGGGCGACGGAGACCGCTCGCTGACGTACCACGAGCAGCGCCGCCACGACCAACGACCCGGCCGCCGCCACCATGGTCACCATGCCCGGCTCCCCCCTTACGAGGGCGGAGAAGGCGGCGGCGGTGAACACGCCGGCTGCCATGCCGTACGCGAGGATCATGCCTCGCACCACGTGGGCAGGTGGCAGGAACGCGGACATGATCAGCAGCCCGGAGATGATCAGATCAGGCACCAGGAAGGCGTTGTCCGCCCTGGCCATCCCGGTGAGGAACAGGTACGCGACCGTTCCCAGCCCGAGCGCGACGGCGTAGTACCGGGCAACCGTGATCAGCTTTATGACGAGTCCTCCTCAGATGTCAGCAGAACCTTTCCCGCCACGCGGGCGCCCGCGATGAGCTCGTGCGCCTCAGCGGCGCGCTCGAGCGGGAGCGTGGCGGCGATGAGCGGCTTGCGCTGGTGCGCCGCCAGCAGGCGCACCAGCGCAGCGAGATCTTTCCGCACCCACGCGGGACGCCGCTTGGCAACCGACTTGAGCCGGTAGAACATCAGGAGCGGGGTTTCGGCTGTCTTGTGGATTTGCCGATGATGAGTAGCAGCGTTTGACGGTGAGTTCGAACAGTGTCGCGGTGCGCTGAGGACCGGAAGTGCCGGTGAGACGTAGCCGGCGCTGGGTGGGCCGAATCCGAATCTGGCCGATCCCCGGTACTTCGGCTACGTGTCCGGCTGCCAGCCACCGCGCGCCAAGTCCGCGGCGGCCGCGGCCTGGGCGTGACCTGCGCGGGCAGCAGGTGCGCGGCGGGAGGGGTCCAGCAGGCCGGTGCCGATCGCTTTTCTGGTGGCCTCGTCCGGTGTGATGACCACCACCTGGGCGGCGCCGAGCCTGGAGCGCTGCTGCTCGACAGTCTCCACCGGGCCGCCGGCGCGCGTCACCGGGGCCAGAGCCACCACATGGCTGCAGCCCTTGGCCAGGTCCAGGTTCAGTGGTGAGCGGATCCCGCCGTCCATGTAGCGGCGCTCACCGATGGTGATCGGCGGGCGCACGCCGGGGCTGGAGCAGCTGGCCGCGACCGCCCTGACCAGGTCGGCTCCCGAAGCGGCGTCGAACACGGCAAACTCACCGGAAGCGGTGTCCATGGCGGTGATCAGCAGCTCGCGAGCGGGCCACTCCCTCGCCTCCCCGAGCCATCGCGCCACGGTGCGCAGCCGTTCCTCCTCCGATGGGGTCTTGGCATTCAGCGCCGTCCGGCCCATGCGTTCTCGGAACGCCTGCGCGTCCGTGCCCGCGCGCATCGACGCCCAGATGAGCTTGAGCACGGCTTTCCTGGCGCCTGAGGGAGCTGTTTCGCCCGCGATGGGCGCGAGCTGGGCCTCGTAGCGTTGCCGTAACTCGAGCCCGCACGCCAGCTGCGCACCGACGACCGCGCCCGCCGAGGTGCCGATCACTACGTCGGCGCAGGAGAGATCGACGCCGTGCTCGGCCAGGCCGGCCAGCATGCCTAGTTCCCAGGCGATCCCCGTGACACCGCCTCCGCCGAGTACCAATGCCCGCCGCATGCCTCCATTCTTCACGACCATCGCCGTGCCGATCACCTCTGCACGTCTACTTGTACGTGGCTCCACAGTTGAGCCCGTACGCCGACAACTTGGGACGCTACTGCGTTCGGTAACGATCATGCTGCTGATTTCGCGGGCGATCTTGATGACCTGGGGATCGGTGATCGCGTGGCGGCAATCAGGAAGGTCTTGATCGCTGCGGCCGAGGAGGCCGACTATCTGGATAGCTCCGAGGGAGTCCCCGCTGTGGCGGCTGTCGCGATCGTTGCGGCGCAATGCCCTGGCGGCTCTCCCGCCGACCCGATTTATGGGCCCGAGCAGCCGATCCCCGATTTGCCGGATGACTTGCGAGCGCTGGCCTTACGAGCCCTCGAGCGGGTTCTCGCCGACGATTCGGAGTTGAAGGATCTGTGGGATGAAAGCGGCAGCTCGGCTGAGTGGCTTTCGGAGATCGAGAAGCTTCGAGCGGTGCTTCAGGGTCGGTGACGTTAGTCCTGGCTGAAGAGGTACTCGCCGTCGTTGCCGCCGAGCAGAAAGAGGAAGCGGTCGGCGTCTGCGCAGAGGTCGGCGGCGTCATAACCGGGGCACCCGACGAACTGTGCGAATCTGGCCTTGGCTTGGTCGTCGGTGGTGAGCCAGTCCTTGATGAACTCGAGCATCTCGCTGAGTTCGCGCCCAGCGGGGCATGGCCGTCGACGCGGTCCTCACGCTGGCCGCGTACGGGGAGTTGTCCGCGGCTGACCTCGGCCGGGCCGGTGGGCCACATGGTCCGTGGCGAGCAGGTCAAGCTCAAGCGGATCACCGGCGTCCTCGACGAGGTCACGGCGGCCGGGGCGCACGCCGACGTGTGGACGGCCCTGGCTCAGGCGGTGCCGCTGCTGTTGCCCGGACCCGATGAGAAGGCCAGGCCGGGGCTGGGCGAACTGCTCAAGGTCGCCGTGCGGGTGGCGGTGCGCGCTGGGGCGAGCGACAACATACGGGGGCTGGCGGAGCTGGCGGCACGCAAGGGCTCGAGCTTGTTGATCCATGAGGCGCGGCGTTTGCACGAGGCACTCTCCGACTGAGGCATCATCTCGAACCCCTTGCTCGCGATCCATCACAGGAGGGCAGGGCTTGTGGGGCGGGATGACGCTGGGGGCGTACGCACGCATTTGGCACGATCAACGGTTGCGTCTGTACGGTTGGCCGGGCGGACGTGGCCGGTTGCCGACGGGCTGACAAGTCCAAATCGGGGGATTTACCTGGGAAAACATCGCCAAGATCATCCCGTGTACATCCCCTGATCATGGTCTCACGGCTGCATGCGGGCACCGCCCGCTGCCTATCCAAGGTCCACAAAACAAAAACCTGCGACTGAGAAACCGCAGGTCAGGGGCCTGAAATGCCGATCTATGTGCGTGCCCCCGGCAGGATTCGAACCTGCGGCACCCGCTTTAGGAGACCAGGAGTCTTTTCGAGTCCAATATATCTACTGATGGGCGATATGTGGTTGCTGCTCACCGTGCATCGGCGCCTCGGCAAGGACCTCCTATCATCTCTCGCTTGACGGGTGTTTGGCCTGGTCAAAACGATACTCGCGGCCGAAGCCTTGCAAGACGTTCCCGCTCTTCAGATGCGGGTGTCTTCACAGGAGTAGAGCTGTTGCAGTCAGCTGTACCGCGTCGGTCTCGCCCCGTACGGAGCACAGCGCCCGGCGGGTGAGTGCGCCCAGATGCCGGGCCAGGGTCTCGTGGGAGTCAGCGAGGTCCCACGACCGCCGGTCGATCAGCTCGCGATCGGACACCGTAGGCAGCAGGCCGTCCAGCTCGCGCTGATCAAATGCTGGTAAACGCCTGGCTGAAGATCATTAACCCGGCGACTCTAGGTGTAGCCGGCCACCGCGAAATACCGTGTGCCGAGGTCGAAAGATCGTCCAAACCTGGCCGACCGGGAACTGGATCGAGCGGGTCGCCGAGACGCGGCGCTGGACCAGAGGCGGCGAGCGCGCACCGCAAAAGCCGCTCTTCTTCCTGTACGCCGTAGGCCATTTCGACATGGCGTTCAGGGAGGGTTGGGATCAGCGCCGGTGCCCGAGCCGTCCGGCTAACGCCGCCCATTCGGAGGCGCTGGATGATGTAAACACGTGACGATTACTTCAACGCCTGGTAGTCGATCTTTCCGGCCGCGCTATAGGGCAGGTTGTCCACCTGTCTGATCCGCAGGTAAGCGGGGGAGATGCCAAGGTCGGCACAGATTTCGCGGCCCAGTTCGCGAGCCGCGTCCACCTCCGCCATGCAGAAGACCATGACCACGCCTTCCGACTCGACCACGGCGGTCGTGTCCAGGGCGCGAAAGGCGCTTTCGACCTCATCGAGGCTGATCCTCTTCCCGGCGACCTTGGCGATGCGCTTGACCCTGCCGCGCAGGAAAAGATTGCCGTCGCGGAGGGAACCGAGGTCGCCGGTTCGCAGGACACCGTCCATGCGGTCGCCTGCCGTCAGATCCGCCCGCCTGTCGGCGTATCCGAGCATGACGTTCGGGCCCCGGTAAACGATCTCGTCGGAGTCGAGGAGTTCGAATTTGCCACCCGGCACCGCTCTTCCCACCGATCCGATGGCCTCGGGGTGTGCTGCGGTGTCCAGTACGGCCATTCTCGCCGTTGCCTCGGTTTGCCCGTACATCACGAAAAAGCGGCTGTTCCGCTCCACGGCCAGCCGGGCGTAGGCGCTGACGTTGTTGAGGACCCCGCCGGACTGGGTGAGCGTGCGCAGCGTGGATGGCCATTGCCTGCTCAGGATCGGCCACAGAGCCTGATAAGTGAGCGGAACCCCGGCCAGTGCCGTCGCGCCCGTTTCTGCCAGTTGTCGCAAGAACCCCCGGCTGCTCGGAGATTGGTGGGTCAGGACGACGCTCGCGCCACGAGCGAGGTGGCTGTTGAGCACCGACAGGCCGTAGCAGTAATGGAGGGGCAGGGACGTGATCGCACGATCGGTCTCGGTAATGCCGAGGGCCCGCACGATGCTGTCGGCGTTGCTGAACAGGTTGTCCCGCGAAAGGCACACCACGCGCGGGGCACCGGTGCTGCCCGATGTCATCAGCAGCAGGGCGGGCTCGTCGTGAACGGGGCTCGTGTCGATCCGCGAACGTCGCCAGATCGCTTCATCGGCGGGCAGATAACCGTCCGGAAGTCGTAGCGTGCGCGGTGGCCGCACCACCAGTTCGGGCTGGAATGCGGACAGGGCGCGGGAGACGGCGCGCTCGTTCAGCGCGGGGTCGGCGAGCATGATCGTGTGCCTGGATTCCAGACAGGCCAGGTAGCACAAAGCGGTGGAGAGGGAGTTGTCGGCGAACAGCAGCACCAGCCCTTTGTCCCTCAGCGCCGCGGTGGCCTTTTGCCATGGACTCATCGCACGCCTGAGGTCGCCGTAACGCAGGCATGTGCCGTCAGGGACCATGAGAGCAGGAGCGCTCGCCGTACCCTGCGGGAAAGACACGGGTCAGCTCCGCTGCCGCACGATCCCGGCTAGGTTCCGGACCGTAGCCGCCTCGAAAACAATCTCCAGCGACAGGTCCACGCCAAAACGTTCCATAATGAGGGTGCTCAGCTGAACCATGTCCATGGAGTTTCCACCCAGGTCCATGAAGTCGTCGAGGACGCCGACCCGCTCGATTTCCAAAATCTCCCCGAGTAACCCGGCCAGTTGGCTTTCCAGGTCTCCCGACGCCGCAACGTAGCGTGATTTCTGAGATGCGGTGAGAGCGGCTACCTCCTCGCCCAATTTCGTGAGGTCCACGGCTCCGTCGGTCATGGCGGGCAGCTCGTCCACCACGACCACGAGGACCTGCAAGGCGTGCCGTTTCCAGAGGTGTTCCCTGATGCCCGTCGCGCTCGCGTACGATTTGGGGACCACGGCGACGATGAGCTCGCCATTTTCCTCGTAGACGGCGGCTGCCCGTACATCGGGGTGGTCGATCGTAATCGCGTGCTCATGACGTGCAGCAGACGATGCGCTCATGCGTGCTTTTACCTCTCAAGTTCGCAGGTTTTCCAGGCGCCAGCTTTGCAACTTGCCTGTCTCGGTTCTGGGAAGGTCGTCCACAAATTCGATACGACGAGGCCGTTTGTACGGAGACAACAATCCGCGGCAGTGCCGAGCGATCTCCTTGACCGTAAGTCCGCTGCCGGCACGCCTGACCACGAGGGCGACGGGAATCTGGCCGAGGCCGGGATCGGGCATCGGGACGACGGCGACGTCCGCCACGTCCGCGAGCCGCAGGACCACCTCTTCTATTTCGGATGAATTCACGTTCGAGCCACCGACGATGATGAGGCCTTGGCGACGTCCCGTGAGATAGAGATAGCCGTCCTCGTCGAGATGGCCGAGGTCGCCGAGGCTGAGGTAACCGTCCACGGTGTGCTCGATTGCCGCGGAGACAGGCCGGCCGTTGCGCATGAAGACGCGGCCCACCGCCCCGGGCGGAAGCGGGCGCCGGTCTTCGTCGAGGATCCGGATGCGCGTCATGAAGCCCTTGCCCACGGTGCCGGGTCGTGCCAGCCACTCGTCGCCACGCGCGACGGTCATCCCGATCTGCTCGGTGGCGCCGTAGAACTCGAAGATCCGATCGGCACCGAGCAGGTCGATCCAGGCCCGTTTGGTCTCGTCGTCGCAGGGGCCTGCCGTGTGGACGAGCGACCTGAGCGAGGTCAGCCGGTCCGGGGACAGACCCGGCTCGGCGAGCAGTTTGCGCATGTGCGACGGTGTGACCTGCATCCATTCGATGGCCTGGCGGTGCAGCACGTCAATGGTCTTGCCCGCCTCGAACACGCCCTGGACCACGATGGTGTGCCCGTCCAGGATGCCCGCGACCAGGTGCATGAAAGGTGCGGTGTGATAGAGGGGGCCGACGATCAGCTGGCGCTGCCCCTTCTTCCAGCCCGTTCGGCGCAGGAGCGTCGGGAAGCCGCCCAAGGCGAGGCTGCCCTCGATGGGGACGGGCCGTCCCGTGGAGCCGCCCGTGAGCAGGAGGTAATCGCCCCGGCATGACCTCTCGTGACCAGTTCCGGCCGCTACGAGCCGGTCGTGCTCGTACACCGGGCCGTAGGTGGCGGCCAATCGGTCCATGAGCTCGGCGCGCTCCCGCGGTGGAGTCATGGGATTGAGCGGGAGAACGGGCAGCCCCGTTCGTAGGGAGGCGAGCAACGTCGTCACGCCGTCGAGCGTGTTGGGCAGGTCGACGCACAGGATCGGCCTGTGCCCCTGCCCCAGCGGGCTCGCCGCGGGCGCGGTCATGCGGTCCAACTGGGACCAGGTGATGCTCCGGACGGTCCCGCGGTTGCTCTCGATGATCGCAGGTCGATCGGGATGCTGATCCGCGGCCCGTCGGAGCCGCCCATCAAGTGCCATGAATCGATCTCTCGGTTGCTCTTCGTGATCAGCGCGTGAAGGACGGCAGTTCCTCCTGGCCGGCCAATGCCGAGCGGAACCACTCGATGGTCTTGTGCAGTCCTTGCTCGCGCGAAGTCGTGGCTTTCCAGCCCAGCAAGGTCTCGGCCAGCGTGGTGTCGGGCCTTCGCACGCTGGGGTCGTCCACCGGCCGGTTGATGAGCCGTATCGGGGCCTGGGCATCGACCATGTCCCGTATCGTCTCGGCCAGGTGGAGGATGGTGATCTCATCGGGACTGCCGATGTTCACCGGACCCGGGTGGCCGCTCGCGGCGAGCGCGAGAATGCCCTGCACGGTATCGTCGACGTAACAGACAGAGCGGGTCTGGCTGCCGTCCCCGGCCACCGTGATCGGTTCCCCGGCGAGAGCTTGCCGGATGAAGGTGGGAATGGCCCGGCCATCGTCCGGACGCATGCGTGGGCCGTAGGTGTTGAAGATCCGTACGATGACGGCGTCCACGCCGCAGTTCGCCCGGTACGCGGTCGTCAGCGCCTCCGCGTAGCGTTTGGCCTCGTCATAGACTCCGCGCGGCCCCAAAGGATTGACGTTGCCCCAATACACTTCGCGCTGCGGGTGCTCAAGGGGGTCGCCATAGACCTCCGATGTCGAGGCGAGTAAGAATCTGGCCTTCTTCTCCCGGGCGAGTCCGAGGGAATGCAAGGTGCCCGTGCTGCCGACTTTCAGGGTCTGGATCGGCAGCCGGAGATAGTCCGTGGGGGAGGCGGGCGAGGCGAAATGCAGGACAAGATCCACCTCTCCGGAAACGTGGATGAAATCCGTGATGTCGCAGCGAGCGAGCCGGAATCCGGGATCGTCCGTCAGGTGTGCGACATTGGCTGGGATCCCGGTGAGGAAGTTGTCCAGGCACACGACCTGTGTGCCCAGGGACAACAGCCACTCACACAGATGTGACCCGAGAAAGCCCGCACCACCCGTCACAACCGCCCGGCGGAAATTCCAACTCGTGGCATGAGTCGTCATAAGTTATCTCCCCACGATGGGGTGCCCCGTTAAGAAAGAATGACTTGGGACACCTTATTAGCCGGTGGCGGCCGCCGGTAGCACGCGGCCCTGAGTCGGCGGCATCATTTGTACCGGCCGGATCGGGCGAAGTGGTGCTGTAGGGAACACGCGGTGAGAGCCTATCAATTGAGATGCCCTTCATGGCGGTGTCCCGCCGGCGGGACACCGCCGGCGGGACGACCGTGCTGGAAATGTGTTGCACCCGCAAATGACAAGGAGAACTCGATGGCGCGTCCATGCCGAAATGCCTTCGGTAGCGGCATTCCCGCACAAGGGCAGGCGTCATGACCCCGCGCTGGGAGCGCAAGCGGCTGCTGCGCCTCGACTGGCCCGCGTTCGGCGATGCCGCGGAAGAACTCGCAAGACAGGTGATGGACAGCGGCTTCCAGCCGAACGTCATCATGGGAATCGCGCGGGGCGGCCTCCCGTTGGCGACCGTGCTCGGGCACCTGCTCTCCGGCCGCGTCGGAGCGATCGGGGTGACCCGTAACTCCTCGGACGATCGCTACGCCGAACGGGACGAGGTCGAGATCTCCTGGCTGGTTCCGGAGTCTCTGGAGGGTGCCCGGGTCTTGCTTGTCGATGATATCGCGGGAGATGGTGGCACACTGCGAGGGGTCCGGGAGCGCGCAGGCCGGGCAGGGGCGACGGAGGTGCGCGCGGCCGTCATCGTGGTGAATGACGGCTGTACGGAGCGACCGGATTACTCGGTGTTCTCGGCCGACGACTGGGTGGTCTTTCCCTGGGAACGGCCGCCTGTCGACCATCACGGCGTCGTCGAGCCCTTGCTTCTCGGGCAGGGACATGGATGAGGCCAAGGCCTTCTATCGCAGGCGGTTCCTATCCAGATATGCGCAGTCGAGATTGCGGCCGCGCTCCCGCTGGTGGCGACGGGACCTGGCGCTCGGCATACGCGATGGCCCCTTTCCCAGCCTGCGGGAACGGCTGCTCATCTTCGAGAGACATGTGCTCGTATCGGCGTCGGGACGAGCGTTCGACGACACCCTCCGGCGATTCGGCGCCGCCGACACCGTCCGCGCGCTGGGGCTTTCCTGTGAACACCCGATCGCGCCGGGAGGCAACCTCATCCTGACGGCCAGGACCGGCATGCTGGGCGCCATCGCCGCGATGCTCGCGGTGCGCGGCCACAACGTGGCCTTCAGCAGTGCTCATCCTGAGCACAGCCGGCGGTTGGTCCTGCCGAAGGTCGGACACCGTCAACGCGGCCTCATCACTCCGCTGGCCTTTCCTTCGTGGCAGGCGATGTTCAGCGCGCGCCGAGGGCTGAACAACGGCTGGGATTTCATCCTGCCCATCGATTCGATCGGCGAGCCGGGAACACCGGCTTTCCGTGCCGAATATGCCCGGCTTCCGGACGGGACGGAGCGCATATTCCGAATTCTCGGCGACGACGCGGCGCTCGTCAGTTTCATGTGCGCGGAAGTGGTGAACGGCTGGCGCCCGGAGCTGAACATTGTCTGTCATCGCTATTCAGGGGATGCGCGGGCATTTCTGTGTCAGGTCGAGACGTCGCTCAGTCGTCTGCCGCATCAGTGGCATGTCTGGACGGCTCTCGGCGCACGGTCGGAGACGCGTGCGGATGCGCCGGGTTGACCGTGGGCGTTCCCGCGTCCGAGCATACTCAGCGCGCTCTCAATCGCGAGGAATCGCCGAAAAGCATTGCATGACCCCATTCTCGACAGATCAAATCGGCTTCACCTGAACGTCAAAAGTCACAGATTTGGGGAATCGAGTGATCGAGATTTTTCGTGAGTTCACCTTTGAAGCGGCCCACAGATTGCCGAACGTACCGGAGAACCACAAGTGCGGCAGGCTGCATGGCCACAGTTATCGCGTGGAGGTGCACGTCAGCGGTGAGGTCGATCCCTCCGCAGGGTGGTTAATCGATTTCGGGGAGATCAAGAAGGTGGTCAAGCCCCTGGTGGAGCGGCTCGACCACTACTACCTCAATGAGGTCGAGGGGCTCGAGAATCCCACCAGCGAAAACCTGGCCAAGTGGATCTGGGACCGCCTGGTCGGCTCCCTGCCGATCTCGGCCATTCACGTTCGAGAGACGTGCACTTCTGGATGTGTCTATCGGGGGGAGAGCTGATGCTCACCGATGTGCAGGCGGCGCATGACAGCCGGGGGGTGCCGTTGGACGAGGTCGGGATCGAAGGTCTGCGGTATCCCGTTCTCGTGGCCGACGGACAGGGCGCGAAGCGAGAGACCGTCGCCACGGCCACCATGGCGGTTGACCTCGGGCCGGAGGCCAAGGGCGCGCACCTGAGCCGCTTCATCGAAGTACTCCATGGTTCGAGGGAGCAGTTGACGCCCGCCACTGCGGCGGGTTTGGCGGACGAACTGCGGCTGCACATGGGAAGCGACAGAGCACGGGTCCACCTGACCTTTCCGTACTTCCTGGAACGGGAAGCGCCTGTGACGCGGGCCCGCGCCTTCGTTGAGTACACCTGTTCCATCACGGCACGCAGCAGTGTGGCCGGTACGCAGTTGGCGTGGAGCGTCGAAGTGCCGGTGACGAGCGTGTGCCCCTGCAGCAAAGCCATCAGCGATCGCGGTGCGCACAACCAGCGCGGCCACATCACGATCGAGGTCAAGGACGCCGACCACACGAGCGGCCCGTGGTTCGACGAGTTGATCGACATCGCTGAGGCGGCGGCCTCGTCTCCGGTCTACGCTCTGCTCAAGCGGCCGGACGAGCGTCACGTGACCATGGCCGGCTACGACAATCCGGTCTTCGTCGAGGACATGGTGCGTAATGTGTGCCAGGTTCTGTCTGATTGCGACCGCATCGCCGCCTATCGCGTACGAGCTGTGAACGACGAGAGCATTCACAACCACGCGGCATACGCCGCGATCACCTGGAGCTCTCCTCGCGGCGTATAGCCCGTTGTGCGGTCCGGGTCAGAGGCTGGCTCGGCTCCGGCGGATCAGCTCAGGTACGTCGCCGAGGCTCGCCACGATGTGATCGGGCCTGACCATGCCGGCGTGGGCGAAGTCCCGGGCGCCGTTGCCCGTCAGCACGGCGACCGTGGTGGCGCCGACCTGTTTGCCGGCCTCGATGTCGCTGGCCGAGTCGCCTACCATCCACCTTGGCAGACCGGGGTCTAGTTCACGCAGCGCCAGTTCGAGGAGCAGTCGCTTGCGCTCGACGGCACTGAGCGGGCTCGTGACCGCCAGGTCGTCGGAGGTCAGCACCAGGGTGAAGGCGTCGCCGATGCCCCAGGTATCGACCAGCGCACGTGTGGCCTCCGTGCCGGTCCAGGAACTCACCAGGGCTGTCACCACACCGGTCGAGGCCAGTTCGGCCATGGTGGGTACGGCGCCGGGAATCGGACGTCCGTACGCGCTCAGATAACGACGGGGGATCGCATCGGAGTCGACAGTGATGCGGCAGCCCTCCACCACGAGCCGGTCGGCGAGCAACTGTTCCCAGAATTCGTACGCCAGCACCACTTCCGGCGCCGGGGCCGCCACCCCCGCCTGGCGGCAGGCGTCGGCCACACAGGCGATGAACATCTCGTCCCAGGACACAAGGGTGCCGTCCCGGTCGAGCAGCAACACTGCGGAAGCGGTCATTTCACACCATTCCTTTCGTGTGGGATGAGGCGATGTCCGCCACGGCTCGTGCCCGAGCGGCGTACCAGCCGGCGCCGAGATCCGTCTCGACCACCGCCGCCAGGTCATCGCGCGAGACAACGGCCGCCACCATGCCGTGCGCGAGCAGCTCATCGACCAGTCGCTCGCCACGCTGACCGGAGCGCACGCACTCCTGCACCACGCGGTACGACTCCGCGCGGGCGAGCCCGTTGCCGACCAGCAGACGCAGCAGCGCGCCGCTCATCCAGACAGTGGCGGCCCGGTCGAGGTTGCGGGCGATCGCGGCCGTGTCGACCTCGAGACCGGCCAGCACGGTCGTCATCTTCCGCACCACCTCCTCCAGCAGGACGCACGCCTGCGGGATGACAAACCGCTCGTTGGCCGAGTTGGCAAGGTCGCGCTCGTGCCAGGACACCACGTTCTCCAGCGCGGGGTGGATCAGCGAGCGCAGCAGGCGGGCCAGGCTGCACACGTTCTCGCAGAGGACGGGATTGCGCTTATGCGGCATGGCGGAGCTGCCGATCTGCCGGGTGGCCATCGGCTCGCGCAGCTCGGCGATCTCGGTCCGCTGCAGATTGCGGATCTCGGTGGCGATGTTCTCGACCACCGCTCCGGACAGGGCCGCCCAGCCGACGAACTCGGCGATGCGGTCGCGGGCGACCGCTTGGGAGTTCAGCCGCGCCACTCCCAGGCCCAGCCGATCGAGCACCCGGCGTTCCAGCTCCGTGCCGAGGTGGCCGAAGGCGGCGCCGGTGCCCACCGCTCCGCCCACCTTGCCGACCAGGACCCTGGGCGAGAGTTCGGCGAGCCGGTCCGAGGTGCGCAGCAGGGCGTCGAGGTAGACGGCGAACTTGCCGCCGAGCGTAATCGGCTCCGCGTACTGGCCGTGTGTTCGGCCGGTCATGGTGAGGTCGGCGTACTTCGTGGTGTGGCGCCGGCACGAGTCGGTGAGCGTCCGCAGCTCTTGGCCGAGGAGGGCGATGGCCTGCGCTAGCTGTAGCGCCACCCCAGTGTCGATGACGTCACTGCTGGTGAGACCGAAATGAACCCACCGACCGTGCGCTCCCGCCGACACCGACAGCACGTGGACGAACGCCGCCAGTTCGTGGCCTGTCCACGTCTCGGCCGCACTGATCGCCGCCGGATCGATACCGTCACGCCCCATGGCGTCGATGGCGGCGGCGGCATCCCGGGGGATCACACCGAGTTCGCCCTGAACCCGGGCGACTTCACGCTCCACTGTCAGCCATAGTCGATAGCGATTCACTTTTGAGAAGATTTCCCGCATCCGGGGACTGCCATAACGCCCCTCATCGAGAGGCAGGACCACATCGGGTCCGACGGAGAATTCCTTGTCCATGGTGTGACGTACTCCAATTCGATGCCGGAGACCGGCCACCGAGTTTAAAAGGATGAAAGCGAAGGGAGCGACTGATGCCGAGCACCATCGTCGTCGGCGGACAATGGGGTGACGAAGCCAAGGGCAAGGTGTGCAGTTATCTTGCCACCCGTGATCAATTCAGCTTGAGTATTAGAGCAGGGCTCGGTCCAGGGGCCGGCCACACAGTGGTGCGGGACGGGCACGAATTCCGTCTCCGGCAGACGCCCGCCGCGTTTGTGCACCCCGACTGCCGGCTGGCACTGGGCGCCGGCACCCTGATCTCACCTGACGTCTTCCTGGACGAGATCGAGCGTCTGGGCCTGGCTGGGCGGATCAAGATCGACGGCAGGGCGACGGTCATCGAGGAACGTCACCGGCAGGCCGATGTGAGCAATCGGTTCCTCAGTACGGTGGTGGGGAGCACCGGTAGCGGGCACGGCCCGAGCCTCGCCGATCGGGCCATGCGCACGGCCACGTTGGTGCGGGACACTCCGCAACTCGCCCCCTTCACGGCCGACGTGGCCGCGCTGGCGAACGAGGCGCTCGACCGGGGTGAACGCGTCCTCGTGGAAGGCACGAACGGCTTCGGGCTGTCGGTGCTCTACGGCACGTATCCGCACACCGTCTCCAAGGACAGCACCGCCGCCACGGCCGCAGCGGACGTCGGTCTGGCGCCGACGCGGGTCACTGAGGTGGTGCTGGTGTTCAAGGCGTACGCCACCAGGGTCGGGCCGGGTGACCTGCCGCGCGAGCTGTCGCCCGGGGAGATCCGGGAGCGGGGATGGCAGGAGGAAGCCACCGTGACCGGTCGTCCCCGGCGGGTGGGGGCGTTCGACATGCAGTCGGCGAAGGCGGCGGTCATGCTCAACGATCCCGCCTACATCGCGCTCACCTGTCTCGACCGCCTCGATCCAGCTGCAGCAGGGGTGCCGTTTCAGCGACTGCCCTCGGCTGTGCGGCGTTTCGTGGACGAGGTCGAAGACGTCCTGCAACGCCCCGCCGGCCTGCTGAGCACCGGCCCGGACGTGCGCGCCACGATCGACCGGAGGAGCACCGTGGCCATCCCTGCGGCTTCGGCATGAGATGGCCCATCGCATCCACGTAGTGGGAGCCGCCGGGAGCGGCAAGACGTACCTCGCGACGGCGATCGCCGCGGCGTTGACCGCTGACCATCATGAACTGGACCGGGTGGCGATACGCAGGAGCGGAGATGGGCGGCAGGTGGCTCCGGTACCGTGGCCAGAGCGCCGAGCCGCGGCAGCCGAGATCGCCGAACGGCCCCGATGGGTGACGGAAGGCATCTATCTGGGCTGGACCGAGCCGTTGTTCGCGGCGGCCGACCTCATCGTGTGGCTGGACATTCCCTGGTGGCAGGCGACCTGGCGCATCACCGGCAGGCACCTGCGGAAGTCGCTCCGCGGCGAAAACGAGTGGAAGGGCATTCGCCTGCTCCTTCGCTTTCTCTGGAGCACGCGAAGGTATTATCTGGGACTCGGTGGCGATCCGAATCGAGAGCATGACGACGAGGCCACCGACCGCCGTATGACCGCGGCCGCCTTGGCGCCGCACGCCGTCAAGGTAATGCGGATCCGCCACGGGCGGGATATTGCATCGAGCATCGACTGGCGCGCCGCCTAATAGTCGTCCCGTCGGGTGCGGTGCCAGTCGGATAATTGACGCGGGTCGGGCCAGTGGCAAAACTGAAATGGCTGCCCGCGCCGCCGTGCAGGCAACTTTCCATTGAATTTCCCGGAGGGTGACATGGCCAATGAGCCTGCGGTAGTGCTGCTGAGCGGAGGACTCGATTCGGCGACCGTTCTCGCCATCGCCAAGCACGAGGGATACCGCCTCCATGCGCTGAGCTTCCGCTACGGTCAGCGTCACGGCGTCGAACTGGCCGCCGCCCGCCGCGTCGCCGAACAGTTCGGCGTGGAGCGGCATGTCGTGGCAGACATCGATCTACGTCTGTTCGGGGGCTCGGCCCTCACCGCGGACATCGCCGTGCCGCGGCACGGCCACGTCGACGAGCTGGACGACTCCATCCCGGTGACCTATGTGCCGGCCCGTAACACGATCTTCCTGTCGTTCGCGCTCGCCTGGGCCGAGTCACTGGGCGGGAACGACGTGTTCATCGGGGTGAACGCCCTCGACTATTCGGGCTACCCCGACTGCCGCCCGGAGTACATCGCGGCCTTCGAACGCATGGCCGCGCTGGCCACCAAAGCAGGCGTCGAGGGCACCCAGCGGCTGCGGATCCACACGCCGCTGATCGAGCTGACCAAGGCGCAGATCATCGAGCGCGGGCTGGCCCTGGGGGTGGACTACTCCCTCACTCACAGTTGTTACGATCCCGACTCCGAGGGCCGCCCCTGCGGGAGCTGCGACTCCTGCCTTCTGCGTGGCCGCGGCTTCGCGGAGGCCGGGTTGCCGGACCCGGCCCTCACCGGCAGGGCCTGAGCCATGTACCGAGTGAAGGAGATCTTCTACACCCTGCAAGGGGAAGGCGCCCATGCCGGCCGACCGGCCGTGTTCTGCCGTTTCACCGGCTGCAATCTGTGGACCGGCCACGAAGAGCACCGTGTAAGGGCGATATGTAAGTTCTGCGATACCGACTTCGTGGGGACCGACGGTAGCGGCGGCGGCCGATTCAGGACAGCGGCCGATCTCGCCGCCGCGGTCGCCGCCTTCTGGCCGGCGGACGTGGCCGGCGGTGAGCGGTACGTGGTCTGCACCGGAGGTGAGCCCCTACTTCAGCTCGATCACGCCGCCGTGGAAGCACTGCACGAGTCGGGCTTCACGGTGGCCGTGGAAACCAACGGAACGCGTGCGGCACCGCCCGGGATCGACTGGATATGCGTCAGTCCGAAGAGCAGCGCGGAACTCGTGCTCACCTCCGGTGACGAGCTCAAGCTGGTCTTCCCACAGCACGACGCCCGGCCGGAGCGCTACGAGGAGCTCGACTTCGCCCGGTTCTCGCTGCAGCCGATGGATGGCCCGGACGCGGTGGCCAACACCCGCCTGGCACTCGAATACTGCCTGACCAATCCGCGATGGCGGCTCAGCCTGCAGACGCACAAGATCGTCGGAATCCGATAGGGAATCGCGTTGGCCGGCACGATTCCGGCGGTGGTTTCCCGCTCATTGCCTTATGCAAGGAAAGACAGGTCGCACCGAGATGAATTCACCGGAAACGCATCGCCTGGCATTGCTGGGCGGCGACCCGACCGTTCGCACCCCGCTTCCGACCTGGCCCGTACTGAGTGATGACGAGGTCGCGGCACTCGGCGAACACCTCCGCCGTGCCAGAACCGATTCCACCTATTTGACCTCGATCTTCGGCAGCGGGCCGGTCGTGGAATTCGAGCGCGCCGTCGCCGATTACTTCGGCGCCCCCTATGCCGTCTCGACCAACTCCGGGTGGGCTGCCCTGCACACCGCCTTGGTGGCGGTCGGCGTGCGTCCTGGGGACGAGGTCATCGTACCCGCGTACACCTGGCCCCAGTCGGTGTCCTGCGTACTGCAACAAGGCGCCATACCTGTTTTCGCCGACATCGACCCCGAGACGTACACGCTGACCGCAGAAACGGCGGAAAAGTGTCTGAGCCCAGCCACCAAGGCGATCGTGGTGGTGCACTTGTACGGCCAGCCGGCGGACATGACCCGTATGATGGCTTTTGCCGAGGCCCATGGACTGGCCGTGATCGAGGACTGCGCGCAGGCCACCGGGGCGATGCACCGCGATCGACATGTCGGCACGATCGGTACCGTGGGCTGCTTCTCGATCGGCAGCGGCAAACAGATCGTCGGTGGCGAGGGCGGCTTCCTTCTGACCTCGTCGGAAGAGGTCAGACATCGGGCCATCGCGATGTCACAACATCCGCAGCGCCATCGTGTCGACCTCCCGGGCGGATACGCCGTGCCGGACGGTTTCCTGCCCACGTACCGGATGCACCCCGTCGCCGCCTCCATCTGCGCCGCGCAGTTGCCGAAGCTGCGTAGGTGGAACGACGAGCGAATCGTGAATCTGCGGGCTCTCAGCCTCGCACTGGAGGGCTGTCCCGGTATCCGTCCGGCGGCCGAATCCACGTTCGGCAGGCACGTCTATCATCTGTACTGCCCGACCTTCGTCCCCGAGGAACTGCCCGGCCTCTCCCGCGACAGGTACGTCGAGGCATTGATCGCCGAGGGAGCGCCGGTCCGCATCGGATATGTGCGTACTCCGTTGCACCTCCGGAAGGAGATGCGCGAACGCAAATACCTCGCGCCCGGCTTCCCGTGGAACCTCGGATCCCGTGACGTGCACTACGCCGCCGGCGACTGCCCGGTGACGGAGGACCGGTGCGCTCGCACCGACATCAGCGTCTTCCTCGGCGCCAACGCCATCGGCGATCAGTCCGCCCTGGTCGGCGAGATCGCCGCCGCCTTCTGGAAGGTGGCGCGGCACCATCGCGAGCTGCTTGAGCCGGCCCATTCGCAGCGCTGAACGCGCGATCGACACCTGTCGCAAAGTCGGGATGGTCATATGAGAGTTCTGGGGATAAACGCCATCGGGCACCACGACGCGTCCGTTTGCCTCATCGAGGACGGCCGCGTGGTGGCTTTCGCTGAAGAGGAGCGCTTCATACGGGACAAGCACGCACGCGGCCGGCAGCCGGTCAACGCCGTCCGCTGGTGCCTGGACTCCCGCAGCCTCACCTGGGCGGACATCGACGCGCTCGCCACCCCCTGGGTGGAAGAGGAGTTCGGATCGGTGGCCCCGCCGGGATATCACGAGGACATCAGCTTCGGCGAGCGTGAACTCGGCGCCGACTGGGCTCGATGGCCGGTCAATATACGCGAGTTCGCCGCAATGGCGGGGTGTCGTAGTGGGGTGGTGCCGCTTTTTCAGGTGTCTCATCACCTGGCACACGCGGCGAGCGCGTACTGGTGCTCCGGCTTCGACGAGACGGCGATTCTCGTGGTCGACGGGGAGGGGGACAGGGTCGCCACCACCTTGGCCCACGGTGATGGCGGGCGGATATCCGTGCTGCGGCAATTCTCGACGGTGGACTCGCTGGGGCAATTCTACGCCTGCCTGACACGCTTTCTCGGTCTCGGCAGTTTCGGAGAGGGCAAGTTGATGGGGCTCGCGCCCTATGGCCGCCCCGTCCTCGAGTTCCCGGAAATAGAGCTGGACCCTGACGGCTACCGTCTCCGCCTCGATCCCGGCCTGACCCGGTGGGACCCGGTGGGGACCACGTACCGATCCGTGATCGAGGCCTGGATACGGCGGCTCTCCGAGCGGTTCGGAGAGCCGCGGGAGGCGCGCGAACGCGGGCTCCCCACTGCGCTCGCGGACTGGACACAGCAGGATCGGGACATGGCGGCCTCTGGGCAGTTCGCCCTGGAAGAGGCGCTGGTCCATCTCGCGGAGCTCGCGTTGCGGCTCTCTGGCAGCCGGCGGCTGGTGATAGCCGGTGGTGTCGCCCTGAACTGCTCGGCCAACGGCCGTCTCGCCCACCTCCCCGGCCTTGAAGGGTTCTTCGCGCAGCCGGCGGCTGGTGACGACGGCGCGCCGATCGGAGCCGCGTTGCACGCCAGCGTCATGTGCGGCGTCCCCCCGGTCAACGAGCGCCTGACCTCGATTTCGTTGGGGCCCTCGTTCGGTGCGGACACCTGCGCTAAGGCGCTGTCGGACGCCGGGCTGGCCTATCGGGAACCTGGCGACATCACGGAGGCAGCGGGGGAGCACCTCAGCCGGAACGAGGTCGTGTGCTGGTTCGAGGGACGTATGGAGGGCGGTCCGCGGGCACTGGGCCAGCGCAGCATCGTCGCCTCACCCGCGTTGGCCGCGACCAGGGACAGGGTCAACGACATCAAACGGCGGGCCCGATGGAGGCCACTGGCCCCAAGCCTCCGGCGGGAGGATGCGGGCGCGCTGCTGGAACGCGGCGGTGACACACCGTTCATGATCGTGGCCGACCGCATCGCGGCCGACTGGCGAGAGCGGGTTCCCGGCGTGGTGCATGCGGATGGGAGCGCACGGCCGCACACTGTGGATCGTGCAGTGCAACCCGCGTACTGGTCGATGATTGATCATTTCCAGCGGCGTACGGGGCTGCCCGCGGTGATCAACACCTCGTTCAACGACGAACGCGAGCCCATCGTCTGTTCACCGGAGGACGCCGTCCGTACTTTTCTGCGCAGTGGCGCCGACGTCCTGTGCCTCGGACCCTATTTGGTCCACAGCCCTTCTCCCGAGACCGGGAAAACTGACGAAAGGCACTGATCTCCATGCCGCAGGCTTTGGACGAAATGACCTGGAACGAATCCTACGAGAGCGCGATTCCCGTACTCGATGACGCCGAGGCCGCGCGACTGGCGATGGCGCGGGAACTCCTGACCGATTGTCCCGATGATGACGACGGGGCGGCCGCGGCGCTGAAGTCGCTGGTCGGCGAGGGATTCTTGATGGACACCGTGCCGGCGGAACATGGTGGCCGCGACGCCTCCGTCAGTTATGCGGCGCGCTTCCTGGAAATGCTGGCTGCTAAGAACGGATCGCTCGGCTGGCTCTTCACCATCCAACAGGGGCTGCATTTCTTATTGCCCACCGCCACCCATGGCAGATGCGGGGAGTACTTCACCGACGTGGTGCGGCAGGGGGCCCTCTTCGCCGGGTCGCACAGCAGGTCCGGCCTGGCCATCAGAGAGGCAGCAGACGGCGTCGAGCTGGATGGCATCCTCCAGTACTGCTCAGGAGCTCCCCTCGCGACCTGGCTGACCTGCACAGCCAAGATCCCGGTGTCGGGCGAGGCCAGGGGCTGCACGATGATGATCGACGCGCGGCAGCCGGGCATCTCCTGCGAACCGGCCTCCTACCTTCACTCCATGCGCGGCTCTCTCACCGGAATCGTGCGGTTGACGAATGTCCGCGTTCCCTGGGAACGCGTGTACTGGTTCTCTGACCTCGGTGATCCGGCGAATCGGCCTCAGTCCTGCCGGTACTACGGCGCATGGCAATCCATACTCATGCAGGGCGCGGTCTTCCTCGGTATAGCTCGCTGCGCGCTCTCTTACGCCCACGACCAACTGACCCGCAGGCGCTCGGCCGCCGACCCCGCCAAGCGATTTTCCGGCGATCTGGCGATCGGGCTGTCCACGGCGGAGTTTCTGCAGGCCCGGAGCCTTTTCTACAATCGCGTACAAGGACTGGAGCAGGCCGCGCTGGCAGGCACGGAGCAGCGGGAAGCCTCCCGCCCCTGGCACGCGGCCATCCTGAGCACGGTGGCGTCTCTGGCCTATTCGTGCGTCTCCCGGCTGGTCGAACTGCTCGGCGGGTCGGTGCTCGTGACAGGCAATCCGCTGGAGCGGTGCTGGCGCGACCTCCAACTTGCCCGCGTCGCAGAGGGCACAAGGCAGCCCGCCGTGAACCTGGCCCTGGGCACGTTCATCATGGAGCAGAAGCAGTAGCGACAAGACTGCGAAGATCATCACGAGCCATGCCGTCTTCGAAACGCCTCAGCCCAGCGGACGTGAGCTCCAAACCGTAGGTCCACTCGCGCACTCCATCCGAGATGATGGCGAGACGCGATCGTCCCTGTGAACGGTGAATTATCCTCGCCGAATTGCTGACCTTTCAAGGCGAGGAAAGGCAGAGCGGACGCCCGGTCCGGGGCGGTTACACGCCCGTCTGAGCATGGAGCACCTCGCCCTGTCTGCGACAAACCACAGAACGAGAGATAGGTGAAAGTCGGTGGATCTGCCAGAGCAGATGGGCTCACTGTCGCTTGAGTTCTCGGCCCGCCGTGTCGACAGCGGCCCGCTCGCCTGGGCGCAGAAGGGCATGTGGAACAACATTCGCGCCATCGCCCCTGATGATCGGCATCTCAACGTGACGCTGACTTTGGACGTGCCTGATGGCGGCTCCTCGATCGACCGGGTGCTGACGGCGCTCCGTACCCTGGTCGCCAGGCACGACGCACTGCGTACCACATTCCGTACCGGCGACGATGACCAGCCGCTCCAGATGATCGGAGGGCAGGGCGCGATACCAGTCACCCTGGCCGGAGGACCCGAGGCAGCGCACCGGCTGTGCGATGCGCAGTCGGGTCTCGGTGCCAGACGCTTCGACCTGGCGGTGGACCTGCCGTTACGCGTGGGCCTGGTGATGGTAGGTGACAGGGTGCGGACCGTAGTCCTGTGCCTCTCGCATCTGGTCGTCGACGGCTGGGCAAACCAACTGCTACTGGACGAGCTCGCGGCACTGCTGGCCGGCGCGCGTGAGTTGCCGCCGGTGACCAGGCAACCCATCGAGCAGGCCCGCTACGAGCGGGAAGTGCTCGCACCTCGTTTGGGCGATCGTGTGGCGGCCTACTGGCACAAGGTGCTGAGCGCATGTCCACCGTCGGCTGACGCCTTCGCCCCAAGGGTTGAGCCGATGGCGCCACGGTTCTGGCAAGGCGACTACTTGTCCAAGGCGTCCCTACACGCGTCCCAGATGCTGGCCGCCCGGCACGGGGTGAGCCAGGCGTCGGTGTTCCTGGCTGCGGCAGCACGTGTCCTGACCGTGTACGCGGGCCGTGACACGCTTCCGGTTCTGCTCCGGGTGAGCAACCGGTTCGCTCCCGAGGTCAAACGGTCTGTCCTCTACCTGTGCCAGAACACCCCAGTACTGTTGGAAAACGGGGGAGCTCCGTTTCCGAAGCTGGTCCGCTCAGTGCACCTGGCGGCGTTGAGGGCCTATCAATGCAGCCAGTACGACCCGGACCATGTCAAAGCCGTACTGGATGAGATGCACCAGCCGAGCGTCATTCCGGATCTGATCACCCTGAACGTGGTCTCCCAGGGCGCGGCCATTGACGGCGACCCGCGATGCCCAGATGGAGCAGGGCCGCGGGACCTCCTCCAGGACAGCTCGTTCACGTGGCGACGCCGGTTCGAGAACGAGAGGATCCGATTGTTCCTGAGCGTGTTCGGCGGGCTCTCATACCAAGTGATCGGGGACACCAGTTACTTTCCGCCTGAGCAGATAAAAGCCACGGTCCAGCTCATCGAAGCTACTTTGGTGGACGAAGCCGAAAGGGACGGGCGATAGGTCGGCAGCGCCGATCCGCCATCACGTGAATCTTGGTGGTCATGCTGCCTCGCGGCATGTCGATGGACACACGCTCGTCGTCTACTCCGCGCCCTCGACTCCCACGCCCATCCCCTGATCGGCGGGATGGCGTCCATGGACGGTCTCCCATGACCCGAAACGCGAAGGTAGGTCTTGCCATGGCACTCTCGCACGAGTGCGCCACAGGATTTGGTGGGTTCTAACGGGAAGGGTGGTCGCCTGGCGGTCGCTGCCTCATGAGCAGCCCTTCCGCCTCCCAGCGGGTCAGCTTGTCCGGTGCTATGCCCTGTTTGGCCGACAGATTTCCGTCAGGCGTGGCCGACAGCAGCGACAACAATTCCCGGTCTTCGGCGTAGGCGTGCAGGTAGTCGCTGTAGTAACCGTGCGCCGTCAGTGCGCACCAAGGCGGGATGCCATAACCGCTGCCCCCGTGCGTCAAAGGCGTCCCGGTACGCCGTCCAGCCGCCGAGTCGGCGAACACCTCGTGGTACCCGGCGACCGTGGCCCGCTCGCTGTAGGTGGCGTCGACGAACTCGCGAAAGCGCTGGGTATCGAAGGACTTCTCGTCGAGCAGCAGGGCCGCCAGCAGCCCCGCGCATCCGCTGATGTCGCCGTAGTCGACCTTGGCGACCAGTTCGTCCGGGAGGACGGTCCGCTGGGCGCCGACGCGGCTGACGATGGTTGGTGTCCCGCACAGCTGGGATTCCACCGAGACGTTGCCGAACGCCTCGACGAAGTTACCGATGCACAACGTCAATCGCCCGAGCGAGAAGTACTCCGGCATGCGGTCCGCCGATATCCACGGATGTACGTGGAGAAGCCGCCCGAGGTCGTTCTCGATCGCGTACTTCTCCGCCTCCCGGTAGAGAGTTTGATATTCGTGGCCGGATTCCTCTCCTACGAGCTCCGAGTCCATCCAGCGCGGCACGAGCAGGCGTAGCCGGGCGAAGATCTGGGGTGGCAGGTGCTCACGGGCGGCGGCGATCACGGAGATGGCCTGGAACAGGCCCTTGCGCGGGTCCGGGCGATGCGGAAAGAGAATTGGCACCCAGTCGGGACGTATGCCCAGTTCGGATGCCATGCGAGAGGAGTCGACCGGACGAAACACCGACAGATCGAAGCCGTTTGGGACGACTTGGACGGAGGTCGAGTGCTTGTCCGAGAGCCGGGAGAGCGTGGCGGACATGCATTGCTTGACATATTCGGAAATGGCGATGAACTGTCGCCCGCGGAAGGAGAAGACGCCTTCCAACGTCGTCGGGTAGACGAAATCCTGAACCCCCGAAACCACCGGCACGTCGTCGTATATCTGGCTGAACACCAGCTCCGAGTCATGGATGTAGAAGACGTCCGAGTCGCTCGCCGCCGTACGCAGCGTCTCCGCGATGGAGGCGAGGTGATAGGGCGCGGTGTAGTACGGCTCAGGGAAGGTCTGCTTGAAACGGAGCGACGGGCGCACCCGCGCGCCGGGGGCCAGTTCGAAGGACTGCGCGTTGTCGTCCCGCAGGGTGCAGTAAATGTCGCAGTCATGCCCCTGGTCGGCCAGATGACGGACGACGGAGATCAACGTTCGCTGCGAGCCGCCGTGAACATGCTGGGGGAACACCGGGCCAAGTGAGAAAACGGCCACTTTCATGACGCACCGAACCTGCCGATGAGGCGGCCGTCGCCCTCCCCCGCATGGGGCCGGCTCTCCTGCATCCCGCCCGGCGTGACCCTGACGAACCGGGCCACCGCCTGCAACGTCGGTACGTCGGGAGCGCCGCAGTAGCTGAGCCCTGATTGCACCCCGCCGGTGAGTTGCCGCAAGACGTTACGCAGCGGGCCGGTCGCCGGGAAGGCCACCTCCACGCCTTCGGGTACGTAGTCATCGAAGTCCTCGCGGGACACCGCCAGCCCCTCCGCCCGGCGGAGCGTGAGACGCATACCGAGCGAGACATAACCGGTGGACGACCGGACACTGTGGCCATCGTCCTCGCCCGGCACGGCCGCGCTCTCCTCCGTACCCGCGAGCGCTGAGCCGAGCATCACCGACGCCGCTCCGGCGGCGAGCACCTTGGTAATGTCCCCAGCCTTGCGGATGCCACCGTCCGCCACGATAGGCACGCCGAGCTCCCGGCCGGCCGCGGCGCACTCCAGCACCGCCGTGAACTGGGGCACGCCAACCCCGGCGACGGCTCGGGTCGTGCAAACCCCGCCGGGGCCGATGCCGACCTTCACCGCTCCCGCACCGGCCGCGACGAGGTCTTCCACCCCCTCGGCGGTGGCGACGTTGCCAGCCATGATCGGCAGGTCGGGGTAGCGCTCGCGCAACAGGTGGACCGCGTTGAGCGAAAGCTCCAGGTGTCCATGCGCGGCGTCCACGAGCAGCACGTCCGTCTCGGCGTCCACCAGTGCCTCCGCCCGCTTGACGAAATCGTCGGCCACCCCTACCGCGGCGGCGACGAGTAGCCTGCCATCACCGTCGACAGACGGCGGTACGCCGAGCGAGCCGCTCCCATCAGTGGAAGCCCGCTTCACTTGCCGGACCTGATCCGCCTGATCGTCGATGGTCTGCATCCGGTGAACGCAGCCCATCCCACCCAGCCGGGCCATGGCCACGGCCATCGCCGTCTCCGTGCACCAGGGCACGTTCGAGGAGAGGATCGGGATCGACAGGCGCAGGTCGCCGATAACCGTCGAGCTCAAATCGACGTCGCGCCTGCTTCGCACGGGGCTGCGCCGCGGCACGAGCAGGACGTCCTCGATCGCCAGGGCCGTCGGAATGGCCTTGGTGCTCCTCAGAGCCGAACGGGACCGGTCACTCATGAGACATGTCTCCTCACTGTCAGGCCGACCTCGGCCGGATCGGCTGTGATACCGCTCATTTGCGCGATCTCAGGTAGGAACCGCCAGAACGCCGGATGTTCCGGGTACGTCGCGTGCAGCATGACGAGACCGGTCACATCTCGCACCGGTGGTCGATTGAGCGGGCAGACGATTCGGTAACGGGCTGGGTCGAGGACCGTCACCTCGCCTTCCGCCGCCAGCGCCTGCATGACCACCGCGACCGCCCCCTGCTCATCGTGATACTTCACCTCGTCAGGGGCGATCGACTCTTCCCACCAATCGAATTCGGCATCGAGCAGGGGCGTGAGATCGCAACCCGGAGCCTGGCCCACCAGGCCGGCGTTGATGGGCAGAAAGCGGGACGGCAGTTTCCCGCCGAAGTTCCCGTACGGCCACAATGCCACGAACTCTTCACTTGACACCAGATAGGAAGGGCCACCACGGGCCAGGAAACGCCGCAGTTCGACCGGCTCGGCCAGCAGAAATATGTCAGAGTCAATACGCAATTCGGCCCTGCCGGCATCGATCCGGGGCATGGGCGCCCATTTACGCCACGTCGCCTCCGGCCGGAGGTAGCGGGATCGCGGCGAACCGTCCAGCTGCCGCACCTCGGCCTCGACCAGTAGATGCGCTGCGACGAACTCGGGATCGTCCGCGTAAACGACATATTCCGCGGTCGAACCAAGGAATCGCTGAAACGACCCGATGCTGTGGCTGAGCATGTAGCAGCCCTCGATGGTCGGATTCCAGCTCGCCCACCGGCAGATGACGTCGGGCTTCATTCGTGTACCCCCGAGCTTGATGCCTGACATTGAAAAGAGCGGATCGATCTTGATTCGCGGTGATCGTACATGGTCCCCGGTGCTCGACTGGATAGTGGCGTGTGTGCCATGACTGTGGTTTCTACCGCAGAAATGTGTTGGCCCATGCCAGCAGCGAATAGATGCTCCAGATATCGGACGGAAACGCGCCGGGCGCCAGGAGGTCTTCCGGGGTGATCAGTTTTGGCAGCCATCGGCCGGGCCGAAGCCCGAGTTGATCCTTGTCCGCCAGCCGTCGCAGATCAGCCACGACGACCTGGAGCGGCCCCGCCAGCCACGCGGCCATGGGTAGTGAGAACGGGCTCTTCGCGGCCCGGGCGGCGGCGGGGATCCCGAGGTCCAGAGCCAGGGAACGCAATGCCACTTTGTCTGCCCCCGCCGAGAACTTGCGGTTGGCATGCATGGACAGCCCATGCTCGACGACGCGGTGATCGAGGTACGGATATCTGCCTTCCACCGAGTTGGCCATGCATATCTTGTCGCTCCGGGCCAGCAACGTACTGGGGACGAAGCCCCGCAGGTCATCCCGGCCGTAGCGGTAGAGCAGTTCCGTCTCCGAACCCTTGGGCTCGACGTTGACCGCCGCAGCGTGCAGCACCTCGATCGTCTCGGCGTCGCTGCGTCCCAGCACTCGCGTCAGCGGCAGTTCGGCCGGGCCGTCGCCGGGTAGTCGCAATTCCGGCCACAGGCCGCCGTCATCGAGCGACTTCAGCAGCCGGCGGCCGCCGATCCACGGCCGTTCCCCGGCCATCGAGCGGCGGTACTGCGCGTAGCCGCCGTACAGTTCGTCCGCTCCCTCACCGGACAGGAGCACCCGAATCCCGCGACCTGCCGCCTCCGCCGAAATGCGGTCGAGCAGCGCCGCCGTCGGGTCACAGACCGGCTCCTCCAGAGCCTCCACCGCCCGCGTGGCCGTCTCCAGATAGCTGCCGGCGGACAGGCGCACGACGACATGCTCGATACCGAGTCGGCCGGCCAGCGCGGCGGCGTCGCTGGCCTCGGAACGGGTGCCGTCCCCCGCAGTAGGAAAGTCGATGGTGAAGGCGGTCAACGGCCGGTCGGCCCACGTGCGGTGCAGGGCGGCGATGACGGCGGAGTCCAGCCCACCGCTCAGGCACAGGCCCACCGGCCCGTCCACGGAGCCGCCTTGCCGGCTGACGGCCTCCCCGAGGAGCCACGGAAGCTCCGCGCCGTGGTGGGCGGCCTCGGCGGGACGCTCCGGAAGGCTCCAATACCGGTGCTCGCGCACTCGGCCGTCCTGGATCACCAACTGAGTGCCTGGGTTCACCTTGTAAATGCCGTGGAAAGCGGTCAGCGGCGCGGGAACGAACTGGTGCTGAAGATAGAGGGCGATGCCGGCAGTGCTCGCGGTGGTCGGCTCGGGGCCGACCGCCAGCAGCGGCCGGATTTCGGATGAGTAGGCGAGCCGTCCGCACATCTCGGTGACGTACAGCGGGCGGATGCCCAGCCTGTCCCTGGCGAGCACGACGGACCGCGAACGGTTGTCGATGACGGCGACGGCGAAATCGCCGACCAGCTCTTTCCACAGGCCGGTGCCGCATTCCTCGTACAGGTGAACAATCACCTCGAGATCTGAGGTGCTGCGGAAACGATGGCCTCGGCCCAGCAGGTCACGGCGTAGTTCGGGGTAGTTGTAGATTTCGCCGTTGCCGCATACGGCGATGGATCCGTCCTCGCTCAGCAATGGCTGGTCGGCGGTCGGCCCACCTCGGACGGCAAGACGGCGTACGACCATCGAACCAGCGGGTGAATCGTACGTGCCCGCGGAATCGGGTCCGCGATGGACCATCCGCCGGGCCATGGTGACCAGGAGCGCCGCGTCGTCCGGACGTTTCGGGCCGGTGAACCCGGCGATCCCGCACATCCGTCAGCTTCTCGTTCCGTGCCCGGCCGCGCACGTACGGTCATGCATCGTCGGCCAGAAGTTCGGCGTACAGGCGGGCATAGTCGGCCGCCATCCTGGCGCGGGAGAAGCGGGTCTGCGCCCATTCCCGGCACGCGAGAGAGCTGAGCCTGCCGACCTGGCGAAGGGCGACGGCCATCTCCTCAGGGGTGGCGCGCAGCCAGCCGGTGACCCCGTTGGCCACCACCTCCGGTACGGCTCCACTCGGGACTGAAACCACCGGCGTGCCGCACGCCTGGGCCTCCACCAGTACCTTCCCGAACGGCTCCTCCCACCGGTACGGCATGAGAAGGGCACGCGCGTGGCGCAGGAGCTGTTTCGCCTGTGAGCGTGAGGCGGGCCCGTACCAGACAACATCATCGCCGAGCGCCGGTGCCACCTTCCGCTCGAAGAACTCTTGATGTCTGTCGAGCAACTGCCCAGCGATGACGAGGGGGACTCTTGCGATCCGTGCGGCCTCGATGGCGAGGTCGACCCCCTTCTCCGGTATGATCCGGCCGAGGAACAGGACGTAATCCTGTTTGTCTGCCCCATAGGGAAACCCTTCGACGTCGATCCCGTTGTGCACCGTCCCCACGAATGACAACTCCGGCAAGAGCGTACGCATCCGATGACTGATCGCCACGAATTTGGTGGCTCGCATCACCCGCTCGCCCAGGCGGTGGAATTGCTCGGTGAAGTCGGCGTCGAACAACCAGTTAGCCCTGGTTACCGTGGGCCACCGGATGGTGTGGGCCAGCAGAGCGCCATATTTCGACTCATTGTTGTGAACGATGTCGAACTTATGTGAATTTGCATATTCGATGGCCGCCTCAGCGTGCGTGCGTGGGTTCGTTGGGCTGTACGCGGGCGGTGTGGGGAAATGAAAGGCAAGAGGGAGCCCGACGGCCGAGTCGCCGGTGGCGAAAACCGTGACGTCGTGCCCCGCAGCGGCGAGCTCGACGGACAGATCGTACGTCACCTCCTCCGCGGGGCCGAAACCGTCCGGTGGAGTCCTCGCCCAGCAACTGGAGATCTGCAGGATTCTCATCTCGGCCTGGTCACCCGACTCCGGTCAGCGCGGCCATGTGCCTGGCGACGGGTACCGTTCCCCGCAGTTCCGCGGCCTCGATGGCGGCGAATATCGTCGCCATCGTTCCGAGGTTGTCGGCCAGCCGCGTGGCGGGCGCGGGGCCGCCGGAGATCCAGGTGACGAACTCGTCGATGACCGCCCGATGCCCCGTGAGAGGCGGTGCGGTCACCGGTACCTCGCTCTCCACGGTTCCGTCGGGGCCGTGAACGGTGACGAGCACGGAGGAGTCCACCACACGCAGGGTCCCCCCTGCGCACTCGGCCCGGTAGCTCTCCCGTTTCCAGCCGTCCTGCTGTCCGGCCGCCACCGCGCTCGCCTCGTAGAGGAACCGGGCCGAGGACGGGAAGACCCCTCCGACCAGGGCGCATGGCGCCCCTGAGAACGAGGTCGCATGACCCGGCCGCCACTCGTCCGCCCACACCGACTCGGGGGTCTCCCCGGTGAGATGACGAATTTGGTCGAAGTGGTGCGCGCCTGCCTCGAAGAGGGCGGCGTGCGGATGGTCGTGCCGGTTGCCGCCCCAGCTCCGCGGCTCCCGGTAGTCGACTCGGAAGCGCGCCACGAGCAGGTTGAGCGGGCCGAGACCGCCGTCGGCGAGCACCGATCTGGCCGTCCTGATAGGACCGTAATGTCGGTAATTCTGCATCACCTGTGCCTTCACCCCGGACGACCGGACCGCCCGAACGATGTCGGCTGCGGCCTTGGGATCGCTCGCGAGCGGCTTCTCCGTGAGAACGTCCAGTCCGCTTTCGGCCGCCGCGCAGATCGCGTCGCGATGGCACTCCGGAGGCAGCACGACGACGGCGGCATCGACGTCGAGCCCCTGGCCGAGCGCCCGAGCCGCCTCGTCGATCGAGCGGAAGGCGGCGGACCGGGGCACGCCCAGTGCGGCCGCACGGTCCGACAAGCTCGTCGCGTCCTGGTCGACCAGAGCGGCGACCTTGGCCCGGTCGGCCACGGCGGGCAGGAAATGCTCATGCCACACCCCGGCCCACCCATCAGCGCCGAAAACCAGCAAACGCAGCGGTGACCGGCGATTGCCACTCACGCCCCACTCCCATGCGACCGGCCACGGTTGAGGTGTTCCGGCGTCATGCTCCGCCCTTCCGTTCGATGATCGGCCAGGCTTGTGCCACTCAGGACGTTCACCGCCCTTAACCGCAGAGGCCAATACTCCGGCACCGCGCCACAATCGAGAACGGTTGATGAGCGACCGGGAGCCGTTGTCTCGCCGGCGGGACACTCGGCACGGGTGGAGCGGGCCACGGCCCGTCATCTGGCGGGCCATACGTAAGCGCACGGTTACGCACACGGCGCTTTGCCCTGCCATGGTCCTGGTGCCCTAATCTCGACGCCAGGTCTCAGCGGCAGCCGCGGCATCGCACGGGCCGAACATGCAATGACGTGGCGCGTGAAACGAGATTCGATGATTATTGCCGGCTCTTCTCACCGGCTGATTCGTCATCTCTCCGACATGGAGTTGCGCCCTTGAGATTGAACGAGCACGATTCTGGTCTGTCGCTGGCTCCGCTGCACTGGTCGACATATCGCGACCAAATAGGGGAGAAGGCGTGTGTACTGCGAATGCTCCGGCACGCGCGGAGGCGAGATCTGATCGGACTGGTGCTAGTCCTGGCTGCCAAGGCCGCTGGCCCATCAGTGGCCGCGCTGATCACCGGGGCGGTGGTGGCGCGTGTCGGTGCCGCTGGTGGGGCCGGTGAGGTCGCGGTGCTGGTCGCGGCACTGGCCGTGGTGCTGATGGCGATCAACCTGATGGATTCGCTACGGGAGTTGTTCCACTTCGCCGTGTCGCGCCGTATCGAGGGCTGGGTGCGTACGCAGGTGCGCGCCATGGCATTGGCGCCTTCCGGCATCGCGCATTTGGAAGGGCCGGAGTTTCACGACGACGCGTCGCGGGCGAGCGCACCGGGGGATTGGTCGATCCGCTCGCCCGGTGTCGCGGCCCTGGGGCTGATTCAACTGGCCGGCCGTGTGATCGGTGCGGTCATGGCGGCAGCCGTGCTCGCCGCGTACTTTCCCATTCTGGCGATAGGGCTCCTGGCGGTGAATTTGCTCATACGCGCGATCATCCGTCGTCAGTGGATGCATCTGGCGCGCTTGGAGGAGTCGCTGGCCAGGGACGGGCGGCGGGTGCAGTACTGGACGAGCTTGGCCGCGGGTGTGAAGACGGCCAAGGAAGTGCGGCTGTTCGGACTGGCGGACTGGGTGGTACAGGGATGGCGGACCATCCGCTTGAGCACGGCGTCCGAAGTCTGGGCGACTCACCGCAGGATCCTGCGCCGCCAGGTCCTTCCCATCATGCTCGCGGGAGGATCGGCGTTGGCGGCGCTGCTGGTGCCGGGGCTGGCCGCCACCGCCGGCGCGATAACGGTGGGAACGCTGGCCACGTGTGTGGTGGCCGCCAGAGCGATCTTCACGGCCAGCGACTTCAGCGAATCCGTCGACATCGAGCGCGGGACACGAGCGATGCGTGCCCTTGAGCGGCTGACCGCACGCCACGGACCGGCCCGCATGCTGAACGCCGCTCCCACCCCTGAGACCGATCTCGAAGCCGATGCGCCGTCGGTGGTGTTCGAGGACCTGGAGTTTCATTATCGGGCAAGTGAGCGGCCGGTGTTGAACGGTCTCAACCTGAGCGTCGAACCCGGCCGGGTTCTGGCCGTCGTGGGTGTGAACGGTGTCGGCAAGACCACGCTGACCAAGCTGCTGGCCGGGTTGTACACGCCGACGGCCGGGCGGATCCTGGTGGACGGTGTGGACCTGTCCGGGCTGGACCTCGCGGCTTGGCGGCGGCGGTTGAGCGTGATTTTTCAGGACTTCGTGCGCTATCCCGCCTCAGTGCGCGACAACGTCGCATTATCGGTTCCCGAACGGCCGGTCGATGACGCCCTGGTCGAGCAGTCGCTGCTACGCGCAGGCGCGTACGAGATGGTGGATCGGCTTCCGCGCGGGCTCGACACACCGCTGTGGCGCGGCGGCGACCGCGGGCAGGACCTATCGGGTGGCCAGTGGCAGAAACTGGCGATCGCCCGTGTGCTGTACGCCGTCGCGCAGGGGCGCCGGTTGATCGTGCTGGACGAGCCGACCGCTCATCTCGACGTACGGGCTGAGGCGGATTTCTACCAGAACGTGGTGGCCGCCGCCCAGGGGGCGTCGATGGTGTTGATCTCACATCGGCTCTCCACCGTACGGCATGCCGACAGCATCGTCCTGTTGGCCGAGGGCCGTATCCACGAGTCCGGCACCCACGAGGAGTTGCTCGCCCGCGGCGGCGGCTACGCCCGCCTGTTCGGGCTGCAGGCCGCCCGCTTCGACCTCGATGATCCCGACGATTTGACGGTGGCAGGATGACCCACAGGATACGCACCACCTGGCACATGCTGGTGCTGGCCTTCCGCGCGGATCCCCGAGTGGCGACTGTCGCCACGTTGTTGGTGGTGCTGGCCTCCGGGGTGGTCGCCGGGACCGCGGTGTGCCAGCGTTGGCTGGTCGACGCCGCAGGGCTGGGCGACGTCGGCGGCGTGGCGGCCGCCGTGATCGTCGGTGTGCTGGCGTACACGATGTCCTCGGCGCTTGAGCGGGTGCAGATGAATCTGCGACCCTACCTGGCCGACCTGGTGTCGGTGCACGTACAGCACGAGGTCCTGCGCGTCACCGCCCACATCCCCACCATCGAGCACCTGGAACGCGTCGAGTACCTGGACCGGCTGACGACGCTGCGGCGCGGCACGTTCTCCCTGGCGGCGCTGTGCTGGACGGTCGTCGAGACCCTCGCCGCCGTGGTGAGCCTGGGCCTGAGCCTCTTTCTCTTGGCCGAGATCCACCCCGCTTTGTCGCTGCTCGCCCTGTGCGTCACGCCGGTGCTCGTCTGCAATGGCAAGGGTCAGCGGCTCAGACGCACCGCTCAAGACGCGGTCGCACAGACCGTCCGGCATGAGGAAGCCATGCACGCGCTGTGCCTGCAACCCGAGTCGGCCAAGGAGGTGCTGATCGCCGGCAACGGACCCGAGCTCAGCCACCGGGCCGAGCGGCTGTGGGAGCAGACCACTAGGCAGCAGCGCATCGCCCTGCTGAAGGGGATGGCATGGACGGCGCTCGGCTGGAGCTGCTTCTTCGCCGGGCTGGCCGGCGCGCTGGCCATCGTGGCGTACCTGGCGGTGGCAGACCGGGCGAGCACTGGAGACGTGGTGCTGGTGATCTGGCTGGCCGAGCGGCTCCGCCAACAGGTCTCGGGCAGCGTGACCGGCGCCGGTGCGATCGCTCAGGCCGGGCACATCGCCGACCATTACCTGTGGCTGCGCGACTACGCGGACGCCCTCCCCAAAGGCACGACCTCCGCGCCCGATTCGCTGACCACGGGCATCAGCCTGCGCGGCGTCACCTTCTCCTACTCCGGCGACGAGACACCCTGCCTCATGGACATCGACCTGGACCTGCCGGCCGGCTCCACCGTCGGCCTCGTCGGCGTCAACGGCGCGGGAAAGACCACCCTGGTCAAGTTGCTGACCGGCATGCACAGGCCCGACCAGGGTTCGATCGACATCGACGGCCGGCGTCTGGCCGACATCGACCCCGCGCAATGGTCGGCCCGCTGTGCCGGCGCCTTCCAGGACTTCGCCAAGCTCCAACTCCGCGCCAGGGAAGCCGTGGGTGTCGGAGACCTGCGGCACATCGACGACAGCGACGCGATCGAGAGCGCCGTGGATCGTGCCGGGGCCCGTCAAACCGTCATGCGCCTCCCTGACGGCCTGGACACCCAGCTCGGGACCGTCTTCGACGGCACTGACCTCTCGCATGGCCAATGGCAGAAGTTGGCTCTCGGGCGCGCGATGATGCGCACGTCTCCGTTGCTGCTGATTTTCGACGAACCCACCGCGGCGCTCGATCCCCAGGCGGAGCACGACCTTTTCGAAAGCTTCGCTCATCAGGCACAAACGGCCCGGCGACGCGGTGCGATCACCATATTGGTGTCTCACCGCTTTTCCACCGTCCACATGGCCGACGTCATCGTCGTCCTCTCTGATGGACGGGTTGCCGAAAGCGGTAGTCATGCCGAGTTGCTCGCCCTCGGCGGCCATTATGCCGAGCTTTACAACACCCAGGTCCAGGCATACAGATGACAGTCCGCCGGCCGCTCGCCCAAACGATCAACCGGGAGGTATCGCGTGGCAAAACACGGAAATGATTCGCATTCGTTGCCGAGCAGTAGGGGTGGCGACGCGCTGGGTCTGGTACGCGATCACAATGCCATCGGGGCCTCGTCTTTGTACCCACGCGGAAAGATGACGACCATGGCCCGGTCGCTCCTGCGGCGGATCGCCAGTGCTGTGGAGCTCGACCTGCGGTGGACGTCCGCGAGGCTCGACAGTATGGGCGCGCCCGAGTCCTACATCAGCGCGATCATGCGAGACGATCACCATGACGAACCAAGCCTGCGTGCGCTTCTCTCGCTGGCGGGCACCGCTGTCGAACGGGCGCTTGACCAGCCCTTGCGCCTGCTGCGAGAGCGCGGTGCGGCGGATTCGGTGTTCGTGTGGCCGGGGCAGCATTATCGGCTGCTGGCCTCGATCGTCGAACTGCTGAAACCGCAGACGGTGGTGGAGATAGGCACCTTCGACGGAGCCAGCGCACTGGCCCTCCTGGAGAACTTGCCGGTGACCGGGCGGCTGGTGACGTTCGACGTTGTCCCGTGGTCACAGGTGGGTCAGACCCTGCTCCGTGCCCAAGACCTGGATGACGGGCGACTGACGCCGATCACCGGCGATCTGTGCCGCCTCGAAGTGTTCGAGGCGCATGCGGAACTGTTACGAACGGCTGATCTTATCTTTTTGGACGGCCCCAAGGATGGAGAGTTCGAACCTTGCCTTATGTCCCGCCTCGGCACGGTCGGGATAAGACCGGGGACGCCCTTGCTTTTCGACGATATCCGACTGTGGAATATGCTGGAATTTTGGCACACGCTCGATCTTCCGAAGCTTGATGTGACCGGTTTCGGTCACTTCACCGGAACCGGTCTGGCCTTGTGGGAGGAGGAGCGTATCTAGGCGCCGATTCCGTCGCCGTGGCAAAAGGATAGAGTCTGGCATTTGCCTGGCTAAGATTGGTCGCGATGAGTATGAAGAACACTGGACCGCCGGCTCCTCGTCTCGCCCGGATCCGGGACCGCTGGCTAAGCGCCGTGACCGACGCCCTCCAAGACGATCAGTTGGTGGTCGGCGCCGCTCTGGTCGGCTCTCTGGGCGCCGGTCGTGCCGACGACTGGAGCGACATCGACCTCCTCCTCATCGCTGAGGACGCGCACCTCGATGACTACGCGACGGCCGACCGCCTTCCCAATGGTCCAGGCCAGCTGACCTTCGCCATCGACGCTCGCCACAACGGCCCTCTCAGCACCAGAGCGGTCAGCGCTCAGTACGTCGTGGACGGGCTTCCGCTCTGGATCGACTGGCACATTCACCCGGTCTCCCTGGCGAACTGGCCTTCCGACAGCACCGTCCTCTTCGACCGGTGCGACATCGATCGGACCTCGGCCACCTTCTCCGAGTATCTCAATCGCGGCCAGCACGAGTCGTCCACCCCGAAGACCCCTCACGACCACAAGGCCATGCGGTTGGCGCTCGTCCCGGTCGCCGGAAAGCAACTCGCCCGCCGCTCACCGGAGACGGCCCAGACGATCGAGTTCCTCGGCGGCCCCCATGTGTCTGACGGCGATTGGAAAGACCATCTCGACGCCCTGCGTCAGTTGCTCGACCAATTCGCGGCGCTCGGGCTCACTGACAGCCTCTTGGCCGGGTACGCCTATCTAGAAGTCCTGGAGGAAGCCCTGCACTGACTCGGCACGACGAAGGGGAACACCCCAAAGGCGGTCGCACTGTGCCCCCGTTCCGTCAGGTGGTGCTGATCCCGTATGCCTTCGACAGCTGTGATGGATCGCGGAGTGGCCGCCCTCATGTCACATCGATCTTCCCCTACGGGCATCAAGGCGACGAACGAGATCAAACCCGTACACCACTCCCGTGGACGCTAACGGTGGCGATCATCACCGGCAGCACCCGCCCAGGCCGGACCGAGGGATGGCCACAAAGAATCAAGCCGCGAACCCAGGCTCAGTCGTTGATGCTCTCCAAGGGCATTGCCGCGGCTTGGACGGGATTGTTGGACACGAACTCGAGAACCTGGACCGCCCATTCCTCAAGACTGAGTCCGTGGGAGTTTGCTGTCGCGGTCAAGCGATTGAGCTGTTCGTGCGAGAGCTTTATGCTCAAGCCATTGGTATCCACCGGGGGGTAACCGTTGTTGCTCGCGGGGTTGTGCGCTTCCTCGACTGGAATTTCGTCGGCGCCGGCCATCGACTTAGGGCCCTGCCGCTCTCGGAGGCTCGCCCGCACCTCATTGCGCAACTTGTTCCGTGACCAAGTGAACTCTTCGGCCCTGCGCAGCCAGTAGTCCTGTTCGGGGGGATCGAGGGCGGCCACCTCGGCATGGTGGCCGAAACTGAGATGGTCCCGTCGGCGTGGCAGTGCGAACTGTCGGGCAACCCATGCGTAGTTGCGTAGGGTTTGGTAACTGAGCGAAGTCTTTCGCGCGGCCTCCTGGTAACGGTCTTGGAACGCGGATTCCCCATAGGCGAGCCAGTCGGCTATCCACCAGGTGGAAGAATTGGCCGCCCGAAGGAGTTCCAGGCCGATGAGTTCCCAGGCGCGAAAGGTCGGGGTACCTGAAAAGATCAGGCCCGACTTCTGCAGGCAGACCGGGGCCTTCTTCGATATGGCCTCTGCGGAATTGAACACGGATACTGTCACTTGCGGCAGCTCCCACATATTCCGGCGTATATGAAAAGGCGTCACCCTCGTTGCCGTGTCAGCTGAGCCAGTCCAAACGATTGACCTGTGAGTCTCATGGACACTTCTGTTCGTGAGTGACAGGGTTTCTCGGAGGGTAGTCGGAGTCCTCAGGGTAAGCGGCTGACACCTTCTGGCTTGCCCGCCAGTTCCTACCGTCCTCGAATTCGATTCTCGGAATCCAGCCGCCATTGGCGACCCGACTTCCACGCCTCAGATCAGATCAGGGGTAGAGCGTGTAGGTCTTGGTGTTGTTGCACACGATCGTGCCCGGGAGGCAGCGCTTGGCCCTGATCGTAATCCGGTCGAGGTTGGTGCGGGTCGTGGACCATTTGAAGCTCTTGTGGCCCTTGTTCCGGCCGGCCTCCTTGTACCCGCCGTAAATTTCGTTGCCGTTGCTCTTCTTGAAGGAGACCTCGACCACGGTCGTCCAGGCGTCGCTCTTGGTGTCCGTCACGCTGCCGCGTGCCTCGCCGTAGCCGTTGCTGCAGAGCTTCAGGACGTAGCTGACGAAGCCGTCCTTCGTGTTCAGCTTGCTCCACTTGTCCTTGCAGTCGGCCGAAGAGACGCTCGAGGAGGAGGCGGTGGCGGTGGTGGAGGCCGTGGCAGTCGTGGTCGGCGTCAGTACGGCGAAGGCCGCAGAGACCCCGACAACAGTGGCGAGCATCTTCGAGGGGGAGAGCTTCCGCATGAACTTCGATCCTTGTCAGTTAACGAGAACTTCGCGGTGCTCCGCCTGTGATCAGAGCACCGCAAAGAATGCTAAACATCGGCGGTATAGCAGTGGTATGTCCACAGCAAGTCGTGGGTCGAACGCCCTGCCCCGATGGAGCAGCCAGATATCTCTGAAGGCTCGCACAGGACTGCGTACATCCGTGAATGCTTTTCATCCTCATGCCGCCTGCGCGACGCGGTGATTCTGAAGGACGGCGATGGCCTTGCACAGGTGGCCGGCCTTGCTCGGGCTGCAGCGTAGCTTGCGGAGGACCTTCCAGCTCTTCAACTGCGCGTTCGCGCGCTCGCCGGGGCCGCGAAGGCGGGCGTGGGCGCGGTTGGCCTGCTTCTGGGAGGCGGGCTTCTTCTTGCCCTTGTACGGGGTCCGGACCGGGCCTTCGGCACCCTGATACGCCTTGTCGGCCAGGGTGATGATGCCCGCACGTTCGAGTGCGCGCAGGATACCCCAGATGCGGGCGGCGCTCAGATCGTGGGCCTTGCCCGGAAGTGCGCCGGAGGTCCACAGGATCGTCCCGTCCGGTGAAGCGAGGACCTGCACGTTCATCCCGTGAACGCGGTGCTTGCCGGAGAAGTAGGGCCGGTCGGCAGCGATCCGGTCGATGTGAATTAGCGTGCCGTCCAGAACCAGGTAGTGCAGCCCGTCCCGCTTGGCCTTGCGCAGCGCCTGGCCGAGCTTGGGCGAGCGGGCCGACAGCAGCGCAACCGTCTCCTCCACATACCGCCACGCGGTCGCCGTCGACACCCCGAACCCGGCCCCGAGCTCGGTGAACGTCTCGCCCTTGCGCAGATAGACCAGCACCAGCAACGCCTGTTGGCCGGGGTTGAGCCGCCGCCAGAGCGACCCGATCGCCTTACGGTGGCGCCGGATCATCCCAGCGACGTACTTCAGCATCTGGGGCGACAAATCGACGGCAGCACGGTAGGACAACACCTGAAGCTCCTGGTTGCGACGGTGTGGATTGTGGTGATCAACCCGTCTACCAGGAGCTTCTTCACATCAACGGCCGAACATCGGCATCGCGATCATGCCGTGACCAAGGCAGCCGCCACAGAGCCTGAAAAAGGTTCCGTGCAGGCGACTTCGGAAAATGACAGCCACGCGATCTCAACGACCTCTACTACTGAGCCTGGATCCACGGCGGAAATCTGATGGATGTGTTGTGAAATAAGGCGAGGTGCCCTCTGACCTGGGAAGATTGGAGTTCTCTACGCTTCAATCAGCCAGCTCAGGAAGGCACCTCGTAAGTGCGATTCTCCCACGCCGCGAGCAACACCCACGCGATCTTCGATGAAGAGCATCTGATCTCCTACAGTGGGCTGGCCCCAGCGCTGCGGCTGGCCGAGCGGGCAGGCCTGGAGCGCCTGACCGGCAAGCATGTGGCCCCGGCAGCGGCAGACGGGGCGAACGCTCCTGCGAAGATCGCCTCG
>NZ_FNVT01000033.1 GCF_900108335.1 Nonomuraea solani
TTCCTGGCCGGCTTCATCCCGATCGTCGGCATCCTGTTCGCCGGCGCGGTCGCGACCCTGGTCACGCTCGGCGCGAAGGGACCGATCTACGCGCTGATCTTCATCGGCATCCTGATCGTCGAGCAACAACTGGAAAACCACGTGCTCCAACCACTGATCGTCGGCCGGGTACTGCACTTCCACCCACTGGCGATCATCCTCGTCCTGGCCGTCGGCGGCATCCTGGCCGGCATCGCGGGCGCCGTCGTGGCCGTGCCGATCACCGCCATCCTCTACCGAGCCATACCCGAACTCTTCAAGAACGACCCGATCCCCCTCCCGGCAGCACCGGCCCCGAAACCACCGGCGCAGACCGTACCTCCTGAGAAGGAGAACTGACGGGTTCGGAAGCGGGCGGAGACGCACGACCAGCGGCTGGGGCGCGGAGCCTTGCGTCGAGGCGAGAGGCGAGAGTGCTGCCCATCCGGGGGTGAGCTGTGATCAGCTCCGGCGATGAGCTTTGCTCGGAATGTCCATATCCGTCTCCGGGCAGACGGCGTTGACTGACAGTGTCCGGTTACCTGTCTTCGGGTGGGATGCACCGGCGCTACTGGGGCGGAGGCGGTCATGTCAACCGAGACCGTGATGTGGGTGTCCATCATCGCCGGGGCGATGGTGGTGGTGCCAGTCTCCGGCTTCTGCCTGCTGCGGAGGCGTCGAGATCGCCTGCGCGAGCGATTCGGCCCCGAGTACGAACGCACGGCTGCCGCAGAGGTCACCCGCAGGACGGCCGAGCGTGCGATGCGAGTCCGTCGAACGCGATCAGGCTCACTCGACGTACAGCCGCTCGATCCAGACGCACGCCGCGGCTATGCCGACAGGTGGGCCGCGGTTCAGGAGCGTTTCGTGAACGAGCCGAGTCCCGCCGTCTGCGAGGCCGATCTGCTGGTGCGGGCCGTCATGGCCAAGCGCGGATACAGCACTGAGGACTTCGCGCAGCAGGCCTCAGACCTGTCACTGGGACACAGCCGCACCCTGGAGCACTACCGCCACGCCCACGAGATCAGCGGGCGCGCCGCGGGCAGGTGGGTGTCGATCCAGGAGCTGCGGCAGGCCATGACGCACTATCACGCCTTGTTCGACGACCTCATCGGCGACGACCAGCGGCCCCTCCGTGATCGGGCTGCCGCTCGAGCACCCCTGACACGGCCACGCGGAACTACGGGTCCCCGCCGGTAGGCCGCAGGCGCTCAGGAGGCCGCGAGCCGGAAACGCGATCGATGGATCCAGCCCATGGTCGCGCCACGGAAACTCATGGAGGTGTCAGACCAATGGCATTACCTCATCAGGAGAGCCAAAGCCGCCTTCTCCCCGATAGCGACTCCTCGGCTGGGACGGCTGAGGAGAGCGGCGCCGACGAAAGCCACAAGGAACGCATCGACCGTGAATTGTCCGAGCTCCTGCAGGGGCTTCGGGTCATGGTGACCGGAGTGCAGGTGCTGTTCGCCTTTTTGCTGGCGATGCCGTTTCAGAGCGGCTTCGCCAAGGTGGACACCTCGGGCCACTGGCTGTTCTTCATCGCGTTGACGGGGTCGGCCACCGCCTCGCTCTGTTTCATCACGCCCGCTGTTCAGCACCGGCTGCTGTTCCGTACCGGGCTGAAGGAGAAGATCGTCCGCCGCGCCAACGAGCTTGGCCTGGCCGGCGCCGTATCCCTGGCGGTCGCGATCACCGCCGCGATGGCGCTGGTGGCCGAGGTCGTGCTCGGCAATTGGCTCGCCATAGTGTTCGGCGCCGCGGCGGCGCTGGCGACCTGCTGGCTGTGGCTCCTGCAGCCGATCATCGACCTGCGCCGCCAAGTGGCGGCCAGCGCACCGCAGACAAGAGGTGGCGCGGGCCAACGAGACGGGCGCCGGTGAGCCGGTCGGCACCGACCGGGCGATCGTGATCGGTCAGTGGTCATGGCGAGGCCGTCTTTCCGCCGCGCTCATCGCTGGTTGCTCCACACCATCCTTCGCCTCGCTGATCGGTTCAACTGATGGCCCCTTCCCGAATCGCCTGTTTCCGCCTCAGCAGCCGGGGGGGTTGGCTCGAAGCGAACAAGTGTGACCGTCGGTGCCGGCAACCGGCCGGCGGCCGGCACCCTGCTTCGACCGGTCCGGAAGACCGATCCCACGCAGACATCGATGCACCGCCACAGGGAGTACGGCCATGGGCATCATCGCTTGGATCATCCTCGGGCTGGTCGCCGGCCTGCTGGCCAGAATGCTGGTCCCCGGCAAAGACTCGCAAGGTTTGATCATCACCCTCGCGCTCGGTGTCGCCGGCGCGCTGCTCGGCGGCTTCGTGGCCACCGAGGTGTTCCACGTCTCAGGCATCCAGGGCTTCTTCAACCTGTCCACCTGGATCTGCGCCGTCGTCGGCGCGGCAGCCCTGCTGCTCGCCTACAACCTGGTCACCGGCCGGCGCACTGGCCGCTGGGCCGGCCGGCGATAACCCCTCCCAGGAAGGATGTCACCGCCTGTGCCGGCGGTTGCTCCTGCTCATCGGTGCGGTGACCGTGATCCCTGATCTCGACATTCAGGCTGTCGCCCGTGCATGCGTCTGCGCAGGTTGGGCGCGGGCCGGGCGCCGTACAAGCTCGCCGGACAGATGCGCCGGGCGGCGTCTTCCGCGGATGCCGGGCGACGGTACGGGCCCTTAGGCGCCGGGCCACCGTGCTCCGTGGGCGTGGTCGTAATCCAGGCTGAGCCGTAGCTTCTCAGGGCCGGTCATGGCGAGAACTCGCGGCGTCGTGCGGCCAGGCGGGCCGGGCTCGGCCAGCGTACGTCGTGGGCCCAGCCGAGCCTTTCCAGCAGTCGGATCAGCCGGGCGGAGATGTCGATCTGGCCGGGCAGCACACCGTGGCGGGCACAGGTGGGGTCAGCGTGGTGGCCGTTGTGCCAGCTCTCGCCGAACGACAGGATCGCCAGCGGCCAGAAGTTCGCGGCCCGGTCCCCGGCGCGGGTCTTCAGAGGCCGCTCGCCGAAGACATGGCAGACGGAGTTGATCGACCAGGTGACATGGTGCAGCAGCGCGATCCTCACCAGGGCTCCCCAGAAGAACGCGGTCAGCGCGCCGCGCCAGGTGCCGGTGGCCAGCAGGCCGACGGCGGGCGGCAGCAGCAGGGAGGCCGCGACCAGCGGCCCGAACAGCCGGTCCACCCGGCCCATATCGGCGTCGGCGAGCAGGTCCTTGGCAAAGCGCCGCCGGTTGGTGCGGTCACGCTCGAACATCCAGCCCACATGCGCGAAGAGCAGCCCTTTGGCCAGACCGCGCACGCTGTGCCCGTAACGCCAGGGCGAGTGCGGGTCGCCATCACGGTCGGCGAAGGCGTGATGGCGCCGGTGGTCGGCCACCCACTGGATGACCGAGCCCTGCACGGCCAGGGACCCGGCCACGGCCAGGCCGATCCGCAGCCAACGGCCCGCTTTGAACGCGCCGTGCGTGAGATGGCGGTGGAAACCCACCGTGACGCCGAGCCCGGTCAGGACGTAGGTGCCGGTCGCGATCGCTACGTCGGTCCAGCTCAGCCCCCATCCCCAGGCCGCTGGCACGGCTGCTGCGAGAGCCGCGAACGGCACCAGCACGAATACCCACAACGCGATTACCGCCGCGACCGATTTACGGCCGTCGATGATCGGTACCGCGCTGAGTCGCTCCCGATCGACCACGCCTGCACCCGTCGGCTCCATGCCGGTTCCCTCCCATCACACACGCAGCGTCCTTTCCCCTTTGGGACCCGTTCGCCTGCCCACGCCTTCAGCGCACACACTCCCTTTGGGCTGTTTTGGGATTACGCGGATGCTCTGGTGGCGAAAAGCGTTCTGATGCGTGGGGAGTGCGCGCCGATCAGCGGTTCTGGCGGCGGCGCCGGCTGGCCAGGCGGCGGAGCTGGGTGATGCGGGCAGTGCCGAGCACCAGGGTGAGCAGGATCCCGCTGATCATGGCGATCAGCATCGCGACCGCGAGCGGCAGCGTGCCGTGCAGGCCGAGGAAGGACACCTGCGTGACGGTGGTGTTCTGCAGCATGAACACGATGAAGGCGACGGACACGAGCGCGGCGGCCCACACGCCCGCCCAGGCCACGCTGGTGCGGGTGACGGGCACCGGCCTGGAGTTCTCGGCGCTGGAGCGCACGGCCGGCGTCGGTGAGCTCTCGCCTTGGGGCACATCGGCTTCAGTCGTCTCAGCGGATGGCGCGGATTTGGTACGGAAGCGGTGCAGGATGCCCATGACAACCCTTCGGTGAGCCGGCCTGGCAGGCACCTCAAAAGCGGCGGGATGTCGTCGTTTCCGGATACCTCGACTCTACGTCACTCACCTGGCACGCTGATCGGCCTTCACTCACGGCGCGTCGGCAACGCGCCCGCAGGCTCGCTATCGCCGTAGGTGATGAGACTTGCTGGGAATGGACGTTTCCATCGGCTCGCGGATCACCTTGACTGAGGACTGATCAGCCGGCGCAGCTTGCGTCGCTGTCACCGTGAGGGGGTCGTGATGACCCGGGACGCAGAAGGAATGAACGTGACCGCGCGTCGGTCTGAACGGTCAGGCGACGCGTCGCGATCACATCGTCCTGCTCTCGGCTGCGGAGCCGGGCTTGCCCACGCCCACCTGGGCTGGCTGTTCACCGACGACCAGACCCTACCCGAGAGTTATGCTGGCCGATCCGGCCATCGCCCGGGCGGCACGCGCCTTTCCCCACGCTGTGCACGCTGTCGCAGGCGATCTGAGGCAGCCCGGCGGGAAGGCCAGGAACGCGTTCAAGCGCTGATCCTCACTTCGACAGACCGCCCGGCCGGTCCAGGTCTCGAGCCGGGATCCCGCCCGGACGCCGGTGAACTCCACGATGACCCGCCCGACACCCCCGCGCAAGAACGAAGATGGAGGTAGGACCGATGCGCATCGCATCAGTAGTGCTGATCCTGTGGCTGATCGCCGGCGCCATCGCCGCCGGCCAGCGCAACTACTACACACGACCAGTGGAGAACTGCAATCAGGTGGCCACCATCGCGGTGACGATCCTGGCAGGCCCCCTCAACTATCTCGGCATGAACCCGAAGATCGCCTGCCAGACACCTCAACCCAGCAAGTAGTGCCCCGCTTCCAGAAGTTCGCACGCCCACGAGGAACCTAGAGTTGGAGACGACGGCCCGGATCGGCGCCGCCCAGGCAGGAAGGGGTGGCAGGCATGGAATTACGTCAGTTGCGCTATTTCGTGACGCTGGCCGAAGAGTTGCACTTCGGCCGGGCCGCGGCCCGCGAGCACATCGTGCAGTCCGCGCTGAGCCAGCAGATCCAGCGACTGGAGCGCGAGCTAGGCGTGCGCTTACTGGATCGCAGCACTCACCACGTCGGCCTGACCCCGGCGGGTGTCGCTTTCCTCATCGAGGCGCGCCAGATCCTCGACCACGTGGGCCGGGCCGAGCAGGCAGCACGCAGCGCCGCCGCCTCAGCGCCCACGCTCCGTGTCGGCATCATCGACGCCGGCTACGACACCATGCCGCAGATCCTGCGCGAACTCCAGCACGCCCACCCCGACATCACGATCCATCAGGTCGAAGCCGGCACCCCCGAGCAGTACCGGCAACTGGCCGACGGCCGCCTGGACATCGCCATCGGACACGCCTCCCGAACCCCGGCCGAGGTGACGTCCAAGCTGATCAGGCTCGATCCGCTCGGCGTGCTGGTGCCCAACGACCACGCCTTCGCCGACATGACGGACGGCGTACCCGTCGCCGCCCTGGCCGGCGAGCCCCTGCTACTCGGCGAGGAAAGCCAGACCCCGGAGCTCAACGAGTTCGTCCTCCAGCTATGCCGCTCGGCCGAGATCGCTCCGGCCATCTACGAGGGAACCGTCGAGAGTACCCGCGCAGCCGCCGACCTCGTACTCCAGAACCGCTGCGTGCACTGCGTCCCCGCCTCCTTCCGCACCTCCAACCGGCCCGGCACCACCTGGCGGCCCCTGATCGAACCCACCGCGCACTACCCCTGGTCCCTGCTGTGGCACCAGGACAACCCCTCCTCCCACATCGCCACCGTCATCAACAGCGCACGCCAACTCGCCGAACGGCTCGGCTGGCTGGAATCCGCCGCCCCGGCCATCGGGACGGCATCCGGCGAAGGTGCCCCGAGTGCCATCAGCCATAGTGATGAGGCCATCTGACGCGCACCGACACTGAACGCCATACGCCCGCCGCAGGCGCGTGGTCGAGCACCGACTGAGCCCTGCCGGTGGTGGCCCCTTCTCGGGACAAGCACACCCGGCGGGCGCACTCTGGCGCCTACCGGCACGCCAGAAGTGCCGACGTCTGCTGATCCGCGGCAACCGGGTCATCGAGGCATTGGAGGATGCGGATATCTCGTACGCCCCCTCCGAAACGTTGAACGGGCAGCGCGTACGGCACAACGTCAACGCCTCCCTCACGCAGGTCCCGCAGGGTGTTGGTCAGGCGGCTGGGCCGCCCCAAACCAGCGCGAGCCACCTCACCGCGTCGCGTGGTCGTCGGCGAGCGGCATCAGCTTGTGCAGGACGTTGCGGTAGGCGCGCAGGGCCATCCTCAGCCGCTCGGTCTCCGTGTCGTCCTGGTCGGTGTTCTTCCAGGGCTCCCGGAGCTCACCCAGGCGGCGTTCCAGCGTCTCGCGGATGGAGGTCATCACTTCGTCCATGAGCGAGTCGGCTCGCCGGACGGCTTCGCGCGGGTCGTCCACGAAGGACGCCTGGAGATCGTGCCAGCGCTCCAGGACACCGCTCGGTTCGCTGCCGAGCAACGAGCCGCGTTGCGGTGGCGCGGGTTCGGCCGCCGGGTCGAAGACGAGCTTGTCCGGCGTGAGGACCGTTGTGTCGTCCTCTCGAGCCGGCGCGGGCTGAGGCGGCGGTACGTCGGTGGCGTGGTCGAGAGGCTCTTCGTCGTTACGGCTGTCCATGCGATCAACTCTCTTGAGGTCGCCGTGCAGGGCGGGGTGGCGGTCACGGGCATCGGCAGCTGGTTGCGGACGGTCCTTGTTCCCCTGGAGACTCGATGCCTTCGCATCGCCCGAGCGGATGGACGTTCCCCGGTCGGGCCGATGCCGTCGACCGTTCCCCTGCTCAGCGCGAAGTGAGAATGGCCCCGATGGCGATGCAGGTCACACCCACGCCACCGCGCTCGGCCGGTGTCGCCCGGTGAACAGGGTTGTAGGCGAGCAGCAGAACAGCCGCACCGACGATGGCGCAGACCCAGGTGGACAGGTTGAAGAACCCCTGAACACCCGAGACGTGGAACAGCTGCGTGGCGACGAAGCCGCCCAGCAGTGCGCCGGCGACGCCGAACACGAAGGTGATGATCAGCCCTTGCGGGTCTTTGCCGGGGACCAGCGCTCTGGCCACCAGTCCGGCTACCAATCCGAGGATGATCCAGGCGATGATGCCCATGACCGAACTCCTAGTGCGGCGATCGATGGCTGCGCGGGATCGGTCTTCCGGACCGGTCGAAGCAGCGGGCCGACCGCCCGCGGACTCGCCGGAGCCGGCTGTCGAACTCGTTCTCCTTGAGCCAACATCCCCGCGTGCGGTACGGACACCGCCGATCCCAGAAGAGTTCATCACCACAGCCGATCACCGAAGCGGAGCACGGGCGACGAGAACCGTCTGGCGGCTGTGCGGCAGAAGGCCCGGATCGGTGGGCCCCGTCGGGGCCTGCCGAAGGGATTTGATCGGTGATCAGCTACGGTGATGAGCTTTGCTCGAAACGCCGGTAGCCGTCTGCTGGTCAGCGGCATTGGCTGGGTTTGTCTTACTGCCCGTCTTCGGGCGGCGTGCGCCGGCATCGGCGCCCAAGTGACGGCTGGCGGACAGGAATGTGGATATGGCGAGGGCTGGCCAGGCGCCACAGACCAGGCCGTTACCGACCGGCGATCACGATCGGATGGCGCTCCTGGCGAGTGCCGGCGCCTCCACCTACCGGCAATGGCCTGTCCTCGACCTCTCGTCCAGGCATGACGTCGATGCGGCAGCCGAGTATCGCAGGCTCGATACACCGCTGGATACCTCTCTTCTCGCCGACCGCTACCGGCTGCTCCAACCTCTCGGGCGAGGCGGCATGGGAACGGTCTGGCACGGTCATGATGAGCTGCTGACCCGCGAGGTCGCGATCAAGGAGGTGCCGTTGCCCGCCGGGCCCGAACGGACGATCCTGGCCGAGCGCACACGTCAGGAGGCACGCGCCATGGCTCGCATCAGCCATCCCAATGTCGCGGGTGTGTACGACGTCGTCGAGGTGGCCGGTCAGCCCTGGATCGTGCTGGAATTGGTGCGCTCCCGAACGCTCGGTCAAAGGGTGGCCCAGGACGGGCCGCTGTCTCCGCGCGTGGTGGCGAATATCGGGCTGGACGTGCTGCAGGGGCTGTGCGCCGCTCACACGGCCGGGATCGTCCACCTGGATGTCAAGCCGGACAACGTGCTGCTGGCTCATGACGGTCGCGTGGTCCTGACCGACTTCGGCATCGCCGCGATGGACGGCGATGCCTCCCTCACCGAGACCGGAACGCTGACCGGTACCATGGCCTTCCTGGCTCCTGAGCGGGTCACAGGCGATACCTGCCGGCAGTCGGACCTGTGGTCGCTGGGCGCCACCCTTTTCATGGCCGTCGAAGGGCGGCCCCCCTTCGGCCGTGACACGGCGATTCATACGCTCGTTGCTGTGCTCGCCGACCCACCCGACCCCTTCCAAAGGGCTGGACCGCTGGCGACCGTGCTCGCCGGCCTGCTCGACAAGAACCCTGCCACGCGACTGGACGCAGCCGGCGCGCGCGAGCAACTCCAGCGCGTGGCGGATCTATGGCCACTGAAGGACAAGCCGGCAGCGACCACTCTCATGCACATCCCCGTGGCAGCGACCTCACCGTTCATGCCCGGAATCGCCGCGCCGTCAGTGAGAGGATCCCAACCCGGCAGCGCCAAGGCCCGCCGGGCGGCCGTCGGGGCGGCGATGGCCGGGCTCTTCGGACTGCTCACAGCAGGCGTGGCCTGGTCGACCGGATCAGGACATCCTCACGGGCTCGGGCACGAGCGGCCGCGATCGCCGCATGGCCGGGAGCAGATCGACGCGGTCGCGACGCGGCGCCCGACGGTTCAGGGGGCCGGGCGAGATCTTGTAAGAGAGGTCGCTGGATCGTCCCGACCTGCCGGACCACGACCTTGAGGCCCGCCGACCCACAATCGGGCGGAGATTTTCACCAGCGCGGACCTCCCACCGCCGTAGCCAAAAGATCCGCTGCCCATCGTTTCTCGTAGCGATCCGCTCGATCTCTTCGCAGCGCGGGCAAGGGATCGACCGGGCTGCATGCGATAGCCGCTGAGGACAAAGCCGCACGCCCAGCGGAGGATCGGCGAGGCTGCGCCTGAGTTCGGTGTTCAGATGGCGGCCTCACCGGTTTGGGTCGGCAGGGTGATCAGCCGAGCCGTCAACTGCCCACGTTCTGCTGACCGGGCTGGATCACGTCCTGCTGTAGTCTTCGCGCTTCCGCCCCGTCGCCGAGCCCGGTCGTCTGGCCCTTTCGCCGTGGCGGGGAGCGTACGGTGAAGGCTACGTGTCCTTCGGACGCGGGGCGGGCGGTCATGGCGAGTGGACGATGAAGCGCTGCGCGTCTGGGAGGTGATCGGCGCTGCCGCGGCAGGCCGGCGCGGGCCGGTCGGGGCGCAGGAAGTGTGCACGGCGTGCGTGGACGCACTACGGCTGACCGGGGGCGGGTTGTCGGTGATCAGCGGCGTTCCCGGGATACAGCTGATGCCGTTACACATGGTCGGCGCGCTGGGTCGTGATCTGCTGGAGGCGGAGCTGACCAGCGGGGACGGGCCGTGCGTGGACGCGGTCCACAGCCGCGTGCCGGTGCTGGTCGGGGATCTGCGCGGGCGTGGGCCACAGGAGCGCTGGCCGTTGTTCACCGCGCTGTCGCAGGCGGCCCGGGTGCGGGCGGTGTTCGCCTTCCCGTTGCTGGCCGGTCCGGTCAGCGTCGGGGTTCTGGCGCTGTGTCATGACCGTCCGCGGGTGTTGAGTGAGGCCGAGCGGGCGCAGGCGCGGCACTTCGCCGACGCGGCCTTGCTGCTGCTGCTGAACATGGTCATGGTCGATGGCGACGGCGAGGCGATGCCGGTCGGGGCTCTGGCGTTGGGGGCGGAGATCCACCAGGCCAGCGGCGTCGTGGCGGTGCAGGCCGACTGTTCGGTGGAGGAGGCGTTGTTGCGGCTGCGCGCGTATGCGCTCGCCTCCGACGAACCACTGTCCCAGGTGGCGCGGCGGGTAGTGAAGCACACGCTGCGCTTCTCCGGCCACGAGACCTGAGCGGACCGGCCGGTTCTCCTCTGCTCGGGCGGGGTGGGCGGGCGTAGGCTGCCAAAGGTGGAGACTTCCCCGCCCCGCGGCCCGGAACGACAGGTGGCCGAGGCGTTCATCGCGCTGGCCGACACGCTGGTGACCGGGTTCGACCTGATCGACTTCATGCACGGCCTGGCCGAGCGATGTATGGACCTGCTCGGAGTGGACGCCGTCGGCCTGCTGGTCACCGACCAGCGCGGCCGGCTGCAGTTGATGGGCGCCTCCAGCGAGCAGACCCGGCTGCTGGAGCTGTTCCAGCTGCAGAACGACCAAGGCCCCTGCCTGGTCTGCTTCCGCTCCGGCCGGCCGGTGCACTGTGCCGACCTGGCCGGTCCTCAGGCCGGCGCCTGGCCGCGGTTCGCCGAGCAGGCCCGCCTCGCGGGCTTTGGCGCGGTCAGCGCACTGCCGATGCGGCTGCGCGAGCAGATCATCGGCGCGATGAACCTGTTCCAACTGCAGCCGGGCGAGCTGGACGCGGGCACCGCCGCGCTGGCCCAGGCCATGGCCGACATCGCCACCATCGGACTGCTGCAAGAACGGGCCATCCGCGAAAGCCAGGTGCTGTCGGAGCAACTGCAGCATGCCCTGACCAGCCGGGTGGTCATCGAACAGGCCAAGGGCATGCTCAGCGAACGACACGCCCTGCCCATGGACAAGGCGTTCACCCTGCTGCGCCAGCACGCCCGCAGCCATCACCAGCACCTCACCGACCTGGCCCGATCAGTGGTGACGCGCACCACCGACCTGCCGCCACCAGACTCCGGCCAAGGCCCGCCGGCCTCGCCCCAGCAGGACCCGCTCACGTCCTGACCGGCATCGCGGCCCAGTTCGGGCGGCCCGGCCGACCGGCTGCTCGGTGTGATGGTGCCGTGCACGCGTCGTACCACCACATCGAGCGCGACCAGTCGTTCGGCAACAGCGCCAGGGGCAGGGGCAGGAAATGCGTCACCACCACAAGCGCGACCCACCACGCCATCCACCAGGACGTGCCGCGCCTGGCCCGCGGGAGGCACCCGGCTCCCGCTGCGATGACCTCAGCCTCGACCAGGACGCCGAACCACGCGTACGTCCCCTCCAGCTCCCAGTCCGCAGCGGTCAACACCCCGAAAGCCACGCGAGCCCTTTGGCGCAGAGGCCGGCTCGGCATCGTGTTCCCAGGGCTGCGAGCCACACCGGTCGTGAGCAGCCCTGACCGAGAGGTGACGGCTGAAGGCCAGGATGAATACCAGCCCCGCAAGACAGAGACCAGCCGATCGGACAGCCGGCCCGACGGGGCCGGACCTGCTCGGAGCTCAAGGACGGCAAGGTGAATGATGTCGAATGCTCGGCCTCCGCGGTGTGCGGATCCCGACAACGGTGTGGACCAGGCCCTGACCGGCGTCTTGGAGGCGATCGGCATGGCCTCGCGATCTCTCGCCTTCCAGAACGCGATGAGCATGGCCCGCGACGGTGACCTGCAGCGGCTCGCCGTTTACCTGGAGGCGATGACGCCTGATCAACTCGTTGAGATGGCCGGCACCGCGCGGTTGCTCAACATCGAGGCCGGCCAGGCGCTGGCCAGAAGGGCCCATTACGGGTGTGCGTCACCCGCCGATCCGGCCTCTGGCGGCCCCTGACCACTTCACCGTCGGTCATGCCGAGCGCGTTGACAGCGACGACGTGGTGCGGGATGTCGCCCCAGCGAAGGTCCCGATCCGGGGATCTTCGAACGCCCCCGTCTTCGTGCTCGGCGTCGACATGAACCCAGGCTGCCGGGTCGTCTCCGGTGCGGACGGAATGCTGCGAGCAACATGTTCATGACCAGTCACGCGGTCGGCAGAGAGAACGGGTCATCGGCCAAAGACGCCATCCTCAACGTGATCACTCTCTTCGCGAGCCCGTCCAGCGTGCCCGGCGCTGATGCGCCGTCGCGTCAGCCGCAGCCAGGGCCGCCGCCGAAGCGGCGTCTACCCCATCGCCGGGAAATCGCTGTGCTTTTCGGCGCTCGGTCACCCCTTCTCTCATCGGACCGTGTACCGCCCATGCTCGTGTCGAGAAGGCAGGCCCCGCCCGAGGACCCAGGGCATCGCACGGATCGCGCTCGGCCGACATCGTCGGGATGCTCCTCCAAGAGGTTGATCCGGCTCGGTGGCACGATCAGCAGCCATTTCACCCTGCTGGGCGTGCACCCGGATCGGGTACGGCCTGACCGCGGATGCGGGGGCTCGCGTGGCGAAGGGGATCGTCGAGTTCATGGTCGGAGTTCCTCTCTTGTCAGAGGACCGGAGGAAGCAGGCGGAGCGGACCTGCTCGTTGCCCGAGCGGATGAGCGCCCGGCAACGGGTGTCCCGGATCCGCGCCGAGTCCGTGCGCATCTGAAGCCGGCGACCAGCGGGACCGGCGGGCTCAGGTTGCGGCACGCGCTAGACCCCGAAGGGCCGCAGGGGGCCGGGATCGGTGACGCGGCCACCCTCGTTCTCCCAGGAGGCCGAGTCGTCGCGGCCAGGCAGGGCCCCCGTTCGGGACATCACGTTGGAAGATGTCGGCGGGCCGGACGCCGCCCGTGCCGGCGGCGAGCGTGAGCGCGGCCATGTCGGGGGCGTCTGAGCCGCCGGGACGGCGCGGGTCCTTCAGACCGGCGCGGGTGCGCCGGATGGAACGCGACAGGCCCTCCGCCAGAGCCTTGGACAGCTCGGTCTTACCGACGCCGAGGGACCCGCGTAGAGGTATCGGGGTCGGGTTCGCCAAGTCCAACGACACCGACTCCGACGACGACCGGATGAAGTCCAAGATCCAGGAAGAGCTCAAGCGGCACTTCCGGCCCGAGTTCCTGAACCGGGTCGACGACATCGTGGTCTTCCACCAGCTCACGCCGGCCGAGACCATCAAGATCGCCGCCAGGCTGAAAGCCCGGCGACCTGTTCGAGGTCGCGGCGACGCCGGTGCGAGACCCGCCCCCGAAGCTCACGTGACGCGGCGCCGCCCATGCGATCGGGCGTGGAGATGCTGGTGGTGCGGGGAGTTGGACGTGGCCGGCAAGCCGGTGTTGTGTGCGGCGGCGCTTATCGTGTGTCTTCGCGGTGCTTTCTGGCGTATCTCGCGATGTGCCGCTGTGCCCAGTGGACGACGTGGTCGGCGACTTTCTCCCATTCGGGGACGCCGAGGGAGAAGTGCGGCATGCGGGCGAACTCCTGGTAGTCGGTGACCGCACGGGACTTGCGGTAGCGCTGGTAGGTCTCCCGTACCAGCGTGACGGGGACGGTGTGGTCGGCGCCACCGGCGATCAGGAGCAGCGGGGCTCGGGTGTCGTTGTGCACGTTGACTCGGGTCGCGGGGTGCCGTAGCAGGTTGGCGGTGGCGGCCTGGAACACCGGCCGGCCGGGGGCGGGCACGTGGTAGCGCTGGTAGATCGCCTCGGACTCCTGCGCGGTCAGAGTGTTGGTGAACGCGTAATGAAATTGTCGGGCGTTCAGCGCCACCGTCCTGGAACGGTTACCGGGATTGGACAGCACCGGGAAGGCCGAACGCAAGCTGCTGAGCGGCAGGCGCAGCACGCCCTTGATCGGGGCTGGGTGGATCGCGACGCCGGCGACGCCCAGGCCGCGGTCCAGCAGGATCTGCGTGATCAGGCCGCCGAAGGAGTGGCCGACGATGAGGGGTGGCTGAGCCTGCTCGCGGACGACCTTCTCGTAGAAGTCGGCCACTTCGGTGACGCCCAGGCCGTTCATGACCTCCGGATTCTTGCGCAGGGCCTCAACCTCGATCTCCATGCCCGGCCAGGCCGGGGCGGACACCTGGTGGCCCAGCCTCGTGTAGCGCTCGATCCAGTGTTCCCAGACGCGCGGGGTCAGCCACAGCCCATGAATGAGGACAATGGGAGGCTTGGTATCTGTGCTCTCGCTCATGGGTCTCTCCTGTGACGGCATGGGGCAGGCCGTCGATAGCCGTGGAGGCGGTAGGGCACGCGACACGTCAGCCTTGAACCGGCGATCGGGGATGAGGTGAAAACCGTGCGTCGCGTCTCCGAGATCCGTTCTGTCCTCCCCATCGCACAGGAGTACGGAGCCAAAGGAAACGGTCAATTCAAGCGCAACTCATCTCCTTAGCTGATAACCGGAGCCTGTGGTGGAAGACCGGCTCAGCACTGGCTGCCGGCAACGTCGAATTGCTGGACGGTAGCGTCAATCAGGCCTGGTCGCATTGTTAGGTTGATACCGAGTGCAGCGTGTTCATAACCAGTGACCAGGTACACTTAAAAACACCGAGGACTTTTCCCGAGCGTTGGCAGTCAGGTCGGCGTCACCCCCGGCGAACCACCACCGGCCCCTTCGAAGGGGCCCGGACGGGTCAGGCGACCATGACGCCGGCACTTCTCTCACCACCCGCACCGCTTCGGCGATCCCGCGGATCGATTCCGCGCCACGGCTCAGCCTCCACCCGGTGCCCAACCGGGAGGCCGTGGTGGACGGGGCCTGGTGGCCTTACTCCCATGACGCGGCCGGCGACCCGATCGTCCTGCTGATCATCCCGCCGGGCACCGCTGCCGGCACCGCCGAGGCCACGCTCAAACTCACCGCCCAGGAAACCACCGGCCTGGCGCTCGACGGCATCCTCACGCTGGCGAGCCTGCCGGCCGAATCCCACCCTGCGCCCTGCGTTCCGTGCGGCGACGGGACGGCCGGCAGGCATCTCCTACGTTCGGCTTCACCAGTAAGGAAACCCATGACCGTCATCGACACCGCCCCGCCCAGCGGGGCGAGCGTCTCGGCACCGACTCTCGTACATCTGTCGGGGGACATCGACATCTTCACCACAGCGCGGCTACGCCGGCGACTGCTCAACGCACTCAACACCAGCACCGGCCTGCTCGTCCTGGACCTGTCCCAGGTCGCCTTCTGCGGCGCCGGAGGACTGGGCGTACTGATCGGCGTCCGGCAACGTGCCGAGGCCCGAGGCATCACCCTCGCCCTGACCGGCGTTCCGCCACGCATCGCCAGGCTGCTGCAGGCCACCGGCTTGGACCAACGCTTCGCCGTCATGGCGTGACCGGCATGCAGGGGATTGGCAACACTTTCAGGCCTTGGGCCAGGGAAATGTGGGAGAAATAAAATTCGCTTCATGGGTAGGGGTCATTCCGCCCTATCAGCTATCCACGGCGGCGCGGTGAGCCATCTTCTGCGAAAGACCACAGCGCGCGATCACGGCCGCATTCTGCCGGCGTCCCGGCTCCGGCCATGAGCGCCGCACGGCGCTGGGCCGGCCGGATGGCGGCAGGCTGGAAGCATGCGAGGAACCGGCACGGCTGGCTGGATCACACGGCGCGCGCCCTGATCCGCTACGACAAGGCCGACGCCGGCCGGCTGGCGGCCGCCCTCACCTACTACGCCTTCTTCGCCACCTTCGCCCTGGCCCTGCTGGGATTCGCCATCCTCAGCCGCTTTCTGGACCAGCCGACAGCGCTGGCCGAGATGCAGCGCTACCTGAGCGACACCTTCCCCCGCCTGGACGTCCAAGCCCTTCGCGACGCCGGGGGAACAGCCGGGCTGGTCGCCTGCGTAGTGCTACCACTGACGGGCCTGTTCTGGATGGACACCCTACGCTCGGCGACCAGGGCGATCTGGCGACTCGAGGAATATCCAGGCAACTTCTTCCTGCGTCAGATCATCGACCTGGGCATCGTGGCCGGCCTCGGAATACTGCTCTCCCTGTCGCTCACCGTCGCCTTCGCCGCCGAATGGGTGGTGACCTGGCTCGCGGTCAACACCATCGGCGCCGACGCCACCCCGGCCCGATGGGTGCTGTCGATGACGACCTTCGTGCTGAGACTCGGAGTCAACACCCTGCTGGCCATGGCGCTGCTGACCGCGCCACCACGACTGCACCTACCGCTCCGCCGAGTGATCGGGCCGGCGCTCATCCTCACGATCGGCCTGGAGATCCTCAAGACCCTCGGCCAAGCCCTGCTCAACCTCACCGCCGCCAACCCCGCCTACCAAGTCGTCACCGGAGCCGTGGCGATACTGCTCTTCCTCAAAGTGCTCAACCAGCTCATCCTGTTCGCCACCGCGCTGGCGGCCACCAGCACCACCGGAGACGTCACCGACCTGGCCACTCGGCCAGATCCCTCATGACCTCGGGTTTCTCCCCATTGAGGCCCTGCCGGCACGAGGGCGGTGTGCTTCGTGATCACCGCTCGGGGATGGGTCTGATCGTCGAGGCTCGCGCGGTGGGGCTGACGACGCTCGGGGCCTCTCCGACGGGCGTGGGACCGGTGGCAGGGCTGATGGGTTCCAGCCAGCCGAGCCGCTCGGCCAGGTGCTGGGCCCTGTCGATGACGGTGGCGATGTGGGGCGAGGGGTTGTCCTGGTGCCACAGCAGGGACCAGGGGTAGTGCGTGGCGGGTTCGATCAGGGGCCGCCAGGTGGTGCCCGGCCGGTTGGAGGTACGGAAGGAGGAGGGGACGCAGTGCACGCAACGATGCTGAAGGACGAGGTCGGCGGCGGCACGGCTGCTCTGCACGGTGCCCTCGTAGAGAGTTGGCGCGAACCCGGCCGCGCGGCACAGCGTGATGACGAAATGGTTGAGCTCTGGGGTCTGTTCTTCTTCACCGAGAAGCAGGAGTTCGTCGGCGAGGGCGGCGACGGGTACACCGTCGGGTTCGGCGAAGCGGTGGCCGTCGGGCACCAGCACGCCGAGCGGATCGAGCCTGATCAGCTTGGAGGACACCTCGGCCGGAGCCTGTAAGGCGTACCCGATGGCGATGTCGAGGCGGCCGTCGGCCAGTTGCCGGTACTGCTCGGGGGTGCCGGCTTCGACCTGATGGATCGTGATGTCAGGGTGGGTGCGCTGGAGTTCGCGCAGGATCTTCGGCATGGTGTCATAGCCGGCGTCGATGATGCCGGCGCGCAGTGTGGGCGCTGACGTCACGGCGTTGCGCGCCGCCTGCCCGGCGCGGCCCACGTGATCAAGAATCTGGCGGGCCTCGACGAGAAAGGCCATGCCCGCCGGGGTCAGATCGACGTGGTGGGTGCTGCGGTCCAGCAACCGCACACCGAGCTCGCGTTCCAGCCGCTGGATCTGCTGGCTCAGCGCGGACTGCACGATGTGCTCGCGCGCAGCCGCCCGGCCGAAATGCAATTCTTCGGCCAGCGTCACGAAATAGCGCAACTGACGCAACTCCATGCCCGCCACCCCTTCCCGCCCGGGCGGCGCCCAACTGGGCCGTACTCTCCACTGTAGGTGTCACGTGGTGGTGTGAACGCACGCGTCACTCGTCGGCTTAGTGCCCGGCAGGCGGCGGGGCATGCGTGCCCTGGCGGTGGAAGGGTCCGCCGGGCTCGCTACTGGCGACGCTGGTCGCCGGTGGTGCGGCCGAAGCGCCGCCTGAGCGGGCCGCCGATGACGATCATCGCGGCACCGGTGGGCAGCCGTGCCGGCGGCGAGACCGAAAAGGGGCGCCGGTCAGTCTCGGGCCGGGGCGCGGGCTTGTTGGCGCGGCCCGGCGCGGCGGCGTTCAAGGCGGGCCTGGTCAGGCCAGCGCACGTCGCTCGCCCAGCCGAACCGCTCGAACAGGCCGATCACGGCGGCGGACGGGTCGATCTGACCGCGGTCGAGGCCGTGGCGGGCGCAGCTGGGTTCACTGTGGTGGCCGTTGTGCCAGCTTTCGCCGAAGGACAGCAGGGCCAGCGGCCACAGGTTCGTCGAACGGTCGTGACGGCGGGTCTTGAACGGCCTGCTGCCGATGACGTGGCACAGAGAGTTGACGCTCCAGGTGACGTGCTGCAGCAGCGCGACGCGGATCAGGCCGGCCCACAGGAAAGCGGTCAGGCCACCGTACAGCGTGCCGGTGATCGCCCAGCCGGCCAGGAACGGCAGCGCCAGCGACAGCGCGCACAGCGCGGGAAAGGCGCGTGCCACCCTCCTCATGGCCGGATCGGCCAGCAGGTCGGGGGCGTAACGTTCGACCGGGGTCTGGTCGTCGGTGAACAGCCAGCCCAGGTGAGCGTGGGCAAGCCCCCGAAGCTGCCCGCGCAGACCAGTGCCGTACCGGTAGGGAGAGTGGGGGTCTCCCGGCCGGTCGGTGAAGGCGTGATGGCGGCGATGGACGGCGACCCAGTCGATCACGTTGCCCTGGAAGCCCATGGAGCCGGCGACCGCCAGCGCCACGCGCAACCATGGCCGGGCCGTGAAGGAGGCATGGGTGAGCAGGCGATGGAAGCCGACCGTCACCCCGAGACCGGTCACCACGTACAAGATCGCCGCCAGCAGCAGATCGGTGAGCGTGACTCCCTGCCCCCATGCCAGGAAGATCGCGATACCGAGGCCGATGAACGGCAGGACCACGATCGCCGCCGTCAGCCCCGCCTGGGCGGGGCCGACCAGAATGTGCTGTTCCGCCTCGGGGAAGGCCGAGGCGCCGTCGTAGTCCTGGCGGCGTTCCGCCCTCTGTTCGGAAATGGTCATAAGATCTCTTTCGTCTTGGCCTATACGGTCCGGCGGTGCACGTAGCACCAGCGCCAGGTCGATCTTGTTTCCAGGGTGGTGACCACCGGATGGTCGGTCTCCTGGTAGTGGGCGCGGGCGTGGCCGCCCTGCGAATTGTCGGAACAGGCGACCCACCCGCAGGTCAGGCACACCAGTAACCGCGTCCAGGTCCGGCCGAGAGCCAGGCATTCCTTGCATTCGGGTGGGCCGTACTCCACAGCCGAGAACTGGTCGATGTGATCGCAGCGCGGGGCCTGACCGTTCAGGCCCGCGCGGTCGGTCGCGTTGGTTCCTTGTGCGTCCAGGGTCATGACGACCCCCTCACGGTGACAGCGACGCAAGCTGCGCCGTCTGGTCATCCACCAGTCAAGGTGGTCGGCGCCCCGGCGGAAACACGCAATCCCAGCTAGCCTCATCAGTTACGGCGATAGCGAGCCCGCCGGCGCGCCCCGGCCCCGCGTCTCAGCAGGTCGACGCCCGGCGATGGGCCGGGGATCCGGCCGCGTCCGCAAGGCCAGGTAGCATCCCGCCGGTAGCAAGATCGCCGTGCTTGTTGTGCTGCCTGCTGGTGGCTGATTACGCTGAAGGGGTCAACGGTGTTGACTCATCCGGCCACGATCGGGGGGCCGCATCGATAGGCTGAGCTGCCGGGACACTCCTTCCGGCGGGAGGCGGGCGCGCGCGATGAAGGCTCCGCTGAAGCCGCTGGTGTTGGCGGACGTACCACCGATGCCGGTGCAGGTGTACAACCCGGCCCGGCTGGCGGCACTCGCCGCCACCGCCCTGATGGGCACCGAACCGGACCCGGACTTGGACAACCTGTGCGAGCTGGCGGCCTCAGCGGCCGGGACCCAGCAGGCGCTGGTCGTGTTGTTCGACGCCCGCCACGCGTTCTACAAGGCCGCGGTCGGCTGGGGGCCCCTGGCGCTCAGCCGGCGCAGTGTCCTGCTGCATACCGACGCCTGTCATCTGCTGGCCGGCGCCGCTGGTCCCCTGGTCGCCGAGGACGCCGCCTGCGACGCCAGGCTGGCACACCTCGCGGGCGTGCGCGACAAGAGGGTGGGCGCCTGGGCGGGCTTTCCCCTGCGTTCGGCCGATGGGCTGGTGCTGGGCGGCTTGTGCGTACTCGATGAAGAACCGCGTCCATGGACCGCCGGCCAGATCGACACCCTGACCAGGCTGGCCGGCGCGGTCAGCGATGTGATCGAATTGCGCCGGCAGGTGCACCAGGCCCAGGACCGTATCGACGCCCTGCGAAGCTCCGGAGCCGCGGCCGACCGGCTGGCCCAGACATTGCAGGACAGCCTGCTGCCGCCGGTGATCGCCCGTCCGGCCTGGCTGGACGCGGCCGCACTGTATCTGCCCGCCAGCAACGGCGAGGCGGTGGTCGGCGACTTCTACGACCTGTTCCCCACCCGGCCGCCGTGGTGGTGCGCGGTGCTGGGCGATGTGTCCGGCAAAGGGCTGGAGGCGGCCAAGGTGACCGCGCTGGCCCGCTACACCGTGCGGACCGAGGCCACCCAGCACGCCTCGCCGGCCACCGTACTGACCCGGCTGAACGACGCGCTGGTCCGCCAGCGCGTCAACGACCGCTTCCTGACCGCGGTGTGCGTGATGCTGCGGCCCGGCCCTGACGGCGGCGCGCGCGGGCTGATCAGCCTGGGCGGTCACCCCCCTGCCCTGATCCGGCGTGCCGACGCGACCGTGGAGGAAGCCGGCCGGCCCGGCCTGCTGCTCGGCCACTTCGACGACACCGCCCTGCACGCCGAGCTGGTGGAGCTGGCTCCGGGCGACGCGCTGCTGCTCTACACCGACGGGGTCACCGAAGCACACAGCCGCGGCGGTCACGACCTGTGGGGGCTACCCGCGCTCAGCACGCTCCTGGCAGGCTGTGACGGCCTGAACGCCGAGCAGATGCTGGAACGCATCACCAGCGCCCTGACCGTGCATACCGGCGGCTATCACAGCGACGACACCGCCCTGCTCCTGCTGCGCCTGCCTCATCCCACGGAACAGCGCCCACGATGACCTGCCGGACCGCCTTGTCGTCTTCGGGGAGCGGCTCTGGCGGCGGGTGATGTCCAAAGGGCCGTGACCGAGACGTTCGGGCCGCCGCGAGGTAGACTGAAGATACCGAGGACTTTCCGAGCGTCGGCATTCAGGTCTGCGTCGCCCCCGGCGAACCACCACCGGCCCCCTTCGAACAGGGCCTGGACAGGTCAGCCGACCATGATGCCGACACTTCTTTCTCCACCCATACCCCTCAGCCCCACCTCGTCCGCGATTCCGCGATGCGATTCCGCGCTCCGGCTCCGCCTGCACCCGGTGCTGGATCGCCGGGCCGTGGTGGACGGCGCCTGGTGGCCCTACTCCCGCGACGCCGCCGCCGAACTACCCTCTCTCATCGCCGCCGTCGACCAGCGACTGGGCCGGACCACGCTACGGATAAGCGTGCACCAAGACGCCTGGGAGCGCATCCCGCGCCGCATCCCGGCCCGCGGACGGCAGGTCCGCATCGGCTGGTTCCACCACACCGACCCGCGCGTGATCACTCTGTCCTTCGCCACCGGCGAGCCGATCGTCTTGCTGCTCATCCCACCCGGCACCACCGAGACCACGCTCGATCTCACCGCCCGGGACACCACCGGCCTGACCACCGACGCCATCCTCACCCTGGCCGGCCTGCCATCCGAGCCCGCGATCCCCGCCACCATCCGTGCGGGGACCGCCGACAGCTCCGCCCGCCGGGAGAACGACGGCGGATCGGTCATCGCGCGGCAGGCGACCACCTCGAACAGTCAAGCCTCAGCACTCTCGTGAGGTCACCCACGTGCCGCCTGCCGGCCGGATTGAGCGGTTCAGGGCACCGCCCGTTCAGGCGGCGGGCCGATCTCCGGCCGGCAGGCATCTCATCGCACCGCAGCTTCTCCGGTAAGGAGACCTCCATGACCGCCCTCGACACCGCCCCGTTCGACGGGGTGACGGCCCCGGCCCCCACTCTCGTGCACCTGTCGGGGGACATCGACATCTTCACCACCGCCCAGCTGCGCCAGCGGCTGCTCAACGCTCTCGACCACAGCACCGACACGCTCGTCCTGGACCTGTCCCAGGTCACCTTCTGCGGGGCCGGCGGCCTGGGCGTGATGATCGGCCTGCAAAGCCGTGCCCGGGCACGCGGCATCACCCTGACCCTGACCGGCCTGCCCCCGCACTTGGCCGGGCTGCTGCGCATCACCGGCCTGGACCGACGCTTCCCGATCGGAGCGTGATCCGGCATGCCGACCATCCGCGACCCCCGCCAAGCGCTTGATGACGGCAGCCACCCACGCGGGCCGACCTCCGTACCGCCATGGCCATCTCGCCGCAGCCCGCGACTGGTCGCGGGCGATCCGCGGGCATGAGATGCCCGGCGACGGGCCGCCATCGGCCATGACGTGGAGCTTCACCCGCGCCGATGCACGGCATCTGCGCCGCTCCTTGGCCACTCACGTCGCCGGCCGGGGCCTGTCGGGAGTGCGCTGTGCGGAGTTCGTGCTGGCGGTACATGAGGGCGTGATGAACGTGGTCGAGCACGGCGGCGGCGCCGGCCGGGTACGGCTGTGGCGGGCCAGACACCTGTTGTGCTGCGAGATCAGCGACGGCGGGCCCGGCATACCCACGCAGTGTCTGGACCGCGCCGGCATGCCCGGTCCAGACGGCGAATGCGGGCGCGGCTTGTGGTTGATGGACCAGCTCACCGACACGGTCACCGTCACCAGCGGCCTGCAGGGGACGGTCATCCAGATCTCCGTCCGCCTGCCCGCCTGACGACCGCCGCCCCCGGCCGCAAGCCCGGCACCTTGCGCCCGAGTTGGCAGCGGAACAGCGGGATGGCGCGAGCCAGCGTGACGGCGCCGCCCTCGCACGCCGTCAGGAGGGTCAGCGTTTCCGGTCGGCGATGGATGCCATCAGGAAGACGTCAGGCAGAAGGGGTGGCCGGCCGGATCCAGGAGGACCCGCCAGCGTCCGTCGCCGGGCTGACGGTCCGGTTTGGCCGCGCCGAGTTCCAGCGCCAACTCCTCCATCGCATCGAGGTCGGCAGCGCGGAAATCCAGGTGGAGCTGTTGTGGCACGTCCTGACCCGGCCACTGCGGAGCCCGGTATCCGTCAACCCGCTGGAATCCCAGATCACAGCCGGAGTCGTCCGTCAGAGCGACGAACTCGCCCGTACTGAAGAGCTCGCGCATCCCGGTCAGCGCACCGTAGAAGCCCGCCAGCGTCTGCGGGTCGGCACAGTCCAGAGTCACCCCTCGCAGTACAGCGCCTGCCACCATTGGCTCCTTCGCGTCCGCGCGTCCGTCTCCGTGAGCCGCCGCTGCACGCGATCACCGGCCACAGCCACACCGTACTCGCCACATCCACCGCTGAAGTAGCGGTTTTCCCCTGCCTCAGAGCAACGAGTGGCTGTGACCGGCGCTTTCGCTACACGCCCTAACAGGCCACCGATTCATCACGGGCCGCGTCGTTGCCGATGCCGGAGTCAGGGAGGCTGCAGGTCGAGGAGCGGGTTTGATGCCTGTGGCCGGTTAGGAAGCCGATCGGGCAGGTCTTATGGGACCGTGTCCCGTAGTTTTTCCAGTCCCCGTAGGCGGTTCGGCTGGTGGGCCCGGTCCCGCACGTGATCACGACCCTGTGCTGCGAGAGGATAACGAACGGTGTGCACTGCGAATACGCTGAGCTTCGGTTCACGGCGGTTGAGCCGCACGTGGCCGCGGTGGCGGCCGAAGCGGGCTGGGCAATGCCCGTCAGCAGGGCACACACGGGTAAGGAAGCCACGAGAACACGGCTTGCTGTCCTCATCATGGACGGTTCCCCTTTCGGATCTGGCTCCTGGGCATGCCTCCATGAACCTTCGCGAACTGCCACCGGGCCAGCGGTTCTGCCGGACGGGACAGTCCCGGACACGACATCGTGCTCATAACCTCGCCCCTGCGGCATCGCTCGTAGATCGACTCGATCAGCATTCAGGACGACACCGGTGCGCGTGCCCCGCATCGCCGACATCTCCGACGCTCAACAGTGGTGGGTCGACCCGGCCGACGTCGGCCTGGCCGGCATCTCACCGAGTCCGGCGACAGCTTCCACGCGCTCGCCGACGCCACCCACACCCTGTCCAGCCTGCGTGAGTCGCCGGCTCGATCGCTCGGGAGTTTCACGATGAGCTGCCCTGATGCCTCAGGAAGGCGAAGATCTCGCCGCCGGCGCCGGTGAGCAGCCCGGCAACGGCGTCGCGATCAGGATCTCGGCGGACACCCGCCTTATCGGAGTGCTGCTCCGGAGTCGGCGCCTGGTGCCGTCGACCATGCGTTTCACCAGCGTGTGAGCGTGATCGCGGGAGTCAGCCGGCTGCGGACGGGGCGTAGTGCGCGGGGCCGGCGGGCCTGTCCTTGACGGGGTTGCAAGCCTCCCTGCGGAGGGCCGGTTTCTCCCGCGCACACGGGCGGGACGGCGCCATCTCCGACACGTGCGTGAGCGGGAGGCGGCGCCGAGATGCACGTCCCCCATGAATCACAGGTTGCGCATGAGCCGCGGAGTGACCAGCGTCAGCCCGGAGCGCATCTTGACGATCACCGGCCTGCGGACGGCGTTCCAGGTGGAGCCTCTGTGCAGGAGGCCATCCAGCCCCTGCGGGCATCGCCCCCGGGTCAGCGGCATCGCCGCGGACGGCCCGCGAAGCCGCCTCGCCGTAAAAGGCATCGCACTCATCAGCCCGCGGCTCCGGCTGTGCAGCACCCTGGGCTCGCGACGCGGTATGGCCTGGTCAGCGCGGGCGAAGACCAGGCCACAGAGTAGCGGCGCAGGCTGGTGGCGGAGCCGCCGTGTCAGTTTCCGGCCGTGCGTTCGCGTTCGTGCTCGCGTTCGTATGCGGCGTTGATGCGCAGCGCCTCGGCGAGCTGGTCTTCCAAGATGATGATCCGGCAGGCGGCTTCCACGGGAGTGCCCTGATCGACGAGTTCCCGGGCGCGCGCGGCCAGACGCAGCTGGTAGCGGGAGTAGCGGCGGTGCCCGCCGCCGGAGCGTTTCGGCTCGATCAGATGGGCGGCGCCCAGTGCCCGCAGGAACGTGGGGGTGACGCCGAGCATCTCGGCGGCCGCACCCATGCTGTAGGCGGGGTAGTCCTCATCGTCGAACCGGTCTTCGGCCGTGGGTCCGGCCGTGTCCGTAATCCTGCCGTGGGCGAGCGTGTCACCCTCGGCAGCCGAGCGACGTTGATCCATATGTTCCTTTCCCATCACGTTTCACCACGCGCACAGGGGCCCCGGCGCCTGTTGCGCCGGGGCCCGAAGAGTTCAACACCATCTACCGGCCATCCGGCCGGCTTACCGTCGTGCGCATCCGCCCTGTCGTGCGGCGGTGATGCGCGGATCGCGAATGCGTGACCGTAGACCACCTTCCCATCTGTGGAACTGCGGTTCCCGAGCGGCGATACTCAGCCGGCAACGGGCGATCCCGATGGCGTCAACACTCCCTTCATCTCTTCCGAACCACTTCTTCTAACTTCTACCTACGGCAGCGCGTCCACGCTCTGGGCCCCTTACCACTGCGCTGGCCCGTCACGTCCGACCTTCTGCCACCAACCTTCAACCTCAGCTTGCTCCGGGCAGTTCGTCGTCCTGCTGGTAACTCCTTGTGCTGCCCGGTTGGATCCGTTCCTTGCTATGTCAGAAACCATAGCCCCCACAGAAGCGAATGTCTACTACGGCGAGTGCACATTTTCAGCTCCGGGCGCGGCAACGTTCCGGCCTCCGCCGTTGCCCCTACGCGAACGCATGACAGATGCACGAGCACCGAGATCACAACTCCCACCGCGACCTGGGCCGAGACCGTGAATCCGCGCCGCCGCTCGAGGCCCCTCTCCCCCGGTGAGCGGTCACCCGCCAGCGCCCTGCCGGGGCTGCCGGCACCGGTGGGTCACGTGTCCGGTCACCCCCGTACACGGCTGACTTGCATGGAGTGCCGTGACGGCGCCCGCGAGCGTCAACGAGACTGGTGCACCGGCGCCGCGAATGCGCTCAGCACTGCGGCGATGGCTCCCTCCACGCTGGAATGGATGTTCATGGCATCCCATATGCCGGTGATCTGCAGGACCCGAGCGGGCACATCCTGCACCGCCGCCAGGTAAAGGGTCGCTTCCTGTTGCCGCATGGCGGCGTGGAGACGTAGCAGCGCATGGAGACCCCTGCTGTCCAGGAAGGTCAGCCCGCCGAGATCCAGAACCACAGGCTCTCCCGGCCGACAGGTCCGGCTGACGTAGGACTCGAGCTGGTCAGCGTTGCTGTGATCGACCTCGCCGACCACGCTGACCAGCATTCCAGTGATCAATTGCTGACTGTCCAGGTAGAGGGGGGACATGGAACCTCGCCAGGGTTAGGGCATGGGCCGTAGCTTGGTGACGAGCATGATTCCCTCTGCGAGGGATAACCTGAGACGACAACTGTTTGTAACCGCGCGACAACAGTATTCCCTCGGAACGAGGATTGAGAAGCCCGTTGGCTAAATCCTCGGAGCGAGCTTCTCCTACCGTTGTCGGCGGCTGCACGCGGCCGGGCGTGGACGGCACGTCCGTTCGTGGTGATATCCCGGCGGTCCGCTCGCGGCCCGTGATGTGCTCCAGCAGGTGCTCGCCAACTTCGCCCCTGCGGAGGTTCGCAGGGACGCTACGACGCGACCACGTGCTGGTTCATGGTGAACGGCATCTGCGCCGGGTGCTCGCCGAATGCGAGCGACACCATGACGATCATCGTCCGCACCAGCAGATGCCGCCGCTGCATGAGCCCGGCCGCGTGATCGACATGAGGGCGCCGGTCCGACGGACCGAGGCCGTCTCGGGATTGATCAATGCCGAGACGGGTTCGTCGGGATCGCGCACCATCGGCTGGCCGGCCTGGGATGACCCGCACATGCTCGGGCCGACCCGGACGACACCGGCTCAGGCCGGGGCGGACACCTGGATCGAGGCGAGTTTGGCCGGGTCTACGACGATGTGAATGCCGGCGATCCGGCCGTCGGTGACGGCGAAGGCGATGACGGACAGAGGCGTTCCGTCCGAGCGCCAGGACATGTGCCCGGGGATGCCGTTGACCAGCACGGGTCGCTGGCGAGCGATGGCCTCGCCGGAGAACATGCGGGCGCCGGCCGCGACCTCGGTGGCGCCGAGGGTGACGACGATGCCGCCGGGGGTGTCGACGGTCAGCTTCACGTTCGGGTCGAGGACCCGCAGGAGCGCTTCGAAATCGCCGCCGACGGCGGCGGCGCTGAACGCCTGGACGACCTGTTGGTGCTCGCGGCCGGGGCCCGCCGGCCGGTCCGTGGCTTGGACCTTGCGGCGGGCGCGGCTGGCGATCATCTTGGTGGCGTCAGCGGATTTGCCCAGGATATGGCCGATTTCGTGGAACGGAACCGCGAACATGTCGTGCAGGACGAACGCCAGGCGCTCGGTCGGGGTGAGCGAGTCGAGCACGACGAGCAGGGCGAGGCCGACCGAATCGGCCAGCGCCACCTGCTCGTCCGGCGCGGGATCGTCGGCGGGCGTCACCACGAGGTCCGCATGTTCGTGCCCGTAGACGATCTCGGGGTGGGCTTGACGGGATCTCAGCAGGTCAAGGCTGATTCGGCCGACCACGGTGGTCAGCCAGCCCGCCAGGTTACCGATGGTCGCCTCATCCTGGCGGACCAGGCGCATCCAGGCTTCCTGGACCACATCCTCGGCGTCGGCGTGCGAGCCCAGCACGCGGTGCGCGAGAGCGCGCAGCCGATCGCGCTGGGCTTCGAACGCCTCGGCCACGAGGCCGGATGGGTGGGTGGTCACGGCTTTCGCGGCTTTCGCTGCTGACGGAGCGAGACCCGGTTACCGTCCGGGTCCACCGCCTCGATGCGGACCCCGAACGGATAGTCCACGGGTTCCGGCTCTTCGAAGGTGACACCGCGCCGGCGCATGGCCTCGAAATCCTTCCGCAGATCGTCGGATTCGAGGATCAGCGGCCCGGGCGCGCCAATCTGGCCCACGTCGCCCGGCTGTCCCGCGGCCGTCGCATGCGACCACAGGAGGATCTGCACCGGGCTGCCGGGAACGCCGACGGTGAGGAACCGCCCGTCGGGCCCCGAGAAGTCCACCTGCTTCTCCAGACCGAGTCCTTCGGTGTAGAACTCCAGCGCGCGGTCCTGATCGGTGACGTAGCTCGTCACGTACATGATGGTCGTCAGCATCCTGTTCTCCATTCACTCGTTGGGGCGGCGACCGTTCGTATTCGGTCGTCACACCTATGACGAGTGCCGCCGGGAAAGGTAACAGGACCGGTCCGCCGGGGCGCATGCGGTGTGGCCCGGCGGACCGCGTCCAGGCCCGGTGGGCGCCCAAGGCGTGCCGCTGACCGGCAGAAGGAGGCGCGGATGACGTCCTTTGACGCCTTGCCGAGCGGCTCGTCCCGGACCGCGTCGAGGCGACGCTTTCCCGTGACGTGCAGACCGGCCTGGACCATCATGTGGGCCGAGATACCAGTAGTCGTCGCAGGGCGCCTCCAGGACGACGGGGCCGACGTCATTGGAGCCGCCGGAATACCGGCACTCATCGCCGTCGAGTTGCTCCCCGCCGATCAGCGGCGGTTGAGGCTGAGCTTGAGTCCCACTTCGTTGCCGAGCCACTGCTTGTAGCGACCGGCCAGGACGCCGTAGGAGACCCGGCTGCCGTTGGCGGCGGTGACCGTGACGTCGATGCGTTCGACTCGCCATGACTCGTTTGAGTCGTTGCCGGTCTGGTAGCGGATGTAGACGTCGTTCCGGTTGAGGTGCTCGAGAGTGAGGTTGGTGCTCCGGGGGTCGTTCTGGTCGGGGTAGGTCACGTTGGCGCCTTCGCCGAAGATGTACTCGTTGTCGCTTTCGGGCTCGAAGGTGCTGATGTCATCTCGATTGGCGCGGAATTCGCGCCCTGCGGCACCGAGGAACACCATGTTGGAGCCTTTGGCGGTGGCGTAGTCGTCGTCGTCCGGGGCGGTGGCGATGCGGGCGACGATGGAGGTGATAGCGGTGGAGTTGGGGGAGGACATTACCGATCTCCTAACGTTGCTACTCTTTGTAATCGAATGACTACTCTATGTAGCTTGCCGATAGTGCCCTTCCTAACACCCTCTGCGAGTGAGGACCTCCTTACTCACCAGCAATGTCGCCGTGTGATCGCTGGGCCCGCACCCGCTTCCGCTGCGCCGTGCGGGCGTGCCGCCGTGGACTTCCCCGCCGGCACGCCGATCGTCGTGTGGTGCGGTCAGTTGCCATCGCCCTGCCGGTAGAAGGGCTGGGCGCCGGTGAAGTAGGTCGCGAGGGCGGCGTTATGTGTGGTCAGCGCCACGGGGTCGATGTGCGACAACGCGTACGCCTCGGCGTACAGTTCGGCGAAACCGGCGGCGGTGGCCGGAAACTGCTTCGTGTACGGGGTCAGGTCCTGGCCGATCCCCTGGTTCTGGGCGTACTGCTTGAAGCTCAGTTCGCGGCCGGTACGGTCGCCCTCCTTCTTCTCGTACTTCCTGCGCCAGGCGTTGGAGCGGAAGTCGATGTCACACCAGCGGATGAGCTCAGCGTGGAAGATCGCCCACGGGGCGTCGCATGGTGTGGCCGTCAGCCTGTTCCTGAGCTGGTTGTACTCATCGTCGCTGGGATGGTCGCCGGCTTCGGAGCGGCGGTTCAGCCCGATCGCGCGTTCGTAATCGTCCATGATGGCGTTGGCGTCGTCCATGACCAGGGCGCGGTGCTTTTTGAGTTCCGTGCCGAGGGCCGCGGTCTTGTTGGCCGCATAGTTCCGGGCGGCTTGGGCGAGTCCGGCCATCTTTCCGCCTTGCTGCTCGCAGAAACCGATGGCCGCCGCCGCCTGGGCGGGTGGCCCCAGGGCCGCGCTGTAGGCGTTCTCGGCCAGGTCGACCACCTTTTCGATGTCTTCGGTCCCGTAGCGGAGAGTGGTGGCGTTGGTGATGTCATCCTGCGACAGAAGGTCGACTTCTCCGTAGACGCCGGGCTGAGTCGTTGCCACGGCCGCGCCGGAGTTTCTTCGGGCTTCGGTCCTGCGGTGTACCGATGCCACGGCGTGGCCGATTTCGTGCAGGATGCCGATGACGCTGACCGGATAGACGATCCCGTCGCTGCCCTCGTAGAAGCCCTTGGCGTCCCGGTCGAACATGGCGGTCGAGATGTCGATCGTGCCCAGGGATGTGATGTTGGGGCCGAATTTCTGCCGGAACACTCCCAGGTCGGGCTCTCCCCCGGGTGCGGGCGGAAGTTGCGGCACGCGGCCGAGTTCGAGACCGCGCAGGGCCGGGCGGTCGTCCTGTTTGACCAGGGCCAGCGCGCACTGGAGTTTGGTCAGGTCGACCGGGGTCCAGCCGCCGGTGATGGTCCGGAGGCTGTAGGTAGCGATGAGTTCCCGCTTGAGGTTCTCCGGGTTGCCCGCCGGGTCGTTCATGGGTCTGCCGCGGCCGACGAGCCGGGCCGTCGCGTTGCGGTCCTGGTCGTAGGTGAGGACGACCTGCCCTTCGGCGCCGGGGCCGATCGGCAGGATCTGGCGGTATGTCTTGCCTTCGATCTCGTACGTGCTGTAGTGGGCGAGTAACCAGCGGAGGGCGCGTTCCTCCACGTCGGTGACGCCCTGGCCCTGGATGGTGCCCTTGCCCGGGAGCCGGCTGTCGCTTTCCTTCTTGGCGACGACGTCTTCGCTGAGGACGTTCGGCAGGAGTACGGCCGGTAGGGCTCCTACTTCGTATCCGATGTTGTGCTGCGTGATGTCGATCTCTTCGTACATGATCATTGTCTCCTTCGCGGTTGGCCGGGTCGACTTCCGGGACGTTATGCAGCGTCCGGCACATATGTCAATGGGTGTCGACATATTGAATTAAGGGCTTTGGCATTTGGGTGGGGCCGTTCTCCGTGCGCGAAACCGCGCGCAACCGCCCGCACCTGGCGTGTCCCGCCGCACACGATCGGGACATGGCGCCCTGATTCGGCCCTCGCCCTCAAGAGCGGTTCCGCGCCCGCCGAACTGGCGGCGCTACGCCGCGGTCAGTGGCCGCGACCTCGGCCGGCCGTCATCTGAGCGCCTGCTCAAATGGCTTGAGCCATCGCTCGGATCGAAGCGCCGGATTTTCGATGCGCACAGCGAACCAGCAGGTCACATGCGGTGGCTGAATGCGCGGTCCAGCCCGAGCGGATCACCCCCCTCTACTGGGACCTGCGCGCCACCAAGCGCGAGGAGGCCGAGCTCGTCTTCCGCGCCGGGGAGGAGGGCGTCCGCCAGCGGGACCGGCGCCACGAATCACGCCGTGGGACGCTCGTGGAGTCGCGCGAAGGCGGTGGCGTGGGGTGCGGACGCCACGTGGATCACGCCAGTGGGAGGACCGGCAGGTCAGACATCGAGTCCTCTTGCTGAGCCCCGCAAGCTACAGTTCCGGGATGATCAGCAGCCACGAGACGTCCCGGTTCGCCCCGCATCATGCCTTGTTAGGAGGGGGGAAACCGCCGACCGCCGCGCACGCCCGGCGTGCCTTCCGTGACCTCGCCGCCGTCCAGGGCCCTGAGGCGCAGGAGGCCTACGAGCTGGCCGCGCGTTTCACCGAGTTCGCACCGCAGGAGTCGGAGAAGCTGCTGAAACCGTGGCGCGACGCGGCCGACCGCGACGCCTTCGCCCGGCTGCTCGTCGCGCCCGCCTTCGCGCGCGAGGGCCGCACCGAGTTCGAGCTCGGCAGGAAGCTCACCCTGGACTGCGGCATCCGGCACCTGACGTCGCTGCGCACGTTGCGCGTATTCCAGCGCAAGGACCTGACCGACCTCAGCGGAGTCGCCGCGCTCACCGGCCTCGTGGAGCTGGACCTGGAGGGTTCCAAGAGCCTCAGCGACATCGGCCCGCTCACCGCGCTGACCGGGCTGCGTACCCTCAACCTGCACAACAGCGCCGTCCATGACCTGACGCCGCTCGCCGGGATGACGAACCTCTCCACCCTGGTGCTGAGCGGCTGCCGCGAACTCACCGACCTCGGGCCGCTCGCCGCGCTCACCGGCCTGGAGAAGCTGGTCCTCGACGACTGCCCAGGCGTGAGCGACCTCGGCGCGCTCAAGGCGCTGGCGAACCTGCGCTCCCTCAGCGTCAGCAGGACGTCCGTCCGTGACTTCGCGGCACTCGCGAACCTCACCGGCCTCACCGAGCTGGACGCCTCGGAGTGCGCCGAGCTGGAGTCCCTTGAGGGCCTGGCGCACATGCCGCACCTCACCGCGCTGAACCTGGGTGACTGCACCCGGCTGACCTCGCTGAACGGCCTCGGCAGCCACCCCGGACTCCGCCGGATCAACCTCTACGGCTGCACGGCGCTGCTCGACGTCAGCGCCATCTCCGGCGCCACGGGGCTGACGTTCTTCGGGCTGCACGGCTCCGCACGGCTCACCTCGATCGACGGCATCGAGGGGCTGCCGCAGATCGAGTACGTCTATCTCAAGGACTGCCCCGGGCTGCGGGACCTGAGCGTGCTGGGCACCCTGCCAAAGCTGGAGTCGCTGAACCTCATCAACCTCCCCCAGCTCAGGGACGCCTCACCAATCCCGCGCTGCGAAGCGCTGATCAAGCTCAGCATCGACAAATGCCCGGAGCTGACCACCCTCGGTGGGCTGCCGCCGCTGCCCGCGCTGGACTATCTCTCCGCGAACGAGTGCCCCAAGCTCCGCACCCTCGGCACGGGCCACGACCTCCCGTGCCTGGAGAGCCTGTTCGCACTGGACGCGCCCTCCCTGGCCGACCTCGGCAGTGTCGCGGAGCTGCCGAAGCTGGAGATGCTCCTAGCGAGCCACCACTCCCCCGGCCTCGACCCGGCGGGCCTGCGTGGCCGGGCCCCGTTCCGGAGCATCGGGCTCGACGAGGAGTGGACGGCCCGCTGGAGCACCGAGATCGATCACGCGCTCCGGGGACACCAAGACGCCTAGGTCGGTCGTGGCGTTCCTGCCGCTGATCGACCGGCCGGGCTACGCCTTCCACCCCGTCATCCCCTCAGTGCACGGCCCGGGGTCCGCCGTCCGGGCCGTGCGTGAAGATCACTTGTGCCGCGACCGGGCCGGCCGGCGGCCTCAGCCCCCGATCGCGGGCATCTCCTCGGGAACGGCCGCCGCGGCCGGCCTGACCGTCACGAGCAGCTCCACCAGGTGATTCGCGATCGCGGAGATGGTGGGCTGCTGCCACAGCAGGGTCGCGGGGAGACGGCAGCCGAAGCGCTTTTCCAGCCGCCGCCGGACCATGACGGTCATCACCGAGTCCAGCCCCTGCTCGACCAGGGGACGCCTGATCGCCAGGTCCTCAGGGGCCAGCCTCATCACGGCCGCGATCTCCGCGCCGATCTGGGGCAGGACGCGCTCGCGCAGGACCTCGGGCGCCAGGCCGGCGAACAACTCCGCGGGCCCCCCGAGATCCTCCTCGGCGGGGGCTGGCGCGTCGATCACCGGATAGCGGAGTCCCGCGAGGTGTCCCGCCACCCGGCCGTCCACGTCGGCCAAGAGCACTCGTACGGTGTCGTCGGCGGCCGGGTCCACGGCCGCGTGGACGATCACCGTCGAGGGTGGCGCGCCGGTCAGCACCACCTCGTCGATGTGGACGACCATGCGCAGCACCGGATCGCCGGGGAACACGCAGGGCGCCACGGACATCGCCGCGTCCAGCGCCGGCGTCCAGCTCCCCGGTTCCCCGGTGCGGACCGTGGCCCGCAGCACGCCGTCGCCGCCCAGCAGCGTCTCGATCGTCCACTCGAAACCCGTCGAGGGCACACCGACGGTGGCCAGCCGCTGGTGCACGAACCCGGGGTCGATCGGCGTGAGAGCGCCGGCATCCGGCAGCACGTCGGGTTTGACCTGCCCCGGAGCGGCCACGTCCGCGGTGGCGTGCACCAGCCAGGCGGGTTCGGGCTCGTCGGGACCGGCCGGTGTACGGGCCGCGATCCGCAGCGCCGGCGGCTCGTGCACGACCTGGATCTGCCTGCGTTCCGCGGTCATCAGCGGATGCGTCATCTCCACGCCGGTGAGCGTGACGTCCTCGTCCTCGGCCGCGTACAGGAACGTGTTGACCAGCACCGCGGCGGGCACGATCTCGACCCCGTTGAGGGCATGGCTGCCCGGGTAGGGCCGGTTGGCATCCTCCAGGCTGGTCCGCCACACCCGGGTCCGGCTGCCCGCGAGGCCGGCCACGGCTCCGAGCAGGGTGTGGGAGTGCGCGTCGTGTCCCCGATTGCCGTCCTCGGCGTAGGACTCGCGCCAGTGGCGGCGGTGCTGCCAGGCGTACGGCGGCAGATCGGCCAGCGCACCGGCCGGCTGCAGCCGGCTCCAGTCCACCTCGACGCCGTGACAGTACGCCGTGCCCACCGCGACGAGGAAGGCCGAGGACTCCGGCTGGTTCCTGCGCAGTGACGTGCCGACGAACACGTCCTCGAACCCGTTCTCCGAGAGCGTCTCGGTGACGGAGTGCGCGACCACGGGGTGGGGGGAGATCTCCAGGAACACGCGGTGGCCGTCCTGCGCCGCCGCCGTCGTCGCCGCGGTCAGCCGTACGGGCTCCCGGAGGTTGGCCGCCCAGTACGCGCTGTCCAGGACGGACGTGGACCGGGGGTCCGCCAGCGCGGTCGTGTACATGGGGATGCGGGGCGCGCCGAACGCCAGATCGGCGGTGGCCGCGGCCAGTTCGACGGCCAGCGGCTCCATGTGGGGGCTGTGGAAGGCGACGTCCGAGGCCACCCGCCGCACCACGATGCCCTCGGCCGGCCACTCGTCCACCACCGCGTCGACCGCGGCCACGTCGCCGGACAGCACGGTGGAGCCGGGCGCCGACGAGATCGCGGCCACCAGGTCGGTACGGCCGGCCAGTCTCTCCTCCGCCTCCTCGAAGGACAGGCTGACCATCACCATGGCCCCCTTGCCCTCGGCCTGGCGCAGCAGCCGGGAGCGGCGGCAGATCAGGCGGGCGCCGTCGGCGACGGTCATCGCGCCGGCCGTCACCGCCGCCGCGATCTCGCCGACGGAGTGACCGATGACGGCCTTCGGAGCGACCCCGTACGCGTTCCACAGCCTGGCGAGGCCCAGCTGCATCACGAAGATCATGGTCTGCACGCGGTCGATCGTGTCGAGATCGCCGTCGGCCAGGACCTGCCGGGGCGAGAAGCCGATCTCCTCGGCGAAGATCGGCTCCACCTCGTCGACCAGGGACGCGAACTCGGGCACGGCGAGCAGGTCCCGCCCCATCCCGCGCCACTGGCAGCCCTGTCCGGAGAAGACCCAGACCGGTCCGGGACCGAGGTCGGGCAGGACGTCCCCGGTGAGGACGGCCTCACTCGGCACGTCCTCCGCGAGCCTGCGCAGATGGCCCGCCAGCTCGTCCCCGCCCGCCGCGACGACGACGGCGCGGCGGGCCAGATGGGTGCGCCGCAGCGCCAGCGTGTGCCCTGCCGACGCCAGGTCGAGCCCCTCCCCGAGGTGGTCGGCGAGCTTGCCCGCGTACTGCCGCAGGGCCCGCTCCGACGCGGCCGTCAGCGGGAACAGCCGCTCGGCAGAAGCCGCCGAAGGAGACGGAACCGCCGGAGGAGCCTGTTCGAGAACGATGTGCGCGACCGTGCCGCCGTACCCGAAGCTGGAGACGCCCGCCCGGCGGGGGTGGTCGCGTTCCGGCCAGGCCGATCGTTCGGTCACCACGTGGAGGCCGGAGGCCTCCCAGGGGATGGCCGGGTTCAGGGTGGTCAGCACGCTCGCGGGGATCTCGCCGCGATCGAGCGCGAGCACGGCCTTGATGACACCGGCGATGCCGGCGGCGCCTTCGAGGTGGCCGATGTTGGACTTGACCGAGCCGATGAGGCACGGGTCGCCGGGGGGCCGCCCCGTGCCGTACACGGAGGAGAGCGCCCCCGCCTCGAGCGGGTCGCCGAGCCGGGTCCCGGTGCCGTGCGCCTCGATGTAGTCCACGGTGGACGGCGCGACGCCCGCCTGCCGGCAGGCCCGGGCCATCACGTGTTCCTGGGCCTCCCCGCACGGCGCCATGATGCCGTTGGTGTGCCCGTCCTGGTTCACGGCGCTGCCGATGACGAGCGCGAGGATCCGGTCACCGTCGCGCCGCGCGTCCGACAGCCGCTTGAGCACGACGACGCCGCAGCCCTCGCCGCGTCCGTAGCCGTCGGCCGAGGCGTCGAAGGACTTGGAGCGGCCGTCGGGGGCCAGGGCTCCCGCGGTGCCGAGCGTGAGGGTCTGGCCCGGGGTGAGCAGCAGGTTGACGCCGCCGGCGAGGGCGACGTCGCTCTCGCCGAGCCGCAGGCTCTGCGCGGCCAGGTGCAGCGCGACCAGCGACGCCGAGCAGGCGGTGTCGATCGCCATGCTGGGGCCGCGCAGGTCCAGGGAGTAGGAGATGCGGTTGGCGACGGCGCACGTCGCGGCGCCGATCCCGGTCCACGCCTCGATCTGGGGCAGATCCTCCAGCAGCCGGCCGCCGTAGTCGGCCGTGCAGACCCCGACGAACACCCCGGCGTCGGTGCCGGCCAGCTCGTGCGGCGGCAGGCCGGCGTGCTCCAGCGCCTCCCACGCGGTCTCCATCAGGATCCGCTGCTGCGGGTCCATCAGCTCGGCCTCGCGGGGTGACAGGCCGAAGAACTCGGCGTCGAAGCCCTCGACGTCGCTCAGGAAGCTGCCGTGGCGCACGGCGTCGCGCAGCGCGGCGGCGCACTCGGGGCTGCGGTTCTCATACCGGCGCCAGCGCTCGGCGGGCAGCGGCCGGGTCGTGTTCCGGCCGGCGCGTAGCAGGTCCCAGAACTCGTCAGGTGAGCGGACATCTTGGCCGGGCGGGCCGGGCAACCGGCATCCGATCCCGACCACCGCCACCGGTTCCACCTGGACTCCGCGTGGACTGTTGACCATGGCGGACGTTCCCTTCGCTGTCAGGCCCATTGAGGAGTGTCGATGATCTTGATCACGGCGCTGGAGACGGTCACTCCCGGCCCGGTGCCGAGCATCAGCAGGTGGTCGCCGGGGCCCAGTTGCCCGGTCAGGATCAGGTGGTCGAGGGAAAGGACCTGGTCGCTCGCGCCGCAGTGGCCGATGGTGCGGCCGTAGTCCCAGGTCGAGCGGGACATGGGCAGGTCGAGCAGGGCCATGCACCGCTGTTCGACGATCTCTTCTGAGTAGTTCATGAACGCCACCCGGGTGAGATCGCGGGCCTCGATCCCGCTCTCGTCCAGCGCGCGCTCGACGACCTCGATGAGCGCCCGCTGGATGTTGAACAGCGCCGCGGTGGCCTCGCCCTTGGGCATGACCTGCTGCCGGAACTGCTCGCTCCGGGCCGCGAAGCTCATCCGGCGCCCGACCGTGACGCCCGGGGGGAACAGGGGTTCGCTGCCCCGGTGCAGTTCCTCGGCCTCGGCCACCGTGGTCGTGCAGACCGACGTCAGGCGCGCGAAACCTGCCTCCTTGGTGAGGACGAGCGCGCCGGCGGCGTCCCCGCCGATGTAGCCGGGGCCCATCCCCCACCGGTCCATCAGCGGCGTGCCGTAGTTGTCGGAGGCGACCAGCAGGGCGGCCCGCCTGCCGGGAGCGGCGTGCAGGTGGCCGGCCGCGAGCTCCAGGGCGATGAACATCCCGTTGCAGCCCTGCCGGATCTCGGTGGCCAGGACGTCCCCGCCGACGAGATGGTGCTGCAGGTAGGAGTGCGGGGGCCAGCCGTCCGGCCCCTGGTGCCAGGTCGACGCGTACAGGAGGAGGTCCAGGTCGGACGGCGCCCGCCCGCTGCGCTTGATGGCGCTCCGCGCCGCGTGCAGGGCCATCTCCGGAGCCGGTACGTCACCGGCCACCGCCGCCCCGGCCAGGTTGTGCAGCTCGGCCTCTTCGGCCGGGTACCAGCCTTTGGCGACGGCCTTCTCGACGCTGACGATGGTCCGGGGGAGGAAGGCTCCCACCCCACTGACGTACGTGTCCGTATATTGCACGACTCTGCCCTTGCCCGGTTAAGCGGATTCGAGTTCTCGGACCATCGCCACGATGGTCACGACGTCTCTGAAGTTCTCGGGGTCGAGCTTCGCGGCGGGGATCGGGACGCCGATGTCCCTGCGCAGGAAGTTCAGCAGCCGCGCCGTCCGTAAGGAGTCCAGGAGCCCCGACACGAGGAGCGGGGTCGTCTCCTCGACCGTGATGTCGTCGCCGTCCAGGACGAGGTTGTCCTGGATGAAGTCGACCAGCTTCCGGGTGATGAGGCTCTGCGTGAGCTCGGTCATGCGCGTGCTCCTCTGGTGGCGGGAGAGGTGGACAGGATTCTGAACGCCGCCGCGGCCACCGACGTCCCGGAGCCGAACCCGACCATGAGCAGGTGGTCGCCGGCCACGAGGCCGCCGGTCGCGATCAGATGCTCGAAGGCGATGAACTGGTCCACCGCGCCGCAGTGGCCGACACGCCTCCCGTAGTCCCAGGTCGTCTGGTCCTCGTCGATGCCCAGCCAGGACATCTGCCCGTCCAGGTCCTCGCGGCGACCGTGCGGGAACGCCACCCGCGTGATGTCGGCAAGGCCGATCCCGGCCTCGTCCAGGGTCTTCTCGACCTGCTGCATCATCGTCTTCTGGATCGTCAGGTGGATCCCGGTCCCCTGCGCCGCGAGCAGCCGCTGGCGGAACTCCTCGTGCCGGTTTCCGAAGCTCAGCCCCCTGCCGACGGTGGCGTCCGGGGGGAACAGGGGGTAGGCGCCGTCGTTGACCGCGTCGGCCTGCGGGATCACCGTCGCGTTCACCGACAGGAGCTCGGCCATGCCGTACTCCTTGCCGAGGATGAGCGCGGCCGCGGCGTCGCCGATGAGCGCGCCGGGGGTCATCCGCCAGCGATCCACCAGCGGGGTGCCGTGATTGTCCGAGGAGACGACCATGGCCGTCTCCCTGTCCGCGTCGGCCCGCAGGTAGCTCGCCGCGAGTTCGAGCGAGCTGATCATCCCTACGCAGCCGCTCCGGATCTCGAACGCCGGTACGTTCCCGCCGAGAAGGTGCATCTGCAGGTAGTGCTGGGGCTGCCAGCCGTTCGGGCCCTGGTGCCAGACCGACGGATAGAGCAGCAGGTCGAGGTCGCGAGGAGAGGATTCACCCCAGCGTTCGTACGCGTCCAGGACCGCGAGCCGCGCCATCTCGGGCGCGGGCTTGTCGCCGGCCACCGCCGCGCCGATCTGCCGGAACTTCCCGGCCTCCTCCTCCGGATACCAGCCCTCACGAACCGCCTGCTCGACGCTCACACTGTCAGGCACATAGACGCCGAGGCTCCTGACGAACATGTTGGGTGTACGCATACGTCCCCTAACTCAACGACGATCCGAACAACGGCCCCGGGACAGAGAAAGGCGGCTTATCCGATGCGTTTGGGTTCCGGAATATGCGCACTCCGGCCGGCCAAAGAAAGAACCGGGAAATAGACCGGCGCGCGCCGCCAGAGGCAAGGATAGGGTCGACTCATCGAATAAGGCAAGATCATCTTCGGCGACATTCCGTGATCGCTGCCGGACGGAACGTGTGCAATTCTGGAAATGCTTCTTTCCGCTCCACGTCACGGTATTTCCGAATGCACTTCGGATGACGGAAGAACGGCGCCGGGCCTCGCCATTCGGCTCAAGGCCCGGCGCACGCCGGGTCAGGCGGACACTCTCGTACAGACGATGTTGTTGAGCTTGAACTCGGCCGGAATGGCGTTCGTCCCGGTGGCGGTAGCCGAGAAGCCGAAACTCTGGCTGGAGCCGGGGCCGATGTAACGGTTGTGGGTGGCGTCGCGGGCGGTCACCTGGTTGCCCGTCTGGACCACCGTGCCGTTCCAGGCGGTCGTGATCTTCTGGTCGCCCGGCCAGGTCCAGGTCACGGCCCAGCCGTCGATGGGGGTCGTGCCGGTGTTCCTGATGGTCACGCTGCCGTTGAAGGCGCCGTCCCAGTCGCCGGTGGCATAGGCGACCTCGCAGGAGGTGCCCATCTTGAGCCCGCCGCGCAGGAAAGTCGCGAAGTTGGCCCAGGTGGGGTTCAGCGTGCCGGTGCCGACGCTCTCGCCGCAGTCGGTGGTGGTGCGGACGGTCTGCAGGCCGTGATGGGCAGGGTCCATGATCTGGACCATCATGTGGTCCGCGTTGGGCACCGAGACGAACGTGGCGTCACCGCACTGAGCCTTGATCCTGTTGTAGAGCAGGACGCTCTGCCCGTGCGGCACCAGGAAGTCGGCCTGGCCGTGCAGGAACATCAGCGGCGGGTCGTTGGCGTCGACGTACGTCATCGGGTTGGCCTGGGCCACCGTGGCCGGGCACGTCTGGATCGGGCAGCCGACCAGGAGGGATTCCGGGGAGGCGGGAGAGTTGTGGTCCAGCCCGCCGGTCGGCAGGTTCTGCGCGTTCATCTGCAGGAAGTCGGTCGGGCTGAAGAAGGCGACGCCCACCTGCACTGCGCTGGAGACGCCGGTCGTCCCGACGGTGCCCTCCAGCGCCGTCACGCCGCCGGACAGGGTCGCCATCTCCGTCAGCCAGCCGCCCGAGGAGTCGCCCATGATCGCGAAGCGATTGGGGTCGAGGTTGTACGTGGCCGCGTTCGCGCGCAGCCAGCGGATGGCCGCCTTGATGTCGTGCACCTGGGCCGGGAAGACGGCCTGGGCGCTGGACCGGACGCTGACGCCGGCCACGGCGAAGCCCAGCGGGTTGAAGATGGCCGCGATCGCGTCCGCGCCGGCCTTGCCGTTGTCACTCGTCCACGCCGAGCCCTTGTGGTAGATCAGCAGCGGCCGAGGCGTGATGCCGGTGGTCGGCTGGTAGAGGTCCAGGAGATGCCCCCTGCTACCGGCCGGTTGTGCGGGCGCGTAGGCGATGTCGGTGATCGCCTGCATGGCGTGGGCCGGCGGCGCGAAGGCTGCCGGCACACCGACGGCGGCCAGCACGGCCATCGCCACGCCGACGAGCATGGCCGTGCGGGTTCGAGCTTGCATGGTGCGACTCCGGTCGGTCGGATGATCGCCGCTGCCCCGGTGGCCGTCCGTGTCTCCTGCGGCGGGGCAGCCGTGATCAGCACGCCGACCGTGGCGCCTGCGAGAACGGACGTCCCGCTCGAGTGGCGCGGCTCACATCGATATGGACGGGGAGACGATATGGCACGTAAGTAACGATGGTCAAAGGTTTCGCCGCATCGCGCTAAGTGACCAGGAAACGAAGCCTAAAACGTACTTTATGGGCATATATAGCGACGACAGGCTCAGACCATCCATGGCATGCACAGGCGGCCAGAAAAAGCGACCCCAGGAAGTGACGACGGCCTTACCGACGGTAAACGCCGATGAAACCCGCACGGCTCCGCGATAACGCCGATGGACGTTTCAGCCCCTCCCGCGACCGATTCACCTCTGACAATTTTCGTGGCGGGAGTTGAGTGCTAATGTCCAACTTCGTGATCTCCCCAGCCCCAGGAGGATGAATGCGAAAGGTACGCGCTGTTCTCGTCTCGGCCGTCGTGGTCCTCGGAGTGTCGCTGACGATCGGCGCCACCCCGGCACAAGCCGACGAAAGCGCCGTCAGACTGGCCGGTGTCTTCAGAGACTATTCGGAGTGCGAGCGGATCGGCACCAAGGGCATCGCCCAGAACTGGTGGGACGACTACTCATGCGTGTGGGAGCCCCGGTACGGCTACTACTTCCTCTACGCGTGACCCGGTAAAACGCGCGCACCCCCCGGCCGCCGAGACCTCGTATCGGCTCGGCGGCCGGGCGGGCGTGGCGGTGAGGAGACTGCCCGCCACGAAGATCAGGGTCAGGGAGATCTAAGCCGGCGTCGAGCCCGCGGGGTGGAAAGGAAGTCCGATGTTCTCCCCGTCCATCAGCCTGTCGATCGACGTCTGCATCGTCTTGCTGTCATTCAGGTGCGGGAACGGCTCCCCGGCGGGGACGTCCACCCCCAGGAAACGGCAGAGCGGCTCCCACCCTTCCCGCACGTCGAACACCAGCAGCCGCTCGGGCGGCAGGCTCTCCTTCACCATGGCCGCGTGCCGCTCGAATGCCGCGATGCTCTCCTGCTCGTCGGGGACCACTCCGAAGGGCCGGTCGGTGCCCAGCCCCTCCCGAATCATGCGCTCGAGCAGCGGACGGGTGGTCTTCATGTTCTCCATCAGACCGGCGGTCTCCGGCGCCAGCTTCCCGGCCTCCAACCGTGGCGGGCCGCTGCTGATGAGCGTCCTCATGCTCGCGAACCAGGCGCGCGGGTCACGTACCGTAAGGACCACCTTGGCCTCCGGGTACGTGTCCGCTAACTCGCGCCAGAAGAACGAGGCCGGCCAGTCCACTGCGGAACGGAATCCCTCGAACACGTGCTCCCAGTCCGGGACCGTGTCATGGCTGGCCAGGGGCGCCCACCGCCGGGCGCGGTCGCTGTTCGACCCGACGTCGAACATGTGGTGGCAGGGCCCGAACCCCAGCCGTTCCAGTGCCGCCTTCATCGAACTCGTACCGGTGCGCGGGAACCCCGCGCCGATCACGGTCAGCATGTCGCTCCTCCAGGGGGTGTCGGCCGGTCCCCCATCATGGTGGCGCGATCATGGTCTCGCAATCCCTTCCGGGAGTGCCGCACTGCCCGAGACGAACCGCGGGCTGAGCGTAGTCGCCGGTCCCCGGCCCGACGATTCGGTACGTCTCACGCCGCCGCGCCACGCCCGCGAACAACAGCGGCGATCCGCGCGCCTAGGAGGCCGGGCAGTTCTCGCCGCGGCGACCTCCTGGCTCCTGCGGCTCGGCCCCCTCATAAACGCTCAGGGTCGCTCTCGCCCGAGCGTGATGTCGGCGGGCCCCTGGAAGTTCTCCGGGATCTTCACCCCGATGGGGCAGCCGCCCATCTTGTCGCAGGTCCCCGGCTGGTCGATGGTCTTGATCTCGTCGAGATACCGGTTCTCGGTGGGCGAGGTGGGGAAGATGGAGCCCACCCACGACGGCGTCGAGGGGATGGCCCTGATGGGTCACGTCCAGCCCGGCGTCACGGAGCTGCGCCTGATAGGTGCTGACGTCGGCGTACAGGTCCTTGACCTCGATGACGTAGTATCCGTCCTCCTTCTTGATGTCGAGCGCCGCGGCCGTCCCCGGGCCGAGACCGAACCCGGCGGGCAAGAGCCAGCTCAGCCCGAGGAACGCGGCGGACAGCAGGGCCACGCCCGGCACCGCGGCGCGCAGAATCAGCGGCCGGCGCGACGGACCTGGCGGCGGCGGGCTCGGCGGCCATGATGTCGCGTAGCAGCTCGTGGGCCCCCTCGGTCACGCCGGGTCCGGCGCCGGGGGACAGGTTGGCGACGACGCGGTCCATGCTGTTCTTCATGATTTCCCCTCCGCGAGTGCGACGGCGCGCAGGCCATAGATGGACAGGTCGAGGTCCGCGGCCGCCAGTTCCTTGGCCAGCCGCTTGCGGGCGCGGTGCAGACGCAGGCGCGCGGCCCCGCGCGAGCAGCCGAGCACTTTGGCGACCGCTGTCCGCGAAGGTCGAGTCGGCCTGGACGTTCCGGTCGGAGCGGACCGCCGAGGCCCGGCCGCTGCCCCTGACCGCCATCCGCTACGCCCCCAAGGGCCTGGACGACCACAACCGCGCCAAGCCGGGGTCCACGACCGTCATCCCGGTGCGCCTCCACCGCAACCCCGGCGCCTCCGAGCCGCAGGCCACGTCGATCACGCTTGAGGCGTCCTTTGACGACGGGGCGAACTGGCGGCCGGTCCGGCTGACCCACGCCGGCTCCGGAGGGACGGCCCGGATCGCGCACCCGGCCGCTCCCGGGTTCGTCTCGCTGCGCGCCAAGGTCACGGACGCGGCGGGTGACCGCGTGACGCAGACCATCACCCGGGCGTACGCCATCGGGTGACGGCTCCTCGCGGTCGTCAGCCGAGGCTCTCGAGCGCGGCGGCGGCACGGCCGCGCTCGTCCTCGTCGCCGGTCTCGGCGGCGATCGCCAGCGCCAGCCGGTGCCGCTGCGCCGCCTCGCCGTCACGGCCCATGGCGCGCAGCGCCTCACCGATCGCGTTGAGGACGCTCGCCTCACCGTACCTGTGCTTGGTCGCCTGGAAGATCGCTGGACGGGGACCAGTTCCAGGTCCGCGTCGTCTGACCAAGACCGGACGGCTTGCCTGGCAATACACCGCTCCACCGGGCCGCGGGAGCGCGACTTGCCGGGCAAGCCGCACGATCACGCCGGGGCGAGCATGGCGCGGGCGGCCCGCTCGGCCTCGGGGGGCGCGGTGGCGATGACCGCGTCCAGGGTGGTGCGGGCGGTCTCCAGTTCGCGGATGGCGGCCTGGATGCGGGCGCGTTCGCGATGGAGGTCGAGCAGGAGTTCGGGGCAGTCGGCGATGAGGGTGTCGCCGTCCTTGCCCATGCAGGGCAGCAGGTCGGCGATGGTGGTCGTGGACAGTCCGGCGGCGAGCAGGTCGCGGATGTGGCGGACGGTCGCGACGTCCGATTCGGCGTACTCGCGGTAGCCGCTGGGTTCGCGCCCGGGGTGGAGGAGGCCCTGCTCCTCGTAGTAGCGCAGGAGGCGCCGGTTGACGCGGGTGCGGCGTTCGAGTTCCCCGATGCGCATGTTTCCTCCGGCGTACGACTTGACCATCACATGGATGTGACACTTTAGCTTGACCGCATGACATTGCCATCACAACGAGAAGTCGCAGGTCAGAAGCCGGATGTCGCCGGGGCACGGCAGTGGGCCGGGCTCGCGATGCTGGCCCTGCCCACCTTGCTGCTGGCCATGGACGTCACCGTGCTCTATCTCGCGGTGCCGCGTCTGGCGGCCGATCTACGGCCCAGCGGCGAGCAGATGTTGTGGATCACCGACATCTACGGATTCATGATCGCCGGATTCCTGGTGACGATGGGGACGCTGGGCGACCGGATCGGGCGACGCAGGCTGCTGATGTGGGGAGCGGGGGCGTTCGGCCTGGCATCGGTGGCGGCCGCGTACGCTCCCAGCGCCGAAGCGCTGATCGCCGCCCGGGCGCTGCTCGGGATCGCGGGGGCGACGTTGATGCCCTCTACTCTTGCGCTGATCAGCAACATGTTCCGGGACGCGCGCCAGCGAGGGGCCGCCATCGGCATCTGGGCGGCGAGCATGTCCGGCGGAGTCGCCCTGGGGCCGGTGGTCGGCGGGGCGATGCTGGAATCGTTCGGATGGGGGGCGGCGTTCCTGATCGCCGTGCCGGTGATGGCGCTGCTGCTGGCAGGCGGGCCGCTGCTGCTCCCGGAATACCGCGACGCCACCGCGGGGCGGCCGGACCTGGTCAGCGTCGCGCTTTCCCTGGTCGCCATGCTGACGATCGTGTACGGCGTCAAGCTGCTGTCCCACGGCGGAGACCCGATCGTCAGCGGCGGGATCGTGCTGGCCGGTCTGGCCGCCGCGGTGGTGTTCTGGCGGCGGCAGCGCGGGCTCGCCGCCCCGGTGCTCGACGTGACGCTCGTCCGCAATCGCGCCCTCACCGGCGCCCTGCTCATCCTGCTTCTGGGCCTGGCCGCCACCGCCGGCACGTACCTGTTCGTCACGCGGTTCCTCCAGGGAGTCGAGGGCCTGTCCCCGCTTACGGCGGGCCTGTGGCTGGTGCCCTCGTCGGTCGCCATGATCCTCACCTCCCTGGCCGCCCCCATCCTGGTACGGCGACTGCCCGAACGGGTCGTGGTCGCCGGGTCCCTGGCGGTATCGGCGGCCGGCTTCCTCCTGCTGGCCCTGCTCGACCAGGCGGCCGGGCTCCCCCTCCTGATCGCCGGCATCGTCGTCGTCTACCTCGGCCAGGGCCCCATCATGGCGCTGGGCACCGACCTCGTCGTCGGCTCCGCTCCACCGGAGAAGGCCGGATCCGCCGCGGCCCTGTCCGAAACGAGCACCGAACTCGGCCTGGCTCTGGGCGTGGCCGTCCTGGGCAGCGCCGGAGCCGCCGTCTACCGTCAGGCCGTGCCCGCCGGCCTCCCACCAGAGGTGGCCTCCTCCGTCCGCGACTCGATCGAGGCCGCGGTCACCGCCGTCGCCCATCTTCCACCCGCCCGGGCGGAGGCCGTCATCGCCCCCGCCCGGGAGGCGTTCACCGCGGGGCTCAACCTCGTCGCCGGGATCGGCGCGGTCGTCGCCCTGGCCCTGGCCGTGCTCGCCTTGGTGACTCTCCGCAGAGCCGAACCCGCACCTCCCGAGCCGGCGACGTCGTCGATGGACTGATCAACGACTACCAGCGAGCCGGATGGGAGTTCGGGTGGAGAGGAACCGGCAGGTGCCTGAGACGCTCCGGCCGATGATCGAGTAGGTCTGTGGGGCCGCACAGGTGCCCGAGGGGGCGACGACTTCGCCGTACGGCTGGTTCGGCGCGGTCGGCGCGGGGCCGGTTGGCAGCCGAGGTCATCAGCGGGGGCGGACGGCGGCTCGGCGCGCTCAACGCGATCGTAGGATCGCACTTCGGGCCGCCGGCCGGTCCGGGATCGGCGACCTGGCGAGAGGCGTTCACCACGATGATCGAGGACATGCTCACCCACGGCACGAAGGCCCGGCCGTCATCATGATCGTCGAGACCGCCTACCGCGGTCACACGGAGGCGACGGTCCACGATCTCGGCCGCGAGCAGCTCGACCTGCTGATGGCGCGGTTCGGCCGCGGCCGGTGACGCGCGGATCGGCCGAGCTCGATCGGCTGGGCACCCGTCCGATCGGGCGGCTGCTGTGGTGGACCTGCTCGCAGACGACGCTCTCGGTCGGCGTGTACGGCATCTACGCGCTCACGAACGCCTGGTTCGTCGCCCGCGGCGTCGGCGAGACCGCGCTCGCGGCGGTCAACCTCGTCGCGCCGGTCCTGTTGATCCTGGGAGCGGTCTCCACGACGGTCGGCGTCGGCGGCGCGTCGCTGGTCTCGCGCAGCCTCGGTGCCGGCCGGCCCGAGGAGGCGGCCCGCGCGGCGGGCACCGCGTTCGCGCTGTTCTGGCTGGTGGCCGTGGCCGTCACGGTCGCCGGTCTGCTCGCGCTCGATCCGCTGATGGCCCTCCTCGGCGCGTCCGGCCCGACGATCGGCTACGCCCGGCCGTACGCCGCCGTGATCATCGCGGGGTCGATCTTCTCCACCGGCTTCTCCGCCGTCGTACGCGCCGAAGGGCAGCTTCTGTTCTCCACGATGTTGTGGGGCATACCGGTCCTGGTCCAGATCGTCCTCGATCCGCTGCTCATCTTCGGGTTCGGCATGGGCGTCACCGGCGCGGCCCTCGGCACGGTCGGCGGGCAGGCCGTGTCGGCCGGGATGGCGGTGTGGTTCTTCTTTCTCAAGCGGGATCGCCCGTACCGGATCCGGCGGGCCGACCTGCGCCTCAACCTGACGACGATCGGGGCGGTGCTCGCGGTGGGCGCCCCCTCGTTCCTGGCCGGTCTCGGTGCCACGCTGCTGGCGGTCCTCGTGAACACCAGCCTGGCCGGGGCCGGCGCGGTCGCCCTGGCCGCCTACGCGGTGTGCGCCCGGATCCAGACGTTCGTGTTCATGCCGCAGCTCGGCATCACGCAGGGGATCCAGCCGATCGTCGGCTACAACGCCGGGCGCGGGCTGACGCGTCGTGTCGGGCGTACCCGCACGCTGGCCTTACGCGCCACCGTCGGCTACGGTGCGCTGACCGCGGTGCTCGTCGCCGTGTTCGCGGAGCCGATCGTGCGGCTGTTCGTCGGCGACCCGCCGACGGTGGCCGTCGCGGCCGGCGCGCTGCGGATCATGGCGATCGGGTACGTCTTCGCCGGTGTCCCGCCGCTGATCTCCGCCTACTTCCAGGCTCTCGGCCGGGCCCTGCCGTCGTATCTGATCTCGATCGGCGTGCCGGCTCTCATCAAGGCCCCGATCGTCCTGGCGCTCGGGCAGTTCGGGCGGTTGGGGCCCATGGGGATCTGGATCGCTCTGCCCGCCGGGGAGGTCGTCTCGGTCGTGGCCGCCGCGGGCCTGCTGTGGGCGGTCACGGCACGTCGGCCACGAGCATCTCGCTGAGCCGCCGTCGCAGGCGGGCGCCCAGGTCGACGCTGCCGGGGTCCAGCAGCCCGTCGATGAGCGCGTTGTGCTCGACCAGGCGCGCCAGTCGTCGGCCGTCGCGTCGAATCCGGCGAAGAACAACTCGCCGTTGACCCGTTCCCCCAGGACCGCGGCGAGGAGTGACTCCTTCGCCGGGAGGTGGTGCGCCAGACCCATGCGTGAGACCCCGCAGGCGGCGGCGATCTCCTTGACCGGCCCGCCCCACGACGCGATGGAAGATGTCCGTGCCGTCGCCGGCGCCTACGACACCGGTGGGGCGCCGGGCGGTGCGGCGAGCAGCCGGAGGTGCCGCAGCCAGGCTTCGACCGCGGCGCCGGCGTCGTTGACCTCCTCGCCGCGGACGGCGAGGCCGTCGGCGATGGTCGCGCCAGGGCAGGTGGCGGCGTAGTCGCGTGCGGTGGTCCCCAGGCCGCTCATGGCGTGGGTGGTGAACGGGACGACGGTCTTGCCGCGCAGGTCGAGGCCCTCGGTGAAGGTCGACATGATCATGGGCGCTCGGACGTTCCAGATGGGGCTGCCCACCAGCACCGTGTCATAGCGGTCGATCGAGGGCAGCGGGCCGGCGATGGCCGGACGGGCGCCGGCGTCTTGTTCACGTACGTTCCGGGCGACGGTCTCCTCGTAGTCGCCGGGGTAGGGGTCGGCGGGTTCGATGCGGTGGACGTCGCAGCCGATCCGCCTGCTGATCATCTGGGCGAGGACCTCGGTGTTGCCGACCCGCAGGTTGCGGCGTCCTCCGTAGTGGTAGTTCTCTCCCGCCCGGGAGAAGTAGGCCAGCAGGACGGACTTGGCGGCCGATCCGGAGCGGGCGGGCCGGCCCGCCGGTGCGGGGCCGGGCGGGCGGGGCGGAGAGGAGGCGCAACCGAGGATCGGGACGCCGGCCAGCACGGCCCCTCCGGCCAGGACGGCGTGACGCAGAAACGAGCGCCGTTCCAGCGCGTCGCCGGGGTTCGTCATCACATGCTCCGATGGGTGCGGGGCCGGCCGTCTCGCGGCCTGCCGGATCAGTCGCTGACGCGCAACCGGCCGAGTCGGCCGACCATGGCCGGGTCGCGGTGGTCGAAGAACAGCGAGCCTCCGGTGTCCAGAGTGGCGATGCGGGCCATCTGGTCGTCGGTGAGCTCGAAGCCGAAGACGTCGAGGTTCTGCGCCATGCGGTCGGGGCGTACCGACTTGGGGATCACGACGACGCCGCGCTGGACGAGCCAGCGCAGCACCACCTGCGGCACCGACCTGCCGTGCGCGCCGGCGACCTCGCTCAGCAGCGGGTGGGCGAACAGATTGTTCCTGCCTTCGGCGAACGGACCCCACGACTCGATCTGGACGCCGCGCTCGCGCATGATCGCCTGATCGGCGGTCCGCTGGAAGAACGGGTGGGTCTCGATCTGGTTCACCGCGGGGGTGACCTCGTTGTGGTCGACGAGGTCGACGAGCCGGTCGGGGTGGAAGTTGGAGACGCCGATCGCCTTGACGCGGCCCTCGCGGTGGAGATCCTGCATGGCACGCCACTGGCTGTAGACGTCGCCGAAGGGCTGGTGCATCAGGTACAGGTCGAGGTGGTCCAGGCCGAGCCTGCGCAGTGAGGCGTCGAAGGCCCGCTTGGTGTTGTCCTCGCCGGGGTCCTGGACCCACAACTTGGTGGTGACGAACAGGTCCTCGCGCGCGATGCCGCTGCTCTTGATCGCGCGGCCGACCGCCTCCTCGTTGCGGTAGGCGGCAGCGGTGTCGAGCAACCGGTAGCCGGCGGCCAGGGCGTCGGTGACGGCCTGCTCGGTCTGCTCGGGCGGGATCTGGTAGACGCCGAAGCCGAGGACCGGCATCTCCACGCCGTTGTTCAGGGTAACGGTCTGCACGGACTTTCCTTTCGAAAACGACTCAGGACGTTGAGCGCCGGGAGATGTGCCGTCTCAGGAGGATGATCTGCTCGGCGCCCAGGCGCTTGGCGGCGATCACCCCGGGGCCGGGCCGACCGCGCCGTCGCCGATGACCACCACGCGGTCGCCGCGGCGCCGTACATGACGGCTGCGCGCATGACGTGCTCCTCAGCGCTCCATCATCCGCAGGCCGGATTCGGGGTGGGTGTCGCCCGCGGCCGGAGGGAGGCTGGAGAGCTTGTCGATCTGCCGGGTGGTCAGCCGGACGCCGTCGGCGGCGGTGTTCTCCTCCACCCGGGTGACGCGCTTGGTGCCGGGGATGGGGGCGATGTCGTCGCCCTGGGCCAGCAACCAGGCCAGCGCGACCTGGGCGGGGGTGGCGCCCGCTTCGGCGGCGACGGCTTCGACCTCGTCGGCGATACGCAGGTTGCGCTGGAAGTTCTCGCCGGTGAAACGCGGGTTGCCGTGGCGGAAGTCGTCTTCGGCGAAACCGTCTGCGGAGCGGACTTTCCCGGTCAGGAAGCCGCGCCCGAGCGGCGAGAACGGCACCAGGCCGATGCCCAGCTCGCGCAGCAGCGGCAGCACCCGCTCCTCCAGGCCACGGGTCCACAGCGAGTACTCCGACTGGACGGCGGTGACCGGGTGCACGGCGTGGGCGCGGCGGATGGTGTCCGGTCCGGCCTCTGACAGGCCGATGTGGCCGATCTTGCCCTGCCGCACGAGGTCGGCCAGGGCGCCGGCGGTCTCCTCGATGGGCGTGTTCGGGTCGACCCGGTGCTGGTAGTACAGGTCGATGTGGTCGGTGCCGAGTCTTTTGAGCGAGCCTTCGACCGCGGTACGGATGTTGGCGGGGCCGCTGTCGAGGTTCCAGGGCCCCGCGCCGGCGTGCGAGACCAGGCCGAACTTGGTGGCCAGCACGACCTGGTCGCGGCGGCCCTTCAGAGCCCGGCCGAGCAACTCCTCGTTGGTGTAGGGGCCGTAGATCTCGGCGGTGTCGATCAGCGTGACGCCCAGTTCCAGGGCACGGTGGATGGTACGGATGGACTCGGCGTCGTCGGTGCCGGCGCCGGTGTAGCCGTGGGACATCCCCATCGCGCCCAGACCGATGCGGGAGACCTCCAGGTCGCCGAGCAGGACGTGCTTCATCGGGTTTCTCCGTTCCTCATCGGGAAGTCCACCAAAAAAAGGACATAAAGGCAGTTACCGGTATTCACTTTCGCGTGGTTCCGGCTTCGGTGCCAGGGCGGGTCGTGCCGGGGTGTGACGTACGGGGGTAATGACACGGCCCCCCACCTGCCCACCGAGTACGCCGGCGCGGTGTGAGACTGGAGGCATGGCACCTCAGCGCACCACCAGCGGCAGCGACACGGAGCTGGGCCGGTTCCTGCGTGCCCGCCGCACCCAGACCAGTCCCGGGCAGGTGGGCCTGTCGGTGGGCACCGGCCTGCGCCGGACTCCGGGGTTGCGCCGGGAGGAGCTGGCCACCTTGTCGGGGATCAGCATCGACTACTACGTACGTCTGGAGCGCGGAAAAGAGACCCGCCCCAGCCCTTCGGTGATCGACGCCCTCGCGCGCGCCCTCCAGCTCGACGACGAGGAGCATCAGCACCTGCGCGAGCTGGCCGCCCGCGCGGCCCACTACGCCTCCGAGCCGCCGCCTCCGCCCAGCCGCACCGTGCGCCCGCACCTGAAACTGCTGCTGGAGACCCTGCGCCCCAGCCCCGCCTACATCGTCAGCCGCAGCATGGACGTCCTGGCCTGGAACCCCGGCGGGCTCGCCCTGTACGCGGGCCTGGAGGACTGGCCGCTCAAACAGCGCAACCTCGCCCGCTACCTGTTCCTGCATCCCGCCTCGCGCGGGCTGTTCCCCGACTGGGACAACCAGATCCGCGGCTGTGTCGCCCGGCTGCGCGCCCAGGCCGGCACCGCGCCCGACGCGCCCGACCTGGCCGGCCTCGTCGGCGAACTGCTGCTGAAGAGCCCCGACTTCGCCAAGCTGTGGGAGCGCTACGACGTGACCGGCCGCAAGCCCGTCCGCAAGACCTTCCACCACCCGCATGTCGGCGCCATCACCCTCAGCGCCCAGTCGATGGCGCTGGAAGGCACCCCAGGCCAGCGCCTCGGGGTCTACGTCGCCGAGCCCGGCAGCCCCGACTACGACGCGATGCTGCTGCTCGACCTGACCGCACCCTCATCCACCACGCCCGCGACCGCGACCGATGAGACGTCGCCGCGCGCACAGTCCTGACCCCGGAGTGGGGGATCGCGCCGCTGGAGCCGCCCGCCGATCGGCCGGCGACGGCACCACCGTCAACGCCGTCGCTCGCCGGCGGGTAGGCCACCCGCCGGCCAAGGGGTTGAGGACATGTCTAGTAGATGAACAGCCACCCATAGGTGCTGCGAAGGCAGGTCCAGTCCGGCCACTGCTCGTCCCGGCTGATGGTGTTGCCGTAGGCGGTGCCGGTGATCCGGGTGCGGAGCGCGCCGTTGGTGGTGGGCGGGCATTTGGCGCCGCCCTGGTAGAGCAGCTTGTCCAGGTCGCCGCCGGCCTGGCGCAGGTCGTCACAAGCGCGCCAGACGTCCATGTACCAGTCCGTCTCGGCGGTGCCGCCGTCCGGGTCGCAGGTGATGGTGTAGCTGTAGACCTCGGTCGGGCGGGAGGTGGGGTTCCACTGGATGAAGAGATCGGCCTGCGGGTCACTTGCCGCGGCGGCGGGTGCGGCAACGGCGAGCAGTGCGGTGGCGGCGAGCGCGCCGGCCAGTTTGCGGAGCATGGAATCGTCGTCCCTTCGAAGGATTCGGCCTCTCCATGGAGGGCGGGACATTCCGTTCCCTGATGTTCCATCGGCCGGCAGCCGCCGCGCGAGTCACCAGAGCGACACTCGGCTCGCCGCACACGTTCGTTGGGGCCAAGCCCTCTTAGGACGTGGTGCTCTGGACGACGCGGATGGCCTCGGTACGTTCCTTCTCAAGTGTCCGGCGAACCTGGTCGAGATCGGCGGGGTGCTGTTTCAGGGCGGCGGTCTGGAGCTTCTCCTCCGTACGGCGCCAGACCTCGACGAGGCCCGTCTCCTCCTTGCACGCCACGTCGGCGACCGCGGTGGCCGTCTGGGCATTCGCCGAACCCGGGTCCTTCCACCGGTCGTCGGCGGCGGCCGCCAAGGGGTCGGCGTACTCCTTCTGGCCGCGGGCGCGCATGCACGACCGCCACTTGTCGAGAGCCGCCCGGACATGGAGGTCCTTCGTCCGGGCCTGTTCGAAGATCTCCCGCTCCAGGCGCGTCAGAAGGGGCGACTCGGTGCCGTCGAGGTAGACGCGGTCCGTGCTGTCCTGGAGGCAGTCGCGTGCCGCCGATCTCTCCGCCGCGTCGCGGTAGCCGCCGCGGGCCCGTCCCGCCCGCTCTCGTTCCTTCTCGGCGGAGGTGAGCGGGGCGCGATAGCCCGCCTGCTTGGCGACCAGGGGTTCCATGACGCCGTAGCGGCGCCGGTTGGGCGCCTCGATCACGGTGACCCCGGGGAGCGCCGACCGGCTGTACCCCTTCTTCGTGAGGCACTGGCTGGTGAGGACGTCCGCCGCCCGCTCCACGAGTGCGATATCCGTCTCGGTTCGCTTGTAGGTGTCGAACGGCAGGTGCAGCGCCCGTGCTTCGGCGGATGGATCGATGACGGGTCGATCGCTCGCTTTCGAAGCGGTCTGGGGGGCGGGAGCCGCGCACGCGGCGCTGGACAGCAGCGCCAGCGTCACGCAGCCCCACGCCCATCGTCCAGCGATCACGCTACGTCGCAGGGGACTTCCCGGAACCAGAGGGATTCGACGGTGTTGTCGAATCCGTTGTTGGTGAAGTCGCTGTCGTTGCTGCGCGGCTTCGCGTAGTACCTGACGCCGGTCAGGTTGTCACCGCTGTAGAGGTCGATACCCGAATAGGACGCGTTCGCCATCGAGCTCGCCTGGTTCTCGAGAGCGCCCAGGTCGTCCCGCTGGTGGGTGGAGCACGTGATGTCCTTACGTGCGCCCTGATAGTCGTCGTGCTCCCAGAACGTGATGAGGTCCCTGCTGGCCAGCGACGCTTCGGCCGGGCTGACGGTGAGCACGGAGAACGACGCGACGAGCGCGAGCCCCGCGACCGCGAGTTTCTTCATGTGGTCCTTTTCTGTGGATCGGTGGAAGCAGCCCGCCATGAGGTGCTGATCTTGGCACGAGATCATACTTATCCAGGACGTAGCGGACACGCTGTTTGGGGCGATCCAGTCGAGCACGGGCGAGTGGGGATGAAACGTCCCAGGTCGCGGGCTGGGGGAGACGGTTCGCCGCCGGGCGACTCGCGAGCCACGGTACGGCCGGCGCCTGACCGACGAGGGCCGTCCGAAACCACAAGGTACTCAGTCGAGCTCCTGCGCATGGTGTGCCGGAACGACGACGTCCTCGATTTCGGTCTGATGGACGTTGGTGGCGATCACCAGGGCGGCGGCCATCGTCACCGCCACCGCGATGACGGTCGGCGGCCGGCGGCGGCGCGGTCGCGTACGAGCAGAGTCCGGCTCCGGTGGCACGCCCATGTCGAGTCGCCTGCGGGCCGCGCTCCACTCCGCGGCCGCCTGTTCGTCGAGACCGCAGCCGCGGACGAACGCCGTGACCACCTCCTCGCGGGGCAGCGTCTGGCGCTTGAGCATTCCGGCCGCGGTCGAGTACGGCAGGTGGTGGCCGGCCCGCTGCGCATGAGACTGGATGTCGCGGTAGCTGCGCCCGGACCAGGCCTTGAGCCGTTGGAGCGCGGCCACGAACTCGGCGTCGGTGTGCGCGGCGGCGGGGTCGGGACGTCCTGACCGCTCTTCTGTTCCGGTGCTCATAACCTGGCAGTACAGCCGAGTCGCACAGATCCGCACAAGCCGGAACAGCACATTCGTTGAGCTCTGGCCCGCGGATCGGGCAGCGTCGAAGGCGTGATCTTTCCCTGGTTCCACGCCGCCCTCGCCGGCGTGCTGATGTCGGCTGCCCCGGTCCATCATCGGATCGAGTCGTTTCTTGATCGGACGTTGCCGCCGGGGCCGGGCGGCACGGTGGCCGTGGCTCGCGATGGCAGGCTCGTGCACTGTGCCGGGTTCGGCCTGGCCGACCGCGAGGCCAGGACGCCGGCCCGATGCGACACGGCCTACGACGTCATGTCGATCACCAAGCAGTTCACCGCGGCCGCGATCATGAAGCTGCAGATGATGGGCAGGCTGCGCACCACCGACCGGCTCGGGGTCCACCTCGGCCCGGTGCCGGCCGGCAAGCGCCTGATCACCGTACGCCAGCTGCTGACCCATACCTCCGGGCTGCGTGACCTCGGCGACGACTACGCCCCCGTCTCCCGAGACACCATGGTGCGACGTGCCCTCGCGTCACCTCTGCGGTCGAGGCCGGGAGCCGAGTTCCACTACTCCAACGTGGGCTACAGTCTGCTGGCCGCCATCGTCGAGCGCGTGTCCGGCAGCTCGTACGAAAGGTTCCTGGCCGAGCACCTTTTCGCCCCCGCCGGCATGACCGGCACGGGGTACGTGCTGCCCCGCTGGGCGCCCGGCCAGGTCGCGATCGAGTACGACAAGCGCGGCAAGAGACGTGGGGCGCCCACCGAGCATCCATGGGCGGCCGACGGCCCCTACTGGTACCTGCGCGGTAACGGCGGCATGCTCTCCACCGCCCGCGACATGTACCGCTGGCATCGGGCTCTTGAGGCGGACACGATCCTGTCCCGCCGGGCCAAGGCGGAGCTGTTCGCCCCCCGGGTGCCCATCGACCGGAAGGCGAAGGTGTACTACGGCTACGGCTGGGGTGTGCTCCCGCGCTCCGAGCACGGCCGCGTCACTGAACATGACGGCGGCAACGACTGGTCCTTCGGCGAGTTCGCCCGGTTCCCCGACAAGGGGGTGATGGTGTTCTGGATCACCAACCAGGCGTATCGGGAGGGGAAATGGAACCTCGAGGACATCAACGGCGAGCTCACGCCGGGTCTGGTCCAAGCCCTCGGAGCATGAACGTTTTCGACTTTTTTGAAGTGCCCTCTTCATATTGCCCGGCGGAAGAGGCTGACCTATTCTCAACGACATTCCGGGTGGACAGGGAAGAGAACAATGACTGCCGAAATTCAATCGTTCAGCATTGACATTCCGCAGGCCGATCTGGAAAGCCTGGCCGACCGGCTGCGCCGTACCCGATGGCCCGACGAGCTGCCGGGAGTCGAGTGGACGCACGGCATTCCGCTGAAGCTGGTCAGAGAGCTGGCCGAGTATTGGTGCACCGGGTATGACTGGCGGGCGGCCGAGGCTCGGCTGAATGGGTTCCCCCAGTTCATCACCGAGATCGACGGCCAGCGCATTCACTTCCTGCACGTCGAATCCGAACGTGACGACGCGATCCCCCTGCTGATCACGCATGGCTATCCCAGCTCGTTCGCCGAGTTCGAAAAGGTGATCCCGGAGCTCCTGGACCGGGGATTCCACGTCGTGATCCCCTCGCTGCCGGGCTTTGGATTCTCGACACCGGTGCGGGAATCCGGATGGGCGATGGGCCGTACCGCTCGCGCCTGGGTCGAGCTGATGGCCCGGCTCGGCTACGAGCGATATGGCGTACACGGCGGCGACGTCGGTGCCGGCGTCTCCGGCGCCGTCGGCGGGCTGGACGGCGAGCACGTCATCGGCATCCACGTGGTCACCGACCCCTACACCGCCGCGGCCACCGCGACCTTCATGCCGTGGATCGCGAATCAGCTGAACCCGGACGACCCGGTCGACAAGCTGGCCCTGGACCGGATCGAGGAGTTCCGCCGGAACGACTCCGGCTACCTGGCCATCCAGAACACCCGCCCGCAGACCATGGGGTACGGCCTGACCGACTCCCCCGTCATGCAACTGGCCTGGATCGCGGAAAGCTTCGAACTATGGACCGACCTGCCGATCGACCGGGATCAACTGCTCACCAACATCAGTCTGTACTGGTTCACCGGCTCGGGCGTGTCCGCGGCGCGCTTCCTGTACGAGCAGGCCCACTCCCAGGACTGGGGAACGCCGCCCACGGCGCCGCAGGGATATTCGGTCTTCGGCGCGGACCCGACGGCTCGCCGCCTCATCGGCCCCGCCGAGGACGCGCACTGGGTGGAGCACGGGCATGGCCGGCACTTCCCCGCCATGGAGGCGCCGGCGCAACTGGCCGAAGACCTGTCCGCCTTCTTCGACGGGCTCCGATGACCGAAGTACTCAGCCGGCGTGGCCTGAACAGGGCCACGCCGGCCCGCCAGTTCCTGCTGCGGCGGGCCGGGCCGCCGACGTGACGGCGCTGATCACGGAGCGGGCACATTTACCCGTTTTTCGAACAGATCCCGCCGCATCGCCCGGCGCCGGTTCAATCCGAGCATGAGATCCATCCGACAGGGGGCCTTACTGGCCGCGGTCACGGTCATGACGGCAGTGGTCACTCCCGTGGCGGCGGCAGCCGCGCCGGGCTCGTGCCAGGCGCCGCCGCGCAGCAGCCCCGGCTACAACGACTTCGTGCTCACGTACAAGTCAGAGTGCGCCACGAAGAAGAACTACGACCGGACGTTCCCGGACGTCACGGCGTCCGTCCTGGTCGACAAGCGCAACAAACTGGCGGTCACCGCGTCGACGGCGCTGGCCGGTGCGATCGCGTCGGTCAAGGTGAACGACAAGGAGTTCATCTCCAGCGGCGGCCACGGTGCCGCCTTCCAGTACGCCTTCCACGCCTGGCAGAAGGGTGAGGCGGCGACCGAGTGCTACAACCCGACGCAGGCCGGCACCCGCATGGACGACGTGGGCCAGCCGCCGCCCTACCACGGTCCCAGCACCAGCGCGCTCTACACCATGGCCAAGTCCGGTGGCTCGATCCGCACGGCGGTGCGGCCCGCGATGTTCGTGACGCTCGCGGACAAGAAGCCGGGCTGGGGCGACTGTCTCAGCGCCGACCACCAGGACAAGCGCGTCCCGTTCACGATGGGCCTGTCACCGTACTGGCTGGAGACCGAGATCGACCTCGCCCCCGATCATGACGCGCCCGCGCTGGAGAACGTGTTCCGGGCCGCCGCCACGATCACCTCCGACGACGAACGGCACGATCACTTCAGCGGTGTCCTCGTCGCGTACCTGCAGCCGGATTTCACGAAGGTCTTCTCCTATAGCCCCGCCACCGGCCGCCTGTCGCCCAAGCCCGTGGACTCTCACACGAGCAAGGACCCCATGGTGCGCTGCACCGGCGACGGCGCCTACTGCCTCGGCATGTACGTCAAGCCCGACGTCCTCGGCGACAAGGCCTACTACTACACGATGACCCGCCCGCCCATGGACTACAACGGCCACTTCGGCGAGAACACCATCCAGGTCACCAGCCCCAGCGGCGCCCTGGACAAGGGAGACAAGGTCGACTACGAGACGTACGTGGTCGTGGGCGACAAGAGCCGCGTCGAGCAGACCATGACCCGGCTCCACCGCACCTTCAGTTGATGGACCGGGCGCGGAGCCTGGGAAGGCTCCGCGTCAGGTCTCGATCTCACTGGCGTGTTGCGCGAGTCCGCTCGCCATGGCCCGCATGAAGCGGCGCAGGTACCACTGGAAGACCCGGCGCATCCCTCGGCGAGCCGTGTACGTGCCGTGCCAGCGAATTCGGGTTCCGCCGCCGGGCAGTTCGTGGAGTTCCACGGCGGCGTGGTAGTCGATCATTTGCGGATTCTCCACGCCCTCGTACGCGAACCGGCGTCCCGGCTCCAGGGCGGTGATCCGCTCCTTGGTGACGACCTTCCCGGTGCGGAAGGCGCGGACCGCGCCGACGCCGTCTCGGCCATCAGGCGAGAGGTCACGCGACTGACCGGTCTCCAGCGCTTCGATACGCGACCATGCGGGCCAGCTCCGCGGGTCGAGCAGCAATGTCCACACTGTCGCCGGCGGCGCCGTGGATTCGGCTGTGACGTCGTACGACTGCATTCCGGGATTCCTCACACTGTTCGGCTGATTCGGCCACGGAACAAACCTAGGGACAGGTGGTCGCCGGCCCAATGCCCGAGATTGCGGTGCGGCGGTCAGGAATTGCGATAGGCCGAGGGACGCGTTCCGGTGTGCCGCAGGAACGCCGCCGACAGCGCGCCGGGGCCGGCGAAGCCGCACCGCGGCGCGACCTGGGCGATGGCCAGGTCGGTGTCGCGCAGCAGCCGTTTCGCCTCCTCGATCCGCAGCCGGGTGAGGAACCGGTGCGGTGTCACCCCGGTCGCCTCCTTGAAGACCCTGACGAGGTGGAAAACGCTGAGGTGCACCTCGCCGGCGATGTCGGCCAGGGTGACCGGATCGGCCAGACGCTCGCGCATCATCGCGACGGCCGCCCGGACGCGGGCGTCCTCCCGTGTCGGCGTCCGAGGAGCCGTACGTCGCGAATGGCGGGTGAGCAGGTGCACGGCGAGGAAGGCCGCCGCGGACTCGGCGTACAGATCACCCGCGTCGCTCAGGCGATCGACCGCCCGCACGGCCTCCTCGATCAGCGGATCTCCCGCGGCCAAGGACGCGGACATGGCCTCGTAGTCCACCGCGCGGCCGCCCAGTCGCGCCGCGGCCGAATCGACGGTGTCACGTGGGATGTGAACCTGTACGCTCCGCATCGGCCCGTCCCCGCGATAGCGGCGAAGGACGGGCTGATCCGGGATCCTCAGCTCCAGCCGGCCCGGTGCCCACGTGTGGCGGCTCCACCCGCCACCGCTCCGCGTCTCCAGCACCGTCCGCCCCGCGACCGGCAGCACCAGGTGCAGATCCGCCGCGCCCGGCAGTTCCATGTCCTCGGCGACGGGGACGTGCTCGAACCGCTGAACGAGCAGGGACCGCCAGCCGGCGTTCTCCCAGCTGCAGTACGTCCGCCGGACGTAGCGAGCCATGTCGAAGCCGGCATATGGCTGGAGATCGAAGCGAGTGGAGTCGAACACCATGACGTCGAGGCTACCGACGGGGCGGGGGCCGGACTCAGTGGACGGGGGTGACCGGCGCCGGGCCGAAGGCGGCCGCGCGGTGGGCGACCCATTGTGCGTAGGTGAAGGGCGGTCGCCCAGTGACCTCCTCGATCGTCGGCAGGACCGGTTCCGTCTTGCCGTCCAGGGCGGCGAGCCCTTCGAGCATGTCGTCGATCACGGGGGCGGGCATACCGTGCTGGAGCATCTGCTCCCGGTACAGCTCGTGCGGCAGTTCCTCGAACCGCAGGGGCCGCCCGATCGTCTCGGCGATGATGCGGACGCGGTCGATCGCCGTCAGCGGCTCCGGCCCGGTGAGCAGGAACGACTCGCCCACCCGCTCATCGAGCAAGGCCCGGACGGATACGGCGGCGATGTCGCGGGGGTCGATCGGGGTCAGGCCGGCGTTGCCGTACACGCCGCGTACGACGTCGCCGGCCTTGAGCTGGGGCACCCACGCCAGGTCATTGGTCGCGAAGTATCCGGGGCGGACGAACGTCCACGCCAGCCCGGAGGCGGCGACGGCCCGCTCCAGGCTCAGGTGCTGCTCGCCGATCCACGTGGGCATGGTGTACGTGACCGCCGCGGTGGACATCAGGACGATGTGCTGCAGGTCGGACAGCCGGGCCGCGTCGAGGAAGGCGTCGAGCCCGGCGTGGACGGGGAACAGGAAGGTCCGCTCCACGCCGTCCAGCGCCTGTGACAGGGTCTCCGGCCGGGTGAGGTCGCCGGGCACGACCTCGACGTGCTCCGGGAAGGAATGGCGGGCGGGGTCGCGGGTGAGGACGCGCACCTTCTCCCCGGCCTCGGCCAACTGGGCGACGACGTTGGATCCGACGTTTCCGGTGGCACCGGTTACCAGAATCATGATGGGTTCTCCTTCGGTTGGGGCAGTCAGGCCGCGGGCTCGCGGGTGCCCTTCGAGACGATGGTGGTGACGTTCATGTGCTTGCTGAGGCGGTAGGTCGTGAGCGGGCTGCCGCTGACCGTCTCCTTGTACGCGACGGCGGCCCGGCCGGTGAGATACCAGCGGCCTGGGGTGTCGTCGGCCTTGGTGAACTGGATGACCGCGTCGCGGCGGCCCAGGCTGACCGGCTGGTGGAAATAGCCGAACCGGAATGGCTCGACCCTCTTGCCGCGCAGCCGGCGGGCGATGGCGTCGGCGGTGTACTGGGCGGTGGGCATGCCGCTCTGGCAGGTCCCATGGATCTGCCCCCAGGGCAGGCGGACCGCCGCGGCGTCGCCGATCGCGTGGATCTCGGGGTGGGAGGTCGACCGGAGAGTGGCGTCGACCAGGATCAGGCCGCGCTCGTCGACCGCGATCCCGGCGTCGGCGGCGAGCGGCGAGACCTTCACGCCGGTGGTCCAGAGGCAGGCGTCGGAGTGGACCAGTTCGCCGCCCTCCAGTTCGACCGCGTCGGGGAGGACCTTGGTGATCTTGGCGCCGGTCTTGAGCGTGATGCCCAGCCGTTCGATGGCACGCATCAGGTAGGCGCGGGCCTTGCCGCCCATCATCGTGGCGGGCTCGTCGAGGCTGATCAGCGTGACGTTCAGGCCGGGGTGGCTCTCGGCGATCTCGGTGGCCGCCTCGATGCCGGTGAGCCCGCCGCCGCAGACGGTGACGGCGCCGCCGACCATTTCGGCGAGGCGGGCGGCGAACCGCTCGGCGGTCTGGGGGCTGTTGAGGGTGTGCGCGTGGACGTCGGCGCCGGGGACCTTGCCGGTGTCCGTCGAGCTGCCGAGGGCGTACACCAGGGTCTCGTAGTCCAGCGTCGCCGCGCCACCGTCCACCACGACCTGGCGCGCGTCCGTGTCGATGGCGGTGGCGGCGCCCCGCACGAAGGCGACGCCGGTCCCGGCGAGCAGATCGGGGATCTGGTGGTCGGCCAGGCGCTGCCCGGCGGCGATCTGGTGCATCCGCAGCCGTTCGGTGAACCGGCTCGACGGGTTGACCAGCGTGATCTGGACGCGGAGCCGCCGGGTACGGTGGGCCAGGCGGATGGCGCTGAACATGCCCGTGTAGCCGCCACCGATGACCACGATCCGGTGGGTGTCGTTCATGAGGTCTCTCCCTCTGGTGCTCAGCCGCTGAAGGCGGGCGCGTTGTCGCGTGCCCAGTCGGCGAAGGTGAGTGCGGGGCGGCCCAGGAGGTCTTCCACGGTGCCGGTGGTGGGGCCCGGGCGCTGGGCGTAGTCGGCCAGGGAGCCGAGCAGGCGGGCGGGCACCTCCTCGGGCAGGCCTTGCGCGAGCATGCCCTGCCGGACCTGCTCGGGCGGGAGCTCCTGGAAGGACAGCTCCCGGCCGATGGCGGCGCCGATGAGCCGCACCTTCTCGAACTGGTCCAACGGCCCCGGCCCGGTCAGCGTGTAGGTCGCCCCCGTGTGCCCGCCGGTCCGGAGGGCTTGTACGGCGACGGCCGCGATGTCGGTTTCGTGAATCGGTGAGGTGAGGGCCTGGCCGTACGCGCCGCGCACCACGTCACCGGCCTTGATCTGGGGCGCCCAGGCCAGTGCGTTGGCGGCGAAGTCGGCCAGCCGCAGGACCGTCCAGTCCAGGCCGGAGCCGGTGACGAGGTCCTCGGCGAGCTTGAACTGGGCGGCGAAGCGGGCCTCCCCCGCCGGATACTCCACGGTGGTGGCCGACAGCAGCACCGCGCGCCGTACGCCCTGCTTGACGGCCAGCTCCAATAAGTCGCCGAGGCCGGGGCCGGTGGCACGCGGGCTGATCTGTATCGCTTCCACCCCTTCCAGTGCCGCCTCAAGCCACTGGGGCTGAAACAGGTCACCACCGACGGCTTTCACGCCCTCGGGAAGCCGGGCCTCGCCGTGACCGCGCGTGACCGCGGCGACGGCCGTGCCCTCCCGCAGCAACAGGTTCATCACCTGGCGTCCGACGACGCCGTTGGCTCCGGTGATCAGGATCATGCTGGTTCCTTTGCTCGATGACCGCTCTTCATATGGTGGAATTTCGGACGATCCTGATCAACGACGCACTTCGCTATGCTCCGGTAAGCGCGACTTACCGATGGAAGGTGGACGTGGAACTTCGTGACATCGAGGTCTTCCTGACGCTGGCCGAAGAGCTGCATTTCGGTCGCACCGCCGAGCGGTTACGTATCACCCACGCGCGAGTGAGCCAGGTGATCAAACAGCAGGAACGGCGCATCGGGGCCGACCTGTTCTACCGGACGAGCCGCTCCGTACGGCTGACGCCGATCGGCGAGCAACTCCGGGACGATCTCCGGCCGGTCTACCGAGAGCTACTGGAGAGCATCAAACGAGCCAGCCTGGCGGCTCAGGGCAAGACCGGGGTGCTCCGCGTCGGCATGATCCCCAGCTTCGCCTACGATCTGCGTCCGTTCTGGGACGCTTTCCGCGCCCGGCATCCCCAGTGGGGGCTGCAGATCCGGCACAACCTCTTCGTCGAACCGTTCAAACCCCTCCGCAGCGGCACGATCGACGTCCTGGTCAGCTGGTTTCCGGTCGAGGAGCCGGACCTCACCGCCGGCCCCGTCATCTGGACCGAGCCCCGGGCCCTGATGGTGGCCGCCGACCACGAACTGGTCATGCGGGGATCGGCCACCCTCGAAGCGCTCGGCCAGTACGGCGTGTGCGGACCGTCGATCACGCTGCCCGACTACTGGGAAGACACCGCGGTGCCCTTCAGCACCCCCAAGGGCCGCCCGGTCACGCGCACGGCACCGATCACGACCTGGGATGAAATGGCCACACTCGTCGCCGACGGCCAGGTCGTTCAGCCCGTTCACTGGCACGCCATCCGCTACAACGCCCGGCCCGACATCGCCTACCTGCCGATCAGGGAAGCCCGCCCGATCAGCTGGGGCCTGGTCTGGCGGAACGACGAGGAGACTCCCGCCATCCGCGGCCTCGCCCAGGTCTTCCGTGATCTGGGCGCGCTCACCTTCGACTAGATCCCGATTCGGCGGAGCGCTCAGGAGCCGCCGAACTCCTTACGCCACGAGTCGAAGTCGATCTCCTGGGACCCGAACTCCGCCAGCCAGTCCACGAACCGGACACCGTACTTCTCGCCTCCCGACCTGAGGATCTCGTCCGCTTCCGGCTCGGTGGGCGGGGTCAGGCCGAACGTCTCCCGCAGCCACGCCACGTACGCCTCGTGCCCAGGAGAGTGCTCCTCATCCTGGAAGATGAACGACTCGTCGTCGATCGTGAGCAGCAGGAACAGGTTGCGCAGGCCCTCGACGATGTCGAGATCACCTTCGTCGCCGAAGCGGACGACAGGAAGTGTGGCGCGGTCGTCGCGGTCGTCGCAACGCCACAGGGCCCAGAACGAACCCGAGCCGGTGGCCTGAGCGAAGGGTGTGAGCCGGTCGAGATGACCGCGCACCTCCTCCTCCCGTCCTTCAAGACCCAGCCACTCCACCAAGCCGGCATCGGGCCGGTCGTACTCATAGAACTCGAACCCGTCCGAGAAGGCGTCCTCCCCAGGACCGTCGGAGAACTCCTTGAGCAGGTTCAGTTCGGGAATGGGCGAATAGGCGTCGGTCATATCGGCTCCCGGCGCGGAATCGAGTGAGAGTGCGGTGGCACGCTACCGCCCGGGTCCGACACCGCGGGCCGCGGTTCTGCCACTCGGCCCGGCGGCGCTGGCCGATCATGGCGGAATGCCTCACGTCACTGATCTGTACGACCTCCTGGCCTCGTTCGGCTTCGACAGCGAGGAATACGGCGGCTTCCACCTGGTGTGGGCGGAGGGAATGGGCGCCAGTATGTGATCTGCCGCACTTCAGACACTGAAATATTGCAGATTATGAAAGTTCCTCACTATCCTCGACACTGTGACCATCGTGGACAGCGCTGACGAGCTCGGCCGGAGGGACCGTAAGAAGCTCGAGACTCGGGCGGCGCTGGAGCAGGCCGCCCTGACGCTGGTGGCCGAGCGTGGCCTGGCGGGGGTCACGGTGGAGGACATCGCCGAGGCCGTGGACGTCTCTTCACGTACGTTCTTCAACTACTTTCCGTCCAAGGAAGACGCGCTCATCGGCCCCAGTCCGGCCTCCGCCGCCGAGCTGCGGGAGAAGCTGGAAGCCATGCCCGCCGACATACCGGTCCTGGAGGCGTTGCGGCGGATGTCGCGGGCCGAGGCGGAGCGGGTTCAGGAGCGGCGCGAGCAGTGGCTGCTGCGGCTGAAGGTGTTCGAGCAGAACCCGTCGCTGCTCCCGCGGCTGGTCACCAGCGGCACCGAGACCGAGCGTGCCATAACGGACGCCGTCGCCCGCCGCGCCGGTGTCGAGCCGGGCACCAGCGGATATCCCGAGCTGGCGACCGCGGCGGCCATGGCCGCCTTCCGGGTGGCGATGATCCGCTGGAGTGCCGCGGACGGGCTTCCGGAGCTGGCCGATCTGGTCGACGAGGGGTTCGCCCAGCTCGCCGCCGGCCTGCCCAATCCGTGATCGTCCTGGTCACCCCCTTTCGAACGTCCCTGTAAACGTTTCCGTTCAACCGGCGCCGACCCAGCGCCGGTCCCTGCCCAAGAGATCGAGGAAAGATGACAACCGTCAGCGCGCAGCCCGAGGCCGCGGCGCCCACGTCCAGGAGGAAGGTTCTGCAGGCGCTGTCGGGACTGATGGTGGGCATGTTCGTGTCCATCCTGGCCTCGACCGTCGTGGCCAACGCCCTGCCGCGCATCATCACCGACCTGCAAGGCTCGCAGACCGTCTACACCTGGATCGTCACCGCCGAACTGCTGGCCATGACCGCCACGGTGCCGCTCTGGGGCAAGATGGCCGACCTGTACAACAAGAAGCTGCTGATCCAGCTCTCACTGGGACTGTTCGTGGTGGGCTCGCTGATCGCGGGCCTCACGCCGAACGTCGAGATCCTCATCGTCAGCCGCGTCGTCCAGGGCGTCGGCGCCGGCGGCATGACCGCGCTGGCCATGGTCGTGATGGCGGCCATGATCCCGCCGCGTGAGCTCGGCCGGTACGCCGGCATCTTCGGCGCCGTGTTCGGCGTCGGCACCGTCGCGGGCCCGCTCATCGGCGGTGTGCTCGTGGACACCTCCTGGCTCGGCTGGCGCTGGTGCTTCCTCATCGGCGTGCCGTTCACGATCCTGGCCATCGTCCTGCTGCAGCGCACCCTCAACCTGCCGGTGGTCCGCAAGGACGTCAAGGTCGACTACCTGGGCGCCCTGCTCATCACGGTGGGCGTGTCCACCCTGCTGATCTGGTCGTCGCTGGCGGGCAACCAGTTCGCGTGGGGCTCCTGGCAGACCGCCGCGCTCGTGACCGGCGGCGTGGTCATCCTCGCGCTGGCCGTCTGGGTGGAGTCGCGGGCCGCCGAGCCGATCATCCCGCTGTCCATCTTCAAGAACCGCACCGTCGCCCTGGCCACCGTGGCCAGCGTGCTGGTCGGCGTGGCCATGTTCGGCGGTACGGTCTTCCTGTCGCAGTACTTCCAGGTGGCGCTCGGCAAGTCGCCGACGGTCGCCGGGTTGATGAGCCTGCCGATGGTGTTCGGCCTGCTGATCTCCTCCACGGTGGCGGGCCAGCTCATCACCAAGTGGGGCCGCTGGAAGGGCTTCCTGGTGGCCGGCGGCGTCGTCATGCTCGGCGGGATGGGCCTGCTCAGCACCATCGACGGCCAGACCAGCACGGTCCTGCTCGGCGCCTACATGGCGGTGCTCGGCATCGGCGTCGGCATGCTGATGCAGAACCTGGTCCTCGCCGCCCAGAACGACGTGCCCGCCCACGACCTGGGCGCCACCACCTCGATGCTGACCTTCTTCCGCAGCATGGGCGGCGCGGTCGGCGTCAGCGCGCTGGGCGCGGTGCTGGCCAACCGGATCACCACGCTCATGACGGAGAAGCTCGGCCCGATGGCCGCCGCCGGTGGGGGTGGCGACAGCCACGCCGTACCCGACATCTCCAAGCTGCCGGCCCCCGTCGTGCGCGTCATCCAGGACGTGTACGCGACCGCCACCGCCGACCTGTTCCTCATCGGCGTGCCCCTCACCGCGCTCGCGCTGGTGGCCGTCCTGTTCATCAAGGAGAAGCCGCTCAACACGCTGTCGGGCGAGGAGCGCCTGGCCAAGGAACGCGCCGCGGGCGCCGTTCACTGACTCGGTATCGAAGCAGGCCCGCCGATGGTCGGCGGGCCTGCTTTGAATTCGAAATAGGTACGATGGAGCCGTGACCGACGACGATCACGGCGCCCTCGCACCCGAGCAGCTCGGCGCCTACTTCGCCCTCATGGAGGCCGTCAGCCTGCTCCAGCACGCCGTCGAGCAGCAGCTACGTACGGAAGGCGACCTGAGCTGGGTGCAGTTCCAGCTCCTGGCCCGCCTGGCCGGCGTCCCAGGACGGCAGTTGACCATGACCGCGCTCGCCGACGGCGTCGTCTACAGCCGCAGCGGCCTCACCTACCAGGCCGCCCAGTTGGAGAAGGCCGGGCTCGTCACCCGCGACCCCAGCCCCGACGACGAGCGCGCCACCCTGGTCACCATCACCCCGGCGGGCCTCGAACGCGTCGCCACCGTCCTGCCCGGCCACATCCAGGTCGCCCGCCACCTGCTGTTCGACCCCCTCACCGACGGCGACCTGCACCATCTCGGCGACATCATGACCCGCGTCCGCGACCACATGCGCGCCCAGCCGCCCCGCTCCGCGGCCCCCCGCAAACGCCGCAGCCCCTCCCCCGACGGCTGCCAGGCAACCGGCTGACCCGCGCGAAAGCGGTCAAACCGGCCTTGAGTCCAGCCCGCCGTTGAGCAGCACATCCCGTACGAACTCGGCCGCGTTACGCGACGCGGCCGCGTGCCAGTCGTCGTTCTCGCCCATCCCCCAGTCGCAGATCGACTTCACCACGATCCAGTCCACCTTCTCCTTGGCGGCCGCCGCGTAGACGCCGATCCCCTCCATCTCGCCGCCGATCGCCGGCCGGGTCCCGTGTGACGTCGCGCAGCACGTTCCGCATGGCCTCGGTCGTCGCGCCGTCCAGCAGGCAGAGCAGCGGTTCGTCGACCTCGACCCCCGCGTCCGCACCCTCAGCTCCCCGGCCACCGACCGGTCCCGCCGGCCGAGCACCGGCAGGCCCAGGATCCACCGGACGGCCATGGTGACGGCGGCCGCCGCCCGCGCGGCGCGGAACGAGACGCGCACAGCCACGTGTCCAGCGTGGCCCCTCCGGCCCACGACGCAAAAGAGCTCCCGCACCGAATGGTGCGGGAGCTCTTCCTACGCCGGGTTAGCCCGGGGGCTCCAGCGGCCTGAGGACCTGCCAGATGCGCCAGAGGATCGTCGGCATCTTCGAGGACGGAGAGTCCGAAATGTATGGCTTCGAGGCCGGGCCGTGCCCGGTGCCCTGGTCAGCCATCGTCTCGGCCTGCTTCCAGGCGGTCCCCTGGTGGGACCCGGTGGGCTGCACCCTTCCCAACTGCTCGTCGACCGAGCGTCTCTGCGCGTCGGACATCCCACGCGACTGACTCTGACCGCTGTTCGGCGCACTGCGCTGCGTCTTGGGCGGTGACTGCCGTTGAGTAGCCCTGCGGCTGCTCGGACGGACGGACGGACGATGCCTGACCGTGGTCTTGGGCCTGCTCGCCCGCCTGGTCACGGCCCTGCGTGCGGCCGCGGCCCGTCGCCTGGCCGCCGCGGCCCTGCGAGCCGCCGCTGCCGCCCTGCGCCTGGCCGCGGCGGCGGCCGCCCGCTGCCTGGCCAGTGCCGCCTTCTTCCTGGCGATCTGCGCCGCCCTCTTCTTGGCGGCTTCCGCGGCCCGCTTCCTGGCCGCTTCCGCCGCCTTCTTCTTGGCCGCCTCCGCGGCCCGCCGCTTGGCCGCCTCCAGGGCGCGCTTCCTGGCCAGCGCCGCGGCCCTCCGCCTGGCGGCGGCGAGTGCCGCCCGCCTGGCGGCCGCCGCCGCGGCCCGCCGGGCAGCGGCCTGGGCCAGCTTCCTGGCGATGGCCCGCGCCGCGATCCGCGCCGCGATGCCGACGACGAACCAGACGAGCTGGCCGTCGGGGTCGCTCATCGTGACGGGGCTGTTGTTGGCGTAGGCGTAGGCGTTGAGCTGCTGCGGGTCACTCTCGTCGATGATCGGGTCGACCGACAGGAAGCGGCCGTTCCTGGGGTCGTACTCGCGGGCGCCGAGGTGGACGAGGCCGGTGGTCGCGTCCTTGGTGCCGCCGACGAACCCGCGTTGTCCGGGCCACCAGGGTGGCGCGGTCCCGCGATCCTCACCGAAGGCGGTCTGCCTGCGGATGGCCACGTCTCCGGTGCCGGCGTTCACCATGGCCTGTGCGGTGCCCTGGTGGTCGTTGGCCATGAAGAAGACCTGGTCGTCGGACGTGCGCACCGCGATGGCCTCGCCACCGATGGTGTAGTAGCGGGTCTGCTCGACGACGTCCTTGGCGTAGTCGAAGCGCAGCTCCATGTCGTCGATGTAGAGGGTGGCGTCGGTGGCGGTCTTGCGGAGCAGCCGGTCACCGTCGGCGTCGTACAGGAACGACGTCGTCTTGCCCGCCTCGGTCACCGACTCCAGGTTGCCCTCGGCGTCCCAGACCAGCGCCTGGTCGGAGGTGCCGACCTTGCGCCGGGTGGTGTTGCCCGCCGCGTCGTAGCCGAACACGTCCGCGCCGACGGCCTGCAGAGCGTGCGGCTGCTTGCCGCCCGCCGCCGGGTAGGTGAAGTCGCGTACGGTCTCGGCCGTGCCGCCCCAGGCGTGCTTGGTCTCCTTCGTCCGGTTGCCGGTGACGTCGTAGGCGTAGCTGACCGCGTACGGAGCCACGCCGCCGATCTTGCCCGAGGTCGGGCTGCCGGAGGCGCAGTCGTCGGTGGCCGTCCACGCCGAGGTCAGACGCCGCAGATAGTCGTGCTTGAAGCACTGCGTGTCCTGGGCCGCCTTGTCGGCGATCTTGGTGACGTTGCCGGACGCGTCGTAGGTGTAGTTGATGTCCATGTCGCTGGCGGCGGAACCGGCCCGGTCGAGGCGCATGCTGTTCAGCCTGCGGGTGCCCTCGTCGTGGGTGTAGGTGAGCCAGGTCTTCTTGGTGCCCTCGCCCAGCTCGTACTGGAGGGTCTCACCCATCTTGGAGTAGCGGGCCGCGCTCACGTACGCCGACAGGCCGGTGACCTTGGTCGGCTGGCTGAGCCCGTCGTAGCCGTAGACGACCGACTCCTCGGCCAGGCCGCCGCCCGCCGGGAAGCTGACCGACTGGACCTGGTCGTCGAGCGTGTAGCGGGTGTTGAGCTGGTACGAGCCGGCCAGCTTGCCCTCCCGCTCGGGGATGGTGACGGTCTGGCGCAGGGCGCGGTAGTCGGCGTCGATGGAGTTGATCTCCGCCTTGTACTCCTGGCCGCCCGCGTACCGGATGGTGGCGTGCAGTTCTCCCTTGGCGAGCCCGTCGTACTTCCACTCGGCCAGCAGCGGGCCGCTCGCCGAACCCTCGCGCAGGTGCGTCTTGCGACCCAGAGCGTCGTAGCCGTACCAGAGGGTCTTGCCGCGAGCGTCGGTGGTGGTGACGACCTCGTCGGCGTCGTTGTACGTGGTGGACGTGACGCCCTTGTCGGGGTCCTCGGTCTTGATCTCCCGTCCGCGCAGGTCGTAGTGGTGACGCCAGACGTTGCCCGCCGGGTCCGTCACCGTCGACAGGCGGCCGGCGATGTCGTAGGTGTACTTGGTGGAGTCGTACTCGCCGGTCGGAGTCGCGCCCTTGTACTGGCGCAGCTCGATGAGCCGGTCCTGCGCGTCACCGATCCGGGTGGTCGCGGTGCCGCCCGCCGGCGGTGTGACGTGGAGCCGGTCGCCCTCCTCCTTGGCCGTGACCCGGTACTTCTCCACCCCCTTCACCTTCATGACCTCGGCGTTGGTCTCACCCGTGCCGTCGAACAGCGTCACGACCTGGTTGGGGACGACGGCGTCCGCAACCGCCAGCAGGTCGGTGCCGGGCGTCCCGGTGGCGAAGTAGCCGGTGTTGGCCTTGTACTCCTCGCCCTGGGAGTTGTAGAAGGTGTCGGTGATCGTGCGCCCGTCACGCAGCGCGGGATCCGACGTCTGGTCGTCCTGGGGCGCGGGTTCCTGGGTCTGGCGCTCGCGCATCAGGCCGTCGAACAGCTCGTGGCTGGTGGTGTAGTTGCCGTCGGCGCCCAGCGTCTTGGTGGTGACGATGCTGGGACCGTCGGTGCGCATCGTGTAGGTGTACTCGGTGCTGGGCGACTGGTTCGCCGCCTTGCTGCGGTCGGGCTGCCAGACCTTGGTCAGGCGGCCGAGCGCGTCGTACTCCATGTCCACGCGGCGGTTGTTGGCGTCGATCTCGGCCACGGGCTCGCCCCAGGCCGGCTCGACCTGGGTGCGCTCGGTGTGGCCGAGCTGGTTGGTCTCCGTGGTCTCCCTCGCCGGGGCGCCGGCCGCCGGGCTGTAGGTGGTCACGGACTTGGTGCCGACCGGGTCGGTCTCGCTGGTCTCCCGGCCGTACGCGTCGTAGGTGCGGGTGGTGCCGGTGATCGTCGCGCCGTCCGCCGAGACGAGCTCCTGGACCGCGGTCACGTCACCCTTGGTGGGCGGCTGGCCGTTCGCCTGGCCGTCGTACTGGATCTTCTCATCGGCGAGCACCTCACCGGCGGCCAGCGTGGACACCGAGGTGCCGCAACCGGCGGCGACCTTCTGGACCCGGCTGGGGTAGTCGAGCATCCAGGAGGTGTCGTTGCGGGCGTAGGTGTAGCGAATGCACTCGTCGTCGTCGCCGCTGGCCAGGTCGTTCTTCTCGTCCACCTGGAGGAGCAGGCCCTTGGCGTCGTACGAGCGGTCTTCGCCGGTACGCCGCCACTTGTCCCCCGGCAGCGCGGTGCGGGTGACCATGGACTCGGGCTGGACCACGTGCGCGGCCTTGGTGACGCCGCCCTGCGTGGACTCGGCCGTCTTGACCGACCACGGCTTCTGCGCGGTCGCGGTCAGGAGCGCCCCGCCGTCACCGTCGAACAGGATCTCCTCCCGCTCGAAGCCCGCGAGCTGGTCGAGGTCGTCGATCTTGACGCCCTCGGTGTCCTCGACCTGCGCGCTGCGCTTGGAGCCGTCGGCCTGCTTGTCGCCGTGCATGCCGCGGAAGTAGCGGAACTCCGTCATCGTGCGCTTGCCGTCCTGGCCGTCGCCCTCACGGACGCGGACCCGGCCGTAGCCGCGGTAGTCGGCCCACGTGCGGTGCTCGGGCTTGACCAGGATGTTCTCGGCGTAACGCCAGGCGGCGCCGTCGAGATACTCATAGTTGGTGACCACGCTCGGCGAGCCGGCGACGCGGTCGACCTCGACCGTCTGGGTGACCAGATACTTGTGGAACCAGTCGGTGACCTCGGCCTCGTTCGGCGGCGCCCAGCGCTGCGGGAAGCAGCGCCTGGCGTTCTTGTCCGCCGCGGGAACGTCGCCCGGCTTGCAGTCGGCCGCCGAGTAGTTGATCCGCAGCTCGCCGCCGGACTCGTTGTTGACGGCCTGGACGCGCCACTTGATCAGCGGAGCGCGGCCCTCATTGGCGTCCACCCGGTTGGGCAGCTGCACGCCGGTGAACTTCACCGGGGGCAGCGACAGCGTGCCGCCCACGTGGCCGCTCTGCTGGATCGAGGCCAGCCAGAGCGCCGGGCTCATGCCGTCGCCCGAAGCGGGGAACTGGTGGGTCAGCGCCCAGGAGTCCACCGCCGCGTACTGGCCGGCGGCGTTGAGGATCTGGGTGGTGACCTTGGCCAGGCGCTTACGCGTGAAGAACGTCGGAGCCAGGCGGTCGGTGCACTTCACGCCGGAGTCGCAGATCTGGTCGAACGGCACGTCCGGCCAGGAGCCCGCGGTCTCCTTCTTGAGCTGGTCGGCGGCGCAGGTGATCGTGCCGCTGGGCAGGCAGCGCTCGGCCACGTCGAACAGCACGCGGGCGGCCGGCGCCTTGGTGAACAGCTCGTTCTTCAGGTAGCCGTAGTCGATCCGGGTGAGGTACGCGCCGCGGATGTACGGCGTGCCCAGCTCCGGCTTCATGTTGCGGCCGTAGTAGTTGCCCTCTTGGGCGTACCAGTACGTGGTCGCGTTGCCGTGCGTGTCCACCTCGTAGTCGAGGTTCCACCGGTACGCCTGCTGGCACCAGGCGTTGGCCGGGGTGCTGTTGTAGCAGGGCTCACCGCTGTTGTTGCCGAACACCGGCACGGTCTGCACGGACTTGGACTCGGCCTTGCCGGTCGCCCAGCCGGGCAGGCGGTTCAGGCCGAAGGTGTACTGGGTGCCGTCCGGCGTGGTGACCCGCCAGTGCTCACCGTTGTTGTCACCGTTCGTGGCGCCGGTCAGCGCCTCGATCCTGGTGCCGTCGTCCCGCTTGGGCCGCCACTGCTTCGTGGTGACGTCCTTGACGAGCTCGACCGACGAGTCGCCCAGGGACATGATGGCGTTGTCCTGGTCCCAGCACAGGTCGCCGGTCTTCTTGCCGTCGAGCATGCAGGCCTTGTAGCGGCGCTCGATGAAGCCGCCGGGGTTGAACTCGAAGCCCTCCCCCGCCCAGGACGTCTGGTTGTTGGTGGAGACGGTGCGCCCGTCCACGCTCTGCGAGGAGTAGCCCAGCGACAGGCCCGGCTCCTCACCGCCCAGCGCCGGAGGGGTGCGCATCTCGTAGCCCCAGGTGAAGTCACCCGACTGCGGGCCCACGCTCCAGTCGGACGAAGCCGACAGCGAGGTGGCCGAGTGGTCGCCCGACGGGCCGGACGCGGCCGCGGTGAGCGCGTACAGGCCGTTGGTCTCGACCTCGGCGGTCACCGTGCCGGTCTTCGCGTTGTTGTCGCTCTTCACCGGCTCGGGCGCCGCGCAGTTCGCCGCGCGGGCGTCCAGCGCGCACTCGTCCAGCTTCACCAGGCGCAGCCGGGAGCCGTAGTCACCGCCGTAGGCGTAACGGAAGCCGGAGTAGTCGATCTCCAGGGAGGTCTTCTTCGCCGTCCTGGCCGTGGCGCCCTGACCAGGGGAAACGCGCATCGTCAGGCCGAGCCGGTCGCTGTCGAGCAGCTCGACACTCACGGGGTCCGCCGCCTGTGCCGTCTTGGCCGTCCCCGCCGCCAGCTTCACCGGGAAGCCGGCCGCCAGGGTGGAGACGGAACCGCCCAGCTCCGCCTTCTGCGGCTTGGGCCAGGAGACGGCGGGCGCCGCCTTCCACGCCTGCTTGGCGGCTGGATCGGCCAGCGGCGGCTTGACGGGGACCTTCTCCCCCGTCACCGGCGCTTCCTTCTGTACGGCCGGCGCCTCGCGCGGCGCCGCGTAGGCGGGCACGGCGTACGCCATCTCCACCAGCATGACGACCGAGACGATAGGTGCCAGCCTGCGTGGCCAGCGGGATTCGGGCTTGGCCTGGTCCGTCGCGAAACGATTCCACGACGGGTCCGGGCGATCCGGATTCTGGGGGGTCTGTTGAAGGCCGTTCCATCGGGAGTCTGGCAGGTCTAACTCGTCCGGAAGATCCATTAAGCTTTTCTCCAGGGGGGTTCACGGGGCGGCTGGCCGCGTGAGCCGTGCGGTGCGACCAGCCCTTCCTTGCCGCTGAACGCGATCGCCGTCCGGTAGGCGATCCGTCACTACGGGCAGTCCTGAGCCGGGGCCACGCCAGGACAACGGTCACCTGGGCACAACCACGGCATTCGATAGATGATCGAATAGTCGCTGCCGGGGAGCCGTTGGTCCAGAGTTTTGCGCCTTCTGCTCAAAAATTCTTTCACGGTCTGTAAACCTCTGAAATTTTCCGTTACCGGTACGACGACGCCTGCAGGCGGTACATCTCCGCGTACGGACCGCCACGACGGATGAGATCGTCATGCGTACCGTCGACCAGGTCACCGGGATCGAGCCCGGCGAGCCGGACGGACCGGTCGGCGAGCGCGGAAAGCCGGGAATCCTCGAATCGCGTGCCCAGGGTCGCGTCCATCACGCGGCCCGGGAGGTGGTGCTCGTAGCACCGGCAGAAGACCCATTCAGGCCGAGGTCGCCGGCTCCTGCGCGACCAGCGGGACGGCGAGCCGCTGACCTGAACCGCCCTCGCGGATGGTCTCGGGAAGGATTCCGGCGATCAGCCCGACCAGGCCGCCGAAGACGGCCGGCAGCGGTTGGAGAGCGGTTCTCCCAGGCAGCGCGCGCACCAGGAAGGACAGGGCGGCCCACCGGACGCCCAGAAGCCTCTTACGCGTTTTCCCGCACGCAGAGATCCTGAACCGGCGCTCCCCGGCTGTCAACCGCCTTGGCCGGGCCATGGCACGGCTCGGGCCGGTGCCGCGTCGACATATCGGTGTCTCCGGTCACGGTGGCAGCGTACCGATCAACGACCGTGACCGAAACCCTTGCTCGACGGAAATACATCGGATGTGCTCGCGCGGCTATCTGGTCACGCTCCCACGGCGGCGAGGCAGTCGGTCACCGCCCGCATGCCGAGGGTCGCGGCGGCCTCCGGGGCCGGTCCGCCATCCCAAGATCCCTAGGTAATCGCTGGCCAGAAGGGCGTTTACGGTCGTGCCGCCGAGGCCGCGCACAGGTCGTGCCCCAGGGCGCCCGCGACACCGGCCGGCGCCCCGATCCCGGCACCGGTCAGATCGTCACGACCGGCCGTTCGACACGAAGTCATCGGATATTTCCTCCCGCGATCTCATTGACATTACGGATTGCGACGTCCTAATTTCGAAACAATTAACTCGGCCCCGAGCTTATTGAGTGGAGCTGCGATGGGCAGGCGGATGCATGGCGGTCGGAGATCATTGGCGGTCGCGACTGCGGTGGTCATCGCGGGCGGACTAACGGCCGGTTGCGGGGGCGACGGGCAGGAAACGCCAGGTGGCAGCAAGGCGGCCAACGGTGCCGTGGCGCTCACCTGGTCGATGTGGGCGTCCGGAACAGAGGACCGAAATGCCTGGCAGAAGGTAGCCGACCAGGTCACCCAGAAGTACCCGAACATCAAGATCACGCTAGAGACGTCACCGTTCAACGACTACTTCACCAAACTCGGCACCCGCCTGGCCGGCGGCAGCGCGGCGTGCATCGTGTCCATGCAGAGCCTGCGCACCGGCGGCTACGTCAGTGGCATGCGGCCCCTGGACGACCTGATCAAGAAGAACAACCTCGACGTCGCCGACTTCGACTCCTCGATCATGGAGGGGCTGGCCTCGGGCGGCAAACAGTACGCGCTGCCCTACGACGTCGGATCGCTGATCATCACCTACAACAAGGACATGTTCAAGGCGGCCGGCGTGCCGGCGCCGAAGGTCGGCTGGAGCGTGGCGGACTTCGAGTCGGCGGCCAAGAAGCTGACCACCGGCGGCAAGTACGGTTTCGTGGCCTACCCCTCGGCCCTGGGAATGTTCTCGATGATCATGTCTCAGTCGGGCGCGGAGCCGCTGGACGCCTCCGGCAAGCTCACCCTCACCACCGAGCCGATGAAGGCCGGCTTCCAGTGGTACGCGGACCTGCCCGGCAAGCAGGGCGTCGCGCCCAAGGTGCCCGGCGTGAACAACAACTGGGCCGAGACCCAGTTCCTCAGCGGCGCCGTGGCGATGTCGGTGAACGGCCCCTGGTCCGTCCTGGAGCTCAAGGCGCAGGCCAAGTTCGACGTGGGCCTGGCCACCATCCCCGCCGGTCCGAACGGGACCAAGAGCTACTCGGCCGGGTCCGGCTTCGGCATCTCCCAGTCCTGCCCGTACCCCGACGAGGCGTTCAAGGCGATCAGCACGATGACCAGCGCGGAAGTGCTCGGGCAGCTCGGCTCGGTCGGACGCGCCTATCCGGCGCGCAAGTCCGTACAGAACACGTGGTACGAGAACGCCTTCGAGGGCGCCAAGCCCGTCCTCGACGCCGCCAACGCCTCCGCGAAGCCGTTCCGGACGACCAGGAACTGGGATCCGGTGGAGAAGCTGCTGGCCCAATACGGCATCCAGGCCCTCAACGGGCAGGCCACGGCGGCCGACGTACTCAGCCAGGTGCAGCAGCAGTCACCGGCGTAGGGAGCGACGTGCACGACGAAGCCAAACCCCGGCGCCTGCGCCGTGATGGGCGGGCAGCGGCGCTGTTCGCCGGGCCCAGCCTGTTCGGGTTGACGCTGTTCACCCTCTTCCCGATCGTGTTGTCCCTGGTGATGGCGTTCTTCCAGTGGCCCGCGGTGGGTGAGCGCACCTTCACCGGGCTGGAGAACTTCGCGACGCTGTTCAGCGATCCCGTGTTCGTGCGGGCGCTGCTCAACACGCTGCTGTTCGTGGTGCTCTACCTGCCGCTCAACCTCATCGTGTCGGTGGGGCTGGCGGTGTGGATCGGGCCGCGGATCAAGGGCCGCAAGGTGCTGCGGGTGGTGTTCTTCCTGCCCGTGGTCACGCCGATGGTGGCCAACGCGATCGTCTGGCGGATGATCTACCAGCCGAACGGGCTCATCGACGGCACGCTGTACGCCGCCACCGGCGTCCACGCGCCGAACTTCCTCGGCGAACAGGGCTGGGCCATGTTCGCCGTGGTCGCGATGAGCGTGTGGCAGGGGTTCGGCTACAACATGCTGGTCTTCTCGGCCGCGCTGGACGCCATCCCACGGCACCTCCTGGAGGCGGCGCAGATCGACGGGGCGGGACCGTGGCGGCAGTTCTTCCGCATCATGCTGCCGATGATCTCCCCGGCGCTGTTCTTCGCCTCGACCATGACGCTCATCACGTCTTTCCAGGTCTTCACCCAGCCGTTCCTGATGACCGGCGGAGGGCCGGGCATGGACACCCAGACGCTCATGATGTTCGTCTACGACAAGGGGTTCTCGATCTATCAGTTCGGACTCGCGTCCGCCGGGGCCTGGATCGTGTTCGTGCTGATCCTGGGTGTGACCGCGGTGCAGTTCGCCGGCCAGCGCAGGTGGGTGAACTACGATGTCTGACCACGTGATCCGGCGCGTCAAGCTGGTCGTCTCGCACGTCGCGCTCTACCTGGTGGCCGCCGCTTTCGTGTCACCGCTGGTGTACATGGTGGCCACGTCGTTCAAGCGCGCCGACGAGGTGTTCAGCTCGCCGCCGAGCCTGCTCGGATCGGTGTTCCGGTGGGAGAACTACACCGAGGCGCTGGCGTACCTGCCGTTCGGGCGGTTCGTGCTCAACGGGCTCGCCGTGGCCGTCATCGGCACCATCGTGGTGCTGGTGTCGTCGGCCATGTCGGCGTACGCCTTCTCGCGGCTGCGCTGGCGCGGTCGCAACGGCGTCTTCCTGGTCTTCCTGGCCACGCTGATGATCCCCCAGGAAGTGCTGGTCGTGCCGATGTTCATCCTGATGCGCTGGTTCGGCTGGGTGGACTCCTTCCAGGCGCTGATCTTCCCTTGGGCGTTCACCGCCTTCGGGACGTTCATGCTGCGGCAGTTCTTCCTGACCATCCCGGAAGAGATGTCCGAGAGCGCCCGCATCGACGGCGCGGGATCGGTGCGGATCTTCACCAGCATCCTGATGCCGCTGATCAGGCCCGCGCTCGCGGTGCTGGCGGTCTTCACCTTCATCGGTTACTGGAACAGCTTCCTGTGGCCGTTGATCATCATCAACTCGGTGGACGAGTTCGGCACCGTCCCGCTGGGCCTGCAGCTCTTCTTCGGCCAGCAGGGCAGCCAGTGGAACCTCGTCATGGCCGCCTCGGTGATCTCCATGGCGCCCAGTGCGGCCCTGCTCATCCTCCTGCAGAAACACCTCATTCGCGGGATCGCGACCAGCGGTCTCGGCGGCCGATGAAACTCATTGAAAGGAATGTTGTGGACCACGCCTGGTTCTCCGAATCCCGGTTCGGCATGTTCGTGCACTGGGGCCTGTACGCTCTGGCCGCACGCCATGAGTGGGTGAAGAACCGCGAACAACTGACCGATGAGGACTACCAGCGCTATTTCGACCACTTCGACCCCGACCTGTACGACCCGGCGGAGTGGGCACGGCTGGCCAAGGAGGCCGGCATGCGCTACGTCGTCCTCACCACCAAGCACCACGACGGCTTCTGCCTGTGGGACTCGGCGCAGACCGACTACAAGTCGACCCGCACTCCCTGGGGCAAGGACCTGATCGCTCCCTACGTGGAGGCCGTGCGCGCGGCAGGGCTGAAGGTCGGCTTCTACCACTCGCTGATCGACTGGCACCACCCCGAGTTCCCCGTCGACTCCCTGCACCCGCAGCGCGACGACGAGGCGTTCAAGGCCGCCGCCAAGGACCGCGACGTCTCCAAGTACGCCGACTACCTGCACGCCCAGGTGCGCGAACTGCTCACCGACTACGGCCAGATCGACTACCTGTTCTTCGACTTCTCCTATCGGAACAGGCCGGACTCCTGGGGCGGCAAGGGCGCCGACGACTGGCGCTCCCCTGAGCTGCTGGAGATGGTGCGCGAGCTCCAGCCCGGCATCATCGTCAACGACCGGCTCGACATCCCCGGCGACTTCGTCACCCCCGAGCAGTACCAGCCCGCGGGGCCGATGACCATCGACGGCCGCGAGGTGCCGTGGGAGGCCTGCCAGACCCTCAACGGCAGCTGGGGCTACGACCGGGACAACCTCGACTACAAGTCCCCCGACCTGCTCGTACGCATGCTGGTCGACAGCGTCGCCAAGGGCGGCAACCTGCTGCTCAACGTGGGCCCCGACGGACGCGGCCAGATCGACCCCCGTGCCCGTCGGACCCTGGCCGACATCGGCGCCTGGATGGAGCTGAACTCCCGCTCCATCTACGGCTGCGGGCCCAGCGAGTTCGCCGCGCCTCCCGACTGCCGTTACACCCAGCGCGGCGATCGGCTCTATCTGCACCTGTTCGCCTGGCCGTTCCGCCACCTGCACCTGCCGGGGCTGGCCGGGCGCGTGAAGTACGCCCAGTTCCTGCACGACGCGTCGGAGATCCGTACGCGGGTCATCGACCCGTCCCAGACGGCCAAGAACACCTCGATCGCCGCCCCGTCCCCGGACGCCCTGACCATCGACCTGCCTGTTCAGCGCCCTGACGTGGCCGTACCGGTCATCGAGTTCTTCCTCACCGGCTGATCGCCTTTCACCGGCCCCGGTTCACGCGACCGGGGCCGGTGAAAGTTTCATGGCGCGTTGACACTCGGAAAGCGCTTTCCTACCGTGTCGTCATCCAGCGACGCGAAGGTGGGACGAGCATGAGACGAGCAGTCGTGTTACGACTCGGGGCAGCGCTGGCCGCGGCGGCCACCGCGGCCGCGGTCGGGGTGGCCCTGCCGGTGATCCAGGCGGCGTCGGCGGCGGCCGGCAGCGCCACCGGCTACGCGACCGCCAACGGCGGGACCACCGGCGGCGCGGGCGGGCAGACGGTGCGGGCCACCACGGGAACCGCGATCCACGCGGCCCTGTGCGGCCGGGCCAGCAGCAGCACCCCGATCACCATCGAGGTCGAGGGGACGATCAACCACGGCAACACCACCAAGGTGTCGGGCGGAAGCTGCAACACCGCCGCCGGTGTGATCGAGCTCAAGCAGATCAGCAACGTCACGATCATCGGGGTCGGCGGCGGGGCCGTCTTCGACCAGCTCGGCATCCACATCCGCGAGTCCCGCAACATCATCATCCAGAACGTGACCGTACGGAACGTGAAGAAGTCGGGCTCGCCCACGTCCAACGGCGGCGACGCCATCGGCATGGAGAGCGGCGTCCGCAACGTGTGGGTCGACCACGTCACCCTGGAGGCCTCGGGCGGGGAGTCGGAGGGCTTCGACGGCCTCTTCGACATGAAGGACGACACCCAGTACGTGACGCTGTCGTACGCCATCCTGCGCAACTCCGGCCGCGGCGGGCTCATCGGATCCAGCGAGAGCGACCGCTCGAACGGTTTCATCACCTTCCACCACAACCGGTACGAGAACATCGACTCCCGCACTCCCCTGCTGCGCGGCGGCATCGCCCACATCTACAACAACCATTACGTGAACCTGCGCGAGTCCGGCATCAACTCCCGGGCCGGCGCCCGCGCGAAGGTGGACAACAACTACTTCGAGGACTCCAAGGACGTTCTCGGCACCTTCTACACCAGCGAGGCCGGCTACTGGCAGGTCGGCGGCAACATCTTCGACAACGTGACCTGGTCCAGCCCGGGCAGCGACAACAACCCCGCCGGGCCCGACCCGCAGTCCAACACCACCGTCAGCGTCCCGTACTCCTACGGCCTCGACGGGGCGAGCTGCGTGCCGGACATCGTCCGCCAGACGGCAGGCGCCAACAAGGGGCTGCAGGTGTCGAACGGTAGTTGCGCACCGACCACGCCCACGGCGACGCCGACTGCGACACCCACTGCGACGCCGACCGCGACACCGACGGTGACCCCCACCGTTCCGCCCGGCGGGACCAACCTCAGCATCGGGGCCGGCTCCGACGGTTCCAGCAAGGCCGACGGCACCAGCTACGGCAACGTGCGCGACGGCGACATGAGCACCTCCTGGTCACCGGCCGGCTCGACCGGTGACATTTCGATCAAGTGGAGCGCCGCCACGACGGTCTCCAGGGTCGTCATCCGTGAGCCGTCCGGCTCCGCGGGCGGCATCGGCGCCTGGCAGCTCGTCAACGCCGGCACCGGCGCCGTCCTGAAGTCCGGCAGTGGGGCGGGCACCATCACCTTCACCTCGACCGCACTGAGCAAGATCACCTTCAGGATCACCGGCTCGACCGGCGGACCGAGAGTCGCCGAATTCGAGACCTACGCCGCATAGCGGACCGGTCTCATCACCTGAGGAGGCCGTCGGACCGGCGGCCCCTCAGCGGGGTGGCCGGTTCCGGCCAAGTGGCCGCACTTTTCCCGCACGTGCGGCTGGCGTAGCTTCGCGAACATCGGCTCTCCCCGAGGAGGGACATGTTCCCACGCTCGATCAGGCGCGCCGCGATGGCCGCCGCCTTGGCACTGACGCTAGCCGTACCCCTGCCCGCCGCCGCCACCGACCGCGGGCCGGGCGCGCCGGGCGCACCCGGCATCGGAGACCCCTACTTCCCCGACTACGGAAACGGGGGCTACGACGTCAGGCACTACGACCTGAAGCTGAACTACCAGCCGGGCACCGACCGGCTGGAGGGCCGGACGACCTTGCTGGCCACCGCCTCGCAGACGCTGACGCGTTTCAACCTCGACTTCCTGCTGGACGTGCAGGGGGTCAAGGTCAACGGCAGGACGGCCGCCTTCGCCAGGACGGGCGTGCACGAACTGGAGATCACTCCGGCCCGTGCCCTGCCCAGGTTCCTGCCGTTCGTCGTCGAGGTGACCTACGCGGGCGTTCCCAGCTCCATCGAGGTGCCCGGCATCGTCCGGCCGTGGATCAAGCGGGCCGACGGCGCGCTCGCGCTGGGCGAGCCGGAGATCGCCTGGTGGTGGTACCCGAGCAACGACCACCCGGCGGACAAGGCCACGTTCGACATCACGGTCACCGTGCCCGAGGGCAAGCAGGTGATCAGCAACGGCGTTCTCGCCTCCAAGCGCACCTCGCGCGGCAAGACCACCGTCCACTACGTGATGGACAAACCCATGGCCACCTATCTGGCCACGCTCTACATCGGCGACATGGAGGTGCGCAGGTCCCGCTCGTCCACCGGCCTGCCGGTGACCACCGCGTACGACGTGACCCTCGGCCCGCGCATGGAGTTCGCGAAGGCCAGCGTCGAGCGCACGGCCGAGATCGTCGACTGGGAGGCGAGCGTCTTCGGCCGCTACCCGTTCTCCTCGATGGGCGGCTCGGTCGTCAACGAGAACGTGGGCTTCGCGCTGGAGACCCAGTCGCACCCCGTCTACGACTCGATCTTCTTCGAGACCGGGCCTGACGACAGCGTCGTGGTGCACGAGAACGCCCACCAGTGGTTCGGCGACAGTGTCGCGCTCAAGCGGTGGCGTGACATCTGGCTGAACGAGGGTTTCGCCACCTATGCCGAATGGCTGTGGTCGGAGAAGGAGGGCACCGGCACCGCGGCCGAGCTGGCCAACGCCCTCTATGACAGCCTTCCGGCCGATCATCCCCGGTTCTGGGTCAGGGTTCCCGGCGATCCGACGCCGCCGTTCCTGTTCTACGCCTCGGTCTACTGGCGTGGCGGCATGACGCTGCAGGCGCTGCGCGGTGAGGTCGGCGACAAGGACTTCTTCGCCATCCTCAGGGCGTGGGCCAAGATCAAGCAGCACGGCAACGGCGACACCGACGAGTTCATCTCGCTGTCGGAGAAGATCTCCGGCGAACAGCTCGACGCGCTCTACCAGACCTGGCTGTACGAACCCAGCAAACCGGCCACCCCGCCTGGGGCGGCAACGGCCCAGGCCAAGGCCCAGACCGGGCCTCCGGCCTCGTTCGAAAGGCACAAGAGGTTCCACGAACTGCTCCACGGCCCCGCCTGAAGGGCTTCCATGCCACGCGCGCGGCTCCATCTGGCTCGTAAGCGCCGCGCGCGTGGCACGACATCGCCGCGCGCGTGGCACGACCCGGTCAGCCGGCCAGCGCCGTGGTCATGCTCTCCCGATGCGCGCGGTTTCCGGCTATCAGCCCGTCGAGGGCGTCCCGCGTGTGGATGAGGTCGGCGATGTGGGCCGAGAGCCGGTCGCGCTCCTGCTCCATCCGCTCCAGCGCGGCGTCGGAGTTTTCCACGCTGGGCGCGTCGACGCAGGGCAGCAGTTCGACGATGGTGCGGCTGGACAGGCCCGCGGCGTAGAGCCGCTGGATGAACGTGACCCGATAGACCTCGTGGTCGGTGTAGTGCCGCTGCCCGCTGGAGCTGCGGGTGCTGGTGAGCAGCCCCTGCTCCTCGTAGTAGCGCAGGGACCGGACGCTGACTCCGGCCCGAGACGCGAGCTCCCCGATGCGCACATCGCCCCCTTGCCTCTGACATCCGTGTGAGGTTCCAGGGTAACCGACGCGTCTGGGGCACGTTCTCGGGCAAGATCCGACAAACTGTGCGCGTGACCGATATTCGACTGTCCCGGCTGCCGGCCGCGGACGCCACCGACACCGAGCTGCTCACCCGCGTGTCCGCCCTGGTCAACGACGTGTACGCGGACGCGGAGGCGGGGTTGTGGCAGGACGGCACCGCCCGTACGAGCACCGACGAGGTCGCCGGGCTCACCGCCGCCGGCCAGATCGCCGTGGCCCGGCTGGGGACGGAGGTCGTGGGCTGCGTACGCGTCCAATCGCTCGACGACGACACGGCGGAGTTCGGCATGCTGGCCGCCGACCCCGCCCACCGCCGCCGGGGCATCGGCCGCGACCTGGTCGCCTTCGCCGAGCGCACGGCCCGGGACGGCGGGCACCGCGTCATGCAGCTCGAAGTCCTCACGCCCCGCACGTGGGAGCATCCGTCGAAGGTGTTCCTGGCCGACTGGTACGGCCGGCTGGGCTACCGGCGCACGGACGTCAGCCCGGTGGAGAAGTGGTACCCCGACCTGGCCCCACTCCTCGCCACCTCGTGTGACCTGGTGATCTACCGCAAACCCCTGTGAGGTGCCCGCATGGACAGAACGGTCAGCGCCTGGGTCACCTCGGGTGACGAGCGGCTCGGTGTCGTCGGGCCGTTCGCGGTGGACGTGCCCTGGTGGGCCGATGTGACGCCGGTCGTCGCGCACCTGCGCCAGGCGCTCGGCGTGGACGTCCTGGTGCTGCGCCTGCTGGAGGTGGACGGCGGCGAAGGCGGCCGCGGCGGTCATGTGACCTACCACGTCGAAGCGCTCGAACGGCCCGGACCCGGTCGCCTGACGACTCCGCCCGCCGATCCTGCCGATCCCACCGGCACTGCCGACCCTGCCGGCCCTGCCGGCCCTGCCGGCCCTGCGGTGCTGAACGGGCCCGAGCGGCTGCGGATGCCGTGGGCGCGGATCGACGGGCTGCGGGAACTGCTGGGCTGGGCGGCGGACGCGCTGACGACGGCCGGGCGGCCACTGTCCGGGCCGATCCGGCAGCACCGCACCTGGAACCTGTCCGGGTTGTTCCGCCTGCCCACCGCCCGAGGCCCGGTGTGGCTGAAGGCCACGCCGCCCTTCGCCACCGACGAGGCCACCGTCATCGGCGCGTTCGCGGCGCTGGACCCGAGCCTGGTCCCCGGGGTCGTGGCGTCGGGACCGCGGCGGATCCTGCTGGAGCACCTTCCCGGCGAGGACTGCTGGGACGCCTCCGCCGAGACCATCGGCAGCGCCGTGACGCGGCTGGCCGCCGCACAGGCCGAGCTGGTGGGCGCGGTCCCACCCGGGCTGCCGGACCGTCGCGGGCCCGTCGTCGCCGGCCGGGTCCGCGACCTGCTCGCCGGTGACGTGGGCCGCGAGCTGACCGCCGAAGAGGTGGACAGGGCGTACGAGCTGGTCGAACGGTGGCCGACGCTGGCCGAGTGCGGCCTGCCCGACACGCTCGTGCACGGCGACTTCCACCCGGGGAACTGGCGCGGCGACGGCGGCCCGCCGGCCGTGGTGGACTTCGCCGACGCGCACCTCGGCAACCCGGTGCTGGACGGGATCCGGGCCCGCGACTGGCTTCCCGCCGCCAAACGACCCGTCGCCGCCGAAGCCTGGATCAAAGCCTGGGCCGCCCGCGTGCCCGGGTGCGACCCGGCCCGGGCGCTCGCGATCGCCGAACCGCTGTCCCACCTGAGCTACGCCGTCCGCTACCAGGAGTTCCTGGACGGCATCGAACCGTCGGAGCGGATCTACCACCTCGGCGACCCGGCCGGCAGCATCCGCGCCGCCCTGCGTACCGTCGCGATGGACTAGGTTCTGCGCGCGAGCACCAGCCGGCACCGCGGGCTGCCGTCCTCGCGCAGGCCCAGGGCCGTCAAGGGGACCGTCGTCACGGCGAACCCGGCCGCCGTCAGGTCGTCGCGGACCGCGTGCAGCGGGCAGGTGCCGTAGTACATGACGAACGGCGGCCGCCACACGGCGTTGCGGACCCGCATGGCCAGGTCGAATCCGAGCAGCGCCCAGTACATGCCCGACGCGATGGGCGGCGGCGCGCCGATCGGGAAGGCGAAGAGCCCGCCCGGCCGTAACGCGCGGTGCACCCCGGCGAAGAGCGCGGGCCGTTCAGCAGGCAGGAAGTGGCCGAGCGCGCCGAAGCTGACCGCGAGGTCGAAGCCGTCGGCGAAGGGCAGGGCGCGGACGTCGGCCTGGACCCACTCGGCGTCGGGGTGCGCGCGCCCCGCCTGCGCGAGCATGCCGGCGCTGAAGTCGACGCCCGTGATCCTGCCCTGGCACAGGGGACGGAGGATCCGCATGCTCGCGCCGGTGCCGCAGCACACGTCCAGGGCCTGCCCGAACGGCCCGAGCGGGCGCAGCGCGGCGGCCGTCGCGTCGAGGACGACGTCGGGGGTGCGGAAAGGGGTGTGGTCGAACTTCGGGGCGAGCAGGTCGTAGCCGCGCTCGACCGAGGACAGCGCCTGGACCGCCAGTTCACGCATCGAGGGACCTTGGGGCGAGAACATCAGCCCAGAGTACTTGCCCCGGACGTTCAGGTGGCGTGGACCTCGACGGTGCGCCCGTCGGGGTCGGTGAGCAGGTGGCGCCCTGGGGCGAGCGGCGGGACGGCGGTCGCGCCGTCGACGGCGAAGCCCAGCCGGAGCGCGTCGGTCCGCCGGTCCGGGCGGGCCGGGTAGAGCTCGAAGACCGTGCCGCCCGCCAGGATGGCGGCATGGTGCCCGGGCCCCCGGCCGTGCCGCTCAGCCGTGAAACGCAGGCCGAGATCCTGGTAGAAGCGCCGGCACTCCTCCAGCCGCGGCGAGTACACCACCAGCAAGGTCACCTGGGCCGAGGTCGGGTCGGTCATGGGTTCTTGCCCTTTCGCGGCGGTGTCGGGCCGGTCAGATGGCGGCTCTGGTGAAGTGGAACAGGCCCTGCGTCTTGTCGGTGGTGGTGGCCAGCACGCGGAGCCGTTCGCCGGACAGGTCGATCACCGCGATCTCGTACCCGTCGCCCTTGGGCCGCCACACCACCAGGTGGTCGTCGTCCCACCAGCCGACCAGCCGTTCGCCCGTGAACGGAACGGTCACCGCTCCCCCGCCACCGGAGACGGGGTGGACGCACAGGTCGGTGCCCGTGAGGGCGCACCGGGCGACGAAACGGGTGCCGTCCGGCGACACCGGGTCGTTGTCCATCTGCTCGGGAGGGTTGCCGTTCGCCAGGCTGCGCTGGTACGCGCCGCTCAGGTCGTACAGCCTGATGGTGCCGTCCTTGGCCCACATGCCGACGGAGTCGCCCACCCAGAAGAAGCGCAGCAGGCCCCCGGGCGCGTCCTCGACCTCGACCTCGCGGGCGGTCGCCCTCGCGATGTCGACGATCGCGTAGCCGGCCTTCGTCCAGGCGTCGCCGGAGGCGCCGGGCAGGGACAGCGTCACCAGGCCGTACCTGCCGTCGGCGGACCATCGGGGCGCGAACGCCCAGACGCCGCGCTCGGAGGAGACGGTCACGACCTTTTTCGTGCCGGTCGGACGGTCGATGATCGACACGGTTTTGGGGCCGTTGTCCGGGCTGTAGTTGTTGAGGGCCAGTGCTCTGGTCCCGTCCGGTGAAGGGACGTACGGGTGGCTGAACTCCTTGTGGCGCTTGAACGTCATGGAGCCCTGCTGCCGGACGTACACGCCGTTGCCCCCGTAGTACGAGGCCATCTTGATCGGGTCGCTCTCGGCCTCGTAGACCCGCATCGTGGTGGACGGCACGGAGAAACTCCGGGTCGACGGGGCGATGGTGCCTTTTGCGCTGGGGGAAACGCTCGCCGCCGTGACGCGTGGGGTGGCGGGGGCTCTGAGGACCAGAGCGAGTGCCGTGAGGGCCAGCGCGGTCGTGACGGCGGCCGCGACGATCCACATGGTGCGCTTCCCGATCACCGGACGCGGGGTGGCGCGGGGCGACATGCCCAGCAGCCGATCCAGCGCCTCGCCGGCGCCGGGCCGCCGCGCCGGGTCCTTGGCCAGGCAGTCCAGCACCAGGGCGCGCAGGGCCGGGTCCTCGATGCGGCCCGCGTCCGGCTCGGCGGTCAGGATGCGGCCGATCACCGCGGGCAGGCTGTCCTGGCCGAACGGGTAGCGGCCGGTGGCGGCGTAGAGCATGGTGCCGGCCCAGGCGAACATGTCGGCGGACGGCCCGGGGACCGCGTCGCCGAACTGCTCGGGGGCCATGAACGCGGGAGTGCCGACCACACCCGCGGTCAGCGTCGAGGTGAGGTCGAGCGCCTTGGCGACCCCGAAGTCGATCACCCGGGGGCCGTCCGCGGCCAGCAGCACGTTGGACGGTTTGAAGTCGCGGTGTACGACGCCGGCCTGGTGGATGGCCGTCAGCGCGGTGACGGTGCTGATCGCCAGCCGGTGCAGGGACGCTCCCGTCCGCGGTCCCTCGTTCCGCACCACCTCGGCCAGGGTCGGGCCCTCGACGTACTCACTCACGATGTAGGGCCGCCCGCCGTCCAGCCCGGTGTCGAGGACCTGTGCGGTGCAGAACGGCGCCACCCGCCGGGCCAGCGCCACCTCACGGACGAACCGCTGCGACGCCTCGGCGTCGCCCACCAGGTCGGCGCGCAGCAGTTTCAACGCCACCTTGGTGCCGTCGGCGGCGGTGGCGAGGTGAACGGTGCCCTGCCCGCCCTCGCCGAGCCGGCCGATCAGCGTGTATCCGGCAATCTCCGCCGGATCATCCGAATGTGGCGCTTCGGGCTCCGGCATCCCACAATCCCCCGTTTGACGTTTCCGGCCATTCTGGTGACGATCACCGCGGATGTCGAGGCCGGGGCGGCCAGGTCGAGGTCGTCGCGGGGGTCGCCGTCGGGGCGGTGCGGGAAGTCGTCGAGCGCGAGGACGAAGACGCTGTCGGCCCCCGCGGCGTCGTGGATCTCCAGCAGTTCGCGCACGCGCTTCGGTCTGGAATGCTGGGAGGGTGACGGGGTTGCGCGAGCAGAAGAAGCAGGCCACCCGGGAGGCACTGCGCGCGGCGGCGCTGCGGCTGGCGCTCGAACGCGGGCCGGACAACGTGCGCGTCGACGACATCGCCGAGGCCGCCGGGGTCTCGCCGAGGACGTACAACAACTACTTCTCCAGCCGCGAGCAGGCGATCGTCGCCGCCGTCACCGGTGAGCGGGAAGCGCGGGTCGCGGCGGCGGTGGCCGGCCGGGCCGACGGCGCCGGGCTCGCCGGCGCCGTCATCGAGGCGATCGTGGAGCAGTACACCGCCCCGGCCGAGCCCGCTCGCGACGCGCTGCTGCTGATCACCACCCGTCCCGCGCTGCGCGACGCCTATGTGGAGGCCGCTTCCGCGATCGAACATCCGCTCACCGAGGCGATCGCCGACCGTGCCGGCGACCCGCTCACCGCGCGGGTGCTCGCGGCGAGCGTGGCCGCGGCGGTACGGGTCGCGCTCGGACAGTGGCTGCGAGCGACCCCCACGACCGGCGGGCTCGTCGTGTCGTCCGGGTCGCTGCCGGACCTGCTGCGCGCCGCGCTCGCGCCCCTCGCGCCCGCACTCGACGCCGCCGAGTCTCAGTGAGGAGCTGCCGCTGGACCGTGGTGAACCCCACCGCGGCCGCCGCCGTCGCGAGTTCGTGATGGCGGCGAAGTTCGGGTTCGGTGGCGCCGGCTGGGTCGAAGGGCGTGATTGTGATCATCGGGAATAGCATGCCCTGGTGGGCTCGTTGTGGCCAGAGTGCTCACCGGGCCCGGTGACCGTCCCTTTTCGATCCGCCCGCTGTGCCAGGAGTGTGCATGAGCGACCGCCTCACCGCCACGATGATCAGCCAGGCGGCCGAGCGGTTGCGGCCGGTGATCCGCCGCACCGCGCTGGAGCCGAACCAGCGGCTGTCCGGCCTGCTCGGCGGTGACGTGCTGCTCAAGCGCGAGGACGCGCAGGTCTGCCGCTCGTACAAGGTGCGTGGAGCGTTCAACCTGATCGCCTCCCTCACGGAGGACGAACGGCGGCGCGGCGTGGTCTGCGCGAGCGCGGGCAACCACGGCCAGGGCGTCGCGTTCGCCTGCGCGCGGCTCGGGATCAGCGGTCGCGTCTACGTCCCGTCCACCACGCCCCGGCAGAAGCGCGAGCGCATCGCGGCGCTCGGCGGCGACCGGGTGGAGGTCGTGGTCGGCGGCGGCACCTACGACGAGGCGAGCAACGCCGCCCACATCGACAGTGAGCGCACCGGCGCGGTCTACGTGCACCCGTTCGACGACGTCAGGACGATGGCCGGGCAGGGCACGGTCGGCCTGGAGATCCTGGCGCAGTGCGAAGAGGCGCCGCGCACGGTGGTTGTCCCGGTCGGCGGCGGCGGCCTGATCAGCGGCATCGCCGTCTGGCTGCGCGAGCACTCCCCCGCCACCCGCATCGTGGGCGCCGAGCCCGCCGGAGCGGCCAGCATGCGCGCCGCCCTCGACCACGGCGGTCCCCTCGCCCTGCCCGAGCTCGACACCTTCGTCGACGGCGCCGCCGTCGGAAGGGTGGGAGACGCCACCTTCCCCCTGGTCAAAGACCTGGTCGACGAGATCGTCGCGGTCGATGAGGGCGCGGTGTGCACCGAGATGCTCGACCTCTACCAGACCGACGGCATCATCGCCGAACCCGCCGGGGCGCTCGCGGGTGCCGCCGCCCGTGAGCTCCTGCCCTCAGAAGGGCCGGTGGTGTGCGTGGTGTCGGGCGGCAACAACGACGTCAGCCGCTACAACGAGGTGCTTGAGCGCTCTCTCGTGCACATCGGGCTGCGCCACTACTTCCTGGTGACCTTCCCGCAGCGTCCCGGCGCCCTGCGCCACTTCCTCGACGAGGTGCTGGGCGAGGGGGAGGACATCATCGTCTTCGAGTACGTCAAGAAGAACAACCGCGAGACCGGCCCGGCGCTCGTCGGCATCGAACTGGAGCGGGCCGGCGACCTCGACAGTCTGCTGTCCCGGATGAAGGCCAGTCCGCTCACGGTGGAGCCCATTCCGCCGGGCTCGCCGCTGTTCACGTTCATCCTCTGACCTAGCGTCCGGTTGATCCGTCGATCCGCTCACGGAGGATGTCGGCGTGGCCGGCGTGCCGGCCGGTCTCCTCGATCAGGTGCACCAGGACCCAGCGCATCGACGGCGCCGGCCCTGGGCGCGCGGGTCGCGGGGCGGGAAGGGCCAGGTCGGGGCAGGCGTCGATGACCTGGTTCGCGCGCTCGACGGTCTTGCGGTAGTCGGCCAGCACCCCGTCGATCGTGTCCTGGGCGGTCGGCCGCATGGTCGCGGGCCAGTCGCCGGGGTCCTCGCCGAGGAGGTAGAACCGTTCGACGTACGCCAGGTGCCCGAGCAGCCCGAGCAGGTTGGTGCCTGAGGGCACTCCAGCGGTTCTGACCTGCGGTTCCGGTGTGCCCGCGACCTTGTTCGCGATCGCGTCGCGCAGATGGTCGAGGAAGCCGCGCAGGGTGGCCTTCTCGTCGGCGCCGGTCCGCGGAGGTGGGTTGTCCATCGAGTCACTCCGAGGTTCGCTGGATGATCAGGACGTTGTCGATGACGGTGGCGGTCTCACCGGCGGGGCCGGTGGCCTGGCGGCTGGGCGTGCCGGCGCGCACCACGGACCAGAGCGCGGGGTCGAGATCGAGGTCGGCGGCGGTCTCGGTGGGTGTGGGGAAGTGGGTGCCGGGGTTCTGGTCCCACGACCAGGGCGCGGTGGAGCCGTGGTCGACGATCAGCAGCAGGCCGCCCGGGTCCAGGGCCTGTGCCGCGGTACGCAGGATCCGGCCGCGGAGCAGCGGGAACGGGGTGTGGAAGTACTGGGCGGAGATGAGGTCGAACCGGCCTTGGGGGAAGCTCTGGGCTAGATCGTGCTGTTCGGTGGTGATCTGGAGGCCGAGTTCGCGTACCCGTTCGACGGCTGTGGGGGAAATGTCGACGGCGGTGACGTCCCAGCCTCGCCGGGCGAGCCAGACGGCGTCGCCGCCGGCGCCGCAGCCCAGGTCCAGGGCGGCGCCAGGGCGCAGCGGTGCGGCGGTCTCGGCGAGCAGCGGATTGACGCGCCCGCCCCAGGTACGCCGGGCGCGGTAGTGCCGTTCCCAGAACTGCCCGGCTTCGGTGGTGGGTGAATCCATGTGAGCCAGCATCGCCACCGCCATGCCCGGCGTGCAAGAAAAATTGCAGATCCGCATTTTCGGGGGTTCGTCACCACCGCGCCACGACGATGCCGGCGCTGAACCCGCTGGCCAGCCCGACCAGCGCGACCAGGTCGCCGCGCCGTACCCGGCCGGCCGCGACCGCCTGGGCGAGCTGGACGGGCAGCGTGGCCGCGACGAGGTTGCCGTGCTGGGGGATGGTGACGACGACCTTGTCCGGCGGGATGCCCACGTGGTCGCAGAACTTCCACAGCGCGGGCAGCGACGCCTGGTGCACGCAGATGGCCGCGAAGTCGTTCCAGGTCAGGCCGAGTTCGGCGAGCGACTTGTGGAACATGGTCAGGTCGGTGCGCTCGATGCTGTGCGCGAGCTCGACGGCGTCGACCGTGAGCGGCTCGATGACCGGCCAGCCGGCGGCCGGGTCGGTGGTCAGGTTCGAGACCCGTACGGTCGCCGCGTCCCATCCGGCCGAGTGGGCGGTGAACCGGTGGCCGAGCACTCCCGGCTCCGTCGCCGCCTCCAGTAACAGCGCGGCCCCGGCGTCGCCGACGGTGTAGGCGGCGGCGATCGTGAAGAACTCTTCGGTTCCGGACAGCGTCCACGGCATGAACGCGGTGGCCATCTCGCCGGAGCAGATCAGGACGCGCCGGTGGCGCCCCGTGGAGATGAGCGCGTCGGCGACCTGGATGGCGTTCAGCACGCTGTTGCAGGCGTTGCGCACGTCGAACGCCGGGCAGCCGGCGCCCAGCTTCGCCGCCACGACGTGCGCGGTGGCGGGCTCGATCACGTCGATCGTGACGCCGGCGAAGATCAGCAGATCGACGTCGTGCGCCTGGAGGCCGTGGTCGGCCAGCAGCCGGCGGGCGGCGTGGACGGCCAGGTCCGATGGCTTCTCGTCCGGCGCGGCGACGTTCCGCCGCCGCACCCCGCTGCCCGCGTGGATGACTCCCCGGGGCAGCTCCAGCGTGGGGTTGCGCTCGGCGAGCCGGTCCTCCAGCTCCGCCGTGCTCATGGTGGCCTGCGGCAGGTACGCGGCCACACCGGCCAGCCTTGTGTGGACGGTCGTCATGACGGGTCTTTCAGGCCGAGGTGCAGGAGCACCGTACGGGTGATGTCGGTGATCGTCCCGGTGCCGCGGATCAGCTCCATGGGCGGAATGTCCACGCCGAACTGGGTCCGCATCGACACCAGCAGGTCGGTGGCCATGAGCGAGTCCATGCCGTACTCGTCCAGCCGCCGGTCGGGGTCGATCTCGGCGGCGGGGGTGAGCAGCACCGTGGACAGCAGCGCGGTGAGCTGCTCGGCGACGTACGCGTGCGCCTCCTCGCCGCTCATCGCCCCCAGCCTCGCCAGCAGGTCGCCCGTGTCGAGGTCGTGTTCGGTGCCGGGCGGGAGCACGGCCGACAGCCACGGCCTGCGCAGGCCGGGCAGCGCCTGCCGCATGCGGATCCAGTCGCAGCGGCCCACGATCGCGACGTCGGCCCGCTCGCCGAGCATGTCGTCCATGGCGGCCAGCGCCTGGCCGGTGGTCAGGGATTCGATGCCCAGCTTGGCCAGGGCTTCGGCCTGGGTGCCGTGGGCCAGGACGCCGGTTCCGGCGAGCGCGCCCAGGCAGACCGCCAGCGCGGGCCGGCCTTGTGCTCTGCGCCGGCGGGCCAGCGCTTCCAGGAACAGGTTCGCCGACACGTACGGTGCCTGGCCGATGTTGCCGATCGTGGTCAGGGACGAGTACAGGACGAACGCCTCCAGGGGCAGATCGGCGGTGAGCTCGTCCAGGATCAGGGCGCCGGCGATCTTGGGGCGCAGGACGGCCCGGATGCGGTCGTCGGTGAGGTCGGCCAGGGCGGCGTCGTCGAGGCGCATGGCGGCGTGCACGACACCGCGTACCGGATGGCCGTCTTCGTCCAGCTCGCGCAGGATCGCGCGGATGGCGGCGCGGTCGGCGACGTCGGCGGCGTACACGCCGGCCTGTGCCCCGAGATCCTTCAGCTCTTCCAGCAGTGCGGGCGCCTCGGGGGTGTCCGCGCCGCGGCGGCCGACCAGCGCCAGGTGGCGAACGCCCGCGCGGGCGAGGTGGCGGGCGGTGGCCGCGCCGAACCCGGTGAGGCCGCCGGTGATCAGATAGGTTCCTTCGCGGTGTGGCCGTACGGGTCGCGTCCGCGCCATGACCGGCTCGTCGCGCGGATCGAAGGTGACGACCACTTTCCCGATATGCCGGGAATGCCGCATCAGCGTGAAGGCGTCGGCGACGCGCTCGGCGGGGTGCACCGTGTGCGGCAGCGGGCGCAGGCCGTCGAAGCCGGAGAAGGCCGCCGCGTGTTCGGCGGTCAGGGCCGGGCTCTTCCACATCAGCGTGCCGACGTCGACGCCGAAGAACGAGATGTTGTCGCCGAAGGGCCGCAACGGCAGGTGGCCGCTCTCGTAGATGTCGCGTTTGCCCAGCTCGATGAACCGGCCGCCGTGCCCCAGGCACTCCAGTCCGCGGCTGATGGCCTCGCCCGCCAGCGAGTTCAGCACGACGTCCACGCCGCGGCCCCCGGTCAGCTCCCTGACCTGCTCGGCGAAGTGCACGCTGCGCGAGTCCAGCACGTGGTCGACGCCGAGCGCGCGCAGCAGGTCGCGTTTGGCGGGCGTACCCGCCGTGGCGATCACCCGTATGCCGGCGAGCCGGGCGTACTCCAGCGCGGCCAGCCCGACACCGCCCGCACCGCCGTGGACCAGCACCGTCTCCCCCGGCTTGACGCGGGCGCAGTGGTGCAGCGAGTGGTAGACGGTGGAGAAGGCCATGGGGAGGGTGGTGGCCTGGGCGAACGTGAGCCCTGCCGGAACGTGGCTGGCCGCGCCCGCGTCGATCACGGCGTGACTGCCGAACCCGACGGGTCCTGGCGCCATCACCCGGTCGCCGGGCTTGAGCCGGGTGACCTCCGGCCCGACTTCGACGACAATTCCCGCGCACTCCAATCCCAGCTCATGACCGCCGAAGACGGCCTCGACCGCCTCGGTCGGGAGCAGGTTCACCGCGAACATCACGTCGCGGTAGTTCAGCCCGACCGCCCCCACCTCGACCAGCGCCTGTCCCGGGCCTGGCGCGGGCACGTCCGTCTGTTCCCAGGCCAGCCTGTACGTCAGCCCCGGGTCGGACACGGTGAGCCGGAACGCGCCCTGTCCTATGGGCGTTGGGGCGGTGGGCGGTGGCGTCCTGACCAGGCGCGGGACGAAACGGCCCTGGCGCGTGAGCAGGATCTCGTCCTCGTCGCCGGGCGTCAGGAGCTCGGCCGCCAGCCGGGCCACGTCATGCCCGTCGCCGGGGGTGCGGTGCAGGCACAGGCGCCTTATTTCGAGGCGGGGCTGCTCGTTGGCCAGCGAACGCGCGGTCCCCCAGGTGGCGGCGTCCTGCGGGTGGAGGGGTTCGCCGGCCGGCTCGGGGAGCGCGCCGCAGGGGCGGCTGACCAGCCAGAGAGTGATCCGCAGATCGGGCGGCAACTCCTCGCAGGCCAGGGCGATCGAGCGCAGGAGGGCGGCCCGCCGGGTGATCTGCCCAACGACCGCCTCCGCCGTGTCCGCTTCGGACGACTCCCCTTCGAACGACTCCTTTTCGAACGGCTCCTTTTCCGATGACACCGCGCCTTCCGATGACGCCGCGCCGGGCGCTCCCGCCTCAGACGGCCCCGCGCCGGGGGCGTCGCCTAGGACGATCGCGAGCGTGACGCCGTCAGCCGACGTGCGCATCCGTGCGGCCCAGCCGCTCGGGTCGTCGCCGAACGGCGACACACTCACGTGCGCACCATGCTCTTCCAGCGACGAGGCCAGGGCGGCGGGCAGAGGATCCCTGTCATCCTCGGCGACGACGATCCATGCGCCGCCGACCGCAGCATCCTGTGACGCCTCACCGGCGATCAAGGGAGTGCTGGCGATCGAAGGGGCGCTGGCGAGCATGACCGAGAAGGCGTCCTCGTCGGGATCATCCTCCGGCCCCGCCTGGACGATGTCGGTGTAGCCGATCTCGGCCAGCAGCCGCGACCATCGCCGCCTCGACAACAGCGGCGACTCCGGCCGGACATCAAGGTCGGTGAAGTCCCAGAGCTCCGGCATCAGCCCGATGTACGGCAGCAAAGCCTCCACCCGGTGCGGCTCGACGACCAGCAGCTTGCCACTGGGCGCGACCAGCGTGGCCAGCCCTCGCAGCGCGGCGGTCACGTCCCGGGTCAGATGCAGACAGCCGGCCGCCACCACCAGGTCGTATCCGCCCACAGGCTGCCCCTGCCCAGCCGGATCGCCGTTCAGGTCGAGCAGGCCGTACTCGACGAAGTCCACCTCGGAGAAGCGCTGCCGCAGCCGGGCCAGCACCGGTTCGGCGGCGTCGGTGACCGTGTAGCGGGTGCGATCGACCGGCAGGATCGGCAGCAGCGTGGCGGTGGTGCCGCCCGTACCCGCCCCTACCTCCAGGATGCGCAACGGCCGATCGGCGGGCCACTGCCGCACAACCTGTTCCACCAGCGCCCGAGCGATCCGGTTACCGAACAGACTGACCGGCCCGATGTCGTGGACCTGCTCCACCAGCTCGGCGGCACCTCCGGAAGTGAGCACCCCGGCCGCCCCCGGCTCCCCGCGCAACAGCCCGGGCAGGTGCCGACCGGCCCGCACCGCCAGCGCCGTCTGCGCCGTGAACGAGGTTCCGGCGACGAGCTCACGCAGCGACTCGACCGGCGACCGCGCAGACCGTGCCTCCCGCGCACCCAGCGCGAGCCCCGCCCCCGGCTCCCTTTGGCGTGTCAGCAGGCCGTGCCGTTCCAGGAGAGGCAGCGCCGCCTGCAGCATGCGCCGGTGAGACGGTTGCGCGCAGACGGCGAACAGGTCGTCGACCGTCACGTGGCGCTCGCCGTCGCCGCCCCCCTTCGGCTCGGTGAGTTCCCTGAGTGCCGTGGCCAGGGTGTGGGCGAATGTCTCCTCCAACCGTGCCGTGTACGCGCCGTGGCCAAGCTCCCGCCACGCCTGCCGTACGGCGGCGAGGCGGTCGGCGGCCCCGGCCAGGAGCCGTCCGGGATCGGCCACCGGCCACGGGCCTGGTCGCTCACCCGGCCGGGGTGCCGCCCGGAGCTCGACGTGGTAGCGACCGACCGGTGTGGCGTGGAGGCCGGGGGTCCGGCGCAGTCTGACGCCCTCCAGTTCGACCGCCACCCGGCCGTCGGCGTCGGCCACCGTGATGTCCCAGCAGACCTCCTCGACGCTGCCCGAAATGGCCCGCACATAGAGGAGACCGTCCAGAGCCGGCCGTCTCCAGAGCCGGACCGCCCCGATCGCCGCGGGCATGTAGCCAGTGCCCGACCGCAGCGCCTCCACCAGCCGTACCACCCCCGCCTGCAACCCACTGTCCAGCAGCACCGGATGGGCCTGGTAGCGCTCGTCGCGCTGCTGCGGGCAGGTGTACGTCGCGAGCACCTCGTCCTCCGCCGTCCACAGACCCGTCAGGACCTGGAACTCCGGCCCCCACACCATGCGACCCTCGGCAGCCCGCGCGTAGTAGCCGGGTACGTCCACCGGTGTCCCGATCCGGGAGCGCAGTTCCGCCACGTCCAGCGGTGGCGGGGCGGGGCGCAGCAGGGGGCGTACCCGTGCCCGGACGTGCTCCCGTGGATGCTGCCCGCGCAGCGTCGTGCTGGCCACCGTGATCACACCCGTGTCGGGCGACAGCGACGTCTGTACGCACACCTGCTCCGCGCTCGGCCCCGGCACCGCCAGGGCACGGCTGATGACGACCTGGTCGACCTCGACCGCCGCGACGGCCTCCGGCATCGCCAGCCGACCGGCGGCCAGGGCCATCTCCACGTACCCGGTCGCGGGCATCACCGCCACCCCGCCCGCCCGATGGTCGTTGACCCAGGGCACCCGTACGTGGTCGATCTCGCCGTACCAGGCGGGGGCGAGCGTCGGCAGCCGCTGGCCGAGCAGCGGGTGCTGGATCGCCGGATCCCCGATCGTGTGCGCCCAGGTGAGCGGCTCACCGGTCCAGTGCCGCTGCCGCTGCCACGGGTACGCCGGCAACGACCGTACCTGACCGGGGCTGGGGAAATAGCGCTCCCAGTCGATCTCGGCCCCGGCGGCAATGACCTGCGCAACCACCCGCCGCACCCCCACGACCCCAGCACCTCCCGCTGCGGCGCCCCTCACCTCGACGCCACCCACCGCGGCGATCCCGGCCTCGGCGCGGCTCACCGCAGCGCGTCCCGCCTCGACACCGGTCGCCGTGGCGGCTCCTGTGTCGGTGCCGGTTGCCGTGGTCGGGGGCGTGTCGGGTCGCTGGGCGGGCTTTGGGCGTCGCAGTGTGGGGACGATGGCCGTGCGTACGCGGGCCGCGCCCGAGGCCCGGCGCAGGTACGACTGCAGCACCGGATGCGGCCCCACCTCCACCAGCACGTCGAACCCATCGGTGAGAACCCGCTCAGCCGCGGCCGCGAACCGCACCGGACGGCGTACGTTGTCCCACCAGTACGCCGCGTCGAGTTCCTCACCGTTCAGGACGTCGCCCGTCACCGTGGACACCATCGGGATCCGCGCCCGCGACGGCCGCAGGTCCGCCAGCGCCGTGCACAACGCCTCCCGTGCCCCGTCCATGGCGGCGCTGTGGAAGGGATAGTCCACGTCCAGTTCGCGGAAGAACACCTCACGGGCGGCCAGGTCCTGCGCCAGCAGCCGCAGCGACTCCTGCGGCCCGCTCACTGTGACGTCCCGGTCGGAGTTCACGGCCGCGATCTCCAGCAGCGGGTACGGCGCCAGAACCTGCCTGGCCGCCCCCTCCGCCAGCCCGACCGCGGCCATGCGCCCCAGCCCGCGAGTCCCCGACTGCGCCCGGCCGCGTTCGGCGATCACCTGGGCCGCCTGGCTCAGTGTCAGTGCTCCGGACGCGTACGCGGCGGCCACCTCGCCCACGCTGTGACCCAGCACCGCGCCCGGCCGTACCCCTGCCGCGGCGAGCATCTCCACCAGGCCGGCCTGGACCGTGAACAGCAAGGGCTGGGCGATCTCGGTCGCCGCCAGCCGCCACTGCTCTGGCGGCGACTCCAGCTCCTTCAGCACCGACCAGCCCAGCCTGGGCGTCAGCTCGGCCTCCACCTCCTCGACCACCGCCCGGAAGGTCGCGTCGGACAGCAGGTCGGCACCCATTCCCGCCCACTGCGACCCGTTACCGCAGAACACCATCGCCACCCGACCCCGCTCGACCACCTCCCCGATCACGGCCCGCGGAATGTCGGCACCCGATGTCCCGGGGGTTGTGAGGGTGGCGGGCGCTGCGGGGGTTTCGGGGGTGGCGGAAGTCTTGGGAATCGCGGCGGCTGCGGCGGTCGCGGGGGTCATGGGAGTCGCGGGGATCACGGGGGTCGCTGGGGTCGCGTGCGTTACGGGGCTCGTGACGGCCATGCTGCGGGCCACCTGCTCCTGCACGGCTCCGTCAGGCGCGGCTCCGTCAGGGCCAGCGCGGTCCGGGGTGACGCGGGCGGGGGCGGCTCCGTCCTGGGTCGGTTGGTCCGGGGCGGATCGGTTCGAGGCCGGGCGTAGGCCGGTCAGGGCGAGGGCCGCTTCGGCGGCGGAAGAGGCCAGCACGACAGCGCGATGCGGGTGCAGGGCACGTCGTCGGCCAGCCGTGAAGGCCACGTGGTAGAAGTCCCGTTCGTCCACGGACTCCAGGTGTTCGGCGGCGCGTGCGACGGCCTCGGTCAGCGCCGTCGAACTGCGCGCCGACACCATGAAAGGCAGCACCCCGACCGGCTGCTCAGAGGTGCCGGCTGCGGCCTGCTGGTCGGACGACGCCAGACCGCGAGGGCCTAGAGACGGGGCAGCAGGCGAAGCGGTGGGTGGGGTGGTGAGGGCTACGTGGACGTTTGCGCCGCCGAAACCGAACGAGTTCACCCCCGCCACAACCCTCCCGCCAGCCTCCGGCAGCGCCTGCGGCCGGGTCACAACGCTCAGTCCGAGACCCGCGAAGTCGATGGACGGGTTGAGCGAGGTGGCGTGCAGCGAGGGCGGGATCGTCCGGTGCCGGAGCACCAGCAGGGCCTTGAACAGCCCCGGCATGCCCGAGGCCGGCTCCAGGTGGCCCAGGTTCGTTTTGACGGAGCCGATCGGCAGTGCGCCGCCGGCCCGGTGCATGCCCAGCGACCGCCCCAGCGCCCGGCACTCGGCCGGGTCGCCCGCCTGGGTGCCGGTGCCGTGCGCCTCCACGTACACGACCTCGTCCGGACTGACGCCGCATGAGGAGTACACCTGCCGCAGCAGCGCCTCCTGCGCCTCGGCGTTGGGCAGTGCGAGACCCACCGTGTGGCCGTCGTTGTTGGCGGCGGCCCCGACGATCACGCCGTGCACCCGGTCGCCGTCCGCGAGCGCGTCGGTCAGCCGCTTGAGGACGACCACGCCCCCGCCCTCCGCGCGGACGAACCCGTCGGCGTCGGCGGAGAAGGCGCGGCAGCGGCCCGTCGGCGACAGCATGGACGCCTGGCTGAAGCCGACGAAGGACATGGGGTTGAGCAGGACGTTGACCCCGCCGGCCAGCGCGACCTGGCAGGAGCCGTCGGCCAGCGACCGGAAGGCCCGTTCGACGGCCTGCAGTGCGGACGAGCACGCGGTGTCGATGGACATGCTCGACCCACGCAGGTCGAAGGCGTGCGACAGCCGGTTGGCCACGATGGACAGGGCGGATCCCGACATCGTGTACGGCCCGACCGAGCCGGGCTCCATCCCCTGCAGCGCCCCGTACGACGGGTCGGACACGCCGACGAACACCCCGGTGTCGCTGCCGGCCAGGCACACCGGGTCGATGCCGGCGTCGTCGAAGGCCTCGGCCGCCATCTCCAGCATCAGCCGCTGCTGGGGATCCATCGCGGCGGCCTCTTTCGGCGAGATTCCGAAGTAGGCGGCGTCGAAGGTGGCGATGTCGTCGAGGAAGCCGCCGGCCCGCGTGTAGCTCCGGTTCAGCCGCGGGATGCTCTCATCGACATACCGGTCGGCCTCGAATCGGTCCGGCGGCACCGTGCCGACGAGGTCGTCGCCGCGCATCAGCGCGTCCCACAACCCCTCCAGATCCCTGATGCCGCCGGGAAGCCGGCACCCCGCGCCGACGATCGCCACGGCTTGGCCGGGCCATTCGGTCTCCTGGCTCGCGTACATGTCGTCCCCCTTGTGGTTCACACCCACGACATAGACAAAGAGCTACGTTTGCGCTTGGTGATGGTTGCGGCAGCCTGATGCGCCGCGGGGTACAGAGATGACCACAAGAAGCGAATCACACGACAAAGCAGTCGTCGACACCTGAAAGCCCGGCAACCGCCGAACGGCTTGTGGCCCGTCTCTAGGCGCTATCGCCATTCTGGAGACGCATTGCAGATGCTTTGTAGGAACGGCCGAGAACCTGGGTCCTGTCGCTGATAAGCGCACTCCCTCCGGATCTAAAGGACGCCGTCATGCAGACCACGACCACCGCCAAGCTTCGCCTGCTCCTCATCACCGCCTCCGCCGCCCTGACCCTCGGTGCCGGTTTCGCCGCCCCCGCTTCGGCCGCCGCCCCCGAGCCCTCCAAGACGCCTGAGCCCAAGGCCTCCCTGCTGTTCGACTGCGGCCGGTACGGCGACAATCGCACGACCACCCGCGGTGAGACGCTGACCCGGTCGCGGACCTGGATCGACGAGCGGGTCCCGTACAGCCAGGCCGCCTGCCACGACAACAAGTACGGCAGCTACCGCACCGACTGCTCCGGCTACCTCTCCATGGTGTGGGGCCTGAAGTCCTCCTACACCACCGCCACCCTCGACCAGGTCTCGTACGCGATCAACCGCGCCGACCTGCGCCCCGGTGACGCGTTACTGCGCCCCGGCCACGTCGCCCTGTTCATCGGCTGGGCGGACGCTGCCAGAACCAAGCCGCTGGTACGCGAGCAGGCGGGCCCCGACGGCTCGCCCACCATCGAGCGGTCCTGGACCCAGTCCTACGCCGCGACCTACACGCCGATGCGCTACAACAGGATCGCCGAGGACGCGACGGGCGGCTCTTCGCTGTCGGGCGACGGCAAGGCGGACATCGCGGCGGTGCTGCCGTCCGGCGAGGTCAAGGCCTGGCGCAACGGCGCAGGGTTCGCCGCGATGCCCTGGGACGCCGACGCCATCGTCGGAACCGGCTTCAGCAAGGACAACCTCCACTTCGCCGACCTCGACGGAGACGGCGACAAGGAGATCATCGCGGTCACCGACAACGGCGAGGTGAAAGCCTGGCGCAACGGAGCCGGGTTCGCCGCGATGCCCTGGGACGCCGACGTCATCATCGGCACCGGCTTCGCCAAGGACAACGTGCACTTCGCCGACCTCGACGGCGACCGCAAGGCCGAAATCATCACCGTCCTGCCCAACGGCGAAGTGAAAGCCTGGCGCAACGGAGCAGGCTTCGCCGCGATGCCCTGGAACGCCGACGCCATCATCGCCACCGGCTTCACCAAGAACAACCTCCACTTCGCCGACCTCGACGGCGACCGCAAGGCCGAAATCATCACCGTCCAAGCCAACGGCGAAGTCAAGGCCTGGCACAACGGAGCCGGCTTCGCCGCCATGCCCTGGAACGCCGACGCCATCATCGCCACCGGCTTCACCAACGAGAACGTGCACTTCGCCGACCTCGACGGCGACGGC
>NZ_FNVT01000042.1 GCF_900108335.1 Nonomuraea solani
GTCAGGCCGTCAGCGTTGCAGGGTCAGCAGGCCCGGCCGGTAGGGCAGGAGGCCGTAGTCGCCGCCGGAGTTGGGGCTGCGGCCTTGGTAGAGCAGTTGGAGGTTGCAGGGGTCGACGGTGAAGGTCTGGTCGGCGCTGGTGCGGATCAGTTCGCCGTGGCTGATGTCGTTGGTCCAGGTGGCGCCGCTGTTGGCCTTGCCGGCGAAGGGGTTGCTCTCGGTGGCGGCCTGGGGTGTCCATGTGCCGTTGAGGCTGGTGGCGGTGAAGGAGCGGAAGTAGCGGCCTTGTGCGCCGATGGCCTCGACGAGCATGAGGTATTTGTTCTGGTTGTGGAGTTTGTAGACCTGGACGGCTTCGAACAGGTTGTTCCTGGTGTCGCTCATGATCACGGTGGAGGTGCTGCCGAAGCTGGCGGGGAAGTTGCCGAGGGGCATGCTGGCCCGGTAGATCCTGCCGTTGTCGCCGGCGAAGAACAGGTACATGTTGGTGCCGTCGCCGATGAGGGTCTGGTCGATGGGCCCGGTGCCGGAGTCGGTGATGCTGCCGGAGAAGAGCACCTGCTGTGCCGACCAGCCGTTCGGGTTGGCCGGGTCGGTGGAGGTGCGGTAGGAGAAGGCGGTGCCGCCCCATTGGTAGGCGAGCACCCAGATGTTCTTGGGGGCGAAGTAGAAGAGTGTGGGGGCGACGGTGGAGTTGGACATGGCGTTCTGGCCGGCGGAGGCCATCTCGGGCCAGTTGGTGAAGAGGCTGAAGTTCATCGAGCCCCATCGGGTGCCGGTGTCGTGGGTGGTGGCGTAGACGAGGTGCCGGCCGTTGTAGGGGGCGACGGTGAAGTCCTTGAGCGAGACCCAGCCCGATTTCGGGGTGGCGAGCTGGCCGGTGGAGGTCCAGCGGTAGGTCGCGGGGAGGTCGCACGGGCCGGGGTTGCCGCCGCCGACCTGGACGAGCTGCCATTGCTGGTTGGTGCCGCCCCAGTCGTCGTATTGGACGATGCCGGCGTTGTCGGCGGTGGAGGCGCCTTGGACCTCCAGGGCCTTGTTGCTGTGGCGGGAGATGAGCCGTACGTGGCCGCCGGCCGAGTCGGCCAGGCGCCACTGCTGGTTGGTGCCGTTGCCGTCGGCCCATTGCACGATGGAGCCGCCGTTGGCGGTGGAGAAGTTGTAGACGTCGAGGACCTTGCCGGAGTGGCGGGACTTGACGCGGTAGTAGCCGCCGCCGGAGTCGACGAACTGCCATTGCTGCTGGTTGCCGTTGTTGCGGGTCCACTGGGTGATACGGCCGCCGTCGGCGGTCGAGGAGTTGTAGACGTCGAGGGCCTTGCCGCTGTTGCGGTTGACCAGGACGTACCAGGCGTTGGTGTCGACCGTCGCCGCTGCCGCTTGGGGCGTGAGGAACACGCCCACGAGAAGCAGGGATGTGAGAACCGCGAGCACGCGCCTCACAGAACCTCCAAAGGTTGTCGTTCACGCCCGTTGTCGTCGGCGACGAGCGTGTTAGCGTTAACATTCGACCTTGCAAGGCGTTGTGGCGGAGTACATCCGACGGCCCCGTCCGGCGTCAATCAGGGCACCCCTCGCCGACCCGGGCGTCACCGCCGGACGCCCCTCCCCGCCTGGAGTTTCGTCTCAAGCGAGATCGCGTCGGGCTGCCCGTTCGTGTGAAAGTTTCATAGAAGTTGCCAGATGGCACCAGATAATTTACGAAGGGCATGAGGTTAAGTTTTTTGTCGAGAGGGTGAGATGTCTGATTTATCGCGAAGACAAGTATTGAGATTCGGCGCGGCCGGAGCCGTGGGATTGCCGCTCGGGTGGACGGCCACCGCCCGGCCCGCCTCGGCGCCCCCTCCGGAGGTGAGCGCCGCGAACGATCTGGCCCTGTGGTACGACGAGAGCGCCGGCACGGATTGGCTGCGTGCGCTTCCGATCGGCAACGGCCGTCTGGGGGCCATGGTGTTCGGCAACGTCGACACCGAGCGGTTGCAGCTCAACGAGGACACCGTCTGGGCCGGCGGGCCGTACGACCAGAGCAATCCCCGCGGGGCGGCGGCGGTGGGGCAGATCCGGCAACTGGTCTTCCAGAACCAGTGGAGCCAGGCCCAGACGATGATCGACCAGAACATGCGGGGAAACCCGGTGGGACAGTTGGCCTACCAGACCGTCGGTGATCTGCGGCTCGGCTTCGGCGGCGCCGCCGGGGCCACGGAGTACAACCGTCATCTGGACCTCACCACGGCCACCACGGCCGTTTCCTACCTGCAGAACGGCGTCCGGTACCGGCGCGAGGTGCTCGCGAGCGCGCCCGACCAGGTGATCGCCATCCGCTTGACCGCCGACAGACCGGGCTCGATCACGTTCTCCGCGACGTTCAACAGCCCGCAACGAGCGAAACGCTCCAGCCCGGACGGGACCACGGTCGCGCTCGACGGCATCTCGGGGGACATGGAGGGAGTGACCGGCTCGGTCCGGTTCCTGGCGCTCGCGCGGGCCGTCGCCGAAGGCGGCAGCGTCAGCAGCTCCGGCGGCACCCTGCAGGTCAGGTCCGCCAGCAGCGTGACGGTGCTGGTTTCCATCGGCTCCAGTTACCGCGACTACCGCGATACCGGCGGCGACCACCAGGGCGTGGCGCGGCGCCATCTCGACGCCGCCACCGGCAGAACCTACGACGACCTGCGTGCCCGGCACATCACCGACTATCAGCGGCTGTTCGGCCGTACGACGCTCGACCTCGGCCGCACCGCGGCGGCCGACCAGCCGACCGACGTGCGGATCGCCCAGCACGCGAACACCAACGACCCGCAGTTCTCAGCACTGCTGTTCCAGTACGGCCGATATCTGCTGATCAGTTCCTCACGGCCGGGCACCCAGCCGGCCAACCTGCAGGGCATCTGGAACGACTCGCTGACGCCCGCGTGGGACTCGAAATACACCATCAACGCCAACCTGCCGATGAACTACTGGCCGGCCGACACGACGAACCTGTCCGAGTGCTACGAGCCGGTGTTCGCCATGATCAACGAGCTCACGGTCAGCGGCGCTCGCACGGCCCGGGTCCAGTACAACGCCGGCGGCTGGGTGACCCACCACAACACCGACGCGTGGCGGGCGACGTCGGTCGTCGACGGCGCGCTCTGGGGCATGTGGCAGACCGGGGGAGCGTGGCTGGCGACCCTCATCTGGGACCACTACAGCTTCACCGGCGACCTGCGGTTCCTCCGGCAGTACTATCCCGCGATGAAAGGCGCCGCGCAGTTCTTCCTCGAGACCCTCGTGCGGGAACCGGCTCTCGGCTATCTGGTCACCAACCCGTCGAACTCCCCAGAACTCGCTCACCACGCGGGTGTCAGCGTCTGCGCCGGCCCCACCATGGACAACCAGATCCTGCGAGACCTGTTCAACGGCTGCGCCCAGGCCTCCCAGGCGCTCGGCGCCGACGCCGACTTCCGGGCGCGGGTACTGGCCGCCCGGGACCGGCTCCCGCCGATGAAGATCGGTTCGCGCGGCAACATCCAGGAGTGGCTGTACGACTGGGTCGAGACCGAGCCCGCCCACCGGCACATCTCCCACCTCTACGGCCTGCACCCCAGCAACCAGATCACCAAGCGCGGCACCCCGGCGCTGTACTCCGCCGCGCGGCGCACCCTCGAACTACGCGGTGACGACGGCACCGGCTGGTCACTCGCCTGGAAGATCAACTATTGGGCGCGGATGGAGGAGGGCAGCCGTGCGCACGCGCTGCTGCGCCTCCTGGTGACGACGGCTCGCCTGGCGCCGAACATGTTCGACCTGCACCCGCCGTTCCAGATCGACGGCAACTTCGGCGCGACGTCCGGTATCGCCGAGATGCTGCTGCAGAGCCACAATGGTGAGCTGAACGTGCTACCGGCCCTGCCGCCGGCCTGGCCGAGTGGCAAGGTGCGGGGTCTTCGGGGACGCGGCGGCCACACCGTGGACGCGACCTGGAGCTCCGGCGGGGACACCGAGATCCTTCTCAGGTTCGACCGCGACGGGACGGTCAACGTGCGCAACCGGATCTTCGCGGGAACCTACCAGGTGGCCGACACCACGACCGGCGATACCGTCACCGTCACCAAACCCGAGAACGACGTCATCAGACTGACCGGCCAGGCCGGCCGTACGTACCGCATGACCGGATCAGGACCCGCGCCGGTGAGCTAAACAACCAATGGACGATCGCGAGCGCGTGACGGTGCGGCCGGTGGACTGGCCACCGGCCGCACCGCTCACGGCCTGGCACTGTGCGCGCTGTGCGCGCTATGCGGATGCGGGGGTGTAGGTCCACTTCTGGTTGTTGCCGCCCGAGCAGGAGTAGAGCTGCAGCCCCGTGCCGTTGCCGGTGCCGTTACCGACGGCGTCGAGGCACAGCCCGGACTGGACCCCGGTGATGGTGCCGTCGGAGTTGACGCGCCACTTCTGGTTGTCGCCGCCCCAGCAGGAGTAGATCTGGATCCTGGCGCCGTTGCCCGTGCCTCCGGCGTCCAGGCACTTGTTGCCGTACACCTTCAGTTCCCCTGCCGAGGTCAGCGACCACTGCTGGTTGCTCTGACCGTTGCAGTCCCAGAGCTGTACCGCGGTGCCGTCGCTGGTGCCGGCGCTCGGCACGTCCACGCAGCGGCCGGAGGCCGTGCCCTTGATCGCTCCCGCGCCACCCCCGCCGGGCGGCGGGGTGGTGCCGCCGTTGAGCGCGTTGAGCACCGCCGTGTAGGCGGCCTTCTTGTTGCCGTTGCCGTCGAAGAGCAGCGGGGCCGCGCCGGAGCCGAGCCAGGAGTCGCTGTCGCGAACTCCCCAGACCGTGACGCCGGTACAGCGCGGCACCGCCAGGCAGTCGTTGACGACGTTGGCGTACGTGGTGGCCGAGCCGCCCTGGATGTCCAGCTCGGTGATCTGCACATCGACCCCCAGCGCGGCGAAGCTCTGGATGGTCGTGCGGTAATTGCCGTTGTAGGGGCTGTTGCCGTTGAAGTGCGACTGCAGGCCGACGCAGTCGATCGGCACGCCGCGGGACTTGAAGTCGCGGACCATGTTGTAGACGCCCTGCGTCTTGGCCCAGCTCCAGTTGTCGATGTTGTAGTCGTTGTAGCAGAGCTTGGCGGCCGGGTCGGCGGCGCGCGCGGTGCGGAAGGCCACCTCGATCCAGTCATTGCCGGTGCGCTGGAGGTTGGAGTCGCGCCGGCCGCCGGAGTTGCCGTCGGCGTAGGCCTCGTTGACCACGTCCCAGGCGTAGATCTTGCCCTTGTAGTGGCCCATGACGCCGTTGATGTGGTTGATCATCGCCTGGCGCAGCGTGCTGCCCGACAGTTGCTGCATCCAGCCCGGCTGCTGGGAGTGCCAGGCCAGGGTGTGCCCGCGTACCCGCTTGCCGTTCTGCACAGCCCAGTTGTAGACCCGGTCCCCGGCGCTGAAGTTGAACTGCCCCCGGTTGGGTTCGGTGGCGTCGATCTTCATCTCGTTCTCGGCCGTCACCATGTCGAACTCGCGATTGGCGATCGTCGTGTAGGCGGAGTCGCCGAGTTTGCCCGAGGCGATGGCGGTGCCGAAGTAACGGCCGCTCTGCGCGGCGGCCGCGCCGAGCGTGCTCGCCGCGGCGTCGGCCGGAATCGCCGTCGCCAGTGCCGTGATCAGGCCGAGTGCGCCGAGCGCGCCGGTGATCAACGCCCGGCGGCGTGCGGCAGGCGGGGACATGGCGGTGACAGGCATGGTTGAGCCTCCAGAGCGAGTCATGGATGTGGGGGATATGCCGGGCACTCAGTGTGTGGATCTCACCGAAACTTGTCAATTGATGAGTGAAACTTTCGAAAATTCCTGACCGGATGACCAGCTCATAGCCTTGAAACGTTTCGGTAAGGCAGGTTGGCATGAAAGTTTCATGGCGATGCTCTCGCTGTTCGAAAGGAAAATCCGAGGTGAGCGCGGTTGATCGAGGTCTCATGCGATCTGCCGCAAACTAAAGGCCTCTTGACAGTACCTTTCGGCTCGGATTGGCTCCGTCCAGCCACCACCTCCACCGGCCTGTTAGCGCTAACAAGGGAGAGGCGGAACAATGAAGCGAGGCGAACCGCATCCGAGAAGGTATGTGAGCATCGGCGCCGCCCTGATGGCCTTGGTCGCGGCGACGGCCACCGCTCTGGCCATGTTCCTCACGGCCACGCCGGGAGCGTCGGCGGCGGTCCTGACCGAAGTGACCGGCTTCGGTGACAACCCCGGCGGCCTGCGGATGTACCTCTACGTCCCCGACAGCGTGGCATCCCGGCCCGGCGTCCTGGTGGCGATGCACGGCTGCAACGGCTGGGCGACGGGCTTCCACCAGGGGACCGAGTTCGCGTCGCTGGCCGACCGGCACGGTTTCATCGTCATCTACCCGCAGGCCAACAAGAGCGCCAATGGCCTGTCGAACTGCTTCGACGTCTGGTCGGACGAAGCCCTGCGGCACGGGGGCGGCAGTGACCCGGTGTCCATCGTCTCCATGGCGAACCACGTGCTGCAACGCTACAACGGCGACCCGCAGCGCGTGTTCGCCACCGGCTTCTCCTCCGGCGCCATGGAGACCCTCAACCTGCTCGCCACCTACCCTGACGTGTTCAAGGCCGGCGCGCCGTTCGCGGGTGTTCCCTATGCCTGTCTCGGTCCCGCCGGGTGCGGCGACAAGACACCGCAGCAGTGGGGTGACCTGGTCAGGAACGCCTACCCCGGCTACACCGGGGCCCGCCCGCGCGTGATGGCTTGGCACGGCACCGCCGACTCCGTCCTGCCCTACACGATGCTGCAGGAAGAGGTCGACCAGTGGACCAACGTGCACGGGCTGAGCCAGACCCCCGCCTCCACTGACAGCCCGCAGTCCGGATGGACCCGGCGGGTCTTCGGCTCGGGTCAGGTCGAGGCCTACACCATCACCGGAGCCGGCCACGATCTGCCGCGACCGGGGATGGCCGCGTACGCCATCCGCTTCTTCGGCCTGGACGGCGGCTCGTCCACCACGACGCCGACTCCACCGCCCGCCGGGCAGATCAGGGGAGCCGGCTCCGGGCGTTGCCTGGACGTGCCCGGCGCCGCCACCACAGACGGCACGCAGGTGCAGTTGTGGGACTGCAACGGGCGCGGCAACCAGCAGTGGGCCACCACCTCGGCCGGTGAGCTCCGGGTCTACGGCGGCAAATGCCTCGACGCGGCCGGCACCGGCAACGGCGCCGGCATCCAGATCTACTCCTGCCACGGCGGCGCCAACCAGAAATGGCGGCTGAACGCCGACGGCACCATCACCGGTGTGCAGTCCGGGCTGTGCCTGGACGCCGTGGGCCAGGGCATCGCCAACGGCACCCGGATGCAGCTCTACACCTGCCACGGCGGCGCCAACCAGCGCTGGACCCGCACCTGACCCGCCGCGGCCCTCGACCCGGAAGGTGATCATGAAAGCCTTGTTCAGGAGTGGTGTGACGGCGATCGCGGTGCTGCTCTGCGTCGTGACGGTGATCCCGGGCACGGCCAGGGCGGACAATCCGATCGTCCAGACGATCTACACCGCCGACCCCGCCCCACTGGTGCACAACGGCCGGGTCTACCTCTACACGGGACACGACGAGGACGGCTCGACGTACTTCACCATGAAGGAGTGGCGGGTCTGGTCGTCCGCGGACCTGGTGAACTGGACCGACCACGGCTCGCCGATGAGCGTGGCCACCTTCACATGGGCGAGCGCGGACGCGTGGGCGGGCCAGGCCGTCTACAGGAATGGCAAGTTCTACTGGTACGTCCCGGTGAAGGACCGGGCGAGCGGCCAGATGGCCATCGGCGTCGGGGTCTCCAACAGCCCCACCGGGCCCTTCACGGATGCCATCGGCCACCCTCTCGTCAGGAACGGTGAGATCGACCCGACGGTCTTCATCGATGACAACGGGCAGGCCTACCTGTACTGGGGCAACCCCAACCTCTGGTACGTCAGGCTCAACGCCGACATGATCTCCTACTCCGGCAGCCCCACGAAGATCCCCCTCACCACCGCGGGCTTCGGCACCCGCACCGGCGACCCGAACCGTCCCACCCTGTACGAAGAGGGTCCCTGGGTCTACAAGCGCAACGGCCTGTACTACAACGTCTTCGCCGCGAAATGCTGCTCGGAGTTCATCGGCTACTCGACGGCACCGGGTCCCACCGGCCCCTGGACGTACCGAGGGACGATCATGCCCACGCAGGGCGGCAGCTTCACCAACCACCCCGGCGTCATCGACTTCAACGGCGGTTCCTACTTCTTCTACCACAACGGCGCCCTGCCGGGCGGTGGCGGCTTCACCCGTTCGGTGGCCGTCGAGAAGTTCACCTACAACGCCGACGGAACCATCCCTGCGATCAACATGACCACGACCGGAGCGCCCCGGGTGGGGACGTTGAACCCCTACGTCCGCCAGGAGGCCGAGACGATCGCCTGGGGGTCCGGCGTGGAGACCGAACCCGCCGGCGAGGGCGGCATGAACGTCGGGTGGATCGAGAACGGCGACCACATCAAGGTCAAGGGCGTCGCCTTCGGCTCCGGCGCGACGTCCTTCAGCGCGCGGGTGGCCTCGGCGACCAGTGGCGGCCGCATCGAGCTCCGCCTGGACGGGGTCAACGGCACGCCGGTGGGGACGTGCACCGTGCCGGGCACCGGCGGCTGGCAGACGTGGACGACGGTCACCTGTCCGGTGACCGGCGCGACGGGCACTCATGACCTGTACTTCAAGTACACCGGTGGCAGCGGCTACCTGTTCAACGCGAACTGGTGGCAGTTCACCGGAGGCTCCTCCATCCAGATCGGAGTTACGTGATGTCAGGACGCGGCTCCCTTTTCACCACGATCGCGGTCGCCGCCGCGGCGGTTCTCGTACTGGCCACGGGCCGTGCGGCGATGAGCAGCGACGCCGGCACGGCCGCGGTCCCCGCCGGCGCCCTCGCACCGACCGCCGGATGCGGCAAGACCCCGACTCTCAGGAACGGTACGCAGTCGATGCAGACCAGCGGCAAGAACCGCTCCTTCATCCTCCGGCTGCCCGACAACTACCACAACGGCACCCCCTACCGGTTGATCTTCGGCTTCCACTGGCGGGGCGGCACCGCCGCCGACGTCGACTCCGGCGGAGCCAGCGGATATCCCTGGTCCTTCTACGGCCTGCGGCAACTGTCGGGCAACGGTGCGATCTTCGTCGCACCGCAGGGCTTCAACAACGGCTGGGCGAACGGCAACGGTGAGGACGTCACCTTCGTCGACGACCTGATCCGGCTCATCGAGGCGGATCTCTGCGTCGACACCGCGCAGCGCTTCGCCACCGGGTTCAGCTACGGCGGCGGAATGAGCTTCTCTCTCGCGTGCTCGCGGCCGGCGGTCTTCCGGGCGGTCGCGGTCTTCTCCGGTGCGCAGCTCAGCGGGTGCGGCGGCGGGACCCAGCCGATCGCGTACCTGGGACTGCACGGCCTCGGGGACACGGTGCTCGGCATCGCGCAGGGACGGGCCCTGCGTGACAGGTTCGTCCGCAACAACGGCTGTACCGCGCAGAACCCGCCCGAGCCGGGCTCGGGCGGCCGCAGCCACGTCGTCACCACGTACTCCGGGTGCCGGGCCGGTTATCCGGTCGTCTGGGCCGCGTTCGACAACGGTCACACGCCCGCGCCGGTGGACGGCACCTACACCGACAACGGCGCCACGACCTGGACCAAGGCAGTGGTGTGGACGTTCTTCTCCCAGTTCGGGAGCTCCTCGACGCCGACCCCCGCACCGGGGGGATGCACGGCCACGATGGAGACCGTCAACTCCTGGTCCGGCGGCTTCCAGTCCACCGTGACCGTCCGCGCCGGTGGCAGCGCCGTCAACGGCTGGACGGTCGGCTGGAGCTGGCCGGGCGGGCAGACGATCAGCAGCCTGTGGAACGGCGTCCGCACCGGCTCCGGCGCCGGCGTGACCGTACGCAACGAGATCTACAACGGCTCCATCGCGGCCGGCGGCACCACGACCTTCGGCTTCACCGCCGGCGGCGCCCCGGCCACGCCCACCCTTTCCTGCGACGTCGCATGAGGAGGAGAGCCAGATGCGTAAGATCATCCGATTGACGCTGGCGGTGGTACTGGCCGCCGGTTCCCTGGTCGCGATCGGTGGCACGTCGTCGCCGGCCGCCGCGCTGGACAACGGGCTCGCCCGTACGCCGCAGATGGGCTGGAACGACTGGAACACCTTCTTCTGCAACGTCAACGAGGCCCTCATCCGGCAGACCGCGGACATCATGGTCTCCAGCGGCATGGCGGCGGCCGGCTACGAATACGTCAACATCGACGACTGCTGGTCCACCAGGAGCCGCGACGCCGGCGGCAACCTGGTGCCCGACCCGCAGAAGTTCCCCAGCGGCATGAAGGCCCTGGCGGACTACGTGCACGCCAAGGGGCTCAAGCTCGGCATCTACTCCTCGGCGGGCACGACCACCTGCGCGGGATACCCGGCCAGCCTGGGCTACGAGCAGCGTGACGCCGCCCTGTGGGCGTCCTGGGGGATCGACTACCTGAAGTACGACAACTGCGGCGACCACCAGGGCAGGAACGGGCAGCAGCGCTACACCGCCATGCGCGACGCGCTGGCCGCCACCGGCCGCCCGATCCTCTACAGTCTGTGCAACTGGGGCCAGGAGAACGTGTGGACCTGGGGGATGCCGGTGGGCAACTCCTGGCGCACGACGGGCGACATCGCGGCGAACTGGAACTCCATCACGGGCATCCTGGACCAGCAGGTCGGGCTTGAGGCGTACGCGGGGCCGGGCGGCTGGAACGACCCCGACATGCTGGAGGTCGGGGTCGGCTCGCTGACGGCGACCGAGGGGCGGGCGCACTTCAGCCTGTGGTCGCTGCTGAACGCCCCGCTCATCGCGGGCAACGACATCCGGTCGATGAGCGCCGAGACCCGCGCCACCCTGACGAACACCGAGGTCATCGCGGTCAACCAGGACTGGGGCGGCAGGCAGGGCCACAAGATCAGCGACAACGGGAACCTGGAGGTCTGGCGCAAGCCCATGTCCAACGGCTCGGTCGCGGTCGTCCTGCTCAACCGGGGCACCTCTGCCTCGACGGTCTCCACCACCGCCTCGGCCCTGGGCCTGGGTTCGGCGTCCTCCTACTCGGTGCGCGACCTGTGGGCGCACACGACGTCCTCCTCCTCCGGGACCATCAGCGCGCCGGTGCCCGGACACGGGGCGGCCATGTACACCGTCACCGGTGGGGGCATCGTCCCCGCGGCCGCGATCAGAGGGGCGGGCTCGGGCCGGTGCCTGGACGTCACCGACGCCTCGCAGGCCAACGGCGCGCAGGGGCAGATCTGGGACTGCGACGGCCGGCTCGGTCAGCAGTGGACGTCCACCGCGAGCGGTGAGCTACGGGTCTACGGCAACAAGTGCCTGGACGCCCACAACCAGGGCACCGCCAACGGCACCCGGGTCATCATCTGGGACTGCAACGGGCAGGCCAATCAGCGGTGGCGCCTCAACGCCGACGGCACCATCATCGGTGCGCAGTCGGGCCTGTGCCTGGACGTGCCGAACAACGCCACCGCCAACGGCACCAAGCTGGTGATCTGGTCCTGCAACGGCGGCGCCAACCAGCGGTGGACCCGCACCTGAGGCCCCGGCGGCGGTGATGCGGCCGGCCCGGCCTGGTCTCAGCCGCACCAGATTGCCGCTCCCCGTCGTCGACCTGACGAGCCAGAGCGACGAAAGCCGAGCACATCGGCGATGGCGTCGAACTCGCCGGCGGCTTCGAGGTTGAGCGCCGCGCAGACGTCCAGCAGCACAGGCACGGGTAAGAACTCCGCCTCATTCCACGGAACGGGGCTCCGACATCGTTGATCGTGGTCAGGTCCCACGCGATGTCGCAGGCTCGTCCACGGTCAACTCGGCGGTGTCGCAGCGGTCACCGGCACCGCCCGCGATGGGGTGACCCAGGCGATCGCCCGCGCCTACGCCGGCGGCCGCCGCGTCCTCGCAGCGTTTGGAGGTTGGCCACTTCGTAGACCTCCACTTGCCGAGCTCGTGCCCGTGGCCGCTGGCCTTGATGCCGCCGGTGGGAAGGTGCGGATCGGTCGTGGAGATCGTGTTGATGAAGACGGCTCCGGCTTCCGCTCACCAATGCGGCGTGCTCGCTTTACCGCGACCTCCACGCGGATCAGACGTACGGTCCGGCAGGAGACCGCCTGCTCGCCGAGGTCACCTCCAGGCGCCGCACCGTCGACCTGGCGACGTGCTTGTCGCCCGGCCTCCCGGCGAACTGTCCGACGAGCGACGCCCGCTCGACGAACAGGCTCGGCAGATCATGAGCGGCCGTTCACCGGTGCGTTGATCGGGCCTTTTCCCGTGATGCTGCGCTTTCCCGGCCTCTCCCGGCCGCTGCTGGAGTGGTTCACGACGGTCACGAACGCCAGTGTGCTTCCGGCGCGGGTGCGTGAGGTCGCCATCCTCACCACGGGTTCACGGTACGGCGCCGCGTACGAGCTCTACTCTCACAGCAGGATCGCGGTGGAGACGGGGGCTGTCGGACGGCGTCGTCGCGGGGCTGGTCGCCGGGCAACGGCCCCCGGAGCTGACGCGGGAGGAGTCGGCCGCGCACGATGTGGCGGCTTGCCTCTATGCCGGTGCACCGCTTCCGTGGAGCGCTCTATCGCTCCACGGTCGGCTCCATCAAAGCCGGGGCGGTTCAAGGTGCAATTGCTGTCAGACCTTGAGAAGTTCTTCTTCCTGGACAGCTTGGGAATGACGAACATGCGAATGAACGTCTCGTTTAGCGTCCTCGGAGCACTGCTTGGCGTGGATGGCCGTTCCGACGTGCTGTACCTGCGGAATCATGCTGCTCAGGAGATCGTCTGAGCCGTATACGCGTAACAGTTCGATCTTGGGCCTTGAGTTCTAAGCGATGACGTAGCGGCCGCTACGCAGGGGCCTGGCCCTGAGGAGCTAAATGTCCTGCGCAAGCGGGGATATGGTGAGTTGTGGAGCTTCTGATCCGGACCGCTGACATGGCTCCCGCGCGGCGCGGTCACGCCTGGCGGGAGGTCGTGTGTGACGCGCTGGGTCCGTTGGAGGTACGGATCGACCGGGATGCTCTCGTGCAGGGGGAGATCGAGGTGGGGGCCCTCGGATCAATCGGTCTGGGCCGGGTCAAGACGACGACGCGCCAGAGCGTGCACCGGACACCTGCTCTGGTGCGGAGGGATAGCCCGCAGTTTCATCGCCTCGTCCTGGCGGTGTCGGGACGGCCTCGCGTGGCGCAGAGCGGACGGGCACGGTGGCTCGCGCCCGGTGAGTTCGCCGTTTACGACTTCGCCCGGCCGTATGTTCTGGACTACGACGGCGCGGTCGAGTTGGCCGTCTTCAGCTTCCCCGTCGGCACGCTGGCCTTGCCGCCTGACTCGCTGGCGAAGCTTGCGGCCTTGCCGATCAGCGGTGCTGCTGGCACGGGGGCATTGGCGGCATCGGTGCTGCGCCGCGTGGCGGTCGACCTGGCGTCCTATCGGCCGGCAAGCGCCGGCCGATTGGCGACGGTTGTGGCCGACCTCGTCAGCGCGGCGCTCGTGGAGCGCCTGGACCAGCCCGACGTTGTCCCGATCGAGTCGCGGGAACGCGTGCTGGTCCTGCAGATTCGTGCCTTCGTCGAGCAGCACCTCGATGACCTCGACCTTGACCCCGCTGTGATCGCGGCTGCGCACCACGTCTCGCTGCGGCACCTTTACCGCCTGTTTGAGGCCGATGGCACCTCGGTCGCGGCCTGGATACGGCATCGGCGACTGGAACGCTGCCGGGCCGACCTGGCCGACCCGGCGTTGGAGGACAGACTCGTGGGCGCCGTCGGCGCTCGTTGGGGGCTGTCCGACCCCGCGCACTTCAGCCGGCTGTTTCGGCGCATTTACGGATTCTCACCCACCGAGTACCGCCAAGCCCGCCTTGAGGTGACCGGCTGAAGTACGGCCAGTTGGTTCGCCTGCTGCTGGGCCGAAGCCGGCACGGGCGGTCAACCAGTTGGCTGGCAGGTACAAGACGCCGACGACGGCGTGGGAGACACTCGGTGTGGTGGAAGCGTGCCACACCATGCCTTCGCCGCAGGGAATACCCGCGATACGACGGGCCGACGACCCGCTCGATGCGGGACGGCAGCCGTAAGGGCAGACCGTGTCCGCCGGTGCCGGCCAACTAGCATCGACCGCTAGGAGAAATCGCAATGCGCAACGTAGTGATGGCTATGATGACGACCCTCAATGGTCGCCTTGATAAGCCGGACGCCTGGGTTGCCGGTGTCGACGACGAGCAGTACGCCGACATCGACCGCCAGTACAACCGGTTCGACGCGATCATCGTCGGGTCCACCACCTACACAGAGATGCATGCCTACTGGCCCGGCGCACTAACCGACGAGACCGGCTACGCCGACTCCAACGTCGGGACCAACCAACGCATGGCTGAGAAGATGAACGCCTACCGCAAGTACGTCTTCACCCGAAGCGACGACGGCCCCAATCTCACCTGGGCCAACAGTGAGCCTGTCATCGCCCCAGCCGACGACGACGTCATCAAGTTCGTCAAGAACCTCAAGGACCAGCCTGGCCGTGACATCCACCTCGCCGGCGGAGCCACCCTCGCGCAGCACTTCGTCCGCCTCGGTCTCGTCGACCGATTCCGCTTCCTCGTCTACCCCCTTGTCTCGGCAGGCGCCCGATGGTTCGACCAGGTCGACCACCTCCCCACGCTCCAGCTCAACGAGGTCACCGGCTACGACAACGGCGTTGTCGCCCTGGACTACACAGTCGTGCAGACGAGTGAGTGACCTGACCGAACGTCAATGTCGGATCTCGGTCGCGTGGCCACGCTCGCGTCGATGGTGATGAACTGCTCGACGAAGTCAGGCCGGTGCGGCCAGATACCGGTGTTGATGAGCAGTTCAACTCCGGCCTCGACGCAAGATGGCCCGGTGGCGCCGAGCGTGAGTGCGCAGGCCGGCCCGCCGCGGGCTCAGCTTGGATCCACGGCTCGAAATCTGACGCATGCGTTGTGAAATGCGGCGAGGTGCCCTCTGACCTGGGAAGATTGGAGTTCTTCACGCTTCGATCAGCCAGCTCAGGAAGGCTGTGGGTGCCGAATACCCGGGCAACGACGCGCCCCCTCTACCGGGCCTTGCAGAACTCATGCTGGACGTCCAACGCATCAAGCGAGCAGGACGATGACTCGGCAGCACCTCGGGTGCATCAGCGATCCATCGAAGATCACTGACATGAGGATGGTGCACCAATGAGCACGCTGCCAGCCTGGAGTCAGACGGGCTGGCCGATCGGACGGATCGTCACCGTGTTGAGGTCGACGCCTGTCGGCTGGTCGAGCGCGAAGCCGATCGCCTCGGCCACCGAATCCGGGCTCATTGCGATGGGGGGAGCCTGGCCGTGCCAGAACGCGGTGTCGATCATGCCTGGGTTCACGACCGTGACTCCGATGCCGCGGGTCGTGGCGTGCAGGCGGAGATTCTCGGCGAAGCCGACCACTGCCCACTTCGTGGCGGAGTAGAGGTTGCCCGAGCTGTTCTTGATTCCGGCCACGCTGCCGATGAGCACCAGCCGGCCGCGGGACTGCTCGAGGTGGGGCAGGGTCGCCTTGGCCAGCAGAGCCGGACCGAGCACGTTGGCGAGTACCATCGGCGCCCACAGCTCCGGATCGCCGTCGTCGATGACGTCGGCACCGCCCGTCCGGAAGTGATCCGCGGACGCGCCGCCTGCGTTCGCGATTGCCGCGTTGAGCGACCCGAAGCGCTCCACCGTGCTGGTGACCGCAGTGTTCGTGGAGTCCCAGTCGGCGGCATCTGCTACCAGGCCCAGGACGCGGTCCGCGTGGCCGACTTCGTCGAGGAAGGCCTTGAGCCGACCAGGGTCGCGCCCGGTGACGGCGACCCGGTGGCCACGCACGAGCAGGAGCCGAGCGGTCGCGGCGCCGATCCCGCTCGTGCCACCGGTGATCAGGACCGTCTTTCCAGCGACCCCCGATGCGCCGGAGCCAGTGAGCGTGTCGGTGAGTGAGGTGTTCATGGCGTCCACTCTGTGGCGCGGCGTGGGTCCGCGACAGTTGCTTCCAAAGGTAGGGACGCCGTCCCCTGGCAGGCAGCGGCGTCACGCGCAGAGGCTGGACGAAACGTCAGCCAACGAAGGGACCCGCATGACCATCGACGTTCGTCACGACCATGTCGGCATCCCCATGCCGTCGAGCCTGCCGGCAACCCACGACATCCAACGGCTCCACCACTTCTGTTTGGCCGTGGCGGACCTCAACGATGTCCTAGCCCGCTTACAGGCACGTGGTGTGGCGCCCTTCGCTGGGCCACTTCAGATCGACCCATCGGCCAACGAATCACCTTCATCGTCGACAATGTCGGAACGATCATCGAGGTGACTGCCGCGATCTGAAACGCCACGAGGCGACCGTGACAGTCGCTTGCGAAGGTGGGGACGACATCCCCTGGTGCGAACGGCGCCGCCCAGGGAGGCTGTGCCTATGTCGAACACGAGGTACTCCGAACTCGGTGGCTTCCTGCGTTCACGACGCGAGCGGATCCGCCCCGAGGAGGTCGGGCTCGCGCCCGGCCCGCGGCGACGTGTCCGCGGTCTGCGTCGCGACGAGGTCGCCGTCCTGGCCGGCGCCTCGGTGGAGTACTACACCGAGCTCGAGCGTGGTGCTGGCTCGCAGCCCTCCGACCAGATGCTCGCCGGGCTCGCCCGCGCCCTGCGTCTCAGTCGCGACGAACGCGACCATCTGTACCGGTTGGCGAACCGCCCGATCCCGCACCAGGGCGGAACGGCGTCACACGTCAACCCCGCGATGCTCGACCTGCTGACACGAATCGACGGGACCCCGGCGATGGTGAGCACCGACCTGCACGCCGTTCTGGTCCAGAACCCGCTCGCCATCGCGATGCTCGGCGACCTGTCCGCGCACCACGGCCGCGCAACGAGCTTCATCTACCGATGGTTCACCGACCCGGCCTCGCGGCAGATCTACCCGCAGGAGGACCTCGCCCCGCAGTCACGCTCGTTCGTCGCCGACCTGCGCGCGGCAGTCGGGCGACGCAGCCCAGGCGACGCCGAGGCGACCAAGCTGGTGGACGAGCTGCTGCAGCAGTCGCCGGAGTTCCAGGCGCTTTGGGCCGACCAGGACGTGGAGGTGCGCAGAGACGAGCGCAAGCGGATCGTCCACCCCACCGTTGGCATGCTCGACCTCAACTGCCTCAGCCTCTTTAGCGAGGACGGCCGCCAGCGGTTGCTCTGGTTCACCCCACGCGCCGGGACCGACGCCGCCGAGAAGCTCGCGCTGCTGACCGTCGTGGGCACACAGGCGATGCAAGCCGAACCAGCCCGATGAACCGATCGAGGAGGTATCGCTCGAGCGATAGACGCGACAGACGCGACCGCTGATCGTCACCGTCTAGCGCCGCTAGGCTTGGTGCGTGCTGCCGCTGTCGGACCAGACGCAGGTGGCTGTCATCCGCACGGCACTCATCGGCCGGCCCAGATCTACACCCTCAAGCCCCGATAGAGCCTCCGCTCACCGATCATTTGCTTCCCAGCAAGATCACTTCCCACACCTGCAGGGATACTCCCGGGGCTCGCTGCCGCCTGCCTCGTGAATGCTTAGTTTCGGGTCAGCTGGTGATGACCTTGACCAGGTTCACGGTGTTCTGCGTCCGCATGATCGTGCGGAGGCGTTCGGCTCGAAGTCGCCTCCCGCGCCTGTGGTGCGCCCTCGGCCTGGTCTCGGTGACCGGAGCGGTCATGTGGGGATCGAGGCGCTTGAAGAACGCGGCGATGTCGTCGAGTTCGGCGGGGTTGTCACCAGCACGCAGCCCGCGGAAGACGCCGCCCAGGACACGCAACATGCCCACCGAGCCCAGCAGCGAGGTGCGACGAACTCTCTGGGCCGTGGTCAGCTCGTCGGGCTCGCGCTCGGCCTTCTTGCTGATCCGGCCACCGGCTCCGGCGATGACGGCCCGGGTGATGTCGGCGGCGTGCTTGGCGCCCATGAAGTTGGAGTTCTTCAGGGTCATGTGGTCCTGCTCGGCGGTCGGCCCTGCCCTTCAGGAGCGGGTGGCCGAGGACGTTGGGAAGTCCTTGACGGTGCGGGCCGTCACCGACATTTTGACCGCGTTCGGGACAACTTTGTCACCGATGACGTCTATGGTGTCCCACCATATCGGCAGGGCCGGATGGACGGAGATCGGTTGTGCGTGGCTGGGGCAGGGTCGGCGGATCGGACAAGCGGGATGAGTTGAAGGTGGCTTGGCTGCCGAAGGGGCGGGGGGCGATGATGACGGATCCGGCGTTCCTGCGGGCGCTGGACCGGAAGCGATTACCGGCCGTCATGGTCGCGTTGCGGTCGGAGCGGGGACGGCTGACGCGGCTGGTGTTCGAAGGAGTGGCCTCATCGGCTGGCTGGGCGCGGCTTGGCGGAGCGGAGCGGGTGGCGTGGGTGGTGGCCGCGGCTCGGGCTGCCGGAGCCGTGGAACTGGCCTCGTCGGTGCTGGCCTCCGGGTTGCCGGTGGCGTGGGTGACCCGGTGGGCGGCGTTTCCGCCGCCTCAGCTGCCGCTTCATGAAGACCAGGTCTTGGTGCACGCCAATTCCGTGGCGATCGGCAATGTGGACGGCCGTGCGACGATCGTGTCTGGTGGAAGCGATTGCAGGGTGCGCATGTGGGACGCGGCCACCGGTGCCCCCATCGGTGCCCCCCTCGATTGCGCCGCCCACGACTACGACAGGGTGCGCACTGATGAGGTGTATTCAGTCGCCATCGGACGCATCGATGGGCGATCGGTGATCGTGGCCGGTTGTGGCCACACGACCGCAGTCGTGTGGGACCACCTGACTGAGGAGTCCCCGCGCCGCCGCCGAGTCTGGCGTTCCCTGTCCGAAGGCCGGGCGGCGGTGACGATCTGGCCCGACGACGAACATGTTTCGCCGGTCATTGTCCGCGGTGGTGGCTTCGACCACACGATTGAGCGTATGGACGCCGGGTCAGGTGGTCTGCTGGGCAGGCCCATCGAATGCCGGTCGAGGACGGTGAACTCGGTGGCGATGGGGCTGATCGGCGACCGACGAGTGATCGTCTCCGGCCACGCTGTCGAATTCGACGAGGAAGGGGAAGGCGAAGAGGCAGGCGACGGAGAGGTACGACTGTGGGACGCGGTCACCGGTTCCCCGATCGGTGAACCCCTGCGTGGCCACATCGGTGCCGTCCGGTCCGTGGCGATCGGGGGTGTCGACGGCCGGGAGATCGTCGTCTCCGCGGGCGACGACGGCACGGTTCGGCTCTGGGATCCGGCGACCCGAACTCCGGTCGGCGAACCTCTCCGAGGCCACACCGCCGCGGTGCAGGCGCTGGCGATCGGGCAGATCGACAGTCGAACGGTGATCGTCTCCGGCGGTGCGGACAACAAGGTCCGGGTGTGGGACGCGGTCACCGGTTCCCCGATCGGACCCCTGCGCGGCCACCTGACCGCGGAGAAGTCGTTCCATCACAACGTGGTGAAGTCGGTGGCGGTCGGCCAGGTCGAGGACCGGGCGGTGATCGTCTCCGGCGGCGGTGACGGCGTGGTGCGGATGTGGGACACGACGGCGGACCTCCCGCAGGGCCATCTCGACGAGGTGCTCTCGTTGGCGCTCGGCGTCGTCAACGACCGCTCCGTGATCATTTCCGGTGGGAACGACGGCACGATACGGATGTGGGACGCGACGACCGGTGCTCCGGTCGGCGAACCACTGGGCAATGGCATCGGTGCCGTGCATTCGGTGGCGATGGGGCACACCAGGGACGGCCATGTGCTGCTGGTTGCCCTCACCTGGGGCCGTGCCCGGATATGGGACGCGGTCACCGGCGCCCTTGTCGCTGAGCTGCCGAATCAATCCGTCAACAGGATCGCGGTGGGGACTGTGGCAGGTCGATCGGTGATCGTCACCGTTGGTGCCGTCTATGACAAAGCCGACAAAACCTGGAAAAAGGAGGTGCAGCTGTGGGAGATGGCCACGGGAACCCCGATAGGTGAGCCCTACCTTGTACCGGATCGCGTGACATCGCTGACCGTGGTAGAGGTAGGAGGCCGTACGATGATCGTCTCCGGGCGCGAAGACCACTCCCTGCGTGCGTGGGACGCCGTGACCGGGGCCCCGATCGGCGAAGCCATGCGAGGTCACACTGGCAGCGTGGTCGCCGTGGCGGTCAAGGAGGCGGAAGGCCGCACCTTGCTCGTCTCGGGTGGTGCCGACAAGACGGTCCGCGTGTGGGACGTGATGACCGGCACTCCGGTCGGCGACACCTTGCGCGGTCACACCGCAACGGTCTCCTCAGTGGCCTTCGGCGAGGTAGGCGGCGGGTCGGCCGTCGTCTCCGGCAGCCGGGATGACGGCACGGTGCGGATCTGGGACGCTGCCGCTCACCCTGACCGGTCGGGGCGATGCATCGACCTCGGCGTGCCGGTGACCGGGGTGGTCCCCACCGGACCCGATGAACTGGTGGTGAGCACCGGCATCGGAATCATCGGCTTGACTCTCGCTGAGCCCTCTCGCTCCTGAGTGGGCCGGCGCGGTCTCAGCTCTCCGTCGGCCGGGTCGATGGCCGGCACGCCGCCCTGGACGACCCGCTCGGGGTGGGCATGCTGCTGTACCGCCTGCAGGAGGCCAGGGCCCGAAGATCAGGTTCGCGCGCCGGGGCCGAGGAGCCGGGCCATGCGCCCACTGGGCGGTTGTCTGCTGCGGAACTGTTCGATCAGCTCAAATGGATCGGTGATCATCCAGAGCGGTTCCGCCGCTTCGGAACCTGTCAAACCTGGTGAGACGTCAGGCTACTCGCGTGCTTTGTGGTGAGGTGCCGGGCTCGGAGGCCGTGGGTGGCTGGTTGATCCACACCTTGGTCGGCAGCGGCGGTGGCGGGAAGGGCCGTCGGCTGCGGACGTGGACGGCGGTGCCGTCGTGCACCGAGGCGGGTGTGTGCATCGCGATTCCGAAATGACGATGCTCGTGATTGTAGTAACGGAAGAATTGGCCGCAGAAGACGTTGGCATCTTCGATGGACCCGAACCGTCCAGGAAATGCCGGACAATATTGAATGTTCTGAACTGCGCTTCCAGGTACGGGTTGTCGTTGGACACGTGCGGCCGGGAATGCGATTGGTCGATGCCGAGCAGTGCGATCAGGCCGGTGACGATGTTAGAGGTCATCGACGTGCCGCGATCGGCGTGGATGGAGCGAGGTGCGACGGCGAATCAGCGTCTACGCACCCGATGCGCCACCACCCGACGCGGTCGTGGATATCTCAACCCCGCTTAACTTCGAAGAGCCGATATGCCTCGATCGGCTGAATCGGACCGTCGTCGTCGCCCAGGACGGTCCATGACTCCAGCCCTGTGACGGGCGACAAGACCCGCTGCACCTGCATGTTTCCTCCGGTGATCTGCGTGGCGGACGGCGGCGGACAACCACATCCAGCAGGCGCATCACCGGGGAAGAGTCGTTCGTCAGGGAGGTCGTGGACAGCAGCTCAAGCCCTGCAGGTAACGAGCGCTTCTTCGACAATCTCGACGAACGCCCACCACATACCGTCCGCGCGCCAACGCCATTCGAGCAGACCGCCAGCGGGCGTCCGAAGGCGCGGCGGCTTCGTGAGAAGTGACAAACCCGCCCCGCTCATCTTGACCACCGATCATGCCCGGGCCGACCGTGGGGGTGTCGAAGATCCAGGAGGGAACGCCGTGGTCACGTTCCGGAACAGATGGACCCAGGCGGTTGCGTCGCTGATGGCGCTGACGGTGGCCCGTCTCCGGCGAGCCGGGCCGAGTCGCGAACATCATCCGCTCGTACATAATTTCGGTCATCGCCGCGGCGCACGCGGAACATGGTCTGGAGGTCGGCACAGGCTGTCTGCTGAATCCCACCCTGGACCCGGAACGAGATTCACCGACCGGCCCGTGCGTCTCGGGACCGCGCGATGGCGGATGGCCCTGGCTGCGACGCTGCTCGGCGTCGCCGCGATTCAGGGCGGTACACCCGCGAGCGCCGCGGTCAACCCGGCAACAGCCGTCTCACCCAGATATCTGAACATTCACCAGTGCGTGTACGAAACCTACGACCCCAGTCCCAAACTCAAGGACTTGTACACGACGATCCTGCGCAGCAGCGCCGGCGGCACCCATGTCAGCAACGTTCCCGAGACCGGGATGAGCTGCCCGCCGAAAGCCGAAGGTGACAGGTTCCTCAACTCCGCACTGTCGGGCATCGTCGCACTCGACCTGAACGCGGGCCGCTACCTCAACCTCCACCAATGTACGTACTTCCGCATCTACCGCGAGTGGTTCACCACGATCCTGCCTGGCAGCGTCGGCGGCACCAACGTCAGCAACGTTCCCGAGACCGCGGCGAACTGCCCGCCACAAATGGTGGAGGGTTTCAACGTGCCCTCGCAATCGGGTGTCGTGGCACTCGACCTGAACGCGGGCCGTTATCTCAACCTCAGCCAATGCGTCTACCTCACCGACGACAACGACCTGGCCACGACCGTCCTGCCGTGGAGCCTCCTCGGTAACGGTGGCGGCACCAACATCAGCGACCTCCCCGATACCGGGGTGAATTGCCGAACGTATCCGGCGTGGGCATCCCTGCAGTCGCTGAAGGGCGTCATGGCACTCGATCTTCAGTCACCGGACTTGACCGGGCCTGTGCCGAATGTGCTGGACTGGTCGAGCAGCATGGCGGTTTCCGCCATCCGAGCAGCCGGCTTCGTCGCCCAAACCGTGCAAGGGAGTTTCGACTGCGGGCCCCCCTACGTTCAAAGTCAGTGGCCCGCTGGCGGCACCACGGCACCACTCGGCTCGACCGTCCACATCACCATCAGCCGGCAACCCCGCCCGGACGACTGCCCATAGCGCCAGTTCGCCCGTGTGCAGTTAAGGCAAGTGGGTGGTCTGGGAACGCGCCTGACGAGTATTCAGGGGTTGTAAAGGCACGTTAGCCATGTGAGGCACCGGCTGAGGCGGGCGCATCGCCGGCGGTGGGCGAATGCCGGCGGCCGTCACCCTGACCGGGCCATCACCGGCAAATGAGATGGGTGCGGCTCGTCTGCAGGGACCTACTGAACTGGGTCAGACGAGCCGCACCCATGTTGGATTCGGTGCTTTATTCCACGGTTGTCTGAGAGGCTCTGAGGCCTGATCGGTGCGGCGACGTTTCTTGATCGTCCGAACAGGGCGCCGAACGGCTGGAAGGATGCTGGGGACACGTTGACCCGAAGACCGGCGGTGGCTGTGCAGGACGACTATCTCGCCAGATGCGCACAGGCGATCGATGAGCTCAAGAGCAGTGACTTCATCCAGGTGGAGAAGGCTGAGCTTCGACCGACCACTCTCGATGTGCTCAGAGACCCCGACTGGGTGTTCGGAGACATCGCCGAGCGAACCGGGCTGAGCTTGGAGTCTGGCATTCGTGAATACTTCTTCGCAGCCGACCGAGTGCAAGTGTCCTGGTACAGCATGAGCGAACCTGATCTGAGGGGTGAGTTCTGCCTCAAACACTTGCACTGGGCGCTGCTGAGGGGCGAGGTGCCGCAGGACGCTTTCGGGACGATCAGCAGGGACCCCGTGAAGATGGAGGTGCTTGGCCAGCTCCGCTTCCTGGACCAGGAGCCGATGGCCGGAACGGCCCGGCTGACCGCGTTGCGCATCACACCCGGCGGGGACGACCTGCAGGTGTGGCTCTACGACATGAACAACGAACGCCTCGAACCGCTCGACCTCGACTACGCGAGTTACCTGGAGAACCTTCTGATTACCAAGGGTGCCTACCAGTGGCAATATCTCTTCGCCGAGGTCGATTTCAAGGAGCCGGAGTTCCACGACACCGCACGCCACCTGTCCGAAGTGTTGTGCTTGTTTCCGGAGATGTTCCCGGGTCATGACTATGCGCCTTTGCAAGAGCGTTTGGAGGCGCGGCTCTGAACGTGTGAGGGCGCGGAGTTGAAGTACTTCGCCGAACGGCTGCCGGCCACATTCGTCTACGCAGGCACCGACGTCGAAACCCAAGGTCTGTTCGCCGGGGTATGGGGCCGTCAGATCGTCTGGTCGCAGAGGTGAAGCGCGACGGCGAGCATGGCGTCGACCGTGATGACGGCCCCGCCGAACGACTGCTGCTGCCCCGATCGTCTCGTCTGAGCTGTCCGGTAGAGCGCTGAGGCTGTTCAGCACTATGGCAGCGTGCGGGGCCGGCATTTGCCAGGCCGACCACGTCGGCGGGTCCTCGGGGGGCGCCGATCTCCCCGGCGGCTTCTGCCGCCGCCTTCAGCAGGCGGGCGGCCAGTTCCCAAAAGCCGGCAGGTCCGGGCCAGGTGCCGGGCGGCTGGTGTCGCGTACCAGCGGGTGCAGCCGCGCGACCTGCAGCGCGTCCAGCCCGGCCGCGGAGTGCCAAGTCAACTCGACACTTCCTCCCGCCGCCCGTCATCGCCGGCTGTGGCGGGGATGGCGTTGTCGATGAGGACGGCGGCGATGGCGGCGGCGGTGGGGAAGGCGTCGGCATTGAGGACCCGGGTGCGGGCCGCGGCGCCGTCGATGAGCAGCGCGAGCTGCTCGCCGAGCTGTTCAGGGTCGGCGGCGCCGGCTTCGCGGGCGGTGTCGGCGAGCCGCGCGGCGACGGCCTTCTTGTAGTCGCGTGCGTACTGGGATGCGGGGTGCTGGGGGTCGTGCAGTTCGACGGTGGCGGCGATGTAGGGGCACAGGGGGGTGGTGGGGGGGATGTCGAAGGCGGCGAGGAGCCGTTCGCGGGGAGTGAGGTCGGTGCGGTCGAACACGCCGGACAGAACGGAGGGGTCGAACCGGCGCAGGTACTCGGCGACGAGTTCGTCCTTGCCGGTGAAGTGCTGGTAGGCCGTGCGCTTGGACACTTGGGCCGCCGCGCAAAGCTGGTCCATGCCGGTGCGGTTGACGCCCTGCTCGCGGAACAGTTGCTGGGACGCGCTGAGGATGCGCTCGCGGGCGCCCCGGCCGCGGCGGCGGCCCTGGGGGCCCTTCTCCAACTCCGTCACGAGCCCATGGTACCCGAGCCGGGTAACGATCGGTGTACATAGTTTGCGTCCCGGCCGCGCGCCCCCTACCGTAAGCACACAGAGCGGTGTACATAATGCCGTCATCCCAGGTGCGCACGGCACCACCGACCCAAAGGAGCAACATGGGAAAGCTCGACGGCAAGATAGCGGTCATCACCGGCGGCACCACCGGCATGGCGCTGGCCGGCGCGAAGCTGTTCGTCGACGAGGGAGCGCACGTCTTCATCACCGGCCGCCGCCAGGACGCCCTGGACGAGGCCGTGAAGCAGATCGGCCGCAACGTCACCGGCGTCCAGGGCGACGCCGCCGACCTGGACGACCTGGACCGCCTGTACGACACCGTAAAGCGGGAGAAGGGCAGCCTCGACGTGCTGTGGGCCAGCGCCGGCGGCGGCGAGCCCGCCCCGCTCGGCGAGATCACCGAGGCCCAGTTCGACACCTGGTTCGGGCTCAACGCCCGCGGCACCCTGTTCACCGTCCAGAAGGCCCTCCCGCTCTTCAACGACGGCGGCTCCATCCTCATGACCGGCTCCAACGCCTCCCTCGGCGCCTTCCCCGGCTGGAGCGTCTACGCCGGCAGCAAGGCCGTCCAGCAGGCCTGGGCCCGAATCTGGCTCAACGAACTCAAGGAACGCCGCATCCGCGTCAACGTCCTGACCCCCGGCCAGGTCGCCACCGCCAAGCAGGAAGAACTCTTCGACGAGGCCACCAAGCGCCAGTTCGAGTCCCTCATCCCTCGCGGCCAGATGGGCCGCCCCGACGAAATCGCCACCGCCGCCCTCTTCCTCGCCTCCGACGACTCCAGCTACGTCAACGGCATGGAACTCGTCGCCGACGGCGGCACCACCGCCATCTGAACCGAACAACACACAACTGGGGCAGGACATCTCATGAGCAACATCAGCATCATCGGCACCGGGAACATGGCCCGCACCATCGGCGCGCGGGCGGTGGCGGGCGGCAACACCGTCGAGGTCATGGGCCGCGATCAGTCCAAGGCCGCTGACCTGGCCAAGGCTCTCGGCGGCGGCACCACGACGGGAGAATGGGGCACCGCTCCGGCCGGGGACATCGTCATCGTGGCCCTGCTGTACGACGGTGTCGTGCCGGTCGTCGCCGAGTACGGAGACGCTCTCGCGGGCAAGGTCATCGTCGACATCAGCAATCCCTTCAATTCCACGTTCGACGGGCTGGCTCACCGCGAGGAGACCTCGATCGCGCAGGAAGTCGCCAAGGTCGCCCCGGCCGGCGCCAGCGTGGTAAAGGCGTTCAACACCGTCTTCCGTCATGTCCTGGAGAAGGGTCGGCCCGACGTCTTCATCGCTGGCGATAACGCGCAGGCCAAGGCAAGTGTGGAGGCGTTCGTCGAGAGCCTCGGGCTGCGCCCGCTGGACGTCGGTGGCCTGAAAATGGCGCACTGGCTGGAAGGAGCGGGCGTGGTCACAGTGGGCCTCGCCAACCACGGGGTGGGGAACGTGGACTTCGCCCTCAGCATCACCGAACTTCCCGTCTGAGCAAACGGTTGACGGATTACCGAAAGGAAAGCGCCCGCCGCATAACGGCGACGGGCAGGAAATGGCACTCAAGCCATGCGAGGTAGGCCTACCTCCTGGTGATGGCGAACCTACTGTCCATATCGGGTCTGGCCGGAGTACGCCAGAGTCCTGGGGCGCCGGCCTCGAACTGGTCGAGGAGCAGATCCTCACTCGCGCTCCGGAGGTAGCCCGGTTCCCGCAACCCCTGCGCGCGCTGACCCGTCTAACCGCCCGCAGCACGGCCTTGTCTCGGCAAGGGGCACGCATTCTCGTATGCGAGTGCGCCCGCCCAACGAGATCGCGCGCTATCAGTGACTTGGGCGAACGGGCCTTGGCGTACGTTTTTGTTCGCGCACACTCCGACGGCCGAGACGAGCAGTGCTCGATGGCGAGCTTGAGCCGGGTCACCGGGGTCTGCTCGGGTGGCGTCAGATCAAGGGTCCAGTTAGCGAACCTGCGCACGGTGTGGGTGATGTAGGGCGAGATGGTGGCCAGGTCGTCCAGGTCGACGGTCCTGCCTTCGGCGGCAACCAGTCGGCGAAGCCGTGGAATGCCTCATTGCGGTTGGTGACCTGGGTGATCTGCTCATGTAGCTGCAGTTCCGACAAATAGCGCAGCATTATGTGGAATCTGTCTCGTCAAGCCATGCTGATCGGTCGCGATCAGTTGGATGAATGACCCCAGAGCAGGATGACCTTGCTGACAACGGGATCGAAGCCGAGGATCGGGTGTTCTTGGCTTCCACCTTCCGGGGTCATCAGCACCGGCTTGCCGAGTTCGCTCCCGATCGCCCGCAGGAAGTCGCAGAGTGTGCCGACCCCCTCTTGACGATGCCACGCATCCCCAACTTCAAAGACCTGATCTTCTTCCGCGCCTCCGAGAAGATCGCCTATCCGCACATCGACCAGCTGTTCGGCGAGAGCGGCCGCAACGTGATCGACTGGAAGCTGATCGACAAGCACGGGGTCGACCTGATGCAGGTGGCGATCTCGATCAGGTAGGGCCGCCTGTCCTCGGCCACGTTGATGCGGCGCCTGCGGCCCGACTCCCGCAAGAACCGCATCTACAAGGCCTTCCGTGAGGTGGGCCGCAGCGTACGGACCGTCGCCCTGCTGCGGGCGCGCGTCAGCGTGGCGACCAACAAGGTCGAGTTTTCCAAGTGGCTCGGCTTCGGCGGGGTGCCGGCCGACAACGACCCCGAAGAGCAGGAGAAACTGATCAAGTTCAACACGCTGCCGGCCAACCTGGTCGTCTTCCACAACGCCCTGGACAATCTCCGACGTCGTGCGGCAGCTGGCTGCCGAGGGCCGGCAGATCACCGCCGGCCAACTCGGCCAGATCGCGCCCTACCTGCGGGCCCGCATCAGCCGCTTCGGCGCGTACGCCACCGACGAGCTGCGCCATCGGCCGGATCCGTTCGACCCCCCGCTGAAAGAGGTCGACTTCACCGACGTCGAACTGGCCGCGTGATCTCCGAGGCGCCGGCGGGGCGTCTGAGCGGAGCCGGTTCAGCAGTCCCGGTAGCGTGCGGTCATGACCGAGATGCCGGCGCTAACGCCCGATGATGCCTTGGCGATGCTGCTGGAGGGCAACCAGCGGTTCGTCGCCGGCGCGCTCCAGGTTCGGCATGGCCGGGAAGGTGTCCGCCGAGCCGCATGCGGTGCGCGAGCTCATCCGGCCTCGTACTCGTGAGGTCGGATGAGCCGGTGCTATTGAGCGGTCATCGTGATCTCGGCGGGCACATCTCGGCTTCCATTTCCTCGGTGAGGATGCTGATCGGGTTGCCCCAGTCGCCGTTGATGTTGGTGACGACCATGTGTCTGCCGTCTCGGGTGCCCATCGCATAGGTCCAGGAGCCGTGGATCCTGCCGCCGTTGCCCCAGACCGTCACGCCGCAGGACAGCTTCTGGGAGAAGATTCCGAGCCCGTAGGCGGTGTTGTCGATCCACTGCGCGCCCTTGGTGGAGACGGTGGTGAACATCTCCTTTTGCAGCGCGGGCGGCAGCAAACGGCCGTTCAGCACTGCCCGATAGAAGGTGTGCAGGTCGTTCATGGTCGAGACGATGCTGCCGGCTGCCCCGGCCCAGGAGGGGTTCATGTCGGTGAGGTCGTAGGGGGTTGTGGTGTCCTCGCCGACCGGGAACTTGACGTAGTGCCGTGCGTGCGGCTTGCGCAGCTTCGTGTCTTCGCCCGGCAGGTACGTCTTCCGCAGGCCGAGCGGGCGGATGATGCGCCGGTTGATCTCTTCGGCGTAGGACCTGCCGGTGACCTTCTCGATGATCATTCCGGCGAGCGTGAAGTTGGTGTTGGAGTAAGCCCACCCCTTGCCAGGCGCGAAGGAGGGCGGGTTACGCATGGCTGTCTTCACCAGTTGCTCGGGACGGTAGCTGTTGAAACGGGCCTTGAGGAAGGCGGTGCTCCACTGTTCGGTCGCCAGGTCCGCATCCGAGGTGTAGGAGAAGATGCCGCTGGTCTGGTTGAGCAGTTGCCTGATGGTGATCTTGCTGCCGTCGTGGCCGTTGCCCTTCACCACGCCGGGCAGCCACTTGTCCACGGTGTCGTCCAGGCTCAGCCGGCCCTCGGCCACCAGCTTCAACACCACGACCGCGACGAACGTCTTGGTGGTGCTGCCGGCCCGGAAGTACTCCTGCCGGCGGCGCTTGAGGTCGGTGTCGGTGTCGGCCACGCCTGCCGTACCGAACCATGATCTGCGGCCGTCACGGACTTCAGCCATGGCGCCAGGCATGCCGTCGGCCACGGCTCGGTCAAGCACTTGCTGGAGCCGGGCATGGTCGTCGGTGCGGTGGCCGGCGTGGTCGCCGGCCGCCGCCGGCGACGCGCTTACGGTCACGGCGACTGCGGCGGCGAGCAGGCAGGCGGTGGTGGTGCGGAGGATCTTGGTCATGGGTCGATCGCCCTTCATGCAGGTGGAGTATTGGTGTGGGGGAATACGTGAGTCAGCTGGTGACACGGTGGAGCAGGATGTCGCCCTGGGCGACGTGGGCGTGGAGCTCGACGGTGTTGCCGTCGGACACCTCGGAGTCGTCGCCCAGGTTGTCGCGGACCTTGCCGAGCGTGGTCTTGGCGTCCAGTAGTACGGCGATGCCATCCGGGACCCCGACGTTGATCGTCCCGGCGCCGACGTCCAGATCGGCGCGCCCGCGCGCCATCGCGCCGACCTTGACGGCGCCTTGCCCGACGGTCACGCGCAGGCCGTCTTCTGCCCGGTCCACCGTGACGTTCCCGGCGCCGTTGCCGATCACGGTGGCGCCGATACTCTCGCCGACCTTGATCTGGCCGTGGGCGGTGGTGAGGGCAGCCGGGCCCCCGGACGTGGCCACGGTGATGTCGCCGTCGTCGGTGCTCAGGCGCGACTCGCCGGTGCGGGCGAGGCGGATGTGGCCACGGGAGACGTGGGCCCGCACCTCGCCCAGGCGGCCCTGGCCGTTCAGGTGCCCGTCGCGGAGGCTGATGTCGAGCGCCGAGCCGTTGGGCAGTTCGACCGTCACTGCGACGCGTCCGGGAAGGGAACGGATGCTCGAGCGGTCCTTGACCGTCAGGCGGCCGCCTGTGTAGGTGACGCGGGCGCGTTCGGCGGCTGCGACGTCGGTGGCGTCGGCCGGATCGGCCGGCCGTACCATGACGGTGGTGTCGGTGCGCTGGGTCGCGCTGATGCGGATGTCGGCCGCGGTGAATGACAAGGCCGCGACGATCGGCTCCGGTGTGTCAAAGGTATCCATTGGTGGTTCACTTTCAGCGGGGGTCGGTGGCGGGCGGCGTGCTTACGCGCCGATGGAGACGCCGAACTCGGCTTCGATGACTTTGAACATGGGGTCCCAGGACTTCCACTCGGTGTTGGTGTGCATGGTGACGGTGTGCCGGCCATCGGGAGTGCCGACCGCGAAGAAATAGAAGCCCCAGAAGCTGCCGCCGACGCCGCGCAACGTCCGGTCGTCTGCTCGTCGAACTCGAACATGCCCAGGCCGTAGCGGGCGTATGGCATCCAGAGGCGGCAGGCCGGGCTCCTCCATCAGCGGTGGCTGAGCTCCGGGGCCAGAAGCGTCGCGGACGTGAAGGCCTTGCCGCTGCTGTCGCGCGGGGAAGCGGTTTTGATGTCGGCCACGCCAGCGGTGCCGAACCAGGTGCGGTCGCCGTCCTTGACATCGGTGACGATGCCGGGAATGCCGACCTCGGCCACCGACCAGTCGAGCACCTGCTGCACGTTCTCGTGGGCTGCCATCGCACTGCCTTTCGGGCGTTTCTTCCGTACGTCCTCCACGGTGTCCACCGGCGCTTACATACGTCTTAGAACGCTCTTTTAGCCGGTATGGCGCCACTTTCAAACGGCACGTGCGCGTCTTTGCGCTCATAGCCTTTGTGCATGCGGATGGAGTTGCCGGGACCGGTCCGGGCCTGTGCCGACGATGGCACGCCGATCGAGGTCGGCGGCGTCATGGTCCGAGCGCTGCCGGCCCGGCTGGCTCTGGGCGAGGCCGAGGTCGTGGAGAGGGCGGCCGACGGGTACCGCCTGCACGTACGCGCCGAGGACGTCGACGCCTGTCGGTTCGAGGAGAAGGCGAAGCGGGGTGGTCGCGAACTGGCCGCGGGTGACGTGCGGCCAGCGGCCTCGCTGCCGGACGAGGCGCTGGCGCTGTGGAGGGGAGACGCGCTGGCCGGGTTGCCGGAGTCCTCCCGGCTGGTCACCGTCGTGGGCCCCGGAGGAGTGGGCAAGACCCGGCTGGCCGTGGAGGCCGTGAGCCGGCATCGGTCCATCAGCGAGGCCGGGCCTGGCTGGTCTTCCTGGCCGCGATGAACACGGCCGATGGGTTGGTGGAGGCGGCGCTGAGCACGATCAGCCTCGCCGGAGCCCAGCCGGCCGGCACGCCACTGGAGCGGGTGGTCAACCTGCCCGCCGGTGGTGAAGGCGTGCTGGTTCTGGACAACTGCCAACAGATCTCCGGAGCCGCCTATGGTGTCACGGTGGTTCGGGCGTTTCCGCGGTGGTCTGCGGAGGTGGCGGGCGGCGTTGGCGTAGCGGATGGCGGTCTTGTCATCGATGCCGACCACGGTGGCCAGATGCAGGGGATCGGGGCTGCGGGTCAGAGCCGGTGACCAGCAAGGAGGGATGGCGAGCGTTCGTCGCCGAGCACCCGCTGTCCCCGGTGCTGCCGCTGACCTTGGAGAAGGTGGCGCACCTGCTGTGACGGGCTGGGCTCCGGCGACATTCTCGTGCCCGGTTCACGTCGCCGCGCCGACCGCGTCGGCGAAGGCGCGGTATCCGCCGAGATCTCGCGCTGTGCGAGGACGTCGCCGCGGTGTACGACTCGGACCGGATCCGGGGCCATCATCGGATGCTGATCCGCCGGCGGAGCGAGGTCGTGTCGGACGTTCAGCAAGACCGCCGTCGTCATCACCGCGAAGTCCGCCGGGCGCAAGGTCTTCGGCCTCGCCACCGCAGGCGTCCGTCTCGCTTGACCTCTTGCGCGTCAGTCCGGCAGCCAGTGCAGCTCGTGCGCCAGGGTTTTGGCGACGGCACGGATGCGGCGGTGAAGCGGCGACTGCTCGCGTGGGAGGACCAGGTGGATCGTCAGGCTGGGCGCGCCCCGCAGCGGTCGCCAGGTGAGACCGGCCGGTTGTGCCGTGACCGCGGCTTCTCCGGCCGGGGCGAGGGTGATCCCGTCGCGCAGGTCGCGCTGAGACATGTCGAAAGAGACTGCGGGCGTGTGGAATCGGGGGTGTGGTCGGATGTCTCGGAAAAGGGCGGACAGCTGATCGTGGATCACGGGGTTGGCCGCACGGTCCGGGAGTCGCAGCGGATACGCGGCCGCGTCGGCGATCTCGATCTCCGGGTGTTCGGCCAGCGGATGGTGCTGCGCCAGCTGGACCCCGACGCGCATACGCCGCAGCAGGGACCGGCGCACGCCACGGCCCGGCTGTTCACCGCGGGTGATCCCGGCATCGATGCGGCCGTCGGCGACCGCGGGGGAGATCTCCGGTGTCGCCATCGGGACCGCGCCGACCTCGAGTCCGCTGTTGCCGCGAATCAGCCTGTCCACCAGGGCCGGTACCGTCTCGGCCCCGGCGCTGAGGCTGTACCCGATGCGCAGCGTGCCCAGTTCACCGGCCGCCGCGCTCCGGGCGGTGTCCCATGCCCGGTCCAGCGCCGCCAGCGCGGGCGGCGCGGACTCCGCCAAAGCCGCACCGGCCGTGGTCAATACGACGCTACGCGTGTTGCGGACCAGCAGGGCCGTACCGAGTTCCGCCTCCAATCGGCGTATCCGGGCGCTGAGTGCGGGCTGTGCGATACCGATCCGTGCGGCCGCGCGGGTGAAGTTCAACTCCTGCGCCAGCACCAGGAAGTACCGCAGGCTCACCGTATCCGGCGCCACGTGCCCTCCCTGCCGATTGATAACGATCCGTTCTGAGTCTATCCCGTACCGATCTTTCCCTCGACTGCACATCAAGCCCTAACCTGCGCATATGACGATTCAACTGACCGCAGTACCCGTCGCCGGGATCGATCGATCTGAGTGTCAATTCGAAGTCGGACGTGTCCGGCCCAACACAGGAGGTTTCCATGGCTAAGGGCTACTGGGTCAGTGTCTACCCCGCCATTTCCGACCCTGAGAGGCTGACGGCCTACGACAAGCTGGCCGGTGCGGCCGTCCAGGCTGGGGGAGGGCGCGTCCTGTCCCGGATCCCGTCCCATGGCGGTCGAGTCGTCGCCCACGAGGCCGGAATCACGCAACGCGTCGTTCTGATCGAGTTCGACAGCTTTGACCAGGCCGTCGCGGCATACGAGAGCGAGGCATACCAGAAGGCGCTGGTGGCCCTCCCCGACGGCTTCGAGCGAGACTTCCGCATCATCGAAGGCATCGACTGACCGGCGGGCCAGCCATCGCTGAGCATCCGTGACCTGATACGCACACGGTGCTGAACGACGACTCACGAGACGAGTTCGAAGCCATGCCCCGCGTCCCGGTTCGTCGTCGACGTCCTCGACGTCCTCGACGGCCTGATCCCTGCCGGGCGGATCGAAGAAGCGACGTGACGTCCGGGGCGGCTGGACTGTCTCGCTGACCTCATCGACGAAACTCACCCTCGCCCGAAGCGAACGCGAACCGCTTCTCACACGACAGATCGGTCCAGCGAACACACGGCTTCGATGACCAGGGACGCATCCTGCATCCATCTGCCGTGTGCCCCGTCGGGGCTACTCAGAGTTTGAAGAACCGCAGGTCAAGACCTCTTTCGAGGGGTTTCGATCTGCGGTTCTTCTGCTGTTGAAGTAGCCCAGGGGCGCGCCTGGCCGCGCCAGGATGGCGCACTGGAGCCGGCGACGGCGTGCTGCGGTGGGCCGGCACCCGCGCCGACCTGCCCAGGGTGCGGGTGTGGATCGGCCCCTACAGGTAGGGCCCACCATCCAGTTCAACGACTCCTTCGACAACGACGGCCAGGGCAAGGACGCCCTGATCGGCGAGCCGGCCTCGAAGGGCTCCCGCGACTGTGGGTTGTCCTTCTGTCTTGGCTTTGCTGATGGTTCGGGGAGTCGTGGTCATGACGGCGTCTCGGTGCGCACCCGGGTTGCCAGGGCGTGTACCGCGTCGAGCGCCGCGGTATGGGAGGTCTCGTGCTGGTCGCGGAACTGTGCGAGGAAGGGCATGACCGTGGCGTGGGTGAGTTCGGCATGGACGAAGGTGACGTCGTCGAGTCCGAGCACGGAGAAGTAGGCGCGCAGGTAGGGCTCGTAGAAGTCGAAGTGCTCGCGGGGGGTGCCGGGTCCGTAGGCGCCGCCGCGCGCGCTCAGCACCACGGCTGACTTCCCCTTGAGCGGTAGCCAGGGCAGGGTGACGCGGTCGATCCACGCCTTGAACGCGGCGGGCACCGTGAAGTTGTACATCGGCACGCCCAGAAGCAGGACGTCGGCCGCGAGGAGTTGCTCCACCAGCGGGCGGGTGGCCGCCCAGCTCCTGGCCAGCTCGGGAGCGCCGACGGCTATCTGGTCCATGGTCGCGATGTCGCGCACCCCGTTCACCGATGACTGGGTGGCGAGGCGGACCCGGTCTTCGTCGATGGGCGGCACCGGATCGGCCACCAGGTCCAGGTAGGTGTAGACACCGTCCGGGTGGGTGGCCCGCCAGTCGGCCACGAAGGTCTCGCCGAGCCTGCGGGAGAACGACTCGCTGCGTCCGCTGGCGTCCAGATGCAGAAGATGCGTCACAAGATTGCCTCACATTCAAGATGGTCTGGAATCGCAATCAATATAGACCAAGATAGTTTTAAATCAAGAACATCTTGGCTTGGTATCATGCTGTCCATGGCCCACGCCCCCACATCCGAAGGTCCGCACGGGAGCGGGCTACACCAGGACCTGCACTGGCTGTTCGCACGACTGAAGCAAGGCCTGGCCACCGCCGAGACCGCCGCGGTGCGCGAGCACGGCATGACCCTGTGGGGCTACACGGTGCTGGTGGCCGTCGTCGAAGCCCCCGCCCGCACCCAGCTCGCCCTCGCCCAGGCCGTATCGGTCGACAAGAGCAAGCTGGTCCTCATCCTTGACGAACTGGAAGACGCCGGCCTGGTACGCCGCCGCCCCGACCCCGCCGACCGCAGAGCCCGCATCATCGAGGCCACCCCCGAGGGCGAAAGCGCCCTCAAAGCCGCCCGCGCCGACATCGAGACGATCGAGAACCGGCTCTTGGCCGACCTCGCCCCCTCGGCCCGGACCACACTGCAGAGCTCGCTACAACATCTCGCCGGCGAGCCCATCGCAAAGGTCGAGGACGGACGGTCACCCGAAACCGCCTGCGCGCCCGACCCGGCCTGACCGCCCGGCGCTCCGACCTGGCCGGGTGGGCGCAGTACGGCTACTGCGCCTCCCACACGCGCTCCTTCTGGGGGCTGCGGCTGCACCTGCTGTGCACGCTGGGCGGACTGCCGCTGCTATTCGCCCTGACCGGCGCCAAAGCCGATGAGCGCGAGGTCCTGATCGGCATGCTGCAGGACGCGCCGGACGTGCTCGCCGCACACCCGCATCAGACGATCATCGCCGACCGGCAGTACTACGGCTGCGCCTTCGAAGCCACGCTGGCCGAAAGCAAGCTGCAGTTGCTGCGCCCGGCCCGCCGCGGCGAGCCGGAGCGGGCCGGCTTGCGGTTGTTCAAGCCGCTGCGACAGACCATCGAGTCCATCAACCAGATCTTCAAAGGCCAGCTCGACCTGGAGCGTCACGGGGCCGCACCCGCTCCGGTGTGGTCATCCGCGTGCTGGCTCGCATTCTGGCGCTGACTGCTGCGATCTGGCTGAACGACAGCACAGGCCAGCCCATCAAGCGATCATTGATCGCCTACGACCACTGAACGTGACCGCATCCCTTTGCGTCAACCATCTAGGTGAGGCGGGGTACCGCCGCCGGTCACAAGGAGATCGACAACCTCGGATCGACCAGACGTTCGTTGCGCGGGTGGTGGATGTGGAACTCCGGCATCGGTACCGGCGGCCGTTGACCGAACGCCCCGGCCATGTACTCCACCAGCTCTCGGCACCTCTCCGGATCGAACGTCTCATCGCAGGTTTCCTCGACGGTGCCCCCGATGATGACATGGTCGTTGCGCGGGAACAGGTACCCGTTCTGGCCGTAGAGATATTCCAGGTTCGGCTGTGGACGCAACATCGCGAGCTGTCCTCTGAGCGGGAGCATGTCGGAGTCGTTCCACAGGTCCTTCGCGCCGAGCCCGGTGCAGTTAATGATGGTCTTCTGCGTCAAGGACGTGAGCACGTCCGCGCTGTTGATGAATCTCCGGTTCACGAACGTGACCCCACGCGCTTTCAGATCGCGTTCCAGCCTGGGGATGAAGATCGGCGGTTCGACCAGCAGCGTCCGGTACCTGTAGCCGGAGGTGTCGTGTCCCTCGAACGGCAGGCGCTTCAGGTATTCGCGCTGCGGCAGCAGTCCCGGGACGAGGTCGTGCACCACCTCGATGCCCGACGTGGCGTTGACGCTGTAGTTGTCGACCTCGGAGACGCCGAAGCCCTTGCCGATGCTGGCCTTGAACATCGTGTAGGCGGTCCTGAGGATGTACTGGAGCTCCTGCACCTTGGCGAAGTCCTTGGAATACTCCAGGAGGGACACGGCCCATTGGCCGCCGGCCTTGTATGACGTGGTCTCGACCGGCTTGCGGTCGAAGTAGATCGTGACGTCGAGTCCGAGGTCGAGCAACAGCGTGGCGGCGGTCAGCCCCATGACGCCGGCGCCGAGCACCGCGACCTCCCGTTCGGTGGTCTCGTTCTGGATCCGGTGTCTGAGCACCATGTCCCGCACCTTGGCTGCACAGCCCCAGCTCAGCGTGATGCCTCCGCCGCCGTGGCCATAGTTGTGGACGACGAGCTTGTCGCCCAGCTCCTCCCCGTCGAGCCGGTAGGACTTCGTCCGGTAGGGCCTCAGACCCGCGACGCACGCGCCCGGCTGATAGGGATCGAAAGTGAAATCCGCAGTCGGCAGATTCGACAGGGTGCTCACACCACGCTCGTCCAGCAACATGTCCGGCTCCGATGATCAGATGCTTGGCCATCGGTACGCCTACCCGATCGACCGGCCGGACGCTTCTGACCTGCGAAAACATAAGGTCAAGCCTTGGATCCCGCGCGTTCGCCCGGCCGCGCGCCCGGGTAGGCGTCCGAGCGGCCGGGCGATCCGTGCCTGTCAGTTTCCGACTGATCTGCCGTACGGCGGGCATGACCAGGAGCGTTATCGTGCCATTCACCGTCGCCGACTACATCCTCAAGCGGCTGAGCCAGCACCAGGTCGACACCCTGTTCGGCGTGCCCGCCGCATACGGTGCGCCGCTGTTCGACGCGGTGGGCGCGCATGACATCAAACCGGTCGTGACCACCACCGACCTGGAAGCGGGATACGCGGCCGACGGTTATGCGCGTACGAAGGGTCTCGGCGTCGTCTCGGTGGCCAACGGCGTCGGCGTGCTCAGCATGATCAACGCCATCGCCGGAGCTTTCGTGGAGCGCAGCCCGGTCGTCGTCGTGAACGGCGGTCCGAACGCCGCCAACCTGGCCAACCTGAAGGAGCTCGACGTCCTGTTCTCGCACTCGACCGGCCAGCCTGACGGTGATCTCAACGCCTACCGGCTGGTCACCGCGAGCGCGGCCCGCGCCGAGCAGGCCGCCGACGTGCCCGCACTGGTCGACCACGCGATCTCGACGGCCATCAGGCGGAAACGGCCGGTCTACCTCGAAGTCAACCGGGCTATCTGGACGGCCGACTGCACGCCCCCCGACAGTTCGCTGCCCGTCACCAACCCGGCGGTGGGCACCGAGGAGCAACTCGCCATCACGATCATCGGGCTCATCCGCGCCGCCACGAAGCCGGTGCTTATCGTGGGCCTCGAGATTCAGCGCTATGGGCTCGCCGGAACGATGGCCGACCTGATCGCCAAACTCGGGATCCGCTGGTCGGCCCAGGTGCCGGCCAAGTCGGTGCTGTCCGAGGAGGAAGACGGCTGGGTCGGGATCTTCGCCCCGCCCAGCTCCCAGCCCGCCGCCGTCCAGGAGGCGGACCTGATCGTGATGCTCGGCTGCGTCTTCCCCAGCAGCTATGCCACCTTCATCCGCAACGGCACCAACCGCATCGTCACCGCCTACGACGGCAAAGTGAAGATCAAGAACGGGACCAAGCAGGACGCGGACATCCTCGCCCTGATGAGCGCGCTCGTAGCCGAAGCGGCCAAGCAGGCGCCGCAGCCCGTACCCGCGGCCGTTGACCCGGCCCCGCCCCCCGCCTCGGGCCCGCTGACCTACGCCCAGGTGTTCGACCGCGTCGGCGCCGCGCTGGACGACTCATGGCTCGTGATACCCGACACCTTCCTCGGCAGCGCCTCAGCCGCGAACCTGCCGGTCAAAGGCCGCGACGGGTACCTGTCCGGTGCCGTGTGGGCCTCCATCGGCCACTCCGTGGCCGCCGCGGTCGGCGCGTCCTTCGGGTCGAGCCGTCGCCCCCTGGTCATCTGCGGCGACGGCGGCTTCCATACGAGCGCCCAGGCACTGTCCACGTTCGCGCACTACTGCCGCAATCCCGTCGTCCTGGTCATCGACAACGGCGTCTACGGCCTGGAGCAGTACATCATCGATTCGAGCTACTACAACGACCCCAACGCGGCGCCGAAGCCGTATGTCGTGCTCAACCCATGGGATTTCGCCAAGTTCGCCCACAGCCTCGGCCTCGGCGTCCGCAACACCTACTCCGTGGACACTGCGGCAGAGCTCGCCCAGGCGCTCGCCGACGCGGCGGAGTCCGCTGCCCCGGCGCTGATCGTCGCGAAGGTCAGCCCGCGGAGCCTGCCCTCGCTGTTGCCCTGAGTCGCGTCCCCGGGCCGCCCCGGCGGCAGCGTGTTCGCCACCAGCCGTCCGGCCCAGGCGACGGCCTGCGCCGGAGCCAACGCCACTGAGCCCGCCCCGCTCCCGCCCTCGCATCCGCCCCGCTCACGAGCGCGTCCGCCTGTGCGCGGCCGCTACCGTCGCTGAGCCGAGGCTGGATGACGCCGAGTTCATCGAAACCGTGCTGATGCCGGTCGGCGCGTTCATCCAGCACGCGCTCAGCGGGCATATGACCGACCACCGACGTCGCCTTCACGGTCGATTCGGTGCCCGCGGTGTACGGCGTCACCGAAGACCCCTTCTCGTCCGCCGCCGTCGCCTTCTCCCTGCTGGGGCTGCGGGCGCTGTACTTCGTGCTGCCGGGCGTGCTGGAGAAGCTGCGCCACCTCAACCACGGGCTTGGCGTCATCCTGGGCTTCATCGGGTTCAAACTCCTCCTGCACTGGGCGCACGGCATCTGGCCCGCGATCCCGGAAATTCCCACCCTGGCCTCGCTCGGGGTCATCATCGTGGTCCTGACGACCGTCGCGACCACGAGCCTGCACGCCGACCGCCGCGATGCCCAGCGTGCCACCAGCTCACGCTCGGCCGGTTGACCGCGGGCCCACGATGGCGTTCATGCGCTGCGACCTCGGCTCGGTACCGGCGGATCACCACACGCTCGCCATGCACCTGGGGCCACGTGTCGGATACGTGCACTCGGCCTACCAGGTCACCGACCTGGACGCCGTGGCAGCGGGCGGACAGCACCTCGCCGACCAGGGCTACCGGCGCGTGTGGGGCATCGGCCGGCACATCCAGGGCGGCCGGATCTTCGACTACTGGCGCGACCCCGACGAGATGATGGTCGAACACTACGCTGACGGCGACCTCTTCGACGCCACCCTCACCCCGGGGTGGGCGCCCATGAGCGGCAGCGGCGAGAACGCGGTCGGGCAGCAGGGCCCTGCCGCCGGTGGCGAGCCGATGCGGCATGTCACGCCGCGCGATCAGATCGTCGATCCGGTCGGTGAGGCGCCGTTCGACGTCGCGGGTGCGGCGGCGAACCGGTCAGGATCGGCGTCGAGTATCGCCCCGATCTCGGTCGGCGGCACGCCGGCGGTGGCCGCGGTCGCGCTACGTCACGCTACGACCTGATGGACGCTGAGTCGTCGCTGTACGCGATCGCCGCCGGTGCGGCCATGGAGGCGAGGAGGGTGAGCTTCTCGCCGCTGTCCGTCTGGGGCTCGGGGTGATAGACGACGAGCATCGCGCCCTCGGCGCCGCTGACGGCGAGTTTCTCGCGGTCGAGCCGGATGGTGCCGACCTGCGGGTGGTGGAACGTCACGGTTGCTCCGGCGCGTGGGCCGACGTCGTGGCGCGCCCACAGGCGGCGAAACTCCGGGCTCGCGAGCGTGAGCTCGCCGACGAGCTCGATGACCCGTGGGTCGTCGATCCTGCCCCCGACCGATTGGCGGAACCCGGCGAGCAATCCGGCCGCGGCGCCCTCCCAGTTGGAGAAGAGGGCTTGTTCCGCGGGGTCGAGGAAGACGTCACGAAGCCGATTGCCTCCCACTCGCAGCCGTGGTGAGAGCGCCGCGGCGAGCGGGTTGGCCACGAGCACGTCCAGGTAGCGACCTTCGATGAAAGCAGGAAACGGAATTTCTCCAACGAATCGGGCGGTGCTCGCTGGAACGGTCTCGCGCCGGACTCTCCCTCGGTTCCGGCGCGGCCGCTCCGCCGCGAGGCCGAGCAGGTACGTGTCGTCCTCGAGTTGCAGGACACGTGCGATCGACCTGAGCACCTGGACCGACGGGTTGCGGTCGCGGCCCTGCTCGAGGCGCAGGTAGTACTCCGCGCTGATCCCCGAGAGCATCGCGACCTCTTCGCGGCGCAATCCCGGGACGCGGCGCGTTCCGCTCATCGGGATCCCGACCTGCTCGGGAGTGACGAGCTCGCGGCGAGCCCGGAGGTACTCGCCGAGAACGTTCGGCTCATCGGTCATGCCTGCCACGGTATCCGCAGGGCGGTTCTGCCTGGCTACTCCCTGCCACTACCAGGGTCACGGGGAGCCTGGTCCGCCGGCGCCGGCGCGCGGAAGGTTGATCTCGGCTGGAAAGACGTCCCCTTGAAAGGAATGGCCCATGACCCGGGAGCGCGTTCTCGTCACCGGCGGATCCGGCTTCATCGCCGGGCACTGCATTTTGCGGTTGCTCGAACGGGGCTACGACGTCCGCACCACTGTTCGCTCTCTCCGTCGCGAGGCGGAGATCCGTGCCGTTTTCGAGGAGGCGGGGATGCGCCGAGGTGACGCCCTGAGCTTCGTGGAGGCGGATCTGACGAAGGACGGCGGCTGGGCCGAGGCGGTCGAAGGCGCCGGCCACGTCCTGCACGTCGCCTCGCCTGTCCACACCGAGAACGTGAAGGATGAGAACGAGGTCATCACCCCGGCGCGCGAGGGCACCCTGCGGGTCCTCCGGGCGGCGCGCGATGCCGGTGTCCGGCGTGTCGTGCTGACGTCGGCCTTTCATGCCGTCGGGTTCGGGCACGGCCGCATCGACCACGTCTTCACGGAGGACGACTGGTCGCCCCTTGGCGGCCCGGGCGTCGATGCGTACGGCAGGAGCAAGATCCTCGCCGAACGAGCGGCTTGGGAATTCATCCGCGCTGAGGCAGGCCGTACCGAGCTGACCACGATCTGCCCGGTGGCCGTCATGGGCCCGGTCATGGGCACGGCCGTCTCCGGCGCGAACCGCATCGTCCAGCGCAGCCTGAACGGGGACATGCCCGGATACCCGGACATGTACGTCCCGGTGGTCGACGTTCGCGACGTCGCGGCCGCGCATGTCGCGGCGATGACCGCACCGGGCGCCGCCGGCCAGCGGTTCCTCGTCGCGAGTGGTGAGGACGCCATCGCGATGAAGGAGATCGGCGCCATCCTCCGCGAGCGTTTCGGCGATGCGGCAAAGCGCGTCCCGACCCGCTCCATCCCGAATGTGGTCGTCCGTCTCGCCGCGCTGTTCAAGGCGGAGTTCAAGCCCGTCGCCGCGGACCTCGGCTACGTCAAGCGCGTGTCGAACGAGAAGGCACGCAGGCTTCTGGGCCTGCGACCGCGAACCTCCTTGGAGGCGATCATCGCGTCCGCCGACAGCATGATCGCCAAGTCGCTCGTCAAGGCTTGACCGACTCCACCCGACAGGGATCTGCGACCGTGTGTCGCATACGAGCGAGCACTCAGGACGGCACCGTGATCGTCGCACTCATCAGATCGCTCACCGATAGTAGCGGCCCCCCGCTCTCGTACGCAGTCACCGATTTCCCTTGCACGAACGGGCGAGGCGCCGTACACGCAGAACACAAGCATCACTGCGCGCCCGTCGCAACGTTCGCGATCCTGAACGGCGGCCGCAGAACAGTGAAATTATGATCTGGTCGGCGATCACCCAGATGACGCGCCGTCTTACCCGCAGCGCCCGCGCTCCTGCGGGTTACCATGTCTCGGAACCCATCAAACGAGACAGGCCGATCCGCAGCCATACGGCCACGAAACCCTTGGTGAGTGCCTCTCACGGGATCTCGAACCGATCAATCCTGAACTGCGAGGCGCCATCGCCCACGGCGGCCGGTCTCGCAAGTACTGCTCCGACACCTGCCGATGGGTCTTCGGCCGGACACGCGCCAGACGCTGGCGCCCGCTCACCCAGCGGCACCAACGTCAGGACGGCACCCGCAAACAGCGCCGCCATCTCCGCGACCAGGCTGAACACCTCGCTCAGGCGGCCGGGAAACGGGCCCTCGACCTGCACGCCGAAGACCTCGCCCCGCCCACCCGGCAGACCGGGCTGGAAACCCGGCCCCATCGCCGGCTACACCAACGCCGCGCTGCCCCTGCTCGCCCAGGCCCGCGCAGTCCTGGCCGCGGCCGTCACCACCGACCGAGCGACCGGAGCCACCTGGCAGGAGATCGCCGCCGTGCTGGATGTCAGCCCTGACACCGCCGCCCGCCACTACCGCAACTGACGGCGGGCCAGGCCCCGCGGCTCAGTCCTCGGGAAGGAACGAGTCGCCAAGAATGACCTCTGCGCGCGCAGGGCGGGCCAGTCGTCCACTTCGCCGTGAAAGTCCGCATCACCAGTCGCCTTCCTGGAGGCCGACCTGCCCATGCCAGTCGTCAATTCCGCGGGCTGCTGCGCGTTCGGCGGCGTAGTCTTCCGCGGTGGGTCGATACCACTGGAGCCCGGTGCGAATGGTGAGCAGATCAACCACGTAGGCGCTGATATCCACTTGGTCATATTCGACCGAGTCGCTGCCATCCGGAGCGTAGAGGAAACCCTCTTCAATGACTTCGCCGACGAGTTTGGCCACCTTCTTGCCACCAATACCATACTCGCCTACCACGGAGATTTTGAGGCCGAAGACGTCCGCCACTTGTGCATGCCACCGTTGGAATTCGCCCCGGGCGAAGGTGCAGCTCAATGCTTGTCCGACGCGCGCGGCGACCTGCTCCAGTGTCTCGTCGGTATCCAAGCGAGCGCTGAAATGTATCTCCTGTCGCTTCATCTGAACACTTTCCCCCACCAAGGCTGCTCCACCTCAAGAACGATCACGGATTCCTCGATTCCCCCAGACGTGCGGGAAAGCCACGATTCTGTCCCGCCCTGCGCCATCACGGAACCCAAAATCAAAGATCTGATCATGTTGTGACACAGGCATCTACCCCTGCTTCCTCCGCAGCCAGGCCGGACCAGCAGCACCGCGCGGTCCTCGCAGTCTGTGCATCGCGCGCTCCCTGCCGCGGCCGCCGGGCTGATGCTCGAGGACGGGCTGATCGAGACCGTGCTCCGCGGCCTCCGCTCGCGGGACGGCTACGGGGCCGGGACGCTGCCCCTGTTCTCCCGGGCGATGCTGGCCACCTGGGAGAACCGGGACGGGGACACCCTCACCATCGCCGGATACGGGCGTGGCGGCGGGTGGAGCACGCAGTGCCACGCAGTGCAGACCAGCGCGGACGCCGTCTACGACAACGGGCTCACGCCGGAGGGGCGGGCGCACGTGCGCGCCCTGTTCCGCATGATGATGGCGATGACACACGACGGCCAGCCGAGCCGCAGGCGGATTTCCCGGACGAACTCGCCCCCTACGGGGAGATCGTCAGCGCGTTCGCGGCCCGGCGGCTGGTGGTCGTGCACGAGAGCGGAGCCGAGCCCGCCCATGACCGCCTGCTGCACGGCGTTGCCATTCACACCGGCCACGACTCCCGCCCAAACGGTCACCGCCACGCTGGGGCGGCGGCGCAGCCACCCTGCGCGCGCGACCAGCGGACCCGCGAGGTGGGCCAACAGGAACGCGGCGACGATCAGTCCCGCGATGGTTCCGGCCATGGCCCCTCACTCCGTGCCGGGGTGCTCGTGCTCCGGTCGGCCAGCGCGTCCAGGAGCCTCTGGGCGTCCTCGGAGTCGACGCTCTCGGCGAATCTCGCCAGGACGGGGCCGCGATCAGGAAGGTCCGACAGCGCGTCCAGCATCACGGCGACGACGTGTTCCTCGCGCGAGTGTACGGGAGCGTAGGCGATCGCCGCGCCGGCCCGGCTGCGCGTGACCAAGCCCTTGCGAGCGAGCCGATCGGCGACCGTCTGGACCGTCGTATAGGCGAGAGGCCGTTCCCGTCCACGATTCACCTGTTCGAGCACGCCACGGATCAGGAGCGGCCGGCCCGCCGCCCAGAGGCATTCCATGACCGTCTGCTCCAGCGGCCCGAACTCCGCCATCCGGCGTCTCCCCTTCTCCGGAGCGTTACCACCGCGTTTTGGCTACGACTCTCAAAACGGTACCGAAAACCTGTGCGTCAGCCCATCGTGCCGGGAGACGTGCCAATTGCCACGAGAGAGTCAGTGGCCCTCTGCTATGAGACTGTCAGTGACGCTTGTCACATCACGTCTCCGGGTCGAGCAGCAGGGGGTCGTGGAGATCGATGGGGATGTTCAGGCTGAAGGCGACGTCGGGGGTGAGCGTGATCGCGGTGGGTCGGCCGTTGGCATCTATACGGCAGGTGATGTAGCCGGCGGCGTCCAGCAGTTCGGGATTGCGGACCAGCACCTCGCGGATGCGCCGGCGGTCACGGTATCCGGCGCGGTAGGCGATGAGGGCCATTCCGGTCATGGGGCCTTGTTGCTGGTAGGCGAGTTGCTGAAGCCGTGTGCGGGCATCGGGGTCGAGGATGTCGGACGGGGCGATGAGCCGTAGGGTGCGGTCGTCGCTGGTGATGAGACGAAGGCTTTGGCGCCCGGGGAGCCGCTGGGCGAGGTGGTCCGTGGCCGCCTGGGCGCGTTCGAGTGGCCAGTTCAGGATGTGAGCGATCTGGTCCAGGCGCGCTGGACGGTGAGCTCATGCAGGACGGTCGAACATCAGGCGTAGCCGATCAGTTCTCCCACCCGCCGATCGTACCGTTTGGCCCCCATCACCGGACAGTTTCGCGGACTGGTCTAACGAGACGACGTTTCCGCAGGTCGCCATGCCGGGCAACGGATGATCTCGGTGTCCCGTTGAGGGATCTTCTAATGGACGCTCTAGCCGCCGGAGCTCCGGTTGCCGAAAGAGTGCAACCGTGGTTACTGTAACTCTGGTTGCGCCGTGGAGGTGGGGTATGGCATGGAGGCGATGGTGACGGGCACGGCCGGGCAGTGGGTGCTGCTGGCGTATCGCATCCCGCGCCAGCCCTCGACGTTGCGGATCTCGATCTGGCGCAAGCTGGACCGGCTTGGCGTGGCGCGGCTGGGTGACGGGCTGGTGGCCTTGCCCGCCGACGCCCGGACTCGGGAGCAGATCGACTGGATCGCCGAGGAGATCGGTGAGCTGGGCGGCAGCTCCACCGTGTGGCTGGCCGCCGCCGGCAGCGCGGCGCAGGAGAAGGCCATCGCCGCCGAGATGCGCGCCGCGCGGGCAGCCGAGTATCGGGCGGTGCTTGAGCAGGTCGAGGCCGCAGAACGGGCGCGGCCCGGCGAGCGCAGCCGCGTCCTGAAGAGGCTGCAGGCCGAGCTGCGCAGGATCGGCCGGCGCGACTACTTCCCACCCGCCGAGCGTGAGGCCGCGCAGCGCGCGGTGAAGGCGCTGGCCGAGGCGAGCCCGAGCGAGGTTGTGCGATGAGGTGGGCGACGCGCGCCGGGGTGCACATCGACCGGGCGGCGTGCGCCTGGCTGATCCGCCGCCACCTTGATCCCGAGCCGGAGTTCGTGTTCGTCGACGATCCCGCTTCGGTGCCCGCGGACGCGACGCCGTTCGACATGCGCGGGGCCGAGCTGTCGCATCACGGCCACGACTGCAGCTTCGAGACGATCCTGCGTCGCTACGAGCTGGATGACCCGGTGTTGTGGAAGGTCGCCGAGATCGTGCACGAGGCCGACATCGACGATGAGCGGTTCGACGCGCCGGAGGCGCGCGGCGTGGACGTGATCCTGCGCGGGCTGTCGATGATCTGTGACGACGACCGGGTGCTGGAGATCACCGGGCCGATTTTCGACGGCCTGTACGAGTTCCACCGGCGCGCCCTGCTGCTGGGGCGGGAACCGGCATGAGCCGAGCCGGCCGCATGGTCGGTGGCGTGGGTGGCGGCGGAGTCGGCCTGTTGCTGACCTCCCAGGCGCTGCGCGGTCTCGGCTACGGCATCGCGGCCGTGCAGCTCGGCGCGATCCTGCGGCTCGACGGCCTGACCCTCGCCGGGGTGGGGCTGATGCTGGCGGCCATCCTGGCCGGCACCGGGCGTCCGCAGCGCGAGGTGGTGCGGGGTTTTGGTCTGTACAACGCGGTCGCCGCCGTCGCGGGAACGGTGGGCGCGCTGCTCGGTGCGCTGCCGCCGGATCGGCGGCTGCTCGGCGGGGTCCTGGCCGTCGTGGGGGTGGCCGGGGTGGCGCTGGCCGCGCGGTTGCCGGCGAGTGTCGAGGCGCCCGCCGTGCCACCCCGAGGCCGGGTGCTGGCGCGTTCGCGCGGCCCGGTGACGCGGCTGGCCGCGTTGTTCGCCGTCGAGAGCCTCGCTGGGGGTTTCGTGGTGCAGGCCTACCTCGGCTACTGGCTGAGCCTGCGCTACGGCGCCACCACGCAGACCATCGGCGTCACCTTCGCCATGCTCGGAGTGCTGCAGACCGCGTCCCTGCTGGCCGCGCCCCTGGTGGCGGCCAGGGTTGGGCTGCTGCGCACGATGGTGTTCACGCACATCCCGTCCAACCTGCTGCTGGCCGCCGTCCCGTTCGCGCCCGGCCTCGGTGGCGCGATCGCGCTGCTGATGGCGCGGGCCTGCCTGTCGCAGATGGACGTGCCCACCCGGCAGGCGTACGTGATGGCCCTGGTCCCCGAAAGCGAGCGGACCGCGGCCGCGGCCGTCACCAACACCGCCCGCTACCTCACCCGACCGGCCGGGCCCGCCCTGGCCGGGCTCATCCTGCCCTTCGGCCTGGCGCTCCCGTTCGTCATCGCGGGAGCCGCCAAGACCGCCTACGACCTGACCCTGTGGCGGATCTTCCGATCCGCCCGCCGACCAGCACTCTCTCCGATAGAGGCCATGTCATGACGATCGAAGCGCCCCGCGATGTGATCCCGTTCCGGCAGGCCGTGCGCGCCTGGTTTCTGATCTCGCTGCAGACCTTCGGCGGCCCGGCCGGGCAGATAGCCGTCATGCAGCGCACCCTGGTGGAGGAGAAACGCTGGATCGGCCAGCAGCGTTTCAACCACGCCCTCAACTACTGCATGCTGCTGCCCGGACCCGAAGCCCAGCAACTGGCCATCTACGTGGGCTGGCTGCTGAACGGCACCCGTGGCGGGCTGGTCGCCGGCACGTTGTTCGTGCTGCCCGGCATGCTCGCGCTGCTCGCCCTGTCGGCCGTCTACATCGTGTGGCAGGACACCGGCCTGGTGACCGCCCTGTTCGCCGGGATCGCCCCGGCGGTGCTGGCCATCGTCGCCCAGGCCGTCATCCGGGTCGCCAGGCGCTCGCTGACCCACCCGCTGTTCGTTGCCGTCGCGGTGGCCGCCTTCGGCGCGCTGGCGCTGTTCGGGGTGCCGTTCCCGATCGTGATCGCCGTCGCCGCGCTCATCGGCTGGACGGCGCACCGGCTGGCCCCGCAGGTCCTCACGAAGAGCGACGGGCACGGCGGCGACGGCGGCCCGGCCCCGCTGATCCCCGACGACGCGCTGCACCACGCCCAGCCCAGCCGGCGGTCGGCGATCAAGATCCTCGCCGTCGGGCTGGCCGTCTGGTGGCTGCCGGTGGCCGCGGTGGCGCTGTTCCTCGGCACGGACAGCGTGTTCACCACCCAGGGGTTGTTCTTCTCCGGCACGGCGGTGGTCACCTTCGGCGGCGCGTACGCGGTGCTGGCGTTCGTCGCCCAGCGGGCCGTGGAGGTCTACGGCTGGCTGAGCCCGGGGGAGATGGTGCGCGGCCTGGCGCTGGCCGAGAGCACGCCGGGCCCGCTCATCATGGTGGTGCAGTTCGTCGCCTTCCTCGGTGCCTACCGCGACCCCGGACTGCTGACGCCGTGGGGCGGCGCGCTGCTGGGAGCGTTGCTGACCACGTGGGTGACGTTCGTGCCGTGCTTCCTGTTCATCTTCCTCGGCGCCCCGTACGTCGAAAAGCTGCGGCACAACGCGGCCATCAGCGCGGCGCTGACCGGCATCACCGCCTCGGTGGTGGGCGTCATCGCCAACCTGGCGCTCTACTTCGCCGAGCACACCCTGTTCGGGCGCACCTTCACCTGGACGTGGGGCCCCTTCAACCTCCCGCTCCCCGA
>NZ_FNVT01000048.1 GCF_900108335.1 Nonomuraea solani
GTCAGCTCGGCCTCCAACGCCCGCTCCAGCACCGCTTTGACCAGGTCGCCGAGCATGCTGCCCTCCCCGGTCAGCCGCAGCCCTCCGGCCTCGTCCCGGGACCGGGCCAGCAGCTCATCCAGCAGCCGATCATCGATCAGCTCCCGGATCGGGCGACGTTCCTGCTGCTCACCGGCCACATCTCCCACCGTAGAGCGCGTCTCACTCAGCGTGTTCGGCATACGGCCGCCGACACCCTCGATTACCGTCATGACTCTCCCCCGAAGAAGTGGGCCCCCGCCCACCGATGACTTGCTTCCCAGCAAGATCACTTCCCACACCTACAGGGATACCCCCATTTTCCCGGCAGGCGCACAGAGCGCGAAACTGTGTTTTCGAGCGCCATGAAGAGACGACTGACGTTCTATCTCAGCGTGCTCGGGCTGTCCAATAAGCGAGGTTGTGTCGGGTTGATTGAGTGTCGGGATGGTCCGCGCCCATGACGCGCTCTTGAACGGAAATCAAGTCCGAGAATTGATTGCAAGCGGCGGGCGCATCGCCTACTTCCCCGGTCCAGCGCGCGAGATTGTGCTGAGTCCACAGGGTACTTGGGTGCTCGGCACCCAAGACGCGCCTGACTACAGGGAGCAGGAGGGTGAACTGGTCTCGCGCGGCCACCGCGTCGCCCGCCTCCCCTGTCCAGAGAGCAAGGTCGTACTGGGTGCACAGCGTATCGGAGGTCTCGGCGCCTAAGACACGCTCGATGATGGGAAGCAAGGCGGCGTACTGGTCGCGGGCGGCGGCAGGGTCCCCCGCATGCCCTGTCCAGCGGGCGAGGTTATGCCGGGTGGCCAGCGTATCCGGGTGCTCGGCGCCACCGACGCGCTCGCGGATGGGTAGCAGGCGGGCGAATTGGTCTCGCGCGGCCACCGCGTCGCCCGCCTCGCCTGTCCAGTCGGCAAAGCTGTGCCTGGTGGCAAGGGTGTCGGGGTGGTCGGCTCCCAGGATGCGTTCGCGGATGGGGAGCAAAGCGGCGAGTAGGTCTCGAGCGGTGGCCGGGTTGCCGGCTTCACCTACCCAGCGAGCGAGATCGTGCCTGGCGGCCAGGCTATCGGGGTGCTCGGGGCCCAGGGTGCTGGTGCAGTGGTGCCAGATCAGCCGACAAAGGATTTGGGCGGTGCGGTAGTCACCGTTGGCGCCTAAATACTGGGCGATCTCAGCGAATGCCGCGGAGCCTGGGGGCAGAGCGGCAAGGGCGTGGGGGAGCAGCTGGCCATAGCGCGGCCAGACTTCTGGTGAGTTGGGTGCATGAGGAAGGGCTGCCTGTATGAGGGCGGCGGCCGCTGAACGTGCGGCATGCACGCTGGCGTTGGGCCGATTCAGAGTGGTGGCTTGAACCAGGCGGTGTATTGAGAGCAAGCCGTCGCGGGGACGGCTCACGAGGCTGTAACGGCGTAGGGCTGTCACCGCGGCGTTGACGGCGAGCGCGTCGCCGGGCAGCAGGTTCAAGAGCGCTGAGGCGTTTCGTGAGGAGTCGGGCTGCTCGGTTAGAGCGTTGTCGCGGGCAGCGAGTAGCAGATGGTAAGGGATCGACTCAGGGGCGTAGCAAGCTAGCAGCTGAAGCAGAGCGATCGCTTGAGGACTGGTTTCGGCTAGCTGGTCGAAGGCCAGCTGCCAGGTCGAGGTGACTCGTTCGTCGTACCCCCAAGGCTTCCCCGCCGCCAGCAAGGCGGCTCGATGTTGACGGAGCAAGTCGAGGTAGGTGCTCATGCCGGTGCCGGTGCCGAGTAGGTAGGCGCCCGCCTGCTCCAGTGCCAGCGGCAGCGCGCCCAGCTCGGCTACGACTCTGGAAGCCGTGATCGCATCGTTCTGACCGCTGCGCTGTTGCAGGAACGTGGTGGCTGACTCGGAATCCAGGGCGGGCAGTTCCACACCGTAGTGGTGCGGCCAGCTTCCCGAACGAGTGGTGACCAACACATGCCCGGCCCCTGCCGGCGGCAGGAAGTCGCGTAGGGCGTCGGCGTCGGGGGCGTTGTCGAAGATTAGCAGCCATCGGTCGGAGCGGCTGGCGAGTGCGGCGTGCACCTGGTGGACTGGGTCGGCGGTATCGGCCATTTGCCGAACGCCGAGCAAGGCGGCTAGGTCGGCGAAGGCGGCCGACAGCGTGGTCGGATCCTCGCTGGGGAACTGCCATACCAATTGGTACTCGTCCAGATGGCGATGGCCGTACTCCACCACCAGACTTGTTTTGCCGACCCCGCCCAACCCGTGCACCCCGACCGTATACGGCAACGTCTCGGCCGTTGCCAGGCGCCAATGTAAATCCGCCAAGATCGCATCGCGGCCGGCCAGCAGCGGCGGACGGGGAGCCAGGCGCATCGGCCGAGAGGACACGCGTGGTGGGGGTGGCGGTTGCGCGCATGCGATCTGGTCTACCGATCCGCCGTTGGGGGCGCTGTACGGGTGGGGCGGTGGTGATCGAAGCTGCGCCCACAGAGCCACGCTGGCCACCAATAGGCCTGCGATGCCGACGAACATGCTGACCACGCTGGCCCGTTTGTCCAGCACATCCTCCACCACAGAAGGCTCCTGGTGAGAGTGGGTGAAGAAGGCGACTATGCCCACGGCCAGCAACGCCAGCGACACCACCACCGCCGTCCGGGCCACTATGCGTGGCCAACGAAGCCTGCGCTGGCCGTGATCGGACACCTCAGCATCGGAAGCAATCGTCACTCTGCCATAGATACCCCATCAGCGCGGTAGGAAAATGAGCCTCGCAACCTGTGGGTGCCGAAACCGTGTCGCCTCATGCAACCCACGACAGTGATGATGCACGGATCTGGTTCCACGATTACGGCGATGACGGCATGGCACTACACGACGCCGAGCGGCGGAGGGAACGTGGGGGATGGGCGGCGAAGTCGAAGCTGGAGCCGTTTGGCGCGGGGGAAGCCGGCGGCCCTGATGTGCCGCCCCGAGCGGCAGCGTTGCCGGTCCTCGCATTCGGTCATCAGTAGCTCGGACAGGAACCCGCGATAGGTGAGCTGCTCGCGTTCGGCGGCGTCGGCGGTGGCGATGAACTGGCCGCAGACCCGCCCGGTGGGTGTGAGCTGAAAATCGACCTGTCCGTCTGCGAGTGGTGGGAGGCAAACTGAAGAGATGGACGCAGCGGAGCGCTCACTGGCGAGCATCGAACTTGACGACCTGGTCCGTCTCGCGCAGCTGGCGGCGAGGGAAGAAGTAGCGCTCTTCAACCGCCGTCCAGCCGGAGCGGGACGCTATCGCGCGCTTCTGCTGTGTCGGGCGTTGTGTCAAGGTGCAGCGCTTCATTTCATCGACCGCAGGACCGGCGTCAAGGATTTCGACGTCTGGTCGTTCTACGCTGCGCACCAGGCAGGGCCATTCCCCTACCGCTGGCGCGGCACCGTCGATTTTGGGCCCTCGAGATTTGGCAGGTACCCGCGTGATCCCGTCTCCTTCGCTGGGCGGCGTGTCGATCTCCTGGGGCGCTCCATTGACCTACCGCTCACGGTCGACGCGGCCATTGCCGTACGCACGTACCTGACGTCTAGCACCACAAAGAGCGCCAAGCTTCTAGCCGCCAAGGCAGGGGTCCTTCTCCATCCAGCTGATCGGCTCGGCGAGATCGTTTGGCCGGTCGACCCGACGTCGAGATAGGGACACCACCAGAATGCTGTCAACGACGGCCCAATCCTGACCCCTTGGCGACATGTGAATCTTGACCCCCTGATGTCTTTGTTGACTACTGTTCGTGCTCGGGTTGGGCCGGTGGAACCCGGCCCAGATCGCGGTTCTTCAGCCGGTAGCTGTCTCCCTTCAGTGAGATCACTTCGGCATGGTGGACGAGGCGGTCGATCATGGCGGCGGCGACCACGTCGTCGCCGAACACCTCGCCCCAGCGGCCGAATGGCTTGTTGCTGGTGACGATCAAGCTGGCGCGTTCGTAGCGGCTGGAGACCAGCTGGAAGAACAGGTTGGCGGCCTCGGGCTCGAATGGGATGTAGCCGACCTCGTCCACGATCAGGACCGGGATGCGGGCCAGTTTGACCAGCTCGTCTTGGAGTTTGCCGGCGGCGTGGGCGTCGGCCAGGCGGGCCACCCATTGGGCTGCGGTGGCGAAGGCGACTCGGTGGCCGGCCTGGCAGGCGCGGATCCCGAGGCCGATGGACAGGTGCGTCTTGCCGGTGCCGGGCGGGCCGAGGAAGACCACATTCTCCTTGGCGGTGACGAAGTCCAGGGTGCCCAGGTGGGCGATGGCCTCGCGTTTGAGGGAGCGTTGGTGGTCGTAGTCGAAGTCCTCCAGGGCCTTGCGGGCCGGGAGGCGGGCGGCGCGGATGCGGGCCTCGCCGCCGTGGGAGTCGCGGGCGGCGACCTCGCGTTGCAGGCAGGCGGCCAGGAACTCCTCGAAGCTCCAGGCTTCGGCGCGGGCCCGCTCGGCCAGCCGTTCGACGGCGGTGGCCAGCGACGGCGCCTTCAGCGCGCGGGTCAGGTAGGCCAGCTCGGCGGCGATGTTGCGCCCGCTGGAGGCCGCCGATGTCGCGGCGGTGGTGCTGGTCCGGGCCGCCATCACGCCACCGTCTCGATGCCCAGCAGGGCGTCGTAGTCGCTGAGCCGGCGTTGTTCCACCTCGGGGTCCACCGGCGCGGCCACGGTCTGCAGCCGGGTGGCGCGCATCGCCGCGGCGGCGCTCGCGTGGGCGGGGTCGGTGAGGGTCTGGTGGATGTCCCAGCAGCGTTCGTGCCGGGCCACCGGCTGCCCGGCGCAGGTCACGTTGATGTGTTCCAGATCGGCGACGACCTCGACCAGGCGGCCGATCGCCGAGGGGTGGACGGAGTAGTCGTTGGAGGCGATGCGCACGTAGTGGTCGCGAGCCAGCCGGGTCGCGGTGCGCCAGCCGACCAGCGGCGGCACCGGTGGCAGGGCGACCATCGCGGCCCGGCCGGCGGCGATGCGGTCGGCCGGGCGGCAGTCGAGGCGGCGGTGATGGCGCTGGTCGGCCCGCGGCAGCCAGTCGCCCCGTTGGGCGTTGAAGTCGCCGGGACCGGTGAAGTCGCGGCCGGGCAGAAACGAGGTCTCCAGATAGCCGTTGGCCCGCTCGACCAGCCCCTTGGCCTCCGGATCGCCCGGCCGGCACTGCAGGATCCGGACACCGAGCGTGCCGCGGAAGGCTTCGGCGTCGCGGGTGAGCTGCGGGTGTGCCGCTCGAATATTGGGTTACGTGGCTTGAGCTGCGGTTATGCGGCGTTGTGGTATTCGTTGATCATGCCTGTGACGACGGGTTTTCGGTGGATGGATCGTAGGTCGTTGAGGTCGGTCACGTCGCAGGCAGGCTGCGTGGCGATGTCCGGGGGACGTTGTTTCCGGGACTGGTGTGGACGGTGCCCGTTGTAGTGGATCAGGTACTCGCGGAGCACGAAGGTCAGGTGGCGTTCGTTGAGGATCAGGATCCGGTCCAGGAGCTCGCGGCGCAGGGTGCCGATGAAGCGCTCGCAGATGGCGTTCATCCTCGGTGTCCGCGGCAGCGTGGTGATGACCCGCAGTCCTTCACTTGTGAAGACCGCGTTGACGGCGGCGGTGAAGAGCGGATCGCGATCGTGGATCAAGAACCGCAGCTCAGCAATGCGATCGCCCAGGTCTATCGCCAGGTTGCGGGCTTGCTGCACCGTCCATGCCCCGGTCGGGTGCGCGGTCACTCCAGCCAGGTGCAGCCGCCGGGTGCCGTGCTCGATGAAGATCAGCACATATAGCCGTTTGAGTATTATCGTTTCGACCACCAGGAAGTCGCAGGCGATGATCGCGTGGGCTTGGGCGGTCAGGAACTGCTGCCAGGTCGGCCCGGCCCGGCGGGGCGCCGGATCGATGCCGGCGGCGTGCAGGATCTCCCACACCGTGGAGGCCGCTATCGGGTAGCCCAGGCGCGCCAGCTCACCTTGGATTCTCCGGTGTCTCCAGGTCGGGTTCTGCTGCGCCATTCGCACGATCAGTGCCTTGACCGGTCGGCGAGTGCAAGGGCGTCCCGGGTGTCGTCTGTCGGTGAAGGTCCACTTACGCCTCACAAGAGTGCGATGCCAGCGTGAGATCGTCGCCGGGGTGACCGGGAACACCTCCGCCCACCGGCAGCGGCGGATCAACCGCGACAACGCCGCGAGCCAGAGCCGGTCGACATGATCCCACTGCGGTCGACTCCCGAACTGACGGCGGAGCACGTGGTTCTCATGACGAAGCACCAGCAGCTCGACATCCTTGGACAGATCAGAGCGGATCAGCACGGTCAGCAGGCCGAACAAGCCCCTCACCAACCGGTAAGCCAACGCCAACAACACTTCAATATGGTCGCAGCCACCGCCCTGATCATGCAGCAAAACCCCAGCTCACAGCGCGAAACCGTATTTTCGAGCGGGACAAGGCGTATCAGGGTGCCGAAGGCCCGGTCCGCACCCCGTATAAGGGCAAGAACAAGCCCGCCTCGCAGAAGCAGGCCAACCGCTCCCACGCCCGTCTTCGCGGCCCCGGCGAACGCGCAAACGCCCAGCTGAAGAGCTGGAGAATCCTCCGCAAGCTACGCTGCAGCCCGAGCAAGGCCGGCCATTTGTGCAAGGCCATCGCCGTCCTTCAAAACCACCGCATTGCCCAGGCGGCCTGAGGATGAAAAAGGTTCACTGTGTCCACACTTCGGGGCGAGCCCCCCACCTGGTTCTCGTGACAGAGCACCAGCAGCTCAACGTCCTTGGACAGATCCGAGCAGACCCGCACGGTCAGCAGGCCGAACAAGCCCTTCACCAACCGGTAGACAAGCGACAACAGCACCCCGCAATAGTCGCAGCCGCCGTCTTGATCGCGCCGCAAAACCCCAGCTCACAGTGCGAAACTGCATTTTTGACCGAGACACCCTACGCGACCCCTCGCCCACGCATGAACGGCGAAGCCGCCTGACCTGGCGATCAAGGTGACTGGCAATCAACCACAAACTTCACTCTTCGGACGCCCTCTCACTTCGGATCGTTCGGTTCGTACCAAACCGCTGACGGGTTTAGCTCGCGCATCAGCTGAACGATTAGCCTCATGCGCGAAGTGTCGTGCGGCACCCCCATCCCACGCACATCCCTGGCCTCCGCGCTCACGATCTCGGCGATCACCGCGCGTTCCCGTTCTCCGAGCAGGGGAAGCATTGTGCCGGCGGCTCGCAGAGCGTGGAATTGCTCGAAGGCCGAGTGTGACTGGGCGATTGCGTCGGTGACGGTGGTGAAGTGGCGCGGGTCGGGATGCACCTGAAGAATCGACAACATCACGATTCTGGCGCCATCGTCGCCTGATCCTCCTCGCAAACCAGCGATGGCCAGGGACCTGGCGTTGGCGGCGAGCATCTGGATTTCGCCCACCAGCGAGTTGAGCTGTCGTGTCCGCGCGTTGCCGGGCGGCATTCCGGCTCTCAGACGCTCGTAGGCGTCCGCGTAGATCACGACGAGCTGGTCCCCGATCCAGTTGACGAGCGCTTCCGGGGTTTTCACCTCCGACTTGGGTGGCGCGAGCAGTTCGCGCTGGCGATCCCTCATGCCCTTAATGGAGGAGTACGAAGCTACGGCATCGATTCCCGTGCACACGTCCGTGATCAAGGGCTCCGGGCCGTGGCGGTCCAGCCTGACCTGGAGATATGTCTCGTCCCCAACAAGCAGCCCCAGCCGCGTGAGCGCCGCAGCCCCTTGCGGCTGTCCGTGGCTCCCGCGCAGGGCCTCAATCAGGTGCATCGCCGCGTACCGAACCGCGTAGTCGTCGGCGCCTTCGTCCCACCGGCCCATCCAGTGGTCACAGAGGTAACCGCCGATCAAGGTGTGCGTGTCCGCCTCGGGGAGTAAGAGCTTGGAGCCCGTCCGCAGGAAGTCGCGGAAGGCTTGGTGGAACAGTGCTATTCGATCGCCTGACATGCTGACGAGGTAACTGTCCCACTCGTCGAGCAGCACGGACATGTCGGCCCCCGACTGGGCGACGATGCCCATGATCTGCTGGCGCGTCAGAGGAGCGTATGCGGTCGCCAGCACTGACAGGAATCGTCGGCGGGCGGGGGTGTCGGGGATTCTCGTCCCCATGCGGCGCTTGATGTCGCCGTCGAAGAACCTGTCCAACGGGGACATGACGATGGACCGCGGGTCCAGCTTCCCCTCCGTCAACTGGCTCGTGATCAGTGCGGCTAGCAGGAAGTTGCCTCCGCTGAACTTCGCGATGCGCTCGGCCTCTCCGGCGTCATCGAGCCGCATGAGGACGTACTGCTCCACGTCGGCGCGGTTCTCGGCCGGATGCGCGTCGAGATCGAACAGGCGGGCCTGCGGCAGTGTGTCGCGTACGCGTCGGTGAGGCCTGGTGGTCGCCAGGAAACGCAGCCAGGGCGGCAATGGGCCGGACAACGCGTAAGCCAGAATTCCGGTGATGGAGTCCTGCCCGGTACCCACGAGATCCTCATCCAGACCGTCGATGAGCACCAGCATGGGCGGCGTGATGTTGCGCATGTCGCCGCCAGGACGCCGGATCAGCTCATCGAAGGCGGTCTCGAGATGCACGTCGCCGATGTAGACGTCGCCCACGAAAGTGGATCCTCCGGGCGGCGCGCCTGCGGCGATGTTCTGTCGCACCTCGATGAACAGCTCCGGGTCCTGGCGCAGGCCCATCAGCCCGCGACCATATTCGGGCAGCAGATCGGCGATCGCGCGGGCGATCGACTGGATGAAGTCCCTGGTCCCGCTGGTCCTTGTGTCGTGCACGCGGCAGGACTGGGTGTGAATGACGGTGGCGTGCAATGCCGTGTCGGCTGTGGACAGATGCCGGATCAATGCCGACTTGCCGCTACCCGGGCTGCCCTGGACAAGGGCGAGCGGCTGCTCATCGGCGTTGAGCCAGTCATTGATCTCCGCCAGCACCCGGGCGCGGCCGATGAACAGACCTCCGGTTCGCTGGCTGGGCTCGATCTTGCGGGCCTTGGCGTGGAACTTCTGATAGATGCGCCCGCGGGATCGGCCCAGCTCGACGAGTGCCGTGGCCAGCCGGGTGTACGCGCTGAGCAGCTCTACGGTCGCCGGGTTCTCCCCGTCTCGTACGGCAAGCCGTTCCACGTAGGAGAAGCGCGGCACGTACGGCACTTTCAGGTCATTGAACAGGGAGTTCTCGAACGTGAGCTGGTCAGGAGCGTGTAACCCCAGCTGCCGCTCGAACTGCTGCATGAACGAGTCGAGCATGTCGCTCTCTGCCAGCTCGACCCGGCTCGGTACGGGTAGCACGTGGAGCTCGCGTCCGCCTCTGCCCTCCGCGACCAGCTCCGGTCGTCGCAACGCGTTGGCGATCAACTCGCAGCCCTCGATGTTCTGACGGTTCGGCGCGACCAGCATGACCACGACGTCGGCGAGCTGAAAGGTGCAGACTCCGCTCATTTCTGAGATGCCCGTCCGCGCATCGATCAGGACGACGTCCGCCAGCAGCTCCGCCTGCTGGCGGAACCAGTCGAAGAACGCCTCACCGTCATAGGATCTGTAGAAGCCGTCCCAGTCGAAGGCCCGCACCAGCTCTGCGTATCGCTCATAGAACGCGGCGCTCCTGCGGCCGGCTGGCATCAGGCGCAGGCTGCCGCCGTTGGGCAGATCCAGCAGATCGACGACGAACTCGTGGAGCGGCTCGACCGGATACGGAAACCCTTTCTGCGCTGCTCGCGGCTCCTGGAGGGGCAGCGATCGCAGCTGGAGATAGGACGTCAGCAGGTCGATGACACCGCGCCGGTCCTCCACGCCGGATCCCCCGTCCGGCTCGAAGAAGCGCTCTAGCCCCGGGGCCTCCAGGTCAAAATCGATCATCAGGACGCGTAAGCCCCGCCGCGCCATGAGCTCACCGGTGTTGGCCAAGGCCATGGACCTGCCCACGCCTCCCTTGAAAGAGTAGAAGGTATAGATCATCCTGAGCCGCCGTAAGGCGAGACATACCGCATGTGCTTGCGTATGCCTTCCTTCAGGCCGCTGTCGATGGCCGTGTCGTGGAAGCCCGCCTCCAACCAGCCTTCTAGCATGTTCTGCTCCCACGTCTCGATGCAGCGGCGTGCGCTGCTGGTGAACTCGGAGCGGCGCTTGGCGAATTCCAGGTCCGCGATTCTGAGCTGCAGGAACACCGTGAGCTCGCGTGCCTTCTCCAGAGCCTTAGCCACGGGCGCGATTGTGACGATCGAGGTGTTCGGGTAGGCGTCGAGCAAGGATTGGTGATAGGCGCGCTGGATCTGCGGATGTCGCAGGGACAGCACGTCGATAATGACGATGCAGCCGCTACGCCGTAGCCGAAGCAACTGGTGCCGGTCACCGATCACCTCGTGAATGTCCAAGAACTCCGGTTCCAGCCGTCCGTCATATCTCTTGCGCTCGTTGATTTGCTCGATGATTCGATGCACCAGCGTCTGGATGGAATCGGATCCCGCGCTGAAAGGTCGCCAATCCTCTGGCCGCTCGCCGTAACACTGGAACCAGTCGGCGACGGCCTCCTGTTCGAGCAGCACACAGGCCTGCCGGAAATCGTCACGCAGCGATGCGGGATATTCGTTGAACACCTCGCCGCTGCGCAGTTCCGCGGCCTGCCGCTCGGTCATCGCCAGCAGGATCAGCGGGATGCGCACGATCGTCTCCGACTGCCCGGAGAGGCCGGGCAGGTCCTGCAACTGGTTGACGATGTAGTTCTTGGCGTTCACCACCTGATCGACGCTCTCGTAGCGTTGGCGGAATACCGGCAGGTCGTCATCGCCTACGGCGCGGATGATGGTGCCGATGCCCTCGCCTCTGGCCATCATCGCGTTGCACTCCCGCAGCCCTGCGATGATCGTTAAGAGGGTGTCCGGCGGATACCCTTCGGCACTCGCCGCAGAACGCAGCGTCTCCACCGCCTGCACGAGGCTCGGATGTACTTCGCGCTCGAGCTCGTTCAGCGCGGCTCTGACCCGGTCCGTCGCCACCATAGCTCAGACGAAGAATTTCGCGGCCCAAGCGGCGAGGTTGCCGACGGCGGTGGCGACCCCCAACACCGCGGCTCCCACCCCGCTCATCGATTCCAGCCGCGCTTTGATGCGTTCCAGTCTCCCGACGACCTGATCGGTATCCGGCTTGTCGGCGTCGGCCTGGGCGAGCGTCTCCCCTAACTCGGCGTCGATCTCGCCCCGGTCGGCTTCGGGAATCGAGAGCTCCGCCAGCTCGGCCCTAATCCGTGCGACGGCGGCGGCGAAGTCCTTCGCGCTGCTGTCCTTGCTGAGGTAGAGGTTCCCGCCTACGTTGTAGACCTCACCCACGTGCCCGAAATGTTGCTCGAACATAGCCATTGGCCAGCCCCTCCCCAACGTGGCCCGTGCTGGCGAGGGTACTCCAGCGGAAACGACTTGTGGAGAGGATGACCGAAGAGGCAAGAACGGCGGAATCAGACGCCGCGGCCGCTGCGGCCAACGCGGCAATTTCGGCCGAACTAGTGCTGTGACCGGAAACGATCACCGGGGTGGGTGAGGTTTCAGGCTGCGGGTGCGAGAGGCCGTCCGCCCCAGCGGATGCCCTTCTCGCTGCGGACGCGGGCGCGTTCACGGCGTTGAGCGGCCAGCACGTCCGGGTGCCGGGCGTGAGCGTTGCGCCAGCGCAGGTAGGCGTGCAGCGCCCAGGTCTGTACGGGTGTGGTTGGCATGGTGGGAGTTGGCCAGGGTGAACTGGCGCAACGGGCCGAAGTGCGCCTCGTCGGGTAGCTCCGGCGCTTTGCAGCGCCGGAGCCCCCTCAGAACCGGCCGTGCCCGCTTTCCAGGCAACCGGCTCAGGCAAGCCCTGAAGGCTTGCGGGCAGGTAGAAGTGCTGTGCAGGCGCTGCAGCAGTTCCTCGCGCAGTTGAAAGCCCGGCGGCTGGGCGGGAATGTCGCCCTCCACGATCTGCTCGTGGACCTGCAGGGTGTGCGCCTGCTGGGTAATGGTGACGTTCCCGGCCACATGGCCGATCTGGAACAGATCCCCAAAGACCGTGCTGTCGGTGACCGATTGCAGAAGACCACTTCGCGGCTCTGCCGGGCCCGGGGCAGGCGCGGGCGTCATGTCTGCTCGATGCGGGCCGGGGCCGGCAGCGGTGGCCGGGCGAGCAGACGGCGCTGTCGCGGGTCGCCGGTGAGCACCTCACGCCCCGGCCCGAGGCGGTCCATCCCGTGACCGGAAGCCGCGCCAGCCAGAGCCTGGCCGGAGAGCCGCTGGTCAGGGACGGGCGTCGTCATCAGCGGGCCCGGGCTGCTGCTGGTGCCGGATGTCGACGTCGCGGGCGCTGCCGATCTGGACGGCGCTTCCGCCGATCCGGTTATCGGCCATGATCTGACTTCCGGGTCCGGCCACGATCGGCGCTGCGGCGAGCATGCCTTCGATCTCCGCCGCGAGGGCGGGATCAGCCGCCAGCGCCTTCTTGATCTGACCGCGCAGCGCCGCCGCGTAGTCCTCATCGGCGGGCTCGGCCACCGCGTCGGCGACCGCGCCCTCCAGCGCGGGCCTGGACTCCTCACGCGCGCCCAGCCGCTGCAGCAGTCGCCGGCCCAGGCTCACCGTCTCATCGGCGGCCGTGTCCTGCGCCTTGGCCCACACCGCGGTGCCGAAAGCGCCCAGCGTCGTCATGATGTACCGCATCACCTGCGATGCCAGCGCAGCGATGTCCATTTCGGTCTCCCTTCCCGAGCCCCCTCGGAAGGATGACCCGATGCTATCCCCACCGCGCTCGAGACCGCGGTAGCCCAAATCGCCAGACATGCCATGTCCCTGAACCGCCGACCGCGAGATCACCGAGGGGTTGACGGGCGCCTTCGCAACGGCCGAGCATCCCCGTGCGTCGGCGCCCGGCGTCCTCACCGCAGCCCGGTGGGCAGGTCAGAGCTTGGTTACCGTCGTGGAGAAGCCGGCAGGCGCTGGCTGCAGTATCACGGCGTTGTTGCGATTTCGCGCCTTCACCCGATGATCGGCGGATCAGGACATGCGGGTAGATCGAGAAAGGGATCGGGCCGTCCTGACGGCGAGTCGGTCCCCAGGGTGGTGCGCGTGCCGGACCCTTTGACCACGATGTTCACTGGAGTGCCCAAGCCCACCCGCATGAAGAAGCGATGCCCCTCCTGAAGCGCGCGGACGGCGTCCGCCAGTCGCAGCCACCAACGCTCCCCGTTGGGGAAGAGGCCTCCGACCCCGATGAGAGGCCCGGGTTGGGGCGGAAAACCGCCGCCCGAGCTGCGGGTGATACAGGAGATCTCGTTGCCGGCCAGCATCCAGAACACCGCGTACTCCAATTGCGCCACCCATCGATCGCGCGCCGGTCCCAGGATGCTGGGTCGGCCGTCGGTGGTGCCGGTCGCCGCGATCGTGACCTGCACATCGATCGAGCTTTCCCGCGGAGTGACTGATCGTATTTGCCCCAGGTTCATTCCTGTGCCGAGCTTGAACACCGTCTCGGTCCACCGCAAACGGCGCAAGGACGTCGCCGGCAGATTCGGTAGTGGCGGCGCGTCCAGGGTGATGCTCGCGCTCACGGTGCTGTGGAAGTTCGGCTCCGAATCGTCGATGAACACCTTCCCGCTCACGCCGGCGAACTCGTTCGCCGCCCACTTCCAGTTGCCGACGTACTGCTGCTCGTACAGGGGCGCGGCCAGCGATAGCAGGCACCGCGTGGCGTCACCGGGCGACGGCGAGCCGACCAGCCGGATGTCTTGCCAGTCGAACGGGTGCAGTTCTGTGTGCGTCTGGCCTACCCGCAGCCATCCTCTGCTGCGGCAGCGGCTGCTTTCCGGTGGTATGCGTATCGCCGGCAGCGAGCAGTACTCGGGATGATGGTCGATGACCCATCGCCCGGTGACCCGGACGTGGTCGCCGACCTGCAGATCACGTGATGTGCCGTCATCGGCCTGCACTTGGAAGCGCTGGCCGTCTGGCTTTTGTGGCGGTACCCAGCGCTCGTAGCGGTTGATCGCGCTGAAGTCCAAGGGGTAGGTTTCCAGGTGCATGACGCCTGGTTCGGTCTCTGACGCCCACGGCAGCGGATTGTTTCCGCGGAAGTAGTGGATGAGGTGCCGGTAGTTGGGGTCGGGCAGGACGGCGAAGTCGTCACCGTGTCCACCGTCCTCGGTCGACGCGATCGCGTAGACGGTCCCGACCAGCTCCACGTTGTCCAGCAGCCAGATGAACTTGTTGGGCACGTACTCGCCGACGGCCATGGCTGTCGCCTCCCAGCGCGACACAGAGGTGTCGATGACCCCGCTGTCATGGGTCAGTCCGGCTGGTGGGCGGCGGCTTGGCGCCACTCCATCCGGGCCAGCAGTGCCAGCACCAGGGTCACGCTCGCCAAGGCCACGACAATCCCCCACTCGAGCATGCCGTTGCCGCCGTCCGGATCGACACCGAAGAGCATTTCAATCCATTCAGGGGAGATGAGCGTGACGATGGCCAGCACCGCGGTCACGATGCTCGAGCCGAGCTCGGCCCAGAACCAGCCCCGCAGCTTCGAAATGCGACGCATGTCGCCTCCTTAACAACGGACATCCCTGAGGCTGTGCGGAAAGGCGGGCGCCTACCGGGGCAGGCAGGATCATCCCACGTTGTGTGCTGACGATGTGCTCGGCGGATTCCATGATCGTGGCGTTCGCCCCGATCACGCTGCCGGCTCACCCGAAGACGCCGGGATCGCGGCCTCCCGGGCAGACGGTCTCGGGCCTGTAGCTGCACCCGGTAGTCGGGCGGCAGCGCCAGATCAGCATCGTGAAGCACCATTTTCCAGGCCCTGGCCCGATAGTTTGGGGGACTGCCAAGGCCTCAGCGGGCAAGCCGGGCACCGCAATTCCCGGCGGCATGCCAGGAATCCAGGCTTGCGCTGCCATCAGTGGCGGTGGCGTCGCAGCTGACCGGCAGTGTGTGCACGGATTGCTCCGCGCGGGCTCGGCAGCCTCTGGAACGAAGACGCTCCCGAGCAAGATCGGGGGCATGAGGTCCGACTGGCAATGCGGGCACCGGCTCGCTTGCCGATGGATCGCTTCGCGACAGTAAGGGCAGGTGCCACCATGGCTAGGACCAGTAGGGGGAATGATCGACAAGCAGTGTGGGCACTTCAGAGCCCCCGACTGTACTGACTCTCGGCACTGAGGGCATCGATGCGGCTCGGATAGCTGATCTTGCCCTGGCTTAGCAGGCGCTGGCGGTTCGGCCGCCGCTTGGTCCCGATCAGGGGGTTGGTGCTCGTCCATGGAGCACCTCCTCACCATCGATTGCCCAGTATGCGGGGAAATGCGCTTTCGCGCCAGCAGACGGGTCGACGTCGAGGTCTACTCGCCCGTGCGCTGCAACCGTCGTCCCCCCCAGGGCGTACGGTGAGAGCGAAGGCGCCGGTGCCGTGGCCCTCGGGGTGCTGGTCTTGTGCCAGGACAGGCCGCGCATGCTGGACATGGCCGAACAGCGACGGGTGCTGCTGTTCGCCGCAGCCCACGCAAGGGCCGATCTCCTGGACCGGTCCTTGCCTGTGCGACCTGTTAGGGGCAGAGCACCCTGGTTTCGGCAGTGCACTGGTCGAAGCCCGGGCCACCGTTGGCGGCGTCGTTGCCTCCCAGACCGTTGAGGACGTCGTCGCCTGCCCGGCCGAAGATCACGTCTCTGGCCGACCCGCCGAAGAAGGTGTCCCTGCCACGCCCCATGTCCATCCTCGACCGCAGGGAGGTGAAGTTACGCAGCACGTCGTCGCCGCTCCCGCGTGGCCGCCCTGATCCGGACGATCCCCGCAGCCGGACACTGCACCTGCCGAAAATTCCATCCATGCAGTTCGAGCCGCATCTTCTAATCCGACGGTCGCAGGTTCGAATCCTGCAGGGCGCGCTTCTCCACCTGCAGAAACTCCAGCCGAGCCCATGCGCTGGGGCGGCATTGGGCAAATATGAGGCAAAGCTGAGTCAGCCGCCGAGCGGCCGCCTCAGCGCGGATGCGGCGCTGAGCACCAGCCGGGCCGTCTCTCGGGCGGCCTGGTGGGCCACCTCCGGCAGCACCGAGACGTAGGTGTCAGCGGTCAACACGATGCTGGCATGGCCCAGCATGGCCTGCACCACCTTCAGATCCGTGTGCGCGGCCAGCGCCAGCGTCGCGGCGCCGTGCCGCAGATCATGCAGCCGGATCGGCGGTTGTCCGGAGGCGGCCACCAGTCGGCGGAACCGGCCGGTGAGGTAGTCCGGCCGCAGCGGCGCGCCGTCCGCGGTGGTGAACACGTATCCCGAGTCCTGCCAGCGTGTGCCCGCCCTCGCGCTCAGCTCCTCCTGCCGCTCGCTGTGCCGGGTCAGTACCCGCACAGTCTCCGCATCCAGGGCCACCACCCGGCAGCTGGCGGCGCTCTTCGGCGGCCCGACCACGACCTGGCCGTCGGCGTGCACGCGCTGCTGCGTCACCGTCAGCTCTGCGGTCTGCAGGTCGACGTCCGTCCAGCGCAGCCCGGCCAGCTCACCGCGGCGCAGGCCGCGCAGTGCAGCCAGCCACCACGCGGCATACAGACGGTCCTGCGTGAGGCCGGACAGGAAGACCGCGAGCTGTTGTTCGGTCCATACCGCTACTGCTGGACGTTCTCCTGTTTGCTGCCACCGGGTGGTCCGCCCGGCGGTCCAGACGACCGGATGCGGTCGCCGGGGATGGGGCAGTTCGGCGCCGTTGGCCGGGTTGACCGGGATCAGCCGGGCACGCACCGCCGCGTTCAGCGCGGTCCGCAAGGTGGCGTGGATCCGCACCACGGTCGCGGGCGACAGTCGGCGGCCGATCGGCGAGGGACGGGACGCCAACGTCGCGAGCAGTCCGTTGACATCGCGCGAGCTGAGCTGGTGGAGCAAGATCCGTCCCAACAGCGGGATGAGGTAGAGACGGATGTGTGCGGCGTAGCCCTGCCGGGTCGACGGACGCAGAGTGCCCTTGCTGGCCAGCCAGCGTGCCAGCCACTGCCCGAGCGTGCATCCGGCCCCCGCGCCGCCGTGGTCGGCAGCGGCCAGGGCACGGCCTGCCGCCTGCGCTTCCTCGGAGCCGGCGTAGCCGCCCTGGCGGACGCGCTGCCGCTGCCCGTCCAGGCCACGTACCTGCACCGCGAAGTACCAGCTGCCGTGATCGTCATCCGCTGGCAGACGCGGACACGTCGCGCCTCGCTGACGCCCCGTCGCTGCATCCACACAGCCGCATCGCCTAGCGACCTGCACACGAGTCTTTGTCATTGATCCCACCTCCACTCCTGACGGTGTGCGACGAGAGACGGGCCAGCTAGGGCTCGTACTCGGTTGGGAGATGGCCTCAGATCAAGTGTCCGGCGTGCGGGGGAAGCTCAGGTTGACTCGGGTCAGCTCGTCGTGCAGGTCGACGGCCTGCTGGGAAGCTTTAGGGCGTTCTGGCGCTGGCTGGCGTTGCGCAGGCGGTTCGCATGGGTGAGATGGAGCGCGGCTCGTCGGGTCGGATCTTGGGTGGTGGCCAGGCGGTGGACTGTCAGCTAGTGGACAGGGCGGCGATCCTAGAATCGAGGTCGATGTGCCAACAGGACGCGGGCAGGCTTCGACGGCCTTCAGAAGAGCCGGTTCGATGTCGGGCAGGTCGGTCAGGGCAGCGCTACCGGCGTTCGGCGTGAGCTGGAGGTGGGAACCTCAGATAACAGACGCCGCGTGACGGCGTACACCATTGCCAAGATCACGAACGTGATCCCTGGTGACCCAGACCAGCCATTCGTCGCCCCAGAACCCCCCTTCCACCGGCCGAAGGGCTCTGCGCTCGAAGTACGCGAGTTCTTGGGCCCCACACCCGCCCCCAAGCCAACCGAATGGCTCTCACTGGAACCGGCCGACAACCCCATACCCGGTGCCGGAAGCGATCCGACCGTGCCAAAGTGATTCGCATGATCCCCGCACACGTCCCCGACGAGCCGCCGCTCACCTACGCCGACAGCTTCGACGTGCCGGTCCTTTTCCGTAACGGGCCTGCGAGGAAGCCCAGGAGGCAGTGGCGGACGGCCATGCTCAAGCCGTGGGCGGAGTCGGGCGGGTTCCCGGCGGCCGACGGCTGGTACGTCTCGACCACCACCTGGCGGGAGATCATCAAGGCCGCCATTGAGGTCGGCCGCGACGTCACCCCGCACTTGCGGAATCAGCCGCGGTATGCGCACGGGGAGCTCGTCGCCCGGGTTGCGCCGCTGTACGCCTATCTCGGCATGCACCCCTTCATGTCTCCGTTCCTCGTACCAGGCAACAAGGGCCGGCGCCTGACCCTGAACCCGGTGTACGCGTACGGCACCGAGCGCAGCGCGAAGAACGCAGCCGGCTACCGGCTGGGTATGACGATGGCAGAGTGGGCCTGCCGCTCACTGCTGGGCCTCGGTCAGACCGAGCACCTCGAACTGGGTGGCCCGATCTCCGCCTTGCGCAACACGTTCAAGGATCCGAAAGAGAAGCTGCCCGACCTCTGGGGGCAGCACCAGGCAGAGGGCCTGTACTGGCTGATCGAGGCCAAGGGGGGCGACGTGGGTCTCGGCACGCTGCGCAAGGGGTGGGAGCAACTGGCCGCCAGCAGCAAGATTCTCGGCTCGTACGCCCACCGCACCGTCCTGGTCGGAGCGTGTGTGCGGCCCGGTGATGACCTCTTCCTCACCATCGACCACGGCCTGCACTTCGGACAGCCGCCGCTCACCGCAGCCGGATTCGACATCGACGACGAGTCAGCGGCCGGCCCGGGCAATCTCGAAGATCGTCTCGGCGACAGCGACGACGCGCTCATCGGTGCGGCCCGCGCCCAGATGCTCGCCTACCTGGCGCTGCGCTGCGCTCCGCTCCTGCCTCGCAGCTTCGCACCGTGCTCGTTTCCGCCGACCGCGCGTCCCGTCGTCGGCGCTCCGGGCTGACCACGCCCCTGGAAGGCGACGACTTCACCCGCGCCATGCGGGCCGAAGCCCGCGGAGTAGCGCCCTACACCGAGCGGCGCACGCTGCGCGCCGGGGTCCGTTCCTGGGGCCTTGATGACTTCCTCACCTGCCGCATCCCCGGAACCGAGGTTCATCTCGGCATGTCCCGGAAGCTCTACGCCGCCTGCGAGCGCCTCCACGAGGAAGACCTGGCCATCGCTCAGCGCACCTCGGGGCTGCGCGCCGAGGATCCGCCGGCCGATGACCAGGAACTCAGCGACGACGCTCAGGAAGAACAGCGACTCATCCAGCTGCGGATCTTCCGTGAGCAGCAGGAGGAAGCCCGCCCCCGGCTGCGCGATGCCTTCGAGCGGGGAGCGACAAGCGACTGGAGTGAGCTGCTGCGCCGTCCGCAGGAGCCAGAACTCGACCTGGAAGGCGAAGAGGGGCTCCTCGAAGCGGCGACGCCGGAGACGTACCTGGCCGTCAGCCGCTACGGTCTGCCTCCAGCACGTGCCTAGCTATCAGGGGCCCATTCGATCAGGTGACCTCAGGTATCCGGGGTACGGGGAAAGCTCATCCGACGTGGATGGCATGGCTACGCGTGCTACAGGCCTTGATGAGCGGCTGAGGAACTCATGCGTGTGAAGGCGTCCGGCGTGACGATGGGGATGCCATAGACGCGAGCCTTACGTGCCTTGCCCGACATCGAGTCAGGGTCCGCGGCGACCAGCAACCGGACGCGTTTGGTGATACCGGTGTGGGGGACATAGCCAAGCTGGCGCGCCTGCTCCTCCCACACTTCTCGCCCGCCCGCCATTTCTCCGGTGAAGACGACGAGATCACCAGGCTGGAGACGGAAGCCGCCGGCGGCGGAGAGATGGTGGGGTACGTGGCTCGATGCCAGCGCGGCTTCGACCGCTGCCGATGGGAGATCGAGCAGGGCGGCGACGAGGTCGAACTCGTGGCGTTCGGTGGGTGTGACGATGCCATCGGCCTTGGCGGCTTGGGCCAGCGCGTTCAGGTATTCGTGGTGCAGGCGGATGGCTTCTGTACGGCTGAGATCCAGCTGGGCGGCCAAGGCGATCAATGCGTCGGCTTCGGTGGCCGAGATGTGGTGGTCGAGCAGAACTTGGTCGAGCAGCGCGAAGTAGGGGTCGGCGCGGACGGTGTCGGAGGCGCGCGGTAGCCGGTCCAGGATCCGGGCGAGGAAATGGGTGTCGCGTTCGGCGGACACGCCTCGCCGGACGGGGGTGGAGCCGGTGAGTGGAATGGCTGGCCAGGGGAGTGTGGTGGCGTTGCGAAGGAGGTGGGCCCATGGTGAGTCGGGGTGGGCGAGGCTGAGGTAGTGGCGTAACAGCGCGGCAGTGGCTCGGGCGTCGATGAGCGCGTCGTGGTGGCCGTCGAGCGAGATGTCGGCGACGGCGCAACAGCCGGTGAGGGTGCGGGGGGCGGCGGGCAGGAAGCGGGGGGCCTCGGTCATCGTGCAGATGCCGATAGCGTCGAGGTAGGGGATCGGGGCCCCGGTCCGGCCGAATTCGTACTGTAGGAACCCGAGGTCGAAGCGGAGGTTATGGGCTACGGGGACGCGGCCCTGCAGCAGGCCGGTGAGTGTGCCCGCGATGTCCTTGAAGGCGGGCGCGTGTCGGACGTCGGCGGCGGTGATGCCGTGGATGTGTTGTGGTCCCAGGTCGCGTTCAGGGTTGACCAGGGTGCTCCATTCGGAGGTGACGTGTCCGATCCCCTCTCTGTCAGACTGCTGTGATACATGGGACAGATGAGTCCTTTTGATGTGAAGCAGGGCGAGACAGGACGATCGAGACAGTGACGATGACCCTCGCCGACCAGAGCGCCATAACGGGGCAGGATGGTCGAGTGACCGATGAGCAGCCGCCTCTGCGCACGAAGTGGTTCGGACTCTTGAGCCCCGCAAGGTCGAAGACATTCAGGTGCGACCTAAGAATCAGATGTGACAGAAACAAAGCCACTGCGCCCTCTCTCCCTTATGTCCGCTTTTCGCACCTATGACGCCATTTCCGGCACATTGTTAGCAATGGTGACACTGGCCGGCTCCTGTTTTACGGTTGGCTGCTGCGGCAGGTGCAGTGACAATTGGGTCGCTTTAGGCGCAGGGTGAGAAAATCTCATTCGAGATGTGGCGCTCCGCTGTCAGGCGAGCGTAATGTGCAACATTATGTGACTCGTTGTGCCAAGCGAGTCGCGTGTGTTCCCGTTCGCTGCCGCTGGTCGTGGCGTAGCCACAGCAGCCTGCAACTGTGGACATTGAAATGCTCAGATGGCTGGTCTCTTTAGGCTCTAAGGCAACGACTGCGAACCTCCGGGCATCAAACGATGCAGGTAACTAACAAGTGGGGCAACCCGTATGGCGAAAGCGGCTGGAGAAGCAGGTGCGGTGCTTCCCGCGGCGGCACGTCGACTCATCGATCTTGTCGCCGAGCGTGCCGACGGCGTCACGTCAGAAGAGCTGACAGCGATTGCGCAGAAACGGTTTCCTGGGCTGCATCCGCGACGCGTGGCCGATTTTGTCTCGCGCGCCGTCGCAGCCGGAGCTCTAGTCATGTCTGCTGATCGGTTGACGGTGTCCGGCGGAGGAGACGAGAGCCCCGAGGTGACTTTGGAGGCCGGGACGGCGTCTAGCCGACCTGTGCGAGCAGTAGCCCTTGATGTGGAGGCGGTCGTCCGGACGATGGCTACCGAGCCGTTCCTTGACAAGCGAATCTTCCAGATTGGAGCGGTCCGTTTCGGGACGGACGCCGCGTGGATCGCTGCTGAGCCTCGGCGTGACTGGTTCGTCGAATTGCCCGACGAGACATGGGAGATCCGTTCAGCGGAGCTTCGGGAGCGGCACACGGTTTCGGCCGTTGAGCAAGCGAAGGCACTCTTGGAACTACACGCGTGTACTGCGGACGCCGATGTGATCGTCACCTACAACGGTACCGAATCCGACTTCCCGCTGCTGGCGGCAGCCTATGAGAAGGAGGGCCTGCCCATGCTGGCGCCGGCCCTGGTCGACGCGTACTACCTGGCCCTGGCCTTTTGGCCGACAGATGCCAGCCACCGCCTGGCCAACCTCGCTGATACGCTTGGCCTGGACCGTTCCGATCTGCGCTGGCACGACGCGGGAGACGACGCCGCGTTGCTGACGCGATTGCTGACGCGGGCGAGCGAGCACATGGCCGCGTGGCCACTGGACCTCGTCAACATGATCGCGTCGGTGTGCGCCGATTCAATGGCGTGGACGCTCGTGCGACACCTCGCCGCGGCAACGTCTGGCGCTGCTCCCGGGCACCTGCTCGGCGAGGTACGGGCATACGGCGTTGCTGAAGTAGCGTCGGTGCTCGGCTCGTTGCTTGACTCTCACCGGCCGCGCAGGTCGCCAGCGGGCACACCCGCGACAAGCCACGGCCTGCTCTCGATCGATGTATCGCTGCTCGGTCCTGACGGGCGCGTCGACCCGGTGCTGCTGGCATCCGTCATCCATGGCGCGGACGCCAAGCGGCGGCCTGCGCAGGAACAGATGACGACGGCGCTACACGGCTGGGCCAAGGAGGGAGTGTCCGCGCTGGTGGAGGCTCCGACCGGTACGGGCAAAAGCTTCGCCGTCCTAGCTGCAGCGCTGGATTGGCTGGCCGGCGGGCCGCAGCGGACGGCGATCGTCACGACGTTCACCAAGCAACTTCAGGCGCAACTGGCTGGGGACGTGGCACGGTTGGACAGGGTTGTGCCCGGCTTACTTGAGATCAGCGATGTGGTCAAAGGCCAGAGCAACCGGCTGTCGCTGCGTGCACTCAACGTGGTGCTGTCGGACGCGACGACGTTCGACGCCACCTCCCGTGCCCGGTCCACAGCACGCAACCGGTTCTTGAGTCGAGCGGCGTTCCGGGAGCTAGTCGTCTATCTGACTTTGAGGTTGCGGGCGTCCACGGACGTTCTAAGCTCGTGGTCGGCGCGCTCGGTCGACATAGTCGACGTCCCCGCGTTCTTCACCCAGTACGCTGGGCCTGCGCTGCCGGTGTGGCTCGAATCGCTGAGCCAGGCAAGTAACGGGGAGTACCCGTCTCAGGCAGGTACGCGCGTGGCCGCGCACACCGATGTGGTGCGCGAAGCGCTTACGTCGCACAGGCTCTTGCTGGCGAATCACGCGCTGCTGCTCGCCCATCTGGACGATCTCAGCACTCTTGGCCCTGAAACGCTGCTCATCGTCGACGAGGCGCATCAGCTCGAAGACGCAGCGACGTCGGCGCTGACGACGGCGGTGGATTACCGAATGGTTGAGGACCTGTACAGCGAGCTGGCCGCCTGGACCGACACCGCTCGCAGGAGTGCCGAACGCAACGCGGCGCGAGAGGCCGTCAGCAATCTTGGACTGCTGCTCGACCATGAGCAGTTGCCCCGGGTAGCCGGTCAGGTGTTCGACGTACGAGGCGCGGGGGCCGGCATCGTGGTTGGATCGCGCACGGTCACGCTGGCCAGCGCGTATGCCGGCAGCGCGGGCGTGGGGCAGGTCCGCACGCTCACCGCATTGCTACTGCGGCTGGCCGGGCAGTGCGAGGCCCTATCAGGCGCCCTGTTCGCATACTTGAACACGCACGCCCACCAGTTGGATTTCTTTGAGACAGAGCGCATACGTGGTCTGCTGACGCGATGCCTGCAAGTCAAAGAGTTCAGCCGAACAATCGTTGCTCATGTTGACGGCATTCTGGGCCCAACACCGGCGGCCGATGCCACGGCCGACAGTGACGAGGAGAACGCGGATGACACCCTTGAGGACGAGCTCGGTGAAGATGTCGGTGACGGAGAGGAGCCCGATCCAGCCGACCCCGACGATCCGATTGACGCGGTGGACACATCGAGCCTGCGACTTGCGTCCCTGCCGCCTGGTACGTCGAACCAGGTGGTCTACGCCGAGGAGCTCGAGGCATTGCGCGCCGGTTTGCGCTCCTACCGCTTCCGTGTGGCGAGCAGCCCCATCGAGCTGGCCTCTGACGATCTCTGGCGGCGCTTCCTCGCTACGTTCGCGCGCACGTACTACGTGTCGGCGACGCTACGCGTAGCGGGGCAGTGGCATTTCATCCGTGATCGCCTCGGGCTGCCTGCGGACATCGCGACCTTGCATCTGCCGACGCCGTTCGACTACGCCCGGCAATGCGAGCTCGTATGCTTCTCCGACTTCCCATCCTGGGCAGAGCAGACAGAAGGCGCGATGCGGACCGTCGCGCACCAGCTCGCCGGCTATACCCAGGAGATGGTGAGGCCAGTCGACGTGCCTGGCGAAGCCCCACCCGGCAGTCGGGGCGGCTACGACGGCGGTGCACTGGTGCTCACTACCGCCCGCTCGACCGCCGGTGGTATCGCCGAGCACCTGGCCACCGAAGTGCGTACTCGCGGTGAAAAGACTCCTGTGCTATCCGCACTCGTGCTCGGCAACCCCCGTGGAGTGCAACAGTTCACCGACGTCACGAACGGCGGCGGCGTCCTTGTCGGAACCAAAGGCCTGTGGCAGGGCGTCGACGTCTCCGACGAGCAGCGGATGCGGCTGGTATGGATCAACAAGCTGCCATTCGCACCGTTCGCGGCGCCGGTCATCGAAGCCCGCCGCGCCGCGATCGCGATGAGGGCGGAAGCGGCGCACGCCGACGATCCAGAGGCGGTCGCGACAGAGCACTACTACCTGCCGCTCGCGGCGCTGCAACTTAGGCAGGCAGTCGGCCGGCTCATCCGGTCTGAGCGGCACCGTGGTGTGATCATCGTCAGTGATCGCAAACTCGCGGGGCAGACCGCCCTACGACGCGCATATCGGCAGACGTTCCTTGGCTCGCTCGAGGAAGGGCTGCTGCGCGACGATCCGGCCACCGGTGAGCGCGGTGGCGGCAACGTGGTGCCGATGGCCGAGGGATGGGCTCGTATCTGGAGCTTCTTCGCCCGGCACGGCCTGCTTGATGCGGAACGCGCCGCGCTGCTGTCCACGCGAGAAGCACTCGAGGCACACACGATGCTCCCGCAAACCCGAAGAATCCGCAGGCTGGCCCTGACCGCTGCCCAGGTCGCCCGATACCGCTCCGACGGCACCTTGGGCGATGAGGTGCTCGCCCGCGCCGCTGTCATCGGAGGCTTGCTGCATCTGTCCGAAACGCCGGCTTCACTCAAGCCGTCGCAGCAGGCGGTCATCCGCGCGGTCGCCGAAGGGGCGAACGTCCTCGGGCTGCTTCCGACCGGTTTCGGTAAGAGCTTCTGTTTCCAACTGCCGGCGCTGGTGCTTCCCGGCGTGACTCTCGTCATCTCGCCGCTGGTCGCGCTCATGCACGATCAGGCACTCGAACTCAACCGCAGCATCGGAGGCGCGGTGCGCGCGCTCATCGCGCCGCTGCGCGAGTCCAGCAGCCGCGCGGGTAAGACCGAGGTCGCCGAGCAACTTCTTGGCCATGCTGATCACGGTATCCGCATGGTGTATGTCTCCCCTGAACGACTGTGCCAACGCCGCTTCCGGAACATCGTCCGCACCGCGGTCGAAGCCGGCACCATCGCCCGCATCGCACTCGACGAAGCGCACACCTTCGTGCAGTGGGACGACTTCCGGCCGTCCATGAGCCGGGTGGAGCAGTTCCTGGCCGAACTTCGGCGCGAGCATGGCCTGCGCGTGACCGCGCTGACCGCGACAGCCAACCGCACCGTGCACGCCGGGCTGCGTGAAGGCGTCTTCGGGCTGCCCAGCGAGGCTCCGGGTGGCCCAGGCGGCGAAGCCGCCGAAGCCGCCGAGGGAACGCTGCTGACCGTACGAGAGAACCCCATTCGACCCGAACTGGCGATCTTCCGGCGCACGATCAAGGCAGCTGGCCCAACCATCAGCGCAGGTCTCGCAGAGGAAATCCTTGACGCCGTGGACGGTCACGCGATCTTCTACTGCCTGACCGTGAAAGAGGTCGTAGCGCTTCACGCGCATCTTCGCGACTATCTCGGTGAGAGCGGCGTCCGGATTCGAAGATTCCACGGCCGGCTGACCGAGGCGGAGAAGTCGGCGGTCATGACGGAGTTCCGCGAAGCCCCGCGCAAGGGCGAAGACGGGTTCGCTCCACTGGTGATCGTCGCCACGTCGGCGTTCGGGCTGGGTGTCAACCGTCCCGACGTGCGGACAGTGTTCTGCGTCAGCGCACCGACCGATTTGGCCGCTCTATATCAGCAGATTGGTCGGATAGGTCGGGACGCGGCCGGAAAAACCATCGTCGGCGCTGACATGCCTGACGCAGCTGAAAACAGCGGGCCTCCGGCCGGTGCTCCTGACAGCGTCGAAGACAAGCCACACAACAGAGGTGCGGTGCTGCCCACGAACGTCGGGTTGACGCTGCTGACTGGGCGCGGCCTTCGCACCATTGCCTTCATGACCGGCAGCGACTTGCCTGCGGCGCTGCTTGAGCGGATGGGCCGGTCAGTGCTGCTGCGTCGGACGGTGCTGGACCCGGCCGAGGTAGCCGACGAGCTCATCGGTGAGGATCTGGCTACCGGGAGGCTGACCCCGGACGAAGCGCGCAAGCCACGCACCGTGGACAGCTATACCGCCGGAGTGGTGCGCGCTTTCACCGCGCTCGCCGGTCTCGGAGCCGTCACTGACCTTGGCGACTTCCCGCCGTACTGCGCCGTCAAGGCAGGTGAGCTCCTTGGCGTGGCGGCGCGTCCAGCGGCTGCCAGCCTTAACAGCGGTGGCCCTGACCTGGACGTGGAACGCCAGGTCGTTACGGCGCTGCTCGCCCTGCCGGTCCGCGCCAGCACGGTGGGCGCGCTGCGGCGCAATCACCTCGATGTCGTGCGGCTGGAGGCGTACCTGGCCGGTCAGGTGCCTGAGTACCGTAACGTCGCCGACGACGCGGCTGGGACGTGGCAGTTGCTGGCCGACCTGCATGACCGTGGACTTCTTGACGTGTCGGCTGCCCCGAGCCGACGTCTGGTCACCGGTCTCGCCGTGCACACGAGCAAACTGCCGGCGGCATTCTTGGATGCCTTGTCCGGCAAGATTGCCCGCGCTGCTGAAGAGATCCGGCTGCTACGTGACTTCTTCACCGACTCGACCACCTGCGCCAATCGCAAGCTCGCCGACTACTTCGGTGTCGCCGACCTGCCCCCTGGCTGCTGTTCCACAGCTGCGAACCGGTGTTCAGCGTGTTGGGACACGCCGACATGGCCGTCGGGAGAGAGCAAACCAGCCGTTGCGGTCGCGCTCGAAACGCCGCGGCCACGCCCGGCGGGTGCACGCGTCGACGCCGCGCATCGGCGCAAGCGGCTGGACGAACAAGTTTTTCGGCTTGTATGGGAAGTGTTCCACGGAGTGCACGCCCGCGACGTGCTCCGGGCACTACGTGGCGAGGACACCTACTATTCGACGCACACGCGGCGCCGCGTGCGGTTGAGGACAGGCCTCATCAACAGCCGATATTTCGGAGCGAACCCGGGTGTGCGGCTGGCCGATGTGGAGAGTTCCCTAGCCCGGCTATCTGCAGAAGGACGTGTTGTGCCCGTCGGCGCTCGGTGGCGCGAAGCTGGTCACGTACGCCGTGAGAGCCGTCATCGTGCCCGACCGGCCACCGCAGCAACGGCAGGCTCAGCCACGGCGGGAACCGGAGGTGCGTTATGACAGATCTAAGCGACCGTCACGTCGAAGCTCCCATGATTTCTCCTCGAACAACCATGACGGAACCGCTATGGCGCCCGTTCGAGGAAGACCCGCTCCTCACACCGACAATGGCGCTGGGATGGGACGCCACAACGTCCTATGACCGTGACCGGTTGGCCCGATACCTAGGCGCGCTTGTCTCCGCCCGCCGCGCGCCGGTACATGTCAACGTGGCGTTCAACGCGGTGTATTTCGGCTATGACGTTAGCACCGGTGGGTACGTCGGCGGCCCGTTGGACCTGTTTGCCTTCCCGCAGGTGCGCTTGGGAGAGTCCACTGAAGCGCTGCCTGTCGGCGCAATGGTCAACATCGATGCCGGAGATCAGCCGCTATTCGCCGAGATCGTCTACAAAGAGCGTGCGCATCCGGCGCTGGAAGCCGACGGCGCGATGCCGGACTGGCTCAGCGGCGCGCCATCGGGCATGACCGGACCCGGAACCAGGCATGCGCTAGCTGACAGGCCAGTGGTACGTGAACGTCTGATCATCGATCCTGACGCGTTTGGGCAAGGGCTCTCCGTCACGCCGTCTCGTCTGGAGAGGCTGCGTCAGCGTGGCCGATGGCTGGATACGGACGGGCACCTGCTGCTGGACGCTCACTATGCGACCCCGCGCGACGCGGAGCTGGACGACATAGCGTTCTACGCACAGTACCTACTCACCCGAGGGCGTGATCTGCTGCGCAGCGCGGCGGCGCCATTGCCGCTGACGACCGTGCTGTCCGACGATGCCAGCGAGGAGCAGTTGGCCGCCGCGCTGGTCGGGATGCTTCGCACTGTCGCCGACGCGCTCGCGAGTCTTCCAGAGCTGCGCATATGGCACGGCTATGCCTTCACTCGCCGGTCATTGACGGCCCGGCTCCGTGATACCGGGCCGCTTGGTGGAGATGACCTGGGTACTCTCGCCGTGCAATTGGCACGAAACGCTGTGCCGTCGCGCCTAAACCGATGGGCTCCGAGCCGACGGGTCACCTACACTGCCGTGGGGCCGCGGCTACGTGGTGTGCGCGACGGTGGTACGCAGCTCAGCGGCGTCGATTATGCGCTCACGGTCTGCCATGCCAATGCTGTCATCAGCGATTACGCCCGTCGCGAGATGAACGAGAAAACAGGGCTCCTGCCAGGACAGGTTCATTTGCGCCTTGACGACCCTGGGCAAGGCGGCGGCGTATGGCGCGCCGAGCACCCCGACAGCAAGTATGTCCAGATCGATGTGACTGAGCCGCTAGGCCTTGGCTGGCTGTCGACCTTGCCACCAAAGTCAGAGCTTGCCCGACCGGAGCCGCAGCCCGATCCGATACTCGAGCTTGGGCCCGAGCTGATCATGGTACAGCCCGAGTCGGAAGACGCTGGTGGCCTTGGAGAACTCACCATCACCGACAGCCAAATCACATGGACGCAGGCGCTGCGGCTGATTCACCTGCTCGAGGGCCGTATGCCGCTGCCTGCGGCCATCTGCACCCAGATGCGCGATGCCGGACTGAGCGGCGTGCGGCTGCGGCTCATGCTCTCGCACGACGGATATGATCTCGACTCTGCCGAAGCCACTCAGACCGTTGAGACGGATCTGTTCGCGAACCCACAGATGACGCGCATCGAGTGGCCGCTGGAATTCTTCGCTGGCATCGTGCTTACGTGCACCTGGGGGCGCGGGGCCGGCACAGTCCGCGCGTCGACAGCCCTCCTTGAGAGGCCGGTCACCATCGATGAAATGACCATCGAACACCGCTATGACCCGCGTATCGTCACTCGTGACGCTGGCCCCGGGCAACCACGCCACACCGGTCGGCTGGCCGGCACCGAAGCGCTGACGCTGCCGCAGCGCGTGCTGCGCGCGGTTCGCCGGCTCGGGCTTCTCGACCCAGCCGGACGCGCAGTGCTTTGCCGTGCCCACCTACCGGCCGCCGTGTACGGCACCGCTGAGGATCACGCGATTGCCGAACTCGAAGGCGTTGTCGATGCATTGCTGGCAACCGGCGACCTACGCGGCGATGTCGGCAGCGTCAGCGCCAGTGGGCAGTTGTGCTGGCCTCTCACTCCCGGCGCGCCCACTGTGCCGCTCGTCATCTACGAACCCCGTCCGGTGCAAGGCCCTGCACGCCCCGTTGCATCGTCTCGGCGCGGTCAGCTCCAGTCGCGGTTCGTGCGGGCCCATCCTGTCGCCGGGCACCTGCGGCGGATTGGTGATCTCGGCTGGAAGAGCAGGGAAGAGGCCCGACAGGCGTACCGCGAAGATCGTGCACGGTTTCGCCTTGCCGGCCCCGCCGAACTTCCCGACGGCTACACCTACATCCGGCCGCATTCGCGCGGCACCTCGTGAGCAGCGGCACTGGCCAGCCCGACCCGTGCGACACGTGCAAAATCTTTATCCGGTCAATTCCACCGGCTTCGTTCCTGGGGAGGCTTCATGGCCCGTCACGTCCGTAGCAGTTGCCTACACGGTGAGACGTTCACGCCGTACCCTGTCTTGTCCGAACCGGCCTGGCCTCTTGGGCAGGATCACGAGCGTGATGCAGCGTTGAGCGAGTTGTCCGCAGCGCTCATGGCGTGTCCAGCACCGATGTCGTCAGCATTGTCTGAGCTGACACCGCAGGACGTCGGTAAGGCCTTGTCGGCGACACCCCAAGCACGGCGGCCGCTGGTCTTGCGACCACTCGGGCTCACGATCACACCCTCCAAGGTCGGTCCGCTTCTCTGCCGCGACGTGCTCATGCGGATGAAGCGTGCCGATGACCATCCCGCCCAGCATGCCGCAGCCGCCCTGACCGGAGCGGTGCTCAAAGACCTGCAGACGAACGTCGTGATGCAGGAAGGGTCCTCACCTCTTGTGCGAGACCCGGCCACGCACTGGTCGCCAGCGTTGGCCCGTGTCGCCCTGTGGGCCAGCGGATTCTCCTCCGTGCGCGACGCCCGCTTGTGGTTGTGGGCGAGTGGGCAGCCGTGGTTTCGGCCGAGCTCCGTCACCGATCAACATGTTGCCGCAGTCATCGCGGCCGCCAGCAAGGTCATCGAGATTTCTCCCACCTTCAACTTCTCCAACGACCGGAACGACGCTCCGGCTGACTCCATCAACGCTTACAAGCCGCCTGGGGACGCGAGAGCGGAGGAGTCGGACACCTCGTTGGATTTCTGGCCCGAGCCATCGGCGCCAGCTGACGACAGCGGTGAGGCGGGCATCGTGGCTTCCGCCACCGCCCAACAGTCCGGCGTCGTGGGCGACGAAGAGGGGCATGCCATGACGGCGAGCATCCAGGACGACCATATCGACGTGTTGAGGCAGGCCAGCGACAACCTGAGGCAGGCACTGCTGCAGGCCGTGCCTGTGGCGCAGCGAATACTCGACAGAGTCACGGCGGACCGGCCCCCGGCCGCCGATGACCTCAGCGTGATCACCACTGCGCGTACCTCATTCGACGACGCCGTGGCCAGGTTGCAGGCGGCCGGCACCACCCAAGCCCCCGAGACGGGGGAGGGGGTGCGGGCCGCGCTCAATGAGCTCATCACGGCCGCTGACGACGCGCCTGAGCGCGCCAAACTCGCGCGGCTACGAGATATCCACGCCCCCGCCGGCAATGCGATGCTCATGACTGCGCTGGCCGAGGCGCAACGGCGCGCCGACGTTCTGGCTGCCTCTTCGGCCTGGACGCCTGCCGAACGCAGCAGCGCCATCGCACTGGCCATGCTTCACGAACTTTCCGATCCCGGCACCGCCGCACCGCAGGTGGTGGCATTGCAGCAGCAATTCGTCCAGACCCATCCGGATCTGGCCCTGCTCGCCATCACTGCGGCTCAGCTGACTCGATCACCCGCCGCCAACACGCAGGCCGTGACCATGGAGAAGCCCAAAGCCCTGGCTGACGACGGAGCAGGCGCGAAAGCCGTTGAACGGGCCACGGGTGACGATGAGGCTTCCTCGGCGGTCGACAGCACCTCGGTGCCTACGTATCCGGAGTCGTCAGAGCTCCCCTACATTGAGCCGTCCACAGCCTCGTCCGATGTCCATCCGATGCCTGAGCCGAGTACCGCAGAAGCCGCCGACCAGAAACCCGCAACGGTAAGCGACGAAGTCATTGCACATGCTCACCTGGTCCAGAGCATCGCTGATCTCATTCGGACTCAGCGATTCGGGCTGGCCGCCGCCGTCGCACAGGCGGGTCAATGGACGACCAGCCGCCAGGCCATGCTGCGCATCGCGGCATTGTCCGACGCGGTTCGGAGCGAGACGGGCACGGTCAACGCCGCACTGCGAGGCGAGCTCACCACCCTGGACAGGGCGGCCGCCAGCGCCGACTCACCCAGCGCACTGATCATCGTGGCATCACTGGTGCGGGCCGCACTCGCGACTGGGGAGCCTACGACCGGCGCCGTACTCACCGAACTTGCCGCACGCGTCGAACCCAACCTCGCCGCCGTCGCCGAGCAGGTTGGAGGACGCGCGCTCAAAGGCCTCCTCATCGGCGCTCCGCCCCTCACCGCGCTCGCCGACGTCAGCGAAGTCGAACAGTCGGCGCGCGCCGCCAGTGATACAGCTCGCAAAATGCTCAGACCCCGCACGATACGGTTCAAACGTGCGACCGACGTCGCCAAGGCGTGGATGGCCTCTGACGGGCTGCTCGGCCGGCCACTCACCATAGCCGCCAACAACCAGCACTCCGCCGTACACGAGGTCACCAACGCCATCCAGCGGCTCGGCGACCCCGCACACATCGCCCGCGAGATCGACGCACTCGACCGCGAGCTGAGGGGAACCTCCGGTAAGCCGCTCCAAGGCGCCGGTCGGCAAAACCTCGTCAATCTTGCCCAGGAAGCCATGCAGACGCTGGTCGGCTGGGCTGAGGCAGTGCTGGCTCTGCAACGATCTGGTACCGCGCAGGAATGGATGACGGGAGATGTCGCCGACATGCGCGCCGCAGTGCTCGCAAGGCGCCAAGCGGTGCTGGCCGCCTTGGCGGCACAGGCGCAGCACACCGACCCATTGCTGGCGGCCGCGTCCCGAGCGGCTGCCTCGTCGCTGGAGGTGACGTTCTCTGTGCTCGCAGGTGAGGCTGCATTTCCCGCTGGCGAGCCCACGGCGACATTTGTTCTCACCGCTGAGCTGCTCAAAGTGCCCGGTGCGGTGGTGGACGCTACTCTCAGCCGCGTCACCGTTCCGGCAGGCACAACGGTCGAGCAGCTTCTGGCCGTCGTCCACCACACCTGGACCGACGCCGTCCTCATGCACGTCGCAGCCGAGAACTTCGACGCCGCGGACTTCCTCCTCACCGCCGCCACTTCGAACCTGCTGCCTGGCGCGTTCGAGCACAACATCAGTGACGACGCCGCAGTGGCGGCTGCGACTGCGCAGGCCGAGGTCCGTAAGCAATTGGAGGACCTGCACGAGCAGTTGTCGGCCGAGTTGCGCCGAGCACAGATCAACAACGAGGTCTCTGAGGAACAAGCCGGTGAGTTGACCGGCCTCCTCCAGGACGCCGACGTCAGCCTCACCCGAAACTACGGGGCTATCCGCGTCAAGCTCGCCGGGGTCGCCGAGCGGCTCCCGCTCTATCGTGCCGAGGCGGCCCGGCGCTTGTCGGATCGGCTGGTCGTGTTGCCGGACGTGGACGAAGACACCATCAAGCGCGTTCAGCGGCTCATAGCTGACGGTGAACTTTCCACCGCCGAGGAGCTCATCTACTTCCTCGAGATCGGCGAGCCCGTACCGCAGGTGTCTGAACAGCATGACCTGCAGCAATTCCTCCCCGCTGTGCCCGATGCGCTACGGGCCGGCCTGACGAAACAGATCATCGAGACCGCACGCAGCCGCAGCCGGGTACCCGGCTGCGAGGTGCTCGACTTCAGCCGCCTGAGCCCCGACCTGGCCGAACTGGCTGCAGCCGCGCTCGAAGACTGGCGGCAGCTCGCCACCACTCCTCCTGAGCGACGCGGAAGCATCACAGAACGCGAACTACTGCTGCCGGCACTGCGCATTGCGGGCATCGAAGGCAAACGCACACGCCGTCTCGACGAACTTCCCCGTGGACGTGATCGGCGCTTCATCGACGTCGTCGACGTGACGATCAACGGAAAGGCTCCCACTCCGGCGTTCGGCAGCAGGCTCGGCGGCCGTCTGCGCGTTCTGCTCGCATGGGGCCAGCCGAGCGCGCAACTGCTGCTCAGTCACGCCGATCAGGACAACTCGGGCGAAAGTCTGCTCATTGCCTACTTCGGCACGATGAACATGCAGACCCGCCGTGAACTCGCTCAGCACGTCGTTGCTGACGACCGCACTGCGCCGGTCGTGGTGCTCGACGACGCTGCGCTGGTCTACCTGGCAGCGCACGGCAACCGGCAGATTGACGCCACCATGAGTGTGCTGCTTCCCTTCAGCAACATCAATCCGTACGCACGGAAGAAACGCGGTCTGGTGGCCGAAGAGATGTTCTACGGTCGTGACGCCGAGCGAAAGAGCGTCATCGACTCCGATGGTACACAGCTTCTATACGGCGGACGCGGCCTGGGCAAATCTGCCCTGCTCCGCAATGCCGGCCAGAAATTCGAGTCGCAAGGGGCAGCCGGCGAGCGGGTTAGCCTCTATCTGAGCCTCGACACCGTTGGCATCCGACCTGGTTCAGCAGTCGGCCCAGACGCGATATGGGATGCACTGCTGCGAGACTTCACCGAACAAAAAATCATTTCACCACGCCGTCAGGCGAGCCGCAAAAACTCGCGTGAGCAAGGTCATGTTGACCGGCATAAGCAAGTGCGAGCAAGCCTGCTCACCTGGCTTGACGCCGACCCGCGGCGGCGGATGCTCATCCTTCTCGACGAAGCCGACCGTTTCTTCGAATCCGACGCACCGGAATTCTTTGAGACGAACCGGCTTAAAGACCTCGGCTTGGCCACCGACGGCCGCATCAAAGTGGTTTTCGCTGGTCTGCACTCGGTGCAACGCTACGCTAAAAGTGCTCGCAATGGCCCTTTCAGCCATCTAGCGCAGCGTCCAACGGTGATCGGACCTTTGCGGCCACAGTTCGCGACGAATCTGCTCGTGCGGCCGTTGCAGGCACTCGGATATGGCTTCGACTACGACGACCTGGTCAATCGGATCCTCGGGTATTGCTCATACCAGCCCTTCCTGCTGCAGATGTTCGGCTCGCGCCTCCTCGCGCAAATGCACACACGCCGCAGCGCAGGTATCGCTGAGGCCGAGCCGCCCTACATCGTCAAACGTGCCGACGTCGTCGCAGTGGAGAGCCACGTCGACCTCAGAGCCGACATCAGCACGGCATTCCACGACACGCTGCACCTGGACCCGCGCTACAACGTCATCGCCAACGTCCTCGCCCACCATGCACATGAGTTCGGCCTCGATGCACGGCTGTCCGACGTGCAGCTTCGGGAAGAATGCCTGGCCTGGTGGCACGTCGGGTTCGCCGCACTTGATGTCGAGGCATTTCGCGCATACCTCCAGGAGATGGTGGGCCTGGGCGTGCTCGCGCCGAACAACGACGGCCGCGGCTGGCACCTGCGCAGCCCCAATGTGCTACGCATGATCGGGTCCAACGAAGACGTCGTCACTCAACTTGTTGGCGCCGAGACTTTGTCAGTGCCTGACGAGTTCATCGCGCTGGAGACGCGCGCGGCTCTGCCCAACGGACGGCGCTCACCCCTGACCGCAGGGCAGGCAGACGATGTGCTCGGCGACCATGCCAACCAGGTCCGCATCGTACTCGGCTCTCCTGCGACCGGCATCGGCGATGTCGAGTCGGCCGTACGCCTCACGGCCGACGTCGGCGACCGCTTCACCGTGCCGTCGATCGCCAACCGGAGGCAGTTTGAGGAGGAACTCGTCAACGGCCGACCGGGTGAGAGGCGGGTCGTGCTCACGGACTTGGCCGCACTCGAGCCACGCCACGACGCCTGCAACGCCGCCCTCCAGGCGGCCCTTGAGCTGCGTCCGCAACAATCCGGAGTGACACGTTCAACTGTCCTCATCGCTGGGCCGCAGCAGATGCGCCTGTGGAGGATGGTGCTCGGCGACGATGGGCGCACGCCGGCGCTCGGGACGGTGGTGTTGCGACGCTATACACGGCAGACGCTACATGTCTGGGCGCTGGACAGCGAGAAGTTCACCGTGCTGGAGCGGCGTGAGCGCCTGCTACAAGTCACGGGCGGCTGGCCTTTGCTCGTCGAGAAGGCAGGGCAGCTCGTAGCGTCCGGTATGGAGGAGGGACAGGCGCTGCTCGCTCTCGCTGAGGAACTGCAGTCGCGGGCGGGAGCGGCGGCGTTGGTCGATGCCGTCGGTATAGCCGCCGACGAGCAACTCGTCACGGCGTTCAACACGGTGCTGGCGCTCGTCGATACCGACGGTGTCAGCATGGAGGATTTGGTCGCGGCCGTGACCTTGGCTGGCGATGTCGACGATCCGGACATTGCAGTGGCGGTCCTGCAAGCGCTGGGTACCTTCGACATCGGCGCCGACAGCATGTACCGGCCTGAGTCGTTGTTGGCCCGATCCTGGCGGCTTCTTGCGAGTTGAAGAAGGCAGTCGTGGCTGACGTCGATGGCCAGGAAGGCTCGCTCTACAGCGAGCCTTCACCCGGGCGCTGCCGCCCGCTGAGTGGGCTGACTGGAGCGCGGGGAGCGGCCCGGCGCGGGGCGTTGGAGCACATGCCGAGCACAGCGACCGGGGTCTATACGTAGTGCCAGCGGGCTCTGGGCACAAGATTCATGGTGTGGGCGACTTGCGATGATCAAATCAGGGTGTCTGCCGTGCTCGGTGCGTGCTCGCACGCCCCGTGACGTACCGTCAGAACCCGGCCCTGCCTGACACGCGATGTACGCGGAGGCGGCATAAACTAGCACCAAGTGGCACTGCGCGGCACTAAAAGATCTTGCTTCTAATCCGACGGTCGCAGGTTCGAATCCTGCAGGGCGCGCTTTGATCATGGTCTGAACTGCAGCTTTGCGGGATCGGACTCGTTCTAGAATTTTCCTCTAGCGGTTGCGTGCTCCGTGCGTGCTCGGTTGCACCAACCCTGCACATTCCATGATCCATTCGGCATCTCCGGCGGCTGCGGCAAGAGCGTCGGCCCCGCCTCGCCGCGAGCAGGCGGCGAATGCGGGGCCGGACGTTTAATCCGACTGTTCAGCTCCTCAGTGAGATGAGTGTGCCCGGTTCTGCCTGGTCTTGTGTGCCGAAGAGCAGAGCGGCGGTCTTCTCGGCCGCCGCGGTGGCGACCTGTGGGTAGACGGAGGTGTAGGTGTCGGCGGTGAACGCACTCGAGGTGTGGCCCAGTGTTTCCTGCACCACCTTCATCTCCACCCCGGCCGCCAGCATCAGCGACGCGGCGCCGTGGCGCAGGTCGTGGAGCCGGATCGGCGGCAGCCCGGCGAGGTAGGCCAGCCACAGGAATTGGTCGGAGACGTGCTGCGGGTGCAGGCGGTTGCC
>NZ_FNVT01000014.1 GCF_900108335.1 Nonomuraea solani
TCGACCACCACGACGGTGCCCGCGAGAACCGTCGAGGTGATCTGTTGCTGCCGCTCGGTGACGAACTGGGCGATCTCGTCGACCCAGCGGCTGAGCTGGATGGGTTCCAGGTGCAGTGGGCCGGTGTAGAGCCAGCCTTCCACCGTCTTGGCCGTCTGCCTGACCTGTGTCACCAGGCCGGGGAACTCCTCGTTGGCCCGGACGCCGATGATCCAGCCCGTCCCGCCCAGTGCGGCGAGGGCGACGAGCATGGTGAGCCAGGTGGCGTAGATCGTCGGCAGGCCCGACGCGCGCAGGCGTCGGGTGAGTGGGAACAGCAGCGCGGTCAGCAGCAGGGCGACCGCCACCGGCAGGGCGACGATACGCATCGTCGCCACGAAACCGAACACGAAGTTGGCCACGATGCCGATCACGATCAGACACGCGCACCACGCGGCCACCCTCGCCAAGGTCGCAGGCACTAACCGCAGCAGGCGCTCCTGAGGTGAATCCATACAGGGAAGCTTCCCCACCGGGCAGGGATAGGCGGGCTTTCAGGCTTCGAGCCCGGGAAATGTTGAAGAAAGGCTCGTCCGCCTGCTGACCGCAACCGTCGATGCCGGTAGTGCGGGGGTGCACTGGCAGATCACCCAGCTCGGCCGGAACACCATCCAGGGCAAGCCGAAGACCGAGGCCAGCGACCGCGTCATCGCCCTCCTGCGCACCCACCGCCGAAACCAGGCCGCCCAACGGCTGGCGGCGGGGGAGGCGCGGATCGACAGCGGGTTCGTCTTCACGAACGAACTCGGCGAGCCCTTGCACCCTCAGCACATCAGCGACCAGTTCAACCGGCTGGCGTACGAGACGGAGCTGCCGCCGGCTGACGGACCCCCTTTCAGAGCAGGTTGTCGATGGTGATGGGGAGCCGGCGGATGCGGCGGCCGGTGGCGTGGAAGACGGCGTTGGCGATGGAGGGGGCCACGCCGACCAGGACGACCTCGCCCAGGCCCTTGACGCCGATGGGGTCGGCGATCTCGTCGCGTCCGTCGAGGTAGATGGCCTTGAGCTGGGGGACGTCGGCGTTGACGGGGACGAGGTAGTCGGCCAGGTTGGCGTTGGTGATCCGGCCGTCGCGGGGGTCGGTGAGGGTGTGTTCGAGCAGGGCGGCGCTGATGCCGCCGACCATGCCGCCGATGGCCTGGCTGTCGGCGAGTTTGGGGCTGATGACGCGGCCGGCGTCGTAGACGGCGAGCATGCGCCGTACCCGGACCATGCCGAGCCGCTGGTCGACGGCGACCTCGGCGAACACCGCGCCGTAGGCGTACATGGAGGCTTGCGGGCGTGTGGGGGTGTAGGCGCCGTCGGCTTCGAGGTGGGCGCGGTTGTTGCGGCCCAGCAGTTGCCGGTACGTCTCCCCGCGTGCGGCGTCGTCCTTGAGCTGGAGCCGGCCGTCGCGGACCACGACGTCGTCGGGCGCGGCGCCGTGCAGCGGCGACTCGGTGTCCTCGACCGCGAGCCGGATCGCCTGCCGGCGCAGCTTGTCGCAGCCGTCCTGGACGGTGGATCCGACGCTGGCCATGGTGAGCGAGCCGCCATGGACGGGGGCGGGCGGCAGGATGGTGTCGCCGAGCCGGAAGGTCACCGCACGGACGGCCAGGCCGAGGGCGTCGGCGGCGATCTGGGTCATGGAGGTGTAGGTGCCTGGGCCCATGTCGCTGGTCGCCGATTCGACCTGGGCGGTGCCATCGGCGTGCAGCCGTACCCGGGCCTGGGCCGGGGCGCGGAGGGTGTCGTAGACCGCGGTCGCCATGCCGGTGCCGATCAGCCATTCGCCGTCGCGGGTCTGGCCGGGCTTGGGGTTACGGCGGCTCCAGCCGAACTCGCGGGCGCCGACCTCCAGGCACTCGCGCAGCCGGCGGGTGGAGAACGGCATGCCGCTGGCCTGGTCGCTGTCGGGCTCGTTGCGCAGGCGCAGCTCGACGGGGTCGATGCCGAGCTCGTGGGCGAGTTCGTCGATGGCGCTTTCGATGGGGAAGGCGGCGGTGGAGTAGCCGGGGCCGCGCATCGGGGTGGGTGTGTTCACGTCCAGCGGCACCGTGCGGTAGGCCTGGCTGACGTTGGGGGTGGTGTAGAGCATCTGGCCGGGCGACAGGACACCGCGTTCGCTGAATCGTTCATAACGTGAGGTCTCGGCGCGCAGGTCGTGGAGCATCGCGGCCAGCCGGCCGTCACGGTCGCTGCCCAAGCGCAGCTTGTACTCGTAGGCAGGCCGGAACCCGACCCCGGAGTAGAGCTGCTTGCGCGTCAGCACGAGCTTGACCGGGCGGCCGGCCTCGCGGGCGGCGAGTGCGGCGATCACGGTGTGCGGCCAGCAGCGGGCGGCGTTGCCGAACGCGCCGCCGACGAACGGTGAGATGACGCGTACGTCGGTGGCCGGGATGCCGAACACGGCGGCCAGTTCGTCGCGGGTGCTCTGCACCCACTGGGTCTTCTCCCACACGGTGACCCGTGCGCCGGTCCAGCGGGCGATCGTGGCGTGTGGCTCCATGGCGTTGTGGTGGGTGCGGGAGAGCAGGTAGGTCATCTCCATCCGTACGGGCGCCGCGTTGAACGCCGCCTCGGCGTCGCCGCGCGTATAGGCGGTGGCGGGTTCGTTGGCGGGGGCGCCGGTCAGGTCGGTGGCGGGCGGCTCGGCGGCGTAGTCGACGCGCACCAGTCCTGCGGCGTGCTGGGCGGCCTCCAGGGTGGTGGCGACCACGACGGCGACGGGCTGGCCGTGGAAGCGGACCTGGTCGTCCTGGAAGACGTGCAGGCGTTCGCCCGGGAGGTTGAGCGAGCCGGGGTTGGGCCGGTACGGCAGTCGCGGGGCGTTGCGGTGGTCGAGCACCTTCAGCACACCGCTTTGGGCTTCGGCGGCGCTGGTGTCGATGGCGGTGATACGGCCGCGGCCGACGCTGCTGGTGACGACGACGGCGTGCGTGATGCCGTCGATGCCGTGCTCGATGCCGTGCTCGATGCCGTGCTCGATGCCCTGCTCAGTGCCGTGGTCGGCGGCGTAGGCGGCGCGGCCGGTCACCTTCAACCGGCCGTCCACGCGTGACAGCGGCGCGCCGACGGCTTGCTGCGGCTGCGGGCTCATGCGGATCCTCCCACGACGCGGAGCTGGCGTTCGACGGTGCGCTTGAGCAGTTCGACCTTGAAGCGGTTGTGGGTGAGCGGGCGGGCCCCATCGGCGGCAAGCGCGGCAGCGGCGATCCACAGGGAGTCGGAGGGGCGTTGGCCGATGAGGTGCCGCTCGACGGCGGGCAGCTTCCACGGCACGGTTCCCACACCGCCGACGGCGACCTTCGCCTCGCGGATCACCCCCGCGCGCACCTGCAGAGCGACGGCCGCGGAGGTGAGCGCGAACTCGTACGACTGCCGGTCGCGGACCTTCAGGTAGCCGGACTTCAGCGGGCGCGGGTGGGCCGGGATCTCCACGGCGGTGATCAATTCGCCGGGGCGCAGGTTCTGCTCGCGCTCCGGCGTGGTGCCGGGCTGGAGCAGGAAGTCGGCGAAGGTAACGGTGCGCTGGCCGTCCGGGCCGAGCAGGTGCACGGTGGCCTCCAGCGCCGCGAAGGCGACGGCGACGTCGGAGGGGTGGGTGGCCACGCACCGGTCGGAGGTGCCGAGAATGGCGTGGCTGCGGTTGATGCCCTGCAGGGCGGCGCATCCGGAGCCCGGCCGGCGCTTGTTGCAGGCGGCGCTCACGTCGCGGAAATAGGTGCAGCGGGTGCGCTGCATGATGTTGCCGCCGATGGTGGCCATGTTGCGCAACTGCGCGGACGCGCTCAGCTCCAGGGCCTGGGAGATGACCGGGTAGGTGGTGCGCACCTTGGGGTGGGCGGCGGCCTCGGCCATCCGTACCAGGGCGCCGATGCGCAGTGTGCCACGTCCGGTGACGGTGACCTCTCCCAGGGGCAGGGCGGCGATGTCGATCAGTGTCTCGGGGCGCTCGACGGTCTCGCGCATCAGGTCGACGAGCGTCGTGCCGCCGGCGATGTAGCGTCCGCCGCGCCGGCCGGCGTCGATCGCCTCACGGATGCCGGCGGCCTTGGTGAAGGTGAAGGGGTACATCGGTACTCACTTCCGGCCCGCGGCCTGCTCGACCGCAAGCACGATCTTGGTGTAGCAGCCGCAGCGGCAGATGTTGCCGCTCATCCATTCCCGGATCTCCGCAGCAGAGCCGGTGTGGCCTTCCTTGATGCAGCCGACGCCGGACATGATCTGCCCAGGGGTGCAGTAGCCGCACTGGAAGGCGTCCTGGTCGATGAACGCCTGCTGCAGCGGGTGCAGCCGGTCGCCGTCGGCCAAGCCCTCGATGGTGGTGACCTTGGCCCCGTCCAGCCGTACGGCCAGGGTCAGGCAGGCGTTGACCCGCCGTCCGTCGATGAGTACCGTGCACGCCCCGCAGGCGCCGGCGTCGCAGCCCTTCTTGGTGCCGGGCAGGCCGAGGTGCTCGCGCAGCAGGTCCAGCAGCGAGGTGCGGTTGTCGACCAGGGCGGTGTGCCGGTCGCCGTTGACCGACAGCGTCACCCGGCTGGTGGGCGGTGCCTCGGTGAGTACCTCCGTGGATGTAGCCGCGACGGCCACCGCGGGCTCCGTGGGCAGTCCTGAGGTCGCCGCGACGCCACCGACGGCGGTGGTCGCGATGAACGTGCGCCGGGACAGAGCGGTCGCGCCTGCCTCGGCGGGGCCGGCGGTTGACGCGGGGAGTTCGGTAGACATGGCCACTCTCTCGTTGCGGTGGAGGGGGTCAGTGGTCGTGCGCAGGCTGCGGGGGTCGGCCGATACCTCGCCGTTGATTCATGCAGGTGGTGGGAGTGTGCAAGGAGCGGGCTTGACACCGTGACCGGGACGGTGGCTGACCGCACCGTCAGACTGGCGGCTTGGCCGGCCTCCTGACAGGGCGTGCTGTTCCAGGGAATGGTGTTCAGGGGAATGACACAACCCCCCACGTTTCGTGGATCGCGGGGTGGGGTCAGGATTGTCCGCGCGGCGTCTCATCCGTCGCGGTCGCGGTCGCGGGCGTGGTGAATGAGGGTGCGGTCAGGTCGAGCAGATGTAGGCGGGTCTCTTTTCCGCGCTCCAGACGTACGCAGTTGTCGATGCCGATCCCCGACAAGGTGGCCGGCTCTTCCCGGCGCAACCCCGGAGACCGTTCTCCCGACCGGGTGGTACCCGAACGTGGCCCCAGGGCCAAAGTAGCGATGCGTACCGGCCATCACTCTTTGTGGCGTGGTCAGATGCGCTCAGCTCAGGCCCAGCGACCTGACCAGGTCGAGCATCTCGGCGCGGTGCAGGGCGGCTGGGTTGCCTGCTACGGGGTGGATGTGGCCGTCGATCTCCAGGGCGACCAGGCCGTGCATCCGGCCCCAGACGCGTAGCGCGAGCGCCGCCGCGGCGGGCGGCACGTCGGGCAGATCCGCTTGGATCTTCGCCACGTAGTCCGGATGGAGGTCGGACCAGGAGGTGTCGTCGGGTTGGTTGTGCCGGGCATGCGGCCATGCGGTCGCCACCAGGCGGGTGAGTTCGCGGCACACGCGGCGGGCCGTCTGGTCGACCGGCCCGTTCTCGGGCGGCTGGTAGCCCGGGACGGGATGTCCGTAAAAGAGCCGGAAGCTCTCCGGATGGGCCAGTGCCCACTCCCTCAGCGCCTGACCCCAGGCCATCAACCTGCCACCGGGGTCGGTGTTGGGCACCGCGTTGCTGGCTGACTCCAACGTATCCGCGAGCGAGGCGGCGATCTCGCTGATCAGTGCTGTGATCAGGTCGTCCCGAGTGGGGAAGTAGCTGTAGATCGCGCGCGCGGTCATCCCCATCTCGCGGGCGATGCCCCGCAGCGAGATCGCTCCTGGCCCGCCTTGGGCCATCTGCCGCAGCGCGATGGCCTTGATCTCCCGGCTCGTCTCCACCCGCAGTCGCTCCCGGCGGCTCATCATGCCGTCGGCGCGTTCGCCCTCATCGATGCTCACCTTGAACAGGTTACAGGGATGCGTTACTCTCCATCGAGTCAAAAGTATACGCCGTGTCCAAATGAAACGGAGTTCCATGTCTGCGTACGTCATCGCCAACGTCGATGTGCTCGACGAGGAGGCCGGCTGGGTCTACGCTCCCGTGGCCCAGCGGTCGATCCTCGACCACGGCGGCCGTTACCTGGTCGCGGGCCCTGTGCCCGAACCGGCCGAGGGCGCCTGGGCCTCCTCCCGGATCCTGATCATCGAGTTCCCCGACATGGACCGCGTCCGGCTGTGGTACGACTCCCCTGAATACCGGCGGGCCAGGGAGATCCGAGACGGCAAGGTCCGGGTCGGGCTGCTCTTCGTCGAAGGCTCCCCGCCCGAAGGCTTCACCCTCCCCTCCTAAGAGCCCTCCGGTGAGGTGACGGCCCGCGCCGCGCGGGCCCGCCCAGATGGTGATGAACGAGCTCGGCGTCGACCGCGCCGAAGCCGGGCAGATCGCCGCCGCCGTCCAGTGTCAGTACGCCCCGCGCAACCTCGCCGGCTGCCTCGGCGCCCTGGCCAAAAGCGGCGACCTGGCCGACTTCCAGGGCCACGTCCGCGGGCGGGCCAGCCGCCAGCAGGCGCGCCTGGCCCCCGACGACCGCCGCACCCGGCCCTGCTGCCCGCACGGCGAGGCCGGTGGCGTCGACCTGAACCCTCGCTCCGGCCGCCCCTGGTGCCCGCTGTGCCGAATCGGTGCGGCCGCCGACATTGAGCCGGCGCCCACCGGGGCCGGCCCATGAGCCAGGCCGTTTCCCGACTTTTCGGGCCGGTCTACGTGCGTACGCGTGAGTAGGTCCCATGAGACGGCCGGAGGACTCGGCGAGGGGAGTTTCGGGACCTCGGTCGTGGGGTCACGGTCTGGCCGTGGTCCCACGACTGTTCGCCCCGGTCGCGGAGGTGCCGGGGCGATGCGGCTGCGAACCGTACGCAGGGGCATGGTCGGCCCGCAGCAGCGGCGGTCCATTGGAGACGTCACACCTGCTTGAGAGCCGGTCTATCACCGACCACCGGACCTGTCACCACTTTCGTGACCTCAGACGGCGTTTGGTCGCGATAGTTGAGGGTTCGCCCTGCTTTGCCCCTCCGAACGATTGAGGCATTAGTCCGGTATGCGGAGATTTCCGAGCTGCCGCCGTTGATCGACTATCCGAATGAAGCCGCATCTGTGCCATCATTCCCGTTTGGTCTAAAGATGCGGCGCTTTGGCCCATCGACTCGACGGTGGGAGCGCTTTCCACTCCCGCCGGTCGGCACCCTCGCCTGCCGCTCTATCTGCAGATACACGATCCAAGTGCGGTCGTCGAAGACCCCGGCGACAATCACCCAGACTCAAACTTTCTCGTACAAAAGTTCGGGATTAAATGGAATTAACGAGATAAAACGCTCACTCAGAAGGTTGATGCGCGCCTGGCGCTGCCTGAGGGCAAGAAGCGCAAGATGGCGGTCATCGCCACCGGCGCGCTGGTCGACGACAACGGCCGGCTTCTGGCCTGCACCGCGCCCTGGTTCAGCGGTGGAGCCTCAGACCCGCTTCCTCCGAAAGAGGATCCCCGGCGGCGTACCTTCAACCTGGACATGGTGGTCTCCGGGTGGGCGGCGCTGTTCGTCATCTACCCCTGGATCCCGCGGGCGTTCGACCTCAATCTTCTCCTTACGGGGGCGGACAAGGCGTGGACCGACAAGCTGGGAGCGTGGCATGAGTTCGGCGAAGATCTCCTGCCGGCTTATGAGTGCCGGGCCTGCGTCAAACTCGGTGTGAAGAACCTGCAGGATCCGGCCAAGGCCATCGCGGAGGCTTATCAGCGGGTCTGTGTTGATCTTCGGACGATGACCGAAGTCGGCCTGTACGGCTACCACGCCGTGCCACCGCAGCACCGGCTCTGGATCTGGGCATCGGACCTGGAACAGGCCCGCAAGGACCTGCCGCTCGTCCGTTGAAGCCCAGATCAGACCCCGTAGGAAGGTTCCCGCGCGTCGTCGCCGGACATCGGCGGCAGCGCGGGCAGTCGTGAAGAGCGTCGTTCACGGCGGCGGGGTGCCCCGCTACGTCCGCCTCGGCGAGGAGACCTCCGCCCACATCACCGCCGAGCACGATCCCATCGCACGCGCCGTTCCCGCTGATCACGTCACGGTGCCGGTCTCCGCAGTTCAGCGCCTGCTTGGCGGCCGAGAGCAGCCTGGTTGACGGCACCCTTGATGCGACGCGTCCGCAACTTCAAGGACCTGATCTTCTTCCGTGCGGACGTGACCGCCTTCAGGCATCCGGTGCGCAGCACCGCCTCCTGCAGCATGCCGATCATCGGCCTGATCGTCGGCCTGCTCACACCAGGCTCTGGCCGCCGTCCACGGTGAGGACCGTGCCGGTCATGTAGTGGTTGGCCATGACGAACAGCGCGGCCGAGGCGGCCTCCTCCGCCGTGCCGAACCGGCCGATCAGCGAACCCTGCCCGGCGGCCGCCACCGCCATGTCGTCGGCCAGCCCCATCGCGCCGCGCGACAGCGGGGTGTCCACGATCCCGTACCGGATGGCGTTGACCCGCAGCCGGCGCGGGGCCAGCTCGACCGCCAGCGCCCTGGTGAGCCCTTCGACGGCGCCGAGGCTGGCGATGGCGGACGACGCGCCGGGGATGGGGCGGGTCAGGTAGAGGCCGGAGCTGAACGTGATCGACCCGCCCGCGGGCAGTCGGCGGCCGGCGGTCCTGGCGACCGCGTACGCGCCCCAGATCCGGCTGTCCACGGCCTCGCGCACCTGTTCGCGCGGGGTGTCCAGCAGTGCCCCCGTCCCGAAGCCGCCCGCCGTCACCAGCACGTGGTCCACCGTCCCCACCTGGTCGAACGCCCGCCCGAGGTCATCTTCGTCGGCGCTGTCACCGGTGATCCCCAGCACCGATCCGCCGCTCTCCGCCCGGATCCGGTCGACCGCGGCCGTCAGCCGGCCCTGGTCGCGGGCCACGAGCGTGACGCGCGCGCCCACCGCGGCGAGCAGCGCGCCGGCGGCCAGCCCGATGCCGGAGCTGCCTCCGACGACCATCACGGTGCGGCCTTCCAGAGCGGCGGGCAAGGGGGAAGCGGTCGGCATCGGGGCGAGCGTGGTCATGGACATGGGGTTCTCCTCAGTAAATAAACCATCCGGTTGGTTTAAGACTCTGGCGTGATGCGCCCAAAAAGTCAACTAGATGGTTTAATCCTTTTCATGACGTACGACGCGGAGGCGACCCGCCAGCGGATCTTCGACGCCGCCACCGCCGAGTTCGCCCGGCACGGCCTGGCCGGCGCCAGGATCGATCGCATCGCCGCTGCCGCCCGGGCCAACAAGCAGGCCATCTACCTGTACTTCGGCGGCAAGGAGAAGCTGTTCGGCCTGGTCGTGCGGGCCAAGGTGGACGAGATCTGCCACTCCGTCAGCCTCGACCCCCGCACCCTGCCCGAAGGGGTCGGCCTGCTCTTCGACTGGTACCACGAGCATCCCGACCTGATCCGCCTGCTGCTGTGGGAGGCGCTGGAGGTCGACGCGGGGCAGGTCGCGGGGGAGGAGGAGCGCAAGGGCTCCTACCGCGGGCACGTCGACGGTCTCATGGACGCGGGCATGAGGGAGCGGGCCACGGCCCAGGACTGGCTGTTCACCATCCTGGGGCTGGTGGCCTGGAACTTCGCCGTCCCGCAGCTACGCCGGTTGATCCTCGACGAGCCCGACCCCGAACGAGCCGTCGCCCGCCGCCGCGCGGTCGTGGTGGACCTGGCCCGCGCCGTGGCCGAACAGGCGGCCACCGACTGACCCAGGGCTCAGGTGTTGATCTGCAGGACCCACGCCGGCAGGTGGTCGGCTCCGTGGGTGTAGACGATCTTGAAGGTGTCGGTACGCAGCTCGAAAGCGCCGGGGATGCCGCCGTAGGGGCGGGCGCCCAGCGGCTCGGGCTCCTCGGCCGGTCATCGTTGTACGTGCCGGCGCGGAGTCGGACGCTCTCTCATCATCCTGAAGACCACGTCCTCGCGGGAATCCGATGAGGTCGCCGTCTTGATCGAGCAACACGCCGGGCCTGGCCTTCCCCAGGAGTGACTGCGATCAACCAATCACGTAGGCGGTCAGAAAACGTAGGTGGCCCGACGAGACATGCCTACAACCAACTGGCGGTGTTTGTAGGCATGACCAGGTTCGTAAGCTGACCGTCGTTGATCGGCGGGCATCGGGTGAAGGCTGGCAGGTCGCGGCCGGCAGCGGACGGCACGACGACTGAGGCCGGACGACGGTCGGTCATGGCCGCGTCTACCTGCGAGTCCCTGGCCCGGCGCCTGGATCCGACTATCCGAACGGCATTTCCCCCCGGACACCAACGATGACGGGCGGGCCGAATGTCCTTCACCGCGCTTCACCCCACGCACTGAGCCGCGCCGGCGCGGTGGCGTCCTTGGGTTCCAGCCGCAGCGCCGGCAGGAGAGTGGCCGCGTGTGTGAGTGACAGCGTGATCTTCGGCCTGGCGAGGGCTCCCAAGCGTCTCCGCCGTAATCACTCGTGAGGGGGCCATTCCTCGGCCAGGAGCGCGTATGAGAGACCGTCGAGCCATCCCTTGGTGCGGTGGAGTGAGTCTCTCACCGTGTGCTGTTCGCGGCGCATCCCGACCCGCTCCATCAGCCGCCACGAGGATTCGTTGTCGTAGAAGCAGTCCGCGTGCAGGCGGCGCAGGCCAAGGCTCTTGAAGGAGATGTCGATGAGGGCGCGTACCGCTTCGGTGGCGTAGCCGTTGCCGCCGTAGGAGGGATCGAGCGTCCACCCGAGCTCTCCTTGGACGCTTTCCGCCTGGTCAGCGACCTCTTCCTGGGCCCAACCGTCCTGGACCTTCAGTGTCAGGTCGCCGATCACCCGGCCGTCCAGTTCGACGATGAGCAGGTCTGCGAGCCGCTCCTCACGGAGGAAACGCTCACGGTAGTCGTCGTAGGTCTCTGTGGCGGCCGTGACCCATTCGTGAGTCTCCGGCAGTTGCCGGAAGGCCCAGGTCGCGTCCAGGTCGTCGGGGGCGGCCCGGCGCAACAGCAGCCGCTCGGTGGAAATCGGCCAGTCCAGCGTGTCAAGAGGGTGACGCATGGGCCCTCATACTGACAGCGGGCTGTGGTGATACACAAACGGATTACTGCGGACGACGTCTCCGACAACGACGCGGCGATCGTCCTACAGGAACCGACAAGACACCGAAGCGACAACCGACAACCGACGTACGGTGCAGGCAACTTCGGAAGAGCGCGACGAAAGCGGCGTACTCGGCCCGCGCGAGATGCTCGAGCGAGACCCCGCGTCTTCAGAACGATCGTTAAATGAAGAGCCGTCGGCATTCCTATGAGATCAGCGGCCCACCCGTCCTCGCCCCCTGGGCAGCACCCGTCTCCACCACCTCATGGGTTTTCCAGAATTTTGTGCGCCGCCAGGCTGTCAGGGTGCAGCGCGGTGGTGTTGTGGTCGCGGATCGAGTCGCGGACGGAGCGGACGAGGTCGTCCAGGGTCCCGGGGTGGGGGTCGCCGTAGACGTCCAGGATGGTCTTGCAGAGTGCCTTGGGCGTGGCGCGGACCGGAAACCGGCAGGCCGGCTGACGACCGGGCGCGGAGCAGGCCGCGATAGACCCCATGTGTACCGATTCCGCGCCGTACGCCGGGAGCCGCCGCCGAGCGGCCTCGGCGACGACGACGTGGAACTGCACGCGGCCGTCGCCGCCGGGCGGGTGGAGGCGCTGCGCGTCCTGCACCACAGGCATGCTCCTTGGTTCCGGGTAGGGCTCGCCCGCCGTTGCGCCGACCCCGACGTGGTGGATGACGTTATCCAGGACACCTTCGTCGCCGTGTGGTGCGGCCCGCTACCTGACGACGTGGCGGCGTGGATCTGGACGATCGCGATCCGCAGGCCGGTCTTGGTGCGGCGCGGCAGCCGCGGGATCGTCGTCAGCCCCTCACCTGATAACGCGCACCTGCTCGTCGAGTCGGCCGAGGCAGTCTTCCTGCTCGGCGTCGAACACGGCGACCTTGGCATCGTTGTCGCCCGCCTGCCGCCCGAGCAGCGCGCGGCCATCGAGGCCACCGTCCTGGACGGGGCTGACCACGCGGGAGGCCGCGCATCTGCTGGGGATCCCAGAGCGCACCGTCAATACCCGTGTCATGCGGGCCAAGGCCAGGCTGAGGGAGGAACTGGCATGAGTGGCCGGCGTGTACGGTGATCATCCGGTCCCGGTCCCGGGCCCGGCTGCCCGGCACTCGCGCCAGCATGCTCTACCCCGATGCGGCCAGCGGCGGGGGCCGATGAGGCGGGTGCGCATCCGGATCCGGTCGCAGAACGTGCTGAGGCCTTTGGCCGGGTCCGAACATGTGCTCATCTGCTGTGGTCAGCCGGTCCAGTGGGGTGGCGGAGCGGCTCACCTGCGCTCCTTGCGGGAAGGGACGGCCGGGGGTCAGGCGGCGGCCTGGCGGATGAGGTCGGCGACCGTGGCGGGCTGGGAGACGTAGACGGCGTGGCTACCGACGGCTTCGACGACGGTCGCTCCAGAGCGCTCGGCCATCATGTGCTGGTCCGGCGGCGGGATCATGCGGTCTTCGGTGGCCACCAGGTACCAGCTCGGCTTGTGCCGCCAGGCCGGTTCGGTGACCGCCCCGCTGAGGGCGTCCACGCCCCAGGGCACTTGCGCGTCGGCCATGAACGCGGCGGTCTGCGCGGGCAGGTCTGCGGCGAAGGAGCCGTGGAACTTGTCGCGGTCGAGGAGCAGGAATCCGTCCACGGGCGGCAGGATGGGTGGCACCGGTGCGCCGGGGGGCGGGTCGGCGATGAGGGTGTTGACCGATTCGCCCTTGTCCGGGGCGAACGCGGCGATGTAGGCCAGTGCGGCGACGTTGGGGTGGGTGCCGGCCTCGCTGATGACGGCCCCGCCGTAGGAGTGGCCGACCAGGACGGCCGGGCCGTCGAGGCCGTCCAGGACCCGGCGGCTCACCGCGGCGTCGTCCTCCAGCGACAGCGTCGGGTTTTGCACGACATGGACGCGGAGGCCGTCCCTGGTCAGTTCGTCGTAGACGCCCTGCCAGCCGGATCCGTCCACGAAGCCACCGTGCACCAGCACGATGTTCCTGTTGGTGGTCATGGTCGCTCCTACCTGGACGGGACGGGCACGGTGCCTGTCCCCGCGCCTTCCATCCAAGCCACGCCCGTGCCTCCGGACCATGCAGAACAGGACGCAGAATTCAGGCGAGATCGCGGCAGCGGCTGCTCGCCTCTCGGTTGCCGATGGCCTTGTACACCTCGGCCGCCCGCGCGTACGCCTGGCGGCTCTCGCCGGCACGGCCCTCGTCGGCCAGCAGAGCCGCAAGCGTCTCCAGGGCGCCGGCCTGAGGCGCGGGCAGTTGAGCCTGCTCCATGAGGTCGATCGCGTCGGTGAGCTTGCTGATCGCCGCGGGTCGCCGGCCGAGCAATCCGAGACATTCGCCGATGCGGGCAAGGGCGATCGGCCGGGTGAACGCCGCGGTGCTCGGCGTCACTCCCGACCGGTCGTCGTTCAGCAGTTCCCACAGACCGAGGTACTGCTTCAGCGCCTCCCTGTGGTGCCCGGCGTCGCGAAGGCAGGTGCCGAGGGCGCCGAGACACTGGCAGTACGAATCCATGTCGCCGTCGGCCTTGAAGATCTCCGCCGCCCGGGTCTCCCACGCGGTGGCCTCATCGAGACGTCCCAGCCTGCGAAGAGCGCCTCCCGCGGTGTGGAGGACCGAGGCCATCTGTGCCGTGGCGCCGCTGAGGGTGGCCAGGTCCATCGCCTGGGTGGTGTACTGCAGTGCGGTTTCCGGGTCGTCTCGCGACACCAGATGGACCCAGGCCAGCAAGGTCAGCTGCTTTGCCTGCCGTACCGGATCGCCCAGAGCGGCGGCGGCCTCGGCACCGAGGGTGAAGACCTCATGCCAGTGCGGCGCGTGCATCCACCGGTCGGAGAACCAGTGCATCGACTCGGCGCAGTCAAGAACGGCGGAGTGCCGGTTGCCGCTCGCCGCGGCTCGCAACGCCCTCAGCCAGTTGTCCGCGTTCACGCGCAGCCAGCGGTCGGCCTCCTCCAGGGACGACAGGTCGGCGTCAGGCCGCTCGGGACGGCCATAGCCGGGTTCGAACCACCGCCCGGCGGTGGTCGCCATCCGGACCAGCCACGATGTCACCTTCTCGGTGACCGCGTCCTGATCGGCCGCGGTCTCCTCGGTGCGCAGCCGATCGCGGGCGAACAGCCGTACCAGGTCGTGGAAGCGGTAGCGGCCCGATGCGCTGTCCAGCAGCAGACCAAGGTCGACGAGCTCGTCCAGGGTCGCCCAGGCGTCCTCGATCACGAGCCCGCCGGCGACCGCCGCGAGGGCGACGTCGAAGTCCCGGCCGGGCACCAGGGCGAGCCGCCGGAAGGTTCGTCGCGCGGGTGCCGCGAGTTGCTCGTACGACATGCCGAAGGCGTTGGCGATCTGCAGGTCACCCGCTTTGAGCTGGTCAAGGCGGCGTTCCTCGTCGGCCAGGCGGGCGGCGAGTTCGGTGGCGCTCCAGGCCGGTCGGCTGGCCAGGCGGTTGCCGATGATCCGCAGGGCGAGTGGCAGGCCGCCGCACAGCTGCGCGAGCCGGGAGATCGCCGCACCGTCGTCGGAGGGGCCGCGGTCTTTCAGGATCGCGCTGAGTAGTTCGCCGGCTTCCTGCAGCGGCAACGGTCCCAGGCTGAGCCTGCGGACACCTTCCAGACCGGCCAGCAAGCGGCGGCTGGTCACCAGGACCCTGCCCGCGCCACCGCCCGGCAGCAGCGGCCGGACCTGTTCTTCGGAGGCGGCGTTGTCGAGCACGACCAGGACACGCCGCTCACGACAGCGACCGGTACAAGGGCGCGCGTCCGGCGAGATCGCCGGGAAACTTCTGCTCGGTGACGCCGAGCGCGCAGCAACAGCGCCAGCGCCTCCATTACGGGCAGCGGATGGGGGGACATACCGAACAGGTCGAGGAAGAACACCCCGTCGGGGAAGTGCGGACGCAACGTGTGGGCCACGCGCACGGCGAGCGCGGTTTTGCCCAATCCGGCAGACCCGGTGATGAGTCCCGCACCTGCGGCACCCGGCACATTCCCGTGGCGAACCAGATCGTCGGTCCAGGCCAGTTCCGCGGCTCGGCCGGTGAAGTCGTCCACTGATCTGGGCAGATCACAAAGTTCTGTTGGCCGTGTCCAGTGATCACGTAATCGGCCTTGGCGGGCCAGCTCGACGAGTTGCTCGCGGTCGGCCTCGTCCAGGTCGAGGGCATCGGCCAGCGCGGTGACGGTCCGGTGCTGTGGGCCTCTGCTGCGTCCGCGTTCCATGTCCGACAGCGTCCGGGCGCTCACCCCGGAGGCTTCGGCGAGCTGCTCCAGCGTCAAGCTCGCCGCGTGCCGCTGAGCACGCAGCACCTCTCCGAAGCCAGGTGGGGCGGCGATGGGGCGGCCCTCCTTCTCCGCAAGGGGTACGTGACCCGATGGGACCGGGGTAATCGTAACTTGGCCGTCAGGCACTATGGGGGGTCGATCAGGTTGCGGATGGCGATACCCGAGCTTGGGACAGGAGCGGTACAGGTGTGACGTGACCGTGCGGGGCGATAGGAACATGATGGGTTCGGCGAGCAACCCGCGCGCCCGGGCCGCGAGTTGCCCAGCCGTGGCCCAGGCGCGGAGTTCACCAGGGCGAGGGCACGCTCCATCAGCGAGCCGGCTGTTCGCGCTGTACCGGCTGATCGCCCTGCGCGGGCTACACCGGGGCGAGGCGGTCGGGCTGCGCTGAAAGGACATCGACCTGCCCGCCGGGACCGCCGGGGTGCATTGGCAGATCACCCAGCTGGGCTGGGAGCCGATATAAGGCAGGCCGAAGACCGAGGCCGGCGACCGCACCATCGCCCTGGATGAGGACACCGTCACGGCGCTGCGCGCGCACCGCAAGCGGCAAGCCGCCGAGCGACTGGCCGCGGGCGAGGCCTGGACCGACAGCGAGTTCGTCTTCCCCGACGAGATCGGTCGGCCGCTACACCCACAGCAGGTCGGCGACCAGTTCTACCGGTTGGCCTTCCACGTAGGGCTGCCGCCGGTGCGGCTCCACGACCTCCGCCACGGCGCCGCTTCACTCATGCTGGCCGCCGGAGTCGATCTGAAGGTCGTGCAGGAGACCCTCGGCCACGTCTCCTCCACCTTCACCCGGGACACCTACACCAGCGTCTACCCGGAGGTGGCCCGGGCCGCCGCGGAATCCACCGCCGACCTCGTCAACACCGCAGCCAGCGGCGCGCAGATGGCTCGGCTGATCACTCTGCCAACCCAGGCCGGGAACACCGCCACCTGAACCACCAACACCAAAGGCAGGCCCGCCGATCCTTCGGTGGGCCTGCCTTTTGCTCTCAGTGGCCGTCGTGCAAACGGGGCAGCCGATCGATCCTGAGCCTGCGCGGCGAACAGGCCGAGCGAGGCGCTGTGAGAAGCAGCGGACCATTTATCTGCTGGTCAAAAACGGTCTGGAGGGTAAGAGGAGCCGACTTGGACAGCTTGACCAGCGACACCGAGCAGACCTTCTGGCTTGACCTTCTGATCATCGTCTTTGGGGTCTGAGTTGACGGTGGGCGCCTAAACGATCTACCGCGATACGCGGTCCGTACACAAGAGCGACCACCGAGCGACCAACTATGATCAAAAACGAGATCCGAGGCTGGAAAAACCGAGAAACCCCAGGTCGAATGCGATATTGGTGAGTAGGGCGAGTGGGACTTGAACCCACGACCCACGGATTATGAGCAGGCGTTTTCACGCCTGCCCTGGGGTGCGTCATCCGCCCGCGGCGTCCTCGGCCTCCCAGCGCAGCAGGTCGCCCGGCTGGCACTGGAGCGCCTCGCAGAGTGCGGCGAGCGTCGCGAAGCGCACCGCCTTGGCGCGGCCGTTCTTGAGGACCGCCAGGTTGGCGGGCGTGATCCCTACGCGGTCCGCGAGCTCGCCCACGGACATCTTCCGCCTGGCCAGCATCACGTCGATGTCGACGGCGATCGGCATCAGATCACCTCGTCCAACTCGGCCTGCATCTTTGCCGCTTCGACGTCGCGCGCGACGGCCTGGGCGAGCAGCATCCGCAGCACGAGCACGATGAGCGCGACCCCCAGGATGGCCACGCCAACCCCGCCCATGATGACGGTGACGCCCGGATCGTCCCGCTGGCCCGGCGCATTGAGGGCCGTGACCGCGAACCACACGAGGGCAGCCGCCACGATCGCGCCGATGATGCCGTCCACGTAACGGAAGGCGGCGTGGGAGAACACGGTTCCGCGTCGCACCATCGTCACCAGCCGCCATACGCAGACCAGGGCGACCTGGGCCGACATCATGCCCAGGATCGTGATCACGCGCAGCGGGGTCAGCGGGAGCGACCCGTCCTCCGGGTCGCTCCCGCTGACCAATGCCCACACCATTGATGCCTGTACGAACACGGTGCCGGCGAGCACCACGACGAGCACGGCGCGCAGCGCACGCACTGTCAGCTTTCCCATGGCCCCATCCTTCCATCGATTTGCGATGGTAATCTATCGATCTTCGATAGGTGAAGCAAGGGCTGGGATGGAGGGTGGGTGCCGGTTTCGCGCCGTGGCCGGACGCCGCCGCCCCCTCCCATGGCATTGCGAACCGTCTTGATCTTGTCGAAGCCGGCCTTACCTGAGCACGAATCGGACGCCACCCGACCACGCCGAAATCCTGCCGCGTGCGTGTGGCGGCCCGTCAGGGTTACCTCGCCGGCCGCGGTCTCGATGCGTGCTTCCGCTCATTGCAGGCCAACGACGCGATATGGAAATACGTTGTCTCGAACTGGCTCATGGGCCGGTCGCCCCCGGCCTTTCGGCTCCTGGCCTTTTACTGCGCGAGCTTTGGATGCGCAATAGCTTCGCCAGAGGTGCCGCCGAAATCGCTGGGCGGTCATTGCGGCTTGACCGAGTGAAGCAGGATCTCTTCATCGTCGCCGGCCGCGACGATCACTTGGTTCCCTGGGAGTCGTCCTATCGTGCTACCGCCCTCTTCCCCGGCGATTCGCGGTTCTTCCTCGCCGCTGGAGGACGCATAGGAAGCGTCCTGGCCTCCCCGGGATAATGGACCGGCGACCGTCATCCGACCCCGATGCCTGGCTCGCGGAAGCCGGCGAGCACCGCGAAACGTGGTGGCTCCCCTGGGCGCGATGGCTTGCCGAGCGGGCCGGCTCTCAGCGCACCCTGCCTCCGATCGGCAGCGTCCGGTACCCCGTCATCGGGGATGCCCCCGGCACATATGTGCACACGTGAGGAGAGCGACTCTGGCCGGTCGCTCTCCGTGGCTCGGACGTGCGGGTCGGCGGTGGAGTCAGGCTGCGTGAACCGGCTCGAAGCGGGCCTTGAAGTGCCGGAGCAGGGGCGGGCAGTCGGTGATCCGATAGCCGGGGACGCGATCGGCCTGCCGGGCGATGCGTTCGAGGGTCCGGCCGACGTGGTCCAGATGGCTCATGGTGTAGACCCGGCGGGGAAGCGCGAGCCGTACCAGCTCATAAGGGGCGGGTTTGACGACGTTGCCCTGTTCATCGAGTTCGCCGAGGTAGAGCGAGCCGAGTTCGGCCGAGCGGATGCCGCCTTCGAGATACAGCGCGCAGGCCAGCGCGTGGCCGGGCAGATGTTCGGCCGGCAGGTGAGGCAGCAGGCGGCCCGCGTTGAGATAGACCGCGTGCAGCCCGGGCGGCTCCACGACCGCCACATCGGCGGCGCGGGCGACGTCCGCCAGGTGGGCCGCCGCTTCGGCGCGGGCGCCGAGGTAGGAGGGCTCCGTCACCTCGGTCAGACCGAGGGCGAGCATGTCCAGATCGCGTCCGGCCAGGCCGCCGTAGGTGGAAAAGCCCTCGGTGGCGATGAGCAGCATCTCGCAGCGGGCCGCCAGATCGGGGTCGCGCAGGCCGAGGAAGCCGCCCATGTGGACGATGCCGTCCTTCTTCATGCTGGCCACGCAGCCGTCCGCCAGGCGGAACGCCTCCTTGGCGACGTCCCGGGGCTCGCGTCCCACCTGCCCGGGCTCACGCTGGGAGACCAGCCAGGCGTTCTCGGCGAAGCGGGCCGCGTCCAGCAGGAACGGCACGTCGTACTGATCGCAGAGTTGGCGAGCGGCCGTGAGGTTGGCCATGGACACCGGTTGCCCGGCGGCCCCGTTGTTGGTGATGGTCATGATGACCGCCGCCACCTTGGCCGCCTCGGGTCCGGCGAGCGTGCGTTCGAGGGCCGCCAGGTCGATGTTCCCTTTGAACGGGTGGGCCTGGTCGAGGTCGGCGGCCTCGCGGCAGATCAGGTCGCGCGCCTCGCATCCGGCCAGCTCCACGTTGGCCCGGGTGGTGTCGAAGTGGGTGTTGCTGATCGTGATCTGCCCAGGCTCCAGCAGGGTCGAGAAGAGGACGCGCTCCGCGGCGCGCCCCTGGTGCACGGGCAGGATGTGCGGGTACGACGTCAGATCCTGGACCGCCGCGTGGAAGCGGTGGAACGAGCGGGCGCCCGCGTACGACTCATCGCCGGTCATCGAGGCGGCGAGCTGGGCGGCGGAGAGCGCCCCCGTGCCCGAGTCGGTCAGCAGGTCGATCGTGACCTCGTCGGCGTGCAGGTCGAACAGGTTGTAGTGCACGCGGGTCAGCGCGCGTTCCCGCTCTTCCCGCGAGGGGAAGGGAATCGGTTCTATGACCTTGATCCGGTATGGCTCCATGGCATGGCCTCAGGGGTGCGGTCGGCAGAGTACGCCTCGATGGTGACGTAGGTGGTCAATCTCGGGGTGTCCTCATCCAGCGCCAGCGAGAGATAGCTGAGGAGCCCGGAATCGCTGGTCAGGGGCCTGTCGGCCACCGCGCCGAGCGCGTGGTCGAACGTTTCGCGGTCCAGGCCCAGCCTTCGCATGACGTCATGTGTTCGCTCGCGGGCGACCGCGTCGTCGGGTACGTAGTCGCGGATCGGCGCGTGCATGGTGTGGCGGGTGCCCGCCGCCGAGAAGGATCGGCACAGCAGGAGCGGCCGCCTGGCGTACGGGCCGGGCCCGCACACCCGATCACAGAATGCGGCGAGCGGCTCCCGCTGTTCGGGCGGGATGATCTCCTGCGCCGGGAGCCGGCGATGCGCGGAATAGATCTTGGTACGCGGATTTTCCCACTGGCCGACATCGATGGAGAAGTAGAGGAGGTCCTCCTGCGGCTCTGCCGGGCGGATGAGGCTTTCGGCGGCCTGGTGCAGCCCCAGGCGATCGAGGGCCTTCCGCACCAGTTCGGGAGCCCGGTGCCGCCCCTGGACCTGCGGGTTGAAGTAGACCTTGAGGTCGGGTGGCCTGGACGGATGCATGACCAGTCCGCACCACAGCGCGAAACGCCCTTGTGGCAGGGAAGTGGAGAACAGGTCGGTCACCTGTTCGAACGTCTCCAGCGAATAGCCGAGCGTGTGGGCGACGTCCTCGATCGCCTGGCGGGCGGCCTCGAAATTGGATGGGAGATCTGGCCGGTCGGGAAGCGGCTCGATGAGGGCACGAAGTTGCGGGGAATGATCGCGCCGGAAGGCGAGCGAGAACTCCACGGGTGTGTGATCGTCGGTCACATCGGACTTCCACGCGGGCGGGCGTGTCAGTGGCCGCCCGGCCACCGGCCCCATCAGCTCACGAAAGAGCCGGATGTCGTCGGCGCCGTGGTGTCCCGTCAGCTTGCGCAGGCGCCACAGGCGCTCTGCGGCGTAATCTCCGAGCGACATGTCTCGCATGATCAGTTCCTCTCGGCTGCTTGCCGCCTTGAGATCCCTCACGCTAGGTGGAGCGGGGAGTGGCCGCATGCGTCGTTCCAAGCAGCGGAACAACGGGCGATTCTTGTTGGTACGTCCGCAGCCATATTGACTGGATCGTCAACTCCGGCGGGAATGCTCCCAGGTCGCACGGCGTGACGCGATATTCGGCACCCGCAGCCTCCTCGCGTTGTTCGCCACCGCCCTTCGCGAGCCGGCCGTAAGGCGGCAAGGTTCCACCGTGCGGGACATCCCTTTGCCCAATGTCCGTGCCTGTTCACATCATGGGATACGAGGTGTCTGGGCACCGCGCCCGCCGCTCAGGCCGGCGGTCGTGGAGAGGCGAGGGAGCGGATACGACGCGCCATTCCGCCGGCCAGATGTGGCACGGCCGGCGTTGGGACAGGCGCGAAGTCCGGCACCTCGTTCAGGTCGTCACCCACCATGAACAGTGTCGGAGTGCGATGTGAATCTTGATGAGCGCCCTGGTGCGCTGTCCCACGAGTTTTCCGTCTGGGCCACCAGTGCCCGGCGGGACATCTCGCCTTAAGCAGGCATCACCTGTGATAGCCATCGGTTCACGTCTGATCGCTCAAGATTTCTTGATTGTCCTGGTCCGGGGTGGCGCGCGGTGCCACGACCGATGCGGACTTACTTTCAGTCTTGCTTCCTATCTGGGGCACGCTCGAAAGGAATTCCCATGCTTCGTCGTACGGTGTCAGGCGCGTTCGCACTGACGGTCGCCGGGTTCATCGCGGCAGCGACTTCTCCCGCACACGCCGAATCTCAGGCTGCGCACGCACGCTCATCGACGCCTTATGGCAGCGCCGCCGCCATCATCAACGCCAACGGCAGCCTGAACAACGGCACGAACGTCCGCAGATCCTGGCGGGCGGGCACCGGTCGTTACTGCGTCCAACTTGCCTCTTCCGTGGACGCGGCCTACTCGCTCATCCAGCTCACTCCACGCGATGCGCGGCGACTGCCGCACATCGCCTACCGCAACCCATCGGCGACCTGCTGGCGGCACAGCAACACCATCGCCGTCAACGTCTACGACACCAACACCGGACGCCTGGCCAACGGCGGATTCGACCTGCTGGCACTCTGACCATCAGGCGCGTCGCCTGACAAACGCCGGAGGCCGTACATGACCGACGTCATATACGGCTTCCGGCCATGAGATTCCTCGACAACGCCGGCGAAGAGACTGATCGCGTCCGACCTCGTGACTCCAGGACGGTTGCGCTCGCGGCTCCCGAAGATCGGACACCTGTCCAAGGTCATAGTGATGCGGGCCTTCTGGCGTCGTCCTCCAGGGCCACGTCGGCGGGAACTACCACTTCGTTCGCGCTCGGCGACCGGGCGTCGCCGATTTTCCGAGATGCCGGAACGGCTGAAATTTCTTTCTCCGAAGATTTTTTGATGAATCGCCTTTCCTGTAACAGCCTTCGGCCGTAGCCTCATCGATGATGGCATCGATGCCGCAGTCGCCGGGTCTACCTGGAGGGGAACCCTTCATGATCGTCACCGTTGCGCACACATCGACAAGCTGAACACTCGCAGCGAGTCCGCCATGTCTCCCCTCAGCCTGAACCACTGTCCGCTGCCCGCCGGCGTGCTGATCACCGTGGCCGGCGAACTCGACGTCACCAACGCCGGCCACCTCGAGTCCTCCATCGGCGGCGCCCGCCGGCCCGGCCAGCCGGTGGTGCTCGACCTCGGTGAGCTGACCTTCATGGACAGCAGCGGCCTGCACGTACTGTTACGCGTGCACTCCGGCCTCCATCACGAGGGCGCCACCCTGCATCTGGCCGCGGTGCAGGATCTGCCAGCCCGGATCCTGCAGATCACCGGCGTGTGGGACGTCTTGAACATCCACGCCGACGTGGCGGAGGCCACCGCCACCCTCCCCTTGTCGGCCGACCGTCGCCGGCTGTCATGAACCTGACCAGCCGGCACCTGCCCGGAATGACCCTGATCACGGTGACCGGCCAGGTGGACGCCTCCACCTCCGGGACTCTGGAGGCGTATCTCGATCAGGTGCGCCGGACGCTGCACGATCACCTGGTCGTGGACGTGAGCCGACTGTCCTTCCTGGACAGCTCCGGTCTGGCCGTGCTGCTCGCCGCCGCCACCCTCGCCCGTGCCCATGGAGCAGGTCTCCACCTGGCCGGACCGCAGCCCCGGGTGGCCCGCATCCTGGAGATCACCGGCGCCTGGCAGGCCGTGAACGTGTACGACCACATCGAGCAGGCGATCGCCGCCGTGCAGGCCCTCGGCCGTGCCGAGCCCACCGAGCCCGCATAGTCGGATCTCGCCCGGGGGATGTCAGCGGCCCTGGCGGTACCACCGCACGTTGGCAGCCGCGTGGTGCGGCAAGCAGGGTCCGGTGAGCGCACATGCGCACACCAGTTGTTCCACACGATGGAACCGCTTCTCGCCCCGGTCGAAGGGACGCGCGCACCCTGGAACGAGTCCGACATATCTGACGGCATCGTTGAAGGGACGCGGCGCAATGGCTTCTACCCGAGCCGGCCGCTGGGCCGAGCGGGTCACGTCATGACCGGCGTGGCGACGGACCTGGCGGGAAGAATGGAAGCGGCATTGGCCGCCTTCATCGACGACCAGAGTCTGCCGCAGGAGGCGGAGGAACTGGGCTCGGTGCTCGGCTCTCTGCGCGAATACGTGCTCAGAAGCGGCAAACGCGCCCGCCCGGTGTTCTGCTACTGGGGCTGGCGCGGCGCGGGGGAGGAGGACTGCCCGGAGATCGTGTCCGCCGCCGCGTCCCTTGAGCTCTTCCACGCCTTCGCCCTGATCCACGACGACATCATGGACGGCAGCGAAACGCGGCGCGGTGGCCCGGCGATGCACCGCAGGCTCGCCGACCAGCACTCCAGGAACGGCTGGCGCGGCACCTCCGAGGCGTTCGGCACCGCCACCGGCATTCTGCTGGGCGATCTGTGCCTGATGTGGGCCGATGAGCTGCTCAACCACAGCGGTCTGGACGCGCGCAGGCTGGCCGCCGCACGCTGGGTCTATGACGTGATGCGCACCGAAGTCGTGGCCGGGCAGTATCTGGATGTGCTGGAGACCGCCCGTGGCGACGGCAGCGTGGAGCGGTCGCTGGCCATCGCACGCCTCAAAACCGCCCGGTACACCGTGCAACGCCCGCTGCAACTGGGCGGAGCGCTGGCAGGAGCCACGCGGGAGACGCTGATCGCGTACTCCAGGTTCGGGATTCCGCTGGGAGAGGCGTTCCAGATGCGCGACGACGTCCTCGGTGTGTACGGCGACCCGGCCGTCACCGGCAAATCCGCCACCGACGATCTGTGTGAAGGCAAGCCCACCGTCCTCATCGCCCAGGCCGTACGGCATGCCACCCCAGTGCAGCGAGCCCGTATCCGAGCGTTGTACGGCGACCCGGACCTGCAGGAGCCGGAAGCGGAAGAACTGCGCGAGATCATCACCGCCACCGGCGCACTCGCACGAACCGAAGACATGATCAACGAACGCGCCGAACGCGCCTTCGCGGCCCTGCGCAGCGCGCCGATCGAGTCGGAAGCCAGGCAGGCGCTGAAAGAACTCGCCGAGAAGGCCGTCGCACGGACCCGATAGGCCCTCGCGGCCTGCCCTCCGCGATATCCGGAATCGCTGTACCCCTTTTACCGCTCAGCTTCACGTCCCGGCCGGCCGGCCGGTCGGTTGGTAGATCCTCTTGTGGCCGGTAAGGGCGGCCAGGCGGTAGGGGCCGCTGGTTTCGGCCGGGAGCTCGTGGTGGCTTCCGTCGTCGGGCAGTTCCGGGTCGTGGAGTTCTTCGTAGCGCGCGTAGCCGATGGGTTCGCGAAGGTCGATCGCGTTGGTGTTGGCTGCCGTCCTGACGTGGTTTCGGTAGCCGGGGACGATCACGCCGCTGAGGATTTCGGCGACGCTGCCTGATCCGTAGCTGATGATGGCGACGGGGCGCTGGTCGAGGTCGTCGCGGTGGTCGAGGAGGGAGGCGAGGGCGAGGTAGGCCGAGGCGCTGTAGCTGTTTCCGAGGGCCCGGTTATAGACGGCAGCGGCGGCCAGAGCGGTGTCGAGGTCTGCTGCGCCGGCGGCTGCTCCGGTGCTTTCCAGCAGGTGCCGGTGGGCTTTGTAGGCCATGTTGGTGAACGGCTGGTGGTAGCAGAACGCGGCGAACTCGGACAGGTCGCGGCCGCCGTGGCGCCGGTAGTCGTTCCAGGCCTCCACGGTGGCCTTCTGGTAGGCGGTGATGGAGGCTCGCCCGTCGACGACGGCCTCGCTGCGGTAGTTGGGGCGCCAGAAGTCGGAAATGTCGGCGGAGAACACTCCTGAGGGGACTTCCAGGCGCAGGAGTCGCGGGTCGGCGGTGACGAGCATGGCCACGGCCGCCGCGCCTTGCGTCGCTTCCGCGGCGGTGCCCCGTTCGTACTTGGCGATGTCGCTGGCCAGGACGAGGACCTGCTGGGTGGGATCGCGGGCGACGAGCGCGGTGGCGAACTGCAGGGCGGCGGTGGCCGAGTAGCAGGCTTGTTTCAGCTCGACGATGCGGCACGCCGATGGCAGGCCGAGCAGGCCGTGCACGTAGAGGCCGGCGGCTTTGGACTGGTCGACGCCGGTTTCGGTGGCGAACAGGATGGTACGGATGCGATCCGCGCCGTGCCGGTCGATGATCGGCCGGGCCGCCGCGGCGGCCATGGTGACGATGTCCTCGTCGGCGGCGGGAACACTCATCGCGTCCTGGCCGAGGCCGGTGTGGAATTTGGCGGGATCGGTGCCCAGATGGTGGGCGAGGGTCGCCAGATCCAGGCGGTAGTGGGTGGTCGCGAGGGACAGGTCGTGGATGCCGATCGCGGGCTCGGTCATGGCAGGTCCTCAATGGGTGACGGGTTGGCGTTCGGATTTCAGGTGGGCGCGCATGAGCTCACCGGGGTTGGTCTGGGCCGCCATGAGGGACAGTTCTCCGCACAAGACGGTGGCGGCGGCCAGGACGGCGAGGCGGCGCGCGTTGGCGCCGGGCTCGCGGTCGGCGTGGCAACCCAGACGGCCCAGGTTCTCGGCGGCGAATCCGGTGTTCTTGGCGCTTCCGGTGGTGCCGACGATGATGTTGGGCAGGGTGCAGGAGAAGTAGAGGTCGCCGTCACGGTCCTCGGTGTGGGTGAGCCCTTGGGAGCCTTCGACGATGTTGGCGGCGTCCTGGCCGGTGGCCAGGTAGAAGGCGAGCAGCATGTTGGCGTAGTGGGCGTTGGCGGAGCGGATGCCGCCGGCGAGCTGGGTGCCGATGAGGTTCTTGCGGAGGTTGAGCGCGGCGACGTCGGCCGCGGTGGTGTGCAGCTCGTCCTCGACGAGGTCGCGGGGGAGCAGGAGCTCGGTGACGACGTTCTTGCCCCGGCCGAGGATGCCGTTGACGGCGGTGGCCTTCTTGTCGGCGCAGTAGTTGCCTGAGATCGACCCGTAGCGCACGCCGGGCACTGCGGTGACGATGTGGTCCATGAGGTGGTCGCAGGCCAGGGTGACCATGTTGTGCCCGGCCGCGTCCGCGGTGGAGAACTCAAAGCGCAGGAACAGCAGATTCCCCGCGATCTGATGGTGCAGGCCGATGAGCTGGGCGAACCTGCTGGATTCTGCGGTGATGGCCTGCAACTGAGCGAACTCGGCGGCCAGTTGCCGGACCGCGCGGTGCGAGGCTTCGGCGTTGTCGGCCACGAGCAGGATCGAGCGGGTCATCCGCTCGTCGACGAGCGTGGCGACGATGCCGTCCCGGGTTTGGCGGGACACGCGTGCGCCGCGCCCGGTCGAGGGCCACAGCGGTGATTCGAAGGTGGCCAGCGGGACGGACACCTCTTCGTTGACGGTGTTGCCGGTGATCCGGATCGGTCCCACCCACTGCAGGGGGACGGCGGCGAATGAGTCAGTCATGTCGGAGGCTCCTGGAGCTGTAGGGAACGGGGTCGATGCCGCGGGCCTGGCAGTAGCCGGCCACCTCTCCGGACAGGAGCAGGTCACAGTCGGCGAGTTCGGGCGGGGTGGCCGCGCCGAGGATGGTCATGATGAGCCGGAGTTGGTGGAGCCAGTCGGAGATCTCCTCGATCAGCGCCTTCTCGCCCTGGTCGACGAGGACGCCGAGGAAATGGCCGGCGACACCCACGGCCGTGGCGCCCAGGGCCAGCGCGCGGGCGACGTCGAGGGGAGAACGCACGCCGCCGGAGGCGAGGATGTCGATGCCGGTGATGTCGGCGGCGTCGAGCAGGCAGCAAGGGGTGGACTGGCCCCAGTCGGCGATGAAGGCGAAGTCGCCGCCGGGGCGGCGCTTGTTCTCGATACGGGCGAAGTTGGTGCCGCCGCGTCCGCTGACGTCGGCCGCCGTGACTCCGGCGTCGCGCAGCCGGCGGATGGTTTTGCGGCTGAGGCCGAACCCGACCTCCTTGACGATCACCGGGACGCCGGCTTCGGCGGCGATGCGTTCGACGTGTGCGGGCCAGGCGTGAAAGGCCCGGTCGCCTTCGGGCATCACGATCTCCTGCGTCGCGTTGAGGTGGATCTGCAGGGCGTCCGCCTCGAGCAGGTCTATGGCCCGGCGCGCCTGGCCGGGGTCGGCGTTGGCGTTGATGTTGGCGATGACCACGCCGTCGGGGTTGTGGCTGCGCAGGACCCGGTAGGTGTCGGCCAGGCCGGGATCACGCAGGTAGGCGCTCATCGACCCCGAGGCGATGGGGATTCCGGCCTCAGCGGCGGCGATGGCCAGCCCGCGGTTGACCTTCCCGGTGTTGGCGCTGCCCCCGGTCATGGCGTTGATGTACAGCGGTGCCGGCCAGGTTCCGCCGGGCGCCTTGACGGCCAGGTCGACGGTGTCGGCGTCGATGCCGGCCAGCGCGTGGTGCACGAAGGACACCGCGTCGAAGTCGCCGGCGGTCGCTTCCTGGGGGGTTGTGCCGTCCCGCTGCTGGTCGACGGCGTGACGTACGTGGTCGTCCTTACGGTTGGGGCTCATGTCCGGTCCTGTTCGGTGGGGTGAAGGCGCAGGTGCAGCGGTTGGATGCCGTCGCGGGTCCATTGCTCGCGCAGCGCGGGTACGCGGTGCTCCTGATCGGGGCGGAGCAGGGCGATACCGCAGTCACCGCCACCGGCGCCGGAGGGTTTGGCGGCCACGCCGATCGCGTCGGCGGCCCGGCAGAGAGCGTGCAGCCGGGGGGTCATCCAGCCGAGGCCGGTCCGCGTGTCCAGCTCGGTCAGCAGGCCCCGGGCCCGGTTGACCTGGTGCTGCATGCGCGTGATGTCGCCGTGTTCCAGGCCGGTGACCAGGCTGGACACGCAATCGGCGCTGCCGGCGAGGAAGGAACGGTGGTGGTCTTCGCCGAGACGTCCGACAAGCTCTGGGGTGGAGGCGGTCTCGCCGGTCCAGCCGACCTCCAGGTGCGCGCCGGGCGGGGCCGCGAGTGGCCGGACCATCAGCCCGGGCCACTCGGCGCCGAGCGCGGCGGTCACCGTGGCGTCACACGGTCTGTGGCCGGGGGAGTGGTAGAGCAGCCAGCCGCCGAACGTGCTGGCCGCGACGTCGCCGCCGGAGGAGGCCGGGGCCACGGCGTGGGTGGCCAGCATCGCGGTCCGGTACAGGTCCATGCGGGTCAGCCGCAGGCCGTAGAAGCGGGCGAGCGCGCCGCAGGTCGCGACGGTGACGGCCGCGCTGGAGCCGAGCCCGAGTTTGCGGCCGCCGGTCCCGGTGAGGTCGGTGGTGACCAGCAGCCGGAACGGCCGGATCGGCATGCGGTGCTCGGCGGCCAGGCGTTCCATGACGTGTACGGCCGCCGCAACGAACGCGAACGGCCCTCGCGCCGTGCGGCCCGGCTCGTACTCGGCCGTCAGCCCACCGGCGAGGTCGGAGGTCAGCGTCGTGGCTCCGCCCGTGCCGGTGACGGTCACCGTCGCGTAGCGGTTCACGGCCACGAGTACGGCCGGCTGGCATGGCTCGACGACGGCGTACTCGCCGGCGATGAACAGCTTGCCCGGCGCCCGGAAGGTGGTCATCGGCCTTCTCCTTGACGTATCGCCACGCCCGGCCCCGGCCCGGCCACGTGCACCGACCGGACCTGATCGACCTCACCCAGCGCGGCGGCCACGCGGGGCGCGTCATCGCGGGCGCACAGCACCACCACGTTGGGGCCGGCGTCGATGGTGGCGTAGGCGAGCACGCCTCCCGCCCGCAACGACGCGACCTGGTCCAGCACCGCCAGCGATGCCCCCGACAGATAGCGGATGGCGGGGCGGGCGGCGAGCATGGTGGCGTGCATGCCGAGCGCGTTGTGCTCGGCGATCTCCCCGACCGTGCCGAGGTCGCCCTGTCGCAGCGCCGATCTCAGCCGGCACAGATCGTCCTGGCTGGACTCGGCCCAGGCCCGGTACAGCGGGGAGGTGGCCAGCGTACGCCGCATCGCCTCCCGGCTGGGCACCGCTTTGGAGCCCGTGTCGGTCATGGCGACGACCAGCGCCGGTTCGACGGCGCCGACCGGCACCGGTTCGGCGTACGAACCCGCATCGCCCGCCGGACCGTCGGCGGTGCCGGCGTGCCATTGCACGAAACCGCCGAACACCGACCGGCACGCCGATCCCGACCCGCGCCGGGCCAGCCGCGACAGCGCACGGCCGTCCAGGCGCAGCCCGTAGGCGGAGGCGGCCGCGGCGGCCAGGGCGGCGAATCCGGCCGCCGACGACGCCAGTCCGGCTGCCGTCGGCCCCGCGTTCACCGACTCCACCATCGCGGGTTCGGGCCGGTCGGCGAGCGTTCGTACGAGATCCAGGAACCGGCGGACCCGGGCCGCCCCCTCAGCGGTCTGTCCATTGATGATGACCCGGTCGGCACGGGCACCAGGAGCCGGCGCGACACGCGTTGTGGTCGGGAAGCAGTCCAGGGTCATCGACAGGCTGCCCGTGACCGGCAGTCCCCACTGCTCATCCCGCTTGCCCCAGTACTTCACCAACGCGATGTTCGGATACGCCACCGCCGTGACGCCGGCCGCCGTCATGACCCGGCCCCGAACGCGATCGTCCATGTCGAGACCGCCCCGGCCTCTCGCAGCGCCGCCCGCAACCGTTCCACGCCATCGGCTGAACCGGTCAACGCCACGACACAACCACCCAGGCCGCCACCGGTGAGCTTGGCACCGTGCGCCCCGGCCTCCAGCGCCGCGGCGACCAGCCGGTCGATCGCCGGCGTGCTCACGCCCAACTCGCCCAGCAAGTCCTGAAAAATCAGCATGCGCTGGCCGAGGACGTCCAAGCGGCCCGACACCACAGCGTCCGCCGCGGCGCAGACGAGCATCCTGGCCCGCGCCAGGAACCGCTCGGCGCGGGCCGGATCGGCGCCGAGCACCTCGCGTACACAGGCCACGGCCTTGCCGGTAGCGCCCGAGACACCGGTGTCGGCCACCACGAAGACCGCCGGCCTGCCAAAGGTGAGGGGCCGGGCCGTCCCATGCTCGAACCAGATCGGTGTGTCCGCGGCGACCGCGCGCGCGTCCACCCCGCTGGCGCTTCCATGCACTTGCCGCTCACTGTGCTGCACCAGGTCGTACAGCGCGTCGGACTCCCGGTACGCGTCGTACAGGTCGGCGACGGCGCGGACGGCGGCCGTGGCGCAGGCGGCGCTGGACCCCAGTCCACGCCCGAGCGGAATGCCGCACGTGATCTCGACGTGCGGGATGCCGGCGGGCGCTCTTCGCCGCCGCAGTGCCGCATCGGCCGCCGCCTCAATGGTGGCGTCGATGTGATCGTCTCGCGGTGCCGTACGGGTGCCATGACGAGCCGCCGCGCTCACCGTGAGACCGGCCATGGGCAGGGCGATGGCCGGCGTGCCGTACACGACGGTGTGCTCGCCCAAGAGGATCGCCTTGCCATGAGCCAGACCAACGCCCACGGACTTCGTCATGGTGGTCATGAGTGCTCCGCTGGTGGTACGCGACGAACCCCCGCCACAACCGTGTGCCCTGGCGGGGTATTGCCGACAATCTTCAAAGGCACGAACGGGCCTTATCTGGGAATCAGCCGAAGCCGGATCGAGGGTGATCGGTGATCGCGATCGGCAGTTGTCGGATGTTCATGTCCAGCGACGCTAGGCGCATTGTCGATTTCGGCCCAATCGGCGTTCCGCTGGCCGGAACAGAGTCTGCTCGGTCGGGCTTCGGCATGGATATTGGGAGGCATCGCAATTGTGAGTCGCCGACCGCCAACGACGACGTGCTTTCACGCGCCGTCGCGACGGCCGACATCCTGCTGACGTTGCCCAATAGGAGAAGCCATGCCCCAGAACATGGAATTCGTCATCCCGTTCCGCTCTTCGGTCAGTACATACCTCAAGCCCGCTCGAAGAAGACATCTGGGCTGGGTGCGCGAGCATGGCCTGGTCCGCAGCGAGGCCGGATGGGACGAATACCTGTCCTGGGATCTGCCACAGGCGGCCGCGCGAACCTATCCCGGCACCCAGACGGCCGACGACATGTTCATGTTCATGAACTGGTTTTCCTTGGCGTTTCTGTTCGATGACCAATTCGATGCGACCTCTGAAGGACGGGTCGAGCAGATCGCTCACGTCTCTCGCGAGATGATCACCATTCCGTTCCGCCCCGCAGGAGCACCTCCCGAAGAGGTCTGCCCGATCACGCTCGCCTGGGTGGAAGTGTGGGCCCAACTCTCCATGGGCATGTCGGAGAGCTGGCGCAACCGTTTCGCGTCATCATGGGCGCGGTTTCTGGCGGCTCACGCACAGGAAGTGCGGATATCGGCCGCGGGCGAGAACCTGGATCTTGCCGCTTACATCGACCTGCGGCGCCGCTCGGTGGGTATCCACCACTCCATCGACGCGGCCGAGCGCAGTTGCCGGACCGAGGTGCCCGTACAGATCCAGGCCCACCCCCTGATGCAGAACATGCGGGCCGCGGCCGCCGACGTCATCGCCTACATGAACGACCTGCAATCTCTTGAGCGTGAAGAGCGGCGCGGCGACTCGCACAACCTGGTCACCGTCCTCATGCGGCACCGCGGCTGTTCGCGGGCGGCGGCCATTGACGAGGCCGTGCGGATGACCGCCGATAGGCTCGCCGCCTACCTGCACCTGGAGTCGCGCGTGCCGCGGCTGTGCGACGAACTCGGCATGGCGCAGAACCAGCGGGCGGCGACGGATGTGGGAGTGGCCGGTATTCGCAACTGGATACGCGGCAACTACGACTGGGCCCGGAACACCGGGCGGTACACCGCGAACAGATCCGACGTGGTGGCGGCCGTCGAACGACAAGGACGAGGCTCGGTCGACGATCTGCTGACCCCGAAGGGCTCCGGCTCGTCACCGCGTCCGGTCTGACACCGGCAAAGGGGATCCACCCATGGACATCGAATCACGCCCGACGCGACCCACCCCCCGCGCTCCAGGACGTATTCCTCTGCTGGGACATACGGGCCACCTCCTGCTACGCCGCCTGGACTTCCTGGACTCGCTGCGCCGGCACGGCTCGGTGGTGCGTGTCGAGCTGGGCACCTCATCCGCCTATGTGGTCACCGACCCGCAACTGACCCACACGATGCTGGTCACCGAAGCCAAGGCGTTCAAGAAGGGCGGACGGATCATCGAGGCCCTGCGCCAGTTCTTCGGAAACGGCCTGGCCACCGTCACCGAAGGAGACCCGCACCTGCGGCGCCGCCGCCTGCTCCAGCCGATGTTCAACCTCGCGCACATCGCCACGCGTGGTGACGCCATGATCGATCTCGTGCGGCAGCGCACCACCCGGTGGCACGCCGGCACGCCCCTTCGGATCCACCAGGAGATGAGAGAGCTCACGCTCGCCGCCTTCCTCACGGCCCTCTTCGGCACTGGCGTGCCGGCCGTGATCCAGCGAGAGTTCACCGCCCTTCTCCCCAAGATCATGGCGGGCACCCTCCTGCAGACGATCCTGCCTGCCTGGCTGACCACCCTCCCGCTCCCGTTCAACCACCGGCACCGGACACGTCTGACACGGCTGCGAACGCTGGTCGACGAAACCATCGACGAGCGCCGTCGGCAGCGGCAGCAGGATTCGGGCGAAGAACATCCCGGGCTCTTCGACACCCTGCTGGACGCCCGGGAGCCCGAGACCGGTCAAAAGTTGAGTCCCGCCCATCTGCGCGAAGAGGTGATCACACTCCTGACCGGCGCCATCGAGACCACCAGCGCCACACTCGCCTGGGCCCTGTACGAAATCTCCCGCAATCCCGACGTCGAAGACCGCCTGTACCAGGAGATCGATGCGGTGTGCGGAGGACACACGCTGCGCCATGAGCAACTGTCCTCGCTCGAATACACGCGCCGCGTCCTCCAGGAGACGCTGCGCTGTTACGGGCCCGCCTGGATGATCAGCCGGACCGCCATCACCACTGTCCGACTCGGCGACCACCTGATCTCCGCAGGCTCCGAAGTCATCTTCAGCCCCTACCTCCTCCAGCACGACCCCGTCGTCTTCCCGGACCCGTACCGCTTCGATCCGGACCGCTGGCTGCCCAACGTCGCCCACCCCGTTCCCCGCACGTCCTTCCTCCCTTTCGGCGACGGGAGACGCAAATGCATCGGCGAGAGCTTCGCCTGGACCGAACTGCTCATCATCCTGACCATGATCGCGAGCCGCTGGCGGCTGACACAGGCATCGCGCCGAACAGTCCGCCCGGTCGCCCACGTCACCGTCAACCCGAGCAGACTCCTGCTGACTCCCCACCCCCATCTCGACACCGGACACACCCGGCGCGAGCGGTAGACGGGGGACCCTCCGACATCGGGGAGTGTCAACTCAACGGCTGATCTTGGTTGCTGAGGGCTCGTCTCGTGGCGGAGGGGCATGCTCATTGCCATCGCAGGCGTGAGGCGGTGACGCTGAGCCCCGGGCCGACGCCGATGGACAGGCCGTGGGCGCCGGCTGGCGGCGGTGAGTCGTAGGTACGCGCGAGCACGTCGAGAATGGAGACCGCGCCGGCGTTTCCCAGTTCTTGCAGGCTCTGCCTGGAGATGTGAGCCAGCGACGGATCGAGTCCCAGGGCGTCGAAGAGCGTCTCCATGATCTTGGGGCCGCCCGTGTGCCCGACCAGGAATTCTGGACGCGGATCGGTGCCTGTGGGGGAGGTCTTTTCCAGCCAGCCTGTCAGCTCGTGCAGGATGTCGCGCAAAGCGTCGTAGAGCTGAGGGGAGTTGAACAGGTGCATGCCGTCCTGGCGGACCCGGGAGCCGACGATGGCGGCGGTCTCCGGCTGGACGTAGTCCCAGGACTGGTCGATGCGCAGGCCCGGCAGAGTGTCGTGGCCGCGTACGACGCATGCGCCGGCCGCATCCCCCACCAGCGCCCGAAAGATCATGACGTCCATCCCCGTGTCATCGGGATGGACGTAGTGCATGGGCAGATCCGCGCCCACGACCAGGGCGTTGTGGCCGGGCGAGGTGCACTGCTCGGCGGCGCGGGCCAGAGAGTACGCTCCGCCGTTGCAGCCCATCTGGGTCACTGGAAGGCGCCGGACCGTGGGCGGCAGCGGGAGCGAGTTGACGAGGTAGGTGTCCAGCCCCGGCATGGCGTAGCCGGTGATGCTGGCACAGACCAGGGTGTCGATGTCGTCCAGATCGAGGCCGCAGTTCTTGACCGCACGGCGGGCCGCCTCCTCCGCGAGGTGACAGGAATCCTCGAAGTGCCGCTGGAGCCGGAGGTCTGTGGGGTGGTCGGCGTCGGTCAGCTCGGTCAGGGGCCGGGAAAACCGCCGGCCGCGGACCGTGGTCGCGCGCATGACGTCCAACGCCTTCTGCAGGCGCGGATGCCCGGCATAGGTCGCGGAGAAGTGCTCGATGAGGTCGTCGGTGCTGACCCAATGTTCGGGCAGGACGATCTCAGGACGGGTGATGTGCGGCATCGAGAATCTCCCCTTCAAGAGGACCGGCTGATGTTCCCGTACAGGTAATGGTTGTGGCCGTCGAGCGTTTCGCGGGTCCACTGGTCCATTTGCGAGGGCCCCATCCTGGTCCAGTCGGGTGTGTGTTCTACCTGCTCGCGGCCGATCGCCCGGCCGAGGTCGACCAGCCGGTTCCCTTCCGCGCAGCGCTCTTGCTGATACCTGGTCAGGGCTTGGGCCGGGCGATGGGACGACGACAATGCGCGTTCCAGGCAGAGGGCGTCCTGTAGAGCCTTGACCGCCCCGCTGGCGGTGTGCGGCCGGGTGATGGTGCTCGCGTCGCCTGCCAGCAGGAACGGCGCGTCTGCGACCAAGGGGATTTTCAGATCGTGCACCGGGTGTACGGCGATGGTTTCGGCGGCCATGACCGGCTCGATCCATTCGGCCGGAAAGAACCGCGCCACCAGGTCTTGGATATGGCGGGTCATGGTGATTTCGTCGGACGGCGGTTCCGCAGGAGGGCGGGCATAGATGGCCCAGTTCAGTCGCAGTTCGCTGCCGGGGTCGTTGGCGGGAATCAGGTAGATGATGGCGTGCCCGCCGGGAAACACGATGGTGAGGTAGGCGTCGTCCAGCACGGCCATGACCCTGGCCGGATCGGACAGCGCACTGAGCGGGACGCTCGCTCGCCATAGCGCGTATCCCGCATAATTCGGGCGGCAGCCCGGCAGTAGCGACTCGCGTACCAGAGAGCGGTAGCCGTCGGCTCCGACGACGAGGTCGTACGCCATCTCGCCGCTGCCTTTTCTCTGCACTGTGGCACGACCGTCGGGAAGTCGCCGTACCGCCGAAACAGCGGCATCCGTCAGGTATTCGGCTCCGTCGACTCTCTTGCGCAACGACTGCCACAGAAGCCCCCAGTTACAGGCCAGCACGGGACTCTTCTGCCGCCACAATTCCCGGCTGTCAGGGCGGCCCGGCCGGCGCACCAACCAGATTCGTTCGGTCAGGCGGCGCAGTGGCATGCTCTCATCGAGATATCCGGCGGCTATCAACTGGTCACGTAGCGGACCCGGGATGGCGATTCCCAGGCCGCGGGTCTGAAGTCGGCCGGCGCTGCGTTCGAAGACGGTGACGTCGTTGCCCGCCCGGCGTATCGCGATCGCGGTGGCGCAGCCCGCGATGCTGCCGCCGACGACCGCCGCACGGAGCCGAGGTCGCGGCCTCATGATCGGGTTTCTGCGAGATCGGCGAAGCGTTCGGCCAGTTCCTCGCCGGATGGGTCGAGTTCGATGTCGAGCGCGTTGATGTAGAGCGTGAACATCCGGATCGCACCCAGCACGAAGAGGATCTCGGCCACCTGCCTTTCGGGGAAGCGCTCCAGGAGGGACGCCATTGTGGCGTCCTCCCACGGGGTCCCGTCGAGATACATGCGCGCCGCATCGAGCATCACGCGCTCCGCCGGGTCGGCGCTGTCCAGATGGCGATCGGTGACCAGAGCCAATTCATCATCGCCGACGCCTGCCGCGGCCGCCTGTGGTAAATGCTGGGCCCATTCGTAGCTGCATCGCGTCTCATGCGAAACGAGCAGGATGAGCATTTCCCGGAGTTTCGGTGGCAATTCCAAGGTGGTGAGAAGCGCGGTAACGAGATCGAGAAGGGGTTTTACCAGAGTCGGGGCAAGAGCGATGGCCACGGCGCTGTTGACCGGCACCGGAAACCGCTTCAGCGCCATTGCCGCCTCTTCGGGAAGCTCTGCTATCGACGGGCTTTGCAATCGGGACATCTTCAGAGATCTCCAATGGAACGCTTGCATCCTGAAGCTCTAACCGTGGACGTCAGGATCGAGATCGGCGAGTACGCGTTCCACCTGATAGAACATTTCCGCGGCTGACTGATCAGCGCTACACGACGGGATGGCATCCAGCTTCTTTGTCACGCCGATGCGTCGAAGGCGTTTGGGCAGCGCTCTGGCGACACCGCCGGGCCGCGCTCATCCAGCCGGCGTTGGAAGGAGGTGCCCGGCCGAGGCTCGCCAGCGCTGTGCCGGGGTGGCTCCCGTTGCCACCGCCCGGTCAGGGCCGAATCCTGCAACTGAGCCCCACAGGCGAGCCGACGAGCTGTTCCGTCGTGTGGAACGGTCGATTGGCGGTGGCCTTGCCGGTGTTTAGCGTCGTCATCGTGGCCACTCGGCGGAGATGGCCGTGAAGCCGCAACCTCGCCGGGCCGATCCTGCGCTGGTCGACACCGGATTAGAGCGGTGCCCAGCCGGGAGGCGATGCGGCGCACATTGGCCACCTCACCGCCGCATCACGCCTGGGCCGCCTCCGGGGAGGAGGATCTGCGATGGCTGAATGGGCGCCGCACCAGGTGACCTCGGCTCGCTAAGTATCTGCAAGGCCGATTGCCCTGTCTGTCGGTGCCATCTCCGGCACCGACGTACATAGGAGCAGACCGATGCCACTGCCATCATTCGCGAAACAGCGACCAGCCGTACAACCGATCTTCTCGATCCCCGCAGTCGAAACCACCTTCCCCCGACGACGGCACCCTCATTGGGCTCGCCTTCAGAAGTCGGCGCGATCATGGCTGCGGCGGATGAGACTCATGCCGGCGGACAAAGTCGCCGCGTTCGCCGACGAGCTGCGGTACACCGACCTCGTGGCCGGCTACTACGTGGACGCCTCCGAGCCGGTGCTGTCCGCGATCTCGGATTTCAGCATCTGGTTCTTCCTCTGGGACGACCGGCATGCCCAGGACACCGCGCACCGCAGAGACGTGGCATGGAACAGCCTGCGCGAGGATCTGCACCACGCCCTGGACGCCCCGCGCCGCCACCTGAGCCACCCGGACCCGCTGGTGAAAGGCTTCGCCGACAGCGTCGCCCGGCTTTTCTCACACTTGCCCCGCCGCTGGAACGCGCGGTTCGCCCGGCACATGCACGCGATCATAGAAACGTACGACGAGGAGTACCACAACACCATCGCGGGCCGTGTGCCCACCGTCGACGAATACGTGGAACTGCGGCGGCAGACCTTCGGGCACGAGGTGTGGATCGACCTCCTGGAGTTGGCCGCGGGGCGCGAACTACCGCCCCGGGTCAGGCAAAGCACCGCCTATCGCCGCGCCGGCCTGGCCTCCCAGGATTTCTCCGCCTGGTACAACGACCTCTGCTCCCTGCCCAAAGAGCTGGCCGGCAAGGAACAGCACAACCTGGGAATCAGCCTCATTCACCACGAAGGACTCACCGCCGCGGACGCCTCCCGCGAGGTACGCCGCAGGGCGGGCGGACGAGTGGCCGCGTTCCTCAACGCGGAGACAGACGTCCTGCACCTCCTCGATGAGATACGGCCGAACCCAGCGATCACCCGCACGGCCCACTCGTGCCTGTCGAACATGCGCAACTGGTTCTCATCGGTCTACTGGTTCCACCACGAATCCGCCCGCTACCGACTCGACACCTGGCAGGACCCTTCCCATCCCCCGTACGTGGTCGACCCCGGAGGTCAACGATGAACACCGAAACCGCACCTCAGGCCCCGCCACTCGCCGCCGGCGCCAAACCCTTTCTCGGTCACGGCTGGGAATTCCTGCGCGCCCCCCTGGCATTCCTGACCTCTCTGCGAGACCACGGGGAGATCGTCCGAGTGCGGCTGGGCCCGCGAACCGTCTACGCGGTATGCGCGCCGGAGCCCCTGGGCGAACTGCTCGTGAAGCACGCGCGATCCGCCGCCGTCGGCGGCCCGATGTGGGACACCCTGCAACCGCTGCTCGGTCAGGGACTCGCCACCATCAACGGCCCTCTCCACCGGCGCCGCCGCCGTATGATGCAGCCCTGGTTCCAGCCGGACCGTGTGGCCGGCCACACGGCGGCCATGGCGCAGGAGGCGCGTGCGCTGACCCGGCGCTGGCAGGCCGGGCAGATCATCGACGTGGGCGAAGAGCTCTCCGACTGCACCGTACGCATGATCGCGCGCTCGCTGCTGGGATCGGAGTCCATCGCCACCCGAGCCGGCGAAGTGAGCGTACTGTTGCACACGGTGTTCGCCTGCATGTACCGCCGCCTGATCCTGTCCGCGGGCCCTCTGGCGATGCTGCCCACCTTCACCGGCCGTCCCCTCGACCGGGCCCTGACCAGGTTGCACCAGATCATCGATGAGGCGATCGCCGAGCACCGGGCCCGCGGCGTGGACGACGACGACCTGATCGGGGCGCTGCTCACGGCAAAGGACGAGGAGAGCGGTCAGCCGCTGAGCGACCAGGAGATCCACGACCATGTCGCCTCTGTGCTGGTAGCGGGAACCGAGAACGTGGCCTACACCCTCGCCTGGGCGTTCCTTCTCCTCTCCCAGCACCCGCGCGAAGAAGCGCGCCTGCGCGAGGAGGCGGACGCCATCGCCGGCGAACACCCGCCGGGCGCCGAGGACCTGCGAACCCTGTCTCACACCCGCAACATCGTCATGGAGTCGATGCGGCTGCACCCCGCCATCTGGCTTCTTACCCGCCACACCACCGACCCTGTCGAAATCGGCGGGCACCTCATCCCCGCGGACGCGGACATCATCTACAGCCCGTACGCCATGCAGCGAGACCCCCGCTCGTTCGAGCACCCCCTCACGTTCGACCCCGATCGCTGGAGCCCGGAACGCGCGGACGGTGTCCCGCGATTCGCGATGATGCCGTTCGGCACCGGCAACCGGAAATGCGCCGGCGAGCACTTCAGCATGATCGCGATCACGCTGCTTCTCACGGCGGTGACCTCGCGATGGCACCTGACCCCGGCGCCGGGCACCGATCTCACCACCCACGTCGGCATCACCCTGCAGCCGAAGAGGTCTCACATGCGGGTCGAAGCCCGATGAACTTCCGGCTACGGGGCTGAATGACACGCGACGTGAGGAAGTGACATCGCCGCTTGCAGCTTGATCTGCGGTTTTGACCTTCGGTAGCGGCACAGGAAAGATCGCGGCTTGTGTCGGTTCGTCTGCTGTATCTGATCATGGTTCGGCCGGGCTGGTGTTGCTGGGGCGAGGCCAGGCGTCCAAGGATCATGGTGCTCCGCCATGAGGTGGCCGTGTTGACGCGTCGACTCGCCCGCCCGAAGCCGGACTGGGCCGATCGGGCGCTCCTGGCGGCCTTGGCGCGTTCCCTGCCTGCGATCCTGGCGCGTGCGCTCTCTTGGCCTTCACCCGAGCCTTCCGGGCGGTAGGCAGCCTCCCGTGAACTCGTTTCCTGACTCGTGTGAAAGACGGGCGACACCACTTCCCCGAAAAGGCCCAACCACATGCCGCTCAGTACGACCCTGTCTGACGCCGACCTGATCGAACGGTCGTGGCGAGATCCCGAGGATTTCGCCTTGCTGTTCGACAGGCACGCAGGACACATCCACCGTTATGTGGCCCGCCGGCTCGGCGACGACACGGCCGACGACATCGTCTCCGAGACGTTCCTCGCCGCGTTCAGGCAACGCCGCGGCTACGACACCGCCCGTCCGCAGGCCCTTCCCTGGTTGTACGGCTTCGCGACCAACTTCATCCGCCGGCATCAGCGCGCCGAGATACACCGCTACAAGGCGTACTCGAAAGTGGGCGTGCTTCCCGACGCCGACGACGCCGCGGAACAAGCTCTTGAGCGGGCGAGCGCGCACGCCGTACGCCGCCCTCTCGCCCAGGCGCTCGCCTCGCTCAAGGGACGCGACCGCGACGTCCTCTTACTCGTGGCCTGGGCCGACCTCACCTACGAAGAGGTGGCCAATGCCCTGTCCATCCCGATCGGAACAGTTCGTTCCCGCCTCAACCGTGCGCGGGCCATCGTCCGCAACGCCCTCGGCAGCCCCGACCCCACGACGGAGCAGACCTCATGAACGAACCGGCCGACCTGACCGAACTCCGCGACCTGTTCGCCGGCAAGCCGCACCCCACGGCGGACCGCCTCGCCCCCGCCCGTACCGCTCTCCTGGCCGAAGCCCGCACGAAGCGGCGGCTCTGGGCCCGGCCGGCCGGGCTGCGGCGTGTGATGCTGGCAGGCGGCCTGGTCGCGGCGATGACCGCAGGAGCGATCGCCGTCCAGACCTTCAACCCTTCCGCGCCCGCGAGTGCCGCCGAGGTCCTGAGGCTCGCGGCCGAGGCCGCGACCACCACCCCGTGGCCGCAACCCCGCGACGACCAGTACCTCCACTACGAGCGGATCGCGGAGACGCGCAGCGAGAAAGGGGTTGCCAACGTCGGCCCACGCCACATCACGGGCGAGGTCTGGGAGTCCGTCGACCGCTCCCGCCCAGGACTGCTCTGGCACAAGCCATCGAAATCCTGGCCACAAGACTACGAATACAAGGAACTCCTGACCCGGTGCCCCGAACGTGGCGCGGGGCGCCCCGCCTACGCCGACCTCCAAGGGTGGCCGACCGACCAGGAGCAACTCCGGCGCAAACTGGCCGAACGCGGCAACGAAATGCTCCCCGGCAAAGACGCCGCGACCCAGACCTGGAACGGTGCCCTCAACATCCTCGGCAGCCCGGTCCCGCCCAAGCAGCAGGCGGCCATCTACAAGATCGCCGCGACCCTGCCGGGCATCGAGACGGAAGAGCTCAAGGACGCCACCGGCAGATCGGGCATCGCCGTGACCCGGGTGGACAATCGAGGACCCGGAGGTGCCATCTCCCGCGAATCCCTCATCTTCGACAAGACCTCCTACACCCTCATGGGCGGCCAGGAACTCGTGCCGGGGCACGGGCGTGAGCTCTGGTCCATCTCCCGTCCGCAGGTCACCGACGTACTCCCGGCCTGGTCCAAGTCCTTGAAGCGGAGAGGCTGCGTCTGAGCCCGCGTCCACCGGACGACGGGCGGGCCGCGCCGGCCTATGGGATGCGGAAACTGGACCTGGTGCTGCTACCTGCGGTCATACGGTGATCAAGGCTGATCGTCCGACATGTCATCCAGGCATGATGTGGTCAGCGCTCTACATGATCGTCCGGCATCTGCTCGCGCGTAGCGGCGGTGCTGAGGCATGAGGCCGCCGTGCTTCGGCGGCAGACCGCCCGTCCGCTTGCAGCCCGCGGACCGGGTGCGGCCGGCCGCGTCTGCTTCCTCGCATGCGCCGTTCTTCGTCACTCCGGCGGCGATGCCGGCTTGGCACGCTCAAGCGGCCGCTCAAGGCAAGGACCGTGGTCAGCAACACCAACGGTCACCGCGTACGGCGCGGAGCTCGTCCCCATGACCGCTCCGGGCGGCGGAGCCACATGCCTGCTTCACCGCCCGGACGACACCGGTCATTCGATCTCCGCAGGATCGCACTGGATTGGTCGGGCTACTCCTGCGTGGTCGTCCGGGCGGTTCGGCACACGGCTAGCGGGCGGCGTCCTCCAGAAGTTTCAGGGCGAGTTGCTGCAGCTCGGGCCCGGCCTTCTCGGGGCTGCCGGTGTCGAAAGGTGGCTGGGGGTCGTACTCGACGGCCAGTTGCAGCGCCTGAGCCGCCCGTTCGTCGGCGAGCTTGGCGGCCAGGTGCAGGGCCATGTCGATGCCTGCGGACACCCCTCCGGCCGTAATGATCTTTCCTGATTCGACGAAGCGTCCCGGGGTGAGCACGGCGCCGAACGTGGTCTCCAGATAGCTCCTGGACGCCCAGTACGTGGTGGCGGGCACGCCGCGCAGCAACCCGGCCGCGCCCAGGATCAACGCACCCGTGCACACAGAAGTGGTCCAGGTCGTGCCCTTGTGCAGGCGGCGCACCCAGTCCACGGTCTCCGTGTCCGCCATGGCGGCGGTGACGCCGCGGTTGCCCGCGCCCGGCACCAGCAGCACATCCGCCTGCCGCACCTGGCGCAGCGAACGGTCGGCGACCAGGCCGAGCACCCCGGTGTCGGTACGCACCGGCCCTGCGCGTCGGGCCACCGTGATCACCTCGATATCGGGCACCCGGCACAACACCTCGTACGGCCCTACCGCGTCCAGCGCCGTCAAGCCGTCGTACAACAGGATCGCCACCCGCCGCCGTCGCGGCGCGGCGGCGGCCGGCGACGCCATGCCCATCGCGCCCAGCCCTGCCCCGACGCCACCGGCGGCTGCCGCTTTCAGCACAGCCCGCCGGCTGCTCTCCTTATCGGTCATCTCCGAGCCCTCCTTGCCGTCGTGCTGATTCACAGGTCATGCCCGCGCTGGTGCCCATCTTCTTCTCCTTGGCGAGTAGGCGGTCGACTCGCTGCTCCGGCGCCGCGTCAGTGACTTGGCCGTGGGCTGAGGCCACGGCGATGTGCGGGCGTCCGGTGATGGGGTGCGGGCCGACATGAGCGCGTACTCCGAAGACCTCCTCGATGAAGGCGGGCGTCAGCACCTCCAGGGGCGGGCCGTGCCCGGCGACGCGGCCGTCGCGGAGCACGACGACCCGGTCGGCGTAGGCGGCGGCCTGGTCGAGGTCGTGCAGAGCGGCCAGCAGGGTGAGGCCGAGGGAGCGGATCAGGTCCAGCAGGAGGAGCTGGGATCCGACGTCCAGGTGGTTGGTGGGTTCGTCGAGGATCAGCAGCGGCGCCTCCTGGGCCAGGGCCCGGGCGAGCAGGACGCGTTGCCGTTCCCCGCCGGACAACGTGGTCATCAGCCGGTCGGCGGCCCAGTCCATCTCCACCCTTTTGAGGGCGGTGGTGACCGCCATCCGGTCGGTGGAGGTCTCGCGTTCGAGCGGACGTCTGCGGCTGTGGCGGCCGGCCGCGACGACCTCGGCCGCGGTGAACCCCTCGATGGCCTGGCCGTGCTGGGGCAGTACGGCGCGGTGGCGCGCGGCTTGGCGGGGTCGCATCCGCCACAGGTCCTGGCCGTCGAGCCGGATCACGCCCGCCGAGGGGCGCAACGCCCGGTAGACGGTTCGCAGCAGGGTGGATTTGCCGCTGCCGTTCGGGCCGACGAGCGCGACGAACTCGCCCGGCCCGGCGGTCAGGGTGACGTCGTCGACGATGGGGCGGTCGTCGATGCGGGCGCTGATGCCGTCCAGATCAAGCCGCATCGCCGCCTCCCTTCGCGCGACGGCGCAGCAACCACAGGAAGAACGGCACGCCGAGGCCGGTGGTGAAGATCCCGACCGGCAGCTCGTTCGGCCGGTCCGCGGTGCGGGCGGCCAGGTCCACCAGGATCAGGAACAGCGCCCCGGTCAGGAGTGAGACCGGTAGCACCCGCCGATGATCGGCGCCGACGACGAACCGGACCATGTGCGGGATCATCAGCCCGATGAAGCCGATGCCGCCGACGACGCTCACCACGGTGGCCGTCAGCAGCGACCCGGCGACCAGCAGCCCGATCCGCAGGGCCGCCACTGGCACGCCGATGGCGATGGCCGCCTCCTCGCCGGCCATCAACGCGTTGAGGGCGCGGGCCTGGGACAACAGCCAGGCCATGCAGCAGACGATGAGCAGGGCGGGCACGCCCAGGTCGGGCCAGGACGCGCCGGCGACGCTGCCCATCAGCCAGAACATCATGCCCTGCAGTTCGGTGGGGTTGAGCTGGAGCTGGACGAAGGTGGTGGCCGCGGCGCACAGATAGCCGACGGCGACGCCGGTCAGCACCAGCCAGGAGTCCAGCAGCCGTCCGGAGCGCTGGGACAGGACGTAGACCAGCAGCGCCGAGAGCATGGCGGCCGCGAAGGCCGCGCCGGTGACCCCGAACGCGCCCGCCAGCGCGGTGCCGCCGAGCGCCGGGACGAGCACGGCGCCGAGCGAGGCGGCCGAGGAGACGCCCAGGACGTACGGGTCGGCGAGCGGATTGCGTACCAGGGCCTGCAAGGCGACGCCGGCCACCGACAGACCCGCGCCGGCCAGCGCGGCCAGCAGCGCCCGCGGGGTGCGGATCTCCCAGACGACCTGGCTGAGCAGCGGATCGGCCAGCGCGCCACGTCCGGTGACGTGCGCCCAGACCACGCCCCAGACCTGGCCGAGGGGAAGGTTGACCGAGCCGATGGAGATGCCGACCACCAGGGCCGCGACCAGCCCGGCGAGCAGGGCGGCCAGCAGCAGCCCGGTCGCCGGTCCGGAGATCAGATGCGGGCGGCGGGACGGCGCGGGCCTGGCCCGCGGAGGGGAAGTCAGGGTGTCAGTCACCGGGGTGGACCACCTTGGAAATCTTCTCGACGGCCGCGGCGTTGAGCGGGCCGAGATAGACGCCGTCGGAGACGATCGTGTAGGTCCTGGACTTCGAGGCCGCCCAGTTCGGGTAGGCGGCGAACAGTTCGGCCGCCTCCTGATCGCCCTTCTCCCGCGGCGTGAACAGCCCGACCACCAGGACGTCGACCTGCGCGGTGGCGAGCTGTTCCCTGTTGATGGTGCTGGTGGCGTCGGAGGTCAGACCGGCGAAGGAGTTGACGCCGCCCGCGGCCTTGATGACGTCGTCGTAGATGCCGCCGGTCATCACGGCGGGCAGTCCGTTGGCGTTCATCATGGACATGCCGGGATAGGCGACGAGCACCTTCTTGGCGGGCAGGTTCGCGACGCGGGCGCGGACCGTCTCGACGCGGGTTCGCAGCTCGGTGATCACGTCGAGCGCGCGCTGCCGCACGTCGAAGATCCGGCCCAGGAGGCTGATGAACTCGAGCGAGCTGTTGATCGACTGGTTGCGATAGGCGCGCTGCTCCTCTTCGGTCGCCTCCGGCTTGCCCATGGCGCAGTTCACCGGATTGACCAGGCTGGTGATGCCGGCCGCGGCGAGCTGCTCGCGGGTGGCGAAACCGCTCTTGGCCTCGAACCCGCCGGACCACGTCGACACGACCAGGTCGGGCTTGAGCTTGAGCACCTGTTCGGCGGGGACGTCGAAGTTCTTGTTCATGGTCAGCCCGCCGGTCGGCAGCGCCTTGATCTTTCCGATCATGGACGGGTCGTCGGAGACGCCATAGCTCTGCGCGTTGGCCAGGATGGTGCTCTCCAGGCCGAGCAGGATGAAGCTCTCCACCTCGCCGACGCTGGTGCCGTTGAGGATCAGCACCCGCTGAGGTGGCTTCTGGAAGGTCACCTTCATGCCGCAGTTGTCGAAGGCCAGCGGGTAGCCGGTCTTGGAGGCCGGTGCCGAGACGTCGATGGCGGCGGCCGCGGTGCCGGTGGGTTCGGTGCCGGCTCCGCATCCGGTGACGGTCAGGGACACGAGGGCGGCCATGGCGGCAGCGAAACGAGAAGGGTTCATGCGTAGGTGCTCTCTGTGGGTCGGGTCTGGAGGTGCGCGCGCCTCAGACGGCCGGAGAAGTGGCCGAGCGCGGCGATCGGAAGACCCGCAGGCAGCGAAAACCGACCATGGCGAGATCGCGCCGGGGCGGCAGCAGGTTGCTGCTGTCGTTCAGAACGTGGGCGCGGTCGATCACCGGATCACATGGCCGCTGCGGGCCAGGCCTGACCTCCAGGGGGTCCCCTGAGCACGAGGACGTATTTCAGGAACAACCTGATGCGCGCGCTCTCGTCCTGGCGCGCATGTCCGGTCGGTCGTGGCGGCGTGGCGATCCAGCCGGCGACCAGGAAGAACAGCACCAGTAGCGGGCGCAGCACCCAGCCGGCCAGTTGCTGGACCAGGGCGCACAGCCTTGCCTCCAGCCACCGCAGCCATACTGAGGTGAGCAGCACGCTCGCCGCGTGCACGAGCAGCATCCCGAAGCCGATCGATGGAGTGGGCTGCGCGTGGGCCATCCCTTCCATCCCGACCATCTCCGCACAATGCGCCGCCGCTTGCCGGTCGGCGCTCTGGGTGAGGAGAGCGTGCAGGATGATCTGCGACGCGGCGGTCGCGGGCAGGATGGAGGCGAGCGTTCGTTCTCGTCCGGTCAGAGCCAGAGCGGGCAGCAGGAGGAGCAGGAAACCGCCCAGCGCCGCTGCCGGGTCGAAGGAACCTCCGCCGACCACGTGCCCGAGCGCGGCCAGGGCGGCGCACGTGGCGGCGAAACTCGCCGCGCGCACCCACCTCACCACCGAGAACGGACCCATCGTGGCCAGATCCTCCCACACGGTTGCCGAGGTCCAGGGAACAGGTGGCTCGGCACCTGCAGGAGGGGATACGCGGCGCGCCGTCTCCTGGTTCAGCCGGTCGGGCAGGTGCGGGGGCCGGCGTCCTGGTCGGCGCCGAGGACGGTGATCAGGCCGGGGCTTTCCGGCGCGGCGGCGGCGACGACGGTGCACACGATCTGCTGGATGGCCAGGATGGACAGTTCGCCGGCCGGGGTGGACGGGGTCACCACCAGGCGGCCGGCCGGTTTGGGGGTCACCGCGAACGGGGCGGCTTCGGGGGGCAGGTCGGTGGTGAAGCCGTGCTCCTGTTCCCTCGTGGTGGGCCCGGTCGCCAGGAGCGCGAGCTTGGTGGTGAGGAACAGGCGACGGTCACCGGACCGGGTGACCGGGCTGAGCCGGCCGTTCCTGACCAGGTAGAGGGTGGTCGTCATGGCGGAGGGGGCGACGGGTCCGCTGGGCGGGTCGCCGGCGGTGATGACGTCGCTGGGCCGTACGCCGCAGCCGGCCACCGCGATGAGTGTGAGCAGGCCCGCGGCGATCGCGCGGCGGGCGAATGTGGTTCTCATGCGGAGCCTTGGTCGGGGGCCGGGCGGGGGAGGCGCAGGGTGAACAGGGCGCCGCCGCCGGGGGCGTTGGTGACGGTGAGGTCGCCGTGGTGCAGGCGGGCGTTCTCGCGGGCGATGGCCAGGCCCAGACCGCTGCCTTCGGATCGGGCGCGGGTGGCGCTGGCCTTGTAGAAGCGGTCGAACACGTGCGGCAGCACCGTCTCCTCCAGCCCTGGCCCGTGGTCACGGACCTCCAGGGTGATCCAGTGCGAGTCGGTGGAGAGCCGTACCGACACCGGAGGCTCGCCGTGCCGCAGCGCGTTGCCGACCAGGTTCGCGAGGATGACGTCGACCCGGCGCGGATCCAGCCGGGCCGTCACCTCAGGGGCCAGGTCGGTGGTCACCGACGCTGTCCAGCCGCGCACGCGCAGGGTGGCGTGGACGAGTTCGGCCACGTCGACGTCGTTGAGGGCCAGGGCGGCGACGCCGGAGTCGAAGCGGCTGATCTCGATGAGGTCGTTGACCAGGGCGGTGAGGTTGAGGGTTTCCTGGCTCACCAGCCGGGCGGCGCGGCCGGCGGGGTCGGGCAGCTCGGCGGCTTCTTCTTCGAGTACGTCGGCGACCGCGGTCAGGGCGGCCAGCGGGGTGCGCAGTTCGTGGGAGACGTCGGCGACGAACCGGCGGGCGTCGGCCTCCATCGCTTCGAGTTGGTCGACGTGGCGTTCCAGTTCGGCGGCGGTGGTGTTGAAGGTGCGGGCCACTTCGGCCAGTTCGTCGGTGCCGCGCACGGTGATTCTGGTACGCAGTTCGCCCTGGCCGAGCAGGCGGGCGGCCCGGCCGAGTTCGCGGACCGGGCCGAGCACGCCACGGGTGGCCAGCAGCGCCAGGGCGACCGCGAACGCCAGTGCCGCGCCGCCGGTCAGCCAGGCCCACGCGGCGAGGTCGTCGATGCTGCGTTGCTCGGCCAGCAGGCTGTGGGCGGCGTAGACCTCGATGCCGGACACCCGGGTCCGCTGGTTCTGCTCGGTGATCAGCAGCGGGGTGCCGACGATCAGCCACGGCTCGCCCTGCCAGAACATGCGCTGCCACACGATCTCGCCGGCGGCCACCCTGCGCCGCATTTCCGATGAGATCACCCCGAGATCCCACACCCGCGCCCGGCCCGGTCTCCGCCGCTCCGGCTGATCGATCGGAGGCTCCCGCGTCGCGGCGACCGGCGGCCCCGGCGGCACCTCGGTTCCCGGCGTCGGGGCGAGTGGTGAGTGCAGCTCGCCGTAGACGGCGACCGCGCGGTTGTTGCCGTCGGTCACCGCGTCGGCGATCTCGGCGAGCTCGTCCGGGCCCGGCGTCGCCGTGCGCAGCGGGTAGACCGTCTCCAGGCGGCTGGTCATCGCCCGCACGGCGGCGTCCTGAGCCCGCTGCAGAATGTCGGTACGCGCCCGCACGTACATGACGCCCGCCACCGCCGCCGCGGTCAGCACGCACAACAGCGCGAACGCGCACAACAGCCGGGCCCGCAACCCCAGGCTCGGCCACCACGACGGCGAAGCCACCGGCTCAGCCCGGCTCACACCGGGCCGAACCGGTAGCCGAACCCGCGCACCGTCTGCACGTACACCGGCGCCGCCGAATCGTCCTCGATCTTCGCGCGCAACCGCTGCACACACGCGTCCACCAGCCGCGAATCACCGAAATAGCCGTGCTCCCACACCGACTCCAGCAACTGCTGCCGGGTGTGCACCCGGCCCGGCGTCGCCGACAACTCCAGCAGCAACCGCAACTCGGTCGGCGCCAGCGCGACCGCCACCCCGCCCTTGGCCACCACCAGCGCGGCCCGGTCGATGCTCAACTCCCCGTAGCGCTCCAGCTCCGCCTGCTCCCGGCCGATCCGCCGCAGCACCGCCCCGATCCGCGCCTGCAGCACCCGCGGCTGCACCGGCTTGACCACGTAGTCATCGGCGCCCGCCTCCAGCCCGGCCACCACATCGATGTCGTCACCCCGCGCGGTCAGCATGATGATCGGCACCTGCCCGGCCGCCCGGATCCGCCGGCACACCTCGAACCCGTCCATACCCGGCAACATCACGTCGAGCACCACCACGTCCGGCATCTCCGCCCGCAGCCGCTCCAGCCCCAGCTCACCCGACTCCACCGCGCGCACCCGATGCCCATGCCGGGTCAACGCCAGCTCCAAGCCCTCCCGTACGGCCGGATCATCCTCGATCAACAACACCCGCGACACGCCGCCGAGTTTCACCACACACCCCGTCACTCGCCCCTGCTCGACGCATCCACTGTCGAGCGGCCATGTCCCCGCCACGTCCGCGCCATGTCATGGTCGTGTCACCATCGCGCCGATGATGGCCGCCGTCGACAAACGGTGACAAACGGCAGACCACGTGCGCACATTCGTTACCAATCGTAGTTCGTCATGGACGAATCACGCATGATTCCGCCCCGGCCCCGCGACCGGCTCTACGCCGCGGCCACGCTGGTGCTCGCCGTGCTGCTGCTGCCCGCGGCGTTCGCCCGCCACCCCGGCCGCGCCCGCGAACGGGCCGGCCACTGGGCACTGGCGCTGCGCTTCCCGGCCGAAGACCTGTCCGGGCTGACCGACGGCGCCCGCGCCGCCTTCACCGCCGCACGCACCGACGCCCTCTGGCGCCACGGCCAGCTTCTGGGCCTCACCTCCGGCTACCGCGACCCCTTCGTCCAGCAGCGCATGTTCGAAGAAGAGGTCCGCCGCTCCGGCTCGGCGACCACGGCCCGCATGCTCGTCCTGCCACCGGCCGAATCCAGCCACGTCAAAGGCACCGCCCTGGACGTACGCCCGCACGAAGGCGCCCGCTGGCTGGAAGAGCACGGCGCCCGCTACGACCTCTACCGCATCTACGACAACGAATGGTGGCACTTCGAACACCGCCCGGAATGCGGCGGCACACCACCCCGCCGACGGCCCCACCCCGGCGCGAGCGAGCCGGAGGACCCGAACCCGTGGCGGATGTGATCGTAGACCCCGACGTGCCGCCGCAGGACGCCCAGGTGGCTCCCGGATCAACGCCGAGGGCCTGCTCGACGACGTATGCAACGCGGTGGTCCTGCCCGCGCTGGAGTGGGAGATCGCCCGCCTAGCTGTCGGTGCTGCGCACGGAGGCACTGCCCGAGGTGGCGGCCTTGACGCGGGCGCTGAACAGCAGCGAGGCGGCGGTGCAGGCTTTGCGGCGGAGTGTGAGCTCCGCCCAGGAGGCCATGCGTCGATTCGGCTGAAACGCTCGAAAAGGCGCTCAGTCGCAGGACTTGATGGTGCTCGAGCTCCACTGCTGCAGGTTGTCCCAGGAGACCCAGCCGTGCCACTTCGTCCTGGCGACCCGCACGTAGATCCAGACCTTGCCGTAGTCGTTGATGACCATGCAGTGGAAGTAGACGTTGGTGTACGGCTTCAGGTATTTGACATTGCCGCAGGCGGTGTACGGGCCGGCCTTCATGTTGCTGCCCTTTTCGATGACGTCCGAGCCGTCGTCGTAGTTGCCATGGGGCCAGCCGTTACATTGCGGAGCCCCGGTGGACGCCGCCTGACCCGGACCGCTCAGGCCGGCGGTGAGGACGATCGCCGTGGCCGCCACGGCGCCCAGACGTGCGAGTGCCTGCCTCATCGTGTGCCTCTTCCCTGCTGGTGTTTCTCGAACGGCTCCCAACGTAGGGATCAGTGAACGGCGTGAAATCAAACCGGGGCGTGATTTCCCGGTAAACTTCTGCGGTAGAGGCCTCAGCCAAGCGTGAGCCGGACGTCGTGGTGACCGGTGAGGGTGGCGGGCACCAGATCCACTTCACGCCCGTCGAGGCGGACACTCCGTACCGTCGTACCGCCCCCTGACACGGTGATCCGCAGGGTCATGTCGCGATAACGCAAACCGTTCAGCGCGGCGTCGCGCCAATGGGCGGGCATCATGGGGGAGAAGCGCATTCCTTCGGGCGTGAGCCTGATTCCGAACAGGCCGTGGTGGACCAGGCCGAGCATGGTCGTGGCCGACCAGGTCTGATCGGGTTCCGATGGCCATTGCCTGCCCTGCTGCCAGCCGCCGTCGGGCAGGCCGGTGATCGCGTTGTAGACCTCGGACAACCCGTCCCCTCCGAACAGGCCGATCAGGTCGTCCAGCGTTTCGTGGAACCGGTTCGCGTGGCCGCTTCGCGCCATCGCGTCACCCCACACGCCCATCACCATCGGCCAGCAGATCGCGTTGTGGCGGCCGGGACGTCCGGGGCCGTACCGGTCGAAGTGCGGCCACACGTTGACCACGCCGCGCGGCTCCCGGTGCGTGTTCGCCGCGATCAGGGCGGCCCGCCGCTCGTCCGCCACCCCGAACAGGATGGCCATGGCCAGCCCCAGAGCTTCCTGATGCGGGTCCAGGCGGCCGTCCTCGGACAGGAAGTAGCCGTACAGTCCGGCGTCCTCGCGCCACAGCCACCGGTTCACCGCGGCCCGCGTGGCGTCGGCGCGCGCCAGATGAGGCCGCCCGTCGGCCCCCAGCGCGGCCGCCATCCGGGCGAGCGCCCGATGCGCCCCGGCGTAGACGGCGTTCGTGGACAGGCACATGATCGAGTGCGCCCGAGGGTAGTCGAGCACGAAGCTGGACTCGATGCCGGGATCATTGGGCGGCTCCGGGTATCCGGAGATGCCGTCCTGCATGACGGCGCCGCCGCGATAGAGCCCGTACCTGCCGTCGAGCCGCTCCTTGTCGAGGACCTCCATCGTCGCCGCGGCGATCGGGTACGCCCGCGCCAGGAAATCCTCGTCGCCCGTGACCACGACGTGGTTCCAGGCGGCGACGGCCCAGATGATCTGGTCCCACCACTGGTCGTCCTGCTGGACGAGGGTTTCACCGGTGACGGCCAGGAGGGTGTCGCGGGCGGCGTCAGGCGACAGGAGACTGGCCGCGTACCAGGCGTTGATCGAGGCGTCCCTGGTCCACGGAGCCGGATAGCCGCCGCCGGCGCGGATGATCCCGCCGATCGTGTTGACGTCGAGCAGGTTGTGCAGCGCGGCCTCGTAGACCGCGACGAGATCGGGCCGGGGGCAGGTCAGCACGGGCCTGAGGATATCCAAGCGTCAGCGCGCGGTGGAGCGCAGCCCCGCGGTCGTGGCCTCCAGGATGAGCAGGGCCAGGGCGGGGGCCAGGTGCCCGAGGTCAGGTGGAGGGCGTACATGCTGAACTTGGCCTGCACGCCGACGGCCTGCCGGAGGGTCGCCGACGTGGCGGTGAAGTGCCTGGCCGCCCGGATCCGCTCGGAAGAGCCGCTGCCGTTCGAGGTCCCACCTGGCCCCGCACCGGCTGGTCGCACGGGAGCCCACGCAGGGCGTACGACAGCTGTTGCCTTCGTAGGCGGACAGGCGTCGGCCTGCCGTCGCTCTGCGGAGCGGGGACTGCCAGGAGGCGGAAATGTACGCGACAGGATGGTCAGTCGTGACCACCGCCTCGACGACCACCTGCTTGGGCTGCACTCCTTCGTCACCGGGTTACGCCCTGTCGAATACGCCGTCACCGCCCGGGCTCACTCTGCCTTACAACTCCGGGCCTGTTGAAGGGTCCGTCAACCGGAGCAACATGCTCAAGCGAAATCGACCATGGGATGCTCAGCTGTGTGATCGTCCAAGGCCAAGGGGTCGCTCATGTTTCGTAGGATCGTCCAAGCTCTTACGATGCCAGATCAGCAGCAAGCAGCCGAAGATGACGCGTGCGCCTACGGCGCCCAGTTACTGCATGAGGCTCGCGAGGAGCTCAATCGGGCGGATATGAAAGCTCAGGTTCTTCTCGGAATCGTGGGTATCGGGCTTGGTGCCGTAACGGGCGGGCTGCTCGCCGGGAGCTGGTCGCCGTTCAGGTTGTCCAACGCCATTGAGTGGCTATGGTGGGCAGGAGCGGCCGCGGCTATGACATCGGTAGTGGTGCTGGCCCGCGCCGTATATCCCCGGCTGGACCGCAGGAAGCAGAACGGCGCTGTCATGTACTACGCCGATGTGCTCCGTTTCGAGTCTGCCGCGGCCGTTTCTAGAGCCCTGATGAAATCCTCGACGCTGGATCTAGAGAGAATCGCTGATCAGCTTCATCGGGTCAGCGGGATCGTCGGGCGGAAGTACCGGCTCATTCGATGGGGATTCTGGTTGCTGTTGATCGGGTTGGCTGCCACGGTCAGCGCGGCGCTGATCAACATCGTGCTCACTGCGCCTCCTCCATGAGAGCGAACGGGGAGTCCGGATCCGGCGGTGGCAGCGGGATTCCGAGCCGCTCGAACGCCGCCCGCAGCGCGGACTCACTGGAGATGACCAGTTCAAAGGCATTCGCGTGCCGCTGTGTGTCCACGATTTTGGCTAGGAGCTCCAATAGTTGCTTGGCCTTCTCCTCGCGCTCATTGAGCATGCCGTCGGTGATGTCCGCCACCTTCTCGACCGCCTGTGTGAGCCGTACCGCATGCCGCGCCGTCGAGCTGTCCATCGTTTCGGTCAGGAACTGCTCGCAGAGTCGCCGGGATGCGCGCAACTTCGTCATTTGCAGTGCGACCTCGTCTGCCCGGGCCCTTATTTTGTAGAGCTCGCTCTCGTGCGCACAGCGTAGTTTCCGCACCTCCTCGGGCACGTCCACTTCTATGGCAGCTCGCCATGTGCCTGTCACGGAATCGGATGGCCGTTCCCTCAGCCAGCGCTTCAAGGCATCATTTGCCGCCTGCTCTGCTGCTTCCGGGTCGAAGATGCTGTGCTGCCGCAGCGAGGAGCGGACGATCTCCCGGACGTAGTCCTTGATCGAATGCTCATGTTCCTCCTTCAGTTCCTTCCAGGGACGGAATATGAGCGAGCCGGTAGCCGAACGCCGCCAGAGCCAGACGGTCACGACGAACTTGAACCCATCGCCGCGAGATGGTGCCGCAAAAATGTAGGAGGCATCCTCGTGGGTCACGGCCGGCTCCTCCTTGGCCGTTGTGGTCTCTTGAGAGTTCGTTCCGGCGGGAAGTCTCGTCCAGCGCTGTACGAGCACGGGTCGCTTGATGAGTTTCGTGAGCGACATGATCATCCTCCCTTGACGAGCCGAATATATTCGGCGAACTGAGCGGCGGTAATGGATTGCTGTTTGTGCCACAAGTGCAGATGGAAGGTCCAAGAAGGGCGGAGCCTTCTCGTGGCCCTGCGGAGCACCTCGTTGATGACGTTGTTGATCGTCGGCTCGGTCGCCGCGCCTTTTGCCCAGTCGGCCATGAGAAGCCAGGCGGACGGCGTATAGGCGGGCAACTGCACGTCCCCGCGCGTCGTGGACAGGCCCCAGTTGAGGGCGTTGACCCAAAGCAGCGCGAGCTCGTCGACCACCTCATGCCGCCACAGAGGTGGGTACGACTCCTCGTCCCGCTCGGCGGTGGCCAGGCGAACGAAAGCCAGAGCGGCGGTGACCTGCTCGCCGACGTGTTCTCCGGCTGCCCATCGAGCCTGCTCGCGCAGCACTGCCACAGCTGTTTCGGAGGTGTAGACCTCAGCGACGGAACGGGCGACATGGTCGCACGTATCCAGATACACCGCAGCGGCGGCAAGCGTGTGAAGGGCGTCTAGCGCCTCGTCGATGTGTCGGACGCCGATAACCGATCCGTAGCCCAGCGCCGCGGCGAGCCGCTGGCGATAGGTGCCGGTCGTCCACTCCTTCAACCGTCCGCGAACCAGCACTGCGACGTTGGGGTCGGCGAGTGTGGCAGATTCCAGAGCCCAGGCGAGCACCTTCGCGTGGCCGTCCTCGTTGCTCCAAGGCGTGAGGAACCGCTTGTTGATGACATGGAAGTCGCAGGTTGCAAGCTTGCCCACGGCATAGGCGGCCTTGAGCCGTACCCGCCAGTCATCGTCGCGGACCAATTCGGCGAGCCAGTCGTAGAGCGCTGGGCGGACAGCGGGCAACTGCTCCCAAACCGCCACCAGCAGTCGATTGGCCATGCCAGGCTTCACCTCGATGCGTTGCCCTTCCCCGCCCCGGGTGGCTTCTGCCGCGTCCAACCCTGGATGGCTGATCCACTGGCTGAGTCGTTCCCATATCGGGAAACCTTGGTCCTCCTTGTCCGCCGCGTCGCGTTGCTCGTCCTGCCTGATCCGCTGCGCCAGGGTTAGCGCGGCTTCGGACACGACGGCCTCGGGCAGCCCATAGAGCACTGCGCTGCTGATCAGGAAGTGCCTGCTCAGAACGGGATCGGTCTTCTCCAGGCTTTTTGAAAGCTCGGCAAGGGCCACGTATGGCAGATCCGCCACCATGGCAGCGAGAGAGCGGCCCTGCCGTCGGCCATCCGCGAGCTGCCGGGCTGTTTCAACCGCCTCCCAAGGACGGCAACCCGCGACGTGTTCGTCCAGCGAGAGGCGTACCGCTTCGAGCTCATCCTCGATGCCGGGGGAGAGGTGGACAAGTCGCCTGCGGATGACATCTCCTGGGGCGGGGCATTTGTGCGTGACTACGGATTTCGTAACTGCACAGTCATTCGGGACGACGGCGACGATCACGGCACCGCTCTCGCGTGCCACGGCGCAGAGTTGGTCGAGCACCGCCTCGGGGCGTCGAGGCCAGGTCTCCTCATCAACCCGAAGAACATAGCCGTGGCCTGCTCGGAGATCGTTGGGTCGAACCTTCTTCGGATCCTTGACGATCAGGTGATTGCACGTCAGGCGCTGTTGCATCAATGCCTGCAGCGCGGCTGTCCACCTTCCGCTGTGCGGGTCACCTCTGAGCAGGACGACGGGCATGTTCGCCAGCCGGTCCAGCAGTTCCTGCTGTGATGCCGTCTCGATCAGGCATGTCCGAATCCGTTCGAATTCATCGGACGGTATGGGGTGTGTGGAAACAGACGGCTCATCGCCACCGAAATACTGGATGATGTCGCGGCCGGCTCCGTTCAGCGTGCCACCTTGATCGACTCGGTAGTTCGAGCCGCCGTACCAGTTCTGCCCCACATCGATGATCTCGCTGCGGAGCCGGCGCTCCTTCTGTTCCTGCTCGATGCGAGCGGTTAAGGGCGGCCCCGGCTGGTTGATCTCGTCCTCCGAAGCCGGGACGTTGTCGGTTGCGGTGCCCGCCGGTTCCTGAATGGGCGTCTCCTCGGTCATGACGAAGGCTTCTGTCCGGGTTCGGTGATGGTGATATCGCGGCCGGCGAAGTTGTTGCCGCCGCCTGAGACGTGGTAGCTGTTACCGCCGTACCAATCGCCACCGACGCTCACCTGATGTTTTTGGGACGGCTGTTCGGCCTTTTCCTCTTTCTCGCTACATTCAGCGTCGAACTCTCTGAGCTCGGGCACGGCATGCACGTTGTATCCAGGCAAGTGGACGTACGCCACGTACTCCTGTTGTTTGATCTTTGCTTTGATCCGTCGGAACTGGTCGGCGGGTGGCCCGCCGTAGCCTTGGCCGACATAGTCGGCATGGAAAGTGTCGGAGATGATCATCCCGAGATTCGCGTCTGCGACAGAGCGCAGAGCTGCGCGAAGAGCATCGGCGTTGACTAGCCTTCCGCTTGCTACCGCGTTTCTGCCGGGCGATCCAGCGGGCCCATCCACGTGGATGGGCCCTGCATGAATCGCCAGGCGTAGGCGTAGGCGGGGTTGCGACGATGCGTTGTGGTCGTTGATGGCCTGGCTCAATGCGTCCGTGAATGGGCCGAGGAGCCGCGCTGGGTGGATGGACGAGGGCAGGACGACGAACTCCCCGTCGCCTTGGGGCTGCCGCTTCCAGTCCAGCAGCCCCAGCCCAGCAGCACCCGCCGCGAGGTCCAGCAGTCGGATCATGGTGGACTGCAGGGTGTACTGGTCTGAGTTGTTGCGCTGACTGTAGTCCTCGATGTCGTAGGTCAGCATCGCTCGGTACTGCGGATCGTCGTTCATCTCGCTCCTGTTCCTTCGCTGTGCAAGTACGGTGGCGTCTTCGGGCGGAGAACGACCGCGATTTTTACGGGTTCACGGGTCGGAATCAGCGAGCTTCATCAGCCCGTCCATGTCCTGAATGACGACCCGCCGGGGTCTGCGCAAGACCAGACCGCGTGCGGCAAGTGATCGCAGAGCCTTCTGTACGGTGGGTTCCTTGGCGCCGATTAGGCTGCCTAGCTCCGCCTGCGTCAAGGGGACCCCGATGTCCATGCCCTCCTGTACGGCGCGGCCGTGCGCTGCGGCAAGCGCAAGGATGATCCTTGCAAGGCAGACCTCCGCGTCGTATCCCGCGAATTCGAGCCGTCGCTGATTGGCCCACCGCAAACGGTCACTGAGGAGCCCGGAAAGCGCGAACCCGGCGCTCGGATGTCGTTGCAAATAGCCGATGAAAGTAGCGCCCCTGATCGCACACAACGAGGTTGGCCCACAGGTCGTGACATCAGCGCTGCGTCTGCCTGCCCCCAGGATCGCCATCTCGCCGATGACGTCGCCGCTGACCCGAACGGCGAGAAGTGCTCGTTCGCCGTTCTCCGCCCAAGTCGTGATTTTGACCAGGCCATGAAGTATCAGATAGATCAGCGTACCGGGCTCGCCCTGACGAATGAAGCATGTGCCATCCGGCGCCGTGAGCGTGGTACCCAGCGCGACCAACTCGGCCGGCATCGCCTCAGGCAGGCGGGAAAGGAACGTTCCCATCGGCCACTTTGCCGCCACAGGAAGCCTCCAGCGACCCGGTTGATTTCTCCACTCGCAATATGACACCGATCTCAATTCCGGCCAACGGCCATGTGAGCTTCTGCGAGCGATAGAACCGCGGCTCTGTCATGCGCTGCAATTGCGGGACACCGTGGGGAGTCGCCTGGAAGGACGGTGTGCTGGCGGAGGACTGCCACATCACACCCATCCCCACGTGCCGCATGGACGACCAGGCGGTAGCTCGGTCACACCTGATCCTCTGCGAGCGAGCACGACTTTCAGCCTGCCTATTGATGGGCGATAGGTAGCTGTCCCGGTGGTCGAACCCGCTTACGTTCCCGCCGTCCACGCGATCTTGAGAGAGGCCGGCGGGAAGCGTGCGCCGGTCATCGCCTGGAAGGTGGTGACCCGCTGGACGTCTCTCGACACGCTGGATTCGGTGGGCCTACCGTCGGGTCATGCCAGAGTTGCACCCATCGCTGGCCGATCACGGGCTTCGGGTCATCGAGCATGGGCTGGACGCTCCGCTCGATGCCGATGTGGTGCCCTTGTCCTGTGACGTCATCGAAGGCGACGCCGCGGCGGTGCTGTTCGCTCACGAGGACGCGCTGGAATGGGTCGTGTACGAATACGACCACGATTGGCGCTCCCTGGGCCTGACCGCGATCCGCGTCGCGGACACACCCCTCCGCGGGGAGGGCGCGCAAGTCGAGATACGGCACGACTCCTCGGAACGCAGTCGCATCAGAGGCTGGGGCTTAAGGGGTCGTCACCTGGTTCATGTGCGTATCCTGCGTACCCATCGGATCGCCCGGCTGCGCGTGGCCGCACGGACCGTCGTGGCGCTGCGCGGCTGGGCGATCGTGGTCTGGCGAGGGCGTCAGGCGCCCGCCATCTCGGCAAGCGGCCCTCAGCAGTAGACCCGCCGGTAGTTCAGCGAGTACGCATTGGCCCTTGCCCGCCGGACGCCCTGGGCGAACCCGTCGACGACCCAGCGGTACTGTTCGCTGCCGGTTCCGGTGCACGGCCACAGGTACTGCATCTCCGCGAAATGGCCGCGGGACCAGGCGATGGACGTACGGCGCACGTTCCGCCAGATGCCGAGGCCGAGGTAGCGCTGCAGGGTCAGCCGCGGGCCCTGCGGGATGTAGCCGGCTCCGGTGCACCACTGGCGGCCGATGCCTTTGATGTGCCCGCGGCCGTTGTGCCGGACGAACTCCGGGTCGCTGACGAACAGGAAGCACCGCCACGCCGGCGCCGCGGCGCGCGCGGAATCGGTGGCCGGAGGGTCGTCCTCATAGGTCGTGCTGCGTTGAGGGCCGGGGGTATCCCAAGCCGGTATGAGCTCGTCCTGCGGAGCGGGGGTGGGATCGGCGTGGGCGGGCGGGGCGATGAGACCGGCCACCAGACATGACAGCGCGACTAAAACGATCTTGCGCATGGTGCCTCCACGGGTTGATGCGACTACGCATGACCCAGGCGGCTGGTGGGTCTGCAGAAGCAGATTTCCGCCTCCGATGACAACCGATCCAGGAGCCGGCATCAAGGAAAGGGTGCAACCCGGCATGAGTCCTGGTCGCAGGGACCTGCGGTCGTGGCCACCTTGTCGTCGTGTGACAGGGTGGCCATCGACAGGCGGCTTGGACTACTGAGGCCGGATGTTGTGGTTGCGGGCGAACAGGTTGCCGGGGTCGTACCGGCGCTTGACCGCCCCCAGTCGCTCATACGTCCGCGTGGGATAGATCGCGGCGACGTCCTCCTCGGTGGCGGAGGCGAGGAAGTTGGCGTAGGCGCCGCTGACGTGAGGTCCGAGTCTTTCCCAGAGCGCCGCCAGAGCCGGGCGGGCGGCCTCGACGACCGGCGTCGGTCCCGCGACGGTGGTCACGAACATCAGCTCCGCCCGGCGATGCGCGTAGGCGGTCGCGTCGTCCGGGACTCGGGACACCGCGCCGCCGACGCTGCGGACGGCGATGAACGGCGACCCTGCCGACGCTCCGGTCTCGGCCAGGATCCGGAGGACCTCGGGGACCGACTCCCTGTCGGCGAAGGCGCTCCGGGTGACCAGTTGGACGCCGGGCGGCGGGGTGAGGCCGTCCACGAGCGTGTCCCCGTACGGGGTCGGTGCGACGTCGTCGGCGATCACCGTGCCGAGCCGGCGGATCGGGTCGATGGCCTGGGCCGCGCGTTCCGCATCGTCGCCGTCGAAGGCGACGTGGATCTCGATCGGCGCCTCGGGGCCACCGGCGAAGGGGTTGGCGAAGCTGGCGATGGAGGTGAGGTCTTGGGGGGCGGTGCGCATGTGGTCCGCCCAGCCCTGGAGTACGGTGGCCGCCTCCGACGCCGGGAAGGCGATCTTGCCGTAGAAGACGTCCGTCGTCGGGTGGGCGGTGAACTCGAAGGCGGTCACGATTCCGAAATTGCCGCCGCCGCCGCGAATCGCCCAGAACAACTCGGGGTTGTCCTCCGCGCTCGCCCGTACGACCTCTCCATCGGCCGTCACGATCTCCGCGGCGACCAGGTTGTCCAAGGCCAGGCCGTATTTCCTGACCTTCCAGCCGATGCCACCGGTCAGCGTCAGCCCGCCGACGCCGACGCCCTTGGTGTCGCCCGAGGAGATCGCCAGGCCGTGCGGGGTCAGAGCGGCCACGACCTGGCCCCACGTGGCGCCGCCGCCGATCCGTACGAGATGACGTTCCTTGTCGATGACCTCGACGTTCGCCAGCCTGCCGAGGTCGATCACGACGCCGTCGTCGTTGGTGCCGAAGCCCGGGAAGCCGTGGCCGCCGCCTCGTACGGACAGGACGAGCCCTGTCTCGGCGGCGAATCGGACACCTGCCCGCACGTCCGCGACGCTCTCGGGCCGCAGGACGAAGGCCGGACTGCCCGTGACCAGGATCGAGCGGCTGGCCGAGGCGTATTCGGCCGCGCCCGGTTCGATGATGTCGCCGCCGAAGTCACGACGAAGGGTTTCAGAGCTCATGATGTTTCCTCTCAGTTCGCCATGCCGGCGAACATGCCGGGCTCGTACGAGCCCCCGGGGTTGCGCACGATCACGTTGAGGCGGTTGTTGGCGTTGATCATGGCGATCACCGAGACCAGCGCGACGATCTGGTCGTCGTCGTAGTGCTCGCGCACCTGGGCCCACGTCTCGTCGGACACCCCGTGGCGGGCGTCGGCGATCCGGGTGCCTTCTTCGGTGAGCGCCAGCGCGGCCCGCTCGGCCTCGGTGAACACGGTCGACTCGCGCCAGGCGGCGACCAGGTGCAGCCGGAGCGCGCTCTCCCCGGCGGCCGTGGCGTCCTTGGTGTGGTAGTCGATGCAGAAACCGCAGCCGTTGATCTGGCTGGCCCGCAGCATCACCAGGTCCTGGACGGCCTGGGGGAGCGACGACTGCTGGATCGCCAGGGCGACGTTGTAGATCCGCTTGGCGATCTTGGCGCCGAGCGCGTTGGCCATCAGGTCCATACGGGGTTCCATGGGGTCGTCCTCACGTGTGGTGTCGCGTTGAACGAACACAAGATCCCGGCGGCCCGATCCTTGTGACAGCGTGGAAGTGTGACGTGCGTCACCGATTTCGGGTGTCACAAAGCGGTGGGGTCCGGGATCTTATGCGTGGCACAGTCGAGTACGAACAGGCAGGAATCCGTAATGAGTGAACCGACAGACGGTCATGACAACGCCACCAAGGCGTTCGTCGCCCACCGCAACCTGCTGTTCACCGTCGCGTACGAGATGCTCGGCTCGGCCGCCGACGCCGAGGACGTCCTGCAGGAGACCTGGCTGCTCTGGGCGGGCGTCGACCTGGACATGGTGCGCGAGCAGCGGGCGTACCTGGTCCGGATCACCACCCGCCAGGCGCTGAAACGACTGCGCACGCTCGGCCGGCGCAAGGAGTCCTACGTCGGCCCCTGGCTGCCCGAGCCGTTGCTGACCGCGCCCGACGTGGCCGAGGACGTCGAGCTGGCCGACAGTGTCTCGATGGCGATGCTGCTGGTGATGGAGACGCTCACGCCGACCGAGCGGGCGGTGTTCGTGCTGCGCGAGGTGTTCGACCTGGAGTACGGCGAGATCGCCGAGGCCGTCGGCAAGAGCCCGGTCGCGGTCCGCCAGATCGCACACCGGGCGCGGGCGCACGTCGCGGCCCGCCGGCCCCGCGGCGCCGTCTCCGCGGCCGAGACCCGCGGCGCGCTGGAGGCGTTCCAGCGGGCGGTCGAAACGGGTGATCTGCAACGTCTGCTCGACGTTCTCGCGCCGGACGTCGTCCTCCTCGCCGACGGCGGCGGCGTCAAGCTGGCCGCGTTGGAGCCCATCGTGGGAGCCGGGCAGGTGGCCGACCTGCTGAGCAAGATCGCCGACACGAGGACGCTGCGGCTGGCGCACGTCAACGGCCACCCGGCGATGATCGTCCGGCTCGACGGCGACATCGACACCGTCATGGCGGTGCGCGTCGACGACGGTCTCATCACCGGTCTGTACGCCGTGCGCAACCCCGAGAAGCTGTCGCACATGGAGCGGGAGACCATCCTGCACCGCTGAGCCCCGAGCTCAGCCCTCCCCGCCGGCGAACGCCCGCAGGACCTGGACGGTGGGGAGGGGCAGCCCGTCGAGATCGGCCCGGGCGAGGGCACCGGGTCGCGGGAACATCCTGGTCAGGCCGGTCGGGGCGAGGCCGGGCACGACCTCGCCGTACCGGTGGGCGAGGTCACCCAGGATGGCCCGCGCCCGCGCCGCGTCCGCCACCCCGGCACGCACGATGTCGTACACACCGGCCTCGAACGGATCCCAGGAACCCCACGTCGTCGCGGGGTCGTCGAGCGCGAAGATGCTCCGGGCCCGGCGTACGTGGTGGATGAGGCCGTGCAGCCGGGGGAGATGGGCGACGAGCAGCAGCTCGGACGGGGACCGCCGGGTGATCTCGATCAGGCCGGGGTCGCGATCGACCAGGATCGTACGCCGATAGGAGCTGCCGGAGACCGCCTCGACGGCCGGTGTCGCGCGTTCGGCCAGGTGACGCAGGGCGGCCGCGAAATCGAGTGACCCGTCGTGCGCGAGCCGGATGGCCAGCCCGCCGTCGGTCTGGAGCCGGTCGGTGACCCGCCGCCGGGCCCGCAGCTCACGCGGGGTGCCATGGAAAACGTCGGCGAGGACCCGGTTGAGCTGCCGGACACTGCCGAACCCAGCCGCGAACGCGATGTCGGCGACGCGCAGGTCGGTGTCGTCGAGCAGCCGGCGGGCGAAGTGCGCGCGCCGCGAGCGGGCGAGCTGGTCGGGCGTGACCCCGGCATGCTGGAGGAACACGCGCCGCAGGTGACGCGGCGACACGCCGAGCCGGTCGGCGAGGCCGCTCTCCGTCACGTCGTCCAGCGCCCCGTCGGCGATGAGCCGGACCCCGCGGCACACCAGCTCGGGCATGTCCGCGACGGCGGCGGGCTCCATCCGGTACGGGCGGCAGCGATGGCAGGCGCGATAACCGGCCGCTTCGGCGGCGGCCGCGGACGGGTAGCGGGTGATGTTCGACGGGAGGGGACGGCCCGGGCAGTCGTCCCGGCAGTAGATACCGGTGGTCACTACGGCGCCGACTGCGTTCACGTCTCCACCATGGCACCCACCGGCCGCCGACGCTGTCCGAATATGACCAGACCCGCTGATCGGGGACCCGCGAAAATGCGATGCAGCCCCTCTGACGGAAGGTCATCGTATGAGCTCGGCATCGAACAAGCAACGCGTCATCGACGCGTGGAAGGTCTTCGCCACCCGTGACGCGAAACTGGTACGCGACGTCTTCACCCCCGACGCGGAATGGCTCGCCCCGGCCGGCAACGCGACCGCTCTCGCTCTCGACGGAACGCACCATCTCATCGGCCGGGACCGCATCGCACGATTCCTGACCGAGGAGTTCCGGACGGTCTTCGTCGACCACGTGTCCATCGAATTCGGCGGCTTCTACGCCGACGGCGACACCGTGGTCGTCGAAATGCGGCTGCGGGCCACCCTCGCCCACGGCGGCCATTACGACAACGAGTACGTTTTCGTCTTCGAGCTGGAGTCCGGCCTGATCCATCGGGTTCGCGAATACATGGACACGCAACGCGGCGCGGCCTGGTTCCGCTCACCGGCGACGGAGCGGGCCTTGTGATCTTCTGCGCGCTGCGACGTACGATTCGGATATCCGGCCGTCCCGTGAGCGACCGGCCCACGGCGCTGGCCGCCGGCGTCTCCGACGCCGGCTCACCCGGACGGGTCCGTGAGCGGTTTCCGCTGGAGAACGACCTTCGTGGTCCTCGCGGCGTACGCGGTGGGTGCGTCGTCCCAGTCCGCGAGCAGGGTGGTGACCCGTTCGGCGGGGAATCCGGTGCGGTGCACGAAGCCGAGAAGATCGGGGAGGGTGGCGCGGGCGTGGGAGACGCCGAGCCGGAGGGTGATGTCGGTGGCGTACATGTGCATGAGGGGCACGCGGGTGCCGGTCGCGAGGTAGTAGCCGACCGCGGTGCACACGCCGCCGGGAGCCGTCGCGGTGAGAGCGCGGCGCAGGCCGGAGGGGCGCGAGGTGGCTTCGACGACGATGTCGTAGGTGCCGGTGACCGGCCGGATCTGAGCGCCGAGGGATTCGGCGAGCTCGCGCCGTCGCGGGTTGTCGTCGACGTAGTGGACGGTCGTGGCGCCGTGGGCGGCGGCCAGGCCGGCGGCGTACAGGCCGATGCTCTTGGCGCCGCCGCCGAGGACCAGCACGGACCCGCCAGGACGCTGAGCGAGGGGCGGGACGCCGGTGCGCCAGGCGTCGGCGAGGTTGTCACTGGCGGCGGCGACGCGCAGCGGCGGTACGCCGTCGGGGACGGGGACGAGCAGGTGATCGGCGTGCGGGACGCGGAGCCGGTCGGCGATCATGCCGCCCCATGGGCCGCTGGCGGGGCCGAAGCCGTAGGCCGCGAGGGTGCTCTGGGCGGTGGTGGCGCATTTGGAGGTGAGCCCGGCCTCACAGCGGGGGCAGGCGCCGCAGGAGACCGCCCAGGGGACGACGACCGTCTGGCCGGCCTTGATCCGTTGGACGCCGGAGCCGACGGCGATCACCTGGGCGACGCATTCGTGGCCGATCGCGAAGGGGCCTCGGAAGGGGGTCTTTCCGCAGATGGAGGCCACGATCGGGTCGACGAGGCCGAGCGCCATGCCGGCTTGGAGCGCCCGGGAGACCGGCCGGTGGATGGGGAGGGTGTCGCCGTCGCAGCGGGCGGCGAGGAAGGGGCGGACGATGGCGTCGCCCGGGTCGGTCAGGCGGGGTGCCTCACGTGCGCGCCAGGCGAGGGTGCCGCTGCGCAGGAAGACGAGCTCACGCATACCGCCACCTTCTACCACGGAATATAACGTACGTCATAATCAGCGGTCGAGGCGGAACCAGGGCAGCCGGGACAGGGGCGCGCCGACGGTGACGGTCGAGTCACCGTCGTGGACGGAGCCGTCGTCGGCCCGCCAGCGGCCCGGCGGCAGGACGACATCGCGTGAGGTCGCTCCCCGGGTGAGGACGGGCGCGACGAGCACGTCGGGGCCGAGCATGAACTGGTCGATGACCCCGGCGTAGCCCCGGCCCGGATGCTCGAACTCCAGAGGGCGAATGATCGGATCGCCGGTCTGGGCCGACTCCTTGGCCAGCGCGAGGATCTCCGTGCCGAAACGCGTGTGCAGCGCGGCGGCCTGCCGGCAGAGGTCGAGGTGGCCGGCCGGGAGCAGGCGCCACGGCGCCGCCGAGAACTGCATCATCGGGAAGAGCGCCGACGCCTGGGCGTAACGGACGAACAGCTCGGGGTCGAAGTCGGCGCTGGTGAACGACTGGTACTCGCCGCCGCCGATCATGTCGGGGCAGGTGTAGGCGTGCCCGGTCAGCGACTGCGCGAGTGCGTTCGGGACGAGGGCGGCCAGCCCGTCGCGCCCCTCCCAGGCGTGGTGCTTGTCGCGCTGCCGCTGCGCCAGCGGCAGGCCGGCGGCCAGCCACGCGTCGCGGAACTCGTTCAAGGGGTACGGGAGCCCGAAGCGGTTCCAGGCGATCGTGTAGGCCTGCGGATCCGGGCACCCAAGCGCCGCGTAGAAGGGCGCCTCGCCGCCGTCGAACTTGAACCCGTCGATCCCGATCTCCCGGCGCAGCCGGCCGAGCTCGTCCGACAACCATCGCAGTGCCGCCGGTTCGAGCAGGTCGAGGGCCGCGCCGTAGCCGTTCCACCATTCGCCGATCGCCGGTCGGCCGTGCCGGTCGCGGATCAGCAGGTTCGCGGCCTTCAGGGCGCGGAAGACCCTGGAGTCGGGGGTCACGTACGGCACGATCCAGAGCATCACCTTGAAGCCCAGCTCGTGCAGCCGGGCGACCATGCCGGCCGGGTCAGGGAAGCGCCCGGAGTGGAAGGTCCACTGGCCGTACTCCTCGTGCCAGCGGTCGTCGATCATCAGCACGCCGGGCGGGAAACCCTCCCTGAGCACCGCCTGGGCGTAGCCGAGTACGCCTTCCTGGGTCGGCTCGTAGAGGTTCTCGATCCACAGGTTGTACTGCGGGGACGTGAACAGCGCGGGATCCGGCAGCCGCCCGTCGGGACGGAAGCGGGTCGCGGCCAGGTGCCGGTAGACGCCAGGCAGGTCGCGGTGTCCATCCTCGATCACGACGCCCGCCGCGACGTCTGCGCTCAGGAGCAGCTCGCCGCCGGTCATTTCGATCGCGAATGGGCGGTCGGACCAGACGTAGCGGCCCTTGCTCGACAGCAGCATCGGCATGCCCTGGTTGCCGCCGAGGTCGCGCAGGTCCGTACGGAAGCCGTCGGCGAACGGCATGCTGAGCCCGTCCACCGTCGCCCCGCCCCACCAGTGCTCGCCGTCGTCGATCGGCAGCCGTACCGTCGCCTGGAGAGTCACATGCTTCCCTTTCCGTCGTTTTGGTGCGTGTTTATCGTGCGAAACCACCCATAAGTCTGTCAATGGCTTTCTGAAGGGAAAGTAGCTTGCCGTTTGACAAGGTTCGGAAAGGGCTGGCAGCATGGCCGGCATGACCGCCGAGCCCGAGGGCATGCCGACGCAAGGCCGCCGTGAGCAGATCGCCACCCTGGTGTCCGACCGGGGGTTCGTCCGGGTGGGCGATCTGGCGGAGACGTTCGGCATCTCACGGGTCACCGTGCGCAGCGACCTCGACGTGCTCGAAGGGCAGGGCCTGCTGAAACGGGTGCGAGGCGGCGCGCTGGCCTTCGAACGCGGCACGTCGCGGGCCAGCCGCGCCGGTGGGATCGTCGAGTCCTCCTTCGAGGATGCGATGGACGCCGCCGTCGGGGAGAAGACCCTCATCGGCCGGGCCGCCGCGCGGCTGATCACCTCCGGCGAGAGCGTGATCCTGGAGGCGGGCAGCACCACCATGGCCACGGCCAGGGCGCTCGTCGAGCGCGCCGATCTGCGTGATGTGGTGATCTTCACCAACGGGCTGGCGATCGCGCTGGAGCTCGAACGGGCCATCCCGCGCTTCACCGTCGTCGTCACCGGCGGCACGGTCCGCCCGCTCCAGCACTCGCTCGTCAACCCGCTCGGCGCCGGCATGCTGGCCCAGATCAACGCCGACACCGTCTTTCTCGGGTGCAACGGCGTCCACCCCAAGCGGGGTTTCACCAACCTCAACCTGCCGGAGGCGGAGCTCAAACAGGCCATGATCAGTTCGGCGGGGCGGCGGATCTTCGTGGCCGACGGCTCCAAGGTGGGGCGGATCGAGCTGGCCCCGATCTGTGCGCTCGACGAGGCCGATCTGCTGCTGACCGGAGCGGCGGCGGACGGCCAGGTCGTGGCCGAGTGCCGCGACGCGGGCCTCGATGTCGAGGTGTGCACGGAGACATGACGACCTCGTCTTGCGCGGCGTCGCCCTTTGACCGCCTGCTTGCCCCGTTCCGTGCGGCGGCATTCTTCGGCCACCTGCTCGTCTCGTTCCGTGCGGCGGCACCTTTCGGCCGCCTGCTCTCCCTGTTCCGTGCGGCGGCGTCCTTCGGCCGCCCGCTCGCCGTGTCCCACGGGGGGTCGCCCGCGGGCCGCCGGTGGAGCACACGATCAGGTCACGAAGCGCGGCCGCCCTGGGGGTCGCGGGGTTGCGGTCGGTCGGCCGGCCGCCGCCGGGGTCTGTTCCTCGGTGCCTTGAAGATCGTGATGCGGGCTCGGCCGCTGCCGACGCGACCCAACGGATCCGGCTGCTGCAGGCGACCGCAGGGCGCAGGGCCTGTCCCGAAGGCGCGGACGACTCAGGCGGTGGGGGGCGGTCAGGGGCGTCTCGGAGGTGCGGGCGCTTGAGGCGGCGACGGGGCGGAGGGGCGTCTCGGAGGTGCGGGTGGTTCAGACGGCCGTAAGACGCACAGGGACGTTCCGGAGCCGTGGGCGGTTCAGGTGGCGACGGGGCGGAGGGATGTTCCGGAGGCGGGGCTGGCTTGAAGGGTGTCAAGCCGGTCACCTGTTCCTGTCCCTGCTCCTGGCCCGGCCCGGCCCGGCCATGCCCCGGACCCGGACCCTGGCCCGCTCACGTGGTGACGACGTGGCCGACGCGGAAGAAGTGGTCCGGGTCGTAGGCGCGCTTGACCTCCCGCAGTCGCGCGTAATCCCCGCTCGCATAGGCCGCCGCGGTCCGTGCGGGGTCGGCCAGGAAGTTCAGGAAGGTGCCGCCGTTGGCGTACGGCCGCAGTTCGTCCGCCAGGCCGGGCACCACGGTGTCCACGATCACCGACAGCCTGGTCGACCGGTGCGTGACAGGCCCGGCGTCCGGCCCCGGCCGGCCCATCGCCCCGCCCCAGTGCCGGATCTCGACGGTCTGCGCGTGCTCCGCCGTCCTCACCAGCGTGTCGATGACCTCGTCGGGCACGGCGTCGAACATGTCCATGTGCCGGTTCGGCGTGCCGCCCATGGCGGTGGCCGCGTACGAGCTCTCCCGCGTCTCGTCCAGCAGCGCCGGCCCCGCCGCCCGGAACAGCGGCGCCAGCAGCCGCCTGGCCTCCTCGGCCGCGCCCGTGTGCACGACCTTCAGCATCACCACGTGCCGCCCGCGCACCGCCGCCGGGACCTGCTCGTCGCCGGGCATCCGCTTGAACACCACGGCCGTGCTGATCTCGTCGGGAGCGTCCTCGATCCAGTTCCGGTACGCGCTCAGCGTCTCCGCCGCCGCCTCGATCGGGAAGTACGCGAACCCGGAGTACACCCGCGAAACCGGGTACAGCCGGAACTCCAGCGAGGTCACCACGCCGAACCCGCCACCGCCGCCGCGCAGCGCCCAGAACAGCTCGGGGTGGCTGTCGGCACTGGCGGTGACGTGCCGGCCGTCTGCCAGCAGCACCTCGGCCCGCACCACGCTGTCGGCGGCGAACCCGTGCTTGCGCGCCAGCCAGCCGAGCCCGCCGCCCAGCGTGTAGCCGGTGACGCCGACGGACGGCGACGACCCCGACAGCGGCGCCAGGCCGAACGGAGCGGCGGCGGCGATGACCTCGCCCCAGCGCGCGCCGGGCCCGACGCGGGCGATCCGGCGGGCCGGGTCCACCAGCACCGACGCCATCGGGGACGTCCTGACCAGCACACCGCCGTCGCAGGCGGTGTGCGTGCCGTGCCCGGTCGCCTGCACCGCGAACGGCACCCCATGCCCGCGCGCCGCCAGCAGCGCAGCCCGCACGTCCGCGGCCCCGTACGCCTCGGCCACCAGCGCCGGGCGGGAGTCCACCGACGGATTGAGCGAACGGCGCAGCTCGTCGTAACCGGCCTCGCCCGGCAGGTGCACGGTCCCGGTGAAGCCGGGAAGGCGGATCTCATCCTGGATGATGTACGGCTGGCTCATGGTTCCGGCCCTTCACGTCAGCGGCTCTCTTCGACTGAGATCAGAGTGCTCGAGGGCGCTTACGACGCCGTTCTGGTCGCCTTACCGCCGCGCCTTAAGCCTCTTACGGCCTCCAGAATCGGCGGTCGCGCCCGGTCACGAATCGGTCGCCCGTCGCCGGATCCCGTACACCGCCGGTCGTACGGATGGCCGACCGGTCTTCCTCGCTGGACGTAGGGGGACTTTCGAAGTTAGGTAAGGCTAATCTAATATTCCGTCGGAAGGGCAAAGCCTGCGCAAAGAGGAGATTCCATGGCCACTGTCCCGCGACGCACCCTCGTCGCCATCGGCGCCGCCGCGCTGCTCGGCGTCAGCGCCTGCGGCGGGACGGCCGCACCCCCAGCCGCCGCGCCCGCTGCCCCCGGGTCCTCCGCCTCCGGGTCCGCCGCCGCGCCCTCCGCCTCGGGCGCGCAGGGCGCCTGGACCTGGACCGACGACCGCGGCAAGAACATCTCGGTGCCGCGACGACCGCAGCGCGTCGTCGCCCAGTCGGCGGCCGCGGCCGCGCTGTGGGACTTCGGGGTGCGCCCCATCGGTGTGTTCGGCCCGCACCGGCTCAAGGACGGCGGCCGCGACCCGGAGGTGGGCGAGGTCGACATCGCCAAGGTCGAGTCGATTGGGAACGTGTGGGGGGAGTTCAACGTCGAGAAGTACGCCTCGCTGCAGCCTGACCTGCTGGTGGCGGGGATGTACCAGAAGGACACGCTCTGGTACATCCCCGAGCAGTCGGTCGCGGCGGTCGACCAGGTCGCGCCGTCGGTCGGCGTACAGCTCAGCGGCAAACCGCTGGTGGACATCATCGACAAATACGGCCAGCTCGCCACCGCTCTCGGCGCCGACCCCAAGGCGGCGCCTGTGGTCGAGGCCAAGAACCGCTTCGACGCGGCCGGCGCCGCACTCAAGACCCTCGCCGCCGCCAAGCCCGACCTCAAGGTCATGATCGTCACCGGTACGCCCGAGTCCCTGTACGTCGCGTACCTGCCGGACCACCCCGACATCAAATACTGGGGCGAACTCGGCCTGAACATCGTCTACCCGTCGAAGCCCACGGAGAGCGAAGGTGGCTTCTGGGAGGTGCTGAGCTGGGAGAACGCCGACAAGTACCAGGCCGACGTGATCCTCGTTGACGCCCGGTCGCAGTCCATGAAGATCGACGAAATGGCCAAGAAGCCCACCTGGGCCAAGCTTCCCGCCGTCAAGGCCGGCCAGCTCTACCCGTGGCACGCCGCCGAACGCTACAGCTACCTCGGCTACGCCCAGGTCATGGAGGAACTGAAGACCAACCTGGAGAAGTCCAGAGACGACGTGGTCAAATAGCGTCCCCAGGCGGAGAAGTCCCGAGATGACGTGGTCAGGTGACGTCCACGGTCGGGGAAGGCCGAGGCGGCGTGGTCAGGTGATGTCCGCGGTCGGGAAAGTCCCGGGATGGCGTGGTCAGGTGACGTCCACGGTCGGAGAAGGCCGAGGCGGCGTGGTCAGGTACGTCCCCGGTCGGAGAAGCCCGGGGATGGCGTGGTCAGGTGACGTCCACGGTCGGGGAAGGCCGAGGCGGCGTGGTCAGGTACGTCCCCGGTCGGGAAAGTCGCGAGATGGCGTGGTCAGGTGACGTTCACGATTTCGGCCCGGGCCAGCGCGCCTCGTTCGATGGTGAGCACCCCCAGCGTGCCGTGCGGCTGCCGGCGCCGATCGGTGGGCGACCCCGGATTGAAGATCCTCAGCCCGCCCTCCGTCTCGTCCAGCGGAATGTGCGAGTGCCCGAAGACGACCAGATCCGCATGCGGAAACCGCCGCCGCATGCGGCTCGCCCGCCCCTTGGCCGGGCCGCTGTCATGAATCATCCCGATCCGCACCTCGTCCACCGTCAACTCCAGCGTCTCAGGCGCCACCAGATCGGGCCCGTCGTTGTTGCCCTTGACGACGTGCACGGGCGCGTACACGGCCAGCTCGTCGATGACGGAGGGCACGCAGACGTCCCCGGCATGCAGAATGAGGTCCGCGCCCCGCAGCAGCTCGGCCACCCGGGGCGGACATGTACGCCACCGCCTGGGTGCGTGCGTATCGGACAGAGCGACGACTCTCACGCCGTCACCATGCCCACTCCCGAGCGTATGGTCACACCCGGCTCTTGAGTAGGGGATTGCGGGTTGTCGATGCCATCGACCGCCTGGCCAAGGCCGGTCCCACCCTGGGAGGCGGTCTATGGAGCTTTCTCAAGTGGCGTGATGTTCGTGCTGGCCTCGTGGCCACTTCCGGCGGAGAGGAGGCGGTGGCTGAGGCGCGGCGGCGCAATCAGGCCTGCATCGATGGCCATCGCCTGGCCGAACGGCGCAAGACCTTGGGCCTGTCGCAGCTTGAGGTGGCCGATCGGATGGGGGGTGACGAAGAGCCGGGTCGCGCAGATCGAACGTGGCGAAGTGTCCAGCGTCGAGGCCATCGCTGGCTACGTTCAGGCTCTGGGCGGTCGACTGCAGATCTCGGCGGTGTTCGGAGATGACCCGTATATTCTGCGCGGTGCTGACACGCACGCGGCGTACCTCGCGTTTCGTGCACTCTTAATGCCCGCTCTCGGAGCCGTTCACCGGCCTGCCCCCTCGGACGGCACCGGAGTTTCATCCTCCGTGGCGAAGGCTTCCTGGTAGCCGCTAAGGCTCCACCTCGCCCGGAGCCGACGAGCGTCCGGGCATGGCGAAATATCCGGGTGGGCCGATGAATATGTAGCGGAAATAAGGGCTGAGGCCCTCGTCATCGCATTCGTCACCGCCCTCTCGGCCCAGCGCTATCGACGCTTCGGGCAGATGCGGGTAGAACCTCTCCGAAAGGTCGAGCCGGTGTCTCATCCGTGTCAGCTGCGCCAGGACGTCGTCGGCAGGAGTGGCGAAGAGGGGGATGCCATAGAGGGTCACTTCGACCAGGGAAATGTCATCCGGTCGCCAGGCCTCAAGAGTGAACAGAGATCCGTCGGCCTTGAAAGCGGCGTACACGAAAATGAGTCGTCGGAGCCTTTCGTGTGAAGAGTGAGCGCACCTCCGGGAGCCGTGGCGTCCAGGAGGTTGCCGAATGCGGATAACGCGGCCCTCGCCTGGGGCTCGTTCATGCCGAAGCGCAGCTCGTCCAGCCCGGATCCGACATGGACCTCGAGAATTCGTTCAGCCATCCAGAGGCCTCGTTCTTGAGCGGGGACCCGGCCCGGGCGGCGCGGTATTCGGGCCGCCGTTCCCCGCCCCGTGCCGGGTCCTCGATGAAGATCACGCGTACAGGTCCGTCAGCCACGTCAGCCATCGCGGGCCCTGGTCGTCGCCGTCCTTGAACAGGAGGTGTGCGGCGATCATGGAGCCGCCGAAGCCCTGGATGAAGCGGTAGATCGCGTCGTCGGCGCGGATGCCGATCACCTGGGAGTTGACGAAGAAGACGATTCCCTCGACGCCCCCGAAGCGGACGTGGTCGCCGGGGGAGGGGTGGCCGCCGAGGGCGGTGTACAGGGTCTCCCAGGCGTGTGGCCAGTCGGTGATCGGGGGGCCGAACTCCGTGATCGGTGTGGCGATCCGGCCCGCGAAGTGACCGAGGTACTCGATCAGCGTCGCGAAGTAGCCCTCCAGGCCCCTGGACATGGCCTCGAACTCGTCGTGCCAGTCGTCGCCCGGCAGGAAACCGCTGGTCACCATGCGTACGACGGTGCTGCTGCGGTCGCGGCCCTCGATCATGAACTCGTAGGCCACGAAACGCCCGTCGTCGCCCGTGTCGCTGGTGTGCGCGAAGCGTTCGAGGGGTTCGGCGGAGGTCACGGTGGACGGGGGCAGGTCGTAGGCCCCGAACGCGGTGCGTACGACACCGCCGGCCACCTCGCTGCGCCCCATGAACCACGAGTCGATGCCGGGCCCCGTCGAGATGGCCGCCCACACCTCCTCCGGCGTGGCGTTGACCTGGGCCTCCTGGGGGAGCTCGAACTCGTGCCCCACGTCAGCGCTCCTTGTTCACGGCGGGATGGACGGCCACGATGAGCCGGTGGTCGCGCCCGCCCTCGGCGGATTCGTCGTGGTATTTGCTGACCAGTGAGGTCACGCACTCCGCCAGCTCCTCCGCGAACGCGGCCCGGTCGGCGGCGGACGCGAAGCGTACCTCGCCGTCGATGGCGAACGTCGCCACCCGCTTCTGCGCCTTCGCGGCGCCGGTGAGGAGCGTGCCGACGTCGCGTACGAGCTGCGCGGCGAGCGCCAGCAGCCAGCGCGCCGACAGCCGGTCGGGTGAGCGGGCGGGGTCGGGTTGTACGGAGGCCAGCGCGGTCGGGGAGATGACGAAGGAGGCCGCGGTGGCCTGCATCACGCGTTCGGTGACGTTGCCTTTCCTGCGTTCCTCGATCAGCTCCACCAGGCCGTGTTTCTCCAGCGTGCGCAGGTGGTAGTTGACCTTCTGCCTGGCCAGGCCCACCTTGGCGGCCAGCGAGGTGGCGGAGCCCGGCTCCACCAGCTCGGCCAGCAGCTTCGAGCGCATGGGGTCGAGCGACGCCTCGGCTGCCGCGGGGTCTTCGATCACCGCCACTTCGTACATGGATGAAACGATGGCACCGAAAAAAATCATTGTCAAGACAGCTCTGGTGCTCGGACTGCCCCCTAAGCTCGATCTCGTGAGCAATCCTGATCTTCACGGCATCGCCGCCCGGCTGGCCGAGGTGCCCGGGGTGGTGGCGGTCGTCCTGGGCGGTAGCCGGGCCCGGGGCACCCATCGCCCGGACTCCGATATCGACCTCGGTCTCTACTACCGGGGTGGGCTCGACGTCGACCGGCTGCGCGCGCTCGCCCGGGAGGTGACGGGCCAGGACACCGACGTGACGGAGCCCGGCGGCTGGGGGCCGTGGGTGGATGGGGGTGGCTGGCTCACGGTGGACGGGTGGCGGGTGGACTGGATCTACCGCGACCTCGATCGTGTACGGGACGTCTGGCGCGACTGTCAGGAGGGCCGCTACGAGATCGGTTTCCAGGTGGGGCACCCTCTCGGGTTCTACTCGTGCGCCTATGCCGGTGAGGTCGCCCTGTGCCAGGTGCTCGCCGATCCCACGGGGGAGGTGGGCGCATTGCGCGAGGAGGCCGCGCACTACCCGCCGGCGCTGCGCGAGGCGATGATCGGTCGTCTCTGGGAGTGTGACTTCGCCCTGTCCACGGCTCGGTACGGTGCCGCCGGCGGCGATCCGGCGTATGCGGCGGGGGCGCTGTTCCGCGCGGTCGGTGTGGCCTGTCACGCGCTGCACGCGGCCGATGGGGCCTGGTTGATCAACGAGAAGGGCATGGTCGCCTCGGCGGCGCGGCTGCCGTCGGCGCCTGAGGGGTTCGGTGAGCGGGCGGGAGAGGTGCTGGCGGCGGTCGGGCGCACACCGGAGGAGATCGGCGCCACCATCGACGCGGCGGCCCGTCTCGTGGCGGAGGTCCGTACGGCCTGCGGCGGGCAAGGCGGGCAAGGCGGGTAAAGCGGGTTGGGCGGGTTGCACGGCAGGCCGGGCACAGCCGGTAGGGGCGGGCAGGGCAGGTAGGGGTGGGCAGGGCAGGCCAGGCTGGTGGGGCAGGTTGAGCGAGGGCAGGCCAGGCTGGTGGGGCGGGTTGGGCGGGGCAGGGGCGGGCTGAGGCAGGGCGGGCAGGGTTCGTCGGGAAGGGGTGAGGTGGGCGGAGGCAGGTGAAGTTTCGTAGAGCGGCTGATGTCCGTTGGGCGCGTTGAGGTGGGTGGCCCGGCTGCAGGAGCAGGCGGGCGAATGGGAGGAGCGGGTGCGCGAGGACACCAAGGAGCTGACGCACAGCCTGCCGCCGTACGTGGTGGACGCCGCCGTGTCGACCGCCGGCGAGCTGGGACGCGTACAGCCGGACGTCATCCTCCACGGCGGCCCGCACCCGGGAACATTCTGCGCGCCGACCGTGAGCCGTGGCCGGCCGTCGCCCTCAAGGGATACGCGGGCCTGCGACGCCGGCGCCCTGCTCAAGTCGCCCGTCCTGACCCTCCTCGAAGCGGACGATCTGGGCAAGGCCCTGCACCGTACGCTGGACGTTTTCGCCGAATTCGGTTCAGCGCTGGGCCCGGTTCCATGCCGTCCAGGCCGCGTTCTGGGGACGCCGCCGCGGTTTCCGCGTCGCGCGTGGCGGAGCGCGGTTCGACCGGGCTCCGCCGCAATCGCCGACCGGCTGGTGAAACATCCCGTTCTGGCGCGGCCGGGGGAAGGTGCGGCAGAGTGATCCAAGGGAGGGGGAAGGGACATGGCGCACCTGATGCTCGGGTCTCCGGGCGTCCGGGTGGTGGTGGCCGGCTCCGGCACCTTCGCCGCCGGCTCCAGCCTGCCGGACGTCGGGTCGGTGGCGGCGTCGGTACGCGACCTGGGCCGCTGCCTGGTCGAACGCGCGGGGCTCGATCCGGACGGCCTGACCACGCTGATCGACCCGGCGGACCCGGTGGAGCTGGGCAAGGCCCTGGTGGAGGCGGCCAAGGAGGCCACCGACGCGCTGGTGTTCTGTTTCGTCGGCCATGGGCTGGTGGGGTCCGACAACGAGCTCTACCTGGCCACGTACGCGACCGTCGATCCCCACGAGGGGATCACGCAGCACCAGGCGCTGCCGTACCCGGCGGTCCGGCAGGCGCTCGCGCGCTGCGCGGCGCCGCACGTGCTGGTGATCCTGGACTGCTGCTTCTCCGGCCGGGCCACGCCGGACGCGCGGGACGCCGGGCAGCGGGTGCTGGACGCCACGCCGCGCGGTACGTACCTGCTGGCCGCCGCGGGCGACCAGGCCGCGTGGGCGCCGGAGGGGGAGCGGCACACCGCGTTCACCGGCGCGCTCGTGGAACTGCTGACCGGCGGCGACCCCACCGCGCCCGGCCTGCTCACCCTCGACGACGTCTACCGCTGCCTGGCGCGCACGCTGCCCGAACGCGGGTTCCCCGCGCCGCGCCGCCAGGCCACCGACCAGGGCGATCGGCAGATCCTCGCACCCAACCCCGCCGCCCAGGCCACGGAGGAGCGGGCGGAGTTCAGCCCGTACCGGGGGCTGGCCGCCTTCGGGCCGGAGGACGCCGACTACTTCTTCGGCCGTACGGAGCTGACCCGGGTGCTCGTCGACCGGGTGGCGCGGCAGGTCGGCGCGGGTGACCTGCTGGTGGTGACCGGGCCTTCGGGCTCGGGCAAGTCCTCGCTGCTGCGGGCCGGGCTGATCCCGTCGCTGCGCCGCGCGCCCGGCACCGAGATCGCCGTCATGACGCCCGGCTCCGATCCGGTGGGAGCCTTGGCCGAACGGTTCGCCGACCTCGACGGCTCACACCCGGCCGACCTGCGCCGGCGTCTGGAGAGCGAGCCGGGCTCCCTCGTCGGGCTGTTCAGGAAGGCGATGGGGACGCGGCAGGCGGTCGTCATCGTGGACCAGTTCGAGGAGGTGTTCACCGCCTGCGCGGACGAGGAGCGGCGCCGGGTCTTCATCCAGGCCCTGCACGCCCTGTCCGGGACGGCCGCGGTCGTCGCCGGCGTACGCGCCGACTTCTTCGGCCACTGCGCCGCGCACGCCGAACTCGTACCCGCCCTGGAACACGCCATGGTCGTCGGCCCGATGACCTCCGCCCAACTGCGCCAGGCCATCGAGGGGCCCGCGCGGCGTGCCGGGCTCACCCTGCAGCCGGGGTTGATCGAGCTGATCCTGGAGGATCTCGGCCCGGGCACCACCGAGCCCGCGCCGAGCACCGGGGCGGCCGTGCTGCCGCTGCTGTCGCACGCGCTCCTGGTCACCTGGCAGCACCGGGAGGACGGCGAGCTGACCATGGGCGGCTACCGCGCCACCGGCGGCATCCGCGAGGCGCTCGCCCGTACCGCCGACGCCACCCTCGACCACCTCGACCTGCCGGGCCGCCAGAGCGCGCGATTATTGCTCACCCGCCTCATCGGGCTCGGCGAGGGCCAGGACGACACCCGCCGGAGCATGCCGCTGGCCGAACTGCTGTCCGGTACGCCCGAGGACGACTCCCTCCGCCAGGTCCTCGACCGCTTCGTCCGCGCCCGCCTCCTCACCGTCCACGCCGACACCGCGCAGATCGCCCACGAAGCCCTCATCCGGGCCTGGCCCCAGCTCCGCCTCTGGATCGAGAGCGACAGGGCGGCCCTGCTGATCCACCAGGAGCTCGGCGAGGACGCCGCCGAATGGCTCCGCCACGACCGCGACCCGGCCTTCCTCTACCGCGGCACCCGCCTGTCGGCCGCCCAGAACGCCGAAGCACTGTGGCGCACCGACCCGGGCCGCTACCCGGCGCTCACCGACCTCAGGAGCGACTTCCTGCGGGCCTGCCAGGCCGCCGCCGCCCGCCGGTTCCGCAGACGGCGGCTGAGCGTGCTGGCGCTGGTGCTGCTGCTGATCACGGCCGTCACCGGCTTCGCGACCACCGCCGTCATGGCCGCCCGCGCCGAGGACGAGCGCGCCCGGTCGTTGTCGCGGCAACTGGCGGCGCAGAGCGAGAACATCGGCGACACCGACATCGACCTGGCGCGCCGGTTGAGCACCGCGGCCTGGCACATGGCGCCGACCGGCGAGGCGCGGCTGAGCCTGCTCAAGACGCTGCAAAGCCCGGAACGCGCCATCCTCCGAGGTCACACGGGCCCTGTCGAGCGGGCCGAATTCAACCGGGACGGCTCGCGCCTGATCACCTATGGCGAGAACGCCACCGCCCGGCTATGGGACGGGAACACGGGCAGGATCATCGCCGTTCCGCGGAGTCGTTCCGGACGGACAACGCTGGCCGAGTTCAGCAGCGATGGATCCCGGTTGTTCACCGTGGACGAGGATGGCGTCATAGGGCTCTGGAGCGCGGAGACCGGTGAAGCGATGGGATCTTCCGTCCGGGGCAGGGCCGACTGGCCCGTGGCCGCCTTCAGCCCGGACGGTTCTCTGCTGGCCACCGGCGATGAAGAGGGTGTGGTGCGGATCGTGGACTCGGCCACCGGTGATGTGGTCCGCAGCTTCGCCGATCACGAAGGCGGGGTATTGATGGTCGCCTTCGCCGCCGGCGGTTCGCGCCTGATCACGAGCGGCGAGGACACGACCGTGCGAGTGCGGAAGGTGGTCACGGGCAAGGTGATCACCACGATCGAGGGCACGATCTCCGCGCGTCCTTCCTTGAACCGGAGTGGATCCCGGCTCATCGTCAACGAGGGCGGCAAGACGATGTTGCGGGACGGGTCCACCGGCAAGGTCATCATGAAGCCTTCCAAGGCGGCTGACCTCGTATTCACCCCCGATGGCTCGCGTATGGTGGCGTCTTTCCCCAAAGGCAGCGAGCTGAGGAGTGCGGCCACCGGCGAACTGGTCGCCCGGCTGGGTGAGATCGGAGCTCCGGACTTCAGCCCGGACGGCTCCCGCATGGCGACCACCGGCTACGAGGACACTGCGGTCCGGATCTGGAGCGTGTCCTCCGGAAAGGTGCTCGCCGACCTCGAAGGGCACGCCGGTTGGGTCACCGGCGTCCAGTTCAGCCCGGACGGCTCGCTCCTGGCGACGGCGAGCAGCGATGGATCCGCGCAGTTGTGGGACGCGCGGACCGGCAAGGAGATCGCCGTCTTGAAAGGTCATACCGACAGCGTGGAGAGCGTCGTCTTCAGTCCCGACGGCTCCCGTCTGGCGACCAGCGGCGAGGACCGTACCGTGCGGTTGTGGGATGGCTCGTCCGGGGAGAAGATCGCCACGCTGACCGGCCATACCGGGAATGTCGGGCGGATGACTTTCAGTCCGGACGGGTCGCGCCTGGTCACGGCCTCCGAAGACCTGACGGCGCGCATCTGGGACACGTTCACCGGAAGAGCCGCTGTATTCAAGGGCCATACGGAATTCGTGTTCGGTGTCGCCATCAACCCTGACGGCTCGCGCCTGGCCACCGTCGACCACGCCGGCATCGTCAACCTGTGGGACACGGCCACCCGGAGGCCGATGATCACGCGCAAGTACCCCAAAGTCCCGCTGAACAGCGTGGCCTTCAACCGCGACGGCTCCCGCGTGGCCGTCACCCGCGAGGATGGGGCGGTCGAGGTCCTGGACGGCCGCACCGGTCAGGCGGACATGACGCTCAAGGGTCACACCGGCGCCGTCCGGGTGGTGGCCTTCCAGCCGGCCGGCTCGCGGGTGATCACCGCAGGGGAGGACGGCACCGCCAGGCTCTGGGAAAGCGCCACCGGCAAGCCACTCGCCATCGTCCGGGCTCACAGCGGGACGGTGTTCGCCGTCGCGTACAGGCCCGACGGGGCCCGGTTCGCCACCGTCGGCTCCGACGGCGCCGCCAGACTCTGGGACGGCTCTTCGGGCAAGGAGATCCTTTCGATACGAGGCCATGCCGACGCGGTGTACGCCGTCGCCTTCAGCCCCGACGGCTCTCTTTTGGCCACCGGCGGGAACGACGGCATCATCCGGCTGTGGGACGCCGCCACCGGCAAAGCGACCGCCGCGCTCAAAGGCCACAGCGGCCCCGTTCGTGCCATCGCCTTCAGCCCGGATGGCACCCGTATGGCCAGCGCCGGCGAGGATGCCACGATCCATCTCTGGGACCGGGCGACCGGCAGGACGATCACCACCCTGGCCGGCCACACCGCCGCCGTGAACGCGGTCGCCTTCGGCTCCGACGGCCGTCGCCTGGTGTCCGCCGGTGAGGACATGACGGTGAGGATGTGGGAGGTCCCCATCCCCGCCGGCCCCTTCACCGCCGCCTGCGAACTGCTGGCCGCCCCCATGACCAAGGAGGAATGGTCCCAGTATCTCCCCGACGACCCCTACGAGCGCGTCTGTCCCTGACCCGCCAAAGGTCGGACATCTGATGACTGGTACGTTGTCCCGATGACGATCGTCTCCAGCCCCGCCGACACCGGTCCCGTTCTGCGGGCCGAGGCCGTGGAGATCGTCCGCGACGGCCGTCACCTGCTGCGGGACATCTCCCTGACCGTCCGCCCCGGCGAGCACTGGGCCCTGCTCGGTGCCAACGGCGCCGGCAAGAGCACCCTGCTCGGACTGCTGGGCGCCGTCACCCACCCCAGCCGGGGCGTCGTCGAGGTGCTCGGCCGCACGCTGGGCCGCGTCGACGTCCGCGAGCTGCGCTCCTACCTGGGCCACGTCAACCCCCGCCACACCCCCGACGGCCCGCTGCGGGTCCGGGACGTCGTGCTGACCGGCCTGACCAACACCGCCGCCCTCGTGCCCCGCTGGACGCCCACCGAGCAGGAGGAGGAGCAGGCCGACCGGCTGATCGCCATGCTCGGCATGAGCGCCAGGGCGGAGGCCGGGTGGCCCACCCTGTCTCAGGGCGAACGCGGCCGCGCGCTGATCGCCCGCGCCCTCATGCCGAGCCCCCGGCTGCTGCTGCTCGACGAACCGGCCACCGGGCTCGACCTGGCCGCCCGCGAGCAACTGCTGGCCGGCATCGACGGGCTGCGCGCCCGGCACACCTCGCTGGCGACCGTCCTGGTCACCCACCATCTGGAAGAGCTCCCGGCCACCACCACGCACGCCATGCTCCTGCGCGAGGGCCGGTGCCTGGCGCTCGGCCCGGTCGCGGACGTGCTGACCAGCGACCTGGTCAGCACGTGCTTCGACCACCCGGTACGCCTGATCCGCAGCGACGACGGCCGCTGGGCCGCCCGCGCGGAAAGGGCCGTGTTCTCAGCGGTCTGACCGCCGGGCCGTCGTCTCCCTGGGGATCAGGCGGTGGCTCAGGATGGTCGTCGTGGCCTCGTCGGGACCGCCGTCGATGATGTGACGGGCGGCCATGGCGCCCATCTCGTAAAGAGGCAGGCTGACCGTGGTCAGTCCGACGAACCGCGCCACCCGGAGGTCGTCGATGCCGGCCACCGAGATCTCGCCGGGCACGTCGATGCGCGCCTGCCGCAGCGCGTTGAGCGCGCCCACGGCGGCCTCGTCGTTGGCGGCCAGGATGGCGTCGGGCAGCGGCGGGCGGGCGATGAGCCGCAGCGCGGCGGCGTGGCCCGACTCGTAGTCGAAGCCCCCGGGCAGGCACTGCGCACTCTCGGCCAGGTCGGCGTCGCTCATACAGGCCAGGAAGCCCTCGCGGCGCTGCCGGGTGGCGATCATGCCGGGCGGCCCCTCGATGAAGGCGATCCGGCGGTGGCCGAGTGAGACGAGATGGTCGGTGATGTCGTACGCGGCGGTCCGGCTGTCGGCGGTGACGGTCGGGCAGCCGAGGCCGCGCATGGTGAGCGACACCGTGCGAATGCCCTGCTCCCTGGCCTGCCGCACGGCCTTGGCCAGCTCGGGCTCGTGCGGGTCGTCCACGTGCCCGCTGCCCGCGAAGATCACCCCGGCGGCGCGGTAGTCGCGCATGGTCTGCAGCCGGTTGATCTCCGTCGTGGTCCGCCGGTCAACGTTGGACAGCATGGTGGCGTAGCCGGCCCGGCTGGCCACGTCGTCGACGCCCCGGGCGATGACCGAGAAGTACGGGTTCATGATGTCACTGACCAGCACCCCCAGCAGCCGGCTGCTGCGCGAGACCAGCGCCCGCGCCAGGGCGCTGGGGGAGTAGCCGAGCCGCTCGGCGGTGGCGATGACCCTGGCCTTGGTCGCGGCCGAGATCGGGTGGTCGGAGCCGTTGAGCACCCGCGACGCGGTGGACACCGACACACCGGCCGCCTTGGCGACCTCCACCAGTGAACTCACGTGCTCGCCTTTCTAGGACAACGTTTGCCTAAATCATCGCACGAGAACCCCAGGTCAACAATCGAATGCCGGAAACCCGCACGTAATCAGCATGTGCTCACCCCTTGACGAAACGGCGGAGCGGCTGGCTAACATGCCCGCAAGGCAGACGTTTGCCTAGCCGGTGACCTGCGGGTTGAGGTCACGTGAGGAGGAGGAGCCATGCACGCTGTGAAACGGATCGCCGCGCTGGCGGTCCTGTCCGCGACGGCCGCGTGCGGGGGCGGGGGAGCGGGCACCAACGCGGACGGCACGTCGTCGTTCACGGTCGCCGTCATCGAGCCGGACATCACGACGGTGCCGATCCTGGCCGCGGTGGACGCCGTCCGCCAGGCCGGTCACAAGGTCGAGGTGGTCGAGCTGGCCGAGCCGGAGCTGGCCATCGAGGGCCTGGCCAAGGGCGACTACGCGATCTCGGCCGAGGCGACCAGCCCGGCGCTGATCGCCATCGAGCAGGACGCCCCCATCAAGATCATCGCCGACGTGATCGGCAACCAGTGGGCGATCTACGGCAAGCCCGGCATCGCCTCCTGCGACGACCTGAGCGGGCGCCCGTTCGGGATCTTCAGTGAGGGCGCGGTGGCGACCGCCATGGCCAAGGAGTGGGTGGGCGCCCAGTGCGGCGCGGGCAAGAAGCCCGACTACCTGACCATCGGCGGCTCTGACGTGCGCGCCCAGGCGCTGGTGGCGGGCGAGATCGACGCGACGCCGCTGGAGGTCTCCGACGTGGTGGCCCTGGAAGGGGGTACGAAGTTCGCCCAGGTCGTCGACTTCGGCAAGACCCTGCCCGACCTGCACCCCCAGACCGTGTACGCCAACGCGGACTTCCTCACCGGCCACAAGGCGGCGGCGCAGGCCTTCGTGACCGCCCTGGTCCGCGAGCACGCCAAGATCAACGCCGATCCGCGGCACCTGGTGGGCCTGGTGGCCAAATACCTGCCCGACGAGAAACCCGCCGACGTCGCCGAGATCGCCAAGCGGTACGTCACGGCGGGCCTGTTCGACGCCGGCGCCCTCACCGAGCAGAACGTCCAGGGCACCATCGACTTCTTCGCCCGGGCCGGCGTGATCAAGCCGGGCATGACCGCGCGGGACGCGGCCGACCTGTCCTTCCTCAAGGCGGCCGCGTGACCGCCGGCCCGCGGCCCGCGCACCGGCCGGGGGTGCTGCGGCGCATGCTCGACGCGAGCCTGCCGTACCAACTGCTGACCTTCGCCGTCTTCGCCGCCGGCTGGGAGCTGTACGCCCGCGAGTGGGGCGGCCTGCTCATCCCCACCTTCACCGAGACCGTCCAGGCCACGGCCGAGCTGCTCGGCACGGCGGAGCTGTGGCAGGCGATGTACGTCAGCAACCAGGCCCTCGTGCTCGGCTTCGGCATCGCCGTGGTCGTCGGCGTGCCCGCCGGCATCGTGCTCGGCCGCTTCCGCGCGCTGGAACGCCTGGCCGACGTCTATCTCAACATCCTGCTGGTCACCCCGATGGCGGCGATCATCCCGCTGCTGGTGATGTCGGTCGGGTTCGGGCTGGCCTCGCGCGTCATCCTCGTCACGATCTTCTCGATCGTGATGGTCGTGGTGAACAGCCGCGCGGGCGTCCGCCAGGTGGATCCGTCGCTGATCGAGATGGCCCGCTCGTTCGGGGCCACCGAGCGGCGGATCTGGGCACGGGTGCTGCTGCCGGGCGCGCTGCCCGCCATCATGACCGGCATCCGGCTCGGCATCGGGCGGGCGGTCACCGGGATGGTGATCGTCGAGCTGCTCATGGTGTCCACCGCGCTGGGCGGGCTGATCCTCGAATACCGCGGCCTGTTCAAGGCTCCGCTGCTCTACGGCACCATCGTGATCATTCTGGCGGAGGCGCTGCTGCTGATCTCCGTGGCGCGGTGGGGCGAACGCAGGCTGACCGGCTGGGCCCGTACCACGATGGCGAGGAGCGCCCGATGATCGAGATTCGTGGACTGAGCAAGAGCTTCACCGGCCAGGACGGCACCGTCGTCCAGGCCCTGCAGGACGTCGACCTCACCGTGGGCGAGAACGAGTTCCTGACCGTGCTCGGCCCCAGCGGCTGCGGGAAGACCACGCTGCTGAAGGCCGTCGCGGGCCTCATCCCCTGGAACGACGGCGACATCCTCGTCGAGGGCACGCCCGTGCGCGGCCCCGGGCCCGACCGCAGCATGGTGTTCCAAAACTTCGCGCTGCTGCCCTGGGCGACCGTGCTGGACAACGTCGCCTTCGGGCTGCGGATGCGCGGCGTCGGCCGGGCCGAGCGCGAGGAGCGCGCCCGCGACCTCATCGCCATGGTCGGGCTGTCCGGGTTCGAGACCAAGCGGCCGGGAGAGCTGTCCGGCGGCATGCAGCAGCGGGTGGGGATCGCGCGCGCCCTGGCCGTACGGCCCCGGGTGCTGCTCATGGACGAGCCGTTCGGCGCGGTGGACGAGCAGACCCGCCGCCTGCTGCAGGAAGAGCTGCTGTCGATCTGGGAGGAACACCGGATGACCGTCGTGTTCATCACCCACAGCATGGAGGAGGCCGTGCTGCTGGGCGACCGCGTGGTGCTGATGAGCGCCCGGCCCGGCCGGATCGCCGAGATCGTCCCGGTTCCGCTGGAACGGCCCCGCTCCAATGACGTCGGCGCCCTCGAACGATCGAGCCGGTACGCCGAGATCACCGCCTACCTCTGGGACCGCCTGCGCGACATGCACGAGGAGCACCGCCCCGCCAAGGTGGCCGGATGAGCGCCGTGACGGAACACGCGCCCGCGCTCCGCCCCCGCCGCAGGCTCTCCTGGCGGGCCCTGCCGGCCGCCCCGGTCAGCCTGGCCGCCGGCGCGCTGGCCTGGGAGCTCGTCGGGCACCTGGCCGGCGTGTCGTTCTTCCCGCCGCTCAGCACGGTGCTGGCCCGCCTGGCCGATCTCGTCTCCAGCGGCCTGATCGTCGCCGGCCTGGCCGACAGCCTGGTCAACCTGGTGCTCGGCTTCGCCCTCTCCCTGGCCGCCGGCCTGGTCATCGGCGTCGCCATGGGCCGCTACCGCAAGGTCGAGGCCGCCCTCGGCGTGTACGTCTACGCGCTGCTGACCGCCCCGTCGCTGGTCTTCGCGCCGATCTTCTTCTCCCTGCTGGGAGAGGGGCGCGGCTCGATCGTGGCGGTGGTGGTCATGTACGCGATGTTCGTCATCGTCATCAACACCGCCTCGGCCATCCAGTCGGTGCCCGCGCACCTGGTCGAGATGGCCCGCTCGTACGGCGCGAGCGAGCGCCAGGTGCTGCTGCGCGTCATGCTCCCGGCCGCCGCCCCCATGATCATGGCGGGAGTCCGGCTCGGGGTCGGCCGGGCCGTCACCGGCATGATCAACGGCGAGATGTTCATCGCCGTCGTGGGCCTGGGCCGCGTCGTCACCCAGGCGGGCGGCCGGTTCGACGGAGCCGGCGTGCTGGCCGTGCTCCTGGTCATCATCGCCGTCGCGCTCGGGGCCGTGGCCCTGGTGCAGGCGGCCGACCGGCGGATCACCCGCTGGGTTCCGAGGACATCGAGAGGGGACCGATGAAGATCGACGCCTACAGCCACATCCTGCCCGCGCCGTACTTCGAGCGGATGCGCGAGCTCGCCGTCGATCCGGGCGCGCTCAAGCGGTGGCTGGAGCTGCCCGCGCTGCACGACGTGGACGCTCGGCTGCGGATGATGGACGAGTTCGGCGACGGCTACCAGCAGATCCTCACGCTGTCCTCGCCGCCGATCGAGCTGCTCGCCGGGCCGGCCGAGTCGGCGGCGCTGGCGCGGCTGGCCAACGAGTCGATGCTGGAGCTGTGCGAGAAGCACCCCGACCGGTTCCCGGCGTTCGTCGCCTCCCTGCCGATGAACAACCCGGACGCCGCCCTGGCCGAGCTCGCGTACGCCATCGACGACCTCGGCGCGCGCGGCGTGCAGGTGTTCACCAACGTCAGCGGCCGGCCGCTGGACGATCCGGCGTTCCAGGGCGTGTTCGACGAGATGGCCCGGCGGGACCTGCCGATCTGGATGCACCCGGCGCGCGGCGCCGCCTTCGCGGACTACGCCACCGAGGACGCCTCGAAGTACGAGATCTGGTGGGCGTTCGGCTGGCCGTACGAGACCAGTGCCGCGATGGCCCGGCTGGTCTTCTCCGGCCTGTTCGAACGCCATCCCGACATCAAGATCATCACGCATCACATGGGCGCGATGATCCCTTACCTGGAGGGCCGGATCGGGCTGGGCTGGAGTGACCAGCTCGGCAGCAGGACGGCGGGGGAGGACTACCGGAACCTGCTGCCCCGTCGGCCGCTGGACTACTTCCGCCGCTTCTACGCCGACACCGCGCTGTCGGGTTCCGCCATCGGCACCCGCTGCGGCCTGGACTTCTTCGGCGCCGATCACGTCCTGTTCGGCACCGACTGCCCCTTCGACCCCGAGGGCGGGCCCATGTACATCCGCGAGACGATCCGCGTCATCGACGACCTGGACGTCACCGACGCCGTCCGGGAGCAGATCTACCACGGCAACCTCCGGCGGCTGATGAACGCACGAACCTAGAGATGGTAGGTTTCAACCTAGGAACCCTAGGAATGGAGCCGATGTCATGGAATCCGGTCATCTGGTCGTGCCCGGCGCCCGCCTGTACTACGAGGTGAGAGGCGGCGGTCCCGTGCTGCTGCTGGTGCCGGGCGGCGGGGGCGACGCCGGTGTCCTCGACCCGCTGGCGGACGAGCTGGCCGGGCGGTTCACGGTGGTCGCCGTCGACCCGCGCGGCTACTCCCGCAGCCACCTCGACGGTCCCCACGAGGACCAGCGGGTCGAGGTGCACAGCGAGGACGCCCACCGGCTGCTCGAACGGCTCACCCCGCCGGGCGAGGGCGCGTACGTGTTCGGCGGCAGCGACGGCGGCATCGTCGCGCTCGACCTGCTCGCCCGCCACCCCGGGCGGCTGCGCCGGGTGGTCGCGCACGAGCCGCCGTGCGTCGAGGTGCTGCCGGACGCGGCCGCGCAGCGGGCGTTCTTCGGCGAGGTGTACGCGATCTACCGGGCCGAGGGCATCGGCGCGGCGGGCGCCCACATGCTGGCCGGGATCGGCGGGAAGATGAAGGAACTGCCGGACCCGGCCACGCTGCCGCCGCGCGCCGCCGAGATGGTCGCCCGGGTGACCGCCAACATCCCGCTCTTCATGGAGCACGAGCTACGGCAGTTCACGTCCTACCGGCCGGACGTCGCCGCGCTCTCGGGCGTGGCGGACCGGCTGGTCCTGGCCGTGGGGCGCGAGTCGCGCGGTCACCTGCCGTACCGGCCGGCCGCCGAGCTCGCCGCACAGACCGGCGGCGAGCTGGTCGAGTTCCCCGGCGGGCACGGCGGATACACCGAGCATCCGGCGGAGTTCGCGAAGGTGCTGGTCAGCGTGCTCGAAAGGGTGTGACCTCAGTCCCGCAACCGGGCCGAAGGGGCCGCCGGGGCCTTCGGGCGGCCCACCCTGGCCACGTGGAGCAGGCTGCACGGATCATCGACCCCCAGGCGGTCCGCCAGTTCGCGCCGCGTCCGCTCGCAGTCGATGATCTGGCTCAGGGGATGCGTGGTGTAGCCGAGGCCCGACAGCGTCAGCCAGTGCCGCATCAGGGCCCGGCCCGCCTCCATCTCCTCCTCCGGTGGCCCCACCAGCACCAGCACGTCGCCGTCGTAGTCCAGCAGCCCGCGCGAGGCGCCCGCCAGCACCCGGGGCAGGCCCAGCCGCCGCAGCGCCGGGTAGAGGGCGAGCGAGGCCCGCAGCCCGAGCGCCTCCAGCCTGGTCAGCGACAGCGCCCGGTCGCTGAGGCCGTCGAGGAGGTAGCGGCGGTGCCGCCGGGTCAGGCGCAGCCAGGCGCGCAGCTCCCGTGTCACCTCCCGGTCCCCGAACTGGTGCAGGTCCGCCGCGTGCAGCAGGTCGGCCAGGTCGCGGCAGGCCACCCGGCGCAGCCCGGTCAGCCCGGCGGCCACCTCCTCGGGCAGCCGCCCGGGGTGGTACTCGCCGCGGTTGGCGCCGCGCGCCCGTACGTCCGCCGTCGTGAACGGCGTCTCGTACGGCCGCGCGGCCGCGTGCAGGAACCCCACCCGGCGCGGCCCCGGGTCAGGGCGGAAGGCGACGCCGAGCCCCGCGTCCGCGCACACGATGAGACAGCACTCCACGAACGCCCCCAGGCTGAGGCGCAGGTCGCGGCCCGTGGGGTCGCTGATGGGCAGCGCCCGGTCGGGGTCCCAGCCGACGGCCACCTCGTCATCGCCGTAGGTGAGCGTCCACGGCTGGGTGTTGTGCGCGCTGGGCGCCCGCCAGAAGTCGGGCTCCAGCGCCCGCAGCTCTCTCACGCGAGATCCTTGCCGTAGAAGGTGTAGCCGTGCAGCGGGCGCCCGCCCATCGCGACGTACTGGGCGGCCGAGCCGGGGTTGGTCCGCTCCACGTACGTGCTGCGCAACGTGTGGTAGCCGCCCCGCCGCAGCCCCTCGTGCAGCTCCCTGGACAGCAGCCGCATGTAGCCGTGCCCCTGCTCGCCGGGAACCGTGCCCTTGATGATCAGCACGGCCTCGCGGCGGTATCGGGAGCGGGTGGCGAGGAGGCGAAGCTGCTGGAAGGGGTGCAGGTTTCCACCAATTTTCGCGATAAATCGCGAAATGTCGGGCAAGCAGAGCACGAACGCGACCGGCCGCTCCGCCTTTGTCACATACAGCAGCAGCGCCTCGTCCAGCAGGTACGCCAGCCCGTCCGTCTGCGCCGCCAGCTGCTCCGCCGAGATCTCCGTGTAGTAACCGAGCTGCGTGAAACTCGCGTTGAGCATCTCGCGCAGGATCGGCAACTGCTCCCCGATCCGCCGCCGGTCGCCCCGGTGCACCCGCAGCCGCTCGGCCCCGATCCGCGCGTCGTCGAAGGCGAACACCGGCTCGTCCGGCACCGGGCAGATCCAGGTGTCGGACTCGAAGCGGCGGGTGAAGCCGTACGCCTCGTAGGCGTCCGGGTAGTAGGCGTGGTTCCAGGCGCTGTCGATGAAGCCGCGCTCGCCGAAGCCGGAGGTGATGATGCCGCCCGCCTGGTTGGGCAGCAGCGAGACCGGTCCGAACGCCGCCTCCCTGCCCCCGTCCAGCCCGGCCGCGCCGATCCCGTCGAACAACTCCTCCGCCGCGTCCCGCTCGAACTCCGTCAGCCCGAACAACTGCGTGGCCCGGCCCAGCTTGGCGTCGAGCGCGGCGTCGGTGTGCAGCGTCGTCCTGGCCACCACCCGGCCACCCCGCCGGAGCAGGAACATCGGCACGCCCTGCCGGTGCCAGGCGCGTACCGTGGCGTGCAGCGGCGGGACGAAACGCTCGTCCCCCGCGTACAGGCGGCCGGTCAGCGCCAGGAAGTCGCGCAGGTCGCGGCGGCTGTCCACGCGCTGGAGACCCTTCACTTCCGCCTCACCCGCGGCCCTTCGCCCTCTTCCACGGACAGCGGCGTGAACGTCTCGATGTGCGCCATCGGCCCGCCCTCCGCCCGCCACGCGCCGTTGCTGTAACCCTCGGGCTCGGCGTTGTAGAGGCGGATGTAGCCGGCGGTGGCGTTCCTGGTGCCGTCGGTCACCCATCGCATCAGCTTGCGGTGGTGCCGGGAGCGGGCGAAGCGCAGCAGCGCGTCGCGGTCCTCGAAGAACGCCAGCGTGCCGAGCGTGAACGGGAACTCCCAGTAGATGGTGTGCCAGCGGTAGCCGCGCATGCGCTTCATGTCGCGGACCATACGGAACCACGTCAGCGTGAGCGTGATGATCGACAGCGGCCCCCGGTAGCGGGTCGCGCCGACGAACATGGCCGTCGCCTGCCCCTGCGGCGGCGCCTTGCTGAAATCCGTGGTTCTCATGCGTCCTTCACCAGGTAGACGTTCTTCATCTTGGTCAGCTTCGCGAACGGTCCCTCGCCCTCGCCGAAGACCCTGATCCGCAGGTCGGCGGCCGTCGGGTCCTCCTTGAGCGACTCGGCGAAGTCGCGCGAGACCGCGCTCAGGTGGGCCACCACGCCCTTGCGGCAGATCGTGGCCAGCTCCTCCGCGTCCACCTCGCCGCGTACCTCCAGGTTGATCACCGGACGGTACTCCAGGCCCGGCAGCTCTTCCAGCGACAGGCAGAACCTGCTGATCGCGGCGGCGTAGGGATTGCCCTGGTAGAGGCCGTACTCGACGTCCTGCGGGTAGAGGTTGGCGCCCATGTAGGAGATCGTCGAGTCCTTGCGCCCGAACAGGAACAGCAGCGGCAGGTTCATCCGCTCGTCGGTCCACATGCGCTCGTAGTCGTCGCCGAGCGCCTCCTTGACCGCGGTGAGGGTGTGCAGGCGGGCCTCGTCGCCGACGTTGTAGCGCAGCTTGGGCTGCAGGCAGCTCTTGGTGTTGATCGTGCACAGCAGCTCGCCGTCCGCGTTCACCTCCAGGAACGTCTCCAGCGGGTTGTAGTGGAAGATCATCGGGAGCCGTTGCTCGCCCGGGCCGAGCAGCGCGTCGCGCAACCGCTGGTCGACGGCCAGGCGCTTGCGCAGCCGGACGCTGAACCCGGTCTCCGCGCCCATCCCGATCGTCAGGTCGCTGGCGCCGTAGCCGGAGCGGACCTCCTCGAACCGCTCCTCCAGGTAGTCGCGCAGCGCCTCCGTCATGCCCTCGCCGCCGACCATGCCCCGGACGCGGTAGTCGCGCCACGGGAAGCCCGCCTCGTCGAGGCGGTCGCGCAGATGCTTGAGGAACGGCGGGTACGCGGCCACCACATAGTCGTAACCGGGCCCGAAGTGCAGCAGCGTGTCGGTGATCTTCTCCAGGTCGGGGCCGGTGTTCTTGACCATGGCGATCCGGGCCATGGCCGTGCCCGTGGTCGTCCCGGTGGCCCACGCGCCCATCGAGTAGGCGTTGATCACGAACAGCCGCTCGCCGGGGAAGACCAGCTCGATGTAGCCGGCGGCGTTGCGGTAGATGCCCTTGAGCTCGCGCGGGCCCCGTACCCAGTTGTACGGTTTGCCGCTCGACCCCGACGACTCGTCCACGATCACGCCCGGCCGGTGCAGCCTGCCCTCCTGGCAGCGGCTCTCCTCGTCGTACGTTCCCGCGTAGTTCTGCTTGGTCGTCTCGGGAAAACCGGCCAGCGTCCTGGCGTGCTCGGCGCCGCGCTCCCGCAGGAAGTGCCGGTACGCGGGCACGTCCACGGCGGCGAACTGGCAGGCCACCCGGGCGTGCCGGGCGGCCACCCAGTCGAGCGCGGGGTGGTAACCACGGGCGACCAGCCGCCAGATGGCGGGGTGCAGGGCGCCCAGGCGGTAGAGCCCGGTCAGAGACCAGGAGTAGGCCTGGAGGCGAGCCCTTCGCCAGCGTTGACGGGGGGTGAGCGGCCCGAGGACCGGACTGAGGCGGGTCATGTCGGTGACCTTAGTGGGATCAAATGAAAAGTCACTTGTGACCCACTTTCATCCTTTGTATTGCGGAATCGGACATTCCGCATTCGGCTCTACCGTGGTGACGTCGGACTGAGGAGGACGTAGTGATCGAACTGTCATGGCCGCAGGTCAGCGCCCGGCGCCTGGAGCGGGCGGGGCTGCTGGTGCCCAAGCCGGGGACGCCCGCGGGCATCGTGGCGGCCATGTGCGGGGCGCACGCGCAGGTGATGTCGGCCGCCGAGGTGTCGATCGGGCTGCGGCTCGACGGCGTGACCCGGGCCCACGTCCGCGAGGCGCTGTGGGGCGAGCCTCGGGGTGAGCTTCGAGGCGAGAGCAGTCTGGTCAAGACGTACGGCCCGCGCGGGACCGTGCACGTGCTGCCCGCCCGTGACCTGCCGATGTGGGTGAGCGCGATGTCGTCGGTGCCGGTCGCCTACAACGGGGCCGCCGAGTCCGCCCGGATGACGCCCGAGCAGACCGAGCGGGTGGTGGCCGCGATCGCGGAGGTGACGGCCGGGGCCGAGCTGACGATCGACGAGCTGAGCGAGGCGGTCATCGCCGCCACCGGGCCGTGGGCGGGCGACCTCGTCATGCCCGCCTTCTCGGGCTGGTGGCCGCGCTGGCGTCAGGCCATGGGGCTGGCGGCGCACCGGGGCGCGTTCGTCTTCGGCCCGGTACGCGGCCGCAAGGTCACCTACACCGCCGCCCCGGCCGCCCCGGCCGCCCCGGTCATGGAGAACGGGCTCTCCGAGCTGGTCAGGAGCTACCTGACCGCGTACGGGCCGGCCACCCCGGCGGAGTTCGCCCAGTGGGCCGGCGGGCCGGTGCGGTGGGCGAACGCGGCGTTCGCCGCCATGGACCTGGAAGAGGTGTCCCTCGAAGGCCGGCGCTCCTGGGTGCTCGCGGGCGACACGGCGATGCCCGGCGAACCGCCCCGTGGCGTGCGCCTGCTGCCGTACTTCGACGCGTACGTGATCGCGGGCCGCCCGCGCGAGCTCCTCTACCCCGGCGCCGCCGCCGGGCGGGCGCTGGCCGGCGGCCAGGCGGGCAACTTCCCGGTGCTCCTCGTGGACGGCGAGGTGGCCGGCGTCTGGCACCAGCGCCGCTCGGGCGGCCGCGCCGACGTCACGGTCGAACCCCTCCACGACCTCACCACCGCGCAACTGACCGAACTCGGCGAGCAGGTGGAGCGGGTGGCCGAGGTCCTGGAGGCCAGGCCCCGGCTCACCGTCGGCCCGGTCACCGTGGGAGCGCACGCCTGATCCTTCCCTATTGTGGTGCATAATAGGGAGCGATATGGAGCGATACACCATTGATCAGGCGGCGTCCCTGCTGGGGCTGCACGTCAAGACCGTGCGCAACTACGTGCGCGACGGGCGGCTGCCCGCCGTCCGCGTCGGCAAGCAGTACCGGATCGCCAAGGACGACCTGGCGGCCTTCGCCGGGCTGCCGGTCGAGGAGGCCGCGCCGCCCCGGCGTGCCGAGGTGTCCAGCATCGTGCAGGTCGACGGGCTGCCCAGGCACGAGATGGACCGGCTCAGCACCATGGTCCTGGCGTCGCTGGCGGGCGGGCCGAGCGGGCTGAACGTGCAGTTCGCCTATGACGAGGAGCGGGCGCATTTGAAGATCATCGTGCTGGGCGGGCTGGAGGAGAGCGCTCAGGTGCTCAGGATCGTGGACGCGCTGGTGAGACCGTGAACATCTACACCTCGCCGGAGGCCGCGCGGGCCGTGGAGCGGAGCTACCGCGAACTGCTCGGCCTGTGGCCGGTGCCGGCGGAGCACGTCCGGGTGCCGACCTCGCAAGGGGAGACGTTCGCCGTGGTGTGCGGGCCCGAAGGAGCACCGCCGCTGCTGCTCCTGCACGGGTCGGGATCCAATGGCGCCATGTGGCTCGGCGACGTCGCCACCTGGTCGCGGCGGTTCCGGGTGCACGCGGTGGACCTCATCGGCGAGCCGGGGCTGAGCGCGCCGTCGCGGCCGCCGCTGGAGCCCGACGTCTATGCCGGATGGCTGGCGGAGGTCGTGACCGGGCTGGGCGTCGGGCGGGCCGCCGTCGCGGGGATGTCCCTGGGCGGATGGATGGCGCTCTCCTATGCCACCCGCCACCCCGAGCGGGTTTCGGCGCTCGCGCTGATGTGCCCGGGCGGCATCGGGCGGCAGCGGTCCCTGCCGGCGCTCGCGGCGCTGCCGCTGCTGGCGCTGGGCGGGGAGCGCGGGCGGCGGCGGGCGTTGCGGCTCATCCTCGGGCCGCACACCCCGTCGGGTGACGGGGCCGCGTTCATGGAGCTGATCCAGCGGAGCTACCACTACCGGCGTGATCGGCTGCCGCTCTTCTCCGGCGAGGAGCTGGGCCGGCTCACCATGCCGGTGCTGATGATCGCCGGTGACCGCGACGGCATGATCGACTCCGGCGGCACCCGGCGCCGCCTGGGGCGGGCCGTGCCGGCGGCGGACGTACGCGTCCTGCCCGGCACCGGTCACCTGCTGCCCCCGCAGACCCACGAGATCATGCACTTCCTGGAGGCCACGCATGCCTGACGACGTTCTGCTGTGCGACCCCGACGGCGCGCCCCTGCGCGAGACCCGCGACGTCACCGACCTCATCGCCGAGGCGTGGCAGCACGGCGCCTCCTGGGTGGCGGTGCCCGCCGGGCGGCTGCCCGGCGACTTCTTCACGTTGCGCACCGGGGTGGCGGGCGAGATCGCGCAGAAGTTCGCCAACTACCGGATCGGCCTGGCGATCGTGGGGAAGGTCTCCCAGCACACCGCCAAGAGCTCCGCCCTGAGCGCCTGGGTGCTGGAGGCCAACCGGGGCGGCCAGCTCTGGTTCGTCGAGGACCTGGCCGAACTCGCCGCCCGTCGGTCGGAGCGCGGCCTCTGAGCCGGGCCGCTGAGCGGGGTCTCTGAGCGGGGTCTCTGAGCGGGGGTCAGCCCTTGATGGTCGCTTCGATGCCGTCGAGCAGCAGCGCCAGGCCCACCGCGAACGTCTCGCCGACCCGCTGCTCGAAGTAGGACTCCTCGCGGCACTCCTCCGGCACCGGCTCGTCGTCCTCCGACTCCACCCAGGTCGCCATGGGGAAGCGGCCGGCGAACCCGGGCGCCACCTCCTCCAGCAGCGACGAGCGCGCCAGCCACCACTCCTCGTCGGACACCCCGGTCACCGACGGCGCCATCCGCGACTCCGCGATCGTGGTCGCCGCCCCCCGTACGAAGTCGAACAGCAGCGCCACCACCCCCCGCAACCGGCGCGGCCCCAGCCCGGTCACGCGCAGGACGGTGACCACGCTCTCCAGCATCGCGAACTCGTTGGGCCCCAGCACCGGCCGCGCCTGCGACACCTGCAGGATCCACGGATGGCGCAGGTAGAAGGCCAGCGTGTCGCCCGCCCACTGCGCCACGGCCGGGCGCCAGCCGGCGCCGGTGTCATAGCCGGCGGGCAGCTCGGCCAGGGCGCGGTCGTACATGAGGTCGATCAGTTCGCTCTTGCTCGGCACGTACGTGTAGAGCGCCATGCCCGTGCGGCCCAGCCGCTCGCCGACCTTGCGCATGGACAGCGCCGCCATGCCCTCGGCGTCGGCCAGCGCGATGGCGGCGTCGACGATCGCGTCGACGCTCAGCGCCGGCTTGGGGCCCGGTTTGCCGCCCGGTTTATCACTGGGCCGCTCTCCGCCACGCCACAGCAGCGCCATCGACCGCCGTGCGTCACCCTGACCGGCGAAGACGACCAACGCGGAACTCCCCGTGCGATTCTTTACACGATAAGAATATCAGCGGCGGGTCACATCGCGGCCCGGAGCGCGGCCACCGTGGCGAGCATCTCCCACGCCTTCTCCGGGTGGCGGGTCTCCTCCGGGTCGCCGACGAACGGGTCGAGGACGACGGTCTCCGCACCGAGCGCGTCGAGTGCCTTGAGGTCCTCGGCGATCTGCTCGACCGTGCCCTCGCCCGCGCGCCGGTCGGGGCCCGTCACGGGCTCCTTCGTGATCCGCAGCAGGATGCGCGGGCACAGCGCCGGCACGGGCCTGCCCTGCTCGGCGGCGATGGCCTCCAGGCGCGGGAACGTCTCGCGCAGCCAGGTCACGGTGCTCCTGAGCGGGTGCCATGCCTGGCCGTACCGCACCACCCTGCGCAGGGCCGCGTCGACGTTGCCGCCCACCCAGATCGGTACGCCGCCGGAGCGGTAGTCGGCGTCGTCGGCCCAGGCCTCCTGGATGGCGGCGAGGTATTCGTCGGTCACCCGGCCGCGCCGCTCGAAGTCGGCCCCGAGGGCGTCGAACTCCTGCCGCGCCCACCCGATCCCGACGCCCAGCACGAACCGGCCGCCGCTCAGGTCGTTGAGGTTGGCCGCCATGCGGGCCACCAGCAGCGGGTGCCGGTAGGGGACGATGACCACCGTGGTGCCGAGCCCGATCCGGCCGGTGACGCCGGCCAGCCACGACAGGGTGGTGAACGGCTCGTAGAACGGCGGGGGATACTGCCGGGCGACGTCGGGGGTGATCGCCACGTGGTCGGACACCAGGAGGAGATCGAAGCCGAGCCCCTCGACCGTCCGGGCCCACTGGCGCAGGACGCCCGGGTCGGTGCCCGGGCCGAAGTTGGGAACGTTCACGCCTAGTCGCACCGGATCAGGCTAGCGGCTGATGATCCTCATTGGTGCGCCGGGGTGCCGAACGGCGCCTGTCCCGGCACCCGCCATCGCGGGGGCCGGGACAGGAGTGGCGGGAGATCAGTCTCCGACGCCCACACCGACTCCGTGGCCGATGCCGTGGCCGACCCAGTTGCCGTTGCCGCTGTTGGGCCAGTTGCGGTGCGTGTAGTGGCCGTCGGCCCAATGCCCGTCGTCCCCGTGGTACCCGCCGTGGCCCTTGTGGCCGCCGTACCCGTTGCCGTGGCTGCCGCCCTTGCAGCCGTCGGCGTCGCGGGTGCCGGCGAAGACGCCGTGGTGCGTGACGTGGTGGTACGTCGTGTCCTCGTTGAGCCCGAGGCCACAGTCCTTCGGGTACGTGTGGTTCCAGTCGGTCCAGATGTCGGCGGCCGCCGGGCTCGCGCTCCCGAAGAGCGCGGCAGCGGCGAGCAGCGCACCGCCTGCGATGAGGCTACTTCTCATGATCTCCCCCTGTAATCACGAAGTGACATCGGCCATCACTATACGTAGCGATCTTGTGGCATTCATGCAGCGCCACGCCCGTTTTCGTCCAACAGGGGGGCGTTGACCGGCAAACTCGGCCCATGTCACCGGTCGATGTCGTACGCGGGAAACCGTCCGCTTTCTCTAGGGCTTCACCGCCCGTACGTACGTCAGCAGCGGCCGCAGATCACCCCGGGTCTCCAGCGACCACCGCGTCGCACGACTCGTCCGGCAGGTCCAGGGCCTGGCCCTCGCCCACCCGGTACGAGCAGTTCGGCGGGGCGTGGCGGCGGGCGTACCCGATCATCTGGGGTGCCGGGTCCACGCCGATGATCTCCCCGCCGGGCGCGACCAGGGGCGCCAGGCGGCGGGTGAGGTAGCCGGTGCCGCAGCCGACGTCCAGCACCCGGTCTCCAGGCCGGGCCCCGGTCAGGGCGGCGAGCTGGGTGAACACCAGGCGCCGCTGTCGGCGAAGCCGAGATCGGCGAACAGCTCGTAGGCGCGGGGATGGCCGATGGTGGCGTTCGTGTGGTCTTCGTGATGCTTTGCGAGGGGCATGTCCACCTCCTCGTCTCAGACCACCGCATCGGTGCGGGCCGGTCAACCGGTGGGCTCGGTCAGCAGCGCTTCCGCGCCCACCGGGGCGTACCCGGCCGCGAGAAAGGCCCGCACGCTGGCCGCGTTCCCCGGCGCGACCTGCGCCCACACGGGCGCGCCCGCCAGGTGCCGGGCGGACCTGGCCAGCAGCCGCCCCAGCCCGTGGCCCCGGTGCTCCGGCTCGACCTCGACGGCCACCTCCCACCGGCCGGCCACGCCGCGTCCCACGCTGAGCAGCGCGCCGCCGTCGTGGGCGGTCCAGACGCGGACCGCGTCGCGATAGCGGCGGGCCCGCGCCACCCGCGAATGCGCGCTGCGGGTGACCTCCTCCAGCGCGACCGGCGGCGGTCCCGGCAGCGGCCCGGCCAGGCTCAGCAGGTCGATGCCGCCGGCCCGCCGCCCGGTCCGATCGGCCAGGGCCTGCAGGAACGGTGGGCACAGCGGCGCCGACAGGTCGCCGGGCGGGAGCCGGTCGCGGATCCAGCCCGGTTCGACGTCGGCGAAGACCACCGTGTGCGCCGTGAAGGCGATCACCCCCAGGTCGCGGGGCGAGGGCTGGGGCACGAGCGTCAGGCCGCCGTCCGCCGCGGGCGGGTGGCCGCGCTCCACGCCGGCGATCAGTTCCTCCACGGAAGGCCCTGGCGCCGTACGACGGCGAGATAGGCGTGAATGGCGTCGCGGTTGCGGGCCATGCAGTCGATGCGCTGCGTGATCCGGGCCGCCTCGGCCTCCAGCATGTCGGCGAGCTCCGGCGTGAGACACTGCGGGTGCAGGTGAATCTCGTCCTGCCGGCCGAGGAACGGCAGGATCCGCCGGATGATCTCCGTGGTGAGCCCGGAGTCGAGCAGCCCCCGGATCTGCTGGACCCGATAGACCGCCGACTCCGGATAATGGCGGTAGCCGTTGTCGGCGCGCTCGGGGTGCAGGAGGTCCTGCTCCTCGTAGTACCGCAGCATCCGCGCCGGGACGCCGGTGCGCTGGGAAAGTTGCCCGATCCTCACGATTTGCCTTCACATTGATGTGAACCTTTGAGCATGGTCGCATGAGTGATGCGGTGCTCGCCAGCGCGGCTGGCGTACGGAGAATGCCCTGGCCGGGGCTGCTGGCGTTGTTCACGGCCGCGTTCACGGCGGTGATGACCGAGTTGCTGCCCGCCGGGCTGCTGCCGCTGATGGCGGGGGAGCTGGACGTGCCGGAAGGGCGGGTCGGGTTCCTCGTGACGGCGTACGCGGTGGCGTCGTTCCTGTCGGCGATCCCGGTGACGGCGCTGCTGCGGGGGGTCGCGCGGCGGCGGGTGCTCATCGGGGTGCTGGCCGGGTTCGCGGTGCTCAACGGGGTGACGGCGCTGTCGTCCTCGTACGCGCTGACGTTCGGAGTCCGTGTGCTGGCCGGCGTGATGGGCGGGGTGATGTGGGCGATGCTGGTCGGGTACGCGGCCCGGATGGTCCCGCCCGAGCGGCGCGGCCGGGCGATCGCCATCGTGTCGGCGGGGGTCACCGTGGCGTTGTGCGCGGGCATCCCGGCGGGGGCGGCGCTGGCCTCGGCGTCCGGCTGGCGGGCGGTCTTCGTCGGGCTGGCCGTCGTGGCGGTCGTCCTCATCGGGTGGGTGCGGTGGCAGGTGCCGGACTTCCCCGGCGAGGCGGCCGGGGAGCGGGTGCCGTTGCGGCGGGTGGTGGTCCTGCCCGGGGTCCGGATCCTGCTGGGGATGACGGCGCTGGTGCTGGTGGGGCACCAGGCGATGTACACCTACCTGGCGCCGTTCGTGGGAGGCGCGCGCACCGGGGCCGCGCTGCTGGTGTTCGGCCTGGGGACGGTGGCCGGGATCTGGGCGGTCGGCGTGGTGATCGACCGCCGGCCGCGGGCGGCGCTCGTCGTCGTGCTGGCGGTCGTGGCGGGGGCGCTGGCGGTGCTCGGCGTGCTCGGCGGGGCCGCCGACGTGTCGATGGTGGCGGTCGGGCTGTGGGGGGCGGCGTTCGGGGGCGTGCCGACGTTGCTGCAGACGGCGCTCGTGAACGTCGCCGGCCCCGGGAACGCGGACGTGGCCACCTCCCTGCAGACGACCGTGTACAACGCGGGCATCGCGGCGGGCTCGCTGGCCGGCGGGCTGGTGCTGGAGTCCGCCGGGGCGGGCGCGCTGCCGTGGGCGGCCCTGCCGCTGGTCGCCGTGGCGCTGGCGGTGGCCGCCTCTCCTAGAAGCCGAGCCTGGACAGGGGATCGACCAGTTCGCGCTCCTCGTACGACAGGTGAGACAGCAGGCCGTCGGTGAGCAGGTCAACGGCGGCGCGCAGCCCGTCGAACCCGCCCGGGTCGGCGACGAAGGCCACCAGGGCGCGATCGACCTGGTCGAGAACCTTGTGGATGACCTCGTGCTCCTCCTGGAGGCGGTCGAGCACGGGGGCGAGCGCGGGCTCCGCGCGGCGCAGGGCGGGGAAGACGGCGGCGTCCTCGGCGGAGTGGTGCATGGTGACCAGGCGGCAGTAGGACTCGCAGTAGGCGCCCAGGGTCCAGTTGTTCTGGCGCATGGTCATGGTGCCGATGTGCGAACGGGCGGCGCCCGCGTCCATGGTGCCCGCGGCCACCTGGTCGACGAGGTCGCGAAGCTGGGCGAGCTCGGCGCGCAGGTGGTCGTGCACCTCGATGAGGTGATGGCTGCGCGACGAGCTGGGGTTGCCGGCGGTGGGCCGGGTGCCCTCGTCCCAGAGACGCGCGGGTGCCTGGACCGTGGGCGTCTGGCCGCGTTCGGCGGCTACGAGCTCCCGGACGGCCGGGGCCGTTTCGGCGGCGAACCGCTCGATACGGGTGGGCTCACCGGCCAGGAGAATGAACACACTGACGCCGTACGTGAGGGCGAGTTCGGCGAGCCGCCCGGGCTCCAGCTCCTCGCCGAGGTTGAGCAGCCGGCGGATGTCACCGGGGGAGCGGCCCGCCTCGGCGGCGGCCTCGTCGATGACGGCGTTGCCCTCGCCGATCTTGTCGAAGGTCCGCAGGTGGGGGAGCGAGGGAAGCCAGCCGTCCGCGAGCCGGCCGGTGAGGCGGAGCATGCGCGGCTTGTACGCCCCCAGCCAGATCCCGATGTCGTGCGCCGGCCGCGGCCCGCGCGGAGCGCCGTCCACCTGGTAGTGCTCGCCGTGGTGCCGGATGCCGCCGGGTGCGTCGGTGTCCCAGGCGGCGCGGATGATCCGGATGCCCTCCTCCAGCGCGTCCACGGCCCCGCCCGGGGTCAGCCGCGGGGCGCCCATGGAGGCGATGGAGTCCCAGTAGCCGCCGCTGCCCAGGCCCAGCTCGAAGCGGCCGTGGCTGAGCAGGTCGAGGCTGGCGGCGGCCTGGGCCAGCATCGCGGGCGGGCGCAGCGGCAGCGGGTGCACGTTGCCCGCCAGCCGGATGCGCTCGGTGGCGGCGGCGACGTAGGCGAGCAGGGTCCAGGTGTCGAGCAGGGCCGGCTGGTACGGGTGGTCCTGGAAGGTGAGGAGGTCGAGCCCGGCGCGCTCGGCGAACCGGGCGACGGCCACGACGTCGTCCGGCTGCCGGGCGTCGGGCACCAGGTTGGCGCTGAAGAGCAGGTCGTGACCGTAGTCGGGCATGGGGAGGGCTCCTGTGGGCCATTTTAGTTGGCATAGCGAACTGTTGCCTGTTTGCAGCAAAGTAGTTCGTATTGCCAACTACTGTCAACTAGACTCGGTCGGGTGGTCACGACGAAAGAGCCGGTGCTGCGCTTCTCCGAGGCGCTCGTACGTCTGGCGCACCTGGTGCAGCAGGTGTTCGGGGAGGTCAGCAGGGAGCACGACCTGACGTCGCAGCAGGCTCAGCTCTTGTGCCTGCTCGTGGACGGGCCGGTGGGGATGAGCGAGCTGACCCGTGCGCTGCACCTGGAGAAATCCAGCCTGACCGGGCTCGTGGACCGGGCCGAGAAGCGCGGCCTGGTGGCCCGCACCCGCGACGCCCGCGACCGGCGCGCCTGCCACATCGAGCTGACCTGCGAGGGGGCCCGGATCGGGGTGCTGGCACACGAGGAGGTCGCTCGACGGCTGGACGAGCTGGCGGCCGAACTACCGCTCGACCAGCGCGACCTGCTGGCCTCCGCCATCGCCGCGATCCTGACGCGGGGGCGCGGTTAGCGGGTCGGCCACCGTGCGGCCGTGCCCTTGGAGGCGTTGGCGGGTTCGCTACGGTACGGCCGTGTCCTTGGAGGCGTTGGCGGGTTCGCTACGATGCCGCCGTGTCCCAAGAGACCCTGATCATGGCGGTCGCTCAGACGTCCGCCCAGCCGGGCGACGTCCGCGCCAACGCCGCGGCGGCGGCGGCCCTCGTGTCAGCGGCCGGTGCCGCGGGCGCCAAGCTGCTGCTGTTCCCCGAGCTGTCCCTGACCGGCTACGACCTCGACCTTTTCGACACTCCAGCCGCCCGAGCGACCGACGACGACCCGGGTGTCTGGGTGACCGAGGACGACCCGCGCCTCGACGTCGTCCGGCGGGCCGCCCGCGACCACGGGGTGACGACGGTGCTGGGCGCGGCCTGTCGCCGGGCGGACGGCACGCCCTGGATCGCCTCTCTGGCCCTGCGCCCCGACGGGACCGTCCACACCTACGGCAAGCGGCACCTGCACGGCCGCGAGCGCGACCTCTTCCGGCCCGGCGACCAGGACGGGCTGCTCGACGTGGACGGCTGGCAGGTCGCCCTCGCCATCTGCTACGACGCCGGCGTCCCCGCCCACGCCGAACGCGCGGCCCGTAGCGGTGCCGAGGTCTACGCCGGCTCGGTCCTGTACACGCTGGAGGAGGCACGGCGGCTGGACCTGCACTTCGGCGCGCGGGCGATGGACCACCGCATGTACGCCATCGCCGCCAACCACGCCGGAACCGGGCCGGGCTGGGTCTCCTGCGGCGGCAGCGGCGCCTGGCACCCGGACGGCACCCGCCTCACCCAGGCCACCGCCCTCCCCGGCCTGTTCACGGCCACCCTGTCCCGCGCCGACCTGCACACGCTCCGCGCCAAGGACACCCGCGCCGGCTACCCCCGCCCCTCGTCCCAGGACACGGCCGTGCGCGCCTGACGCCGCACCCCGGGCCGTTCACGCTCTTCCGGGGGAGACATCTCCCCTGTACGGGGGAGCCGGGCGGGCGAACCGGTCGGCAAGGTCGATGGTGTGAAAATCGCTGACGCGGGGATCGCGTGGACCGGACTGTACGTGGCGTCGAAGGTCGTCTTCGCCCTGGAGGAACGGCTGGGGGTCACGGGCGGGCCGAAGGTGTCCCCGGACGGCTACCTGACCTACGGGCCGGGTGAGGTGGCGTCGGCTCAGTGGGCCAACGCCGGGTCAGGGGTGCTGATCATGGCGATCCTGCTGGCCGGGCGGTTCCGGTTCCGGGGGCGGTGGACGTACCGGGTGACGCTGGCGGCGCACTGGCTCTGCACGGCCGTGGCCGCCGTCGGAGCGGCCGGGATGCTCGGCGGCGCGGTGCTCACCGATCGCGGCGGCGCGATCTTCGGCGCGTACTGTGCCGTCTGGGCCGTGCTGCTGTGCCTCGCCACGGTGGATCTGCGCCGCCGCCACCGTTCCGTTGGGCGGTAGTCAGGAAGACCACGCCCAACGCCGAAGAGAACCAGAGCAGGCCCAGCCCGGCGGCCACGGCTGACCGGTACCGACGAGTCGGCCCGGCCGAGGAAGGCCCGTGGCCATCTCTCCCTCAGACGGATCGGCAAGGTCACGGCCGGCCTGGTGAGGAAGACCGGCTCTCCTCCGGAGTCCAGATCGGTCCCGAGGACACCGGTGACCGCGTTCGGCACCACCCGGTCGAGGCCGTCAGGACCGTTGTCGCGGGACGCCGACCGGGCGGGATCCCTCGAAGGCGTGAAAGGCCAGGCCCTTATCCCCCCGTACGGGGGAGGCCGGTGTCGAGCTGGGTGCAGGGCGCGACCGGGCCTTCCGCCAGTTCGAAGCCGATCGCCGAGCCCGAGTCGGCGTTGGCAGGATCGTTGAACGTCGCCGTGGCCACCAGGGTCTGGCCGGCCTCGATCGCCTCCGGGTGAAGCGTGAAGCTCGCGCCCGCGTTCCCCTGTACCACGCGGTTGACGACGGCGCCCAGGTAGCGGGCGCGCGGTTCCTGGCAGCGCCTGCCCTCGGGCACGTAGTCCACGACGGCGGCGACCCCGAGCCCCCGCAGATCCCGCTCCAGCTTCTCGGCGTCCGTGAACTGGTTGATCGTGATGGTGATCGTGCCGCCGGGGTTCTTGGTCAGCAGGTAGGCCGCGTGCGCGGGGTCGTCCGTGCCGGTCGTCAAGGGGATGATGATCACCGCGGAGAGGGCCAGCCCGGTGGCGACGAGGCCGAGCCTCACCCTTCGCCGGGTCCAGGACCGGAACCGGCCGGCGCGGGTGGGCGACAGGGGCGGTGCAGAGCGCAGGGGCGTTTCGGCCGCGCTGCCGCGTTCGTCCGTCGCCGCGGCCAGCAGCAGGGATCTCGTTCTGGCCTGAGCCCGCTCGGACACCGGCGGCATGTCCGTTCCCATGCCGCTCAGCAGCTTGATCTCATCCATGATCGTGATTCCCGTCGTCGTTGGTGGTGGAGAGCGCGGTGCGCAGCCGGAGCCGGGCCCGGTGGAGGCGTGATCGTACGGTTCCGGTGGGAACGTCCAGGGCGGCGGCGATCTCCTCGTACGTCAGCCCGGCCCAGGCGAAGAGCAGCAGGGCATCGCGATCACCGTCGGCCAGCTCTTCGAGCACACCGGCCATCAGCCGGAAGGTGACTTCCGCGTCGACCCGGTCGGCCACCTGATCGGCCGGCGCCGGTACCGCCGGGTCGGCTCCGGTACGCGCCCACGCGGCCCAGCGCCGGGTCTCGGACCGCTGGTGCATGCGGAGCAGATTGGTCGCGATGCCCAGAAGCCACGGCAGCGCGCCGGTGGGACTCCGGCTGGAGGTGAAACGATCGCGCTGCTTGAACGCCGTCAGGAAGGTCTCGGACATCAGGTCGTCGGCGTCCGCCGGCCCGGCCCGCCGCGCCAGATAGCGGTGTACCTGTGCTCCGTGCCGGTCGAACACGAGGGCGAAGATCTCCGGCTCGCGCAGTGAGCGGTCGATCAGCGACGCGTCGCTCTGCTCGATCTCGATCTCCGGGGGGATTGATCGGTCCATCATGGTCACACCTGCTATATGCCGGTGCTCTCGATCAGGTTCACGGGACAACCTGTCGACGGCCGCGCTCGCGGGGTCCTACGGTGCTGCCATGGGGTTGCGTATAGGTGCCTTGATCGTCGATTGCCATGATCCCGGACGGGTCGCCAGGTTCTGGGCGGAGGCCCTGGACTGGGTGATCAGCCGGGACGAGGATCCCGAATGGGTGGTCGAGCCACCGGAAGGCAGCCGGGAAGACTGCGTGGTGGCCGACCTGTTGTTCATCAAGGTGCCCGAGTCCAAGACGATCAAGAATCGCCTGCATTTCGACCTGCGGCCCGATGACCAGTCCGCGGAGGTCGCCCGTCTGGAGAAGCTGGGAGCCACCCGCGCCGACGTCGGCCAGGGCGACGACCGGGCCTGGGTGGTGATGGCCGATCCTGAGGGCAACGAGTTCTGCGTACAAGATCGCCATTCGCCGGAGATCCGGGCGGTGTGGCTCCGGCGCTATGAGGCCTATCAGCCGGTCGCGTAGTCCGGGGTCATGGCGGCGGCCAGGGTGAGGTGGGAGGCCGCCTCCTCGTGCCGGCCCTGGCGGCGCAGCGTGCGGCCGAGCAGGTGGCGGGCGTAGGAGTCGTCGGGGACCTCGGTCACCAATGACTCCAGCGCCGTACGCGCCCGGTTGAGCTGCGCCGAGGCGAAATACGCCCGCGCCGCCAGCAGCCGCACACCCCGATCGTCCCCGTGCTCCTGGAGCAGCGGCCGCAGCAGGGTGAGGGCGCCCAGGGGGTCGCGCAGGTCGAGCAGCGACTCGGCGTGGCGCAGCCGGGTCACCTCGGCGGGCAGGCGGCGCGGCGTGCGCCGGCTCGCGTCCTCCAGAAACTCCCTGATCGTCTCCGGTGACTGGGCGCCCTCCAGCGCCAGGTTGCCGGCCACGATCGTGGGCGAGGTGCGTACACCCTTGGCCTTGCCCGTGAGCAGCAGCTCCCGCACGAGGTCCGCTCCCGGGAGCGTCTGCCGGGCCGGATCGGGCGCGGTGGTGTAGCCGGCCTCCTCGGCCAGCCCCGCGTCCGTGGCGATGTCCGTCAGGACGCCGAGGTCGCTGATGTCCAGGAAGTCGACGAAGTGGGCGCGCAGCACCCTGTCCACCACCTGGTCCTGCAGCTCGGCGCCGCCCTTCTCGTACGCCAGCGCGATCAGCCGGTGCGCCTCCAGCGTCCCGGCCCGCCATCCGGAGCCCCACTGCGGCCCGAGGCCCTCCGCGGCGGCGATCTCGGCCACCCGGGCCCGGTTCTCCGTGGGGGACAGGCCCGGCGAGCAGGTGCGCAGCGCCTCGTCCACCATCGGGTCCCGCAGCATCCGCTCCATCGGCACCGCCCGCGCGGGCGCGGAGGGATCGATCTGGTACGGCCGCCAGACCACCTCGACCGGCTCGCCCTCCCAGGACGCCAGCGCCTTCTCCAGCCGCCGCTTGCCGATGTGGGCCCACCCGCAGACGACGTCCGCCCAGATCTCGATACGCATGCCAGCAAAGTATGCGACAAATGTTGATTAGTCAACAGATGTCGCATAAGCGGCGCTTGTCGTATAGTGGCGGCGTGAACCCGGATGACCCCCGCGCCCAGCGCACGCGCGCCCGGCTCAAGGCGGCCGTGCTCGACCTGGCCGCCCGGCAGGAGCTCGCCACCATCACCGTGTCCGCGCTGGCCAAGCGCGCCGAGGTGAACCGGGCCACGGTCTACCTGCACTACCCCGACGTCGACTCCCTGGTCACCGACGCCATGGAGGACGCCGTCGCCGCGGTCGCCCGCGCGGCCGCCCTTTGCCCCCTCGACGCCCCCCGCCACCGGGCCCCCGAACCGCTCGGCGAGCTGTTCGAGCACGTGGCCGCCAACGCCACCATGTACGCCCGGATGCTCGGCCCCCACGGCAGCGCCCGCTTCGCCGCCCGCATGCGCGAACGCCTCACCGTCGAACTGTCCGGCCGCTTCACCGCCGGGTTACGGCCGTCCGGCTGGGACGACGTACCCGCGGAGTTGCACGCCGCCTACCTGTCCGGCGCCCTGGTCGGCGTGATCGCGCACTGGGTGGCGAGCCGGCCGCGGGCCGGTACGGACGAGGCGGCCCTGGCGTTCTGGCGCCTCTTCCGCAACGGATGCCAGGCGGCGGATAGCCGCTGAAACTCCCCGGATGGTTGATAATGTGCTGGGTTGATATCGCGCGATAGATGGGGGTTCGCATGCGCCTCGACAAGGATTCAGCCGCCGCTTCCAGGCGAGGACGCTTCACGTCCTGATCCGATCGCCGTCGGGCTCGCGCCGGCGGGCGATGCTTCACGTCTGAAGCGGTCGCTCGCCTAACCGACCGTTTCCCCTGTCCTTTCGAGGATCCCTTTCGCGTGCCCCCATGCCCGCGCGCCCCTCAGCGGGCCGGCGCCGGCATTTCCCGACCCCGTCATGCCCGAACCCCACACCAGGTGAATTCCGCCATGCTCCCCGATGACCTCAGATCCGCCCTCGACCAGGCCCTGGCCCGCTTCTCCCCGCAGGAGCTGGCCGGCTCCGTGGCCCAGTTGACGGAGCGCTACCGCACCGGCATCTCCACCGGCGGCAACCACCTGCGCTCCCGGGCCGACATCGCCGCCTACGCCGCCTACCGCATGCCCGCCACCCACGCCGCCGCCGCCACGGCGATGCGCCAGGCCGCGGCGCTCACCCCCGGCTTCGAGCCGCGCTCCCACCTCGACGCCGGCGGCGGCACGGGCGCGGCCATCTGGGCGGCGAGCCGGATCTGGCCGTCCATTGAGAAGATCACCGTGATCGAACACGATCCGCACATCATCGACCTGGGCAAACGCCTGGTCCGCGACACGGCGGCCCTGCGCGGTACGACCTGGCGGCAGGCGTCCATCACCGCCGCCCTCGACCGGCCTCCCGCCGACCTGGTCACCATGTCGTACGCCCTGGGCGAGCTCCCTGAGCCGGAACGCCCGAAGGTGGTCCGCTGGCTGGCCCAGGACGCCGCGATGGTCCTCATCGTCGAGCCCGGCACCCCGGCCGGCTACGCCACCATCGCCCAGGCCAGGGACGTCCTGAGGAGTCAGGGGATGACCATCGTCGCCCCCTGCCCGCACGACGGCGCCTGCCCGATCCAGCCGGGCCGCGACTGGTGCCACTTCTCCGTACGGCTCCCCAGAACGGCCCTGCACCGCCGCATCAAGGCGGGCACCCTCAGCTTCGAGGACGAGAAGTTCTCGTACGTGGCCGCCACCCCCGCACCCCGGCCCCGTCCAGAGGCCCGCGTCCTGCGCCACCCGCAGAAACGCAAGGGCGTGGTCGCGCTGCGCCTCTGCACGGAGACCGGCGGCCTCCGCGACGAGACCGTCTCCAAACGGCAGGGCGACCTCTACCGCCAGGCCAGAGACGTCGAATGGGGAGATGGCTGGCCCACTAAAACCAACGTCGATTGACATAGAACGCGAGGAGTGATTGCCTTTCGGAGGACCCCACCCCCTCCGAAAGGCCGCCGGCCGTGAGCATCGAGTTCCTGCTGACCACCCTCGTGATCGTCATCACCCCGGGCACCGGCGTGCTCTACACGCTGGCGGCCGGGCTGTCACGCGGAGGAAGGGCGGGCGTGGTGGCCGCGTCCGGCTGCACGCTGGGCATCGTGCCGCACATGGCGGCCGCCGTCACCGGCCTGGCCACCCTGCTGCACACCAGCGCCGTCGCCTTCCAGGTGATCAAGTACGCGGGCGTGGCGTACCTGCTCTACATGGCCTGGAGCACCCTGCGCGAGCGCGGCGGCCTCAGCGTCGAGCGGGACACCGCCCCCCGCCCCGCGCTCAGGGTGATCGCCGACGGCGTACTGATCAACATCCTCAACCCCAAGCTGTCGATCTTCTTCTTCGCGTTCCTGCCGCAGTTCGTCAGCACCGGCGAACCGGCCGCCCTGGCCCGCATGCTCGAACTCGGCGCCGTGTTCATGGCGCTGACGTTCGTGGTCTTCGCCGGGTACGGCCTGTTCGCCGCCGCCGTCAGGAACCACGTCATCTCCCGGCCCAAGGTTCTGACCTGGATGCGGCGCGGCTTCGGGGCGGCGTTCGTCGCGATGGGCGCCAAACTCGCCCTGACCGACCAGTGAACCACCGTCGAAAATCATGAAAGATCAGATTCCGGCACCCCATCCGCGCCATCCTTGACGGGTGCCCACGACTGACCTCCTTCATTCCCTGTACGCCCGGCGCCTGCGCCGCAACCTCGCGGCGGCCGGGCCGCTGCCCCGGCACGTCGGCCTCATCATGGACGGCAACCGGCGCTGGGCCAGGCAGCGCGGACTGCCCAACCCGAGCATCGGCCACAAGTACGGCGCCGAGCACATCGAGAACGTGCTGTCCTGGTGCGAGGGCCTGGGCATCCAGCACGTGACGGTGTTCCTGTGCTCGACGGAGAACCTGCAGCGGCGCGGCGACGAGGAGGTGGCCTACCTGCTGGGGGTGATCGAGCGGATGGTCGCCGACCGGTTCGACCGGCCGGACGCCCGCTGGCGGGTGCACGTCGCGGGCCTGCTCGACATCCTGCCCGACACCACGGCCCGCGCGCTCAAGAGCGCCGTCGAGGCGACGCGCACCTGTACGACCGGGTTCCACCTCACCCTCGCCATCGGGTACGGCGGCCGCCAGGAGGTCATCGACGCCCTGCGCGAACTGCTGTACGAGCGGGCCGAGTCCGGCCAGTCCATGCGCGATCTGGCCGCCACCCTGACCGAGGACGACATCGCCCCCCACCTGTACACCGCCGGCCAGCCCGACCCCGACCTGGTCATCCGCACCAGCGGCGAGCAGCGGCTGTCGAACTTCCTGCTCTGGCAGTCGGCCTACTCCGAGCTGTACTTCTGCGAGGCGTACTGGCCCGCGTTCCGCGAGATCGACTTCCTGCGCGCGCTGCGCAGCTTCGCGGCCCGGCAGCGGCGCTTCGGCGGATAAATCCGGTTGCACGGCGGCCCGCGCGGTGCTGAGGTGGCCCGATGAATTCTGACGAGGTCCTCGCCCTGTTCGACCGGCAGCTACGGCTTGGGGCCCGCCCCGACGGCCCGGGTGCCAGGGTCGAGCGGGCCGGGGCCGTGGTGCGGCAGGTCGGGCCCGCGCACGCCTGGAACGGCGTCGTCTGGTCGGACCTCGACGCCGGCGACGCGGACGCGGCCATCGCCGAGCAGGTGCGCTACTTCGGCGAGCTGGGGCTGGAGTTCGAGTGGAAGCTGTACGCCCACGACCGGCCCGCCGACCTCGGCCGCCGTCTCCTGGCGGCCGGCTTCACCGCCGAACCGCCGGAGACCCTCATGGTGGCCGAGGCCGCCGGCATCGCGGGCGAGCCATCCGAGCCGTCCGAGCCGTCCGCCATCGACGGAGTGCGGCTGGTTCCGGTGAGTGACGAGGACGGGGTGAAGCTGGCGATGCGGGCACATGAGCGGGCCTTCGGCGAGAGCGCCGACCGGCTCGGGCGGCGGCTGCTCGACCAGCTCGCCGACGGCACCCTCATGGCCGTCGTCGCCATGGCCGGAGACGTGCCCGTCAGCTCGGCCCGCGTCGACCCGCACCCCGGCACGCGGTTCGCGAGCCTGTGGGGCGGCGGCACCGTGCCGGAGTGGCGGGGCAGGGGGATCTACCGGGCCCTGGTGGCGTACCGGGCCAGGCAGGCCATCGCCCAGGGCTACGACTACCTGCAGGTGGACGCCTCCAGCGAGAGCCGCCCGATCCTGGCGCGGCTGGGGTTCGCGCCGCTGACCACGACGACGCCGTACGTCCATTCTTGAGTACCCTTGACCTGCCCCCTTTCGTCATTTCCGAGGAGACCAGCGCGTTGCCAGGAACGAACCCGCGCGAGCTCGGCCTGCTGGCCGACTGTGAGAGCTGCTTCGGGCTGTGCTGTGTCGCGCTGCCGTTCTCGGCCTCGGCCGACTTCGCGGTCGACAAGGACGCCGGGAAGCCCTGCCACAACCTGCGCGAAGACTTCCGCTGCTCCATCCACCAGCAGTTGCGGCAGCGCGGCTTCCCCGGCTGCACGGTGTTCGACTGCTTCGGCGCCGGTCAGAAGGTCTCGCAGGTCACGTTCGAGGGCCGTAGCTGGCGGGAGGCGCCCGGCACGGCCCGGCAGATGTACGCGGTGTTCCCGGTCATGCGGCAGCTCCACGAACTGCTGTGGTATCTCGCGGAGGCGCTGGCCCTGCCGGCCGCCGCCCCCGTCCACGCCGAGCTGGACGCGGCCCTGGCGGAGACCGACCACCTCACCCGGCAGCCCGCCGACGTGCTGGAGAAGGTCGACGTGGCGGAGCACCGGGCCCAGGTCAACGCCCTGCTGCTGCGGGCCAGTGAGCTGGCGCGGGCCGGGCTCAAGGGCAAGGAACGCAGGGGGGCCGACCTGATCGGCGCCCGGCTCAAGGGGGCCGGCCTGCGCGCGGCCAACCTGCGGGGGGCCTACCTGATCGGGGCCGACCTGCGCGGGGCCGATCTGCGTCAGGCGGACCTGATCGGTGCCGACCTCAGAGGCGCCGACCTGTCGGCCGCCGACCTCACCGGCGCCATCTTCCTCACCCAGGCCCAGGTCAACGCCGCCCAAGGCGACGCCACCACCCGCCTGCCCGCCTCACTCACCCGCCCCGCCCACTGGGCGGAACGGGCCACGGCTCCCAAGCAGGGGCGCGGTCCGAACACTGCGCGCCGGCCCCGCCGCCGCTGACAAGATCACGTGGTGTCGCCGAGCGACTCCAGCAGGACGCGTAGCGTGCCCGCCAGGGCCTGCCGCTCCTCCTCGGGCAGCGCGGCCAGCAGCCGCTGCTCCGTGTCCAGGTGATCGGGCAGCACTCGATCGATGAGCGCGCGGCCCTCCTCGGTGAGCGTCACGTGCACGCCCCGCCCGTCGGACTCGCTCGGCGTGCGGACCACCAGGCCGCGCGACTCCAGCCGGTCGAGGCGCTGCGTGACCGCGCCCGAGGTGACCATGGAGGCGCGCATCAGCTCGTTGGGCGTCAGCCGGTGCGGGGGGTCGCTGCGGCGGAGCGTGGCCAGGACGTCGAACGAGGCGGTGTCCAGGCCGTGGGCGGCGAACGTACGGCGTTGCTCCGCGCTCACCACCTGCTGCAGCCGCGACAGCCGGCCGAGCACCCCCATCGGCGAGACGTCCAGGTCGGGACGCTGGGCGCCCCATTGCCTCAGTACGAGATCGACGTGATCGGCCACGACCCCAGCCTATCGATGTCTTAGCGGTGAGGTACATCACTGGAAAAGTAGCTTAGTGATGAGCTACTTTGTCTTAGTGCTAAGCAATCGAACGAGCCTCGTCCTCGTGACCGCGCTGACCCCCGCCATCTGGGGGACCACCTTCCTCGCCACCACCGAGCTGCTGCCGCCCGACCGGCCGCTGCTGGCCGCCGTGATCCGGGCCCTGCCCGCCGGGCTCCTCCTCGTGGCCATCACCCGGCGCGTGCCGCGCGGTAGCTGGTGGTGGCGCTCGCTGGTGCTCGGGGCGCTGAACATCGGGGTGTTCTTCGCGTTGCTGTTCGTGGGGGCGTATCGGCTGCCGGGCGGGGTGGCCGCGACCATCGGCGCCGTGCAGCCGCTGCTGGTCGCGATGTTGTCGGCCGGGCTGCTGGGCGAACGCCTGACGCCGCGGACACTGCTGGCCGCCGTCGCCGGAGTGGCCGGGGTCGGGCTGCTCGTGCTGCGCGCCGACGCGCGCCTGGACGCGATCGGCGTGGCCGCGGCGCTCGGCGGCGCCGCCGTCATGGCGACCGGCGTCGTGCTGAGCAAGCGCTGGCAGTCGCCCGCGCCGCTGCTGGCCACCACCGGCTGGCAGCTCGTCGCCGGTGGCGTGCTCATGCTCCCCGTGGCCCTCGTCGCCGAAGGCGCGCCGCCGGCCGGGCTGACCGCCGTCAACCTCGCCGGGTACGCCTACCTCTCCCTCATCGGCGCGGCCCTCGCCTACGCCCTGTGGTTCAGGGGGCTGCGGGAACTGCCGGCCACCAAGGTCACCTTCCTCGGCCTGCTCAGCCCCGTCGTCGCCACCGCGCTCGGCTGGGCCGTGCTCGGCCAGGAGCTCACCGCCCTTCAAGTCCTCGGCGCGATCATCGTGCTGGCCGCCCTCGTCACCGCCCAGCTCCAGCCCGCCAGACCGCTGCCTGCGGCGCCGCGCGTCCTGGTGCGCGGTGGCGTACTAATAGAGGACATTCGCGATCACAAGGAGACAGCGGCATGACCATCGCCCCGTACACCGTGACCGGCCCCGTCGCCCAGCACGGCGAGGGACCCGTGTGGTCCGGCCGCTGGGGCGGGCTGCGGTGGGTGGACATGCTGGCCGGTGACGTGCTCGCGCTCGACGCCGGCGGCACCGTCCGCCGCCGCCACGCGGGCGCGGTGGCCGCCGTCGTCCGCCCCCGCGCCGCCGGCGGCTACCTCGTCGCGGCCGAGCGCGAGCTGCTGCTGGCCGACTCCGACGACCTCGACGCCCCGCTCCGCTCCCTGGGCGAGGCGTGGACCGACTCCACCATCCGGATGAACGACGGCGGCTGCGACCCCGACGGCCGCTTCTACATCGGCAGCATGGCCTACGACGAGGGGCCGGGGCGCGGCTCGTTCTACGTGGCCGGGCCCGATGGCGGGCTGCGCGTGGTGCTGCCCGGGGTGACGATCTCCAACGGCTTCGACTTCAGCCCGGACGGCCGCCTGGCCTACTACGCCGACACCACGACCGGGCGCGTCGACGTGCTCGACTACGACCCCGAGGCCGGGCTCACCGATCGGCGCCCCTTCGCCGTCGTCGACCCCGGGCGGGGCGCGCCCGACGGGCTGACGGTGGACGCCGAGGGCGGCGTGTGGGTGGCGCTGTGGGGCGGCGGCGCCGTGCACCGGTACGACGCCGGCGGACGGCTCGACGCCGTCATCGGCCTGCCCGTACGGAAGGTCACGGCGGTGACGTTCGGCGGCGAGAACCTCGACCGGCTGTTCATCACCACCTCGGCCCTCGGCGTGGACCGCGCCGAACAGCCGGACGCGGGCGCCCTCTTCGCGGCCGACCCCGGCGTGCGCGGCCGCCCGGTGCTCCCTACGACCCTGTGAGGGCCTTCCAGCCCGCCACGGTCGCCGCGGCCAGCTCCTCGATGTGGCGCCCGTAGGCCGCGTGCCCGTCGGCGACGAAACTGCCGTTCCTGACCGGCAACCCGCTGAACGACGCCCGGAACCGCCCCGGAACGCCCGGCGGCAGCGGCGCGTACGCCTCCAGCGGCGCCAGGTCGTAGCCCGACCGCGCCGCGTGGTTGTTGCGCGCCACCTGGTGCGCCGCCACGCGCAGCAGCGCGTCCAGCCCCTGGTCCACGTAGAGCTGCAACTGGCGGAACTGGCCGTCCAGGTATTTCGCATGGGCCTGGGAGGGGTGCTGCAGGAGGTACGCGCACACCACGGGCCCGTGCCACGGGTACATCCAGGGATCGCCCTGCTCCTCGGCCAGGATCGCGTGGTAGTAGTCCACGCACAGGCCGAGCGGGCCGGCGCTCGCGCCGCAGTCGCAGCCGTCTGACATGGTCGGCAACCTTAGACGCCGGGCGCGGCCCTGTGCAAAGGATTTGCCTAGCCTAGGGGCTCTAGGTTAGAAATTATGCCTATTAGGTTTCGAGGGGGAGGTGCCCATGGCCCGTGCGGGGCTGACGGCCGAACGGGTGACCGAGGCGGCCGCCGATCTGGCCGACGAGGTCGGGTTCGACAACATCACGCTGTCCGCGCTGGCCCGCGGCTTCGGGGTGGCGGACGCGAGCCTGTACTCGCACGTCAAGAACCTTCAGGACCTGCGCGTACGGGTGGCGGTCCTGGCCGCCCGCGAGCTGGCCGAGCGGCTCACCGACGCCACGGCGGGCCGGGCGGGCAAGGAGTCGCTGACCGCGTTCGCCGACGCCTGGCGCGCGTTCGCCATGACGCGGCCCGGCCGCTACCAGGCCACCCAGATGGCCGTGGAGCCGGCCGTCGTCGCCGAGTCCGCCGGGCATCAGCGGATCATGACGACCACGTACGCGCATCTGAGCGCGTACGGGCTGCCCGAGCCGGACATGACCGACGCCATCCGACTGCTGCGCAGCACCTACCAGGGGTTCTTCGCCCTGGAGGCGAGCGGCGGCTTCCGGCACTCGCGGGATCCCGACGCGTCCTGGGCGAAGATCCTCGACGCGCTCGACAACGCCCTGCGGCATTGGCAGGCCTCCCCATGACAAGGAAGCGATCATGAACCCCATCACCGAATCCGGCCTGCGCGCCAGCTTCGTCAACTGCTCCAAGGGCGAGGCCCGCAGGCTCAGTGTGCCGCGCGACCTGGCCGGGACACCCTGGCCCGATCTCGACTTCCTGGGGTGGCGCGATCCGGGGGCGCCCGAGCGCGCCTACCTGGTCGCCGAGCGCGACGGCGAGCCCCTCGGGGTCGCGCTGCGGCTGGGCCAGGACCGGCGCAGGAGCTTCACCAAGTCCACCCTGTGCTCGGTGTGCGTGACGCCGCACGCCGGCACCGGGGTCGCCCTGTTCACCGCGCCCCGGGTCGGCGCCGCCGGGCGGCAGGGGAACACGGTGGGGGCGTACATGTGCGCGGACCTGGCCTGCTCGCTCTACGTCCGCGGCAGGAAGCGGACGGAGCCGGGGGAGCGGTTCGAGACGCTCACGGCCGAGGAGCGGATCGCCCGGGCCGCCGTCAACCTGGACGCGTTCCTGAACCGGGTCCTCGACGACAATCTGGCCGCCGCGTCCGCGTAGCGGGGTTGGCGGGGGGCGACGTTCAGCACGCGCCCGCGGACGGGAAGGGCCGTCTGCGGCGTCAGCCGGCGGGCGCCAGGGTCGCTCGGCGACCGAAAGGCGGTTGGGCGCCGGCGTGAACGTCGCCCATGACTTGGACAGCGCGGGCACCCCTGCCGGTTCCCTCCGGCCGTGAATCGGTTCAAAACGCCAGGGAAAAGTACCGGCCCGGCGGCGGTATTCGTCCATCGAACTCCCGGCCCGTCCCTCCTTACCGTGGGGGCGGGCCGGTGACTTCGGAGGGTGTCATGCGCGTTCGCGACTGGATCGCCGCGGCGGTGGTGCCGCTCACGGTGGCGGCCTGTGCCGTTCCCGGAATCGGCCGCACCACCGGGCAGACCCCGCCCGCCCCGGCCCCGGCTTCGGCCCCGGCCCCGGGGGAGAAGCCCGCTGAGGGGCGCCCAAAGGGGAGCGCCCCTCAGCGGTCAGAAGCCGAACCGCTCGCGACCGCGACCTTCAAACCTGGCGCCGAGCTGAGCGCGGAGGTGTCGGTGCTCGCGCTCAAACGGCGCGGCAAGCTGCTCGACCTGGTGCTGTCCATCACCGCACGGTCGAAGTCGGACACCTACGTCTCGGTCGAGGAGTTCACCGGCGCGGGCCCGTCGGCGATCACCCTGGTGGACGCCGTCAGGCTCAAGCGCTACCTGATCGTCCGCGACTCGGCGGGCCGGCCGCTGCGGCCGCCGTACTGGATCATCAAGGTGGGCGAGGCCAGCGTGCGCACCTACACCTTCCCCGCGCCGGGACCCGAGGTCACCGAGCTGGACGTCAGCATCGGCGCCGAGCCGCCGTTCCTGAACGTGCCGGTGACGTGATGCGCTTGCGGATCCTGGCCCTGTTGCCGGTCCTGGCCGCGCTGATGGGCCCCGAGGTGCCCGCCGAGAACCTCCGGGAGGCCGTGCTCGACCTGCGGCTGACCGTCGAGCCGCTGCGGACGGACACCACGGAGGGGCTCCAGCAGAAGATCACGATCTCGTCCGACGTGCTGTTCGCGTTCGACGAGGCCACGCTGACCCCGGTCGCCGCCCGCCACCTGACCGCGATCGCGGACCGGCTGCGCGGCGCCACCGGCGCCGTCCGCGTCGACGGTTACACCGACGCCAAGGGCGCCACCGGCTACAACCTGGGCCTGTCCCGGCGGCGCGCCGAGAGCGTCAAACAGGAGCTGGACCGCATCCTCGGCGGCACCCCCCGCGTCGTCGCCGCCGGCCACGGCGAGGCGAACCCCGTCGCGCCCAACACCGAGGGCGGCAAGGACGACCCGGCGGGACGGGCGAAGAACCGGCGGGTGGTCATCCGGTTCGACGGCTGACACCGCGTTGCCGTGCGGTCTGAAATCGAGATACCTTGACCATTCGGATGACAACATCATTTGAATGGAGCGGCCATGACCGACGTCCCCGAGATCGACCTGACCGATCCGGCGGTGCAGCGGGATCCCTTCACCGTTTACGGCGCCGCCAGGGAGTTGTCGCCCGTGGCGCGGCTGACAGGGGCCGGGTTCGGGCCGTACTGGGTCGTGACGCGGCACGAAGAGGCCAGGGCGATGCTGGGCGACCCGCGACTGGAGATCAACACCGGTAGTTTCATGCGGCCCGACGTGCCCGAGGACTGCGTCCCGTACATGCGGAGCATGGCCGAGATGACCGGCCCCGAGCACGCCCGCCTGCGCCGGCTGGTCGCGCCCGCCTTCACGCCGCGCAAGGCCGCCGCGTTCGGCTCGCGGATGGAGGCGATCGTCGACCGGCTGCTCGACGAACTGCCGGAACGGACGGAGCCGGACGGATCGGTCGACCTGCTGGCGCACTTCGCCAAGCCGCTGCCGATCGAGGTGATCTGCGAGCTGGTGGGCATCCCCGACGCCGACCGCCCCCGCTGGCGCGAGTACGGCGCCGCCGTGCTGACCGGCCACGGCCAGGCGTTCGCCGACGCCATCCCCGCGATCATCGACGGAGCCAAGGCGGCGGTCGCCCAGGCCGAACGGGGCGGCGCGCTGGTCTCCGACCTCGTCCGCGTCATGGAGGAGGACGGCGACCGGCTCGACGACGCCGAACTGGTCACCATGATCTGGACGCTCGTCCTGGCCGGCCAGACCCCGACCAACCTCATCGCGAACGCCCTCGTGACCCTGTTCGCCCACCCCGATCAGCTCGCGGCGCTGCGCGACGACCCCGCCCTCATGCCGCGCGCCGTCGAGGAGCTGATCCGCTGGTGCGGCCCCGCGCTGCTGACCGTGCCCCGCTTCCCCCGCGAGGACCTGGAGATCGGCGGCGTGGCCATCGGCAAGGGCGAGCCGGTCTCCGCCTCGATGGCCGCCGTCAACCGGGACCCCCGGGTCTTCGACGCGCCGGACACGTTCGACATCACGCGGGAGCAGGCGGTGCCGCACCTCGGGTTCTCGCACGGGCCGCACTTCTGCGTGGGCGCGTCGCTGGCCAGGGTGCAGACGGGGGTGGCGATCGGGGCCGTGCTGCGCCGCTTCCCGGGGCTCGCGCTCGCGGCGGAGGCGCCGTACCTGATGGATCCCGGCACGCTGCGGCTGGCGTCGCTGCCCGTGCACACGCGCCGGGCCGGCTGAGCCCCCGTGGCACGCGCCGGCAAGGGCGGTGACGCGGTGCTCTGCTCGTTCTGCGGGAAGAGCCAGAAGGACGTGCGCAAGCTGATCGCGGGCCCGCCGTCCGTCTACATCTGCGACGAATGTGTGGGCCTGTGCAACGAGCTCGTCGCGGAGGAGGAAGGACCGGCCGGCGCCCCCGAGGCCCTGCCCCGGCCGCGCGAGATCCACGACTTCCTCGACCGGTACGTCATCGGCCAGGACCACGCCAAACGGGCCCTGTCGGTGGCGGTCTACAACCACTACAAGCGGGTACGTTCGCGCGCGGACGTCGAGCTCGGCAAGTCCAACATCCTGCTGCTCGGCCCCACGGGCAGCGGCAAGACGCACCTGGTGCAGACGCTCGCCCGGATGCTCGGCGTGCCGTTCGCCGTCGCCGACGCCACCGCCCTCACCGAGGCCGGCTACGTCGGCGACGACATCGAGACCCTGCTGCTCAAGCTCGTCCAGGCCGCCGGCTGGGACCTGGACAAGGCCGCGACCGGCATCGTCTACATCGACGAGATCGACAAGATCGCCCGCAAGGGCGCCAACCCGTCGATCACCCGCGACGTCTCCGGCGAGGGCGTCCAGCAGGGGCTGCTGACGATCCTGGAGGGCACGGTCGCCTCCGTGCCGCCGCAGGGCGGCAGGAAGCACCCCCACCAGGACTTTCTCCAGCTCGACACCACGAACGTGCTGTTCATCGCGGGCGGCGCGTTCGCCGGTCTGGAAGAGATCATCGAGCGGCGGCTCGCGCGCCGCTCCGCAGGGTTCGGCGCCGCGCCGCGCGCCGCCGCCGACGATCCGCTGTCCCTGGTGATGCCGCAGGACCTGGTGCAGTACGGGCTGATCCCCGAGCTCACCGGCCGCCTGCCGGTGGTGACGACGCTGCGGCCGCTGGACGAGGCGGCGCTGACGCGGATGCTCACCGAGCCGCGCAACGCGCTGGTCAAGCAGTATCAGCGGCTGTTCGAGCTCGACGGGGTGGAGCTGGAGTTCGACGACGGCGCCCTGGCGGCCGTGGCCGAGCAGGCGCTGCTGCGCCGCACCGGCGCCAGGGCGGCCCGCGCGATCCTGGAGGAGGTGCTGCTCAACATCATGTACGAGGTCCCGAGCCGGGACGACGTGGCCCGCGTCGTGATCACCCGCGAGACGGTGCTCGGCAACGTCAACCCGACCCTCGTGCCCCGGGACCGGCGTGACGGTGAGCGCCGCAGGAAGTCAGCCTGAGGACCCGGCGTCCGGGCCGGCGAACATGCGGCAGATCGGGACGGTGGGCGGCCCGGCGGTGGCGGCGTACGGCTCGCTGTCGTCCCGCGGCGCGTAGCCGAGCTTCCTGGCCGAGGCGATGTCCCAGTGCCGCCGGGTGTTGGCCGACATGCCGAAGTGCACGCTCCACCCGGGGCCGGCCGTCAGCGCGGCCAGCATCAGGGCGCCGGCGTCGCGGTCCGACAGCCACATGCCGAGGTATCGCGCCTCGGCCAGGGAGTAGCCGGTCGCGCCGAGGCGCAGGCCCACCACGGACGCGCCGGTCAGCTCGGCGTGCAGGCGGCCCTGGGTTTCGACGATCACCTTGCTGAGGCCGTACGAGCAGCAGGGGCGCGGCTCCCACGCGGGATCGACCGGGCGGTGCTCGGGCCGGTTGTACTCGCCCATCGCGTGCACCGAGCTGGCCAGCACGATCCGCGGCACGTCGTGCGCGGCGGCGGCGTCCAGGACGCGGCGGGTGAGCGCCACGTTGGCGCGGAAGACCTCCTCCCAGTCCGCGGCCGTGCGTGGGTCGGCGGCCAGGTGCACGAGCCCGGACGCGCCGGCCAGCGCCTCTTCCGCCGTCCCGGGCTCGCTCAGGTCGCCGATCAGGACGTCCTCGCCGGGCAGCGTGTCGCCGGGCGTGCGATCCACGACGCGCAGCGGGTACGCCTCCAGCAGCGCGGGCCGTACCAGCCTGCCCACGCGCCCGAACCCGCCGGTGATCACCACAGGTCCCATGGCCCCCCGTTCCTCCCACCGAATCTATTCCGCCCCGCCCTTTCCGATAAGCCATGAAATTTCATGCCCATTCGGCTTGTGCGTATTTTGACCTATTCCGCGGCCCGCTCCGGCGCGCCCACTGGCTCGCAAGGACGCCGGCGGTGGGAGACAGGGGGCCGGCGAGGCATCGGGGGATCCACGAAGGGGACCGGCAGATGGGCAGCGGCAGCACGCGGAAGATCGGGGCCATCGCGGTGGTGGCCGGGCTGGCGGCGGCGGCGCAGGTCGCGCTGGCCGTGCCGTCGCACGCGAACACGGGGGCGGGGGTGTCGGGGGGCATCCTCACGGTCACGGCGCAGGCCGGAATCGCCAACAGGATCACGATCGGCGCCCTGCCGAACGGGGACGTGGTGGTCACCGACACCGCCGACCCGGTCACGGCGGGGGCGGGGTGCGCGCAGACCGCGGCCAACACCGTGACCTGCGCGGGCGTCACGGGCATCGTGGTGGACGTGGGCGACCTCGACGACAAGGCCGCCAACGGGTCCACCCTGCCGTCCCGGCTCCTGGGCGGGCCCGGCGCGGACTCGCTGCGCGGCGGCGGGGGCAACGACCGGATCACCGGCGGGCCGGGCGACGACGACCTGTTCGGGGAAGGTGGTAACGACATGTTCCCGGCGGACGCGGTGGTGGACGGGGCCGACGACGTCCTGGGCGGGCCTGGGATCGCCGACGAGGCGACCTATCAGGCCCGCGGCGTCGGCGTACGGGCCTCCGCGGACGGCGACCCTGGCGACGGCGAGCCGGGGGAGGGGGACAACCTGGGCAACGACGTGGAGAACGTCACCGGCACCTTCTTCAACGACGAGCTCATCGGCAACATCAGCGGAAACCTCCTGCTCGGCCAGGCCGGCGACGACCGGCTCATCGGCCACGCGGCCGACGACACGCTGGTGGGCGGTCCGGGGGCGGACGCCCTGTTCGGGGCCGACGGCGCGGACCGCCTGCTCGCCAGGGACAACGTCATGGGCAACGACACCCTGACCGGCGGGGCGGGCATCGACTTCTGCGACGCCGACCCCCTCGACCCGCTATTCACCTGCTGAGAACATTCACCTGCTGAGAACGCCGGCCGCCCGGACGGATGCTCCCGTCCGGGCGGCCGGAGCCTCAGAGCGCCGGGGCGGCCCGGGGCCCTCGGCGTCCTGAGGCTCGATCGGGCGCGAGGCCCGGGTGGCTTGGGCCCCGCACACCAGAAGACCCGCACACCAGAAGACCCGCACACCAGAAGACCCGCGCACCTGAAGAGCTATCCGGCCAGTTTCTCGACCGGTTGTCCCGCGTCGGGCGTCCCGTCGCCCCAGGTGCCCGCCCCGAGCACCACGCCCCGCCGCAGGATCTCGACCGTGACGAACTGCGCCCGCCGCGGATGACGCTCGACCTGGACCGCGGTCGCGTAGCAGGCCGCCGCGATTTCCCCGGCGAACGCCTCGAAGTCCTCGGCGCAAATCCCGGCCCGGAGCAGAATGAAAGCTCTTTCCCCGAGGTCCGTCGGCGTTATCCAGAGGACCAGCGGAATTCGGCCCTTTCGCGTGTGCATCGACGTCTCCAGGCACACCCGCTGCAGCCGGTGCCGGGAGAACAGGCACCAGAAGTGCCGCGCGATCCATTTGCGGCCCGCCGGCAGCGTGGCGGGCACGGAGACGCTCCCCGCGAGCGCGATCGGCGCCCACCACAGGCCCTTGCCGGCCGCCCCCGCCATCACCACGACCGCCGCGGCGGCCAGGGCGAACAGCACGATCTCGGTCCGCCAGCGCCACAGCACGACGACGAGGCCCGTCCCCAGGCCCGGCCGCAGGTCGTCGAGCACGTACGGGTTGCGGCGCATGTTACGTGCGTCCATGTCGGATCAACCCCCGGAGCCGGAACACACGGGCCTGCTGTCGGCACTGGTTCTGTCGGCACTGGTTCTGTCAGCACTGGTCGCGTCGGCGAGCCGGGCGGCCTTGAGCGCGTCGAAGCGCGGGTCGCGATACCGCCGGGAGCCGAACCCCGTCTTGGTGACCGTCCATCCGTACTGGCGGGCACGCTCGTCCTGACCGGCGCAGAGCGCCCGGTCGGCGCGGGTCGGCAACGCGCTGATCCTGGACCTGATTCGCGATGACCGCTCGGTGACGTGAAGCATTTCGGCCACCACTCCCCCTCCATTGTCGTCCTAGCTGAAACCCCTCATATCTCTCTCGCAGGTTCACTGCCGTTGTGGTCAGTTTCCTCCGCGCCCGCTATTCGAGCGATAAAGCTGGCTTCCGCATTCATGGTTCGGTTTTCCTCACTCGCGGGTGCGAGCGGAATGCCGCGTATTGAGTGTCCGGGGGGCGGGGACTACGGTTTGGTGGTGACGCCGTTGCGGATAGTGATCGCCGAGGACAATCTGCTGGTGCGGGCCGGCATTCAGGCTCTGATCGCCACGGAGGCCGATGTCGAGGTCATCGGGGTCTGCTCGGGCTACGACGCGCTGATGACCACGGTCGGCGTGGAGCGGCCCGACGTCGTCGTCACGGACATCCGCATGCCGCCGACCCTGACCGACGAGGGGATCAGGGCGGCCACGACGATGCGCGCCACGCATCCCGAGGTGGCGGTGCTCGTCCTGTCGCAGTTTCTCGATCCCGGCTATCTGCTGGCCCTGATCGCGCAGGGGAGCAGCAGGCGCGGCTACCTGCTGAAGGAGCGCATCGCCGCGCCCGGCGAGCTGGTCAGCGCGGTGCGCACGGTCGCCTCCGGAGGCTCGTTCATCGATTCCGTGGTCGTCGACTCGCTGGTGTCGGCCAAGACGCGCAACGAGGCGGGCGCCATGCGGCAGCTCACGCCCCGGGAGCGGGAGACGCTCGCCGAGGTGGCCGCCGGGCGGTCCAACCTGGCCATCGCGGCCGGCTTCGGGGTGTCGGAGCGGGCGGTGGAGAAGTACATCAACTCGATCTTTCTCAAGCTGGGCCTGCGCGGGGATCGGGACACCAACCGGCGGGTCAAGGCGGTGCTCATGTTCCTGGATTCCGGGGCTGCCGCCAACAGTGGGAGATAGGGCCGGGAGATTAGGGATGGTGGCACCACCGACAGAGTGCCGATCGGGTGCGACGATCAGCCTTGTGGAGCAACACCTCGTGCGGGTTCTGGTGGTGGACGATCTGCCGTCGTTCCGCCGGGCCGTGGCCGGCGTGATCGCCGTGGTGGAGGGGTTCGAGCTGGCGGGGGAGGCGGCCAGCGGCGAGGAGGCCCTGGGCTTTCTCGAGGACCACAACGTCGCAATGGTGCTGATGGACGTGAACATGCCCGGCATGGGCGGCCTCGAGGCGGCGCGGCAGATCAGGAGCTGGCATCCGGAGGTCCAGGTGGTCCTGCTGTCCGTCAACAACACCGAGGATCTGCCTCGTGACGCGATGGTGATGGGGGCCCGCTATCGGCCCAAGGACCGCTTCGGCCCCGACGAACTGGAGGCGTTGTGGAGCGACGGGGGCCGATCCGGCTCTTAGCCGGCCTGCGGGGGCAGGAGATCGTCGAGATCGGCGCGCCGGGATGGGAGTGGCTGCGGACCTACATCCAGGCCGACCTGGCCGGCGTCCTGGTGGCCGTGGTGTGGCTGATCGTGCTGCGGGCCACCGGCCTGGACAACGACTGGATCGAGGTGATCGTCGCGCTGCTGCTGGTCATGGCGGCGTTCCTGGTCCGCGCCATCCGGCTGATCCACCAGTACCGGCGCTTCGCGGCCGTGGTCGTCTTCGCGCTGTCGAACTGGGTGGTGGCGCTCCTCATCACGGCGATGGCGCCGTTCGCGCTGTCCGCGCTGACGCTGGCCGTGCTGCTGCCGGTGCTGGTGGCCGTCCAGCACATGAACCATCAGCGGCTGTCGGCGATGCTCGGCGCGACGATGCTGGTCGGCACGGCGCTGGTGGTCGTGGGCTGTGTGTACGGCGGCGTCGGGCTCCAGGCCCCGGCGGAGGCGGTCACCGACGCGATGGCGATCGTGTTCATCCCGTTCCTGACCATCCTGGTGTCGCTGGCGGCCTGGCAGAACCACGTGATGCTGGTCGCGCGGGCGGAGGCGCTGCAGGAGTCCCGCGCCCGGCTGGTGGCGGCGGCCGACCGCGAGCGCATGCAGATCGAGCGCAACCTGCACGACGGCGCCCAGCGGCGGCTGGCGGCGGCCATGGAACAGTCGCGGGACGCCCGGCGGCTGCTGGACACGGACCCCGGCGAGGTGGGCCCGCTGCTCGGCCGGCTGTCGGACGACCTCCAGGAGGCCAGCAAGGAGCTGCGCACCCTGGCGCACGGGATCTATCCGCCGCAGCTCGGCCAGTACGGTCTGGAGACCGCCCTGCGCGCGGTCGCCCAGCACGCCACCGTCCCGACCACCATCCGCGCCATCGGGATCGGCCGCTACCCGCCCGAGATCGAGATCAACGTCTACTTCTGCCTCCTTGAGGCCCTGCGGAACACCGCCAAGCACGGCGGGGACAAGGCCACGGTCGCCATCACCCTGCAGGACCGCAACGGGTTGTCCTTCGACTTCCGCGACACCGGGCGCGGCTGCGACCCCCGCGTGATCCAGGCGGGCCACGGCACGACCACCATGAACGACCGGCTCGGCGCCATCGGCGGCACCCTGACCGTCGCCACCCGGCCGGGCGGCGGGCTGCGGCTGCACGGTCACATGCCCAGGTCCGTGCTGGAGAGCGCGGGCGTGGAGCGTCCCGTCCAGGAGCGCGGCGAGGCCGTCCGCGCGCTGCTGGAGAGAGCGTGGGATCTCGTCGCGCGGGCGTACACCGGCGTCCAGCGCAGCGTGGAGCCGCACCCGCAGCAGTACATCGCCACCGGCCTGCTGGCCATCCTGGGCCTGGCGCTCGGGGCCGGCGCGGTCGCGCTGACGGCCTTCATCAGGACCGGGCAGCCCCGGCTGCTCGCCCTGACGGGCGGCTGCGCCGCGATGGCGGCCGTGATCGTCGTGGCCCTGCGCGTGGCCAGGCGCGACCGCGTCGAGCTGGCCATCGGGCTGTCGGCGGGGATCTCGTGGTGTTACGCGATCGCCGTGACCGCGATGATCCCGTCCGCGCTGCCCTACGCCACGCTGGTGACGGTCTCGCCGGTGCTGCTGGCGGTGGCCTACCTGCGCCGCCGCCGCTTCAAGATCATCATGGCCGGTACGATCGTCACCGCCTTCGCGATCACGCCACCCGGCCGCGGCCTGACCGGGTTCGCGCTGGACCCGCCGGCCTGGGTCGTGATCGCCCTGGTGGTCATCGGCCTGACCAGGGTCTCCTACCTGGCCTGGCGGAACCACGTGATGCTGGTGGCCAGGGCGGAGGCGCTGCAGGAGTCGCGCGCCCGGCTGGTGGCGGCAGGCGACCGTGAGCGCCGCCAGATCGAGCGCAACCTGCACGACGGCGCCCAGCAGCGGCTGGTGGCCGCGGCGGTGCAGTCGCGGGTGGCGCAACGCCTGCTGGCCGGCGACCCGGCGCAGGTGGGCCCGGTCCTGGAGCAGCTCGCCGACGACCTGCGCGACGCCGGGGCGGACCTGCGCGACCTGGCGCACGGCATCTACCCGCCGCAGCTCGCCGAGTCGGGGCTGGCGGCGGCGCTGCGCGCGGCGGCCCGGCACTCGCCGCTCCCGACCGAGGTACGCGCCACCGGAATCGGCCGCTACCCGCCCGAGATCGAGATCAACGTCTACTTCTGCCTGCTGGAGGCGCTGCAGAACGCCGGCAAGCACGCGGGCGAGCAGGCCACGGTCACCATCGACCTGCGGGGCGGGCACGGGCTGTCCTTCGACTTCTACGACACCGGGCACGGCAGTCACCCCGACCTGATCCGTACCGGCTACGGCATGACCAACATGTACGACCGGCTCGGCGCCATCGGCGGCACCCTCACCATCGACACCAGCCCGGGCGCCGGCCTGCACCTGCACGGGGACATCCCGGCCGCGTCACCCGAAACCGGAATGTGAAAACCACTCTGGTACTGTGACGGTTCCGTAAGAGAACGTCCCAGGGAGGTGAGACCCATTACCGCTGTGACTGGCTGGGTGCTCCCCTCCTTCAGCCGTGCGGCCCACCGGGACTAGGTGACCGCGGGAGCGCCCATCGGCATCCCGAAAGGCTCCCATGTCGGTTTTTTCATCATCTGTCGCCACGTCGGCCATCGTGACCACCCTCCGCGCCGCAGGGTGCGTCTTCGCCGAGGACGAGGCCGGACTTCTCGTCTCCACCGCCGCCACCCCCGAAGACCTGACCGCCATGGTCGGGCGGCGGGTCGCGGGCGAGCCGCTCGAACACGTGCTGGGCTGGGCGGAGTTCTGCGGCCTGCGGGTGGTCGTGGAGCCGGGGGTGTTCGTGCCCCGGCCGCGTACCGGCTTCCTGATCGAACAGGCCATCGAGCTGGCCCGGCGGGTGGCCGGCCCGCCGGTGGTCCTCGACCTGTGCTGCGGCACGGGCGCGATGGGCGCGGCGGTGGCGGCCGGCCTGGAGCGGGCCGAACTGCACGCAGCCGACCTCGAACCCGCCGCCGTGCGCTGCGCCCGGCGCAACCTGCCCGGCGCGCACGTCTACGAGGGCGACCTGTACGACCCGCTGCCGCCTTCGCTGCGCGGCCGGGTGCACCTGCTGATCGCCAGCCCCCCGTACGTGCCGTCGGCCTCGGTCGGCCTGCTGCCCCCCGAGGCCCGGCTGCACGAGCCCCGCGTGGCACTCGACGGCGGCGACGACGGGCTCGACGTCGTGCGCCGGGTCATCGCCGGCGCGCCCGGCTGGCTCGCCCCGGGCGGCCACCTGCTGGTGGAGACCAGCGAGCGGCAGGCGGGCCCGGCCGCCGGCGCGATGGCGCGCGCCGGGCTGACGGTCCGCGTGGCGACGTCGGACGAGCTGGACGCGACGGCGGTCATCGGCACGCTCTGAATTTTTCCAGGGGTTCGCCCCTTTTGCTGTGCGGCATACGGTTATTAGCTCGTGGACTTCCCGGGCCGGCCGCGCTTTCATTTCCTCCGGCATTCGATTGACGGAGGAAAACAAATGGCCCGTACGCGGAAAATGATGGAAATCGCCGTCGCTTTGACGGTGGTGGTGACCCTGGCCCCGCCGGCCGAGGCGGAGCGGAAGGAGGAGTTGCGGATCACCCGCTTCCTGGGGGAGCAGCGGGTGCCGCACATGGAGCGGTTCGAGGGGACGGCGGTGGGCGGCCTGTCCGGGATCGATCGCGACCCGCGCACCGGGACGTGGTACTTCATCTCCGACGACCGCGCCCGCTACAACCCCGCCCGCTTCTACACCGGCCGGCTGGACATCGACCGGAAGACCGGCAGCTTCAGCGGCGTGCACTTCACCGGGGTCACGACGCTGACGCGGGCCGACGGGTCGCCGTACCCGGGCTACGGCAGGCCGGAGGCGGCCGACCCCGAGTCGATCAGGTTCGACCGGTGGACCCGGCGGCTGCTGTGGGGCGACGAAGGGGACCGGCCCGACGCCACACATCCGGATATTCCCATTTCGCCTGCGCTGGTGCGCGGAATGGACGTGCAAGGGCGGCACGTGGGGGAATTGCCGGTGCCGCAGAATTTGCGCATGACGGGCGTGGAGAACGGCCCGCGGCGTAATTTCGGTTTCGAAGGGCTGGCCGTCACCGCGCACACGATCACCGCCATGACCGAGGGCCCGCGCTGGGAGGACGGGCCGGAGCCGACGGTTCAGCGCGGCTCGGCCGCCCGGCTGACCACGTGGAACCGCGAGGGCCGCCTGCGCGCGCAGTACGCCTACCCGCTCGACGCGCTGCCCGCCGCGCCCGTCCCGCCCACCGGCACGGCCGACAGCGGTGTGTCGGAGATCCTGCCCATCGACGAGTTCCGCTACCTGGCACTCGAACGATCCTGGATCGAGGGCGTGAACTACCGGGTCAAGCTGTACGAGATCGACCTGCGCGGCGCCACGAACGTCATGGACCGGCCCTCTCTGGCGCACGGCGGCCCCTACCGCCCGGTCAGGAAGCGCCTGGTCTACGACCTCGGCGCCTTCCGCCCGCCGGTGCAGAACCTGGAGAGCATGGCCTGGGGGCCGCGCCTGGACAGCGGCGAGTGCACGCTGGTGATCGGCTCCGACGACAACTTCGACGTACGCGAGTCGACGCAGTTCACGGTGTTCGGCGCCACGGGCTGCCGCTGATCGCCGGCGGCCGGGGGAGGACTTCGCGCCCCGGCTGGTGTGTGCTGGAGGGGTCCACAGGGCGGAGGCCGGCAATGGGCGGATCAAGGAGGGCGTCATGACGGTCGTCATGGCGCCGCCGTACCTGAGCGAAGAGGCGCGGCGTGACTGGGAACTGCTGCAGGAGCCGACGGCCGGGGCGCGGCCGTTCGACCCGGGGCGGGCGGACCTGCTGCCCGAGTCGGCCCGCCGGTGGGTGCTGCGGGCCATCGCGCCCGGCACGCCGCTGCTGCGCGGCGTCGTGCTGACCACGCGCGGCACCATCAGGCTGAACGCGTGGCGGGACTTCCACGCCACGCAGGTGCTGGTCCCGCTGGAGGGGTTCGTGTGGACGGCCGCCACCCGGCGCGGCATGCTCCCGGTACGCGGGTTCGACCGCTACCGCGCGGGCACCGGCGAGACGCGCTGGCGGGCCCTCGACACTTTCCCGGTGATGTCGGGCACGGGCCCCGACGTCAGCAGGAGCGCGGCCGGCCGGCTGGCGTGCGAGCTGGTCCTGGCGCCCGCCGCCGCGCTGGACCCCCGGGTGCGATGGAAAGGGCTCGACGACCGCCAGGCGCTGGCCTCGGTGCCCGTCGGCGGCGAGGACCACGACGTGCTGCTGGTGGTCGACGAGGACGGCAGGCTCGAAAGCGTCACCGTGTCCCGGTGGGGCGCCCCGGACGGCGGGCCGTACCAGTGGCAGTCGTTCGGGGTGGTGTGCGAGGGCGAGGCGGCCTTCGACGGGTTCACCATTCCCGAGGGCGTGCGGGGCGGCTGGTGGCCCGGCACGCCACGGTGGGAACAGGGCGAGTTCATCCGGTTCGTGGTCGGCGACGCCGTCTACCGGTGATCAGATGCCGTGGATCCGGCGGCCGGTGATCCGCTGCGGGATGATGCTGATGCAGAGCTGCCGCTCGCCGCCCGCCCACGGGGTGACCCCCGAGTCGGCCGCCTCCTCCGGCGGCACATGGTGGGCCGGCCCCTGCACCAGCACGCTCCAGCCCTCCCTCCTGGCCTCGTCGATGTTGTCGATCTGGAAGGCGATCAGCAGGTCGACGCCCTCCAGGCCGGTCCGCAGGTCCTTGTCCATGGGGCCGCCCACCGCCGTACGGAACACGATGGCGCCGCCGTGCATGCGGTAGTTGACCGGCAGCACCGTCGGCCCGTGCGAGCCGCTGAACGCCACCCGCCCGATCCCGCCCGGCTCGATCAGCCGCAGGCACGCCGCCTCGTCCAGCGTCTCCAGCGTGGGGTTGGCCATGGCGGGCCCGCGTCCCGGCGGCCGGTCCTGGCCGCCGCCCAGCAGGTCGTCGCTCGTCGTCCCGAGGGCGTCCGCCAGCCGGTAGAGGGCGCCGGCGTCCGGGGTGTCGGCGTTCTCCTCCAGATATTTGATGTAACCCGGTGACATTTCGGCGCGCTCGGCGACCTGCTCACGGGTCAGGCCGAGGCGCTCGCGGTGGTGGATGATGCGGCGGCCGAGGTCGCCTGTGCCTGTCATGATGGCCTCTCCCAGATGTACGTCAGTAGCAGGGGGGCATGCCTGGACGCTACCCGCGTACCGGATCCCCTAGCCATGGCGCGGCCCGGAGGGACTCGTCGAATGACCGCCGACAGGATGAAGCGTAAGCCGTACGAGAAGCAGCTTTTCGAGCTGCAGGCGGAGCTGGTGAAGCTGCAGGAGTGGGTCAGGGCCGAGGGGCGGCGGGTGGTCGTCGTCTTCGAGGGGAGGGACGCGGCCGGCAAGGGGAGCACGATCAAACGGGTCGCCGAATATCTCAACCCCCGCGTGGCCAGGATCGTCGCGCTGCCCGCGCCCACCGAGCGGGAGCGCACCCAGTGGTACTTCCAGCGTTACGTCGAGCACCTGCCCGCCGCCGGGCAGATCGTGCTGTTCGATCGGAGTTGGTACAACCGGGCCGGGGTCGAGCGGGTGATGGGGTTCTGCACGCAGGAGGAGTACACGCGGTTCCTGCACCAGTGCCCGATCTTCGAGCGGCTGCTGGTGGAGGACGGGGTCCTGCTGCGCAAATACTGGTTCTCGGTCAGCGACGACGAGCAGGAACGCCGCTTCCGCGCCCGCCTCGCCGACCCGATGCGGCGCTGGAAGCTGTCGGAGATGGACCTGGAGTCGATCGCCCGATGGGAGGAGTATTCGCGCGCCAAGGATGAGATGATGATCCACACGCACATCCCCGAGGCGCCCTGGTATGAGGTGGAGAGCGAGGACAAACGGCGGGCCCGCATCAACATGATCTCGCACCTGCTGTCCACGATCCCGTTCCGCGAGGTCGTGCGCTCGCCGCTGGAGATCCCGCCGCGCCCGGCCCCCACCGGCTACCGCCGCCCGCCGCGCGTGGAGACGCTCGTGCCCGACGTGACCGGTTGACCGCCCGCGCCGCCGAACCGGTGCGGCGGGCGTTAAGTACGAGGTCTTCCGACGGGGTACTTCTCTCCTCGTCAGGCGTGGCCGCGTGACCAGGAGGCACTACATGAAAGCTTTCACCGAGCGAGCCCTCCCGCTACTGGCCCTGCTGGGGCTGGCCGTGGCGGGCTGCGGGGGCACCGGTGAAACCGGGGCCACGGTCTCGTCCCCGTCCCGTTCGTCCGTCCCCGTCACGAGCCCTCCCCTCACGACCCCCGCCCCCACGACCCCGGCCCCCGCCACCACCACCTCCGCTTCCGCGAGCACGTCCGAGCCCGCTCCCGGCGGGACGCTGATCGCCGGTCGCTACCAGCCGTTGTGGCCGTTCTCCGGCCCGGGCGAGGCGGCGGCCTGGCAGCGCTCCTACCAGGCGAACGGCACCGGCAAGTGGCACCTCGACGCGGGCCGGACGGCGGTCGCCTTCTCCCGCGACTTCCTGGGCTTCAAGGAGATCGACCGGGCCGTCAAGACCGTCGAGGACGGCGCGCACGCCCGCGTGCACGTCGGGTTCCGCGCGGAGGAGGGCCCGAAACCGCTGGTGGCGGCCGTGGTGCACCTCATGCGGTACGGCGGCGGCAAGGACGCCCCCTGGGAGGTGGTCGGCACGGACGACACCACCCTCACCCTGACCACCCCCCGATACGGCGCCACCGCGAGCTCCCCGCTGACGGTGGGCGGGCGGATCAGCGGCGTGGACGAGAGCATCCGGATCCAGATATACCGGCCGGGCACGGCCAAGCCGCTGGGGGAGCGGTGCTGCGTGGCGGCGGGCGGCACCAACTCACCCTGGTCGGGCCGGGTCACGTTCACGGCGCGGCCGGGACGTACGCTCACGGTGGTGGCCTCGACCGGCGGTCACATCGCGACGGTGGAACGCTTCGCGGTCACCGGCGTGACCGTCCCCGGCTAGCGCTCCCGACCGTTCACGATCAGGACAGGGGACCACCGGTCCGATGTTCAACGTGGCTCGCCGCGCCAAGCCGCGCCTTCTCCCCATGCGCATGATCCGCGTCGTGCGTGGTGTCGTGCGTGGTGCAGCTGGGAAGGCGGAGCTCGAACCGCGCGCCGCGGGGGCTGTCCTCAAGGGTCAGGGTGCCATGGTGGGCTTGCGCGATCTGCCGGGCGATCGGTAGCCCAAGCCCGGTCCCGCCGGCGTCCCTGGCTCGGGAGGCCTCCAGCCGCGCGAACCGCTTGAAGATCATCTCCCGCTGCGCGGGTGGAACGCCTTCTCCGTCGTCGCTCACCTCCAGCACCGCATCCCCGTCATCGAGCGTGAGGAGCACGGTGATGACGGACTCGGCATGCCGTTCGGCGTTGTCCAGCAGGTTGTTCAGCAGCCTGGTCAGGTCGAGCCGGTCGCCCTGAACGATCATCCCGGTCATGAGGCGGTGGCGTACGTAGACTCCGACGGGCCGCCGATCCAATTCGCGCCGCACCAGCTCGGTCAGGTCGAGTATCTCGCGGCGGCGGGTGACACCCGCGTCCAGCCGGGCGAGCTGCAGTAGGTCGCGGACCAGGATCTGCATGCGTTCCACACTCTCCAGCACCATGCCCGCGACATGCGGCCAGTCCGCCTGGCGCGGGTCCATCAGGGCCTCCTCGATACGAATCCGCATGGCGGTCAGCGGGCTGCGCAGGTCGTGGGAGGCCTCGGCCGCGAAGCGGAGCTGCTGGTCCACCGCCGATTGGGCCCGATCCAACGTTCGGTTCGCGGTCTCGGCCAGATCCCGCAGCTCGTCGTGGTACGGAGGCACCGGCACGCGATGGCCCAGGTCACTGGCGGTGATCCGGGCGAGGTTGCGGCTGATGGCGCCCACCGGCTCCAGGGTCTTGCCCACGATCCGATAGCTGCCCGCGGCGGTCGCCCCGACCAGGAGCAGCCAGCCCGCGGCGAGCGGGATCAGCAGCTCCGGGCCCACGTACCAGGGGACGTCGGGAACGGCCATGTTGATCAGCCACACGCCGTCGGAGCGATGAAGCGGGTAGGCGAGCACGATCATGCACTGGCCGGGGAACGCTCGCGCATCGCACGTGCGGATGGTGGCGAAGCCGTCGGGATCGGGGCGCAGGTTCGTCATGGGCGGCCTGCCCGCCATCTCCCGGGTGGCCGCGACCACGTCGCCGGTCGAGTTGAACACCTGGACCGCCGGGACCGGACCGGCTTTCGCCAGATCGGGTGCCTGCTGGCGCACCTGGACGCCCATCTCCACAGCGAGCGCGAAGAGGCGGTCGGTCCGGTGATCGATGGCCGCATGCCGCTCCACCAGCACGATGAACACCGCCAAGGCGGAGCACAGCAGCGCCATGACGGCGCTGGCGAGCAGGGTCAGCCAGGCTCGGATCGAGTAGCGACGCCACCTGCCGACTCTGATCACCCCCTCGTGACCAGCCGCAACCGTAATAGCTCCTGTACCAAACCCTAGCTGGCCATTGGGAGATAAAATCCCAAAAGCCAGTAAACGCCGCCATAGTGGCGGCCAGCGTGGCGGGGTCAGGCCGGCGGCTCGTGAAATCCATCGCATATACTTTATCCAGCAGCACAGCGTTGGCGGCTGAAATGGGGCGGCCACGACCAGTAAGAAGAACGATCTTGCGAGTTTTCGCGATTCTCATATTCGGCGGCGTATTCGGCCTGACCGCCTGCGACTCGCCCATGGGGGGCACGACCTCGGGCGACCTGACGATCGGCATTTCGGTGTCGACGCTGAGCAATCCCTATTTCGCCCAATTCCGCGACGGAGCGGAGGCCGCGGCGCAACTCGCCGGTGTGAAACTGACGGTCACGGACGCCCACAACGACAACTCCCGGCAGGCCGGCCAGATTCAAAACTTCACCAAAAAAGGCGTAAAAGCAATCATCCTCAACCCGGTCGACTCCGACGCCATCGCGCCGGCGGTCAAGGCGGCCCGTCAGGCCGGCATCCCGGTGATCGCGGCCGACCGCAGTGTCAACGGCGCCGAGGTGACACAGACCGTGACGTCCGACAATGTGGACGGCGGCAGGCTGGGTGCGCGGGAGCTGGCCAGGCAGGTCGGCGGTAAGGGCCAGGTGGTCGTGCTCCAAGGTGTGGCCGGCGCTTCCGCCTCGCGCGACCGCGACCGTGGTTTCACCCAGGGGATCGCCGCGTTCCCGAAGATCAAGGTCGTCGCCAGGCGATCGGCCGACTTCGACAGGGCCGAGGGCCGCGCCGTCATGGCGGACCTGATGCGGCGTCACCCCGGCATCGCGGGGGTGTTCGCGAGCAACGACGAAATGGCGCTGGGCGCGATTCAGGCGCTGGGGGCCAGAGCGGGGCGGCAGGTCAAGGTGGTCGGCTTCGACGGCACGCCGGACGGCATCAAGGCGGTGCGGGCGGGCACGATGGCGGCCACGGTCGCCCAGCAGCCGCGGCGGATCGGCTCGCGAGCGGTGGACGACGCCATCAAGGCGGCCAAGGGGCAGACCATCCCGAAGTCGGTCGCGGTTCCCATCAAACTGGCGACCAAGAGCAACGCCCATGAGTTCTGGACCTTCTAAAGACTCCCTGTGCCGACCGGAGACCGGCGACCGCCCGAAAGGTTGGTAGAAAGAGACATTCGGTTTCCGGGAGAGGACGGGCATGGGCAGGCCGCGCACCACCAGCGATGAGGCGATCCTGGAGGCCGCCGGGCGTGCCATCGGCCGGCACGGGCCGCAGGGCATCACGCTGGCCGGCGTCGCCCAGGAGGCCGGGCTGTCGCCGGCCACGCTGGTGCAGCGGTTCGGGTCGAAGCGGGGGCTGCTGCTCGCGGTGGCGAGTCACGCCGCGCGGACGGTGCGGGAGCCGTTCGAGCGGGCCCGTGAGGAGCACGGCACCCCGCTGGCCGCGCTGGGGGCCGCGCTGGCCGTCCTGGCCGAGGGCGTGTCCACCCCCGAGGAGCTGGCCGGCAGCCTCGGGTTCCTGCAGCTCGACCTGACCGACCCGGAGTTCCGCGCGCACGCGGCCGAGCACGCCCGCCGTACCCGCGACGAGATCGCCGGTCTGCTGGCGGAGGCGGTGGCGGCGGGTGAGCTGGTGGCCGGGACCGAGCTCGCCTCGCTGGCCCGCGCCGTCCAGATCGCCTACAACGGCACCCTCATCCTCTGGGCCCTGTCCGGCGACGGCACGCTCGCCGCCGCCCTGCGCGACTCCCTCGGCCAGACGCTGCGGCCGTACCTGACCGAACGCCCGAGCTGACCGCGACGCTCCGGCGCCGTACCCGATCGAACGCCCGAACCGACCGAACGGCCGAACCGATCGAACGCCCGCGCTGGCCGAACGGCCGAACCGATCGAACGCCCGAACTGACGGAAAGGCTCGACTCCGCGACGCTCCGGTCACGAAACTGGACCCGCACCCCCTCTGACGGGGGATGATCGGGTATCGGCCGGCCCATCGGTCACCGGGCGGGCGCGTGGTGACCGCGACGCTTCGAGGTGCTCATGAGCCACGTGGAAGAAGACTCGTCGCCGCAATCACTGGCGGAGCTGGCCCGCAGGCACGGGCTCCGCCCGGCCATCGCGCGGCCGGGGTTCATCGCCTACCTGCGCCAGCTCTGGGAACGGCGGCACTTCGTGCTGACGTACGCCACCTCGCGCAACGTCTCGAAATACTCCGGCTCGGCGCTAGGGCAGCTCTGGCAGGTCATCACCCCGCTGCTGAACGCCGCCATCTACTACGTGATGTTCGGCCTCATCCTGGGCGGCAGCAAGAACATCCCGAACTATCCGGCGTTCCTGCTGACCGGCATGTTCGTCTTCACCTACACGCAGCGGACCGTCACCGCCGGGGCCAAGTCGATCTCCGGCAACCTGTCGCTGATCCGCGCCCTGCACTTCCCGCGCGCCTCGCTGCCGCTGGCGTACACGATTCAGGAGCTGCAGCAGCTCGTCATCTCCATGGGCGTGCTCCTGGTCATCGTGGTGATCACCGGGGAGTCGCCGTCGTGGTTCTGGCTGATGATCCCGATCGTGCTGCTGCTGCAGACGATGTTCAACGTCGGGGCCGGGCTGATCCTGGCCAGGATGGGCTCCTCGGTGCGCGACCTCAACCAGTTGCTGCCGTTCATCATGCGCACCTGGCTGTACGCCTCGGGCGTGTTCTTCGCCATCCACGACAAAGTGGTCAACAGCGCCGGCCTGCCGGAGTGGGTGGCCACCGCGATGTACCTGAACCCGGCGGCCTCCTACATCGAATGGATGCGCGACATCCTCATCCACGGCCACACCCCACCACAGATGGTGTGGCTGTCGTGCCTGTTCTGGGCGGTGTTCGCGCTCATCGCCGGGTTCTGGTACTTCTGGCGGGCCGAGGACCGCTACGGGCGGGGCTGACCCGGCTCACCCTTTGACGCGGGCGTCGAACGTCGGATGGATGTCGACGTCCTTGCCGACCTTGACCAGGGTCTCGACGACCTTGCCCGTGAGGCCCACGACGCCGAACCCGTCCTTGACGGGCACGAGCAGGTGCTTCTCGTCGTACCAGCCGAACACCGGGAAGCGGTTGGCCACCTTGATGCGGGTGACGGCCTTGCCGGTGGCGGTGTCCCAGACGCAGGCCGACGACTCCAGGGAGTGGCACGCGGTCAGGAAGCGGCGGCTGCGCGGGCGGGGCACCGAGCACGGTCGTCAGGGCCAGTGCCGTGGTCACGTACAGCATCGCCTTGCGCTCCTGTCTCGAATCGGTCTGCGGATCCTACAAGATCGCGTCGGCGTGGCGGGCGGGATGAACGGGGACGGCGATCCGGTTGGGTTGAAGGACATACCCTCGGCAATGAAGGAGAGCCGCCTCATGAGCACGTCCCCCGAACCCCGGCCCGCCGTCCGCCAGCTCAGGCTCGTGGTCGAGGCCGAAGACTACGAGGCCGCCCTGACCTTCTACCGCGACGTCCTGGGCCTGCCCGAGGAGGCGGCGTTCAGCACCGGCGACGGCGCGCGGGTGGCGATCCTGGACGCCGGCCGGGCCACGCTGGAGATCGCCAACCCGGCGCAGAAGAAGATGATCGACGACGTCGAGGTGGGCCGTCAGGTGGCGCCCAAGTTCCGGGTCGCGTTCGAGGTGGACGACGCCCGCCAGACCACCGAGCGGCTGGTCGCGGCGGGCGCGGACGAGGTCGCGCCGCCCACCGTCACCCCGTGGGAGTCGCTGAACGCCCGCCTCGACGCGCCCGGCGGCGTGCACATCACGGTCTTCCAGGAGCTGCGCACCCAGGAGGAGCGCGTCTCGCTCGACGGCTTCGCCAAGGACGAGGAGCGCTCCTGAGGGGCTGATCAGCCGGCCACGTGGGCGATCTGGATCAGGTTGCCGCAGGTGTCGTCGAGTACGGCGGTGGTCACCGTCCCCATGTCGGTGGGCTCCTGGGTGAAGCGCACGCCGAGGTCGCGCAGCCGCTCGTACTCGGCCTTGACGTCGTCGACGGCGAAGGCGGTGAACGGGATGCCGTCTGCGACCAGCGCGTCCTTGAACGGCTTCACCGCCGGGTGACTGCTCGGTTCGAGCACCAGCTCGACGCCGTCCGGCTCCTGCGGCGACACCACGGTCAGCCACCGGTCCTCGCCGATCGGGACGTCGTGCTTCTTCACGAAGCCCAGCACCTCGGTGTAGAAGCGCAGCGCCTTCTCCTGGTCGTCGACGAGCACGCTGGTCAGGTTGATTCTCATGTCGGTTCCCTCTTTCCGAGCCACCGCTCGACGATCGGTTCGAGCGGTGTGGTGTTGATGTAGTGGAACTTGTACCGGCCCTCGCGCCGCGTCTCGACGAGGCCGGCGGCCTCCAGTACGTCGAGATGCTGCGAGATCGCCTGCCGCGACGAACCGAGCCCGTGCTTGGTGGCCAGCCGGGCGCAGATCTCGAAGAGTGTCTGCCCGTTCCGGTCGGTCAGCTCGTCGAGGATCGTGCGGCGCGTGGAGTCGGCCAGGGCCTTGAAGACGTCACCCACACGTCGCACCATAGGCAAGTCGCTACTTGCATGTCAATTCGGCGCCGGTCATGGTATCGCTCAAAGCGATTGAATTGATCGGAAACCATCGCTTTTACTAATGGGCTGGCTCGCCTAGCGTCATCGGTATGACGACGTACGGGAAAGAGCCGGCTCCCGAGCCTCTGTCCAGTCCGCGCGGCACACCCCTGACGACACTCGGCTGGGCGGACGTGCGGACCCGGGTGGCCGAGGCGGGCGACTACCTGCTCGCCACCACGGACCGGGACGGCCGGCCGCACGTGGTGCCGGTGCTGGCCGTGTGGCTCGAAGGAACGGTCTGTTTCGTCACCTTCCGGCAGTCGCGCAAGACCCGCAACCTCGAACGGAACGACGGCTGCGCGGTCACGGTGCCCGGTCCTGATGTCGACCTGGTGCTCGAAGGCGCCGCTCATCTCGTCCGGGACGCGGACCGGCTGCGACAGGTCGCGGACCTGTTCCCGGTCAAGTATCCGTGGTGGCATCCGGTCGTCAGCGACGGTGAGTTCTACGACCCCGCCGACGACGATCCCCGGCACGTCTACGCGCTCGAACCGGCGCGGGTGTTCGCCTTCGGCAAGGAGAAGGGGTTCAGCGCTGCCCGCTGGCGCTTCGACCGCACCTGACCTCGAAAGGAACCACACCTATGACGACGATGACCGACGACGAATGGCGATCCTTCGTCACGGCGGGGACAAGGCTTGCCCACATAGCCCTCACGCGCGCCGACGGGCGGCCCCACGTCACCCCGGTCTGCTTCATCCTCGACGGCGACGAACTCGCCTTCGCCCTGTCGCCCGGAAGCGTCAAAGGCAAGAGCCTGGCGCGTGACCGGCGCGTCGCGGTCTGCGTCAGCGACGACCGGCAGCCCTACGGCTTCGTCACCATCGAAGGACACGCGCGCACCTCCGCCGAGCCGGAGCAGGTCGAACAGGTCGCCGCAGGCATCGCCGGCCGCTACTACCCCGGTCAGCCCGCCAAGGACATCGCCGAATCGTTCGTACGGGAAGGATTCACCGCGGTCCGCATCGGCATCACCAACGTCATCGCCCGGTCCGGACTCGGCTGAGTCACGGTTACACTGCAACGCCACCGTTCGTCGATCATCGGAGAGTGCGGAGCATGAGGCGAGTTCCTGCCGGCCTGGGCGTGTTACCGGCTCTCACGGGCTGTTCCGGTCTCCAGGAGGCCGCGCAAGACGAGGGGCAGGACGGCAGGAAGGCGTCCGTGAAAGGCGGCGTGACCTCCGTCGGCCTCGCCTTCGACGGGAAGGACCGCGTGGGCGCCTGCTGACTAGTGCTCCGCCGGCAGGCAGACCGTCAGGGCGCCAGGGGCCGCCTCGGCTTCGAGCCGGGTGGTGGGCTCGCGTTCGCCGCCGTCCAGCTCGTACGTCAGCGGCGCCCCGAACCGGGCCGACACCTTCCGCGCACGGGTGATCCGGACGAACGGGGAGTCCTCGGAACGCCCCGCGGCCATCCTGCCGATCACCCGGGCCCACTGGATCGGCCCCTTGGCCGTGGAGACCCCGACCTCCAGCCAGCCGTCGTCCGGCCGGGCGTCGTCGAACGCCTCGATGCCGCCCGCGATCGTGCCCACGTTGCCCAGCAGCAGGCAGCTCGCCTCCCCGTCGAACCAGGTCGTACCGTCGATCTCGACCTTCATCGGCACCAGCGGCCCGCCGACGTGCCGGACGGCCGCCTTGACGTAGCTGAGCTTGCCGAGCCGCCGCTTGGCGCGCCCGTCGGCGTCGGCGATCATCTCGGCCTCGAAGCCGGCGCCGGCCATCACCGCGAAGTGCTCGCCGTTGAGCACGCCCAGGTCCAGCTTTTCCCGGCGGCCGTGGAAGCCGATCAGTACGGCCTCCTCAAGGTCTGCGGGCACGCCGAGGCTGGTGGCGAACAGGTTCCCGGTGCCCGCGGGCAGGATCGCCATGGGCACCCCGGAGCCGGCCATGACGTCGGCGCACCGCTGCACCATGCCGTCGCCGCCCCAGACGAACACCAGTTCGGCACCCTCGTCGAGCGCTTCCCTGACCTTCTTGCGGGCCTTCTTGCTCTTGCCGACCTCGTACCAGAGGAGCTCGCCGACGTCCTGTTCGGTGATGAGCACGCGCAGCCGGTCAAGGCCGGCGCCCAGGGTCTTCTTACGGTGCGCGACAACCGCCACGGTGGGGGACATGCCTTCCCGACTACCCAGGCGAGCCGATTCCAGGCAGGAATCAATGCGCCCTGGCGGGGTAGCGAGCGCGGATGCGTACCGAAGGAGGTCAGGAGACAGTGAGGCACCGGTGGGTCGAGGCTCGCGTCAACCGTGATCATGCCTTAGGGCTGCGGCTCACGCTCGCCGGGTTCGCGGTCGCGCTGATCATGATTCCGTTCAGCCTGCTGCTCGTCGTGGCCAAGATGCCGGTCAACGACCTGGACGCGCGGGTCGCCGCGGAGCTGCACGCGTACGCGCACGCCAACCCCGCCATGACCACGGTGCTCGCCGTCTGGTCGGAGGTGTTCGGGCCGTGGCCGTGGCGGATCGCGGTCGTCGCGTACGCCGCCTGGCTGCTGCGGAAGGGCGCCCGCCGTCTGGCCCTCTGGGCGGTCACCACCGTGGCGGTGGGCGGGGTGCTGGGCCTCGCCATCAAGATCATCGTGGCCCGGGCCCGGCCCCACCTGCCGGACCCCGTCGCGCTCGCGCCGGGCGACTCGTTCCCGTCGGGCCACACGGTCGCCGCGACCGTCGGCGCGGCGGTGATCGTCCTGCTCGTCTTATCGCGGCTGCCGCGACGGGGGCGGTGGGTGGCCTGGGCGGTGGCCGCGTTCCTGGCGCTGTCGGTGGGCTACACGAGGATCGCGCTCGGCGTGCACTGGGTGAGCGACGTGGCGGGCGGCCTGGTGCTGGGGATGGCCGTGGTCGCGGCGACCACGGCGGGATTCGAGACGTGGCGGCGTGAGCAGGGCCGCAGGCCGGCCTCGCCGCTGGCCGAGGGCATCGCTCCCGAGTCGGTGAAGGTGAGTCATGACTGAGCACATCAGGTACTACGCGCTGACGCTCCTGTTACCCGTACTGGCGATGCTCGGGGTGACGTACGCCGCCGGCCAGGTCATTCTCGCCTGGCCCACCGGAGAGGCGGGCGTCAGCGAGGCCTTGGCCGCCGATCGGACCTCCTGGTGGAACGCCGCCACCGACCTCGGCAGCAGCCTGTCCGACACGCCCTACATCGTGGCGCTGACGGCGATCGCGGTCGTCGTGTGCCGGCTCGTGTTCCACCGCTGGCGCGAATCGATCTTCCTCTTCGCGGCCGTCTGGAGCCAGTCGCTCATCTTTTTGGCCACCACCGTGCTCGTCGAGCGGCACCGGCCGCGCGTGCCGCACCTCGACCCGGCCCCGCCCACCTCCAGCTTCCCGTCGGGGCACATGAGCGCCGCCGTCGCGTTCTACTGCGGGATCGCGCTCATCCTGACGCTGCGCGTCCGTACCCGGGCGCTCCAGGTGCTGATCTGGGCGCTCGCCCTGTTCGCGCCGCTCGCCGTCGGCTTCTCGCGCCTCTACCGGGGCATGCACTTCCTCACCGACGTCACCTGGGGCCTGCTGCTCGGCATCGGGTGCGTGGTGATGGCGGCGCGAGCGATCCTGTACGCGTCCCCGGCCCGGGAACGTACGCCGTCCCTCAGGTGAGGAGCACGGGCAGCGCCCGGACGTCGTTGCCGATGAAGCTCGCCTGCGGGACCGGCTCACCCGCGCCGGTCGCGAGCCGGACGCGCGGGAACCGCTCGAACAGCGCCGGCAGGGCGATGCCCGCCTCCAGCCTGGCCAGCGGCGCGCCGAGGCAGAAGTGCAGGCCGTGCCCGAAGGCGAGATGCTGGCGGTCGCGCCGGTCGATGTCGAACCTGCCGGGCTCCGGATTGACCTCCGGGTCCCGTCCGTGGGCGCCGAACGCGATCAGGATCAGATCGCCCTTGGCGATCGTGACCCCCTCGCCGAGGTCGATGTCCGTGGTCGCGTAGCGCAGCGGCAGGTGCATGACCGGCGACTGCCGGCGCAGCGTCTCCTCGACGACGTCGCTCCAGCGGCCGGGCGCGGCGAGGACGGTGGCGCGCTGCTCCGGGTGGGCGAGCATGGCGATGATCGCGTGGTCGATCAGCGACACCGTGGTCTCGCTGCCCGCCCCGATCATCAGCAGCAGGGTGCTGATCAGCTCGTCCATGCTGAGCCGATCGCCGTCCTCCTGCTGCGCGGTCAGCAGCAGGCTCGTCATGTCGTCGCCGGGACCGGCCCGTTTGGCGGCGATGAGCCGTTGCATGGCGGCGTACATCTGCTGCTGGACCGCCGTCGCCTGCTGGACGCTCAGGCTCTGGTCCAGGACCTGGTCGATGGCGCCCAGCATGGCCGGCCGCAGCGCGTCCGGCACGCCGAACAGGTCGCAGATCACCTGGCTGGGGATGCGGTACGAGAAGCGCGCCCGCAGATCCACCGGCTCACCGGCGGGCACGGTCGCGAGCTCGTCGAGCAGGGTCGCGACGATCCTGCCGACGGCCGGCCGCATGACCTCGATGCGCCGGGGCGCGAAAGCCCTCCCGACCAGGTCCTTCAGCCGCTGGTGATCGGCGCCGTCGGTGGTGAACATGCTGACGACGTCGACCCACACGGTCAGCCAGGGGATGGCGAAGGGCCGGTAGCCGGGCCAGGACCGGCGGGCGTCCTTGGAGACGCCGGGATGGGTCAGCAGGTGCTTGACCACGTCGCCCCGGGTGACGGACCATGCGACGAGGTCGTCGGGGAGCAGGACGGGGACGGCGGGACCGGCCGCGCGCAGCCGGTCGATCTGCTCATGGAGGCGGACACCGGTGGTGTCGAGAAGCGTGGGCGAGCCGGTCACGGGGGACCTCCTGCGGGCACGAGCCGGGCACGAGTCGAGCAGGTGTGAGGTGGATTTACCCCCTTCCGGCCGCTGGGGAACCCGGGCCGGAGGGTGGCCCCGCACGTTCTCGGCGGATCCACTCGCACGCCGCGGGGGGGGGGGAAGTACCGTCGGAATGATGTGCACCTTCGGCTGACCTGGAGGCGATCATGACTCACGCCGGGCAGACGACCGCGCAGCCGGTGCTCTCGGAGTTCGACACCACCGATGCCGAGGCCATGCGTGAATACCTGGTGGCCACCTACGGCACCGGTCTGCGCATCCAAGGCGACGGCGACGGCCTGTTGCGCATGCGGCATCGTCGTCTCGACGCCGGGGCGTTCTGCCTGGACACCGCCGCGCAACTGGCGCGGCTGGCGTTCTCGGTCGAGCCGATGAGCGGGTACGTGGTGTGCATGAGCACCACCTCCCGGGTGGACCGTACCTGCGGCAGGAGCGAAGGCCGGTACGCGCCCGGCGCCGTGTTCCTGATGAACCGGCTGGACCTGCCCCACGCCACGCGATGGCTGCCCGGCCGGGTCGAGGCGACGGTCCTGGACCCCAGCCTGCTCGCCCAGGTCGCCGAGACGGCCCCGGCCAGGCGCGCCGCGGCCATCGGACTGACCGGCCTGGACCCCGTCTCACCGGCCGCCGCGGCGCACTGGAACGCCACCCGCGCCTACGTGGCCGGGCTGCTGGCCAACCCCGCGGCCGTGGCCCAGCCCCTGATGCTCGGGGCCGCCGGCCGGCTGCTGGCCGGTGCCGCCCTGGCCGTCTTCCCCAACACCGCACTCGGCCTGCCCACCATCGAGGACCGTCACGACGCCCACCCGGCCACCCTGCGCCGCGCCCTGACGTACATCGACGATCATCCCGGCCACGACCTCAGCCCGGCTGATATCGCCGCCGCCGCCGGCGTCACCATCCGGGCGATGCAACTGGCCTTCCGCCGTCATCTCGACACCACGCCGATGGCGTACGTACGCCGGGTCCGGCTCGCCTGCGCCCATCGCGACCTGCAGGCCGCCGATCCGACCAAGGGCGACACCGTCATCGCCATCGCCAACCGCTGGGGTTTCGCCCACCCGGGCCGCTTCACCGCCTTCTACCGGTCGGTCTATGACGTGCCGCCCAGCGTTACGCTCCGAGCATGACCACCGGCGGCGAGGGCGTCAGAAGCCCGCAGGACGCCAGGCGGAGGCGGCCTCGCGGTCGCGGCCCGCGGCCCGGCGATGCCAGGCGGCCTTCTCACTGAGCCACGCGGCCGACCCGGTTCCCGTGGTCCCGGCGGCGGCCATGCTCGCCCGCCGCTCGAAATGGTCGGCCAGACGCTGATGCGCTTCGGCGCTGAGCGTCAACGTCTGGCTGTACCGCCAGCGGGCCATCCGCAACCGCGCGGCGGCCCTGCTCTCATCCGGGTTCGCGTCCGGCCTTCGTGGGAGAGCCTCTCCGGCGGAGTCGCTCGCGCCGCGCCGGCGGTCCCGCATCCTGCGCAGCATCGCTCTGAAGTAGTTCGCGTCCTTCGCGGCCGCCGCGGCGCGCTCCAGGCGCCCCTCCGCCAGATGAGAGATCCCCGGCGCGGGAGTTTGCTGGCTGTTGCTCCCACTGAGCTCGAAAGGGGCATTCATCTCAGATGTCATACCTTTCGGGGCAGACAAGTCAAATGGTCACCGTGAGTGAACAAGCCACCACCTCATGGTGAGCCTCCGGTGAATCGTTGTCTGTGCCTGCCCGCGAAATCCTGAGCCATGACCTGTCCGCGAAACGAAGCGAAGCGGCCGGGATGGTAGGTATGGAAGGGTGGCGCCTTTCTTCCGCACCAACAGCACGGAGTTCGACTTCCCGCCGTTCGCCGGGCTGCCCCCGGTCCGCTACGTGCTCGCCGCGGCGCCCCGCTCCGGCAGCAACATGCTCGTTCGCACGCTCTGGCACACCGGCAGGGCCGGGTTCGCCGACGGCTACCTCACCGACACCCACGTCCTCGACTACTTCGAGCGCTGGGGCTTCGAGACGGCCGACCCGGCCGGGCTGGTGAAGGACTACATCCGCCGGTTGATGACCTGCCGGACCAGCCCGAACGGCGTCTTCGGCCTCAAGGTGCACGGCGAGCACCTGCCGGGGCTGGAGGTCGACCTGGACGAGCTGCTCCTGTCGCCGCGCTACATCTGGCTGCGGCGCAGAGACCGGGTCAGGCAGGCCATCTCGTACGTCCTGGCCAAGCAGACCGGCGTCTGGATCGTGGACGGCGTCTACCTGTCGACCAGCCGGGCGCGTACCGAACCTCGCTACGACTACGCCGAGATCCTCCGTCACCTGCACCAGCTCGACGCCGAGACGCGGGTGTGGGAGCGATATTTCGCCCGGCGCGGGCACGAGCCGCACGTCGTCTACTACGAGGACATGCTCGCCGACCACCCGGGCACCGTGCTCGGCTGCCTGCGGCACCTGGGCGTGCAGCCGCCGGACTCCCTGCCGGACCCGGGCATCAAGCGTCAGTCGGGTGAGGTCACCGAGCGGTGGGTGGCGAGGTTCGAGCGGGACGTCATGGAATCGTCTCGCTGAGCGGCCAGCGCCTGATCCGATAGGGGGCCCACCACACATACCGCCCGGTCCGGTGGAGGAGGCCGGCCCGCAGGTAGTGCTCGGTCACGGCCGGGGAGAGCGCCGTCGCGCGGACGCCCCGCAGCAGGGCCGCGATCGCCTCCTCGCGGCCCGGGTTGCGCAGGACGAGCCGCTTGAACGTGCCCGTCCGGCGGTCCCGCACTTCGAGGAAGCCGGGGCCGGCCCGGTAGCCGCACATGGCGACGTGGAAGGTGGCCCGCCACTCGGCCGCGATCCGATCCCCGTCGCCGGCCTCCGACGCGACGGCCGCCGGCGGGTACAGGTGGCTGAGGGGCCGCCAGTCCTGGGCGGCCGGCAGGCGGATCGTCCAGTCGACGGCGATGCCGTGGCTGGTCAGCTCGCGGACCACGCACAGGGCGGCCACCGTGGCGGCGCCGTCGGGGTCTCCCAGGTCGACCAGGTCGTCCAGGCGGGCCAGTTGGACGCCGTCCGCAGCCAGCCGCGACACCGCCGCGAGCGGGTCGCCGGTGAGGTCCGCGCGGCCCGCGTACACACCGGGAATCCGCCGGGCGGCCGGGTCGCGCTCTTTCCACAGCTCCATCGGCACGGGCGCCGGGATCCCTGAGGCCACGGCCGGGCGCGCGCTCATCGGCCCACTCCCGCCGGGACGGCCGTTTCCGTGGTGACCGGCCGGGCGAGGGCCGGTACGAGCGGTTCGCCCCGTCCGAGATTGTCGCCGTTGAGACGCAGCAGATCCTGGTTGGCGACCGCCGGCGCGATGTGCACGGCCTGGCCCCCGTCGCAGAACACCAGCCCCAGCTCCCGCCACCGCTCCAGCAACGCCGCGATGCCGTCCTCGGTCACGCCGTCGTGCCTGGCCGCCGCCTTGCGGGTCAGGGCCGCCAGGCCGTGCGGCGTGTCGAGCAGGCGGAACACCGTCACCTCCAGCGGATCCGTCAGATCCAGCAGCCGCCAGGAGAACCCGGGCCTGCTGTCCACGAGGACGATGTGGTCACCCAGGTCGCAGTGGGTCAGGCGGCTGATCGGATAGGCGTCCTTCCAGGCGGCGACGGCCGCGCGCAGCCGGTCGAGGCAGCCCGCGCCGATCCCGCGGTGCGGCGAGTCGAAGACATAGACGAGCTCGGACAGCTCGGCCTCCGGCAGGTCGTAGATGTGCGCGTACTGCGCGGCCGGCCGCAGGTCGCCGAACCCCAGCTCCGGCCGGTCGAAGTACGGGCTGAAGCGCTCGACCTTCAGCCGGGTGGCGTTCGACGGCGGCATGAGGTGGTGCAGGGCGGCCGCCTGCTCGATCACGTTGTCGTAGTCGGCCTCGGTCTCGCCGGGGAAGCCGTACAGGTAGTTCCAGTTCAGGTTGATGCCGACGGTCTCGGCGTCGCGCAGCAGCCGGGCGTTCAGGCAGCCGCTCACCCCCTTGTCCATCAGGGCGAGCACGTGGCTGCTCAGGTTCTCCACACCGGGCTGCATGTACGTGATCCCGGCGGCGCGCAGGGTTTCGAGCTGGTCGCGGCGCAGGTTCGCCTTGATCTCGTAGCCGATGCGCAGGTCGTAGCCGGACTCTCGCAGGCGCGGTGCCATCGACGACAGATACGCCATGTCGAGGATGTTGTCGGTCACCCACACGTCGAGGATCCGGTGCCGCTCGACCAGCCCGAGGATCTCGTCCACGAACCGGCCGGGATCCTTGCTCCTGAACTGCATCAAGGACCCGTTGAGGCCGCAGAACGTACAGTGGTGCTTCTCGCCCCACCAGCAGCCGCGCGACCCCTCCACGGTGAGCCGCGGCTCCACCCACGCGCCCGCGACGGAGCGCGCGTGCCGCTCGAAGTAGTCGCCGAACTCGGGCGCGACCAGCGCCGACGCGGGCAGCGGCCGGGCCTCCACCCGGTTCGCGACCGACGCGCCGCCGGGCTGACGCCAGCACAGCCCGGCGATCTCGGACACCTCGCCCCGGGTGCGCAGCGCGTCCAGCAACGCCGGGAAGGCCAGCTCGCCCTCGCCGCGCACCACGTAGTCCACGAACGGGAAGTTCCGGTGCATCGCCGCGCCCTGCGGCCCCTCACAGTTGGCGCCGCCGAACACCGTGACGACGTCCGGGGCGAGCGCCTTGACCGCACGCGCCGCCGCCAGGGCCGCCGCGTTCTGCGCGAACGTGGCGGTGAACCCCACCAGATCCGGCCCCATGGCCACGATCCGGGCGGCGATGTCCTCGATGTAGCGGGGCGCGAGCTCGTGCAGCTCGGTCGCCTTGGCCAGCATCGGCTCGGGCACGCTGCCGTCGAGGAACTCGGCGAACTCCGCCACCTTCCACCGGGGCCGCTCGTTCAGCGCCGCCGAGAAGATCCACTCGCTGTGGCCGGAGAAGTAGGAGCTGACGAAGGTGTCGTACTCCTCGAACGAGAAGCCGACCTGGGCGTCCACCCAGTCGATGAAGTCGAGGTTGGCGTGGACGACGTCCACGACGTCGCCGGGGAACACGTCGAGGACCCGGCGCCTGAGCACGCCGAGCGACAGCGACGGCGCGTCCACGGTCGACCACGGCATGTCCACCAACACGATGTGCATGGTTCCGTCCTTCTTCTCCAGGTTCACCACAGGCCGCGCCGGGACAGCGCGTCGCGCGCCGCCCGGCTCCCGTCCGACGGCTCGGCCGCGAAGGCCGCGGCCACCCGCTCGGACACCACGCCACGGGTGACCCCGGCGGGCGTGGCGAAGTACGCGTACGGCACCGGCTCCGCGCCCTCTCCCGGGTTCTCGCCCCAGGAGGTGAGGGAGTCCGGCGCGTACCGGCGCAGGGCGGCGTGGCCCCGGCCGGTCTCGACGATGCCCTCGCAGCCGATGGCGAACGACAGCGGCCGCTCGCACGACAGCGCCGTGAACAGGGCGATCATCAGCTCATGGGTGATCGTCTCGCGCAGGACGCGAGGCTCCGGCGCCAGGTCGAGCAGGAAGCGGGCGAACGCCTCCTCCACCGACAACCCCGTCCCCGCGTACGGCACCAGCCGGAACTCCGCGAACCGGGGCGAGCCGAGGAACCCGTCGAGCAGCTCGGCCTCCGTCGCGGCGATGAGGCGCAGGCTGTGCGGGAACGCCGTCGCGAGGCTGCCACCCGTGCCGAGCCGCCAGATCGTCGAACGGAACCGGCGCGCGGCCGCGTCCAGCTCGTCGAGGTCGATCGTCTCCAGGCACTCCAGCTCGCCCTCGCTCGTGGCCACCGCCGCGGCGCCCTCGGTGGCCAGCCGCTCCCGCAACCGGCCGTCGAGCAGCAACCGCATGATCAGGTCCGAGAGCCGCTCGCCGTCGAGCGGCCGGGCCGCCGGGGCGCTCATGTCCCGTCCGCCCACGCGCCGACCAGCTCCTTGAGGCGGCCGTAGTTCCGCCGCGACTTCTCCACCATCCGGCCGTCGTCGCGGAACATCGGGTCCTCGTAGGTGACGCCGAGCAGGTTCGGGCAGCGCGGCAGCAGGTACGCCGTCAGCTCCAGTTGCTCGTCCAGCAGCACCCCGTGATGCAGGTCGCGGAACTTGCCACCGACGATCTGGCACCCCGACAGGTGCAGCTCCCGGCAGCGCTCCAGCGGCAGCGCCTCGATGTCGTCCATCATGTGCCGGCCGGTACGCCCGCGCAGCCACTGGTAGCTGAGCAGGTGCCCCACGTCGAGCGTCACCAGCACGTCCGCGTCGTCGGCCAGCCGCCGGAAGTACGCGAACGCGTCCAGCCCGCCGAGCACGAACGAGCCGCCCTCGGTGAACCCGGGGAATTCGACGTGCAGTGGCAACTCCAGCAGCCCGGCCGTCTCGGCCGCGTTCCTGGTGGACAGCTCCAGGCCCGGCTCGGTCAGCGGCGGCGGCAGCGGATACGGCAGGGGACAGCCGCGCAGGTTCCAGATGCCGAGATCCTCGACCACCCAGCGGAAGCCGTACCGGGCGGCCAGCTCGTTGGTGAAGTCGGCCGCGGGCCGCCGGTCGTAGCGCTCCGGGCTGCCCATGTTGAACTCGGTCTGGTGGAAGGCCCGGCCGAGTCCGCCGGGCAGCGCCTCGAAGAAGCGGTCATAGGCGCGGACGTAGTCGGCCGCCCGGGGGACGGCGCGGGAGCGCGGCTGGTAGGCGAAGGCCGCGTACGCGAAGTCGGCGCCGTGGCGGCCGGCGAAGGCGCGCACCCGCGCGGTGATGTCGCCGCCGTCGTCGCTCTCCACGAACCCGACGCCGCGCCGGCCGAGTGAGCCGCCGCCCCACGGCATGTCCATGAGGAGCCCGAACCCCATCCGGGTGGTGCTCCCGGCGACCGCCGGCCCGTTCATCGTGGTGATCTCGGATGTCATAGGGGTCTCCCGATAGGCGTTTCCCGGTGCTCGGTGCCCGCCGCCGCCTCCACGAGCCGGGCCAGCAGCCGCCGGCCGCGGGTGGTGCGCGCGTGCAGCACGCCGTCGCCATGCTGCTCGACGTCGTCGCGCGGCAGGGCGTAGAAGCGTTCCCAGACCAGGTCGGCGAGGACGAGGCGGCCGTCGTCCGTCGGCATGGTGCGTACCCAGGGGTGGGGGTCGGCCGCGGCGACGGTGGCGGGCGCGGCCTGGCGGCGGGGCAGGATCGCGGTCGGCCGGCCGGGCCGTACGGTGTGGAAGACGCGGACGAGACGGTCGAGCGCCTCGGCGCGACTCGGCCCGCCGGGCACGGTGAGGGCCTGGCCGACCCGGCCGGACAGGTAGCTGAGCTCGGGATTGCCGGCGAGCGCGCCCGAGCCGTCCAGGGCGAGGCCGAAGCCGTCCGGGTCGTCCGCGAGCCTGCTGCCCGGCTCCGGGATCATGAGCTCCAGCGCGTCGATGCCGATCCGCTCCTGGTTGTCGGTGAGGAAGCGCAGCGACTCCTCGAACTCGGCGGGCGTCTCGTCGAAGACGTGGCCCATGACGGAGAACCGCAGCACGATGCCCGCCGCCGCGACGTTCTCGACGATCCGCTGGTAGTCGGCCGCCCGCACGCCCCGGTCCATCAGGTCGAGCAGCCGCTGGGAGTTGCCCTCGTAGCCGACCGACATCAGCTCGCAGCCGGCCTCGGCCAGGCTCCGGCAGAACCCGGGGTCGGCCAGGGTCGCGTCCAGCCTGCTGCGCACGCCGAAGCCGACCTTGACGCCGCGCGCGCGGACCTCGCGCATCGCCTTCAGGATCAGCCGCAGGTTGGTGTTCTCATCGGAGATCGCCACGAACGCCGCGCCGGTGTCGCGGACCACCGCCTGCACCGCGTCGGCGATCTGCCGCACCGTGCCCTGCTGGTAGGCGCCCGGCGCGAGGGAACGGTTGCCGTAGGAGCAGAACGCGCAGCGCCCCCAGAAGCAGCCCACGCACGAGACGATCGCGACCTCCATGGTCTCGTTCAGGTACGAGCGCACCGGCAGCCCGGTGTAGTCGGGCGGCCCGAGCTCGTGGAAGCGCAGCGTCACCGGCCGCTCGGAGCGGCGCCCCGTCGCCGGCCACACCATGCCGGGGACCTCGCTCTCCGGGACGACGCCGTCCAGGGCGTCCAGCCAGCGTTCGAGCGGCTGCTCGCCGGCGGTCCGGCAGAGCGCGTCCACCGACGCCAGGACGCCGGGCAGCCGCGCGAGGTCCTCGTGCCTGAGAATCACCTGCTGGCCGCCCAGGCAGATCTTCGCCTCCGGGCGCAGCCGCCGGACCCAGGCCGCGATGAGCAGGGCGGGGCCGAGCTGGCTGAAGAAGGCCACGGACAGGCCCACCACGCGCGGGCGGTGCCGGTCGAGGAGCGTCTCGACCATGCGGTACAGGTGCTCGACCGGTGGCCCCGACGCGGCGGGCGGCAACCGGGCGGCCTCCCGGGCCGCCTCGTCGAGCTCGCCGAGCCCCCGCCAGGTCCTGGCCAGGAACGAGTCGCGGACCAGCAGTTCGATGGCGTGATGGGCGAGGCGGACGGCACGCGCGGGCCCCAGCTCCGCCGCGGGCTCCTTGCGCAGGACGTGGGCGCGCAGCTCGCCGGCGTGCCGGACGACGGCCTCGGCCATCGCCCGCCGGTACCAGCCACCCGGCCCGTCGCCCGGTCGATCGCTGGGCCGGTCGTTCTCCGCCTCGCCCAGCAGCTCCGGATGGCGCAGCAGGTCGTGCAGCAGGGCGATGTTGAGATCGGCCTGGTGCACGCGCCGCCCGAGCCGCCGCAGATGACCGGTGAGGTACGGCAGGCTCAGATAGGGAAAGAACCTGGCCTCGGTCTGCGGCGGGAAGACGAGCAGGACGTCGGCCCTCTCGTCAGCAGACGGCACGATGAACCTCCCCCGCCGATCGCGGCGTCAGCCCTTGATGGGCAGGTCGCCGGTGTCCTCCGCCGCCTTGTAGGTGTAGGAGTGGTAGGACCCGCTGAGCTTGAGTTCGCTCGACTCGATCACTTCGAGCCGGTCGAGTTCGGTGAATTCGTCGTCGATGATTCTTTCGGGTAGCACCGCGGCCACGGTCCCTCCTTCGGGAAAGCCGACTTACATAACCCGCTCAACGATAATCACGTCATTCTCACCGTCAAGAGCCACTTAGCGCCGATTAAGGGCCGTCCGGAAAGGAAAAGAGCCCCGGGCGATATGCCGCCCGGGGCCCGCAATAACGTTTACCAGCCGCCCTTGTGCAGCTGCCCGCGCACCGCGCCACCGGGGAACTCGGCGGTGTGCAGGTTGGTGTACCACCCCTTCGGGTTGTTCCTGAGGCCGCGGGCGACCTTCGCGTCGGCGGTGGCGCTGCCGGCGATGCCGTTGATCCCCGCGGGCAGGCCGTCCTTGGCGGCGAAGAAGTCGACCACGACGGGGCCGTTCTTGCCCTTCACGCCGCGGTGGATGTGGCCGTTCGTCGGGGCCGCGATGCGCTTCCAGGCGGTGGCGAAGTGCACGCGGGTGCCCTTCACCCAGACCAGCCAGGCGGCCCGCCCGTCCCGGTCGCCGACCTTCGTGCCCGGCGCGGGCACCTCCTGACGGCCGTCGGCCTGCGCGGTGAGGGTGGCGCCCGACCCGCCGGCCAGCACGGATTCGAGCGCGACCGGACGGACGCGGTGCAACTGGGCCCGTACGGCGCCGCCGGGGAACTCGGCGGTGTGCAGGTTGGCGTACCAGTTCTTGGGGGTGTTCCTGATGCCGCGGAGCAGGCCGTCGTCCTTGACCGTGACCGTCCCCTTGACCGCGCCGAGCCCGGCGGGCAGCGCCGCGCCGAAGAACGGGATCTTGACGTCGCCGTTCTTGCCCGCCTTGCCCTGGTGGATGTGGAACGCGGACGGCGGGGCCACCCTGCTCCACCGGATGGCGTAGTCGACCTGCCGGCCATGAATGCGGAACACGGCGATCGCACTTCCGTTCCGGTCACCCACCTTCATTCCGGCGACGGGCACTTCGTTCTCGCCCTGGAGCGTCGCCGCGAAATACGCGGGGGCGCTCGCCTGGGCGGCGACCGGGCTGAAGGATGCGCCGATCAGCGCGGTGGCGATGGTGAGACCGGAGACGGTGAGGATACGCTTCGACATGATTGAACCTTTCATTTGTTTGGACGCCCCGTTGTACGGCACGCGTCCCGCCCCGAGTTCAATCGCCGAATGTGCATTAATACGCGGACCGGGATTCCGAAGGAGACGGCCGGGGCCGGCGGTGGGCCTGGGTGAATCGCGAGGCGGGGGAGTAGGCATGATGGACGGGAGACGTCCCCCCGAGTGATAGGCGATTGCATGGCAGGCGAACACACGCGTACGGCCCTCGTGGTGCGAGGCGGCTGGGAGGGGCACGCCCCCGTGGCGGCCACCGACCTCTTCGTGCCCTTCCTGGAGAAGAACGGCTACGAGGTGCGGCTGTCCGGCAGCCCCGCCCCGTACGCGGACCCCGCGTTCATGTCCGAAGTCGATCTCATCGTGCAGTGCTACACCATGGGCGCCATCGAGCCCGGCCAGCTCAAGGGCCTGCGGGCGGCGATCGAGGCGGGCACCGGGATGGCGGGCTGGCACGGCGGCATCGCCGACTCCTACCGCGACTCCTCCGACTACCTGCACCTCATCGGCGGCCAGTTCGCCTGCCACCCCGGCAAGGACCCGGCGGAGGAGGGCGCCGGAACCGAGGCCCACAACTTCGTCCCCTACACGGTCAACATGCTCCCCGAGGCGGCCGAGCACCCCATCACCGCGGGGATCGGTGACTTCGACCTCGTCACCGAGCAGTACTGGGTGCTGACCGACGACTACATCGACGTGCTGGCGACCACGACGCAGAAGGTGCGCCCGTGGGACCCCTGGCACCGCGAGGTCACCTCGCCGGCCATCTGGACCCGGCGCTGGGGCAGCGGCAAGATCTTCGTCGCGACGCCCGGGCACAGCCTCGACGTGCTGCGGGACGACAACGTGCGCACCATCATCGAAAGGGGGCTCCTGTGGGCGAGCCGGTGAACGTCGGCATTGTCGGATGCGGCGCCATCTCGGCGCAGTATCTGCAGACCATTGACCGGTTGCCGCAGGTGCGCCTGGTGGCGGTCGCGGACCTGGACCTTGAGCGGGCGCGGGCGGCGGTGTCGCCGTATCCGGAGGTCGAGGTGCTGACCGTGGCGGAGCTGATGGCGGATCCGCGGATCGGGGTGGTGCTCAACCTGACCATTCCGGCCGCGCACGCCGAGATCGCCCTGCTGGCCATCGCGGCGGGGAAGGACGTCTATTGCGAGAAGCCGCTGGCCGCGACCGGTGAGGACGCCCGCGGGGTGCTGGCGGCGGCCGCTGAGGCGGGGGTGCGGGTCGGATGCGCGCCGGACACCGTCCTCGGCACCGGCACGCAGACCGCGCGCGTGGCGATCGACGACGGCCTCATCGGCCGGCCGGTCGCGGCGACGGCGACGATGATGACGCCCGGCCACGAGCGCTGGCATCCGAACCCCGACTTCTACTACGTCCCCGGCGGCGGCCCGCTCCTCGACATGGGCCCCTACTACATCAGCAGCCTGGTGACGATGCTCGGCCCGGTGGCCACGGTCATCGGGGCGGCCAGCCGCACCCGGTCCAAGCGCACGATCGGCTCCGGCCCGCGCCAGGGCGAGGAGATCCCCGTCACCGTCGACACCCACGTCACCGGCGTGCTCGTGCACGCCTCGGGGGTGCTCTCGACGCTGGTCATGAGCTTCGACGCGGCCGCCACCCAGGCGCCCAGGATCGAGGTCCACGGGGAGAGGGGCTCGCTCGTCGTCCCCGACCCCAACCACTTCGACGGGCCCGTCCTGCTGTCGGGCGTGGGTGACGACGGCTGGCGCACGCTGCCCGAGTCCGCCGGGTACGCGGGCGCCGGGCGCGGCGTGGGCCTGCTCGACTTCGCCGGCCCCGGGGAGCCCCGGGCGGGCGGGACGCTGGCCTTCCACGTGCTCGACGTCATGGAGTCACTGCTCGCCTCGGCCCACTCCGGCCGTTCCGTCGACATCGGCAGCACCTGCGAGCGCCCCAAGCCCGTCGCCCTGGTGACGGCCGGCGACTAGCGGCCGGCTCCGCCCCCTCGGCGCGTGAAACGGGGGCGGAGCCGGTTCTCGCACAAGACGATTCACAGGCTGAGGACGTTCCGTTCCTCCGCTGATCGGTGGGCCAGCAGGGTGATGTGGCGGCCGAGCTCCGCGTCGTCCCAGTAGCCGGTGTGCGCGCCCACCTTCGGGAGCGGCTGGCCGTACAGGAAACGGCTGGTCGGCGGGTCGGGCAGGCGGTGGTCGACGTCGCCGCGGACCGACACCGGGCCGCCGATGTAGTCGGTGTCGCACCAGAAGTTCCGCCAGCGGGCCACCTTGATGTCGGGGCCGTGGGCCAGCCGGTCGAAGAGCGCGTCGTCGAAGTAGGCGGGGAAGCCCCACGCGTACAGGGTGCGCAGCGGCGCGCCGAACGTCACCAGGGTGACGTGGTCGCCCTCCGGGCGGGAGCGGGGCTGGGCCAGGGCCGCGACGGCGATGACCGAGCCCTGGCTGTGCGCCGCGACGAGCGGCAGCCCGCCGTTGTCGTGCAGCCACCACAGCCGCCGCTGCAGATCGGGCACGGCGCGCTCGGCGTACGACGGCGGCGCCAGCGGATGCGAATGGCGCGGCCAGAACGTGGCCACGTCCCAGAGCACGCCGATCATCCGGCGGTTCTCCTCGTGCCGCCACCCCCGCCACAGCAGGCCCAGCAGCACGACCGGCAGCAGCGCGGCGACGAAGGAGCTGACGGTGGTGAGCCGGTCGGAGTTGACCGGCAGCGGGCTCCGCGACCAGATGCGCGACTGGATCCACGCGAACAGCACCAGCCCGACCACCACCAGCGCGGTGAGCAGCAGGTCGAGGTCGCGCGGCACGTGCGCCAGCCGCCGCGCCCTGGCCACCCGGCGCGGCCACCCGCCGATCAGCCGCTTCTGCCAGGCGGGCCGCTCGCCGCCGGCGACCGTGGACACCCACCACTCCGGGTCCATCGCGTGCGCGGCCTCCCTGAGCCGGTACTCGTCCCGCACGGCCCGCTCGCCCCGCGCCCCGCTGATCCACCAGCGCAGCCCCTGGTAGACCGTGAAGGCCAGCACCAGCAGCAAGGGGACCACGATCAGGTACGGGGTGGCGTCCCCGATCATCGGGAACACCGCGATCGGCACCGGGCCGTGCGGCTCGGCCGCGCACAGCCCGCCCACGGGCCCGTGGCACGGCCGGACGTCGCCCAGCAGGTCCGCCACGCCCAGCAGCGTGGCCAGCATGAACGTGTTGAGCGCCGCCACGGCCAGCCCGTGCACCACGAACGGCGCCGCCCACCGGAACGTCCCGCCGCCGTCCGGCCGCGCGGAGACCACCCCGAGCGCGCCGACGACGATGCCGAGGCCCGTGCCGATCCAGATCCACGGGCTGCCGGTCTCCCAGGCCGACAGCAGCAGGATCCCGGCGGTCAGCGCGCCGGTCACCAGGAGGGCGCGCAGGAGCAGGCGGAGCCGGTTCGGCCTGGTCCACGCGGCCGCGACGAGCGTCGCGAGAATGAGGAACAGGGTGGTGAAGACGATCCCGTACACGCCGTCCATGAACACCTGCACGCCCGGCAGCTCGTGCGGGCCCGTGATCGCCGGATCGGGCTGCGGGCGCGTGACGGCGACGACCGCGGCGATCACCATGGCGACGCCCGCGAGCCCGAGAAGAGCCCACGAGAGCCGGCGGCTCGCGGTGTCGGCGGCGAGCGCCGGCACGCATCCCGTGGCGACCGCTACGGGCAGGGCCAGGACGAGCCACGGTACGGCCACCGGCGAGACGCTGTGCGCCGTCCATCCGACCAGCGCCGCGACGAGGGCGACGGAGCCCGCGACGTGCAGGCGGGTCAGTGTCCTGGTGTAGTCGACGTCGTTCCAGAACGCGGGGTCCGACAGGCCGCGGAACGTCCGCCGGTCCACCTCCGGCCGCTCCTTGCCCTCCTCGGGGCCGGCCGGTTTGACCTGGTCGTAGCGGTTCTGGGAGGTGTACGCGAGGACGTACAGAATGGCGATCACCAGCAGCGGCACCACCGCGCCGGCCAGGATCCGCACGGCGGGCCGGTCCTGCGGCAGCTCCGAGAGCGGCCACCACCGCGCGCACGCCTCGACGCCGCCGCACTGGTAGGCCACGTAGTCGATCGGGATGACGGCGGCCAGCATGACCAGGTTCAGCGTCAGGGCGAAGGAGGCCAGCCGGGCCGCCCAGCGGAACAGCCGGAACCGGACCGGGCGGTCGGGCAGCCAGGCCGGGAACATCCTGGCCGCCATGTTCGCCAGCGCGAACGGCAGCAGCAACAGCCAGAGCACCCGCCACGAGCTGCCGGAGGTCAGGCCGCCCCACGAATACGCCTCGACGTGCCGCCCGTCCTGGTCGGCCGTGCGGTAGAAGCCGGCGATGCGGTCTCCCGAGACCCGCATGGGCGTGAGATCGTCGAGCAGCGCCTGCGGCGAGGTGCCGCCCACCCCGTGCAGGCGCAGCTCGGTGACGCCGGACAGGGCGTCGGGACGGGAGGCCATTCCTGAGGGCACGACGCGTCACCTCCTCCGCGGCAGGACTCAATGATGAGCCGCGCGGGCGCGACGCGCATGAGTAGGGGGGTGCCTGGTTTCACCAGGCCGGCCGCTTTACCAGCCCCGGCCCTGCAGGAAGGCCGCGCAGCGCCGGGTCCAGTCCGCGGGCACCGGGTCCGACTCGGCCAGCCCGAGCCCGTGCCGGCCGCTGGGATAGATGTGCACCTCCTGCGGGATCCCGTGCCGGGCCAGCGCCTCCGACACCCGCAGCGTGTTCTCGACCGGCACCGCCTCGTCGTCGGCGGTGTGCCACAGGAACATCGGCGGCGTCGCGGCGCCGACCCGCCCGGCGATCGACAGCTCGGCCCTGGCCGGCTCGGGCGCGTCCGCTCCCAGCAGGTTGCGCGCCGACCCCTCGTTAGCGGCCGGCCCGGTCAGGACCGTCACCGCGTAACACAGCACGGCCAGATCCGGCCGCGGGTCGGCGGCGTCCACGGCGTCGTGCGGCCCCTCCGCCAGCATCGGCCCGGACTCCGTCGCCAGCAGCCCCGCCAGATGACCGCCCGCCGAGAACCCCAGCACGCCCACCCGCCCCGGATCCACCCCGTGCGCCGCGGCGTGGTGCCGGACCCAGCGCACCGCCCGCGCGGCGTCGAGCAGCGGCAGCGGATGCCGGTGCGGCGCGATCCGGTAGCGCAGGACGAAGGCGTTGACGCCCAGCGAGTTGAGCCACCGCGCGACCGGCTCTCCCTCATGATCGGCGAGATGCCCGTAGCCGCCCCCGGGGAACACGATCACGGCCGGGCCGGGACCCACGGGGTACGCGGTGATGCTCGCCTCGCCGGTCGCGGGCCACAGGGGGTGCTCGGTCATCTCACGCCTTTCCGGTTGCTCGACGATGGATGCTAGCGAGTGCCCAACCTAGGGAAATCCCCGGGTGACCTCCTGGCGCTACGGCGGCCCTTCCGGGCCTACAGTGCGGCGGGAGGTCGATGGCGATGGCAGAGAAGATCCCGGATGACGTCAAGATCACGCGGACGGCACGCGAGCCGAAAACCGATCCCACGCTGGGCGTCAAGGTGCCGATGACCCCACGGGGACGGCCGCCGCACCGGCTGGTGACCATCGGAGACTCGCTGTTCCACGGGTTCCAGAGCGGCGCGGTGTACCAGACCGACCTGTCGGTTCCGGCGATCATCGCGTACGAGCTGGGCGCCCTTGGAACGTTCCGCTTCCCGTCCTACGGCGGTCCCGGCGGCCTGCCGATCAACATCGAGCTGCTGCTGCGCGAGCTGCAGGATCGCTACGGCGAGCAACTGAGCTGGTGGGAGGTCCCGCTCGCGCTGTTCTCCGGCCGCCAGTGGATGGACGTGCTGGAGGACTACTGGGAACGCGGCCCCGGCTCGGCGGTGCCGCACCTCAGCGGCATCAACCACAACCTGGCCATGTACGGATGGGACCTGCGCGACGCGCTCGACCAGACCGTGCGCGGCTTCCTGAACCGGCTGGAAGAGCCCAACGACGGTTTCCTCGACCAGATCGTCCAGAACGCAGGCGAGCGGGCCGCCCTCCGGGTCTACCCGGCGCAACCGGTGGACGGGCGCGACAGGACCGTCTTCCAGCTCGCCGCCGAGCTGGGCGCGCAGAAGGGGGACGCGGACCACGGCATCGAGACGCTCGTGGTGTTCCTGGGCGCCAACAACGCGCTCGGCGCGGTCACCCGGCTGCGGGTCGTCTGGAGCAAGGACGGCTTCAAGGACCTGACTCGCAAGAAGGACTTCACGGTCTGGCGGCCCACCCACTTCAAGGCCGAGCTGGAGGCCGTCCAGGACGAGGTACGCCGCGTCGGCGCCCGGCACGTCATCTGGTGCACTGTGCCGCACGTGACGATCGCGCCGATCGGTCGCGGCGTCGGGCCGAAGATCGAGCCGGGCTCGCGCTACTACCCCTTCTACACCCGGCCGTGGATCTCCGACCGGAGCTTCGACCGGAACCGCGACCCCAGCATCACGGCCGTCGAGGCCCGCGCCGTGGACAGCGCCATCGACCAGTACAACGACGCCATCACCGACGTCGTGCGCCGGGCCCGCGGCGACCGCCTCGACTGGTACCTGCTCGACGTGGCCGGCCTGCTCGACCGGGTGGCCGAACGCCGTTACATCGAGGATGCGCTGGCCCGGCCGGGGTGGTGGACGCCGTACCCGCTGCCGTCCGTGCTGGACGCGGTGGACCCGCCGCTCACGTCGCGCTTCCTCATGTCCGACGGGCAGGGCGGGCGCGCCGCCGGCGGGCTGTTCTCGCTGGACGGCGTACACCCGACCACGGTCGGCTACGGCATCCTGGCCCAGGAGATCATCCACGTCATGCGCAAGGCCGGGGTGCCGTTCACCCGGCCGGACGGGACGACCCCGCGAGCCGATCCGGTGACCGTCGACTTCGCCCGGCTGCTGCGGCGCGACACGCTCGTCGCCCGCCCTCCGCAGAACCTCGCCTCCGGGCTGGGCGTGCTGGCCTGGGCCGACGAGACGCTCGACGTGCTGCGGCGCGCCCTCCCGTTCTGACCCCACCGGATTAGTGAACGCCCAGGTGGGAAGGTCCGTAGACGACCGGCAATGGGGGCGTCATGGTCACTTCTGGAAGCGTGTTCAGGCGCAAGCCGGTGGAGCAGATCGCCACCGAGCACGAGGGCGAGCTGTCCAGGTCGCTCGGGCTGTGGCAGCTCACCGCGATCGGCATCGGCGGCATCATCGGGGCGGGCATCTTCGCCCTGGCCGGCGCGGTCGCCAACGAGACTGCCGGGCCCGCCGTGCTCGTGTCGTTCCTGATCGCGGGCATCGCCAGCGCCGCCGCGGCCTTCTCCTACGCCGAGTTCGCCGGCCTGATCCCGAAGGCCGGCTCGGCCTACACCTACGGCTACGCGGTCCTCGGCGAGATCGTCGGCTGGCTGATCGGCTGGGACCTGCTGCTGGAGTACACCGCCATCGTCGCCGTCGTGGCCATCGGCATCTCCGGCTACTTCGGCTTCCTCGTGCAGGAGCTCGGCGCCGGGCTGCCCGCCTGGATGCTCGGCGCGCCCGGCAGCGGCGAGGGGCACGTGGTGGACCTGTTCGCGATGGTGTTGTGCCTGCTCATCGCGTTCCTGCTGAACCTCGGCATCCGCGCGGCGGCCCGGTTCGAGACGTTCGTGGTGGCCATCAAGATCGCCGTCGTGCTGCTGGTGGTCGTGGTCGGCTTCTTCTACGTCAACACCGCCAACTACACGCCGTTCTTCCCGTTCGGGGTCGGCGGCGCGATCACCGGGGCCGCCACCGTGTTCTTCGCCGTCTTCGGCTACGACGCGATGAGCACCGCCGCCGAGGAGTCGCGCGACGCGCAGCGGCACATGCCGAAGGCGATCATCTACTCGCTGGTCATCTCCATGATCCTGTACGTGCTCGCGACCCTCGTCCTCACCGGCATGCAGGACTACCGGCAGATCGACCCGGAGAGCGGCTTCTCCTCGGCGTTCGCCTCCGTCGGCCTGTCGGGGCTGGCCTCCGTGATCGCGGTGGGGGCCATCGTGGGCATCCTCACGGTCATGTTCACGTTCATGCTCGGGGTCACCCGCGTGTGGTTCTCGATGAGCCGCGACGGGCTGCTGCCCGCCTGGTTCGCCAAGCTCCATCCGGTACGCCGGGTGCCCACCCGCGTCACCTGGATCGTCGGGGTGGCGTCGGCACTGATCGCCGGGTTCCTGCCCATTCGTGAGGCGGCGGAGCTGACCAATATCGGGATCCTGCTGGCGTTCGTGGTGGTGTGCGTGGCGGTGATCGTCCTGCGCTACCGGCGTCCCGACCTGCCCCGCACGTTCCGCACCCCGGGCATGCCGGTGGTGCCGGCCGTCGGGGTGGTCTTCTCGATCTGGCTGATCACCTTCCTCGACCCGCTGACGTGGCTGCGCTTCGCCGCCTGGTTCGCCATCGGCCTGGCCGTCTACTTCGCCTACAGCCGCCGGCACTCGGCCCTGAACCCCTGACCCGCCGCTGGCCATCGGCCGCCCGTCCTCGGCCGCTCGCGCGGTGGCGGCTGGGCCGAGGCGCCCGGCATCTCGTGCGTGCGGCGGCCGGGAGGAGCTCTTCGGATCAGCGCCGATCCGGGACGCCCGGCTGCCTGCGTTCCGTCGGGGTCATGCCGTAGATGCGCTTGAAGGCCACACTCAGTGCGAACGCGTTGGCGTACCCGACCTGGCGGGCGATCGCCGCGACCGTGGCGTCCGTGTCGCGCAGCAGGTCGGCCGCCAGCGCGATCCGCCAGCCGGCCAGATAGCGCATCGGCGGCTCGCCGACGTGCTCGGCGAAACGGCGGGCGAACGCCGCCCGGGACGTCGCCGTCTTGGCCGCCAGGCTCGCCACCGTCCACGGGTGGGCCGGGTCGTCGTGCAGCAGGCGCAGCGCCTGATCGACCGCCGGGTCGCCCGTCGCCCGATACCACCCGGGCGCCCGCGCCCCCGGCCGGTCGAACCAGCTTCTGAGGGTGGACACCAGCAGCAGGTCGAGCAGCCGGTCGAGCACCACCTGCTGCCCCGGCACCTCCTTGGCCACCTCACCCGCCACCAGGTCGAGCAACGCCCGCTGTCCGTCCGCCACCACCAGCACCCGGGGCAGGGCACGAAGCAGCCGCTCGCTCACACCACCGGCGTACGCGCCGCCGAGCAGCAGCGCGGGCCCATCGGGACGCTCCCCGCAGGTCCGAGCCGCCAGTGGTCTCGCCTCGGGCGCGCAGTAGTCGTCGGCGGTGACGACGTGGCCGGGCGGTGTGTCCGGCGAGCCGGCCACCGTGAACGGCACCGAGCCACGGACGATCGCGACGTCCCCCGCATTGAGCCACAGCGGCTCCCCGCCACCCACCGCCCCAGCGTCCATGTCGCCCGCTCGTGCCTCCGTCGCACGGGGTGTCCGCGCCGAACCCCCGGTGGGCATGGCGCGGGTTCGTGGGGCATGGCCCGGCGTCGGCCGCGCCTCGCCCGGGGTCAGCCACGCCTGGTCCCGCAGCATCGCGATCAGCGTCAGCGGGGCGTTCGTGGCGAATTCGAGTGACCACGGCGGCTCCAGCACCGCCTGCCCGAACAGCGCGCCCCGGGCCTTGACCCCGTCCATCAGGCGGGCGAACACGTCCACGCCGAACACCCTAGACGCTCGAACATCCGGGCGAGCCGCACGGACATGGCCCCCAGGCAGGTCCCGGCCGTTGACTGGGTTCATGACTGAGAACACGATCGTGGTGGTGGGCGGTACGGGCACGACCGGCAGGCGGGTCGCCGCCCGGCTGCGGGACATGGGGGCGGCCGTCCGGGTGGCCTCGCGCTCCGGCGAGCGGCGCTTCGACTGGAACGACCGCGGCACCTGGGACCACGCGCTGGAGGGGGCGCGGGCGGCGTACGTGGTGCCGTTCGACGGCGCGCTGCTGACCCGCCCGTTCGTCGAGCGGGCCGAGGCGCTGGGCGTACGGCGGCTGGTGCTGCTGTCGGGGCGCGGCGTGGACGTGCCCGGGTACGCCGACGGCTCCGGCACGGTGGGCGCGGGCCACATCGACGGCGAGAGCGCGGTGCGCGGCAGCGGGCTGGCGTGGACGATCCTGCGGCCCGGGTGGTTCGCCCAGAACTTCAGCGAGGGCTTCTTCCGCGACGCGGTCCTGGCGGGCGAACTGAGGCTGCCCGCCGCCGGCGGGGCCGCCAGCTTCGTGGACGCCGCCGACATCGCGGACGTCGCCGTCGCCGCGCTCACCGGAGACGGGCACGAAGGGCGCACGTACGAGCTGTCCGGGCCCCGCGCCCTGACGATCGCCGAAGCGGTCGCCGAGATCTCCGCGGTGACGGGCCGGACCATCCGGTACGTGCCGCTCTCCCCGGAGACGTACGTGGCCGAACTGATCGCCCAGGGGTGGCCGGAGCGCGAGGCCGGGGAGTTCGCGGGCGCGGTGGCCCCGATCCGGTCCGGTCTGGACGCCCACCTCTCCGACGGCGTACGCCGGGCCCTGAGCCGCGAACCCCGCGACTTCACCACCTTCGCCCGGGCGGCCGCCACAGCGGGGGCCTGGGGTTAGACCCGTTTCCCGCACGCCCCTTCACCGCCCGGTCAGGTAGTCCTGTTCTGCCGCGTTTCCGGTCAAGGCCGGCGCCTCCCGGTAGGCCGTTACCGCCTCCGCGTCCCGGCCCAGACGGTGCAGGAGGTCGGCCTTGGTGGCGGGCAGGTAGCGGTAGCCGGTCAGGCGGCCGTCGCGTTCGAGTGCCTCCACTTCGGCCAGTGCCGCCTCAGGGCCCTCCACCATGGCCAGGGCCACCGCGCGATTGAGTGCGACCACGGGTGACGGCCAGACCCGCAGCAACTCCCCGTACAGGATGAGGATCTGTGGCCAGTCCGTCTCCGCATAGGTGGGCGCCTGGGCGTGCAGGGCCGCGATGGCGGCCTGCAGCGTGAAGCGCCCGGGTGGGCCCGCCGTCAGGGACGCCACCAGGAGCCGGTCGGCCTCCGCGATCGGCTCCTGCTCCCAGGCCGAGCGGTCCTGCTCCTCCAGCCGCAGCAGCCGCCCGTGGCCGTCGGTACGGGTGGCGCGGGTGGCGAAGTGGCCCGGTGGCTCCCACACCGTCACGGTGCCACCGCCGCCGCTCAGCCCGCGCTCGGCGCCACCGGCGCGCGGCTCGTACGCGATCTCCCAGAGCCACCCGGCGCTCTGCCGGGTGATCCCGTCCCACGTCCGCTCGGGCGACGCGGGCAGGACGTCCTCCCACCGCACCTCGAACCGCCTGGTCGTCATCATGCTCCCTCGTCAAGGGGCCGCCTTCACCGGCCCGTCCACTTCACCGACACGCGGGGACGGCGGTAATCGACACCTCTCCCGAAAAATCGTCACATCGGGTGGCTGCTGAACGTCAATGCTGTGTTGAAGCGCTACGACGAGGTGGAGCCCCGCATGAACGAGCACCACTTCCTGGCCGATCGGTTCGGCGCGGGTGGCCGGCCAGGCGCTGACGTTCCGGCGGCAGTCGTCGTCCACCGGGTATCCGGCGCTGGTCAACGGCATGGCGGGCGTCGTCACCACGGCGGACGGGAAGCCGTCGGCCGTCATGAGCTTCACGATCGTCAACGGGCGCATCGCCGTCATCGACATCCTCGCCGGCCCGGACCGCCTGGCCCGGCTCGACCTGGCGGCGCTCGAAGACCGAACTACTTGGCGATGGGGCGGGCCTTGACGTGCATGCGCTCGCCCTGCGGGCCGAACAGGGCGAGCACCTCGGCGGGCTCGTCGTCCGGGTTGACGAACGCGTGCGGCGTCCGGGTGTCGAACTCCGCCACCTCGCTCGCCGAGAGGATCACGTCGTGCTGCCCGAGCAGCAGCCGCAGCCGCCCGGACAGGACGTAGAGCCACTCGTAGCCCTCGTGCACCTGCTGCTCCGGCTCGTAGCCCGGCCAGTGCGGCGGATAGATCTGCTTGTACGCCTGCATCCCGCCGGGCCGGCGGCTCAGCGGAATGTACGTCATGCCGAACCGCTTGTCCGGCCGCATGTGCACCCGCGGATCGCCGGTCACCGGCGCGTCGATCAGCTCGTCGAGCTGCACCTGGTAGGCCCGCGCCAGTTGCAGCATCAGCTCCAGCGTCGGCCTGCGCCGCCCCGATTCCAGGCGCGACAGGGTGCTGACCGAGATGCCGGTGCTCTTGGAGAGCTGCGCCAGCGTCGTCCCGCGCTCCTGGCGCAGGCTCCGCAACCGCGGGCCCACCGCTTGGAGCACTTCCTCGAGATCCATGCCTCCTAGCTTGCCATTCCGGCAACGAAATTTGTCAATTCGCCGGCTCCTGGCGGACAGTGGCGCAGCGACTGAAAGAGAGAGGAACCGCGATGTACGACGTGATCGTGATCGGCGGCGGGGCCGCCGGGCTGGGCGGCGCGCTCACCCTGGGGCGGGCCAGGCGCAGCGTGCTGGTGATCGACTCGGGGCAACCGCGCAACGCCCCGGCGAAGGGCGTGCACGTCTATCTGACCCGGGAGGGCATGTCACCGCTGGACCTGCTGGCCGCCGGCCGTGACGAGGTGGCCGGATACGGCGGCGAGATCATGACCGGCACCGTGACGGCGGTGGAGAAGGCCGGCGGCCGGTTCCGCGTCGTGCTCGGCGACGGCGCCACCGTCGAGGCGGCCCGGCTGCTGGTGACCACCGGCCTGGTGGACGAGTTGCCCGCCGTGCCGGGGCTGGCCGGGCGGTGGGGCCGCGAGGTGCTGCACTGCCCGTACTGCCACGGCTGGGAGGTACGCGACCAGCCCATCGGCGTCCTGGCCACCGGGCCGATGTCGGTGCACCAGGCGCTGATGTGGCGGCAGTGGAGCGACGACGTGACCTTTTTCGTCCACGACCGGCCCGACCCGGGCGACGAGGCCCGGGAGAAGCTCGCCGCCAGGGGCATCACCGTGGTCGAGGGAGAGGTGACCGGCGTCGAGGTGACCGATGACCGGCTCACCGGCGTACGGCTGGCGGACGGCCGCGTGATCCCCCGTCAGGCGATCGCCGTCGCCACCCGCATGACCGCCCGCGCCGGGTTCCTGGCCGATCTGGGGCTGGAGACCGCGGAACTGGAGATGGGCGGCCACGTCATGGGCACCTACATCCCGGCCGACCCGTCGGGCGCGACCAGCGTGCCGGGCGTGTGGGTGGCGGGCAACGTCACGAACCTGGTCGACCAGGTCATCTCCGCGGCGGCGGCGGGCGTCCGCGCGGCCGCGGCCATCAACGGCGACCTGATCAACGAGGAGACCGAGGCCGCCGTCACCGCCCGCCGGGTCTACCGGGCCCATGGGGACCACGACTCCTCCACCCCGGAGGAGTTCTGGGACGCCCGCTACGGCCAGAGCACGCGGTTGTGGAGCGGCGACCCCAACGTGGGGCTCGTCCGCGAGGCCGCGGACCTGCCGCCGGGCCGCGCCCTCGACCTGGGCTGCGGTGAGGGTGCCGACGCCATCTGGCTCGCGTCCCGGGGATGGCGGGTCACCGCCGCCGACGTCTCCGGCGTCGCCCTCGACCGCGCCGCCGTACACGCGGAGAAGGCCGGTGTGGCGGAGTCGATCGACTGGCAGCGGCACGACCTGGACCTCTCGTTCCCCGAGGGCCGCTACGACCTCGTCTCCGCCTCCTACCTGCACCCACCGGCGAAGCGGTCCTGGGAGAAGATCCTGCGCTCCGCGGCGGCGGCGGTCGCGCCCGGCGGCGTGCTGCTCGTCATCGGGCACACCGGATGGCCGTCCTGGGAGGCCGAGCGCGGGACCGGCACTCACTTCCCGACGCCGCAGGAGGTGTTCGACGACCTCGAACCGGCGGCGGGGGAGTGGGAGCCGCTGGTCGGCGAGGAGTTCGAACGCGCCCAGAACGGCCTCGACGGCCGCCACGGGACCCGCAAGGACTACGTACTCAAGCTCCGCCGCCTGCGCTGACCGAGGCCGTCTGGCTGCGGTAGGAGTGGCCGAGCTCGGGGCCGAGACCGAAGTAGTGGCGGAAGTTGTAGATCAGCGGGCTCCAGGCGGCCGGGTCCACGTGCTGGGTGCCGGGCACGACGATGCGCGGGTCGGCGTGCACCTTGGAGACGGCGGCCTCGGCGATGACGAACGAACCCGAGACGTCCCCGCGCACGCTCTCCGCCCTGGCCTCGAACTGCAGCGGGCAGCCCGCCACGCGCGGCGGGCGCACGCCGTCGGAGGGTTCGGCGCGCAGGCCGGCGGCGGCGAACTTGTCGGGCTCGAAGCGGCAGCCCGCCGGTTTGGTCGCCGGTACGGGGTCGCGGCCGGTGAGCGGCGCCAGGCGCTCCACCGCGGCCCACTGGTGCGGCGCGGGCAGGTTGATCACCAGGTCGGGGCGCTGGGCGAGGTTGCGCGCGGTCTGGCCCTCGGGGCCCAGGCCGAGGACGATCACCTTGCCCAGCGCCCACGCCGACGACATGGGCGCCAGGTTCCAGGAGCCGTCCGCGTTCTCGGTCGACAGCAGGACGACCGGGGTTCCGAAGTACAGGATGTTCGGCTCGATGGTCATGTGGTCCGTGGTCATGGACCGCAGCCTAGGAACGGGACGTTCAAGCCCCGGCCGAAGCGTGCCCGGCCTTCGACTGGGCGTGCAGGGCCTCCATGGCCCGCACGAGGGCGAGATTCGCGGCGTTGAGCTGGCGTACGTGCTCTTCGAGCTGGTTCACCCGCTTCTTGAGCGCCAGCAGCTCGGCGTCGAGCACCGGCGCTTCCATGACCATCCGGCCACCGATCATCTTCATCCACCTCCACAATGCGGACAAGTTCGATGGTGGCCGCGTGTCGCCCCCGTGCATAGCGGTAAAAGTCTGGCTTTACCGGGACTTGTGGCACTATTTCCTGATAAAAGATCTACAATGTAAAGGCCCCGGGCTCGGCGCGGTACGCGACGCCCTTGCCCGACAAGATCGTCGAAGGGGCACCGGCCGGAACGAACGCCGACTGGCCGGGCCGCAGGGACACCTCACCGACCACGGCCTCACCCTCGATGCAGACGACGATCTGCGGCACTCCGCCGGGCAGGGTGTGCGTGCCCAGGTCATAGCGGGTCAGCGCGAACTCGGGGGCGGGCGGCCGGTAGGCGTGCTCGCCGGGGGCCCCGCTCTCGGGCGCCACGACGTGCGGGTCCGACGGCGTGAAGTCCACCACGCGCATCAGCTCGGGCACGTCCACGTGCTTGCCGGTGAGCCCGCAGCGCAGCACGTTGTCGGAGTTGGCCATGATCTCGACCCCGATGCCGCCCAGATAGGCGTGCGGCACCCCGGCACCCAGATAGAGCGCCTCGCCCGGCTCCAGCGTGACGTGGTGCAGCAGCAGGGCGGCCGCCACGCCCCGGTCGCCGGGACAGGCGCGGGCGATGCCGGCGTACACGGCGAAGTCGTCGGAGTCGAGCAGGGCCCGCTCGATCTCGGCCCGCAGCGGCGCCGAGCCGTCGTCGAGCATCTCGGCGAACACGGTGCGCACCGCCCGCGCGGGCTCTTCGGTCCTGAGGGTGCCGATCCAGGGCCGCAGGCCGGGCAGGCCGAGGCGGTCGAGGAGGTCCGCGGTGGCGGCGGGCGCGCGGAACCCGCACAGCCCGTGGAAGGGCGTGATCGCGCAGACCATCTCGGGCTTGTGCGAGGCGTCCTTGTACGTACGCGCGTAGTCGTCCAGCGGCACCCCCCGAGCCGTCTCGTCGGCGAACCCGGCCCGCGCCTGCTCGATCGTCGGATGCACCTGCAGCGACAGCGGCCGCGCGATGGCCAGCACCTTGAGCAGGTAGGGCAGCACGGGCCCGAACCTGGCGGCGACCGCCTCGCCGAGCGTTCCGGCGGGGTCGCGGGCGATGAGCTCGTTCAGCGGGAGCCCGTCCACGGTCGAGGGGTCGCCGGGGTGGGCTCCCATCCAGAGCTCGGCCTGGGGCCGCCCGGTCGGCTCGGTCCCGAAGAGCTCGGGCAGGGCGGTGACCGACCCCCAGTCGTAGGGGCGGATGGTGGTGGCCAGGCGCATGGGCGCGGTCTGTGGCACGGCGTGGGCTCCAATCGTCGGAATGGAGCGTAGAACGGGTTCGGCGCGTCCGCGCGACCGGGGGGCGTACGCTATACATCGGTACAGTAAAGTATACAAATGACCGTACCCGATCCCGAAGACCTGACCGCCCGCGCCCGCATCAGGGACGCCGCGATGCGCCACATCGGCGAGCACGGCTTCGAGCGGGCCACGATCCGCGGGATCGCGGAGAGCGCCGGCGTGTCGCTGGGCCTGGTGCGCCACCACTTCGGCTCCAAGCAGGGCCTGCGCGAGGCGTGCGACCAGCACCTGATGAAGATCATCCGCCGCCTGCACGAGGAGGCCGAGCACGCCGCGCCGGGCGCGCCCGGCCTCAACCCGATCGCCGCGATGGGCCCCTACCAGGGCTACATGGCGCGGGCGCTGACCGAGGGCTGGGCGGGGCCGCTGTTCGACGAGATGGTGCGGATCGGCGAGCGGTGGCTGGCCGAGGACGACGAGAAGCGGCCCGACCCGCCCGCCACCGACCCGAAGACGCGCTCCACGCTGATCGCGGCGATGGCGCTGTCGGTCGGGGTGCTGAGCCGGCACGTCGAGCGCGGCATGGAGATCGACCTGACCACCCCGGAGGGGCAGGAGAAGCTCATGCTCGCGATCCTGGACGTCTACTCCCGCCCCCTGCTCACCCCCGAGATGGCGGCCGCCGCCCGAGCCGCCCTGCGCAAACCCTAGCGAGCGCGCGGGCCCAGCAGGACGGGCATGGTGCGGGTGCTGTTGCCCAGCAGCGTGTCCAGCGGCGGCAGCTCCTCCGGCGGCACGGCGAGCGTCATGCCGGGGAACGCCCCGAACAACGCCCGCAGCGCGATCTCACCCTCCAGCCTGGCCAGCGGCGCGCCGAGGCAGAAGTGCGGCCCGTGCCCGAAGGCCAGGTGCGTGACCTGCGGGCGGGTGATGTCGAACCGGTGGGCGTGCTCGCCGTACTGGCCCGGGTCGCGGCCGGCGGAGGCGAAGCAGGCCAGCACGGGCTCCCCGGCCCGCAGGCGCACGCCGTCGATCTCCAGGTCCTGCACGGCGTAGCGCATCGGGAAGTACGCGATCGGCGAGTCCCAGCGCAGCGTCTCCTCCACGGCCGCGCTGTAGGGGCACTGCCCCGAGCGCAGCAGGTCGAGCTGGTCCGGCGAGCTGAGCAGGGCGCCGATGGCGTTGGTGATCAGGTTGACGGTCGTCACGTGCCCGGCGATGAACAGCAGCTCGATCGTGGCGAACAGCTCGTCCTCCGACAGCCGCCCGCCGTCCTTCTCGTGCAGCTCGAACAGGTCGGAGATGAGGTCCTCGCCGGGCGTGCCGCGTCGTGCGTCGATGATCTGGTCGAGCAGCTCGCGCAGCCGTTCGCGCAGGGCGGGCGAGTCCTCCAGGCCGCCCACCTGGGCCACGGCGTCGGTGAGCCGGTGCAGCTCGTCCTGGTGGGCCTCCGGGATGCCGATCAGCTCGGAGATGACCTCGCGCGGCAGCGGATAGGCGAACTCCAGCCGCAGGTCCACCGGCTCGCCGGGCGGCATCTCGGCCAGCCGGTCGATCAGCCGGTCGGTGAGCTCCTCGATCCGGGGGCGCAGGCCGTTCAGCCGGCGTTGTGAGAACGCGGCGGTCAGCGGCATGCGCAGCCGGCGGTGGCGCTCGCCCTCGGCGTTGAGCATGGACGTGTCGGTGACGATGCGATCGATGGCCGAGCCCGGCGGCATGGTGTCCCGGCGGCCCCAGTGGTGCAGTTCTCTGGACATGCCGGGATGCGTGAGGACGGTCATGAGCGTCTCGTACCGGGTGGCGGCCCAGACCGGGCAGCCTTCGGCGCTCACGGGCACCAGCGGCCCGGCCCGCCGCAGCCGGTCGTTGTCGGCGTGCATGTCGGGCGTGGCCGGATCAAGAACAAAACGGCCGTCACCCGTGTGCGTGGCCGGGCCGGGGCCGACGTCCGGGCCGGGGCCGGGTTCGAGGTCCTGGCCGTCGCCGTGGCGGGCGGCCGGGTCGAGGTCGGAGCGGCTGTCGTCTGCCATGGTTCACCCCGTTCGTCGCGGGCCGACCGCCAGCGCGGTCACGTCGAAGCCGGGATCCTGTCCGAGATAGAGGTCGCGGACGAGCTCACCGGCGGCCGGCGCGTTGCACAGGCCGTGACCGGAGAAGCCGGTCGCGTACAGGAAGGCCGGCGGCCCCGGCTGGTGGCCGACGAAGGCGGTCTTGTCCGGGCTGGCGTCGCGCAGGCCGGTGACGGCCGTGTGCAGCGCGACCCCGGCCAGGCTCGGGTACGTGGCGGCGACCTGCACGGCCACGTCCCGCCGCCACGACTCGCGGTCGGGCCCCGGATAGCCCATGCCGATCAGCATCCGGTCGTCGCGCACCCGGATCAGCAGGCCACTGGCGGCGTGCAGGGTGACCGGGACGTCGGGCGTGCCGGGCGGCAGCGGGTCGGTGGTGAGCAGCTCCTGCTCGATCGGCTCGATGAGCGGCATGTCCACCCCGGCGCACCGGACCAGCGAGGCCGACCAGGCGCCGGCGGCGCACACGATCGCGTCGGCGGCGATCTCACCGTCGGCGGTCTGCACGCGCCCGGCCTCCGGGTCGATGGCGGTCACCGGGCAGCCGGTACGCAGCGCCGCCCCGGCCTGCTCGGCCGCCCGCGCGTAGGCGGTGACGATGGCCGTGGTGTCGGAGATGTAGGCGTCCGGCGAGTACGCGGCGGCCTGGAGCGGCAGGTCGCCGATGAGCGGGTTGCGCCGCCTGGTCTCCTCCGCGCTGATCAGCCCGACGTCGACCCCGGCCGCGTGCTGGGCGGGCAGGTCGGCCTCGAAGGCGGCCACCTGCTCGCGCTCGGTGAACAGCACCAGGTAGCCGACCTGCCGCAGCGGCAGCTCGGTGCCCGGCCTGCTGGGAAAGGCGCGATAGGCGTCGAGGCTGCGTACGGCCAGCGCCGAGCTGATGGCGTTGCCCGCGAAGTAGGAGCGCACCACGTCGGCGGTGGCGCGCGAGGCGCCGGAGCCCAGCGTGCCGCGCTCCAGCAGCGTCACGTCGGCCCCGGCCTCGGCCAGGTGGAAGGCGATCGACAGGCCGATGACGCCCCCGCCGATCACCACCACCCGTGACCCTGTCATGCCGGGGTCCCCTGGATCCTGCGCAGGTGCTCGCCCGCCTGCCACGGGAACAGGTGCAGGTTCCAGCCGCCCAGGCAGTTGCAGTAGAGCGCCATGTGCCCCATGACCGCGATGAAGTCCTCGTGGCTGTTCAGCCGCTCCAGCCCGGTCAGCAGCCGCTGGGTGAAGTCCCACAGCCGGTCCAGGCCGCAGTAGCCGAGGAACTCCGCGGGCGTGTGGGCGAGCTGGCGGGTCATCTGGCGCAGCCACGGCATCGGCATGCCGTCCAGGGCCGCGCGGACGAGGCCGCCGTAACAGCTGTAGCCGAGCGGCCGGGTCTCGCCGTTGACGAACAGCAGCGTGGTCAGCACCGTCTCGTAGCTGCCCGCGCCCGACGGGATCCGGCCCTCGTGCAGGTCGAGCAGCTCGCGCGGCGGGTCCAGCCAGATGCGCTCGGTCTCGGCGTGCACCTCCTTGACGAGCTGGTTGAGCTGCGGGTCGCCGACGGGCATGCGCGGCAGGTCGTGCCCGCCGGGGCCGCCGGCGCGGCGCACCTCGGCCATCACGGGCTCCTTGGTGGCGTAGACCGAGTGCCACACCTCGCGGCCGGCCTGGGCGAGCGCTTCGAGGTCGGACTCGTCGACCTGGCCGACCGGCGTGGCGGTCATGGGTTCGGTCAGCTCGCCGTACTTGATGCCGAGGTGCTGCAGCCGCGAGCAGAACAGGGTGCCGTCGGGGACGGTGCGCCGGTCCACGCGGTACTCCGCGGGCGCGTGCAGCAGCGTATGAACCGGGGCGAGGTGGTACAGGTGATACCCGGCGACGAGGGCATGACCTTGCAGGCTGCGGTAGGGCAGCGCGTCCCACAGGCACGTGGCCAGTGAGGGGTTGCGCTGATCGAGTTCGGCCCCCACGGTGATGCCGAGGCTGGGCCAGGCGATTTCCACACGCTTAGATTCGTTCACAGTACGTCACTCTATCGACACAAATCGTGACGATAGAGGGAGGGTACGGCTATTTACCGGGACATGACCTCATCTGGAGGCGCCCAGATCGACGCCGGGTCCACGTACGGCCGGATCAGGGCGCTGAGCACGGGGTCGGCCCGGCCGGTGAGCTCGTCGAGGGCGATCTTGCGGGCCACGCCCGCCATCACGTCGGCCACCTGCACCCGGTCGTCCAGCATCGAGTCGACCAGCCGCAGCCCGGCCATCCGGCCGCCCGAGATCTCCCGCATCTGCGCCACGCGCTCGTCGGTCAGCGTGGTCTGCCGGTCGTGCACGACCAGGACGGGGCCGCCCGCGCCCCAGTACGTCACCGCCCGCACGATGGCCGGGATGAGCGGGTCGAGCGCCGGGAACACGTAGGGGTCGCCGAGCAGCCGCTCCCTGAACGACTCCACCCGCGGCCTGGCCCGCCACAGCGACTCCATGATCTCACCCGCCGGGCCGCCCGCCCCGCGCAGGCCGTCGACCAGGCGGAAGGTCTCCTCGACCGACGTGGTGACGCCCTGGCCGTTCTTGGCGCGCAGCAGGTAGTTGAACGCGTCGAGGAAGGCCGTCCACCGCTCGGGCCCGAACGTCCGCCGGCCCTCCCGGTAGAGGGCGGCGGCCGTGGCCCCGGCGCGCGGGTCGAGGCCGATGCGCGGCGTGTGGTCCTCGACGAGCAGCTCGGCGACCTTGCCGGCGACGTAGTAGATCTTGTCGGTGAGGAAGACGTGCACGTTGCCCAGCACCGGCCCGTCGGGGCTGAGCAGCCACAGCAGCGCCGGGCGGTACTTCTCGCGCAGCACGTGGCCCGCGCGGTATTCGTTGGCCGGGGTCGGTGCCCGTTCGCGCAGCTCACCGACGCAGTCGGACGCGGTCGCGGCGTCCATGAGCACGCTGGCGTGCGCGAAGACGTCGCTGTTGCCGCCGACGAGCTTCTCGCCCTCCGACCCGGACTCGTCGCACGCGATCTCGAGGGGTTCGGCCACATCAGCGAATCTAGCTCTGGTCCCGGCCCGCCCGCGAGGTAATTTCGGGCGGGCCGGGAGCGGCCGTCACAGCGGGGTGCGGGTGAACTGCTGGTTCTGGCCGCCGCCGCAGGGATACTGCTTGAACTGCACATCGTTGGCCGTGGACGAGCTCGGCAGGTCGGCGCACTTGCCCGAGTGCCTGGCGACCAGCCGCAGGTAGCCGCCGCCCGCGTCCTGGAGGGTCCACTGCTGGTTGGTGCCCGTGCCGCAGCCGTACTGCTGCAGCGCGGCCCCGTCGGCGGTGCTGACACCGTTGACGTCCAGGCACTTGGCCGAGTGGCGGGCGATGATCTGCACGTGGCCGCCGCTGATCGACTGGATCCGCCACTGCTGGTTGGTGCCGCCGCCGCAGGTGTACTGGATGACGGCCATCAGGTTGTCGCCGGAGGCGTTGCGCACGTCGGCGCACTTCCCGGAGTGCCGTACGGTCAGCCGGTCGTAGCCGGAGCCCGTCGAGGCGATGGTCCCGGCGGCGGCGTCGATGGTGACCTGGCGCGCGTAGGTCAGGCTCATGCCGGTGTTGCCGGAGAACTGGATCGGCAGCCACACGTACCGCGAGTCGTTGACGGGGCCGCCCCACGCGCCGGCCCATCGGTCGCCGAGATACAGGTACGACGTGCCGGACGTGCCCTGCACCGGCAGCACGTACGCGGGCTGGGAGCCGAACGTGAGCCCGTCGCCCGCGTTCTGCCAGGCGCTCCAGGTGCCGGTGATGCTGGTGGCGGTGGCGTATTTGGCCTGGTTGGGCTGCCAGCCGGTGGCGCCGGAGGTCAGCAGGAAGTAGACGCCGTTGCGCTTGAACATGGCCGGCGCCTCCCGGTGGTCGCCGTCCCACATGCGCGCCAGCGTGGCCACGTCGGTGAAGTCGGCGCTCAGCCGGTAGACGTGCAGGTCGTAGTTCTCGTCGGCGGCCGAGATCATGTAGCCGGTGCCGTCGGTGTCGACGAACGCGGTGATGTCGCGCGACATGTGGCCGAGCGGCCGGAAGCTGCGCAGATAGGTGTAGTTCCCGTCGACCGTGTTCGACACGGCCACCGCCGCCCGCGCCTCGCCGTAGTCGCGGCCGTTCTCCTTGTGCATCCACATGACGTACTGGCCGGTGGCGGGGTTGAAGATGACCTTCGGCCGCTCGATGTTGGCCACCTGCAGCTCGGTCGCGCTGGACTGGGTGAGCACGTGGTTGCGGAACTCCCAGGTGCGCAGGTCGGTGGAGCGGTAGGCGGAGACGTAGCGGAAGGTGCCGTCGGCGTTGCGGTTCTCGCCGAACCAGTAGTAGTACGAGCCCGCCTTCACCACCCCGCCGCCGTGGGCGTGCAGCAGGTTGCCCGATGTGTCGGTGAACTGGGCGCCGACCGGCACGGTGACCGGAGCGGCCCGCGCGGGAAGCGCGGGTAAGAGGGCGAGGACGAGTGCGGCGAGCAAGGGTAGGACGCGGGACATGGTGCTCCTCTCAGGGGGTCCAGGGGGTCAGCCCTTGATGCCGGTCAGCAGGACGCCTCTGACGATCCACCGCTGCGCGATGAGGAAGAGGGCGACCAGGGGCAGGATGGCCACGAGCGCGCCGGCGAACAGCGCCGGCATGTTGACCGCCTGCTGGTTGAGGTTGGTGGACAGCGCCACCTGCACGGTCCAGAACTCCGGGTCCTGGCCGATGACCAGCGGCCACAGGAAGGCGTTCCAGTGCTCGATGAAGGACAGGATGCCGAGCGAGGCGAACAGGGCGCCGGAGTTCGGCAGCGCCAGCCGCCCGTACAGGCCGAGGTAGCCCAGCCCGTCGACCCGGCCCGCGTCCTCCAGCTCGCGCGGGAAGCGCAGGTAGAAGCCGCGGAACAGCAGCACGGAGAACGCGCTGAACAGGCCGGGGACGATCAGCCCCCACATCGTGTTGACCCCGCCCAGCGACCCGACCACCACGAACGTCGGGATGAACGTGGCCGCGCCCGGCACCATCATCGTGGCGATGATGAAGAAGAACACCGGGCGGGAGGCGGCGACGGGGATGCGGGCCAGGGCGTACCCGGCCATGGAGGCCAGCAGCGTGGCCAGCGGCGCGGAGATCGCGGAGATCAGCGTGGAGTTCCACAGCGCGTGCGCCAGCGGCACCGCGTCGTTGGAGAAGGCGTCGGTGAACCCCTGGAAGCCGATCTGCTCGGGCCACCAGTGCCAGTCCAGCGAGCCCAGCTCCCGCCTGCTCATCAGCGAGTTGCGGACCAGCAGGTAGAACGGCAGCAGGAACGGCACCGCGAAGACGATCACCGCCGCGTACGAGCCCAGACGCCGCCCCCTCATCGCCCCTCCTCCTCAGCGGTCCTGCCGAACCCGGCGAAGCGGCCCTGCAGCAGCGTGAACACCACGATCAGCACGGTGATGACGAACGCGCCCGCCGACCCGGCGCCGTAGTTCTGCTCGCCGAGCGCCGTCAGGAACAGGTAGATCAGCGGCGTGCGCCCGTCCGCGCCGCCCAGCCCCGACAGGTTGGAGGCCAGGATGTTGTAGAACTCGTCGAACGCCTGGAACGCGTTGATGATCAGCAGCAGCGTCACCGCCACCGACGTGTTGCGCAGCATCGGCCAGGTGATGTGCCGGAACAGCCTGATCTCCGACTCGGCCCCGTCGACGCGGGCCGCCTCGTAGAGCTGGGCGGGAATCTGCTGGATCCCGGCCAGGAACAGGATCATGTAGAAGCCGGTCTGCAGCCACAGCCGCACGGTGACCAGCACGATCCAGTACAGCGGCGGGTCCACGGTGGCCACCCAGCCGATCGAGTCCTGGTAGCCGAGCAGGTAGGCCAGGCTGTTGGCCACGCCCGACGGGGTGCCGCTGAACAGGCTCATCTTCCACACGAGAGCGCCGACCACGTACGACACGGCCGCCGGGATGAAGAACGTGGTCCTGAAGAACGCCCGGCCGCCGCGCAGCCGGTTCACCAGCACCGCCAGGCCCAGCGCCAGCACGAACGTCACCGGCACGATGAACAGCGTGAACAGCAGGATCGTGACCAGCGACCGGATGAAGGCCGGGTCCGACAGCAGCCGCTGGTAGTTCTCCGTGCCGTTCCAGTTCCCCAGGCTGATCGTGCCGCGCGCGTCGTTGAAGCTGAGCAGCAGGCCCCAGCCGATCGCTACGTACTTGAAGACGAACAGCCCGGCCACCATCGGCAGCGTGAGCAGCAGGAACGCGCGCCAGGCCGGCCGGCGGCCGGCCCACCGCCCCGGCGCCCGGCGGCGGTGCGGCCCGCGGGTGCGGGGACGGGCCGGCGTGGCCGTCGTCGTCATAGCACCGGCACCTTGTCCAGGATGTCCTGCGACCGCTTGGCCGCCTCGGCCAGTGTCTTCTTCGGGTCGGCGCCCTTCTTGACGATCGCGGTGACGGCGTCGGTGTACGGCTGCCGCACCTCGGTCGTCCACAGCGCCGGCTGCTTGATGCCGTGGGCGGCGACGGCGTCCATGACCGTCTTGGCCGGCCCGCTCTGCAGCTTGGTCGCCTGGCTCGCGGCGCTGTTGCGGGGCGGGATGTGGAAGCCGTAGCCCAGGCTCCAGTCGGTCTGCGCCGCGGTGTTCTCCACCCACAGCCAGCGCACGTACTTCTTGGCCGCCTCCAGGTTGCGGCTCTTGCCGTTGATGACCTGCACCCAGCCGCCCATGTTGACCACGGCCTGCCCGCCGGGGCCGAACGGCGGCAGCGCGAAGGCGTCGAAGTCGTCGCCGAGCTCCTCGGTCAGGCCCGGAACCGTCCACAGGCCCACCCACTGCATGGCCGCCGCCCCCGTGATCAGCGCGCCCGGGTCCCACCAGTCGGTGGAGTAGCCCTGCAGCGTGGCCTTGCTGTCGTACAGGTCCTTGACGGCGGTCAGCGCCTCGACGACCTTGGCGTCGGCATAGGTGATCTTGCGGTCGTCGATCAGCAGGTTGCCGTTCGACCACGGCACCATCTGGCCCAGCGAGCCGACGCCGTCGTTGCCGACGAACAGGCCCTTCTGCTTGCCCTGGGTGAGCTTCCCGGCCGCCGCGGCGAACTCGGCGAAGCTCGTCGGCACGGTGACGCCGGCCTTCTGGAACAGGGACTTGCGGTAGAAGACCAGCATCGGGTCCACGATCATCGGCACCGCGTACACCTGGCCGCCCCACGTGTACGGCTCCAGCACCTTGGCGTTGTAGTCGGCCTTCTCCGCGCCGAACACCTCCTCCAGCGGGGTGACCTGGCCGGCCTTGACCATGTTGGGGCTGACGTCGTTGACCTCGTAGACGTCGGGGCCGTCCTGGGTCAGCACGGCGGCCGTCCACTTGGTGCCGTAGTCGCCCGGGATCCAGGAGACCTTGACCGCGATGTCGGGGTTGGCCTTGGTGAAGTCGGCGGCGTACTTCATGGCCGCCTGCTGCGTGCCCTCCTCGCCGTACTCGTGGTACCAGTGCGTCAGCGTGATCTTGGGGGCGCCGGCGGCGGGCGCGGAGCCGGTCTTGGCCAGCGGGTCCGCGGTGGAACACGCGGAGACGGCGGCTCCGGCGACGAAGAGCACGGAGCCTTTGAGCAGTCCGCGGCGCGTGAGTGGTCTGTTCATCGGGGCCACCTCTCTGGGGGGAGTGAGTCGGTGCCGATGCCAGGTAACCGGTTACTTCAGACGTCGTGACGCGGACGCTAGACGCGATCCTCCGGGGTCGTCAATGTCCTGTTAACTTTTCGTTACAAACCCGCTCAAGCCGGGGTTGACGGACGGGGAGGGATCTCTTAGCGTCCTGGGCACCGCTGAAGTAACCGGTTACCTTGAGGAGCGCTGTCGTGAAGTTGCCGCCCGCCGACCAGGTCGCCTCGCCGCACACGGGTTACACCCGCGAGCACTGGCTGGCCGCCGCCGACGGGCTGCTGGAGGCCGTGGTCCCGTACGCGGTGCCGGGGTTCGCGCAGATTCGCCTGCCGGGGCGGCCGAGCTCGTCGGGTCCCGTGCTCGACGGCCTGGAGGGCTTCGCCCGCACGTTCCTGCTGGCCGCCTTCCGCGGCCGGGACGACGTGCTGGAGCGCTACGCCGAGGGCCTGGCCACCGGCACGGACCCCGCCTCGCCGTACGCGTGGCCCGCGATCGCCGACAACTCCCAGCAGATCGTGGAGGCCGCCTCCATCGCGCTGGCCCTGCACGAGAGCGGCCTGTACGACCGTCTCTCCCCGACCGTCCGGCGGCGGGTGGCCGCGTGGCTCGGCGGGATCACCGGCAAGCGCGCCTGGCCGTGCAACTGGGTGCTGTTCAAGGTGATCGTCCAGCAGTTCCTGGCCAACGCCGGCGCTCCGCACACGCCCGCCGAGATCGCCGAGGCCCTCGGCCAGGTCGAGAGCTGGTACGTCGGCGACGGCTGGTACACCGACGGCGACGGCCAGAACTACGACTACTACTGCGGCTGGGCCATGCACCTGTACACGCTGTGGTACACCCGCATGTCCGGCGCCCCCGACGCCGTCTACCGCGACAGGCTGAGCGCCTTCCTGGCCTCCTACCAGCACTTCTTCGCCGCCGACGGGGCTCCGGTGCACCAGGGCCGCTCGCTGACCTACCGGTTCGCGGCCGCCGCCCCGCTGTGGCTCGGGGCGCTCTTCGACGCGACGCCGCTGCCGCCCGGCCGCACCCGCCGCCTGGCCAGCGGGACGCTGCGGCACTTCCTGTCACACGGCGCCGTGGGGGAGGACGGGCTGCTGAGCCTGGGGTGGCACGGGGAGTATCTGCCGGTGACGCAGGCGTACTCGGGGCCGTGCTCGCCGTACTGGGCGAGCAAGGGGTTCATCGGGCTGCTGCTGCCCGCCGGGCACCCGGTGTGGACCGCCACCGAGGAGCCCGGCCCGGCCGAGACCGGCGACCAGGTGGTGGCGCTGCGCGGGCCCGGCTGGCTGCTGCACTCCACCCGCGACGACGGGATCGTCCGGCTGGTCAACCACGGCAGCGACCACAACGCGCCCCCTCCGGAGCCGGCCCACGACGACCCGCACTACGACCGGTTCGCGTACAGCACCCACACCGCCCCCGTGATCGTGACGGACGCCGTCGACAACCGGCTGGCCGTGATCGCTCCCGGCGGGACCGAGAGCCGGCGCGGGCGCATCGAGCGCATCGCCGCCGCCGACCGGTTCGCCGCCTCCCGCTCCACCTCCGGCAAGCCGCCCGCCGTCGTGGAGAGCGCCTCCTACGTGCACGGGCCGCACGAGATCCGCCTCCACCGCGTCACCGCCCCCGCCGGGCACACCGTCCGCGAGGGCGGCCACGCCACCCGCGAAGACCTCGCCGGCACCATCACCCCCCTGCACGGCTGGCACCGGGAGGGCGTGGCGCGCTTCTCGGCCGGCACCGCCTTCGGCCCCGACGTCACCGTCCCCTACCTGGAGGCCGACCATCCGGGCGGCACGGTCCTGCTCGCCTCGGTCGTCACCCTCGCGGGCGGCTCGCTCACCCCGGACCTGGTCGTCACCGCGAACGGCTGCGTCCTCTCACTGCCCGGCGGCGAGCACGTGGAGATCGAGCTCGGCGACCGCCCCCGCTACCTGCGGCGCCACCCGGACGGGACCGTCGTCACCTGGGAGTCCGCATGACCACCTCCAACCGCGTCACCATCAGGGACGTGGCCCGCCAGGCCGGCGTCTCGGTCGCCACCGTCTCCCGGGTCCTGGCCGGCGACTACCCGGTCCTCGCCGCCACCCGCAACAAGGTCATCCGCGCCGTACGCGAGCTCGACTACGTCCCCAACGCCCACGCCCGCGCCCTGTCCGCGGCCCGCCCCGGCGCCATCGCGATCGTGGTCAACAGCGTCGCGGTGCCCTACTACGCCTACATCGCCCAGGGCGTCGAGGAGCAGGCCGCCCAGGAGGGCCGGCTGTCGCTGATCTGCACCCACGGCGGCGACACCGGCCGCGAGCTGTCGATCGTGCAGCTCCTGCGCGAGCAGCGGGCCGAGGCCGTCATCCTGGTCGGCAGCGTGATCGTGGACGACGAATACCGCAAGCGCATGACCGAGTACGCCCACGCGCTGGCCGCCGCCGGCTCCCGCCTCGTCCTGTGCGGCCGCCCGCCGCTGGGGGAGGGCGTGCCCGCCCTCGTCGTCGGCTTCGACAACACCGGCGGCGCCCACGCCGTCACCGCTCACCTGCTGTCGGCCGGCCACCGCCGCATCCTCTACCTGGGGCTGCGGCCCGGCCACACCACCTCCGACAGCCGCGTGGCCGGCTACCGCAGCGCGCTCGCCGAGCACGGCGTGCCCGGCGACCCCGGCCTGGAGGTGGAGGCGGAGTTCTCCAGGGACGCCGGATACGCCGCGATGAACGGCCGCCTGGCCGCCGGGCCGCCCGACTTCACCGCCGTCTTCGCGGGCAACGACCTCGTCGCGGCGGGAGCGATCCAATCCCTGCGCGAGCACGGCCTGCGGGTGCCCGAGGACATGTCGATCGTCGGCTACGACGACGTGCCGCCCGCGCAGGACCTGGGGCTGACCACCGTGCACCTGCCGCACGACGAGCTCGGCCGGGCCGCCGTCCGCCTCGCGCTCGGCCGGACGACCACCAGCCCCATGACGCTCGGCACCCACATCGTGGTCCGCGACTCGGTACGCCCACGCCTCGCGGCCCCGCTCGGCTCCTGATGACCCCGCTCGCGGCGTTCGCCATGCAGCCCCTGCTGCTGCCCGAGCTGTTCCCGCTGGACCTGCGGCGGCGGCTGTCCCTGGTGACGCGGGTGCACGAGCGCGTGATCGACGCCTTCGACGGGCCGCTCGACGCCGAGATCCTGATCACCGGCTGGGGCTGCCCCCGGATCGACACCGGCGTCCTGGCCGCCGCCCCGCGGCTGCGGGCGGTCGTGCACGCGGCGGGCAGCGTCAAAGGGCATCTGACGGCGGCGGTGTTCGACCGGGGCATCACGGTGTCGTCGGCGGCCGAGGCCAACGCGGTGCCGGTGGCCGAGTTCACGCTGGCCATGCTGGTGCTCGCGGCCAAGCAGACCTTCCCCCGGGCGCGCGCGTACGCGGCCGGCGCCTGGTCGGGCGACGCGCTGCCCGGCGTGGCGACCCCGGGGGAGCGCGGCGGACTGTCCGGCTCGACCGTCGGGGTCATCGGGGCCTCACGGGTGGGGCGGCTGGTCATCGACCGGCTGCACGATCATGGGGCGGACGTGCTGCTCAGCGATCCGTACACGAGCGGGGAGGAGGCGGCGGCACTGGGCGTACGGGCCGTTCCACTGGACGAGCTGTGCCGCCACGCCGAACTGGTCACGGTGCACGCCCCCGAACTCCCGGAGACCCGCGGCCTGCTCGACGAACGCCGCCTGTCACTCCTGCGGGACGGCGCCGTCGTGATCAACACCGCCCGGGGCTCCCTGATCGACACCGCCGCCCTGGTCCGGCACTGCGCCACCGGCCGCATCGGCGCCGTCCTCGACGTCACCGACCCCGAGCCCCTGCCCTCCGGCCATCCGCTCCTCGGCCTGCCGAACGTCCTGGTGACCCCGCACATCAGCGGCGCCAGAGGGCGGGAGCTGCGGCGGCTGGGAGAGTTCGCGGTGGCCGAGGTGGAACGCCTGACCCGCGGCCGCCCGCTCAGAGGCACGGTACGCCCCGCCGACCTGAACAGGATCGCCTGACGTTTTCACCGTGGGCGGTGGGGCAGGGGAGGCGCATGCGCGACGTGGTGACGGTGACGCCTTGCGAGGACGGTCCACTGCTGCTCAGAGGGCCCTTCGAACTCGTCACCCAGGACGGGGAGCGGATCGACGCGGGCCGGGCGACGGTCGCCCTGTGCCGGTGCGGCCGGTCGGCGGCCAAGCCGTTCTGCGACGGCTCGCACAAGGCCGCCGGTTTCCGCGCCACCAGCGAGCCCGACCCGCCTGCGTAGGGCGCGGGCCGAATGGGCGGCCCGCCTGATCCGGCCGCCCGCGTACGGCACGCCGCCCGTCAGCGCGGACCCGAGAGCGAGCCAGCCGCACACCGCCCGCTCCATGATCCAGACCGGCGCCAGCAGCGACCCGGACACCGGGAACACCCGCCGCCCGCCCGCGCGCCACCGCCCCGTCTCCGCCATGACCACGGCCAGCGCGGCCCCCGCCAGCAGGAGACGGGGACGCCGCAGCAGGGCGACGGCGGGCAGGACGGCCAGGAACACCGCCATCCTGACCGGTTGCGCCAGGTCGTCGTACGCCTGCCGGACCCGCTGCGACCAGAACCGGCGCGCGTCGCAGGGGAGCCGGCGCACGTACAGGCCGGGCGGGCACAGCTCGCGGCCGCCATGGGCGCGCACGGTGCGGATGAGTTCGAGGTTCTCGAACAGCACGTCGCCGTCATATCCGCCCATCCGCAGGAAGAAGCCGCGCCGGATGCCGAACGTGCCCGGGTAGTCGGCGCCGAGGCTGCGGTTGAGCAGGGTGCGGGCGGTGTCCCAGCGGGCGTGCCAGGGGAGCGGGTCGAAGTAGTTCTGCGGCCTGACCAGGTCGGCGCCGGCCAGCAGGGCGTGGATCGCGGTCAGGGCGGGCAGGTCGTAGCGCACGTCGTCGTCGGCGATCACCACCCGGTCGCCGGCCGCCAGCCGCAGCCCGGTGGTGACGCCCGCGACCTTGCCGTTGGCGAACCCGAGCCCGGCCGCCGGGCGCACGTGCCGCACCAGGCCCTGCCAGCGGTGAGCGTGCCGGTCGAACAGCTCACCAGGACTCCCGTCCACGACGATCACCCGCACGAACGGGGTCAGCCTGCCGAGATAGGCGGTCAGCTCGTCGAGCCCGGCGTCGTCGGTCCAGCGCAGGGGCAGCACATAGTCCAGGTCCAGGTCGTTCACGTGACGGCTGCCACGCCTTCGTGTGCGCCGAGGAGGGAGGTGACGCTGCGTTCCCAGCAGGCCATGGCGTGCCGGGCCCAGAGGCGGTCGAGGGTCAGCGCGCAGGCGGCCCCGTACAGGATGTCGCCCGTCAGCTCCGGGTGCGCGGCCGCGAAACCGCCGCACAGGTCGTTCGCCGCGATCTGCTCGTGCACGGCGTCCGCCTGCACGTGCTCCTCGTAGTAGCGCACCGCCGAAGGGTCGCCGCCGAGGCGGCGGAGGCCGAGGGCGTAGCGGCGGTTCGGGACGGAGGATGTCATTTCGAGCGCCGCCAGGTGGCCGAGCAGGGCCCCGCGCAGCCTTCGGTGCAGCCCGAACAGCGACATCACGTTGGAGACGGCCAGGGTGATACCGGGGACGCGGGGCAGGTACGCGTCGTAGGAGTCGTCGAGGCCGAGGCCGCGCATGGTGGCGCGGAACAGCTCGGAGTGCATGCGCTCCCGCCGGCCGCCGCCGTACTCGTCGGCCTGGATCTCCACGAGCGCCGCCTTGGACCTGCCGCGCAGCCGTGGGATGCCCCAGGTATGAGGATCGGCCTCTTTGAGATGATAAATCGATCGATGGATGACGAACTCGCGGAACGTCGTGAGATCGGCCTCGCGCTGCAGGAACCGCGACAGCGGCGGCCCCTCGTCCGAGCCGGTCAGCTCGCCGAGCGCCCGCCGCACCTCACCGGGCGCCACCGGGCCGGGACGGGGGACGGCGTCCGCGAGCGCCCACTCGAAGCGCCGTTCGAGCACCCGCCTGAACCCCAGCAGCCCCGGCTCCCACTCCCAGCCGTCGTCGACCCCGTCGAACCCCTGGTAGTGCAGCTCGTAACAGGCGAACAGGGCGAGCTGCAGATCGTCGTCGCCGAGCCCGCCCTCGACGGAGATGTCCGGCAGCGGCACCCCCGGCGGACCGGCGAGCCGGTCGAACAGCAGCTCCGTGATCGGGCCCCGGACAGGTGGCAGCCGCATCAAGCACCCCCCCGCGAGACGATCGGATCCCTGAACTGCCCCTGAACCAGGTGCTCAAACGGCCGTGGCCGGCTGGGCGGAGATGCGCAGGGAGGCGACGAGCTCCTGGTAGAGGGTGTCCGTGGCCAGGAGTTCCGCGTGGCCGCCACGGGCACGGACGCGGCCGTCCTCCATGAGGATGATCTCGTCGGCGTCGATCACGGTGGACAGCCGGTGCGCGATCGTGACCACCGCGCTCGTGGCGGCCCGGGCGCGGACGCAGTCGTGGACGGCCGCCTCGGTGAGCCCATCGAGTTGGGCGGTGGCCTCGTCGAGGAGCAGGACGTCCGGCGTGCGCAGCAGCGCGCGGGCCAGGGCGATGCGCTGGCGTTCGCCGCCGGAGACCTGCGTGGACGACAGCGGCGTGTCCAGGCCGTCGTCGAGCACCGCGACCTTGCCGGCGAGCCGGACGTCGGCCAGCACCCCGGCCAGCTCCTCCTCGGTGGCGTCGGGGTGGGAGAACAGCAGGTTGTCGCGGATGGTGCCGGGCACGACGGGCGTGTCCTGCTCCACGTACGCCAGCCGCGACCTGATCTCGTCCCGGGTGTACTCGGCGTACGGGCGGCCGTCGAGGAGCAGGGTGCCGTCCTGAGGTTCCAGGAAGCCCAGGACGAGCGAAAACAGCGTGGTCTTGCCCGCCCCCGACGGGCCGACGACGGCGACGTGGCCACGGCGCGGGATCGCCAGGTCGACGCCGCGCACGGCCGGCTCGGCGTCCGGCCCGTAGACGGCGGTGACGCCCCGGAACTCCAGGACGGGCCCACCCGCGCCGGCCGGGCTCTGACGTGCGCCCGGCCGGGTGACGGGCTCGGTCTCGATGGCGTCGATCTCGCGGATGCGCTCGGCGGCCGCGATGCCCGACTGCAGGGCGGTGAAGTTCTGGCTGAGCTCGGTGATGGGATCCATGAGGCCGAACGCGTACAGCAGGAACGCGATCAGGCCGGACACCTCCAGTTGCCCCGCCCCCACCCGCCAGGCGCCGATCCCGAGCACCAGGATGATCGCGAGCTGCACCCCTGACCACGCGATGGTCCAGGCGGTGGCCTCCGCGCGCACCGCCCGCACGCCGTGCTCGGCGGAGGTCCTGGCGTGGCTCAGGATGCGGTCGGCCTGGCGGTCCTCGGCGCGGCTCACCTTGACGGTCCTGACGGCCCGCAGGGCGCCCTCCAGCACGCCGCCGAGCCGGCCGACCTGCTCCTGAGCGCGTTCCTGCGCCTTGGAGATCGTGGGCATGAGCAGCGCGAACAGCACGATGACCACCGAGACGGCCGCCACCGTCACCCCGAGCAGGACGAGGTCGAGCACGCTCATCAGCACCAGGGTCCCGGCCAGCATGACGACCCCGTTGATCAGCCCGATCACGCTGGACGTGGCGGCCTCGCGCAGCAGCACCGTGTCCGAGGTGACCCGGGTGACCAGCTCGCCCGGGGGATGCCTGGTGATCGCGGGCACGGTGGCGCGCAGGAAGCGGCGCACCATCGACTCACGCGCGTCCAGCACGACGCGCTCGCCCAGCGCGCCCAGCTTGGTCCACTGCCAGCGCGCGATCACCGCTCCGACGACGAGCAGGCCCAGCAGCGCCGCGATCGGGCCGGCCAGGGAGCCGCCCGTGCCGAGCTCGTCGAGCACCCATTTGGTGACCATGGGCGAGGCCAGGCCCAGCCCGGAGGTCACGAGCGCCAGCACGAGCCCGAGCGCCAGCGTGCGCGTGTGCGGCCGGGCGAACGACCACAGCACGCGGAGCCGGGGGAACCTCTCTGGAACAGCCATACCTAAAATGGAACATTCTTGTTCCGAAAAAGTCAAATTCATTCCATAATGGAAGTACGCGCTACCGTAGTCTCATGGACACAGACGCCCCCACCGGCGCCCGGGCGCGAACCAGGCGAGCCATCCTTGACGCGGCCCTGACGGTTCTCGCCCAGAACGCGGCGGCCTCCCTCGCCGACATCGCGGTCGCCGCCGGGGTGGGGCGCACCACGATCCACCGCTACTTCCCCGAGCGGTCCGACCTGCTGGCCGCGATCGGCACGTACCTGCTGGAGCGGATCGACGCGGCGACCGTCCGCGCCCGCCTGGAAGATGGGGCCGCCGACGCGGCGCTGGAGCGGGTCTGCCAGGAATACTTCGAGCTCGGCGACGCCCTGCTGTTCGCCTTCGAGAACCCGAGCCTGGCGCAGTGGGCGGGCTGGGAGACCGAGACCGAGTCCGACAGGGCACTGGCCCGGCTCGTCGAGCGCGGCCACGCCGAGGGCGCCCTCGATCCGCGCATGCCGGCGTCCTGGGTGTCCGAGACGATGTGGGCGCTGCTCTACACCGCCTGGCAGCACACCCGGACGAACGAGGCCCCCAAGCACGCCGCCCTGGATCTGTGCCTCCATACCCTCAGAAAGGCGACCCGCGCCGGCTAGCTTCAGCGCGGATGTGACCTGTTCGTTACCGAAATTGGGCATGGGATGCCGATCCATGGGGCATTCTTGATCTCGAAGTCCAAGCAGAGGGCTTCTCCTACGAAACATCGTGGTGTGCCTCTGCCTGGGCTTTTTCCATGTGCGGGGCCGCCTGAGACATTTGTGGAGTATCAGATGGCCGTCCTGGAGATCGCGTTCGAAGACATGACCGCCGAGCAACTGCTGGCGGAGCTGAACCGGCCGGAGATCGGCGAGTGGCACCAGACTCGCATCCGTGAGCGCGTCGTCGAGATGTACACCGGCCTCGTCGGCGAGGTCACCCGCCGCTACCGCTACCGCGGCGAGTCCATGGAGGACCTGCGCCAGGCCGCGTACGTCGGCCTCATGAAGGCCATCAACGGCTTCGACCCCGAGCTGGGTCACGAGTTCCGCGGCTACGCCATGATCACCATGGTCGGCGAGGTCAAGCGCCACTTCCGCGACCGCACCTGGGCCATCCGGGTGCCGCGGGTCTACCAGGAGCGCCGCCTGGAGCTCAACAAGGCCACGCAGGAGCTCACCCAGGAGCTCGGCCACTCGCCGACCGTCGCGGAGCTGTCGGCCAGGATGGGCATCTCCGAGGAGGACGTGCTCCTCACGCTCGACGCGGCCACCGCGTACAACACGCTGTCCCTCGACGCCCCCGTCGGCGGCGAGGACGACGCGGCCGACCTGGGCGACTTCCTGCCCGCGCAGGACGACACGCTGGACACCATGCTCGGCAGGCACGCGATCAAGCCGCTGATCGACGCGCTGCCGGAAAGGGAGCGCAACATCCTGCTGATGCGCTTCTACGGGAACATGACCCAGTCCGAGATCGCCACCGAGTTCGGCATCTCGCAGATGCACGTCTCCCGGATCCTGCGCTCCGTGCTCACCAAGCTGCGCAAGGCCCTGTCCGACTGAGACGGGATTCACTCGAACCACCGCACCGCACCGCGCGTACCCCCATGTATGCGTTGGAGCTTGATGGTGCCGGCACTGCTGGGCATGGTCCTGATGACCGGCTGCGCCGCGGCGGCGGACACGACGGTGGATCACGTCCAGGCCGACGTGACGTTCAGCAAGGACATGATCGGACATCACCAGGAGACGATCCGCCTGGCCGAGGCGGGCGCGAAACAGGGCGGCAGCGCGTACGTGCGCGACCTGAGCAAGAAGCTCATCGCGGCCGAGCAGACGGACATCGACATGATGGCGTCCTGGCTGCAGTCCTGGCAGGTCGCGGTGCCCGTCGCCGGAGCGCGGGCGGCGGGGGCGGACATCCCGGCCGGGGACGGCTTCGACGAGCAGTGGCTGAAGGCGCTCTCCGAGCACCTGAAGCACGGCGTCCACATGTCCGAGCAGGTGAAGACGGAGGGTGAGCACGGCCCCACGAAGGAGATGGCCGAACGGCTCATCAAGGAGCAGAGCGCCGAGCTGGCGGAGATCGACAAGCGGCTGTCGTGACGACGATGAGGGCGTCGGCCCGGATCTCCGCCGGCACCGCGGTCGCCGTGGGCCTCGTGGCGCTGGTGCTCGTGCTGCCGCTGGGCGGGGCCGCCGAGCCGCAGATCGCCGGGCTGCCCACCGCGGGCCCGCTGACCGAGCGCGCGCTGATGCTGGCCCGGTTCCTGTTCGACCTGTGCGGGGTCGGCACCGTCGGAACGCTGCTCGCGGCCGCCGTCCTGGCGCCGCGCGACTCGCCGGAGAAGGCGGCCTGCGTGCGCGCGGCCGGCTGGTGGGCGCTCGGCTGGACGGTCACCGCGCTGCTCGTCTACGTGCTGACCGTGTCGGACGTCGTCGCGCTGCCGGTCACGGAGCTGCTCGCCGATCCCGGCCTGCTGCGCACCGGCGGCTCCATCCCGCAGGCCGAAGCCCTGCTGCTCGTGCTGGCCATGACCCTCGCGACGGGCCTGGCCACCCGGCTGCGGCGGCTGCCCGCGTGGGTTCCGCTCGTGGTCGCCGCGGCGGGGCTGCTCCCGCCCGCGTACGTCGGCCACGCGGCCTCCGCCGGCGACCACGACCTGGCCGTGTCCGCCCTGACGGCGCACCTGCTGGCCATGGCGGTGTGGGTCGGCGGCCTGGGCGCGGTGCTCCTGCACTTCCGCCGCTCCGCGAGCCTGCGGATCGTGCTGCCCAGGTTCAGCACGATCGCGCTGTGCTGTTTCGCCGCGGTGACGGTCTCCGGCGTGGCCGCCGCGTGGGTGCGGCTGCCCGAGGTGTCTGATCTGTGGCGTACGGAGTACGGCTGGTTCCTGCTGGCCAAGTCCGCCGCGCTGGCGCTCCTGGCGATGTTCGGCTGGACGCACCGGCAGCGGACGGTGGACCGCGTCGCCGACCGCAGCGTGCGCCACGTCTTCGTCCGGCTGGCCGTGGGCGAGGTGATCGTGATGGCGGCGGCGATGGCCCTGGCCGTCGGCCTGTCGCGGACCCCGCCACCGGTCCCGGCCGCGGAGCCGGCCGGTAACGAGCACGACCTGCTGGAGTACGCGCTGGCCCCGGTCTCGCCCAGCGCCCTGTTCACCGAGGTCCGCCCCGACGCGTTGATCCTGCTGCTCCTGGCGCTGCCCGCGCTGGCCTACCAGATCGGCACGCGCCGCGCCGGCCCCTGGCCGTACGGCCGCACGCTGGCCTGGTACGCCGGCCTGGCGCTGATCGGGTTCGTGCTGCTCGGCGGCGTCGGCGGTTACGCGCGGGCGATGCTGTCGATCCACGCCGTGCAGCAGGTCGTGCTCACCGTGGTCGCGCCGCTGCTGCTCTGCCTCGGCGCGCCGCTCACCCTGGCGGGCCGGGCCACGACCGCCTCGTCGCAGTACGGGAGGATCGGTTCGCGGGCTCCCGGGCGGGCGTTGTTCGGGTGGGCGCTGGTGGCGTACGTGCCGGCGTTGCCGCTGCTGCACCGTACCGGCTGGCTCCAATGGTCGTTGTCCGGACATGTCGCCCATCTGGCGACGGCGTTCCTGCTGCTCGGCGCTTCCCTGCCGGTCTTCTGGCTGCTGACGGCCGTGGACCCGCTGCCCCGGGTCTCCTGGGCCTTCCGGGCCGGGGCGCTGACCGTGGTGGCGGCCGTGCACCTGGTGGTGGGCGTTTCCCTGCTGTTCGGAACCCTGGCCGGGGCCGACTGGTTCCTGGTCGTGGCCCCGCCCGGCGCGCCCGACCTGTTCGACGACCAGCGGCTGGCCGCGGCCGTCTACCTGCTCGGGCCGCTGCTCCCGCTCTCGCTCCTGGCCGTACGGCTGCTGCGGGCCCGGCGACCGGCACCCGAGCAGCCTGAGAAGGCGCTACCGCGATCGCAGTACGCGCGTCCGGTACCCGTGAATGAGGGAGCGGGCGCCGATCGGCCATAGCGTGGAACAGTGAGTTTGCTGAGCTGGGCGAGACGGGTGCCGCGCGTCTGGGACATCGTGCTGGCCGCGTTCCTCTACATCGCGACGCTTCTGGCCCCCTATGCCGAGAGGCACGCGCCACCGAGGCCGCGTCCCCCGTGGGCGACGACGACCGACCCGCTCACCATGGAGGCCGTCGTGATCGGCCTGGTGGTCTGCGGCGCGCTGGTGTTCCGGCGGAGCCACCCGCGGGCCGCCCTGGCCGCGTGCCTGGGCGGCCTCGTCGTCTACTTCGCGCTCGGCGGCGACCGCACCCCGCTCGACCTGGGCCCGATGATCGCCGTGTACACCGTGGCCCTGCACAGCGCGCGCCGGACGGCCTGGTTCACCGGGCTGGCCGTCTCGCTCGTCCTGGCCGGATCCAGGTTCGTGTTCGCGGGGGAGTCGCTGGTGGCGCCCGAGCTGCTGGCGCAGGTGGCCTGGATCGGCATGGCCACCGCCATCGGGGACGCGGTGCGCAGCCGCCGGGCGTACGTGGCCGCCATCGAGGAACGGGCGCGCAGGGCCGAGGCCACCCGCGAGGAGGAGGCCGAGCGCCGCGTGATGGAGGAACGCCTGCGCATCGCCCGTGAGCTGCACGACGTGCTGGCCCACCACATCGCGCTCATCAACGTCCAGGCCCAGGTCGCGGCGCACGTGCTGGACAGCAGGCCGGACGAGGCGCGCCAGGCGCTCGGCCACGTCCGCAACGCGGGCAAGGAGGCGCTGAACGAACTGCGCACCACCGTCGGCCTGTTGCGGCGGCCCGGGAGCCCCGACGACGTGCCGGCGGAACCGTCGCCCGGCCTCGATCGGCTGCCCGACCTGATCGCCTCGTTCACGGCGGCCGGCCTGAACGTGGAGTGCCTGGCCGAGGGCGTGCCGAGACCGCTGCCGGCGCCGGTGGAGCTGGCCGCGTTCCGCATCTTCCAGGAGGCGCTGACCAACGTCAGCAAGCACGCCACGGACGCCGGCGTACACGTGCGGCTCGGCTGGGAGCCCGGCCAGGTGACCGTCCAGGTCACCGACGACGGCCCAGGCGGGCCACCCACCGGGGGAGCGGGGCACGGCCTGATCGGGATGCGGGAACGCGCGCTGTCCGTGGGCGGCACCTTCAGCGCGGGACCGGACCGGCGGGGCGGCTGGTGCGTGCACGCCGTGCTGCCAGCGCCGGAAGGGGCGCTCGCATGAGCGTCCGTGTCCTGCTGGCCGACGACCAGGCGCTGGTCAGGGCCGGGTTCCGGGTGCTGGTGGAGACCGCGCCCGACCTGACCGTGGTGGGCGAGGCCGCCAACGGCGGCGAGGCGGTGCGGCTGGCCGGGGAGACCGGGGCCGACGTGGTCCTGATGGACATCCGCATGCCGGGCATGGACGGCCTGGCCGCGACCAGGGAGATCACCAAGAGCGGCACGGCGACCCGGGTGCTGGTGCTGACGACGTTCGAGATCGACGAGTACGTCTTCGCCGCGCTGCGGGCCGGCGCCAGCGGGTTCCTGGGCAAGAGCGTCGAGGCCGAACAGCTCCAGGAGGCCATCCGGGTGGTCGCCAGGGGAGAGGCGCTGCTGTCGCCGTCGGCCACCCAGGGCCTGATCACCCGCTTCCTGGCCAGCCCGAACGCCCATCCCGACCACCTGCCCGGCGACCTGGCCGTGCTCACCGAACGCGAGCGCGAGATCATGATCCTGGTGGCGACCGGCCTGACCAACGACGAGATCGCCCTCCGGCTGGGGATCAGCAGGACGACCGTCAAGACCCACGTCAACCGGGCGATGCTCAAACTCGGCGCGCATGACCGCGCCCAGCTCGTGATCATCGCGTACGAGACGGGCATGGTTCGACCGCGGCCGCAGTAGCGGGCCACGGCCCCGTACGGCGATCGCGGTAGATCAGGACCATCCCCAGGTCGGAAATTTCCTTCGTATACGGCAACAAGGCTTGAGACATCGGGCCGCGCGGCCTGACCCGAATGCGAAGAGAAGTGGACCGATGTCGTTCCTGGCCAGATTGAGCCTCGCCAACCGAGGCCTCGTCGCGCTCGTCACCCTCGCGGTGACGGCCTTCGGGATCTTCACCATCCCCCAGCTGAAACAGCAGCTCCTGCCCTCGCTGGCCTTCCCGCAGGTCTCGATCATCGCGGCCTACCCGGGCGCGGCGCCGCAGATCGTCGAGGACGGTGTCACCGTCCCCATCGAGGACGCGGTACGCGGCCTGACCGGGGTCACCGGCGTCACCTCGACCTCGCGGGAGTCCAGCTCGACGATCCAGGTGGCCTTCGACTTCGGCACGGACGTCGACGCCGCCCAGAGCGACATCCAGCAGGCCGTGGACCGGCTGTCGCTCCCCGATGACGTGGACCCGCAGGTCGCCGTGGGCAGCACCGACGACCTGCCGGTCATGCAGCTGGCCGCCGCCTCCGACGAGGGCCAGCAGGGGCTCGCCGACCGGCTGTCCACCCAGGTGGTGCCGACGCTCGCGGGCATCGAGGGCGTCAAGGAGGCCACCGTCACGGGCCTTCGCGCCGAGGTCATCACGATCACGCCCGACGAGGACGAGCTCAAGGACAAGGGACTGGACGCCTCGGCGATCTCCAGCGCGATCCAGAACGCGGGCAACCCGCTGCCCGCCGGCACGCTGACCAAGTCGGGGACCGCGCTGAGCGTCCAGGTGGGCAGCCGGTTCGACGGCGTCGCCGACCTGAAGGACCTCTACCTCACCCCGGCGGCGGCACCCGCGCAGCAGCCCGCCCAGCAGACTCAGCAGCCCGGCCGTCCCGGCGCCCAGCCCCAGCAGGCGAAGCCCGCCCCCAAGCCCGACCCGGTGCGGCTGGGCGACGTGGCGAGCGTGAAACTGGGCCTGGCCGACTCCGCCACGCTGACCCGTACCGACGGCAAACCGAGCCTGGGCATCTCGATCACCATGAAGCCCGACGGCAACGCCGTGTCGATCTCCGACGAGGTCAGGGCCGAGCTGCCCGCCCTCGCCCGGCAGCTCGGCGGCCAGAGCAGCCTCACCATCGTGTTCGACCAGGCCCCCTCGGTCGAGCAGGCCATCGAGAGCCTCACCACGGAGGGCCTGCTCGGCCTGGCCATGGCGGTCCTGATCATCCTGGTGTTCCTGTTCTCGATCCGCTCCACCCTGGTGACCGCGGTCTCCATCCCGCTGTCGGTGCTGATCGCGCTGATCGCGCTGTGGGCCTGGGACTACTCGCTCAACATGCTCACCCTCGGCGCCCTGACCATCGCCGTCGGCCGGGTGGTGGACGACTCGATCGTGGTCCTGGAGAACATCAAACGCCATTTGTCGTACGGCGAGCGCAAACGGCAGGCCATCGAGAATGGCGTGCGCGAGGTCGCCGGAGCCGTCACCGCCTCCACCCTGACCACGGTCGCCGTCTTCCTGCCCATCGCCTTCGTCGGCGGCCTGGTCGGCGAGCTGTTCGGGTCGTTCTCCATCACCGTGACGGTGGCGCTGCTGGCCTCGCTGCTGGTGTCGCTGACCGTCGTGCCGGTGCTCAGCTACTGGTTCCTGAAGCCGGGCAAGAAGGAGACCGGCCGCGACGTGGCCGAGGAGCGCGAGCGGCGCAGCCCGCTGCAGCGCGCCTACGTGCCGGTCATCCGGTTCGCCACCCGGCACCGCCTGTCCACGGTCGCCGCCGCGCTGGCCATCCTGGCGGGCACGCTCGCCCTGATCCCGCGCCTGGAGACCAGCTTCATCGACAACGCCGGCCAGAACACCGTCAGCGTCACCCAGAACCTGCCCGCCGGCACCTCCCTGACCGCCGCCGACGCCAAGGCCAAGCAGGTCGAGGACGTGCTGACCGGCATCAAGGACATCGCGTCTTACCAGGTCACCGTGGGTGGCGGCAGCAACGTCAGCATGACGGGCGGCGGCCCGCCCGGAGCGGGCGGTGGCGGTGGCGGCGGCACGGCGCGCGCCAGCTACTCCCTCACGCTGCGCGACGGCAGCGAGACCGCCGCCGTCGAGAACACCCTGCGCGAGCGGCTCGGCGCGCTCACCGACGCCGGTGAGATCAGCGTCGGCCAGTCGGGCGGCTTCGGCGGCGACGGCCTGCAGGTCGTGGTGCACGCCACCGAACAGGAGGGCCTGCGCGAGGCGGCCGACACCGTACGCGCCGCGATGGCCTCGATGCCCGGCCTGACCGAGGTGACCAGCAGCGCCGCCGACACCGCGCCGCGCGTGGACGTCACCGTGGACCGCGAGAAGGCCGCCGAGAAGGGCCTGTCGGAGATGGCCATCGGGCAGGCGGTGGCCCAGGCGTTCCAGGGCGCCACCGTCACCCAGCTCACCTTCGACGACACCACGGCCGACGTCGTCCTGCGTACCGGCGACGTGCCCGCCTCCCTCGGCGAGCTGCGCGACCTGGAGCTGCCCGGCGGCGTGGAGCTGCGCGACGTCGCCAAGGTCGCGCAGGTCGACGGGCCCGTCTCCGTCACCCGCATCGACGGGCAGCGCAGCGCCACCGTCTCCGGCAAGTACACCGGCTCCGACCTCGGCACGGCCGGCACCGACCTGGAGAACAGGCTCGCCAAGCTGACCCTGCCCGCCGGGGCCACCTACTCCATGGGCGGTGCCAGCGCCGACCAGGCCGAGGCGTTCGGCAGCCTGGGCCTGGCCCTGGTCGCGGCCGTGGCCCTGGTGTTCTTCGTCATGGTCGGCACCTTCCGCAGCCTGATCCAGCCGCTGATCCTGCTGGTGTCCATCCCGTTCGCCGCCACCGGCGCGATCGGGCTGCTCCTGGTCACCGGCACCCCGCTCGGCCTCGCCGCCATGATCGGGCTGCTCATGCTGGTCGGCATCGTGGTCACCAACGCGATCGTGCTGCTCGACCTGATCAACCAGTATCGGCGGCAGGGGATGCCGCTGCAGGAGGCGGTCGTCGAGGGCGGGCGCAAGCGGCTGCGGCCGATCCTGATGACGGCGCTCGCCACCATCTTCGCCCTCATGCCCATGGCGCTGGGCCTCACCGGAGGCGGCGGCTTCATCTCCAAGCCGCTGGCCATCGTGGTCATCGGCGGCCTGGTCAGCTCCACTCTGCTCACCCTGGTGCTGGTGCCGACCCTGTACACCATGGTCGAGAACCGGAAGGAGAAGCGGCGGAGCACGCCGGAGGCCGTGGAGAAGCCGGTGCCCGTGGGCGTCTCCTAGCTCTTCGGCACCCAGATGCCGTGGAAGCCCGTGGGGACGCGGACCGGCAGGCGGACCTCGGCCACCGGCCGGGCCGACAGGTCGGCGGCGTCCAGGATCGCCAGGTATCCGGTGCCCCGGGCCCGATCGTGGCAGAAGGTCAGCAGATAGCCGTCGTCGTCCCCCGCCCCTTGCCGGCGGGGGACGAAGGCGGCTTCGCCACAGAGATGCCCGGCGGGCAGCCGGTGGGTGTCGCGGGCCGCGCCCCTGGCGAAGTCGTACTTGTAGATCTCGGAGCGCTCGGGCTCGGCTTCGAGGGAGAAGCTCGTGACGTAGCCGAAGCGGTGCGGGCGTCCGACCTCGGCGTCGGCGACGCGCGGATATTCGAGCGGGGCGTCGTCCAGCGGCCGCTCCGAGACCTTGCCCGTGGCCGTGTCCAGCCGCCACTCATGCAGCCGGGGCAGGCCGCCGCCGACGTCCTCGGGGCCCGCGCGCCAGAGCGTCGGCACACGGCAGCCGACGACCGTGATCGTGCCGTCCCGCTCCGAGGCGTTCATCGTGTGCCACACGTAGCACGGATCGACCTCGAACCAGCGCACCTCGCCGCCGTCCCGCCGCATCACGCCGAACCGCGCGCCGTGCCCGTCGTCCCACCGCCACGGCATTCCGCCGGTCATCGCCGGGTCGAACACGACGGGCAGGTCCATGAAGATCGCGTGGTGCTCGGTGATGGCGAAGTCGTGCATCATCGTCGCCCGCGGCACCGGCACCACCTGCGCCTGGAGCACCTCGCCGGTCGGCGCGGCGCGGTAGTAGGTCAGGTACGGCGGGCGCAGCCGGTAGCCGAAGAACAGCAGCTCGCCGGTGCGCGGGCAGATCTTGGGGTGGGCGGTCATGGGGGTCCGTAGGGCGCCGCCGAAGGTGTACGGCCCGGCCGTCTCCAGCTCGGGCGTGATCTCGTACGGGAAGCCGCCCTCCTCCAGGGCGAGCAGCCGGCCCGCGTGAGAGACCAGGTGGGTGTTGGCCGTCGTGACCCGGTAGTCGACCTGGCCGGTGGCCGCGTCGTAGGCCAGGGCGTAGCGGGACTCGCCGGGGTGCTCGTACAGCGGGGTGCGGACGTAGCGGTTGCGGTACCAGCGGGCCCGCCCGCCCGCCAGCGCCACGGCGTGCACCATGCCGTCGCCCGCGAAGAAGTGCGGTGACCAGCCCGTACGCGGGTTGGGGCCGTTGCGGAGATAGATCCCGTTCAGCTCCTCGGGGATGGCGCCGGTCACCTCGGCCGGCTCCACCGTCACCTCCTCGGTGACCGGTGCGTTGTTGCCCGCCAGGTGCAGAGGCAGGTTGCCTTCTTGCGCGGTCGTCATCCGCCGACTCCTTCGTGTGTCGTCCGATCCGGCCGCGCCAGCATGCCGGGAAGATTTCCGAAAAAACAGTCTTGTCGTTTCCGGCGGCGTCAGCCGGGCGATCGCTGACTCTTCCCTTGACATGTGGCAGACCCTCTGTAAAGGGTCTTCCTCCGTAAACTCTCGCCCGAAAATTGAGCAAGATCTGCTTCGCGTTCTCCGTTATTTCGCTTCATCGTTAGGGCGTCGGGCGAACCTGGCCGCGACACGTATCCGGCCCCGGGCAGAAGAAGCAGGTCTCATGGTCAGCAGAATGGTCAGCAGATCCGTTGTGACACTCACCCCCATCGCCGCCCTCCTCCTGTCCTTCGCGTCACCCGCCCACGCGGCCGTGACCCTGGAACAGAAACTCGCCGTCCTGTCCTCGTTCTCCCAGCCCACGGCCCCCAGCGCCGCCTCGTGGCGGAACGCCTGGGAGAACCAGGGGGCGTGGGAGTCGTACGCCTTCGACTGGTCGACGGACCTGTGTTCGAGCAGCCCGGACCAGCCGCTCGGATTCGACTTCCGGATGTCGTGCCGACGGCACGATTTCGGTTACCGGAACTACAAGTCCGTAAGCCAGTTCCCGGCGAACAAGGACAGAATCGACGACGCGTTCCTCTTCGATATGCGGGCGGTGTGCGCCGGATACTCGGGGGTGTCCAAGAGGACCTGTGACGGGCTCGCCTGGACCTACTATCAGGCGGTCCGGCAGTTCGGCGACCTCGCCGTCAGCGACGAGCAGATCCGGCGGGTCGAACGGGAGGCCCGGCGCGCCGCCGCGTGACGTTCACGAGCCGCATCGGTAGAGCTTCTGGGCGCCGCCGAAGGGTGATCTGTCCGAGGTGTCGCTCTGCTCGGTGCCGCCGTACTCGGCGGCGGGAACCTCCTCGCAGGCGCGGGCGATCCAGGTGGTACGGGCTTGCGCGGCCCCTTGCCCGCCTCCCATCATCCGCTCCGGGCCGTCGCCGCTGAGGACGTAGCGCAGCTCGCCCGCCTTGACCCAGCGGTCGAGCTGCTCCGCGGTCGGCGCGGGATCGGACCCCATGAAGCCGCCCATGCCGATCACCGTCTCATCGCTGTTCATGATGTACGCGGCGGCGCCCATCGCGGCGGTGTTGATCGCGAGCTTGATGCGGGCACCGCCGGAGTGGGCGACGGCGTAGTCGAGGATCCTGCGCTGACCGGCGCTGAGCTCGGCCCCGCCGCCCATCGGCCCGCCCGTCGGCCCGCCGCCCATCGGCCCGCCTCTTCCGGGACGGGCGCCGGGCATCCCGCCGCCGAAGGTGGTGCGCGGGCCCGCCGCCGGGTTGGTGCCGTTGGCGTCGGGCGGCCCGAAGGCGTAGGCGATCGACCACGTCGCCGGCGCCAGCAACGAGGGGATGAGCACCGCCGCCGCCACGGCCGGCCCCGTACGGGCACCGCGCAGCCCGGTGAGGAGGAGGAAGGCGATCGCGGCGACGGCGGCGGCGAGCACGGCGTACCGCAGCCAGCCGTTCCACGAGGTGTCGCGCGAGATCAGGACCCACGCCCAGACCGCGGTGACGGCCACCGCGCCGGCGGCCGCCACGGCGCCCCGGGAGTGCCGGGCCAGCCACACCACTCCCGCGCCGACCAGAGCGGCCAGGGCCGGCGCCAGCATCGTGGTGTAGTACGAGTGGAAGATCCCGGAGGCGAAGCTGAAGACGACGGCGTTGACCAGCAGCCACCCGCCCCACAACAACCACCCGCCACGAACGGCCGGCACTCCCCGGCGCCTGGCCTTAGCGGCGAACACGACGGCGGCCACGACGATCAGCAGCGCGAGCGGCAGCAGCCAGCTGATCTGCCCGCCCACTACTTCGTTGAACATCCGCAACGGTCCGGACGAACCACCGAACCCGCCGAAACCACCACGCGGCATGGGCGTATCGGGAGGCTGGAACCCACCCGGCGGCATCGACGGCATCCCACCCGGACCGCCCCCGCCCGGACCGCCACCACCTGGACCGATACCACCCGGACCGCCCCCGCCGAAGATTCGTCCGAGGCCGTTGTAGCCGAGCACGAGATCAAGGGCGGAGCCGTCCGTACTGCCCCCGATGTACGGCTTTTCCCCCGGCCAAAGATCCACCAGCACCACCCACCACAGCGAGCCGGCCAGCAGCACCCCGCCCGCCGCGGCGAGGTCACCGATCCGCCGCCGCCAGGGCGCGGCCGTACCGAACAGGTAGGCGAGCAGGAAGGCGGGCAGGCACACCCACGCGGCCAGCATCTTGGTGGTGAACCCGCACCCGATGAGGAAGGCGGCCAGCATCAGCCACCCGGTGGCCCGGCGCGGCGCGATGCCGCCTCGCAGCGCACGGGTCAGGGCGTAGGCGGCGGCCACCAGCAGCAGCACCAGCAGCGTGTCCGGGTTGTTGTCCCGATTGATCGCGACGGTGACCGGGGTCAGCGCGAGCACGAGGGCGGCGATCAGTCCGGCGCCCTCACCGGCCCACCGGCGTACGGCGCGATGCAGCAGGAAGACCGCCGCCACGCCCTCGATGATCTGCGGCAGCAGCAGCGACCACCCGTGATAGCCGAAGATCCAGGTCGAGACGACCTGCGGCCACATCGCCATCGGCGGCTTGTCCACCGTGACGACACCGGCCGGATCGAAGGAGCCGAACAGAAACGTGGTGACGCTCGCCGACATGGACTTGACGGCGGCGCTGTAATACGTGTTGCCCCAGCCCCAGGTCCACCAGGACCAGCCGTAGAGCACGGCGGCCAGCAGGCAGATCGCGGTCAGCGCGTACCGTCTGGGGGCGGCCGCGCGCAGGGAGATGACGGTCATCTGGATGATCGGCTTTCAGGAGCGGCGGCCCGGCGGAAGACCCAGCCGCGCAACAACAGGAATCGCCCGGCGGTGCCGAGCACGCAGGCGCAGACCAGCACCGTCAGTTCCACGGCGCGCGACGGAGCCGGGGTGACGGCGTGCAGGGCCAGCAGCGCGCCGGAGGTCAGCGCGTAGTACAGGCCGAACACCACCAGCCCGAGCAGGTGCGTACGCGTGGCGGAGCCGCGGGAGGAGGTGAAGGTGAAACGGCGGTTGGCCTCGGTGTTGAGCACGGTGGTCAGCGTCAGGGCCAGCAGGTTCGCCGGCAGCACGGGCAACCACGTCCGCAGCAGCGCGTACAGGCCCAGATGCGCCACCGTCGACAGCACCCCGATGGCGCCGAACGACACCACCTGCCACAACAACCCGCCGCTGCTCCGGTCGGCCAGCACGGCGTCCGGGTGCGCGGCGCGCGGCTCGGGCCGCCGCGGCAGATCCGGTACGCGCGCCGCGCCCGACGCCTTGGCCCGCGCCACCCGGAGCAGGCCCTTGATGTCGTCGAGGGCGGTGGACATCACCTGCACCCGGCTGTCCACGTCCTCCACCCAGTCCACCGGGACCTCCTGCACCCGCAGCCCGTTGTGCTCGGCCAGCAGCAGCAGTTCGGTGTCGAAGAACCAGCCGTCGTCCTCGACCTTCTCCAGCAGCGGCCGGATCACCGCCGTGCGGGCGGCCTTGAACCCGCACTGCGCGTCGGTGAACCCCACCCCGTGCGTCCACCGGATCAACGCGTTGTAGCCCCGCGAGATGATCTCCCTGCGCGGCCCGCGCAACGTGCGTGCCCCGCGCGCCAGCCGGGAGCCGATCGCCACGTCGGAGTGCCCGTTGACCAGCGACGCCGTCAACGGCAGCAGCGCGTCGAGACCGGTCGACAGATCGACGTCCATGTACACCACGACGTCGGCCTGACTGCGCGCCCACGCCGTACGCAGCGCCAGTCCGCGCCCCTTGCGCTCCAGCCGCAGCACCCGCACGTCGTCGGGATGGCGCTCGGCCAGCTCGGCGGCGACCTCAGGGGTGCGGTCGGTGCTGGCGTTGTCCACGACGGTGACGGTCCACTCGAAAGGGAAATACCGCTGGAGATGGTCGCGTAGTACGTCGATACAACCGGGCAGAGCCCGTTCCTCGTTGTGGACGGGGACCACGATCTCCACCGTCGCGGTCAGTCCGGGAGGCACGTCGGTGTCGCCTCGCGCGGTCACGGCGTTGTCGGTCATGCGCATCACCACTCGCCCGCTCGCGAATCTGTCATGACGCCAGTCATCGCATGCGACTGTGTGAGTAATGTGAGAGCTCTCGCCGATTCAGACGTCCGTGATGTGAACGCGCTCGCCCTGCTGCCCGTAGATGGCGATGGTCTCCGCCGGTATGTCGTCCCGGGCGTTGCCGATCCAGTGGGCGGTGTTGGTGTCGAACTCCGCCGCTTCGCCCGCCGTCAGCACCGTCTTGGTGCCGGTGAGGACGAGCTGGACCGCGCCCTGGAGCACGTAGAACCACTCCCGGCCGGGGTGCCGGTGGAGCTTCGGCGGCGGAAGCTGCGAAACAGGCGGATAAATCACCTTGTACGCCTGCACGCCCCCCGTCTTCATACCCAGCGGCACGAACGTCAGCCCATGCTTCTGAAAGGGCCGCAGGTGCACCCGCGGATCCCCGGTGGACGGTGCCGCGACGAGCTCATCGAGCGGCACGGAGTAGGCGCGGGCCAGCGGCAAGAGCTGTTCCAGCGTGGGCCGGACGTGCCCGCGTTCCAGCCGGGAGATGGTGCTCGGAGTGAGCCCTGTGCGCTCCGCCAGCTCGGCGAGGGTGATGCCGAGAGCCTTGCGGAAGTGCCGCAGCCTCGGGCCGACGTTCTCCAGTACCGCTTCGTCTTCTGTCACGGGCCGGCTCCTTTTGCAATCCTGCAAAAAAGTATGCAGCACCGCAAGCCCGCACGTGAAGCTTGTGCACATGAAGCACTCTCTCCGCCTCCTCGGAGCCGTCGCGCTGGCCCTCTCCCTCGTCATGGGCGGCACTGCCGCGGCCACCACGAAGCACGACACGGAGTTCAAGCACAGGTTCGCGAAGGTCCGCGACGTGCGCATGCACTACGTCATGGCCGGAAAGGGCCCGGCATTGGTGCTCCTGCACGGCTGGCCGCAGACCTGGTACGAATGGCGCGACATCATGCCGGCCCTCGCCGAGCATCACACCGTCTACGCCCTCGACCTCCCCGGCCTCGGCGACAGTGCGGGAAGCCCGGCGAGCTTCGACAAGAAGACCCTGGCACGTTATGTCCACGACCTGCTGCGCGATCGGATCGGACTCGACGAATTCGACCTGGTCGCCCATGACCTCGGTGCCGGAGTCGGATTCCAGTACGTCTCCCAATTCCCCGGCGAGGTGAAGTCCTACGTGCATATGGACTATCCGCTCCCCGGCCCGAAACTGGCCGCCGCGCGGTACCGAACCTTCTCCTGGCACATGGCCTTCAACAGCCAGCGGGCGATCCCCGAGAAACTCATCGACGACCCGGGCGATGTGCGCGATTACCTCACGGCGTTCTACCCGCAAGTCGCCTACGGCGGAACGGCGTTCGGCGGCACGAGGACACGATCGCCGTTCACCGAAGCGGAAACCAGTGAATTCGTCCGCACCTACAGCCGCCCGGACGTGCTGCGTGCCGGATTCGAGCTCTACCGGAGCCTGGACCAGGACGAGCGCGACAACACCGCGGCCGCCCGCGTGAGCACCCGCACGCTTCTCCTCACGGCCACCGGTTCACTCGCCGCCACCCGGCCGACCCTGGCGCCGATGCTCGGCAACATCACACGCGCGGTCGAGATCCCGAAATCAGGGCATTGGCTCGCGGAAGAAAACCCCAAGGCCGTGGTGCGCGAAATCCTCGCGTTCACGGGCAAAGGTCCGACTCCATGCCGGCCAGGGCCGCACATGAGGCCTGGTGATTGCTGAACATGAACATGACGCCCGAGATCGGCACGGCGGCACGCGCACACGGTCACTTCTTTGCTGCCCTGGCTTGAGACGTCGGTCGAACGATTGACAACGTATCAAAAGTCCGACCGTCGATAACCGCGTGAAAGGCGGACATTCACCGGACATTAATCGGCCACCGGGCTGTCCCAGCCGGAGACGAACCAGTGGACCGCCCCCGTGGCCGGATCGTACGACCGCCGGCTCATCGTGCCGATGTTGCCCCCGTAGACGTGGATCCCGATGGTGGGCTCGTCGCCGATGGCCACGACGGCGTGGACGTCGTCGTCGGTCGTACAGCACACGGTGACCTGCCCGCGTTCCCACACCTGCTCACCGGCCGGCGTCAGGGCCCTGCCCGTCTCGGACGGCAGGGGCTTGACGTAGCGGACCTCCTGCTCGGCGCCCGAGTAGACGCCCACGACACCCCACATCTCGTGCCCGTGCACGGGCGTGCGCTGACCCATGTTCCAGACCACGGACGCCAGCGACCAGCTGTCGTCGGGGGCGATGTAGAGCGGGTACGTGACATGGCGATCTTTCGACGGCCGGGTGACCTCCGGGGGAAGCCGGTAGCCGCCGGCCAGCAGCCGGGACAGCAGAGCCGAGACCTCTCTCGTGATCTCGTGCTCGTCGTCGATCCTGCCGACCAGGTTCGTCACGTCCTCGATGAAGCGGTCCAAGGTCTCCACGTCGTTCTCCTTCGATTCGCCGGCGGCGCCATCCGGCGCCGTCAACGAATGGTCGGAGCCGCCCCGGCCGTCTCGACATCCCCACCGCGTGTGAACGTCACATGCGTGACTCCGCTCGGCGAGGAGGTGGCCTCGACCTGGTAGTCCTTCTCCAGGCCCTCCAACCCCTCCCAGAGGCGTACACCTCGGCCGAGCAGAATCGGCACCACCGCGACGTGCATGTAGTCGATCAGCCCGGCGGCGAGGAAGTCACGGATCACGGTCGGACCCCCGCCGAGACGCACGTCCTTGCCGTCCGCCGCCTTGCGGGCCGCCTCGACGGCCTCGGCGGGGGAGGCGTCGATGAAGTGGTACGTCGTGCCGCCCTCCATCTCGATCGACGGGCGCGTGTGATGGGTGAGGATGAAGACCGGCGTGTGGAACGGCGGGTTAGGACCCCAGGCGCCCTTCCACTCCGGGTCCTCGTGCCACCCGGGGTGGCCCCACTTCCCGGCGCCCATGATCTCGGCGCCGATCCCCGGATTGTGCCGCTGCACGAAGACGTCGTCGACGCCGCCACTACCGCCGGTCTTCCACCACCGAGTGGCGAACATCCATTCGTGCAGCCTTTCCCCGGCGTGACCGAAATGCGCGTCGTGGCTCTGCCCCTCACCGGTGCCGTAGCCGTCGAGCGAGATGGAGAAGTTGTGAACGCGGACCAGTGACATGGCTGATGCTCCTGGGCAATCGGGGGTCGTCGTTCGTAGCTAGACACGTCGATGTCCGATTGACAAGCCCCCTTGGCGCGCGATGGCCTCCTCCCATGAGCCGAGGAAACCGGCGTAACCGTCGGCGAACTCGCGCAGCTCCTCTTCCCCTTCCGGCGACAGGGCGGTCAGCTCGTACGTCACCCCGACGTCACTGCCGCCCCGGTCGTCCGCGCTCACCTCGACGGTGACCGTCCCGGCCCGCCGGCCGGGCGTGACCCTGGCGTACGAGATCCAGCGGCCCGCCTCGCGCCCGACCACGACCCAGGTGGTCGTCCGGCCGTCCGCGTCGGTCTCGAACACGGTGCCGGGGGCGGAGTCGTCGGCGGCGTCCATGGGGAAGCGCGGACTCCAGCCGTCCACCCACCGCTCCTCGCCGCGCGGCGTGAACAGCTCGAACGCCTCGGCGGGCGGCAGCGCGACCGACAGGCCGCCGGCCAGCGTGTACTGGGCGCCGCTCATTTCTCCTCCAGCCGGTAACACTCAGAGTTCACGGGTGACCATCAGCCGGAACGTCCCCTGCCGCGGCTCGTCCACCTGCCAGACGAACCAGTCGTCGCCGACCGGGGTGTTCTGCTTGTTCGGGTACATGACGTAGGGGATGTCACGCGAGGCCTCGCGAGGCCGTCGGTCGCCGGCGGGACGGGGCTCGGTGACGAGATAGGTGACCTTGAGGCCGCGCTTCTCGATCTCCGGCCGGACCCGGCCGACGGTCTTCCCCTCGTACGCCTGCGAGGACGTGACCCGGAGCGGAGACACGGCCGGCACGTTGTGCGGCGTGTCATCGGGGACCAGCACGCAGGGGGCCACGGGGCCGTGCATGAGGATGGTGCTGGTGCCGGTCCATCCGTAGATGGGGTCGACCTCCAGGGTCCAGACGAAGGTCTGGCCGGGCTTGAACAGCTTGGTGTCGATCCGCATCTGCCAGCCGTGGCCCTCCTTGTCGCCGGGGATGTTCGCCGGCGCGTGGTACAGGCCGCGCGGAACGTCCCGTACGGCGGTCCCGCGTTCGTCCCTGCACCTCTGGCCCGCGGGCACGTAGTCGACGAGGGCCGGCACGCCCAGGCTCGTGAGCTGCCTGTTCAAGCCCTTCGCGTCGGCGAAGTCGCGTACCGTCACATGAACGATGCCGTCGGAGTCCTTGGTGACGGCGTAGGCGGTGTCGCCGCCGCCCAGAGACGTGACGGTGGCCACCGCGGCGACCGTCGCGGCCGCCGCTCCGGCCGCCATGGCGAACATGATCCGGCGGCGTGGCCGCCTGTTCCGTCCGGCCGCCGCCCGCGCGGCGATGTGGTCCTTCAGCTCGGCCAGCCGGCGCTCTTCGAAGCCGGCCAGGGTCTCGTTCATGACGATCCTTCCAAGACGGATTCCGGGAGGCCGGCCGGGTCGGCCAAGAGCCGGCGGCGCGCCCGGTGCAGCCGGACCCTGGCGGTGCTGACGCGGATGCGCAACGCCGTCGCCGCGTCGGTGACCGAGAGGCCGTCGACGTCCACCAGCTCGGCCACGGCCCGCAGACTCCCGGGCAGGCCGGCGATGGCGGTCAGCAGCGGGCGGGCGGCCCGTTCCGCGTCGACGCGCTCTTCCAGGCGGGTGATGTCGTCGGCGTCCAGCGTGCGCCGCCCCGCCGCTCGGGCGTTCTTGTGCAGCTCCTTGGCCGCTCTGCGCTGCTCGGAGGCCACCACGTTGCGCGCGATGCCGAACAGCCAGGCCTCCTCGCTGCCCCGATCCGGCCGGTAGGTGGCCGCGGTGTCGATGGCGGCCAGGAACACCTCTGTGGTGAGACCGTCCACCGTGTGCGGATCGGTCATCCGGCGGGCCACGAAGCGGCTCACGCGCTCGGCGTGTCTTCGGTAGAAGACCTCGAACGCCGTGGGATCTCGCATCGTCCGGCGAAGATCCTGCGATGGAACGTCGGCCATCCCGTGTGCCTTCCTATAGCTCCCGAGTTTCCCCTTCTTGGCGAGAAAGGCGGTGAACCATTACATCCGGGCGGATGGCCGTCCGTCAGGCGGCGGCGCGGATCTCCGTCACGGTGAACGCGTCGACGACGTGCCGGTTGTCCAGGAGGAACCCGACCAGTCCCGCGATCGCCTCCGTACCCGTGGCCGCCCGTACCTGTCCGCTGAGAAGGTAGACCAGGGGCGTGGACGGCTGGTCGAGCGCGAAGCGGCGGCCGTGACGGCGTACGTCCTTCAGGACCCTGATCGGTATGGGCCGCTCCGAGGTGAACCACACCGCGCTCCGCCACAGCGGCAACCCCGGCTCCGCGTCGGCGGTGGCGTGGTAGCAGGCGATGCAACCCCTGCCGGCGTGCAGGCCGTGGGGGCAGGTCCATCGGGCCACGTCCGCGGCCGCTTGGCCGCGCGTGCCCAGCTTCGCCTCGCTCACGCGGCGACGCCGGACCGGCTGCTCGGACGGTGGACTGGAACGGGTGACGATGATCGAATTCCCTTCGTTAGGGCGCTGCGGGGGAACGTACGGGCCGCGGGTGCCGCACGCGGCGTCGGCGGCTTCCGGATCCAGGCCGGTCGGGGGCGATGGGTAGCGGTTCGGCATCGGGCGTGCCGCCTGTCTCCGGCGTCGAGGGCCGGCTGTGTCGGGGGGCGACGCCGACACGGTTGCCGACATGCGAAATGTCCCAGGCAACCCACCATACGCCGCCAGGCCCCGCGTACCCGTACCCCCACACGGGTGGTCCGGCCCGTGTTCCGGCTCAAAGTATCCCAGGGCGATCCTTGGGAGTTCGGAACCCACCGGCCCTGACCAGGCCGGGCCGATCCCGCTCCGGTCCAGATGCCGCCCGAGCGAGGCGCCGGAGGCCGGGACCGTCCTCGAGAGAAGATCGCGACAATCCGAAGAGAGGCGTCCTCCATGCTGGCAAGGGTCATCATCTCCCGGCAGCCGGGAGCCGATCCTGCGTGAACGGAGAGAACGGATGCGCCTTCGCCGTACGAAACCCGTGGGTGTCCGGCGCCGAGCCCGGCGCCGGTGGCTGGAGTCGCTGGGTTGTTGCGCGGTAGTGGTCGCGACCCTGGCCTGAGGCCGATCCCGGCGGCACGAGAGTGCGCGTTGTTGCCCGGGGTAGAGCACTGTTCACAGGAGGTGAGGATCATCGAGGGCGAACGGCGTGAGATCGCTTGGCGGGGGCCGCGGCTTCAGGCGGAAGGGGCCGGCGCCAACGGGTGTTCGGTTCTTCGCGTGCAGGGCGACATGGATTTCACCAGCGCACCGGGGGCCCGGCCGCCGCACGTGTGCACGATCATGATGCGCCGCACCAGCCTGGCGGATCACATCGTCATGGCCGACAGCGTGCCGGCCGTGACCGCGGGCCTCCAGGCGGGCGGCCGGGTAGGCCCGGCGCGGGCGCGCGAACGCATCCAGGTGGCGGGCTGACCATCAGCGGCGGTGGATCAGTGATGGTGGACCGGTAGCGGCCGGCCCCCGAGGACGTCCGGCCGGTGTGGCGGCGGGCGGGCCGGGTATCCGCAGGCATGTGAGCCATGATGAGCAGTACGGATTCGTCTTCGACGACCGCTACCGGCCGCTGCTGGGCGTGCTCGGCATCGGCCCGCGCACGTGCGGGCTGACGCTGACCCCGCAGGCGCTGCACGTCCGCTTCGGGCCCTGGGTCGTGCGGACGCCGCTGAGCAACGTGGCCGGCGCCGAGCTGTCCGGCCCCTACTCACCGCTCAAGGCCATCGGTGTACGCGTGTCGCTGGCGGACCGGGGGCTCACCTTCGGCACCAGCACCGAGCAGGGCGCCTGCGTCCGTTTCCATCGCCCGGTACGCGGCAGCGACCCCCTCGGCCTGCTCACCCACCCCGCGCTGACGGTCACCGTCGAGTCCCCGGCCCGGCTCGTGGAACGCCTGCGGCGGGACCACCGGTAAGATCGGAGCTTGATCACTACCGATGTCGGTTAACCGTAAACGGTTGACGTTGATCAGGTAGGGTGAAGCGGGATGGTTCCGTCCCGGGCGGAGACCACGAGAGGAACGCTGGTGACGATCATCAATCCGTTGCGGAACCCGCCGCTCGGAGATCAGTTGCTCGTCCAGCTCCGCTCGCTCATCGTGCGCGGTGAGCTGAGCGTGGGCACACATCTCGTCGAAGGCAAGATCGCGGAGCGCTTCGGCGTCAGCCGGGGCCCGGTCCGCGACGCGCTGCGCCAGCTCGAGATCGAAGGGCTGGTCGAGACGCGCAAACGCGGCGTTTCGGTCCGAGGGCTGTCCGACAAGGATCTCGTGGAGCTCTACTCCCTGCGCGGCGCCCTGGAGAGCCTGGCCATCAAGGAGGCCGTCGCCCGGCTCGACGCCGCCGACTGGACCCCCATCGACGAGGCGCTCGGCCGGATGCGGTCGGCCGCCGCCGCCTCCGACCCCGCCAGTTTCGCCGCCGCCGACCTCGACTTCCACAGCGGCTTCTACACGCTCGGCGGCAACCGCTGGCTCACCGCCACGTGGGCGCTGCACCGGCCGCTGTTCGCGACCGTACTGGAGATCACCAACACCGACCGCGACCTGGTGCCCGTCGCCGACGACCACGCCGAGCTGAGCGGGATCATCCGCTCGGGCGACGTGGCGGCGGCGCTCACCGCGCTCGCCGCGCACCTCGACGGGTCCTGCGACAGGATCCGCGCGACGCTGAGCGAACGGCCGAGCCCCCCGCCCGCCTTCTGAGCCACTCCCCGTCGCGGCGACCGCAGGGCGAACGAGCAGCTTCCCGCCGCGGCGACCACGGGGCGGGATGCGGAGTTAGGGTCTCCTTAGGCGGTGATCAGCGCCGATCCCGGTGAGGAGACGACGATGAGCGATTCCCCGGTATTACCTCTGTTCATGTGGCGCGCCGGCTTCGACCCCGACCCCGAGCTGGTCGAGGTGCGGGAGAAGGAGGGCGTGCGGCGGGTGAGCACCTCGCTGGGGCTCGACGCGTGGATGGTGACCCGCTTCGCCGACGTGCGGGAGGTGCTCGGCGACTCCACACGGTTCAGCAACGCCGAGCGGTCGAACTTCCGGCCGCCGGGCTTGCCCGACGTCAGCCCCGAGGACATCAGGAAGATGCGGGCGGGCAACCTGCTGTCCTTCGACCCGCCCGAGCACACGCGGCTGCGCCGGATGCTGACGCCGGAGTTCACCATGCGCCGGATGCGGCGGCTGGAGCCGCGCATCAGGGCCATCGTGGCCCAGCACCTTGACGCGATGGAGGCGGCCGGGCCGCCCGCCGACCTCGTCACCGCGTTCGCGCTGCCGGTGCCCTCGCTGGTGATCTGCGAGCTGCTCGGCGTGCCGTACGCCGACCGCGACGACTTCCAGCGGCGTACCCGGCAGATGCTCGACCTCTCGGTACGCATCGAGGACCGGATGGCGGCCAGCAGGGAGTCGCGCGCGTACATGGCGGAGCTGGTGGCCCGCACCCAGGCCGACCCCGGCGAGGACCTCCTCGGCATGCTCGTCCGCGAGCAGGGCCACGACCTGAGCGCCGACGAGCTCATCGGCATCGGCGGCCTGCTCCTGCTGGCCGGCCACGAGACCACCTCCAACATGCTCGGCATCGGCACCCTGGCCCTGCTGCGCCACCCCGCCCAGCTCGAACTCCTCAAGAAGGAGCCCCAGCGGATCAACGCGACGGTCGAGGAGCTGATGCGCTGGCTCAGCATCGTCCACACCGGCACCTTCAAGGTCACCACGACCGAGGTCGAGCTGTCGGGCGTCCGCATCCCGGCGGGCGAGCTGGTCGTGTGCGTGCTGCCGGCCGCCAACCGCGACCCCGCGCTCGTCGCCGACCCGGACCGGTTCGACATCGCCCGCGGCGACCTGGGCCACGTGGCGTTCGGCCACGGCGTGCACCACTGCCTGGGCGCGCCGCTGGCCAGGATGGAGCTCCATATCGCGTTCCCGGCCCTGTTCGAGCGCTTCCCCGGGCTGCGCGAGGCGGGGAAGCCGGCCGAGTTCCGCTCCTTCAACGTCGTCTACGGGCTGTCGTCCTTCGAGGTCGCCTGGTAGCCGCCTCAGCCCTTGAGCCCGCTGAACGTCATCGTCGCCACGAACTGCCGCTGCGCCACCACGAAGGCGATGATGAGCGGCATCGTGGCCACCACGTTGCCCGCCATGAGCAGCGACCACTGCGTGTGCCGGGTGCCCTGGAAGTTGGCCAGCCCGAGCTGGATCGTGTACAGGCTCTCGTCGCTGATCGCGATCAGCGGCCAGATCAGGTCGTTCCACGAGCCCAGCAGCGTGAACACGGTCAGCGTCGCCAGCGCGGGCCTGGCCAGCGGCAGCACCACCCGCCAGAACACGCCGAACGTCGAGCACCCGTCGATCCGGGCCGCGTCCTCCAGCTCGGCGGGCAGCGACAGGAAGAACTGGCGCATCAGGAAGATCCCGAACGCCGACGCCAGCCACGGCACGAACGCCGCCGCCAGCGTGTCGACCAGCCCGAGCCGGCTGAACATGACGTACGTCGGAATCATCAGCAACTGGGCCGGGATCATGATGGTCGCCATGATCATCAGGAACCCGGCGCCCCGGCCGAAGAACTTCAGCCGCGCGAAGCCGTACCCGGCCATCGAGCACAGGATCAGGTGCGAGACCACCGCGACCGCCGCCACGATCACCGTGTTCAGCAGCCAGCGCAGCGCCGACGACTCGGTGAACAGGCCGATGAACCCGCCGAGCTGCAGGGTGCTCGGGATGAACCGGGGCGGGAACCGGTTGATGTCGCTGTCCGGCATGAACGCGGTCAGCACCATCTGCACCAGCGGCAGCGCGAACAGCAGGGCCACCGGCATCAGCAGCAGATGCCACGGACTGAACGGCAGGCGTTTCATCAGAAGGCCTCGATCTTGCTGCGCCGGGAGTAGATGAGCATCCCGACGGTGATGAGCATGGTCACGGCGAACAGCCCGTACGCCACGGCCGAGCCGTAGCCGAACCTGGTGAGCTGGAAGGCCTGGGCGTAGACGTAGTACACGATCGTCTGGGTCGAGCCCAGCGGGCCGCCCCTGGTCGTGGTGAACACCAGGTCGAAGAGCTGCAGCGCGGTGATCGTCTGCCAGATGGCGGTGAACACGGTGACCGGCCCGAGCTGCGGCAGCGTGACGTTCCGAAACACCTGCCAGCGGTTCGCGCCGTCCATCCGCGCCGCCTCGACGACGTCCTTGGGGATGTCCTGCAGCGCGGCGAGGTACACGACGACGGTGAACCCGACCTGTCCCCACAGCGCGATCAGGGCGATCACCAGGAGCGCCTGCGACTGGCTCTCCAGGAACTGCTGCTGTGGCAGGCCGATGGTGCGCAGGACGCTGTTGGCGGCGCCGTACTGGGGGTTGAAGACGAAGTTGGCCAGGATGCCGGTGGCCGCCGCCGACGCCACGAACGGGATGAAGATGCACGTACGGTAGAAGCCGACCAGCCGGATCGGCCGGTTCAGCGCCACCGCGATGAGCATGCCCAGGAAGATCGACGCGGGCACGAACAGCACCGTGAACACGACCGTGTGCTCGACCGCCGCGAGCAGGTCCGGGTCCTGGGCCATGAGCTCGTAGTTCAGCCAGCCGATCGGCTTGGCGGGGGCGATCCCGTTCCACTTCTGCTGGGAGATGAGGAACGCCCACACGGCCGGGAAGATCGACAGGCCCACCACGAGCGCGGTGGCCGGCCCGGCGAACCCCCAGCCGATCAGCGTGCGGCTCAGCCACCGCGCCCGGCCGGAGGGGCTCGTGGCGCGGTGGGCGACCGGGCGGCGCCCGGCGAACAGCAGCGACATCCTCAGCCCCCGGCCAGGGCCTGGGCCGACTTGGTCGCCGCCTGGTCGAGGGCTTCCTTCGGTGTGGCCGCGCCCTGCAGCGTCTTGGAGATGGCCTCACCGACGAACCTGGACATCTCGACGTACCCGCTGACCGTGGGCCTGGCCTGCTTGGCGTTCGCCAGGTTGGCCACCAGCTTCTCGGCGCCCGGGTACTCCTTCACGTACGTGTCGTACGCGGGCATGTCCTTCTCGGAGGAGCGCAGGGGCAGGTTGCCGCTGGCCAGGTTCCATTCGGAGTCGCCCTCGGCCGAGGTGAGCCACTTCATCAGCTCGAACGACCAGTAGGCCCGGTTGGCGTCCCCGTTGTCGAACAGGGTCCACAGGTCGGGCCCGGACACCGTCTGGTGGTCGCCGTTGGTGCCGGGCAGGAAGGCCACGCCGTAGTCGGTCTTCTTGCGCTTCAGGTCGGACAGCACCCACGGCCCGGAGATGATCATCCCGATGCTGCCGTCCTCGAACAGCGCCGGATACCGGGCGTCGGTCTGGTCCAGGTAGACGCTCTTGTCGTCCACCGCCATCGCCCGCAGGAACTCCAGCGCGTCCACCCCGGCCTGGGAGTTGAACGCCGGCTTCTTCTGGTCGGGCGTCAGGACCGAGCCGCCGCGCTGCCAGAGCAGCGGCCAGAACCGCCAGGTGGTGTCCTCGGATCCGCTCACCGTGTACGCGGCGCCGTAGATCTTCTTCGCCGGGTCGGTGAGCCGCTTGGCCGCGTTCCGGTAGTCGTCCCAGGTCCACTCGTCGGTCGGGTACGGCACCTTCTTGGCGTCGAAGACCGTCTTGTTGTAGAGCAGCGCGAGGTTGTCCACGAGCGCGGGGAAGCCGATGACCTGGCCGTTCGGGGTGGCGGTGGTGCGGGCGGACTCGGGGAACTCCTCCCACTTGACCGCCGGGTCCTTCACCTTGGCCGTGAGGTCCTGGGCCTTGCCCGACTCCTGGAGCTGCGAAGCCCAGCTACCAAAAGCGTACGAAATATCGGGATAAACGCCGCTGGCGAAGCCGGCGGACAGCTTCTGCAGCAGCTCGTCGGTGGTGGACGCGCCCGAGGCCAGCTCGATGGTGACGTTGGGATGGGCCTTGGTGAACTTGGCGGCCAGCCCTTCGAGGATCTTCTGCGCGTCTGAGGTCTGGCCCGTCCACCAGGTGAGCTTCACCTTCGCCTGCGGGTCCGCCGTCTTGGGGCCCTCCTGCGGCGTTCCCCCGCAGCCCGCGGCTACCAGGATGATCGCTGCGACCAGGGCTGTCGCGGTTCTTCTTCGCACTGTGGATGCTCCTCCCGGATGTTGGAGCCAATCATGGTGTCTTTCGAAGTCTTGTCAATACCTTCGAAAAATCGCAAGGCTTGACAAGCTTTCACAACTCCTGCGACGGTGCCCTGGTGTCCAGAACGACCTTCGACCTTCTTGTCGTGGGCGACGCCAACCCGGACGTGATCGTCTCGGGTTCGCCTCGCCATCCCGAGTTCGGCCAGCGCGAGCAACTCGTCCCCGCCGCCGGCCTGGTGCTCGGCGGCTCCGGCGCCATCACCGCGTACGGTGCCGCCCGGCTCGGCCTGCGCACGGCGTTCGCCGGGCGGGTGGGGGACGACCCCGCGGGGGCCTTCGTACTGGACGCCCTGCGTACCGGGGGCGTGGACGTGTCCGGCTGCGTCGTCGACCCCGCCGTGCCCACCGCCATGACCGTGGTCCTGGTGGACGGCGACGACCGGGCCATCCTCACCGCCCCCGGCTGCCTCGACCGGCTCGCCGCGGCGGACGTGCCCACCGGGCTGATCGAGCGGGCCGCGCACGTGCACGTCTCCTCGTACTTCCTGCAGCCCCTGCTCGCCGCCGGGCTGCCCGGCCTGTTCGGCAAGGCCAGGGACGCGGGCGCCTCCACCTCCCTCGACACCAACGACGACCCCTCCGGGACGTGGGCGGGCCTCGACGAGGTGCTTCCGTTCACCGACGTCCTCCTGCCGAACGAGTCCGAGGCCCTGTCGATCGCGGCCTCCCTCAAGGGAAGCCCCGCAGCTCAGGCCGGTGAGCAGACCGTACAAGACGCCGTGCGCACGCTCGCCGCCCGGGGAACCCTGCCCGTCGTCAAGCGCGGCGCGCACGGCGCTCTCGCCTTCGCCGACGGCGAGCCGGTCGAGGCTCCCGCGCGGCCCGCCACCGTGGTCGACGCCGTCGGCGCCGGTGACAGCTTCAACGCGGGCCTGCTCGCCGCGCTCCTGCGCGGCCTCCCGCTCCGCCGCAGCCTGGCCGTCGCCGTGGCCTGCGGCACCCTGTCCACCCGCGCCGCCGGGGGCACCGCGGCGCAGCCCACCTGGGAGGAAGCAACCTCATGAAGAAGATCGTGTTCGTCGGGGCCGGAAGCGTCGTCTTCACGCAGGGCCTGCTCGCCGACCTGGTGACGTTCCCCGAGCTGCGGGGGGCGCACATCTCCCTGCACGACATCGACCCAGAACGCCTCGAAGTGGCCGAGGCCGTCGCCCGCCGCATCACCGGCGACGCCGCCACCGTCACCGCCCACCTCGACCGCCGCGAGGCGCTCGACGGAGCCGACTTCGTGATCAACATGATCCAGGTCGGCGGCTATGACTCCACCGTCATCGACTTCGAGATCCCCGCCCGGTACGGCCTGCGCCAGACGATCGCCGACACCATCGGAACCGGCGGCGTGTTCCGCGCGCTGCGCACGTTCCCCGTGCTCGACGCGCTGGCCGCCGACATCGCCGCCGTCTGCCCCGACACGCTGCTGCTCAACTACACCAACCCGATGGCGATGAACGTCTGGTACCTGTCGGGCAAGGTCAAGAACGTGGTCGGCCTCTGCCACTCGGTCTACTGGACGATGCGGGGGCTGGCCGAGCTGGTGTCGGTGCCGTACGAGGAGATCTCGTACGTCGCGGCCGGCGTCAACCACCAGGCGTGGGTCCTGCGCTTCGAGCGCGACGGCGAGGACCTGTACCCGCGCCTCGACGTCGACGACCCGGAGCTGCGGCGGCGGGTGCGCGTCGACATGTACCGGCGGCTCGGCTACTACCCGACCGAGACCAGCGAGCACTCGGCCGAGTACGTGCCCTGGTTCATGCACCACGACTCCGAGATCGACCGGCTGCGCATCCCGGTGGGGGAGTACCTGGGGATCAGTGAGGAGAACGTGCGCGAGTACAAGCGCACCCGCGACCTCGTACGGCACGGGGGCGAGCTGGAGATCGCCGGCACCGACGAGTACGCCCCGCAGATCATCCACAGCATCGTCACCGGCACCCCGCGCGTCGTCTACGGCAACGTCGTCAACGACGGGCTGATCTCCAACCTGCCCGCCGGCTGCGTCGTCGAGGTGCCCTGCGTCGTGGACGCCACCGGCGTGCGCCCCACCGCGGTCGGCGCGCTGCCGCCGCAGTGCGCGGCCGTGAACAGGGGTTATGTCAGCGTGGCCGAGCTGACCGTGCGCGCCGCCCTCGAAGGGGACCCCCGGCACGTCAGGCACGCCCTCATGGTGGACCCCAACACGGCCGCCTCGCTGCCGGTGGAGGACATCTGGCGCCTGGCCGACGACATGACCCGCGCCCACGGCGACCTCCTCCCGGAGGCGCTGCGGCTCTAACGGGCTATTTCGACCTCCAGCCCCTTGTCGCGCAGCGAGGCGACGCATTCGGGGTCGGCCGACTCGCCGGTGATCAGCAGGTCGATCTCGCCGATCGCGCAGATCGGCGCCATCTCCACCACCCCCAGCTTGGACGCGTCCGCGACCAGGATCTTCCTGGTCGCGGCCCGCAGCATGCGCTGCTTCATCTCCGCGTCCGGCAGGCTCACGTTGGTCACCCCGCCCGCGGCGTCCACGCCGCCGCAGCCCAGGATGACGGAGTGGGCCCGGATGCCCTCCAGCAGCTTGCCGCCCAGCGGATCGACCAGCGAGTGCTGCTGGCGCCGCAGGCTGCCGCCGGTCACCACGACCGAGATGCGCGGCAGGGCCGGCTCCAGCTCCAGCGCCGTGCGCAGCCCGTTGGTGAACACGGTCACCTCGGTCAGGTCGGGGCGGGCGACGAGCTCCCTGGCCACGTAGGCGGTCGTGGTGCCGGCGCCCATCAGCACGCTGTCGCCCGAGCCGACCAGCCGCGCGGCGACCTTGGCGATGAGCGACTTCTCCACCGCCGCCGTGCCCAGCGACAGCTCGAACGACGGCTCGACGTGCGGCGCCGGAGCGGCCGACACGGCGCCGCCGCGCACCCGGCGCACCTGGCCCTGCTCCTCCAGCGCGTCGAGGTCCGCGCGGACCGTCACGCTGGACACTCCGAACGCCTCGGCCAGCTCCGCGACCCGCGCGAACTCCTGCTCGGTGAGCAGGGCCAGCATGCGCTCGCGCCGCACCTCGGTCGGCATCGACTCCATCATGCACGGACCGCCTGCGGCAGCAGGTCGCCGTGCGCCTCGATCAGCTCGTCGCAGAGCGACTCGATCGCGGGCAGCGGCAGCGTCGCCGCCGTGTTCGGGTCGAGCATCGCCGCGTGGTAGATGTGCTCCCGGTCGCCGTCGAGCACCGCGCGCATGGTCAGCTCGACGACGTTGAGGAACGTACGGTTGAGCGCGGCGAGCTGGACGGGCAGGTCGCCGACGGCCAGCGGCCGCATCCCGGCGGAGCCGACCAGGGCCGGCACCTCCACGCAGCACCCTTCCGGCAGGTTGCCGATCAGGCCCCGGTTGGCCACGTTGACGTAGATCTCCTTCTCCTCGCCGGTCAGCATCGCGAGGATCACCGCGGCCGCCGGCTCCTGGTGCTGCCATCTGATGAGCAGGGAGTGCCCGGCCGACAGGGCGCGGCGGGTCTCCTCGTAGAGGTGCAGGCTCTTGCCGACGCGGCGCAGGTATTCCTCGACCGGTACGCCGAGCCTGGCGGTCTCCTCGGAGTGCCGCATGATCCAGGGCACGTATTCGGCGGTGTGCTCGCTCGACATCGTGGGGAAGTAGCCGAACCTGCGGTAGAGCTCGGCGCGTACGTGCCGGTTGAGCTGCGGGTCGGTGGCGAGCACCGCGTCGAGATCGGGATAGAGCGAGCGGCCGCCCGCCTCGAAGCGCAGCACGAACGACTGGTGGTTGAGCCCGGCGCTGAGAAAACTCACCTCGTCCTGCCCGCGCCCCACCAGGTCGGCCAGGTAGGCGTGCGTGTCGCACACCGCGTGGCACAGCCCGGCGAACCGCTCGAGGCCGGTGGCCTCGTGGACCGCCCAGCCGGTCATCGCCATCGGGTCGGTGCAGCTCAGCAGCCAGGCGTCCGGGCACTGGGCGGCCATCTCGGTGGCCAGCTCGATCAGCTTCGGGATCGTGCGCAGACCGCGGAAGATGCCGCCGATGCCGATCGTGTCGCCGATGGTCTGGCGCAGGCCGTAGCGGTGGGGGATCTCGAAGTCGCGCAGGATCGCCTCGAACCCGCCGACCTCTAGCTGGCTCACCACGAAGTCGGCGCCGCGCAGGGCCTGCCGCCGGTCGAAGATGCTGCGGATCTTGGCGTCCGCGGCCGCCTCCGCGTCGAGCGCCCGGACGAGGGTCTCCGCGGTGGCGAGCCGGCCGGGGTCGTCGTCGTGCAGCACGATCTCCAGCTCGCCGCGGAGCAGGGGGGCGAGCGCGAGGGCGGAGACGACGCGGCGCGTCAGCTCCACATCACCGACCCCGATGAAGACGATCCGCGCCATCCCCGAAGTATCGCACGTCCGCCACGTCCCACCGGCGGACGTGCGATCGCCGCTACACGCGCAGCAGGGTCGGCCAGGTGACCGGGCCGACGATCCCGTCCACGCCGATGCCCTGGGCCTGCTGGAAATTGCGGATGAGCGTGACGAGCCCGGCGTCGCACAGGGCGGTCTCCAGCCAGCCCCGCAGGCCGTTCGGGACGCTCGCGTACGCGGCCGCGGGCACCTGGCCACGGGCGAACAGGCAGCCGCGGACCGTCTTGACGTCCTGGTTGTCGTCGCCGAGCCCGATCATCGGCAGTTCTCTCACGATCTTCTCCGTCCAGGAGGGCTGCGGCGGGGTGGTGCCGCCGATGATGGCGGCCACGGCCGCCCTGAAGTCGTTCATGTTGATCGAGTGGGGGTCCGGCTTGGCCGTGTTGACCTCCTTGTGCCCCTTCACGCGCGAGGCGGCCAGCCCGAACTCGCGGCACAGCTCCGCGCACAGCCGGACGTACGCCTCCCGCTGGACCTCGGGCCAGGGCTGGCCGCCGCTGTTCTCGGCCTCGATGCCGAGCGAGCTGGAGTTGTCGTGCAGCGGCGAGGTCGAGGGGGCGTTGTGCCAGCAGCGCCCGGCCGCGATGACGTAGATGCGGCCGGACCGGCCGAGCCCGAACTGCGACAGCGGCCCGGCCAGGCCGGGACGGCCGTCGCGCACGACCGCCAGTGACGGATAGTCACCACCGCCGGCCGGGCCCGCGGTGTGGTGGCAGACGAGGCCCTGCACCTCGGGCTGCGGGCCGTGGCCACGGGTCTTCCACCCGGCCACTTCGGTCACCGGGTGACCGGTACGGCGGGCAACGTCGGCGAGTTGCGTCAAATAGGGCATCGGGCACCTCCAATAGGCGTCTGGATGAGTCTCACAACCTTCGATTGACAAAAAGTGGCCACTCGATTGCGGTAAGTGATCACCATGAAGGGAGACGGACAGGGCGGCGCCATCGGAGGTGCGGGTCAGACGTCCTGGAAGGTGGATGGCTGCGGCTTTCCTCATGACGGCGCGGGCGTGTCCTTATAGATCTTTAGCATGCCGCAGAGGCACATGGCCGGAAAAATCGGTAAACCGGTGGCTTTAAGGACGGATCGCGCCCACGAGACGGTTGCGCCAGTAGTCGTCCAGATTGACGATCTTGACGACGTCCCCGGTCTGCGGCGAATGCACCATCCTGCCGTTGCCCGCGTACATGCCCATGTGCCCGAGCCCCTTGCTGAAGAGCAGGTCACCGGGCTGGATCGCCTCCAGCGAGATGCGGCGCCTGGCGCCCCAGCTCCACTGCGTGTACGTCGTGCGGGGTAACTGGACCCCGGCGGCCCGCCAGGCGGCCTGGGTGAAACCCGAGCAGTCGAAGGAGTCCGGCCCCGTGGCGCCGTACCGGTACGGCTTGCCCACCTGGGCGAAGGCGAACTGCAGGGCCTCGCGGGCGTTGCCCGAGGCCGGGCCGGTGTACTTGACGCCGACGCTGTTCGGATCGCCGGTCTTCAGGGTGCCCAGGCGGCGCAGGATCTCGGTCTGCTTGTCGACGAGGTCGTCGACCTTCTCCTTCTCCCGGCTGACCTTGTCACGGGCGCTGTCCGCCTCGGCCAGGACCTTCTTGGCCTCGTCGCGCCGGTCGCGCAGGTCCTTGGTGGCCGCCTCGAAGGCCCGGATCTTCGCGGCCCGGTCGCCGGCGATCTGCTCCAGCGAGGCCATGCTGCCCAGGACCGACTCGGGGCTGCCCTCGCCGACGAGCCGCTGCCAGGTCTGGGGGCTGCCGAACTGGTATTCACTGACCGCCGCGGTGACGAGATCCTGGCGCAGGCCGTCTGCGTACGCGCTCTTGCGGCCGAGCTCGGCGTTGAGCGTCTCGTACTTCTTCCTGGCCTTCTTGTAGGTCTCCGTGGCCTGGTTGTAGCGCTCGACGAGCTGGTCGGCCTGCTCGTTCAGCTTCACCAGCTTGGCCCTGACCTGGGCCGGTGAGGGGTCGGCGAGGGCGGTGCCCGGCATGGCCGCCACCGCGATCCCGGCCAGTGCCGCGGCCATCGCCGCTCGCCTGAGCTCTCTCACTCGCATGGCTCCTCGAAAGTCTTTCCGGTGCCGCTTCATGAGGGGATACGCAGGCCGCCTCGCCGCCGTTCAGATGAACGGCGGCGAGGCGGAGGGCCCGCGAGACAGGCCAGGCGGCGGTGGCCGAACGCGGCGAGGCCGGCACGATCCCGTCGGAGTTGCGCCGCGCCTCCAGCGCGAGGCCGACCTCCTCCTCCGGATCCTCGTTGGACTCGGCCGATCGGCCGATCGGCCGGGGCGGAGTCCTGCCCGGATTCAGCCGGTCGACGGCGGTGGGGTGCCGAGGGCCTCCAGGCCGGTCCAGAAGCCGTCGGGGATCTCGGTGTCCACCAGATCGGCCAGCGTGGCGAGCCGCTCCAGGGACGAGATGCCGACGACCGTGGAGTGGACGCGCGGCTCGGCCAGGGAGAAGTGCAGCGCGGCCGCGGCGATGCCGATGCCCCACCGCTCGCACAGCTCCCCGACCCGCTCGACGTGCCGGGCGAACTCGGGGGAGATGGGACGGTAGCCGTACCGGGTGGCGTGGCGCGGAGAGCCGGACAGGATGCCGCCGCCGAAAGGGGCGGCGTTGAAGACCGTCATGTCCCGCTCCGTGGCGAGCCGCAGGATCTCCTCCGCCCGCCGGTCCACCAGCGTGTACCGGTTGTGGGTGAGCACCGCGTCGAACGCGTCGGTACGGATGTAGTCCTCCACCAGAGTGCCGTCGTCGGCGGCCGCGATGCCGATCCCGCCGACGAGCCCCTGCTCACGCAGCGACACCAGAGCCGGCACGGCCCCGCCCGGCGCCATCGCCTCGGCCACCGTGATCGTGAACGGGTCGTGCAGATGGTAGATCGGCAGCGTCTCGACGCCGAGCCGGGTGATCGTCTCCTCGAACGACCGCAGCACGCGGTCACCGTCGAACACGCCCGTCTCCGGGTCGCGATCCGCCTTCGTGAAGATCGTCACCCCTTCGCGCGCCTTCGCGTACGCCTGGCCGATCAGCGTCTCGCTGCGGCCGCCCGCGTACTCGTTGGAGGTGTCGATCTGGCGGAACCGGCCGGTCATGAGCGCGTCCGCGAGCTGCTCGTCACCCGGGTTCCGGCCCAGCCCCGACGTGCCGAGGGTCACCGCCTCCATGGGCCCCTCCATACCGGGCACGCGGCGCCCCTGCTGCTCTGGCAACTGTCCGCTCCTTCTCGTCGAGACCTGCTGGAGATCGCTTCCCCGCCGCCGATCCTCCCATGACCGTCATTTCCGGCCGTGGATAGGCTCCCCGTATGTCCCGTTTCGAGGTGGTCACCCTCGTTCCCGCGCCGCCAGAGGTCGTCTTCGACGTGTCCCTGTCGGTCGAGCTGCACGCCTCCTCCATGCGCCACTCGGGCGAGCGGGCGGTCGCGGGCGTCACCTCGGGCCTGCTCGGCCTGGGCGACCAGGTCACGTGGCGGGCCCGGCACTTCGGCCTCACCTGGCACATGACCTCGACGATCAGCGCGTACGATCGGCCTGCGTCCTTCGTCGACGAGCAGGTACGCGGCCCGTTCCGGCGCTGGCACCACGCGCACGCCTTCGAGCCGGCGGACGGCGGCGCGGCGACCCTCATGACGGACGTCATCGACTTCACCGCCCCCGCCGGCCCCTTGGGCGCCCTCGCCGACCTCCTCGTCCTGCGGCGCTACATGACCAAGCTCATCCTGCTGCGCAACGCCCACATCGAGCGGGCCGCCGGTGAGGATCAGAGCAGGAGCTGGTAGCGGCGCGGGCTGCGCCACTCCACCGTCATCACCGTCGCGTCGTCCTGGAGGCGGCCGCGCTGGTGCCGCAGGATGGCCTGGATCAGCCGACGCAGCGTCTCCGGCGCCGACACGCCGTCGGCCTCCTGCCTGATCACGAAGTCGATGAAGCGCTCCAGCCCGAACCGCTCCCCGTCCGGGCTCTGCGCCTCGACGATGCCGTCGGTGTAGAACAGCAGCCGGTCGTCCGGCTGCAGCTGGTAGCGCAGCTCGCCCGTGTCGCCGCTCAGGCCGAAGCCCATCGGCGGGTCGGGCAGGCTGCTCTCCAGGGTTGCCACCAGCCGGCCCTCGCGGATCACCAGGGGCGGGTGGTGGCCGCGGTTGACCCAGGTCAGCCACCCGGTACTCAGCTCCAGCCGGGCCAGGATCCCCGTGGCGAACCTGCCGGTGAACTCCGCGTGGATCGCCGCGTCGATGGCCTCGCCGTTCGCCGCCAGGCCCATGCCCTGCCTGCGGTTGTTCCGGCACGAGCCCATCGCGACGCTGGCCGTCAGCCCGGCGGAGGTGTCGTGGCCCATGGCGTCGAAGATCGACAGGTTTAGGGTGTCGTCGTCGAGGGCGTAGTCGTAGGCGTCGCCGCCCATCTCGTACGCGGGCTCCAGCGCGGCGCTGATCACGACGGCGTCGTTGGCGAACGTGCCAGGGGGCAGCAGGTTCCAGAGGATCTCGGCCGACAGGGTCAGGGGGCGGGCTCGTACGAGCCGGGCGTAGGCGTCGCTGTGCGGGCGCTTGCTGATCATCAGCACCGCCACCAGGGAGGCCAGATGCTTGGCCCGCGTCTCGGCGAGCCCCCCGTCGTCCAGGATCGTCACGCCCATGACGCCGACCCGCTCGGTGCCGTCCAGCAGCGGCACCCACAGCCGTACCCGGCCCTCCTCGCTCTTGGCCCGGATCACCTCTACCAGGCGGAAGGCGCGGCCCGGCATGGTGCCGTCGATCCTGACGGGCTCCAGCGGCTCACCGTTCTGCCCAGGCAGCGGCACGAGGAGCTGTTGCTGCAGGTCGGTCGTGTAGAGCACGATCTGTTCGAAGCCGATCAGCCGGGCATGCTCGGAGACCAGGGACGGCAGGTCCTCCATCCCGGACAGGTGCATGGCCTGCAACAGCCCGCCCAGAACGCGCTCGCCCTCGTTTTCCATTTCGCTCTCCTACCCCGTAACGAGGAGGTGGCCTCGTTCAGGAGCCGCCGAACCGGCGCAGCAGCTTGTCCGCGGCGCCGAAGGCGGCCACCACGTCGGCGGCGGTGCGCTGCCCGCGTACCAGGCCCACGGCCTGACCGGCGTAGATGTAGGCGGTGTCGAAGTCGCCCTCCCCGCGAGCCGCCTCCAGGTCGGCCCGCGCCGCCTCGTCCGTGGCGAGGCGCTCCTCCCGGCCGTGCCAGCGGTCGAAGAAGGCGTTGCGCAGCGCCCGCCCGCCGTATTCCGGCGGCCACGCGAGCCGCTGCGCGATGTCGAAGACCCGCCCGTACGCGGTGCCGGTCTCGCCGGTGGCGAGCACCCGCTCCCTCGCCGGCCCGGACAGGGTGGTCTCGGCGCAGCCGAGGAACGCCGTGCCCACCCAGGCCCCCTCGGCCCCCGCCGCCAGGACGGCGGCCAGCCCGCGGGCGGTGGCGATGCCGCCGGCGGCGAGCACCGGCCCGCCCACCTCGTCCAGCACGCCCTGCAGCAGGGGCAGCGTGCTCACCTCGTCGCGGCCGTGGCCGCCGCCCTCGCCGCCGCGCGCCACGATCACGTCCACGCCGGCCCGCTCGGCCGCCCGCGCCTCCGCCGTGGTGCCCGCCTGGGTGGCCACGGCGATCCCGGCCCGCCGCAGCGGCTCGACATAGGGGGCGTAGTCGCCGTAGCTGATCGACACCAGGGCGGGACGCGCTTCGAGCACCGCGTCGAGCTGCCCCGGGTGGTCCGGCAGGGTCCAGGCCATCAGCCCGACCCCGTACGGCCGGCCGCTCGCCCCGGCAACGGCGGCCTGCTGGGCGACCCACGAGGCCGGCGCGGTGGCCGGCACGCCGAACATGCCCAGCCCGCCCGCCGCCGACACGGCCGCCGCCAGCCGCCCGTCGCTCACCCCCGCCATGGGCGCCCCGACCAGCGGCACGTCGAGCCCGAACCGGTCGGTCAGCCAGGTGCGCAGCATCGTCTCCTCCTTCACGAACGGCTCCGACGCCACGCCCGGATCGGGTGGCGAACCGATCCTAACCAGCCTTCCGGAACCGGGGCCGCGCCCCCTGCCCCGTCTAAGATTCCGTACGTAGCGCGCCTATGTCGTGACTTGGGGGCCTGTCGCACATGTCCTTCGCCTCGCCGTCCTCGCTCTCTTCCCCCCGCGCCGTCGTCGGCGTCCTGGCGGGGTCCGGCATCGGGGTCGCGCTCATGCAGACCCTCGTCATCCCGCTCATCCCCGACCTGCCCAGGCTCCTGCACACCTCGCCCGCCAACGCCTCCTGGGTCCTGACCGCGACCCTCCTCGCCGGCGCGGTCGCCACCCCCGTGGCCGGCCGGCTCGGCGACCTCTACGGCAAGCGCCGCCTCCTCGTGATCAGCACGATCGCGCTGGTCGCCGGCTCGCTGGTGTGCGCGCTGTCCGACTCCCTGGCCCCGGTCGTGGCCGGCCGGGCGCTGCAGGGCGTGAGCGTCGGAGTGATCCCGCTGGGCATCAGCATCATGCGCGACGAACTGCCCCCCGAACGGCTGGGCTCGGCGATGGCCGTCATGAGCTCCTCGCTCGGCGTCGGCGGCGCGCTCGGCCTGCCCGTGGCGGCGGCCATCGCCCAGTACGCCGACTGGCACGCCCTCTTCTGGGCCTCCGCCGGCCTCGGCGCGCTGATGGCCGTCCTCATCCTGGTCATCGTCCCCGAGTCCCCGGTACGCGCCCGCGCCCGCTTCGACCTGCTCGGCGCGCTCGGCCTGAGCGCCGGCCTGGTGTGCCTGCTCCTGCCCGTCGCCAAGGGCGCCGACTGGGGCTGGACCAGCGGCGCCACGCTGGGCCTGTTCGCCGCCGCCGCTCTGATACTGCCGTTGTGGGGCTGGTGGGAGCTGCGCGTCCGCGCGCCCCTGGTGGACCTGCGCACGACCGTACGCCGCCAGATCCTCCTCACGAACCTGGCCTCGATCGTGGTCGGCTTCTCGATGTACGCCCTGTCCCTGATCGGCCCCACGGTCCTGCAACTGCCCGCCGCCACCGGGTACGGGCTGGGCCTGTCCATGTTCGAGGCCGGTCTCTGGATGGCCCCCGGCGGCCTGGTCATGATGGCGGTCTCACCGCTGGCCGCCAGGCTGTCCAGGGTCCGCAGCCCGAAGATCTCCCTGTTCACCGGCAGCCTGGTCATCGCCGCCGGATACCTGGTGGCCCTTCCGCTGATGGGGTACGCCTGGGGGATCCTGATCGCCGGCAGCGTGATCAGCGCGGGCATCGGGCTCGCCTTCGCGGCCATGCCCGCCCTCATCATGGGCGCGGTCCCGGTGCACGAGACCGCGGCCGCCAACGGCCTGAACGCGCTGATGCGCTCCATCGGCACCTCCGCCTCCAGCGCGGTGGTCGGCGCCGTCCTCGCCGGCCTGACCATCCGCCTCGGCCCCGTGCCCGTGCCCTCGGCGGACGGGCTGCGCACCGGCCTCGTCATCGGCGCCGCCGCCGCGCTCGCCGCGGCCCTGGTCACCCTCGGCGTCCCGGAACGCGTACGCCAAGAAGGGCTGCCCCCGGCCGTGGTCGGTCTCAAGGACGAGTAGGGACGCGCAGCCCGTACGCCCGCTCAAGGACGAGGAGGCACGCGGATCACCCGCAGCTCGTGGGCCCCGTCGGCGCGGGTCATCTCGTAGTACAGCCACCACCGGTCCTCGATGAGCAGCGCGTCCAGATAGCGCACCGAGCCGCCGCGATGCGGCGAGGTCACCCACGGCCGCTCGCCCGACAACCGCCGCCAGGTGAACAGGTCGGAGGAGACGGCGATACCGCAACGCTCCTCGTAGTTCTCCTCGTGCGAGGCCGACCCGTCGTAGAAGCCCACGTAGCCGGCGCCGCCGGGGATCGGGACGACGCTGTTCAGCCGGGCCTGGTAGCGGTCCCAGCCCGTGCCCACGTCGAGGACGCGGCCCTGCCAGGTGAACGTCGCCCCGTCGTCCAGGCTGGTGGCCAGGCCGGTGGGGTGCGTGGTCGCGCCGACGTTGTAGACGTCGGCGGTGGCGTGCGCCCCCGGGTCCAGGTCGGGCCGCGGCTCGGCGTAGCTGGCGAACAGGTACGTCACCGGTCCGGCCCGCAGCGCGTACGGATCCTTGACGCCCTCCGTGCCCGTCGAGGCGGCGGTCAGGACGGGGGCCGCGGTGCCGAGATCGAACTCCGACGGATGCCCGGCGGCCAGCGCGTCGATCCGCCAGCGGCTGTCGGCCGGATCCACGTACGACACATACAGCCGGAACCCGCCGTCGTCCGCCCGCGTCAGGCGGAAGCGCTCCATCGACGAGGTCTTCAGCTCGTCCTTGTGCACCGACCACACGTCGGTGAACTCCACACCGTCGTCGCTGACCGCCACCGCGCACCACCACCCGCGCTCGGCCCGCTCACCCCGGGGACGCCGCCGCCGGTAGGTCAGCCAGAACCGCTCGCCGTCGTGCAGCACGCCCGGGCTGCCGGCCCAGTAGCCTTCCTCGTCCTTCTCCGGAGCCAGCACCACCGTGCCGGCCAGCGGGTCGAACACGGGCAGTGGCGCGTAACCGAACATGAGACATCCGCCTTTCAGGCGTCGTAGAAGAACCGGTCGAGCGCGACGGCCGCGCCGCCGACCACGCCGGCGTCCGGGCCGAGCGTCGAGCGCCGCACACGGACCGCGTCGCGCAGCACGGGGAACGCCCGGGCGCGCAACTCGTCCTGCACACGGCCGAACAGCCGGTCGGGGACGGTGTCGAAGGCGCCGCCCAGCAGGATCAGCGCGGGGTTGAGCAGGTTGACCGCCCCGGCCAGCCCAACGGCCAGATGCCCGACCAGGTCGTCCACGACCGCAGCGGCACTCCCTTCGCCGGCGGCGCCTTCTTCGCCGGCGGCCGCCGCCAGCAGGGCGGCGAGCGGATCCGCGGGCTCGCGGCCGAACAAACGGCGGGCCTGCTCGGCCAGGTAGGGTTCCGCCGCCACCGTCTCCAGGCAGCCGGTCGCGCCGCACGCGCACGCCCGCCCCCGCTCCACCACACGCAGGTGGCCCAGCTCCGCCACCCCGTGCGCCCCCGGACGAAACGGCTGCCCGCCGATGACGACTCCGGCGCCGACGCCGGTGCGCACGTACACGTACAGGAGGGGATCCGCGCCGCCGGTGTCCCCGTACCGCGCCTCCGCCAGCGCCATCGCGCGGACGTTGTGATCCACCACCGCCGGCGCGCCCAGCTCCCGCTCCAGCAGGTCGGCGAACGGCACGTCCCGCCACCCCAGGTTGACCGGCAGGACGCTGCGGCGCTGCCCACGGTCGACCGGGCCGGGGGCGGCGACGCCGATCCCGAGCAGCCGGTCGCCCGCCATCGCCGCGGCCGCCCCGCCGATCCGCGCCACCACCCGCTCAGGACTCTCGCCCGCCAGGTCGAACGTGAAGGAGTCGCCACGCAGGACGCGCGCCTTCAGGTCGCACAGCCCGAGCCGCACCGTGCCCGCCCCGACCTGGACGCCGATGACGTGCCGGGCGTCCGCGCGGAGCCCGACATCCGTCGAGGGACGCCCCACCCGCGCGCCCGCACCGTCCGAGGCCCCCTCCTCGACCAGCCCCTCGCCGAGGAGCTGGCCCACCACCTTCGTCATGGTGGTGGGGGACAGGCCGAGCCGCCTGGCCAGGTCCGCGCGCGGCTGGGGGCCGTGGTCGCGCAGGCTCCGCAGGACGAGCCGCCGGTGCAGGCGCCGTACGTCCTGCACCGGAGAGTGTCTTTCACCCATCGCCATCCCTCAGAGGAATAACTAACGGGTAGAAAATAATCTCGGGTCGGTCAGGACGTCAATTCAGACGATCTGGCACGCGATCGGGCCCACCCGGCCCGCGACGGTGGCGATGGCGTTCAGGAGCCGGTCGACCTGGGCGGTGGTGTGGGCGGCGGTGACGCTGACGCGCAGGTGCGCCTTCCTGCCGGGCACGCTCGGCGGCAGCATGACGTTGGCCAGCACCCCCTCCTCCAGCAGTTCGGCCCAGAACCGGCAGCACAGCACGACGTCGCCCACCACGAAGGAGACGGTCGGCGTGCCGCCGGGCGCGATGGCGAACCCGAGCGCGACCAGGCCGGACCGCAGGCGCTCAGCGGCGGCCAGGACCGTCTGCCGGCGCTCCGGCTCCGTACGGATGATGTCGAGGGCGGCCCGCGCGGCGGCCGTGCAGGACGCCGGCAGCGAGGCCGAGAACAGCGCGGCCCGCGCGCGATGACGCAGGAAGTCGATGACGTGCCGGGGTCCGGCGACGGCGCCGCCGAGGGTGCCGAAACACTTGGAGAACGTGATCGTCTGCACGTCCACGGCCGACTGCAGGCCATGGTGCTCGGCCGCGCCCCGGCCGTCCGGCCCGAGCAGCCCCGCGTCGTGGGCGGTGTCGACCACGATCCGCGCACCGTACGGCGCCGCCAGCTTGGCGACCCCGGGCAGGTCGCACAGGTCGCCGCCCACCGAGAACATGCCCTCCGTGAGCACGATCGCCCCCTGGTCGGGCTCGACGGTTTCGAGCAGGCGGGCGAGATGGGTCATGTCGTTGTGCCGGTAGCGCCGCAGCCGGGCCTGGCCGGCGTGGGCGGCGTCGAGGAGCGAGGCGTGCACGTGCTGGTCGGCGAGCAGCACGTCGTTCGGCCCGAACAGCGGGGCCAGGGTGAGGCTCGCCTGGTAGCCGGTCGTCACCACCATCGCCGCCTCGTGACCGAAGAACTCGGCCAGCTCCTCCTCCAGGCTCTGGTGCAGGGCCAGGGTGCCGTTGAGGATCCGCGACCCGGAGTTGCCCGCGCCCAGCCGGAGCAGCGCGTCGGCCGCGGCGGCCTTCACCCGCGGGTCGTCCGAGAGCGCGAGGTAGTCGTTGGAGCCGGCCATGAGCACGCGGCGGCCGCCGATCGTGACCTCGCCCTGGCCCGGTCGCTCCTCGACCGGCAGGTAGTAGGGGTAGAGGGAGGAGCTGAGAATGGCCTCCTCGTCCTGCGGGAGTCGGCACTTGCTGAAGGCGTCCGTCACGGTGCGGCACTCACTTTCCGGCTCGGTCCTGAGCTTTTCCGGCGACTCGCTCTGTGGCTGGCAGGGATCGTGGCTGACAGTAATCATTAGGAACAGTAGAGTAATCGTCGCTGCTCTCGATCTAGAACGCCGTGCCAGGCGGCGGCCAGGGGTGCCGATGGCCCGGTCGTGCCCCGCCTTCAGCCCGACAAGGACGTGCGCATGAACGAGGAAGACGTCTTCCAACAGCCGCGTGCGTGCGGGAAGAATCCTCCGGCCGAGCCGGTGCGCACCCGTCGCGGGCTGAAGGACTTCATCGAGCTGCCGTACGCGCTGCACGGCCACGACCCCTGTTTCGTCCCACCGTTGCGCGGCGACTGCCGCCGCCTGCTCGACCGGCGCCGCAACCCCTTCTTCGGGTACGGCGACGCCGAACTCTTCACCGTCCACCGCGACGGGCGCGTCGCGGGCCGCGTCGCCGCCGTGCACAATCCCCGCCACAACGCCGCCCGCCAGGCGAACGACGGCTTCTTCGGCCAGTTCACCTGCGCCGACGACCCCGACGCGGCCCGCGCGCTGTTCGACGCCGCGGCGGGGTGGTTGCGCGCCCGCGGGCTCGCCACGATGCTCGGGCCGGTCAACTTCACCACCAACGACGAGTGCGGGGTGCTGGTCGACGGCTTCGACACGCCGCCGGCCGTGTTGATGCCCTACAACCCCGCCTACTACCCGCCGCTGCTGGAGGCGTGCGGGCTGACCAAGACCAAGGACCTGTGGACGTGGGAGCTCGCCCGGCCGCCCATGGAGCGGATGCGGCGGATCACCCTCCGCGCCGAGCGGCTCCATCGGCTCACCGTACGGCCGCTCGAAATCCGTGACTTCGCGGCCGAGATCATGCGGGTCAAGCACGTCTTCGACAGCGCCTGGCAGCACAACTGGGGCTTCACGCCCATGACGGACGCCGAGTTCACCGCGCTGGGGCGGCGGCTGCGCTCGATCGCCGACCCGGGGCTCGTCCAGCTCGCCGAGGTCGCGGGCGAACCGGTGGCGGTCGGGCTCGCGCTGCCCGACCTCAACCAGGCCCTGCCCGCCGCACGGGGGCGACTGAGCCACTTCGGCCTGCCGATCGGAGCGGTACGCCTCATGCTGGCGGCCCGCCGCATCGACCGCGTCCGGGCCGTCCTGTTCGGCGTCGTGCCCCACATGCGCGGGCGGGGCATCGAGGCCGCGGTCTACGCGCGTACCGTGGAGGCGATCTACGCCGGCGGCTACGGTGGCGCGGAGGTCGGCTGGACCCTGGAGGACAACCAGGCCATCAACAGCTACCTCACGACCACCGGCTGCACCCGCGCCAAGACCTACCGCATCTACGGCCTAGCCCTGTGACCCGCCGGGGCCACTGGCCGATCAGGCGAGCCTCGTGACACACCCGTGGCGGCCCGCCGACTGCGCGAAACCTGTGACGCGCCCGGAGCCTCCGGCCGGTCAGGCGGCATCCGCTGCGTGCCCGGGTCTCTCTGCCGGTCGGGCGGCACCCGCTACGCGCTCGGAGTTTCCGGCCGGTCGGGCGGAACCTGTGACCCGCCCGGGTGGGGCGGTGCTGTGACGCGGTTTCTGGTCACCGGTGCCACCGGGTTCATCGGGAGCCGGTTGACGCGGATGATCCTGGCGGGCGGCGGGACCGTCACCGCGCTGGCCCGCCCCTCATCCCGCACCCGCGCGCTGCGCGAGCTGGGGGCCGACGTGGTACACGGTGACCTGGCCACCGGCCGGGGCGTCGCCGAGGCGGTGGCGGGCGCCGAACGGGTGATCCACCTGGCCGCCACGCTCAAGGCCCGCACCGCCGCCGCGTTCTGGGCGGTCAACCGCGACGGCGTGGCCCGCCTGGTGCGCGCGCTGGCCGCCGTGCCCCGCCCGCCGCGCCTGGTGCTCTGCTCCTCCCTGGCCGCCGGCCCCGCCCCGCCGGTGTCCCTGTACGGCGCCAGCAAGCTGGCCGGGGAACAGGTCGTCAGGGAGCACGCCGACCGGGTGCCGGCCGTCATCCTGCGCCCCGGCATCGTCTACGGCCCGGGTGAGCCCGCGCTGTTGCCCGCCCTCCTGCCCATGATCCGGCTCGGCGTGGTGGTCCAGGCCGGATTCGGCCCCCACCGCTACGCCCTCGTCTACGTGGACGACCTGTGCGCCGCCCTGCTCGCCGCCGCCGACCGCGGCCCCGTCCTGCGCCCCGGCGACCCCAGGACCGGCACATACGCGATCGGCGACGGCAACGTCTACCACTGGGACGAGATCTGCCGCTGCCTCGCCCAGGCGGCGGGCCACCGCGCCCCTCTCGTGATCCCGCTGCCGCTGCCCGCCGTACGCGCCGCCGCCGCCCTGGCCGAGCTCGCCGGACGGGCCGGCGGGACGGTTCCGGCGTTCAACCGCGACAAGGCCCGCGAGATGCGCCGCGCCGACTGGACGTGTGCGCCCGCCGACGCGGTACGGGAGCTGGGCTTCACGCCCGCCACTACACTCCGGCAGGGATTCGCGGAGGCTCTTGAGGCGCTCGCCGCGCCGAGTACCGCTCGGTGACGGCATAGGCGATCAGGGCCACCGCCAGCCCGGCGACGACGTCGGAGGCGTAGTGGTACCAGTCGTAGACGACGGCGACGGTCAGCCCGATGGTCAGGGTCCACAGGATCCGGCGGGCGGTCGCGGAGACGTATCGGCGCAGGCACAGCACGGTGATCCAGGCGCCCGCCACGTGTGAGGACGGGAAGCAGGCGCCGGGCGGGTCGAGGGTGGTCATGATGGTGTTCTGCAGGTCGGTGATGAAATAGCCGGACGGCCGGTGGGCGGCGTACAGCTCGGGCCAGGTCAGTGCCGGGCCCGCCAGCGGGACGGTGATGAACCCCAGGTAGCAGGCCAGCATCGCGGTCAGTGCGGCGAACAGGTGACGCTCCGCCAGCGCCCTGCGCCCGCGGGCGTAGAGCACCACCGGGATCAGGAAACAGCCGTAGAAGGAGAAGTAGCAGAACGTCAGCAGCTCCGTCAGCAGGGGAGTCCCGATGGCCGTGACGGCGATATTGGGCAGTGCGCCGAAAAGCGCCGTCTCCCATGCCCGTACGGCGTCGTCGACATAACGCCCGTGCACGACGAGAACCGTACGTTCGACGGCGGCATAGGCGAACGGGAGCACGAGCAGCGGGGCGGCGAACCGCAGGAACGACACCGTCCCGCTCGTCGGAAGCCGCCGCTCGCCGCGCGCCAGGGCGAGCACGAACAGCGCGGCGGCCCCATAACCCGCGAGCAGCGCCGGCCCGTCGTCGAGCCGGTCCAGCGAGAGGACCACGATCGCCGCCATGATGCCGAGATAACCCAGCAACACCGCCTCTACGGGCCGTATCTTCACGAATTCCGCTCCATTTGATCGACCGCTCACAGAACCCTGCGTTGCTTCACCGCTCACAGGGCCCCGCGCTGATGTACCGCTCACAGGGCCCTGCGTTGCTTCGCCGCTCACATGGCCCCGCATTGATTCACCGATCACAGGGCTCCGCGTTGATGTACCGCTCACAAGGCCCCGCGCGCCGGCCACCAGATGGCCCGGCCCAGGTGGTGGGCGAGGGCCGGCACGAGGAACGAGCGCACGATCACCGTGTCGACGACCACCCCGATCGCGACCAGCAGCCCGAGCTGGATGACCGGGACCAGCGGCAGCACGGTCAGGACGAAGAACGCCGCCGCCAGGACGACCCCCGCCGCGGTGATCACCCCGCCCGTCGCCCGCAACCCGTGCAGCGTGGCGGCCCGCGTGTCCAGGCGGACGCCCTCCTCGCGTACCCGGGCCATCAGGAAGATGTTGTAGTCGATGCCGAAGGCGATGAGGAAGACAAATGCGTACAGCATGAACGACGGGTCGACGGCCGGATAGCCGAGCACCTGGGTGAACAGGGCCGAGCACAGGCCGAGCGTCGCCGCGACGGACAGCACGACCGTGCCGATCAGCAGCAGCGGCGCGACCAGCGAGCGCAGCAGCACGATGAGGATCAGCCCGACGACCAGCAGGATCAGTGGTATGACGAGCAGCGCGTCGTCGAGGGCGGCGTCTTTGGTGTCGAGCTGCTCGGTGGTGAACCCACCGACCAGCGCGGCCCCACCGGCCACGGTATGGACCGACCGGCGCAGGTCGTTCACCAGTTGCTGGGCCTTCGGGGTGTTCGGCTCGGCGGCCAGCACCACATCCAGCACCTGCCACCGCCCGGCCGCCCCATCCGGCCCCGCCAGGCCACCACCCATTCCCGGCGCGAACCACCCGCTCCTGCCCTCGCCGGGCCGCACGGACAGGCCACCGTCCGTCTTCCGCACGGGCCGCATGGACATGCCGTTCGCCTTGCCCTCGGGCTGCCTGGACATGGCGCCCGTCTCGCGTCCGGGCTGCGCGGTCCGGGCGCCCGTCTCGCGTTCGGGCCGCGTGGACAGGGACCCGTTTGTCTCGCGCCCGGGCTGCCTGGTCATGGTGCCCGTCTCGTGTCCGGGCTGCGCGGGCATGGACCTGTTTGTCCCACGTCCGGGCCGTGCGGATACGGTGTCCGGCCCACGCCCGAGTTGCGTGGACAGGGATTCGTTCGCCTCAGGCCCAGACCGCGTGGACAGGGCGCCGTCCGGGCCGTGCCGGGGTCGCATGGCCGGGGCGCCTCCGGGGTTCCGCCCGAGGCGTGTGGCGCCGTTCTCGTCGGACCGCTTGGCGCTGTTTTCCCCAGCCTGTCGAGCGGGCCCCGTAGCCGCCCCGTTTGAGCCCATCCGTGGCGCGGGCCCCGTGGTCCTGTCCTGGCCCGTTCGCGGCGCAGACCCTGTTGTCCCGTGTGGGCTCGTTCGTGGTGCGGGCCTTGCAGCCGCCCCGTTCCGGTCCGCTGGTCGCGTGGAGCTCTGGGCGTCGTTCACGTCCGCTCGTCGTGCGGACCGGGTGGCGCCGCCCAGGTCCGCTCGTTGCGCGGGCTGCGTGGTTCCGTCCTGGCCCGGGGGTGGTGCGGACAGTGTGCCGCCTGTTCGTTGTTGCGGGGGAGGGGCGGGCTGGACGGACAGGACGCCGGTGGTCCTTCGGGCGGCCTCGGCCACGGCGGTGCTCTGGTCCTGTCTGGCGAGGACCACCACGGGGGCGGCGGCGGGATAGTGGCGCTTCAGGGCGTCGTAGCCGGCCACCGAGTCCATGCGCAGCGTGAACAGGGCCGACGGCGGGATGCCCGAGGGGTCCAAGGTGGTGAGCCCACCGCAGAACAGGGCCAGGAGCAGGGCTGAACCGGCCCAGGACAGCCGGGGTCGCCGTCCGACGAAGGCGGCGACGCGCGGCCAGAGCCGGTCACGCCCCACCTGGCCGGGACGTGGAGTGGCGGGCCAGAAGGCGCGTCGTCCGCCCAGCAGCATCAGCGCGGGCAGGAACGTCACCATCACCGCCATCGTGATCACGATCCCCACGGCGGCCGCCGCGCCGATCGAGCGCAGCGCGTTCGTGTCGGCGACCAGGAGGCAGCCGACGCCGCCCGCGACCGTGAGCGCGGAGGCGACGACTGTACGGATGCCGCCCGCCAGCGAGCCCTTCAGCGCCGCCTTCTGGTCGGCCGTCACCCGCAACCGCTCCCGGTAACGGGCGATGAGCAGCAGCGCGTAGTCCGTCGCCACGCCGAACACCAGCACGGTGAACACCTCGGGCGTGACCCCCCGCAGCGTCATCCATCCCGCCTCGGCCAACGCGTAGACCGCCGCCGCCGAGCACAGATAGGCCACCACTACGGCGAGCATCGGAATCACCCAGAGGACGGGACTGCGGTAGACGGCCAGTAGCACCAGGAACACCACGCCGATGCTCAGCGCCAGGAGCGTGCCGTCCACCCGGCGGAAGGAGTCGACGTAGTCGGCCGCCGCGCCACCGGCCCCGCTCACATGGCCGGACAGCCCCGGCGGGCGGCCCTCGGCGACGATCTGGCGCAGTCGTTCGACCAGCGGGTTGATGAGCACGCCGGGCTTGCCCGTCAGCAGGACCGTCGCCTGCAGCGCCCGCCCGTCGGGGCTGGGCGCCGGCGCCGCCGCCGTGCCGACCACGCCCTGCACGCCCGCGAACTCCCGGAGGTCGCGAGCGGCCTCGGCGTGGTCGCGCGCCTCGATCGGGCCGGACCGCTCGTAGACCACCAGAGCGGGAACCACCCTGCCGCCCTGCTCGGCCAAGAGGTCGTGAACCCGGGCCGATTCGGCGTTCCTGGCCAGCATCGAAGTGCCGCTGGTGACTCGGACGTCGTCGAGCGGGCCGCTGGTGAGCATGGCGGCAATGGCGAGGGCCACCCAGCAGAGCACCACGCCCACGGCGAATCTCCGCATACCCGCCAAGCGAATGAAAACCGACAATTCCCGCCCACCTCCGGCCTCGAGACGAATGTGCCGGCCGGCACGTAGACACTAAATTCCCGGTCCCGCTTAAACAACTTTAGGCAGGTGTCTTATATTTGCGTCACACATAGATCAAAGGGGACATCCAATGATTGCTGGGTCCCCTTGTTTGGGGTGAGATTCCGGGCTTTCGGCAGATATTCGGGTTATGCGGATGGAAATGATGACACGCCGGAAATAGCGGACTCAGACCTGATCGTCACCCCTCTTCGGCCCACACCGTCGGGTCGCACTGCGGTCCATGTCGTCGCGTCGCACTTCGCTCCAGGTCGTGGGGTTGCGCTGCGGTCCATGCCGCCGGGTCGCGCTCCTGCCCGCACCGCCGACCCTCCACTCCGGCTCCGCCTCGCGCACGCGGCCGCCTCGCGCACGCGGCCGCCTCGCGTACACGGTTGGCCTCCCTCAGCTCGCGTCGGGCGGCCCTCGGCTCGCGGTCCGGTGCATGGTGCCGGGCCGTACTCTGGTGCGCGCCGCCGGGGTTGGTTCCGGGCCCACCTCGGTTCGCGCGGCTGGCCCGTGCGCGGGGTGGGTCTTCCTCGGTTTGCGTCGGGCGGCCCTCGGCTCGCGTTGGGCGACTTTCGGTCCGCATCGCTGGCTCCATTCCGGCCCAGGTGCCCCCGACTCGACCCGTCACAAGGGCCCCGACCCGACTTGCCCCACCCCGGATGGTCGTTAGCGGGTGAGGCCGAAGAGTTCTCTGGTGGCTTGGACGGCCTCGGGGGTTCCCTGGACGTGGAGGCGGCCGGTGGAGACGGCGGTTAGTGACGCGGCGGGGTCGCGTCCGATCTCGGCGAGGGTCGCGGCGTCGGTGAAGGTCAGGACGGCGTCGGGGGCGTCGGCGGGGCCGGGGTAGGTGTGCAGCGCGCCGCCGGCGACGCGGGCGTGCATGGCGTCGGCGCCCACCCTGAGCTCGACGGTGACGGACAGGTCCCGGGCCCGCTCCGGCTGGAACATGGCCCGCAGTGACGGCGTGATCCAGTGGATCTGGAAGGCGTCGTCGTCTCCTTGGTCCCCGAGCAGGCGGATGCCGAACCGGGCCAGCTCGGTCACCGCCGGTTGCAGGTCCCGGCCGAGCGGCGTCAGCTCGTACACCTTTGACGCGGCGGGCGCGGGCAGCGTGCGGCGGGTGACGATCTCGGCTTCTTCGAGGGCCTTCAGGCGGGCGGCGAGCATGTCGGTGGAGATGCCCACGAGGCCGCCGAGTAGGTCGACGTAGCGTTTCGGGCCGTCCAGAAGCTCGCGGACGACCAGCAGGGACCACCGCTCGCCGATCAGGTCGAGGGTTTTGGCCACCGCGCAGTAGTGACCGTAGGGACGCGATGCCATGCCGGCAGCCTAGCGCACGTCGCTCCGCATCCAAGCGGAGACTTGGAAAATCCAACTACCTACTTGACTTCTCCAAGTGATCGTTACAAGGTGATCCCGCAGCAGGACACACGATCAGCCACGGAGGCCCCCATGACCCTTGCCGACACCGACCCGGCCATCACCACGGTCGCGGTCGAGCCCTTGTGCGACTTCGCCATCACGTTCCAGACCATGCAGACCTTCTCCACCCCGCTGGGCACGCGCATGATCGCGGTCGTCGAGCGCGGAACCGTGGAGGGACCGCGGCTGCGCGGCGAGTTCCTGCCCGGCGGCGGCGACTGGATCATGGTCGGCTCCGACCGCGTCGCCCGCCTCGACGTCCGGGCGACGATCCGTACCCATGACGACGAGCTGGTGTACGTCACCGTCACCGGCCGCGCCACGCTCTCGGACGAGGCCATCGGCCGGCTGGGGGCCGGCGAGACCATCGGCTGGGACGAGATGCACGCCCGCTCCGCGCCGCTGTTCGAGACCGGCGCGGAGCGCTACGCGTGGCTGAACTCCACCGTCGCCATCGCCGTCAACGAGCTGTCGCTCAACCACGTCAACTACCGCGTCTACAGCGTCCGCTGACCCGTTCGGTCAGTGATCGAAAGGATGGCCGCCATGCCCACCACCAACGTCAGGGAACTGTTCGACACCTACGCCGCGACCTTCGCCACCCGCGACCTGGACGCGATCGTCGCGCTGCACTCGCCCGCGACCATGTTCTGGCTGCACAACGGCGAGCAGCCGGTCCACGGCCGGGCCGCGCTTCGCGACACCTTCGCCGCCATGTTCGCCCAGTGGCCGGAGATGGGCTTCGACGTCCACCGGGCGATCACCGGCGACGGCCACTGGATTCTCGACTGGGCGCTCACCGCCGTCCTCACCGGCCCCGGCGGCGACCGGCGCCCGATCCGCTTCGACTGCCTCGACGTGGTGACGCTCGACAAGGACGGGCTGGTCGAACGTAAGGACACCTTCATCGACCTTCCCCAGGCCCAGGCCGCGCTCACCGCCGCGTCAACGACCGGAAGCCGTTCGTGACGCGGGAGGCCGGAGTGTTCTCGCCCTGCTCGCGAACGGAACACCACCATGTACGCCGCCCGCGACGGTGCTCACCTGGCCTCCGCGCCGATGGCCACGATCGCCATCGACGACGACCCCGAGTAAGCCCGCAAGGAGCCGGTATCGCTCCTGCAGACGTGCGAGCCCGCCGCGTCGACCGGCCGCGGTCCTACCGGGACGCCGGTGCCCGCCACATCCTCCTGCGCATAGGCCGCCTCGACACCGCCGCACGACCGAGCACCGCCGCCCGGATACGCGACGCCATCGGCATGCCTAACCCCCGATCCGGAGGTCCGCGAAGAGGGCGCGATGGTCCGATCCCGGTACGTCGTACACCCGCGTGCTCACCGCCCCCGCCCGCGCGTCCGTGAGCACGTGGTCGATGGTCACCAGCGGCGGCAGCGAGCGGCCCCTGCGACTCATGGGCCAGGTCGGCACCAAGCCCTGCCCCGTGGCCGCCGCCGCGTCGGTGTAGCCGGTGTCCAGCAGGCGGCGGAAGACGGCGTGGTCGAGGGTGGCGTTGAAGTCGCCCGCCAGAACACGCGACAGCCCAGAGGCGGACGCAACGGCGGGCCCAGCAGTGGACGCGGTGGTGGGTGCGGGTGGCAGGGCGGCGATGCCGGCCTCCCACTCGGGCACCGTCGCGGGCACGGGCGCGACCGGATGCACCACCACGACCTCCACGGCCGGGCCGCCCGGCAGCGCCACCTCGACCACCGGCATGTGGTGCCCGACCGGCTGGAACAGCCCGGTGCGCTCTTTGAGGGGGTGGCGGGCGTACACGCCGCTGCCCTCGGGGCCGCGGAACTCGGCCCTCCCGACGTGGTACGGCAGCAGCGCCCCCAGCCCGGCCGCCGCCAGTTGTTCCCTGGCCGACCAGGTGAGCTCCTGCACGCTCAGGACGTCCACGCGCAGGTCGCGTACGAGATCGACGATCACCGTCGCGTCACCGCGGCCGCCGTTGAGGTTCGTGGTCAGCAACCGCAACGGCCGCCCACCGGCGGGAGCGTCACCCGGGACGGCCCGCGGCACCACGCACCAGGCGAGGCACGCGCACACCACCAGCATGATCGCGATCGCCGCCCGGCTCCGGACCACGGCCACGATCGCCAGCGCCACCACCGCCAGGATCGCGAAGTAGGGAGTGAAGGCCATCAGCGGGACCAGGAACGCTCCATTCTCCGCTCCGACGACCCGCACGGCCGTCCCCACCGCGAACACCACCGCGACCCCGATGGCCACCCGTGACCGCCACACCTGACGGGGCCGCGCCCGCCGCGTCGCCTCAACGACCTCTCGCACCAGCACAGCCGCTTACGTTAAGCGACGATCCTTAAACGCAGATGAGGAAACACCCCTGAATACGATCAGGAATCGGGCGGCTCAGGGTCCGGCCGGCGAACCGCGGGGGCGAGTTCGAGGGCGGCGTCGAGCAGGCTGCGGGTGTACTCGTGCCGCGGTGAGCCGAGAACGTCCGTCGCCCGCCCCTCCTCCACCACCACACCGCGGCGCATCACGGCGATCCGGTCCGCGATCTGGTGCACCACCCCGAGGTCGTGGGAGATGAAGAGCATCGCCAGATGGTGGCGCTCGCGCAGGTCCACCAGCAGCCGCAGAATCTGCGCCTGGACCGACACGTCCAGGGCGGACACCGCCTCGTCGCACACCAGCAGCCGCGGCCTGACGGCGAGCGCGCGGGCGATGCTGACCCGCTGGCACTGCCCGCCGGACAACTGGCCGGCCCGGTGCCGGGCGACGCCCGCGTCGAGTCCGACGTCGTCGAGCAGGCGGTGCAGGGCGGCGGTACGGTCGCCGGGCGGGGCCGCGCCCGGGTGGGTGCGCCAGGCCTCGTCGATGATCGCGGCGACGGTCATGCGCGGGCTGAGCGAGGAGCGCGGATCCTGGAAGACCATCTGCGCGGTACGCCGCTGGGCCATGGTCCGGCGCCCGGCCGGCCCCAGGGGCACGCCGTCGAGCAGGACGGCGCCGGAGTCGGGCCGGACCAGGCCGACGATCGCGCGGGCCACCGTGGTCTTGCCCGACCCCGACTCCCCGACCAGGCCCACGATCTCGTCGGGAGCCACCGTGAGGCTCACGCCGTCGACCGCGACGAAGTTCGCGGTCCCACGGGACCACATGCCACGGCGGCCGAAACTGACCCGCAGGTCACGCACTTCCAGCAGGTCGCCGGTCGCGCCGGTGCCTTCGCTCATCGTGGCAGCAGCTCCTCGGCGAAGTGGCAGGCGGCCCATCGGCCGGGCGCGACGGGTCTGGCCGGCGGCTCCTCGGTGCGGCACCGTTCACGCGCCAGCGGGCAACGGGGATGGAACGCGCACCCGGGCGGGCGGTTCGCCGGGGTGGCCGGGGTGCCGGGCAAGGGGTGTGCCAGCGCGGTACGGCTACGTACCGCGGGCACGCTCTCGACCAGCGCACGGCTGTAGGGGTGGGCGGGGGCGGCCAGCACCGCCCCGGTGGGGCCGCGCTCGGCGACCCGGCCGGCGTACATGACGACGACCTGGTGCGCGACATGCGCCACGACCCGCAGGTCGTGGCTGACCAGGAGCATCGCCAGCCCCTGCTCCTCCTGGATGGAGCGCAGCAGGCGCAGGATGCGCGCCTGCACCGTCACGTCCAGCGCGGTCGTGGGCTCGTCGGCGAGCAGCAGCGCCGGACTGCCCGCCAGGGCGAGGGCGATCATGGCCCGTTGCCGCATCCCGCCGGAGAACTCGTGCGGGTAACTCCGCATCCTGGCGGCCGGTTCGGGGATTCCGGCGCGTTCGAGCAGTTCGAGCACCCGCCCGCGCACCTCCGCACGCGGGCGGCCGGCGCGGCGGAGGATCTCGCCCACCTGGCGGCCGATCGTCTGGGTCGGGTTGAGCGCGGCCAGCGGGTCCTGGAAGATCATCGCGATCTCGTGGCCGCGCAGCCGCCGTCGCCTGGCGGGGCTCGCCTGGAGGAGGTCCTCGCCGGGCGACCCTCGCCAGCGCAGGTGCCCGCCGGTCACCGCCCCGTCCGGGAGCAGGCCGATCACGGCGTTGGCGGTCATCGTCTTGCCGCTGCCCGACTCGCCGATGAGCCCGACCGTCGTCGCCGGCGGGATGTCGAACGTCACCCGGTCGACGACGCGGACACCGCCCCCGGCAGCGGGCAGGTCGATGACCAGTCCGTCCACCTCCAGCAGCCCGTCCACCCCGACCACCGCCTCGGCCGGTGCCGGCATGCGGCTCATGAGCCGCTGACCTGCACGCCGGCGAAGTCGGGCAGCCCGTTCGGATCCGGGGTGACGCCGGTGACACGTCGGTTCCAGGCGTAGGCGTACTTGACCGCCATCGGGAACATGCCGACCGCGTCCCGCCAAATGATCTTGCTGGCTTCGCCGTACAGTTCGACCCGCTTCTTGCCGTCCGCGCTGGCTCCGGCGGCGGCGAGCAGCTTGTCGAGGCCGGGGTTGCAGTAGCCGTTGCGCTTGGCCGCGCAGGGGTAGAGCCGGCCGAGGGTGTTGGCCGCGTCGAACGTGGGGTTCGACAACTGCTGGAAGTTGATGTCCCAGTTCAGGGCGAGCAGGTCCTTGGTGAACACCGCCTGCTCCTTCTCCAGCAGGTCCACCTGGACGCCGATCTTCTGCAGGTCGGAGACGATCGCCTGGTTGAACGGCCGGAACTCGGCGTTGGCGAACTGCAGCCGCAGCTTGGTGGAGAAGTCGAACCCGGCGTCGGTCAGCGCCGCCTTGGCCGCGGCCGGGTCGTGGCGGACGGGCTCCTGCGGGACGTAACCGAGGGTGACGGGCGAGACCGGGGCGTCGGCCAGGGTGCCCGTCCGCGGGTAGAGGCGCTTGATGATGGTCGCGAAGTCGACCGCCTGCCACAGCGCCCGCCGGATCCCGGCCTCCTTCAGCGCCGGCGCGGAGGAGTTGAACCACATGGTGAACACGGCGGTGCTGGGCACCGTCTCGACCTTGAGGCCGGCGTCGCCCTGCAGCCCCGCGAGCTGGTCGTCGGGGATGCCCCAGACGAGATCCACCTCGCCGGTCCGCAGCGCGGTCAGCCGGGCCGCGAGCTCGGGCATCTTGCGGATGGTCACCCGCCCGATCTTCGGCGCGCCGCCGTAGTGGCCGGGGTTCGGCACCAGCACGAGGGTCCCGGAGGAGTCGAACTTCTCGACCTTGAACGGCCCGGATCCGACCGGGTTCTGGAAGAACGCCGGGTCCTCGCCTTTCAGGCCGCCGGGCAGCACGTAGAAGATGGCCAGCTTGTACGGCACCGCCGCGTCCGGTTTGGCCGCCTTCAGCACCACCTCGGAGGGCGACGTGGCGGTCATCGTGTAGCCGGCGAAGTTGGCCGCGTTCGTGCTCTTGAGCTCGATGAGCCGCTTGAACGAGGCGACGACGTCGTCGGCCCCGACGGGCTTGCCGTCGCTGAACCTCACCCCCTGGCGCAGCGTGAACGTCCACTGCGTGGCGGTGGCGTCGGGCTTCCACGAGGTGGCGAGGTCACCTTGCAGGGTGCCGTCCGGGCGCGGCCGGACCAGCCGGCTGAAGATCGCCTGGGAGGCGAGCTGGGTGCCGGTGGCGCTGCCGCCCGTGGGGCTGCCCGGGTCGAGGCTCTCGATCGCGTAGGTGCCGGCCACGGTGATCTCCCCGTCACCGCCACCCGAGCCGCCGGTGGTGCCGCCGCCGCTGGCGGCGCTGCATCCGCTGAGCGCGACGGTCACGGCGGCGATGAGGGCCAGCGCCGCGCGGCGCGGCCTGCCTGAGGCAAGAGGTCTGGTCATGGACGTCTTCCCGCCTTCCGGGGGTGCTTGAGAGGAGAAGGGAGATTCGCCGGTTCGTGTCTCATCTGAGGTGACCGCGCCCGTGCCGGGCGGTTAGCTGGTCGCCGAGGATTCCGATGTTGATGATCAGCAGGGACAGGGCCACGCCGGGCAGAGCCGAGATCCACCAGGCGGTTTCGAGGTACTGCTTTCCGTTGGCGATGGTCTGGCCCCACGACACCGCCGAGTTGGGCAGGCCGATGCCGAGGAAGCTGAGCCCGGCCTCGGCCAGCACGACGAGGGCGAACTCCAGCGTCGCCAGGGCGACCACCGGGCCGGCCGTGAGCGGCAGGATGTGCCGTACCAGGATGGAGAGCGGTCGTACACCGAGGACGCGGGCCGCGTCGATGAAGGCCCGCTCGCGCACCGACAGGGCGACGCCTCGGGTGACTCGCGCGAACGAGATCCAGGCCGTCGCCGAGAGAGCGGTCACCACCACCAGGACGCTGCGCTCGAAGGCGCCGGCGATCACGATGGTCAGCAGGATCGCCGGAAAGGCGAGCAGGACGTCGATGCCGCGGGCGAGCACCGTGTCCGGCCAGCCGCGGAAGTAGCCGGCCACGATGCCGACGCTCACGCCGATGAGGCAGGACACGACGACCGTGGCGACGCCGATGAGCACCGACGTGCGCGCCCCGTAGACGACCTGGGCCAGGACGTCGCGGCCGAGGGCGTCGGTGCCGAGCCAGGCGACCGCGCCCGAGGCGACCCGCGATCCCGGGCCGAGCAGCCGGTCGTCGAGGGAGACGCGCACCGGGTTGTAGTCGATGAGCAGCGGGCCGATCCCGCCGGCCACGGCGTAGAGGGCGAGCACGGCGTACGGGACGCGGCCGAGCCACCGCCCGCGCACCCCGGCGGCGGGCCGGACGGCGGCGACGGCGGTCATGCCGCACCGTCCAGCTTGATGCGCGGATCGATCTGGGAGTACAGCAGGTCGGCGACGAGGTTGAACACCATCACGATGCCCGCGATCAGGAAGGTGGCCGCCTGCACGACGGCGTAGTCGCGGTTGGAGACCGCGTCCACCACGAGCGTGCCGAGGCCGGGCCAGGCGAAGACGTTCTCGACCACGACCGCTCCGCCCATCAGCCCGCCCATGTGCAGCCCGACGATGGTCACCACGGGGATGAGGGAGTTGCGCAGCGCGTGGCCGAGCAGGACCTGCCGCTCGGTGAGACCTTTGGAACGGGCCGTCTGGATGTACGGCTCGCCCATCGTCTCCGCGACGCTCGTCCTGGTCAGGCGGGCCACGATGGCGGTGAACGGCAGCGCCAGCGTGATCGCCGGCAGCACGAGGTGCAGCGGCGAGCCCGCCCCCGCGCTGGGCAGCAGGCGCAGGGCCAGCGCGAAGACGAGGATCAGCATGATGCCCACCCAGAAGGTGGGGAACGACTGCAGGGCGATGGTGCCCGCCGTGACCAGCCGGTCGAGGGCGCCGCCGGGCCGCCCGCCGGCCAGCAGCCCGAGCAGCAGGCCGAAGAGCACGGCGATGAGGGTGGAGGCGAGCATCAGGTCGGCGGTCGCGGGCAGGCGCTCGAACACCTCCGCCATCGCCGGCCGGTCGAACCGGTAGGAGTCGCCGAAGTGCAGCCGGGCCACGTCGGCCAGGTAGCCGAGGTACTGAGTGAGCACCGGCCGGTCGAGCCCGAGCTTGGCGGTGAGCTCGCTCACCTGCTCGCGGCTCGCGTCCGGCCCCAGCAGGATCGTCACCGGGTCGCCGGGCGCGACCCGGACGATGAGGAAGATGAGCGAGGCGGCTCCCCACATCACCAGCACACCGACGAGCAGCCGTTTGGCGACGACCCTGATCATGTGGGCCGCTCCGGGAGGAGCGGCGGGGCTGCGGGCTTGGTCACTGCGCTCTCCTTGGTGGGGCCACCGTCGCGCCCGGTTCGAGGGGACATTCGACGTACTCTCTGCGGGCCTGCGGCTCAGGCGTCTCCAGCAGCCGCACCAGCAGGTGTGTGGCCCGCCGGCCCATCTGCTCGCGGGGGACCACCAGGCCGGTCCAGGGCGTGCCGGTGCGGCGCGCGCCGGTCGAGTCGCCCAGCACGACGACGCTGAGGTCGCCGGGGACCGACATCTCGTGCCGGTGCGCGGCGGCCAGGAGCTCCTCCGCCAGGAGGACCTGCTCGGCCACCACGGCGGTGACGCCGCCGTGCCGGATCTCCGTCAGCAGGCCGGGCACGTCGTCGGGGGACTCCAGTGTCCAGACCGGGCCGGCGAGCCTGCGGGCCTGCCCGGCGGGCGTCGCCTCCCGGAACCCCTTCTCCCTGTCCCGGCTGGGCTGCGCACCGCCGTCGCCGATGCGGGCGTAGGCGACGCGCCGGTGCCCCAGCCCGAGCAGCCGCTCGGTGAGCAGCCTGGTCGCCCCGGCATAGTCGGCCGCCACATAGGAGACCGGCGCCCCGGACACCTCCCGGTGCCCGACATAGACGAACGGGTAGCCGGTGTCACGCAGCCGTTCGATCTCTTCGATGTTGGGGTCGCGCCCGAGCAGCAGCGTGCCGTCGGCGAGCGACAACCGGGTCGCTCCGTCACGGAAGACCTGCCGCTGGCCGCCGACGCTGGTGAACATCAGCAGGTCGTAGCCGAGATCCGCGGCGGCCTGCTCCATGCCGAGCAGGAACGGGAAGTAGAAGTCCACGCTGGTCGTCGGGAAGACCGGCTCGAACGTGTACACCCCGATGATCTTGTTCTGGCCGCCGGCCAGGGAGCGCGCCGACGCGTTGGCGACATAACCCCACTCGCGAATCGCCGTCAGCACCCGCTCCCGGGTCGACGGGCTGATCCGGACGTCGTTCCGTTCGTTCAGCACGAGCGAGACGGTGGCCTGGCTGACTCCTGCGAGGCGCGCGATGTCGGCCTGGGTAGGTCTTCGCACCGGTCCGCGACTCATGCGAGCCTCCCGCGCTAATGCGTCTAACCCGATGTGCGCAAAGTCTTGCTTCCAATTCTGTGAAAAGTCAATGGACCAGGAAGAAATCGCCGATCTTCGATTAGCCGCAATTACTAATACCTATTAGCATCTGGCGCTCGGCAGAGTCCGCGGGTACCGTCCGGATCACCCGCCGAGGAGGTGTCATGGCCGCCCGTGCCGACCTGTCCGGCCATCCGGTCGCCGGGGTGATCATTCCACTGGTCACCGCGCTCGACCGGCGCGGGCGGCCCGACCCGCCGGCCGTCCGGCCGCTGCTGGCCCACCTCGCGGCCGGCGGCGTCACCACGCTGATGCTGGGCGGCACCAACGGTGAGGGCCCGCTGCTGCCCGCCGGCGCCGTCCGGGCGTACGCGGCCGAGGTGTCGGCCATGTGGCGCGAGCTGGCCGGGCCGCCCGCCCGGATCATGGTGACCGCCGCCGGCACCGGCACCCGGGAGACCCTGCGGCGGATGGAGTGCCTCGCCGGCCTCGACCTGGACGCCGTGGTCGTGCTCGCGCCGTCATACTTCCGGCACACCGGAGACGAACTGGACGCGCACTTCCGCGCCGCCGCCGGTCACGGCAGGCCCGTCGTGATCTACAACAGTCCCGGATACACCGGGAACCCGATCCCCGTGTCCGTGGTGCGCGGCCTGCTCGATGAGCCGGCCGTCGTCGGCCTGAAGGACAGCTCCGGAAACGCCGCCCTGTTCGCCGAGTTCTGCGCGCTGGCCGCGGAACGGCCCGGCTTCCAGGTGGCCCAGGGCGCAGAACGGCTGCTCGCCGAAGGGCTGCGCCTGGGCGCCGCCGGGCTGGTGCCGGGCGTGGGCATGCTCGCGCCCGCCCTCTGCACCGGCCTGTACGAGGCGGCCCGCGCCGGCGACCAGGCCACCGCCGACGCCCGGCAGTCCGGCGTCGACCGGCTGGCCGCGCTCTTCGGGATCCGGCCCGGCGCCAGCGGCATCGTCGTGATGAAGTCCGCGCTGCACGAGCTGGGGCTCTGCCCGCCCCACGCCACGGCACCGTTCCTGCCCCTCACCGAGACCGAGCTCACCACGCTGCGCACCGCGCTGTCCCGGCTGCACGACCTCGTGCGGCCGCACATCCCGCAGGTGGCGCGCCGGTCCGAGTAAACCCCGCCCCCTCCTGTCCTCAGGAAGCTCGTTCGAGGAGAGCCCCATGCCCATGCCCATCAGCCGCCGCACGTTCGCCCTCGGGCTCGCCGCGGGTGCCGCCACGACCGTCCTGCCTTCCCCCGCCGTGGCCGCGCAGGGCGCGGCCGAACCGTTCTTCGCGGAGAGCACCCTCTGGGACTCCACCGTGGATCCGCTGGCCAGTTACCACGTGTACGGCCTGGCCACGCTGCCCGACGACACGATCCTGGCCTGCACGGAAGGCCGGCACGAGGTGTGCGACGCCGGACCGCACGACCTGCTCCTGCGCCGCAGCACCGACAAGGGGCAGACCTGGAGCCCCTCCCAGGCGGTGGTGCCGTCCGTCAACGGCCAGAGCTATGCCAACCCCACCTTCGTGGTGGATCGGACGACCGGCGAGGTGTTCCTGTTCTTCGGGCTCTGCGTGCGGTTACCGGAGAACACCAGTTGCTCCTCCGACTCCAGCACCATGTACGTCATCTCCAGCAAGGACGGCGGTCTCACCTGGGGCGCGCGGCGCGAGCTGACCGGCCTGTTCGCCCACTTCCCGTACAACTGGGCCATGCACGGCCCGGGGCCCGGCCACGGCATCCAGCTCGACTCGGGCCGGCTGCTCCTCTCCGTCGCCCACCGGACGATCATCACCGGCGTCCCCGCGGCCGAGCGCCACTACGGCGCCTCCACCGTCTACAGCGACGACCATGGGGCCACCTGGAAGTCTGGCGGCGAGGTGCCGATGGGCGCCGGCCTTCCCGTCGTGGGCGAGGCCAGGCTGGTGCAGCGCGCGGACGGCCGGGTGGTGATGAACAGCCGGCCCGGCTCGGGCGGCGACTGGCCGCGCGACGTCGCGGTCAGCCAGGACGGCGGCCTGAGCTGGTCGCTGCCCACCATGGAGTTCAGCGCGGGGCTGTTCAACGGCGTCGACACCGGTTTCCTGCGCTACACAGGCGGCCAGGACGTCAACCGGGTGCTGTTCAGCCGGCCCGACGCGCCGATGCGGTGGAACATGACCGTCTCGGTGAGCTACGACGAAGGCGAATCCCTGAGGTACAGCAGGACCGTGCACCCGGGCCGCAGCTACTATTCGGACCTGGCGCGCCTGTCCGACGGCACGATCATCCTCCTGTACGGCTGCGACGGCGACCTCGACGGCAGCCCGCGCCGCGTGGCCGCGGCCCGCTTCAACCTGGAATGGCTGACCACGGGCCGGGACAGCCTGGCCACCGGCCCGAACCTGACCACGCAGACGTACGACCTGGGCCGCCCGGCGGCGCGCGCGGCCGGCTCGGGCGGGACGGCGACGGTGCTGCGCGACGCGACCGCCCGCGACGACGCCCGCCTGGCCTTCGCCCCCGCCGCGGTCGGTGACTTCGTCGAATATCCCTTCGTCGTCACCCGCGACGGCGAGCACGAGCTGTGGGTGCGCCACTACCGGTCGCCGGACGGCGGCCTCGTGACGGTGACCGTGGACGGGAAGAAGCTCCGCACCTCCACGGTGGACCTGACCTCGTTCCGGAGCGCCGGCTACGACGTCGTCCTGCTGGGCCGGGCGGCGCTGACGGCCGGGCGGCACACCGTCCGCTTCACGCTGGCCGGCGCCGGCCGGGGCGGCGGCACGGCCATCTCGCTCGACCGGCTCACCCTCGTCCAGGCATTCGCCAAGCCCGACGTCCGCGAGGAGGTCACCGTCGACAACGGCGGGCTCGGCTTCGCCGTCACGGGCACCTGGGCGAGCGGCAGGAGCATCCCCGGCTACTACGGCTTCAACTACGTGACGCACGCCCGCGGCACCGGCGCGAACACGGCCCGCTGGCGACCGGCCCTGCCCGGCGACGACCGGTACGAGGTGCTCGTCTCCTACACGGCCGACCCCAACCGGGCGACCAACGCCGTCTACGTCGTCCACCACGCGAGCGGCACCACCTCGAAGACGGTCAACCAGGAGAAGCGCGGCGTGCCCGACGCGCGCACCGGCGAGTGGACGTCGCTGGGCACCTTCACCTTCCGCGCCGGCACCGCCGGGTACGTCGAGCTCAGCGACGCGGCCAACGGCTATGTCATCGCCGACGCCGTCCGGTTCCGGCGGCAGGCGTCGTCATGACGGTCCTGCCGGGCCCGGCCGCCGCGGTAGAGCTGCGCCCGCTGCCGCTCTCGGGCGTCAGCGTGGCCGGCGGGTTCTGGGCGCGGCGCCTGGAGGCCAACCGCGCCGCGATCCCGCTCGGCCGCGAACGACTGACCGAGGCGGGCAGCATCGGCAATCTCCGGATCGCGGCCGGTCAGGCCACCGGCGCGGCCAGCGGCGCCGGGTTCCGCGACTCCGACGTCTACAAGTGGCTGGAGGCGGTCGCCTGGGAGTACGCCCGCGACCCCGGCGAAGGGCTGCTGGAGGAGCTGCGCGAACTCGGCGCCACGATCGCGGCGGCGCAGCGCGAGGACGGATACCTCAACGCCGTGGCCCAGATCCGCGGCGAGGAACGGTACGCGCGGTTGTGGATGAGCCACGAGCTCTACTGCGCCGGCCACCTGTTCCAGGCGGCGGTGGCCGCGGCCAGGGCGACCGGCGAGAAGCGGCTGCTGCGGGTGGCCACCCGGTTCGCCGACCATCTCGCCGGCACGTTCGGCCCCGGCCGGCGCGGCGAGGTGGACGGGCACCCCGTGGTGGAGATGGGGCTGGTCGAGCTCTATCGGGAGACGGGTGAACGGCGTTACCTGGACCTGGCCCGTCACTTCGTCGAAGCCCGCGGCCACGGTCGCGCGGCCAAACCCGGCTTCGATCCCTCACACTACGGAGACCCCGCCCACTACTCCGACCGGCTGCCCGTACGCGAGACGGAGTCGCCGGAGGGGCACGCCGTGCGGGCCGTCTACCTGGCCGCGGGCGCCACCGACGTCGCCATCGAGACCGGCGACGCCGCTCTGCTCGCCACGCTGCGCCGGCAGTATGACGCCATGCGCCGCGGCAAGCAGCACATCACCGGCGCGGTCGGCTCCCGCTGGGACGGCGAGGCGTTCGGGGAGGCGTACGAGCTGGCGCCCGACCGGGCGTACGCGGAGACCTGCGCCGCGATCGGAACCCTGCAGTGGGCGTGGCGGCTGCTGCTGGCCACCGGAGACCCCCTCTACGCCGACCAGATCGAGCTGCTGCTCTACAACGCGCTGCTGCCCGCGGTGTCGCTGACCGGGGCGGACTACTTCTACGTCAACACATTGCACCGGCGGACCGGCGCGCGGGGCGAGGTGCAGCGCTCACCGGCGCACGGCCGCCGCCCGTGGTTCAACTGCGCCTGCTGCCCGCCCAACGTGATGCGCACGCTGGCCGCCCTGCCCTCCTACCTGGCGACCGGCACGGCGGACGGCCTCCAGGTGCACCAGTACGTGCCCGGCACGCTGACCTCGGGCGACCTCAGCGTGGAGATCGGCACCGGCTACCCGTGGGACGGGCTGGTCACCGTGACCGTGCGCGCGGCGCCGCCGCGGGAGGTGGAGCTGGCGCTGCGCGTACCGGACTGGGCCCAAGGGGCCCGCCTGGGCAGCCTGGGCCGCCTCAGGCCGGTGGCACCCGGCACCTACGCCCGCACGCGGCGGCTGTTCCGGCCCGGCGACCAGGTTCAGCTACGGATGCCCATGCCCGCCCGGGTCCTGGTGGCCGACGACCGCGTGGACGCCACGCGGGGCTGCGTCGCGGTCATGCGCGGGCCGCTGGTCTACGCGATCGAGCAGCCCGACCAGCCGGACGGCGCCGTCCTGGAGGACCTCCGCATCAATACGGAGGTGCCGCTGGAGCCGGAACACCTGCCGGACCTGCTCGGCGGCGTGATCGCGCTCCGGGCGGCGGGCGCGCTCGCGCCGGGACCCGCCCCGACGCCCTACCGGCCCTGCGAGCAGCCGCGTCCGCCGGCACCGCCCGCGGACCTCAAGCTGATCCCCTATTACGCCTGGGCCAACCGCGGCCCGCACGCCATGCGCGTATGGATTCCAAGGAAGACATGACGAACTACGCCCACATTCAGGCCGCGCTGGCCCAGGGCTGGAACACCTGGGACACCCGCAGCGTGCTCGGCCACATCCTGCTCCCCGACGCTCTGGGCCTGTCCCTCGGCCTGAAGGAGTACTACCGGGGCACGTCGCTGCGCACCGCCCAGATCGGCCGCCGTACCGAGGGCGCGGAGAGTGTCACCCTGGGCCGGCACGCCCACGACGGCCGGTACACCGAGACGACCGTGACGTGGGCGGGCATCACGATCCGGGTGCAGAGCGCGCACGCGGGCGACGACCTGGTCGTGCTGGTCACACCCACGGCCGGCCAGCGCAGGAGCGCGCTGCTGACCGCCGGCGCCGCCTATCTGTGGAACCGGCCCGGCTCCGTCACCCGCGAGGGCGGCCGGATCACCGCCGAAGGTCCGGGCGGCACCGTCCGGGTCTTCTGCACCGCCCCGCACATGGACGATCCCTACACCGACATCGACGGGCCGTACCTGGCGATGGAGCTGACCGGCGCCGTCGGGATCAGCACCGGTCACGCCCGCGACCTGCCGGAGATCGCGGAGATCGTCGCCCGCGCCTCCGCCGAGATCGGGACGGCCGGGACCGACCCTGTGGCGCAGCACCGCGAGATCGTCAGGGACGCCATCTCCTGGAACACGATCTACGAGCCCTCGCGGTCGCGCGTCGTCACGACCGTCAGCCGGTTGTGGAACGTCGGCAAGCGCGGCGGCTACGCCCTGTTCTGCTGGGACGCCTTCTTCAACGCGCTGCTGGCGGCCGTGTCGAGCAGGGAACTCGCCTACGTCAACACCATCGAGATGCTGCGGGCCCTGACGCCGGAGGGCTTCGTCCCGAACGTCGAGCAGGGCACCGGCCGCAGGACCTACGACGGGTCCCAGCCGCCGGTGGGCTCGATGGTGGTCCGGGAGCTCCACCGCACGTTCGGCGACCGGTGGTTCCTGGAGGAGACCTTCGAGCCGCTGCTGTCCTGGAACCGCTGGTGGTGGCGGGTGCGCAGGGATGGCGACCTGCTGTGCGCCGGCTCGACGTACTTCGACCCCGAGTTCCCCTCGCCGCAGGACATCCCGCGCGTCCACCAGCACTTCGGCGCGACCTGCGAGACGGGCTGGGACAACCATCCCGTCTTCGAGGACGTCCCCTTCGACCAGGTGAAGAGCCTGCTGGCGGCCCACGACGTGGGACTCAACAGCCTGTACGCGGCCGACTGCGAGGCACTCGCCGGCATCGCCGACATCCTGGGCGACCGGGAGGCCGCGGCCGAGCTGCGGGAGCGGCAGGCGGTGGTCGTGGCGGCGATGGACTCCCTGTGGGACGAGCCGAGCGGCATCTACCGCAGCAGGCGCACCGACACGGGGCTGCCCACCGAGCGGCTGTCCACGATGAGCTTCTACCCCCTGCTGGCCGGCGTCGGCACGGAGGAACGGATCCGCCGGATGGTGTCCGGGCACCTGCTGGCCGACGACGGCTTCGGCGGCGAGTGGGTGCTGCCCACCTCACCGCGCAGTGAGCCGCTCGACCTGCGCGAAGGCACGTACTGGGCCGGGCGGGCGTGGCCGCCGGTGAACTTCCTGGTCTACCTGGGGCTGCTGCGGGCCGGCGAGTCCGAGGCGGCCGCGTGGCTCGCCGAGGGCGGATCCAGGCTGGTGCTGAAGGAGTGGAACCAGCACCGCCACGTGCACGAGAACTACTCCAGCGTCCATGGCGGCGCGTGCGACAAGCCGAACAGCGAGCCGTTCCAGACCTGGGGCGCGCTGCTGAGCCTCATCGTCCTCATGGAGCGCGGCGAAACCGGCTTCTTCCGCGCGCCCTGGTGACCTGATCAGCCATCCGGATGCGTACGCGCACCATGGCCGTGACATGACCCGGACCCGGAGGATGGAGCGGTGCAGAACACCGAACTGAAGAGCAGGTACGACCACGACGGCTTCCTTGTCCTGCGCGACGCCTTCAGCCCCGGCGAAGTCGACGAACTGCTCGTCGAGAGCGCGCGCATCTGCCGCGGCGAACTCGGCGACGTCCAGGGAGCGCTCCCCGCGGGCCCCGCCGACACCGACGACGACGTGCTGCGCCGCTTCCTCTGCGTCCACTACCCGCACAAGCTCTCCGGCCTGATGCTCGCCGCGATGCGCCATCCGGCGATCGTCTCCCCGCTCACCACGGTCATCGGGCCGAACGTGAAGGCCATGCAGTCGATGTTGTTCATCAAGTCCGAAGGGGAGCCGGGCCAGGCCTGGCATCAGGACGAGATGTTCATCCCGACCCGGGACCGCTCGCTCACGGCGGTCTGGCTCGCGCTCGACGACGCCACCGTCGGGAACGGCTGCCTCTGGGTGCTGCCCGGCTCGCACCGGCCGGGGGTGCTGTATCCGAACCGCGAGCACGACGACCCGCGCTACGACTGTACGGTGCAGTCCTACGGCTTCGACGACTCCGGCGCGGTGCCCGTGGAGGTCCCGGCCGGCTCCGCGGTCGTGTTCAACGGCTACCTGCTGCACAAGTCGCTGCCCAACACCGCCCGCCACGGCTACCGGCGGGCCCTGGTCAACCACTACATGAGCGCGGAGTCCCTGCTGCCCTGGGACGCTCCGCCGGCGGGGACGCCCATGGCGCAGGCGGACCATCGTGACATCGTCCTCGTCGCCGGCGCCGACCCGTACGCGTACAAGGGCCTGCGGCAGGTGCGCCGGGCCCGCGTCCGCCCGAACAGGGACGGCGGCTGCGACAGGTGACGGCCGGCGAATGACCTCCATCGACCTGCTGCCCCGCCTCGGACCCGCGGTCGCGGACTACCCGCCGGGCTCGACCTTCGGCCCGCGCGAGGCCAGGTCGTACCAGTTCGTCTGGCTGCTGCGGGGCAGCGCCACCTGGCGGTGGGACGACGTCCTGCTCCCGCTCGTCCCGGGAAAACTGCTGCTCATCCGGCCGGGGATGCGCGACTCGTTCCGCTGGGATCCCCGCACCCGCACCCGGCACGCGTACGTGCACTTCACGCTCACCGGCCACCCACCGGCCGCCTGGCCACTGGTCCGGGACCTGAACGGCCGGCACGACCCGATGAGCGCTCTGTGCCGCTATCTCCTTCAACTGGGTAGTGAGTGCCCGCCCGCGTGGGAGACCCAGGCCCGCGAAACGCTCAGGCTGCTGGTGCTGATCTTCCTGGCCGCTCCCGCCTCGCCCGGCCGGGCACGAGAGCCCCTGCCGGAGCCGATGGTCGCGATGATGCGCCTGGTCCGTGAGCTCTGGTCCGACGGGGTGGCACGGCCGATTCCGATGCGACGGCTCGCCATCGCCGCCGGCGTCTCGCCCAGCACGCTGACCCGCCTGTTCCGTCGCCGGTTCGGCGTCGGCCCGGTCGCCGCGATCGAGCTGCTGCGGCTGACCCGGGCCGAGCCGCTGCTGTGGCAGAGCAACCTGTCCATGGGGGCGATCGCCGTACAGTGCGGTTTCGCGGACGCGTACCACTTCTCCCGCCGGTTCCGCGCGATCTACGGGATGGCGCCGACCACCTTCCGGGGCACCCCGCCGGAGGCCGCGCCGTCCTCGCCGGCGGACTCCGGCGGCCTGGCGGCGCTGCAGTCCCTCATCCCCGGTACGGGTGAACCGCCCTGGGGAGCGGTCAGCTCTTCTGCAGCGCCTTGAAGTCCTTGAGCCAGAGGCTCGGCGCCGACAGGCCGTTGCCCCGGGGCCGCACCGTGTACGGCACGTAGACGCTGTTCAGCAGCCAGGGATCCTTGGCCGGGCCGAAGTCGGTGGTCATCAGGTCGTCCTGCTTGAAGGCGTACGTGGCGACCGCCAGCCGGCCCGTGCCCCGGTACAGCCGCATCTGGTCCCGCAGGAAGCCGGCCTGGTCCATGAACCACGGGCTGCTCGTCAGGAAGTCGTTCCACTGCCGCTGGGGGAACGGCGCGTCGATGGCCGCCTTGATGACCTGCCACACCTGGGTGCCGGCGGCGAAGCCGTACCGCTGGGCGAAGGCGGGCGCGATCGGGTCTCGCAGGTGCTTCTTCCAGTGCCACACGAGGGAGAACTCGGTGACCAGGTACGTCTGGTCGGGGCGCATCCTCGGCAGGATGTAGTCCAGGAACGCCTGGGTGTTCTCCGGCTCCGGGACGTGCGGGTGGATGTCCACGCCCGCGAGCTCCGGCGTCTCGCGGACGAAGGTCATCCAGCGCTCGGCCGCCGGGGTGCGGCGGTCGGCCAGGTCGAGGCGGTTGAGCGCGCCCATGTACAGGGTCGTCGCGCAGTCTCCACCGCACCGCGCGCGCCGGACGTCGATCACGTGCCGGGCCACCGTCTCGTAGAAGACGTTGAGCCGCGTGTCGCGTTCGGCGGGCAGGCTCTCGATGAACGGCTCGTTGCCGATCGTCAGGATGTCCACCTTGCCCAGGACCGCCGGCAGCACCCGGTCGAGCCGGGCCAGTTCGGCGGCCATCTCGGGGCTGCCGGGCTGCGGGAACGAGGCCCGGTCGTAGGGGAACTTCAGGCTGAGGATGGTGTCGTGGCCACGGCCGGCGGCCTCGGTGATGGTCTTGATCGCGAAGTGCGCGGCCGGGTCGCCCTGGTCGGTGGCGGGCATCGGGAAGAACCCGCGCACCCACCGCGCTCCGGACTCGCGCAGTTCGCGGTAGTCCAGCGCGTCGAGGTTCTGGTTGAAGTTCGCGCCCAGGGCGCCGTACGCGAGCGGCTTGACCGGTTTCATGGTCTCTCCTGAACCGGCGGAAAGGGTCAGGGCGGTGGCCAGGGCGATGATCGGCAGTCGGAGCGGCACAGGTGACCTCCCAAAGCAAACGGGAACATCATGTTTGCGCTAACTTGATCGGCCTGTCAATGGCGCGGGGCACGGCGTCAGCGGGGTGGCGCGGTGGAGGCCCGGGTCACCAGCTCCGGGCGGACGAACCTGCTGGCGCTCTCGGCCGCGCCCGCTTCGATCTGGGTGATCAGGTGGTCCACGCAGCGTCGCCCCACGGCCGCGAGGTCCTGCCGGACCGTGGTCAGCGGCGGGGTGAGGTAGGGCGTGAAGTCGAGGTCGTCGAACCCGACGACGCTCAGGTCCTCCGGCACCCGGAGCCCGAGCTCGGCCGCCGCGCGCAGCACGCCCACGGCCATCTGATCGTTGGCGGCGAACACGGCCGTCACCCCCTCGGCGGTCACGCCGTCAGCGGTCGCTCCGGCGGCCGTCACTCCACCGGCCGTCACCCCACCGCCCGTCATCCTCCCGCCCGTCAGCAGGCGGAGGCCCGCTTCGTAGCCGGAGCGCGGCGACCAGTCGCCCACGACCGGCGGCGGCACCACGCGGCCCGAGCGCTTGAGCTGCCGCTGCCACGCCGCCCGCCGCCGCTGCGCCGGGTTGGAGCCGGCCGGCCCGGCGACGTGGTGCACGGTGGCGTGCCCCAGCCCGAGCAGGTGGTCCACGGCGGCACGCGCGCCGGCGGCCTCGTCCGTGCCGAACGTGGGATGCTTGTGCGCCGCCCTGCTGTCGGCGATGACCAGCGGCACCTCGTCGGGAAGCCGCAGGTGCGGGGTGTCGAGCACCCGGGCCTCGATGACGATCACCCCGTCGACCGCCCGGTCGGTGAGACCGCGTACGGCGGCGTGCACCTCCTTCTCGGTCGGCCCGTCGACCACGGCCAGGCTGACCGAGTAGCCGCGCGCCTGCGCCCCGGCCACCACGGCCTCGACGATGCGCACGTTGAGCACGGCGCTGAGGTTGAACATGACCACGCCGATCGTCCCGAACCGGCCGGTGGCCAGCGCGCGGGCGGCGATGTTGGCGCGGTAGCCGAGCTGCCTCATGGCGGTCTCGACCTTGAGCCGCGTCGCGGCGGTCACGCGGTCGTTGCCGTTGACGACCCGCGACACGGTCTGGCCCGAGACGCCGGCGAGCTCGGCGACGTCGGCCATGGAGGGCCCTGCGGACGCCCTCGTCCCCGGTGATCGCACCACGCCGGGCCGTCTCCCTTCGTCGGGGCAGCGCGAGAGGCGGCTGCCACGGGCGGAATCCCTGGCGGCCGGCCCCTCGAGGTGCCGCCGACAGGCTACATCGGGTGCCGGAAATCCTCGCACGGAGCCGGGCCGAGGTGTTCACGCGAACATCCGAAGTCCCAGGTTGTACCCGGTCACATCCTTGACGATGATGAACAACGGCCCTAGGTTAGCGCAAACATAGATCCACCCCACGGGGGCCGCTGCGATCCAGAGGCCGGGCGGACTGGTCGCTGACCGAGTCGACGACATAGAGGAGTCGCCATGTGGCGGCATGATTCGAACCAGATAAGCCGGCGCCGCCTTCTCGGTGGCACGGGAGCCCTCCTGGCCGCCGCGCTCACCGGGTGCACCGGTGGCGGGCAACTCAGCCAGAAGAGCGGCGGCAGCGGTGGCGCGCTGCAGTGGTGGGACCAGTTCCGCCCGCTGACCAAGATGTTGCAGAACGACCTGTTCGCCCCGTACATGCAGGCCACCCCGGGCGTCACCATCGAGCGACGCCAGATGGACGGGCCCGACCTGGGCCAGGCCCTGCAGGTCGCCAGGCGCAGCAACCAGATGCCCGACGTGCACTCGCTCGCGGGCCTGGGCGGCGTCTCACCGGCCGCGCTGGTGAGCGAGGGCTGGTTCCAGCCCATCGGCAAGCTCGCCGGCTTCGCGGGCAGCCCGGTCGGCGGGCAACTGTACGACGGCGTCCACCGCTTCAACGGCGAGATCTACTCCTTCGCGCCGTTCTCCGGCCGCTGGCACGACGCGGTGCCGTGGTTCAACACCGCGCTGCTCAAGGAGGCCGGCGTCGACCCGGAGGAAGAGCCGGGCACCTGGGACAAACTCCGCGAGATCGCCCGCCGCGTCACCAAGGGCACCGACGGCGACGTGTACGGCATGGTGGTGCCGACCAAGGACACGGAGTACCTGAGCGCGCTCGTGCACCGGCTGGCCATGAGCGCCGGCGCGCCGGGCCCCGGCGCCGTCGACTGGGCGACCGGCGAGTACGTCTACGACTCCCAGCCCTACATCGACGCCATCGAGTTCCTCGCCTCGCTGCAGAAGGACAAGGTCGTGCACCCGGCGTCCGCGTCGATGGGCCCCCGCGACGCCCGCGCCCGCTGGGCGGCCGGGCAGGCGGCCGTCTACCTGTGGGGCGCCTGGTTCATCGGCGGCCTGCGCGTGGACGAGCCCGAGGCGGTCGAGCGCGGAGTCGGCACCTGGCACATCCCGTGCCCCGAGACGACCAGGAACTTCATCTACAACGCGCCGATGGCCGGCACCTTCTGGGTGTCGAACCAGTCGAAGAAGGCCAAAACGGCCGCCGAGGTCCTGCTGCGGATGACGACCAAGGAGTTCCAGGCCAAGCTGGCCGCCGCCATGGACCAGCCGCCCGCGCTGGCCGAGGCCGTCGAGCGGTCGGACGCGCATCCCACGTACAAGAAGTGCGTCGCCAACTTCCAGGACGACGTCAGGATCGGCCCGATCCCCGAGGCCGGCACGCCGGGCGTGTGGCAGGCGCTGGCCGAGATGCGCGACATCCACCCCAACCTCGGCGACATCGTCCAGTCGGTGCTGACCGGCGCCTCCACCGACGTCGGCGGCCAGTTGCGCCGCTTCAAGGACCAGTTGAGCGCCGAGCGCGAGCGCGCCGTCAAGGCCGTCCGCGAGAAGGGCGCCGAGGTCGACCTCAACGCCTGGGTGTTCGCCAACTGGGACCGCGAGGCGGACTACGACCAGAAGTCCTACGCCGGGCGCTGAGCCCGGCCGGACAGGAGCACGATGACATCTACGACAACGGCCCGGGAGCCGGGACTGGCGCGGCGCCTGCGGCGGGACTGGTGGATCTACCTCTTCCTGCTCCCGACCTTCCTCGGATACGGCGCCTACACCATCTACCCCCTGCTGGCCTCCTGGTGGTTCGCGTTCCTGGACTGGCCGGGCTTCGCGACCGCCGGCACCTTCGTCGGCTTCGACAACTTCGCCCGCCTGATCGAGGACGACCTGTTCTGGAACGCCTTCTGGAACTCGATCGTGTTCCTCGTGATCGCCGTACCCCTGCGGGTCGGGCTGGCGCTCCTGCTGGCGATCGTGCTGAACAGCAAGAAGACGCCGTTCAAGGGCTTCTTCCGCACGCTGTTCTTCCTGCCGGTCGTCACCACGGGCGCCATCGTCGGCGTCGTGTTCACCCTGCTGCTCGACGCGAGCGGCCCGGTGAGCGTGGCCCTGGTCTGGTCGGGGCTGATCGACTCGCCCGCCAACTTCGCCGCCAACGCGGGCACCTCCCTGTACGCCGGCATCGCCGTCTGGGTGTGGAAGTGGCTGGGCATCACCCTGATCTACTGGCTGGCCGCGCTGCAGACGATCCCGCAGGGCGTGCACGAGGCCGCCATGATCGACGGCGCCGGCGCGTGGGCGGAGTTCCGGCACGTGACGATGCCGCTGCTGGTGCCGTTCCTCGTGATCATCACGCTGATCGACACCGTGGCGGCGTTCAACGTCTTCGACCTGATGCAGACCCTCACCGGCGGTGGCCCGTCCTTCTCCTCCGAGGTGATCGAGATCTTCATCTTCCGTACGGCCTTCCAGGCCAACATCCCCCAACTGGGCTACGCCTCGGCGGCGGCGGTGCTGTTCGGGGTGCTGACCGTGCTCTTCGCCGTCGCCCAGGCCCTCGGCATGCGCTGGGCCCGGAGCCGGATGGGGACGTCGTGAGGCGCCCCGGCATCGGGCGGGTGGTGACCGTCGTCCTGCTGGCGGTGCTCGGCGGGCTGTGGGTCTATCCGTTCCTCTGGCTGATCTCGGCGTCGCTGAAGACCTCGCCCGACATCTTCGGCAGCGGGCTCGGCCTGCTGCCGGAGGAGCCGGTCTGGGAGAACTACAGCCGCGCCTGGACGGAGGTCGGCTTCGGCAGCTACTTCGTCAACACCCTGATCATCACCGTCGGGACCGTGCTGCTCGTCGTGGTGCGCAGCGCCCTCGCCGGGTACGTGCTCGGCCGCTACGACTTCGCCGGCAAGAAGCTGCTCATCGGCCTCTTCCTGGTCACGTTCTTCCTGCCGGAGGGCTACACGATCATCCCGATCACCCAGCTCACCGACCAGCTCAGGCTGCTCAACACGCACGCCGGGGTGATCCTCGGGCTGGGCGCGGGCGGGCAGATCGCCTCGACCCTGCTGTACGCGGGCTACTTCCGGCGCCTGCCGAAGGAACTCGAGGAGACCGCCCGCCTGGACGGCGCCGGGCACTTCACGGTCTTCTTCCGGGTGATGCTGCCGCTCGCCTGGCCGATCACCGCCACGGTGGTCATCCTCACGTACCTGTTCGCCTGGAACGTCTACCTGCTCCCGCTGGTGTTCACGCTCAGCGAGCCCGATCTGCGCACGCTCGCGGTGGGCATGACGGTGTTCGTGGGGGAGCGGGGCACCGACTGGGCGGGCATGGCCGCGGCGGCGGTGATCTCGCTGATCCCCGTCATCGCCGTCTTCGTCGCCCTCCAGCGCAAGTTCGTCGACAGCATCGCGGGAGCGGTGAAGCAGTGAAAGGAACGGAGTTCTCCGACATGTCCAGCCCCAGCCGTGAGGCGCTCGTCACGGTCGACACCCACCGCCCGGTGGGCCGGATCGACGACGACGTCTACGGGCACTTCCTGGAGTCCGCCTTCTTCGGCAACATCGAGGGCGGGGTGTTCGACGAGGGCTCACCCCTGTCGGTCACGGACCCCGGCCTCCTGAACGGCGTGCGCGCCGACGTGCTGGAGCTCTGCCGCGAGCTGGGGCCGGGACCCATCCGCTGGCCCGGCGGCAACTTCACCTCCGCCTACCACTGGGAGGACGGCATCGGCCCGCGCGACGGGCGGCCGAGCCGGCTCGAACCGGCCTGGGGCGGGCTGGAGACCAACCGCTTCGGCACCGACGAGTTCCTGGCCTGGTGCGAGGCGGTGGGGGCGGAGCCGTACCTGGTGCATTCGGCGCGCGACGTGGACGAGGCGGTGCGCTGGATCGAGTACACCAACTCCGCCAGGGACACCACCCTCACCTCCCGCCGCGCCGCTAACGGGCGGGCCGAGCCGTGGAAGGTGCGCTACTGGGGCGTCGGCAACGAGGTCTACGGCCCCTGGCAGATGGGCTACCGGAGCGCGGACGAGTACGCCGCCGCGGCCCGCGAGCACGCCCAGTTCATGCGCCTGGCCGACCCCGGCATCCGGCTGATCGGCGTCGGCATCCCCTGGAAGCAGGAGGAGTGGACGCGCCCGCTCCTGGCACGCGCGGGCGGCATGCTCGACCAGTTGTCCCTGCACCTGTACGGGGCGAGCACCCACCTGTGGACCGGCGACGACTACGACGCCACCGTCGCCCAGTCCCTCTACTTCGAACGCGAGATCCACACCTACTCCCGGCTCGTCACCGAGATCGCCGCCGAGACCGGCCTCGACCGGCCGCCCGCGCTCGCCCTCGACGAGTGGACGATGCGCCACCTCGAACCGGAGTCCTGGCCCCAGCCGCTGGCCGGCGACGACGGCGGCGTCGCCCCGCGCGAGACCACCGCCGTGGACGAGCCGGGCCGGGTCCGGGTGAACCGCTGGAGCCCGAGGTCGATCGCCGATGTGGTCTTCTGCGCCGGGGTGTTCCACGCCGTCCACCGCACCGCGGGCCTGCCCGCGCCCGTCACCATGGCCAACCCGGTCAACCTGGTCAACGCCAACGGCCTGGTCGTCGCCCGCCCCGGCGGCGCGCTGCGGTCGGCCATCTACCACGTGTGGCACCTCTATCGGCACCACACCGGCCGCACCGTGCTGCCGTGCGAGGTGGACGGCCCGGCCCGCACCACCTCGGTCCGGCTCGGCGACAACCGCGGCCCGGACGGGCACCTCCTCACCGCGCCCATGACCGTGCCCTACCTCGACGTGTCCGCCACCCGCGCCGACGACGGCTCGGTGCGGATCGCGGTCGTCAACCGGCACCGCGACGACAGCGTGCGACTGCGGCTCGTGCTCGACGGCGCCGCCGGGCCCGGCGCGGCCCACGTGCGCACGATCAGCGCGGACCTGAACGTGGTCAACACGCTCGGCGAGCCGGACGCGGTCGGCGTGCGGGATCTGGGGCGGGTCGAGGCGAGCGGCGGCACGTGGGAGATCGCGCCGCGCTCGGTGACCGTGCTGGCCCTCTGACGGGGTCAGGCGTGGTCGTTCAGCCAGAGCTCGGCGAGCCGGTCGGTGTCGGTGGTCTGGAAGGCGACGCTCTTCTCCTGGTGGTCGACCTTGATGCCGACCGGGCGCAGGTCGGGGACCTGGCCGCCGCGCAGGGCCGCCGCCTCGGGCAGCTCCTCGTAGGGGCCGGGCCGCCACCAGTAGACCTGCGGGCTGAGCGCCTTCTCGCCTGAGTCGAAGAGCCGCTGGGAGAGGTCCTGCACGGTCTCCATCGCGGCGAACAGGTGCACGTCGCCGATCACGTGGACCAGCACGTACTCGGGGAGGGGGAAGGAGACGAGCGCTCCGTACGGCGCCCGCTCGGCGTGGCGGCGCAGCACGTGCGCGTGCGCGCCGACGAACAGGTGCTCACCGCCCACGTGCGTCACCGGCACGCCCTGGACGGTGTCGGTGCTCGTGTAGTGCTGCTCTTCGAGCGACTGGGCCAGCGCGGTGCCGAAGACCTCGTCCTCGCTCAGGCCGCCGAGCCGGGCCCGCTCCAGGGGCATGATCGAGTCGGGGTAGTCGACGACCACGGTCTCGACCAGCCCGGGGGCGAGCGGGCGGGTCACCAGCGCGTCGCGCATGCCGCCGAGGGCGTCGTCGGTGTAGAGGCGGACCCGCAGGTTCGCCGAGGTGTCCGCCTGGACCTGGCCGGCGCTGCGCTCGAACGCCCTGGCGGCCTGGTCGGCGTAGTCGGCGGCGGCCCTGGGCAGCACGTCGGGGCCGCCGCGGCCGGCGTGCTCGCGCCACGCGGTGATGTCCGCCGTGGCGGTGGAACCGTCCGGCAGCCTGACGCTGACGGTCGTGAACTCGGGCAGCCTGGCGTCGTATCCCCGATCCGCGAACGCCCGCAGCAGGGCCTCGCCGATGACGTCGGGTGCTGTTTCCGTCATCGGGCGAACCTATCGGTAATCCCCGGAGAGAACGGAATCGAGACGTCAGGGGCACAGGCACGCGGTCGTGTCTCGTCTACCGTGACGGCGTAGCCGCTGTCATTCGCTGTCGCTCGCGGAGGTCCGCGATGGCCCGCCTTCCGCTCGCCGCGCAGGATCCCGCCCGGGTCGGGGACTACCGGCTGGAGGGGCGGCTCGGCTCCGACGTGTTCGAGGGCCGCGACTCGTCCGGCGGCCGGGTCGTGATCAAGCTGCTGCGCGACCCGCCCCGGTCCGGGGTGGCCGGTTCGTCCTTCCCCTGTACGGCCCGCGTGCTGGCCTGCGGTGTGCACGACGGGCGGCCGTACGTGGTCACCGAGTACGTGGACGGGCCGTCGCTGGGGGCGGTGGTGGCCGCGTACGGCCCGCTGACCGGCGATGACCTGCACCGGCTCGCGGCCGGCACCGCCACCGCCCTGACCGCGCTGCACGAGGCCGGGATCGTCCACGGCGCGCTCGGCCCCCGAAAGGTGCTGCTCGGCCTGGACGGGCCCCGGGTCATCGACGTCGCCCAGCCCGCCGGGCCGCTCGACCACGATCAGGCGGGTGACGTCCGCGCCTGGGGCGCGCTCGTCCGGTTCGCCGCCACGGGCGCGCACGAGGCCGGCGCGAATGAGGACCTGCCCCCGGGGTTGCGGTCGCTGGTGGCGGCGGCGTTGTCGGAGAAGCCGCCGGGGGCTCGTGAGCTGCTGCTGCACCTGGTCGCGCCGAACGAGTCCGCGCGCGGCGACCTGCTGGCCAAGGCCGAGGAGCGCGCCCGTGGCCCGCACAGCCCACTCATTCTCCAACCGATGAGACCCGCGCCGATCCGCCGCCGGTCCATCGTCGTCACCGCGCTGGTGGTGTTACTCCTCGCCGCCGCGGCGGGCCTGGTGATCAGGAACGCGTACGCCGAACGCGACCGCGCCACGGCCGAACGCGACCTCGCCCTCGGCCGCGAGCTCATCGCCAGGAGCGAGACGCTGGCCGTCGCAGAACCGCGATTGGCCAGGCTGCTGGCGGTCGCCGCCGCCCGGATCTCCCCCGACGGCATGGACCGGCACGCGGCCGAGACCCGGGCCGCCGTCCGGGCGGCCACCGCCCGGCCGCAGCTCGCGGTGCTGGGCGGCTTCTCCGGTGAGGCGCACTCCGTCGCCTTCAGCCCCGACGGCGCGCACCTCGTCGCGAGCGGCGACGGCGAGCCGCTGCGCATGTGGGACCTGACCCGGCTCGCACCCGTCAAATGGCCGGTGGACGGCGAGCGGACCGGTGGGGGAGCGGTGGCCTACAGCCGGGACGGCCGGCACCTGGCCGTGGCCGGCGCCGACGGGCGGGTGCGCGTCTGGGACACGGCCACGCGGCGGCAGTGGACCGAGGGCGAACGCACGGCCTCGGCCCGGCGGTGGACGGCGTTCAGTCCCGACGGGAGGTTGTTGGTCACGGCCGGGGGTGAGTCCCGGTTGTGGGACACCGTCTCCGGCGCGCCGCTGGCCACCCTGCGCTCTTCGGAAGGGGATCCGGGCCCCGTCGCGTTCAGCCCGGACGGCGCGTTCATCGCGGCCGCCTACCCCGGGGGCCCGATCCGTACGTTCGAGGTGGCCACGGGACGCCTGACCGGCGACCCCCTGCGACCGGCCGCCGGGACCGTCGCGCCGGAGCCCGGTGAGAAGGCCGCCGCGCTCGCGTTCAGCCCCGACGGCACCCTCATCGCGGGCACCACGGGCAGCGAGCGCGTCCAGCTCTGGGACGTCGCCACCCGGCGGCCGGCGCGCCGCCCGCTCACCGGCCACACCGGGCTCGTCACCTCGGCGGCCTTCAGCCCGGACGGCGAGGTGCTGGCCACCGCGAGCCAGGACCGCACGATCAGGCTCTGGGACGTCCGCACCGGCCGGCCCCTCGGCGAGCCGCTCACCGGGCACACCCAGGTGGCCGGCGCGGTCGCGTTCAGCCCCGACGGCGCCGTGCTGGCCAGCGCGAGCGCGGACACGACCGTACGGCTCTGGCAGGTCCCGAGGGGCATCCGCCACCGGCTCACCCTGCCGGGCCCCGACGGAGTGGGCGAGGTCCCGGCCGACCGTCCGAGGCCCGCCCGCTGGTACGAGCGGCCCGACACCAGCCAGGCCGTGCTGAGCGCCGACGCCTCCCGGCTCGTGGTCCAGCCGTACGACACCGGCCGTCCCGGCGTCGGCCGCCTGTGGTCGTGGGACGTGCGGTCGGGACATTGGCTCGGCGAACGCGTGCCGATCCGGCGCGACGCCCCCGTGGACGGCCTGGCCGTCAGCCCCGACGGCCGCTCCCTGGCCGCCTCCGGCGACGGTAACACCACCATCCTGAACGGCCCCGCCACCGTCCGGGGCCGTCCCCTGGCCTACAACCACGACGCCACCCTGCTGGCCACGACCGGCCCCGACAAGGCAGTCCGGCTCTGGACGCTTCCCGATGGCAAGGCCAAAGGGCCGCCGCTGACAGGGCACGCGGCCGAGGTGGCGGCCTTCAGCCCAGACGGGGCGCTGCTCGCGGCCGGGGCTGCCGATGGTTCGGTGGTCGTGTGGGACGTGGCGACCGGGCGGCGGCGTGGTGTGCTGCGCGGTCACACCGGCCGGATCACGTCCCTGGCCTTCGCCGGGAACCTGCTGGTGTCGGGATCCGGCGACCGCTCCGCCCGCCTGTGGGACGCGGCGGCGGCGCGCCCGCACGCCGTCCCCCTGACCGGCCACACGGGCCCGGTCCAGGCCGTGGCGTTCGGCCCGGACGGCGGTGTGGTGGCCACCGCGAGCCGGGACCGCACGGTCAGGCTGTGGGACACCGCCACCGGCCGCCCCCTGGGGCCGCCGCTGGCCGGGCACGGTGGCGCGGTCGGCGCGCTGGCGTTCGCGGGCGCCCGGCTGGTGGCCGTGGCGGCCGACCTCGTCCAGGTCACGGGCGACTCCTACGCCGTGTGGGAATGGGACACGACCGCCCTCACCCAGGACGCCACCACCCTCGCCTGCGCCCAGGCGGCCCGCGCCCTCACCCCGCGGGAATGGGCGGCGTACGTCCCGGGTCTTCCGTTCCGCGAGGTCTGCCGCTGAGGTCTGCCCCTGAGGTCTGCCACTGGGGGACCCTTGACAATCCGGGCACGCGATGGTGACAGTGAAAGGCACCTGACTACGTAGTCAGGCGCGAGGAGCCGCCCCGATGTCCGAGCTCAGGCGCAGGCCGCCCGGAAGCGTCGACGTCGCCCGCCGCGCGGGCGTGTCGCAGAAGACCGTCTCCCGGGTGATGAACGGCGAGCAGTACGTCAGCGCGGAGGTCCGCGAACGCGTGCTGGAGGCCGCCCGCGAGCTCGGCTACCGCCGCAACACCGCCGCCCGCGCGCTCAACCTGGGCCGTTTCCACCGTATCGGCGTCGCCTCCCTGGGCAGTTCCCTGTACGGCCCGTCGTCGATGCTCGTCGCCCTCGAACGGCACGCCAGGAAGATCGGCTACTCGCTCAGCGTCGTCAACACCCTTGAGGGCGAGGCGGGCAACGTGATGACCGCCGTCGAATCCCTGCTCGACCAGGGCGTCGACGGCATCGTGCTGTCCGAGCCCATCGACGAGGGCCGGCCGCTGCGCATCGACCCCGACGTGCCCGTGCTCAGCTTCAGCCACATCCCCGGCGTGAGCGGGCCGCGCGTGGTGGTCGGCGGCGCCCTCGGCGTCGATTCCGGCCGGCTGGCCACCGAGCACCTGCTCGGGCTCGGGCACCGTACCGTGTGGCACGTCGCGGGCCCGGAGCGCTGGTTCACCGCGGGTGACCGGCTGCGCGGCTGGCGGGAGGCCCTGGCCGCCGCGGGCGCCGCGGAGCCGCCGCACCTCACGGGGGACTGGACGCCCGCCTCCGGCTACGCCGCCGGCCGCGTGCTGGCCGCGGACCCCGAGGTCACGGCGGTGTTCGTGGCCAACGACGACATGGCGATCGGCCTGCTGCGCGCGATGGCCGAGGCCGGCCGCCCGGTGCCGGACGAGGTGAGCGTCGTGGGCATGGACGACATCCCGTCCGCGCCGTACCTCTCACCGCCGCTGACCACCGTCCGCCAGGACTTCGAGGCCATCGCCGCCCACGGCCTGACCCTGCTGGCCGGCGAGATCGAGAACGGCTCGGGGGCCGTCGTCAACGACGATCTGCCGGCGGAACTGATCGTGCGTCACTCCACCGCACCCCCCAAGGAGAGAACATGACCATGCCACGATCTCGGTGGCTCGCCGCCGCAACCACCGCCGTCCTGTTCCTGGCCGGCTGCGGCGGAGGAGGCCGGCCCGCGGAGAAGCCGGCTGGAGCCGATGTCGACAAGGCCCTCCAGACCCCCACCGAGCTCACGTTCTGGACCTGGGTCCCGGGCATCGAGAAGGAGGTGGCGCTGTTCGAGAAGAAGTATCCGGCGATCGACGTCAAGGTGGTCAACGCCGGGCAGGGCGAGCCGCAGTACACCAAGCTGCGCACCGCGCTGAAGGCCGGCAGCGGCGCGCCGGACGTCGTGCAGATCGAGTTCCAGTACATCCCCACCTTCACCATCACCGAGAGCCTGCTCGACCTGCGGCCCTACGGCGCCGAGGCGCTCAAGGACAAGTTCGTCGAGTGGACCTGGGCCCAGGTCACCGGCCGGAACGGCGAGGTGTGGGCCATCCCGCAGGACACCGGGCCGATGGGGATGCTCTACCGCAAGGACATCTTCGACGAGCACGGCATCGAGCCGCCCAAGACGTGGGAGGAGTTCGCGGCCGCCGCCAGGAAGCTGCACGCCGCCGACCCCGACGTCTATCTGACGAACCTGGCCGGGAACCAGAACGGCGCCTGGATGGGGCTGCTGTGGCAGGCCGGAGCGAAGCCGTTCCAGATGGCCACTGCCGAGCAGATCGATGTTAGCGTTAACGACGAGGTCTCCAAGAAGCTCGGCGCCTACTGGGGCGGCCTGGTCAAGGAGGGTGTCGTCGCCACCGATCCCGACTTCACCGACCAGTGGTACCAAGCGCTCAACAAGGGCAAGTACGCCACCTGGCTGACCGCCGCCTGGGGGCCGGTGTTCCTGTCCACCAGCGCCAAGGACACCAGCGGCAAGTGGCGGGCCGCGCCGCTGCCGCAGTGGGCGGCCGGCGAGAACAAGGCGGGCAACTGGGGCGGCTCCACCAGCGCCGTGATCAAGACGACGAAGAACCCCATCGCGGCCGCCAAGTTCGCCGAGTTCCTCAACACCGACCCCGAGTCGACCACGATGATGGCGAACGAGCAGTTCCTCTTCCCGCCGACCAAGGCGCTGCTGTCGGACAAGTCGTTCGTCGACCGGAAGCCGGAGTTCTACGGCGGCCAGGCCGTCAACCAGGTCTTCGCCGGGATCAGCGACACCGTGACCAAGGACTTCACCTGGCCGCCCTTCCTGGACCAGACGGTCAACGACTGGGACGAGACCGTGGGCAAGTCCCTGGCCGACAAGACCGATCCGGTGGCCGCGCTCGACCAGTGGCAGCAGCGGATCACCACGTACGCGGAGAGCCAGGGCTTCAAGGTCGCCAAGTGAGCGGGCACCGCGTCAGGGCGGGCTACCTCTTTGTCGCGCCCTTCATGATCGTGTTCGTCGCCATGCTGGTGGTGCCGCTGGCGTACGCGGGCTATCTGAGCCTGTTCAAGGAGCAGCTCATCGGCGGCACCACGTTCGTCGGCCTGGACAACTACGTGCGCGCGCTGGGGGACGAACGGCTGCTCGGCGGCGTGCTGCGAGTGGTCAGGTTCTTCCTCGTCCAGGTCCCGATCATGCTGGGGCTCGGGCTGCTGTTCGCGCTCGCGCTGGACAGCGGCATGATGTGGCTCTCCCGCTTCATCCGGCTGGGCATCTTCGTCCCGTACGCGGTGCCCAGCGTCGTCGCGGCGCTCATGTGGGGCTACCTGTACGGCCCCGAGTTCGGCCCCATCGCCCAGCTCGCCGGCGCGCTGGGCCTGCCGGCCCCCAACCTGCTCGGCGAGGACTTCATGCTCGGCTCGATCGCCAACGTCGTCACCTGGGAGTTCGCCGGCTACAACATGATCATCCTGTACGCCGCCCTCCGCGCCGTCCCGCCCGAGCTGTACGAGGCCGCCGCGGTCGACGGCGCCGGAGCCTGGCGGACGGCCTGGAGCGTCAAGGTGCCCGCGCTGCGGCCCGCCCTGCTGCTGGCCCTGATCTTCTCCGTCATCGGCAGCTTCCAGCTCTTCAACGAGCCGCAACTGCTGCAACGCCTGGCCCCGAACGTCATCGACAGCGCCTACACCCCGAACCTGTACGCGTACTCGCTGGCCTTCACCAGCCAGGACGTCAACTACGCCGCCGCCGTCTCGTTCCTGCTGGGCCTGATCATCGTCGTCGTCTCGTACACCGTCCAGCTCGCCGTCAACCGGAACCGGCCATGACCGCCCCCGCGAGGGCGGCCGGGCGCCGCAGCCCCCTGCTGACCCTCGGCATGCTGGCCTTCCTCGTCTACTTCCTGCTGCCACTGTTCTGGCTGGTCGTGGCCTCGACGAAGACCACGGCCGGCCTGTTCGGCAGCTTCGGCCTCTGGTTCGCCGACGACTTCGCGCTGCCGTCGAACCTGCGGGAGGTGTTCACCACCGAGAACGGCGTCTACGGCCGCTGGCTGCTCAACACCGCGCTGTACTCCGTCGTCAGCGCCGGCGGCGCGGCGCTGCTGGCGGCGCTGGGCGGGTACGGGTTCGCCAAGTTCGGCTTCCGCGGCAACCGGCCGATGTTCGGCGTGGTGCTGGGGGCCATCATGGTGCCGAGCACGGCGCTGGCGATCCCCACGTACCTGATCTTCGCCCAGGGCGGGCTGGTGAACACGCCGTGGGCGATCATCCTGCCCTCATTGGTGAACCCGTTCGGCCTCTACCTGATGCGCGTCTACGCCGACGACGCGGTGCCCGACAGCCTCCTCGAAGCGGCGCGCATCGACGGCGCGGGCGAGTTCCGGATCTTCTGGCAGGTCGTGATGCGCCTGCTCGCGCCCGGATTCGTCACCGTGCTGCTCTTCACGCTCGTCGCCACCTGGAACAACTACTTCCTGCCGTTGATCATGCTCAACGACCCTTCCCTCTACCCGGTCACCGTCGGCCTGGCCAACTGGGCCGCGCAGGCGACGATGGGCGGCGGGGCGAGCGGTGACGTCATTCCGATGGTCGTCACCGGCTCGCTGCTGTCGATCATCCCGCTGGTCGCGGCGTTCCTGATGCTGCAGCGCTACTGGCAGAGCGGCCTGACCGCCGGCGGAGTCAAACAATGAAAGGAACATCTGTGCAGCGAGTCCTCTTCGGTGCCGCCTACTACCCTGAATACCACCCCACCGAACTGCTCAAGACCGACCTCGACCTGATGGCGGACGCGGGCTTCTCGGTGATCAGGGTCGGGGAGTCGGTCTGGTCCACCTGGGAGCCCGAGAACGGCCGGTTCGACCTCGACTGGCTGGAGCCGGCCCTGGACGGGGCGTACGAGCGCGGCATCGGGGTCATCCTCGGCACGCCGACGTACGCGGTGCCGCCGTGGCTGGCCCGGCTCTACCCGGAGATCGCGGGCGAGCGGAGCACGGGGCGGCGCATCGGCTGGGGTGCCCGCCAGGAGATGGACTTCACGCACCCCGCGTTCCGCTTCCACGCCGAGCGGATCATCCGCAAGGTCGTCGGACGCTACGCCGGCCATCCGTCGATCATCGGCTACCAGGTCGACAACGAGCCCGGCCCGCACCTGCTGTACAACCACGGCGTCTTCCAGCGGTTCGTCGACGACCTGCGCGGCCGGTACGGCGACGTGGAGACGCTCAACCGCGAGTGGGGCCTGGTCTACTGGTCGCACCGGCTGTCCGGCTGGGCCGACCTCTGGACGCCGGAGGGCAACGCCCAGCCCCAGTACGAGCAGGCGTGGCGGCGTTTCCAGGCCGAGCAGGTGACCGCGTTCATCAACTGGGAGGCCGACATCGTCCGGGAGTACGCCAAGCCCGGGCAGTTCGTGACCACGTGCATCTCCTACGACCGGCCCGGCGTGGCGGACGAGGAGCTGACGCGGCATCTCGACGTCACCGCCGGCAACCCGTACTACGTCATGCAGGACGGGCTCGCCCTTCCGGCCGGGCAGGACGCCTCGCAGCACTGGATGACGCACGACACGTGGGCGTTCTACCTGGTGGCCGACCGCATGTTCGCCTCGCGGCAGGAGCCGTTCCTGGTCACCGAGACCAACGCGCAGGCCATCGGCGGGCCCTGGCACAACCAGCCCGCCTATGACGGGCAGTGGCGGCAGGCCGCCTGGGCGCTGGTGTCGCGCGGGGCGAGCATGATCGAGTACTGGCAGTGGCGGACACTGGTGTTCGGCACCGAGACGTACTGGGGCGGCGTGCTGCCGCACAGCGGGCGGCCGGGGCGCACGTACCGGGAGCTGGCCCGGATCGGTGGCGAGCTGGAACGGGCGGGCGACCTGGTCGCGGGTCTCACCCCCGACGCCGACGTGCTGATGATCTACTCCACGCCGAGCAAGTGGGCCCTGGCCGCACAGCCCGCGCTGGCCGACGGGGCCGGGCCTGACCAGCGGTCCTACCAGGGCCTGTTCGACCCGTTCTACCGCGGCGCGTTCGACGCCGGGCTCCAGGTGCGGCTGCTGCACGCTGGGCAGGCGGTCGCGCAGGATCCGGCCGAGGTCGCGGCCCGGCAGCCGGTGCTAATCGCCGCCGGCCTCTACGTCACCGACGACGCCACCCTGGACTGGCTGCGGGCGTACGCGGCCGCGGGCGGTCACCTGGTGCTGGGGCCGCGCTCCTGCTACGCCGACCACGAGGCCCGCGCCCGCCGCGACGTGCAGCCGGCCGGCTTCGCCGACGCCGCCGGGGCCTGGTACGACGAGTTCAGCAACCTGTCCGCCGACCTGCCCGTGCACGCTCTCGAGGGCTCGTCCCTGACGCTGCCCCCGGACGCGGCGGGCACCCGCTGGGCCGATGGGCTGCACGCCGAGGAGGCCGACGTGCTGGCCGGCTACCGGCACCCCCATTTCGGGCGGTTCGCCGCGATCACCACCCGGGCGCACGGGCAGGGCCGCATCACCTATGTGGGCACTCTTCCCAACGCGGTGCTGGGCGAGGCCCTGTTCCGCTGGCTGGCCCCGGCCGCCGGGCCGTGGGCGTCGATGCCGGCCGGCGTCACCTCGACCGGTGCCACGGCGGCGGACGGGCGGCGGGTGCGCTTCCTGCACAACTGGACGTGGGACGAGACGGCGGTCGCGGTGCCCGTACCCGTGCGCGACGTGCTCGGCGACACCCCTCACGCGGCCGGGGCGGAGCTGCGGCTCGGGCCGTGGGACGTGCTGGTGCTGGAGGAGACCGGCTGACGCCTGTTCAGGGGCCCGCCGCTGTCACGGCGGGCCCCTTTTTCACGGGGTTTCAGCCCCAGACCAGCGCGGCGGTCTCGGCCACGTGCGCCAGCTTGCGGCGCTCCTCGTCCACGGTGAGCAGGTTGCCCCGCGCCGTCGAGGCGAAGCCGCACTGCGGGCTGAGCGCCAGGTTCTCCAGCGGCACGTACGCGGCCGCCTCGTCGATCCGGCGGCGCAGCTCGTCCTGCGGTTCGAGCCGGGGAACCTTGGAGGAGACCAGCCCGAGGACCACGGTCGTGCCATCGGGGACGAAGCGCAGCGGCTCGAACCCGCCCGCCCGCTCGGTGTCGTACTCCAGCAGGAACCGGTCCACCGGCACCTCACCGAACAGCCGCTCGGCGATCGGCTCGTAGCCGCCCTTGGACATCCACGCGCTGCGGTTGTTGCCCCGGCAGATGTGCAGGCCGACCGTGACGTCCGGATTCATCCGCTTGGTCGCGCGCACCAGCTCGGCGTCGATCGTGACCGCCATGTCGAGCACGGCCTCCCCGGTGGGCGCAGCCGGGCCCAGCAACCGGGTACGGAACTCCGGATCGATCACGTTGTTGTAGCTCAGCGAGTCGAGCTGGATCCAGCTCACCCCGCGCTCCAGGAGGCCCTCGATCTCCTTGATCCGCAGGGCGGCCAGATCACGGACCAGGTCGTCGGGCGTGGCGTACACCTCCCGGCTGAGTTCGGGCCGCCACAGCAGGTTGCCCATCGAGGAGCTCATCATGGTGATCTTGAACTGGCCGGGGGCGTGCCGGGCGAGGAACTCCGCCTCGATCGCGGTGAGGTTCGTCTTCTGGGTGACCTTGGCGTTCGCGGCCACCATGTCGAAGGTGGTCTCCTCGGCCGGCACCGTCTCGCCGCCGTTCCGGTACCAGACCGGGGAGGGCGGCGGGACGGGCACCACCCCGCCGAGCGACTCCAGCAGGCCGGCCATCCAGGTGGCCCGCCGTACCTCGCCGTCCGTGAAGACCTCGATGCCGGCCTCGCGCTGGACCTCGATCGCGGCCAGCGCCGCGTCGTCCTCCAGCTTGACCAGTTCCTCGTCGCTCATCTCGCCGCGCTCGCGCGCCTGCCGGGCCTGGAGCAGCTCGGGCGGGCGCAGGAGGCTGCCGACGTGCTCTGCGTGGTGGGTCGCGGGCATGCTTTCCTCCTTCGTGGTGCTTTGAGATCTCCGTTCAAGAGCCACTCTGCGCCGAGTCATCCTCGCTGTCATCCCCTGGATGTACGGCTTCGGGAGGATGTGCTCAGCGCTGTCGGGCGGGAAGATGATCGGGTGCAGGAATGGCTGATCGCCGCCCTCGGGCCGGCGTGCGGGGCCGCGGGGTGGCTGGCGGTGGCGCTCGTACGGACTCGGCGGCGCTACCGGGCGGCACTGGCGGAGCAGGGGCGGCTGCTGGAACGCGAGCGCGAACGGGCCGCCCGGTCGGCCGTGGACGCCGAGCGGGCCAGGATCGCGGCGGAGCTGCACGACATCGTCAGCCACAACGTGAGCCTCATGGTCGTCCAGGCCGGGGCCGCCCGCGAGGTGCTGCCCACGATGCCGGGCACGGCCGAGACCGCGCTCAAGGCCGTCGAGGCGGCGGGGCGGGACGCGATGACCGAGCTGCGGCACCTGCTCGGCCTGCTGGCCCCCGCCCAGGACGGGACCGACCCGCCGGCCGGCGACGACCTGGCGCCTCAGCCTGGTCTGGGACAGCTCGGGGCGCTGGCGGACCGGATCGCGTTCGCGGGGCTGCCGGTGGAGGTACGGATCTCGGGGGAGCCGCGGCCGGTGCCGGCCGGGGTGGATGTGACGGCGTACCGGATCGTGCAGGAGGCGCTGACGAACGCGCTCAAGCACGGCGACGGGGGTGAGGCGGCGGTGACCGTGCGCTACACCGACCAGTACCTGCGGGTGGAGGTCCTCAACACCGGCCCCAGCGTCCTCACCGGCGCCGCCCTCGCACCAAGGGGCGGCCTGTTCGGCGACGAAAGAGCACCACGCGGCCGCTCGGACGGTCTTTCGGGCGGGTCGCCGGACGGCGGTGAGGTGCCGGCGCGCGGGGCCGGGCGGGGGCTGCTGGGATTGCGGGAACGGGTCGCCGTCTACGGCGGCGACCTGGACGCCCGGCGGCGCCTCGGCGGCGGCTTCCGCGTCCGCGCCCGCATCCCTCTGGAGCGGCCGTGACAACGGGGCCGCAGGTGCGTGTCCGGATTCCCCTGGAGCGGCCGTGACGGCGGGACCCCGGGTGCTGATCGCCGATGACCAGGAGCTGGTACGGGCCGGTTTCCGGCTCATCCTGACCGCGCGCGGCATCGACGTCGTGGGCGAGGCGGCCAACGGCGCCGACGCGGTGGCCGAGACGCTCAGGCTCGCCCCCGACGTCGTCCTGATGGACATCCGCATGCCCGGCATGGACGGCCTGGAGGCGGCCCGGCGGGTGCTCGCCCAGTCCCCGGCCTGCCGCGTGATCATGCTGACCACGTTCGACCTCGACCGGTACGTCTACGCCGCCCTCGCCCTCGGCGCCAGCGGCTTCCTGCTCAAGGACGTCACCCCCGAACACCTCGCGGCCGCCGTACGCCTGGTCGACACCGGCGACGCGCTCCTGGCCCCCTCGATCACCCGCCGCCTCGTCGAGCGCTTCGCCGCCGCCGACCGCGCGCCGGGCCCACGGCCGATCCACGGCGACCTCGCCGCGCTGACGCCGCGCGAGCTGGAGGTCCTGACGCTCATGGGCAAGGGCCTGTCCAACGCCGAGCTGGCGTACGCGCTCACCCTCAGCGAGGCCACCGTGAAGACCCACGTCGCCCGCATCTTCGCCAAGCTCGCCCTGCGCGACCGTGCCCAGGCGGTCGTCCTGGCGTACGAGACCGGCCTCGTCTCACCGAGCCGCGAATGACACCCGGCAGACGTCAGACCAGCCCCACCATGAACCCCTCGTCCTTCACCCCGAGATAGGCGCCCGGCCGGTACTGCCCCATCGCGCGCTCGATGACCGGGATGTACTTCGGGTTCGAGCCCAGCGGCAACCGGTAGCCGTTCTTGACCGTGTGGAACTCCCACAGGTGCTCCATCTCCGGATGCCGCTGCCGGAAGCCCTGGTCGCCGGGGAACAGGTCGAGCCGGACCATCGTCTTGCGGATCAGGTAGTCGGCCGGTTTGACCCGGCGCTGCTGCGTACGCGAGATGCCCACCCCGGACAGCTCCGTCCACGCCACCGCCCACGGCCGCCCCTGCGGATCGTCCCAGCGCACGCCGAAGCCGTCGAAGACCAGCTTGCGCGGCCGGCTCAGCTTCTTCCAGGTGATGATCGGCAGCAGGCCGATGAACAGGAAGAGCAGCCCCAGCACGCCGCCCGCGATCGCGCCGCCCGCGCCGCCCGTGGTCAGCCCGCCGAGAGCGGAGAAGATCGCGAACAGCCCGATCACCCCGGCGACGGACCCGCCGATCACCGCCTTGACCTTGGCATCCCCGCCCACGTCGATCACAACGGGCTGCGGCCCGTAGGCGGGAGGCTGGTGGGGCATCTGCTGAGGTGGATACGGGGCGTTGAACGGGGGTTGCCGCTGAGGGTGGGGGCCGTACGTCATGGGACGCCAGGTTAGTAGCGGCCGGGAAGCGTACCGTCACGCTTCAGCGTTTTGCGAAGCGTCGCTCAGCAGGCAACTTTCCCCGGGCACCGGGTCGTTGATCGGGAAGACGGCGGCCAGGAGGAGGCGTACATGGCGGGGGCGATTCCCGGCACGGCGGGATGGATCGAGCGGCCCGAGGTGGTGGACCGGCTCGTGACCGCGCTCACCTCGGGGGAGAGCGGGCTGGTGGTGGTCGTTCCCGAGGTGGCCGGCGTCGAAGGGCTGGGCCTGACCGCCGCCGCCGCGGCCGCGGTGCGCCGTCCCGAGGTGGTGGAGCGTTTTCCCGAGGGGATCGGCTGGGTGTCCTCCGGTGGGGCCCACCCGGAGGAGTGGGCGGAGGAGCTGGGGAGGGTTCTGGAGCATCTGAACGGGGAGGAGCTGGAGCCGTACTCGTGGATGGGCAGGCTCGACCCGCTGGAGCTGGCCCATGACGAGGCGGCGGTGTATCGGCTGCTCCAGGAGGAGATCTTCAAGCCGTCCGCCCGGCTGATGGTGATCGACGGGCTGGCGCATGCCGGGATGGTCGTGTCGCTGGCGTTCGCGATGCCGGGATGTACGTGGCTGGTCACCGCCAGGGCCGCCGAGGCGGACCTCGAATTCGCGATCACGGTGCCCGTCGGGCCGATGCCGCCTTCGGAGAGCGCGGCACTGCTGCGCCGTGACCTGCCCGCGCTGGACGAGGGTACGGCCGGTCGGCTGGCGGCGCCCACCGGCGGCTGGCCGCTGGCCCTCGGCCTGATCCACGGCACGCTGGCCAGCCAGGTCGTGACGGGAGAGGCGGCCACGGAGGCGGCGTCGCGCCTGGCCGCCCGGCTGCCCTCCGGCGTGGACCTGACCGATCCCGCCTCCCGCGCGGTCCTGATCGGGGCGATCGTGGATCACGCGGTCGACTGGCTGCGCATGGTGGACCCGGCCGCCGCCGAACGGTTCCTGCGGCTCGGCGTGTTCGAGGCGGGGGAGGCCGTACCCATCGGGGTGGCGGCCATGATGTGGAGCGCCGGTGAGAGCACGACGGGCGGCCGGATCGGCGCGCTCATCGCCAGGCTGGAGGGGATGTCGCTGGTCAGACGGCGTACCGACCATCCGGTGCTGCTGCTCGCGACCGCCGTGAGCGCTCGCGTCCGCGAACTCCTCGGGCCCGAGGGGCTGGAGCGGGCGCGCCAGGCCCTGATCGACGGCTCCCCGAGCCAGACCCCGGACGGGTGGGGCGACCTGCCGGGCACCGGCGAGTGGATGCTCCGCAACCTCGCCCGCCTGTACGCCGAGGCGGGGGACCGGGAACTGCTGGAGGAACTGGTCTGCGACGCGTCGTGGCTCTCCATGCGCCTCCAACAGTCCGGCCTGACCGCAACCCTGTCCGACCTCACCAGGGCCCTCCACCCCCCGAAAACCACCCCCACCGAAACCAGCCCCACCGAAACCAGCCCTGCCGTGACCAGCCCTGCGGTGACCAGCCCCGGCGTGATCAGCCCTGCGGTGACCAGCCCCGGCGTGATCAGCCCTGCCGTGAGCAGTTCCGCCCCGACCGGTCCTGCCGTGGTCAGCCCCGCCGAAGCCGGCCCCGCAGTGACCGGTCCCGCCGTGGTCGGCCCCGTTGCGACCACCGTCGTCATCGGGCCGGCCGTGACCGATCCTCCTGGCTCCGGTCCTGCCTTGGCCCGTTCCGCCGTGGTCGGCCCTACGACCGATGTCGATTCCCCCACCGTTTCCTTCGCCGATCCCCTGATCGGATCCCTGCCTGAGCATTCGGCCGGGTCTTCGGCTGACTTCGCCGGGATGAGGCTGGGGCAGGTCGAAGTGGTCGGGCGGATTCTGGCGGGTTCGTCCCATCTGCTCGAACCGGCGCGCGAGCAGGGCCTCAACCTGCTGCCCACGCTCGCCGCCCGCCTGAACGCGGCCCCGGGCAAGGGCGAGGAGGCCCGCCGATGGCTGGAGGAGCTGGGCGAGCCGTGGCTGGAATCCCGCTGGACGGCGCCCGACCTGCAGCACCCGGCGCTGCTGCGTACCCACCACAGCCGGTCCGAGCGCATGACCGACCTGGCCATGGCCCCGGACGGCTCCTGGGTGGCCGCCGGGGGAGACCAGGGGCGGGTGATGCGCTGGCAGGCGGACGGCACCGGCATGCCCGCCCTGCTCGGGCACGAGGGACGGGTCACGGCGGTGGCCGTCGCTCCCGGCGGCGACTGGCTGGCCACCGCGAGCTGGGACGGCACCGTACGGCTGTGGGAACGCGACGGAAAGCCGCGCGCCGTCCTCGACGACCTGCCCGACGACCCCAACACCCTCGCCATCGCACCGGACGGGACGTGGCTGGTCGCGGGCGGGGAGGGTTTCCTGGCGTTCTGGGAGGCCGACGGCACACTACGCGCCCTCGTCGAAGCCGGCACGTACGACCGCGTCGCCATCGCCCCCGACGGCACCTGGCTGGCCGCCGTCGGCGGGGAGGTCGCCGAGCTGTGGCACCCCGACGGCACCCGCAAAGCCACCATCGTCACGAACCACGACAGGGACGACGACACAGACCTCGCCACGGACGACGGCACTGATGACGTTGAGGACGGCGGTGCCGACATGGTCGCCATCGCGCCCTCAGGGGAGTGGCTGGCGTTGATGTCCGGCCACGGCACCATCCTGCTCGTGAACGCCGACGGAACCCCGCGCGGTGAGCTGGACGGCGTGTTCGCCCACGGCAAGGGCCTGGCCATCGCCCCTGACGGCACCTGGCTCGCGGTCTCCGACATCGACGAGAACATCGCCATCATGGGCCTCGACGGCTCGGTACGCGCCCGGTTCCCCGCCCACACCGTGGACGTCAGCGGCCTGGTGATCATGCCCGACGGCCGCCGGCTGGTCTCGGCCGGCGACCGTACGGTCCGCGTCTGGGACGTCGGCGTGGCGCCGCGGGCCGGTCCCGGCGAGCCGCGCGACCGGCGGCGCACCCTGAGTTCGGTGGCGGTCGCGGACGACGGCTCCTACCTGGCCACGGCCGGCCCCGGCGGTCTCACCCTGTGGAACCCCGACGGCAGCGTACGGGAACAGGGACCCGACGACTGGATGTGGAGCGTCGCCATCGCCCCCGGCGGCAGGTTCCTCATCACCGGCGACACAGAGGCGCGCATCCGCCTGTTCGACCCCGACGGGACCGTGCGCTGGACGAAGCAGACGCCGCAGGCCGGCGCCCTGATGCACGCGCCGTCGGCGGCGATCGCGCCCGACGGCACCTGGATGGCCGTCGCGGTGGCCAACACGGTACGGATCCAGACGCCGGACGGGCCGGGCACCACGGTCCTGGGACCGTACGCGGAGGAGGTGACCGCGGTCGCGATCGCACCGGACTCCTCCTGGCTGGCCGTCTCAGCGGGCTCCGACCTGCGGTTGTGGACCAGGGAAGGGCGCCCGATGGGGCCCGGCCTGGACACGGAGGGCCACGCCGAGTCACTCACCATCGCCCCCGGCGGCCGCCATCTGGCGGCGGCCACGCTGTTCGGATCCATCGAGCTGTTCGACCTGCGCGGTGACGAGGTGGGCGAGTGCGCGGCCCGGTTCGGCCCGGACGAATGGCTGACCGGGGTGGCCTTCTCCCCGGACGGCGCCCGGCTCGTCACCACCACCAAGCAGGGGTGCCTGCAGGTGTGGGACGTCGAGACGCGTACCTGCGAGAGCGCGATCCTGGTGGACGGCGATCTCCACGACTGCGCCTGGTTCCCGGACGGTTCGGGGGTGTGCGCGGTCGGCGCGGCCGGACTCTTCGGCTTCACCTACCACCTCTGAGCTGAAGGGGTTGACCTGTACCCCAGGGTCCAGGTTTATGGTTTCGATCGTGAGAGTGGGCGAGCTGGCGCGGCGTACCGGGGTCACGGTGCGCGCACTGCGCTACTACGAGGCGGCCGGCCTGGTCGTCCCCGGCCGCCGCGCCAACGGCTACCGGGAGTACGACCCGATCGCGGTACGGCAGGTCGAGCAGATCCGGTCGCTGATGGCGCTGGGCCTGTCGGTAGAGGAGACGCGGCCGTTCATCGAGTGCCTGGATTCCGGCGCCGAATCCGGTGACGTGTGCCCGGCGTCGCTGGCCACGTACCAGCGGGCCATTCAGCAGTTGGAGGAGCGCATCACGCGGCTCGCCGAACAGCGTGACGGGCTGCGCGCGGAGCTCGACGCGGCCGCGCGGCGTACGATGCGGGCGCAGCCCGGCCGGCGGCGGGACATCGCGGCCGTGGATCCGGCCACGCTCGTCGGGGCCGAACTGCCGGAGCTGGAGCTCAGGGCCACCGACGGCAGCCGGGTCCGCGTACGAGCGCTCGGTCAGGGGCGCAGCGTGCTGTTCGGCTATCCGCTGACCGGGCGGCCCGGCGTGGACCTGCCGGAGGGGTGGGGGACGATACCGGGCGCGCGCGGGTGTACCGAGGAGGCGTGCGGGTTCCGCGACCACCACGCCGACCTGCTGGAGGCCGGCGCGGCGCGGATCTACGGGCTGTCGGCGCAGTCGAGCGGGTATCAGCGGGAGGTGGTGCACCGGCTGCGGCTGCCGTACCCACTGCTGGCCGACCCGCACCTGATGCTCGCCGCGGCGCTCGGCCTGCCCACGTTCGATGTCGGCGAGATGACGTTGTATCGCCGGCTGACCCTCATCGTGGTGGACGGCCGGGTCGAGCACGTGTTCTTCCCGGTCGAACCGGCCGGTCACGCCGAACAGGTCCAACGATGGCTGACCGAGCACCGGCTCTGACCAACCTGCCCAAGATCGCAGCGTCCGGCACCGGCCTGCAACCGCAACCGATCTCGGCTGACGCGCCGACGACCGCCACCGCGCTGACCGGCTTCGGGCCGCGCCCGGCGACGGAGGACCGGTGAGTTCCCGCGAAGACGTGGGCCAGGTCGTCGAGCTGGCACGATATCCGGTGAAGTCTCTGGGCGGCGAGCGGCTGACGTCGGCCCGGATCACCGCCGCCGGCGTCGCCGGAGACCGGAGCTGGGCGGTCTACACCGAGGACGGCGGGATCGGCAGCGGCAAGACCACCCGCCGCTTCCGCCGCATCGACGGTCTGCTCGCCCTGCGCGCCCACCTGGACGACGGTGAGGTGCCGCTGGTGGTCCTCCCGGACGGGCGAGAGCATCGCGCCGACGACCCGGCGGCCGGTCAGACGCTCAGCACGCTTCTTGGTCGCCCTCTGCGACTGCGCCGTCAAACCTCCATCCCGCACCACGACGAGTCCCCGATCCACCTCATCACCACCGCCGCGGTGCGGAAGCTGGAGGGGTTGCTCGGCGAACCCGTCGACATCGCCCGCTTCCGCGCGAACATCGTGCTGGAGGTCGAGGGCGACGACTTCATCGAGGACGCCTGGCAGGGCCGCCACCTCACCATCGGCGACCAGGTGGAGCTGTGTATCGGTCCCGGTATGCCCCGTTGCGTCATGGTCGGCCTGCCCCAGCCCTGCGCGGGCCTGGGGTCCGACACGCGGCTTCTCAAACTGCTCGGACGCGTCCATCAGGTGCGGTTCGGCCTTCAAGCCAGTGTCGTACGCGGCGGCACCGTACAACGAGGAGACCTCGCCGTACTCAGACCCCGGCCGGCTCGATGAGATCTCCCCGTCGGCGAACGGGTACCGCAGCAGGACCCGCCCGGCAGGCCGCGACGGGTCCCCTCTGTCCAGCACCTCGTTGACCACATGCGCGCAGGTCGGCGCCGGTGATTTCGCCGACCAGGAAACCGGGCCCGCGCGGAACGTCGTCGTGACGGCCGAGCGCCTCGACGATGCCGTGCTCAGGTCGCCTCATCGCCCCACGTGGCCCTCACCGTGAAAGACGCCTCCGCCGTCCCTTTCGTGAAGATCACCCCGAGTTCTCCGCCGAGCGTGAGCCCGAACTCCACTTCGATCTCTTTCGGCGCCTTCAGTTGCGCGCGCAGCTTCCCCAGGATGATCTCGATGGCCGGCCCGATCCGATCGAACGCCTCGGCCAGCGTCCAGGGCGCCTCCGTCAGCCTCCCCCCGCTCGACGCGAGCGTGATCCCTGGTCCAGGCTCGATCTCGGCCTCGATGAAGTGCTGCTCCTGCCCGTCGGCGCCGCCGACGGGTATGCGTACCCGCAACGTGTTCATGGCCCGCCTTCTCTCCTCTCATCGACGATAGGCCCGGAAGGGCGTTCTGACTCCCGCAGGCGTCACCGCGCACACTGACGTTGGTCTGGCAGGCCATGTTGGAGTGGTCGCGTGCGTCGTCCGGCGTGCAGGAGAAGACCGGCCGTGGTCTCAGCGCCCGTCCTTCGAGAAAGCGGTAGCCGCTCTGGCGGGCGATGGCGAGTGAGTGTGCCGCCGTTGCACGCCGCCTACGGCGGAGGGGGCCGTGGCGGGTGGGCGGCTATGCTGCCCGCATGAGCGGCGACGGGGAGAATCTCGGCTGGACCCTCGGTGTGCTGCTGCGCGCGTACCAAGGTTCGGTGGTCACGGTGATCGGGGACTTCCCGCACGGCCCGCGTGGTTACCAGACGCTCGCCGCCGTCGTGGGCGGCGACCATCCCACGCAGCTCGCGCTCGCCGCGCACCTGGGCATCGACAGGACCGTGCTGACGTACCTCATCGACGACCTGGCCGGGGCGGGGCTGGTGGAGCGGCGGCGGAATCCGGCCGATCGGCGGCAGCGCAGGATCGTGGCGACGGACGCCGGGGCCGAGGCGTTCGAGGATCTTGAGCGGCGCGTGCGCGACGCCGAGGACGGACTGCTCGGCTCGCTCGACGCCGCCGAGCGTGACACGTTGCGGCGGCTGCTCTGGCGGGTGGCCTGCGACGTACGCGACATCGAGCCCGCCACCGATCCGTGCGACGTGGCCGAGGAACTGCTGTCGGACGGCGCTCCTCGCTGACCCACGGCGGAATGTCTTCCGGCAACTTGCTGTTGTGCAACTCGTTTGGCTTGGAGATAGTCTGCGGCACAACACATTTGCCTTGGAGGGCACATGCCTGACTACGGCCACGACCTGCTGTTCGGGTCCTTCATCTCGCCCGCGAGCGCCGCCCCGCACCAGGTCGTCGCCCTGGCGCGGGAGTCCGAGGCCGCCGGGCTCGACCTGGCGACCTTCCAGGACCACCCCTACCAGTCGGCCTTCCTCGACACCTGGACGCTGCTGTCGTACGTCGCCGCCAGGACCGAGCGCATCCGCCTGTCGGGCAACGTCGTCAACCTGCCGCTGCGCCCGCCCGCCGTGCTGGCCAGGGCGGCGGCGAGCCTCGACCTGCTGAGCGGCGGGCGGTTCGAGCTGGGGCTGGGCGCGGGCGGGTTCTGGGACGCGATCGAGGCCATGGGCGGCCGGCGGCTGACGCCCGGGCAGGCCGTGGACGCGCTGAGCGAGGCCATCGACGTCATTCGCGGGGTGTGGGACGTGAGCGACAGGTCGCTGTTCCGGGTGGAGGGGACGTACTACCAGGTGGACGGGGCCAAGCGGGGGCCCGCGCCGGCGCACGACATCGGGATCTGGCTGGGCGCGTACAAGCCCAGGATGTTGCGGCTGATCGGCGCCAAGGCCGATGGCTGGATGCCGTCGCTGCCGTACATGAAGAGCCTGGACCAGCTCGCCGAGGGCAACACGATCATCGACGAGGCCGCGGTCGCGGCGGGACGGGACCCGGCGGCGATCCGCCGCCTGCTCAACATCGGCGCCCAGGCCGGGCCGCCCGCGCGGTGGGCCGAGCAGCTCGCGGCGCTGACCTTGGAGCACGGCTTCTCCGGCTACATCGTCATGGGCGACGACCCCGGCACCATCCGGGTGTTCGGCGAAGAGGTCGCCCCGGCGGTACGGGAGCTCGTGGCGGCCGAGCGGCTCGTGGCGGGGGAGCGATGAGCGCGGATCACGGGCATCCGCTGTGGTTCGGCGCCGTCCTTCCGGCGGACGAGCCCGAGCGGGCGCTGCTGAGTGAGGAGCTCGGCTACGACCTCGTCACCTTTCGCGACACGCCCGGCTCCCTCGACCCGTGGACGTTACTGAGCTGGGTCGCCGGGCGGACGAGCCGGGTTCAGCTCGTCGCGGCCGTCCCCGCCGGGCCGGTTCCGGCCGTGACGGGGCGGGCGGCGGCCGGCCTGGACCTGCTCTCCGGCGGCCGCGTCACGCTGCTGCTGGCGGAAGACGGCGAGGCGATCGACGTGATCCGGGGGGTCTGGGCGGCCGGTGATCGGTCGCCGCTGTTCTACGACGGCGATCACTATCGGGTGGCGGGTACGGAACGTGGCCCGGCTCCGGCGCACAACATCCCGATCTGGATCGACGGGAGCCCGGAGCTCGCCGGCCGGAAGGCGGACGGCTGGCTCAAAGACGAGGGCACCGGGGAGGCCCTCGACGTGGCGGCCGTCGCGGCGGGGCGGGAGCCGCGTGAGGTGCGGCGGCTGGCCCGCGTCACCGGGCGTGAGCCGGTGGACGAGCTGCTGCCGATGGTCCTCGACGAAGGGGTCAGCACGTTCCTCATGGAAGCGGACGACCCCGGCACCCTGCGGCGCTTCGCCACCGACGTGGCGCCTGCGCTGCGCGCGGCCGTCGCCCGTGAACGCCTGACCCGCGGCACCCACGAGCCCGCCACGATCCCGAGCACCTTCGTCCGCCGCCACCGCCGTGACGGCATCGACTACGACGGCATCCCGGCCTCCCTGGCCCGGACGGCGATCGAACCCGGGGACGCCGGATACGCACGCGTACGCTCCACGTACCTGCGCGGCGGATCACCCGGCCTGGTGCTGCGCCCCGGCACGCCCGGCGAGGTGAGCGAGGCCGTGCGCTTCGCCGCCGCCCAGCCGGTCAAGTTGTCCATCCGCAGCGGCGGCCACGGCATCAGCGGCCGTTCGACCAACAACGGCGGCATCGTCATCGACGTGTCCCGCCTCAACGCCATCGAGATCCTCGACAAGGCGGCCCGCCGCGTCCGCATCGAGCCGGGCGCCCGCTGGACCGACGTCGCCGCCGCGCTCGCCCCGCACGGATGGGCGCTCACCTCCGGCGACTACGGCGGCGTGGGCGTCGGCGGCCTGGCCACCTCCGGCGGGATCGGCTGGCTGGCACGCGAGCACGGCCTCACCATCGACCACCTCCGCGCCGTGGAGCTCGTCCTGGCCGACGGCTCGCACGTCCGCGCCGACGAGAGCGAGAACGCGGAGCTGTTCTGGGGCGTACGCGGCGCGGGCGCCAACTTCGGCATCGTCACGTCGTTCGAGTTCGAGGTGGACGAGGTCGGCCCGGTGGGATTCGCCCGCTTCGCCGTGGACGCCACCGACACGGCCGGGTTCCTGGAGCGCTGGGGAGCCGCCCTTGAGGCCGCGCCGCGCGAGGTGACCAGCTCCCTCATCATCGGCCAGCCACGCCCGGGGCAACCGCTGCTCGCCCAGGTCATGACCGTCGTGGACACGGACGACGCCGAGACGATCATCGACCGGCTGCAGCCCCTCGCCGCCGCCGCGCCGCTGCTGGACTACTCGATCCAGGTGGTGCCGTACGAGGCGATCATGAACGTCCCGCAGGGCGCGCACGACGCGCAGGGCGAGCCGGTGACCCGCTCGGCCCTCGCCGATCACCTCACGCCCGAGCTGGCCACGGACGTGGCACGGCTGGTCGCGAGCGGGCAGACGTACTTCTTCCAGATCCGCGCGGTCGGCGGCGCCGTCGCCGACGTGCCCCCGGACGCGACCCCCTACGCGGGCCGGGCCGCGAACTTCCAGCTCGTGGCGTTCGGACCCAGCCGCCGGGGCCTCGACCAGGCCTGGGACGGGATGCGGCGGCACTTCTCCGGCCTGTACATCAACTTCGAGACCGACCCCCGCCCCGAACGCCTCCACGACGCCTACCCCGACGCCACGCTCCAGCGGCTGCGCGCGCTCAAACGCCGCTACGACCCGGGCAACGTCTTCCGCGACAACTTCAACATCACCCCGTCGTGAACTCCTTCCCGAAGTCATATGTACGCCACTTCCCGGGCCGCAGCCGGACCGTGACCCATCCGCTCAAACCCTCCTCGATCGCCTGGAAGAACCGCCGTCCGTCGTCATCACCGAGATAACGGATCGACCACTCCAGGTACTCCGCCGGATCCGTCGCCTCGTAGCCGGCGACGGATCCCTCGACCGAGACGTACCTGTACGGCATCGCCTCCTGCTGCACCGTGAACCCGGCCTGCCCGGCCGCGCGGACGGCCCGCAGCTTGCGGCTGCCCTCCGGGGTGCTGATCCTGATGTCGCCGCCGGGCTCGTAGCCGTACCAGATGGGCACCGACAGCGGCACCTCCCCCTCGGCCACGCTCAGCACGCCGATACGCGTCCCCGCCAGGAAACTCTCCCGCTCCTCCACGGTCATCCATGCGTTCATACGCCCATCCTGGACCGAGCCGCTGTCGGAAGGCTGTTGGCGCGCTGTCGCTATGCTCTGGCCTGTGCGTTTCGGGGTGCTGGGTCCACTCGAGGTGCGGACGGACGAGGGCGACGCCGTGGCGATCCCCGAGCTCAAGGTCCGCGCCCTGCTGGCGGATCTGCTGATCGGCGAGGGGCGCTCCGTCTCGCCCGATCGCCTGATCGACGACCTGTGGGGCGATCGGCTGCCGCGCAACCCCGCCAACACGCTGCAGCACAAGGTCTCGCAACTGCGCCGCGTGCTCGAAACGGCCGAACCGGGCGGCCGTGACCTCGTCACGTACGGTCCCGCCGGCTACCGGCTGCGCCCCCTGCCCGGCTCGCTCGACGCCGAACTCTTCCAGGCCCTGGTCACGCGCGCGGCCGGGCTGGAGGACCCCCGGGAGCGCGCCGCCCGGCTCGGCGAGGCGCTCGCGCTGTGGCGCGGCCCGGCCCTGGCCGACTTCGCGGACGCCGAGTTCGCCCAGGCGGCCATCGCCCGGCTGACGGAGTCGCGGCTGCTCGCGTGGGAGCAGCGGGCGGAGGCGCGGCTGGAGCTGGGCGAACACGGGGCGCTCGCGGGGGAGCTGGCGGGGCTGGTGGCGGCGTACCCGCTGCGCGAGCGGCTGCGCGCCGCCCACCTTCGTGCCCTGTACGGGGCCGGCCGGCAGAGCGAGGCCCTGAGCGGCTACGAGGAGCTGCGCCGCCGGCTGGCCGACGAGCTGGGCGTGGACCCGGGCCCCGGCCTCACCGCCCTGCACGAATCCATGCTCAAACAGGACCCCGCCCTCGCCGTCCGCCCGCGCACCAACCTGCCCGCGCCGGTCACCGGCCTCATCGGCCGGGAGCAGGACGTCGAAGAGGTACGCGCGCGGCTGGCGCACAGCAGGCTCGTCACGCTGACGGGCCCGGGCGGCGTCGGCAAGACCCGCCTGGCCCTCGAAGCCGCCGCCGGCACCGCCCGCGACACGTTCGCCGACGGCGTCTGGCTGGTGGAACTGTCCGCCTTCTCCACCGCCGGCCCGGCCGCGCTGGCCGCGGCGATCCTGACCACCCTCGACATCCGCGACGACGCGGGGACGTCCGGCGCCCCGGCCCCGCCCGGCGGTTCCGCTCCGGCCCGGCTCGTTCACGCCCTGCGCGGCAAGCGGATGCTCCTGGTCCTGGACAACTGCGAGCACGTGATCGAGGCCGTGGCCGACCTGACCCACGCCCTCCTGCGCGGCGTCCCCGGCCTGCGCGTCCTGGCGACCAGCCGCGAGCCCATCGGCGTCGAAGGCGAGACCCTGCACGCCGTACCCCCGCTGGGGGAACGGGACGCCGTGCGCCTCTTCCTGACCCGGGCGGCCGCCGCGGTCCCCGGCTTCACCGGAACGGACGCCGACTCCGACGCCGTCGCCACCATCTGCCGCCGCCTCGACGGCCTGCCGCTGGCGCTGGAGCTGGCCGCGACACGGGTCCGCGTCCTCGGTGTACGCGAACTGGCGGCGCAACTCGGCGAGCGCTTCCGGCTGCTGACCGGCGGCAGGCGAGACGCCCCCGCCCGGCAGCGGACCCTGCACGCGGTGATCGACTGGAGCTGGAGCCTGCTCGGCGACCAGGAACGCCGCCTGCTGCGCAGACTCGCCGTACACGCCGACGGTTGCACGCTCGAAGCCGCGGCGCAGGTCAGCGGCGAGCAGGACGTGCTGGACGTGATGACCCGGCTGGTCGACCGCTCTCTGGTCGTGGTGGAGAGAGGCGCGGCGGGCGCCAGGTTCCGCCTGCTGGAGTCGATCGCCGCCTTCAGCCTCGACCGCCTGCGCGACGCCGCGGAAACGGATCTCGTACGGGACCGCCACGCCCGCTACTACCTGGACCTGGCGGAGCGGGCCCGGCCGCACCTGTACGGCTCCGAGCAGCGCCAATGGCTGCACCTCCTGGACCTCGAACGCGCCAACCTGCGCGCCGCCCTCGACCACACCGCCAGGCGCGGCGCGGGCGACCTGGCACTGCGCCTGGTCAACGCCCTGGCCTGGTACTGGTTCCTGCGCGGCCGCCTGAGCGAGGCCCGCCACTGCCTGGACCTGGCCCTGACCACCGGCGAGCCCACCCCGTCGGCCGCGCGGGCGACGGCGATGGCCTGGCGGACCGGAATCGCCATCCGCATGGGCGCCGTCCCCGACCCGGTGCCCCAGAGCGACGCGGCCATGCGCGCCTTCCCCGACGACGGAGACCCGGCCGGGCGGGCGCGGGCCCAGTGGTTCCTGGGCTTCGCGCAGCTCGGGGTCGGCGAGCCGGCCGACAGCCGGGCCCGGGTGGAGGAGGCGCTGGTCACGTTCAGGGAGCTCGGCGACCGCTGGGGGATCGCCGCCGCGCTGAGCAGCCGCGCCCGCCAGTCCCTCGAACGCAGCGACATTCCCGCGATCAGGCGCGACGGCGAACGCTGCGCGGAGCTGTTCGACGAGCTCGGCGACTGCTGGGGCACCCTGCAGGCCATGGACTCCCTCGGCCCGCTGGAGGAGATCACCGGCGACTACGGCCAGGCCACCCGCTACTACCGCGAGGGCCTGCGGGTCGCGGAAGAGCTCGGGCTCTGGTCGGACGTCTCCTCCGCCCTGTCCAGGCTCGGCCGGATCGCCCTGCTGACCGGCGACCACGAACAGGCCGACGAGCTGCACGAACGCGCCAGACGCCTGGCCGCCGAGCAGTCGAACAAGTCGATGGAGGAGTTCGCCAAGATCGGCCTCGGGCTGGCGGCCCGGCGGCGCGGCGACTTCGAGGCCGCCGCCGAGCACCTGCGGACCGGCCTCGACTGGCTCCGGCAGACCGGCTGGGCGGGCGGGCTCGCGCTGCTCCTGGCCGAGTCCGGGTTCATCGCCGAACAGCGCGGCGACGCCGCCACGGCCCTCGCCCTGCACCTCGACGGCCTCGACCAGGCCATGACGGCGGGTGACCCCCGGGCGCTGGCGCTGGCTTTGGAGGGTCTGGCCGGAGCCACGTCACTCGCCGCCGACCACTGTCTCGCCGACCACCGCCTCGCCGCCCGCCTCCTCGGCGCCGCCACGACCCTGCGCGAATCGGCCGGCGCGCCACTGCCTCCGGGCGAAAGCGCCGACGTCGGCCGCATCACCGCCAGAACACGGCAGGCCCTCGGAGAACGCGTCTTCGACGAGCAGCTCCGCCTCGGCCTCGCCACCCCGCCCGGCGAATTGACCGCTCAGGCCAGATCCCACAGCAGCCGGTAGTAGGCGAGCCGTTCCCCGTCGGGCTCGACGCCGTACCCCTTGTAGAGGAAGGCGTCGAAGGCCGGGCCGTAGTCCTGATCCAGGCTCCAGGCCGCGACCGCGAGGTCGGCCCACCGGTCGGCCACACCGAGCGAGCCCAGGTCGACGTGGGCGGCGAACGTACCGTCGTCGTGCAGCAGCGTGTTCGGCACGCACGCGTCCCCATGACAGACCACCAGCCGGTCGATGGGCGGCGGCGCGCCGAGCCGCGCCCGGGCCTCGGCCACGCCGAGATGCCGGTGCTCGGGGGACCAGTCGTCAGGCCCCTCGCCGTCGGCGATGCGCTCGTCGGCGCGGGGCAGCCGCCGCTCGACACTCCAGTCGAACGGGCACTCCCCGGCGGGCAGGGCGTCGTGCAGCAGCCGCAGCCCCCGCCCGATGCCGGCCGCCGCCGTGGCCGGCTCGGTCACCCAGCGCGGCGACACGGCCGACGTTCCCGGCACGGCCTCCGTCACGAGCCACGCGCCGTCGCCGTCCGTACCGTGGTCGAGGACCGGCGGCACCTTCACCCACCGCTGCGCCCAGGCCAGCCGGACGGCCTCGGCGGGCAGATCGATCTCGGGCGTCCCGGCGGCGACCCACTTGGCGTAGCGCACCCCGCCGCCCGGGTCGTCGAGCCGGAACGTCAGCCCGCCCAGCGCGTTGCGCCACACGGGGGTGACGGCGGCGCCACGGGCGAGCGCGGCGATGACGGGCGGGACGGTCACGGGGCCGGTCGGGATCTCAGCGTCGGCGTTCACAGGGACAAGATCCTCGCACCTGACCGCCGACCTGGGCAAAAGGTTAATCCCAGAGGTGCGTGATGGGGGTGCCCGAGGGCAGGCCGAGAACCTCGCGAGCCTCCTCCTGGATCACCTCGCGCATCTCCGAACCGGAGCCCGCCAGGTCGAATGCCCGTGGACCATGGTCGTTTATTGCGTGGCCCGATGAGGCTGACCGCCGACCAGGACCTGGCACAGAGCGCGGGCGTCGTCGTCGGCCACGCCACCACGGTGGAGGGATACGCCCAGTGGGCCGGCCGGTACGACTCCGGCCACAACCCGCTGATCGCGATGGAGGAGCCGCTGGTGCGGCGCATCCTTGCCACGCTGCCGGTCGGCCGCGCCCTGGACGCCGCGTGCGGGACCGGGAGGCATGCCGCGTTCCTCGCCGAACTGGGGCATGAGGTCGTCGGTGTGGACTCCTCGGCGGAGATGCTCGCCCTGGCCAAGGCTCCGGACGCGACGTTCCACCAGGCGGACCTGCACGACATGCCGGTCGAGGACGCGAGCTTCGACCTGGTGGTCTGCGCGCTGGCACTGACCCACCAGCCGGCCCTCGGGCCGGCGCTGAGCGAGTTCGCCCGGGTGACCCGGCCCGGCGGCCACATCGTGCTGTCGGACATCCATGTGCTGTCGCTGTACCTGGGAGGCGTGGCCACGGTGGGCGGGCCGGACGGCGGCGTCCGCGCGCTGCCGGCCGGCCGGTTCCTGGCCAGTGACTACATCGCCGCCATCCTCGCGGCCGGGCTGCAGATCGTGGCCTGTCATGAGCCCCGGTGGGGCGAGACGCCCGGCGGGCACGGCGGCCCGCTCGCCCAGGAGTGGTGCCCCGACGCGGCCGCGGCCGTCTACCACGACACCCCGGGCCTGATCATCTGGCATCTTCGCCGCCCCGTTTGACCTTGACGCGGCGTCAACGTTTTGACTGGTGGCAAGGAGACACCCACCAGAGAGGCACCGCGCATGACCACGCTTCCGTTCGACCGGCCCCACCCCCTGGAGCCGCCCCCCGAGTACGCGCGGCTCCGCGACAAGGAGCCCGTCGCCCGCGTGCGCACCCCCGACGGCCGCCCCGCCTGGCTCGTCACCTCCTACGAGGCCGTGGCCGCCGTTCTGGGCGACCGGCGGTTCGGGGTGGCGCCGCCCGGAACGACCGGGGAGGGCAACGACACGCTGTTCCAGGACGGCGAGGCGCACGCCCGGCTGCGGCGGCTGGTGTCCAAGGCGTTCACGCCGCGCGCCATCGGCGTCATGAGCGAGCGGGTGGAGCGGCTCGCCGACGAGCTCGTCGAGGCGATCGCCCGCCGGGGACCGGATGCCGATCTCGTGGCGGACCTGGCCACGCCGCTCGCGATCACGACGATCAGCGAGCTGCTCGGCGTGGAGATCGGCGACCGCGAACGGTTCCGCGCCGTGGCCGACGCCGCCAGCGGCGCCGACTTCCACTTCGGGTCCGAGGAGGACCTGGTCAGGGCCGCCCAGGCGTGGAACGACCTGAGCGCCTTCGCCGCCACACTGGTCGAGGTCAGGCGGGCGGCGCCCGGTGACGACCTGCTCAGCTCGCTGATCACCGTACGGGACGCCGATGACGGGCGGCTCAGCGACGCCGAGCTCGTCGCCATGGCGGGCACGATCGTCTCCGCCGGCTACCTGTCGGCCCGCAACGGCATGTCCACCGCCGCCCTGCGCCTCATCGCGGACGGCCGGCTGCACACCGCCGGCACCGCCACGGACGAGGTCGTCGAGGAGGTGCTGCGCCTGCAGGCCGGGCTGACCGGGGAGCCCTTCCCCCGGTACGCCCAGGTCGGCCTCGAACTGGCCGGGGTCGCGATCAGCGCCGGTGACCTGGTCATGGTGCGGCTCGAGGCCGCCCACCGCGACCCCGGGCACTACGCCGAACCCGACGCGTTCCGGCCCGGGCGGCGGTCGGCCCCGTCGCTGGTGTTCGGCCACGGCATGCACTACTGCCTGGGCGCGCCGCTGGCCCGTCTGGAGGTGCGCGCCTCGCTGAGCGCCCTGGCCAGGCGGCTGCCCGGCCTGCGGCTGCGCGACGCGGTCGAGGACGTCGAGTGGGCCCGCGACGGTGTGGACCTCGGGCCGGCGGCCCTGCACGTCACCTGGTGAGCCCCAGCAGCAGGGTGACGAAGCCCAGGACGTCGCGGTAGCCCTTCAGCCACAGGTCGCGGTGGGCCTGAGCGGCGGCCAGGGCGGCGTCGCCGTCGGGGCCCGGGTGGTCGAGCGCCCACCTGGTCAGGCTCCCGGTCCAGGACCACTCGTACTCGTCCCACTCCGCCCGCGTGCTGGTGTGGCCGTACACGGTGGCGAAGCCGGCGCTCTCCATGCGCTCCACCGTGCCGCCCAGGTCGGCGTAGTCGTCGGGCTTGGCGTCGAGCAGGGTGAGGACCTCAGCGGAGGGCGGCTGCTCCCAGAAACCCTCGCCGACCAGGGCGAGGCCGGTGCCGGGGCGCAGGTGGCGGCGTATCTCGGCCAGGGTCGGGGCCAGGCCGCCGAAGGCGTGGGTGGCGCCGACGCACAGAACCAGGTCGTACGGCTCGTCAGCGGAGTATTCGGCGGCGGGGGAGCGGTGCAGCCGCAGCCGGTCGGACACGCCGCGCCGGTGAGCCTCCTCGGCCGCGCCGGACAGCGCGCGCTCCGAGATGTCCACCCCGTCGGCGGTGGCCTCCGGATAGAGCGTCAGCGCTCTGATCAGCCACGCCGCCTCACCACAGCCCAGATCCAGGATGCGGGCCCCGGGCGGGAGCTTCGCGCGGGTGAGCAGGCGGACCAGCCCGTCCTCGGTGATGGGTGCGGCGATGGGGTGGTCGGCGTGGGCGAGGTGGCTGATCAGTTCACGTTCCATCCCAGGGAATATGCCGGATGGAGCACACGGTCACCAACCGAATTTCACTGCCGCTGACCGTCACACATCCTCCGGGGCCTGATGAAGCCAGAGGAACTGGAGAGATATGACGAACACAGAGCGGCGCGGTGGACGGACGGGCGGCGACGACGGGTTCGAGCAGGCCGACCGCGCCCGCGAGGTGTTCGACGCCTTCCGCGAGCTCACCGCCGACGCCCCCGATGAGCCGTCCCTGTGGTTCAACCGGGTGCGGTTCCCTCAGGCTCCGCCCATGGCCGGCGTGGACCTGGCCTTCCTCGGCGCGGAGCCCTGCTGGGCCGCCTGGACAAGATCGGCGACGTGCTTCCCCGTTCTGGCGTAGCGGTCAGAGGATCTGGCCGGAGGCGAAGGCGTGGCTGCGGCACACCAGCCGCCACACGACGGCCAGCTCCTCCTCGTCGCGCGGCCCGTACAGCAGGAGCAGGGTGGGCGGGCAGTGACCGGAGGCCACCAGCGGGTGGAACTCGCCCCAGCCCTTGGCCACGATGTCGGCGGCCTCGCCCTCGGGCAGCAGCGCGTGCAGGCTCCCGTCGCGGGCGCCGTGCAGGTGCGCGAACTCGGTGCTGTCGCGGACGAACGCCGAGTCGGGCCCGAACGCGTGGCCCGGGTCCAGGTGCAGCGCCCTGGTCTCGGGCAGCGAGACGACGCTGGCCCCGGTGCGTACGTGGTCGAGGCCCGCCATCCGCCGCCACAGCTCCTCCTGCAGCTCGACCGGCGCGATCTGGTCGAGCTGCTGGTGCGGGATCTCCGGCGAGGTCGCGGGACGGTCGCCGGGACGCTCCTCAAGAGCGCACAGACCGGCGTTAACGGTCATCTCTGTCTCTTTGGTGCTCACACTCAGTTATCATACAATTACTATTTGACGGCGCCACTGGTGATCCCCGAGATGATCTTCCGCTGGGCGACCGCGAACAGCACGATCAGCGGCAGGCTCATGAGGATCACGTACGCGAAGATCAGATGCCAGTTGTTGAGATAGAGCCCCGCGCTGGCCACCCGGAAGAGGTTGAGCGGCAGGGTGTCCAGGCGGCCGCCGATGACGAAGAAGGCGTAGAAGACGTCGTTCCAGACGTACAGGCAGACCAGGATCGTGGCCGTGGCCAGCACCGGGCGCAGCAGCGGCAGCACCACCAGCCAGAAGACCCGCAGCGGGCCCGCGCCGTCGAGCTGGGCCGCCTCCTCCAGCGAGATCGGGATCGTCCGCACGAAACCGGTCACGAAGAAGATCACCGTGGACAGGTAGATGCCCATGTACACGCCGATCATCCCCGTCGCCGTCCCGGCCAGGCCGAGGTGGCGCAGCAGCAGCACCACGGTGACGACGGCCGGCGGCAGCACGATGCCGCTGATCGCCAGCGCGTACAGGACCGCGTTGACCCGGGTGGCGCGCCTGGCCAGGATCCAGGCCGCCATCGACCCGAACAGCAGCACCCCGGCCACGGAGGGCACCACGACCAGCAGACTGCCCAGCGTGGCCGGCAGCACCGCGCCGTCCGTCCACACCTGAGCGAGATTGTCCAGCAGGTGCCACTCGGTGGGCAGGGACAGGCCGGGCGTCAGCGCCTCGCCGCGCGACTTGGCGGCCGTGACGAACACGAGCCACAGCGGTACGCCGATCGCGCCGGCCACCAGGACCAGCGTCACCAGAGGCTGCAGCCGCTTCCAGAGCCCCGAGTCGCTCACAGGACCTCCTCGCGCTTGCGCAGGACGTAGATGACGGGGAAGGCCATCAGCGCCACCAGCAGGAACAACACCAGGCTCATGGTCGTGGCCTGCGCGAACAGGCCCTGGCCGAAGGTGCGGTAGATGAAGATGTTGAGGATCTCCGTGGTACGCGCCGGGCCGCCGCCGGTCGTGGCCTGGACGATGTCGAAGCCGTTCATCGAGCCCAGGAGCGCCGTCGCGACGTTGAAGGTGATCGCGGGGGCGAGCAGCGGGAAGCGTACTCGCCAGAACGTCCGCCACCGCGACGCCCCGTCGATCCTGGCCGCCTCGACGAGGTCCTCCGGGATGGTCTTCAGGCCCGCCAGGTAGATGAGCATCGACAGGCCCATCCACTTCCAGGCGTGGATGAGCGAGACCACGACGATCGTCCACGTGGTGTCGCCCAGCCAGGCGAAGTCGACCGGGGCTCCCAGCAGCGCGCCGAGCAGCCGGTTCACGCTGCCCTCCGGCTTGAGCAGGGCCTGGAAGACGTAGCCGACGGCCAGCGCGGACATCAGCACGGGGATGAGGAAGAACACCCTCGCCGCCCGGTTGAGCCGGGTGTCGCGTTCGAGGAGCACGGCCAGGGCGAAGCCGAAGAGGTTCTGGAAGATCGCGACCAGCACCGCGTACACCACCGTGACCCGCAGCGAGCGGAACAGCGTGCCGTTGGAGCTCAGGTCGGTGAAGTTGTCCAGGCCGACGGGCCGGATCGCCGCCTTGAACCCGGACCAGTCCGTGAACGCGTAGACGAAGTTGAACACCGTCGGCAGGAAGAAGAACACCAGCAGGATGGCGAACGCGGGCGCCATGAACCACATGGGATGCGTCCGCCGCCCGATGGCCCGCCTCGGCGGCGCCGGAGTGCGGGCCGCCGGGCGGTCGGGGGCCGGCTTCAGCGTCGTCGGCGGCGTCGTCGGCATCGTCGTCATCAGAAGCCTGTGGCTCCGGCGGCCTTGGCGAGCTGCTCGAACTGCTCCTGCGTGGCCGAGGCGACCTTCTCCGGTGTCAGCGTGCCGGTGATCATGTCGGCCAGGTTCAGGTACAGGTCCGGGTTGGCGACGGCCAGCGCCTGCATCGACCCGACCGCCGCCGGCAGCGAGGCGTGCACGTCGAGCAGCGCCTGCGGCACGCCGTCCGGGCTGGGCACCGACGGCTCCAGCGAGACGGTGTTACGGTCGGTGACGAATTCCTGGTAGGCGGGGCCCATCCAGTACGCCAGGAGCTGCCGCGCCGCCGCCTCCCGCTTGGCGTCGCCGGTCTTGAACGCCACCAGCGCGTTCGACTGGTCGGGGATGAACGTGCCGACGTTGCCCGTCGGAGAGATCGGGAAGAACCCGATCTTCTTGTTCAGCGTCGCGGTGTCCGCCGTGGCCTGGAGCTGCCCGAAGAACGAGTTGACCTGCACGACCATGGCCGCCTTGCCCGCCAGCAGCGCCGCCCCCTGGTCCTCGAACTTGGCGGTCTTGATGTCGGCGTTGAACAGGCCCTCGTCGATCAGCGACTTGTACGTCTTGATCGCGTCGAGCACCACCGGGCTCCCGAACGTCTCCTCACTCTTGTTGATCTTCTCCCAGAGGCCCGTCTTGGCCGCGTCGGCGAGCTGCACCTGCACCCACCACTGGGTGGCCCACTTGTCGCCGGCCATCTCGAAGAACGGGGTCACGCCCTTGGACTTGAGCGTGCGCGCCAGCTTCACCATGTCGCCGAAGTTCTTCGGCGTCTCGGTGATCTTGTTGGCGGCGAAGACCTCCTTGTTGTAGTAGACGCCCTCGACGGCTGGGCTGGTGATCAGCGCCGCGTACCGGGTGCCGTCCAGCAGGCCGGTGATGTCGCGCAGGTCGGGCGCCAGCTTGGCCAGCCAGGGCGCGTCGTCGAGCGGCTGCAGGTTCGTCCTGGCGTTGATCGCGGTCAGCATGGAGGCGGTCGGCTGCCAGAACGCCAGGTCGGGCTTGTCGCCGGTGGCGACCTTGGTCTGGATGCCCTGCTCGTACGGGTCGGGGATCGTCACGACCTCGACCGTCGCGCCCGTCGCCCGCTGGAAGGACTCCACGACCTTCTTCGGCACGGTGTTGCTGTTCTGCGCGGCCCAGATCGTCAGCTTCACGCCGTCGAGCTTCGCCTGCGGGTCGGCCCAGGTCGCGGCGGCCGTCCCGGAACCGGAACCGGAACCGGTGGCGGGGGCCTCAGCGGCGGGGTCACTGCAGGCGGCGAGCCCGAGCGCGAGCGCCGACGCGGCGGCCAGCGCTGTCCATCTCTTCGTCATGGTGTCTCTCTCATCGGGCGGAACGGATCTGGAAAACACGGGCCGCGACCGGCTCGTCGTCGTGTGAGGTGAGCGTGAGCACGCCGGACTCCCACGTGTGGTCCCACGCGGGCAGGTGCCGGGGGTAGCGGACGTCGATCTCGACGGGGTGGCCGGCCAGGTGCGGCAGCGGCAGCCGTACCTCGCCCGCCCCGCCCCGGCGCCACACCCCCAGGTACGTGGTGTCGCCGTCGCGCAGGCCGAGCGCGAGCCACGGGTCGTCCCAGCGGGGCAGGCCGAGCGGCCACACCGGCACGGCCCTGGCCAGGCCGGCGCGCATGTCCCGGTGCACGCGCACGGCGTCGCGTACGGCCTCCACCTGGGCCGGTCGCATCAGGTTCAGGTGGCCGGACAGGTAGAGCCGGCCGAGCAGGCCGGTGCACAGGGTGAAGGCCAGCTCCTCGTCCGACATGGCGGGCTGCGGATAGGCCCAGTTCGCCGACTGCTCCGGCAGCACCGACATCGGCGCGGCCACCGCGATCGGCGGGTAGAGGCGGAAGTCCTGCTGGTCGCTGGTGGACTGCAACTGCAGCCGGGACAGCATCGCGTAGTCCATGCGCATGGCGCCGGACGCGCAGTTCTCCAGGATCAGGCCGGGATGCCGGTCGAGCACGCCGTCCAGCCAGGCCAGGTGCGCCCGGTTGTGCCCGAGCAGGCCGTCGCCCGCGCCGGTGGCGGCCAGGTCGGTGCCCGCGCCCGGGTCGATGTTGTAGTCGAGCTTGAAGTAGCCGACGCCCAGCTCCTCCACCAGCCGGTCCACCACCTGGTCCAGGTGCGCGACCGCGCGGGGGTTGCGCAGGTCCAGGTGGTAGCGGCCGTGTTCGAGCAGCCGTACGCCGCCGCGCTGCAGGAACGCCTCCGGCGGCAGCTTGTCGGCCATGGGGCTGCGCACCCCGATCACCTCGGGCTCCAGCCACAGCCCCGGCACCATGCCCAGCTCCCTGATGCGGCCGAGGACCTCCTCGATGCCGCGCGGGAAACGCGACTGCGAGGGCTGCCACTCGCCGACGCTGTCCCACCAGGCGCCGCCGTCGTCGTACCATCCGGCGTCAACGCAGAACACCTCCGCGCCCGCGCCGGCGGCGGCCTCGATCAGCGGCAGCAGCTTGGCCGTGGTCGGGTCGCCCATCAGCGTGTTCATGTAGTCGTTGAACACCACCGGCAGCCGCTCCCGGTCCGGATGCGGCCGCACGATCGCCCGCCGGTGCGCGGTGAGCGCGGCGGCGGCCCCTTCGAGGCCGTCGCCGGACACCGCGACCGACACCGGCACCGTGGTGAACGACTCGCCGGGCTCCAGCCGGTGCTGCCACTGGTGGTCGAGGTCGGTGGGGCCGAGCAGCGCGACGTACGGGCCGTCGAGCCGCTCGCCCACCTCCCAGCGCCAGGGGCCGTTGTGCTCGATCTGCCACAGCCACGCCCGCCCGCTCTCGCGGTCAATCAGCCCGGCCGTCGGCAGCGGGCCGCCGGTGGACCAGGTGCCGGTGCCGGCGACGGCCAGCACGCCCCGGCCGTCCTGCCCGTGCGCGGCCAGCCGCAGATCCGGTACGGCCGCGCGCAGCGGTTCCCGCCTCCACCGGCTCTCGCCGAGCCACTCGCTGTCGCCCCGCACCACGTCGGCGGCGTCCGCCGTACCGGCGAAGGTCGCCGCGAACGACGTCACCCCCAGCAGCAGCGCGGGCTCCGTGCCCCGGTTGGTCACCGTCGTCCACGTCTGGAACGCCCCCACGCCGTCGGCCGAGCGCAGGAACACCTCCGCGTCCAGCCCGCTGCCGGCGTCGTGCAGGTCCACCCGCAGCACGTGCCAGACACCCTCCCTGCGCTGGTCGCAGCCCCGGTAGGCGAGGCGGCGGCCGATCGCGCTCTGGGAGAAGCGGTGCGAGGCGCGCGCCCGGCCCGTACCGGGAAGCAGCAGCTCCACCAGCGGCTGCGTCGTTCTGGGCCGGTGCTCGGCGGCGCCACCGGACAGTGATCGCACGCCGACGGGGCCGTCGGGCGACACGTCCAGCACGACGCGCAGGCTCGGGTGACCCCAGACCACGCTGGTGTTCATTGACATGCTGCTCCTTGTTCTGTGCGGAACTCAGCCGACGGGTGCGGCGATCTGGATGCGGTCGAGGTCGGGGGCGTAGCCGGCGGAGGCGTTGCCGAACGTGATCGTGTTCGCCCCCGCGGCCAGGTCGACGTCCACGACCGTGGTGCGGTAGTTCGACCAGCCGAGCGTGTTGCGGAAGAAGTGCCGCCGGCCGGCGCCGCCGTTGACGCTGATGTCGGCGTAGCGGTCGACGATGTTGCTGTTGTAGTTGGTGGCGCCCTCGCCCAGCTCACCGTTGGCGTAGGTGACGACCATGCGGTAGCGGCCGGCGGACGGGACCGTCACGTTGTTGAAGCGCAGCGTGTTGGCCGCCCCGGCGCCGACATATCCGACATAGCTACCGCCGGAGGCCGCCGAGTTCGCCGCCACCCTGGCCGCGCCGCCGAGCGTGTTGGCCGACGACTCGGCCTGGTAGGCGGTGACGGTGCCGGTGGTGGGTGTGACGTCGAGGTAGTCGATGTTGACCGCGTCGCGGTCGTCGCTCGCGTACGCGTTGACGTCCACCCGGTTGATGCCGGCGCTCAGGAACACCTTCGTGGTGACCGTGTTCCAGGTGTTCCAGTCGGCGGTGCCGGGCAGCGCGACGTCGGTGAGGTCGGAGCCGTTGAGCCGCAGCCGCACCGACCGGGCCGCCGGGGCGCCCGTGTACGGACCGGCCGAGTAGCGCAGGGCCAGGTTGTAGTAGCCGTCGTCCGGCGCCGTCACCACGAACTTCGTGCTCGCGGTGGTGCTGGCGCCGTAGCCCTCGGAGAACGAGGTGCCGGAATAGCCGGTGTTCGCCCCGTACGTGACGCGGGCCGAGCCGGCCAGGGCCGCGTACTCCGCCTCGTACCGGGAGCCCGCCGCCGACAGATCCTTGTCCGGCGTCACGATCACGTGATACGCCGACGTGCCCTTCAGCCCGGTCAGCGGGATCGTGATCTGCCCGCCGGAGGCCGTGAAGTCCGACTCCGTCACCCGGTACGGGCCGGGGGAGGGGTTCAGGCCCGTGGTGTCCACGCCCCAGACCGTCGCGTGCACCCTGCCGCCCAGGGCCGGAGGGATGCCCTTGACGACCAGGTTCGTGTCGTAGGTGCCGCTCGCCGGGTTGTTGCCGCCGAAGATCACCCGGGCCTGCTTCTTGTCCGGGTCGTACGCGGCCAGCCCCTGCAGCGAGCCGGTCGGCGCGGGCGGGGTGACGGCGACCGTGGTGCCGGTCAGGTCGCCGTACCACTTGTACAGCCACCATCCGCCGGTCGCCTGGTTGTTCCTGGTGACCAGGTCGTTGAGCCCGCCGGCCGTCGTCCAGTAGGCCAGGCAGCCGTCGACCTTGCTGTTCTCGAACTTGGCCACGAACTGCACCAGGTTGCCCGGCACGCCCAGGTCGCCCGAGAACCGGCCGTACTCGTTGATCGTGATGGGCCGCGGGCTGATCCCGAGGCTCGACTCCATCGCCCGGTAGTCGGCGTAGTGGTTCTGCCAGCCGGTGAAGAAGTCGTCGCCGAGCTCGTGCCAGGTGGTGACGTGCGGCAGGACGTTGTTGTCGCGGGCGAACGTCATGAACGTGCGCAGGTCGGCCGAGCGGTAGGCGGCGAAGTTCGGGCCGGCGATGCGGGCGCCGGGGTCGATGGAGCGGATGCGCTGGTAGACGGTCTTGTAGGCGTTGAGGAAGGCGGTCAGGTTGCCGGCGTACCAGATCTGGTCGGGCTCGTTGAAGGGCACGTAGACGTACGAGGCGCGGTACGGGTCCGCGACCACCTTCCTGGTCATCGTGTCGACCTTGGCCAGGTAGTCGTTGAGGCCGAGGTTCTCGTACGGCCACTGCTTGTAGATGTCCTGCATGTAGATCTGGATGTCGCGGCCGCCGGCCCGCTTGAACATGGGGGCGATCTTCAGCGCGTCACCGTTCGGGTGCTGCAGGCCGTCGGGCGCCTTCTGGGCGGTGACCTGGGGCTTCAGGGCGGCGAGCATGGTCTCGTTCGGGATGCCCTCGTCGCCGAGGCCGTACAGGAAGCCGGTGGCGCCGTACCGCAGGGCGCCCGTCGAGGTCGCGAGGTCGACCACGAACGTGGACGCGGCCACGGCCGGGGTCGCGGGCAGCAGGCTCACCACAAGGGCCGCCACCAGTGCCGCCGACAGGACATTCTTCCTCCTCATGACAAACAACCTCCTTGCTGCTGGGGGGTTGGAGGTGCTCATGTGACCGGTCACATCTTCTGCATGAGTGTGAACGGTCACATGCGAGGAGAAAAGGGGGCGTTACCAGGTTGTTACCGCTCGGTTTCAGGCCGGCGCGCCTGGTTCGCCTCGCGGACGACCGCCCAGACGTCCGCCACCGGCCCCAGGTGCCCGAGCTTGTCGGGGTTGATCACCGCGCGGATCGCCTGAACCTGCCCGTCGAGGATGTCGAGCGCCCAGATGTTGACGATCTTGCCGTCCCGGTCGCGGAAGATCGCGCCCGGCTGGCCGTTCACCTCGTGCGGCTCCACGACGCCGCCGATCCGGACGAACGGGGTGACGATCGCCGCCAGCGTCCTGGCCACGTTCTCGGCGCCGAAGACGCCCTTGCCCCACAGCGGCGCCTTGCCCCCGCTGTCGCCCACCATCGCCACGTCGGCGGCCAGCAGCTCCCGCAGCCCGTCGACGTTCCCTTCCCGGAAGGCGTCGAAGAACCGTACGGCCAGCGCCTCCCGCTCCCGGCGGTCGGTCGCGAACCGGGCGCGGCCCGCGTCCATGTGGCGGCGCGCCCGCACCGCGAGCTGGCGGCACGCCGCCTCCGAGCGCCCCACCGCCGACGCGACCTCGCCGAAGCCGAACCCGAACACCTCCCGCAGGACGAAGACCGCGCGTTCGAGCGGGCTGAGCCGCTCCAGCAGCAGCAGGGCCGCCATCGACACCGAGTCGGCCAGTTCCGCCGACCGCTCCGGATCCTCGTACGGATCGGCCAGCAGCGGCTCGGGGAACCACCGCCCCGTGTAGTCCTCCCGCCGGACGCGCGCCGAGCGCAGCACATCGATCGAGACCCGGGTCACCACGGCCGACAGGAACGCCTTGACCGACGCGGGCCGTGCCGGCGACGCCTCATAGCGCAGCCACGTCTCCTGAACCGCGTCCTCGGCCTCGCTCACGCTGCCGAGCACCCGGTAGGCGATCGAGAACAGCAGCGGCCGCAACTCCTCGAACTCCTCGGCCCGCCTCACGCCAGCTCCGCCTTGAAGCCCTGGCGCCAGGACGGATAGCGCAGCCGCCAGCCGAGCTCCCGCTTGGCCTTGGCGTTGGAGAAGCCGCGCCCCTCCATCATCATGGCCACCGCCGTTCTTCCGGCGAGGGGCCGGGCCAGCCAGGTGGGGACCCGCATCGGCGGTTTCGCTCCCGCGCACGCGGCCAGGTGGGGGAGCCACTCGGCGGCCGGGGCGGGCTCGTCGTCGACGATGTTGAACACGCCCTTCACCTGGCGCTCCACGGCCAAGACGGTGGCGGCGGCCGCGTCGTCGAGGTGCACCCACGAGCTGTGGCCACGGCCGTCCCCGACGACCGGGTACTGCCGCTTGCGTACGAGCTCGACCTGATCGTCGGTGGCGCCAGGCCCGTAGAACGCGCCGTACCGCAGGACCGCGCCACCGGCCCGGAGCACCACGTCCTCGAGGTGGCGGATCGCCTCCGCCCCCTTGCCCGTGCTCGTCGGGTCCAGCGGGTCCTCCTCGGTCTTGATCCATCCACCGGTACGGATGCCGTTCCACGAGGCGTAGCTCTGCGCGACGAAGTGGGACACACCGGTCGCCTGGGCGGCGGCGAGAAGGTGGTCCGTCCCCTCGGTGCGCAGCCGGTTGGTGGTGGCGAACCAGCGGTCGAAGTGCTTGATGTCGGGCTTGCCGGAGATGGCGGTCATCTGGTGCACGATCACGTCCGGCCGGGCCTGGCCCACCGCCTCACCCACCGACGCCGCGTCCAGCCCGTCCATCACGACCGCCTCGGCGCCCAACCGCTCCAGCAGGCCCCGCTTGGCCGGGCTCGTCGTCGTCGCCGTCACCTGGTGGCCCCAGGCGACCAGTTGCGGCACCAGCCGCCGTCCCAGCACCCCGGCTCCACCGGCCACGAATACCCGCATGATCATCACCTTCCAGATCGCCGTCTTCGAGACCTGAGACGAGACGACCCGGTCGTTCTGTGACATGGGTGGTATCTCCTGCGGCGCTTCGATAGCGGTCGCTATTTCGTATGTAGCGCCTCCTGTTCGGAACACTCACCAGACAGGAGACACGCATGACGATTCTCGTGACCGGGGCCACGGGGACGGTGGGACGCCAGATCGTGGCCCAGCTCGTCGAGCGCGGCGAACGCGTACGCGCGCTGACCAGGAATCCGGCGAAGGCCACGTTCCCCGACTCCGTCGAGGTGGCCTGCGGCGACCTGGCCTCGCCGCAGACGCTGGCCCCGGCACTGGAGGGCGTGACGGGACTGCACCTGATCACCCTCGGCGGCGACGACCATGCGCCGCTGGCGACCGGGCCCGAGCTGGTCGAGCTGGCGGCGAAGGCGGGCGTGACGCGGGTCAGCGTGCTGAGCAGCTGGGACGAGGGCTCGGTCGAGGAGGCCCTGCGCGCCGGGGACCTGGGCTGGACGCAGTTGCAGTGCGTCGAGTTCATGGCCAACGCGTTCGACTGGGTCGATTCCATCCGCGAGGAGGGGGTCGTCCGGGTCTTCGGCGACCATCCCGGCGCGGTGGTACACGAGGCGGACATCGCCGCCGTCGCTGTGAGCGCGCTGGTCGAGGAGGGGCATGCCGGGAAGGCGTACCTGATCACCGGTCCGCAGGCGCTGACGCCCGCCGAGCGGGTACGCCTGATCGGTGCGGCCATCGGGCGGGATCTCCGGTTCGAGGAACTGGACGAGGAGGGATACCGGGCCTCGATGGCGGCCGTGGGGGTGCCCGAGGACATGATCGAGTTCGGGGTGCAGCTCGGTGTCAATCCGCCCGAGGCCGGCTCCGTCGTCCTGCCGACCGTGGAGCAGGTCACCGGCCGCCCCGGGCGCACGTTCGCCCAGTGGGCCACCGAGAACGCCGCCGCCTTCGCAATCTGACCATTTTGGAGGGGAAATGACCATTCAGCCTTACCGCATCGAGATTCCGCAGCAGGACCTGGACGACCTGCGTACCCGCCTGGCCATGACCCGCTGGCAGGACCAGCTCCCGGGGACCGGCTGGGAGCGCGGGGTGCCGCTGGATTACCTCAAGGAGCTGGCCGAGTACTGGCGTACGGGCTACGACTGGCGCGCGCACGAGGCCAGGCTCAACGAGCTGCCGCACTTCATGACCACCATTGACGGCCAGAACATCCACTTCATCCACGTACGCTCCGACAACGCCGACGCGCTGCCGCTCATGCTCCTGCACGGCTGGCCGGGCTCGATCGTGGAGTTCCTGGGCGTCATCGAGCCGCTTTCGCGCGACTTCCACCTGGTCATCCCGTCGCTGCCCGGCTTCGGCTTCTCCACCCCGCTCTCGGGCCCCGGCTGGGACGCCGCCCGCGCCGGCAAGGCGTTCACGCGGTTGATGGCGATGCTCGGTTACTCACGGTACGGCGTACAGGGCGGAGACTCGGGTGCCTTCATCGCTCCCGAAATGGGCAAACACGAGCCCGACCGCATCGTCGGCATCCACCTGAACGCCGCGCTCACCTTTCCCATCGGGCAGGAGGGGGAGATGGACGGGCTGACGGAGGAGGAGCTGGCGCGCTGGACCGCGATGGAGAACTCCAACGACGGCTACCTGCAGACGCAGTCGAAGCGGCCGCAGACGGTGTCGTACGGGCTGCACGATTCGCCGGTGGGGCAGCTCGCCTGGATCATGGAGAAGTTCAAGGAGCTGACGGAGCCGGTCGACGGCCTGCCGGAGGACTCCCTGGACCGCGACCTCATGCTCACCGACGTCACCATCTACTGGCTGACGGGTACGGCTGGCTCGTCGGCGCAGTTCTACTACGAGAACATGAGCGCCGCCGACTGGGGCAGCGGGGACGATTCAGGCGACTGGAACGCCACCACGGACGGTTCCGCCACCACCACGTGGGCCGCCTCGCCTCAGGCCGACCAGAAGACCACCTCGTGGACCGGCCAGGACACGTCCGACGGCGACCCCACTGCGCCCACCAACGACCAGAACCTCACACCCAACGAACAGTTTGTTACCGGCGGCAGCGGCCAGGATGCCGCCGGCGATTGGCAAACCGCGACGGACGGCGACCAGGATGCCGCCGGCGGTTGGCAGACGGCCACGGGCGGCGGCCAGGGTGCGTCCGCAGGTTGGCAGGCCGCCGCTGGCAGCGGCGAGGATGCCGCCGGCGCCGGGCAGGGTGCCGCCGGTGGCGGATGGGGTGCCGCTGACGGCGGATGGGACGCGGCCGGGGCGGCGGACTGGGCTGCTGCGGCGCGGGGCACGGTCCCGACGGGCGTGCTGGTGTCCAAGGCATGCGACGTGACGATCCGCCGCTGGGCCGAACGGGACCACAACATCGTGCACTGGTCCGAGTACGACAAGGGCGGCCACTTCTTCGCCGCCGAACAGCCCGCCCTCTTCACCGAAGACGTCACCGCCTTCTTCGCCAAGCTCCGCTGACCACCGGTGGGCAGGCGTCGCCAAGCTGCGTCGGCCACCGGCGGGCAGGCGTCGCCAAGCTGCGTCGGCCACCGGCGGGCAGGCGTCGCCAAGCTGCGTCGGCCACCGACCGGCAGGTGTCACCAACCTGCGTCGCCCACCGACCGCAGGCGCCACCAACCTGCATCGGCCATCTGCCGGCGTTCTGACGATGCCGCGCGACCCACCCAAGGGCCGCGCGGCATCGCCCCCTCGGCGGCATGTGGGGCCAGACAGCCGTCCAAGTCCCCCCTATGCACCGGCGGGGGGCAGGCCGGAGCCGCCTGAGAACGACGACCAATCAGGCCCCTCGGTCGCCGACTCCAGAAGCCCGAGCCGTGGCCCCCGTTCCCCCCAGAACCCGCTTGGAGAACAGGAGGGCTCCAGCACCATCACCGATCCACGCTGTCTAGACGAATCGTCCGAATCCCCCGCAACCAGAAGATCAAGTTCAGGGGTGCTCTGGAGCCCGGTGTTGGCGCCGTTAGGAAAGTGACATCCGGTGCCATCCCGGTGACTCGGTGTCCACTGTTGGACAGCGAGCGCACCTGGTGAATACCTGAGGGAGGCGGAGGATGAGCGAGTGAGCGGCAGAAAGCCGCCTCCCGCCGGGTGCGAAGTAGCAGCGATCGTGCCCCGGCCGGTAGCCCCGAGCGCTGCCAGAGGACCTCTCATGCCAGGAACCCGCCCCCCTCTCCCCGACAGCACCACACCTGAATTCCAGGCCGAAGCACTCGCCGAAGCCAACGCCTACCGGGCCAAGCACCACGCGCCACCACTGACCATGGACCCGGAACTCAACGCCTACGCCAAGGAGCGGGCGGCCTCCCGCTCCGAGCAGGAAGCGCTCGACGCCGGTCACACCGGCCTGCGGGCGCAGACGGGCGAGAACATCTTCTGGGGCGGCGGCTCCGAAGCCCTGCCCGGGTCGATGGCGGTCAAGAACTGGTACGACGAAATCGGCAGCTACGACTTCGCCGCGGCCAAGTTCTCTCCCAACGCGGGTCACTTCACGCAACTGGTCTGGAAGTCGAGCACCAAGGTCGGCATCGGACGCGCCGCGGGCCAGGGCGGCGAATTCTTCGAGACGTACATCGTGTTCGTCTTCGAGCAGCGCGGCAACATGCAGGGCGCTTTCGCGGAGAACGTCCTCCCCGCCTGACCAACCCCCTCAACCCCAAGTCCCTGACGGGTGGGCCGGGCCCCAGCGCTGAGTCCCGCCCCACCCGTCCGACCATGGCTCGCCATCGCCACCACCAGCACACGAACCACCCTGACCAGGCAGCCCGTGACGAGGAGGGCCGGCGCTCGGCAAGACAGGCTGGCACTCGGCAACCGACGACAACGACCCCCTCCCGATCCGAGACGACCACGTCCTCACGCCGGTCACCGCAGAAGCCGGTCGGCCCCGGGTTGACGATGCTCAGGCGCAATGCCGCCCGCTGCTGAAGGCTCAACCGCACCGCCCTTAGCCTTCATGAAGGCATCGATGAAACTGAACCGCTGATGGACGTGATCGGACCGTCTGCGATGGCTGCTGCCAACATGCTCGTGGTTGCCAACGAGGCGAACCTCGCGCCCGGTGCTGCAGCCAAGGCGTTCAACACGGCCTAGCGCAACTTGGAGCATGCGATCGTGTCCCTGGCCAAGGCACGAGAGACATACCGCGAGCACCATCCCGACCTCTGGGTTCCGCGACCGGCTGTCCAACGGCACCACCGCTGAGCAAGCAGTCCGTAGCCTGTGTCCGCTGCCAGGACCTTGATCAATCCGCGCAACTTGTGCACCGGGCGTGCCAAGGTGCTCGCTTCGGGGCCAGTGGTGGTGCATGTCGGCGGCACAACCAGATGCTCCATCAGCGGGCATCTTGCTGATCCGGGTGCCGATCGACGTTCAGAGCACTGGGCCTGTTCGTCCGTTGCCGGGCGAAGACCCGCGGTCGTACAGCACGCCCATCAGTTAAGATCAACGCGTGTCGACCCCTCTGCGCTGGCGGCTACTTGACGAGGAAACCGGCGTCACCCTCGCCGACTTTACAGATATCGATGGGCTCTTCATCGACCGTGTGTTCCCGATCGAGCCGTCGTATGAGCGCTATACCTTGTTGAGTTGCGCGCCGTCGGGACCGCTTCTCGCTGCGATCGACGGCACTGGGCCGGCCTGGTTCGGAAACTTCGTTGTCGAGGGCGCCCACGACCCCGGCCGACCGGTAGGCGAACGGTGCGAGGATCAGTGCTGGGAGTGCGCCCAGAACATGGAGGAACTGCTTGACGTCCGGGTCATCGGCCACCGCCCCGCCGCAGACGGATCCGGTCTGCTCGACATCGACCTCGAGGGCCATCGCCGCGACGACGACAACAATCAGGGCGGCACCGTCGCTCCCATGGTCTCCGGTTACCGGCTGCTCGTGTGGTCGACGGTGAACGGATCCAGCGAGGAGACGTCGGCTGGGAAGTGCCGTGACATCGCAGGCCTCTTCCACGAGCGGCCGGAAAGCTGGCCGCCAGGTCCGCCGTTGACCTTGCTGGGCTGCCGTCCCGGGCTCAGCGGATCGTTCCAGGCCGAACTGGCCCACGTGCGCGTCGATGGTACGGCCCACACGATGGGCTGGGAACAACGCGTCTTCGGAAGCGTTGTCACTTCGCGCCCGTCCACCCTCGGTGACGATCTTGTCGACGTTGTGCTGGATGCGCGGATCCCGGAGCCGATGGCGGCCAACGACCGCCAAATGTGGGGCATGTGGCGCGCTGGCGGCCCGACCCAGCCCAACCTTTGGGCCCAGCTCGATCGCAGCGATCGTTATCTTTGGGTAGGTGCAGCCGCGATCCACCGGATCCACGCTCCGGACAAGCCTGCGGGCACGGTGTATCACCTGGACGGACGCCATAGCACTGACTACGACGCCTTCTTCTGCGCGATCGGCGAGGCGGTCAACGGCCCTGGAGGCTGGTTCGGCGGTGACCTGTTCTGGTTACACGAGAATGCCGCCACCGGCGGCGGCGGCGCGACCCCCGGCTTCCGCATGATCTGGCACAACTCGGAGGTCGCGCGCACCCACCTGGTCTCCGGCTACGACCGAAAGAGCTGGCGGCCCGCCGTGACCTTCGACGACCTGGTGCAGTGCCTCACTGAGGACGGTGTTCAGCTTGAACTACGTTGATGGAGCACCGCTGGTGGAGCGATACGCACAACCCATCAGACCGTTACAGCACATACGGCGATCTGCGGAGGCCGGTCGGACAGCGCGACCGCACACGCTCAGCGGTTAACTAATAACCCTTGAGTTGCTTGAGGCCCTGTGAGCTTCTTTAGCCCCTGGACCTGGGCTGATCTGCTGGTGCTCCGGCTTCTTCTGGTGTTGATGAGATTTCGGGGATTCTGAAGGTCTATCGTCCTGGTCGTTCGTCTTGCTGTGAAAGTGAAGGCGAGGTGGCCGGAGTTGGCGCTGGCGGTAGTGAAGGATCTTCGAGTGGCCCGTGCCCCGGCCACCGCCGAGGACCTGGAGGCGCTGGAAACCGACGTGCTGGCCGGGTTCGTACTGGCCCGGGCGGCGGCGGGGCTGTCGGACGGAACGATCTCCTCCGACGTGGTGCACCTGGAGCAGACA
>NZ_FNVT01000038.1 GCF_900108335.1 Nonomuraea solani
CTCATGGTCACTGCGCGTCGTACCCGTTCTCGCCCTGCTCATATCAGTTAAGGAACTTAGTCCCTGTTTGTCTCACTTGAGCTTGGCACAGAGGGTTCGCCTCGCCTTTCCTCCCGTAGGTAGCGGTGCAAGGCCTCCGGCGTCGGCTCGATGTCGAAGTTCGCCTCGGTCAGCACGCTCGGCGCGTGCAGGGGATCCATCTGATCTGCTTGCGCTCGCGCCCACGCCACCCACTGCGTAATCGTTGCCTCCTGTGCAGGCAGAGTCGCCGCAACTGCTTCCAGATCCAGACAGAATTCGCGGATCGCCGCAGCGCAAGCCCACCCCTCCAGGGCTTGCCCGAAGGCTCGCCGTCTATGCTCCTCCCTCGCCTGGTCAGCGGCCTGCGCACGTTCCTTATCGCGCTCCGCTTGCCGCGACGCTTCCCGACGTTGCCGTTCCTCCTCCTCGCGCCGCCACCTCTCAGCTCGTTCCCGCTCAGCCTTCTCTCGCTCCAGGCGCGCCTGCTGGTCAGCCTCAGAGCGCCGCTCAATCTCTTTGACGGCCGCTCGTATCTTGTCCTCCAGACGCGAACGCTTGTCGTCCGCCCAGCACTGCAGACCGCGCCCTTCCCCCAGCTCGAGCCTTAGCCGGCCCGACGGGACCTCGTCGTACTCGGGCGTGACCCGCTGCCAGGTGTAGAGCTTTCGACTCCGGAGTTCCTCTTCGGTGAACACGTGAGGAACACGGTCGAGCTCCTCCTTGATGTTCAGCGCGTAGTGCTGTCCACGCGCGTGCGCGTGGAGGCCGCGTGGTTTGCCTCGCCTGGAAATGCCGATGCTATGGCCACGTTTCCGCAGGTCCTCTGCTAAGGCGCGTACCACTTCCAGGGCGCGGCCGATCGTCGCGTCGGTGACGTCGATGGAATGATGATCCTCTCGAAGCCAGTCCGCAAGTTGGTGAGGCTCGGTGATCAGGTCGCGGGCGCTCAATCGGATGCGATTCCAGTCCGTCTCGTCAGGGTGTGCGACATCCTCCAGTCGGAGGATGAGATCTCCGCGGTCACGACCGGTATGCAACAGGCGGAAGCCTTCAGGGATCAATCCGTGGCGCTTGGCCGCGTCCAAGGCCCGTCGATGAAGTGCCCTGGTGGCCTCGTCCGGGGCATGGACATACAGCGTCCCCCCTTCGTCCTGCAAGCGCTTGATCAGTTCAGCCGCCAGGGCGTGAGGTGATTGCGACCTAAGGCCGGCAGTTCGTCTTCCGCTCTTGGAGATCACGGTGGGAGATGTCAGAGCCGCGGCGCCCTGGTAATAGCCATGGGCGAGGTAGAAGCGTCCTGCCTCGGTTACCTCAGCGATCCACATGCCGTTTTCCCGTGGGGTCGAAACCAGTCCCCTGTCCCGGAGTGCATACACGGTACGAGCAAGATCACTGTCCTTGGCGGTGACCGATTCACCCTCCGCGATGCGGCGCAGGGTCGCCAGCTGGCGCTCGTTCACCTTGGCCCACCAACGCATATCACTAGATGACACCGAATCGCCACCGTACGCAACCAGATTGCATGACAACGGGTTCCCAACTCAGAGGTATCACGACCAACCACGCTGTTGTTGAGGCCTGCGATGAGCGCCGCAGAACACCTGAGAACGGACGGCGCCATAGACGACGGCCCGGTGATGTAGGGCTTCGCTGTTTGCGGCGTGCCGAGTAGGGCTAGCGTCGTCGCTATGACCCCCGAACATCTGGAGCTAGTGGCGGCGCTGATCGACCTCATCTCCGATGCACGACTACGAGCCGGCGAACATGCCGATCTGACCGACCGGGAAACCGCCGACGCAATCGCCGAGTCGCCGGCAAGTGACAGCGTCCGCCGGGCGGCGGCCGCGGCCGCTCGGGCCAACAGGTATCTGGACGGAGATCGTGGCGATCGACAGGCGGGCCGAGCGTTGCATGGCGATGCGCTATTTCGGCTCGGGGTCGCCGCGCTGCTCAGGTCCAGTCACGAGTTCAACGCCGAGGCTCTGGCCGGGCAGCTCGCCGCGTACCTGGCCGGACCGCCCGAAACCCTATGGCGATATTTCGTTCTCAATATCGACTGGGAACTGTCAAGTCCGATCGATCTCGGCGGGTGGAGGCTTTCGCGACCTAGCCCAGACGAGTGGAGAGCCCAGCGGCCGGTCCCGCTCGCAGCGGACCACGCCGGCACCCAGGTGTGGGATCCGTTGCTGGAGTCGGGATGGCACGTCGTCCTGACCGCCCCTGACCCGGAGCTGGCACCCGCGCAAGGTTTGCCCTTGCGGTTGTTCTCCCGCGGGCCGTCGACAAGGTCAGTGTGGGCGCCGCTCCTGGCGGTGAACCTGTGGTCGGACGAACCGGCCCTGGTCGTGGCCGAGTATGTGGTGGAACCCGGCCGGACCGTCGACTGCCTGTACTCCTCGATCCCGTACACGTACACCGGATCACCAGGAGATGAGCACGAAGTCCCGCTACTTGGGCCGCTTCACGTGAACGACAGCCACAGCGAGCAGCTGACCCACTTCTTGACGAAAGTTAATACCCGACTCACCGAGCAGGAACTCGGCAAGAAGCTCCATGACCGCATCCGGCGCAGCGCCATGCGATTCCTGGACACCTCGGACAAGGTCGGCTACCACGCCGATGTGACGTTCCCCGACGACGAGCCACAGGTTGTGCTCAGCTACATGACGTCACTAGAGAACCTGCTCTCTAGCGATGAGAGCCCCGGAGACCTGGCTCGCAGGACGGCACAACGCGCCGCCGTCCTTATCGGCGAGGATGACGGCGATCGCCTGCGCACGCTCCGCTGCGTGAAGGACGCCTACAACGTTCGCAGCAGGATTGCCCATGGCAGCGATCCACACCCGCGCAAGCTGACCGAAGCCGCCACACAGGTCAGATCGATCCTCCGGCGGGCGCTCATCGCAGCGATCGTCCTCGGCGAGACAGAGCTGGGCCTTTTGTGTGATGAAGCACTCTTATCCCAGGCTACGCTTCGCGAAAAAATCAACAATCCGCTCGAAGAATTCTACTCACTTATCCATGCGCCTCAAGTCCCGTTCCGGGCGAGAGAATGACTAACCTTGGATTACAGTTCTACATTTAAGCAAATATGATGGCATTCACGTCATAGCCGGGATCGACCGATTCAGTCAGGACATTGAGGGCACCACAGGGCGTGTGCTAGTACGGCAGCCGCCATTCGTTAGGTGAGCTGGATATATGCGGTGGCCAGGCGGGTTCGTTGGTGGAACCAGCGGGCGCGTGCTTGGTGACGGCGGCGCCAGGCTGACCAGTGGGCGGTGTGTTCCAGTGTTGGTGTGCGGGTGGTGGCGGCGTTGAACAGGCGCTTGATCTCGGCGACGGTCAGCGGGACCATGCCGGGCTCGGCGGGTGGTCGCTGGTCGGGGCTGGTGGGTGGCGGGGCTTGGGTGTCGGTGCGGCGCCGGGCTTGTGCGGCGCTGGTCGCGCAGATGGCCAGGGCGGCCATGACCAGCACGGTGTGGCGCAAGATGGCCTGATAGAGGCGGACCTGGGACTCATCCAGGCCGAACAGGTCCTTTCCGAACTCAAAACACTCCTCCACCGGCCAGCGAAGCCCGGCAACGGCTACCAGAAGGGCCAGGGTGACAGGCCGGCCTGCGGGGATGAAGCAGTAGTGGAAGGCCAGTTCGCCGGTCGTGCGGTGCTTGCGGACCAGCAGGTAGTGGGTCGTGTCGGCGGTGGCGATCCAGGCCCAGGCGTAGGTGCGCTCTCCCTTGGAGCCGTCCCCGGCCGAGCGGATGGTCCAGGTGCGTTTCTGCTTGCAGTACTTGGCCACGATCTGCTCGCAGGTCAGGCAGGTGCCTGCGCCGAGCGTGAGGGTGAAGGTGGCGCGGATGCGCAGCACGTAGGCCTGGCCGCGCTCTTCCAGGAAGGCGCGCAAGGCGGGGCAGGCGCCGTAGACCTCATCGCCGGCCACGAAGTCCAGGCGCACGTCGTCGGCGTAGGCGTCAACGAGCAGGTCGATGGCCAGCTCGCCCTTGGTCGCGAACCTCACCTCCAGGGGCAGGCCGGTGGTGATCGCTTTGACCGGATCGCTGATCTGCTCGGCGGGGATCCACTGCCGCGCACCGATCAGCGCGTGCCCGGCACCCGCGCGGACGTAGGCCAGGTGCACGGTGTTGATGCCATTGTCGATGCCGCCCGCGCAGCCCATGTGCTGCCGCTTGACCCCGGCGGTGGCGGTGCCCTTCTTCTCCTGGCCGGACTCATCCAGCGCTCCCACGATCAGGCTGTCCGGCCGGGCGGCGGCATCCAGACGGCTGGTGGCGAATCGGCGGACGGCGCTCATCACACCAGGGGTGTCCCAGCTGGCCCGGCTTAACAGCCGCTGGGTGGCATCGGGGCTGCGGTCGCCCACCCACTCGGCGATCGTCCAGCCATTGCGTTTGGGCAGGTCAGACATCACCGCCCGGACGTACTTGGCAGCCTGCAGCCGCGGCTCGACCCGGGCGAACATCGGTGCCAGCGCGGTCATGAGGTCCTCGGTGTTCCGCTGCACCCGTGCGGCCTCTACGATGAGGCCTGCAGCCGCTCTCGATCTTGTTCTCTTCACACAGACATGATCACGAGCGGCTGCTCTCGTTGTGCAAAATCGCCATCACAAGAGAGCACCAGTCGGCAGCGCATCCTCCCAGCTCACGGAGCAAATGGCGGCTGCCGTACTAGCCTCACTGATCGCTCGCGCCATAGTGAAGATCGCGCCTATTCGAGTATCAACCCATGGGCCACCCCGATCCGTGCGTGATCGCCCATAGGATTTCACCAGAGTTACTGGGCACGCCGGTCATCACGCTCTTCACCCCCGGCGCCGTCTGGCTGGCTAACCGACTGATCGATCTCCGCTAAAAGGGCTCGCGCCACATCTTCCGCCAGTTGTTGTCCATGGTGGTGATGCAAAGTCACGGCCTTTTGGACGTGCACGCACGCCTCGTCCAGCCGTCCAGCTTTCAGCAGGATTCTGGCAACCGTCGTCAACGCCTGCCCCTCCAAGAAGCGGTAGTTGCAATGTCGGGAGGTCGCGAGGGCCTGAGAAGCTGTTTGGAACGCGGCCTCCTGGTCGGGCTCGAGCTTGGCGATCCCTAAGAGTGCGCTGATCAGGCCTTCCCCGATGCGGATGGCGGAGGTGGAGGCGATTTCAACTGCGCGACTGTAGTGGCGGTGCGCGGTAGCCGTATCCTTGAGGTGTTCGTAGACCGTGCCTAACGCGCTGGCCGCCATCGCCTGCCATCGAGGGTCGCCAACCTGTTCAGCCATTTTGTTTGCCGACGTGGCGCACACCATGGCTTCCTTGTGATTTCCGGTATCGCAGAGAATTTGGCTGAGTTTGATCAGAGGATTGACGCGGGCTCGACGAGGGCCATCGGGTCCGATGACGGCTAAACCTTGCCGGAGGAGAGCTTCAGCCTCGGACAGGTCACCCATCTCGTATTTCGCGGTCGACATCGTGATCAGGGCGGCCGCCTCGGGCAGTGGGAAACCTCCTTGACGGGCCAGGGAGCAGGCCTGCTGCGAGTGTTCGAGGCAGAGACCGTACTGCGCGGTTGGCCAGACTGCCGAGGCTAGGCTGTGATGTGCGATCGCTTCGGCCAGCAGGTTCTCTTCCCGGCTGGCGGCCTCTATGGCCGCCTCCGCCAAGATCAACAGATCATGCCGCGGAAAGACGCTGTAGTAGGCCGAGCGCAAGAGATCGGACAGGTACCAGGCCAGCGGACGTGGACCCTGTAGGGCTGTGTGCTTGACCAGGGCAACGAGGTTGACGCGCTCGTCCTGCAGCCAGGCGAAGGCCGTGTCGTTGCTGCCGTATCTCACTGAAGCGACATCTGGGCGGGGGCTAGATCCATGCATGATCGAAGGCATGATTGTCTTGCTGGCGCCCTGTGCGTGGGCTAGATACCAATTCAAGAGGCGATCGACTGCATCAACGCGCTCGGTCTCGGTGTCCTCTGCCAACGCCAACTGTTTAGCGTAGGCATGCATCAGATCATGGGCCGCGAAGCGTCCGCCAGGCAGCGGATCGAGCAGATGAGCGCAGGCCAGGGTGTCCAGCACCTGACGGGCAGCCTGGTTCGTCGTACCAGCCAGGGCTGCCGCTGCCGACACGCAGATGTCAGTCACCGGCACCAGGCCGAGCCGACGGAACATCTTCTGCGCCGGAGCAGAGAGCCTGGCGTAGGACATGTCGAAGGCTGTTCGGACGCCGGTCTCCGGGTCGCCTTCCGCCTGGAACGCCGCTAGGTCATCACCCTCGCTCATCAGCGCGATGTAGTCGGCCAGGCTGAGAAACGGACTGGTGGCGAGGTTCGCGCCGCTGATCCGCAGGGCCAGCGGGAGATGCGCGCAGAGCCGTACGAGCTCGTCAAGCGCGGCGGGCTCTGCGAGCCCTCTCGGCGCGCCGATGGCCTGGATGACGAGGTCGCGTGCGGCCTCATCGCCCATTCTGCCGACCTTGACTGTGCATGCGCCTTCTCTGGCCACCAAGCCCGGCAAGCCGTGGCGGCTGGTCACGAGCACCACGCACGTCGGTGTGCCGGGAAGCAGGGGACGGATCTGCTGTACGTCGGAGGCGTTGTCGAGAACGATCAGAAGGCGACGCCCGGACAGCAGCGATCGGTAGAGCCCGGTTTGTGCCGTAACTGCGAGCGGTATCTCGGCGTCGGAGACCCCGAACGCGTGCAGCAGTGCGCTCAGCGACTGCTTGGGCTCCAGCGGTGGATCTTGCGAGAAGCCGCGCAGATCCAGATAGAGCTGGCCATCAGGAAACCGGTCGGCCCGGCGGTGCGCCCACTCAACCGCCAGAGCCGTCTTGCCGACTCCTGGAGTCCCGCTGATCACCACGATCACGGGTGCGGACGGATGGCGGAGCGACTGAACGAGGATCTCGTCCAGTGCTTCCATTTCCGGCTCGCGCCCACTGAAGCCGGCGATGCTCGCCGGCAGTTGGTGCGGGATGTGAAGCTTACGTGGTGCGTCCGATGTCGCCGTGGCGAGGTGTGACCATGTGGCACACCATTCATCGGCGTCCGTGCCACAGGCGCCGGCCCACGCTGCGATGAAGGTCATGGGGTTCTGCTGGTGAGGAAGGCAACGCCGCTTCACCGCGTCATTCGCGGTCGTTCGGGGCAGCCAATCTCCACGCTCCTTCGCACGGGCTTCCAGATCCCGGAAGGACAGGCCGGCCGACAGGCGCAACTCATCAAGCAGGCCGATGAACTCCTCGACCGTGGTGACATCGCTCAGACCGGCCACACTCGCCTCGCTGTCCGGGATGTCCGGGACTGAAGCCGGACGCCATTGCTGTGGAGAAAACCCGGTAGGTGCTCAAACCTTAATTCGAGGACATTGGCCATGTGAGGAGAACAACAGATGTCTGCTCGAATGGTGGGGGAACGGTACATTCTCACGGCGTGGTTGGGTGCCGGCACGACCGGGCACGTGTACAGCGCTCGTGATCAGCTGCTGCACCGCGCCGTCGCGGTGAAGCACGTGCAAGGAGCACTGATCCCCTTCGCGCTGCGTGGTGCGCGGATGGCGGCCGGGCTGACCCATCCCGGGATCGTCAAGATCTACACCATCGTTGAGGACAGAGGTTCGCTCTGGATTGTCATGGACCTCCTCGGCGGGCCGTCGCTGGCGCATGTCTTCGCCTCGTCGGGCCGCCTGCCGACCGAGTTCGTCGCCAAGATCGGCGTTGACATTCTCGGCGCCCTTGCACACGCCCACGAGAAACGGATCATTCACGGAAACTTGAAACCGCACAATATTCTTCTGCATAGGGATCACGCGGTCTTGACGGACTTCAGCGGAAATCAGAACCCTGGCCTGGAGTTCGTTCCGCCGGAGCGCCTGCGACGAGGTGCCGCTACCGAACGTGGCGATCTGTGGTCGGTGGGAGCCCTCCTGCTGGCCGCCGCAGGGACGGAATCAACCCTGCTGTGTCCGATCATCGACGGCCTGATGAGAGACGAGCCGGCAGAACGCATGTCCGCGGCCACGGCTATCCAGTTGCTCCGAAGATGGCCGACAACAAATGCCATGGCGAACGGCTGAGCGCGCCGCACGTTCGAGCAACCGAGGGTTATCGGGCGAGCAGCCGAGTCGTGGTGAGCGTGTCGGGGCGGTGGAGTCCGAACAGGTGGCACCCAGGCGCCAATTCCCGGTGCGGTGCGGCCTGTAGTACCTCCAGCACCACTCGCCCGGAGGCGACGGCGTTGCGAGTGTCGTACACAAGGTGGGCGGCTCCCGCATGGCGTTGTCGATCACCCTGGCCGCCACCTTGAGCCCCCCGGCGTTGACTTCTCGCGCAGTCGTATTCAGCTTTGTCGGCGAACTTGCTTGGCTACTGCGCCTGCCGATAACGCCATCCGCACAGGTCATCCTGCTTGCACGGCTGCCATCAGCCACACCCGGCCGATCTCCGGTCAGAGGCAAGTGGCGTGCTCGCGGAGGTACGGGTACGGCGGCTGGGCCCGTCACAGAGAGAATCCGTTTCAGGACGATCACTATGGGTCGAGCGTCTGATCAAACCCTCCTGCAGACTGCGGCCACCCAGGACGTCGGCTCGCAAATGAAACGTAAATCTAGAACGGTTAAGGGATGCCACCCGCCCCATGGTTGCTCGTTGGATGCTCGTCGGCACCTGATACGGCATAGCACCGGGTGGCATTCTTGGACATTTTTGGTAACGGCCTTTACGGACAGAGTGATACATTGACATACGGCAGGATGCGGGTAAACACAATAGCTGGCGACTTTTAATCCGTAGGTTCCGGGTTCGAGCCCCGGGCGCCCTACCAGCGAAACCACCGATTGCGGATCTTCTTTTCGTAGCGGTGACAGCCAACTTTGACAGCCAAGAAGGCCGGCATCCTCACTGGCGAGGAGTCCGGCCTTCAGCTTTTCGATCATCCGAACAGCTTCTTCGCGACCGCATCGACGGCGGCTCGTTCGATGTCCGGGAGCACGTGCGTGTAGGTGTTCATGGTCAGCCCGATCTGACTGTGACCGAGCGTCTTCATTACCGTCCGAGGGGAAGCCCCACAGGCCAGGAGGAAGGACGCACAAGCGTGCCGGAGATCATGAAGCCGAAGCCAGCCGAGCCTCGCCCTCGCCCTAGTCGAGCGCCAGCGAGCCGATAGATTCCCCGGTTCGATCGGCGTGCCGATGGTCGAGGCGAAGACGAGCCCGTGATCCTTCCACCTCTCCCCTGCCGCCAGTCGCTCAGCAGCCTGAGCCCGCTTGTGCTTCCGGAGTGCTGCCAAGGTCTCGTCTGGCACGGGAACGATGCGCCGTGATCGGTCGGTCTTGGGATCGACGAACTGAAGGGACCCGCCCGCTCGTTGGAGGCTCTGCCGTACGGCAAGCAGCCCGTTGCCGAAGTCTACGTTGCCCCAGCACAGCCCGAGGAGTTCGCCCCGTCGCAAGCCAAGGGTCAGAGCGCAGATCCAGAACGCTTCGAGGCGATCATCCCTGATGACCTCAACCAGCTTCTTGGCCTCTTCGATCGTGAGGACACGCGCCTCTTCTCTGCGGATGGACGGCGGCTTGACGAGCTTCGCGACGTTGCGGTGTATCAGCTCTTCCCGCTCAGCGTCAGCCAGAGCATTGCGAATCAGCCCGTGGATCTGCTTGACGGTCGCAGCCGACAGCCCAGACTCTGCCTTGGCCTCGACCAGCCGCCGCACATCCGTTGCCGAAAGCTTGTCGAGCTTCTTGCGGCCAAGGGATGGCTTAACGTGATCGGCGATCAGTTGCCGATACCCCCGGAGAGTGAGCGGACGAGTGCCCTGCCGGCGCTTCATCTCGATCCACTCGTCCAACCATTCGGCGACCGTACGCGGCTTAGCAGCGAGGTTCAGCCCTTTGCGCTGTGCGTCTCGGACCTCCGCGAGCTTGGCCAAGGCTTCCCGCTCGGTTCTCCCGTAGACGGTCTTCCGCCGCCGCTTCCCGTCGATATAACCGAGATCGACTACACCGGCCCAACGGCCATCGCTACGAAGGTGGACGGAGCCCTCCCCCTGGGAACGACGCCTGCTCCGTTGCCTCCTGCGCGGTTCCTCGGTCATACCGCAGCCTCCTCCATCGCCGAGACGAACGCGGTCAGAGCTTCGACAGGAACACGGCGAGACCGGCCGATCTTCACCGAGCGCAGTTCCCCCGCCGCGATCAGCTCATAGACCTTGGTCCGTCCGAGCCCGAGCATTTCGGACGCTTCCGCTGCAGTCACAAGAAGCTTGTCCTTGCTGTTCATGCCGCCCTCCCTTCCGTGGTTGCCGAAAGATCCGGAGCCTCTTGTCTGGCCTGGTGTTCGGCCAGGAGTTCGCGCCACCGTTGACGGTCAGCGATGGCAGCCAGGAGCCGTTGCCCGAGAGGCGGAAGATCGGGGTCACCGGGTCGAACGGGCTTCCAGGTGTAGCGGTTGGGATCGACGTTCTCGGTTGCCGAAAGTCCGAGCGCTTCCAGTGCCCAAGCGCGACGGTCGGCACGGTGATCGGTCAGGGTCTTGTTCGACCACTTGCGGGAGACCAGGACCCGCCGGCCGGGGTAGCCGAGGTGTTCGGCCTTGTGCGCCTTGCCCCGGCAGCGGCCTGGAGCCTGCCCCGGATGGGCGTTCTTCGGTTGCACGCCGTAGCGCAGCCAGTTCGGGCAGGTAGGCGAGCACGGTTCATAGCGCAGCGCTTCGAGCATCCGGTCCGCGTGATCCTTTTGGCGCTGGTTGCCGGCCTCGCAGGTCTCCGCGATCGACTTCGTCAGGTACTTGGTCAGGTAGTGCCTGATCAGGTGATCGGCACGGTCGGTACCGCCGAGCACGCCCTTGGGATCCACCTGGTCACCGAAGGAGAGCACGTGCATCGGCTCGTCATCAGCCTCGATGGCGTCGAGTGCTTCGTCCCAGGTCGGGAGCACCTCACCCGTGCGGGGATCAAGGCGGCGGCGCAAGCGCCGCCGCGCCCGCGCGGCCCTCCCCGCGCTGCGCGTGCGGCCTGGGGGCCGTTCTCGCGCGGGAGCCGCGCGGGCAAGGCTTCCCGCACGGCATTGAGATGATCAGCCAGCGCCACAGCGCGAGTGAAGTTCACCCGGTCCGGGAGCAGGCTTGGACGACGCGTTGTATCGAACACGTCCAACGATGTTAATCATCATGTTCGCAAAGACGAGGCCCCAAAAGGGCAACTGGTGCCACAGCGGCCATGGCGTGGTGATGTCCGACCACACAAACCCCAACCCCGCGAGCAGCCATCCGAGATTGAAGAGCGCTAATGCCGAACCAACTTTGTGCCAGCGAGACCCCCGGAATTGATCCACAGAACATAACGTCCCATGAACGGGTCTCGTCGATCAAGAGCAGCCTCCGGCGGGGACTCGGCTCCGGGATGATCGCGGACGCGGCTCGGTCGGGTAGTCGGTGGCTGAGGTGAGCCCTGTTCCTCGCGATGCCGATCTCGTTCAAGGCAAGGTGATCCAGCACGTCGGCCGGATCATGAGAGAAGCCGCCACCAAGCGCGACGTCGAAGTACATGACTATCTGGACGCACAAGTCCCGCAGTTGGAACGCATGTACGGCAAGAGACGCCGCACCCTCACCCGCCTCGGCTTTACCACCACAACATCCGACTCAGACAAGCGCCAACCGACCACCGACACTCGCCCGCGCTCTTCCCCGCCAAAGACGCCAGCAGAGATCCCGCGGCCAAGTGACCAGCAGCCGACCGCATCGCAGGTGCGCGCGTGGGCTCGTAAACAAGGGCTCCCGGTCGCCGACCGCGGCAGACTCCGCCCCGAGGTGCTGGAAAGCCTGGCATGCCGCCACCGGCACCATCCGCGAGGAAACCCCTGACTCGAAGAGAACCTTGACGCGGACGGATGCTGCCCATCGGCAAGAGTAGAGCTCGGCCACCAGTTACGCTGGAGGTGCAACACAGGCACCGCGACGGAGGGAGCCGAGCAACGGTGAGCGTGGACCTCGAACACGAGCCCATCCATGACCTCGCCCGCCGGGTCATCCGGCTGGCCGAGGAAACCCAGCACGCCGCTCAAGTGCTCGAACGCCGTCTGGAAGCGCTGGAACGCCGCTCCGAAGCCGGCAGCAGAGCCGAACGCATCCTGAGCATCGCCGCCGGCATGCGAACCCACCTCGGTGGGGACCGACTGTCCGTTGAAGATCTGTACGACCCGGACACGGGTCTCCCCGCATGATCATCGACTCCAGTGCCATCATTGCCGTCATCAACGGTGAGCCAGAGGCCACCCAATTCGCCCACACCATCGCCGCAAACGTGTGTCGCATCTCGGCCGTCAACTACCTCGAGGCGGCCATTGTTGCGGACAACCGTGGTGAGGCCATGCGCAACGCCTTCGACACACTGGTTGATGAGATGGGCCTCATCATCGAGCCGGTAACACCCCATCAGGCCAGGATCGCCCGCCGGGCGTACCAGATTTACGGCAAGGGCAACAATTCCAAGGCCAAGCTCAACATGGGCGACTGCTTCGCCTATGCCCTTGCCAAAGACCTCGACCAGCCCCTGCTCTTCAAAGGCGAGGACTTCCCACACACCGACATCACTTCCGCACAGCCCTGACAGACGTCCGGCATTCCAAGAATCGAGCTTGAATGACGGAACTCCTTTTCGCCGCAGATCAAAGTCTCAGGTGATTCGTCCACGCCCCCTTGTACGAGCACCCGCCAAGCGCTGCCGTGTGAAGCGCCTGCTTGACTCCATTAGAATCACACAGGTGCGTAAACCAATGAGCCGAATGGGGCGACTCGGTTGAACTACGGGTGCAGTTGACGCCACTGAATGCAGCGTTGGCCGAGATCGCAGAGCTGTGAGGAGAAACGGCGAGGTACTTTTGTCGCTAACCACGCCCTCGGGCGAGCGCAGTACCGTGGGGTCCTGCCGGGGCTTCTTCATACCCCTCGATCGGCCGCAGGATGGCTTGCCGTATGCCGACTTGTCATCGCCCTCATCCGAGGAGAAGGATGGCGCTGTTCAAAGCGTTGTTCGTCAGCCACGGATGGAGGCCGGCGGAGAAGGACCTCTGGGTGTTACCCCTACCGTCGGTGTTGATCAAGGCTCAGTCAGGACGCGGGCTCGTCCTCCCAGGTCTTGACGACAGGTTCCATCAGCGATGTCCTCGGGCTTCGACTGCTCACGCGGCAACGCCTGCCGTTCCCCCAGCCGTCGGCACAGGCATGCGACTGGCCATCGTCGCGATGATCACCGAGCGCACGGGGGCGCGTCGAGGTGACAAATTCCCCCGGCGACATAGTCTTCGCGGCGAGACTCCCTGCCGCCCCAGGGGGGGAACGCCCCTGCCCAATGAAGGCGACGATCCGGCTGGGACCGATTGTGAGATGCTCCCGTCAGCGGATCTGCGAGACGGTGAGGAGGCCATGGACGAGTCCCATCATCAGGCGGGGGCCAGATCATCAGCCGGTGGGGCGAGAGCTGCGCGTGGCCTCACCTTCCAGGCTCAGGTTTTCGCCTGGTGTGCTGTGCGCGCCATCGTGGAGATGCCGCTGACCGACCTCGGGCTCGGCGCCGCCGTCCGGATTGAAACGGTGGGGTGTGAGACCGGGCTTCCCGTCGACGATGTGGGCGTCACCGTGTCCGGCGGCGGGTTCATCCTCATACAGGCGAAGGCCGGAATGAGACGGTTGGACGCACAGGCCGAAGATCTGGTGAAGGCCATTGACCAGATAGTGCGCGCCTTCGTCGAAGGTATCCACACGAGTTCGGACGTCCGCCCCGTCGACCTCTCACGAGACCGGCTCGTGATCGCCACGAACCATGACGGGAGTCGCGCCTTCGACCAGCTCGGCATTGTGCTCCTGCGCCTCCGTACACACCCGGCCGACCTCCCTCTCTTGGCGGCTGCGCCGACGGTTTCCCAGCGCAGGGCGCTCGAAACCTTCGTCGAGGTCGTCGTAACGCGTTGGACGGCCATCGTCGGACGCAAGCCCTCCGATTCCGACTTGCGAGCGTTCCTCCGGTGTGCCGAGGTCATCCGGCTGGATCTCAAGCAGCCCGACGGGATCGACCTCTTCCGCAGCGAGCAGGCCCTGCACGCGGCTCTGGGTGATTCGCTCATCGACGACCCCTTCAACAAACTCGCCTGGCACGGCAACGAAGCAACGGCGGCCCAGCAGTGGTGGCGGCGGGAGGAGTTGGTTCAGGCCGTACTCCGCAAGGAGGGGGCGATGCAGCCTGCGGCCGGCCCGCGACGCAACCGCCTTCCTGCCCTCCCTCAGCCCTACGTGCGCCGAGGTGACCATGGCCTCCTCGACCCTGGACCGACGGCGGAGCTTCTCTGCATCGCTGTCACAGGTGGCCCCGGCTTGGGAAAGACCACTCTCGCCATCGACATGGCCAACGAGGCTGCCCAGGATTTCCCCGACGGGCAGCTATTCGTCGACTTCCGAGGCTTCGGTCCGACCGCTCCCATGTCGTGTGCCGAGGCGGTCGAGGCGCTCCTGGAACAAATGGGCGAGGCTGACGCGGCCGCAGGCAAGAACCCGGAGGGCCGCCGACTGCACTACCTGGACGCGGTCGCGGCGAGGCGGTTCGTCATCGTCATGGACAACGTCCGGGACAGCGAGAGCGTCCTCCACCTGCTCCCGCATCATGGGTCCTCCGCCATCATCGCCACCAGCCGCACCAGGTTGGGGACCCTCCTGCGAAGAAGCGATGTCACGCATCTCCACCTGACTCCACTACCAACCCACGAATCCCGGGATCTGCTGATCCGGCACATAGGAGCCGACCGAGCAGCCGCCGAGCCAGCCGCGATTGCCACCGTTCTGGCCGCCTGCGGCGGTAATCCTCTAGCCCTGGCAATCGCCGGATCCCACACCCGGCACCTGCCTGAGCTGTCACTGGACCAAATCGTGTCTGTTTTGACCGACGCCGACAGCCGACTGGACTTCCTCGACCTGCACGAGCCGAACTCCGCGCTCCGCACCGTCTTTTCCTGGACGTATCTCGCGCTTCCTGCCGAGCTGCGAGACTTCTTCGTCCTGGTCGGCTCGGCCCCGGGCCCTGACATCGACGCCTCAGGAGCTGCCGCGCTCGCCAGCCTAGAGGACACCCGAGCAGGGTTGGCCCTGCTACGTCGGTTACGCCATTTCCACCTGCTACAGGAAAATGCGCACAACGGCTTCCAGATGCACGAACTCCTCCGTGACTACGCCCTCTCCCTCTGTCGTGGGGATCGACGTCTCCAGGACGTCCACGACCGTGCCTGCGAAAAGCTCATCGAGCACTACGCCGATCTGGCCGCCGCCACGGACCCCGATACCCGTCTCGCTAGCCAGGACTCGCCGCGCTTCCTCGCCGCCGTGCGATACGCCGAGGAACACGCCATGGAGAGCAAGGCCAGGACTATCGTGGACTCTCTCATCGAGAACATGTGGTACCACGGGCGATGGAACGACTGCGCGACGATGTTGCGCTCGATCACGGACGACCCATCGAAGCCTGAAGATCCGGAGATCCGGTCCTACTTTCTCCGCCAGCTGGCCATCACCCTGCGCCGGCTGGGAGCACACGCCGAGAGCGTCGAGTACGGTCGGCAAGCCTTGGCCACGCTGGGGCCGGGACGATTGGCACGCGCGGAAGCCGACTGCCGCTACGTCCTGGCGGTCAGTCTTGCCTACGCGGAGGATCACGAGGCGGCCCTGGAGCAATACCACCTCGCCGCCGACGGATTCCGCAAAATTGGCACCGAAAGCGGGCTTGCAGATGCCCTGAACGGCATCGGCTGGAGCCTGGCCATGCGGGGAGAACACCAGGAGGCCCTGATGTACTGCACGCGAGCCGCCGACCTACACGGCGAGCTGAACGCCCCCAACAGCCAGGCAGCCGATCTTGACAGCGTCGCTTGCATCTACCAGTTGCTCGGTGATCACAAGGCCGCGCTCGGCTATTTCGAGCAATGCCTTCGCCTGTACAGGGAGATCGGCTACCGCGCCAACGAGATCCGTACGCTGGACAGCATGGGCGACAGCGCGCTGGCGTCAGGCGACCCGAACAGCGCCGTCGAGCACTGGCTCCTCGCCATCGCCGTTCTTGAGGACATCGGTCACGGGGACACCGACCAGGTCCGCGAGATACGTGCTAAGGAGGCGGCGGCATTGTTCCAGAAGTAGCCATTGCTGGACAAGTAGAGGCGATATACTGGCCCAGTAAGTTCAGCTGGCCGAATGCTCCGCGGCTCGCCGCGGAAACTCTCAGAACCGGGAGACGCTATGGCGAAGAAAAAGCGGCCCACGAATCCGAAGCGGCCGAAGCGATAGCACGAAGACGGGCGGGCAGACTTCCTCGCCCGTCATTCTTTCTCCGACTCGTATTTCCTTAGCAGCTCACGCACTTCCATTGCCCTCCTGTCCCGTCTGCCCAATTTGGACTCTAAAATCCGGAGCATGTCGCCAAGCTCGCCGACCGCCTCGCCCTTGCGCCCCGCGGCGCGGAGCCACTCCGCGTAGAGCCGCCAGGCCCGCTCAGCCCCTTTCCCCACATCGCCCTGCTCCCGCTTCGCCTCCTCCATCACATACTTGATAAGACGGAATGCCGCGTCACGGTCGCCCGAGTCCCAGAGCTCGCGTGCATGTCCCAGCTGCGCGTCTCCCATCGACATGGCGACCCCCGCCACGGCGACCATCGCTGGCCGGAGACTGTCGTCCGGTCGCGCGAGCGGAGCGAACGGCGTTCTGAACGGCAGCGTGACGTCGAACTCCACGTGATGACCGATACCCGGAGAACCGGTCACGGGGACATGCCTCCTCATCAGGGCCGATACCTCGCGGGCGCCGACGAGGCGCTCCGCCGGGTCCTTGGCCAGCAACCGATCGACCACTTCACCCAGGTCTCGCGGAACCGCCGGCCTCCGTTCACACAAGGGCTGCGGGTCCTTGTACAGATGCGCGGCGTCGAGGTCCGTAGCTGTGGCCGCATGAAACACAGGTCCCCCCAGCAGCTCGTATACGACGATTCCCAGCGCGTAAAGATCGGCCGCCGCACCTCCCGGGCTGGCTCCCTTCAGAACCTCCGGCGCCACGTATCCACTCGTTCCCGGGCTGGAGTACCTGCTCCTTGTGATCCTCGACTTCTCGGAGTCGACGATGAACGCCACGCCGAAGTCGATGATCTTGATCATTCCCGAGGGGCCGACCATGAGGTTCGCCGGTTTGAGATCACGGTGCACGACGTTCGCGTCATGCGCCACTGTGAGCGCCGAACACAACTGCACAGCCAGACATGCTGCCTCCTCCGGTTCAAGGAAGCCGCCCCGTTCCTCCTGCAGTTCCTCGACGGTCTTGCCCTCGATGTACTGCATCACAAGGTAGGGCATTTCCCCTCCCGAGGAGCCGCTCCAGACGCCCCGGTGGTGAACGGCCGGAATCGCCGGGTGATCGAGCGCAGCCGTCGCCAGGCCCTCCCGTTCGAATCGTCGGCGCAGGTCGTGGTAGTCCTCCGTTGAAATCACATCAGTCTCACCAATGACGGACTTCTCGATCATGAATTTGATCGCGACCTTCCGCTCGAAGTCCTCATCCCACGCGAGCCAGACGTCGCCCATCCCTCCGCGCCCCAGCCTGCGCTTGAGTTCGAAACGATCCTGGATTCTGTCCCCGACGTCCACCACACCTCCTGCGCGGCTGCCCAAGCAGCACAAAAGCCTGTGACCGGTAACTTAATCGGCTCTTATGTACAGCAAAAGCTATGCTAACCTGTCGCCCCCGGAGGTCAGATGAGCCCGTCGAACCACGAGCACGACAATGCCGTCATCCGTGTCTACAGCAGCTCGGCCACGACTTCTCAGAAGAGTTGTCCGACCTACCTGGCGGCCAAAACCGACTACTCGGTGAAGCGGGTGACAAGAAAAAAATTTTCGCGTCTCGCCAGTATGGCTTTCTCACCTTTCAATGCCGTTCTCGAACTTTTCGAAAACCACCAAGTATCGCTGGACGAAGCCTTCTCACGCCTTCCCCTCCGCAGCGACTCGGCGCGTGACATCGCTGGCGAACTGATCCCCCCACTACACGAGGGGCTGCTGACGTGGACACATAACGCGGTGCTCAACTACCTTCGCGCGTTCGAGGAGGACCATCACCTCCAGACCGCGACCGGCCTCCGGCCAGCCGGGCCCTGGGTACGGCAGTATCCATCCAGCGACGCCGTCGTCAACTCCCGTACCTGGGAGCTCTGCACGTGGGGACGCGGCTACGTCTATCGCCACGGAGGCGACACCATTCGCGAGCTCCGCGTCCCGGCCATGGGCAGGGCGGGCGCCAAGCGACGCGCCGACGCGGAGTTGGCCACCGCCGCCCATGTGCTGGCGACTGGATCGTGCGTCGACCGGGATGTCGTGGACAGGGAACCCGGCCCGTACCATGGTGGCAAGCCGTTTCCGCTCCTTCCCCTTACTTCTTCGTCCTCTGCCGCCGCGCTCCCGAACCGGGTCCGCCTCGTGGAGATCGGATGCATAGACGGGCTAGCGCGGGTGCTCTACGACGATACGGCCGAAGCCGCCGAAGCCTTCTTCGTCTCGGAGGCCGCCGAAACCCTGAGTGCACTCCGCCGTCCGAGCACGGAGATCGCGGGACGAGACTGCCTTGATTGCAAAGTCCGGTCGGAGTGTCGTCGGCTGCACAGCGCTCCTGGGTTCTTGGACATCCGTGACTCGTCTCGCCCAAGACGGATCTGGTCGGTAACGACCGGGAGATACTTCAGCGACTGTCCCGCCAAGGCACATTTCCGCGCACTGGGTCTCCCACCCGATGAGGAGTCCGAGAAGACTGCGTTCGTACGCCGGGGCGATGCCGTCCACGCGTGGCTGAAGCTGCTCCATGGCAGGAAACCCACAAGGCCATGCGCTCCAGGCGACCTCCCAGAGAACCCTGATGTCTGGTCAGCGGGCCAGTGGACGTTGGAAGGAGAGCACGCGCGGCATGGAGCTGCGATGCTCGCGGCACACCTGGAGGTGTGCCCCTTTCTGGACACGGCACCCGACAGCGCTGCGTACCCCGAGCAGACGGTAGCCGCCGATGACCGGCACGCGGATGTTCTCATCGTGGCGGACGCAGACCTCCTCTACCGGCGCGACGGTTCGTGGGTGTATCGCGAGCTGAAAACCACGGTAGGCGATTTCGTGACCGATGGTGCCAACCTACTGACCTGGTACCCGCAGCTCGCGCTGGCTGTACTCCTGTTCAAGGCCGGGGCGATTCCCGCGGGCCCGGGCTCCGCCGTCGAGCTGGAACTACTCACACCGCTTGGACCCGATATCCGGGTGGTCGACCCCAACTCGACATCGGTTCAGGAACGGGCCAAAGATATAATTCACGGCCTCACTCGGAGCTGGCATTCGGACGAGGAATGTCTCCCGACGCCCAGTGAGAAGGCCTGCAGCCGTTGCTCCTACCAGCGATGGTGCCCGGTCTCACCGAGGCACAGACCGGACCGGAGCGCTCCATGACGGACCTCCCATACCCCTCGTCCGCGCCCACCGCCTTCGACCATGCCATAGGCGAGGCCTACAACGAGGCCGAGTCTCGGCGCATCATCGGCATGGTGGCCGCGACGGTGGCGCAGCTGGCGGACTGGCCGAAGGAGAAGGCTTTCAGCGTTCCTTATCCGCCGTTGGCCCAGTACGTGCTCGACCGTATCGCCCTCATCGGCGTGCTGAGGCATCCAGGTGGATATCACCTGACGCCCTACCGCGACCGCCTGAGCTGTCCCCGAACACTGGCCGATCTCATGGCCCTCTGCTGGAGCAGCCCCATAGACGCATGGCCGTTCCTCAACCTCCCCGACGACGAAGATTTGACCGGGCTACTCGTCGAGCTCGATCCGATCCGGCCGTCGGAGCTCTGCCTCAGGCTCTCCCTGGAGTTCACTCACCCGGACGCAGCCGACAGAAGCCTAGAGCGGCTCGCCCTGCTGGACGCTCGTGCACTCTACGAAGAGGCTGGCCACCCTGGTGGCTTCCCGAAGTTGCGCGAGTGGCTGATCGCCCATCCCGTCCTGTCCAGCCAGGAGATCGCGTTCCTGAAGCTAGAGCGAATCGGCGGCTTCCAGGTGACCGACGAGCTGATCGACATTCTCTACCTCCGTGTTCACGAGCGGTACTTCAGCTCCGCAGACGAGATAGCTGTCTGTGGCCACTGCGGCCTGGTCCTGGTGCCCATCAATGGCGGCTCCGGAGAGCGCTGGCAGTGCGAGACCACGAAGTGTCGTGGCCGACGCAACGTACTGATCGGCGACGTGCGTCACGTTGCCGAGAACCTCCACCACGCCGCCCGGCCGATCCGCGAGTTCGTCATCGCAGGCCCCCGGCTCCGTGCCTCGGAAGGCTCCAACCGCCAAGCCTCAAGTCCGCTCAGGGACGTCGAATGTTGAAAGACTCGCATGCGTAACCTTCGCGACCACCTCCGTGAGGCGTTGTCGGCCATACCTGCTGCGGAAGCCGCCGAATACGACGACCTCAGCAAGAGGCTCGACTACACCGTCGAGCTCGGGCTCCGTGTCATCGAACTGGTCAGCCCGCAACTCGCTCCCATCGACGGATGGCCCTTGTTCGGCGGGTATCCCTTCTCCCGGGCCCGGGGTCTTGTCGCGAGCCGCCCGGACGACAGGCTTCGCCAAATCCTGCGCGCGGCCCGATACCACTTGGAGTCCATGCACCGGCGGGAGGTCTGGCGTTCCGCCCTGCTGCGGTACCGGCACCTGCCCGAGCGGCACCGCGCGTACGATTTCGCAGAAAGCCTGGCCTGGCCGGCGGTTCAGAGACAACCATCGCTCGCAGCGCATCGCCTGGAGGTGTACGACGCCCTTCTGAGTTCTGCGCCACCCTTCAGCACGAGCCGGATCATTATCGCGGAACCGGGTCCGCATCTCTTCCATGGGCGCACCATTGGCGCTCAGCACATCGACATCCCTGAAAACCTTCCACCTCCGGTGAACTCCCGTCTCGCTTTGGAGGCCCAGCACCCCCGAAAGCCCTTCAACCAACCCGTGGAATCGCTGCGGCAGACCGCCAAGAAGATGGCGAACCTCGACCAGCCGAATCAGGGCCAGTCCAAGGCGCTCACCGACTGGGAATCACGGTATCTCGGGATGGAGCTCTCCACGTTGGACGAGGTAAGCGGGCGCTTTGCCAAAGCGGATCGCCTGATCGTCAACGGCCTGCTCAACCTCATCGGGATTCCAGGAGTGGGCAAAAGCACGCTGCGCGACATCCTCGCCACACACGCCGTGGCCGAATTGGGACAGCGCGTCGTCCTCGTCGTCGGTGACGTCGCCGAGGCGCTCCGTGTGGCACAGGGCTTCAACAAATTGCGTGAGGCCGCCGACCGAAAAATCAAGGAAGGCGACAAGGCGTACACCGGCTGGGACAGACTGCACGCGATCCCCCTTATTGGAGCATCTACCCGCGACCAGCACACCAGACGGCTGCACCGGCGGCTCCGGCAGGTCTCTCCGCTGCCCCTCCTGCATCAGGATGCCGCGTTCGCCTACCTGAGCACCGCCTGCCCGCTCAGCGCGTTGCGGGGCGCGGAGGCGGACGGGCCGCTGCCGTACCTGGAGGCTCCATGCCAGAGGCTGATCCCGCTGGACCAAACCTCCCTGGCGGGCGAAGTCGCCGCCGATCTCGGTGAGGAAAAGCGGAAGTCCCGGCGAGGATGTCCGATCTGGAGTCACTGTCCGAGGCATGATGCCGCACGAGGGCTCCGTGAGGCGACCATCTGGGTCGCTACTCCGGAGGCACTCACGGTCTCGTCAGTGCCCGTTCAGCAGAACCCTGAACGCATCCGTTACCTGGAGCTGGCCTGCAGGACCGCGGATCTCCTGATCGTCGATGAAGCCGACCAGGTCCAGATCAGATTGGATCACCTGTTTGCCCCGACCGCGACGTTGTATAAGCGGGGCGACGATTCCTGGCTGGACGAGATCAACCGGCACAATGTCGCCGAGTTGGCACGCGAAGGCCGCATACAACTCTCCAACGAGATGGTCCAGCAATGGACCGCCGCGCTGGACACTGTATCGACCGCGGCCAATCGCATCTACGCCATGATCGTGAGTGACGACGAACTTCGCGAGTGGCTGGGGTCGGATCTCTTCACCGTCTGGTCGCTCCAGCTTGAGCTCGTGGGCCAGTGGCCCGCGACCCGGCTGCCCGACCGGATTCCGTCAGCAGCCGAGTGGGCGAACCCTAAGCACGAGACGAGGCAGGAGGCGAGCGCGAAGCTGCTGGCCTACCTGAGCCAGGACCCTGGCGTCGCTCAGGAGTCCCGCGACAAGCGACGCGAAGCAATCCTGAAGGTGCTCGATGGCTTCCGTGATGATCCCGTTGGCGACAACGACGAGGCCGAACTCTCCGACGACGCGCCGGCCAGGGAAACGCTCCAGCTCGCGGAGCTCGCTCGACGTCTGATCACCAGCAGGCCGGGCAGCCCGAGAGTGGCCGAGGAGCTTAAAACCCTTCTGGCCCAACTCGCAGGCTTGCGTGACCCTGATGAGCTCTCCGGTATGGATCTGAACGCTGAGGTGAGGGAAAACGTCAAGGAGGAGCTCCGTCGGGAACGCCGCAGGTTCGAGTTCACGCTACTCGTGGCGATCCTGCATGACCGGCTGAACCTACTGACGACGCTCTGGCCGAGAGTGGAGATCGCGCTCAATCTCGATCCCTCCGCCAACGCGCTCTACCACAGCTCCCCGACCGACTACGCTCCGGTGATCCCCGAGTCCCCTATGGGCAACATCCTGGCGTTCCAGTTCGTCCCCGACGCCAGGGACGTCTATGCCAAGACGGGCGAGCTGAGGTTCATCCGGTGTACAGGGGTGGGCCGCGAACTTCTGTCCGTCCTTCCTACTCTGCACGACGTGGACGGCAGCCATGGGCCCAACGTAGTGCTGATGTCCGGAACGAGCTGGGCAGGCGCATCCACCCGCTATCACCTCTCCGAGCCGGTGAAAGCGGTGCTGCATGCCAAGGCACGCGTAGAGGAGCCGGGGAAGCTCTCCATCCCGAAGATCTCCATGTTCACGTCCTTCGTCTATGACGCCGTCGAGAACGCCTCACCACGGGACCCCATGAGACCTCTGCAACTCTCCGGCACGTCATTCAATCGGAACGACGTGTTGTGGAAGATGCTTCGCGGCCTCGCCGATCCAGATCCGGCGGACCAAGGCGGGCGTTCCAGGTTCACGCAAGAACTTGGAAAGCTACCGCCCAGCCGTCAGCATCTGCTCATACTCACCGGCAGCTACAAAGACGCCAAAGAAGCGGGCCGGGCTCTCCAAAGCTGCCGAGAGTGGAGGGATAAAATCTGCGTCCTCATTTCAGATGACGAAGAAGCCTCCGACGTCTTGCGCCACGACCAGGACAGCAGCCGAGACGCTCCCACGCTCCGTCGCGGCGACCTCGCCACCTTCGGCGCGACCAAGTACACCATCCTTGTCGCACCGCTCCAGTCGGTCGAACGCGGACACAACATTCTAAATGATCAGGAGAAGGCGCTCTTCGGGTCGGTTTACTTCCTGGCCCGTCCCCTCCCTACGCCTAGCGACGTCAGCGTGCTCATCCACGCGCTCAACGACCTGACCGTCCGCCGTACCCGTCCCGGCAGCACCTTCGACCAAGTCGTCCAGAGCGCAATGTCGCTGGACGCCGCCGGCCTGGAATGGCGGAAGCAGGCGCGCAGGGAGCTGCACTGGCTTGCCAACCGGGAGCTGATGTGGAAGCGACTGAGCGACGCCGACCGCGAGTACCTCACGTGGGACCTGCTCGTAGTGATGTGGCAGGTGATCGGCCGGTTGACCCGGGGCGGCGTGGGTGCTCGTGTCCACTTCGTGGACGCGGCCTTCGCTCCACAGCGCGCCGCCGGACTTCGCAGGGATAACCCGCGCTCCAGTCTTCTGGTAAGCATGCGGGACGTCCTAGCCCCATACTTCGGGGACGCGCCGGAGTGGCAACGCCGTCCCGCTCCTCCGCACCGGCTTCCCGCCACCGAAGCGAACATCTATCTCGCGGACGCCCTCTACCGGCCGCTCTACGACGGACTGAAAAAGCTTCTGCTGCGGTCTCCTGAGGCCGTCCCCCTCCATGGCGACGAGAGGAGGTGGCGATGACGTACGAATCGATCACCCTGACCGCCTACCAGCCCTCAGAGAACTCACTACTCAAGCCCTTCCAGGTCCTGCATGTCCCGAAAGAGCTACGGGGGGCGTTCGCGAAGGCCCACCGGTCAGGGCTCGCCGACACTCCTGAAGATCAGGTCAAGACCTTTCCCATAAGGTCGCTCAATGCGCTCCTTCCTCTGGCCGCACCGGATGTGATCTCGGTGGGCCGGCGGGTCTCCATGGAAGACGATGTCCCTTGGCTCTACGCGCATCACCCCGTGGACGACCGGATCGTCCGCGGGCTGCTGGGAGTCTGGCTCCTGGGCATGCGCGGGGAGGAGGACCTCCGTGAACACGCCTACGGCCTACTCATGAGGACCGCTCTGCCATGGCGGACCAAGTTCACCGATCTGGCCGGGCGCACTTTGAGTGATGGGGAGACCGCCCAGCCCGAGCCACCCTTGTATCACCTGCTTCCCGACTACGTGGCCCGCCTCATCCGGCGACGTGGCGAGTTCAGGGGAGCAGGCGGACGTCCCTGGTCATTTCTCGAGACCCCGACCACCGACCGGCGAGCGGAACTCGTTTCCTGGCCCCCGCGTGGCGATCTGTCGGAAACTCCAGGGGCGCTGTTCTCCTACGTCATTACCATCACGGTGCAGACCGTGCCGTTCACCTCACAGTTCCGGCTACACGTGCGAACGGGCGTCCGGCGCTGGGTGACCGAAGTGAACGCCCAGGGAACTGTCTACACAGCAGGCCGGTCGGCGTCCGTGCATGTGATCACCGACACGCAGTGGCCCGGAGTATCGGGAGACAGCACCCGGATCGCGATCCACCGGCTTCGCTACGACTCCAGGAGAGCCGAGCACACGTGGCGGGCCATCGACAGGCCCGACCTGCTCCCAGCAGCCAGCTTGGTGCGCTCCGCGGTGGACGCAGCGGATCTCGGCAGGAACCCCAGGAAATACCTGGACGGACTCGCGGGAATCAGGGCAGGTATTCCGCACCATACAACCATGGGAACCCACGGGGTGGGCGCCGGGCTCATGTCCGCGGACAGAGTGCCGCTCATGGCGTGGATCGATGAGGCAATCTCCCCTGAGTTCACCCGTACGCCCGCTTGCCGTCGCGCTCCTTGGCCCACCAAGCCATCCAACGCCCCAAAGAAAATCCTCGCGCCCAGGAAGGCAGCCGAGGCCGATCGCGTGCGGATCCTGGAACACAAGAAGGCAGAGCAGGCGGCCAGGGAGTCCGTCGAACGACGTCGACTGCTCCGGGATGCACTCGGGGGTGCGCCACTGGTCGCCCGCGTCCATTGGCAGGAAGAAGCGACTCGCGACGCCCTGATCACGTCTCTAAGCAGCTTGCTCGACCTGCCCACTCCAGACAGCGCGGACGAGACCCACACTTGGCGAACGCCTGAGCTCGACGTGATCCTGCAAGTACGGTCCACCGGGGACATCGGCGCCGCGCTGGAGGTCAGCGCCACCAAGACACCCAGCAATAAACAGTTGGGCGAGGCTATCGCCAAGCGGCGGAGCGAGATCGCGGACGCCATAAACGACGAGAAAGGACCCAGGCCGCTAGTCGCGCTGGTAGAGATCGAGAAGGACTTCAAGATCAAGCGTTCTGACTCGAAGTTCGCCGTCCGGCTGGGCTATGCCGACGCCGAAGTGATTACGCAGTTTCTCCAAACCGCCGTCGATAAGGCTCTGATAAAGAACCGTCCCCACCGCGCGAAGATGGCGTGGATCGACGCGTTTCGACAGCTCGGAGCCTCACGCGTTCCGCGGCACACTTTCGTGGACACATTCCCAGGGGATCTGCAGTACGTCGCCGTATGGATGGCGAAACGCAGGAAGGACGGCCCCACCCGCCAGGCCATCCGGCAACTGCTCGCCATCAGGGTGCGTCCGGCGGATGGCGTACGCGGAGTGTCGGGTTGGATCGCGGACGAACGCCGCTGGGCACCCTATCCCGAGTATCTGCTATGGCTGGCCAAAGGCGTCGACTCCCACGCCTCTGCAGACGAGATCGCGGCCGACGACGAAGCTGCCGAAGACGGTACCCAGAGCTCCTTCTCTCAGTGGGACAAAGAGCAGAAGAACTTGCAGAGGAGGACGGCAGCCTTTCTCCGGCCGCTACTGGCGCAGCTGCGCGATCGGCCGACGCTCTTCATGGTGCATGGGCAGAATCTCCGTGGGGGTTGGCCATGGCTGAACAACGGCATGGTCATGCGGGATCACATCTGGGTCGACGACGGTGACCCCGTACCCGTCGCCCTTTGGGGGAACCGGCTGCGTCTCCTGCGGGTGAGGGACAGCAGCCGCGACGAAACCCCTCAGTGGTACGCCACGGACGGCAACCACGGGATCCCGGCCGGCCTCTGGCCCCTCACCGAGGCGCAGGGCGAACGGGTCTTCTACAGCTCCACAGATAGACCCGGCACCGCGAAGAAGGCATCCATCAAGGCACGGAAGGAGGGTGTGCGGACTGACCGGACGGGCAAGGAAGTCCGGGACACCGACAAGAACGCCTTCAACCCCAATCTGCTGGAGATCGCGGTCCTCGCCTGCCAACACGGCGAAGAACCCGGCGAGTGGGCCGCCTGCGTCCACCAGTTGCGCCACGCACCCGATATCGACGCACCCCTGGCCTTTCCCTTCCCTCTTCACCTAGCGAAGAAGGCCGTGGAGTATGTGCTTCCCAACCCCAAGGACGATGCGTGACCGCAGCGCAGACCGAGGAGGAGATCCCAAGGGACGTTTGCTGTCGGCGTCGCGGTGCCTGTAGGACTTCGTGTGACGACGGTTTGGGGCACGCCTAGGTTCGTCCTCGAGCTTCACGCCCCCGTCTTCGATCGTGGACCAAGTACCAGCTGTCGCGCGGAGATGAAGGAAGGGCAAAATGAGAACGGTTTAGGAACCGCGCCCGCCCTGACGTTGCTCGTCGGATGCTCTTCAGCATGTAGTACGGTGCACCACTGGCCGCCATTCTCGGACATCTCAGATGATGGCACCAATGACCAAAGCGGCACATCCGATCATAAAACGACAGAGCCGGGCACGAGGACTGTCGACTTTTAATCCGTAGGTTCCGGGTTCGAGCCCCGGGCACCCTACCACCCTTAACCCCTTTGACCAGGAATTTCACCTCTCCCTCAGAATCCGCAGGGTCGCCAGACCTCCCTTGGGAGACCGAAGGGAGACCGCCAGTTCCGGACGCTCCCCTCCGCACCAACGCCGCGCTCGCCTCCGCGGCCTCGTGAGCAAGCTCCGGAAGCACCGACGTGTACGTGTTCTCCGCCAGCGACGTGGAACTGTGACGCAGCATCGAAGCGATCATCTTTGCGCTTGCTGATAATTTCATCCGTGCAGGTCAAGCCGGATGTGAGTACTCGTGGAGGATGCCGCCGAGCCGGTCTCGCCGACGTATGTTCAGGTCGATGATTTGCTCGGGATCCGTGATCGGATCGGGGACAGTGCGTAGCGGAGCCGCTTGGCCCAGGGCTTGGTGGGCTCGATGGCGGTTGTAGAAGCGTTCGTACTCGCGCAGGGCGTGCCGCAGGTGGCGTTCGTTCCAGATCAGGCAGCGGTCGAGGAGTTCTCGGCGGCAGGACTGCACCCATCGCTCCATGATCGCGTTCATGCGCGGCATCCGGATACCGGTGAGCACGGTCTGGATGCCGGCCTCGGACAAGATCTCGTCTATGAGGGCCGGGAACTTCGCGTCCCGGTCTCGGATCAGGTAACGCGCCCGGCAGCCCGCCTGCTCCACATCCATCACCAGATTCTTGACCGCCTGGACGACCCAGCTCGCGGTCGGGTGCGCGGTGATGCCCAGCACACGGATCCGCCTGCCGGTGTGCTCGATGATCGCCAGGGTGTACTGGCGCCGCCCGTTCACGGTGATGGTCTCGATGAAATCACAGGCCGGCAGGGCGTCGGCTGGCGAGCGCAGGAAGTCGGCCCACGTGGTGGACACCCGCTCGGGTGCCGGTTCATGCCCTGCCTGCTTGAGGATCTCCCAGACCGTGGACGGTGCGATCTTGATGCCGAGTGTGGTGAACTCGCCGTGCACCCGCCGATATCCCCATACCCGATTCTCGCGAACCAGGCGCAGGATGATGACTCGGATGGAGCGGACCGTGGGTGGACGCCCACGACGCTTCGGCCGGCGGCTACGGGCGTGACACCGTTTCAGCAGATCGCGGTGCCGGCACAAGACGGTAGCTGGCCGGACGAGCAGCCGCACCCAGCGCAGGACCGCACGCGGCAGCGATGTCAGCAGCGCGGCGAGGAAGGCCCGGTCCTCTGGCGCGAATCTCACCCTGGCATCGGCACCGAGTTGCCCTTCAAGCACGGTGATCCGATGGCGCAGGGCGCGTATCTCCACGTCCTAGTCCCGATCGCCCATCGGCGGTAACCGCAGCGCGGCAAAGGCGTTCGTGACGGCGAGACAGACCAGGCGAAGCACGGTCGATCATCATTCCGCACGCGTCTCCCCCTGCTGAAGGCCGGAGCTCGCGCTCCTCCAATCAGTCCATGTAGGCCTCGTCACCGACGTACAAGTTGCCGAAGATGCCGGAGTCGGCGGCCCACACCCCCTGCTCCGGGATGTGGTTCCCGGAGGACGGGGTAACGATGGCGCCGTGCCGGCCCGCGTGGACGTGCTCGCGGATCTGGTCGGTACTGGGCGGCTGCTCCTCACGTTCGGCTTCGGCGTTCTGACCAGGGAGCGTCACAAGGGTCGGCAGCCACCGCTCCCGGCCGGCCCGGACACACACCCCGCCGCAGTTGTGCGTGAGCAGGTTGTCTTCGAGTGCACGCCCCGGCCCACCTCCCGGTCCGGGCTCACCCATTGTCGGCGCCGATGTCTCGTGAGATCATCCATCGATGCGTGTGAATCTGTGGCATCGCAATTTATCCAGCCTCCTCTTGACCCTGGTCGCAGCTGCCCTCTCCATCGCATTCTTGGGCCTGGCCACCCCGGCATCCGCCGCCGTTCCCGACGGCCGCAACTGCTGGTGGGTCGCGCCGGGCAGCCCACCGAGCAAGACCGTTAACTACAGCGCGACGGTCCAGTGCGACGGTCCAGCGCGCCGCATCGACGCCACCCCGGCATCCGCCGCCGATCCCGACGGCCACAACTGCTGGTGGGTCGCGCCGGGCAGCCCACCGAGCAAGACCGACGCCAAGACCGTCAACTACAGCGCGACGGTCCAGTGCGACGGTCCCGTGCGCCGCATCGACCTCACCGTGGAGCTGCTCTACCACGGGCTGAACGGCGGCCCCGGCGTAACCGTGAGCGGCCGCACCGAGGTTTGGCAGAACACCACCCTGACCCCCCTGTTCGGCATCGGCGCCCCCAGCCCGGGCGCGTTCTGCGAGTCCGGCTATTACTCGGGCCGGGCGACCGCCACGGTCCAATACCTGTCGGGGTCTCCGGAGTTCATCACCGGATCGACGTGGTCTGATCCGGTATTGCTCGACTGCCCGCCGCCGGATATCCCCACGCCCCCGCCGGCGATGACGGTCGTCAACCCGGGCACCCAGATCACGCTCCTCCCGGACAGCGTGATGCTGCAGATGCAGGCCACCGGCGGGAGCGGGTCCTACACCTGGTCGGCGACCGGTCTGCCGCCCGGACTGACCATCGGCGCCACCGGCTGGATCACCGGCCAGCCCCACACGGTAGGAAGTTACAACGTCACGGTCACAGCCGTCGGCGGCGGCCAGGCAAGCACCACCTTCACCTGGCGCGTCCGGCGCGAGCTCTGCACCACCTGCTGATCTTCTGCCCCCAACGGAAACTCTGTCGGAAAAGCGACGGCGCGTATTGTCCGCGGTCCCGGGTCGGTCCTCCTCTCCGATCCCACTCGGTACGGGTAGGAGAGGAGCAACCCGTGACACACGCCGTGAACACGTCTGCCTTCGTTTGGCTTCTGGGCCGATTATTGAGTTGGTGGTCGGGCCGGTGATGTCGGATCCTTCGACGCGCTGCCCGAAGGCGGTCCGGAGCGGGGCGCCCTGCTCCGCAAGGAACGGCTGTGCCACTCCCACATCGTGCACTGGAGATAGCAGGCCGAGCACGGAACACTCCCGGCCAGGCGTCCTTGTCCCGATCACTCATCGGTAGCAGCCGTAGCGCGGCGAAAGCGTTCGTGACAGCGAGATAGGCCAGGCGGAGGAGCACGACCGATCATCATGCCGCACGTCAATGCCGTCCCCCTGGCGTTGGAGACCGCCCCCGCACCATGAGCTCCGCAAGGCCATGACCTGGCCGGACGGAATTGTCGGCAGGCGCAGTCCTCCCTGACGCGCCGCGTACGCCACGGCCGGCATGGGGAGGAGGTTGTGACTGGATCGTCAGCCCCGGACGGCTCATCCTCTATCCGGGGCCATCGGACTCACCCCAGGGAGCCGGAATGCCGAACCAGGTGAGCGTCAACATCAGGGCGGAGCAGCTGCTCCAGCCCGGCACTCCTCTCACCGTCACCGCGGCGGAGCCGATGGATGGGCCGGCGGCGCAGGCGTCGATCGGGATACGCGGCCATCGGGTCCGGGTCGAGCTGGCCGGCGAGGGCCGTACGGCGGTGGTGGTTCCTCTCGGGGACCTTCCCCAGGGGCGGCACCAGCTGGTGGTCGGCGAGATCCTCGACGCCACCTCCAACCGCATGGGGGAGCCGTTCGAGGTGCCGTTCATCGTGGCGGGCACGAGGGCGCGGATCCCCGATCATCTCAAGGTGGAAGCGTTCGCCAGGATCTGGCTGAGGAGACTGGAGACCGGGAGGCTGCCGCTCTCCCTGCGCCGGCGCGGACGGTACATCGACGTGTTCAAGGCCCTCGACACCACGACGGACACGCCGGTGGAGCTGGCCTTCGACAGGTGCGGCAGGAAGGTGCGGGCGGACAGGGAACTCGCCAAGGTGGCCCGGCGCAGGGCCCGCCGTTACGGGAAGATCCACGAGGCGCTGGACCGGCGGATGCAGGAGAAAGGCCGCATCCCGGTCGCGTTCTGGACCCAGGTGCCCGCCGGGCTCGCCGAATACGTCAAGCCGGACGGGGACGACCGCACAGCCGCGGACATGTCGCACCTCCACGAGCGACGCCTGGAGGATGAGGTGCGGCGCCTCACCGAGCGCCTCCTCCGGGTCGTCAGAAGGTACGACCGCGAAGCGACACCGGACGAGCACGCCCCCGTCGTCTACGCCGTCCTGGACCCGGCCGCCATCCGCAAGCTGGTACGGCGCGACGTGGTCACCGCCGCGTACCTGTACGAGACCAAGGGCGTGCCCGACCTGGACATCTCCATGCAGCTGGCCGGCACCGACATGGCGCACACCCAGCTGCACCGCACCGGGGGCGGCGTCCGGGTCGCGGTGTGGGAAGCCGGGCCCGACGAGGACAAGTACCTGGACATCGCGGGCGCCTACTTGCACCCCCCTCCGGACCTGACCGACCACGCCAGGCTGACCCACGCCATCATCAAGAACACCGAGCCCGACAGGCCCCACGGCCACGCGCCCGACTGCAGCCTGTATTCCGCCAACGACTACAGCCTCAGCGCGCTGTGCTGGGCGGTACGCAGGAAGGGATGCACGGTCGTGAACCAGAGTTTCCACCTGCCCGCCGCGACCGACCACGGTCAACCGGGCCACGAGGATCTCTACAAGGACTACCTGGCGCTGCTCGGGCCGTACCCGACGATCGTGCAGGCGGCGGGCAACTACGAGGAGTCCGAGGCCGAAGCCGACTCCATCGAGGACGAGTACGTCAACCACAAGGGGTACAACGGCTTGACCATCGGCAACCACGACGACACGGCCATGGCGATGGCGGGCAACTCGGTCTTCAGCAACCCCCTGTCGCCCCACGCGGACCGGGAGCTGCCAGAACTCTCGGCCAACGGCGTCGGCGTCACCGCGGCGGGCCTCACTTTCACCGGCACCAGCTTCGCCGCTCCGGCGGCGGCCGGCTGCGCGGCGCTGCTGCAGGACGAGGACAGCGTGCTGCGGTCCTGGCCGGAAGGCTGCAGGGCGATCCTCCTGGCAGGCGCCGACCGCAACCCGTCCGGGGCCGCCTGGCAGGACGACCTGGCCGCGCACGTGGACGGCTCCGACGGCGTGGGCGCGCTCAACGGCTACAACAGCTTGGAGATCGCGCGGGATCGGCGCTCCTCCGGCGCCGGCGCCTCGGCGCGCGGCTGGGACGTGGGCACCCTGCGCACCCAGGACTTCGGGGCGAATGGCATGGCCAGCCTCGCCTACCGCGTGCGGGTGCCGGCCGGCCTGCTCGCGCCCCGGGTGCGGGCGGCCCTGGCCTGGGACGGCAGGCCGCAGGTCGTCGCCGGCAGGCTGACCACGCACCTGGCGGTGGACCTGGACCTGCTGGTCTTCGACCAGGACGGCGAGCTGGTGTGCGCCAGCTGCTCCTGGGACAACAGCTACGAGCTCGTGGAGTTCCTGGGTACGCCGGGGCAGGTGTACGACCTCCGGATCAGGCGCTTCTCCGGCCGGGCGGCCACCTGGTACGGCGTGGCGTGGACCGTCAAGGCCGTAGCGATCCGGTAGCTCCAGTGTCCGGCCAGGTGAACGCCGCACCTGGCCGGACGGGGGCCGCTTCGCTACGGGCTCTCGCACCAGGGGCCGTAGCCGTTTCGCTTGCCGAGATACTTGATGCGCCACCAGCGGCCGTTCGCCAGCGCCTTGAAGTCATAGGAGCCCGCGGTCTGCCCGGGTGACGCCGACGTCCTCCACTTCGTGCCCGCGCGGATGCGGCCGAGGTTGCCGCGGACCTTCGGTCCGGGCTTGGGCTCGCTCGAGGATGCGCGTACCTGAATCTTCCCCTTGGCTGGTCCGGCGGCCGTTGTGACGAAGATGCGGTGCCGGTAGAGATTGCCCGCCGCCTTGTCGACATCGTAATCGGTGAACGTGTTGCCAGAGCCGCTGACGACCGCGACCTGCACGTGTATGACGTTCGGCGCGTTGGGGCCGGGCCGGCGCGTGATGCGCAGCGTGGCACGCAGGTCGCCCCCGAAGTCCGGGTAGACCTCCGCCTCGAACCGGCCCTTCCCGTCGGCGACCACGCGGTCGAGCTCGAACTCCTCCGTCCCTCCCGTCTCGTCGCAGAAGATCGAGACCGTCTGATGGCCGAACGGCTTCCACTGGCCGCCCTCCTGGAACTGGACCTCTCCTTCCAGCGTCACCGGGTCGCCGCGCTGGATCGTGGTGGTCGTCGTGGCCTTGAAGCCGGTGATGCGGACGGGGTACCGCGCCCGGCTCCACAGCACCTCGAATTCCTGATCACCTTCCGTGCCGTCCGCCTGCACCAGCAGGAGCCACACCCCGGTGGTGTCCGCGAACGAGAACGGGCGAACCGCCTTCCACCGGTCCGGCGCGCCGTCCGGCTGGAAGGCGAGCGACTGCGGCGGCTGATCGTCGTCCGGCGAGATCAGCTCGGCGTGAAGGTTGACGAGTCCCGTGCCCTCGACGACGAAGGCGACCTGCTTAGCGGTGTCGTCCACCTCGACGCTCTCCGGTGTGACGGTGATCTTGTCGATGGCCATGATGTGTTCCTCCTTGGGGGATTCAGCAGACATCCGAGTAGTCCGCCTCGACGATGAGCCGTTTCCATGCGTCCTCGTTGAGCTTGCCGCGGATCCGGCGGCACAGCTCGGCCGCGGCGCGGGCGGGCGCGACGGGCAGGACGCGCACCACGCCGTCCGTTCCCGCGCTGTGCAGCGTGCCGCCGTCCGGCGCGAACGCCATCGCCAGCAGGTCGCCGGTGTGCTGCGGGATGGGCGCTCCGAGCAGGCGGCCGTCGGACACGTTCCACAACCAGACGCGGCCACTGGCGCCGCCCGCTGCCAGGAGCTGTCCGTCGGGGCTGTAGACGGCGGCGTGGAACTGCTCGATCTCGTCGCCCGGCGGGCGCAGCGTGCCCGTCCGCGTCAGCGTGCGCGTATTCCACAGGCCCAGGTCGGAGCCAGGGCCGCCGGCGACGATGGTCCGGCCGTCAGGGCTGACGGCCAGGGCCCGCCCTCCTTCGCCGCCCCTGCCGAACAGCAGGCGGTGCGAGGTGCCCGTGGCCAGCTCCAGTACACCGTTGTGCACGGGGTCGTTGACGACGAGCAGGCGGTCGTCCCGGCTGAAGGCCAGCTGCAGACCGCCGGCCTGGTCGAGCGTGCGCACGAGCCGCCCGTGGCCGACGTCGAAGAGCTGCACATTCCCGTGGTCGGCGCCGTCGTAGGGGGTCACGGCCAGGTGTGTGCCGGCGGTGTTGAACGCCAGACCGCCTGCCGAGACGGCGTTCCTGATGCGCAGCGCGTGCCTCGGCAACCCGGTGGCGACGTCATAGATGATCACCTTCGGCCTGCCGGTCAGGGCGACCGCCACTGTGCGGCCGTCCGGGGCGAACGCCGCCTGCCCAGCCGATCCGGGAACGTTAAGCCGGCGGCGAGGCCAGGCGAGCACCGCCGAGGCGCCCTGCAACAGGACCGTGCCGGCCTGCCGGTCGATCGCCGCCAGCCGCACCCCGGGGACCAGCGGAGCCGGTTTGGTGAGCCCGCCGATGTCGAGCCGGACGACCTCGCCGCTCTCCCTGAGGTAGGTCAGCGTGCCCTCGCCGAGCCGTGGCCGGCCGGCCAGGTCGAAGACCTGGCGTACCAGCACCTGGTCCCCGTCGCGGCGCCACAGCCGCACGGCCCTGCCGTCGTAGGTGGCCACGAAACGGCCGTCGTCGCTGAACGTGACGGCTTCGGCAGCCTCCACGGCGAGCACCGGCTCCTCCCAGCGTCGCCGTACCAGGTCCCAGAACCGCACTTTACGGTCCGCGCCGACCGCCAGGGCCGAGCCGTCGGCGGAGAAGGCGGCGGCCCCGCCGCCGTCGGGGAGCGACCCCAGGTCGCGCGGCGCGGCGCCGCGGCGATCCGTCAGCAGGTACGAGCCCAGGTCCTGGGCGCTCACCCGCAGGCGGCCGTCGCCGGAGGTCTCCAGCAGCGCCAGGTCCTTCCCGCTCTTCCACATCCGCCTGGGCCGTCCCGACACCTGCCACACCTGCCCGCGGTCGGACCGTTCGACGACGAGGACGCCCCCTCCCGCCTGGAAGTCGATCCGCTCCGCGCCGCCCGGCCCGAACGCGTCGTGGGCGGGCTTGCCCGTGCGCAGGTCCCAGAGCTGGACAGAACGGGCCGAGCCAACCGCCGCCATGTTCCCGTCGGGGCTCAGCGCGATCGCCGTCACCCCGGGACCCACCTCGGGCTCGGCACCCTGGATCGGGTGCTCACCGGCCACGTCCCACCGCGACAGCCTGCCCCCGCTCACCACGGCCAGGACCGATCCGTCCTGGCTGAGGGCGTACACCTCGTCTGAGCCGGCGGCGCGGGGCGGCAGCACGTGCGCCTCCCGCTGCGCCAGGGAGCCGTAGAGCGCGCTGAGGGCCTCCAGGTCCCCGGGGGCGCGGCGCCAGGCCGCCACGCTCAAGAGCAGCGCCCGTATCGGGTCGGTTGCGCGCAGCAGCTCGGCGCGGGCCGCCGCCTGGCGAGAGAGCCGCAGCTGGTTCTGGTACGCGGCAGAGGAGCTTCTCTCCGCGGCGAACCCGCCCGCCACCAGGGTGATGGCCAGCAGGACGGCCAGGGAGCCGCGCGTGCGCTGGCGGCTGCGCCGGCGGCGCCGCTCCGCGCCCTCCGACGCGGCCAGGAACACCGCGGGAAGCTCCGACAGCGCGGGATAACGTCCGGAATGTACGCCCCAGCGGGACGACGCGGACAGCACCGCGGCGAGCTGGGTACCCCGATACAGGAACGACGGATCGCGCTCCCGGGACCGCCATTGCGCCGCGTCGTCCAGGAGCTGGCCGTACAGGACGCGGTCGCCCTCCTCCTCGCGCAACCAGCCCCGCAGTAGCGGCCACGCCCGCAGCAGCACGTCGTGGGCGAGTTCCGCGCTGTCGTCGTGCAGGATGACCAGCCGCCGGGCAGCGAGCGTGCCGAGCACAGCGTTCACCGCGTCCACCCTGTGAACCCCGTCCGCCTGGCACAGCTCGGACAGCCGGGCCCGCCGGCGCACGACCTGCCCCTGCCGGTTGACGGACGTGAGCCGGACGAGCAGATCGCGGGCCAGCACGCGTTCCCGCTCGCCGAGGGCGCGGTAGGCGGCGTCGCCGCTGTTCTGCACCGCCTGGCCGACGCCGCCGCACATGCCGTACGCCCGCGTCGTCAAACGGTTGCCCTCCCGGCTCTGCCAGGTCATCAGCATTGCCTGCGACAGCAGCGGCAGCGCCCCCGCCTCGTGCGCGCCGCCCGCGCCGGACGGGCGCAGGTCGCTGATGACGGTGTCCACGAGCCCCGCCTCCAGCTCCAGCCCAGCGGACTCGGCCGGGCCGCAGACGGCGCGCCGCAGCTCGGACTCCGTCATGGGCCCGACCAGGAACTGCCCCTCCTGCAGCCCGCGCGCCAGCCCCGGATGGGCGGCGCAGCGGTCCCAGTAGTCGCCTCGCACGCCGAGCACCACGAGCGCCGCGGGCTCGCCGCCTGCCGGCGGGCGGGCGGCCATCGAGGCCAGCGCCGTCACGAACGGCTCCGCCCACCTCCCGTCCCCCAGCGCGAACAGCTCCTCGAACTGGTCGACGACGAGGACCAGCCGCCCGCCACCAGGTGCGCCCGCCATCAGCAGCGCCTGCCGGGCGGCCAGATGCGCCTCCTCGGGGCCTCCGGCCAGCCCCTTCCGCACCGCCATCGCCTCCATGCCGCTCACCGCCGCGAGATGCGCGGCCAGCTCGTCCAGTGGGCTCGCGGTGGGCGTGAGCAGCACGCGCGGCCAGCGTTCCGACCCCGGCAGTAGCGCCCCCCGCGCCAGCGCGGGCAGCAGCCCCGCCCGCAGCAGCGACGACTTGCCCGTGCCGGAGGCGCCCGTGACCACCACCATGCCGGCCCCGTCCAGCGCCTCGGCGACCTTGCCGGCCAGTTCGGCGGTGAGCCGTTCCCGCCCGTAGAAGACCTCGGCGTGCTCCTGCTCGAACGGCCACAACCCCCGGTAAGGGCAGTCATCCGTCCAGCGTGCCGCCCTCGTCCCGCCGTCGCGGGCGGTCCGCGTGCGCCGCTCGATGACCGAGACCTTCTCGTCGATCAGCCGCAGGCTCAGCGCCTGGCCGCGCAGCCGTTCCCGGTCGGCCCGGTGCTCGGCGTCCTGCCGTGCCAACGTCCGCTGGATGTCCGAGGTGGCCTCGCGGACGGCGTGGATGACGAACGCGAACTCGCCGAACTCCAGCCCCAGCGCCGTGAGCTGCTCGGCCAGCCGGTCCTGGAGCTCCTCGTCGCCCGCCTCGACCGCCGCCTCGACCGCCGCGCGCACTGCGCCGATCTCCCGCAGCAGGCCGGCCATCTCGGCGCGCAACGCCGCCGCCTGCGCCTGCCCACCGGCGAGAATCTCCTCCAGCCGCCCGGCCAGCTCGCTCTCCAGCTGATCGGCGGGAACGGCGCCCTCGCTATCGCCGCGGAGCCTGGCGACGGCTCTCATGACGACCTCGGTCAGCACGTTGGCCCCCACGGAGCCGAGCACATTGACGGCGTTTCCCGCCAGCGAGGTCGTTCCTATCGCGGCGGCGACGGGCGCCAGGGCGGAGGCGCACAACAGAGCGGTGAAGGCCGCCGGGGACAGGCGCAGCAGCGTCCAGCCCGCGCGGCGCGCGTCCCTGGCGACGCGCCGACGGATGCCGTCCCTCATCCGGCGGGCCTGGTCTTCTCCGTGTTCCCGACTCGTCTCTGCCAACGCGCCTGACGCCCTCCGTCCGCCGCCCCTGGTGAGGACGCTCCATCCAGAGGTTAGAAAAACGGAGCCGTACCGGCCTCGGGTGGTGCCTCAGGGATTTCCCTCACCTTGTACGGGACCGTCCCAGGTGCGGTGACCGACGCGTCGGCGACGCCCGAGCTCACCGCGTCGGGAGCTCCCAGGGGTATCCCCGAGGCGTCCGCGAAGGCGCGGTTCCTACGCTGCGAGGCGACGTCGAAACGCGTCCACGCCAGGCTCCGGCCCGGTGCGCGAACAAGATCCTCAGCCCAATCCTCGTCCGGGCAGGAAAGCAAATGCTCAAGGTACGCCGAGGCGTCGTCGCCGAGCTCGACTCCGGATGGCAGGGCCTCGGCTTCCGTGGCTTCGTGCTCTCAGCCCTCAACGACTCAGGGCGGGTCCACCGCCGGTACGCCCTCCTCCAGCGCAGCCGCCCAGTTCCGCTCGCCATTCCGGGTCGTTGGTCATCCTCATCGGCTTGCTCGGGTGGGTGTCAGATGGGCGGGGGTATGGACCACGCGGGCGGGGACGTCTCGGCCGGGATGAAGGGTGAGCAGGGGGCGTGGGGGCAGGTCCAGCGCGGGATCGATGTGCAGGTGGAAGCGCTGGGCGATGGTGGCGAGGATGAGTACGGCCTCGACCAGGGCGAAGCGGCTGCCGAGGCAGACGTGGGGGCCGCCGCCGAACGGGAACCACGCGAACTTCGGGATGGTACGGGCGGCCTCCCCCAGGAACCGTTCGGGGCGGAACTCCTCGGGGTGCGTGAACCAGCGTGGGTCGCGGTGGGTGGCCCATTGGCTCATCCACACGTCGGTGCCTGTGTGGATCTGGTGACCGGCGATCTCGACGTCGATGGTGGCGCGGACTGGCAGCAGCCAGGCCGGCGGGTAGAGGCGCAGGGTCTCCTTCACCACGGCCTCGGTGTAGGGCAGTGATCGATGGTCGTCCATTACCGGCAGTCGGTCGCCGACGACATCGGTGATCTCGGCCGCCATGCGTTCGCGGGCCTCGGGATGGCGGGAGAGCAGGAGATAGGCCCAGACGAGCGTGTTTCCCGTGGTCTCATGTCCGGCGATGTAGAGACTCATGGTCTCGTCGCGCAACTGAGTGTCGGACATCGGGCGGCCCTCGTCGTCGCGGGCGTCCATGAGCAGCGCGAGTAGGTCGTCGGGTCGTCCGTCGGGGTGCGTGGTGCGACGCTCGTCGATGATGCGGTACAGGACCGACTCGACCTCGGCGATCGCCGCCTTGAGACGACGGCGGCCGGGGGTGGCGAGCCAGGGCGGCAGGAACATCGTGATGCCGCGGAACTCTGCTCCGATTTCGCGGGAGGCGATGTCGAGGGCTTGGCCGACCGCCGCGGCGTCACCGGTGACGTCGGCCCCGAACAGCGTTCTGGCGGCGATCTTCTGGGTCAGGCCCAGCATGTCGGCGCGGATGTCGCGCCGCTGGCCGTCTCGCCAGCCGTCCAGCATATGGTCGGTCAACTCGACCATGGTGTCGGCGTAGCCGGCGACCCGCTGAGGTCTCATGGCGGGTTGCATCATCTTGCGTTGCCGGCGCCAGAAATCGCCGTGGGTGACGATGATTCCGTTGCCCGCGAACAGCTCGAAGGCGTAGCCGTGGTCGTCGCCCCTGGAGAACGTCTTCTCCACGTTGAGAAGGGTGGCGGCGATGTCGGCTGGGTTGCTGATGAAGACATTGCGCTGCGGGCCGAGCCGCCAGCGCACGACATCACCCTGCTCGCGCATCTGGGTGAAGAATCCCAGTGGGTCGCGAGCGAAATGGTGCAGGTGACCGAGCACGGGCAGGGCGCCCGGCATCGCCGGTATGGCGCGGTATGCCTCGGGCCTCACGAGCTGTCCCTTCTCGCATCGGTGGCGCCGGGGATGAGCGGTCCGCTCTGCTCGGTCAGTTCGAGCAGCAGGTCGCGGGTCTGCTGTCGCTCGATGTGATCGACGCGGCCTTCGAGCAATTCGCTCATCCACATCCCGTCGAGTGTGCGGGCGATCAGCAGGGACCGCTGCGGGTGCAGCCCATCTGCGCCAAGGTCGCTTCGCCAGCGATCTTCGGAGGCCCGGGCGCGGTGGAGCACCTCCGGGAGGGCCAGCAGCGCGGCGAGTACCGAGGGGTGGCCCCACAGTTGGTGGTCCACCCCGAGGTCGTCGAACGCGGCGCGGATGTGTGCCCGGCACAGCCGGCCGGGTCTGTCGTCATCGGGGTCGATGTGACGTTGCACAGCCGCGTCGAACCGGGCCGTCCACTCCTCGACGATGCCGACCAGCAGCGCGTCCTTGGTGCGGAAATGATGGAGAAGGCCCCCCTTCGACACGCCCGCCTCGCGTGCGACGGCATCCAGGCTCACTCCGGGCCCGTGTGCCCTGATCGCCGCCGCCGCCGCGTCGAGCAGCGCCCGACGGGTGCGGTCCGCATCACGCTGGAGAACAGCGCCCATGTCGGCTCCTTTCCTCGCCTGCGCATCCAAGATACCGTCTAGACGGTCGGTTAAAAACCGTCTGGACGGTCGGCTATCGTGAAATGTCACAGGAGGAGAGATGCGTTCGCACTCGGCTCCTGTGGGGCTCAAAAATAGGATGTGGGTTCTGACCTGCCGGTTCTCGGTTGTCAGCTAGCCATTTGATCAGCTGGCGATCTGGTACTCGTTGATGAGGCCGCCGAGGATGGCTTTGCGGTGGACTCGTTGGTCGGCCAGATCCAGAACGCGTCCCACGGGTGCGCTACGAACCAGCTGACCGCCTGTGGTTGATGGCGCTCTCGCACCTAGTACCCCGCAGCGGGCCGACGTGGAAGCAGTTCCTGACCGGCCAGGCCGAGCACATCGCTGCCATCGACTTCCTGCACGTGGACACGGTCTGCCCCGAAAGCGAACGCACACTGCGAAAGAATCATCGGCACCCTGCGCCGCGAACTCCTGGACAGCATGCTCATCCTCAACGAGCACCCTCTCCACCGGACCCTCACCCGCTACCTGGCGCCCTACAACACGGGCCGACCTCACCGCGGCATCGGACGGCTGTCCCCATCACAGCCGAAACCAGACCACCAACCATCCCGTGACGGTTGGCAGCCTGCTGCCCTGGGCGGGTGATCGCGTCGCCTGGTCGCGTGGTGGACAAGACGGCGCCATCGTGACGGCGCCGTCTTGTCCACGGCGGGGCGCCTGCCTTGCCGGCGCGGCAGTGAGGCGGATCTTCCGGCGCAGCGCCGTCGCGTTCGAAAGTAATCAAACTGTCACTATAAGTGAGCGATTGGTCGGACCGCAGATGAATACATATCGCATTCATTGAACTACAGTCAGTTATGGAGGTGTAAGACGACCATGGTGTCCATGGTCGCGGACCAGCCGGGACTCTGACCTTCCAGGGATCAGACATGGCGGTCCCGCCCGGTGCGACGCACTCGCCCGGCTGCCCCGTATTCCCCTGCGGACGCGCCGCCGCCCGGTCCCGCCTTCCCGCTTCAGGAAAGAAGCCGTCATGTCCCCTGCCCGAACCCTCGTCCAAACGCTCATCGCCGCCACCACGATGACCGCAGCCGTGGTCGCTCTCGGCCCCACCGCACACGCGATCAGCATTCCCGTCGCGTGCAGCGAGAACGCACTCGTCACAGCCGTCAACCTGGCCAACTCCACCGCGGCCGCCGACACCCTCGTACTGGCCTCAGGCTGCACCTACCGCATCACCTCCCCCCACGGCGGCCCCCGCAACGGGCTTCCGGTCATCACCACCCCCATCGAAATGCTCGGCCCGGCCATCATCACCCGCTCCTCGCCGGCCCTGTTCCGCCTCATCGAGGTAGCCTCCGCCGGCAGCCTCACCCTTACCACCGGCGTCGCGCTCACCAATGGCAGCGCCGTGGGAGACGGCGGCGCCATCCTCAACCGCGGCGCGGTGACCCTCACCACGAGCAGTCTCAGCGGCAACTTCGCCACCCGTCACGGTGGCGGCCTGGCCAACGTCGACACCCCGTCCGGCACCGCGCCCGCCGCCACGTTCACCAACAGTCCGGTGTCCGGCAACACCTCGCTGCTGCGCGGCGGCGGCATCTACAACGGCCTCAGGGGAACACTTACCACCACAGGTGTCTCCGGCAGCCCGATGTTCGTCCAGGGAAACACCGGATCGCAGGGCGCCGGCATCGCGGCGATCGACTCCACCGCCACCACCCTCACCCAGACCGCCGTCACCTCCAACCACGCGCTACTGACCGCCGGCGGCGTCTACCGAGTGGGCGGCACCATGACGACCACCAACTCACCGATCAGCGCCAACACCCCGAACAACTGCGTGGGCAGCGCCCCCGCAGTGCCCAACTGCACCGGCTGAACCCCTCGCCCGCACCGCGCCCATCAGCGGTGCGGTGCGGGCGCTCCCTCTGAAGATCATGTGAGAGGCCGGGAGCCCTGTCGTGACGTGCTCACGGCAGGACTTCCCGGACGGTTCCCGCACGGCGGACCCGTACCAGCCGGGCGGGTCCTAATGAGTTCTGGGAGTAAGCCATCCGGCAGACTCCTGGGTGGATGGTGGCTGCTGACAGGTGAGCACTCACTGGCCGCCCCGCGCGAGCGGCACCTGGGCCGGCCCGCGGTGGTCATCGCCGCCTTCGTCCGCGCCCTGATCACCGTCCTGACCATCCTGAACCTGCAGGTCGCGGCCCCGTACAAGAAGGTCGAGGCGCATTATGGCCTGCCATACCGGCAGGAACCGTTGATCGAGTGACCTGTATCCTCCGCCCGTCGCAGACATGGATCACGTTGTGCGATCGCCGGATGCCGCCCTCGTTCTCATCCATTTCAAGCACCGACGGATCAGCCGAAATTCAGCGAGAAAACCTCACTCGCCGTCCCGCGGTCACATCGACAGACCCGGCAGATCAAACGGCAAGCTCGGTGGGTACGACCTACTCTTGCGAGCACACACCTGCGATCATTTCCCGGGTGCTGATCGATCGACGCCTCTGGACCGGATACCAGGCACCACGGCAAGTCATCGACCACGATTTCGGAGCTGTGGACGTCGTCGCCGCGCCCGACGGCGGTTGGCTGGCGATCGCCTGTCGGGACCGGACGGTGCGACTCTGGGACATGGGCAGCGGCACGCACCGCCAGACGCTGAGCGCCCCCACCGTCGACTTCGGTGGCTACGGCAGCCTTGTTGCCGGCCGGGACGGGCGCCGGGTGGCCGGCCACTGGGCGGACGGCATCGTCTGGGTCGGCGACGTGACGACCGGCGAGAGTCGTGCCCATCGAATCGACGACGTCGTCAGTGGGCCACAGGTCGCGATCGCTCCGGACAGCGAGCGGCTCGTGCTCGGCCTCCAGGGCAGTGTGCAGCTTCGCGACGCCGGCACGTTCGCGTTGCTTGACAGGTTCGACATCGGTGTCGAGAACCAGGTGCGGAGGTTGGCGATCGCGCCGGGCGGTGATCGGCTGATCGTGTTGAGTGATCAGTCCAACGAGGTGCGGGACCTGCCGAGCGGAAAGGTCCACGCGGTGCTGCCCGCTGACAGAAGTTGGCACCAGGCCGCGTTCAACGGCGACGGCTCATGGTTGGTGACGGGCCGGGACACCGTCTCGATCTGGGACGCCGAAACGCTCGACCTGCTGCGGGAAATCCCGGAGCGGTTCGTTTCGGTCGCGGCGGACGGATCGTGCCTGTTGACCAGGTTGCCGGAAGGCGGGCTCCGGCTACGGGCGTTGCACGGCCGCGACAGCGGCGACAGCGGCGACGATGAGAGCGTCGACCTGCCCGGTACGGCCGGCGCCGCGCATGGGCCAACGGCGCTCGCGCCGGGTGGCCAGTGGTTCGCCGACTGCGCCGGGGAACGGGTACGGATCTGGCGGACCTCGACGCGACCGCTACCTTCAGCACCTGCCTTCGCGCCGGTGGATAAGGAGCGGGTGCTCGCGGCAACCGCTGGTGGCGGCCGGGTCTGGCTGTGGACCGGTGGTGGGCGACAACCGATTCGGCTGCGTGACGCCGAGACCGGTGAGGCCGGGAGCACCATGCAACCGGTGGGCGCCGTGCGGGACCTGGGCGGTCTCGACGCGTGCGTCATGGCGCCCGACGGCAGCTGGCTGGCCGTTGCCACCGCCGAGCGCATCCACCTGCTGGAACCGGATGGCACCGGGCGCCACCTGCTGACCGGTCACCGCCAGCAGGTGCGGGGCATCACCGCGGCACCCGACAGCACCCGTCTGGTGAGCTGGGGCTATGACCGTCAGATCATCGTGTGGGACGCCGGCACCGGCGCACGCCTGGCCACCATGCCCGTGAGCAAGGCCGGCTACGCCGTCCACGACACGGCGGTCGCACCCGACGGCACGTGGCTCGCCACCGCCAACTGGGACTCCCGGGTGCGCATCAGGGACCTCGCGACCGGCCAGAACCGGCGGGTCCTGCGCGGCCACAAGAACAGCCCCACCTCGCTCGCGGTCGCGCCGGACGGCTCATGGCTGGCCTCCGCGGCCGATGCCGAGATCATCATCTGGGATGCCGCGACCGGCCGGGTCCGGGCGAAGCTGACCAACGATTTCTACGTCCAGAGGCTCGCGATCGCACCCAACGGCCGATGGCTGGCCAGCCTTGAACGGCGGGGTGCTGTGACCGTCTGGGATCCGCACGACGCCACAGTCGTCGCGCAGTTGTGGACCGGCTCGAAGTTTCCGACGCAGGCCTGGCCGGGTTCGTGTGTCTGGTCGCCCGACGGTACGGGGCTGTGCGTGGTCATCGCCGGCGAGGCATATGTACTCGATCTTGTGGACCGGTGACGCCTGCACCCAAAGAAGTTGATCTCTCGTTGGCCTGCCAGACCGGCGGACAGCCGTTGGCGCTGAGAGCGATCTTGACTGCAGGGAGCTGAGGCTGTTCTTGGTTGCGAAGCTTCCCTAGCGTATTGCCTGGTCCCGGCGTCGGCGTGCGGCGCGGATCTCGGCGTCGGCGACCTTGTCGTCGAACAACAATGGCTGCGTGGTTCCGGTGGAGGCGGCGACGGGCGGCCTCGATGGAGACGCTGGCATTGATGAGTCCGGTGGCGTGGGCGTGGCGCAGCTGGTGGATGCCGATCTCGACGCCGGCCTGCGCGCAGGAGCTCTGCCAGCGGTGGTGGGCGGCGTCCTAGGACAGCGGACCGCCGCGGCCGTTGATGGTGGCGCGGAACAGCGCCCCGGCGGTGCAGCCGGTCCAGCGGCAGATCCTTGCGCGGCCGCCGCGAGCAGATCACCGCCGGCACCTTGACGACATCGGCGGCCGCGGCCGGGCGCGGCAGGCTCATGAGTGAGCTGGGCCCGGCGTGGGTCAGCCGGGGCGCGCCGACGCCTGCAGGTGGAGACCAGGTGTCCGGTGCCAGCCGGTGAGCTCGAGTAGGCGTCGCACCTGTGGGATTGCCGACCGCAGGGTCAGGACCTGATCGCCACCGCCCTCGTGGACAGCGGCAGCGGCGCTGACCAGGACGCGCAGGCAGCCGGTGTCGATGAAGGCCAGGCCGCTTAGATCGACGCAATAGCGGCCGGCGGCTGCACCACCCGTCATCGAGGCCAGCGCCCGCCGGAGGGTGGGCAGGGTGGAGCAGTCGAGCTCGCCCTCGATCCGCAGGCCCGCGCGGTCGGCGAGCGGGGTGATACGCAGGAGCCGGTCGGCGGCCGTGATCGGGCTGGGCGCGATCTCTGGTGGTTCGACCGCAGCTGCGATCACGGGTGCTGGGGCTGGGGTGGTGTTCATGCCGGGCTCCTCGGGGGAGTACGGAAGACAAGAGGGCCGCGGGCTTGACGCGGCATGAACACGTTGCGAGGGTGCCAGCGTGAACGGTGTCGTACGTGCAGTGCTCTGATCATCCAGCAGACCAGCCGGAACGGAAATCACCGATTTCCGCCAGGCTTATCATCACCGGCGATCACCGGCCACAGCCGGCGTGAGTGAGGGTGACAGGACCCCGCCCCGAGCAATCAGGTCGCCACCATCGCGGGGACAGTCCTGGCGGGCCCGCTCAACTACCTCGGCATGAACCCGAAGATCACCTGCCAGACAGCAAGTAGCGGCAGGCCTGCCGAAACCGCGCAAAGGGCTACAGCGCCGCCCGGGTTTCAGGGAGGGGTGGCGGGCAATGGAGCGCTATTTTGTGACGCTGGCCGAAGAACTGCGTTTCGGCCGGGCAGCCGCCCGCGAGCACATCGTGCAGTCCGCCCTGAGCCAGCAGATCCAGGGGCTGGAACGCGAGCTGGGAGTGCGCCTGCTGGATCGCAGCGCCCACCACGTCGATCTGACCCCGGCGGGCGCCGCCTTCCTCATCGAGGCGCGCCAGATCCTCGACCACGTGAGCCGGGCGGGGCAGGTCGCGCGCAACGCCGTCACCTCAGCGCCGACGCTACGTGTCGGCATCGTCGACGCCGGCTACGACTCGATGCCGCAAATCCTGCGCGAACTCCAGCGCGCCCATCCGGACATCACCATCCATCAGGTCGAGGCGAGCGCTCCCGAGCAGTGCCGACAACTGGGCGACGGGCGCCTGGACATCGGCATCGGGCATGCCTCCCAGGCTCCGCACGAGGTGACCTCCAAGCGGATCAGGCTCGATCCCCTCGGCGTACTCGTCCCCGACGACCACCGCTTCGCCACCCTGACAGGCGTACCCGTCGCCGCCCTCGCCGACGAACTCCTGCTGCTCAGCGAGGAGGAGCAGACGCCGGAGCTCAACCGGTTCGTCATCGAGCTGTGCCGCGCTGCCGGATTCGCGCCGACGGTCTACAAGGGGACCGTGGAGAGCAGCCGGGCCGCCGCCGACCTCGTCCTCGGGCACCGCTGGCTGGAACCCATCCTGCCCACTCCACCACCAGCCGACGAAGGTGCACCAGCAACCAACAGCCGCCGCGGCGATGACCCCTTGTGACGCGCCCAGCCCAACGCTGGTCGCGCTACACAACTCCTTTCGCTCCGGTGATCGGTTCTGGAGATTAATGCTTCCCGGATCGCCTGTTTCCGCTTCGGCACGCGAGGGTGTTGGTTCGAGGTGAACGAGTGTGACCGTCGGCGCCGGCAATAGGTCGGTGGCCCGGCATCCTGCTTCGACCGGTCCGGAAGACCGATCCCGCGCAGACCTCGATGCACCGCCAAAGGAGTGCGGCCATGGGCATCATCGCTTGGATCATCCTCGGACTGGTCGCCGGACTGGTGGCCAGAATGCTGGTCCCCGGCAAAGACCAGCAAGGCTTGATCATCACCCTCCTGCTCGGCGTCGCCGGCGCGCTGCTCGGCGGCTTCGTGGCCACCGAGGTGTTCCATGTCTCGGGCATCCAGGGCTTCTTCAACCTGTCCACCTGGGTCTGTGCCATCGTCGGCGCGGCAGTCCTGCTGCTCGCCTACAACCTGGTCACCGGCCGGCGCACAGGCCGGCGCACTGGCCGCCGAACCGGGCGCTGGGCCGGCCGCCGATGAGCCCTCGCAGCATGCCCGGCAACACACCCCAGCCGCCGCCCACCCTGGTCGATCCAGCCGGCGGCGACGGCAGGCACGGTGATATCCGCCGGGCCCCGAACGATCGTCGTCTCTGAAAGAGGGAAGGCGCCAAGGCCGTACCGCAGAGCGCATCCGATCTGAAGCCGTGCGGTACGGCCCGACCGTTCTGGCGGGTGCCCGGTCCGCCCGTGGCCGCCCTGGATGGGCGGTCAGGATCGGTCGGCGCGCCGGTATCGGCGTGCGGCGGCCGACCGTCGACCTACGTCCCGACCCGCTGCCTTCGCCCCCGTCCTCATCAGTCCCGCGCGAAGGCATCGACATCTGAAGGAGGCAGACATGTCCACAATCGTGTGGATAGCCGTCGCTGTGGCGCTGATCCTGGCCCTGGCCGTCGGCTACGTCATGCTGCGCCAGCGCCGGCAAGGCCTTCGCCAGCGCTTCGGCCCCGAATACGAACACGCCCTGAACGAACAGGACAGTCGCGGCCAGGCCGAGCAGGACCTGCGCGCCCGGGAGAAACGCTTCGCCACCCTCGACATCAGGCCGCTCACCCCCGCCTCCCGGCAGACCTACGCCCAGCGGTGGGCCAAGCTGCAGGAGCGGTTCGTGGACGCGCCGGGTCCTGCCGTGACCGAGGCCGACGAACTGGTCACGGCCGCGATGGCCGAGCGCGGATATCCCACCGAAGACTTCCAGCAGCAGCTGGCGGATCTGTCGGTGGTACATGGCCGTACCCTGCACCACTACCGCCAGGCACACGAGATCAGCATGCGCGCCACCTCCGGCGAGGCCTCCACCGAGGACCTGCGGCAGGCCATGGTGCACTACCGCGCCCTGTTCGAGGAACTCCTCGACGACGGCGACGAGCATCACCCTCAACCGGTCGAAGCTCGTGAGAAGGAACCAACGCTCCAGGACGACTCTCAGCAGAGGTGACGCGACATGGAAGTCCGCAACGATCCCGAACGCTTTGATGAGCGCCTCGACGAATTCGCCGAGACGCCGCTCCGGCCCGTACCCATCGTCGAACACGCCAATGACGACCAGAGCAATGATGACGGCCGGCCGACGGCACCGTCTGACCAGGTCGTCTTCGACCAGAAGACCCCACCGCCACCCGCACCCGCACCCGCATCGGCCGCACCGGCGGTCTCTCTGCTCGGCAGCGACCCGGCCGATGTCCGGGACCGATGGCGCGATCTTCAGTCGTGCTTCGTCGACGACCCTCGCGATGCGGTGCAACGCGCCGACTCTCTGATGGAGGAGATGACGGCCTCGATCCACCAGTCGCTGGAAAGCCGCATCCGTGAGCTGCAGGACCTCTGGAAGAACACCAGCCAGCACGACACCGAGCAGCTGAGACTGGCCCTGCGCTCCTACCGGGACGTCATGCACCGGCTGCTGCCGCTCGCTGACGAGCAGACGACCCACTAGCCGGTACGGGGGGCCGCTGAGGCCGGCGGGTCCTTCACGTCCCGCCGGCTTGGCCGCCCTCGTCCGCCGGCCGACCGGTGGGCGGCTGCATGGCACCGGAAGCAAAGGAGAGAACAGATGGCCGTCCTGGACATTCCCCTGGAACAGATGACCGCCGAAGAGCTTCTCATCGAAATGGCCCGGTCGCAGACCTCGCAAGCGCACAGGGCCGTGCTCCGCGAGCGGCTGGTGGAGACCCACGCCTGGATGGCCAACTCCCTCGCGCGCCGGTACCGCAACCGGGGCGAACCCATGGAAGATCTCCTGCAGGCCGCCTACGTCGGTATGGTCAAGGCCATCAACAGGTTCGACGCCGGCCTCGGACACGACTTTCGCCGCTATGCGGCCGTCACCATGGCGGGCGAGGTCAAACGGCATTTCCGGGACCGCGCGTGGGCTATCCGGGTTCCCCGCGTCCACCAGGAACGCCGCTCACAGCTGACCAAACTGTCCGACGACCTCAGCCAGGCCCTGGGCCGCTCACCGGCCGTCGCCGAGCTGGCGGCCCACATGGGCCTGTCGCAGGAGGACATCCTGCTGACGATGGACGCCTCGACCGCCTACAGCACCCTGTCGCTGGACGCCCCCATCGACAACACCGACAGCGCCTCCGTCAGCCTGGCCGACGTCCTGCCCTGCACCGACGAAGCACTGGACACCATCATCGGTACGCAGTCCGTCAAGCCTCTCATCGACGCCCTGCCCACGCGCGAGAGGCACATCCTGCTGCTGCGCTTCCACGGCAACCACACCCAGGCAGAAATCGCCGCCGAGCTCGGACTCTCCCAGATGCACATCTCCCGGATCCTGCGCAACGTCCTCAGCCAACTACGAAAAGCCCTGACCGACTGACCGCATCTGGAGGCTGTGATGACGGTGAAGAGCGGGGTCGCCATCGTCTACGGCGAGCATGGCCCAGATCGGCGCCCCGATGCGGGAAGAGCACGTCACCGATCGAGCCAAAGCAATGTGCGCCAGGCAGCTTCGTACCCGGCACGCCCTCCGTTGCGATGACCGACGCTCAATTCCTTGGCCGCAGCCAGATGGGTGTTGGTGATCGGCAGTGGCGATGAGCCTTACTGACTTCGCCCGTATCCGCACGGCAGCGACGGGCGTTGACTGAGAAGTGTCCGGCCGCCGGCCCGAGGCGGTGAGTCGCGATGGATGCTCGGGCGCCTGGCTGCTCGCAGCACACTCGGCCAAGGCGCCTTCGGGTCTTTGGGGGATGTCGTGGCCACCGTCCAGGCCGGCACCGGCACCAACTCGTCCTCGCCCGCAGCCACTGCCGACGACCCGCGCGCTGGCCCAATGCCAGTGGCCCTTCCCAGCCTGAAATCACTGGCCAGGCAAGCCATACCCCGCCTGCTGGAGGCGGTCGTCATCCCGCTCGCCCTGTTCTACACCGCGCTGGCCGCCTTCGGCCTGAACGGCGCACTGGCCACAGTGCTCGCGTGGGCCTACGGCAGCCTGGCCTGGCGGCGGCTCCTCGGTCGGCCCCTGTCCGCGAGCATGATCCTGGCCACGATCGCGATCACCATCCGCGTCGCCCTGACAGCCTGGAGCGGCAACACCATCATCTACTTCCTGCAACCCGAACTGGGCACCATCTGCTTCAGCATGGTGTTCCTGGCCTCGGTACGGCTACACCGCCCACTGGTTGGCAAGCTGATCGGCGAGTACGTCCGGCTACCTCAGGCGGTCATGGCACATGAGCACATCCGCCGCTGCTTCGTCCAGCTCACCCTGCTGTGGGCGTTGGTCCTCCTGGCGAACGCCACCTTGAGCATCTGGCTGCTGCTGTCCGCGACCCTCGGAACCTACCTGCTCATCCGCCCCATCACCGTCGCGCTCATCAGCGTGCTCGCCTTCACCTGCTCGGTAACGCTCTTCCTGCGGGCGCTACGTCATCTCGGCCTCCAGACCAGAACCGACCACACCCATTAACACGGTCATAGCGCATGTGCACGTGCAAGCGGGAGTGGCTGTCGAGATGGTCGAGGCGAACCTCATCGCCCAGGAAGATACACGCCGACGAATCCACGGGGTGCCCTTCGTTTGGGGCTGCCTCGTGGGCGGAAGGATTGCGGCCGTGGGACGGCGCTCCAGCGTTCGCTACCCCACGGCCGGGGGAACGGGTCGGTGCTCAGTCGAGCATGAGCTGGTGGCCGTCTCTGCGCAGTGCGCTCAGTGCTTCGTCGCAGTGCTCAGGGCCCCTCGTCTCCAACTGGAGCAGGACCTCCACCTCGTCCACGCGCAGGCTTGATCCGAACCGTTCGTGCACGATGTCCAGCACGTTTACCCGAAGGGCGGCGAGATCGGCAAGCAACTTCGCCAGCACTCCGGGACGGTCCGGGAGCAGTACCCGGACGGCCAGGTAGCGTCCCGCGGCGGCCAGGCCGTGACGGAGCACCCGCGCCAGCAGCATGGGATCGATGTTGCCGCCGGACAGCACCGTGACCACCGGGGGTTCAAAGGCCTGCGGATGGGCCAGGAGCGCGGCCACGCCCACGGCTCCGGCCGGTTCGACGACCTGTTTGGCGCGTTCAAGGCACAAGACGAGTGCCTGGGAGATCTCCTCCTCGGTCACCGTGATCACCTTGTCGACGAGATGGCGGATCAACTCGAAAGGCAGCTCGCCCGGACATCCGACCGCGATGCCGTCGGCCATCGTCGAGGCCGGCTCGACCAGCACCGGATGTCCTGCCGACAGCGAGTCTGGGTAGGCCGCAGCCCGGTCGGCCTGCACACCGACGATCTTGACGCCGGGCCGCAAGGATTTGGCTGCCAGGGCGAGCCCGGCCGCCAGGCCTCCCCCGCCGATGGGAACAACGATCGTCGCAGTGTCCGGGAGCTGTTCGAGGATCTCCAGCCCGATCGTGCCCTGCCCGGCGACCACGTCCGGATGGTCGAACGGATGGATGATCACCGCTCCGGTCTGCTCCGCATGCTCCCTTGCCCGGGTCAGGGCCTCATCTAGGGTACGGCCGGCGAAGATGACCTCCGCGTCATAGCCCAGGGTCGCCTCCACCTTCGGCAATGCCGCCCCCTCGGGCATGAAGACCGTCGCCTTGGTCCCGAGGAGTCGTGCACTCAGCGCCACCCCTTGGGCGTGGTTGCCGGCGCTGGCCGCCACCACACCCCTGGCCCGTTGCCCGTCGCTGAGCCGGGCGATCCTGACGTAGGCCCCGCGCACCTTGAACGACCCGGCCCGTTGCAGGTTCTCGCACTTGAGGTGCACCGGTCCGCCGATCGCTTCGGAAAGCACCCGCGAGGCCAGCACCGGTGTGTGGACCGCCACATCGGCGAGAAGTTCTCGCGCGGCGACGACAGCGTCATAGGTCACCTGCGGGGAGCTCATTCCAGAAAGTCTCCCACCAAGGTCCGCCCGGTGTGCGTTGTGATCGGCCAGGGCGAATCACCGTCCGCGTCGGCCTGGCGCCGTGGACCGGCAGTGCGGTCATGTACGTCCCGCAGCCCGGGCCAGGCACGGTCCGCGTGAGTCTGATGTTCCTCATCCCTGTACGACTGCGACAAGCTGATCCTCGACCACCTGACGGGGTGCGCCACCGGCGGATCCAGCGATGCTTCGTCCGAGCCCGCCCTGCTGTAGGTGCGCTTCCGCTCCCGGCTGCTCCCGGGTCCCTCACACGAAGTCGCCAAATCCCTTTGACCTGGCCATTCGAGCCTCTTTTCAGCGCCCTGATTTCTAATTTCCACTGGATGCAACCCTCTCCGCTTTTATGCCGAGAGCGGAATTCGATGATTTGTTCGAGATTTTCTTGCTATTTCTTTTTACAGGGAGTTTAATAGGCAATATAACCCGAGAAAGAAAAAAGGGAGGCTCATATGAGCTTCGTACAGATTCTGGAATTCAACACCAAGCGGGCCGGCGACGTCGAGACGCTCATGAACGAGTGGCGTACACAGACGAAGAGCACCCGCACCGTGAAGCGCGAGGTCGTGGCGAAGCACCACACTCGCCCCGACCACTACGTGGCGATCGTCGAGTTCGCCTCGTTCGAGGAAGCACAGCGCAGCAGCAAACTGCCGGAAACCGACCAGTTCAACGCGCATATGGCCAAGCTGTGTGACGGCCCGATCGAGTTCTCCGACTACGACGTGATCCGCGACAAGAGCTAATCCCCTAGCTCTGCGGCGAGAAAACTCAGCCTGTGCTGTGGCGTGCGAGAAGATTCTCGCGTCATGGTGCGGGCTCTTTTGGTTTGTACGCCGGACGACCGAATGGCGAGGCCGGCGACGTGGCGCCGCACCGAATCAAGAAGGCCGGGCGTGGGGAACTTCCAAGGCAGCCTCGGCCTCTGCCGGCCGCGGGTTGGGGTAGGGGTCGCGGTCTTCGTCCAGGACGTCGGCGGCCGTGCGAATGATGAGCGGATCGGGCACACCGACCACCTCGCGGTTCTTGTTGTCGTAGTCGAATTGGATTAGTACGTGGCGAATGGCTTCGATGCGGGCGCGCTTCTTGTCATTGCTCTTGACGACCGTCCAGGGTGCGCGGTCGGTGTCGGTATGCTCGAACATGTCCTCTTTGGCGTCGGTGTACTCGTCCCACCTCTGGCGGGAGGCCAGATCCATCGGAGACAGCTTCCAGCGCCGTACCGGATCGACGGTGCGGATGATGAAGCGGGTGAGCTGCTCGCTGCGGGACACCGAGAACCAGAACTTGATCAGATGGATGCCGTCCTCGACCAGCATCTGTTCGAGCATCGGCGCCTGCCGCAGGAACTGCAGGTATTCCGGTGCGGTGCAGAACTCCATCACCCGCTCGACGCCGGCCCGGTTGTACCAGGAGCGGTCGAAGAAGACCATCTCGCCGGCCGCGGGTAGATGGGCGATGTAGCGCTGGAAGTACCACTGGGCGCTCTCCCGCTCACCGGGCTTGCCCAGGGCCACGACAGCAGCACCGCGAGGATTGAGATGCTCGCGGAAGCGCTTGATCGTGCCGCCCTTGCCCGCCGCATCGCGCCCCTCGAAGAGGATCACTAACCTGGCTCCGGTTTCCTTGATCCAATACTGCAGCTTCACCAACTCGATCTGGAGCAATCGCTTGGTACGGTCGTACTCCTGCCGATCCATCTTGCTCGTGTACGGGTAGTGCTCCCGCCAGGTTTCAACTGGGCGGCCATGACGGTCCACCAGAATCGGGTCGTCATCGTCGTCGTCGACCACTCGGAGGTAGGGAAGATCGTTGATGAGCTCACTGGAGGCCACCATCGTTTCTCCGCGCCGGCCAGTGGTCAGGAGGCGGTTTCGGAGGGCGTCGCCTGTGTCGTTGCTCGCGTTGTCCACGTCGCGTGCCCTACCCCGAGTTCTCCGCCCGATACGCGGACGACTCGGGCTCCACGCCCGGCGATCAGCTCATCTGCGATCGGCTGGACCAACCTCGCCGCCGCCACCGACCACTACCGCAGCGTCAAGGTCAAGTGGGAGCGGCTTCAATCGTGCTGGGTGGTCTCCGTCACGAGGGACGTCGCGGATGATGTGGCGCCGATGTCTGTAAGGCCGTATTGAGCGACTTCCAGGGACTTGTCTTTGTCGGTTGGCTTGTGTGATTCCTCGCCATTTGTCACGATCATCCAGTTGAACACGACATAAGGGGAGGCGGGATCCGCTTTTATGGATCCGATCAACACCCATACCGTGATCCGTTTTTCGGCACGCGTCAGTTCGAGCAACTTGCTGGGCTGCTTGATGCGCATGTTGTATTTGATGAACTGGGTGTTCTTCTGCCAGCCTTTGAGCACCCAGGAAGGAGGCCTCTCTCGTCCGCTGTCGGCACTGGACGTGACATATGAGGGTTTTGAGGGCGCGTCGACTCCCAGTCTGTCTTTGCGGGCGACGATGAGTTGCGCCTTGGCCTCCACTATGTCGTATTGTCGGTCTTTGGGCAGCATTACTATTTTCTCTATGGCCGTGACGGCGCCCGGACTCAGCGGACTTCCTGGGGGCACGTGATTTATGCCTGTGGCGAGAAGTTCCAATTTCCGCAAGTCGGCGAATCTGTAAAGGTGTTGATCGCCGAGTCTTCTCAGGTCCTTGGCCCAGTGCATGACGGTGCGCGCTTGCGGAGTGTATTCTTGGATGGCTCCCCATATCCAATACACCACGCCCACAGCGTAAATTTCGCTGGTGCCGTCGTTTCTGATGCTGATGGTCAGGGGCAGATAGACCGAATCGCCATTTGGATGTGCCACCGGCTTGTCGAGGCGTGTGCTGAAATTTATTTTCGTCGGGCTCATGTGAGGCAGGTACATTTGAGTGTATGCGAAGTTGCCGGCCGCCAGCACCGCGGTCGCGGTGACGCCGGCCGCGAATCTCCGTGGGTGCAGCAGGCCGTGCCAGGCGCCCTGACGATAGAGTTTCCAGAGCGCCCAGCCACTCCACACGAGAAGGGCAAACCATGCCCCTAGGGAAAGGGTGATGTCGCGGCCCTGATACTGCAGGATGAGCATCAAGGCGTTCGCGATGAACACGAGAGCATAGCCGAACATCGCCAGGGCGCCTGAGTATTCGAGCCGCCGCGTGCCTTGGTAGTTGTACGCGGCCAACGCTGCGATAAACATGACCAAGGCGACCACGACGAGCGCCACTCCGGTCACCCGCCCCGTGAAGGACATCGCGCCGCTGAGGTCCGCCGCCCCGATCCAGCCGAACAGGCCCACGTTCACCAGCAGGCCGAGGCCCATGACGATGGCAAGGACTTTGCGCCGTCTCCCGGCATTCGCCAGATCAGCTTTCTGCGGTGCTACGTGCTCCACACCGATCCCCCCTCGGCGAATTGAGGCCGAGGTGTGCCCGGCCTGCTGGTCGGTACTCTCCTCCCCCTGCCCTCCCACCTCCTGGAATGCTCGGGCTCGCGGCAAATCTGGATCAAGCGTGATCTACTGGAGTTGGTGGCAGACGCGGCCACCACCCGCTCCCCGAGCCCTTGGGTCGCCTCACAGGTCAGGCCTTCAGCGATCTTTGCACGGCGGCGTCCACCAGCTCGTGAATCTCCTGCTCGGTGAAGATGTCAGGCAGCGTCAGCCGCTCCACGATGAGCCAGTTCAGAGTGAGATAGAGGAGCACCACCGAGGTCGAGTCGCCGGGCAGGCCCGACGTGGCGTGGTAGCCGATGTTGGCGTCGATGTCCTCGCGGATGCGCTTGGTCAGCACCGCGCGCAGCTCAGGGCGCCGGGTGGACTCCAGCCGGAGCTCGAGCAGGGCCAGGTATCCGGAGTTGAAGGCGGAGACCCGATCCACCAGTTCGTGCATGAGCTCGGCGTAGCGGGTCGCGTCCTGCACGCCCTCCCGGCCGCGGGCGATCGTGGCCTCGTCGGGCAGCAACCGCTCGTAGATGCGTCCGCCTACCTGGGTGAACAGGTCATCGCGGTTGGCGAAGTAGTTGGAGGCCGTGCCCGGGGGCACAGCCGCCTCGGTATCGACGGCCCGGAAGGTCAGCCCTCGCGCTCCCTCCCTGGCCAGCACCTCGATGGCCGCGTCGATCAGGGCCTGCCGCCGCTCGGGATTAGTCCGCACTTGACACCACTCCGTTTGTAGTACTACGTTTTGACCACTCCAAACAGAGTACTACATCGGGAGTTGATCGACATGCGAAGGCTCGTCTACTACATCGCCGCCTCCCTCGACGGCTACATCGCGGGCCCCAACGCCGAGTTCGACTTCTACCCCGTGTCGGACCAGATGGCCGCCTGGATCAATGAGCGTTACCCCGAGACGCTCCCCACCCACATCCGCAAGCTCGTCGGCCTCCAGGACGCGCCCAACAAGGTCTTCGACACCCTGGTGATGGGCCGCGGCACCTACGAGCCGGCCCTGGACGTCCCCACCACCAGCCCTTACGCCCACCTGCGCCAGTACGTCGTCTCCAGCACGCTGACGATCGACGACCCCACGGTGCGGGTGGAGGCCGGCGACCCGATCGAGCTCATCCGGCGGCTGAAGGCCGAGGACACCGGCATGGACATCTACCTCTGCGGCGGCGGCAGGCTCGCCGCCGCCCTGCTCCCGGAGATCGACGAGATCATCCTCAAGAGCTACCCCGTGGTGGCGGGCGCGGGCATCCCCGTGTTCTCCGGACAATTTCGCCCCACCCTGTTCACCCCCACCCAGCGCAGGTCCTTCGACAACGGCACCCAGGTCACCTGGCTCACCAGGGCCTAACACCCAAGGAGGAAGCATGCATATCAAACTCCCCGCCACGATCACCCAGGCCAGGACCGAGCACCAGGCCCGATCGCCGCTCCGGCACGATCAGCCGGCGCGCGACCTCAAGCCCACGGGCCGGACCAACCTCTCCCGCCGCCCCACCGCCGCCCCCCGCCGCAGCGGGTACTGAGCCCCTGCCGGAAGACATGGCGGTGGACGTCGTCGACGCCATCGCGCTCCCGTCGGCAGCCAGCGCCTTACGGCCCCACCAACTTCCCCTGTGGTAGCCAGGAACGCGACTGCTCCGCCTGCCGTAGTCCAGGTCCCTCCTCAGGCATGACGACCATGGCAGGCCCGCCACGAAACGCTGTCGGGCATGGACGTGAAAACGAGTTTCGCCGGCTGGGTCGGCGATCGTGCTCTGGCTCTGGAAACCCTGGACTTCCGGTTCCCTATAGACGATCTCGAACCGCTGCGCGATATCGTCGGCGGCGCGCGGGTCGTGGCGCTTGGTGAGAGCTCCCACCACATCCGGGAGTTCTATCAGGTACGCCACCGCATCCTGAGGTTCCTGGTCGAACGGTGCGGTTTCGAGGTGTACGCCTTGGAGGCCCCGTTCACCCAGGGGCAGGTCCTGGACGGCTGGGTTCGCGGCGGCCCCGGCACCGTGGAGCAGGTCGCAGCGGACGGCATCGCCCTGTCGCTGGGCCAGTGCCGGGAAATGCACGAGACGCTGACCTGGATGAGAGAGCGGAACCACACCATCGCAGAGCCGCCGCTGCGGTGCCTGGGCACTGACCTGCCCGGGGCCGCGGCATCGCCTCTGCCCGCGCTGGAGGAGGTGGCCGGCTACGTGCGCCGGGCCGCCCCACAGGCGCTTCCGGTGCTGGAGCAGGCGGTCAGCGTGACACAGCGCTTCGACGACCCGGTGACCTTCATGGCGCTCAGCCGCTACCAGAGCCTCGATCCTGGCGAGCAGGACCTGCTCACCAGCGCGCTGAGCCGGCTGATGGGGCACCTGCAGCGCCTGACTCTCGTCCAGCGCGCCCACGGCCACGGGGCCGAGCACGACACGGCCATGTGGCATCTGCGCGGCGCCTGGTACCTCGACCAGCTCCATCGCGCCAACGCCCAGGAGGGCTTCGCGTCCGCCTCGACGTTTCGTGACGTCTACATGGCCGAATCCGTGCTGCGCCTCTTGGAGGGCGGTACGTGCGTGGTGCTGGCGGCGCACAACTGGCACATCCAGCGCACACCGGCGGCCGACGGCCAGGGCGACCCGCTCCTGCCGGTCGGCGCCCACCTCGCTGCCGCCCTGGGAGACGACTACCGGGCCATCGGTGTCACGTCGAGCCTGGGCCGGACCACCACGCTGGGGGAACCGACCCCGGAGCGGCCCCAGGGCGCCTGGTACGACGCGTCGCTTCCACCGCCCGCCGAGGGCAGCGTCGAGGCGGCGTTTCCCACCGACCGGCTTTGGACGCTCGCCGATCTGCGCGCGGCCCGTCCGCACATCAACGACGCGGCGTCCTTCCAGCACTCGCGCATGGCCGACTATTTCCTGGACATGCCGGTGTTCGAGGCGTTCGACGCCATCGCGCACGTGTCGCGGACCACCGGCACCGATTACGTGGTGAAACGCGCCGGGAGCTGAGGTCGTGCGCGCAGCGTCCGGGTCTGGGCTGAGGCAGTGCGATCGGCGAGCGACGGCAGGCCCGGGAAGTCCATCTGAACCGACTGGGCGCACTCCAGCTCAGAAGTCCGGCGCTGCCCGGTCGCGGGAGAGATCTCCCGCGAACCGGCCCGATGCCAGCGCGTCCGCTCACTCCAGACGGCCTCGTGAGGCGGGCGACCGCCGATCACATGCCGGTCGAGGACGAGTGCCCGCCGGTCTTCGTGACCTTCTGTTCGATCCAGGGCCGCTTCTCAGAGATGCAGCGCTCGCCGGTGCCGGGGACGACGAGGCAGAACTTGCCCTGACGCCAAGCGGTGTAGGACGACTTTCCAGCTCCGCCGGAGGTTTCCGTGGACTGGAGACCCTTGTAGTTCCACCCGGCTGCGAGGCTGTCCGCCCATGCCTTCGATGACGCGGACGTGATCTTCTTACCGTTGTAGCACCAGGTCACCTTCTGGTGGAACTTGAACATGGTCGACCCGAAGTTGTTCTTCGCGGTTTTGGTGGTCGTGTACGCACGGCACTTGATGGCCGGGACACCCGTGCCCGTCGTACCCACCGTGGTCGTTTCCTTGGCGGAAATGCTGTCCACTTCGGAGCTGGTGACGGCCACCTCCGCGGGGATCTCGTCCGCGGCGGCCGCGGGCACCCCCAGCAGCGCGCCGGCGCCGATCGTGATGGCGGAGAGGATGCTGAGCCGTTTTGCTCCACGCATGAATTAGCCCCTATCTAGTGGGTTTCTGAGATGAGAGAAACCTAGGGATGCGCGGTATGACGGAGGTATATCGCAGGTATGGATATTTCTCCTGGGCTTCAGGAATGCCGCGATCGATGCCCGCCGCACAACCGGTCGGAGTTTCGAGAACGTTGGCCGCGGTGATCGAGTTCGGTGTGAAGGCCGGCGCGAGTCAACGGTGGCGAACGATCGTCGGCGCACGAGAGCATCGTTACGCTGCTAGATCCGGTGACGAAGGGGAGCGCTTCGCATGGATCTGGAGATCAGGTTCCTTGGTCCGTGGGAGATCACGGCGGGTGATCGCGTGGTCAGGCTGGCCGGGCGGCGGCGGATCGGGGTGCTGGCCAGGCTCGCCCTGGAGGCGGGTCAGCCCGTACGCGCCGAGCGCATCATCGAGGAGGTGTGGGCCGACAGCACGGCGGCGACCGCGGCCAAACAACTGCACATCGTGATCTCCAAGCTGCGGGAGACGCTCGGCGGCGAGGACGTCATCGAGACCGTGCCCGGCGCCTACCGGCTCACCCTCGACCGCGACCGCGTCGACGCGCACCTGTTCACCCAGCTGGCCGCGCGGGCGCGCGCCGCCCACGCGAAGGGCCAGAGCGCGGCCGCCGACGCGCTGTTCGGTCAGGCGCTCGGGCTGTGGCGCGGCCCGGCGCTGACCGAGGTCGACGCGCCCTGGGCCCGGATCGAGGCCGACCGGCTGGAGAGCGAGCGGCTCACCGTGCTGGAAGAGCACGCCGATCTGCGGCTGGCCGCCGGCGACCACCACGCCCTGGCCGCCGACCTGGCCGCGCACGTCACGGCACACCCGCTGCGCGAACGGCCCGCCGCCCAGCTCATGCTCGCCCTGCACCGCGCCGCGCGCTCCTCGGAGGCGCTGGCCGTCTACCAGAGCACCCGCCGCTTCCTGGTGCGGGAGCTGGGCACCGAACCCAGCACCGAGCTGCGCCGCCTGCACCAGGCCATCCTCGTGCACGACCCGGTGCTCGACCTCGGCGCCCCGGCGCGCCAGGCCGCCCCGGCCGAGCCGATCACCCCCGCCGAGCTGCCCGCCGGCACGCAGGCCTTCACCGCCCGGGCCGCCGAGATCGAACGGCTGCGCGCCGCGCTCCTGTCCGCCGACGCCGCCACGATCACCGTCATCGACGGCCCCGGCGGGGTCGGCAAGTCGGCGCTGGCCGTGCACGTCGCGCACACCCTGACCGGCCGGTTCACCGACGGCGTCGTCTATGTCAACCTGCACGGCGCCACCGCCGGGCTGGCCCCGCTGACGCCCATCGAGGCGCTGCGCCACCTGCTGCGCTCGCTCGGCCTGGACGGCACCGCCGTGCCCGCCAACCCCGATGAGGCCGCGGCCCGCTACCGCTCGCTCACCGCGACGGGCAACCTGCTGGTCATCCTGGACAACGCCCGCGACGCCCGGCAGGTGCGCCCGCTCATCCCGGGCGGGGCCGGCTGCCGGGTCCTGATCACCGGCCGCGCCCCGCTCGCGGTCCTGGACAACGCCCACCACCTGCACCTGGGCGCGCTCGGCGAGGCGGACGCGGGCGCGCTGCTCACCCGCGTCGTCGGCGAGGAGCGGGTGCGGGCGGAGCCGGAGGCGGCGGCCCGGATCGTCCGGCTGTGCGGCGGCATCCCGCTGGCGCTGCGGATCGCGGGCGCCCGGCTGGCGGCCCGCCCCGGCCTGGCGCTCTCCGACCTGGCCGGCCGGCTCGCCGACGCCACCCGCC
>NZ_FNVT01000040.1 GCF_900108335.1 Nonomuraea solani
GGCTATGTCGGTTATGAGGAGGGCGGGCAGCTGACCGAGAAGGTGCGGCGTAAGCCGTTCTCGGTGGTGCTGTTCGATGAGATCGAGAAGGCGCATCCGGACATCTTCAACTCGCTGTTGCAGATTCTGGAGGACGGCCGGCTGACCGATGCTCAGGGCCGGGTGGTGGACTTCAAGAACACGGTCATCATCATGACCACCAACCTCGGCGCCCGGGACATCTCCAAGGGCATCGGGGTCGGGTTCGCCAAGTCCAACGACGCCGACTCCAACTACGACCGGATGAAGTCGAAGGTGCAGGAGGAGCTCAAGCAGCACTTCCGGCCGGAGTTCCTCAACCGGGTCGATGACATCGTGGTCTTCCATCAGTTGACGCCGAACGAGATCATCAAGATCGTGGATCTGATGCTCGCGCAGGTGGATTCCCGGTTGAAGGACCGCGACATGGGTCTGGACGTCTCACCGGATGCCAAGCAGCTGCTGGCCGACCGCGGCTACGACCCGGTGATGGGTGCGCGGCCGCTGCGGCGGACCATCCAGCGGGAGCTGGAGGACCTGCTGTCGGAGAAGATCCTTTACGGTGACCTCGGGCCCGGTCAGATCGCCAAGGTCGCCGTCGACAAACTCGAGCTCGTCTGCACCAGCGAGAACGCGCACAGCAACCCGCGTCAGGAGGCGGCCGCGCCCGCGTGAGACTCGCCCCGAAAGTTCACATGACGCTCGGAGCCCTCCACGTGCCGCAGCGCCACGACGGACCGGCCCGGCGCGGTGCTCTGACGCGCACAGCCGGGCCTCGTCCTGCATGATCCGCTCGGAGGACGCCTGCCCAAGCACGTGCGGTGGTCCTTCTAGCGCAGCGGAGCGATCGGGCCGTCGGGCGAGATCAGGCGGGCGTCGAGCATCTCCGCCACGTAGCCGGCCACCTGCTGGTCGGTCAGCTTGCGGAATCCGTCGGCATCGATCACCGACACGATCGGCCAGATCTTCCTGGTCACGTCGGGCCCGCCGGTCGCCGAGTCGTCGTCGGCCGCGTCGTAGAGGGCCTGGATCAGCGTCATCACCATCTCGTCGGCCGACGCGCCGTCACGGTAGAGCTTCTTCAACGACCCGCGTGCGAAGATCGAGCCGGAGCCGATGGCGTCGAACCGGTCGCGCTCGTAGGGGCCGCCCGCCACGTCGTAGCCGAAGATCCGTCCCTCGTCCTTGTCCGGGTCGTACGCGACGAACAGCGGCACCACCACCAGCCCCTGCATCGCCATGGCGAGATTGCCGCGAATCATGCTGGCCAGCCGGTTGGCCTTGCCCGCCACCGACAACGTGCGCCCCTCCATTTTCTCGTAATGCTCCAACTCCACCCGATACAGGCGGGCCATCTCGATGCCGGTGCTGGCCGTGCCCGCGATCCCCATGCACGAGTAGTCGTCGGTACGGAACACCTTCTCCATGTCGCGCTGGGAGATGACATTGCCCGACGTCGCCCGCCGGTCACCCGCCATCACCACGCCTCCGTCGTAGGTGGCGGCGATGATCGTGGTCGCGTGCGGAAGCCGGTCTCCCATCGGGGTGACCGGCATCTCGTCCCGCCGAGGCGGCAACTCCCGCACATACGAGCCGGCGAACTCCATGAACGAAGAGTTTCCGGTGTTCTCGAAAAGCCGGTTCATCACGCCGGCCGGCTGTTCCCTGTTCGATGCCACGCGGCCTCCTCCAAGGTCAGTGTTCCACCCTACTCATGTTGCGTACCCGTCCCCACCGCCCAACGGTGGCCCCCGTCTTCGCGCTCGCGGAGCCGCCATCCGGCAGCGCGTCCAAGACAGTCCAGCGCCGACGGTCACCGGAGGCCAGGCGGGTACGTTTCGGCCCTGATGCCGGCGCAGACGAAGGATCTGCTCGCCGGGCCGCGGGGTGAGACGGAGCTCGGAGGTACGAGCGCGGAACCACGATCAGGAGGCCCCTCGGGAAACCGCGGACAGCGCCCGCCCTACATCATGGGCAGACTGCGGTCCAGGCCGGTGATGCGCAGCAGCTTGCCCATGAAGGGGCGGGGCGCCGCCAGCGCCAAAGTGATCCCCATGAGCCGGGCGCGGCGCTGGATGTCGACGATGACAGCCAGGCCGGAGGCATCGCAGAAGGACACAGCGGACAAGTCCAGGACCAGCAGAGGCGTACTGGACGTCAGGACACCCTCCAGACGCGAGCGCAGCGTCGGGCCGGTGAAGATGTCGATCTCGCCGGACAGGCCGACGGTGGTCGGCTTCGATCGATCGGCTCTGCCAAGCGGGAAAGCATCGGTGAGGGTCGTGCGGCTCTCGGATCGGAGCAGGAATGCGGGTGACCGCTGACCGACCCGACCGGTCCGGCGCGGGCCGCTCACAGCTTGTACGTCCCGATCGATGAGATGTCCGCCCTCGTTCTCCCAGCCGGCGAAGGCGTCAACCTCCGGCGGCCCGATGGCCGATCCGGCACGCGCGTACGCGTCGCGCATGCGCGCCACCTGCCCGGATCCGGTGCCAGGCGGCACGAGCTGCAGCGTGACGGGCTCGGCATGCGCGAAGGCCAGGACGATCAGGTGAGGATCGGCCTCGTGCACGCATTCCACCGCGACCTCCCTGCCCCGCGCAGGAACACGGTAAGGGATGTCGTCCCAGAAGCCGGCCTCCAGGCCGATGCGCACGACGACCTGACTCAGCCGCTGGTCGACCGCGGCAATGAGACCCGGCAGCTCGGCGGCGGCGTCGCGAGAGTACGGCCACCACACTCCGTCCCTGGCTCCGCGCCGGTCAAGGACGGGATCCAGCCAGAGGCGAACCTGGGAGTCGGCCACGGGCGGTGCGCCGGCGGCGCTCAACGGCGCGGGATTCGTAAGAAGTGTCATGATCGTTGGCCTGCCCAGCCCTGTCCGAGAGCCGATCGTCTATCGCCGGGGGCGACGCCGACCTGAACGCCAACGCTCGAAAAATCCTCGGTAATTCCAAGATAATCCCGAACGCCGAAATAACATTTCTCCGGAAAGCAAAATACGGCTATGGTTTTCGAAACGTCCGGGCTTCCGGTGTCCTTTGCGAACGGCCAACCGTTCGAGCCCTCGTGAAAGGCGGTCGGCCCGGAGCACTGGGCCCGGTCAGAGCAGGTTTTCGGGTGCCTTGTCGCCTGCCATTCGTCCCGGCGTACGCGGAGCGGCTGGGGCGCACCACCCGTCGCGGGGAAGCGTTCAGACATGCCCAATGATGCGCTTCGTGATCACCTTTCTGGGATGAGTTTGATGGTCGCGGCTCGCGCGTCGGGGTTGACGACGCCGCCGATGATGTTGCCGCCGAAGCGGCGGTATTTGGTGCGGTAGACCTCGTCGATCTGGTCGTGGACGGCCGCATCGGCGGGATCCAGATGGGCGAAGGCGACGTCCGCCTCGACGCCGCCGGCCGAGATGTGGCCTTGATGACGGACTCGGGCGCCGCGGTACCAGGCGCCGGAGCGGCCGTTCATGCAACGCACATACAGGTCGTCGGCGACACGGACGACCCATATCGTCACCGGCCGGCCCAGCGTGCCGTCGTCTCGCTGAGAGGAGAGATCCAGTTCTTCGGCGTAACCGATCGTGCTCAGTTCCTCGCCGGTCCAGGTGGCCATCGCGGACGCTCCTTTACTGTCAGAGCCCGATGAGGAGCTTCGGCGTGGTCCGATCGTTCATCGCGCGGTGGCCATCGGACAGCCCCACTCCAGGCCGATGGCGCGGCCAGACCTCCAGGATACCGTTCAGGATGTCGGGTGGCAGTTCCCGGGTGCCGCCCGGACCTCGGCGAACGCCGTCCGAATGGGCCGCTCGGTGCCGGACGTTTCTGATTCTCGACGTAACTCCTTGATGATCGATAGGGGTGTGCCGCCGCCCGCTCCGCATCTCCGCCGCCGGCCTGAGCGAGACACGGCGTGAGGATTACGGTGCCGGGGTGGCGGAGGCGTAGGCGAGCGCCGAGGGGGTCCGGCGGCCGACCATCGCCGGTGCCCTGTGAACGAGTTCGTCGTTGTCGAGGGCCTCGACCATGAACAAGGCGAAGTCGATGCGGCGGGTGCGGTTGCTCTCGAGGATGGGGTCGCCGACGTGACGGGCAGGCCCTGGCTGTCGCCTTCCTCCAGGTCGCTCCCCCGCCACCTTGACCAGTGCCTTGACCTTCCACGAGAACACATCCTGGCGGCCTAGTGTGATGTGCCAGCCGCCGGAGAGATGGCGGCGATGCACCGCCACCCAGTCGATCACGTTCCCCTGAAAACCCATCGACCGGCGACCGCCAGCACCACGCGCAACCACGGCAGGGCGGTGAAGGAGGCATGAGTGAGCAGCCGATGGAACCCGGCCGTCACCCCCAGCCCGGTCACCACGTACAGGACCGCGGCCAGCAGCAGATCGTCAGCGTGACTCCCTTCCCCACGCCAGGAAGAGCGCGAGGAACGGCAGGACCACGATCGCCGCCGTCAGGCCCACCTGTGCCCGGCCGGCTGGAACGTGCTGCTCGGCCCCCGGAAACGGCGGTGCGCCGTCATGGTCCTGCTCATCGGCTGCTCAGAAAGGGTCATGAAGTCCCTTTCCCTTCGTCTATACAGTCCGCCGGTGCGCGTAGCACCAACGCCAGGTCGAGTACGGCTCCAGGACGGCGACCACCGGGTGGTCGGTCTCCTGGTGGTGCGCCTTGGCGTGGCCGCCTCGCGAATCGTCGGAGCAGGCCACCCATCCGCAGGTCAGGCACACCAGCAGGCGTGTCCAGGTATGGCCGGAGGCCAGGCATGCCTTGCATTCGGGTGACCCGTACTCCACGACCGAGAGCTGGTCGATGTGATCACAGCGCGGAATCTGACCGTTCAGACCCGCGCGGTCGGTCGCGTTCGTTCCTTGTGCGTCCAGGGTCATGACGCCCCCTCACGATGACAGCGACGCAAGCTGCGCCGTCTGCTCACCCACCAGTCCAAGTGATCAGCCCGCAGACGGAAACGCGCAATCCCGGAACGCCCCATCTCCAGAACCGATCACCGAAAGGGGCATCGATCAGTCTCCGGCCGGGGCGCGGGCCTGCCCGGGGTTGTCGGCCCGGCGGCGCCGGATGCGGTCGTGGTCGGGCCGGTGCACGTTGCTCGCCCAGAGCTTGGGAGCCGAGAACACTCCTGTACACCCGAGACGCGCTCTGGCCGTACACATGGCTGGAGGGCGGCCTAGGGCCTCCGTTGTGACGTGTCACATCGGTCGGGAGCTACGTATCGCCAGGAAATCGCCGCCTTGGTGGCTCAGTCACCCTGTTCGTCCTCGGACGGGCTACCACCCACGCTGGTGTCGAGGAGGTGGGCCCCGGCATCGTGCAGGGTGATGCCGTATCCCGGCGCTCGATCAAGAGCCGACCCTTCGTGTGTCGCGCTGATCGCCTTGAAGCGGGTGTCGCGGGTCGGGCCGTCGCCGACGAGGTGGCCGAGCAACTGACCGGCGCGGTCGTACACGGCCCACCGGCCGGCGCCTACCTGCGGCATGGCGTCTGGGTTGTCCTTGAGCCACTGCGCGTTGGCCGCGTGGTCGGAGCGCTCGTCCGGCTGGGAGGGGGCCTCCGCGGCATGGCCTTCGGTTTTGCGAGCACTGCTCATGTCGTGTCTCGCTCTCTGATGATGGCTGTTGCCTCCGAGACGTCGGAGAAGCATTCTCAGCCTTGCAACACAGGGTATGGCACAGATCGCGCTCAGCCCGACGGCCCGATCGAGGTCCACGGCATCGACCTGGAACCGGCCTGGGACGTCTCCGCCGCCACGCCGCCGCGCGAGTAACGGCGTCGAGGAGCCCGTCACACCGCTCCATGGTGATCAGTTGTGGTGATGGCTCCTTGCGATATCAGCGGTTTCCGACCGTCCCGCCGTGGCGTTCACTCGGATGAACAGGGCAAGGAGGCGAAGCATGGGATGTATCCGCTGCACCCAAGGGAGACAAGCGCCGATGCCAGACGTACGCCGGAGCGAAGTGTCCGTCACGTGAGGGTAGCGTTGCTGGGACCGGTCGCCTGGCGCACGCCTCCGCGCCATTACGGCCCGTGGGAGCAGGTCACGAGCCTGCTCGCCGAAGGGCTCTCCGCCGCCGGGGTCGATGTGACCCTGTTCGCCACGCTGGACTCCGTCACCTCCGGAGCGCTGGACGGCGTGTGCCCGCGCGGGTACGCAGACGATCCGTCGCTCGACGGGAGGGTGTGGGAGGCGATGCACGTCGCGCACGCGTTGAGCCGTTCGGGTGAGTTCGACCTCGTCCACAGCCATCTCGACTGGCTGCCGCTGGCCTTCGCCGATCATTGCCGAGCCCCTTTGCTCACCACGGTCCATGGGTTCTCCGGCATGGGCATCCTGCCCGCCTACGCCCGCGCCCGATCCGCCTACGTGTCCATCTCGGACGCGGACCGTGCCCCCGAGCTGGACTACGTCGCCACCGTGCACCACGGCATCGATCTGGACGCCTTTCCCTTCGACCCGGTGGGCGGCCGGCGGCTGATCGCGTTCGGCCGCGTTCATCCCGACAAGGGAACGCACACGGCCATCGAGATCGCCCGGCGGGCGGGGATGCCGCTGACCATCTGCGGCATCGTCCAGGACGAGCGGTACTTCGAGGAGGAGATCCTGCCGAAGGTCGACGGCGAACAGGTCAGCTTCCTCGGCTCGGTCGGCCCCGAGCGGCGTGGCCAGATCCTCGGTGGCGCCGCCGCGCTGCTGCATCCCATCGCGTTCGACGAGCCTTTCGGCCTGTCGGTGGTCGAGGCGATGGCCTGCGGGACTCCCGTCGTCGCCTACCGGCGCGGATCCATGGCCGAGGTCGTGGACCCGGGAGTGACGGGTTTCCTGGTGGACTCCCTCGACGAGGCGGTCACCGCGGTGGCACGCATCGCGACGATCGACCGCGCGAACTGCCGCGCGCAGGTACAACGCAGGTTCAGCGCGGATCGGATGGTGGCGAGCTATCTCAGCATCTACCGCGAAATGTTGGGTCAAAGTTAGTGGCTGTTAGTGTCAGTCGTACGCAGACCACGCCATCAGCCGATCGGTCGCGTCAGCCGGGCCCCCGAATGAGGACGGGCCCCCGGTGAAGTCTCCAGGTTCCACTCCACGCACAGGCAGACGGGGTGACCGTCTTCACCGAGCGAGCAGCACCCGGATCCATCATGGTGCGGCCGGATGACCGAAAGGCGAGACAGTTGGTCCTCACATACGGATTTCTCAGCACCCACCCGCCCACCCAGTGCGGGCTCGCGACCTTCAATTCCGCCCTGGCCGCCCATCTGGCCGGGGGCGGCATGTCCGGCGGGATCGTCCGTGTCACCGCGGAAGGCGACGACGAACGGCCACAGCCCGGGGTCGTGCACACCTGGACTCCCGGCGGGCTCGGCGGCTGGCAGGCCGCGGCCTCCGCTCTGGAGGACTTCGACGTGGCCATCGTGCAGCACGAGTACGGCATCTACCCCGGTCTGGACGGCCAGGACGTCCTGCCGTTGCTGCGGCGCCTCACCGTGCCGAGCATCGTGGTCCTGCACACCGTCCTGGCCAGGCCCACTCCCCCGCAAAAGGCCCTGCTCGAGGAGATCGGGGACGCCGCGGACGCGATCGTGACCATGACCGGCACCGCTCGTGACCGGCTGAAGACCGGCTACCGGGTGGATGCCGGCAAGGTGTTCGTCATTCCGCACGGGGCCGCCGACCACATGCGGGTTCCGGCTCAGCGCCGCAACCGTCCGCACCTGCTCACGTGGGGACTGCTCGGACCCGGCAAAGGGATCGAATGGGCGGTGCGTGCCCTCGCGCTCCTGTTGGGCCTCGACCCCTCACCGATCTACACGATCGCCGGCAGGACCCACCCCAAGGTGCTGGAGCTCCAGGGCGAGGCCTATCGCGACGGCCTGCACGCTCTCGCCGCCCGGCTGGGGGTGTCCACGGCCGTACGACATGACCCCGTCTACCGGGATCAGGACTCGCTGAGCCGGCTGGTCCGCTCGGCGGACGTCGTCGTCCTGCCCTATGACTCGGCGGAGCAGGTCACGTCCGGTGTCCTCATCGAGGCCGTGGCCGCCGGCGTGCCGGTCGTCGCCACCACCTTCCCGCACGCCGTGGAACTGCTCACCAGTGGCCCGGGGCTGCTCGTTCCCCACGGCGACCCCGCCGCGCTCGCCTCCGCCATCCGCCGCGTCCTCACGCAACCCGGGCTGGCCGGCAGTCTCACCAGTCGTACCCGCGCCCTGATTCCGACCCTGCTGTGGCCTGCGGTCGCGGCCCGATACGACGGCCTCGCCCGGTCGCTCGTCGCCGCGCGGCCGGCCGCGATGCTGCCATGAGCGCCGCCGATCCCGGTTTCAGGCACCTGCTCCGGATGAGCGACGACACCGGCCTGTTCGAGCATGCCCGGCATGCCGTCGTCCGCCGCGATCACGGCTACTGCACCGACGACGTCGCCCGCGGCCTGATCGTCGCCAGCCGCGAGCCGCGCCCCGCCCGGCGGCTGACCCGGCTGGCCGAGTGCTACCTGGCCTTCCTCACGCACGCGCAGGATCGTTCCGGCGCGTTCCGCAACCGGCTCACCTTCGACCGCCACTGGAGCGAACCGCCGGGCGTCGGCGACTGGTGGGGACGGGCGATGTGGGGCCTGGGCACCGCGGCGGCCCGCAACGCCATCCCCTGGATCCGGGACGAAGCGCTGCACGCCTTCGTTCTCGGCGCCGAACAGCGCTCCCCGTATCCGCGCGCCATGGCCTTCGCCGGGCTCGGCGCGGCGGAGGTCCTGCGCACGCGCACGGACAACACCGTGGCCGCCTCCCTGCTGATGGACGCCGTGGAGGCGATCGGCGCACCCTCGGAGGACCCCTCCTGGCCGTGGCCGCAACCGCACCTGACCTACGCGAACGCCGCTCTCGCCGAAGTGATCATCGCCGCCGGGGATCTGAGCGATGACCGGCAACTGCTCACCACCGGCCTGCGCATGCTGTCCTGGCTGTCGGACATCCAGACCAGGGACGGCCTGCTCGCGGTCGTGCCCGCCACCGGCTGGCGGCAGGACACGCCGCGGGACCGCTACGACCAGCAGCCGATCGAGGTGGCCGCGCTCGCCGACGCCTGTGCCACCGCCGCCTACGTGACCGGCGACGACGCGTGGCAGGAGCGGGTACGACGGTCGGTGGCGTGGTTCCAGGGAGCCAACGACGCCGGCGTTCCGATGTGGGACCCGGCGACCGGCGGCGGCTACGACGGCCTGACCGAGCACGGTCCGAACCTCAACCAGGGAGCGGAGTCGACCATCGCGCTGATCTCCACCATGCAGCATGCCGGGCGGCTCTCATGACCATCAAGGACCTGGCCACGCGGCTCGGCCCGACCCTCACTCCCGATCCGCGAAGAGTGATCATCAAGCTCTTCGTGCCCGGCGAGGACGCCGCGCTCACCCGTACCAGGGCCGCCGCGCTGATCGACCGCATCATGCTCCTCGGCGAAGACCAGACCACCGAAATGCTCCAGGAGACGCTGCGACGATTCGGCGACCGGCACCACGACCTCGAAACGACCTTCGCGCATCACCACGACCTGGTCCGCCATCGCGTCCCGCGCGACGTCGACCTGTCTCTGCCGGCCAGCCTCCTCGTGGGCGCCTATTTCAGTCATGAGTACGCCGTGGAGGGCGCGGCAGTGTGCAATCCCTCCATGGTCCCCCACCCCGACCAGTCGGGCCTGCGCCCCGGACAACTCCGTGTGGCGATCAGCCTGCGGCAGATCGGTGAGGGGCACCTGTCATCGATCGGCTTCGCCACGGCGCTGCTCGGTCCCGGCTCCGAGCTCGCGATCGCCGACCGCTCAGGAACGCTGTCCGTCGGGCGCCGGCTCCGGACCCGCCATCGGCGCGACCTGCTCGCCGCCGGGCTCTGCGACGGCGCCTGGGACAACGAGGTGACGGCCGCCGTCCTGCGGTCTCTGCCGGAACGCTTCGACGACAACGACTTCGAGCACGCGATCGCCCGGCTTCCCGCCGACCTGCTCACCCGCACCTCCACACAGCCGACCCTGGAAGAGATGCGCCGGGCGACGCACTCCGACTACGCCGTGGCCTTCCCTCCCGATCTTCCCCTGCACCGGCGAGTCCTCTGGCCGTCGACCGCGGCCGAGTCCAACGGCATGGAGGACGCGCGATTCGTACGAATCGTCGGCCAGGACGGCACACCTTCGTACCGGGCCACCTATACCGCCTACGACGGGCGGCACATCCGCTCGCACCTGATCACCAGCGACGACCTGCGCCGCTTCGAGATCACTCCCATGCGCGGCCCGGCCGCCGTCAACAAGGGCATGGCGCTCTTCCCGCGCCCGGTCGGCGGACGGACGCTGGCCCTGTGCCGCTCCGACGGCGAGACCATCGGGCTCACGGCCCTCGACCGGCACAACGTCTGGCAGGCACCGACGCCGCTGCACACCCCCCGGCGGGACTGGGAACTCATCCAGGTGGGCAACTGCGGATCCCCCATCGAGACCGGCTTCGGCTGGCTCGTCCTGACCCATGGCGTCGGCCCCATGCGCGACTACTCCATCGGCGCGCTGCTGCTCGACCCGCACGAGCCGCACCGTGTCGTCGCCGAACTTCCCGGAACGCTCCTCACCGCCGACGGCACCGAACGCGAAGGCTACGTGCCCAATGTCGTGTACTCCTGCGGCGGCCTGCTTCACGATGACGCCGTGTGGTTGCCCTATGGGGCGAGCGACACCCGCATCGGATTCGCCCGTGTGCCGCTCGACACGCTCATCGACACGATGCGTCCACCGCGGGGAACCGGGTGACCCGCCGGATGCGGCCTTCCGGGCTCGAAGAGTCGTCCTTCCCACGGTTCTGAGGTTCAGCGGCCTGAGATGAGGTTGGCGATGCGGGCGTACGGCGAGGTGGTGGTGCCCCGGTCGTTCTCCTGCCGGTCCGCGGCCCTGAAGAGCGCGTAGATCAACTGCACCCCGGCCCACCGCAGCGGCTCCGGCTCCCACTGCCTGACCTGGCGGCCCACCCAGGGCAGCGTGGTCAGCTCGGTGTCGCGGCGCAGCACCAGGTCGCGTAGCGTACGGCCGGCCAGATTCGTGGTGGTGACGCCGCTGCCCACGTAGCCGCCCGCCCAGCCGAGACCGGTCGCGTGGTCGAGGTGCACGGTCGAGCACCAGTCGCGCGGCACCCCGAGCACTCCGCACCACGCGTGCTGGACACGGGCGTCAGCGGCGGCGGGGAACAGCTTGACCAGCATCCGCCACAGCAGTGCCACCGTCTGGGCCTGCGTGGCGCCCCGGTCGTCGGTTCGCGAGCCGTACCGGTACGGCACGCCGCGCCCGCCGATCGCGATCCGGTCGTCCGCGGTGCGCTGGGCGTAGACGTAGGCGTGCGCCTCGTCGCCGAGCAACTCGTTGCCCGACCACCCGATGTGCTTCCACACCTCGGCGGGCAGCGGCTCGGTGACGATCATGGAACTGTTCATCGGCAGCCACTGCCGGCGCTGACCGGCGAGGCCGGCGGTGTAGCCCTCGGTGGCGCGGATGACGTACTCGGCCGAGACGACGCCGCGCGAGGTGACCGCCGTGGCCTTGCCGTCAGGGCCACTCTGGCGGGGGCGGATCTCGGTCACGGTGGTGTTCTCGAAGATGTCCACGCCCAGCGAGACGACCGTCGAGGCGAGACCGACGGCCAGCTTGGCAGGCTGGATACGGGCGCAGTGCGGCGAGTACGTGGCCTCGAGAGTGCCCGCCACCCGCACGCGTTCCCGCTGCTCGTCGCGGTCCATCAGCCTGAGGTCGTCCTCGCCGTACCCCCAGGTGCGCAGCTCGGACAGCTCTTCGCGCAGGCGGCGGCGCTGGGCGGGGTTGGTCGCGACGTGGATCAGGCCGCCCTTGTGGATGTCGGCCTCGATGCCCTCCTCCCGGGTCACGCTGATGACCTCGTCGACGGACCGGAACATGGCATGCTGCAGGGAGATCATCGCCTCACGCCCCCGGGCCGCCGCGTACCGCTCGCGTGAGCCCGCGAACTCGGCCGACAGCCAGCCACCGTTGCGTCCGGACGCGCCGGCCCCGGCGAACTCCCGCTCCAGGATCGCGATCCGCAGCTCCGGCTGCGCCTTCTTGAGGTAGTACGCGGTCCACAGGCCCGTGTACCCACCGCCGACGATCACCACGTCGTACGAGCGGGAGCCGGGCAGCGCCGCACGGCGGTCCGGCATGCCGATCTGCCGGTACCAGAACGAGACGCCGCCGTTGGCGAAGTCTCCGGTCAGCGGGATGCCTTTCACGTGAGCACTGCCTCCACATCACTGTCGTCGGCAAGGAGTACGGAGTCGGTCACGCGCCAGACGAGCGTGACCTCGTCGCCGCGACGGGCGTCGCTGAGGCTGCCCGCCTGCTCGCGGACCAGCGCGGGCGAGCCGTCCGGCAGCCTCAGCTCCAGCTTGCGGCTGGAGCCGAAGTAGATCTCGCCGGTGACGGTGGCGGGCAGCGCGTTCCAGCCGGTCTCCGGGGTATGGCCGGCGTGCCGTACGGACAGGCGCTCGGGCCGTACGACGAGCGCGCCGGGCCCGTCGGGCAACGAGCCGGACGCCCGCACCAGCCGCGCACAGACGTGGATGCCGTCAGGCGTGACGTCGCCACGCAGGATCGTCGACTCGCCCAGGAAACGGGCGACGAACAGCGTCGCGGGCCGCTCGTAGAGCTCCTCGGCCGGGCCCAGTTGCTCGATCCGGCCCTGGTTGAAGACCGCGATGCGGTCCGACAGCACCAGCGCCTCGTCCTGGTCGTGCGTGACGTAGACGAACGTGATGCCCAGCTCGCCGTGGAGGCGCTTGATCTCCAGTTGGAGCCAGTCGCGCAGCTTCTTGTCGAGCGCGCCGAGGGGCTCGTCCATCAGCAGGACGCGCGGGCTGTAGACGATCGCTCTGGCCACCGCGACCCGCTGCTGCTGCCCGCCGGACAGCTCGCGCGGGTAGCGGTGGCCGTACTCGCCGAGGTGGACGGTGGCCAGCGCCGCCTGGACCAACTCGGTCCTGCGCCCCTTGGGGATCTTGCGCTGCTTCAGCGGGAAGGCGATGTTCTCGGCGACCGTCATGTGCGGGAACAGGGCGTAATGCTGGAAGACCATGCCCATGTCCCGCTTGTGCGGTGGGGTGGCCGCGATGGCGGTGCCGTCCACGATCAGCTCGCCCGAGGTCGCCTTGGTGAAGCCGGCGATGACGTTCAGCGTGGTGGTCTTGCCCGAGCCGCTCGGTCCGAGCAGCGTGATGAACTCGCCCGGCTTGATCGACAGCGAGACGTCGTCCACGGCGACGAAATCACCGTAGCGCTTGGTCAGGCCGGTGAGTTCGATGCCCGCGCCGCGGGCGGCGAGGTCGTTACTGGTCGGCGGCACGAGACCTCCTGGCGACGAAGAAGGTGGCGGCAAGCACGAGGGTCGTGGTCAGCACGAGGATCATCGTGGCCGCCGCGGCGATGGTCGGGTCGATCTCGCGAGTGACGCTCGCGTACATCTTGACCGGCAGGGTCTGCAGGTACGGGCTCTGGATGAACAGCGAGACGACCACCTCGTCGAAGCTCGTGACGAACGCGAACAGCGCGCCGGAGGCGACGCCGGGCGCGACCAGCGGCAGTGTCACGCTCCGGAAGGTGGCCCACCGTCCGGCGCCCAGACTGGCCGCCGCGCTCTCCAACCGCCGGTCGAACCCGCGCAGCGAAGCGGCCACCGGGATCATCACGAACGGCAGCGCCAGCACGGTGTGCGCCATGACGAACCCGGCCAGCGTCCCCACGAGCTGCAACTTCAGGAACACGGCGTAGGTCCCGACGGCCAGCACCACGCCCGGCACGATCATCGGGGCCAGCATCGCCCCCTGCGCGAGCCCCAGTCCGCGCATCCGCGCCCTGGTCAGTCCGAGCGCGGCGGCCGTGCCGAGCACCGTGGCCACGACCGTGACGAGCAGCGCGACCTCGACCGAGGTCAGCAGCGCGGACACCCAGGCCGGGTCGCTGAAGAAATGCTCGTACCAGCGGAACGAGTAGCCGTCCGGCGGGAACTTCAGCGACGCCTTCGAGGTGAAGCTGAGCGGTACCACGATCAGCGCGGGCGCGACCAGCCACACGCCCACGAGCGCGCAGAACGCCCACAGCACGCCGCGGCCGAGGCGGGCGGTCATCCGGTCACCTTCCTTCCGGTACGGCGCAGCGTCAGCGCGAGCAACGCGATCATCGCCAGCGTGAGCCCGAGCAGCACCACGCCCATCGCGCCACCGCGTCCCCACTTGAGCAGCCCGTTGACCTGCGTGAAGATCTGCTGTGAGATCAGCGCGTCGGTGGGCGAGCCGAGCAACGCGGGCGTGACGTAGAAACCGAGCGCGCTGATGAACACGGTCAGGCACCCCGCCGAGACGCCGGGCAGCGACAGCGGCAGGTACACCTTCACGAACGCCTTGATCGGATGCGCCCCCAGGCTCCCCGCCGCGGTCAGCAGCCGCCGGTCGATCCCGCTCATCACCGCGTACAGCGGCAACACCATGAACGGCATCAGCAACTGCACCATCCCGATGACCACGCCCGTCTGGGTGCGGATCAGGTCGAACGGCCCGAGCCCGATCGCCTGCAGCGCGCCGTTGATCACGCCGGTGTCCTGCAGCAGGATCACCCACGCGAACGTCCGCACCATCAGGCTGGTCCAGAACGGCACCAGCACGAGCAGCGTCAGCACCGCCCGCACCCGCGGCCCGGCGATCGTCATGGCGTAGGCGTACGGGTACGACACGACCAGCGCGATCACCGTCACCCACAGGCCGGTCGTGAACGTACGGCCGAGCACCTTCAGGTTCTGCGGCTCACCGAAGAACCAGGAGAAGTTCCCGAACCCGGGCGTGGGATCGGTGAACGCGCTGATCGCCATCGAGACCAGCGGGTAGAGGAAGAAGACGGCGAGCACGATCAGCGCGGGCAGGATGAGCAGCGCCGGCCGGCGGTCACCGGTGTCCCGGCCCGCCGTCGCCGGCAGGGACACCGCTTGCAGCGTCGAGGCCATCTCGGATCAGCCGCCGAGCCAGGCCGACCACTTCTCGATCATCTCGTGCTGGTGTTCCGCCCACCACTTCGAGTCGATCTTGAGCGCCTTGTCCGCCACCGCGGGCCTGGTCGTCAGGAACGACCGCCCCTTCTCGTCAAGTTCGGGCTTGGCGTCGGTGTTGACCGGCGAGTACGAGGTCAGCTCGGTGAGCTTGGCCTGCTGCTGCGCGCCCAGGTAGTAGTTGATCAGCGCCATCGACGCCTTGGGGTTCTTGGCGTTCTTCGGCACGGTCAGCGAGTCCATGGTCGGCATCCACTGGTCGAAGGAGACGTCGAACGGGGCGCCGTTCTTGACGGCGGCGTACGCGCGGCCGCTCCACAGCATCGCCATGTCGACCTCGCCGGACTCCAGCAACTGCTGCGACTCCGCACCGGTCTTCCAGAACACCAGGTTCGAGCGGACCGACTGGAGCTTCTTGGTCGCGCGGTCCACGTCCAGGGGATACAGCTTGTCCGGGGCGACGCCGTCCGCGATCAACGCGCCCTCGAACGGACCGGGCGCCGAGTCGCCGGGGTTGCCGGAGATGCCGCGCTTGCCGGGGAACTTCGCCGTGTCGAAGAAGTCCTTCCACCCCTGGGGCGGGCTGGCGCCGAACTTGTCCTTGTTGTAGGCCAGCACCATGCCGTACTGCATCGCGGGGACGCTGCACTCGGTGGCCAGGCCCTCGGGGACCTTCGACTTGTCGATGATCGTGTAGTCGAGCGGCTGCAGCAGCTTGCCGCACTGCCCCTCGGCCCAGATCGAGTCGGTGTCGATCACGTCCCAGGTGACGTTCGAGGAGTCGACCTGGGCCTTGATCTTGGCGTAGTCGGTCGGGCCGTCCTGGAGGATCTTCGCACCCGACTCCTGGGCGAAGGGATCGACCGCCGCCTTCTGCTGGCCCTCCTGGTACGCGCCGCCGTAGGAGACGAACGTCATGTTCAGGCCGCTGAGAGCGTTCTTCTTGACGGTGCCGGACTTGGCGGGCCCGGTGCCGAGGTCGATGCTCGCGGGCGCCGCGGAACCGGCGCCGCAAGCGGCGGAGAGTAGGAGCGAAGCCGCGACAGCGGCCATACCAGGCAGTCGTTTGGGAAGTTTCGGCATGGTTGATCCCCTTGATAAGGGTGGGTGTTGATCAAGCAGGAGTAGGAGGGCCGATCGTCCAGAGCACCTCGGCCGTCTCGTCGCCATCGTTGACGACGCGGTGGGGTATCGACGTGCGGTACTCCACGCTGTCGCCCGGCGCCAGGACGTGCGGGGCGGCCGAGTCCGCGGGGCCGAGCCAGAGTGTGACCTGGCCGCGCAGGATGAGGAAGATCTCCTGGGAGTCGCCGTGGGCGTACGGCTCGTCCCCGGTGGACGCGCCCGGGTCGAGCTCCCCGGCGTACATCTCCAGGTTCTGCAGGGGGCGCTGGGAGATCAGGTACTTGCGGGTGCCGGGTTTCGTGGGTAATTCCGGACGTTCGGCGCGGCGTACCACCCGGTGCCCGACCTCGTCCTGTTCGTTGAACAGGTCGGCCACCGTGATCCCGAGGGCCCCGGCGATCCGCCGCAGCATCCCGATGCTCGCACTGGTCTGTCCCCGCTCCAACTGGCTGATGAAGCTGGCGCTCGCCTTGGCCTCGGCGGCGAGACCGCGCACGGTCATCTGGCGCATGTTCCGGTAGGCCCGGATGCGTACGCCTAAGTATTCGGTCTCCGACTCCGTCATCGAACCTCTTGATCGGCTGTACTGAACATGTTGTTAAGTGGCAATGAAGGGACCGTACATAGCCTGCTAAATCCCAGCAAGGGGGCTTATGTAACGAATGGGTTACCGGGTGAACCTCTAGTCGACGGAGGTGTTCCAGGCTTGCTCGCGTATCTCAAGGTGCGGGGAGTCGCGCAGGTCGCGGATGATCTCCGGCCATGGGGGCGCCCAGTCGGTGTGCCCGCCGCCCCACTGTGTGAGCGTGATCGCGAACAGGGCCCCGGCCAGGTCGCCGCGGGCCGTCAGCCGCCGGATCGCGGGCAGCGTGGCGGGGGGTTGCACGTGCGATCGCCTCCAGCCGCCGTCATACAGCTCGTAGGCGGCCCCACGGGCGGTGTGAGCCGCCAGGATCGGGCGATCCCCCAGAAGGTCGGCCAGCGCGCACAGGGCATCGCCCAATTCCGCGTCCGAGGTGGGGAGCAGGGCGATCGCCAGCCCCACCGCCTCGGTCAGCAGGAGCGGCCGGGTGGTGAGCAGGTCCATCGCGTCCTGGGCGAGCCGTCGCCGCCATGGTTGCTCCTCCTCCAGCATCATGGCCAGGCTTCGGGTGATGGTGGTCAGGCGCGTTCGCGCCGGCGCGGGCAGGTCCTCGCCGGGTACGGCGGCGGCCAGCCGGGCGAGCACGCCGAGTGTCTCGGACCGGATCGCCCCGGCCCGCAGCAGCGCCAGGAACACCTGCGTGATCTTCTCGTCGGCCCCCGGGTCGGCCGCGGCCTCGAGGATCTCCTCGAAACCGCCGCGGTACCAGTGCGCCCATACCCCGAACGCCTTCGACCCACGGAAACGTACCCCGGGCAGGTCGGTGGACATGAGCAGCCGCCGTACGAGGTCCGCGTAGCCGGGGCGGGCGGCGGGGGCGTACTCCATCGGGTGGGCCTGGAAGAGCGTGCGCAGGATCAGCTCGTCGGTGTACCGGCCGGGGGTCTCCGTCAGCGCGGCCAGGGTGCGCGGGTCCTCGGGCATGCCGCGCAGCACCGTGGCCACGGTCGCGCGTACGTCCCGGTGCAGGCCGGGGTCCGCCCATGCCCGCAGCAACACCTCCACCGCGCCCGGCGGGCGGTTGCGGCCGAGCTGGCGGGCGGCCAGCCTGCGCAGGGTGATCTTGCTTTCGGGGGCGGTCAGCGCCTGCTCCAGGAACGGGCCCAGCCGGGACGGGGACGCGGACCGGCAGGCACGCGCCAGAGCGGCCACCGCGACACGAGAGGCCGGGCCGCCGGCGTGCCGCAGGAGCAGGGGCATCGCGTCGGCGCCCGCCATGGCTGTGATGGCGGCCTCGGCCAGCACCGTGTTCTCGTGGTCCGCCCACATGGCGAGGACGTCGAGCCCGCCGCCGGCCCGTCCGAACGCCTGAACCGCCGCCGCCCGGACGGAGACGGGCAACCGCTCGTCGCCGACGGTGGCGGCGAGCTTGGCGCGGACGCGATCGCGCTGGTCAGGGCTCCACCGGCGGGCCTCACCCTCGACGACCGGAGGCACCCACGCGGGGTCGGCGAACCGGCCGCGCCGGTCGTGCTCCAGCAGCGGCAGAAGGAGATCGGGACGGTGCCGCGCCACCGCACCCCACACGGCGGGCAGCGTCACGGCGGACGGCTCCTCCAGAACGAGCCCGACGACCCGCTCCGTCCGCCCGCCACCCGCGCCGGGTTCCGGCGGTGGGGTCGTTCGGCGGTGGCCGGGCCGGCGGGACAGCCACAGGCCGGCGGCTTCGCGGGCGAGTGGCTCCGGTGCCCGACGGATGGCGGCGCGCAGGTCGTCCTGTAGTTCGCCCAGCGCCCAGCCGCGTCGGCCGAGCGTGTGGGCGAGGGCGACGGCCACGGTGAAGTCCCCCCGGTCGCGCGCCGCCCGCAGGTGCGGGCGCAGCACCACGAGAAGGTCCTGCTCCTGCCCCATGCGCAGCACCCGGTCCAGATGATGCGGATCGGTGGGTGCGCCGGGAAAGCCACGATCACGGCGTCGACGACGGGCGGGGGCGGGCCGGGGTGCGTCAGGGTCGGGCACGAGTGCTGGGAGCCCCGCCGCGCCATGCCGGGCCACCAGTGATGCGTACACGCCCATTCCCCACGAGAACAGGGCGGGCGCGCGGGCCGGGTCGTGGTGCCGCAGCACCCGGCCGGCCAGGCCGCGCAGCGCCTCCCGGGTGCCGGGGGAGGAATCCGGGGCCTCGGCCGCGTCGGTGGCGATGCGGCCCAGCGTGGCGGCGAAGGAGTCGTCGAGCAGCGCGGGCGGCAGCTCCAGCAGCGCGGTCAGCAGGTCCCGGCGGAGCGGGTCCCGTTCGTTCACGGTGCGCAGGGCCAGCTCGGCCAGGAGGGCATGGAGCAACGCCCGGTCCCGAGTGCGCGCTGTGCACCGTACCAGCAGTGTCCTGGCCAGTCCGCGCCGCCGTGAATCCCCTTCGACGGCTGCCTCACGCAGCGGGCCGACCGCCTCCTCGTACGGCAGATGGCTGGTGAGCTCCAGCGGGATGTCCGGATCATCCAGGTGGGAGCGGACCGCGTGCCACACTGAGGCGTGCCATTCGAGCAGGCGCCTGGCCTCGGCCGCCGCCCGTTCGGGAGGCAGCCACCTGAGCAGCCGCATCGCCCACAGCCGGCTGCCTCCGCCCTGCCTCTGGGCGGCCGCCTCGAAGATCGCGGCCCGGCGCGCGGGCGGCAGCCGGCGCAGCACCGTATCGAAGTGGTAGTCGACCGAGGCGAGCCGCAGCAGCTCGGCGTCCGACGCCGAGCTCACGTGGCGGAGCAGCGCTTTCGGCGGTTCCTCCCAGAGCGGGGCGGCGCCGTCGATGAACAACCTTCTGGCGCGTACGGCGTCCGCCCTGAACAGCGCGTTGGCGACCGCGCCTGGAAACTGGGCGAGAACGTGCCCCAGGTCGTACCGATCCAGCAGCGCCAGCATCCGGTCCGGTTCGGAGAGCGCGGCGAGCTCCACGCCGGCGCCCCGCCGGCGCCACCAGGTCAACGGGTGCACGCCCGTGGCCAGCTCCTGCTCGGCCACCGCCATGATCGCGCCCGCGTGCCGCTTGGCCATCGTCGTCCAGGACGTCACCGCGTGGGCCAGCTCCGGCAGCCACCGCGCGACGGCCGCGGAACCGCAGGCCGGGAGCAGCGCCGCCGCCTCGCGGTCGCCCCAGCGGGCGCGCACGTCCGGAAGCAGCGCCTCGGCCAGCGCGTACCTGCGGGAGTGGGCCAGCGTGCGGTACAGCGCGCGCCGCAGTTCGGCGGGCGCGTCGTCGAGCGCGGCCCGCACCGCCGGATCCGGTACGGGCAGCGTACGGACGGCACGAAGGGCCGAACGCCGCACCCTCATGTCAGGCCCGGCGAGAACCTCCTCGATGAAGCCGAGATCGCGGGCTGCCATGGCCAGGTGCAGTGCCGTGTGCCGGGCGTAGTGGTCCTGCGCCGACAGCTCGTCCAGGAGAACACGCAGATGGGAGGTGCCGGCCAGACGGCGGGCATGCAGTGCCAGCGCCCGCGCGCGCCGAGAAGGAGGAAGGGGTGCGAGACGCGCCAGCAGCGCGGCCGCGGGGAGGTCGATCTCGAGGGCCGGCTCTTCGGCCGGCTCCAGGGGCCTCAACGGCTTGGGCGGAGAACGCCCTTTCCACTAGTCATGCCGACGATGGTGGCTCAAGATCCCCTTGCCGCGCAACTCCGCCCGTCTCCGGCGGCTGCTCGCCGATGCTGAGGATCCGTCCATGATCAGAGCGTCGAAGCCCCAGATGCGCGCGTGGACATCCGCCGTTCCCTCTTCCTGTCAGAGGCCTTCGTCGGCGATGAACACTGACCGCGGCCAGTAGGTGCTCTCCCAGTTCCAAGCCCACAAGGTAGTGCTGAACTCCTCGGTGGTGTGGAGCACGGAGAGGCCGGCGAAGGTGAGGCGGACCGCGTCGTGGTCGTCGGCCACCGCGCTCCAGGTGGGAGCCGGGCCGTTGTCGATGCCGGCGGCATCGCGGAGACTCTCGCCGGAGCCTGGTGGGTCGCCATAACCCGGCAACCAGCGCTTACGCACCCGCTGCGCGACCACCCGTCGAGCCCGTGGACACCTCGATGCCCGCTAATCTCGTTGAGCCCACATCCTGCAATCGTGTTAGCTAGCGGCACCGAACCATCAGTACCGCAGGTGTCCACTTGGCTGTAGCAGGGAGTTGAACGTGCAGGACATTGTTGTCGACCCCGTTGCCCACAATCGGGCAGCCTGGGACAAGTATGTCCAAGAGGACAACGAGTGGTCGAGGCCGGTGAGTGCCGAGGATGTCGAGCGCGCCCGCATGGGCGACTGGTCGATCGTTCTCATCGGGCATGAGCCGGTCGACCGCTCCTGGCTGCCGACGGACCTGACCGGCAAGGACGTGTTGTGCCTGGCCTCCGGCGGTGGCCAGCAGGGTCCGATCCTCGCCGCCGCAGGGGCGCGGGTCACCGTATTCGACAACTCACCCCGCCAGCTCGGCCAGGACCAGATGGTGGCGGCGCGGGAGGGACTCGAACTGCGCACCGTCCTAGGCGACATGCGCGACCTCAGCGCCTTCGGCGACGCAACATTCGACGTCGTGTTCCAGCCGGTCTCTAACGTATTCGTACCAGACTTGGCACCGGTGTGGCGCGAGTGCTTCCGCGTCCTGCGACCGGGCGGCACTCTGCTCGTGGGCTTCCTCAACCCTGATGTGTACTTGTTCGACCACGAGGCGCTCGACGAGCGCGGCGAGCTGATCGTCGTGCACAAGCTGCCCTACAGCGATGTCACGCGATACTCCGCCGAGGAACGCGCCACGAAGTTCGGCGCGGATGCCCCTCTTGAATACAGCCACACCCTCACCGACCAGATCGGCGGGCAACTCGCCGCGGGGTTCGTCCTCACGGGCTTCACGGAAGCGCCGCACCAATCCAACGCATCCGCACAATACATGTCGAACTATTTTGCGACACTGGCGGTCAAACCGGGCTGACCCAGCCGTGGGGTCGGCCGTGTCTCCGAATGGCCATCGGCGGCAGGAGGAGCGACTACTGCGGGCGCTGAGCCGTACCGGGGTGGACCCTCTGCCCGAGGCGCCGTGACGCGCTGGGTGACAGTACAGGGCAGTGCGGCGATGAACCCGGCCAAGCCCCCTGTTACCCTCGGCCGGGGTGATCGCCAGGGTAAGGCGGCCATCCTCGACGAAGCCCGCGGAGGGGCGCAGGAGCCGAACGGTCACGTCCCGCCGGTGATGCTGTTGACCGGCTCATTGAACCAGCCCGGCCAACGCTCCTGATTGCAGCCGCGGCCCGACCCTGATGACCTTGATCGACCGCACAGCCGCCACCCGAAGCCGTCGATCAACGAGCGGCCATCCGCATGGTGCTGGAGGGCGATGGGACGGTCGCGTCGGTAGCGCGCGAGTTCGACATCAACGCGACCCTGGGCAACTGGGTGGATCGGCATCGGATCGCGAGCGCCCAGGACGAGCGGCCGCCGGCCTCCGGGCCGGACCGGGTACGGATCAGAACCCTCATGAAGTTCCGTCGGCTTTCCATTGATCTTCCCGGGTGCCTGATGTAAGTAATGAAGGAAACCTTCATAACAGAGGCCGGGGTCGGCTACCCCCTTCGGGAGGAAAACTTGATCATGCGATTAGTCGCCCTGGTCCCGCTCCTCGCCGCCTTCCTGATCGTCCCCCTGCCCGCTAACGCCGCCACCGGCTACGCGTTGACGGCCGCGCAACTGGCCCAGGTCCGGCCATTGGCGTTCACCTCGACCATGTCGGCGCGTGACGCGGTGGCCGCCATGCTGCCGGTGACCAAGGTGCGGATGGGCACCGTCATAACCGGCGGCTACTCCACTCGCGCGATCTGCCACCCCACCGACCTCCACCTCTCGGTCCAGACCAGTGGATTCTGCTGGAACAGCACCGACGACACGACCGCGAACTGGTTCCCGCAGGGGATCACGGGCAGCGGCGACGGCATGAACGGCTCGGTGCTCTACCCGCCCTGCGACGGCTGCGCCGGCCGGAAGATCGTGGCCGTGAGCTGGCGCAGCGGCGCCTCCCACGAGTACGGAGCCAACCGGCTCGCCAGGGTCACCTTCGTCGACGTCACCGATGGCATGGCGGGGGCGCCCTACCGGCACGTCGTGCTGGTCGAACCCGACGGCATCGCCGAGGGCTTCCACGAGATCGCCACCCACGCCGACGGCATCTCGTGGTACGGCAACAAACTCTTCGTCGTCACAGGCGGCGACCCGGACGTGTCCGGCGGCGACCGGCTCGTACGGGTCTTCGACCTCACCCACTTCTGGAAGATGAACTCCACCACGGCAGGGGGCGTCGGCTGCGTCGGCGGTGTCTGCTCGGCGGCGTACTCGGGTTTCGCCCTGCCGCAGATCGGCTACTACCGGCTCAACTCGCCGGCGGTGTGCGTCAGCCTCGACCTGGCGAGGCCCTGTTTCAACGGCGTCTCGCTCGATCGCAGCGGCACCGACCACCTCACCACCGTCGAGTACAAGAGGGGCGCCTCCGGCGGGAAGATCCTCCGCTGGCCTTTGGACTCGTCCACCGCCCTGCTCAAGACCGGCTCCGACGGGCTCGTCCGCCCCACTGAGGGCTGGACCAGCCCAGTCTGGGAACTTCAAGGTGGCGTGTTCACCGGCGACAACGGCATCCTGGTCGGGTTATGCCCCGATGGCACGCCCGCTGTCAGCTATATGCCGGGCGGCACGGCGAACATCTACGGCGGCTACCGGAAGTCCTGTCTTCACCGCGTCACGATCTCGGCCGACCACAGCACGCTCGACGTCCACTACCTGACGACTCTTCCCGCCAACGCGCAGAACGTCGCGTACTGGCCCGCAAGCGGAGAAGTGTGGCTGGTCAACGAATTCCGCGGGGACTATTCCGGCACCTACGGGAGCGACCGCCTGGTGCTGGCACTGAACTGCCCAAATCTGAGCTGCTGAGACTCCGATCACGAGCAGGCCAGGTCACGGCCCCAGCCGGGGGTGGCCGGTCGCGTGTCCCGCTCGAAAACACGGTTTCGTCCTGTGAGCTGGGTATTGCCGCGTGATCAGGGCGGCTGTGACCATCGCAAGGTGTTGTAATCGCTTGTCCACCGGTTGATGAGGTGCCTGTTTCGGCTTGAACCCTCCTTCGCGGGCGAAAGCGCAATTCGTGAGCGGCGGCCGCGAGCCAGTGAAAATCATGATCACGCAGATGGAAATCGAAAGGACATATTCGTGCGCACACGCAATCTCGCGACCCTCCTGGCCGGCGCGACCCTGGCCGCCACCACCACGCTGGTAGTGGCCGCTGCCCCGGCCGGGGCGGCCGGACCCTGCGGCAGCGGCTGACCTACGGCTACGGCCCCTGCGTGATGAGACCGGGGTGCCCTCCGGTTGGCATGTGGAGGGCACCCCACAGGCGATGGACCACGCCCTGACGGGCTTTCGGTGGATGAACCTCAGACCGTCGAGCTCGGTCCCCTTCGCTTCGACGTTCCTGGAGATCTCTGTCGGTGCGCGTGCCCTGGGGCCGTGCGCGACCTCAGCGGGGGTTCATGATCTCGGTGATCCGGAGGAACCCGTCGGTGCCGTGACCAAGCCCGATGGCGCGGCGCGCCAAGCCCTCAGCCGCACGCATCACGCCCGCGTCGATGCCGTGGGACTCGGATGTGTGGACGATATGCGCCATGGACGACACCGCCGAGGTGATCGGGTTGCCCTCACCGGAGAACCTGCCGTTGTCCACCTCCTCCGCGCCCAGCTCGAAGAGCGGCGGAAGGATCTCGCCGATGCCCTTGGCGAACGGCGCCAGCTCCTGCGCGCTGACCCCCTCGGCTCTTGCCACCGCCAGCGCGTGCGCATAACCAGCCATCGCGGTCCAGAAGATGTCGAGCAACGCGATGTCGTAGGCAGCCGCCCGGCCGATGTCCTCACCCAGGTGGGTGTGGGTGCCACCCAACGCGTCCAGCACCGGCCGGTGCTCGCGGTAGAGCTCCTCTGAACCGCTGTGGAGGAACACCCCGGCCGGTGTTCCGATGGTCGTGGTCGGCGTCATGATCGCACCGTCCAGGTACCCAATGCCGTGCTCGGCCGCCCAAGCCGCGGTGTCCCGGGCCCGGGCCGGGGTGTCGGCGGTCAGGTTCACGACCGTGCGCCCCTTGAGCGCGCCGGTGACCGCGCCGCGCCGCACGATGGCGTCCACCGCGTCGTAGTTCACCACGCAGACCACGGTCAACCTGCTTGCGGCGACCGCCTCTTCGGGAGATGGCGCGCCAACCGCGCCCCGCCCGGCCAACTCCCGGTCCTTGCCCGGTGTCCGGTTCCAGACCGTGGTCGGCAGGCCGGCATCCAGGAAGGCCGCGGCCAGGGCCCGGCCCATCGGCCCCAGGCCGAGCACGCTGACGGCAGACTGTTCAGTGTGGGAGGTCATGCCTTAACTCCTCGACAATAAGTAAACGGTGATGAATGGGGATGATGATGACGCGCAGCCGTGCTCAGGATGCGAACGTCTGCGGGGTGACCGCCGCGATCGCCGTGATCGACGGCAAGTGGAAGACGGTATTGCTCTGGCTCCTGGAGTCCCGTCCGCACCGCCCCGGCGAGCTGCGCCGGCGTCTGCCGGGACTCACGGAGAAGGTGCTGACTCAGACGCTGCGGGAGATGGAGGCCGACGGGCTGGTCCACCGGGAGGTGCACGATGTACGGCCGCTGAAGACGGTGTACTCGCTGACCTCGTTCGGTCGTGAGCTCTCCGAAGTGCTGGCACCGCTTTCCGATTGGGGCCATCGCCGCCTGGAGAAGCTGGCCGAGTCGTCCCCAGCAGCTTCCTGAAACACCGCCAACCTCCCCATCTCATCTGGATGTGTGGGCCCTTCGGCCCCGTACGACCAAGCTTCAGGCCGCCCCGGCCCGGTCGGCAAGTACCCACAAAAAAGTGGCTACCGCAGGTAGCGCGGGGTGGCTCCGGCTGCCCAGTTGACGTGGCATCGCCGTTGAAAGCCGTCCGCGCCGGCCCCGGGGACGCCGGCAAGCTCCCAGCACCCCTGAAGATGAGGGAGCTTGCCGGGCGCGCCGTCAGCTTGTCGTGGAGGCGATCCGGTACGCGCGGATCACGGTCTGCTCGACGGTGTTGCCGGAAGTGTCGATCGACGTGGCCCGCAGCGAGACGAACCCGTCACCGTCCGGGTGGCGCAGAACGATCCTTGAGTGCCTGACCTCCGCCTTCGCCCAGGTGGCCCCGTCGTCGTAGGAGACCTCCACGGACAGGTCCCGCGCGCGGCCCGCCGTGCTGCCCGGCAGCGAACGCACGCTGACCGGGACGGTGAAGATCCGACCGGCCGGTGCGGTGTTCCGCGCGTCGAGCTCGGGCGCGAAGCTCACTACGGACACCGGCAGCCGGGTGAGGGCGTCTGTGGTGTCGGAGCGGAACGTCCAGGCCACGGACACGCGCGTGGACAGCGTCGCCGGAGATCCCCGTTCCGCCTCGGCGACCAGCCGGTACGCCGCCCGCCCTGCGGGCACGGAGAATTTCGCGGTCAGGGACGGCGCCTCGCCGACGAGCACGCCGTCGCGGTAGAGGGTGGTGTGTCCGGTGGCGCGGGTGGACTTGCCGAGCGAGCCTCGCCCGTCGCCGAACATCCACAGGTCAGCCGCGATGACGTCGCCGGTGCGGCTGACGCTGTCGCCGGGCTGGTCCCCGGACGGCAGGGAAGGGCCGAACACGCCCCGGTTCCACCGCTCGGTGGTGACCTGGCCCGCTCGGTAGTGCGTGAACCCGGATTGGAACTCGTTGACCCGTCCGTCGGCGCCGACCTCCCGCAGCCGGTGCTGCCAGCGGATGCCTCCGTCGGTGTTGACGTGGACCGTCCGCACCGAGGGGGTGGTGAACCAGGCCCCGGCCAAATGAGAGGGGATTCCGCCGTCGCGTGGCCAGGCCCGGCCGTACGCCGCTACCTGCGCGTCGGAGAGGTGAGCGGCGTAATCCATGCGGATGGTCGCCAGGGTCTTGGGGTCCACCGACCGTTTGAAGCCGGTCACCACTCGCCCTGGCTGGAACCAGGCCACCCGATAGACGTCCGTACCAGCCGTCCATTCTGCCGCCACCTCGGTCAGCAGCCCCTCGTAGTCGCGGGCGGGCCCGAGCTGGGCGGTGAAGCTTCGGTCGAACGCCTTGCCGCCCCACCCCCTGGCCAACGGGCCATCGGCCGTCTGCCATTGGTAGACGACCTGGGCGCTCAACGGCACCGCGTCGGCGCTCGGTGGTTCCACCTCAAGCGGTCTGCCGAGCCGGGCATCGGCTTCGACCGTCCGCTCCCGGTCCAGCACCAGCTCGGGCTGGACGAGCAGGGTGATGCCCGCGTCACCCAGGACGACTGTGTCGACCTGCCACTTGCCCTTGGGCAGCCGCGTGGTCAAGCTGCTCTTCCCGCCGAACACCACGATCGGCGGGTGCCCGGCGTCCAACCGCCTGATCGACATCACGAAGTCGCCGGTGGCGGTGCCGGCCCGGTTGGTGTGGCGCACGGTCAGGTCGTAACTCTGGACTTCCTTCTCCACACCGACCGGCGTGCTCACGCTCACACCGCCGGGTCCCGTGGCCACGACGTAGCCGCCCAGCATCCCGTCGGGCACGTCGGTGGCTCGGGTATCGGCGATGACCGTCGCCTCGGCCTGCCCGCCGGCGGGCACGGTGAGCGTGTTCGGGCTCACGGTGAAGGCCGCACTCGCCCTGGCCTGCAAGGTGAGCGTGATCGGCGTCGTGAGAGAGTTGCGGTAGACCAGCTTCCTGGCGACCGGCTGGTCGTCGTCGTGCGGCCACGCCTGCCTGCCGAACCCCAGCCCGGGCGGCTGCGCCGTCACCGCCTGCGCCGTCGCTCGGTCCGCGTTCACCCGGCCCGCTCCCTGGGCGAAGACACCGATCTCCGGGTGCGGCTCGGCCGAGGCCATCAGGGCGGCCTTCAGCAGGGCGCCCTTCCACTCCGGGTGCCGTCCCGCCAGCAGCGCCGCGGTTCCCGTCACGTGCGGCGTCGCCATCGAGGTGCCGGATAGGGCGACATAGGAGCCGGTCCCAGGGCTGTCCTTGCTCCGCGCGGCGGTGATGTCGACGCCGGGAGCGGTGATATCCGGTTTGAGCCCATCGTCGCCCGGTGCGGGCCCCATGCTGGAGAAGTCGGCCCGCTCATCCGACTTGTCGACCGCGCCCACGGCCAGGGCGGCGTTCGCCGTGGCCGGGGTGTTGACCCCGCGCTCCACCCCCTCGTTGCCCGCGGCGACCACGAAGAGGGTGCCGTACCGGTCGCTGAGAGCCTCGACCGCCTGCTCCAGCGGGTCCTGCTCCGGCGTGTCCGAATTGCCGAAACTCATGTTCACGACCCGGGCGCCCTGCTCCGCCGCCCACTGCATGCCGGCCAGGACCGCCGAGTCGCTGCAGAAGCCTGACTCGTCGCACACCCTGCCGTCCAGCAACGTGACGCCCGCGGCCACGCCGCGGTAGCGCCCACCGGATGCCGCGCCGCTCCCGGCGATGGTGGAGGCCACGTGGGTGCCGTGCCCGACAAGGTCCCGCTCGTCGGGCTCGTCCGTGAAGTCCTTCCTGCCGCTCACCTTGCCCGCCAGGTCGGGATGGGCGGCGTCGATCCCGGTGTCGAGGACCGCGACCTTGACCCCTTCCCCGGTGAAGCCCCTGGCCCAGGCCGCGGGCGCGCCGATCTGCGGGACGCTGATGTCCAGCGACACCTTGCGCAGCCCGTCCAGCCACACCTTGGCCTTCCCGCCGGAGGCGCCCCGCAGGAACCCCGCTCCCCCGGCTGCGGCCTCCTCCGGCCCTCCGGTGAGGTCCTTCCAGAAACGGGGGGCGTTCGCCCGCTCCTGCCGCACCGCGAACCCGCCGACCGCGGGGAGCGCCGTACCTTTCGAGGCTCCGGCCAGCGTCCGGGGCTGAGCGGCCCCGGTGACGACGAGCGGGAGGTCCTTGCGCCGATCGTCGTAGCCGTACTCAAGCAACGTGGTCACATCGAACAGCCGCGAGTCCAGCCGCCCGGCCTGCAGCAGCGGCACCGCATCGCTCGGGACGACGCGCAGCCGCCCGCCGCTCGCGTCGGTGAGGAAGGTGACCCCCTTCCTCCCCTCACCGGCCTCGATCACCGCGCCGGGCTCCCCGGCGACGGTGACACGGTCACCGCTGATCAGCGTGACGGTCCGCGAGACCGTGGCAAGAGGCCGCGTCCCGGCGGATGGAGGCGCGGCGACGGCCGGTTGGGGGGTGAGCAGAGCGGTGGTGAGCAGTAACGCCCCAGCCGCTCCGGCTCTCCTTCTCATGCGCATGGACCCTCCAGATCGACGAAAAGTGGATCACTCCATATCTCCCGCTCCGGAAATTCCTTTCACGCCTTGCCCACGGAGCCCTTCCGTCGCGGGCCGCTCTCCCAGCGCACCGATGTGCGGCAGACACACCACCGCAGCCGGGCTCGCCTACCACGCCGAGCACCTCGACACCTACCGCCGCCTTTACAGCGAAGGCGATCTCTGATGGGAAGGTTCCGGCGCTTGCAACCCGTAGCAAACGGCGGAAGTCCAATAGATCGACAATAGGGATCGGCAGGCAGGCTGGGCCATCGTGCCTGGTCAGGACCCTCTCGGGGACGGTGTGGGTGCCAGGCCACGGTGAGGACGGCGTTGCCCGAGGCGACGATCGCTTGCTGCGGAGTCATCCGGCGGGCCGGCCGGCGATGCCGGGGTGTTGGTGCTCGAGAAGCCGAAGACGACGCGTCCCAGGATGCCGCCGAGCCAGGAGTTGCCCTTCCCGCGGCCCTTCGGCCTTCTTCCCCGCTCGATTCTGCGAGACCGCGACGGCAGGCTCATTGCGACGCACTCGCCAGGTGGTGGACAGACACAGGGCACGAGTAACGCTTCTCGGGCGCCGGACGCGGAGCCCATCTTCCGGTGGATTCTGATCCTCCAGCGCGTGGTTCTCCCACCGGAGACGGATCAGGCGATCGATGCCTGCTGGTGTGGAGTCTCGTCGCGGGTGGGGCGGCGTGGAGCGCGGAGTCCCAAGGCACGCCGGCCGGCTTCGATGAGGTGCTGGCGCAGGGCGTCGTCGTCGAGGCTGAGCATCGCCGGTCCGGTCGCGGCGGCGATGCCCGCCATCACCATGGTGGCGTTGACGTGCCCGGCCGGGCCGGGGGTGACGCCGGCGAGGAGGGCCATCTGGCGGTCGACCAGGTCGCTGGTCTCGGGCTGGGCGCACAACATTTCAATCGCTCCGGCGTCGGTGGCGAAGACGGCGACCACGGCTCGGTGCTCGACGGCGAGCGCGACGTATCCGGTGAGCAGGTGTTCGGCCCGCGCGTGGGGGGTGCGTTTCGTCTCGGCGGTCCCGATGATGCCCCGCAGTTGCTCCAGCACCGGTTCGACCACTGTGGTGAGCAGATCTTCGCGGGTGCGGAAGTGGTGATAGACAGCCGCTTTCGTGACGCCGAGCTCGTCGGCGATCATCTGCAACGACGTGCCGGCGAAGCTATGCCGGGTGAACAGGCGCACCGCGACCTCAATGAGACGTTGACGGGTATGCGTCTCACCGGGACCCCTCTGAGCGGCTCTGACAGCCAAATTACGTCCTTCCAGCAGGATCGGATCTCGGCGAATTTCTCAACTCTAGCTTGTCGATCGGCAAGCATCAAACTTGCCGATCGACAAGTGATGTGCGTCACAATACCTAGCACGGAAACTAGCCGATCGACTAGGAATGAGCTAGCCGATCGGCTAGTCGAAAGTGAGGCGAAGGAAACCCATGACCACCACCGGAAGCGAAGCGGCGTCGTCCGTTCCCGGATACCCGATGCCCAGGGAAGGCGGCTGCCCGTTCCATCCGCCGGCCACCGTACGGCGGCTCACCGCCGAGGAGCCCGTCTCCAAGGTGCGGATCTGGGACGGCAGCACGCCCTGGTTGATCACCCGCCACGCCGACCAGCGGGCACTGCTGACCGATCCCCGCGTCAGCATCGACGAGAAGCGGCCCGGGTTCCCCCACATGACCCGGGGCAGGGCGGAGGTCGTGGACGTCACCCCGCCACTGATCACCAACACGGACGCGCCCGAGCACACCCGGCTCCGCCGGATGGTCAACCTGCCGTTCACCGTCAAGAAGGTCGAGGCCCTGCGACCCGCCATCCAGAAGATCACCGATGACCTGATCGACACGATGCTGGCCGGACCGAAACCGGCCGACCTCGTCACCGCACTCGGCCTGCCGGTGCCGACCCTCGTGATCAGTGAGCTCCTCGGCATCCCGTACGAGGACAACGAGTTCTTCCACCGGCAGAGCACCGTCGCGCTGAGCCACACCTCCTCGGCGCATGAGGCGGCGCAGGCGAGCGGCGCACTGGTCGGCTACCTGGACGACCTGCTCGGGCAGAAGATGGCCGCTCCCGCCGACGACATGCTGTCGGAGCTGGCCGCCCGGATCAAGGCCGGCGAGATGACCCGCGAAGAGGCCGCCACCATGGGCGTGGCTGTGCTGATCGCCGGACACGAGACCAGCGCCAGCATGATCCCCCTCGGCACGCTCGTCCTGCTGCAGAACCCCGACCAACTCTCCCTGCTGCGCGACACCGACGACCCCAAGGTCGTCGCCGCCGCGGTCGAAGAGCTCCTGCGCTACCTGACCATCGTGCACACCGGCGTACGCAGGATCGCCTCAGAAGACATCGATATCCGCGGCCAGGTCATCCGGGCCGGCGACGGCATCATCTTCGACCTGGGCGCCGCGAACTGGGACGCCGAGATGTTCCCGGAGCCCGACCGGGTCGACCTGACCCGGGCCGCCCGCCATCACCAGGCGTTCGGATACGGCCCCCATCAATGCCTCGGCCAGTCCCTGGCCCGCGTGGAACTCCAGGTCGTCTACAGCACGCTCTACCACCGCGTGCCCACCCTCCGCCTGGCCGTCCCGCTCAACGAGATCGACTTCGCGTTCGAAGGTATCGCCTACAGCCTGCGTTCCCTGCCCGTCACCTGGTGACCGGCCGCCATCGGCACATCAAGAAAGGAAGAAACCCCATGCGTGTACACCTTGACGAACCCAAGTGCGTGGCCTCTGGCCAATGCGTCCTGGCCGCTCCCGACGTGTTCGACCAGCGGGATGAGGACGGCGTCGCGATCCTGCTGGATGAGACGCCCGCCGGCGACCTCCTCGACGGGGTACGGGAGGCCGCGGCGATCTGCCCGGCCGCGGCCATCCGGCTGGTGGCCGAATGAAACGCGTCGCCGTGGTCGGCGTCTCGGCCGCCGGGCTCGCGGCGGCCGAGACGCTGCGCCGGGAAGGCTTCGAGGGCTCGATCACCCTCGTCGGCGACGAGCCGCGTCTCCCCTACGACCGGCCGCCACTGTCCAAGCAGTTCCTGGCCGCGCGGTGGGAGCCCGACCGCCTGGCACTACGCTCGCCAGCCGACCTGAGAGGGCTCGACCTCGACCTTCGCCTTGGGGTCAGTGCGACGGGCCTCGATCGGGGCGCCCGTACGGTGCGACTGTCGGACGGCGGGCAGGTGCTCTACGAAGGGCTGATCGTGGCCACCGGAGTGCGGCCGCGACGCCTGCCCGGCCACGGCGGTCACGTGCTGCGTACGCTCGACGATGCCCTGGCCCTGCGTTCTCGGCTGGGCCCCGGGCGGCGGCTGGTCGTGGTCGGCGCCGGTTTCCTCGGAGCGGAGACCGCGGCCGTGGCCCGTGGCCTCGGCTGCGAGGTCGTGCTACTCGAACCCGCGCCGGTGCCGCTGGCCCACGCGGTCGGTGAGACGGTCGGCCAGGTGTTGTCGGGGGCACACCTGGAGCACGGCGTCGATCTCCGCACCGGAGTCACCGTGACCGCCATAACTGACGGCGGGGTGCGGCTCGCCGACGGGGAATGGGTGGCGGCCGACGAGGTCCTGGCCGCCATCGGCTCCCTGCCGAACACCGAATGGCTGGCAGGCAGCGGCCTGCCCCTGGACGACGGCCTCGTGTGCGACCAGTTCTGCGAGGCCGCCCCGGCCATCTACGCGGCAGGAGACGTCGCCCGCTGGCACAACCCGCTGTTCGGCGCGTGGATGCGCGTCGAGCACCGTACCAACGCCGCCGAGCAAGGCATGGCCGCCGCTCGTAACCTGCTGAACCCCCGGGCTCGCAAGCCGTTCGCACCCGTGCCCTACTTCTGGTCCGACCAGTACGACATGAAGATCCAGGCCTACGGCTACCTCCGCGGCCACGAAGCCATCGCGATCGTGGACGGCGACGTCGGCGAACGCCGGTTCGTGGCCGCCTACCGTACGGGCGACCGCCTGGCTGGGGCGCTTTCGGTCGGCATGCCACCGAAGGCCCTTCGCCCCTGGCGCCAAGCCATCGCAGCCGGCGCCAAATGGCACGAGATCGTCGGCAAGACGGCGATTGCGGCATGAACGGCTGTCAGTGAGCTGTGCCGTCACAACGTCGATCTTCCTGCCGGACCGCGGCCCGAAGAATCCACACGGGGCGAAGCCGGCCCCCGCCCGCCTACAGAAAGAGTTTTCACCATGGCAACCATGAAATCCGCGCAGACCAGCACACCAGGCACGATCGAGGTCGTAGACGTCGAGCGTCCTGTTCCCGGCTCCAGAGACGTGCTGCTACGGGTGCGCGCCTGCGGCATCTGCGGCACAGATGTGGCCTTCCTGCACATGGGCGGAGGTCCGTTCGGCCCCGGCGGGCAAATGATTCCGGTGCCGCTCGGGCATGAGCCGGCCGGAGAGGTCGTCGAAGTGGGGGCGGAGGTCATCGGCCTGAAGGCCGGCGATCGTGTGGTCGTCAACCCGCAGGCCGCTCCCTCCGGCATCATCGGCTGCGGAGGCGCGCTGGGCGGCATGCGGGAGTATCTGATCATCGAGAACGCCGTCGTCGGCAAGAGCGTGGCGGTCTTCCCCGACGGGGTGCCCTTCGCCGTCGCCGCGCTCAATGAGCCCATGGCCGTCGCGCGGCACTGCGTCAATCGCTCCGAAGCCCGGCCGGCCGACAAGGTCGTGGTGTTCGGGGCCGGGCCGATCGGGCTCGGAGCCACGATCTGGCTGAAGCTACGCGGCGTCCAGCACGTGGTCGTCGCCGACGTCATCCCCCAGCGCCTGGAGACCGCGCTGGCCGTCGGGGCGGACGCCGTCATCGACTCCTCCAGCGAGGACGTGACCACCCGCCTGATGGAACTTCACGGCGAAGGCGTGAACGCGCTCGGGGCGACCCGCCCCGACACCGACATCTACATCGACGCGGCCGGCGCCGCCGCCGTCATCAACACCGCGACGGCATCGGCGAAGTGGGGCGCCAAACTCGTCATGGTCGCCGTGCAGAAGAAGTCGGACGCCATCGACCTCGGCGCCATGCTCAGGAGCGAGATGACGCTCATCGCGTCCCAGGGTTATCCCACGGAGATCTTCGAGGTCACCCCCGAGATCGTGCGGCACCAGGAGCGCTTCGCCCGGCTGATCAGCCACCTCGTCCCGTTCTCCGAGGCCGAGCGTGCCTTTGAACTCGCCCTGACACCAGGCGCGGCCGAAAAGGTGGTCGTCACCTTCGACGACCAAAGCTGAACCGCCGGGAACATCGATCGTCGTGCGACTCCAACCATCCTGGGAAAGACGCAGGGCGACGGTGGCGGCCTGAGTGGGTGGCCGGTCGAGGAGTTGGTGCGGTATCTGACGATCGTGCACAGCCGGGTGGCCAAGGAGGACATCGAGATCGGCGGCGCGCTCGTCCGCGCGGGCGAAGGGCTGATCATGACCCTGCCCGCGGCCAACCGTGACCCGGCCTTCCTCGACGCGACACCCTCGACATCGACCGCAACGTCCGCGCGCACATGGCCTTCGGCTACGTCGTGCACCAGTGTCTCGGCCAGACCCTCGCCCGCGCCGAACTGGAGATCGCCCTGCCCACGCTGCTGCGCCGCCTGCCGAACCTGCGGCTCGCCGTGCCACGTGAGGAGATCCGGTTCCGTCACGACATGAGCATCTACGGCGTCCACGAACTGCCGGTCACCTGGGAGTGATTCGACGGCTCGGCCTGATGAGGATCTTCGGGGGCCACGTTGTCCTACAGGCCGGCTGCGATCCCGGTCGTCTCCCAGCCTTTCGTGTACGCCGCGGCGAACTCTTCCTCGCCCAGTACGGCCTGACCCCGGCGGGTGAGTTCGCGGATCAGCGGATCGGTGCGGTCGTGGGCCCCCCGCTGCCGGGCTGCGGTCCCGAGCAGCGCGGCCGACTCGTGCTGCCGTCCGCGCGCCTCGGCGAGCGCGGCCGCGTGCACCGTCACCAGCGACAGGACCGGCAGTTCCCGGGTCGCCAGCGCGGCCGCGTACGCCTCCCGCAGCGCCTTTTCGGCACCGGGCAGGTCGTCCAGCGCCAGGCAGAGCGCGGCCCGTACGCTGCCGGCCAGCGTACGGGCATGGCCGGAGGAGAACGCGGTGTCGCCGAGCAGGCGCCGTTCGGCGTCGTCGAGCAGGTCGCCCGCCCGGTCCAGGTCGCCGAGGCGTACCCGGAGGTCGGCCTCCCGCGCGTCGATCAGGACCAGCATCTCCGCCGAGGACGCGCCCAGTGCCCGCTCCCTGGCGGAGCCGATCAGCGCCATCGCCCGGTCGGTGTCGCCGCGCCGGATGTGCACGTCGATCCAGCGCAGGTCGCTGTAGAGCCGGTCGCCGAGGCTGAGCGAGCCGAACTCCCCCGCCAGCCGCCGGGCCTCGCGCAGGTCGGCCAGCGCGCCGTCGAGATCGTCGTATCGCCGCAGCCGGGCGCGCATCGGCAGCGTGGCGGCCTGCCCCCAGCGGTCGCCGGCCTGCCGGAAGCGGGTCAGGGCCGCCTCCACGTGGACGCGCGTCCGGTCGAGCGCGCCCCCGTTCTCGGCGATCTCGGCCTGGAACATGTGGGCCAGCCCGGCCAGCCACACGTCGTCGCCGTCGGCCAGGCGCTGGAAGCTCGCGAGCGCGGCCTGCTCCTCCCGCAGGAAGAGCAGGATCGGGCCGAACACGCGGTGGTGGCCCGGCAGCCCGGGATGCGCGAGCAGCCGGTCGGCCAGCTCGCGCATCTCCGCCCGGTCGTCCGCGGCTTCGCCGGGCGTGATCTCCGACAGGATGTCGGCCCGGTTGAGCAGGTGGGCGGCCCGGGCGCAGTCGCGCTCGGGCGCCGGCCCGCCGCCGGGCACCGCCAGGGCCTCGCCGAGCCAGTGGGCGGCGTCGGTGTGGCGGCCGAACATCTGCCAGTACCAGGTCAGGGACAGGGCGAGGGTGATCGCGCCGTGGGAGTCGTGGGTGGCGCACAGGTGGCGCAGGGCGGCGAGCGTGTTGTCGTACTCGGCGCCGATGACCTTCATGGCCGTCACCTGGCCGGGGCCGAGCAGGTGGGGGTCGTGGCGGGTCATCAGCCCGGTGAAGTGGGCGGCGGCCAGGTCGCGGGCCGGGCCGAGGTCGCCGGTATCGGTGAGGCGGGCGGCGCCGTACTCGCGGATGGTTTCGAGCATGCGGTAGCGGCCGGTGCCGGGCGCGAGATACAACAGTGAGCGGTCGACGAGGGTGGCGAGCAGTTCGGGGATGCCGGCGGCGGGCACGGTGGTGCCGGCGCAGACGGCGGTGGCCGAGGCGGGTGTGACGCCGCCGGGCAGGATGGAGATCCGTTCCGCGACGGTACGTTCGTGTTCGCCCAGCAGGTCCCAGCTCCAGGCGATGACGGCACTCAGGGTACGGTGCCGGGGCGGTGCGGTGCGGCTGCCGGTGGTGAGCAGCCGGAACCGGTCGGAGAGCCCGTCGGCCAGGCCGGGCAGTGACAGCGTACGCAACCGGGCGGCGGCCAGTTCGAGGGCCAGCGGCAGGCCGTCCAGGCCGCGCACCACGCGGACGATGTCGGGCAGCGTGCTCTCGTTGACGTCGAAACCGGGTCGCACGGCGGCGGCCCGCTCGGTGAACAGGCGCACCGAGGCCGCCCTCCTGGCCTGTTCGACGCCGTCGTCCGGGGCGGGCAGCGTGAGCGGGGCCAGCGGCACGAGGGCCTCGCCGTCGATCGCGAGGGGTTCGCGGCTGGTGGCGAGCACGCGCAGCCCTGGGCAGCGGGGCAGCAGCGCCGCGACCAGGCGGGCCACGGCGTCGATCAGGTGCTCGCAGTTGTCGACCAGGAGCAGGCCCTTCCGGCCGCCGAGCTCGCCGACCAGGCCGTCCAGTTCGTCACGCTCCATCCGCCTGCGGGCGTCGAACATCGGACCGCCCCGCAGCCCGATCCCGGCGAGCACGGCCGTGACGATCTCCGCCGGTTCGGTGACGGACGCGAGGTCGATGAGCCAGGCGTCGTGCTCTTGGCGGCGGGCGGCCTCCAGCGCGAGCCGGGTCTTCCCGGCGCCGCCGGGGCCGAGGACGGTGACCAGGCGGCCGGTGGTGAGCAGGGCGGCGATGCGGGCAAGGTCGTCGTCGCGGCCGATGAAGCCGGTCAGCGGCGCTGGCAGGCCGGCCGGCGGCGTGGGCAGGCCGGCCGGCCTCTGGCCTGGGGTCTGTCCGGGGCGTAGCAGGCGCAGGTGGCGTTCCCGCAGGGCGGTGCCGGGGTCGGCGCCGAGAAGGTCGGCCAGGGTCTCGCGCGTCCGCTCGTAGACGGTGAGCGCCTCGGCCTGACGTCCTTGAGCGGCGAGCGCGTCCATCAGGAGCGCGGCCGCCCGCTCGTGGACCGGCCGGCCGGCCAGCAACCCGGTCAGCCGGGCGGCGGCCGCCTCGGCCCGTCCCAGCGACAGCTCGGCGTCGGCGAGGTCGGCGACCGCCTCGATCGACACCTGTGCCAACCTGGTCGCGACCGTGGGTGCGACCGCGGCGATGAGCGCGGGTTCCGCGCCAGGGTGGTCGCCCCACAACGCCACGGCCTCGGTGAGCGCGGCGGCCGCGGCCTCCGGGTCACCTGCCCACAGCCTCTCCCGGCCGGTGGCGGTGAGCTGCTCGAAGCGCAGCGCGTCCACGTCGGCCGCGTCCACCGCCAGCCGGTAGCCGCCCGCGACCTGCGCCACCACGCCACCGGCCACGCCGGCCGGGCTCAGAGCTCTGCGCAGGCGGGTGACGAGGGTGTGCAGGGCGTGGGCGGGGCCGGAGGGCGGCTCGTCGGCCCAGATCGCGTCGGCCAGGACGCCGGGCTCGACGGCACGGCCTCCGGCGAGCGCCAGCCGTACGAGCAGGCCCCGCAACCGCGCGCCAGGAACGGGCAGGACGGCGTCACCGCGCGACACCTGGAACGCGCCGAGCAGCGTGACGCGAAGCCGTGCGTCCCTGTCCATTCCCCGATCTTCGCGCGCTCCCCCGCCATGCCCCAAATCCGTTGCGGCCCTGTCAGCGCCGTGTGTGCCCCGTGTGTGCGGCCCGCCCCAGTCTTCACCTGCCAGCACGCACCCCATTCAGGAGGCACAAGATGATCGACTGGGTACGAAGCTGGGGCGCCTCGCCCCAGGCGGCCCATGATGGGCTCGGCTCGCTCGACGGCCACCCGCCCCTCGCCGACGTGACCCTGCGCCAGGTGGTACGCATCGGCGGCGGCGGTCGCCGGGTGCGCGTCCGCTTCACCAACGAGTTCGGGACCGCGCCCTTCGCCCTCGGCGCGGCGCGGGTGGGCCTCGCGGCGCCCGGCGGCGGCGTACGGCCGGGCAGCGAGCGCGTGCTGACCTTCTCCGGCGCGCCGGACGTCACCGTCCCGGCGGGCGCGCCGATCCTCAGCGATCCGGTCGACCTGCCCCTGCCCGCCCTCGCCAAGCTGTCCATCAGCCTCTACCTGCCGGGGCGCGTGGAGACCTGCACCTGCCACGACCCCGCCCTGGAGACCGGCTGGACGATCCCGGGCGACGCCGTCGCCGCCCTCGCCCTGCCGGAGAACGCCGAGATTCTGCCGGTACGAGCCCTGATCTCCGCCGTCGAGCTGCTCCCCGACGTCCCGGCTACGGGCATCGTGGTGGTGGGCGACTCCCGTACCGACGGAGCCGGCTCGACCCCGGACACCAACCACAGCTGGCCGGAGCTGCTCGCCGAGCGTGGCGGGGCCGCCGCCTACGTCTCCAACCAGGGCATCAGCGGCAACCGGCTGCTCAACGACGGCATCGGCGCGTCCGCCCTGGCCCGCTTCGACCGCGACGTGCTGGCGACGCCCGGCCTCGGCCACGTGGTGCTCTCCGTGGGCGGCAACGACATCGCCATCTCGTACGCCCCACGCGACGACGACGGCCCCCTGGCCGATTTCCTGAAGATGTTCCCCGGCGCGCCGGTGACGACGGACGACGTCATCGCGGGCTACCGCCAACTGATCGCCCGGGCGCACGAACGCGGCGTGCGGGTCTACGCCACCACGATCGCGCCGTACGGGGGCGCGGAGATCCACACGCCGGAGGGCGAGAGCGCACGTCAGAGGGTCAACGCCTGGATCCGTACGAGCGGCGCCTTCGACGCGGTGCTGGACTTCGACGCCGTCTGGCGCGACCCCGCCCACCCCGGCCGGATCAGGGACGACTTCCACTGCGGCGACCATCTGCACGGCAGCGACGCGGGCTACCGGGCCCTGGCCGACTCCGTGGACCTGTCACTGTTCGGCTGAGCCGGCCACGCTGGACCGAAACTTGGGGTGGCCGCGCGGGGTCATGCGTCGTCTGGAGGGGCCGGTGCGATCTCCAGTGGTGCCGCGGCCCCGCCGGTGATCTCGCGTCCTTGGTTCAGTGTGTAGTCGAGCTGCCTGGCCAGGAGTGGGAGGGTCGCCGGAGGCAGATACGCGTCGGCGCCGGCGGCGAGTAGCCGCCGGACCGGGCCGTGGTACTGGACTCCGAGCTCGTCGTCCTCGATCTCGGTGATGACGACGCGAGCCTTCGGGAACATCGAGCGGAGCGCCGCGATCAACTGCGGGCTGCCTGGAGGGATCAGCAGCACGTCGGCCGTGGCGGGAGCCGCGTGCATGTCGAGCACCACGTAGTCCGTACCGAGCTGGGTGGACAGTGTCACCCGGGCCGCGGCCGACAGCTCCATCGCGGTGGCCACGACCGTCACGCCGTCGTGGTCGATCGGCGCGTCGATCGGCGCTTGGTCGCCGGCCTCATCCGGCGCGTCGCCCTCGACGACGGCCCCTTGGACCACGTCGACGGTGCTGGAGATCGTCGCGATCGACGCGCCGTCACGCGTGAGGACCAGGGTCACACCAGGCTCAAGGGCGTCGATGAGCGCCACGACGTCCTCAGGAAGGCGAGTCACGTCGATGCTCTGCGTGGAGCGTGGGGCGCGTTTGCGGATCACCATGCCCCGGAGGCGCCGTTCGGCCAGGTGCTCACATGAATCCCTTCTGAGTTGCCGGCACACGCCTTGACCATACTCCATTCAACGAAGCATGGTCGCTGCCGTGTTCGAGATCAGCCCACCTGAAGCCGAAAGGATATTCGTGCGCACACGTAAGCTGGCAACTCTCCTGATCGGTGCGGCCCTGGCCGCCGCCCCCACGCTGGTGGCGGGCGCCGCCCCGGCCGGCGCGGCCGGGCCCTGCGGCAGCGGCTACTCCCGGATCGGCGTCTACTCCATCACCAAAGACGGGACCCGTACGGGCACGCTGGAGGTCCACTACAGCTCCGGCACCGGAAAGAACTGCGCCCTGACCTACGGCTACGGCGCCTACGCCAACACCACGAGCTGGAAACGGGTCACGATCTCGCGAGGCGACGGCAGCGGATCATCCACCGATGCCGGGCGTTACGAGAGCTACGCCGGCCCGGTCTACGTCTCCGCGTCCGGGCAGTGCATCGACGTGGCGGGACCGTGCCGGACTATGTGACCCGCGAGGTCAACAACGTCCACTGCGGCTGACCCTCCAGCGGGAAATTGGAGGGCACCTCCGCGGTTCGAGCGGCACACTGTGCAGGATGCCACCGAACTCAGACCGGACCGCCGCCCTCGTCAGGATGGCCGGCTACGGCGCCCACGACCCGCTCATGGTCGGCGTGCAGCAGGACGGCGCACCGCCTGTCTTCCTGGCCAGAGGACGGACCGCAACAGGAGAGCCGTTGACCGCCGGCGCGATCGTCTACACCGCGTCGCTGTCCAAACAGGTCACGGCCGCCTGCGCGGCTCTCCTCGTGCGGCAGGGCCGGCTGGACGTCGAATCGACGTTGGCGCAGTGGATGCCCGAGCTTCCCGCCTGGGCGGGCGGCGTGCGCCTGCGCCATCTGATCTCCCACACCAGCGGCCTGCCCGAGGGCGTCGAATTCGACGATCTGCATCGCGCGAGGCTCGACCGCACCACCGCCGGCGTCATCGCCGCGCTCGCCCGGCTCGACCACCTCATCAGCACCCCCGGGACCGAACACCGCTACGGCAACGCCGGCTACGTCTGCCTGGCCGTCATCGTCGAACGCGCGGCGAACCGGCCGCTGCCCGGCTTCGCCCGCGAGCACGTGTTCGCCCCGCTCGGGATGGCCGGCAGCCGATACTGGTCCGGCCCGGCCCCGCATCCGCCCGGAGCCGTGCCTCTCGACCCGCACTACCCGGCGCCGCTGTCCCTCGGCGACGGCGGGCTCTGGTCCACTCTCCCGGACCTCATCCGCTGGAACCAGGCCCTGCAACGCGACGAGCTGGGCGTCTCCGCGCTCCTGCAGACGCCCGGCCGCCTGGACGACGGCACGCGGCTCGACTACGCGTGGGCCCTCGACGTCCGCGAGCACGCGGGCCGGCCGATCTACCGGCACGGTGGTCGATGGGCCGGGCTGAGCGTGCAACTCGTCCGCCTCGCCGATCGGTGCTCCGGTTTCGCCATCATCGCCCTGGACAACGACGAGGAACGGACGGCCACGCTGGCCCAAGCCATGATCGAGGAACTCACCATCTGAGCGGCGGTCAGTCGCAGCTGCAGCCGTCGCAGCAACAACCGTCCTCGCAGCAGGAGCCGCAGTTGCCGCAGTTGCCACAGCAGTCGTAGCCGGAGCAGTCGAAGCGGGAGCAGCAGGAGCTCTCGTGGTCCTCGTCCCAGGCGGGCCGGTACAGGCCGCACGTGCAGCAGGTCAGCGCGGCGCACGCCAGCGACAGCAGCCCGCCGGGATCCCGCTTCGGCGGCCGTCGCCCCGGCGGCGCGCCGGGATCGCCGGGCGGGTGACTGGGGCGGTGGCCGGGTGTTCCGGCGGTGGCGAAGGCCCGGGAGACGGCGGTGCCGGTCTCGCGCACCAGCAGGGCGCGCGTCAGGCCGGGGCGGGGCAGGTCCAGCTCGTCCACGGCGGCGCGCAGTTCGGCGTGCGCGGCGTCGCAGTGGCGGCGCGCCTCGTCCAGGCCGGTGCCGGTGGCGGCCAGCGGGTTGTACGCCCCGGACGCCCGGTCGTCGTCCAGGTCCTCCACAGCGTCGATCAGGTGTGCCAGCCTCCCGAACCCGCGACCGGCCGCCTCCAGCGCCTCCCGGTTGTGCGGCTTGCCGGCGAGCACCGCCGTGTGCGCGAACGCGGCGGCCACGGCGTCCTCGGCAGGCCCCGTCAACGCTCGTAACCCCGGCGCCGGGGCGCGTTCCAGGAGGGCCTGGCGGCCGGCCGCCGCCGTCAGCGGGGCAGGGTCGAAGCCCAGCGTGCCGGCCATGGACGTGCCAGCCGAGGACCAGCGGCCCGCCAGCCGGGTGGCGCCGGCGGCCACCGGGCGGCGGGCGTACACGCCGTCCCCGTCCGCCACATGGTCATTCACCTTGCCGGCCGCCAGGAGCAGCGACACCGAGGCCGCCAGCCGTACCCCCTCGGACTCCACCACGTCGGCGCCCTTGAAGCCGCGCAGCGCACACGGGCCCGCCCTCCGGCGCGACGTGGGCGCGGGCGTCTGGGCTTCGGTGAGGACGGACACGAGCAGGCCATCGTAGTTGGTGACGAGACGGGACAGATGTCCGTGCTCGTCGCGGAGCGCCAGGCAGAGCCCGCACAGGTGGCCCATCCAGTCCGCGTAGAGCCCTTTGCACAGGACGTGCTGACACGGGCGGACAATGCCAAACAATACGTCCCCTTACGTGCGCATTGGAGAGCCAACCGTAGCATCAGGCCGCCGTGACGGTCCGGGGCCATGCGGGCTGGTACAAATGCGGCATGAGCGAATCCGTCGGGTATCCCCCACCGCCGAACGTGCCGTCGGCCCGGCGTGCCCGCAGCCGGGCATATCGTGTGTGGGCCCACGTGCTCCTGTGGACGCCGATCGCGCTCACGGTGGCCGGTGTCGTTCTCGGCCTGGGGCTGTTCGCGGTGGCCGACGCCGACCCGGCGTACGGTTCGTCCGCGCTCGGCTATCTCGGCCTCGTCGTGTGGGGCGCCCTCGCGGTCCTGTCGCCGGTCCTGCTCGGGTCGTTCATCGCCGGGCTGGTCATGGTGAACCGTACGCGCCGCTGAGGCTGATGCGGGCTGTGAAGAAGATCGAGATCATCGGACGATACGTAATGGCATGTCCCCGATGATCGGAAAAATGCGTGCGAAGAATGACATGGTGGGCTGGTGTCGCCGTGCTCGTCACGGCCACGACGGTCCACCCACAGGCGGTCGCGGCGGCCCGGACGGCGACCGGTACGATCACTTTGATCACCGGCGACAAGGTGACCGTGACCGGCCCCACGAGCGCGATGGTCGAGCCGGGCGAGGGCAGGGAGAAGGTCACCTTCCTCACCGACGAGGCGCGGGGGCGGCTGCGCGTCTTACCCGGTGACGCCGCGCCGCTGGTCGCCGCCGGACGGCTGGACCCCCGGCTGTTCGATGTGACCGGGCTGCTGGAGCTCGGCTACGACGACAGCCGCAAAGAGCTCCCGCTGCTCGTGACCGGGGCCTCCGGTTCCGCGCCGGCCGTCCGCGCGATGAGCGGGTTCAGGTCGCTGGGCGCGGTGCGGGGCTTCGCCGTACGGCAGCGCAGGGACGACGCCGTGCGGACGTGGCAGGCGCTCGCGGCCGGCACGGGCAGGATCTGGCTCGACGGGCGCCGGCGCGTCTCCCTCGACGAGAGCGTCAGGCAGGTGGGCGCGCCGCAGGCGTGGGAGCGCGGCCACACCGGCGCCGGCGTCAAGGTGGCGGTGCTCGACACCGGGATCGACGCGACGCATCCCGACCTCGCCGGGCGGGTCGCGGCGCGGGCCGACTTCACCGAGGTCCCGGACGAGCGCGACGTGATCGGCCACGGCACGCACGTGGCCGCCACCATCGCGGGCAGCGGCGCGGCCTCGGGTGGTACGCATCGTGGCGTGGCCCCCGGGGCGACGCTGCTGGACGGCAAGGTCTGCGAGTCGCAGTGGTGCATGGACTCGGCCATCCTGGCGGGCATGCAGTGGGCGGCCGAGCAGGGCGCGAAAGTCGTCAACCTGAGCCTCGGGGGCCCGGACACGCCCGGAGTCGACCCGCTGGAGGAGGCCGTACAGACGCTCACCGAACGTTACGGCACCCTGTTCGTGGCGGCGGCCGGCAACTACGGCGCCGATCGTACGCTCAACTCGCCCGGCACCGCCGACGCCGCGCTCGCGGTCGGCGCCGTCGGCAAGTCGGGCGAGCAGGCCGGCTTCGCCAGCCGCGGGCCGCGCACCGGCGATGACGGCCTCAAACCGGACATCACCGCTCCCGGCGTGGACATCACCGCCGCCCGCGGCAAGGACAGCCCCGGCGACGGCTCCTACGTCGCCATGTCCGGCACCTCCATGGCCACGCCGCACGTCGCGGGCGTCGCGGCGCTGCTGGCCGGGGCGCACCCCGGCTGGAAGGGCGGCACGCTCAAGGCGGCCCTCATGGCCGCCGCCCGCCCGCTGCCGGGGATCGGGGTCTTCGCCCAGGGCTCGGGGCTCGTCGACGCGGCCCGCGTAACGAGCCAGGCCGTCACCGCGGAACCGCCCGGCCTCGGCTTCGGGAAGCAGGCGTGGCCGCACGACGACGACCAGCCGGTCAGCAAGAAGATCGTCTATCGCAACCACCAGCCGCAGCCGGTGACGCTGCGCCTGGAGACGCGTGGCGACAAGTCCTTCAGCGTCGTACCCGGCACACTGACCGTCCCCGCGGGCGGGCAGGCCGAGGCCGTCGTCACCTCCGACACCAGCGCCGGCGGGCCCGACGGCCTCCTCGGCGGGCACATCGTCGCCACCGGCGACGGTGACCTGGTCATCAGCACGCCGGTCGGGGTCGACAAGGAGAAGGAGAGCTACGACCTCACCCTCACGTTCACCGACAGGAGCGGCCGGCCGGCCACCCAGACCTTCACGACGCTGTACTCACTGGACGGCGACCAGACGCCGATCGACGTGGAGGCGCCCGAAGGGCCGGTCACCCTGCGGCTGCCCAAGGGCAGATGGCAGATCAGGACCTCCATCCGCGACGACCGGAGCAGGACGCTCCTCGTCCACCCGGCTCTCGAACTGGACCGGTCGCAGGCCGTGGACGCCGACGCGCGGCTGGGCCGGCCGATCGCGCTGACGCCTCCCCGCGCCGATGCCGCTCCGCTGCTGGCCGAGATCGTCTACCAGTACCAGAAGGCCGATGGGTCATCACGTAGCTGGGGCTGGCTCGGCGACTCCTACGACAGTGCGTACACCGCCCAGCTCGGCCCCGAACGCACCTATCCGGGCGTACGCACCAAGGTCGCCGGACGCTGGGCCGCCGGCCGGGTCGGCAGCCCGTACGCCTATCACCTGACCTGGTTCCACCCCGGAGGCATGGTCACCGGATTCGAGCGGCGCGTGGCCCAGCGGGACCTGGCCGCCATCCGCACCGACTACGCCCGCCACCTGCCCGACGCGGAGGCCGACGCCTCCAGCCGCGCCTGGCCGCGCGACGGCATGATCTTCTCCTACCTGTCGCCCACCACCTCCGGCACACCATTCGAGCAGGTCGAGTACGTCAACACCGACGACGGCATCCGCTGGCAGCGTTTCCTGTACGAGTACGCCCCCGACGGCCGGCTCAACCGGTTCGAGTCCCCCTTCAAGCGCTACCGCTCAGGACGGGCCTACACCGAAGCCTGGAACCGCGGCGTCTTCTCGCCCGCCCTGCCCTGGGCGGGCGCGCAGAACTCCGAGGGCGTCAGCCGTACCGGCGACGTGATCTCCACCGACCTGCTCATGTACGGCGACGGCAGAGGGTCGCTCGGCTACTCCTCCCGGGCGGCGCAGCGGACCGCCCTCTACCGTGACGGCACCCTCGTGAGCGAGCAGCCGGAGATCGTGACGAGCTTCGCCGTGCCCGCGCGGGAGGCCGCCTATCGGCTCGTCGTCGAGAGCGAGCGCGGAGCACCCGCGACGCTGTCCACCCGGGTGTCCGGCGAGTGGACGTTCCGGTCCGGGCACGTCGCGGGCGACGCGCCCGCCCGGCTGCCCGTGTCGGTCGTGCGCTTCACCCCTGCCCTCGACTCCGAGAACTCCGCCCCGTCCGAGCGGCGCTTCACGGTGCCGGTGAGCGTGCGGCCGCTGGCGGGCAGCGCCGCCCGTCCCGTCAGGCGGCTCTCGGTGGAGGTCTCCTACGACGACGGCGCCACCTGGACCAGGGCCGAGATCCACGGTTCGGCGGCCGTCCTGCGCCACCCGGCGGGCGACGGGTTCGTGTCCCTGCGCGCCCACGCCGTGGACGGGGCGGGCAACACGGTGACGCAGACGGTCGTCCGGGCCTACCGGATCCGGCCGGCCTGACACCATCCGGGCGGGCTCTCAGGAGGTCGGCGGGAAGCCGTTCGGGATCTGCCGCAGGGCCATCACCCGCGGGGGAATGAACTCAGCGATCGTGAGCCCGGCGACGTCGGGGTCGGCGCTGGAGAGCCCGCCCGGTTCGGGGCCGAGTGTCCTTGATCGCTGAAGTTGGCAGTTGCTCATGCTTGTTGTCATGAAGGTGGCAAGCGATCGGCGATCTTGACGTGTTGATCATATTTTGACACGATCAGCGCGGAGTTAGGCGGCCAGAGCTGGCGACGGGCTGACTCCCGGTTCTGCGACTGGTCGCCGGCGGGGTGGCGGGGGTTGCACCTGGATTTGAGGTTGGCTTCCCTCTGCAAGGGACGCGAGGCGAGCCAACCGCGGCAAACCCGATGGTTATCGAACGGGAGCGCAAATGACCTGGGGGTACGCGCGGCACTACCGTCATTACCCGGACGGTGCCGAGCACCCTACTTCCTTCGCCGGTAGTGCGATCGTCGATTTCGGTGGCGACGAACCGGATGGTCGGCGGTCCGATGAGACTGTGGCCTGGAGAATCAGCATCGGTCCGCAGGCGGATGACGACTACGACGAGGACCTGTGGGACGCATTGGCGGAGGCCGCGGGGGATCGCACCCATCCGATATTCCGAGCGGTTTTCGAGGGGTTCCTCGACGTCGTGCCGCCCGACTCCGTCGAGGCGCTGGTGGTCGGACGATGGGGGCCAGAGCTGGAGGAGGACGAGGCGCCGATCCAGATCCTGCGCGAGGCGGCCGAACGGTTGACCAAGCTCAAGGCGATGTTCGTCGGCGAGCAAGCCGGTATCAATCAGTGGTACGACGCCCACGCGAAGGAGTTGCTCGCCGCTTACCCGCAGCTTGAGATACTGCGGATCCGCGGCGGCATGGGCGACAGCACAGGGCTTCGCCATCCGCTCACGCACACGTCGCTGCGGCACCTGGCGATCGAGTCTGGCGAACTGTCCCGCGATACGGTTGCGGCGATCTTGGAGTCTGATCTGCCGGCTCTAGAGCACCTCGAGCTGTGGTTTGGCGACGAGCTCCACGGCGGGCCGACTGTCGACGATCTCGCGCCGATCCTGTCCGGGGCACGGTGGCCGCGGCTGCGGTACCTGGGCCTGCGTAACGCCGAGATCGCAGATGAGATAGCCATGGCAGTGGCGACAGCACCGGTGGTGACCGCGTTAGAGACGCTGGACCTGTCGTTGGGCACGCTCAGTGACACCGGCGCGGAGGCGTTACTGACCGGTCAGCCGCTTACACACCTGCGCAAACTCGACTTGCATCATCATTTCCTATCTCAGGCAACTCAGACCCGCCTGCTCAATGAACTGCCTGGCATTGTCGACGTTTCTGATGGGCAGGGCGACGACGTACGACACCGATACACCATGAGCAGCCGACTCTGAGATCGATAGAGTCGGCGCGATCGGCTGTTTGAGGGCAGCCGAGTCGCCGATGGAGTGGTGGAAGCCGCGTCCGGATTCGAGGTGGTCTTCCTCGACGCGGGACGTGAGGTACGCAGGCCGTTGGCAGAGCTCCGGTCGGTGGCCTTCGAGCAGGTGGCGCCGGTTCGCTCGTTCCCGTCTTTCAAGGGACAGCGTAACTTCCCAGGTCTTTGGTGGTCTGCGACGTCGGGACGGCACGTGGGCTTTGAGTCCTGGCTGGAACGTGATCACGCGATGCTGGACTTCGACACGGACGTGGTCGGTTTTGCCTCACCGCATGGAGAAGACCATCCAGCCCATGCTGGAGACCTTCGCCATCCCAACCGGGCTGATGGCGGGCGCTTGCGCAGTAGGAGATCCCATCCGGGTGCTGCCCATGCTCTTCCACCTGCTCTGGCACCAGGTCTTGACGGTTGACCTGCGTTTCCCGCTGAGCGAGTCGTCGGTGGTGTCACCAGGAAGGGAGTACGGCGACGTTGACCGGTCGTGAGGTGCTGAAGCTCGGCGATCGCATCCGTTTCGACCAGACCGACCACACGGTAGTCGGGATATCAGGCACTGCGGTACGGCTTCAGTCCGAGGCGGGCAGCGACAGCGTGGTCCTGCAGTCGCATCTGCTGAGCTGGAACGACTTCCAGGTGATCGATGGCGGGAAACGCCCATCCGTCACGGCGCTGGGGTTGCTGGACACGGTGGCGCCGGTCGGCGACACCCCTGCTCACTGCGGCGCGGCCCGGCGCCTGGTCGTGGCCGCCGGGCCGGTCGGATCGTGTCAACCCACGTGTACACCAGTCACCTAGAACCAGCGCCAGGCGAGCCAGTTCGGGACATTGCCGTCGACGTCGCGGGGGTTGGCGAGGTGGTTGTTAGGGTCGCACCAGTCCACGATGAGGGGGTACTTCGAAAGTCCCCCCTGCCAAGTTCCGGTAGGCATGAGGCACCGGCCGGCGCCCCAGGTGTCACTGACGAACTTCACCCAGCCGTTCTTGCCCGCCGCATACCAGGTAGTTCCCGCATCGGTGCAGCCACCCAGGCCGACACGATCCGTCGGCAAGGCCTTGAGGCATGCGCCGGTCGCCGTGTGCTTCACTTTCATAGAGCCCGCGTCCCCGACGGTCCACATCTGGAAGTCAATTTGTCCATGGCCGCACCGGTGGAGATAAGCCTCGCTCCCGTCGCCGTCCAGGCACCAGCCCGGATTCCCCACGTTCTCGTAGTGTGTGTTTCCGGCAGCTGACGCCGACGTGGCGCTCAGCATGAGACTGGCGACCGCGACGATCATCGCGGCGGAGATCCGAAGCGTGTTTCTCATCTCGCAGTTCCTCCTTGAGTTTCGTGCGGTTCCAGTCGGAGCGGCTCCGGCCACGGCGGCCGGATCGCCTGGTGCCGCGACTATCTGCTACCAGCTCTTGGCCTTGTCATCGGGATCCCCAGCAAGGTCGGCGGGTGATGCGGGCAAGGCCAGCAGGTCGGTTCGCGTACGCGGTCGCCAGGCCCTGCCGCTGAGTATTGGGCGTCGATTTCCGGCGAGGGTGGAATTTGGACGAATTTGGACGCCGACCTTCGGTGCCATCACCAAACAAGTCCGTTATGGAACAAATGGCGTGGAGTGTCTGATAGATGACCGCCGTCGGTGCCGAGGTCGGTAGCCTCGAACACTGAGACATCGGACACGATCTATGGGGGTAAGCGGTGCCGCTGTCCGGGGACCCGGTGACCGCGCCGGAAGAGGTGTTCACGGCCCTGCCTGACCCGGCGCAGGCGAGCAGCTTCGATGATCTGGTCGAGGGGCTGCGTCGGTTGAAGGTCTGGGCCGGTGACCCCTCCTACGAGACGATCAAGGAGCGGGTCAACAAGACGTGGACGGCGGCGGGTCGGCCGGCCGGTGAGCTGACGCACAGGTCCACCGTCGCGTATTGCTTCCGGCCCGGCCGGCGACGCCTGGACACCGACCTGGTGCTCGCGGTGGTCCAGGCGCTGCACCCGGACACCGGGTACGTGACGGCGTGGCGGCAGGCCCTTCGTGTGATCGGCGGGGAGATTGAGGCGGTGTCGCAGGTCCGGGTGCAGGACAGTCTGCCGCAGGATTTGGCCGGGTTCAGCGGCCGCGCTCATGAACTTGACCGGCTCCGCCACGCGGTAGAGGGCGGGAGCGCGGTGGTGATCTCCGCGATCGAGGGGATGGCCGGGGTCGGCAAGACCCAGCTCGCCGTGCATGCCGGACATTTGCTCGATCAGGAGCGGCCGTTCGATCGGGTGTTGTTCGTCAACCTGCGCGGGTTCGATCCCGACCCGGCGCAGCCGCCGGCCGATCCGGCCGCCGTGCTGGACGGGTTCCTGCGCTTGCTCGGGATGTCCGGCCAGCAGATCCCCCACACCCTCGAAGCCCGGGCCGCCGCCTACCGCGACCGCCTCGTCAGCACCCGGGCCCTGGTGGTGCTGGACAACGCCGCTACCACCGAGCAGGTCCGACCGCTGCTACCAGCCGCACCAGGCTGCCTTACCCTGGTCACCAGCCGGCGCAGCCTGGCCGACCTACACCCCGCGACCTACCTGTCCGTGGACGTGTTCACCCCCGACGAAGCCCTGGCCTTCCTCACCCACGCGGTCCCCGGGGTTCCCGCCGGCCCAGATCCGCTCGCCGCGGCCCGGATCGCCCAGCGCTGCGGCTACCTGCCTCTGGCCCTGAGCCTGGTCGCCGGGCACATCCGCAACACACCCGGCTGGACGATGACTGATCACGCCGACCGGCTCGACGAACGACACCACCAGCGGCGCCTGGACACTGGCGCTGAACTCGCCCTCCACCTGTCCTACCAGCGCCTCCCCGCCGACCAGCGGCGACTGCTGCGCCTGCTCGCCCTACACCCCGGACAAGACCTCGACGCCTACGCCGCGGCGACCTTGGCCGACGCCGATCTTGGCACGGTCCGAGCACTCCTGGCCCACCTGTGCGGTGACCATCTGCTGCAGCAAAGCTTTCCCGGTCGCTACACCTTCCACGACCTCGTCCGCGCCTACGCCACCACCCGAGCCGCCGACGAAGATCCACCATCCGAGCGTCGTACTGCCCTGACTCGCCTGTTCGATCACTACCTCGTCAATGCCGCCGCCGCCATGAACACCCTGTACCCCGCCGAGACCCGCCTCCGGCCGCAGATCCCCCTGGTTGACACCCCCACCCCGGACCTGACCGACCCAGACAGAGCGCGAGAGTGGTTGGACACCGAACGGCCCGCCCTGGTTGCCGTCGCCGCGCATACCGCTACCAACGGATGGCCCGCCCACGCCATTAGGCTCTCCCGCACCTTGTACCGCTACCTTTCCGGCGGTCACCACACCGACGCCGTTACCGTGCACGGTCACGCACACCACGCCGTGCTCCACACCGGCGACCCGACCGGACACGCCCACGCCCACGCCCACGCCCACGCCTTGAACGATCTCGGGATCGCTCTCTGGCGGCTGGGTCAGTACGGGCCGGCTACTATGCACCTCCAGCAGGCCCTGGCTCTGTTCCGGCAGGCCGGCGACCCGGACGGCCAAGCTCGCACGCTGAACGACCTCGGCACCACTGCGCACGAGGCGTGCCGTTTCCAGGCGGCTGCCGACCACTTCACGCAGGCCGTGCCCCTGCACCGGCAGGCCGGCGACCGCAACGGCGAAGCCCGCGGGCTAACCGGGCTCGGTATCGTCGAGGCGCTGCTAGGCCGTCACCGGCAGGCCGCTAACTACTACGAGCAGGCCCTACTCCTGCACCGGCAGACAGGCGACCGGGACGGCGAAGCTTACGCACTGATTCACCTCGGGGAGGTCGAGGTACGGTCGGGTCGGTACGGGCCGGCCAGCGACCGCTTACAGCAGGCCCTGACCCTCTACCGGCAGCTGGGCAACCGCAATGGAGAATGCGCCGCGCTGGACGGTATCGGCGTCCTGCATACTCGTCTCGGTCGGCCTACCCAGGCCGCCGAATACCACCAACGGGCCTTAACTGGCTGCCGCGAGTCCGGCTTCCGGGGGTTCGAACCGTGGCCACTCAATGGCCTCGGTGAGGCCGCGCACGCTGCGGGCCACACCGCCGACGCCCTCGCCCACCACACCGCCGCCCACACCATCGCCGCCGAGGTCTGGAGCCGGGACCAGCAGGCTCGCGCCCACACCGGGCTCGGCCACGTCCACCGCGCTCTCGGGAACTTCAACCTCGCGCGCGAGCACTACCAGCACGCTCTAGGTCTTTACACCGACCTCGGCCTGCCCGAGGCCGGCCAAACCCGGGTTCACCTCAAGAGCCTCACCGCCAGCTCCAACCGGCGACAGACGGGTCTGCGGGTTCCCTTCAGGGAAGGTCCCTTCTGTGAAGGGAACCGGTAACCTGGCGCCATGACCGCCCAGGTGACCGAAAGCGAGCTCCGCGCGGATCGGCGCAGATTGCCTTCCGAAAGGTTGTGCCGCTGCCGATCGGCGGCCTGACCGTCCCGGACGCGATCGAGGCGTGGGCCGGCCGCTATCTCGACGCCGCCGTCCGCGGCGTCCGCTCGCCTGAGGTCGCCGACAAGATCGCCCTGCACCTGGCCCGGTTCCGCGACCACTTCCACGCCGCCCACGGCCACGACCGGCTCTCCGCCGTCATCCAGCGCGAGGTCGTCGCCTGGCGCAACCACCTCACCGCCGACCCGGCCGCCGGCGGGCTCGGCCTGGCCCCGGCGACGGTCAACACCCACCTCGCCTCGCTGTCCGGGTTCACCACCTGGGTGTGCACCCACGACCCGGCCGCCCTGCCGCACGGCAACCCGTGCGCGAAGGTCGGTGACCTACCGCTGCCGCCGCTCGAACCCCGCGCCCTGAACCCCGGCCAGGTCCGCACACTGAAGAACGTGCTCGACCGGCTACCGCGCTTCCACCAGCACAAGGGCCGCCGCCGGTCCGGTGCCGGCGAGCTGCACGGCCATGCCCGGCCGCTGCGTGACCGCGCGATCGTGCACACCCTGCTCGGCACCGGCCTGCGCCGCGAGGATCTGGTCAACCTCGACCTCGACCAGATCGTCCCGAACACGCCGGAGGCGCTGCGCGCGGCGAAGAAGGCGAAGATCAGCGGCGTCCGCGGCAAGGGCCGCACGTCCCGCACCGTGTTCCTCGGCGCCGACGGCCGCACCCGCCCTGTCCGACTATCTCGAGCGCGAGCGCCCGGCTGACGCCGGCGCGACGTCGGCCGCGCTGTTCCTGTCCACCGCCTCGATCGGCTCCCGCCGGCCGTCTCTCGCCGCGCTCGATCAACCTGATCTGCGAGCAGATCGGTCGCTGGCACGACGCCGAACATGGCGACCCGGCCCGGCACATCAGCCCGCTCAGGCCCCATGACCTGCGACATTCGTACGCTTTCGCGCTTGCCGAGGCCACCGGCAGCGACGCCTACAGCTCCAGCGCCGGCTCGGCCACCAGTCTCAGCGCTACATCCACCGGTACACCAACCCGCCCGAGGACATCGCCGCCGGCTACGTCGAGTACCTGTAGTCGACGCCGCGACCATTTCGAGATCAACTTTTTGATCGCACGTTCGTTGGCAACGCCCCCGCATTTGGCCGTGGCACGTCACAGGCCGGGGGCCTGCGTGAGTCAGCGGGTGGGGGTGCCGCGGTCCATCGGCCGGGACCCGAGGGCGCGGGCGGTCTCGACGAAGGCGCGCAGGGAGGGGTTGTCGCGAGTGGTGTGCCAGACCAGCGCCCACTCGGTGGGCGGGGCGTCGCCGATCGGCACGTAGGTGATATCGGGGTGGGTGTAGTACCGGGTGACGTGTGCGTTGAGCGGGCGGACGGCGGCGCCGGCGGCGACGAGAACCAGGATTTCGTGGAAGGTCCGTGCCGCCGGTCCGCGCGAAATGTGGCGTCCGCCGGGCGTGTGCTCGGGCAGCATGGCGGTGATCGCGGGGCAGCTTCTTCCAGCCCTCCGAGACGGCTTGCGTCCTTCACAGCCGGCGGGTGATCACACCAGACCTGGACAGGCCTGACTCCGTTTCTGCTTGGCCTTTCGATCTCTACGTGATCGATGTAGAGCGACAAGCAATTGGGCTCTGGCGCTGATCTTGTTGCAGGGCCAATCGGGTTCGTGTCGCTCCCGCGTCGAGGTGCGCGGGTTGGCGATGCTGGTCCGCGTGCATAAATCAGGAGTTTGAGTTACTTCTGCCGCACCTTGCAGCAGCCCGGGTGGAGTCCGTGCAGGTCGAGGAAGATGCAGTCGTGTTCACGGTCGGCTCGGCGATACCAGCGGCCACGTGCCCGAACTGCGGCACAACGTCGGCCAGGACGCATGGCGGCTACCGCCGGAGGCTGGCCGATCTGCCGATCTCCGGTCGCCCCGTGCGGATCGATGTCGGCGTTCGACGGTTCCGCTGCGATGATCCCGGATGTGGTGCGGCGACGTTCGCCGAGCAGATACCCGGCCTGACCGCGCCGTTCGCGCGGCGCACTGCCGGGCTGACCGACCGCCTGGCCGCGATCGGGCTGGCGCTGGCCGGCCGCGC
>NZ_FNVT01000037.1 GCF_900108335.1 Nonomuraea solani
TGGGCTGGCGCGGCAGCCTACGCACCGTCGAACGCTACGTCGCCCAGCTGCGTGAACGGACGGACCCGCCACCGACCGCGCCGACACCCCCGAAACCGCGCAAAGTCACCGGTTGGATCATGTCTGATCCCGACCACCTGACCGCAGGCGCCGCCGTGCAGCTCAAGAACATCCTCGCGCGCTGCCCCGAGTTGCAAGCCACGCGCCATCACGTCGGCAGCTTCGCCAACATGCTCCAGAACCTTGACGGAGCCAGGCCGCCGGCGTGGATCGAGGCCGTCCAGGCCGACGGCCTGCCCGCCCTCCACAGCTTCGCGACCAGCCTCACCCGCGACCAGGCCGCTGTCACCGCCGGACTCACCCTGCCCTGGAGCAACGGCCCCACAGAGGGCACCGTGAACAGACTGAAAATGATCAAGAGAAGCATGTACGGCCGAGCCAACCTCGATCTACTCCGCCGACGAGTCTTGATCATCTGAACTCAACAAGATCAGCGCCAGAGCCAGCAATTGACAGCGCCTCGCGACAAGATCTGTCAGTAACGCACGGGTGGGGGCCCTAGCCGCTTCAGGCAAGAGCATCATCGCCAGCAGCCCGCGAACCTCGGGGTTGTTCGGAAGCAGTTCGGCAAGCGCGCGTCCCAACCAGATTGCCTCTGCCACGAGCTCGTCGCGTCCGCCGTAGCCCTCGTTAAAGATCAGGTAGACGACGGCGAGAACAGCGTCGAGTCGCTCGCGGATCAGGTGATCCGGTGGCACGCGAAACGGGATCCCCGCGTAGACGGAGCGAAAGCGGGAGCGGGGATTGACGCTATCCAGCCGGCGGAAAAGCCCCGCACCCTCACGGTGACTTACCGGCGATGTTGAGGTGCATGTGCGTGTAGTCGAAGGTGATGGCGAACGGCCTGACGAAGTCGTGGCTGAAGTTGGCGATGATGTCGAAGCCGAACTGGCTGGATTGACCGGGCCCGGGCCCCATCGGCGACGACGGACCCGCGATGCCGTCCGCATCGTGCCGGACCGTGTCGCCGAGGCTTATCCGGTCGGGCTTGATCGGGAAGTGCGTTCCTCCGGTGTCCACAGGATGGTCGTAGTCCACCTCGAGTCCCGCACGTTCGGCAATCTCCACGGTCGTGCCGACGCCTGGGCCGAGGCCGCCGGTGTCGAGGGTGATGATCCGTGGCCCGTAGTCGCGGAGGCTGCCCAGCGTGCAGGGAAAGTGGTCGCCGGCCAGCCACAGGGGCACCTGGTCGTATCCGTTCTGCCGGGCCTTCGCCTGAAACCGGCGCAGCTGTGTTCCGGTCTTGCGCCGCAGCACCAGGCTCTTGCCCATGTAGTCCATGGTGGTCAGGAAGTGATAGAACAGCGTCGTCCCGATCGCGCCTGCCGGGCGCGAGCCGTCCGGCGGGCGGGGCATCTCCGGTGTGCCCTCCCCTGTCCACTGGATCGGGATGTTCCTGAGCTCAAGGTCGCCGAGCCGTAGCGAGTCCAGAACGCCCAGGGACAAGGTGATGGGCTGGCTGCCGACGTGCCCCGTCAGTTCGGCGAATGCGCGAAGGCCCAGTTCCTCCGCGACCTCCTGGGTCAAGCCGGCAGTCGCATAGCTGTCGATGAGGAACAGCCGGTTTCGCCCGCCGTTCACCGACGCCTCGACGAATGGCAGAGGGTCGATGGCGTACCAGGGCACTCGTGTGCTCTGCGCGCCGTGCACTTGCCAGGGTGCTCCGTTGATATGGGCGTACTGCTCGGCAAGTGCCTCGTCGCGCTTGCTGCCGGTGCTTCTCAGCAGTGGTATCGCCGGGGCGAGTTGGTCCTGGCGTACGTAACACTCCGCGAGCCGCTGCTTGGAGGCGATGTCACTCGGGGCCAGGTTGACCGCATGGGCCAGGAACCTCTCGGCGATGCCGAACCGATTGGCCAGCAGGGCGATGTATCCCCGCTGAGCCATGGCGTGGGCATTGTCGTGGTCCTCGCGCAGCAGCCGTGCATAGGCGCGATCGGCCCGGTCGAATTCCCCCGCCTTGAAGAGCTGGTCAGCGCTGGTGCCCGTCGAAGCGGCCGCGCTGGTCGACCCGGACCCCAGCACCGGAAGAACCGCACCGGCCGTGACCGCCAGCCCGGCCTGCTGCAGAAATCCACGCCTGTCGACGTTCTCATACGTCATCGCATGCTCCTTGCCGTAGCCCTGTGGTGTGGCCGCCCTTTCTAGCGGCGATGCCCGTGGGGACCCGATGGATGGGAAGGCGGCTCGTCGTGACCGTCCGCCTTGCCGTCCAGGGCGGACCTATCAGTCCTCACCCCGTACAAGGGCAAGGACAAGCCCGAGTCCCAGAAGCAGGCCAACCGCGCTCACGCCAAGCTGCGCGGGCCCGGCGAACGCGCGAATGCCCAGCTGAAGAGCTGGAAGATCCTTCGCAAGCTACGCTGCAGCCCCTCCAAGGCCGGCCACCTGTGCAAGGCCATCGCCGTCCTTCAAAACCACCGCATCGCACAGGCCGCGTGAGGATGAAAAAGGTTCAGTCAATTGGCCCATCAAGAACCTCCCATGCCGGCCTCAGCGGCCTCCTTCTGGCACTTCTCCTGGGCGGCCTTGAAGTCGGGATCCTGGTCCACGTCGCCGTTGATGCGCACCGTGTTGCCCTCAGGGTCCGGGTAGTCTTCCACGCCGTTGTCACGCATGCACTGCGCGACCTTGCGCATCGCCTCGGCCCTCTTGGGATCGCCCCCGTCGGCCCGCTGACCGCTCGGCTGGTGCTGCTTGCAGACCTCCTGGGCCTTCTGCATCGTCTCCTGGGACGTGTCCTTGTCGAGCTTGAACATGACGCCGCCCTGGTTCGGGTCAGGGTCGGGCATGTCGACGCCGTTCTCGCGCATGCACTGGGCGTACTTGAGCATCTTCTCGCGCGGGTCTTCGCTCGGCTTCGCGCTGCTCGCAGCCTGGTTGCCAGTGCCGTTGCCGGTCCTCGACGCCACGTCGGACCCGCCTTCGTCGGCGCCGCAGCCGGCCAGCAGCAGGGTCACCGCGGCCAGGGCGATAAGGACTCGTCCTCGCATGAATGATCTCCTCCGTCGAAGGAACGTCGTTCGAGGGGAGATGCAATCAGAGTGGCCGTTTCCTCAGCGTTTCCACCCTGTCCCGCTCAAAAACACGATTTCGTGCTCTGAGCTGGGGTCTAGCTGCGCGATCAGAGCGGCGGCTGCGACCATCGCAAGGCGTTGTTATCGCTGGTCTACCGGTTGGTGAGGGGCTTGTTCGGCCTGCTGACGGTGCTGGTCCGCTCTGATCGGTCCAAGGACGTTGAGCTGCTGGTGCTCCGTCAGGAGAACCAGGTGCTTCGCCGTCAGCTTGGTGGTCAGCCGCGGTGGGGTCACGTCGACCGGCTCTGGCTCACGGCGTTGTCCCGGCTGATCAGCCGCTGCCGGTGGGCGGAGGTCTTCCCGGTCACCCCAGCGACGATCCTGCGTTGGCACCGCAACCTGGTAGCGCGTAAGTGGACCTTCGCGAGGTTACCGCCATCCGGCGGACTGATGCAGGCGGAACCTCTGGTAGCCTGCGGCGTCGCAGCGCGTCCCGAGATAATCTCCGTTATCTGGCAAGATGGCGATCACCGGCATAGTGCGAGCTGGGCCGCCGTCGTTTGGCGCGGACGCTTCGTTTCCCGGTTATCTGGCAACCCGGCGGATGGTGGAGGTCGGCACGGTGGATCCGGTCATCGCCGAGCAGCTCGGCCGCTCCCACCCGCTCGCCCGGCACCTGGACGACTTCCTCACCGACCTGGCCAACGCCGGGAAATCGGCGCACACCCGGCGCGCCTACCGCGGCGACCTGATCGCCTTCGCCGCCCACCACGGCGAAGAACTTGGTGAGCTGACCGCCGCGCCGGTTCGAGCCTTCCTGGCCGAGCTCGCCGAGCTGTCGCCGGCTAGCCGCAAGCGTAAGCGCGCCGCGATCGCCTCCTTCGCCAAGTGGGCCGTCCGCCACGACCTTCTGGCCGCCAACCCGATGGACCGCATCGGCACCGTCAAGGTGCCCAAGAACCTGCCCCGCCCCGCCGACGTGGCCAAGGTGCTGGCGGTGATCTGCTCACGGCGGCCGCGCAAGGAAACGCCGCTGGACCGGCTGCGGGATCGGGTGCTGTTCGAAACCGCCTACGTCTGCGGCGCCCGCGCCTCCGAAGTCTGCGGCCTGTACGTCGAAGACCTCGACCTGCGCCTGGACGACGAACACGTCCGCATCCACGGCAAGGGCGGCAGCGTACGCACCGTCCTGCTGGACGACCGTGGCTATGTCACCCTGCTCAAGCTCTACCTCGCCCGCGCCGGCTACACCGCCGGGCCATTGTTCCGCGCCTCCATCAACGGCCGCGGCGGTCCGCTGTCCTACGACGCCGCTCACCATCGCCGGCAGAGTTACTGCGCGCAGGCCAGGGTCGAGATCGACATCCACCAGCTGCGGCACGCCCACGCCACCGAACTCATCAACGTCGGCGTCTCCATCAAAGCCGTGCGCCGCCGCCTTGGCCACGCCTCCGCCGAGACCACCCAGCTCTACGCGCTGCTCGACGACAAGGTCGCCGACGCCGAGATTCGGGCCGCGCGACGCCGTCGCGACCGCGCCACCTGACCGGAGGCGGTCCTCGACGACGTCTTCACGATGGACGGTGCGGCAACAGCTCCTGTTCGGCCCGATCAGCAACCAGATCGGTGACCGTGCCTGAGGCGTCGGTGAGACGGACCGACAGACGGGCGCCGTCGCTAGATTCGGTGAACACCAGCAGGGCCTGGTTCCCACCCACCGGTCCCGATCCGAAGGCGTAGGCCGTGCCCTGTAGTTCCCCGGCCGACAGCGCTACCCGGCGGACGTCGGCGTACTCGGTGAGCTCAACCTTGAGCCCTACCAGGCGCAGCAGTTGTGGCGGGGTACTCTCACGCCGCAGGAAGACGTCCGCCGGGCCTGACCAGACGGCTTGCTGCTCAACGCGCACCGGCCACCCCTGCTTGTACATCGCTGCGATCGCGGGTCGCGGGATCGAGATTATCCCGCGTGCTCTCGATCAAGTCGGCGATGCGCCCGACCTCGGTGCCGTCGGCGGTGAAGAGCACATGGTTGAGAGTGAGTTCGCTTTCGTGCAGCTGCCCGTCGTCGAGTTCGACCTGACCGTGAATGGCGACCAGGTCCCGGCGCACGATGGTGTGCAGGTCTACCAGCGGGTGCCTCAGCCGGGCCAGAGGCCCGTCCTGGTCGATGGGCCGCTGCGGGGTGACGACCTCGATGTTGTAATGGCGAGCCTTGCTCGCTGCGGCCTTGGTGAAACCCGAGGCCGAGACCAGCACCAGCCGGTCGGTCGGCACGTCGGCGTGCTTGCCGTGCATCTCCTCCACCCAGGACACGTCGGCCTTGCGGCCCCGGTCGCGGCACTCCACACCGATGCGGATCCGATGGCCGGCCACCTGGGCGGCGAGGAGGACATCGACCTCGCGCGTCTCCCCGGTCGTGCGATCGGGGAGGCCGGCGGATTCGGTGACGACAACGTCCGGATCCAGGTGCGCCTTGACGAAGTAGACGACGGCCTGAAAGTCGTTGGAGCGTGCGGGCACCCGATCACGGTAACCGCCTGGACCGACAGCTCTGCATCGTTGGAGGGGGCAGCGGCGGTGTCGCCATTCTTCTGACTAAATGTGATTGCCCTGCTACTTTCTGCTTATTGGTATCCCGTTGCGGCCGGGAGGTTGCTGTGACCAGACCCGACCCCGAACAGCGGAAAGCCGTCCTGGCCCGGCTGGAGGCCCTGAAGGCTGCCGGGCAACTGAGCACGGAGCACGTGCTGCTCGCGGCCCAAGGGCTGCACCTCAGCGAGCGCACCGTGTGGCGGCATCTCGAGAAGGGTCTGCCGGCCTCGCCGGATTACCGGCTCAGCGAGACCGACCGGGGAGGCCTTCGCCTACTACCGCGGCAACATCGCCGCCGTCCACCGCGCCCGCGCCGCGGCGTTGAGCAAGCAGGACACCATGGGGGCTCCGGTACCGGACTTTCTGGCCTCCGGATGGGCGCAGAGTGCGCCGGTATCGCTGCGCACGCTGCAGCGGGCGTTTCGGCGCGAGCTCACTCCGGCGCAGTTGGCGGCCTGGCGGCGGGGGGAAGAGGGCCGGCGAGCGGCGACCGTGTATTTGACCCGCGCGCCTCCCACCGCAACGAAGTGCGGCGCGTACGCCGCGCACGTCGCCATCGCGGCCGCCCGCCAGGAACTGCTCGTGCTCCCCGTCGCCGACCGCGACCGCATCACCGAACTCATCCACGCCCGCGTTGAACTCGCACGCACCGCGGCGCTCCTGCCCGCCACCGACGCGCACACGCTCCTGCCCGCCCTGACCCGGGCCGCCCAGCGGGTCGAGGCCGCCGCCGACGCCATCGCCCGCCACCCGGCAGCCACGCCGAAGGGGCGGCCGCGTTGATCGCGATGGTGCATCCCGGGCCGCGCTCGCGCACCCGCGACCTGCTGCGCGAACTGTACGGCCCCGGCAAGAGCCGCTACGAGCAGCAAAGCGACCCGCATCTGATCGCCACCCGGGACCCCTTCGAGCCCGACCCGGCACGCACCGACGCGACACTCGACGACCTGGCCACGCACCTCAACCGCCCAGCCGAGCACTACGCCCGCCCGCTGCACCGCTACGTCTGGCACTGCACCGCCCTGACCGCCCGCCACGACCGGCCCCTCACCGACACCACCTGGGCGCAGATCGCCGCCCGCCTCCTCGATGCCGCCGGCATCGCCCCGCTTGGCGACCTCGAAGCCTGCCGGTGGATCGCGCTTCGGCATGCCCACGACCACATCCACCTGGTGGCTACCCTCGCCCGCCAGGACGGACGAATCCCCGAGATGCACGGCAACTGGTACCGAATGCGGGAGACATGCGATCGGATCGAAGCCGAACTCGGGCTACTCCCTGCGCAGGCGTCCCGGACCTGAACCTACAGCGCTCAAGGTCCCACACCGGACCTGAGGCTACGAAGAGTGAGGGATCTTGCTGACACCGGTGTCGCGCCGACTGTCATCCGTTGTCGTTCTCCACTGACATTCCGTGTCGCTCAACAATCGACACACCACCCTCCCTGACGCCGAGCGAGGAGGAGACCCGTCCGCGCCGGCCGTAGGCGATGCGCCGGTGGTGCACAAATTACTCAGGTGTCGTGACCCGACGTCAATGAAAGGGTTTGGGGGCTGCTGCTGTTCGTCGCTGGGCACTCTTGGCATTCGATTCGCCGAGGTGGGCAGGGACGCTGTCATTTGTGGCGAGCATAGGAATCCGCCGGAAGGCCGGAATTTGCGATATGGGAAAAGATCCGCCAATAAATCTGTCAACCCGTGAAGAGTCGCGCCCGCCGGAACGCGTTACACTCCCCATGATCCGCGATGCCGCCCGTCCTGGGAGGAGCGCGTGTACGCCGTTGCCTGGTTCGGGGTGCTCGGCCCGCTGGAGGTGACGGCCGCCGGGCGACCGGTCCCGGTCCTGGGACGCAGCCAGCGCGAGCTGCTGGGGGCGTTGTTGCTGCGCGCCAACGCGCTCGTTCAGGTCGACTTCCTGGTCGAGGACCTGTGGCCGGATCAGCCCCCGCCCACCGCCCGCAGGCAGATCCAGAACACCGTGGGCCGCCTGCGCAGGACGCTCACCGGCGGCGGGGTGCCGTCCGAGACGCTGGAGACCCGGCCGGGCGGCTACTTGCTGCGGGCCTCGCGGGACGAGCTGGATCTGCTGTCCTTCCACTGGCACGTCGAGGAGGGCAGGCGGCTGGCGGGTGCGGGACGCGGCGCCGAGGCCGCCGCCCGGCTGCGTGCCGGGCTGGCGCTGTGGCGTGGCACGCCGCTGGCCGACCTGGACGGCCACTTCGCGGTGGCGCGGGCGCGGCGGCTACAGGAGGACCGGCTCGCCGTACTGGAGGAGTGCCTGGCGCTCGACCTGCGGCTGGGCCGGCACCACGAGGTGGTGGGCGAGCTGGCGGCGCTGGTGGAGGAGCACCCGCTGCGGGAGCAGCCGCGCGCGCTGTTGATGACGGCGCTGCACCGGACGGGGCGCACCGCAGAGGCCCTTGAGGAGTACCGCAGGGCGCGGACGGCGTTCGTGGCCGAACTGGGTCTGGAACCCGGGCCGGAGCTGCGCGAGCTGGAGCGGAGCATTCTGACAGGCACACTCGACCCGCCGCCGGAGCCGTCGGAGCCGCCGGCCGCCGCGCCACCGGCCCGGCGCCGGCCCCGCCAACTTCCGCCGGACATCGCCGACTTCACCGGCAGACAAGAGCTGATCGGCTGGCTGGAGGAGCTGCTGGCCGACGCCGGCGACTCCACGGCCGTCGTGGTCGCGGCCATCGCGGGCCCGGCAGGGGTCGGCAAGACGGCGCTGGCCGTGCACGTGGCGCACCGGCTGTCCGGCACGTTCCGCGACGGACAACTGTACGTGGACCTGGGCGGCGGCCAGGCGCGGCCGGCCGAGCCCGCGGAGGTGCTGGCCCGCTTCCTGCGCGCGCTCGGGGCGCACGGCTCGCAGATCCCCAAGACCCTGGAGGAGCGGACCGAGGAGTACCGCTCGGCGGTGGCCGGGCGGCGCATGCTGGTCGTCCTGGACAACGCGGTGGACGAGGCGCAGGTGCGTCCGCTGGTCCCGGGCGCGCCGGGCTGCTCCGTCCTGGTCACCAGCCGCTCTCACCTGGCCGGGTTACCCGGCGCGCGCCTGGTCGAGCTGAGCGTCCTGGACAGCGCACAGGCGGTGGAGCTGCTGGCGCGCATCGTGAGCGGCGACCGGGTCACGCCGGAGCCGGAGGCCGCCCGCGAACTGGCCCGGCTGTGCGGGCACTTGCCGCTCGCGCTGCGCATCGCGGGGGCGCGGCTGGTGACCCGTCCCGACTGGCCGCTTTCCGAGCTGGCCGGCCGCCTGACCGACGAGCGCCGCCGCCTGGACGAGCTGGCCTACAGCGACCTGGAGGTGCGCGCCGGACTGTCCGTCAGCCTGGGCAGGCTCAGCGCCAGGGCACGGCGGCTGTTCGGCCTGCTGGGCCATCTGTACGCGCCCGAGTTCGCCGCGTGGGTGTGCGCCGCGCTGCTGGACACGACGGCGGCCGGCGCGGCCGCGCTCATCGACGAGCTGACGGACGCCCAGCTCCTCCAGCCGTCGGGCACCGGACGCGGCAGGTACCGGCTGCACGACCTCGTCCGGCTGTTCGCCAGAGAGACCGGCGCCGATGACCCCGGCCCGGCGCTCGCCCGCGCAATGGGCGGCTGGCTGGCGCTGGCGGGGCGCGCCCACATCGCGGTCTCCGGCGGCGACTACGCCACTTTGCACGGCGGGGCGCCGCGCTGGACCAGCGGGCTGCCCGACCTGCCCGACGACCCGCTGGCCTGGTACGACAGCGAGCGGCTCAACCTGATCATGGCGGTGGACCAGGCCGCTGCGGCCGGACTGGACGAGCTGTGCTGGGACCTGGTGAGCAGCACGTACACGCTGTTCCTGACTCGCGGGCACAACGACGACTGGGAGGAGACGCTCAAGGCGGCGCTGGCGTGCACTCGCAGGGCTGGGAACGCGCGAGGCACCGCGACCATGCTCATGGGCCTGGGGTTACTGGGCGCCTACCGGCACGACTACGCCGAGGCGGCCGTGGTGCTGGAGGAGTCGGTGCGCACGTTCCGACAGATCGGCGAGCAGCAGGGCCTGGTGTACGCGCTGGGCGTGGCCGCGCACGTGGACGGCATGATCGGCCGCTATGACGAGGCGGTGGCCTTTCACGAGGAGGCGCTGGAGGCCCACCGCGCCTCGGGCGACCTCGGCGCGGAGGTCCTGCTGCTGCGCTCGCTGGGCCAGCTCCTCGTGGAGATCGGCCGGCTGGAGCGGGCCCGGCCGCACCTGGAGCGGGCCCTGGTGGCGGGCCGCGGCGGCGACCGGCGCGTGCACGCCGAGGTGCTGTACTGGCTCGGCCAGCTCCATCTCGGCGCCGGCGAGGTGGACCAGGCCGAGTCCGACTTCAAGGAGATGCTGGCCATCGCCGAGGACCTCGCCGATCCGCGTGAGGAGGCCGAGGCACGCTACGGGCTCGGCCTCGTCCGGCTCCACACCGGGGCGCTCGGGGCCGCCTCGGGCCTGTTCCGGCAGGCGATGGAGCTGAACCGGCCGCTCGGCGAGCCGCTGACAGACGGCCGGATCAGGACCGCGCTCGCCCTCGTGCACCACAGGCGCAGGGAGTTCCGTCAGGCGATCGGCTACCTGACGGAGGCGATCAGGATCTTCGACGCGATCGACACGCCGCTGTGGCAGGCGAGGTCGTACCGGGCGCTCGGCGACGTGCACGCGGCCCGCGGCGACCGCCCCGCCGCCGACGCGGCCCGCGCCCGCGCCCGCGACCTGTTCACACGGGTCGGCTCTCCGGAGGCCACCGAGGTATAGAAGGCCGGAAATGTCCCTTCTATGAGGGATCTATGACGCGTTCGTCCTAAGCTGCGGGCGCCTGGGGACAGGACGGCACCACCCTCGGCAAGACCCCCTGGCAGTTCCGCCGTCGTCACATCAGGTTCCCGCCCTGGAGGCGCTATGTCCGGGTCGTCGCGTGTCCCGTTCCGGATCCGGGTGATCACCGTCGCCGCGCTGATGCTGGCAGGCATGGGCTTCACCTCCGTCGAACCGGTGGCGGCGGAGCCGCCGCCGCTGGACTGGAGGGCGGCAGCCGACCGGCTGGACAGCGGCGGGGACCCGCCGGCGTCCCCGCCGGTCGAGCGGCCGCGCTCGGCTCCGGCGATCCGCAGCGCCGCCGCGCCGGCGGCCCCGGCGCGGAACCTGCCCGCGGCGGTGTCGGCCGAGGTCACGCTGGGGACAGCCGCCAGTGCCAGGCGCGTGCAGGGCGCGCCGGTCGAGCTGGCCGCGGGCAGCTCGGCGGCCACCGGACGTCGGCTGCGAGTGGAGGTCCTGGACGAGGCGACCGCCGCCCGCGTGGGGGCGTCCGGATTCGTGTTCCGCGTGTCCGGGCAGGGCGGCGCGCCGCTGGGCGAGACGGCGCTGCCGCTCTCGCTGTCGATCGACTACGCCGGATTCGCCGAGCGCTTCGGGGCCGGGTACGCGGGACGGTTACGCCTGGTGGCGCTGCCACCGTGCACACTGGACACCCCGCTACCCGCTGGCTGCGCGGCCCGCGCCACCGTGGTGCCCAGCCACAACGAGCGCGGCAGGTCCCGGCTCATCGCCTCCATCCCTGACCTGACCGCGCTGACGCCGCCGGCGGCCCCGCCCGGGCCCGGCGCTCCCGCGAGAGCGCCCGCCAGGGACGCCCGCGAGGCGGTGCTCGCGGTGACGGCCGCCCCCGAGGGCGAGGAGGGCTCCTACAAGGCCACTCCCCTGTCGCTGTCCGGTGACTGGCAGGTCAGCACCGGTTCTGGCGAGTTCGCCTACACCTACGACGTGCCGCTGCCGGCGGCGCCCGCCGGCCCCACCCCGAAGGTCGGCCTGCGCTACTCCTCCGGCGCGGTGGACGGCCTGGTATCGGGCAAGAACACCCAGGGCGGGCCGGTCGGGGTCGGCTGGGCCGACCTCGCGGACTCCTTCGTCGAGCGCCGCTACAACTCCTGCCTGGACGACGGGCAGGTGTATGCGGACCTGTGCTGGAAGTCCGACAACGCGACCATCTCGCTGAACGGCCACGCGGCCGAGCTGGTGCCCATGGCCGGCACCAGCCCCCGGCAGTGGCGGCTGAAGAACGACCCGCGCTGGAAGGTCGAGCAGCTCACCGGCGCCGACAACGGTGACGCCGACGGCGAGCACTGGAAGGTCACCACCCCCGACGGCGTCCAGTACCTCTTCGGTCGCGGCGTCAACCCCGACACCGGCCAGCGGACCGACTCCGTATGGACGGTGCCGGTGTTCGGCGACGACGCCGGCGAGCCGTGCCACACCGCCGGCCCAGTCCCGTGGTGCGCGCAGGCGTGGCGGTGGAACCTGGACCTCGTCATCGACCCCCACGACAACGTGCAGCAGCGGGAGTATGCCAAGGAGACCGGCCACTACGCGGCGCTGAACGGCTGGCCGGGGCTGGAGCACACCGAGTACGTGCGCTCCGGCGCGCTCAAGACGATCAAGTACGGCATGCGCCGCGCGTCCGGGGAGACCGACCCGGCGACGAAGGTGGAATTCACCACCCGGTACCGCTGCCTGGACCTCGACGACGAGTGCCCTGCGCCGACGGTGGCGACGGCGGCCTCCTACCCGGACACGCCGGTGGACCTGATGTGTTTCACCGCGGTCTGCTCGCAGCACAGCCCGACGTTCTTCACCGCCCTGCGCTACAGCCAGGTCACGACGTACGTCGACGACAACGGGTTCGTCAAGGTCGACACCGTACGGCTCGCGCACGGCCTGCCCGACCCGGACCCGAACCGTCCCGGCGACCGCAAGCTGTACCTGAACTCAGTCCAGCGCACCGGCCACAGCGTGCCGACGCCGCTGACCCTGCCGCCGGTGACGTTCTGGCCGGTCGCCCTGACCAACCGGGCCGACACGGCGAGCGGGTCGCCGGCGATGCCGCACTACCGAATCGCGATCGTCACCAACGAGTACGGCGGCGAGGTCCACGTGACGTACGGGCAGCCGCACCCGTGCCCGGCCACTATCCCGGACCCGCCGAACTGGCACCTGAACACGCGGGACTGCTTCCCCCACTGGCACGCGCCGGAGGGCGGCGCCGCCGGCTTCGCCATCTTCCACAAGTACCTCGTCACCCGCGTCGAGCAGCGCGACCCCCTCGGCAGCGGACGGACGATGGCGACCACCTACCAGTACGGGGACCAGGTGCAGGCCGGCATGCCCGGCGGCGCGTGGCACCACGACCGCGACGAGTTCGTTCCCAATGCCCGCCAGACCTGGTCCGAGTGGCGCGGGTACGCCGACGTCCAGGTCACGCAGGGCACCAGCCGTACCCGGTACCGCCTGTTCCGGGGCATGAACGGGGACCGGCTGGCCGGGGACGCCTTCCCCGGCCCTGGGTCCCGGGTCGTGACCACGTCCAGCCTGGACGGCACCGTCACCGGGGGCCGGGACGAGAACTGGCTCGCCGGCCAGATCCTGGACGAGCAGTCGTCGCGCTCCAACGGCACCGTCGAGTCGGGCACCGTGCGCGGCTACCACGCCCACCGCACCGTTGACGCCGCCGGGCCGGACCCGCTGGACGACGCCTGGTTCGTCGCACCCGCCGACACCGTCACCCGGCTGCGCAACCCCGCCGACGGCGGCTACCTCCGCAAGCGCGCCCAGACCCTCTACAACGGCCTCCTTGGCACGCCGGACAAGCTGATCGAGTACGGCTGGACCCACGTCACCGGCGACGAGCGCTGCACCTGGACGGTGCCGGTGGTCAACGCCGACAAGTGGATGCTGGACTTCCCGGGCTCGGTGACCCGCTACTCCGGCACCACCTGCGACGGGGCAGAGATCGCCCGGGAGGAGTACGCCTACGACGGCGGCGCGTTCGGCACCGCGCCCACGGCCAGGGGCGACCGTACCGGCTCGCGGGTGAAGCTCACCTCGGCGGGGGCGTGGGCCGCGACCGCCACGACTTACGACGCGCTGGGCCGCCCGCTCCAGGAGACCGACCCGAACGGGCACAGGACCAGGACGTCCTATGCCCCCGGCATCGGATATCCGGCGAGCACCGCGGTCACGAACCACCTGGGCCACGTCACGACCACCACCTGGCTCCGGCCCCGGCAGGCGCCCGCGATCGAGACCGACCCGCGCGGCAAGAAGACCGTCGTCGGCTACGACGCGCTCGGCCGCATCGACACGGTGCACCTGCCGACCGAGCAGGGGGCCGGAGCACCCGCGTCCTACCAGTTCGGCTACGTCATCGACCCCAACAAGATCAAGCCTCCGGTGGTCCGCACCCGCCGCCTCCAGGACACCGTCGGCGGGACGCCCCGCTACCTCGACACCTGGACCGTGCAGGACGGCTGGCTGCGCGAGCGGCAGAACCATACGCTCTCGCCCGAGGCCGGCAAGGTCATCGTGTCCGACACCGCCTACGACGACCGCGGCCTGGTCGCCGCCGTGACGTTCCCGCAGGCGCTGTCCGGCGCGGCGGGCCAGAACGTCCTGGCCGCGCCCGCGGGGGGCTGGGCCAACGAGACCAGTGTCGCCTACGACGAGCTGCGCCGGCCCATCTGGGAGATCACCCGGACCACGGGCGCCTACCGGCGCTCCATCGTCGTGGAGTACACGCACGACACGGTCAAGACGACCCCGGACCCGCCCGCGGGCGGCATCGTCCGCAGCACGAGGGACGCCTACGACCGCGCCGTCAGGATCGAGGAGCTCGAGGGCACGGCGTGGCGGCCGACCGTTTACGGCTACGACGCGGCCGACCGGCTCGTCTCGGTCAGGGACCCGGCGGGCAACACGATCACCAACACCTACGACCTGGGCGGCCGCAGGGTCGCGATGAACGACCCGGACATGGGCTCCTGGACCTACGCCTACGACGCCGCCGGCAACCAGACCCGGGCCACCAGCGCGACCGGCACCCAGGTCCATACCGGCTACGACGCGCTGAACCGCATCACCGAGCGCCGCAAGGACTCTCCCACCGGCCCGCTCCTGGCCAGTTGGGCCTACGACGCGTCCGGCGAGCGGGGCCTGTTCGACAAGTCCACCCGCCACGACTCCAGCGGCGACTGGGCCGTCGACGTCACCGGCTACGACGACCGCGCTCGCCCCACCGGGCGGACCTGGACCGTCCCGAGTGGGATCAGCGGCTTGTCCGGCTCCTACACCGTGGGCTACGGCTACGACGGCGCGGACCATCGAACCCGGATCACCTACCCGGCGGTGGGCGGCCTGCCCTCCGAGACCGTGACCACGACGTACGACGCGCTCGGTCTGGCCGGCACGATGACCGGCGCCGAGGAGTACGTCTGGGGCGCCGCCTACGACAACCGCATGCGGCCCACTTGGCTGCTGTCGGGTTCGCGGTCGGTGCCGTTCAGCCGGCTCTTCGACTACGACGCCGACCAGCGCCTGTCACGCCTGCGCGCCGGCGGCGGCAGCAGCGTGGCCCAGGACGTACGGCTCGCCTATGACGCCACCTTCGGCCACGTCACCGAACGCGACACCACGCTGAACGGGCAGTCCTGGCGGGAGTGCTTCGACCACGACGACCTCCAGCGCCTGACCCGGGCCTTCACCACGACCGGCGCCTGCGCCGGCGGCGCACCCGGCACCGGTCCCCGCCCCTACGACCACACCTACGCCCACAGCGCCGACGGCAACCTGACGCGGCGGGTCGAGGGCGCCTCCACCATCACCTACAGCTACCCCGCCGCGGGCTCCGCCCGCCCGCACGCGCCCACCGCGGCCGGGTCCGGCTCCTACACCTGGAACGCCAACGGTGACCTGGTCACCCGCACCGCGGGCGGTAAGACCGAGACCTTCACCTGGAGCGCCGAACGCCTGCTGACCAGGGTCGACGATCCCGGTGGCGACACTTCGTTCGTCTACGACGCCGACGGGACCCGGCTGCTGCGCCGCGGCCCCACCGGCACGACCCTCTACATCGAGGACCACGAGATCACCCACGCGGCCTCCGCGCCCACCCTGGCAGCCACGGGGACCACCAAGGCGACCCGCACCTACTCCTTCGCCAGCATGACCACGGCGGTGCGCACCACCGGCGGCGTCGAATACGTGGCCACCGACAACCAGGGTTCGATCCGGCTCACGATGCCGTCCGGGGCGACGACGCCGGCCCAGGCACGCTCCTACCAGCCGTACGGCAAGCCCCTCGGCACCGCGGAGACCGGCACCGACCGCGGCTGGATCGGCCAGATCGAAGACGAGAGCACAGGCCTGAACCACCTCAACGCCCGCTACTACGACCCCGTTCTGGCCCGGTTCATCTCTCCTGACCCCTTCGCCGACCTCACCCAGCCACAGAGCCTCAACCCCTACGCCTACGGCCGGAACAACCCGACGTCCCTGTCCGACCCCACCGGGCTGCAGGCGCAGGACGACGAGATCACCGACGAGGAGGTCGTCGACGCCTTCGTCTGCGCGGGCGGCGGCTGCGCGGTCGAGGCGAGCACGCCCACCGAGGCCGTGCTCATCGACGAGTACTGCGCGATGGCGGGAGAGCCCTGTCACTCCCTGACGCCGGCGCACTTCATCAAGATGATCGGGGACCTGTTCGCCGCGCCCGCCGCGCTCGCGGACATCTTCGTGGGCGACTGGGTGGACTGCGCCACGGGTGGCGACCTGTGGTCCAGCGCCTGCGGGTGGACGCTGCTCGACGTCATCCCCGTACGGAAGATCGTGGACGCGATCGGCGCGGTCACCTCGCTGCGCCCGGCCGCGAACGTGGCGGAGGAAGGCGCGGAGGCGGCCGGCGCCGCCGACGAGGCGGCCGAGCTGAGGCCCTACGGAGGCCGCGGCGGAGGCCACCATGTACTCGCGAAGAGCGCCTTCCAGGATAAGCCGAATAACGTTGTCGCGCAGAATTACGACGAGCTCACCGCCCTGGCCATGCCCAACTCGGAACTCGCCCGCTTCGGCATAAATCACTGGAGGCTCTCGGGCACCCAGCAGACCCGCTACAGGAACTTCGCCGCCAGGGGACAACCCCTCACCTGGAGCGACATGGCTAGGATCGAGACAGAGGCTCTGGTCGCCCACGGCATGCCCGAGGGCATCGCCCGGGCAACTGTAGACGAGGCGATCGCCGATCTCCAAAGGGCCGGCGTCAGCGGGCCGATACGCACTCCATGGGGAGGATGACATGCCCGACAGCGCCGTCGAGGAGTTCGCCCGGCTTCTCCTCGAACACGTCAGAGATGCCGCGATCCGCGACTGCGACCAGGACCTGAGCCCGGCCCCCGGTACGGTCACCGCCCCGCGCTGGCCCCAGGCTCGCACCGAGGAGGACGTCGCGCTGGTCCGCGCGGTCATCCCTGACTGCGTGGACGCGGCGGTCAGCCGCCTGCTGCTGGCCATCGACCAGGGCCTGCTCCGCCTGTCCTACACCGACGAGAGCGGACGCCGCGTCGATCTGCCCGAGACGGGCATGGGCGAGCTCACGGGCTGGTACATGGGGGGCAGCGACGGCTGGCGCGCCCAGTACTCGGCCGAACGTTTCGTCGACGACTACAGCGACCTCTGATCACCACGGTCCGACATCCCGTGAAGCCCGAAATCGAGCAGGACTTTCCCGGTTTCGTCAAGTGCAACCTGGGTGAGGGATCCTCGAGGCTGGCGCTCTACGAATGGGAGGCAGCGGCACAGGACGCAGGCGTCTGTCCGGAGGGCTCCAGGTTCCGCAGATCTCGCTCCTCAGCCCCTGTGCCCGGACCCGATCTCGGCGGTGTACACGGCTCCACGTACTGGCTGGTCAGGAACCGGGTGATCCCGTGGAGGCGATCGCCGGCGAGCGTCAGCACGATCAACCCGGCGGGTTGTGCGACAGCGCCGGCGAGGTGGTGACAGGTGAAGGCCGGCTGGCCGTTGGCGCGGGTGGGACTCAGCCGTAGGCGCAGGTCCCCGCGCCAGGCGGCGCTCCTCCGCCGATCCCGGTGCGGGCGGTCTGCCGGGCACCTCGTCGCGGTGCCGGTCGAGCGAGATCCGGGCCCGCTGGAGCAGCCCTTTGACAGCGGTCGGTGTGGTGCCGAGCATGGGCGCGACCTCACCAAGCGGGTAGCCGAGCACGTCGCACAGCACCACTACGGCAGCCTGCCGCGGCGGGATCCGCTGCAGCGCGGCCACGAACGCCAGCTCGACCGCCTCCCGCGCCGCGTACCGCGCCTCGGGCCCGGGCTCCGCATCCCGCACCTGCTCCAGCAGCTCATCCGGGTACGGCTGCAGCCACGTCACATCACCGTGGCGGCTGGGCTCCGGCGGCTGGAACGGCGGGGTGGGAGCAAGTGGGATCCGCCGGCCGCGGTCGCGTAGCGCGTTCAGGCAACGGTTGGTGGCGATGCGGTAAAGCCACGAACGCACCGACGCGCGCCCCTCGAAACCGTCCAGGCCGCGCCAGGCCGCCAGGAGCGTCTCCTGCAGCAGGTCTTCCGCGTCGGTCAGCGAGCCCAGCAGGCGGTAGCAGTGCAGCAGCAGCTCATGCCGGTACACCTCAACCAGCTCGTCGAATGCGATTTTCGCCAAGACCGTTCCGTTCCGCGGCTCCCCGGTGTCGTAACGAACAACACTGAAAGGGGAAATATCATGACCAGCCCAGCATTGCAGATCGCGTTGGCCCACCACCGCGCCTGGACCGGCAAGGACCTCGACCTGGCGATGACCTACATCGCCGACGACGTCGTGTGCGACGCCCCGGCGGGGCGGATCGACGGCATCCAGGCGTACCGGGAGTTCCTCGGGCCTTTCGCCCAGCAGCTCCTCATCAGGGCGGAGCTGATCGCCGCGTTCGGGGATGAGAGCACAGCCCTGATCATGTACGACACCGAAACGATCCCCGCCAAGAGCGCACCGGCCGCCGAATGCGTCACCGTCCGCGACGGGAAGATCGTCTACAACCGGTTCCTGTTCGACCGCACGCCGTTCGAAGAGTTCCGCCGCCGACAGTGACCGATGTGCTTATCCGTGGTGGGCGGCGATCGTGCGGGGCACCTGGCTCTCGGTGCCGGGCTTCACGATCACGAATTGCCCATCATGCCGGAGTCCTCGTGCCGGAGGATGTGGCAGTGGTACATGTACGGCGTTGCCGGATCGGTGAACCCGCCGAACTGGACGGCGAGCCGTACCGTGCTCTTCGGCGGCACGAAGACGGTGTCCTTGTGGCCGCTCGCGTACACGGGCGGCTTCTCCCCGTCCACTTCGAGCACCTGGAACGCCACTTCGTGAATGTGGCACCGCCAAGGAGTGGCGGGCGACGGCGACGGCGATCACGCCGGACCTGCGCGAGCGGCTGAACAGCTGCGGCACCTGATCGCCGACGCCAAGGCGGCAGGCGTCGACCGGGTCAACCACGCCACCTACCAGACCGTTCTGGGCACGGCTCCTCCGCTGGCCGCGGTCATGGGACCCCGCGTCGCGCGACAGCGACGGCGTCACCGACTACGTCACCGAGGTGCACCACAGCCCTCATCGGGACGAGCTCGTTCAGGTGCTGGTCGCCGATGACCGCGCCATCCAGGCCGACCTGGCCGCCGAATTCGACCGGCGGCGGGCCGAGCAGTCCGAACAGCGGGCAGGACGCGGCACCGAGCCGGCGCGGCCGACGGCCAGGGCGGGCACCAGCGCCGCCCTGGTCGCCGAACTCCTCACCCTGGCCAAGCAGACCGCACGCCTGGTCAAGCGCTTCCCGCACCTGGTGCAGCTGGACGTCACGCAGCAGGCCGACGCCGCCGTCACCCTGGACGACCTGGACGTGTTCATGAAGTGGGCACGCCAGGTCACCGCCATCCGCGCGGTCGGCGTCCCCGCCCAGCGGCAGACCCCGCACCAGGCCCCGCACCAGGCCCCGCGGCAGGCACAGCGGCAGGCACAGCGTCGCGGGCGGCGCGAGAGCGTGACCACGTGATGACCGAGACGGCCGACAGCGTGAGGAGCAGCGGGGCGAGCGGCGGGGTGGAGGGCGGGATCGTCGGCTGTGGTCGTGGCGATGCCGGTCTCGGCGGCGGCGAGCCCTAGATCATGCTGGAGCAGCTCTTCCCTTCCTTGGTCGAGATTTGAGGCGGTTGTGAGGCGCGGCTCAGTGTCCGGTTTGCGGGCCGGGGCAGCCTTTGCAAGGGCTGTCTCGCCGCGACCTGGGCACCGGGCGCTTGGGCGGTGTGCTGAAAGGGAGGATGACGATGATGTCGCCGGGGAAGAGGAAGCCGGATCGGGTGAGTTGCATGTTCGCCGAGCAGCCGGACGGGAGTTACGTGACGTCCCTGCGGGGCCAGGCGGTGCTGCAGGAGCCGCTGCTGAACAAGGGCACGGCGTTCTCGCCGCAGGAGCGGGCCGAGCTGGGGCTGGACGGTCTGCTGCCGCCGATGGTGGAGTCGCTGGATGAGCAGGCGAGGCGAACGTATGCGCAGTATCGGGCGCAGCCGAGCGATCTGCTGAAGAACGTCTACCTGGAGGCGCTGCGGGACCGCAACGAGGTGCTGTACTACCGGCTGCTGAGTGATCATCTGTGCGAGATGCTGCCGATCGTGTACGACCCGACCGTCGGCGAGGCGATCAAAGCCTACAGCCATGAGTACCGCCGTCCCCGGGGCCTGTATCTGTCCATCGACGACGTCGACGGGATCGAACGGGCGTTCAAGAACATCGGGCTGGGCCCGGACGACGTCGATCTGATCGTGGCCTCCGACGCTGAGGAGATCTTGGGCATCGGCGATTGGGGGGTGGGCGGCGGCGCCGGCATCGCGGCCGGCAAGCTGGCCGTTTACACGGCCGCCGCGGGGATCGATCCCGGCCGGGTCGTTCCGATCGCTCTGGACGTGGGCACCGACAACGAGGCGCTGCTGAACGACCCGGCCTATGTCGGCAACCGGCATGCGCGGGTGCGGGGCAAGCACTACGACGACTTCATCGACGCCTACGTCACCACGGCCACCCGGATGTTCCCTGGCGCCCTCCTGCACTGGGAGGACTTCGGCCCGTCCAACGCACGCCGGATCCTGGAGAAGTACACCGGCCGGATCTGCACCTTCAACGACGACATGCAGGGCACCGGCGCGATCGTGCTGGCCGCCATGCTCAGCGCCGTCCAAGTGTCCGCCACGCCGATGCGTGAACAGCGGATCGTCATCTTCGGCGCGGGTACCGCCGGCATCGGCATCGCCGACCAACTGCGCGACGCGATGATCCGCGACGGCCTGGACCATGACACCGCCACCCGGCGGATCTGGCCGATCGACAAGCAGGGTCTGCTCACCGACGACATGAGCGACCTGTCCGACTTCCAGCAGTCGTACGCCCGCCCGCGCGACGAGGTCGCCGACTGGGCGCGGGACGAGCACGGCATCTCGCTGGCCGAGGTCGTCAAGCGGGTGAAGCCGACCATGCTGCTGGGCACCTCCACCGTCCACGGCGCGTTCACCGAGAAGATCGTGCGCACGATGGCGGCGGGCGTGGACCGTCCGATCATCTTCCCGATCTCCAACCCGACCGAGCGGATCGAGGCGATGCCGGCCGACCTGATCCGCTGGAGCGACGGCCGGGCTTTGATCGCCACCGGCATCCCGATCGAGCCGATCACCTACAACGGCGTCACCTACACCATCGCCCAGGCCAACAACGCCCTGCTCTACCCCGGGCTGGGGCTGGGCGTGGTGGTGGCGCGGGCCCGCCGGGTCAGTACCGGCATGTTCCAGGTGGCGGCTGAGGCCGTCGCCGGCATGGTCGACGTCTCGGCGCCGGGTGCGTCTCTGCTGCCTCAGGTGGACAACCTGCGCGTGGTCTCCGCCACCGTGGCGGTCGCGGTGGCCGACCAGGCCGCTGAGGAGCACCTGGCCCGCACCACTGTAGGTAACACCGTTCAGCAGGTGCAGGAAGCCATGTGGCAGCCCGCCTACCGCCCGATTCACGGGAACGGGAAGTGAGTCCGCCCCGCGTCCGCGACGTGCCGATCGGGCTGCGGGCCACCGGCACGCGGACCGAGAGCGACTCCCTGGGCGAGGTGGAGGTGCCGGCCGAGCATTACTGGGGCGCGCAGACCCAGCGGTCGCTGATCCACTTCGACATCGGCGACGATCGCATGCCCAAGGCCGTCTACCACGCCTACGGCCACATCAAGAAGGCCGCCGCGATCGTGAACGCCCGCGCCGGCCGGCTGCCCCAGTGGCAGGCCGACCTGATCAGCCGGGTCGCCGACGAGGTCATCCACGGCGAGCTGGACAGCGAGTTCCCGCTGTACGTCTGGCAGACCGGCTCAGGCACCCAGTCCAACATGAACGTCAACGAGGTGATCTCCAACCGGGCCATCCAACTCCTCGGCGGACGGCTGGGCAGCAAGGACCCGATCCACCCCAACGACCACGTCAACATGGGCCAGTCGTCCAACGACACCTTCATCACCGCCATGCACATCGCCGCCGCCGAGGCCATCGACGACCACGTGCTGCCCGCCGCGGCCCGGCTGCGCGAGGCCACCGAGGCCAAAAGCCGGGAGTGGGCGCACGAGGTCAAGATCGGGCGTACCCATCTGGAGGACGCGACCCCGCTGACCGTCGGCCAGGAGTGGTCCGGCTACGCCGCCCAGCTCGGCAACGCCTCCGACCACCTCGAGCGCACCCGCAGCGAGCTGTACCGGCTGGCCATCGGCGGCACAGCGGTCGGCACCGGGCTGAACGCACCGCCGGGGTTCGGTGACGAGGTGGCCAGGCAGATCTCCGAGCTCACCGGGCGGCCCTTCACCAGCGCGCCCAACACCTTCGCCGCCCAGGCCTCCTGCGACGAACTGGTGCGCGCCTCGGCGGCGCTGCGCGCCCTGGCCGTGCCGCTGTTCAAGTTCGCCAACGACCTGCGCTGGCTCGGCTCCGGGCCGCGTACCGGGCTGGGCGAGCTCATCTTGCCGGCCAACGAACCCGGTTCGTCGATCATGCCGGGCAAGGTCAACCCGACCCAGGCCGAGGCCATGCTGATGGTCGCCATCCAGGTGACCGGCAACGACACCGCCGTCTCGATGGCCGGCGCCGAGGGCAATTTCGAGCTGAACGCATTCCGCCCGGTCATCATCAAGAACGTCCTGCACTCGGCCCGCATCTTGGCCGACATGATGGACCACTTCCGCCGGTTCCTCATCGAAGGGACCCAGCTCAACACCGAAAGGCTGCACCACAACATCGATCATTCGATCATGATGGTGACCGCGCTCAGCCCCGTCGTCGGCTACGACCAGGCCGCCCGCATCGCCCACCACGCGCTCGACAAGGGCCTGACGCTCAAGGACGCAGCACTCCAATGCGGGGTCTCGCAGGACATCTATGACACGGTCGTCGACCCCGAACGCCTCACAAAGCCCGGAGTGCCCAGCCCGGATGGCAGAACCCGACGCTGAGCAGGTGGCCCACCGGACGCCACGTCCAGCCCAACACTCCTCAAACCACGAACCTGGCTCGTCCAAGCAGGTCCGTGGGGGGTGACTGGGTGGCGCTGGTCACCGATCCGAACTGCCCTCCTGAAATCCTTGGCGAGTTGGTTCATGACCCACGCGGAACAGTTCGCTGGGACATACCCTCACATCCGAACATCGATGCTCAAGTCCGTCTCGCGATAGTACGACCTCCCGACGTCGACCTGCGCCGCCTCCTCGCAGAAACAGACAACCTTGACCGCGAAACCGCCCAGCACCTCCTTGCCGATCCCGTCGATAAGGTGCGGGCCGCTCTGGCGGCCCGCACAAGCTATACCGACATCCCCGCTCGCCAGCCTTGCGGCCCTGCGCCGGTCCCTCCTGCGCCGCTCACCAGCACTTCAACGATGAGGTACAGGCTTAGTGGTCGAAAAGGCTGATCAAGCGCGCAGGAACTCCATGGCGCGCTTGTCAAGCTGCTGGGCCGAACGCAGCCCCCGGTTACGGAAGCGCGACAGGTCGCGCCGCATGTGGGTGATGGCCTTGCGGGTGCGGGCGGAGGCGACGCCGTCCATGCGGTCCATCGCCCGCCACCAGGTGGCGCAGGCGTGGTCGATGCTGCCCTGGGCGAGGAGGAGTTCCGCCTCGGCGACCAGGTCCAGGGCCACGATGCGGGCGTAGGTGGTGGCGGGGCGGCAGGCTGCTGCCCGGCCGTACTGCTCGGCTGCGTTGCGGAGGTCGCCGAGGGCCTGGAACACCTTGGCCGACCGGGACCACACCGTGCCCTCCGGCGGCCCCCACGCTTGGGCCCAGAACGGCAGATCCGCGTCCTGGCCCCGGGCAAGGAGATCATGCGCCCGCTGGGTCTCCTCGATCGCTTCGCGTCGCTGGCCGCTCGTGGCCAGGGTGTTGGCGTGCGTGATGCGGAACAGCGCCTCGGTGGCCGGATCCACCTTGCCCTTGGCGCAGCTCAGCGCGGTCGCGGCCAGGCCCTCACAGTGCTCGGGGCGATTCAGCTTCAGACCCTGCATGGCCATGGTGCGCATCACGAACGCATCCTGGCTGGTGACGCCGGATTCGACGGCCAGCTTGTAGGACCACAGGTAGTAGCGCTGGGCCAGCCCTTGCTGGCCGGCGTCGTAGGCTTTCCACCCGGCCAGGTGCACAGCTCGGGCGGCGGCCGAGAGCATCTGCTGGCGCACCTGATCGGTGCGGAAGCGGCCCCGGCACAGCGCGGCCACGTCATCGCACAGGTACTGGATCAGCGCGGTGCGGCCGTGCTGGCCGCCGTGGCGTTCGTCGATGTCGGTGAAGGCGGTCACCATGTCGCGCACGGCGGTGACCTCGGCCATGCCGACGGTCAGGCCGGTCCGCGCCGACGTTGTGCACGGTGATCGCTCGGTCTGCTACTGCCCGGCGTCGCCGGTGGTGGTGAGGGTGGCGTAGAAGGCCCGCACGTCCTCCACCAGCAGCCCGGGCGACTCGAGCGCCAGGTAGGCGCCGCCGCCGGCGAGCTCGGTCCATCGCACGATGTTGGCGTCACGCTCGGCGAAGCGGCGGATCGTGACGTCTTCCCTGGCCAGGAGCGCCCCGGTGGGGACCGTCACCCGCGGCTTGGGCGCGTAGGCGCCCGGGTCGTGGCGCACCTCGTAGTAGAGGTTGGCCACCGAGCCGGCGGTGGCGGTGAACCACATGACGCTCACGTCGGTCAGGATCCGGTCGCGGGTGAAGGCGTCCTCGGGCAGCTCGGCCGCCGAGTCGGTCCATTCCTTGAATTTCTCCACGATCCACGCGAGTTGCGCGACCGGCGAGTCGGTCAGGCCGTAGGAGATGGTCTGCGGCCGGGTGGACATGATCTGGTTGAAGCCGAGGCCGTCCTGCATGAAGGTCTGCATGATGCCCAGGCGCCGCTGTTCGTCGGCGGTGAACTCGGTCTCCTCCGGGGAGGGGAAGGCGACGTAGGCGTTGACGTGTACGCCGACCAGCCGCTCCGGCACCTGGCGGGCCAGCTCCAGCCCCAGGTTGGCGCCTCCTCCGCCGCCCTGCGTGCCGTACCGCTCGTAGCCGAGTCTGGACATCAGCTCGGCGAAGGCGGCAGCCGTGCGGGGGACCGTCCAGCCCGGCGAGGTGAGGTAGCCGGAGAAGCCGACCCCCGGGCAGGAGGGCACGACCAGGTGGAAGTGGCGCGACAGCGGTTCGAGGACGTCGAGGAATCCGATCACGCCGCCGGGGTTGTCGTGCAGGAGCAGCAGCGGCAGAGCGTCCTCGGAGCTGGAGCGGATGTGGAAGAAGTGGATGTTCTGCCCGTCGATCTCGGTGACGAACTGCGGGTGCTTGTTGTACTCGGCCTCGGCCGCCCGCCAGTCGAAGTCGTTGAGCCAGTAGTCGGCCAGTCCCTTGAGGTAGTCGAGCGGCACGCCCCGGCTCCAGCCCTGTCCGGCGATTTCGCGGGTCCATCGGGTGCGGCGGAGCCGTTCGTGCAGGTCATCGAGGTCGTTCTGGGCGATGTTCACGCTGAATGGCTTCATGTCCACGAGATTAGGCAAGGCCCGGCACGGCAGCATGAGTCATTCCATAGGTAATATCCGGACATATGCTTCGGGGACGTGCGCGCGAGTCGCGCACCATTGACGAGTTGCTCAGTGACGCACGAGCCAGCCGGAGCGGCGCGCTGGTCATCCTCGGCGAGCCGGGCATCGGCAAGACGGCCCTGCTGGATCACGCCGCGGCGGCCGGCGATGTGCAGGTCCTGCGGGCGACCGGCATCGAGGCGGAGGCGGAGTTGCCGTTCGCCTCGCTCCACCTGCTGTTCAGGTCGGCGCTCGGTCGTCTGGACCGCATCCCCGAGCGGCAGGCCGCCGCGCTGCGCGGCGCCTTCGGGCTCGGCCCGGCCGGTACGGGAGACCGGTTCCTGATCGGGCTGGCCGTCCTGTCGCTGCTCGCGGAACTGGCAGAGGACGGCCCGGTGCTGTGCCTGGTCGACGACGCGCAGTGGCTCGACAGCGCCTCGGCGGACGCGCTGGTCATAGCGGCCAGGCGACTGGCCGGTGAAGGGGTGGCGATGCTGCTGGCCGCCCGCACCGGGTTCACAGCGCCAGGCCTGCCGGTATTGGAACTGGCAGGCCTGGACGAAACGGCCTCGGGCGAGGTGCTCGACTCCGTCGCCCGCCCGCTGACCGCCGAGTTCCGGCAGCGGATCCTCGCCGAGGCCGCCGGAAACCCGCTCGCACTCCTGGAACTGCCGAAGTCCGGTGAAAGCCAGGGGGAACTCTCGCTCACCACCCGGCTGGAGGAGGCCTTCGCCCACCAGGTGGACGGGCTGTCCACGGCCGCGCGCGTCCTGCTCCAGGTCGCCGCCGCCGACGCCACCGCGGATTCCGCGATCATGCTGGCCGCAGGACGCGCGCTGGGCTGCGCCCCGGAACACCTGGAAGAGATCAGCGCGGCCGGTCTGATCCGTACGGCCGACGGTTCGCGGCTGGAGTTCCGTCATCCGCTGGTCCGGGCGGCTGTCTGGCAGCGGACGCCGCTGGCCCGGCGGCTGGCCGTCCATCACGCCCTCAGCTTTGTCCTGGAGGGTACGGCGGACGCCGACCGCAGTGCCTGGCACCTGGCCGCCGCCACGCTGACGGCCGATGAGCAGGTCGCGGCACGGTTGGAGGCGACCGCCGCCCGTGCCCACGCCCGCAGCGGCTACGCCGCGGCCGCCTCGGCCTACGAACGTGCCGCCACGCTGAGCCCCTCGGCCGACGAGCGCGCCCGCAGGCTCACCCTGGCGGCCGAGGCCACCGAATTCAGCGGCCGTTTCGATCGGGCCAGAACCTTGGCGCTCGGCGCCGGGAACCCCGGCGCCGAGCTGACTTCCCGCCTGATCCGCGTGCGGGCCTGCTCCGACTACGGCGAGGGGCACCTGCAGGGCGCGCACGCGATGCTGTCGGCCGGCGTGGACCACCTGGCCGCCACCGACCCGAGTTCGGCGGCCTGGCTGCTGCTGGATGCCGCCTCCATGATCTGGCTCGACGGCGACCGTGACATGGCCCACCGAACGGCCGAGCAGCTCGACGCGCTGCGGGTGCCGCCCGACGCCGACGTCGTCGCGGTCCACCAGCTGTGCCGCTGGTTCGTCGCGCTCGCCCTCGGTCGCCTCTCCGCCCGGCTGCCGCCGCTGGCCCAGGTGGTCGAGTCCGCTCGCGCCCAAGCCGGACCCGACCGCCGCGGACTGCTGCTGATCGGCGGGCTCGGCCTGGCCGACTACGACGCCCGCACCCACCAGCTCGCCCTGGCGGCCACCGCCACCATCCGCGCCGAGGGCCGCATCGGGCTGCTACCGCAGGCGCTGACCTTCCTGGGCCGCGTCGAGTACGCCCGCGGCCGCTACGCCGACGCGCGCGGCTTCGCCGAAGAGGCCGCCAGCATCGCCGCTGACACCGGGCAACCCGCCTGGTCACGTCTGGCCACCATCCTGCTGGACCAGCTCGCCGCCGTCCACGGAGACCCGCTCGACCCCGCGAGCGCCAACCCCGCCGCGCTCGCGCTCCTCGACCTCGGCCAGGGCCGCCCCGAGCAGGCCCTGCTCCGGGCGGAGGCACTCGTGTACGGCAAAGCCCGCAACAGAACCCCCGCCATGCACCTGGTACCCGACCTGGTCGAGGCCGCCGTGCGCAGCGGTAGGAACGCCCGCGCGGCCGAACCGTTCACCCGACTGGAGTCCTGGGCCGAGATGCTGCACCAGCGGTGGGCCGACGCGCTGGTCTCCCGCTGCCGTGCCCTGCTGTCCACCACCCCGGACGCCGACGCGCACTTCCGTGCCGCGCTCGCCGCGCACGAACGGCCCTTCGACCGCGCCCGCACCGAACTGCTGTACGGCGAATGGCTGCGCAGGGCCCGCCAAACCAGCGACGCGCAAGAGCACCTGCGGGCCGCACTGGAGGCGTTCGAGTGGCTCGGCGCGCGCCCCTGGGCCGAGCGGGCACGCACGGAGCTGGACGCGACCGGCTGGAGCACCCAGCGCAACACCGGTGCCGACCGCTTCGCCCAGCTCACCCCGCAGGAACGACAGATCGTTCACCTGGCCGCCCAAGGGCTGTCGAACAAGGACATCGCCGCGCATCTGTTCCTGAGCCCGAGAACCGTGGGGCAACACCTCTACAAGGCCTTCCCGAAGCTCGGCGTCACCGCACGCACCCAGCTCGCGAAGCTCACCCTCAGCGACTGACAGCCCTCCACGAGCAGACGAGCGCGGGCCGTCCGCACCCGACCTTGGACTTCGACTCCGGGGGCGAGGAACCACGGGACAGTCATTGGCGGTACGGGCTGTTCGAGCAGGTCAGGGCGGTGCACGACCATCCGTGTTGACCGGCCTTGCACCGCCACCGAATCAGATCACCCATGATGGTGATCCGTTTCGGATCAGGTCGTAAGTTCCGTCTTCAAAGCAGTCCGGGCACGCGGCCTGCATCTTGAGTGGTCTATAGTCACGCCGCGTGGGACTAATCTTCAACGCTGTGGGCGGCGAACTCCCGCTGGTGCAACGGGTGTGGTCGGCGAGCTGTAATGCCACGACCAGTTTTAACTCGGCGGCCAAAGCCTCATCCATGATCGCGTTTGCGCGGGGCGATGACGGATTGACGGTGCACGTGCGCGGACCGGAGACGAGGGGCACATCGCTGACTTGCCCGGAGGGCTGGGAGTTTTTCGGCGTGGAGTTTCGGCTTGGTGCTTACCTACCGCTGTACCCGCCCACCGGTCTGACCGACCTCAGGGATGCGTTGTTGCCGACCCTGCCGGGCGGCCGGATCTTGTTGGACAACCGGGACTGGGAGATGCCGACCGAACAGAACATCGACGTCTTCGTCGACCGGCTGGTGCGCGCAGGTTTGTTGTACTTTGACCCTCTCGTCGACGAGATCCGGCACGGCGAACGGCCACGCGCCATGTCGGAACGGATCGCGCAGATCCGATTCCGCCGGGCCGTCGGGATCTCACACCGCAAGCTCGCCAGCATCGAGCAGGCACGGCACGCCGCGCAACTCCTCAGGGCGGGGAGATCGATCGCCGACGTGGTCACCGCCGGTGGCTATTACGATCAGTCGCAGCTCGCGCGGGCGATGCGGTGGGCGACCGGTCACACCCCGGGCGAGTTGAGGTCCGGTATCCCGTTTCTGGCGTTGTGATACGGGTTCGGTTCGATACAAGACGGACCGAACAGCCGGATGGTTGACTCCCGGGCGTGCGAAAACTGATCGAATACGACTACCTCTCGATCGATGGGAAAATGTCCGGCGACGCCTGGTGGACCGGGCAGGTGAAGGTCGCCTCCAACGACAACCACTTCGCCTATCAGCTCCGGCCGCTGTCCTCGGCGGTCGGACTCGTGCTCGGCCGGGTGGCCTATGAGAGCTTTGCCCAAACCTGGCCGACCATGACCGGCGATGTCGCAGACAAGATCAACTCCTTAACCCAAGCGCGTCGCCTCCACCACGCTGACCGAGACCACGTGGAACGCGGAGGTACTGGCCGGCGATGCGGTCGAGGCGGTCGCCCAGCTCAAGGAGGCCAGCGACGGCACATTGGTGAAGTATGGCAACGGCCCGTTCAGCCGGGCGCTGGTCGAGGCAGGTCTGCTCGACGAGCTGCATCTGAGCATCTCCCCATTCGTCGCTGGATCCGGTGAGTCGCTGCTGTCCGGCATCCGTACTACCGCCATGGACCTGACGAAAGTAACCGAGCTCGGTAACGGCGCAGTGGTGCTGACCTATATGCCGAGCCGGTAGACAGCGACGAGGGGAATCGACATGACTCAAGGTGCATACGCCTCAGTGAACGGCATCGACCTCTACTACGAGGTTCTGGGCGCCGATCAGCCCGGTCCGCCGCTGATCATGCTGCACGGCGGCGCGTACACGTTCCATCTGAGCTTCGACTCGCTGCTGCCAGCGTTGACCGCTGAGCGGAAGGTGATCGGTGTCGAGTTGCAGGGGCACGGGCACACCGCCGACAGCGACCGGTCGTTCTCCATCCGGCAGTGCGCCGAGGACGTGATCGCGCTGCTCGATCATCTCGGCGTCGAGCGGGCCGACTTGTTCGGCTACAGCCTGGGCGGGCTGGTCTCCACTGAGGTCGCCATCTCGGCCCCGGATCGGGTCGGCCGGGTCGTGCTGGCGGCCTCGCATTTCCGGTCGACCCGATCCGAGGCGTATTACCCCGAGATCACGGCGTTGGAGCTGGATTCGCCTCGGATGCCGACCGAGGAGGAGTCCACGGCGATGAAACGCGCCTACGACGAGGTGGCGCCGAATCCCGAGGACTTCTTCCCGTTCGTGGTGAAGATCCAGCCGGCAGTGCACGATTTCGAAGGGTGGACCGACGAACAGCTGGCCAGGCTGACGATGCCGGTCTTGATCATCATCGGCGACACCGACTTCGTCCGGCTCGAGCACAGCGTCGAGATGAAGCAGCTGCTGCCGAACGCGCAACTAGCGATCCTGCCGGGCACGAAGCACCTGCAGGTCATCCGGCCCGACCTGGTGCTGCCGATGGTCACCGCGTTCCTGCGCCAGTGATCAGAGCCAGGCAGGTGCGCCACGGCTGGAGCTGGGCCGGTTTGGTGGACACCTGATCTCTGGGAACCCTGGTTCCCGGAAGAAGGAATCTGCTGTGCCGAACAACTATCCGCCGGAGTCCCACCAGCAGATGGTGGAGCTGGTGCGCGCGGGACGGACGCCGGGGGAGCTGACCAAGGAGTTCCAGCCCTCCGCGCAGTCGATCCGTACCTGGGTGCGCCAGGCCGACCTGGATGACGGCCGCCGCCAGGACGGCTCAACCAGCGCCGAGAAGGAGGAACTGACCCGGCTGCGCCGCGAGAACAAGATTCTCCGCGAGGAGAATCCCCCACCTAAGACCCCGACGGCTACGATCATACTTTCGATCATCGCCCAGGGGTGACGCTAGCGTCCGGCGAACCTGAAGCTGAGTGACTTACCCCAGCTAAAGCAGGACTCTCGGGCACGCGCAAGCAAGTGACAAACTGAGTGACATCGCGGATGAAAACCCCCGCTCACCCAGGCATGACCCTGCACACTGCCCAGGGCTCTGACCACCTAGAAGGGACTGTACGGCCACTGGCTCTGGCACGAATCCGGTGGTGACGGTGAGTTAGGAGACTAGGATCATCTGTCTGAGCAGCGGGAATCCAGCGCGGTCATACATAGTCCTCTTGATCAACTTCGTCTTGGTGTTGACGCCTTCCATGGGGCCATTGCCGTAGGGCAGGGTGAGCCCGGCGATGACGGCATCGATGTCCTTTTCCAGGCCGTTGGTGTAGCTGTGGAGGGTGGGGAGGTCGTCGGTGCGAACCTGTTGGATCCAGGCGGGCAGGTTGTGGCCGTGTCGCTCGGTGAGGATGTCGGCGAATTCGCGGACCCGCGTGGCGAGGGCGGTCAGGTCCCGATCCAGTCGAGCAGGGGCCGCGTGGACGTACGCGGATCGGTGAGGTCAGTTGTGGTCCATGGTGATGAGGACACAACCCTGCTTGCGGCCGGAATCGACGCGCCGGTGCGCCTCGGCGGCCTCCGTGAGCGGGTGGCGCCCGTCGATGACGGGCCTCATCTGGCCGGCCTCGGTGATCTCGGTGAGGAAACGCAGGTCCGTGGCCTTGTCGGTGTTGCGGCGCAGGCCGGTGAAGGCGATGGCCGCCCGCTTGTCGCCGAACAGTCGCGTCCGGAACGACTGCAGGAAGATGCCGGGCGAGGGGTTGGTGCAGAGATAGACGCCGCCGCTCTTCAGCACGCGCCTGCTGCGGGAGAACGTGCTCTTGCCGGCGGCGTCGAAGACGACGTCGTAGGTACGGCCGGGGCGGGTGAAGTCGTCCTTGGTGTAGTCGATGACCTCGTCGGCGCCCAGCCCTTTGACCAGGTCCAGCTTGGCGGTGCTGCACACCCCGGTGACCCGCGCCCCGAAGTGCTTGGCGAGCTGCACCGCGGCCGCGCCGACGCTGCCCGCCGCGCCGTTGATGAGGATCTCCTGGCCCTCCCGTAAGCGTGCGTTGTCCCGGAGGAAGGGCAGGGCCGTCAGCACACCGTCCAGTACGGCGACGGCCTCGGCGTAGTCGAGGCCGGCCGGCATGACCGCCAGCGCCCCGTCCTCGCCGACGCGGACGTACTCGGCGTGGGCGCCCAAGGCCGGACCCGTGTCACCGAAGACTCGATCGCCCACCGAGAAGCGGGTCACGTCCTTGCCGACCTCCACGATCTCCCCGGCGAACTCGCCGCCCAGCGTCTTGGCCTTCGGTTTGACGGGACCGGTGAACAGCCGCGCCAAGAAGGGTTCGCCGGCGCGGAAGGTGGTGTCGCTCGCCGTCACCACCGTGGCGTGGATCTTCACCAGCACGTCCTTGTCGCCGGGAGCGGGGGCGGGCACGTCCTCGACGCTCAGTACCTCGGGGGTGCCGTACTTGCGGTAGGTCACTGCCTTCATGGGGTGTCCTTTCTCAGGGGAGTTCGCTGTCGGGATACTGAAAGACCTCTTCGAGCGGTACGCCGAACACCCGGGCCAGTTGGAAGGCCATTTCCAGCGAGGGTGAGTAACGCCCCTGCTCGATGGCGATGATCGTCTGCCGGGTGACGCCGACGCGGGCGGCCAGATCCGCCTGGGTCATCTCGCCGCAGGTGAACCGCAGGTAGCGCAGCGAGTTGGTGATCTTGGTGGGCTTGGGCATGGTCAGAAACCCCGGCGGTAGGCCACGATCTTGACGATCGAGGAGACCAGCGCGTCCAGCACGAAGGCCAGATAGAGCGCGTTGGCGATCCAGAAGTGCGCCACCCCCGCCAGGGTCAGCAGGAACGCCCCGCCGACGCCTGTCGCCAGGACGAAATATCCGGTCTGCGTGGCGTACCGGAGGATGCCGGCGTCCCGTTCGTCGCTGTGCCGCGCCTCCTTGGGCGCGCCGATCAGCATGGTGGTCAGCATGTTCGCGACGAAGCCCGCTCCGATGGCGATCAGCAGCGGCCGCGCGTAGGAGATCTGCGTGACGTCGGTGCCGGCCAGCCGCCCGAACACGATCACCGCATAGATCGCCGGCACCACGAACGCGACCGCCGCGTAGATCCAGGCCCGCTTCTCTTCGTACGACATCTCGGCCCCCGTGTACAGAATCTTTGACATGTCCCAAAGTAAAAGACAGCGGACACGATGTCAACGATTCTTAACATCGAAAGGCTTCAGCGCACCTTGCGGAGTCTGCAGGCGAAGCACTTGTACGCCTGCTGGCCGGAGAGGTTGTCGTAGAACCGGTCGTCCAGGAGGGTGTTGGCCGCCTCGTACCGGGGATCGCCGAAGATGTCCCCCACCCTCTGCGCGGGCCCGAACGTGTTGGGCAGGAAGATCGTGTCGGGCCGGATGCCGGGCTCGATGAGGACCGTGCCGGTCACCGCGCCGCGCGGGCTCTCGACCAGCACCGGGTCACCGTTGGCGAGTCCGTGCCGGTCGGCGGTGGCGGGGTGGATCTGGACGAGGCGAATGCCGTTGAGCTGTTCGCCGGTATAGGTCCAGTGCGTCACGCCGGCGAAATGCGCGACGCTCGGGCGCCCGGTCATGCCCATCAGCGGATACTGCCGGTGCACCGTCCCGTCGGCGGGCGTGCCGAGCCGTACCGGATGGGTGAGCGCCTGAGGGTTGACCGGATTGGCGATGAAGGCGGCGTCATAGGTGAGCGTCGGGTTCCCGCCCGTCACCTCCGGGTGGGTGAAGAAGATGGGCAGCGCGTGGTGGCCGCTGGGCACGAGCCTGCTCTCCAGCTCGGGCGTGAAGATCTCCGCCTTGCCACTGGGGGTGAGGAAGCGCTTGCCGGCGTTGCCGGGGTCGAGCGAGCGGGCGGCCTGATACCAGGAGGGGTGGTCGAGGTAGAGGGTGCTCACGCCCGGGTGGCCGGCGGAGGGGCACGGCCAGCGCAGCGGCTCGGTACGGGCGCGCATGCGTTCCATCGTCATGCCCCCGGCGCCGGGCGTGTTGGCCACGAAGGTGGCCCACAACTTCTTGTAGTCGTTCCATTCGAGGGGGAACGCGTCCGCCCAGTAGGACGGTGGGTGGCGCCGGTCGTTGCGGGCGAGCGCGTGCGCCAGCCCGATGAAGATCTCGGTGTCGGAACGTGACTGCCCCACCCTGGGCACGGCGGCGTCCTGCCAGCGGATGGCGCGGTCGTCGCGGCGCATGTAGACGCCCTCGAACTCCAGCCCGGCGCACACGGGCAGGATGACGTCGGCGTAGTAGGCGGCCTCCTCCATGAACAGGCCGGTGTAGACGTAGAAGGGCAGCGTCTCGAAGGCCCGCCGGACCTTGGCCGTGTTGGCCGAGCTGATCAGGGGGTTGCCTTCGGTCATCACGGCCTTGAGGCGGTACGGCCGCCCGCTGATGACGGCCTCCGCGAACGCGTCGGGCCCGACGGGGAGAGCCGGCCCCGGGTCGGGGACGCCGGTCTTCAGCGGCGGCAGCCCGAGCCCGCCCGGCCAGGTGTTGTGCATGAAGTTGCAGCCGCCGCCGGGCACGCCCACGTTGCCGGTGATCGCGGCCAGCATCGCGATGGCCCGGTAGGTGTCGAAGGCGCCGAGCTGGTGGGAGATGCCGGCGTTGCAGAAGATCGCGGCCGGTTTCGCCGTGGCGTACTCCCTGGCGATTCTGCGGATCGTGGCGGCCGGAACGCCGGTCACGCCGGCGGCCCACTCCGGCGTGTAGCCCTTGGCGGCCACGTGCTCGCGAAGCTCGTCGAACCCGAGCACCCACCGGTCGACGAAGGCGCGGTCGTAGAGCCCTTGGCCGATGACCTCGTGCAGCATTCCGAGGATCAGGGCGAAGTCGGTGTGCGGCTTGGGGGCGAGCCACTCGTCGGCGAGCGCTCCCGTGGGCGTCCGCCGGGGGTCCACCACGATCAGCCGGGCCCGGGTACGCTGCCGGGCCCGCAACAGGTACGCGAAGGTGACCGGGTGCGTCTCGGCCTGGTTGGTGCCGAGCATCAGCAGATAGCGCGCGGCTCCGAGGTCCTCCTTGCCGGTCGCGGGGTCGACGCCGTATCCGTTGGTGAAGTTGCCCAGCCCGAACGTGGCCGCCAGCGCGTTGCCTCCCGCATCGTTGCAGACAGGGCCGACGTCCGTGTCGTTCGGGCTGCCCAGCAGGCTGAACAGCCGGTGCGCGAGTGCGCCGGCTCCGCGCGGCATGCGTCCCGTGGTGCGGTTGGCGATCGCCCGCGCCTCGCCCTGGTCCCGGAGCGCCAGGAAGCGCCGGGCGATGAGGTCGAGTGCCGTGTCCCAGGTCACCGGCTCGAACTGGGAGCCGGGGTCCCCCTTCGCCCCGCCGGTGCGGCGCAGGGGGGTGGTGAGCCGCAGCGGGTTGTAGGTGAGCTGCGCCATCATCGGCGCCTTGACGCACAGGTTGCCGTCCTGGACGGGGTCCGACCGCTCACCGCGTACGTCGATGACCCGGCCGGCCTTCATCCGGATCTCCAACCGGCAGTCGCAGTTGCAGAACTGGCAGGCGCCCGCCACGGTCTTGTCCGGCCGCAGGGCGGCGGACCCCTCCACGAAATCGGGCATCGAGGGGCCGGACGCGGCCTGCGCGGCGTACGGCACGAGTGTCGGCAACGTGCCCGCGACCGCTCCCGTCCCGCCGAGGACGGCCCCCCGCAAGATCGACCGGCGTGAGACTGGTTCCTTCATCGCACGTCCTTCAGACGAGAGGGGCGGTCGTTCAGCAGGCGCCGTTGCAGCCGCAGATCTGTGCCGATGGTTCGGGCGCGGCGAGACGGTACGCGGGTTGCGGGTAGGCCGGTTGGAACGCGCGCTCGCCGCCGCACCGCTCGACCTCGGCGGCGGCGACCTCGGTGGCCGCCCGGACGGCGGCGGCGATGGCGTCGTCCAGTTGGGTCGGTGCGCATGCGATGCGGGCGTTGATACATGCCTCCGCCTCGGCGAGCGGCCCCGGGGCAGGACCGTCCGCGACGGGTGCTCCGCCGCTGGAGATCAGGCTGAACCTGGAGAGTACGCCCGGCGCCCGCAGGGTGATCTTCGCGTGCCCGATCGCCCAGCCCTCGTCCTGGGCGGCCTTGGACAGGTGTTCCAGCAGTGTCCGTGCCCAGAGGTCGCCGTCGAAGCCTCCGGGGGCGCGCACGATGAGGGTCTGGTTCAGCCAGGCGAGCGCGGCCTCGGCCCTGGCGTAGCGGTTGTAGTCGATCTCCACGTTGCGCGGTGCGGCCGTCTGGCTCATCCAGGTCTTGATGAGCTGGTCCATGCCCCTTCCGGACTTCGCCGAGTAGCCGGCCACCGTCGCGGACGGATATCTGATGTGCAGCTCGTCCAGCGCGGCCTGGGTCGTCTCCGCGTCGAGCAGGTCGATCTTGTTCAGGGCGATCACGTCGGCCTCTTCGAGCTGCTTGGCGAAAAGGTAGGAGAGATCGGCGTTCCCGTTGTTCGACGACAGGGCCGCGAGCCGTTCGGCGTCGACGACGGTCATGAGCGAACCGGCGGTGAAACGGTCTCCGTAGTATCTCCGCAGCGGCCGGAGTACGGTCGCCTGCAGGTCGGCGCAGCTTCCCACCGCCTCGGCCAGCAGCGTCCCGACACCGTGGTCGTTGATCAGATCCATGGCCACCTTGACGAGATCGTCGAAGCGGCAGCAGAAGCAGCCGCCGGTGACCTCTCCCGTCTCGGCGGCGGATCGCGCCAGTTGCGTGTCGACGAGTTCGGTGCCCTGATCATTCGTGATCACCGCCACCCGCCGGCCGTCTTCTCGTAGGCGTCTCGCGGTCTCGAGGAGCGTGGTGGTCTTGCCGGCCCCGAGAAAGCCGCTGATTGTCATGAATTCAATCATCGCCTGCCGCCTCACTAACCGATGCTTTTGTCGCACAATAACGACGTGAACCGCGGCCGATCAAGCCGTTCAATTAAGCGCCGATCTAATTAAACGACGGTCTAAGAAATGCCACGAGAGCCCTCCCACGCGAGCGCGGCGGTTTCGGCCTGCCGGTCGAGCAGCATCGACAGATCGGCCAGCCTCGCGGCCACCGCCTTGTAATGGATCCAGGTGCCCTGGCGCCGGCTTTCGACCAGGCCCGCCTTGCGCAGGACCTTCAGATGGTGGGAGATCGTCGGTGCCGCGAGTTCGAAGGCCTTCGTCAGGTCACAAACGCAGGGCTCGCCATAGGCGACGATCATCGACAGCAGTTCCAGTCGTACGGGGTCGCCCAGTGCCCTGAACATTTCGGCGAGGTCTGCCGCCTCGTGGCCGGTCAGCGGCCGGATCGGGGTGGCGGTGGGACAAATCAGAGTGACATCGGACTCCAGCACCACATCAGAGTGCCAGCCGGCCTTTGCCCCGACAAGCCGCAGACCGGCCGGCGGTCAAACAAAATTCGAAATCCGTCTATACATGATCGTTCACGGAGTGGAAATTGCCTGTTAATCGAAGCGCCTTTTATCGTCGGCGGCACGTCCAGTGGATCGGAGGCGTCCCGTGACCGTGGTGATCTTCATTCTTCTCGCCGGTCTGGCGGCCGCGAACGGCGGCAACGATGTGTCCAAAGGAGTGGCGACGCTCGGCGGAGCGGGGGTCGTGAGCTATCGCACTGCGGTCGTCTGGGGGACGGTCGCCACGCTGGCCGGCTCTCTGTGCTCTCTGGTCCTGGCCGAACGCATGACCGCGCTGTTCTCGAAGGGCATCGTCAGCGCGCCCGCGACCGATCAGTTCGCCTTCGCGGTCCTCTTGGGGACGGCGAGCTGGATCGCGTTCGCCACGCTGGCCCGGCTGCCGGTCTCCACCACTCAGGCCCTGGTCGGCGCGCTGATCGGCGCGGGGTTGCTGCTGACCTCGTCAGGATCGAGTGTGCACTTCGAGGTGCTGGGCACCAAGGTCGTGCTGCCGATGCTCGCCAGCGTCCTGGTCGCGTACACGCTGTCGGCGCTGCTCAAGCAGGTCCGGCGCCACGTCGCGAAGGAGCATCGATGCACGTGCGCCGGCGATGACACCCCAGACGGCTCGTACGGTTCAGGCACCGCCGTTCTCACCGAATGCGCGGTCCACCGCGACCGGGCGGCACGCGGGTCGAGAGTGGTGACGGCCGCGCACTGGCTGTCCAGCGGCGCCGCGAGTTTCGCCCGCGGGCTGAACGACACCCCCAAGATCGTCGCGATCGGGACGTTCTCCCTGATACCGGCGGGCATGACGATCACGCAGGTCCTTCTGACCGTGGCCCTGGCCATGGCCGCGGGATCGATGGTCGGCGGGCTCCGGGTGGCCCGGCGCCTGGGAGAGGACGTGGTGAAGATGTCGCACGGCGAGGGCATGACGGCGAACGTCACCACGGCGGTGCTGGTCGGCTTCGGGGCCGGGGCGGGCCTGCCGATGTCCACGACGCAGGTCTCCACCGGCGCGATCGCCGGGATCGCGGGGCACGAGGTCGGGCGGCTCAACCTCCGCTCCCTGCGCGACTTCCTGATCGCCTGGACGGCGACGCCCCTGGTCGCCGCGGGCATCGCCGCCCTGGCCTTCTTACTGGTGAGCTGAGCCGCCGCCGGGGGCGCCCGCGGTATTCAGGCCGGCAGCCGGCCGAGGCGGCGGTTCAGGGCCGCGACGCCCACCGCCAGTTCCTCCACCGCGATCGACAGAGCCGGGCGGAGTCGCACCGATCGGGAGCCGCACGGCAGCACCAGAACGTTCTCTTCCGCGCGAAGCGAGGCGACCAACAGGTCCCTGCGGCCACCGTCCGGCAGGTCGAAGGCGCACATCAGCCCTCTCCCCCGCACATTCGACACCAGGCCGGGATGGTGGCCGCGCAGCGTTTCGAGCTGACCGAGCAGCCAGGAGCCGACCGAGCCGGCGCGCTCGATCAGCTCGTCACGCTCGATGATCTCCAGGATCCGGCGGGAGCGGACCATGTCGGCCAGCCCACCGCCCCAGGTCGAACTGATCCGCCCGCCGACCGCGAAGACGTTGTCCGGCACCTCGTCCACGCGCCGGCCCGCCATGATCCCGCCGAGCTGCGCCTTCTTGCCGAAGGCCACCACGTCGGGCTCCAGCCCGAGCTGCTGGTACGCCCAGGGCGAGCCGGTCATGCCGACGCCGGTCTGCACTTCGTCGAGGACGAGAAGCGCGTCCCAGTCGCGGCAGAGCCGCTGCATGGCCAGCAGGAACTCCGGTCTCATGTGATTGTCGCCGCCTTCGCCCTGGATCGGCTCGGCGATGAAGCAGGCGATGTCGTGCCCGTGCCTGGCGAAGGCCGCCTCCGCCTGGTCGAGAGCACGGCGCTCGGCGGCGACGATGGCGTCCAGGTGCTCCGCGACGGGGAACGTCACGGTGGGAGTGGCCACGCGGGGCCAGTCGAAGAGCGGGAAACGCTCGGTGATCGCCGGGTTCGTGTTGGTCAGGGAGAGGGCGTATCCGCTGCGGCCGTGAAACGCCATCGTCAGATGGAGTGCTTTCTTGCCCAGGCCGGCCGGACGGCCATGCGACTCGTTATGGCGGCTTTTCCAGTCGAAGGCGCACTTGAGCGCATTTTCGACGGCGAGGGCGCCTCCTTCCACGAAGAACAGGTGCGGCAGCGCCGGATCTCCGAGCACCCGCGCGAACGTGTCGACCAAATGCGCGAAGTGTTCCGTATAGAGGTCGGAATTGCTGGGCTTGTTGACGGCGGCTTCCGCGAGCAGTCCCATGAACGCGTCGTCGCCCACGATGCCGGGCGGGTTGATCCCGAGCGGCGCGGACGCGAAGAACGTGAAGAGATCGAGGTATCGGTCGCCGGTGACCGCGTCGACCAGCCACGATCCCCGGCTGCGGCACAGGTCCAGCGTTATGGGAAGGCCGTCCGTCAATATGTGGCGGGCGAGTCTACGCCGGATGAGACTGTCATTCAACGCTGCTCCTTTCGACGCTCGACGCTGCCGACATTAACGCCATCGGCACGTCCGCGGGACGAAGTCGAACAGGCGCCCGCGGGTAAACTATTGAACCCCCGATAAATGGCGAAGGGCATTACCATGGCACCCTTCTATAAGGTCTTTGATCTGCCTCCGGCCGCCCCGTCCGTCCTGACCGAGTTCGAGACCCTGCCGCTGGATCCGTACACGGGCGGAAGGCAGCGCAGCAGACGGTTCGCGCAATACCGCATCCGGTTCGACGCCCGGACGCGCGGCTGGAGGCTGGAGCTGCTGCCCCATCGGCCGTTCCTGCAGCCGCCCACGGTCAACACCTTGGTCGGCGGCCTGCCGCGAAAGCTCGAAGCCCTGAGAATCGACCCTTCGCCGCAGATCGACGCCGCGGCCGGTCAGATCGGGCTGGACGAAGGGCATGACTGGCACATCAACGTCCACCAGTGCCGCGTCAAGGTCGGGCCCGGCGTCGCCGGCGTGTCGGTGCCCGAGGGCCCGCACCGCGACGGCCACGACTACGCGATGCTCGCCGTCTTCGCACGGCACAACATCTCGGGTGGCGAGAACCAGTTGATGCCGCTCGGCGGCGGCGAACCGTTCTTCCGCGTGACGCTGCAGCCGAACCAGGCGCTGGCCTTCGACGACACGGCCATGTGGCACACGGCGACCGACCTCGAATCGCTGGACGGCGGCTTCGGGCACCGCGACCTGTGGATCGTGGTGTTCAACCGCTGGGACCGCAGGAAATACGGAGAGGAATACGAGGCGCAGGCCGTCGCGGGAAGCACCGTCACGGGAAGCACCGTCACGGGAAGCGCCGTCACGGGAAGCGCCGCCGCGGGAAGCGCCGCCTCATGACGCGTCCGCAGACTCGTGCCGTCCAGGCCTGGGCGCCTCCCCCGCCGGCGTCGCGCCCGCTGGCCGTTCCGCTCTACCAGACCTCGACCTTCGCCTTCGAAGATCCTGACGCGTGCGCGGAAGGGCTCCATCACCCGGACCGCGGTTACACCTACAGCAGGCACTCCAACCCCACCACCAGAGCGCTCGAAACCACGGTGGCCGACCTCGAAGGCGGCGCGGCGGCGCTCGCGGCCGGCTCCGGAATGGGCGCGATCAACGCGGTCCTGCTGGCTTTGTTGAGTCCCGGCGACCATCTCATCGCGCAACGGCGGCTGTACGGAGGAACCGGCAGCGTGCTCACGCGCCTGGCGGAGCGCTTCGGCATCGCCGTCACGCGCGTCTCCTGCGCCGATCCGGGCGAGCTGACCGCCGCGGTCCGGCCGGAGACGAAACTCCTCTATCTGGAGACGATCGCCAACCCGACGACCGAGGTCGCCGACCTGCCGAGGCTGCTGGCGGCGGGCCGCGCGGCCGGATTGACCTGCGTGGTGGACAACACCTTCGCCACGCCGATCCTGTGCCGTCCGATCGAGCACGGCGCCGACGTGGTCGTCCACTCCGCGACGAAATACCTCGGCGGCCACGACGACGTGGTCGCCGGGCTGGCGGTCTTCGGCGATCGGGAGCTGTACCGGCGGGTGTGGCGGTTCGCGGTGGACCTGGGCACGGTGGTGGATCCGTTCGCGTCCTGGCTGGTGCTGCGCGGGCTGAAGACGCTCGCGCTGCGCGTGGAGCGGCACTGTGAGAACGCCGGCCGCCTGGCGCGCATGCTGGCCGGGCACCCCCAGGTCACGCGCGTGCTCTGGCCGGGGCTGCCCGGGCATCCGAGCCACGACCTGGCCGGGCGGATCCTCGACGGCTACGGCGGCATCCTGTCGTTCGACCTGGCGGAAGGTCTTCCCGGAGCCCGCCGGTTCCTCACGCGGTTGCGGTGCGCGGAGCTGGCCACGTCCCTGGGCGGCCCGCGGACCCTGGTGCTGCACCCCGCGACGACGTCGCACCGGGAGCTCGACGGCGCGGGGTTGCTCGCCGCCGGCATCGGCCAGGGCACCGTCCGTGTGTCCGCCGGCCTGGAGCACCACGAAGACCTGCTGTCCGACTTCACCCAGGCGCTGAAGGCATAGCCGCCACGAGGGATTCGCCCAGCGAGGTGCGCCGGTAGAGGACCCGGTAGCCCGCACGCGACCGGTCGACGAGCCCGGCCTGGTGGAGAATCGCCAGGTGATCGCCCACCGCGCCGACGGAGAGGCTCAGCCCGGCGGCGAGCTGGCTGGTGGTGGTGGGCTCACGCAGCTCGTGCAGCAGCCGGGCGCGCGTTCTTCCCATGAGCCTGGCCAGCGCGGACGCCCGGTCTCCGCCCTCGGAGGCGAAGGCGGAGCGGTGCCCGGCCGGGTAGACGAGCGTGCAGGGCCACGGGTCGTCGGCATAGACGGCCAGGCCGGGCCAGACGAAGGCGCTCGGCACGAGAAGCAGGCCACGCGACGGCGTGAGCCGCTGATCGGGCGCGCATCGTGCCAGCTCGATGCCGCCCTGCTGCCAGCGGATGCGCGGATGCAGATCGTTCAGGGTCTTCGCCCATCCGGCTCGTCCGAGCATCGCGCCGTGCGCGGTGACGTCCCGCTCATAGGCGGAGCGGATGCGCGGCCAGTCGGGAGCGAGGAGGCGCTCCCACGCGTGCTCGAGCGCATCGACGACCAGACTCACGATCTCCGCGCTTGCCAGCATGCCGCGGACGCCGGAATCCGTGACAGGACGCGTCCGCGAACAGCGTCTGATCTCCTCGCGTGCCAGCGTCAGCGGCGTGGCCCGGACGGCCGCCAGGTCGTCGGCGAAGGTCTGGGCCATGCTGTGCGGCGGCGGCGTGATGAAGCTCGCGTTGTACGCGCCGCCCTGCAGCGCGAGCAGCACGCCGAAGCCCGCGTCCCTCCGGAGTTCGTCGTACACGGGCGTCAACCGGCGTATCCAGCTCTGGGCGGGATAGCCGCGGGACATGCCGCTGAGCACCCGCAGCACACCCATCAGCTCGAACAGCGGCGACACGGCGAACCGGCTCGTGGCCAGTTCCTCCGACGACAGCTCTATCCTCATCGCGCGCGTCAGCCGCCGGCCATGGCGCCGACGATGAGGAAGGGCTCGGCTCCTGTGCAGATCATGCTGGGCAACGGGGTGTCGGGCGGGTCGAAGGAGACGTCCTCGCCACAGGCGAAGAACTTGACGAGCGCTCTGCGCCGGCCGGTGGCCTGGTCGCGCAGCGTGCCCCGGAGCATGGGGTAGCCGGCTTCCAGGGCGTCCAGCAGCAGTCGCTGCGTGGCGGCCGCCTCGCCGTCGAACCGCAGCGTCACCTCACCGTCGACGCACGCCAGCCGGCGCAGATGTGTGGGGAGCACGACGCGGATCATGGCAGGACCTGCGCTTCCACGGAGAGGACGGCGGGAAGGTGCCTGGCGATCGCCTCCCAGGAGTCGCCCTCGTCGGCCGAGGCGAACAACTGCCCTCCCGTGGTGCCGAAGTAGACGCCGCACGGGTCCAGCGAGTCGACGCTCATCGCCCCGCGCAGCACGTTGACGTAGCAGGGGTCCTCTGGGAGGCCCTTGGCCAGCGGCTCCCATTCGTGGCCGCCGAAGCGGCTGCGGAAGACACGCAGGTCGCCGTCCAGGGGATAGTGCTCGGACTCGCTCTTGATCGGCACGACATAGACGGTGTCGGGCTCGTGCGCGTGCACCACGATCGGGAAGCCGAAGGCCGTGGGCAGGTCGCCGCTGATGTCCCGCCAGGACTCGCCTCCGTCGTCGCTGCGGTTGACGTCCCAGTGCTTCTGCATGAACAGCACGTCGGGGCGGGCAGGATGCATCGCGATCCGGTGCACGCAGTGCCCGACCTCCGCCCGTGGGTCCGGCAGGTCCCGCGAGTACAGACCCCGGTTCTTCGGTACGAACGTGGCGCCGCCGTCGTCGGACCGGAAGAGGCCGGCGGCGGAGACGGCGGCGAAGATCCGTCCGGGACGGGTCGGATCCAGGGTGACGGTGTGCAGGCAGAGGCCGCCGCCGCCCGGCTCCCACGTCGGCGCCGACTCGTGCTCGCGCATCGCCGTGAGCTCCGTCCAGGTCGAACCGCCATCAGAGGTACGGAACAGCGCGGCGTCCTCGACCCCCGCGTACACCGTGTCAGGGTCGGCCGGCGAAGGCTGGAGCTGCCAGACCCGGGCGAACTCCCACACGTGGGGCGTGGCGTCCCCCCAATGCCAGCGGTGCGTGCCGGGCGGGCTCTGATAGGAGAAGTCGTTGCCCACCGGCCGCCAGGTCCGGCCGCCGTCGTCCGAGCGCTGGACCACCTGGCCGAACCATTGCGTGGACTGCGAGGCGTAGAGCCGTTGCGGGTCGGCCGGAGAGCCTTTGACGTGGTAGATCTCCCAGCCGGGGAAGTGCGGGCCGGTGATGTCCCACTGCCGGCGGGCTCCGTCGGCGGTCAGCACGAAGGCCCCTTTGCGGGTGCCGACCAGCAGCCGTACCCGGCTCATCGGGGCCCTCCCGCCGATGTCAAAGCCTGCGCGTCCAGCGTCCGGGAGAGCATACGGTCGCCCACCCGCGTACGCAGGATCACCTTCATGTCCTCGCCACGAACCACCCGCAGGGTCCGTTCGGCCGTCCAGCCCGCGAAGCGGAACTCGCCCGCGCCCCGATGGACGAGCCCGTAGACGGGCTCGCCGTCGAGATACAGGGCCAGTCCGCCGGCGTGCCGGTCGACACTGGCCGGCACGCCGGGCTGGTCCCGCAGGAAGGCGCCCTCCGGTTCCTCCCAGGAGCGGAAGGATTCGGGCATCGTGAAGCGGCAGCGCAGTGCCTCCAGGCCGCCGGGGGCCGGATGATCCGCTTCGGGCTCGAAGATGGTGTTCTCGTGCACCGCGGCGCCGTGGAAGACGGGCGGGAAGAGCGACAGGAGCGCGGGGGTGGCCAGCGAGTCGATGACCAGGTGCACGCGGACGGTGTCACCCGTGTTCTGGACCATGTGGCCACGGGTGAAGTCGGCGTACCAGACGGTGCCGGGCTGCCAGCAGTGGACCTCGTCCGCGATCGTCAGCGTCGCCTCGGGCATGGTCACGATGGGCACGTGCAGCCGGGCCGATCCCCAGGGCAGCCCCACCTTGGTGTCGCTGTGCACCGGCGTGCGCGCTCCGGGGCCCAGCGCCATGAGGCGCACCGACGCGAGCCGCGCCGGGATCGCCTTGAGCACCTCGGCCAGATAGGGCAGGCGGGTCAGCCAGGGCGTGTCGGCGAAGTCCGCCAGGTCCGGCCCTCCCGCGTCGCCTCGATCGCCGTCGCCGCCGATGCTGCGCAGCGGGATGGTCCTCCAGTCGAGCTTGGTGGCGTAGTCGCCGATCCCCTCGCCCGACACGATGCGGATCTCCTTCCAGGTCGTGGCCCTGATCTGTTCGAGGTCCTCCAGCAGGCGCGCGACGTCGAAGGAGAGATCGAGCCGGGCGGTCGGCGGCAGCGTCGCCAGAATGGGCGCCTGGGGCCAGGGATCGACGGCTGACATGTGCTTACCTCCGTACTCGCTCGTCAGCGCGGGCGTGCCGTTACGAACATGTGGTTCAGGCCGCGTAGCGTGCCCGTCGGGCGTTGCACCGGCGGCTCGGCGAGGGTGATGCGGTAGCGCTCGCTGAGCTGGGTGAGCACCGGCATGTGCAGCGACTGGGCGAGATGCGCGCCGATGCAGGCGTGCACGCCTTTGCCGAAGCCCAGGTGCGGGTTCGACTCCCGGGTGAAGTCGAGGTCGTCCGGCCTGCTGAAGACGGCCGGGTCCCGGTTGGCCGCGGCCGGCACGAGGAGGACCTCCGTGCCCCGGAGAATCTCCTTGCCACCGAGCGTCACGGTCTCCGCGCAGCCGCGCGTGTCCACCTGCACGGCGCCGGAATGGCGGATGAGCTCGCTATAGACCTGGTTGGTCACCTTGAGCGGCTCTTCGCCGTTGAGCAGATTGCGTTCGACTAGCGTGCGGGTGATGCAGCTCAGGGTGCTGCTCGACGAGAGGAAGCCGGCGACGAACATCTGGCGCAGCGCGTTGAGCACGTAGCCGGTCAGCGGGCCCGTCTTGGTGAAGTCGACGTGTGCGAGCAGCCCGGTGGGAGGCGGGTTGATCGCGTACGGCGCCAGGACGCTCGTACAGTATCTGCGCGCCTCGACGCCGGGCTCCAGCAGGCCAGGGTTCAGCCCGAAGTCCATGCTCAGGACCAGGCGGCGCTGGGCCTCGTGGAACTTGGCCTCCTCGCCGAACTTCGGGATGCCGAAGAACAGGCACATGCTCTTGAGGGCGAGGGGCTCGTTGAACTGCTTGACGAAGTCGAAGCGCTCCGGGTCCAGAGTGCCGAGGAGTTCGTCGGCGACCTTCGAGCAGTCCTCGACCCACATCGAGATGTCGAGGTTCCGCATGGCCTCGATGAGGATGTGCCGGACCTCGGTGTGCTCGGGAGAGTCCAGCGTCTGCAGCCCGAGAATATCCTCGGGAGCCTCTTCGCCGATCTTCCGGTAGTCGTTGATGAACGTCTGCGGGTCACCGAGGATGCGGACGCAGTCGTCGTACTTCGTGACGATCCAGGCGTGGAGCTGCTCGTGCCAGTGGACCGGATCCTCGCGCTGCAGGTGCCGATAGACCGAGTACGGGTCGGCGAGCATGCTCGGCGAGATGGGTGAGAAGATCTCCATGCTGTACTCCCCTGGATGTCAGACGACGAAGACCGGGCCGCAGCCACCGTTCTTGACACGGCGGCTCGGGCGTCCGAACGGCGGGCTCTTGCGGACGATGGCCGCGGGCACGGTGTCGCTGACCGCGAAGTAGCCGTAGTCCACATATGTCGGCTCACCTGCCAGCGAGCCGTCCTTCACGATGGAGGTCATGGTCGGGTGCGACTTCGCCATCCGCTGCACCAGCCACGCCTCACCGGCGGCGACGGCCTCGTCGAGGGCCGTCAGCCACCGTGCGGGCTCGCTCTCGCAGCCGATCGTCACGCCCCGGCCGCCGTAGCCGGCGCCCGGCTTGAGCACCAGTGACTCGCGGTTGTCCGCACACCACTTCAGCAGGTCCACGCGGGTGCCGTCGACCTCGGCCTGAACGTCTTCCACGACGCGCGTCCAGGGCACGAACGTCCCGAGCACGTCTCTGATCCCGGACGGAAGGTTGCCCGCGTCCAACTCCTCGGAAAGGGTGGCGAGGATGGTCTTGTTGAGGGCGATCGCGTCGTCGAGATCGTCCACGATCAGCACGCGTCCCGCGCGTCCGGCGGCCAGGATCGGGGCCAGCATGGGGTAGTTGCCGACAGGGTCGGGCTCTTCGCCGGCGACCCGGTACAGCAGCGCGCAGCGCTCGCCGGCGTAGGCCACCCCGCCGTCACTGACGTCGAGGTCCTCGACCGCGGCGGCCTCCGCGCGCAGGCCGTGCCGGCGCAGCTCCTGCGACAGACCATGGCAGTCGTCGCACGCCCCGCCGAGGTCGGCCTTGAACTCGATGACCAGGACGCGGGCCTCGGACGGTGACTCGCCCGCCTCTGCCAGCCGTTCTCGCAGGTAGGCGGCGAGCGCGCCGACGACGTCGGTGCGCTGCGCTCCCCGTTTCCGCAGGAAGTCGCCGATGAGGGGCGACTCCTCGAAGAGCCGTCCCAGGATGTCGGCGTCGGGCATGTAGCCGCACGACGAGCCGGCGTTGGGCTCGACCATGGTGATGCCGTCGTCGTGGATGACGACGTCGGGCCGCGCGATCGTCATCCAGCGCGGCCTGCGCGCCGCGTCGACGTAGCGGAACGTCGGTTCCTCAAGGCGCAGCGCCTCCGCGAGCCGGTGCCAGGAGCCTCGCAGGCGGCCCTCGAAGATCAGGTCGAGCGCCTGCTGGAAGGCCCGGTGGCAGCGGGCGAAGCGGTCGGCCACCTCACGGGGAACCAGCGCGGGCGGCACCGGCATGCGGTCGCCGACACAGCAGCTGAGGCGGCTCTCACGCAGCCCGGCCAGCGCGTCCTCGGCGTCGTCGAAGTACGCCGCCAGCTCGGTGGCATGCTCCTGCGCATAAGCCTGCAATTCGAAATTGAGCGCGTGAATTCGCTGCTCTAAGGTCTGCACCGGCTCTCCTCGGGAAATCTGGTACGTTGTGCCGCCCCCTGCGCCAACCGCGGACAGGGGGCGGCCGCTCATTTGTCACGTCATTGTCTGGCGCGTTTCATTTCAGTGGCGGTAACGCATGGTCCACCTCCTTGACGGACAGCGTAGCTGGCGGGCGCGTTTTCCATTCCCGCGGAAGCCGAACGGTCAAGCGATTTCCGGCTTTTCCAGAGGAATGGCTCAGCAGCGGACGCAGCAACGGCCCGCGCCTGCCTCCAAGGCCTGCTGGTGGCGTTGTGACCACAGCTCGTCCACCGCTGGATCAGGGTGTTTCCAGTCGTAATAGAAGCCACGGTCGATCAATTCGACGCCGTCCAGCCATGGGGAGCCGAGAAGAGGCGATCCCTTGTAGAGCAGCAGCCGGGTCTGGCGCGCGGTCGGATCGACGGCGATTCCCGTCTCGTCCAGGAAATCGTCCAGGGCTCGGATCTCGTCCAGGCCGATCCAGGGCGTGAAGGTGATGAACGAGGGGCGCAACTCGATACCGGCGGCATTCGCCACGCGAATGGCCTTCTTGATGCCACGGACGTCTATGCCCTTGTCGAGGATCTGCAGGAGCCTGTCCGACGGGAACTCCAGGGCCGAGGTCACCACCCGCAGGCCCAGCTCCGTCATCCGGTTGAGCTCGGCCTCGAATTCCAGAATGTGGTCGAAACGGGTGGTGAGCTCGAACGTCACCGGTCCGAGCCGCCTGGCCACCGCCTCCATGACGGTCAGCGCGTGGCGGCGCGTGTTGAAGAACTCGGCGTCGATGAAGACGAAGTGCCCGGCTCCCTGGGCGGCGAGCTGTGTCGCGTCCGCGAGGACGACGTCCGGATCGATCGGGATGGCGGCGACACCGTAGGCGGCGTAGACGGCGCAGTAGCTGCAGCGGTGATGGCAGCCGCGGGTCGCCTCGATGTTGCCCAGCAGCCCGAACGTCGTCCTGTGCGCCGGATACTGGCTGATCGGCGGGAACAGGTCGCGGGCCGGCACCTGCCACTGCCGTGCCGCGTGCCGCTTGGGCCTGACCCGGTGACCGGCGGTGAGGACGCCAGCGAGCCGATCCACCGTGACCTCGCCACGGGCGAAGGCGATGAGGTCGGCGGCCATGCCCTCGGGCTCGTCCACGATCACGCCGTCCGCGGTCCGCGCCAGGGTGGCCACGTTGAGCCAGGCGTACTGACCGAAGACGAGCACGCGCCGCGCTCCCAGAGCCTTGAAGATGGCGGCCAGCCGCGCTCCCGTCTCGATGCCCTCGAAGGAGGGAATCGAGATCAGCACCAGGTCGAAATCTCCGCCGGGAAAATCGAGGGGAAATCCGCCCGCGTCCCATCCGGTCACTTCGGCGCCGGCGGCGCGCAGAGATCCTGCCGCACTCGCCGCCAAAATCGGCTGCAACTCGGCTTCGAATGCGGAAACAATGGCCACCGACGGAACGCTCATCGAAAGTACGCCTCCCTCGGCCGGATTTTCGTGCACCATTCTTACATCGATGTCGGCGGTATCGACATGTTCGCGTTCGGCGGGAATTAAGTGGATTTTCCCGGCGTCGCCACGACCGTGGCTTCTGGAATGTAATCCGGCGCCGGCAGCAACGCTCGCTTCGGCAGCAGCGGGCCCGCCATCGCGGTGGTAATCAGTGCCATGAGGACCATGAGCGTGAACATCGCGCCGTCCAGGACGCCCAGGCTCACCCCCACATTGAGAATGATCAGCTCTGTCAGCCCGCGCGTGTTCACGAGAATTCCGAGAGTCGTGGACTCCCGCCAGCCCATGCCGGTCATCAGCGCCGGACCGGTGGCGCCCACCATTTTCCCCAGGCAGGCGACGACGACGATGGCCGCCAATTCGAGATATTCGACGCCGGTCAGCGCGCCGATGTCGACGCCGAGCCCGGTGACGATGAAGAAGACGGGCATGAGAATGAGGCTGACATGGTGGAGGGGCACTTTGAGCCCCTGCCGCAGCACCTCGGCGGGCTCGCGCGGCATGGCGACACCGAAGGCGAAGGCGCCGAAGATCGCGTGGATGCCGATGAGCGTGGTGGCGTACGACGAGATGAGCACGCCCGCGCAGAGCAGGACGATCAGGAACGGTGACACGCGTTCCCTGGCCCACCGGTCGATCACGGCCTTCAGCAGTGGGCGTACCAGCAGCGCCATGACCAGGACGTAGACGGCGGACAGCGACAGCGTCTGGAGGAAGTCCGCCAGGTCACCCGACGTGGCCAGCGCGGCCACGAGGGCCAGCAGGCACCAGGCCAGCACGTCGTCTATCGCGGCGCTCGCCAGCGCGAGCGCCCCGACCCTGGTGAACATGAGCCGGTTGTCGGCCAGGATCCTGGCCAGGACGGGGAACGCGGTGATCGACATCGCGGCGCCCAGGAACAGCACGAACGCGGCGAGCGGCACCCGCTCCCCGCCGACCACGGCGTGCCGGTCGTACAGGAAGAAGCCCAGGCCCACGCCCAGGCCGAAGGACAGCGCGATCGAGGAGAGCGAGACCGCGGCGGCCGTCTTCTTCTGCCGGCCGATCAGCTGCCGCTCGAACTCCCATCCGACGCCGAACATGAAGAACAGCAATCCCACCTGGGCGATCATCTTCAGGTGCGGCCGGGCCTCGTCGGGGAAGATCACCTCGGTGGGGTTGCCCGGCAGGAGGCCGAGCAGGCTCGGGCCGAGCGCGATGCCCGCCAGGATCTCGCCGATGACGACCGGCTGGCGGAACCGGGTGACCAGCCGTCCCAGCACGGCCCCGACGATGAGGATCAGCGCGACGTCCACGATCACCATGGCGCCGATCAGTTCACTTTTGTCGTGCATGCCTACCCCTCAGCGGACGCTGCGTCCTACTTGGTCTCCATCGGACGAGGGGTCCGGATGAGGCTCGGGTCGTCCATCTCGATCGGGGCCCTCGTCGCGGGCTGCCCGTTGCCTGTGCCTGAGCAGGAGGTCGGGGCCGGCGGTCCGGGCTCCTGCTTGAGCGGCACCGCCAGGGCCCGCCCCACGAGGAGGACGCCCAGCACGGCGGCGACACCGCCGCTCAGTGCTATCACCGCCGAGACGGGTACCGCCAGTGCGACCGCGCCCGACACCGCGGGGCCGATTCCCTGCACGGTCATCAGGCCCGTGCTGCGCAGGCCGAAGGCCAGGCCGCGCTTGCCGTCGGGGATCGAGTCCACGAATCGCAGCTCAAGGCCCAGGTCGTAGGCCAGCCCGATGCCGCTGAGCAGCAGGAACGCACCGGTGATCACCACGGGCAGGTTGAAGACGAGCGCGATCAGCGGCAGTCCGGCGACGAGGGGCAACCACAGGGTCAGCCGGTCACGCAACCGCGCGTCGGTGACCCTGCCGAAGAGCAGGTTGCTCACCATCATGCCGACCGCCAGGCAGGCGAGCAGCACGCCCGCGGCGGAGGCGGAATAGCCGTTCTGCGCCGTGTACGGCACGATCAGCGCTTCGGCTCCCGTCACCAGGCCGGGCGGGATCCACTTGGCGAGCATCAGCGTCCGGACGGACGGGGTTCCGAGAAGCTGGAAGTTCTGCCGCCAGCTTTCGGCGAACATGGAAAGCCGCCGTTGCGGCACCAGGGCGCCGCCGGGCGCCGGAGCGGAGGGGAAGTCGGGCAGCCCGAGCCGGATCATCAGAACGCTGGCGATGTGGAAAGCGGCGCTGATCACGATGGTGGTCTCCGCGCCGAACGCGGCGACGCTGAAACCGGCCAGCGCGTTGCCGACCAGCTGGGCGGCCAGCGGCGCGCTGCACCACAGCGCGCGGCCTTTGACGTAGTCGTCGCCGCTGAGCACGTCGGCCACCAGCCGGCTCGACGCGCCCTGGTAGAGCGGGGTCACCAGGGCCACCGTCGCGACCAGGACCAGGCTCACCGCCACCGGCGGGTGTCCCAGGCCGATGATGAGGCCGGCGCTCGCGTCCATGGCGAACAACGTCGCGAGCAGCGGCCGGGGCCGCAGCCGGTCCGCCAGCGTGCCGAGGAAGCTGGAGCCGAGCATCTGCGGGACGAACGTGATGCTGTAGGCGACGGCCGACAGGAGAGGCGAACCGGTGGCGGCGAAGACCGAGACCGCCAGAGCGAGCGCCCGGACCGCGTCGCCGGTGACGGCGAGCGTTCGAGTCAGGAAGAGCACACGGAACGCGGGTCGCGCGAGAACACTCCGGTACGTGGAAGCTCGCCGCCGATCACTGATCTCTGCCATGCCGTCAGTATCTGGCGGCAGAAATCACCCGCAAGAGTTTCGTGCACCGCCGTAAGTCTATGCGTTCTCGGTGTTCAACACGGAAGATCGGCAACAATTCGAATCTTCCGAATGCTCCAATTGACAGGCGAAGTTCTGCCATTTACTGGCCACCTGGCGGGCGATTGTCGCGACGGACTGACGGCAGTGCTCCGGCATGGTGTCGAGGAACGACTCCAGGTCTTTGGTGTCGATGGCGTGCAGATGCAGCCAGCGCAGGAAAAGCCGGCCGGCCTCTGTGTATTTCAGCGATGGATCTTTCGTCAGCCGCGCGAGTATCGCCTCCAGGCAGACGGCGTCCTTGGCCAGCGCGAGCTGTGAAGTCGGCTTGTCGGCCGCCGCCAGAGGGAGCGCGCGGCCGTTCGCTTCGCGCTTGTGCGGAACGGGATCGTCGCCGCGCAACATTCTCTGCCGTACGTCGTGGACCGTCGCCAGGGAGACGCCGGAGGCCTTCGCGACCTTGCGCAACGGCATCGTCGGTGCGTCCTTGAGGATCTCCGAGGCACGCCGGCGGCCGTCGGCAGCGTTCATCGGCCGCATTCTGCCGTCCAGGCCCAGCCGCTCGTTCGACTGCGGCAACTCCGCACTCGAACGGATCGCCCGAACGGTCCGGTCGGACAGTCCCGTCCGCGCGGCGACGGCCCGATCGGACCAGTGGGGATGAGATCGGATGATGCGCGCCACGGCGGCGCGCCGGTCCGCGTGCGTCAGCGGCATGCCATGCGTGACGTTGCGCTCTACGGAAATGACGAACGCGTCGTCGTCGGTGCCATCGTAGAAGTGCGCGGTGATGACTTCCTTGCCGTTCAATTGCGCCGCGCGAACACGGTGCGCACCGTCGATCACCCGCATCGTCGTTCGCTGCACGAGAATCGGCGGCAGCTCCGCGTCGATCTCCGCCAGGCGTTGCACGTGCTCGCGGTCCTGACCGTACAGACGTGGAGAGGCTTCCAACACGAGCTGGTCAAGTGGCACCAGGGCCACCGGGCACCGCTCCCCCGGGAAATGATCGATAGAGATGGCTTCTGACACGTGTTGCTGTGCAGTCCGACCGGACTGGTCGTGCGGCTTCTGCATGGACGCCCCCGCATGGAGTCCCACATCGACTGGCCAACCAGCGAGGGTTATTTTGTCATCCATGTAATCAATTGAGTAGCTCCGGAACCCGCTGTTCAGATCGCTTTGACATGTGATCTGTGGTTCATGGGTTCGAATTCGGCCCGTCCTGCCGCTACGACCTGCCGCTTTACGCGGATCCGCGGCCGCGTCATCCGATCGTGCGTCACGCCAAAGTCGCACTCCTGTTCGACCTTTCCGCTTGGCGCGGGGCGGCGAGGTCGTGGGCGGAGCGGGCCAGCCAGATCATGATCAGGACGCTCGCGACCACACCGAGAGCCTCGACGGCGCTTCCCTCCGCCGGGAGCGGCATCGCCACCAGCACCAGAAGGATCGGTGCCACGAGGGAGGCGATACCGTACACGACGGTCGCCGTCCCCCAGCGGTCGTCATACCCTTGGGCCCGCAGGGCCAGCGCCAGCCAGGCCAGGCACGCCAGGCCGCAGATCAGCTCCAGCCCCTCCAGGATGGGCCCGGCGGTGAGGTCGACCACGCTGATGACGGTGAACCCGCCGTACCCCAGCACTCCCGCGCCCCGCATGTAGGGCCGGTCGCCGCCCAGCACCCGCATGAACAGCAGCACGACCACCCACATCACCGCAGAGTCGATCACCGTCGCATCCACCCCGGCCAACGACGCGATGACGTGGCCCAGCCACGTGGCGGCCGTCGCGACGTAGAACGCCACGCGCAACCGCAGCGTCCTCTGGTCCTGGTCGGGCGGCGGCCCCGCCAGCGGCCCGCGCAGGACCTGCCAGATCCCCCAGGTCCAGAACACCCCGGCCAGGACCAGGAGGAGCAGGTTCTGCCCTGTCGCCGTGGCACCTTCGGTCACGGGCGTGAACAGCGTCAGCCACCACAACGGGCCGAGGTTGCCGGAGATCAGGGCGGCGACGACGGCGAATGTCAGCGCGGCGGCGTACAGGCCGGCGACGAGCAGGGCGGGCCGGGCTGAGCGGTGACGACGTAACACGGGGCGCTTCCTGGGGGATCGGAGGAGATGAAGGAGAACGCCTCACCCTACAATCGATCATGACGAGTGACGTCAGGCGGAGGGCGTGTCCTCTCTTTGTCCTCCCTATGTCCTCCTTGTGTCAGGGTCATGTCGCCGTCGCACCCTCACGACCGCGACGTGAATCCGCCGCCGAGGGCGTCGGACACATGATCCAGCAGACGTGGTCGGGTCAACGTCATGGGCTGGCACACGCTGGACCCGGAGGGGTTACGTGATCCCGGTTCCAGGCGGGTTATGACCGCCTGCTTCCCGCCGACGACATGTTCGCCGAACACGCCACGACCGGGCCGGAGCACTGGGCCGAGGACGGGGTGCGCCCGGCCTGACCGGAGCCTCTCCTCAGAGGAACACGCGAGCGACCTCCAGCACCGATCGCGGTTTGGCCGCCCCCGCGGCGGCGTCGAGATCGGCGTATTCGCTGCCCCCGGCTTCCGCCTGCTTCAGCACGGCGTCGAACGCCTCAGGAGTCCGGATGGCGATGAGGACGTTCGCGTCGGCCACGGCGAGATGAGCGATCTGGTGGGCGATCGTCCAGCCCACGGCCGGGGTCGGCCTGGATCAATCGGCGTGCGCTGAGACCAGCGCGTCAAGCTCACCCCCTTCAGCCACCAGGTCGGGCAGAGCCCGATCGCGCTCCACACCGGACATATCAAGGCCATAGTCCAACATCGGTGCCCCCTCCACACGTAGTTGATCAAACGTGGTCAGGCCAAGCGAAGATCGCCGTGTCGCAAGCGTCACAGGAGAAGGGAATTATGCCGCGTCTCTGAGCAAAAGCGCTGATCAGGAACGTGCAACAACGTCAAAAAGGCTTCACGTGAGCGGCGGATCGAGCATCCTGGCATGGCCAGAACCTGCCCGAGCAGAGCTCTCATTCGCTGGTCCCCCTTTCCTTGAAGAGGTCCTCGTGACTCGGTATGCCATCGACCGTGCCCACAACACGCTGCTCGCACAGTGGGACACCGGTATCGGCGACACGGCCACCATCGTGGCCCGGCTTACCCACGACCAACTCCACCAGAACACCCGCCGGCTCGCCGCGGAGCTGACCCGCCTGTCGCACGTCTGCTGGCGCTCGTACACCCACCCCGCCAACGCCGCCGACCGGCACGGCCCCCACAGTCTCGGCTGGCACCGGCAACAGGAACGCGACGCCTTCACCAAGATCCTCCCCATCCTGATCGCCACCGCGCGACCCGCCGACCAGCCGATCGGCACCAAGGTCGAGCAGGCCGCCCACGCCGTCGCCCATACCCTGCGCGTGCTCGACACCTCGCAGCTCACCACGTACGTCACCACCGACGTCGCCGCCGAACTGGCCGCCATCGAACAGGCCGAACGCGGCGACCTGTCCGAACGCGCCCAGCAAGCCGTCACCCTCAGCCGCGAGGACACCTCACCCCTGCAGATCTCCCAGGCCGACACCCTCCTGCACGACAATCCCTTCGGCAGCCAGGCCCTCTTCACCGAGGTGGATCCCACCGCGGCCGCCATCGCCGCCGCCCACTGGTTCTACGCCGCCGTCACCGTCACCGCCCAGCACACCGGCCTGCACCCGATCCAGGTCATCGCCGGCGCCGCGCAGTCCGACAAACCCCTCGCCATCGAGAGCCTCACCGACATCACCACCGCTCTCAACGCCGGCGCCCGCACCCGGCACGTGGTCATGCCCCTCATCCGCAACGCCCTGCACGTCGCCGACGGCCACGTACGCGGCATCCGCGACATCCAGCACCGCATCGCGGCCGTCCAGGAACTGATCGGCAAGACGCACACCGACCTCGGCCCGGACGCCGTCTACCTGCCCCTCACCTCGCTCGACCCCGCCCGGCCCGCTCCCGACCTGCTCGACAACCTGCTCCACGGCATCCACACCTGCTGGCACCTCTTCCAGCACCACACCGGCCTTCAGAGCCCCGCCTCCGAACTCCGCCGAGCGTTCCTCACCGCGACCCGGCAAGAAGCAGCCGCCCGGACCGAACGGCTGCTGTAGCACCCGAGCATGAACGCCGGGGTCCGGGGTCAGTCGCGGCGGGTTCGGAGCAGGGCGGCCATGAGGAGGGCGCCCAGGGCTACGAGGACGGCGGCGATGGTGAGCGCGAGCGCGAAGCCCTCCGTCGCGGCGCCCGGTGAACCGGCTTGGGAGTCGCTGTGGCGTGCGCTCACGGTGACCAGGACCGCGATCCCGACCGCCCCGCCCACCTGCTGCACCGAGGTGAACAGGGCCGAGCCGAGACCGGCGTTCTCCTCGGTGGTGCCCGTGACGGCGGCCGCGGTCAGGACCGGCAGGCTGAGGCCGCATCCCAGGCTCGTGACGAGCATGCCGGGCAGCACGCCGGTCGTGTACGGGTCGCCCGCCGCCACGCCGGACAACATCAGCAGGCCGGCCGCGCTGACCAGGAAACCCAGGACCAGAGTCCAGCGCAGGCCCAGCCGGGTCAATGCGCGGGCGGACAGCCACATGCCGGTGAGGATTCCGGCGCCGTAGGGCAGGTAGGCGAGGCCGGCCTGGAGCGGGTCGTACCCGAGCACGGTCTGCAGGTGGATCATCAGCAGGAACGCCATCGCGTACATGGCCACGGAGAACAGCAGGGTCGCGCCGTTGGCGACGGCCCGCGTCCGATGGACCAGGAACGACATCGGCACCAGCGGCTCGGCCACCCGCGACTCCACGGCGACGAACCCGGCGGCCAGGACGGCGGCCGTCAGGAGAGGAGCGATGACGGCCGCGTCCGCCCAGCCCGATTCGCGGGCCTGGAGCAGGCCGTAGACCAGGGCCAGCACGGCGGCCGTGCCCAGCAGGGCGCCGGGTACGTCCAGGCGTGGCCGGCGGGTGGCCCGGCTTTCCGCGACCAGGCGGGGCATCAGCGCGAGGGCCACCGCCGCCACGGGCAGGTTGATCAGGAAGATCCAGCGCCAGGAGACGAGGTCGGTCAGTACCCCGGAGATCACCAGGCCGCTCGTGCCGCCCAGGGCCGCGACGGCGCCCCAGACGCCCAGCGCTCTGGTGCGCTCCTCGTCGCCGGGGAACAGCAGGGTGATCAGGGACAGCGCGGTCGGCGCCGCCATGGCCGCGCCCCCGCCCTGGACGAACCGCCCGGCCACGAGCTGCCACGGCTCCTGGGCGAGCCCGCAGGCCAGACTCGCCACCCCGAACAGGGCCACCCCGAACAGGAAGACGCGGCGCCGGCCCAGCAGGTCGGCCGCGCGGCCGGCCAGCAGCAGCAGCCCGCCGAAGGCCAGGAAGTAGGCGTTGACGACCCAGGCCAGGCCCGCGTCGCCGAAGCCCAGTTCGTCGCGGAGGCTGGGCAGGGCGACCGACACGACGTTGTCGTCCAGGATCAGCATGAACTGTACGAAGCACAGCACGACCAGCGCCGCCCGGGGACGGCCGGGGGACACTTGCGTAGAGGGGTCATTGATCAGCACCCGACGACGCTATGCGCTGCCTCCGATTGGCCACAATCCGCGACGAGGCCCGACAATAGCGTGATGAGGACACGCCCGGAGAACATGATCGAGGCCGTCGACACCGCCGTCCCCGCGTCGGCGGGGGTGATCGTCGTCGGGCACTTCCCGCTGGAGTCCGGGCAGTGGATCTCCCCGCACAGCCACACCCACCACCAGCTGGCCTGGACGCGCAGCGGGGTGCTCAGCGTCGCCGTTGACGACGCGTACTGGATCCTGCCGCCCACCCGGGCCCTGTGGTTGCCGGCCGGAGTCGTCCACCGGACCGGGGCGACCCGCGACGCGGTGCTGTGCAGCCTCTACCTCGACCCGGAGCGGTGCGCCGTGGACTGGGCGGAGCCCACCGCGGTCGGCGTCGACGGGCTGCTGGCCCACCTGATCGCCCACCTCGCCCGGGAGGACCTCTCCGACGACGCGCGACTGCGGGCCGAGGCGGTGGTGCTGGACCTGCTGCACCCGCTGCCGGCCCTGCCGATCGACGTGCCGCCGCCGGTGGACGACCGCGTGCGCGCCGTGGCCGACGCCCTGCTGGCCGACCCCGCCGATCCCCGGAGCCTGGAGGCGCACGCGCGGGCCATCGGCGTGAGCCGGCGCACCCTGACCCGGCTGTTCGTCCGCGACACGGGGATGAGCTTCGACCGCTGGCGCACCCACATGCGGCTGCGCGCCGCCCTCCCGCTTCTCGCCGAGGGGCGGCCGGTGTCGCAGGCCGCGCACGCCGTCGGCTACGCGACCCCGAGCGCCTTCCTCGCGGCGTTCCGCCGCACCGTCGGCACCTCACCCGGCCGCTACCTCAACGGGGACGCCGATTCGGGCAAGGGCATCACGTACGGCTGATCGTCCTTGACCTTACGCGATCAGTTGTCGGATGCGTGGGAAGGCACCCTGGTGTACCGGTTGGCGACGACCGCCAGGAGCGCGCCTGCCATGGCCGCGGCGGCCGCCGTCGCGAAGGCGGTGGCGCCGGTGTCCTGAGGGCCGGTGAGGCGGCCGGCGACGGCGGTGCCCAGTCCGTAGCCGGCCCACATGAAGGTGTTGAGCCAGGCGAAGACCTCGGTGCGGTAGCGGGCGGGGGCGTGGTCGGCGAGCAGTGTCGGCACGGCGGCGTCGCGCGGCCCGGTCACCAGTCCGACAACGGTGATCAGTACGGCGAGCGTCACGAAGCCGGGCGCCCAGCCCGCGCCCAGCAGGACGGCCGCCTCCGCGAGCGGAAGCACGACGAGCAGGCGCCCGCCGGTGATGGGCCAGGCCCGCGCGCCGTAGCCGAGGGTGCCGAGGAGGGCGCCGGCCGACAGCAGACCCATCAGCACGCCGGCGGACGCGGCCGAGCCGTAGGTGTCGGCCGAGGCGACCGTGGCGATGCGCAGGCAGCCGAAGGTGAACGTGCCGGAAGCGGCGATGATCAGCAGCAGCAAGGTACGCCGGTGGGTGAGCGGCCCGGCCAGGTGAAGCCCGTTCGGCGGGGCGGGGGCGACCTGCCTCACCGCGGCGGAGGCCAGCAGCAGTGCGGTGCCGAGCAGCACGGCGGCCCCCGCGGCCGCCACTACGCCGTAGGCCGGGATGAACCAGGTCAGAACCGGTACGAGCAGCGGGCCGGCGATGAACATCAGCTCGTTGACGGCGTTGTCGACCGCGTAGGCGGCGGGCAGGGAGGCGGCGGGGACGAGGCGTGGCCAGGCGCTCCTGATGACCGACCCGGCGGGCGGGGTGGTGGCGCCGAGCAGCACCGCGGCACCGATCATCAGAGCCGGCGGGGCGAACAGGAGCAGGGCGTAGGCGAGAGTGTGGGCGGCCAGGTAGCCGGTCAGGGCGGGGCGCGGGCCGTACCGGTCGGCGATGCGCCCGCCCAGCGGCGCGCACAGGGCCAGGGCGAGGGCGTGGCCGGTGAGCACGAGCCCGGCGGTGGCGTAGGAGCCGAGCCGGCCGACGGCGTCCAGCAGCAGGGCGAAGCTGAGCACGGGTGTGCCCAGCTTGACGATGAGCCCGGCGACGAGCAGGTGCGGGACACCTGGATGGGTGAGTAAACGACGATAGGACGCGAACACGGCAGCTCCGTTACCATCTAACTGGATTACGCCTATGACACACGGAGAGGTGTTACTAGTCAAGTGGAGATAGCCTGTAACGTGACCCGGCAGGCTCCGCTGATCGCCGAGCTGGTCAACCTGGCGACGGCGCGCTGGCGGGGCGGCGCCTCGGTGCGACCGCCGACGGGCGAGGACCTGGTGACGGCGTTCGCGGCCCAGCTCGGAAAACCAACCCTGCGCTCCGTCCCGGACGCGGGCCCGCGCCTGGCCGAGCTGGCCGCCGAGCTACGGCGGGCGCTGCTGGCCGACCGACCGGCCGACCAGGCCGCCCACATCAACGCCATGATCCGCCGGTACGGCGCGCAGCCGTACCTCGTCGAGGACGTCGGTCAGCCCTTCCACCTGCACTTCCACGGGTCGGGCGGCACGCAGGTGGAAGCCTTGGGCGGCGAGTTCGCCACGGCGCTGGCCCTGATCGTGGACGGCTACGGCCCGGACCGTTTCGGGGCATGTGAGGCGCATCAGTGCGAGGCGGTCTACATCGACCTGACCCGCAACGGCTCGCGCCGCTACTGCAGCGCGGCGTGTACGGCCCGCGCCAAGACCGCCGCCTACCGCAGCCGCCGCCATCCATGATCAACCGGACAGCGGACGGTCACACCTTGTGCCGGACGGACCTTGACCCGTCCGAGCGCCGGCCGCGCCCGGACGGGTCATGAGGTCAGAGCCGGTCGAGGATCTTCTGGAACTGCTCCACCTCGGCCTGCTGCGCGGTCTCTATGGTCTTGGCCAGTTCTTTGGCCGTCGGGTCCGCGCCATTCGCCTGTTCGGTGCGGGCCATGTCGATCGCGCCGTTGTGATGGGCGATCATCTGCTCCGCGAACAGCTTGTCGAACTTCGTGCCCTTGGCCGCCTTGAGCTTCGTCATGTCCTCATCGGACATGATGCCGGGCATGTCGTGCCCCATGCCGCCCTCGGGCGCGGGCTTGCCCCAGCCGGTCAGCCAGCCCTTCATGGTCTGGATCTCGGGGTCCTGAGCCGCCTTGATCTTCGTGGCGAGCTCCTTGACCTCGGGGTCGCTCGCGCGCGTCGCCGCGAGGTCGGCCATCTCGACCGCCTGCTCGTGGTGCGGGATCATCATCTGCGCGAACATGACGTCCGCGTCGTTGAAGGTCGCCGAGGGCTGCGCGGTGGTGGCGGCCGGCGTGCTGCTGCTGCTCATTCCTTCGTGCCCCGCCATGGAATCGCCGTTCCCACCACAGGCGGTCACCAGGGCAAGGGCACCTGTGGCCATGGCGATGGACATTGTGCGGTTGATACGCATGGTTGTTTCTTCTCTCGATGTGTCGAACCGTCGGCCTGTACGCGGGCAGGCTCGAAGCCCGTCCCGCACGAGCCATCGGCCTATATGCGCAACATCGAGAGAATCGCCAGCCGCCGGGACATGAGCTTCGGCGGTGGCCGGGCGACCTGCCGGAGGGCCGACAGCGGCCCCCTCCCGGCACCGGTCCGTCGTCGCACGCTGATCCACGCGGTGGCCAGCAGCAGGACGATGAACGACACCAGGATGGCCAGGCACACGTCTGTCGGGTCGAGGCCGGGCATGCCACGGTCGGGCACGAACGCCTGAAGCCCGGCGGGAACCACCGGCGCGGCTTTCACGACATGGACACCACCACCGTGCCCGCCGTTCACATGGCCCAGGGTGTGCATGCCGGATATGCCCAGGACGAGGGCCACGAGCAGGACGGCACGCGCTATACGGAATCGCCGCATAACCCCACCGCCCTTCCCTGAACATCAGCACGTCACAGTGTTGCCAGTGTACTAAGGAAGCTCGTAGTTCGCCTCTTCCACGGCATCACGCACCATCATGACTCCATCGGCGGCCGCATCGGTGCACTTCCTCGGGCGCTCGAACCGCCGGTTCAGACGCAGGCGTCCAGGATCACCATGACAAGACGGCGGACGGCGTCATCGGACGGCAGTTCCCTGGCCGCCGCGACGGCGTACAGGCAGTAGGTCGCGAGCTCGTCAGGGGCGACGTCGGCACGCAGGACGCCCACACCCGCCCCTTCGGCCAGCAGATCCCGCACCATGTCGTGGAGCCGCCGCTGAGCGTGCCCGACCTGCTCGTCGCGGTGCAGGAACGCCATCAAAGCGCCGTCCCCGTGCCGGCGAGATCGCCGTGAGATGTGCGCGTACGTCTCCAGCACGGCCCGCAGCCGCGCGGCGGGCTCGCCGGCCTGGTCCCGCACCTGCGCCAGGTGTTCGAGGTGGCCGGCGATCTGCCGTTCGTGCCAGGCCAGCAGGATCGTCTCGACGTCGGGGAAGTACTTGTACAAGGTCGCGCGCCCGATGCCGGTCTTCTCCGCGATCTGGGACATCGTGACCGATCGCAGCCCGTGCTCGGCCACGAGCGCCGACGTGTGCATGAGGATCGCCTCGCGTACGTCACGGCGATGCGCCTCGATCGTCTCGTTCCACAGCTTCGGCACCTCTTGAGGATACGCCCGCCAAGGATCAATACATGATGTATTGATAGAGACACCATGTTTGGCAAAAGCGGAAGGACGGACACATGACAGACTGGCCACCCTGCTGGCGGTGTACAAGCCACGCGGCCGGCTCCGGCCATGACGAATGGCTCCGCGCCGTTCGACGCGGAGCCATTCCCGATCGTGCTACTTGAAGCGGCGCAGCCGGAGGCTGTTGCTGACCACGAAGACGCTGGAGAACGCCATCGCCGCGCCCGCGATCATCGGGTTCAGCAGGCCCAGCGCCGCCAGGGGCAGGGCGGCCACGTTGTAGGCGAACGCCCAGAACAGATTGCCCTTGATCGTCGACAGCGTGCGCCGGGACAGCCGGATCGCGTCGGCCGCCACCCGCAGGTCACCGCGTACCAAGGTCAGGTCCGAAGCCTCGATGGCGGCGTCGGTGCCGGTGCCCATGGCCAGCCCGAGGTCGGCCTGGGCGAGCGCGGCGGCGTCGTTGACGCCGTCGCCGACCATGGCCACCACCTTGCCGCCGGCCTGCAACTGCTTGACCACGTCCACCTTGTCGGCGGGCAGCACCTCGGCGATGACCTCGTCGATGCC
>NZ_FNVT01000029.1 GCF_900108335.1 Nonomuraea solani
CTGAGCGCGGGCCGTCCCAAGCGGTGTGATGGGGGTGCGACAAGGACTGTCACGAAGAGCTGAAAGGGAGGCTCGCCATGGCCACCACCATCCACAAGCCGACGGCGGCAGGTACGATCGCCGCTGCTCACCGTCCTGTCGATTATGTCTGGGCGGTCGCCCGGATCTCGATCGGCTGGGTGTTTCTGTGGGCGTTTCTGGACAAGACGTTCGGCTGGGGTTTCGCCACTCCGGCCAACCGGGCCTGGATCGAGGGCGGTAGCCCGACGACCGGGTTCCTGAAGGGGAGCGGCGAGAACGCGCTGGGCGGCTTCTTCTCGGGCCTGGCCGGGCATGCGTGGGTGGACTGGTTGTTCATGGCCGGTCTGCTGGGCATCGGCCTGGCGCTGACCCTGGCGGCCGGCCTGCGGATCGCCGCGTTCACCGGCGGCCTGTTGCTGGTCCTGATGTGGGCGGCCGAGCTGCCCCTGGCCAACAACCCGTTCATGGACGACCACATCATCTACGCCATCGTCCTGGCCGGCCTGGCCCTCGCCGGAGCGGGGACCACGCTCGGACTCGGCAACCTGCCGATCATCCAGCGCACCCCCTGGCTGAAGTAGCGCGAACGACCAGACGCCCACCCCCGCCCGCCGGGGTGGGCGTCTGGTCGGGTCCCCTTCCGGCCACAGAAATGGTGTCCGCCATGTATCTGCCCTTGTGGAGAGCCGTGGATCGGCTCCAGACGTTTCTGGTGAACCCGGTCGTCGCCTGGCTGCTCCGTACGCCATTGCATGACCTGCTGCCGGAGAGGTTCACGCTGCTCGCCCTCACCGGCCGACGAAGTGGGGCCGCCATACGGCTCCCGGTGCGATACGAGCAACTTGGGGGCACCTTCACCGTGCTCAGCAGGCCATCACGGCGGTGGTGGCGCAATCTCGATGACGGTGCGGCGGTTCGGCTCGCGCTGAGAGGAATGGCCCGGCACGGTAACGCCATCGTCACCCGGAAACCCCGCGAACCGACGCAGGGAGCAGGTCACTCGAACCCACCGACGAGATCGTCGTCACCATCCATCTCGAGGCGCAGGAGCCCGTACTCGAGAAGGACCGCGCCGGCTGGCTGATCGTCGCGATCGGCGTTCTCGGCGGGCTGGCCATGGCGGCGACGGTGGCGGCACTCACCGGAGCCGCGATCGCGCACATCCTCGCTCCCGCTCACCGAGTGCCGGTGCTGCGGCCGGCACCCGAGAGGAAGGCAGACGGTGAACAGACCTGAGAGACGTGTGTGGGGAGGACGGTCATGACCGTCGTCGTCGCGCCGCCGTATCTCACTGAGCAGGCACGCCAGGACTGGGAGCTGCTGCAGCGCCAGACCCGGCAGGCAGCCGCGTTCGACCCCGGGCAGGCCGACCTGCTGCCCGAGCCGGCGCGGCGCTGGATCCTCCACGCCATCGCGCCGGGCGCGGCACTTTCTCGGGCGGTCGTGCTGACCATGCGCGGCACGATCAAGCTCGGCAAGTGGCGGCGGTTCTACGCCAATCAGGCCCTGCTGCCGCTGGAAGGCTACGTCTGGTCGGCGAGCGCCTGGCTGGGCCCGGCACCGGTGAGAGGCTTCGACCGGTACCGCGCGGGAGCCGGGGAAATGCGCTGGCGGCTGTTCAACACCGTTCCCGTGATGTCAGGCAGCGGGCCGGACATCACGAGAAGTGCTGCCGGCAGGCTCGCCTGCGAGTTCGTACTGGCGCCCGCTGCCGCGCTCGACCCGCGCGTACGGTGGAAGGCGCTCGATGAGCAGCACGCGGTCGCCACCGTCCCGATCGACGGCGAGGACCATGACGTGACGCTGGCCATCGCGCCGGATGGCCGGCTGGAGCGGGTCACCATGAGCCGGTGGGGCATTCCCGACGGCACTATCTATCGTGAGCATCTGTTCGGCATCGAGTGTGCGGACGAAGGCACGTTCGACGGGTTCACCGTTCCCGCACGTGTCCGGGGCGGCTGGTGGCCGGGGACCGACAGGTGGCCGCAGGGGGAGTTCATTCGCTTTGCCCTCGACGACGTACTGTTCCGCTGACCGGTGATCAGCAGGGAAGGTCCCATCCGGACGGCGTCCGCAGGGCAAAGCTCAGCCGAGCCTTGGTGACGTTCGCTTCGATCATGTGGATCTTGGCGGCGTGCACGTCCTGGAGCAGGCGGGAGAGGTCGTGTTCGGAGGCGTGATCGCGATACCACTGCCGTGCCCAGGACCACCCATGGGACTTCCGGCGGCACCCTTCGGGGCGAACGCCTCTGGGCGGGCGTCGGAGCGGGCGGCAGTGTGGCGATGAGGGCTCGAAGCTCTCCCATGGGGGGTTTCACGATGGATGAGACGATCGTTTCCCGCAGTTGGCCACCGGCATCGGATCCGCCGCGTACCCGGCCAGGGCTTCGGTTCCGGGCGGCCTGGTGGCTGAGCGGGCTCGTGGTGGTCCTCACTGTTGCCGCCGCGGCGGCCGGTCTGTGGAGCGACGGCCTGTATTCCGGCCCGGCGGCGCTGGTCGCCAGGTTCCGCGGCAACGACCTGGCGACACTGGTCGCCGGCATGCCGATCCTGCTTGTGGCGCTCGCCGGATCGGTGAAGGGATCCACCCGCGCCGACCTGGTCTGGGTGGGCATGCTCGCGTACTCGATCTACAACTACGCCTACTATGTCTACGACCCCGCCTTTAACGACCTGTTCCTGCTGCACGTTGCCATCGTCGCCTTGTCGGCGACGTCGCTCGGCCTGGCACTCACGGAGTTGTGCGTCGCCGTCCGGGCGCGGAAGGCCATGCGCTGGGTCGGCGGCCTGCTGCTTCTGCTGGCCGCCGCGATGGTCGGCATGTACAGCGTCTCGCTCATCCGCCAGGCCGCCACAGGCGAGCTGCCGGGTGACGTTCTGCCGCTGCCGTCGGCGCAGGTCCACCTCGGCATGGCCCTCGACCTGACCATGGTGGCGCCGCCTATGGCGCTGGCGGGTTTGCTGTTGCTGCGCTCCGCCTGGGGATACGCGTTGGGCATCGCGACCTGCGTCTACATCGGGGTGTACCAGCTCAACTTCCTGGCGGCGCGGTACTTCGTAGCGGAGGCGGGCGTCCCCGGAGTGGCGCACGCCGATCCGCTGGACCTGATGATCCCGGTCCTGCTGCTGGCTGCCTTGCTCGCTCTCGCCGTCCACCCCCGCCGACCGCGCCAGCGACTCCGGTGAACGCCCGGACGGCCGATCTGGTCGTGGTGGGCTCTCGAGGGCGCGGCGGTCTGGCCTCCGCGGTGCTCGGCTCGGTCAGCCATGGGGTGCTGCACCACGTGACCTGCCCGGTCGCGGTAGTAAGGCCACGCATTGAGGAGACGTCATGAACATTGAGTCGCTGACCGCCGCGCAGGTGATGAGCCGCGTCCTGGTGGTCGTCAAACCGGACGAGTCGCCCCTGATGGCTTGGGAGCTGATGCGCCGCGCCGGTGTGCACCACCTGCCGGTCGTGGACGGCGGACACGTGCTGGGCATCCTGACCCGCGAGCAGCTCGCAGCGTCCTGGTCGGGCGGGCCCGAGCAGCAGTCGGGCCGCCAGGTCCGTGCCCTGCTCGACCGCGGTCAGCGACCACGCGTTCGACCGGACACGCCGCTGGCAAGGGTCACGGCGGTGATGCTCGACGCCGGCTGTGATGCCGTACCGGTGCTCTCCGGTGGCGGGCTGGCCGGGATGGTCACGGCTCGGGACGTGCTGGCGGCCGTGGCCGGACGCTGCAGGTCCGCCGAAGAGCCCGGCGAAGTGGTCGCCGGGATGTTCCACCTCGAACCCGTTCTGCCCCACGAGAACCGATAGGAGGCGCGTGATGGACGCGCTGGTCGTGTACGAGTCCATGTTCGGCAACACCAAGCAGGTCGCCGAGGCGGTCGCCGAAGGGCTGGCCACCCGGCTGCGAACTGAGGTGGTCGAAGTTGGGGCCGCGCCCGCAAGGGTGGGGCCGGAAGTCGGGCTGCTTGTGGTGGGCGGGCCGACGCATGCCTTCTCCATGAGCCGGGCCTCCACCCGCAAGTCCGCCGCCCAGCAGTCCACGCAGCCGCTGGTCTCCCAGGGGAACGGAGTGCGTGAGTGGCTGGCCGTTCTAGGCACGGCCTCGGCCGCGCTCGCCTCAGCCGCCTTCGACACCCGTGTCGCCAAGCCGCGCATGCCGGGCTCCGCCGCACGCGGCATCGCCAAGCGGCTGCGCCGCCTCGGTGTCAAGGCCGCGGCCCCGGCGCAGAGCTTCTACGTCACCGGGACGGAAGGACCGCTGGTGGCGGGTGAACTGGAGCGGGCCCGGCAGTGGGGCGAGAGCCTGGCAGCGTCGTCCCCCGTCGCGACCGCATGAAGGATGGGCCGAAGGTCCTCTCGAGTGAGGGCCTTCGGCTCACGCGCGCTCGGTACGGCGGATGATCTATTGAAGCCATGGACGCTCCCCCGCATGCCCTGACCGGGCTCGCCGCCGACGAGGCCACCCGGCTGCTGGCCGAGCACGGGCGCAACGAACTGCCCGAAGCGAAACCACCCTCCCTGCCGTCCCGGGTGGCGCGCCAGCTCGCCGACCCCCTGTCGATCCTCCTGCTGATCGCCGGCCTGGTCACTCTCGCCGTTCTGCGGGAGGTGCCCGAAGGGGCGGCCATCCTGGCCATTCTGCTGGTCAACGTGGCCATCGGGGTGACCCAGGAGGTCAAGGCCGAGCAGGCGGTCCGCGCCTTGCGGACGCTGACCGCGCCGATGGCCAAGATTCGCCGCAACGGCACAGTGCTCCGGATCCCGGCAGTCGAGGTGGTGCCCGGAGACGTGATCGAGGTCGCGGCGGGCGATCGGGTGCCCGCCGACGCGCGATTGGTCGAGGCGGCCTCGCTGGCGGCCAACGAGTCGATGCTGACGGGGGAATCGCGCTCGGCGACCAAGCGCACCAATGGGCGTACCGACGGACCGCTGGGCGACCGCGATGGCGAGCTGTTCTCCGGGACCATGGTCGTGCGCGGTTCCGGCGTTGCGGTGATCACCGCCACTGGGCCTCGCACCCAGATAGGTGCCATCGCCTCCGCGCTGCAGGGGCACGTGAAGGGACCGCTGGAAGTGGAGCTGGCCCGGGTGTCCAAACGCATCGGCGTCCTGGCGGTGGTGGCGGGCGTGGTCATGGTGGTGCTCGGCTTCACCCGGGGTGGGATCGAGCCGTTCGAACTGGTACTGGCCGGGGTCGCACTCGCCATCGCCGCCGTCCCGGAGAGCATGGCGGCGGCCGTCACCACCGCGCTCGCGCTGGGCTCACAGCGCATGGCCAAGCTCGGCGTGATCGTACGGCGGCTGTCGGCGATCCAGGCGCTCGGCGCCACCACCGTGATCGCCTCCGACAAGACCGGCACGCTCACCACCGGCCGCCTGGCCGTGGCCGACCACGTCACCGTGCCCGGCACGGACCTGTGGCGGGCCGCCACACGCTGCAACGACGCCCGTGACGGGCTCGGCGACGCGGTGGACGTCGCGCTCCAGACCGCCGCGGCAGGCCATAGCGTACGAGCGGACGAGCCGCGGCTGGCCACCAGGCCCTTCGACGCCGACACCCGGTCGATGGCCGTCGTCACCGCAGGACCCGTGCTCACAGTGAAGGGCGCCCCAGAAGTGGTGCTGGCCCGATGCGCTCCAAGCGAGGAGGCCGACCGGCTGCTCGCCACCGTACCCGAGCTGGCCGGACGCGGGCTGCGCGTGCTGGCGCTGGCCGAGGGCGACACCGCCGACCTGGACGCGGCCGGGCTGCGCCCGGTCGGCCTGGTCGGCCTGAGCGACGAGATCCGCCCGTCAGCGCGGCAGGCGGTGGCCGACTCCCGGGCGGGCGGCATCCGGGTGATCATGGTGACCGGTGACCACGCCGACACCGCGCGTGCCGTCGCCAAACAGGTCGGCATCGACCCGGATCCGCTAGTGACCGGGGCGGGACTGGACGGGGAGGACCGCCCGGCCCGGCTGCGTGAGGCGGGAGTGCTGGCGCGCGTCGACCCGGCGACCAAGCTGGACCTGGTACGAGCCCTGCGTGAGGGTGGCGAGGTCGTCGCGATGACCGGCGACGGCGTCAACGACGCCCCCGCCCTGCGCCATGCCGACGTGGGCGTGGCGATGGCGGGGGAGGAGGGCACCGACGTCGCCCGTGAGGCCGCCGCCGTGGTCGTCACCAACGGCGAGCTGGGCACCATCGTGACCGGCGTACGCGAGGGTCGCCGCCTGCATCGCAACGTCGCCTCGATGATCGGTTACCTGCTGACGGGGAACATAGCCGAGATCTTCCTGGTGCTCGTCGGCCTGTTCCTCTGGCCCGACCTGGTCATTCCGCTGCTGCCGGTGCAACTGCTCTGGATCAACCTGGTGCTCGACGGCATCCCCGCCATCGCGCTGGGCGTGGACCGGGCGCCCGGCGACCCGCTGGCCACCCGGCCGGGACGGGATGGCCTGCTGTCCCGGCGGGTGCTGGCCCGCATCGGCGTGCGCTCGCTGATCGTCGGCCTGCTGGTCGTCGCGGCCGTGGAGGCCGCCCGCCGGCTCGGCTGGGACGACACCATGGTCAGAACACAGGCCGTGCTCACCCTCGTCTTCGCCCGCCTCACCCTCGCCTACGTGGCCCGTGCCCGCCGCTGGACGTTCGAGCACGGCTGGTGGCACGGCCGCGCGGTCCTGCTCGCCGTCGCCGGGACCGCCGCGTTGCAGGCGCTGGTCACGCTGGTGCCGCCGCTGGGCGCCCTGCTCGCTCTCGCCCCGCTGCCGCCGCTCGGCTGGGCCATGGCCGTGGGAGCTGCCGTCCTCACTCCGCCTCTATGCGACCTCGTCCGACGGTGGAGCCGGACGTCCCGATAGGCCGAGGACCTTCGGTCCTACCTCCTGGCCTGTTGGCAGGGGATCATGGAAACAGACACCCGCCGAGGTGCGAGAGATATCCCCATCCCCGCGGCGGCCCCGGCCTGGAGCCGGACCAGTGGCAGTGACCGGCAGTCACCATGGCGAGCCTGGCCGGCCAGGCAGGCGCCGTCCATCCCCACCCGGCGAGGTGTCTTCGAGCATCCGGTTTCGGCGCTGGCAAGGGGCCGAAGGTCCATCGCACGCGGGACCGTAGCCTCTGACCCGTGAGCCCCGGGCGCCGGACGATGGAAGCATGAGAATCGGAATCAACGGATTCGGCAGGATCGGCAGGGCCGTCGTGCGCCGCGCACTGCGCACCGACCTGGACAGCGGCCTTGACGTGGTCGCCGTCAACGACATCGCCGACGCGGCCGCGCTGGCCCACCTGCTCAAGTACGACTCCACGTACGGGCCGCTGGGCCTGCCCGTCACCGCCGCCCCCGGCTTGCTCGAGGTTAACGGCCGCAGGATCGCCGTGCTCGGCTGCACCGACCCCGCGCAGATCGACTGGCGCGCCCACGACGTCGAACTCGTCATCGACGCTACCGGCCGCTTCCGCACCAGGGACGCTCTGGCGTGCCACCTGAAGGCCGGCGCCCGCAAAGTCCTGCTGTCGGCCCCCGGCAAGGGCCTGGACGTCACCATCGTGCCCGGCGTCAACGACGCCGCCTACGACCCGGCCCGGCACGAGATCGTCTCGCTCGCCTCCTGCACCACCAACTGCGTGACCCCGATGGTCAAGGTCCTGCACGAGCGCTTCGGCCTAATACGTGGCTTCATGACCACCATCCACGCCTACACCGGCGACCAGATGCTGCTCGACGCTCCGCACAAGGACCCGCGCCGGGCCCGCTCGGCCGCCGTCAACATCGTGCCCACCATTACCGGCGCCGCCCGCATGGTCGGCCAGGTCCTGCCCGAGCTGAACGGACGCCTGGACGGCATCGCCATCCGGGTGCCGGTCGAAGACGGCTCCATCACCGACCTGTCCGCCCAGCTCAGCCGTCCCGTCACAGCGCAGGAGGTCAACGACGCCTTCGCTGAGGCCGCCGAGAACGAACTGCACGGCATCCTGCGCCACAGCACCGACCCGCTCGTCTCCCGCGACATCATCGGCGACGCCTCCTCGTGTGTCTTTGACTCCGCCCTGACCCAGGCGAACGGTGACCTGGTCAAGGTGTTCGGCTGGTACGACAACGAGTGGGGCTACGCCAACCGGCTAGTGGAAATGGCCCGGCGGATGGTCTGAACTCGCTATGGCCGTAAAACTCGCGCAGCCCGTGCCCCTTTCGTCTGCCGCACCCCGGGGGACGGGGGATCTGGCTGACGCGCCGGCTGGCCGTCGAGGTCGTCTTCACCACCGGCCCCGACGGCCACCGTGCGGCTGGGCATGCGGCCACCCTGCCTGACGCGCAGAGCTCGGCCCTCTACAGACCGTGGACGCGGCGGCCGGTGACCTGTTGCGGGACGATGCGAATGTACAGGTGGCGCTCGCCGCCCGCCCACGGTGTGACACTGGCGTCGGACACCTTGGCCACCTCGTCCTCCGGCACGTGGTGCGCGGCTCCCTGAATGAGGACGCTCCAGCCGGCTCGCTGGACCTCGTCGATGCGGTCCACCTGGAAACCGATCTTGATGTCCACCCCTTCGAGGCCGGTCCGCAGGTCCTGGTCCATGGGGCCACCGCGGGCGGTGCGGAAGACGATGGCTCCGTCGTGGAGCTTGTAGTTGACGGGCAGCACCGTCGGCCCGTGCGAGCCGTTGAACGCGATCCGGCCGATGCCGCCCGGCGTGATCAGGCGCAGGCACTCCGCAGGGTCCAGAACCTCCAGGACCGGCTCGTCCATCGCTGGCCCTGGACCCGGGGGACGGTCGCGGCCCCCGCCCAGCAGGTCCTCCACGGTGGTTTCGAGCGCTTTGGCCAGCCGGGTCACCGTGCCCCTGTCGGGGGTGCCCAGATGGGTCTCCAGGTACTGGATGTATCCGGCCGACATGTTGGCGCGCCCGGCGGCCTGCTCGAGCGTGAGGCCGAGCCGGTCGCGGTGGTGGTGGATGCGACGTGCGAAGTCGCCGTTGCCGGTCATGGGCGTGTCCTCCAATGGAATCGTGGTACCGGAGCCGTGTGGCGGGGTGACGCCGCCGACACGGATGTGTTCGTGGTCGGCCTCGATGGTGAGCCGGATCCCGCGGAAGTGGATCGGCCCCGACAGCGCCCCGAGCCGCTCGGGCAGGAGACGGATTTGGGATCGAGGTGGAGGCCAGGGGCGCGGGCCAGGCCATCGGGCGTGGCGATGCGGCCGTTGCCAAGTGTGCACAATGCCTCGCGCAACCCCTCCGACGCGGGGTCGTAGCCCTCGTAGGCGAGCGTCCAAGGGGTTCATACCAGCCCTACGGGGACACGTCCGACCACGTCCAGGTCGTCCAGGTCCGGCACGACGACGTCCGCTCCCGTGCGGCGCAGCTCCGCCGTCTGCGACCCGCTCCGGTCCACCCCGATCACGAGGCCGAACGCGCCCCTGCGCCTGGCCTCCACACCGGGCAGCGCGTCCTCCACGACCGCCGCCTCGGCCTCGGCCACCCCCAGACGCCGCGCGGCCTCGAGGAACAGCGCCGGGTCTGGCTTGCCGGGCAGGCCGAGCCGGGCCGAGTCATTGCCGTCGACCACCACGTCGAACAAGTGGGTCAGGCCCGCGGAGGTGACGACCAGGAGGCAATGCCTGCTGGCCGACACCACCGCGGTACGGCAGCCGCGCCGCCGCAGCTCGTGCAGCAGGGCGACGGTCGAGGGAAACGCGGCCACGCCGTCATGGGTGACCTGGCGGACGAACAATGCGTCCTTGGCCAGGCCCAGCCCGTGTACGGTCGGCGCGCCCGGCGCGTCGCCGGAGGCTCCCTCGGGCAGCGTGATGCCGCGGGGGGCCAGGAACGTGCGGATCCCGTCGAGCCGTGGGCGGCCGTCCACATGACGCAGGTAGTCGTCGCGGACGTCAAACGGGGTGGAGCGGCCGCGCAGGAAGTCGTCGAACACGTGTTTCCACGCGGCGTGCACGCGGGCCGTGTCGGTGACGACACCGTCGGTGTCGAAGATCACGGCCCGGAGCCTGGTCAGAGCAAGAGCGGCCATGGCGTGACGGTACCCATCCAGCCCCGGCCACAGACAGGGCCCTTGGTCCTTTGCGCCGGCGACCTCTGACCCTGCCGCGGACGGGAAGCCGTGCATTTGATGGGAGGTGACGAAGGAGGAGATCATGATCATCGTAGGAGTGGACGGATCCGTGGCGTCGCGGGCCGCGGTGGAGTGGGCGGCCGGAGACGCCGTCCGCAGAGGTGTGCCGCTGCGAATCGTGCACGCGACCGACACCTCGTGGTACCTGGTCGGCAGGCGCCCGGAGGCCGTCCTGCCGGACACACTGCTGCGCGAGGGACGGCGGGTGCTCCGCGAGGCGGAGGCCCTCGGCCGCGAGCGTCAGCCGTCCGTCGAGGTCACCACACTCCAGGTGGAGGGCACACCTGCCGGGGTGCTGCGCGAGCAGGCCAAGGACGCGCTCGAGCTGGTGGTCGGCAGCCGCGGACTTGGCGGGTTCGCCGGGGCATTGCTGGGTTCGGTGAGTATCCACGTGGCCGGGTACGTGCGCTGCCCCGTCGTGGTGGTACGGGGCGAGCATCGATCGGCGCACGGTGAGGTCGTGGTGGGGGTGGACGACTCGCTCGAATGCGAGCCCGCCCTGGCCTACGCCTTCGAGCAGGCGAAGCTGCGCGGTGCCCCGCTCAGGGTCGTGCACGCCTGGCAGCTACCAGTGCACGCCTTCGCTCCGGAGGCCACGTACGACATGGACGAGGTCCGCACGGCTCAGCACCAGGTCGTCCGCGACCGGGTGAAGACCCTCAACCATGACTACCCGCAGGTAACGGTCGTCGAGGACGTTCAGTGCGCGCATCCGGTGGACGCGCTCATCACGGCGGCCGAACAGGCCGACCTGCTGGTCGTGGGCTCGCACGGGCGCGGCGCCCTTAGGTCGGCGCTGCTCGGCTCGGTCAGCCGGGGCGTGCTGCATCACGCCCGCTGCCCGGTGGCCGTGGTCCGCGCCTGAAACGAGGGACCTTCGGCCTGGTGGCCGGGGACGTTCGCCACTGACCGCGCGGGCCGTCGTACGCGAGCGTGGGACGTGGAAGAGAGGTGGACATCATGTCGATCGAAGTCAGGGACGTCATGGGACGTGTGGCCATTGCCGTGCTGGCGGAGGCGTCGTTCGCCGACATCGTGGCCGCGATGAAGCGGTACGCGGTCGGCGCGGTCACCGTGATCAACGCCGAACGGCGGCCCATAGGCGTGGTCTCCGAGGACGACCTGCTGCTGAAGGAGATCGACCCGGTACGGCACAGCGTGTCGCTATTCGAATCCCGCCGGCAACGGCGTGAACACGAGAAGGCGGCAGGTGTCACGGCAGCTCAGCTGATGACCATCCCGGCGATCACCGTCACGCCGGGCACCAGCGTGCGTGACGCGGCCCGGCTGATGCACGAGCGGCGGGTCAAGCAGCTGCCCGTGATCGACGCGGTCACCGGGCGGATCATCGGCACCCTGCACCAGCGGGACGCGCTGCGCGTCTTCACCCGCCCCGTCGCGGAACTGGAGGCCGACATCCGGGCCGTACTCCCGGAATCCGGCCGGTTCTCCCTTGAGATCGACGCGGGCGTGGTGCGGATCAGCGGCCGGGCGCGGTGGAGATCGCAGGCCATCGCCCTCACCGAGGCGGTCCGCAACGTCGAAGGCGTCGTGGACGTCGTGTGCGAGGTGGTCACCGACAACGACGACCTCATCGTCGTCCCTCCACTGATGTAGGGGCGCCGTCGTGGACGCGGCATGGCGGATCGAGGTGCACGGACGGTCCAGTACGTCGGCTTCCGCCCGTTCGTGCACTGGCTGGCGACGGCCATCGGGATCGGGGGACAGGTCAGGAACGCCGGCGGGCACGTGGTCATTTCCGCGATTGGGCCGCCGGAACAACAGGTCTCCGGCTTCGAGATCGTGGAGGGCCTGTCGGGCGGGGTGTTCCAGAACCGGTTGCCGGCCACTGATGTGCCGCCCCGGCTGTCGGCTGCGGGCTTCGAGCCGTACACCGGTGAGCGGGTCCGGTCAACGACGCCGGCATCAGCTACGGCTAGGCGGCCGTGGCGGCGGCGCGGCTGACCGTCTGTCATTCCTTCCTGTCGGCCCGCAACCGGGCCGACAGGGCCGCCGCCTGCGTACGGCGCTGCATATCGAGCTTGGACAGCAGGTTGGAGACGTAGTTCTTGACCGTCTTTTCGGCCAGGAACATGCGCTCACCGATCTGCCGGTTGGTCAGCCCCTCACCGATCAGGTCGAGGATGTGGCGCTCCTGCTCGGTCAGCGCCGCGAGCGGGTCCCTCCTGGCCGCCTGATCGCGCAAACGCTGCAACATGGCGGCGGTCGTCTGCGGGTCGAGCAGCGACTGTCCGGAGGCGACCGTACGCACGGCGCCGACCAGATCGGAGCCATGGATCTGTTTGAGCACGTAACCGGCGGCTCCGGCCATCACCGCGTCGAACAGCGCGTCGTCGTCGGCATACGAGGTCAGCATCAGGCACGCCAGCCCCGGCACCCGGGAGCGCACCTCCCGGCACACGTCCACGCCGCTGCCGTCGGGCAGCCGCACGTCGAGCACCGCCACGTCCGGCCTGAGCGCCGGGATGCGCGCGACCGCCGACTCGGCCGTCCCCGCCTCGCCGATCACCTCGATGTCGTCCTCGGAATCCAGCAACGCCGCCACGCCGCGGCGGACGACCTCGTGGTCGTCGAGGAGGAACACACGAATCATGTTCGTGACGCTACCGAAGCGGCGGCATGACCGAAAGGACGAAGGTCCCGAAGTCGCGCTGACGAAGGTCCTCCGGCGTGGGGCCGTACGGCGCTGGGCGGGCGGCGATCTTCCGAGTGTCCTGGAAGGGACTCGGAGGAGGAAGCATGATTCTCGTTGGTGTGGACGGCTCCAGGGCCGGACTCGAAGCCGTCGGCTGGGCGGCGCGGGAGGCGGTCCTGCGCGAGGCGCCGCTGACCGTCGCGCACGTCATCCCCCGATGGGTGTACGAGACGAAGACCGAGCGCTATGCCGAGGTGGCCGCGTGGATGAGAGAGGGCGGCAGAACCGTGCTGGCGGCGGCGGAGGAACGGGCCCGTCGGGACCATTCCGAGATCGGTTTGCGGACCACGTTGCTGCCCGGAGATCCACGTGCGGCGCTGATCGGCGCGGCGCAAGGCGCCGAGCTGCTGGTCGTTGGAAGCCACGGGCTCGGTGGGGTACGCGGGATGCTGGTCGGGTCGGTCGCCTATGGGGTGACCGGGCACGCTCCGTGCGATGTCGTGGTGGTGCGCGAGCACCTCTCGCCGCAGCGAGGTGAGATCGTCGCCGGAGCCGACGGCTCATCCGCGTCGTCCGGGGTACTGGAGTTCGCTTTCGCGGAGGCACGGATGCGGGGCATTCGGCTCCGCGTTGTCCACGCCCAGGCATACCTGTGGCCTCATGGGTTTGATCCCGCCGATCACGGCGAAGGGTACGACGATCTGCTGACGGCGCGGCGGAAGCTCGCGGCGCGGTATCCGGACGTCTCCGTGGTCGAGGACGTCGTCCACGGTCATCCCGCCGAGGTGCTCCGCCAAGCCTCCTACGGCGCCGACCTGCTGGTCGTGGGCTCCCACGGGCACGGCACCTTCGCCGGGATGGTCCTGGGCTCGGTCAGCCACGCGCTGCTGCACCACGCGCCCTGTCCGCTGGCCGTGGTCAGGAGGACAGGGTGAACGCTGTGACAGGATTGCAGGATCCGGCGTGGATGCAAGCCGACTCGGCTACACGCTCCTGCGTAGCGACCGCATCAGTGATGTGGCAGCAGTTCGGACCTCCAGTCGTCAGGTGAGGCTACGGTGCACGATCCTGCTTCCAGGCTGCCGCCGAGCGGCTGGCGCCACCTCTCGCCGACCCGTGTCCATACGGCCCAGGGAGGGGCGTCGCGGGCCGAGTCCCCGGCCGGGCCAGGATCGTTCACAGCCCCGCCATCGGTGACAGCCCCGCAACGGCGGCGTAGGCCATGACCTGGACACGGGATGGGCTGCCACGGTCATCCGGCGAGCAGGTCGTCCCGAAGCCAGTCACGCCGCTGACCGGCCAGCGCGCCAGGCCCGGCAGGAATCGGATCAAGCCCGAGGATGACACACCATAGGCCCAGGAGCCAGAGCCGCATGGTGGCGGAGTGGAGGTGTGACATGAGCGCTGGCAGGCTGCGGCGCAAGCCGTACGAGAAGCGGCTGTTCCGGTTGCAGGCCGAGCTGGTGAAGTTGCAGGAGTGGGTGAAGGCCGAGGGCCGCCGGATGGTCGTGGTCTTCGAAGGGCGGGACGCGGCTGGCAAGGGAAGCACGATCAAGCGGGTGGCCGAATACCTCAACCCGCAGATGGCCAGGATCGTCGCTTTGCCCGCGCCCACTGAGCGGGAACGTACGCAGTGGTACTTCCAGCGTTACATCGAGTATCTGCCCGCGGCCGGGGAGATCGTGCTGTTCGACCGGAGCTGGTACAACCGGGCCGGGTGGAGCGGGTGATGGGGTTCTGCACGCAGGAGGAGTACACAAGATTCCTGCACCAGTGCCCGATCTTCGAGCGGCTGCTGGTGGAGGACGGGGTTCTGCTGCGCAAGTACTGGTTCTCGGTCAGCGACGACGAGCAGGAGCGGCGCTTTCGTGCCCGGCTTGAGGATCCGATGCGGCGGTGGAAGCTATCGGAGATGGACCTGGAGTCGATCACCCGGTGGGAGGAGTACTCCCGCGCCAAAGACGAGATGATGGTGCACACCCACGTTCCCGAGGCGCCGTGGTACGAGGTCGAGAGCCATGATACGCGGCGGGCCAGGATCAACATGACCTCCCATCTGCTGTCCACGGTTCCGTACCGAGAGGTGCAGCGCCCGCCGCTGGAGATCCCGCCGCGGCCCGCTCCGACGGGTTACCGGCGCCCGCCAAGGGTGGAGACACCGGTGGCGGATGTGACGAACGGTCTTTCTTAACGGATCTTGTAGATGGGCGCGCCGCCGTCCAGCGCCGATGGTCCTTGGCCCAGAAAGACTTCGTCCTCTGTGGATGCACTGCATGCGGAACGAAGTGGCGTTGTACGCCGTCGCGGGCGGCCGGGCTCACGATGGCGGCAACGCGCCGATCACAGGATGGCGTGAATCCAGGCCAACCGGTTCCTCCGAATTTCGGCCCGAAATGATGGCCTATTGTTCCGGGCCGGTTATTCGGTCACGAATGCCGATGGTTAAGAGAGTGCCGCGCGTTACGCGCTCGCTGTGGTAGCTTCGCCTACCTCAACGCGAAGGGACCGTTGTGGATATATCCCTCACCGTAGACAGTGGTGACGACGTCGGTGATCTAGAGTCATTGGTTGATTGGTTGTCCGGAGAAAGCGCGCTGGTGGGCCGGGTGCGTCTATCCGCTGCCGCTCCGGCGCCCGGCGAAATGGGCGGGCTGGCTGAGACAGCCCTGGTCGCCGTCTCTTCCGGTGGCGCGCTCACCGCCCTGGCCGCCTCGCTCAAGGCGTGGCTTGCCCAGCCGCACAGGTCCGACGTACGCGTCCGGATCCGCACCGAGGGCGGCACGTCGATCGACGTGGACGCCAAGCACGTGGACGCCAAGCGTTTGGAGCGACTGCTGCGCGAGACGCTGTCCGCGCTGTACAAGGAGTGAACGTGCAGGTGGCCGACCCGGAGCGGTCGCGCGTCATCCTGATCGGAAGCAGTCGCTACACCGACGCCGAGCTTCCCGATCTGCCCGCTGTGAGCGCGACCGTCCGCGATTTGCGGGAGTTCTTCACCGACCCGCGCGCAGGTGTGGGCGTGGTGCCCGACCGGCACTGCGTCACACTCCTCAACGCACCCAGCCTGGAAAAGGCCGGTGACCAGATCTTCGCCGCCAGCCGTGCCGCCGAAAGTCTCCTGCTCGTTTATTACGTCGGCCACGGAGTGATCAGCGGCCGGAAACACGACCTTTATCTTTCGCTTCCCGGTACGCGCCCCGGTGCCCCGGAATTCTCCGCCCTGGAGTATGGGAAACTACGCGACGCGGTGCTGCACAGCCCTGCCCGTGTGAAAATCATCGTCTTGGACTGCTGCTTCTCAGGCCGCGTTCTCTCGCAGTCCATGGCTCCGGTGCGGCGCAGCCTGCTGGCCGAGCTGGATATAGAAGGCACTTATGTATTGACCTCGGCCGGGCAGAGCGAGAACGCGCTGATCGTTGCTGGGGAGAAGCACACGGCGTTCAGCGGGCGCCTGCTCCGGCTGCTGTGGGAAGGCGTCGAGGACGGCGGCGAGTTCCTCACCGTCGAGGACCTCTACCGGGCGTTGCGCTCCCGCATGCGGGCGGCCGGGCTGTCCACTCCGGAACGACGGCTGACGCAGGACGCGCAACTCATGGGCCTCACCCTCAACCGGGCCGTCCCGGGGAGCGGCCATCGTGCGCCCTCTCCGCCGGCCTTGGCGACGGGGCCACCGCGCCGCCGTGCCGTGCGACTGAGCGTCATTCCCGTTCTCGCCGTCGCGGCTCTCGCCGCTTGGAATCTGCGCCCGGACCCGTCCCCGCACCGGCAGTCCCCGCCGAGCGTCTCGCAAGCGGCACCGACCCTCACAACCGCCACGAAGACCCCGGCACAGACTCCCACAAAGACCTCGACCCCTACCGAGACGCCGGCCCCCAGGAACGTCGCTACCATCGTCGGCTCCTTCGACGCCGCGTCTTTCAGCCCCGACGGACGAACCCTTGCCATCAGCGGCACGGACCGCAGGATGCTCCTGCGTGACATGACCACCGGCCGCAAGACATCGATCACGCTCGCCGGCACGCCGCGAAGGGTCCGTCCCGCCGTGTTCAGCCCCGACAGCAAGACCGTCGCCGTACGGGGCGAGGAGGATCAGACCGTGCGCCTATGGAGTGTGCCGGGCCATCGCTGGCTCCCGCTCAGCGCGAGGCACGCCATCGGCACGTGGGCCGTCGCCTTCACTCCCGACGGCAGGACGCTGGCCACCGGCGGCAACGACAGAAACGTCTTCCTGTGGGATGTGACCGGTCAGCGCAAGATCGCCACTCTGCGCACCGACAATGGCTGGATCTGGTCGCTGGCCATCAGCCCGGACGGCAAGCTGCTCGCCGCCGGCAGCGCCGACCACTGGGTCTACCTCTGGGACCTGGACACGCACCGCACCGTCGGCAAACTCCCCGGCACGCCGGACGGCGTCTGGGGTGTGGCGTTCAGCCCCGACGGCAAGCTACTGGCGATCGCCGACGGCAAATCGAAGATCAGCCTGTGGAACGCGCGCAGCAGAAACCTTGTGGCGACGCTGCACGACGGCCACAAGAAGATCAACAGCCTGGCCTTCAGCCCTGACGGGCGGTATCTCGCCAGTTGCGGTGAGCCGGACACGTCCTACGTCTTCGACGTCGCCGCCCGCCGCAAGGTCGCTCAGTATGCGGGCAGCGTGGTCTTCAGCCGGGACCGGGATACCTTCGCCACCGTCCGGGCGTACGGCGACGTCAAGATCTGGCGGACGCGGTGACAACTATCGCCCGTCATCACAAGCGCCCGTTCATCGTCTGGACGAGATGGAAGTCGGCGCCGAGGGCGTCGGGGCGCGGCTCGTCCGCCCGCGGCTCGTTGGGCAACGGGCCGGGCGGTTGATCGGCCTCCGGCGTCCACAGGCTCAGGTCCTGCCGTACATAGACCGACGACAGGTTGGGACGGCGGGCTCCGAACAACTGGTACGGCAGCTCCTCATCCGCCTCAACCTGCGCTTGCAGCAGGCCGATGAGCTGATCGTCCAGCGGTGGCACGTGATCCCAGGTCGACACAAGCTGAGGGGGTTCTCACCGATCCGATTCACGAGAGTCCTACCTGGAGGTAGTGATGATGTTCGACCCGCTGTTCCTGATCCCGATCGCCATTGCGTTGGCCGGCGCCGGCTGCTCAGCGCGCCGGAGCATCCGAAGCGGCGAGATCCGTGCCGGGCGGACACTAACCGCCGTGGCCGTCCTGCTGATCTCTCTCCGGGGTACCACCCCGGCCCAGCGGGTGAATATCCTCAGGTGTCTTCCTGAACTCCTCACTGCCCTCGGCACAACACCCGGCAATCCGCGGGAAGCATGCCGCCGTCGCGAGAACCTGTAGATCGCTCGCTCCTCGGCGGACGCGTCGCCCAGCGTCCGCCCTTGGGGAAGTAAGCATTCATCAGCGCTGTGACGTTGTGTGATGTCTGCTGGTCAGTCGGTCAGAGCGACCGGGGGCATCCAGAGATGGCTGGTGAAGGCGCGGCGGATCGCGTCCAGGACGTTCAGACAGTGCTTGCGATCGCAGATCGAGCCTCTGGGGCGAACGGCTCTCCGGCGCGGTGGCCGCCGGGAGTGTTGCCGGTGTGCTTGCCGTACACGACGTTGGAGGTGATGGTGGGTACGGCCTGGTGCGCTCGGTGTCGCGGTACGGGCGGGGCTGGCGGATCGGCCATAAAAGAGTTGAGGACTCCGCGCCGCCGCTCCTCGGGAAACAGCGCCGATACCTGGCTCCGTACCAGCCAGGTACGTCGGGTAAGGCCGTGTCAACAAAGTCCTTGTCGCCCTTGCATGGCGTGTGGCTGGCCTGGACGAACATACGGCATCAGCAGCAAAGACCAAGGTCCTTGAGTCGATTGCAGAGGGCGGACGTCCCTGGAGGTCGGGACCTTCGGCCCTGACCAGGCCGGCCTCCCGCGTAGTGAGCTGAGCTTGGACGACTCGTGGAGGTGCTGGTCATGGCTACCCGTTCGGCAAAACGTGTGCTCGACGCTGCGGTGGAGGCCGCGCGCTGGGCTCCGTCCGTGCACAATACGCAGCCTTGGATGTTCTCGGTGGCCGAGGATGAGATCAGCCTGCGGGCCGACACGGACCGCAAGTTGCGTGTCGGCGACGCCTCGGGGCGGGAACTGCTGATCAGCTGCGGTGCCGCCCTGTTCACCCTGCGCACGGTCATGCGCTGCGAGGGCTTTGAGCCCATCGTGCGCATCCTGCCGGACCCGGACCGGCCGTCGTTGCTCGCGACGCTGCGGCCGGGCGCCGACATCCAGGCCGACGAGCTCACCGTTGCTCTGGGCGGTGAGATCGAACGCCGCCGTACGCATCGGGCGGGCTTCGCCGACGTGCCGGTGCCGGACGAGCTCATCGAGAGGCTGGTCAGAGCGGCGTCGAGCGAGGGGGCTCACCTGACCCCCGTTCGCTCTGCGGACGCGGTCGACGTGATCGCCGCTCTCACCCGGGCGGCTCAGGGCGTACAGGCGCAGGACCGGCGCTTCAGCCTGGAAGTGATCCGCTGGGCGCGGCCGCCCGGCAGCAACCGCAAGGACGGGGTGCCCGCCGAGGGCTATCCCCGCCAGGCACCGCGTACCGAGCCGCACTTCGCGCAGCGTGACTACGCCTGGCGGCATGACTGGGGAAGCCAGGCGGATCAGCGGGGCTCGGTGGCGACCGGGGTCGTGGCGGTGCTCACCACGCCGGGCGACAGCCGCCAGGAGTGGATCGACGCCGGTCAGGCGCTGCAACACGTCTTGCTGCACGCCTCTGCGTACGGCGTCAGCGCCGCCTTCCACACTCAGGTGCTGGAGATGGAGCCGCTGCGGGAGTTCCTGCGACGGGAGGTGTGCTCGGGCGAGTACCCGCAGATGATCATGCGGCTGGGCGTCACCTTCGACGACAAGACCTCGGTACGCCGCCCCCTGTCCGAGGTCCTGGAGTAAGGCTGGAGTTGGCGCGGGGAGCCGGAAGAACAGTGCTCAGACAGGGCGGCCTTCGATGATCCGGCGGCCCGACAGCTGTTCGGCGTCGACCACGATGTAGTGATCCCGGCTTCCCGGCGCCCAGGGGAACAGCGGGAGCGTGGCCAGCCGGTTGATCTCGGCGGGATCGGTCACCGCGCGCGCGTGCCCGACGGCCGTGACCGACCAGCCGGTGCGCATCTCGGGGTCGAACTCGTCGGCCTCGAAGGCCACCACGGTACGCCGGGTGGCCGCGGCCAGCTTGGACCCGATGGAGGTACGGATGACGATGCCGTCGCCGTCGAGACAGAAGTTGACGGGTTGGACGGCGGGCAGGGCGCGATCGGTGAACACGATCCGCCCGATGGGAGTGGCGGCCAGCAGGCACAGGCACTCTTCGCGAGAAAGGACTTGAAGTCCGGACGAATCGAGCTGCATGCCGTTCACGATGGCCGACCGTCGCTGTCCCCTGTTAGAGGCGAAAGTCCCGACATTGGCGGCGGTTGCCCATGGCCGGACGGTGGGGGCGGCGGGATGCGAGTGATGGCCGAGGAGGGCGCCGGGGGTGGCCTGCGAGACTGGCAAGAGTCGCTGATCAGGTAGTCGGTGTTCTCTTCGGGGTGGTTTCTGTTGTTACTTTCTGTGGTCGCCGGGGGCGTACTTGCTCCAGGGCGAACCGGGCTTGCTGCCACATTTGTTGACAGTGCTCCACGATGGAGGCCGACGCCCCGCTGAGCCCGACGATGTCGAGAGGGGGCAATCGATGTTGGAGGGCCGGTCGATGGCGGGATATGTGTTGACCGCTGAGCAGGGGGCGATGGCCTTGCTCAAGGCCGCGCAGGCGCGGACGGCGCGCAGCGAGCTGCTGGCCAAGGTCCGGGCCGGGACGGTCACCGTGGCGGAGGTGTTCGCCATGGCGCAGGACGATGATCTCGTCAAGCGGACGAAGGTCTCTCAGGTGCTGCGGGCGGTGCCTGGTTGGGGCTCGGCGAGGGTCGCCGCGGTGATGGCGACGTGCGGGGTCGAGGTGAAGCGGCGTGTTGGTGGCCTGGGGGAAACGCAGCGCGAGCGACTGCTCGCCGCTTGCGCGCTGATAAAGGAGACTTCGATCGTTATCTGGGTTCTTAGTCTATTCTCGCAGTTCAGAGCATGATGACCTTTGTCTGGCACGTAAGGCATGTAGCGTGGGCCGGGGAAGCCCGCCCCAGGACGTCGTGGTGATCACCGGCATCCCCAGGCGGCAGGGAAGTCGGCCGCCCTAGCGGCGAACGCCGGGCAGTCGCGTCCCCCGAGACACTGGATCTGCTGAGGGCGAAAGGCGTCGAGGTCTTACGTGGAGGAGGGGACGGCCGCCGTCCGGCGGTACGACGCGCTCACCGAGACCGCTGCGGTCGGCGGCCTCTTCCACTCCAGTTGCTGACAGCGCTCATCCCAGACTCGCGCGCACAGTCTTTCCGAAAGCGACCCGCAACGCCTTGTGCGCCGACCCGAGCATCAGACTCACAGGCACCGGCCACCCAGGCACTTGAGGGCCGCCCTCACCAAGGTGAATCACACCGCTGGATTCTATCGATCCGCTGAATTGGTCGATGATGGAGTCCACTCGGTCGAGATCCCGATGGCAGGACTCGTCGCACAGGGCCAATAACGCCGGCAGGTACTGCCGGGCCTTATCCAGATTCGACCTTATCTCCCTGGCTCTGGCCGCGTCCGCGTCGGTGAACCCGCCCTGCGGGTCGAGCTCGGCCACGTATTCCTGAAACTTGGCCTCGGCTTCCTGCACTAGCGCGATAGCAGTCATGTAGAGGTCAATCTGCTGGTCTAGGCGCCGGCGGTCCCGTTCGAGGTCACGTTCATGAGTCCGAGTTCGCTCGACTCGAGCGTTGTCCTCTGCGATCCTGGCTCGCTCGATCTCCACCTGGCGCTGCCATTGAATCGTGTCGCGTTCTCGCTGCTCATTCCACCGCTGTCTTTCGTGCTTCCACTGCAGGCGCGTGATGAGTACGGAGCCGAGCAGGGAACTGGCGGACCCCGCAATCACTCCGAGAAACGCCATCCAGGCAGCCGTCATGTGGGCCAGTCTAAAGTTGGGCTGTTTCGTCGTCATGCTGTATGCGCGAATATGATGACAAGCGAGGTCTTGGATCCGTAGAACTTGGACGTCGACGGCCGGGGCGGTTGACCTCAGCCTCCGGCTTCAACGCTCGCCAGACCACGTCCACTCCTGCGCCTGCTGCCAGGACTTACCGCATGGCAATGGTTGACACCGACGGCCGCCGCGATGTCGTCGATCGACACGGTGGCGAAGCCGCGCTGCTCACGGCCGAAGGGGCATCGCGTACACGATGCCGTTCGAGCTGCCGACGTAGGGGCCGACCGGAATACGCCAGGAATGGGCCGCATAAAGTCCGTGGTAGCTCTCACCTGCGGCTTTAGGTTGCAGTGACGATCCCGGCCCTGGCGAGCGGCCCCGGTCGCGGCGTTGATGGCCGTCTGCGGGGTGGCGGATCAGTAGCGTGTTGGCGCGCTGAATACGATGGCAGCCTGTGCGGGCTTTGATCAGCTGACGGCGCCGAGGTTGATCGTGTGCGCTATCGGAGCTCCGCGTTCGGGCGAGGTTGACTCTGCAGGCGATGGCGAAGTTTGGCCTCGCCAACGCCCAGGACTTCCGGCGTCGCGCGTTGGCCGCGGTGGATAAGCAGGAAGGCTCCGTGTCGTGATTCGTGCTCAACGCCGAGGCCAACGTGGAGGTGGACATCACGGCGCTGGACGCCGTCGAGTCGCTGCGCGCCGAACTGGCCCGCCGGGGCGTCGTGTTCGCGATGGCCAGGGTCAAGCAGGACCTGCGTACCTCGCTCGACGCGTTCGGTCTGACCGGCGCCGTGGGCGAGGACTTCCTCTTCCCGACTCTGCCGACCGCCGTGGCCGCCTACGAGCAATGGCGGTCCTCACCAGAGCGTCCGTGACGAGACAGCTCGAGCAGCCGAAGGTGGAGGCGAAGAAGGCCGCGCTCCTGGGCGATTCGCGTAGGGCCCTGGTCCGAGTATCGGAGGACGCGAAGCTACTGGTCATGGGCAGCCATGGATCGGAGGGGTACACGGACTACGACGTCGTTGTGGTCCGCGCGCCGCCTTCACCGCTGTGCGGCGAGATCGTGGTGGGCCTGGACGTCTCGCCCACGAGCGGAGTGATAGGCAGGCCTACGTCAGGCGCGTGTGGCCCAGTCGCGAAGGCGCTGGCGGACCTGGCACGTTGATCGCGTACAGACCACGCGCGCGCTCGCCATTTACATCTGAGTAGCTCGTCATCTACTGCGATGGTCGATGGGCGTCTTTCTTGGCGAGATGGTCGTGTAGATCTGCGTGCCGGAACTGATAGACCGGCCCGACGGCGCGCAGCAGTCCTAATCGGTGGGCGTCGTCGAGGAAGTTCATGATCCTAAGAGGAAGGCGTCGCGTGAGGACCAGCCGTGCGACCGCGAGCGTGCATGCCAGCCACGCATGGTGGTTCCCACCCCCGAGGCCGCCTCCAAGCCGACCCCAAAAACCTCCCCCTAGGCCGACTCCGAGCCCGCCCGCAAGCCCAACGGCGAGCCCTATGGCGAGCCCGAACGTGAGCAGATTTCCGAGTCCCATCATGAACACGCCCCCGAGCCCAACGACGATCCCGACCGCGATTCCGGCCAGGAGCGCTAAGAAGAGGGTGAGAATCCTCTCGGCCTGCCTTCCAGAGCGTGGTGTTCTGATCGGTGGGTGTGTGGATTGTTCCGCCCACTCGACCAGTCCGAACACAAGTCCGGCCATGAAGGTGATCTCCAGGCCGAACGCGACACCCCCTCCGGGCCCGAACACAAGCCCGGTCGCGAGTGCGAACGCGAGTCCGAATGAGAGGTTGCTTCTGATCGACTGAAAGAAAAGGGTCGTTCGTCCGCAAGGGCGGAGCGGCGCGTGCCCCGGCGCTTCGTCCACCCAGGAACCGGCGGCCGTGAGTCCGCCCACGAAGCCCCCCACCAGTCCGGCTGCGAGTGACGTGATGAGGCCGAACGCAAGCGTAGCCCCGAGCCCGAACACGAGCCCGGTGAGAAGTCCAGCGGTTATCCCGGCGGCGATCCGCAGATGGGGGACGGTGTTAGGGATGTGCCACCAGGTGATGTCCCGAGTGGCGGCGGGGTGGAAGTGGCTGGCCAGATAGGCGAGATAGCGACGAGTGGCCACTGCATCACGTGATCGACGGGGCCGGAAGTGCTCGGCGGGATTCATGCTGGCCAGCCGGGTTTTGGTGAGGGCGGGGATGAGGCGGTCAAGTAGGTGGATGCGTAGTGCGACCGCATCCCTTCCCAGGGGCCCGGCGAGGGAGGTGGGGTCGGAGGCGGTGTCGATGTAGACGGCACGGATCAGCCACAAACCCAGTGGAGCAGACGCGAGTTGGGCCAGGCCGGGGACGATGCCCTCGGTGAGGGCTGCCAGGACTTTTCGCCATGCCTCAGGAAGGTCTCCCGGTAGGCAAGCGGTCAAATAACGCGCGGCGTCAGCCGTGGTGAGGGTTGCTGGAATGATGACGGCAGCGCCGTTGATCGGTCGGCCGGTCTGGGTGATGGCTTCGGTGAACTCGCTGGTGCGGCAGGTGAGGATGACTGGATCGTGGGCGGTCAGGGAAATGTTCAGCGCTTTGATGACCTTGACGCGATTCTGGTCGGAAAGCTCGTCCAGGCCGTCCAAGATCGGCAGGATGTGGCCACCGTATGCCAGCGTGGCGGCGGCGCTTTGTCCGAACTCCGGTCTGGTGAGCGCCGGATAGTCCTGAGCCAGACGAACGGCCAGCCAGTCATGTAGGTGAGGATACGCGCGGCAATCCCAGCCGCTGATGGGAAGAAGCACTGGAACGGGAATGATTTCGCCGCCATGTGCCATCGTCTGTTCGGTGGTTCGGACGGCGAGTAACTCAAGGAGAAGTTGTACGGCCAATGTGGTTTTCCCCGTGCCTCCTCCACCTGTGATGATCAATCGACGGTGCTTGAGGGCGCGAAATTGGCGGGTCAGATCGACGATGTCGTCGGCGCGTGCGGAAAAGGCCAGATCTTCGGTCGTGATCAGATGAGGTTGGCTCATCTCCGCGGCTTTGGTGGTCAGTTGCCAGGTGATCGGCATGGGTTCCGGGTCGCCCAAGAGCCGAAGTCGCGATTCCGTCTTCCATTGCTGTTCCACCTGCTCAGCCAGGATCTGTCGGGCTGCGTCGAGATTGGCCGCCCGGAGAGGGGATACGGCGAAAGAACGTCTGAGCCAAGCGATCACTCCTGTGGCCGCCACTGCCGCTGCCAGGGTCAAGGCGGCTAGATCGGCCCTATTGACCTCGTCATCGCGGTCGAGGCGCTGCGCGGCGAAAGCGATCAATATTCCCAACAATGTGAGGGTTGCGACTGCGCCCAGCGTCCGCCAGCCTGCCCCTGGGGGAATCACACAGTTATCGTTCCCTCTTACTCATTTCGACATGCGTCGCGCTGGCGACCACCGCCACCTACGCGCCGATCCGGCGGTCGAGGCACCGGTCAGAAACTCTGTGGGAGTTACTGTGAGTCGGCCACCGGGGGCCGGCGCCGTCTACACCGATGTGTGGCTCTCCGTGGGATCCTCCAATCGCCCACGCGGCGCGCAGCACCAGATGCGCATCGTCCACAGCAACGGCCCGTCGGTGGGACTGCTTGCAGAGGACGGCGAACGCGACCCCACCCTGGAACGGTGGCGACCCCTCGACACACCGGCGGTCGCAGTTGCCACCCCAGGTCATCGCGGACCTTGCCGACCCCGCCCTCGCCAATGCCGCCGGATGGCCCGCCCTCGTCGCGGGCGTTGAACGAGTTCGCGGACATCGTCGCCGGCTCCCGGATCCAGTCCAGAGCTGGAGGCCGGCGATTTCGAGACGGACGCAACCAGCGGGCGCCTACCACGTCGGCGCTTCGGAGCGGACCATAGGCACCTCACCCGCAGGACCTTCGTCCCTACCTGACCGTGGATCGCTGCGCTGGGATACGGAATGAGCGTGGCTAGAAGATCGTGACGGATCGAGGTCGCCGCCCGCTGAGCGTGATCGACATGACGAGGACGGGATGAGATGCGTACTGATGCCACCGACAGGGCGGCCTCAACGAGGTCCGCCCGTCGGCCGACGTGGATGCTGGCGTTGGCGACCGTGGGGTTCGCGGTGAACTTCTGGGCCTGGGCGCTGCTCAGCCCGCTGGGCCCGCGGTTCAAGGAGTTGCTGGACCTGTCGGCTTCGGAGCAGGCGTTGCTGGTGGCGGTCCCGGTGATCGTCGGTTCGCTGGGCCGCATCCCCGTCGGGGCGCTCACCGATCGGTTCGGCGGCCGGGTGATGCTGCCGCTGATCTCGGCGGCCACGATCGTGCCGGTGCTGTTCATCGGCGTGGCCGGGCAGGGGTCGCTGGCGGCACTGCTGGTGGGCGGGTTCTTCCTGGGGATCGGTGGAACGGTGTTCGCGGTGGGGGTGCCGTTTGTCAGCGCCTGGTTCCCGCCCGAGCGCCGCGGTCTGGTCGTCGGTGTCTTCGGCATGGGCATGGGCGGCACCGCGATCAGCGCCCTGACCACGGTCAGGCTGATCAGAACCGGCGGCTCGGCGACCCCGTTCCTGATCACCGCGGCCGTGCTGGCCGTCTATGCCGCGGTGGCCTGGTTCGTGCTGCGCGACGCGCCGGGCCGTACGGCGCCGGCCCAGTCGACCGTCGCACGCCTGGCGGCGGCGGCGCGCCTGTCGATCACCTGGCAGGCATGCGTGCTGTACGCGGTCGCGTTCGGCGGGTACGTCGCCTTCTCCGTGTATCTGCCGGTCTACTTGCAGTCGGCCTACGGGCTGGAGCAGGCCGACGCGGCCAACCGGATGGCCGGGTTCGTGATCCTGGCGGTGGCGATGCGCCCCATCGGCGGCTGGCTGTCGGACCGGTTCGGGTCGATTCCCGTCCTGGCCACCGTGTTCGGCGTGGTCTCGCTGTGCGCCGCGGTGCAGGCGTTCACCCCGACGCTGATGATGGCGGGCACGATCGCGTTCCTGACCATGGCCGCCGCGCTCGGCGCGGGCAGCGGAGCCGTTTTCGCCCTGGTGGCGAAGGTGGCCCCGGCCGACAAAGTGGGCTCGGTCACGGGCCTGGTCGGCGCCGCCGGAGGGCTGGGCGGGTTCGTGCCGCCCCTGGTGATGGGCTTGGTCTACGGCCTGTTCGGCTCTTACGGGGTGGGGCTGGCCCTGCTGTCCGGCGTGTCGCTGCTGACGTTGGTGCTGACGGTCACGGCGGTCCGCTCGACAGCCGGGCGGAGTCCGGCCGCGCCGCCAAGTCCGTCAACGTAGGCGTCGCTCGGCCGGAAGATGGGACCAAAGACCCTGACGTGACCCTCGTACCGATCGAGAGGATTAAAAGACGTCCTCGGCATCCAGCGCCGGTGGGTAGCTAACCCACCGAACTCTTGTGCCATGAAAACGTCGCCAGCGGGCATGTCCGCTTTGCCCGCGAGATGAGGAGTCGGACATATGGCGGGTACAGACGGACCGGTCAGCGACGCCCTGCTGAAGCTGGGCCGGCACCTACGCCCAGGCACAGTCTCGGAAGACCTGCGGACGCTGCACCAGATCGGCGGCCGCCAGGGTGATGCGTTCTACCGTGACCGATGGAGCCACGACAAGGTGGTCCGCTCCACCCATGGTGTCAACTGCACCGGCTCGTGCTCCTGGAAGGTGTACGTCAAGGACGGCGTGATCACCTGGGAGGCGCAGCAGACCGACTATCCGAGCGTCGGCGGCGACCGGCCGGAGTACGAGCCGCGCGGTTGCCCCCGCGGCGCGGCGTTCTCCTGGTACACCTACTCGCCCACCCGCGTCCGTTTCCCCTACGCCCGGGGCGTGCTGGTCGAGATGTACCGGGAGGCCAGGGCCAGGCTGGGCGACCCGGTCGCCGCCTGGGCGGAGATCACCACCGACCCGGCCAAGCGCCGCCGCTACCAGTCGGCCCGCGGCAAGGGCGGCCTGGCGCGCGTCACCTGGGACGAGGCATGCGAGATCATCGCCGCGGCGCATGTGCACACCATCAAGACTTACGGCCCGGACCGGGTGGCCGGCTTCTCGCCGATCCCGGCCATGTCGATGGCCTCGCACGCCGTGGGCGCCCGGTTCATCTCGCTGATCGGCGGGGCGATGCTGTCCTTCTACGACTGGTACGCCGATCTGCCGGTGGCCTCACCGCAGGTGTTCGGCGACCAGACCGACGTGCCGGAGTCGGCCGACTGGTGGGACGCCGCCTACCTGATGCTGTGGGGCTCGAACGTGCCCGTGACCCGCACACCCGACGCGCACTACCTGGCCGAGGCCCGCTACCGGGGCCAGAAGGTGGTCGTCCTCGCGCCCGACTACAACGACGCCGCCAAGTTCGCCGACGAGTGGCTGGCGCCGCACCCGGGCACCGACGGCGCGCTGGCCATGGCCATGGGGCACGTGATCCTCAAGGAGTTCTTCGTCGACCGGCCGACACCCCCCTTCACCGACTACGTCAAGCGGTTCACCGACCTGCCGTTCCTGGTAAGGCTGCGCGAGCGCGACGGATCGTACGTGCCGGACAAGTTCCTCACTGCCGCTGACCTCGGGCAGGACGGGGAGGAGACGGCATTCGCCACGGTGCTGCTGGACGCGCGGAGCGGCGAGCCGGTCGTGCCGAACGGCTCACTCGCCTTCCGCTTCTCCGAGCCGGGCCAGGGCCGCTGGAACCTGGACCTCGGCGACGTGGACCCGCTGCTGACCGCGCTGGGGGAGGAGGCGGTGCAGGTGATGCTGCCCCGCTTCGACGGGGATACCGGCGGAGTGCTGGCGCGCGGCGTCCCGGTGCGGCGCGTCGGTGGCCACCTGGTGACCACGGTGTTCGACCTGATGCTCGCCCAGTACGGGGTGCCCCGCGACGGGCTGCCCGGGACCTGGCCGTCGGGCTACGACGATGCGGATGAGCCGTACACACCGGCCTGGCAGGAGGCGCTCACCGGAGTGCCGGCCAAGGCGGCGGCGCGCATCGCGCGGGAGTTCGCCCGCAACGCGGAGGAGTCCGGTGGCCGCTCCATGATCATCATGGGCGCGGGGACGAACCACTGGTTCCACTCCGACACGATCTACCGCTCGTTCCTGGCGCTGACCACGCTGACCGGCTGCCAGGGTGTCAACGGCGGCGGCTGGGCCCATTACGTCGGGCAGGAGAAGTGCCGGCCGGTCACGGGGTGGGCGCAGCTCGCCTTCGGCCTGGACTGGTCGCGGCCGCCCCGGCAGATGATCGGCACGGCGTTCTGGTACCTGCACACCGATCAGTGGCGCTACGACACCTACAGCGCGGACGTCGTCTCGTCTCCGCTCGGGGAGGGCGCGTTCGCCGGCAAGGCCACCGCCGATCTGCTGTCGCAGTCGGCGCGGATGGGCTGGATGCCGTCGTACCCGACGTTCGACCGCAATCCCCTGGACCTGGCGGACGAGGTGGGCGCCGATCCGGGATCGTACGTTGCGGAGCAGGTCGCCGCGGGGCGGCTCGGCTTCGCCTGCGAAGATCCCGACGCGCCGGCCAACTGGCCGCGCGTGCTGACCGTGTGGCGGGCGAACCTGCTCGGCTCGTCGGCCAAGGGAAACGAGTACTTCCTGCGCCATCTGCTGGGCACGGACTCGGCCGTGCGGGCCGAAGAGGCGACGCCGGATCAGCGTCCCGGCAGTGTGACCTGGCCGGAGGAGGCGCCCCGGGGCAAGCTCGACCTGCTGCTGTCGCTGGACTTCCGGATGACCTCCACCACGCTGTTCTCCGACATCGTGCTGCCCGCCGCCACCTGGTACGAGAAACACGACCTGTCCTCCACCGACATGCACCCGTTCGTGCACGCGTTCACCCCGGCGATCGACCCGCCCTGGCAGACCCGCACCGACTTCGCCGCCTTCCACGCCATCGCCCGCGCCTTCAGCGACCTCGCGCGCACCCACCTGGGCACCCGCAGGGACGTGGTGGCGGTGCCGCTCCTGCACGACACGCCCGACGAACTGGCCACCCCGCACGGACGGGTGACCGACTGGCGCGGCATCGGCCGGACCCCGATGCCCGGCCGCGACTTCCCCAAGATCGTCGTGGTGGAGCGCGACTACGGCGCCGTCGCCGGCCGGATGGCCGCGCTCGGCCCGCTCGCGGACCGGCTCGGCGCCACCACGAAGGGCCTCAGCTATGACGTTTCCGGCGAAATCGCCCGGCTCGGCCGCCTGAACGGCGTCACCGAGGACGGCCGGCCGAAACTGGACACGGACGTCGCCATGTGCGAGACCATCCTCGCCCTGTCCGGCACCACTAACGGCCGCCTCGCGGCCCAGGGCTTCGCCACGCTGGCCCGCCGTACCGGAACCTCGTTCGACGGACTGGCCGACGAGCACAAGCAGATCACCTTCGCCGACACCCAGGCCCGCCCCGTACCGGTGATCACCTCGCCCGAATGGTCGGGCAGCGAGAGCGGCGGGCGCCGCTACTCGGCGTTCACCATCAACGTCGAGCACCGCAAACCCTGGCACACCCTCACCGGCCGTCAGCACTTCTACCTCGACCACGACTGGATCCACGAGGCCGGCGAGGCCCTGCCGATCTACCGGCCGCCGCTCAACATGACCGCCATGTTCGGCGAGCCGGGCGTGGGCGACAGCGGCGAGAACGGCGTCACCGTGCGCTATCTCACCCCACACTCCAAGTGGTCCATCCACTCCGAATACCAGGACAACCTACTCATGCTCACGTTGTCGCGCGGCGGGCCGACCATCTGGATGAGCCCCGCCGACGCCGCCAAGGCGCGGATCGCCGACAACGACTGGGTGGAGGCCGTCAACCGCAACGGCGTCGTCGTGGCCCGCGCGGTCGTCTCGCACCGCATGCCCGAGGGCACCGTGTACATGTACCACGCTCAGGAACGCGTCGTGGACGTGCCCAAGAGCGAGACCTCCGGCCGCCGCGGCGGCATCCACAACTCCCTGACCCGGCTGCTGGTCAAACCCACCCATCTCATCGGCGGGTACGCCCAGCTCAGCTTCGCCTTCAACTACCTCGGACCCACCGGCAACCAGCGCGACGAGGTCACCGTGATCCGCCGCCGCTCCCAGGAGGTCGACTACTGATGCGGATCATGGCGCAGCTGGCCATGGTGATGAACCTGGACAAGTGCATCGGCTGCCACACCTGCTCGGTCACCTGCAAGCAGGCTTGGACCAACCGCGTCGGCGTCGAGTACGTCTGGTTCAACAACGTCGAAACCCGTCCAGGCCAGGGCTACCCCCGCACCTACCAGGACCAGGACAAGTGGAAGGGCGGCTGGGAGCTGAACCGGCGCGGCCGGCTGCGGCTCAGGGCAGGCGGCCGGCTCAAGAAGCTCCTCACCATCTTCGCCAACCCGCTCATGCCCTCCATCCAGGACTACTACGAGCCCTGGACCTACGACTACGACCGCCTCTTCTCCGCCCCCGCCACACAGGACACGCCCGTGGCCCGCCCCAGGTCGCTCATCACCGGCCGGAACACGAAGATCACCTGGAGTGCGAACTGGGACGACAACCTCGCAGGCGCCCCCCAGCTGGCGTCCGGCGACCCCGTGCTGCGCAAGGTGTCGGACCAGGTGAAGCTGGAGTTCGAGCGGGCCTTCATGTTCTACCTGCCGCGCATCTGTGAGCACTGCCTCAACCCCTCCTGCGTGGCCTCCTGCCCGTCGGGCGCGATGTACAAGCGGTCGGAGGACGGCATCGTGCTGGTGGATCAGGACCGTTGCCGGGGCTGGCGCATGTGCGTGACCGGCTGCCCGTACAAGAAGGTGTACTTCAACCACCGCACCGGCAAGGCCGAGAAGTGCACGTTCTGCTATCCCCGGGTGGAGGTCGGCATCCCCACCGTCTGCTCGGAGACCTGCGTCGGCCGTCTGCGCTACCTCGGCCTGCTCCTCTACGATGCCGACCGCGTCGCCGAGGCCGCCTCTGTCCCGGACGTGAAAGACCTGTACGAGGCGCAGCGCGGCGTGCTGCTCGACCCGCACGATCCCGAGGTGATCGCCGCCGCCCGCGCGGACGGCATCCCCGAGGACTGGCTGGCGGCGGCGCGCAACTCCCCGATCCACAAGCTGATCTTCGAGTACGGCCTGGCGCTGCCGCTGCACCCGGAATACCGCACGATGCCGATGGTCTGGTACATCCCGCCCCTGTCGCCCGTCGTGGACGTGCTGACCGGCACCGGCCACGACGGCGAGGACGCCGGCAACCTCTTCGGCGCCATCGACGCCCTGCGCATCCCGATCGGCTACCTGGCCGAGCTGTTCACCGCCGGCGACCCCGAGCCGGTACGTGCCGTACTGCGCCGCCTGGCCGCCATGCGCTCGTACATGCGCCGCCTCAATCTCGGCCAGAGCACCGACGAATCGATCGCCGCCTCCGTGGACATGACCGGGCGGCAGATCGAGGACATGCACCGGCTGCTCGCCCTCGCCCCCTACGCCGAGCGGTACGTCATCCCCAAGGCCCACGCCGAGCAGGGCGTCCAGTTGGAGGAGCCGGCCACCGGATGCAGCCTCGACTACGAGGGCGGGCCCGGCATGGGCGGCCCGTTCGGCGAGGCCTCCGGCACGCCCGCCCCTGTCGCGGTGGAGAACTTCCACGCCCTGCGCGACAGGCAGACGGGCGAGCTGAGCGACCGGCAGGCGGGCGAGCCGCACGGCCGCGTCAACCTGCTCAACTGGGACGGCAAGGGCGTCCCCGACGGCCTGTTCCCGAAGCGCAACGGGAGGAATCCGCGATGACGGCTCTGCGCACGGCCCACATGGTGGCTTCGGTGCTGCTCGGCTACCCCGACGACCGGCTGTACGGCGCGCGCGACGTGCTGGCCGAGGCGGTGGGGGAACTGCCCGCCGGCGAGGTCCGCGACCGCCTGACCGCCTTCCTCCAGCACGTCGCCGTCACCGCCCAGGCCGACCTGGCCGCGCACTACGTGGCGACCTTCGACCTCAAGCGGCGCTGCTGCCCCTACCTGACCTACTACGCCTACGGCGATACCCGCAAGCGCGGCGGGGCGCTGCTGCGTTTCAAGCACGCTCTGCGCCGGGCAGGCTTCGAACCGGTCGGCGGCGAGCTGCCCGATCACGTGGCCGTGGTGTGCGAGCTGTCGGGCCGTGGCGCCGTGTGGGAAGCGCGGCGCCTGCTGCAGGAGCACCGGGCAGGGCTGGAGCTGCTGCGCACGGCACTGGAGCAGGAACGCTCACCGTACGCCGACGTGGTGGCGGCCGTGACGGCGACGCTGCCCCCGGCCGGACCGCGCGAGCGAGAGGCCGCTCTGCGGCTGGCGGCCGAAGGGCCGCCGGCCGAGGAGGTCGGGATGGAACCCTACGCCGTCATGGAGGCATCGCGATGAACGTCGTGCTGTGGGTGGTGGCGCCGTACGTGGCACTGACACTGTTCGTGCTCGGGCACGTCTGGCGCTACCGCTACGACAAGTTCGGCTGGACCACCCGCTCGTCACAGATGTACGAGTCGCGGCTACTGCGCATTGGCAGCCCGCTGTTCCACTTCGGCATCCTCGTCGTGCTGCTCGGTCATGTCGGCGGGCTGGTCATCCCCAAGACCTGGACCGAAGCGGTGGGCGTCAGCGAGACCGCCTACCACGTGACGGCCGTCGCGCTCGGCACCGTCGCGGGCCTGGCCACACTCGGCGGGCTGGCGATCCTCATCTACCGCCGGCGCACGGTCGGGCCCGTGTTCACCGCCACCACCCGCAACGACAAGATCATGTACGCGGTGCTGAGCCTCACGATCGTGCTCGGGCTGTCGGCCACGGTAATGGCGAACCTCGTCGGCGGCGGCTACGACTACCGCACCACCATCTCACCGTGGTTCCGGTCGGTGTTCTACCTCAACCCGGATCCGTCGCTGATGGCGGGCGCGCCAATCCTGTTCCAGCTACACGCGTTGAGCGCGCTGGCGCTGTTCGCGATCTGGCCGTTCACCCGGCTGGTGCACATGCTCACCGCACCCGTCGGCTACCTGACCCGGCCCTATGTGGTCTACCGCAGCCGCGACGAGCAGCCGACCGGCGGACGGACGACGCGGCGCGCGTGGTAACCGTCGCGTTAGTCTCCAATCACCCTGGCGGGCCATCCGTTCCGGAATGAGAATCGGGCCGGGCGCCGCCGAGGTTGACCCTTGCTTGGTTCGGGTTGAGGCCATGCGTTAGTCGGACGCCGAAGCCGTGTAATGGGGTTTTGCCTCGAGTGGCGCCACGTGAGGCCCTGACGAAGCTCGCGGCTCTCCGGGAGGATATGCTCGCGGCCGCCCGAAGACACTGCGGCGACGAAGCCACAGGCCCAGGACCTCGAGCGGTGAGGACGGGCCAGCCCCGGAGCCCTGGTTCGCTCTCTGGTCCCTCGGTATCGACGTGCGACATTCCGGAGAATGTCGTAGGGGACTGCGAAGCTGCCGCGATGACGATCGACCCACCGGACCTGAGCTGTGCCAATACTCATGCATGGTGGTTGACCTGCGGTTTGGCCTCGGTCCTCATGTGCTTTCGTCTGCTGTAATTGATCTTTATGCCGCTTGAACTGCATGGGTGAACGTTTTTGGCAGGTGAAGCTGCGGGCAGGACGAAGAGGATGCTTCACGGAAGGGTAAAACGGGCGATCACGAGCAGATCCGTTCTGCGGAGGAGCTCGGTACGGCCGCCGTCATGAAGGCACGTGAATTCGGCCGGAGGCGGCTTGACCAGTGCTTGGACGGGTCTGCGGTCAAGCCGGGCGTGTCCCGCCCGCCAACCCTTCCGCCATGCCCTTCCGTTGGGCGTCGCTCGGGTCTGGCTTTACGATCCGGCCTCAGGCGCCCGATACCCGGCAGCGCAAACCGGCGCATTTCGATCACGCCATTGGCCCGCCGATGTGCCGGACGCGTGCCGAAGAGCATGTGACGAGCATGAACTCGGCCGTCTTCGCCTCGCAGAAGGCGCTCGAAAATCGAGAAAGTGCAGGTCGGATGGGGTATGGAGTGGTAGGGCGCCCGGGGCTCGAACCCGGAACCTACGGATTAAAAGTCCGCAGCTCTGCCAATTGAGCTAACGCCCCTCGAACAGCAAGGGTACAGAGATTACCGCCCAGTCCGCGACGCCTCCATCACCGGTAAGCCGCCAGCCCGGTAAGCGCCTCCCCCAGCACCAGCGTATGAATCTCCTGCGTCCCCTCGTACGTCAGCACACTCTCAAGATTGTTCATGTGCCTGATCACAGGGTACTCCAGCGTGATCCCGTTCCCGCCCAGGATGCTGCGGGCCTGCCGGGCGATGTCCAGGGCGGCCCGTACGTTGGCCAGCTTGCCGAAGCTGATCTGCCGGGGCTCCAGCCGCCCCGCGTCCTTGAGTTCCCCCAGGTGCAGCGCGGTAAGCCCGGCCTGGGCCGCCCCGACGTACATCCAGGCGAGCTTCTCCTGTGTGAGCTGGAAGGCGCCGATCGGCTTGTCGAACTGGACGCGCGTTTTCGCGTACGAGACCGCCGACTCCAGGCACGCCCGCGCGGCGCCCACGACGCCCCAGACGATGCCGAAGCGGGCCTCCGACAGGCACGACAGCGGGCCCTTCAGGCCCGTGACGCCGGGGAGGGCGGCCGTGGCGGGCAGGCGTACGTCGTCGAAATAGAGGGATGAGGTGATCGAGGCCCTAAGGGACAGCTTCTTGTGGATCTCAGGGGCGGAGAAGCCGGGGGTGGAGGTGGGGACGACGAAGCCGCGGACGCCCTCGTCGGTCTGGGCCCAGACCACGGCCACGTCGGCGATCGAGCCGTTGGTGATCCACATCTTGGAGCCGTTGAGGATCCAGTCGGATCCGTCTTTCTTGGCGTACGTGCGCATGTTGGCCGGATCGGAGCCGTGGTCCGGTTCGGTGAGGCCGAAGCAGCCGATCGCCTCGCCGGCCGCCATCCGCGGCAGCCACTCCTGTTTCTGCTCCTCAGAGCCGTACCGCCAGATCGGGAACATGGCCAGCGAGCCCTGCACCGACACGAACGACCGTAGCCCGGAGTCGCCCGCCTCCAGCTCCCGGCAGGCCACGCCGTACGAGATCGCGTCCGTCCCCGCGCAGCCGTAGCCCTCCAGATGCATCCCCAGCAGCCCGAGCGACCCGAGCTCCGGCGCCAGCTCGCGCGCCGGGAAGACCGCCTCCTCGAACCAGTCGCCCACGTGCGGCAGGACGCGGTCGGCGACGAACGACCTGACCGTGTCGCGGATCAGCCGCTGGTCGGCGTCGAGCTGGTCGTCGAGGCGCAGCAGGTCGTCCATCACGGGGATCCCTTCGAATGAGTCGCATAGGGGACTACCAGGGTTCTACCAGGGGTAATCCTGATGTGCGAATAAGCCGCCGCCGGGCAGTCTTGAGGCATGAGCGAATACAACGTCAAGAAGCTGCGTCGGACGCACAAGGGCCGGATCATCGCGGGCGTCTGCTCCGGTATCGGTGAGTACCTCGGGATCGACGCCAACATGGTACGAATCGCGCTCGCGATCGTCACCCTCTTCGGCGGGCTCGGCGTCGGCGTCTACGCGATCGGCTGGCTCCTCATGCCGGACGAGGAGCACGACACCTCGATCGTCCAGGACCTGATCAGCAAGCAGCAGGCGAAGAGCAACAACACCGACTGGAGCGGCGAGCACAAGCCGCAGGTGTGATCATGCGGCGGCCTCGGCGCGCACCCGCGCGGTCTTGTCGCCCCGAGACTCGGTCCAGATCATGGCCAGCACGGCTGCGCTGGTCAGCCCGGTGACGCCGGCCAGCGCCACCACCGGCTCCGGGCCGAGTCTCTCCGCCGCGAATCCGCCCACCAGGATCCCGATCCCCTGTACGGCCATCAGCCCCGACTGCACGAGACCGAACGCCTGGGCACGACGTTCGGCCGGTACGCACTGGACGAAGGCGGCATTGGCCGCGAGCTGGTACGCCCCGCCGATCCCCGACAGAACCCACGCCGCGAGCACGACGGCCAACGGCGGCCGCATCGCGGTGACGACCAGGGGCGCGCAGCTCAGCATGGCCATCCACCCCATGAGCCGCAGCCGCCGCGGCGGCGACACGAACCTGGCGAACAGGAACGCGCCCACCACCGTCCCGGTCGGCATGGCGGCCATGAGCAGCCCGGTGATCACGGGAATCGGCAGAGTGCCCGTGTAGAGCGTGGCCGCGTACGGCACGGCGATGCCCTCGGGCAGGATGTAGAAGCCGCACAGCCAGGCGAAGAGCACCAGTGTGCGCAGTTTGCGCGACCCGAACACCAGCCGGGCCCCGCCCACGGTCATCGTCCACATGGACGGCTGGGCGCCCTCGCGGGCGGCGGCGGGACGGCGGCGTACGCCGGAGACGAGGATCAGCGCCGAGCCCGCGAACGTGGCGGCGTCGATGGCGAGCGCCCGATAGGGGCCCATGGTCGCGATCAGCGCTCCGCCGGCCGCGAAACCGACCATCTGTACGGCCTGGTTCGTCATGTTCTGGAGGGCCGAGCCCATTACGTACGCGTCGCCTTCGAGTACCTCGGGCAGCAGCGCCGCCCGCGCGGCCGAGAACGGGGCGCTGAGCAGCACCACGAGGAAGACCAGCCCGCACAGCACCGGAAACGGCATGCCCGGAATGGCCATCACGGCCACGAGCGCGGCCCTGATGAGGTCGCAGGTCAGCATGACGCCCCTGCGCGCGAACCGGTCCGCCAGCCCCGCCAGCAGCGGCCCGCCGACGATCGAGGGCAGGTATGTCAGCGCGTAGACCGCCGCCGTGGCCAGCGGCGACCCTGTGCGGTCGTAGACGAGGACGGCCAGCGCCACCTGGGCGAGCTGGTCGCCGAGAAGTGAGAGGGCCTGGCCGTACCAGAGCGCCCGGAACTCCCTGATGGCGATGACTTCGCGATAGGTGATCTGTCGTGCTCCGGCACGGCGATGCCGTCCCGGCCGCCGTCGCGCCATTTGACTCCGCTGGGCCTGACTCAGGGTGCTCGTTACGTCACCTAAGGTGCCCGACCGGAGCCGTGGCACGCAAGCCGAAGCGGCCAACCAAAAGCAAAGGGTTACCAGCCCAGCTCATGAAGCCGGGCGTCGTCTATGCCGAAATGGTGACCGACTTCATGCACCACCGTGATGCGTACCTCGTCGATCACATCATCCTCGGTATCGCAAATCTGGCATATCGGATTGCGGTAGATCTCGATGCGGTCGGGCAGGACTGCGGAGTACCAGTCGCCACGTTCGGTGAGGGGGACACCGGTGTACAGGCCGAGCAGGTGGGGCTCTGGCGGATCATCGACGACAGTGACGACGACATTGCTCATGGCGCGCGTGAGATCTGGAGGGATCGTGTCCAAAGCCTCGGACACGAGCTCCTCGAACTTCTCCCGCGAAACCTCGATCACCCTTGCCATTCTGCCCCGTCATTCGGGTAGGCAAGAAGCTGTATGAAGTTCGTCCACAGGTCAAAGGCAGTCATCCGATCACGTGGCGCGAGGATCGCGGCGGTGCTCCTCGTGGCGGCCGTTGGTGCCTGGCTGGGGATTTTCCTCAGCGGGACCGTACGCGCCCAGGTGGGTCCGGTGGAGACGGGAATGTCCCTCCGACCGGCCTGGAACGGCGAGACGGTCGTCGACGCGAGCCCGCTCGGCACGCTCACGTTCCAGACCCACGACGCGCCGCTCAGGCTGCGCATCACGCTCGAGAACATCGATCAGGAGCGCGCCAAGGCCCTCCTCGAAGACCCGCGTCTGGCCGACCGCCTGCCCGGGGTGATCGAGGACGACCTCCTGGACGGCGTGCGCGCCCTCGTGATCCGCTCACTGCTCTGTGCGGGGGCGGGAGCCCTGATCGTGGTCCTGATGGTCTTCAGGCGCCCCAGAGTGGCTCTGCTGGGCCTTCTGGCGGCCTCTGTGGCGCTCGCGGGGACGGGGGTCCTGGCCGCCGTCACGTTCCGGCCCAGCTCGCTCGTCGAACCCCGTTACTCCGGCCTGGTGGCCGCCGCGCCGTCGCTCGTCGGCAGCGCGGAGTCGATCGTCACCAAATTCGAGTCGTACCGCTCTCAGCTCACCAAACTGGTGACGAACGTCTCGAAGCTGTACGACACCGTCTCGACCCTGCCCCTGTACGACGCCGACCCCAAATCCATCCGGGTCCTGCACATCAGCGACATCCACATCAATCCGATCGCCTGGAACGTCATCCGCTCCCTCAAGGACCAGTTCGCCGTGGACCTGATCGTCGACACGGGTGACATTTCCGACCATGGCACCAAGGCGGAGAACAAGTTCGTCGACGAGATCTCCACCCTTGAGGTCCCGTACGTGTTCGTCCGCGGCAACCACGACTCGATGGTCACCCAGAAGGCGGTCGAGAAGCAGAAGAACGCCATCGTCCTGGACGGCAGGGCGCAGAAGGTGGCCGGCCTGGACATCTACGGCCTCGGAGATCCCCGCTTCACCCCGGACAAATCCGTAGCCGTCGACTCGGACCCGGAAGTCCTCGCTCAGTACGCCCGCTCCCGCCTGCCCAAGGGCAAACCCGACCTGATCGCCGTCCACGACGGGGTCGTCGGCCAGGGCTTCTCGGGCGCCGCCCCCTTGATCCTGGCCGGTCACGCCCACGAACGCCGGACCACCATGCTTCCCACGGGCACCCGCATGCTCGTCCAGGGCTCGACGGGCGGCGCCGGTCTGCGCGCCCTCGAACACGCCCAGCCGACCCCCGTACAGGCGTCCGTCCTGTACTTCGACAAGGAGACCAAGCGCCTCCAGGCCTGGGACGACATCACGCTGGGCGGGCTGGGGGAGCAGTCGGTGTACATCCAGCGTCACGTGGAGCCCGAGCCACAACGTATGATTTCTCCGGAGCCAACGATCGCCCCGTCTCCAACGGGATCGATCACCGGCACCACGTCACCGACCGCCGGTCCGCCACTTTGGCATCAAGGGCAATCGTCCCCTATGCTTCAGAGGTCTCCCGACGGAAGGCGACAGGGAAGTTCCTAAGCCCCCATCGTCTAGCGGCCTAGGACACCGCCCTTTCAAGGCGGCGGCACGGGTTCGAATCCCGTTGGGGGCACAGCGAGCGCCTAGCGCACCCGCAAAACGGCTGGTCGAAGACCACCGAAGAGCTGGTAAGCTAAGCGAGCGCAAACAGAACGAAACGCAAGGCAAAGCAAGGTCCTGTAGAGCAGTTTGGAGTGCTCGCCACCCTGTCAAGGTGGAGGTCGCGGGTTCAAGTCCCGTCAGGACCGCTCTGGGTCAGGTAGCTCAGTTGGTACGAGCGTCCGCCTGAAAAGCGGAAGGTCGGCAGTTCGACCCTGCCCCTGACCACCAGCTTTGAACAGCCAAGATGCCCCGAAGCGACGATCGCTCCGGGGCGTTTTTGTGTCCGCTGACGGCAACAAACGAAGCGGACGGTCATCTGCAGTCGGGGTGTGAGCACCGGATGAACGGCTGGCAGATCGCTACGGCTGTCGCGCCTATGCATCGCCATGTGACCGCTTGATCCTTCTTGGCTGAAGTCAGTGACTTCACGAGAGCAAGGGCACGCTTCGACTCACTGAACAGGAGCCGACATCATCAGATAATCTGATTCTATGAAGGTGATGACTGCCACTGAAGCGTCTCGGAGCTTCGCCACCGTCCTAGACGAGGCGGAGCACGGGGAGACCATTGTGGTGACTCGTGGCGGGAAGCAAATTGCCGTGATCGGCCCTGCGCCTACTGCACCAGGGCGTATGGTCAAGGCGTTTCTGGCCAGAAGGGCGGGGACGCTGGACGCGGATTTCGAGGCTGATGTCGCGGCGGCCCGCGAGGCAATCGACGACGAGATGAGGGGCACGTGGCCCGACGCCTGATCCTGGACACGGGCGTGCTCATCGCGGCCGAGCGGGGCAAGGCGTCCGTGGACGCGGTGATCGAAGACCCCGATGATGTGGCGATCGCGGCGATCACTGTGGCGGAGCTGCTTGTCGGTGTGGAAATGGCCGATGCGGCTCGCCGGCCCAATCGGCAGGCCTTCGTGGATGAAGTCCTGGCGTTGATTCCCGTCGAGGAATACACGACAGACGTCGCCAGAGTCCATGCTCGTCTTATGGCGCATGTTCGACGAGAAGGTAAGTCTCGTGGCGCGTACGATCTCCTGATTGCGGCGACGGCCGCGGCCACCGCGAGAACCATTATCACGATGGACTCGTCGGCGGCCTTCGAGGATCTCCCTGGCGTGCGGGCTCAGGTGGTTCCCCGCTGACAGTCGGCGGCGGCCTTCAGAGCGGTGGGGTGGTTTCGCTCAACGGTGCACGCCCGGACACTTCTGCCTGGGCGTGGGTTTGATCAATGACGGAACAGGGCGTTGAGTTCGCCGAAGTCCAGTGAGTCGTCCAGCGTCGTGAAGGTTCCCGGGCCGAACAGTTCCGCGGCGGCCCTGCGGGTCGCGGTGTAGGCGGCCTGGGCCAGGCCGGTGCCGAGGCTGATCCGGCGGACCCCCGCCTGCGCGAGTTCGGTGACGCTCGGGCCGCCGGCGCCGGCCATCGCGTTGACCGGCAGGGGTGACTCGGCGCAGAGAGTCTTCAGCACGTCCAGGTCGAGCAGGCCGGGGACGAAGATGCCGTCGGCGCCCGCCTCGGCATAGGCCGCGGTGCGGGCCAGCACGTCGTCCAGCCGGGCCTCGGCCTGGCCGATGGCGAACAGGAAGACGTCGGTGCGGGCGTTGACGAACAGGTCCGGCAGGCCCGCCGCCGCGGCGGCCTCCCGGGCGGCGCGGAGCCGGGCGCTCTGGCCGGCGATGTCGAACAGCGGGCCGCCAGGGGCCGTGGAGTCCTCCAGGTTGACGCCCACCGCGCCGGCCTCGATCACCGCCCGTACGGTCGCGGCGACGTCCGCCGGGGCCGGGCCGTACCCGCCCTCCACGTCGACCGTCACCGGCAGGTCGACGGTGTTCACGATGCGCCGGGCGGCCGCCACCATCTCGTCCCGGCTCAGCCGCTGCCCGTCCCCGTGGCCCAGAGACCACGACACGCCGCCGCTGGTGGTGGCGATCGCCGTGGCGCCGGCCGCGGCGATCACGGCCGCGCTGGCGGCGTCCCAGGCGTTGGGCAGCACCAGTACGGACTCGGTGCTCAAGGAGCGGAACAACCGGGCCTTCCGCTCGGTGGAGGAGATGTCAACAGACATGTGGATGACCGCCTTCGCGTCGTTCGGTACCTGCTCACGGGATGCTGCCGGGCGGGAGCGCGGGCGTCCATTGATTAAGCTCGTACCGAATCGGCGAGCGACGGAGGAGGCGGGATGAAGGCGCGGCTGACCTTCTCGGTGAACGACCTGGCCGAGACCCGGTTCGCCGTCTCGCCGATGTGGGAGGTCGTCACGAGTTGCCGGGTGCTGAACGCCGCCGTGGTGCCGGAGCCCCATCGCGGCTGGGCCGACCAGGTGCGTCCCCGGCTCGCGGCCGCGGGGCTCGATCGTGGGTGGCTGGCCGACATGATTCCGGCCCTCGGCCACCTTCCCGACTTTCTCAACCCGGCACCCGCGACCGCGTCCCCCGATCTTGGAGACGAGCTGGCCGTCATCGAGGCGACCGACCCCGAGCTGGTACGGCGGGACCTCGGCCACCTGGCCGCCGAGCGCGACGGCCGGTTGTCCTCCCGGCTGCGCGGCCTGCACCGGGCCCCTCAGACCCAACTGCCCCGGATCGTCGCGGAGATCGACGCCTACTGGCGGCTCGCGATCGCGCCTTACTGGGGCAGGATCCGCTCGGTGCTGGAGGCTGACATCTTCCACCGGGGCCGCCAGGTGGCCGAGCAGGGCACGGCCCAGGCGCTCAACGACCTGCACCACACGGTGCGCTGGTCCGCCGGAGGCCTCCACCTGGTGCAGCGGCACTGCGCCATCACCAGGATCGAGACCGGCGCCGGGCTGCTCCTGGTGCCGTCGGTGTTCGCCTGGCCGCGCGTGCTGACCCGGTCCGTCGTGTCGGAGACGCCCCAGCTCGCCTACCCGGCGCGCGGGATCGGCACGTTGTGGGAGCGCCGGGCGCATGAGCGGGTGGAAGCCCTCGCCGCCGTGATCGGCCGATCCCGCGCCCTGATCCTGACCGAACTCGACTCGCCCGCCTCGACCACCGAGCTCGCCCAGCGGTCGGGGCTCTCCGCGGCGGGCGTGTCCCAGCACCTCACGGCGCTGCGGGCGGCCGGCCTGACCAGCACCCACCGGGCGGGCCGCCTGGTCCTCTACGCTCGCACCGGCCTCGCCGACGCGCTGCTCACCGCACAGGCTTAGAGCATGGGGGTCATGGCGAACTCCTGGTACACCCGCTCCTTGGCCGCCCAGGCCGCGGGCGAGTAGGCGGCGTAGAACGTCTTGCCGCACTCCAGGTCCTTGAGGGCCGCCTTGATCTCCTTGGCCAGGTACGGCCTGGCCTCGGCGGGCTTCATCGGCCCCCACATGACCGGCTTATCGCCCTTGTGGTTCTTCTTGGCGAGCTCCGTACGCTCCTTCAGGAACTTCGACCGCCCGAGCTCGGCCAGGACCGACGGCTTGGTCGGGCCGGCGCCCAGACACTTGGCGAACCGCTCGCCAAGCCCCACGAGTCGCGGGTCCTTGTCGAGCGGGGCGATCGAGTCCTCCAGTGCCGTGTCGAGCTTGGTGAGATAGTCGTCCCAGAACGAGGTGACGGTCATGCCCAGGTGCTCCTTGGCGGCCTTGGCGAAGCAGCCCTCGTCGGCGGCGCGCCACTTCTTCAGCTCTTTGGCTGACATCGCCATCATGTTCTTGTTGTTCGGGTTCTCCTTGGACGCGGCGTCCGGGAAGACGTGCTTGGACCAGACGCCGAATCCGTATTTAGCGCGATAAGCGCGCAGCGCCTCGTAGTCGCCGGCCAGGCGCTCGCGCTCACCGGGCTGCCACTGGCGCTTGACGACCGGTTCGGCCAGGTAGGTGAGGCCCTGCTCCTTCATGCAGGCGACCCGCGTCTCCTCCATGGCGGCCTTCTTCTCGTACGCGGCCTCCGTCCCGGGTGACAGGGCGCCGGCGATGAGGACGGCCGCGACGGCCTTGGTCGCTGTGATGATCATGACAGTGCTCCTTAGGAAGGGAACGTTCAGCAGGGGATCTTCATGCGGGACGCCTTCGGTGACACCTCGGGCAGTCCGGGTACGAGATCGACGGCGAGCACCGCGGTGCCGGTCGTCGTGTTCCTGGGGATGGTGTAGTCGCGGCCGCCGGGCAGCTCGACCTCGGTGTCCCTGACGTAGACGTAGCGCTCGCCCAGGTAGTGGTACGTCTTCCGGTCGAAGATCAGCTCGGATCGGGTGCCGTTGCCCTCGTCCATCGCCACGGCCAGACCGGGGCGGCCCGCCGCGTCCACCGCGTCAGGGATGAGGACGATGCCGTTCAGGCCGGCGGCCACCTGGTAGAGCGCGGCGCTCAGGCTGGGGCGTACCACCGACTCCATGGCCAGCCGCTTCAGTGAGGACCAGATGCGCAGCGGCTTCTCGCCCGTGCCGGCCACGATCTTCGCGCGCACCTGGGCCGGGTCCGTCGGCCAGGCGCCGAGCCGGGCGTAGGCGGGTTCGCCGGGGCAGCCCGCCGTCTCGGAGACGATGTCCTCGACGCCGTGGTCCCAGTATTTCCGGGGCGCCGGTCCCGTGGCCGACAGGGCCTGCTCGCGGCTCAGCCAGGGCTTGTTCACATCGGCGGCCTCCCAGCGCTCCTCGCTGGCCGTGATCGTGGTGCCCTGCGGTTCGCCCGACTTGCCCCGGGTGTGCAGGTACCGCTGGGCCAGCTTCTTGGTGTGGACGTACTGGCCGCGGTCCGGAACCGTGCCGGCCTGGCCTGCGGCGGCCTGTGCGGCCAGCTTGAGCAGCGCCTTGGCGTCGGCCGGCGGCGCGGCCATCGGAGAGCCGGAGCCGCCCAGGCTCACCTGGGTGGCGAGGATGCCGGCGGTCAGCGTCACCGCCATCGCGCCGACCAGGGCGACGCGCCGGACCGGCAGCGCGGTACGCCGGGTGCGGCGCGGCCGGTCGAACCGGGCCACCAGCTCGGCACGGGAGCCCGCCAAGTCGCGCTCCGTCGCCTCAGGAGTGCCGGCCCACAGCCGGCCGATCTCCCTCATCTCATCCATGGTCTGCTCCCTCCAGAGCCTGCCGGACCTTCTTGCGCGCCCGGTTGAGCCGGGATCGCACGGTCCCGACCGGGACGCCCAGCGCCCCGGCCACCTCCTCGTACGTCAGTTCCGCCCACGCCACCAGCAACAACGCGTCCCTGTCGCCCTTGCGTAACCCGGCCAGCGCCGCCACCAGCGGCCGGTTGACCGCGAGGGTGCCCACGCCGTCCTCCACCGGGCCGCCGGTGATCTCCGCCGGGTCCACGCCGCCGCGCACGTACGCCCGGTAGCGGGCCACCTCGCGCCGACGTCGTTTGCCGATCACGTTCGAGGCGATGCCGTACAGCCAGGGCCGGGCACTGATCTGGTCATGCTCGTAGCGGTGCCGGTGCTCGAAGGCGGCCAGGAACGTCTCGGACACCACGTCGTCGGCCGCGTCCGGGCCGAGCCTGCGGGCCGCGTAGCGGTGCAGGGCGGGTGCGTGCCGGTCGAACACCGTGGCGAACGCCTCCGGTTCGCGTACCGACCGGCGAATCAGGTCGGTGTCGGCGGCCTCGGCTGTCGCCGATTCGGCCATGAAGTGGTCAGCTCCCTTCACATGGCTAGCGGGCAGATTCGCCTGTACTTACCGCTGTTCCGACGGAAGGTTCACGGGGAGGCAAAATATCGCCGCCATGGATGGGCAGATCGTGGGGTATGGGCAGCACCATGATCTTCTTGAGGCGGGCAGTCTGGGTCGCCGTACTCGCTCTCGTGGTCACCTTGATCACCGTGCCACCGGCGACGGCCGAACCACGTCAGCGATCACAGGCCGCGAGCGCGGCCGTCGCCCGGCGCATGCTGGCCCAGCTCAAGGTCGCCAGGCCGCTGTCCATCCGGGGCTACAGCCGCGAGCGGTTCCAGCCTCTGTGGGCGCGGCACAAGGGCAAGTGCAGCACCCGGGAGGTCGTCCTGGCCCGCGACGGGCGGCACGTACGCCGGAACAAGGCCTGCCATCCGGTCAAGGGCCGCTGGTACAGCCCGTACGACGGCAGGCGGCTCAAGAGCGAGAAGCAGGTGGACGTCGACCATGTCGTGCCGCTCGCGTACGCCTGGCGCTCGGGTGCCAAACGCTGGAGCCAGGCCAAGCGGCGCGCCTTCGCCAACGACGTCACCCGCCCCGAACTGCTCGCGGTCAGCCACTCCGCCAACATCGCCAAGGGCGGTCAGGGTCCCCAGAGCTGGCGGCCGAAACGCCGCGCCTACTGGTGCCGGTACGCCACCTCCTGGATCACCGTCAAACGCCACTACCGGCTCTTCGTGACCCACAAGGAGAGGGTGGCCCTGCTCAACATGCTGCGCACCTGCTGATCGGGCCTTGACCTTCGGCGGCTGATTCCGTACGTTCCCAGCGAGTTTGTTGGACGACGGCATAGCCCGGAGGCGGCTTTGACAGAACAGTCCAGCACCACCCCGACGTGGCCCGATCTTCCCCCAGGCCCGTACGGCACCCTCTCGCCCGACATCCCGCGCCGGCACGCCGAGGCCCCGATGGAACCCGCCACGCTGCCCAGCGGCGACCGGGTTCCGATGCTCGTCCGGTACGCGGACGTCCGCACCGTGCTCATGTCCCCGGCCAGCAGCCGCAACCTGCGCGAACCCGGCCTGCCCCGGATGGCCAAGGGCATGTTCCTGGACGACGACCCGGCGGCGCTCATGAACCAGGACCCGCCGGAGCACACCCGCTACCGCCGCATCATGCACGGCACGTTCACCCCCAAGCACATCGAACGCTGGCGGCCTCGCGCGGCGGCCATCGCGGCCGAGCTGATCGACGCGGCCGGCGCGGAGTTCGACCTGGTCACGGACTACGCGCTGCTGCTGCCCGCCCGGGTGATCTGCGAGATGCTCGGCGTGCCGATGGACCGCTACGAGGACTTCCGGGGCTGGACGGAGACGTTCCTGTCCACCTCCGACGCCACCGCCGAGGCCAGGATCGAGGGGATGGCCGCGCTCACGGCCTATACGCGCGAGCTGCTCCAACAACACCGGGCCGAGCCGGGGGACGACCTGGTCGACCTGCTCATCGGGGCACGCGACGCGGGCGACGGGCTCAGCGAGGACGAGCTGACCAACATGGTCTTCACGCTGATCGTGGCCGGGCACGAGACCACCGCCTCGATGATCAGCCGGGGCACGTACCGCCTGCTCTGCCACCCTGACCAGTACGCCGAACTCGCCGCCCGCCCGGAGGGGGTGCCGGCGGCGGTGGAGGAGATCCTGCGCCACGAGGCCCCCGGCAGCAACGGCATGCTGCGGCGGATCACCGAGGACGTCGAGGTGTCCGCCGGGCCGATCGCGGCGGGCAGCGTCGTGCTGCCCAACATCTCGGCGGCCAACCACGACCCGGCGGTGTTCGAGGACCCGCTACGGTTCGACATCCACCGGTTCGCCACCACGCCGCCCAACCCGCACCTGGGGCTCGGCCACGGGCCTCACTACTGCCTGGGGGCGAACCTGGCCAGGATGGAACTCCAGGAGGCGTTCCACGCCCTGGTCACCCGCTTGCCCGCACTTCAGGCGCAGGAGGATCTGGCGGCCGTACGGTGGACCGACGGCTTCGTCTTCCGGCCGCTACGGCTGCTGGTCAAGGCCGGTTAGACAGCCGATCCGCCGGGGGTTCCTGGTTCGTGTCGATGATCGAGGGGTCATGCGGGTTCTGGTGTTGTCGGGGCCTCCGGCGGTGGGCAAGAGCACTCTGGGGCGGTTGGTGGCGGCCGGCCGGCCGGGGCGGTGTGCGTTCATCGATGTGGACGACGTACGGCAGCTCGTCGTCTCGGGCATGGTCGCCCCGTGGAAAGGCGAAGAGGGGCGGCGGCAGCGGTGGCTCAGCGCGGTGAACGCGTGCGGCCTGGCCCGCAACTTCGTCGCGGCCGGGATCGACGTCGTCATCGCGGACGTGCTCGACGCCGAGACCCTCTCCGTCTACCGGGAGCTGCTGGAGCGGCGGCTGGTGGTGCGGCTGGACGTCGCGTTCGAGCGGGCGCGGGAGCGGGCTGAGCGGCGGCCGGTGTATCTGAGCTGGGAAGAGTTCGCGATGTTGCACCGGGAGCAGGAAGCGGTGGACGGTGCCGACGTGCGGGTGGACACGACCGGGCTGAGCGTCGAGGAGACGGCAGCCCGGGTGGTGGCGGTCTGGAAGCCTTAGAGGGATCGCGCGCCCCCGGTGACCGGGGGCGCGCACAGAACCTATTGAAGGGTGCAGACGGTTCCGTTGAGGGTGAAGACGCGGGGCAGGACGTTCGGCCCGCTGTAGTTGCCGACGAAGCCGATCGTGGCCGTCGCGCCGGTGGCCAGCGAGCCGTTGCCGGGCTCGTTGACGGCCTTGACGTCGGACCCGTCCTGGGTCCAGGTCGCGCTCCATCCGCTCCCCAGGCTCTGCCAGGTCCTGGGCCAGGTGAAGGCCAGGGTCCAGCCGTTGAGCGGGGCGCCGTTGTTGGTGATGTCGATCGCGCCGACGTACCCGCTGGCCCAGTCGGTCGGGATGGTGAGCTTCACCGAGCAGGCGCTCGCGGCCGGGGTGCCGGTCGTGAAGGTCAGCGGCGGTGAGCTCCACGAGAGGGCGCCGCCGGTGTCGCGGGCGATCACGTTGAGTGTGTAGCGGGTGCCGGGCCGCAGGTTGTGGACCGTGAACGTGGTTCCGGAGGTCTCGCCGAGCTGCTCGGTGATGGCGCCGTTCTGGCGGTGGATCTCGTACTTGGCGATCGGGCGCGCGCCCCTGGAGGCGGCGGGCCAGGTGATCGTGGCGCTGTCGTGGGTGATCTGCGTGGTCTTGGGCTGCCCCGGCGCGCCCGGCAGGCCGGTCGACGGGGCGGACGGGCGCAGGACGAGCGTGGTGAGGGAGAGCGGCGGCAGGGTCTGGGTGGTCGCGGTGCCGGTGGTCGTGGTGGTGATGGTGGTGGCGCCGTTCGTGTGGGTCAGTACGGTGGGCGCGCCGGCGGCGGGGGTGAAGCCTTCGTAGTCGAGCGCCACGGGGTACGAGGTGTCCGAGGAGGTGTTGATCAGCAGCACCGACAGGTCGCCATTGGTACGCCGGGTGGCGTGCGCGGTGACCTTGGGCTGGTCGGTCGCGGCCCGGATGAACTGGTCGCCGGGACGGGCGAACTCGCTCATCATCCGCAGCGCGTAATAGGGCGCGAAGGGCGTGTTGAGCGGTGGCTCGCACACCGTGCCGTCGGCGTTGCACACGCCGCTCGACAGCAGGCCGAAGTCGCCGTAGTCGGTGTGGCCCTCGACCTCGGTGACGTTGCCGATGCCGTTGTGGACGTTCCACCAGTCCACCGTGAAGACGCCGCCCGCCAGCAGGGACGCGTAGGCGTCGGCGGCGGCCAGGGCGCCGGGCTGGGTGTTGGTGCCGTTGCTGCTCGAACCCGTGTTGAACTCGGTCATCGCGATGCCGATCCGGTCGGAGCCGGGGCCGGCGTACTGGGCGATCTGCTCGCGGGTGAGCTGGATGATGTCCTGGATATGTCCGGACTTGTCTAGGGCGCCGGGATACCAGTGCAGGATGGCGAAGTCGATCTTCTCGCCGGCCGCCGAAAGCACGACCTTGTTCCAGCTTCCACTGTCACCCGCGCCCACGATGGCGTCGGGCCAGTTGGCGGGCGTGGTCAGCACCGCGCCGATCTTGATGGTGGGATCGGCGGCCTTCATCGCGTCCGCGTACGAAACGACGTGGCGGGCGTACTCGTTGGGCGACTTGTCCGCGTGGTTGTCCGCCTCCCACGCGGTCCCGTAGTGGCCGTTGCCGTAGTTCTCGTTGCCGATCTCCCAGTACTTGATGCCGTACTTCTTGGTGACGTTGGCATGACGTACCCAGGCGGCCGCCTCCTCGGCGGTCCCGGTGCCGTAGTTGGCGGTCACCATCGCCTGCGCCCCGGTACGCCGCACGCCGCCCATGAACGTGTCGAAGTCGGTGTTGGGCGCCACATAGCCACCGGGAGCGGTGTGGTCGGCCCAGTGGTAGATGTCGGAGTACGAGCCGCCGGGATAGCGCAGCAGCTTCATCCCCGCGTCCTTGAGCAGGTCGGCGGTCTGGTTCGTGCCCAGATTCGTGTCCCAGATCGCATGGTTGGTACCAAGGCCGGTCTCAGGGACCTTCGAGAGCGCGGCACGGGCGTTGACGGTCACCGCGACGGGGGTGACCTCGTCCGCGTGCGCGACCGGGACGTTCAGCGCGGTCAGCGTCAGCATGACGGCGAACGCGGCTCTTAACGGGACTTTCGGCATCGGAGCACCTCGCCATGGCTAGCGGTATCCACTCGACGCCTCCTCCTGACCAGGAAGCATCATGATCATGGGGGTTGGCCCGGCTCCCGGTCAATCGCGGCTGAAACTTTCACGAGTGCCATCATGGACGGCATGCTGGAGGTTGCCGGGCTGGGTGAGGTGGAGGAACGGGCGTACCGGTTACTCGTGCGGGCCGGCGAGGCGGACGTGGCCGATCTCGCCGAAGAGCTGGGGCTCACGACGGACGCGACGACCGGCGCGCTGGCCGCCATGCGGGGCGCCGGGCTGGCGCGCGAGGTGGGGCCGGGCAGGTTCGCGCCGGTGGCGCCGGAGATCGCGCTCGGCCCGAAGCTCGTACGCCAGCAGGAGACGATCGACTGGGCCCGCCAGGCCGTGGAGCAGCTCGCCGAGGAATATCGGGGCAGTCAGCGCCGCAGGAACGCCGACCACCTGATCGAGATCCTGCCGAGCCGGGACGCGCTGCGCGAGCAGGTACGCCACCTGCAGGACACCGCCCGCGAGGAGGTCATGGCCTTCTGCCGGGCGGGGCACGTGGTGATGCCGTCGTCCGACAACACCGAGGAGCTGGAGGCGCTCGGGCGCGGCGTGGCCTACCGGGTCATCTACGAGCGGGCCCTGGTGGAGGAGCCCGGGATGATGGCCAACGTGGCTTATGGGATCGGCCTTGGAGAGCAGGCCAGGGCCGTACGGACGCTGCCGGTCCGGATGATGATCGCCGACCGGGCCACCGCGGTGCTGCCGCTGGTGCAGCACACGCGCGGCACGGCCGAGCCGACGGCCGCCCTCGTACGCGGAAGCAGCCTGCTGGAGGCGCTGATCGCCCTGTTCGACGTCCAGTGGGAGCGGGCCACGCCGATCAGGATCCAGGAGGACGGCCGCCTGGCCGACGCCGCCTCGTGCCCGCTGGACGCCGACGAGCTGTACCTGCTGTCGCTGCTGGTCGCGGGCGTGCCGGAGAAGACGATCGCGAGCCAGCTCGGGCTCAGCCTGCGCACCGTGCAGCGCCGCGTCTACCACCTCATGCAGCTCGCGGGCGCGCAGACCAGGATGCAACTTGCCTGGCATGCGGCCCGCGAGCGCTGGTTGTGACTACTTGACCCCGTACGCCCGGGTGACGGTCTGCTCGAACCGGCCGCCGTTCGGGCCGGTCGCGGTGACCCGCAGCGAGACCCCGGTGCCGGTGGGCCGGTGCGCCACCAGCGACGTGTACCGGCCGTGGCCCAGAGGCACGAGCGGCAACCGGCGCCAGGTCGAGCCGTCGTCGTAGGACATCTCGACGGTCAGCGAGCTCGACCCGGGCGCGGCGAAGCCGAGCAGCGCCGCCCTCGGCACCCGTCCTTCGAGGTCGGTGGGCAGGTCGTAGTCCACGCCCAGCAGCGGCAGCGCCTTGGTGCCCTCGGAGCGGGCCGACCTGAACGTCCAGGCGCTCTTCGTGGCCGTGGCGTAACGCCACTCCTCCGAGGTCCGCGTCGTGGACAGCTCCAGACGGTACTCGGCGTTCTCCGCCACGGCGGGCAGATCGCCGAACAGGTCGTCGCGCTCCTCCACCAACCGGCCGTTCCGGTAGTAGCGGGCCGCCGTGGTGTCCCTGTCGGCGCTCTCGAACGCGTAGCCGCGGTGCCCGTCGGCGTCCACGAACTCCGGCACCCGCACCGACAGCACGTCACCCGTCCGGGTGGCGGTCTCGACGACCGGGCGTACGACGGGGGCGAACCAGCGTTCCTTGACGACCTCGCCCGCCCGGTACGTCCGCGGCCCGTCGGTCAGGCCGCCGCGCAGCCGGCTCATCGACTCCCAGGTCAGCGCGTGCTGGACCACGTGCTGCCACTGGGTGTCGCCCGAGCTGACGTACTCGGCCCTGCGCAGCGGCGTCGGCAGGATGCGCTGGGTCTCCATCTGCAGGCCCAGGTCGTACGTCTGCCAGGGCCGCCAGCCGAACCGCTGGTCCTTGCCGAAGCCCTCGCCGCCGGACTCGTGGTAGCCGGAGTCGACCAGGGCGGTGTTGCGCCAGCTCACCTCGTGCACGATCCGCTGGGGGATCCGGCCGGACGAGACCTGCATGACCTCGTACAGGTAAGGGGTCGCGAACGCCCCCGTCACCTCCAGCGTGGCCCTGCCCGCCTGCTTCAGCAGCACCTGACCGCGGTCGTGCGTGATCAGCAGGGTCGGGATCGGGTCGCGGTCGCCGACCGGGGACCAGGGCTGCCACATCGCGCGGCCGTCGGGGCCGACGACGATCGCCGCCGCCGCGCCGGCCTCGGCCAGCTCCTTGACCTTGTCGTCCCAGTCGCCGAACTCCTCGCTGACGACGACGACGGCCTTGCCCTTGACGTCGCCCCCGGCCTTGACGAGCCGCCAGCGCCTGGTGCCGGTGATCTCCGGCGACCTGATCGCGGGCCGCACGACCAGCGTGTCGCGGCCCAGCCTGGCCGACACCCGGGGCGCGGCGAGCTGCCAGCGGGAGGAGAACTCGAACGTGCCGTTGGCGACCTGCGCGGTCGGGGTGACCGCCAGGCCCTCGACGGAGGGGAAGTTCATCGAGCCCAGAATGATCTCGCGGGAGCCGTACGTGCGGTGGGTGAAATAGGTGGAGATGCCGTCCTGGATCACCGGCTGGGAGGTCTTGATCTCCACGGGGACGGCGGTCCTGGCGTCGAGCACCACCTCCATGTCCCTGTCGACCCGCAGCTCGGGCTTGACGACGAGGGTGTCCATGGGCAGCTCGTCGCTGGTCTCGCCCATGATGGCCTGCGTGTGGTACGTGCCCTCGGGCACCTCCACGGTCCAGCCCTCGTTCTCGAACAGGATGTAGCCGTACACGTCGTCGCGGCTGGCGGCGCCGTACATGGCGATGAACGGGACCCGGGCCGGGCCGCCGTCGCGCTCGACGGCGGTGAAGTTCACCTTGTGCATCTTGCCGCGGCGGGTCAGCACGATCGTGGTGTGCGCGACCGCGGTGCCGTCGGTGGCGGTGACGGAGCCGGTGTGCCGGCCGTGCGCCAGCTTCGCCAGGTCCACCTTGGCCTCGACCGTGGCGGTCGAGCCCGGCTCCACCGTGACCGTCGTGGCGGACAGGCTCAGCGCGCCCGCGCCGGGCGCGGTGCCGTCCAGGTTGGTCAGGGCGGGGGTGAGCGTCAGCGTGACGGGGGCCTGGCCGGAGTTGCCGTAGGTGATGGTGCCGCCGGGGGCGGTGGTGTCGCCGTCCTCGTGCACGCCCATGCTGATCGAGGCGGTGGCGGTCACGGTCTGCCGTACGGCCTTCGCCACGTCCAGGCGGCCGCCGCCCTGCTCGTACGCGGTCTGCCCGTCGATCGTCTTCGCCGTGGACACCAGGGCGTCCTTGAGCTGCCCGGCCTTCCACTCGGGGTGCCGCTGGGCCAGGATCGCCGCCGCGCCGGCCACGTGCGGCGTGGCCATGGACGTGCCGGAGAGCTTCGTGTGCAGGTCGTCGACCGGCGTCCCGAGGCTCGTCCCCGCCGCCCGGGCGGCGATGATGTTCACGCCGGGGGCGGTGATGTCCGGCTTGAGCGCCTCGTCCAGGCGTGGGCCCCGGCTGGAGAAGGGGGCGAGCGCGTCGTTGGCGTCCACGGCGCCGACGGTCAGCGCCGAGGTGGCGGCGCCGGGCGAGCCGACCTCGTACTCGCCGCCCTCGTTGCCGGCCGCGATGACGAACAGCGCGCCGGTCTCCGCCGTCAGCGTGTCCACGGCGGTGCTGAGCGGGTCGGTGCCGTCGGTGGCGCCGCCGCCGAGGCTCATGTTGATCACATCGGCGCCGCTCTCCCTGGCCGCCCACTCCATGCCGGCGAGCACCTGGGACTCCGTGCCGCTGCCGCGCGCGTCGAGAACCTTGCCGATCACCAGCTCGGCACCGGGAGCGACGCCCTTGCGCAGGCCCTTCGAGGCGGCGCCGGTGCCCGCCACGGTGGCGGCGACGTGGGTGCCGTGCCCGTGCTCGTCCTTGGCCGAGCCGGTGTCGGTGAAGTCGCGGGTCGCGGTGACCTTGGCGGCGACGTCGGCGTGGGCCGGGTCGATGCCGGTGTCCAGGACGGCCACCTTGACGCCCTTGCCGTCGTACCCGTCCTGCCACGCCTGCGGGGCGCCCACCTGCGGGACGCTGTGCTCCAGCGACGCGGTGACCTTCCCGTCCAGCCAGATCTTGGCCAGCCCGTCGCGCAGGCGCGGCTCGGCGGTGGCGGCGCTCCACAGGACGGGTAGTTCGTCCTTGTCCGCCCGTAAGGCCCGTGCCTTGACGCTGCGCAGCGTGATCGCCTGGTCGTCGGCCTTCTCGTACGACAGGAGGAGCGGCAGGGTGTCGCTGCGCTCGTCGTCGTACCCCTGCTCGATCAGGTCGCCGACCGAGAACAGCCGCTCGTCCATGAGCCCGCGCGACAGGTACGGCACCATGTCGGCGGGCGTGACCACCAGGTCGCCGTTCTCCTCCCTGGTGAAGAACCTCACGTCCTCCCGGCCCTTGGCGGGCCGCACGGTCGCCGAGCGCCTGCCGCCGGCGAACTCCCGCACCGACACCACGTCACCGGTGATCAGCGTGACGTGGCGCAGGGCGCCGGGGGCTGTGGCGGGCTCGGGTGCGGCGGCCTGCGCCGGCACCGGTACGGCCAGCATCGCCAGGCCCACACCGGCGGCGCCGAAGCGGGTGATCCATCTCATGAACGAACCTACTTTGACTCGTCGCGCTATTCGTTCAAGAGAATGAAGGATCAGACCGGTCCAGAGGCACCCCTATGGCCTGGCTAAACAGCGACATGTCATGAATATGACACCTTCACTTCACCGACGTGAGCGGCAGCCGGCGCCCGGCCGCGACGTCCTTGGCGGTGATCAGGTTGAGCACGATGTCCCCTTCGAAGAGGGGGTGTCGCCGGCCGGCAGCGCGCCCGTCGTGACGTACCGGCTGACGTGGTCGATCACGCACGGGTTGGCCATGGCGGCGAACAGGTTGTGCCCGGGGCCGTCAAACTTGATCATCCGGCTGCCGGGCACCTGGGCGGCCACCCGGGACGTGCCGCCGAAGTCGAGCCAGGTGCCGGCGCCGAGCAGCGGCGGGAGCGTGCGGGGCAGCGGCTTCGGCGGGTTGCTGACCGGGGCCGGCCAGCCGGCGCAGGTGAGCGGGAGGTGCCAGGCGAGCGGGAACACGCCGCCCAGGTTGGGGGCGACCTTGTCCAGGCGCTTGACCGTACGCGCGACCTGCTTCGGCCCGGTGGGACGGGGGAAGTCGAGGCACTCCTTCACCCCGCCGCCCGACAGTCCCGGGTACGGGTTCTTCTCGGAGGCGGCGAAGTTCGAGGCGTCACCGCGCTCCGCCTCCCCGATGGCCGCCGTGAGCCTGGCGTAGTTCGACGAGTCCCACCTGACCTGCTGGAACAGCAGCATCCGCAGTTGCGCCCCGGTGTAGGCCGCGTTCACCTTCGGGGCCGGGATCGGTTTCTTGTCCGCGGCGGCGACCAGGGCCCGCCAGCGCCGCTCCAGCTCCGGTCCGCCCTGCTCGAAGAAGCGGTCCATCAGGGGCTCGTAGTCGCGGGCGAGGGCGTCGAGCTCACGCTGCCAGTCGCGCGGGCTGTGGTTGCCCGTGCCGTCGATGTAGATGGTGCGCACCCTTTCTGGGAACTGCCGGGCGTACGCCTGGGCGATGGTGCCGCCGTACGAGGTGCCGATGAAGTTCATCTCCTTCTCGCCGAGGGCCCGGCGGATGGCGTCGGCGTCGCGGGCGTCGCTCGCGGAGTCCATGTGGTCGAAGAGGCCGGGGTCGGTGCTGCGGCACTTGTCCGCCCTGGCCCGGTTCTCGGCCGCGAGGCGGTCGAAGGCGGCCTGGTCCGCGGGCACGCGGTCCGGCGTGCGGACGAGGCCCCAGTCGCAGTTCAGCACCGGGGTGCTGAGGCCGGGATAGCCGCGCGGGTCCCAGGTGATGACGTCCATCGACTCCCGGATCTTGGCGAAGATCTGCGGCCGCGCCCCCAGGGCGGCGATCTGGCCGCCCTGGGGGCCGCCGAAGTTGATCAGCACGGAGCCCTTCCTGGTTCCGGTGGCGGGCAGGCGGGCCATCTTGAGATTGAGCTTCCGGGTGCTGCCCGGCGCCAGGGCCACGGGCAGGTCCGCGCACCGCAGCGCGGACTGCCCGGGGCAGGCGGTCCACTGGAGCTCTTCGGCGGCGGCCGGGGCGGGGGTGGTCAGCACGGTCAGTGCCAGCAGAGTTCTGATCACCCGGAGAACGCTACGAACGGCGGGCCGGTCCGCTCTGCCTCCGGAAGTAGCCGTCTTTGTCCACGAAAGTTGATGAGTAGGGTGTGGCGCATGGCGTGGTTCGCGCGGGTTGTGGCGGTCGTGATCGCCGATGCGACGCTGTTGTGGCTGGACGGGATGGCTTTCGCCGGATACGCCGTGCTGACGGCGCTCGCCATGACGGCCGCCCGCCGGCTGCCCCTCGCCGCGTTCTTGGCCGCCGTGACCATGGCGTTGTTCACCGGCGGGTCGTACGCGCTGCTGGTCTGCACCGCGTACGAGGCCGGGCAGCGCATCTCCACGCGCAGGGACGTGGTGGTGATCGCCGGCGCGGTGGTGGCGCACCTGGGCGTGCTGCTGATGGCGGCGGAGCGATCGCTGATCGCGGACGAGCCGGTCGGCGTGCTGGCCCGGGTCGGGGTTCTCACGGTGCTGCCGGTGATGGCCGGGCGCTACCTCGCCCAGCAGCGCGAGCTGACCGCCGCCAGGGAGCGGCTGCGCATCGCACGCGACATGCACGACTCGCTCGGCCACCTGCTCAGCCTGGTGTCGGTGCGGGCGGCGGAGCTGGAGGTCGGGCCGTTGCCGCCCGAGCAGCGGCGGGCCGTACGCGGCCTGGCGGGCGCGGCGCGGGCCGCCGTCGCCGAGCTGCACCAGGTGGTGGGCGCCCTGCGGCACACCGGCGGGCCCGGCCTGGCGGACGTCGATGAGCTGGTCGAACGGTTCCGGGCGGCGGGCGGCGAGGTCACGTTCGAACGGATCGGGCCGGCCGCGCCGCTGACCGGCGAGTCCGCCTACCGGGTCGTCCAGGAAGGGCTGACGAACGCGGCCAAGCACGCTCCCGGCGCGCCGGTCCGCGTGTCGCTCGACTGGCAGCCCGACGCCCTCCTCGTCACCGTGGTGACGCCGGGCGCGCGCTCGGGGAGCGCGGGCGGGCACGGCCTTGCCGGGCTGGCCGAGCGGGTGCGCGAGGAGGGCGGGTTGCTGCGGGTGCACGACGAGCCGCACGAGTTCCGGCTGGTCGCGATGCTGCCGGTCCAGGTGGGGGCGGCCGCTTGATCAGGGTGCTGATCGCGGACGACGAGCCGCTCATCACGGCGGGCATCAGGACCGTGCTGGAGTCGGCCGGGGACATCGAGGTGGTGGCGGGCGCGGCGAACGGGCGCGAGGCCGTGGCGGCCGCCCGCCGGCACCGCGTGGACGTGGCGCTGCTCGACATCTCGATGCCGGTGCTGGACGGGCTGGCCGCGGCGGCTCAGTTGGGCGGGCCGCGGGTGGTGATGCTCACGGCGTTCGGGGACGAGGAGAACGTACGGCGAGCCCTCCAACAAGGCGTTTCCGGATTTGTCCTGAAAAGTTGCGACCCCGACGAGCTCATTCGCGCCGTCCGGGCCGCCCACGCCGGGCAGGCGTACCTCTCCCCGGCCGTGACGCGGCACGTCCTCGGCATGGTCTCCTTCGGCGGCGGCGACCGCGCCCGGGAGGCGGACCGGCGGCTGTCCGTCCTGACGCCCCGGGAGCGCGAGGTGCTCACCCACGTGGCCGAGGGGTTGTCCAACGCGGAGGTGGGCAGGCGGGTCCACATGAGCGAGGCCACGGTCAAGACGTACGTGAGCCGCGTCCTGGCCAAGCTCGGCTGCGCGAACCGCGTACAGGCCGCACTCCTGCTCAGAGACGCCGCCCAGGACTGACCGTGTACGCCCACCACAGCTCATCGCCACGACCATGACCGCCGCGAACGCGTCCACCCGCAGGTCCCGTTCGAGGCTCGCGGCCAGCCGAGCCGCGAAGAAGCGGCGTACCACGGCCATGGAGAAGCGGGCGAGTGCGAGGACGAGCAGCAGGGTCAGCCAGGGCGGCAGCGCCTGCCGCCCGGTCATCAGGACGTGGTCGACGATCTGGCGGAGCACCAGGGGAGACAGGACGTTGAGCGCGCCGGTGACGGCGGAGAGCGCCAGCCCGATGGCCGCGCGCCGGTCTCTGATCGTGGATAAGAGCATGAAAAGCAGAAATGCCCGGCCGTGTACGGCCGAGCTGTGATCATTATATCGGGTAACGGGAAGGTGGAACATGGCTTTCGATCACAACGACCACTACCACCGGGCACTGCTGCGCCTCGCCCCCCGCGACGGGAAGGCGCTGGACGTCGGGTGCGGGACCGGGCGGTTCGCGCGGCGGCTCGCGGCGCGCGGGCTGGAGGTCGACGCGGTGGACCCGGCCCCGGAGGTGATCGAGGCCGCCGCCCCCGCACCCGGCGTCCGCTACCTCCATGCCGACATCACGGACATGGAGCTGCCCCAGGGCCATTACGCCTACATCTCGTGCCTGGCGAGCATCCACCACGTGCCGTTCGGCACCGTCGCCGCGCTGCGGGACGCGCTGGCGCCCGGCGGCGTGCTGGCCATCCTCGGCTGCTACCCCGAGCGGACGGTCACGGACTACGCCTGGAGCGCCGTCGCCATCCCGGTGAACGCGGCCGCCCGGCTCGCGAACTCCGGCCGTGGCACCGCGAGCCCCGCCCCGGTGCGGCAGCCCGAGATGTCCCTGGAGGAGATCAGGCAGGAGGCCGGCGTGCTCCTGCCTGGATCAACTCTCCGCCGCCTGCTCTTCTGGCGGTACCTGCTCGTCTATCGCCGCTAGTTGTAGCGGTACAGCCTGGTGGCCTTGCGCCGGCCGTGGTCGAACACCGAGGCCCGGTACATGCTGATCGACAGCTCGCCGTGCTCGGCCTTGCCGCACGTGTTCAGCCCGGCGAGCTGGTGGATCTCGAAGCGGGCCGTCGGGTCGCCGCCCACGAAGTACTCGGCGCGGGCCTGGTACTCGTCGGCCTTGGTGTCGCAGGCGTACACGACCGTCTTGCGCTCGGAGAAGCAGGTGCTGGCGGCGGCCTTCGTCGAGGTGCACACCTTCGATTTGGCCTGGGCCGTGGCCGGGGTGGTGCGGGTGTCGCGCTTGACCGGGTACTTGGCGACGTTCTGGACCGTCTTCCAGCGGCCGTACTTCACGCGGTGGCCGCCCCGGTAGAGGGAGGCGCGGAAGGTCACGGTCTTGCCGATCTCGCGGTTGCCGCGTACCTCGCCGTTGCGGGCGAGGTTGTGGATGACGTACTTGGTGCCCAGGTAGCCGTTCAGGTAGTACTCGACCGCCGGGTGGAGCTTGTCGTCGGCGGTGTCCTCGACCGTGATGCCCGGCCGGTCGCTCCCGTCGGGGCCCACGCACACCTCGGCGCCCTTGAGCCGGGCGCACGTGGGATCGGCGGCGGCCTCCTCCGTGGCGGTCGTCGGAGCCGAGACGGGGACCGCCGTCGGAACGGCGGCCACGGACGCCGGGCGAGGCCCGACCTCGGCCGCCGCCCCGTCGATGCTGAGCGCGGTGGCCACCAACATGGCCGTCGCGATGAATGTGCGCTTTAACGCCACTCGGACCTCACCAGCCTCGTTTGTCACACTGCTTTGCCTGGGTGTGACGCGGAAAATGGGAGAAAGGTTCCGATCGGTTCAGCGCCCGTTCATCAAGAAGCCGGTTTCGCCTTCGATATCAAGCTGGCCAGCAGCAGGAGCAGCGAACTCTGGGCCAGCATGCCGGGCGCCAGCGGCGGCGCGTTTCCGACCGACTTCGTGAGCGCCTGCCACCACTGCGACAGGGGCGAGAGCGTGTCCCAGGCCGGGTCCATGGCGCCCATGCCGTGGTTGACGGACACGTGCATGAAGACGCCGTACGCCGAGGCGAGCAGCACGACGCCGGCCAGTGCCCGGACCACCGTCACCACCCGACCGGAGTCGCGCAGGGCGAGCAGGGCGAGCGCGGCCACCAGCAGCGCCACGGCGAACCAGGGGATGAGCTGCGTGAAGCTCTGCCAGTGACGTTCGAAGGCGAGCTCGAGTGCGGCGCCGCCGATGCCGATCGCGACCAGCGCCAGGAGCCCGAGGCGCAGCACGCCGGGGCCGGCCGGGGCGAGCCGGCGATGGTTCGGGCGAGCAGCGGTGCGAGGGGGAGTTGAGGTCATGCGGGACCACCGTCCGGATGCGAGGTCTCTTAGTCGCCTCCAAGTTCTCCGGACATCCTTGGAGAAACCTCAGCGAAGTCTGAAGATCTCGTGAGAACTGGCGCTGCACGACATCTTCACGACATTCGCACACCAACCTGGTGGAACGGTACGAGTCCACAGGGTGTGCTCGAAAGGCCCTGGCGTTCCACCGGCGGCGCGTTGAGAGTGGTGCCATAAGAAGGTGGGTGTGCGTGGTGACGAACTGGATTGACGAGCCCATCGTGGATCCCGGCGTGCCGGAGCGGGACAGATGGCGCATCATCGGCGCGTCCGGGCTCCTGCTCGGCCGCCCGGACCCCGAACCGCCCCCCTGGGTCCGCCACCTGTTCGCCGTGGGCGCGGCCGGGGCGGCCGCGATCGGAGGGGTGCTGAGCGTCGCGGCGATCGGCACCGGCCACGAGTCCGCCGGGCTCGCCGCCCTGATGGTCTTCCTGACCGCCGTGCTGTTCATCGGCGTCGCCCGGCCCAGCACGGGCCAGCGCCTGGCCACCCGGTACGCCGGTCACTACGTCATCCCCGCCCAGCTCGACGACCCCGCCCTCGACCTGCTGACCAGGGCCAGAAAGGCGATCCAGGACGTCACCGCGTCCCGCGTGCACCGCCTGGGCCTCCTGGACGGCATCGCCAACGACGTCGTGCTGCCCGAGCGCCTCTGGGACGTCGCCCGCCTCGTACGCACCCATGCCGACCTGCGCGTGGAGCAGGCCGAGGCGCTGGCCGAGCTCATGACCCCCGAGTTGGCCGCCGTCCTCGAACCCCAGCAGGAGGCCCTGCGCCGCTCGGTGGCGGCGGTCACCGAACGGGTGTGGGAGCTGGAGGTGTACGCCTCCCGGGTGCGCGCGGCCGATTCGGCGCTGCGGGCGAGCGAACTGCAGAAGAGCAACGACAAGTATCGCGACCTGTTGGCCCAGACGGGCGACACCGAGGGCCTGCGCGCCCTGACCGACCAGGCCGACGCCCTCACCACGACCCTGCGCGAGGCGATAGCCGCCGGCCAGACCCTCAGCCTCTAGCCTTGTGAATATCCGCGGCCTTCCAGAGAGCCTCTTTCTACAGAGACCTCAGAAGTCCCGCCACTCGTCGAACCACGAGCCCGCCTCCGCGTCCGGCACCCCGGCCCGCTCCGCCAGCCCCATGAAGGCCTCGTAAGCCTCCTCCCGCAGCGTGGTGTCGATCATCCCGTGCCGTAACTCGATCGCGTTGAGCCCCTGGACGAACTCCCGCAAAATCCCCCGTGCATCGGCCACGGCGGCCGGATCGTCGGCGTCCAGCCCTGCGATGGTCTGATCCGCCGTCGCATAGGCCCGGCAAGCCGCCGCACCGCCCCGCTTGTGCTCGTCCACCCAGTTACGCAGTGGATTGTCGATGTTGACCACCAGCCACTTGTCCGACTTCGCCCCGCTGAGCCGCACCACCACCCCGCTGCCCTTGTAACGCCGCCGGATCGGCCGGACCTGGCTGCTCCTCAGGCAGTCGACGTCGAGCCGCCGCAGCGGCCCCTCGGGCGAGGGCAACATCCCGGCCTCGACCCCGTAGGCGTCGGTCAGCTCCACCGTGTGCAGCCGCGAGAACGCCCCGAGCCCGCCGAGGGCTCCATATGCCCCGGTCCACCGCACCCGCAACCGCTCCAACTCCCCAAGGGCCGGCACCACCAAGTCACCCGCCCCTGCCAACTCCAGCTCACGCACCCCGCGCAACCCATCGGGCACCGTGCCTTGAGCGTCGGTCCACCGCCCGTCGGACATCCCGCTCCCGGTGACGGCCAGGGCCACCCACCGGCCGTCCGCGTTCGCCGTCACGGACTCCGGCAACCCGGCGCCGAACCGCAGCAACGTCAGCTCCGGCGGCAGCACGAGGCGGCGCGGCGCCCGGCCGGGGAAGACCAGCCCGGTCAGCCCGGTCTCGCTCACATCGACCTCGTCTGGCGGGTCATCCCAGGTCAGCGCCGTGATGATGGGCCGGCTCGCCAGCGCCCGCACGAGCCCCCGCTCGGAGCCCGCCCAGCCCAACGCCGTGACCTGCGGCAACGCGTCCAGCCCGGCCCAGCGCACCTCGCCCCGATGCTCCCGCAGGTCAAGCCGGGCCAGACGCCCGGGCCGGCGCGTGGGCGGACCGCCGAGGTCTCCCCCGAGATCGACCTCGACCTGCCGGGCGGACGCGCCCTTGTACGCCGCCTTGGCCGCGGCGCCCACCCGCAGGTCCCAGTGCCGCTGCAGGACGACCTGGAAGACCAGGTTGGCCCAGGCCGCGTAGGAGTCGCCCTCGCGCGGCAGGTCCGGATGCAGCGGCAACGCGCCCAGGGGCACGAAGTCGGCGGGAGGAGGATCGTCCACCAGAGTGGGCTGCGGCCCGCCCGTCCAGCTGTGGTGATCGACGAGCAGCGGCCCGGCGCCGCGCAGGTCGCCGAGCGCGGGCAGCGTCTCGGAGTGCCAGTCGAGCGCGCACACCAGCAGCAGACCGTCACGCGTCCCGGTCACCTGGCACGCGCCGAAACCGCCCAGCGGCAGCGGCATGGCCAGGACGTCACCCAACTCGAGCATGTCCGGGAGGCTAGCAACCGCCTCCGACAACTCAGAGCGACCGCCTGTGACAGGGCCTGTGACAGGGCCGGAGGCAGGCAGGGCGACCGGCTATGGGCAGCCGGGGCGCGTCGCCCGGTCGAAGATCTCGACGAGCTCGTCCGCCCCCGCCCCCGGATCCTCCCGCCCCGCCACACCATCGATGGAGGCCCGCAACACCGCGCTCATCAGCTCAGGATCGAACGCCCGGAAAGCCCCGGCCCGCTGCCCGCCCTCGAACAGCCCCGCCAGCCACCCGTCCACCACCTGCTCACGGGCGTTGCAGTCGATCTGCCGCCGCGCCCGCGCGTACTCGGGCCGGGCGGCGGCGAAGTCCAGGCTCGCCCTGATGTACGCCTCCAGCCGCCCCCGATCCCCCCGAGCCGCCGCCACGGCAGGCCGTACGAACGCCGCCACCTCCTCGGCCACCACCCGCGTCACGGTCGCGAGCAGATCCGCCTTGCCCGCGAAGTGGTAGGAGATCAGCCGCTTGCTGCTCAGCCCGGCATGCTCGCAGATCGCCTCAAATGTGGTCCCCGCGTAACCGCGCCGCGCCAGCACGGCGATCGTGGCCGCCGCGATCTGGGTTCTGCGCGCCTCGGAGGACGAGAGACGCCTCGCGGGGATCTCCATTCACACCAGACTGCCACGTCTGGCGACAAAGCACCTCCACCCGGACTTACTCAAAGGGATAAGAATCCGCAAACTACATGTTGATCATGTGTCCGGCGAGGCCGTGGATCGCCTCCTTGACCGCCTCCCCGAGCGTCGGGTGCGCGTGCACGTTGCGCGCGACCTCGTGCACGGTCAGGTCCCACTGCTGCGCCAGGGTCAGCTCCGGCAGCAGCTCGGTCACCTCGGGACCGATCAGGTGCGCGCCGAGCAGCTCACCGTGCGTGTTGTCGCTCACGATCTTCACGAAGCCGGCCGTGTCGCCCAGGCCGTGCGCCTTGCCGTTCGCCGTGAACGGGAACTTGGCCACCTTCACGTCATAGCCCAGGTCACGGGCCTGCGCCTCGGTGTAGCCGAAGCTCGCCACCTGCGGCTGGCAGTATGTCGCCCGCGGGATCATCACGTAGTCGAGCTCCATGGTCTCCGCGTCGGCGATCGTCTCGGCGGCGATGACACCCATGGACTCGGCGGCGTGGGCCAGCATCAGCTTGGCGGTGACGTCGCCGATGGCGTAGATGTGCGGCACGTTCGTCCGGCACCGCCCGTCGACCGCGATCGCGCCCCGGTCGGTCAGCGCCACGCCGGTCTTCTCCAGCCCGTAGCCCTCGACGCGCGGCTGGAACCCGATGGCCTGCATGACCTTGTCGGCTTCCAGCGTCTTCGTCTGGCCGTCGCGCGTGACGGTGACCTTGACGGAGGAGCCGGTGTCCTCGATGCCGTCGACGCGGGTCGAGGTCAGCACCTCGATGCCGAGCCGCTTGTAGCGCTTGGCCAGCTCGGCCGACACCTCCTCGTCCTCCAGCGGCACGACGCGGTCGAGGAACTCCACGATGGTGACCTTGACGCCGTAGTTGTGCAGCACGTACGCGAACTCCACGCCGATCGCGCCCGCGCCCGCGATGATGATGCTGCGCGGCAACTCCTCGGTGAGAATCTGCTCCTCGTACGTCACCACCCGCTCCGACAACCGCGTGTTCGGGATCAGCCTGGTGGTGGCCCCGGCGGCGATGATGCAGTTGGCGAACGTGATCGTCTCGCCGTTCACCTGGATCGTGTTCGCGTCGAGGAACGTGCCGCGGCCGTCGTACTCGGTGATGGCGTTCTTCTTCATCAGGTAGTGAACGCCCTTGACCCGCCCGTCGGCCACCTTGCGGCTGCGCTGGAAGGCCGCGCCGTAGTCGAAGGTGACCTCGCCGCTGATGCCGAAGGTCTTGGCCTCGTTGTGGAAGATGTGGGCCAGCTCGGCGTTGCGCAGTAGCGCCTTGGACGGGATACAGCCCACGTTCAGGCAGACGCCACCCCAGTACTTCTCCTCGACGACCGCGGCGCGGAGCCCGAGCTGGGCGGCGCGGACCGCGGCCGTATATCCTCCTGGACCCGCGCCGAGAACGACGACGTCATAGTGAGTGCTCATGAGTCGGACCATACCGTCCGGCAGTCCTGACCCCCGACGTCAGACCTCCACCTTGTACGGCAGAGTGAGCTCATCTGCGGGAACCCCGCGAATTCCCCAGTTGACCTTGGGCATCTCGATGATCGTGATCTCCACGTCCTCGGGGTCATAGCCCGATTTTTGGTAGATCTCCCGGATCAGCGCTCGCTTGGCGTCGTCGCTGCGGCCCGTGAAGCAGACCACCTCGATGATCAGATAGCGCTCGCTCCGCCCCGGGCACACGAAGTCGTCGGCGTCGAGCAGCAGGAATCGGTGGAACCGCTTGGCCTCCGGCACACCCCACGCGCTCACCAGACACGACTGGATCAGATCGGAGACCTCCCGCCGCCGGCCGGCCCACACGTCTCTCCTGCCGTACACCTTCACCTGCGCCATGCCGTCACTATAGAAGGTGTGATCCGCATCCTCCTGGCCGACGACGAGGCCATGATCAGGGCCGGGGTCCGCGCGATCCTCGCCTCCGACCCCGAGCTGGACGTCGTGGCCGAGGCCGGCGACGGCAGACAGGCCGTGGACCTGGCCATCAGCCACCACCCGGACGTCGCGCTCCTCGACATCCGCATGCCCAGGCTCGACGGCCTGGCCGCCGCGGCCGAGATGCGCAGGGCCGCGCCGGGCACGGCCGTGGTGATGCTGACGACGTTCGGCGAGGACGACTACATCGCCAAGGCGCTCGACATCGGGGCCAGCGGGTTCCTGCTCAAGTCGGGCGACCCGCGCGAGCTCATCGCCGGGATCCACGCGGTGGCCGACGGGGCGGCCTACCTGTCGCCCAAGGTGGCCCAGCGGGTCATCACCCAGCTCGCGGGCGGCCGGATGGCCAGAGGGGCGCTGGCCCGCGACCGCATCGAGGTGCTCACCGAGCGCGAGCGCGAGGTCCTCGCCCTGGTGGGGGCGGGCATGTCCAACGCCGAGATCGCCCGTGAGCTGCTGATCGTGGAGGGCACGGTGAAGGCGTACGTGAGCGCGATCCTCACCCGCCTCGACGTACGCAACCGCGTACAGGCCGCGATCATCGCCCACGAGGCCGGCTTGGTAGCCTGACCCGTGATGTATCGCCTCGTGTTCTCGCAGGTCTTGCGGCGTTTCGACGCCGAGGCCGTGCACCATTTCACCGTGAGCGCCCTCGCGCTCCTCGCGCGGCTGCCGCTGCTCAAGCGGCTGCTGCACCGGGCGTTCGCGCCGCACGACCCGGCCCTGCGCGTGAGCGCGTTCGGCGTGCACTTTCCCGGGCCGCTCGGGCTGGCCGCCGGGTTCGACAAGGACGCCGCGTGCGCCGAGGGCATCGCCGCGCTCGGCTTCTCCCACGTCGAGGTCGGCACCATCACCGCGCACGCCCAGCCCGGCAACCCGCGCCCGCGCCTGTTCCGGCTGGTGGGGGAGCGGGCGGTGATCAACCGGATGGGCTTCAACAACGCCGGTGCCGCCGCCGCGGCCCGCCGGCTGCGCCGCACCCGCGGCGTCCCGGTCGTGGTCGGGGTGAACATCGGCAAGACCAAGGTGGTGCCCGAGTCCGAGGCCACCGCCGACTACGTGGCCGGCGCCAGACGGCTCGCCCGGCTGGCCGACTACCTGGTGGTCAACGTCAGCTCGCCCAACACGCCGGGCCTGCGCAACCTGCAGGCGGTCTCCCTGCTGCGCCCGCTCCTGACCGCCGTCAAGGAGGTCGCCGACGCCACGCCGCGCCGCACCCCGCTGCTGGTCAAGATCGCTCCCGACCTGGCCGACGAGGACGTCGACGCGGTCGCCGAGCTGGCCGTGGAGCTGGGCCTCGACGGGATCATCGCGACCAACACCACGATCAGGCACGGGGGCGAGACCGGCGGCCTGTCGGGCCGCCCGCTGAAGGCCCGCTCCCTGGAGGTCCTGCGGCGCCTGCGCGCCAAGGTCGGCGACCGCCTCACCCTGGTGTCGGCCGGCGGGGTCGAAGACGTGGACGACGTCTGGGAACGCCTCCTGGCCGGCGCCACCCTGGTCCAGGGCTACACGGGCTGGATCTACGGCGGCCCCCTGTGGGCCTCCCGCATCCACCGGCAACTCGCCCGCCGTGTCCGCCGTCACGGCATGAAATCCATCACCGAGGCCATCGGCCGCACCGCCTGACCCTAGGGTGGGACGGTGATCGAAGAAGTAACGCTCGCCGGGAATGTCACCTTGCGCCCGGTGACCGAGCACGACGCCGAGGCCCTGGCGGCCGCCTACATCCGCAACCGCGATCATCTGCGTCCCTGGGAGCCGCGCCGGCCGGCCGAGTTCTTCACGCCGGACGGTCAGGCCCGGCGCCTCAAGGGCCTGCTCGACGAGCAGGCCAGGGGCGGGGCGATGGCGTGGGTGCTGGCCGACGGCGACCAGGTGGTGGGCCGCATGACGCTCAACGGCATCGTCCGCGGCCCCTTCCTCAACGCCAACCTGGGCTACTGGATAGACGCCGGATATCTCGGCCGCGGCCTGGCCACCCGGGGCGTGGTCGAGGTGTGCCGGATGGCCGACCAGGACCTGGGCCTGCACCGGGTCGCGGCCGGCACCCTGCTCGACAACGTGGCCTCCCAGAGCGTCCTGCTCAAGACCGGCTTCGAGTCGTACGGCGTCGCCCCCCGCTACCTGGAGATCGACGGCCGCTGGCAGGACCACCGGATGTTCCAGCGCATCCTCAACGAACGCCCCGCCTGAGTCACACGCTGGGCCGGGTCGACTCCGCGTCGTGCGTCATCGAGTCGATGCGGGCCATCACGTCGGCGACCCGCACCCCGCTCGGCCGGTGCGGGCGCCGCCGCTGCCACGGGTGCGGCCCCGCCGGCGGGCGATACTCCACGCCGAGGGCGTCCAGCCGCCCGTAGTGCTCCGTCAGCCGCTCGCCGAAGCCGGCCGCGGTGGTGCCCGACCAGGCCACCTCCGCGAGCGCGCAGGCCCGCGGCCACAGGCGGTAGTCGACCGTACGGGGGTCCGGCACGCGTTCCGTCCACAACTGCGCCTGCACCCCGATGACGCGGGCGCGTTCCTCGTCCGTCCAGTCTTCGGGCGCCGGACGGAACGCGGCCACGTCCTCGACCGTGATCGCGTCGCCGATGGCCATCGGCTCGTCCGGCGAGGCGGCCTCGGCGTAGTCGAAGTACAGCGGGAAGACCGGCGTCGCCACCACGTCGTGCCCCGCCGCGGCCGCCCGCCGCCCCACGCCCATGCCGCGCCACGGCATCACGATCGTGTCCTGCCGCAGCCCGCCGCTGACGAACGCCTCGTCCCACACCACGGCCCGCGCGCCCCGCTCGGCGAGCGCGTCGGCCAGTCGCCGCAGGAACCACGCCTGCAGGTCGTTGATGGTGGCCAGCCCGAGCGACTCCCGGTACGCGGTGATCTGCGCTGATTCGGCCCAGTGGTCGAGCACGACCTCGTCACCGCCGATGTGCACGTAGGGCGTCTCGCCCAGCGCGCCGATCAGCTCGTCGAAGATCGTGGTCAGGAACTCCACGGTCGGCGGCAGCGGCGACAGGATCGCGGGGGAGATGCCCCACCGGTCGAGTACGTCGTGCGGCTCCCCCGTGGCCCCGAACGCCGGATAGGCCGCCAGGATCGCCGACGCGTGCCCCGGCACGTCGATCTCGGGCACGACCGTGACGTGGCGGGACCGCGCGTAGACCCCGATCTCGGCCAGGTCGTCGAGCGTGTAGTAACCGCCGTGCGGCACCTCGTCGTAGGTGTCGGGCTCGCGGTAGTAGTTGGTCGCCGTACGCGGCCGGTGCGAGGACACCTCGTGCAGCAGCGGATAGGCCCGGCTCTCCACCCGCCACCCCTGGTCGTCCACCAGGTGCAGGTGCAGCCGGTTGAGCTTGTGCGCCGCCATCAGGTCGATCAGGCGGAGAATCTCCCGCTTGGGGGAGAAATGCCGGGCCACGTCCAGATGCAGCCCCCGCCACCCGAACCGCGGCGCGTCCTCCACCCGCGCCCCTGGCACGGGCCACGACGCGCCGGGGGAGAACCGGTAGGAGGCGGCGGGCAGCAACTGGTGCAGCGACTGCGCCGCGTAGAACGCCCCCGCGGGCCCACCGGCAGCGATCTCCACGCCCCGCGAGCCGGTCGTCAGCCGGTACGCCTCCTCGCCCAGCGCGGGATCCCGCCGGACGTCGATCTCGCCTGAGTCGCCGGGACGCAGGTCCAGGCCGGGCAGCGCCGTACGCACGGCATCGACGAGGTCGCCGGACACCGTCGCACCCGAGGTCAGCACACAGGAACCGGAAAGATCATTCAGCAGCGCCGGACGAGGAATCATGATTCGAGATAGTGCTGCAATCCGTTCGACAGCGCCAGAGCGATCCTCTGCCGGAACTTCGGATCCTGGAACTTGGCCGCCTCCGCGGCGTTACGCATGTTGCCGCTCTCGAACAGGACCTTCGGCACCGTGGACAGGTTGAGCCCGCCGATGTCGCTGCGGTAGTTGAGCGCGTCCTTGCCGACGTAGTTGGAGTAGGGCAGCCCGGTGCCCTTCCGGTAGGCGTCGCGGATGGCGATCCCCAGCTTGCTGGAGTCGCCCACGACCTTGGCCACCGGCCCCTTGATCTTCTTGGGCAGGATGATGTGGAAGCCGTGGTTGGCCGCGCCGGAGCCGTCGGCGTGCACCGAGATCGCGGCGTCGGCCTTGGCCCTGTTGCCGATGGCGGCACGCTCGTCGATGCAGGGCCCGACGCCGTTGTTGCTGGTCCTGGTCAGCTTCACGGTGGCACCGCGGGCTTCGAGGATCTTGACCATCCGTTTGGAGACGTCCCACGTGTAGGCGGCTTCGCTGTAACCACTGTTGGTCGCGGTGCCGGTGGTGTCGCATTCCTTCCACTGGGTCATGATGTTGACCTTGCGGTTGATGGCCTTGGGATTGCGGTAGTTCGCGCCGTTGTGGCCGGGGTCGATGACGATGACCTTGCCGTCGAGCGGCTTGGCGTCCGGCGGCGACTGCTTGGCCTGCCCAGCGGTGGAGGGCTGCTCCGCCGTGGTCGCAGGGGCTGCTTGGCCTGCTGCGGCGCCACCAGGGTCGGTGCCGCCGCACGCGGTGGCGATCAGGCCGCAGACGGCGAGGACGGTGACCGGTAGAGCACGCATGCCGTCCAACTTACGACACGGCGGGAGCACAAGCCCGTTTTATGCCGAGCGCGGCGCGTACCCGCGACTCACCACACGCGCTCGCCGACCTCCTGCCGTTCGAGCAGGGCGGCCAGCTCCCGCGCGTCCTCGGCGTCAAGCCCGAGGACGACGCGGGGGCGGCCCCACGGATGGTCGAGCGAGTGGGCGACGTAGCTGGCGACCGATTCCGCGCCGCCATCGGTGCCCCGTCCCCTGCCCGCCCGCCAGTGACCCCAGGCGCGTTCGAGCTCGGCCGCCGCGCGCTGGGCACAGGACACCAGTTCCGGATCACGCATGACTGTTCCCCCGGATCAGACCGTGGCCGGAGATTCCGGCCACAATTAGCATGACCCTGCCGAGTAAACCGCCGTGCGGCCGCGCCTCCACACGGCTTGACCCAGCTTTGGTGTGTTCTTAGGCGGGACCCGTGCTCCGTCGCACGATCAGTTCTGGGCGGACCTCCCGCAGGCGCGCAAGCTTGCCGGGATCTCCGATCCGATCGCTCAGCAGCGCGGCCGCCGACCTCCCCATGGCACGGCGAGGCTGGTCGACCGAGGTGAGCGAAATGTGGTGGGAGGCTGACAGATGGGTGTTGTCGTAGCCGACCACCGAAAGGTCTTCAGGCACACGCAGGCCCAGTTCGCTCGCGGCTGAGAGCACGCCGAGCGCCACCACGTCATTGGCGGCGAAGATCGCCGTGGGCCTGGGGTCGCGGGTCAGCAGCGCGATCGCCGCCTCCCTGCCGCCCTCTTCCGTCGAGTCCGCCGCCTCGACCATGATGTACGGCGCCAGCGAATGCCTGCGCATCGCCACGAGGTAACCCTCGCACCGAGACGATCGCCGGCCCTCGATGTGCGCGATCCGCTTGTGACCGTGTTCGACCAGGTGGTCGATGGCCAGGCGGGCACCGAGCTGGTCGTCGTCACAGACGATGTCGACGCCGTCGAGCTCGATGTCACGTTCCCCTACGACGACCGTCGGGGTGTAGGCGGTGGCCTCGATCAGCGTCTCGCTGGTCGGGGCGATGCCGAGCAGGACCAGCCCGTCGACCCTGAGTTCGAGGAAGGCCTCCACGGCCTCGTCCTCGAACGCCGGATCCCATTGGCTGTTCCCGATCAGCATGCGCAGTCCGTCGCCGTGCAGGCTCTCCTGCAGTCCGTCGAGGAACTCCGCGTAGAACGGGTTGTGCAGGTCGGCGACGAGCGCGCCCACCAGATGTGTACGACCTTCGACGAGGCTCCTCGCCACCGCGTTCGGCCGGTAGCCGAGCTCGCGAGCGGCCTGCAGCACGGCCTGACGCCGGTGCTCGCTCACGTGCGGGGAACCGCGCAGCACGAGTGAGACCAGCGATTTGGACACGCCGGCTCGTTCGGCGACGTTGCGGATGGTCGGTCTGGGCCGAGGCAGCGTATCTACCTCTCTTAGCTCAGTGATGGTTGAAGTGTTGACGGGCGGTCCTGACATGTGTCTCCCCCGCGATGCGGATATGGGCACCTGTCTGACCAAACGATCGAGTTAGCCGCAGGGTACGGCCTCCGTTACGGATTGGCTCAACATCCGTTACGGCGAGGGGGATGTTGACTACAAACCCACACGTCAGCTATTGGCACGACGTCGGATACTGTGCAGGTGTGACACCCGGGAAGTCAGCCGAGACGGCACGGCCGGCGCGGCGCAGGCTCAGCGTGAACCGGCGTCGGGAAGAGCTCATGGCGGCCGCGCTGGAGTTGTTCAGCACGCGCGACGCGGAAGACGTCTCGATCGATGACGTGGCCTCGGCCGCGGGGGCTTCGCGGGCCCTGGTCTACCACTATTTCGGCGGCAAGCAGGAGCTCTACGTGGCCGCGCTGACAAGCGCGGCGGAGCAACTGGAGTCCCGGCTGCGCCCGCACGGGGGCGGGAGCCCGCTCGACGAGCTGGCCTCCGGGCTGCGGCGCTACTTCGACTTCGTCGAGGAGCACGCGGCGGGCTTCGCCGCGCTCCTGCGCGGTGGCCCGGCCAACAGGACCGGCGAGGTGGGCGAGATCGTCGACGGCGTGCGCCGGCGCCTTTTCCGCCTGATCCAGCGGCAAATGGGCGTCGAAGAGCCGAGCCCGGTGCTGCGCACGACCCTGCGGTCGTGGATCGCCCTGGTCGAGACGGCCGGTCTCGACTGGCTGGAGCATCGCGACATCGAGCGACCGAAGCTGGAGAAACTGCTGGTCGATCACATGGTCGCGCTGCTGGGCGTCGCCGCCGCCCATGACGGTGACGTGGCGGGGTTGCTGGAGCGGTTGAGGTGACTCGATGACGATGGGAAGGATGGCGCCGGGCGGGCGGCGCCAGCTTCCCATGCGACGTCATGTCGTCACGTTGGTGGACCGGGCCCGGTGACCTGGTCCACCCATCAAACCCCCCTGACGACCCTTTTTCGCTACTCGGAGCGCTGCTGCGGAATCCCCGCAAGCAGCGCGCGGACCTCGGTCTCCCGGTAACGCCGATGACCGCCGAGGGTACGAATCGACGTCAACTTGCCCGCCTTGGCCCACCGCGTAACGGTCTTGGGGTCGACCCTGAACATGGTCGCGACCTCAGCGGGCGTGAGCAGCGGCTCGGCCTCGGGTGTACGAGCTGACATTTGTGCGGCCTCTCCTCCGTGTGGACCGGCTTAGCGATCCTGTGACTGCCTTTGCGCGTGTCACGGATGTCCCCCTATGGCGCAGAGCGTGCGGCTTTTCTGAGCCATATGCGGCATCACCCGATGTGACCATACCGCCACGCAGAGCGATTGGCGAGCCCTTCTTTGACCCAACTGCCCGCCCCCGTGGCGATGTCACGCTCGGTGATTCTAGCGACACGGTTCGTGGTATCGCAGTGAAAACGGCAAACTACTCAGTTCGCAGAAGAGAGCAGCCGCGAGACGTGACCTACTCATGCAGGTCAGACGGCCGTATTGGGGCTCAGTTGGCAGATTCCAGCTGTTGCATTGACTTCCACCGGAGGATGACCCTCTGGTACATGGCGTAGGCAAGTTCTTCTTGACCCGTGTCCAGGCCCGTCAGAGCCGCGGAAAGCTCCGCCACGGACTGGTCGGCCTGCAGCGCGTCGTCGTCCATGAGGTGCACGAGGCCGCCGTAGTCGAGCTCGACCAGGGAATGCGGGTGGAACTCCTCAAGCCACCTGGCGATGTCCTCGACGTCGAAATTGGCGGCCACGTCGCCCAGGTGCTTGCGCAGCACGTTGAGCGCCCGCGCCGACCGCCTCCTGGCCTGCGCCATGGAGGTCACGTAGATCAAGTTACGCCCTGTAGCGGTGGTCACATCCTGTCCAGGGTTGGCCGACCCGAGCACCAGCCAGCGCTCGTTCCCATCAAACGGCACGAACCACGATGGCGGCACATGCCACGCCGTGGTGCGAATGTGGGTGCGCAAGGCGGCGGAACCGGCCTTCCGCTTGTACCGGTCGAAGTCGTCCGCCGTCTGCTCGGCGACCGCCTTGGGCACAAGGTGATCCATCAACTTCACCGGCGTGGTGCCACGAAGCCGTGAGAACGCCAGCCACGAGCGCAAACGGGTCTGCCATGGGCACACGTACAGACGGTCTTCAACACGCCTGAGATAGGCGTTGGGGCTCTCCTGAGCGGGAACGGGTTGAGGGGGCATGCCGAGGAGGCGCATGACGGACTCGCCGTGCTCCGCATTGAGCGCGTTCGCGCGGCGCGGGCGATCACGTGAGTCGGCGTAGTCGGCCCACACCTTGCGGTCGGACTCGGCGAACGCGGTCAGTGGCTCATAGACACGGAGGTAGGCGGCATAGGGCAGCACGGAGGCATCGTGTCACGAAGCGCACCTGCGTGCACCGTCGAGGCTTACTACTGTGTGAGGTGATCTCCGCCGCAATGGAGCGGTGGACCGGACAGGGAGTCACTACCGTGACCGACGTCTTCGGAGCGTCCCACAAGGACGTCCACGAGCAGGTCGTGTTCTGCGCCGACGAGCAGAGCGGCCTGCGCGCCATCATCGCCATCCACAACACGGCGCTCGGCCCGGCACTCGGGGGCACCAGGTTCTACCCCTACGAGAGCGAGCAGGCGGCCCTCACCGACGTGCTCAACCTGGCCAAGGGCATGGCCTACAAGAACGCGCTGGCCGGCCTCGACCTGGGCGGGGGCAAGGCCGTCATCATCGGCGACCCGGCCCGCGACAAGAGCGAGGCGCTGCTTCGCGCGTACGGCAGATTCGTCCAGTCGCTCGGCGGGCGCTACATCACCGCCTGTGACGTGGGCACCTACAGCGAGGACATGGACATCGTGGCCCGCGAGTCACGCTTCGTGACCGGCCGCACGCTGGCCCACGGCGGGGCCGGCGACTCGTCCATCCTCACGGCGTTCGGCGTGTTCCAGGGCATGCGCGCCTCCGCCGAGGTCGTGTACGGCACGCCGTCGCTGCACGGCAGGCGGGTCGGCGTCGAGGGGGTCGGCAAGGTGGGCCACCGCCTGGTCGAGCTCCTGTACGACGACGGCGCCGAGGTCGTCATCTGTGACGTGGACCCCAGGGCCGTCGAGCGGGTGCGCATGCGCCATCCCCAGGTCGGCGTGGTGGCCGACGCGCGGGCGCTGATGGCGTCCGACATCGACGTCTTCGCCCCGTGTGCGCTGGGCGGCGCGCTCGACGACACGACGGTGGCCGAGCTCCGGGCGAAGATCGTCTGCGGCGCGGCCAACAACCAGCTCGCCCACCCCGGGGTGGAGAAGCAACTCGCCGAGCGCGGCATCCTGTACGCGCCCGACTATGTCGTCAATTCCGGCGGTGTGATCCAGGTCGCGGACGAGATCGAGGGCTTCGACATGGAGCGTGCCAGGTCGAAGGCGACCCAGATCTACCAAACGACTCTGAAGATCTTCGGAATGGCGGCCGATGAGGGCGTTCCTCCTGCCGTCGCAGCGGATAGGCTAGCCGAGCGCAGAATGTCGGAAGTCGGGCGTATAAGGGCCATTTGGCTAGGGCGCTGACGCCCCACGCCCATACGGCGTACCGAGCTGGGCACAAAACAGGTACGGTAATAGGCGAACGATAGGCTGACGCCCAAAGTCAGGCGGCGTCAGTGTGTGGTGCGTTAGCGACGAGGGGTCGGGGACGACCCCACACGAGGGGGTCGAGCCAATGGGGCGCGGCCGAGCAAAGGCCAAGCAGGTCAAGGTTGCTCGCCAGCTGAAGTACAACAGCGGTGGCACGGATCTTGACCGTCTTCGCGACGAACTCGGGGTCGGAGACTCCAGCAGCGATGACGACGCCGACGACCGCAATGACGAGCTGGCGGATCGGTATGCCGATTACGCCGATGACTATGGCGCCGGAGACGACGACGATGGCCGTACGTCCGGCCGCCGATAGGCGTTCTCCAGGTTGACGTGGCCGAGGGCCCGGCGCGGGTGCCGGATCCTCGCTCACGATCGTCGGGCCCCACGGGCAACCGTGGGGCTTTCGTCACGTGTGCTCCCTCCTGCTGAGGAAGTCCGCGATGACCGGTGCGATCTCCGGCAGCTTCTCCTCGAGCGCGAAGTGCCCCGTGTCGAACACGTGCACCTCGGCCTCGGGCACGTCACGCCGGTAGGCGTGCGCGCCCGGCTCGACGAAGATCGCGTCACCCCGCCCCCACAACACCAGCGTGGGCGGCCGATGCTCGCGCAGCCATGCCTGCCAGGCGGGATATCGCTCGACGTTGGACGAGTAGTCCAGGGCGAGCGCGAGCTGCGCCTCCTTGCGGCCGGGCAGCTCCAGGAAGTGCTGGTCGAGCGTCCAGCCGTCGGGCGGGATCAGTGACGGGTCGCTCGTGCCGTCCTCGTACTGGCCGCGCGTGACGGGCAGCGTGAACAACTCCTCGGGCGGCGCCGCGATGGTCCGCCTGGCGACCTCGGACAGCCCTTCGTCGTAGGCGTTGGCGTTCTGCACGATCAGCGCCGAGATCCATTCGGGGTGCCGGGTGGCGATCCGGAAGCCGACGGGGCCGCCGAAGTCGAAGGCGTACAGCACGAACGTCCTCAGCCCGATCTTGGTGACGAACCCTTCGACGACGTCGGCGAGCCGGTCGAAGGAGTAGGTGAACGTGTCAGGCGTGCGCGTGTGGCCGAACCCCGGATAGTCGGGCGCGATCAGTCGATAACGGTCACCGAGTGCGTCCATGAGCCGTCTGTACTGGTGCGACGCGGACGGAAACCCGTGCAGGAGCAGCACCGGAAGCCCGTCGGCGGGGCCGGCCTCCCGGTAGAAGACCTCCACGCCGTCCACGTCCACGTGTCCATGCCTGATGTCAGGGATCTTCATAATGCCTCTTTCGTCTAAAGATGCATTAGTTATAGAGCTTGACGATCTAATGCGTCAACGGGTGGAGGTAGCATTAGGGGTCATGGACTTACTGATGGGCGAGCCTCTGGCACTGGATCTGGTGAACACGCGGTCGGGTAGCGGCTTTGACGCGCTGGACGGTGCGGACGACTTTCAGGCATGGCTGACGGGCCAGTCTCATCGCCTGACCGTCCCGGAGGAGCCCCTCAAACCGTCGGACCTGTCCGCGCTGCGGGCGTTGCGCGCTCACGTGGAAGCGACGCTGGCCGCCATTCGTGAGGCCGCCCCGCCGCCCCCGGAGGCTCTGAAGGCGCTCAACAAGGCTCTCAGGGGCGCGCCGCCGTACCCGTACCTGGAGGCGAGGGGCGCCGTCCTCACCACGGGCACCCGCCGAGCGGGCCCGCCCGTGACCGTCCTGCTCACCGAACTGGCCGAGGCCGCGATGGCCCTGCTGACGGATCCGAACGTGGGCAAGATCCGCTCCTGCGAGGCCCCCGACTGCCGCATGCTCTTCCTGCCGGCCCACCCCCGCCGCCGCTGGTGCTCCCCAGACCTCTGCGGCAACCGCGTCCGCGTCGCCCGCTACTACCAACGCCACAAGCCGACATGACGGCTGGGGCGCAACGCGGGCGGCGGTGTGGCCGCCCGCCGTCAGAAAAGCTCTAGCGGTAGTGGGCCTGGCCGGTGCCGGGGACGATCTCGCCCAGCACCCAGGTGTCCACCCCGCGCCCCCGGAGCACCCGGATCGCCTCGTCGGCCGAGTCGGCCGACACCACGGCCGCCATCCCGATCCCGAGGTTGAAGGTCCGGTCCATGTCCCGCTGGGCGATCTGCCCGTACGAGGCCAGCAGCCCGAAGATCGGCGGCGGCGTCCAGGACGAGCGGTTCAGGACGGCGTCGAGCCCGGCGGGCAGCGACCGGGACAGGTTGTTCTCGATCCCGCCACCGGTGATGTGCGCGTAGGCGTGCACGTCGACCACCCGCGCCAGCTCCAGGCAGTCCAGCGAGTAGATCCGCGTCGGCTCCAGCAGCTCCTCGCCCAGCGGCCGCCCCAGCTCGGGCAGCACGGTGTCCAGCGACAGCGCGGCCTCGCGCAGCACGTGCCGGACCAGCGAATAGCCGTTGGAGTGCACCCCGGACGACGCCATCCCCAGCACCACGTCGCCCTCGACGACCCGCTCGGGACCCAGCAGCGCGGACGCCTCGACCACGCCGGTGCCGGCGCCCGCGAGGTCGTATTCGTTCGGCCCCATCGCCCCCGGGTGCTCGGCCGTCTCGCCGCCCACCAGGGCGGCCCCGGCCAGGCGGCAGCCCTCGGCGACGCCGCCGACGATCTCCGCGACGAGCTCGGGGACGACCTTCCCGCAGGCGATGTAGTCGGTCATGAACAGCGGCTCGGCCCCCACGACCACCAGGTCGTCGAGGACCATGCCGACCAGGTCGATGCCGATCGTGTCGTGCTTGCCGTACTGCTGGGCGATCATGACCTTGGTGCCGACGCCGTCCGTGGAGGAGGCGAGCAGCGGCCGCTGGTAGCGCAGCAGCGCCGAGACGTCGAACAGCCCCGCGAACCCGCTGGCGTCGTCGACGACCTCCGGCCGCCGGGCGCGCGCCACCTTGTCCTTCATCAGGGTGACCGCCAGCTCGCCGGCCTCGATGTCGACGCCGGCGGCCTCGTACGTACTCACGCCTTGGTCTCCAATACGAACTTGCCCACGTTGTCCTGGTCGATCGGGATGGGGTAGGAGCCGCTGAAGCAGGCCATGCAGAGGCGTTCAGCCGGGATGGTGGTGGCCGCCGTGAGGCCCTCCAGGGAGATGTAGCCGAGCGAGTCGGCCCCCAGCGAGGCCCGGATCTCCTCGACCGAAAGCGAGCCCGCGATCAGCTCGGCCCTGGTGGCGAAGTCGATGCCGTAGAAGCACGGCCAGGCCACGGGCGGCGACGAGATGCGTACGTGCACCTCACGCGCCCCCGCCTCGCGCAGCATCTTGACGATCGCGCGCTGGGTGTTGCCGCGCACGATCGAGTCGTCCACGACGATGAGGCGCTTGCCCTCCACGACCTCGCGCAGCGGGTTGAGCTTGAGCCGGATGCCGAGCTGCCGGATGGTCTGCGAGGGCTGGATGAACGTGCGGCCCACGTAGGAGTTCTTGACCAGCCCCTGCCCGTACGGGATCCCGCTCTCCTGCGCGTAGCCCACGGCGGCGGGCGTGCCGGACTCGGGCGTGGGGATGACCAGGTCGGCCTCCACCGGGTGTTCGCGGGCCAGCGCGCGGCCCATCTCGACCCGGGCGACCTGGAGGCCGCGCCCCGCGATGGTGGTGTCGGGGCGGGCGAGATAGACGTACTCGAACAGACAGCCCTTCGGGTCCGCCAGCGCGAAGCGGCGCGACCTGACGCCGCGCTCGTCGATGGTGAGCATCTCGCCGGGCTCGATCTCCCTGACGAACGTGGCGCCCACGATGTCGAGCGCCGCCGTCTCCGAGGCCACCACCCAGCCGCGCTCCAGGCGGCCCAGGACCATCGGGCGGATGCCCTGTGGGTCACGGGCGGCGTAGAGGGTCTTCTCGTCCATGAACACCAGCGAATAGGCGCCCTTGACCTGCGGGAGCAGCTCGGCGGCGGCGTCTTCGATGGAGCGGGTGCGGTCTTGCGCGAGCAGCGTGGTCAGGACCTCGGTGTCCGTGGTGGCGCGGGTGGAGCCCGGAGCCAGGCGCTGGGCCAGCTCCGGGGTGTTGATGAGGTTGCCGTTGTGGGCGAGCGCGAGCCCGCCGACGTCGGTGGAGCTCAGCGTGGGCTGAGCGTTCTCCCACACGCTGGATCCGGTCGTGGAGTAGCGGCAGTGGCCGATGGCCAGGTGGCCGCGGAGGGTGCCCAGCACCGACTCGTCGAAGACCTGGGCGACGAGGCCCATGTCCTTGTAGACGAGAATGCGGCTGCCCTCGCTGACCGCGATGCCCGCGGACTCCTGGCCGCGGTGCTGCAACGCGTACAGCCCGTAGTAGGTGAGTTTGGAAACTTCCTCGCCTGGGGCCCATACGCCGAAGACGCCACAGGCGTCTTTAGGTGCGCGGTCGTGGGGGTCCAGGTCATGGCCGAGCCGGCCGTCGCCCTTCAGCACATGCCTCAGTCTAGGTCGAGGGCTTCCGTGCTCGCGCACCCGGGGGCGATATCACTGCGCGTGGGCCGACCTGCCGGCGTTGGAGCCGTCGCGGATGATCTCGCCCGTGACGTTGTGGTTCGCCGCCGAACCCAGGAACACGATGAGCGCCGCCATGTCCTCCGCCGTGGACAGCCGGCGGCTCGGCGTGCGGGCCGCGAGCCGGTCGAGTACGTCCTGCGGGATGTGCCGGGGCCCGTCGGTGAGGGTGAGCCCGGCGACGGCCACGTTGACCAGGATGCCGTCGCGGCCGGCCTCCCACGCCAGTGCCCGGGCCATGCCGTGCAGGGCCGCCTTCGCGGTGCCGTACGGGCCCGGCCCCGGCACCCCCTCCTCGGCGATTCCCGACGAGACCAGCACGATCCGCCCGAAACCCTTGCGCCGCATCTCCGGCAGCACCGCCTGGACGAGCAGCGCGTTGCCGGCCACGTTCGCGTGCAGGACGGCCGTCCACTCGGCGGCGGGGACGTCCTCGAACGCGATGCTCCCCGGCATGATCGTGCCCCAGCGCACGGCGTTGGCCACGAGCGCGTCCACGGGCCCCGCCTGCGCGACCGCGGGCCCGATCGTGGCGTGGTCCTCCAGGTCCAGGTGTACGGCCGCCGCCGCGCCGCCCTCCGCCTCGATCCGCTTGACGATCTCGGCCGCCCGGTCCGCGCCCGTGTTGTAGGTGATCGTGACGCGCGCGCCGGTCTTGGCGTACGCGAGCGCGGTGGCGGCGCCGATGCCCGACGAGCCACCGGTGATCAGGACATGCATGGTTCTCCTTGAATTAGCCGACTAATTAGCCAGCTAAGTCGAAGAGAAGACATGCCCGCAAGGGTGTTTCGCTAGGAGTGAAACGCGTTGTTGGGCATGGCACGGATCAGGCGGTTGAGGAGCGCGCGTTCTTCCGGGGTGAAACCCTGCAGCATGTCCTCGTCCATCCGGTTCCAGATCTCCTCCACCGGCTCGCGCAGCGCCTTGCCCGTGTCGGTGAGGTGCACGCGGCCCACCCGCGGCCGCTCGGGATCGGGGGCCCGGTAGACGATGCCCGCGCGTTCGAGGCGCTGGAGGGTCTTGGTGACCGTCGGAGGCTCGACGCCGAGCCTGGCGATCAGCTCGCCCTGGGTCAGGCCGTCCTCGTGCCACAGCTGGTTGAGCAGCAGCTCCTGGCCGACGTGCAGCCCGAGGGGGACCAGCGCGGCGGCCAGCCGGTTGCGATGCGTCTTCATGGCCTTGATCAGCGCGTAGGTCAGGGTCTCGTCCAGCATGCACTCATCTTGCCCGCCGCCTGCCGTTTTGGCGCATGGTGACCCAAGGATGAGCCTCCTCTTACCGTGTCGCGCGGTTTAGCCGGCGCCTGCCGAGTAAGGGTGAGGTATCCGGCATGCTGACCCGTCGGGAGACGCAGACGTGACCACACCTGGGGACCCGAACGAGCCCCGCCCGGGGCAGGACCCGCGCGAGGACCGTTCCGATGAGGACGCTCCGCCGCAGCACGAGCCCGAGTGGTGGAGCGAGGGTACGGTGCCGCGCGACGAACGGCCACCCGGCGGTGGCAGCGGTGAGGAGCGGCCGCCCGGCGGTGGCAGCGGTGAGGAGCCGATCACGCCCGTGCCGCCCGTGGTGCCGCCCGTGCCGCCGCGGCCCGACGTGCCGCCGGCGCACGAGCCCAGGCCCGCCGGCGAGCCCGGCCATCCCGACCTGCCCACCTCGCCGGAGACGCCGCAGCCCACGGGGAGCGACGCCGAGCGGACCCAGGTGTATCCGGTGCCGGGCGCCACGCCCACCTATCCGGGCTGGTCGGGCACCCCGCCGGAGGAGCCGCCCGGCAGGCCGACGCCGTCGCGCTACGACCAGGGCGGCCGGCCGAACTACGGCGAACCGACCGTGCCGGGCACCTCGCCCTCCAGTCCGTACGGTGGCCCGCCCGGCTACCCGCCGCCCCCCGGCCCCTACGGCCATCCCTACCAGCAGCAGTCACAGCCGGGCAGCGGCCTGGCGACCGCCTCGCTCGTCCTGGGCGTGGCCAGCCCCTTTCTGGTGTTCGTCTGTTTCACCGGCCTGATCACCGCCATCCTGTCGATCGTCTTCGGCTGCGTGGCGCTGGCCAAGCAGGCCGGCCGGGGCCGCGCCCTGGCCGGCATCGCCATCAGCGTCCTGTCGCTGATCCTGTTCGCGATCGTGGCGATCTGGTTCTGGAACGTGGTCCAGGAATGCGCGCACCTGCCCGGCCAGCTCGCCGACCGGTGCTTCGAGGACAAGTTTCCCTGGATGAACGGCAGCCGCTAGAGCGGCAGGTGCTCTGACAGGTCCGCCCGGGAGCCGCTGGCGGCGATGGCGCCCTTCGCCATGGCCTCGGCCCAGGTCAGGCGGCCGAGAGCGAGCTCGATCCAGGTGCGGCCGTCCGTTTCGACCACATTCGGTGGGGTACCGCGGGTATGGCGGGGGCCGACGATCGCCTGGACGGCGGCGTACGGCGGCACCCGCACCTCGACGGTCCTGCCCGGCGCCGCGGTCGCCAGTTTGTCGAGCAGGTAGCGCACCGCCTGCCTGGCCGCGTCGCGCTCGGGCCGCTCCCCGCGCTCGTAGGCCGCCAGCACGGCGGCCACGAGCGCGTCGGGCAACGCGGACGCCGGGCCGTCGTAAGGAGGCTCGTCGAGGGCCACGAGCTGACCGTCGAGGGCCGATCTCAGCTTTTCCTGGTCCATCTTGCGTGGTGGCACACCAACATTGTCTCCCGGGCAGCGTTCATCGAGATGGAGGTCATCGTTCACCTCCGGTTTCGACGGCGACCGTAGCCTCCCCGCCGTACAACCGCGCACTTTTATGGAGGACCTGTGGCGAACCCCCACGCGGGCGGGCGGCTGCTGCCGCTGCTTTCCACCCCGCACAAAGGTGGCCGATCCGCGCTGACGTGCCAGTTCCGCTGCGGCAACGCGTGCGCGCATGACGTGGCGAACACCACTTCCAACGCCTACTTCGGCGACGTGGTGAAGGAGGCGCTGTCGCGGCGCGGCGTGCTGCGGGCGGGCGTGCTCGGCGCCCTCGTGGCGGGCGTGGGCGTGTCGGGCGCCGTACCGGCCCTGGCGGACGAGACGACCCCGGCGCCGACGCCCACGCGGCCCGGCACCGGCGGCCTGACCTTCACCCCCGTGGCGCCGAACAAGGTCGACGCGCTGACCATCCCGGACGGCTACAAGTCCTCCGTGGTCGTGCGCTGGGGCGACCCCGTGCTCTCCGACGCGCCGGCCTTCGATTTCGACAACCAGAGCGCCGACGCCCAGAACAAGCAGTTCGGCTACAACTGTGACTTCGTGACGGTGTTCCCGATGGGCACCGACCGGGCGCTGCTCTGGGTCAACCACGAGTACACCGACGAGAACCTGATGTTCCGCGGCTACACCGGCGGCGCGGCGGCCACCGTGGAGCAGATCAAGATCGGGCTGGCCGCGCACGGCGGCTCGATCGTGGAGATCACGCGGGCGGGCGGCACCGGCCAGTGGGAGCTGCTCACCGGCGGCCGCCGCCGCTACAACCGGCGCATCACCGCTCAGACCCCCATGAAGTTCACCGGTCCGGCGGCGGGTCACGACCTGCTCAAGACGGCCGCCGACCCCGAGGGCCGCACGCCCGTCGGCATGCTGAACAACTGCGCCGGCGGCACCACCCCGTGGGGGACCGTGCTGACCGCCGAGGAGAACTTCGACCAGTACTTCGTCAACGGCGACAAGGTGCCCGACGCGCAGAAGCCGTACATCTCCCGCTACACCATCACGAACGGCACTCCGGCGAGCAGTCGCAGGTTCGACCGCGTCGAGGAACGCTTCGACCTGGCCAAGCACCCGAAGGAGGCCAACCGGTTCGGCTGGATCGTGGAGATCGACCCGTTCGACCCCGAGTCCACGCCGGTCAAGCGCACGGCGCTGGGCAGGTTCAAGCACGAGGCCGCCACCACGACGCTGGCCGAGGACGGCCGCCTGGTCGTCTACATGGGCGACGACTCCCGCTTCGAGTACATCTACAAGTTCGTCTCGAAGGAACGCTTCATCACCGGGAACGAGGCCCACAACCGGACGCTGCTCGACGAGGGCACCCTGTACGTGGCCAAGTTCACCGGCGACAGCCCGGCCACCGAGATCGACGGCACCGGCAAGCTGCCCGCCGACGGCGGCTTCGACGGCTCGGGCCAGTGGATCCCGCTCGTCTCGGGCACCACCTCGCACGTGCCCGGCATGTCCGCCGCCGAGGTGCTCGTCTACACCCGCACCGCCGCCGACAAGGCGGGCGCCACCAAGATGGACCGCCCCGAGGACATGGAGCGCAACCCGATCACGGGCGGCGTGTACGTGGCCCTGACCAACAACACCAACCGCACCGCGGCCCAGGCCGACGAGGCCAACCCGCGCTCGTCGAACAAGCACGGCCACGTCCTGGAGATCGTCGAGGCGGGCGACGACGCGGGCCGGACGACGTTCTCCTGGTCGCTCCCGCTCGTCTGCGGCGACCCGAAGGACCCGGCCACCTACTTCGCCGGCTACGACAAGACCAAGGTCTCGCCGATCTCCTGCCCGGACAACGTCACGTTCGACCGCGACGGCAACCTGTGGATCTCCACGGACGGCAACGCGCTCGGCACCAACGACGGCCTGTTCGTGATGCCCGTCCGGGGCGCGGAGCGCGGCCACCTGCGCCAGTTCCTCACGGTCCCGGTCGGCGCCGAGACCTGCGGGCCGCTGGTCACCAGCGACCAGCTCAGCGTGTTCGTGGCGGTGCAGCACCCCGGCGAGACCGACGGCGCGACCCCGGACAACCCGGGCAGCCGCTGGCCCGACGGCGACCAGCCGCGCCCGTCGGTCGCGGTGGTCTGGCACGCCCAGGGCAAGAAGATCGGCTCTTGACCTCAAGTTAAGTTGAGGCCATAGCGTTCCTCCCATGAGTATGGAAGTGACCGCCTGGCATCAGCTCTATTCGATGAACAACCAACCGCAGCGTCGCTCTGTCTCCAGAGTGACGCTGCGGCGTATCGCCGCCTTCGCCCGGCCGCACCGGCGCAGGATGACGCTGTTCCTGCTGCTCAGCGTGGTGACGGCGGGCCTGGCCGTGGGCGCGCCGCTGCTCGCGGGCCGGGTGGTGGACGCCATCTTCAAGGGTGAGCCGCTGGACGTGGTCGTCATGGTGGCCCTGCTGATCGCGGGGCTGGCGATCGCCGAGGCGGGGCTCGGGCTGGTGAACCGGTGGCTGTCGGCGGGGCTCGGTGAGAGCCTGATCCTCGATCTTCGTACGGCCGTGTTCGACCACGTACAGAAGATGCCGATCGCGTTCTTCACCAGGACCCGCACCGGCGCGCTGGTCAGCCGCCTGAACAACGACGTGATCGGCGCGCAGCGGGCCTTCACCGACACGCTGTCCGGCGTGGCGGGCAACCTGGTGACGCTCATGCTCACGCTCGTCGCCATGATCGGCATCTCCTGGCAGATCACCCTGCTCGCGCTGCTGCTCCTGCCGGTGTTCGTGCTGCCCGCGCGGCGCATGGGCACCAGGATCGCCAGGCTGCGGCGCGAGGCGGCCGACCACAACGCGGCCATGGGCACGCAGATGACCGAGCGCTTCTCGGCGCCGGGCGCGACGCTGGTGAAGCTGTTCGGCCGGCCCGCGCGAGAGTCGGCCGAGTTCGCCGCCAGGGCCCGCCGGGTGCGCGACATCGGGGTGCGCTCGGCCATGACCCAGTCGGCCTTCGTCACGGCGCTGACGCTGGTCTCGGCCCTGGCCCTCGCCCTCGTGTACGGCCTCGGCGGCTTCTACGCCCTGCGCCACCAGCTCGCCCCCGGCGCGGTCGTGTCGATGGCCATGCTGCTCACCCGCCTGTACGCCCCCCTGACCGCCCTGGCCAGCGCCCGCGTGGACGTGATGAGCGCGATCGTCAGCTTCGACCGCGTCTTCGAGGTCCTCGACCTCAAGCCGCTCATCCAGGAGAAGCCGGACGCCCGCGAGGTCCCCGACGGCCCGGTGGCGGTCGAGTTCGACGACGTGCGCTTCGCCTACCCGTCGGCCGACAAGGTCTCGCTCGCCTCGCTGGAGGAGGTCGCCACGCTCGACTCGCGCGGCGGCGTCGAGGTGCTGCACGGCGTCTCGTTCCGGGCCGAACCGGGTCAGATGGTGGCGCTGGTCGGCTCGTCGGGCGCGGGCAAGTCCACGATCGCCCAGTTGCTGCCCCGCCTGTACGACGTCGACTCCGGCGCCGTCCGGCTCGGCGGCGTGGACGTGCGCGACCTGACCGCCGACTCCATCCGCGACACGCTCGGCATGGTCACCCAGGACGGCCACCTGTTCCACGAGACGATCCGGGCGAACCTGCTGCTGGCCAGGCCGGAGGCGAGCGAGGAAGAAATCTGGGACGCGCTCACCAGGGCCAGGCTCGCCACGCTCATCGAGTCCCTGCCCGACGGCCTCGACACGGTCGTGGGGGAGCGCGGCTACCGGCTGTCGGGCGGCGAGCGTCAGCGGCTGACGATCGCCCGGCTGCTGCTGGCCAGGCCCAGGGTGGTCATCCTGGACGAGGCCACGGCGGCGCTCGACTCCACCTCGGAGGCGGCCGTGCAGGCGGCGCTCGGCGAGGCGCTGGAAGGCAGGACCGCCGTGGTGATCGCGCACCGGCTCTCCACCGTCCGGGCCGCCGACCTGATCCTGGTGATCGAGGACGGGCGGGTGGTCGAGCGCGGCACGCACGCCGAGTTGCTCGCCGCCGAGGGACGCTACGAGGAGCTGTACCGCACTCAGTTCGACGAGCCCACGGTGGCCGCCGCCTGAGGCTCCTCACGCTCGACGGGGGCGGGGCGCAGCGAGTAGAGCGCGACCGGGATCGCCGCCAGCACCACGATCGCCGCGACGACCAGCGTGAACTGGTAGGCGTCGAGGAAGGCCGGCAGCGGTGGCCGGTCGCTCGCGCTCTGCCGGGCGCTCAGGAACGCCCCCAGGAGCGTGATGCCGAGCAGCCCGAACACCTCGCGGGAGACGTTGAGCATGCCCGACGCCACGCCTGAGCGGTCCTGGGGCATGCCGCTGAGGATGGCGGCCGTCAGGGGGACCAGGAGGCCGCCGCCGAGGCCGTACAGGATGAACCAGGGCGCGACGTCCGCGTAGTCGCCGTCGGCTCCGACGCGGGAGATCAGGTAGATCGCGGTGCCCATGAGCGCCATCCCGAGCGCCACCGTGCGGCCGATGCCGATGAGCGCGCTGACCCGCTGCGACAGGAGCGCGGTCACGGCCATGACCAGCGCCATCGGCACGAACGACGCGCCCGCCTGGGTGGGGGAGAAGCCGAGCACGTTCTGCAGCCACAGGGCGCTGAAGAAGTAGACGCCGAACACGCCGAACGACCAGATCCCGCTGGTGAGCAGACCGCCGCTGAACACCCGCGACCTGAACAGCGACATCACGATCATCGGCTCGGCGGCCCGCGACTCCGCCAGCACGAACGCCACGGCCGCCGCGGCGAACACGCCGAACGCGGCCAGGATCTCCGGTGAGGTCCAGCCGGCGGCCTCGCCCTCGATGAGCGCATAAGTCAGGGCGAACAGGGCGATCGCCGAGGTGACCAGACCGGGCAGGTCGAGGTTGCGGCGTACGCGGGTGAAAGCCGGCCTGATGGCCCAGAGCGCGAGCCCCGACGTCACCAGCCCGATCGGGACGTTGATCAGGTAGATCCAGCCCCAGTGCAGGTTCTCGCTGATGAAGCCGCCCGCGGCGGGACCGAGCGCCATGGAGAGCGCCCCCGAGGCGCTCCAGATGCCGACGGCCCGGCCGCGCTCGGCCGGGTCGGGGAAGATCTGGCCGATCAGCGCCAGCGCGGTGGGCGTGAGCAGCGCGGCCCCGACCCCCTGCACGGCGCGCGCGCCGACCAGCATCCCGCCGGACGTGGCCAGCCCCGCCGCCAGCGAGGACAGCGTGAAGATCGCCAGCCCGCCCAGGAACACCCGGCGCGCGCCGAACACGTCCGCGAGCCGCCCTCCGGCCAGCATGAGCCCGGCGAAGACCAGGATGTACGAGCTCACGATCCACTCCAGCCCCGAGATCGTCAGCCCGAGGTCCCGCTGGATCGTCGGCAACGCGACGTTGCCCACGTTGTTGTCGAGATAGGTCATGAAGGTGCCCAACGTCACTGCGACCAGTGCCCACCATCGCATGCCACTGCCTCCTATACAGCGTACTTGTACGCCGTATAGTGGAACTTGTACGTCGTATAGTTGTCAACCGTGATGGGAAAACTGACCGCGCAGGCGATCGCGGAACGTGCTCTGGAGATCGGCGACGCCGAAGGTCTCGACGCCGTCACCATCAGACGCCTGGCCACGGACCTCGGCGTGACCCCGATGGCCCTCTACTGGCACTACAAGAACAAGGACCTGCTGCTCGTCGGCATGGCCGACCACCTGATCGGCGGCTTCGTCCCCGAGCCCGCCGACGAGCGCCCGTGGCAGGCCCAGCTCCGCGACCTGGCGGAGGGCCTGATCAGGGCGCTGCGCACGCATCCTTGCGCCAAGAACGTGATCGAGCAGATCGACCCGGTCGAGGTGCCGAACTTCCTGATCGTCTGGGACAAGGGCCTCGGGCTGGCCCGCAAGGCGGGCTTCGATGTGGACGAGAGCTGCCTGGTCACGAAATATCTGCTGCAGAGCGCCATCGCGATCGCCGACGCCCCGGTCCACCACAAGGCGAACTGCCGGACGGAGGAGGAGGCCGAGCAGCTCATGCGGGCGAAGAAGGCCGGGTTGCAGTCGCTGTCGCCGGAGCGCTACCCACACCTGGTGGAGATGGCCCGCCCGCTCGTGGAGGGCACCGCGCCGGGGCTCTACGACACGTTCGGCGTCGACCTCGTCCTGGGCGGCATCGAGGCGCTGGCGGCCAGGCGCTAGGGTCATGATCATGTCCTTCGAGCTGATCTGCGAGATCGAACCGCCCACCACGCCCGATCTGAAGCACGTCAGGCACCAGATCGGCACGATGAGCAAGATCGCCCACTCGTTTCTCATCCCGGACAACCACATCGGGCGGGCGACCGTGTCCAGTGTGGCCGTGGCGCACGAGGTCGAGGCGATGGGCGGGCGCGGCATCGCCTGCCTCAACTCGCGCGACCGCAACCTGCTGGGCTTCCGCCGCGACCTGCTGACGGCGGCGGCGTACGGGGTGGACCAGTTCCTGTTCGTCTTCGGCGACAAGCCGTCGAGCGGCAACCGGACGAGCGACCTGACGGTCCGGTCGATGATCGAGGAGGCGCGCGCGTTCACGCCGGGCGTCCGCCTGGGCGCCGCCGCCGGCCTTCGTCCGCTGCCGTCGTGGAAGCGGGCGGCCGACTTCCTGTTCTCCCAGGTGAGCTTCTCGGTGGAGGCCCAGCTCCGGTGGCGCGACGAGCACCCGGTGGACGTGCCGGTCTATGCCGGCGTCATGGTCCTGGCCAGCGCGAACCACGCCCGCACCCTCTCCGCCGCCATCCCGGACATCGCCCTGCCCGACGACCTCGTCGCCCGGGTGGCCGCGGACCGCATGGCGGGCGTGGAGGCCGCCTGCGAGCAGGTTCTCGCCCTGCGCGACTCGGGCGCCTTCGCCGGCGTCCACCTCATCCCGGTCTCCCGCTACCGCGACATCGAACCCAGACTGGCCGCGGCCCTCAGGTAAGGCGCTCAGCGGGTGCGTGGGCGGGCCAGGGTGGACAGGAGGAGGCCGGTCAGGGCGACCGTGAAGAGGACCGCGTACGCCCGCTGGAACCCGTCCATGAGCTGCCCCACCGCCACCGGCGACAGGCGCGACAGCGTCCCCGCGTAGACCTGTTCGCGCAGCGCGGGCCCCACCGACGAGGTCAGGACGCTCAGCGACAGGCCGATGCTGATCACGATCCCGACGTTCATCACCATGACCCGGAACCCGTTGACCACCCCCAGGCTGCCGGGCGGCAGGGCGCGCATGACCTGGGTCGTGTTGCCGGTCAGGAACGTCCCGCTGCCGCACCCGGCCACGAACAGGCCGATCCCGATCACCCAGTGCGGCGTCGCCGGGTCGGCCGTCAGCAGCAGCGTCCCGAGCCCGGCCGTGGTCAGCGCCGCGCCGCCGATCGACAGCGCGTACGGAGACACCCGCCGCCCCAGCAGGCCCACGATCGGCGAGGCCAGCCCGATCCCGACGGGCACGGGCAGCACGCTCAGCCCCGCCGCGAACGCGTCCGCCCCCCTGACCGCCTGGAAGTACAGCGCCACCACGAGGATCAGCGCCGACCGGGCCAGCGCGTTGCAGAACGAGGCCGCGTTGGCATAGGCCAGCAGTCGCCCGCCGAACAACCGCAGGTCCAGCACCGGGTTCGAGGAGCGCCGCTCGGCCAGCACGATCAGCGGCAGCAGCACCACGAAGACGCCCGCCCCGGTCAGCACCACAGGGCTGGACAACCCGCTGGAGCCCGCCTCCGAGAGGGCCAGCAGCAGCGCCGACAGCGCCGCGAACAGCAGCACGTTGCCCAGCGCGTCCACCGGCTCCTTGGGCCGCCTGGGCATCTTGCGCAGGAGCGTCGCGCCCACGCCGAACGCGAGGAGCCCGGCGGGCACGTTGACCCAGAAGATCCACTGCCAGCCGGCGACCTCCGCGATCAGCCCGCCCAGCGTGGGCCCGGCCAACTGCGCCACCGACAGCGTGCCGATGTAGACGCCCATGCCCTGGCTGAGCCGGTCCGGCGGGAACGCGTCGGTGATGATCACCGTGCCGTTCGCCAGGATCATCGCCGCCCCGATCGCCTGCAGCACGCGCATCGCGATCAGGAACCACACGTCAGGCGATAACCCGGCCAGCAGCGAGGCCACCGTGAACAGGGCGAACCCGGTCAGGTACACCTCCCGCCTGCCGAGCAGGTCGGCCACCCGGCCGAAGAACACCAGGCTCGCGGTGTTGACCAGCAGGAACGCCAGCAGGATCCAGCCGGATTCGAGCGCGCTGGCCTGGAAGTGCCGTACCACGGCAGGGAGCGCGACGTTGAGGGTGCTGCCGGCGATGCCGATGAGGACGAGACCGAGGCTGGTGACCGCGCACACCCGCCAGGCGTAGCGGAGGCGCCCGGCGTCCTGGGGGGTGACCGCGACCATGACCTCCACTATGACGTACGACGTACGTCCGTTTTGTGTCAGGGGTTACCGCGCGCGCTTCCGCAGTCCGTCGATGTCGTGGATCACCACGCGCCGCCGGCCGGTCTCGATCAGGCCCCGGTCGCGCAGCGTGCGCAGGGCCTTGCTGACGGCCTCACGGGAGGCGCCGGTCCAGCCGGCCAGCTCGTCCTGTGAGAGGGGCAGCGCGACGCGTACGCCGCTGTTGGTCTTCTCCCCGTAGCGCTCGGCCAGCTCCAGCAGCCGCGTGGCCACCCTGCCCGTGGTGTCGAAGGCGCCGTACTCGATGCGTTTGCGGTCGGCGTCCCGCAGCCGGCCGCTGACGAGCTGCATGAGCAGCACGGCCACGCGCCCGTGCGACTCCAGGAACGTGGGGAAGTCGCGCACCACGATGCCGGAGATCGGTTCGAGTGCGGTCACCGTGGTCGAGCGCGGCGACCCGTCGATGGCCGACAGCTCGCCGAGCAGCGCGCCGGGACCGCGTACGGCCAGCACCACCTCGGTGCCGCTGCTCGTGTGCGACGAGCACTTGACCCGGCCCTCCATCAGCAGGAGCACCCAGTCGGACGTGTCGCCCTCGGTCATGATGGTCGTGCCCCGGTCCCAGCGCCGCGGTCGTCCGGCCGAGCGCAGCGCCTCGACCTCCTCGTCGGTGAGCATGGACAGGAACTCGCCGGGCTCTGGATCCATGCGCCCGATTATGTCGGTACCGGCCCCGCCCTTCTATGTCATTTCGGTCAGAACGTAGGCCGCGACAAGTTCCTCCTTGCCCTTGAGGTTGAGCCGTCCCAGCGGGTTCACTGTCACGTCGGGCCCCAGTTGCCCGCGCGTCGTCTCACCGATCACCACCGTGCCGGGCTCGGCGATGCCCTGGAGCCGGGCGGCCACGTTGACGGCGTCGCCCATCGCGTTGAAGCCGCGCAGCTCCGGGCTGCCGATGTTGCCGACGAGCGCGGGACCCGTGTTGACGCCCACCCGGAACGTCGGCCACTCCACCCCGTCGTCCATCCGCCAGGCCATCTCCTCGGCGATCTCGGCCGCGGCCTGCTGCATGTCGAGCGCGGCCCGGCAGGCGGACCGGGCGTGCCCCGTCTGCGTGGCCGGGGCGTTGAACAGGGCCAGCAGCGCGTCGCCGACGAACTGCACGATCGTGCCGCCGTTGTTGAGAATGCAGGGGACGGCGGCCGTGTGATAGCGGTTGAGCATCTCGACGATCTCGCCGGGCGTGACCTTCTCCGAGAAGGTGGTGAAGCCCTTGAGGTCGGCGAAGAGCGCGGTCAGCTCCTTCAGCTCGCCGCCCAGCGCCGCCTGCCCGGGGTCGGCGAGCAGCGCGTGCGCCACGTCGGGCGACATGTACTGGTGGAAGAGCGTGTGCAGCTCCTGGTAGAGCCGGGCGTTCTCCAGCGAGATGGACAACTGCCCGGCCAGCGTCGCGGCCAGCGCCTCGTCCTGGTTCGTCCGCCCGATCGGCACCTCCAGCACGCCCGCCAGGTTCCCCTTGACGGTCAGCGGGAAGGCGAGCAACTGGTCGCGCTTGATCGGGTTGCCGTCGTTGAACTGATAGTCGCGCGAGCCGATCTGTGTCCTGCCGTCGGCCACGAGCGCGATCTTCACATCGCCGTACGCCTGCCGCACCCGCTCAAGCGAGGTGGTCAGCAACTGGTCCTCCGGCAGGCCGACCCTGGTCTGGGCGCTCACGGCCACCAGCGCGGCCAGCCGCTCCGACAGCTCCCGCTCGTTGGCCAGCGCCTCGCCCGCCCGGTCGAGCACCGCCACCTGCCCCTCGTTGAGCTTGAACTTGCCCGCCATCCGGGTCGCGGCCAGCGGTTCGCCCCTGCGTACGTGCTCGACCAGCTCCTCCAGCGCCTCGGCGTAGTCGCGCTGGATGCGCCGCACGGTCGCCGACAGCGTCACCGAGTCGAACAGGCCCGCGCTGGAGCCCTCGCGCCTGAACTGCAGGTAGGCGCTGTAGGCCACGAACACGAAGGCCAGGGTGAGCAGCAGGTGCCACTCCCACCAGGACAAATGCCAGTTGAGCTGCGACATCCCGGCGATCATCGACTCGGCCAGCAGCGCGTACGCGGTGATCAGGCTGATCAGCATGGCCGACGGGCGGCGCCGGTGGAGCAGGAACATCATCACGCTCGCGGCCACGTACAGGAGCAGGCCAGGAATGGAGGCCCAGGCCAGCCAGGGGACCGGTGTGACCGGCGGCGGCTCGCTGAGCGCCGTCAGCCCGGGGACCAGCGACGCGAACCCCCACAGCAGCATGAAACCGACCAGCGCCGAGCGGATGAAGTGCTGCGACCCCAGCACGCTCTTGGCCGCCCGCTCGCCGAGCGGCAGGGCGGAGGCGAACGCGAACGCGGCCGCGACCGAGAGCCCCACCTGCTGGCCCACGTCGAAGCCCAGCGAGCCGATCGGCAGGATGACGTCCGGCGTGGCCAGGCCGTGCATGAAGAAGAACCCGGCACTGCTCAGGAAGACCATGGAGCTGAGGAACAGCCGCGCGTCCTGACGCCGCCGCGACGCCTCGCTGATCATCACGCCCAGCGCGACGTTGATCCCGGCCACGGTGATGATCAGCCAGAAGTGGCTGGGGTTGTGGTGCCACTCGATGTTGATGGTGGGCTGGGCGAGCAGCAGCCAGAGGCCCAGCAGCGGCAGGATCAGGTGGATGGCCCACACCACGCCGCGCACGGGCTGCGTGGCGGGAGGCAGGTAGGTACCGGGACCGGGGATTGACACAGACCGATTATCCACGGGTGATCGGTGTCGCCAATGCGTCGTTTTACTCACCTCTGTGGACAACAATCGGTCAATCTGGTCAGTAACGCTCCGCTTCGTGATAAATACGTTATGTAGTCGGCGTCATCCTTTGGAACGTTTGAAGCGTGAATCTCATGCACCACATGAGCATCACCTGTCCTCTGGAAGGAAAGCCGTGGCCATCAAGATCCGCGGCGGGCGTACGATCACGCTCGCCACCGTCGGGGCGCTCGCCGCCTCGCTGCTCGCCATCGGTGGCACCGCCACCGCGTCCTCCGCCGCCGCCGAGGTGCACGCCTGCGTGCACAAGAAGACCCGGTACGCGCGCATCGTCAACCCCACGACGAAGTGCAGGAGGACGGAAGAGCGGATCCTGATCGGCGGCGGCACCTCCACGACCACCGTCCAGCAGGGTCAGCAGGGTGCTCAGGGCGAGCAGGGAAAGCAGGGCCCCAAGGGCGACACCGGCCTGAGCGGCCCGGTCGGCCCCCAGGGAAAGCAGGGCCCACAGGGCACCCAGGGTCCCCAGGGCCCTCAAGGCCCGAAGGGCGCGACAGGACCGCAGGGAGAGACAGGCCCGCAGGGTACGAAGGGCGACAAGGGCGACAAGGGCGTGCCCGGCTCCAAGGGTGACAAGGGCGACCGCGGCCTCCAGGGCCCGAAGGGCGACACCGGCCCGCAGGGACCGCAGGGCCCGAAGGGTGAGCAGGGCCCGAAGGGTGAGCAGGGCCCGAAGGGTGAGCAGGGCCCGAAGGGTGAGCCCGGCTCCGGCGCCAACTACACGACCTACGTCAAGACCGCGTCCATCAACTCGACCGGCGAGGAGTCGGTCAGTTGCGGCCAGGGCGGGATGGTGACCGGCGGCGGCTTCTCGTTCGGCACGCTCAAGAACGCCACCGTCATGAGCAGCGCCCCCGACGGCAACGGCTGGTCGGTGTACGTCGCCAAGAGCGACAACGGCAACCACGGTGCCGCCGCCACCTCCACCGAGACCCCCAAGGCCGACGACAAGATGACCACCAGCGGCCACGGTAACGGCACCAGCGTCAACGGCACCGTCTACGCCGTCTGCCTGAAGAAGGGTTAAGACGCAGAAGAGGGCCGGCGTACCGGCCCTCTTCAGTGAAGAACTCTCAGCCGAACAGCGCGGGAAGCGCCGCCGAGTGCGTTTCCCGCAGTTCCTCGACCGGCACCTCGAACACGTCCTCGACCACCAGCGACGCCCCGCCGGTCGTCCCGAGCCCGTAGCAGGGCACCTCGTGCCGCCCGCAGAGCGAGGCGAACTCCTCGTAGGCCTCCGGCCGCACGGCGACCAGGGCCCGCGAGGCCGACTCGCTGAACAGGTCGGTGAAGGCGTCACCGCTCAGCGCCACCGAGGCGCCGACGCCCCGCGCGAGGCAGGACTCGGCGAGCGCGACGGCCAGGCCGCCGTCCGAAAGGTCGTGCGACCCTTCGAGCAGCCCCCGGCCGGCCGCCTCGACCAGCACGGTCGCCAGCGCCTGCTCGGCCACGAGGTCGGCCCGCGGCGGCAGCCCGCCCAGGTGGCGGTGCGCCACGTGCGCCCACTCGGAGCCGCCGAACTCCTCGTGCGTGTCGCCGAGCAGCACGACCCGCAGCCCCTCGGCCACGAACCCGGTCGGCACCCGCTTGGCCACGTCGTCGATGACGCCGAGCACGCCCACGACCGGAGTCGGGTGGATCGCGGTGGAGCCGGTCTGGTTGTAGAAGGAGACGTTTCCGCCGGTCACCGGCACGCCGAGTGCCCGGCAGGCGTCGGCCAGGCCGCGCACGGCCTCGGCGAACTGCCACATGACCTCCGGGTCCTCGGGGGAGCCGAAGTTGAGGCAGTTGGTGACGGCGAGGGGCTTGGCGCCGCTCACGGCCACGTTCCGGTACGCCTCCGCGAGCGCGAGCTGCGCCCCCGCGTACGGGTCGAGCTTGGCGTAGCGGCCGTTGCCGTCGGTGGACAGCGCGATGCCCCGCGTCGTCGGCTCGGCGCCTTCGATGGCCTCGGAGATCCGCAGCATGCCCGCGTCGGCCGGCTGGGCCAGCACGGTGTTGGACCGGACATAACGGTCGTACTGGGAGGTCACCCACTCCTTGGAGGCCAGGTTGGGCGAGCCGAGCAGCTTGAGCAGCGTCTCCCGCAGGTCCGCGGGGCGCTCCAGCCGGTCGGGCGTGTCGGCGTTGAGCGCGACCTGCCCGGCGGGCTCGTGGAACGGGCGCTCGTAGACGGGGCCGTCGTCGGCGGCGGTGCCCGGCGGGATGTCCACGATGACCTCGCCGTCCCAGGTCATCACCAGGCGGCCGCTGTCGGTCACCTCGCCGATGACGGTGGCGGGGACGTCCCACTTCTCGCAGATCGCCATGAACGCGGGGATGTCGGAGGGCCGGACCACGGCCATCATCCGCTCCTGCGACTCGCTCATGAGGATCTCTTCGGGCCTGAGCGTGGGGTCGCGGAGCGGGACCAGGTTGAGGTCGACGTCCATGCCGCCGGTGCCCTTGGCGGCCAGCTCGGTCGTGGCGCACGAGACGCCGGCCGCGCCGAGGTCCTGGATGCCGACGACCACGTCGGCCGCGTACAGCTCCAGGCAGCACTCGATGAGCAGCTTCTCCATGAACGGGTCGCCGACCTGGACGGCGGGCCGCTTGGCCTGCGACTCGTCCTCGAAGGTCGCGCTCGCGAGCACCGAGGCGCCGCCGATGCCGTCGGGGCCGGTGGAGGCGCCGAACAGCACGACCTTGTTGCCAGGGCCGGGCGCGGTGGCGAGCTTGATCTGGTCCTTGCGCAGCAGGCCGACGCAGAGCGCGTTGACCAGCGGGTTGCCGATGTAGCAGGGGTCGAAGACGACCTCGCCGCCGATGTTGGGCAGGCCCAGGCAGTTGCCGTAGGAGCTGATGCCCTCGACCACGCCGGGCAGCACCCGGCGGGTGTCCACGGCGTCGGCGGCGCCGAAGCGCAGCGCGTCCATGACGGCGATCGGGCGCGCGCCCATCGACATGATGTCGCGGACGATCCCGCCGACGCCGGTGGCCGCGCCCTGGTGCGGCTCGACGTAGGACGGGTGGTTGTGCGACTCGATCTTGAACGTGGCCGCCCAGCCGTCGCCGATGTCGACCACGCCGGCGTTCTCGCCCATGCCCACCAGCAGCGCCTCGGACTTGGGCGCCTTGGTGGCGAACTGCTTGAGATGCACCTTGGACGACTTGTACGAGCAGTGCTCGGACCACATGACGCTGTAGATCGCCAGCTCGGAGCCGGTCGGACGGCGCCCCAGGATCTCCTTGACCCGGTCGTACTCGTCCTGCTTCATGCCCAGCTCGGCGAAGGGCATCGGCTCGTCGGGGGTCTCGGACGCCCGCTTCACGCTGTCGGTCATGTGTCTGCTGGCTCCCTCGCCGCGCTCGCTCACGTGTTCACCAGGTTCTTCAGAATGGAGCCGAAGATACCGAGGCCGTCGGTGCTGGGCGCGCCGACCAGGTCTTCGACGGCGTGCTCGGGGTGCGGCATGAGACCGACCACGTTGCCGGCCTCGTTGCGGATGCCGGCGATGTCGTTGAGCGAGCCGTTGGGGTTGCCGAGGTAGCGGAACACGACGTGGCCGCCGGACTCCAGCGCGGCCAGGGTGTCGTCGGAGGCCACGTAACGGCCCTCGCCGTGCTTGATCGGCAGCGTGATCTCCTGCCCCTGCTCGAAGGCGCCGGTCCAGGCGGTCGCGGTCTGCTCGACCCGCACCCGCTGGTCACGGCAGACGTAGTGGAGCGAGGCGTTGCGGGTCAGCGCGCCGGGCAGCAGGTGCGCCTCGCACAGGATCTGGAAGCCGTTGCACGTGCCGATCACCGGCAGCCCGGCCCTGGCGGCCGGGATGAGCTCCTCCATGAGCGGCGCGAACCGCGAGATGGCGCCGCAGCGCAGGTAGTCGCCGTAGGAGAAGCCGCCGGGCAGGAAGACGGCGTCCACTCCCTTCAGGTCGTGGTCGGCGTGCCACAGCGGAACCGCCTCGGCGCCCACGAGGCGCACGGCTCTGGCGGCGTCCTGGTCGTCGAGAGTTCCTGGAAACGTGACTACGCCCACGCGGGCAGCGCTCATGACAGTCGTCCCCTCCGGAGGAATGCGCGCGCCACCGCCCCTTCGGGGTGGACGGCGGTGTAATCAGGTTATCGGGTGCTCTCAAATGGTCCGCATCGGCACGCGCCCAGCGAACGAACCCGAGGGACGGGCAGAGCGAACGGGCAGGTCAGACCGCTGCCAGCTCGCGGGGACGGGCATCGGCCGCGTCATCCCAGGCGAGCAGCTTGCGCAGGTGGACCGTGGTGCCCCGGCCGGGCGTGATGCCGAAGGAGATCTCGTCGACCACGGAGCGCATGATCAGCAGACCGCGGCCGTTCTCGGTGTCAGGAGGAGGAAAGCAGGGCGGAAAGGACGGAACGCCGTCACCGTTGTCGGCGACACGGACGTCGCACCGGCCGTAGCCGATCGCCGCCGTCACCTCGTAGCGGTTGGCCGGCCCTCCGTGCCGCACCGCGTTGGAGCAGGCCTCGGACACGGCGAGCAGCATGTCGGCGATGCAGGTTTCGCTCACGTTGAGTGATCGCATGGCATCGCCAAGCACTCGCCTGACCATCGGTATGCCGATCGCATCCCGAGGCAGTGCCAACGAGAACTCAATATCCACCGGGCTCCTCCGGGCGCCTGAATGTCACCTGGAGTAAGTTTCCCTGAGAAATCGGGGCTAACCGCAAAATCACGTTGTTGTTATTTACTGTTGGCAAGCCCGTGGCATTGTGGCACGTCGGAACCACGCTTTAACCCCCCAGGGGGAAATCCAGGCACCAAAAGTGCTCTCTAGCCCTCAACCCGGACGCTGTAGTCCTCGATCACGGTGTTGGCCAGCAGGGTCTCGGCCATCTTGCGGACCTCCTCCAGCGCCGCCTCGTCGGCCGGGCCCTCGAGTTCGACCTCGAAGCGCTTGCCCTGCCGCACTGCCGAGACGCCGGAGAAGCCGAGCCGGGGCAGTGCCCTGGCGATCGCCTGGCCCTGCGGATCGAGGATCTCGGGCTTCAACATGACGTCCACGATGACGCGGGCCACTGCGTTCCTCCTGGGTACGGCGGGTGGATGGCAAGCACAGCCTACCGGCGCGTGTGGCTGCCGACACAACGGGAACGGGGAGGACATGGGGCTTGCGCACAGGGCTGTGACGTCTGCCACGATGGCCCCATACGCGTACGAACCACCACCTCATGGTTCTCGCAAGGTAAGGCCGGCCAGGTGGCGACCCCATCGACAACGGCCCCGACCAGCAGGAGTGGCATGACAATCGACGCCTCTCGCGGTGCTGAGGCACCCCCGGAGCTCGTCCAGCTACTGACCCCCGAGGGTGAGCGGGTCGAGCACCCCGATTACGACATCGATCTGACGCCGGAGGAGGTCCGGTCGCTCTACCGCGACCTGGCACTCGTACGGCGCGTCGACCTGGAGGCCGTGGCGCTGCAACGCCAGGGCGAGCTGGGCATCTGGGCCTCGCTGCTGGGCCAGGAGGCGGCCCAGATCGGCTCGGGCCGCGCGCTGACCGACTCCGACATGGCCTTTCCCACCTATCGCGAGCACGGCGTGGCGTGGTGCCGCGACGTCGACCCGGTGAAGCTGCTCGGCCTGTTCAGAGGGGTCAACCACGGCGGGTGGGACCCCAAGGAGCACAACTTCCACCTCTACACGATCGTCATCGGCAGCCAGACGCTGCACGCGGTCGGCTACGCGATGGGCATCCAGCGCGACGACGCGAGCGCCGCGACCATCGTCTACTTCGGTGACGGCGCCACCTCCCAGGGCGACGTCAACGAGTCGTTCATCTGGGCCAGCGTGTTCAACGCGCCCATCGTGTTCTTCTGCCAGAACAACCAGTGGGCCATCTCCGAGCCGCTGGAGAAGCAGACCCGCATCCCCCTCTATCGCCGGGCCTCCGGGTTCGGGTTCCCCGGGATCAGGGTCGACGGAAACGACGTGTTCGCCTGCCTCGCGGTGACTCGCAAAGCGCTCGAAGCAGCCCGTACGGGGCAGGGGCCGACGCTCATCGAGGCGTTCACGTACCGGATGGGCGCCCACACCACGACCGACGACCCGACGCGCTACCGGGTGGCCAGCGAGCTGGAGGCGTGGAAGCTGAAGGACCCGATCGAGCGGGTCAAGTCCTACCTGTTCAAGAACGAGCTGGCCGACCAGGCGTTCTTCGACTCGGTCGAGGCGGAGGCCGACCAGCTCGGCGCCGACCTGCGCCGGCGCTGCCTGGCCATGCCGGACCCCCGGCCGCTTGACATGTTCGACCACGTCTACAGCGAGCCCCACGCCCTGATCGACCAGGAGCGCGCCCAGTTCGCCTCTTATCTGGAGGGGTTCGAAAAATGAGCGTATTGAGTCTTTCCAAGGCGCTCAACGAGGGCATGCGCAAGGCCATGGAGGACGATTCCAAGGTCCTCATCATGGGCGAGGACGTCGGCAAGCTCGGCGGCGTGTTCCGGGTCACCGACGGCCTGCAGAAGGACTTCGGCGAAGACCGCGTCATCGACACGCCGCTGGCCGAGTCGGGCATCATCGGCACCGCGATCGGGCTGGCGCTGCGCGGTTACCGGCCGGTGTGCGAGATCCAGTTCGACGGGTTCGTCTTCCCTGCCGCCGACCAGATCATCACCCAGCTCGCCAAGATGCCGATGCGCTCGCTCGGCGCGATCAAACTGCCTGTCGTCGTACGCATTCCATGCGGCGGCGGCATCGGCGCGGTCGAGCACCACAGCGAGTCGCCCGAGGCGTACTTCACCCACACGGCCGGGCTGCGGGTGGTCGCCTGCTCCAACCCGGCCGACGCCTACACCATGATCCAGCAGGCCATCCGCAGCGACGACCCGGTGATCTTCTTCGAGCCGAAGCGCCGCTACTGGGAGAAGGCCGACATCGACACCACCACGACCGACTGGTGGACGCCGCTGCACGCCGCCAAGGTCCTGCGCCCGGGGGCCGACGTCACGCTGCTGGCGTACGGGCCCATGGTCAAGACCTGCCTGGAGGCGGCCACGGCGGCCGAGGACGACGGGCGTTCGCTGGAGGTCGTCGACCTGCGCTCGCTCAACCCGCTGGACGAGCCGGTGGTGATGGAGTCCGTACGCCGGACCGGGCGGGTCGTCGTGGTGCACGAGGCGCCCGTGAACAGCGGCTTCGGCGCCGAGCTCGCGGCCAGGATCACCGAGCGGTGCTTCTACCACCTGGAGTCGCCCGTGCTGCGGGTCGGCGGCTTCTCCACTCCCTACCCGCCGTCGAAGCTGGAGGAGCACTACCTGCCCGACCTTGACCGGGTGCTCGACGCCGTCGACCGGACCTTCGGGTACTGAGGGGATTGCCATGCGACGCGAGTTCAAGCTCCCGGACGTCGGCGAGGGGCTGACGGAGGCGGAGATCGTCCGCTGGCACGTCAAGGCCGGTGACGACGTCAAGGTCAACCAGATCGTGGTGGAGATCGAGACGGCCAAGTCGATCGTCGAGCTGCCGATCCCGTGGGAAGGGGTGGTGGCGGGCCTGATGGCGGAGGAGGGCCAGACGATCGAGGTGGGCCTGCCGATCATCGCCGTGGACACCACCGAACCCGGCGACCCGCCCGCCGGAACCGGCGGGCCGGCCGGGACCGCCGCACCCGCCGGGACCGCCGGCCGGGTCGAGGCGCTGGCCGAGGACATGGTGCCGAACCCGCCGGCGGAGGGCGCGGTCGAGCCCGGCGCCCACGGCAGCCCGGCGCCCAAGGAGGAGCGCCAGGCGGTCCTGGTGGGCTACGGCGTCAAGACCGGCGCCACCAAACGGCGCGCCCGCAAGCCGTCGGCCACCCCCGCCAACCCCGTGGCCAACCCGTCCCGCGTGGAGGTCGGCGGCCCGCTCGTCAGCGCACCTCCTCCCACGACCGGCCGGGTGGCGGTGCTGGCCAAGCCGCCGGTCCGCAAGATGGCCAAGGACCTGGGCGTGGACCTGACCGCCGTCACCGGCACGGGCCCCGAGGGTTCGATCACCCGCGAGGACGTCCAGTCGGCGGCACAGGCGCCCGCCCCCGAGCCCCGGCGGCAGCAGCCCGAAGAGCGCATCCCCGTCAAGGGCGTGCGCAAGATGACCGCCAAGGCCATGGTCGCCAGCGCGTTCACGGCCCCCCATGTCACCGAGTTCCTCCAGGTCGACATGACCAGGACCATGGAGGCCGTCCAGCGCCTGCGCACCCTGCCCGAGTTCGCCGGCGTCAAGGTCTCGCCGCTGCTCCTGGTGGCCAAGGCCGTGCTGACGGCGGCCGGACGGCACCCGATGATCAACTCGGCGTGGGACGAGGAGGCCCAGGAGATCGTGGTCAAGCACTACGTGAACCTGGGGATAGCCGCCGCCACCCCGCGCGGCCTCGTGGTGCCCAACGTGAAGGGCGCGCACGAGCTGTCACTCCCCGAACTGGCGGCCCGGCTCGCCGAGCTCACCGAGACGGCCAGGTCAGGCCGTACGCAACCGGCGGAGATGTCGGGTGGCACCATCACGATCACCAACGTCGGCGTGTTCGGCGTGGACGCCGGCACCCCGATCCTGAACCCCGGCGAGGCCGCCATCCTCGCCTTCGGCCAGGTCAGGGACATGCCGTGGGTGGTGGACGGCGAGCTGGCGGTGCGCAAGGTGTCGACGCTGTCGCTCTCCTTCGACCACCGCGTCGTGGACGGCGAGCTCGGCTCGCTGTTCCTGCGCGACGTGGGCGCCATGCTGGAGGACCCCCTGCGGGTGCTGGCGTGGAGCTGACGAGCTGATGGGATACGGCGGCCGCCGGGAGGACCCCTCCCCCGGCGACCGCCGTAGGCCGGGACACCCGCACCCGACCACCTCAGAGTCGGGGACGCCCCGATCGAATACATCGATCGGGCATCTCGCTAAAGTTGCCGCATGATCCGCCACATCGTGCTGTTCACCTGGACCGAAGAAGCGACCGACGAGCAGAAGGCCGCCGTGACGGCCGAGCTGCGCAAACTGCCGGGCCTCATCCCGCAGATCCGCTCCTACACCGTGGGCGCGGACGCGGGCATCAACCAGGGCAATCACGAATACGCCGTGGTGGCCGACTTCGACAGCGTCGACGACTACCTCGTCTACCGTGACCACCCCGACCACCAGACGGTGATCGCCGAGCGCATCAGGCCGATCCTGGGCGCCCGCGCCGCCGTGCAGCTGAGCGTTTAGAGGTCGGGCGGGTTGTTCTCGCGGTGCATCAGCCTGTTGTCCGACGTCTGACCCCGCCGGGGAGCCAGCACGATGCTCAGCACCACCCCCACGCCACCGACGATCATGAAGATGACGCCGATGATGTCCATGTGCACGCTGTCGCCGAACACATCCGGTTCGATCGCGAACCTCAGGATGGCGCCAAGCGTGAGGAAGAAGATACTTACCCCGACACCCATGACGACCTCCAGGCAAATGGCGAGCATATGGCGAGTACAGCACCCGTCATACCCGGGTATCGCCGATCACACCCGCCCGGATGTCAGGCCAGGCAGGACAGCGGCTCGCCACCGTTGTACGTGATCATGTCGAGTACGGCCGTGACCAGGTCGATCGGGGCGCCCGGCGGCTTGCCGTCGAGTTCGGCGTATGCACGGTGCAGGTTGCCCACGATGCGCTCGGAGTCCAGCAGCCCGCCCCATTCGCCCAGATCGGTCTCCCTGGCCGCGTCGAGCGGAGACAGCCCCGCGGCGTGGCCCCGCTCGGCGGTCCGCCGCACGAAGCGCAGATAGCCCTCGACCCGGTCGTACTCCTCGGGCCCGCACACCTCGCCGTGCCCGGGCACGACGGTGGCGGCGTCCAGCAGCCGGAGCTGGTCGAGGGCCTGGAGCGCGCCGGTCACCGAGCCCATCAGCACGAACGGCGTGCCCCCGTTGAAGACCAGGTCGCCGGCGAACAGCAGCCGCCGCTCCGGGATCCAGACGTAGGAGTCGTTGGTGGTGTGCGCGGCGTGCCCGACGTGCCTGACCTCGCACCGCAGGTCGTCGGAGTACATGGTGATCTGGTCGGTGAAGGTGAGGAACGGGGGCGCCACTTCGAGCTTGCCCCATTCGACCTCGGGCGACCACGCGGCCCGGTAGGTGGGGATGCCGTCGGCGATGATCTGGTCACGTACGCCCTGGTGGCCGACGATCGTGGCCTCGGGGAACAGCCAGTTGCCGAACGTGTGGTCCCCGTGGTGATGGGTGTTGATCAGCGTGGTGATCGGCCGGTCGGTGACCTTGCCGATGGCCTCGCGCAGGGCGCGGGTGCGGCGCTCGGTCGAGCAGGAGTCCACGCAGATGACGCCGCGCCGTCCGGCCAGGAAGCCGGTGTTGTTGATCCACCAGCTCCCGTCGGGCTGCAGGTAGACGTAGACGCCGTCCGACACCTCTTCGACACGCGGCGGAGGCAGGGGATGATCGTGGGAAGACGAGCTCATGCCGGTGAAACTACTCGCCGCGAGCCCGGCTGACTGTGTCGAAAACGACAGAGCGCCCACTTCTCGGAAGCGGGCGCTCTGTCTGTGTGACTGCCGCGGGTGGCAGAGGTGGTCCTAGAAGGCCTCCTCCGGCAGCTCCATGAGCTCCTGGCCGGTCGAGGCCAGCACGCGCCGCTCGGCGGCGAGCCGGGGCAGCACGGTCTTGGCGAAGAAGGACGCGGCGGCGACCTTGCCCAGGTAGAACGGGTCCTCGTGGTCGGCGAGGCGGGCCAGCGCCACCTCGGCCTGGCGCAGCAGCAGCCAGCCGATGATCAGGTCGCCGAGCGAGAGCAGGAACCTGGTGGTGTTCAGCCCGACCTTGTAGACCTCCTGCGGCGTCTCCAGCGAGCCGAGCGCCCAGCCCGCCATGGTGTCGCCCATGGCCTTGACCTCGCCGGCGGCCTCGGCGAGCAGCTTGCGCTCCTCCTTGAGCCGCCCGTTGCCGGCCTCGGAGCCGGCGAACTCGTTGATCTCGTTCAGCAGCGAGCCCACGGCGGCGCCCTGGTTGCGCAGGATCTTCCTGAAGAACAGGTCGAGGCCCTGGATCGCGGTCGTGCCCTCGTACAGGGAGTCGATCTTGGCGTCGCGGATGTACTGCTCGATCGGGTAGTCCTGCAGGTAGCCGGAGCCGCCGAGGGTCTGCAGCGAGCGGGAGAGCAGCTCGTACGACCGCTCAGAGCCGACGCCCTTGACGATGGGCAGCAGCAGGTCGTTCATGGCGTGCGCGTGCCGGTCGGCCGGGTCGATCAGCAGGGTGTCCTGGAACGTGGCCGTGTAGAGGACCAGGGCGCGCATGCCCTCGGCGTACGACTTCTGCAGCATGAGCTCGCGGCGTACGTCCGGGTGGTGCGTGACGGTCACCCGCGGCGCGGCCTTGTCGGTCATCCTGGTCAGGTCGGCGCCCTGCACCCGCGACTTGGCGTACTCCAGGGCGTTCAGGTAGCCCGTGGAGAGCGTGGCGATGGCCTTGGTGCCGACCATCATGCGGGCGTGCTCGATCACCATGAACATCTGCTTGATGCCCTCGTGCACCTCGCCGACCAGCCAGCCGACCGCCGGGTGCTTGGCGCCGAAGGTGAGCTCGCAGGTCGTGGAGACCTTCAGGCCCATCTTCTTCTCGACGTTGGTGACGTAGGCGCCGTTGCGCTCGCCGAGCTCGCCGGTCTCCAGGTCCACGTGGAACTTCGGCACCAGGAACATCGACAGGCCCTTGGTGCCGGCGCCGTGGCCCTCGGGGCGGGCCAGCACGAGGTGGAAGATGTTCTCCGACATGTCGTGCTCGGCGCTGGTGATGAAGCGCTTGACGCCCTCGATGTGCCAGGTCCCGTCGGGCTGCCGCACCGCCTTCGCGCGGCCCGCGCCGACGTCGGAGCCGGCGTCGGGCTCGGTCAGCACCATGGTGGCGCCCCAGTTGCGCTCAATGGCCAGCTCGGCGAAGCGCTTCTGCTCCTCGGTGCCGACCTGCCACAGGGTGTAGGCGAAATTGGGGCCCGCGGCGTACATGTAGAGGGCCGGGTTCGCGCCCAGCACCATCTCGGCCGTGGCCCAGGCCAGGCTCCGGGGGATCCCGGGGCCGCCCAGCTCGGCCGGCAGGTCGAGGTGCGCCCAGCCGCCGTCCATGAGCGCCTGGAAAGACTTCTTGAAGCCTTCGGGAACGGTCACAGAGCCCGTCGCCGCGTCGAAGACCGGCGGGTGCCTGTCGCCCTCCTCGAAAGAGTCGGCGAAGACGCCGGTCGCCTGCCGGTTGACCTCGTCCAGGATGCTGCGGGCGACGTCTTCGTCGACCTCCGCGAAGGGCCCTGTACCGAGGATCTCACGTCTCCCGAACACCTCGAAGAGGTTGAACTCCAGGTCACGCACGTTGCTCTTGTAGTGGCCCATGGGCTTCGATCTCCTTGAACCGAGGCGTCTGTACTGGCGAGTAACCTTACTCTGAAATGCTACCCGCGGGTAACCCATGCCATGCATGGCATGCTCGTCCTCATGGACGCCGAAGAACTCGCCACCCGATGGCGGGAGCGACTGGATTCCTGGGCCATTCCGGACGCGATCCTGGCCAAGGCTCCCGAGGATCCCTGGAGCCATTCGCCTGAACGGTTCGGCACCCGTACCGACCGGGCCCTGGCCGAGCCCGACGACGGCCCCACCATGACGCGGCTGTCCGAGGCGCTGCCCGACAAGGGCACGCTGCTCGACGTCGGCTCGGGTCCTGGGGCCTCGTCCCTGCCGCTGCACGCGCGCATCGGCCACCTCTACGCCGTCGACACCTCCGCGTCCATGCTGGAGGGGCTGACGGCCAGGGCGGAGAAGCTGGGCGTCCCGGTGACGACGGTCGAGGGCCGCTGGCCCGACGTGGCGGACCAGGTGCCGGTGGCCGATGCCGCCGTGGCGGCGCACGTGGTCTACAACGTGCCCGACCTGGCGGACTTCCTGCGCGCGCTCGACGCCCGCACCCAGGGGCGGGTCGTGCTGGAGCTGCCGCACCGCCATCCCATGAGCTGGATGACACCGCTGTGGCAGCACTTCCACGGCGTCGACCGGCCGGTCAGGCCCATCGCGGAAGACTGTGTGGCGCTGGCCGCGGCGCTCGGGTTCGCGGTGCAGGTGGAGGAGAGGGAGGCCCCTCTGGAACGTTTCACGTCGCTGGAGGAGCTGGCCGCCAGCGCGTGCCGGCGGGTCTGCCTCGACCCCGCCAGGGCGGAGGAGGTCGCGGCCACGGCGCAGGAACTGGGCATGTGGCCGATGCCGCGTGACCGGTGGGTCACGATCTGGTGGGAATGACCGGCCCGCCTGCCACGTTCTCTCCCATGAGCTGAGAACGCTCCCGGACGAGACGCGCCGTACCCGGAACGCCAAGACGACGCACCGTAGTCGGTCTCGTCTTCAAGGAGTTGCCATCATGGCGTGGATCCTGCTCGTTCTGGCCGGCGTCTTCGAGGTCGCCATGGCCCTTTCACTCAAGCTCAGCGACGGGTTCGCCCATCTGTGGTGGACCCTGTCGTTCCTGGTCATGGCCGTGCTGAGCTTCGGCCTGCTCGCGTACGCGCTCAAGTCCCTCGACGTCGGCACCGCGTACGCCGTCTGGACCGGCGTCGGCGCCGCGGGGACCGCGATCCTCGGCATGATCGCCATGGGCGACGACGTCTCGCTGCCGCGCATCATCTCGATCGCCCTGATCCTGGCCGGTGTCATCGGCCTGCGGACACTGGCTTGACGTCTTAGGTGGTGTCGGGGTTGGGTGGCCTGGTGATCGAAATCCATGCAGTGACCATTGACGCCGCCGACCCGTACGCGATCGCCACCTGGTGGAGCAAGGCCACGGGCCTGCCCCTGGGAGAGGGCGACGAGCCGGGCGACGACGAGATCATGCTGCGCACCAAGCAGGACCCGTTCCTGCTGTTCATCCGCGTGCCCGAGGGCAAGACCGTCAAGAACCGGGTTCACTTCGACGTCAACGGCACCGAGGGCAGAACCCGTGACCAGGAGGTCGAGCGGCTGACCGAGCTGGGCGCGACCGTCTTCGACGACCAGCGCAAGCCTGACGGCACCGGCTGGGTGATCATGCTCGACCCCGAGGGCAACGAGTTCTGCGTGTGCAGGAGCCAGGCGGAGCGGGAGGGCTGATCGCGTCACCGGCCCGAGCGCGCTCGTCCCTGCATCGCGATCGTCAGAACGCCGGCGATCAGGTAGACGAGCGCGCCGTGCCACAACGCGTGCACCGCCGAGCCGAACACGCCTTCGCCGTCGAGCACGAGCTGCACCGGGTAGTCCAGCACGGCCGTGATGCCGGCCGGCAGGAGCGCGAACTTGAACGGGTGCTTCAGCGACCACTGGCGCGCCTGGCGGGTCACCCGGTCGCCCTCGTCCGGCTTGGCGACGGCGCCGATCGCGGCGATCAGGGCGAACAGGCTGATGCCGAGCCCCAGCGCCCACACCAGGTCGCCACCGCCTGTGAGCAGGCCCACCCCGAAGCTGGCCGCGGTGATCGCACCGCCACCGATGGCGGCGGCCTTCCAAGGGGCGCCGCGGAGCGCGGCACCCGACAGCGAGACTTCGTCGCGTCGACTGATTTCGTTCATGTCATTAATGCTGCCTTTTGTCCCACCCTGGGAGCATCGGGGACAGACCCTGAGAGGTCCCTGACATGATGCGGGACATGCACGACATCGACATTGCGCACCTCAAGCCGGGCGAGGGTGAGCGGCTGCGGGAGATCCGGCTCCGCGCCCTCCAGGATTCCCCCGACTCCTTCGGCTCCAGCTACGGCCGGGAGATCGAGTTCGGCCCGGAGAAATGGGCGGAAAGACTGGAGTCGCCGGAGTCGCGCTGGTGGGTGGCCACCGCCGGCGGCGCCGATGTGGGCCTGGTGTGCGTGCGGATCGAGGAGGCCGGGGCCCACCTGCTGTCCATGTGGGTCGCCCCCGAGGCCAGGGGCGCCGGCGTGGGCTCCCGGCTGGTGGACGCGGCCGTGGCGTGGGCCGCGAGCACCGGCGCCGAGGAGGTCGGGCTCTGGGCCGTCGACCAGAACCAGGCCGCCCGCGCCCTCTACGCCCGCAGGGGTTTCACCCCCAGCGGCAAGGTGATGGCCCTGCCGTCCAATCCCGGCCTCATGGAGTCGCACTACGTGCTGTCCCTGATCTTCCGCCAGGCCCGCAGGGAGGACGTGCCCGCCATCGTGGCGATGCTGGCCGACGACCCGCTCGGGGCGAAGCGCGAGGGCGACCCCGGCGACGCGCGCTACCTGGCGGCGTTCGACCGGATCGACGCCGACCCCTACGACGAGCTGATCGTGGCCGAGATCGACGGCAAGGTGGTGGGCACGATGCAGCTCACGTACCTGGCCGGGCTGTCGCGGATGGGGTCCGAGCGGTGCCAGATCGAGGCCGTCCGCGTCTCGGCCGCCGCGCGCGGACAGGGGCTGGGCCGCAAGATGATCACGTGGGCCGTCGGCAGAGCGCGGGCGCGCGGCTGCGCGATGGTGCAGCTCACCTCCGACAAGACCCGTACGGACGCGCACCGCTTCTACGACTCCCTCGGCTTCACGGCCTCCCACGAGGGCTACAAACTCAGCCTGGGCTGATCTCGACCAGGTTGTCGTGGAAGGCCGGCCCCCTGCCCATGTCCCCGTCGCGCTCGGCCACCACCGCGTTGGGGTTGGCGCCGCCGGGGCTGAGCTTGGGCCAGCGGCCCTTGGTCGAGGCCACCACCCCGGCCGACACCCGGTCGCTGATCTCGACGTCGGCCAGGAACTCGCCGCCGTCGTTGTGGACGCGTACGCGCTGGCCGTTCTCCAGCCCGCGCGCCGCCGCGTCGGCCGCGTTGACCAGCACCACGGGGTCCTTGGCGCGGCGCCGCAGCTCCGGGTTGTTGCCGAAGGTCGTGTTGAGGAACGTGTGCGAGGCGGGCGTGACCAGCCGCAGCGGGTACGGCGACCGCCCCGCCTCGTCCGCCGTGTGCGGCGGCACGTACGCCTTGCCCGCCGGCGGGAAGCGCAGCCGCCCGGACTTCGTCGGAAAGCCCTCGGCGAACGGCATGAACGGCTTGGGGTAGTTCATCCGCACCCAGCCCTCCTTGCGCAGCCGGTCCACCGTGATGCCCTCCAGCGACGGATCCCCGCCCGACAGCAGTTGCTCGGCCAGCTCCAGGTCCGAGTCGTACAGCGACGGCTCGGTCATCCCCATGTGCGCCGCCAGCCGGCGGAACGTCTCCGTCGTGGACAGGCACTCGCCGGGCGGCTCGGTGGCAGGCTCGTTCCACAGCAGGTACATGTGCCCGTAGCCGGCGTGCACGTCGAAGTGCTCGGTCTGCATGGTCGCGGGCAGCACGATGTCGGCGTAGTCGACGGTGTCGGTCGGGAACTGCTCCATGACCACCGTGAACAGATCCTCACGGGCGAGCTGCCGCCTGATCGCGTTGGCGTCGGGGGTGGAGCCGAGGGGGTTGGCCGCGTACACCCACAGGCACTTCACGTCGTCGAGCTGGGAGCCCAGCTTGGTCATGACGAGGGTGCGGACCGGCTTGGCCAGCAGGTCGTCGCGCCTGTCGACGGTGAGCTTGACGTGGTCGCTGGTGGAGAAGGCGACGCCGCCGCCGGGGTGGCGCCAGTCGCCGGTGACGCCGGGAATCGCCGCGATCGTCCGCATCGTGGTGCCGCCGCCCTTGTGCCGCTGCAGGCCGTGCGTGGCGCGGATCGCGGTCGGGCGGGTGTGGGCGAGCCTCATCCCCAGGCTGTGGACGGCCTCGGCCGGAATCCCGGTGATCTCGGCGACCTTCTCGACCGGGTGGTTCAGGATCTCCTCGCGGAACTCCGCCCAGCCCTCCGTGTGCTCGGCCAGGAACTCCTCGTCCTGCGCGTTCTCCGCCAGCACGACGTTGAGCAGCCCGAGCGCCAGCGCGGCGTCCGTGCCCGGCCTGATCGGCAGCCACTCGTCGGCCTGGTCGGCCGTCCTGGTGCGAATCGGGTCGATGGCCACGATGTGGGCGCCGTTCGCCTTGGCGTCCTGGATGAACTTCCACAGGTGGTGTCCGCTGGTGAGCGTATTCGTGCCCCAGAGCAGGATCAGCCTGGCCTGCGCGAAGTTCTCCGGGTCCATGCCGCCCGCGGTGCCGTTCGTCCGCCACAGGCCGCTGCTGCCCGCCGCCGAGCAGATGTTCAGCCAGTGCCTGGAGGCGCCCAGCATGTTCCAGAACCGGCGGCCGGCCACGGCCTCGCAGCCCTGCAGGTAGCCGAGCGTGCCGGTGCCCAGATAGGGCCAGATGGCCTCGCCGCCGTGCTCGTCGACGATGCCGCGCAGCCGTACGGAGATCTCGTCGAGCGCCTCTTCCCAGGTGATCCGCTCGAACCGGCCGGAGCCCTTCGGCCCGGTCCGGCGCATCGGGTACAGGATGCGGTCGTCCGCCCGCGTGTGCTCCAGATAACGGTTGACCTTCACGCACAGCGCGCCCCTGGTGTAGGGCTGGTCGGGATTGCCGCGGAGTTTGACCGCCTCGCCGTCCTTGACGGTGACCACCCACGAGCAGGTATCCGGGCAGTCCAGAGGACATGCCCCCAAAACCCTCAGTTCACCCGACATGCGTCACAGCCTACGTCCCCGGCCAGGCAGAATGCCCGATCGTGTAGCGTGCCCGGTGCGATGACCGGGGGCACGATTAGGACACTGGACGTTAAGAGATCGCACGCTCCGGCCAGGAAGGTGCAGAATCGCTGTCGGTGGCCGATATCAGGGAACGAGATGACACGGAGGACCTCTCGGAGGGGGATCCAGCCGTGGCGGAGTCGCGCGCGGACGACGACATCTACGTCGTCGAGCCGCTCCTGCCCCAGCGCCTGCGCCGCCCGTCCGACCTCCTGCGCTTCTTCGCCGCCCTCATCGTGCTCGCCGCGGTCATCCTGCTCGCGCTGGTCGCCAAGCAGACGCTCATCGGCCTGGAGGCCGACGTCAAGGTGGGCGCCGAGCTGGTGCCGCTGCTCAGCAGGGTCGCCGCCTTCCTCGGTGGCGCGGCCGTCCTCATCGTGCCCGCGGCCTTCGCGGTCGAACGGGTCTTCCACCGCGACGGCCTGCGGGTCGCCGAAGGGCTGATCGCCGCCATCATCGGCATGGCCGGGTCGTTCCTGCTCGGGCAGTGGCTCACCGCGGGCAACGCCGACGACCTGCGCGTGCTGCTGACCGGCGACAGGGACATCGAGCCGCTCAACACGCTGCTCACCTCGGTCATCGCGTACGCCACCGCCGTCCGCATCTCCCGCCGCCCCACCTGGCGGATGCTGATGTGGACCACCATCGCCCTCTACATCCTGGCCTTCTTCTCCGGCCGGCAGATCACCCTGCCCAGCGCCATCGTCACGGTCATCGTCGGCATGGCCATCGGCTACGCCACCCTGTACGGCGTCGGCAGCCCCAACACCAGGCCGCCGGGCAGCGCCGTGGTGGCCGCCCTGCGCAAGCTGTCGTTCTCGCCGATCTCCGCCCGCCGCATCGAGGACGACCACCAGGGCAGCCGCCGCTACGCCATCGGCCTCAGAGACGGCACCAGCCTCGACGTCACCGTGCTCGACCGCGACCGGCAGGTGGCCGGGCTCCCCTACCGGCTGTGGCGGCGCATCCGGCTCAACTCCGAGACCAGGCGCCGGGCCATCAGGTCGCTGCGGGCCGAGCTCGAACGCGAGGCGCTCATGGCGTACGCGGCCCAGGCCGCCGGCGCCAGCACCCCGCGCCTGCTCGGCACCAGCGAGATCGGCACCGAGGCCGCGCTGCTCGCCTATGAGCACCTCGACACGCGCCCGCTCGACGACGTGCCCGACGACGAGATCGACGACGCCGTGCTCGCCCAGATCTGGGAGCAGGTCGAGCTGCTGCAGATCCAGCGCCTGGCGCACCGGCGGCTCACCGGCGACGGCGTCCACCTCGACCGGGCCGGCCGCGTCGTGCTCACCGACGCCCGCAGCGGCGAGATCGCCGCCGGCGACCTGCTGCTCCGGCTCGACGTCGCCCAGCTCCTCACCTATCTGGCGCTGCGGGTGGGCCCCGAGCGCTCGGTCAGGGCCGCGGCCGCCGTCATGGGTCCCGACGCGCTGGCCGCCGCCATGCCGCTGCTCCAGCGCATCGCCCTCACCAGGGAGACCCGCTCGGCCCTGTCGAAGGCCAAGAACGTGCTGCCAGGCCTCCGCGAGCACATCGTCGCGCTCAAGCCGCAGGGCAAGGTCGAGGAGGTCCGGCTCGAACGCTTCCGTCCGCGCACCCTGATCACCATCATCGCCAGCGCGATCGCCGCCTACATCGTGCTCTCCCAGCTCAGCCAGGTGGACGTCTACCACGTCATCACCACGGCCAACTGGGCCTGGTCGGGGCTGGCGCTGGTGGCCTCGTTCGTCAGCTTCGTGGCCGCCGCGCTCATGCTGCGCGGGTTCGTCCCCGAGCCGCTGCCGCTCTGGCGTACGGTGCTCGTGCAGTTCGCGTCGTCGTTCGTCAAGCTGGTCGCGCCCGCGGCGGTGGGCGGCGTCGCGATCAACACCCGCTACCTGCAGAAACGCGGCATCTCCCCGTCCAGCGCGGTGGCCAGCGTGGGCGCCTCACAGCTCATCATGCTGGTCTTCCACATCGCGCTGCTGCTGCTGTTCGCCTACATCACCGGCTCGGCCACGACCACCTCGTTCACGCCGTCGCGCGGGCTCGTCGTGGTGCTGCTCGCGGTCGCGGTGCTGGTCGTCGCGGTGCTCGGCGTGCCGCCGCTGCGCCGGCTGGTGACCGTACGAATGCGCAAGCTGTTCTCGAACGTGCTGCCCAGGCTGCTCGACGTGCTGCAGTCGCCGCGCAAGATGATCGAGGCCGTCTTCGGCACCCTGATGATCACCATCGCGTTCGTGATGTGCCTGCACGCCTGCGTCGCCGCGTTCGGCGGCTCGCTGAGCTTCACCGCCGTCGCGGTCGTCTTCCTCACGGCCAACGCGATCGGCTCGGCCGCGCCCACACCGGGCGGTCTGGGCGCGGTCGAACTCGCGCTCGTGGGCGGCCTGGTGCTGGCCGGCGTGCCCAAGGAGCTGGCCACGTCGGCCGTGCTGCTCTACCGGCTGCTCACGTTCTGGCTGCCGGTGCTGCCCGGCTGGGCGTCCTTCACCTACCTCCAGCGGCACGAGGCCCTGTGATCTTCTCGATGGCCTGGAGTTCGTCCTCGGTGAAGGCCGGGCCGTCCACGCAGGCCACGTTGTCCTCCAGCTGCTTCACGCTGCTCGCGCCGATCAGCACGCTCGTCACCCGTGGGTCCCTGAGCGTCCACGACAGCGCCATCTGAGCCAGCGTCTGCCCCCGCGTCCCGGCGATCTCGTTGAGAGATCGGGCCAGCTCGCGGTCGATCTGGTCCTCGCTCAGGAACCGGCTCGTGACCGCCCGCGAACCGGCCGGCACCCCGTCCAGGTAGCGGTCGGTCAGCAGGCCCTGGGCCAGCGGCGAGAACACGATGCAGCCCATCCCCGCCTCCTCCAGCGCGTCCAGCAGCCCGTCCTCGATCCACCGGTTGATCATGGAGTAGGACGGCTGGTGGATGAGCAGCGGCGTGCCCAGCTCACGCATGATCCGCGCGGCCTGGGTGGTCTGCTCGGGGGAGTAGTTGGAGATGCCCGCATAGAGCGCCTTGCCCGAGCGCACCGCCCGGTCGAGCGCGCCCATGGTCTCCTCCAGCGGCGTCTGCGGGTCGGGCCGGTGGCTGTAGAAGATGTCCACGTAGTCCAGGCCCATGCGCTTGAGCGACTGGTCGAGGCTGGCCAGGACGTATTTGCGCGAACCCCACTCGCCGTACGGGCCCGGCCACATGTCATAGCCGGCCTTGGTGGAGATGATCAGCTCGTCGCGGTACGGGGTGAAGTCCTCGCGCATGATCCGGCCGAAGTTCCGCTCGGCGGAGCCGTACGGGACGCCGTAGTTGTTGGCCAGGTCGAAGTGCGACACCCCGAGGTCGAACGCGCGGCGCAGGATCGCCCGCGAGTTCTCGATCGGCCGGTCGTCGCCGAAGTTGTGCCACAGGCCGAGCGAAACGGCGGGCAGCTTGAGCCCGCTGCGGCCACTGCGGTTGTACGGCTGCCGCTCGTAACGCTGGTCGTCGGCCTGATAGGTCATGACGTGCCCCTCTCGATAATCCAGGCGAGCGCGAAGGCCTCTTCGCGCCAGGCGTCGTAACGCCCGCTGCGCCCGCCGTGTCCCGCGCCCATTTCCGTCTTCAGCAGGAACGGCCCGCCGCTCGCCGTCGCCCGCAGCCTGGCGACCCACTTGGCCGGCTCGTGGTAGAGCACGCGGGTGTCGTTCAGGCTCGTGATCGCGAGGATCGGGGGGTACGGCCCGCCGTCCACGTTCTCGTACGGCGAATAGCTCTTCATGTACGCGTAGACGTCCGGATTGTGCAGCGGGTCGCCCCACTCGTCCCATTCGATCACGGTCAGCGGAAGCGACGGATCGAGGATGGTGTTGAGGGCGTCGACGAACGGCACCTCGGCCACCACGCCCGCGAACTCCCCGGGCGCCAGGTTCGTGACCGCGCCCATCAGCAGGCCCCCGGCCGAGCCGCCCCTGGCGATGACCCGCTCACTCCAGCCGGCCTCCTTCAGGTGCCTGGCCACGGCCACGAAGTCGGTGAACGTGTTGCGTTTGCTGGTGAGCTTGCCCTCTTCGTACCAGCGGCGGCCCATCTCACCGCCGCCCCTGACGTGCGCGACGGCGAAGGCGAACCCGCGGTCGAGCAGCGACAACCTCGCGACGGAGAAGCCGGGGTCGATGGAGGTCTCGTAGCTGCCGTAGCCGTAGAGCACGGTCGGGGCGGGCTTGGCGGCGTCTTTGCGCTTGACGATCGACACCGGGATCTTCGTGCCGTCCTCGGCCGTGGCCCACTCGCGGAACTGCTCGTAGTCGGCCGCGTCGTAGCCGCCCAGCACCGGCCGCCGCTTGAGCAGGATCAGCTCGTGCGAGTCGAGCTCGTAGTCGTACACGCTGGGCGGGGTGACCATGCTGGTGTAGCCCAGCCGCAGCCGCGTGGTCGTGAACTCCGGATTGCCGGCGGGCCCGACGTCGTAGAGGGGCTCGGGGAAGTCGATCTCGTACGCGTTCCGCTCGGACGCCTCGACCCGCTCGCGCCAGGAGTCCCCGGCCGGGCTGTACGGGAGCACCCGCAGGCCCGTCAGGCCGTCGCGGCGGAAGTGCACGACGGCGTGGTCCGCGAACGCGTCGATCTCCAGGAGCCGGGTGTCCGCGCGGTGGGCGATCAGCGGGGTCCACGCGCCGGGGTCGTCGAGCGGGGCGGTGGCCAGCTCGAAGTTCTCGGCGTTCTCGTTGTGGAGCACGTAGAAGAAGTCGCCCGCGTGCTCGACGCCGTATTCGACGCCGGTCGTCCTGGGACGCACGATCCGGAACTCACCCGCGGGGTCGCTCGCGTCGAGGATGCGCACCTCGCTCGTGATCTTGCTGCCCGCGCTGAGCACCAGATAGCGCTCGCTGCGGGTCAGCCCGACCCCGACCCAGTAACGCTCGTCGCCCTCCTCGTAGACCAGCACGTCCTCCTGGGTGCCCAGGGTGTGCCGGTAGACCTGGAACGGGCGCCAGGCGTCGTCCACGCGCGTGTAGAAGAACGTCGAGCCGTCGGCCGACCAGGCGCCGCCGTAGAAGATGTCGGCGATCTCGTCGGACAGCACCTCACCGGTCTCGAGGTTCTTGAACTTGAGCGTGAAGCGCTCGTCGCCCTTGTAGTCGGTCGAGAACGCCAGCATCGTCCCGTCGGGACTGACCGAGCTGGTGCCGACCGAGAAGAACGGGCTGTCGCCGGCCAGCTCGTTGCCGTCGAGGATCACCCGCTCGTCGTCGAGCTTGACGCCCGGGGTGATCTCCGGGGGCGCGTCGCTTTCAGCCGGTACGCGGCAGGAGACGGCGTACTGCTTACCCTCCTCGGTGCGGGTGAAGTACCACCACGCGCCCTTGCGGCTGGCCACCGAAAGATCGGTTTCCTGGGTGCGGCCCTTGATCTCCTGGAACACCTGCTCCTGGAGCTCGGAGAGGTGAGCGGTCTCCTGTTCAACGAAGTCGTTCTCAGCCTCCAGATAGGCCGTGGTGTCTGGATCTTCCTTGTTGCTCAGCCAGGCGTACTCGTCGATGACGGTGTCGCCGTGATGGGTGCGCTTCGTCGGAACCTTCTTCGCCACTGGCGGCGTGTTGCTGCTCACGTGGGGAGTCTATGTTCGGTCGTGATCGTTCTGTTGCCGGAGATGATGACGATCCGGCGCGAGGGGTCGAGACCGCTGCTAATCTTTAGGAGCCGACGCAGTGCGGCGCAACCCACCTCCTTCACTCCGGTGACTTTGGTGTGCTGTGCCACATATGTCGGCAAACCCCTTCTGACTCGCGGGTCTGGAGATCGATTCGCAAGTCGGTCCAGAGGCTGGTAAGTTAGAGGGGTTGTCCCCGGAAGGGGGCGGCACTTAATTACCGCAGGTCGAGCGAGTCGGGTCAATTTGACAGGGACTTGAACGGCTGAAAGAATTAAGTCATAACGAACGGAAAGTGAACGCC
>NZ_FNVT01000041.1 GCF_900108335.1 Nonomuraea solani
GTCAGGCCGTCAGCGTTGCAGGGTCAGCAGGCCCGGCCGGTAGGGCAGGAGGCCGTAGTCGCCGCCGGAGTTGGGGCTGCGGCCTTGGTAGAGCAGTTGGAGGTTGCAGGGGTCGACGGTGAAGGTCTGGTCGGCGCTGGTGCGGATCAGTTCGCCGTGGCTGATGTCGTTGGTCCAGGTGGCGCCGCTGTTGGCCTTGCCGGCGAAGGGGTTGCTCTCGGTGGCGGCCTGGGGTGTCCATGTGCCGTTGAGGCTGGTGGCGGTGAAGGAGCGGAAGTAGCGGCCTTGTGCGCCGATGGCCTCGACGAGCATGAGGTATTTGTTCTGGTTGTGGAGTTTGTAGACCTGGACGGCTTCGAACAGGTTGTTCCTGGTGTCGCTCATGATCACGGTGGAGGTGCTGCCGAAGCTGGCGGGGAAGTTGCCGAGGGGCATGCTGGCCCGGTAGATCCTGCCGTTGTCGCCGGCGAAGAACAGGTACATGTTGGTGCCGTCGCCGATGAGGGTCTGGTCGATGGGCCCGGTGCCGGAGTCGGTGATGCTGCCGGAGAAGAGCACCTGCTGTGCCGACCAGCCGTTCGGGTTGGCCGGGTCGGTGGAGGTGCGGTAGGAGAAGGCGGTGCCGCCCCATTGGTAGGCGAGCACCCAGATGTTCTTGGGGGCGAAGTAGAAGAGTGTGGGGGCGACGGTGGAGTTGGACATGGCGTTCTGGCCGGCGGAGGCCATCTCGGGCCAGTTGGTGAAGAGGCTGAAGTTCATCGAGCCCCATCGGGTGCCGGTGTCGTGGGTGGTGGCGTAGACGAGGTGCCGGCCGTTGTAGGGGGCGACGGTGAAGTCCTTGAGCGAGACCCAGCCCGATTTCGGGGTGGCGAGCTGGCCGGTGGAGGTCCAGCGGTAGGTCGCGGGGAGGTCGCACGGGCCGGGGTTGCCGCCGCCGACCTGGACGAGCTGCCATTGCTGGTTGGTGCCGCCCCAGTCGTCGTATTGGACGATGCCGGCGTTGTCGGCGGTGGAGGCGCCTTGGACCTCCAGGGCCTTGTTGCTGTGGCGGGAGATGAGCCGTACGTGGCCGCCGGCCGAGTCGGCCAGGCGCCACTGCTGGTTGGTGCCGTTGCCGTCGGCCCATTGCACGATGGAGCCGCCGTTGGCGGTGGAGAAGTTGTAGACGTCGAGGACCTTGCCGGAGTGGCGGGACTTGACGCGGTAGTAGCCGCCGCCGGAGTCGACGAACTGCCATTGCTGCTGGTTGCCGTTGTTGCGGGTCCACTGGGTGATACGGCCGCCGTCGGCGGTCGAGGAGTTGTAGACGTCGAGGGCCTTGCCGCTGTTGCGGTTGACCAGGACGTACCAGGCGTTGGTGTCGACGGTGGCCGCGCCGGCGGACTGAGTCTGCAGGGCGGCGAACAGGCCCGCCAGTAAGGTGGCCACCGTCGCGAGGACGGCCAGGGATCTGAGTTTCACGGTGTGCTCCGATTCATCCGACTCGGACGAGTTGCCATTGCTGGTTGGCGCCGTTCCAGTCGTCGTACTGGACGATGCCGGCGTTGTCGGCGGTGGAGGCGCCCTGGACCTCCAGGGCCTTGCCGCTGTTGCGGTTGATCAGCCGGAAGTAGCCGCCGGAGTCGGCCGCCCGCCACTGCTGGTTGGTGCCGTTGCCGTCGGCCCACTGGACGATCGCGCCGCCGTTGGCGGTGGAGAAGTTGTAGACGTCCAGCACCTTGCCGGACAGCCGCGACTTCAGCCGGTACCAGCCGGTTTCCGAGCTGACGAACTGCCATTGCTGCTGGTTGCCGTTGTTGCGAGTCCACTGGGTGATGCGGGCGCCGTCGGCGGTCGAGGAGTTGTAGACGTCGAGGGCCTTGCCGCTGTTGCGGTTGACCAGCACGTACCAGGCGTTGGTGTCGATCGGCCCCGGGTTCGAGGTGCCGGCGTTGAGGGCGTCGAGGGTGGCGGTGTAGGCGGCCTTCTTGTTGCCCGAGGCGTCGAACAGCAGCGGGTTCGCCCCGACGCGCCAGGAGTCGCTGTCCCGGATGCCCCAGACCGTGATGCCGGTGCAGCGGGAGACCGCCAGGCAGGCGCGGGTCACCGAGGCGTAGATGTTCGCCTGGCCGGAACCCTGGGCGATGTCGAGCTCGGTGATCTGGACGTCGACGCCGAGGTCGGCGAAGCGCTGCAGATTGGCCTGGTAGTCACCGGACAGCGAGGTGCCCAGGTGGGACTGGAAGCCGACGCAGTCGATCGGCACCCCGCGCGACCTGAAGTCGCGGACCATGGTGTAGATGGCGGTGCTCTTGGCGTTGATCCCGTCGGTGTTGTAGTCGTTGTAGCAGAGCTTGGCGCCCGGGTCGGCGGCGCGGGCGGCCCGGAAGGCGGCCTCGATCCAGTCGTTGCCGGTGCGCTGGAGGATCGAGTCGCGCCGTGCGCCGCTGGTGCCGTCGGCGAAGGCCTCGTTGACGACGTCCCAGGAGTGGATCTTGCCCCGGAAGTAGGTGGCGACCTGCGTGACGTGGTTGTTCATGGCGCTGCGCAGGGTCGAGCCGGACAGGCTCTGCGCCCAGCCGGGCATCTGCGAGTGCCACAGCAGGGCGTGGCCACGGATCTTCATGCCGCGCCCGATCGCGTGGTTCACGATCCGGTTGGCGTTGGTGTAGGTGAAGGAGTTCCTGGACGGCTCGGTGGCGTCCCACTTCATCTCGTTCTCGGCGGTGACCGAGTTGAACTCCCTGTTCAGGATGTTCACGTACGTCGAGTCGCCGAGTTTGCCGGCCGCCACGGCGGCGCCGAAGTAACGGCCACCTCGTTCGGCCGCCGAGGCACCCAGGGTCGAGGCGGCATCGGCCGGCCCCGAGAACGCCATCGAGAGGCTGATGGCGACCGTGAGCAGGGACAGGAGTCGTTTCATGGACGGTTCGGGCCTTTCTGGTCACGGGGTGGTGAGGTCGAAGCGGCGTACGGTCACCGCGCCGCCGAGGGCCTGGGTGGCGTAGTTGAAGATCCCGTAGCGGTAACCCATGAAGAACTGCCAGGCGTTGTTCAGGGTGAAGGCGGGGCCGAGGCTGCTGAAGGTGGTGCCGTTGGTGCTGTAGGAGAAGCGGGCCTGCCTGCCGGAGCCGGGCCGGATGTCGGCGTTGACGCGCAGCCAGACGCGGCCGCCCGAGATGGTCGCGCTCGCCGCCTCGGTGCCGGTGCCGGTGGTCTGCCACGAGCCGTTCATGGTCAGCCCGTTGGTCATCACGACCCGGTGGACGCCGTTGTCGCGTTTGACGCCGATCCAGGCCGACTGGTCGCGCAGCATCGCCAGCCCGCTGCGGTCGCCGTTGGCCATCTGCGAGTAGTCGAGCTCGATCGTCGCCGTGGACGACGGGCCCTGGATGCGGTGGGTGAGGGTGTTGCGGGCGTTGTAGAGGTCGCCGGTGACGGTCGCGGTCTGCAGGCGCAGGCCGTTGCCGGTGGCGAAACGGCCGGTGTCGGGGTTGTGGTTCCACTCCCAGCGGTGGCCGAGGCCGCTTGTGGTGAAGGTGTCGGGGCCGGTCATCGGCGCGACGGTGCGGCTGGTCTGGATGTTCGGCTTCGGGTAGCTGACGCCCCACCCGCCGTTGACGGTCTGCACGGCCGGCCAGTCGCCGGTCCAGGTGATCGGCGCGAGCGCCGGGACGCGGCCGCCGGGGTAGGCGTCGACGAACGCCATGTAGTACCAGTCGCCGTTCTGCGTCTGGACGAGCCCGCCCTGGTGGGGCACGCCGCCGCCGGAGATGGGGCCGGGCATGTTCAGCAGGACCTGGCGCATCTCGTACGGGCCCCAGGGCGAGGTGGAGCGGAGGACGTACTGGCCGTTGGCGGGGCGGGTCAGCCAGATGTAGTAGTAGCCGTTCCGCTTGTAGAAGCGGGCGCCCTCCAGGGTGCCGACGCTGCTCGGGGTCTGGAACACCTGCTGGGCGCGCACCTGGCCGAGCCCGTCGGCCGAGAGCTGGGCGACGCTGATGGTGCCGTTGCCGTAGGCGACGTACATGGTGTCGTTGGTGTCGATCAGCAGGCCGGCGTCGTAGTAGCAGTTGTTGATCTGCGAGCGCTTGCTCCACGTGCCGTCCACGGCGGAGGCGGTGTAGACGTAGGTGCGGTTGAACTCGACGCAGCCGATCCAGTAGTAGGTGCCGTTGCTGGGCCGGTGGTTCAGGGTCGAGGCCCAGATGCCCTTCACGTACGCCCGGCCGCCGTTGAGGTCGTAGGCGCCCGAGCCGAAGTCGAGCCTCGGGACCGAATGGCCGGCGTACTCCCAGTCGACCAGGTTGTACGAGCGCAGAATCGGCGCGCCCGGCGAGTAGTGCATGGTCGAGGCCGAGTAGTAGTAGGCGTCACCGACCCGGATGATGTCGCCGTCGGCGAAGTCCTGCCAGACGACCGGGTTGGTGTAGGCGGCGGCCGTAGCGGCCGATGCCGGGGACGTGAGCAACCCGCCCACGAGAAGCAAGGACGAGAGAACCGCGAGCACGCGCCTCACACGAACCTCCAGAGGACGAAAGTTGTTAACGCTAACACTCTGTCTTGCGGAAATGCGTGGCCTATCCGGGTGAGTACGTTGCCGCGGAGTAAATCCGACGGTCAGATCCGGCGTCAACGAAGGGCATCCCTTGCCGACCTGGGCATTGCCGTCAGAACGTCGCCGTGCCTGGACATTCGCCAGGAAGGAGATCTCCCGCGCGGGTGAAAGTTTCACAGGAGTCGCCAGCCGGCGACAGGGGAATTCGAGTTAACTTACACTCCGGAATATGACCTCGACCGAAGAACCCCCCGTAAGCGAATCACCCCCTTCGGTGCCGTTGACCCTGGCTCAGTTGGCCGAAAAGGCAGGCGTGTCCACCGCCACGGTCTCCAAGGTCATCAACGGTCGTTCCGCGGTCGGCCCGACGACCCGCGCACTCGTCGAGAGACTCATCGAGGAGCACGGTTATCGCAGGCAGCGCCGCCGCATCAAACCGGCGAGCCTCATCGAGGTCGTCTTTCACGAGCTGGCCGGCGACTACCCGATCGAGATCGTCAAAGGGGTCCAGCGGGTCGCCTGGACCCATGGCCTGAGCGTGGTGGTCTCCGAACTCGGCGGCCGGCACACGCCCGGCCCCCGATGGGTCGGTGACCTGCTCGTCCGCCGTCCCGCCGGGGTGATCACGGTGTTCTCGGGGCCGGAGGAGGACCAGCGCATACGGCTGGCGACCCAGGAGATTCCGCTGGTGGTGCTGGATCCCGCGGGCAACCCGGGGCTCGGCGTGCCGTCCGTGGCCGCCACGAACTGGAGCGGTGGCCTGGAGGCCACCCGTCACCTGCTCGAACTGGGCCACCGGCGCATCGCGATGATCACCGGGCCCGCGTTCGCGCTCTCCAGCCGGGCCCGGACGGACGGCTACCGCGCCGCGCTCGACGCCGCGGAGGTGCCGGTCGATCCCGCTCTCATCCGTCAGGGAAACTTTCAGATCGAGGACGGGGTGGCCCACACCCATGAACTCATGAAACTTTCCGAGCCGCCCACCGCGATTTTCGCCGCGAATGACGGGCAGGCCATCGGGGTCTATCACGCGGCCCATGAGCTGGGGCTGCGCATACCTGATGATGTGAGCGTGATCGGCTTCGACGACATGCCGGTCTGGCGCTGGGCGCAACCGCCGCTCACCACTATTCACCAGCCCTTACGCGAAATGGGCGCCACGGCCGCGACGATGCTGATCAGTCTGGCCGAGGGGGAGTCACTTCAGCAGAAAAGAGTGGAGCTGGGGACGGAACTGGTCGTCCGCGGCAGCACGGCGGCTTTTCGGAAAAGTTGACGAGATACAGTGGCGGATTTATTTTCCTGGCTGATGGGAGCGCTCCCACAAGAGGAGGACACATGGCGCGAGATCTCAGCCGGAGAAGCGTCCTGGCGGCGGTGGGGGCCGTGCCGGTCCTCACGACCATGGCGGCCGCGGCGGTGGTCATCGACCTGTCGGCGCGGCGCCAGACCATCCGGGGCTTCGGCGGCATGACCCACGCGGCCTGGATCGGCGACCTGACGGCCGCCCAGCGGGAAACGGCGTTCGGCACCGGCGAGGGCCGGCTGGGGTTCTCCGTGCTGAGAATCCCCGTCCCCGAGAACCAGGCGGACTGGAGCCGCAATGCGGCGACGGCGAGGCGCGCGGCCGAACTCGGGGCGGCCGTCATCGCGTCGCCGTGGAATCCCCCGCCCGCATGGTGGAGACCTTCGTCCGCGGCGGCCAGACCAACGCGCGACGCCTCAGGTACGACATGTACGCCGCCTACGCCCAGCACCTGAACGACTTCACCACGTTCATGCGGAACAACGGAGTCACCCTGTACGGCATCTCCGTGCAGAACGAGCCCGACTACGCACACGACTGGACCTGGTGGACGCCCGCGGAAATGGTCAGGTTCCTGCGGGAGAACGCCGGCTCCATCAGCACCAGGGTCATCGCGCCCGAGTCCTTCCAGTACCTGAAGAACATCTCCGACCCGATACTCAACGACCCGACGGCGCTCGCCAACGTGGACATCATCGGAGCCCACCTCTACGGCACCTCGTTCGCGAACTTCCCCTATCCCCTCTTCAAGCAGAAGGGCGCGGGCAAAGAACTCTGGATGACCGAGGTCTACCACCCCAACAGCAGCGATTCGGCCGACCTCTGGCCGCAGGCGCTCGACGTGGGGGAGCACATCCACCGCGCCATGGTGGACGCCGAGTTCCAGGCGTACGTCTGGTGGTACATCCGGCGCGGCTACGGCCCCATGCGGGAGGACGGCCAGATCAGCAAGCGCGGGGCGAACATGGCGCACTTCGCCAGGTTCGTCCGCCCCGGCTACGTCCGGATCCAGGCGACGCCGAACCCGGCGCCGAACGTCCACGTCTCGGCGTACCGGGGCGGCAACTCCACGGTCGTCGTCGCCGTCAACAAGGGCACCTCCGCGCTGAGCCAGCAGTTCACCCTGGTGAACGGCACCGCGTCCGGTGTCTCGTCCTGGCTGACCGACGCGAGCAGGAACGTCGCCCCCCAGGGCACGACCGGCGTGTCGAACAACGCCTTCACCGTCACGCTGCCCGCCCGGAGCGTGACGACCTTCGTGACGGCGTGACAATCGACGCGCTTATCCTCATCCGCTCCGCTCTTTCGCGCGAACCGTTCCTGACCTTTGAGCAACTCGGCCTGGTGAACGGAGTGGAGCATGCGCAGCAAGCGAACAAGGATCCTCCTGATGCTGGTCGCCGTGATCGCGCTCGGCGTGGCGATCGCGCCCACATCCGCGACGGCGGGAGTCGCGGTCTTCAAAGCGCCGGCGTTACGTGCCTTCGACGCGGTCACCACCGTGAACGAGCGGAAGGCGTGGAAGCACATGGCGTTGATCGGTGACCAGTACGCGATTTTCAACGACCGCGGTCTCATCGAGGGACCGGCGCTGATCAAGAAGAAGTGGCCGTTCCTGCCCAAGCAGTTCACCCGCGACATCGACGCGGCCGCGATCGCCTTCAGCGGCCCCAAGTTCCGCTGGCGGCACACCTGGACCAAGGGCACCCAGGCGATCGTCTTCGAGGACGGCGGCATCGTCACCGCCCCCATCAGAATTCCCCTCCCGTACGACGGCCTGAGCGACATCAACGACGGGAACGCGATCCAGCACCTGGGGATACGAGGCGGCTCCGCCACGACCCCGTTCACCAAGTCCTTCGCGGTCCCCACCCTGCCGATCTTCGGTGAAGCGATCCTGCCCGAACGTTTCCGCAGCGACCTGGACGACTTCTCCGTGGAGATCGAGAAGAACGCGCCGAAGTTCAGTTACTACAAAGGCAACGAACGGGTCATCTTCGACGGCCGCCGGGTCATAGAGCTGGTGAATCTCGACGTCAAATGGCCGTTCCTGAACACCTGGCGGGCCGGCAAGGTCAGTTGAGGGGCACCAGGGCGGTGATCTCGGCGAGTTCCGCGGCGGTCGGTTCCCAGTCGCCGGCGGCCGCGTTGGCCCGGATCTGGTCCGGGCCGGTCGCGCCGGCGATCACCGAAGCGCAGCCGGGCAGCGCGGCCAGGGCGCCGATGGCCACCTCCAGGAGAGACCGGCCGTGCTTCTCGGCCCAGGCCGCCAGCGCCTCCACCTGATCCAGCCGCTCCGGCGTGACGAGGTGGGGCAGCCTCGCGAGCCGGGACCCGGCCGGCGGCTCCTCGCCACGCCGTACCTTTCCGGTCAGCAGTCCGTGGGCCAGCGGGAAGTAGGGCAGGACGCCGGCCCCGTGGGCCACGGCCGCCGGCACCGCCTCGCGCTCGACGCTCCGGTCCAGCAGCGACCAGTGGATCTGCACCGACACGAACGACGCGTGGCCGCCCGCGCGGGCCGCCCGCGCGGCCTCCGTGATCTGCCGGCCGTCGACGTTCGAGCTGCCGATGTGGCGCACCTTGCCCTCGCGCACCAGCTCGGTCAGGGCGGACAGGGTCTCCTCGATCGGGGTGACGCCGTCCGGGAAGTGGTACTGGTACAGGTCGATGTGGTCGGTACGCAGACGGCGCAGCGACCCCTCGACCGCCCGCCGGATGTAGGTCCGGCCGCCGCGTGCCTCGCCCCGCCCGTCGTCGGGGCCGCCGAACTTGGTGGCCAGCACCACCTGGTCGCGGCGACCGGCCAGCGCCTCGCCGAGCAGTTCCTCCGAGGCGCCGGCGGGGTCGCCGTACACCTCGGCGGTGTCGAAGAGCGTGACGCCCGCCTCGATCGCCGCGTCCACCATCGCCCTGGTCCGGGCCGCGTCGACGCCCCTGCCGATGCTGTTGCACCCCAGCCCGACGACCGACGTCGTGAGGCCGGAGTCACCTAGAGTCCGATAGCGCATGATCAGGCACCTCTCTCGGGAAGAGCGACCGGCAGCCGGTCCACTCCGTACACCGCCATGCGGTCGCGGGTCGGCACCTCGGCCGCAGGCACCGCCAGGCGAAGGTCGGGGAAGCGCTCGAAGAGCGCGGTCAGCGCCACCCGCAGTTCGGCCCGCGCGAGATGCTGCCCGAGACACTGATGGACGCCGTGCCCGAACGCCAGGTGCCCGGTCGCGGAGCGCGTCACGTCGAGCGTGTCCGGGTCGGGAAAGCGTGCGGGGTCGCGGTTGGCCACCGGCAGCGCCAGCACCACGGTCTCGCCGGCCGCGATGACGTGGCCGTCGATCTCGACGTCGACCAGCGCGGTACGCCGTACGTCGAACTGGAGGATCGACAGGTAGCGCAGCAGCTCCTCGACCGCCGGCTCCGGATCCGCCGCCAGGCGGGCCCGCTGGCCCGGGTCGGTCAGCAGCACGAACGCCCCGAGCGCGAGCATGCTCGACGTGGGCAGGTGGCCCGTGGCCAGCAGCACCATCCCGAGGTTGGTGAGCTCTTCCTCGTCCAGTTCGCCGGTCGCCGCGGCGTGCGCCAGCAGCCCGTCGCCCGACGGGCCGGCGAGTGCGCCGCGCACCGTCCCCGTGATCGACATGACGGCCTCGAACACCTGGTCCGGGCGCGAGTCCAGGTCGTTCATCACCGAGGTGGCCGCCTGGATCCGCTGCCGGTCCTCCGCCCGCACGCCCAGCAGCTCACAGATCACGAGCGCCGGAATCGGCATGGCGAACGAGGCGACGAGATCGATGGGCGAATCGGCGCCCGCCATGCCGTCGAGCGCCTCCGCCGTGTACCGCCGGATCGCGGGCATCAGCTCGGCGACGCGCCGGGGCCCGAAATGGTGGCTCAGCAGGCGGCGGAACCGCGTGTGTTCGGGCGGGTCCATGTGCGGAAATATGCCCGGCTCGGCCGGGGTGGGCTCCTCGATCGCGCGGTCGCGGCCGACCGGCTGGTGCAGCAGTTCGCGCCGGGTGCTGAACCGGGGATCCGCCAGGATGGCCCGGGTGACGGAGTAGCCGGTGGCCACCCAGCCGAGGTGCCCGTCGGGGTAGGCCAGCCTGCTGAGCGGGGGCCGGCGCCGCAGTTCGAGGGGTGGGTCGAAGGGGGTGGGCCGGTCGGTTTCCAAGGGATGGGCAATCTGGCCGTCGCTCACGGAGCGACCTCCCACCTGCGTGCTGTTGATCACAATCGAAGGGGATTATGCATGACAAACCCGGTAAATACCACCACTAGCAATATTTGATCTACCCCCTTTAGCATCGGCACTACCAGAAACAGACACATCTGCCAACACACGGGTCACATCGGTGATCCAACGATTCCTCCCGCAGGCTCATGCCCCCGAGCAGAGGTACGTATGGCACAGGTCGTGGTAGTTGGTGGCGGACCGATCGGGCTCATCCTGGCGTGCGAGGTGGCGCTGCACGGCGTACCGGTGGTGGTGCTCGAACGATTGCCCGAGATCGAGACCCACCCGAAGGCCGAGGGCATCACCGGGCGGGCCATCGACATCCTCGATCGCCGCGGTCTCATGATCGGGGTCGACGGGACTCCCGCGCAGCCGACGGCCGGCGAGCGGGCCCGCATCGCCCTGGGTGAGCGACGGGCGGACAGTCTGCAGCCCAAGGCGTTTCCCGGCGCGCGGCACTTCGCCACCATGTTCGTGCTCCGCCCGGAATCTCCCGACCTGCTGGTGCCGCAGCAAGTGCTGGAGAAGGAACTGGCCGGGCGCGCCGCGGAGCTCGGCGTCGAGGTACGGCGCGGCCACACGCTCACCGGGTTCACCCAGGACGGCGACGGGGTGCGTCTCGACGTCGACGGCCCGGACGGCCCGTACCGGATGGAGGCCGGCTGGCTCGCCGGATGCGACGGCGGCCGGAGCACGGTCCGCAAGCTGGCCGGCATCGCCTTCCCGGGCACGGACGGCATCACGACCGGATACCGCGCCTTCGCGGAGATCGACGACCCCGATTTCCACCTGCCCGGCTGGTTCCGCAAGGACAACGGCCTCCTGGTGTACGAGGAGGGGCCGCCCCGCTTCATCACGCTCGAGTTCATCGGCCCACCGGCGAACCGGGACGCGCCGATCACGCGCGAGGAGTTCCAGGAGTCGCTGCGCCGGCTCAGCGGCACCGACGTGACGGTCACCAAGGTCCACAAGATCAACCGCTTCACCGACAACGAGCGGCAGGCCGAGACCTATCGCCAGGGCCGGATCCTGCTCGCCGGCGACGCGGCCCACGTCCAGTCGCAGTGGAGCGGCCCTGGCCTGCGGCTCGGCCTGGGCGACGCCGTCAACCTCGGCTGGAAGCTCGCCGCCGTCGCGCGAGGCCAGTGCCCCGAGGACCTCCTCGACACCTACACCTCGGAACGGCATCCGGTCGGCGCGCAGACCCTGGAGGTCCAGCGCGCCTCCATCGCGCTGATGCGCCCCGGCCCGCACGTCGACGCACTGCGCCGGCTGCTCACCCACCTGCTGCTCGACGAGGACACGAACCGGCGGCTGACCGCCGTGGTCGACGACCTGCACATCAGGTACGACATGGGCGACCCGTCGCTGACCGGCCCGCTGGTCGGGCTCTACTGCCCCGACCTGCGGCTGAAGGACGCGGGCGGCACCGTACGGCTCGCCGAGCTGCAGCGCACCGGCCGGCCGCTGCTGCTCGACCTCGCCGACGATCCCGGGCTCCGGGCGCTGGCCGAGCCCTGGTCCGGCCGGGTCGACGTGGTCACCGCCGAATGCGCCGACGCCCCGGCGGACGCCCTGCTGATCCGCCCGGACGGCTTCGTCGCCTGGAGCACCCCCGCCGGCGAGACGTCGCTGCCCGACGCTCTCGCGCGATGGTTCGGCAACCCCGCCCGGACCTGACCACACGACACAGCCCTGCCGGAGGCCGGGATGACCCACACCAAGCCCATGACCCTGACCACCCTGCCCGCCTCGGCCACGATCGAAGAAGCGATCGAAGCGGTCGAAGCAGCCGGAGCGGTGATCATCGAGGATTTCATCGACGCGGAAACACTCACGGGCCTGTGGGAAGACCTGGGCCCGGACCTGGAACAACAGGCGGACGGCGACGGGCGGCTGGTCGGCGAGAAGACCCGCATCCTGCCCGGCCTGGTCCGCCGGACCACGCGGTCGGCCACGATCATGCGACAGCCGCACTTCCTCGGCGGCGCGCGGCACTTCCTGCAGCGGCCGGTGCGCGCCTGGCTCGGCGAGCAGCGCATCGAGTTCGTCCCGACGATCCAGCTCGGCATCTCGCGGGCGATCCAGATCCAGCCCGGCGTGCCGATCCAGGGCCTGCACAGGGACGACACGGCTCACCTCCGTACTCACCCGAGCCCGGAGAGCCGCGTCCAGGTCATGGTCGCCGCGAGCGAGTTCACCGCCCTCAACGGCGCCACCCGGGTGATCCCGGGAAGCCACAGGTGGGACGACGAGCGAGGGCCGCGCGAGGACGAGGCGGTGCCCGCCGAGATGCGGGCCGGGTCCGCGCTGCTGTGGCTCGGCAGCACGTACCACGGGGCCGGCGCCAACCGCTCGGACAAGCCTCGTACCGGCCTGTCCTACGCCTACGACCTCGGCAACCTCCGCCAGGAGGAGAACCAGTACCTGTCCATCCCCCTGGACGTGGTCCGCGCCTACCCCGAGGACATCCAGCGGCTGCTCGGCTACGAGGCATGCCCGCCGATGTGCGGCCTGTACGAGCTGAGCGACCCGATGCTGCTGCTGCGCGACGGGCAGGGATAGATGCGCACTCCCGGCACGTACCTGCGCAGCATCGGTGTGCACCTGCCACCCGTGGTCACCATCGAGACGGCCGTCGCCGAAGGCCGGTACCCGGCCGGCGAGGTGGAGCACTTCCGCCTGACCGGCGCGGCGGTGGCCGGCGACGTACCTGCACCGGAGCTGGGGCTGCGCGCCGCCCGGCAGGCGTTCGAGCGCTCCGGCGGACTGTCGCCGCACGACCTCGACCTCCTGCTGTACTGCGACGTCTGGCACCAGGGCCCGGACGGCTGGGAGCCGCAGTACTACCTGCAGCAGCATCTGGTCGGCGGGAACGTCCCGGCGGCCGAGCTGCGGCAAGGATGCTGCGGCCTGTTCAACGCCCTGCAGATCACCGCCAGATACCTGCGGCCCGGCGGCACCGCGTTGCTGGTCGGCGCCGACAACCACGGCACCCCGCTGGTCGACCGGTGGCGGACGATCGAGGGCACCGTGATGGGCGACGCCGGGCTGGCGCTGCTCATCGCCACCGACACCGGATTCGCCGAGCTGCGGTCGGTCAACGTGACCGTGCTGCCGGAGGCCGAGGCCGTCAATGACGGCGGCGTGCCGATGTTCCCTCCGGACGCGACCTTGGGCCGGCCGCTGGACTTCGCCGGGCGCAACCGTGAGTTCCGTAAACGTCTTCTGCACGGTGACGGCGCCCGGGTGATGCTGGCGATCCAGACGACGATGCTGGAGCTGGTCGACCGCACGCTCAAAGAGGCGGAGATCACGCTCGACGACGTCGCGCGGGTGGCCTTCCCCCATGTGCGCTGGGACGACGTGGAGCACCGCGGCGTCAACTGGTTCGGGCTGACCCTGGCCGACACCACCTGGGAGTACGGCGCGGGCATCGGCCACCTCGGGGTCAGCGACCAGTTCGTCGCCCTCGACCACCTGCTCGCCACCGGAGCGCTGGCCCCGGGCGACCACATGCTGCTTCTCGGGTTCGGCGCCGGCACCACCCTGGCCTGCGCCGTCCTGCGGATCCTGGACATCCCGCCGGAGTACGCCTCCGGAGACCTGCACTGAGGAGGCGACATGGAGACGGCGGACATGTACATCAGCGGCGTCGGCTCGTACCTGCCCGGCACCGTGGACGTGGCGCACGCGGTGGCGGCGGGCTGGTATCCGGCCGAGGAGGTCGAGCTGCACGGGCTCGCCTCGGTCGCGGTGGCCGGTGACCTCCCGGCGCCCGAGATGGCGTTGCGGGCGGCGCGCAGCGCGGTGGCCCGCAGCGGCCGCTCTCCCACCGACCTGGACCTCCTCCTTTACACCTCCACCTGGCACCAGGGTCCGGAGGGGTGGCCGCCGCAGGCCTACGTGCAGCGCCACCTGGTCGGCGACGGCGTCCTGTCGACGCAGATCAAGCAGGGCTGCAACGGCATGTTCGCCGCCCTGGAACTGGCCGCGAGCTACCTGCGGGCCGACCCAGGGCGCCAGGCGGCGCTGCTGGTCGCCGCCGACAACTACGGCACCCCGCTGGCCGACCGCTGGCGGATGCTGCCCGGGGCCGTCGCCGGCGACGCGGGCAGCGCCGTCGTGCTCGACACCGAGCCGGGGTTCGCCCGGCTGGCGTCGGTGTGCTCGGTGTCGGTGTCGCAGGCCGAGGAGATGCACCGGTGCGCCGAGCCGCTGTTCCCGCCCGGGGTCACCGAGGGCCGCACCGTGGACTTCGCCGCGCACAACGACACGTTCCGGCGCCGCGCGGTCGCCGGGGGCGAAGGGACGATGGTGCTGGTGACGCTGGACGAACGGATGGTCGAGGTGATCGACCGCGCCCTGTCGGAGGCCGGTGTCAAGGCGTCGGACGTGACCCGGATGACGTGCATGAACACCTCCCAGGAGATCGCCGACCAGATCTGTGAGCACCGGCTGGGCATCCCGGCGTCCCGCTCGGCCTGGGAGTTCGGCAGGACCATCGGCCACTGCGGCGCCAGTGACCAGCTTCTCGCCCTGGAGCACCTGGTCCGCGGTGGTGACCTGGGGCCCGGCGACCACCTCCTGATGTTCGCCTACGGCCCCGGCGTGACCATCTCGGCCGCCGTCGTGGAAATTCTCGAGTCGCCCGCGTGGTCGCGGACACGGAGAGGGGACGCGTGATGGACCGCCTGATGGACCGCCTGATGGACCGCTCGTCTGAAGCGATCGCGGTGATCGGGATCGGCTGCCGGTTGCCCGGTGGCGCCGACTCGGCGGACGCGTACTGGAATCTGCTGCGCGAGAAACGGGACACGAGCGGACCGGCGCCCGCCGGGCGCTGGCGGGATTATGCCGACCGGGGCCCGTCCTCCATGGCGGCGGTCCGCCGCACGTTGCCGCACGGCCACTTCCTGAGCGAGGTGGCGGACTTCGACGCGGAGTTCTTCGCGCTCTCGCCGCGCGAGGCGGAGCTGATGGATCCGCAGCAGCGCCTGGTGATGGAGACCGCGTGGGAGGCCCTGGAGCACGCCGGGATCTCGGCCGGCGCGCTGGCCGGGACGGACGCGGGCGTGTACGTGGGCGTCTGCACCGGTGACTATGCGCACCGGCTGCTGGAAGACCTGCCCGACATAGAGGCATATACGGGGATCGGCGCTGCCACGTGCGCGGTGGCCAACCGGGTGTCGCACGCGCTGGACCTGCGCGGCCCGAGCATGGCGGTGGACACGGCCTGCTCGGCGTCCCTGGTCGCCGTCCACCTGGCCGTGCAGGCCCTGCGGGCGGGGGAGACCGACGTGGCGCTGGCGGGCGGGGTCAACCTCATCCTGTCTCCCGGCGAGACGCTGACCCTGGACGCCGCGGGCACCCTCGCGCCGGACGGGCGGAGCAAGTCGTTCGACGCCGCCGCCGACGGCTACGGGCGGGGCGAGGGCGCGGCGGTCGTGGTGCTCAAGCGGCTCAGCGACGCCGTACGGGACGGCGACCCGGTGCTCGCGACCATCCGCGGCAGCGCCGTCAACCAGGACGGCCGCACCGTCGGCATCATGGCGCCGAACGGCCAGGCGCAGGAGCACGTCATGCGCCGCGCGCTGCGGCAGGCCGGCGTCGACCCCGGCACGGTCGGCTACGTCGAGGCGCACGGCACCGGCACCGCGGTCGGCGACCCCCTCGAAGCCGCCGCGCTGGGCGCCGTGTACGGGGCGGGCAGACCGGCGGAGCGGCCGTGCCTGATCGGCTCCGCCAAGTCCAACATCGGCCACCTCGAAGGCGCCGCCGGCGTCGCCGGCCTGGTCAAGGCCGTCCTGGCGCTGCATCGCGGCGAGCTCCCGCCGAGCCGGCTCGACACCCCCACCCCGGCCGTTGACTGGGCCGGCGCCGGGCTGCGCGTGGTCGGTGAGCCGACACCGTGGCCCGAATCCGCGCACCCGCGCCGCGCCGCCGTCTCCGGCTTCGGCTACGGCGGGACCGTCGCCCATCTGGTCCTCGAACAGGGGCCCGCGGCACCGGAGCCCGCCGAGGGACCCGCCGGGCGCCTGTTCCCGGTGTCCGCCGCGTCGCGACCGGCGTTGCGGCAGGCCGCGGGCAACCTCGTGGACGTCGCAGGCCGGGTGCCGCCGGCGAGCCTCGGGCACACCCTCGCGCTGCGCCGGGCCCACCTGTCGCACCGGGCGGTGGTGTCCGCGGTGGACGAGGGCGCGCTGCTTCGCGGGCTGCGCCACCTGGCGGCCGGCACCCCGCACGACGCCGTGATCACCGGGCGGCCGCTCACCGATCCCGGTCCCGGGCCGGTGTTCGTGTTCTCCGGCCACGGCTCGCAGTGGGCCGGCATGGGCCGGGAGCTGCTGGCCACCGAGCCGGCCTTCGCCGCCGTGATCGACGAGCTGGAGCCGATCTTCGCCGACGAGATCGGGTTCTCACCGCGCCAGACCCTCAGCGACGGCGAGCTCACCGAGGTCGACCACATCCAGACCACGATCTTCGCGATGCAGCTCGGCCTGGTCGAGCTGTGGCGCCAGTACGGGGTGCGCCCGCACGCCGTGATCGGCCACTCGGTCGGCGAGATCGCCGCCGCGGTGACGGCCGGAGCGCTGAGCCTCCCGGACGGCGCCCGGCTGATCTGCCGGCGATCCCGCCTGCTGCGCCGGGTCGCGGGCCGGGGCGCGATGGCCATGGTGCAACTCCCGTTCGCCGAGGCGGAGCGGCGACTGGAGAACCACCCCGGGGTGGTCGCCGCGATCGCGTCGTCACCCGGCGCCACGGTCGTCTCGGGAGAGCCGGACGCCGTGGCCGACGTGCTGACGAGCTGGCTCGAAGAGGGGATTCCGGCCCGCCGGGTCGCCTCGGACGTGGCCTTCCACGGACCGCAGATGGATCCGCTCATGCCGGACCTGATCGCGGCCACGGCCGACCTCGCGCCCGGCGTCCCCGGCATGCCCGTTTACTCGACGGCGCTGGACGATCCACGCATGATGCCCGGTTTCGACGGCAAGTACTGGGCGGCCAACCTGCGCCGGCCGGTGCGCCTGGCCGACGCGATCACCGCGGCCGCGGCTGACGGATACCGGGCGTTCATCGAGATCTCCGCACATCCGGTCGTCACGCATTCGGTGCTGGAAACTCTTACCGAACGCGGGCACGAGGACGTCTTCGTCGGCTCGTCGCTGCGCCGGAACCGGCCCAGCCCGCTGGCCGGCGTGGCCGCGGCGCACTGCGCCGGTCTCGACGTGGACTGGCGGCGGCTGCAACCCGCCGGCGGGCCGGTGGTGCTGCCGGCGTATCCCTGGCAGCGCCGCAGGCACTGGCGCACCCCGTCGCCGCCCGACGCCGGTGGTCGTGGCCACGATCCGGACGCGTACACGCTGCTCGGCGACCACGTCGACATCGTCGGGACGGACACCCGGCTGTGGCGGACCGTCCTGGACGACCAGACCCGGCCCTATCCCGGCAGCCACGCGCTGGAGGGCGTGGAGATCGTCCCGGCCGCGGTGCTCGCGATGACGTTCTTCGCCGCCTCCGGCGGTCAGGCGCTCGGCGAGGTGACGATGTCGGCTCCGCTGCTGACCGCCGATCGCCGCGAGGTGCAGGTCGTCCGGCAGGGGGCCGAGCTGCGGCTGGCCGCCCGGATCGCCGGTGAACCCGACGGCGCCTGGCAGCTGATCGCCACGGCCGTGATCCCCGCCGAGCCGGGAGAGCCGCCGGCATCCGGGTCGCGGCCGCTCGACTCGGCGGAGCCCGGCCTGGTCATGAGCCGGTTGGCCGCCGTCGGCGTACCGGAGACCGGGTTCGACTGGAGCGTCGAGGAGCTGCGGCGCGGGGACGGCGCGCTGCGCGCCCGCGTACGGTGCGAGCCGGCCACCACGTGGGCACCCGTGCTCGACGCGGCCATGTCGGTGGCGCCGAGCGTGTTCCCCGGCGACCCGCTGCTGCGCATGGTGACGCACGTCGATCGGCTGGTCACGCTGGGGGAGCCGGTGGGCACGGCCGACATCGAAGTGCTGCTCGACCACGAGCACCCGGACACGGCGCGGGTGCGGATCCTCGACGACACCGGCGCGGTCGTCGGCTGGCTGTCGGGGCTGCGGTATCCGGTGATCGACACCCCGGCCCCGTCCGCGAACGGCGCGCAGGGCGAGCGGTCCACCGAGTCGTGGGCCGACTTGGAGCCCGCGGAGCTGCGTACCTTCCTGATCGAGGAGGTCGGCGCGCAGATCGCCAAGGAGATGCGGCTCGCCCCCGCCGACCTGTCACCGAACCGGCCGCTGATCGAGCAGGGGCTGGACTCGGTGCTCACCGTGGTCGTCCGGCGGCGGCTGGAGCAACGGTTCCGATGCTCGCTACCGGCGACGCTGCTCTGGGCGCAGCCGACCATCGCCGCCGTCTCCGACTACATCGCCGGGGCGGTGTCCGGATCGAACGGGAACGCGCGATGAGCACCCCCGAGCACGGCACGCCGGCCTTCCCGATGGCGCGGACCTGCCCGTTCGCGCCGCCGGACGAATATCGGCGGATGCGCGCCACCGCGCCGGTCGTCCGGGCCACCCTGCCCAACGGCGCACCGGTCTGGGCGGTCACCCGCTACGCCGAGGCGCGGCAGATCCTCAGCGACCCGAGGATCAGCTCCAACACCGGCCGCCCCGAACGACCGCGCGGACCCGACGACGACCGCCCTGACGACGGCTTCTTCGTCGACCTGGATCCACCGGAGCACAGCCGGTTCCGGCGGCTGCTGATCTCGGAGCTCGGTGCCCGCCCCATGGACGCCATGCGGCCGGTCCTCCAGCGCGTCGCCGACACGGCGATCGACGAACTGCTGGAGGCCGGGGCGCCCGCCGACCTCGTCGCCCTGTACGCGCGCCGGTTTCCGGCGCGCGTCCTCTGCGCGCTGTTCGGCGTCCCGGCCGCCGACCACGCGTTCTTCGAGTCACGGCTGCGCATGTTGTCGGTGACGAGCATGGATCCGAGCGTGGCGGCTCAGGCGTCCAAAGACGTCCGCGACTACCTGCGCGAACTCGTCCGCGAGGCCGGGAGCGGAAGCATGATCGGGCGGCTGGCCGCCCGGCACCTGCCCACCGGCGAGCTGACCACGGACGAGCTGGTCAACATGGGTTTTCTCATGCTGCTCGCGGGCTACGACTCGCCCGCGAACACGATCTCCCTGGGCCTGCTCACGCTGCTGCGGCACCCGGCGCAGCTCGCCGCGCTGCGCGCCGACCCGGGCCTGCTGCCGGGCGCGATCGAGGAGCTGCTGCGCTTCCACTCGGTGCAGGACTGGGTGAGTTTCGACCGGATCGCGACCGAGGACATGGAGGTCGGCTCCGCGCGGATCCGCGCCGGTGACCGCCTGACGGTGCTGGCCGCGTCCGCCAACCGTGATGTACGGGCGTTCGAGAACCCCGACGAGTTCGACATCCGCCGCTCCGCCCACCACCACGTCGCCTTCGGCCACGGAGTGCACCAGTGCGTCGGCGCCAACCTCGCCCGCGCCGAGCTGCGGATCGCCTTCGCCACGCTGCTGACCCGGATGCCGGCGCTGCGCCTGGCGGTCGGGTGGGAGGAGTTGTCCTTCGCCGACGACGCCCCGTTCTTCGGGTTACACGCGATGCCCGTCGCCTGGTAGGACGTAGGCGTCTTCGGCCGCGTACGGGAACCAGACGTCGGGGCCGTGGCGGGCGATCAGGTCGGGGAAGACCTCCTGCCAGCCTTGACCATCCGCCACGGCGGGGACGGCCCATTCGATGACCTGGCGCAGCGCGTCGTCATAGGAGACGGCCGGGCGGTATCCGAGCTCGTCACGGGCCTTGTCCAGGCTGAACACGATCGGCTCCGGCACATTCCACGGATGGAAGCCCAGGCCGTCGGGCCGCGACGGGCCCTCGAAGGTGACGATCTCCGCCTCGTGGCCCATGACGGCGAAGACCCTGGCGCCGATCTCGGCGACGGTCAGCGGGTCGTCGGCGATGTTGAGCACCCGGGCCGCCGGTTGCCGAGCGCACAGCAGGATCAGCTCGGCGATGTTGGCGACCGCCGTGGTGGGGAACCGGCTCCGCCCGCCCTGGGCGATCACGACGTGCGGCCGCTTGTCCAGAGCCCGCTTGATGAACGACCAGTGATCGAGCGACTTGCCGTACGGGCCGTGCAGCACGCCCGTGCGCAGAATGCTGACGGGCAGGCCGGGCGTCGCCAGCAGTAAGCGCTCCAGCGCCGCCTTGCCCGCCGGATAGTCGTGGGTGTCGCGCTCGACCGTCGGCCACGTCTCCGGGATCGGCACCGGCAGGCCGGGTGCCTGGTAGACCGCTCCCGTCGAGATGACCACCAGCGAGCCGACCCGGCCGGCCAGCCGGGCGAGCTGCGCGCCGTGGTGCGGCGCGAACGCCACCGTGTCCACGACCAGATCATGGCCGTCGAGGGCCTTGAGCAGCGCGTCGGTGTCGGCCCGATCGACCTGGACCGACACCACCCCGTCGGAGGCCGGGGCGTCCGGCCGGAGCCGACGCTGCCCGAGGGTCACCGTGTATCCGGCCGCGGTGAGCCGGGCGGCCGTGGCCCGGCCGATCTGCCCGGTGCCTCCGATGATGAAGGCGCTTCGGTCGTGAACCGTCACCAGACGATCTTAACCGGACCCGATCAGCTCGTGGAGCCGCCGGGCCACGGGATCGTGCGGGCGCGCGGTGAAGATCATGTTGAGCCAGCCGCCAGCGTCGGTCCGAAGGAGATCGTCGCGGATCGACGGGTCGGCGCCGCGCTCCAGGAGCAGGCGGACCACGTGCGGATGACCGCCCGGGATCGCCCAGTGCAGGCCGGTCCGCCCGAGGTAGGGCGCGACGTCGGGGTGGACCCCGTGGTCGAGGAACCAGCGTACGACCTCGATCCGGCCGTGCTGGCAGGCATGGACGAACGCCTCTCCCACGATCTCCGCCGGATCATCGGTCGGCGGCAGCCGGGACGGAAAGCCCGCGCCGGTGTCGGCGAGATCGGGTCGCGCCCGCGCGGCGTCCGGCCGGAGGCCGCCGTCCGCGTCGAAACAGGCCCGCACCAGGTCGAGCCGGCCGCAGGCGGCGTACGTCCACAGCGCCCCCGGGACGATTCCACGCGCGGCGAGCAGGTCGACGACCTCCGTGTTGCCGTGGTGAACGGCGTTCTCCAGCGGCGTGCCGCCCCATGTCCGCACGCCAGGGTCGGCGCCGGCGTCGAGCAGCAGGCGCACGAATTCCACCCGGCCGGAGCGGGCCGCCCAGGTGAGCGGGAGAGTCAGGTCGGTGGCCTTGCCGAGCAGGACCTCGACCGCCGCGCGGGGCACGCCGAGCGCCTTCCCGAGCCGGACCCCGGGGATCGTCTCGGGGCACGCGAGCATGTGCAGCAGCGTGCCGGCCTGCCCGGCGGTCAGAGCGGCCAGCCGATCGGCGTCGCCGGCCAGCAGGGCCTCGGCCTCGCGGTGCAGCCGCCGCCGCTCCTCCCGGCGTTCGCCGAGGTCGAGCCGGGACTTCTCGGTGAACGACACGAGCTCCCGCCAGGTCGGGAAGCCGAGCTCCCGCGCGATGATCAGCCGCGCGTCGCGCAGCTCGGCGGTCGCGGCTGAGGTCGCGGTGGCGTGCCGGGGCACGTAGGCCCGCAACCGTCGCAGCGCGCCGGGATCGCCGCGGCGCAACTCGGCGAGGAGGGTGCCGGCCATCGAGGCGTAGATGCCCGGCCGCACCCCCGTGAGGCGGGAGACCGGCCGGTCTTCGGCGCGGCTTTCGACGTGGGCGCGGAACTCGGCCCAGCTCCGGAATCCGTGTTCCTGCGCGAGCACGAACTGGGCGTCGCTGAGCAGGAACCGCTCCCTGGCGCCCAGCACGTCGGCGACCCGGGCTTCCGCCGCCGTGTCGCCCGCCGCGTACGCGTGACGCAGGTGCTTGGCCCGCTTGCGGTAGTAGTCCAGGTTCGGATGGGCGGGCAGCTCGAAATGACGATCGGACATCGCGACCTCCTTCGTCGCCGAGGTCCGCTCGCCCGGCCGGAAAGAGGTCCAGCGCGCCGATGTGCCGATCGAGGTGGGAAAATCCCTGCCCGCGGACTGGCAGCGCCCTCGCACGCTCCTTTCAGACTAGCAACCGGCCGCCCAGCCGCGGTCCGCCGCGCCCGGCCTGCTCGCCGAGGCCGGCATCGCCGCCGCACAACACGCCCTTCAGCGACTCGGCGAAATACCAGCCTCGCCTGACCGGCGCTTTGCCAGACGCGCGCCAGACATCTACGCTATGTCGTAATTATGGAATAACGTAGGAGAGTGCGATGAGCGAGGACAAACTCGCCGAACTCGAACGCCGGATCGCCCGCCTGGAGAGCCGGGCCGACCCTGTCGCCCCGTCGCTCACCGCGGCGGCCACCGGCATGCTTCACCAGGCAAAGGAGGAGGACGAGCTCGGGACGGTGGGCTACGCCGGAGCCGCCCGGCTGGCCGGTGGCGAGAGCCTCTGGGACCGGCGGCTTTCTCTCACCGAGTTGCTGGCGGCCGACTGGGCGCCGGTGGCCGCCATCCTGGAGTCCCTGGGCAGTCTGCCGCGGCTGGCGCTGCTCGCCGCGCTCGTACGACAAGGCCGGTGCACTAGCGCCGATCTCCAAGGGGTCCTCGGCGGAGACGGCGAGGAGACCACGACCGGCCAGCTCTATCACCACCTGCGCGCGCTGCAGAGCGCCAGGCTGATCACGCAGCGGCGGCGCGGCGAGTACGAGCCGGCACCTCAGGCCATGCCTCAGGTCCTCACCATCCTGGCGGCCACGTTCAACCTGGCCGGCGACCCCCCGCTCGGCCCGCCCGCCGATCTCCCCAGCCCGGATCACAGCCGTCGCTGAAAGTCGCCAGGATGGCCTTGATCGCGGTCTCCACCGTGGCGTGCACGGACAGATGCGCCTCCGCGCCGGTGACCTCCAGCAGGCGGGCGGGCGTGGGGTGGACGGCGGCCAGGTGCACGGCCCCGCCGTCGCGGCGGCTGTCCATGGCGGCCAGCAGCAGCACCCGCAGGCCGCAACTGTCCATGAAGGTCACCTGGCTCAGGTCGATGATGAGGTGTTCGTGCGGGTGCCGGCGCTGGGCGGCCATGTACGCGCGCAGTTGCTCATGGGTGGTGATGTCGACCTCGCCGTCCACCGCGATCACGGTCATGCCGGGGAACCTCTGGTGCGATAGCGCCAGCCCCGCGCTGTCGGCTCGCTCTGGCCGGCCTGGCCGGCCGTCTGCCGGTTTGGTCATGCTGGGCACGTGTCCCTCCGGCGGACCGACCTGGGCCAGCGCCTCGTGATACCGGTCCGCCACCGCCAGTGTCGCCCAGCCCACAATGTGTGACAACTCCGGACTGCAAGGTCTCACCTTCGCAGAAAGTTCTAGTCGAACCTGATTCTCTTCCGGGTTCGCTGCCCGGAGGCCACCTGCCGGTCGGTGCCCGCCTCCAGCCGATCCAGCGCCGCCATGAGCCGATCCTGGCCCCCGGCCAGCCGATCGGCGGCGGCGGCCTGCCGATCCTCGGCGCTGGCCTGCCGATCGGTGGCGGCGCGATCCTGGTTCCCCTCCGAGGCCCGATCGTCGGCCAATCGCTCGTCACGCCTGGCCAGCAGCAGTTCCCGGAGCACGGTTCTGTCCTCCCGGTTCTGGGCGCGTTCGGTCGCCGCCAGCCGCCGCTCGCCTGCCAGCAGTCGCAGCTCGTGGGCGACCTTGCCACCGTGCTCGCTCAGGCGGCTCTGCCGTTCGGCGGCCGCGCGATCACGCTGCTCGGCCGCCCGGTCCCGCAACTCCGCCGCCCACAGCAGGTCGTGCAGGCGCCGGTCGGCCTCGTCCTTCGTGTCTCGCCTGGTCGTGGCGTCATGCCTGCGTTCGTCGGCCGCCTGATCCCGTTCGTGCGCCGCCCGATCCCGTAGCTGCCCGGCCTCGTCACGCCCCGCCGCCGCGCGGTCCCGTTCCCGAGCCTGCCGATCACGGCGCTGCGCGGCCCGGTCGCGCCACTCCGCGCTCTCCGGCCGCTGCTCCTCACCCGCACTCATCAACATCTCCGTCGTCCGCCATCCCGGCTCCATTTTCCAACGAGAGCCGCAACTTTCCAACGAGAGCCGCAACGGCGACAGGCCGCCGGTCAGGGGCGTTCGTTCTCATGTGGTGGGGTACATGATCCACGTCTGGGACCTGCCGCCCAGGCAGCTCCAGGAGACGCGGGTGCCGTCCGGGACCGCCAGGCAGGGCGTGGAACGGTGGTTCCGCAGGTTGGACCCACCCCAGGGCACCCAGATCTGCGCCTCACGGCCGGTGCACGGCACCAAGCTCATCTCGACCACCCCCGCCACCGGCGACCAGGACCACCTGCGCACGGTCATCTGGTCCGACCCCACCATCCCCGACCGCACCGAGGCCCTGCTGGGCAGTGGCCCCGACCCCACGCCCTGGCTGCTCAACGGCGGCCGCGTCCTGCGCGAGGCCGGCGCCACCGTTATCGCCATCCCCTGCAACACCGCCCACGCCTTCGTCCCGCGCATCGCCGGCCACGTCGGCCTGCCCATCGTCCACATGATCGGCGAGGTCGCCGGGCACCTCAGCGCGCTGACCCCGCGCGTCCACACCGCCGGACTGCTCGCCACCACCGGCACCGTCCGCGCCGGCCTGTACCAGGAGTGGCTGGACCGCGCCGGCATCCGCCTCGTCCTGCCTGAGGCCGCCAGCCAGCACGGCGAGGTCATGGCCGCCATCCGAGCCGTGAAAGCCGGTGCCCGCGACGACACGACGACCGACCTCCTGGCCCGCGCGGCCCGGCGCCTGACCGAGCAGGGCGCGCAGACGGTGATCGCCGGCTGCACCGAGATCCCGCTCGGGCTTCCCGCGGACGCCGTGGACGTGCCTCTCGTCGACCCGGCACTCGTCCTGGCCCGGGCGCTGGTCCGCCGGGCCGGCGCCGGATGGGACGGGTACTGTACGCACCATGTCACTTGACCGCCCCATCCCTCGCCCCCTCCTCAGTGACGAGGTGTTCCACCGCCTGCGCGACTCCATCGTGCGCGGCGAACTGGTGGCCGGCGAGAAGGTCAAGGACGGCGAGCTCGCCGTACGCCTCGGGCTCAGCCGCACTCCCGTACGCGAGGCGCTCGTCCGGCTTGCCGAGATCGGCCTGGTCGAGGCCAAGCCCGGCGCCTACACCCGCATCACGACCCTCAACCGCCGCGACGTCGAAAAGACTCTGGCCGTCCTGCGCTCCCTCGACCGGCTCGCCATCGAGACGGCGGTGCCGGTCATGACCGATCAGGACCTGGAGCGCATGCGCGAGGCCAACCGCGACTTCGAACGGGCCGTCGCCGCCGACGACACCACCGCGGCCCTCGCCGCCGACGACCGCTTCCACGCCGTCCCCATCGCCGCCGCGGACAACCCCGTGCTCAGCCGGATCGTCGAGCAGCTCCACCCGCAGATCCACCGCATCCTCTACCGCAAGTTCTCCACCCTGCTCGGCGGCCGCAACACCATCGAACACCACGACCAGCTCATCGACGTCTGCGCCGGCGGCGACGCCCGCGCCGCCGCCGAGCTCTCCGGACGGCACTGGTCCGAACGCGGCGGCCACATCAACGAGCTCTTCGACACCGACCAGTTCACGGAATCCGCGATCGCCTGAACCCGGCACGAAATTCCCGCGAACTCCCTTGGTGGCGGGAGTGATACCTTCCCCGAATGATGTACACCTTGGAGCAACTCCGAGGCTTTGTCGCTGTCGCCGAAGAGCTGCACTTCGGCCGGGCGGCCATGCGGCTTCGCATGACCCAGCCGCCGCTGAGCCGGCAGATTCGCAAACTCGAATCGGCCGTGGGTGTGCAACTGCTCGAACGTGACAACCGGCGCGTGGCGCTCACGCCGGCCGGTGAGGCATTCCTGGGCGAGGCGCGGCGCATTCTGACCATCGCCGAGGCCGCGTCTGATCTGGCGCAGCGCGTCCACCTCGGCACCTGCGGCTTGATTCGGCTCGGCTTCACGGCCACGGCCGCGTTCAGCGTCCTCGGCCACATGCTCAACCGGCTCGAACACGAGCTGCCGGACGTACAGATCGAACTGTTTGAAATGGTGACCCGCGAGCAGGTCGCGGCGCTCGCCGGCGAGGACCTCGACCTCGGGCTGGCACGCCCGCCGTTCGACCCCGAGTTATTCGATTCGCTGCTGCTGTATCGCGAGGCGCTCCTGCTGGCGGTGCCCGCCGGGCACCGGCTGACCCGGCTCGATCGGCCGGCGCACGCCGACGACCTCGCCGCGGAGCCGTTGATCTTCCACGGGCAGCACCGGGCTCGCTACTTCTACGACCTGGTGGTCAGCACCGTGCCGCTGGCCCAGGAACGCGTGGTGCACAGCGTGAGCCAGGTGCTCACCATGCTGTGGCTGGTGTCCGCCGGACGGGGTATCGCCTTCGTTCCCGCCTCCGCCGCCCTGAACAACGTCCCGGGCGTGGCGTACGTACCCCTGGCCGGTCGTCATCCCGAACCCGTCGAACTGCACCTGCTGTGGTCGCGGCACTCGCGCAACCCGGCGCTCGGCCGGGTGCTGCACGTCCTGAAGACCGCTTGCCCCGACGGTCCGCCCAAGCGGTGACCTTGGCGTTCACGGGGGCCGTAGCCACCGGTGATGCCATCGCGGTATCAAACGATACGGAGATGCTCTTAGACACGCATCATCAATGCTCCTAGCGTGATCGCGTAGCGCCGACCCCCCCCAAGAAAGCGATTGCGCATATGGAATCGAGCAACGTGGATCGCCGATCGCTGTTCCGTGCCGGCGCCGTGACGGCTGGTGCCGGTCTCGCGTCGATGGTGGTCTCGCCGAACCCCGCCAACGCCCAGGAACGGGGCCAGGGCAACAACGGCAGGCCCCGCATGGTGCTGGGCACCCAGCGGCGCGCGCCGTCCGAGGCCGCGCTCGTGGAGTTCAAGCGCAACGGCGTCGCCCGCGTGTGCGGCTACCCGGTGGACCCGCCGTACGACCAGAAGACCGGCGATCGCGGCTACTGGCTCGTGTCCGAGGTGGAGCAGGAGAAGGAGCGCATCGAGAGCCAGGGCCTGCGGATGGACATGGTCGCCCTGCCGTTCCTCGAATCGTCCCTGATCGACAACGACTTCCGTCCCGCGATCATGATGGGGAAGAGCCCCGAGCGGGACCGGGACATCGAGGACATCCAGAAGATGATCGAGGCCTGCGGCCGCGCCGGCGTCGGGACGATCAAGTACAACATGAGCATCCTGGGCGTGATGACCACGGGTGAGGTGCCCGGCCGCGGGGGATCGAAGCTGCGCCGGTTTCGTGCGAGCGACCTCGACTACAGCCTGCCGGACACGATCGCGGGCAAGGTCGATCCGGACACGTACTGGGAGCGCATCGACTATTTCCTGGAGCGGGTCGTCCCGGTGGCGGAGCAGTACAAGGTGCGCCTCGCCTGCCACCCCCAGGACCCGGGGACGCCGCCGGGCGGGTACCGCGGCGTGGTGGAGAACGTCCTCAGCGTCCCCGGTGGCAAGGGGCTGTTCACGTTCCTGAACCTGCGCAGCAACCGCTACCACGGCCTCAACCTCTGCTGCGGGACGCTGGCGGAGATGTTGTGGAACCCGACGCGGGAGATCTACCCCATCGTCCAGAGGCTGGCCGCGACCAAGCGGGTGTTCAACATCCACCTGCGCAACATCAAGGGACGGCGCAACGACTTCATCGAGACGTGGGGCGACGAGGGCGACATCGACCACGCGGAGATCATCAACATCCTGGCCGACGCGGGATACGACGGGGCGGTCGACCCCGACCACGTCCCCGGGAGTGACGGCGACCCGTCGAAGTCGCAGGCATACGCGCAGGGCTACGGCTACATCCTCGGCATGATCGCGGCCGCCGAACACCGGGCGGCGCGGCGGTAGCCCCGGTCAGGCAAGGGCGGACATGAACCGGCCGAGCCGCGCGATCCCCTCGCGGAGCTCGTCCGGTGACGCCGCGTACGAGAGCCGGACATGCGTGTCCGCGGTGTGGACGCCGAAGTCCCTGCCCGGGGTGAGGGCGACGTGCGCCTCGCGCAGCGCTCGCTCACAGAACCGCCAGGACGTCAGCCCGGTGCGGCTCACGTCGAAGTACACGTAGAACGCGCCGTCGGGCGGGACGGGGACCGGCAGTCCGATCCGGGACAGGCCGTCCAGGACGAGCGCGCGCCGTTCGGCCAGCTCCGCGCGGCGCGCCTCGCAGACGGCCAGCGACTCAGGGGTGAAGCAGGCGAGCGCGGCGTGCTGGGCGGGCGCGGAGGCGCAGAGGAAGTAGTTCTGGGCCAGGCGTTCCATCGCCGGTACGAGGGCCTCCGGGACGACGCACCAGCCGAGTCGCCAGCCGGTCATGCCGAAGTACTTGGAGAAGCTGTTGATGACGATGGCGCCGGGATCGGTCGACAGCACGCTGCGCGGCGGGCGGCCCTGGTCGTCGTGGTCGCTCAGGTTGAGGTAGATCTCGTCGACCAGGCGCCAGGCGTCCCGTTCGCGGGCGAGGTCGCAGATCGCGGCCAGTTCGCCGGCCGGAACGGAGGTGCCGGTCGGGTTCGACGGGGTGGCGATCATGATCCCGCGGGTGCCGTCCGACCAGCTCGACTTCACCGACGCGGCGTCCAGTTGGAAGCGGGTTTCGGCGGTGGCGGGGACGAGCGTGACGCGGGCGCCGAAGCTTTCGGCGATCTGCCGGTTGCAGGGGTACGACGGGTCCGCGATGAGCACCTCGTCGCCCGGGTCGATGAGTGCCGCGGCGGCCAGCACCAGGGCGGCCGAGGCGCCCGCGGTCACGACGACCCGGGCCGGATCGACGTCGACGCCGTGCTCGTCGCGGTAGAACCGCGCGATCGCCTGCCGCAGCGCGGGCAGCCCGAGTGCCGCCGTGTACGGCATCGGCCGTCCGTCCGTGACCTCGCGCAGCGCGTCCAGCACGGCCGGGGGCGCTCCGAAGTCCGGCTCGCCGATGCTGAGCTTGACGACGTGGTGCCCCTGGGCCTCCAGCGTCGCGGCGTGCTTGCCGAACTCCATCGCGTAGAACGGCGCGACGGCCCGCGCACGTTGCGAGATTCTCACGCCACGACCTCCGGCTCTTTCATGTGATGGCGACAGTCACGAAAGGGAAGCTTAGGCGCACTTTGCGGGGAAGTGTTCCTGGCATCCCCCTTTGTCCGTCCGGCGGGCCCTGATACTGCTCCGTGCCGCCCTGTTCCTCAACGGAGGCTGGGCGGGATAACGGCTCAGGCCGGTGGCGGTTCCAGCATGGGTACGAGGAACCGCCGGGCCACCGCGGCCAGTTGCTCGTCGTCATCCAGGTCGATGACGGCACTGGGGACTGTCAGGAAAGAGGTGGAGATCCGCACCATCATCTCGGCCACGAGGTCGACGTCAAGGCGGCTCGACACGTTGCCCGCGCGCTGCTCGCTGCGGAGCTGGCCGGCGACGAAGTGCCGTACGGTGGCGAGGGTCTGCCCACCATCGGCCGTCATGGAGGGGACCAGCAGGTCGGGTTCCGTGGCGATGAGCCCGCCGATCAGCGGGTTGCCGCGAATGGCCCGCAATGAGCTGACGAAGCCCAGCACCACCCTGTCAGCAGCGGTGCCGGCCTGCTCTATGTCGATGAGGAACCGGTCGAAATAGCGGCGGAACTCCCGGCGTACCACGTGTTCGATCAGCGTGTCCTTGGTGTCGAACCGCCGGTAGACCGTGATCCGCGACACCTTCGCCCGCCGGGCGACGTCCTCGATGGTGGAGCGCCTGATGCCCATCCGGCAGAACTGCTCGTACGCCGCGTCAAGGATGCGCGTCCGCAGCTCGTCGCTGTCGCCGACGCGCTCGACGGCATCGCAATAGGCGCGCTCCAGCAGCGAATCCGAGTCCGACAGCGCCATGAACCCGGACAGTACAGACTCCACGATGCCTCCTGTAAGGATTCTGCCTCAAACGCGGTCTTGTGATGCCCGTCACATTGTGCTCTGATGATGATACACAGATTCATGATTTGTTTCTCAGTATCATCCCTTTCTCGCATGCCCGGAGCGGACCCCCCACCTCGAAGGAGTGCTGAGCATGGCAGAGTTGAGCAGGCGCGACGTACTGATCTCGGGCACCGCCATGGGAGCGCTCGGCGCGTTAGGGATGATCTCCCCGGCCCAGGCGGATTCTCTGGCCGGCGACTGGACCTGGCCGGCCAGTGGTTCGATCGCGGGCTCCGGCAGCGGCGCCGACCCCCGATGGGTGTGGGACGAAGTGGCCGACCCGCTCCTCGCCTCACTGTTCGACCGCGGTCTCATACCCGAGGTCAACCGGCTGCTGTACGACTGGAACCGCAACGACCAGCCCCTGCCCGCCGGCCTGCCGGAGGATCTCCGGGCCTTCATCGAGCAGGCGCGGCAGCTACCGTCATGGGCCGACCCCGCCAAGCTGGACGCCGCGGCGCGGTTCCACGCGCTCAAGGGCAACTACATCGTCGTCCTCACCATCGTCGGCGCCGGAATGCTGGCCACCGCCATCCCCAAAGAGGCCCGCGCCGTCTATTACTCCGCGGGCGGCGCGAACCTGAAAGACCGGATCGCCAAGACGAACATCCTGGCGTACGCGGTCAGACCCCAGAACGCCTGGGGCGCCGGCGGCACGGCCGTGGTCGAGGCCGTGAAGACCCGGCTGGTGCACGCGGCGGTGCGGCACCTGCTCAAGTCGTCCCCTCACTGGTCCGGCCCCATCCCGATCAGCCAGGAGGACATGCTCGTCACGTGGCACACCCTGGCGACCTACTCCATGCGCGGAATGCGGGACTGGAAGGTCCGCATCTCCTCCGCCGAGTCCGCGGCGTACCTGCACTCGGTGCAGATGCTGGGCCACATGCTCGGCATCAGGGACGAGTTCCTCCCCGCCACCTGGGACACCTCCTACACCCAGTCGGACCTGGTCCTGCCCAGGAACATGGGCCCGACCCCGGAAGGGGTGGAACTCAACGCCATCCTGCGGGACATGCTCGCGGAGCTGACCAGCCCCGGCGGCGTCGACAAGCCTCTCGTCAACGCGTTCGCCAGATACCTCACCGGCGACCAGGTGGCCGGCTGGAACGGCATCCGGCGCGAGCCGCTGTGGGACCCGGTGATCAAGACCGCCTGGCCGCTCCTGGTGCAGTTCCGGGAGGGCGTGATCGGGCTGCCGCTGGTGCCCGCCGCCGCCTGGCTCCTCGACGAGATGGTCAAGAAGTGGACCACGTACTACCTCACCAAGGGCGCGCAAACCAAGATCGTGATCCCGACGGGCAACCGGCCCAGCTGATCACGCCGCTCGCGTTGACAGGCAGGCGACCTCGAAGCCCTCTCAGGTCCGGACGATCACTGCGAAGGTTCGCCTACATGGTCTTGCCCTCTGCGCCGCTTCGGGCGTGGCGGGCAAGTCCGTACCAAGTCGCAAACGCGGACTTCGCCATCCTTCGCGGGGCGCTGGGCCGGCCACGCGACGTCGTCGATCGCGAGCCACGGCGCGACGGCCAGGGCGGTGGGCGTGAGGCCGGCGAACGCCGTGACCTCGCGGTTGAGGTGGGACTGGTCGACGTAGCCGCTCTCGGTGGCGACACCGGCGGCGGCGTGACCCGCCGCGAGAAGGTGGGCGGCGTGGTCGAAGCGCACCAGCCGGGCGGCGCGTTTGGGGGTGATGCCGAGCTGGGACCGGAAGCGGGACCACAGGCGCTGGCGGCTCCAGCCGACCTCGTCCGCCAGGCCGTCGACCCGTACCCGCCCCCGGCTGGTGAGCGTCCGCCGCCAGGCGTAGGCGACCTGCGGATCGACCGGTGCGTGGGCGCCCAGCCGCCGGCCGAGGATGTCCGCCGCGATCGTGAACCGTTCGTCCCACGACGCGGCGGCGCGCAGCCTGTCCTCGGCTCGCCCGGCGTCGCGGCCCCAGACATCCGCGAGGGCTACCACCGTCCCGCTGAGCTCGTTCGACGCGCCGAACAGCGCGGCCGCCGCGACCGGCTCCAGCCGGATCTGGAGGCACTCGCCGGCTCCCCGGCCGGCTGCCCGGAGATCGCCGGGGAGGAGCCCGACGACGACACTGCCGCGCTCGCGCCGGCCACGGGTTTCGTAGACGACGCCTTCTCCCTCGCTCAGATCGACGAGCAGGGTGACGGACGGGTACGCGACCATGGCGATGTCAGTGAAGGCCGGGGCACGATGGCGGAACCCGGCCATGCTGACCCCCGGCAGCCGAACCGGCGGGCGTGGGACCGCGACGTCCACCCACGTCCGGTCAGGTGGCGTCCCGGTCGGCACGTGATCAGTCTAGGTCTCAGGGACCATGTCAGCGCCCCGTTGCCGTGAAGGCCAGCAGCAGTTTGGCGGTCGTCTCGGGCGCTTCCAGCATGGGCAGGTGCCCGACGCCGGGCAGCAGCTCGACCCGCGTGTTCGGCACCGCGTCGTACTGGTGCGCCGACGACGGCTCCCAGCGGGGATCGGCGGCGCCGAAGATCACCAGCACGGGGACCCCGAGGGCGGCGAGACGCTCGGGCATGCTCCGTTCGGCGATGTACGCGGTGTTCCGGCGCAGCACCGTCCTCATCACGCGGTAGGTGATGCCCCGTACGCCGGCGACCACGTCGCCCGGGATGTCCACGGGGCGAGCGGCCGTCGAGCTGATCCCCTTGCGAATCATGGCATCCGAACGCCTCGACCACAGGAGCGGGCCCAACGGCGGGGCCAGCAGGACCCGGAGGATGAACGGCTGCCGGAGGAGCGCGCCCGGACGTGGGCCGCTGCTGATCAGTGCGAGCGAACCCACGAGGTCGGGACGTTGTTCGGCGAGCGCGGTGGCGACGTAGCCGCCGCTGGAGTGCCCGGCCGCGGCGAGGCGCCGGAGGCCGAGGTCGTCCAGCAGCGCCGCCACCCGGTCCGCCTGCGCGGGCACGTCGTACGACGGCGCGGGCGGGGACTGACCGCAGCCCGGGAGGTCGACCCGGATGACGTGATGGTGGCCGGCCAGTGCCGGGACCACCGGGCTCCAGAAGCCGCCCGAGGCCCCCGATCCGTGGATGAGCAACAACGGCGGCGCCTGCCGCGGACCGTCATGGACCACGTGCAGCCCATGCGGGTGCTCAATGTCGAACTCACTCATGCGGGCAGTGTGCACGGGCGGTCGGCCATCGGTCTTGGACAAATGTTCCACCTGTGGAGCGGCTGCGGCACGGCCGCGACCGGCTGTGGAACCGGATGTCACGCCTGAGGGTCAGGCGCCGTCCCGGAGGAATCGGCCGGCGAAGGTCAATCCCACACCCACACGGGGGTTCACATGCAACGCATCAGCAGGAGAATGGCGGCGAGTGCCGCGGCGCTCGGCGCCGCGGCGATGGTCGCGGCGACGATCGCGTCCGTCCAGCCGGCCGCCGCCGTGCCCGCGGCCCAGGCGGGCTGCCAGATCGGATCGTTCGCACTCACGCCGGCGCTCGGCTGGCTGGCGCTGACGGCACCGCGTACGGTCACGGTCTCCAGCGCGCAGTTCATCAAGGCCGAGGTCACCGCGGACGCCGGGGTCGACGCGGCGGCCGAGATCCGGCTCGGCTGGTCGGTCAACGGGTCGGCGCCGGCCGAGGGCGTGTTCGGGCCGGCCAACTTCGCCGACCACCAGGAGTTCTTCGAGACCCGCTCGACGTTCGCGCTGGTCAGCGTGGGCGCGGGCACGACCACCATCCAGCCCTTCGTCCGGCTGAGCGGGGCCGCGAACAAGCGGGCCACCGTGCTGCGCCGCTGCTCCTCCGCGGAGGGTTCGACGAGCTGACGGGCGAGACACGCTGAGGATCGAGGCGGCGCCGGGCCGCCTCGATCCGGTACGTGACGAGCGCACCTCGCGGGGGCGTGCGTTCGATCACAGAAGTCAGTAGCGGCTGAAGGGGCCCCACTCCTTGACGGCGTATGCCTGGGCACGCCGTTCGATCTCCAAAGCCGATCGGCCGCTGAAGTGGGCGGGCAGGACCAAGGCGGTGGTATCGGCCGCCCAGTCGAGCAGGCGGCGCCGGGTGGCGCGAGCCTGGGCCGGGTCCTCGCAGAAGCAGCTGTCGTGACCGTGGTGGTGCAACTGCAACGGGGTGTGGACGATGTCGCCCGCGAACAGGGCCCGGTCGCCGCCGGACTCCAGCTTGATCACGGCATGCCCGGGTGTGTGCCCGGGCGCGGCTTCCAGGCGCAGGTTTCCGTCGATGGCGTAGGTGTCCTCCCACAGGATCACCTGTCCGGCGGCGTGCACCGGAGCGACGCTGTCCTCGAAGGCGTACTCGTTGACGCTCCCAGGGATGCCGGGATTGTTCGCCGGGTTCCAGTGGTGGAAGTCGACGGCCGGCATCAGGTAGGTGGCGTTCGGGAAGGCCGGCACCCACTCGCCGCCGATCAGGCGGGTGTTCCAGCCGATGTGGTCGAGGTGCAGGTGGGTGTTGACGACCAGGTCGACGTCCTCGGGCCGGACTCCGGCCGCGGCGAGCCGGCCGAGGTAGTCCAGGTGCTGCCGGTGCCAGGCTTCGACGGCGGGACGGTTCTTGTCGTTGCCGATGCCGGTGTCGATCAGGATGGTACGCCCCTCGCTGCGCAGCAGCCAGGTCTGCATGGCGGCGTGCACCATGCCGTCGGCGTCCAGGTGGTCGGGAATGAGCAGGTCGTGATGCTCCTGCCAGGCTTCGTCCGGCATGGTGGGGAAGAACGCCCGGGTGGGCATGATCGGGCCGTGTGTCTCCTCGACGCGGGTGACGGTGACGTCGCCGAGCTTGATCTCGTCCATGATGTGCACTCCAGAAGGGGTCAGCGGCCCGGCAGGGCGGCGATCGTGAGGGTGAGCATTTTGTGGTCTTTCTCGAAGGGGCGTGCGGCATCGGACGCTCGGTTCGGAGCGCCTGGGAAAGCCTGGGGAAGGCGTCAGCCGATCATGTCCGCGCGTCCTGCGCGATGGAGGTACGCGCGGTGAGCGCGCTGTGGACGAGCAGCGTCATCGCGGAGTGGGAGGGCGACCCGGGTTCGGTGGTGGCGATCACCAAGGCCTGGTCGTCGGCGGTCCGCAGCGTTTGCTGGGTCACCCGCATGGTGCCCACCAGCGGATGCCGCATCTCGTAGACCGCGTCGCCGCCGGCCTTGACCGGGTGGCCGGCCCACAGCGTGGCGAACTCCGGGCTCTTGACCGTCAGTTCCCCGATCAGCGCGGCCAGCAGCGGATCGTCCGGGTGGCGGCCGGAGGCCATCCGCAGGGTCGCCACCGCGGCACGTGCCTTGGCGGCCCAGTCGGCGTACAGGTCACGGGTGTGTACGTCCAGGAATAGCAGGTGTGCCATGTTGGGCCGCCGCCGCGGTGCGTCCGGAGCGTCGGGGGCCAGATGGCCGGCGTACAGGGCGTGTCCCGGCGCGTTCCACGCCAGCACGTCGCTGCGCCGGCCGAGCAGGATCACGGGCACGTCGCCCAGCGTCGCGATCAGCTGACGTGTCGCGGGGCCGACCCGTTCGGGCGCGGGCCGGCGCCGGGGTCCCCGGCCGCCGGTGGCCAGTTCGTGCAGGTGCCGGCGTTCCGCGTCGTTCAGGTGCAGCGCCCTGGCCAGCGCGTCGAGCACTTCGGGCGAGGCGTTGGGCGCCTGGCCCTGCTCCAGCCGCGAGTAGTACGACGTGCTCACCCCGGCCAGCAGGGCCAGCTCCTCCCGGCGCAGCCCGGGGACCCGGCGCCGGCCACCGTACGTGGTGACCCCCACGTCCTCAGGCCGGAGCCGGGAACGCCTCGTCTGGAGGAACTCCCCGAGCTGCCGTCTCGTGTTCATGGCTCACAGTATTCGCGGCCGGTTCACGACTCAGCCACACCCTGCCGGAGATAGGCACGGCAGAACGTCAGAGCCAATACCAGGTGATGGCGGCCTTGGCGCGTCGCTCGGCCATGAAGGCGGCGAAGCCGGCCCGGCCCGCGGCCGCGAGCGTGTCCGGGTCCGTGGGGTCGGCGGGGCGGCGTTCGCGTACGACGCCGAACAGGTGGTCCCGGCCGTGCGCGACCGGACCCACGACGCCGCCCTCGGCGGTGTCGCGGAGCGGTACGGGCAGTTCGCGCGCGACCCGCTCGGCCACGGTGACGGCCAGCTCGCCACCCTGCGCAGGGGTCAGCAGTGCCCGGGCCAGAGCCGCCAGAGGGTCGTCGCAGGAGGCCAGAGCGGCCAGGCGGTCCTCGGGACCCGTCACCCACACGGCGCTCACCCGGTCGAAATCGGCCCGGTGGCGCCGCACATGGTCTTCCGCCGTCTCCCGTTCCACCCGCGAGCGCAGGCGGCGCCTGAGAGCCAGGCCGTAGACGTGGTTGTCATACGCCGCCCGCGTCAGCCCGACCTCCTCCAGCCACCGCAGCATCTCGGCCCGGCTGAGCAGCCCGCGCCGAAGCCGGTAGGCGTCGGAGGCCTCCTGCAGCTCGGCCGGCGTCGGGTCGGGCTCCCGCTCGACCAGCCCGTCCAGGATGCAGTAGTCGATGAGCTCCTGCTGGATGGCGGGTTCGCGGGCGGCGCGGGCCCGGAGGGTCAGCAGCGCGTTCTGGATCAGGAGTTCCTGATCGTCGACCATGAGCACCACGCCCGAGGCCCAATGCGTGGAATGGTCGACCGTCCAGGGAACGCCGTCGTCGGCCGGGGCGGTCAGCGCCACGCTCCCGCCGCCGGGGTGGCTGAGGACCAGGTCGTGGTCGACGATGGGGCTGCCGGGCCGGACGTCCGTCACGAGCTGCGCGTGGGTGCCGGGATGGGCGGCGCGCCAGCGTTCGACGGCCTGCCGGGCGGCCGGCACGCCGGGCCGCCGGCGGGGGAGCGACCGCAGCAGGTCAACGGCCTCGGCCAGGACGTCGCCGAAGACGGGCAGGGGCGATGGGGCCGGGGGAGGTGCGGTGGTCATGCGGCGCTTCCTGGGTAGAGGTCGGGTTCGGCGGCGGCGAGCCAGTCGGCGATGGCCGCGGAAATGGGCAGACCGGTCGCCGCTTCGATCCAGCCCCACTGGCCGGTGGGGTTGATCTCCAGGTACACGTAGCGGCCGTCGGGGGTGAGGATCATGTCGATGCAGCCGTAGGGGAGCCCCAGCGAGGCGGTCAGCGCCAGGCAGCGGCGTTCGACGTCCTCCGGAAGGCGGTGCACGCCGTATGTGGAGAAGCTGCGTTCGTAGTGGCGGTAGTCGTAGCGGGTCGCGCGTGACCCCTGGGAATGGATCTCGGCGGCGAACACCCGCTCGCCCACGACGGTGATGCGCAGCTCAATGGATTTCGCCACGTACGGCTGCAGAATGGCCGGCGATATGCTCAGCCGATGCCGGTCGGTGAGATGGCGGCGGGTGACCGGAGTGGTGTAGAACGTGTGCCCTTCCCCGCCGACCTCGAACTCGACGAACTCCACTTCCTTGGCGATCAGTTCGCCGCCCGCCTCCTCCCAGAACGGAATGAGTTTCTCGAAGTCATTGGTGATGAGGGTGTCGGGCGTGGTGAAACCCAGTCTTGCCGCCGCGGCGAGGTTGAGCAGTTTGTTCTGCAGCCGGATGACGTCCATGGTTCTTCCGGGGAACCAGCGGCTGTCGAACGTGTCCTCCCAGCCGTTCAACAGGATCCTCGATATCTTCTCGACATACGCGCGGTGGTTGCCGTCGGTGACGGAGTCCGGGGCGCGCGGTGGGGAGGGGCGGCGGTTCCACACGGCGCTGAACAGGGAGGTTTCGTAGTCCCGGCCGCTCGTACGCAGGGTGTGGCGCCACGAGTCACCGGTCAGCCGTGAGGTGATCCGGCTTTCCGCCGGATATTCACCCGGGTCCCACCACAGGAACTCCGCGCCTCGTTCGCGGAGCTTCGGGACGACCATCTCCACCGCCGCGTCGTCTCTTTCGCTGAGTATCAGAATCAACGCATCTCCCCACGCGCCGGGGACGGCGTGCCCGTCGCGGACACGCCGTCCCCTCTGTTCCGGACCGGTTACGTACCGGAGGTACGGATATCGATCGGGTCGGACTTTCCGCCACCGAGAGAGGATGCGACCCACATGCAATCGGGGCCCTGCATCTTGGGCTTACCGCCGACGACATCCTCCAGGGAGTCCTCGGGGAGCTCCGCGATGCCGTTCAGATCGTCGATGCGAACAGACATTCTTTGTCGATCTCCTTTCGTTGTGAAGACGAACGAGATCTTGTCGGCGGCTTCTTGGAAGTCGGTTGGAAGCCGGTTGGACCCGGGTCGGGCGGGTGTGGCGATTTCCCGTTGGATTTTGTCGATCGTGCCGCTGGGAGCGCCCGGCGGCGCTCCCGTACGTTGGGGGCCGGCCGGAGTCGATAACCGGTCATTCGCCTAGATAATTGGATATTTCATGCATGCCCAGATCGTCCTCTTCGATGGCTTCGACCCCCTCGACGTCATCGCCCCGTACGAAGTGCTCCATGCCGGAGCCGTCGCCTCCGGCGGGGCGCTGACGGTGGAACTGGCGACCGCCGAGGGACCGCGCGAGGTGGTGAGCGGGACCGGCGGCCTGCCCCTGCGCGCCACGGCCGCGCTCGACCCGGCGAAGGCGGACCTGATCGTGGTGCCCGGCGCCTCGGGCCGGATCGGCGAACCCGCCGAGGCGTCCGGCACGGAGCAGGACGAGTCCATCCCCGTGCTGCTCGCACGCACCCTGGACACCGAGCTGCCCGCCCTGCTCAAGGCGGCGATGGACCGCCCCGAGACGACCGTCGCCACGGTGTGCGGCGGCTCGCTCGTCCTGGCCATGGCGGGGCTGCTGGAAGGCCGGCACGCCACCACCCACCACCTGGGCACCGACCTGCTCGACGCCACCGGGGCCCACGCGGTCCGCGCCCGCGTCGTGGACGACGGCGACCTCGTCTCGGGCGGCGCCGTCACCTCAGGGCTCGACGTGGCCCTCCACCTGCTGGAACGGGAGCTCGGCCCGCGGATCGCGCACGCCGTCGAGGATCTGTTCGCCTACGAACGCCGCGGCATCGTCTGGCGCAACACCGGCCCCGCCCCGCTGGAGTTCTGACCCCTATGAATCCCGCGGGCACCTGGGACCTTTCCCTGTCCACCCCGATCGGCGAGCTCTCCGCGGTCGTCGAGCTGCGTGAGAACGGCGGCGCCTGGCAGGGCACCGCTTCCGGCGGCGGCGAAGAGATCGAACTCCGCGACATCACCGTGCACGGCAACCGGATCGTCTGGACCCAGCCCATCACCAAGCCGATGCGCCTGAACCTCTCCTCGGGATGAGAAGATCACCTGCCGGTCCCGTCACGGGGAGAGGCGGTGGAGCGCCGGACGACCAGGCTCGGAATGACCGAGAAGTGCACCGCCGACGTGCGGCCTTCGATGCGTTCGAGCAGCAGCCGCCCGGCCATCCGGCCCATGACGACTCCGTCCTGGTCGACGGTGGTCAGCGCGATGTGGGGATGGGCGGCCAGCCTGGTGTTGTCGTAGCCGGCCACGGAGACGTCGTCAGGGACGGACAGTCCGGCTTCGTGCAGCGCGGCCAGCACCCCGAGAGCCGCCTCGTCGGAACCGGCGAAGATCGCGGTGGGGCGCGGGGAGCGGCTCAGCAGCTCGCGGGCGCCGTCGTAGCCGCCCTCCTCCGAGTATGAGGTCGCGACGACGGCGATCTCGTCGGTGAACCCGTGGTCCCGCATCACCCGCTCATAGGTCTCGGCCCTGATGCGCGGCATCTGGTCGGCCGCCCGTCCCTGCTCCTGCTGGAAGGTGATGTGCCCGATGCGACGGTGGCCGAGCGCGATCAGGTGGTCCATGACGAGCTCGGAGCCGACCCTGTCGTCGTCGACGATCAGGTCGTACGCCGGCGACCTGTCGTGCCGGCCCAGCACCACGGTCGGAATCTCGCGCGCCACCTGTTCGAGCTGGGATCGGGCGACCAGGGGAGCGATCATGAGGATGCCGTCGACTTGCCGGTCTATCAGAGCGTCCAGGGCCCGTTTCTCGGTCTTGTCGTGGGTGCCGCCCTGGATCATGATCGCCTGATAGTCGGACTCGGCGAGCTGATCCACCAGGCCGGTCATGATCTCGGCGTAGAACGGGATCCCGATGTGCCGCATGAGCACGCCGATGGTGAACGCCCGCCCGCGCAGCGCCCGCGCGGCGGCCTGGGGGCGATAGCCGAGCTCGTCGATGGCCCGCCTGACGCGGTCGCGCATGGCGTCGCTGACCCCGTAGTCGTTCCGGATGACCTTGGAGACCGCCGCCTTGGAGACCCCGGCGTGTTTCGCCACGTCGGAAATGGTCACTCTTCGTCGTCGCTCTGGCGCGACCATGGGCATCCCCTTCTCCAGCCAAGTCCTGCCGATCCTACGCCGACGAGATCATCGCATGTGTAGACCGGTTTATGAAGCCTAGCGAACAATGCGAAACACGCCCACATGGGCTAGCGGTGACGTCGTAGACCGGTACACATTTTTTCTTGACCTCCTCAGGACGCAACGGCTACGTTGACTCGCATTCGGAGCCCGCTACGGCTTCCGCCGACGATCGGAGAAAGGCGAGGATGTCCGAAGCAATCGACCGGCGCCGGCTCGTACGACGGCACAACCCCGTGTTGATGTCCGCGCACCCCGCCGGCGTCCTCACGGTCGGCAACGGTGACATCGCGCTCACGGCCGACATTTCCGGCCTGCAGACGTTCCCGTCCTTCCACGAGCTGGTCCCCGACCCGCACCGCGTCGCTCACGACGGGCTGTCCGGCCTGCCCGAGCAGCGCCCGCGCGCCTTCGACGCCGGCGACTTCCAGATCCCGCTGCGCACGCAGTCGACCTGGGGCTGGTACGAGACGCGCGCCGACCGGAAGCTCCGGATCGAGGACGCGGCCACCCTGTACGAGACCTCCCGCGGCCCGGTGCCCTACCTCGACCGCATGGGCCTGCAACGCCCCGCCGACCCGATCGCCGGCGAGTTCGTCACGGGCGCGTGGCACCACTTCAACCCCCGCCGCGCCCACCTCGGCCGCCTCGCCCTGGTCCGCCCCGACGGGACGGGGCTCGACGACCCGGCCGCCCTGTCCGGTGTCCACACCGAGCTCGACCTGTGGACGGGAACGATCCACGCCGCGTACGTCCTCGACGGCGAGCCCGTCCGCGTCACCACCGTCGCCGACCCGCGGGAACACCGCTTCGCCGTGCGGGTCGAGTCCGGCCTGCTGCCGCGCGGATGGGGCGTCGCCTGGGTGTTCGACGAACAGCCGGACGACCTGGCCGCCTTCGAACTCCCGCTCGCGCAGGAGACGGCCTGGGACCGGCGGACGGAGCGCCACTGGCAGGCACGGCGCACGGTGGAGGCACTGACCTACGGCGTGGACGTCCGCACCACCGGCGGCCTGCGTGAGGAAGCCGGCTCGGCCGTCGCCCACACGGACGCCACCGTTCTGGAAGTCGTCGTGACGCTGACGCCTGATCAGGGCCGGCGGCCCGACCAGGCCGGCTTCTCCACCGTCAGCGCGTCCGCGCGGACCTGGTGGGCGGAACACTGGAGCACCGGTGCCGCGGTCAGCCTCGCCGGCAGCACGGACCCGCGCGCCGCGGAGCTGGAACGCCGCGTCGTTCTCTCGCAGTACCTCATGGCCGTCAACAGCGCCGGTGGCACGCCTCCCGCGGAGTCCGGCCTGACGTACAACACCTGGTCGGGCAAGTTCCACCTGGAGATGCACTGGTGGCATGCGGCGCATTTCCCGATGTGGGGGAGAGGGCACCTGCTCGAACGCAGCCTGCGGTGGTACCACCAAGCCCTGGAGGCGGCGCGGGCGACCGCCCGCCGGCAGGGATATCGCGGAGCGCGCTGGCCGAAGCAGACCGATCCGTCCGCGCGCGAGTCGCCGAGCAACATCGGCGTCTTCCTCCTCTGGCAGCAGCCGCACGTGATCCACCTGCTGGAGCTGCTGCGCGGCGAGGGGCGCGAGGAGTCGTTCCTGCGCGAGCACTACCCGCTCGTCGAGGCGACCGCCGACTTCATGGCCGACTTCGCGCAGGAACGCGACGGGTCCTTCGGGCTGCCGCCGCCGCTCATCCCCGCGCAGGAGAGCTACCTCGCCGACCGGGCGACGAACACCGATCCGACCTTCGAGCTGGCGTACTGGTCGTGGGCGCTCGGCGTGGCGAACGAGTGGCGGACCCGGCTCGGCCTCGAACCGGACGAGGAGTGGGACCGGGTGGCGCGGAACATGAGCCGGCCCGCCCTGCTCCCCGACGGCACGTACGCCGCCATCGCGACGTCCCCGTGGCTCATCCGGAAGGACCACCCGTCCATGCTCATGGCGCTGGGGTGGCTGCCGGATACCGGCCTCGTCGACCCGGCCACGATGTCCGCGACGCTCGACGCCGTATGGGAGCACTGGGATCTGCAGTCCGGCTGGGGCTGGGACTACCCCGTCATGGCGATGACCGCGGCCCGGCTCGGCGATGCCGGCCGTGCGATCGAGGCTCTCCTGCTTCCCTCGCCCAAGAACGTGTTCCTCCCCAACGGACACAATCCGCAAATGCCGGGGTTTCTCACGATTTATCTCCCGGCGAACGGAGGGCTGCTGGCCGCGATGGCCCACCTCGCCACAGCGGTGAACCGGGGAGCGGAGCTTCCCGACGGCTGGATTCTCACGTCAGAAGGCCTCCGGCACCCACCCGAATGACTTGTACGCACCCGGAAGGAGAACCATGGGTACACCTCTTTCAGCAGGTCGCCGCTCCACCATCGTGGCAGCCGCATTGGCGCTCGCCCTGGCAGGCTGTTCGTCATCCGGCGACACCGGCGACACCGGGGACACCGGACTGACCTTCATGAACCAGTCGCGTGGGCAAGAGGCCGCGCTCACCCGGCTCGCGCAGCAGTACACCAAGAAGACCGGCGTCAAAATCACCATCGACACGCCCGGCCCGGCCGACTACCTGCCCAAGCTGCAGGCGAAGGCGCAGTCCAGATCCATGCCCGACATCTATTCGTCGTTCGACGCCTCCCAGATGGCGCCGTTCTACAAGGCCGGCTGGGCGATGGACCTTTCCGCCCAGTTGAACGCCGGTTGGAGCAAGAACTTCAGCCCCGCTGTGCTCAAGATGTCGACGTTCCAGGAAGGCAACAACCTCGGCGTCAAGCCCGGCGTCTATTCGGTGCACTGGGAGACGCAGACGTACGGCTTTCTCATCAACCCGGCGCTGACCGGAATCGAAAAGCCACCCGCGACGACGACCGAATTCATCGACGCGCTCGCCGCGAAGAAGGCGAAATTCGCCATCGCGGCCTCGCAGACGCCGAACATCGTCCAGGCCCTCGCCTCGAACTGGCTGACGGACGCCGAGATCGAAGCGACCCTCAACGGAAAGGCGAGCTGGAAACAGGACGGCTGGGGCAACGCCTTCCAGTTCCTGGCCGATGTGAAGAAGGCCGGCGTCCTCGCCGACGACTCCATCCCCGGCGGCCAGGACGACCACCCGAACGTGGAGTCGTCCTTCTTCACCAAGTCGATGGGCGCCATCTTCGACGCCGCCCCCGGCATCGCCGTCGGCCTCAGAACCAACCCGGAATTCGAGGACTACTTCTCCACCGGGGTTCCCAAGGCTCCCGGAAGCGTCCACGACCCACGCTCGCCGGGTGTCCCCGGGAAGGGCGCGGTGATCAACCCGAGGAGCGAGCAGTCCGGCAAGGCGCTCGCGTTCGTGAAGTGGCTGACCGAGCCCGAGCAGCAGGCGGTGTTCGCCAAGACCGCCCGCATCCTGCCCAGCAACCCCGAGCTCCTCGCCGGCGCGGACATCCCCGGCCAGCTCGCGGGCTTCGCCGCCGGTGTGAAGGGCATGCAGGTCATGTCGACGACCTTCACGCCTGACGTGATCACCGCGATCAGAGCGGAGTCCCAGCGCCTGGTGCTGGGCGAGGCGACGGTGGACGAGGTGCTCACCAACGTCCAGGCGGCGCAGGACCGTACGTCATGACGGCGATTCCCGTGCGGCGTCCACCGCGGCTGCCACGCACGCTGATCGGCTGGTTGTTCCTGGCGCCGGCCATCGCGCTCATCGGGGTCTTCACGATCACGCCGTTCGCGCAGGCGATCCTGCTGAGCTTCCAGTCCTGGGACGGCGTCAGCCCCGACACCCCCTGGGTGGGGCTGGCCAACTACGACTTCGTCGCCTCCGACCCGATCTTCTGGGCGTCCATGCGCAATGTCCTGTTCTTCGGCGTCGTCGGGTTCGTCGCCGGCAACGGGGCCGCCCTGGGCATGGCGCTGGCCGTCAACAGCGTCACGCGCGGCAGGACGTTCTTCCGCACCGTCTTCTACCTGCCGGGCGTGTTGTCGGTGGTCGTCGTCGGCCTGCTGTTCTCGTTCATCCTGGCCCCCGGATCCGGCGTGCTCAACCGCCTGCTCGGCCTCGTGGGACTGGGCACGCTCCAGCAGAACTGGCTCGGCGAGCCGGCCGTCGCGCTGCCCGTCGTGGCGGCGGTGTTCGTCTGGTTCCACTGGGGGTTCGGCTTCCTGCTCTTCCTCGCGGGGCTGCAGGACGTGCCGCAGGAGCTGTACGAGGCCGCCGAACTCGACGGCGCGACCCGCTGGTCGAAGTTCCGGTACGTCACCTGGCCGCAACTGGCTCCGGTCACGTCGATCGTGAGCCTGCTCACGCTGCTCGCCGCGCTCCAGATCTTCGGGACCGTGCAGGTGCTGACCAACGGCGGGCCGGGCCACCACACGATGGTGCCGACCCTCGCGATCTACAACGAGGCGTTCGTCAACTGGCGGTACGGCAGCGCCGCGGCCATGTCGGTCATCTTCGGCGGCGCCCTCGTGCTGCTGTCCGTACTCCAGCTCGCGATCACCAGGCGGAGGTCCCGCGTATGAGCGGGACCCGACGCGGGGTGCGCCCCGACAAGATCGGCCTGTACGGACTCCTGGGCGTCGCCGCGCTGATCGCGCTCTTCCCCCTGCTGTGGATGCTGTCCGGATCCCTGCAGAGCCTCACGGAACTGCTCTCGAACGACGGCTTCCTGCCCGCCGACCCGCAGTGGCACAACTACGTGACCGCGTGGGTCCAGGGAGACCTCGGCGTCTACCTGCGTAACAGCGTGCTCTACACCGGATCCGCCGTCGCGGGCATCCTGCTGGTGTCCAGCCTCGCCGGGTACGCGCTCGCGCGGCTCGACTTCGCCGGCAAGAGCGTGTTCACGTTCGTCATCCTCGCCGTGATGATCATCCCCGCGCCCGCCATGTTCCTCGCGCAGTACAAGCTGCTCATCTCACTCGACCTGACGAACAATCCCGTCGGCTACGTACTGATCCTGATCACCTCGGGCATCCCGATGTCGACACTCATCATGCGTAGTTTCTTCGTCAGCCAGCCCCGCGCCGTGGAGGAGGCGGCCGCCCTGGACGGCGCCGGCCCGCTGCGTATCTTCTGGAACGTGATCCTCCCGCTGGCCCGGCCCGGCCTCGCCGCCGTGGCGGTCATCCAGGGGCTGGGGGCGTGGAACGAGTACCTCATGGCGCTCGTCCTGTTCGACGACAACTCCCTCATGCCCGTCCAGCGCGGCCTGACCGCCTTCACCTCCGCCGACACGCCACAGCAGCAGATCCTCCTGGCCGCCACCACCATCTCGATCGTGCCGGTCGTGATCTTCTACCTGATGGCGCAACGTCACATCGTGAAGGGCATCGGCGCGGGCGCGATCAAATAGGAGGCTGTTTCGATGTTTTCACAGCCGTGACCTGGTGCACTGGGAGCAACTCGGCGCGCTGCCCACGCTCCGCCGCCCGCTGGTCGCCGCGGCCTGGGCGGGCGCCGGGCGCCTGGGGATCTAGCGGGTGACCGCCCTTTCGGATCGCGCGCGGGTCAGCACGTCGTGGATGAGGGCGACCACCTCGCCGGGGGCGAACTCCATGGCGTTCTCTCCGACGCTGACCTCGAAGGCGCATCGGCCGGGCTCGGACGCCGAACGTACCCGGCCCCAGAGCTGGATGCCGTGCTCGGCGAGGATCTCCTGACCTGCCCGTTCGACGGCGCGGCGGCCGGCGGGCAGGTGGATGTGGAACAGCGGGGTCTGTGGCGGGTCGGGGCAGGCGCGGGCGGTGCCGTCCGCGTTGATCGCGGCCGCGATGGCGATGGCGTGCTCGCGGTAGGCGGGCATCCGATCGGCCAGGGTGTCGAGGTGGACCAGCGCGGCCAGGGCGAGCGGCCAGGCGTCGCGGATGCCGCCGCCGAGGCGTTGCCGCCACACCCGTGCCACCTCCACGGTGGCCGCGTCGGAGGCGAGCACCGCGCCGCGTACACCCTGCAGGCTCTTGTAGAGGGAGACGTACACGGTGTCGAACAGGGCGGCGATCTCGTCGAACGGCCGCCGGTAGTAGGTCTGGGCCTCCCACAGCCGGGCGCCGTCCAGGTGCGCGGCGGCGCCGGTGGCGCGCACGAGCGCGACCTGCTCGCACAGCTCGTCCCAGGTGGGCAGCAGGCCGCCGAGGTCGCGCTGCGGCAGTTCCCAGACGGCCGCCGCCAGTGGCTCGCCGATCGCCGCCAGGTCCGCGGCCGTCATCAGTTCGTGCAGGTCACCGGTACGACGCAGCCGCAGGCCGTGGACGGCGTTGTAGCCCTGCTCCTCCCACACGTCCAGATGTGATTGCGGGTGGGCGGCGAACGTGCGGCGGCCGAGCCGGTCGGCGTGCACCCGCAACGCGGTCTGCTGGGCCATCGTGCCGCTGGGGAAGAACAGCGCGCTTTCCTTGCCGAGCAATTCGGCCATCCGCCGCTCCAGCACCGCGACGGGGCCTTCTGGGCCGTCGGCCGGGGTGTCGTCATCGACCAGGGCCAGCATCTGCTCCAGCATCAGGCGCGGCCCGCGCCGGATGGGCGCGTGCAGGAACAGCGACCGCCGCACCTGCGGGCTGGTGTCGGGCATGAATGTCTCCTTCGTTGTCGCGGTCGTCGGGAAAGGCGTTTACCTGGTGCGCTCCCAGGTGAGCAGCGTGAAGGGGCCTTCCTTCCGCTGCCGGATGACCGGGGCGTCGTCCGTCAGGTGGAATCCCGCGGCGGCGGCGACCGCCTGGCTGCCTTCGTTCGCGGGGTCGATGCGGAGAAGGACGCGGGTCATGCCCCAGTCCTGGAGGGCATGACGAGTCATCAGCTCGACAGCCCGCTTGGCCAGGCCCTGCCGCCTGTACTGGCGGCCGATCCCGTACGCGATCTCGCCTTCACCCGGGTTTCCCGTGCGGTGGAGAAGGACCTCTCCTCGTGGCCGATCGTCCTCGACGGTGATGGCCAGCTGGATGCCGCGGTCGTCCGCCCTGCTCTGGCGGGCTTTGGCCAGGTACGCCGTGGCGGCGGCCACGTCGAAGGGGGAGCGGAGCGGGGTCCAGCGGTCCATCTCCGGATCGTCGAAGAGCTCCACCATGACCGGTAGGTCCTCGTCCGTCCACTCACGTAGCCGGAGGCCGAGCCCTCGCACGTCAAGTGGCCGTAGGATCGGTGGATTGGTCTCGGGCACGCATGTCTCCTGTCGTTGTCACTGCAAACTGTACCGGGGTTGGGTATCTCGGGGGTCGGCTGGTCCGCGGATCTGGTGACCGGTCATCCGTGTTCGGCGTGCTGCCCGTGGTCGGTGACCTGGGCGTCGAACCAGGCGTGCAGCGCCTTGAGGAGGGCCGGGTCGGAGGTGCTGTAGGCGATCTGGGCCCCGGCGGGCGCCTGTGCGTAGCGGATCTCGATCCGGGTGTGGCCCGCTTCGAGCTCGCGCAGGCCGGGCATCTCGCCGCCGTGGATGGACGCGGGGTCGCCGTAGTCGCCCTTGCCGAACCCCGCGGCCTCCTCGGTCAGGTGCTCGCGGATGAGCCTGACCTGCTCGGCGTCGGAGGGGTCGTCGGAGGTGACGGTCTGCAGGCCGCCGGTGGCGGACTTGGTGAAGCGGTGCGTGGTGCGCTCCAGGTCGAACGGCATCACCTGCCGGCTCCTGGCCGCGATGTCGGCCTGCCGGGCGGCCAGCGCCTGCTGCTCGCCGCGCCCGATGAGCACGTACGCGGTCGCGGCGACGACGACGAGCGTCAGCGCCGCGACCAGCGCCTGAACGCGCCGATCCTTAAGAATCATCCATGGCCTCCGTGAGAGTGGTCAGGGCGCGCAGCACGTCGGCACGCTCGCCCTCGGGAACACGATCCAAGACGGCGGAGAACCGCTCGGCTCTGGCCTCGGCCAGCCGGGCTGCGGCCTTCACCCCGGGCGGGGTGAGCCGGACCAGCACGCCGCGCCCGTCGTCGGGCGCCGGGGTGCGCTCGGCCCAGCCGCGGTTGATGAGCTGGGTCACCAGCCGGCTGGTGGTGCTCTTCTCCAGCCGGAGCCGTTGCGCCAGGTCGCTCTGCCGCAACGCGCCGTCCCTGGCCAGCTCGCCCAGCGCGTGAGCCTCTGACACCGGGATGGGCTGCCCGCAGGGGGTCTGGTCCGGCTGGTGCAGGCCGAAGGCCCGCACGAACCGCGCCACGGCCTCCTGGAGTTCGCGATCATCCGCCATGGTTCGACCGTACAACTAGATGGTTGTCCTGTGCAACCAGATCGGCCGGCTGTGGCTTCTGGGGCTGTGCCGGAGTGGCCGGCAGAGTAGGTTCTCGCCTGTGAGTGATATTCGACTTCTCGGTCCCGAGGAACTGCCCCTGTGCCAGCGGCTCGAAAGCGATCGCGAGTGGGCCACCGACGAGGCCAAATGGCGGCTGATGTTCGAGACGGGCGAGGTCTACGCCGTCGACGCGGCCGATGGCGACGGCCTGGCCGGGTGTGTCGTGGTGACTCGCTACGGCGACTCGCTGGCCGACGTCGGCATGATGCTGGTCGCCAGTAGGTACGGCAGGCAGGGGCTCGGCACGCGGCTGATGGAGCACGCTCTGGAGGCGGCCGGGGACCGCGTCGTGGAGCTGACCGCGACCCGGTTCGGGCGGCCCGTCTACGAGCGGCTGGGCTTCCGGCCCACGGGCAGTCTGACGATCACCATGGGCCCGCTGGCGGGGGCGGCGGGGTCGTCCGCGGTCCGTGTGGCGACGCCGGACGACCACGCCGCGCTCCTCGACCTGGACGCCGAGGTCACCGGGGCCGACCGGGGCAAGGCGCTGACCGCCCTGCTGGCCAGGGCCGAGCGCACGGTCGTCACCGACGGCGGCTTCGCCTTGGCCTGGAACGCCGGCCCGCACCGTGTCATCGGCCCCGTCGTCGCGTCCTCGGAGGAGGCCGCCCGCGAGCTCATCCTGGCCGCCGCCCACGGCGCCGACCGCGACGTGCGGATCGACCTGCTGGACGCCTACCCGGGCCTGCGCCCGTGGCTCGCCAGGCTGGGACCCACCGAGGGACCCGCGGCCCTGCCGACGATGGTCTACGGCGCCGACCGGCACCCGGGCGACCGCGGGCGATACGTCGCCCCGATCCTCATCTCTATGGGCTGACCGGCCAGCCGGTCGGCCGAGGGCTGGGCGGCGTACATGCGGCTCGCCGAACTGGAGACGGCTGGACCGGCCTTTGGGCTGCGGCCGCTGCGCCGAGGACGCCTGGCTTACGGATCTTGTGTGGCATGTCGATCTCCAGGATGTTGGTTGTCGGAAATACCATAGGGGGGTATGGTGTTGGCACGGGCAGCGACCTGAGGAGGGGTGGGCATGGCCGGATACAGCGGCACCAAGCAGGACCACGCGCTGCGGTTGCGGCGGGTGGAGGGGCAGATCCGGGGTCTGCAGCGGATGGTCGAGGACGACAAGTACTGCATCGACATCCTGACCCAGGTGTCGGCGGCGACCAG
>NZ_FNVT01000057.1 GCF_900108335.1 Nonomuraea solani
GGAGGCGAGCCGAACAGCCGCGAGACCGTGTGCTTCTCCATGAACTCCGACATGTCCAGGCTGATCAGCGCGTCCTCATCGCCGAACAAGAACTCCGCCAGCGCCTTGGACAGCTCCGTCTTCCCCACCCCGGACGGGCCGGCGAAGATGAACGAGCCACCCGGCCGGCGCGGGTCCTTCAACCCGGCCCGGGTCCGCCGGATCGACCGCGACAGCCCCTTGATCGCATCGTCCTGGCCGATGATCCGCTTGTGCAGCTCATCTTCCACCCGCAACAGCCGCTGCGACTCCTCCTCGGTCAGCTTGAACACCGGGATGCCCGTCGCGGTCGCCAGCACTTCGGCGATCAGCTCTTCGGTGACGACGTCTTCGGTGCGCGAGCCGGCCGAAGGGGTCATCCTGTGGATGCGCAGCCGTGCTCCGGCCTCATCGATCAGATCGATCGCCTTGTCCGGCAGATAACGATCACTGATGTAACGGTCGGCCAGCTGCGCCGCCGCCACCAGCGCGTCATCGGTGATCGACACCCGATGATGCGCCTCATACCGGTCGCGCAACCCCTTGAGGATCTCGATCGTGTGGCTGAGCGACGGCTCGGCCACCTGGATCGGCTGGAACCGCCGCTCCAGCGCCGCGTCCTTCTCCAGGTATTTCCGGTATTCGTCCAGCGTCGTCGCGCCGATCGTCTGCAGCTCGCCACGGGCCAGCATCGGCTTCAGGATGCTGGCGGCGTCGATCGAGCCCTGGGCTGCGCCCGCCCCCACGAGCGTGTGCAGCTCGTCGATGAACAAGATGATGTCGCCGCGGTCGTGGACCTCCTTGAGCACCTTCTTCATGCGCTCTTCGAAATCGCCGCGGTAACGGGAACCGGCCACCAGAGCACCGAGATCAAGCGTGTAGAGCTGCTTGTCCGTCAGCGTCTCGGGCACCTCGCCGCGCACGATCTCCTGCGCCAGGCCCTCCACGACGGCGGTCTTGCCGACGCCGGGCTCGCCGATCAGCACCGGGTTGTTCCTGGTCCTCCGCGAGAGGACCTGCATGACCCGCTCGATCTCCTTCTCACGGCCGATCACCGGATCCAGCCTGCCCTCACGGGCCGCCTGGGTCAGGTTACGGCCGAACTGATCGAGCGTCCTGGAGGCCGGCCGGGCCGGCTCCTGGAAAGCCAGGGGCGGGGCCGGCTCGCCGGTCTCGCGCCCGGGGAGCGACTGGAGCACCCAGTTCTGGATCCGCCCGGGGTCGGCCTCAAGCCTGACCAGCACCTGAGTGGCCACACCGTCACCCTCACGGATGAGCCCGAGCAGGATGTGCTCGGTGCCGACGTAGTCGTGACCCAGTTGCACGGCCTCCCGGGCCGACAGCTCCAGGACCTTCTTGGCGCGCAGGGTGAACGGAATCTGCCCCGGCTCGGTCGGCCGGCCCTGGCCGATGATCTCCTCGACCTGCCGGCGCACCCCTTCCAGGCTGACGCCCAGGCTTTTCAGCGCCTGGGCGGCCAAACCCTTACCTTCATGGATCAAACCGAGAAGAAGGTGCTCGGTGCCGATGAAATTGTGGTTGAGCGTCCTGGCCTCCTCCTGCGCCAGAATGACGGAACGCCGTGCTTGGTCGGTGAACTTCGCGAACATCTCAAATCTCCTGGCGGAGCGGGGTATGCCGGATGAGCGTGACCAGACCGTCCGGATCGGCGATGATCCACGTCAGGGCACCGTCAGGAGTTCCCGGGGTGTGGCCGTCGCCGGCCACTGTCAGCGGGGCGCCTTGCCGGCGGGGCGCACGGGCTCGGTTCCGAACCGTGCTCGATCAGCGGGGTTTCCGTGCCGGTCATCGGCCATGTTGTCCCCAGGTAGAGCCACGCGTTCCACGGAACGGGCGGTGTGATCACCGCTCGACATCGTCCGGCGTACTGAGTCGGCGACTCCTGGCCTTCGCATGAGACTGCGTGGACGAATTCGTCGGGCTCCGGCGGGTGTCCCGCTTGATTCCACCTTAGTACTCATTACGGTGATTGCCCCTGATTCAGCCACCGGCCGAATGAGCCGGGGCGACCCTGGCACGGCGGCCCCTCAAAGGCGCCGACTGCTCCTCGCGCGCCGGCTGCCTGCGCCATTCCGTTCAGTCGCCCACAGGTCGAGGTGATCTGGTCGCACTGCTGGAGGCCGCCCTCGCTCTCAGGTGCGGTCGATGCTTGTCACCGTGTCCACGTCCGGTGCGGGCCGACCTGGGCCGGCCAGAATGGCGGCCAGTGCATTCGCGGTGGTGGTGTGCAGGCGGAAGCGCTCGTCGAGCTTGGTGACCTCGATCAGGCGCGCCGGCGCCCCGGAAAGCGCGGTCAGGTGGATGGCGCCGCCGAACTGGTGGGCCACGGTGTAGGCGTCCAGCAGCACGCGCAGCCCGCTGCTGTCGACGAAGGCGACATCGGCCATGTCGAAGATCAGATGGTCGGCCGGCCTGCGGCGGACCTCATGGACGAAGTGATGCAGGGCCGGCGCGGTGGCGAGATCGAGCTCTCCGGCCAATGCGATCACGGTGGCCCCGGGATGGTGCTCATGGTGCATGCGAAGTGGTGGCATCGAACCCCCTTGGTCGGGAAGGAGATGGCGAAAGGCGTCCGTCGACGGGCGGCCCCCGCAACCGGCTGATCCGGAAGTCTTCCTTACCGAAATACCCTTCCGCAGGCGATCCTGCGCCCGAAGGCGGTCAATTTTGAAAATGTGGAGACGGCCCGCTCTTGGAACCGGCGGGACGGACTGCCCGGATCTCGGCGATTTCGACAGGCCCGTGAACGGTTCGAGAAGAGGTGACCAGCAGGTGCCGGGACGATCAGGGCCATGCCGGGCTAGGATTTGCCGAAGTTGATCGATCCGTGGACATCGCCCGCCTGGAGCACGGGGCCGGTGACGCGGGCGTCGCCGCTGATCGTGTTCGACACGTCGTGCCTGCTCTGGACGAAGCGCACGGTTTCGGTGGTCCAGTGACGCAGTTCTTCCTCGAAGGTGGGATCCGCTGCGGCGCGGACCGCGATGATCTCCGCGGTTTCCGCCGCGGGCCGTGTTTCGGCACGTTCTATGGCGGAGACGACGGCGTCGTCGTCGCCGAAGCGCCGGCGGATGAGCGCGGTCAGAGAGGCCCAGGCATTTTTGCCGGCCTCGCCCGCGGCGCCACCGACTATCGCGGAGATGACGGCTGCCAGCGTGGGAATGACGCTCGGGTCCATCGCGCCTCTCTAGCCAGGAAGGTTTCCTCCAGCGTATGACCGGTCTGCGGGCTGAGGGCCCGGCTCGGCTCGATTTACTGATTGGATATGACGGAGCGGCATGGCGTTGACTTCGTTAATACGGACATATTTGCACGAAGGTGTATAAACGCGGGTTTGGGCGCGACGGCCTGGTGAGGCGGACACGGTGAATGATCCCGGCAAGGAAGAGAAAACGGACGGCACCGGGACGCGTAACGAGTTGTCCGGGCAGGTGACCGGCGGTGTGGTGCAGGCCGGGAACATCGGGACGGTCAATTTCGGCGGCTCGCCCCCGTCGCCCGTCCGGGTTCCCCGGCAATTGCCCGCCATGCCGCGCGACTTCGTCAACAGGACCAGAGAGCTGGCGCTCCTGGACGACGTTCTTCAGAAAGGGCCCGCGGTCGCGGTGATCAGCGGCCTGAAGGGGGTCGGCAAGAGCGCGATCAGTCACCAGTGGGCGCACCAGGCGCGGGAACGCTTCGGTGATGGGCAGCTTTATGTGGACTTCAAGGCGCTGCGGCATCGCGGCGGTGCTGAGGTGAGCGGAGTTCTGGCGGGCTTCCTGCGCGCGCTCGGCGTGCACGAGTCGTGGATCCCGGCGGAACTGTCGGAGCGGGCGGGCATGTTCCGCAGCCTGACGGCCGACCTGCGGCTGCTGGTGCTGGTGGACGACGCTGAGAACGCCGCCGAGGTCACGCCGCTGTGCCCGGCCTCCGACGGCAGCGCGGTGGTCGTGACCAGCCATCGCCGGCTTGGCGAACTGCTCGTCGCCGGGGCCAGGCCGGTCATGCTGGCGCCGCTGGAGGAGGAGCAGGGAGTGTCACTGCTCGCCGGCATGCTGGGCGAGGAGCGGGTGTCCGTGGAACGGGATCGGGCCGGCGAGCTCGTACGGCTCTGCGGCGGCCTGCCGATCGCGCTGCGGGTGGCGGGGGCACGGCTGGTCCAGCGTCCCACCTGGACGATCGCCCGGCTGGTCGGCGATCTCATGGACGCCGACCAGCGGCTCGACCACCTGGCCACGGAGGGCGGGGCCATCGTCGAAGCGGTGTTCCAGGCGGCGTACGAGGGATTGCCGGAGGGAGCGGCCCGGCTCTACCGGCTGCTGGGCGGCGTTCCGGGCGCGGGCTTCCCGCTCGGGGTGGCCCGGGCCGTCCTGGCGGACCGGCCGGACCAGGCGCTCGACCTGCTTCTCGACGCCAACCTCCTCGACGAGGTCGAGGCGGGCCGTTACCGCTTCCACGACCTCGTCCGGCTGCACGCGGCTCGTTGCGGGCAGCGGCAGGAGCCCGCGCGGGAGCGGGAGGCCGCGTTGCGGCGAGTGGCGGAGTGGTATCTGGGACAGGTGGCCGCCGCCGACGCCGAGATGGGGCCGCGCCTGCGCCTGGCCGACCACCGGGCACGCCTGGCGGCCGTGGGGCGGCCGTTCCGCACGCGCGGCGAAGCCGTCGGCTGGCTGGAGGCGGAGCGCGCGAACGTGCTCGCCATCGTACGGGCGGCGGCGGCCCGCGCATGGGACGACATCGTCTGGCAGATCGCCGAGGCGTTGTGGCCGATCCACCACGACCGCGGCCACTACGCGGACTGGCTGGAGACCAACCGGCTGGGCGTACAGGCGGCGCTCCGCCTCGGTGAGCCGGCGGTGGAGGCCAGGATGCGCAACCAACTCGCCCGCGCCCATGTGGAGCTCGGGGAGTACGACCAGGCGGGCGAGGAGCTCGGCCGCGCGTGGCGGGCGGCGCTCGAAGCGGGCGACCGCAAAATCGAGGCGGTGGTCCTGGAGTCGCTGGGGCGCGCGGCTCTCGCACAAGGGGACCCCGACGTGGCGGCCGAGCGTTTCACCACGGCGCTGGCCATCCACGAGGAGGCCGGCAACGCGCGTGGCGTCGGCCTGCAGACCTACCACCTCGGCTTGGCGTACAACCAGGCGGGCCGGTACGGCGAGGCGATCGCCGCCTTCGAGCGCGCACTGCACCTCACGGCCGACCAGGCCGGGCAAGGCCGGATCCACCTGGGGACGAGCCAGGCCCATCGCGCGCTCGGCGACCATGCGCGGGCGGTGCGATCGGCGGAGACAGCCGCGGCCCTCCTGGGCGAGAGCGGCGGCCCCGTACGTGAGACGCAGGCATGGGAGCTGCTGGCCGAACTGTCCGCTGACACAGGCGACCGTGAGGGCGCCAGGGCGCATCTGGCGCGGGCCCTCGCGGTCTGCGTGGCCTCGGGAAACGTGCCGAAGGCCGACCTGCTGCGGGCCCGCCTGGCCTCCATGGGTTAGGCCTCAAAAAGGACGGGGGGGGGGGTGACGCTGATGCGGAACTCCTGCCCACCCACCTGGATGGTGATGTCCTCCGGCTCGCGGCCGTTCGTCAGCCGGCCGTGCACGGCCGATGGCAAGCACCAGGGGTCAGGTGGACGGCCTCGTACGGAGGCCAGGAGACGACGCCCGTCCCGCAGGGTCAGATGGACCGATCGCGCATCGGTGATCTCCGCGGCGAGATGACATCCGGGGTAACGGCGCAGCGTTTCAGCGGCCCAGCCCGGCATCGCGTCGTCGCGGATGATGATCGCCGCACTCTCCAGCAGCCGCCGATCCAGTACGTGGGCGGCCACGATGAGATGAACGTCGCGCACCCGGTCGTCCGGTTCGTGCCCGGGGACCGCGGGAAAGCGGCGCAGGGTTACGGAGGTGTCCTGAACGTCGGCCTCCACCAGGAACGCGAGCACCTCGTCGCGTTCCGCGCACGGCTCGGCCAGCGGCATGGAGAGGGGCGCGGAGTCGTGCTCGGACAGGTCCATCAACCGGTACGCCAGGCCGCGCAGCAGACCCTTCGCCCGGCCGGGCATGCCCAGGGTCCGGCTCGTCACCTCCTGGTAGGTCCGGTGACCGGCCATGACGGTCTCGATCTGCCGCTCAAGGCCGCGCCGCCGTTCGAGCCGGGGCAGCACCCGGCACAGGGCGGCCGTGGGGGAGCCGGGATCCAGCTCCTCGGCCTCGTGCCCGGAGGACGCGAGCAGGACGGGGCGGCCCAGGGCCGTACCGTAGAACGTGACCGATCCGTGGTCGCCCACGATCACGTCCGCGGCGAGAAGGGCCGCCTGCCACCCACGCCGGGGAGGCAGCAGCATCAGCCCCGCCTCGCGGGCGTCGGCCAGCCACAGCCGCACCTGCAGGCCGCCGTGGCCGTACCAGATGTTGGGGTGTGTCACCAGGAGCACCTGGTATTCGTCGGCAGGCAGCTCGGTGACCAGGCGGGCCACCAGGTCGCCGTTCGCACCGAGCAGCGAGTGCTCGCCCCATGTCGAGCTCAGCAGCACCAGCTTGCGATCGCCGGCGACGCCGAGGGCGCGCCGGTACCGGTCGCGTCGCTCCGCGTTGGCCACGAGCTGGTCGAAGATCGGATCGCCGGTCACCACGGCACGGGGGACCGCCTCGGGGCACTCGCGCGCCAGCCGGGCCAGTTGCTCCTGGTGCGACAGCGCGATGGCCGCCGGAACCACGCGCCCCTCTCGTACGAGCTGCCGCCGGGCCAGGCCCGAGACCTCGGCCCGCCCGTCGGCCGATCTGATGAGCCGGTTGTGCCCGGCGCCGTGCGGCACCAGCAGCAGCGGTGCCTTCAACCGGTGCAGATCTCCGTTGGCGCTGGCGGAGATGGCCAGGTCGAACGGTGTGTCGACGGCCTGCGTCCACGAGACGGTACGGGCCTGGACCTCGCGCAGGTAGTCGGTCACCCCGTCGTCGAACGCCGATCCGTCGCCGACGGTGAACAGGACCTGGACGCGGCGATCGGCTTGGAACAGCGGCAGCAGCTCCAGCAGCCGACCGGCGGTGGTCACGGTGCGCGCCACCGCGAGAACGGTGCGGGCGGGTGAGATCGTGTGCCAGCGGTGAGCCTGCGGCCCTATCGGCACCCGAAGCCAACCTTCGCCGCTCACCGCCACTCCGACCGGAACACCTCTGGGAACCGCAAGGCCGCGACTCCGCCCAGAACCTCACCTTATCGCCAGGAGAATCCCCCCATCGGATCGCGGCATCGAGCCGAGCCCCCTGACGAGTGGAGAACATCGTGGCCGTCTGACCTGACATCGGCCTGAGTCCGGGCCCGGACCGGGTTCAGCCCCAGTCGGCGTATGGTGGATTAGCTGGGACATTTCGCATGCTGGCAACCGCGTCGGCGTCGCCCCGGACACAGCCGGCCTTCCATGCCGGAGACAGGCGGCACGCCCGATGCCGAACCGCCACTCATCACTCGCACCCATCGCTCTCCGGCCGGCCCGGGTGTTCCTCGAACCCACGCTGACCCGTGACGGGACCCTCGACGGGGCCTGGTGGCCGCACTCCTGCGACCTCCGCCGGGAGTTGCCCGCCCTCGTCCGCTTCCTGCAGGACCGGCTCGGGCCCATCCTGCGGGTCGGGCTCGACACGGCCGCCTGGGACGAGGTCCCGGCCCATCTGCTCATCGACGGCTGTTTCGTCCGTGTCAGCGGCTTGCCGGCGACCCCGAACACCATCAGGGTGATGCGCGGTGGTCACGATGGCTTCCGGCTCCTGGTGGTCCCACCGCGGTCCGCGGGATCCATGGCGGCCGCCGTGATGAGAACCGCCGCGAGCACGGGCAACACGCTGTCCGCGAACGAGATCCTCGCCCCGTTCCGCCCGCTCCCTCGTTCACCCGTGACCGGGATGCGCCCCTACCAGGATTCCGACAGCGCGGCGGTGCTCGCGCTCATCGACGCCGACCGTCTGCCGGGCCGGCCGCCGTGCACCTCGCAGATGCTCGGCCAGGCCCTGGCCGGAACGGCCCGGCACGATCCCTGGGACGACCTCGACCCACCCAGAACCGACATTCTGGCGGATGCGGACGGCCGGGTCGCAGGAGTCGTCTCGTACGCGGCACACCGGGATCGCAGCGCCGGGCACATCCTGTGGCTGCACGGACACGAGGTCCTCGACGTCGTCGAGGACCTCGTTCGCCACGCCCTTCACCGGCTGGGCGGCGGTGAACCCGTGCACGCCTTCACCGCCGCGCCGGGCCAAGGACCGGCCGGACCGGCCGCCCTGCCGACGGGGCACCGGCCCGTGACACGAAAGGTCCTCGAACACGCGGGGTTCGTCGCGCGGAGCTCCTGGCGCTACCTGCGCCGTACGACGCCTTGCGATCCCCGTGCTCCGGCGGGCCCGGCGGTCGAGGTCATCGCCAGCAGCACCCCGCCGGGCTGGTGGCTGAAGGCCCGAGACGACGACGCCTCGGCCGAACTGGTCGCCCAGGAGCCGATCGGCGGCCTCGGCGTCCTGTGGTGGTTCGGCGCGGTGGCCGGCCACGCCGACGAGGAACTCGAACGGGCGCTGCTGTTCCAGGCGGACGCCCTCCTGCGCGAACACGGAGCATCGGAGACGATCCTGTACGCCACCGGCGATCCAGAACCATCCTGGGCACTGTTCGACGCAGCCGGGTTCGCGCAGATCGACCACCTGGTCTCCTTCACCCGGCCGAACGCCCCCGTGGACTGACCACGCCCGGTGGCCGGGGCCGCTCCGGTCTCCCCGTGAGCAGGACGATGGAGAGAGACGGCCCGAGGGGATCTTCACCCCGTACACCGACGACGTCATCGGTGGTCTCCCATGGCCCGGAACACAGGTGCGGACGGGTCGCCCGGCTGTGCACGAATCCACGGATGCGACGTGCTCCGGGCGGCTGACCTGGGCTCTCATGATGCGCTCACGCTGCCTGTCCCATTGTGAGGCCATGTTCCGCGAAGGCCGCGGAGCGTTCGTACCCACGAAGAAGGACACATGCACTCTCACAAGCTGATCGCCGCGCTCGCCCTGGCTGGAGGTCTGGTGGCGCCGATGGCGCTGGCCGCGGGCCCGGCGGCCGCCATGGCCGGTTCGTGCCGCGTGGAACTGTACGACATCGACGCCGGCAACGTGGCCGACCGGGATGGCCGGGACGAGGTCCGGTTCCTGGTCGATGGGAACCTGTTCCCCAGGATCAACGCCAACTACTTCGGCATGAACGCCGGTGGCGACGGGGATCCCGGCGAGTTCGAGGACCCCACCTCGATCATCCTGAACTCTCAGGACGTGGACTTCGAGCTGCGCGAGACCGACGGCCCGGTCTGGGGAGAGGGCGACCTGCTCGGCACGGTGACCGCCCTCGGCAGCACGTGCGCCGGGCTCGCCACGGGCGCCACCAGGACCATCACGAGGACTCTCACCGGGACCGAGCAGACGGCGTACTCGTACGTGGTCAGCCTGGAGATGACCGGCCTGTAAAACCGTCGCGCAGCGGGCCCCGCAGCACGTCCGGCGGGGCCCGCGTGGCGTCTGGCGCCTTCCGGAGCGGGCTTCGGTGACGGCCCCGCGGACCTGCCGGAGTGGGACAGGCAACAGTTCTTGAGCGGGGCTCGCCGGTTCTGCGAGCTGAACGAGCAGGTTTGCGCCCGCCTCCGAACCCGTCAGTTCTCCTTCTCAGGAGGTACGGTCTGTGCCGGTGGTTTCGGGGCCGGTGCTGCCGGGAGGGGGATCGGGTCGTTCTTGAAGAGTTCGGGTATGGCTCGGTAGAGGATGGCGGTGATCGGCACGGCCACGACGGCGCCCGCGATGCCGGCCAGGATGCCGCCGACGGCCAGGACGAGGATGATCGCCAGTGGGTGGAAGTGCAGTACCCGGCCGACGATCAGTGGTTGGAGTACGTGGTTTTCCAGTTGTTGCTCGACGATCAGGATGCCGATGAAGATGAGCGCGTAGATCGGTCCCTTCGCGCCGAGCGTGACCAGGGTCGCGACCGCGCCGGCGAACAGGATGCCGACGATCGGGATGAAGCCGGCCAGGAA
>NZ_FNVT01000043.1 GCF_900108335.1 Nonomuraea solani
ACCCCAACCTGTGGAAGAACGGCGACAAGGGTGCCACCAAGCTCACCCCGCTGACCGAGGCCCAGTACAAGCAGCTGCTCGACGACAAGGCCGCCGGCAAGGTCAAGGGCAAGGTGTTCAAGGACGACCTCGGCGACTACTGGCTGAACCAGTTCTACGTCATCCAGTGGTACAAGGTCTCCGCCGCCACCAAGTACTACCACGACAGCTTCTTCATCTTCACCGGTGGCGAGGCTTCGCTGGTCGACCGTGGCCGTCTCGGCGACAACGTTGGTGGCCAGGGCTTCGCGTGGAACCAGCCGTCCGCCGGCAAGTACGTCCGGACGTTCGGTTACCCGTACGGCCCCCACCTCGACGGCAACCGGCCCTACACCGGTGTCACGCCGAAGTGGTGCTACGGCAAGACCGCCAGCAAGGCTCTGCTCATCCCCTCCAAGAAGGTCGAAGAGCAGCAGTCCCTGAAGTGCGCCGTGACCGCCGGCTACGACGGTGGCCCGTGGCTGTACAAGTACAGCAACGCCAAGCGTCTCGGCTACGTCAACGGTGTCACCAGCCTCATCGCTGACACCAACGACGACAAGCGCTACGACACGATCACGTCGCCGTACTTCGACGGCGAGACCGCCACGATCTACAAGGCCGCTGCGGCCGTGTGGTCCGGCAAGCTCGTCAAGTAGTAACGCCGCGATCCGAACAACGACTCCGGTCGGCGTTCAGTAGCAACACCAAAGGGCTCGGCATCCGCCGGGCCCTTTGGCCTTTATATATCGACAAATCTGGTCACTTCCCTTACCGGGAGTCACTCAGAGTCGATAGGGTCTTTACACCCCGTTTGACAATCTGTGGAGCCTCCGTTGAAGCGCCTGCTCATCCCCCTCGCCGTCGCTGGCCTGAGCGCCGCCGCCCTTGCCGTCCCCGCCCAGGCAGAACCCCAATGGGCGACCGACAACCTCGCCCCCAAGCCCGCGGACGCGTACGGCGTCGCCGACTTCTGGCTCGACGCCAACGGAGCGGCCCTGCGTAAGGCCACCCAGTACCGCCTGGACGCCAAGACCGTGCCCAGGCTCGTTTCGTCGGGGAGCCAGAGCGCCCCCGACGGCAAGCCCGGGATGACGTCCCCGACCGGCAACCCGAAGCCCACGGCCTCCAAGAACATCAACCTGCCGAAGACCATCGGCAAGGTGTTCTTCGTCGACAGCAAGAACAACCTCCGCTGGTGCTCGGCCACCTCCATCCAGTCGCGCAACCGCAACCTGGTCGCCACCGCCGGCCACTGCGTGTACGAGAACGGCAAGGACGTCTACCGGAACTGGATCTTCATTCCGGGCTACTACCAGGGCAAGTCGCCCTGGGGCGTCTACGTGGGCGCGTACGCCTTCACCGCCTACGACCTCGACACCTACGACGACTACGACGGCGACTTCGCCTTCGTGGCCGTCCACAACGGCTTCTCCCTCCTCGGCGGCGGCGAGGGCAAGCAGGTGCTGAAGTCCGAGTTCGACAGCTTCATGGGCAAGAAGGGCGTCAAGTCCACCGAACTCAAGGACATCCCGGGCGGCAAGACGGCGGAGCAGCAGTATAAGGAGGGCCTCGACAAGTACGGCCCCAACAGCGGCTTCCGCGCCGAGGGCTTCACCACGAAGGACCCCGCCGGCGGCAACTTCAAGGACTCGGTCCCGACCAACAACGAGGTCGAGGTCACGGAGCTGCAGTGGAACGCGGCCCCGGCGGCCGACGAGGACCCCGGCAAGTGGAAGAACGGCGACAAGGGTGCCACCAAGAGCACCCCGCTCACCGAAGCCCAGTACAAGCAACTGCTCAATGACAAGGCCGCCGGCAAGGTCAAGGGCAAGGTCTACAAGGACGACCTCGGCGACTACTGGCTCAAGCAGTTCTACCTGGTCCAGTGGTACAAGGTCACCGCCGGCACCAAGTACTTCCACGACAGCTTCTTCATCTTCCCGACCGCCGGCAAGGCCAAGGACCTGGGCCGTCTCGGTGACGTGGTCGGTGGCCAGGGCATCGCGTGGAACCAGAAGATGGGCCAGGTCGTGACGGCCTTCGGCTACCCGAGCGACCCGCACCCCGACGGCGACCGGCCGTTCACCGGCGTCACGCCGAAGTGGTGCACCGGCAAGACCGGCACGAAGCAGTACCAGGTCAACACCTTCAAGGTGGAGACCCACCAGGTGCTCAAGTGCTCCATGACGGGCGGCGCCGACGGCGGCCCCTGGCTCATGCGCTACGACAACAACAAGCGCACCGGCTACGTCAACGGCGTGACCAGCCTGTTCGCGGACACCGACAAGAACGAGCGGATCGACTACATCAGCTCGGCCTACTTCGACGGTGAGGTGGCCGACGTTTACAACAAGGCCAACTACGCCGAGACCAAGGCGATCGTCGGCCCGAACGGCGACATGCTGAAGTAGCCTCTGCCACGAGAAAGGCCCGGATCCAAGGATCTGGGCCTTTCTTCATCTCACACGGCCGTCAGCTCGCACAGACGCTCGCGCAGCGCCATCACACCGCCGTCAGCTCACGCGTACGCTCGCGCAGCGCCATCACAGGCCGCTCGTTCTTGTACGGCTCCAGCCGCCGCCGCAGATCGGCCGCGTACGACCGGGACCGGCTCGACTGCAGCTCACTGGCCAGCGTCAGCGCCCCGGACGCCGCCGAGCACGCCTCCTCCAGCTCCCCGCACTGCAGCAGCCCGGCCGCCAGCAGCGACAGGTTGAACATGCGCCCCCTGACGAACCGGGAGTCCATGTCGAGCGATCGCCGAGCCTGACGCACGGCCCGCTCGCCCTCCCCCAGGTCACGGAAACAGTGGGCGAATTTCGCGGACAGGTAAGCCTCGTCGAAGTAGCTGAGCCACTTGGGCTCCTCGGCGGGCTTGCGGGCATCGAAGGCGCACTCGGCCTCGTGCAGGGAGGCGCCGCAGGAGCGGGCGTCACCCATGCCGGCGTGCGCGTGGGCCTCCAGGACGTGCGCGGAGGCGAGGAGCGTCTTGACCCCGGCGGTGCGGGCCGCCATCTGCGCGGCCCTGGCCAGGTCGAGGGCGTGGGCCGGCTGGCCCATGTAGATGGCCTGGTGAGCCATGCCGGCCAGGATCTCGCCGCCCAGGGTCTGGTCGTCGGCGCCCCTGGCCAGGCGCAGGGCCTGGATCAGGTAGCGCTGGGCCAGGCCGTGCTGCTCCATGTCGTAGGCCATCCAGCCCGCCAGGCGGGTCAGCTCGGCGGCCGCCGCGGCCAGTTGCCTGCCGGTGGACTCCCCGTACGAGCCGTCCTTGAGCAGGGGCGAGACGGCGGTGTCGAGGTATTTGACCACGGACGAGCGGACCCGGCCGCTGCCGAACCGGTTGTCGAGCTCACCGAAGGATCGGGTGACCTCGTGAATCGCGGCGACGTCGGCGCGGCCGACCCGCCGCGTGCCGGTGCCGCTCGGGCGTCCCTCGGACGGGGACGTCAGCCAGCGAATGGCTCCTACCGAGCCTGCTCCTATCGCGAACGTCGAGTCGATCAGGAACCTCCGTCTCTCCACATCGGCTCGCCACAGCGCCGTCACGGTCGCGACCCCCTCCTGCCACGTGTGCGTGAACTCCTGTCCGAGATCGAGGGGTGTGATGATGGCCGGCATGCCCAGATCCTCCGAGCTGACCTGCCTGCCTAGCCGCAGTGCGAAGATCTCGGTGAGCAGGCACGGCACGGGATCGCGCGGCCTCTGACCGCCGATCCAGCGCAGGACGGAACTGTGGTCGTACTTGAGGCCGGGCGTGCCACGAGCGGCGCCCAGATCGTTGAGGCGCCTGGCCAGTCCCTTGTGGGAAAACCCCGCCTCCGCGATGAGCTGCTGCAGCAGTCGATTCGGCTCACGTTCCATCGCTCTCCTCGTCACAGGAGCCGGCGCCCACATCCTTACAGAGAGCTACTGTTATAGCACCTTGCGTAAAGGATTTATGGCAGTTCCCAAAGGACAAGCCAACTCCATCCCACACCCATGCGCCGGATCCACGCAGCGAAGACCGGCGGCTCACTCCTGGACGGGGACCTCTACTACCCGAGGCACGCCGGAGTATTCCGAAAGCCCTAAAGGGATGCGGGGGCCGAAAGGCCCCCGCTGCTCAGACCAGGCGCGCCACGCCGTCGGCCCGCGCCTGAGCGGCCACCGCGGCCGTCACGGCCGGCGCCACGCGCTCGTCGAACGGGCTCGGGATGATGTACGCGGACGACAGGTCGTCGCCGACGACGCCCGCCAGCGCGTTGGCCGCGGCCACCTTCATGTTCTCGGTGATCGTGGTGGCCCGCACGTCGAGCGCGCCACGGAACACGCCGGGGAAGGCCAGCACGTTGTTGATCTGGTTGGGGAAGTCGGAGCGCCCGGTGGCCACGACCCCGACGTGCTTGGCCGCCACGTCGGGGTGCACCTCGGGGGTGGGGTTGGACAGGGCGAACACGATGGCGTCGGGCGCCATGGAGGCGATGGCCTCCTCCGAGACGGTGGATCCGGACAGCCCCAAGAACAGGTCGGCCCCCGCCAGCGCCTCCTCGGTCGAGCCGGTGTGGCCCGCGCGGTTGGTGTCGCGGGCGAGCGCCTCCTTGATCGGGTTGAGGCCCTCCCTGCCCGCGTAGATCATGCCCTTGGAGTCGGCGACCGCGATGTCGCCGATGCCCGCCTCCAGCAGGATGCGCGTGACGGCGACGCCCGAGGCGCCCGCACCGGCCACCACGGCGCGCAGGTCGCCCAGGGAGCGGCCGGTCAGGCGGGCGGCGTTCTGCAGGGCCGCCAGGGCCACGATGGCGGTGCCGTGCTGGTCGTCGTGGAAGACGGGGATGTCGAGCAGATCGCGCAGCCGGTCTTCGACCTCGAAGCAGCGGGGGGCGCTGATGTCCTCCAGGTTGATGCCGCCGAACGAGGGCGCGAGACGCACCACGGTCTCGACGAGCGCGTCGACGTCGGTGCAGTCGAGGCAGATGGGGACGGCGTCGACGTTGGCGAACTCCTTGAACAGCAGCGCCTTGCCCTCCATCACCGGCATGGCGGCCGCGGGGCCGATGTCGCCGAGGCCGAGCACCGCGGTGCCGTCGGAGACGACGGCGACCACCCGGGAGACCCAGGTGTAGTCGTTGACCAGCGCGGGGTTGTCGGCTATCGCGGTGCAGACCCGGGCGACGCCGGGCGTGTAGGCGAGGGAGAGGTCGTCCGCGTCGCGGACGGGAACGGTGGAGCGGACCTCGAGCTTGCCTCCGCGGTGCAGCGCGAAAGCCGGGTCGAGGTCGAGTGATTCGATGGAAGCAGAAGCGGGCGTGGCAGCCACAGCGACCCCTGTAGTCATTGGAAGCGGAAGAGACCGTCGGCGGACGAGCGCGAGTGGCCTGGCTTCGGTGCTGCCAGGGTCCCCTCATCGGTCGTCTCAGAGGGGTACGGGGGTCACCCGTTCCCCCATAGTGCCACATGCTGAGATGGTGTTCGGTGTCGTAGCCGACGCCGTTCTGTTGACGCATTGTTAAATGGCGGATGACGGACCGCAGCAAAACCCCATTTAAACTGCACAAAACGCAAGTTTCGTAGCATTTCACTTCGAGGAGGCCGTACATGGCCCTCAGCCCCAAGGGCCGCCGCGGCTACGCCGCCGGCGCGCTCGCCCTGACCGCTGTTCTCGCACTGACCGCGTGCGGCAGCGAGAGCGGCACGACCTCCGGCACCACCAGTGCGACCGCCTCCGCCGCCGGCGGCGTCAAGCTGGTGCAGCCCGGCAAGCTCACGGTCTGTACGAACATCCCGTACGAGCCGTTCCAGTTCAAGGACGCCAGCGGCAAGATCGTCGGCTTCGACGTCGACATCGTCGACCTGGCCGCGAAGAAGCTGGGCGTGACCCAGAACATCGTGGACATCGACTTCGCCGTGATCAAGAGCGGCGCCGCCATGGCCGCGGGCAAGTGCGACGTCGCCGCCGCGGGCATGACGATCACGCCCGAGCGCCAGAAGAACATCGACTTCTCCGTGCCCTACTTCGACGCCACGCAGGCCCTGCTGGCCAAGAAGGGCACGGGGGCGACGTCGCTGGCGGACGTCAAGGCCAAGGGTCTCAAGCTGGGCGCCCAGGCCAGCACGACCGGCCTCGAATACGTCAAGAAGCAGGGCTTCGACCCCACCGAGTACGCCGACTCCGCCAAGGAGCTGCTGGCGCTGCAGGCGGGCCAGGCCGACGTGATCGTCCAGGACCTGCCCGTCGTGCTCACCTGGCTGAAGAAGCCCGAGGTGGCCGAGAAGTTCGAGATGATCGGCAGCCTCGACACCGGTGAGCAGTACGGCATCGGCCTGAAGAAGGGTGCCGACCCCACGTTGCTCAAGACGATCAACGAGGAGATCACCAAGGCCAAGGAAGACGGCACCTACGAGAAGATCTTCGTGAAGTGGTTCGGCAAGAAGCCCGGCGAGCTGGGCTGATCCATGGCCGACCAGCCGAAGACGGCACCGAAGACGGCTGAGCCTGGGCGTGCCAGGCTCAGCCCCCGGAAGAAGCAGCGGATCAGCCTCGCCGTCCAGTACGTCGTCCTGGCCGCCGTCCTCGTCGGCGTCGCCCTGTACGCCGACTGGGCCAGCCTCGCCCAGAACTTCGCCAAGATCGACGTGGCGGAGGAGGCCCTGCCCGACCTGTTCACCATCGCGCTGCGCAACACGATCATCTACACGGTGGGCGGGTTCGTCTTCGCGTTCGTGCTGGGCCTGGTGCTGGCGCTCATGCGGCTCTCGCAGGTCCTGCCGTACCGGTGGATCGCGAGCGTCTACATCGAGATCTTCCGCGGCCTGCCCGCGCTGCTGATCTTCTTGATGATCACGTTCCTGCCGCTGGCGCTGCCCGGTTTCCAGGTGCCCGGGGGCACGTACGGGCAGGGCATTCTCGGGCTCGGCCTGGTCGGCGCGGCCTACCAGGCGGAGGTGTTCCGCGCGGGCCTGCAGGCCGTGCCCAAGGGGCAGACCGAGGCCGCCAGGTCGCTCGGCATGTCGGCCACCCGCGCCCAGGTGACCGTGGTGATCCCGCAGGCCATCCGCATGGTCATCCCGCCGACCACCAACCAGTTCGTGGCGCTGCTCAAGGACTCGTCGCTGGTGCTGTTCCTCGGCGTGTCCGGCGAGTACGTCGAGCTGGCCAAGTTCGGCAACGACCTGGCCTCCCAGTTCGCCAACGCCACGCCGATCATGGTCGCCGGCCTGACCTACCTGATCGTCACCATTCCGCTGGGCTACCTCGCGTCCCGGCTGGAGGGACGTAAGGGGAGGACCGCATGACGAACGCCATCGAGCTGCACGACCTGCACAAATACTTCGGCAAGAACGAGGTGCTCAAGGGCATCGACCTGACGGTCGAGCCCGGCCAGGTGGTCTGCGTCATCGGCCCGTCGGGCTCGGGCAAGTCCACCCTGCTGCGCTGCGTCAACCTGCTGGAGCAGCCCACCCGGGGCAAGGTGTTCGTGCAGGGGGTCGAGGTGACCGACCTCGACGTCGACATCGACGCCGTCAGACGGCACATCGGCATGGTCTTCCAGCAGTTCAACCTGTTCCCGCACATGACGGCGCTGCAGAACGTGATGATCGCCCAGCAGCGGGTGCTCAAGCGGAGTAAGAAGGAAGCCGAGATCGTCGCCAGGGAAAACCTGGACAAGGTCGGCGTGGGTGCCAAGTGCGACTCCCTGCCGAGCCAGCTCTCCGGCGGGCAGCAGCAGCGGGTGGCCATCGCCAGGGCGCTGGCCATGAACCCGGACCTGATGCTGTTCGACGAGCCGACCTCGGCGCTCGACCCCGAACTGGTCGGCGACGTGCTCACCGTCATGCGCAAGCTGGCCGAGGAGGGGATGACCATGCTCGTGGTCACCCACGAGATGGGCTTCGCGCGCGAGGTGGCCGACCGGGTGGTGTTCATGGACGGTGGCGTGATCGTCGAGGACGGCGCCCCCGCCCAGGTGATCGGTGATCCACAGCACGAGCGCACCCGTACGTTCCTGCACCGCGTGCTGCACCCCGAGGGATAGGCGCGGACGGCGGGGCGCGCGGTTCCTCGCGGGCCGCCCCGCCGTCTGGTGTAATACACCGGCATGGACCTGACCTCTTACGCCGAGTGGGCGGTCCGGCTGGCCAACGACCCTGACCCGCCGCCCGAGCTCAGGCGGCTGCGCGACGAGCTGGCCGCCGTCTTCGACACGGCCGGCGACAGAGACGCGGCCACGGTGGTGGCCGAGCGCCTGAACGCCCTTCTCGTGCGCTATCCCGTACGCCCTCAGCTCTCCGACCATGACGGCACCGGCTGGCACCTCCACCTGGCCGAGGACTCCGCCGCCAGCGCCGTGATGGGCCTGGCCGCGGTCGTCGCGGAGTTCGGCGCGGACCGGCTCGGCCGGTGCCGTGAGCCGCACTGCGGACGCGCCTTCATCGACACCTCCTCCAACCGCTCCCGCCGCTACTGCTCGTCCCGCTGCGCCAGCCGCGCCAACGTGGCCGCCTTCCGCGCCCGCCGCCGCAACGGCTCCTGACGGCGCCGCAACGGCTCCTGACGCCGTCGCTACGGCTCCTGACGGCGCCGCATCAGGGGCCAGTAGCGCAGCACCACCCGCCCCACGATGTCGGAGACCGGCCCGAAGTCCCAGCTGTCGCGCCGCCCGCTGGCCCGCTGGTTGTCGCTCTCCAGCCACCACCCGTCCCGCCCGTGCCACTGCGCCCGTTTCACGATGAGCCGCCCGGGATCGCCGGGAAGCCTGGCCACCACGAGATCGCCCGGATGCACGGTGGCCCCCCGGCGCACCAGAAGCCAGTCCCCGGGCATCAGCCCGGGGCGCATCGAATCACCTTCGACACGCACTCTCATCGGCTATGACCCCCTACACGGCAGGCGATGGGACACGAGTAAGGTCGGTTGTGGACCAAGCTGATTCAGCATCCAGGAAGGACTTTCTGATGCTCGCACGACTGCTACGACCCAAGCATGTCGCTTCCGCCCACTGCGACCTGCCCTGTGGGGTCTACGACCCCGCTCAGGCCCGGATCGAGGCCGAGTCGGTCAAGGCGATCATGGAGAAGTACGCGGCCAACGAGGACCCGGTCTTCCGCTCCCGCGCGGTCACCATCAAGGAGGAGCGCGCCGAGCTGGTCAAGCACCACCTCTGGGTGCTCTGGACCGACTACTTCAAGCCGCCGCACCTCGAGCAGTACCCCCAGCTCCACCAGCTGTTCTGGGACGCCACCAAGCTCGCGGGCGCGGCGGGCGCCAAGGGCACGGTCGACGTCGCCAAGGCCGAGGACCTGCTGGGCAAGATCGACGAAATCTCCAAGATCTTCTGGGAGACCAAGGCCGCCTAAAACGGCACAATAGGCTCTGTGCGGTCCCAACCGCGCAGAGCCTTTTCCGTTGATGGCGAGTCTGAATAGTCCAAGCACCTCTCAGGGGCGGTAAGTTGCAGTCAGCGTCGGAAACGCGAGGAGGAACGTGACCGAGGAAACCGAGACGCGCGCAGAGGGCGTGGCCGGCATTCGTGACGTGGTGAGCATCAGGCTCCCCGCCGCGAGCGCCTACCTGTCCGTCCTGCGAACGGCCACCGCCGGTCTGGCGGCGCGGCTCGACTTCACCCTGGACGAGATCGAGGATCTGCGCATCGCGGTCGACGAGGCCTGCGCCATGCTGCTGACCGAGGCGGTCCCGGGCACCGATCTGACCGCCGAGTTCGAGCTGACCGGGCAGGAGATGCAGGTCAGGGTTGAGGTGGCGACGGTCGGCAGCTCAGCGCCCAAGCGCGACGACTTCGCCTGGATGGTGCTGACCGCCCTGGCCGACGACGTCGACGCGGTGACCGACTCCCCTGATCGCATGGCGATCGTCCTGCGTAAGCGCCGAGGCGCGGCGAGGCCGGCGTGACGGAAAGGACTGGAGCCATGGCCACCAGCGAACACGCCGTGCCCGACAGGGTGCGCGCTCGCATGCTCTTCGCCGAGCTGGCCGAGCTGGGTCCCGAGGAGCCGCGCCGCCAGCGCATCAGGGACGAGCTGGTCGAGCTTCACCTTCCCCTGGTCGAATACCTGGCCCGCCGCTTCCGCAACCGGGGCGAATGGCTCGACGACCTCACGCAGGTCGCCACGATCGGCCTGATCAAGTCGATCGACCGGTTCGACCTCAACCGCGGCGTGGAGTTCTCCACCTACGCCACGCCCACCATCGTCGGTGAGATCAAGCGGCACTTCCGCGACAAGGGCTGGGCGGTCCGCGTGCCGCGCCGCCTGCAGGAGCTGAAGCTCTCGCTCACCAAGGCGATCAGCGACCTGTCCCAGCGCGAGGGCCGTGCCCCGACGGTCTCCGAGCTGGCCTCCTACCTGAAGATGACCGAGGAGGAGGTGCTCGAGGGCCTCGAGTCGGCCAACGCCTACTCGACCGTGTCGCTCGACGCGCCCGACTCCGGCGACGACGACGCCCCCGCGGTGTCCGACTCGCTCGGCATCGTGGACGAGTCGCTTGAGGGCGTGGAATACCGCGAGTCGCTCAAACCGCTGCTCGAACGGCTCCCGCCGCGCGAGAAGCGCATCCTGCTGCTGCGTTTCTTCGGCAACATGACGCAGTCGCAGATCGCCACCGAGCTGGGCATCTCGCAGATGCACGTCTCACGGCTCCTGGCCCGCACCCTCGCGCAGCTGCGCGAGGGCCTGACCGCGGACGACTAACCCTCGCCGTAGAGAGCCTGGGTGGTGGGAGGCGCCAGCAGGGTCACGAGCCCTGTCAGGGCGACCACGATCAGCGGGATCCCGAGCTGCGGCTGCGCCGACTGGATCAGCGTGCCGCCGACGGGCAGCATGAAGATCTGGGCCAGCACGGCCGGCGACCTCCCCCACCGCTCCATCTTGAACAGCCCGCCCCAGGCGACCCAGAGCAGACCGGCGCCGATCAGCACGCCGAAGACCGCCTCCGCCACGGCGCCGATCAGGGTGGCCGGCACTCCCATCAGCGTCTCCACCGCGACGTAGACGCCGAGCCCGAGCGCGATCAGCCCTTCGAGGGCGACGACCACGGCGGCGATGAGGAGGGTGAGCGGGCGAGGATTCACGTCCGTACCCTACCTCTCGGGGCGGGCGGTCCAGGAAACAGGACGTTCGGCCGATTAGGCGGACAACGCCATTGGCTACGCTGGCGATATGCGCGCCATGCTGCTGGTCAATCCCAAGGCCACGACCACGAATTCCCGCACCAGGGACGTGCTGATCCGCGCACTCGGCGCGGCCGTGGACCTCACGGTCGAGGAGACGCGCTACCGGGGCCACGCCGCCTCGCTGGCCGCGACCGCCCGCGCCAAGGGCTACGACGTGATGGCGGTGCTCGGGGGCGACGGCACGATCAACGAGACCGTCAACGGCCTGCTCAACCCGGTCGACGGCGAGCGGATCCCGCCGTCCGACGATCCCAGCTCCGAACGGCCCGCGCTCATCGTCATCCCCGGTGGCAGCGCCAATGTCTTCGCCCGCGCGCTCGGGCTGCCGAACGATCCGGTGGAGTCCACGGGCGTGGTGCTGGAGGCGCTCAGGGAGGGCCGGCGCAGGACGGTGGGTTTGGGGCAGGCCCTCTGGGACGGCGAAAGCCGCTATTTCACCTTCTGCTCGGGGATGGGCTACGACGCCGAGGTCATACGCGCCGTAGAGGGCCTCCGGGGCACCGGCAGGAAGGCTACCCCTGCACGGTATGTGAACACCGCTCTACGGCACTATCTGGCCACGGACAAGCGGCATCCGGCGATGACCCTGACCGGTCCCGGCATCCCCACGGCGACGGGGGTGTTCATGGCGCTCATCACCAACACCTCACCATGGACGTACGTCGGCGCCCTCCCCGTCCGGCCGACCCCGTGGGCGAGCTTCGAGACCGGGCTGGACCTCCTAGGACTGCGGCGGCTGGGGCTGGTCGCGCTCACGCCGGTGATCCGGCAGATCCTTACGGAGAGTGACAACCTTCCGTCCGGCCGGCACCTCGTCCAGCTCCATGACGAGCCCGAGTTCACTCTCACCGCGGAGCGCCCTATGGCCTTCCAACTGGACGGCGACTACCTGGGAGAACGTGAAACCGTAACATTCCGGTCTACACCGAACGCATTACAAGTTCTGGTCTAGCTGGTTACATTCGGTCATTGTGTGACGCATCCGACATCCATCACCACCAAAACTTCCCGTCAACCCTCTTGCGAGCACTCTCCGTGGCTGACAAGCTCAGGGATGTCGGAACGTAGGACCTTTAACAACCCCGAGGTCCTCCGACGGGCAGCGGACGACCCCGGTCCTCAACAGGATTCGGGTAATTGTTCGCGCGAGTTAGTGAAACTCTTCACAAAGTAGCCGCACGGAGCCGACCAGAGGCTCCATCTACTAAGGAGTGGACGCATGGACTGGCGCCACGTAGCTGCCTGCCGTGACGTGGACCCCGAGCTGTTCTTCCCGATCGGCAACACCGGCCCGGCCCTCATGCAGATCGAGGAGGCCAAGCAGGTCTGCCGGTCCTGCTCGGCCGTCGACGCCTGCCTGAAGTGGGCGCTGGAGTCCGGTCAGGACGCTGGCGTCTGGGGCGGTCTGAGCGAGGACGAGCGACGCGCTCTCAAGCGCCGCACCGCTCGTGCCCGCGCCCGCGCCTCCGCCTGAACAACAGCCTGAAACGACCGCCTGAAACCACGTCATCCGGCGGGCGGGAGCGGGATCGAGAGGACGACCTCCGTACCCCCTTCCAGCCGCGGCTCGATGGTGAGCCGGCCGGACAGCTCCCCCTCCACCAGCGTTCGCACGATCTGTAGCCCCAGGCTGGTGGAACTGTCGAGGTCGAATCCGGCGGGCAGCCCGCGGCCGTCGTCCCAGACGGTCACGTTCAGCCGCTCGATGGTGGGCTCGACCACCACCTCCAGTCGCTTGGGCCGCCCATGTTGCAACGCGTTCTGCAACAGCTCGGTCAGCGCCATGGCCACCGGCGTGGCGATGAGCGAGGGCAGGACACCGAACTCCCCGACCCGGCGCGGCGTGACGGCCACCTCGGGCGACGACACCTCCCCCGCCATCGCGAACACGCGGTCGGCGATCTCGTCGAAGTTCACGAACTCCTCGGGTGCGTGAGACAGCGTCTCGTGCACGATCGCGATCGACCCCACCCGGCGTACCGCCTCCTCCAGCGCCTCCCGCCCCTCGGGCACCTGCAGCCGTCTGGCCTGCAGTCTCAGCAGGGCGGCCACCGTCTGCAGGTTGTTCTTGACCCGGTGATGGATCTCGCGGATCGTGGCGTCCTTGGTCATGAGCTCGCGTTCGCGGCGCCGCAGCTCCGTCACGTCCCTGATGAGCACGAGCGCGCCGATCCGGCCGCCGCCGACGATCAGCGGAATGGCTCTGAGCTGCACGATCGTGCCGCCGGACTCGACCTCCGTCTCCTTGGCCGCGCGCCCGCTGGCCACGATCATGAGGTCTTCGTTGATCGGCTCGTCGGAGTAGCACAACGTCGCGGTGACCCGGCCCAGCTCGGCGCCGACCAGGTCGGCGTGCAGGCCGAGCCGGCGGTAGGCGGACAGGGCGTTCGGGGAGGCGTACGTGACGCGCCCCGCCCGGTCGAGCCTGAGCAGGCCGTCGCCGACGCGCGGCGAGCGGACCAGGATCGGCTCCTCGCCCGAGAACGGAAAACGCCCCTCGGCCACCATCTGCGCCAGGTCGGAGGCGCTCTGCAGGTAGGTGAGCTCCAGCCGGGACGGCGTGCGGGCCGAGGAGAGGTTGGTGGAGCGCTGGATGACCGCGAGGAAGCGGCCCTCCCCGCCCTCGACCGCGCGGCGCACGGGGATCGTCTCCTCGCGCACCGGCACTCCGGTGGACCAGTCGGGGTCGCCCTCGCGGCAGATGCGGCGCTCGTTCCACGCGGTGTCGATGAGGTGGCGCTCGCCCCTGGCGGCGACGCTGCCGACGATGTCGTCGTGGTAGACGGTGGGGCCGGTTGTGGGGCGCATCTGAGCGATCGCGATCCAGCCGTTCTCACCGAGCAGCGGCGCCCACAGGATGAGGTCGGCGAAGGAGAGGTCGGCCAGCAGTTGCCAGTCGGAGACCAGCGAGTGCAGCCAGTCGAGATCCGCCTCGTCGAGCGCTGTGTGACGGGCTACGAGGTCGCTGAGAGTCGGCACGAGTGCATCATGCGTGCTTTCCCCCGTGACAACCAAACCGACCCCCGGCGACAGGGGCACGTTTGACTGCACAGGGCATGAGCGGGCAGAACTCCGTACGACGGGGTCGCACGCCCGCTCACTCGCACAGTGAAGGCGGATACGGCATCGTCTACCCAATAGGAATTGTCGGAAATCTCATATTGTGAGAACCATCACAGTCGCAGGAGGCTCGGCACGCCGGAGGTGGTCCACACGGGCGGGTGGTTCTGGCGCGACACGGCCCTGGGACCGGTCTCGGTTGCCATCGCGGATGCTGCTGTGGATATCCTTCACCATCAACCTGAGCTGCCCGGATCCGGGTGCGCACGCACCCATGCGCGCCCGGCGCCGGTCGGCCGTCCCAGCCCGCGGTTGACCACTCGGGCCGATGTGAGTTCCGATGATCTCGCGGTGACCAGACACGCCCTCACCGCCGTGCCAGAAGTGAAGGTGAGAGCGTGACCGACGACGGCCCCCGCGTACCGAAGTACTACGACGTGAAACGGAGCCTGCTCGAGCTCACCAAGAGCCTGCCCACGGGCACGGCGCTGCCGCCCGAGCGCACGCTGGCCGTCCGGTTCGAGACCTCGCGCACCACCGTCAGGCAGGCGCTGACCGAGCTGGTGGTGGAGGGGCGGCTGCTGCGCATCCAGGGCAAGGGCACGTTCGTGGCGCAGCCCAAGGTGGCTCAGGTGCTGCAGCTGACCTCGTACATCGGAGATCTGCGCACGGCCGGCCTGGAGCCGGACACCAAGATCCTGGAGATCGGCTACATCACCGCCGACGAGGCCCTCGCCCGCCGCCTGGCCATCAACCCGGGCGGGCGCGTGCTGCGCATCCACCGGCTCCGGCTGGCCAACAGCGAGCCGGTCTCGATCGACACCACCCACCTGTCCGCGCGCCGCTTCCCGCGGCTGCGTCGCGAACTCGAGGTGCACGCCTCTCTGTACGAGACGCTGCACAACGCCTACAACGTACGCCTGACGGACGCCGAAGAGATCATCGAGACCGTCCTGGCCACCCCCTACGACGCCAAGGCGCTCGGCGTGGACGTCGGCCTGCCGATGCTGCTGCTCACCCGCCACGCCTTCGACGCCGACGGCAACCCCGTGGAGTGGGCGCAGTCCCTCTACCGCGGCGACCGGTACAAGTTCGTCACCCGCCTGCGCCGCCCCTGACGGGCGGCCGCCGCTTCGGCCGGTACGACCTCCTAGGCTGGGTGCATGAGCGTCCTCGTCGTCACAGGCACCGCCGCCGGAGTGGGCAAGACCGTGGTGTCGGCGGCCCTGGCGACACTGGCGCTGGCGCGCGGCTCCTCGGTGGCCGTGGTCAAACTCGCCCAGACCGGGCTGGCCGACGCCGCCGACGGTGACGTCGACCGGGTGATCCGGCTGTCCGGCGTCACCACCACGTTCGAGCTCGCCCGCTTCCCCGACCCGCTCTCCCCCGCGGCCGCCGCCAGGTTCGCCGGGATGCCGGCCGCGTCGCTGAGCGGCGCCGCCGGGCTGGTGCGGGAGCTGGCCGAGAGCAACCGGCTGGTGATCGTGGAAGGCACCGGCGGGCTGCTCGAACGGTTCGACGAAGACGGCGCCACCGTGGCCGACCTCGCCCGCACCCTGCGCGCGCAGGCGCTGGTCGTGGTCCGGGCCGGTGGTGACACCGTCAACCACACCGCGCTCACCCTGGAGGCGCTGGCGCACCGCGGGCTCGACCTGGCGGGGCTGGTCATCGGGCGCTGGCCGGACGCCCCCGAGCTGGCCGACCGAGCCAGCGTGGCCGACCTGGAGATGCTGGCCGCGCGGCCGCTGTCCGGGGCGCTGCCGGAAGGGGCCGGGGGTCTGGGGGCGGCGGCGTTCGCCGAGGTGGCGTACAAGGGGCTGGGAGCCACGCTGGGCGGCGTCTTCGACCCCGCCTGGTTCAGGCAGCAGCACAGCGTGTGAGCCCCGGAGAGGGTGGGGCTAGCACCACCATGGACCGGCACACCAGACCCATTTCCCGTCCCTGCTCCTGGTCAATACCGTTGGACGCATGAAAGTCCCCCGTCCGTGGTCCGCGCGGGCCTGGCTCGACACGGCTCACGTGATGATCGGCTTGCCGGTCGGCGTGGCGCTCGGCGGGCTGACGCTCGTCCTGGTCGTGGCCCCGCCTCTGCTCCTGCGGGCGGTGCCGTGGTGCACCAGGGTGCAGCGCTCCAGGTTCGACGCCTTTCTCGGCGCGCACATCCCGCCCGTGCGCACGCCCAGCGACTGGCGCAGCCCGGCCACGTGGCGGCAGATCGGCTACCACCTGCTGTCGCCGTTCGTGAGCCTGGCGGGGGCGGTCCTGACGGCGGTGGTGTGGGGCGGCGCGGTGGTGGCGCTGCTGTCGTTCCTGCCGCCGAGGATCCAGAAGCCGCCTCTGGAGTTCGTGTTCGACCTGAGAGACAACAGGATCGTGCTGCTCTTCATGGTCATCGGGGTGGCGCTGCTGCTGCTCGCGCCGATGCTCGCCCGCGGCATGGCGGCGCTGGACCTGTCGGTGGCCCGCACGCTGCTCGGCCCCAGCCGTTCCGAGCTGGGGCAGCGGATCGAGACGCTGACCGAGAGCCGGGCGGGCGTGATCGACGCCGCCGACACCGAGCGCCGCAGGATCGAGCGCGACCTGCACGACGGCGCCCAGCAGCGGCTGGTGTCCCTGGCCATGAACCTCGGGCTGGCCAGGGCCACGCTGACCGACCTGCCCGAGCCGGCCCGCGAGGCCATCGAGCGGGCGCACGAGGAGGCCAAGCAGGCGCTCAAGGAGCTGCGCGACTTCGTCCGCGGCCTGCATCCGGCCGTGCTCAACGACCAGGGCCTGGACGCGGCGCTGTCCGGTGTCGCCGCCCGCGCCCCCTTCCCCGTCAAGCTCCGCGTCGACATCGCGCGACGCGCCACTCCGACCATCGAGGCGGTGGCCTTCTTCATCGTGTCCGAAGCACTGACCAACATCGCCAAGCACGCGGCGGCCACCAAGGCGGAGGTCGGCGTGCGGCGCGAGCGCGACCGCCTGCACGTGTCCGTCTATGACGACGGCTGCGGCGGCGCCAGACTGGACGGCGGCACCGGGCTGCGCGGGCTGGCCCAGCGGATCGACTCGGTCGACGGGTCGCTCCGGTTGTCCAGCCCGCTGGGCGGTCCGACGACGATCGAGGTGGAGCTGCCGTGCGAGTAGTGCTCGCCGAGGATTCCGTACTGCTGCGCGAGGGGCTGATCCGGCTCCTCGACGCCTCCGGCATGGAGGTGGTCGCCGCCGCGGACGAGGCCGAGGGCCTGCTGCGGGCGGCCGAGAAGCACCGGCCCGAGCTGGTCATCACCGACGTCCGGATGCCGCCCACGCACACCGACGAGGGGCTGCGGGCCGCGCTCGTGCTGCGCCGCCAGCAGCCGGGGCTGGCGGTCCTGGTGCTCTCGCAGTACGTCGAGGAGCGCTACGCCGCCCAGCTCCTCGCCTCCGCCGCGACGGGAGGCGTCGGCTATCTGCTCAAGGACCGCGTGGCCGACGTGGCCGAGTTCATCGACGCGCTGCGCCGGGTGGCCGCCGGCGGCACCGCGCTCGACCCCGAGGTCGTCGCCCAGCTCCTGCTGCGCGGCAACAGCGACCCGCTCGAACGGCTGACGCCCAGGGAGCACGAGGTGCTCAGGCTGATGGCGGAGGGCCGCTCCAACGCCGGCATCGGCCAGGCCCTCGTGCTCAGCGAGGGAGCCGTGGGCAAGCACATCGGCAACATCTTCACCAAGCTCGACCTGTCCCCGGCGGAGGGCGACCACCGGCGCGTGCTGGCCGTCCTGCAGTTCCTCAAGATCAGGAGTCTGCCGTGAGGGCGGCCTGGCTGACGGCCGGGACCGTGGTGACCGTCTTCGCGCTCCTGCTGTCCTCGGTGCTGATCTGGCGCGGCGTGGCCAGGGCCAGGACACCGGAGGAGACCACGGCGCGCTCCATCCCGTTCGGCGAGCGGCAGCTCCGGATCAAGGCGGGCCAGGGCGACGTCAACGTGATCATCCTGCCCGGCCAGGCCGGCAAGCTGGTCATCCAGCGGTCGCTGCGCTGGTCGAGCGACCGGCCGACGGTCACGGAAGACTGGGACGACAAGACGCGCACCCTGCGCCTCGAAGCGGTCTGCAACCACTCCGACCAGCCTGACGGCCCCATCTGCCAGGCCGACTACCTGCTGCTGGTGCCGCCGGAGACCGACATCGAGGCCGGCATGAACGACGGCGACCTGACGCTCAACAGCATCTTCGGCGACGCCCGCATCGACTCCGTCGCCGGCGACGTCTACGTCAACGACCTCACGGGCAGGCTGTGGGCCAGGATCGGCACGGGCAACGTGGACGCGACGGAGCTCGACACGAAGGAGGCCGACGTGGAGGTCGGCGGCGGCGATCTGGACCTGTCGTTCACCAACGCGCCGACGACCGTGAAAGCGGTGGTCAGAACGATGGGCGACGTCCGGGTCCACGTGCCCGGCGGGTTCTACGACGTGACGGTGGACGCGCTCAACAGCACCGTCGATCTCGGCAGGCGAGCCGGCGCAGAAAGGAGGATCACCGCGCGCGCTCCGAGTGGCGTCGTCTTCCTGTGCTGCCGGTAAGGCGATCCAGGTGGCTTCCTCAAGGTCTGTTTACTCCTGTGACTCGTTGGTAAGTTCCCGGGCATGGAGTCTGCGAAGCATGCTGGTGACGCCGCCGTCGCCGTGTCCAAGGCCTATGGTGTCGAGACGATGTTCACCCTGTCGGGAGGGCATGTCTTCCCGCTCTACGACGGCGCGAAGCACGAGGACATGCGCATCCTCGACGTACGCCACGAGCAGAGCGCGGTCTTCGCCGCCGAGGCGACGGCCCGGCTGACCCGGCAGCCAGGGCTGGCCGTGCTGACCGCCGGGCCCGGCATCACCAACGGCGTCAGCGGCGTGGCGACCGCCCACTTCAACGGCTCTCCGGTGGTCGTCATGGGCGGCCGGGCACCCCAGTCGCGCTGGGGCAGCGGCGCCCTGCAGGAGATGGACCACCCGCCGCTGCTCGACCCGATCACCAAGCTGGCCTTCACCGCGAGCGACGCCGAGTCGGTGGGCCAGGACGTCGAGGTGGCCTTCCGCACCGCGGTCGCGCCCCACCGCGGCCCGGTCTTCCTCGACTTCTACATGGACCACCTGTTCTCGCCCGCTCCGATGCACGAGGTGCACACGCAGTCTCCGTCACCGCTGGAGCCCGACCCCGACGACCTGGCGAGCATCGCCCGGCTGCTGGCCGAGGCCGAGCGGCCCGTGCTGGTCTACGGCTCCGACGTCTGGATGGACCGCGCCGAGGAGGCCGCCCGCGACTTCGCCGAGAACTGGCGGCTGCCGGTCATCCCCAACGGCCAGGGCCGCGGCATCCTGCCCTCCGGGCACGAGCTGCTCGTCACCCGGGCGCGCGGTCTCGCCTTCGCCCAGGCCGACCTGGTGATCGTGGTGGGCACGCCGCTCGACTTCCGTCTCGGCTACGGCTGGTTCGGCGGCAAGGACGGCGCGCCGCTGGCCCGCGTGGTGCACATCGCCGACGCGCCCTCGCAGCTCGCCACGCACATGCAGCCGGCCGCGTCCGCCGCGGGCGACCTGTCGGTGGTGTTCTGGAGCCTCGGCGCGGCCTGCGGGGAGGCCGGGGTCAAGCCGGACGCGTACGCGTCCTGGGCGTCGAAGCTGTCCGGCGCGGCCGCCGCGGCCATCGCCGGCGACGCCGAGCTGCTGGCGGCCGACTCCGACCCGATCCACCCCATGCGCGTGTACGGCGAGCTGGGCAAGGTGCTGGCCGACGACGCCGTGGTGATCGGCGACGGCGGCGACTTCGTCTCCTACGCGGGCAAATACGTCGAGCCGAAGCAGCCGGGCAACTGGCTCGACCCGGGCCCGTACGGCTGTCTCGGCACCGGCCTGGGCTACTCCATCGCCGCCCGCCTGGCCCGGCCGTCCTCGCAGGTGGTGCTGCTGCTCGGCGACGGCGCCGCCGGGTTCTCCCTGATGGACGTCGACACCCTCGTCCGCCACCGGCTCCCGGTCGTCATGATCTGCGGCAACAACGGCATCTGGGGCCTGGAGAAGCACCCCATGCAACTCCTGTACGGCTACGACGTGGCCGCCGAGCTGCAGCCCCAGTGCCGCTACGACCAGGTGGTGACCGCGCTGGGCGGCGGCGGCGAGCTGGTCACCAAGCCGTCGGAGATCGGGCCGGCGCTGCGCAGGGCGTTCGACTCCGGGATCCCGTACATGGTGAACATCGCCACCGACCCGCAGATCGCCTACCCGCGCAACACGACCGGGGTGTGATCCTTGGCCCGTTTCCGCCGGGAAACGGGCCTAACCCTTGTTGGTCGTGGGGCTCTGGGTGGGATTCGAGCTCGCGTCCGAGCAGACGCCGTCGACGACGATCAGCTTGACCGGCTTGTTCACCTCGAGCAGGGTCCCGCCCTTGGGCAAGGTCTGGCTGATCTTGCCGCAGCTCATGCCGTTGGTGGTGGTGGTCCGGTCCTCGACGCGCACCTGGAAACCCGCCACCTCGACCATCTCCTGGCCCTCCAGGAACGGCCTGCCGACCACGGTGGGCACCTGGACCTTCTTCACCGTCGGCGTGGGGCTGCTGCTGGGGGACGGCGACTTCGTCGGGGTCTTCGTGGGGGTCGTGGGCGTGGGCGACGTCGTCTCGTCCGGCTCTTCGGTCTCCTTCTCGGTGACCGTGGGCTCAGGCTCCTCGCTCACCGTCGGAAGCGGCTTCGTCGTCGTCGGCTTCGGCTTGGTCATCGTCGGCTTGGGCTTCGTCGTCTTCGGCTCGGCCACGGGCGACTCGTTGCCCTGCTTGTCGGTGCTGACGGTCGGCGTCGGCTGCAGGTTGAGATCTATGCCGGTTAAGGCGACCGCGGTCGCGCCCGCGCCGAGGACGACGGCGGCGGCGATGCCCGCGACCAGGCCGGTCCTGCGCGGCGCCTTGGCCGCGCGCCGGCTTCCGCCGCCGCTCCGCTCGGAGATCGTGGTGTTCTCGTGGGCCATCCGGGCGCCCGTGTGGTAGGGCCCGGAGTCGTGCTGATTTCCCTGGTACTGGTGCTGCGGGTGCTGGTGCTGGTACGCCTCGGGCGGCGGGGCCATCGTGGCGCCGGTGGCCGGCGACGGCTGCTGCTCCTGGACCGGGGCAGGGGCGGGCGCCTGGCCGTTGGCGATCGCGCGGGCGGCCTCGCTCATCGCCCGGGCGCTCGGGTAACGCCTGGCCGGGTCCTTCGACAGGGCGATCTCCACCAGGGTGCGCACCGGTGGCGGAATGTCCTGCGGCAGCGGCGGCGGAGCCTCGCGGATGTGCTTGAGCGCGATCGTGACCGCGCTGTCGCCGTCGAACGGCCGCTGGCCCACCAGGCACTCGTACGCCACCACGCCGAGCGCGTAGATGTCCACGGCGGGCGTGACGGGCGCGCCTTCGGCCTGCTCGGGAGCGCAGTAGGCGGCGGTGCCCAGCACCATGCCCGCGTCGGTGAGCCGGTTGGCGACGTCGGAGCGCGCGATGCCGAAGTCGGTCAGCACGAGCGTGCCGTCCCGCTGGACGAGCAGGTTGCCCGGTTTGACGTCTCGGTGGACGATGCCCCGGTCGTGCACGGCCTGCAGCGCCGACGCGGCCTGCGCGATGAGCTCCATGGCGGCCTGCGGCGGGATCCTGCCCAGCCTGGCCAGCAGCCGGTCGAGCGGTTCGCCGTCGACGAACTTCATCACCAGGTAGACGGTGTCGCCGCTGACGCCGTAGTCGTAGACGTCGACGACGCCGGAGTGGTTGATCGTGGCCATCGCCCGCGCTTCCCCCTGGAAGCGAGCGACGAACCCGGGGTCCTCCATACGGCCTGGGAGCAGCACTTTGACGGCGACGGTGCGGGCCAGGACGATATCCTCGCCGCGCCACACCTCGCCCATGCCACCGGCGCCGATGCGGGTATCCAGCCGATACCGCCCCGCCAGTGTTGTCCCTTGGGCCACCATGATTCCCCCGCTACCCCCCTACGTCCGTAACCTCTCCCACCCCGCGGTTCTCCAACAAAGCGAACTTTTGTCGCGGTGAGGTAACACAGTGGTCACGGAACTCAGAGAGTGTACGACTCACCTGTCCCACATGCCACTCAAATGCCTCAAGCCGTACAAACCCTATCTTGAGGCCTTACTGCCGCACTTGTCCGCGTTTCCCGGAAGTCAACGTCTGGGGGGCGGGCTTAGTACCGTGATCTCATGACGCTCGCATCTGGTCTCCGCGCCCAATTGATCATCATGGTCGAGATGGAGGACACGGCCAAGAAAATAGGCAGCGGAGACGTGCCGGTGCTGGCCACGCCCCGGTTGCTGGCGCTGGCCGAGGCGGCGACCGTACGCGCCATCGACAAGCACCTCGCGCCGGGCGAGACGTCCGTCGGCACCCGGGTCGAGCTCGACCACACGGCCGCCAGCCCGCTCGGCACGCACGTCCAGATCGGCGTGGAGCTGACCGAGGTCGACGGCCGGCGGCTGGTCTTCGCGTTCGAGGCGCACGACAAGCACGGCGTCGTGGGCAAGGGCACGATCGAGCGCGTGGTGGTCGATCGCGCCACGTTCCTCGCCCGCGCTACTCGATGACGGCGATCAGGTCACCTTCCTGGATCACGTCGCCCTCGGACACCTTGAGCTGGACCACCGTGCCGTCGTCCTCGGCGAGCACGGGGATCTCCATCTTCATCGACTCGAGGATGACCAGCGTGTCGCCATCGGAAACGGTCTCGCCCTCCTTGACGACGACCTTCCACACGTTCGCCACCATCTCAGCGCGTACCTCAGCCACCGGGACTCCCCTCTTTCAATGATCCAACAATCTCATGCGGGCTAGGCGCGCATGCGCGCGACCAGGCCGGTGTCGTAGTCGCCGGTGGTGAACTCCGCGTTCTCCAGCAGCTCGGCACAGAAGGCCAAATTGTTCTTGGGGCCCTCGACGGCGAACTCCGCGACCGCCTTACGGCCCTTCTCCAGCGCGTCGGCCCGGTCGGCGCCATGGACGCACAGCTTGGCCATCAGCGGGTCGTAGAACGGCGTGACGGTGTTGCCCGACTCGTAGCCCGAGTCGACGCGTACGCCCTCGCCGGTCGGCTCGTCCCACACCGTGATCGTGCCAGGGCCGGGGAAGAAGCGCTTGGGGTCCTCGGCGTAGACGCGGAACTCGATCGCGTGCCCCCGCGGCTCGGCGGCCACGTCCGGGCTCTCCCCCGCGGCCACGCGCAGCTGTAGCTCGACCAGGTCGAGGCCGGTGACCAGCTCGGTGACCGGGTGTTCCACCTGGAGCCTGGTGTTCATCTCCAGGAACACGAAGTCCTGCTTGTCGGCGTCGACCAGGCACTCGACCGTGCCCGCGCCCAGGTAGCCGACGGCCTCGCCGGCCCGCGCGGCGGCGGCCAGCATGCGCTCGCGCAGCTCGGGCGTGATGCCGGGCGACGGGGACTCCTCGACGACCTTCTGGTGGCGGCGCTGCACGGAGCAGTCGCGCTCGCCCAGCGCCACGACCCGGCCGTCGGGCAGGCCGAGGATCTGCACCTCGACGTGGCGGGCCCGCTCGATGTAGCGCTCAAGCAGCACGGCGGGGCCGTCGAGCGCGTCGCCGGAGAACCTGGCGGCCGCCCTGGCCGCCTGCTCGTACGCCTTGGCCAGGCCCTCGTCGTCGTGGGCCACGCTCATGCCGATGCCACCGCCGCCGCCCGCGGTCTTGACCATGACCGGGTAGCCGATGCCCTCGGCGGCCCGCAGCGCCAGCGACAGGTCGGTGACCGGCTCGCGGGTGCCCGCGGCGACCGGTACGCCGGCGGCCTCCATGAGGTTCCTGGCGTTGATCTTGTCGCCCATCCGGTCGATGGACTCGGGCGCGGGCCCGATCCAGACCATGCCGGCGTCGATCACGGCCCTGGCGAACGCGGCGTTCTCCGCGAGGAAGCCGTATCCCGGGTGGACCGCCTTCGCTCCGGTCGCCCGCGCCGCCTCCAGCACCTTGTCGATGTCGAGGTAGCTCTGCGCGGGGTTGGCCGGGCCGATCAGCACCGCCTCGTCGGCCTCGCGCACGAACGGCAGGTCGGCGTCGGCCTCGGAGTGCACGGCGACGGCGCGCAGGCCCAGCCGCTTGACCGTGCGGATGATCCGCCGCGCGATCTCCCCTCGGTTGGCGATCAGAACGGGTCCGAGCGTCTCAGTAAGCACGCCGACCACCCTATGGCCGCGATGGGGTCGACCCCTTTCCCCCGAAACCACCGATCCGGCGAGCACGATCTGTAGGAACCCCACAAAAGTGAGCGACGGGAAACGCGGAAGACGCCCCGCTCACTGTAGAGCCCGCACGCGGCCGCCGAAGCCTTAGACGCGGCCGCGGTCGATCACGCGGGCCAGGGCCTCGACCGCGTGCGGGTCGTACGCGCCGCCCGTGGTCACTCGCACGCGCTCCAGCGCCGCACCGCCACGATCACGGTCCGTCGAGGGCCCGACCAGGTCATCGTAGGCGTTGGCCACCTTGATGATGCGGCTCGACAGCGGCGGGTCGTCGGTGATCGGGTCGCACTGCCGCCTGACCACCTCGGCCACCCGGTCCAGCACCCCCGTCTGCCTGATCACCTCGGCCCCCAGCTCCGCGATCCGGCGCGCCTGCTCGGGCTCGGTCAGCACGGTGGCCCCGCCGGGGATCGGGTCGCGCAGCGAGAGCTGGCCGATGTCGTGCATCAGCGCGGCGTACTCGAGTTCGAGCAGCTCGGGCTCGGCCATGCCCAGCTCGCGGCCGATCGCCACGGCCAGGCGGCTCACCCGGCGCGAGTGCCCCGGCTCGACGTAGCCGCCGACCTCGGTCACCCGCGACAGAGCGCGTACGGTCTGCAGGTAGGTCGCGCGGATCCCGGCATATTTGCGGAAGGCCACCTGCGTGACCAGCAGCGGCGCCGCGAACACCAGCAGCGCGACCAGGTCCATGCTGTGCGTGGCCAGCGCGAGCAGCACGCCCGACGAGGCCACCGCGGCGCCCAGCGGGAAGGCCATGTTGATCTCGTCGCGCACGGCGACCCGGAACGCGGTGCGCACCTGCTCGGCCCGCAGCAGCGCGGCGATCAGCACGTCGATCATCAGGCTGATCGCGATGAGCGCGACCATCACCGCGAGCGCCGGCCACCAGGTCTTGGTCGGCGCTTGAGTGAGTTTGTAGAGCGGATCGGCCAGCGGCCGGAACGCGAAGGCCAGCAGCGCGCCGGTGAGCAGCCGCCTGGCCATCGCGTCGAGGCGCGGCGGCCGGCCCACGGCCAGGTGCGGCAGCGCGCCCGCGACCATGCCGACGGCGATCACGGCCACGACCTGCAGCGCGGAGTGGCGGAGCTGGTTCTGGCTGAGGTCGAGCAGCAGCGTGTAGCCGAGCGCGGCGGCGGCGCCGATGGGCGCGACCTCCCTGTTGCCCGGCATGGTGAGCCTGGCCAGCTCGCCGACCGCGATCAACGCCCCGAACCCGACCGCGATCTCCGTACGGTCGAGCCCGACGGCGGCCGTGTGCGCCACGCCCGCGAGCGCGACGAGGCCCGCCGCGCAGATGAGCAGCAGCTGCCCGGAGTCGAGCCTGCGCAGGACCGTGTTGATGGGTCGCTCGGTACGCCTGGCGCGCTCAGTAGTGATCATTGCCCGGTCACGACCTGGATCGGCATGGTCGGGTCGTCGTGGTCCTTGATCGGCGTCTCGTCGGCCTCGGGCGGCGGCGGATCGACGCGGCGCGGCGGCTGCCACGGATCGCGCTCCAGCGCCCGGATGAAGGCCGCGACCATCATGGGGTCGAAATGGGTGCCCGCGCTCTTGCGCAGCTCCTCCACGGCCACGGGGACGGGCCTGGCGCCCCGGTAGGAGCGGTCGGAGGTCATCGAGTCGAACGCGTCGGCCACCGCGATCACCTTGGCGAACTCGGGGATCTCGTCACCGGCCAGCCCCATCGGGTAGCCGGTGCCGTCGTGCTTCTCGTGGTGGTGCATGATCCCGGCATATGCCTCGTCGAGGAAGCCGATGCCGCGGACGATCTCCAGCCCGCGCATCGGATGAAGCTGGATCGCGGCGAACTCCTCCTCGGTGAGCGGCCCGTCCTTCTGCAGCACCTTGGTGGGCACGCCGAGCTTGCCGACGTCGTGCAACATGCCCGCGTAGCGGATGGCGCGCACGCGCCCCGGGCCCATGCCGATCTCGTCGGCGATCATGGACGAGGCGAGCGACACGCGCGTGCAGTGGCCCCGGGTGTAGTAGTCCTTGGTCTCCACCGCCTGGCAGAGCGCGGCGATGGTGGCGTCGTAGGAGCGCTGCTGCGCGTGATACTGCCCGAATGCCCAGCGCGCCACGAACAGCGGCAGCAGCACCAGCACCGCCGAGATCGACGCCACGGTGGCCCAGAGCCCCGCCACGAGCAGCCCGAACGTGCCGTAGCCGAGATAGGACAGCAGGAACTGCGTCATTCCCCGCATCGGCACCTCGGTGGCCCGCACCTTGGTGGCCAGCCCGATCATGGTGAGCGTGAGCGCGATGTTGAGCGGTACGAACACGGCGGTCGCCGCGGCGTAGGGGCCGATCAGGTCGTCGAACGCGTTGACCTGCGGCACGCCCACCTCACCGTTGAGCGCCACATAGACGCGCCCGGCCACGTAGCCGCAGATGGCGAACTGGGCGCCGTTGAAGAGCCGTTTGATCAGCGGCAGCCCCGGCCGCACGCTCAGGACGGCGGTGAGCCCCACCAGGGCCGCGCCCTCGGGCCCGAGCAGCACCACGGCCGCGAGCGAGGCCGAGAAGCTGACCGACACCGCGAACTGCTCCACGTTGAGCAGCGTCGGCATCGACTCGCACACCAGGAACAGCAGCGCGAGCACCAGGAGGATGTCGAGATCCCCCGTGGCCACGGGCATGTCCGGGGCGAGCACGCCGCGGACGATGAGAGCGGCCGCCGCGCAGCTCACAGCGACCAGATAGACCCTTGCGGGCCACGGCAGATCACGCATTGCGGCCCCCTACGGTGTTCAGGTCCAGGACACCCCGGGAGGAACCACTCCGCCGCCGATCAGCATGACCACCGGAGTGATCAGCACGATGGCCGTGAGCAGCCGGGCGACCATAGCCTTCAACATCCAAACGCCTCCACGTCGACTTCTGGGGTTCACGCTACAGAAGACGACGTGGCCGTATGGGCGGAGTCGGAAATCGCAAGCAAAGCGTAATCAAGCAACTACTTGCCGCGACGCGATCCGGCCCATTCGACGGTGTTCTTGATCCCGGCCGGCAGGTCGGTGCGCGGCTGCCAGCCGAGCCCGTCGTGCGCGGGCACCGGGTCGACCGCCATGGCGGGCAGGTCGCCGAGGCGCGGCGGCGCGAAGCCGGGCTTGTCCTGCGCGCCCGCCGCGTCGGCGATCAGCGCGTGCAGCCTGCGGTCGGTGGTCTGGATGCCGGTGCCGAGGTTGAACCTGCGCCCGTCGCCCTGCGGGCCGCACGCCTTGACGAAGCCGTCGACCACGTCATCGACGTAGATGTAGTCGCGGGTCTGGGTGCCGTCGCCATAGAGGACCGTGGGCGTGCCGCTGAGCAGGGCGTCGGTGAAGATCGCGACGACGCCGGCCTCGCCCTCGGGCGACTGGCGCGGGCCGTAGACGTTGGAGAGCACCAGCGTGGTGTATTCGATGCCGTGCAGCGCGCGGAAGGCGGCGAGGTAGACCTCGCCGCTGAGCTTCGAGGCGGCGTACGGCGAGCGCGGGTCGGTGGCGGCGTCCGCCCCCACCGGGATCGTCACGGGGCGGCCGTAGACGGCCACCGACGAGGCGAACACCACCTTGCGCACGCGCCCCTCACGGGCGGCCGCGAGCACGGAGGTCGTGCCACCGACGTTGACGCCGGCGTCGTGCACCGGGTCGGCGACGCTCTTGCGCACGCTGATCTGGGCGGCCAGATGGCAGACGACCTCAGGCTGCAGCTCGGACATCAGCCCGGCCAGCGCCGGGTCGCGGACGTCCAGCTCGTGCAGGCCGAACCGGTCATGGGTGCCCGCCTGGGCCAGGTTGTCCCTGCGGCCGGAGGAGAGGTCGTCGACGACGTGCACCTCGTGCCCGTCGGCCAGCAGGCGATCGACGAGATTCGAACCGATGAACCCGGCACCCCCGGTGACCAAGACGCGCATGGGTGAATCCTAGTCGGCCAGCTCCGACCGCACTTGCGCGATCCTGGCCAGCACCTTGGAGCGCAGGTCGGCCGGGATCGGGTCGCAGCCGCAGTGCTTGGCCACGAGCGCCTTGACCGCTTTGTCGAGATCGTATTCCTTCAGGCACGGGCTGCACTCGTCGAGGTGCACCCGGATGTCGACCACGTGATTCTCGGTCAGCTCGCCGTCGAGATAGGCGTAGACCATGTCAAGCACTTCACGACAGTCGGTGTCGTGCGGGTTGCCACAGCTCATTTCGATCCCTCCGCCGGGACCAGGCCACGCTCGCGAGCATAGTCCTCAAGGAGGCCTCGGAGCTGCCTGCGTCCCCTGTGCAGCCTCGACATCACGGTGCCGATCGGAGTGCCCATGATGTCGGCGATCTCCTTATAGGGGAAGCCTTCCACATCGGCCAGGTAGACCGCGATCCTGAACTCTTCGGGCAGGGCCGCGAGCGCCTGCTTGATGTCACCGTCGGGCAGGTGCTCAAGGGCTTCGACCTCGGCCGACTTCAGGCCGCTGGAGGTGTGGGACTCGGCCCGCGCGAGCTGCCAGTCCTCGATCTCCTCGGTGCCCGACTGCTTCGGCTCACGCTGCTTCTTGCGGTAGCTGTTGATGAAGGTGTTGGTCAGGATCCGGTAGAGCCACGCCTTGAGGTTGGTGCCCTGCTGGAACTGATGGAAGGAGGCGAACGCCTTGGCGAAGGTCTCCTGAAGCAGGTCCTCCGCGTCCGCTGGATTTCGGGTCATCCGGAGCGCGGCGGAATAGAGCTGTTCGAGATACGGCATGACGTCGCGCTCGAATCGCTCGCTTCGCTGCTCCAGCGTCTCCGCGCCTGTCGCGGGCACCGGACCCACCCCCCTAAGATCACCGGTGGCCGGCTGTGGCGGAACACCGTACTCAGGGGAGGATACCCGCTGGCCCGTGACCTGTCGGTCAGCGGGCCGGGGTTCTACCAATGTGAGCATGCTCGTCGCAACACGCCCGCGCCCTTGTCTGTTCCCGCAAGATAGAAGGTACGAAGGACCCGGTGCGGGGAACGTCATACGTACCGGCTGGTAGCCCTTTTTCCGGAACCCAGGAGTCGCGTGTGCTGCCCATTCCGGCCGAGGAACTGAACGGCTCAGGGACGCTCGGGCCGTACTGGACCTTCTACCGCGCCGTCGCCGCCGAACAACTCAACCGATGGCTTCCCGCCGAACCGTCCGTGATCCTCGATCTTTCCGGCGGCCGCGGGCGCTGGTCCGGCCAGGCGGCCAGGGCGGGGCACCGGGTGATCGAGGTGCTCGACTTCCGCCGCACCGTCGACGCGCAGTCCCGGCTGCGTGACGCCGACAGGGTCAAGCACGTACGCGCCGACGACCTGTCTTTCCTGCCCGACGCGAGCGTCGACGCGGTGCTCGCCGAGGAGCGGGCGATGTCGATCGAGCTGATGGCGGAGTCGGCGATGAACGACGTGGCCAGGGTGCTGAAGCCCGGCGGGCGCGCTCTGGTGTGCGTCGACTCGCTGGTGCTGGGCATGGCGATCCTGGCCGAGCAGGAGCAGTGGCAGCACCTGCGGCAGACCGGTGAGGTCATGCTGGTGCCGTGGCCGGACGGCAGCATCACGCGGTGCTTCAGCAGCGGCCAGTTGCGCGAGCTGCTGATGGGCGCGGGCCTGGAGGTGGAGTGGATGCGGCCGCGTACCGTGCTGTCGCCGTCCACGGTGGACCACGTGCTCGGGTCGGACTCGCGCGCGCTGAACTATCTGGTACGCACGGAGCTCGAGGCCCACCCGAACGACGACGACACGGTCGGGATCCACCTCGTGGCCAGTGTCCGCAAAACGAATTCCGGCCATGCATGAAACGGTGATTCCTTCGATTCCGGCCGTACGTACACCGGCCATTCCTCGAATTCCGGCCGTCCATAGCCCGAAACAGATGTCCGGATTTTTCGGCATCTGTTGACCCGTTGAGAGAGTGCGCCGCCGTTCTTCGTGTCCGGCGGCGTGCGCGCTCTCAGCGGCGGCGTTCCTGCTTGCCCTGGCACTGGACGCAGCGCGCGGCCTCCGGACGGGCCTCCAGACGGCCCTCCGGCACCGGTCTGCCGCAGTCGACGCACCTGCCGTACACACCTTCGTCGACGCGCTTGATCGCCTCGATCACCGCGCGCCGCTGCGTGGTGGCCACGGTCAGCATGGCCTGGGCACGGTCGTTGTCGGTAAGGTCCGCGCCCGCGTCGGCCGCCGAGTGCTCACGTACGGCGACGGGGTCGCCTTGAAGGACTCCGATCGAGCGATCCAGCTCCACGAGCATGTCTTCCAGCCGCTCACGAGCGGTCGTGACGTCCACGAATCCGCACCTCCGGGTAAAAGAGGGCAACCCGCAGCTAGGACTCCCCGGATGTCCCGCCCGGTGCAATTAAGGGGCATTCTTGGCGGTGACACCGAGTAAACGGATGCATCGCTTTCCTCACCGGATGCCCACTTACCGCGCCTCTTACACCTTTAGAAAAGCGCGGTTTCCTCCTCATCTGGTTGCGGTTTGATGAGGTCGGGGCCATTGTTTCGGACATTGTTCACATCCGTGGAGACCGTGTACGCCGTGAGCCGCCCCGACTCGGCGGGCACCAGCAGCTGGGCGGCGTCCTCGGTGTCGGTCAGCTTGGGGTCGAGCCACTCGGCCCAGCGCTCCCGCTCGATCATCATGGGCATCCTGTCGTGGATGCGGCCAAGGTGGTCTTCGGCGTCGGTGGTGATGACGGTGCAGGTGACGAGCCATTTGAGCGGGTCGTCGTCATCGCGCGTGGGGTCTTTCCAGAACTCGTACAGGCCCGCCATGGCCAGCACGCCGCCGTCCTCCGGGTGGATGAAGTACGGCTGCTTCTTCTTCTTTTCGCCCTCGACCGGCATCCACTCGAAGTAGCCGTCGGCCGGCAGCAGGCACCGGCGCTTGGCGAAGGCCTGCCGGAAGGACGGCTTCTCGGCCAGCGTCTCGGCCCTGGCGTTGATCAGCCGCGACCCGATCGACGGATCCTTGGCCCACGGCGGCACCAGGCCCCATTTGACGATCCTGAGCTGCCGCACCGCCCGCTCGGCCTCCTTGGGCACGCGGCTCAGCACGGCGTAGACGTTCTTGGTCGGGGCGACGTTGTAGTCGGCGCCGAGCTCCTTGTCGGGGTCGCCGTCCTGCTCGACCTCGAACTCCTCGAGCAGCTCGTGCTTCTTGCGCGCCGAGGCGTATCTACCGCACATGACCCCACACTGCCACGTAGGGCTTTCGATCGCATATCCACCGCAAGGACCGAACGCCCACCCCACCTCGTAAACGACCACGGCACGGCACGGACACCCACCTCACGTCGCAACCGACCACCCCACCGCACGGACACCCGCCCCACCTCGCAACCGACCACCCCACCGCACGGACACCCGCCCCACCTCGTGAACGACCACCTCGTGACCAGCAGCCCCCACCGCACGAACAGTCGACCCGTCTCTGGACAGCCGCCCGCCTTACGACCACCCACCTCGCCGCCCTGCGCTATCGCCCCGCGCACCGCCTTGACGCCCCACACCGCGCCACCACCTCATCACCACTGCCTGATCGCCTCGCGTCACCACCTCGCCCACTGACTGCCGTCCCATCGCGCTGCCGGCCACCCTCTTCCGCTTCCATCACGCTGCCAGCCACCCTCTTCTGCTCCCACCCTGCTCCCACCCTGCTGCCATCCACCTTCACCCACCTCGCCGCGCCCATCCCACCCACAGTTCTCCACCGCCGACCCAACGACAGGCCCCTCCCCTCTGCCACTTGCCTCCATCCACAGGTTCGGCGGGTGCCGCAGTCGTTATCCACAGGCTGTGACCCCGCCTCACCACGGCCAGTAGTCTTTGACCATGTCCGCTCCGCTCTGGCCCGCACCCACGGCGACCGGCCCGGTCGCCGCGACCGTCCCACTGCCCGGCTCCAAGTCGGTGACCAACCGCGCCCTCCTCCTGGCCGCGCTCGCCGACGGCCCAGGGGTCGTACGCCAGGCGCTGCGCAGCCGCGACGCGGACCTGATGGTGTCGGCATTGCGCGCCCTGGGCGCCACCCTGGTGCCCACCCGGGAGAGCGCCGCAGGGGTCGACTGGGAGGTGACACCAGGGCCGATCCGCGGCGGAGCGAGCATCGACGCCGGCCTGGCGGGCACCGTCATGCGGTTCGTGCCGCCGATGGCCGCCCTGGCCGACGGCCCGGTCTTCTTCGACGGCGACCCGCACGCCCGCAAGCGCCCGATGGGGCCCATCCTCGACGCCCTACGCTCCCTGGGAGCGCGGATCGACAACGACGCCCTGCCGTTCACGATCACCGGGCCGCTGGCGGGCGGCGAGGTCACGCTCGACGCGTCGGGCTCGTCGCAGTTCGTCTCCGGCCTGCTGCTGACGGCGGCACGGTTCGAGAAGGGCATCACGATCCGCCACGTGGGCCCGCCGGTGCCTTCGCAGCCGCACATCGAGATGACCATCGAGATGCTCAGGGCCGCGGGCGTCACGGTCGACGACAGCGAACGCGACCTCTGGCGCGTGGAGCCGGGCCCGATCGCGGCCAGGGACCTGACGGTCGAGCCCGACCTGTCCAACGCGGCCCCGTTCCTGGCGGCGGCCCTGGTGACGGGCGGCACGGTGACCATCCCCGGCTGGCCGGTGCACACCACACAGGCGGGCGACGCCCTGCGCGGCCTGCTCACCACGATGGGCGCCACGGTCGGCCGTCCGCCCGGCGGCACGACGACCGACCTGGTGGTCAGCGGAACGGGTGAGATCACCGGCATCGACGCCGACCTCCACGAGGTGGGCGAGCTGACCCCGGCCATCGCGGCCCTGGCGGCCCTGGCCACCACGCCGAGCCGCATTCGTGGCGTGAGCCACCTGCGCGGCCACGAAACCGACAGGCTGGCCGCACTCGCCACCGAGATCAACCGCTTGGGCGGCGACGCGGAGGAAACCGAAGACGGCCTCCTCATCCGCCCCCGCCCCCTGCACGCCGGCACCTTCCACAGCTACGACGACCACCGCATGGCCACGGCCGGAGCCGTCATCGGCCTCGCGGTGCCGGGGGTCGAGGTGGAGAACATCGCCACCACCGCCAAGACACTGCCCGAGTTCGTACAGATGTGGACGGCGATGCTGGACACCCCATGACAACCCCCCACTTGCAAGATCCCCACCAGCACCAGGCCCGGGGCCAAGACCGAGGCAGCAGGCGAGTCCCTGGCCGGCACCGAAGCCGAAGCCAGGGTCTGCAGCGCAGATCCCAACACCTGAGCCGAACCCTGTGCCACGGCTGCGACCGGACCCCGTGCCAAGGACGTGGTCGGACCCCGTGCCAGGGACGGTCAGTGTCACTGGGCTGGACAGCATCACTCTCCTCGGTGACGTCACCGGGCGACACCGCATCACTGTCCTCAGCAGCGTCACCAGGCAGCACCGTGCCACTGTCCTCGGCGGCGGCGTCGCCGGGCAGCATCGCATCACTCTCCTCGGTGACGTCACCAGGCAGCACCGAATCACTGTCCTCGGCGGCGTCACCGGGCGGCAGAGTGCCGCCTGGTGGCACTGCGTCAGAGGGCAGCGCTGTGCCACGGGGCGGCACTACGCCACACAGCGGCGCTGCGGCGCTGTTCTGGGTTGGGTGGCGGCCAGGTGTGAGTGCTGTTGGTGGGCGTCTGCTTGCGCGGGCGGGTTTCGCCCGGGAAGCGCCGGGCACGTCGGAGAAGGGCGGCGCGTGATAGCACGCTGCCCGCATGGCGACCAGAGGATCCACTGGCATGACGTCACCCGCCCGGATCCGGGTGACGGAAGCACGGGCGTACATCATGATCGAGGCGAGTTCGCCACGTCCCGGCGTCATCAGGCGGGCGGGCGCCTCGATCCGCATTACCACCGTACCCACAGAACCCAGAGGGGAAGCGAGCGCATGGGAGCAGTCCGCTGAGTAAGCGGCAATACGACGAGGACGACGTCAGGGTCAGACCGGGCAAGGGTTCCCGGCCTCGGACCCGGATTCGTCCTGCGCACGAGGACGCCGTCGAAGGCTTCGTGGTGGCCGTGGACCGCGGCCGCTACACGACGCTGGTCGAGCCGGAGCGCGCCAAGGGGTCGGCCCAGAAGCGCAAGGCGCCCCAGCGCCGGCTCGTGGTCGCCATGAAGGCCCGCGAGCTGGGCCGCAAGGGCATCGTCGTGGGCGACAGGGTGGCCCTGGTGGGCGACGTGTCCGGCCGCCCCGACACGCTGGCCAGGGTCGTACGGGTGGAGCCGCGTACGTCGATGCTGCGACGTTCCGCCGACGACACCGAGGACACCGACGGCATCGAGCGCCCGGTCGTGGCCAACGCCGACCAGCTCGTCATCGTGACCGCCCTGGCCGATCCGCCGCCCAGGCCGCGCATGATCGACAGGATCCTGGTGGCGGCCTTCGACGCCGAGATCGACACCCTGCTCTGCCTCACCAAGCCCGACCTGGCCCCGCCCAACGACCTGGTGGCCCTATACGAGCCGCTGGGCGTGTCCCATGTCGTGGTGCAAAAGGGCGGGTCGCTCGACGAGTTGCGCGAGCACCTGACGGGGCGCATCAGCGTTCTGGTCGGCCACTCGGGCGTGGGCAAGTCGACCCTGGTCAACGCCCTGGTCCCGGACGCCAACCGCGCGGTCTCCCAGGTCAACGCCGTCACCGGCCGCGGCCGCCACACCTCGACCTCGGCCGTGGCGCTGGAGCTGCCGGAGGGCGGCTGGATCATCGACACACCCGGTGTACGCAGCTTCGGGCTGGCCCACGTGTCGGTGGAGACGGTGCTGGCCGCGTTCCCCGATCTGATCGAGGGCACGGTCAACTGCCCGAAGGGCTGCACCCACCTCGGTGACGGCTGCGCTCTGGACGCGCTGGTGGCGGAGGGCAAGGCCGACCCCACCCGCCTGGAGTCCCTGCGCCGCCTCCTGTCCAGCCGCGAGGGCACCCCGGACGACACCCCCACAGGCCGCAACACTGACGACTGACCCACCACCTCGACCCCTGAGCCACCTTGACGCCCGAACCTCTGTGACGACTGAGCCACCTCGACGCCCGAACCACCTCGACCCCTGAGCCACTGTGACGACTGACGCGGGTGGGGCACTGCCGGATGCTCTGGGGTGGTGTCGGACGGCCGGGGGGCGTCGGACGGCCGGCGCGGGCGGGCAGCGCCGGTGTCGCCGACGTGAGGGTCAGGTGGTGGCGGGGCGGTTCGGGCGGAGGGTCCAGGTGACGGTCAGGGATGAGACGACCGTCCCGTCCCCGTTCGTGAGGTCCACCGCCACGTCGAACACCGGCCGCTCCCCCGCGTCCAGCCGCGCCACGACCTCCTCCCGCCCCGCCAGCACCCGCGCCTCCGCGCGGATCTCCCCCAGGGCCACCTTCCGATAGGCGATGGTCGCCGTCGTGGGCAGCGGCACCGCCCGGTCGAGCTGGTCGCCGAACAGCGACAGCACCGCGGCCCCCGACGCGGACTCGGCCAGCGTGAACAGCACCCCCGCGTGCGGTCCCCCGACGTGGTTGCGCTGTGCGTCGCGGTCGGGCACGTGGCAGACCGCCCGCCCCTCACCCACCGCGTCGTAAACGATGCCCAAAGTGCGGGCAAAAGGGACGGTCTCCAGCAAGAGTGCACCGACATCTAGCGACATGTCAGTAATGCTACTGGTCGGTAACCACGCGAGCGGCTCCCAGAAAAGGGGCGCAGGTGACTGATGTTCTGTATACCCGACACGGTAGCGTGGGCGATCGTGCAGGGTTACTCGGATGATCTTCGTCTCGCCCATGTCATGGCGGATGCCGCCGATGACCTGACCATGCGGCGGTTCAAGGCGGTCGACCTCAAGGTCGAGACCAAGCCCGATCTGACGCCGGTCAGCGACGCCGACCGCGCGGTGGAGGAGGCCATCCGGGGCACGCTGCGCCGCGCCAGGCCACGCGACGCGGTGGTGGGCGAGGAGTTCGGCAAGACCGGGTGGGGTGCCCGGTCCTGGATCATCGACCCCATCGACGGCACCAAGAACTACGTGCGCGGCGTCCCCGTCTGGGCCACGCTGATCGCGCTCATGGAATACGGCAAGGTCGTCGTCGGCCTGGTGTCCGCCCCCGCCCTCGGCCGGCGGTGGTGGGCGGCGGCCGAGGGCGGGGCGTGGACGGGCAAGAGCCTGACCAAGGCGTCACGGATGAAAGTGTCGTCCGTGGCCTCTCTGGAGGACGCCTCGTTCTCGTACTCGAGCTTCGGCGGCTGGGAGAAGACCGGCAAGCTGGACAACTTCCTCGACCTCGGCCGCTCCTGCTGGCGCACGCGGGCCTATGGCGACTTCTGGTCGCACATGATGGTCGCGGAGGGCTCGGTGGACCTGTCGGCCGAGCCCGAGCTGTCGCCGTGGGACATGGCGGCGCTCACCGTGATCGTCGAGGAGGCCGGCGGCATCTGGACCGACGTCGCCGGCGTACGCGGCCTGGAGGGCGGCAGCCTCGTCTGCACGAACGGCACCCTGCACACCGAGGTGATCAACCGCCTCAACGGGACCACCGTCAGGAGCTAGGCACCCACCGGCCCGCGCGCGACCGGATGGCGGCCGTCGCGGCGTTCAGCTCGTGTTCATCCTTGAGGGTCACATTCCCCTCGTACGTCACCCCGCTCGGCGGATCGTCATGCCCGAGCGGATCGGCGTCCCAGAAGTTCCCCCGATAGATCACGTTCTCCAGCGGCGGCCCCACATGCAGCACGGCGGTGTTGTCGGCCCGCATGACCACGTTCTCCTCCACGGTCACCCAACTGGCCCCGTAGTCGGTGTAGAGCCCGAAGTTGTACGGCGTCCGCGTGTCCTTGATGACGTTGCCCCGCACCACGGCCCCGTTGTCATGCGACTCCCCCTGCGCCCCCGCCAGGTAGATCCCGCCCCCGTCCGCCAGCACCCGCATGGTGTCCACGGTGAGGTTGGACAGCACCTTCGAGCCCTCGCCCGGCCCGAAGACGATCCCGCAGTGCGGTACGTCCGAGATCTCGTTGTGCGCCACCACGCACCCCCGCGTGCCGGTCACGGCGATCCCCGGCGACCCGCTGTACTCGACCCCGATCCCGCGCACCCGGTTGTCCTCGATCGTGGTCCCGCCGCTGCCCGACACCACGACGGCCCCGGCGGAGAGCGTGTCGAACTCACAGCCGCGCACCGTGAGCCCCTCACCGCCCGAGACGCCCAGCCCGGAGGCCCCGAGCCGGGTGAACCGGCAGCCCTCGATCACCACGCCGGTGGTGTCCTCGAAGGTGACGCAGGCGGGAATCGTCACGGATGTGGCGGGAAACGTCACGGACGAGCCTTCGCCCAGAACCGCGACCTCGACGCCGCCGCCCTCGTAGTAGCCGCTGCCGTGGTAGTGCACGAAGCCCTCAGGCCGGCTCGGGCGCAGCCAGGTGGCGTCGGCGAACACCAGCCCCTTGAACGCCACCTCCCGCGCCCCGGCGACGTTCACCAGCTTCTCCAGGACCGGCGCGACCACCCGCGTACGCGCCGGGTCCTCACCGGGCCGCGGCAGATAGAGCAGCACCTGCCCCGAGAGCACGAAAGTGCCCGGCTCGCGCAGGAAACTGGCGTCGTTCTCGATCCTGGTGGGCAGCCCGGGACCGCTGGAGGTGTTGCCCTCCCAGGTGGAGTTGTACAGCTCGGAGGCCCACCCGAAGGCCGGCGCCGCCATGGTGATCACCGTCGTGTCCCCGTCACGCGACACCTCGGCCACGCCCAGACGGGCCTCGGTCCACGGGTAGACGCCCCGGTGGACGAACTCGACGTCCCCCGGGCTGTGCCAGTCGAGCTCTCCGTCCGTGACGTAACCCGTGGCGGTCGCGCTCGGCGCCGAGCCGGGCAGGGCGTCGATGCCGGCGCGGGTGGCCCGGCGGCCGTCGACGTAGAGCTGGCGGGTCTCCAGGTCGCCGACCTCGGCCGCCCAGAGGCCGTCCCGCTCCTCCCACGCGGTGATCGTCCGGCCGCCGCTGACCACGGCCTCCTCCTGCGAGGGGGTGCCGTACCCGTACGCCTGGTAGACGGTCCCCGAGTCGGCCTCGGTGAGCTCGAACGGCCGGTCCAGCACATGGGTCCCGCCCCTGAGCTGGACGACGGCGCCCCCGTCGGCTTCCCTGGCCGCCGACCGGGCACGCTCCAGGGTGGCGAAGGGCCGCTCGAAGGTGCCGGGCCCGGAGTCGTCCCCGGTGGGAGCGACGTAGATCTGGAACATCTCTTACCGCCTTTGCTGTTTATGCCGTACACGTAGTATTACACCATAAACAAGGGAGGCGCCAATGACACAGGAGAATCCGGACGACGGCATCGAGCTGTTGTGGCGGGCGGCGGAGCGCGAGCCGCGACCGGGGCTGAGCCTGGGCAGGATCGTGCGCGCCGCCGTCGAGCTGGCCGACGCCGAGGGCCTGGAGGGGCTGTCGATGCGCAAGGTCGCCGACCGGCTCGGCTTCACCACCATGTCGCTCTACCGCCACGTCCCGGGCCGCGACCAGCTCGTCGACCTGATGCTCGACCAGGTGCTGAGCGAGCACCCGGAGGCGCCGCCCGAGGGCGACTGGCGGGTCCGGCTGGAGGACGTGGCCAGGCAGGCGTGGCAGATCCGCCGGCGGCATCCCTGGCTGGCCGAGGTACGCGGCAGCCGCCACCTGCCCGGCCCCAACGGCGTCGCGCACTACGACTACATGCTGAGCACCCTGATGGACACCGCGCTCAGGCCGTCCGAGGTGATCGCGGTCGTCGGCCTGGTCGGCCGGTTCGTGGACGCCGAGGCCCTGCTCCTGATCGAGACCCGGCGCGAGGAGCGGCGCAGCGGCGTGTCCGAGCAGGAGTGGTGGGGCGCCCGCGACTCCCTGTACGAGCGGCTCGACCGCTACCCCACCATCACCCGCCTGTGGGAGACGGGCGGCTGGGACCACCCAGAGAACTCCTTCGAGTTCGGCCTGCGCCGCCTCTTGGACGGCATCGCCACCCTCATCCAAGAACGTGACGAAAGCCGTGACGAAATCTGCCCTGAATGCGGCACCTCACTGGACGCCGCCCCGTCCGGCCGCCCGCGCGTCTACTGCTCCCGCGCCTGCCAGCAACGCGCCTACCGGAAGCGCAAGAACGTCTAGAGCGCCAGCACCCGCCGTACCGCGCCCATCAAACTCTCCCGATAACCCCCACCGAACAGCACCACGTGCACGAGCAGCGGATGGAGCTGATGCAGCGGCACCCGCTCCCGCCACCCCTCCGCAAGCGCCCATTCCTCCCGGTACGCCCCCAGCACCCGATCCAGATACGGCAGCCCGAACAGCTCCAGCATCGCCAGATCCGTCTCCCGATGCCCGCCATGGGCCGCCGGATCGATCAGCACCGCCGACCCGCCCGACCACAGCACGTTCCCGCTCCACAGATCCCCGTGGATCCGCGCCGGCGCCGCCGCGGGCCCCGCGACCTCGGCGAACCGCTCCACGGCCCGCTCCACCAGCGCGACGTCCGACGCCGGCAGCCGCGCCATCCGCAGGAACGGCAGCACCCGCCGCGAGGCGTAGAAGGACGGCCAGTCATCGGCGGCCGAGTTGTCCATCGGCAGCTCGGCGATGAACCCGGGCCACGGCGCCCCGAAGGCAGGCGCGCCCGCGCGATGCAGCCGGGCCAGCGCACGCCCGAACCGCTCGGCGGCCACGGCACCGGGCGGCTCCTGGCGTACCCAGGACAGCACGAGACGGCCGGGACCCACCTCGATCACCTCGGGCACGGCGATGGCCTCACCCAGCCACCGCAGCCCCGCGGCCTCCGAGGCGAAAACCCCGGAGGAGGCGGTCCCGCTCTTGGCGAACACCTCGCGCCCGTCGTCGAGCACGCCCCGCCGCAGCCGCCACCCGTGCGACGAGCCGAGATCCTCAGTGAATCTCATCGGCGATGTGCTCCGCCACGCCCTCAGAGGCGCTCTCGACCAGCGCGAGCACCTCTTCGAACCCCTCCCGCCCCCCGTAGTACGGATCCGGCACCTCGGCCCCCTCAGGCGCGTCCGGGTCGAACGACCGGAAAAGCCGCACCTCCCCACCAGGAGCGGCGAGCCGCCGCAGATTGGACACGTTGTCCCGGTCCATGGCGAGCACGAGGTCGTACCGGTCGAACCAGTCTCCGGTGAACTGCCGGGCCCGGTGCTCGGCGCCGTCGTAACCGTGCAGAGCCAGAATCTCCAGCGCCCGTTCATCCATGGGATCACCCACGTGCCAGCCGCCCGTACCGGCGCTCTCGACGACGACACGATCGCCAAGGCCGTGATTTTCGAGGGTTTTGCGGAGCACCACCTCCGCCATCGGCGACCGGCAGATGTTTCCCATGCACACGAGGCATACGCGATAGGTCATGGCACCCATCATGAGGGTGACCTGGCGCGTTCACCGAACGTTCACCCTGGTTGGGGGGTCCGAGTCACCTTGGCTGCATAGCTTCATGGCGACTAAGGACCAAGTGGGAGGAACCCAACCGTGAAGTATGCAGGCCGGCTCGCCGCCGTAGCCGTCGTCGGCGCGCTCTCGCTCGCTGCGTGCGGCACAGATAACAATGCCTCGAGCAGCACCACCGGCGCCAGCGCGAGTGCCCCCGCCGCCGCGGGCAACGACAATGGCCTGAGCGGCACGATCAACGCTGCGGGCTCCTCTGCCCAGGCCAACGCGATCACCGAGTGGACGAAGAACTTCGCGGCCACGAACCCGGGTGTGACCCTCAACTACCAGCCCAGCGGCTCGGGTGCCGGTGTGCAGGCGTTCATCCAGGGGACGGTGTCCTTCGCCGGCTCTGACTCGGCGCTCAAGGAAGACGAGCCCGCCCAGGCCGACGCCCGCTGCAAGACCGGCAAGGCCATCAACATCCCGATGGTGACCGGTCCGGTCGCGGTGGTCTACAACCTGCCCGGCGTGGAGGGCCTGCAGCTGTCGCCCAAGACGCTGTCCGGCATCTTCAACAGCACGATCACCAAGTGGGACGACGCCGCCATCAAGGCCGACAACCCCGAGGCCAAGCTGCCGTCCTCGCCGATCCAGGCGTTCCACCGCTCGGACGAGTCGGGCACCAGCGACAACTTCACCAAGTTCCTCAAGGCCACCGGTGGCTGGCCGCACGAGCCCGCCAAGGCGTGGCCCGCCGAGGCCAAGGGCCAGGGCTCCAAGGGCTCCGACGGCATCGCCTCCTCCGTCAAGGACACCGAGGGCGCGATCAGCTACGTCGAGTTCTCGTACGCCGAGAACTCCAGCCTCCAGAAGGCCAAGGTCGCCAACGGCGCCGGCGAGTTCGTCGAGCTGACCCCGGAGAGCGCGGCCAAGACGGTCGAGACCGCCGAGGTCAAGGGCACCGGCAACGACCTCGCCCTGTCGATCGACTACGCCACCAAGACCGCGGGCGCCTACCCGATCGTGCTGGTGACGTACGAGATCACCTGCGAGAAGGGTCTCCCGGCCGAGGAATCCAAGATCGTCAAGAGCTTCCTCACCTACACCGCCAGCGACGAGGGCCAGGCGGCGCTGAAGGACCTGGGCTACGCCCCGCTCTCCGGCGCGCTGCTCACCAAGGTCCGCAGCGCTGTCGAGGCGATCTCCTAATCTCTCATGACGACCAACGTACGCACCCGTGACGGCGGGTCGGCCACGAGCCGGCCCGCCTCGCGGCGCAGCCATGGTGAAGGCGTCTTCCGGTTCATCTCCACCGGAGCGGGTGTCGTCCTGCTGGCGATCATGGCGGCCATCGCCGTGTTCCTCATCAGCGAGGCGATCCCCGCCCTGCAGGCGAACAAGGGCTCCTTCTTCACCGAACTGACCTGGGAACCGAACAGCGCGCAGGTGTTCGGCATCGGCGCGCTGGCGTTCGGCACCGTGCTCAGCTCCGTACTGGCGCTGATCATCGCCACGCCGATCGCGATCGGCGTCGCGCTGTTCATCTCGCACTACGCGCCCCGCCGGCTGGCCGCCCCGCTCGGTTACCTGGTCGACCTGCTCGCCGCCGTCCCCAGCGTCGTCTACGGCCTGTGGGGCGTGGCGTTCCTGGTGCCGTTGATGCGGACGCCGTCGCAGTGGCTCAACGAGAACCTCGGCTGGTTCCCGCTGTTCGCCGGCGAGGGCATCATCGGCGGCAAGACCATGCTCGCCGGTGGCATCGTCCTGGCGATCATGATCCTGCCGATCATCGCGGCCATCTCGCGCGAGGTGTTCCTCCAGGCCCCCAAGATGAACGAGGAAGCCGCGCTCGCGCTCGGCGCCACCCGCTGGGAAATGATCAGGATGGCCGTGCTGCCGTTCGGCCGCCCCGGCATCATCAGCGCCGCCATGCTCGGCCTCGGCCGCGCCATGGGCGAGACCATCGCGGTCGCGCTGATCTTCCCGGCGACCTTCGACATCACCTTCGAGATCCTCACCCCACACGCCAACAGCATCGCCGCGAACATCGCCAACGGCTTCGGTGAGGCCACCCAGATCGGCCGGGGCGCCCTGATCGCCTCCGGTCTGGTGCTGTTCGTCATCACGCTGCTGGTCAACATGGCCGCGCGGATGATCATCAACCGCCGCAAGGAGTACGCGAGGGCCGGCGCATGACCGCCATCCAACACATCTCGACCGGCCGCCGGGTCAAGGACAAGATCGTCCAGGGCCTGGTCTACCTGGCGTTCGCCATGGCCGTCATTCCGCTGATCTCGGTCCTGTGGCTGGTGATCTCCAACGGTATGACCCGCTTCGACATGGAGTTCCTCACGCACTCCATGAACGGCATCGGGGCCAGAGACGCGGGCGGCGGCGCCTACCACGCGATCATCGGCACCCTGCAGCAGGTCCTGCTGGCCTCGCTCATCTCGGTGCCCATCGGCCTGTTCACCGCCATCTACCTGGTCGAATACGGCAACGGCGGCCGGCTGAGCCGTTCCATCAGCTTCTTCGTGGACGTCATGACCGGCGTCCCTTCCGTCGTTGCGGGCCTGTTCGTCTTCGCGTTCTGGGTCCTCTTCCTCGGCTTCGCGTTCTCGGGCTGGGCGGGCGCGGTCGCGCTGTCGATCCTGATGATGCCGACCGTGGTCAGATCGGCGGAGGAGATGCTCCGGCTGGTGCCCAACGACCTGCGCGAAGCCTCGTACGCGCTGGGCGTCGCCAAGTGGCGCACGATCCTCAAGGTCGTCCTGCCGACCGCGCTCACCGGCATCGTCACCGGCGTCATGCTCGCGGTGGCCAGGGTCGCCGGCGAGACCGCTCCGCTGCTGCTGACGGTCTTCTTCACCAACTCCATCAACAACGACCCGTTCAACGGGCCGCAGATGGGCCTCCCCCTCTTCGTCTTCGACCAGGCGGCACGTCCCAACGACACCGCCATCGACCGCGCGTGGACCGGAGCCCTCACGCTCATCTTGATCGTCATGCTGCTCAACCTGGTGGCGCGCCTGATCGCCTGGTGGCGTGCGCCCGCCAGGGGCCGATAGGGGGTAACCAACGCCATGTCCAAGCAGATCCAGGTTTCGGGTCTCGACGCGTACTACGGGTCGCACAAGGCGATCGAGGACGTGTCCATGACCATCGAGCCGCGCTCGATCACCGCCTTCATCGGACCGTCGGGCTGCGGCAAGTCGACGTTCCTGCGCACGCTCAACCGCATGCACGAGGTCATCCCGGGCGCTCGCGTGGAGGGCAAGGTGCTGCTCGAGGGCGAGGACCTGTACGCCCCCACCGTCGCCCCCGTCTCCGTCCGCCGGATGATCGGCATGGTCTTCCAGCGCCCCAACCCGTTCCCCACGATGTCGATCTACGAGAACGTGGCCGCCGGCCTCCGTCTCAACGGCCGGGTCGCCAAGTCGCAGATGGACGGCGTCGTCGAGGAGTCGCTGAAGGGCGCCAACCTCTGGAACGAGGTCAAGGACCGCCTCAACAAACCCGGCGCGGGGCTGTCCGGCGGTCAGCAGCAGCGCCTCTGCATCGCCAGGGCCATCGCGGTCAAGCCCGAGGTCCTGCTGATGGACGAGCCCTGCTCGGCCCTCGACCCGATCTCCACGCTGGCCATCGAGGACCTGATGGGCAAGCTCAAGGACCAGTACACCATCGTCATCGTCACCCACAACATGCAGCAGGCCGCCCGGGTCAGCGACAGGACCGCGTTCTTCAACCTCGCCGAGCAGGGCAAGCCCGGCAAGGTCATCGAAATGGACGAGACCTCCCGCATGTTCACCAACCCATCACAGAAGGCCACCGAGGACTACATCACGGGGCGCTTCGGCTGATGATCCAACAGCAGGCGGCATCCACGATGAACGGGGACACGAGGACCAAGCCCGTGCTGCTCATCGCCGACCCCGACGACGCCGTCGTCGAGGACGTGGCCACGGCCCTCGAACGCGAGGGCGTGGCCGTAACCGGAGCCTCCGACGGGGCTCAGGGGTTGCTGCAGGCCGGCGCCCTGCAGCCGGACGTGGTGCTCGTCTCGGCCGCGCTGCCGGTCATCGACGCGGTCGACTTCGTACGCGCGGTACGGCTCGCGCGAGCCGTACCCGTCCTGCTCGGTGTCGGTGAGGGGCACGCCGAGCAGGCGGTACGCGCGCTCGCGGCCGGGGCGGCCGCCTGCGTGGCCAGGCCCTACCGGGTGCCGGAACTGCTGCCGTTCATCCAGGCGGCCTCACCCGAGTCCCGCAAGGTGCTGGCCGTGGGCGGGGTCGAGCTGGACATTCAGGCCTATCAGGTACGCGTGAGCGGCCGCGCCGTACACCTGCCGCTGCGAGAGTTCGAGCTGCTGCAGTATCTGATGCGCAACGCCGACCGGACGGTCACCCGGGAGCAGATCATGCGCCACGTGTGGCACGCCGCCGCCAACACCTCGACGAACACCATCGCGGTGCACGTCAAACGGCTGCGGGCACGCCTGGGCGACGAGGACGACCAGCTCATCCAGACGGTACGCGGGGTGGGCTACCGACTGGTCACGCCCGGCATTTCCGGAATCCACGCATGATCCGCTCGGCCACCCCTTCGACCGTCGCGATGCCGTACTCCACCGTGGGACTCCCCTCGGTGAGTACGGCGATCGCGTAGTCCCGGTCACCCCTTCTGATCAGCCCCACGCTGGTCACGGCCCAGCGCTTGGTCGAGACGCGCTTCAGCCAGCCGTTCTTCAGCGCCACGCGGTCGCCCTTGCACGCGGCGGCGCTGATCCCCCAGTCCTGGCCGTCGACGACCGCGCCCATGAGCCGCAGCACTTCCTTCCGCCCGCCGGCCGTGAGCCTGCTCTTCCCGGCCACCAGGCCCGCCATGAGCCTGACCTGATCGTCGGCGGATGTCCGGGTAATCCCCCAGCAGTACAGATCCACACACTCCCCCGGCACCCCCCGCGTGTGCTTCATCCCGAACGCCCGCGCCGCCTCGGTGAACCCATCCGCACCCCCGATCCGCAGCCAGAGCCGATCGGCGGCATGGTTGTCGCTGTAGCGGATCATCAGCTCGGCATCCCGCCTGACCCCCGCGGGCAACCCCTTCCATGAGGTACGCCGCAGCAGCGCCATGAGAATCTGCACCTTGGCCGCACTGGCAGTGATCAGCCGCTCGTGCCCGTGATAACGGTAGAGCCGCCCGGTAGCCAGATCCTTGACCATGGCCGTAACCGTTTGACCCCGGCCCGCGAGAAACCGATCGAGCCGCTCACCGATCCGCTCAGTCGGCACCGCCGCCACGGCCTCCCTGCCCACCCTGTCCTCAAGCCGGTAGAGCGTCGCGACCTGCCGCACAGCAGCGGCGGGCACCGGCACAGGCGTCTGGAGGTGGGCCGGATCCTGCCGATTCACCGACACCAGCGGCAGGACCAGGGCGATCGCGATGACCAGCGCGATGACCAGTCGCGGTATCGCCTTCGCCCCGACCGCGATCATCCGAGCATTATCACGACAAATCCCCCCGCCCCGCTAGCCACCCACAACAACCAGTTCCACGACCAGCCCTCCCCCCAACCACCAACTCCGCCGGGCAGACGCACAGGCCGGCAGATCTGGCACAGGGGATGCTCAGGTCGCGACGGACCGAGGGTGTGACAGGCCACGGGAACTGCCGCAGTCCGAGGACCGAGAGCGATGGAACGCGGGCGCCCCAGCCAGTTCGAGGACACTCGAACGCGGGGGCTGCACCGGCACGATGCTGGGCGGACACGGGAGCCCCGCGCCGCAGCAACTCCGACTCACAGCCTCATCCGCTTACGGCCACACCCACTCACGGCTTCACCCACTCACGGCCACACCCACTTGCGGCCTCATCCGCTTGCGACCCCATCGCCAAGGCCCAGGCAGGCGGCCTGATCCGGCTGTTCGCATAGCCCGAGCTCTCACAGGACCAGCCGAAGGGCCCTCCTCGCGGGCCGGACCGACCGACCCTGGGCGACGGCCGCTCGGAGAAACAGCCCGCCGTCCTGACCGCGCTGGAGGAGGTACGCCTGCCGGAACGGGTCGCGAGCGTGCACCCGCACGAGGTCTCTGGCGGGCAGCGGCAGCGGGCGGCCATCGCCATGGCGCTGGCCTCTGACCTCTGGCCTGCGAGTGGCCTCTGGCCTGCGAGCTGGACCTGCTGATCGCCGACGAGTCGCCCACGGCCCTCGACGTGACCGTGCAGGCCGAGGTACCGAGGTACGCGGAGAGACGGCCGCGCGGAGAGACGGCCGCGCGGAGAGACGGCCGCGCGGAGAGACGGCCGCGCGGAGAGACGGCCGCGCGGAGAGACGGCCGCGCGGAGAGACGGCCGCGCGGAGAGACGGCCGCGCGGAGAGACGGCCGCGCGGAGAGACGGCCGCGCGGAGAGACGGCCGCGCGGAGAGACGGCCGCGCGGAGAGACGGCCGCGCGGAGAGACGGCCGCGCGGAGAGACGGCCGCGCGGAGAGACGGCCGCGCGGAGAGACGGCCGCGCGGAGAGACGGCCGCGCGGAGAGACGGCCGCGCGGAGAGACGGCCGCGCGGAGAGACGGCCGCGCGGAGAGACGGCCGCGCGGAGAGACGATGGCATGGAGATCACACAACCCGCGAACCCGCGGCCCTCACGACAGCCCATCGTCACCGAACGACCGAAACACCCCACAACGCAAAAAGGGCCCCGACGCGCTAGGCGTCGGAGCCCTTTCAAAGATTGTCCGGCGGTGACCTACTCTCCCACACCCTCCCGAGTGCAGTACCATCGGCGCAGAGAAGCTTAACTTCCGGGTTCGGAATGTAACCGGGTGTTTCCTTCCCGCCATAACCGCCGTAACCCCATGAAACAAACAAACACGCGTTTGTTGTCTCAGAATTGCCTAGTGGACGCGAGCAAGAATGCTTTGTGGTCAAGTCCTCGGCCTATTAGTACCGGTCAGCTCCACACGTTACCATGCTTCCACCTCCGGCCTATCAACCCCATCGTCTATAGGGAGCCTTACCCACTCTCGTGGTGGGAGACCTCATCTCAAGGCGAGCTTCCCGCTTAGATGCTTTCAGCG
>NZ_FNVT01000044.1 GCF_900108335.1 Nonomuraea solani
CGGCCTGCACCAGTCGGGCGATGACCGGCACGGTGTTGCCGCCGGCCGAGGCCAGCAGGATCATCGCCCGCCGGTAGCGCACCGTGCTGGTCGTGCCGCGCCGCACGATGCGCTGTAGTTTCTGCCCTTCCGGTTCTGTGAGCCTGCGGACCCTGACCGGTTGCGTCACCTGACCTCCCGAGCGCCGATCGAACGTGATCAGCACCCATCCAACCGGCAGAAGCGTCCTACGCGCCAACACCGTGATCGTTTCCGGTCACAGCACTAGCCGCTTCAGGCATGTCTGGCGTGGTCCCCCAAGGCTGGTGGCTTTCACAACGGGATGGGGCGGTAGCTGAGGGATGCCTCGACGATCTCCTCGGGAGTAGCGTCCCGTAGTTCTTCCAGAGGCCAGTAGATAAGGTCGCCGACGTCCCGGATGCAGCACGTTGGCTTCTAGCAGCGCCAGGTAGTAATCGGCCTCCCTACCGTCAACGGCTGTCCACCAGATCCTCACTCCGTGTACCGGCGCCGCCTTCGCCCCAGAGGGAGAGACTTCCCCCTCAGCAGGCTGACTCGCCGACACTAATGACCGCGCTCGGCCGCAGCAGCACACCGGCCGCTGCGGACACAGCGCGCCCAGCGAGCGCAGCTCAGCTTCAATTCTGGGCGGACAAGCCCGGCACGTAGATCTCGGCAATCCGGATGAGAGACTTACGGAGGGCGGCTTCGTCGAGGTTGGGCTCCTGAAAGCCGGGGGCATCGCGGACGCCTCCACCGGTGTTCGTGCCGTTGTAGGTGAGCTGGATGAGGTAGCCGCCGGCCAGGACGTGAACCTGGTCGGCGAAGGCGAACGCCCGGTCCCCGATGCCGGTGAGGCGCTTGACGGGCGCGCTCTTGGCGTAGCGTCCGGTCATGGCGTCGAACCCGCTTCTGAGTTTCCGGCGGTCGTCACGCCGCAAGTCGTTGACGCGAATGCGCAACTCCCCGCAACGGGGGACGACGTTCTCCATCTGCATCGGTCCCCGGCCGCAAGGGCCGTTCACCAGCCCGCCCTCGTCCATCTGCCCGATCTGCTCGCGGATCAGCCACGTGCAGTCGGTGTCGTCGGCGTCGCCGCCGCCCCCCACTACCGTGACGGAGGGAAAGAAAACCGAGGCGACGTCGGCGGCGGAGACGGCCCCGCACAGGCCGCGGTCATCGGGGGCAACGGCACCGGAGTCTTCGGCCATTTCCGCGGTGAAGACCTCGGCGATCTGGTCCGCGTCGCGGCGAAGCTCGGCCTCGGGCACATCACCGCCGCGCCCTTCGCCTTGGTAGGTCATCGAGATCAGCCAGGGCCCCTGCCGGATGAGCAGGTAGGCGTAGCGCGAGCGGCGCTTGCCGGATCTGCTGCCGGTCAGGCTGAACGCGGCATCACCGTGGTTCGCTGCCGCGACAGGGCTGTATGTCCAGGAATCGCTACCCGGCCGTTCGTGCAGTTTCGCGTGCTCCGCCTTGCTCTTCTCGAATGTCAGCTTGGCGTGGTCGGTTGCGGTCTGGCCAGCCGTGCCGTATGCCTCGACGGTTACCTCCAGCGAGAGAGGGGCCCCGAAGTACCACTCGCACTCCGCCCAGACCGACGTAGCGGTCGCGACAGTGTTGCTCCAGGAGATCTCGTCGCTGAGCAGGTCGCCGGGAAGCAGGGACTCTCGGAGCGCCTCGGGGATGGCCGCGCAGACTTGAGCCCCGGTGATGGGACGTAGCCGGTCAGGGACGACGGCGGCGGGGGTGGTCGGGCGGACGCTCGCCCCGGCGGAGCGGGCTGCGGGAGGGGAATCGGCGGCGCAGGCGGTCAGCGTGGTCACGAGCAGGAGGGCCAGGAAGGTTCGCATCACAGCTACTTCAGGACCCCGGGCAGCGAGAATCGACCTGCCCGCCAACCAGAGGGAGCGACGCGACACTCTCATGCATGCGGGGTCTCCTGGGTACTCGCGAATGGTTGACGCGGACAATCGTATTTAGGGGCGGTATGTCGCGAGTATGTCGCACGCTCGGCGAAGGGCGAGATGCTCCTGATGCCCGCCCAGAGTGAGGACCTCCTGACAGGGGGTTGTAGAGCTCCACCACCGCGTCCCGCCGGTGATCTTGTTGCGCGAGCCATCGCCGCCACTGGCCTGATCGCTGAACGAGATCCGTCGCGGCCCCGGGGTTGCGGCCGACCCGGATCAGGACCGCCGCAGAAGATCACCATCCCAGCCCGGCTGGTGGTCGGCGCGGCCAGGCGACGTCCGGCGGAGCTGGCCGAGCGGCACTCCGGTCTACTACCGTCCATCACGGTGACATCACCGGCCGTGCCGTCGGCAGGAGGGAGGCGCGCAGTGCCACGCCGCTTCGGTCTGGCCTTCTCCGGCGGCGGCTTCCGCGGCGCGTACCACGCCGGGTTCCTCCTGGCGATGGAGCGCCACGGATTGCGGCCTGTGGCGGTGAGCGGTGCATCTGTGGGGGCCCCTAAATGCAGTGCTGCTCCGGTATTTGTCCGCCGAGGAGATGTGTCGTTACTGGTTGGAACGGGCCATGTTCCGCTCGATGTACCGTATCCGGCCCGTGGGGATCGCCGCCCGTGCGATCTCGCTCGTGCTTCTGCTGCCGTGGCTGCTGGCCAATGTCCACGGTGCCCGCGACCGGCCCGGCAATTCGCGGGCGCGGATGATCGCGGACGTCGAGGTCGGGATCGAGCCGGACATCCTTTACACCGCCTGGCGAACGCCGATCTTCCCAGTAGGTTACGCGGCGGCGCTGGCCGGAGCCGTCGCTGCCGCGTTAGCCGCGCTTTGGGACATTTCCTGGGGGGCGCCTTTCCTCATTCTTTTCCTGCTGTTCCAGGCTGGGCCGTTCGCCGCTCGGTGGCTGGAGCGGCTGAACGTCACCGCCTTCCGATCACACGCGGAGGCCCGGCTTGGCGAGTTGATTGACGGCAGGATTCCGCGTCCCGGCGCCGCGACGACGTTCGTCTCGGTCGGTAGGGTTTCGCTGGTCTTCCACTACGCGAGCATCACGGGATGGGACAGCCCGTCGGGGCCGCGCCGGGTCGGAGTCCGGTATTTGGAATGGGTCGACACCGGCATATTCGTGCCGGCCGGTCCGCGGACCGCGTTCGTTCCCGACTACGTCAGGATCGAGGCTGGCGCGGATAGTGCCCCGATGCGGGCGGTGGCCGGCGCGGTGGCGCTGCCACTCGGCCTTGTCGGTGGTTCCCTCTACGGCCGCGTGATCGGCCGGGATAGCGGCTCGGTGGACAACGTTCCCGTCTACCCGCTGCTGGACCTGGACCTTGATGAGATCGTCGTCGTGGACATCTCGCGAGCCGGGTGGAGCCGGGGAGCCTTCCTACGAAGCTCCCGGAAGTCCACCGACTGATGAGGACCCTCGCCGTGTGCCAGGGTTGCCTGGTCGACAAGGCGCGTGCCATCGCATACGTGAACCGGCATGTCGCGCGGGGCTCGGGCGACGTTCTCGGTGTCCTCTCACGCAACATCATCCCGGCGATCGACGCCGAAATCGGTATCGACGGCCGCGGCCCGAGTGTGCCAGGGAGCACCCACATCAGACCTGCCATGCGGGCATCGTTCATCACCACGCTCTACGCGAATAGTCGCAGGCGCCAGCAGATGATCGACGAGGGGTACGCGTTGGGGATGGAACTGTTCTCCCGCTGGGCTGCGGCCGATGAGCCGAAGGAACGCGAGGCGTGATGTGGGCCGCGATAACCGGTAGTGAACCGTGGTCGTTGGCGGCGATCTGCGGCTGCTACCTCGTCCTGGTCTATGTCACCAACCGGGGGTTGATCGCGGCGCCGGGGTACCGCCTCCTGTTAGGTCGCATCCGCGACCGCAAGGCGCACGCCACGATCATCAAGGCCGCGGACGATCGACCGGAGTGCGTGAAGGTTGTCGAGGCGGTTACCGCGCGGCTGGAGGACCTGGAACGGCCCGGGACGGTGGTCTGGCGCCTGCTGCCGCGGGCCGGCGTGATCGCGGTGCCGTTGTCAAAGCTGGCGGCGGCCTGGAGTGTGCTCTATCACGCCGAGCGCCTGCTGCTCGGGTTCGAGAGCGACGAAGGCGTGGCCGCGCAGGCACAGGCGCTGCGGCTGCGGGTCGCGGAGCCCATGGACACGACCGACCAGCAGGTGAGGGCCGCTCTGGACGAGGCTCAGACGATCGCCGATCTCCGCGCTGTGCTCATCGCGGCGCACGAGCAACTCGATCAGCGTCGGCTCGCTGAGTTGGAGCGCGAATACGAACAGCACCGCGTCGCCCTATGGCTGACCGCGGTGGGGCTGGGCGCGATCCTGCTGATTGGCATCTCCTTCGATGTTCGGCCGATCATGCTGTTCGGGGCGCTCGGTGGTTTTCTCTCCCCCGCCACCGCTGTCATGCGCTCTGCTGACAAACGCGACCGGTCGTGGGGTGTCCTGGTGCTGGCGCCGATCGGCGGATCCCTCGCGGCCGTCGGCGGTCTCCTGCTCGTCAGGATGCTCTCCGACCCGGGTCTCAACCTGCTGGGCAGCGTTTTTCAGCAGAACTCGTGGGGCACGCCGCCCGGCCCGTTTGCCTATGCCCTCGCTCTCCTCTTCGGTTTCTCCGGAACCCTGTTCTCGCGGCTGGCCGTCACCGCCACCAAGAACATTTCGCTGTAGACGGTCCCGCACCCGCGACCTGCTGCGCGAACTGTACGGCCCCGGCAAGAGCCACTACGAGCAGCAAAGCGACCCGCGCCTGATCGCCACCGGGGACCCGTTCGAGCCGACCCAGCACGTACCGACGCGACGCTCGACGACCTGGCCGCGCACCTCAACCGCCCGGCCGAGTGCTACGCCCGGCCGCTCGGTCGGTACGTCTGGCACTGCACCGCCCTGACCGCCCCCCACGACCGGCCCCTTACTGACACCACCTGGGCATGGATCGCCGCCCGGCTCATCGACGCTGCTGGCATCGCCCCGCTCGGAGACATCGAAGCGTGCCGATGGGTCGCGCTCCGGCACGCCCGTGACCACGTGCACCTGGTGGCCACCCTCGTCCGGCAGGACGGGCGGCTTCCCGAGATGCGCGGCAACTGGTACCGGATGCGGGAGACATGCGATCGGATCGAAGCCGAACTCGGGCTGCTCCCTACACGGCCGTCCCGGGCCCGAACCAGTCAGCACGCAAGGTCCGGCTACGAAGGGTGAGAGATCTTGCTGACATCGGTGTCGCGCCGACTGTCATCCGTTGTCGTTTGCCACTGACATTCCGTGTCGCTCAACATGTCGCTCAACACTCCCTGCTCACCAGCGCCTCCGCGCGCCTGTGACTGGCAACGTGACGTATTCGACTGTGTCGTATTCGCTGGTTGGTCGGTGCGATGCGAGCGGGTGAGCCTGTTCGGCGACGGCTCAGATGATCTCTCCTGCGTAACTGGGATTATGATGGCCAGAATAGTGCCCGAATGACCGAATTTCGGTGAACACTCACGCGTCGTCTCGGGACCGGCCGTCGGCTCCCGTTTCCCGGCAACGCCGGGCCCAGTAGGCGAGGTCGGCCCGGGCGGTCAGCGTGTCGGGGTGTTCGGCGCCCGAGACGCGTTCGCGAAGGGGCAGCAGCGCGGCGAACTGGTCGCGCGCCCCGGCCGCATCCCCAGCCTCCCCCGACCAGGAGGCGAGGCTGGCCCGGGCGGTCAGCGTTTCGGGGTGTTCGGCGCCCGAAACGCGTTCGCGAAGGGGCAGCAGCGCGGCGAACTGATCGCGCGCCCCGGCCGCGTCCCCAGCCTCCCCCGACCAGTAGGCGAGGTTGGCCCGGGCGGTCAGCGTGTCGGGGTGTTCGGCGCCCAGGACGCGTTCGGTGATAGGCAGCAGTGCGGCGCACTGGTCGCGCGCCCCGGCCGCGTCCCCCGCCTGCCCCGACCAGTAGGCGAGGTTGGCCCGGTCGGTCAGCGTGTGGGGATGTTCGGCCCCCGAGACGCGTTCCCGGAGGGGCAGCAGCGCGGCGAACTGGTCGCGCGCCCCGGCCGGATCCCCCGCCTCCCCCGACCAGTAGGCGAGGTTGGCCCGGGCGGCCAGCGTTTCAGGGTGTTCGGCCCCCGAGACGCGTTCCCGGAGGGGCAGCAGCGCGGCGAACTGGTCGCGCGCCCCGGCCACATCCCCCACTCTCCCGGTGTAGTAGGCCAGGTTGGCCCGGTCGGTCAGCGTTTCGGGGTGTTCGGGTCCGTGGTGGTTGAGCTGAGCCTGGTAGCGCTGGTGTTGCAAGGTTTTGGCGGTGGCGTAGTCCCCGCTGGCGTCCAGGTAGTCGATCACCTGGGACATCGCCGGCGATCGCGGGGGCAGGGCCGCGCGGGCGTGGGCCAGCAGTCGCCGGTAGACCGGCCAGTTGTCGATCACGTTCGGGTCCGCGGGCAGTTCGGCGGTCAGCAGGTCGGCGGCTCGGGCGTGGACGGTCTGGCGCTCGTGTTCGGGGAGGTCGTTTACGGTGACGGCTTGGACCAGGCGGTGGACGCTGACGGTGTCGCAACCGGGGCCGCGGCCGGTGTTATCAGGGCTGATGGTGATCATGCTGTAGGAGGCCAGCAGCCCCAGCGCCTGGCCGATCTGGAGTTCATCGACGTCGGGCAGGGCGTCGGGCAGGTGGTGCAGGACGGTGATGGGCAGCTGGTCGGGGGCGTAGCGGGCCAGCAGCGCCAGCAGGTGGGGGGCCAGCGGGTTCTGGGCGGCGATCCGGGTGCGGGTGATCGTCCAGACCTGGGCGAGGACGCGTTCGCCGTCGCCGCCGGGCGGCGCGGCCGCGTGAGCCTTGCCGGGATTGTCGCGCAGCAGTGTGCGGTAGGTGGTGACGTTCATCCCGGGCGTGCGGGCGATGAACGCGGCGGCTTGCGTCAGCGCCAGCGGCAGATATCCCAGATCCTCAGCCAGCCCGGCCAGGTCGGCCGGCTCGGCCGGTCCGGACTTGTGCGCGGGGGCGCCTCTGCCGGGCGGTCGGGTGGGATGCGCCTGGGTGATCATCCGGGTCAGGAGCTGCCGGGCGGGTTCGGGGTCCAGTACCTCCAGGCTGATGGGGGTGCAGCCCATATCCGTCCAGCCGGTGTCGCGCCGGGTGGTGATCAGCACGTGTCCGCCGGTCAGCCGGCCCAGGTAGGGGTGCAGGTCACCGGCGTCTTCGACATTGTCGAAGACGAGCAGCCAGCCGGGGTGGGCGGCCAGCCACGCCAGCGCCCAGTCGGCCGCCTCCTCCGCCGTCGCCGCGGACGCCGCCACCGAGTCGGCGCCCGCGCAGATCGCCCGGGTCAGCCCTGCCAGCGATGTCTGGATCTGGGCCGGGGTGTCGGCGTCGATCCACCACACCAGCCGGTAGGCGCGCCGGTGGCGGGCGGCGTACTGCAGCGCCAGTTCGCTCTTGCCGATCCCGCCCAGCCCGTACACGGCCGCCTGCGTGATCACCACCGGCTCCACCCCCGCCGATCCCGCCAGCCTTGCCGCCGGCGGCCTGGCCGGCGTTTTGGGTGTGGTGGTCAGTGTCTTGCGCAGCCGGGTGAGCACCTGCCGGCGGCCCAGGAACACCGCCGCCGGCGGGCGGGGCAACCCGGGCAGCCCGGCCGGGACGGTGAGGGTGGCCGCGTCCGGCAACGTCCGCCGGTCGGTCGCTGCCGGTACCGCCGGGGGGTGCGCGGGAGCGGATGCGGCGGGTGAGGGAACGCGAGGGGAACCGGCCGAATCGGAAACCTGCGACTGGCCGCGCCGCTCGCCCTGCTCTGCGGGGTCAACGGCGGGGTCAACGGCCGGGTCAACGGCCGGTGGGGAGGGCCGGGGGCCGGTGCGGGACTGCCACAGCGACACCGCCGCCACGATCAGCGAAGCCAATCCGATGGTGGCGCCGGCGGGATCGACGTCACCCTTCCAGCTGACCCACATGACCACCACGGCGGCGATCACCCCGGCCACACCGGCACCGGCCAGGATCCTGAACGCCACCCGCACGCGACTCCCGCCCGGCATCATCGGCCGCCCGCCACAGCCACCACGACAGCCACCGCGACGCCGATCGGCCGCGGCCGCGATCCGCCTGCCTGTCCCGCAACCACGCTTCCTATCGTGGCGGCACTTTATGCGCACGGGCAGCACATGCACACAAATCGTAATCGAGATCCATAATCAAGCACTGAAAGGCGATTATGGAGGCCCGATTCCCCCCTTAATAACCGAATCGCGAGGGAGTGCTCACAACCCTTCCGGATCCCCGGCTGCGGGCCCATCGGCCTTCACCAGATGTGCCACGTGCCTGTCGGCCCCCAGCCGCCACCCCTCGGGCAACGGCCGAGCCCGCACACCACCGGTCCGGACCCCGAGCTGTACGACGTGGCCGCTCTGGATGCCTGGCGCGCTTGGGCACTCACGCAGCCGACGCCGTACCCGATGCCGGCCGATGCCGATCAGATGCGGACTCTGGGCGGCATCGCTCGGCTGCTGGGCGTGGACGGCAAGACGATCAGCCAGTACCGAGGCGCGATCGAGGCCCGGGTGCCGGAGCGCGAGCAGCGCGGCAGCCGGACCCTGTACCGGGTGCGGGCGGTCATCGAGGCGCTCAACGAGATCCGCCGCGGGCCTGGAGTTGCGGTTGATCCGGAGCAGGACCGCCGCAAAAGATCATCAGGCAGGACGACGGGGACTGAGTAGTAACCGAGCGGTCAGTGGGGATGTGAGCCAGGCCACCGCCATCTACCGCTCCGATGTGGTCAGTGCCGACGCCGAGGTGGGGGGTTGGCCGATCGCCACCGGTAACTACCTCTCCAAGTTCGCCGTGCTTATGCTCTCCAATGCCAGAGCTTCGGCGGCCTTATAAGCCGCCCACCGCGTGTCGTCCTTCGGGAGCTCGGCCAGTGTTCCTTCCTTCATACGCTCACGGAGGTCCGCAAGCCGTTTTTGTTCGTCCTCCTGTAACTTCGAGAGCCGAAGCTCGTCGGTGTCGACGCTATCCTCGGTGGTGTCGTTCTTCTTCTGGTCGTTCTTCTTCTGGTGGAAGCCCAGCATGTCCCTGACGGAGGCAAGGTTCGTCAGCTTCCGCCACACGCTTCTTTGCGTCTGCTCTCTCGCATCCCCAGACGTATCCTGCTCAGCTTGCAGCTGGGCCTCGCCTAGATCCTTTTTCCGTCGCGCGGGCCCGCCGTCTGCCCGTGGCTGACCTCGGTGATCGATGACGGCACCCGGTCGCTGCTGGGCTGGGCGATCGCGTTGGCGCGCTGGAACCAGGGCCCCCAGCGGCCATCGTCCACCTGGTAGGCGTAGTCGAGCACCGCGTGCTGATCCGGGTAGAGCGGGAAACGGGCACGGTCGTTCTCCAGGCACAGCCAGGCTTCCTTGAACGCGTCGCGGTCGTGCTTGGAGCGCCATGTCATCGGCTCGCCGTCGCAGGTCGCGGTCAGGTCGAGCTCGTCCCAGGTGAGGGGGCGTGCGCGGTAGAGAGCGTTGGACCGTTCGGGCTGGCCGGGGTAGCGGTCCACGCTGATGCGCATCAGGTAGCGGGTGATCGGCTCGGTGCTGCCGTTGAACAGGCGTCGCCGCTGCCGCGCCCGATAGGTGGAGCCGTCCCGTCGTAGTGCAGTTGGGCGTGGTCGTCGTCCACGACGACGCCCTCGCTGTCATGCTCCGCGGGGGCGGCCGAGCGAGCGGGGGCGGCCGAGCGAGCGGGGGCGGCCGAGCGAGCGGGTGCGGTGATTCGCCAGGCCTGCCAGAGTGCGCCGCACGCGTTGATCACGCTTTCCGCCTTGCGGGCGAAGTCTTCGCTGGCGGGGGTGGCGGCCGGCTTCGACATGGCTGACGTAGGAGGGGTCGAAGCCCATCGCGACGGCGAGCTGCTTCTTGCTCATGTCTCGCCGTCGCCGCCAGTACGTGAGCTCGGCCGCGAACGACCGCCCCTGCGCTGAGGCGACCGATGAGGGCCCGCCGTGTGGCTGCGTTCCTGCGGTGGGGTTCACATCTGAATCCTTCCCAGGAATCGACATGAAGCCATGAACGAACCGTGAGTGATCGCATCTCAGCGTAGCGTCATCACCCGCTGTCGCGGTGTGCTCAGGGGGTGACAGTCCAGCGGAAAGAGGAGCACATGGACAGACCTTCCCTCACCAAGGAGTTCCTCGCGAACGCGGCCAGCCATGTGTGGCACCCGTGGACACCCCTTCATGCCGATCCTGATCCCCTGCTCCTCGTCAAAGGCGAGGGGTGTGAGGTGGTGGCCGCGGATGGACGGCGGTTCCTGGATGCGCGGGCCGGGGCGTTCAACGCGACACTCGGCTACGGGCGGCAGGACGTGGCTGCGGCCATGGCCGCGCAGGCGCTCACCTTGATGACGTACACGCTCCAGGAAGCGATCCGGCCAACGCACCGGGTCGAGGCTGCCCGGGCGCTGATCGGGGAGATCCTGCGTGACCATGGCTGATAGTAGCTGTGCGCATATCTCACAAGAGTGCTTTACATATGGACGCCACCTTGCAGGTCAGAGGGCTGGACGCGGAAGTGGTCGCCGAACTGAAAGCGCGGGCCGCACGTAAGCGCATGTCGCTGTCCGCGTACGTGGCCGACATCCTCACCGAGGTCGCCCCCACTCCCGCCCCGTACACGATCAGAGAACGACTGGAGGCGCTCCGATCATTCGGCGGCGGAGCGAGCCACAACGACGTCGTAGCCGAGATACGGAAGATCCGCGAGACGTGATCGTCATCGACAGTTCGGCCCTCGTCGAGGCCCTGGCCGGAGACGCCCCCGCAGACGAACTACTCACGAGCGTCGCCGAGAACCGGCTCCACATCCCTCACCTGCTCGACTACGAGTTCCGCAACGCCATGCGCAGTCTCCTCCTCGGCGGGAGGATCAGCGAGGCACGCGCCGAGGGCGCCCGGATCGTCAAGGCAGGCCTGCCCTTCACCCGTCACGCGGACGACCTGACCGCCGGTCGCGCCTGGGACCTGCGAGCCGACTTCAACGGTTACGACGCCACCTACGTCGCCCTGGCCGAAGCGCTGGACCGCACCCTGGTCACTACGGACGAGAAGATCTACAAGGTGGCCCGCAAGTACATCGACGTCGATCTCTCGATCGATCGTGAGTCTGCCGTGAAGCCCATGCCCTCGGCCTCATCGCTTTCTGGTCCGACCGCCTCGGACCCGCCTGCCGGGACGTGATCGAGCATGTCGTCCTGGGCTCCAGGGCTGCCGAGTCCGGCCACTAACGCGTCTACGATGAGCGGTTATGCCCTCCACCCAGATGGAATCCCGAGTCACGGAGGCGGCCGAGGCCGCGCTGGACGAACAGGGGTTCGTGGACCCCATCGGAATGGGCCGGCTCACCCCCGCGGGGATCGAGGACAGGCGGCGCGCCCGCATGCCGTACTTGGAGAAGATCGTCGACCTCGGCAAGCTGTCCAGCGCGTTGCTCATCCTGCGCCGCCGGGCTCAGGCCCGTGAGCTGAGACCGAGCGAGATCGTCCATCTTTCACGCACCCGCGATCGCCGTCCGCCGTGCTTCTCCAAGAGCGGAGATCGAGGTTTGGAGCGCGCTTACCGGACCCCCTGGGTGCCGGCACGCCGGTGATGCCGTTCATCTCCCTTCTCGACCTGCTCGAACGGCAGTGGGCCGCGCAGCTGCGCCAGGTGTCACTGGTGTCGGAAGCCGACGTTCCCGGGGAGATGTCCACAGCAGCGGCCGAAGCGCTCGGCCACGTCTACGGCCATGAAGAGGTCGCCGTCCGCTGGCCCGCCTGCGTGGCGATCTCGCTCACTCACATGGCGGCGGCCGGCGAGGCGTTCTGGCCTCGCTGGAGGGTGGCCACCAGACGCCGGGGCAACACGGCCGGCTGGGGCAAGGCGTTTCTGGCCGCGCTGGAGGTCTTCGGGCTGCCGCGTGAGGCCACCGCCACCCAGTCGATCATGCTGCATGCCGGACGACCGGTGCCCGAGCCGCCCCGGCGTCTCCTTGACCCGTTCGGCGGGGGTATCTCCGGGCCGGAGGGAGAGGACCTGCTCGTCTTCGCCGAGGACGGCCGCGAGCTGACCGGGGACCTGCCACCCGGTCCGGTCTGGGTCGCTCATCGCCGCGACGGCGTGCTGACCTCCGATGGCCCGCTGCGCACGATCGCCGAAGGCCTGCTGCCCTTTGGCTGGGAACACTGGCGGCTGGCGCTGGTCTCGCTGGAGGGTGGAAACTGGCTGGCTGCGGCCTCGTCCGGGGCCGACGGCCGCAGGAGGCCGGTGCGGGGCAAGGCCGGGCCACGGCTGGTGCCGGGGGAGGCCATCGGCGGCGTCAGCGCACCGGACGGCTCCGCCGTAATGGCTGCTCCGCCTGCCCTGTGGCTGCCACGGGGAGACTGGCGGGTCACGGTAGAACAGGCGGGCGGTACGGCACAGCGAGCCGATCCCGCCGACCCGTGGGCTCTATTGCCCAGGCCCTTGCTCGGGACTTTCACCGTGACGGTCTCGGGTGCGGGTGGCCGGCCCCAACGGCACACGGTCACCATCGTCGAGGGACTGCGGGTCCGCTACGACCCGCCGGTCCGGCTGTTCGAAGGAGACGGGCTGGCTCCGGCGGACGTCTCCTTCCACACCGGTCCCGGGCTTACCGCGACTCCGCAGGCGCTCACCTTCACCGCCGCGCAGACGACGCGCCCGCTCACCTGCGTGGCATTCGGGCGCCTGCTTACGCTCACCGTGCGCCCACCGCACATGCGGGTGCGCGTGGATCGGCAGTGGCACACGGCGCCACCCCGCCTGACGACGGAGCATCGGTGGCTGCGGCTGGACGTGCCCGGCCTGGCGAACCCGTACATCGCGGTGATCGCGGGCGCCGGCGTCGTACAGGAGTTGACCGCGCACGCCCGCGGCGACTATCCGCTCGTGCGCCTGCGGGACACCGTGCGGACGCATGGCGATATCACTCTACGGGTAGGAAACATTACTCTGGCCACAATGTCTCCCCCGCTACGAGGCACACCAGATCCGTGGCTCTGCAACGATTGACCCATGGACCCCCTCGAAACCAGCGCGCTCATCGTCGGCACCTACCGGCGCTACCTGCGCTCGCTGCTGCCCGTGCGCGAGCCTGCGATCGCCGAGGCGCTCGCGGAGCAGATCGAGGCCAGTCCGCTGCTGACCAAAGGGCCCCTGCTCGAGGCCACCCCGCCCTACCGGACGGGCGCGACCTTGCGCGAGCTGATCGGCCAGCGGGTGCTCGATCCCGCCTTCGCCACACTCGGCAGCAGGTCGCTCCCGCTGGACCGGCCGCTCTATCTGCATCAGGAGCAGGCGCTGCGCAAGGCGGCGACGGGCCGGAACCTGGTGGTGGCAACCGGCACCGGCTCGGGCAAGACGGAGAGCTTCCTGCTGCCGATCCTGTCCGCGCTGACCGCCGAGGGCGACCCGCCGCCCGGGGTGCGGGCGCTGATGCTCTACCCGATGAACGCGCTCGCCAACGACCAGCTCAAACGGCTGCGGGAGCTGCTCGCCGCCGCGCCGCAGATCACTTTCGGCCGCTACACGGGCGACACCCCTGAGCGGGCCCAGCAGGGTGCCGCTCTGTTCGAGGAGCTCAACCCCGGCCGTCCCCGGCTGCCCAACGAGTTGCTCAGCCGTGAGGAGATGCGGGCCGCTCCCCCGCATCTGCTGCTCACCAACTACGCGATGCTGGAGTACCTGCTGCTCCGCCCCGACGACCTGGAGCTCTTCGAGCACGCCGTGCGGTGGCGGTTCGTGGTGCTGGACGAGGCGCATGTGTACGACGGCGCCAGGGCCGAGGAGCTCGGGATGCTGCTGCGCCGGTTGCGTGACCGGGTGGCGCCCGGGCGCAGGCTGCAGGCCATCGCGACCAGCGCCACGGTCGGTGACGAGGGCTCGGCCGTTCTGGACTTCGCCGCGCGGCTGTTCGACGCGCCGTTCGACGATGCCGACCTGGTGACCGCCACCCGGGTGGAGATGCCGTCCGGGCCGTTCTGGGGGCCGCTCACCGCAGCCGACTACCGCAAGCTGGCCGTGAGCGAGGATCCGGCGGCCGAGCTGGTCCGCCGATCCGGGATGTCGCACGCGGGCGCGGCTCTCGCCCGCGAACACGCGATGGCCACCCTTCGCGGCAGCCTCGCGGCCGGACCGAAGCCCGTCGCCGAACTGGCCCGGCTGATCTTCGAAGGGCAGGAGGAGCCGGACGAGGCGCTGGCCGCGCTGGTGGCGGTGGGCGCGCGGATCACCGACGGCGCGGGCAGTCCGGTGCTGTCGGCTCGCTATCACCTGTTCGCCCGGGCCACCGAGGGCGCCTTCACCTGCCTGACCGGCCCGCACGTCGCGCTCGGCCGTCATGAGAGCTGTCCCACCTGCTCCAGTGCCGTCTTCGAGTTCGGCTCGTGCAAGCGCTGCGGCGCGGTCTACCTGATGGGCGCGGTCGAGCCGGCCGGCCGGCGGTTCACCCCCAGGGTGAGCGGGATGGAGACCAGGGTCTGGCTGCTGCTCGGCGACACACCCGAGCTGGCCGACGAGGACGACGAGACCCTGGAGGAAGGGCCGGAGACCGAGGCGCAGGACGCCTTTCTGTGCGGTAGGTGCGGCGCCCTCCACGCGACCGCGCAGAGCCCCTGCTGCGCCGGTGGCGCGCTGCGTCCGGTACGCCGGCTGAAGACGAAGGCCAGCTCGCCCAGCGGCTGCCTGGCCTGCGGGGCGCGCGGCGCCGGGATGATCCGCCTGTTCGAGAGCGGTAACGAGGCCGCGGCCGCGGTCCTGGCCACCACGCTCTACCAGGCGCTGCCGCCCATGCCGGAGCAGGAGGACCGGCCGGGCGGCGGGCGCAAGCTGCTGACCTTCAGCGACAGCCGTCAGGCCGCCGCCTACTTCGCTCCCTACCTGGAGTCGAGTTATGCCCAGATCCAGCAGCGCAAGCTGATCCTCGACGGTCTGGGCCGCGCCGTACGCCGCGACGACGACGCCACCGTCGACGACCTGGTGGACGAGGTGGTCGGGGCGGCCGGGGACGCGGGCGTGTTCGAGCGCCGCGCCTCGCGCCAGCAGCGGCGGCGCACGGTGGCCCTGTGGGTGATGCGCGAACTGGTGGCCATCGACGAACGCCAGTCACTGGAGGGGCTCGGGCTGCTGCGGGTCGAGCTCGACAGGGAGCCGGGCTGGCGGCTGCCCGCACCCCTGCTGGAGCTGGGGCTGAGCCCGGAGGAATGCTGGTCACTGCTGGGCGAGCTGGCCCGCTCGCTGCGCCGGCAGGGCGCACTGACCATGCCGGAGGAGGTCGATCCGCGCGATGAGCTGTTCGATCCCCGCCGTGGTCCGATCTACGTGCGCGGCGACGGCGCCGAGGCCAGACTCAAGGTGCTCAGCTGGCTGCCGACGCGAGGTGTCAACCGCCGGCTCGACTACCTGCGCAGGGTGCTCGCCGCGCTCGGGTCCGAGGTGGACGCGCGGGAGATCCTCGACGGATGCTGGAGGCTGCTCACCTCACTGCGCGACGGCTGGCTGAGCTCGGCGGCTCTGCCCAGGCTCGGCCAGGTCTTCCAGCTCGATCACACCTGGCTGAAGCTATCGGCGGCCGGGGCGATCCACCAGTGTGGCCTGTGCCGCAGGATCAGCGCCGCCACCGTGCGCGGGGTCTGTCCGACGCTCGGCTGCGCGGGCACTCTGGCGCCGGCGGAACCCGATCTCGACGATCACCATCGGGTGCTGTATCGGTCCATGGCACCGGTACCGCTGCTGGCCAGGGAGCACACCGCCCAGTGGACCGGACTGGAGGCCGCCGACATCCAGCAGCGGTTCCTGCGCGGCGAAGTCAACGTGCTGTCCTGCTCGACCACCTTCGAGCTGGGCGTCGACGTGGGCGAGCTGCAGGCGGTCATGCTGCGCAACATGCCGCCGGCCACCGCCAACTACATCCAGCGGGCCGGGCGAGCAGGGCGGCGCACCGACTCGGCGGCGCTGGTGCTGACCTACGCCCAGCGGCGCTCGCACGATCTGTCCCGCTACCAGGAGCCGGAGGCGATGATCGCCGGGCGGGTGCGCGCGCCGTACGTGCCGCTCGGCAACGAGCGTATCGACCGGCGGCACGCGCACTCCGTGGCGCTGGCCGCCTTCTTCAGGCACGCCAAGGAGACCTCGGGCGTGGTGTGGAAGACGGCGGGTGACTTCTTCCTGTCCGGCGCGAGCGCGCAGGTCAAGGACTTTCTCACGCCGGTGCCCGACGGGGTGCTCCGCTCGCTGCGCCGGGTGCTGCCCGCGCCGGTGCAGGCGCAGATCGGGGTCGGCTCGGGCGCGTGGGTGCGCGACCTCGCAGACCTGCTCGAGCAGGTACGGCTGGAGCTCGCGGCGGACATCGATGCCTTCGAGGAACGCAGGAGGGAAGCCTTCGACAAGCGCCGCAGTGATCTGGCCGCCCGCTACGAGCGAACGGTCAACACGCTGACCCGCCGATCCCTGATCGGCTACCTCGCCAACAGGAACGTGCTGCCCAAATACGGCTTTCCCGTCGATAGCGTCGAGCTGCGTACCGCGCACTGCGACAGCCAGGTGGGCGCCAGGCTGGAGCTGAGCAGGGACCTGTCCACAGCGATCTACGAGTACGCCCCGGGTTCCGAGGTGGTGGCGGGCGGCGTGCTCTGGCGCTCCGCAGGAGTCTACCGGCTGCCGGGGCGGGAGCTGATCAGCCGCACCTACGCGGTCTGCCGTACCTGCCAGCACTACCGCGAGGGCGACGAGACGCTGGAGACGGCCTGCCCGGCGTGCGGCAGCGTTGGCGAGGGCGCTCCGCGCCAGTACTACGTGCCCGAGTTCGGCTTCGTCGCCGATCACCGGACCGCGAAACCGGGGAAGGCGCCGCCGAGGAGCGCCTGGCACGGCTCCACTCACATCGTCTCCCTCGGCGAGGAGTTGGCCGAGAGCCGGTGGAGCTCGACCAGCGGGGCGTCGGTGTGGTGCCGGTCGGGGTCGCGCGGACGGCTGGTCATGCTGTCGGAAGGACCGGCCGGAAGCGGCTTCCTGATCTGCGACTGGTGCGGCTGGGGCACGCCGAACCGGGGCAAGGCGGCCAAGTCGCACGTCAACCCGCTGCGTCAGGGCGAGTGCACGGGTCCGCTGCGCTGGCGATCCCTGGCTCACAGCTTCGAGACCGATCTGGCCGAGCTGCGCTTCGACGCGCTGAGCTCAATGCCGCCGAGTCCGCGACCGGGGCTGGTCTCCGCCGCCCACTGGCGTTCCTGCCTGTACGCCCTGCTCGAAGGGGCGGCCGACGGGATGGAGATCAGCAGGAACGACCTCGACGGTGCGGTCAACCCCGGCTCCGACGGGCGCATCGGGCTGGTCGTCTTCGACACGGTGCCCGGCGGGGCCGGCGCGGCGCTGCGCGTGGCCGGCGCGCTCAATGTGGTCGTCGAGGCGGCGCTGCGGCGGGTCGCCTCGTGCGACTGCGGCGCCGAGACCTCCTGCTACGGCTGCCTGCGTACGCGTCGCAACGAACGCCACCACGACGAGCTGAGCCGCGGCGCGGCCCTGCACGTCCTGGGCGCACTGCGCGACCTGAGCGCCGTGTCTCGCTGAAGCGGTGTGCGGAGTTGTCGGTCGTGTACGCCATGCTGGATGAGACTCGAGAACCTCTGAGAGCCGGATGAGATCTGTGAACCTCGAAGACGCACCTGGCGCGTTCGGGATCGACGCGTTCACGCTCGATGACCGGATGCGGCTGTTCCACTTCGCCGCGGCGGAGAAGCGCCTGGAATACCTGTGGGTGCTGCGTGCCTTCGACCGCGGGCGGGCCAACTACCAGGTGCTGCTGCACGCCTCCGGCGTGCGCGATCTGCTTGACGAGCTCGGCGCCCCAGAGGTGGGCGATGTGCAGTCGCTGCTCGACTCGCTGAACGACTGGCAGCTGCTTGACCGCAGCTACGACGGCACCAGGGCGGCCAACCTGGCCGAATACCGTAACAGGCACTACATCTACCAGTTCACCCAGGCGGGCTATCGCGCTTATCGCGCGGTGGAGGAGGTGCTCGGGGCCAGACTGGAGGACGCCCAGCTGTCCAGGCTGATCTTCCCCGACATCCTGGCCGACCTGGAGGCACTGGCCGAGGCCAACAGGAGCGGCGACGGCGACGAGGTCTACCGCAAGCTCAGCCGCCTGGACCAGGTCCTCGGCGACATGGCGCAGCGGGCCGCCCGCTTCTACCTGATGCTGGGCGACCTGGCCCGCACGAACGACACCAGGCCCGAGGTGTTCCTGTCGCACAAGGACTCGTTGCTCACCCATATGCGCGAGTTCACCGCCGAGCTGGCCAGGTTCACGCCCCGCCTGGCGCGAGCCGTTCATGAGGTGGCGGATACCGGAGTGGACCGGCTGATCGCGCACGCGGCCGCGGCCGACGACCGGCTCTTCCGCGCGCCCGGCGAGCGGGAGGACGACTGGCGGCAGCGCTGGGCCGGCCTGACCCACTGGTTCGGCGACGGCGCGCACAGCGAGGCCGAGCGGCTGCAGAGCGCGACCGTCACCGCGATCGCCAACGTGCTCGCGCTGCTGCGCCGGGTGACCGAGGCTCGCAGAGGCGGAGTGAGCAGGGAGAGCCAGCTGCGGCACCTGGCGCAGTGGTTCACCTCGTGCCCCGACGACGACGCGGCGCACGGCCTGTTCCAGGCCGTCTTCGATCTGGGCGGCCCGCGGCACCTGTCGGTCACGCACGAGGATCCCGAGCTGATCCCGGCGCGGCGGTCCTGGTGGGACGCGGAGCCTGTGCGCCTGGCCAGAGGGCTGGTCGAGGCGGGCAGGGAGCCACGCATGTCCGGGGCCACCGCCAGGATCGAGCGCAACGACGCCCAGCGGCAGTGGCTGCGCGCCGAGCAGCTCAAGCTGGCCAGGCAGCGGCGCGACGCGGCCGCCTCACTGGCCGGAGACGGCGTCTACGAGCGGGTGCTCGACGAGCCCGAGACCGTCACCCTGCTGGGCCTGCTCGATCATGCACTCAGCGCCCGGGTTGCGACCAGCAGCCGGGTCACCGCGGGCGGCTCCGCCCATGGCGTACGGCTGACGCTGCACCCCTGCGACGGCTCCACCACCGTGCGGACCGTACGCGGGCGCCTGCACCTGAACGGCATGCGGCTGGAGGTGTCGAGGTGAGTGTCGCTGAGCACGTGAGCCCGCTCGAGCTGGCCGACTACCAGCGGGCGGTCCGGCTGCTGCTGGCCCATCCGCTGATCACCGAGGTCCATCCGAACAGGGCGGCGCTGCCGCTGGTCCGCCGGTGGGCCGCCCAGCTGCGCCCCGACCTGCACGAGTTGCTCGGCTACCGCCTGGTGACCACGGCCAACACCGCGCGGCTACTGCGGGTGCAGGACGACCTCGATCTCACCCGTCCGGCCGTGACCAGGACCGACCGGCCCTTCGACCGGCGCAGATACGCCTACCTGGTGCTCACGCTGGCGGCTCTGGGCCGATCAGGCACCCAGATCGCGCTCAGCGAGCTGGCCGAGGCCGTCGCCGCCGACGCGACCAGGATCGACGGCCTGGGCCTCGACACCGAGCGCAAACCCGACAGAGACGCCTTCGTCGACGCGGTGACCTGGCTGACCGAGCGCGGCGCGCTGGCGCTGGCCGACGGCTCCGCCGCCGACTGGGCCAGCAGTCCCGACAGGGCCGAGGCGCTCTACGACATCGACCGTGAGATCGTCTTCGCGATCTACCGGCCGAGCCGGGTGCTGCAGCATCTGGGCTCGGTGACCGGGCTGCTGGAGACCGATCGCGGCCTCGTGCAGGGCGTGCACCGCGTCCGCGAGGCCGCCGCACGCAGAGCCAGGCGGCTGGTGCTCGAGCGCCCTGTCGTCTACTACGCCGACGTGAGCGAGTCGCTGCGCGGCCAACTGCGCCATCCCGGCCTGGCCGAGGACCTCGAGCGGCTGACCGGGCAGGCGGTGGAGCGCCGCGCGGAGGGCTTGGCCCTGATCGACACCTCGGGCCGCCTGTCCGACATCCGCTTCCCCAGCGGCGGGACCCCCTCCCAGGCCGCGCTGCTCCTGTCCACACGCATCGCCGCGCAGGTCGCGAAGGGAAAACTGCCGACGATGCCCGCGCCGACCGCGGCCGAGCGCACCCAGGCCGGTGCCGCGAGGATCGACGCGGGTCTGCCACTCCGAGGCGTGGTGGCCGAGCTCACCGTAGAGGAGCCCGGCACCGAGCCCGAGCCCGAGCCCGCCGAGAGCGCGCTCTACCCGTTCCTCACCGACGCGTGGCTGAAGGGCGCGATGAGGGAGCTCATGAGCACCTATGGCTCCGCCTTCGCCGTCGCCTGGCGCGGCGACCCCGACCGGCTGCTGCGTGAGGCTCTACGCCTGCTGTCGGCGCTCGGGCTCGTCGCCCGCGTCGAGGGCGGCGTGCTCGCGCTCCCCTTGCTGGCTCGCTACCGGGCCACGACCGCCGAGATCAAGACACGACCCGCCAAGGAAACACCATGACGCGCTACGTCCCCACCCGGGCCGGGATCATCAACCTGTGGGACTACCGGGATGAGGAGTTCACCTTCGCGAACGGCTGGCTGATCCTGCGCGGTCCCAACGGCTCGGGCAAGACCAAGGCGCTGGAGGTGCTCTTCCCGTTCGTGCTCGACGGGCGGATCGACCCCAAACGGCTCAACCCGTTCGCCTCGGAGGACCGGACGATGAAGTCCAACCTGCTCTTCCGCGGGCAGGACACCGCGCTCGGCTACGTCTGGCTCGAGCTGCGCCACCGCGACACCGGCCAGGCCGTCACCGTGGGCATCGGCCTGCACGCCCAGCGCCACCGCGACGCCCCGGTGCGCTGGCACTTCGTCGCCGAGGGCCGCGTTGGCGAGGACTTCTCGCTGCTCACACCCGACGACCGGCCGATGACCAGGAAGCAGCTCGTCGAGGAGCTGGGCGAGCACGCGCTCACCGCCTCACCGACCGACTACCGGCACGCGATCGATCAGCGGCTGTTCGGCCTGGGCAGAGAGCGCTACGAGCAGCTGATCACGCTGATCCTTACGCTGCGCCGCCCGCAACTGGCCAAGAACCTCGACCCGGGCAAGCTGTCCGACACCCTCACCGACGGGTTGCGTCCCATCGACGACGAACTGATCGCCGAGGCGTCCCGCTCGTTCGACGACATGGAGAGCGTGGCGCGGACCCTGGAGGGGTTGGTCGCCGCCGACGAGGCGACGCAGGCGTTCCTGTCCAGCTACACCACCTACCTGCGCACGCACTCGCGCTGGGCGGCCGACGCGCTGACCCGCCGCCGCGACGACGTCGCGACTCACCGGGGAGCGCTCGAGACCGCCACGCGCGCGCTGACCGCGGCCGAGCGGGAGCAGGCGGAGGCCGGGGCGGCCATGGTGGCGGCCGATGAGGCGCTGGCCGGCCTGCGCGCCCGGCTGGAACAGCTCAAGAGCAGCGCCGCCTACCAGGCCGTCGAGCAGCTCGCCGACCTCGAGCGGCTGGTCAGGACCTGCGCGGAGACGGCCGCCACCGCCGTCACCGAGCTGGAACGCCGGGCCGCCACCACGCAGAAGGCCCGCGTCCAGCTGTCCTCGGCCCAGCGCGAGCTGACCGAGCTGGCGGCGGCGGTCTCCCGCACCTCGGCCGGCCTGGCGGCCGAGGCAGCCGCCGCCGGGATCGCCTGGAGCCCCGGCGACGCCGAGCACGGCGGCTTCGCCGATCGGGTGGGCGGCAGGGTGGCCGCCAGGACAGGCGATCTGCGGGCAGTCCGCGAGGCGCTCGCCACGGTGCAGAAGGCCGAGCAGGCACGCGACCTGGCCAAGGTGGCGCTCGATCAGGCCATGACCGCGCTCGCCAGGGCGGAGGCCGCCGAGGCCGAGGCGGCGCAGGCGGTGGCCGAGGCGCGCGATCACGCCAGGGAGCAGCTCGTCTCCTGGGCCGAGCACCACCGCTTCGACGTCGCACCCCTGGAGGCGGCGCTTGAGCAGGTGGGTGAGCCGGATGCGCCCGGCCTCGACACGGTGTTCGCGGGGCTGACGGCGGCTGCCGCGCAGGATCTGCGTGACACCCTCGCGCGGCTGCGTGCGGAGCGGTCCGCGGCTGAGGCCGAGCGTGCCCGGGTGGGCGCCGAGCGGGCGCGGATCGCGGCGGAGCACGATGACGCGCCGCCGCCCTTCGCGGCTCGTACGGCTCCGCGCGAGGCCAGGGCAGGTGCACCGCTGTGGCGTCTGGTCAGGTTCGCCGATCAGGTGCCGCCCGAGCAGGCGGCGGCGGTCGAGGCGGCGCTGGAGGCGGCCAACCTGCTCGACGCGTGGGTGACGCCGGCGCCCGTGAGCGTGGCGGCCGGGGATTCCGAGGGCTACCTGGAGCCCGGCGACCCGGTCACGCCCAGCCTTGCCGAGTTGCTGGTTCCCGAGGAGGGCACGCCGGTCTCCCCTGAGCGGATCACCGCGATCCTGCGTTCCGTCTCGCTCGGCGGGCAGAGTCCGGCGATCACTCCCGACGGGCGGTTCGCGCAGGGTGTCCAGGTCGGCGCCCATCACAAGGAGCACGCCGAGTATGTCGGAGCCACCGCCCGGGCGCGCCGCCGTGCCGTACGTCTTGCGGAATGTGATGCCAAGCTGGCTGAGCTGGGCGCCTCCATCGCCGGTCTTGACCGGCAGCGGGCAGGCGCGGAGTCGGCGCTGGAAACCATCGACGCGGCGCGCGCCGCGCTGCCCAGGACCGGGCCGATCGCGGCCGCCTTGCACAAGCACCAGGGTGCGGCCGGTCGCCTGCGAGCCACCAGGGACAGCGCAGACGAGGCGCAGAGCGGCTACGACGCGGCCGTGGCCGCGTGCGGCGCGACCGAGCGGGCCCTGCGCAGGACCGGAGCCGAACACGCGCTCGACCCCGAGCAGGTCGAGGAGGTGGCGCAGGCCCTGCGGCGCTTCGAAAGCACGGCGGCCGCGCTGTCCGGTCGGTGGCGCGAGGAGGCGCGGCAGCGTCAGGCCGTTGGGGATGCCACCGAGCGGCTGGAGTCGGCGGCCGACGACGAGGCGGCCGCTGAGCAGAGCGCGGTGACGGCGCGCCTGCGGCACACCGAGGAGGCCGCCAAGCTTGAAGTCCTCCAGCAGACCATGGGCGCGGAGGCGAGCCAGGTGCTGGCCGAGATCGAGACGGCGGAAGGCGGCATCGTCGCCGCGTCCAGGGCGGTCGAGTCGGCCAGGAACGCCGAGCGGACGGCGCTCACCGAGACCGCCACGGCCCGCGCCCGGCTGACGGCGGCACAGGAGTCCCTGCAGGTGGCGGTGGGTGAAGAACGCCAGACGGCCAGAGGGCTCGCACCCTTCGCCCAGCGTGAGCTGCTCGACGTGCTCAAGTGCCCGCCGGGCCTGACCTGGCCCGCGCAGGAGGCCGACTGGCTGGGCGAGCACGGGGGTGGCGGGGTGCAGCCTCGGGGAGGAGAACAGCTCCCCGACGCCGTGCGCGCCGTGCACGAGGCGATCCTGTCCGTGACGCGCGACATGACACCGACGGAGATCTCGCTCAAGCAGTCGACCACCCGCCTGACCAAGGCTCTGGACGACCTGCAGGCGCAGCTCACCGCCGCCGGACAGGACTACCGCCCGGAGTGGGACGGAGCCGACGGGGTGATCGTGGTCAGGGTCGCCGACGAGGACGGCCTGCTGCCGGTGGGCGCCTTCGCCGCGAAGATGACCGAGGCCCGCCGCGACCAGCAGCAGTTGCTCAGCGAGTCCGAGCAACGCATTCTGGAGGACGCGCTGCTCACCCGTCTGGCTCAGCAGATTCACGACCGCACGGTCGATGCCCGAGACCTGATCAGGCGGATGAACACCGAGATGCGTTCGCGCAGGATGTCCTCCGGCACCACGGTCGGGGTGAGCTGGCAGCTCGCCGACAACCTGGAGGAGGAGCAGCGGGCGGTCTGCGGGCTGCTCGACACCGACGCGGCCAGGCTCGGTCCCGACGAGCTGAGCCGGATGCGCGCCCACTTCGCCACCCAGATCAAGAACGCCAGGGCGCGCGAGCGCGAGCTGCCCTACCGCGAGTTGCTCACCAAGGTTCTCGACTACCGCCGCTGGCGGCAGTTCACCTTCCAGCTCGTACGGCCCGGCGGCGCGGAAGAGCGGCTCACCCGCGCCAAGCACAGCCGCCTGTCCGGAGGCGAGCAGTCGGTCTCACTGCACCTGCCCCTGTTCGCCGCCGCCCACGCCATGCTCAACTCGGCCAGGCCCGACGCTCCCCGGCTGCTCGCGCTGGACGAGGCGTTCGCCGGGGTGGACGACACCGGTCGCAGCGAGTTGATGGGCCTGGCCGCCCAGTTCGATCTCGACCTGTTCATGACGGGCTACGACCTGTGGGCCACGCACGCGGCCGTACCCGCCGCGGCCCACTACGACCTGGCCCACTCCCCCGTCGAACATACGGTCAGCGCTCTGCTGCTGGTGTGGGACGGCGCCGAGCTGCTGGCCGACGACGCCGGTGAGCTGACCGTCTCGCTCGGCTCCCCCGGAGTGCGGCGGGTGCCCGTTGGCTGATCTCCCCGGCCGCCTCCTGGCGGCCGCCCGCCGTCGTATGGAACGCACCGGAGGAGTGCTGGAAGGCTCCATCGGGCTGAACGCGCCCACCGACGACGAGCGGCGCGCCATCATCGGTATCACCGGGATCTACCGCCCGGAAGGCGTCAAACGGCTCACCGTGTCGCTGGCCGAGCTCGACGCCGCGATCCCCGGCGGACTGCTCCAGGCGCTGGGCGGCCGGATCAGGGACAGAGCGGCGGAACGCGCCTCCGAGGAGGCGGCCAGGGAGGACCTGCTGGCCGCCTCCTCACGGCATGCGGGGACTCCCTGGTTCTCCGGCTGGCTGGCCGCGATGAGCGCCGACGGCACCCTCACCCGCCTGATCCGGCGCGGCGACGGCCACCTGATCCGCCAGGCGTGCGCCGTGCTCGACCTGCTTCCCGCGTCCTTCGTCCCGCTGCCGGTGCTGGCCGAGGCCGCCACGGGAGACACCAAGGCACTCGGCCGCGGCAGCCCGCTGGCCACTCTGGTGCTGCGCGCGCTCGCCCTGCGCACGCCCGGGGAGCCGGAGCGCAGGAGCTCGCGACGAGAGAGCGACGAAGGAGCCAACGAGGAGCGAAGCGGGCGCGACCATGAGCGCGCGCCGCGCGAGCTGTGGGAGTCGGCCGGGGTGATCCTCGACGACCTGGCCAGTCAGGTGCTCGTGTTGAATCTCAGGACCCGCGGCGGCACCGTTGTGTCGCGCTGGCTCGACGACGCCGCCGCGCACGGCATCCCGTTCCGGCTCACCCTCCAGCAGCAGATGGAGTACGAGATCGTGCCTGATGTCGAGGAGATCTTCGTCTGCGAGAACCCCGCGGTCCTGCGCGCCGCCGCCGCCGAACTCGGCATGGCGTCGGCCGCTCTGGTCTGCACCGAGGGGATTCCCTCGGCGGCGTGCCACAAGCTGCTCGCGGGTTGCCCCCGGCCGCGCTGGCGCGCCGACTTCGACTGGACCGGGCTGCGCATCCTCGCCTCCGCCCGGCTGCGGCACGGCGCGACCCCGTGGCGGATGGGGGCGGCCGACTACTCCGCCGGGCTGGAGTTGGGTGAATCCACTCCGCTCACCGGCAGCCCGGCGGTCAGTCTGTGGGATCCGGCTCTTGCCGACAGGATGGGCGCGGCCGGGCGAGCGGTCATGGAGGAACGCCTCATACCTGCCCTCCTCTCCGACCTGACACGGACACGGTGAACGGCTAATTCGGCTCGTCCGCGTGCGAACCGCTCAGGGCCGGGAGACCGCTCAATGGTGGGGCGTCAACCCGAAGGACGAGGCGAACGGACTGCCGTCCCATCCGTGGGTCGTGGGTTCAAGTCCCACCCCCCTACTCACCAATACCGCATTCGACCTGGGGCTCCTCGGTTTTCGCCGACTTCATGGTTAATTGCTCGCTGATTGCTCGTCGGCGCGGGTCATGTAACGCGGTAGATCATTTAGACGGCCAACGTCACGGCAGACCTCAGCGAGGATCAAGCGAAGATCAAGGTGTCCAGGTAGGTACGCAACGTGTCGGCCTCAGGCACATCAAGTCCGGAGTAGAGGGCCAAGCTCCGCTTGCCGTGATCGCGGGCTGGACCCAGGCGGCCGAGCGTGTACTGAGCGCGAGCCAGACCGTTATGGGCCTCGGCCTGCTCGAACCGATCACCCAACTCGGTGGCGAGGGCGAGGGCGGCGTCATGATGGGGAATGGCCCGAGCGGGTTCGCCCATGGCTCGAACGGCATGCCCCAGACCGTTCAGGGCGGAGGGCTCGAAGGCCCGGAAACCCAGCTCACGGTAGACATCCAGAGCCTTGCGGTAGTAGGCGCAGGCTCCTGGATGGTCGGCGTGCCTGGTGGAGAGTTCGCCGAGACCGGCAAGCACGGCACCTTCACCGCTCCCGATACCGAGTTCGCGGTAGAGGTCCAGAGCCCGGTGAAGGTGGTCGCTGGCCCGTTCGTGCTCGTGCAGACGGCTGTAGAGGGACCCGAGATTGGTCAGGCACGCGGCTTCACCGCGCCGCTCGGCGATCTCCCGGCACAGGTCCAGGGCTAGGTCGTAGTGCTGACGTGCCTGGGGGTAGTCGGCCTGACGCCAGGAGAGGCGGCCCAGGAGGTTCAACGCCCCGGCTTCCCCGCGACGGTGGCCGATCTCCTGATAAGCCTGCAGGGCGAGCCGGCCATGCTCGCGAACCATCTGGTACTCACCGTGCTGCCAGTGGATCCAGCCCAGAAGGATGAGCATGCGGCCTTCGCTGGCCTTGTCATCGGTGCGCCGGCTGGCCTGGAGAGCCTGGGTGTACAGGGTGATGGCGTCTTCGTGACGGGCCTGCACGTTGCGGTAAAGGTGAAGGTAGACGTTGGTGGCCAGCTCGTTCGCGCGGGAGGGCCAGCCAGGGTCGGTGTGCGCGCTGGTGGCGATGAGGTTCGCGCGCTCGGTCTCCAGCCACGCCCTGGCGTCGGCCGCGTCGCGGAAATGCACGGCAGGACTGTCGGGCTGAGGGGTGCGCGGCCGCGTTTGCCGCTCGTTCGGGAAGAGACGATCGAGGGCGGTGCTCGCGGTGTACGCGTAGTGGCCGAACAGCCGGGCCAGGGCATCGGCCGGGTCTTCGGCGTCGGCGGTGGTTCGAGCGTGATCGCGGAGCAGGTCGTGGAAGGTGTAGCGGCCCGGCTCGTGCTGCAGCAACATGTGGGCGTCGAGGAGGTCCTCCAGGATGGCCTCGACCCGGTCCAGTGGCAGGTCTGCGAGAGCGGCGGCGGCGTGGGCGTCGATATCAGTTCCGGGATGCAGACCGAGAAGGCGGAACAGACGCTGCTGGTGAGGGTCGAGTTGCTGGTGGGACAGGGTGAAGGCGGCCGCTACACCTCGTTCGGAGGTGGACAGTTCAGCCAGCCTGCGACTGTGGTCGCGGAGCCGGCCCGCCAAGTATCCAACGGTCCATTGTGGGCGATGGTGCAGGCGGGCGGCGGCGATGCGTACGGCCAGCGGCAGGAATCCGCAAAGCTGCAGGACCTCCAGGACCGCGTCGGGTTCTGCCTCAGTCCGCTGACCGACGATCGTGCCGAACAGGTTCACGGCGTCGACGGCGGGCAGCAACTCAAGAGACAGGGCATGGGCCCCGTCCAGATCGGTCAGCCGGCGGCGGCTGGTGATCAGGATGAGGCTGCCGGACACCCCGGGCAGCAACGGCCGTACGTGCTCGGTGTCGGCGGCGTTGTCCAGCACGACCAGCACCCGCCGGTCGGCGAGTTCGGTCCGCCACAGCGCGGCCCGCTCGCCGAGAGAGGCGGGAATGCGCTCGGCGGGCACGCCGAGCTGCCGAAGCAGACCTTCAAGTGCGGCTTCGGCCTTGATCGGCGCCCGGCCCGCAGTGTGGGCATGCAGGTCGATGAAGAGCTGCCCGTCAGGGTAGTGATCGGCGAGCCGATGGGCGGCGTGGATGGCAAGTGTCGTCTTGCCGATTCCGGCCATGCCGTCGATTGCTGAGATCGTTACGAGGCCACCGTCGGCGGAGAGTGAGGAGGCAAGCCGGTCGAGCTCGAGATCGCGTCCTGCGAAGTCCGGAGTGTCGTAGGGCAGGAAACTGGCCGGCTGTGGGCGGTCGTGCCTGACGTCGACTTCGGTCTGCAGGCTCGGGTCATCGCGGAGAATGGCCTGTTCGAGGGTGAGGAAGGCCCGGCTCGGGTCCAGCCCCTTCTCCTCGACCAGCCGCTCACGCAGGGATCTGGCGACCGCCAGCGCGTCGGCCTGGCGTCCCGCACGGTGCAAGGCGAGCATGAGGTGGCGCGCAAGGCCCTCTCGCAGGGGGTGCGCGGAAGCGTGGGCGGCCAGTTCGTGGACGATTTCGTGGTGCCGGCCCAGCGACAGTTCGAGCTCGGCCAGGCGTTCCACGGCCGACAGCCGCCGCTCCTCCAGTCGTTGCCGCGCCTCGGCGACGTAGGCGGCGTTCACTCCGCCTAGCGGTTGACCTCGCCACATCGCCAGGGCCGCGCGGATGTGCTGGGCGGCAAGCTCGGGAGCGGTTGCGGCCTGTGCCTGGGCAGCCGTCACCTGGCCGGTGAACGCCTCCAGATCCAGTTGCCCGGGCTCCGGACGGATCACGTATCCGGCGCTTCGGGTCTCCAGCAGATGTTCCGCTCCGGAGGAGCGCAGCACTCGGCGGATCGCCGCGATCGCGGCGTGAATCTGCGTGCGGGCGCTGTCCGGCGGGGCGGCGCCCCACATCGCGCCGATCAGTCGTTCGGCGCTGATGACGGTTCCGGCGTGGAGGAGCAGGTACGCCAGCACCGCGCGGTGCCGAGGAGCCGCCTTTGGAAGATCGACCGGCCCCAGGACCGTGAACCGCACGCCCGTCTCCTTTCCGCAGGTTGTCGGCCATCCAGCCAGAAATGCGCCATGTGTAGCAAAGCCGTAGCGAACCTATCAACGGAACCTCGGATGCTCGGCTTCAGCAGCTCTCAGTCACCTCTTGAACAGGACGCGATATGTCTATCTTCGGCGACGACGCGACCCCCGCTCTCCCTGCCTCGTTCGCGCTGGACGCAGGAAGACTCCTCAAGCGCTGGGCCGGCTGACCGTGCGGATCCTCCTGATCTGCGGCAGCGTCCGAGGGGGTTCCGTCAACGAGGCCATGCTCAGGACCACGACGGTCATCGCCCCCAAGGGCGTGACGACCTCCCTCTTCCAGGGACTCGCGACGCTGCCCCACTTCAACCCCGACGACGATCACCACCCACTTCCGCCCACCGTCATCGACCTGAGGCTGCATATCGAGCAGGCGGACGCGCTGCTGTTCTGCACGCCGGAGTACGCCGGCGGGCTGCCGGGCCCGTTCAAGAACCTGCTCGACTGGACGGTGGGCGGAGTAGAGATCAGCGACAAGCCGTGTGCGTGGATCAACGTCTCCATTGCCTCCACGGGGGCGCTGCCGGCACACGACTCGCTGCGCCGGGTGCTCGGCTACGCCGGGGCTCGGATTGTCGAGGAAGCCTGCGGCCGGATCCCGCTGCCCCGCCATCTGGTCGGGCCCGACGGTCTGGTCCACGACGCGGCAATACGCGGCGAACTGCTGACGAAGCTCACCGCACTGATCGAGATCGCGTGAACTTCACCCCAGAAGAAAGGGACATCTCCATGTCATCGACGAATCTCAACTCCGGCCCGCGCGCCGGTCTCAAGGAGTGGCTTGGGCTGGTGGTGCTGGTCCTGCCCGCCATGTTGCTGTTCATGATGCTCACGATCTTGTTCCTGGCCATCCCGCACCTGGCCGCGGATCTTCAGCCGAGCAGTACGGAAACATTGTGGATCATCGACATTTACGGCTTCCTGATGGCCGGGCTGCTGGTCACCATGGGAACCCTGGGCGACAGGATCGGCCATCGCCGGCTGCTGATAGCGGGCGCGGCCGTATTCGCCGTCGTCTCGCTGGTCGCCGCCAACACCTCCGACCCTGGCTTGATGATCCTCTGGCGAGCCATCCTGGGCATCGCTGCGGCCACACAGATGCCCGCCACCTTGGGCCTGATCTTCGCCACGTTCGCCGACGCCAAGCAGCGGGGCATCGCCGTCGGCGCGTGGGCGGCCGGGATCTCGGTGGGCACAGGACTGGGCCCGGTGCTCGGCGGGGCGCTGCTGGAAGCGTTCTCCTGGCAGGCGGCCTTCCTGGTCGCGGTGCCGGTCATGGCAGTGGTGGCGATCGGCGCTCTGTTGGTGCTGCCCGACCACCGCAATCCGGCGGCCGGTCGGCCGGACGTGGTCAGTGTGGCGCTGACTCTGGCCACGCTGCTGCCCATCGTCTACGGCGTCAAAGAACTGGCCAAGGACGACTCGCTGGCGGTCGCGGTGGCGGGCATCGTGATCGGGCTGGCGTTCGGTGCCTGGTTCGTCGTCCGCCAGTTGCGGCTGCCGGAGCCGCTGCTGGACGTGCGCCTGTTCGCCAACCGTACGGTCAGCGGGGCGCTGGCCGTCTTCCTGCTCGCCGCGACCGCGCTCGGCGGGGTGTATTTGCTGTTCACCCAGTACCTGCAGCTGGTCGAGGGGCTCTCACCGCTCCAGGCCGGATTGTGGGTACTGCCCGGTGCGGCACTGCTGGTGGTCGTCTCCACGCTCTCGCCCGCCCTGGTACGGCGCATCCGACCCGGATACCTGATCGCGGCCGGCCTGGCCGTTCAGGTGATCGGCTATCTGATGCTCACCCAGGTCGGCAGTACCGGCGGGCTGCCGTTGCTGGTCGCGGGCTTCATGGTGCTCTATCCCGCCGTCGCGCCGTCCATGGCGCTGACCACCAACCTGGTCGTCGGCTCGGTGCCACCGCAGAAGGCGGGTGCCGCATCCGGCCTGGCCACCACCTGCAGCGACTTGGGCATTTCGCTCGGCATCGCGATCATCGGCAGCATCGGTGCCGCCGTCTATCGCGCCGAAGCCGCCGAAGCGCTCCCCTCAACCCTGACGCCTGAGGCTGCCGCAACCGCCCGCGAAAGCCTCGACGGTGCCGTCTCGGCGGCGCAGGGCCTGCCGGCCGACCTGAGCTCCGCGCTACTCGCCCCGGCGCGCGAAGCGTTCACCAGCGGGCTCAACGTGGCCGCCGCAACGTCCACGGTGATCGCCGCGGTCGCGGCCATCCTCGCGGTGGCCCTGCTCCGCCGTGTCCCCCCGACAGGCCGCTCTTAGCGATGTCCCGGCACACGTGATCGTGGCCGCCATACCTGTCGTCCTCACCCGGCGCCGCCTGGCAGATGTGGATCCCGGAGCGTAGAGGAAGGGTGGTCCGTCCCGATGCACCTCAACTCCCGCGACTGTACGACCCATCTCGCGGTGCCGAGCTTGACCGGATCTCGCTGTCATCGCCGCGGTGATCGCCGACACCGCGGCGGAACCGGCGTTACTCCAGCTCCGCCATAGCCCGCCTACCGGTCACACCGCCCGGCGTGAGCAGCCCAAAAGCAGAAACCCGCGAATCGGCCACAGCCCGCCCATCACACGAAAAGGCCCGCCATGCTCCAGCCATGCGCACGCAGTTGTGCCACGTCCTCGTCCCCGATGGCCGACGGCTCGGCCAGAATGCGGACCGCCATCGCGACGAGGGCCGCCTCACGCGCGTCCGTCGAAGTGCCCTGGCGGGCGGACGTTACGGACCCTGCCCTGGGGCGCGACACAGGGATTCCCCTAGTCGTTCCCCAGTCACGGGCCGCAAGCTCCCCACGCCGAGACGTCGGCCACGGCACGTCGTGCCGTGGCCGATTAGCTCACCCTCCTGTGTAGCGGAAGCTGAGTTCTCAACTGGGAGAGACCCTGACGACTCCGGCGAGATTGCGTGTGTGCACGGGCACGATCTTGACGACGTCGCCCGTTCTGGGTGCCTGGATCATCTTCCCGTCACCCCAGTAGATCGCCGCGTGGGAGATGTAGCCGGGGTTCGTCGGGTCCAGTCGCCAGAAGATGAGGTCGCCCGGCTGCATCTCCGCGAACGGGACCTGCGGGCCGCTGGCGAACTGCTGGTGTGTCACCCTGGGCAGGCGAATGCCCGCGCGTCCGAAGGCCCATTGGATCAGCCCGGAGCAGTCGAACGCGTCGGGTCCCTCGGCGCCCCAGACGTAGGGGGCGCCGAGCTTGCTCGCTGCGGCGGCCAGGGCGGTACGGATCCTGTCGCCGGGCAGCGAACTGGGTGTTCTTCCGGTCCGGGCAGGTGTGAACACGGGCTTGAGGACGACGACTTGGAGCCCTTTGGGCAGCGTACGTGACAGGGTGTTCTTGAGCTTGGCGGAATCGGCCCGTGGCGCGCTCACCAGCAGGGCGTTGCCCTGCGGCAGCCCCAAGTGCCGTGCGGTGGGCCTGGACACGACCGCGTCGATGATCCCCAGCCCCATGGTGGCCATGGCACCGACCCGCAACCGCCGGCTTCCCGCGTTCACCGAACTGCCCGGCGCCAGCCCGCCGTCCGTTCCCAGGCCGAAGGAGACGGCGGCGTCACCTGCTGCGATGCTCTGCCACAAGGGATCCGAGCGGGCCGTGGGACCGGGCGTGTAGGAGCGGAATGACGACGGGTTCACGCCCATGGTGGACACCTGTCTGCCCGCGATCGTCAGCCGGGCGGCATCGACCGACTCCACCGCCGATACTCCCGTCCGTCCGCGAACGCTCGCCACCACCTTCTCGGACAGCGTGCGGTCACCGAGAACCAGAAGGTGGGCCTCGCGACGCCGCTTCAGCGGCGCGACCGGTTCGGCCGCCGGCGGCGTGGCGGGAATGCGCCTGCCCATGTTGGATGGACGCTCAACCGGCCTGGTGATCTCGGGAAGGGGTTCCATCGTGGTGAGAACCACCACACCCGTGGCCAGCACGACGGCGATCGCCGCGGACAACAGGAAGATCAGCGAGAAGCTACTACGATTCATCGTCTGGTCTGATCACGCACAGAGCCAAGATGAAGCCCCTCCATACCCGCCGATCGGCTCAACCTACTACGCAATATAGTGGGAAATGGAGATGCTAGTGAAGGCGGAGATGTCTGCGGAGCCAGCGGGTGACGGGCGGGAAGGCGGCCAGGCGGAGCGGCAGATCGCGTTTCAGCAGGTCCAGCCGGCCGGCCGGGGCGTGGGAGCCGGTGTTACGGCGGCCCATGGCCTGTCGTTTCCCGACCTCCGGACGTAATTCGGCCTCCCATTCACGCAGCGCCGCCGGAATGTCGTCGGGATGGCGGTTCAAAGCGTTGCCTAGGGCCTCGGCGCCGCCGACCGCCAGCGAAGATCCGTAACCGGCGAAGAGCGTGACGCACCAGGCCGCATCGCCCAGAAGCACCACCCGCCCGTCGCTCCACCGGTCGGCGACGATCTGGCTGACGCTGTCGAAGTACACATTGTCGGCCGGCATGCTCGCGATCAGGCCGGGAGCGGCCCAGGTGATGTCCCGGTAGGCGTCCGCCAGCGCCCGCCACGGGCCCTTGGCCAGTTCGGCGGCCGGGTCCGGGGTGCCGTAGGTGAAGAAGGCCGCGGTCCGGTCCGGCCCCAGATTGGCGATCATGAAGATGCCGCCCACGCGCGTGACGGTGGTGAAGGCACGTTCGCCCGCGCCCTCGGGCAGGTGGTCCAGCGTCGTCGCGGCGACCACGTGGCCGAGGTCGCGGCGGTAGCGCTCCTCGGGGCCGAAGACCAGCTCGCGGACCTTCGAGTGCAGCCCGTCCGCTCCGACCAGCAGTTCCGCCTCCAGTACGGTGCCGTCATCGAGCGCGGCACGTACCCCTTCCTCGTCCTGCGTCACGGCGGTGAGCGTGGCGCCGAACCGGATCGGCACCTTGCCCGCCACCGCCTCGTAGAGCGCTCCCTCGATGTCGCCGCGCATCAGCGTCAGCCCGCGCTCTCCGAGCAGGGCGCCGATCGCGTCACCCGACACCGAGAAGCGGCGCCGGCCGTCGGCCTTCCGGTAGACCATGTCCACGGCGCCGACGTGGCGCTCGCGCAAGGCGGGCAGGATGCCCATGCGTTCGGCGGCGCCGTAGCCGCGCCCGTGGAACACGACGACGTATCCGCCGCTGCGGCGGGCCGGAGCCCGCTCGATCACCACCGGCTCCCAGCCCTGCTGATGCAGTTTCAGCGCGGCGGCCAGTCCGGCGATCCCGGCGCCCACGATGACGGCTCTTCTGGTCATGATCTTTCCTTTCTGAGCACGGTGAGAGCGATGATGACGACGACGTTGACGATGGTGACGTCCATGGTGTCCAGCACTGGGCCAGGCACAGAACCCCAAGGGCCCACACATGCCCGGGGGGTCCAGACGAACTGCCGCGTCTCCATAAGCCTCCTCCGGCCGAGAATGAGCATCTGCTCATACTGTATGAGCACATGCTCATTCTTGGCAATCAGGTAGATTTGCTGCTCATGTCACCGCGCGGCGTTGCGATCCCGGACCTACGGCAACAGCTCTTCAACGCGGCCGAACGCGTGCTCCAGGAGAAGGGCCCCGCCGGCCTGACCGGGCGCGCCATCACCAAGGAGGCCGGCTGCGCGACCGGCCTGCTCTACAACCACTTCGCCGATCTGGACACCTTCCTGGCCGCGCTGCTCCTCGACCGGGCCGGCCGCGCCGGAACGGGGATGGCGCGCCTGCCGGGGCGGGCGGGCACCGGCGATGTGGTCGATAACCTCATGGACGGCATCGAGGTACTGTTCGCGGGCAACCTGCTCGCACTCGCCGGACTCGCCATGGCCAGACCGAGCATCATCAGCCATCTGGGCGAAGCGCTCGCCGACGGCACCCTGGAAATGGACGCCGGCGAGCGCGCCTTCGCCGCCTACCTACGGGCGGAACAAGAACACGGCCGCATCGTGGCCGACGCGGACGCCGAGGCGCTCGCTCTTGCCTTGGTGGGCGCCGCGCACCAACTCCTGCTCACCCGCGGCCCGCACGCCACCGACCTGCGCGACCGCATGCGCAGAACGGCGACGGCTTTGATCGACCGCGTCACCCCGCAGACGTAACGGATCACTTGATCTACGACTGCTCTTAGTGGTTCGGACTTCGTCACGGTTACGGACACGCCGGGACGCTTCCGCCGAACCGCCGGTCCAGGACTCGTCCACCACATATCAGCAGCTCACCGGCTCCCTGCATACGAGGAGGCGGAATTTCGGAGTTTACATATTGAGCTCTTGTATCTACGGAAAACCTCTATAGAGTCGCATGAAACACCGCTCGCCCGCGTGGCAGTGGTCTCGACCTCTTATACCCCCGGGAGGTTCCGTGATCCGGCAATCGAGGAAGTTCTTCGCGGCGGCGGTCGCGCTCTGGTTAGCTCTGACCGCATGTGGAACAGGTACAGAACCTCCGCAGGCTGGGAAGACCGCCGCGAAGAGCGTCACGATCGCGATCTCCTCCGATGAGGGCACGCTGACCCCGTTCACCAACCAGACCGGCTACCCGGGCAACAACCTGGTGAAGCTGATCTTCGACACGCTGGTGATCGTCCAGGGCGACTCGGTCACGCCGTTGCTGGCCAAACAGATCAAGACCACGGACAACAAGGTCTTCACCTTGCCTCTCAGGACGGGTGTCACCTGGCATGACGGCAAACCGCTGACCGCCGGCGACGTGGTGTTCAGCGTCGAGTTCTACAAGAAGAACATGGAGGGCGACTCCTCCATCGACGTCCGCCCGGTGGAGAGCGTCACCGCGAGCGGCGACACCGTGACCCTCACGCTCAAGGTGCCCGACCCCGAGTTCCCCCGGCGCATCCTGGCCGACATGGCGATCCTGCCCAAACATTTGTGGTCGTCGGTGGAGAAGGTCAGCGAGGCGGGGACGGACAAGGCGATCGGCTCAGGACCGTACAAGCTCACCCGGTACGACAATGCGCGCGGCTACACGCTGACCGCCAACGCCTCCTACGCCCTGGGCAAGCCGAAGGTCGACACCGTGAAGGTCGTGGTCATCCCCGAGGAGTCCACCCAGTTCGCCGCCCTGCGCACGGGCGAGATCCACCTGTCCGCCCGCACCGTGCCCCCGCAGCAGCTCCAGGCGCTCGAAAGGCAACCGAACATCGGCGTTGTCAAGGGCACCGAGTTCGCCTCCACGCTGCTGGCCTTCAACACGACCCGCGCCCCGTTCGACAAGCCCGAGGTCCGGCGCGCCCTGGCCAAGGCGATCGACGTGACCGACCTGGTGAAGACCGCGCTGCTCGGCCAGGGCACACCCGGCAACCCCGGCTTCATCCATGCCGGCTCCCCCATCAAGCCCGGCCCGTTGGCCCCCGTCCACGACGTCGAAGCGGCCAAGCGCGAACTCGACGCCCTCGGCGCCAAGCCCGGGGCCGACGGGATCCGGGTGCTCGACGGCAAGCCGATGTCGTACGAGCTGCTGGTGCAGAGCACGTCCACCGACCGGCTGCGCAGCGCCGAGCTCATCCGGGACATGCTCAAGACGGTCGGCGTGGCCGTGAAGATCGCCTCGCTCGACTCCGACTCGCTGGACGCGAAGGTGTGGCCCGACTACGACGTGCGCAAGGGCCGCAACTACGACATGTCCATGTGGGGCTGGTCGGCCCCCGTCATGCTGAGCAGCGGCACCATCGCCCAGCTCGTGGCCTCCGACCCGGACGACGGCTCGCTGAACATCGTCGGCTTCAAGAACGACCATGTCGACGCCACCGTCAAGACCCTCATCTCGGCCCCCACCATGGAGGCCAAGACGGCGGCGGCCAAGCAGCTCCAAGCCCAGATCGCGGAGCAGCTGCCGTTCCTGACGCTCTACTACCGCAACGGCGCCTACGCCTTCCGCAAGGACGTCTACAGCGGCTGGACCTGGCAGGACGGCTCGGCCGTGCTCAACAAGTTCTCGCTCGCCGACTTCAAGCTCCAATGACCTGGCGATACGCGGCGGGCCGCCTGGCCGAGTACGCCGCCGTCCTCGCGGTGGCGCTCACGCTGAACTTCGCACTCCCCCGCGCGCTGCCCGGCGGCCCCCTGAAGTTGTTCGGCAGCCCGGAGGCGCTGGCCAGGCTCACCACGGACGAACGAGCCCAGATCGCCACCCAGTACGGCTTCGGCAAGCCACTGCCCGAACAATTCCTCGACTACCTCGGCGGCGTGTTCACCCTGAACCTCGGCACATCCCTGTCCGACGGCCGCCCGGTCACCGAGGCGCTCGGCGAGGCACTGCCGTGGACGTTGCTGCTCGTCGGCACCAGCATCGTGGCCACCGCGCTGGTCGGGGTGACGTTCGGTGTGGTGGGCGCGCTCCGCAGACGCAAGGGCAAGGGCTCAGGACTGCTCGGCACGGCCATCGTGCTCGACTCGTTCCCGCAGTTCTGGCTCGGGATGCTGCTCATCGTGCTGTTCGGCGTGCAACTCCAGGTGCTGCCGACGTTCGGCGTATCCGGTGTCGAGGGCGTGACGGTCACCGGGGTGCTGGTACACCTGACCCTGCCGGTGAGCACCCTGACGCTGACGGGAATGGGGTACCTGTTCCTCTACACCCGCTCGTCGCTGCTGACCGTGCTGACCAGCGAGCCGATCCAGCACGCGCACGCCCGGGGCGTCCCGTATGGGCGGCTCGTCCGGCGGCACGCGCTACGGCCGGCGCTGCTGCCGGTGCACACGATCCTCATGATGGAGATCGGCTTCCTCGCCGCCGGTTCGATCGTGGTCGAGACCGTCTTCGCCTATCCGGGGCTCGGCCGCCTGACCTTCGACGCGATCACGGCCCGCGACTATCCGCTGATGCAGGGCGCGTTCCTGGTGCTGACGCTGATGGTCGTGCTGATGAACGCGCTGGCCGACGCCACCTATCCGCTGCTCGATCCCCGCGCCAGAACCGGAGGCGGCCGATGATGTTCCTGCGCGCGCCCCGCCGTGACCTCCTAGGCACCCAGGGGCTCATTGGTGCCGGGATCCTCACCGTGGTCGTCGGCGTCGCCCTGTACGGCACGGCACTGCCCGACGACGCGGGCCGCGCCCGGGTGGCGGAGCCCTACGCCTCTCCGGGCGATGGGCTTCCGCTCGGCGCCGACGATCTCGGCAGGGACCTGCTGGACCAGCTCATCGTCGGTGCCGGTACCTCGCTCGGCCTGGCGTTCATCGTCGCCGTGGCCACCACCGTGCTCGCGGCGCTGGTCGGTGGGGCGGCCGGGATCGGGCCGCGCTGGCTGTCGGCCATGCTGATGCGCGGCACCGACGTCATGCTGGTGCTGCCCGAGCTGATCCTCTACATCCTGGCGGCGGCCTTCCTCGGGCAGTCGTTCGGGATCCGGGTGACGATTTTGGCCCTGATCCTGTGGCCGGTCCCGGCCCGGGTGCTGCGGGCCGCCGTCCTGACCGCCTGGTCGCGCGGCCATCTGGAGGTGGCGCGCGCGATGGGCGCGCCGCGCTGGTGGCTGCTCCTGCGACACGGCTCGTACCTGATCGGCCCGCTGCTCATCCCGGTCTTCGTCCGTACGGCCATGCGTGCCGTCATCTACGACGCGACCCTGTCCTTCCTCGGCCTGGGCGACCCGACGGCGCCAAGCTGGGGCACCACGCTGTTCTGGGTGCAGACCAACGGCGTGTTCCTGTCGGACGCGTGGCTTTGGTGGGCGCTCCCGCCCGGCGCGGCCATCACGCTCACCGTGCTCGCCTTGGCCCTCATCGGCATCGCCGTCGAGGAACGCCTCAACCCCGCGCTCAGGGAGGCCACCCGATGACACTGTCACTGCGCGACCTCACGATCGCCTACGGCGGGCTGACGGCGGTGGACCGCATCACCCTCGACGTCGCGGAAGGCGAGGTCGTGGCGCTCGTGGGCGAGAGCGGCTGCGGCAAGACCTCGCTCGCCCGCGCCCTGCTCGGCCTGCTCCCGGCCACCGCGACCGTGACCGGGTCCGCCAGGCTCGGCGAGGACGAGCTGGCCGGCCGTACCGACTGGAAGAACGTGCGCGGCCGCCAGGTCGCCATCGTGCCGCAGGGCGCGATGAGCGGCCTCAGCCCGGTGCACCGGATCGGCGGCCAGATCACCGAGATGCTCACCCTGCACGGCGGTGGCGCGGACCCCGGCGAGCTGCTCGAACGCGTCGGGCTCCAGTCGGCCATGCTGCGGTGTTACCCGCATGAGTTGTCCGGTGGGCAGCGTCAGCGGGTCGCGATCGCCCTGGCGCTGGCGGGCGAGCCGCGACTGCTGATCGCCGACGAGCCCACCACCGGGCTGGACGTACTCACCCAGCGTCAGGTCCTCGGCCTGCTCGCCGGACTCGGCACCACCATGCTGGTCGTCTCACACGACCTCGCCGGGCTGATGCCGTACGCGGACCGGGTCGCGGTCATGTACGCGGGCCGCCTCGCCGAAGTACGCCCGGCGCGAACGCTCACCGCCGAACACACCCACCCCTACACGGCCGGCCTGCTCACCGCCACCCCTGTCGCGGACCGGCAGGTGCCATGGGGCAGCATCCCCGGCTCCGCGCCCGCCCTGGAACTGCTGCCGGACGGATGCCGGTTCGCCCCACGCTGTCCCCTGGCCACCAGCATGTGCTCGGCGGAGGAACCACTCTTGCGCACGCACGGCACCGCACAGGTGGCCTGCCACCACCGCGCCAAGCCGACCTACCCGGTGGTGCCACGAAGCGTCCACTCCCCCGGAACGCCAGTCGTCCGTGTCACCGGTGTTCAGCACCGCTACCGGGCGCGTTCCAGGACCGTGGACGCATTGCGCGGCGTGGATCTCGACATCCACGCAGGAGAGATCGTCGGCCTCGTGGGCGAGAGCGGTTCCGGCAAGAGCACCCTGGCCAGGGTCATCTTGGGCCTGCTCCGCCCGTCTGGCGGCCGGGTCGAGATCGCGGGCGAGGAGTTGACCGCGCGGCGCGGCCGGGCGCTGCGCCGCCTCCAGCAACAGATCGGGTTCGTGCACCAGGATCCCTACGATGCGCTTCACCCAGGAATGCGCGTCGCCGCCCTGGTCACCGAACCCCTCACCACGACCGGCACACCGCGAGACCAGCGAGCCGACCGGATGCGTGCCGCGGTGGGCGCCGCCGGGCTGCCGACGACGGACGAGTTCCTGCGGCGCTTCCCCGGCCAGTTGTCCGGCGGGCAGCGGCAGCGCGTGTCCATCGCCAGGGCGCTCGCGGCCGACCCCCTCCTCCTGGTCGCCGACGAGGCCACCTCGATGCTGGACGTCTCCACCCGCGCCGGCATCGCCACCACGCTGCGCGCCCTGGCCACCGATCGCGCGCTGGCCGTGCTGTTCGTCACCCACGACCTGGGCGAGGCGGTGCAGTCATGCGACCGGATCGTGGTGCTGCGCGACGGCACGGTCGTCGAGCAGGGACTCTCCGCGGACCTGGCCGACGCGCCCGCCCACGTCTACACGGCACAACTGATCGACGCGGCTCGTACCGCATGAAAGGACGAACAGAGTTGACGGACGTCTTCGCACGCCTGGAATCCTTCGGCGACCGGTTCCGGCTGGAGCGCGGGCTCGCGCCCGGTCAGGACTGGATCGGGTGTGACCGGCTGCTGGATCCCTCGTCCGACGAGCTGGGCCGGGTGCTCGACGCCGAGCGGCACGCGAGCGGCCAGGTCTCCGACCACGCGACCGCGCTGACGGTGATGGCGGTGTACGCGGGCACCGTAACCGCCTCCGCCCTGCTCGCCTGGGCCATAGACGGCAAGGTGATCGACATGCGCCCGCGGAACGTCGCCATCCGGCTCTCTCCACACCACGGCTTCGAGGCCGTCGGCCTGCGTGAACCCACTGTGACCGAGGCACCGGTGGAGACGCTGGTCTCGTGGGTGCTGGATGATCATCTGCTGCCGCTCGCACGGGCGATGCGGATACGTACCCGCGCGGGGTTGCGGCAGCTCAACGGCGGCGTGGCTCATGGCTGCGCGGCGGCATTCTGCATCGCCAGCCGCCGCGGCGGCGACGTCGACCAGTTGGAGAACGCCTACCATGCCTTCCTGACCGCCGCCACCGGCGACCTCGACCGCCTGGGCACCGTCATCCGGCTCCGGGAGGACGACCGTGAGGGCCTGTTCTACCTGCGTAACACCTGCTGCCTCTACTACACCTCCGCCGAGCAGGTGAAGTGCTCCAGTTGCTGCCTGGACACGGTCGAAGATCGGGTGACGAACTACCGGCGAGTGCTGGCCGAGGGCGTCGTACCGCACTGAGGACCATCTCAGTTGTCAGCCGTGTGGTCGACTTTGGGGGAGGGCGAGGTGGACCGGTTGGCGACGACCGCCAGGAGCGCGGCGGCCGCCGTCGCGAAGGCGGTGGCGCCGGTGTCCGGTCAGCCAGCCCTTCATGGTCTGGATCTCGGGGTCCTGAGCCGCCTTGATCTTCGTGGCGAGCTCCTTGACCTCGGGATCGCTCGCGCGCGTCGCCGCGAGGTCGGCCATCTCGACCGCCTGCTCGTGGTGCGGGATCATCATCTGCGCGAACATGACGTCCGCGTCGTTGAAGGTCGCCGAGGGCTGGGCGCTGGCGCTGGGCGCGGCGGGCGCGCTGCTGCTGCTCGCTCCCGGCGGCGAACCCACCGTGTCGGCCATCCAGATGCCCCAAGGTATGCATGCCGCACACGCCTAGGGCGAGGGCCACGAGCAGGACAGCGCGAGCTACACGGAATCGCCGAATAATTCCACCGCCCTCCCTTGGCTATCGGCACGTCACACGCTTGTCAGCGTACTAACGCAGCTCGTAGAACCGGCGACAAGCCGACCGGGTGCCGCCACATGATGGTGTACGGCACCCGGTTCCCAGGCGTTCACCAGGAGAGCGACAGGAACTCTTGCGCGGCTTCGGTCAGGCGGAGGTCAATTCGTAGCCCGCCTCTTCCACGGCATCACGCACACGAGCCTCCTCGACGGGCTCGTTCGCCGTCACGGTGACCTTGCCGGTGGCCAGGTCGACGTCAACGGCCGTGACACCGGAGATCTTGCCCACTTCGGTCTTCACCGTGCCCACGCAGTGGCCGCAGGTCATCCCGCTCACGGTGTAGGTCTCGCTACTCATCATGACTCCCCTCAATCGATACCCCTTGGAGGTATAAGGGCATCTGGAACATATGCCAGCAAAGCCGCGATCGCAACCGTAACCCCCTATAGGTATATGAGAGGTAAGTCACTCTGATTCCAATACCCCTAGAGGGTATGGTCTGGCTCATGAGAAAGCTCGGCACCATCGCCATCGTCGGCGCGTCACTGGCTGGCCTGCGCGCATTCCAGGCCCTGCGACGGGCCGAATTCGACGGCACGATCACCCTCGTCGGAGCGGAGAAGTACCTGCCCTACAACCGTCCGCCCCTGTCCAAGAGCATGCTGAAGGGCGACGACGAGGTCACCCTCCCTGGCGCCGAAGAACTCGGCGACCACTGGCTGAAAGGCCGCCAGGCCGTACGCCTGGACACCGCGGACCGGCGGCTCATCCTGGACGACGGCTCAGAGATCCACTATGACGGGCTGGTCATCGCCACCGGAGCCCGCCCACGACACCTGCCCGACACCCCCGAAGGCGTTCACACGCTACGCACCATCGAGGACTCCCTGGCGCTGCGCGGTGAACTGGCCGCGGGACACGACAACGTGGTGGTCATCGGCGGCGGCTTCATCGGAGGCGAGGTCGCCTCGACCGCCCGCTCTCTCGGACTCGGCGTCACGCTCGTGGACGCGTCCCCGCACCCGATGCGGAACGCCCTGGGCACCGAGACGGCCCGCTGGCTCGCCGGCCATCACCGCGACCATGGCGTGGAACTCGTCAGCCAAGCCCGTGCGACCGGATTCGACGTCGACGCGAACGGCAGGGTGACGGGCGTACGCGTGAGCGACGGCCGGACGCTGCCCGCCGGCCTGGTCGTCGCGGGCATGGGCGTCGTGCCGAACACCGACTGGCTGGAGGGCAGCGGGCTGACGCTCAGCGACGGGGTGGTCTGCGACGAGCGCCTGTTCGCCGTGGGCAGGGAGGACGTCGTCGCCGCCGGCGACGTCGTACGCTGGCCGCACAGCCGATACGACGGCGCCCTCGTACGTGTCGAGCACTGGTCGAACGCCAACGACCAGGGCGCCGTCGCGGCACTCAACCTGCTGGCCGGTCCGGAGAACGCCAAACCGTTCGCCGACCTGCCCTCCTTCGCCACCCACGTGCACGGCGCTCGCATCCAGACCGCCGGCCTGCCGCACCTGGCCGACGAGACCCGTGTCGTGGCCGGAGACCCCGGAGAAGGACACTTTGCCGTCGCCTTCGCCAAGGACGGCACCCTGGTGGGTGCGGTCGCGGTGAACGCGCCCAAAGATCTCATCCGCGTCAAGCGCGCGATCGTGGCAGGTGACCGCCTGGACTCACTGTCCTGAAAAAGGCGTTCTTGGTCCGCATCTACGATCCCCGGTAGGATAAGTGGATCGGCGCCGGAGGAGACTGTCAAATGATGCGTGGCCTGGGAGGACTGGAGACCACGATCATGGACCGCATGTGGGCGATCAGGCAGCCGGCCTCGGTGCGGGACGTCCTGGAGCATCTCCAGAAGGACCGCGCGATCGCCTACACGACGGTCATGACCGTGATGGACAAGCTGCACACCAAGGGCCTGCTCAAGCGGCAGCCCGTCGGGCGAGCGTACATCTACGAGGCTGTGTCGTCGAAGGAGGCCTACACCGCCGAGGTGATGCGTGAGTCCCTGGCCAAGAGCGGTAACAGGGCGGCCACGCTGGTGCACTTCCTCGAGCGGCTCGGTCCCGAGGAGGCCAGTGCGCTGGAAGCGGCCCTGCAGGTCTACCCACCAGGGGAACGCCGCTCATGACCATGGCGGTCGTCCTCGCCCTGTACGGCGTCCTCACAGCCCTGGCGCTGCCGAGGCTACTGAGGCGAGCCGCCTGGGCTGACCGAGCGCCACGGCTGGCCATCGCCATGTGGCAGGCGGCGGGCGCGTCGGTGATCGCCTCGGCGCTCTTGGCGGCATTCGCCGCCGCCGTGCCCGCCTCCGTGGTGGGACATGGCCTGGCCGGGCTGTTCGAGGCCTGCGCGGCCCTGCTCGGCGACGAGGCGAGCCTGAACTCGACCAGCACCCGTGTGGCTCTCGTGGTCGGCGGCCTCATCCTGACGCGAGTGACTTACGTGAGCGCGGCGGTTCTGCTACGTGCCCGCCATGAGCGGCGCCGGCACGCCGAGGCCCTTGCCCTCCTGGGCAGACACGACCTCGACCTCGACGCACTCGTGGTCGATTACGACGAGCGCCTGGCATACTGCCTGCCCGGCCGGAAGGGGCACACGGTCATCACGACCGGTGCGCTGCGCTCGCTCGCCCCCGAGCAGGTCGCCGCCGTGCTCGCCCACGAACAGGCGCATCTGCGGGGACGTCACCACTTGGTCCTCGCCACCGCCGAGGCCCTGGCACGCGCCTTTCCCCGCCTGCCCCTCTTCGACCAGGCTCGTGTGGAAGTCGCGCGCCTGATCGAACTGCTGGCCGATGACGTCGCGGCCCGCCGCCACCAGCGCATCCACCTTGCGGCGGCCCTGGTCGGTCTGGCTACGGGCAAGGTGCCGGCCTTCGCGCTGGGCGCGGGCGGCGAGACGGCGCTGACCCGCGTCCGCCGGATGCTGCACCCGCAGGCGCCGCTCGGCCGCCGAGAGCGTATCGCCGGACGCCTGGCCGTCACAGCTCTCCTCGGCGGTCCCGCCACGTTGGCGGCGGCGCCCGGCGTGGCGGCGTTCCTCGCCCATCACTGCCATTCTTTCCTGACCCTCTAGTGCTGTGACCGGAAACGATCACGGTGTTGGCGCGTAGGACGCTTCTGCCGGTTGGATGGGTGCTGATCACGTTCGATCGGCGCTCGGGAGGTCAGGTGACGCAACCGGTCAGGGTCCGCAGGCTCACAGAACCGGAAGGGCAGAAACTACAGCGCATCGTGCGGCGCGGCACGACCAGCACGGTGCGCTACCGGCGGGCGATGATCCTGCTGGCCTCGGCCGGCGGCAACACCGTGCCGGTCATCGCCCGACTGGTGCAGGCCGATGAGGACACCGTGCGCGATGTGATCCACCGTTTCAACGAGATCGGGCTGGCCTGCCTGGACCCTCAGTGGGCGGGAGGCCGTC